>JARDVN010000001.1 GCA_028994555.1 Citrobacter amalonaticus | reverse complement strand
TTGAAGAATTTGTGGGGCATCTGCGCTCAGAGATGAAAACGGAAGGCGTGAAGGCGGAAGTGTACGGTCGCCCGAAACACATCTACAGCATCTGGCGAAAAATGCAGAAAAAGCATCTGGCATTTGATGAGTTGTTTGACGTGCGCGCCGTTCGTATTGTCGCCGAGCGCTTGCAGGACTGCTACGCTGCACTGGGGATTGTGCACACGCACTATCGCCATCTGCCGGATGAGTTTGACGACTATGTCGCCAACCCGAAACCGAATGGCTATCAGTCGATTCACACCGTGGTATTGGGGCCGGGCGGTAAAACGGTCGAGATCCAGATTCGCACCAAACAGATGCATGAAGACGCCGAGCTGGGCGTTGCCGCACACTGGAAGTACAAAGAAGGCGCGATTGCAGGTGGAGCGCGTTCAGGACATGAGGACCGCATTGCCTGGCTGCGTAAGCTAATCGCCTGGCAGGAAGAGATGGCGGATTCCGGCGAAATGCTCGACGAAGTGCGCAGTCAGGTCTTTGACGATCGGGTCTACGTCTTTACGCCGAAAGGCGATGTGGTGGATCTGCCCGCTGGCTCTACGCCGCTCGATTTTGCGTACCACATTCACAGTGATGTGGGGCACCGTTGCATTGGGGCGAAAATCGGCGGGCGCATCGTGCCGTTTACCTACCAGTTGCAGATGGGCGATCAGATCGAAATCATCACCCAGAAACAGCCGAACCCGAGCCGTGACTGGCTGAATCCGAACCTCGGCTATGTGACGACCAGCCGTGGGCGCTCGAAAATCCACGCCTGGTTCCGCAAACAGGACCGCGATAAGAACATCCTTGCCGGACGGCAGATTCTGGATGACGAGCTGTCACATTTAGGGATCAGCCTGAAAGAAGCGGAAAAGCATCTACTGCCGCGCTACAACTTCAACGAGCTGGAGGAACTGCTGGCGGCGATTGGCGGGGGCGATATCCGTCTGAACCAGATGGTGAACTTCCTGCAGTCTCAGTTCAACAAACCGAGTGCTGCCGAAGAAGACGCCGCCGCGCTAAAACAGCTTCAGCAGAAAACGCATGCGCCGCAGAACCGGCGTAAAGATGATGGGCGTGTCGTTGTGGAAGGCGTAGGTAATTTGATGCACCACATTGCCCGCTGCTGCCAGCCGATTCCGGGCGATGAGATTGTTGGGTTCATTACCCAGGGCCGCGGGATTTCCGTCCATCGGGCGGACTGTGAGCAACTGGTCGAACTGCGTGCGCATGCCCCGGAACGCCTTGTGGACGCGGTCTGGGGCGAAAGCTATTCTGCGGGATACTCGCTGGTGGTGCGTGTACAGGCTAACGATCGCAGCGGTTTATTGCGTGACATCACGACGATTCTGGCGAACGAGAAGGTTAATGTGCTTGGTGTCGCCAGCCGTAGTGATACCAAACAGCAGCTTGCCACCATCGATATGACGATTGAAATCTATAACCTGCAGGTATTGGGACGTGTACTCAGCAAGCTGAATCAGGTACCCGATGTGATTGACGCCCGTCGTTTGCACGGCAATTAATTTAACTTTCCAGTCCCGATGGCGCTTTGCTCATCGGGCCTGTATTTTTCAGGATGTTCCAATGACTCAAATTGACCGCCTGCTTGGCATCATGCAACGCCTGCGCGACCCGAAAACCGGCTGTCCGTGGGATAACGAACAGACTTTCGCCACGCTTGCTCCCTACACCCTTGAAGAAACCTACGAAGTGCTCGATGCGATTTCCCGTGAAGATTTTGACGATCTGCGCGGCGAACTGGGCGACCTGCTGTTCCAGGTGGTGTTTTACGCGCAGATAGCGCAGGAAGAAGGGCGCTTTGATTTCAATGATATTTGTACCGCCATCAGCGACAAACTGGAGCGCCGCCATCCGCACGTTTTCGCTGATGCCCAGGCCCACAACAGCAGCGAAGTGCTGGCCCGCTGGGAGCAAATCAAAACCGGCGAACGAGCGCAAAAGGCGCAGCATTCTGCCCTTGATGATATTCCGCGCAGTTTACCGGCGTTAATGCGGGCGCAGAAAATCCAGAAGCGCTGTTCGAATGTCGGTTTTGACTGGACGACGCTGGGCCCTGTGGTGGACAAGGTTTACGAAGAGATCGACGAGGTCATGCATGAGGCCCGACAGGTCGTTGTTGACCAGGCTAAACTGGAAGAAGAAATGGGCGACTTGCTGTTTGCCACCGTCAACATGGCCCGTCATTTGGGGACTAAAGCGGAAACCGCCTTGCAAAAAGCTAACGAAAAGTTCGAGCGGCGCTTTCGTGAGGTCGAGCGAATAGTGGCGGCGCGGGGCCTGGAAATGACTGGTGTTGATCTGGAAACGATGGAAGAAGTCTGGCAGCAGGTAAAACGGCAGGAAATTGATCTTTAAGGAAATTGAGCGGTCAAGGGCGTTTTGTGTGATTTTTTAAATAACAAGCGCTTGATTTGCGTCAAAAACATTTACCTCAAAGAGGCTATTTTCTCTTCCCGTTATGTTGATGAAACACCGTGTATACTGCCTCTTCGAGTTATTCGAGTCGCAACAAGGCGGCGACTGAAAGAATTCCCAGGAACACAGAAATGCTATGTGACTGGGGTGCGTGAAGGAAGCCAACACCGGTGCGGCTTGAAGAACGAAGGAGAGGGGATAATGAAAGTTTGTGGCGTACGTCATGTTCGGGTATACTACTTTCCCGTCCTGGTTATTCCATCGTTTCACCCTAACTTCTCAGGTTCAGCATGACAACGAACTATATTTTTGTGACCGGCGGGGTCGTATCCTCTCTGGGTAAAGGCATTGCCGCAGCCTCCCTCGCAGCCATTCTTGAAGCCCGTGGCCTCAATGTGACCATCATGAAACTGGATCCGTATATCAACGTCGATCCTGGCACCATGAGCCCAATCCAACACGGGGAAGTGTTCGTTACTGAAGACGGCGCTGAAACCGACCTGGACCTGGGTCACTACGAGCGTTTCATTCGCACTAAAATGAGTCGCCGCAACAACTTCACCACGGGTCGTATCTACTCTGACGTTCTGCGCAAAGAGCGCCGTGGCGACTATCTGGGCGCAACCGTACAGGTTATCCCGCACATCACCAATGCCATCAAAGAACGCGTGCTGGAAGGCGGTGAAGGCCATGACGTTGTGCTGGTTGAGATCGGCGGCACTGTCGGTGATATTGAATCTCTGCCGTTCCTTGAAGCGATTCGGCAGATGGCCGTTGAAATTGGCCGTGAACACACTCTGTTTATGCATCTGACGCTGGTTCCGTACATGGCGGCGGCGGGTGAAGTCAAAACAAAACCGACGCAGCACTCTGTAAAAGAGCTGCTCTCTATCGGTATCCAGCCTGATATCCTGATCTGCCGCTCAGATCGCGCAGTACCGGCCAACGAACGTGCGAAAATTGCATTGTTCTGTAACGTTCCGGAAAAAGCGGTGATTTCTCTGAAAGATGTCGATTCCATCTATAAAATTCCAGGCATGTTGAAATCCCAGGGCCTGGACGATTATATTTGTAAACGATTCAGCTTAGAGTGTCCGGAAGCTAACCTGGCCGAATGGGAACAGGTGATTTATGAAGAAGCGAACCCGGCAGGCGAAGTCACGATTGGGATGGTCGGTAAGTACATTGAACTGCCGGACGCCTATAAATCTGTGATTGAAGCGCTGAAACATGGTGGTCTGAAAAATCGCGTGACCGTCAACATCAAGCTGATCGATTCGCAGGATGTTGAAACACGTGGTGTCGAAATCCTGAAAGATTTGGACGCTATCCTGATCCCCGGTGGCTTCGGCTATCGTGGTGTGGAAGGGAAGATCGCCACTGCGCGCTATGCGCGCGAAAACAATATTCCTTATCTGGGCATTTGCCTGGGTATGCAGGTTGCGTTGATTGAGTTTGCGCGTAATGTCGCCGGCATGGACAACGCCAACTCGACGGAATTTGTGCCAGACTGTAAGTACCCGGTTGTGGCGCTGATTACCGAATGGCGTGACGAAGACGGTAACGTTGAAGTCCGTACCGAGAAGAGCGATCTGGGGGGGCACCATGCGTCTTGGCGCGCAGCAGTGTCAACTTGGCGACGATAGTCTGGTTCGTCAGCTGTACGGTACGCCGACCATTGTCGAACGTCATCGCCATCGTTACGAAGTCAACAACATGCTGTTGAAACAGATTGAAGCTGCGGGTCTGCGCGTTGCAGGCCGTTCCGGTGATGATCAGTTAGTCGAGATCATTGAGGTACCGAATCATCCGTGGTTCGTGGCCTGTCAGTTCCATCCGGAATTTACTTCCACGCCACGTGATGGACATCCGCTGTTTGCTGGCTTTGTGAAAGCCGCCAGCGAGCATCAGAAGCGTCAGGCGAAGTAAGAAGTAAAAAAAGTTAGAACGGCAACGCGTACCAAAGGTACGCGTTGTTTGTCTGGAGTTTTAGTTTAACTTGTACTGAGGAAAACCTAATGTCCAAAATCGTTAAAGTCATCGGTCGTGAAATCATCGACTCCCGTGGTAACCCGACTGTTGAAGCCGAAGTACACCTGGAAGGTGGTTTCGTCGGTATGGCAGCAGCTCCGTCAGGTGCTTCTACGGGCTCCCGCGAAGCGCTGGAACTGCGCGATGGCGACAAATCCCGCTTCATGGGTAAAGGCGTACTGAAAGCTGTTGGCGCGGTTAACGGCCCGATCGCTCAGGCTATCCTTGGCAAAGATGCCAAAGATCAGGCTGGCATCGACAAGATCATGATCGATCTGGACGGTACTGAAAACAAATCTAACTTCGGTGCGAACGCCATCCTGGCTGTGTCTCTGGCTAACGCCAAAGCTGCTGCTGCAGCTAAAGGCATGCCGCTGTACGAGCACATCGCTGAGCTGAACGGTACTCCGGGCAAATACTCCATGCCGGTTCCGATGATGAACATCATCAACGGTGGTGAGCACGCTGACAACAACGTCGACATCCAGGAATTCATGATTCAGCCAGTTGGCGCGAAAACCCTGAAAGAAGCCGTACGTATGGGTTCTGAAGTTTTCCACAACCTGGCTAAAGTGCTGAAAGCGAAAGGCATGAACACCGCAGTGGGTGACGAAGGTGGCTATGCGCCGAACCTGGGCTCCAACGCTGAAGCGCTGGCTGTCATTGCTGAAGCTGTTAAAGCTGCTGGCTACGAGCTGGGCAAAGACATCACTCTGGCGATGGACTGTGCAGCATCTGAATTCTACAAAGACGGTAAATACGTTCTGGCTGGCGAAGGCAACAAAGCATTCACCTCTGAAGAATTCACTCACTTCCTGGAAGACCTGACCAAACAGTACCCAATCGTTTCTATCGAAGACGGTCTGGACGAGTCTGACTGGGATGGTTTTGCTTACCAGACCAAAGTACTGGGCGACAAAATCCAGCTGGTGGGTGACGATCTGTTCGTGACCAACACCAAGATCCTGAAAGAAGGTATCGAAAAAGGCATCGTTAACTCCATCCTGATCAAATTCAACCAGATCGGTTCTCTGACCGAAACGCTGGCTGCAATCAAGATGGCGAAAGACGCTGGCTACACGGCTGTGATCTCTCACCGTTCTGGTGAAACTGAAGACGCTACCATCGCTGACCTGGCTGTAGGTACTGCTGCAGGCCAGATCAAAACGGGTTCTATGAGCCGTTCTGACCGCGTTGCTAAATACAACCAGCTGATTCGTATCGAAGAAGCGCTGGGTGAAAAAGCACCGTACAACGGTCGTAAAGAGATCAAAGGTCAGTAATTTATTACTGTCGCTTTACACTCTAAGAAACCCGCTTCGGCGGGTTTTTTTATGCTTGTAATTTATTCTTAATTGAAGATTTTTATGAACGATTTGATCTTTGTCACTTTGTTATTATTTTATCGATAGTAATTTAATTATGTGATTATTCTCTGTATTTGTTTTTTACATTTATCATTAATGAATAATAGAAATATTGAATGGATCATGAATTGGAAGAGATACTGGTGAAAGCGGGCATGAAAAAGAAAGATGCTACTATCCTGATAAAACTGGCAAAAGTAAAAAATATCAGTTTAAGTCGGGCTTTTTTTCTCTATGCCTGGACATATTACGCATGGAGTACAGCTTTACTATTATCAGTAATTTTCGCATCACTTTCTGAGGGGATAGAGTACTTTATAGTAAACGTTCTCTTTTGTATCGCTGTAGCTTTCATTTCACTCTTCTTTACACCGTTTGTCATAAATTTACTTTGGAGTATTAAGATTCAATATAAGTTGCTCGGTAAATAACAGGAGGTTATTTTGAGTAGTTATGGATTAATGAATTTGCAAAGTGAAAAAGAAAGGATTGACCGACTTGTCTATGATATCGGCTTTCAATATATTCATGATTCAGCTATACGTACAAAATATATGATAGAGGAACGTAGATTTACATCAGATTGTCTTGATGAATATCGATATGGGAAATTAGATTTCGGCAGGGCGATGGATAGACTACGTGAATATCATAAGTCTTTAATTAAGTATCATATGTATCTGAGAATAGGGAGTGTTAAATTATATGCAATAGCTGAGCGTGAAAGAGTAAGGCATTCTACTCTTACTATAGCATTAAAACAAATCGGATTTGTTAGTGGGGCAATGCAAGCAATCGGTGGTTTTGGTTTATGTAAAGCAAGCCTCGGTGCTGCATGTAAAACTTATGGAATTCCTTTAATGATGCAGGGGAGTGAGAATGTTTGGGAAAATGGTTATTATTTATTATATCATGACGATCCTAATAAAATGCCTTTGCGGTATGCTTACCGACAGGCAGCAAAGCTATTAGGTGGGGATGACAAAGATGGTGATATTACTTTTTCAACGGGAGATCTTGTTCTTTCTTTCGGCTCGGTCTCAACGCTGACGTTGAGAACAGATTCGTGGAAATTATTCCGCTATATCCGGGAAGATTATATTCGCAACTGGAGAACCTTGGGCGCTGTTGGGGGGAGCTAATGAGTTAACCGGTGATGCAGTTAGTGGTGTCACTATTTATCAACTTCTTGGTGGGGAAAGCACTAACTGGTCCGATTTGAGGGAATAAAAAAATGTTCTTTAAAACATATGATCAGAATGATAAAGCTTTAATTGAGCGTGTTACACTTGCGGGTTTAAGTGAGTATAAAGCACAGAAACTTATTCGCTTTGCTAATGAAAACAAGATCGATTTACAAAAGGCATATTTATTAACAGATGCAAATATCATCAAGGTTGATATTATATTGTTTTTTGTTATGTCATTTTTTATATGTTCAATTGCACAAAAAGACTTCAGTGAGTTATGGGCATTTTTTTTAATATTCGGGTTGTTATTTTTTGTTATCGAGTTAACCTGTCGGCTTCATAAAAATTACTTTAAGGTTTGGAAGGTTTATATCAAATTACGAGGGGTTTAAATGATTTTCCGGTATTACTTTGATGTCGAGCAGGATAGTGTTTTTATATATGTTAATAGCTTTTAATGGTGCTGTAATATGAATGACGACATAAGGACAATACTCGTGAATGCTGGAATGAAAGAAAAAAACATTCGTTTCTTGCTTAAGTTAGCGAGAAAGAAAAACATCAGCGTAAGCCGTGCTTTTTTTCTCTACGCCTGGAAATACTATGCATGGGGTGGCGCGTTATTCTTCTCCATGCTTTTTCCTGCAACAATGGGAGGGGGTGAGCCATTTATAATGTTTATACTTTGCTGCCTCATCTTAGCCTTGATTTCAGTCTTTTTTAACCCTTTCTTTATCAATCTGGTTTGGAGCATCAAGTTACAGTTTAAGCTCATGGGCAAGCGGTAGAGAAACTAAGCTCGATATATGTCTTATGGCGAGCAGAGTCATTTTACCTTACGCTGCCGCTGCGCATGACCGGGAAGGCGAAATCTGCGATACTTACTCATTATCCCCTTTACAGAGAATGCTATGCAGTACCCGATTAACGAGATGTTCCAGACCCTGCAAGGTGAGGGTTATTTTACCGGCGTCCCCGCCATTTTTATTCGTTTACAGGGATGCCCGGTTGGCTGTGCCTGGTGCGATACCAAACACACCTGGGATAAGCTTGAGGATCGGGAAGTCTCCCTGTACAGCATCCTGGCGAAAACCAAAGAGAGTGATAAATGGGGCGCGGCAAGCAGTGAAGATCTGCTGGCGGTGATTGGCCGACAAGGTTACACCGCGCGTCATGTAGTGATCACCGGTGGTGAACCCTGTATTCATGATCTGATGCCACTCACTGATTTGCTGGAAAAGAACGGCTTTAGCTGCCAGATAGAAACCAGCGGTACACACGAAGTGCGCTGCACACCCAATACCTGGGTGACCGTTTCTCCGAAGGTGAACATGCGCGGTGGTTATAACGTTCTCTCCCAGGCGCTGGAACGCGCAAATGAGATCAAACACCCGGTTGGACGCGTACGTGATATTGAAGCGCTGGACGAACTGCTCGCCACGCTGAGCGATGACAAACCGCGGGTGATTGCGCTGCAACCTATCAGTCAGAAAGAAGACGCTACCCGGCTGTGCATCGATACCTGTATCGCCCGCAACTGGCGCCTGTCGATGCAGACGCACAAGTATCTGAATATTGCCTGATAAAAAAGCCCGGCGCGTTAGCTTACCGGGCTTTTCTGTTAGCCGGATAAGACGCTTTACGTCGCTATCCGGCAAGACGAAATACTTATTCGCCGCGATAGACACAGCCCGCTGTGCAGGTCTCTTTTACCATCACCGCGCTCAGCAAGGGAATGGATGGTTTGACCTGATCCCAAATCCATTTCGCCAGCACTTCGCTGGTCGGGTTTTCGAGACCGGGAATATCGTTCAGGTAGTAATGATCAAGCCTGTCATACGTTGGCTTAAATGCGGCTTTTAATTCAGCGAAATCGATAATCCATCCCGTATGAGGGCAGACTTCACCGGTGACTTCAAGGCGCACCATAAAAGAGTGTCCGTGCAGACGGCCACATTTATGCCCTTCCGGTACGTGCGGCAGGCGGTGAGCGGCTTCGAAGGTGAAATCTTTAAACAGGGTGGTGGTCATTATTTACTCTCACGAATGCAAAAAAACGCCGTAGGGTACCGTAAAGTACATTTTTTATCATTAGTTAAAAGGGCGCTAAGCGTCAGAATGCCACATATAGATGAGAAAAATTAAATAACTGTTTATATATCATGTGGTTATTTAATCGTTTTTGTCGCTAATAACTATAGCTAAAACAGGTTAGTCCATTTGGTTATTTGTTATTTCCATCCCTTCTTTAATTGTTATTATCGCCGCCGTTACCCTTATCATCAGTTTGGGTTTTATTGCTTAAATCCGCTTTGCTTACTGGAACATAACGACGCATGACGACACAGGCCCCACCTTCCGCTTTGCTTCCGCTGAACCCGGAGCAACTGGCACGCCTCCAGGCGGCCACCACCGATCTTACGCCCACGCAGCTTGCATGGGTTTCTGGCTATTTCTGGGGCACGCTGAATCAGCAACCTGGCGCAGCCGTTGCCACACCCGCTCCCGTGGTGGAAATGCCGGGCATCACGCTTGTCTCCGCATCCCAAACGGGGGAATGCGCGCCGAGTGGCGGAAGCGCTGCGTGATGACCTGCTGGCAGCAAAACTTAGCGTTACGCTGGTTAACGCAGGCGACTACAAATTCAAACAAATCGCCAATGAAAAGCTGCTGGTTGTCGTCACGTCCACGCAGGGAGAAGGTGAGCCCCCGGAAGAAGCGGTCGCGTTGCATAAGTTCCTGTTCTCTAAAAAAAGCACCGAAGCTTGAAAACACCGCCTTTGCCGTTTTTGGTCTTGGTGACACGTCATACGAATTTTTCTGCCAGTCGGGCAAAGATTTTGACAATAAACTGGCAGAGCTCGGCGGTGAGCGCCTGTTAGATCGCGTTGATGCTGATGTGGAATACCAGGCCGCCGCCGCCGAGTGGCGTGCTCGTGTGGTTGAGGTGTTGAAATCACGAGCGCCGGTTGCGACACAGGCTCAGCCGGTTGCCAGCGGCGCAGTAAATGAGATCCACACCAGTCCGTATACCAAAGAAGCGCCGCTAAGCGCCACGTTGTCCGTGAATCAAAAAATCACCGGACGCGATTCAGAGAAAGACGTTCGCCATATTGAAATCGATCTTGGTGACTCGGGTTTGCGCTACCAGCCTGGCGATGCGTTGGGTGTCTGGTATCAAAACGATCCGGCGCTGGTGAAAGAGATCGTAGAACTGGTCTGGCTGAAAGGCGATGAGCCGGTTACGGTCAATGGGCAGTCTCTCTCGCTGTCCGAAGCGCTACAGTGGCATGTTGAGCTGACCGTAAATACCGCCAATATCGTTGAAAATTATGCCACCTTAACACGCAGTGATTCGTTGTTGCCGCTGGTTGGCGATAAGGCACAGTTGCAGCATTACGCCACCACGACGCCTGTTGTCGATATGCTGCGCTTCTCGCCCGCACAACTGGATGCACAAGCGTTAGTCGATCTGTTGCGTCCGTTAACGCCGCGCCTGTACTCCATTGCGTCTTCACAGGCCGAAGTGGAGAGCGAAGTGCACATCACCGTGGGAGCGGTGCGTTATGAAGTGGAAGGCCGCGCGCGTGCCGGTGGCGCATCCAGCTTCCTGGCCGATCGCGTCGAAGAAGATGGCGAGGTGCGTGTGTTCATCGAACATAACGATAACTTCCGTCTGCCGACGAACCCTGAAACCCCGGTGATCATGATTGGTCCAGGGACAGGCATTGCGCCGTTTCGCGCCTTTATGCAACAGCGCGCTGCTGAGGGAGCGTCCGGTAAAAACTGGCTGTTCTTTGGCAACCCGCACTTTACTGAAGATTTCCTCTACCAGGTGGAATGGCAGCGTTACGTCAAAGAAGGCGTACTGAGTCGTATCGATCTCGCCTGGTCACGAGACCAAAAAAGAAAAAGTCTACGTACAAGACAAACTGCGCGAACAGGGCGCAGAACTGTGGCGCTGGATCAATGACGGTGCCCACATTTATGTCTGCGGCGACGCGAATCGCATGGCGAAGGACGTTGAGCAGGCATTGCTGGACGTGATAGCTGAATTCGGCGCGATGGACGCGGAATCAGCGGATGAATTTTTAAGTGAGCTGCGCGTTGAGCGCCGTTATCAGCGAGATGTCTACTAATGAGCGATAAACATCCGGGACCCCTGGTGGTCGAAGGTAAACTGGCAGACGCCGAGCGTATGAAGCTGGAAAGCAACTATCTACGCGGCACCATTGCTGAAGATTTGAATGACGGTCTCACCGGCGGTTTTAAAGGTGACAACTTCCTGCTGATCCGTTTTCACGGAATGTACCAACAGGATGACCGTGATATCCGTGCCGAGCGTGCCGAGCAGAAGCTGGAGCCGCGTCATGCGATGTTGCTTCGCTGCCGTCTGCCGGGTGGCGTAATCACCACCAAACAGTGGCAGGCGATTGATAAATTCGCCGCCGAGAACACGATTTACGGCAGCATTCGCCTGACCAACCGTCAGACGTTCCAGTTCCACGGGATCCTGAAGAAGAACGTGAAACCGGTGCACCAGATGCTGCACTCCGTGGGGCTGGATGCGCTGGCAACCGCCAACGACATGAACCGTAACGTGCTGTGCACCTCGAACCCGTACGAGTCTGAGCTGCATGCTGAAGCCTATGAGTGGGCGAAAAAGATCTCCGAGCATCTGCTGCCGCGTACCCGCGCGTATGCTGAAATTTGGCTCGATCAGGAAAAAGTCGCGACGACGGATGAAGAACCGATCCTCGGTCAGACCTATCTGCCGCGTAAGTTTAAAACCACGGTAGTGATCCCGCCGCAGAACGACATCGATCTGCACGCCAACGACATGAACTTTGTCGCCGTGGCGGAGAACGGCAAGCTGGTGGGCTTTAACCTGCTGGTGGGTGGCGGTCTTTCTATCGAGCACGGTAATAAAAAAAACCTATGCCCGTACTGCGAGCGAGTTTGGCTATCTGCCGCTGGAGCACACGCTGGCCGTAGCGGAAGCGGTGGTCACCACCCAGCGCGACTGGGGTAACCGTACCGATCGTAAAAATGCGAAAACCAAATACACGCTGGAACGCGTGGGGGGTAGAGACGTTTAAAGCGGAAGTGGAACGTCGTGCAGGCATCAAATTCGAACCGATTCGTCCGTACGAATTCACCGGTCGCGGCGATCGCATTGGCTGGGTGAAGGGCATCGATAATAAATGGCATCTGACGCTGTTTATCGAAAATGGCCGTATCCTCGATTATCCGGGGCGTCCGCTGAAAACGGGTCTGCTGGAAATCGCAAAAATCCATAAAGGTGAGTTCCGTATTACCGCGAATCAGAATCTGATTATCGCTGGCGTACCGGAAAGCCAGAAGGCGAAGATTGAGAAGATCGCGCAAGAGAGCGGTCTGATGAATACCGTGACGCCACAGCGTGAAAACTCCATGGCCTGCGTGTCGTTCCCGACTTGTCCGCTGGCGATGGCAGAGGCCGAGCGCTTCCTGCCGACGTTTATCGACAAGATTGACGGACTGATGGCGAAACATAACGTCAGCGATGAACACATCGTCATGCGCGTAACGGGCTGCCCGAACGGTTGTGGTCGTGCGATGCTGGCGGAAGTCGGTCTGGTCGGGAAAGCGCCTGGCCGCTATAACCTGCATCTCGGTGGTAACCGAATTGGCACGCGTATACCTCGGATGTTCAAAGAAAATATCACCGAGCCGGAAATTCTCGACTCGCTGGATGAGCTGATTGGGCGCTGGGCGAAAGAGCGCGAAGCGGGTGAAGGCTTCGGCGACTTTACGGTGCGTGCGGGCATTATTCGCCCGGTGCTTGATCCCGCACGCGATTTCTGGGAATAACCCATCCTTTGCCCGGTGGCGCTTCGCTTACCGGGCCTACGGGTTTTGTAGGCCGGGCAAACGCAGTGCCGCCCGGCAAAACAGGCAAACGAGGTTCTTATGTCCAGACTCGATCTACACGCTCTGAACGCGCTGCCAAAAGTGGAACGCGTCATGGCGCTGGCAGAAATTAACTCTCAACTGGAAAAGCTGGATGCCGAAGGCCGTGTGGCCTGGGCGCTGGAGCACCTGCCCGGCAATTACGTGCTCTCCTCCAGCTTTGGTATTCAGGCGGCGGTGAGTCTGCATCTGGTAAACCAGATCCGCCCGGATATCCCGGTGATCCTGACCGATACCGGCTATCTGTTCCCGGAAACCTATCAGTTTATCGACGAGTTAACGGACAAGCTCAAACTGAACCTGAAGGTCTACCGTGCAACCGAGAGCGCCGCCTGGCAGGAAGCGCGTTACGGTAAGCTATGGGAGCAAGGGGTTGAAGGTATTGAGAAATACAATGAGATCAACAAAGTCGAACCGATGAACCGGGCGTTGCAGGAACTGAATGCGCAAACCTGGTTTGCAGGACTGCGGCGCGAACAGTCCGGTAGCCGTGCGCATCTGCCGGTGCTGGCGATTCAGCGTGGCGTATTTAAAGTGCTGCCGATTATCGACTGGGATAACCGCACGGTATATCAGTATCTGCAAAAACACGGCCTGAAATACCACCCGCTGTGGGATCAGGGCTATCTTTCCGTCGGCGATACCCACACCACGCGGAAATGGGAACCCGGCATGGCAGAAGAAGAGACCCGCTTCTTTGGCCTGAAGCGGGAATGCGGGCTGCACGAAGGGTGAAACAAACCACCCTATGACGGTCTGACAGTATTGCCGGATAATGGCATTGTCTTATCCGGCAATATGATTAGCTCGCTTTCGCTAATTCTTTCACTAGCGGCAGCATAATGCGCATGACGTCGCGGTTGCGGTGTTCAATGCGTCCTGGCAGGGCTTTATCAATATGCTGCTGATTATCAAGGCGCACGTCGTGCCAGCTATTTCCCGCCGGGAAAGAGGTGGTTTTGGCGCGCTGCTGGTAACCATCTTTCTTGCCAAGATTCCAGTTCGTCGCCTCGACGGAAAGCACCGAAATTCCTGCTTTATCGAAAACCTCCGCGTCATTGCAGCAACCGGTGCCTTTTGGATAATCCTTATTCAGGCCTGGATTGCTGCTGGCGGCAATACCATGATTGCGTGCAATGGCTAACGCCCGATCGCGGGTTAATTTACGCACGGCTTCCGGCGTGCTCTGCCCGCTATTAAAATAGAGTTTGTCGCCGACAATCAGGTTGTCGAGATTAATCACCAGCAGCGTATTTTTCTTCTCTGCCGTACTCATGCGCTTCAGCAGATTTTCAGCCCCCCAGTTTTCCCTCTTCTTCGCCGCTGGTCGCAATAAAGCGAATACCGTATTCGGTCGGCACATCTTTCAGACGTTCCGCCAGTTCAAGCATCACGCCCAGCCCGGCGGCGTTATCATCTACGCCTTGCAGAGTGAGTCCGCCAAGATTCGCGTCGGTGTCGGCATCGCTTTGCGGCGCGTAGGTATCCAGATGCGCCATGATAATAATCTGCTGCGGGGCCTTGCCTTCGTGGGCGGCAATAACGGTACTGCCGGTGACGTTATGCCAGTTTTTGCGGTTATTTTTGGCGGTATAAATATAGCGACTGTTGAATGTACGGATGTCGCTGCGATAACCCATTTGCTCAAATTGTTGGCGCAAATAGTCGGCAGATAACATTTCTGCCGGTGAGCCGGTCATTCTGCCAGGAAATACAGTTGCGATATGGCGAGTCTGTGAGGTCGCAAAATCCCCCCGGTTTTGGCGATGACGCCTGAGCGGGGACAATAAAACATACGCCGAGCGCCAGGAGAGTAGAAAGGCGGCGCGTTGCGGAAAACATAGAGGATCCTTAATAGCCAGCGGGGGAAGCCCTGAATACACAGCAAAAAATTTAATCCGCCTAGTATGAAACCGTGACCCCGCTAAAACAATTTCATTTGCTCTTAAATGCCCGAATTCCGGCGGGTTAAGCACTTTTTGATATTTGCTTTGCCAGATCGTTATTCCTTTGAGGAACTACTCATTCCAATTCGTAATTTCATTCGTTCTCTTGCGCTCCCTATAGTCGGGTTATCTGACGTGCTCGACATTCGCGGTATTGTAAAGGAACGGTTATGGACCAAAAACGACTCACCCACCTGCGACAGCTGGAGGCCGAAAGCATCCACATCATTCGCGAGGTGGCAGCAGAATTCTCGAACCCGGTAATGCTTTACTCCATTGGCAAAGATTCCAGCGTTATGCTGCATCTGGCCCGGAAGGCATTCTATCCTGGCTCGCTGCCGTTCCCGCTGCTGCATGTCGATACTGGCTGGAAATTCCGCGAGATGTATGAATTCCGCGATCGTACTGCCAAAGCGTACGGCTGCGAGCTGCTGGTGCATAAAAACCCGGAAGGAGTGGCGATGGGTATCAACCCCTTTGTCCACGGCAGCGCCAAACACACTGACATTATGAAAACCGAAGGGCTGAAGCAGGCGCTGAACAAATACGGTTTTGATGCCGCCTTTGGCGGTGCGCGTCGCGATGAAGAAAAATCGCGGGCGAAAGAGCGCATCTACTCCTTCCGCGACCGCTTTCATCGCTGGGATCCGAAAAACCAGCGTCCTGAACTGTGGCACAACTACAACGGGCAGATTAACAAAGGCGAAAGTATCCGCGTCTTCCCGCTGTCCAACTGGACGGAACAGGATATCTGGCAGTACATCTGGCTGGAAAATATCGAGATCGTCCCGCTGTATCTGGCGGCGGAGCGCCCGGTGCTGGAGCGCGACGGTATGTTGATGATGATCGATGACGATCGTATCGACCTGCAGCCCGGCGAGATGATCAAAAAACGGATGGTGCGTTTCCGTACTCTCGGCTGCTGGCCGCTGACTGGCGCGGTGGAATCGAATGCACAAACGCTGCCGGAAATTATTGAAGAGATGCTGGTCTCGACGACCAGTGAACGGCAGGGTCGCGTGATTGACCGCGACCAGGCGGGCTCTATGGAGCTGAAGAAACGTCAGGGGTATTTCTAAGGAGCCGCCATGAACACCACACTTGCACAACAAATTGCCAATGAAGGCGGCGTCGAAGCCTGGATGGTCGCTCAACAACATAAAAGCCTGCTGCGTTTTTTAACCTGCGGTAGCGTGGATGATGGCAAAAGCACCCTGATTGGTCGCCTGCTGCACGACACGCGTCAGATTTATGAAGATCAGCTGTCATCGTTGCATAACGACAGCAAGCGCCACGGTACGCAGGGTGAGAAGCTGGATCTGGCGCTGCTGGTGGATGGGCTGCAGGCCGAGCGTGAGCAGGGCATTACCATTGACGTGGCGTATCGCTATTTCTCTACTGAGAAACGCAAATTTATCATTGCCGATACCCCTGGGCACGAGCAATACACCCGCAATATGGCGACTGGCGCCTCTACCTGTGACCTGGCGATCCTGCTGATCGACGCCCGTAAAGGTGTGCTGGATCAGACCCGTCGCCACAGCTTTATTTCTACGCTGCTGGGGATCAAGCACCTGGTGGTGGCGATCAACAAAATGGATCTGGTTGACTACAGCGAAGAGACTTTCGCGCGTATTCGCGAAGATTATCTGACCTTTGCCGAACAGTTGCCGGGCAATCTGGATATCCGCTTCGTGCCGCTCTCCGCGCTGGAAGGCGACAATGTGGCTTCGCAAAGCGTCAGCATGCCGTGGTATAGCGGCCCGACTTTACTTGAAGTGCTGGAGACGGTTGAGATCCAGCGCGTGGTCGACAGCCAACCCATGCGCTTCCCGGTGCAATACGTAAACCGCCCAAACCTCGATTTCCGCGGTTATTCCGGCACGCTGGCTTCCGGGCGCGTTAAGGTGGGGCAGCGCGTGAAGGTATTGCCGTCCGGCGTAGAGTCCAGTGTGGCGCGCATTGTCACCTTTGATGGCGATCTGGACGACGCCTTTGCCGGGGGAAGCCATTACCCTCGTCCTGAAAGACGAGATTGATATTAGCCGTGGCGATTTGCTGCTGGCGGCGGAGGAGAGCTTACCGGCAGTGCAAAGCGCCGCCGTCGATGTGGTCTGGATGGCGGAACAGCCGCTGGCGCCGGGACAGAGCTACGAAATCAAAATCGCGGGCAAAAAAGACCCGTGCTCGCGTCGATCAGGTTCAGTATCAGGTGGATATCAACAATTTGACCCAGCGTGAGGTGGACACTCTGCCGCTGAACGGCATTGGTCTGGTGAATCTGACCTTTGACGAGCCGCTGGTGCTGGATACCTACCAGCAGAACCCGGTGACCGGTGGACTTATTTTTATCGACCGTCTGAGCAATGTCACCGTCGGTGCCGGTATGGTCCGCGAACCGATGGTGCAAGAGAGCGCCGCGCCATCAGAATTCAGCGCCTTTGAGCTGGAACTGAATGCGCTGGTGCGTCGCCACTTCCCGCACTGGGGCGCGCGTGATTTACTGGGGGGGAAATAATGGCGTTGCATGACGAAAACGTCGTCTGGCATGCCCATCCCGTCACGCCGCAACAGCGTGAACAACACCACGGTCATCGTGGTGTTGTGCTGTGGTTTACCGGGCTTTCCGGATCGGGGAAATCAACGGTTGCCGGGGTGCTGGAAGAGGCGCTGCACAAGCTGGGCGTTAGCACCTACTTGTTGGATGGCGACAATGTTCGCCACGGCCTGTGCAGCGATTTAGGGTTTAGCGACGCCGATCGTAAAGAGAATATCCGGCGCGTGGGCGAAGTGGCTAACCTGATGGTTGATGCCGGACTGGTGGTGCTGACGGCGTTTATTTCCCCGCACCGGGCGGAGCGACAGATGGTGCGCGATCGCGTCGGTAAAGGGCGCTTCATTGAAGTGTTCGTGGATACGCCGCTGGAAATTTGCGAAGCCCGCGATCCAAAAGGGTTATACAAAAAAGCGCGTGCGGGAGAGTTGCGCAACTTCACCGGAATTGATTCCGTGTATGAAGCGCCTGAATCGCCTGAGGTTCATCTGAATGGTGAACAATTAGTAACAAATTTGGTCGCCCAATTATTAGACCTGCTGAGGCAGGACGATATTATCAGATCCTGAGACACCTGACCTGTGTGTACGGTCAGTCAAGGTTACAGGATTCACTATGCGCAATAGCCAGAACATCACACTCACCACGACAGACGCATTTGCTACTGATGACGAAACCACCTGGTCGCTGCCGGGCGCCGTGGTGGGTTTCGCGTCATGGCTGCTGGCGTTGGGGATCCCCTTTCTGGTGTATGGCGCCAACACCTTGTTTTTCTTCATCTACACCTGGCCTTTCTTCCTGGCGTTAATGCCCGTTGCGGTGGTCGTGGGTATCGCGTTGCATTCCCTGCTCAAGGGAAAATTGCGCTACAGCATTCTCGCAACGCTGCTGACCGTTTGCGCAATGTTCGGCGCGCTGTTTATGTGGCTGCTGGGCTAAAGCGCGACGGCTGTCCATAATTCAAACCGTAACTAACAATGAGATGATGTTCTCAGGGTTCTGGGTATACGTTATAAAGGGCAATTGTGGTACATTTGCCCGCGTTGTTGCGGCTTTCCCGCCTGCAAACGTCGTGTCGTTTGCGGAAGTATGGGAGGATGATGCCGTTTTTCAGGGGGCAGGATGGGTAAACTAACGCTGCTGTTGCTGGCTTTACTGGTCTGGCTACAGTATTCGCTGTGGTTCGGTAAGAACGGCATACATGATTACAGCCGCGTCAATGATGACGTGGCGGCGCAGCAGGCGACGAACGCCAAACTTAAAGCACGTAACGATCAGCTTTTTTGCCGAAATTGACGACCTCAATGGCGGTCAGGAGGCTATCGAGGAACGTGCACGCAACGAACTCAGCATGACTAAACCAGGCGAAACGTTTTATCGTCTGGTGCCCGACGCGTCTAAACGCGCGCAAACTGCGGGGCAAAATACTCGTTAAACCAGCCCAGGAAATCACATGGCAGCCACTTTATTGGATGTTTGCGCCGTGGTGCCGGCGGCCGGATATGGCCGCCGTATGCAAACGGAATGTCCTAAGCAATATCTCTCGATTGGCAATAAAACTATTCTCGAACACTCGGTCCACGCGCTGCTGGCACATCCCCGGGTGACCCGCGTGATCATCGCGATAAGCCCCGGCGACAGCCGCTTTGCCCAACTCCCTCTGGCGCAGCATCCGCAAATTACCGTCGTGGACGGGGGAGATGAACGAGCACACTCTGTGCTTGCCGGATTGCAGGCCGCCGGAGACGCCGAATGGGTGCTGGTGCATGATGCGGCGCGCCCCTGCCTGCATCAGGATGATTTAGCGCGTCTGCTGGCGCTGAGTGAAACCAGCCGCACCGGCGGGATCCTGGCCGCCCCCGTGCGCGATACTATGAAACGCGCAGAGCCGGGAAAAACGGCCATCGCCCATACCGTTGAGCGCAATGATTTATGGCACGCCCTGACGCCGCAGTTTTTCCCTCGTGAACTGCTGCATGACTGTCTGACGCGTGCGCTGAATGAAGGGGCGACCATCACGGATGAGGCCTCGGCGCTGGAATATTGCGGCTTCCATCCACAGCTTGTGGAAGGCCGGGCTGATAACATCAAAGTGACCCGTCCGGAAGATTTAGCGCTGGCTGAATTTTATCTGACCCGAAAAATCCATCAGGAGAAAACATAATGCGAATCGGACACGGTTTTGACGTACACGCCTTTGGCGGGGAAGGCCCAATCATTATTGGTGGCGTACGTATCCCTTATGAAAAAGGGCTGCTGGCGCATTCTGATGGCGACGTTGCGCTGCATGCGCTTACCGATGCCCTGCTTGGCGCGGCGGCACTGGGTGATATTGGCAAGCTGTTTCCGGATACCGATCCGGCGTTTAAAGGGGCCGATAGCCGCGAGCTGCTGCGCGAAGCCTGGCGTCGTATTCAGGCCAAAGGCTATACCTTAGGCAACGTCGATGTGACCATTATTGCTCAGGCGCCGAAGATGCTGACGCACATCCCGCAAATGCGCGTATTTATTGCTGAAGACCTCGGTTGTCACATGGATGACGTGAACGTGAAAGCGACCACTACGGAAAAACTGGGTTTTACCGGTCGTGGGGGAAGGGATCGCCTGTGAAGCGGTGGCGTTACTCATTAAGGCCGCGAAATGACAGAGTTTGAAAATCTTACGTACCTTCACGGGAAACCACAAAGTACCGGGTTGCTGAAAGCCAGTCCGGAAGATTTTGTGGTGGTCGAAGATTTAGGTTTCGAGCCGGATGGCGAAGGTGAACACATTCTGGTGCGTATTCTTAAAAACGGCTGCAACACCCGTTTTGTGGCCGATGCCCTGGCGAAATTTTTGAAAATACACGCCCGTGAAGTGAGCTTTGCCGGGCAAAAGGATAAGCATGCGGTCACCGAACAGTGGCTGTGTGCGCGCGTTCCGGGCAAGGAAATGCCCGACCTGAGTGCCTTCCAGCTTGAAGGCTGCAAAGTGCTGGAATATGCGCGTCACAAACGCAAACTACGTTTAGGCGCGCTGAAGGGCAATGCGTTCACGCTGGTGCTGCGCGAAGTCAGCCATCGTGATGAGGTGGAATCCCGTCTGCAAGCGATAAACGCTGGTGGCGTACCGAACTATTTCGGCGCTCAGCGTTTTGGTATCGGCGGCAGCAATCTGCAAGGCGCGCTGCGCTGGGCGCAAAGCGATGCACCGGTTCGTGATCGCAATAAACGCAGTTTTTGGTTGTCGGCGGCCCGCAGTGCGTTGTTTAATCAAATTGTTAGCGAGCGCCTGAAAAAAACAGACTTTAATCAAGTTGTTGACGGCGATGCGCTACAATTAGCGGGACGCGGAAGCTGGTTTGTCGCCTCGCAAGAAGAGCGGGTGGAACTACAGCGTCGTGTCGATGAAAAAGAACTGATGGTGACGGCTTCGCTTCCCGGCAGCGGCGAGTGGGGAACCCAGCGGGATGCGCTGGCGTTCGAACAGTCCGCGATTGCCGAAGAGACCGCGTTGCAGTCGCTGCTGCTGCGCGAAAAAGTCGAGGCCTCGCGAAGAGCGATGCTGCTTTATCCGCAGCAATTAAGCTGGAACTGGTGGGATGACGTCACCGTCGAGCTACGCTTCTGGCTGCCAGCGGGAAGCTTCGCGACCAGCGTGGTGAGGGAACTGATCAACACAATGGGTGATTATGCGCATATTGCTGAGTAACGATGATGGGGTCCATGCACCCGGTATACAAACGCTGGCGAAAGCCCTGCGGGAGTTTGCTGACGTACAGGTTGTCGCCCCGGATCGGAACCGCAGTGGTGCGTCAAACTCGCTGACGCTGGAATCTTCTCTTCGGACATTTACCTTTGACAACGGCGATATCGCAGTGCAGATGGGGACACCCACCGATTGTGTTTATCTGGGCGTTAATGCTCTCATGCGACCGCGTCCGGACATCGTGGTCTCAGGAATTAACGCCGGCGCCAATCTTGGGGATGACGTTATCTATTCCGGCACCGTCGCGGCGGCGATGGAAGGGCGCCATCTGGGTTTTCCGGCGCTCGCCGTGTCGTTAGATGGGCACCAGCATTATGAAACCGCAGCGGCCATCACCTGTCGAATCCTGCGCGCACTGCGGCGCGAACCGCTGCGTACCGGGCGGATCCTCAACATTAATGTGCCTGACTTACCGCTGGATCAGATCAAAGGTGTCCGTGTGACGCGCTGCGGTAGTCGCCATCCGGCAGACAAGGTGATCCCTCAAGAAGATCCGCGTGGCAACACGCTGTACTGGATTGGTCCGCCTGGCGATAAATATGACGCCGGACCTGACACCGATTTTGCGGCTGTGGATGAAGGTTACGTCTCCATTACGCCGTTGCATGTAGATTTAACGGCGCACAGCGCGCATGATGTGGTTTCCGACTGGTTAGAGAGCGTGGGAGTTGGCACGCAATGGTAAGCAGACGCGTACAGACGCTTCTTGATCAACTGCGCACGCAGGGGATCCGCGATGAGCAGGTGCTTAATGCCCTGGCTGCGGTGCCGCGTGAGAAATTTATTGATGAAGCGTTTGAACATAAGGCCTGGGACAATATCGCGTTGCCGATAGGTCAGGGACAGACGATTTCGCAGCCCTATATGGTGGCGCGAATGACCGAACTGCTCGAACTGACGCCGCAGTCTCGGGTGCTGGAAATTGGCACCGGTTCCGGGTATCAAACGGCGATACTGGCGCACCTGGTACAGCAGGTTTGCTCAGTCGAACGCATTAAAGGACTGCAGTGGCAGGCGCGTCGCCGCCTGAAGCAACTCGATTTACACAATGTTTCAACTCGTCACGGTGATGGCTGGCAAGGCTGGCAGGCACGCGCGCCATTTGACGCTATTATTGTGACGGCAGCACCGCCGGAAATCCCGACCGCGTTGATGACGCAACTGGATGAAGGCGGCATTCTCGTTTTGCCCGTGGGTGATGAGCATCAGTTTCTGAAACGGGTGCGTCGTCGGGGCGGCGAATTTATTATCGACACCGTGGAGGCAGTACGTTTTGTTCCCTTAGTGAAAGGGGAACTCGCGTAAGAAACAGTTCCGAATACCTGGAATTTTCCTGGAGTTTTTGGAACGGGTCAGCGTATCGTGGTCACATTTTCCAGTGTCCATTTGCCGTCTGCACGATTATACGTCACTGGTTGTTAACCAATTTTTTCCTGGGGGATAAATGAGCGCGGGAAGCCCAAAATTCACCGTTAGTCGCATTGCGGCACTGTCACTGGTTTCACTATGGCTGGCGGGGTGTTCAAATTCATCAAATCCACCAGCGCCGGTAAGTTCAGTCAATGGTAATGCCCCGGCAAATACCAGTTCTGGCATGTTGATTACGCCGCCGCCGAAGATGGGGACGACGACGTCCGCACCGCAGACACCGCAAATTCAACCGGTGCAGCGCCCGACGACGCAGCCGACGCAAATTCAGCCGGTCACCGAACAGCCCGTACAGATGGAAAACGGCCGCATTGTTTACAATCGCCAGTATGGGAACATTCCGAAAGGGAGCTATAGCGGCGGCAGTACTTACACCGTTAAAAAAGGCGACACGCTTTTTTATATCGCCTGGATAACCGGGAACGATTTCCGTGACCTGGCGCAACGCAATAACGTCCAGGCCCCGTATAGCCTGAACGTCGGGCAAACGTTGCAGGTGGGTAATGCATCGGGTGCGCCAATTACCGGCGGTAATGCGATTACTCAGGCCGATGCGGCAGAGCAAGGAGTTGTGACCAAACCTGCACAAAATTCCGCCGTTGCTGTTGCGTCGAAACCGACAATTACGTATTCTGAGGACTCAGGTGAACAAAGTGCTAACAAAATGTTGCCGAACAACAAGCCTGCTGGGACAGTCGTCACAGCGCCTGTAACGGCACCAGCAGTTAGCGCAACCGAATCGACTGCAAGCAGTTCGTCTACCAGTTCGCCAATTTCCGCATGGCGCTGGCCGACTGACGGTAAAGTAATCGAGAACTTTGGGGCTTCCGAGGGGGGGCAATAAAGGGATCGACATTGCAGGCAGTAAGGGACAGGCTATTATCGCGACCGCCGATGGGCGCGTGGTCTATGCCGGTAACGCACTGCGCGGTTACGGTAATCTTATTATCATCAAACACAACGATGATTACCTGAGTGCCTACGCTCATAACGATACAATGCTGGTCCGGGAACAACAAGAAGTGAAGGCAGGACAAAAAATAGCGACGATGGGTAGCACCGGAACCAGTTCTACACGATTGCATTTTGAAATTCGTTACAAGGGGAAATCCGTAAACCCGCTGCGTTATTTACCGCAGCGATAAATCGGCGGAACCAGGCTGACACTTGCTAGTTCCGTCAAGGGATCACGGGTAGGAGCCACCTTATGAGTCAGAATACGCTGAAAGTTCATGATTTAAATGAAGATGCGGAATTTGATGAGAACGGAGTTGAGGTTTTTGACGAAAAAGCCTTAGTTGAAGAGGAACCCAGTGATAACGATTTGGCTGAAGAAGAGCTGTTATCGCAGGGGGCCACACAGCGTGTGTTGGACGCGACTCAGCTTTACCTTGGTGAGATTGGTTATTCACCACTGTTAACGGCCGAAGAAGAAGTGTATTTTGCGCGTCGCGCATTGCGTGGAGATGTCGCCTCACGCCGTCGGATGATTGAAAGTAACCTGCGTCTGGTGGTGAAAATTGCCCGTCGTTATGGCAATCGTGGTCTGGCGCTGCTGGATCTGATTGAAGAGGGCAATCTGGGGCTTATCCGTGCCGTTGAGAAGTTTGACCCGGAACGCGGGTTCCGCTTCTCCACATACGCAACCTGGTGGATTCGCCAGACGATTGAACGGGCAATCATGAACCAAACCCGTACCATTCGACTGCCGATCCACATTGTTAAAGAGCTGAACGTTTATCTGCGTACCGCACGTGAGTTGTCCCATAAACTGGACCACGAACCGAGCGCGGAAGAAATTGCAGAACAGCTGGATAAACCGGTTGATGACGTTAGCCGTATGCTTCGTCTTAACGAGCGTATTACCTCGGTAGACACCCCGTTGGGTGGCGATTCCGAAAAAGCGTTGCTGGATATCCTGGCCGATGAGAAAGAGAACGGTCCGGAAGACACCACGCAAGATGATGATATGAAACAGAGTATCGTCAAATGGCTGTTCGAACTGAACGCCAAACAGCGTGAAGTGCTGGCACGTCGTTTCGGTCTACTGGGTTATGAAGCTGCAACACTGGAAGATGTGGGCCGCGAAATCGGTCTGACTCGTGAACGTGTTCGTCAGATTCAGGTTGAAGGCCTTCGCCGTCTGCGTGAAATTCTGCAGACTCAAGGGCTGAATATCGAAGCGCTGTTCCGCGAGTAAGCACCGCTCTGACAAGAAAGGCCAGCCTCTAAGAGGCTGGCCTTTTTTCTGTTTGGCTTATGTTAACTGTGGATTCGCAGGCAAAGTCCGAAAGGGTATTCCATGTACATTCAGGTTCGTTAATCAGGCATCATTTTCTTAATCAGCCGGGCGAATTGCGCACGTTCTTCGTCATTCAACCGCCCCAGAAACTCCTCATCCACCTGATTTCCCAACGGCATGGTGACATTCAGTAATGCTTCACCCTCTGTGGTCAGATAAACAAAGCGGCGACGTTTATCTAACGGATCGTTCTCGCGCCTCACCAGCCCGCGTTTTTCCATTCGGCTTAGCATTTCCGCCAGTGTCGCTTTGGTACTGACGGCGGCTTCCATCAGATTAATTTGCTCAATGCCGGGACGTTCCGCAATGGCACGCATCACCGCGTATTGCGGTTTAGTAAGATCCGGCAAAGCGTGCTGCCAACGCGCCGTATGTTGCTGAAACAGCTGGCGTAACAGGTGAAACGCTTTGTTCCGTAACTCCATGAAAACTCCAGGCTAAAAATCGTTTCGCCTATCATAGCGGGTAATGCTGCTTTTTTTTAACGAGGAAATCTTAAGCGATACGTGCGAAAAAAAATGAGGAGTCTTGCCGTCGTGGTTTCACGGAGGTAATTTAAATAAAACGTTCGTATACGAACAATTTATGAGGTAACGGATGAGACTGATTGTAGGGATGACCGGGGCAACGGGCGCGCCGCTTGGCGTAGCTCTGTTGCAGGCATTGCGGAAAATGCCGGAGGTAGAAATACATCTGGTGATGTCAAAGTGGGCCAAAACCACCATTGAGCTGGAAACGCCATACAGCGCGCGCGATGTTGCCGGACTGGCCGATTTTTGCCACAGTCCGGCGGATCAGGCGGCGACCATCTCGTCTGGTTCGTTTCGTACTGACGGCATGATCGTTATCCCCTGCAGCATGAAAACCCTGGCTGGCATACGCGCAGGTTATGCCGACGGTCTGGTGGGACGCGCTGCCGACGTGGTGCTGAAAGAAGGGCGCAAGCTGGTGCTGGTGCCGCGTGAAATGCCGCTCAGCACGGTGCATCTCGAAAATATGCTCGCGCTTTCCCGCATGGGCGTGGCGATAGTGCCGCCGATGCCCGCGTTCTACAACTATCCACAAACCGTTGAGGATATTACGCAACACATCGTGGCCCGCGTACTGGACCAGTTTGCGCTGGAACATCCCCTCGCACGCCGTTGGCAGGGTTTGGCGCAGACACCGAATTTTTCACAGGAGAATGAATAATGGCATTTGATGATTTGCGCAGCTTTTTGCAGGCGCTCGACGACCAGGGACAATTGCTGAAAATCAGTGAAGAGGTGAACGCGGAGCCGGATCTGGCCGCGGCTGCCAACGCCACTGGCCGTATTGGCGACGGCGCTCCGGCGCTATGGTTCGACAATATCCGCGGTTTTACCGATGCGCGTGTGGCAATGAACACCATTGGATCCTGGCAAAATCATGCCATTTCATTAGGCTTGCCGCCGAATACGCCGGTGAAAAAGCAAATTGATGAGTTTATTCGTCGCTGGGATAAGTTCCCGGTCGCTCCGGAACGCCGTGCGAATCCGGCATGGGCGGAAAACAGCGTCGATGGCGAAGCGATTAACCTGTTCGATATTCTGCCGCTGTTTCGCCTGAACGACGGCGATGGCGGATTTTATCTGGATAAAGCCTGCGTGGTCTCCCGCGATCCGCTCGACCCGGACAACTTCGGCAAGCAGAACGTCGGTATCTACCGGATGGAAGTGAAGGGCAAGCGTAAGCTGGGCCTGCAACCCGTACCGATGCACGATATTGCGCTGCATCTGCATAAGGCGGAAGAACGTGGCGAGGATCTGCCAATCGCCATCACGTTAGGTAACGATCCGATCATCACGCTGATGGGCGCGACACCGTTGAAATATGATCAGTCAGAATATGAGATGGCGGGGGGCGCTGCGGGAAAGCCCGTATCCCATTGCCACCGCACCATTGACCGGGTTCGATGTACCGTGGGGATCGGAGGTGATCCTGGAAGGGGTGATTGAAAGCCGCAAACGTGAAATTGAAGGGCCGTTCGGCGAATTTACCGGCCACTATTCCGGTGGTCGCAACATGACGGTCGTGCGTATCGATAAGGTGTCGTATCGCAGCAAACCGATTTTTGAATCACTTTATCTCGGGATGCCGTGGACAGAAATCGACTACCTGATGGGGCCGGCCACCTGTGTGCCGTTGTACCAGCAACTGAAAGCTGAATTTCCTGAAGTGCAGGCGGTTAACGCCATGTATACCCACGGCCTGCTGGCGATTATCTCGACCAAAAAACGCTACGGCGGCTTTGCGAGGGCGGTGGGGCTGCGTGCGATGACCACGCCACACGGTCTGGGTTACGTGAAGATGGTGATCATGGTGGATGAAGATGTCGATCCGTTCAACCTGCCGCAGGTGATGTGGGCGTTGTCGTCGAAGGTCAACCCGGCAGGCGATCTGGTGCAGCTACCGAACATGTCGGTACTGGAGCTGGATCCGGGCTCAAGTCCGGCGGGGATCACCGATAAACTGATCATTGACGCCACCACGCCCGTTGCGCCGGATAACCGTGGTCACTATAGCCAACCGGTGTGCGATCTTCCGGAAACCAAAGCCTGGGCTGAAAAGCTGACCGCCATGCTGGCCAACCGTAAATAAGGAGTCACAGATGATTTGCCCACGTTGTGCTGATGAACATATTGAAGTCATGGCGACCTCGCCAGTGAAAGGCGTCTGGACGGTGTATCAGTGCCAGCATTGCCTGTATACCTGGCGTAATACCGAGCCGCTACGTCGCACCAGCCGCGAACACTATCCTCAGGCGTTTCGTATGACGCAAAAAAGATATTGACGACGCGCCGATGGTGCCGAGTATTCCACCGCTGCTGGCAGAAGGTAAGCGTTAACGGAGTGCCGGATGGCGGTTGACGCCTTATCCGGCCTGGGAAAGTACAGTACCGTTAGTGTATAGGCCCGATACGCAAAGCGTCATCGGGCATTTCTCTTACACCAGACTCTTCAACCGGTAGATCCACTCCAGTGCCTGACGTGGCGACAGAGAATCCGGGTCGAGATTTTCCAGCGCTTCAACCGCAGGCGAGGTCTCTTCGGGGGTGGAAAGTAGCGACATCTGCGTGCCGTCTATCTGTGTTGCCGCTGCATTTGGCGAAAGGCTCTCCAGCTCGCGCAGTTTCTGTCGCGCACGTTTGATCACCTCTTTCGGAACGCCCGCCAGCGCCGCGACCGCCAGGCCGTAGCTCTTACTGGCCGCACCGTCCTGTACGCTATGCATAAAGGCAATGGTATCGCCGTGCTCTAACGCGTCGAGATGGACGTTGGCAACGCCTTCCATTTTTTCCGGCAACTGCGTCAGCTCGAAGTAGTGCGTCGCGAATAGCGTCAGCGCTTTGATCTTATTCGCCAGATTTTCTGCACATGCCCACGCCAGCGACAGGCCATCGTAAGTGGATGTCCCGCGGCCAATCTCATCCATTAGCACCAGGCTGTTCTCAGTGGCGTTGTGCAGAATGTTGGCCGTTTCGGTCATCTCTACCATGAAGGTGGAACGTCCGGAGGCCAGATCGTCCGCTGCGCCTACGCGGGTAAAGATACGATCGACAGGGCCAATCTCTACTTTTTGCGCCGGTACGTAGCTACCGATATAGGCCAGCAGGGCAATCAGCGCGGTCTGGCGCATGTAGGTACTTTTACCGCCCATGTTTGGTCCGGTAATGATCAGCATTCTGCGCTGTGGTGAGAGGTCGAGCGGGTTGGCGATAAACGGCTCATTCAGCACCTGTTCCACCACCGGATGGCGGCCCTCGGTAATACGAATACCCGGTTTATCGCTGAAGGTTGGACAGGTGTAGTTCAGCGTGTACGCGCGTTCGGCCAGATTCACCAGTACGTCGAGTTCCGCCAGCGCACTGGCGCTCTGCTGTAGATCCGCCAGATGCGGTAGCAGTAGATCGAACAGTTCGTCATAGAGCTGCTTTTCCAGCGCCAGCGCTTTGCCCTTGGAAGTCAGAACCTTATCTTCGTACTCTTTCAGTTCCGGAATGATGTAGCGCTCGGCGTTTTTCAGCGTCTGACGACGGACATAATTAATTGGCGCGAGGTGGCTCTGCCCACGACTGATCTGGATGTAATAACCGTGTACCGCGTTGAAGCCAACTTTCAGCGTATCCAGCCCGGTACGCTCGCGTTCACGGATTTCCAGCCTGTCGAGATAGTCGGTCGCGCCGTCTGCCAGGGCGCGCCACTCATCAAGTTCTTCGTTGTAGCCCGGCGCAATAACACCGCCGTCACGAACGAGAACCGGCGGCGCGTCAACGACCGCACGTTCCAGCAGTTCCCGCAATTCGGCAAATTCGCCCATTTTCTCACGCAGCATTTGTACGGGGGCGCTGTCTACCGATTCCAGTTGCGCACGCAGTTCCGGCAACTGCTGGAAAGCGTGGCGCATGCGAGCGAGATCGCGTGGACGGGCTGTACGCAGCGCCAGACGGGCAAGAATACGTTCCAGATCGCCCACCTGACGCAGCACCGGCTGCAGTTCGCTGGTTGCATCCTGTAATGAACCAATGGTTTGCTGGCGTTCAGTCAGGATTTTCGTGTCGCGTACCGGCATATGCAGCCAGCGTTTGAGCATACGGCTGCCCATCGGCGTCACGGTGCAGTCGAGCACGGAGGCCAGCGTGTTCTCTACGCCACCCGCCAGGTTCTGGGTAATCTCCAGATTTCGGCGCGTTGCTGCATCCATGATGATGCTGTCCTGTTGGCGCTCCATGGTGATCGAGCGAATATGCGGCAGGGAAGTGCGCTGTGTATCCTTGACGTACTGCAACAGACAGCCAGCGGCGCAAAGCCCACGCGGTGCGTTTTCAACGCCAAAGCCAATCAGATCGCGGGTACCAAACTGCATATTCAGTTGCTGGCGCGCAGTATCAATTTCAAATTCCCACAATGGGCGACGACGCAACCCGCGACGTCCTTCTATCAGCGCCATCTCCGCGAAATCTTCCGCGTAGAGCAGTTCTGCCGGATTGGTCCGCTGCAGTTCGGCGGCCATTGTTTCGCGATCGGCGGGCTCGCTCAGGCGAAAACGCCCGGAACTGATATCCAGCGTGGCATAACCATAACCTTTGCTGTCCTGCCAGATGGCCGCCAGTAGATTGTCCTGGCGTTCCTGTAGCAGCGCTTCATCGCTGATGGTGCCCGGCGTGACAATACGCACGACTTTACGCTCAACCGGCCCTTTACTGGTGGCCGGGTCGCCAATTTGCTCGCAAATGGCGACGGATTCACCCTGATTAACCAGTTTGGCGAGATAGTTTTCTACCGCATGATGGGGAATGCCCGCCATCGGGATGGGCTCGCCCGCAGACGCGCCGCGTTTAGTCAGCGAAATATCGAGCAGTTGCGACGCCCGTTTTGCATCGTCGTAAAAGAGTTCGTAAAAGTCGCCCATGCGATAGAAAAGCAGGATCTCCGGGTGCTGAGCCTTCAGCTTGAGATACTGCTGCATCATGGGGGTGTGGGCGTCGAGATTATCGATTGTACTCATGGAGTTGTGTCCAGTCCCTGAATGGATTTAGGTTGCGATACTTTTAATTTTCGTTGTTATCACATAAGGGACACATGATAACGGAGATACACATTTCAGGGAAAGCCAGGATCGCCGACTTCTCGATCCTTCTTCCGTTTCCGAATTTTACACCGACTGTCGTAGCCGCATTTCTGAACGTCGATCGCGTAAAGAGGCAAAAACAAACGCAGCGATAAAGATAATGGTGAACAGCACGACGATCGTGGGTGCGGGGGGCGCTGTCGAGGAAAAATGACAGATACACACCTGAAAATGAGGCGATCACCGACAGACCTGTTGCCAGCAGCAGCGCGTGAGCAAATCGGCGGGTGAGTAAAATGGCAATCGCGCCTGGGGCGATCAGCAGGGAGATCGACAAAATGATCCCCACCGATTTCAGCGTCGCCACAATGGTCAGCGCAATCATGCACAACAGCCCGTAGTGCAACATGGCCGTGTTCAGACCGCAGGCTTTTGCCTGATGCGGATCGAAGGCATGCAGCAGCAGATCTTTCCATTTGAAGACGATGATCAGCGCGATGCCCAGCGCAATGAGCGCCGTTTGCCCAATATCACTGAGTGAAATCCCCAGCATGTCGCCGAACAGAATATGATCGAGATGAACCTCAGACTGGATAGAGACATAGAGCACCAGCCCGGCGCCAAACATGCCGGAGAAAACGATCCCCATGATGGTATCGCGTTTGATGCGGCTGTTGTCGTCAAGATATCCGGTCGCGACTGCGCAGAACAGGCCCGCAATAAACGCGCCGATAGCCAGTGGAATACCGACAATATAAGCCAGCACAATTCCCGGAAAGACCGCATGACTCATGGCGTCTCCCATGAGTGCCCAGCCTTTGAGCACCAGAAATACCGACAGTAGCGCACAGGGAATCGCCACAAGGACAGAGACGATCAGCGCATTGACCATAAAGTCGAACTGAAAGGGTTCCAGCAGGGTGGTCAGAAACATGACGACTCCTTACGGCTCGCGCGACGACGATTCGCCAGCAGGCCGTGTTTAGGGGCGAAAACGAATGCCAGCAGGAACAGCAGCGTTTGCAATACCACGATGATCCCGCCAGTGGCACCGTCAAGCCAGTAACTGAGCCATGCGCCGAAGAAGCTGGTAAGACTGCCGATCGCAACCGCGATCATAAGAAGGCGTGGAAAGCGGTCGCTCAGTAGCCAGGCGGTGGCACCGGGCGTCACGACCAGACAGATCACCAGAAATGCCCCCACGGTTTGCAGCGCGGCGACGGTGGATACCGACAACAACGTGAAAAACAGCAGCTTCAGACGACCCGGATGCAGACCAATGGATCGGGCGTGGTTTTCATCAAAAAAAGTGACCATCAGATCCTTCCACTTCAGCAGCAGAATGAGTAAGGAAACAACGCCGATAATCGCCAGTTGAACGATGTCTTCCGGGGCAATCGCCAGCACGTTGCCGAGAATGATAGTCTGAATATTCACCGACATCGGGTTGAGTGAGACCATAAACAGCCCGATGCCAAAGAATGACGAGAAGATCAGGCCAATAATGGCATCTTCTTTCAGCCGCGAGCGCTGGTTCAGAAACAGCATACTGCCCGCCGCCAGGCCGCCAGAGAGAAAGGCGCCGAGCGAAAAGGGGAGGCCGAGCATGTAGGCGCCGGCAACGCCGGGTACGATGGAATGTGACAGCGCATCGCCGATCAGCGACCAGCCTTTGAGCATTAAATAGCAGGAGAGAAAGGCGCACAGGCCACCCACCATTGCCGATACCCACATTGCATTGAGCATGTACTGATAGCCAAAAGGTTCCGTCAGCCAGTTCATAATGACTCTCCGCCGCCTGCCGTACGCCGGGAGATAAATGGACGTTCGTCATCGGTAATAATGTGTTCTTCACCGCCGCTGAGCGCGACATGACGCAGGACACCGCTGAACGCCAGTTCAAGGTTTTCGGCGGTAAAGGTGGTTTCGGTCGGGCCACTCGCCAGCACGGTGCCTTTGATCATCACCGTATAATCACAGAATTCAGTGACTGACCCGAGATTGTGGGTGGAGACCAGCATGGTGCGCCCCTCATCGCGCAACTCGCGTAGCAGCGTAATAATGCGCGCTTCGGTTTTGACGTCCACTCCGGTAAAGGGTTCATCCAGCAAAATGACCTGGCCATCCTGGGCGATGGCTCTGGCGAGGAAGACGCGTTTTTTCTGTCCGCCGGAAAGCTCGCCAATCTGCCGGTGGCGGTATTCCAGCATATCCACCCGCGCCAGCGCCGCGTCAACACTGGCATGATCCTGATCCTTCGGGCGACGCAACCAGCCCATATGCCCGTAGCGCCCCATCATGACCACATCTTCCACCAGCACCGGAAATGACCAGTCGACCTCTTCAGATTGCGGAACATAAGCGATCAGATTCTGTTTCAGCGCGCGATTTACCGGCTGTTGCAGGATGGAAATCTCGCCGTCGGCCAGGCGGACGAAACCCATCAGCGCCTTAAACAATGTTGATTTTCCCGACCCGTTGACCCCCACCAGCGCGGCTATCGAACCACCCGGTACCTGAAAGGTGGCATCGCGTAGCGCGGTATGACCGTTGCGATACGTCACCGTCACCTGATTCACGGTAATCGCAGATTGATTCATTTCTGGCTCCTCATACCGTCGTTGATGCCGGTGACGATCGTTTCAGTGGTCACGCGCAGCAGATCAAGCCAGGTGGGAACTGGTCCCTCAGCCGTGCTCAGGGAATCAACGTACAGGACGCCGCCGTAATGTGCGCCGGCTTCCCGCGCAACCTGGCGGGCCGGTTTATCTGAGACGGTGCTTTCGCTGAAAACAGTCGGGATCTGATGCGCTCTGATCGCATCGATCACCTTACGTACCTGCTTTGGCGTTCCCTGCTGATCGGCGTTGATCGGCCAGAGATACAACTCTTTTAGCCCATTGTCGCGGGCAAGATAGGAAAAGGCCCCTTCGCTGGTGACCAGCCAGCGCTTGTCAGCAGGGATGGCCGCCAGCGCAGCGCGTAAGGGTTTCATTGTCTGGCGGATCTGCGTTTTATAATGTTCAGCATTTTTTTGATAGGTCGCGGCGTTTGCCGGATCGTACTTCATCAGCGCGTTGCGGATATTGTCGACGTAAATCAGCGCGTTTTCTTCCGACATCCAGGCGTGGGGGTTGGATTTACCGCTGTATGGACCTTCGCTGATGCCCATCGGTTTCACCCCATCCGACACCGTCACTTCCGGTATGCCCGACAGATTTTGATAAAAACGTGCAAACCACAGCTCCAGATTCAGACCGTTGGAGAGAATAAGCTGTGCTCCCTGCGCTCGCTTAATGTCGCCGGGCGTGGGTTGATATTCATGAATTTCCGCACCAGGTTTGGTGATCGAACTGACCTCTGCTGCCTCGCCGGCGACGTTTTTCGCCATGTCGGCAATGACCGTAAAAGTGGTGATGACTTTGAATTTTTCTGTAGCGTACGCCGGAGGCAGCGCGCACAGGGCCAGCATGGCAATTAACAATGATGACGTCAGACGGGGCAGGTGCGGCATAGAATCCCTCATAATAAAGTGGTTAATTATTCATCGAATATAGCCTTTGCTATGTTATATAGCACATGGCATACATAAAGATAAGCTTAAATGAAAATAATTCTTATTTGTAAGCGAGGAGATGTCACCTTCGGGTGATAGTGCGCAGTAGCGTTAAGGAGTAAAATAAATGCACTTTAAAAGAGGGGAGGCGCATCATGTCCGGTAAGCGTATTGCTCGCGAAAAGCTGACGATTAAAAAAATGATCGCGCTGTACGAAAACCAGTGCCCGCAGGCATTTGATGAGCCAGGGCACTACGACGCGCTGTTTACCTACGCGCAAAAACGGCTGGATAAGTGCGTTTTTGGCGAGGAGAAGCCGGCCTGTAAGCAGTGTCCGGTGCACTGCTATCAACCCGCGAAACGTGAAGAGATGAAGCAGATAATGCGCTGGGCGGGACCGAGAATGCTCTGGCGTCACCCGATCCTGACCGTCCGTCATCTTATCGACGACAAACGGCCTGTCCCGGAACTGCCGGAAAAATACTCGCGTAAAAAGTGAAGCGAGAGGCCGGATGGCGGCCTCGCCTTAATCCGGCTTACGGATAATTGCCCACCCGCATCCAGCAACGCGTGCCTCAAACCAGCGCGTCTTTATCAATCCCTAAACGCTTCATGCGCGACAGCAGCGTTGTGCGCTTAAGCCCCAGTCGCTGAGCTGCACCTTTCGGGCCTGCGACCACACCGTTGGTCTCTTTCAGCACCCGCAGGATAAGCTGATACTCGTCTTCCCCTTCCTGGGCGACTTCGGTCGCAACGGGCGGTTCGCCAGGCGAGAGCATGCCGATATCCGGCAGTGAAAGTTGCAGCACGTTTCCACGCGTCAGCAGAACGGCGCGTTCAACCACGTTCTCCAGTTCGCGCACATTCCCCGGCCATTCCATATTGCTAAGCGTGCGCAACGTTTCAGCCGGAATGCTGTCGATATTGCGCCCCAGGCGGCGAGCGATTTTAAAGGTGAACGCTTTCACCAAAAGAGGAATATCCTCCGGGCGTTCGCGCAGCGGCGGAAGCCGGATCGGAAAAACGTTGAGGCGGTAGTAGAGATCGCTACGAAATTCGCGATCCTCGACCATTTTTTTCAGGTCACGGTTGGTAGCGGCGATCAGACGCACGTCGGTCTGGATCAGCTTATTGCTGCCCAGACGCTCAAATTCCTGTTCCTGTAAGACGCGCAGGAGCTTAGGCTGTAATTCCAGCGGCATGTCGCCCACTTCATCCAGGAACAAAGAACTTTTATCCGCCAGCTCAAAGCGGCCAATGCGTTGCGCACTGGCACCGGTGAAGGCGCCGCGTTCGTGACCGAACAGGTCACTTTCCAGCAGGCCTGCGGGCATAGCCGCGCAGTTCATCTTCACCATCCTGCGTGCGTTACGCCCGCTCAGATTGTGGATTGCGCGGGCAATCAGCTCTTTACCGGTGCCGGTTTCACCGAGGATCAGCACGGTGCTGTCGCTCTGGGCCACCATCTCGACCTGCTTGAGCACGCTGTACATCGCATCACTGCGCCCGATGATCTCGCCAAATTCACTGTCGACATTGTTAAGCTGTTCGGTAAGCGCCAGGTTTTCATCCACCAGCCGTTCTTTCAGGCGATGAATTTCCTGATAGGCGAGGGCGTTGTCCACGGCGATGGCGACGCGCCCGGCAATCTGGCGCAACAGGTTCAGGTTAGCGGTGGTAAACACTTTTTCTTCACACTGCGCCAGCTTGAGTACGCCGAGCATGGTGTTGCCCGACATCAGCGGTAGCAGGCACAGCGTCTGAATCTGGTTGCCCCACGTATCGAACAGCATGCGTTCATATGGGGCCAGCGCGTCCCGTTCATTCAGGTTAATCAGCAACATCTCTTTGCTTTTAAATACCCGTTCCGTCAGGGTGCCGGCTTCATCGACTTCGCTTTGTTCGTGTGCGGGATGATTTTCATCGAGGTAGTGAGTGGAGTAAATGCTGAGCTTATTTTTACGGTGGCTGCGCAGGACAATGCTGATGTCGTCGATGTTGAAATAGTGATGGATCTCTTTGGCGACTTCACTCACCAGCTCATCCATGTCGAGCCGGGAGAGTACGGCGTTAGTGATGGCGACCAGAATACGAAAGTTGTCGCGTTCGCGGCACAAGAGATCGTAATCGATGTTATTCGTGACCCGGCACTGAATTTGCTCCGCCACCACGCCGACAATCTGGGTGAAGGTTTGCAGACGCTCGTACTCTTTTTCGTTCCAGGGACGATCGTCGTTGCGGATAAATTCGCAGCCGCCAAAAATGCGCCCATCCGCTGCCAGCGGCAGCAGGCAGTAGTGGCTGAATGGCGCGTAAAGTTCGCCAGCGGCCAGTTGCGGCCAGGTTTCTGAAAATTCGTGATAATTGCAGTGCAGGGCGTCCGGGCGGGAAAGAAGCCGGCGGACCGGGCCATGGGCGAGTACGGTTTCGTCTTCGTAGATGACGGGTTTGCCGTTATCGCGCGTGGCGTAATACGACGCGCGCTGCGTTTGCGCTTGCCACAACACAATCGCCGCGCTGTCGGCAAGCGCTGACCGCTTTACCAGTTGCGCAAGCGCCTCGCTTAGCGATTGCAGGTCGGGCTGCTGTAATAATGTGCGAGTGATGTCGAACAATCCTTGCTGCCCGAGATCGCTCATCGGTGTATACGACATATTGCTTTTCCAGGAAAGTACCGCTGCGCGGTGCGAAAAAGAAATTAAATTATAGGTATAGAGACTCAACTTCCGCCGGATGGCGACAAAAAACGCCCTATCCGGCCTACCGTTCGAACAGTTTGTGTAGGCCGGATAAGGCGACGCCGCCATCCGGCATAATGACGGACTTAACAGATCCGCGGCAGCGGTTCTGCATGCGGTAAATCCAGCGTGCGCTTCACGCCGTAAAGACCGGCCAGGCGCACGCCTTTACGTTCGACCACTTCGCCAATCAACGCCGCGTCACGTCCCAGCGGATGTGCATGCAGGGCCGCTAATACGTGCTCTGCTGCCTGACGTTCAACGGCAATCACCAGTTTGCCTTCGTTGGCAAAGTTGAGCGCCTCCAGCCCCAGCAGTTCACATACTCCCCGAACGGCGGGCTTCACGGGAAGTGCGGATTCGGACAGCTCAACGCCACAACCGCAGGCGGCGGCAAACTCATGGACGACCGCATTAACGCCGCCACGAGTGGCGTCGCGCAGGGCTTTCACACCGGGGATATCGCGCAGCGACTGAATCAGCGGAGTTAATACCGCGCAGTCGCTGAAAAGCTCGCCATCCAGACCCAGTTGTTCACGCAAATTAAGAATCGTTGCCCCGTGATCGCCCAGCGTTCCGCTGACCAACAGCACATCGCCTGCGGTCAGGGTTTGCGCGCCCCAGTGAATATTGGCGGGAATCGCGCCCATTCCGGCGGTATTGATAAACAGTTTGTCCGCCGCGCCGCGCTGCACCACTTTGGTATCGCCGGTGACGATCGCGATGTTAGCTTCACGCGCGGTAGCCGCCATGCTGTTCACCACGGTTTTCAGCGTCTCCATCGGCAAACCTTCTTCGAGGATAAAGCCACAGGAGAGATAGCGAGGGATTGCGCCGCTGACGGCGACGTCATTGGCGGTGCCGCAGATCGCCAGTTTGCCGATGTTGCCGCCGGGGAAGAACAGCGGGTCAATAACATAACTGTCAGTGGAGAAAGCCAGACGATCGCCTTCGGCGACCAGTTGTGCCAGTTCAAGCCGTGCCTGATCTTCCTGTTCCGCCAGCCACGGGTTGGCAAACGCCTCCATAAACAGGCTGTTAATCAGTTGCTGCATAGCCTGGCCGCCGCTGCCGTGGGCGAGTTGTACGCTGTTCATGCTTCACACTCCTGCTGACGATACTGATACCAGGCGGCGCATGCGCCTTCAGATGAGACCATCAGTGCGCCAAACGCGGTCTCGGGATTACAGGTCTTGCCAAACAGCGGGCACTGATGCGGTTTACATTTCCCGGTCAGCACATCGCCGCAACGGGCGCGCGGATCGTCATACACCTGCTGCGGCGCCGGGCGAAAATGCGCTTCGGCATCAAAGCGCTGATAATCAGGCGTCAGATGCACGCCGGAGGATTCAATCACCCCAAGCCCGCGCCATTCGCTGTCGCCGGTGACGCAAAACACCTCGGCAATGGCTTTTTGCGCCAACAAATTCCCGGCATCCGGCACCACACGACGGTACTGATTTTCGACCTGGCTGTGGGCCGCTATTTTCTGCTCAACCAGCATCACGACGCCTTGCAGTAGATCAAGCGGTTCGAATCCGGCGACCACCAGCGGACGATGAAACTCGCTGGCAATAAAATGATACGCGTCGGTACCGATCACCATACTGACGTGGCCTGGCGCAAGGAACGCGTCGATGCCGTTGTCGGGTTGTTCAAGCAGACTGCGCAGGGTAGGAATCAGCGTGATGTGCTGGCAGAAGAAATAAAAGTTCTGCACGTCACGCTGTTTTGCCTGCTGTAGCGTAATGGCGGTGGTCGGCATCGTGGTTTCGAAACCCAAACCGAAAAAAACAACTTTGCGCGTCGGGTTATCCTGCGCCAGTTTGAGCGCATCCATCGGCGAGTAGACGATGCGAATGTCTGCGCCGCGGGCTTTCGCCTGTAACAGTGAGCCCTGTTTGCCCGGCACGCGCATCGCGTCGCCAAAGGTACAAAAAATCACCTCCGGATGGCTGGCAATCTCTATACAACTGTCGATACGTCCCATCGGTAACACACAAACCGGGCAACCGGGGCCGTGGATAAATTCCACGTTGTCGGGGAGCAACTGGTCGAGACCAAATTTGAAGATCGCGTGCGTGTGGCCGCCGCAGACTTCCATTATGCGCAGCGGACGTTCGGCGGTATACGGCAGATGCGCGGCGCGTTCACGCAGGTGCTCAATCAGTTGCATCACCTGTTCCGGCGCGCGGTATTCGTCAACAAAACGCATTATCTTTCCTCGCCATACAGCAAAGCGCCGACGTCCGGCTCAACATCAAACATATTCTGGAGCGCATCGAGCGTGTCGCGCGCTTCGGCTTCGTTAATCACGCTCATCGCAAAACCGACGTGAACCAACACCCATTGGCCCAGACGGGGTTCACCGTGCTCATCGCAACTGCCGACCAGCGTAAGGTCGACGTCGCGCTGAATGCCGCAAACGTCGACTTTCGCCTGGTTGCCTTCAATGGTGCGGATTTGGCCGGGAACGCCTATGCACATCGCTGTGCCTCCAGCCAGTTCAGCCACTGATCCATCCCTTCACCGCTGGTGGCTGAAATCAGGATGATCTCAATGTCCGGGTTCACTTCCCGGGCGCTGGCCAGGCACTTCTCTACGTCGAAATTCAGGTACGGCAGCAGATCGACTTTATTGAGCAGCATCAGCGAGGCGGCGGCGAACATATGCGGGTATTTCAGCGGCTTATCTTCACCTTCAGTGACAGAAAGCACGGCGACTTTATGTCGTTCGCCGAGATCGAAGCTTGCCGGGCAGACGAGGTTGCCGACGTTTTCGATAAACAAAATACCGTTGTCGGCAAGTGGCAGTCGCGGCGCGGCGTCGGCAATCATCTGCGCGTCGAGGTGGCAGCCTTTGCCAGTGTTAACCTGAATGGCGGGCGTGCCGGTGGCGCGAATGCGTGCGGCATCGTTGACCGTCTGTTGATCGCCTTCAATGACCGCGCACGGCACGCTGTCTTTCAGCTTCATCAACGTTTCGGTGAGCAGAGTTGTTTTACCGGAACCGGGACTGGAGACGAGGTTAAGCACCAGTTGCTGACGCGCCGCGAAGCGGGCGCGGTTGCGCTCGGCCAGGCGGTTGTTCTTATCCAGCACGTCGATTTCCACTTCCAGCATCCGGCGCTGGCTCATGCCTGGCGCGTGGGTGCCGGCTTCACCGTGACCGTAGTGCAAATCGCCTTCTTCCGTCTGGCTCGGGGTGAATTCGGTCGTTTTAATGCCGGTAATATTCAGCGCCGGGCGAGCTGCCGGGGCAAAGGGCGCGCTGCGAAACGCGGAATGAGGGTTATGCTCATCACCCTCTATATAAAGGTTGCCTTCAGCGCAACCGCATGTAGTACACATCGCTCACTCCTGATCTATTTCTATTCGCCGGATCTGTAATCCGTCATCGGCCACGATCTGCAGCATGTCGCTATTACATTGCGGGCAACGACGTACGCGCTGAGTCAGTAAGGTGACGTATTGCTGACAGGATTCACACCAGCATTCGGCTTCTTGTTCCTCGAGGTGCAGTTTACAACCTTCCGCAACGGTGCCACGGCATACCAGATCAAAACAAAAGGAGAGAGCGCTGGTTTCTACGCAAGAAAATGCGCCAATTTTGAGCCAGACCCCAGTTATCCGTTTTGCGCCGTGCGCGACGGCCTGTTGTTCGATCAATTCCAGTGCCCGCTGGCAAAGGGTTATTTCGTGCATAGTGCCTCCCGATATGATGGGCAGGGTTAAGCAATAATTATGCCAGCCTGAAAATTGGGTGTGCTTGTCAATGACGATGATGACGAAATGACATGTCATCGCGGCGTCGACAGCCGTCATTTATTTTTAAATTCATGAAAAAACAAATGGTTAAAAACTGGCATGGAAAATGCTTATGGCAGGCTATCTCTGTTAAACGGGTAACCTGACATGACTATTTGGGAAATAAGCGAAAAAGCCGATTACATCGCGCAGCGGCATCGTCGCCTACAGGACCAGTGGCATATTTACTGCAACTCGCTGGTTCAGGGGATCACCCTGTCGAAAGCGCGCCTGCATCACGCGATGAGCTGCGCGCCGGATAAAGATCTCTGCTTCGTGCTGTTCGAACACTTTCGTATTTACGTCACGCTGGCGGATGGCTTTAACAGCCACACCATTGAGTACTACGTCGAAACCAAAGATGGCGAAGATAAACAACTGGTTGCGCAGGCGCAGTTGAGTATTGACGGCAAAGTCGATGAGCAGGTCAGCAACCGCAATCGCGAGCAGGTGCTGGAGCACTATCTCGACAAAATCTCCAGCGTCTATGACCGTCTGTATGCCGCTGTCGAAACCGGTTCGCCGATCAATCTGAGCCAACTGGTGGCGGAACAAAATCCGGCGGCCTGAAGGCGGTGCTTTGCGTCGTGTCGTTGGTCGTCACGACGAATTGAGGGACAGATATGTCGAACAGTGTCGAAACTGACATCTCGTCGGCATGTTTTCGTCAAAAATGACTATCACCTGAGGAATGCCTGGTGAATCGTTTTGTAATTGCTGACTCCACGCTCTGTATCGGTTGTCACACCTGTGAGGCCGCCTGTTCAGAGACGCATCGCCAGCACGGCCTGCAGTCTATGCCGCGTCTGAAAGTGATGTTAAATGAAAAAGAATCCGCGCCGCAGCTTTGCCACCATTGTGAAGATGCGCCTTGCGCTACCGTTTGTCCGGTTAACGCGATTAACCGGGTGGAGGGCGCCGTACAGCTTAATGAAAGCCTGTGTGTAAGCTGCAAACTGTGCGGCATTGCCTGTCCGTTTGGCGCGATCGAATTTTCCGGCAGCCGTCCGCTGCATATCCCGGCCAACGCCAATACGTCGAAAGCTCCACCAGCTCCCCCCGCGCCGGCTCGCGTCAGCACGTTGCTGGACTGGGTTCCGGGCGTGCGGGCTATCGCGGTGAAATGCGATCTGTGCAGCTTTGACGAACAAGGGCCAGCCTGCGTGCGGATGTGCCCGACCAAAGCCCTGCATCTGGTGAATAACATGGACATCGCCCGCGCCAGTAAACGCAAACGTGAGCTGACTTTCAATACCGACTTCGGCGATCTCACCTTGTTTCAGCAGGCGCAGAGTGGGGAGGCAAAATGAGCGCAATTTCACTGATCGCCAGCGGCGTGGCCTGGTTTGCCGCTGCCGCCGTCCTGGCATTTCTGTTCTCTTTTCATAAAGCGCTGAGCGGCTGGATTGCTGGCGTGGGCGGCGCGGTGGGGAGCTTGTGTACCGCCGCGGCGGGTTTCTCCGTGCTCATCAACGCTGTCGCGGTGCGCGGCGTGATGCCGTTTATCGGTCACAGCGTACAAATCACCCCATTGAATGCCATCTGGCTGATTACGCTGGGGCTGTGTGGACTGTTCGTCAGTCTGTACAACATCGACTGGCATCGCCATCCGCAGGTGAAAGCTAACGGCCTGCTGGTGAATCTGCTGATGGCCGCGGCGGTGTGCGCGGTTGCCGCCAGCAATCTTGGCACGCTGGTGGTGATGGCGGAAATCATGGCGCTGAGTGCGGTGTTCCTGACCGGATGCAGCAAAGAAGGCAAGCTGTGGTTCGCGTTGGGGCGTCTCGGTACGCTGCTGCTGGCGATTGCCTGCTATCTGGTATGGCAGCGCTACGGCACGCTGGAGTTACGCCTGCTCGACCTGCGTACCCAGGAGCTGCCGCTGGGTTCTGACATCTGGCTGCTCGGCGTGGCGGGTTTTGGTCTGCTGGCCGGGATTATTCCACTCCACGGATGGGTGCCGCAGGCACACGCGAATGCCAGCGCTCCGGCGGCAGCCCTGTTCTCCACCGTGGTGATGAAGGTCGGTCTGCTGGGCATTCTCTCGCTATCGCTGATTGGCGGTAATGCGCCGCTGTGGTGGGGCGTGCTGCTGCTGGTGCTCGGCATGATCACCGCGTTTGTTGGCGGTCTGTATGCGCTGATGGAGCACAATATTCAGCGCCTGCTGGCGTATCACACCCTGGAAAACATCGGCATTATTCTGCTCGGTCTGGGGGCTGGCGTAACCGGGATTGCGCTCAATCAACCGACGCTGATTGCGCTGGGCCTGACCGGTGGGCTTTATCACCAGGTGAACCATAGCCTGTTCAAAAGCGTACTGTTCCTCGGTGCGGGCAGCATCTGGTTTCGTACCGGGCATCGCGATATCGAAAAACTGGGCGGCATCGGCAAGCGCATGCCGGTCATTTCCATTGCAATGCTGGTGGGGCTGATGGCGATGGCTGCATTGCCGCCGCTGAACGGCTTTGCCGGCGAATGGGTTATCTATCAGTCCTTCTTCAAACTGGGCAACAGCGGCGCATTTATTGGTCGTCTGCTGGGGCCATTACTGGCGGTTGGACTGGCGATCACCGGTGCGCTGGCGGTGATGTGTATGGCGAAAGTGTATGGCGTGACCTTCCTCGGCGCGCCGCGCACGAAAGAAGCGGAAAACGCCTGCTGTGCGCCTCTCCTGATGGGCGTCAGCGTCGTGGCACTGGCGATTTGCTGTGTGCTGGGCGGGGTTGCCGCGCCGTGGCTGCTGCCGCTGCTGGCGACCGCAGTGCCGTTACCGCTGGAAACCGCCAACACCACGGTTTCACAACCGATGATCACGCTGTTGCTGATCGCGTGTCCGCTGCTGCCGTTCATCATCATGGCGATATTCAAAGGCAACCGTCTGCCGTCGCGTTCACGCGGTACGGCATGGGTCTGCGGCTACGATCACGAGCAGTCGATGGTCATTACCGCGCATGGTTTCGCGATGCCGGTAAAAGAGGCCTTTGCGCCGATCCTCAGACTGCGTAAATGGCTCAATCCGGTATCGCTGATTCCGGGCTGGCAGAACGCGGCTGCTCCGGTTCTGTTCCGTCGCCTGGCGCTGATTGAGCTGGCGGTGCTGGTGGTGATTGTGGTTTCACGAGGAGCCTGAGAATGAGTGTTTTATATCCGTTAATTCAGGCGCTGGTGCTCTTTGCCGCCGCGCCGCTGTTATCCGGCGTAACCCGCGTGGCGCGTGCCCGTCTGCACAATCGTCGCGGTCCTGGCGTATTGCAGGAGTATCGCGACCTGATCAAACTGCTGGGGCGTCAGAGCGTCGCGCCGGCGGATGCCGGCTGGGTCTTTCGCCTGACGCCGTTTGTGATGGTGGGCGTCATGCTGACCATCGCCACCGCGCTGCCGGTGGTGACTGTGGGGTCACCGCTGCCGCAACTGGGCGATTTGATCACGTTGATTTATCTGTTCGCCATTGCCCGTTTCTTCTTTTCCATTGCTGGTCTGGATACCGGTAGCCCGTTCACGGCAATCGGCGCCAGTCGCGAAGCGATGCTCGGCGTGCTGGTGGAGCCAATCCTGCTGCTGGGACTGTGGGTCGCTGCGCAGGTCGCGGGTTCCACCCATATCAGCAATATCACCGATACGATCTATCACTGGCCAGCAGCCCGCAGCATCCCGCTGATTTTGGCACTGTGCGCCTGTGCGTTCGCCACCTTTATCGAAATGGGAAAACTGCCGTTCGATCTGGCGGAAGCGGAGCAGGAGTTGCAGGAAGGCCCGCTGACCGAATACAGCGGCAGCGGCTTCGCGGTGCTGAAGTGGGGCATTAGTCTCAAACAGCTGGTGGTGCTGCAAATGTTTGTCGGCGTGTTCCTGCCGTGGGGACAGATGGAAACGTTCAGCGCAGGTGGATTGCTGCTGGCGCTGGTGATTGCCATCGTCAAGCTGTTGGTCGGCGTGCTGGTGATTGCCCTGTTCGAAAACAGCATGGCGCGTCTGCGTTTTTGCGCCACTTCACGCGTGACCTGGGCCGGATTTGGGTTTGCGTTTTTAGCCTTCGTCTCCTTGCTGGTGGCGTGATTTAAGAGAGTTTGAGCATGTCTGAAGAAAAAATTGGTCAACAATACCTTGCAGCACTGCACCAGGCTTTTCCTGGCGTGGTACTGGACGAAGCCTGGCAGACCCGGGATCAGCTGACCATCACCGTGAAGGTCAACTATCTGCCGGAAGTGGTCGAATTCCTTTACTACAAGCAGGGCGGCTGGCTCTCCGTGCTGTTCGGCAACGATGAACGTCAACTTTGCGGTCATTATGCCGTGTACTACGTGCTGTCGATGGAGCAGGGCACCAAATGCTGGATCACGGTACGTGTTGAAGTTGATGCCAATAAGCTGGAATTCCCGTCCGTCACGCCGCGCGTTCCGGCTGCCGTCTGGGGCGAACGTGAAGTGCGCGACATGTACGGTCTGATCCCGGTCGGTCTGCCGGATGAACGCCGTCTGGTGTTGCCGGATGACTGGCCGGACGAACTCTATCCGTTGCGTAAAGACAGTATGGATTATCGTCAGCGTCCGGCACCGACCACCGATGCGGAAACCTACGAGTTCATTAACGAACTGGGCGACAAGAAAAATAACGTGGTGCCGATTGGCCCGCTGCACGTCACCTCAGATGAGCCCGGGCACTTCCGCCTGTTCGTTGACGGCGAAAACATTATCGACGCCGATTACCGCCTGTTCTACGTCCATCGTGGCATGGAGAAACTGGCGGAAACCCGGATGGGCTATAACGAAGTCACCTTCCTGTCGGACCGCGTATGCGGGATCTGCGGCTTTGCCCACAGCACCGCGTATACCACCTCCGTTGAAAACGCGATGGGCATCGCAGTGCCGGAACGCGCGCAGATGATCCGCGCCATTCTGCTGGAGGTAGAGCGTCTGCATTCCCACCTGCTGAACCTCGGCCTGGCCTGTCACTTCACCGGTTTTGACTCCGGCTTTATGCAGTTCTTCCGCGTACGCGAAACCTCCATGAAGATGGCGGAGATCCTGACCGGAGCGCGTAAAACCTACGGTCTGAACCTGATTGGCGGGATTCGTCGCGATCTGCTGAAAGAGGACATGATCCAGACCCGTCAACTGGCGCAGCAGATGCGTCGTGACGTGCAGGAACTGGTGGATATGCTGCTCAGTACGCCGAACATGGAACAGCGCACCGTGGGAATTGGTCGTCTGGATCCAGAGATTGCGCGTGATTTCAGTAACGTTGGGCCGATGGTTCGCGCCAGTGGTCACGCTCGTGACACCCGCGCCGATCACCCGTTTGTCGGTTACGGCCTGCTGCCGATGACGGTTCACAGCGAACAGGGCTGCGATGTGATCTCTCGTTTGAAAGTGCGCATCAACGAAGTGTACACCGCGCTGAATATGATCGACTTCGGTCTGGACAACCTGCCGGGCGGCCCGCTGATGGTTGAAGGCTTCACCTATATTCCACACCGCTTTGCGCTGGGCTTTTCCGAAGCGCCGCGCGGTGATGATATTCACTGGAGCATGACCGGCGACAACCAGAAGCTGTACCGCTGGCGCTGTCGTGCGGCGACTTACGCCAACTGGCCGACCCTGCGTTACATGCTGCGCGGCAACACCGTTTCTGATGCACCGCTGATTATCGGTAGCCTTGACCCTTGCTACTCCTGTACTGACCGCATGACCGTGGTGGATGTGCGTAAGAAGAAGAGCAAAGTCGTGCCATACAAAGAACTTGAGCGCTACAGCATTGAGCGTAAAAACTCGCCGCTGAAATAAGGAATCGCCATGTTTACCTTTATCAAAAAAAGTCATCAAAACCGGCGCACCGACTTCGTCTTATCCGCTGGAGCCGATTGCAGTTGATAAAAACTTCCGCGGCAAGCCGGAGCACAATCCGCAGCAGTGCATTGGTTGTGCGGCCTGCGTGAATGCCTGCCCGTCGAATGCGTTGACGGTGGAAACCGATCTGGTCAGCGGCGAACTGGCCTGGCAGTTCAACCTCGGTCGCTGCATCTTCTGCGCCCGCTGCGAAGAAGTGTGCCCGACGGCGGCGATCAGGCTTTCGCAGGAGTATGAGCTGGCGGTGTGGAAGAAAGAGGATTTCCTCCAGCAGTCCCGTTTTGCGCTGTGCAACTGCCGCGTATGCCATCGTCCTTTCGCTGTTCAGAAAGAGATTGATTACGCCATTGCGCTGCTTAAGCACAACGGCGACAGCCGCGCGGAGCATCACCGCGAAAGCTTTGAGACCTGCCCGGACTGCAAGCGTCAGAAGTGCCTGGTGCCGTCCGACCGAATTGAACTGACTCGCCATATGAAAGAGGCCAGCTGATGAGCCATTTATTAGGTCCGCGTGACGCAAACGGTATTCCGGTACCGATGACGGTGGATGAGTCCATCGCCAGCATGAAGGCGTCATTACTGAAAAACATCAAGCGTTCAGCCTATGTTTACCGCGTGGACTGCGGCGGCTGTAACGGCTGTGAAATTGAAATTTTCGCGACCTTGTCACCGCTGTTCGACGCCGAACGCTTTGGTATCAAAGTCGTACCGTCACCGCGTCATGCGGACATTCTGCTGTTCACCGGCGCGGTTACGCGCGCGATGCGCTCCCCGGCGCTGCGTGCCTGGCAGTCTGCGCCCGATCCGAAAATCTGTATCTCATACGGCGCCTGCGGCAACAGCGGCGGTATCTTCCATGACCTGTACTGCGTCTGGGGCGGCACCGACAAAATTGTGCCGGTGGATGTGTATATTCCGGGATGCCCGCCAACGCCTGCGGCAACGCTGTACGGTTTTGCGATGGCGCTCGGCCTGCTGGAGCAGAAAATTCACGCTCGAGCGCCTGGCGAACTGGACGATCAGCCCGCGGAGATTCTGCATCCGGACATGGTGCAGCCGCTGCGCGTGAAGGTCGATCGCGAGGCGCGTCGACTGGCCGGTTATCGCTATGGCCGCCAGATAGCCGATGATTACCTGCGCCAGCTCGGTCAGGGTGAACATCAGGTGGCGCGCTGGCTGGAAGCGGAAAGCGATCCGCGCCTGACCGAGATTGTCACGCACCTGAATCAGGTTGTCGAAGAGGCGCGAATCCGATGAGTGAAACAGTGGTGTTCAGTCAACTGAGCCGTAAGTTTATTGATGAGAACGATGCGACGCCCGCCGAGGCGCAGCAGGTTGTCTATTACAGCCTGGCGATTGGTCACCACCTTGGGATCATCGACTGTCTGGAAGCCGCGCTGACCTGCCCGTGGGAGGCGTATCTGGCGTGGATTGCCACGCTGGAAGAGGGCAGCGTGGCCCGTCGGAAAATGGAAGGGGTGCCGAAGTACGGCGAGATCGTCATCGATTTTAATCATGTGCAAATGCTGGCGCACGCGTTCGATCGTGCGCTCGCGGTACAGACCCCGGAGCAGCAGGCATGGAGTAAACAGATGCTTAGCATGCTGCATGATATTCATCAGGAGAGCGCCATTTACCTGATGGTGAGGAGACTGCGTGACTGACGTTTTACTGTGTGTAGGCAACAGCATGATGGGCGATGACGGCGCGGGCCCGCTGCTGGCAGAAAAATGCGCGGCACAGGCGAAGGGAAACTGGGTCGTGATCGACGGCGGCAGCGCGCCGGAAAATGACATCGTCGCCATTCGCGAACTGCACCCGGATCGCCTGTTGATCGTAGATGCCACCGACATGGGGCTCAATCCCGGCGAGATCCGCATTATCGATCCTGGTGATATCGCCGAGATGTTCATGATGACCACCCACAATATGCCGCTGAATTATCTGGTCGATCAGCTCAAAGACGACGTCGGCGAGGTGATCTTTCTCGGGATTCAGCCGGATATCGTCGGGTTCTATTATCCTATGACTCAGCCAATTAAGGACGCCGTCGACACCGTTTACCAGCGTCTCGACGGCTGGGAGGGCCACGGCGGCTTCGTGGAATTGGAGGCGTCGTGATTTCATGCCGGATGACGGTCCTGGCCTCATCCGGCCTGTTCTTCTCTCACCTGTTCGATCACTAATTTCCCCTGCATCACCGCCACATTGACAATAGTGCCGGTCGGAAAACCCGCCTGTTCCAGCCAGTCGCCATTAATGGTTAACGACGCATGCCGGCTATAGCGGCGCGTATTGCCGGTTTTCGGGTCCTCATGGCGCTTTCTGACATAGCTCACCTTTAAACGACGAAACGGCCTGATGATAGCGATTTCAGGACTGCCAGCCTCAATAGTCATAAACGATTCCTTGTTACCCACGAGTAGATGAAAATACCTGTATAAAATGCCAGTAAAAAAAGGGAAGGGGCAAACCGGAAACTGGAAGGGAGATAACGGAAACGAAATGCAAATGATGTAACGCGGGAAGGGGGCCGGATAATGCGAGCGCTATCCGACCTCCTGTTTACGCCAGATCCTGGCCGTTGCTGGCGATCACTTTTTTTATACCACCAGAACGATTTCTTGCGGATTCGCGCCAGCGTGCCGTTCCCGGCATCATCACGGTCAACATAGACGAAGCCGTAGCGCTTGCTCATCTCACCCGTCGACGCGGCCACCAGATCAATACAACCCCAGGTGGTATAACCCATCAGCGGCACGCCGTCCTCAATGGCGTCAGCCATCGCACGGATGTGTTCGCGCAAATAGCTAATACGATAATCGTCATTAATATTGCCGTCGGCATCGACTTCATCTTTTGCCCCAAGGCCGTTTTCTACCAGAAACAGCGGCTTCTGGTAACGGTCGTACATCATGTTCATCGTGATGCGCAGGCCAAGCGGGTCGATTCCCCATCCCCAGTCGCTAACCTGAAGGTGTGGATTGCGCAATGATTTCACCACGTTTGCCGCACTGGTGTTTTTCGTGTTCATCTCCGCCGAGGCGCAGCGTGACGCATAATAGCTGAAGGAGACAAAATCGACGGTGTTTTTCAGAATCGCTTCGTCTTCCGGGGCTTTCTCAATCACCACGCCTTTCTCGCGGAACACGCGGGCGGAATAGGCCGGGTAGGCGCCGCGCGCCTGAACGTCGATGAAAAACAGGTTTTCGCGATCTTTTTCCAGCGCTGTCCAGACATCTTCCGGCTTACAGGAGTACGGGTAAAAATTCCCGCCCGCCAGCATGCAACCCACCCGGTTCTGCGGGTTGATCTCATGGGCGATCTTCGTTGCCAGCGCGCTGGCGATCAGCTCATGGTGCGCTGCCTGATATTTCACCTGATCCTGATTTTCCCCCTCTTCAAACACCAGGCCCGCGCCAGAGAACGGACTGTGCAGCATGATGTTGATTTCATTGAAGGTCAGCCAGTATTTCACCAGCCCGTTAAAAGCTTCAAAACAGGTACGCGCATAGCGGGTGAAAAACTCCACCATCTTGCGATTACGCCAGGAGCCGTATTCGGTAACCAGGTGCATGGGCACGTCGAAGTGGCACAGCGTCACCAGCGGTTCAATGCCGTATTTTTTGCACTCTGCGAAAAGATCCCGATAGAACGCAATACCTTCCTCGTTGGGCGTCAGTTCGTCGCCGTTGGGATAAATTCGGCTCCAGGCAATCGAGGTGCGAAAGACGGTGAAGCCCATTTCCGCCATCAGGACGATATCATCTTTATAACGATGGTAAAAATCAATCGCCTGATGGCTGGGATAAAATTCGTCATTCCGCAACTGGAAGCGTTTCTCCAGGCCCAGTTTGACCGGCATACGATGTTCGCCGTGCGGGATCATATCGACAGTGGTCAGCCCTTTGCCGCCCTCCCGGTATGCGCCTTCAGACTGGTTGGCGGCGAGTGCGCCGCCCCATAAAAATCCTTGCGGAAATACAGCCATAATAAACCTCAGTGAATAACAGTCAGGCGCTGGCGCCTTTTACCGTAGCGGCTTGTGCAGCCTGGTTTTTTCTTGCCTGTGCGGCCGCGTCTTCGACGGGGATATCCTCAAAGCCCAACAGCAGCGTCAGAACAAACGACAACACCACCGCCAGCGCCATGACGCCGAACACCCAAACAATGGTCATGGGATTGGCCGGGTCGAAGAACTGAACGCTGGTAAACAGGCCCGGCGCTGCCATCGAGTGGCTGGCGAGTCCGGCCATTCCGGCGACCGCGCCACAGATAAAGCCGCTGATCAGGCTGGCAATCAGTGGACGTTTCAGGCGCACCGCCACACCGTAGAGCGCGGGTTCCGAAATTCCGGCCATGATGGCCGAGGCCGCCGCTGCCAGCGCAGTCTGGCGCAGTTCCGGGTTTTTCGTTTTCCAGGCTACCGCCAGCGAGGAGCCGCCAAGCGACAAGTTGGCGCCAATTTCGGACGGCATAACCATCCCTTCTTTGCCCGTTTCGGCAATCGTCTGGATAATGGTCGGTGTAAACACGCGGTGCATCCCGGTCATTACCAGCAGCGGCCACAGTGCGCCCATAATGGCGACAGAGAGCCAGCCGAGATAGCCGTGAATGGTATAAACCAGCGCGGAAATCGCGCTACCGATCCAGATGCCAATTGGCCCGATCAGCACGATAGCCAGCGGGGCGGCGATCAGCACGATCAGCATGGGTTTCAGGAAGTTTTTGGTGACCGCGGGCGTAATGCGATCCACCCAGCGTTCGATGTACGACAGACACCAGGTCATCACCAGCGCCGGAATAACCGTATAGGTGTATTTCACCGCAGTGACCGGGATCAGTGCGAATTCAACATGTTCGCCCTGCGCCGCTTTCGCCATCAGGTCGATAAAGCTCGGATGCACCAGCACCCCGGCAATGGCGATCGCCAGCGACATGTTGGTTTTAAACTTAATCGCCGCCGACGCCGCCACCATTAACGGCAGGAAGAAGAAGGCGCCATCGCCGATCACGGTCAGGATCGTTAACGTGGAGGAGCCTTTTTCCAGCACGCCGGTCATTTCCAGGATCATCGCCAACAGTTTGAGCATCGATCCGCCGATAATCGCCGGGATCAGCGGCGACATAGTGCCGATCAGCGCATCAAGGATCCCCGCGCCAATGCGTCTGAGCGTCAGCCTGGGTTTGCCAACGGGCTCGGCGGGTTGCATATCGCCCGGCAGCAGACTGACGACTTCACGATAGGCCTGAGAGACGGTATTGCCGATGATGACCTGGCACTGGTTGTCGCTACGCACCACGCCGAGTACGCCGCTGAGGGTTTTAAGCGTGGCAGCATCGACCAGCGTGTCATCTTTCACGACGAAACGCAGACGCGTCATGCAGTGTGTCACTGCGGTGATGTTGTCGACGCCGCCCAGAGCCGTCACCACGGAGCGCGCCAGCGCTGCATAATTCTTGGACATAGGATTTTTATCCTGTTTTATCAGTAGGGTACGTTTTATTTTTGCCGCATGATCGGTCGTGAGATCGTCGGTGATGAAACGTTCATGGGAAACCGGTTCCACAAAATCATGATTAGTTTATTTTGTTTCAGCAAGAATTAATTTTGGTTATTGCTCGTAATTGTGATGTTCGTCACTGGTGGTTTTTGGCCGTGCTTTAGCATCTGAGACAACCACGTAGCGGTGCAGTACACTGCATCTCATTGCGAGAAAAGGAAGAAAACTTATGACGACGATGCTGGAGGTAGCGCAGCGGGCCGGGGTGTCGAAGGCGACGGTCTCGCGGGTGCTTTCAGGGAATGGCTACGTCAGCCAGGAGACGAAGGACCGCGTATTTCAGGCGATTGAGGAGAGTGGCTATCGGCCTAACCTGCTGGCGCGTAGCCTGGCGGCGAAAACCAGTCAGACGCTGGGGCTGGTGGTGACTAACACCCTCTACCACGGCGTCTATTTTAGCGAACTGCTGTTTCATACCGCGCGGATGGCGGAAGATAAAGGGCGTCAGCTTCTGCTTGCCGATGGCAAACACAGCGCGCAGGAGGAGCGTCAGGCGATCCAGTATCTGCTGGATTTACGTTGTGACGCCATCATGATTTACCCGCGTTTTCTCAGCGTGGATGAGATAGATGACATAATCGACAGCCACTCGCAGCCGATTATGGTGCTTAACCGCCGGTTACGGAAAAACAGCAGCCACTGCGTCTGGTGCGATCAAAAGCAAACCAGCTATAACGCCGTGGCGGAACTGATTGCCGCAGGCCACCAGCAGATTGCGTTTATCACCGGCTCAATGGACTCACCCACCGGGGTTGAACGCCTGTCGGGGTATAAAGAGGCGCTGACCCGACACGGTATCGCCGTCAATGACGACCTCATCGTCAAGGGGAAATGGACTCCTGCCTGCGGTGCCGCCGGGGTGGAAACGCTGCTTTCTCGCGACGTGACGTTCAGCGCGCTGGTGGCCAGCAATGACGACATGGCGATTGGGGCCATCAAACAGTTACATGATAATGGGCTGGCCGTACCATCGCAGGTGTCGGTGATCGGTTTCGATGATATCGCGATGGCGCCCTACACCATACCGGCGCTCTCCAGTGTCAAAATCCCGGTGACGGAGATGATTCAGGAGACCATTGGGCGACTCATTTTTATGCTGGACGGCGGGGCGTTCACGCCACCAAAAAGCTTCACTGGCACGCTGATCCGCCGCGACTCTCTTACACCGATTGTCGGTTGTTAGAATTGTCACGTGTCATCGTCATTCGTGACGATGACACCGAAATCGTCGTCCTTTGTTTTAGAATATCTTTAAATTACAGTTAGATAAAAACTGGCATGATTCGTGAATGCTTCGGCACATTATCCGTTATTGCTGGAGAATTTGATGAACCGTTTCATCATTGCAGACGCCAATAAGTGCATTGGTTGCCGTACCTGTGAAGTGGCCTGCGTGGTCTCCCATCAGGAACACCAGGACTGTGCGTCACTGACCCCTGAAACCTTTTTACCCCGTATTCATGTGATCAAAGGTGTTAACGTCTCGACGGCGACGCTGTGCCGCCAGTGCGAAGACGCGCCGTGTGCCAACGTCTGTCCGAACGGTGCCATCAGCCGCGATAAAGGCTTCGTACATGTAATGCAGGAACGCTGTATTGGCTGCAAAACCTGCGTGGTGGCCTGCCCGTATGGCGCTATGGAAGTCGTGGTGCGTCCGGTTGTGCGTAACAGCGGTGCGGGTCTGAACGTACGGGCGGAAAAAGCGGAAGCCAACAAGTGCGATCTCTGTTATCACCGCGATGCCGGTCCGGCCTGTATGGAAGCCTGCCCGACGCACGCCCTGATTTGCGTTGACCGTAATAAGCTTGAGCAACTCAGCGCAGAAAAGCGTCGTCGCGCGGCGCTGGATTCTTCCGCGTCTTTGCTTTTCTGATTCCTGCCGCAAAAATCACTCAGGAAACGCGCTGGCATCAAGGGAATTCCCGGAAATTTTCGTAAAATACATTTCCGGGAATGATGATGGCGAGAATGATGTAATGGCAACAAATACCCCCCTCCGGCGTACAGCTCCGTATTCGCGGCAAAGTTCAGGGCGTCGGCTTTCGTCCTTTCGTCTGGCAGCTGGCACAGCAGCTTCAGTTGCATGGCGACGTCTGTAATGACGGCGATGGCGTGGTGGTGCGATTGCTGGAAGATCCCGCGCTGTTTATCAATGAACTGCATGCCCATTGTCCGCCATTAGCGCGTATCGACAGCGTAGAAAGCGAGCCTTTTCGCTGGGCGCAGCCGCCCGCGGAGTTCAGCATTCGTCAGAGTGCGGGCGGCACGATGAACACCCAAATAGTGCCCGATGCCGCGACGTGCCCGGAATGTCTTGCCGAAATGAATACGCCCGGTGAGCGTCGTTATCGTTACCCCTTTATCAACTGTACCCATTGTGGCCCGCGTTTTACCATTATCCGGGCGATGCCCTACGATCGTCCGTTTACCGTAATGGCATCATTTCCGCTCTGCCTGCAATGCGACAGCGAGTATCGCGATCCGTATGACAGACGTTTTCACGCCCAGCCGGTGGCCTGCCCGGCGTGTGGTCCGCATCTGCGCTGGCTGAGCGGCGAACACCAGGCGGAAAAAGAGACGGCATTGCAGGCTGCGGTTGAGATGCTGAAGGCCGGGGGCATTGTTGCCGTTAAGGGGATCGGCGGGTTTCATCTGGCCTGCGATGCGCGAAACGGTGCTGCGGTGGCAATGCTTCGTGCGCGTAAGCGTCGTCCGACAAAACCGCTGGCGGTCATGCTGCCGGATACGTCGGGCCTGCCGGATGCGGCTGTCCGACTGCTGAAAACGCCCGCTGCGCCGATTGTGCTGGTCGATAAACAGCATGTTGCCTCGCTGTGTGACGGCATTGCGCCCGGGCTTGCGGAGGTGGGCGTGATGCTTCCCGCCAATCCGCTCCAGCATCTGCTGCTCCAGGAACTGAAGCGCCCGCTGGTGATGACTTCGGGTAATCTCAGCGGTAAACCGCCGGCCATCAGCAACGAACAGGCGTTCGATGATTTGCAGGGGATTGCTGACGGTTTCCTGCTGCACAATCGCGATATCGTGCAGCGAATGGACGATTCGGTGGTGCGTGAAAGCGGTGAAATGCTGCGTCGCTCGCGGGGATTTGTCCCGGATGCGCTGGCGCTGCCGCCGGGATTTGAGAATGTGCCACCGATGCTGTGTCTGGGGGGCGGATCTGAAAAACACCTTCTGCCTGGTGCGCGGCAAGCAGGCGGTGATCAGCCAGCATCTTGGCGATCTCAGCGATGACGGGATTCAGAATCAGTGGCGTGAGGCGCTGCGGCTAATCCAGAACATCTATGATTTCACGCCGCAACGCATCGTTCATGACGCTCATCCGGGCTATGTTTCCAGCCAGTGGGCGAGCGAAATGAACCTGCCGACGGAGATTGTGTTGCATCATCATGCCCATGCCGCGGCGTGCCTTGCCGAGCACGGCTGGCCGCTGGACGGCGGCGATGTCATCGCCCTGACGCTGGATGGTATCGGAATGGGTGACGCGGGGGGCACTATGGGGCGGAGAATGCCTGCGGGTGAATTACCGTGAGTGTGAACATCTTGGCGGACTGCCCGCCGTGGCGCTTGCCGGTGGCGATCTCGCCGCGAAGCAGCCCTGGCGTAATCTGTTAGCGCAGTGTCTGCGTTTCGTACCGGACTGGCAGCGTTATCCGGAAACGGCCAGCGTACAGCGGCAGAACTGGAACGTGCTGGCACGCGCGATTGAGCGCGGAATTAACGCACCGCTGGCCTCCTCCTGTGGGCGTCTGTTCGATGCGGTTGCCGCAGCGCTGAACTGTGCGCCAGAATCGCTCAGCTATGAAGGGGGAGGCTGCCTGCGCACTTGAGGCGCTGGCGTCGCAATGCGCGGGTTTTAAACATCCGGTTACGCTTCCCTTGACGGGGAACCAACTGGACCTGGCAACCTTCTGGTCGCAGTGGCTGAACTGGCCGGCAACGCCCGTCGAACGCGCATGGGCGTTTCATGATGCGCTGGCGCAAGGGTTTGCCGCGATGCTGCGCGAGCAGGCCACCGCACGCGGGATCACAACGTTAGTCTTCAGCGGCGGTGTAATGCATAACCGGCTTTTATCGGCGCGTCTGGCGCATTATCTGGCCGATTTCACGCTGCTGTTTCCGCAACAGTTACCGGCCGGCGACGGCGGACTGTCGCTGGGACAGGCGGTGATTGCTGCGGCGCGTGGGACGCCAACTTAATTATTCTTTGTGATGATAGGGTCAACTAAACAGTTGTGTTCGCAGTGAGTTGTGGTGCTGTGGTTCTCTATGCGGGACTGGTTGGCGTGATATAGGGTCGTGATGCCAATTTAGTGATAATGATGAATTAAATCGGCGCCACGATTGCCATTGTAGACACCGCATTGCGCCTCAGTTCTCCCTATAGCCTGTCCAGTGCCGCCACTCTGCTGTAACGGTTAAAGGCATGACCCAATATTTTTACTATACACTTAAATTATTTCATTAACGTTTTTCTTACTAAAACACATGTTTTATTTTTTAAATCAACATGATAAACATACATTTTACCACCTCCACCTTGGCTATACATATTTCCATCAGATTTGAAAAAAATGATCTCAATAAACTCTTTTGTATCTTCAATACTTGCATTATAACTTTCAAACGACTCATTATCTGGCAAGCAATTAGATACAATTTTTAAGGATGATTGTTCTCTGCCTGTTAAATAAATCACATCCTCTCCAAAAGCACTGCATATTGTGCATAGCATGAAAATAAAAACAAAAAATTTCATACTATTTCATCTCAGAGACTTTCTTGGTTTTTGGGCTGTATTTAAGATAGGTATTCTCTGGTGTCCCCAGATAACTTGAATACTCTTTTTCTCCTTTAGCATAAAAATCAGCGCTACCTTTATCTTTCGGTGAAAAATGTAAGCTATCATAAGCATCATTTTCCTTTAAAACCTTATTTCCTTTTGTATCAGAAAAATATCCATGCGTATGATATACACCAACCCTTTTCGAGTCGTCAGGACAAGCTGCTTTGTATGGGTTCACCCCTGCTAAACTGCCTTTTAGAGGACCAGTATAAAAATAGTTCTTATCCTTTTTTGCATATCAAACCACCATATTCTTGATTATTTTCAATTGAATCAGCGTTGCACATTTTTATAGCAAATAATCCGGCCTCATCCGCATTTGAAAATAAAAATTGATCTAACCCCAATGGATCTATGTAACTAACTGGATCTAATGGATAAATATATTGATTCCATCCCCCCCATCAACCCTATCGGGTCCTGCGTGATATACCTTCCCTGTAACGGGTCGTAGTAACGGTGCCGGTTATAGTACAGTCCTGTCTCTTTATCATACTGCTGGCCCGGCAGGCGGATGAGCTGTTCCAGGTTATGCGGGTTATCTTCCCGCAGCATATTTCCCCATTCATCAAATTCTGCGCGCCATGCAACCCGTCCGTTAATGTCAATCAGTGCCAGCGGCAGCCCCCGGTGGTCGCAGTGGTACAGGTGGATTTTACGTTCCGGCATATATTCCGGCTCTGTCTGGTTTTGTATCTGCGCCGGCGTCAGGCCGCACTGTGCCAGCCACGCCCGGCTGGCTTCGCTGAGTTCCCCGCGCTGTAGTTCTGCTTCCAGATTATCCACCATCGCCACCAGTTCTGGCGGGAAGGTCACGTTTGCTTCCTGCTGAAATTTCTCGGCCAGCGTGCGACGTACTGCTTTTGCCAGCTCTGCGGTTGCCGTTTCAATACGGATGAGCGGGGTGAAACTCCCCCGGCAGGTACACCGTCTGGATGCGGGTTTTGTCCGTCTGCGTGGTGGTCAGTTTATCGCCGTCCTGGCCGTACCACACGGTTTCCTGCAGCGCCGGCTGTGAACACGAGCCATCGTGATATACCGTACATGCCCACACCCGTTTACTGACGCGGCGGCCCAGTGGGTCGTAAAGATAACGGCTTTCCGTCAGCACGTTGCCTGCCTGCATCAGGCGGTAGTGCGCCAGCCGGTGCTGGTTATCATACTCATAATGATGCGACAGGCTGCCGTGCGGGTGTATCCGGCGCTCGTCTTTCTCCGTCAGCCTGCCGTGTTCGTCATAATGGTAAAAGTTCTCCACATCCTGGCTGATGCGGTTATCCGGGAAGCGTTCCGGCAGCATCGGATACTTATCCCGCGCGGCTATCCGGTTGCCCGCCGGGTCGGTGAACGTCCACTGCGCCAGGTCGTGGTGGAGCGACTGAATGTGTGTGCCGAGCAACCGCCCGGCGTCACCGTACTGATAATCCCGCTGCTCATGCTGTCCGCTGATGCGAACCAGCTGCCCGCCGGTATTCCAGGTGTAGTCGCGATTAAGCTGAAGAATATTGAGGTGGTGGCTCTGTAGCTGACCGCCCGGCGTGTATGCCGTGGTCATTTCATAGTTACCAAAGCGGCGCTGCGTTTCCCGGTGCAGGCGGTCGCGGGTGAACTCAACCAGCGGTGTTTCGCCGAGTTTCATTCCTGCCAGATAACCGCTGCCGTAGGTCAGCCACGCCACCGGGGGGGAGGGCGTCCGGCGTCACGCGGTCCGGCAGCCCCTTATCGCTGTAATCGTGCCGGGTTTCGTGTTGCCAGGGCAGGTCATTCGTTTCCGGGTTATGGACCGTCTGGCGCTCCTGGCGCATCCGTCCCTGTTTATCATACTCATACTGCACGGCGACGCGGTGGCCATCGCTGAGATGGCTGACTTCGGTCAGCCAGCCGCGCTCGTTGTAGGTCCACTGTTCCGCCGGCTTATCATTGACGGTACGGCGCGTCAGACGGTCGGACGCATCGTAATGCCAGAGGGTGACGAGGCTTTCGTCTTCACTGCGGATAAGCTGCCCGGTAATACCGTACTGATAACGCTGCGTCCTGCCGTCAAAACCCGTTTCCTGTACCAGCCGGTCCAGCAGGTCATAAGCGAAGATGGTGTGGCTGCCGTTCTCGTTGGTCAGTTGCGTCACACGACCTGCGGCATCGTATGCCATCTGCCGCATCAGGCCGCCAGTGGTGGAGATGAGTACCCGTCCTGCTGCATCATACTGCGTCTCCGTGCGTACGCCGTCCGGGGATATCACCGCCGTCAGGTCACCTGCGATGCTGTACTCATAGCGGGTCTCACGGCCCTGTGCATTTTTCTGGCAGACAAGTCTGCCCCGGTCATCGTAAGTGCGGTACTGACTGAGTCCTTCTTCCTGATGGAGGGCCGTGACCTGCCCGAAGCGGTCATATTCGTAACGGGTTTCGTAGCCTGAGCAGTCAGTGAAGGTGAGCAACTGCCCGTAGCGATTCCACGTCATCAGTTTGCGGCTGCCGGTGGCGTCTTCGGTGGCGGACGGGTATTCGCTGTGCGGGTCATCATAAACATAACGGGTCACATCGCCGTGGCGGGATTTCTCCTGCGTCAGGCGACCCGAAGCATCAAACGTCTGCTGACTGCGCAGGCCGTCAGTGCCGGTGGTGGCGATAAGCTGGCGCTGGTCGTTGTAACTGAAGCTGACTGACCTGCCATCAGGGGTGACAATTTCTGTGACATTACCGGAAGCGATGCTGTACCGGTATTCGGTTTTCCGGCCTGCCGCATCGGTCTGCGCGGTGAGCCAGCCCAGAATGTTGTACCCGCTGAGGGTTTCACTTCCGTCGGCATGACGCTTTTTCACCACCCGTTTCAGCCCGCCTTCACCTTCAGTGTGCAGCACCTCCCGGCGGTTCAGGCTGTCGGTGATGGTGACGGCATTTTTCTCATACTCATACGTGTAGCTCAGCCCGGCCGGATTGTGCTGCTCCACCACACGGCCAGCCGCATCATAGCGGTAGGTGGTCCGGGGCCGTCCGGCGTACTGGTGCGCCGTCATGCGTCCCGGGTGTTTATCGTCATACGTGAAGTGCCGGACCTGCATGCCGCTGCGGTCATACACCGCCGACAGCTCGCCGCGCGGGGTGTACGCATAGCGGGCCAGGGGCCGCACGGGAAGATTTTCCGGGTATTCCGGGTCGTGTGCCAGCCACACGGCCTCAAGGCGAATGCCGCGGTCTGCGCCATAGCCGGAGACCGGCATCGTCTGCGGGTATTCCGGCGCCCTGGCGCCGGAGGAGACCGCCTGTTTACGCGCCGCCTCTGCCCGCTGCGCCTGCGTGGTCAGCGCCAGCCGGAAGCGGCGGCCTGCGCCGTCGGTGACAGCCGTGATATTCCCGGCAAATTCCCCGTCTGCGTCCCGGTGAAAGGTTTGTGTGCGCCCGAAACGGTCAGTCAGTCCGGTCAGCACCCGGTACGGCGGCAGCGGGGCGGGCAGCATCTCATCCGCTCCCGGTACGCGCTCAGGCCAGCCGAGTATCCACCACGGCCCCTGTGCGCTGCTGGTCGCCAGATAAAGATGCGGGCTTAAGCGCAGGTCTTCCGGCAGGGCCTGCCACAGCACATGCAATGCATTGCTTTCATGCAGTTTCAGCACGCCACCGCGCGCCAGCCAGAATCGTTCGCTGCGACTGAAGGCGGTTTCACCGGGAAACAGCGGCTCGAAGTGAATGCTGCGCCCGCCGTTGTCGTTGAGGATAAGTTCCTCATCGCGGATTTGTAAGCGGATATCGAAGGGGGCTTTCCAGCCGGGGCCGAAGATGCTCACCGGGGCAGGCGTTTTCGTCCGGTAACTGCTGTAGGTTCTGGAGAGCACAAACGGTAACGGACCGGGCAGGGCGATATCGGTTTCACCGGGCAGGACTTTGGCACCCAGCAACGGGTTGACCGGGTTACCGGAAGTCATGCCCCCCCGGGCAGACCGAGCAGGCCACGCCTGTTGGCGCGCCAATCATCACGCCCGCCGAACCCTGGACAATGCTACCGCCCGTCTGCGTCATATCGCCCAGACGCGCCGCTGGTTTTCCGCTCATGCTCAGTTCCTTTTTTGCATAAAAATCAGAAGGATTACCTTAAGTCGGCATCAGGGAAAAAAACTGCGAGGGGAGAGCAATATAGCCCGGATTCGGAAAACGTTTAGGCGGGAGCATAAAAAAAGCCCCGGGGCAGGCGGGGCGAAACGACAAGCAATATCGCACTTCCGTGTGCGTGAGGTTAATCAATCAGTGGTGATATCGCCGGATGTCGACGCAGAGCGTCTTCTCCGGCCTACAGGGGCAACGTTTTAAGCAGGGCGAAAGCCTCCTTCATCCGGTCTTCGCTGACCACGAAGGCGCAGAGCTGACCTTCTCCGTTTATCCCTTTGGCCACCATGCCGTCAGATTCTGCGGCAATGTGCCAGTTCAGATCGCGACGCTGGGTTTCCCCTGCCAGATGCAGCGGCAATTCCGGCGTTTTGATTTTGACTAACATGGCAGGCAGCTTCAGCGGCGTGTTGCCGCCGAGCAGATTTTTCGCCAGATACATCGCGCTGAGCTGAATGGGCTGCAGGAACGGTAGCACCTGACCGTTGATCTCCGCGCAGTCGCCAAGCGCATAAATATCCGGGTGGCTGGTTTGCAGGTAGCTGTCGACGCAAACGCCGCGGTTGAGGGTTAAACCGGCGCGACGTGCCAGCGCCGTTTCCGGGCGCAGACCCGTGGCGGCAATCACCGCATCAACCTCAATGCTGCGTTGGCGATCAAAGGTGGCGCGAATTCCTGATGCGGTTTTCTCCAGCCCTTGTAACTGTGATTTCAGCAACAGGTGTACGCCCATATCGGTAAGACGATGCTGTAAGCGACTGCTCACTTCCGGTGGCATCAGCGAGGCGAGCAGGCTGGCGGCGTTATCTATCAGCGTGACCGCTTTACCTGCGCGGCAGAAATCCATCGCCAGTTCAGTTCCAATCAACCCGCCGCCGACAATCAGCACCCGTTGGGCATCGCGCAGTTGCGTTTCGCAGGCGCGATATTCCTGCTGGCTGTTCAATGTGAGCATTAACTCACGTCCTGCTATTGGAGGAACAAAGGCCGCAGCGCCCGTAGCCAGCACCAGTTTGTCGTACTGCCACTGCTTGTCCTGGCTTTTCAGCACGTGGGCATCGGCATCAATGTCGGTGACCCAGGTATGAGGAAACAGACGCAGATTGAACTGTTCAGCAAACTCTCCCGCCGACTGACGGCTGAGATCGTCGGCGTGCAGCCCCTGGCTTATCACATGACTGAGATCGGGCTTGTTGTACTCATCCATGCTGTCAGCCGCAATCAGGGTTAACGGGATATCCGCATCCTGTTTACGAATGTTTTTGACTAACTGGCGGGCGGCGAAGCCCGAACCAATGATGACGATTCCCCGGCTCATTTTGCCTCCGTAGCCAGCACGTCGAAGACGTCTTTGCCTAACGAACATTCCGGACACAGGAAGTTGTCCGGCACGTCGCTCCACGGCGTACCTGGGGCGACGTCCTGCAACGGTTCACCTTTTGTCGGATCGTAAATCCACTGGCATACGCTGCACTGCATGCTCGGGCCGAGGTCGGCTGCCGCTGCGGCGGCGCAGGCGCATGCTTCTTCTTTGGTTGTCGCTTTCACTGTCGCTTCCGGCAACGGCGCGAGCGCCCACTGACGGGCAATGTCCCGACCGTGCTGGCGGCACAGTTCCAGCGCATCCAGATCCGGACGCCATTTGGCCTTCAGGCTGAGCGACATCTCAAAACCGGCGTCCTGTAAACGGGTGGATAAGCGGTCAACCGCTCCGCCGCTCCAGCCGTGGGAGCCAAAAGCGCTGGCGCGTTTGTTACGAAAACGCAGCCCGGTCATCTCTTCCACCAGACCGGCAATTTTCGGCATCATCACGTTGTTCATGGTGGAGGTGCCGACCAGCACGCCTTTAGAGCGGAAAACGTTGGTCAGGATTTCGTTTTTATCACTACGGGCGACGTTAAAGATTTTCACCGCCACGTTCGGGTCGACTTCGTTAATTCCCTGCGCAATCGCATCCGCCATCATGCGGGTGTTATTGGACATGGTGTCGTAGAAGATTGTGATGCGATCTTCTTGATAATCCGCCGCCCATTTCAGATACAGCTCAACAATCTGGGTCGGATTATCGCGCCAGACCACGCCGTGTGAGGTGGCAATCATATCCACCGGCAGGTTGAATCCGAGGATTTCAGTAATTTTCGGTGTCACCAGACGGCTGAATGGCGTGAGGATATTGGCGTAGTAGCGCTGGCACTGCTCGAACAGTTCGGTTTGATCCACTTCATCGTTAAACAGACGTTCATCGCAGTAGTGCTGACCGAAGGCGTCATTACTGAACAGCACTGCGTCGCCGGTCATGTAGGTCATCATGCTGTCCGGCCAGTGCAGCATTGGGGTTTCCACGAAGATCAACTGTTTGCCGTTGCCAATGTCCAGCGTATCGCCGGTTTTCACGACGTTAAAATTCCACTCCGGATGGTGGTGGTGACCAGTAATCGAGTCAATTGCGTTGGCGGTACAGTAGATAGGGGTATCCGGGATCTGCGTCATCAGTTCGGTCAGTGCCCCGGCGTGATCTTCCTCCGCATGGTTAATAATGATGTAGTCGATGTCGGCGAGGTCGATTTCATTACGCAGGTTCTGCACAAACTCACGGCTGAATTTATGATCGACGGTATCGATCAGGATATTTTTTTCTTCGCGGATGAGATAGCTGTTGTAGCTGCTGCCGCGCAGCGTTTTGTATTCGGTTCCGTGGAAATCACGCACTTCCCAGTCACGTTGGCCAACCCAATGTATATTATTTTTAACCAGAATAGACATAACAACCTCAATTAATTCAGCATGGTTTAAATACGTTGTCTTGCTTAGTGCAGGTTGCGTGCCAGTTTTTTATTTCATTGATAATCATGTTGTTATGCGTGAATACTCATTAAATGGTAGTCAAAATGACTGTTATGAACGCTGTCAATATGACACTATGGATTGTCAAAATGACCATGAGGTAGCCATGAGTTTTTCCGTTGATGTGCTGGCGGGGATCGCCATTGAATTACAGCGCGGGGTGGGGCATCAGGATCGTTTTCAGCGTCTGATCACCACGCTACGCCAGGTGCTGGAGTGCGACGCCTCTGCGCTGCTGCGCTATGAGGCGCGTCAGTTTATCCCGCTGGCGATTGACGGTCTCGCGCGTGACGTACTGGGCAGGCGTTTTACCCTGGAAGGGCATCCGCGCCTCGAAGCCATTGCCCGTGCCGGGGACGTGGTGCGATTTCCGGCGGACAGCGACCTGCCTGACCCGTATGACGGATTGATTCCTGGTCAGGAGAGCCTGAAAGTGCACGCCTGCATTGGGTTGCCGCTTTTTGCCGGGCAAAACCTGATCGGCGCGCTGACCCTCGATGGCATGAAGCCGGATCAGTTTGACGTCTTTAGCGACGAAGAGTTACGGCTCATCGCAGCGCTGGCCGCTGGTGCGCTGAGCAATGCGCTGCTGATTGAACAACTGGAAAGCCAGAATATGCTGCCGGGGTCGCGTACCGATTTCGGGCAGGTAAAAGAGACGCAGATGATTGGTCTTTCGCCAAACATGATGCAGTTGAAAAAAGAGATTGAGATTGTGGCAGGCTCCGATCTCAACGTGTTGATCAGTGGCGAAACCGGCACCGGAAAAGAACTTGTGGCGAAGGCGATTCATGAAGGCTCACCCCGCGCCGTTAACCCGTTAGTTTATCTGAACTGTGCCGCACTACCGGAAAGCGTGGCGGAGAGCGAATTGTTTGGTCACGTGAAAGGGGCGTTTACCGGGGCTATCAGCAACCGTAGCGGGAAGTTTGAAATGGCCGATAACGGCACATTGTTTCTCGATGAAATTGGCGAGCTGTCGCTGGCGCTACAGGCCAAACTGCTGCGCGTATTGCAGTATGGTGATATTCAGCGTGTCGGCGATGATCGCAGCCTGCGTGTGGATGTGCGGGTGCTGGCGGCAACCAACCGCGATCTGCGTGAAGAGGTGCTGGCGGGCCGTTTTCGTGCCGATCTTTTTCATCGTCTGAGCGTGTTTCCGCTTTTAGTTCCTCCGCTACGGGAGCGTGGGGAAGATGTGGTGTTGCTGGCGGGCTATTTTTGCGAGCAGTGTCGATTGCGACTGGGGCTTTCCCGCGTTGTGCTCAGCCCAGGTGCGCGTCGCCATCTGCTGAATTACGGCTGGCCGGGTAACGTGCGTGAACTGGAACATGCGATACATCGAGCGGTGGTGCTGGCGCGAGCGACCCGATCCGCAGACGAAGTGGTACTGGAAGCGCAGCATTTCGCGCTGCAGGAGGAGGCAATGATGCCGCAGCCGGAAGTGACAGCGGATTTACCGCGCAATCACAATCTGCGTGATGCGACGGAGACGTTCCAGCGGGAGATGATTCGCTAGGCGCTGGCGCAAAATAATCACAACTGGGCGGCCAGCGCGCGGGCGCTTGAAACGGACGTCGCCAACCTGCACCGGCTGGCGAAGCGTCTGGGGCTGAAGGATTAGAGTATCCCGGCCTGATAGAAATCCTGCAGGTTGATGGCGCCAGTCAGTTTTCCGTTCTCATCCACCACCGGTGCGGCAGTGATTTTGCGCTTCATCAGCAGCTCTTTGGCATCAATCGCCCGACTTTCTGACTGCAAGGTGATGCCGTTCTGGGTCATCGCTTCACTGACCTGCGTAGCGAGCGCGCCGCCGCCGACCAGCCAGCGACGCAGGTCGCCGTCGGTAAAGACGCCTTTCACCTGCATCTGATCGTCGCAAACGGCGACCAGACCCAGACCGGTACGGCTTAATTCCAGCATCGCGTCCATCACGCTGGTTGCGAGCTGAACCTGTGGGACGGCGTCGTCACGGCGCATCAGGTGATGCACTTTATTGAGCAGACGTGCGCCCAGCGCGCCAGCCGGATGTGAGCGGGCAAAATCTTCTTCATTGAAGCCGCGCGCTTGCATGACCGCCATTGCCAGCGCGTCGCCCAACATCAGGGTATTGACGGTGCTGGAGGTCGGCGCCAGGTGCATTGGGCAGGCTTCGCGCTCAACGGAGATATCCAGAACGGCCTTCGCCGCCAGACCCAGCGGTGAATTGGGTTTACCGGTCATTGCCAGCAGGGCGATGGATTTATCTTCCAGACGCGGGATGATGAGATCCAGCTCTTTTGCGCCGCCGGAATAGGAGATAAACAACATCACGTCGCGGCTTTCGATCATACCCAGATCGCCATGCAGCGCTTCGGCAGGATGAACAAAAAAGGCCGGGGTGCCGGTACTGGCGAGCGTCGCGGCGATTTTCTTACCAATATGGCCCGATTTGCCGATACCCGAGACAATCACTTTGCCTTCACACTGGATAATGGTATTGGCGGCACGGACAAAATCATCGCCCAGACGTTCCGGCAGACGGCTTGCTTCCTGTAATTCCAGCATTAACGTCTGACGGCCCGCGTTCAGTAGTGCATCACTCATTGGTTTCTCCGGTTATGATAACTGTAATCCCTTTCTCTTCCAGCGCCTGACGAAATGCGGGATCAATACCCGCGTCGGTAATCAGTTTGTCGACGCTTTCCAGACTGCACACAACATTCGGACTCTTGCGGCCAAATTTCGATGAATCCGCCATCAGGATCACTTCGCGAGCGGCATTGCACATCGCTTTACTGACGGTGTAGACCTCATTAAAGGTGGTTACGCCAGCGTTGAGATCAATGCCGTCGGTGCCCATGAAGAGTTTATCAAAACTGAACTGCTCGAAGGCGTTTTCGGCCAGTTGTCCGTGAAATGAGGCCGATTTTTTACGGAATGTGCCGCCCGGCATCAGGATGGTTTGTTCGTTGTCTAATTCGGACAGCGCGTTGACGATGTGCAGGCTGTTGGTCATGACGGTGATATTGCTAAAGCGGGTAAGCATCGGCACCATTTGTAGCACGGTACTGCCGGCATCCAGAATGATGGAGTCGCCATCGTGGATAAAGCGGACCGCAGCTTCAGCAATACGCTCTTTCTTATGCGTATTGATCAGCGTTTTGTGATCGATAGGCGGATCGGACTCATCTTTATTTAACATCACGCCGCCATAGGTGCGAATGACGGTACCGGCATTTTCCAGAACGACAAGATCTTTGCGAATGGTCGTGCCCGTGGTGTCAAAGTACTGGGCCAGTTCTTCCACAGAGCTTTTACCCTGTTTTTGCAGATGCTCCAGAATGGCGGCCTGACGCTGACGAGGTTTCATAGGCGAAATAACCCTGAATTAAATTTGCGAAATGATAATTTCGCAAGCTAATAGCATTCACAACGAAATTACCCATGTTTCAGATTAAGCGCCAATGATAGTGCATTCTGCGATAGCGGATCATGGGGAAAGATCACATCAGGCTGTAATTCATTAAGATGTTTGCCCTGAATGTCGGCGATTTTTCCTGGTCTGGCGAATACGGTGAGACCTTTCATAAACAACGTATCGGTCACTCGCTCATCGTCATTGAGGGCGACGGCGACCACAACGCGGGGTTTAAAGCGTCCTCCGGAACGGCCTACGCCGACACGTCCTTGCAGGCAAAGTTGGTCAAACGCTTTGTTAAAGCGTGATATTTGCCAGTATCCCAGCGCCAGTTGCGCACACCAGGCAATGACAGCGACAGTAACGAGTGCAGATACCATAATGTGTTCCTTTTATTTTGCCAGATGGCGGTTTCACCTTATCTGGTCTGCGGGTAGGCCCGGTAAGCGTAGCGCCACCGGGCGACATCCATTAAAACATCACCTGTCCACCGGTAACGTTGATCGACTGCCCGGTGCAGTACGACGCTTTCTGGCTGGCATAGAATAACAGCATGTTCAGCACATCCTGATAATCACAGCCGCGCTTCAGCGGAACCTTATCAATGTAATACTGCTCCACTTCGTCAGGCTCGATACCCAGCTTGGTGGCGTACTGCGGCAGCAGCGACTGGAACATCGGTGACTTCAGCAGGTTGCCGAGCATCAGCGAATGCACGGTAATACCATATTCCGCCAGATCCAGCGCCAGCGACTGCGTTAACCCCACGCCGCCAAACTTCGCCGCGCTGTAGCCGGAATTGTGTTTGCTGCCCACTTTACCGGATTTGGAGTTGATCTGGATAATACGTCCCTGAATACCATCGCGGATCATCAGACGGGAGAATTCACGTGCGCACAGGAAGTAGCCAACCAGATTTACCTGCAGCGAGCGGTCAAAATCACCGAGCTGGAAGTCGCTGATAAACGCCGCTTTCGCAATCCCGGCGCTGTAAACCAGCAGATCCACGCGGCCAAAGATTTCATCCACACCGCGAGAGAGCGCAAGCACGCTCTGTTCGCTGGTGGCGTCGGCGCCAAAACCATAGGCCATGCCTTCGCCAAATTCTGCGTTAATCTCCTGTGCAACGTTTGCGGCTTTATCACTCTGAATATCTACCACCGCAACGCGATATCCTTCTGCTGCAAGCCCACGGCTGAGGAACGCCCCCCAGGGTCTGTCCTCCACCAATGACAACGGCAACCTGATTCATTTTTCTCTCCTTAAGCGACAAACTTCAAAATACAGCCCGGTGCGATATCGTCCGGTACAGGCCCCGCGACATGCACGGTGCCGGGAAATTCCGCTTCGCTCAGTCCGTCGAAGCGCAGGGTGATATGCCCCAGTTCACGTAAATTCTGTTCGGCCACGCTGCCAACGGCGGTGACCGGATAACGATGCTGGCCCAGTTCGAACTGCGCGCCGGGCTGCAGCGGGCCGTTCAGTTCGCCATGACAATGGATAAAGCAAAACTCCTCGATATCCGCAGGCGCGCCTTCACGAAAGGTAATCAGCATCTGATCGCAGAGGGCATCCGGCGCGCTCTGGCCGATACGGGTGATGGTGGTCTGATAAATAACGGTCATGTCGAACCCTCTTATTGATAAATAAAGCCGGAAACAAACCAGGCGATGAGAACAGTAGGCGCACCGGTCAGGAAGCGGCTCACCAGAACCGACGGCACGCCGACGCGAACGGTGTCCTGGCGGGCTTCTGCCAGCGACAAACCGACCGGGATAAAGTCACAGGCTGCCTGGGCGTTGATGGCGAACAGGGCGGGCAGCGCCAGATGCGGCGGAATGTTGCCCAGACCAATTTGCACACCGATCAGAACGCCGATAACCTGCGCAATGACCGCACCTGGGCCGAGGAACGGCGACAGCAGCGGGAACGAACAGATCAGCGCCAGCGTCACCAGACCCAACGGATGGCTGGCAAGCGGCGCCAGGCCGTGGGCTATCCAGTCACCCAGACCCGAGGCCATGATGATGCCGATCAGTGCCGAAACGAACGCCATGAAAGGCAGAATGGTTTTCAGCACCGTATCAATGGTGTCGCGACCGGACTGGAACAGTACGGCCACCGCCGAGCCCATCCCCATGCCGACTTTTGCCAGCAGGCCATCGCTCTGTTCGGTGATCTTTTTTGCTGGCGTCGTAATCGCGCCCGGCGGTTGCGCTTGCCGGTTGTGATTGTGGTTGTGGTGCAACAGACGCGTCGCCGATGACGGTAATGTTGTCTTCCCTGACGCCAGAGACATAAATGTCTTCGACGATGTACTGGGCCAGCGGGCCGGATTTCCCGGTTGAGTGAATGTTCACGGTCGGGATACGGCGTTTTGGATAGATGCCACAGCGCAGCGTCCCACCACAGTCAATGATGGCGACGCCAATTTCGTCTTCTGGCGGTTCTCCCTCTTTGAAGCCATCGACAGCCTTCCAGCCGGTTAACTGCGCCAGTTTGTCGACAATCGCCGGGCGCGTGCCTGCGGTGATATAGACAATTTTCTTGCCGGCCGTCACGTCCAGCTCTAACGGACCACCCCATCCGCCGGTCCCTTTTTCAATACGAATACGCGTCATGATGCTGCTCCTGCAAGGTGGACTTTCTGCTCAAGTTGGATGCCCATTTTTTTCTCAAAAATGGAGGCCGTGAGGTCGGTGACCCAGCCACGGAAAAAGTTAGTAACCAGACCGACCAGCAGATAGCTCACGGCGAGTGGTCCGAGCGGCAGGCCAAGCGTGGTCAGACCGCTGGCAATACCGAGATAAACGAACAATTCACCGGGGTTGATGTGCGGGAACAGACCGTTCATCGAGTGGCAGCTGTAAGACGCTGCCGCGTAGTAACTGGGCTTGTATTTCTCTGGCATAAAACGCCCCAGGCTCAGGGTCATGGGGTTACAAAACACAAATGTGCCGATAAAAGGCAGAATCAGGTAACGGGATATCGGATTTCCGGCGCAGCGCTGGGCGAAGCGTTCGATCCGCTGCTGGCCGATGAAATTGATCAGCGCATTCATGATGACCAGCAGGCTGATCAGCAGCGGAAGAATGCCGGTGACCATCCCGGTAAAGACTTCTCCACCTTTCTGAAACAGCCCGATGAACCACTCTGCTCCATGTGTAATGGTTTCGATCATTGTTCTCTCCTGTAGGGATTTATCGTTATCTTGCGAATGGGTGACTTATTTTAATCAGATTGAAAGAAATAAAAGTGTTATTTTGATCTCAAAATGAAAGTAAAATATTTTAATTTGAAAGTTTTTGCAGGTGAGAAAGAATCTGCTGAGGATCAAACGTCCGGAAGCGATACGTAAATATTGTGTGAAGGAGCGCGGTTGGCGCTTCCTTGTATGGCGGGCGATGCTTTACCATACTTCCCTCTGGCTGAATCTGTTTAATGGATGTCTCATGTTCAAGCGTCGTTACGTAGCATTACTCCCCCCTGTTTGTGTTACTGGCTGCCTGTAGCAGCAAACCGAAACCTCAAGAGCCTCAAACGACAACGGGTACGCCTTCCGGCGGCTTCCTGCTTGAGCCGCAACACAACGTGATGCAGATGGGCGGCGACTTTGCCAACAACCCGAATGCGCAGCAGTTCATCGACAAGATGGTGAACAAGCATGGTTTTAACCGCCAGCAGCTGCAGGAGATTCTGTCGCAGGCAAAGCGTCTGGACTACGTTTTACGTCTGATGGACAGGCAGGCGCCGACCACGCAACCGCCGGCCGGGCCTAATGGCGCATGGCTACGCTATCGCAAACAGTTTATTACTCCGGATAATGTGCAAAACGGCGTGGCATTCTGGAATCAGTATGAAGACGCGCTCAACCGCGCCTGGCAGGTTTACGGCGTTCCGCCGGAGATCATCGTGGGCATTATTGGCGTGGAAACCCGCTGGGGTCGCGTGATGGGGAAAACGCGCATTCTGGACGCGCTGGCGACGCTGTCGTTTAACTACCCACGCCGCGCGAAATATTTCTCTGGCGAGCTGGAAACGTTCCTGCTGATGGCGCGTAACGAACAGGATGACCCGTTAGATTTGAAAGGATCCTTTGCCGGCGCGATGGGTTACGGACAGTTCATGCCGTCTTCCTACAAAGAGTACGCGGTGGATTTCAACGGCGACGGACACATCAACCTGTGGGATCCGGTCGATGCGATTGGCAGCGTGGCGAACTACTTCAAAGCCCATGGTTGGATGAAGGGCGACGCGGTGGCGGTGATGGCGAACGGCCAGGCACCGGGGCTGGCGAATGGCTTTAAAACGCAGTACAGCCCTTCGCAACTGGCAGCTGCCGGATTAACGCCGCAGCAGCCGCTGGGCAACCATCAGCAGGTGAGCTTGTTGCGCCTGGATATCGGTACGGGATACCAGTACTGGTACGGTTTGCCGAACTTCTATGCCATTACCCGTTACAACCACAGCACCCATTACGCGATGGCGGTGTGGCAGTTAGGGCAGGCAGTGGCGCTGGCGCGCGTGCAGTAACCGTTTTTACCCAGGGTTGCTTCGGCTTCCCTGGGTCTCACTCGTTTTTCCGGAATCCCCCTCGTAAATTTGTTACCTCATCCCCATCTCTGTTGGGAAAGTGCTATCTTGTCCGACATATTTTTTTAACTGACAGAGGCTGATATGACGGACAGTGAACTGATGCAGCTAAGTGAGCAGGTCGGGCTGGCGCTAAAAGCGCGTGGTGCGACGGTGACCACCGCAGAGTCCTGCACCGGCGGTTGGGTGGCGAAAGCCATTACCGATATCGCTGGCAGTTCTGCCTGGTTCGAACGCGGTTTTGTCACCTACAGTAACGAAGCGAAATCGCAGATGATCGGCGTGCGCGAAGAGACGCTGGCACAGCACGGTGCGGTCAGTGAGTCGGTGGTGGTTGAGATGGCGATTGGCGCGCTGAAAGCGGCACGCGCCGATTTTGCCGTTTCCATCAGCGGGATTGCCGGACCGGACGGCGGCAGCGAAGAGAAACCGGTCGGCACCGTCTGGTTTGCCTTCGCCAGCGTGAGCGGAGAAGGGATCACCCGTCGGGAATGCTTTCACGGCGACCGCGATGCGGTGCGTCGACAAGCGACGGTTTATGCGTTGCAGACCCTGTGGCAACAATTTCTACAAAATACTTGATACTGTATGACCATACAGTATAATTGCGACAACAGTACAGAATCACTATCCGGTTTCAGCCGGCATGACAGGAGTAATTAATGGCTATCGACGAAAACAAACAGAAAGCGTTGGCGGCAGCGCTGGGCCAGATCGAAAAGCAATTCGGTAAAGGCTCCATCATGCGCCTGGGTGAAGACCGTTCTATGGATGTGGAAACGATCTCCACCGGTTCGCTTTCACTGGATATCGCGCTGGGCGCAGGCGGCCTGCCGATGGGCCGTATCGTCGAAATCTACGGGCCGGAATCATCCGGTAAAACCACGCTGACGCTGCAGGTGATTGCCGCGGCGCAGCGCGAAGGTAAAACCTGTGCGTTTATCGATGCAGAACACGCGCTGGACCCGATCTATGCACGTAAGCTGGGCGTTGATATCGACAATCTGCTCTGTTCTCAGCCGGACACCGGTGAACAGGCACTGGAAATCTGTGATGCGCTGGCGCGTTCTGGCGCCGTCGACGTTATCGTTGTCGACTCCGTCGCGGCACTGACGCCGAAAGCGGAAATCGAAGGCGAAATCGGTGACTCTCACATGGGCCTCGCGGCGCGTATGATGAGTCAGGCGATGCGTAAACTGGCCGGTAACCTGAAGCAGTCCAACACGCTGCTGATCTTCATCAACCAGATCCGTATGAAAATTGGCGTGATGTTCGGTAACCCGGAAACCACGACCGGTGGTAACGCACTGAAATTCTACGCTTCTGTTCGTCTGGACATCCGTCGTATCGGCGCGGTGAAAGAGGGCGACAACGTGGTGGGCAGCGAAACCCGCGTGAAGGTGGTGAAAAACAAAATTGCGGCACCGTTTAAACAGGCTGAATTCCAGATCCTTTACGGTGAAGGCATCAACTTCTATGGCGAACTGGTTGACCTGGGCGTGAAAGAGAAGCTGATCGAGAAAGCAGGCGCCTGGTACAGCTACAACGGCGAGAAAATTGGTCAGGGTAAAGCGAATGCAACCGCCTGGCTGAAAGACAACCCGGCTACTGCGAAGGAAATTGAGAAGAAAGTCCGCGAAATGCTGCTCAATAACCAGGATGCCAAACCTGACTTCGCTGTTGATGACGGTGAAGGCGTTGCGGAAACCAACGAAGATTTTTAATCGTCAGGTGTCGTGCGTCCGGATAACGCAAAGCTGCCATCCGGAAAAAAGTTGAATTACACTCAAGGGCTGCATTGATGCAGCCCTTTTTGCATTTCTGATTTCGAAGGTTGTTATGAGTGAATCCACACCGCGCCGACCCGCGTATTCCCGGCTGTTAGATCGCGCAGTACGTATCCTCGCGGTTCGTGACCACAGTGAACAAGAGTTGCGACGTAAACTTGCCGCCCCGGTGATGGGAAAAAATGGACCGGAAGAAATTGATGCCACACCAGAAGATTATGATCGGGTGATCGCCTGGTGTTACGAGCATCAGTATCTCGATGACGACCGGTTTATTGCCCGCTTTATCGCCAGCCGCAGTCGCAAAGGTTATGGCCCGGCGCGCATCCGTCAGGAGTTGAATCAAAAAAGGCATTGCCCGTGAATCGACCGAAAAAGCGATGCGGGAATGTGAGATCGACTGGAGCGCCATCGCACGTGAACAGGCCCATCGCAAATACGGTGAACCGCTGCCCACTGCATTTTCAGAAAAGGTTAAAGTACAGCGGTTTTTGCTGTATCGCGGGTATCTGATGGAGGATATCCAGCAAATATGGCGAAATTTTGACGATTGAGCGCATACGGGATTTTACTTCCCCGTAAAGAAAACTTATCTTATTCCCACTTTTCAGTTGCCGGCGGCCCAGTCAATCAAGAGTTGTTGCTGGTAATGATTTTTCGTTAGCAAGATTTCAGGATAATTATGAGCAAGAGCACCGCTGAGATCCGTCAGGCGTTTCTCGACTTTTTCCATAGTAAGGGACATCAGGTAGTTGCCAGCAGCTCCCTGGTTCCGAACAATGACCCCACTTTGTTGTTTACCAACGCCGGGATGAACCAGTTCAAGGACGTTTTCCTTGGGCTCGACAAGCGTAATTATTCCCGCGCGACCACGTCCCAACGCTGCGTGCGCGCAGGCGGTAAACACAACGATCTGGAAAACGTTGGATACACTGCACGTCACCATACCTTCTTCGAAATGCTGGGCAACTTCAGCTTCGGCGACTATTTCAAACATGATGCGATTCAGTACGCATGGGAACTGCTGACCGGTGAAAACTGGTTTGCCCTGCCGAAAGAGCGTCTGTGGGTGACCGTCTATGAAACAGACGATGAAGCCTACGAAATCTGGGAAAAAGAAGTCGGTATCCCGCGCGAACGTATTATCCGCATCGGTGATAATAAAGGTGCGGCCTATGCGTCCGACAACTTCTGGCAGATGGGTGATACCGGTCCGTGCGGCCCTTGCACCGAAATTTTCTACGATCATGGCGATCACATCTGGGGGAGGCCCTCCGGGAAGCCCGGAAGAAGACGGCGATCGCTACATTGAGATCTGGAACATTGTCTTTATGCAGTTCAACCGTCAGGCTGACGGTACAATGGAACCGCTGCCGAAACCTTCTGTCGATACCGGTATGGGGCTTGAGCGTATTGCGGCCGTGCTGCAGCACGTTAACTCCAACTACGAAATTGATCTGTTCCGCACGCTGATTGAAGCCGTTGCAAAAGTGACCGGAGCGACCGACCTGAGCAACAAATCGCTGCGCGTGATTGCGGACCACATTCGTTCCTGTGCGTTCCTGATTGCTGATGGCGTGGTTCCGTCGAACGAAAACCGTGGCTATGTTCTGCGTCGTATCATTCGTCGCGCGGTACGGCATGGCAACATGCTGGGCGCGAAAGAGACCTTCTTCTACAAACTGGTGGGTCCACTGGTTGAGGTGATGGGATCGGCGGGCGAAGAACTGAAGCGTCAGCAGGCTCAGGTTGAGCAAGTTCTGAAAACCGAAGAAGAGCAGTTTGCCCGTACGCTTGAGCGCGGCCTGGCGCTGCTGGACGAAGAACTGGCGAAACTGTCCGGCGATACGCTGGACGGCGAAACGGCATTCCGTCTGTACGATACCTACGGCTTCCCAGTTGATCTGACGGCTGACGTTTGCCGTGAGCGCAACATCAAAGTGGATGAAGCCGGTTTTGAAGCCGCCATGGAAGAGCAGCGCCGTCGCGCGCGCGAAGCCAGCGGTTTTGGCGCGGACTATAACGCGATGATCCGCGTGGATAGCGCCTCTGAATTCAAAGGTTATGACCATCTGGAACTGAACGGTAAAGTGACCGCGCTGTTCGTCGATGGTAAAGCGGTTGATACGATTAGTGCCGGTCAGGAAGCGGTTGTCGTACTGGATCAGACCCCATTCTATGCGGAATCCGGTGGTCAGGTTGGCGACAAAGGTGAACTGAAAGGCGCGGGTTTTGCCTTTATCGTAAGCGATACGCAAAAATATGGTCAGGCGATTGGTCACCTCGGCAAACTGTCTGCGGGTTCTCTGAAAGTGGGCGACGCGGTTCAGGCTGACGTCGATGAAGCGCGTCGTGCGCGTATCCGTCTGAATCACTCCGCCACGCACCTGATGCATGCGGCGCTGCGCCAGATTCTGGGCACGCATGTGGCACAGAAAGGCTCGCTGGTGAACGACAAAATGCTGCGTTTCGACTTCTCGCATAATGAAGCGATGAAGCCGGCGGAAATCCGTGCGGTTGAAGATCTGGTGAATGCGCAGATTCGTCGCAACCTGCCGGTTGAAACTCATGTGATGGATCTGGAAGCGGCGAAAGCAAAAGGCGCAATGGCGCTGTTCGGCGAGAAATATGACGAACGCGTTCGCGTGCTGAGTATGGGGGGATTTCTCTACCGAACTGTGTGGCGGAACTCACGCCAGCCGTACGGGTGATATCGGCCTGTTCCGTATCGTCTCGGAATCAGGTACAGCTGCCGGGGTTCGTCGTATTGAAGCGGTAACGGGTGAAGGCGCCATTGCGACTGTGCATGCAGAAAGCGATCGCTTAACCGATATCGCGCATCTGCTGAAGGGCGATAGCCAGAACCTGGGCGACAAAGTGCGTTCAGTACTGGAACGTACTCGTCAGCTCGAAAAAGAGCTTCAGCAGTTGAAAGAACACGCTGCGGCGCAGGAAAGTGCGAATCTTTCCAGCAAAGCGGTTGATATCAATGGCGTTAAGCTGTTGGTGAGTGAGCTTGCGGGTGTTGAGCCGAAAATGTTGCGTACCATGGTTGATGATCTGAAAAATCAACTGGGGTCGACAATTATCGTGCTGGCAACGGCGGCTGAAGGTAAGGTTTCTCTGATTGCTGGTGTGTCTAAGGACGTGACCGACCGTGTCAAAGCAGGGGAACTGGTCGGTATGGTCGCTCAGCAGGTGGGCGGTAAGGGTGGTGGTCGTCCGGATATGGCGCAAGCCGGTGGTACGGATGCATCTGCTCTGCCTGCGGCGTTAGCCAGTGTGCAAGCCTGGGTCAGCGCAAAATTGTAATAACTATAAGCGTTAGCCGATGCCGCGGATACGCATTCCGCGGCGTTTGCATCAACGTTGTCGACAACGATAAAGTCAGGTTGAAGTTGTGTATATCGGCTAAACTTAGGTTTAACAGAATGTGATGCCGTGACTGCTTACATGTAATGTGTTTGTCATCGCTTACTTTTTGGCGTTATATGATGGATAATGCCGGGATACAGAGAGACCCGACTCTTTTAATCTTTCAAGGAGCAAAGAATGCTGATTCTGACTCGTCGAGTTGGTGAGACCCTCATGATTGGCGATGAGGTCACCGTGACAGTTTTAGGGGTGAAGGGCAACCAGGTACGCATCGGCGTAAACGCCCCGAAAGAAGTTTCTGTCCATCGTGAAGAGATCTACCAGCGTATCCAGGCTGAAAAATCCCAGCAGTCCAGTTACTAAGGTTTCCGCGTCTCACCTGACCGGGTGAGGCGCAACCTGACTCCTTCGCACATCCCTGACTTTTTCGTTCTTCTGTGACACTTTTCCTGTTCCGCATGACTCTCCTGCAGTGATAAGGCTTTTGCATTGCGCTTGCCAGAGGCCGATTTATCTGTTGATAAAACACTCTTTTTGCCGTTTTTGCAGACTAATTGAACGTGAAGTGTGCAAACGATAAAAGCTCAGGAAAAATTGTTTGACTTATAAGTCCCAGAAAGTAATATGTGCGCCACGCAGCGACGATGAGCAGAAACAAGTTCTTCGAAGCACTCGTAAGAGGCGTGTGGTGAGGTGGCCGAGAGGCTGAAGGCGCTCCCCTGCTAAGGGAGTATGCGGTCAAAAGCTGCATCCGGGGTTCGAATCCCCGCCTCACCGCCATTTGCATCCGTAGCTCAGCTGGATAGAGTACTCGGCTACGAACCGAGCGGTCGGAGGTTCGAATCCTCCCGGATGCACCATCTCTTACTTGATACGGCTTTAGTAGCGGTATCAAAATCTGCAGTAAAGTAAGTTTCCCGATGCATCCGTAGCTCAGCTGGATAGAGTACTCGGCTACGAACCGAGCGGTCGGAGGTTCGAATCCTCCCGGATGCACCATCTCTTACTTGATACCGCTTTTGTGCAGTATCAATATCGGCAGTAAAATAAGTTTCCTAATGCATCCGTAGCTCAGCTGGATAGAGTACTCGGCTACGAACCGAGCGGTCGGAGGTTCGAATCCTCCCGGATGCACCATCTTCTCCTGGATAACAACAAAGATGTTGTCTCATGGTCTGCGAGAGAGTCGCAAGCACCAGGGGGGATAACGTTGCTTCGGCAACGGCCCGTAGGGCGAGGCGCAGTCGAGTCATCCTCCCGGATGCACCATCTCATATTTGATACCGCTTTTATGCAGTATCAGTATCAGCAGTAAAATAAGTTTTCCAATGCATCCGTAGCTCAGCTGGATAGAGTACTCGGCTACGAACCGAGCGGTCGGAGGTTCGAATCCTCCCGGATGCACCATCTTCTCCTGGATAACAACAAAGATGTTGTTTCATGGTCTGCGAGAGAGTCGCAAGCACCAGGGGGGATAACGTTGCTTCAGCAACGGCCCGTAGGGCGAAGCGCAGTCGAGTCATCCTCCCGGATGCACCATTTTCTCCTTTCCTTACTCCTTTGCATTCATCTCCTGAACAATCCTCAGCATCGTCGTCAGCGACAAAATTCCTCATTTACGATAAAGTAACGTCTGTTTATTTGCCGGGTGAGAGCGCTATGTACGAACGCTATGCGGGTCTGATTTTCGATATGGATGGTACTATCCTTGATACTGAACCGACGCACCGTAAGGCGTGGGTTGAGGTATTAGGTCGTTACGGTATGCACTTTGATCTGCAGGCGATGATCGCCCTGAATGGCTCTCCCACCTGGCGTATTGCTCAGTCCATCATTGAGCTGAATCATGCGGATCTTGATCCTCATGCGTTAGCCCGTGAAAAAACCGATGCGGTAAAAATGATGCTCCTCGACAGCGTCGAGCCGTTGCCGCTTGTTGAGGTGGTAAAAGCGTGGCATGGCCGTCGACCAATGTCCGTAGGCACCGGCAGTGAAAGTGCGATTGCAGAAGCACTGCTGGCCCATCTGGGGCTACGCCGCTATTTTGCAGCGGTTGTCGCCGCCGATCATGTTCAACACCATAAACCTGCACCCGATACCTTCCTGCTGTGTGCAGAACGTATGGGTGTGCCCCCCGGCACAGTGCGTGGTTTTCGAAGATGCTGATTTTGGTATTCAGGCAGCACGCGCCGCTGGAATGGATGCCGTGGACGTTCGACACTTGTGAGTGACGGACTGTCGCTCCTTTCATTGTTCGCCAGCAGTTTTCTCAGCGCTACGCTGTTGCCCGGCAACTCGGAAATCGTTCTGGTCGCCATGTTACTGGCCGGGCTCAGTCATCCCTGGGTCTTAGTCTTAACAGCAACAATGGGTAATAGCCTTGGAGGGTTAACTAACGTTATCCTTGGGCGTTTCTTTCCGCTACGCAAGACATCGCGCTGGCAGGAGAAAGCCACAGGCTGGCTTAGCCGCTATGGTGCGGTCACACTACTCTTAAGCTGGATGCCGGTTGTGGGTGATTTACTGTGCCTGTTAGCGGGATGGATGCGCCTCTCATGGGGGCCGGTACTCTTTTTTTTATGCCTTGGCAAAGCGCTGCGCTATATTGTTGTCGCGGCTGCTACCGTTCAGGGCATTACCTGGTGGCACTAATTGTGCCTGGGGATTAGCCTTTAGGGTAACCACTACAATTATGCTAATTACTACGATTTTGACAGGCGGGAGGTCGATTTGATCCCGGACGTATCACAGGCTCTGGCCTGGCTGGAAAAGCATCCTCAGGCATTACAGGGGATTCAGCGTGGGCTGGAGCGCGAAACATTGCGCGTGAATGCGGATGGCTCGTTGGCGACAACGGGGCACCCTGAAGCGTTAGGCTCAGCGTTAACGCATAAATGGGTAACCACAGATTTCGCTGAAGCGTTGCTGGAGTTTATTACGCCAGTCGATGGCGATATCCAGCATATGCTGACCTTCATGCGTGACCTGCATCGTTATACTGCCAGAAATATGGGCGATGAGCGTATGTGGCCCCTGAGTATGCCTTGCTACATTGCCGAAGGGCAGGATATTGAACTGGCGCAATACGGCACCTCGAATATGGGGCGCATGAAAACGCTGTATCGTGAAGGGTTGAAGAACCGTTACGGCGCACTGATGCAAACCATCTCCGGCGTACATTACAACTTCTCGCTGCCGATGGCATTCTGGCAGGCGAAGTGCGGCGTTGCGGAAGGCGAAGAGGCAAAAGAGAAAATCTCTGCGGGCTATTTCCGCCTGATCCGCAACTATTACCGCTTCGGTTGGGTCATCCCTTATCTGTTTGGCGCATCCCCGGCGATTTGTTCTTCCTTCCTGCAGGGCAAACCGACCACGCTGCCGTTTGAGAAAACCGATTGCGGGATGTACTACCTTCCGTACGCGACCTCATTGCGTCTGAGCGACCTGGGTTATACCAATAAGTCGCAAAGCAATCTCGGTATTACGTTTAACGATCTCTACGAATATGTGGCAGGATTGAAGCGGGCGATTAAAACGCCTTCTGAAGAGTATGCGGCGGTAGGGTTGGAAAAAGACGGTAAGCGTCTGCAAATCAACAGTAATGTGCTGCAAATTGAAAATGAGCTGTACGCGCCGATTCGTCCGAAACGCGTTACGCGCAGTGGTGAGTCGCCTTCAGATGCGCTTCTGCGTGGCGGTATTGAGTATATCGAAGTGCGTTCGCTGGATATCAACCCGTTCTCGCCGATTGGCGTGGACGAGCAGCAGGTGCGCTTCCTTGACCTGTTTATGGTCTGGTGCGTGCTGGCCGATGCGCCGGAAATGAGCAGCAGTGAGCTGTTGTGTACGCGCACCAACTGGAACCGTGTAATTCTGGAAGGGCGTAAGCCGGGCCTGACGTTAGGTATCGGTTGTGAAACCGCACAGTTCCCGCTGCCTGAGGTGGGCAAAGATTTGTTCCGCGATCTGAAACGCGTGGCGCAAACGCTGGACAGCATCCACGGCGGAGAGGATTATCAGAAAGTCTGTGACGAACTGGTCGCCTGCTTTGATAATCCGGAATTGACGTTCTCTGCACGCATTTTGCGTTCTATGCTTGATACAGGCATTGGCGGTACGGGCAAGGCGCTGGGCGAAGCTTATCGCAATCTGTTGCGTGAAGAGCCGCTGGAATTATTGCAGGAAGAAGACTTTGTCGCTGAACGTGAGGCTTCAAAACGCCGCCAGCGTGAGATTGAAGCGGCGGATACCGAGCCGTTTGAAAGCTGGCTGGAAAAACAGGCCTGACAGAAAAGAAAAAGGCCACTCGTGAGTGGCCAAAATTTCATCTCTGAAAACAGGGATGATGATAACAAATGCGCGTCTTTCATATACTCAGACTCGCACCGGAACAAAGAGTTCAGTTTATTTAAAAAAAATTATCGGAGGTGGCTAAATGCCGTTGTTAGATAGTTTCACTGTCGATCATACCCGGATGGAAGCACCTGCAGTCCGCGTGGCGAAAACGATGAATACCCCGCATGGCGACGCTATTACCGTGTTTGACCTGCGTTTCTGCATTCCAAACAAAGAGGTGATGCCGGAGAAAGGGATTCACACGCTGGAGCATCTGTTCGCAGGCTTTATGCGTAATCATCTCAACGGTAACGGCGTCGAGATTATCGATATCTCCCCGATGGGTTGCCGTACCGGTTTCTATATGAGCCTGATTGGTACGCCGGATGAGCAGCGCGTGGCAGATGCCTGGAAAGCTGCGATGGCCGATGTGCTGAAAGTGCAGGATCAGAATCAGATCCCGGAACTGAACGTCTACCAGTGCGGCACGTATCAGATGCACTCCCTGAGCGAAGCACAGGATATCGCACGTCATATCCTGGAGCACGACGTCCGCGTCAACAGCAATGAAGAGCTGGCTCTGCCGAAAGAGAAGTTGCAGGAACTCCACATCTAGCTGTCGGTGTGGTTACCGGCAAAAAAAGCCCGTTCAGTCTATGAACGGGCTTTTTTTATCGCTGTCATCTAATGCGCGCCACCGCCGCCACCGCCTGCACCAAACGGGGGTTTGGCGAACCAGACCAGACCGAGCAACACCAGGAAGATCCCCGCCGACATCCAGAAGATCTCGTTAGCTGAAATAATCAGCCCCTGATTTGTTATCTGCTGGGCTATCCAGCCAGACGCCTGTTGCTGCGTCATGCCCAGTCCCTGTAACTGATCGTACATTGCCTGCGCATTCGGGTTATACGGATTCACCGACTCGGTTAACTGTGCATGGTGCATCGATTCCCGGTTGGTCCACATGGTGGTGGTGATCGATGTCCCGATAGAACCCGCCAGCGTTCGCGTAAAGTTAGACAAACTCGATGCCGCCGCCAGACGCTCGGGCGGTAAGCCAGACAGCGTGATGGTCGTCAGCGGCATAAAGAAGCACGCCACCGCGAAGCCCTGAATAAACTGTGGCCAGGCAGAAGCGCCGAAGTCCATTCCCGGTTCAAACGTCCACGCACGCCAGTAAAAGCAGACGGCGTACATAATAAAGCTAAACGTCACCAGCCTGCGCATATCCAGCTTATGGGCAAAGCGGCCAATAATCGGCGACAGGATCACCGGAATGATCCCTACCGGCGCGGAGGCCAGACCCGCCCACGTCGCGGTATAGCCGTAGACCTCCTGCAAAAGCTGCGGTAGCAGAACAATTGCCCCGAAGTAAAGCATATAGGCCAGGCTGATACACAAGCAGCCAATGGTGAAGTTTCGCGACTTAAACAGCGAGAGATCGACAATGGGGTTATCGTCGGTAAGCTCCCAGACAATCAGGAAGCTAATGGCGACCACCGCCACCACGGTCAGAATGATGATCTCTTGTGAGGCGAACCAGTCCAGCTCTTTCCCCCCGGTCGAGCATAATCTGCAGGCTACCGATGCCAATTACCAGCAGCGCCAACCCGATGGCGTCGATGCGCCGTTGCTCGGTACGCGTTTCACGACCGCGCAGGGTTTGCAGCGTCATCAGTACCACCGCAATCCCGATCGGCACGTTGATAAAGAAGATCCAGCCCCAGTGATAGTTATCGCTGATATAGCCGCCCAGAATCGGGCCGCAAATCGGCGCGACGATCACCGTCATCGACCACAGCGCCAGCGCAATTGAGCGCTTAGCGGGAGGGTAGTTATTAAGCAGCAGACTTTGCGAAAGCGGGATCAGCGGTCCGGCAACCACGCCCTGGACGACGCGGAAGAAGATCAGCATGTTCAGGCTGCTGGAGACACCGCACGCCCATGAGGCAATGGCAAACGCCACCGTTGACCACATGAACAACTTCACTTCCCCGACGCGCTTCGCCAGCCAGCCGGTGATGGGAATCGAGATGGCGTTTGCCACCCCGAAAGAGGTGATCACCCACGTCCCCTGGCTCAGCGATGAGCCCAGGTTCCCTGCGATAGTGGGGATCGCCACGTTAGCAATGGTGGAGTCCAGCACCTGCATGAATGTCGCCAGCGACAGCGCAATCGTCATAATGACGAGTTGCGCGCCCTCCAGCGGTTTTTGCTGTTGCATCACACGCACCTCAGATTAGCCTGCGTTGGCCTGCACAATCTCTTCGATCAGTTTGTTGACCGGGGCAAGGCTGATTTCACGGGCGTTACTCTCAGACACCGGCGTGGTGCGAACCTGGCTGGCCAGCACCTGGCCGTCGCGGTTCGCGGTATCGACGGTGACGAGCGTCGATAAACCAATCCGCAGCGGATGTTGCGCCAGTTGCTGTGCATCCAGTTCGATACGGACAGGCAGACGCTGAACCACTTTAATCCAGTTGCCGGTTGCGTTCTGAGCCGGCAGCAGAGAGAAGGCGCTACCGGTTCCCATATCCAGACCGACCACTTTACCGGTGTACTTAACGTCATCGCCGTAGATATCACTGATCACGGTTGCCGGTTGGCCGATGCGCATGTGGGCAAGCTGCGTCTCTTTAAAGTTAGCGTCAACCCACAGATTAGTGGCCGGAACCACAGCCATCAGCGGTGTGGTGGGGCTGATCTGCGCGCCAGGCTGCACGGCGCGGCGCGACACGTAGCCGGTCATCGGGCTAACGATCTTCGTTCGCTCGAGCGCCAGCCAGGCGTTACGCACTTCGGTGGCGGCCTGTTGAACGGCGGGCTGATCTTCCAGCTTGCTGTCCAGAATCATCGCCTGATTGGCATTGTATTGCTGAATGGCAACATCAAGCTGCGCCTGAGCGCTGGCCACGGCATCCCGCGCGTGTTGCAGCTCTTCGCGACCAATCAGGTTGGCGTTACCGAGCGGTACGCGACGGTTAAAATCGCTTTGCGCCTGGGCGAGGGCTGTTTTCTGCACCGCAATGTTCGCCTGCAACTGCTTGCTGTTGATCATTAACTGATGCGTCTGACGGACGCTGGAGGCCAGCGCGGTCTTCGCTTTTTCAAATGCCTGTCTGGCATCCGTCTGATCGAGGGTGACGAGCACGTCACCCTGTTTAACAAAGTCCGTATTATCCGCCCAGACTTTCGTCACACTGCCGGATACCTGTGCCATGATTTGAACCTGGTTCCCTGCCACGTACGCATCATCGGTCTCTTCGACGTGACGCAGTACCAAAAACCAATAAATCCCATATGCCACGGCAATAATGATAAAGAGCAAGGTCAGGAGGAGCAGCGTACTTTTACGTTTGCTTTTCTTCTTAACCGGTTGCTGCGGGGTTTGGGTCTCCGCATTTGCGCTCATGTTGTTCTCCACGATCTTATTTTTTCGTCGGCTGAGCCGAGCTGTTTATCAGAAAGGCCAGCACGTTCAGGTGCTGGCCAGTCAATTTTCTTTGGTAATCTGGATTATTGAGCGAGTCGACGCGTTAGCTCAGCGCCTCAAGGATAGCACCATCCTGGTCCATCTGATCGAGACGCGTCAGAAGCTTACGAGTGATGTGCTCAAGCTGTTCTTTTTCTGCGGTGTTAAGAACGGACCACAGTTGATGCAGGCAGTTATGCTGCGGCGGTAATACTTCGCGCAAAAAAAGCATGGCCTTTATCGGTTAACTGCAGATGCAGGCAACGACGATCGTTGTCGCTTTCACGGCGCTCGATCCAACCACGCTTTTCCAGCTCATCAGCGATACGTGTCGCGTTAGTACGGGATGACCCCAGGGCACAACTCAGTTCAGAAGGCTGAATGCTGTGGTTTTCCTGAGACTCCAGCGTAATCAACGCCATAAACAACGTCTCGTTAATCCCTTGAGCTTTCAGCATTTTATTGCGGTTATCCAGCAGCTTCCCTTGCATATGCATGCAAAGACGAGTCAGCAGGATTTCCTGATACGGAAAATCCTCGTGGCGGCTGGCGCGAAATTTTAGCATTTGTTCAATGGGCGTAAACGAACTATCCATTTGGGCATGACCTCATTAATTTCAGCCGATATAGTAACGACAGTGACAAATAAAGTAAATGTATTATTAAATTAAAATGATTTTTCCAACCTATAAAACCGCCAACATTTTCCACGCTAATCCATAGGCCAGAGCACTTAATAGCGTAGGAATGATGATACTGCGCGTTTTATAAAAACTTGCACCCAGTACAGCAAAACCCACGAGCGTCGGCACGAAGCGACTGGCATCGTGCATTACCTCGGGGGCCGTTGACACCACTAGCAGGGCGCAAATTGATGCAATGCCGATGGTGTCGAGTAAAACGCCGGTTGCGCCACGCTTGCCCGGACGGGTATTGCCCATCTTCAGACGTAGCGGTAAATAGCGAAACCCATAATTTACACAGCCGACCAGCAATCCGAGCAGCAGCACCTCATAGCGCATCGGGAACTCCTTGCCAGAAAGCCTGAATCAGCGCGGTCAGACAACCACACACAATCCCCGCAAGAATGGCTGCGGGGATGGAAAACAGCGTCACGCCCGCCAGTGCGCCCACTAATGCGGCGGTCACGCACAGGGACTGTTTACGCTGGAATGACGCCAGCAGAAAACTCATAAACAGCGCGGGGAGCATAAAACCGAGCGCCGCTTCGACCGCCGGGAATCCTTTCAATAAACCGCTGCCGGAAAAGGCGCCGAGCACGGTTCCCAGCACCCAGGAGGCCCAGGAGCAAAACGCGATGCCAATCATCCAGTTCTCGCTCCAGCGACGGTTATCCCGCACCAGCTTCGCGGTGGCAGCGGCAAAGACTTCGTCGGTGAGACCAAACGCCCACAGGGCGGTTTTCGGTTTACTGAGTTTCTGAGCGATACGACTGCGCAGGGAAGGACCGTATAAAACATGGCGTACATCCATCGCCATGACGGTCAGGGCGGCAACCCATAATGTGCTGCCTGCGGCGAGCATGGCGGTGATAACGAACTGGCTGGCGCCGGCATAAATAATGCAGGAGAAAAATACGCTCTCAATCGGGCTAAACCCGAGACGGGTGGCATTGAGACCAAATGCAAAGGCAACAGGAATATAGCTGATGACGATGGGTAAGCTGTCTTTGAATCCTTCCGCGCAGGTAGCCGGAGGGATATTGGGCAGAGAAGCGGGCCTTTCCATAGAGTTTTGCGCGTTATCACCAATGTTAAAATTATCAGGGTTAATAATCCCTATCACCTTAACAGACTGGGGGGCTCCTTAACACCCTCAGGAGCCCAAACGCTTGCCGGGCGCTTAAATTGCAGCTTCTTGTCGGTGAAATCCTCGCCACCAGACCAGCAGGTTCAGTACGGCAACGGTCGTCCCTGCCAGGCAAACGCCCAGCCATCCGGCATGCTGCCAGGCCGAGGCGGAGATCAATGACCCTGCTGCGCCGCCGATAAAGTAACTGGTCATATACCCGGCGGTCAGACGGTTTCGGGCCTCCGGATAAAGACGGTAAATCACCGTCTGATTAGTGATGTGAACCCCCCTGTACGGTGAGATCCAGAACCAGGATCCCCACAATCAGCGCCAGTACTGAGGCGTGTCCCAGCCAGATAGCGAGCCAGGAAAGCAACAATAACAGCAGGCCATAGGTGGTAGTGAGGTGAGAATGTCCTTTATCCGCAAAACCGCCAGCCGGACGTGCGCCGAGCGCGCCAGCGGCACCCGCCAGCCCAAACAGGCCAATCATCCCTTCAGAATAGTTAAACGGTGGGGCGGCCAGTAAAAAAGGCCATTGAGGTCCAGAGAATGCTGAAATTAGCAAAGGTCAGGCAGCCCAGTAGCGCACGCGTGCGCAGCAGTTTATCGCGGGCAAACAAACTGAATACCGAACCCAGCAACTGCGGGTAGTTCAGATGGGTTTCTGACTTCACCTTTGGCAAGCCGCGCCACAGCGCGATAGCCATCAGCGCCATCAATACGGAGGCGACCCAGAAGACGGTGCGCCAACCTCCGAGATTCGCCAGCAGTCCCGCCACGGTTCGCGCCAGCAAAATGCCCAGCAGCAGACCGCTCATGATGGTCCCGACCACTTTGCCGCGTTTATCCGGCGTGGCAAGCGTCGCCGCCAGCGGTACCAGAATCTGTGCGACCACGGAAAAGAGCCCGGTCAGCGCCGTGCCGAGGATCATCATCGCCAGCGACTGACTGCTGGCGGTAATGAGCATCCCGCCCGCCGCCAACAGCGTCATAGAGACGATCAGCGTCCGGCGTTCAAACATATCGCCAAGCGGAACCAGAAACAGCAAACCGGCGGCGTAGCCTAACTGTGCTGCGGTAACAATAAAACCGGCTGAGCTTGCGGAAAGCGAAAAGTTGCGTGCGATGGTTTCGAGCAGTGGCTGTGCATAATAGTTGCTGGCGACGGCCAGACCGGTTGCCACTGACATGAGAACGATCAGTGCCGGGTTCAGCCCGTGAGATGTTTTGGTCATTATGTTCGCAATCGTGAGTCAGGTGATGATTTCTTTGGGAATCAATCATAGCGGACATTTATGAATGCGGGGAATTTGTTGCGTGCCGGATTGTGCGGTCAGGGGAGAAGAATGAAGGGAACAGGCCGGGAACCGCGTTTCCGGCCATCCCTGGCCGGATAAGCGCATCGCGCGCCATCCGGCATTCAGGAGGCTATTACTTCTGCGCTGCCAGCGCGTCGTTCACCCAGCCGTCGAACTGCTGCTGGTGGGCTTTGATCCAGCCGTCAACATGGCCCTGAACGTCAGCTTCCGACGCTTTGCCTTCATGCATCATCGCGTTCTGCGCGTTAATGTCCGCCAGCGGCAGTTTCATGATGGCAAACAGTTTCGCCGCCGCCGGGTTTTTCTCTGCCCAGGCCTTGTTGGCAACGATGTGCATGGTGTTTACCGGGAAGCCATAGTTCGCGCCATTCGGCAGTTTAGTATCGATATCTTTCTGTTCGCCCGGCAGTGAGGAGAACGGCACCTGTAACCAGACCACATCTTTACCTGGCTTCATTACGTCACTCACCCAGTAAGGCGTCCAGGTGTAATAGAGAATCGGTTTACCTTCTTTAAAGCGGGTGATGGTATCGGCCATCATCGCCGCGTAGTTACCGTGGCTGACGTCGACGGTTTTTTCCAGATCAAACGCTTTGTTCTGGTGGTTAATCACGGCTTCACAGCCCCAGCCTGGCGAGCAGCCCATCATGTCCGCTTTGCCGTCGCCGTTGGTGTCAAAAATCTTCGCAATTTTGGGGTCTTTCAACTGGGCGATATTGGTGATGTTGTACTGCTCAGCGGTTTTCTTATCGATCAGGTAACCCTGCGCGGCGCCGGTGACGAACGTGCCTTCGCGCCAGAACTTCTTATTCCCGCCAGCCGCAGAGTACATATCGTCGTGCAGTGGCTGCCAGTTGACGGCGGTAAAGGTGGCGTCGCCAGAGGCAATAGAGGTGTAGCCCACGTTATAGTCGACTTCGCTCGGTTTGTTTACGGTATAACCGAGTTTCTCCAGCGCACGGCTCACCAGCAGCGTCTGGAAGGTTTCTTCGGTGATGGTGCTCTGTACCGGTTGGACGGTAATGCCTTTGCCTGGCAGGTCGGCAGCGAAAGCGCTGGTAGAGACAAGGGTGGCAAACGCTGTGGCAATCATGATTTTCTGTCGCATCGTTGTTCCTTAATTATTGGAGGGACGTGTAGGCCCGGTAAGCGCAGCGCCACCGGGCAACAGGTGAATTACTTAATGAAAGGGCGCGTGATGAGCCCGACGGGACCGGTGGTGTACCAGCGACGGTTGCCGCGGCTGCGTGAGTCACGACCCACTGCCTGGGTCAGACGGTCCAGAATGATGGCGAGGATCACAATGCCGACCCCGCCGACGGTAGCCAGCCCCATATCGAGACGACCGATACCGCGCAGTACCATCTGGCCCAGACCACCGACGGCAATCATAGAGGCGATCACGACCATCGAGAGCGCAAGCATGAGCGTCTGGTTAACCCCCCGCCATAATGGTGGGCATCGCCAGCGGTAACTGAACTTTGAACAGCATCTGACGCGGACTGGCTCCGAACGAGCGTGACGCTTCGATCAAATCAGCCGGAACCTGGTTAATCCCGAGGATCGTCAGGCGCACAATCGGCGGCAACGCAAAGATGATCGTCACGACCACCCCCGGCACGTTCCCGATACCGAACAGCATCACAATCGGCACCAGATAGACGAACGCCGGCGTTGTCTGCATGGCGTCGAGCAACGGACGGACAATCTTCGCCGCCCGTGGGCTGCGCGCCAGCCAAATCCCCATCGGCAGGCCGATCACCACGCAAAAGAGCAGGGCGGTCAGCACCAGCGCCAGGGTAATCATCGCCTGCGACCAGGCGCCGATAGCGCCAATGGCAATCAGGGAAACAAGCGTTGCAACCCCCATCCACATCCCGGAAATCTGCCAGGCGATCAGGGCGAAAACGATAATCGCCACCGGAGACGGCATTCCCAGCAGCAGTTGCTGGAAACCGTTAAGAATGTAATCCACCGGAACGCGAATGCCCTGGAAGACAGGACGAAAATGAGTGACTACCCAGTCGATCCCCTCGGTGACCCAACTGTCGAGCGGGATCAGCGTCTTATGGAAGGGATCCATAATGTTGAAATGTTCCGGTGCTGGCGCAGGTGCGCTGGTCAGCCAGTCTGCGCTGCCGCTATCGGCAGGCGTCCCGGACGGAGTGCCCCATGCGTCAGCGGATTGTGCGGCGCTATCGGCCGCCGGTGCGGTATCCCACGGATTAGATTGATCAGCCATTGTTTGTCCCCTCGCGATCTAAAGCCTGCAGCAGCATGCGTTTTGAAATAATGCCGACATACTGTTGTTCCTCATCGACAACCGGCACCGCGCACGGCGCTTGTCCGACATGAGAGAGCAATTCGCTAAGCGGGGTTTGTGCATCGACGGCCAGTGGCTCGTCGATCAACGCCCCTTCAATGCCCTGGGCCTGACTTAATGCCGCTTTTAATGAGTCGATAGAGACCACGCCAACGAACTTATTACCGCGTTCGATGACGTAACCATATTCCCGGTCTTCATCCTGCAATAATTTCAGCGCAGAACGCGGGCCAAAGCCCGGCGTTTTACGGATCAATCCGACCGGGCTACGGCGGGCAATATCTTTCGCGCTAAAGACCTGGCTAATATCAACGCCACGGAAGAAAGTGCGAACATAATCATTCGCCGGATTATTCAGAATTTCATCCGGTGTACCGACCTGAACCACTTCGCCATTTTGCATAATGGCAATTCGGTCGCCAATACGCATTGCTTCATCGAGATCGTGGGAAATAAAGACCACGGTGCGCTGATGTTTCGCCTGCAGTTTCACCAGTTCATCCTGCATCTCGGTACGAATTAAGGGATCGAGCGCGGAGAAGGCTTCATCCATTAATAAGATGTCAGGGTTAATGGCTAATGCGCGGGCGAGACCAACACGTTGACGCATCCCGCCGGAAAGTTCATCCGGATAGCCGTGGGCGTAATTCTCAAGTCCCACCTGGCGCAGGGCATCCAGCGCTTTTTCGCGACGCTCCTCAGCACTTACTCCGGCTAATTCCATGCCGAATGCAGTATTGTCGAGAACGGTCATATGCGGCATCAGCGCAAATGACTGGAAGACCATCGCAATCTTTTTTCTGCGCACCTCGCGGAGTTCGGCATCCGATATTTTGGCGATATCGACGCCGTCGATCAGTACCTGTCCGCGGGTGGGTTCAATCAGGCGATTGAGAAGGCGTACCATTGTGGATTTACCCGAACCGGATAATCCCATGATGACAAATATCTCGCCTTCTTCAATGGCCAGACTGGCGTTTTTAACGCCAAGCGATAGCCCTGTTTTTTCCAGAATTTGTTCTTTCGAAAGTCCTTTTTCAATATATTTGAAGGCGCGCTGTGGATGCTCTCCAAATACTTTATATAGATTTTTCACTTCTAATTTAATTGCCATGCAATAGAAAGATTCCTGTTATTTATTTATGTCGATATGATACCTGATAGAAATAGTCACCTTTTTCTACCCTAACATACTGAGAATCTGAGACAACCCTGAATGTGACATGAGGGGAAATAGAAGAGAAGGCAAATTGCCGGGACTTCCCATGATATAAGGGCTGAGAGCAAGCCACCGCCGATCAATATTTTTTGTCAAGACCACTAAAAATGCGCCTGAATTTCAGCAATTCAGGCGAATATGACAACAACTATTGAGTGTAGATCACCCTGAAATAGTTGGGTGATAAAAACGTGATCCGCTTAAAATATTAACGTAAATATTGTAATGATATTCCCCGTATTAATTTTCGTTAAAAATTCCAGTCTTCGTCTTCCGTTTCGACGGCTTTTCCCATCACATAAGACGATCCCGAGCCGGAAAAAAGTCGTGGTTTTCGTCGGCGTTGGGTGACAATGCGGCAAGGATCGCTGGATTCACCTCCGCCATTTCCGCCGGGAACAACGCCTCATAGCCCAGATTCATTAACGCTTTGTTGGCGTTATAGCAAAGGAACGCGTTAACCTCTTCAGCCCAGTCGGTGTCGGCATACAGTTGTTCGGTATAACGGACTTCGTTATCGTACAGTTCCATCAGCAGCTCGAGGGCGAAATTCTTCAGCTCATCACGTCTGGATTGAGGCAGTTTTTCCAGCCCTTTCTGGTACTTATACCCAATGTAATAGCCATGAACCGCTTCATCACGAATGATCAGACGGATAAGATCGGCGGTATTGGTGAGCTTACCGCGGCTGGAGAAATACATTGGTAGCCAGAAGCCGGAATAGAACAGAAACGATTCCAGAAATACGCTGGCAATCTTTTTCTTTAAGGGGTCGTCGCTGGCGTAATGCGCGAGGATAATTTGCGCCTTCTGCTGTAACGGCGCATTTTCTTCACTCCAGGCGTAAGCGGCGTCGACATCTTTAGTCTGGCACAGTGTAGAGAAGATGGAGCTGTAGGAGCGGGCATGCACCGCTTCCATAAAACTGATATTCGACAGCACTGCCTCCTCGTGCGGCGTCAGGGAATCTGCCATCAGCGATGGCGCACCCGCGATATTCTGGATGGTGTCGAGCAATGTCAACCCGGTGAAAACGCGGATGGTGAGCTGCTGCTCAGCGGCTCTCAGGGTTTGCCATGCCGGAATGTCGTTAGACAATGGCACCTTTTCCGGCAGCCAAAAATTACTCGTCAGGCGGTTCCAGACTTCCAGATCCTTGTCGTCCTGAATCTTATTCCAGTTGATGGCGCTCACGCGTGATAATGTCATACCGCTCTCCTTACAGTGCGCACGAGACGCAGCCTTCTATTTCAGTACCTTCCAGCGCCAGCTGTCGCAAGCGAATGTAATATAACGACTTAATGCCTTTGCGCCAGGCGTAAATCTGCGCTTTGTTGATATCGCGAGTGGTGGCGGTATCGGGGAAAAACAGCGTAAGCGACAGGCCCTGATCGACGTGTTTAGTGGCTTCGGCGTAGGTATCAATGATTTTCTGCGCACCGATTTCCCAGGCGTCCTGATACATATCCAGATTCTCATTGGTCATGAATGGGGCCGGATAGTAGACGCGCCCGGTTTTGCCCTCTTTGCGGATCTCTATTTTCGAAACAATCGGGTGAATGCTCGACGTCGCATGATTGATGTAGGAGATCGAACCGGTCGGCGGCACCGCCTGTAAATTCTGGTTGTAGATGCCATAGCGCATCACTTCGTCGCGCAATTGCAGCCACATTTCACGCGTCGGCAGCGTGATGCCGCTACGGGCAAACAGCGCACGGACTTTTTCGGTTTTCGGCGTCCAGTTCTGCTCCAGATACTGCGTGAAGAACTCGCCGCTGGCGTAGCGCGACTGCGCGAATCCGGCAAATGTCTGTCCACGCTCGCGCGCCAGCAGCATCGACGTATGCAGGGCATGCCAGGTGATGGTGTAAAAGTAAAAATTGGTGAAATCGAGTCCTTCTGGCGAACCATAAGCAATACCTTCACGCGCCAGATAGCCGTGCAGATTCATCTGTCCCAGTCCGATGGCGTGGGAGGCGGCATTACCGGCGGCAATCGACGGGACGCTGCGAATATGGCTCATATCCGATACCGCCGTCAGCCCGCGAATCGCCGTCTCAACCGTCCGGCCAAAGTCCGGAGAATCCATGGTGTGGGCAATATTCAGCGAGCCGAGGTTGCAGGAGATGTCATGCCCGATTTGGGCGTAGTCAAGATTCTCCTCCCAGGTAGAGGCGCTGTTGACCTGCAAAATTTCCGAACACAGATTGCTCATATTAATGCGGCCTGCAATCGGGTTGGCGCGATTCACCGTATCCTCATACATAATGTAGGGATAGCCGGATTCAAACTGAATTTCTGCCAGTGTCTGGAAAAAGTCGCGGGCATTAATGTATTTCTTGCGCACGCGTTCGTCGGCAACCAGTTCGTCATACTGTTCGCTTATCGCAATATCGCCGAAGGGTTTACCGTAAAGACGCTCGACGTCATACGGCGAAAACAGCGCCATTTGCGCATTCTCTTTCGCCAGACGGAACGTCACGTCCGGGATCACTACCCCCCAGTGAGAGCGTTTTAATGCGGATCTTTTCGTCGGCGTTTTCGCGTTTGGTATCGAGGAAACGCAGAATATCCGGGTGATGAGCATGTAAATAGACTGCGCCCGCCCCCCTGACGCGCGCCGAGCTGGTTGGCATAGGAAAAGGCGTCTTCCAGCATCTTCATCACCGGGATCACCCCAGAAGACTGGTTTTCGATGCGCTTGATGGGCGCGCCGGCTTCGCGCAGATTTGAGAGTAAAAACGCCACGCCGCCGCCGCGTTTGGAGAGCTGAAGCGCGGAGTTCACCGCCCGGCCAATCGACTCCATGTTATCTTCAATCCGCAGCAGGAAGCAGGAGACCAGTTCACCGCGCTGCTGTTTACCGCAGTTTAAGAAGGTGGGCGTGGCGGGCTGGAAACGCCCCGAGAGCATCTCATCGGTGAGTTGTGACGCCAGCGCTTCATCACCCTGCGCGAGCGTCAACGCGACCATCACCACCCGGTCTTCAAAATCTTCCAGGTAGCGTTTGCCATCAAAGGTTTTCAGCGTGTAGCTGGTGTAAAACTTCCAGGCGCCAAGGAAGGTCTGGAAACGAAAACCGCTGGCGTGGGCGCGGGCAAACAGCGATACCACGAAAGCGCGATCGTAGCGTGCCAGAACGCTTTCGTCGTAATACCCTTCGCGCACCAGCGTTTGCAGACGATCCTCCTGACTGCTAAACGTGACAGAGTGGGGGCCAACATGGGCGGCAAAAAAAGGCGTCTACCGCCTGCCGGTCCTTATCGAACTGAATACGGCCTGCATTATCGTACAGATTCAGCATGGCGTTCAGCGCATGGTAATCCAGCGATTCCTGCGTTACGCGTTCTGCGGTTGTCGTTGCCAAAATTCGCTTACTCCTTTTCGAACGTTGTCGATGTCGGCGGGGGGTTCCCATCAGTTCAAAACGATAGAGCCAGGGCACGGCACATTTTTGGGCGATCACTTCCCCTGCGCGACCATACGCCTCGCCGAAGTTACGATTGCCAGAGGCAATGACGCCGCGAATTAACGCCCGGTTGTGAGCATCATTTAAAAAGCGGATCACCTGTCGCGGCACTGCGCCAGCCGTGCCGCCGCCACCGTAGGAAGGCACCACCAGAATGTAGGGATCGTCTACCCGGATCCGTTCGCGTTCATTCAGCGGAATGCGAATGGCGGGCAGCCCCAGACGCTGCATAAAGCGGTGCGTATTTTCGGAGCTGCTGGAAAAGTAGACGAGCGGGTTCATGCGCTGGCTACCCGAGGCTCCGGATGCAGACGGTTGATCATATCCGGACGAAATCCTGACCAACGGGTTTCGCCGGCAATGACAACCGGCAACTGACGAAAACCTTGCGCGCGCAGGGTATCGGCCGCGTCGGGCACCAGATCGACGTTTACCATCTCAAATTCAAATCCACGGCTTTCCAACGCCCGTTTAGTAGCGTGGCACTGAACACAATCATTTCGAGTGTAAATAGTAATGCGCATGATTCGTATTTCCATCTAAAATGAGAAAACGGCGCGATGAGTCGCGTCGGATTGGGTGTGTACTGATAGAGAGAATACTAGATGTAGTTGAAATAAGTTTCAACCATACAAGATATGGGAATTATCGATTGATTTCTCCCCACCGATGAGCCCGGCGGGGAGCGGGAGTTTATGCTGAAAAATCGCCGGATTACATCCGCATGCTTACGGCCAGGCGGTTAAAACAGTTCATAAGGCCGATCGCAAAAGTCAGGTCGCTGATTTCGCGGGCGCTGAAATGCGTGAGCAGCGGCAGATAAACGTCATCTTCGGCATGAGTTCTGGCGATGTCGGTGACTGATTCGGCCCACGCCAGCGCCGCTTGCTCCTGCGCGCTGAAATGATGGCTGACTCGCCAACCGGCCAGCGCGTCCAGTTTGCTTTGCGCGACGCCCGCTTTACGCAGCGCTTTGCTGTGCATCTCCAGACAAAACGCGCAGCCATTAATTTGCGAAATCCGCAGGTATATTAATTCCATCAGCGTGGTATCCAGCGCGCTGTTTTCCAGTGCCGTTTTCGCCTGTACCAGTGCGTTATAAACTTCAGGGCTGAGTTCGTAGTAGGGTTGGCGTAACGTCGTCATTGTGCATCTCCTCATGTTGATGGCCGGCAATGTAGCACTATAATGGCCTGCATCAGAGAGCCATATTTTTATAGAAAAAGCAGACCATATGCCGCGCTACCAGGACATTGCTCGTCAGTTAAAAACCGCCATTGCGCGCGGGGAACTCAAGCCCGGCGCCAGATTGCCATCCAGCCGTACCTGGTCACAGGAACTGGGAATTTCACGTTCGACGGTGGAAAGCGCCTATGCGGAGCTGGTGGCGCAGGGCTGGCTGGAACGTCGCGGGCAGGCCGGAACGTTTGTCAGCGCCCAATTGCAGCCGGAACAGGCGATCAGTGAACCGTTGGTCTTTGCCGGGGAAAGTACAATCCCTCAGCCTTTTCAGATGGGGCTTCCCGCACTGGATCTCTTTCCGCGGGATATCTGGGCGAGGGTGATGGGGCGACGATTACGCACGCAGACACGTTTTGATCTGGCTCTCGGCGACGTGTGCGGTGAAGCCGTATTGCGCCAGGCGATCGTGGATTATCTGCGCGTGTCGCGCAGTATTGAATGTTTGCCCGGGCAGATTTTTATCACTTCTGGCTATGCGGCTTCGATGACCCTCATCCTGCGTGCGCTGGCAACGCCGGGCGATGGCATGTGGATTGAAGATCCCGGCTTTCCGTTGATCCGCCCGGTGATTGAACAGGAAAATGTCAAGCTGCTGCCGGTTCCGGTGGATGACGACGGGCTGAATGTGGCGGTCGGGATCCGCGACTATCCAAATGCGCGTTTTGCGTTGCTTACTCCGGCACATCAAAGTCCGCTTGGCGTCGCGCTGTCATTATCACGGCGTCATCAACTCCTGGAGTGGGCATCCCATACCCAGGCGTGGATTGTAGAGGATGATTATGACAGTGAATTTCGCTATCACGGTAAACCGCTGCCGCCGTTAAAAAAGTCTTGATGCGCCACAGCGGGTGATTTACGCGGGTACGTTCAGCAAATCGTTGTTCCCCGCCTTACGCTGTGCGTGGCTGGTGGTGCCAGTAAACCAGGTTGAACGATTTCGTCAGCAGGCAGTACGAATGGCCTGTAGCGTGCCGCTGCTCTGGCAGCAAACGCTGGCGGATTTCATCCACGATGGCCATTTCTGGCGACACCTGAAAAAAATGCGTCAGCACTATGCACAGCGAAGAGAATGGACCGAAAAGGCGCTAGGCGAACAAGGTTTTCAGGTCGTGCCCCAACAGGGTGGGATACAACTGGTAATTGCGGTTGATGGTGATGATGTCGCGCGGGTACGTAAAGCCAATGAGGCAAATATGGCTGTTCAGGCGCTAAGCCGCTGGCGGGTCAAATCAGCCGGACAGGGGGGGAATGCTGCTTTCATTTACGAATATCACGTCTCCAGAGATGGCGAGTCAGGTGGCAAAACGGCTGCGACAGGCGATTGCGTAAACGAAGCGTATCCGGTAAGCAAGAGTCGTTGCAGGCCGGATACGCCTGAGGGCGTTAGCGACGAAGGCTCAACAGCGCGCCGACAAAGATCCCTACCGCGGCGGCAGTCCCGACGCTACACCAGGGCTTCTCACGGACAAACGTATCGGCGCAGCCTACGGCATCCCGGGCAGCCTGCTGTACGCGGGTCCGGCCATGCATTCTGGCGCGGGTTTCCTTCAGTAGCGCTTGCGCTTTACGTCTCGCAGTCTCCGCTTCATCCTTCGCATCGCTGCCCCAGGATTTCAAAACGGCTTCCAGACTATCGGCCAGTTGATTGACGTCGTTTTGAATATCCTGCACGCCATCATCAACGTCGGTTCGGTTAGGTCGGTTAAACATATGATCCTCCTGTGATTTCGATGTGACTTTTAGTTTAGTCGATATTTTTAACTTATGAGGCCGTTCACGCCGTTATTACGCGTTTATGGACTTTTCTGAAAGCGTTGCTAATGCTGAATCAGGTAAGGTAAGCCCGCAGTAAAAGATAACGAGGAAAACATATGTATTTACGACCTGACGAGGTGGCGCGCGTACTTGAAAAAGTGGGGTTTACCGTTGATGTGGTGACACAGAAAACGTACGGTTATCGACGTGGCGAGAATTATGTCTATGTTAATCGCGAAGCGCGTATGGGACGCACAGCGCTGGTTATCCATCCGACATTAAAAGAGCGGAGTTCTTCTCTGGCTGAACCAGCATCGGATATTAAAACCTGCGATCATTATCAGCATTTTCCGCTTTATTTAGCCGGGGACACACACGAACACTACGGTATTCCCCACGGCTTTAGTTCGCGTATTGCGCTTGAGCGTTATTTGAATGGATTGTTTGGCGAGGCGAATTAATTTGGCGACTGGCGATGCCAGTCGCCAAGTAGCTTCAGGCTTTAACCTGCTGGTAGCGACTCACTTTAAACAGGCGGCGGCAATAATCCAGGAAATAGCCATATACCGCCCCCATCAACATCGATATGACGATATTAGAACTGACAGCGGCGGTAATTTGATGCCAGTCAGCGCCCACCGTCAGCAGAATAGCGACATAAACCGGGGACTGGAAGGTGACATAAGCCAGCACGTCCGCCAGGTTTTTCAGCCACCCGGCAGAACCCATTTTACGCGACGCCTTCATAAAGAGATCGCGATACATTCCGTAAGGCCAGGCGATCAGTATGTTGACCGGAATGGCGACCAGTCTGGAAGAAAGTGATTGCTCAAAGGTCATTCCGGAGAGGAATATCTCGATCAGCATGTTCACAACAGAACAATAAACAACCATCGCGAACGTGTCTGCTACCGCATGACGCAAGCGTGACTGTGGTGAGAACATGCTAATGCTCCTTGTAAAAAAAGGGGAAAATCGTCGTTAAATGAGCCTGGCTTAGTGTTTTAGCGTAGTTTTTTCGCTTGATGATAGAGTATATTGCTGGGTTGTAACTATCAACTAGCGTAATGTTTTTATTTTTACGCTTTTTGTCGATAAAATACTCTGTAATCGACTGATTTTTGTTCTACATAGAGTTTTTGTTGTCGTCGTCTTTTAAATCATTAAAAATCAAGTGGTTATGTTAATGCGCTGGTTGCGGTCCTCCCATATTAGCTAAAAAACGCCTCTCAGGCGTGGGGACCTGACATGAAGATTATTTGACAGGGGATGAAAATATAAGTCTGGATATTATTCAGGATGACGTAATCCTATTATTACGACAGGCTGTAGGTATTCTCTTTGTTATATGACAGGGTCTGGAAAAGTATCTAATAATATAATACAATCGCCCATGTAATACTTTTTTTTAGCGTTAAAAGGTTTTAATTATTATGAATTTGATGTTACAGAACTTAAATAATATTCGTAAATTACGCGCCATGGCTCGCGAATTCTCCATTGACGTTCTTGAAGAAATGCTGGAAAAATTCAGGGTCGTCACTAAAGAAAGACGTGACGAAGAAGAACAGTTACAGCGTCAGCGCGCTGAACAGCAGCAGAAAATTAATACCTTGCTGGAACTGATGAAGGCCGACGGAATTAGCCCGGAAGAGTTATTGGGTGGTGGCGTGGCGAGCGCACGAGTGGGTAAAAAACGCCAGCCTCGTCCGGCAAAATATCGCTATACCGATCTGAATGGGGAAAGTAAAACCTGGACTGGTCAGGGACGTACGCCAAAACCGATTGCCCAGGCACTGGCGGCAGGTCAATCTCTTGACGATTTTCTGATCTAATTCTGTAAGCGGTGAGGTGTTCCTCACCGCTTATTTCCCGTCATTATTGAGGACGACGATTCCACGGCATTTTGTCGAGCAGTCGCGCCATGCCACAAAAGCCTGTCAGCCCGGCAAGCAATAACCCCGCGCCTACGAACCCGCTAAGCAGGAAAAAGCCACTGCTGACGCTGTACCCCAGCACAACGCCCAGTAACGCCAATCCACCTGCTGCAATTTGTACCTGGCGCATCAGTGGAAGCGGTTGCGATTTATCCTCTGCCGTGGAGAAACCTGCCGCTTTCCAGCCTTCAATGCCGCCTTCCAGTAACAAGGCTTCTGCCGGTGCGGCAAGAGCCTGCAATGTTGCTGCATTGTTTTGTGTCCGTTTCCCGGACTGACAATGGAAGATGACTTGCTCACCCCGCAATCTGGCAGGAAAGCCGCTCTGTTCAAGTGCCGCCAGCGGTGCGAGATGGGCCTGCGGAATATGCTCACGCCGGTATTCGTCGGCATCGCGAATATCAATCAGTCTGGCGCCTTGCTCGATACGGGCCTTTGCGTCGCGCGGGGAAATCGTCCCGATGGTCATGTTCACTCCTTATGGACAATAGACGTTTTTTAATGTGGCAATGAGAGTATTCACCGCTGCATTTTTAATGAAATAGAGGATGCGCTGGGCATCGCGCTGGCTGCCAATCAGACCTTCTTCGCGCATTTTTGCCAAATGCTGTGAGGTGGCCGACGGGCTTAGCCCGGTAGCACGTGCCAGATCGCCCGCGCTGGTTCCCGGCGAACCGCAAAGCATACACAGGATCAGCAGCCGCTTAGGGTTGCTCATTGCTTTCAGCAGGGCCGCGGCCTGTTCCGCGCTGGCCTGGAGTTGTTCGAGTTCGCTCATATTTATTTTAGTTTTTTCTAAATTAAGTAAAGTCTAAAATAAAAATGAAACGACTGCCAGCGTAAAAATCGTAAAAGAGGGTAAAAGCAGGAGTGATAACTGGCGAACTTCGCTAAGCTCGCTACGCTTAGGAATAAACCCCTTTTTAAACAATGAGTAATTTTATTTTTGGAGTGTGTATGGGTTTCTGGAGAATTGTATTTACGATCATTCTGCCGCCGCTGGGTGTCCTGTTGGGTAAAGGATTCGGCTGGGCGTTCATTCTTAATATCGTTCTGACGTTACTGGGCTATATTCCGGGTCTGATTCACGCGTTCTGGGTGCAAACCCGTTCTTCGTCTCTTTCTTAACCGTCATGATACCGCCCGATAGCGTGACGTTATCGGGCCATGCCAGTCGCCGCCCCGTCAGAATTTTAAGTAAAACTTTCTGCTACACTTCCTGAGTGTTTATTGTCAATGATCGAGGTAGATATGGGACTTTTCAACTTTGTAAAAGATGCCGGGGAAAAACTGTGGGATGCAGTAACCGGTAATCACGATAAAGACGATTTAGCAAAAAAAGGTGCAGGACCACCTGAATAAAACCGGTATTCCGGATGCCGACAAGGTGAATGTACAAATTGCTGATGGTAAGGCGACGGTGACGGGCGACGGATTAAGCCAGGAAGCGAAAGAAAAAATCCTGATTGCGGTCGGGAATATTTCCGGGATTGCCAGTGTGGAGGATCAGGTTAAAACCGACGCACCTGCCGCCGAGAGTCAGTTCTACACGGTGAAATCCGGCGATACCCTGAGCGCTATTTCGAAACAGGTTTACGGCAATGCCAACCTGTATAACAAAATATTCGAGGCGAATAAGCCGATGCTTAAAAGCCCGGATAAAATATATCCCGGCCAGGTGCTGCGTATTCCGGAAGAATAAGTGCCGTCAGGATTTTTGTGCCAGCAGTTTACCGGCCATGGCCTGCTGGATAACAGGAATTGGCGTCAGTAAATGTTGACGCATCAGTTCACTGGCGCGCGTCGCATCGCGCGCCAGAATTGCCTCGGTTAGCGCCTGATGCTGAACGTGTTTATCCTCCAGCATTTCAACCGACAAGACCGTTTTTCGCAGCCAGATAAACCGATAGCGCGCCGCGAGATCAAACAGCCGTTCGCGCATTTGCAGCAGGTACTGCGAACCGCATCCGGCAACGATGGCGGTGTGGTATGCCTGATGGCGCAAATCCCACTCATCCAGCAGGTGTTCGCTGGCGTCGCAGGCCTCAAGTTTGCTGAGCATGTGGGCGCGGGCGAGGATCTCAGCTTCCCATTCGTCACCGCCGCGTTCAATCGCCAGCCTTACCAGCATGGCCTCCATATTGGCGCGGGCGTCGAAAATATCGAGCAACTCCTGCTCTGACATAGACGCCACCCGATACCCTTTCTGATTCACCACCGTGACCAGCCGTTCCGCCACCAGATGAGAAAGCGCCTCCCGGAGCGGTCCAACGCCAAGTGAATAACGTGAAGTTAATAAACTCATGCGCAGTTTTTCATCAGGCTGATAAATACCGCGGATAATATCGTTCTTAAGCCAGCGGTATCCATCTATGGCCGTCGGATGGGAAATGGCGGTCATGGTCTTACTCCTGAATCGTGTTCCCGGCCTGCGCCGGGAAATCATTTAACGGGTATTTTGTAGCGGTGTCTTTTGCCACAATACCAGTTTTTTCCAGCGCGACATAATCGGCACGGTGCAAATAATCCCCAGCCCCAGTAACCCTGTGGAAATTACTTCCAGCTGTTGCGCCGGGCGGAAGAGCATCACAACCAGCACAAAGATGATAAAGCCAATCACAAGCCAGGTCAGCCACGGATAGAGCCACATTTTCAGTTTGATCTCACCGCCTTCCGCCAGCAGGATTTTGCGCATCCGTAACTGGGAAACGGCGATAACCAGGTACACCAGCAGGGCGATCGCGCCGGAACTGTCGATCAGGAACTTAAACACTTTAGCCGGGGCGTAATAATTCACCACCACGGTTAAAAATGCGGCGCCGGTTGAGAGCAGTACCGCCACCCAGGGAGTTTTGCTGCGATTGATTTTGCCCATCATGGCCGGCGCGTCGCCACGGCGGCTCAGGGAATAAAGCATGCGGGAGGCGGTGTACAGCGCAGAGTTCAGGCAACTGGTCACCGACAGCAGGATCACACAATCCATGATCAGTTTGGCATGCGGAATATGCAGTAGTTCCAGCACCGACTGATAGGAACCTACCTCTTTCAGACCCGGCATGTTCCACGGGATCAGGGCGACGACGACAAAGATCGAGCACAAATAGAAGATCGAAATACGCCAGATAACCGAGTTAGTGGCGCGAACGATGTGCTTATCCGGCGTGTCGGATTCGGCAGCGGCGATGGTGACAATTTCCGCGCCCATAAATGAGAACATGGTGATCAGCATGGCGCTCAGTACGGCACCAAAGCCGTTCGGCATAAAGCCGCCGTGATCCCACAGACGTGAAATCCCGCTGACTTCAGCGTAAGGATAAAAGCCGCTGATTGCCGCGGCGCCCAGCGCAATAAAGGCAAGAATGGCAATCACTTTGCACAGCGCCAGCCAGAACTCAAACTCACCGTAGTTTTTGACGCTCAGCAAATTACTGCCGGTTAACGCCAGCGTGATGACCAGCGAGAACAGCCAGATCGGAACGCCAGGAACCCAGGAATTGAGGATGATCGCCGCGATATTCGCTTCAAGCGGGATCACCAGCACCCAGAACCACCAGTACAACCAGCCGATGGTATAGCCTGCCCAGCGTCCGATGGCTTTATCGGCGTACGTAGAAAAGGAACCGGTGTCCGGCGTGGCGACGGCCATTTCGGCCAGCATGCGCATGATCATCACCACCAGTAACCCGGCAAACAGATAGGCCAGCAGGACCGCGGGCCCGGCCTGGGCTATCGCCACGCTGGAACCCACAAACAGACTTGCGCCGATAACCCCGGCAATAGACAGCATGGTGACGTGGCGTGATTTCAGCCCGCCCCCTAAATCATGTGATTGTGACACTTGCCCCATCTTATGACCTCGTTATTGTTATTGAGTCGTTTGCCGGATGGCGGCTCCGCCTTATCCGGCCTACAAACCATGCCGACGCTGTAGGCCGGATAAGCGAAGCACCATCCGGCAATTGGCTGTAAGGGTTAACGTTGCTTCGCCTCATCAAAACACTCGGCAATAATGTCCAGACCCTGGCGAATCTGCGCGTCTTCAATGGTGAGCGGAACGAGGATGCGCAGCACGTTGTAGTACGGCCCGCAGGAGAGCAGGATCAGCCCTTTGTCGCGGGCGCGCGCGACGATCTCCGCCGTCAGTTTTGCATCAGGCTTGTTGTGGTCGCCGTCTTCGAACAGTTCGATGGCGATCATCGCTCCCAGCCCGCGAACATCGCCGATTTCACGATGCGTTTCGGCAATCGCCAGCAGACCGTTGCGCAGGGTTTCTCCGAGTTCGCTGGCTTTTTGCAGCAGATTTTCCTGCTCGAAAATGTTCAGTACCGCTAATGCGGCGGCGCAGGCAATCGGGTTACCGGCATAGGTACCGCCCAGTCCACCCGGCGGGATGGCGTCCATCACCTCGGCGCGTCCGGTGACGCCCGCCAGCGGGAAGCCCCCGGCGATGGATTTGGCGAAGGTGGTGATGTCCGGCGCCACGCCCATCTGCTCCATCGCAAACAGCGTACCGGTACGACCCGCACCGCTCTGTACTTCATCAGCAATCAGCATGATCCCGTGTTCGTCACAAATCGCGCGCAGGCGCTGCATAAAAGCCGGAGAGGCGGCGTAAAAACCGCCTTCGCCCTGTACCGGTTCAATCACAATGGCGGCGATATCTTCCGGCGCGGCATCGTTTTTAAAGATGCGGTGAATGCTGGCGATGGCGTCATCTTCGCTAATGCCGTGCAGAGCGCACGGATAGAGCGCGCGATAGACGTGACCCGGCATCAGCCCCATTCCGGCGGAGTACGGATTCACTTTTCCGGTCAGCGACAGGGTGTAATGGGTACGGCCGTGATATGCACCGCTGAAGGCGATGGTCCCCGTTCGTTTCGTTGCCGCGCGGGCGATCTTCACCGCGTTTTCCACCGCTTCGGAACCGGTGGTGACCAGCAGGGTTTTCTTGGCGAAGTCGCCCGGCACTTTCTGGTTCATGATTTCGCACAGTTGCAGGTACGGCTCATAGGCCAGCACCTGGAAGCAGGTATGGGACAGTTTTTTCAACTGCGCTTCGACTGCCGAGACAATCTGCGGGTGCAGGTGTCCGGTATTCAGCACCGCGATGCCGCCAGCAAAATCCAGAAACTCGCGGCCTTCCACGTCCCAGACCCGACAGTTTTCCGCACGCTCGGCAAAAATAGGATGGATCTGTCCTACGCCACGCGGAACGGCGTTACTGCGGCGCTGCATTAATTCGTTATTGGTGCTCATCAGGTGTTCTCCAGTCGATTTATTATTAAAGGCCAATGCACAGGTATTTGATTTCTAAGTAATCTTCGATGCCGTATTTGGAGCCTTCGCGGCCAAGACCGGAGGCTTTGATCCCGCCAAAGGGGGCGACTTCGTTCGAGATAATGCCGGTGTTAATGCCGACGATGCCGTACTCCAGCGCCTCGCCAACGCGAAAGACGCGGCTCAAATCGCGGGCGTAGAAATAGGCTGCCAGACCAAACTCGGTGTCATTGGCCTGTCTGATCACGTCGGCTTCATCCCTAAAGCGGAACAGCGGAGCCAGCGGGCCGAAGGTCTCTTCTTTGGCGACCTTCGCGTTGTCTGGCACGTCCACCAGAATGGTGGGCTGGAAGAAATTGCCGCCCAGCGCATGCGGTTTTCCGCCGGTAATGATGCGCGCCCCTTTTTCCAGCGCATCGGCAATGTGCTCCTGCACTTTGGCGACGGCTTTCTCATCAATCAGTGGGCCGGTAGTGACCTCGGGTGCCAGACCGTCGCCGAGTTGCAGTTTTTCCACCGCCTGCTGCAGTTTCTCTGCAAAGCGCTCATAAACGCCCTCCTGGACATACAAACGGTTGGCGCAGACGCAGGTCTGCCCGGCGTTGCGGAACTTAGAAGCCAGCGCGCCTTCTACTGCTTTATCGAGGCACGCATCGTCAAAGACGATAAACGGCGCGTTACCGCCCAACTCCAGGGAGACTTTTTTTGATGTCTTTGGCACACTGTTCCATCAACTGGCGACCAATCTCCGTCGAGCCGGTGAACGACAGTTTGCGCACCAGCGGATTTTGGGTCAGTTCGTTACCGACGGCGCCCGCCGAACCGGTGACAACGCTGAATACGCCCGGCGGGATCCCGGCGCGGTTTGCCAGTTCCGCCAGCGCCAGCGCGGAGAACGGCGTCTGGCTGGCGGGTTTAAGCACCATCGTGCAGCCAGCCGCCAGTGCCGGACCGGCTTTGCGGGTGATCATCGCTGACGGGAAGTTCCACGGCGTAATGGCGGCAGTAACGCCAATCGGCTGCTTAATGACGATCAGGCGTTTGTCGGCCTGGTGTCCGGGAATAGTGTCGCCATAAATACGTTTGCCCTCTTCGGCAAACCACTCAATAAAGGAGGCGGCATAGCTGATTTCCCCTTTGGCCTCTGCCAGCGGCTTGCCCTGTTCCAGGGTCATCAGGCGGGCGAGATCGTCCTGATGCTCCAGCATCAGATTGAACCAGCGACGCAGAATATTCGCCCGCTCTTTGGCGGTGAGGTCGCGCCAGGCAGGCAGTGCGCGGTTTGCGGCCTCAATGGCGTCGCGGGTTTCCGCACTGCCCATTTTCGGCACGCTGCCCAGCGTCTGACCGTTGGCCGGGTTAGTCACCGCAATGACTTCGCCGCTATCGGCATCGCGCCACTGGCCGTCGATCAAGGCCTGCTGGCGGAACAACGTCGGATCGTTTAGTTGCATGATGGCTTCCTGTCTGAAAAAAGGTTAACGGGTGAAAGCGGCGTGTAAGGTGTCCACGCTACGTGCCGCACGCAGCGTGCGTCCGGGAGTGCTCTGGTTTGCCAGTAACGTCTGGACCTGACTGACGATGTGTGCGCCGATAGGCAGCGCTGACGTCGCCGCCGGGGGAGGGGGCATTGCAGGTGTGGATCGATCTCGGCGTAGTGACAAACAGAAAATCGTCAATTAGCTTGCCGTCCGGCGACACCGCCTGAGCGCGGACGCCAGCGGGCCACGGCTGCAGATCGTTGAGCGTCAGGCTCGGGCAGTACTTTTGCACCAGTCGCAAATAGCCACTCTTGCACAGCGAGTTTTTCATCTCGCTTAAGCCTGAGCGCAGGTTGTTTTGCAGAACCCGACGAATGCCGGAAGAACCGAGGATCTCCAGCGTATCGCTGAGTGAAAAGTCGCGTTTGCGATAGCCTTCGCGCTTAAACGCCAGCACCGCATTCGGCCCGACCGTGACGCTGCCGTCGATCATGCGGGTGAGATGGACGCCGAGAAACGGCATCGCCGGATCGGGGATTGGGTAGATCAGATGGTTGACTACCTGATTGTGCTCCGCCGCCAGGCGGAAGTACTCGCCACGAAATGGGCAGATGATAAAACCGGGTTCGACGCCAAGCATTTTCACCAGTCGGTCAGCCATCAGCCCGGAGCAGGTAATTAGCGTCGCCCCTTCAAATTCCTGCCCCTGGCGGGTCTGTACCACCACGCCCGTGGCATGCTCTTTGAGGGCGATGACGTCGGCGTTGTAGATAATTTCGCCGCCTCTGGCCTGGAAGATTTTCGCCATCGCCGCCGTGACCTCCCGGTAGCTGACGATCCCGCTGGAGGGTACAAAAATGCCGCCAAGCCCGGTAATGTTCGGTTCGCGCTCGCGCAATTCCTGTGCACTCAGCCATTCGCGCTCTAAGCCATTGGCGGCAGTGCGATCCCACAGAGCGCGCATCCGTTCCATTTCCCGTTCCGAGGTGGCGACCAGCATCTTGCCGCAGGTGTCGTAGCGGATGTCGTTTTGATCGCAAAAGGCTTTGGTCGCACGGTTACCGGCGAGACAAAACTGCGCCTTCAGACTGCCGGGGGTGTAATAAACCCCGGCATGGATCACGCCGCTGTTGTGGCCCGTTTGATGGCAGGCCGGACCGGACTCTTTTTCCAGCAGCGCGATACGGGCGTCCGGATAAACATCCATTAACTGCATGGCGGTCGACATGCCAATAATGCCGCCGCCAATGATCACAAAATCATACATCCGCTTTTTTCCTTCGCGCTTACTGATGCGTCTGGTAGTGGTGGGTGGAATACGCGAAGTAGCCGCGCTGGCGCATCAGTTCGCGGCGCAGATCCGGGTGCGGGGTAAAGCGATCGCGACCGTGCAGCCAGAAAAGGTTATTAATCAGCAGGAATTTACCCACCGATACCGGAACAGACAGAATGCTTTTACTGGTTTCCAGCGCATCAGACAGCTCGCTCAGCCAGACACCCTCTTCAAAATCTTTCGGTTGTACGAACTGATCGATATAACGCATGACCGGGCGACCCTGTTGGTCGACGTCAAATACCGGGTGGAATACCTCCTGGCTGACGTTTTTGCTCGGCGGCGCGGCGAAACGCATCGGACGACGCGCCAGCGGATGGCTAAAGTACTTGTCGAGATGCTCCCAGTCGTCGAGATGCAACAGCAGCGAGTTACCGCCAGTCATGTTCTGCTCGTCAATTTTCATCATCAGCACGTAATCGGTGACTTCTTCAAGATAAGTACCGTCGTTATGCAGCTCCATAACGCGATGCGGCTGACGCAGATAGCTGTCTGAGTTATCGACATTTTTCACTACGAAGCGCGCATAGTACTGGCCGCTCATCGCATCGAAATTGGAACGTCCAACCAGATGCGCCACCGCCGTTGCCAGTTTGACCATATCGTCAGCCTGTTCCACGTCATTGATGCCCTCTGCGTTGATCAGTAGCGCACCCTCAGCGCGATCCAGCAGCGTTTTCAGCAGCAGCGGCTGCAACTGGTTGTCGCAAAGATCGTCAAGGATCTTGCCCACTTTGAAGCGCAGGAAGGATTTGTATTCCAGTGCCTGCACCGGCCACTGTGCGACCTGCTGGAGAAAGTGTTCCGTCGTCCGGGCGGAAAAGGTCAGCTCCAGCAGCCGCGGGGACTGGGCTGACGGTTTCAACGTAAATCCGTTGTCGTATTGGCCTGGATCTTCAGCGTTTGGTTTAACGGCAGTCAGTGCATTCATCAGAATCGATCCTCTCAGTAGATGGTCAGGGAGACATGGCGAAGCTCATTTCGTAGCCATAAATTAAAAATATCTACATTTTCGATAAACGCGCACAAAATGAACTTTTTGTTTCTTTTTTGTGATCAAAACCAACAAATATTTAACATTATTAAATGCAGGGACAAGAGGAGGCATACCGGCAGAAAAAGGTGGAAATGGTTGAGGAAACCGCTGGTTAACCTACACTAACGCCGGTTGTGGTGCGGCTGATAAGCGAAGATTAGGATAAACATGGTCATTAAAAACCTCTTTCGCCGGGTGAAGTGGGTCAGTTCCGGCCTGTTGGTGCTGGTCAAACACGTGGCGCTGACGCTGCTGGTGGTGCTGATTATTTTCCTCGGCGTGCGGGTGTATCAGACTGAGAGCGGGCCTGACCTTCATCCCTGGCACACCTGGCAGGGGAATGAAATGAGTGTGGCAGCGCTGGATAACGCAACGTTTGCACACTATCTGGCGCGGGAAGAGGCGCTGTTCGTCGATTTACAAAAACAGGTGGGTGACAAACTGAGCCCGGATGAGCAAACGCCGATCAACCGTTTCTGGTCGGGGAGTCGGGTTTATCCCATGCAATTTGCCCCCAACGGGAACCGTTCATTCGTGTTGATGCCGCATGGCAAACCGCGCGGCGTTGCCGTGATGCTGCACGGCCTGACCGACTCGCCCTACAGCCTGAAATATATCGCCCGGATCTACCAGCAGCAGGGATTTATCGCCGTGGTGCCCCGCCTGCCCGGACACGGCACCGCGCCAGGCGCGTTAACGGCGGTTGACTGGGATGCGTGGCTGGCCACGACGCGCCTGGCGGTTCGTGAAGCGACACGACTGGCGGGTAAAGACGTGCCGCTGCATCTGGTGGGATACTCTAATGGCGGCGCGCTGGCGCTGAAATACACGCTGGACAGTCTGGACGACGTTACGCTGCGACGCCCTCAGCAACTGGTGTTGCTGTCGCCGATGATTGGTGTCACCTCCTTCGCCCGTTTTGCCGGGCTGGCGGGACTGCCAGCCATGTTCCCCGCCTTTGCCAAAGCGGCGTGGCTCAATGTCACGCCAGAGTATAATCCCTTCAAATACAATTCGTTTCCGGTCAATGCGGCGCGGCAGTCTTATCTGCTAACCAAAGCGCTACAGCAGCAAATTGTTCAGGATGCGCAGAATACGCGACTTCACGAAATGCCGCCGGTGCTGACCTTCCAGTCGGTGATGGACTCTACCGTCAGCACCCGGGCGGTGGTGGAGTCGTTATATCGCTATCTGGGCGCTAACGGCAGCGAACTGGTGCTATTTGATATCAATCAGGCGGCTAACCTGCGTCCTCTTCTGCGGGCGTCTTCTTATACCGCCGCGACGACGCTGTTGCCATCCGTACCGCGTACTTATCGCACAACGGTGGTCACCAACGCCACAGCGGAAACGCTGGCCGTGGTGGCGAGCGACACCCTCGCCGGAACGCGTGACGTGCAGGTTCAGCCGCTACAGGAAGCCTGGCCGCAGGAGATGTACTCACTGTCGCATGTGGCGGTGCCGTTTCCGATTACCGACTCGCTGTATGGGTTGAAGCCGGATGAGCTGAATCGCTATGGGTTGAGTCTGGGCACGATTGCATTGCGTGGGGAGACCTCCACGCTGCTGGTGGGGCTGGATACGTTAATGCGCGTCACCTCAAATCCGTTCTTTGCTTATATGCAGGAACGGATTGAGGCGGTTGTCGGAGGCAACGTTAAGGATTGAGCCTGTTGTCGGATGACAACGCTGCGCTTTTTAGGTAGGCCGGATAAGCGAACCGTCATCCGGCGAGGTATTACCCCACATCCACCTGCGGTTTGGTGTTGCGTTTGCGGAGGATCCGTAACAGTGGCGGGATCACTATGACCGCCACCGCCATCACCAGCAGCACTTTGGTGACGCTGCTTTCCCACAAAATCGCCATATTGCCGTTGCTGATCGACAGCGCACGGCGCAGGTTTTGTTCGAGCATTTCGCCCAGCACAAAGCCTAAGATCAGCGGCGACATCGGGAAGTGCATTTTGCGCAGAATATAGCCCAGCACGCCGAGCGCGACCATCAGTACCAGATCAAACGTGGTGCTGTGTACGGCATACACGCCGACTGCGGAAACTGCCGCGATAGCCGGCACCAGAAACCACAGGGGAATGGTCAGCATGCGGGTGAACAGGCCGATCAGCGGAATGTTCATCACCAGCAGCATCACGTTGGCAATCAGCAGCGCTGCAATCAGACCCCAGACGATATCCGGTTGTTCGGTAAACATCGCCGGTCCGGGCGTGATGTTATAGAGCGTTAACGCCCCCATCATCACTGCCGTCGTGCCGGAGCCGGGAACGCCCAGCGTCAGCATCGGAATAAACGAGCCGCAGGCCGACGCATTGTTGGCGGCTTCCGGCGCGGCGACGCCACGAATGTCGCCTTTGCCGAAGCTGTCGCTGTTGCCGCTGATTTTTTTCTCGGTCATGTAGGTGATGGCGCTGGCGATGGTGGCGCCCGCACCTGGCAGCACGCCGACGAAGAAACCGATCACCGACGAGCGCAGCGTCGCGCCGACGCACTGCGCACCCTCTTTAGCGTTAAACAGCATACGTCCCGTTTTGCGCACCAGTTTCTGCCCGCTGCTGGTATGTTCCAGCATCAGCAGGATTTCAGAAACCGAGAACAGACCGATCACCACGACGATAAACTGCACGCCGTCAGAAAGATGCACGCTGTCAAAGGTAAAGCGATACACCCCGGTGTTGGCGTCGACGCCGACGGTCGCCAGTCCCAGACCAATCAGCGCCGCCAGAAACGATTTCAGCGGATTTTGCGCCATCATGCTGCCAAGACAGGCGATAGCGAAGACCATCAGCGCGAAGTACTCTGCCGGACCAAACGCCAGCGACCACTGCGCCAGTATAGGGGCGAACAGAATGATCCCGCCGATGGCGATCAGTGAGCCAAAGAAGGAGCTGACCGCTGAAATAGAGAGCGCGACGCCGCCGCGCCCCTGTTGCGCCATCGGGTATCCGTCCAGCGCGGTCATAATTGCCGCCGCATCACCGGGCACGTTGAGCAAAATTGACGAAATGCGTCCGCCGTATTCGCAGCCAATGTAAACCGTCGCCAGCAGGATCAACGCCGATTCCGCCGGCAGATGCAGCGCAAAGGCCAGCGGCAACAGGATTGCCACGCCGTTGATCGGCCCGAGACCGGGCAGCAGGCCAACAATGGTGCCAACGAAGCAGCCAATCAGCGCAATAACCAGGTTTTCCGGGGTCATCGCCACCGCAAAACCCTGAGAAAGATATATCCAGGTATCCATCATTTCTCCGTTAACTCAGCCAGGCGCCAAGCGGTAGGGTGACATCAAGCAGGCGGTCAAAGGCATACCACAGGGTGATGCCAAGAATGGCGCCGGAAATGCCCGCGGCGGGTAATGTGGCGCCAAACAGAATGCCAATCACCAGCGTCAGAATCGCGGTGGCAACCGGGAAGCCCAGCCATTCAAATCCCCAGGCGTACATCAGCAGGACGATCACCATGGTTAACAGTTTTTGCAGGACGTGCCGGCGCGGCCAGTCCACAACGTCAGGATGGCGTAGCAGTAGCGCCAGCGCGCACAGCGCCATCAGGCCGATAATCCCCAGCGGGAACGGACGCGGGCCGACCGGTTCGTAACTGTATTCACTCTGAATTTGCCAGGCGATAAACAGCCCGGCGATACAGAGCAACAGCCAGATACCGGCGAAAATACGATCGCTCATTGGAGTCTCCACGCTTATTTCGCCAGACCAAAGGCTTTCGCCTGCTCGCGGTAACCGGTCACCTGTTTTTTGACATACTCATCAAGCTGTTGACCCGTCATATTGAACTCAAACAGGCCACGCAGGTCGCGCTGCTTTTTGAATGCGTCGGTTTGCTGGAGTTTTTCAAACGCCTGCACCCACCACTGATATTCGGCATCACTGACTTTTGGGCCGACATAAAAGCCGCGAATGATGGGCCAGACCAGGTCGTAACCCTGCTCTTTGGCGGTAGGCACATTGGCGAGTTGTCCAGGCAGACGGTTTTCGGAGAAGACCGCGAGGACGCGGATTTTATCGCCGCTCAGATAGGGCACCATCTCACTGAGATCGCCGGAAACCACCTGCACATGGTTGCCCATCAGCGCGGTGACCGGTTCGCCGCCGCCTTCAAAAGCGACGTAGCGCATCTTATGTGGGTCGACGTTAGCCTGTTGGGCCAGCAGCGCCGATTTCATCCAGTCCTGGCTGCCGATTGACGCACCGGCGCCGATCACCACGCTGTTGGGATCTTTTTCCATCGCGGTGAGCAGATCTTTCAGCGATTTCCACGGCGAGTCAGCGCGCACGGCGATCATGCCGTAGTCAGTGCCGACGCTCGCCAGCCAGCGCACATCATCCACGCCGTAACGACCAAACTTGCCCTGCGAAAGGTTAAGCAGCGACCCGCCGGAAAACGCGACGACCGTTCCCGGTTCGGCGGGGCGTTGCGCGACGATCGCGTTATAGGCGACGGCACCTACGCCGCCGGGCATGTAGGTCACGCGCATCGGTTTTTCGATGGTGCCGGTTTCCATCATGCTCACCTGAATCAGTTTGCAGGTGAGGTCAAAGCCGCCGCCGGGCTTCGCCGGGGCGATACATTCAGTACGCGACGGCGCTTCCTGCGCCAGGACAGAGGTGCTCATCAGTAAAAGGCTTGCAGCAAGGGTACGAACGAACTGTTTTTTCATTATTTATCCTCACGTCGGACGACCGGACTGTAGGGTTCGGAAGATTATTTTTTGATTATGTGAACCTGCATGTAGCGGTTCGGTTGCGTGATTGTTAAAACATTTACCTTTCATTTCCCTTTCAATGCGGCAGAAACTTTACAGGATGTGATATGCGTCTCTTATTGGCGGAAGATAACCGTGAGCTGGCTCACTGGCTGGAAAAAGCGCTGGTGCAAAACGGATTCGCCGTGGACTGCGTATTCGATGGGCTGGCAGCCGATCATCTTCTGCACAGCGAAACCTATGCGCTGGCGGTTCTCGATATCAACATGCCCGGCATCGACGGACTGGAAGTAGTGCAGCGTCTGCGTAAGCGTGCGCAGACGCTGCCGGTGCTGCTGCTGACAGCGCGTAGCGCGGTGGCGGATCGGGTCAAAGGACTTAATGCCGGAGCGGATGATTATCTGCCCAAACCCTTCGAACTCGAGGAACTGGACGCCCGGCTACGGGCTTTGCTCCGGCGCAGCGCGGGACAGGTCCAGGAGTTGCAGCAACTGGGCGACCTGGCATTCCATGATGAAGGTTATTTCTTGCTTCAGCAGCAACCGCTGGCGCTTACCCCGCGTGAACTGGCGCTGTTAACGGTGCTGATGTATCGCAGAACCCGTCCGGTATCGCGCCAGCAGTTATTCGAGCAGGTTTTCAGCCTGAACGATGAAGTCAGCCCTGAAAGTATTGAACTGTACATTCATCGTCTGCGGAAAAAATTGCAGGGCAGTAATGTGCGGATCACCACTCTGCGCGGTCTGGGATACGTGCTGGAGTGTATTGATGAGGTGGGCTAAACCCCAGTCGTTATACCTGCAACTGCTGCTGTTCCTTGGTCTACCGCTGATCCTGTTGTGGGGGCTGTCGGCGTTTAACAGCTACGTCAGCGCCCTGCAGGCGGCGACGCAGGCTTATGATCGCACGCTGCTTTCGTCCGCGCGAACGGTGGCGGAACGGCTGGTGGTTCGCCATGCGAAGCTGGAAGTGAATGTCCCCTGGGTGGTGCTCGACAGCTTCGAGCTGAATATGAACGACCGGTTGTACTATAAAGTGGTGGATCCGGCGGGGAAGGTGATTTCGGGTTATGACGATCTGCCGGCGATGCCGCCTTCCACCTCTCGCACGCAACTCTATCCTGCGCTGGCCTGGTTTTATCATACGCAATATCAGGGGCAGGCCATTCGCGTGGCGCGTTTGCTTCAACCGGTGAATGAAGGTGGCATTGTCGGGATGGCCGAAATTTATGTCGCTGAGACGCTGCAGTCACGGCGTTACCTGGCAGGACAACTGCTGTTTTCATCATGGGTAACGCAGGGATTGTTGGTCATGTTGACGCTGGTGCTGGTCGGCTGGCTGCTGCGTCGCGTACTGCGCCCGATGCGTCAGCTCTCTTCACTGATGGTGCGCCGTGAACCGGAACGCCTGACGCCGTTACCTGAGCTGCTGCCCTGGTCGGAAACGCGCCTGCTGATTGTCGCCTTCAACCGCTATCTGGATCGCCTGCGTGCCCTCATCTCCCGGCAGGAACGTTTTAGCGCCGATGCGTCTCATCAACTGAAAACCCCGCTGGCGGTACTGAAAACGCAGGTTGCCGTGGCGCTCGCCAGTGAGCAGCCTCAGCAGTGGCACGAGAGCTTACGGGCGATGAGCACGACGCTGGACAACACCATCCTGTTGACGGAAAGACTGCTTCAGCTATCCGCCGTGAAGCGAAAAGAGCAAGGGGAACGGCAATTTTTACCGGTTAATCTGTTCGAGGTGGTGCAAGAGAGTTGCTTTACCCGACTGGCGCAGGCTCGTAGCAAAGGCATCGATCTGGGCTATGAAGGCGCACAGGAGGCGATATGGACTGACGGTGATGATGTCCTGTTGGGTGAACTGTGCGGCAATTTACTGGATAACGCCCTGAAATATACGCCGCAGGACGGCACTGTCACCGCCAGGTTAAGGCAGGAAGGGGATGCCGTCGTGCTGGAGGTAGAAGACAGCGGCCCGGGCATTGAGGATGAACAGGTTCATCAGGCGATGCTGCCGTTCCATCGCCTTGAAAATGTAGGATCAGAAGCCGGGGCGGGCATTGGCCTGGCGCTGGTTAATGATATTGCCCGTTTGCATCGCACCCATCCGCATCTTACGCGTAGCGCTACGTTAGGCGGTCTTCTCGTCCGGGTCCGCTTTTTTAAGGACTTCACACTTTTCTACAAAAACATGAATAGCCTTTGTAGGTAATCGGATACAAACGGTTATCCCATTACACTTTAAAATTTTTAGCAAAAAGTGCTCTTGAAAGGCTATTTTTACGAACCTGAAAAACGTTAAAAATCTTATTACTCACTATAAATATCCTGAGCTCATCGCGACTTCCCCTTTCCTGATACGGAAAAATCGAATTATGTAATGTGACCCTCCCAGGAATTTATGCTCACTAATTATTATTTTCTCAAATTAATGACCCAGCTAATAGTCCGGTGGGTGTATTGACAGCTTTTCAGGCGGGTGTAAAACTGAGCGCAATAAATACATAAGGATTATTAATCAAACAACGCGCTGCAATGGCGGTTGTTGAACCCCTATCGGTTCGTCATCAGAAACTCTGAGTCGAAATCGTGGTGTCAGTATCAAACTGGCATCAACCTCTATTTTGCACAGAGTGATATTTTATATTTTGCATCGCACTGATTTAATTTCTGACAATTGTCTGTGATTCCATCAATGCTCTCCCCGGAGGGCGAATTGTGGATCCTGGGTATTAATTGACTGAACATGGATATTATTGTCGGAGCCAATATGTGAAATCATTATAAAGCCTCAATAATGTTCTTAATTTAAGACTGTTCAGATTTTATTTCTGAATGGCCCTCTGTTACCCATTTCCAGATGAGGGAAGCTTATCGATTCTATGTTGCGTATTAAAAACTATTACACCGCATATAAACATTTTATCTGATTATGAGCATTTAACATGAATATCAATTATCGCGTTATATGGAATGACATTCTGCATGTATTCCAGGTTTGTTCTGAGCTGGTGCGAGGGAAAAGCCAATCGTCAGCCCATTCATCTTTGAAAACAACGTCCTCTTCCACGCAACGACAATCTTCTTTTGAATCTCTTTTTAAACGCAGTGCCCTGTCACTGATACTGCTGGCCTCTTTACCCGCTTATTCGGCCATTATCGATAATGGCGAGGTCGTCAACGTGTCGGCAGGGTATTCACTGGATTACTACACTTTTGTCGGCATGGACGGCGTGGGCACGCTAAATATCCTCGCGGGAGGTGTGGTGGCAGGATCGGATGTCTACAAGCTCACTATTGGCGATAACACCCAGGCGAACGGTACGGTGAACGTCGACGGTTCCGGCTCTTCGTTACGCTCAGGGGCGATCGCCATTGCCGAGTCCGGTGTCGGCACCATGACCATCTCCAACTCCGCAGTGGTTAACACGGCAGGACTTGGCGTACTGGGTGGTTCAAACGGCAGTCACGGGTCCGCCACGATCCGCACGGGTGGAGAGTGGAATTTAGTGAATCCTTCGGGGGGCGCTCCAGGACCTGAATATTGGTTATGGCGGCACAGGCGTGATTAACATTGAAGAGGGCGGTGCGCTGAACGCCGGTATGACAACGATTGGCAGTTTTGATGCCGGAGTAGGAACCGTCAGCGTTAGCGGTCAGAATTCAACAATGAGCACCGGCGCGCTGCGGGTCGGGGATTATGGTTCGGGAACGCTGAATATCACTGACTCTGCAGTAGTTCATTCGAGCGCCGACAGCATGCTGGGGCGTTCGCCTGCTGGTTACGGGCGAGTGAATATCAGCAACGGCGGGGAATGGCGGATCGCCGATGCCAGTAACGTCACCAAAAAACTGAATGTGGGTCATTCCGCGACGGGGATACTGGATATCCAGTCGGGTGGGAAAGTGGTTGCCAGCGCGGTGAGCCTGGCGGCAAACGGTGGTGAGGGGACGGTGAATATCAACGGTGCCGGATCGCGGCTGGATACGACCTCAGTGACCGTCGGCGCCGTGGGTGACGGAACCCTCACCCTGAGTAACAGCGGCGCGCTTAACCTGAACGGTAAACTGTTCATTGCGCAGAATGCCTCGGGTACGGGAGTGGTGAACATTGGCGCGGCTGAGGGGCAGGCCGCCGCCGGGGCGGGCGTGATTTCCGGTGCCACCGGTGTGACATTCGGCTCGGGAACGGGGTCGCTTGTGCTCAACCACACCACCAACGATCCCTCCACAGCGGGAGGATATCAGCTCGCCATGCCGATTACGGGTCAGGGATCGATCGTTCATCTGGCCGGGCATACCGTACTGACAGGCGACAATACCTACAGCGGGAAGACGCTTATTAATGGCGGTACGCTCACCTCGGCTCTGCAATCTAATGACAACAGAACGGGCCTCGGCAGCAGTGAAGTGACGATGGGCAACAATGGCACACTCGAAATTGTCGGCGCAACCGACGCCAGCACCCATGACTTTGCCTTCAGTAATGTGCTGAACGGCACGGGGCTGCTGTCCGTTAATCTGAACGCCGGAGATGATGTTTTTTCCTTTGCGCCAGGCACCGGGGACAATTTTCACGGGGTTGTTGAGCTGCGCAATAGCACCTTTGCTCTCTCCGGGGATAATGCCCCGGCAATGGAACAAGCAATGCTAATCAGCAGTGCGGGAAATACCACTACTGTCAGCGATACGCAGCATCTCGTGGGATTACTTTTCAATGGCGGGACGCTGGTCTTTGATGCGACTTTTCCGGGTTCAAAGACCTCTGACAGTCTGATTGAGGTCAACACGCTGGTTGCCGGAGCTGAAGGGGTATCATACAACGGACGTGGCTGGCAGGCAGATGGAACCGGCACGGTGAAAGTGAACCTTGCTGATCCCTGGAACGATACGGGCGCCGCAGGGGATCCGAACACGACCGTAAACCTGCTTCAGCAGGATGATACCGGGATTGGCGTACAACTGGTGAGATCGTCGGTTGTTCTTGGAACCGGTGGTTCGCTGACGCTTGCCGATCAAAACGGCACGCCGATTGCGGCAGATAAAACCCTTCAGATAGCGCAGGGTGGGGCGACGGTGGCGAACGGGCAATATGGTTTTCGCCTGACCACCGTGCCGGGTGACGGACTGTATGTGAACTACGGTCTGAAGGCGCTGGATATTCTCTCCGGGCAAACGCTGGTGCTGTCGCCGTATGCCGGTGTGACGGGCGCCGGCGCGGATATGTCGGCGGCGATCTCCGGCAGCGGCAATCTGGCGGTGAATACGGGAGATGTCGTGTCGCTCTCCAATGGACTGAATGACTACAGCGGCGCCACGCTGGTACAGGCCGGGACGTTACGTACTGACGCGAATGGCGCACTGGGCGACACCAGTGAACTGTCCATCAGCGGCGGTGCAAACGCCGATCTCAACGGGACAATCCAGACAGCGGGGACGCTGACGGGGCAGGCCAATTCCACCCTGGCGTTGAATGGCGGCGCGCTGACTCTGCGCAACGGCGGGCTCAGTGAGGGAACTCTGACCGGCAGCGGTGCGCTGAATGTTAACGGCGGTCTGTTAACAATTGACGGCCCCAATGCTGGGCTGACAGCCAAAACCACCATCAGCAGCGGGGCGGAAGTGCGTGTGAATGATGTGCAGGGCGCAGGCAGTGGCGATATCGTCGATGACGGGACGCTGACCCTGAATGGCATTGTCGGCACGCTGACGAACGTCATCAGCGGAGCGGGCGGCATTGATGTTGCGAATATGTCAGATGTGGTCGTCAGCGGAGATAACAGCGGTTTTAGCGGCCTGTTCAATATCGATGCAGACAACAAACTGACCGTCAGTGAACAGCAGAACCTTGGCTCTGCCTCTGTCACGGATAACGGCCTGTTGACGGTAGCGACGGACACGGACTGGACGCTGAACAATGTCATTAGCGGCGCAGGGGATCTGACTAAAACCGGTCGCGGCGTGCTGACGCTGGTACAGGATTTTGCCTCCTGGGCGGGGACCACCGACATTGTCGACGGTGAGATTGCGCTGGGTAGCGATGCCGATTCCGCCGTTGATATGGCTAACCAGCAGGTGAATATTCACGATGGCGCTACCCTGTCAGGGTATGGCCGCACCGCCGGTGATGTGGACGTGATGAATGGCGGGACGATGCAGGTGTCCGATTTTACGGTTGGCGGCAATCTGACTCACAGCGGCACCGTGATCCTGGGGCGCTCGGGCATGCAGCCGGGCAATTATCTGGATGTGGACGGTAACTACCACAGTAATGACGGTCTGATGGTATTCAGTACCGCCCTCGGCGGTGATGATTCAGCCACGGATAAACTGACCGTGCATGGCGATACCTTCGGCAACACGCGGGTGGATGTCAATAACGTTGGCGGCACAGGCGCGCAAACCCGCAATGGTATCGAACTGGTGCGCGTGGATGGCAATTCCGCGGGGCAATTCGCGCTGACCCGTGGTTCCGTGGAAGCCGGCGCGTATGTCTACACGCTGGCGAAGGGAAGTGGCGAAGCAGCGAAAAACTGGTATCTGACCAGCAAATGGGATGGAGTGATTGATTCGGACAACCCGCCGGTTGTCGATCCGCAGGCGGTGGATGTTCTGCGACCCGAAGCGGGCAGCTATACCAGCAATCTTTCTGCTGCGAATACGTTGTTTGCCCATCGTCTGCACGATCGTCTGGGTGAGCCACAGTATGCCAATGCACTGAAGGATGACGGGCTGACCGGCAGCATGTGGATGCGGCACGTTGGCGGGCACGAACGTTCCTCGGCGGGTGATGGCCAACTGAAAACACAGAGCAATCGCTACGTGCTGCAACTGGGCGGCGACATTGCACAGTGGAGTATGGACGGGCTGGACCGCTGGCATCTCGGTGTGATGGGGGGGGTATGCCAATGAGCACAGCAACACCCACAGCAACCGTGCCGCATACGGTTCAGACGGACGTACCAGCGGCTACAGCGTTGGTCTCTACGGAACCTGGTATCAGAACGAGGCGGATAACACGGGAGCGTATGTGGACAGCTGGATGCTCTACAACTGGTTCGACAACACAGTGGATGCGGATGCGCGTGAGAGCGACAGCTACGACTCAAAAGGGCTGACGGCCTCGCTGGAAGCGGGTTACACCCTGAAAGCCGGTACGTTCAGCGGCAGCCAGGGTTCCCTGAACACCTGGTACATCCAGCCGCAGGCACAGATCACCTGGATGGGCGTGAACGCCGACACGCATACCCGGCATGACGGGACGCGCATTGAATAGAAGGTGATGGCAACGTTCAGACGCGTCTGGGAGTGAAAACGTACCTCAACAGTCATCACAAAATGGATGACGGACAGCAGCGCGAGTTCCAGCCTTATGTCGAAGTGAACTGGATCCACAATACCGAATCCTTCGGCGTGAAGATGGACGGCGAGAAAATCAGCCGTGATGGTGCCCGCAACCTGGGAGAAGTGCGTACCGGGGTGGAAGGTAAACTGAATAACCGTTTAAGCGTCTGGGGTAACGTCGGTGTACAACTGGGTGACAAGGGCTACAGCGATACCCAGGGCATGCTGGGGGGTAAAATACAGCTGGTAAGTTTGAACGGGTAAAAGCAGAAATTAAAAAGCCGCGTAAGCGGCTTTTTTAATTGATTAACGATCAGGGCGAAAGGTTTATTCGCTGATTTTCTTCTCTACGCTGGCTGCGCCTTCTTTGGTCTTATTCCAGCCCTGTTCAGCACCTTCTTTTGTGGCGTTCCAGCCTTTTTCAGTGCCTTCTTTAGTTTTATGCCAGGTTTCTTGTGAGCCTTCGCTAACTTTGCTGCTGATATTGTCCTGTTTACCTTCGGCGCGGTGTTCTGCTTTCAGTTTTTGCTCTTCACCCTGATTCTGCGCCTGGTGTAATTTCTCTTTCGCTGTATTTGCGTTTTCATGTGCGGCAGCAACATCATTATCGGTTGCGTGTGTCGTAGCGGCAAAAACAGGAGAAGCCAGCAGAAGTGCAGATAATGCGATTAGGGTCTTTTTCATCATGTCCTCGCTTTACGTTATAAGTTATTAGCGTGATTAAGCATGGCATCTTAACGAAGCGCTGGCTTTAGGAAAAAACTGTAAGTGAAAACAATGGCGACAGCCCCTGTTATTCAGGCATTTGAACAAACGTATTTCACTATTAAGAATATTGTCAAAAAAATATCCTTTTGTTTTTAAAGGTTTTTATGAAACGCGAATTGTCTGATTTTGGGGTGTCTGTTATAAGACCCCGGATGTTAAATCTGAAAATTCCTATGAGTGTAAATATATTTAAATGCCAGTAAAGATGTGACGAAAAATTGATAATGACATGGAGTCGTTTATGACAATAAAGAAGTATGCCTTACTGATGGGGTTATTTTCCTTCGAGGGAGTTGCCGCCGAAGCCGTGTGTAGTTCTGCTGATGGTGTGAGTGCCGTCTGCAATGGTGACACAGGGCTGGTGAATGATATCGACAGTAAAATTAACGGTTATGACAGCATCACCATTAATACGACGGCGAATGAACGAGGCTATGGATTTGATTTCCGCCAGACAACGCATCATTTGACGCCGAAGGATATTACAATTACGACACTTGGAAAGTATTCGGATGGGATCCTCGGCCGAATTGCAACGACGACCATTGACGGTAATTTGACGATTAAAACGTATGGTGAATACTCTTCCGGTATTTTATTGCAGGAAGTGGAGGACGCTAATATCACTCTTGCGGGTGCCACGAATATCTATGCACGTTATGGCATGGGAATTGCGCTGGAACTGACTCTGGGAAGTAACAAGAATAATATTTTAACCGCGGGGGGATAATGTCACCATTGTTACTGATGGCGCCGGCAGTAATGTTAACAGGGGGGACGGGTTATGGCGTCTATGCCGGTTCCGCCTACTATCTGAACGCGATGGGGTTTATTCCCGATCACAGTACCGCCCGCATTACGCTGGGAAATCATGTTTCCGTACAAACCAATGGCGATGAAGCCCATGCGGTTTATGCCAATAAAACGGGAATGATTCAGGTTGGCGATATCGCGGTCGTTACCCGTGGCGACAGGGCGACGGGACTGAAAGCGGAGGATGGCAATAAGTATGTACCGCCGGGAACGCGCATGCTCAGAGCCCAGACGCAAAACTACGAAGGCGGGAAAATCTTCCTGACCCGGAACGTGAGTATTGATCTGGAAGGAACCGGAAGTCACGCCATGTATTCCACTGGCTTCGGTTCGTACATTGGCTCCTCATACCTGGGAGGACAGCAGTCACGCGGAACCTATATCGTCAACGGTGATTTGTTGGCGGACAGACAGGGAGTTATCGATCTCCGTATGACCCAGGGCTCTGCGTTTACCGGTAGCGCCAACTCCACCCAGCTTAATGCTGATAAGTCCCTGAATACCGTAGATAACGGTTATATTTACCTGGATCTGTCCAGAACCAACAGCGTCTGGAATATGACGGAAGATTCTGTCGTTACGCGTCTCGATCTGCATGATGCGAATTTGACGTACACGGCGCCCACCAGTTTTGCCTCCTATCGACCTAAATTCCTGCATGTCGTCGAGGATTATTCCGGTACGAATGGCATCCTGACGCTGAATACGGTGCTGGGCGGCGACGATTCATTAACCGATAAACTGTATGTGCTGGGCGATGTGGCTGCGGGGAATACTCAGGTCAGCATCAACAATATTGGCGGGCAGGGCGCGCTGACTCAGCAGGGGATCGAAATTGTTAATGTTGGCGGCGAGTCGATCGGTACGTTTACCAAACATGGGCGTATTGTCGCAGGCGCCTATGACTATGATGTGGTGCGCAAAGGGGAAAACTGGTACCTCGTGAGCGGTATTGCGACGAACCCAACGCCGGAACCTTCTCCTGAGCCTGGCCCGACGCCGGAGCCTGGCCCGAAACCTACACCCGTGATTCGCCCTGAAGGGGGAGAATACGTGGCAAACATCGCGGCCGCGAACACGCTGTTCCAGCATCGTTTACATGACCGTTTAGGCGAGCCTCACTATGTTGATGCGCTGAAAGGCGAAGCAGAGAACGTTTCCAGCCTCTGGATGCGCCACGTCGGCGGGCATACGCGATTTAAAGACAACAGCGGGCAAATCAACACCCAGGCGAACCGTTATGTCGTCCAGTTGGGCGGAGATATCGCACAGTGGAGCGGCGATGAACAGGACCGCTATCACCTTGGCGTCATGGGTGGATATGCTAATCAAAAAAGTAACTCTCATAATAAGTTGAACCGCTATTACAGCAGGGGCAGCGTGGAGGGTTATAGCCTCGGGGTTTACGGCACGTGGTTGCAAAATAATGAAGAGAAAACGGGCGCTTACGTGGACAGCTGGTTGATGTACAACTGGTTTGATAACACCGTCAGCGGTGAAAGTCTGGCGCAGGAAGAGTATAAATCGAAAGGATTTACCGCGTCTGTGGAATCCGGATATACCTGGAAAATCGGCGAGAAGAATGAGCGCGAACGCTACTATTTCCAGACAGTGGGCCAGTTAACCTGGATGGGCGTGAAAGCCAATGCGCACCGTGAAGCTAATGGTACGCGGGTGACCAGTGAAGGAGACGGTAATCTTCAGACTCGTCTTGGCGCACGTGTATTCATCAAAGGGCACAGCAAAATTGATGAAGGGAAAGAACGTATATTTGAACCTTTCGTCGAAGCGAACTGGATCCACAATACCAAACGTTTTGGTGCGTCGATGAGCGGTGTCGATGTTGAACAGGCAGGAACGCGCAACATTGCCGAACTGAAAGCCGGTGTGGAAAGTCAGCTTAACCGTAACGTGAATCTCTGGGGTAATGTTGCCCAGCAAATTGGCGATGCTGGCTACAGCGATACCAGCGCGATGCTGGGGCTGAAAGTGAATTTCTGATACTCGTCTGAACGCGGGACAACAGACCATAATGGCGCTATTTTCCTGTCGTCAAAAACGGCACCCCAAACGTTGGCTCCCCAACTGAGTAAGGTGCTGTTTTTATTTGCCCGTCTGTCATTCTTCTTTTTAGCCTTTAAAAAATAAAGGGCTCTGGGACTATGGTGATTTTCAGTGCTTTCAACCATGCTTTTAGAGTCATGACGTGAAGGCTGCCAGCCACATGATAAAACTAAGATCTCCTTTGGGGCTGCCAATGCGCAATCTACTTCTTCCTGTCCTTGTTGCCGCGTTGCTCTTTATTTTTGGCGTATCTATTTTGAATGTGCAACTGTGGTATTCGGCAAAGAACGATAGCCTCGCAGGGGCGCGTTATGCTGTAAGTAATATGAACGTCATCATGGACGAAGCCAGACATGCCAGCGAGATCGCCAGAGATATCTCCCTCAAAGGTTGCGATCGGGAAGGACAATACCGGCTTGGCACCGAGGCCGCGTTACAACCTCATCTCAGGACCATTTTAATTCTCCAGCACGGCGAGACCTGGTGTTCCTCGTTACCGGGAAATCGCACGTTACTGACCGAACCTTTACGAATGCGTGAGCCAGTATTGCAGTTGGTGCCTGCCAGTCAGGTGGTCAATGGACGGCCGGTATTGCTGTATCAAACGCCGTTTGCTGCGAGTCAAATTGTTATCACTATAAGCGATCAGCATATCCGTGACGCGCTGAGCACGCCGCTAAAAGGGGTGAGTTACGCATTGATGGTGGGTAATGCTGTGTTGGGGCCCACTGGCGATATACACCTCGCGGAGAAAAAAGAACCTAACGTCGGATACGTTGCCTCGACCACCCTTCCTTACGCCATCAGATTTAACCAACCCACCATTTTTAGCGTGCACCGGCTGATCAAACAGGGGATGGGAATCGTGATTTTCATCTTTTTTGATGTCCTGTATCGCCGCGTATGCACTGGTTAAGTATCTAAATAAAAGCACCACGCCGGAAGAAGCGCTCCGTAGGGCGATCATGAAAGGTGAAATCGTGCCTTTTTTATCAGCCGGTAGTTAACGGCAAAGAAGGGACCCTGCGAGGCGTTGAAGTTCTGGCGAGATGGAAACACCCGAAAGCTGGATATATTTCACCGGCGTCATTCATCCCGGTGGCGGAAAAGTCGGGGCTGATTATTCCTTTGACCAAAAGTCTGATGGAGCAGGTCGTCTCCCATATGAATGCTATCGCCTCGAAGCTGCCGGAAGGATTTCATGTCGGCATTAACTTTAGCGCCTCACATATTACTTCCCCAACCTTTGTGGAGGAATGCCTGAAGTATAAGGCGCGATTTCACCGAAAAGATTTGAATCTGGTGCTTGAAGTCACCGAGCGCGAACCTTTACATGTCGATGAGCACCTGGTTAAGACGCTGAATGTTCTGCATGAGAATGGTTTTGTTATCGCCCTGGATGATTTTGGCACAGGCTATTCGGGACTTTCTTACCTTCACGATCTACACATTGATTACATTAAGATTGATCAGAGTTTTGTGGCGCGAGTCAGCATGGAAGAAGATTCCACCCGGATTCTGGACTGTGTACTGGATCTGGCACGAAAACTGTCGCTAAGCATCGTGGCGGAGGGCGTGGAAACAAAGGAGCAGGTTGACTATCTGAACCGTAACGATATTACCTTCCAGCAGGGTTACTATTTCTTTAAACCAGTGAACTTCACCGAACTGATAAAAATTATTTTGTCGAAGCCGAAAGTCAAAGTGATCGTTGAATAGGCGCGTTATTTTTTCTGTAAATTTTGCGTATTGATATTATCCACTTCCTGCATCCCTTTTTGCGGGTCAATAAAATAGCATTTCGTCTTTGACGAATAGGCCAGTGATGCCGTCTCGCATTGCGCCAGATCGCTAAACGCGCCAATTACTTCACTTTTCGTTGTGTTATTGGAAAGGGCGAAAATCAGTGCCAGAACGTACATATTCATTCCTTGAATAAATGGCTCATGGAGAGCCAATGTTTTATTGAAAGGAGAATACTACGTAGAGCATGGCGCAAAACAAATTGATAATGTCCGAAAGTCTGATTCCGGATGGGAGCTAACAGAGGGTACACCTTGTCTGGTAAGGCCTGAAGTGACCAATGAGTAGAGTAGCCAGGTTTGCTATGAGCGAAGAGGGGAATAATAAACCAAAGTCAGAAGCGCCTGATAAACTCGCTATCACAAGGAATACTCTTTGTTAACCACATCATGAAATACCTGATGGTGATAGGGTTATATTTTCCATAAAGGAGATAAAACTAATGATTGTAAGAACCTGGCACGGCTGCGTTCCACTTGAGCATGCGGATGGCTTTGCTAAGCATCTTGAGAAAACAGGAGTCGAGCATTCAAAAAGCATCCCAGGAAACATAGGCGCGTTTGTTCGTAGAGAAACGCAGGGTGGCTGGGAGCATTTTTTTCTTGCTACCTACTGGCAGGATCTCCAGTCGGTAAAGGCGTTTGCTGGAGAAAACTATCACGTGGCGGTCACCTACCTGGATGACGAAGAGTTTGAACTACTTTCTGATCCTTACGTTTTCCAGCATGTTGTTGAATCCTTCTCACCACTTTAATCCTATGTCCGGGGCAACCTGTCCGTAACCCGGAAGTTTAATCACACCCGTACTCATTACTATCATCAACGTCCGCTCCTGGTACGGAGCGGACAGACCAGGCGACCAAAAACAATAGAGCTTTTCGTTGGGCCTGGCAATGGGCCTAAAAGGTTCGGATTTAATGAGTTCTCTTCTGACTTCGCGGGAAAATTGAGGGCACAAAAAAGCCCGCAGGGCTTGCGCCGTGCGGGCCCTTAGGACTTCATCGGATGACTCTGGTAATCACCGATGGAGAATTTTGGGCTGGCGGAGTCTGAATAATCCATTTAATTTGTTGTTTATATTGATTTTTTATTAATTAAGCTTTCGATGGTATACCTAAACGTATACCAATTGGAAAAAACTTACCCGAAAACATCAGAATGATTTGTGCCTAAGTCATTGGGATTTTGATCTAAACTCGTGTTTATCGATACGATAACTTCTAAAGTGAAGCCCCCATTGTTACTTACAAAATTTTCTCTCGTAATCAGTACGTTATGGCAGTCCTTTTGAAATGAAACAGGAAGTTTGTTAAACAATATATTAATGTCAAAGCTACTCATTCCGATTGACTTTGACAGCAATTCAATCGTCAAATCATTAATAGTCTTTTTCGATATTTCGGATATTGGTGTTTGATTAATATGAATTCGTAATTTCAGTTTGTTAGCTATATATTCATTGCCATATATATAGTAAGTGATATTATCTTGAAGGAAACCATCAGCACCAATTTTAACCACTTCACTGTAAGATAACCATGTATCATAACTGAAGTGATAGTCATTAGTTTTATATCCCTTATTGACAAGGAATTCTTTTGCTAAGAATGGTGACCATCCAGATTTATGAGGTATTGTTGGTGGGTTGGATTCAAGTTTCTTTCTTAATTTAACATTTCTGATGTAGGCTTTAAGTTCTTCTTTTGTCTTTATTCTATTGGTGTGTACGTTTCTTACCCAGCGATTTAATCCATCAAGATCAGTTCTAAAGGAGTAGATGGCCAAATTTCTGGCGTACTTAAAAATTTCATCATCGTCGAAGTATATTTTTAAACTAATTAGTTTACTTTCATAGGCCTGATACAAGTAAAGGATGTAAATGAATGGCATGAAGGAAAACGACAGTAAAATCGGTGTTAAAAACTCTGTGAGATTTGTCCAGGAAAAAGTATCTTTCATTGATAGGATTGAAAGATATAAGGAATGTGAAAAGTAAAATATCACTACAGTGGTTAATATTATATTTATTGTTACGCTGATTTTTTTTGTTTCTGTCTTCATTCCGCCTAGGGCGGAAAGTAGACTCAAAAATGTAACTATAGGAAACATTATAAATTCTAATGTAAATGAGAAGCTATGTAGTTCTAGGATAAACGTTAGTAAAGTGCTTATCCCGATTGTTTTTTTTAGTTGAGATTTGAAAAAATACTTACTGTTTTTAATTTTATTAACTTCAAACATTGTTACGAAGGCATATGTGGTAATGACTCCAACTTATTGATAGTGTTTTATGTTCAGATAATGCCCGATGACTTTGTCATGCAGCTCCACCGATTTTGAGAACGACAGCGACTTCCGTCCCAGCCGTGCCAGGTGCTGCCTCAGATTCAGGTTATGCCGCTCAATTCGCTGCGTATATCGCTTGCTGATTACGTGCAGCTTTCCCTTCAGGCGGGATTCATACAGCGGCCAGCCATCCGTCATCCATATCACCACGTCAAAGGGTGACAGCAGGCTCATAAGACGCCCCAGCGTCGCCATAGTGCGTTCACCGAATACGTGCGCAACAACCGTCTTCCGGAGCCTGTCATACGCGTAAAACAGCCAGCGCTGGCGCGATTTAGCCCCGACATAGCCCCACTGTTCGTCCATTTCCGCGCAGACGATGACGTCACTGCCCGGCTGTATGCGCGAGGTTACCGACTGCGGCCTGAGTTTTTTAAGTGACGTAAAATCGTGTTGAGGCCAACGCCCATAATGCGGGCAGTTGCCCGGCATCCAACGCCATTCATGGCCATATCAATGATTTTCTGGTGCGTACCGGGTTGAGAAGCGGTGTAAGTGAACTGCAGTTGCCATGTTTTACGGCAGTGAGAGCAGAGATAGCGCTGATGTCCGGCGGTGCTTTTGCCGTTACGCACCACCCCGTCAGTAGCTGAACAGGAGGGACAGCTGATAGAAACAGAAGCCACTGGAGCACCTCAAAAACACCATCATACACTAAATCAGTAAGTTGGCAGCATCACCGGCATATGTAACCATCCAAACTAAAGTTGTCTTCAAATTACTTGATGACCATAGTCCAATCTCATAAAACAAAGTAACACAAGCTGTCACCCAAATAACTGCGAGGCCTAATACTGTTAGTATCAGCCGGTGTTTGAAAACTTTAATAAGTTGAAAGAAAGAATCTCTGATGTCTTTTTTAAAGTTAAGGGTAATAATTATGAAAACCATCCATATAATGAACGCGTACTCTCTGCCATTAATGTCCATTTATAAATACCATTATTAATTTATAAAAATAATACTTGGAATCTGAAATATTATATCTTGAAATTTGGAAGTAAGGGAATGCAACTTGAGGTTGTACAAAAAACTTTTTTTTACGTTTAACTACTCACTCTGTTCAACATGGTGTTTTATCCTTAAAAATCATTGCGATATGTAGTGATTAGAGGGTGAGGAGTGAAGAGTTCATTGTTCATCTTTTTCTCCTGAATGTGAAAAAACCGGCTTGCGCCGGTTTATCAAATTACATCGAGAATGTTTCATCGCACTTGGGTAGCCAGTCGCAGTTACTTTCATCCGTCAGCGTGATGTTAGTTGATCCTACCCGCGTAATGTGGACATGGCCCTAAGCGAGGTTCTGTTTTTCAAATTGTTCCGGGCTGAGACCGCCACAGGCGCTGTGACGACGCCAACGATTGTAATCGCACTCGATATAATTAAACACCGTCGTCCGCATTATTTCCCGGCTGGCAAAGACCTCTCCGTGGATACATTCCACCTTCAGCGTGTGGAAGAAGCTTTCCGCACAGGCATTGTCGTAACAACATCCTCTGGCACTCATACTGCCCTGCAGATTATGACGTTTCAGTAAGCTCTGGTAATCCGTTGAACAGTACTGACCACCTCTGTCTGTATGCACGATGACATTTTCCGGACGTTTACGCCGCCACAACGCCATCTGTAACGCATCGCAGGCAAGCTGTGCCGTCATCCGCGAGGACAAGAAGAAAGCTGATTTTGCTGTTTGCTTCGCCAGTTGTAGAGCTGTGATTCATACAGGCCAGGTTCGCGGGCGGCTGCGGCACCCAATGCGTTCAGCCCGTTTCAAGGCTTCTTGACGAAATTCAGGCATGTGCTGCTTACGTGGCTTTATGGTGGCTGATGCTGGTTTTGTCATGTGAGTCACCTCTGGTTGAGAGTTCGCTCACTTAGTCGCGTGTCCACTATTGCGGGGTAAGATCAAGACAGGACAATTTTAGTAGTTCGTCATGTTGGTCTATTTGATGGATAATGGCGAGATGATTAATCATCAGAAAGGAAATTTAATTAAAATGAAAGCTAATTTCTTATTTTATGTAAAAGTAGCATTAATTGTTTTGTTCATAGCCGCAGGGCTTTTGCTGTGTGCTAATGAAATATTAGGCTGTAAAGTTAATTTATGGGTAGGGGGGGAGCTATATATTAGCGGGTGTTGGGGGGGCGGCAGCTATGGAACGCATATTTAGCAAAGAATTGGATTTAGATACTACCAATATTATTGTAGTGGTTGTTTTTATTTTAGGAGTTATAGGGATTGTAAATCAGTCAACAGCACTGGATATCAAGCATATTGATCTCCGTAGCGACCTTACTATTGCTTTTAATAATGCTTCCGATAAGTGCGGTGATAAATCAGTTATTTTTAATAACGCGGCAAAAACTTGCGCTTTAGGACCTGTTTACACTAGCACTGAGCTAATCTATCAATTATCACTTGCTCAACATCTAAACTCTTCTCTGACAGTGATTGATGGCATAGCTCACTCTTTTGATAAGGTTAAGGTAGATCCGTGTATATATAATTACTATAAATATGCAGGCCAATGTCCAGATGGTTTTAGGACGATTAAGGAGAAGTATAAGGAGCTTTCTCTTGAACATATTGAAGTGTGTGAAAAATTTCTCCCTGGGTTGTATATGAAGTTTTTTAATTGAATCTGTTTTAATGTTGATGTTTTTATTGAGGGTAAGCAGGTATTGACGTTCCCTGTAAATAGACCCGTTTTAGTTCCAGGCATTTTTGAGATCCCGACCAAATAATGGTGTTGTCGATATTCCTCTGGCGTCATATTGTTCAGTGATTCATGCGGGCGTTCACAGTTATATTCTGACACCCATCTTTCCGTGATTTCCCGCACTTCATTCAGCGTTCTGAACAGATAAAAATCGAGTATTTCTGTACGGTATGTTCGGTTAAAGCGCTCAATAAAAGCGTTTTGCGTCGGCTTACCCGGCTGAATAAATTCCAGTTTTACTGCATGTTGCTCTGCCCATTCAGCAAGTACAAGTGAGATAAATTCCGGACCATTATCCATGCGTATCATGACCGGATAGCCGCGATTTGCCGCGATCCTGTCGAGTACCCGGACGACGCGAAGAGCTGGCAGATTCAGATCGATTTCAATCGACAACGCCTCACGGTTAAAGTCATCAACGACATTGAACGTGCGAAAACGATGGCCACAGACCAGGGTATCATGCATAAAATCGACAGACCAGCTCTGGTTCAGCGCTTCCGGTGTGGCCAGTGGCGAGGGATTACGTACTGGCAACCGTTGTTTGCCTTTACGGCGAAAATTCAGTTTCAGCAGACAATAAATACGATGGATCCTTTTGTGATTCCACGGGTATCCCTGCCGCCGCAGAACCTGGAAAAGTTTTGGAAAACCGTACCGTGGGTATCGCTCTGCCATTGCCTGCAACGCGACAATAACGGGTTCGTCACGCGTGGTATCCGAACGGTAATGGTAAACCGTTCTGCTCAGGTTAAGACTCCGGCAAGCCTGACGGATACTGAGTCCAAATGTCGTTATCAGATGAGTGACCAGCTCACGCTTAAAGGCTGGTTTTAAAGCTTTTTTTCGATAACGTCTTTCAGCGCCCGGTTCTCAAGGCTCAGGTCGGCAAACATCTGTTTGAGACGCCGATTCTCGTCCTCAAGATCCTTGATCTTTTTTAATATCAGAAGCCTCCATGCCGCCGTATCTGGACTTCCAGTTGTAGTAGGTGGCTTCAGATATACCGGCCTCCCGGCAGACATCCTTAACAGTTCGTCCGGCTTCAACCGATTTAATTACGGCAATGATCTGATGCTCAGTAAAACGGGCTTTACGCATAGCGATCTCCTTTGTTGGCAGATTGATTATGCCGGAGGATCTCTAAATGTGAATGGCACGATTATGCGGGATACTTACAGTGCCTAACAAGGTGCCTAAAAGGTTCGGATTTAATGAGTTCTCTTCGGACTTCGCGGGACAAATTGAGGGCACAAAAAAGCCCGCAGGGCTTACGCCGTGCGGGCTTTTAGGACTTCATCGGATGACTCTGGTAATCACCGATGGAGAATTTTGGTGCTGGCGGAGTCTGAATTGGTGATGTAATGTATTGTTTTGAAATAAATAAACTATAATTCAACTTTTTGTTTGGGCCTATCGTTGGGCCTAAAACTAGTGGTGGCTAAATTTCAATCAATAATGATGAGCTAATTACCTTTCCAAGGTTAATATACCGAAATTGCTGCGTGGAATAGTTGATCACTTTGAGGGAAATCAGCCAAGATTGTGCGATCTGAGCAATCGCCAACTATCCCAAACCACCAACTGGACTGAGCAATGTCGATCATAGCACCTATTTCCCGCAACGAACGACACCTGATGCAGAAAACGATTCATAAAACCCGTGACAAAAACCATACCCGCAGACTGACCGCCATATTGATGCTGCACCGGAGCGGGAATGTCTGCCATGTCGCCCGCTCTGCAGCACCCTTTCGTCAGTTGGTCGTTGGATTAACTGGTTTACCCTTTATGGCATTGACGGGCTGAAATCATTTTCTCCCTAACGCGGACCCAGCTGGCCTTTTGAGCATATCTGTACGCTGTTGTATGAACTAGTCTGGTATTTCGTTGAAGGGCTGAAAGCACCACGCTGGCTGGGAACGACTGACGGCGTGAGTTTTATCGATGATACAGCGATGTTTAACGCCTGATGGTGCTGCGCTTATCAGTCCTACTGGCGGTATTGTAGGACTGATAAGGTGTTTACGCTGCCATCCGGCTAATTTCTGCAAAAACAAATACCCAACCAACGGCTGGGTTCATTAAAATGGTCACTGTTTTTGTATCCGTTTTAGCTTTCTGACTCTTATGCAAAGAAATGCATCCTGTTTTAACCGAATATACAGGATTGCGATGTTCTTTCATTTAATACCGCTCATAAAAACGTTAAATTCTAAGACAGGTGTGGAAAAGCGGATGAGATCATTGTTTCATAGTACCTGACTGGTGGATTTGGTATTTACCACATTATGGATTGAAACTAAGGGTTAGTGAGTCGTTATGGAAGCCAACACGCGTAAGCTAGAAAGAATTTTTGATCAAACCATCACCTATCAAGTGCCACTATTCCAGCGTCCTTATGTGTGGACGTGTGAGAAAAATTGGGAGCCTTTGTGGGAGGACATCCAGACACTTCTTGATAAGCAACTTAATGGTGGTAGAGCTCACCCCCATTTTTTAGGGGCTGTAGTATTGGAGCAGGTCGCGAACCCGACGGGATCCATCGAAAGTCGTCAGGTGATCGATGGTCAACAACGATTTACTACGCTCCAGTTGTTCCTGATGGCGGCGCGTGACCAGGCGGTAGCGCATGAACAGATTAAATATGTCGAACGCTTTTCAGATCTCGTGACCAACCGACGTAGCAAGATCGATCACGATGACGAAGTGTTCAAAGTATGGCCTACTAATAGCAATCGAGAAGCTTTCAAAGTAGTTCATGAGGCTGGGTCACCTGATGCTGTTGATAAGCAAATTACACTACGGCCAGCTCTACGTGATGGTGCTAATAATATTATTGACGGTTACAAATACTTTTATGCGCAGATAGGGCAGTGGTTAAACGGTTCGTTTGATGATAAGGAAGATATCCAGGCATTAAGTGAAAAGTCTCTCGATGAACGTTTTGATTCTCTCTGGCAGGTTGTTAAGGACTGTCTTCAGATTGTTGTGATCGATTTGGACCAGAATGATGAGACTCAAGTCATCTTTGAGACGCTGAATGCAAGAGGGGAGGACCTTCTTCCTGCAGACCTGATCAAGAATTACTTGTTCAGGCTCGCAGAAGCCAGGGGGGATAATGTTGAACAGCTTTATGCAAATAACTGGAAATCATTCGAGACTGACTGGTGGAGAGAGGAAGTCAGACAGGGACGAATCACCCGCCCCCCGAGTGGATATTTTCATCAACCACTATTTAACGATGATGACGCGTGAAGAGGTCAGGTCTTCACATATTTTTAATGCATTCAAGGCATTTGTCAGGCAGTCTGAATCGAGTTCGGACCCGGTTTCTGGCCCTAAAACAGCGGCAGAGCACATTGCACAACTTTCGCGTTACGCTGATGTTTTCAAGAGATTTTATCAGTCTGATAGTCATCCCCGCTTAGCGACATTTATGCGCCGATTAGATGCTGTAGATACAACCACAGTTATTCCGTTTTTGTTGTATGCATACGCTGAATTAGTCCCCGCCAATGTTACGGAGTTTGATGCAATTCTTGAGTTGCTTGAAGCGTATTTAGTACGTCGCATGATCTGTGGAATGACAAGTAAAAACTACAATCGCTACTTTGTTGAGCTTATTAAAGCATTGGACAAGAAAGGGATCATAACGGCAGAAAATGTAGCTGGCCAGATGAATAAAAGTGCTGGAGATAGTACTCGATTCCCTGATGATAGTGTACTGGCTGCGGCCATTACAGATTTGCCCTTTTATGGCCGGCTGGCTCAATATAAAGTGCGAACCATACTTGAAGCACTTGACGCTTATGCGTTTAACAAAAAAAGTGAAGCAGAACCATTACCAGTTGGGTTAACGATTGAGCATGTAATGCCGCAAAAGTGGGCAGATAATTGGCCACTTTGCCCCGATGATAAAACTGACCCACTGATTGAGCAGAAGGCTATTCAAAGGAGAGATAAGCTAATAAATACTATAGGTAATTTAACGCTTATTACTCATAGTCTGAATCCCGCATTGTCGAATTCTGCGTGGACCTTGAAACGCCCAGAGCTGCTGAAGTTTAGCAAACTCAATTTGACGCAATACTTTCATGGCGATCATGCTGTGCAGTGGGGGGAGAAAGAAATTGAAACCCGTACATTTTATCTGACTGAGCAACTCAAAAAGATATGGCCAATGCCAGCAGTTTCTGAAGATGAGAAAGCCACAATGGATTAATCCGTTATGCAACGATAGAAATCTACTGGAACCCAAGAAAGCAAGAGCTCAGCCATAGGCTAGGTTCTTTAAATAGTGGTGCCGGACTACGAGTGATTCAGGGGTTGACACTATCGGTATTCGCGAGATGCTGGTTCATGCTATGTCGGATGAAACGCGGGAATTTTACCTACGGGTGGGGTTTGAGCCATCGCCGATGGATCCGATCATGGTGATGTTGGGGGGATTTGCTGGGGAGTGCTATCTGAAAAACGGTCGTTTGTAATACTATAACAACAAAAGCACTACTTAACCCTTAAAAGCTAAGCATGTTGATGTAAGATTCCTTACATAGGGGTATAATCTTTCTCTATGATTTTATGGAAAATTAACAACCAGGTGCGGTTTGTTATAAGAAGATACTTGGTATGGGCATATGAACAGTGTTTTCGAGAGAGAGAACGATAATATCCGGGTACTTTCACTATTCTCCGGTTGTGGTGGTATGGATTTTGGAATTACCTCAGCTGGTGGAGACATCGTCTTTGCCAACGATGTCATAGAGAATGCCTGCAAAACATTAGGGAACTATTTCCCAGATACTGATATCAGGCATAGCGATATCTCTCAAATTCAGTCTTTTCCAGATGTTGATATTGTTGTTGGTGGCTATCCCTGTCAGTCATTTTCAATGGCAGGTAACAGAAAACCAAACAATGACGACAGAACAAACCTTTATAAACACTTTCTACGGGTATTAGAGACCGTTCGGCCTAAGTATTTTGTTGCTGAGAATGTTTCTGGCTTGAAACATTTGGGAGCCGGTAGTTTTCTGGAACAACAGCTCACAGCATACAAAGCTGCCGGATACCAGGTCAGCTATCATATGGTAAACGCAAGGGCTTATGGCGTACCTCAGTCACGCAAGCGTTTGTTTATCATTGGTGTCAGAAACGATCTGGGGCAATACTTTGAATTTCCTGCTGAAACACATGGCAAAGCGACAAAAAAAGAATCCTCATTTAAAACCCTATGTTTCACATGGTGAGGCTATTAGGGATTTACCACTATGGCCTGAAGGTGAGTTTTACGAACGACCACATGATCCTGAAGGGCATTTCTCATGGTATTTCATGTCCCGAAATCGTAAAGCTCTATGGGACAGCCCTGCTTACACCGTCGTAGCTAACTGGCGTCATGTGACATTACATCCTGCCAGCCCGGTGATGAAGTTAACATGGTCAAACCTGGAGGATGGCTGGAAGCAGCGCTGGGACTTTTCTGATGAATATGAGCATCTAATTGTTGATACTTCTCGTCCCAAACTGGAACAGGCAAGGCGGTTATCATGGCGGGAATGTGCACGAATACAAACTTTTCCACAGGGTTTTGAGCCTGTAGGAGACGTCGAGTCAAAATTTACCCAAATTGGTAATGCTGTTCCTCCACTGCTGGCTGAGGTACTTTTTCGGCATTTATTTTCTGGTACTGGTTTGAAAATGATGACAGCGAACGGTAATTAGGCGGTGAGTATGGATGATTCTTTCCCGGTTACTTTAGAAGAATGGAATGCTGAACTAGTAAAGATCGTCTTTCTTGAGTCTTCGCATACGGGCTCGACTTTAAGCCGAATTGATACTACGGGCCGCATTTTTGAGCAACTTGCAGGTCCACGTAGCAAAGAGGATGCTAAGCGAAGTTTCCTGATTTCGTTTGGAAAAAAAGCGTCTAAAATCCAGGATGCTCTCAGAGATGAGTCGCGATTAGACATTTTAGCGCAAATAAAAGGATACCCTACTTATTTTGCCGTTTTATATTTAACATTACTTGCTGCCAGTGCTGATGATGAAACACATGACGAAGGGGATTTTCGGGTTCGATTTTCTGTGCTGCTTGGCTTTGATAAAAATAAAAAATTTGTTTTTACTGAATTACCCAACTTATGGGAAAGGTTAGAAAGATGGAGTAGTAAAAGACAAAACTGTACCCGTTTAATCTTGCCAAGGCCATCAAAGCATGAAAGATTGATTGGGTATTCCAAGAGAATTGCTTTTCCCTGCTACAAAGATGAGGTCTTTTTTACGGAATATTCTCATCGATAATAAACTAGATAACTATTCAACTTTTGAATCAGTTAATAAGGTAGTACATCAATATATATCTTATTTTAGCGAGGTTTTTAACCAAGAGTTTATTGAGTTCAGAACATTACTTTCAAAGGCTGCCATGCAGCAGGCTTATGACTCTCCTTTTTGGGGCGCTGTTCGTGATATCACTGTACATACGGAGAGAGAACAACTCAAAGAGAATGGTAAGTATTGTATTCACATGGAGTTTAATGATTCAGGTAATCCGGAGATTTATCTTCTTATGGATGACGCTGCTGCTACAGCCTCAGAAATCCAGCATTATGACTCCTTGCCTAATGAAATAGAGAACTATAATAATATATATTACGAACGAGACATAGGCACCACATTAAATTCCTTGGATTTATTATTAAAAAAACGGAAGGGTTATTTCTATAAATCACGAGTGGGAGTCGCACTACGGTCTGGGTGTTTACCGCTTTTTCGTGATGATTTTTGTCATATTAGTTCAGAAGGAGAATGTTATGAAGATTCTCCAACCTATTTAATACTTCATCATACATATGCAGACAGTGTTTTCACTGTCTTGAAGAAGGTTGGCGAAAGAGTACAACGTCGGGATATTAAATCTACCAAATGGTCGATAGTTTCTTCCGATAAAGTTGGCAGGCAAACGCTGGATAAGATTGCCCGTTTGTTACCAGAAGAAGCCCGTCGTTTTCTAATACAGGGATGGCAGCCGGCTCGACCTCGTATGTCAGGTGCAGCGCGATTTGGACAGGCTATACTGCTTAACCCTGCCAGTACACCGATAATTCATATGCCTGAAGTACTAAGAGGATGCTATGTCATCAGCAATAAAGACGGAGAAGAATTAACTCATGGTTCGCTATCTCAGGGAGCTGAAGGATTATTCATTCCACCAGAGGAGTTGATGGAAATATCTGGTCAGGCATTTTGTCGCTACGAACTTACGTTAGCGCATTCAGATATCCCAGTAAATTTTGATGTGCACGTGTTAGATCATGCGCCTTACGCCACTTATTGTAAAATTTCAGAGCCACATGATTGGCTGACTGATGGACCATCGGGAGTATTAATGGCGTTAGGGGATACGGCAGTGATCCCCCCACTGAAACGCGAAGAAATAACGCCATTGAGTGGTGCTCAGATGTTATGGCAGTATGAAAATGGCTTTCCTGTAACATGTCAATATACTGAATTACATAATATACCCGCAGCATTTGACTGGATCGCTGAAGCGCTGGCCTTGCGTTTTCAACGCCGTAGCACATTGCCTTTTGGTGAATTAAAAAAACATATTGAACCGGTATCACAGGTAACGAGGATACCCGAATGGCAATTGCGTCGCATGCTCTTTGCCGCTGGGTGGCTTTGTGTAGTACAACGACGTCATGCGCCATATTCGTTAGTCTCATTGGCTGAAAGAACCATTTCCGTTGATGTCACTGAGCAGGGAATTGTTGCCCGAATTCTGGGGATGTTTACAAGAAGTGAACGTAATCTTCTACAAGAAGCACTTAATAACGGTGAGCGAATAGGGCGTCGGTTAGTTGAGGATAACGGCTGTTCAATGGGTTGTATTGAATTGCATCTGTCAGCCAGAGAGCGTGTCCATGCTTTCATTGAACAGTTTGGGTTACGTTTGGTTAATCACGACGATTTCCCCGTAAATGCTTTGAGCGGAGTATTGCTACCGATGTCTCAAATGCAGTTTACCCCGGCTTTACCCCCGGATCTCAATGTGTCGCTATGGCAAGCTGAAAAATACCAATGGTCAGAAGAACAGCGGATTACTCAAACGGCAAATAATCTATTGATACGGTGTCAGGAAAAACAGCGTTATCGTTATTTTATTAGGCAGAATGCTGGATACTGGCAAACCGATAGCTTCTCCTGGGCCTTAATGGCTCAGATGATATGTTCAGGAGAAACGGTTGGTGTGCAAAAAAGGCGATAGTGGCTGGTGCTGGTCAACGAAAATTATTGCGTTACCGCCCTCCGTTTTACAGTGGTGGATCCATGTTGCCCATGGATGCTTGTCGATAACAGATAACGGTGGTTACTTATTTGCAGGGGGGAAAGTTCCACTCTGGGACAATGTAATGACCTTCCCCTCCTGTCAACGAGCGTTGGCACGACGGAACAGAGCGCTGACAACACGCAAGTTGCGCAAAACCTTACAGTAATTTTACAGAATCAGGTGGTAAGGAGAACGTTTAAGATGGCTAAAAAAGAAAAATATTATCAGCGACCGGCTGGGCCAAATGTACTACTTCGGTACAGAATCTCATGAATTGATCAGATGCTTGCAAGAGTGCAAGCAAAGACTCACCAGAAATGGCGCTAAAGCGGATAATTTACCGAAAGGACCGGAGAAAAGGTTACATTTTCTCCGTACGTTACCACCTAAGGCCAAACCTGTTGTGTCTGATTGGCTTCGTGAAAATTTAACGTTTTCTGAACAAAATGACCCACAAATTGTTCTTAGAGATCTGTTAGAAGCAGAAAGTAATGCAGAAGATATTGAACTCTGTAAACCGTTATGGCGCACCATTCTGGGATTCTATATTTCTTCTGACTGCCCTGAAATTATAACGAAATTCCTGAATGGTGAAGAAATTGATTTACCCCAACATGGTGTTTCTGACTCCTTGACAATTAATTTCACTGACGAAGACATTGAACAATGTGCCTTAATTAGTCAGGGTAAAGAAATTTCTATGCCAGAGCGCACTATTCCACTGTTTGTTGGGGGGATTGGTTGACGCACTTAGGGGAACGCGTATAGCCGATAATCGATGGCGGACAAAGCTATCAGAACATTCTTTACCGCTGGCGCGAAAATTGGGTGAACTTATCGATCAGTTTGAAGCCAGTCACGACCTTAAAAAAATGGATGGTACCAGTGTAATACAGGCTCCTCCCGTTGTTTCCAAAGAAATCGACAGTTCGATGGACGAAGTTATGTTCATTGGAAAAGTGTTAGCGTTAACCGCGTCCGGCGCTTTTTTTTGTAACGCCGATTAGTCTATTAATTAATGGCAACCTACGAGACCTCCCGGAGGAACTGGTAAAAGATCTTTTCCCTCATGGTGGTGAAGCCATTGGTTTTGAGAATCATTTCAGCAAAAAATTTACTCGGGGTGAAATTGCAATATGGAAAGCCCGATATCAGCCGTCTGATAAACCCGCGCAGTATGTCATTACTGACTACCTGTCGCGCGTTTATCCTGTCGTCGCGCTGCCTCATGCCTCTGATGAACCTGATACTGTTAGAGAGTGGTTACTCACCAGCTACCAACCGCAAAACGATACGTCGGTCATTTTTCAGCTAAGTGATGGAGTATCCCTGAGATTACCGGGTGACTTGTCTGATCCTAAAAAATATGACTTTGATATGCCGCTGGAGAGTTATCGTCAGGTTCCTCAGACATTACTTGGTTCTCATGCCCTCACGGTGATCACTGAACTCCCTCAGGTGAGTGAAAAGTATGATTGTGCTGAAGCTACTACGTGGATCAAACGCCTGCTTAAACGAACTGATTCAGCAAAAGACTTCCCTCAATTCAGTAAAGGGCAGCTACAAAACTTAACCCATTTTATTGCTGAACATGAATCTGATAATGAGGCATCCTATCTTCGTGCAGTATCTCATCTGGAGCAGATAGCAGATACAAGATCCTTTCTTAATGATACGACTCAACAGTTACTGGCTTTACCTGAGGTTGAGGCGCAAATTAATATTGAGAAACAGGAAATACTGACTCGTTACGAAGACGAACAGTATCAGATTAAACAATCAATAATGGTATTATCTGAAAAGAAAATCCAGCTTGAAAATGAAATAGCCGATCAGAAGAAAAAACTGAAAAAAGAGACCGATCGAATTAATAAAGCACTACGTCAGCAAGAAAATGAGCTGGAACAACGGATTAAAAAGACCTTCGAAGCCGCATCTCAAGCGGGAGTGGAAACGCTAGCCCAGACAGCGCTACTGCGGGCGATTATCAAAAATGAAACAGCGCAGGAACAACCTGTCCAACAACGGATAACACCAGAACCTGTAGCCGAATCAGTAAATTCTAATTTCCCATTAGCAGAGGTGAGCATCCTGACTCGCAAGCATCAACTATCATTGGCTATCGAAAAACAGGCACAGGCAACGGGACTAAGTGAATCTTTATTATCCAGCCTGATTGCCACTGCGAGTATCACACCCGCGATCGGATTGATGGGAAAACAGACAAAACAGACTATCGCTTCATTAGCGAACCTTTTAGCCGGTAATGTTTGGGGGGGAAGTATCGGTACATAGCGATCATTTTAGCTTCAGCGATTTAATGAACTCCCCCCACGCTGATCCGCTTATCCGGCGATACTCATACCATGACACTGGGCGATTTTTTGACCCAACAACAAGAGGCAGGGCTGGCGAGCATTATTGAATTGCGTGGTTTTAACCGTACTCCGCCAGAAACGCTTCTCCCCGAACTCCACGAGTGTTTATTCAGAACTCCCCATCCTGCCGCATGCAGTTGGACGGATCGGCGACAGGCTTTGCGACATTTGCCCATCCGGCACCCAATACTTTTTTTACTCACATTCACCACCGGGAAAAGCACGTTTCCATTACAGGCTCCTCTTGCTTACCAGTTACCTCTGTTTCTGGCAGAGAATATATGGTCGGATGAACGGCCATTTGAGCAAAATACTGACATCACGCCTTCTCGTATTGCCCCAGAACTATGGCAGACAATCTATGTGGACAACCACCAGCCAGAGCACCCGGCTTGTGCGCCATGGGAAGCACTAAAAGCAGCGCTACTCTCTTTACTTCCTGATGAACAAGCGCAAGCCGTTGCCCGTCTGGCTTACGGTCTCGGTCGTAGTACAACACAAGATATTGCGACCACGATTGACATTCTTGCACCGGAATTAGGGCCATATGTTCAGGAAATGACTAGCGGTGAATCGGCAAGCGTACTTGAGCACCTTTTCCAGTTATAAGCAAAGGAATAATAATGAATAATCCACTGGAAACATTTGAATCAATAAGAGATTTTTATATTTCGTACCTTGAAACAGCCTTCCGTATTGATTCATCAGACATACAGTCTGAACGGCGAGCGTTACTGGAACAGCAAGGGACATTATGTGCCGATCTATTTCTTGAACCGATGCCCCGATATCAGCATTATGGCTTAACTATCAGCGAATTACGAAATGATGCTTATGGTCAGACATGGTTGCCAGGGTTTAATGCGCAACAAAGGGCGGCATTCATCGACCTCTGTTTAGGTGGACTTCTGCCCCACAATAAAACGGATTCAACTAAGGGACGTTTTAATCTTTATACCCATCAACTGGACATGCTGAAAAGAGGTGTACAGCCAGGGAAACCGGGCATTGTCACCTCCGGGACTGGTTCCGGTAAAACCGAATCATTTTTACTGCCTGTTCTGGCACAGATCGCAAAAGAAGCTACCGGCTGGCCGCAAAGCCCGGCGTTGAAGTGCTGGCAACCGTGGTGGCATAAGGTTGCGGATAAACAGCCCAGCTTCATGCGCGAGCATGAAGCCGCTGCTCGTCCGAAAGCGGTACGCGCGCTGATCCTCTACCCGATGAATGCCTTGGTAGAAGATCAACTGGTACGTATGCGACGGGCGCTGGATTCCAGCGAAGCTCATGATGTCATGGATACGCATTTCGGCGGCAACCGGATCTTCTTTGGCCGTTATACCAGCGCAACTAAAGTAACTGGCTGGCTTAAACATCCCCGACTCAGTGAAGAAAAAAATGAGAAAAAGCGCGTGGCTAAAAAAATCACTGAGCTGCGTGAATATATGCAATTAACGGAAGAGACCCATCAGGAGGCGGTACGACAAGCGCAGCAGGACAAGGATAACGAATTATCGTTTAATTTCCCCCCGAACCGCTGGCGGAGAGGTTCTCAGCCGCTGGGAAATGCAAAAGACACCGCCCGATATTCTGATCACCAACACCAGCATGCTCTCAACGATGCTGGTTCGCGAGGTGGACGATCCTATTTTTGAGCAAACCCGACAGTGGATTGAGCGCGATCCTGATGCCTATTTTTATCTTATTCTTGACGAACTTCATCTACAGCGAGGAACCGCTGGTACTGAAGTCAGCTACTTGCTTAAACATTTGATCAACCGGCTGGGGCTGGATCAGGAAAAACACCGACACAAACTGCGCATTCTGGCCTCCAGCGCCTCTTTACCCGTTGAAGGTGCTGAAGGTGATCAAAGCGTCGAATATTTATGGGGGATGTTCGGTCAGCGGGGATTACCCGCAGGTGCCTCTTCCAACGACTGGAGAGAATGTATTATTAAAGGTGACCCCCCTTCCCCCCGGGCAATATGTCTCTTTTCCAGGGGGATCGGGAGGCGTTTTATCACGCAGTGCTTCAGTTACAGCAAGCACCACTTACCTCATTACAACACTGGCAGAATGTCGCCCGCAGCATGGAAATGACAGCCAGTGAAGCCTCTACAGAACAACTAGCGCAACGTGTCGTTTTACAGGCGGGCAACCTGCTTGAAAGTGGCTGCTATACGGACGATCTCTCTCCGAGAGCTACGTCAATCAAAATGCTTAGTTCACGCCTTTTTTAACGCCCAACCCCATAGTGACAAAGCGCTCCAGGCATTAATCTGGTTACGTTCGACTGAGGGAGATTGGCCGCAATGGTTTTCACATGCCTTTCCTGATGATATCGGTGCGCCACGTTTCCGCGCTCATGCTTTTTTGCGCGCTCTTGAGGGGTTATATGTCGCGCCATTGCCCGTCCCTAGCGCTGCATCTGCGCAAGAAATTAATCAAAGATATTTTGGCGATCTTACCGTGGAGTCCGGCTTACGTTACGGCAAAGATAAAAAATCGCGGCGTGTCGAATTACTCTATTGTGAATGTTGCGGTAATCTCTTTTGGGGGGGGGTAAACCTTCGGTCTTTTCCGGTTCAGAAAGTCGAATTGAACTTTTACCCAACGACCCTGATACGGAACAACTGCCCGAACACGCAAAATCAGTCATGGTAGAACGCCGATCTGCTGAAGAATACGCGCTATTTATGCCCGTTGTCGAACGTTTCTGGCCGAAAGGAAATGAGGAGCTAAACAGCGATAATGACAATACTTTTGGTACTTGGGTAAAAGCCAGCTACGATCCATTTACCGCCACTATTCAACACCCAGTATCGCTCTTAAAACCGCTACCGGAAAACCATATAGCGGGCTGGTTCTATTACGTCAAACCCGGTGAATTTGCCTCCTCGGAAAGAGGCCAGTCATCCAGCCAGTCACCTGGAACGGCGCTACCTTTTCAGTGTCCGGCGTGTGGTACGTCCTATAAATACGGCAAAGGTAAGCTCTCCCCAATCCGTAGCTTTCGCGTCGGTTTTTCGAAAACGACACAACTACTGGCCAGCTCGCTAATGGCGGAACTACAGCGATCGGGTAACCGTGAGCAACTGGTAACGTTTTCAGACAGTCGTCAAGATGCCGCAAGGGCGGCGCTCGATCTGGAATCGGGTCACCATGACGACGTCAGACGAGAAATTGTTGTCCATTCGCTACAGACTATTGCGGCTGATAAACCGTCCCATAACCAACTAAAAATACGCCAGGCAGAGATAGAGAACCGGAACAAAACACTAGTTAACCTCAGCGTAAGGTCGGATGAGGAAGAGGATGAATTGGATCAACTTGCTGATGAACGAAAGAAAATCAGAGGGTTATTATCAAAGCCTGAATCTGACAGCATACCTCTGCGTGAAATCCTCGAACCTGAATCACCGGATGCAGGTCAACCGCTTGGCCCGCTGTTAAGGGCGCAGGTAGATGCAGGTATTCACCCTTCCGATCGTACTGGCATCGCGTCTGTTCCCGATCCAGAAAAACATGAAGAAGGCACGCTGACCTTTGCATGGCAACAACTCTTTGAAAAGAACACGCAGGGGGGAGTGGTGCTGGAAGGCGCTTCCATCCTATGAAGACAACCTGCTTGTGGCACGACAGGAGATTTCACGCGATCTGAAACGGCTGGTGGGGGGAAAGCGTATTCAGTAAAACCTACTTCGCGCTGGAAGAGTCCGGTTGGGGTTATCCCTGCCTTCCCATTACCGGAAACGACTCACGGGAACATCTCGCGATTTATGACGCAATGTTTCGTGTGTTGGCGGACGCATACCGGGTTACCCCTTCACAATATACAAAGCCAGAAACTCCATGGAGTTCAGCGCGCGATGTCAATCGTAGAAACCGCCTGTACCGTTTTACACAGGAGATATGCCAGTGTTCAGGAGGCGAGCCTTTATCTTTAATTGATAGTTTTCTCCGGCGACTAGAGCTGGCGGGTCATCAGGGCGGTATTATTGATATTGGTAAAATGCATTTTCGCCTGGCGGAACCTACAGATCGCGTCTGGCGCTGCTCCCGCTGTGGGCGTATACACATGCATACCGGCGCGGGAATCTGTACTCGTTGCTACTCTCCTTTACCAGAAACGCCGTGCAGTGAGGCAAAAACGCTCCAGATGCAACACTATCTCGGCAAACGTCTCTCACATTCTTCTGGTATTCACAGGATGCGCTCAGAGGAACTGACTGGAATGACCGAAAATCCGGCGGCAAGGCTACGCCGGTTTAAAGGTATTCTGATTGCCGACGACGATGATATTTTACCGGAAGGAATGAAAGATTTTGCGCCCGATAGAGACCTTGACCGGGCAGCTCGCGTGGTCGATGTGCTTTCCGTAACCACCACCATGGAAGTGGGCGTGGATATTGGTGATTTACGCGCGGTCTTTCAGGCCAACATGCCACCACAGCGCTTTAATTATCAACAGCGTGTCGGACGTGCCGGACGACGTGGACAGGCGTTTTCATTCGTCTTAACCGCGTGTCGCAGCAAGAGCCACGATCTGTTCTACTTCCGCCACCCGGAAAAAATTACTGGCGATCTCCCTCCGCCACCGTTTCTGACCACAAAGCTGGAAATGATCTGCCAGAGACTGGTACGAAAAATCTGGCTGGTGTCGGCATTCAAATGGTTAAGGCAGCAAACGGAAAAAGCCGATCACCCATGGCCGGTTGACGACTACGCACACGTCCCTGATAACCATGGTGAGTTTTTCCCGGTGCACTGGCTGAAAGAAAACCAAACGGACTGGCTGCCAAAAATCCGGCAGGCCATCGAAGCAACCATCCTGGCGCGCGATGAATTTGCCCGGACCAGCACACAGCAAAACCCATATTTGTTCCAGAAAATTATTCAGCCTTTGACGCCGGAACAGCTGATTCAGGATATCAACGCCGTACTGAACGACAGCGCGATGGAGGCGAAAGGACTGGCAGAAGCGTTGGCGGAACACGGTAAATTCCCAATGTATGGCATGCCGACCCGATCACGCCTTTTGCTGACAAGGCCAGTCAGCACAGGTGAAAAAGAAATCGAATTCGCCAGCATGGACCGCGATCTGGATATTGCGATACAGGAATTTGCCCCCGGAAAAATTCTGGTTCAGGATAAACGACGCTACTTTACAGCAGGTTATAGTGGACTGCTTAAACAGAGCAGAAAAAATCCACGATCATTTTATTCAAATGCCTGCGAACCGGGTGAACTCAGAACAATGACCGCCTGTCCAGTGTGCAACATCTGGGCTCCGGCAAACTCTCTGGCCACCGAATGTACTATCTGCGGTGCCGTTATGGATAAGGCAGAGCGCTATCAATGCTATGTTCCTTATGGATTTATCACCACGCTGGAGCCCAAATCGGCCAAAGAGGATTTTGATCAGATCCTGACCACGGCCAGTCGTGTATCAATTGCAGAAGCCTACACTTTTTCTGCCACGCCAGAGCCTGACGTTAATGTGGCGATACAGCTTCAGCCGCAGACATGTCTGCACCGCCTGAATCGGGGAATTTATACCGATAAAACATGGCGTGGTTTCAGCGCAACACAGGGGAGCCTAACGGTCCCTTTCAGAAAGCAGGGGACCTACCAGCCGCTTTGGGCTAACCGGGTTTGGATAGATAGTCAAATTATTGAGGCCGACCTGTTAGTTAAAAACCGCTTTAACGATCGGGGAGAAACCCGAAACACATTTTATCTTGCCGCGCCTAAAGTGACTGATCTACTTGCGCTGATGGTTGCCCAAACCCCGCCGGGTCTCCGGCTACAGTATTCCACTCTAACTCCGGCATTCAGAGCTGCTGCGCTCTCGGCGTCTTTTATCATTGTTAACTATGCATCAAAAGAGCTATTGGATATTGATCCTGAAGAAATTGAAATTCTGGAACCCCGCGTTCAAATGCTGAAAAACGGTAAGTCGGTACCAGTTCTGCAAATGGCCGATCGTCTGGTTAATGGTTCAGGGTTATGTGAACGGCTGCAGCAGAAGGACGCATCCGGTTCTCTCATTATACTTGAGGTCATGAAGAAGATTTTAAATAACAAAACGGCTTACCCGCTGGCTGAGTTCCTGCAATCCGATCATCGCGAACGATGCTTTCAAGGATGTTATCACTGCCTGCACCGATACGGAAACCAGCCGTATCACGGGTTGCTGGACTGGCGTCTGGGACTGGATGTTATTCAACTTCTTCTGGATCAAACCTATAACGCCGGGCTGAACGGTGATTTTACATCTCCGGGCGTGTCTGACTGGCCGGAAAATGCCCTACGATTAGCTAAAGAGGCCGCTTCGCTATACAGCGACAGTGACGTAAAAGTGATGGGGAATATACCCGTGATTCGCACCGGTGACGGGCGGTGGGCCGCCGTACTACATCCATTCTGGGATCCCGATGCTGCATTTGCTGCAAACCCCGAACTTGAGGCATTTTCATATGAGGTGGACGTAGACGCGACGAATACTTTTGCGTTGTCCCGCCGCATGGGGACTGAAATGGCGAAATTACGGACTCAGGCGTCCTCATCTCTGGAGTGATAATGCAATGAATGAAATGATTCTATCGCGTACTCATCCGGTGCTTCCTTCTCTGCTGGGGAGTTTCGCTGTTTGTCCGGCGAAATACTTGCTGGAAAGTGAAGCTCATTCTTACGCACGTTTACCGTTGCATCCGGCAGTCATTCTGGGCCAGGTAATACATCAGCGCGTCAATTCACTGACACATCGGGAGGCCGCTTTCGAGAATTATACCCTTAGGCAACTGGAAAATGATTTTACGACCGCGCTGACAGCCAATCGACGCGCCGGACCGGTAGCAAACTGGATATATGACCGTCACGGCGTTGCCGGGCTGGTGTCACGCCAAATGCTTGTTACCCAGATCCGCTACGTCAGATCGCTTATGCCACCTGTTTTCGTAAAAGGGGGCCCTGCACACGAAAAAACATTACCCGTTGGCCGGGAGGTTATGCTGACCAGCAATGATTTCGATATGCATGGGCGGGCCGACCTCATATATCAGGAGCGACCCGATCGGTTAAACGTAGTTGATTTGAAAACCGGAAAGGTAACAGACGAACAAAACCAGCCGAAAGAAGCTAACCTGTTACAGATTGCGGCCTATGGCATAATGGTAAAAGAGCGAGCACCTGATATGAACATTGGGTTAGTTCTGACGGGGAGCCGTGATAGCTGGGAAGGTACGCTGAATACAGAGCTGATTGAGCGGGTCACTACGATTATCAAAAATATTAATCGACTTTTGCCACGGAATATCCCACTTTCAGTATATGAGCTGACTTGTCCTGGCACGCACTGCTCCCATTGTTCCTGCCGTTGCTCGTGCTCGGCCTGGACAGAAAAGCTACGAAAGCAGATGCAACCGTCTCTTTCTGATCAACAGCATGGCGGAATTGATATCAGCGGAAAATTACTTGAAGCGGAAAGTGACGATCATCTTCTTACGCTGAAGATCCTGCTACCTGATAATTCAGTTGTTAAGGTCTTTCGTGTGCCTTCCAGCACCATCCCAGAACCAACGGAAATAACAGGAAAAAAAATCATACTGTACGGATTAAACACCTTTAGCGAGACATCAACAGAGTATTTTCCCCGCAACTTCTATGTCATCAATATGCAGGATACGAAAAGATCGGCGTTTCAGTTTCACTGGCAAAGTGAAGGAATGAATTGAACAATGGATTATGTTGTAAGCACACTTGTTTTAGCTCCACGTACTTTTTGAGATTTCCGTGGGGAGAAGATTTCCCACCATTAGCCGGTACACTTACGGCATCAGGTTATTCAGGGATTCATGAGGCCGTTCGCTGTTATATTCCGTCAGCCAATAGTCGTAACGGTATTGCCACACTCCCCATTCATTCGCTTTACCCCCATCAATACTGTCGATTAATGCATAAATATCAATAGGTTGAATGGTGATGACTTCTGTCAGGCTCAACGCTGCATTACGTCCGGTGACGATACGTTCAATGCTGGTGGAGCAAATCACATGTGTGTGATCGGTTAACACGTCAGGATCGGTGTGCATCAGTGCGACCATTATTTTCTTTCCTTATATAAAGTAAAACACCAGCCCGGTTAAGGCTGGCGCTTGCGTATATATGTAATGTGCAGGAGGCAGGGTTATTCTGACCGGGCCCGTTGCATCAACTGCAGATGGCGGAGATCGCGAACATCATTCAATGCCTGCTCCACGTGCGGGAGCAGGATGGTGGAGTTCGTATTGTCCTTATCGTTATCAAAGATAATCGGTGTGTCACAGTCGATATTATCCCGTAGCCAGTCGATCAGGATTTGCAGGGCTTCTTCGGTGGTTAATGTCCGCATAAAAAAGACCTCGTGGTAATTGGAACCGGATCACCACGCAAAGGTGGAGAAACCGGATAGCTGCTCGCCCAGGGCATCAAGATGAATAATGCGAATGTGATAACGACACATTAATGTCACAACTAACCGACGGCAGGCTTTCGATAATCCCCGTTTCTTTAGCTGAAGTACCGGGTACTGCCACGCATCGAGGTGGATCAGATAACCGGAACCGGTATAGCAGACCCACTCACTGTCGCCGTGGTCTTCATGCTGATGCGAGAGCGTATACAGCAGGCTGTTATCAGCTTCGGTGATATGGGCGGTACTGCACTGAATACCATTAAACCGGGCGACAGGCGGGAGTGGATTGTCATCATCGTTAACCACACGAAGTGAATAACCGTTATCACAGACCACATTAATCAGGTCGGTCAGTTCAATACCATCAATATCCACGCTAATCCGGCCCATGTTGAGGGCCAGAACGTTAATGGCATCGGCTTCCACGGTGAGGGATAACTTCATCGTGTCACCCCGCTGTATTTGCCGGTGGTGATATCTGTCACCGCTTTGTACCCGTTACGTTTCATCAGGCCGGTGGCCCGTCTGGCCCGGAGCATGTCAATGCGGCCAATAAAGGGAGACGGGTGACTGATGGAGAAACCGGGCCTGTCGGTGCGTACCAGGTCATATTTTTCGACGATAAAGTTCAGCGCATCCGCCAGTGAGATACCGGCATCGATATGCTGTGCAATCACCTGCTCATCACCAAACGGAGTATCGTTAAGCGTAAGACCGTAGTGCTGTTCCAGCAGGTACGTGAGCAGCATTTGCCAGATGTTGACGGGTGACGGGCGTGAGGGTACCGCCCGTCTGTGGGGTACGGGTTGAGTCTGCATAAAGGCGTATCTCTGTTAAATAAAAGAGGTGGTGAGGGTGGAGCGATTACGCTGAGGGTTGCTGACGAATGGCGTCCAGTGACGCTTCCAGTGTGGACCAGTTAATGCCCTGTTCCGCATCGTGATGCCGGTCGGCATGCTGTAGCGTCGCAATCGCTTCCTCTTCGGTAACGGAGGCATCAATGCTGCGCACATCATCCGTGTACCAGAGTGAGTACAGGACAAAATCATCATTCTGGTGCTGCTGCAGATGTCTGATGACGTCACTGATTTTACAGGCGTGTGTCATGGTGATTACTCTCCGGGTTGTGCTGCCGGTGCGGGTGTCGGATAAATTGCGATATAGACATAACCACAACTGGCAAGTGAGTCAGCCTCGCAGGTGAGTCCTTTCGCATACAGCGTGACGCAGTGCTGATGGCGGGGAGTGAGTTCACCGCTGGTCAGCATCAGTTCCATCTGCTTCATCAGCAGAGGAAATGCCTGGTCGAGATGACGTAAATCCGCGTCACTGAATTTACCGGTAATACTGGCGCGGTCAGCCAGATAATGAAGGCGGTTACCTTCCTGAACCAGTCGTGCGCCAAAACACGGGGTGATACTGCGTTTCAGTCCCCACCGGGGTTCTGCAATATCATGCTCTGTTGCGGGTGTTGTATTCGACAATGTAGTGCTCCTCATATCAGGTTAATTAAGTGTGACGCAGCGCAGGACCACATACGGGCCGCTGCGGTCCTGACGGCGTTCCGCGAATACCGTATCCTGCACCTCCCGACCTGCGTAATGGCAGACGCTGCCGGACCAGTGATATCTGCAGGTACAGAAGCGAAACAGCCGGGACTGTGGATGTTGCCGGTATATCGTCATCGCCTGGCGTTTACTGATAATCTTCATGATGTTGTTTCCCTGTTGCGTTACAGCCAGCCACGTTCAGCAAAGGAGACAATATCCATTCCGCCCACCACCAGGTGGTCAGGCAGGCGAATTTCCACCAGGTCCAGCGCCTGTTTAAGACGTTCCGTAATCTGGCGGTCGGCCTGGCTGGGTTCCGCAAGCCCCGAAGGGTGGCAGTGTGCAATGATGATGGCAGCAGCGTTGTGTTTCAGTGCCGCCTTCACCACTTCCCTGGGATGGACCTGCGTATGGTTGATGGTGCCGGTGAAGAGGGTTTCGTGGGTAATAAGACGATGCTGGTTATCGAGGAACAATACGATAAATTCCTCCCTCTCCAGTGATGCCAGTTGCAGACGCAGCCAGTCACGTACCGAACTGCTGGAGGTAAATGACGCACCGGGTTCACGTAACTGACGCTCCAGCAGGGTTAGCGCCTTCCGGATGGTGTGTTGCGCGGATGCCGGTAATTCAGCGGCAAACAGCGGTAACTGTTGTTCCATTGCTGCATCCCTCAGTCGATGATATGCATGATGGCGTTACATTCCGCATGATTCAGGGCGTAATCCCGCAGCCGGTAATAATGCGCAGTCATCGCGTCGCATTCGGTCCGGCAGGCATGGTGGCTGTATTCAATAAGGCAGGCGGCAATACCGGCGGCTTCCGCACTCATTTCAGCACTGTTGCCGTTCATGTCGTTAAACAGCGTCCAGGCTTCATCATTGTTCTCTGCCTCCGGTGCCATAAACGCGCCACCGTTGCTGAGGGTGAGAAACTGCCAGATACCGCCCCGGTAGTTGTCACAGAGCCTGTCCATCCGGCCAAAGATGCGGGGCTCCAGCAACATCCACTGGGGGGATACCACCGAAATGCTGAGGCCAGAAGCGGATGCGGTTCTCATCGGATACCTGTGTGGCGGTAATCTGATGTTGTGCTGCAATCGGAACGGTTGCTTCCGGGGTGAACAGTGGCAGTGTATTGTCGGTCATGCTGATTTTTCCTTGTTTATTAATAGGGTAAAGCTGTGGGGCAACTAATGCGGGATAACAGTGAGGAAACGGCTGGAGGTTACTTGCTGAGGGTGGTCAGCATGTTTTCCGCCATCACCCAGAGCGCACGGTTGAGCTTCACGTCACCGTCGATACCGTTAACGGCGCGGGTATGGCTGCGTTTGCCCTTCGCGGTACGTCCGGGCAAACCGCCTTTCAGCAGGTTCTCCTGCAGTCTCTGGTACGTTGTCCACAGGTCGTTCTGACGATCTTCATAGCGGCGGGGTGTCAGTATCTGTGTTGCCGTCACCGGCTGGTGGTCTTCACCATAACGGTATGTCAGTGCGGCATTCGCCAGTGCCTGTTGTGCCGGGGGTGGCAATATCAGCGACTGCATGGCATCACGCTTCTCTTCCACCCGGTCAAACACACCGAGGACTTCATAAGCCCCCCTCAATGACTTTCTCCACTACATCGCCCCGGTGCGGTACACGCACTTCGCCAAACGACTGCCCGCAGACGAGTGAGTTGGTACAGACGCTGCGGAAGATACCGGGCAGCATCTGATAACTTGATGAGCCATCATGAGAGTTCAGCAGGATAATTTCCGGGACCAGATGACCGGTGATTTGTCCGGCACGACGCAGACGCAGACGCAGCATGTGCTTCGTGTGTTCACGCTTACTCTCGTCACGCACTTTCGTCTGACAGGCGAAGAACGGCTGAAAACCTTCGCGCTGCAGGTTTTCAAGGATGGTGATGGTTGGTATCCAGGTGTAGCGTTCACTGCGGGACGCATGTTTGTCCTCACCGAAGATACTGGGGACATGACTCATCAGTTCTTCGTGAGTCAGTGGACGGTCACGGCGTATCTGGTTAATTCGCCCGAAGCGGCTGGCTAATCTCATGGATGACTCCTGTTGAAACGGTATAAATGAAGAAAGACCATGCCCCGGGAGGAGGCATGGTCTTCAGGTAATTAACGACTGGTAAAACAGCCGTACGTTTTAATGTGTTCTGTGACGGGGTACTGCCCAGCCATAAAAGTAAAAAAGGCCATCCCAGGAAGGGACAGCCTCTGCAGATGTGGTGTGTTCAGTACAGCAATTATGTCAGTTGCTGTCCCACAGTCAGCAGACCCGCAAGCCAGCCAATACACTGGGGACCGGCCAGCCAGAACAGACGGGCTTTCAGCAACCCTGCCGCACCACCCGATGTATAAATACGGTCAGGCATCAGCCACTGACGCAGGAAAGCGCCCAGGGTCATGCCTGCTCCCGGTCCGGTGGTCATCCAGAACAGGTATCCTGCCCCCCTGCCAGAAGTCACGTATCGCACCGGTGTTGCTGAACGCGTTAAACAGCACAACCACAAGCGCAATGATGAACGCAATCATGAAATATTTAATAACAAGCGCCATTTTCTTCTTTCCTTACTTTCTGCACTGTTGTGCAGCCTTCAGCATGTTTTCCATAAAGCCCGGTGGCACATATCCATACTGTGTGTTCAGCTTCTGCAGTTCTCCCTGCGTGTACCGGGTCTTCAGGTCGTCATAAATACACCCGCAGACGGCAGTGCTGCCGCCACCGGATTTACATCCACGAATGAACTCGCGTTCGTCCTTGTCACCACAACCGCTGAGCACAACGGCTGACAACAGCGTACAGAGCAGTAAAAGACCGCGTGATGCTGTCCGGGTCGTTTGCTGGTTTTTCATTACGTCATGTCCTTATCTGTGAGACCGGAGGTATCAGAGGCTGTCTGCTTCCGGAATACCCTCTTCCGCCAGTGAATGGCTGATGTTGTTCACCATCGTCACCGGGTCGAGTCTGATTTCTGCCAGCAGTTTCCCGCTCTCCGGTACTCCCTTATAAACATAAAGGGATGCGAAGGGCTCTCCCGCATCATCCGAACCGGCTGAAACCTGGTAACTGGTATCGCCGTTTCTGACGGTGAAGTTCTGAATGCTGATGACCTGATTGTTCGTGTACGCATAACTGGTGCTGCCTGCCGGAACAGTGAGGTTCATCTCCTTGTTTTTCGCGCCCGTTTTCCCGAATGAATACGAGACCGACGGGGTGACAATGCAAATCTCCACTTCCTTTTTATGGTTCATTGTCTGTGCGTAAAATACCGGTTGCGCACAGTGCGGGTCATGAGTCTGACGGAGCGTGTCCGGTGTCGCTGCATGCAAAACTGATGCAGCGGTGAATAACACGGCTGCACTCAGCAGCAGGTGGCGGGTAATGGTTTTCACGGTGTTCATTCTTTATTCTCCCCTTTCCGGCAACATGACATAGATATCCTGCCCACGGTCTTCAATGGTCACGGGCTCCTTACCGCCGGTGTTCAGCAACGCCTGCGCCCGCCAGAAGCGACCGCTGACCTCTTCCTTCATATTAATGACGCGAATGCATCGCTCATCACTGCCATCGTCACGCAGAATTCTCGTCACTACCGTACAGGCACTCTGTGCAAGACTCTCCGTATCGGACTGTTTACTGAACTGATATAACGCCACGAATGACAGCGCGGTGCAGAGCACCCAGACCTGCAGAAGCCGCCACGGCTTGCCCTGATTCTGGTCACGCTGGCGAAGGTAAACAAAATAGAGGGGAAACCACAGCCATGACGGCGGTGTGATGCCCTGCTTCATCAGGTTTGTCCGGTCCAGCAACACCCAGACCAGCGCGACGACCAGATAAATGACAAGCGCCATGTTCTGCGGAAAGTTCAGGTACAGCACCACCCAGAGCAACGGGAGCACGACGGCCAGGCACCAGGCAAATATGTCCTGACGTAATAAGGGGTAGGATTTCATCTCAGGGTCTCCCGGTTGGTACAGACACCCGTCATCACGGGCATAAAAGCACACATAAAATATTCCTTTATAAACAATTGATTAAATAAGACGAATGACAGGGGATATCTTCACATCCAGCACAGATCGTACTGGCTAATCAGAAGGCGGGATAATTGTTAATTCAGATCGATATGCGTAAACTGATCGTTGATATCTATCAATAATAACGATCGATATATTATATTCAATAGCTAATAACTATCATGAATAAGCATTTCGATCGTCGAAACAGATCGAAGCGGCAGTGAAAAAAGCACAGTGAAATCAGAACAGGAGATGCCAGACAGCACGGATAACCGCCAGGAACCGCAGGCGGAGTCGCTGTAGCTGTCGTACCAGCCTGCCTGATGTCTGTATGGCTGCGACGGCATCATCAAAGATGTCGCCAGTGGCCTGGACAAAGTGCTCGCGGGCAGTTTTCTGAACATATTCCGTTTGCAGCTCAGGGCTAAGATGACGGAAAACCGCGCTACTGCTGCTCACCGGCAGCGCCTTAATCAGCGCTTCTGCCCAGAGTTCGAGGTGATAGTTTTCCGCTGCGGATACTGCAATGACCGGATGGACAGTCGCAAACTGTGTTCCAGCAAGCTCAGTTTTGGCATGAAGATTTTCAGCCTGACGTGGCGAGGGCTGGTGGTTTGCATTGTCCCATTCGCGACAGGGCTCCATTTTATCCGCCTGCGTGAGAACAAACAGAAAACGCTCTGGTGCAGCTCCCGCGCCCAGCAGTTCGCGGTAACAGCGCAGGTCATCTTTCCAGGCACGGTCGTCAGCCTTCAGCGCCCAGACAATCAGGTCCAGCTTCGGGGCCCATGCCCGGTACAGTCGACGATATTGCCTGTCGGGTTCCGGGGTTTCGGCAATGCCGGGAAAATCGGCAATATGAAGCGTTCGTGGACCACGGGTAACCTGATAACGGTGAACGCGCCGCGTGCAGCCCTGACGGGGTCAACACTGGCGGGGGGGCGGACTGAACAGGGTATTACACAGGCTGGATTTACCTGCGCCTGATTTTCCCATGATGCCAATCACCGGTTCGTAGTGAACACAGCGGAGCAGGCGCTCCACCATGGCTTCCGACAGAACGCCCGGGAGACGGGATAAGGATTGTTTCAGGGCGTCAGGAATTTGCCCGGTAGGAATACGGTCTGACACATTGACCTCCGTGAGTTAAACGACAGGACGGCAGCAATAGTGGCTGGCGTACTCACGGTGGTAATATCGGCCTGAATGTTTATGGAACTGAATATCAAAGTACAACAGATGAATGTCCCCTTTGTGCCAGAAACGGACGTTCATGCAGATATTGCCGCTGTAAAAGCAACTAAATTTGCAAAGCAGGATTTGCTTAAAGCAACATAGCCACCAGTACCATGCACAACAGCATCACGTAGATTCTCGCGTGCCAGACATCAGGGACGGCGGGGAACACCCGGCGGCTAAATACTATACCCGCCCAGCCAGCCACCAAGAGCATGCCCAGAATCTTCAGGCTGATAAAACCCACAAAACCGCCTGCCGAAATTTTGTGCCAACCGCTTATCGCATAGGTCACCGCACCGCACAACGCCACCGGCAGGGAAAGCGGGTTGGCCGCGCTAATACACTCTCGCATCGTATGACCGTGTCGCCGCAACAACGGCACCGTCATTACGCTGCCACCCACACCCAGCAATGCGGCAATCGTGCCGATTAGCATACCGCCACCGGTGACCGTCAAAAGTGACAAACGACGCGGCGCATTGCCGCTGAAGAAACCTTTGCGCAACAGACAGTCCCCAATCGTCATCAGCATATAAAAAATAAACAGCTCGCGAATCAACACCTCGCTTAATATTCCCGCCAACCACGAACCGGCCACTGCGCCCACGGCGATAAACCACAACAGCGGGAATAAGATGGGCAAAGAAAGCCTGCCCGCACGCCAGTTTTGAAAGCTGACCCAGCCCGCGTTAAAAATCATCACCGCCGTTGAAGTGGCCACGGCGATATGCATCGCATCACCTGCCAGCGGTGGCTGCCGCACCAGCAGCTGGTAAACAAAGGGTACCACTACAAAGCCGCCGCCAAAGCCAAAAAGCACTGTTGTCATGCCGGTAGTAAAACCGGCCAGTGCGATAATCATCAGATCGTTCAAAGAAATATCCCGTTGTGAAAATGAGCCAGCAGCTTATCGCGCCAGCGCCCCGCTTCCCATTTGCATAGCGCTCAATTATCCTTTCAAACCGGTCAGAAGGAGGCGGATGTGCGAAACGGAAAAATTGACGATTTCGATCAGCTGAATCGGGAGGTAGTAGCGCTAGGAAACGACTATGCGGAGGGATTTTTCCTGCCGCCACACCAGCACCGCCGCGCGCAGCTTCTGTATGGCGCAACAGGACTGATGCACGTTTCAACCCGTGACGGAGAATGGGTGGTACCGCCCCAGCATGCGGTATGGATCCCTGCTAAAACACTGCATGCCGTAAAGTTTGTGGGCGTCACGACGCGCAGCCTGTATATCGAACCCGCCTGCGCGGACAAATTACGTAACAGCAGCCGGTGCGAAGTGATCAGCGTATCGCCGCTATTGCGGCAGCTACTGCTGGAGGCGGTGGATCTGCCGCCATACTATGACAGCGTACGCGATCGGGCACTGACGGATTTAATGCTGCTGGAACTAACGGCGATGCCGGTGCGCGAGTTCGATATTCCTTTGCCGCAGCAGCCAGGGTTGTTGGCGCTGTGTCAGGCTTTTTTACTCGCCCCAGCCATCCACGATCCGGTCGAGCGCTGGGCCAGCGCGCTGTTTATGAGCGCCAGCACCTTTCGTCGCTGTTTTCGACAGCAAACCGGCATGTCGTTTTCCGCCTGGCGCCAGCGAGCCTGTGTGGTTAGTGCGCTGGCATTGCTGATAACAGGCAAACCCGTGAATGAAGTGGCTTTGTCTCTTGGATATGAGAGTGCCTCCTCTTTCGCAACGATGTTCCGCCGCGTTACAGGGCAGCCACCGTCATATTACCATCCTGCTTGATTTCAAAAGTCACACAGGGTAACGGTCATCGCAGCAGCTTTGTATCAGAAGCAAACATAGCCAGTAAACTGGCACTATAACAACTGCAGTTCACGGTTAAACCAGTAAAACACCGGACACGCAGCCGTTTTTCCATCGTCCGCGCTACAGCTTTAGCACGGATTACCGCTGGGGAAAGCAGTTCGGGTTCGGGGCCGTAATCGATTTACAATTGAGTATGGCGTGCAGTGTCCTCGCCGAGTATCAGGGTGACTAACTTGAAAAGCATATCGAGGCCAGAAGTTACGCCGTCCGAAGACAAAACATTGCCGTCCACACATATACAGAACTCGTCGGGATGGCGTCAAATGCGCTCAAGAACTCCCGCGCCTGTTTGTGGCTGGCCACGCGCTTTCCACACAACAACCCGGCCGCACCAGGCAAAATGAAACAGGTACAAATACCGGGAATGAATAGTGTGAGTTCAACGGGTCGATGCAACGCTATCCTTGATCAAGGGGGGACGTTGCCATGAAACGAAGAACTCGGATTAACTACACGCCAGAGCAGAAGGCGATTATCTGGGACAGATATAAGCAAGGTGATTTTATTACCAGGAGCAGATCATATTCCCCACCATTTTATCCTATCTTCGCGATGGGAATAAGCCAGCGAGAGCGAAACTCGCAAGCGGGACACGCGGAGGCTGGATCAGTAAGTTCATTCAGACTGGCAAACGCCTCATGACAAATGAGACAACTATGCAGGAACACGTTGTAGACGGATATAAGAGGTTCATGGACTTTTTTTATGATTTTAATGGCCTTTCTCTGACATGCGTCCGCGCACAGGTTACATCCATTACAAAGTGCGTTATTAATGGTTAAATTATCTGTGTCAATATTGATACAGTCCTTTGGACAAAATTTTTCACAGGCACCGCAGAGATAACATAATTCAGCTTCAAGTTTGAGCTGGTAAAATGCATACTCGGCGATGGCAGCAGCTATTTCCGTTTCCCCCCCTGAATCGGAGCCCCCCCTGCATATTTGAATATATTGAGCGAAAGAAAGCACGTCGCGTATGAGAAATGTGTTCATTAGCCTCACCAGATACGTTAACAATGAAGCCATTGTGCCCGTTAGCAGCCAGAACCTGATTTATGTTGTCGACAGATTCACGCCACATAGAGCCAGTCTTCTTAATCTTAATTTCTGTAACCCCTTCGCTCCAGAGTGAAAGGAGTTTTTCGGGTAAAGGAGGAGGCTGATTATCTTCATACAGAGTGAAACTGCGGATCTTGTAAACCGGTTTTATTCCCTGTACTGCATCAAAAGGACAGGCATCAACACATCGACCGCAATGGTTACACATGTCAGCATCCACAGACAGTGGTGATGTGAGGCTAATTGCCAGCGATGGACATACTCCCTGACAAAGATGACAGTTCGACCACTGATAATGTGTACGTATACATGCTTCGCTAATTCGAACTGCCATCATCCTCTCCTGAAAATAACCTTATTTTATGCCCCCCAGCATAAAAAAACTGTACCGTCCAATGACTTCCGCAACGACAGCTATCAGACTGCTCATTGCGACAGCAGGCAACGCAAAACGGCGATTAAGTTTATTCTTAATAAAAGCCATAATGATAAGACCAAGGACAATCAGAGCAAATTTTAACGAAATCAAAATTAATACTGACTCTCTGTCCACATATCGTGGGGTAATACCCCTACTTACGTTACCTGCCATATTGCTTTGTAAAAAAAACATATGCGCAGATATTAAGCACCACAGCTAAAACTGAAAAAATAAAAAACAGTCTAATTATTCTTATCATCACTGTATTTCGAGTGTCTTTTTTGCAAGGCAACATTAAATACAAAACAGGCAACCAAACCGCCGGTTACCAATGTTGTCGCCCAGAATGAACTATACGTTACCCAACCTGACCATAATACAAATAATGAGTTTATATAGATATTCGACATAACAAAAACAGTACATACTCCAGTGACTGCCGTCACGGAAAGCAATAATTTATGATACCGGTTGGTAAAGAAAAAATATACAATATTTAAGGTGATTAATCCTGTATAAGAACCTACAAATAATACTTCTCGACTCATCCATGAGTTAAATACATTGTTCATTGTATTAAACATATGCCATGGATTACCAAGATGAAAAATTGAAGAAAACAACCCAGCTACAGCGATAAGCGAGCTCGCCATAATAGGGAAATGAATCTTGCTGGTATCTTTAGTCAGAATCACATAAAAGAATGCGAGCAAAAAGCACCCAATAGAAATCTGTATCAGGGTGGTAAAAAAAATCAGAGGCCATTCGTGCATCATTTTTTCTCCTGATGATGGTAACCAACGATAAGATTGGGATGTGTGACTGACGAGTCCGGTAATCCAGTAATATTCGCATTAGTACCATAACGGGCTCGTAGTTCACTGATTAACCCAAATTCAATCGCTCGCATCGGGCATGAATCCATGCAGACGGGATTTTGGCCTTTTTCGCGTAGGTCATAGCAGGTGTCGCATTTCGTCATCATACCTATTGAAGGATTGTACTGTGGCGCACCGTACGGGCATGCCCAAGTGCAATATCGGCAACCCACACACTTTGTGTGATCTACCAATACAACACCGTCTTCCGGACGCTTGTGCATAGCCTGGGTCGGACAATGGCTGACACAGGCGGGCGAATCACAGTGGTTACACGATATGGACAAATGCCATTTTTTGGGGTTGGGATATGCACCTGATTCAATATCGTAAACACGGCGGAAGTTACGACCCACTTCAAGATGATTTTTGTCCTTACAGGAAATGACGCAGGTTTTGCAGCCAATACATTGAGAAACATTAATATAAAAGCCTACCTGATTTGGATTACTCATTTATGCTTCCTCAACCAGAGATGGAAAACGTGCGGGTAAAAGCGCATCTGCGGTCAGTGGTTCACCATTCCACTTTTCAACATTGCAGTAACCCGAATTCCATCCTGATGTGCCCAATCCGGTCGCTACAGCTTCAAACAGCACATTTTCTGTTCCGGCTTTGTCTATCCCGGTATTTTCATCAATATCGCTCCAGCGTCCATGAGGAAGCGCGACCACACCCGGTTTCATGGTTTCAGTGCAATAAACAGGACGTAAAACTTTCCCTAATCTTGAGGAGATCAACACGGTTTCACCGTGTGTGATATTTAGTCTTCTGGCATCAGACGCATTCATATATAAATGACCCGGCCAGGCCTCCCGCAGTTGTGGAACATTATCCAGGGTGCTGTGAGAAGACCTCAGATAATGCGGGGTATAAACCTGGAAAGGATAGTTCCCTTTTTTCTTATTATCCCAGTCATCAAATGTGCTTTGATAACCATTTTCACTTTTGACATACGCCGGGATAGCGGGAATGTCACTCCAGCCATATTCCCTTGCCCGCTGGCTGAGTTTCCCGCAATAAATTTCAAACTTACCACTCTCAGTTTTAAGGGGGGGATTTTTCAGGATTAGCAATGAAATCTGAATAGGCGATAAACCCATAATTATCACCTTGATGTCGGTAAACCTGGTACTTCCCTTCTGATAGAAGCTGCTCTAATCCCACTTTTCCCTGTTGAATTTTGCAGTCAATACCATGTTTTGCGATATCCTCAGGAGTAATAGTGACCAGAGGAACCCGCGTTTTTCCATCGTTGTCTACAACGGTGGCACCACTGATTTGATTAAAAAATTGCTGTTTTTCAGAGACAGGGAAGATGTCATTGACCTTGACACCGAGTCGTTTACCTATCTGCTCTGCAATCCACTGATCGCTTTTCGCTTCGTACAACGGAGCCGTAATATTAACCCCCCAATAGAAGCACTTCCCGGTTATGAAGGTGTAATACTATCCCTTCACGCTCCCATTCGGTGGTCACTGGCAACACCAGATCGGAGTATTTTGCGTTGGATGAATAATTATAAGCGGGCGTAACAATCAGCTCGATATGAGATCTACAGGCTTCTATTGTTTTTGTGACGTTATTGAATCCCTGCATTGTGTTGTTGGCGCAATGAAAAACCATCTGGATGTTGACGTTTTTGTCTCCACCTTTTAACTGACGACACTTCCCTTCTGTAATCGCCCTGTTTAACTCATTGTGATTAATGCTTGTTGTCACAGGGTTGGGAATATCCGGCAAGCCACTTGGACCTTCATTTACCAGGAAATCCCCGCCATTCGCGGCAAAAAAATGAACAGATGTCCCCGTCATGTTGCCTGAACTCCCCACATGACCGGTCATAAAGCCTAACGTCGAAAAGGCATGAACCCAGCCTTCCCCATTATTTACGCGCGCAGGAGCCCAGCCGCTCAGTAAGGCAACCCGGCGCGTCTGACCAATCTGTCGGGCAAGAGATTTGATGGTTTCAACAGGCACACCCGTTATTTCTGAAGCCCATTCAGGGGTGCAGGGAGCATGTGTGTAGGTTCCGAGCAGGTAATCCTTAAAGTTTTCTTTGGGATCCGCTCCCTCGGGCATATGCTCAGCATCAAAGCCAGTTGTATAGCGGTTAAGAAAATCCCAGTTAACAAGGGGAGCAGAGTTGGGATCGTCCTCCTGCAGTAAAACATACATAATTCCCAGCACCAGAGCATGATCTGTTGCGGGATTCACAGGTACCCATTCAGCGTCAAGAATGGCTGCGGTATCTGTGTAACTGGGATCGATACATATAAATCTGGCTCCCGCTTTTTTTGGCCTGGATATAGTGATAGGTAGGTGAACCGGGGCTCGTCCATGCCGGGTTAGCTCCCCAGAGAATAATCAATTCTGAATTTCTCAGGTCTAAACGATCATTAATTCCCCATATACCCCAAGGCACCCCAATCAGGCCGGAGGTTTCAGACCATGCACCAAATGAACGGGTTCCCCAGTCTGAGGTATATCCCCCCAGCTGAAGCGAACATATTATAGTAAGGCGGACAGAAATCTTTCTGTCCTGTGACCCATAAAGATTCCTGCCCGTATGTTGATGTTATCCTTTTAGTTTCATCCGCGATTAAATTGAGTGCTTCATCCCAACTGATACGTATCCACTGATCGCGTCCGCGCAATGTTTTATCACCGCCTCCCGGAGCCCAATTTTTACGGCGCATGGGGTATTTTAGTCTGTCGACACCAAATACCTGGTGACGTTGAGAGCGCCCCCCGCAGGCACCCCCTCTGTTGCGGCGTCTCAGGGCTATCAAGGTTTAGATCATCCGTTTTCTGGCGAATGACTGTCCCACCACTGACCAGAGCTTTATTTAGACATTTCCCGCCGCAGTCATGCCAGCATGCGGCTGGCTTCCAGACCGGGTCAGACTTTACGTCAGGGCTATTCTGTACTCCTTTAGCGATCAGCCCTCTGCTCATCGGCAGGGCAGCCATAGCAGACAGTGCGGAAGACCATTTAACAAAGGTTCTCCGGCTTAAATTAAATAATTCGCTTTTACGCATGATGATATCCTCAGCGTTGGTGTTAATTTTTGATTACATAGCTGACAACAGAGACTTTACTTTTATTAGATCGAATTTAATAAATTCAGCAGTAAATAATGCCATGTTCTTGTAAAAATCAGTATATGCGTGCTTGGCAACATTATTCATTAATAACCCAACAAAGGCCATGAGATGATTTTCAATAAAAAACACCTGGCAAGTCAGGTTGTCTTTCAATTGAGCCTGTCCCGGTGAGTTTGGAGAGAGTATTTTATTGTTTAAGTGATAAATAAAATCCAACTCAAACCCTACATGATCAGCAGCCTCAACTTCATTCTCAGGCAAGCAGAAACCATGCTGCTGATAATACATTGCAACCTGCAATGTAGTTTCAGTAAAAAGTAATCCATTATTCGTGTAAGAAGATTCCCACGGTGCTGCTGGCAGGGTGTCAGGGCCAATAAATAATCGGGTGAAATCCCAGTGCAAATTTTGAAAATCGTCAGAGCAATCAGAGATTACCTTATCTTCCAGTGATGAAAGCGATAATTTTAAATACTGTGAAACAGTGGGGACATCACTAAAGTGAACGTCTGTAAAATCTGAAACATTGATTTCTTTAAGGAAAAGCAGCAATGTTACATCCGGTTCGCCAATAAAAATTCGCCGCAATAAATCATAAAGATTCAATCTCACATAAAGATATTCCATATTTAATTCCAGGTATGTTTATATTAACAAATGCATGCCATAGTTTATTAAAATCTGAAAGCCACAGCTACTGTGAGGTTCAGGGATTGCTCATCGCAGGCATTCATGCGCATGATGGAGATGACATCCAGTATGTCGGTTTAAATGCGATGAACCCCCTCCATTCTTAACACGTTAACTGGCTTGATCCCATAGACATCCAATCAAAACCATGATAAATATCTGCAAAAAATGTAGTGTTCATCAGCTTCGCTCCGCTTTCCCCGCCCCCACTAGAGATTTTTACTATAACAACTGTTTACTCCAAATGTGGTATAAATCATTCTAATTAATCTGGTTAAAAGATATTATAGAATTTCAGTCAAACAATGTCGAAAGAATGGCAGTTGGGAGGGATTATGATCAAAATCAATAATAAGCACTGGATTTCCACCTCATCGCCTCTGGAAAATAAGAAGATAAACACTGGCCTTTTATTTTCCACCGATACTACTGACTTCTCAAAAAAAAACGGAATTTCACTCACATTCATGGATTCAGTTTATATATACACGCACAGGCACTGTCTATGTGGAGGTTGATGAAAAATTCTGGCACTTACCTCCGCTTCATGGCGTGTGGCTCCCAAAGGATAGTAGCCATGCCTTATGGAGTTCAGAAAAGGCCGAATATATCTGCATTAACATAAATAAAGACTTTGATGGAGCGCTGAACAATGTCGTCAGTAAACTTGTAGAGATAACACCCATTATAGATAGCTATTCTGCATATTTTCTCAGTCACTCTCACGAATTAATCAAAGCCCAGGAACTGAAAGAATGCGCATTTATACATTTCCTTATTGAACTTAATGAAGTAAGTTTTACGTTACCTTACCCTGTCTCACCTGAACTCATTGCATTATGTCGTGAAATTCAGGCTGAATCAGGGCTATCACATACACCAGAGCAGTGCGCAGAAAAACTAAGTATTTCAATGAGTACTTTTGTGCGTCGTTTCAAAAAAGAAACAGGAATGACTTACCAGGAATGGCGTCTGAGAATGCGTTTACTTCAGTCAATAACCAGAGTCAGAAAAAATGAGAGTATTTTTAATATTGCGCTGGATACAGGCTATTCTTCCGCATCCGCTTATATTTATGCGTTCAAAAAAGTATTTGGTGTATCCCCCCACCAGGTACAATATAGACAATCAATAATAATTATCATCGAGACAATTCTTTGAAATAGTTAGTTCGCGTCGAGTTATCAGTATGCATAGCTTGCGAATTGATAATAAATTTTTCAAATAAAAGCCAGTCATTTTATGTGTTCTGGCAATGAATAGCGGTCATAATTCATGTGATTTTTATCCCAGAAAGAAAAGCCCTCCTCAGGGCTTTTTCATTTTATTTTTTAAGAAAATGTTTCAATAAGATGATGACTGAAACGCTCGATTTCATTCTTAACATCCGGTGCTTTGACCACATCGTTAGTGATAAAAGTTGGTAGCGCTTTCATGCCCAGAAACTGATTAGCCTTGTGAAAATGCATGTAAACTCCATCCACGCCCTGCCCCTCAAAGAACTGCGCCGGATCGTTAAATGCCTCCAGTGGCGCGTTCCATGTCAGAGACAACATGTATTTTTTATCCTGAAGAAGACCACCAGAACCATATTTTTTTGCCCCATCAGTACGTGTGCGACCATCACTCTCATACAAAGAACCATGACCCACTGTAAACACCTCATCGATCCATTTTTTAACTGTCCATGGTTCGCCCATCCACCACCCAGGCATTTGATAAATCAACACATCACTATTAAGGATTTTTGTTATCTCGCTTTGAGTATTAAAATCGGTATCAGCCTTTGTAACGGATACCGTGTGGCCAACATGGCTCAATACCTCATAAGCCGTATTGACATAGAGCTCTTTTAATTCGCCTTTAGCAAAGTTGAAGCTTTTTGCACCATTAATAATCAGAATATTACTCATAAAATTACTGCCTTTTCAGAAAAATACAAATCGGACGTGATTAAGCTGTCTCCCTTTATTCAGGCATGCCAGCATCACATTAATAATTAAATTCATCAGGAGAATATGCCGCCCCCCCCCTGGACCGAAAGAGAAGACTTAGCCTGGCGACATCGCTGGTTCCAGGTACGCGTTTCGCCCGGCCGCCATACCGATACAAGCACCCACTACCGCTGTCGTCGCAGTCATCAATAACGGCACTGTCCAGCCACCGGATCAGTCGTGCACTTTACCCAGCAGCAGAGGCCCTAATGCTGCCATCAGGTAGCAGAATCACTGCGCCATTCCTGATAATGCCGCTGTATCTCCGGAATGCTTAGTACGCAATCCAATAAACGTCAGACCCAGCATCATGCTGGTCCCGGAACCAAAGAGGACGGATCTTCAGTACGACAATTAATACCCCCCTCATCAGAGGCCCTGCTGTGTCTGTGTATTCAGCCCGGCTGCAGTGCAGGTTCCAGGTGGGCGTTTCGTCCGGCAGCCATTCCGGTGCAGGCACCTGCGACTGCGATTGCTGCGGTCATCAGTAATGGCAATGTCCAGCCACCGGACAACTCCTGTACTTTGCTCAGCAATAGCGGACCCATCGCCGCCATCAGATAACCGACACTCTGCGCCATGCCTGACAAGGCGGCAGCATCACCGGCATTTTTAGTACGCAGCCCAATGAAGGTCAGACCCAGCATCATACTGGCACCTGATCCGAAGCCGAGAAGCGCAGCCCAAAGCATCGCCAGATTCGGCAGATACAGGATGCCGATAAAGGACACCGCGGTTAACAGGCTGACGCCACCAGCAGCTAATTTTTGATCGTTGAGACGACGCAGCGTGGCCGCCAGAATCAGGCCGGGAATGGCGGTAGTCAGTTGAAGGATGCCGTGTACCTCGCCAGCCTGCGCTGAGGAGAGTCCACTGTCCGTAAGAATAGCTGGCAGCCAGCCCACTGCAACATAAAAAAGGCATCGCATTCAGGCCCATAAACAGGGTGACCTGCCATGCCAGAGGCGAGCGCCAGACCGTGACGGACGCCGCTTGTTTCTCACCCTCTGCTGGCAGCTGATGCTTGTTCGTTAACTGGGGCAACCATAAAAGCAGCGCAAGAAACGGTGTTATAACCAGCATGGCTAACGCGATGTTCCAGCCCCAGCTCTGCGTCAGAGGAATGACAATGGCTGAACCAATGGCACCAGCCGCGCCCATTGTGATGGAATATGCCCCCGTCACGGAAGCCACCCTGCCAGAAAAGTCACGCTTGATAAGGCTAGGCAGCAGGACATTGCCCAGTGCAATCCCGATACCTATCAATACTGTTCCGCCATAAAGCGCCCAGACGCTGCCTGTGGAGCGAAGCAGGATGCCCGCTGAAATCACGGCCAGAGCACCAAAAAAGGGTGCGTTCCAGACCGTACTTGCGGGAGATGGATGCGCTCAGGGGAGAAAAGGCGGCAAAGGCCAGTAAAGGTAGCGAGTTAAGCATTCCAACGGCTGTGATACTTAGCCCAAAATCATGGCTAATAGACTGTAAAACGGGTGCGATAGCGGTAAAAGGAACACGCAGGTTAATAGCGATAAAAAGGATGCCGGTCAAAAGTATGACTGAAGACCACTTGTTCGTAGTGTAGGACATAAATTTTGCTTTCTCTGAAAAAAAACAAAGACTTTAAAGAACGCATGAGTTACAGAATATAGATAACCTGACAACATATAGCTAAATCATGCCAGTTAATAAAAAAAACCGTGACCTCGCAGGAGGAGTTTAACGCCGATGCTTTCAGTCAGGCTGCTATTGCCCTGTATGTCTCATCGTCAGGCGAGTATGCCGGGCAGAATCCGCACTCTCATCGTAAAGGACAACTTATTCTCTCTTTACGCGGTGCAGTGAGCTGTGAGGTAGAGGATGCGCTGTGGCTTGTTCCACCGGGACATGCAGTCTGGGTTCCGGGTGAAATTCCTCATAGTTGCCGGGTCACGAAGAATGCAGATACCTGCTTTTTGTTCATCGAACCCGGCGCGGCAGCGATGCCGGAAATCTGCTGTACCCTGGCGATGACTTCTCTGGTCCGCGAGCTTGTTCTGTATCTGGCAGAGCAGGGACAGGCTTATTCTCCTGACAGTAAAACTGCCAGGCTCGCAGCGGTGCTGCTGGAGCATATTCCGGATGTGCCGGTTGAAGCGCTCCATCTTCCCGTATCCGATCATCCTAAAATCCGGAATATGGCTGAGGCACTTTTTAATGAGCCTGATGACCGACGAACGTTAAAGCAGTGGGCTGCTCATCTGGTCACCAGTGAACGATCTCTGGCCAGGCTGATAAAAGGGGCCACAGGGATGAGCTTTGGTCGCTGGCGTCAGCAACTGCATTTGATGATTGCCCTGAGCCATCTGGCTGAAGGTCAGTCCGTGCAGCGCGTAGCCGGAACACTGGGATATGATTCGGTCAGCGCGTTTATTACGATGTTCAGAAAAGCGCTGGGTAAATCACCGACGCAATATTTTTCGTCTCTAAACTAATGCAAAACAACACAAACCGAATTTTTATAAAGAACGTCAACGTCCGCTGTTCGCTCACTGCGGACCTTCAACTGAGCAAACTCGTCCGATCAGTGCCAAAATCAGACTCTCATGCCCATAATAGACCTCTGTTATTTATCATTAGCATTTATACCGTTATCAAAATTATTTAAATAAATCTTCAGGCAAATCTGAAATTGTTTTTATAGCGAACCATAAAACTACTATACTCACGCATATAAATAAAATATGGAGTAATTCGAAAGTGATCCAATGATAATTAATCGGGAGTGCTAATAACCCCAATGAACACCAAGTAGCTGAAATGACGAGGTTAAGTATCACCATTCCAGCAGCTCTAGCTAATGCAGAAAAAAGCCCCCAACCTTTCTTTAACATTACTTCCGCTTGTGTTATTTCAAATACGCTTGAACCGTTGGTGGTGCAAGAAATAATTTTTATATCATGTAAGGATTTTGAAACCCATTGCTCAGTTATCATTTTCCATGCCCCCCAAACATTAAAGATATGATAAATCTTTAGAAGATTAAATATGGGGTGGAATAATGATAGTGTTTGACCACTGAATGTGATGTCTACCATTGGTTCGCTTGCAGTGAATCTCTTTAAACAATAAAAAGGCATGTGTTTATTTTTTAGGTAGTTATTAATTGATAATGAATCAACTCCATTCTTATTGTTCTTGTTTGTCGATACGTATGCACGACCTTCGGTACGAGTTATGAATAGTTTATCATTGATGATTTTTTGGGCAGAAATCAAAGAGCAATTATGATAAAAAAAATTGATTTCCTTTTTTTTCGGCTTTTCACGGTTGCAATCAAAATCAGCAGAATATAACTCAAAGGGAAAAATAAAAATACATAATTTAACATTATCTTCTCCATTACCTATTTCGCCGCGCTAATGTAACACAAACCCATACCTTGATCATTATGAAAAAGATCTGTTAATGGAAATAGATTATAAAATTTTTAAGGAAAGATGATAATGTCCGCTCTTCGCTCATAGCGGACATCGGCCTGCAAAAGTCCGTTTCGTGCCAAAAGCGCGTATTGCAAAGTCTGCATTACATTCACCGGAAAGGTACAATGCAGACGATTAGATTACCTCTGCCAGTCACGGAAAAGCTCCAAATGAGGCCTGGCTGAGGAGCTGTTGACCTTCTATTTCAGCTTCTGCCTCAGATCGATATAGACATCAGTCAGCTTTGCGACATTGGCTTCATCCATGGAGAGTTCTGAGAAGTCAACAAACCAGTTTCCAGTACTGTGCTTATTGATAACAAATAGCTTTTTTACCGTTCACAAATCGATACTCAACATCGTAGTCTTTATGGGTCCACGAGAGATTATCCGGAATAGTGAATTTTGCCGGCTGCGCAGGATTTTGCGGATCCCATTTTAAAAAGCCAGTGTACATGGTTATCCAGCTTTCGAGGCTGTCCTTCGTAACATATCCGAAGTGACTCGACATATCCCCACCGTAGTATATAGCCATTACTGCATATTCGCCTTTATCGTCAAGGCGAAGAATTCCATCAAAACCATCTTTGTACTGCGGTTCATTGACCAGCATCACTTCAACACCGGTTTTGTACTGTGTCCAGGTATAATAAAAAGCCGGCTTCCCGGGCATTGAACAGCCCGCCGTAAGTAACACAAATATAAGCCCTAAAATTCTAATCATCATTATTCCCTATTTAATAAAAACCATGTCTTTATCACAGTTAAAAAATATATTTAATTTCCTTCGCTGAAGTAAAACGAGGGAGAAATGCCGCATGGGTACTTAATAGCGAACAGACCATTAAGCCTGAGTGCATAAAACCGCCGTTTCAGGTCTTCCTGACTTACGTCACAGCTTTGGAATACTGGAAGGACATTTTTCCAGCTCTGACGGCAGTTCCAGTGCAGCCAGTCCCACGCAATTTGTACAACTGCCACTTAATCACTCCTTATCAGGATTGTTTTGATCCCGCTGCATCGACAGCTTCGATTTATCTTGTGATAGTCCGCAAAGCTGTAAATGGGTAGCCAGGTGAAAGCAAAGGCCCTGTTTTCACCCTGCATACATACACATCTATGTTATATCGGCAAAAAAAACGACTTGCATGAGCGGTTGTTTGAGCTAAATGTGACGCTTCACTAATCAGAAGAAAGCCGTCAGGTTCTCGCTCACAGCGGCTTATATCAAATGGATGTATGACAGGCTGGCTTAGCCAGATTTAGGGCAACAAGAAGGTGAACACGTCAATGTCGAGTTCCTGTACGAAAGATTTTGGCACAGTGGTAGAGGGGAGTTCAGGGGCGTTATCGTTTGGACTGGTACCGTGCCTGGTCATGGCTGGGGTCTTCACCAGTCTGTCACGAAAACAGGCATACTGTACTGGCTTATGTTAGCGGCAGCCCTGGTTGCTACGGTGGGATTCTTCTTGTGCATTTTTAGCATGGCGAGAGTCATTAACGACGTCGTGTCAACCAATATGGTGAGACGTTTGCCGCTTTCCATGGGGCGCTATTGTAGTGACGATGCGGGCCTGTGGGTATCTGTACCGCAGGGGGTAGAACTCTGGGTAAGTGTCTATGACTCAGGCTGGACGGTCTTACACAAAAATGCAGTCAAGTTCCTTGAGACTGCACCTGACCCTTCCGTGGCCCTTGAATCCTTTGCTGACTTAACGAGCCCCACAAGCTGGAGTGGCAGCCTTGCAAACATATGGCAGGCACGAGCTGACGCTTTCGGTGAACTCATCCACCACCCGCGGGCTGACATTTCAGACGCTGCAAGAGACATCCATGAGCGCTTAATGCTTATGATTGAGCGTCAACGGGATCGGGAACAGCAGGAAGATCGTAAAGGCGAACAGCGATTTGAGTGAAGACATTAAATCGGTCTCCGCTGAGCGACACGGCGTATCACGCTTCAGAATCATATGTTTAAAAGAATGTGGTGTTTTCCATCAGCGCTGGTTCGGGTAAACGGCGAGGTAGCCGCAGTTCGCCAGCAGTGCCTCGCCAGATATCCTGATGCAAAGACCCTTTATGACGCTGTCGGTAGCCCGGAGCTAGTTTTTTGTCGCTTCCCGACTCGGCTGAAACAGCTTCGCTCGTCTCTGCGGCAGCGTTGATTTGTGCCCGAAATGCTTCCAGCCTCTCCGTCGGACATTTCATATCAAATCGTAAACGGTGTGAAGGATCGCTGAACTTAGATGCTGAAACTTGGGCGTCCCGTTAGGCTCAATATATCAGGGCTGGGCGATGCGCATGTCTACCGACAAAATCTGCGGTACAAGCTGTTTGATTGTTGGCAAGGGAAGGGCAAAGCTTGTGCAGGGGATATGTCATTGATGTTTGCGTTTGAGAACTGTCGTCCGCTTGGTACCAGAAACCGACGTTTATTTAGCACTTTGCTGAATTTTTCCATCCTCTCTGTATCTCGTACCATACAGAATCGTTATGGCGTTATATAGTCAGTTTATCAACATCTGAAGCTCTGGTATTTCGAATGGGTTGATGGTCCATTATCAGTTAGGCGTTGGGCTTTTAAGTAGAAAGGTTGGTGATGATGAGCGTAAGCGAGTTCTGCCAAATGTCGATTGAAGGGATCATCAGTACGATGGCGTTTATTGCCGATCAGATGCAACAGCGCATGCAGCAAAAGGGCATGATAATAGCGCAGAATGTAGTGATGCTGAAAAAATAGTACTTCTCACGTTTCCCCTGTGGAGTATGACACCTCCCAAAATCTCACTGCAAAACGCATCGCATAAAAAATCCGCCCTGCAATGAGAACGTAATAAGCACCTACTAATTTCAGTAGTCACAAAAGTTGAAATAATATGTGGATTAGAATAAGAATAAGTTTACTCTGTAGTCATTGTTTAGAGCAGCGTGGTGAATTTTATCTGCTTGGGATTTTTAATTAACTCTGGTTTGAGATTTCTCTTCTCACAAGGATATGATTGTGGCAAAGCCTAAAACTCCTTCTAAACTGATTAAAGGTAATATATTTGAATATTACGTACCTAAAATACGCGGGGCAAAACCAAGGCCTAAGCAGATTATTAACAAAAAAAGATCCAACTAAAAAAGATTTATGATAAAAGCAAACCAGCTAGTTTTTTAAAAAATTCTTTTACGAAGACGACAAGAATCCCATTCGGAAGTGGCGCAAAAAAAAATCTTTCAGCGCGTTACCCGGCACTACCCCTACCACAAATTGTACATGCCGCGCTTGAGTGTGGGTATGGTCGTACAGGAATGTGGTCATCTCATCTTCTTCTAAATCATAACGAGTCACTTGAACTGGCGTCTTACTTACTTAAAAGATTACTAATGGTGGCTTCATGTATCAAAGTAGGTAAAAACGATGCTTATTTCACGCAGGAGTTTTATTCAAAAATAGAACCTTCAGAAAAAGTTGCAATCTCATTTATAGCAGGTGGTATAGGTAGTTTCATTGCTGCATACCATTGGCTTGCTGCTGCGGGTGAAAAAATCAATGTTATGTTGCATACCAGTATTTATACTAAAGGGTTGCATCCCTCTATATTAGCAAACCCTTTCACTACTAAAAAATCACCCGACTATCTTATTGAGTCTGATACCGGAGAATGGCATATATTTGAAAGTAAAGGTGGCACGGATGCCGGGCGTAATAAAAGGATTCAGGAAGGTTTACTGCAGCTTGGTGCTATAACACATCTGGCATGGGCTTCACCTGCTTTGACTTTAAAACAGGTGCAAACCAATGTATGTACGCACACGTCCATTGATGCTGGCCGTCCTTTGAAGGTGCTTGCCTATGATCCCCCGGGTGAGTATACCGAAGAAGGGAAAAACATCATTCTTGATGAAGCCGTTTGCAAGCTGCTGAAAATCGTTGAAAGTTTAGATCAATTCCATGTGCTCGGGACAGAGATGAGAACAGAAGATGACTGGGAATGGAAGACTGTGCCGCAGATAAAAAACTTAATGGTGGCTCTGCCATCTCAATATTTCGATCTTGAAGAGGAGCTTAGAACACGGCTTGGATTATATTTTATCGCTACTGAAATTATTGATAAATATAAGAGGGGAGCACAGTGGTCGGTAGAGTTCATCATAAAAAATATCGGTAAGAAAATTTCATCCTACAAATTTAAATATAAAGGTAAGGCTATAGTGGAGAAATTTTTGAACTTTATTTCAGAACTTAATGAAGTTGATGAATCCACCTCCTTTATTTTACGTTGTCGTCAGTATCTGAAACTTGATGAAATACTTAATGAATTCAACTCTTTATTTGAGAAAGTTATCATTAAATCGGCTTTATCGAAATCGCACCGAAATGAAATTAAAGGATCTGATGCTTTGACCTCAAGCGGAATGTTAATCAGAGAAGTTAATAAAGTAGATTAATATATTCAGATATAAACGAGGATGGGTATCAATTCCTATGACTAAGCTTCTTTCCTGCTAAAAGAGCATCAGTATGCTCCACGAAGCCGAAGCCGTGAACGCTTCCGCAAGCATACATTTTTATACTTCCCGCTCTATATCGGCTGCAAGAAATCTGGGGCACGGAGGCCATTGAGATGAAGTGGCTTAAGTCGACAGAAGCGGAAACGCCCGACTCATAAAGATGCTTGCCAAAGCCATGCTGGATAAGTGAGCGCTTCAGTTAGTACTTGGGCGAAACTACGTTGACAGGCCAGAAGCAAGAAGCCGAGATGATGAAGTGTGATGCGGCCGATCTTTCGCGACGTCGCTGCAGTAGAGTTACGAGTTTGTCCCTACCGGACTGACTCTACGCATTCAAGAGCTGGTAATTGAACACAGACGCCTCGGTTATCGGCGCATTTGGGAGCGACCGCGTCGGCGACCTTCGTGCAATCACATGAGGTATATCTCATTCTTGATTCTGGCGGGCCAAATGAGCCTTGCCGCAAAAAACTGAGAACGGCTGACACAGTTTGACAGCGGGTTGTGATTAACTCATTAGCTGACCGTCATACGTATAAAATATTACTCAATTCTCAGCGAAAACTGCCGTTAATAATCATATGGATTGAAAGGAACAGAAACAATGAAGCAACTATGGGAAAAACTGGAAGTCATTCTGCAAGACCGCGACCCTGAGGTATTAATAGATCTTGCACCTCCGGCCACAGATGAAGAAATCGTCGCGTTAGAGCAGGCCCTGAGTGTAATTTTGCCAGCCGATTTTGTAGCCTTCATGAAAATTCACAATGGTCAGCGTGGTATGAGCCATGGATTATTTGATGATTGCGAATTCTTATCCACTTCACGCGTTTTGCAGGAGTGGCGTGTCTGGAAAGATTTACTTGATGGTGGCGATTTTGATGGAGCTGAGTCGTGTCCGCAAAGTGGTATTCGTTCGGAATGGTGGAATCCCTCCTGGATCCCGTTTACTTACAATGGAGCGGGCGATCATCTTTGTCTTGACCTTGCCCCGACTGATGCTGGGATTCGCGGGCAGATTATCACGCTCTGGCATGATGATGGGGAGCGTAGAAAACAAGCGGACAGTTTCAGTGATTGGCTCAGACAGTATGTAGAGCAAATGTAGGCTTTTTTGCAATTGATTCGATTAGCCAGGAGGGTAAATGGATTTAACATATGAAGACTTAAAACAACAGCGCCTGCAAAAACTCTTCCACGATTGCCAGCAGCAAGTGTTGTCACAAATTATTGGGCCTTTTGGGCTTTCAACGGCCATGTTTGAGGATCGCAATGGCGGCAATGTAACGACTATGCATAATTTCGAGCGTGAAGAGTCGGATTTCATCGCTGATAAAGACATGTCCAGTCATGCGAAATCGCGTGAGGATTACCAGCGCAAAGAATATGAAAGTAAAGATTTTACAAAAAAAAGCGTGAAACTCCGGGCCGGTGGTATTGATGGTTATACGGGAAAAACGACCAACGCGGCGGATATGGATCTCGACCATGTCACTTCACTAAATACATTGTCCAAAAATAAGAAAGTGCATCTTGCTCTTGAAACCGGAAAAGGCGTTGAAAAAGTCGTCAAAATGGCCAATTCTGACGAAAACCTGGTAACCACACATAAGTCGATTAACCGTTCAAAAGGCGCTGCTGAACTCGATACTTTTGCAGAAAAAAATGGTGAAAGATTTGAGCTGGACCCAGAACGAGTAGCAGCAGCGAAGAAACAATCTAAGGACCATATTTCGACAACGCTTAACTCGGCGCTAATGAAAAAACAAAGCGCAGAGTTGTTGCAGACAGGCGGCCAACAAGCGTTGCAGATGGGGCTCAGACAAGCTCTTGGGCTATTGCTCACTGAACTGGTAAATGGCTTGTTTAACGAGTTCAAAGTGCTTATTCAACATGGTGTTGAAGTGGGAAAAACATTGTTTGAGGAGGTCCGACAGCGCTTAATGCGCGTAGTTGCTTCCGTGACCAAAAAAATTCCCGATGCGCTGGGACAAATGTTCCAGGGTGGAGTGAGTGGATTCATGAGTAATTTACTCACCTTCTTGCTTAATAATTTTCTCTCTACCGCAAAGCGTTTCGTGACCATGATTCGGGAAGGGCTGTTGGGACTTTTCCGGGCATTTAAAATGATTTTCTTCCCACCGGCACATATGACGGCACAGCAAGCGTTACAGGAAGGACTGAAAATGCTCACTGCTGTCATCGTGACTTCGGTCGGTATGTTGTTGAACGAAAGCATCGCGACGTTTATGGCGACTGTACCGTTTCTGAAACCTTTTGCAGATATGTTAACCCCAGTTCTCATAGGCATTGCCACCGGATTGCTTTCTGCCTTTCTCTCGTATCAGATTGATACGTTTTTTGATCGCTCCCGTTTTACGTTAAGCGAAAAATTCATGGATGAGATGCTCGCAGACGGTATACGTCGTGAAGCGTTTGCCAGTGAGCTGGTGACACTTTCAGAACGTTCGCTGGGTAATATTGAAAATTACGCGACTGCTATAACCCAGTATCAAGCTATTGGGGAAAACCTGGCTACTGCAACGATTTCGACTAAAGCAACACTGGCATGTCTTGAGAGAACTACTGCCGAGACAGCTGTGCAAGTGGCGCGGAGTACTGCTGCAATTGTGTTTATTAATGAAAGCCAGGCCGAAATTGATGACTTTCTAAAAAATATTTGAGAACAGTAAGATGGGTTTGTTAAACAAGCAGGAACTTCAGGTTATCCAGGCGTTTTCGTCCGCAGATTTGCCGGAACGTGTCTTTCGCGACAGCAACATTAAAGAATTGATTAGCAGTATGACGGAGGAGCAGCAAACGGTTCAGAAGAGCGCGAAGGATCTTGACCGCCTGCGCAGGGAACAGAGGGACGGAAACTTTATAACTAACTGGTGGAATGATCGCGACGATTTGTTACAGGATGCGCAGATTGATCTCAATAAAGCCATTGGTCGCCTGACGCAAAAATCTTCTCAGTTATTGATTGTCAATACGGCGCTATCCAAGCTACTGAACGAGCAACAACATATTTTATTGAATCAGCAAAACATTCTGGAAGGCCAAACACGCTCCCTTGCTGAACAAAATGAACAAATCCTGAAACAACAGGTGCTACTGGAAGAACAGCAAAAAGAGATTAATAAGGCCAACCAGGGATTAATGGATGCAAAAGGGGTAACGCAAGATCAGGCTAAGCAGCTAATTGGCTGCGTAAAAAGGGTGACAGAGGCGGAAAACAAAATTGGCGAGGCAAACGCCACCTTGCTGGCAGAACTTGAACAGCGTATTGCTAACTTTTCTTCTGATCTTGCGCAAAAATTGCAAAGTGGCCTTGATGACCAGGTAGGACGGCATAGCATGCTCGAACAGACAATGGTGGACAATCAGGCTGTTCAAAAGAGTTTCGTTGAGAAGATGCAGCAGTCCTTGTTGCAGGAACAGCAGTTGTCTCATCAGCAACTGCTCGGCGAACTTGAGCGAAACCGGATGGATTTAGTTAATTCGGTTAAATCAACCGTAAACCAGTGTGATGCGCTCCAGCATGAAATATCCGTTGTTGTGGCGCAACAAGCTGATAGGCAAACAGGCATTGATCATGCTATTGCTGAGTTACAGGTGAATTTTCTCAAATCCCGATTTCGTCATCGCTTTGTACTGACGGTGATGGGTTGCATTATTGGGCTTTCTGTCGGTTGGCAAATTGCGCAGCACTTTATGATCTTCTGATTGTGTTAAACCGCATCTGCATAATGGATGCGGTTTGGACTGACCCCACACAGAAAACAATTCCTGTTCTCACGACGAAGCATTTTCGATGTCCTCCGGACTGATTTCCCAGAGACGCTCGGTGCATATAACTTGTACAAGGTTCTGTCAGCTGCGATGCAGCCGTGATTTCGCTGGCTTAAAGCCACGTTCCGAAACGCCTTTGACTATGCCATACGCCACAATCCGCCGCCGGGAGCAACACATTTATGGCGAACGGATGCTTATTGGATCATGATCTGCTTCGTTAGCTCCTTCTGAAGTTGGCGGAACCCAGCCTGAGCTTCTGATTGCCTATGTTAGTTAAGGAGTCTGGCCCGTATTTCTTTATTCGGCGTAAGGGGGGATATGGGATCGTGTTGCAATGCTGGATACGGAATGACAGCGTTCAACAACCGGTATGACTACTTCGATTTTAAACGCATAGGGTTAATACTGAGCACTCATAGGCATCTTTCTTAAAGCCAACTTAACGACTCCGGAGTCGTCTCTCATACCTGTGACGATTCAAATATTCTGTTGCAGTTCACTTCCTGATAGGATTAATCTGAATATTTTCCACTGGGACAGGGATATGAAAAAAAACGTTGATTGCAACATTAGTAAGCATAACGATGTTAACCGGGTGTGGGCCTAAAGAGTTAACTCCAGAGCAAAAGCAGGAAGTGGCGGCACTTAAGGCTGAGCTGTCCCAAACGGAGGGAGAAATCTCTGCAGCGAAACATATTGATCAACAATTTTCAGGTGGACTGATCAAGAATTTAATCACCGCAAGATTGGAAGTTTTAGGAACGAATAAGGCTCTTTTAGAACAGCGTATAAATGCAATTGAGTCAGGAGCCAAAATTGACGTCGTTGTTTCAGGTGTCAAGCCAGACCCTGAACTTGCTGCTTCTATTAAAGCTGAGATGGAGGACCTGGCAGTAAAAATAAACGAAGCAAAAACAGATGCCAGCCAGTACAGTGGTGGTTTAATACAGGTCTTAAAACTGTCAACGGTTGCTACTGAAGAGCAAAGCATGGCGATGTTGCAGCAAAAATATCTCACGGCTAAATATGGGCTTGCTGAAGTTAAGCTTGCACCGGTTCAGGATAATGTTGCAACCGCCAGCAGTAAGAAGGACACAACCGCTGAAACAAGACATGAACAGCCCCCTCTGCTGCCACCAGCTGATGGTCCGTTCGGACTCGAGGCTGGCCTGACTCAAAAGAATATCGAAGATATGATCGGGGCAAAGCTAAAACCACTTCCTGACAGCGTAAATCTCTATACTTCCGATAATTTACCGAAGCCCAACGCTGATTTTGAAATGTATGGTTTGTTGATCTCGCCTAAAGCAGGCTTATGCCAAATCAGAGCTGTCGGTAAAAACATTGATACTGATAGTTATGGGCTTGCCTTGAAATCTCGCTTTGAAGAGTTGAGTAGCTCGTTAAGCTCGCTTTATGGAAAGGCTGAAACCACAGACCTTTTACTGTCAGGTTCTATCTGGAAAGAACCTCAGGACTGGATGATGGGGCTTAACAAAAAGGAACGATTCCTTTCAGCTACCTGGAAGGGAACGCAGGAAACGCCGCTGAAAAATAACATTGGTGCTATTTCTATTGAAGCAAGAGCGAACAGTTCTGCGCAGGGGTATGTTTACCTTCAGTATACATTTACAAATGATGATGTTTGCCAGGCTGAGATCGATGGGGCTAAAAAAAAGCTCTCTATAATTTTTCTTAATCAGGCCCCTTCGCAAGGGGCTTTTACTATTTCACTATAAGGGCTCAACATATGTTATATGATGCTGACCTGCTCACTGTTAATTAATACGTTGTGATCTTTGGCATTTCTTCTTCAGAAACGTAGGGCATCCCTATAAAGACGCGTTGTTCTGAAATCACCCTCTATAAATGACGAAGGAAATCTCGGAGCAAGGCTAAGTCAGGCCGATAGGGGCGAATTAGTATAGAGCCAGATAATAACGCATCACTTTTTTCGAGATGTTATTTCGATCTTACTGGCGATAGGTGTCTCTGTACCGGCCTCAGCAATCCATCGTTGGTCTGCGGAACATCTCGTTATAGTGATGTCGCGTCAAACGACGAACAACGGTGATGTTTCTTCTTGATATAGCATACTGAAAATGACGTTACTGAACGCCCCACAGACATATTTGATGACAAAGACAGTTAGCTACGCATCCTGCTCTAAGACCACTATAAATTCCAGTCTACGCGGTCTGATAAAACTTTGCACTCCAAATGCTGTAAGCTGCCACAATGGTTTGCCATCCACCTCATCAACCGTTTCCAGCGTGCAACCCATTTCATCAAGCAAGAGGGTTAATTCTTTTGAGTCGGGCTCCAGTAAACGATCCACCTTACTGTGCCCCATATAAGACCACTCGCCATTCTTTTCTTTAAAATAGAGGAATGGGCTACATTCCTTTTGCACTTTCTCAAGACGGGTGAAGTAGTTTCGGTACTCATTATCGCCAGAAACGAACAATAGATTATCCAGAGGTCCATTGACCTCTCTGCGCGCAAAGATGGCGCGAATTAATGTGGAGGAATTGCCACGCGATGGATTTAAAAAACCGCCCTGCGACAGTCCCTTTTCGCCCGGTTTCAGGAATTTATAACGCTTCTGTATGTCCCTGAACGCATAGTTTTCACCGACGGTAAATGCCATTGCTCTTCTCCTGAAAAAATCTATCTAAAAAATAATTAACGACCAAAAAGTTGAAAACTTTATCCAATAGTAGAAAAAAATCGCGACTTCATGCTGTTTATAGTTTGTCGGGAATTGCAAGCATGCCTGTAATCCATACCATTCGCTTATTAGATAATTTCCGGAGAATAGTTCAGATATCCTCCAAGGCCAATGTACGCTCTTCGCTCAAAGCAGACCTCGCGGCAACGCAGGCGATCCGCTGCGTGCCAGAATAGGACATAGATACTATCAACACCCTATGTTAATCATGGGGGGCGCAGGTCACAAGTGCAGGCTCTTGGGCTAGATGTTGGGGAAGTAATTTAAAACTTACACAGAGAAAAAAACAAATGACATTAGAAGATGAAATTCGTATTTACCTCAATATGTGTCACGGGAATGCATGGCGGATCTCTGCCCCTAACCCCCCCCGATGAACCAGCTCTAGTGAGTGCATTTCTGAGCAACGAGACGTATCTAGGACTCAGGGACATACTTCGAAAATACGTATCACCGTCAACTAAGGTTCTCGTACGGGGAATATTTACTCATCAGACACCTAAGGTTTTAATAAAAGGTAAAACAAAGTCTGTTGAAATCGGCGACTTGATGATTGTTCATCAGCACTTCTCATCTCCATTAAAGCCAGCCAGTGGTCGCGCTATTCTTTTTCAGGCGAAGAAAACGAGAACTTCACGTACCGGGTCTTTAGCAAATGGTACCGAAGAAATACAGTTTGAACTTTATCAATCATGGCCAGAGTTTACAGGGGAAACGCGCTTGGATCGGCAGCCAGATAAAGTTACTCCATCCTGGAATTTTCAAAATCCGAGTGTTAACGCACAATCAGCAACAGAAGGGGCGGAATATTTGACGATTTTTAAGGGACATGCCTACTGCACCCCATTTACCAATCCTTGTCAGTGGACAGCAACCATCAGTAATGGCCCTGACTTCAGATTCGTGAAAAAAGAACTATCCCAACGCATCAACTTGGTCCTCGGGGATTTGCCCGCCAGTACCGAGTCCCGCTAAAAAAAGGAGTCGATTGCAAAACAGATTTCAGTAACACGTTTTGTGATTTTCTTCTTGGGAAAAAAGGAAGATCTTTTCAGCCCGGGGTGGTTTCACCGACATCTGACCACTGGTCTCTTTTTTATCAATCAAATGCTGTCCTTTGCCTTTTCCGACAAGAGCGATTATGTCTATAAGCTCGCGAGTCAAGGAGTCGTCGATTCGCGCCTCCGCGGTCAAAACCTGAATTATCTCTCGGGGGGTACCCATGCTCTTTCATGCCTCATTGGAAGAGATGTATGAATTTGTTGTGGCAGCTGCTGGGCATACAGAGTTGACGAACTTCGTATTAACAAACGAGATCCTGAAACACATAGAATTAGGATCATATATACGAGGGAGAGACGCGGCTGATGTTCCCCCCTGTAAACAGATTACAAGACTCACCAAGCAATTTACCAAGCAGTCATGTTCCACTGTTACTGGTCATGACTCACGGGCCGGATGAAACACCTTTTAATTCCCAGAAATGAGAGAAGATCGATATCTATTCCCGACACACATAAGTGCGCGAGATAACCTCGCCGCTTATTACAGTAGTTCAAGCACAACCTTTGCCAAACTCATTAATATTGCAAAATAGTCCGTTCCTCGCTCATAAGGGACAACCATACTCAAATCTCCCACATTGCAGGAGATTTGAGTATGAACACGTCACCGTGGAACAAAGACCGTATCATAGGCCAAAAAAGGCCACTTCAGATATCTCATATCTGGGGTATCCGAATCCGACTTGAACTGGAAGGTAAAACGCGCGATTTAGCTCTGTTCAATATGGCACTGGACAGTAAGCTTCGAGGCTGTGATCTGGTCAAACTCAAAGTATCTGATGTTGCATATGGTAGCTCTGTTTCGAGCAGAGCAACGGTATTGCAACAGAAAACCGGTAGCCCTGTGCAATTTGAGATAACCAAAGGGACAAGAGAAGCTGTTGCTGCATTGATAAAGCTTGGCAATTTGCACAGTAAAGACTTCTTGTTTCGGTCTCGGATCGGAACTAACCAGCATATTTCAACCCGGCAATACAACCGAATCTTTCATGGGTGGGTAGCAAAGCTTGGTCTCGAAGAGACGCTTTACAGCACACATTCCATGAGAAGAACAAAACCTTACCTGATCTACAAGAAAACCAAGAATCTCCGGGTGATCCAACTTCTGTTGGGTCATAAGAAACTGGAAAGCACAGTCCGTTATCTGGGCATTGAAGTCGATGATGCGTTAGAGATTTCTGAATCGATTGAAGTCTAAGGTTATCAGGGCTGCAACAGCAGCCCTGTGCCAGAAGCGGACTTTTTAAAAATATTGCGTGCCCAACAATTGGGCGCAGGTCACATCAAGTACCCTCAGAATTATAGAGAATACCTGAAATTTTTGTAGAGCGAGGTTTGTTACCCTGCCCGACCAGCGACATGTGGTTAGTTTAGTGATCAGAAATGTCGAGCGTTTGGTCGTTCATTGACGCGGGATCTTCCAACGGTTCCACATGAGTGGTGATATGGATAAAAGGCAGTGCGGTGCGGATATCATTCTCTATACGCTCGGCCCAGTCGTGCCCATATTGAACAGTCCATCGCCCAGGAACTAGGATGTGCATTGTCATAAACGCCCGCCCGCCAGCCTGGCGTGTACGTAGTGCATGGAAATCAAGCCCCTGTTCACGATATCCTGCCAGCAGTGACTCGATTTTTTTTGAGTTCTTCCGTGGGTAGCGATACGTCCATCAGACCTGCAGCTGAACGACTCATAAGCTGATAACCAGTCCAAACGATGTTGGCTGCGACCAGCAATGCAACGATCGGATCGACCCAAAACCAGCCGGTCAGATAAACCAGTCCGACACCAAAAATGACACCGACCGACGTCCAGACATCGGTCAGCAGGTGATGAGCATCTGCCTCAAGAGTGATAGAGTTGTGCTGCCTGCCAGCCCTTAACAAAATGCGAGCCGTCACAAAATTAAGGATTGATGCGACTGTTGAAACCAGTAATCCGAGACCAATCTCCTCAAGCGGCTGTGGAGTTAACATCCGCTCAACTGCGGTATAGGCGATACTGGCTGCCGCCAATAGGATCAGAAATCCTTCGAAAGCACTCGAGAAATATTCGGCTTTGCCGTGCCCATATGCATGGTTCTCATCGGCCGGAAGCGCAGCCAAGGTCAGCATCCAGAGCGCCATTAGGGCTCCTGCGAGGTTAACTACGGATTCGATGGCATCAGATAGCAGACCGACCGAACCGGTCATTTTCCACGCCACACCTTTGAGTCCGATAGTGGCAATAGCCGTGGCAATGGAAAGCCAAGCGTAGTGCGTCAGCGGACGAGGTAACCCTTTTGTTTTAGTCATTATTAACTTCCTAAAATAGGACGACTAACTCACATTTCTATCCATGATAGATAATTAAACAATCATTTCGCCATGAATATTTTTTCGTTTTTATTAAATTTAATTAAAAAGTCTCTGCAAGTGCTGTTTCATCTTCTAGTAAACTAAATTTTATTTTTAGGGTTTTCTTCAACTTGAAGTAATATTATCTCACAACAGATTAGTCACTTAGGTTAACTGAGCGGCTTTTATATTTTTCAATTAAAATATGCAAAACTCCCATTGCACCATGTGCATAAAAATAGACCTCAATGAAAGTAGTAAAGAACTTATGCCAGTGGATTACTGTTTCAGCCAGATTTGACTGCATGGTATTCAACAAGAACCATAGGCCACCTGAAAGTGCTACAATTAGCAATGCTAGAACTCCAAATCCTTGGATTGTACTGGCAATACCTCCCGAATGTGCATCGGGCAGTCGGAAACTAGTCAACGTTTTTATATCTTGCTTAATACCACTAAAGTCAAGCCCTACCCATGAAAAATAATAAGTAAAACCTCTTTGAGTAAGCATCCAACTTAACATAATAAAACCACAAATAATCAGTCCTAACCCTGAAATAATGTGCATCCAGGTTATAACTCCTTCAAGACTATGTTCACCAATTGCTTCGGTCTCTGTCAGATTAGAGTTAATAATTTGTGATAATATTAGAAATGCCACAATGATGTGAAGAATACGAAAAAAAGGAGCGTAATCATGGGGTAATAGATTCCAGAGTCGCAATTTCATTAATGAGTCCTTAGTAAATTTATCGATGATCTTAATCATACAAAAGAATTATTAGGATAACCTTAATTCTTAAAATTGCAGCAGGCATTAGTTCACCTCTGATATGGCCACTTGCGAAATGGGAATGGTAACTGTTATTACTATGTGTTTACTTGCTGTTCTTGTTACGCAGCCCCTTAAACACATTACTTTCAAATATGATTTCCTGCTGGGTTTAAATATGTGTCTTTCTATAGTGCGGCAACCTATTTTTACACCAACTCATGAATTAAATAAGAATCATAAATTAAATGAGAGGTTTAATTCTCTTGCTTAACGCGATGATATTAAATGGAAATTTTAATTTTTGTAATTTATTAAACAGTTAGAATGAGACATGGTAAATACGATCTTCCTTTAGATAATTCTGATAGCACTTTTTCTACTGGGCAGTCTGCAATGTCCGCTTCTCGCTCACAGCAGACCTTCAGCTTCGTTAACACGTCCGCTCCGTGCGAGGAGCGGACGTTCCAAAAGACGTACTATATTTTGCTACTTATTTGAAAGTTTTATGATATATCTAAAGTATCAACCTTGGAAAACATGGTTGATATTTTATTCACCAAGAAAACACTTCCTTTCAAGAACATATATTTAAATTGTTGATTAAATGTAACTTCTGAGAATCTTATCTTTCATATATAAAGTGTAGTTCGGTAGCTCAGGATAAATGAAGTCCCGAGTAATGCCATAACGTTCCAATTCTTTTCTGATAGCATCCACATATTTATACTTAATAATGATTTTTAAACAACTCTCGTTCGCGAAATTTTGTGATTCAAAGTCGGTATCGGAAATAATATTATTGTCAAAAAAAGTGTGATGCTTTAAAAATTGGTTTGTTGATAACATTCGAAAATAATAGTAATCCTTGCTGATTTTTAATGCGTTGGTTAATTGGAAGAGGGCTAATAACCTGTAATGTAGAGTTGTAAATACGAATTGAACTGTGGGGCTGTCTAAAATTGAAGCCATCTTCATCAGCAAAGATATGTAATATTTCTTCTATTTTCTCGTCATTATACGGTGCCATGCTATTGAGCACGGCACTGTGATCTGGGTGGATCTCATCTTTGCACAGCAATAATTCTTGATTCAATTCGTAGAAGTCAATTTTATAGTTTTTGAATAAATCAATAGCTTTGGAAATGGATTCTTTATTCCCCGCATGCATATACGGTCTAATTAATTGATAAAAATCATAATATTTTTTCTGAGCCTTTTCCAATTTTGATTGAAAAACTTTGCTAGATGTTTCGGAATACCCATCTTTTAGAATAAATACCGCAACATCAGTATTGGACTTGTTTTCTTCGGTGGCAAAGTAAAGTGAAATTAATGGGTTTTTGGTTAGGTCGACTACACGTGTTGGTAATTGATAATGTTGAGCCATAACATGCAGGTCTATATCATTCAACTCGTATCCTTTTATTATATTAACATCAGAATACAGTACAAATTTATCTTTAAAACTATCAAATAACTCAGATGCCAGTCGAGAATGTGAAATTTTTAAAGCGAAATCAGGATCCATTTTTTTAACTGGGAGAGGTTTAATTTCATTAGAGTTTAATAATCGACAAAGAGAAGATTCTATCCCCCCAACTAGCATCTGCTTGGCCTCGAAAATATAATTGGCGGTCTTTATTTTGTTTCGCAACTTCGTTGACAATTTTTAAAAGATCGCCAACGCAGGAAACTTCGTGCTTAAGCATAATTACTCCTTTTGTAACAATTTTTATACACTAATAGCCTCCCTTGATTCAATTTTATTAAAAGGAGACATAGGTCTTATCGGCCAACAAATCTTTTCCTTTACAAAAATACACAACAAAAATTTTGATATATTGAATTTGAAGCATGGTAACAAGATTTTTCATCATCATTGGGCTGTCTCATTTAGTATTACTTAGCACAACGCAACTTCCGCTCCTCGCTCACAGCAGACTTAGAGTTCTTGCTTCATGCCAACTGTTGAGTTTACAAGCACTAAGAATAGTGGAATGACCCCACCCCGGTAGACGATCTTGTCATATCCCCGTCAGAAAACTGTAGACTGTACTCCTTTAGGCTCGAAAAACTTCGCAAAATCAATACAATAACTTTCGACCAGTAATTATATGTGAAAGAGAGTGATTACTGGTGTCATGGTGAAATTAACTGTCGGTATTTAGTATTATTAATTAATTAACCATGTTATTAAGTAATTATTACCAATTAAATATTAACAATTAGTAATACTACTGAGCATCAAATCAATTATCCAGACTTAATAAAATTAATATTACTAAAGCCAGGTAGTCATGTCATTCGAAAACTCTGGAGAGCAATACGCTCAAATCATTAATTACTCTCTCATAATATCCATACTGAGCAATAGATATCACTCAGTAACCCATATATGTGTGATTATCTCAGGAGACGGCAATGAAACCCGTAAAGCCAAGAGTAAAAATTAATACCCTGTATGGGGAAAGTGACGGTTATCAGCAAAAGCGGATAAAGCAAACCCTGACAAAAGCACTAAACGCACATCCAAGAACAGCGCTGATACGCTTTGATCTGCGTTTCCCCCTGGGAAATGTAGTTTATAGAGATGATGCGGAGGTGATCACCCGGTTCTTTAAATCACTGAATGAAAAGTTTCCGGTATATCTGAAGAAAAGAGCGGAGCGTGGTGTGAGAGTCCATAACTCCGAACTGAGGTACCTTTGGGTGAGGGAATTCAATAAAGTCGGGGGAAAGCATTATCACATTTGTCTTCTCGTTAACCTAGATACAGTCTGCTATGTGAAAGCCTTCGAAACAGATAACGGTAGTTTTTATACCATGGTTGCTGATGCCTGGTTAAGCGCCACAGGGCTGGATAATATCCGGTATCGTCGCCTGGTTCATATCCCGAAGAATCCAGTATATAAACTCTATAAAAGCGGCCTTGAAGAGTCCGGTATTGATGATTTCTATAAGACTATTTCAGAGAGAATTGATTATCTGATTAAGAACAGACAGAAACAAAGCGGAGATGGTGCTCGTAACTTCGGCTGCAGTCAGAAGTGAATGGAAATATAGTGGAGATCTATTTGTAAATTATTAAACTAAATAAGTCTAATGCAAGCTAATTCTGGTCTGAGGTATTTTCAAAATTAAAAGCAGAATGTAAGTTGCTCCTGACGCTATTTGTGTCGATATTTTGATCAGGAGTTTTTATGTATAACACAATTGCTAACAATGAATATCCCTCACAACATTTTCCCAAGGGGCTTAGAGACGTTGCACAGGATATCATTGACATAACGCAGGCCCCTGTCGAGTTGATCATGGGTACATGTCTGAGTGCTATGTCACTGGCATCTCAGGCACTGGTGACCTTTCAGCATAAGGATGGAAGAAGAAGCCCTGTCTCTTTGTATAACGTGATTATCGCAGAATCAGGGGAACGAAAAACGGCAGTTTTCAACCTGGTAATGAAACCCATACTGGAGTTTGAAAAACAGGCACTGAAATCCTACTCCGAAAAGGTCAGGGTGTACGAGGCGGACTTACTGGCCTGGCAGGAAATCAATAAATCGATACTTAGCATCATCAGAAAGAATGAAAAAAAGGAGTGGACAGTACCCGTGAGCGGGAAAGACTACGGGAACATTATCTTGCAAAACCGGAATCCCCCAGGTTACCTAAGCTGATTTACAACGACGCAACGCATGAAGCCATCGTCAAAGGACTGTCAGAAAACATTGGTTCCGCCGGGCTGGTATCTGATGAAGGCGGTGGTGTGCTAAACGGAAGGGCGATGAACAACTCCCCTTTATTTAATCAATTGTGGGATGGTGTTCCCTTCGACGTGGAACGAAAAAACCACCGCCTGGTGATTGATGACAGTCGTTTTATCATTCTTATCCTGACGCAGTTAAATGAGTTGAACAGCTTTATCAAAAAGCGGGGTGAACGGGCAATGGGGAATGGTTTTTTTGCCAGATGCCTGTGGTCAGTGACTACAACAACGCAGGGGACGCGTCAGACATCTTCAGAAGCGAAATGCGATGGTCAGTATCTGGAAGAATTCCATCAACGAATAAGTGAGTTACTGGAGTTAACTATCAGCAACGTATCGCCGAAGATACTTCGTTTTTCTCCTGATGCTGAAAAATTGTTTTCTGAATTTCAGCGTGAAGTTGAAAATCAGATCGTGGCAGATAAAAGCAAGCATAATGCCCTGGCCGGAATACTCTCTAAAGTACCGGAGAATACAGCCAGACTGGCAGCGCTGATTCATTTCTTTCTTAAAATGGAAGGTGATGAAATAGAGCGTATAGTACTGGAAAATATTATCCCTGTTATTAAGTATTATTATAACCAGGTGGTTAAGGTGATGACAGTGCGAATGGACAAAGGTGAAGAGGATGCCAGTCTCCTCTATCAATGGCTATTGCAGGGGCCATTAAATCAGGGGGGGTATATGTACCCTGGTGGCTAAAACACATGTCAGGCGTTACGCTCCGTATCAACTCAGGGATGGTACGCGTTTGAATAAGGCATTAAAGATACTTGAAGAGTATGGGAGTATTTCTATGTATAGGGAAAGAAATACAAACGGGAGTTTTCACCAAATCATCAGGATTCACCGGAGTTGATTTTTTAATGAATGACTGGCTGCTGTTTCCTGCTACCAGTAGCAGGAAACAGCAGGGATACTTCCGTATTAATATGTGCATGTAACCGTTCTTACTCTCGCACAAACTTCGTCTGTGGTACAGGTAAGAGGTTACAGACAAAAATTCCAGCAGGGTATCTTTCGAGGGGAGCAAGTATCAACAAAGGGATGGGGGTCATTGATGGCGTCAACAGGTAACAGTACTTGCCACACCTCAGGCTCGTTTTTGCTGATTATGAGGCAGTGTAGACTTGTCTGATTAATTTGAATTAAATCAAAGATCCCTGATGCTTATGCGCCAGGGATCCCTGTTTTTAGTGTACATTATGAAGGCTGCGGGATGATAACCAGTGATCTAAATCAGACTCGCGCCAGCCGACAGATTTTTGGCCCAGTCTGACCGGTCTGGGGAATGTTGGATCGTAACGGGGAGATCTCGGGTTCATCCAGTCGTAAACAGTGGAGCGGGCGATACCGATTCTCTTCAGAACACCGGGCAAACGCAGGATGGTAATTGGTTGTGTAGTCATAATGAATTCTCGCTGTAGTTCAGGGGATGGGCAGAAGGTACAGCAGCATGACTTTTGTGAAAATCCATGTGCCTTAAGTATTTTTTTAATGTAGGCACTTCACATTCACTTTTTTGGTAATTGCATGAAAAATAATGAATTTAATTTTTTGGTCGAAGTGTTAAGCAAGAAGTATGATGAACGTACAAAGGCGGTGGCAGCTTCCGGGTATATCTCTGAATCAACCCTGGAAGAGTATCGTAAAGATGCTGAAAGAGTTGTTGAGGATTATGTAAATGGGCTATATATCAGTAATAACGGAAAGCGAACAAACTCTGACGGCGCGTATATCAATGAAAAACGTGAGCTTGTAAATTATGAGGGAAAGAGAATAAATAAAGATGGGGAACTTATAGACAATGACGGAGAGATTAAAGAAGATAAGCGAGTCCATCGACGTACTTTTAAGAATACAGTGATTAGTTTTACCCAACTTAAAATGGATAACTATGTTAGTCATAATAGAATAAAGTTAAAATTTTATGATTTGTTTAAAAAAAACTTTGACCTTAAAAACATAGATATCGATATTTACTTGCGCCTGGCTTTAATATGCCATGGGTGGGGGGATGTATAAAAGTCATTCTGCTGAGAAGAAAGAACAGTCTGTTTGTCTCAAATATTTATTTGATGCTCTGGAACTCATGAATATGTGGATGGGTGGGTGTGATGTTCTGATGATACATGAGAAAATAGAGAAAAGGAAAGAAAACTTAACTAGGGCTGCACAATCTGGCGGGAAAACTAGGACAGGGAATTATGCACCGCTAAAATTGAAGGTTGTTGAACTCCTTAAAGAAAAGATGCCGGAAGGTGGCTGGAAAAGTAAAGCATCGGCTATTGATTCTCTTGAAAATGATATTAATAAATTTATGGACGATGAACAGCGTAAACTGGACTCAGTCAGTAAAGGGAGAAGGCTAAAGTATTACGCGCCCTGGGAACAAATGCGCAGAAGGATTTATGACTGGTCAAGAAATGATAAGGTGATCAAAGCCGCGTTTGACACTGTTGTGACGAAATAAAAATGATAATGCCTGTTAATATAATTTCTTATGAAGGGGTTACCCAACAAGGCGCAACTCCTTATTACCACCATCAATAATGCTTCTGCTATCTGCTGTTTTAATAAAATCAGCCCACCACTGCATCATTGGGCGACGTTGTTCAATATAATCACTACGGTTATAGGCGCGACGTACCTCGTTTTTATCTACATGTGCAAGTGCGGCTTCAATAACATCTGGGGGAAATCCTTGTTCATTGAGGGCGGTGCTGGCTATAGAACGCAATCCATGTGAGACGAGCACACCACTAAATCCGGCACGTTTGAGCGCAGCATTTACCGTTTGACTGTTCATAGGCTTACTTGGCTTTATACGACTGGGGAAGATAAACTCCCGGTTTCCGCTAAGTGACTTCATCATTTCCAGAATAGAGAGAGCCTCATCTGATAGTGGAACCGTATGGTCCCGGTTCATCTTCATTCGAGCTGCAGGAATTTTCCATTCGTTAGCATCAAAATCGATCTCATCCCATCTAGCCTCAGCAGCTTCGGCAGGGCGGGTAATGGTGAGAAGCTGCCACATGAACAGGCATCGTGTGGACAGGCTGATACTTGCCGTACGCATAGTCTGCATTAGCTGTGGAAGTTGATCCGGGCGGATGCTGGGCATGTTTTTCTTTTGCGGTTTCTCGAATGCTTTCCCGATGTTTACGCTGGGAACCGCATCAATCAGACCTGTGTTCTGCGCATAAATCATGACTTCGTTAATACGCTGACAAAGGCGTCGGACTGTCTCTAATGCGCCTCTGGCCTGAACCGGCTGCACTGCTTTAACCAGAGTATGAGCCTTAATCTCAGTGACACTGATATCACCGATTACTGGAAAAATATCTCTCTCAAGTGAGCGCCAGATATCGTCGGCATAGTCTTCTGTTACGCTGGCTTTCTTCACATTCCACCAACGCTCGGCAACTACCAGGAAAGTGTTGGTTTTAGCCTCTTGAGAATTTCTTAACTGTTCTTTCTGATGTTCCTGAGGATCAATGTCTTTCGCCAACAAAACTCGAGATTCAGCTCTGAGTTTACGCGCATCAGAAAGTGAGACGGCGGGGTAGGCACCAAAGCTCTGTTTGGTTCGCTGCTTGGTTAGAGGTCGATAGTAACGGAATTGCCAGAGCTTACTACCACTGGACTTGATTAACAGAGTAAGTCCGTCACCATCATACAACTGGTAATCGGCATCTTTAGGTTTGGCGGCTTTGATTTCCGTATCGGTTAACGGCTTGGTTTTTCTTGCCATGGGGAGTCTCCATGCGTTTAGGCCCAACGAAAACAATAGAGCATTTCGTTGGGCCTATCAATGGGCCTAAAAGGTTCGGATTTAATTAGTTAGCATCAGACTTCGCGGGACAAATTGCAGACACAAAAAAAGCCCGCAAGGCTTGCGCTGTGCGGGCTCTTAGGACTTCATCGGATGACTCTGGTAATCACCGATGGAGAATTTTGGTGGAGCTGGCGGGAGTTGAACCCGCGTCCGAAATTCCTACATCCTCGGTACTACATGCTTAGTCAGTCTTTACATTCGCCTGGCACCTGCGGATTGACACGCCACTACCAGACTAGCCTGATTAGTTTTAACGCTTCAACCCCAGGCAGGGCATCCACGCGATCTCTTTTGGGTTTGACCTCTCTTTGATCCCCGTCTTAAGAGCGGAAGCTAGGGAGAGAGGGCTCAGAGCAGGTTATTAAGCTGCTAAAGCGTAGTTTTCGTCGTTTGCGACTATTTTTTGCGGCTTTTTTACGAGGCCAACCGCCCCTCGGCATGCACCTTGGGTTTCGCAAATCCCGTCGAATCCAGAATCAGCCCCAATGTGTTAAGACAAGTATAACAGACTTGTGACAGCCCTTGCCACCCCCAATCATCAGGCATTTACCGCTCGCGCAGCGCTTCTTTGGCTCGATTGAACGGTTTGATTAAATAGTCGACGATGCTTTTTTCCCCTGTTTTTATGTCCACTGTCGCGATCATGCCCGGCACGATGGAGAAACGGCGCCCCAGCTTGTTTTGCAGATAGTCCTGATGGGTACGAATGAAAACGCGATAGTAGAAGATTTCCGGCTTCACTTTGTCCTGAATGGTATCCGGTGAAATGGTTTCGACAACGCCTTCCAGCCCGCCATAAATGGCGTAATCGTAGGCGGTGATTTTCACCAGCGCACGCTGGCCTGGGTGGATAAAAGCGATGTCGCGTGGCGACAGACGCGTTTCGATCAGCAGATGATCGTCAACGGGGACGATCTCCATCATCTCGCCGTTTGGCGGGATCACGCCGCCGATCGTCGTGACCTGGATATTCTTCACAATGCCGCGAACCGGCGAGCGGACGGTCAGGCGGGTCACCGAATCTTCGCGTCCCTTAATGATCGCAGAGAGCATTGCCACTTCGGCGTTGGCTTTAGACAGCGCCTCGCGCGCCTGGACGTAATATTGCGAGCGCAGATCGGTGAGTTTAAGGCCAATATCGCTTTTTTGCCGTTGCAAACGCAATACCTCAACGTGGCTCGCAGCACCGCTTTTTGCCAGCCGTTCGGTAATTGCCAGCTCTTTATTCACCAGCGCCAGCGCCTCGTTCAGTTCGGATTGCGCGTCGGCGAGTTGCGCGCGACGACTGGTGTAAAGCCGCGTTTCCGAGGCCAGCAGATCCGGCCAGGCGTTTAGTTCGTCAGAGAAGACCAGCGGCTTGTCGCTAACCTCCGCCGTCAGGCGTTGGCTGGAGGCCAGCGAGGCGCGGTAGCGCGCAGCGCTTTCGCCGACGTTAGACTCCGATCGCGTCGGGTCCATTCGCGCCAGAACCTGTCCCGCCTGGACCTGATCGCCTTCATGCACCATCAGTTCCGCAAGGATCCCCCCCGTCGAGCGATTGCAACACCTGCTCGCGCGAGCTGGGGATCACCTTGCCGGTGCCGGTTGAGACCTCATCGAGAATGCCGAACCACGCCCATACCGCGAGGATCAGACACAAGATCCCGGTGAGCCAGATGATGCGGCTGGCGCCCGAAAATTCACGCTCGCGGCTGTCGTCGAGCACGTCTTGGGTCGCGTCAGGCTGACTGGTTTTCATTTTTCCACTCCCGCGTGTTGGCCTGCGCGGCCATTCGACTTTGCCCCAGCGCCTGTGCTTTCGGCGCGTCCATCACCAGTTGCCCCTCTTTAAGCACCACTACCCGTTCTACCAGCTCCAGTACCGGTACGCGGTGGGTGGCGACTACCAGAGTGCGGTTGCCAAGCCACTGTCCCAGTCGTTGAATAAACTCGCGTTCGGAATGCTCATCCAGCGAAGCGGTTGGTTCATCGAGCAGGACGATATTGGGGCCGCGCAGCAGCATGCGGGCGAGCATGATAGACTGTCGCTGACCGCCGGATAATCCGCTGCCGCCTTCCATAATCGGATGATCGAGCCCTTTCGGCAGCCGTTTCACGAAGTTGGCCGCACCGCAGATCTCCAGCACGGCGAAAATCTCGTTGTCGCTGGCATGTGGTGCGCCGAGCGTCAGGTTCTCGCGCAGGGTGCCAAAAAACAGGCGCGCGTTCTGGCTCAGTAGACCAACGTTGCGGCGCAAATCAGCCATATCGATGTGCGGCAGGCTGAGGTTATCGAGACGGGCGTCTCCTTCGACCAGATCCACGCCGCCTGCCAGCGCCTGCAACAGCGTGGATTTGCCCGCGCCGTTGCGTCCGAGCACCGCGATGCGCTCACCGGCGGCGATCTCCAGTCGGTTAATGCGCAGTGGCACCCGCTGGTCTTCACTGTGATAGCGAAACTGTGCGTTCTCGAACAGATAATGACCGTGAAAGATCTCCTGATGCACCAGCGTTTCATCGCGCCGGGTCTCGGTGGGGAGTTCCATAATGCTGTCCAGCCCCTTTTTGGCGGCTTTCACCTGCTGCCAGCGTGCCAGCACGCCGCACAGATTACCCATCGGGGCGATCATCCTTGAGCCAAGCATGGAGGCGGCAACCACTGAGCCGGTGGTCAGTGTGCCTTCAATCACCAGCGGGGCGCCAAACATCACCATCGCCGCATAAACCAGCCCCTGGACGGTCACCCCCCCAGTTGATTAGCCCCTGCGACAGTTCGCGGGTGCGCAGTCCGGACTCGGCGGTGATGCGGATATAGCTGTTCCACTGTTGCAGAAACCGGTTCTCCGCCTGCATCAGCTTGATGTCCTCCAGCCCCTGAACGCTCTCCACCAGTACGGCGTTACGCAGCGTGGCCTCGTGCGCCGACTGATTCGCCAGCTCCGCGAGCTTTTTTTGCAACAGCAGACCGGGAAGGATCATCAGCAGCGCTGCGACCGGGGCGATCCAGGCGAGCGGCGGGGCGATGATCGCCAGCACCACGATGAACAGGAAAAAGAAGGGCAGATCCACAATGGTGGAGATAGTGGAAGAGGTCACCATCTCGCGGATCTGTTCCAGCTCGCGTAGCTGCGAAATAAAGCTGCCGGTGGAGCGCGGGATCGCGCTGTTACGCAGGCGCAGCGCGTGACCGAAGACGCGATCCGACACCCGCATATCGGCGCGTTTACCTAACAGATCCATCACATGACCTCGGGCGAGTCGCAGCAGAAAACCGAATAGCATAGCGATCAATACGCCGACGGCGAGGACATACAGCGACGGCCATGACTGTGCGGGGATCACCCGGTCATACACCTGCATCGAGAAGACGATCCCGGAGAGCGACAGAATATTGATCAACAGCGCCGCCAGCATTACCGGGCCATAGGGGCGAAGATCTTTTAGCACCAGGCTTTTCAGCCAGTCGGGTTTGAAACGCGAGACGTAGGCATCTACCCGGCTGTCTTTCACAGCGGAAAGCGGACGTAACGCGATAATAAAACGGACCGTTGGCAGCAGGTCGCGCAGGGCGATCCGGTTGCGCTGGAGTTCTCCATTGATAAAACAGACGTCAAGCTGGTCTTCGCCGTCGAACTGTTCAACCAGCACCAGTTCACCTTCCTGGAGCTGGATCACTACCGGCAGACGCCAGCGGGTGAGAGATTGTTCAGTGGGGGCCAGCGGTTGAAAAGAGAGTCCGGCCTGGCGGGCCAGTTGGCTGAGCGCCTGCGGCATCGGCTTATCCTGGAACCAGGGCGCGCTGGCCTGTAGCGCGCCGGGTGAGCAGGCAATACGATAATGGGCGGCGATATGGCTCATTGCCCGCGCCCAGTTGGCCAGCGCCGGTGCGGTGATGCGCTCGTCGTCAGGGATGTCGGCGTGGGTCATGGCTGGATCTCCACTGACTGGATGGTGCGATTTTCCAGACCAAAGGCCTGGCGCATCAGACCGGTGTTGTACAGGCAGTTAAGCTGCAGTTGATGCAACTGACTCTCCGTCTGTAACTGTGCGAAGCGCGCCTGATAAACTTCTTGCTCAGCGTTGAGCACGTCGAGAAGGGGGCGGGAGCCGAGGTCGAGATACTGCTGCTGATACAGCTCGCGCGTTCGCTCGCTCAAGGTCTCCTGCCGCTTTTGGATCTGTAAGGAGGTCGCCAGGTTCATCGCTTCACTGCGATCCGCAAGCAGTTTCTTGCGCACGTCCAGCCGGGTGCGCTGGATGGCTGACTGGGCGGATTCCACCGCGTGGCTGGCGGCGTTGCGACGCGCGGTTAAGCCGCCGCCCTGATAAATGGGCATCTCCACTTTGACCCACGCAGAATACTGGGTGCGGTCAACGGACTCATGCCCGGCGTAATTATCGTTGAGATAGTGGCGTACCTCCGGTTCCAGCGAAACTGTCGGCGTCATCTGCGCATTGGCATAGTCAAGATTGGCCTGGGCGACGTTGGCCTGCGCCCAGGCGGCGAGCACCGAAGGCACCAGTTTGTCGTCCGGCGTAGCCAGTTCGCAACTGCGGCCCAGCTTTTGCGGGAAGTCGTTGCTGATGGTGTTAAGGTTTTTCCAGCCCAGCCAGGTCATGAGCGTCGCCTGTGAACTCTCAAGATTGGCCTGATACTGCACAAGCTGGGAGCGCGCGCCCTCAATGCGCGCATCGGTCTGCACCACGTCCGACAGCGAGCTGGCCCCTTCATCGTTGCGCTGATTCGCCAGTCTGCCGATGGCGCTCAGGGCATCCAGTTGCTCCTTTGCCACCGCCACCATCTGCTGCCAGGTTTGCACCTGTACAATAGCGGTCGCCGTTTCATGACTGACGGTATCAATACTGACCAGCACGTTGGCCTGCTCCTGCGCCACGCCAGCGTTTTCGGCCCGCACCTGGCTTGCGACTTTGCCGAAGTCATACAGCATTTGTGAAAGCGAAAGCACCAGCGACGGACTGAATCCGCTGTCGGAATAGCTGTTGGTATAGCCGTTATTCATTCCGGCGTTAACCTGCGGATAGTATTTGGCTTTTGCGACATCGACCTGCTCGATTTGCGCATACAGTTTGCCGACCACTTCCGCAATCGACGGATGCCAGGTGACGGCACGATTGACCGCCTGAGAGAGAGTCAGTTCGCCGGGGGCGGCGCTGTCGCCGCTGAATGGCATTGGGCCATCAAGCGCGGGCAGTTCCTGTTGTTCAACCCATTGTTGCGGGGCGATGCGAGGCGTTTCCACGGCAGCGATAGCGGGCGCAGCGCACAGATTGCCCGCCAGCCACCAGAAAGTAAGCTGTCGTTTTCCCATTTTTCTTCCCTAATTGCGCGTTGTTTTTGCCCCGGGCGAACGTGCGCCCGGGGTCGTTGTAGGTTCTTTATCAGGTCACAATATGGTTTTGTTCGATAAGTTCCGTCAGCGTGGTTTGTACATTCTCCAGGGTCACCAGTTGTGTGGAGTGGAAAGTGCTGCCCGCCCCGTCACGGTCAATAGAGAGGGTGGTATTGCCGCCACTGGTGCTGACGCTGAGATAGTTGCCCAGCGAGGCGGTTTGTCCGTTCCAGCCCACCAGCAAATCGCCGATATCAATTTTGTCTCCCTGCGCCAGCGAGAAGTTTTTCCAGGTGTCAGCGCCGTTGCCTCCTGTGGCATCGCTGGCGTTGAGCAGGTTGTAGATCAACGTGTCGCCATATACCGATCCCACCAGCACATCGCTTTGTGACGTGCTGGCAACCTGCGGGGCAATATCCACCGTTAGCGTGGCGGTATCGCTATGCCCGTGGGTGTCATTGAGCGTGTAAGTGAATGTCTCCTTCGTGGTGATGGACGAGAGCGCCACACCGTTATTCAGCGTGTAGGTGTACGAGCCATCGGCGCGAATTTGCAGCGAACCGTAATGGCCCTGAATGGTAGTGGTGGCGCTGGAGTAAGGATCGAGCGTGGCGGTACTGCCGTTAAAGCCGGTAATGGTCAGGCGGGTATCGACGGTATTCAACTGATCCATCGCCCCTGCGGAATCGCTGCCGTCAAAGATATTGCCGGTGACGCTGTGCGTGCCGGAGGTTTCGAAGTTATCCAGATCGACCGTCGTACCGGTGATTTTCGGCGTAATAGTCGCTGCGCCCGCCAGGGTGTTATTGCCGGTGAAGCTCAGCGTGTAGGTGCCGCCATCCAGCTCCAGCCCGCTCAGATTGACGGTCACGGTGGCGCCGCCGAGCGTGATATTAGCGACCGGCACGGTGCCGGAGCGAATGATCACCCCATTTTCCAGAATCGACCAGTTAATGGTCAGGTTGCCCAGCGTGACCAGCGTCGAGACATCAAAGACGATGGACGCGCCTTTCAGAATGGTGCCTGCCGCGACGTCAAAGGTTCCGCTGCCGCTACCGGTTCTGCCGAGTACTCCCCAACTGGCGCTACCAACGGTGGAATCCAGATAACTCGCGGTGTCCTGAACGGCCGGGGCCAGCAGGGCATCGCTGACATCGTTCACCGCATCCAGCGGGCGGGCGGTCGGCTGGATATTGAGCGAGGCGGTATCGGTATCTCCGTTTGGCGCTTTCACCGTGTAGATGAAGCTGTCCGGTGTTTTGGTGCCGTCCGCACCTACGCCGCTTTTCAGGGTGTAGGTGTAGTTCCCTTTCGCATCAATGGTTAACGTGCCGTAGGTGCCGACAATGGTGGTCGTGCCGGTGGCGGCAATCGCCACGCCGTTGACCTGGGTGACCAGCGTGCCTGCGGGGGGCAATATCGTCGCTTAACACATTGCCCTGTGTGCTGGTGGTCAGGCTGTCAACGCTATAAACATGATCCTCCAGCACGTTCAGGGTATAGCCGGTCAGCGCCGTGACGCCAAACGCCGGGTTCAACAGGAACAGGTATTCACCGCCCGGCAGATTCAGCGTCAGCTTGTCGGATTGACCGCCCAGCAGCGGTGCGTTCAGCCAGTTTTTCTCCACTCGCCATTGCTCAAACTGCTGGGTGACGTCGTTGAAGCGATAGATGTACAGATCGAAACTGGAGGCTATCGCCACGCCACCAATGGAGGATTGCAGCGTCATGGTGCGCGTTGAACCCTGCTCAACGTCGAAAATAATCGGGTTGCTCAGTTTGTCCAGCACGCCCAGATCCAGCACGTTGCCCAGGCTGACGTTGACCACCGTAAAGCCACCCTGCGAGGACGCCCCGTTGTTGATCGCTTCCACATGTGTGTCATAGGGCAGGGTGGCGACGTTGTCCACAGCAGTGACGCTGCTGGCTGGCGCGTCATTGCCGAGGGTAATGACCAGTTTTGCCGAGGCGCTGTTGCCGACGCCGTTGATGGTGTAGGTGAAGCTCTCTGTCCGGCCGATGACCGAGGCCGGGCTGTTAGGGTTCAGCGCGTAGCTGTAGGAACCGTCCTGATTGATCGTCAGCGTGCCATAGACGCCTTGTATGACGTTACTGCCAGCGTTAAGCGTAAAGACTTGCCCGTTGGCGTTAGTGACCGTAGTAACAAGCGTATCCTGCGGCGCGCTGTCGTTATTCAGCACGTTGCCGGTCTGCGGTGTGGCGGTGGTGATGGTACCGGCGCTGGTCTCTTCGACGCTGACGTTCAGCGCGGTATAAGAGCCGGTTGCCAGCAGCGCCGTGTTATAGGTCAGAACCCGATAAGTACCGCCCTCCAGTCCGGATACGTTCACCGTGACGCCGCTGCTGCCGAGCGTCAGTAAATTGGCAAACTGCGCCTGCGCGGTGTCGATGACCGTGGTCCACGAGTTAGTCTCAGCATCATATTTCTGGATCGCCACCTCCTGCGTATTCAGCAACGAGAGCACAACCCCGGTAGCGCTGGCGTCGATTACCAGACTGGCGCTGCCGCCGTCCTGAATGGTGAATTCCACGGCTGCCGTATCGTTACCCAACACGTTCGCTACGTTGCCCAGCGCGCCCACCAGCAACAGACCATAGTCGCTCAGTTGCTCGGTGGTGACGGTGGCGCTGGAAGTTAACTCCAGATTCTCAACGTTATCGCTGGCCGAGATGGGCAGCGTTGGCGCGGTGACCTGCGTCGGAGTCGAGGCGTTGCCGACGGCGTCCGTGGCGCTGATGCTGATGTTCTCACCGCTGGTCTGTTTGCGATCGAAGGTATAGGTGTAATTGCCGCTGCTGTTGGCGGTCGTGGTTACCGTTAAGCCCGTGCTGAGCGTGATGCTCACCGTACTGCCCGCTTCGGCGGTGCCGCTGATGCTGGCACCGTCGGCGCTCACCGTGCCCGTTGGCGCGGCCGTGACTGTATCCACCGTGACGGTATAACCTGATGACAGAGTACTGGTGCCGTTGGTGTTAGTGGCCGTAGCGGTGAGAATGTGCGTCCCGTCGGCGATAGTGGCCTGCGGGGTCAGCGACCAGTTACCCTGTGCATCCACGCTGGCGCTGCCAATAGAGACGCCGTCGCTGTACACCGTGATGGTGGAGAACGGCTGGCCCGTCCCGTTTAACAACGGTCTGGCGTCATTGGTGGCCTGACCGTTGGCCACCAGACCGGTGATGGAGCCCACATCGTCCGTCAACGAAGCGATCACCGGCGCACCGGGCAGCCCGCTGAAGGGGGGCAATCACGCTGCCGGATGCCCCGATGTTTCCCGCTTTATCCTGGGCGACAACCTGCAGTGTCTCCCCACCGACCTGCGCCGGGTTAATCAGAATGTTAAAGCTGCCGGTGGTGCCGTCCGCCACGCCGGTTCCCAGTACCGTGCCGTTACTGCTGGTGATAGTGACCGTGCTGCCGGCCTCTGCCGTGCCGGTCACATGGCTGCCGTTGGTGATCACCGCCAGACTGGTGGGGGCGCCAGGCGGCGTGGTATCTACCACGATGGTCGATGTCGCCGACGATACGCTGACGTTGCCCGCCGCGTCGGTGGCTTTCGCGGTAAAGCTATGCGATCCCTCCGTCAGTGCGGTGGTTAGCGTAAAGCTCCATGCGCCGTTGGCATCCGCCTGAATCGGGGTTGGCGTGAGTAACGTTGCGCCGTCATAGAGCGTGATGAATGCGCCAGGTTCGCTGGTCCCACGTAGCTCTGGCAGGGTGTCATTGGTGCTTTGCCCGCTGCCGACGGGACCGGTGATATTACTGACATCATCAAGAATCGTCGTGATCACCGGCGCGGTGGGCGCCAGCGTATCCACCGTGACGGCGAAACTGGCCGCCGGACCGGCGTTGCCCGCCGTGTCGGTCGCGGTCACGGCAAGGGTATGCGCGCCGTTAGTCAGGGCGGTGGTGGGGGTGAAGGTCCAGTTGCCGTCGGGGCCAACAACCAGGCTGCCAATGACCGTGCCGTTATCAGTAAAGGTTAGCGTGGCGCCTGGCTCTGCCGTGCCGTTAAGCGTTGGGCGAGTGTCATTGGTGCTCTGATTGGGTGACAGATTGCCGGTCTGCGGCGCGCTGTCATCGACCACTGAGGTGATCACTGGCACCAGCGGCGCGGTGGTATCTACCGTGACGGTGAAGCTGGCTGAAGGGCCGACGTTACCGGCGGCATCGGTGGCGGTAAAGGTCAGCGGATGATTCCCCTGGCCCAGATCGCTGGTGGGGGGTAAAGGTCCAGGTTCCGTTCGCCTCAACCGTCACGCTGGCGAGGAAAACGCCGTTGTCCGCGATGCTGATGGTGGTTCCCGGTTCACCGGTGCCGGTGAAAGCAGGACGCGCGTCGTTAGTCGTTTGACCGTTGCTCAGACTGCCGGTGACCGGGCCAACGTCATCCTGCACATTGCTGATGATTGGCGCGCCGGGAGAGACCGTATCGACCGTCAGCGTAAAATTCGCCGACGCGGGCCCGGTATTACCCGCGCTGTCGGTGGCTGTGACCCGAAGCGAGTGGTCTCCCTGGGAAAGCCCGTCCGGCCGGTAGCTCCAGCTTCCGCCTTCGGTCACGTTGGCAGTACCAAGCAGAACGTTGCCATCGTAGACGTTAATCGTGCTGCCTGGCTCGCCGGTTCCGGTAATGATCGGGCGGGTATCATTGGTGCTTTGCCCGCTGGTGAGCGCGCCGGTTCCTGGCGTCACGTTATCGGTGACGCTGACGATAACCGGCGCTATGGGCGCAACCGTATCGACGATCACAGTAAAGGCGGCGCCAGGGCTGACGTTACCGGCGGCGTCTGTGGCGGTTACGTTGAACGTGTGTGAGCCATTGCCCAGCGCGGTGGTGGGCGTAAATGTCCAGGCGCCTGTACCGTCAGCCTGCACGGTGCCTAACAGTGTGGAGCCGTCAAAAACACTGACGGTGCTGTTCGCTTCAGCGGTTCCGGTCAGCGTTGGTCGCGTGTCGTTGGTGCTTTGTCCGTTGCTCAGCGAGCCACTATTGGGGGCGATATCATCCGTAACGGAACTGATGACAGGGGCGGATGGAGCCTGCGTGTCCACGGTCAGAGAAAAGGCGGCGGACGGACCTTCGTTTCCAGCCGCGTCCGTAGCCGTCACGGTCAGATTATGTGGGCCGCTGCTTAACGGGTTATCCGGTGAGAGCGACCAGCTTCCGTCTGCGCCCACCACCACGCTGCCAACGGCGAGTCCGCCATCATACAGCGTAACGGTGGAGCCCGGCTCCGCCGTTCCCAGGAAGGTTGGCTGAGTATCATTGGTGCTTTGCCCGTTCGCCAGTACGCCGGTTGACGGGGTGGTATCATCGGTGACGCTTTGAATCACCGGAACCCGTGGCGCGGTGGTATCGACGTTCACGGTGTACGCAGCAGAAGGCGCGCTGACGTTACCCATTGCATCGGTGGCGGTGACGGTAATCGCATGTGAGCCTGTGGCAAGCGTCGGAGAGGTAAAACTCCAGCTACCGTTAGTGACCTGCGTGGTGCCGATTTTCACTCCATTGTCATAGACGGTAATCGTACTGCCTTCTTCGCCACTACCGGTAAAGGCGGGCGTAGTGTCATTAGTGCTGCCGCCATTACTGATGACGCCCGTTTGCGGCTCGCTGTCATCGGTTGCCGAGGCAATGAGCGGCGCAAGGGGGGGGGCGTGGTATCCACCACCACGACAAATGCTTCTGACGCAACGCTGGTATTCCCTGCCGCATCGGTGGCAGTGATGGTCAGATTGTGGCTGCCTTCCTCCAGACCGGTGGGAGGCGTAAAACTCCACGTGCCGTTGACGACCTGTACCTGACCGACTGGCGTACTGCCATCATAAATCGTGATGGTTTCGCCGTTGGTACCGTTTCCGCTCAGGGTGGGGCGGGGATCGTTGGTTGTCTGCCCGCTGGTCAGCGTTCCCGTACCCGGAGCGACATCATCCGTCACGCTGCCAATCGACGGTTGTTCTGGTGGAGTGAGATCGACGGTGATGTTAACCACGGCGGACGCTTTGCTGCCATCCACGGTATCGATAACCTCGAAGGTGTGCAGGCCTTCGGTTAACGTGGCTGTGGATGTCCAGTTCCAGTTGCCGTTCTCGTCAACCGGGACGTTTGAGGCGACAACGACGCCATCGACCAGAATATCGACGGTTGAGTTCGGTGTGGAAAAGCCGCGCAGCCCCGGCTGCGTATCGTCAGTGGTTTGTCCGCTCTTCAGATCGCCCTGGAGGGGGGCCGGTATCATCAACGATGGCGCTGATGACCGGCAGCCCGGTGCCGGAGCCGGTAAAGTTAGTGGGATCGCTGTTGTTACCGGCGGCATCCTGCGCCGTAGCGGTCAGCGAATTGACGCCTGTCTGCGCTGGCGTGACCTGAATCTGGAACGTACCGTCCGTTGCCACGCCTGTACCAATAACATTGCCGTCGGTATCGCGGATCGTCACCGTGCTGCCGGTTTCCGCCGTGCCGCTGACCGTTGCGCCATCGGCTGTGATCGTTACCTCTTCCGGTGCCGCCGGTTTAGTCAGATCGACATTCAGCGAGATAGAGGCGGAAGGCGTGCTGACGTTCCCCGCCGGATCGGTGGCCGTTGCCGTCAGCGTGTAATTGCCTTCGGTGAGCGGCGAATCCGGAGTGATCGTCCAGTTTCCTGCGGAATCGACTTCAGCCGTGCCAATCACCGTGCCGCCATTCGACAGAGTGATGGTGCTGCCGGGTTCGCCGGTGCCGCTAATGGGTAACTCGGGCTGATTGGTGACTGCCGGACTGCCCAACGAGGTGATAAACGGCGCGTCGGGCGCCTGAGTATCAATGGTGATGCCAATCGCGTCCGACGGCTGACTAGTGTTACCTGCGGCATCTTTTGCCGTCACGGTAAAGTGGTAGCTGCCTTCGACCAGTTCGCTATCCGGAGTGAAGTTCCAGACGCCATCAATGACTTCGGCGGTGCCAATTGGTACGCCGTTATTCAGAATGGTGACAATGCTACCCGTATCGCCCGTCCCACTCAGGGTTGGGGTGGTGTCATTAGTCTGCTCACCGTCGCTCAACGGTCCACCGTCATCGCTGACGGTCAGCGTCGGCGTACCAGGGGCCTGGGTATCAACACGCACAATGCGATCCGGCGACGTGCTGCTGTTACCGGCGGGATCGGTCGCGGTCACCTGGATGATGTGGTCGCCCTGCGACAGCAGTGGCGACGGGAGGCTCCAGTTCCCGGAATTATCAATCACCAGTGATGGCAGCGCGACGCCATCCAGCGTGATAGTGATCGTGTCACCGGGCGTACCGCTTCCGCTCAGCAGCGGTCGCGTATCATCGGTGTACTGACCGTTATCGAGAGTGCCGGTCTGATTGCCGACGCGGTCAATGACGGTCAGGTTGGGTACGGCAGGTGGGGTGGTATCTACCAGAATGCCGATCGGCGCGGAAGGTTCACTGATATTGCCCGCCGGATCGGTGCTGGTGAGGGTAAAAACATGGTCGCCTTCATCAAGGGCATCCGACGTGTAGCTCCAGACGCCGTTAGTCACCGTGACGGTGGTAACCAGATCGCCATTGTCGTAAATGCTGATGATATCGCCATCTGTTCCCGTACCGCTCAGAACCGGCTGGGTTTCCCGGGTCGCCTGGCCGTCGGTGAGTGGGCCATTTGCGCCATCCGTCAGCGTCGGCGCAGGGGCATATGGCGCGGTGATATCCACCGTAATGGTAATCGGAGAGGATTTCTCGCTGGTATTGCCCAGAGGATCGCTGGCGGTGACGCGCAGCGTGTGGTCGCCTTCACCGAGCGCAGGAGTCGGGGTAAAGCTCCAGCTACCGTTTTCCGCAACTTTTGTTGTGCCAATGATCGCCGTTCCGTCATACACCGTAATGGTGTCCCCGGCGGTGCCGCTTCCGCTTAACACCGGCTGCGTGGCGTCGGTTACGTCGTTGTTCGTCAGCACGGTGCCCGCATTGCTGCCGGTGTTATCGGTCAGGGTGACAACCGGAATCGCGGGCGGCGTGGTATCGACGGTAATGGTGATGGGGGCAGACGGTGTGCTGGTCTGGTTTTCCGCATCGGTCGCGGTGACGGTGAAGGTATGGTCCCCATCTCCCAATGCAGGTGTCGTGAGGGTCCAGCGCCCGTCGCTGCCCACGGTGGCGGTTCCCGCCAGCGGGGTACCTCCGTCCAGAATGGTGATGGTTGCGCCGGGTTCACCGGTACCGTTGAAGGTCAACGTGTTGTCGTCCGTGCGCTGGCTGTCACTCAGATTGCCTTTCTGTACGCCGGCATCATCGATAATCGCATTGACGACGGGGGCGTCTGGCGCTGTGATATCCGGGGCCGTAACGTCAGTTGGCTGGCTGGTATTGTTCGCGGCATCGGTGGCGGTCAGCGTCAGCGTTTCGCCGTTAGCCTGTGGTGGTGTAAGAGCGATATCGAGAGAACCGCTTGCCGGAACCGGATCGGAGACTCCCAGCGTATTGCCATTGCTGTCTTTAATCGTGATCACGCTGCCGGGTTCAGCGGTGACCGTCAGCGAACTCCCGTCTTCCGAAACCACGCCTGTGGGGGGCTGCGGCGCTGTGGTATCCGGTGCGGTAACGTTGGCTGGCGTACTGTTCTGGTTTGCCGGATCGGTCACCGTGGCGGTCAGCGTTTCACCATTGGTTTGTGGCGTGTCCAGCGTGACGGTGAAATTACCCTCGCCGTCAGTTTGACCATTGCCAATCGGGTTGCCATCCGGATCGCGAATCGTCACGGTGCTACCGGGCTCCGCTGTCCCCGTTACGGTCGTGCCATCATCCGAAACGTCCAGATTTCCTGCGGGCTGCGGCGGGGTGGTGTCCGGGGCGAGAGTTGTCGCCGGAGGACTGCTCAGATTCGCTGGATCTTTGACGATGGCCGTTAAAATTTCACCATTGGTTTGTGGCGGGATCAATGTGACGGTAAATGATCCGTCGGGTTGAACCTGTTCAGATCCCAGCGGGGTGTTGTTGCTGCCGTAAATCGTCACCGTTGTGCCGGGCTCGGCGGTGCCGGTCACCGTTGTTCCATCATCAGAAACATCCAGATTGCCTGCTGCCTGCGGGGGCGTGGTGTCAGGCGCTGTCGCATTAGCAGGCGAACTGTCGTTCCCTGCTTTATCCGTGGCGGTCGCAGTCAGAACCTCGCCATTTAACCGTGCCGGATTGAGCGCGAAGCTGAATTTTCCTTCACTGTCTGCGGTCACGGTGCCGAGCGTGGTGCCGCTGGCGTCAGCAATGGTGACTTTACTTCCCGCCTCGGCGTTGCCGGTTAGTACGGTTCCGTTTTGCGAGATGAGCAGATTGTCGGGGGCAACCGGTGGGGTCGTATCCACGGTGACCGCAAATTCTATCGTGCTACCGCTGACGCCGTCCTCTGTGGTCTGTGTGGCCGTGTAGTTGTGCAATCCTTCAGGCACACCGCTCAGCTCGAATGACCACGTGCCATCGTCAGCATTCGCCGTTCCGATAGCGATACCATTTTCATAGAGGGTCACCAACGCGCCGGGTAGCGCAGTCCCTGTGAGAGTAGGGGTGGTATCCCTGGTGAACTGACCGCTGCCTAACGTCACGGCGGTGGGTTGCGTATCATCAATGATGCCGGTAATGGCGGGGGCATCGGGGAAACCTGAGTCGGAACCGAGGAAGGAGGCTTCATCGCCTGCGTTGCCGGCGGCGTCAGAGATGTCAGCATAGAGTTGTTCGGAATCGGTTTGCGCCGAGTTGAGGCGAACGGTAAACCGACCGGTATCATCGACCTGAAAGGTGGCGAGGATAGTATGTTGGCTGTCGAAAATAGTGACGACGCAACCCGCCTCTGCGATCCCTGATACCCATAACCCATCTTCGGAAATCATTAACCCGGAGACCTCATCCGGGGCAACGGTATCGACGGTAAAGACGAAATCGCCGGAGATGGCGCTGGTATTGCCATTTTCGTCCGTGGCGGTGGCGGTCAGTACATGTTCGCCTTCGGAAAGCGGGAGGTCGGGTTTATAGCTCCAGTTTCCTTGTCCATTGACGATAACGGTCCCCATGACCTGCCCATTGTCATAGAGGGTGATGACGGAGCCCGCTTCACCGGTGCCGGAAATGACGGGCTGGCTGTCGTTGGTGCTCTGGTTTTCCTGAATCGCCCCCGTAATAGCGGAGACAGCATCTGTTGCGCCGGCAATCACAGGGGCTGTCGGTGGTGTGGGATTTTCCCCGCCCGGAGGGCTTGTGTTGTTATCGCCGCCACCGTTATTTCCACTTCCGTTATTTCCGCCCCCCATCCCCCCGGCGTGCTGACGTTACCGGAACCCTCACCAGGATTGCTGTTGTCGTTATCATGATGACTACTGCCCCCACCTCCCGAAGACGCAATGGCCGCGATCCCACCCGCAGCAACTGCGCCACCCAGCACCCACGGCCAGATAGCACCGCCTTCGTGAGATTCACCTGCGGTAACCAACAGATCGTCAATACCTGTAATTTGTTCAAAATGCAGGCCGCTTTCTGGGTTTTCCACCCACCACAGCGCACCGTGGCTGTCTTCAAGCACCAGTTGGCTGGCCCCCCTGATCGTTCGCCACATAGAAATTTTTAACGGTCAGTTTTTCACCGGAAGTAAAAGTGATCACCAGATCCTGATTCACGCGAGTGAACTGACTGATGTCGTTACGCTCTGCGGATAATTTCACAATGGAAGGGGCATTAAGTGTGACTTCAGAGGCTTCGACATGGGTGGAAACGCCCGTCAACTTAGATATAACGGCGAGAAGACGCATAGGTTCACTCCTGATGGCTTTCTTTATACATTTATTCTTTAAAATCACTGGGCAGGGAAAAATGCAGACGAGCGATCCCGTTCATCATGTGGATGAATTCTTGCCGGTGATTTCAATGTTGTGGCCGTGCAGATGAAAGTTTCTGTTGTGCTAAATGACCCTTTTTTTATTCACTGGTACTTTTGTATTAGATGATATAGTCAGAAAGGACTCATTCTGCAAATTAACGTATATTTTCGATTTGTTTAGTTGCGGTGAAATATATACGGTTTTGCACCAGTTGGTGAAGTGAAACGGTAAGGAGTGGAGAGTGCGTGTGATTTATCTAAATGTATTAAAAGGACTTTTTTTGTTTTTGTTAGTCAGGGTGGGTAATGATTTCTCACACAAATTGTATTGGTATCTTAGAGTTTTAAAAAGGTAAAAAAATTTGTTTGAAGTATTTAATAATTGGGCTATGGACGTAATGTGAATGACACTGAAAATATATTCTTATCAGTTTTACGTTTCTGGGAAATAGCAATAATAAAGAAGAGAATATATTTTTGGAGATTCAACAGGTAAATAATTATGACCTATCCCGAATGAGAGATAGGTCACATAATACAGGGTTAGCGTCCGGCATGTTTCATAATGCGCGCTTTATCCAGTTGCCATTCGCGATCTTTCAGGTCAGAGCGCTTGTCGTGTTGTTTCTTACCTTTCGCCACGCCAATTTTGACTTTGCACCAGGCATTCTTCCAGTACAGAGAAAGGGCGACAACAGTGTAGCCTTCACGATTTACGCGGCCATACAGCGAGTCAAGTTCACGCTGATTCAGCAGCAGTTTACGGGTTCGGGTCGGATCGCAAACGACGTGGGTGGACGCCACCGCCATCGGCGTAAAGTTGGCGCCAAACAGGTACGCTTCGCCATCTTTGAGGATCACATAGCTGTCGCCGATGTTGGCCTTGCCGGCGCGCAGGGATTTTACTTCCCACCCCTGCAGGGCGAGACCCGCTTCGAACTCTTCTTCGATAAAGTATTCGTGTCGTGCGCGCTTGTTTAGCGCGATGGTGGCTGAGCCAGGTTTGTGTGCTTTTTTCTTCGTCATAGTGCCGCTCAGTATAGGTAATCTGGAATCGAAAAACACCCCATTTCATCCTGCAGGGGGCAAGAGGATATCTTAGCATGAACAAGGTTGTACCCTGTTGTGGGATAGCGTTTTTTTTAGCGTGGGATAAATGGTATTATTTGTTCGATTTTTGTTGATGGAAAGAGCTATGCCGCAGATTAGTCGAACCGCATTAGTGCCTTACAGTGCGGAACAGATGTATCAGTTAGTGAATGATGTTCAGTCTTACCCCCCAGTTTCTACCGGGTTGCACCGGCAGTCGCGTCCTCGAGTCAACGCCGGGACAGATGACGGCTGCGGTGGATGTCTCGAAGGCGGGGATCAGTAAGACGTTCACCACACGAAATCAGTTAACCCGCAACCAGAGTATCCTGATGCAACTGGTCGACGGTCCGTTCAAAAAGCTGATTGGTGGTTGGAAATTTACTCCGCTGAGTGCGGATGCTTGCCGCATTGAGTTTCATCTTGATTTTGAGTTTACCAACAAGCTGATCGAGCTGGCGTTTGGCCGTATCTTTAAAGAGCTGGCAGCCAACATGGTGCAGGCTTTTACGGTTCGCGCCAAAGAGGTCTATCGTGTCGCCTAAGATTGTTATTGAGGTAGCCTATGCGCTGCCTGAAAAACAGTACCTGCAGCGGGTGACGTTGCAGCCTGGCGCAACGGTCGAAGAGGCTATCCGGGCATCGGGGTTACTGGAACTGCGTACCGATATCGATCTGACGAAAAACAAAGTTGGTATCTATAGCCGTCCGGTCAAACTGGCGGATGTGTTACAGGATGGCGATCGGGTGGAAATTTACCGTCCATTGATAGCCGATCCGAAAGAGTTGCGCAGACAGCGGGCAGAGAAATCAGCGAAAAAATAGCCGAACCAGGGCAAAGAGTCGTAACAAAAAAAGGTGCTCAGTGAGCACCTTTTTTTAATATCTGAAGACCCGCTTATTTGTTGTCGGTCAACGCAGGTTTGTTATCAATGTTGGTCAGTACGCCGCTGCTGTTGAAAGTTAACGTCAGCGTTTGCTGAGTGACGCCTTCATGGCCCGGCTGTTGACGGAACACATAGAACCAGGTGTTGGTACCAAACGGATCGGACATCATTGGCGTACCCAGTGCATAGGCAACCTGCTGTTGCGTCATGCCCACACGGATTTTGGATACATCGTTCGCGGTCAGATAGTTCCCCTGGTTGATATCAGGGCGGTAAACCACTCGCTCCAGAGTGGAACAGCCTGCGGTCAACATCAATAATACTGCTGCTGCAGCAGTCAGCGTTTTACAGCGCATGTGATTTGATTCCTTTTCGGGCCCGAGCAGTACGTGGCTCATATGTAATATGCCGATGATAATAGACCTTTCACCACTTTAAAACCTTTTGCTTACGGGTCCGACGGCGTTTTTGTTGTCTACTCTGACCGTTAAGGTGCAAAAAAAGTTTACGCCGCCAGCAGTTCTTTCGCATTGGCGAGGGTGTTTCGCGTCACCTCGCTGCCGCCCAGCAGGCGCGCCAGCTCCTGCAAGCGTGCGCGTTTATCCAGCGGTTGCATGTGCGTTTCGGTCATTTCACCGTCGGTCTCTTTACTGACAAAGAAATGTTGATGACCGCATCCCGCCACTTGTGGAAGGTGCGTGACGCACATCACCTGGGTCGATTCGCCAAGCTGGCGCAGCAGTTTACCGACCACCGCTGCGGTTGGACCGCTGATGCCGACATCAACTTCATCAAAAATCAGCGCCGGTGTTTCCATTTTCCGAGCGGTAATCACCTGGATGGCGAGGGCAATACGCGACAGTTCACCTCCAGAAGCCACTTTAGCAATGGGCTGCATTGGCTGACCTGGGTTGGTGGTCACTTTAAACTCAACCCGGTCCGCACCATCCTGGCTGAGATTGTGTTCATCGAACGTGACGTCGATGGTGAAACGACCGTGTGGCATTGAGAGTGAGTGCATACTCTCAGTAATCAGCGTACTCAGTTCTTCTGCGTAATGCTTACGCTGCGTGTGCAGCGCTTTCGCCGCTTCAAGCGCCTGCTGGCGATGTTTATTCACAGAAAGAGTCAGCGTTTCCAGCGAATCGGCCTGATCGTCGAGCTGCTGCTGCTCGTCGAGCAAAGACTGATAATATTGCGGCAGCGCTTCCGGGCTAACGTGATGTTTACGAGCCAGCGAAATCTGCTTCGAGAGGCGTTGCTCCAGTTCAAACAGACGATTGGGATCCAAATCCAGACGGTCGCAATAGTGGCGCAGTTCGTCGCTGGCTTCGTTGAGTTGAATCGTTGCCTCTTCCAGCATATCAAGAATGCCTGAGAGCTTACCGTCCATCCCGACCAGTTCACTGACCAGTTGTTTCGCAGTATATAACTGGCTTTGCAAGTTAACGTCTTCACCGTCCGCCATTAGCGACAGCGCATTCTGGCTGGTGGAGAGCAATTGTCCGCTGTTGGCCAGACGCTTGTATTCTTCATCGATCTGTTCAAATTCACCCACTTGCGGGTTAAATTCATTCAGCTCTTTAAGCTGATACTGCAGCAGTTCCGCACGAGCGGCACGTTCCTGACTCAGCTGCTGGTGGTGTGCTAAATCACGGCAGCTCTGGTGCCAGAGTTGGTAACGCGCAGACATATCCTGCACCCGAACGGATTCATTGGCGTAGCCATCGAGCAGGGATTTTTGATGTTCGGCTTTGGTCAGCAACTGATGTGCGTGTTGACCATGAATTTGAATAAGCAATTGCCCCAGTTCGCGAAGCTGAGAGAGGGAGACGGCAGTCCCGTTAATAAAGCCACGGGAACGCCCGTCGCTGCTGATTACGCGGCGAAGTAAACACTCACGCCCCTCTTCAAGCTGGTTTTCCTCCAGCCAGCGCAGGGCGGCGGGGGTATCCTTCAGCGAAAAGCGGGCGCACAGGTCAGCACGGTTGGCGCCGGTACGAACCATATCGGCTTCAGCGCGACCGCCGAGGCACAAACCGAGCGCATCAATGGCAATAGATTTACCCGCCCCGGTTTCACCGGTGATGACGGTCATTCCGCTCTGAAAATCGATCTCAAGTTCACGAACGATAGCAAAATTGCTGATGGTCAGTTGTGCCAACATAGTCGTTTTCCTGTATGAAAAACCATAGCTGTGATTACATACAGTATAAACTGGTTTTTTATACAGTAAAGAGGTTGGCGTTAAATTAGAATAATTTTTTTGACCAGCCTAATTTGGTACTTAATGTATTGAAATAACTGTAATCTTTTGGGTGAATGAGATTCAGATGGTAATCACAGCGACGGATCAGCACATCTTCACCTTCCTGAATCGGTAACGCTATCTGGCTGTCACAACTGATTTCGAGATCGTTACGGCGGTGCGAGAAACGCAGCCGAATGGTGCTGCTGCTGTTGATAACCAGCGGACGCGCCGAAAGGGTGTGCGGGAACATCGGCACCAGGGTGATGGCATCAAGGGACGGGGTCAGAATCGGGCCGCCAGCCGACAGGGAATAAGCGGTGGAACCTGTTGGCGTCGAGATAATCAGGCCATCAGAACGCTGCGAGAAAGCAAAGCTTTCGTCAATGTAGACTTCAAATTCAATCATGTGCGCGACTTTGCCGGGGTGCAGTACAACCTCGTTAATGGCGGTACTGATACGCTTCTGGCAGTCCTTCTGACAGACCTGTGCTTCCAGCAGAAAGCGTTTTTCCGCGACGTAATGACCTTCCAGCACGTCGGCGAGCTGTTGCTGCGCGTTATCAGGATCAAGATCCGTCAGGAAGCCGAGATTGCCGCGGTTGATGCCGATCACCTTGATGTCGTATCGCGCCAGCGTTCGCGCCGCGCCAAGCATATTGCCATCGCCGCCGACAACCACCGCAAGGTCCGCCTGCTGGCCAATCTCCGCCAGAGTGCCGGTTTTCACATTCTTCAACTGTAACTCGTGAGCGATCTGCTGCTCGACAATGACCTCATACCCTTTGGTGCATAACCAGCGGTAGAGCATTTCATGTGTCGTGAGTGCCGTGGGGTGACGGGGGTGTCCCACAATGCCGATACACTTGAAATGATTATTCATTTTTTCGAGGTCCTTTTGACGAAGATTGATGACAATGTGAGTACTTCCCTTGAAACCCTGAATCTGATCCCCATAATAAGCGAAGTTAGCGAGATGAATGCGAAAAAAACGCGGAGAAATTCATGAGTAGTAAAGAACAGAAAACGCCTGAGGGGCAACAAGCCCCGGAAGAAATTATCATGGAACAGCACGAAGACGTTGAGGCGGTTGAACCTGAGGCTTCTGCTGAGCAGGTGGATCCGCGCGATGAAAAAATTGCGAATCTGGAAGCGCAGCTTGCTGAAGCTCAGAACCGTGAACGTGACGCTGTGTTGCGTATCAAAGCCGAAATGGAAAACCTGCGTCGCCGCACCGAACTGGACGTTGAGAAGGCGCATAAGTTCGCGCTGGAAAAATTCGTCAACGAACTGCTGCCGGTGATTGATAGCCTCGATCGCGCGCTTGAAGTGGCGGATAAAGCCAATCCGGATTTGGCCCCGATGGTTGAAGGGATCGAGCTGACCCTGAAATCGATGCTGGATGTGGTGCGTAAGTTTGGCGTGGAAGTGATTGCCGAAACTAACGTGGCGCTGGATCCGAACGTGCATCAGGCCATTGCGATGGTGGAGTCCGACGATGTCGCGCCGGGCAACGTGCTGGGGATTATGCAGAAAGGCTATACGTTGAACGGTCGTACAATTCGTGCGGCGATGGTGACGGTTGCGAAAGCGAAAGGTTAATCTTTCGGCTATTTATATTGCCGGCTGGCACTGACGCTTATCCGGTCTACGGCCCACTGGAAGACCAGCGGGCCGTTTTCATTACTCCGCGACACTTTCCCGGAGTGGCTTAACGGGCAACACTCTGACCTGCTTAATCATATTCTCCTGGACGTCGAGAATATCAATATCGTATTGACCGATGCGTACGCGAGTGCCCGCAATCGGGATCTCCTCCAGCGCTTCCAGAATCACGCCATTCACCGTGCGCGCGTTGTCTTCCGGCAGATGCCAGTTAAACGCTTTGTTGATTTCCCGCACGTTAGCGCTGCCGTCGATGATCACCGAACCGTCATTTTGCGGCGTCACTTCTTCTGCCAACGTGGGGGACATCGAGGTGGTAAAGTCGCCGACAATCTCTTCGAGAATATCCTCTACCGTGACCAGCCCCTGAATATCGCCATATTCGTTGACCACCAGGCCCACTTTCTTTTTTATTACGCTGAAACTTGATGAGCTGCGTGCTGAGTGGCGTGCCTTCCGGGACGAAGTAGATCTCATCGGCGGCGCGCAGCATAGTCTCTTTAGTGAACTCTTTCTTTTCCGACATCAACCGCCAGGCTTCACGCACGCGCAGCATGCTGATGGCGTCGTCCAGAGAGTCACGGTAAAGCACTATGCGTCCATGTGGCGAATGCGACAACTGACGCACAATCGATTTCCAGTCGTCATTGATATCAATCCCGATGATTTCACTGCGCGGCACCATGATGTCATCCACGCTGACCTTTTCAAGATCGAGCACTGACAGCAGCATGTCCTGGTTGCGGCGGGAAATTTGCGAACGGGATTCGTTCACGAGGGTACGTAATTCATCTTTACTCAACGAGCCGCTGATGACGATATCGGTTTTAATGCCCATCATGCGCATCAACAGGCGGGTAATGGTATTGAGCAGCCAGACCAGCGGCATCATCAGAATTTGTAATGGCGCCAGTAGAAAGCTGCTCGGATAGGCCACCTTTTCCGGATAAAGCGCCGCAATGGTTTTCGGCAAAACTTCGGCAAACACCAGCACGACGAAAGTCAGTACACCGGTGGCGATGGCGACGCCCGCATCGCCATACAGTCGCATACCGACAATGGTGCCGATGGCCGACGCGAGAATATTGACCAGGTTATTACCAATTAGTACCAGGCTTATCAGGCGATCGGGCTTACGCAACAGCTTTTCGACGCGCTTCGCCGGACGGTTCCCTTGTTTGGCCAGATGGCGCAGGCGGTAGCGGTTCAGGGTCATCATGCCGGTTTCGGAACCGGAAAAATAGGCGGAGATGACCACCATGACGATCAATGTGACGATCAGCGTGGTGGTGGAGATGTGTTCCAGGGGGCGCCTCCTTTAAGGCTTAGCTGACAAACTGCTGCAAAATCCGGCTGCCGAAATAGGCCAGCGTCAGGATGACTGCGCCTGCGACGTTAAACCACACCACACGGCGACCGCGCCAGCCTTCATGATAATGTCCCCACAACAGAACAATATAGACAAACCATGCGATGATTGAGAGCACCGCTTTGTCGATATTTTCCATGCTGAACAGATTGTGCATGTAAAACAGGCCGGTACACAGAGTGAGCGTCAGCAGGACCACACCAATCTGCGTGATGTGAAACATCTTGCGTTCGATGCTCATCAGCGGCGGCATTTCATTATTGAACGCCAGCTTTTTGTTTTTAAGCTGATAGTCGATCCACGCCAGTTGCAGCGCGTACAGGGCGGCGATAATGAGCGTTGCATAGGAGAACAGCGACAATCCGATGTGGATCATCATCCCCGGCGTGGCTTCGAGGTGGGTGATGAACTCGTTTGGCATGAAGGTCGCGAAGGCCAGATTGATCAGCGCGAAAGCATACACCACCGGCAACAGCAGCCAGCCACGGTTGCGCGAGGCGACAATCGTCATCACCGTACAGATCATCAGGCTGACCAGCGAGCCGACGTTTAGCAGGCTCAGGTTTTGTCCGCTGTCGCCACCCGGCAGAATGCGGGCTTCAAGCGCAATAGCATGACACACCAGCGCGACAACCGCAGAAAGAATAGCCATACGCCGCCAGCCGCTGTTTTTTTTGCAGCAAAGCGGGAATAATCAGCGCAAGGCTGACGGAATAGGCGACAAGGGCGAGCAAAGCAAAAACGGGCATAGTGGTGTCGACAGTTGGCCAGTGAGAAAGAGAAGCAGTATAACGTTACGTGACCGTGGCTCCAACCGTTGCATAACAACAAAGACGGCTTCATGTTATACTGCGACAAAATTCTGTTCATGTGTCGCCCGTGCGACCAACCGTTTCCACCCCAGGCGAGAGACAATGTTTGATAATTTAACCGATCGTTTGTCGCGTACGCTGCGCAATATCAGTGGCCGCGGACGCCTTACTGAAGACAACGTTAAAGAGACACTGCGCGAAGTGCGCATGGCGCTACTGGAGGCTGACGTTGCGCTGCCGGTAGTGCGAGAGTTTATCAATCGCGTAAAAGAGAAAGCGGTTGGACATGAAGTTAACAAGAGCCTGACGCCGGGGCAGGAGTTCGTCAAGATTGTCCGCAACGAACTTGTGGCGGCGATGGGCGAAGAGAACCAGAGCCTGAACCTGGCCGCGCAGCCGCCGGCTGTGGTGCTGATGGCGGGCCTGCAAGGTGCGGGTAAAACCACCAGCGTCGGTAAGCTGGGTAAATTCCTGCGCGAAAAGCACAAGAAGAAAGTGCTGGTTGTCTCCGCTGACGTATATCGCCCTGCGGCGATCAAACAACTCGAAACGCTGGCCGAGCAGGTTGGCGTTGATTTCTTCCCGTCAGATGTCGGCCAGAAGCCGGTTGATATCGTTAACGCGGCGCTAAAAGAAGCCAAACTCAAATTCTACGACGTGCTGCTGGTGGATACCGCCGGTCGTCTGCACGTTGACGAAGCGATGATGGACGAAATCAAACAGGTTCATGCGTCTATCAATCCGGTAGAAACCCTGTTTGTGGTCGATGCGATGACCGGTCAGGATGCGGCGAATACCGCGAAGGCGTTTAACGAAGCGCTGCCGCTGACCGGCGTGGTGCTGACCAAAGTCGATGGTGACGCCCGTGGCGGTGCCGCGCTCTCTATTCGTCACATCACCGGCAAACCGATCAAATTCCTCGGCGTTGGCGAGAAAACCGAGGCGCTGGAGCCGTTCCATCCGGATCGCATCGCGTCACGTATCCTCGGCATGGGCGATGTGCTGTCGCTGATCGAGGATATCGAAAGTAAGGTTGACCGCGCGCAGGCTGAGAAGCTGGCGACCAAGCTGAAAAAGGGCGACGGTTTTGATCTGACCGACTTCCTGGAACAGTTGCGCCAGATGAAAAACATGGGCGGCATGGCGAGCCTGATGGGCAAGCTGCCGGGTATGGGGCAGATCCCGGACAACGTGAAGTCGCAGATGGATGACAAAGTGCTGGTGCGCATGGAGGCGATCATCAACTCGATGACGCTGAAAGAGCGTGCGAAGCCGGAAATCATCAAAGGCTCCCGTAAACGCCGTATCGCACAAGGCTGCGGTATGCAGGTGCAGGACGTTAACCGCCTTCTGAAACAGTTCGACGACATGCAACGCATGATGAAGAAGATGAAGAAGGGCGGGATGGCCAAAATGATGCGCAGTATGAAGGGGATGATGCCGCCAGGATTCCCCGGTCGCTGATCTTTACAGGCCTGGCTTATTTGTCATTTTGGCACCGGGGTGTGCTCGCCATCCTCACGTACTACGTGTACGCTCCGGTGGCTGTGCGCACGCCGGCACCGAACTGACCGCATCGCCGACGGCCTTTTGCCGCAGAGTTCTTAACTGCTGATTGCAATTTCCCCAGAAATCAGTAAAATTTTCGGGCTTTTAATATGACACCGGGCTCCGTTCCTCGATGGGGCCCGGTTGTTTTATTCACACAAGAGGATGTTATGGTAACTATTCGTTTAGCTCGTCACGGCGCTAAAAAGCGTCCGTTCTACCAGGTTGTTGTTACTGACAGCCGTAACGCACGTAACGGTCGCTTCATTGAGCGCGTTGGCTTCTTTAACCCAATCGCTAGCGAAAAAGAAGAAGGCACTCGCCTGGATCTGGATCGCATCGCTCACTGGGTTGGCCAGGGCGCGACTATTTCTGATCGCGTCGCTACGCTGATCAAAGAAGTAAACAAAGCAGCTTAATCTGTCACGGTGGTCATGATGAGCAAGCAACTCACTGCGCAAGCACCCGTGGACCCGATTGTCTTAGGGAAAATGGGATCGTCTTACGGTATTCGTGGTTGGCTCAGAGTGTTTTCTTCCACTGAAGACGCCGAAAGCATTTTTGACTATCAGCCCTGGTTTATCCAGAAGGCGGGTCAGTGGCAGCAAGTACAGCTGGAAAGCTGGAAGCACCACAATCAGGATCTGATCATCAAGCTGAAAGGCGTTGAAGATCGGGATGCTGCGAATCTGTTGACTAATTGTGAAATTGTCGTGGATTCGACGCAACTGCCAAAACTGGAAGAGGGTGACTACTACTGGAAAGACCTGATGGGCTGCCAGGTAGTGACCACGGAAGGCTACGATCTCGGTAAAGTCGTCGATATGATGGAAACCGGATCGAATGACGTCATCGTCATTAAGGCAAACCTGAAAGATGCGTTTGGTATCAAGGAACGCCTCGTGCCGTTCCTCGATGGGCAGGTTATCAAGAAAGTCGATCTCACTACGCGAATTATCGAAGTAGATTGGGATCCTGGTTTTTAAACCACCGGATAAGCGGTAAATGACGGCGTGATGGGGATTGGCTTGTGTTTATAGGTATCGTTAGCCTGTTTCCAGAAATGTTTCGTGCAATTACCGATTACGGGGTAACTGGCCGGGCTGTTAAAAATGGCCTGCTGAACATCCAGAGCTGGAGTCCTCGCGACTTCACGCATGACCGGCACCGTACCGTGGACGATCGTCCTTACGGCGGCGGACCGGGGATGTTAATGATGGTTCAACCCTTACGGGATGCCATTCATGCAGCAAAAAGCGCGGCGGGTGAAGGCGCTAAGGTGATTTATCTGTCACCTCAGGGACGCAAGCTTGATCAAGCGGGCGTCAGCGAACTGGCCACGAATCAAAAGCTGATTCTGGTATGTGGTCGCTACGAAGGCATAGATGAGCGCGTGATCCAAACCGAAATTGACGAAGAATGGTCAATCGGCGATTACGTTCTCAGCGGTGGAGAGTTACCGGCAATGGTACTGATTGACTCCGTATCCCGGTTCATTCCGGGGGGTTCTGGGTCATGAGGCATCGGCAACGGAAGATTCCTTTGCGGATGGATTGCTGGACTGCCCGCACTATACCCGACCTGAAGTGTTAGAAGAGATGGACGTCCCGGCAGTGTTACTGTCAGGAAACCATGCTGAGATACGTCGCTGGCGCTTGAAGCAGTCGCTGGGTCGCACCTGGCTTAGAAGACCTGAACTTCTGGAAAACCTGGCTCTGACTGAAGAGCAAGCAAGGTTGCTGGCGGAGTTCAAAACGGAACACGCGCAACAGCAACATAAACATGATGGGATGGCGTAAGCCCCCCGATTATCAGTTTACCCAGGATAAGAGATTAAATTATGAGCAACATTATTAAGCAACTTGAACAAGAGCAGATGAAGCAGGACGTACCTTCCTTCCGTCCGGGTGATACCGTGGAAGTGAAAGTATGGGTTGTTGAAGGTTCCAAAAAACGTCTGCAGGCATTCGAGGGCGTGGTTATCGCTATTCGTAACCGCGGTCTGCACTCTGCATTCACTGTTCGTAAAATTTCCAACGGCGAAGGCGTTGAGCGTGTCTTCCAGACTCACTCTCCGGTTGTTGACAGCATTGCTGTTAAACGTCGTGGTGCCGTTCGTAAAGCTAAACTGTACTACCTGCGTGAGCGTACTGGTAAGGCTGCTCGTATCAAAGAGCGTCTTAACTAAGATATCGCTCAGGCGACATCCTGTTAGAAGGGCTGGCCAGTTGGCTGGCCCTTTTTTTATCCTCATATTGGTCGCTATTGCCGCGACATCTGTATTTTAGGTAGACGCTTCAGAGCGCAGTGCAATTTAAGGCGCGCTGATGACCACGGCGACGCGGCGATTTTCCGCGCGACCTTTCGCCGACTGGTTACTGGCGATCGGGTATTTTTTCCCTAGTCCTTGCGTGGTGAGATTGGCGCGCGGAATCTTTGCGCCTTCTGACCAGGCGTCCGCCACGACATTGGCGCGCTTGAGCGATAGCGCCTCATTGTAGCTATCCTCGCCGTAGTTATCGGTATGCCCATCCATGCGCGCATGGTTCAGCCCCACTGAGGCGAGACGGGCTGCCATCGACTGGATATGTTGCTGACTTTCCGCACGCAGCTTGTAGTCATTCTTATCAAACAGAATGGTGTCAGAAAGCCCCAGGGACCAGTCACCCGCAGATTGTGTAAATCCGTACGATTGCATGGCCGCCACTTGCGCAGGGGTGAACTTGCCCTGTGGAGTCTGGCAGCCTGCCAGCAATAGCGTGGCAAGAATGAGTGGGGATAAAAGACGCTTAAGCATGTGTGCATTCCTTTTTTTATTTTATCAAGCGCTCGCTGCGCTGATGTTTAGCCCGATACATATTGCGATCGGCCAGTTCTTGTAATTTCTCGGCGGAAGCGTGCTCCCAGGTCAGCGCGTAACCCATGCTCAGCGTCATACTGACTAAATGCCCGTTATGCAGGTCAAAAGGACGATTAAACTCTTGTGACAGCGCGGCGCTGATTCGCTGGACTTCATAGTCTGAATGGACGCCGTAAAGCACGACGGCAAACTCATCACCACCGAGGCGATAAGGAATATGGCGGTTGCCACCGAATTCAGCCAGTCGCCTGGCGACTTCAATCAACACGCGATCGCCTGCGGCATGCCCCCAGGTGTCATTCACGAATTTGAAGTTATCGCCATCAAGGAATAAAAGCGCGGAGCTGCTACGGGCGGAATTGTCGTTCATCAGAGCGCTGATGCTGCTACGAAATGCTGCCCGGTTTGCCAGGCCCGTCAGCGGATCGTGCAGTGCCGTTCGCAGTAATTGCGCATTTTTGGCCTGCAAACGCAGTTGCCACTCTTCCATTTCATCCAGCAGGCTGTTGAAGTCCTGGGCAAAATTGTGGAACTCTTCAATTCGTTCTTCAGAGACGCGGCGGGAGAAATTACGATTCGTACGCACATCGTGCACCACCTCGGTGATGTTTTGTAGTGCCTCAACCATGCCACGATGCAGATGACGCGTCAGCAAAATGGCGATACCGGAGGCCAACAGAAGTGACCCGGTGAGCACGGCCAGAGAAAGCCAGATAAAGTGGCTGATAAGGCTGTCACGCGCGGTAAGTCGAACTTCACCAATAATCTCACCACTGTGCCAGACGGGCTGGGCGATGGGGAAGGGGAAGAGCCAGTGGCTGATAAAATCGCCCAGCTTATCGTCATTCTCCTGCTCGTTATAGCGCCAGGAGGCAATTACGTTCTGATTGTTGTCGCGAACCTCAGCGGCGGAAAATTGCCCCTGTTGGCCGAGTGCGGCCAGCGTTTCTGCGGCGGCTGCATCATCGGTGAATACCAGCGCGGCTTCCAGACTGTGGGTCATTGTCGCCGCAGTGAGCTCGAGGTTTTTTTGCGCGTACTGTTTTAACGTCACTATTGAGGCAACACACAGCAGCAGCCAGATCAGCGTCATGGTCACGATCACGCTGGTCATGTTGATGCGTCGCAACGCTCGCTTAAACGTTGGACGGGGGGAAGAGGAATGAGCCTTATCCATGCTTTTTATTCCGGGCGAGCATCAATACATCCGGATTGACCCTTACGCCACTGCGCGACAAAGAATCCAGATTAACGGCGAATCTGACATCATTATTGTTAATAATCAAACAAAAGGCGCTGCCTATAATGCATTCGTCATTCTGTTCTGCAATTAATAACAACGCCTTAGACGGATAATTATTTGTTAATTCAACCTGAGCAGTGGGAGATTCACTGCCGAAATAAACACCATCACAGCGCGCAGTTAATGCTTCCTGGGCGGTGTGAATAATGACGGGTTGATAAGGCAGCGGTATATCACTGCTGTCCTCCAGGACGCTGGCGAACCGGGAAGACGAGAAAATGCACAGTCTGGGCGGCCCTGAGAGGGCTGGCCAGTGCGTATAGCTGACGATGCCAGAGACCATTGCACGAACATTTTTCGCCACATCAGGGAAATCCTGAGCATGTACTGGCAATCCCAGCAGTAATAGCATTAACAGCATCAGGCATCGGTGAGAAGCGAACATAACGATTTCCTCACCAGCATCTTTTATCCGTCATCAAAATACATCCATGTTTTGTTTAAAGCAAAATAACATTATTTTTGCGGAGCGTCATTATACCTTGTAGATTAACGTATGCGGTTTAAGCTAAATCTGACTAAATATTAATTCAGACGTATTGAAGCGGCATTTTCATCGGCACCTTGTTGCCATGCCTCACGCAACAGGCTGGCATTTTCTACCGTATCGCAACTGGCAGGGAAGGTTTTCCCCGTTACGCCTCTGGCATAGGCAAAATTTTGCTGGCAGGTTTTACGTTGGCCTTCTGCGTAGCCTTTAAGGTATTGCGAACGATCCACCTCCGGGTCATTAAAGGTATCGGCCAGTGTTTCATTATCTTTAACCGCCATGCCGGCAATTGCATCTTCAATCCCGGCGTCATACCAGTCGGTGCTGGTCCACGTTGGCGCGTGAGTGTAAGGATCGATCTGACAGCCACTAAGCAGCAAAATCACTGCGATACCGACTATTTTCGTCATTGCCTGTTCTCCTGTTTTTTCAAAGCATAGCGGATCTCAAAATAAGTTTGTGTAAACTATTGCGTACAAATTATCTTGCGCTAAATCGAGTTAATTTCACTGATGTAACGTAATGTTTACGTATTTTGGATTGATATCTTTACTCGTTGTGTTATCGTTACGTCATCCTCAGTGAGGAAAACTATCGCAAACGAGCAAAAACAGGATCGCCATCATGCAAAAAGACGCGCTGAACAACGTACATATTACCGACGAACAGGTTCTGATGACCCCGGAACAACTGAAAGCGGAATTCCCGCTGAGCCTGGCGCAAGAGGCGCAAATCGCCCAGTCGCGTAAAACCATTTCTGACATCATTGCCGGACGCGATCCGCGTCTGTTGGTGGTGTGTGGTCCGTGCTCCATTCACGATCCTGAAACGGCCCTGGAATATGCTCGTCGATTTAAAGCCCTTGCCGCAGAGGTCAGCGATAGCCTCTATCTGGTGATGCGCGTCTATTTTGAAAAACCCCGTACCACCGTTGGCTGGAAAGGGTTAATTAACGATCCTCACATGGACGGCTCTTTTGACGTGGAAGCGGGTCTGAAAATTGCGCGTCAACTGCTGCTTGAACTGGTCAACATGGGACTGCCGCTGGCGACAGAGGCGCTGGATCCGAACAGTCCTCAATACCTGGGCGATCTGTTTAGCTGGTCGGCGATTGGCGCCCGCACCACGGAATCACAAACACATCGTGAAATGGCGTCGGGTCTGTCGATGCCGGTGGGGTTCAAAAACGGCACCGACGGCAGCCTGGCGACGGCGATCAACGCTATGCGCGCTGCGGCGCAGTCGCACCGTTTTGTCGGTATTAACCAGGCTGGGCAAGTTGCGTTACTGCAAACCCAGGGTAACCCGGACGGACATGTGATCCTGCGCGGCGGCAAAGCGCCTAACTACAGCCCGGCAGACGTCGCTCAGTGCGAAAAAGAGATGGAGCAGGCGGGACTGCGGCCGTCACTGATGGTAGATTGCAGTCATGGTAACTCCAATAAAGATTACCGTCGTCAGCCTGCCGTGGCAGAGTCGGTGGTTGCTCAAATTAAAGATGGCAACCGCTCAATCATCGGCCTGATGATTGAAAGTAATATTCATGAAGGCAACCAGTCCTCCGAGCAACCGCGCAGCGAAATGAAGTACGGCGTGTCCGTTACCGACGCCTGCATTAGCTGGGAAATGACGGACGCGTTGCTGCGTGAAATTAACAAAGACTTGAACGGCCAGTTGGCGGCGCGCCAGGCTTAAGAGGTTCGTTATGGTTGCTGAGTTGACCGCGTTACGCGATCAAATTGATGAAGTCGATAAAGCGTTGCTGGATTTGCTGGCGCGCCGTCTGGAACTGGTGGCTGAGGTCGGTGAAGTCAAAAGCCGCTTTGGTCTGCCGATTTACGTACCAGAGCGTGAAGCCTCGATGCTGGCTTCGCGCCGTGCCGAAGCGGAAGCGCTTGGTGTACCACCGGATCTGATTGAAGACGTACTGCGTCGGGTGATGCGTGAGTCTTATTCCAGTGAGAATGACAAAGGGTTTAAGACGCTTTGTCCTTCCCTGCGCCCGGTAGTGATTGTCGGCGGCGGCGGGCAGATGGGCCGGTTGTTCGAGAAAATGCTCCTGCTGTCGGGTTATCAGGTGCGGATCCTTGAGCAGCATGACTGGGATCGCGCGCAGGAGATCGTTGCGGATGCTGGCATGGTGATCGTGAGTGTGCCTATCCATCTGACGGAACAGGTGATTGCGCAATTACCGCCGCTGCCCGCCGACTGCATCCTGGTCGATCTGGCGTCGGTGAAAAACGGTCCTTTACAGGCGATGCTGGCGGCGCACGCTGGCCCGGTGCTCGGTCTGCACCCGATGTTCGGTCCGGACAGCGGTAGCCTGGCAAAACAGGTGGTGGTCTGGTGCGACGGGCGTAATCCTGAAGCCTATCAGTGGTTTCTGGAGCAGATTCAGGTCTGGGGCGCACGGCTGCACCGCATTAGCGCCGTCGAGCACGATCAGAACATGGCGTTCATTCAGGCGCTGCGTCACTTTGCGACGTTTGCTTATGGTCTGCACCTGGCAGAAGAAAACGTGCAGCTTGAACAGTTGCTGGCGCTCTCTTCGCCGATTTATCGTCTTGAACTGGCGATGGTGGGGCGACTGTTTGCTCAGGACCCGCAGCTTTACGCTGATATCATCATGTCGTCGGAGAGCAATCTGGCGCTGATTAAGCGCTACTACAAACGTTTTGGCGACGCGATTAGCCTGCTGGAGCAGGGGGGATAAACAGGCGTTTATCGACAGCTTTCGCAAAGTAGAGCACTGGTTCGGTGACTACGCGAAGCGCTTCCAGAGCGAAAGTCGTACGCTGTTACGCCAGGCGAATGACAGTCGACAGTAATGGCAGGATTATGCCGGATGGCGACGCTAAAGCGTCTTATCCGGTTTGCGCAACATAAACAGCAGGCCGGACAGGCATAGCGCCCTCCGGCCTTGTTGCATGTTAGCTCGGATCAACCGGCACTACGTTCTCACTCGGATAACAGCCCAACACCTTCATTGAGCGGGTGATCTCGCCCAACTCCTTGAGCGCCTTCTGCATCTGCAACGATTCCAGATTGGCCTGGATATCGAGATAAAACATCTCTTCCCACGGATTGCCGTGTATCGGACGGGATTCCAGCTTAGTCATGATCAGATTATGGTTGCGCAGCACCAGCAGCGCTTCCACGAGGGCGCCCGCCTGTTGTCCTGTCGCCATCAGCAGGGTAGTTTTGGCCGGGACCTGATCGGAGACGTTGATCGCTTTACGCGCCAGCACGATGAAGCGAGTGATGTTCTGCGTTTGGTTCGCTTCAATACGTTCCAGGACCTGTAAACCATGCAGCACGCCACCGGCTTCACTGCCGAGTGCGGCAACGCGTGGAGAGTTTGCCTGCGCGACTTTTTCCATTGCAGCGGATGTACTTTCGGTGTACTCAATTTTCCAGTGTGGATAACGACTGAGGAACTTGCTGCACTGCTGGAACGGCTGCGGATGGCTGTAAACCGTTTCGATGGTGTCGAGGTCTGTTGTTCCCAAAACCAGTACGCAATGGTCGATAGTCACCGTCATCTCGCCCACAATCGACAGACTGGTGTGCTGTAGCAGATCGTAGACATCGTTAATCCCGCCGGAGCTGGTGTTTTCAATTGGTACGACTGCGTAATCGGCCTGACCTGTTTCAACCTGATTAAAAATATCAGCAAACCTGGCACAACCGCTCTCAATAAACTGTTCGAAGTGGCGTGCGGCGTACTGACGTGCCGCAAGATGTGAGTAAGAGCCTTTTGGCCCCAGGAACGCCACGCGTGCGGAATGCGGATTGATTTTATTCAGATGCTGCTGAAGCAGCGCCTGCTGGGTGAGAACAGAATCTTCAATAATGAGCTGAAAAAGGCGGGTGATGTAATGCGCATCAAGATGATGCGCTTTGCCAAGGGTAATCAGTCTGTCCAGCAGATCGCGCTCCCGGTCGATATCCCGCACCGGACGATGGGATTCGAGTTTAGCTTTGCCGACTTCAACTGCCAGCCCACGTCGCTCGGCCAGTAACGCCAGCAATTTTGCATCCAGCGTGCTGATTTTATCGCGCAGCGCCAGTAAGGGGTTTTCCGATGTCATAGTGTTGCCTTTATTGTTATCAATAAAAAAAGGCCCCCCCGGTGTGGGAGGCCTTGTTGTTCGTCTTCGCATTCTTTTTCACACGACGAAAGCCTCCCGTTCAGGGGGAAGGTAAAAAAAGAATGCGAAGAAAAACGGGGTAAGTTGCATGTCAGTTTCCTTAAGTGATGTCAGTAAAGTACCCGTACTGTTTTCACCCTGTCAACAAAAAACGCACCCGAAGGCGCGTTGGCGATACACTCAATGTAAGGGACTACTCTTCTTCTGCTTCGACGAAGTTGGCGTCTTTTACTGAAGTTGTTGCACGACGGGCTTCGCCTTTGTGCTGCACTTTATTGAGCTGCCGTTCCAGCTTGTTGATCAAATCGTTAATAGCGGTGTACATATCTTCGTGTTTTGCGCTGGCGACCAGATGTCCGTTTGGTGTATTGATGGTGGCATCAGCGACGAAACCCTGTGGCTCCTTAGACAGAATGATATGTGGATTAATAAGATGGGTTTGCCATTTTTCGAGTTTGGCGAGACGGTCTGCGACATGTTGGCGAATGGCCGGAGTAATTTCCATTTGTTTGCTGGTAATGTTCATTGTCATAAATTTTACCTCTTGTCTTTCCCGTCTTGGTGAATCCAGCATACCGTTCCTAATGTCAAAATGCGTGATTCAAATCACATTATTTTGTCACTTTTTGTCAAGGGAACCTTTTTGTGAGTTATCGCAGGAAGAGGTGATTTTTAACTTGAGGAAAGCCCGAAAGCAGGCCATAGTTGATGAGTTGCGTTATGGGAAAGTGTACTGGAACATGACGTAAAACGGATAAAAAAACGGCAGCCCGCGGGCTGCCGTTCTGCATTTGAAAATGGGGTCAGGTGTTGCTGCTGTTGGCGGCAATAATCTTCGCCACTTTGTCAGCCTGTGCCGTCATCTGCATTTCGCGATAGGCATTTTCCATCAGCGGCAGGGCGTCTCGCGTTGCCTGCGTATCCGGATAATCACGCAGCATGCCTTCTACACGGTTAACCACGGCCACCCATGCGCCGCGTTTGGTGTAGTAATCCGCAACGGAGTACTCATATTTCGCCAGACGATCTTTCAGGAACACCAGACGTTTGGTGGCGTCTGTGGTGTACTGGCTGTTCGGATAGCCGCGAACCAGTTTCGAAAAGTCATTGAACGCAGCTCGCGCATGCTGAGGGTCACGGTCGCTACGATCGACACCAAAGAACCCTTGTAATGCGCTGTCATCTAACGCCATATTGGTCAGGCCACGCATATACATGACATAATCAATGTTAGGATGAGTTGGGTTCAGGCGGATAAAGCGATCGATGGCAGCCTGAGCAAGCGGTAGATCGGCGTTTTTGTAGTAGGCGTAGATAAGATCTAACTGCACCTGCTGAGAATAGGGACCAAATGGATAGCGGTTATCCAACGCTTCCAATTGCGTTATTGCCTGTTTCCAGTTACCGTCCTGCAGCTTTTGCTGAGCAGTCGCGTAGATTTCATTAGGCGGATTATCGGGCACCTCTTCCTTTGAACCAGAGCAACCCGCCAAAAACAGGCTCAACGTGGCTGCTGCCACCAGATATTTCATGCGCGTCATGACGTTTTGACTTTCCTCAAAATGTTTTACGGGAGATTCTCTGTTCCTGCTCCCGGTTAAGACCAGCTACAATAGCACACTATATTAAACGGCAAAGCCGTAAAACCCAACGTTAAACGAAGAAGCTGTATATGGCACAACGAGTACAACTCACCGCAACGGTCTCCGAAAATCAACTCGGTCAACGCTTAGATCAAGCTTTGGCCGAAATGTTCCCTGATTATTCGCGATCGCGCATAAAAGATTGGATTCTCGATCAGCGCGTGCTGGTCAACGGTAAAATTTGCGACAAACCAAAAGAAAAAGTGTTAGGCGGAGAACAGGTCGCCATCGATGCTGAAATCGATGAAGAAATCCGCTTCGAACCTCAGGATATCCCACTGGATATCGTTTATGAAGATGATGACATTATTGTTATCAACAAGCCACGCGATCTGGTTGTTCATCCTGGCGCGGGCAACCCGGACGGCACGGTTTTGAATGCGTTACTGCATTATTATCCGCCAATTGCGGATGTTCCGCGCGCGGGTATTGTCCATCGTCTGGATAAAGACACCACCGGATTAATGGTGGTTGCGAAAACCGTTCCGGCGCAGACGCGCCTGGTTGAGGCACTGCAGTTGCGTGAAATCACCCGCGAATACGAAGCGGTGGCGATCGGTCATATGACAGCGGGGGGCACGGTAGAAGAACCTATCAGTCGTCACCCGACAAAGCGTACCCATATGGCGGTGCATCCGATGGGGAAACCGGCGGTTACGCACTATCGCATTATGGAACACTTCCGTGTGCACACGCGTCTGCGGCTGCGTCTGGAAACCGGGCGTACGCACCAGATCCGCGTGCACATGGCGCATATCACCCATCCGCTGGTGGGCGATCAAGTGTACGGTGGCCGTCCACGTCCGCCGAAAGGCGCGTCGGAGGCATTTATCTCGACATTGCGTAAATTCGACCGTCAGGCGCTGCATGCCACCATGCTGCGTCTGTATCACCCAATTTCCGGTATCGAAATGGAATGGCATGCGCCGATCCCGCAGGATATGGTTGAACTGATTGACGCGATGCGTGCGGATTTCGAAGAGCATAAAGATGACGTGGCCTGGCTATGAGTAAGCTTATTGTCCCGCAGTGGCCTCTGCCAAATGGCGTGGCGGCCTGCAGTTCGACCCGTACCGGCGGTGTGAGTTTGCCGCCGTATGATGCCTTAAATCTGGGGGCCCACTGTGGCGATAATCCAGAGCATGTCGAAGAGAACCGCAGACGCCTGTTTGCTGCGGGCAATCTGCCTTCAAAACCGGTCTGGCTGGAACAGGTACATGGGAAAGACGTCCTGAAGCTGACCGGCGAGCCTTACGCCTCGAAACGGGCGGATGCGTCATACAGTAATACGCCGGGTACCGTTTGTGCGGTAATGACGGCAGACTGTCTGCCCGTACTCTTTTGTAATCGGGCGGGAACGGAGGTAGCGGCAGCCCATGCGGGCTGGCGTGGATTATGTGAAGGCGTACTGGAAGAGACGGTGGCCTGCTTTGCGGATAAGCCTGAAAATATTCTTGCCTGGTTAGGCCCGGCGATTGGTCCTGCGGCCTTTGAAGTCGGACCTGAAGTGCGTGAGGCGTTTATCGACAAAGACGCAAATGCGCATGAAGCCTTTGAGCCTCACGGCGAAAAATATCTGGCGAATATTTATCAGCTTGCGCGTCAGCGCCTGGCTAATGCCGGCGTTGAGCAAATTTATGGCGGCGACCGCTGTACTTTTAGTGAAAATGAGACTTTCTTCTCTTATCGTCGCGACAAGATCACGGGGCGTATGGCAAGTTTTATTTGGCTGATATAACCTAAAGAATCAAGACGATCCGGTACGCGTGATTTTCTTTTCACATAATTCAGGTCATTAACCTTGAATAATTGAGGGATGACCTCATTTAATCTCCAGTAGCAAATTTGACCTGTTATGGGAGGAGTTATGCGTCTGGATCGTCTTACTAACAAATTCCAGCTTGCTCTTGCCGATGCCCAGTCACTCGCACTGGGGCACGACAACCAATTTATCGAACCTCTTCATTTAATGAGCGCCTTGCTGAATCAGGAAGGGGGGATCGGTACGTCCTTTATTAACCTCTGCTGGCATTAATGCCGGGCAGCTACGCACCGCCATCGATCAGGCGCTGAGTCGTTTACCGCAGGTGGAAGGCACCGGTGGCGACGTACAGCCGTCTCAGGATCTGGTGCGTGTATTGAATCTTTGCGACAAGCTGGCGCAAAAACGAGGGGACAACTTTATTTCGTCAGAACTGTTCGTTCTGGCGGCGCTTGAGTCTCGCGGGACATTGCCCGATTTGCTGAAATCGGCTGGCGCAACAACCGCCAATATTACTCAGGCAATTGAACAAATGCGTGGAGGTGAAAGCGTGAACGATCAAGGGGCTGAAGACCAACGTCAGGCCTTGAAAAAATATACCGTCGATCTGACCGAGCGTGCCGAACAGGGCAAACTTGACCCGGTTATTGGCCGTGATGAAGAGATTCGCCGTACCATTCAGGTACTGCAGCGCCGTACTAAAAACAATCCGGTGTTAATTGGTGAGCCTGGCGTGGGTAAAACGGCGATTGTTGAAGGGCTGGCACAGCGAATCATTAATGGAGAGGTCCCGGAAGGCTTAAAAGGCCGCCGTGTACTGGCGCTAGATATGGGCGCGCTGGTGGCTGGGGCAAAATATCGCGGTGAATTTGAAGAGCGCTTAAAAGGCGTACTCAACGATCTCGCGAAACAGGAAGGTAATGTCATCCTGTTCATCGACGAACTGCACACTATGGTGGGCGCAGGTAAAGCCGATGGGGCGATGGATGCCGGGAATATGCTGAAACCGGCGCTGGCGCGTGGGGAGCTGCACTGCGTCGGGGCGACAACGCTCGACGAGTATCGCCAGTACATCGAAAAAGATGCGGCGCTGGAACGTCGTTTCCAGAAAGTGTTCGTGGCTGAACCGTCAGTGGAAGATACCATTGCGATACTGCGTGGTCTGAAAGAACGTTATGAATTGCATCACCATGTGCAGATTACTGACCCGGCAATCGTCGCGGCAGCCACGCTGTCTCATCGTTACATTGCCGATCGCCAGTTGCCGGATAAAGCTATCGACCTGATCGATGAAGCGGCATCCAGCATCCGTATGCAGATTGACTCTAAGCCGGAAGAGCTGGACAGACTCGACCGCCGCATTATCCAGCTCAAACTGGAGCAGCAGGCGTTGATGAAAGAGTCTGATGAGGCGAGTAAAAAAACGTCTCGATATGCTTAATGAAGAGCTGGACGACAAAGAGCGTCAGTACTCTGAATTAGAAGAAGAGTGGAAAGCGGAAAAAGCGTCGCTCTCCGGAACACAAACGATCAAAGCCGAGCTGGAACAGGCGAAGATTGCTATTGAACAGGCGCGTCGTGTGGGCGACCTGGCGCGGATGTCCGAACTGCAGTACGGCAAAATTCCTGAGCTGGAAAAACAGCTGGAAGCCGCGACACAGTCGGAAGGTAAAACCATGCGTCTGTTGCGTAATAAAGTGACGGATGCGGAAATTGCCGAAGTGCTGGCGCGCTGGACCGGTATCCCGGTCGCGAGAATGCTGGAAGGCGAGCGCGAAAAACTGTTGCGTATGGAGCAAGAGTTACATAGTCGCGTGATCGGGCAGAATGAAGCGGTCGAGGCCGTATCGAACGCGATTCGTCGTAGCCGTGCCGGTCTTGCCGATCCAAACCGTCCGATTGGATCGTTCCTGTTCCTCGGTCCAACCGGGGTCGGTAAAACCGAACTGTGTAAGGCGCTGGCAAACTTTATGTTTGATAGCGACGACGCGATGGTGCGTATCGACATGTCCGAGTTTATGGAGAAACACTCTGTGTCTCGCCTGGTAGGGGCGCCTCCGGGATATGTCGGTTATGAAGAAGGCGGTTATCTGACCGAAGCGGTTCGTCGTCGTCCTTATTCCGTTATTCTGCTTGATGAAGTTGAGAAAGCGCATCCTGATGTGTTCAACATTCTTCTGCAGGTACTGGATGATGGTCGTCTGACCGATGGACAGGGGAGAACGGTCGACTTCCGTAATACGGTGGTCATTATGACCTCTAACCTGGGTTCCGATTTGATTCAGGAACGCTTCGGCGATCTCGACTACAGCCATATGAAAGATCTGGTGTTAGGTGTGGTGAGTCACAACTTCCGCCCGGAATTCATCAACCGTATAGATGAGGTTGTGGTATTCCATCCGTTGGGTGAACAACACATTGCGTCTATTGCGCAGATCCAACTGCAGCGGCTGTATAAACGTCTGGAAGAACGTGGTTATGAAATCCACATCTCTGATGAAGCGCTGAAACTGCTTAGTGCCAATGGTTATGATCCGGTGTATGGGGCTCGTCCGTTGAAACGTGCAATCCAGCAACAGATTGAGAACCCGCTGGCGCAGCAAATTCTGTCTGGAGAGTTAATTCCAGGTAAAACGATACGCCTTGAAGCCAACGGCGATCGGATTGTCGCAGTACAGTAATTCTTGATGGAATAATAAATGGGCTCTTCGGAGCCCATTTTTGTTTAAAAACCAGGCTAAAATGGCGGTTTATAGAGTGATTTGCCTGGAAAGTGAGCAGTTGATAAGTTTTTTGTATTTTTGACTTGTCAGCCCGAAATAACTCCCTATAATGCGCCTCCACTGACACGAAACAACGGCACGCAAGCCGCCGGGTCAGCGGGATTCAGCGATGAATACCCACAGAGAAAAGCAAAAATAAATGCTTGACTCTGAAGCGGGAAAGCGTATTATGCACACCCCGCGCCGCTGAGAAAAAGCGAAGCGGCACTGCTCTTTAACAATTTATCAGACAATCTGTGTGGGCACTCAAAGTGACATGGATTCTTAATGTCTTCGGACAATAAATGAATACCAAGTCTCAAGAGTGAACACGTAATTCATTACGAAGTTTAATTCTTTGAGCATCAAACTTAAATTGAAGAGTTTGATCATGGCTCAGATTGAACGCTGGCGGCAGGCCTAACACATGCAAGTCGAACGGTAACAGGAAGCAGCTTGCTGCTTTGCTGACGAGTGGCGGACGGGTGAGTAATGTCTGGGAAACTGCCCGATGGAGGGGGGATAACTACTGGAAACGGTAGCTAATACCGCATAACGTCGCAAGACCAAAGAGGGGGACCTTCGGGCCTCTTGCCATCGGATGTGCCCAGATGGGATTAGCTTGTTGGTGAGGTAACGGCTCACCAAGGCGACGATCCCTAGCTGGTCTGAGAGGATGACCAGCCACACTGGAACTGAGACACGGTCCAGACTCCTACGGGAGGCAGCAGTGGGGAATATTGCACAATGGGCGCAAGCCTGATGCAGCCATGCCGCGTGTATGAAGAAGGCCTTCGGGTTGTAAAGTACTTTCAGCGGGGAGGAAGGGTAAATGGTTAATAACCATTTTCATTGACGTTACCCGCAGAAGAAGCACCGGCTAACTCCGTGCCAGCAGCCGCGGTAATACGGAGGGTGCAAGCGTTAATCGGAATTACTGGGCGTAAAGCGCACGCAGGCGGTCTGTCAAGTCGGATGTGAAATCCCCGGGCTCAACCTGGGAACTGCATTCGAAACTGGCAGGCTTGAGTCTTGTAGAGGGGGGGTAGAATTCCAGGTGTAGCGGTGAAATGCGTAGAGATCTGGAGGAATACCGGTGGCGAAGGCGGCCCCCTGGACAAAGACTGACGCTCAGGTGCGAAAGCGTGGGGAGCAAACAGGATTAGATACCCTGGTAGTCCACGCCGTAAACGATGTCTATTTGGAGGTTGTTCCCTTGAGGAGTGGCTTCCGGAGCTAACGCGTTAAATAGACCGCCTGGGGAGTACGGCCGCAAGGTTAAAACTCAAATGAATTGACGGGGGCCCGCACAAGCGGTGGAGCATGTGGTTTAATTCGATGCAACGCGAAGAACCTTACCTGGTCTTGACATCCACAGAATTTTGCAGAGATGCGAAAGTGCCTTCGGGAACTGTGAGACAGGTGCTGCATGGCTGTCGTCAGCTCGTGTTGTGAAATGTTGGGTTAAGTCCCGCAACGAGCGCAACCCTTATCCTTTGTTGCCAGCGGTTAGGCCGGGAACTCAAAGGAGACTGCCAGTGATAAACTGGAGGAAGGTGGGGATGACGTCAAGTCATCATGGCCCTTACGACCAGGGCTACACACGTGCTACAATGGCATATACAAAGAGAAGCGACCTCGCGAGAGCAAGCGGACCTCATAAAGTATGTCGTAGTCCGGATTGGAGTCTGCAACTCGACTCCATGAAGTCGGAATCGCTAGTAATCGTGGATCAGAATGCCACGGTGAATACGTTCCCGGGCCTTGTACACACCGCCCGTCACACCATGGGAGTGGGTTGCAAAAGAAGTAGGTAGCTTAACCTTCGGGAGGGCGCTTACCACTTTGTGATTCATGACTGGGGTGAAGTCGTAACAAGGTAACCGTAGGGGAACCTGCGGTTGGATCACCTCCTTACCTTAAAGAACCTGCCTTTGTAGTGCTCACACAGATTGTCTGATGAAAAGTAAAAAGCAAGGCGTCTTGCCGAAGCAGACTTCAGTGTCCCCTTCGTCTAGAGGCCCAGGACACCGCCCTTTCACGGCGGTAACAGGGGTTCGAATCCCCTAGGGGACGCCACTTGCTGGTTTGTGTGAGTGAAAGTCACCTGCCTTTATATCTCAAAACTCATCTTCGGGTGACGTTTGAGATATTTGCTCTTTAAAAATCTGGATCAAGCTGAAAATTGAAACGACACACAGTGACATGTGTGTTCGAGTCTCTCAAATTTTCGCAAAACGATGATGAATCGAAAGAAACATCTTCGGGTTGTGAGGTTAAGCGACTAAGCGTACACGGTGGATGCCCTGGCAGTCAGAGGCGATGAAGGACGTGCTAATCTGCGAAAAGCGTCGGTAAGGTGATATGAACCGTTATAACCGGCGATGTCCGAATGGGGAAACCCAGTGCAATTCGTTGCACTATCGTTAACTGAATACATAGGTTAACGAGGCGAACCGGGGGGAACTGAAACATCTAAGTACCCCGAGGAAAAGAAATCAACCGAGATTCCCCCCAGTAGCGGCGAGCGAACGGGGAGCAGCCCAGAGCCTGAATCAGCATGTGTGTTAGTGGAAGTGTCTGGAAAGGCACGCGATACAGGGTGACAGCCCCGTACACAAAAGTGCATGTGTTGTGAGCTCGATGAGTAGGGCGGGACACGTGGTATCCTGTCTGAATATGGGGGGGACCATCCTCCAAGGCTAAATACTCCTGACTGACCGATAGTGAACCAGTACCGTGAGGGAAAGGCGAAAAGAACCCCGGCGAGGGGAGTGAAAAAGAACCTGAAACCGTGTACGTACAAGCAGTGGGAGCCTCTTTAATGGGGTGACTGCGTACCTTTTGTATAATGGGTCAGCGACTTATATTCTGTAGCAAGGTTAACCGAATAGGGGAGCCGAAGGGAAACCGAGTCTTAACTGGGCGTTAAGTTGCAGGGTATAGACCCGAAACCCGGTGATCTAGCCATGGGCAGGTTGAAGGTTGGGTAACACTAACTGGAGGACCGAACCGACTAATGTTGAAAAATTAGCGGATGACTTGTGGCTGGGGGGTGAAAGGCCAATCAAACCGGGAGATAGCTGGTTCTCCCCGAAAGCTATTTAGGTAGCGCCTCGTGAATTCATCTTCGGGGGTAGAGCACTGTTTCGGCTAGGGGGGTCATCCCGACTTACCAACCCGATGCAAACTGCGAATACCGAAGAATGTTATCACGGGAGACACACGGCGGGTGCTAACGTCCGTCGTGAAGAGGGAAACAACCCAGACCGCCAGCTAAGGTCCCAAAGTCATGGTTAAGTGGGAAACGATGTGGGAAGGCTCAGACAGCCAGGATGTTGGCTTAGAAGCAGCCATCATTTAAAGAAAGCGTAATAGCTCACTGGTCGAGTCGGCCTGCGCGGAAGATGTAACGGGGCTAAACCATGCACCGAAGCTGCGGCAGCGACACAATGTGTTGTTGGGTAGGGGAGCGTTCTGTAAGCCTGTGAAGGTGTGCTGTGAGGCATGCTGGAGGTATCAGAAGTGCGAATGCTGACATAAGTAACGATAAAGCGGGTGAAAAGCCCGCTCGCCGGAAGACCAAGGGTTCCTGTCCAACGTTAATCGGGGCAGGGTGAGTCGACCCCTAAGGCGAGGCCGAAAGGCGTAGTCGATGGGAAACAGGTTAATATTCCTGTACTTGGTGTTACTGCGAAGGGGGGGACGGAGAAGGCTATGTTGGCCGGGCGACGGTTGTCCCGGTTTAAGCGTGTAGGTGTGTGTTCCAGGTAAATCCGGTTCACTTTAACACTGAGGCGTGATGACGAGGCACTACGGTGCTGAAGCAACAAATGCCCTGCTTCCAGGAAAAGCCTCTAAGCATCAGGTAACATCAAATCGTACCCCAAACCGACACAGGTGGTCAGGTAGAGAATACCAAGGCGCTTGAGAGAACTCGGGTGAAGGAACTAGGCAAAATGGTGCCGTAACTTCGGGAGAAGGCACGCTGATATGTAGGTGAAGTGATTTACTCATGGAGCTGAAATCAGTCGAAGATACCAGCTGGCTGCAACTGTTTATTAAAAACACAGCACTGTGCAAACACGAAAGTGGACGTATACGGTGTGACGCCTGCCCGGTGCCGGAAGGTTAATTGATGGGGTTATCCGTAAGGAGAAGCTCTTGATCGAAGCCCCGGTAAACGGCGGCCGTAACTATAACGGTCCTAAGGTAGCGAAATTCCTTGTCGGGTAAGTTCCGACCTGCACGAATGGCGTAATGATGGCCAGGCTGTCTCCACCCGAGACTCAGTGAAATTGAACTCGCTGTGAAGATGCAGTGTACCCGCGGCAAGACGGAAAGACCCCGTGAACCTTTACTATAGCTTGACACTGAACACTGGTCCTTGATGTGTAGGATAGGTGGGAGGCTTTGAAGTGTGGACGCCAGTCTGCATGGAGCCGCCCTTGAAATACCACCCTTTAATGGCTGGTGTTCTAACGTGGGCCCGTAATCCGGGTTGCGGACAGTGTCTGGTGGGTAGTTTGACTGGGGCGGTCTCCTCCTAAAGAGTAACGGAGGAGCACGAAGGTTAGCTAATCCTGGTCGGACATCAGGAGGTTAGTGCAAAGGCATAAGCTAGCTTGACTGCGAGCGTGACGGCGCGAGCAGGTGCGAAAGCAGGTCTTAGTGATCCGGTGGTTCTGAATGGAAGGGCCATCGCTCAACGGATAAAAGGTACTCCGGGGATAACAGGCTGATACCGCCCAAGAGTTCATATCGACGGCGGTGTTTGGCACCTCGATGTCGGCTCATCACATCCTGGGGCTGAAGTAGGTCCCAAGGGTATGGCTGTTCGCCATTTAAAGTGGTACGCGAGCTGGGTTTAGAACGTCGTGAGACAGTTCGGTCCCTATCTGCCGTGGGCGCTGGAGAATTGAGGGGGGGCTGCTCCTAGTACGAGAGGACCGGAGTGGACGCATCACTGGTGTTCGGGTTGTCATGCCAATGGCACTGCCCGGTAGCTAAATGCGGAAGAGATAAGTGCTGAAAGCATCTAAGCACGAAACTTGCCCCGAGATGAGTTCTCCCTGACCCTTTAAGGGTCCTGAAGGAACGTTGAAGACGACGACGTTGATAGGCCGGGTGTGTAAGCGCAGCGATGCGTTGAGCTAACCGGTACTAATGAACCGTGAGGCTTAACCTTACAACGCCGAAGATGTTTTGGTGGATTTGAGAGAATTTCAGCTTAGATTCAGATTATGTCACTGCGTGAAAACGGGGTGATAAAACAGATTTGCCTGGCGGCTGTAGCGCGGTGGTCCCACCTGACCCCATGCCGAACTCAGAAGTGAAACGCCGTAGCGCCGATGGTAGTGTGGGGTCTCCCCATGCGAGAGTAGGGAACTGCCAGGCATCAAATAAGTGAAAAGCCCATCCTGACGGATGGGCTTTTTTGCGTTTCTGTGCTGCAGCTTTGCGGATGATGGTTTTTCCTTATCCGGCCTGTAGGCCTGACAAGCGCAGCGCCTCAGGCAGACTACCGCACCACTGACGGATGGAGGTTTCGCCTTCTCCGGCCAACACCCATCTTTCTTATCTCCTCAGCTTACTCCTAAATTCTTTCCCTGCTAATTAAAACCGTGATCTTTATCTCATAATAAAAGATAACAATTATATAACATTTCATTTACTTAAAATGACGACAAACACAACCGAAAAACAATCGGCTTTTTGGCAGGAGTATAATTCTAATGACTGAAAGCAGTGTAACTGCGAGCGGGTCACTGACTGACAGCGACACCCGCCGTCGCATATGGGCAATTGTAGGCGCATCATCCGGTAATCTGGTTGAATGGTTTGATTTCTATGTCTATTCGTTTTGCTCGCTCTATTTTGCTCATATCTTCTTTCCTTCCGGAAACACGACAACGCAGCTACTACAAACCGCAGGTGTTTTTGCAGCCGGCTTCTTAATGCGTCCTATTGGTGGCTGGCTGTTTGGTCGTATTGCTGATAAACATGGTCGTAAAAAATCCATGCTTTTGTCCGTATGCATGATGTGTTTTGGATCGCTGGTGATCGCCTGCCTGCCGGGTTATGAAACCATAGGCACCTGGGCTCCGGCGCTATTACTGCTGGCGCGCTTGTTCCAGGGATTATCTGTTGGTGGAGAATATGGCACCAGTGCGACCTACATGAGTGAAGTTGCCGTCGAAGGTCGTAAGGGGTTTTACGCCTCCTTCCAGTACGTTACGCTGATCGGCGGCCAACTGTTGGCGCTGCTGGTTGTGGTTGTTTTACAGCAAACCATGGAAGATTCAGCACTCAGAGAGTGGGGCTGGCGTATTCCTTTCGCGCTAGGCGCAGTGCTGGCGGTTGTGGCACTCTGGTTACGACGTCAGCTTGACGAAACCTCAAAGCAGGAAACGCGTGCGCTGAAAGAGGCGGGCTCGCTGAAAGGGTTATGGCGTAACCGTAGAGCCTTCATCATGGTGCTGGGTTTTACTGCAGCAGGATCGCTGTGCTTTTATACCTTCACCACCTATATGCAAAAGTATCTGGTGAACACCGCAGGGATGCATGCCAATGTAGCGAGCGGCATTATGACTGCGGCGTTGTTTGTCTACATGCTCGTGCAGCCGCTGTTTGGTGCACTGTCCGATAAGATTGGTCGACGTACGTCCATGCTGTGTTTCGGTGCGCTGGCAACTCTGTTTACGGTGCCGATTTTGACTGCGCTGCAGAATGTGACTTCACCGTATGCAGCGTTTGGACTGGTGATGTGCGCGCTATTGATCGTCAGTTTTTACACCTCAATCAGTGGCATATTGAAAGCGGAAATGTTCCCGGCACAGGTTCGCGCACTCGGGGTAGGGCTGTCTTATGCGGTAGCGAATGCGCTGTTTGGCGGTTCTGCGGAATACGTTGCGCTATCGCTTAAGTCGGTGGGAATGGAGACTTCTTTCTTCTGGTATGTCACCGCCATGGCGATTGTGGCATTTCTGGTCTCGCTGACGCTGCACCGGAAAGGGAAAGGTCTGCGTCTCTAATAACGTGCCATCTGCCAGAGTGCAAAGCCGGTTGTCGCACCGGCGACATCCCAGGCAAAGTCTTTCCAGCTCCAGCCGCTCCCTGCGGGGCGGCTATCCCAGAGCTCCTTTGACGCTCCCAGACTTACCGAGAACATTAACCCCACCATCGCACTACGGTCACGGCTCATCCCTTGATGCTGAGCGTACTCATTGCCTGCAGCTGAGAGCATCGCGGAAGCAATAAAGTGTTGCGCTTTATCCTGACCACTCCAACGGTCCTGGGCCATATGGCTACAGCCTGAAAGAATAAAGGCACTAAGAAGAAAAAGAACACGCACCTCTGGCCTCCATAGAAAAAACCCCGTTCAGGACGGGGTTTCGCTTACAGGATTCGGCTTATCAGTCTGTCGATTCGGATACGACGCAAGCGGCGGATAAGTTTGCGAACTTTAACCGGGTAGTCGGCAATACTCTGCAAGTCACGATAGTGCTTCACAATGGTCGTATGCGTGCGAATCAGCGCCAGCTCTTTCTCACGCTGTGCAGCCAGCTCTTGCTTTGGATCGTGGATGAGGATCGCATTTTCCAGATCCAGACGCCAGGCGCGCGGATTAAGGTTGTTCCCGGTCAGCAGCATCCACGTATCATCGACCCACATCCCTTTGAGATGGTAGGTATTGTCGTCGTCTTTCCACAGGCGGACGACCAGTTGATCGGTATTCACGTAATACTGCAAACGGCTCAGGAAACGACGCAGGTTAATCTCATAGAGATAGGGCAGTGCGCCGATTATCTTAAATGGCTCATTTTCCGGGATATAAAAGTCGTTGGCCGTTTTATCACCCACGATGATCTCAACCTTCTTCCCTTCCCGCAGCAGCTGAATGATATTGCGGACAAGAATTGCCGGTAGGTTGAAATAAGGGGTGCAAATCGTGAGCTTATGCTCCGCACAGGGCATAAGGTGGAAAATGGTTTTATTCAGCAGGCTGGATTTACCCAAACCGACCAATGGCGTCACGGAAAGCTGTTCATTATCGGCATCGCCCTGGAAGTGATAAGCAGCGTCGCGCAGCTCCTGGCGATATAAACGAATGTCGTTTTTAATCTCCGGGCTTTTTGGCCGCTGGGTATTATCCAGACGATTCACACCACGGCCGTTCATCAGGTTCTGGGTTACCCATTCGAACATGATGTCTGCCATTCGGGCGTTACGGATTAACTGATAGCGGTCATAGCGATATTTATCATGCTGATGCAGGTAAACATCATTCAGACTTGCACCGCTATACAGGACGCTATCATCAATGATAAAGCCTTTAAAGTGCAGAACGCCGAGGGCTTCACGGGTATTGATTGGCACGCCGTATACCGGAACATCGACATCCGGATTCTCGTGTGCCATCCGGCAATACCAGTCGGCATTGGTATTGGATGCCGCCGCGCCAATACGTCCACGCTGCGCACGATGCCAGTCAACGAGTACCCGAACATCTAGTTCAGGACGCTGCCGTTTCGCCTCGTAAAGCGCGTTCAGAATGCCTTTGCCACCGTCGTCCTGCTCCAGATACAGGGCAATAATACAAATGCGCTGCTTTGCGCTGGCTATCTTTTCCAGCAGAGTCTCCCTGAACCTGGCGGGAGCATAAAAGAAATCGACATCATCAACTGATTGAGAAATCTTAGGTAGTTGGGCAAGGTGTTGTTGATGTTTATTACGCTTAAATTTAGACAACATCACAGTGCATTTCTTCTCTGTTCATTGAAGGGTCCTCTGTGCTATGCAGACGACATAAGCGGGCAATGATAACACCGTCCCCGTCAAAGTGGTCAACATTTCCAGTACCTTACTCACGATTCCTCGGGCGGAGCCAGCTCCAGCGACAGCCCGACGATACCCTCTTCGAGCTGGATATCCACGCTAAAACCTAGCTTACGCGCCAGCGCGACCATGCCACGATTATTTGGCATCGTAATACCATTCAGCCTTCTCAGTCCGTGATCTCGTGTATAGGTAATCAATTTTTCCAGTAATCGACGCCCCAATCCTAACCCTTTGAGATCGGAACGAACCAGCACGGCAAATTCTGCATCAATGTTATCCGGATCGGAGATCGCACGCGTCACGCCAAGGATCTCTTCCGTTCCTTCTACTCGCCTCACGGCAACAAACGCCATTTCCCGATCGTAGTCGATTTGCGTCATGTTAGCTAAATCTTCATGCGTAAATTCATTGATCTCGCTGAAATAACGGTAGTAAAGATCTTCCTTTGTGACCTGCGAAATGAACTGCTGAAGCTGGGGTTCATCTTCTGGCAGGATAGGACGGAACAGACATCGTTCGCCATTTTTCATCTCCACCCACTCTTCCAGTTGATGCGGATAGGGGCGAATGGCAAGACGACTTTCGTTATCGCCCTGGTATGGAGCGATATCCAGCGTGACATCAAGGGCGGTGAACTCACCGGCAGAGGCCAGCAGCGGATGAATATCCAGCCGCTGGATCTCCGGACAGTCGACAATCAGGTTTGAGACCTGCACAAGAAGCTGGCTCAGCCCCGCGATATCCAGCGGACGAAGCGCGCTGCGACCGCGGATCTTTTTATTCTTAATAGCCTGAATCACTAAATAGCGCGCCAGGTTCATGTTGAGCGGCGGTAACGCCACTACGGCCTGCTCTTCAGGGTGCCACTCAACACCACCTTCACCCAGCATAATCAACGGGCCAAACACCGGATCGTGTTCAACCACCACGCGCAGTTCTTGCGCCCCCCGCACGGTTCGCCATGCTTTGCACCAGCAGACCGTGAATACGCGCCTGGGGCCAGGCCATTTTCACACGATCAAAAATCGCATTCGCCGCCTGTTGCACTTCATTTGCCGTACGTAAGTAAAGCATGACGCCCTGAACTTCGGATTTGTGCGGGATGTCCGGCGAGCGTAGCTTCAGCGCGACCGGATAACCGATCTGCTCGGCGATATGGACAGCTTCGGCGCTGTCGTCCGCAATCCATGTCGGAAGCGTATGTAAGCCGTACGCCTGCAGGATGGGCTGAACTTCATGGGTATCAAGCGAGGTTGCTCCATCAGCAATGGCCTGTTGAAGCAGGTTATGCGCCTGCAGGGTGTTGGAGGTCAGATTGCTGGGCAGCGCCGGTGTTTCACGCAGTTGCTTTTGATTTCGTCGGTACTCGACCATATGCATAAACGCGGTGATCGTTCCTTCCGGCGTGCGGTAGGTAGGAAGCCCGGCTTCACTGAACAGTCTGCGGGCTTCCTGAGAGGAAAACTCCCCGCACCAGTTGGTTAACAGCGAGACAAATTTACCACGTGGGTGATGCTTAACAGTATCAATCAGCGTCTGCGCGCACTCGGTCGCGGGGGCAGCGGCGCTGGGAGAATGAATCACCATTAGCGCGTCAAAATCCTGGCTGGTGAGCAGGATATCCAGCGTTTGGGTGTAATGCGCAATGCTGGCATCGTCGCGCAGGTCCAGCGGGTTGGCGATCTCGATATGAGCTGGCAGAGCATCACGGAGCTTCTGGCTGGTCTCTTCACTCAACATGGCCAGCTTGCCGTTGCGTGACCACAGCTCATCAAGTGCCAGCGCCGCAGGCGCAGCACCGTTACTGATAATCATCAACCTGTCGCCACGCAGTGGTCGCATGTGGCTGAGCGTTTCTACCGCTGAAAAAAGTTCGTGTGTATCCTGGACGCGCAGCAAACCAGCGCGCTGGATGGCGGCATCCCACGCGGGGTCCATACCGGCGCTGGTCTGTAGTAAACGCTGGGCTGCCGGGCTGCGACCGCTTTTAATCACCAGGATAGGCTTATTGCGCGATGCGCTACGCGCGGCGGAAACAAAGCGACGGGCGTCGCTGAGATGTTCAAGATAAAGCAGGATCGCGCTGGTTTTGCTGTCGCGCGCCAGATAATCCAGCAGTTCGTCAACATCGATATCCAGGCTGTCGCCGAGCGCAATAAAATAGGAAAACCCCATTTCACGCTGCTGGGCCCAGTCAAGAATGGTATTGGAAACGGCGGCGGACTGAGAAATAAACGCCAGCTTGCCACGTTTAATAGGCACCGGTGAAAAGCTCGCATTCAACCCCTGCCATGGCGCCAGAAGCCCCAGGCTGTTGGGGCCGAGCAGACGCATATTGTAGCGTTGCGCACAGGCCAGCAGTTCGGCATGTTGTGCGGCGGGCGCAGAGAGAATAATACACGTTTTGCACCCTTTCTCGCCCAGCGCTTCAAGCAAAGAAGGATTGCGGCTGGCATTGGTGCATAACACCGCAAGATCGGGTGTAAAGGGCAGGCTGGCGACATCGGGCCAGGCAAGGACGCCTAAAACGGCTTTCCAGGCGGGCGTCACCGGTAAGACGGGGCCGTTAAAACCGCCCGCTAGCAGGTTACGCATCATCAGATAACCAGCCCGATTGGGCTTCATCGATGCTCCGATCACCGCGATCGATTTTGGCCGCAGAAGCGCTTCCAGTCCTCGCTGACTCATACCGGTTTCCCTTACACAGAAGTGACCGAATGATTCTAAACGCTTTCTGCTGATTCTGCTGTGATGCTTCCCTGATGTTGGGTTTTTCCTGCGAGGTAGCGGGTTTTAAAGCGGGTAAAATGCTCGCCAAGGCTCTTTGCCGCATCGGTGTCGCCCGCCAGATCCAACAGGGCAATGGCGACTTCAGCGGTGCAGTACTGCCCTTCGGCATGAACTTCGCGCAGGTGATAGGCCGACAAGCGCGACAGATCGACCGAGATAACGGGAAGATTATCCAGATACGGGCTTTTACGGAACATCTTACGCGCTTCCGGCCAGGTGCCATCGAGCATAATAAACAGCGGTGGTTTGCCTGAAGGCGGCGTGTAAATCACGTCACGCGTCTCTGCGGCATAAGAGGCGGGGAACACCACCATTGGCTGATAATCCGGGTTTTTCACCAGATCCAGCAAGGCCTGCGGCGGTTCTGTCCGCGACCACTGAAATGCAGCGGTTTCCGGCAGAATATCGGCAATGAGACGTCCGGTATTACTCGGCTTCATCGGCTCGGTATCAAACATCACCAGACAGAAACGGCTGGTTGCTTGTGAGGGAGAAAGGGTATCGCACAGACAGAGTTTCAGCGGCAGCAAACAGCGCTGACAGCGACGAATGCGATTACCGCGAGCGAGAAATGGGCGAGTGGCGCGCGCCAGACGTTCAGCGCGAAGCGTGAGAACAGCGTTTTCAGTCATAGAGAATGCGTTGAAAAACGCCATTGTCGCAGAGGTGAAAACGGGGCACAAGATGCGCCCCGCAGAGTTTACAGCGATTCGTTCAACCAACTGTCAAATGGCGCTTTGGGAACCGCGCCGTTCAGCATGTCGACAACCTGACCGTTTTTGAAGATCATAATGGTCGGGATGCTGCGGATACCGAAACGCGCGCTTAACTCGCGCTCGGCTTCAGTGTTAACCTTCACAAAGCGAACTTTGCCACTGCGTTCTTCGGCGACATCTTCAAAGATGGGCGCAAAGTTACGGCACGGGCCGCACCATGGAGCCCAGAAGTCGATGACCACGGGCAGATCGTCTTTGAGTAGTTTATCCAGTGTTTCACCGGTCGCATTAATCACCTCACCGTCAAACAGATCGTGACCACAGCGTCCGCATTTTGCCGCATCCTCAACCCGATCGTCGGGAATGCGGTTGATGGCCTGGCAGCGGGTACAAACGGTATTCATAACTAACCTCTGGATGCGTCGGGGTAGTGAACGGCAGAGACGCCGGTATGTTTCTAATATGTTACATATTATCGATGAGACTGTTTTAAACGACAATCTGTTTTATTCAATGAGTACAATAGTCATAAGCTTTTAAATGAAATAATGGCTAACCTGGTGCACATCGGGTAATCTGCGCGCTTCGCGCAGCGCTGGTGGAGAAAAGCATGAACGATGAATTGAAAAATAAAAGCGGCAAGGTCAAAGTGATGTATGTCCGCAGTGATGATGATTCTGATAAACGTACCCATAACCCGCGTACCGGGAAAGGTGGCGGGCGTCCAGGAAAATCTCGTGCTGACGGTGGCCGTCGCCCCGCCCGCGATGAAAGACCCCCCTCAGAACCGCGATCGCAAACGTGAAGACTCACCCTGGCGGACAGTGTCCCGCGCCCCGGGTGATGAAGCACCTGAAAAAGCCGATCACGGCGGTATCACAGGTAAAAGCTTTATCGATCCTGAAGTTTTACGTCGTCAACGTGCGGAAGAGACCCGCGTTTACGGTGAAAATGCCTGTCAGGCCCTGTTTCAGAGCCGCCCGGAAGCGATTGTCCGCGCCTGGTTCATTCAGAGCGTCACCCCACGCTTCAAAGAAGCATTACGCTGGATGGCTGCAAACCGCAAAGCCTATCATGTCGTTGATGAAGCGGAACTGGCAAAAGCCTCAGGTACCGAACATCACGGCGGTGTCTGCTTCCTGATTAAAAAACGTAACGGCACGACGGTAAAACAGTGGGTGAATCAGGCGGGCGCGCAGGACTGCGTGTTAGCGCTGGAAGATATTTCTAACCCGCACAACCTCGGCGGTATGATGCGTAGCTGCGCGCACTTCGGCGTGAAAGGCGTGGTGGTGCAGGATGCGGCACTGCTGGAGTCCGGCGCGGCAATTCGTACTGCGGAAGGCGGTGCCGAACACGTTCAGCCGATTACTGGCGACAGTATCGTTGATGTGCTGGATGATTTCCGTCAGGCGGGTTACACCGTGGTGACAACCTCCAGTGAACGCGGTAAGCCGCTGTTTAAAACTGAACTGCCAGAGAAAATGGTACTGGTGCTGGGTCAGGAACTGGACGGCTTGCCGGACGCGGCGCGCGATGCCCGCGATCTGTGCGTGAAAATCGATGGCACGGGTAACGTTGAAAGCCTGAACGTCTCAGTGGCAACCGGTGTACTGCTTGCCGAATGGTGGCGTCAGAACAAAGCCTGATGCAAAAATGCCAGCGATTCGCTGGCATTTTTTTTACTCGCTCTCAGCCGGTAAAACGGGCACCCAGTCGATCGGTTTCTCGCCGCGTTGTTCCAGCCATTGATTCGCCAGGACAAAATGGTTACAGCCAAAGAATCCACGGTGTGCTGAGAGCGGCGACGGATGCGGCGCTTTAAGCACGTGATGTCGCTGCTTATCAATAATCGCGCCTTTCTTCTGCGCATGCGAACCCCAGAGCAGGAAAACCACCCCTTCACGATGCTCGTTAATCAGGCTGATGACTTTATCGGTAAACGTTTCCCATCCCAGACTGGCATGAGAGTGCGCCTGGCCCGCCCGCACGGTTAATACCGTATTAAGCAGCAGAACGCCTTGATGCGCCCAGCTTTCAAGATAACCGTGGGCAGGGCGAGTGAAACCGGGAACAGATGCCTCCAGTTCCTTATACATGTTCAGCAGTGAGGGAGGAGTGGCAATACCGGGGCGAACGGAAAATGCCAGACCATGCGCCTGACCGGGACCGTGGTACGGATCCTGCCCGAGGATCACGACCTTGACATCACCCAGTTCGGTGAAGCGAAACGCATTGAACACATCTTTTTTGCGGCGGATAAACCGTGATCCCGGACTGGCGCTCTCCGGCAACGGTATGCAGCGTATTGATAAAGTAGGGTTGCTGTTTCTCTTCAGCCAACACATCGTGCCAGGTTAATTCAGTGGCCATCTCGCTCTCCTGCGAATTTTCAATCGCCATAGCTTAACTGCTTCTTTCGGCGGCGCAAAATGCTCTGCTCAATGAGGTGTGCTATGCGCTTAATAAAGTTGAAAATTTGTGTAAAAAAGTTTATGTCTGTACATGGCGTAAGTTGATGTAAAACAATAAAATCATCTCATCTCCCTGTTTGGTGTGTGGATTTTATTGATTTAAATCAATGAATCAAGGGTGTCAGGGGGGGTATATATACACTCAAGCAACAATGGTTTTACCAATTGGCCGCAAGCCGGCCAACCCTAATCAAATAAATTGCCGGGGAGGCATCACAATGATTACAGGTATCCAGATTACTAAAGCCGCTAATGACGATCTGCTGAATTCCTTCTGGCTGCTGGACAGCGAAAAAGGCGAAGCTCGCTGCATCGTAGCCAAAGCCGGGTTTGCAGAAGATGAAGTGGTTGCGGTTAACAAACTGGGTGAAATTGAGTATCGCGAAATTCCGATGGAAGTGAAACCGGAAGTGCGTGTGGAAGGCGGTCAGCACCTGAACGTGAACGTTCTGCGTCGCGAAACGCTGGAAGATGCGGTTAAGCATCCGGAAAAATATCCGCAGCTGACGATTCGTGTTTCAGGTTATGCCGTGCGTTTTAACTCGCTGACGCCAGAACAGCAGCGCGACGTTATCGCCCGTACCTTTACTGAAAGTCTGTAAGCCTTAAATTCCAGGTTTTAACCCCGGTTGCATGTTCTGCGGTCGGGGTTTTTCGTTATCTGAATTAATCACTGTCGGGACAATTATGGCAGAGATAATGATTCAGGATATCTTCTCCGTTGTTCTCCCTGAACACCATAAATTTCATTTTTATTTTTCCAGGTATAGTTTTGTCAGTCCCGGCATGGTTTAGGTTTGGTTTAAATAACCATCAGAAAATAAAGCTATGATACGCGGCGACTAAAATACCCCCCCTCATCGTGACTTATATTCGCATCTGCTTCAGCCAGACAATGCTGTTTATCTTTATCATTAATAATATCTTTGGGAAAAATATGAAATTAAATAAGGTCGCCTTCTTTTGCCTGACGGCTTTATACGGCACGACATTTAGCGCGGGAGCTGAATATCTTTATGATGGTTTGACGGTCTCTACGCAAGATGTTTCTTTGCATGATCATGGGACCATTATTAATACGACCGTGTCAAAATCAAAGACATTGACGCTGGGTGGCGATATTCATGCGGAAACAACGCTTCTTGACCGTGGCGATGTCATCGCCGGCGATAATGTCACCTTTGAAGGCACGACGCTGCAAGGACGGAGCAATTTCACCCTTAATGACAATGCGCACGCCAGCAATACGGTACTGCATGGGACCAGTAGCACCGCCACGTTAAATCACAGTGCCACCGCCACAGGCACCCTGTTAAAGGGTATAAGTTATTTATATGTTAACGACAATGCCGCCATAAGTAATACCACCGTTAATGATAACAGCTCCTTGATATTAGGGGGGACACGCCACCGCGGAATTCACCACCACGCATCGTAATATGACATTAAACGATAATGCCGAAGCAACCAATACGCATGTGATGCAATATGGACGGCTGAATCTTAATGACAACACCTCCTCCAGCCATAATATTGTTGAGGATGGCGGGTATATTTATACTTACGATAATAGCCGGATTAGCGACACCGTATTAAACGGGACCTCGTTATTAACGATGAATAACACCTCAACGGGGATCGATACAGTTGTTAATAAAAATAGCAAAATTTTTATCAGAGATAACTCGTATCTTGAGAATACCACGGTAGCGAATGGCGGTTATCTGGGTTTTCATGAGAGTGCTTCAACCTACAATACCGTTGTGCAATCGGGGGGGAAATATGAACATATCTGCTTCCGGCGAGGCCGATATCACGCGGGTTGAGCAGGGGGGGGCGTTTGAACATGAATTCAACGGCCAGCACCCGTCGCACGACGGTGGATGGCGGCACAATGCTGATGAGTATGAACACCACGGCAATCGACACGAAAATAACCGGAAGCGGAACGCTGGACAGTAAAGGCTACGCCTTACTGACAGACACTGCGCTCTTCGATACCGCAGCTTTAACGATGACAGAAAATACTCGCGCAGAAAGCACAACGCTCAACGGCGCGAGCTCCATGACGTTGTCTGGCTCTGCCAGTGCGCAGGACACCACAATCAATGATGCTGCCGTTTTGACCCTGATGAGTGGCACAACTGCGCACGATACGGTGGTTAACAGTGGACTGTTCCAGCTTTATACCTCCGCACAGGCGATGGGGAGCACCGTGGTTAACCTGGCGGGGGAGATGATCATGGAGGCGGGAGCCTGGGCGAAGGACGTCATGCTAAAAGGAGGAACGCTGGCCATTACGGACTTAACGGATGACACCACCAGTATTGTCCCTGCGCGTGTTGATACGTTGACGTCCGAAGACGGAGTTATCTCCTTCCTGCGCGACAGTGATGGCGACTATGCTGCTTTATCTATCGGCTCGCTAAGTGGCACCGGCGCGTTTTTGTTCAATATCTCGCTGGCTGAACGTAATGGAAACTTTGTCACTATTGATAGTGGCAGCGGGAGATTCAATATTATTGTTCACGATTCAGGTCGGGAAATTGCCGAACACGACAATCTGACCGTCAATCTGGTGAATGATAAAGAAGGAAACCTTGATTTTGCGTTAGTGAACGCCGCGCAGCACCGCGTTGCCATGCTGGATGCGGGCGTCTATATGTATTCATTGTATAACCAGCAGAATAAAGACCAACTGGAAGGTAACGTCTGGTATCTGGGGCTTGCAGACGACAATCCGCAAGAGCCAGGAACGGAATTGCCGGGAACGGGAGGGAATACAGGGAGTGAAGATAAACTCACATCACCGTCAACGGATGCTGTCCTGAGCATGGCCTCTGCCGTTACGCGGGTGATTAATGCCGAACTGGATGGCTTCAGAGCCTGGCGCTCAACGCTGTCTCCTGACAATCTGGCGGAAAATAGCGTGTGGGGCCATTATATTGGCAGCAACAGTCGGGTTTATACCCACAATGGCGCCGCTTACCGTCTTGAGCAAAACGGTATGGAGATTGGCGCAGATACCACGATGCATGCTGAAGGCGGCAAGCTGATCACCGGCGCATGGATGTCCAGTTCAGCCAATGATGTCAGACATGCCCGTGGGGGAAAAAGCAACATTACCAGTTACGGGCTTGGCGCCTATGCGACATGGTTTGATGAGGCGGGCTTTTATGTGGATGGTGTCATTAAAGGGAACCGTCTCAACAGCGAACTCAAAACAAAAATGACAAACGGTGGCTATACGAAGGGAGACTGGCACCAGTATGCGCTCAGTGGGGTTCTCGAGACCGGCTATCGTCATAAGCTATCCGCGCAAACCTATGTTGAACCCTGGTTACGCGCCAGTGCCGTACAGGCCAATCGCGCAAATGTGACGTTAAGCAATGGCATGAAGGCAGACACAGGGAAACCCCGTTCGCTTATTACGGAAGCGGGATCGCGAATCGGCAGTCAGTTTGCAGTGGGAAGCGTTAAGGTGAAGCCTTATGTCCATGCTTCGGTTGTCCAGGAGAACGCGAAATCAAATGAGGTGGCTATCAATGGCATTCGGTTTGATAACAACGTTAAGGGAACCTCCGGTCGCTATGGGGCTGGCGCCTCAATCCGCCTGGCGGAGAACACAACGCTCTACGGTGAAGCGAACTATCGTAAGGGGCGTTATATTGAAGAGCCGATACAGGGTGTTCTTGGAGTGAAAATGTACTTCTGAATGCAGAAAATAAAAAGCCGGCAGCGATGCCGGCTTTTTTAGTGGGAAAGCGAAAGGATTATTCTTCGCCTGACTTCTGTTCCACGGCGACACCACTCGGCTTGCGACGTTTACCAATGTTTTTGGTATCGCGATGGCGTTTCTTCACGCGCGGTTTATCTTTATTCTTTTCTTTTTTCTTCTCTTCACGTTTCGCGAGCGTTTTCTTCGACGGTTTACCCGTCATTTTTTCACTCGGCGCGCGCGAGGTTGGACGCAGCTCATCAATGACCCGTGATTTCAGCGGTTCCTCGATGTAACGGCCAATTTTCAGCAGCAGCAGGTGATCGTGTGCTTCAACCAGCGAGATTGCTGTGCCCTTACGACCGGCGCGGCCCGTACGGCCAATGCGGTGCAGATAGGTGTCTCCGCTACGCGGCATATCGAAGTTAATCACGTGGCTGACGTCAGGAATATCAATCCCGCGTGCAGCGACGTCGGTTGCAACCAGCACGTTAACGCGACCATCGGTAAGACGCTTAATGCCTTCGGTACGCTTGATCTGCGCCATCTCACCTTCGAGATAACAGTTGTTGATCCCGGCAAGGCGAAGCTTCTCGGCCAGCTCGTGCACGCGTTCGCGCTTACGCACAAACACGATAGTGCGGGTGGCGTCATCTTGTTTCAGCAGATGCTTCAGCAGTTCGAATTTGTGTTCGACGTTATCCGCACGGTAATACCACTGATGGATCTTCTTACGCTCGCGGGTGGACGGCGTCGCGGAGACTTCAACCGGCTCATCCAGCAGACGTTCGGCAAAATCTTTAATCGCATCGCCTTCCAGCGTGGCGGAGAACAGCATCGTCTGTTTGCGCCAGCGTGTTTCCCCGGCGATGTGCTCGATGTCCTGGGCGAAGCCCATATCCAGCATCCGATCTGCTTCGTCGAGGATCAGCGTTTCCACGGCGTGGCAGTCAAAATTCTCTTCTTTAATATACTGCAGCAGACGCCCCGTGGTGGCGACCACGATATCCTGGTTTTCGCTGAACACTTCGGCGTGGTTCATGTACGCTACGCCACCGGTGATCGTCGCGATATCCAGGTGGGTGTTTTTGGCCAGTTCACGGGCATGATCGGCAACCTGCATCGCCAGTTCGCGTGTCGGAGTCAGGATCAAAATACGCGGCGGACCAGATTTTTTTACGCGGAAAGTCGAGCAGGTGCTGCAACACCGGCAGCAAATACGCCGCCGTTTTACCGGTGCCTGTCGGCGCAGAACCGAGAACGTCACGGCCTTCGAGCGCAGGCGGAATGGCGGCAGCCTGAATGGCGGTCGGGCGAGTGAAACCTTTTTCCTGGAGGGCATCCAGCAGGCTTTCATCGAGTTCAAGTTCGGAAAAAGTCGTTACAGTCATGTTCTACCTCTGTGTGGGGCGCTGATTATAGACGTTACGGCTGTAATCTTCATCTGTTTGTATGGATATCGCTTCTCAGGTATTGTTTTCACCTGGTGCTGTTACCGTTTTTCCTGCAAGGTTTTTAATTCATGCCTCAGTCTACATCTGTCCTTCGTCGTAATGGATTTACGTTTAAACAGTTTTTTGTCGCGCACGATCGTTGTGCGATGAAAGTCGGAACAGATGGGATTCTGTTAGGGGCATGGGCACCGGTGGCAGGCGTAAAGCGGATCCTCGATATCGGCACCGGCAGCGGCCTGTTGGCGCTGATGCTCGCACAGCGGACCGATGAGAGCGTCATCGTCGACGCCGTTGAACTGGATAGCGATGCCGCGGTTCAGGCGCAAGAAAACGTCGCTGACTCGCCGTGGGCGGATCGGGTGAGCGTACAGGCAGAAGATGTCCAGTCCTGGGCGGAACGCCAGACCATCAAGTATGACCTCATTATCAGCAACCCCCCCTTATTACGAGCAGGGTGTCGAGTGCGCGACACCGCAGCGGGAACAGGCGCGCTATACCACCATGCTGGATCATTCCACGCTGTTAGCGACGGCGACAGGGCTGATTACGGAAGAGGGGTTCTTGTGCGTCGTCTTGCCGGAAAATGTCGGCAATACCTTTACGCAGCAGGCGGTCAATATGGGCTGGCATTTAAGGCTACGTACCGACGTTGCCGAAACGCAGGCGCGATTGCCGCATCGGGTGTTGCTGGCATTCTCCCCAAAGAAGGGGGGAATGCTTCAGCGACAGGCTGGTGATTCGTGGCCCGGATCAGCGTTACTCCGAAGGTTATACGGCGCTGACCCAGGCATTTTATCTGTTCATGTGAGCAGTTAACGGCGAGAGCACCGATGGGCCCGATTCCTCCAGCAGGGCCGGATAATCGAGCGTGTAGTGCAGACCGCGGCTCTCTTTGCGCATCATCGCACAGCGAACAATTAGCTCGGCGACCTGTACCAGGTTGCGTAACTCCAGCAAATTATTCGAGACGCGGAAATGGGCGTAATACTCGTCGATCTCCTGTTGCAACATAGTGATGCGGCGCAAAGCGCGCTCCAGACGTTTGGTAGTGCGCACAATTCCCACGTAGTCCCACATAAACAGTCGCAGCTCATGCCAGTTGTGCTGAATGACAACCAGTTCGTCGGGGTTATCAACGCGGCTTTCATCCCAGGCGGGCAGAGTGCTGACGCCACGGGCGTAAGGCATTCGTCTGTCGATATCTTCTGCCGCGGACCAGCCATACACCAGGCATTCCAGCAGCGAGTTTGAGGCCATCCGGTTCGCGCCGTGCAGGCCGGTGTAGCTCACTTCCCCAATAGCATACAGGCCGTCAACATCGGTACGACCAAAGTCGTCAACCATCACACCGCCGCAGGTGTAATGTGCTGCCGGCACGATGGGCACCGGTTCTTTGGTCAGGTCGATGCCCAGCCCCAGCAGCTTTTCGTAAATCATCGGGAAATGCTGACGCACAAAGGCTTCTGGCTTATGGCTGATATCAAGGAACATACAATCCGCGCCCAGACGTTTCATCTCATGATCAATAGCACGGGCGACGATATCACGCGGTGCCAGTTCCCCTCGCGCGTCAAAGTCTGGCATAAACCGCGTGCCGTCCGGGCGTTTGAGATGGGCGCCTTCTCCGCGCAGCGCTTCGGTGAGCAGGAAATTACGTGCCTGAGGATGATACAGCGCAGTAGGGTGGAACTGATTAAATTCGAGGTTCGCGACCCTGCATCCCGCACGCCAGGCCATCGCAATACCGTCGCCGGAGGAAATGTCCGGATTCGTCGTATATTGATACACCTTGGAGGCGCCGCCGGTGGCCAGCACAACAGACTTTGCATGGCAGGTTTCCACCGCCTCTTTATTTCGGTTCCAGACCCATGCCCCAACGACGCGTCGTGTACCGGGCAGGCCAATTTTATCGGAGATGATTAAATCGACCGCATTACTGCGTTCCAGCACCTGAATGTTCGGATGGTTTTGCGCCTTGCTGACCAGCGTGGTTTCCACCTCTTTGCCGGTGGCGTCGGCCGCATGCAAAATGCGACGATGACTATGGCCGCCTTCTCGCGTCAGATGGTAACTCTCTTCGCCGTTAGGCTGGACGTGGGTATCAAATAATACCCCCCTGATCGATAAGCCATTGAACGCAAGTGCGGGCGTTGCTGGCAACAAACTCCACCGCATGACGATCGCAAATGCCGGCGCCAGCAATGAGCGTATCTTCCACATGTGAATCGATACTGTCAGTTTCATCGAAAACAGCGGCTATCCCGCCTTGAGCGTAGAAGGTAGAGCCTTCGCTGACGGGGCCTTTACTCAGCACAATAACCTGGTGCTTTTCAGCCAGGCGCAGCGCCAGAGAGAGTCCGGCAGCGCCGCTACCGATAATTAACACATCACAAGAAAGTTCAGGCGTGGTTTTCATGATTTCTGTTTAATTTACTAAACATTGTTTGGTCAGCATAGCACCACAACCGGCGATTCAGCACGTTTTATTTTCAATGGTGTTGTAATGACTAAACAAGGAGGTGCTGTTTACAAGAATGTCTACCGGATGGGAAATTTTGCGTAGCGGGCCGTAAGCATCAGATTAGAGGATGAAATAAAGTGACCGTTGGGTTACTCTGCAACCGGTTTATGGGCATTTTTAAAGATTGTGCATTGTTCGGACTCGGTAGACTTATAATGAGAGATAATGAACGTCTACAACATGACAAACAAAAAACAGATGCGTAACGGAACTTTACAAAAACGAGACACTCTAATCTGTTGCTTGCTCACAGTGCAGCTAATGGAGTGGCGTTTCGCGAACGCGTGGAAATTTGGTTTGGGGAGACTTTACCTCGGATGAGCGAGCAGTTAACGGACCAGGTCCTGGTTGAACGGGTCCAGAAGGGAGATCAGAAAGCCTTCAATTTACTGGTGGTGCGCTACCAGCATAAAGTGGCGAGTCTGGTTTCCCGTTATGTACCGTCGGGCGATGTTCCCGATGTGGTGCAAGAGTCATTTATTAAAGCCTATCGTGCGCTGGACTCGTTCCGGGGAGATAGCGCTTTTTTATACCTGGTTGTATCGTATTGCGGTCAATACAGCGAAGAATTACCTGGTGGCTCAGGGGCGCCGTCCGCCATCAAGCGATGTAGATGCGATTGAAGCAGAAAACTTCGAAAGTGGTGGTGCGCTGAAAGAAATTTCGAACCCTGAGAACTTAATGTTGTCAGAAGAACTGAGACAGATAGTTTTCCGAACTATTGAGTCCCTCCCGGAAGATTTACGCATGGCAATAACCTTGCGGGAGCTGGATGGCCTGAGCTATGAAGAGATAGCCGCTATCATGGATTGTCCGGTGGGTACGGTGCGTTCCCGTATCTTCCGAGCGAGGGAAGCTATTGATAATAAAGTTCAACCGCTTATCAGGCGTTGACGATAGCGGGATACTGGAAAAGGTATTAGGCATGCAGAAAGAAAAACTTTCCGCTTTAATGGATGGTGAGACGCTGGATAGTGAGTTGCTTAATGAACTGGCTCACGATCCTCAGATGCAAAAAACCTGGGAAGGCTATCACCTGATCCGTGATTCAATGCGGGGTGATACACCTGAGGTTCTTCATTTCGATATTTCCGCTCGCGTTATGGCCGCCATTGAAGATGAGCCGGTACGCAATACGGTGCCATTCATTCCAGAGGCCCAGCCTGCACCGCAGCAATGGCAAAAAATGCCGTTCTGGAAAAAAATGCGTCCATGGGCCGCACAACTTACCCAAATGGGCGTTGCCGCGTGCGTATCGCTTGCAGTTATCGTTGGTGTCCAGCACTATAATGGACAATCTGAAACGTCCCAGCAGCCTGAAACACCGGTATTCAATACGTTGCCGATGATGGGTAAAGCCAGTCCGGTTAGCCTGGGAGTACCTTCTGATGCCACGGCAAACGGCGGGCAACAGCAGCAGGTACAGGAGCAGCGTCGTCGAATCAATGCCATGTTGCAGGATTACGAACTGCAACGCCGACTGCACTCCGAACAGCTTCAGTTTGAGCAGGCACAGACACAGCAGGCTGCTGTTCAGGTGCCAGGAATTCAAACTCTAGGAACGCAATCGCAGTAATGAAGCAACTTTGGTTTGCCATGTCACTTGTGACGGGTAGCCTGTTCTTCTCTGTCAACGCCTCGGCCAACACTGCGTCCGGGGCGTTGTTGCAGCAGATGAACGTGGCCAGTCAGTCACTCAATTACGAGCTGTCATTCGTCAGCATCACGAAACAAGGCGTTGAGTCTCTGCGTTATCGCCATGCACGCCTGGAGAATCGTCCGCTTGCGCAGTTGTTGCAACTGGATGGGCCGCGTCGTGAAGTCGTACAGCGCGGTAACGAAATCAGCTATTTCGAGCCAGGGCTCGAACCGTTCACCCTGAACGGTGACTATATCGTTGATTCCCTGCCATCGCTTATCTACACCGATTTCAAACGTCTCGCGCCTTACTATGATTTCATCTCGGTAGGCCGAACCCGTATTGCCGATCGCCTGTGCGAGGTGATTCGCGTGGTCGCGCGCGACGGGACCCGCTATAGCTATATTGTCTGGATGGATACCGAAACCAAATTGCCGATGCGGGTCGATCTCCTCGATCGTGATGGTGAAACGTTAGAGCAATTCCGGGTGATCGCCTTTAACGTAAATCAGGATGTCGGTAGCAGTATGCAAACGCTGGCGAAAGCCAGTCTGCCGCCGCTGCTCTCTGTTCCGGCGGGTGAAAAAGCCAAATTCAGCTGGAATCCGACCTGGCTTCCGAAAGGGTTTAGCGAAGTGTCCAGCGGGCGCAGACCGTTGCCGACGATGGACAACATGCCGATTGAATCGCGTCTCTATTCTGACGGTCTGTTTAGCTTCTCGGTTAACGTAAACCGCGCGACTCAGGCCAGCACCGATCAAATACTGCGCACCGGGCGCAGAACGGTCAGCACCAGCGTTCGCGACAACGCGGAAATCACCGTCGTGGGTGAATTACCGCCGCAGACTGCGAAGCGTATTGCCGACACCATTAAGTTTGGAGCCGTGCAATGATTAAAGAGTGGGCGACGGTCGTCTCATGGCAAAACGGCGAGGCGCTGGTAAGCTGTGATGTCAAAGCGTCCTGCAGTAGCTGTGCTTCACGTTCCGGATGCGGTACTCGCGTGCTCAACAAACTGGGGCCGCAGACTACACATACCATTGTGGTGGCGAGCGATGTGCCATTAGAGCCAGGGCAGAAAGTGGAACTGGGGATTGCCGAAGGCAGTCTGTTGAGTTCCGCTATGCTGGTTTATCTGTCGCCGCTGGTGGGGTTATTCCTCATCGCTTCTCTGTTTCAGGTGCTGTTTGGCTCAGATCTCGCGGCGTTAAGCGGCGCGATACTGGGCGGCGTCGGTGGTTTCCTGATTGCACGAGGCTATTCCCGCAAGTTGGCTGAACGCGAAGCCTGGCAGCCGGTGATTTTAAATGTCGCCCTGGCACCAGGTCTGGTGCGCGTGGATACCTCTACGGGCAAAACGTCCTGATCATTTTTGCCTGATGGCGCTACGCTTATCAGGCCTACGGGAGATTTCTGCGTAGGCCGGATAAGGCGTAAATGCCGCCATCCGGCAAAACATTCACTGACTTTGCGAAACGGTTTCCAGTTCCCGCAATCCTGACTCTATGAACATTTCCTCGCCTCAGCGTTGTAGTGTAGAATGCGGCGTTTCAGTTAAACAGACGTTAAGCTCAGAACAGCGACTTCTCAAAGCCTGTCCAACCAGGCGTAAGGCACAATAATTACACTATATGAAGAACATACGTAACTTTTCGATCATTGCTCACATCGATAATTGATACCCCGCCAGCCCCCCGCAAACCTCCGACAAAAACACCTCAAGATCCCCATCAAATAAGCCTTTCCTAAAACAATACTGTTTGCATGTACAGTCAACCTACGACATCATAAGTCATGGTTTTTGTGTCCACCAGCGCGTCCATATCCTATGATGGACACATCACCTCCCGTTCTGATGGACACACGCAGGGACAAATCATGGCTATTTCAGATAGTTATCTAAAGTCGTGCCTTGGGCGCGAACGAGACAAAGTTGAAGAAAAGGCAGACCGTGATGGTCTGTGGGTACGCATCTCCAAAAAAGGGGGCCGTTACTTTTTTCTACCGATTCCGCTTCCTGGGCAAACAGGACAAGATGACGATCGGCAGCTATCCGGAGTTCGGGTTAAAAGCCGCGCGCGATGAAGTCGCTAAGTGGGCCGCCATTCTTGCCCGTGGCGAAAACCCACGGATCAGGCAAAGCCTCGACAAAGCCAAGATTAACAGCCAGTACACCTTCGAAGAGCTGTTTCGCGAATGGCATTCAATGGTGTGCGTTCAGAAAGAAACGGCAGGGCAAATTTTACGTACATTCGAATTGCACGTTTTCCCCAAGCTGGGGAAATACCCTGCACATCAGCTCACGCTGCACAACTGGCTCACCGTCCTGGACAGATTGGCCCAGGGTTACAGCGAGATCACCCGGCGCGTAATCAGCAACGGCCGACAGTGTTATTCCTGGGCGGTAAAACGACAACTGCTTGAGGTCAACCCACTATCGGAGATGTCTGGCCGTGATTTCGGTATCCAGAAGCAAATGGGCGAGCGGACACTGGACCGCAAAGAGCTGGCGATTGTCTGGCGAGCCATTGAGGATTCGCGCCTCATTGAGCGAAACAAGATCCTCTATAAATTATCGCTTATATGGGCGTGCAGGGTCGGCGAACTCCGGCAGGCTGAAGTCGCACATTTCGATTTTGAAGAAGGGATCTGGACTGTGCCATGGGAAAACCACAAGACAGGACGGAAGACAAAGAAACCAATAATTCGCCCTATCATCCCTGAAATGCTCCCGCTGATAAAACGGGCCATCGAGCTGGCGCCAGGACGCTTTGTTTTTTCAAAATATGAAGACAAGCCGATGAGTGAAGGCTTCCATATGAGCATCAGCAGTAACCTGGTTAAGTTCATGCTCAAGGCTTATAACGAGCAGGTGCCACACTTTACTATTCATGATCTGCGCAGGACTGCGCGAACGAATTTCTCAGAGCTAACCGAGCCGCATATCGCTGAGATAATGCTCGGGCACAAACTGCCTGGGGTGTGGTCGGTGTACGACAAGCACACCTATGTTGAGGAAATGAGAGTGGCATATGGTAAGTGGTGGGCCCGACTTATGAGCATCGTCGAGCCCGACATTCTGGAGTTCACGCCGCGTCAGGTCGGGTGAGACGGCCTTTATCATCACGGGTTAGATTCAGGTGCGACATCGGCTTACGGGTTGATCGTGACATCTCTTTAATCTGCCATGCGGTGACTTTAGTTCTTAGCCATTTATTGGGACCACCCATGTAAGCGCAATCGGGCTCAGGAAAAGGGTTCTCGTTTGGGGCTCTTTTCCTGTAGCGTTCGAGCGTACGTGAGGAAATACACAGCTGCCCGCAGATGTCTTTGGTGCTCATCAGCTCAAATTTATTCGTTGCTTTGCTCATCTTCGTTCTCCAAGGGCCCCAACTGGGGCCGTTTGATAATTCTTTATCAGGACGCCTGGCCGGGAAGGGCACGCAAGCGGCGCATGCCTGTCATTGCCGTGGCCACATAGCTCGCCTTGCGGTTCACCACCTCCACCCAGACCTTCACGCCTTCAACCTTTACCGTATACGTCTCTTTCATCTTGCTGCGCCCATAGTCGCCGTATCTTTGCTGGTGGGCTGCCAGCGCGATGTCGCATGCCTGACGCGCTAACGGTGATTGCTGGTTACCTCGATTAATCAGTCGCATGGAGATCTCCTTCGATACGTTTAAACTCGATCACCCAGACCCAAGGATTTCTTTCCCATTCACCAAAGCCATAAATGGACTCCCAGAGCGTAGCGAAAGATCCCCTGGCGCTTAGTTGGTGCTGCGTCCAACCCGGCTGGTAGTGTTTCCAAAAACCTTCGCGCAGTTGGGCAACACCCTCTGAACGAGCCTCTTCTTCGCTGATGCTTTTTTAACTGCTCGACTCTAACGCCAGTAATTTCCAGCAGAATACGGCTGGCCCAGCGGGGCATGTGGATTGACGGGCGCCAGCCACAATGCAGATTGTCGTCAGCGTCAAAAAACTCAGGAGCTGGCTTTCCATCAGCTTTGTAGACACAAAATTCTGGCTTTTTGAATTTCGAAGAATCTTCCTGATAGGCTTCCATTTGCTCGAAATTAAAGAGAGGCCCCTGGAAGGTCTCTCGCACCCATATGCGATCGCCTGGTACTCCGTACGGGCAGCATTCCCTGATTAGTTCGGGAACATCCTCCGGGTAACAGCCGATAAACTTCTTCCCGATCTGAATGAATTTTGAAATTGGGTCTCTTCCAACCGTGCAGTCCTTAATAATCCTACGTGTCTGCGTTTTCCGGCCGTCGAGGATGGCGCGCACCATCTCGCCGTTAAAAATCATCCCGCGCTCAGTCATTCCAAGCCTCCAGCTCGTTCTGAATTTCGTCGTCGATCTCTTCAGTTGTAGCGAATTCGCTTAGGTGGGCGTAGGCTTCCCGCTTGTACTGCCCTCGGCGCTCGTCATACCAGGTGGAGAACTCTGGCGACCAGCCATGATGATGCCCACAAAAATCAACTCGGGCACTGTCTTCTGCCATACGTTCAACCATGCAGTCAGCAGTTGTCAGGGCGCATTCACGGATATAGCCGCGGAGATCGCGCTTATGCCACCACGGGCTCACCTTCGAATCACAAAGCCCTTTAAACTCAACTTCCCAGCGGCGGATACAGCGTGCATTTAATGATTTGCTCATATCGTTACCGGGAGGGCGAACCCTCCCGCCTCCCTTAGGCCACGTATTCCGGTTTCATATCCGCCAGGGTGATGCTGAACTGATCGTGCAGCTCGTCGCCCAAGTGACGCTTTGAAGATGCCAGCACGCGCTCGGCTTCCGCGAATCGTTCAGCGGCATTCGGCTCGTCGGGCTGGGGCAGGGAGTTGATCGCCGCTTCCACCTTGTTCCGCGCATCCACCAGGTAATAACGCTTCACGGCTTTGTTTTTCAGCTCGGTAAAGAGTGCGGATCCAAGCGTCGCTTTCGCTGTTTCGATGTCGGCACGCAGCGCTTTGGCGCTATCCACATCCTGAGCGGCATCAATGCGGTCGCGGAAATCCTTGGCCAGTGTTTCGATGCTTTGAGCTGGTTCCTCTGCCGTTTCAGTCGTAGTGACATGGTCACCTGAAATGTCAGCAAGGCTTACGTGCTGCGCTGGTGCTGGGTTTACCTCTCGTTCTTCACGGCGATCATCGAGCTCATCCGGGGTGTAAACGCCCAGAATCACATCCGGGCAGAACAGCCTCGCCCAACGTTTGACAGCCAGGTACGCCAGCTGCTGGCGAGGATCGTCAGCCCACAGGGTGGAATTACGGGTGCGGGCCTGAGCCAGCAACAAATCAAGTTCTCTCGGCTGCTCTTCACCTTTCAGGGTTGCGCGGATAATGATGCCGATTCCTGCTTCGTCAGCCATGGTCCAGCCCGGGACGCGATACTCGCCTTTATCGCCTTTACGGATATGGAATTTCCCAACAACTTTTTCCCATGGCCCGTACCATTCATATTCAAAGCGGCTGGCCAGCACACCGCTGCGCGAAATGACGGCATTAACCAGCTGCGCTTCATAACCGAGCACACCGTTAATCAGATGCGTCTTCTGCGCCACGGCAAAGGGATTCATCTGCCACTGCGCCGCTTGCATAGCTACAGCCATGCAGTCGGCCTGATTACCCTGAAGGTGTTTAGGAACAGTCGCGGCGCCTTGCGCCATAATCTGCGCGAACGTGCTGATGGCGTTCAGATACTGTGAATCGAACAAAGCCACGTTTGAGTTAACAACAGTGTTTTGGTCAGTAACCGTAACATTAGTATTTTGCATAAATCCCCCCCTTAAGCCTGAGCGCGCAGCGCTTCAAGGCGGCGCAGGTCGAAGTCGTTCAGTTCGTCGGTGTAATCGTCGATGATTGGCGCTGGCCATTCCCCTGTGTCGAAGCCGGTTGCTATAGCGCGCATCGCTTTGCGGTACTCGAGCATGCCCAGCTCCAGCAGTTCGGCGGACGCCTCGATGATGGCGATCCAGTGGTAGTTCTCGTCTTTGTTGACGAAAATCCAGAAGAACTGGTCCAGCGCCGCGGTTTCGCAGTACATAGCCGCGCTCAGGTGGTAGTCCCGGTCAATGATTTCCCGGTGCAGCCTGGCGCGCAGGCTTTCCTGCTTAACGTTCCACATGCTGATGGTTTTCAGGTCAGCACCGATACGCACGCCACCCAGGTCGATCTCAAGGTCAGGGCGCACACGAACTTCCAGGCCCGTCTCCTCGTCAAAGCCAAAGTAGCTCACCTCAACGGCGCGGCTCTGGTGGGTCAGCAGCATGCCGGCGGTCGGGTGTGCCAGAAGAGCTTTTTGAATATTCAGCGCGGTGCTGAGTTGCTGGCGGGTGACCAGCACTTTCCCTTCCGGGTTATCGCGCCAGGCATCCAGCAACTCGTCGGCAAACACGGCATCTGGTTTGACTGCCTTCACGGCCTGGATCATGTCTGCTTTGGTACCGGACACTTTCAGTGGCGCCGGTTTCTGTGCTTCCTGAGCCACAAGGTCAGGGTTGATGATTGCCAACTGCTCCAGCAACGCGTCACGGCTGCCGCTGGTTTTAACCTGCGGCGGCAGGGTGGCGTTGTACTCTTTGATGCAAGCCTTCATTGCCGTCGCCGTCTGCTTCTGGTCACCATCAAGACGCTGGAAGTCAGCTGGCAGCGCCATATAGTTCTGCGCCGTTTCTTCCAGGTTAGCGCCAAGCGGAACCTGCGGTGGCAGGGTGGCGTTGTACTCTTCCAGTAACACCTTGATGTTGTCGGCAGACAGCAGCGCCGGCAGGCTGGCATTGTGCTCATCGATAAAGGTGCGCAGGGTCGCGGCCGTTGTGAATGCGCCTTCCGGGATTACCGGTTCAACGCTGAATTCTGCGTCCAGTTGTTCAGGCTGAAACGCCAGCGCATGCACCAAGTTGCCCATGTCCAGCACCGCGGAGCGCTCTTTGACGATGGTTTTCTCAACGTGGCGCGCATTGAAGTACATCAGCGACACACGGGCATCTTTCACCTGGGTGGAGCTGATGCCGTTGGCGGCGTGGTAAACCTCGTTCGGCAGACCTTCATAGCGGCCTGGCTCGAAATAAACAGGATATTCAACAGCTGGTTCTCCCTGCTGCAGTTCCGGCTCGCTTTGTTCCGATTCTGGCTCATTCTGGTGTGCAGGAACGCTATTCTGGCTGGCTGAATCTGTTTTATGGTCAACGCTCGCCTGTTCCTGATTCGCCAGGCTTGGCGCGGCAGCGGCAAGTATCTCTACCGGTGCTACGGTAACTGCTTGCGTATCAGCTGCATCAGCGCCTTCGCTTGGTTGTACCGGATCAGTATTTTCGACTTTCTCTGGCTGAGTCGTTTCCATCTGCACATTGCTGGTGGTCTCCGCTGCGTTTTCCGTTTTTTGGACTTCATTTGAGGAGGTATTGATGGCCGGATCGGTAGTTCCACCCATTAGGGCATCGATGGAGAAGATTCCACCTCCGAGATTTTCAACCTTCGGTTGAGCTGTTTGTGCTTCGGGCTCAACAACTGGCGCTGGTGACGGAAGAAGCTCAACCGCGGAGTTAAACTCTGCAGTCATGGTTTTATTCACGAACTCAAGATGAGCTGCTGGCGTGTGATGAATGTGTTCTGGAGCTATGCGGATCACGTTGAAGATAGCCGCGCGGTTAACCGACAATATCCCAGGCTGGTTGCGTAGGATGGTGCTCCATGATTTCCATGGTTCTTCTTTCTTTGCCACGATTTCTTTGGCACGGCGCAAAACGCTGGAGGGGATTTCAAAGTGATGAAAATCCATAGGCAGCAGGGCGCATGCGATCTCAAGATCTAGAGTGTCTAGCGTATGGTGCGCGCCTTCGCCGCGGTCAGTGACATAGCCGCCATCAGCGTTAGTGCCGGAATCAGTACGCTGCACGCTGCTAATGCGGTTTCCGGCAGCCCATTCGCGCGCCAGGATGCCCCGGTCAATGTAATCAGTTTCCGCCCAGATTCTGGTGAAACGAAGAACCAAAGCGAGTTCATGACGCTTCTCCTGGCTGAACACCTTGCGAATGGCGTCGGTGTAGCGCCACAGGTCTTTGGTATCGTAGCCCTTAATCTCTTCGCAGTTTTCTGCCGCCAGCAGTAGGTTCTGGACGTAGCTGTTGTCAGTGTCCATCTCCAGCGCGCTGATAGCTTCGTACTCTTCGCGGACGAGGTGATGGCGAATCTGGTCCGCTGTCAGTTGAGACAGCAGTTGTTTACGGAAGGGCATTCTGCACACTGGATAACGGGTGTTTTCGTCGTCGTACTCGCCAATCTGGATACCGCCATCATTAACGTTTTCCTGAGCAGCCGAGCTATTTTCATTGGTGGTGCTTTCTGATTTGAGAAGGGTCAGCTTTCCACCATTCCATTCTGCAACTAACTGATTGCGGTCGCCGGCATCGACTCTTACCCAGTCAGCCATAAAGGCGGCAAGCACCTTAACTTCATGTTCTTCGTTTGGTGCGAAAATTTCCTTAACAGCCTGGATCATCTTCCACTCAGCGTTCAGGCTGAGTTCTGCAACTTGAGGGATGTCGTTCTTCGCCAGCAGCAGGTTCTGGAGATAGGTGTTGCCTTCATCCAGTGACATTTCGCTGGCAGCCAGTTGCTGCTCTTTGCTGATATGCGTCTGATATTTGTCGCTGGTCAGGTGGAAGGCAAAACGGACCGCTGGAGTGCGGTTTTCAAGCGTGACACTCTCGTCGGTAGTCTCGACTTTAACGGTCGTTTCCGGTGCGGCAGTGTTGCCCACGATTTCAGGTGACCCAGCGCCAGCCTTTGGCAGCCAGGTGCGGCCGTCTTCCTGCAGTTCGTAGCGCTCGCACCAGGTGAAATCTACTGCGCCCTCTTCTGGCAGGTCGTTAAATACCGGGAAATCGGTGCGGATCGGTTTGGCGTAGTCTTTACCGCGGCCAGTTTCTTCAATGCCGGCTTCTTCCAGTGCCACATCGAGTTGAAGATTGGCGCGGGCTGCACTTTTCGCAGTGAACCAAATCACCGCATCTTTCTTGCCAGACTTCTGACTGGCTTTAAGCAGATGGAAAAATTCCATGTCAGATCCTCATTTTTGGATGTAAGATCCCCGGGCCAGAGATAGCGCCCATTGGGTGTGTTTTTGGTTTGGTATAAATTCCGGTGTAACTTTGGTCGGTGGCACCGGACGTGAATCCCGCCTTGCGCGGGGTTTTCGTTATGCTTCGTGAGCCATCTGGTCGAACGAAGCGCAACGTACTGAACAGTAATCGCGTTGTTCGCGTTTCAGCTGCGAGCCGTGGATGAAGAGCAGTTCGTTTTTAACTTCCTTCCCTTGCTCGATCGGCTTGCGGCAGTACGCGCATTTCTTCTCCTGCATAACTCCCTCCGTTAATGGCTAAGGCCATGCCCAACGCCGTTTAAATAGACCTCAACCAGCAAATCTTTGGTGTAGGTGCGTTCGACGCCACGGTGAAGATACAGGCGGCCACGAGCATTAGCTGACGCGGTCCAGGTTGAATCTTTGTGTTTGACGAGCATGCCCGGCAATACTGCGCCGCGGTTGACCGTCTGGGTGCCATAGTGCTGATGAACCATGATGATTCCCTCTTGTTTGCCCTTGTCGCCAGGCTGGCGGAACGTTTCAAACCTACTGCGCGTTAATCTCACCACCTCATTCCGGTCTTCGTATGCCCCGGACGGCTACTTCGTGGGCGTCCTGCCTCGGTGGTTGTGTTGATGTGGATTTATATTAAGCCTTAGACTTAATTCTTGTCAAGTTCAGGGCTAATATTGCGATTAAGTTTACGGCTTATTTTTTTGACGAATGCATGTGAGCAGAGGATGCTATGGTCAGAAAAACATCATTGAGGGTGAGTTATGGATCGTGACGAACTGGAAGAAGACCGCGCAGCGTTTATTGCGGGGGGAGATTGGTGGCGCAGTTGTCAGTCTGATAGCTAACGGGATAGTGATCAGCCGTGATGCAGTTGTGAATAGCCTAGAGGCTAAGCGCAGGGCAGTGGGAAATGTGATTCACAAGGGTGTATTGCGAGATGCGGCTGCTATGGTGAGAAAAGGACAATAAAAAAACCCGGCAATGCCGGGTCGATTTACTGCCTACTCAATAACCTGAATGCGGTGTAAACAGCACCAATGATTGCTGGGATTGCTAAGATTATCGCTAGCTTGGCTTCTGCAATAGCAGTTTTGGTATTGGCTTCGATTAGCTTAGCTGAGTTGTCAATCTTGTCAGCCGTGCTTTTGGAAGTTGCGTCAAATCGTTTGTCAACGTCATCAAATCGCTTTTCGATGTTATCAAACCGATCATATACACGGTCAAATTTAACATCCATTTTAGCCATAGTTTCGTTAAGGCGTGACAATGTTAACTCGATCGAGTCAACTTTCTTTTCTAGTCGTTCTAAACGCTCAGTCATATCGCCACCTCCACCATTACCACCATCATAGCTGTTGATGTGAGTTCCGTCAGTAATTTCTTCCTTCCGTTTACGCCTAGTCTCGTCAAGATCAAAAATTGGCATTATTAATTTTCAACCTCGTTTTTGTTTACACAGACATAAAAAAAAGGACTCAAGTGAATCTACAAACTCTCTGTTGCTCAGCTTGACCATATCTTCCGCGAGGTTACATTTGACTTGATAAACACCGCTTTTTTTAAATTCAACACCATGAATTTCAAGATGGGCCAATGTTACTTTCTGTCCATCCTCTGGCTCAGAGAATAAAGGCACTTGCATTTGATTGTTGGAAGTCACTGCAGGATCTATGACTGTATTTCCATCAAAGAGAATATCCGCATCTACAGCATATGGCTCATTAGCGGAAAACAGCATGCCAGTCGTCACAATCACAATATATGACATATTGGGATCAGCATTTCTTATCAACATCTGAGGTGTATAGGACTGGCTACTGGCTATCATGCCTGGACTTGCGACGGTGACATAAGCAAAAGAGATTTTGTTCATTGCCATGTTTATTCCTGATAAAAGGTTATGAATTGAGAACAACCCCGTATCTGGAGTATGTGGGGTTAACATACTGGAGGTTATGACATTTACTCAGCATCACCCTTGATCCGCCGCCCCATATACTTGGCGTACAGTTCATCGAGTTCTTTCAATCGTAGAGATACGATCCGCAACATGTTCTGTTGTTCTTCTTCTGGCAACTGGCGATAAAGCTCAAGTAGCCGCTGCTCGTCCGGCTTAAGGCCATCCTTCTCTCCAACATCCTCGCCAAGCAGCCAGGGGACGGATACCCCAGCAGCATCAGCAACCGCTAATGCAGAACTTTTGCTGATAACCCCTTTTTTAAACCAGCCGTTTACGGACTGCGGAGTAATCCCCGCAACCCTTGCCATATCAGATTTTGTCATCCCCCCGCTGCGTCAGTTCTGTCAAACGCTCGATGAGAATCGGGTTAAGTATTTTTTTCTCAGCCATATCAAAAGAATAAGCCTTTTGCTTATAAAATAAAATTCGCCCAAGACTTGATTTATGTTTAAGTCTAAGGCTTAATTTGTTCGTGTATCTTTTGGAGACAATGATGAACGGATTAGAGAAAGCTATCAAAAAAGCAGGTAATGCCAGCAATCTTGCAGCATTACTGGGCATAAAGCCCATGTCAGTTAGCCGCTGGAAGACTCGCTATAAAGGTGCTGTTCCTCCGGACCGCGTATTACCGATTTTCAGGGTAACAGGTATTACACCACATGAACTTCGACCAGATTTGTATCCCAACCCTACGGATGGATTACCAGCTCAGGAAGCGAGGGCATAACCATGCAGTCACTGTTACTTCATCAAAATAGCGGATATCAACCGGCTGCGATGATAAATCGCAATCAACCTGTCTCGGTAGATAAACATGACCAGATCCGCGATGCCGTTCGTGCGTGGGCGGGTGTAGATGGTCAGGATGTCGTTTCTGCTCTGATCATCGAAGAGTACCAGGCTCAAGGGGGAGACGAGATCACTTTCCCTGATGACCTCAGCCGACAGCGTCAGAAGCTTTTCCGCTTTCTGGATAACCATTTCAACAGCGAACGGTACCGCGAAAACGTTCGCCAGCTGACTCCGGCAATCCTCGCTGTCCTGCCGATTGAATACCGCAATCTTCTGCTACCAGAAGACAACGTAATGGCTCGTCTGGCAAGGCTGGAGAAGGAAACCAGCGAAGCGAAGATTGCTGTCGCAATGGATGCGCCACGTCATCAGAAGCTGAAAGAGTTGAGCGAGGGGATCGTGGAGATGTATCGCGTTGACCCTGGGTTAACCGGTCCGTTGATGGAAATGGTGCAGATGATGCTGGGGGGCTATATGACTGGTTCAAAAATGGCGAAAGCCGCGGTGCGGGAACACCAACGGCTTTCAGGTGCAATTCGTTGCGTACTCATTGCGAGGAAATTATGTCAGAAAAATCAGCCTTCAGAAAGATAGATGGGCCACCACTTTAGCGATTAAGAGGTTTTTATGCGTGATTACGCAACCGTTGCGCCTCAGTTCTGGCTTGGAAAAACAGGCCGTGAACTGAGGAAACAAGGCGCGGAGGCGCAGGTGGTTTCGTTCTATCTGATGACCTCGCCACACGCAAATATGCTCGGGTTGTATTACCTGCCAATTCTGTACATAGCCCATGAAACGGGTCTGGGCTTGGAAGGGGCTTCGAAGGGGCTAAAAAGCTCCATTGAAGCGGGATTTTGTAGCTATGACGAGGACACTGAGATGGTTTGGGTGCATGAGATGGCCGCTTATCAGGTTGGTCGATCGCTGAAGCCAGGGGATAACCGCTGTGCTGGTGTCAGGAATGAATATATGTCATTACCTGAAAACCCTTTTTTATCATCATTTTATGAACGTTATAAAACAGATTTTCACCTTAGTTTTAAACGTGAATCGCGCCAAATTTCTGAAGGGGCTTCGAAGGGGCTACGAAGCCAAGATCAGGAACAGGATCAGGAACAAGATCAGGATAAAGATATTTTGGGGCATGGCTCGGCCATTCCCCGGGGGAGAAATACTTACCCGGATGATTTTGAACTGGCGTGGCAGGAATACCCCAAACGCGCTGGTGGTAACAGCAAGGCTGATGCGTTCAAAGCCTGGACTGCACGGATTAAATCCGGCGCAACAGTGCAGGAGCTTACTGATGGTGTTCGGCGATACGCGGATTACGTAACTGCCGCTGGGAAACTTAACACCGAGTATGTGAAACAGGCATCCACGTTTTTTGGCCCCTCAAAGCACTACGAAGAGTCGTGGTCTTTCGCGGCGCCAGATGGAAAAAGGGATCCGAACAAAATTTCTCAGCCCGATAAAGCGATTCCGACCGGATTCAGGGGGGTAGCGATGAAAAACATGGTTGGTACAGGAAGTGCGCTTGAGCGCCTGAAAAAACTCATTCCACCAGGCGTTCAGCCGAAGTTCACCAGCGCAGCAGAGCTGCTGGCGTGGCAGCGGGAAGAAGGCCTGAAGCGGTGTGAAGAACTGGACAGGCTGAATCAGAAAGCCCGGACAGAGAAAATCTTTGGCCGCTCAGGAATCCAAAGCCTACATCGCAGCTGCACGTTCGCGAATTACCAGGTATCTGGGGAAGGGCAGCGCAAAGCCTTCACGATGGCAAAGAGCTACGCACAGAATTTCGGTGCTGGGTTCGCGAGCTTCGTGTTTAGCGGTGGCCCTGGTACCGGGAAAAACCATCTGGCTGCTGCTATCGGCAATCATCTGCTGGCTGGTGGACATAGCGTGCTGGTGGTGACTATCCCCGATCTGATGCTACGGGTGCGTGAGTGCTATGACGGCGGCCAATCGGAAGCGTCACTGTTAGATGACCTCTGCAAAGTCGATCTGCTGGTGCTGGATGAAGTCGGAATTCAGCGCGGCAGTAGTGGTGAGAAAGTCATTCTGAATCAGGTTATCGATCGTCGTCTGTCCTCCATGCGACCGGTTGGCGTACTGACGAACCTGAACCATGAAGGCCTGCTTGATGCGTTGGGCGCACGGGTTATCGATCGCCTCCAGATGGACGGCGGGATGTGGGTAAATTTTGACTGGGGAAGCTACCGGAAAAACGTTAGCCACCTCCGGATCGTTAAATAATTTCCTGGAGGTTTTATGGAAACCGTAATCGATGTTTTAAAAGCTATGGGCAAAGCAACATACCGTGAAGTTGCGGCACGCCTGGAAATCGAACCTGTTGAAGCGCTGAATATGCTCCGCGAACAGCGTGAACAGGGATTGTGTGATTTTTTCGATGGCGGATGGGAAGTAACAGGTAATGCTGACGGAAAAATAAGTATTCGGTCAGCGCCAGCGAAGACCGTACTGCGCGCGAAAAACTTGAAAGATGCGCCTAAAAAACCGCTGCGCGGTGAGGTTACTGAGCCGATTAAACCTGAGGCCATCGTCGCACTACTTACCGAGAACGGGAACATGGATACCGTTGCACTGGCATCGGCTGTCGGTCGCGACCCCAGAGGCTTAGCGTCAAATCTCTGCCTGATGGCAAAACGCAGGCACATTAAAAAAATCGGTCAGGGGAAAGGCGTTAAGTGGGGACTTCCTGACGAAACGAAAATTATCCCGCAGCCAGTGTTTGCAGAACTACCGGAAATTGAGATCACGCCGAAAGTTGCAATGCTTCCTGCGCTGGCGCCATCGGCAGAACCGGAACCGACCAACACCAGGACAGAAGAATTCCTGGAAAGCATCCCTGTACTGAGAAAATCATCTCAGCCAATGCAGATCCCATCACTACGGGAAATCAGCAACCAGATCCGCAAAGTCAAATCCAACCTGCACGGACTGGAGAAACTCCGTGTAGCCGTTCGGGAAGTTAACAAACATCGCCGTGCGCTGAGTTTATTTATCGGGGAGGGGAAATGAGCTTCTTCTCTATGAAAAAAATGGGTGTTCCCGGCAAATGTCCTGCGCATATGCGTGCATGGACGGTCGCTGAGGATGAAACGTTGATCGCAATGTACCCGACAGCCACTTTCAGGGAAATAGGTTTGAGGCTGAATCGGAGCGAGGCAGCGACGCGATATCACGCCCGCCAGCTTCGCCACGCAGGCCTGCTGCAACCAAAGCACATAGCCTTCACCCTGGATGATGATCGATTTATTCGTCGCAATCGTCACTCGTTAACTGCAAAAGAGATAGCGCTATTACTCGGGCGTTCTACAGAGAATATCTATCGCCGCGCGAAATTGCTGGGTGTAAGTCTGGCGAAATGTGGCGATTCACACTGGAGCACAAAATATCCGGATGAAGATGTCGAGCTGATGTGTGCGCTACGTGATGACGGAATGCGGCTACGTGATATTGCTGAAAAATTCGAGACATCACCACAGATGGTCAGTTGGCTGTGTAACAAACGGCTGATGGCTGTTGATGCCATGACTGTGGACCGGGAGGTCGCACAATGAGCACCGGAATAGAACTCATGCAGCACGCGCTGGGTATCAACGAGCGCAATAGGACGCCGTACCGCAATTATTTCCTCGCTGGCGACGGTCATACGGACAACTCGAAGTGGCAAGCGCTTGTTGCTGATGGTTGTGCAACTTCTCGGCCTGCACCGGATTTCGTTGGCGGTGGCGTTCTCTATCACGTCACAGATAAAGGCGAAGAGTTGGCGATTGCTGCGTTGTCTGAGCCAAAGAAAAAGACACGATACGAAGATTACCTGGATGCAGATAGCTGCCTGTCATTCAGTGAATGGTTGTTGGGCTACCAGCTTCCAGAAGTCGAATATAACCATCATGGGAAATGCCGGATGTACCGCTGCTCATACGATGCGGCTTATGGATATCCACGTCGTGATGTTGAAGGCGAATGGTCCGACACCAAAAAAGAAGCAAAGGCCAGTTACAAAGAGGCGCTGCGGAAATCAAAACAGGAGCGTGCGGCATGACCACTATTACCAGAGATCAGGCACAAAAAATAATTGATGCAGCCGACGAGGTTATTACCGCACTGGCCGGCACTAACGATGATGTTCACCCAGACAACAGCAGGAAGATGTGCGACCTGTGGGACGACCTGAACGATAGATACGCACCGCCAGAAGTTGTGCGCGAGCTGGCCCGTATCGCGCTGGCATCGCTCGAGGCGGAGGCGGTGACGAATGAGATTGTCATCCCTGAACCTGCGACGCACCGTAACATCAATGAAATATGTCCGCCAGGCGTTAATCAGACCCTATTCGCATCTGGTTGGAACGCGAGCCGCAAATCAGGGATGAATAGCGGCCGCATTCCGCCGATCGTCAAAGGGATTGATGCAGAATGCGTGGGCTGGAACGCTTGCCGCGCCGCCATGCTTCATGGTGCCGAAAGCAGGCCTGAGTTAACTGTATGGTACGGCTCAATGCCGGAAACTAACGGCAAAACCAACTGGACCGCTATGCTGCATCGCAAAGGCCAGTACCCGTGGGACGGCATCACAATCGAATGTTCCGAGTATCCTGACCGCGTTCGCTACGAAGCTGACCGCATGCGGCACCTTATCGGTGAACTGTCGGATGAGCCGGATATTCTGGCGTACGATGCCGACGCGCACAGCGGTTATGTGAAGCCAAGCAACTCTCCGGTGATTCAGGATGGCTGGATTAAGTGCAGCGAGCGGATGCCGGAAGACGAGCAGGAGGTTCTAACCAGGAACAGGATGGGGCATTGCTTTGTATCGTTCTTTGATGAGCATTCAGGGCTGTTTTTCGACAGAGTAGATGTGGCCGCCGCATGCTGTATAGAGCACATATTGGTAACCCATTGGATGCCACTGCCAGCAGCACCGCAGCAGGAGGAGTGAGGTGAGTACTTATCTTTTTTTCGGTTTCCTTGTTGTTTGCACTCTGTTTTGTATGGTGATGCTGTGGCGGGTGGTCAAGGTGGCAAAGTGGCGATTCAAGGCCCTCGAAATGAGTGCTGATGATTATCGGGCACTACCTGAATTTAATAAGATGTTGTGGATGATTTGGATATGGAGGCTAGAACGCTTCCCGAGATGTAATAAGCGGGCATGGCGGGAGACGAAGTGATGGATCAGCTACTGCAATATGCCACGAACCGGATAATTGAGCTGGAAAACCTGCTGCTGGTGAATGTTGAGGAAACTGTCTGGCCTGCCGAAGTAGGAATGGTATATAGCCAGATTGAAAGTGCCGGGGATCTTCCGGCACATCACCAGCGCCGCCTGAAGCATCACATCAACCGCATGTGGCTGGAACAAATGCCGGTACCGTCAATAATCGCTGCGGCCCGGTCACTGGCCATCGCTATGGAGAAATACGCGTGAGAGAAATCATCGTTGATAACTTTGCCGGCGGCGGCGGGGCGAGTACGGGAATTGAGCTGGCAATCGGTCGCAGCGTTGATATTGCTATAAACCACGATGAGAACGCCGTGGCGATGCACACGACAAACCATCCTGATACGTTGCACTACTGCGAATCTGTATACGACGTCAGTCCAAAAGTTGCGACTGCTGGCCGCCCGGTTGCGCTCGCGTGGTTTTCCCCGGATTGCCGCCACTTTTCCAAGGCCAAGGGTGCGAAGCCTGTTGAAAAAGCGATACGCGGTCTGGCTTGGGTGACACTGCGCTGGGGGCTTGATGTTAAGCCTCGTGTTATGAAGCTGGAGAACGTCGAAGAGTTTAAAACATGGGGGCCGCTTCTTGCTGGTGAAATGCGCCCGGATCCTGAACGTGTTGGCGAAACCTTCCGGGCTTTCGTCGCTATGCTAACGACGGGGATTTCTCCCAATCATCCTGCGCTGATGGAGTGCTGTGAATTCCTGGGTATTCCTCTCGACAGCGATGACGCCGCCAGGTTGGTAAAAGGTCTGGGTTATGTTGTTGAGTATCGGGAACTGCGCGCCTGTGACTACGGTGCGCCGACGATCAGAAAACGCTTCTTCATGGTTATGCGCTGTGACGGGAAACCGATAGTGTGGCCGGAGCCAACACATGGGGATCCGAAATCACCGGCGGTTCAGGCTGGCAAGCTGATGCCGTGGCGCACCGCTGCGGAGTGTATCGACTGGACTATTCCTGCGCCGTCGATCTTCGACCGCAAAAAGCCACTGGCAGTGAATACGCTCAAGCGTATCGCGCGTGGTATTCAGCGTTTCGTTATCGACAGCGCGTCGCCGTTTATCGTGAAGTGCAACCATACCAGCACCAAAACGCATTACGACTGCTTCCGGGGCCAGTCGCTGGAAGAACCGCTGCAGACAATCACCAAAACGCATGGCTACGCGGTTGCCGTACCGCACCTGACGAAGTTCAGAACAGGCGCGACAGGGCAGGATGTCGCACAACCAGTCCCGACAATCACCGCCGGCGCGTCACGGCGCCCGGGCGGGAATGGTCATGCCCTCGGCATCGTTGAGGCCGCGCTTACACCGTTCCTGGCTGGTAACGGCGGCAGTGAATACCAGGCAAAACCGCGCCCGCTGGATAAACCCGCTCATACCATTCTGAAGCAGTCCCGTGCCTGTCTGGTTGCGCCGATCATCGCTCGCCAGTTTGGGGCCAGCATCGGTCACCGGGCAGACGAGCCGAGTGCGACGATTACGGCGGGCGGTGGCGGTAAATCGCAACTGGTTTCCGCGTTTCTCGCAAAGCACTACGGCGGCAACTATACGGGACCTGGAGTCGGGCTGGATGAACCAGTCCACTCGGTGACGACGGTCGATCATCATGCTGTTGTGGCTTCTCACCTGGTAAAACTGCGCGGCACCTGTCGCGATGGTCAGCCCACGAGTGAACCAATGCCGACAGTTACGGCCGGCGGCCTGCATGTCGGGGAAGTCAAAACCACGCTGGCGGTCGAAGACTACGACGAAAACCGCGCACAGCAGACACTGGCGTTCCTGCGTGATTTCTGCGGCGAGGAATGCACCGGGATGGTCGACATCGATGGGATAACGTACCGCATCGTCGATATCGGTATGCGTATGCTTCAACCGCACGAGCTATACCGCGCTCAGGGATTCCCTGAGTGGTACATCATCGACCAGGACTATCGGGGTAAGAAGTATGCTAAGGACAAGCAGGTTGCGCGATGTGGCAATGCGGTGCCGCCGCCGTTCGCTGAGGCGCTGGTGAGGGCTAATCTGCCGGAGCTATGCCAGTCGAAACAAATTGCAGCCTGACCTATAATCCCCTCCATAACTCGAGGGGATTTTTATGTCACACGAAGAAATGACTCCAGCTGAAAAGTACATAGCACTGAGGAAGCGACATAAAAAAACATGTGCTTCAATCCGAAATTGCAAATGCCAAGAGATTTGAAGCTGGGGAAGTGGCCTCTGTAAATGGCCTCAGGTCTCCTTACGAGATAAGGAAAAAAAGAGGGAGAACCGCAGACTAATGTCAAACCACAACATTGCAGCAAAATCGAAAGAAGAGCAGGACAAGGTTAACGTTGAACTTGCTGCCAGTGGCGTAGCTTACAAAGAACGCATGAATATGCCGGTTATCGCTGAGCAGGTAGCCCGTGAGCAACCAGAGCATCTGCGTGAATACTTCATGGAGCGAATTCGCTACTACCGCGAGCAAAGCCTGACACTGCCAAGGGCGTCCGATCCGCGCTATCTGGATATGGCGTCGCAGAACGAGAAGAAGTAGGTGGGTCGTCTCATTACCCCGTCGCATGCTGAGGCTTTGGTGCGAGCTAATTTTCCGGGGATGTGTCAGCAGGAACAAATAGCGGCTTTATAAAATATTACTAATTCAAACCGCTACGGCGGGTTTTCTTTTTCGCATCATCAATCCCTGCTACGATTCACTTACTTTTACTGATGGGAATAGGGATATGAAGAAAGTTCTTGTTGTTTTATTGGTGTCACTTTTTTCACTGACAGCAACGGCAGCAAACAAGCCATGCTCAGGTAAGAAAGGCGGAATATCGCATTGTTCGGGTGAAAAATTTGTTTGTAATGATGGCTCTATCAGCAAGTCCAAGAAGGTTTGCCAGAAATAGTTATCAATAAATAGCACTCACCATCAAAATTAAACCCGCTACGGCGGGTTTTTTCTTTCTGGTAGCGGGCTGTGGTAACGCTGTGCCTCCAGCGCTCGCTGAGGCGCTGGTGCGTGCTAATTTGCCGGAGCTTTGTCAGCAGAAACAAATAGCGGCGTAATAAAACATTGCTAATTCAACCCGCTACGGCGGGTTTTCTTTTTTTTAATACTGACAGAAAATTAACAATTTGTGCTCTTAAAACGTTGATCATTTCCGTGCATAGGTATACTGTATAAAAACACAGTACATGCAATGGAGGCTATTATGAAAGTTGAATTAACCATTGATCGCATGAAAGAACTTCCTAAAGGCGCAGTACCAGCACTGGAGAAAGAACTGCTTAAGCGCCTGAATGATCACTATGACAATTGCAGGCTCACAATCCGCCGTGCCGGGTCCGATGGGTTAAGTGTTTTTGGTGGTGACAAGGACGATAAAAAAGAAAATTGAATCAATCCTCCAGGATACCTGGGAAAGCGCTGACGACTGGTTTTATTAGAATTGCGCTTAAGGCTGGCGCGCATTTTTCAGAATACCGCAATTTGCGTAACCCTCTGATGCTGCTGCCGACAATCTTTAATCGCGTCTGTTAGTCGCTCGAAGGGAGAACATAAATGTGAGTGATTCAGCTTTGCAAACGTCAGAAGACAACTGGTATGACATTGTAAGAAGGTCTGACGGCTGCGTGGTGTTTAGCTTTCCTTCATCGGGCAGGCATCTAATTTATCGCGTCAATGGCATGGTTTCTATGCGGCCTTTGCTGGATGATGAAGAGGTCTTTACTCCTAATGGTTTTATGCAGTTTATTCACCGTCTCGGCTACCGGGTAATCCCACCTTCTGATAATATGAAATCAACGGTCTGAACAACCGTAACCTACTGCGCCACGGAGAGAAACCATGGCGCACGAACTACAACTCATCAAGCAGTCTTCAGGAATCCTGATCCCCGCGACGCCGGAGACCAGCGATATTCTGCAATCAAAAATCAAACTCGGCGCCGTGCTGGTGGCAGAGTTCCGGCAGGTACGCAACCCGGCGTTTCACCGTCGCTTTTTCGCGTTACTCAATCTCGGTTTCGAATACTGGGAGCCTACTGGCGGGGCGATCTCCTCCAACGAGCGCAAACTGGTAACCGGCTACGCCAAATTCCTTGCCTCATTCGCGGGAAGCGAAGCCGCACTCCTGGACGCCGCCGAGCAATATCTCGACCGTATCGCAGATAAGCGCGCCGGTAGTATCTGCATCTGCAAATCTTATGACGCATACCGTGCATGGGTGATCATCGAGTCTGGCCACTATGATGCTATTCAGCTTCCTGACGGCACCCTTCGCAAACATCCCCGCAGCATTGCTTTCGCCAACATGGACGAAACCGAGTTCCAGCAACTGTACAAAGCCGCGCTCGATGTTCTGTGGCGCTGGGTATTGTCCCAGTCATTCAAGGACCAGCGTGAAGCGGAAAACGCCGCCTCGCAGCTCATGAGCTTTGCGGGGTGATGGCGATGAAATATTCCTGGTTTCACCATCATGAATGCACCACCGAGCAGGCCGACGAGCTGGTGGCCAGTTACCGTCGTCGTGGCGCTACGGTAGAACGCAGCCTTAATCGCGACAACATCACCTGGACTATCAGCGTGCAGTTGCCGGAAAGCGAGAAAGCGCCTCGCCCGAGTAAGGTCTGGCAAAACAGGGCGTGGGGTTGAGTATGGCTAAGTTACCGCGCCGTAAGTGCGCCAACAAAGAATGCCGCCAGTGGTTCCATCCGATTCGCGATGGTCAGATTGTTTGCTGCTACGAATGCGCCAGCGCTGTCGGCAAAGAACAGACCAGAAAAGCCCGCGAAGCTGCGCAACGCAAGGACCGAGCCCGTCAGCGTGTCGCCGAGAAGAAAGAGTGCGCCGCCTGGCGCCAGCGTAAAGCCGCAGTTAAACCGCTGAAGCATTGGGTTGACCTTACGCAGCGCGCCGTAAACGACATCTGCCGCGAAACCGAACTGGCAGAGGGGCTGGGCTGCATTTCCTGTGGAACTAAAACGGCATTCGCCTGGCATGCTGGCCATTACCGAACTACGGCCGCCGCTGGGCATCTGCGCTTCACTCGTATCAACATCCATCTCCAGTGTGATGTTTGTAACGTCTACAAATCTGGAAACATTGAAGCATACCGTGCCGCGCTGGTAGTTCTGTATGGCGAAGAAGTTGTGCTGGCACTCGAGAACAATAACACCCCGCACCGCTGGACGGTTGAAGAGCTGAAGGAAATCAGGCTTACCGCTCTGGCAGATTTGCGCGAGCTGAAAAAGCAGGAGGCCGCATGACATTCGAATCCTACTTTGCCGATCATCTCCGAGTTCGCTGGCAAAGGCTGCGTTTATACCACTTTCCCGGTTCCATTCTGACGGATTACCGGATTCTGAAAAATTACGTTAAGACCATCGCTGGAGAAACGCTATGAACCTCGAATCAATCGCTAAATATTTCGCGCCAAAATCACCGATGTTCAGTGACTCCTCGAGGGCGACTGCCTCCGACAACCTGACCGGAACTGATGTTATGGCCGCGCTTGGACTGGTTAACGCCAAGTGTGGTTTTGGCTTCGATTTGTACCTTGCAAAAATTGGCATCAGCAGCCCGGATCGGGCTATGGAGGCTCTTTATGAATCATCCGTTGAACTTTGCCGACGCTTCAAATCAGTTTCAGAACTTAATGAAGAAATCCGTCGGCGAGTTCTCGAAATTTTGTGTGCTTTTGCATATCAGGATTATGCCCGCAGCGCGGCAAGTGTCAGACGCTGTGATTGCTGCGCTGGTAGCGGCTTCATCGAAGCTGATGTCTTCACAAACAAGGTCCAATACCCGGACGGTAAGCCTCCGGTATGGGCGAAGGCTACAAAAGGTGTGTTCCCGTCGTATTGGGAAGAATGGAAGTCTGTACGGGAGACCGCGCGGGTTATGTGCAATACCTGTAACGGCAAGGGTGTTATCAGCAATGCGTGTCGCTGTCATGGGAAAGGGAAGGTACTGGATAAGAAGGCGACTGAGTTACAGGGCGTTCCGGTGATTAAAGTTTGTGAGCGGTGTACTGGCAGAGGTTATGCCAGGTTAAAATTCTCCAATGTGTTGGAAGGTATCCGCACCACATGGGATGTGAAGAAAACGACGGCATATGAACAAGTGCAACCGTTGTTTGAACTGCTGGTGGAGGAATGTCATCGTCAGGAGAGTTACGCAGACAGCGCCTTAAAATCTGTCACAAGGTAGAAATAATTTTCTCTAAATATTCTTTTCATAGAAAATAACTGTTGTGTTTCTCGGAAATTATGTCTAATATCAACTCTAACGCTGGGAATCCGTTCAATCGTTTCGACCAGCAATAAAACATTCAAGCCCTGCGGATTCCACCGTGGGGCTTTTGCGTTTCTGGAGATAACGGCGAGACGCTACTCTAGCCTGAACATTAAGGGAGGGTTTTCATTACGCTATCAATCTCCCCTCCTTCAAATCTTGAAGTCCAGCCGCAGGAGCCGCAATGGTAAGGAAAGTCATCGAATCCACTTCCGACCTGTTTAAGACAGTTGGGGCAATAAACCGCGCTGATATACCCACCCGCGGGATTTTTTCTAAAGGCCGCACCCATGTGCTCGACAAACTCATCCTTTTCCCTGTAAGCCGCTACCTCCTTCGCAAGTTCTACGCACTTGGCCTTCGCCTCGGCAAGTTCTTCTATGGTGGCAGCATGGGCTTTTTTGAAGTACGTCGATCTGCTCTCCAATGAAAGCGATGCGCTCGCGCAGGACCTCGTTACTCTGCACAGCGGAAAGCGCACCGATCCCATTCTTAAGGGACGCAATAAGTAATCCAACATCCATGATTATTCCCTGATTGTCTGTGGAATGACCAATTTAGCAATTTCCTTTGTCTGTGGAAAGCAGGGAAACCACGCGCCGGGCGTGGTTAAATATCCCGGTAATAAATCGACTATTGGCTGCGCATTTGCGTGGCCTTTTCTATTTTCAGGATCACGGGAATCAATCACTACGTGCTTTGTTGATAAATCCAGCCCGTGAAGCCTGACTCTTTCAAACACAGCACCCGCTAACTATGCGAGGTGAGGCTATGAAAATGAATGACAAAAACCCTGAATTCTGGGCTGCAGTTTTGACCGGACTCAAAAATGCGTGGCCCCAGATACTGGGGGGCGTCAATGGCCGGACTCATTGCCTATGGTCGTCTGATATATGACGGAGCCACCCGTAAGAATAAATGGATTGAGGGCGTCCTTTGTGGCGCTCTTTCTTTATGTATCACCAGTGCACTTGATGTTGTCGGGCTTCCGGTATCGATATCACCCTTTGTTGGTGGCGTGATTGGATTCGTCGGGGTGGACAAGTTGCGCGAGATCGCTATCAGCGCACTTAAAAAAAAGGCAGGAGTGAACGATGACAACCAGTAATGTTTCCCGCGGTATCCGCAACAACAATCCCGGCAATATCCGCTGGGGTGACGAATGGCAGGGTCTGGTACCCAAAGCACAGCGTACAGATAAATCATTTTGCCAGTTCACCACGTCTGAGTATGGTGTCCGGGCGATGATCATCATCCTGCGCAATTACCAGCGTAAGCACGGGCTGAACACGGTAAGCGGCATTATTAAACGCTGGGCACCGCCGAATGAGAACAACACACAGTCGTATATCAACAGCGTGGCTCAGGCGACGGGCGTTTCCCCCCGACCAGCGCATCGATACCAGCGACAGCCGTTTCATGATGAAATTGCTACAGGCAATCATTAAGCACGAGAACGGTAGCCAGCCTTACGGATTCGATACGTTTGTTCGCGCAGTCGAACTGGCGGGGTAATCATGAATATTTCGCTGGTGGAAAAATACTGGAAGCCACTGGCGGTGATGACCATGGTTATCGTTGTCGCCGTGTTGTGTATCCTGCTGGCAAATAGCCGTTCTGATGTCGCTCTACTTCAGAGTGATAACGATGTGCTTCGCAATGACAACTCGCTGCAGGGACAGGTTATTGCCACTCAGGCACTCAACTTCAACCGCTTCAATCAGGTGGCTGAGAATTCCAGTCGCCTTAATTCGTTGATCGATGCAGGTACCGAAAAAACTGTCATCGAATACCGGGAGATTCTTCGACGTGAAAAAACCTGTGATCTGCCTGTTCCTGCTGATGTCGCTGGTGGGCTGCTCGAATACACGTACCGTTTACGTACCGGGGCAATGCACACCGATTCCGGGAACGCTGACGCAGCCAGTGATAGCGCCGCTTCCACCGGCACGTTGACGTATTGCCAGGCTGTTCTCTGGATTAAGCCGCTGCTGACCACCATCGAAAAAGCGAATAACCAACTGGCCGGCATACGTCAAATAGAGCAGGAACGGCAATAGCATTACAGCAGGCATTCACTGAGTGCCTGCGATAATGACAAACTGGCAGGTAAACAGATATGGCAAAACCGGACTGGGGAGCACTGCAACACCAGTTCCTCGCCGAGCATGCTAAATCCGGTATCTCCCCCCAAAGACTGGTGTGAAGCGCAGGGACTGAATTACGCTACAGCCCGTAGATACATCAAGAAATCTTCTGCGCAAACTGCGCAAAAAACTGCGCACTTTCTCTTGCGCAATGCGCAGACGGAACAAGCTTCCGAAAATGCGCAGCATGAGCAAACCCCAATTGATGCGCAAACCGATACTCAGGAAAGTGCGCAACCCTTCAACTTGAGCAATTACGGGCTGAACGATATGCAGGTCAGGTTTGTTGAGGAATATCTCATCGACCTCAATCGTACCGCCGCTTATCGCCGTGCTGGCTACAAAGGGGGAGGGAAACACGGCTTACGTTAACGCCTCTCGATTGCTAAGAAATGCTAAGGTCAGCCGGGCTATCCGCGACGCGCTGGGCGAACGCTCGCGAAGAGTGAAGATAACGCAGGACGAAGTATTGAAATGGTGGTGGGACATTGCGACGGCAGACGCTACGCAATTGACAGAACATCACCGCGGTTGTTGTCGTTACTGCTGGGGGGCTAGGTCACAATTACCAGTGGCGCGACGCCGTCGAATTCAAGGAAGCCGAGGAAAAGGTTGCCGGGAAGGAAGGAGCCAAGCTACCGCAGGACACTGGCGGCTATGGTTACGACGGCACCGTAGACCCGAACCCGGATTGCCCGCGCTGCAATGGCGTCGGCATCGGTCGCTCTGTATTTCACGACACGCGTGATTTAACTGGTGCGGAGCGGCGATTATTCGCTGGGATTAAAGAGGGCAAATCTGGCCTTGAGGTCATCACCCGTAATCAGGATGAGGCTATGAAGATGGTCGCGCAGCACCTCGGCATGCTGAAAACCAAAACTGAGTTAAGCGGTCCGAATGGTGAGCCTATACAGCATAATCACACAGTAAGCGCGGAGGATCTGACTGATGAGCAGCTCGCCGCAATTATCGCTGGTAAGTAAGCAGGAAGCAGCGGCAGAGTTACTCAAGCGGCGAAATGCCCGGGCCAGCCTTCACGACTTTATTCAGTACATCAACCCCGAATATATAACCAGCAAATTCTCTCAGACGGTATGCGACGCTCTGGATCAGTTCCTGCTGGATATGATGAACGGGGTTCGCCCGATACTGATTCTCGGTGCGCCGCCGCAGCATGGTAAATCAGACATCGTTTCGCGTTACCTGCCAGCGTATTTCTTCGGCAAGCACCCCGAAATGCGCGTGGGCGCGCTATCGTACTCTGCTGATCTAGCCGGGGACATGAATGCCGATGTTCAGCGCATTATGTTCACGCCGGAATACCGCAACATATTCCCGGGCGTATGGCTGGGGAATAAACCCCACGATGGTGTCGCTGTAAAGCGCAACACTGACGAATTCGGCATTGCCAACCATAAGGGGACATATGTTTGTGCTGGCGTAGGCGGCCCGTTAACGGGTAAGAAAATCGATCTCGGTATCATCGATGACCCGATAAAAAACGCCAAAGAAGCACTTAGCCCAACGACAAAGAAATCCATCTGGAACTGGTACGTTTCGACGTTCAAAACGCGTCTGTCGAAAAACAGCGGCGAAATCATCATGGCGACCCGCTGGGCGACGGACGACTTATCCGGGCGTGTCGTGGAAATTACGCCGCGCGCTAAGGTTCTGGCGTTCCCTGCAATCAACGAGCATGGCGAAGCGCTGGTTCCTGAATTGCACCCTAAAGAAAAGTTGCTCGAAACCAAAACCATTCTTGGGGATTACTTCTGGTCTGCAATGTACCAGCAGTCACCGAAACAGGCTGGTGGCTCAATCTTCAAAGACGAGTGGATCCGGTATTACCTCCCGAAAGACCTGCCGACCAGTTTCGACACCGTCGTCCATAGCTGGGATATGACTTTTAAAGACAGTGAAGGGACTGACTTTGTTGTCGGTCAAGTCTGGGGCAAAAAGGGCGCTAACGCTTACCTGCTCCACCAGGTGCGCGCCCGTATGAGCTTTACCGCAACGCTTAAGGCTGTCAAACGTATGGCAGATGAATTTCCCAAAGGCTTGAGAAAGCTGGTGGAGGATAAGGCCAACGGTCCGGCGGTTATCGACTCACTGAAAAGTACTGTGGCCGGTCTGGTTGCGGTCGAGCCTGATGGCAGCAAAGTAGCCCGCGCGCATGCAATCACTGCCGTATGGGAAGCGGGTAACGTTTTTCTTCCCCATAAAGACATTGCACCGTGGATTACCGACTTTGTTGAAGAAATTACCACTTTTCCCGTTGGTGCTAACGACGATCAGGTGGACGGCATGACTCAGGCGCTACGGGATTTATACCAACGTAAAACACTCAGCCCTCTGGACATCATGTAATGGCGAAAAAAATATTGTTGGTCGTCTGAATGATGGCCTGGTCAGCTTAATGACTTCACTCGGCGAGAAGATCGGCGCGGTGCGGTATAGCAGCACCAGACCAGACGTGCCGGATAAAGAGCTGCTCGCGATGTACAAAAAGTCGTGGGTGGTGAAGAAATACATCGATAAGACAGCTGCTGACATGCTTAAGCTGCCGCGCGAGTTCTCCGGTGATTTTGACAGTACCATTGAGCAGCGCATCAGAGACACAGAAACTGAGCTAGGGCTTAGCCAGGTGTTCAACAACGCGCTGAGCTGGGCATCACTGATGGGCGACTCGCTCATCGTGGCGGTTACAGACTGTGCTGATGAGCAGATAGCCAGTGAAGTGGATTTGCAGAGTGAGGGAATCATTAAGTTTCTGGTGTTCCGCAAAGGGGAGTACACGCCAGATAGCAACATCATCACTGACGTTAAATCGGATCACTTCGGAGAGCCACTCACATATCAGATCGATGTAGGCAGTAAACAGCTTAAATTCCATCACTCTCGCTGCCTGCGCACAAAGCTTGGTCGTCACAGCATTAAAGACCGCGCCAAGTTCGGTACATCAGATCTGCAAGCCCCATACGAGCACATCAAGACGTTCGACACCGCTATTCTGAGCACGGGTGACACCATTCAGGAAGCCAACGTTGACGTGCTGTTTGTGCCTGGTATGAATAACCAGATTGCTGCCGGGCAGGAAAGTCAGGTTCGCGAATATGCGCGCGTGATGAAGGAGACTAAATCATCTACTGGATTGCTTCTTATTGATGCCGGAACATCAGAAAGTCAGGGGCGATATGAGCAGAAGAACGCTCAGTTCACCGGTCTGTCTGACGTCATCACCAAGATGGCTACCGTTCTGGCCGGCGCCCTCGACAGGCCTATAACCGTGCTATTCGGTCAGTCTGCCAGTGGGTTCAGCAGCGGAGAAGAAGATAACAAAGCCTATTACGAAACCATTAACGGCATGCAGGAATCACGCTTGCGGCCGATGCAGGACTTCGCGGATAAGTTCATTCTGGACAGGCTTTCAGTTGCTGACTCGCTCACTTATGAATACCCATCGATCGACAGCATCAACGAGACTGAAGAGGCCACTCGGTTCTCTCAGTATGCAACTGGCTTCAACACCCTTGTTACCTCATCAATAGTGACTGAAGAAGTAGCCATTCGCGAGATGATCGCCCGTGGTGTCCTTAAGACTGTGACGGAAGAGGAAATTAAAGGGATTGTAAGCGCTGGTGCAGGTTCTGGATCATGGTGAAACTATGGAACTCCAACAACTCCTGGAGCGCAAGCAGGGCCGCCGGAAGCCACGGCGGCGTAAGATGCGCCCAACCACACCAAGCAAGCGAGCTGAGGTGTGGTATCGGGATCGTCTTAATGAGTTCATCAACAGCATGACTCAGATTGTCATCGAAGAGCTCGAAAGACCAACCCTCACCGATGCGCCAGATAGTCCACCACTCTCAATCACAGCCAGATTAGCCAGAATTATGCAGCGACTCGCTAGCATATCGATCGCTGACATTGCCAGCCGCATTGCTTCAGGTCTGGTCAATCGCGCCAACTTCCAGAACAAGGAGCAAACGCAGCGCACCTACAGCGAGGCGTTTGGCATCGACCTGACCGGAATGCTGGGTGATGGCGCTATCAGGGAGAAGATGGAAGAGTCCGTCCGCGAAAATGTCGGGCTGATAACCTCCATTCAGACGGACTTCATCAACGATATCGGCGAGAAGGTGTTTGGCAATCTCCTCGAAGGAGGCAGGAGTGAGAACCTCATCAGCCTTATTCGAGAACGTGGTGACGTATCGCTCAGTCGCGCCAAATTCATTGCGCGAGACCAGACGGCAAAACTCAACTCAGGGCTCACCGAGGCGCGTAGCAAAGCGCTTGGTCTGGATGTGTATGAGTGGAGTGGTACAGGTGATGAGCGCGAGAGAGACACTCATTTACCTCTGAATGGCAAGCTCTGCAAATACTCCGATCCGACCGTCTATTCAGACGATGGCGGCAAAACATGGAAGAAGCGCAGCAGCATTGGTGCTTACGAAGGTAACCCTGGCGAAGACTACGGGTGCCGCTGTCTTTCTCTACCGTACGTTTCATGGGAATAAAAAATGACATGGAAACGAACACCGCAGGGGTACGTAATTACCACTGCGACGATAACCCGCGCCGGGCCGATTGAATATTACGGTCACGAACTGGGCAAGACTGGCAGCGATGCCAACAAGAAATTCACCGTAATCCGCACTCTCGACGAACTGTCAAAACCCGAAACACTCGCTTCATTCAATGGCCTCCCGTTCACCATAACGCACCCCGACGACGGTGAAGTCACCGCAGCAGATCACAAAGACAAAGCATCCGGTCATATCGCCAATACCCGTATCGAGGGCGGTGAGGTGGTCTGCGACGTTTATCTGACGGATGCCGTTGCAATTAAGACACTGGAAGAAACGGGGATACGTGAGGTTTCAGTGGGGTATGAGCCTGCTGAACTCGAGGAAAGGGGCGGTAAGTATTACCACATCAACATTCGCGGCAATCATGTCGCGGGCGTGGCAGAGGGGCGCTACGGGCCTCAGTGTAAGTTAAACGACAAAAAAAGGTAAGCCGATGTTCAAAACATTAACTGACGCCCTGAGTTTCCTGAAGGGCAAAAAACTGAAGGATGCGGACGGTGCAGCGCTAACTCCTGACGAACTGGTCGGCATGATCGCCGCGCTGGAAAAAGCACTGGCAGAACTCCAGGGGCAAGGGACTGACGAGGCGACGGCAAAGGCTCAGGAAGTGCTGGCGCAACTCGCTGACCTTAAAACTCAACTGGAAGGCATGACGGGGGCACCATCGCCGAACGATGAAGATCCTGCCGCTGGTGGTGACGACAAGGACGCGAAAATCACTGCGCTGGAAACCGAAAACGCCGATCTGAAAGCGAAGGTTAAAGCGCTGGAAGAAGAACTGGAGCAGCTGAAATCCGGCAACGAAACCAGCACCACACTGGCAGACGCGAAAGCCCGCTTCCCTAAAGTCAGCTTCAATGATGCCAAATCAGCGCGTGACGTGCGCGCCGCCGTACTGGTGAGCACTAAAGCATTTAACGATGCTGAGGTCAAAGCAATGACTGACAGCGAAGTCCGTGCGGCTTATGCAGCCATTCAGGCCACCTCGAAGCCACGCAGTGAAATCGGTGCTCATCTGTTTAACGACGCCGCGAAACAAAGCACCAAAACAGCAACTCAACGCCTTGGGGGTAAATAATTATGTCTTTTGGATTCACTGACTGGGATGGTGCTGACGGCACTATTAAACCTGGTTCAATCAAACGCGCCTCCAGCTCAAATGACAAGGTCTGGGGGGGAAGAGAACCTGACGGATACACCACTGGCCTACGGTACTTTCGTGGCAGTCAACCCACTGGGCGGAGTAATGCCACTGGCGGCTGATACCCGCATTCACGGGATTGTGGTGCGTGATATTTACGGTGACGCAGCGCCCCACACAAAACAGGTCAACGTAGGCCATTTCTCGCATGGTGATTGCGTCGGCGCGTTGACGGTTGATGATGCCGATTTTGCACGCGGCGATACGGCTTACATCGTAGCGACCGGGGATGATGCCGGAAAGGTCACCACTGAGGCGACCGGCAATATCGATTTGGGTTACTGGGTTGAGGATGTCAGCGCAGGCAATAACTGCGTGGCGATCACCCTTGGTTACATTCAGCAGGTAGCACCGGCGGCAGGAGAATAAAGATGCCTTTCGTATCAACAGATTTTGAAGAAGTACTGCAGGAAGCGCTTACCGAGCGCGATATGCAGTTGCAGGAAAAAAGAGTTGCCGGAAATTAACATCGGTGAAGCATTGCCGGTTAAAGAAGGGTTGGACTTCGCTCTGGAGTACGTTGATTTCGGCGTATCTAAAGTTGTCGGCTCTGTAAAAGACGGCATTATCGGTAATAAAACCAACAGCCTGAAAACTATCGATAGCGATATCGAATGGCTGAAAGCGCCTGTTGGACAGTGGGCAAAGGCCGCCACCTGGACGCAGCAGGAACTGGAGAAGATCGCCCGCCTGAACATCAACCTGCAATCCAAAAAGCAGGATGATCTGTACGCAAACGCCCTGGCAACGATTCAGTATGCTGGATACGTAGGGCATGGCGGCGTGAAGGGGCAGGAGGGCTTATTGACTGGATCTGCTGTTCAGTTGATTACCGATCCAGTCAACAAGACCATTGCTGATATGACTTCAGATGAATTCATTAAGCTGGTGCTGGACGCATACAACGTCGCATGGCGCAAGTCTTCCTACCGCATCCAGCCAACGCATATCGCGATGGATGCCAGCGATTTTATGCTGGCAATGCAGAAGTTCGATCCAAACGCTGTGATTGTTGGCGCTGACCTGCTTCCTGTCGCTGCAATGGATCGGATTATGGCTGCACTGCGTAAGGCGTCAGGTAACGAATCGTTCAGCATCACGTTTGTTAAGGTGCCAAGCAATTACGCTGTCGGCATCAAAGCAGGTAAAACGCGCCTGGCGGTCTACACCTACGAGGCTGATTACCTTGAGATGGAAGTACACATGCCAGAGCTTCTGGCTGTGCGTGCCCGCGACCTGTTGACCTACGAGTGCGGCTATCGCTCTGCATTTGGCGGTGCAATGTGGAAACAGCCGCAGTCCGCCGTGTATGTAGATTACAAATCCTCACCGGCAGAGTAATCACAGGGGGGTAGCATGGAATTCACCGTTCGTTACCCCGAGTTCGCCAGTGTTGCCCCTGCACGCATAGAGGGGGGCGCTACAGGATGCAGCTAACCAGATGAGCCGCAAGGTGTGGAACAAGCTCTACGAGCAAGGGCTTCATGCTTTAGCGGCGCATCTGCTGTATGCGGCTGGCGCGCTCACTCCCTCCGGCATCCGCAATGGCAAGCCTGTCCAGAGCATGACAAGCCGCTCAGTCGCCGGGGTCTCTTTGGGATTTTCCGCTCCCGATGCCGGGTTTGGGACCAGCCATGATGGATACGGCTCAAGCTCATTCGGTCAGGAGTACCTTAGGCTTCGTAAGCTGGTAGGTGTGCATGTACTGGCAATACGGTAGTTATCAGGGAGTGGTTTTTTATGACTCCGGAAGAAACGCTAAAGCTTACCACCGAATACCTGAAGAACCTGCAGGCGATGAAAACGCATTACGTTGCAGTAGGTTTGCCAGCGGGCAAGGTGGGAAATAAAACCCACGATGACGGAACATCGATAATTGAGATCGGGGCGGTTCACGAGTTCGGTGCTGAAATCGATCACCCTGGCGGGACGGGGTATATGGCAACCGTTGGAAAAGCTACGTTTACCCGCAAGACCTTCATGGGTCCGGTTAGCGGATTTACAGCGGCTCACAAGATAACGATTCCTGAACGATCCTTTCTTCGCGCTCCCTTCACCCTCAAAAAGTCGGAAATTAACCGGGCAATCGAAAAGGCCTGTGAAGCCGTAGGCTCCGGGCGTATGGATGCTGACACCGCATTAAATTTGATAGGCGCGACGGCGCGAAATATCAGCGTGAAGGCCTTTGAGACTGCCGGGTATGGCACGTGGCCAGATATCACTGCTGCAACTAAAAAAGGCTAAAGGATCGTCTGCGCCGTTAATTGATACAGGCGCCCTGCGTGGTGCCATAACGTGGGAGGTTCGTAAGTGAGCGACTTATCAGACCTTGATATGAGCGACGCGTTAATCGGCTGGGAACAGCCTGTAAAACTCAAAACCCGTACTGAAACCACCATCGATTTTGAACCGTCCGTGACTGTTAGCAGCCAGGACATTCTGGCGGTGGTGCAAAGTGCGAACAAAGAGAATCTGACGCTGGATAGCCTGGACTGGTCGAAAGAATATCTGCTGATTCATGCACGGCTGAAAATTGAAACCGGTCAGTTTATTGAGAAGGGAGGCAAGGATTACAAAGTCGTGTCCCCGGCCGATTTTATGGATTACGGATTCTGCGCTGTCATCGCCGAGGAAACCCGGCTCCCGCTACTGGTGCCAACGCCATGACACAACCCCACCTGAAAGCGGTCGCGCGTTTCGTGCGTGACCTTCTGGGCTACGACGAGCAACTGATCAAGTTCGACCGTCGTAACGTACAGGCGTCCGACTTTTCCACCAGTTATATCGTGGTAAACGGCTCACTACCGCAATCAGTGCTGGCCCGGGGCCAGCGCTTTAATGGTGACGCTGAAATAATGACTTATAGCGCCTCAGTGAGCCACGCGATTGTCCTGGAGTTTTACGGGGATAAGGCTTACGTCAACGCTGAAAGCTTCCTGATGCTGAGTGAAAGCCAGCACGCGAACGAACTGCGCCGCACGCATTCACTTACCATCATGGCCGTCTCAAACATCATCGATGTGGGGCAACTCTTGGGACAGTCCCACGGCAATCGGGTTCACCTCAGCTTCAACATTCAATACGCCCCGGCTCGCGATGTGCAGACGCTGCGTATCGACACGCCGCAGTTTCAATTTCTAGAGGATAAGTAAATGCCGGCATCAATTAACAACGTCATTAACGTGACGCTTCTTGAGGAAGGCCGCTCGGCTGCTCGGGATAACATCAACGTCTGCGCAATTCTGACCAGCCAGACGGGGGTATTGAGCACCGCTGAACGCTGGCGTTCATACAAAAGTGCATCTGCTGTCGAACAGGACTGGGGGGCTTCTTCGGTCACCGCAGCTTTTGCGAATGTGTTTTTCGGGACCAGTCCTAACCCGGTATCCGCGGGCGGCACGCTGATCGTCGGTTACTGGAATGCTGCCGGGGAAACGCTGCCAGCGACCAGCGGTGTACTGCGTGGTGGTGAGATTTCTCAGGCAGCCGTACTGCCAGCGTTACGCGAGAAGTCTGACTGGTCATTCAGTATTGAGATTGACGGAACGAAGCACGATGTAACCGCAATTAATGGCATGACTGCGGCGACACTGGCAGATGTCATCGCCCAAATCCAGGCGAAAATTACGCCAGAGGTCGCATCGGTTGTTTTTGATGGCAGCCGTATAGTGGTCACCAGCAAATCCACAGGGGCTGACTCTGTGGTTGGTTATTCGAAAGCAATCGCTGGTGGTTCTTTTATTGGTGATCTGCTGGCGATTGCTGAGGGTTCTGGCGCATCACAGACTAATGGCAGTGCATCAACAGATGTTTCACCGGAAACCCAACTGGAATCTCTCAGCAAACTCAAAGCGCAGGTCAACGTAAAAGGCGCGGCCTTCATCGACAAAATTCTCGATGCGCAGGTGCCGTTGATTGCTTCATGGTCTAAAGCGAACGCGGTAATCGTGTATGAGACATTTACCGGTTCGGCAGCTCTGGAAGTTGACCAGACTAACCCGGCATGGGCGGTAACACTCGCCAGTCAGAGTAATTTCCGCATGCTCTACAGCAAAGCAGGCAACCGGAAATTTGGTATCAGCTATATGGCCCGTACGCATACCGTTAATTTTAACGGGGAACGCACGGCGATAACTCTGCATCTCAAAACCATGAATGTCCCGGCAGAAGATTATTCGCAAACAGAGATCGATAAAGCTAAGCGTGTGGGGCTGGACATTTACACAACGATTAAGGATGTGCCCTGTGTACTCACCAGCGGTGCAAATGACTTTGTGGATAACGTCTACAACCTGATGGCTTACGTTGACGCAGTGCAAACGGATAGCTTCAATCTGCTGAAAACCACACCAACCAAAGTCCCGCAAACTTACTACGGTGTTGACCAGCTTGAAGACTGTGTGGAAAAAACCACTGTTGGATTTGTTCGTGCGGGGGTGTTTAGCCCAGGAACCTGGACGCTGCCTGATTTCTTCGGTGACCGCGATATGTTCCTGCGCAACATAGAGCAAAACGGATATTACGTTTTGGCCGGAGATCTGAAAGACCAGTCAACCGCAGACCGTCAGGAGCGCAAGTCTCCGGTTGTTCAGGTGGCAGTGAAGAATGCCGGTGCTGTTCACAGTGCCGATATCATCATCAATTTCAATAAATAAGGAGCGGTAAATGTCTCAGATTGTTATCAGTGCAGATACCGCGACCATCGTTCTTAATGGGCGAATCATCACGGATATCGCTGCGGGGGGACTACATCACGCTGACGCCATCCAATCCGCTTACAAGCCGCGCCAATAGTGCGAATAACGGGGTCACTATTTCCGGGCGTGTTGATGCCGGAGTGCATGTGATGGTGATACGCGTCCAGAAGTTTTCTAACGATGATATCTGGCTCAATCAGCAGCGTAACGCCGCGATCCCTGTGGTCTTAAACGGCTCAGTTAAAGAGTCGTTTGTGCGCGACGGCGCGGCACTGAAGGAGACCTACGATCTACAGGCAGGTTCTGTCACCACGCAACCGACGCAAACCAAAAACAACCAGGACGTAAATGCACTAATGGAATACACCATCGAGTTCCGTAACGTCGTGCGTAACGTATAAGGTATCCCCATGCCCATGAGTAACGAAAAAGAACTGAAAGAAAGACAGCGAAAAGCCCTTGAGATGATCAAGGCTGTCTACAATGACGGTTTTGCTGAGATTAACGGCAACCGCTACGACTTTGCTGCGATGACACACAAAAAACGACGCAAGGTTTTTGCCTTCTTCACAGGCATTGCCTCTGAGTTATCGCGGCAGTCCCTCGAGTTTCTGGACTCAGAGCGATTTGAGGAAATTGAACGCCTGATGTTCGATTACGTTCTGTTTGACGGTGTGCAACTGTCCAAGCAGCCTGAACACTTCGAATCCTTTCCTGGTGATTACGTCATGCTAATCACAACAGCGCTTCAGGTTATCAGCCTGCCTTTTATGGGCGGGAGCAATATGAACTCACGTTCAGAAGCTCCAGACGTTCAGAAATTTACGTTAAATCCTCGAACATAAGCGACGACATGAGCATGTATCTGGCGCTGTCAAAGGCCGGATACGGCCCCTATCACGAACTTGTTAAATTAGACACACCAGAGCTGTTTGACATGCTCGAGTTCGAGAATATCAGCGCAGACATTCAACACTACGAGATGGAGAAGGCCCGGAATGGCGGTAGTTAACGAGCTTATTACCAAATTCGGCTTTATCGGTGATCTGGCGCCGCAAGAAACCTTCAATGCGAATCTGAAAGCATCTATTGGTCTGCTTGCCGGGCTTGGGGCTGCTATCGCCGGTTCGGCTGCAGGGGTTGCTAGCTGGGTGACGTCAGTCAGTCAGTCTATTGATCCGCTGGTCCAGTTTTCCCGGGAAACGGGCGTGGCGATCGAGACCGTTCAGTCACTGGGCTATGCGGCGTCTGTAAATGGCTCAAGTGTTGATGCGTTGCAGGCTTCGCTCGGTGAAATGACAAAAAGAGTGGGAGAGTTCGTTTCCACCGGAGAGGGCGAAGCGAAGGATGTTGCGGAAAGGCTGGGCCTTCAGTTCAAGGATATGAATGGGCAAGTAAAAAACTCCGATGTGATATTCCGCGATCTGGCAGACAAACTTCACGGCATGAGCCAGGCAGAGAAGTTTTCAGTTTTGGATAAGATGGGCATCGACCGTTCCATGGTGCAGTTGTTATCCATGACGGGCGAAGAAATATCTTCGTTGCAGAATAAGGCAGAGGCGCTTGGTGTTGTCACGCAAGACCAGGCCGATCAGTTTGCTGCCTATAACGATTCTCTGACAACGCTGGGGAAAGGCTTTGATGGTATAAAATTTCAGGTGGCGATTGGATTTGTGCCAGTACTGAAAGACCTGGTGGATGGGTTTACGGACTTTCTCATTGCAAACAAGGATCTCATCAAAAACGGATTGGCCTATCTTGGAGAAATTATTTTCTCCGTCATGGGGATGATCCGCCGATTCCTGCCGATAGTTGCTGCTATCACCATTGCATTTGCCGCGTGGTGGTTGGTTACCGGAGGACTGGCAACAGTAATGGGCGTGCTGATGTCACCAGTAGTCCTTATCACCGCAGCCATACTGGGCATCGTTCTGGTTATCGATGATTTGCTGACTGCTATGGAAGGCGGCCAAAGTGTTATTGCTGATTTCTTCAAAGACACCTGGGGGATCGATATCGTCCCAGGTTTGTTGGCGATTAAAGACGCTGTCATGGTGGTGGTCGATTACATTATCGAGATATTCAAACAGGGCATTGAGAATATCAAGCTGCTCTTTAGCGCGCTAAGTAAGCTGGTCACAGGGGATTTCCAGGGGGCCTGGGATGACGTTGTGAAATCCTTCACCGAGAGTGTTGCATTGCTGAGAAAGCCCTTTGATGAGTTTATGCAGTGGGTTCTCGGGCTGTTTGCAAACCTCGGCGAGACCATCAAAAACACGATTAACAACGCGGCCTCAAACGCCTGGAACGCCACAAAATCATTCTTCGGGTTTGGTGAGGATGAACAGCAACAGGGTGTAACCGGCGGCGGTAACGGTGGCATGAGTCCTGATGGTATTCCTTACGGCATGAATGCTGCGGTGGGGATCGCTGGTGGTGGCGTGACAAGCAATTCAAGCATCAACCAGCAGAACACGATTCACATCAACACATCCGATCCGGTTGTCGCCGGGAATACTGCGGCAGATAGCCTGCAACAAAACATGAAGGATGCCAACCGGTTGAGTGGCAGAGGAGGGCGTTAATGGGAATTCTGGACGGCCTCATGCAGGCGCAATCTTCGGGCAAAGATACTGTTAAAAAAGGTAGGTATCGGCGGGTTCTCAATGTTTGCCCGGGTGAGTGACGCTACTGAATACCCATCTCAGGTTCCTGTAGACGTACTGGAGGATGGTAGTAATGCATCTGACGATATTATTAATGGCCCGCTGACGATAAAAATCAGCGGTGTTGTTGCCGATATCTATGTCGATGCGAAACCAAACTCTTCTTTTAGCCTGATGCCAGATTATTCGAAGTACGGTGAGGTGCTGGAGTATATCCCCGCAAAGACGCAGCAGCAGTTGCAGAAAATGAATGAGATTGCCGACCGCGCAGAGCAGGCCATCTTAAAGGCAAAACGCCTGGCTGATAAAGGAGCCGACCTGTTTGGGCTGGTGGGCAACCCGTCTACTGGTGGCGCCAAAGGTATACGTGAGCAATTTCTCGACTTCATTGAGGGGGTGTACTACGGCAAGCAGCTTATTTCCGTGGAGGTGGATTATCGCACCCATGAAAATATGGCGTTAAGCGGCCTGACCATCAGTACCGACAATCAAACGATGGAAACTAAGTTTGAAGCCAGTTTTACAAAAATCACCTTCACGCAACTGACTACCGCACCGATTGAGCAGCACTTCAAATCCCCCCTCGGCAGCTGCTAAATCAAAAACGGCGGGCGTTGCTAATAAGGGGGCGCAGACGCCCGCTGATAATTCTAAAAAAAGTAACGGGACCAGCCAGTCAAAATCAGTCATGACCTCGTTAAAAGGGGCGGCGAAATCTTTATTCTAATGAGAGCAACGTATGGATCCGATAACCAACATCACTGACGAACCTATCCAGCGGCATGTTCTGATTTTTGACCGTGGTGAGGCTGTGGTCACTATTCGTTATCTGCCTACGGTTGAAATGTGGAAAATGCGCGTGGAGTACAACGGTGATTACATCGACGGCGTGAAGCTGTCCCTCGGGACGCTACATTTTCGGCACAAGAACTGGCCTTTCGACGTTGTGTTACTTTGCGCTGACAATTCCGGCATTGACCCATATCGGGCTGACGACTTCGCCAGTGGTCGCATCGAAATGTATCTGGTCACGCCGGAAGAGATGATTGATATTCGCGGGGGGAGACGTGCCGTGATGGATACTTTTTACCGTGATTATCGGCTGACGGTGGGGATCGGCAATCAAGCAGTGATTATCGAGCCACCGATCACCGTGTCATTCAAGGCGCTGGAAACTGTGGACAAGAAGTCACTCGGCAAGCTGAGTGTGTCCATCAACGGGCTAAAGCCTTCCACGCGTCTGCAATTGCTCAAGTCCGAAGATGAAGAGAAGTATATCCCCGTTCGACTCGAGGTTGGTTACGACGGCAAGCTGCGCCAGGTATTTCAGGGTTCGGTTAAAAGCGGAGCAGTAAAGCGTGAGGGGGGCGATCCACATCGTCAGCCTGGAATGTGAAGACGGTGGCCACGACTATATCAACGCCTTCACATCGCGCACGGTACGCGGGAAAGATCAGGTCGTCGATTCTGTCTTGCAGGATATGCCAAACACGAAAAAAGGCTCTGTGACGAAGCAACAAGCACTCATCAGGCCGAAGGTTCTGGTAGGTAGCTCCAGTAAAATTCTTACCGATACCCTTGCGCCCGACGAGTCATTTTTCATCAAAGATGAGCGCGTCCACATCCTAAAGGCTAATGAGGTTACATCGGGTAACATTCCAGTCGTGAATGCGCGTAGTGGCCTGCTAAACACGCCTCAGGCAACGAAGATCAGCGCACAGGATGACGGGGGGAAGAAAGCCAAAACGCCAACCAATGAGCCTGATTCCGACCCGGCGGGCAAAAAAAGACACCGACTCAAGCACGCTAGCCCCTCAATCAAAAGGACAGCTTGTATTCGATACCAAGCTGAACCCAATGCTTCGGATTGGTGGTCTTTGTGCGCTTGAGAGTGTCACGAACCCCGCACTGAACGGGGTTTATAAGATATACCAGATTGAAACCAGCGGGCAGAACAACGGTGCTGCGTGGCATCAGAAGGTCGTGTGCCAGCCTGCGGGGAATTATCATGTTGTTAGATAAAGGTATTCATTGCTGTTCATACTTATAAACAATTGGAAGCATTTATTTAACTTGCTATCATCACATTCCCTTTGCAAAGGAGATTTTGGGAAATGTCTTATATCGACTCTAATTTGATTGGCAATGAAGAAGTTTTGTACCGTGGGAAAGTAACACTTTTGGCACTGATCCCATGGATTATATGGGGACTAATTCTGGCTCCCTTTACTGTTGGGTTTGGGTTGTTGCTGATCCCATTGGGGTATCTGGTATTAAGGTCTAGCGAGGCTGGTATTACTAACAAAAGACTGATTGCCAAGGCCGGGCTTATTAAGCGTGACACCGTAGAAATTCCGATCAAAAAAGTATCAAGCCTTCAGATTAAGCAAGGGATTTTTGGTCGTATCTTTGGTTATGGCTCCTTGGTTATCAGTGATACTGGCTCAGCACATGCACCAATACGGTTTATTAAGGACCCAATGCGTTTCCGCCAGCGTTTCTTTGAGGTTCAGGAAGCCGTTGAAGCAGCATAGTTAGAAAAACTACTCCAGACGCAACAGACACTAAACCTGCCTAATCGCAGGTTTTTTTTATGGGCTTAATTTATGATCGAAGAACTTCACGACACTATCGACCTTGGCGTTGAGTTCGCCTTGGCCGATGTTCACACCATTGTTGTCGCAAAAATAACGGTTGTAAATGACAACACGATCAGTTGCGTCCCGGTTATCAACCGGGTTGTGAAAGGTGAAAGTAAGCCTTTACCAGAGTTCATTGAAGTCCCCCCCGGTAATTTTGCAAGGCGGTGATAGTTATATCGCCGAACCAATTGCGGCTGGTGACTATTGCCTCGTCCTTATCTCTGAGCGTTGTTATGACGCCTGGTATGCGGGTAGCGACTTTGTTTCACCACTTGAAATGCGTATGCACGATTATTCAGATGGCTTCGCTCTGTGTGGGGTTAACCCACAGGCTACGGCGATCAATATCCCTAAGAAGAACAGGATGATGAAGGGGGGATTCTGACCACGAGGGTGATTTAAACCTCACAGGAAATATTACCCAGAAAGAGGGTAAGACGACTCTGGAAGAATGCGATGTTCTAAATGTACTCCAATATTCACAGGTAAAGACAGGCGGTAAGTCTGGGGTGTCTGGTTCATTTCGAAGCGATGACGGGAAAACAATCACAGTTACCAACGGTATTGTCACGGAGATCTCATGATTGTTTCAGCACTTGATAAAAATGACGACTGGGGATTTGGGCGTGGGAAGGCAAACTATCTAACCGGCGGTGCTGCTATCGCGCAGAAAGCCAAATGCCGGATCCGCTCGTTCAAAAACGATAATCCTCTCAACATGGATGACAACATCGACTGGCTTTACCTGTTATCAGAGAAAAACACCGAGCAGGAGATTCTGCGGGAGATAGAGCGCGTGACGCTGGCGACGGATGGGGTTATGCGCATTACCGCTCTGGCGATGGAGGTCAATAAGGCCACCCGGTCACAAAAAATCGAACTCAGCATTGAGACCGTCTATGACCAGCAGACGATCACCTTCCCGGTCAACGGAGAGTTGAAGAATGGCACTACAGTTTAACGACAACGGCCTTGAGACAAACACTCTCCGGGAGTTATTTCAGGAACTGAGCGACGGATATAAGGGAATTTATGGTCAGGATATTGATTTAGACCAGGAGTCACCTGACGGTCAACGCGTGGCAATCGAAGCTCAGGCTCGGGCAGATATTGAAGCCGCGCTGCAATGGCTTTATTCCCAAATGGACCCCGATTTTAATACTGGTGATATGCAGCAGATTATCGCCAAACTTCACGGACTTTTCCTTCGCCCTGGATCTCGTTCTCAGCGTGACCTTAAAGTCACAACAGACAGGCCTTTACTTCTCTATAGCGGGTACAAGATACGGGACCAGGCAAATCAGGTCTGGGTTATCCGACAGGATGTGACTGTTCCGGCGGGCGTCACAACAGTCACCTTTTTTTGCTCAAAACTTTGGGAAAGTTACAGGACTTGTAAGCGATACCTTCACTCAACTCACACCAGAACCAGGGATTGTGAGCATTATCTCTGATTCAGCGGTTGTGGTCGGTCGGGATGAGGAAACACCTGAAGAATTCAGGCAACGCCGGAACCGGTCACTTGAGAACCCGGCAACAGGTAGCACTGGTGCAGTTTTCGCTAAAGTTGCTCAACTGACGGGCGTAATTGATCTGAATATCGGCGAGAACGACACAAAAATTGATAATCCGACGACGGGGATCCCGGCCAATTCTATATGGCTGGTCGTTGAGGGGGGGAGCGATTTCAGAAATTGTAGAGGTCATGGTTAAACAGAAAGGTGGTGGAACAGGAACAAAAGGCAGTATAACCGGTCGCTACACCGAAACCCTGATTCGGCCTGACGGCACCTCATTTATGATAGCCCATGAACTTCAGTTTGATCGGCCCATCTATAAGCCACTTCATATCAGGCTTAATGCCCGCCGGAAGATCCAAAGCGAACCGATAGATATCGATACCCTCAAAAAATCTCTTGCATCACGCACCATGCATATTGGCGAGTCTGTGGATGCTAACGAATTTTATGAGAATGGGTATGGAGTAGGACGGGTGAATTTTGTGCTGACCAATCTGCAAATTAGCAGTAATGGGGAAGATTACACCGATGCTGAGTTATCACCAGGCTTTCAGGGAAAGTTCACGCTGAGTGTGGAAAATATAGACGTTAACGAGGTGGTCCAGTGAATGACGACATCATTAACCGCTACACGCTAATGCTCATCAAGCAGTATTGGGAAAAGAAAAAAGCAAGGTCAGAGATACAGTCCATGCTCAGGCACTGGCAAATCATCGCCGATTTTATTCGTAACCCGGATAACTTTGATCTCGACCGGGTTACCGGATACCGGCTTGATGTCATTGGCCGGATAGTCGGCCTTCCCCGTAGCGTACCGGCTGTTATTGCTCGTGTATTTTTCGGGTTTGAAGAACATCTGAATACCGCAGGCTTCGACAGTAAATCTAATGCAGCGTATGTCGGAGCACCTTTCTACAGCAAGTTTTCCCCGGCATATGGTGACTACCAACTGGCTGATAATGAGTATCGCAGGTTCCTCCGGGTCAAAATTGCGCGAAACGCTGCAGGTGCAACGATAGCGTCAGACGATCGAGTTAGCCTGCAGGATGTTATACAGACGGCATTCAACGGCGAAGCTTACGTGACCGACAGAAAAGACATGACGCTTGCGCTGAACGTTTCGCCGCGGGTATCAGTTGAAGAGTTACGCCTGATTGTGAAGCTTGGCCTGCTGCCGAAACCTGCGGGCGTTCGATACGATTATTTTTATCAGGTAACTCCTGGTCTGACATTCGGTTTCTCGCGAAACCCTTCTGCCAGAGGCTTTGCCAGCAAATTCAACGCCGCCTTTCAGGGCGGTTTTTTTTCGAGGAAAATTCATGTCTAAGATTGAGCGTTTTCAGGGAAATGTTCGGGCTTTTGCCTCTGATGCACAGGGAATGGAAAGAACCGTATTTGGTGGAACAAATCAGGCGGATGACCTGACCTCGCAGATCACGGCATCTTTTCTTCGCGGATGGGGCATTGTTGGCGCTTCCGAACACCCCTCGCTTGAGGACTTTAATGCGGCAATGTATGCAATGAGTCAGTTCATTGCATATCAGCACCAAATGGGGGGTCGCGGAGTGGCATGCACAGCAGGAATACCATATCGGTTCGATCTGCACACATAACGGTGAATCTTATCAATCCTTACAAGATGCAAACATTGGTAATGAACCGCCATCATCAAACTGGACACCAGTATTAACGTCAAAAAACGGTCTCTCAAACCTTGGTTTGGGAGCAGGGGCACCACCGATCGGAATTCCGTTCTTCTGGCCTTCGGCGGCCATGCCGAATACGGTGATGCCCGAATGGGAAAATATGGTGTTTCTCAAGTTCAACGGGGCGACGTTCTCTGCGACAACTTACCCTAAGCTGGCGCTGGTCATCCCCAGCCTTACCCTTCCCGAAGCTCGCGGTGAATTCCCCCCGAATCTGGGATGATGGGCGCGGGGTTGATAGTGGTCGAGCTTTGCTTTCGACGCAGGGCGACGCCATAAGGAACTTTACAGGTACTGTGCAGTCCCGTCCTAATAGCTCCACAATTTATGGTGCCCTGTTCAACCCAACCGGAGTATTTAACATGGCAAGGGGGGACTGGGGAAACTGGCTCTCCTTTACAGTTTGGTAGCTCGACCGTGCCCGCTGATACATTATCAATAGATGCGTCCAGAAGTGTCCCAACTGCCTCAGAAAACCGACCACGCAACATTGCATTCAACTTCCTTGTAAGGGCCAAATAATGAAACCTGTTTTTGATGAAAATGGCCTGGCGAAAGAACCGGGGAATATTCGCTGTTTTTATTTTGACTCAGTGACTGGTGAATATACCGGTTGGTCGGATGAATATATTAATGTTGGTGTCAGTATGCCGGGCAACTCAACCGATATTGATCCGGGTGAAGCGGTTGCAGGAAAGGTCTCTTTGTTCACTGGTACTGGCTGGCAACTTGAGGAAGATCATCGCGGTGAAACAGTCTGGTCAACTGCTGACGGCAGCGCCGTCACCGTTGATTATATTGGCTCCGTTCACGATGGTTACACCAGCGTTGCACCGTCTACCCCATACGATGCGTGGGACGGGGAAAAATGGGTAACAGATACTGAGGAGCAACAGGCTGACGCCATAGCCGAAGCGGAACTACAGCGTCAACAATTAATAAGTTCTGCGATGCAGTCTATCAGTATCATTCAGTTGAAATTGCAGGCAGGGCGAGCGTTGAGTGACGCAGAAAAAAATAAACTCAATGCGACGCTTGATTATATTGATGCGGTTACTGCAACCGATACAGCAACCGCACCGGACATTAACTGGCCTGTTCCCCCCGGTTGTGTAGGCCATTCGGGTTTTGCTGTATCGACACGCATCAGCAGAACCCGGTATTTTTTCCACTCAGCCAGTGCGTCGGTTTCCTCATCCGTCGCGATACCTGCATCAACCGCGTCGTATCGCCACTCGATTTCAGAATCAGCATTAGCGCGTAATTCAACTTTTTTTGCTTCAGCACTCGCTATTAATTCCGCTGGCGTCGGCGGCGGTGACTCAACCAGAACAGGCATACCGTTGCTGTCAGCTGAAATCATTTTCCCTTTTTCCTGGCCTGCAATTAGTGCCACATATTGAGCATCACTAATTTCAACAGCAGAATCTGGAACGGTTGATGTGATCTCAGTGTTGAACAAAGCAATCGGATTCGATGTGAAAAATTTCATTTTAATTTCCTTTTTTTACCAGCCAATTGCCAGCCAGCCCCACGATGATGGCGGAGTGCTTGTCGAGCCAGTGCCCATATTCTGGGCATACCAGTTTACAGATGTCTGCGACGGAACATTAAATTTTACGTTCGATAAATCCGTTCCTGTGCTGGAATAATCGTGTGTCAAAGCGACAATGCAGGCATTTGGAAATGCAGCCGGGAAGACAATCGTCCCGGATGTCGATGAACTCGAGAGTGACGACGCCTGGATAATAAGCGCTCTCTGCTCACCCAAAAACAACACCGGAATTTTCGCGACAAGAGAGTTTGACGTTATATCCAGCGTGGCTGCGTCCATTTTTGCCGCATCTCCCAAACCAACGTTTAAGAAGCTTTAGAGCCTCATTAATTTGCCGATAAAATCACCACCACCATATGTGAAAGAGTGATTAAAAAATATGCAAATTGGCTATGTGAGGGTGTCAACAAATGAACAAAATACTGATCTGCAGAGAGAGGCGCTTGAACGGTCAGGATGTGAGCAGATTTTTGAGGAAAAAATGAGCGGTACTGTTGCTAACAGACCTGCACTGAAAAAACTCCTGCGCACCCTTAAAGAGGGGGGATACGTTGGTGGTCTGGAAATTGGATCGACTCGGTCGCAGCATGCGGAATCTGGTGCTGCTGGTGGACGAACTCCGGCAGCGCGGCATTCACTTCAAGAGCCTCACTGACAGCATCGACACATCAAGCCCGATGGGGCGCTTCATCTTTCATATCATGTCAGCGCTGGCAGAAATGGAGAGGGAGTTGATAGTGGAGCGCACCCGGGCAGGTCTGGCTGCAGCTCGTGAGAAAGGGCGGATAGGTGGCAGGCGTCCGAAGCTTACCCAGGAGCAATGGGCTCAGGCGGGGCGGTTGATAGCGAACGGTGTGGACAGGAAGCAGGTGGCAATCATCTATGATGTGGCGGTGTGTACGCTGTATAAAAAATTCCCCGCTTCAGAATTTATCAATGACTTATCCACGCGTGAGAATTAATAGGCAATATCGGGATTGACCATTTTCATCTTCAAAATACACTGTATATAAACACAGTACTTTGTGAGGTGATTATGGCACGCACAGCAGACATACATGCAGCTTTTATTGCTGCAATAGAGCTGAACCCAAAAGGCTACCGTTGCCTGAGAACAGACAGCTTCATACAGAAGTTGCGGGGCTTTAATTGGCACTTTACCCGTGCCGATGCAAATGCATGGATAGAGCGCAATCAGCCAGGCTTCGCGGATAAGACGACCGACGGAAGCGACAACCGTTATTGGATCCTACGTAACATGGGGAGGGTTTTCTAATGGGCTTTCCTTCGCCGGCTACGGATTACGTTGAACAGCGTATATCGCTTGACGAGCGCATCATCATCAGGCCAGCGGCTACGTACTTTATGCGGGCCGGTGCAACGCATTACCGGGAAGGTATCCTCAACGGTGCTTTGCTGGTTGTCGACGCATCACTGTCTCCATGTGACGGTTCATTGCTGGTTTGCACAGATAGCGGTGAGTTTAGGATTAAGCGGTATCGCACACACCCACGGCCACACCTGGAAAACCTTGAGAACGGTAAACGGGAGAGTTTGCCAGATAAGGATGAGGTATCCGACACTTCGCGTCCGGTATTTGGGGTGATCACGTATATCATCAACGACGCGCGGTCTGGCGAGTTCGACGACTGCCCGGTGATGTAACATCGTATGTTAATGAAGAGATCGTATGCTGACGATTTCGACGCTACAGTGTAATATGCAGGCCAGTCGTTGATGGGGTAGTTACTGTGGGATGTCCACCGCTGTGTCCATCAAGAACCAATTATCTGCATAGCGAGTTAAAAAATTCATATTTATGAAGAACATAAGAAACTTCTCCATTATTGCTCACATCGACCACGGTAAATCGACGCTGTCTGACCGTATTATCCAGATCTGCGGTGGCCTGTCTGACCGTGAAATGGAAGCGCAGGTTCTCGATTCGATGGATCTTGAGCGTGAGCGCGGTATTACTATCAAAGCGCAGAGCGTCACGCTCGATTTCAAAGCCGCTGATGGTGAAACATACCAGCTTAACTTCATCGACACCCCAGGCCACGTTGACTTCTCCTATGAAGTTTCCCGTTCGCTTGCCGCCTGCGAAGGCGCGTTGCTGGTAGTGGATGCCGGGCAGGGCGTAGAAGCGCAAACCCTGGCAAACTGCTACACCGCGATGGAAATGGATCTCGAAGTGGTGCCGGTCCTCAACAAAATTGACCTGCCAGCCGCCGATCCCGAGCGTGTTGCCGAAGAGATTGAAGATATCGTCGGTATTGATGCGACCGATGCCGTGCGCTGCTCGGCGAAAACCGGCGTGGGCGTGACCGACGTTCTGGAACGTCTCGTACGTGATATTCCACCACCGGAAGGTGATCCAGATGGCCCATTGCAGGCGCTGATCATCGACTCCTGGTTCGATAACTATCTCGGCGTTGTCTCGCTGGTGCGTATTAAAAATGGCACTCTGCGTAAAGGCGACAAAATTAAAGTGATGAGCACCGGGCAGACCTATAACGCTGACCGTCTGGGGATCTTCACGCCTAAACAGGTTGACCGTACTGAGCTGAAATGTGGCGAGGTAGGCTGGCTGGTGTGCGCCATTAAAGACATCCTCGGTGCTCCGGTTGGCGATACCCTGACCCAGGCGCGTAACCCGGCAGAAAAAGCGCTGCCAGGCTTCAAAAAGGTGAAACCACAGGTTTATGCCGGTCTGTTCCCGGTGAGTTCTGATGATTACGAGAACTTCCGCGACGCGCTCGGTAAACTGAGCCTCAACGACGCCTCTCTGTTCTATGAGCCGGAAAGTTCTACCGCGCTGGGTTTCGGCTTCCGCTGTGGCTTCCTCGGTTTGCTGCATATGGAGATCATTCAGGAACGTCTGGAGCGTGAATACGATCTCGACCTGATCACCACAGCGCCTACGGTAGTGTATGAAGTTGAAACGACGGCGAAAGAAATTATTTACGTTGACAGTCCGTCCAAACTGCCACCGCTGAATAATATCTATGAGCTGCGCGAGCCGATCGCAGAATGTCACATGCTGTTGCCTCAGGCATACCTCGGTAACGTGATTACCCTGTGTGTTGAGAAGCGCGGCGTGCAGACCAACATGGTTTACCACGGTAACCAGGTGGCACTAACGTATGAAATCCCGATGGCTGAAGTAGTACTCGACTTCTTCGACCGCCTGAAATCCACCTCGCGTGGCTATGCGTCGCTGGATTACAACTTTAAACGCTTCCAGGCCTCCGACATGGTGCGTGTTGATGTCTTGATCAACAACGAACGTGTCGATGCGCTGGCGCTGATCACTCACCGTGATAACTCGCAGAGCCGGGGTCGTGAGCTGGTGGAGAAGATGAAAGATCTGATCCCACGTCAGCAGTTCGATATCGCGATCCAGGCGGCGATCGGGACGCATATCATTGCGCGTTCGACCGTGAAACAGTTGCGTAAAAACGTTCTGGCAAAATGCTATGGCGGTGATATCAGCCGTAAGAAAAAGCTGCTGCAGAAGCAGAAAGAAGGTAAGAAACGTATGAAGCAGATCGGTAACGTTGAGCTGCCTCAGGAAGCGTTCCTCGCCATTCTGCATGTCGGCAAAGACAGCAAATAATCCTTAAGGAGTTGGCATGGCGAATATGTTTGCCCTGATTCTGGTGATTGCCACATTGGTCACGGGCATTTTATGGTGCGTGGATAAATTTATCTTCGCGCCAAAACGCCGGGAGCGTCAGGCGGCAGCGCAGGCTGCTGCTGGCGATGCTCTGGATAAAGCAACGCTGAAAAAAGTCTCGCCGAAGCCTGGCTGGCTGGAAACCGGCGCTTCGGTTTTCCCGGTGCTGGCTATCGTGCTGGTTGTGCGTTCGTTTATCTATGAACCTTTCCAGATCCCGTCGGGTTCGATGATGCCGACGCTGCTGATCGGTGACTTTATCCTGGTGGAGAAATTTGCCTACGGTATTAAAGATCCGATTTATCAGAAAACCCTGATCGAAACGGGTCATCCCAAACGTGGCGATATCGTGGTCTTTAAATACCCGGAAGACCCACGCCTGGACTATATCAAGCGGGCAGTCGGTTTACCGGGTGATAAAGTGACCTATGACCCGGTAGCGAAAGAAGTGACCATTCAACCAGGCTGTCGTTCGGGTCAGGCCTGTGAAAACGCGTTACCGGTCACCTACAGCGACGTTCAGCCGAGCGATTTTGTGCAGACTTTTGCACGTCGTAATGGTGGTGAGGCCACCAGTGGTTTCTTCGAGATCCCGTTGAGCGAAACGAAAGAGAACGGTATTCGTCTGTCCGAGCGTAAAGAAACGCTGGGCGACGTAACGCACCGTATTCTGACCGTACCGATTGCTCAGGATCAGGTGGGGATGTATTACCAGCAGCCAGGACAGCCACTGGCGACCTGGATTGTGCCGCCTGGCCAGTACTTCATGATGGGCGACAACCGCGATAACAGTGCAGACAGCCGTTATTGGGGTTTTGTCCCGGAAGCGAATCTGGTGGGTAAAGCCACTGCCATCTGGATGAGTTTCGACAAACAAGAAGGCGAATGGCCGACTGGCGTACGTTTAAGCCGCATTGGTGGCATTCACTAATCGCCGCGAATCGTTCACGTTGTCGTCTTAATGACGGCAACGTGAATTATTTCTTCGATAAATCTGCCCAGGCTAACGACATCCCTCGTCGTTGTGTATAGAATATTCCCCCCGAAGTTTCAGGTTGGCGCCTCCAGGTCGCCACGGCACACGAAACAGCGTTGGTCCCCCCTATATGAGCGTACATAAGCTGCTTAACGCGGCCGGAAGAATGCTACATATATCAGGTCTGTTTCGTGTGCTGAATTGTTGACGCATTTATTTATTGGTATCGCATGAACCCCATCGTAATTAATCGGCTTCAACGGAAGCTGGGCTACACTTTTACTCACCATGAGTTGTTGCAGCAGGCATTAACTCACCGCAGTGCCAGCAGCAAACATAACGAGCGTTTAGAGTTTCTTGGCGACTCAATTTTAAGTTTTGTGATTGCAAATGCGCTATATCATCGTTTCCCCCGGGTGGATGAGGGGGGATATGAGCCGTATGCGCGCGACGCTGGTGCGCGGAAATACGCTTGCGGAATTAGCCCGTGAGTTCGATCTGGGCGAATGTCTTCGCTTAGGTCCGGGCGAACTGAAAAGCGGCGGATTCCGTCGTGAATCCATCCTGGCTGATACCGTCGAAGCGCTGATTGGTGGGGTTTTCCTCGACAGCGATATTCAGACCGTTGAAAAGCTGATCCTCAACTGGTATCAGACGCGTCTGGATGAAATCAGTCCGGGCGATAAGCAAAAAAGATCCGAAAACGCGTTTGCAGGAATATCTGCAGGGTCGTCATCTGCCGCTGCCGTCTTATCTGGTGGTGCAGGTGCGTGGTGAAGCGCACGATCAGGAATTTACTATCCACTGCCAGGTTAGCGGCCTGAGTGAACCGGTGGTAGGCACAGGTTCGAGCCGTCGCAAGGCGGAACAGGCTGCCGCCGAACAGGCGTTAAAAAAACTGGAGCTGGAATGAGCATTGATAAAACCTATTGCGGATTTATTGCTATCGTCGGTCGCCCGAACGTTGGCAAATCAACGCTGTTGAACAACCTGCTCGGGCAGAAGGTTTCGATCACCTCCCGTAAAGCGCAGACCACACGTCACCGTATTCTCGGGATCCATACCGAAGGGGCTTATCAGGCTATTTACGTCGATACTCCGGGTCTGCACATGGAAGAAAAGCGCGCGATTAACCGCCTGATGAACAAAGCGGCCAGCAGCTCCATTGGCGATGTTGAACTGGTGATCTTTGTGGTGGAAGGCACCCGCTGGACGCCGGACGACGAAATGGTGCTTAACAAGCTGCGCGAAGGTAAAGCACCGGTGATTCTGGCCGTCAACAAAGTGGACAACGTGCAGGAAAAAGCCGATCTGCTGCCGCACCTGCAGTTCCTGGCAAGCCAGATGAACTTCCTCGACATCGTGCCGCTCTCAGCGGAAACCGGAATGAATGTTGATACCATCGCGGGTATCGTGCGTAAGCATCTGCCGGAAGCCGTGCATCACTTCCCGGAAGATTACATTACAGACCGTTCACAGCGCTTTATGGCTTCCGAAATCATCCGTGAAAAGTTGATGCGTTTCCTGGGCGCTGAACTACCGTACTCGGTGACCGTAGAAATCGAACGCTTCGTGACAAACGAGCGCGGCGGCTACGATATCAACGGGCTGATCCTCGTTGAGCGCGAAGGGCAGAAGAAAATGGTTATTGGCAACAAAGGGGCCAAAATTAAGACCATCGGTATTGAAGCGCGAAAAGACATGCAGGAAATGTTTGAAGCCCCGGTTCACCTTGAGCTGTGGGTGAAGGTGAAATCCGGCTGGGCCGATGACGAACGCGCGCTGCGCAGTCTCGGTTACGGCGACGATCTCTAAACCCGTGCTCTGAACAGGCGACGAGTATGATGGAAGGCTGGCAGCGCGCATTTGTCCTGCATAGTCGTCCCTGGAGCGAAACCAGCCTGATGCTGGACGTCTTTACGGAAGAGTCGGGTCGTGTGCGCCTTGTTGCCAAAGGCGCACGATCTAAACGTTCGAATCTGAAGGGCGCGCTCCAGCCTTTTACTCCTCTGTTAGTGCGCTTTGGCGGACGTGGCGACGTCAAAACGCTGCGTAGCGCGGAAGCCGTTTCACTGGCGCTCCCTCTGAGCGGTATCACGTTATACAGCGGTTTGTACGTCAATGAACTGCTCGCCCGCGTGCTGGAGCACGAAACTCGTTTTTCTGAACTCTTCTTCGATTACCTGCACTGCATTCAGGCACTGGCGGGGGGCTACGGGAACGCCGGAGCCTGTGCTGCGCCGTTTTGAACTGGCGCTTCTCGCTCATCTCGGTTACGGGGTTGATTTCCTGCACTGTGCAGGTAGCGGCGAGCCGGTGGAAGACACCATGACCTACCGCTACCGCGAAGAAAAAGGCTTTATCGCCAGCGTCGTCATCGACAACAACACCTTTACCGGTCGCCATCTGCGCGCGCTGGCAGAACGCGAATTTCCGGATATCGATACGCTTCGTGCGGCGAAACGCTTTACCCGCATAGCGCTGAAGCCGTATCTTGGTGGTAAGCCCTTAAAGAGCCGCGAATTATTCCGGCAGTTCATGCCGAAGCGAACATAAAATCACGAGGATTGTCATGGCTGAATTACTGTTAGGCGTCAACATTGACCACATTGCCACACTGCGTAATGCACGCGGCACCGCGTATCCGGATCCGGTCCAGGCGGCGTTTATCGCCGAGCAGGCTGGCGCCGACGGCATCACCGTTCATTTACGTGAAGATCGTCGCCACATCACCGACCGTGATGTCCGTATTCTGCGCCAGACGCTGGATACGCGGATGAATCTGGAAATGGCGGTGACGGAAGAGATGCTGGCAATTGCCGTGGAAACCCAACCACATTTCTGCTGCCTGGTGCCGGAAAAGCGTCAGGAAGTGACCACTGAAGGCGGTCTGGATGTGGCAGGGCAGCGCGACAAAATGCGTGATGCCTGTAAACGCCTGGCAGACGCAGGGATCCTCGTGTCGCTGTTCATTGACGCCGATGACGCGCAAATCAAGGCGGCGGCTGACGTCGGCGCGCCGTATATTGAAATTCATACCGGCTGCTATGCCGATGCGAAAACCGATGCGGAACAGGCGCAGGAGCTGGCACGTATCGCCAAAGCGGCGACCTTTGCGGCCAGTCTCGGTCTGAAGGTCAACGCCGGGCACGGTCTGACCTACCACAACGTTAAAGCTATCGCCGCACTACCGGAAATGCACGAATTGAACATCGGCCATGCAATTATTGGGCGCGCGGTGATGAGCGGGTTGAAAGACGCCGTTGCGGAAATGAAGCGCCTGATGCTGGAAGCGCGCGGCTAATGGCTATTCTCGGCTTAGGCACCGATATCGTGGAGATCGCCCGCATCGAAGCGGTGATCTCTCGTTCTGGTGACCGACTTGCCAGACGGGTGCTCAGCGATAACGAGTGGGCCATCTGGGAAACGCATCAGCAGCCGGTACGTTTCCTGGCGAAACGCTTTGCTGTCAAAGAGGCTGCCGCGAAAGCGTTTGGTACGGGTATTCGTAACGGGCTGGCGTTTAATCAGTTTGAAGTGTTTAACGACGATCTCGGGAAACCGCGCTTGCGGTTATGGGGGGGAGGCGTTAGCGCTGGCGGAGAAGCTGGGTGTGGCGCATATGCACGTGACGCTGGCCGATGAACGTCATTATGCCTGCGCCACGGTGATTATCGAAAGTTAGATTTTATCGGCGTGGTGCATCTGGACAAATTTGTCCCACAGCTGTTCTTCTGTTTCGACATGTGCCGGATCTTTCAGGATTGTATTGGGGATCGGGCACACCTTCTGGCAGGTGGGCGTGTCGTAATGACCGACGCACTCGGTGCATTTGTCGCTGTTAATCTCATAGATGCTGTCACCCATCGAAATGGCCTCATTCGGGCATTCGGGTTCGCACATATCGCAATTGATGCACTTTTTGGTGATTAACAGGGCCATCAGGAAACTCTCAAAACAACACAAACCGGGCGGGCATTATACGCGCATTCTTTGCTCAGACCAGTTTTTTTACCAGCGCTTCGCTGTGGCGAATACGCTCTGGGGCATGCTCCAGATCCTGCTGGACCAGCGCCATAAAAAAGCAGATCGGTGAGCATCATTTGCGCATGGGTTGAGGAGATCGCCGCACTGCGAGTAGCCTGCTCTTCCGCTATGGTGTACAGACAGTGGCTGGCACGCTGCTGTAGCCCATTGGGGGTGAATCCGGTGATCGCCAGGATCTGTCCGCCAACGCGCAGCATTTCTTCTGCTGCCAGATTCAGCTCCCGACGTTCGCCGCTATAAGAGATAGCCAGCAGCAGATCGTCCGGCGTCAGCGCCTGGACCGTGGCCAGCAGCGCATGCATATCGCGTTCAACCACTGCATTCAGGCCAATCTTCATCAGCTTCCAGGCAAAATTTTGCGCCACCAGGCCGGAGGCGCCAATCCCGGTTAACACGATCCGACGGGCGTTACGCAGCATCGTCACGCTTTCGCTCAGCTTCTCTTCAGCGTTAACATCCAGCGTGGCATGCATCGCCGCCACATTTTCTTTGATCAGTTTCTCGCCGACCAGACGCAGGGGATCGTCGCCACGGATCTGGTTATGCACCGGCACTGAATGCGGATTCGGATTGCTGACCAGGGCTTCGCTGATCGCCAGTTTCAACGCCGGGAATCCTTTATAGCCGAGTTTTTGCGCGAACTTCACCACGCTTGACTGGCTGACGCCTGCTTCGGCGGCCAGTTGCTGAGAGCTAAGGTGCCGGGCTGCATCGGGTTGTATCAGAAGATAGTCCGCGAGTTTTTTATCGCTCTGCGCAAACCCCGGGTAGCGCTGGCGGATGCGAATCAAACAGTTCATGGTCTCTCCTGACGAAAACGTGATGGCGGCGACAAAATGAAATTTCACTCGCCTGTACGAATATTATATTCCATTATTGCTGTCTAATATGAATTAAAAATTCCTGAGGAGCAAACATGAATCTTGGCGCATTAGTGTCAGAAACCCGTAATCCACTGACGATGGACCTCGATGCGCTGTCGACGCTGGAGCTGGTTCACCGTTTTAATCAACAGGATACGCTGGTAGCGGAAGCAGTAAAAGCAACATTACCCGAAGTTGCGAGGGCCGTCGATGCGGCGGCTGAAGCGTTAAAATCAGGTGGACGAATTATCTACATGGGGGCCGGGACCAGCGGACGACTTGGCGTACTGGACGCGTCTGAATGCCCGCCGACGTTTGGCGTTCCCCACGGGCTGGTGGTAGGGCTGATTGCCGGCGGTCCGGGCGCGTTGCTGAAAGCGGTTGAAGGGGCAGAAGATAACGCCCGGCTTGGTGAAGACGATCTGATAGCGCTGAATCTCAAACCGCAGGATCTGGTGGTCGGGCTGGCGGCTTCAGGGCGTACACCGTATGTGATTGGGGGGCTGAAATATGCCCGCCGAACGGGCTGCACTACGGTCGCGATTTCCTGTAATCCGGATTCGCCCATTGCACAGGAAGCGGAGATTGCGATTTCACCGGTTGTCGGGCCGGAAGCCTTGACCGGCTCCACGCGCCTGAAATCCGGCACCGCGCAAAAGCTGGTGCTTAATATGATCTCCACCGGAGCGATGGTGAAGTTTGGCAAGGTCTATCAGAACCTGATGGTGGATATGAAAGCCACTAACGTAAAACTGATGGACCGCGCGTGCCGAATGGTGGTTGAAGCGACGGGCATTGCGCGCACGGAGGCGGAAACCCTGCTGAAGCAGACCGATTTTGATGTGAAACCGGCAATTTTAATGGCGCTGACGGGGCTCAGTGCAAAAGCGGCGCGTGCAAAGCTGGCTGCGCATAATGGATTTTTACGGGCGGCATTAGCAGACTAACCGAGAGGTAGCGATGGATAAGACGGCGGCCCTTGCCAGCGAGATACTGCTGGGGATAGGTGGAGAGCACAATATTCTGCGTCTGGAAAATTGCATGACGCGCGTCAGGGTGGAAGTAAAAGACGATACGCTGCTGGATATTCCGCGTCTGAAACAGCTCCCCGGCGTCAGCGGTTACGTGAAGCAGGGCGCACAGCATCAACTGATTGTCGGGCCTGGCAAGGCGGCAAAGGTCGTTGATGCCATGCGTTTGCAACTGGCTCAGGAGGGAGAATCACCGGCAGGCGATGATATTGAACGCACAAAATCGCAGGCGAAAGCAAAGTACAAAGCCCCGATGAGTGATGCGCTGCGCAAGCTGGCGAACGTTTTCATTCCCCTCATCCCGGCGTTTATTGCCTCCGGTTTGATCACCGGTATTATCAACATCCTCAAGCGTCCGGATATTGTGGGTGATTTTGCGACCCATTACCCCAATATGCTGGGGTTGATGGGGATCTTCGGCAGTGCGGTCTTTGCCATCATGAACATTCTGGTGGGGGGTCAACACCGCTAAAGTCTTCGGCGGATCGCTGGCGATGGGCGGCGTAATGGCCGGTATCCTGTCGAGTCCGCAACTGGCGCAAATTACGCTGTTTGGCGAAGCGCTCCAGCCAGGCCGTGGCGGGGTGATTGCCGTGCTGCTGGTGGTGGCGCTGATGTGCTGGATCGAGCGTAAATTCCGCGAAGTGTTACCCGGTTCGCTGGAACTGATCCTCAATCCGCTACTCACGACCATCATTACCGGTACGATTGCGATTGTGGCGCTGCAACCGCTGGGGGGCTGGATTTCGGAGTCTATTGCTCACGGCGCGTCCTGGGCTATCGATCGCGGCGGCTTTCTGGTCGGCGCGGTCCTGGCGGGAACCTTCCTGCCGCTGGTGCTGACGGGGCTGCATCAGGGGCTGGTGCCGATTCATGTCGAACTGGTACAGGCACACGGTTACAACGCGCTCTTTCCCATTCTGGCGATGGCGGGCGTCGGGCAGGTGGGCGCAGCGATTGCGGTGCTGATGAAAACCCGTAACGCGCGGCTGAAAAAAGTGATTAAAGGTGCATTGCCGGTGGGATTGCTCGGGATCGGCGAACCGCTGATTTTTGGCGTTACGTTGCCGCTGGGCAAGCCGTTTATTGGCGCCTGTCTGGGCGGCGCGGTAGGTGGGGCGCTGATTAGCTACTGGAAAGTTGCTACGGTCATTACGTTCGGTATTTCTGGATTACCGCTGGCGCTAACGATTGTTGCCGGAAAAGTGATGTTCTATCTGTTAGGCTATGTAGTAGCGGTTATTGCCGGGTTCTTCTTTACCTGGCTGTTAGGGTTCAACGATCCAGAGGAGTAAGGTTTGACCAATCACGCACGCCGTGTCGTATTTTTTGATCTGGACGGTACGTTACATCAGCAGGATATGTTCGGCAGTTTCCTGCGCTATCTGTTGCGTCGCCAGCCGCTGAATGCGCTGCTCGTGCTGCCTTTATTGCCGGTGATTGTTGGCGCGTTACTGATCAAAGGACGCGCCGCGCGCTGGCCGATGAGTCTGCTGCTGTGGGGCTGTACCTTTGGTCATAGCGAGGCCAGCCTGCAGGCAAAGCAGGCTGATTTCGTCCGTTGGTTCCGGCAGAACGTCACGGCGTTTCCACAGGTACAGGAGCGGTTGACCACCTATTTATTAAGTTCTGATGCGGATATCTGGCTCATTACCGGTTCGCCGCAGTCGCTGGTGCAACAGGTCTATTTTGATACGCCCTGGCTGCCGCGGGTGAATTTGATCGCCAGCCAGATGGAACGGGGTTACGGCGGTTGGGTGCTGACTCTACGTTGCCTGGGTCATGAAAAAGTGGCACAACTGGAGCGTAAAATCGGTACGCCGCTGCGCCTTTACAGCGGCTACAGCGACAGCAATCAGGACAACCCGCTGCTCTATTTTTGCCAGCACCGTTGGCGCGTCACACCTCGCGGAGAACTTCAGCAACTGGAATAGTTGAAAGACGAAGGGTATAGCGACCCTGTATAATGCGCCCGCGATGATTACCGGAGTTCTCCCTTTGTCAGATATTGAATTTAGCCACGAATACTGGATGCGCCATGCATTAACGCTGGCGAAGCGCGCCTGGGATGAACGTGAAGTTCCGGTCGGCGCCGTATTAGTACACAACAATCGCGTGATCGGCGAAGGCTGGAACCGCCCGATTGGCCATCACGATCCGACCGCGCACGCGGAGATCATGGCGCTGCGTCAGGGCGGCCTCGTCCTGCAAAACTATCGGCTGATTGATGCCACGCTGTACGTGACCCTTGAGCCATGCGTCATGTGCGCTGGCGCGATGGTGCACAGCCGTATCAGCCGCGTGGTGTTCGGCGCGCGCGATGCAAAAACCGGCGCCGCTGGCTCGCTGATGGATGTTCTGCATCATCCGGGAATGAATCATCGCGTTGAGGTCACGGAGGGGATCCTGCGTGAAGAGTGTGCAACGCTGCTCAGCGATTTCTTTCGCATGCGCCGTCAGGAGATCAAAGCGTTGAAGAAAGCCGCAAGCCAGTAATCATTGCGGCCTCAGCTTATTGTTTCTCTTCTTTCTTCTGCGGTAAACGCAGCAGTGATGGAGAGTGCGTCAGATAGCCAGACGACGATTGCGACAGGAAGGCGGAGAGCGGTCGTCGCTGTTTGCCAAATTCCGTTGGCGAGACGACCGGATACTCTTGCGCCAGTTTCATCTCTTCAGCCAGTTGCTTTTCTTTCTCCTGCAAATAGCCCTGCAGGCTTATCTGATATTTACGGATGTTCTCAACGTAGGCGTAGGCTTCATGTCCGCGCGCATAGCCGTAGGTCAGCTTGCTGTAATACTGTTTTTGACTGAGCAACGGCAGGCGCTGTTTGACGTCCGCCCAACTGTCCGGGTTTCCCTTCGTTATGGCCGTCAGCGCCCGCGCATCAAGCATATGCGCATAACCCATGTTATAGGCCGCCAGCGCAAACCAGATGCGCTCGTTCTCTGGCACCGTGTCCGGCACTTTACTCATCATATCCTGTAAATAGCGCGCCCCACCGCTGAGGCTCTGCTCAGGATCGGTCCTGTCGGTCAGACCCAGACTCTGTGCCGTGTTTTTGGTGAGCATCATCATGCCGCGCACGCCGGTCGGTGAAGTGGCCTGCGGATCCCAGTGTGATTCCTGCCAGGCGATCGCGGCAAGCAACTGCCAGTCAATTTCCTGGGCGTGCTTTTCAAACAGCGGTTTTAAATCGGGGAGCATGGCGTCAACCGCGCGCAGAAAGGTGCGGGTATCGACATAGTCAAAATCATCGCCGTGTCCCAGATACTTTTCTTCAAGACGCGCCAGCGAACCGTCCTCATTCATGCCGTTGAAGAAATCGAGCAGGGCGGCGGACAGCGTGTTGTCGTCATCCAGCACGCTGAACCAGGTGACCGGCTGCTCGTCTGTAACGTCCAGCGCCACCGCCAGCTCCGGATGAACGCGTTGATAAAGGCTAATGGCGACAGAATCGGCGATAGTGTAATCCAGTTGACCGGCAATCACGGCGTCAAGCAGTTCAGTAGAGCCTTTCTTCTCGTCAATGCGCCAGCTCAGATCGGGGTATTTTGTCTCTTTCAGGGTTTGCAGATCGTTTGCCACCACATGCCCGGGCGTGATGGTAAGCTGGCTTTCCGTCACGCTACCCAATGTACGGGGGCGGTACTGACCCACTTTGTAGACCAGTTGCTGGGAGACAGAATAGTAGGTCGGCCCCGGCTGATAGTTTTTTTACCCGCTCGCTGTTGTAGACCAGCCCGGCAGCCAGCAGATCGGCGTTGCCATTATCCAGGTCGTCAAACAACTGACTGATATTCTGGCGTACGGTCACTTTTAGCTTTACGCCCAGATAGCTGGCGAACTGCTGTGCCAGCTCATAATCGAGCCCGTACGGCTTGCCGTCGAGTTTTGCCCAGGTGAGCGGCGACTCAATGGTGCTCACACGCAACTCTCCCCCGCGACTGGATCGCGGCGATACGATTATCGGCTTTACCGAACCAGGGGATTGAGGGCCAGAGGGCCGCCGCCAGCAGCAGCGTCAGTATGCCGATGAACAGATAATTAATCTTTAATTTTTTCAATTAGTTAATTCTCTGAACCGTGCGTTGCCTCAGGATGGGAAAAGGAATAGATAGACCAGGAATATTCATCAATGAGCGGCATTTTGCTTAAACTTGCGCCAGTTGGCAACTAATTACAGCCATTGGCAGCATCGTTTGACAAGAACGACGGCGGATTTTATTTCGACGCAAACGGTTTCGTCGGCGGCGCAGATTCTTTATAATGACGCCCGTTTCCCCACTTGGGCACACCGAAAGCTTAGCTTAGAAGACGAGAGACTTATGATGGAAATTCTGCGTGGTTCGCCTGCACTGTCCGCATTCCGTATTAACAAACTGCTGGCACGTTTTCAGGCTGCCAACCTCCAGGTAAGCAATATTTACGCCGAGTACGTCCATTTCGCTGACCTGAACGCTCCGTTGAACGAGGATGAGCACGCGCAGCTTGCCCGTCTGCTGAAATACGGCCCCAGCCTGAGCAGTCATACCCCGGAAGGGAAACTGCTGTTGGTGACGCCGCGCCCCGGCACCATCTCCCCCTGGTCTTCCAAAGCGACAGATATCGCCCATAACTGCGGTCTGCAACAGATTGATCGCCTGGAACGTGGCGTCGCTTACTATGTTGAAGCCGCCACGCTGACCGCTGAACAGTGGCAGCAGGTTGCTGCCGAACTGCATGATCGCATGATGGAGACGGTGTTCTCTTCTTTAACCGACGCGGAAAAACTGTTTGCTCACCATCAGCCAGCGCCGGTTGCAAGCGTTGACCTGCTGGGTGAAGGCCGTCAGGCGCTGATGGACGCTAACCTGCGTCTCGGTCTGGCGCTGGCGGACGACGAAATTGATTACCTGCAGGATGCGTTTACCCGTCTGGGGCGCAACCCGAATGACATCGAGCTCTACATGTTTGCGCAGGCGAACTCTGAGCATTGCCGCCACAAGATTTTCAACGCCGACTGGGTGATTGACGGTAAGCAACAGCCGAAGTCGCTGTTCAAAATGATCAAAAACACCTTTGAAGCCACCCCGGACCACGTCCTTTCTGCTTATAAGGATAACGCGGCGGTCATGGAAGGGGCCGAAGTCGGCCGTTACTATGCCGACCACGCAAGCGGGCGCTACGATTTCCACCAGGAGCCAGCGCACATCCTGATGAAGGTGGAAACCCATAACCACCCGACGGCGATCTCGCCGTGGCCGGGCGCGGCGACCGGTTCCGGCGGTGAAATCCGTGATGAAGGGGCAACCGGACGCGGCGCGAAGCCAAAAGCGGGTCTGGTGGGCTTCTCCGTCTCTAACCTGCGTATTCCGGGCTTTGAGCAGCCGTGGGAAGAAGATTTCGGCAAGCCGGAGCGTATTGTAACCGCGCTGGATATCATGACTGAAGGCCCGCTGGGCGGTGCGGCGTTTAACAACGAATTTGGTCGCCCGGCGCTGAACGGCTATTTCCGTACTTACGAAGAAAAAGTGAACAGTCACAATGGCGAAGAGCTGCGCGGCTACCACAAGCCGATCATGCTGGCGGGCGGGATCGGGAATATCCGGGCCGATCACGTGCAGAAAGGCGAGATCGTCGTCGGGGCGAAGCTGATTGTTCTCGGCGGCCCGGCAATGAACATCGGTCTGGGCGGTGGCGCGGCCTCGTCTATGGCTTCCGGTCAGTCTGATGCGGATCTCGACTTCGCCTCCGTACAGCGTGATAACCCGGAGATGGAACGCCGCTGTCAGGAAGTGATCGACCGCTGCTGGCAGTTGGGGGAAGCGAACCCAATCCTGTTTATTCACGACGTTGGCGCGGGCGGTCTGTCAAACGCGATGCCTGAACTGGTCAGCGACGGCGGACGCGGTGGTAAATTCGAACTGCGTGACATCCTCAGCGATGAGCCGGGTATGAGCCCGCTGGAGATCTGGTGTAACGAGTCTCAGGAACGTTATGTGCTGGCCGTGGCGGCGGACCAACTGCCGCTGTTTGACGAGCTGTGTAAGCGCGAGCGCGCGCCGTATGCGGTGATTGGCGAAGCAACCGAAGAACAGCATCTGTCGCTACACGACCGTCATTTCGACAATCAGCCTATTGACCTGCCGCTTGACGTACTGCTCGGCAAGACGCCGAAGATGACTCGTGACGTTCAGACGCTGAAGGCGAAAGGCGATGCGCTGGACCGTGCAGACATCACCATTGCGGATGCCGTTAAACGCGTTCTGCATTTGCCGGCGGTGGCGGAAAAAACTTTCCTGGTGACCATTGGCGACCGTACCGTCACCGGGATGGTGTCCCGCGATCAGATGGTTGGCCCGTGGCAGGTGCCGGTGGCGAACTGCGCGGTGACCACTGCCAGCCTTGACAGCTACTATGGTGAAGCGATGTCAATCGGCGAACGTGCCCCCGTGGCGCTGCTCGACTTCTCCGCTTCTGCCCGTCTGGCGGTCGGGGAAGCGCTGACTAACATCGCCGCCACGCAGATTGGCGATATCAAACGCATTAAGCTTTCCGCTAACTGGATGGCCGCAGCCGGTCACCCGGGCGAAGATGCCGGTTTATACGAAGCGGTGAAAGCGGTCGGTGAAGAACTCTGTCCGGCGCTGGGGCTGACCATTCCGGTGGGTAAAGACTCAATGTCGATGAAAACCCGCTGGCAGGAAGGCAATGAACAGCGCGAAATGACCTCGCCGCTGTCGCTGGTGATTTCCGCTTTTGCCCGCGTGGAAGATGTGCGTCATACCATCACGCCGCAGCTTTCTACTGAAGATAACGCGCTGCTGCTGATCGACCTGGGCTGTGGACATAACGCGCTGGGTGCGACGGCGCTGGCGCAGGTGTACCGTCAGCTTGGCGATACACCGGCAGATGTGCGTGACGTCGCGCAACTGAAAGGCTTCTACGACGCGATGCAGGCGCTGGTGGCGCAACGTAAACTGCTTGCTTATCACGACCGTTCCGATGGCGGCCTGCTGGTGACGCTGGCGGAAATGGCCTTTACCGGTCACTGCGGTATTCAGGCGGATATCGCCGCACTGGGCGACGATCGTCTGGCGGCGCTGTTTAACGAAGAACTTGGGGCGGTAATTCAGGTGCGCGCAGCGGATCGCGAGGCGGTGGAAGCACTGCTGGCGCAACACGGTCTGGGCGATTGCGTACATTATCTGGGTCAGGCCGTTACGGGCGATCGCTTTGTTATCGAAGCCAACGGTCAGACCGTCTTCAGTGAAAGCCGCACGACGCTTCGCATCTGGTGGGCCGAAACCACCTGGCAGATGCAGCGCCTGCGTGACAACCCGGAGTGTGCCGATCAGGAGCATGATGCGAAAACCAACGATGCCGATCCGGGCCTTAGCGCGAAGCTGACCTTTGATGTTAATGAAGATATTGCCGCACCGTATATTGCGACCGGTGCGCGTCCGAAAGTGGCTGTACTGCGTGAGCAAGGGGTGAACTCCCACGTAGAAATGGCCGCAGCGTTCCAGCGTGCAGGCTTTGACGCGATTGACGTGCACATGAGCGATCTGCTCGGTGGCCGCACGGGCCTGGGTAACTTCCAGGCGCTGGTGGCCTGCGGCGGCTTCTCATACGGCGACGTACTGGGCGCGGGAGAGGGATGGGCGAAATCAATCCTGTTCAACAACCGCGTGCGCGATGAGTTCGAAACCTTCTTCCATCGTCCGCAAACGCTGGCGCTGGGCGTGTGCAACGGCTGCCAGATGATGTCGAATCTGCGTGAACTGATCCCGGGCAGTGACCTGTGGCCGCGCTTTGTGCGTAACCATTCCGATCGCTTTGAAGCCCGCTTCAGCCTGGTCGAAGTGACCCAGAGCCCGTCTCTGTTGTTGCAGGGCATGGTCGGCTCAATGATGCCTATTGCCGTCTCGCACGGGGAAGGGCGCGTTGAAGTTCGCGACGCAGCCCATCTGGCGGCGCTGGAAAGCAAAGGACTGGTCGCACTGCGCTTTGTCGATAACTTTGGCAACGTGACGGAAACCTACCCGGCTAACCCGAACGGTTCACCCAACGGGATTACCGCGGTCACGACCGAAAATGGTCGCGTAACCATCATGATGCCGCACCCGGAACGTGTGTACCGTACCGTCAGCAACTCATGGCACCCGGAAAACTGGGGCGAGGACGGTCCATGGATGCGTATCTTCCGTAACGCGCGTAAGCAGTTGGGCTAAGCCTTCTGAAACAGAAAAACCCGGTGAAAAAACACCGGGTTTTTTTATTATTGAACGGATGGCGTTAGTTCTTCATTTCCTGTACGCGCATTTCATTGACTTGCTGAGGATTGATGACGTTGCCTTTTTTCAGGTAATCAATCACCGCATCGGAGAGGTTATATCCGCCGCGGACCTGTTTATTTTTACCCTCGGTAAACGCCATAAACCCATCACCGCCCGGCGCGAGAAAACTGTTGGTCGCCACGCGATAAGTTTGCGTATCGACAATGTTTTTGCCGTTAAGTGTCAATGTCGTCACGCGCTGACCGACCGGTTTACGCGGGTCGTAGCGCATTTCAGCGCCTTTCGACATCTGTAATACGCCGTTGCTCAAAGACGCCCCGTGTTCCATCAGATCGCGTAATGATTTACCCGTTAAATCCATCACGGTCAGTTCATTAGGGAACGGGAAGGCGCTAATAATATCGCCAAGCGTGAGGGTTCCGGGGTTCAGATCGGCACGCAGACCCCCCAGAGTTAGTCAGCGCAAGTTGCGCATCAGGCGCGGCGAACAGCATAGCATCGGTAAACAGGTTACCCAGCGATGAGGACTCGCCATAGGCCCGGGTCAGCGCAATCGGCGTTTCACCCACTTTTTGGCTCACGGTTTCAGCGAGCTTTTTGTTCCAGCCATCAATCACCTGCTGCGTAACCGGATCGGGTTTCCATTCATCGGCAAAAATTGTTTTCAGTTCAAAGCTTTTAACCGTGTGACGATGGGTTTTTGTGTTGACATCCAGCACCAGTTTACCGATATCAATGCCACCGCTGTCGGTCGAGAGGATGAGGGTATTACCCACTTTAATTGGTTCTGGCGTGCCAACATGCGCATGGCCGGTAATGAGAAGATCGAGGCCTTTGACCTGTTTTGCGGTCTGAATATCCTTATCCAGCGCGCGTCTGACGTCGGTATTGCCGATGCTGGACTGGCGCGCCGGTGTGCCTTCGTGCATTAATGCGACGGTGATATCCACTTTGCCGCGAAGCTCGTCCAGATAACTCTGCAGATAGTGGACTTCATCACGCGCTTCAATTCCCTGGCGCATGGCTGACGACACCGTATCGTCGAAGGCAAACACACCGTGCAAACCGATGACACCGATTTTAACGCCGTCTTTTTCCACAATGGTGTACGGTTTATTCCAGAAGGGCAGCGTGCTGTTCTTAAAAAAGACGTTACCCAATAAAATAGGGAACGTCGCCTGGCTGAATTGCAATAGCGTATTATCCCAGCCATGGTCAAATTCATGATTCCCGACAGAGGCCGCATCCACCGACATTGTATTCATAATATCGATAATTGCTTTTCCTTTAGTCAGGCTGCTTATATATGGACCGGTAAAATAATCACCGGCATCAAAATAAAACGTCGCCTTATTTTTCGCTTTTTCCTGTTTAACCAGGGTGGAGATATTAGCAAAGCCACCCACCTCCCGCTTACCTTCAGCGATATACGGCAGCTTATACGGTTCAACGTGGGCGTGGAGATCATTGGTATAGATGACGGTAACATCCTGCGCGCAGGCATATCCCGCATATCCTGCGACGAGTAATGTGGCAATCAGTTGTTTTTTCATTCTTTATCCTTAAAGCAAAATTGAGAGGGCTATTGTCGTTTCCGTTTGTCTGGATTTTGTGAGGCTCCTCACGACAGTTAATCTTAATAACCGCCAGAGTCATTCGACTGACAAAATCAGTTGGTCGAGTGAAATGGAAAACCCGGATAAAATACATCTCAATGTCTGTAAAAGTTGGTCGTGCCCTAATCTCGGCGTTGCGGGTGCGGCTGACTATCTTTATCCCGTTTATCGTCTGGGCTATGCGGCGCTGGAATGCCAGAAATGTGGCAGCCTGCCGCCTTTATTTAATGAGCGTGAATTTAACCACTGGTTTGCGCGGTTAACGAAAAATAAACCGGGCGCAAGTGGAGCGGAATGTCCGCATTGTTCTGCCTCCGACGTGATTCGCTATGGGCGAACGCAGGCAGGCAATGGACGATTCCAGTGCCGTCATTGTCGAGGGGTTTTCACTCCCCAACAGACAAAGGCCCGTTTTGCCCGCACCGTCGAGCCGTTTCTTTTGCGACTTCAGCAGGGTGATTACGCGGCTGAAACCACGCAATATCGGCTGCTGGCAAAAGCGGTTGACTGGTGTGAGCGTCAACCCCATCACGCCCCCAGTGAGGTAAAACGCGTTGCGACGACGGTTCTGGCTCTGCCATTCCAGGGGCAGGCGGCAAAACAGCAGTTGTATGTGGTGATCAGTGCTGATGCCTGTTCCGGTCGTCTTCTCCTGGTCTCGACTAATTACAGTGATGAAGCGGTTGGCGACTCTTTACTTTATAAAGGTTCGGCGAGCACCGCGCCGCAAATGGCGCATGAGTGTTCAGTGGAGCGGCTCCGCCAGCAGGAAATGCAGTTTATGCAACGCAGTCAGTTTGATGAAATTCACTATGGCAGTGCGCGGCTGAAGCGCAACGATCGCGGGTGTATCCTTCGCCCGGTTATTGCGATCCACGGTCATTTCCAGCGTTTGAAACGGTGTTTTCCGGCCATCACCGATCACTATCTGGCGCACGAGTGCGTGCTGCGGGGGGGCAGCGATTACGGCCTGGTCAGCGGAAGTGCAGCGTGGAGCGACGAATTTGTGGTTTGTGCTGGAGGATTTCAGCCAGCAGGCAAACACAGACGCTGTTTACAAGGCTACAGGTCGCTGGAACATTGGATGGTGGAACAACGTCTGGCAGCGCTGGAGTGGCGGTGGGGCAGTCAAGTTCGTCTGCTCATTGACCGGACAAAAGCAGGCCGGAAATATTGCTCCGGTCTCGCTGCGTGCTTGCGACGCTTTTCTTCACTGGTTGCATGCGCAGCCATGGTCATCGGTCCAGTCAGGGTCAGGGGCGAAGGTGCTGAGCCGTCATATCGTGTGCCTGGCGTATCTCTATAATCACTGCCGGTAATAGCGTCTGTCGGGAATTCGCGACAGACTGGCTTGAGAGGTGTCTCCAAAAAGAGACATTTAACTTATTGATTTTTAAAAAACTAAATACATTGCGCTTAGGGTGTTGCTTATTGGCGACACTTTGGTTGAAAATTGTTCACAACGTTAATAATATTATTATCGGTTAAAACTCAATAAATACATTGTGTTAACAAAGTGTTTTGCATGTTGGCACAGTTACTGCATAATAGTAATCAGTGGCTCATTCACCTTCTTATGTCAGCCCCTTCGGGACGTGCTACATAAACTTCGAATGACGCACAACAAGGTGCCTGCCGTCCAACATCTGATAATAGCGCTGCTTTATCAACCATCGGGCGAAACGTCGAGTTAGGCACCGCCTTATTCAATAACAAAGCCGGGTTAATCCCGGCTTTGTTGTATCTGGCGTTTCCCTCAGTTAGCATCGTCCTATTCATCTCTTGCGAGAGTAACGCATTGAAGCGCTGGTCTGTTTTTCCCCGGTCATTACGCCAGCTGGTGACGCTGGCATTCCTGCTGATCCTGCTACCGCTGCTGGTCCTCGCCTGGCAGGCGTGGCAAAGCCTGAACACGCTCAGCGCCCAGGCGGCGCTGACCAACCGTACTACGCTTATCGACGCGCGACGCAGCGAAGCGATGACCAATGCCGCGCTGGAGATGGAACGCAGCTACCGTCAGTATTGCGTGCTTGACGATCCGACGCTGGCGAAGGTCTATCAAAGCCAGCGCAAGCGCTACAGTGAAATGCTGGATGCGCATGCGGGCGTGCTGCCGGACGATAAACTGTATCAGGCGCTGCGTCAGGATCTGAACGACCTGGCGCAATTGCAATGCCGTAACAGCGGACCCGATACCGCCGCCGCCGTGCGACTGGAAGCCTTTGCCAACGCCAATACCGAAATGGTGCAGGCGACCCGTACCGTGGTGTTCTCACGCGGGCAGCAGTTGCAGCAAGAGATCGCCGAGCGCGGGCAGTTCTTCGGTTGGCAGGCGCTGGTGCTGTTTCTGGTGAGCCTGGCGATGGTGCTGCTGTTCACACGAATGATTATCGGGCCGGTGAAAGGGATTGAGCGGATGATCAATCGTCTGGGGGGAAGGGCGATCGCTTGGCAATACCGTCAGTTTTGCCGGACCGCGAGAACTGCGTTCCGTTGGGCAACGGATCATCTGGCTAAGCGAGCGTCTTTCCTGGCTAGAATCCCAGCGCCATCAGTTTTTGCGCCATCTCTCTCATGAGCTGAAAACCCCGCTTGCCAGCATGCGTGAAGGCACCGAATTGCTTGCCGACCAGGTGGTGGGGCCGCTGACGCCGGAACAAAAAGAGGTCGTTGATATTCTTGATGACAGCAGCCGCAACCTGCAAAAATTGATTGAACAACTGCTTGATTACAACCGCAAACTGGCTGACAGCGCCATTGAAATGGAAAGCGTGGAGCTTGAACCGCTGGTCGATATGGTGGTTTCCGCTCATAGTCTGCCGGCCCGCGCTAAAATGATGCATACCGACATTGAGCTGGCGGCGGATCGCTGTCTGGCCGAGCCGATGTTACTGATGAGCGTACTGGACAATCTTTATTCCAATGCGGTGCACTATGGGGCTGAATCCGGTAACATCCGTATTCACAGCCGCTTACAAGGGGAAAGGGTGTTCATTGATGTTATCAATACCGGATCTCCTATTCCTGAAGCGGAAAGAACCATGATTTTCGAACCTTTTTTCCAGGGAAGTCATCAACGGAAAGGGGCAGTGAAAGGGAGCGGACTCGGACTGAGCATCGCCAGAGATTGTATCCGCCGTATGCAGGGGGGAGCTGTATCTTGTCGACGAACAGGCGCAAGAGGTTTGCTTCCGCATAGAACTGCCATTATCTGCAACGAAAAACGACTAAATAATGCTAAGCCTGGTGAATATGCCACACGTTTTTTCTCACATTTTCCAACGTCTATTCTCCCGTCAGTTCATGCTGGCGGGATTGCCCTGCCTTGCGCTGATGGGCTGTACGCCGCATGCGGTAAAACACATCACGGGGGGATGCGCCGCAGGATGCGCTGCCGACGTATCAACTGGCGGACTATCTGTCGGTTGAGTGCACCGATATCTGGTCCCTTGAGGGGCAATCGACAGAGATGAATCCCCTCTACTGGCTGCGCGCCATTGACTGCGCAGATCGCCTGCTGCCCGTGCAATCGCGCAGCGAGGCTCGCCTGCTGCGTGACGATAACTGGCAAAACGCCTTTAAGCGCGGCATCTTGCTGGCGAACGCCAAAATTACGCCACTGGAGCGTCGCGAAAACGTCTCGCGGCTGGATGCGCTAAGCCCACAGATCCCGGCGCAGGTGCGTCCGCTTTATCAGATCTGGCGCGACGGACAGTCGTTACAGCTCCAGCTCGCCGAAGAACGCCAGCGTTACAGCAAACTCCAGCAAACGACCGATGGCGATCTGGATACGCTGCGCCAGCAGCATCAGCATCTTCAGGCGCAGCTCGATCTTACGACGCGCAAGCTGGAGAACCTGACCGATATTGAGCGTCAGCTTTCCACCCGTAAACCGGCGGGAAATTACAATCCGGATGCGGCGCATGGCGGCGACAAGTCTGAAGGACAAGCTCCGGAATCATCACAAGATGAGGTGACCCCATAATGAGTCGTAAACCGGCGCATTTACTGCTCGTGGATGATGATCCTGGCCTGTTAAAACTGCTGGGCATGCGTCTGACCAGTGAAGGCTATAGCGTGGTGACCGCAGAGAGCGGGGCAGAAGGGCTGCGACTTCTGAATCGTGAAAAAGTGGATCTGGTGATTAGCGATTTGCGCATGGATGAAATGGACGGTATGCAGCTGTTCAGTGAGATCCAGAAGGTTCAGCCGGGAATGCCCGTCATCATTCTGACCGCCCACGGCTCGATTCCGGATGCGGTCGCGGCAACGCAAAAAGGGGTGTTCAGCTTCCTGACTAAGCCCGTGGATAAAGATGCGCTGTATCAGGCCATCGACGAAGCCCTGGAACAGTCCGCGCCTGCGACGGACGATAGCTGGCGCGAATCGATTGTCACTCGCAGCCCGCTGATGCTGCGTTTGCTGGAGCAGGCGAGAATGGTGGCGCAGTCTGACGTCAGCGTGTTGATCAATGGTCAGAGCGGGACCGGGAAAGAGATCTTCGCTCAGGCAATCCACAATGCCAGCCCGCGCAGCAGCAAACCGTTTATCGCCATCAACTGTGGGGCGCTACCGGAACAACTGCTGGAGTCGGAGCTGTTCGGTCATGCCCGCGGCGCGTTTACCGGCGCGGTTAGCAACCGGGAAGGGTTGTTTCAGGCAGCCGAAGGGGGGAACGCTGTTCCTTGATGAGATTGGCGACATGCCTGCGCCGTTGCAGGTGAAACTGTTGCGCGTGTTGCAGGAGCGTAAAGTCAGACCGCTTGGCAGCAACCGCGACATCGATATTAATGTGCGTATCATCTCGGCGACCCACCGTGACCTGCCGAAAGCGATGGCGCGCGGCGAATTTCGTGAAGATTTATACTACCGTCTCAACGTGGTGAGTCTGAAGATCCCCGCTCTGGCGGAGCGCGCTGAAGATATTCCGCTGCTGGCGAACCACCTGTTGCGTCAGTCGGCGGAGCGTCACAAACCGTTTGTGCGGGCGTTTTCAACGGATGCAATGAAGCGGCTGATGACTGCCAGTTGGCCCGGCAACGTGCGACAACTGGTGAACGTGATCGAGCAGTGCGTGGCGCTGACCTCCTCGCCGGTGATCAGCGATGCGCTGGTGGAGCAGGCGCTGGAAGGGGAAAATACCGCGCTGCCGACCTTTGTCGAAGCGCGTAATCAGTTCGAGCTGAACTATCTGCGTAAGCTGCTGCAAATCACCCGGGGCAATGTGACCCATGCGGCAAGAATGGCGGGCCGTAACCGGACAGAATTTTATAAGCTGCTTTCCCGCCATGAGCTGGATGCAAACGATTTCAAAGAATAACTCAGCGTAATATGTTACGTTTATTCGATTAAAAGACAGGCGACCTTTTCAAGGACTAGCATGAAAAAGATTGATGCGATTATTAAACCTTTCAAACTCGATGATGTGCGTGAAGCGCTGGCCGAAGTCGGTATCACCGGGATGACCGTCACCGAAGTAAAAGGCTTTGGCCGCCAGAAAGGGCATACCGAGTTGTATCGTGGCGCAGAATATATGGTGGATTTTCTGCCGAAAGTGAAAATTGAAATCGTTGTGCCGGACGACATCGTCGAGACCTGTGTGGATACCATTATCCGCACGGCGCAGACGGGCAAAATTGGCGATGGTAAGATTTTCGTCTTTGATGTGGCGCGTGTGGTGCGTATTCGTACCGGCGAAGAAGACGACGCGGCAATTTAAGCCGCGCCGTGCGCTTGCCGGCGTAAACGCTTTATCCGGCCTACAGCATCCCGTAGGCCTGATAAGCGCAGCGCCATCAGGCATGACGTCATTACAAGACCTTATGCGGGCCGAAGCATTCGTAATGGATGTTTTCGTTTTTCACGCCCAGCTCAACAAGCTGCTTCGCAGCAAACTGCATAAAGCCCACCGGACCGCACAGATAAAACTGCATTGACGAGGTGTCAATGGCGGCTTTCATCGCGCTCAGATCCATCAGACCTTCACTGTCAAAGGCGCCGTTGGCGCGATCAGCTTCGCCAGGGGCACGATACCAGGTGTGCGCAGTAAAGTTCGGCAGCGTTTTGCCCAGTTCGCTCACCTCATCAGCAAACGCATGCACATCACCGTTTTCCGCCGCGTGGAACCAGTTGACCTGCGCGGTGTGGCTCGCTTTCGCCAGCGTATCCAGCATAGCCAGCATCGGCGTTTGACCGACGCCAGCAGAGATCAGGGAAACCGGCATATCCGGAGTAACCGCCATAAAGAAATCGCCCGCTGGCGCGGCTAAATGCACCACATCGCCGATGTTCGCATGGTTATGCAGCCAGTTTGACACCTGACCGCCTTCTTCACGCTTAACGGCAATGCGATAACCTTTGCCATCCGGTTTGCGGGTCAGGGAATACTGACGAATCTCCTGATGTGGAAAACCTTCCGGCTTCAGCCAGACGCCCAGGTATTGTCCTGGCTGGTACTCGGCTACCTGCCCGCCGTCAACCGGTTCAAATTCGAAGCTGGTGATCAACGCGCTGCGTGGTGTTTTCGCCACGATACGGAACGGACGCGTGCCTTCCCAGCCGCCGGCTTTACGGGCGTTTTCGCTGTAGATTTGCGCTTCACGGTTGATGAACACGTCAGCCAGTACGCCATAAGCTTTACCCCATGCGTCCAGCACTTCCTGACCCGGGCTGAACATTTCGTCCAGCGTTGCCAGCAGGTGCGTCCCGACAATGTTGTACTGCTCTGGTTGGATCTGGAAGCTGGTGTGTTTCTGCGCGATTTTTTCGATGGCAGGCAGCAGGGCAGGCAGATTCTCGAGATTACTGGCATAGGCGGCAATAGCATTAAACAGGGCTTCACGCTGATCGCCATTACGCTGGTTGCTCATGTTAAAAATTTCTTTGAGTTCAGGGTTATGAGCAAACATGCGATCGTAAAAATGGGCCGTCAGTTTAGGACCGGTTTCTACCAGCAGGGGAATGGTGGCTTTTACAGTGGCGATGGTTTGGGCGTCAAGCATAAGTCTTCCTTTTTATGAATCTTTAATGATGTATATCAAATACATCTTATAAAAAATACCCCTGCACTGTAAATGGTTCTTTGTAACTTTACGTTTTAAACGTAACAACGTGAAAAATCTGCATCACAAACCTGAAAAGAAATCCGTTGAAATTCGTAAGGTCTTCATTCACCAAAGCCTTGCGCAGTATGAAGGTAATCGTTTGCGTAAAATCCTTTGTCAAGACCTGTTATCACAGAATGATTCAGTTATACTGTTGCCCGTTGTCCAACAGGACCGCCTTTTAAGGCCAAAAATTCTATCGTTAGCTGAGTCAGGAGATGCGGATGTTAAAGCGTGAAATGAACATTGCCGATTATGATGCCGAACTGTGGCAGGCTATGGAGCAGGAAAAAGTACGTCAGGAAGAGCACATCGAACTGATCGCCTCCGAAAACTACACTAGCCCACGCGTCATGCAGGCGCAGGGCTCTCAGCTGACGAACAAATACGCTGAAGGTTATCCGGGCAAGCGCTACTACGGCGGTTGCGAATATGTGGATATCGTTGAGCAACTGGCAATTGACCGCGCGAAAGAACTGTTTGGCGCCGACTACGCTAACGTACAGCCGCACTCTGGTTCTCAGGCTAACTTCGCTGTCTACACTGCGCTGCTGCAGCCGGGCGATACCGTTCTGGGTATGAACCTGGCGCAAGGCGGCCACCTGACTCACGGCTCTCCGGTTAACTTCTCTGGCAAACTGTACAACATCGTACCTTACGGTATTGATGAGTCCGGTAAAATTGACTATGAAGAGATGGCGCAGCTGGCTCAAACGCACAAACCGAAGATGATCATCGGCGGCTTCTCTGCTTACTCCGGTATCGTTGACTGGGCCAAAATGCGTGAAATCGCCGACAGCATCGGCGCTTACCTGTTCGTCGATATGGCACACGTTGCGGGCCTGATTGCCGCTGGCGTTTATCCGAACCCGGTTCCACATGCTCATGTGGTCACCACCACCACCCACAAAACCCTGGCGGGTCCGCGCGGCGGCCTGATCCTGGCGAAAGGTGGTGACGAAGAGCTGTACAAAAAACTGAACTCTGCTGTCTTCCCAAGCGCGCAGGGCGGCCCGCTGATGCACGTGATCGCCGGTAAAGCCGTTGCGCTGAAAGAAGCGATGGAGCCAGAGTTCAAAGTCTACCAGCAGCAGGTTGCGAAAAACGCCAAAGCGATGGTGGAAGTGTTCCTGAACCGTGGCTACAAAGTGGTGTCTGGCGGTACGGAAAACCACCTGTTCCTGCTGGATCTGGTCGATAAAAACCTGACCGGTAAAGAAGCTGACGCTGCCCTGGGCCGCGCCAACATTACCGTAAACAAAAACAGCGTGCCGAACGATCCGAAGAGCCCGTTTGTGACCTCCGGTATCCGTATCGGTTCTCCGGCTATCACCCGCCGCGGCTTTAAAGAAGCGGAAGCGAAAGAGCTGGCAGGCTGGATGTGTGATGTGCTGGACAACATCAATGATGAAGCGGTCATCGAGCGCATCAAAGGTAAAGTTCTGGATATCTGCGCACGCTTCCCGGTTTACGCATAACCGGTATTGCAGAAAACAAAAGGCCGCGCGACGCGGCCTTTTTCTTTTTTTAGCGCCGGTCAAGGGAAATGGCGCCCGGCCCCGTCAGCGCCAGCAGCAGGAATCCTCCCGCAATGCTGACATTCTTATAGAAGTTAATCATATTCGGCCCCACCGCATCCCCGGTCATATTCCAGAAGTGATGACCAATCACCGCCGTGCCCAGCGTATAGAAGACGAAAACAATGGCCAGCGGGCGCGTGAAAAACCCCAGAACAATCAGGATCGCTGCCGGAACCTCCATCACGACAGCAATAATGGCTGCCAGCATTGGCGCAGGTGTACCGAGAGAAGTCATGTATTGCACGGTCCCATCAAATCCCGTCAGCTTCGGAAAGCCAAAAATAATAAACAGAATCGCCAGCGCAATACGGGCAAGCAATAAAAACAGATGGCGTGATTCACCGAAATCAAAATAGCGTAACGTGTTCATAGCAGGCTCATTAATATGAGTAACGTACTTTAAAATTAATACACAACGGCCCGCCTCGCCATTGGCTAAATGTCGTTCAGTTGCGACTCGACGTACAGATAACCAATCCCCATAAGCTGCTGAGCGCGGGTCAGGGTGCCAAAGCCAATCTGCGTCGCTTTCGCTCGCGGATTATCACCGTGATCGAAAGGATTAAATCCCGTCTGTTGCCGTAGCGTATTGAGCCAGGGTTCACCGAAGGCGCAACTGCGTCCGTACAGCCAGATTTGATTGATATTCAGGATGTTGAGAAAGTTATACAGGCTTAAGCCAATAGCGCTGGCGGCATGTTCCACCCATGCCTGAATGCGCACGTCCCCCCTTGCGCCAGGCATCGATCAGCATATCCGTGGTCAGCGTTTCCGGATCCCTTCCCGGCACTGGCTGCGCCTTCATCCAGACTCTGGCCTGTTTTTTCAGGGCGCTCAGGGAGGCGACGGTTTCCAGACAACCGTAACGACCACAGTCGCAGGCAATACCGTCAGGATTGATGATGGTATGTCCAATCTGGCCGCTGCCGTACAGGCTGCCACGCCAGATGTTGTCGTGAATGACGAACGATGAGCCAATACCGTAATCGACATTAATGACACAGAAATCTGCGTTGGCTGCCGGGTTCTGCCATTTTTCCGCCAGTGCCAGCATCACGCAGTCATTGTCCAGACGGACCTGGATGCCGAGCCGCTCTTCCAGCAGATATTTTATTTCTACCGGCGTTTTCCACGGCGCCTGCGGCATCGTTTTCGATGCACCCGTGATCGGGTCCACCTGACCGTGAACGCCCAGCGCCAGATTGATCGTGGTGTCGGGGTAGCGCTGACGCCAGCGCCGCCAGTGGCTGGCTACCGCCGTGAGCAGGGCTTCAGGCGTCGCGGCGTTGATCACCTCATGCTGCCAGTCACCCACGGCCACCAGACGGGCATCGGCAAGTTGACTGGTCAGGCTGGTGGGGGGTGACGTTCATGCACAGCGTCCACGCGCCCTGTTCCGGCAGATGAAAACTCCCGCTGCTGAGCCCGCGCTGGCTCAGCGTTTCACGGGAATGGCAAATCCGTCCTTCATCCAGCAATTCTTCAAGGATGTTACTCACCGCCGGAATCGACAGGCCGGTGAGCTGCGCCAGCTGCGATTTACTGAGCTGCTTTTCGCGCCACAAATGTGACAGGAAGATCTGTTTATTCGTCTGTCTGACCCGGGCGTTATTGAACCCTGAACGCGGCATACACTTAACTCCCTTAACTATATTGCGTGAGCATTGCGCATTTTACCGCCAGTTAACTGTCGCACAATGCTTTCAGGATGAATTTTTACTTTTGTTTATTGAGTGGAGGTTACATGTACGGTTCAGTAAAGGTCTGGCAGGAAACCGTCTCACTACCGACATGGACGGTGGGAGAGGAAGATCCCAATCCCATGTTCCTGGAAAAACGGGTTTATCAGGGGTCTTCAGGCGCGGTTTACCCTTATGGCGTGATTGACACTCTGACCGGCAAGCGTGAGAAGCGCGATTACCAGGCGGTGTGGATGGAAAACGACTTTATCCGCGTCATGCTGTTGCCGGAACTGGGCGGACGTATTCATCGTGCGTATGACAAAGTACAACAGCGCGATTTTGTCTATTACAACGAAGTGGTGAAACCTGCACTGGTTGGCCTGCTGGGGCCGTGGATCTCCGGGGGGGATCGAATTTAACTGGCCGCAGCATCACCGTCCCACTACTTTTATGCCCGTAGATTTTACGCAGCGGGCAGGGGACCACGGTGAACAAACCGTCTGGATGGGCGAAGTGGAACCGATGCGTGGCTTGCAGGTGATGACCGGATTCACACTCTATCCGGATCGCGCGCTGATCGAAATCACCGGTAAAGTCTTCAACGGTAACGCCACGCCGCGCCACTTTTTATGGTGGGCGAACCCGGCGGTGAAGGGCGGCGACGATCACCAGAGCGTGTTCCCGCCTGATGTCACTGCCGTATTCGATCACGGCAAGCGCGATGTTTCCGCTTTTCCGATCGCCACGGGCACCTATTACAAAGTCGATTACTCGGCGGGAGTGGATATCTCCCGCTATAAGAATGTGCCGGTGCCGACCTCATACATGGCGGAAAAATCGGACTACGATTTTGTCGGCGCCTGGCATCACGGTGAACGTGGTGGGTTATTACATGTTGCCGATCATCACATCTCACCGGGGAAAAAGCAGTGGAGCTGGGGCTACGGAGATTTTGGCGTAGCCTGGGATCGTAACCTGACCGATGAGAATGGCCCGTACATCGAATTAATGACCGGGGTGTTTACCGACAACCAGCCGGATTTCACCTGGCTTGCTCCTTACGAGGAGAAGGTATTCGTCCAGAACTTCCTGCCCTACAGCGAATTAGGGGTGGTGCAAAACGCCAGTACCGACCTGGCGATGCGGCTGGTGCGTGATGAAAGCCAACTGTCCGTTGGTGTTTATGCGGTTGCGCCATTGCATGACGTGCAGGTGACGCTCAGCGCGGACGGTGCGCCTTTTTTTGAAACCACGCTGACGCTGGCACCGGGGGGAAAGCTGGCTGACGACGCTTGCCGATTCGGGCTATTCGCGGATCACCATGACGGTCACCCGTCACGACGGTCAGACGTTGCTGCAATACGAAGAACATATTGCTGACGATCTGCCGCTGCCCTCGGCAGCCTCGGCTCCCGCGCAGCCGGCGGCGCTCTCCAGTACCGATGAGCTCTACTTTATCGGTCAGCATCTGGAGCAGTACAACCATGCCAGTCGTTACGCCGGGGATTACTATCGCCGGGCACTGGAGATCGATCCGCTGGATTACCGCAACAACGTCGCACTGGGGACGCTGGCGCTGAACCAGGCTGACTGGACGCAGGCTGAACGCTACGCGAGAGCAGCCTTACAGCGGGCGCATCACCTGAACAAAAACCCGCGCGATGGCGAAGCCAGTATGTTGTTGGCTGCTGCGCTGGAGCGTCAGGGCGATTGCGGGCAGGCCTGGGATCATTACTACAAGGCGAGCTGGAGCGGAAACTGTCGCGACGCGGCCTTCTGGTCGCTGGCGAGAATAGCGATGGCGCGCGGCGACGTTATGGATGCACTGGAAAAGGTGACGCAGAGCCTGCGCTTTAACGGTAGCAATAACCTGGCAATGGGACTGAAAGCTCTGGCGCTGGCAGCGCTGGGGCGCACATCAGAGGCGCTGAAGTACATTGAACAGCAGCTTGCGGACTATCCGCTCAGCTACGTGCTGCACTATGCCCGATGGGCGATACGTCGGGATGAACCATCGAAAACGGCGCTTATCGCCATTACCGGTCGTCGCGGTATTAACGCCTGCGAACTGGCAGGATGGCTACGCTCTTTCGGCCAAAAAGCCGCGGCGCGCGAACTGCTGGAACTGCTGGACAGTCATGAAACGCTGCCGTTACTGTGGCGGGCGTCGCTGAGCGACAATCCGCAGCCGTTCATCGACCAGGCGCGTGCTTGCCTGACTAACCGGGTGCGTTTCCCGAACACTCTCGATGAAGTGCAGATGTTGCAAACGCTGGAGCACAGCGCTTACGCCCGCTACCTGTTGGGCTGCTTCTGGTACAGCAAACGCCGCTACGAAGAGGCGCTTTCCTGCTGGCAATTTACCCTGCAACAGGAGCCCGAATTTGCGCCCGTGCACCGTCTGCTGGGGATTTATGCGTGGAACAAACAGCACGATGGCGTTCAGGCACAACAGTTTTTGTCGCAGGCTGTGGCGCTGGAGCCTGACAATGCCCGTTTCCTGTTTGAACGGGATTACCTTAATAAACTCCTGGCAACCCCCATTGAGCAGCGTTTGCGACAGCTTGAATCGCATAAAGCCGTGGTGTTCCAGCGTGACGATTTAACCGTGGAGTTGCTCAGCCTGTGGAATGGTCTGGGCCGCTACGATGACGCAGCGAAGATCCTTGGCGAGCGCGTGTTCCATCCCTGGGAAGGCGGGGGAAGGGAAAGCGACCGGGCAATATTTGCTTAATCAATTACACCGGGCCCTGGTCGCTATCGGCAAGGCGGAGTTCGACCGCGCGACGCTGCTGTTACAGCAGGCGCTGAGCTATCCGCATAATCTGGGGGGAAGGGCGTTTACCGGGGCAAACCGATAACGATATCTGGTATCTGTTGGGGTATTGCGCGCAGCGCCAAGGGCAGCATGACGCTGCGCAGCGTTATTTTGCGAACGCCACCCGCGGCGGAAGTTCGCTGGATGCCAGTCGTTATTACAACGATCAACCCGTGGACTATCTCTTCTGGCAGGGTATGGCGCTGAAAACACTGGGAGAGCATGACGATGCAGAGCAACTCTTCAAAAGCTTCCTGCAATGGGCCGAGTTACAGCGCGACCACGTGCCGGAAGTGGATTTCTTTGCCGTCTCATTACCGGATCTGGTGGTGCTTGATACGCCAGCAGAGGCGAAGCATCAGCAGCACTGCCTGTTTATCACCGCGTTAGGCGAGCTCGGGCTGGGGAATTTGCCTGCCTGCCAACAGGCGCTTGACGCACTTCTGCAACAGAATCCGGCGCATGACAAAGCTCTGTTCCTGCGCCATGTCATCAGACTGGAGTTATTGCACTAAACCCTGAGCCGGTGGCGGTGACGCCACCGGAAACCTACTGTTCCCTGCGTTTCCCTGAAAGAGGAATCATAATGAATAACGCGCAGACACATTTAAAAATCGGCTACGTCTGGACCATCTGTCTGGTCGCGGCCTGTGGTGGTTTGCTGTTTGGCTACGACTGGGTGGTGATTGGCGGGGCAAAGCCTTTTTTATGAAGCGTACTTTTCGATAACCGATCCGGCACAGTCCGGCTGGGCGATGAGCTCCGCGTTGGTGGGCTGTATTTTTGGCGCGTTGATTTCGGGCTGGTGCGCCGATAAATTTGGCCGAAAAATGCCACTGATCCTCTCTGCCATTCTGTTCAGCGCCTCGGCATGGGGAACCGCCGTGGCCAGTAACTTCGATATGTTTGTGATTTACCGCATCGTTGGCGGCGTCGGGATTGGCCTGGCGTCAGCGCTCAGCCCGCTGTACATCGCCGAAGTCAGTCCGGCGGAAAAACGCGGACGTTTTGTCGCGGTGAACCAATTGACTATTGTCATTGGCGTGCTGGCGGCGCAACTGATCAACCTGATGATCGCCGAACCGGTTGCCACGGGTGCGACTCAACAGGCAATCGTCGAAAGCTGGAACGGGCAGATGGGCTGGCGCTGGATGTTTGGCGCAGAGTTAGTTCCCGCGCTGGCATTTCTGGTGCTGATGTTTTTCGTCCCGGAATCCCCGCGCTGGCTGGTGAAGGCGGGTAAACCGGAGCGTGCGCGTGCCATGCTGCAACGCATTGGCTCTGCGGAGTACGCCGGGCAGACGCTGAAAGAGATCGAGCACACGCTGCGTAAAGATAATCACAAAGTCGCATGGTCAACGCTGCTGCAACCGCAGATCAAACCGATCGTTATCATCGGCATGGTGCTGGCAGTCTTCCAGCAGTGGTGCGGGATCAACGTGATCTTTAACTATGCGCAGGAGATTTTCGCCTCTGCGGGTTTCGACATCAACGGTACGCTGAAATCTATCGTTGCCACCGGCATTATCAACCTGGTCTTTACCCTTGCCGCGCTGCCGCTGGTGGACAAAATTGGTCGCCGCAAGCTGATGCTGTTTGGCGCATCCGGCCTGACGGTGATTTATGTGTTGATTGCCGGCGCCTACGGAATGGGGATTATGGGCTGGCCGGTGCTGGTTCTGGTGCTGGCGGCCATTGCGATTTATGCCCTGACGCTGGCACCGGTCACCTGGGTGCTGCTGTCTGAGATCTTCCCTAACCGCGTGCGCGGCCTGGCGATGTCGCTGGGTACGCTGGCGCTGTGGATTGCCTGCTTCCTGCTGACCTATACCTTCCCGCTGCTCAATGCCGGACTGGGCGCCGCCGGGAGTTTCCTGCTCTACGGCGTGATTTGTGCGATGGGTTATCTCTACGTGCTGCGTCATGTGCCGGAAACCAAAGGCGTAACGCTGGAAGCGCTGGAGGAACAACTGGCGGCCAGACATTTGAAAGCCAGTCCATCGGCACAACCAAAAAGCGTGCGCTGATGACCACGCCGCTGACGTTGCATAACGCGCATCTGCGGATGCGCGTGGACCCTCAGGGCGGCGCGCTGTTGTCGCTGTTTTCGTTACAGCATCAACAGCCGGTATTACGCGCAGGGGAAGGGAGAGCCGCCGGTGATTGCGGATTGTTTCCGATGCTACCGGTTGCCAATCGCGTGGCCGGTAACGGCTTCAACCAGCGCGGAACCGAGGTGCAGCTGCCGCTGCATGACGCTGACGCGCGGTTTTTTCTGCACGGTGACGGCTGGCTTAAGCGCTGGGAGGTGACGGCGGTGACCGATGATAGCTGTTCGCTGCGTCTGCGCAGTCAACTTGCGTGCGGATATGACTATCTGGCGGAACTCCAGTATGTGCTGGAGGCGTCGGTACTCAGGGCGTCGCTGACGATCGCTCATCTGGGCAAACGTCCCATGCTGTACGGCTGCGGTTTCCATCCGTTTTTTGTCTTTGATGCGCGCAGCACCGTACAGTTTTCGGCCAGCGGTTACTGGCCGGAAGGCGAACATCACTTGCCGCTGGCCTGGCAGAGTGAACTTCCGGAGGAGGCGGATTTCACCTCCGCGCAATACGGTGCGGACCGTTGGCTGAATGTGGGGTATTCAGGCTGGGGCGGGCAGGCAGTTATCCAGCGTGATGTGATGCGTGTCACGATTTCTGCGCAAACTTCCTGGCTTATGCTTTTCAGAATGCCGGGTCAGTCATTTCTTTGTCTGGAACCGCAGACGCATCCGGTGAATGCCCACCACATGCCGGGGCAGCCGGGATTGCAGTTGTTAGGCCCGGATGAGCAGTGCCATTTCGCGATGCAAATCCACGTGGAGTAACGGCAAAAGCATGTTATGTCACTGTTAATGTTCACTTGCGCCAGCCTGCGTTTATCGCCAGACTATCGCCTCCACACGGGAGGGGATCATGTCTTTGCACTCCACGCGCTGGCTGGCGCTCGGTTACTTCACCTACTTTTTTAGCTATGGGATTTTTCTTCCCTTCTGGAGCGTCTGGCTTAAAGGGCTTGGCCTGACGCCGGAAACGATCGGTCTCTTATTAGGCGCCGGTCTGGTCGCTCGTTTTCTTGGCAGTTTGATCATTGCCCCACGGGTCAGCGATCCGTCACGGCTGATCTCCGCGTTACGCATTCTGGCGCTACTGACGCTGATCTTTGCGCTGGCCTTCTGGGCCGGAACGCATGTCGCCTGGCTGATGGTGGTGATGGTCGGATTTAACCTCTTCTTCTCTCCGCTGGTGCCGCTCACGGACGCGCTGGCGAATACCTGGCAAAAGCAGATCACCATGGACTACGGGCGGGTGCGTCTGTGGGGATCGGTCGCGTTTGTGATTGGTTCTGCGCTGACCGGCAAACTGGTCAGCCTGTTTGATTACCGGGCGATTCTGGCGCTGCTGACGCTCGGCGTCGCCTCAATGCTGCTGGGAATGCTCATTCGCCCCAGCGTGCTGCCACAGGGAGAAAGCCGTCATCAGGAGAGCGCCGGCTGGCCCGCCTGGCGTACGCTGGTGACACAGAGCTGGCGCTTTCTGGCTTGTGTCTGTCTGTTGCAGGGGGGCGCATGCCGCCTATTACGGTTTTAGCGCCATTTACTGGCAGGGCGCGGGGTATTCCGCGTCGGCGGTCGGTTATCTCTGGTCGCTTGGCGTGGTGGCGGAAGTGGTTATTTTTGCGCTGAGCAACAAACTGTTCCGTCGTTTCAGCGCTCGCGATCTGTTGTTGCTCTCGGCCGTCTGCGGGGTGATTCGCTGGGGGGCTGATGGGCTGGACGACGGCGCTGCCGTGGCTGATTGTGGTGCAGATCCTCCATTGCGGCACGTTTACTGTGTGCCACCTGGCGGCGATGCGCTATATCGCGGCGCGACAGGGCAGCGAAGTGATCCGTCTGCAGGCGGTCTATTCTGCGGTGGCGATGGGCGGCAGCATTGCCATCATGACCGTGTTTGCCGGTTTCCTGTATCAACATTTGGGTAACGGCGTCTTCTGGGTGATGGCGCTGGTGGCGCTACCGGCGATGGTGCTGCGGCCAAAAGTGGCCGCTTCAGCCTGATTCCAGCATTTTGCGGATCTGCTGCTGCTGATGCGGCGTCAGCGCCTGATCCGCGTGAATCAACGGTGGTGAAAAGAGCGGCAGCAGCGTGGCGTAAGGCGTGACAATCAACGCCACGCCGCGCGGCGAGCCCTCCTGCTGAAAGGTCCGCATGGGCAATGGCCTGATGTTCAGTGGCAGCAGCGTCAGTTCACGTAGTTGCTGCTCAATCTCCTGCTCCAGTTTCGGATCGTCACCGGTGAGTAAGACGACCTGTTTCTCATGCAGATCGTTTTCCTGCATCAGCCATGCGCCAAAGATGACCGCCACCAGTCCCGTCTCTTCTTCGGAAAACTCAATGTCATACTCTTCTTCAAACCCGCGTAACGCATCGCGGGTGGTACGCATCAGGCGCGGATAGAGTCGAGCGAATTCATCCGGCAGGGTGTTATCGATGCCAATCGAAAACAGGCAGCGGTTCAGCGCCTGGGACAGATGGATATAGAGCTGATCGTTTAGCCCCTGCTCGTCATTAAAACGCACTGCGCCCATTTCGCGAAAACGCAGGATCAGTCGCGCGATCGACAGACGTAACCGCCGGTTCTGTTGATGGTTATCGCGAATCGGGTCCGGTATGCGAACCATCGAAAACAGTAACGCCATAAACAGCGATTCCGTTAATGGTGCATCCTGGCGGACACGGCGCTGCCAGTGACGGCCTATCTCCTGCGCTAGCGCATATTCGGCACAGGACTGCGCCCAGCGCTGCTGGACAGGATTAAATTCCGGGGAGATCCCCGCGTGGTGCTGCAACAGACAATATTGCAGATAGAGGTGCAGGAACTGGATGTCCCGGCACTCAAACGGCTTTTGCAGGCGACGTGCGCAGAGATTAATCAGCGCATGCAGATTGGTATCATCATACAGCGTGCGCAGGATCCCCCCGTTGTTTGAGTTCAGTTTTAAGGGCAGGGGCAAAGTGTTGCGTTATGTACGCCGGACACAAACGCAGTCCGCGTCTGAGCCAGTGCAAGAGGCAGAGGCGTTGGTTAAGCGCAGTACCTTCGATCCGGTAGCACCCATTCGGACCAGTGCTAATACTGAGTCGATGATAACGCTGGATCTCCAGACCCGTTTCAACAATATCCTCACGGGCAACAGCATCATCGACACCATTTAGCGCACTGAACATTTCCGCGGTGGCAATTTGCCCCGGCTGGAAAAGCGTCAGCAAAACCTGGCAACGGCGCTGGGGGAGCGGAAAGTACAGATGGCGGAGCAAGCGTTGGCATCATCTGTCGGATCTCCCGTATGTATGTCAGATAAGAATAGCTAAAGTTTTTCCATAGCCATTACGGATGAAATGTTTTGCGTCAGGATTGCAGGGAGAGGTCACAGAATTTTTCACGGGTGAGGCTGTTTCATAAAGTTTAACGCAACGCGTTAATCGGATTTTTCGCGTTTTTTTATCTTCAGATTGCATATAAAAAAAGCCTCGCCGAAGAGGGCGAGGCTGAAAAGTTACTAATGGATTAACGGCCTTGTCGCAGGGTTAACCCGACATCCCCACCCGGATGCACCGCCAGCAGTGTTTCTCTGGAATAGCCGCTCTCGCTCATCAGGCAGGCGCAGGCGGCATCAAAGATCGCAATCACCAGCATAATTGAGGTGGTTGCCAGCATGTTTAGCGGATCTGCCTCGCGCTGTACGCCGGTCGAAATGACCAGCCGGGCGGCCTTCGCAATGGCGGAATCCGGGTTTTCCGTGACGCTGATAATCGGCACGTTGCGTGCCGCAAGGCCCGGCAACAAGCGTGTGAGCTCATCAGAATTACCGCCGCGCGAGAGTAAAATCATTCGATCGTCAGCGCGTAAAAAACCGAGATCGCCGTGGGCGGCATCGGTGGCGTTAAGGTAAATCGCCGGGCGCTCAACGCAGGAGAGCATGTGGGCGATTTTACGCGCCGCAATACCAGAGGTGCCGACGCCGGTGACCACGATTTTCCCGCGACATTCGCGCAGTTCCGTCATTAACGCTTCCCAGAGCGGTTCGCTCAAATGCTGACCCAAACCGGCAAGGGCCTCGCTGTAGAGTGTCCAGGTTTCGCTAGCCTGTTGCCATGCGCTGTTCATGCGTCCCCCCTGCATCAACTGGCGGTATTTCATGTGATCCTGATACATCTCGTGGAACACCTGATATTTGCGATCGTAATACTGCTTAATGAGATTGGTCTGCGGGGTGACCGTTTTACCAATGCGGCTCATGGCCGACATCGCTTCCGGGAACGTTTCGAAAACGCCAGCCGCGAGGGTGCCCATCATCGCGCCGCCAAGCAGCATCGCTTCACTCTCTTCGGGCAGTAACATCGCACAGCCGGTGGCGTTGGCATGCTCCTGCACAAAAATCGGGTTCTTCGTGCCGCCGCCGCTGGCCATAATGGTATCGATGCTGTAACCACTCTGGTTCATGGTCTCAATGATGTGGCGCGTCCCCAGCGCAATGGCCTGGATAGTGGCCAGATAGTGCAGCGCCATGTCTTCCGGCGTGCGGGAAAGTTTCAGGCCGCTGATTGCGCCAGTCAGCGTCGGGTTGGCACGCGGCGAACGGTTGCCGTGGAAGTAGGGCAGAATATGGATATCGCGGGTCAGGAAGGCGATATTCTCCGGCTCACCCGCCATTTTGCGCAGGAGCGCATTCAGCACTTCATAAATGGTCTGCCCTTGTGCTTTCGCCTGCGTCAGCAGCGTGTCATAACACGGGTGCGACTGAATCATGTGGTCGATGAGCGCGCCCGTCGCGGACTGTCCACCTTCATTGAGCCAGTATTCCGGCAACACGGCGGAATAGTAAGGACCCCAGACGCCGCCGATAAAGCGCGGCTCTTTTGAGATTGCCATGTGACCGGTTGAGGTACCGCCAATCAGCGCAACGCGACGATCAAAATCGGCGACTTCGCCAGAGACGCCGCAGGCGCCCAGGGTGCCGAGCGTACCGGCGTGCGCGTCGATAATCGACACGCTGACGGCTGTGCCCGGAATCAGCCCCATTTCACTGGCGGCGCGCTGAGTCAGACCGTGACCGAGCGGTTCACCCATTGTTTTCACATAACGGCCAATTTTCGCGGCATCGTGTTCCAGCAGATCTTCCAGCCCAATCTCGCGGAAATAGCTGGCATCCCACTTATCTTCATGGCCCATATAGGTCCATTTACACACCGTGGAGCAGAGCGAACGCGTGTCATCGCCGGTGGCGCGCCAGGTCAGAAAGTCAGGCAGATCAAAATAGTAACCCGCGTTGGCCCAGGTGTTAGGCATATGCTGTTTCAACCACAGCAGTTTTGGCGTCTGCATTTCCGGGGAGATGATCCCGCCCACGTAGTCCAGCACCCGATGGTGCAGAGCGTTAATACGATCGGCCTGAGTGATCGCGCGGTGATCCATCCACACGATAATGTTCTGTTCGCTGCGCCCGGAAGGGCTGATGGTCAGCGGTTTACCTTCTTTATCAAGCACCACCAGCGAGCAGGTGGCGTCAAATCCCAGCCCCTTCACCTGGATTGGGTTGATATCGGACTGATTAATGGCATCGCGAACCGCGTTGCAAACGGCCTGCCAGATGTTATCGGACGACTGCTCAACGAAGTCGGCCTGCGGGCGATAAATCTCGATGGCGCGAGTGGCCTGCCCGACCATTCTGCCGTTGAGATCAAACACCCCTGCACGGGCGCTGCCGGTTCCTACATCCACACCAATAAAATAACTCGCCATAATTTTTCTCCTGAAATCAGGCTCTACGATTCTGTAATGCGATAAAGAGGATGAGTACCGCGCCCCAAAGCGCCATCGTCAAATAACTACTGATCCCCAGCAAGTTAAAGCCGCTTTCCAGCATTTGCAGCACAATCAGCGCCAGCACCAGCCCGATGATGCGGCCGAATCCGCCGTCCGGATTGATGCCACCCAGCACCGAAGCGAGAATAGTGACCAACAGATAAGACTCACCGTATCCGGCCTTCGCCGAGTTGAATTTCGCCATCATTAAGATTGCGGCCACCCAGCCGAGCAGAGCGGAAATGACATAGACGGAAATCTGTACCCGAACGGTATTCACGCCGCTGTAGCGGGTTGCCTGTTCGTTCGAGCCCATCAGATAAAGACTGCGGCCCAGCGTGGTGTGTTCCAGCAACACCCACAACAGCACCGCAACCACGATGAACAGCAGCAGAGCCACGGGAATACCTGCGAGGGTGGCGTTGCCGAGGTACTGAATCGCCGCCGGGAAGCCGGAGATCACCGTGCCGTTGGAGAGCAAAATATTCAGCCCGGAGATAAGCGTCATGGTACCCAGCGTGGCGAGGATCGGCGATACGCCAACCCAGGCAATCAGCGCCCCGTTCAGGGTCCCAATCGCTACGGCGACCGCTGCGCCCGCCAGCAGCGCCAGCGCGAGAAACAGCGGATTGTCCGGATGGCTGACAATGACCGCCGCCATCACCAGTGAACAGGCGTTAGCGCCAGCGATAATCGACAGGTTGATGCCGCCGGTCAGCATGGTCATCCCCATTCCCAGCGCCAGCATGCCGAGGATCGGTAGCTGTGAGCCGATGGACTGGAAGTTCGCGACGCTGAAAAAGCGAGTGCCCAACAGCGCGGAGAAGACGACGGCGACGACGATAATAATCACGCACTGCAGGCGGATGATCGCATCACCTGGTAATACTTTTGCGAAGGCTTTCATCTCAAAGCTCCCTTGCCAGTTTGCGTTTTTCGTTCCACGCCGTGGCGCTGATGCTGACCAGGATAATGACGCCGCTGAACACGGTATGCCAGTACGAAGAGACGCTGAGCAGCGTCAGGCCGTTTTGCAAAAAGGCCAGCAGAATCACCCCCCAGCAGCGTACCGGTTAATGTGCCCCGACCTCCGCTCATGCTGGTGCCGCCGAGCACAACCGCTGCCAGCACCGTCAGCTCAAATCCAAGCAGCGAGTTCGGCGCCACGGACTGAGTGATCTGCGCCTGCACGACGGCCGCTACACCGGCCAGAATGCCCATGTAGCCGTAGACATAGAAATGCAGCTTCAGCAGATTAAGACCAAGGCGGGACGCCGCGTCGCGGTTGCCGCCCATCGCGTAAATCTGGCGGCCAAGACGGGTGGAATTCATCAGAATGGCGGTGAAAATAACCACTGCTGCCAGACACAGCAGCGGAAGCGTGAGGCCGTAGTCGTAGCCGTCCGCCGCAGTGAACGAAAACCAGTTGATGCCGTTCATAAACCAGTCGGGGAAGCCATACAGCCAGGTGCCTTTGGTGGCGTAAACCAACAGGCCGTAATAGACGTTCAGCGTGGCGATGGTAATGATGATGGCGGGTACGCGCAGCCAGTAAACCAGGAAGCCGTTAATCAACCCGAGCAGTAACCCGACGGCACAGGCCAGCGCCAGTGCCAGCAGAAAGTTACCGCCGTTGGCGATCACCCAACTGGCCATCGCATATTGCGCAATGGCGGTCATCGCCGGGAACGAAATATCGATACCGCCAGAGATCAGCACCACAAACAGGCCACAGGCGAGAATACCGAGAATAGCGTAACTGGTGGCGACGTCCGTCAGGTTGCCGAGTGACAGAAACTCATCGGTGCTGGCGCTCAGCCCGACGGCAAGCGCAATCACCAGCAGCCCCAGCCAGAATTCATGGTGCCCGACTAAGCGGGAGAGACGAAAGTTATTCATGGATCACCTCGACCACCTCTGCAATGTCCTCTTCGCGACAACGATGCGGATTAAATTCGGCGACCAGCTTCCCGCGCCGCATGACCAGCACACGATGGCTGTTGTAATAGGCTTCCGGGATCTCATCGCAAATCATCAGTACTGCCATTCCCTGTTCCGCAAGATTGCGGGCAATCTGATAAATCCCCTCTTTGTTGGCGATATCCACGCCGACAGTGGGGGGAGTCAAGGATCAGAATGCGCGGATTTGTCGCCACCCATTTGGCGATGGCGATACGCTGGGCGTTGCCGCCAGAGAGCGTTTTAACCGGCAACTGCGGATCGGAAACCTTAATGTTCAGTTCACGGATCAGATCGGCAACCAGCGTTTTCGCTTTGCTGTGATCGAGCAGACCGCTGCGGGTATGCAGCTTGTCAAAGACCGTGACAATGGTGTTGTCGTAGATCGACTGTTCCATGATCAGCCCCTGAGTCAGGCGATCTTCTGAGACATAACCGATGCCGTGTTTGATGGCGTCATGGTTATTGCGTAACTGAACCGGTTTTCCATTAATGCGAATTTCACCGCTGTCCGGATGCGTCATGCCAAACAGGCTCAGGCACAGTTCGGTGCGTCCCGCGCCAAGCAGGCCGACGATTGACACGATCTCGCCGCTGCGCAGTGACAGGTTAATCTCCTGATATTTGCCCTTGCGGCTCAGGTTGCGCAGTTCCAGCATCGGTTCCTGATCGACCGGCGGTTTTTCCGGCAGGGGACTGTAGTGGAAGCGTTGTCCGGTCATCAGGTATGCCAGCTCATGGCTGTCGAGTTCGCTGGCAGGATAGGTCCCCACCAGTTTGCCGTCGCGCATTACGCTGATGCGGTCCGCCACTTCCATTACCTCGTCAAGACGGTGGCTGACGAATACCACACAGATCCCGGCGGCTTTCAGTTCGTTGACCACGCGCAGCAGACCGTTAACCTCCTGGCGGGTGAGTGAGGCGGTGGGTTCATCCATAATCACCAACCGCGCGTCGGCGGCAATGGCGCGACAGATGGCGACCAGCTGGCGGTCGGCTATGGAGAGTTTTTCCACTTTTTTTATCGGGGTCTATAGTGACGCCAATCCGCTTCATCGCCGCCAGCGCCTGTTGCTTCATCGCGCCGCGTCGTACCCAGATATCACCGCCGGGCAGATAGCGGTTGACGGCAATATTCTCCGCCACGCTGAAATTAGGAAACAGGGAGAGATCCTGATAGATCACCTGAATGCCATAATGCGAGGAAAGCTGTGGCGACAACTGGTGAAACAGTTTGCCATCCAGCAGGATCTGCGCCCCTTTTTCCGGTTGGTAAACCCCGGAAATCACCTTAATGATGGTGCTTTTGCCGCAGCCGTTCTGTCCTGCCAGACAGTGAACTTCGCCTTTTTTCAGCGTCAGATTCACATTATCCAGCGCCAGCACGCCCGGGAATTGCTTGCTGATATTCTCAAGAGTGATAAATGCGGTGGTGTCTGTCATGGACAATACCCCTGCGAGCGCCCTGACGGGCGCTGAGTGTTAAGTCTGTTGATAGCGCCGACCAGACGGCCGGCGTTGGGTTTCCCTGGTGTTGGCTAAGCGCCTCAGAAACCGAGCGATTGTGCGTTATCTTTGGTGACTTCGAGGATCTTATTAAAGCGGATCACTTTCTTCTCCATGTCGACATCGGCTTTCCCTAATCCTTCAATGGACAAGTCTTGCGTCACCTCTTTGCCTTGCAGCAACTGGTTGGCTACCGTCACCAGCGCGTAACCGGCATCTTTGGGATCCCACAGCAACGCTTTTTTTGATATCGCCACGCATCAGATACGGCGCAGCCTGTGCAGGCATAGCGATACCGACGACGGCAATTTTATCTTTCGCCCGTTTTTTCTGTACCGCCTGACCCGCACCAATCGGACCCAGCGACCCAAAGCCAATGATGCCCTTCATCTGCGGATAGGTTTTCATCAGATCCAGCGTGGTGGAGTACGATTTATCAATGCTCTCGGCCACCGGCAGGCGAGTAGTGACTTCAAACATATCCGGGTATTTTTCTTTCTGATACTTGATGGCGTAGTCGGCCCAGGCGTTGTGTAACGGCACGGTCAGCGAGCCAACATAGATTGCGTAGCCGCCTTTGCCGCCCATGTCTTTCGCCAGTTCGTCGACGTTAGCCTGCGCGTACTTCTCACTGTCGATCGTTTCAATATCCCACTGACCGATTTGCTGATCCGGCGATTCATGGGTCAGAACGACAATGCCCTTATCGCGCGCTTTTTTCAGCACGGGTTCAAGCACCTTCGCGTCATTAGGTACCACAATGATCGCGTTGACGTTTTTGGCAATGAGATCTTCAATCACCTTCACCTGTTGAGCCGGATCGGGCGTGGAAGGGCCGGTCTGATAAGCGTTTACATCCAGTTTTTTTGCTGCTTCATTGACACCGGTTTCCATACGGTTAAACCACGGAATACCGGTGACTTTGGCAACCACAGCAATTTCATATTTTTCTGCCGCAAAGGACGTACCGGACAACATGCTTGCAGAAACCAGGGTTGCACTGAGTAAGGCGAGTTTGAATTTCATAGTTGTACCTTTTGTAGGGACCAGGGCAAGTCACGAACAGGAGGTTATCAACGAAAGGAAGAGGTAATGAATTGCAAGTTTAATAAATGTGATAAATGCCCGTAATTGTTAATATATAGAAATTTAATGGTTAAATTATGGTTAATTTAAATGGTGTTTATACAAAGTGAGAGGATGTTTTTGTTAAAAATTATTGTGAAAGCACCATTGTTTTTAACAAAAAATTATCATTTTAACGATTTGTCCCATACGGATTTCCCCTCTGTCACCTGAGGGCGGCAGAAAAAATCGCAAAAATGAGAACTGAATCGAGCCCATCAATCCGTGCTCAACATTCATCGTTTCAATGGTATTCTCTCCGACAATCCCGCCACGGCGATCCGGTTCCCGTGGGCGTTCTGTTTTTGTGAGGAGTTGATACCATCTATGACACGCGGCGTTTTGCCCTGGTTATTCGCCTTTTTCACCTTTACGGTGAGCGCTCATCCGCACAGCTTTATCCGCCTGAAGACGGAAGTGATCAGCGATAACGGTGCTATCGTAGCGCTAAAGATGCGCTGGACAATGGATGAACTGACCTCTGCCGATCTACTCTACGACGCGGGTGACGCTAAGCCGGGTTCTGACATCTGGAAGAAGCTGGCGGCAGAAGTGATGGCGAATGTGCTGGGCCAGCACTACTTCACCGAAATGTGGCACAACGGGAAGCGCGTCAAATTTAAAAATCGTCCCACGGAATACGGTATGGAACGAGAAGCGCATCAGGCCGTTCTGACGTTTGTTCTGCCCCTGGCACAGCCGCAGCCCCTCCATGGACAGCGCTACACGTTTTCAACCTTTGATCCCTCCTATTATGTCGACATGAGCTACGAAGAAGATCGCGATGCCATGCTGTCACCGGCGTTGCGTGACCAATGTGGCATTGCCGTGAATACACCGGCGCCGAGCGAAGAATCGCTTAGCTTTGCCCAGTCGCTGGATAAAGAAGACGCACCGCCGGAGGATATGGAACTGGGTAAACAATTTGCACAGACGGTTGAGGTGACATGTCAGTGATATTGCAAAACCGCATTCGCGCACGGCGCTGGCTGTCGCTGTGGCCGCTGGCGCTGTTTCTGCTGATCGCGGCGATCGCGGGTGTCTGGCTGTGGCAGACCTGGCCGCAGGTGATGATCAAAAGCATCGTCTGGCAGCGGGAGGTGAATCAGCAACTGAGCGCGCTGCTGAAGGCGGTTGCGGCGAACCCGGCTCAGGCTGGCGGAACGTTATTGCTATTGAGCTTTTTATATGGCGTGCTGCATGCGCTGGGGCCGGGACATGGAAAAGTGGTCATCACCACCTGGCTTGCGACTCATCCTTCAAAGTTGAAGTCGAGCATTAGCCTGACGCTGGCCTCTTCGTTGCTACAAGGGCTGGTGGCGATTGGGCTGGTTGTGGTCGTCCTTAGCATTTTGCAACTCCCCGCAAGGCAACTGCATCTGAGCGGTTTCTGGCTGGAGAAAGGCAGCTATGCGCTGGTGGGGATTCTGGGCATTTTGTTGTGTTGGCGGGCGCTGAAGAGACTGCGTGCGCTACTGCGTAAGCCCACATTCACGGCTTTTACGCCACACCATGTCCATCATGAAAGTTGTGGTTGTGGGCATCAGCACTTGCCAGATCCGGACCAGCTTAACCGCGACGATGACTGGCGCGCGCGGTTGATGATCATACTGTCGATGGGGATGCGACCCTGTTCCGGGGCGATCATGGTATTGCTGTTCAGCAAAGTCATTGGCGTATTTTACTGGGGGAATCGCCTCGGCGCTGGCGATGGCGGCGGGTACCTCATTAACCATCACCTCGCTGGCGTTGCTGGTGCACAGTTTCCGCACGCTGGCGGTCAAACTGGGGGGGACACACGGCGCCTGCATTGTGGCGACAGATAGGATGGTCGACGCTGGCGTTAGCCGGGGGCGCGATATTAGTGGTGGCAGCAGTGGTGATGTGGATGAGTGCGGTGCCAGTGGGAAGGGGATTACGGCCGTTTTAAACGTGCCCTGGGCGAGAATGCCTGCTTATCCGGCCTACAGATCATTTCCCTCTGTAGGCCGGATAAGGCGTTAGCTGCCATCCGGCAGTAAACGATTAGCGCTTCAGCGCATCGCTCAGTTCGTCACGCATATTCGCCAGCATCGCTTTAACCACGCGCGGGTTACCTGCCACGATGTTGCCGGTCGTCATGTAGTTGTGACCACCGGTAAAGTCGCAAACCAGAGCACCTGCTTCACGGGCGATCAGTTCGCCAGCAGCGAAATCCCACGGACGCAGACCAATTTCGAAATAACCGTCAACGCGCGCAGCGGCAACATAGGCCAGATCCAGCGCAGCAGAGCCGGTGCGGCGGAAGTCAGCGCACTCGGTAAACATTTTGCCGAGGATATTCATGTAAGAGGTGGCGTGCTGTTTGGCTTTGAACGGGAAGCCGGTCGCGATAATCGTGCCGTCCAGGTCGCGTGCATTGCTGCCGCGCAGACGGTAGCCATTCAGCTGTGCGCCCTGACCGCGGGTCGCGGTGAACAGTTCGTTACGCATCGGATCGTAAACCACAGCGACTTCAGTGCGGCCTTTAATACGTACGGCGATGGAAACCGCGAAGTGCGGCAGACGTTTTACGAAGTTGGTGGTGCCATCCAGTGGATCGATAACCCATTGAACATCCTGATCGGTACCTTCATGTTCACCGCTTTCTTCGGTGATGATGGTGTGCTGTGGGTAAGATTTGCGGATCGTTTCGATAATAATCGCTTCAGCGGCTTTATCGACGTTGGTCACGAAATCATTGCTGCCTTTCTGGCTGGTTTCTACTGAGTCAGGCGTTTCGTAGTGTTTGGCAATTACATTACCCGCCTTGCGCGCTGCGCGCACGGCGATGGTCAGCATCGGATGCATCGGTCTCTCTCACTGGATGTTAAAGAACGGGAAAACGGCGCAGAGTATAGCAGCGAGATCGGAATATGTCTTCGGTTTATGATAATATGCCCGAATAATCTTTAGCTGAAGAAAGACAATGCTGCAAAATATTCGAATCGTGCTGGTGGAAACATCCCACACTGGCAATATGGGCTCTGTGGCCCGCGCTATGAAAACAATGGGGTTAACCAACCTGTGGCTCGTTAACCCGTTAGTCAAACCTGACTCCCAGGCCATCGCCCTGGCGGCAGGGGCCAGCGATGTGATCGGCAACGCGCAGATCGTCGATACTCTCGATGAAGCGCTGGCCGGATGCAGCCTGGTGGTCGGGACCAGCGCTCGTTCGCGTACGCTGCCGTGGCCGATGCTTGATCCGCGCGAATGCGGTTTAAAAAGCGTGGCGGAAGCGGCAAATACCCCCCGTGGCGCTGGTGTTTGGCCGTGAACGCGTTGGGCTGACCAATGACGAGTTGCAGAAATGCCATTACCACGTCGCGATTGCGGCAAACCCGGAGTACAGCTCGCTGAACCTGGCGATGGCGGTACAGGTTATCGCGTATGAAGTGCGCATGGCCTGGCTGGCGACGCAGGAAAATCCTGATGCGGTCGTGCATGAAGAAGCACCGTACCCGCTGGTAGACGATCTGGAGCGGTTTTACGGTCACCTTGAGCAGACATTACTGTCGACGGGTTTTATCCGTGAAAACCATCCGGGGCAGGTGATGAACAAACTGCGTCGTCTGTTTACGCGCGCGCGTCCGGAGAGCCAGGAATTGAATATTCTGCGCGGCATGCTGGCTTCTATTGAGCAGCAGAATAAAAGCAAGTAACGGTGCTAATGCCGGATGGCGCTTCGCTTATCCGGCCTACAGACCGCACGATTCGTAGGCCGGATAAGCGAAGCGCCATCCGGCAAATGAAAACGGCACTGAAGGTTAAATACCTGACTAAAACAGTCAAGTAAATAGTTGACTGATTTAGTCGGGAATGTCAGACTTGGCCCTGCTATGCAATACCCCCATTTTACAATAAAAAAACCCCGGGCAGGGGCGAGTTTGAGGTTAAGTAAGACATGAGACTGACATCTAAAGGGCGTTATGCCGTGACCGCAATGTTGGACGTTGCGCTCAACTCCGAAGCGGGCCCGGTACCGTTGGCTGATATTTCTGAACGTCAGGGAATTTCCCTTTCTTATCTGGAACAGCTGTTCTCCCGTTTGCGTAAAAATGGTCTGGTTTCCAGCGTACGTGGACCGGGCGGTGGTTATCTGCTGGGCAAAGATGCCGGCAGTATTGCCGTTGGTGAAGTCATTAGTGCTGTTGACGAGTCGGTTGATGCGACCCGTTGTCAGGGCAAAGGCGGTTGTCAGGGCGGCGATAAATGCCTGACCCACGCGCTGTGGCGCGATCTGAGCGATCGTCTGACCGGTTTCCTCAACAACATTACATTAGGCGAACTGGTAAATAACCAGGAAGTCCTGGATGTGTCTGGTCGCCAGCACAGCCACGACGCTCCACGCACAAATCGTGCACAGGACGCAATTGACGTTAAGTTACGCGCTTAATTTAACCGTCCTGTTTCGGGTTGCATCTGCGTTGGCTGCACATGCTCACCCCGAACACTTACTTTTGTAAGCTCTCGGGGATTCGCATGTTTGCCGCCTTGCTGAAACGCGAAACAGTCAGGTTAGCGATAATAAGATTTTCGAGTCAGGCCGGAGCGTTTGCGCTCCGTTAACACGGTCGTACATCCAGCCGGTTGCCTGACTCCTTGCATTGAAGCGATGTACGGAGTTTATAGAGCAATGAAATTACCGATTTATCTCGACTACTCCGCAACCACGCCGGTGGACCCGCGTGTTGCCGAGAAAATGATGCAGTTCCTGACGCTGGACGGAACCTTTGGTAACCCGGCCTCCCGTTCACACCGTTTCGGCTGGCAGGCTGAAGAGGCGGTAGATATCGCCCGTAATCAGATTGCCGATCTGGTCGGTGCCGATCCGCGTGAGATTGTCTTTACTTCCGGTGCGACTGAGTCCGACAACCTGGCGATCAAAGGTGCAGCCAACTTTTATCAGAAAAAAGGCAAGCACATTATCACCAGTAAAACCGAGCACAAAGCGGTACTGGATACCTGCCGTCAACTGGAGCGCGAAGGGTTTGAAGTGACCTACCTGGCGCCGCAGAGCAACGGGATTATCGATCTGAAAGAACTGGAAGCGGCGATGCGTGATGACACCATTCTGGTTTCCATCATGCACGTGAATAACGAAATCGGCGTGGTGCAGGATATCGCGACTATCGGCGAAATGTGCCGTGCACGCGGCATCATCTATCACGTTGACGCCACTCAGAGCGTGGGCAAACTGCCTATCGATCTGAACCAGTTGAAAGTTGACCTGATGTCCTTCTCCGGTCACAAAATCTATGGCCCGAAAGGGATCGGCGCACTGTACGTTCGTCGTAAACCGCGTATTCGCATCGAAGCACAGATGCACGGCGGCGGACACGAACGCGGCATGCGTTCCGGTACGCTGCCTGTCCACCAGATCGTCGGTATGGGTGAAGCCTATCGCATCGCGAAAGAAGAGATGGAAACCGAGATGGCGCGTCTGCGCGGTCTGCGCAACCGTCTGTGGAACGGCGTGAAAGATATGGAAGAAGTCTATCTGAACGGTGATCTTGAGCAGGGCGCGCCAAACATCCTCAACGTCAGCTTTAACTACGTGGAAGGCGAGTCGCTGATTATGGCGCTGAAAGACCTGGCTGTTTCTTCTGGTTCTGCCTGTACGTCTGCAAGCCTTGAGCCTTCCTACGTGCTGCGCGCGCTGGGAATGACCGACGAGCTGGCGCATAGCTCTATTCGTTTCTCTTTAGGTCGTTTTACTACCGAAGAAGAGATTGATTACACCATCGAACTGGTTCGTAAATCTATCGGCCGTCTGCGTGACCTTTCTCCGCTGTGGGAAATGCACAAGCAGGGCGTGGATCTGAACAGCATCGAATGGTCACATCATTAATCGGTACCGATAAGGAGAATTCATCATGGCTTACAGCGAAAAAGTAATCGATCATTACGAGAATCCACGTAACGTGGGCTCTTTTGACAACAGCGACGAGAACGTGGGCAGCGGTATGGTGGGTGCACCAGCCTGTGGCGACGTGATGAAGTTGCAGATCAAGGTTAACAATGAAGGTATCATTGAAGACGCGCGTTTCAAGACTTACGGTTGCGGTTCCGCCATCGCCTCCAGTTCCCTGGTTACCGAATGGGTAAAAGGGAAATCGTTGGACGAAGCACAGGCGATCAAAAACACCGATATCGCCGATGAGCTTGAGCTGCCGCCAGTGAAAATTCACTGCTCTATTCTGGCAGAAGACGCGATCAAAGCCGCCATTGCGGACTACAAAAGCAAACGTGAAGCAAAATAAGAAGAGTTGAGGTTTTATTATGTCGATTACACTTAGCGACAGTGCAGCAGCGCGAGTAAATACCTTCCTGGCGAACCGCGGTAAAGGGTTTGGCCTGCGTCTGGGCGTAAGAACCTCGGGCTGCTCAGGTATGGCGTATGTACTGGAATTTGTTGATGAACCGGCGGCAGAAGACACCGTGTTTGAAGACAAAGGCGTGAAGGTGGTGGTCGACGGTAAAAGCCTGCAATTTCTGGACGGTACGCAGTTAGACTTCGTGAAAGAAGGTCTGAACGAAGGGTTTAAGTTTACCAACCCGAACGTGAAAGACGAGTGTGGTTGCGGCGAAAGCTTCCACGTATAACGCGCATCACCCGAAAACCCCACCGTGGCTTTGCTACGCGTGGGGTTTGTTCTAACAGGCTATCCCTGAGAATGTTATGGACTACTTCACCCTCTTTGGCTTACCAATCCGCTATCAACTCGATACTCAGGCGCTGAGCCTGCGTTTTCAGGATCTGCAACGCCAGTATCATCCTGATAAATTCGCCAGCGGTACGCAGGCGGAGCAGCTTGCCGCCGTCTCGCGATCCGCCACCATCAATCAGGCCTGGCAAACGCTGCGCAACCCTTTGACTCGCGCAGAATACCTGCTTTCACTCCATGGCTTTGATCTCAGCAACGAGCAGCACACGGTGCGCGATACCGCCTTCCTGATGGAACAACTGGAACTACGCGAAGAGCTCGATGAGATTGAACAGGCGAAAGACGAGGCGCGGCTGGAACGTTTTATTCAGCGCGTGAAAACGATGTTTGATAGCCGCCATCAGTCGATGGTGGAACAACTGGATAACGAGACGTGGGACGTGGCGGCCGATACCGTGCGTAAACTGCGTTTTCTCGATAAACTGCGCAGCAGTGCAGAACAACTCGAAGAAAAACTGCTCGATTTTTAATATTCGGAAGCAATTATGGCCTTATTACAAATTAGTGAGCCTGGTCTGAGCGCTGCGCCACACCAGCGTCGTCTGGCGGCGGGTATCGATCTCGGGACCACCAACTCTCTGGTCGCGACCGTGCGTAGCGGTCAGGCGGAAACGCTGGCCGATCATGATGGTCGTCATCTGCTGCCGTCCGTCGTTCACTATCAGGCGCAGGGCCACTCGGTCGGTTACGATGCGCGAACCAATGCCGCGCTGGATACCGCGAACACGATTAGCTCAGTCAAACGCATGATGGGGCGTTCGCTGGCGGACATTCAGGCGCGTTATCCTCATCTGCCGTACCGTTTCCAGGCAAGTGAAAACGGCTTGCCGATGATTGAAACGGCGGCGGGATTGCTGAACCCGGTCCGTGTTTCAGCCGATATTCTGAAAGCGCTGGCGGCGCGGGCTTCCGAGTCGCTTTCTGGCGATCTCGATGGCGTTGTGATTACCGTACCGGCGTACTTTGACGATGCACAGCGCCAGGGGACCAAAGACGCCGCGCGTCTGGCGGGCCTGCATGTATTGCGCCTGCTCAATGAACCGACCGCTGCGGCGATTGCCTACGGTCTCGATTCTGGCAAAGAGGGCGTCATCGCGGTGTATGACCTCGGCGGCGGGACGTTTGATATTTCGATTCTGCGCCTGAGTCGCGGTGTGTTCGAAGTGCTGGCGACCGGTGGTGACTCCGCGCTCGGCGGCGACGACTTCGATCATCTGCTGGCGGATTACATTCGCGAACAGGCGGGGATTGCCGATCGTAGCGATAACCGCGTGCAGCGTGAACTGCTGGATGCCGCCATCGCGGCGAAAATCGCGCTCAGTGATGCCGGGTCCGTGACGGTTAACGTGGCGGGCTGGCAGGGAGAGATTACCCGCGAACAGTTTAATGAACTCATTTCCGCACTGGTGAAGCGTACACTGCTGGCCTGTCGTCGCGCACTGAAAGATGCCGGCGTTGAGGCGCAAGAGGTGCTGGAAGTGGTGATGGTCGGCGGTTCCACACGCGTACCGCTGGTGCGTGAACGCGTGGGCGAATTTTTCGGTCGCCCGCCGCTGACGTCAATCGACCCGGATAAAGTGGTGGCGATTGGCGCGGCGATCCAGGCGGATATCCTGGTCGGCAATAAACCGGACAGCGAAATGCTGCTGCTCGACGTGATCCCGCTGTCGCTGGGACTGGAAACGATGGGCGGCCTGGTGGAGAAGGTGATCCCGCGTAACACCACGATTCCGGTGGCGCGTGCGCAGGACTTTACCACTTTCAAAGACGGCCAGACCGCGATGTCGATTCACGTCATGCAGGGCGAACGTGAACTGGTGCAGGACTGCCGCTCGCTGGCGCGTTTTGCACTGCGCGGTATTCCGGCGTTGCCGGCAGGCGGCGCGCACATTCGCGTCACCTTCCAGGTGGATGCAGACGGTCTGTTGAGCGTCACCGCGATGGAGAAATCCACCGGCGTTGAGGCATCTATTCAGGTTAAACCGTCCTACGGGCTTACCGACAGCGAAATTGCCTCAATGATTCAGGATTCGATGAGCTTTGCCGAGCAGGACGTAAAAGCCCGTATGCTGGCAGAGCAGAAAGTCGAAGCGGCGCGCGTACTGGAAAGTTTAACCGGTGCGCTGGCCGCGGATGCCGCGCTGCTAAGCGCCGCAGAACGTCAATTGATCGACGATGCCGCCGCGCACCTGAGCGAGGTGGCGCTGGGCGATGATGTTGACGCTATCGAACAAGCCATTAAAAATGTAGACAAACAAACCCAGGAATTTGCTGCTCGCCGCATGGATCAGTCGGTCCGTAGCGCGCTGAAAGGCCATTCCGTGGACGAGGTTTAATATGCCAAAGATTGTTATTTTGCCTCATCAGGACCTCTGTCCGGATGGCGCAGTTCTGGAAGCGGAGACCGGTGAAACCATTCTTGACGTTGCACTGCGCAACGGTATTGAGATTGAGCACGCCTGCGAAAAATCCTGCGCCTGCACCACCTGCCACTGCATCGTGCGTGAAGGTTTTGACTCCCTGCCGGAAAGCACGGAAGAAGAAGACGACATGCTGGATAAAGCCTGGGGACTGGAGCCGGAGAGCCGTTTGAGCTGCCAGGCTCGCGTGACCGGGGAAGATTTAGTGGTCGAAATCCCACGTTACACAATCAACCATGCGCGTGAGCATTAACAGAGGGTAGTATGGGACTCAAGTGGACCGATAGCCGTGAAATCGGCGAAGCGCTGTACGACGCGTTCCCCGATCGTGATCCTAAGACGGTTCGTTTTACCGACCTTCATCAGTGGATTTGCGATCTCGAGGATTTTGACGACAATCCTGATGCGTCCAATGAAAAAATTCTGGAGGCAATTCTGCTGGTCTGGTTAGATGAAGCAGAGTAGGTCACATAACGGGCTGCCAGAGGGCGGCCCGTTTGCTAAGAAGGATAAAAACAATGACAGAAGCCATGAAAATCACCCTCTCTTCACAGCCCGCCGATGCGCGCTGGGGTGAAAAAGCCACCTACAGTATGAATAGCGAGGGCATTGCCCTGCATCTTAACGGTAAAGACGACCTCGGTTTGATCCAGCGCGCCGCACGTAAAATCGACGGCCTGGGCATCAGGCATGTGCAATTGGCAGGTGAGGGCTGGAATGCAGACCGCTGCTGGTCATTCTGGCAGGGCTACAAAGCGCCGAAAGGCAGCCGTAAAGTAGAATGGCCAGCGCTGGACGATGCGCAGCGCCAGGAGCTGGATAATCGTCTGACCATCATCGACTGGGTACGCGACACCATTAACGCGCCAGCGGAAGAGCTGGGGCCGGAACAGCTGGCGCAGCGTGCGGTTGACCTGCTGTGCAGCGTCGCCTGCGATCATGTCTCTTACCGGATTACTAAAGGCGAAGATCTTCGCGAACAGAACTACATGGGGCTGCATACTGTTGGCCGTGGTTCTGAACGCTCGCCGGTTTTGCTGGCGCTCGACTACAACCCGACAGGAGATAAAGAAGCTCCGGTTTTTGCTTGCCTGGTTGGGAAAGGGATCACCTTTGATTCCGGCGGCTACAGCATCAAGCAGAGCGCCTTTATGGATTCGATGAAATCCGACATGGGCGGCGCGGCAACGGTAACCGGCGCGCTGGCGTTTTCGATCACGCGCGGGCTGAACAAACGCGTGAAGCTATACCTGTGCTGTGCGGATAACCTGATCAGCGGCAACGCGTTCAAGCTGGGCGATATCATTCATTATCGTAACGGTAAAAACGTCGAAGTGATGAATACCGACGCGGAAGGGCGTCTGGTGCTGGCGGACGGTTTGATCGACGCCAGCGCCCAGAAACCAGAGCTGATTATCGATGCAGCAACCCTGACCGGAGCCGCGAAAACCGCGTTGGGTAACGATTACCACGCGCTGTTCAGCTTCGATGATCAACTGGCGAACCGTCTGCTGGCAAGCGCAGCCGAAGAGAACGAGGCGTTCTGGCGTCTGCCGCTGGCGGAATTCCATCGCAACCAGTTGCCGTCTAATTTTGCCGAGTTGAACAATACCGGCAGCGCGGCGTATCCGGCAGGGGCGAGCACGGCTGCAGGGTTCTTGTCGCACTTTGTGGAAAACTACCAGCAGGGCTGGCTGCATATCGACTGCTCAGCGACCTACCGCAAAGCGCCGGTTGAGCAGTGGTCTGCCGGAGCGACCGGTCTGGGTGTGCGCACTATTGCAAATCTGCTGACTGCCTGAAAGGTATTTTTGTAGGCCGGGTAAGCGAAGCGCTCCCCGGCATTTTGCCTGATGGCGACGCACTGCGTCTTATCAGGCCTGCGATCCATAGATAAGTTGTGATCTCTATGTCTGAAACGAAAAACGAATTAGAAATCCTGCTGGAGCAGGCGGCGACAGAGCCTGCGCACCGCCCGGCATTTTTCCGTACCCTGCTGGAATCCACCGTCTGGGTGCCAGGCACTGCGGCAGAAGGCGAGACAGTGATTGAAGACAGTGCGCTCGATCTTCAGCACTGGGAAAAAGAAGATGGCACCACGGTCATTCCTTTTTTCACCTCGCTGGAAGCGTTGCAGCAGGCCGTCGAAGATGAGCAGGCGTTTGTGGTGATGCCGGTACGGACGCTGTTTGAGATGACGCTCGGCGAAACCCTGTTCCTCAACGCTAAACTGCCGACCGGAAAAGAGTTCATGCCACGCGAAATCAGCCTGCTGATGGGGGAAGAAGGGAATCCGCTGAGTACGCAGGAAGTGCTGGAAGGCGGCGAATCTCTGATCCTCTCCGAAGTGGCCGAACCGCCAGCGCAGATGATCGACTCGCTCACTACGCTGTTTAAGACCATCAAGCCGGTGAAACGCGCTTTTCTCTGTTCCATCAAAGAGAGCGCTGATGCTGAGGCCAATCTGCTGATTGGCATTGAAGCGGATGGCGATATTGAGGAGATTATTCATGCGGCGGGTAGCGTGGCGACGGACACCTTACCTGGCGATGAGCCAATCGATATCTGCCAGGTGAAAAAAGGCGAGCAGGGGATAAGCCATTTTATCACCGAACATATTGCCCCCTTCTACGAGCGTCGTTGGGGCGGGTTCCTGCGTGATTTCAAACAGAACCGAATTATTTAAGTGAAGGAAAGCCGCCCCGAAGGGCGGCATCCTCGCTTACCTGCCCTGGTCGTTGGTCTTTACGAAAACAGAATTACTGGGGTAACTCTGGTCTGCGTGAAGGCACAACACACCAGAAACAAGAAGCACGATACAGACGTACCGTATCTTCATTGTGCGGTCCATGCAAAGACCGCTTCATGACAGCACCACTGGCGATAATGCCGTGACAGCAAGCACTACGACGTGCCTGCGTTGCTATGGCAACACAGCCAGCTGGAAAGGCCGCGAACCGGACCAGCACAAAAAAAACCGCTCAAAACGTTTGAGCGGTTTTTTTTGTGGTCGAAAGAGACTAAGAAATCAGAATTTATTTAGCGTCATCCGGTTCTACCGGTAAATCGGCACGCGCTCCCCATTCGCTCCACGCACCGTCATACAGTGCGACGTCTGGCACGTCCAGTGTCGCAAGCGCCAGCACAACGACGGCTGCCGTCACGCCAGAACCACAGCTGGCGATAATCGGACGATCAAAACTGACGCCATGACGAAAGAAGATGGCATCCAGCTCGTCAGTTGTTTTCAGTTCCCCCTTCCTGAACCAGTTCTGTCCACGGCACGTTTAAGGCGCCGGGTACATGACCACGTCTGAGACCAGGACGCGGCTCGTCGACTTCAGCATTAAAACGTGCTGCCGGGCGGGCATCGACAATCTGTGCGCTTTTTTCATGGCTGGCGAGCAGCACATCGGTGACGCGCACGACGGCGTCAGGGTTAAACGCTGGATCAAACTCGCCTTCCGGCAGTTCAACGTCACCTTCCTGCAGCGGCAACTCATCACGTTGCCAGCCCGCCAGGCCACCACCCAGAATGGACACGTTCTCCACGCCAAAGGTACGCAGCATCCACCACGCGCGCGGGGCGGAGAACAGATTTCCCTCATCATACACAATCAGATGTTTATCCTGATGAACTCCCAGTTCACGCATCGCCACGGCGAAGCTTTCCGGGCGTGGCATCATATGCGGCAGAGGTGACGTATGGTCGGAGAGCGCTTCGATATCGAAAAACACCGCACCCGGGATATGCCCCGAGCGATACTCTTGCGCAACGTCGCGGTCTTCCTGCCCTGGCGGCGCCATGCGGGCGTCGATGATTTGAATCTGCGGATCGTCAATATGCTCGGCAAGCCAGTCGGCGGCGACAAAAAAAGGCGGTAGTCATGGGGATCTCCATGTTTATCAGGTGTCCGCTAAATTGTCAGGCCTTTGCCGACAGGGGACAAGTAAAAGAGGCTGATTTGTCCAGTGATCCCACACTTCTTAATTAAATTCAGACAAGAAGGGAGGGATAGAGACTTACACAAAGCGAAATCTCACGCATAATAACAGTTCACGTTGCTAACTAACGGGCCACGTTGGCCAGGGATGACAAATGAAATTCATACGCGTAGTCGCTTGCATGTTCATGCTGGCGCTTGCAGGGTGCGATAATAACGATAAAGCCCCCCATAGCGGCGAATAACGCCCCTCCCGCCGCGCAGCCTGCGGCGGAAAAGAAAACGGTCAAAGATACCGCGAAGCTGCAGAAGCTGGCTCAGCAGAGCGAGGGCAAAGCGCTGACGCTGCTGGATGCCTCAGAGGTGCAACTGGACGGCGCATCCACGCTGGTGTTGACCTTTTCCATCCCGTTAGATCCTGAACAGGATTTTGCCCGCATCGTCCACGTGGTGGATAAAAAAAGCGGTAAAGTCGATGGCGCATGGGAACTGTCGTCGAATCTGAAAGAGCTGCGCTTACGCCACCTGGAACCGAATCGTGACCTGCTGGTGACCATTGAGCGCGATCTCAGGGCGCTGAACAAAGCGACCTTCAAAATCAATTATGAGAAAAGCCTAACCACGCGGGATATTCAACCCAGCGTGGGTTTTGCCAGTCGCGGTTCGCTGCTGCCAGGGAAAGTCGTGGAAGGTTTGCCCGTTATGGCGCTTAACGTGAACAATGTAGACGTTAACTTTTTCCGCGTGAAGCCGGAATCGCTCGCGGCCTTTGTCAGCCGGTGGGAGTACCGGAGTTCGATGTCCAACTGGGAGTCCGACAATCTCCTGAAAATGGCGGATCTGGTCTATACCGGCCGCTTTGATCTCAATCCTGCGCGTAACACCCGCGAAAAACTCCTTCTGCCGCTGAGCGAGATCAAGCCGTTGCAGCAGGCCGGTGTTTATGTTGCGGTGATGACCAAAGCCGGGCAGTACGAGTACAGTAACGCCGCAACGTTGTTCACGCTCAGCGACATCGGCGTATCCGCGCACCGCTACCAGAACCGGCTCGATGTATTCACGCAAAGCCTGGAGAATGGTGCCGCGCAGCAGGGGATAGAGGTCGCCTTACTGGATGAAAAAGGCCAGACCCTGGCGAAAGCGACCAGCGATGCGAAAGGCCATGTACAGCTTGAAAATCACCAGAGCGCCGCACTGTTGTTGGCACGTAAAGAGGGGCAAACCACGCTGCTGGATCTGAAACTCCCGGCGCTGGATTTGGCCGAATTTGATATCGCCGGGGATCCCGGCTTTAGCAAACAGTTCTTTATGTTTGGCCCGCGCGATCTCTATCGTCCCGGCGAAACGGTGATCCTCAACGGTCTGCTGCGCGACAGCGACGGTAAGACGTTACCCGATCAACCGGTGAAGCTTGAGGTGGTAAAGCCGGACGGCCAGGTGATCCGTACTGTGGTCAGCCAGCCGGATAACGGGTTGTATCGTTTCACGTATCCACTGGACAGCGGCGCACCGACCGGAATGTGGCACATTCGCGCCAACACAGGCGATAACCAGACCCGGATGTGGGATTTCCACGTTGAAGATTTCATGCCGGAGCGAATGGCGCTGAATCTCACTGGGCAAAAGACGCCATTATCTCCCCCTGACAAGGTGACGTTCTCGGCGGTGGGCTACTACCTATACGGCGCCCCGGCGAATGGCAATGCGTTACAGGGACAGCTGTACCTGCGCCCGCTGCGTGATGCCGTGCCGTCACTGCCGGGCTTCCAGTTTGGTAATATTGTTGAGGAGAACCTGTCGCGCAGTCTTGACGAAGTCCAATTGACGCTGAACGAAACCGGGCGTGGCGAAATCAGCACCAACAGCGCATGGCGTGAAACTCACTCACCGTTGAAAGTAATTTTGCAGGCCAGCCTGCTGGAATCCGGTGGGCGTCCCGTCACGCGTCGCGCTGAGCAGGCGGTCTGGCCAGCAGACACCTTACCGGGTATCCGTCCGCAATTTGCGGTGAAAGCGGTGTATGACTACCGCACCGATACCACGGTGAATCAGCCGATTGTCGATGAAGGCAGCAACGCCGCCTTTGACATTGTCTACGTCGATGCCCAGGGAGAGAAGAAAGCGGTCTCCGGGTTACAGGTGCGTTTGATTCGTGAGCGTCGCGACTATTACTGGGACTGGCTGGAAAGTGAAGGCTGGCAGTCACGCTTTGATCAAAAAGATCTGGTGGAAGGTGAGCAGACGCTGGATCTGAAAGCGGATGAAACCGGCAAAGTGACATTCCCGGTCGAGTGGGGTGCCTACCGACTGGAAGTCAAAGCGCCAAACGATGCGATCAGCAGCGTCCGTTTTTGGGCTGGTTATAGTTGGCAGGATAACAGTGATGGCAGCGGCGCGGCGCGGCCAGATCGCGTCACGCTGAAGCTGGACAAGCCGGCCTATCGTCCGGGCGATACGATGAAGCTGCATATTGCGGCACCGGCGGCGGGAAAAGGCTATGCAATGGTGGAATCCAGTGAAGGTCCACTATGGTGGCAGGAAATTGATGTTCCGGCGCAGGGGCTGGATCTCTCCATTCCGGTTGATAAATCCTGGAATCGTCATGATTTGTATCTGAGCACGCTGGTTGTGCGTCCGGGAGATAAATCCCGTTCTGCCACGCCGAAACGCGCGGTGGGGCTGCTGCATCTACCGCTGGGGGGACGAAAATCGACGTCTGGATCTGGTGCTGGAAAGCCCAGCCAAAATGCGTCCGAATCAGCCGTTGACTGTGAAGATTAAGGCCAGCAGTAAAAATGGCGAGACGCCAAAACAGGTCAATGTCCTGGTATCGGCTGTGGACAGCGGCGTGTTGAACATTACCGATTACGTTACGCCGGATCCGTGGCAGGCGTTCTTCGGACAAAAGCGCTACGGCGCGGATATTTATGACATTTATGGTCAGGTGATCGAAGGGCAGGGGCGTCTGGCCGCACTACGCTTTGGTGGTGATGGCGACGAGCTGAAGCGCGGCGGTAAACCGCCGGTTAATCATGTGACTATCGTCGCGCAGCAGGCGCAACCGGTCATGCTCAATGAGCAGGGCGAAGGCAGCGTGACGCTGCCGATTGGCGATTTCAACGGTGAACTCCGTGTGATGGCGCAGGCGTGGACGGCGGATGATTTTGGCAGCAATGAAAGCAAGACCATCGTCGCCGCCCCGGTCATTGCCGAGTTGAATATGCCGCGCTTTATGGCCGGTGATGATACCTCGCGACTGGTACTGGACGTCACCAACCTGACCGATCAACTGCAATCGCTGAACGTGACGCTGACCGCCAGCGGTTTGATTGAACTGGTCAGCGACCAGCCTGCGCAGGTTAATCTGGCGCCGGGCGTACGCACGACCTTATTTGTTCCTGTTCGTGCGAAAGAAGGATTTGGCGATGGCGAGCTACAGGCGACGTTAAGTGGACTGAACGTGCCAGGCGAAAATATCGGGCCGCAGCACAAGCAGTGGAAGATTGGCGTACGCCCGGCATTCCCGGCGCAAACGGTCAATAACGGCGTGATGCTGCAACCCGGTGAAAGCTGGACACCTTCCGCGGAAGGGTTGGCGAATTTCTCTCCGGTGACGGTGCAGGGCCAACTGCTGTTCAGCGGTAAACCGCCGTTAAATCTGGCGCGTTATATCCGTGAGCTGAAGGCGTATCCCTACGGTTGTCTGGAACAAACCACCAGCGGCCTGTTCCCTTCGCTCTACACCAATGCTGCGCAGCTAAATGCGCTGGGTATTACGGGGGGATACTGACGAGAAGCGTCGTGCGGCAATCGACACCGGGATATCGCGCCTGCTGCAAATGCAGCGTGATAACGGTGGTTTCGCGCTGTGGGATAAAAATGGCCCGGAAGAGTACTGGCTGACCGCCTATGCGATGGATTTCTTGGTTCGCGCGGGCGAGCAGGGCTATAGCGTTCCGGCGGAGGGGATCAACCAGGGTAACGCGCGTCTGCTGCGTTATCTGCAGGATCCGGGGATGATGTCGATTCGCTATTCCAGTGATTCGCAGGCGAGCAAATTTGCCGTGCAGGCCTACGCGGCAATGGTCCTGGCTCGTCAGCAGAAAGCTCCGCTTGGCGCACTTCGCGAGATCTGGGAGCGTCGCAGCCAGGCAGCATCCGGTTTACCGTTGCTACAACTCGGCATCGCGTTGAACACGATGGGGGATGCGAAACGGGGTGACGACGCCGTGACGCTGGCACTGTCCACACCGCGTCACGACGAACGTCAGTGGCTGGCCGATTACGGCAGTCCGCTTCGCGATAACGCCCTGATGCTGGCGCTGCTGGAAGAGAATAACCTGAAGCCGGACGTCCAGAACACGCTGCTGAACACGCTTTCTGAACAGGCATTTGGTCAGCGCTGGCTGTCAACACAGGAGAATAACGCGCTGTTCCTGGCAGCCCGTTCGCTGCAGGATTTACCGGGTACCTGGCAGGCACAGACCTCGCTTGCGGAGCAACCACTGGCGGGGGGATAAAGCGCAAACCCGCAATCTGGACGCCGATCAACTCGCGGCGCTGCAGGTGACGAATAACGGTTCTTTGCCGATGTGGCTGCGTCTGGACGTGAACGGCTACCCACAAACGGCTCCGGCACCCACCAGTAATGTGCTGCAAATTGAGCGTCATATTCTGGGCACCGATGGGCAAACTAAATCGCTGGATTCTCTGCGCAGCGGTGAACTGGTGCTGGTCTGGCTGGAAGTGAAAGCCAGTCAGGACGTACCGGATGCGCTGGTGGTGGATCTGCTGCCTGCCGGGCTGGAACTGGAAAACCAGAATCTGGCCAACGGGAGCGCCAGTTTGCAGGACAGCGGCAGCGAAGTTCAAAACTTGCTCAATCAAATGCAGCAGGCGGATATTCAGCATGTCGAGTTCCGTGACGATCGCTTTGTCGCCGCGGTGGCGGTGAATCAGGGTCAGCCGGTGACGCTGGTGTATCTGGCGCGAGCGGTGACGCCGGGAACCTATCAGGTGCCTGCGCCGATGGTGGAATCGATGTATGTTCCGCAATGGCGTGCGACCGGCGCCTCTGAGGAAATACTGATTGTTAAGCCGTAAATGAGGCGATTTACCGGTAAACGCGGCGGCTGGCTTTGGCTGGTCGCCGCGTCTGTTTTACTCGTTTGCGCCGTGTGGGCGGCGGATAAACTCTGGCCGCTCCCTTTGCGTGAGGTTAATCCGGCGCGAGTGGTCGTGGCTCATGACGGGACGCCGCTGTGGCGATTCGCAGACGCGGACGGCATCTGGCGCTATCCGGTCACGCCTGAAGAGGTCTCTCCGCGTTATCTTGAGGCGCTCATTCACTACGAAGATCGCTGGTTCTGGAAACATCCGGGGGTAAACCCTCTCTCCATACTGCGTGCCGCCTGGCAGGATCTTTCCTCCGGACGGGTGATTTCCGGCGGCAGCACGCTGACCATGCAGGTGGCGCGATTACTCGATCCACATCCCCGCACGTTTGGCGGTAAGTTTCGTCAGCTCTGGCGCGCCGTGCAGCTTGAATGGCATCTCTCAAAACGCGACATCCTGACGCTGTACCTCAACCGCGCACCGTTTGGCGGCACATTACAGGGAATTGGCGCGGCCAGTTGGGCGTATCTCGGAAAGCCTCCGTCGCAGCTCAGCTACTCTGAAGCTGCGCTACTGGCGGTATTGCCGCAGGCGCCGAGTCGACTGCGCCCCGATCGCTGGCCGGATCGGGCAGAAGCGGCGCGCAACAAAGTGCTGGAGCGGATGGCGGCGCAAGGGGTATGGGCGCGACGCCAGGTTGAGGAATCACGTGAAGAGCCTGTGTGGCTGACACCTCGCCAGATGCCACAACTGGCACCGCTGTTCTCGCGGATGATGTTGGGTAAAAATCAAGGCGACAAAATTGTCACGACTCTGGATGCCGGGTTGCAACGACAGCTGGAAGAGCTGGCGCAAAACTGGAAGGGAAGGCTGCCTGCGCGCAGTTCGCTGGCGATGATCGTTGTCGATCATACTGATATGAGCGTGCGCGGCTGGGTCGGTTCGGTCGATCTGAATGATGATACGCGTTTCGGCCATGTGGATATGGTTAAGGCGATCCGATCGCCAGGCTCCGTGTTCAAGCCTTTTGTTTATGGACTGGCGCTGGATGATGGATTGATCCACCCGGCATCTCTGTTACAGGATGTGCCGCGCCGTAGTGGGGATTATCGTCCGGGTAATTTTGACAGCGGCTTCCATGGTCCAGTCAGTATGAGCGAAGCGCTGTTGCGCTCGCTCAATTTGCCTGCGGTGCAGGTGCTGGAAGCTTACGGTCCGAAGCGCTTTGCCGCGCAATTACGCAATGTCGGGCTGCCGTTATATCTGCCAGCGGGTGCGGCGCCCAATCTGTCGCTTATTCTGGGGGGCGCGGGCGCGCGCCTTGAAGATATGGTCGCCGGTTACAGCGCTTTTGCCCGTTATGGCAAAGCGGGTAAATTGCGTTTGCAACCGGGCGATCCGCTTGCTGAACGCACGCTGATGTCGCCGGGCGCGGCGTGGATCATCCGACGGATTTTAGCTGATGAAGCGCAGCCGCTGCCGGACAATGCGCTTCCCCGGATAGTACCGCTGGCGCGAAAAACCGGCACCAGCTATGGCTATCGTGATGCGTGGGCCATAGGCCTCAATGCCCGCTATATTATCGGTATCTGGACGGGAAGACCGGACGGCACGCCTGTTGCCGGGCAATTTGGTTATGCCAGCGCTATCCCACTACTTAATCAGGTGAACAACCTGCTTTTAGCCCGTGGAGCCACTCTGCCGGAAGATCCGCGACCGCAGTCGGTCACTCGCGGCGTCGTGTGCTGGCCTGGCGGACAATCTCTTCCTCCGGGTGACAGCAACTGCCGACGTCGTCTTGCTACCTGGCTGCTGGAAGATGCTCAGCCGCCTACGCTCTTGTTGCCGGGGCAGGAGGGAATGAGCGGCATTCGTTTTCCGATCTGGCTGGACAAGGCAGGTCGACGCGTTGCCGCCGATTGCCCGCAGGCGCAGGAGCAGAGGCTGATTGTCTGGCCATTGCCGCTGGAACCGTGGTTACCAGCCTCAGAGCGGCGCAGTGCGCGCTTGCCGTTAGCCTCAACGGAATGCCCGCCACATGGGCAGGATCCTGCGCTGCCGCTGTTGCTGACAGGCGTGCGTGATGGCGCAATCGTCAAGCGTTTACCGGGTGCTGCTGAGGCGAGCGTAACGATTCAGAGCAGCGGCGGAGCAGGAGAGCGCTGGTGGTTCCTTAATGGCGAACCGCTGAATGAACGTGGGCGTGGTGTCACGTTACGTCTGCGCGAAAAAGGTGACTATCAGCTACTGGCGATGGATGAAAGTGGGCAAGTTGCGACGGTGAGGTTTTCCCTGCTGTAGACCAGATTGACATTCTTTGTTGCTAATACTCATCTTATTTTAAAAAAATGTTACCTCTATCCATATGCAATAGCCGGGATGCTCTTTATAATCCGCGCCAGGTAAAACACAACAGAACATCTTTCAGAGGTAATCATGGCTATTGAACGTACTTTTTCCATCATCAAGCCAAACGCGGTGGCAAAAAACGTTATTGGTAATATCTTTACGCGCTTTGAAGCTGCAGGGTTCAAAATCGTCGGTACCAAAATGCTGCACCTGACCGTTGAACAGGCGCGCGGCTTCTATGCTGAGCATGACGGCAAGCCGTTCTTTGACGGTCTGGTCGAGTTCATGACCTCTGGTCCTATCGTGGTGTCCGTGCTGGAAGGCGAAAACGCGGTACAGCGTCACCGCGATCTGCTGGGTGCAACCAACCCGGCTAACGCTCTGGCAGGTACCCTGCGTGCTGACTACGCCGACAGCTTCACTGAAAACGGTACTCACGGTTCTGATTCTGTCGAATCCGCCCAGCGTGAAATCGCCTATTTCTTTGCGGAAGGCGAGGTGTGCGCTCGCACACGTTAATTCCTCGGGGAATAATTTTTCGCTAAATGCCGCGTGCAAACGTGGCATCCTTGCGCCAGACTTTGTACAATGCAACGCCCCGGATGAGCCATTGCTTACCGGGGCGTTTCTTTTCAACCTCCCATGGGCCATAACGTGTAACAACGAGGCCGGAAAAAATTATGTCTGAATTAGTTAACACCTCCGAAATAGTCACCCCTGCGGTTCCCAATAAAAATGGAAAAATCAACCTGTTGGATCTGAACCGTCAGCAGATGCGCGAATTCTTTAAAGAGATGGGCGAGAAGCCGTTTCGTGCCGATCAGGTGATGAAATGGATGTACCACTATTGCAGCGACAACTTTGATGACATGACGGACATCAACAAAGTGCTGCGCAACAAGCTTAAAGAGGTGGCGGAAATCCGCGCACCAGAAGTGGTTGAAGAACAGCGCTCTTCCGATGGCACCATCAAATGGGCGATAGCCGTGGGCGATCAGCGTGTTGAAACGGTGTATATCCCGGAAGATGACCGCGCCACGCTGTGTGTCTCTTCGCAGGTGGGTTGTGCGCTGGAGTGTAAATTCTGTTCAACCGCGCAGCAGGGTTTTAACCGTAACCTGCGCGTGTCTGAAATTATTGGTCAGGTCTGGCGTGCGGCAAAAATTGTCGGCGCGGCGAAAATCACGGGTCAGCGTCCAATCACCAACGTGGTGATGATGGGTATGGGTGAACCGCTGCTTAACCTGACAAACGTCGTGCCTGCCATGGAAATCATGCTTGATGATTTCGGCTTTGGTTTGTCCAAGCGTCGCGTTACGCTGTCGACCTCCGGCGTGGTGCCAGCTCTCGACAAATTAGGCGATATGATCGATGTCGCGCTGGCTATCTCGCTGCATGCGCCGAATGACGAAATTCGTGACGAAATTGTACCGATCAACAAAAAGTACAATATCGAAACCTTCCTGAGCGCGGTTCGCCGCTATCTGGAGAAATCCAATGCCAACCAGGGACGAGTCACCATTGAATACGTCATGCTGGATCACGTTAACGACGGCACAGAGCATGCCCATCAACTGGCAGAACTGCTGAAGGATACGCCGTGCAAGATCAACCTGATCCCATGGAACCCGTTCCCGGGCGCGCCGTATGGACGAAGCTCCAATAGCCGTATTGATCGTTTTTCTAAAGTATTGATGAATTATGGCTTTACCACCATTGTGCGTAAAACGCGGGGTGATGATATCGACGCCGCCTGCGGACAACTGGCGGGAGATGTGATCGACCGGACCAAACGTACGCTGCGTAAGCGTATGCAGGGTGAGGCTATCGACGTTAAAACCGTCTGATGTGCAATGCGCTACAGCCTGTTTTCTGTGCTGTGGCGCAACGTAATTTGCATGAGGGTCAGGGTCGTACTTGTCCGGTCAATAATAACGGTGCGTTTTTGTCGACTTTAAGGCAGTATGTACGGCGCGACAATAGTTTAGCCCTCAGGCTTAAGCTGTTTTTGTTAAGAGTCGGCAGAGAGGTTTATACTGTTTGACTCAGGTTGACTGACCAGAATTTCGCGGTGTGGGTGGGCATTGTGACTCGCCGGCGCCTGAACCCTAATTTTCACCAGCAGCTGTAGCGAATGAATACTGAAGCCACTCACGACCAACATGAAGCACAATCCACCGGCGTTCGTCTACGCAATGCCCGTGAACAACTCGGACTCAGCCAGCAGGCTGTCGCTGAGCGACTTTGCCTGAAAGTATCCACCGTACGCGACATTGAAGATGATAAGGCACCGGCCGATTTAGCTTCAACGTTCCTGCGCGGGTACATCCGCTCTTATGCGCGTCTGGTCCATATTCCTGAAGAAGAGCTGCTGCCGGCTCTGGAGAAGCAGGCACCGGTTCGTGCGGCGAAAGTTGCGCCGATGCAGAGTTTCTCGTTAGGCAAACGCCGTAAAAAGCGCGATGGCTGGTTGATGACCTTTACCTGGCTGGTGCTGTTTGTTGTAGTCGGCCTGACGGGCGCCTGGTGGTGGCAAAACCACAAAGCGCAGCAGGAAGAGATCTCCACGATGGCCGATCAATCCTCTGCTGAGCTGAATGCCAACAGCGAAAACACGCAAAGCGTGCCGCTGGATACCAGCGCGACAGCAAGCCAGGACAACACGCCAGTGGCCACCGGTCCTGCGGAGACGGCGCAAACGCCTGCGCCGACGACCGCCCCCGCGGTTGATCCGCAACAGAATGCCGTGGTCGCGCCTTCTCAGGCCAACGTAGATACCGCAACAGAAACGCCAACAGCACCGGCAACGCCGGATGGCGCAGCACCATTACCGACCGATCAAGCGGGCGTGCAAGCGTCTGCCGATCCAAACGCGCTGGTGATGAACTTTACCGCTGATTGCTGGCTGGAAGTAAGCGATGCGACAGGTAAAAAGCTGTTCAGCGGTATGCAGCGTAAAGATGGCAATTTAAACCTGACCGGTCAGGCGCCATACAAGCTTAAAATTGGTGCGCCGGCTGCGGTGCAGATCCAGTATCAAGGAAAACCTGTCGATCTGAGCCGTTTTATCAGAACTAACCAGGTTGCGCGTCTGACCCTCAATGCCGAACAATCACCGGCGCAGTAACAGACGGGTAACGCGGGAGATTTTTCATGCATAACCAGGCTCCAATTCAACGTAGAAAATCAACGCGTATTTACGTTGGGAATGTGCCGATTGGCGATGGGGCTCCCATCGCCGTCCAGTCGATGACCAATACGCGCACCACGGATGTGGAAGCGACGGTGAATCAGATCAAAGCGCTGGAACGCGTTGGCGCTGACATTGTTCGTGTCTCCGTACCCACGATGGATGCCGCAGAAGCCTTTAAACTGATTAAGCAACAGGTTTCTGTTCCGCTGGTTGCCGACATTCACTTCGACTACCGTATTGCGCTCAAAGTGGCGGAGTACGGCGTTGACTGCCTGCGAATTAACCCAGGTAATATCGGTAACGAAGAGCGTATCCGCATGGTGGTGGATTGCGCCCGCGACAAAAATATCCCCATTCGTATCGGCGTGAACGCCGGTTCGCTGGAAAAAGATCTGCAGGAAAAGTACGGCGAACCCACGCCGCAGGCCTTGCTGGAATCGGCCATGCGCCATGTGGATCATCTCGATCGTCTGAATTTTGATCAGTTTAAGGTCAGCGTAAAAGCGTCGGACGTGTTCCTCGCCGTTGAATCCTATCGCCTGCTGGCAAAGCAAATCGATCAACCGTTGCATTTAGGGATCACCGAAGCCGGTGGCGCACGCAGCGGTGCGGTGAAATCAGCCATTGGTCTCGGCCTGCTGCTGTCTGAAGGGATTGGCGATACGCTGCGCGTTTCGCTGGCGGCTGACCCGGTAGAAGAGATCAAAGTCGGCTTCGATATCCTGAAGTCTCTGCGTATTCGCGCTCGCGGGATCAATTTTATCGCCTGCCCGACCTGTTCACGTCAGGAGTTTGACGTGATCGGCACGGTTAACGCGCTGGAACAACGTCTGGAGGACATCATCACGCCGATGGATGTATCCATTATCGGCTGCGTGGTTAACGGTCCGGGTGAAGCACTGGTGTCCACGCTGGGCGTGACTGGCGGTAACAAGAAAAGCGGTCTCTATGAAGATGGCGTACGTAAAGATCGTCTGGATAACAGCGATATGATTGACCAGCTTGAAGCCCGTATTCGCGCCAAAGCGACGATGCTCGACGAAGCGCAGCGTATCAACGTGCAGCAGGTTGAAAAATAACAACGTGATGGGAAGCGGCGTGCTTCCCGTGTATGATTGAACCCGCATGGCTCCCGTATCGCTCGGGGAAGCGCTGAGGGTTCATTTTTATATTCAGAAAGAGAATAAACGTGGCAAAAAACATTCAAGCCATTCGCGGCATGAACGATTATCTGCCTGGCGAAACCGCCATTTGGCAGCGCATTGAAGGCACACTCAAAAACGTGCTCGGCAGCTACGGTTACAGTGAAATCCGCTTGCCGATTGTAGAGCAGACCCCGTTATTCAAACGCGCGATCGGCGAAGTGACCGACGTGGTTGAAAAAGAGATGTACACCTTTGAGGACCGCAATGGCGATAGCCTGACGCTGCGTCCGGAAGGGACGGCGGGCTGTGTACGCGCCGGCATCGAGCATGGTCTTCTGTACAATCAGGAACAGCGTCTGTGGTACATCGGGCCGATGTTCCGCCACGAGCGGCCGCAGAAAGGGCGCTATCGTCAGTTCCATCAGTTGGGTGTCGAAGCCTTTGGTCTGCAAGGGCCGGATATTGATGCCGAACTGATTATGCTCACCGCGCGCTGGTGGCGTGCGCTGGGCATCGCTGAACATGTTAATCTTGAGCTGAACTCCATCGGATCGCTGGAAGCGCGTGCGAATTATCGCGATGCGCTGGTGGCATTCCTGGAGCAGCACGTTGAGAAACTGGACGAAGACTGCAAACGTCGCATGTACTCCAACCCGTTACGCGTGCTGGATTCAAAAAATCCGGACGTACAGGCGCTGCTCAACGATGCACCTCAGCTTGGCGACTATCTGGATGACGATTCCCGCGAACACTTTGCAGGCCTGTGCAAACTGCTGGAAGCCGCGGGTATCGCCTACACTGTCAACCAGCGTCTGGTTCGTGGTCTCGACTACTACAACCGTACGGTGTTTGAATGGGTCACCAGCAGCCTGGGCTCACAGGGCACCGTCTGTGCGGGCGGTCGTTATGACGGACTGGTTGAGCAACTCGGCGGTCGCGCGACCCCGGGGGGTGGGCTTTGCCATGGGCCTGGAGCGACTTGTTTTACTGGTTCAGGCAGTTAATCCGGAATTTAAAGCCGATTCTGTTGTCGATATATACCTGGTCGCTTCAGGCGCGGATACGCAGTCTGCGGCAATGACACTGGCTGAGCGCGTGCGTGATGAAATCCCGGGCGTGAAGCTAATGACAAACCACGGCGGTGGCAACTTTAAAAAACAGTTTGCCCGAGCTGACAAATGGGGCGCCCGCGTTGCACTGGTACTTGGCGAGTCTGAAGTGGCTGCCGGTACTGTTGTAGTGAAGGATTTGCGCTCCGGTGAGCAAACTGAAGTTGCACAGGATAACGTTGCAACGCATTTGCGCACGTTAATGGCTTAAGGAGAAGGACTGCGTGGAAATTTACGAGAACGAAAACGACCAGGTTGAGGCAATCAAACGCTTCTTTGCCGAGAATGGCAAAGCCCTGGCTGTTGGGGTTATTTTAGGTGTTGGTGCGCTGGTAGGCTGGCGCTACTGGAACAATCATCAGACTGAGTCCGCACGCTCTGCTTCTTTGTCATATCAAACCGTGGTGAGCTCGCTCAGCGCGGGTAAAGCGGAAAACCTGTCAGCCGCAGAGAAATTTGCCGCCGACAATAAGAACACCTACGGCGCGTTGGCTTCTATGGAACTGGCGCAGCAGTTTGTCGATCAGAATCAACTTGAGAAAGCCGCGGCCCAGCTTCAGCAGGGGCTGGCCGCCACGAGTGATGAAAACCTTAAAGCGGTGATCACGCTACGTCTGGCACGTGTTCAGGTGCAACTCAAGCAGGCCGATACGGCGCTGAAAACCCTGGATGGCGTGAAGGGTGAAGGATGGGCAGCGATTGTTGCCGATCTGCGCGGCGAAGCATTGCTGAGTAAAGGTGATAAACAAGGTGCGCGTAGTGCGTGGGAAGCGGGCGTGAAAAGTAACGCCTCCCCGGCGCTGAGCGAAATGATGCAGATGAAAATCAATAATTTGTCCATCTGAGAGGGACCCGATGCAATTGCGTAAATTACTTCTGCCAGGGCTGCTTTCCGTTACCCTGTTGAGCGGCTGTTCACTGTTTAGTGGCGAAGAAGACGTTGTAAAAATGTCCCCATTACCGGTGGTTGAAAACCAGTTTACCCCGTCTACGGCGTGGAGTACGTCTGTAGGCAATGGTATCGGTGATTTCTATTCCAACCTCCATCCGGCCTATGCTGATAACGTGGTCTACGCGGCCGATCGTGCTGGCGTGGTGAAAGCGTTGAACGCTGATGACGGTAAAGAGGTCTGGGCGATAAATCTGGGTGAGAAAGATGGCTGGTTCTCACGCTCATCGGCGCAGTTGTCTGGCGGCGTAACGGTTGCCGGCGGTCACGTCTATATTGGCAGCGAAAAAGCGCAGGTGTATGCGCTGAACGCGGCGGACGGTACGGTTGCATGGCAGACCAAAGTGGCCGGTGAAGCGCTTTCCCGTCCGGTGGTCAGCGATGGGCTGGTGCTGATTCACACCAGCAATGGTCAACTGCAGGCATTGAATGAAGCGGATGGCGCCGTTAAGTGGACCGTCAACCTGGATATGCCGTCTCTCTCCCTGCGTGGCGAATCTGCGCCGGCAACCGCCTTTGGCGCGGCCATTGTCGGCGGCGATAACGGCCGTGTGAGCGCTGTGCTGATGCAGCAGGGACAAATGATTTGGCAGCAGCGTATTTCTCAGGCGACCGGCTCCACCGAGATCGACCGTCTGAGCGATGTGGATACCACGCCGGTCATCGTCAATGGCGTCGTTTACGCCCTGGCTTATAATGGTAACCTGACCGCGCTGGATCTGCGCAGCGGCCAGATCATGTGGAAACGTGAACTGGGCTCGGTGAATGACTTTATCGTCGATGGCAACCGTATCTACCTGGTCGATCAGAATGACCGTGTACTGGCGTTGACCACCGATGGTGGCGTCACGCTCTGGACGCAAAGCGATCTGCTTCACCGTCTGCTGACTTCGCCAGCGCTGTATAACGGCAATCTGGTGGTGGGTGATAGTGAAGGCTATCTGCACTGGCTTAATGTCGAAGACGGTCGTTTTGTGGCGCAGCAAAAAGTAGACAGCTCCGGCTTCCTGACTGAACCGGTCGCAGCCGACGGCAAACTGCTGATCCAGGCCAAAGACGGTACCGTGTACTCCATTACACGCTAATCGTCCTGGTCGTATGTTTCAAAAAACGGCTCCTGGTACAGGGGCCGTTTTCCTGTTTTTAACAACGGCGCAAAAAATGGCGTCTGTTGTCTGATGATTTTTAAAATGAGGCTTTAAACATGGTACCTGTGGTCGCGCTTGTCGGGCGCCCTAACGTCGGAAAATCCACGTTATTTAACCGTCTAACTCGCACCCGAGATGCGCTGGTTGCGGATTTCCCGGGTCTGACTCGTGACCGTAAGTACGGTCGTGCGGAGATTGAAGGCCGCGAGTTTATCTGTATTGATACCGGCGGGATTGATGGCACCGAAGATGGCGTAGAAACCCGGATGGCGGAACAATCGCTGCTGGCGATTGAAGAAGCGGATGTGGTGCTGTTTATGGTGGATGCGCGCGCCGGTCTGATGCCAGCCGACGAAGCAATCGCCCAGCATTTGCGTTCCCGTGAAAAACCGACGTTCCTGGTCGCCAACAAAACGGATGGACTCGATCCGGATCAGGCTATCGTTGATTTCTACTCGTTGGGTCTCGGTGAAATTCACCCGATCGCCGCGTCGCATGGCCGTGGCGTACTCAGCCTGTTGGAACACGTTCTGCTGCCGTGGATGGACGATGCCGCACCGCAGGAAGAAGTGGACGAAGACGCCGAATACTGGGCACAGTTCGAAGCCGATGAAAACGGTGAAGAAGAGCCGGAAGATGACTTCAACCCGCAGGATCTGCCGATCAAGCTGGCGATTGTCGGTCGTCCGAACGTCGGTAAGTCCACACTGACTAACCGTATTCTGGGTGAAGACCGCGTGGTCGTTTATGACATGCCGGGCACCACGCGTGACAGTATTTATATCCCGATGGAACGCGATGAGCGCGAATATGTGCTCATCGATACCGCCGGAGTACGTAAACGCGGAAAAATTACCGATGCGGTAGAAAAGTTCTCGGTTATCAAAACGCTGCAGGCGATTGAAGATGCCAACGTGGTGATGCTGGTGATTGATGCCCGTGAAGGTATCTCCGATCAGGACCTGTCACTGCTGGGCTTTATCCTCAATAGTGGGCGCTCACTTGTGATTGTCGTGAACAAGTGGGACGGTCTGACGCAGGAAGTGAAAGAACAGGTAAAAGAGACGCTGGACTATCGTCTGGGCTTTATCGACTTCGCACGCGTGCACTTTATCTCTGCGCTGCATGGCAGCGGTGTCGGCAATTTGTTTGAATCCGTTCGTGAAGCCTATGACAGCTCCACCCGTCGCGTCAGTACGGCGATGCTGACCCGCATTATGACGATGGCGGTGGAAGATCACCAGCCGCCGCTGGTTCGTGGCCGTCGCGTGAAGCTGAAATACGCGCACGCCGGGGGGGTATAACCCGCCGATTGTGGTGATCCACGGTAATCAGGTCAAAGACCTGCCGGACTCTTACAAACGCTATCTGATGAACTACTTCCGTAAATCGCTGGAAGTGATGGGGACGCCGATCCGCATTCAGTTTAAAGAGGGCGAGAACCCGTATGCCAACAAACGCAATACGCTGACTCCGACCCAGATGCGTAAGCGTAAGCGTCTGATTAAGCACATCAAAAAAAGCAAGTAATCCATCACGCCCTCTCCCGGCGGGGGAGGGCGTCATCAACAGGAATATGAGGAGGAAGTATGGAACTCATTTGTCCCGTTTGTCAGCATCCGCTCGATCGTCATGGCGATAACGCACATTGTGAAACCTGTCAGACAGACTTTAGCGTAGAAGCGCGTTGCCCGGACTGCCATCAGCCGCTCCAGGTCTTAAAAGCCTGTGGCGCAGTAGATTATTTTTGTCAAAACGGTCACGGGCTGATTTCGAAAAAACGCGTTGAGTTTGTGCTGTCGCAGGATTAATCGCAGATACAGGCTTCGCCCTTTTGCCAAAGATCGACCAGTGAGGCTGGCGCATCGTTTTCCGGTACCAGTACGATAATGTCGGTAAAGCCCGCCTGATTATGCTGTGTCCAGATGATCTGTATGCGAAAGTAGCGCTGGTCGCCGCGACCCGGAGATCCCGACAGCCCCGGAGGCTTACCGACGGTCAGGCTCTGCCGGAGAATGTCGGCCACGCGCTGACGCTGAACAGTCGATAGGCCCGACAGCGCAATTTTGCGCTGTCGGGCCAGTTTGGGCATAAACGCGACGCCACCTTCCCGGGCCAGTTCCACCACGGCATCATCGGTTAATTCTGGGATCTCCATTCACATCACTCCTGTGGCTTTCCAGGCCGCTTCTATCGCCTTCGCGGTTTCCGCGCCGCTGCGCTTTTCGCCGTGATAAACGGTTAAGCGGGCAAAATCAATGAAGTCTGCATCCTGCGCCAGTTGTCGATCGCAGACCGTATCATACCAGGCATAACCCGCTTTTTCCCATGCGTAACCGCCGAGCGCGGTGGCTGCCAGATAAAACGCCCGGTTCGGGATGCCAGAGTTAAGATGAACACCGCCATTGTCTTCGCGTGTCTTAATGAAGTCCCGCATATGCGCAGGTTGTGGGTCTTTCCCGAGCAACGGGTCATCATAGGCTGTGCCCGGCGCTGACATGGAGCGCAATCCCTTTCCATTAATGCCGTCTGCCAGCAATCCTTCCCCGATAAGCCAGTCAGCCCGATCGGCGGTTTGTTTAAGATGATACTGTTTAACCAACGCGCCAAATACATCGGAAACCGATTCGTTGAGCGCACCGGCCTGTTCAAAGTAAATCAACCCTGCTTCTGATTCGGTAATCCCGTGTGCCAGTTCATGAGCAACGACATCAATGGCAATCGTAAATCGATTAAATATCTCACCATCGCCGTCGCCAAAGACCATCTGCTGACCGTTCCAGAACGCATTCTGGTATTCATGCCCGTAATGCACGGTCCCGGTGAGAATTAAGCCTTTGTTATCCAGCGAGTCACGGCGCCAGTTTTTCCAGAAAAAGTCATGCGTGACACCGAGGTAATCATAGGCTTCGTCCACTGCAACATCCCCGTTTGAGGGATGGCCTTCATAGCGCACCTGCGTGCCAGGTAATTCCTGCCTGTTTTTAGCATCGTAGATATCACGTTCAAGTTGACCGGGTTGATTCACATGCGGCGCCGCCGGTTTCCCGGGCATGTGCGCCATCAGGGTTTGTACGTGAGTCAGCGTCTGGCGTGCGCACTGTTGCTGCATCGCCGAACCGCTTTCAATAATGCGTCGCAGGATATAAGGCGGGATCACACTGTAAGCATGGGGCATAAGGTTCTCCTGAGTCTGGCAATGCCGAAAAAATAAGCATGTTAAGTGTAAATCATAGAAGCAAACCTGCAGGAAAGTCGGATAAATCAGCGCGGCTGAAAGTGGCGCAACTGACTATCAGGGTTTACGTTTTAACGACGCACAACGTGAGGGGAACAATGAATAAACATGTCGCGCTGGGGATAACGGGTTTCTCACTGATTGCTGTGACTTATGGAATGGCGCGATTTTCATGGGGAATCATGCTGCCTGATATCCGTCAGGCGATTCCCTTCACGCCAGAAGTTGCCGGGATCATTGCGGCCTGTAGCTATGTTGCCTACTGCTTATCCGTTTTTTTGGCCTCCTTTCTGACGGAGCGCTTTGGTCCACGGCTTCCGGCCGTGCTGGCTGGGATCACCGCAGCAAGTGGATTAGTCATCCTGGCGTTGGCGCATTCCCCCCCTGATTCTGGCGACAGGCCTTTTTTATCGCCGGGCTTAGCTCCGGGCTGGCCTCACCGTCTCTTGCCGCAGCGGTGAGTCAGCGAATCTCTGCGGAACGGCAAACCCAGGTAAATACCATTATCAACGCCGGAACGAGTGGGGGGGATCATCCTGTCGGTTCTGGTGTTACGGGTTATGCCGGGCAACTGGCGCCTGGCATGCATCGTCTTTGCGATCATGGCGCTACTCTGCCTGTTTGCAGCACTGCGTACATTGCCTGGGGAACGTGCGGAACAATCCCGGGATCCGACGCGCTGGCGCGTTGTCCTTATGAAATCGGGGATGTTTCGCCTGCTGGTGATAGCCTTTGTTAGCGGTGTCGCCAGTGCGGCATGGTGGAGTTTTGGTCCCGAATTGCTGCAGCGCCATACCGGGCTGGACAGTGCGATCACCCATATGCTGTGGCTGGTCAGCGGTGGCGCAGGAATTGCCGCCGTATTTACCGGAAATGCGGCAAAGCGTATCGGCATGCGAGGGGTTTACTGTTGCTCGTTGGTTTTTATGGCGGCTTCGCTCGCTGCCCTGGCGCTAAGTCACGGTTTCGCCTGGTGGCTGTTTCCGGTCGCGGCGTTAAGCGGAGCGGGATATGTCATTTTATCCGGTGTGCTGTTGGTGCGGGGCGCCGCGCTGGCGGAGCCTTCTCCGGCGGCGGGCGTCAGTCTGGCTTTCCTGATGCTGGCCGTTGGGCAAATGGTTGGTTCAGTGGCATTTGGTCAGCTCTATGGCGCGATTGGCGCGGCAGGGGCGTTGGTTGTTTTTTCTGGGCTGTTGGGGGCACTGCTGTTCATTTCACCTGAAGGCGAACGTTAGCCTGATGTCAGGCTTTTTTACGCGTACGTTTTTTCACCGGCGTTATGCCTTTGACTTCACTTTCCACCCAGCCGTCTTCCAGACGGGTGGTCATCACATCCCCCCGCTTTCACCTGTTTCACTTTTTTCAATACTTTGCCATCACTGGCGGTGGAGACGCTGTAACCGCGCGCCAGAGTGGAGAGCGGGCTGACCGCTTCCAGATGGGTAACCGCGTTCCCGAAGCGCTCACGGGTCGCACTCAGGCGTGAACGCACATTTTCCGCCAGACGATATTCCAGTTGCTGAATGCGGGTTTGTGCCCGATGGATACGCGGCTGAGGGCTTTGCTGGTTCAGGCGCTGGATCAGGCGAGACTGCCGCAAACTGGTGCGCTTAAGCTGGCTATCTATCGCGCTGTTCATCCGCTGATGTAATCTTTCCAGCGCCGTTTGCTGACGAGCGAGACGCAGTTGCGGATGCTGCTGTTGCAGACGATGAAAAATCTGGGTGAACCGGCGGCTGCGGTTTGCCAGAAAGTAGTCCATCGCCATGCCAAGACGCTGCTGAGCGGACAGGATCTGCCGTAACAGCTCCTGCTGATTGCGGCTGACCATTTCAGCCGCGGCAGAAGGCGTTGGCGCACGCAGGTCGGCGATAAAATCGGCGATAGTCACGTCGGTTTCATGGCCGACGGCGCTCACCACTGGAATTGCACTGGCAAAAATGGCCCGTGCGACGCGCTCGTCGTTAAAACTCCATAAATCTTCCAGCGAGCCGCCGCCACGCCCGACAATCAGGACGTCACACTCCTGGCGCGCATTCGCCAGTTCGATTGCGCGGACAATCTGTCCCGGCGCGTCGTCGCCCTGGACGGCGGTCGGATAGATAATAACCGGCAAAGAAGGGTCGCGGCGTTTCAGTACATGGAGAATATCGTGCAGCGCGGCCCCGGTTTTCGAGGTGATCACCCCCCACACAGTGCGCGGGAGAGGGGATCTGTTGCTTGTGCTGCTGATCAAAAAGCCCTTCAGCCTGCAGTTTAGCTTTTAATTGTTCATACTTTTGCTGGAGAAGCCCTTCGCCGGCAGGCTGCATGCTTTCGACGATAATCTGATAGTCGCCGCGCGGCTCATATAAGGTGATATTGGCGCGAACCAGCACCTGCTGTCCATGCTGTGGGCGAAAGGTGACCCGACGGTTACTGTTACGAAACATCGCACAGCGAACCTGCGCCGTGTCATCTTTCAGCGTGAAATACCAGTGCCCGGATGATGGCTGCGAAAAGTTGGAAATCTCACCGCTTATCCAGACCTGTCCCATCTCCTGTTCCAACAGCAGACGAACCGTCTGATTCAGGCGGCTAACGGTAAAAATTGCAGAGGACTGAGAGGATAACATGTGAGCGGGATCAAATTTTAAATCAGCAGGTTATTCAATCGATAGTAACCCGCCTGAGCAGGAGCGCAAGCATTTTATGCAAAAAAAGTGTGGATGCAACCGATTACGCTCTGTATAATGCCACGGCAATATTTATCCACCCCCAGGTTAGAGATATTGCCCATGCTACGTATTGCTAAAGAAGCTTTGACGTTTGACGACGTCCTCCTCGTTCCCGCTCACTCCACCGTTCTGCCGAATACTGCCGACCTCAGCACGCAGTTGACGAAAACCATTCGTCTGAACATTCCTATGCTCTCCGCAGCAATGGACACCGTGACTGAAGCGCGCCTCGCGATTGCACTGGCACAGGAAGGCGGCATCGGTTTTATCCATAAAAACATGTCGATTGAGCGTCAGGCGGAAGAAGTTCGCCGCGTGAAAAAACATGAATCTGGCGTGGTCACCGACCCGCAGACCGTTCTGCCGACGACCACCCTGCGTGAAGTGAAAGAGCTGACTGAACGCAATGGTTTTGCGGGCTACCCGGTCGTGACCGAAGACAATGAACTGGTGGGGATTATTACCGGTCGTGACGTCCGTTTCGTCACCGATCTGAGCCAACCGGTCAGCGTATACATGACGCCGAAAGAGCGTCTGGTTACTGTGCGTGAAGGCGAAGCCCGTGATGTCGTGTTGGCGAAAATGCACGAAAAACGCGTTGAGAAAGCGCTGGTCGTGGATAACAATTTCCACCTGCTCGGCATGATAACCGTAAAAGATTTCCAGAAAGCCGAACGTAAACCGAACTCCTGTAAAGATGAACATGGCCGTCTGCGTGTTGGCGCGGCAGTGGGGGCAGGCGCTGGCAACGAAGAGCGTGTTGATGCGCTGGTTGCGGCGGGTGTTGACGTGCTGCTGATCGACTCCTCTCACGGCCATTCAGAAGGCGTTTTACAGCGCATTCGTGAAACTCGCGCAAAATACCCGGATCTGCAAATTATTGGCGGTAACGTGGCGACCGGCGCGGGTGCGCGTGCTCTGGCGGAAGCGGGCGTGAGCGCAGTGAAAGTGGGTATCGGTCCTGGCTCCATTTGTACGACCCGTATCGTGACCGGCGTGGGCGTTCCGCAGATCACTGCGGTGTCTGACGCGGTTGAAGCGCTGGAAGGGATGGGTATTCCGGTTATTGCTGACGGCGGTATCCGTTTCTCTGGCGATATCGCCAAAGCCATTGCAGCGGGCGCAAGCGCGGTGATGGTGGGGTCTATGCTGGCGGGGACCGAAGAATCCCCGGGTGAAATCGAACTCTACCAGGGCCGTTCTTACAAATCTTATCGTGGCATGGGCTCTCTGGGCGCGATGTCCAAAGGCTCTTCTGACCGTTACTTCCAGAGCGATAACGCAGCCGACAAACTGGTGCCGGAAGGTATCGAAGGCCGCGTTGCTTATAAAGGTCGCCTGAAAGAGATTATCCACCAGCAGATGGGCGGCCTGCGCTCCTGTATGGGGCTGACCGGCTGTGGTACTATCGACGAATTGCGTACTAAAGCGGAATTCGTACGTATCAGTGGTGCGGGTATTCAGGAAAGCCACGTTCACGACGTGACCATCACCAAAGAGTCCCCGAACTACCGTATGGGCTCCTGATCAGTTTCCGCGCCCGGCTCCTGCCGGGCGCTTTTTTTGGTTTCACTTGCCTCGGAATTAGCGTCAATGACAGACAATATTCACAAGCATCGCATTCTTATCCTTGATTTCGGATCGCAGTACACACAGCTGGTTGCACGTCGCGTACGTGAACTGGGGGGTTTACTGTGAACTGTGGGCATGGGATGTAACTGAAGCACAGATTCGCGAGTTTAATCCTAGCGGTATCATTCTTTCCGGCGGCCCGGAAAGTACCACGGAAGAAAACAGTCCGCGTGCACCGCAATACGTTTTCGAAGCCGGCGTTCCGGTGTTCGGCGTGTGCTACGGCATGCAAACGATGGCGATGCAGTTGGGCGGCCATGTTGAAGGGTCGACAGAGCGTGAATTCGGCTACGCGCAGGTTGAAGTCGTGACCGACAGCGCGCTGGTTCGCGGTATCGAAGACTCCCTGACCGCTGACGGCAAACCGCTGTTGGATGTGTGGATGAGCCACGGCGATAAAGTGACGGCAATCCCGTCCGACTTCGTCACCGTTGCCAGCACCGAAAGCTGCCCGTTTGCCATTATGGCGAACGAAGAAAAACGCTTCTACGGCGTTCAGTTCCACCCGGAAGTGACTCATACCCGTCAGGGAATGCGCATGCTGGAGCGTTTTGTCCGCGACATCTGCCAGTGTGAAGCGCTGTGGACGCCGGCAAAAATCATCGACGACGCCGTTGAGCGTATCCGTCAGCAGGTTGGCGATGACAAAGTGATCCTCGGCCTTTCCGGTGGCGTAGATTCTTCTGTTACCGCGATGCTGTTGCACCGTGCGATCGGCAAAAACCTGACCTGTGTCTTCGTTGATAACGGCCTGCTGCGCCTGAATGAAGCCGGGCAGGTAATGGATATGTTCGGTGATCATTTTGGTCTGAACATTGTTCACGTTCCGGCTGAAGAACGTTTTCTGACCGCGCTGAAAGGCGAGAACGATCCGGAAGCGAAACGTAAGATTATTGGCCGCGTCTTTGTTGAAGTCTTCGACGAAGAAGCGCTGAAGCTGGAAGATGTGAAATGGCTGGCGCAGGGCACCATCTATCCTGACGTGATTGAATCTGCCGCCTCTGCGACCGGCAAAGCGCACGTCATCAAATCTCACCATAACGTAGGTGGTCTGCCTAAAGAGATGAAGATGGGTCTGGTTGAGCCGCTAAAAGAGCTGTTCAAAGATGAAGTACGTAAAATTGGTCTGGAACTGGGACTGCCGTACGACATGCTCTATCGTCATCCGTTCCCGGGGCCAGGTCTGGGCGTACGTGTGCTGGGTGAAGTGAAGAAAGAGTACTGCGACCTGCTGCGTCGTGCGGACGCTATCTTCATTGAAGAACTGCACAAAGCCGACCTGTACAACAAAGTGAGTCAGGCGTTCACCGTGTTCCTGCCTGTTCGCTCTGTTGGCGTGATGGGTGATGGCCGTAAATACGACTGGGTAGTTTCTCTGCGTGCAGTCGAAACCATCGACTTTATGACCGCACACTGGGCGCACCTGCCATATGATTTCTTAGGCCGCGTGTCCAACCGTATCATCAACGAAGTGAATGGCATTTCCCGCGTCGTCTATGACATCAGCGGTAAACCGCCAGCGACTATCGAGTGGGAATGATAAGCCCTGCTCAGAATAATACATATTACACATATCATTTGTAATATCGGGAAAAAACCGTAACGCGCGTTGCGGTTTTTTTTCGGTCCTCGCTGGCTGATGGTGATGCCAGTGTCCGTAATGTATCCACATCCAGGGAGGATAGTTATTAGCGCTAACAGATCCATGACTCGCAGAGAAAAAATGTCCTGAGAGCGTTGGGATCGGGAGAAGTCGTAGTAAAAGAAATCCGTAATCGACGGGATTACGGATTTCTGTTTAGACTGATAGTGAGTAAGCGTTATTTAAACCAGCCATCCGTCTCATTTTCCCGGGCTTTACCTTCACTTTTCAACAGATCGCGTCCACCTTCGGAAACATTACGATTCGCATCAGCTTCAGATTGAACCACATCTGTTTGCGCAGCCTTTTGCTTAAGCTCCTGATCGATATATTCGTTTTCTCTTTTTACTCGGGCTTCTTCTTTGGCCAACGCCAGTTTCTGTTTTTGAATTTCTAAACTGCGAAGTTCATCTTCATAGCTTTGGTCTCTTTTCTTATCTTTTACGGCTTCTGCATCAATTTTTTCTTGTCGTGCCCTTCGCTCGGCAGCTGCCGCCGCAGATTTTCTGTTAGCCGCTGCGGCGGCATTGGCACGACGTTGCTTTTCTTGCTGGATTTCCTTATCGCGCTCCGCAACCCACTCATCATGCTGTTTTTTCTCCTCATTAATACCTTGTTGCTCAGCTTGCGCTACGGCAGAGAGCTGATCTTGTAAAGAGGAGGAATAAGTGGTACTGCTAAGGACCGACAGAAAAATAAATAGAATTATCTTTTTCATTCAGCCTCTTTATTATTAACTTTTCTCAGGGCACTTTGCGTTGGGTTGAATTCGCGTTTCGTTATAGCTGGTGGAAATAACGACAGCCAGACTCGTAGTAAACTGACAAGATTTTCCAACCTGAGTCGATGTATAAACTTTGGTTCCTTCCTTATAAGTTAAAGAGACCCCTTCTACTAATGTTTTATCCTTCACCAAAGAACCTGCAGCAGCGCCAGCTGCACCACCACCGACTGCACCTGCGGTAGTGTTGAGTGTACTGCCAGAGCCAACATTATGACCCGCAATTCCACCTGCAACGGCCCCAATTACAGCGCCAAACGCTTGAGCAGCCTGTTTATTTTGAGTGTTATCGACGGCCACTTTGGCGGGTAATATCGAAATTATATTAACGGTTTTTGTCTCTTGTTTAGCGTTTAATTGATCCGTTTGATAAACATCAGCGGCATGTTCATCAGCATTAGACTGACATCCTGCAAGAATAAGAGAAGACAAAACCATCAGCGGCAGAATACTTTTTTTTAAATTTCATTACTATTCCTTGTTAATCAGATTTTATGTGGGCGGAATAGAGGTTAAATCCCGCTGCGGGAAAAGTAAACCTACATAATATTTATACTTTTTTTGAATTTCATGTGATATCTGTATGATTCAATTATTGTAGTGACAAATAAGTGTATTTTTTTGATTATATATTTAAAGTATATATCAAGGTTATTTTATCTGTCTGGCATATAATCGAGAATAAATTAGTTCAATCAAAAGGATATATATTCATTAATGACTGGATACCGGGGCGTTGCCGGCATCCACAGGAAAAAGTTACATACTCATCTGGCGTTCTGTTTTCAGCATGAAACCTTGAGTCAACGTTGAGCAGGCGTTTCGACAGAGAGGGTGGACTGTTGCGCGTCTTTTTTTGTCCTGATGATGATGCCAGGCACCGATAGAAGAGTAGACGAAGCGTCCAAAAAAAGAGGATAAAGCTGATAAGCAGTACGATACGGGTCATGCGACTGTTAAATCGATGTCGTTTTCGCATACTGGTTGCCTGACTCACAAAAGGTTCCTTAAGGGATGCCCGGAAGGGCGATAAGTACATTAAGGCACACTGCGCCGGACGGGTCAATTATTGATTTTGTAAAAATGCGTCAGTTGATTCATATTTTGATGTTATGGAAATTAATTACATTATTTGCATTAACAATGTGAAAATGATAACGCAGTGAAATAAAAGTAATAATTGATTAATGGGGATGAAATTATTTGATATACGTCAAAATTCCCTTCTCGTTGACAACTAAAATCGGTGCGACATGTATGGTGAATTTTTCATCTTAATTTTGACGTCAGGTGGGATGCCTGTCTGATACAACCCCTTCAGGATCCAGGGGTTCCGCTGAGCGTCTATGCGACTGAATAAAACTTATATTGCAATCAGAGATAAGTGGTGGGGACTGCCTCTGATTTTGCCTTCCCTGTTTTTACCGCTTGTGAGCCATACGAATACCTATGCGCATGTGGCAACAGGGGACGTCATCCTGTTCTATTTACCGTTATCGCTCATGATGAGCCTGATGTTGTTTTTCGGTTGGGCGGCATTGCCTGGTATTGTTCTGGCGGTTTTTATTCGCAAATATCCCCAGGTAGGTCTGGTGGAAACGTTGCCTGTTATTGCCCATTTTCTGATTGCTATCGTGCTCAGTTGGGCCGGTTATCGTGTCTTTACGCCCCGGCGTAATAACATCTCGCATGGGGACGCGCAACTGGTCTTCCCGCGAATTTTCTGGCAGGTTTTTTTGTCCTGCGACGCTCTTTCTGGTGTTGTTCCAGTTTGCGGCCTTTGTGGGAATGTATGAAAGTAAGCTGAGCTTAATGGGGGGGAACACCGTTTAACATCAATGCATTAATCAACTACCAGGGCATTCTGGTAGGGAATCTGATTGGTGTACCGCTCTTCTACTTTATTATTCGCGTTATTCGTAACCCACTGCATTTGCGCGGTTATTATTCACAATTAACGTTACAGTTTGATACCAAGGCCTCGCGAAAGGAGGTCATTATTTGGCTGCTGGTATTGTCCGCATTAATGTCTTTGCTTTGTATGCCATTAAATGAAAATAGCTCAATATTCAGCACAAACTATACGATGTCGTTATTACTCCCGGTGATGTTATGGGGGGGCAATGCGTTACGGTTATCGATTCATTTCACTGCTGTGGGCTCCGGTTTTAATTATTGCGATTCATAATTACAGAAGCTATACGCCTTATTATTCGGGCTACGATGTGCAACTGGCGATTACGTCTTCCAGTTTTCTGGTTTTTTCTTTTATTGTGAATTACATGGCGGTTCTGGCAACGCGACAGCGGATTGTGAGCGGGCGCGCCCGTCGTCTTGCGTTGCTTGACCCGGTGGTGCATCTTCCCAATCTTCGCGCACTCAACCGTGCGCTGAGAAGTACGCCCTGGTCAGCACTGTGCTTTCTGCGCGTTCCCGAACTCGAGTTTCTCGTCAAAAATTACGGAATCATGCTGCGTATTCAGTACAAACAGCAACTCTCACACTGGATTGCTGAAAAACTGGGGCCTGATGAACATGTTTATCAAATGTCCGGGCCAGACCTGCTACTGCGCTTAAATACAGAGTCGCATCAGCAACGCATTGAAGAGCTTGATGAGCATATCAAGACGTTCCGGTTTGTCTGGGATGGCATGACGTTTATCCCGCAGGTGGGGATGAGCTATTGTTATGTGCGTTCTCCAGTCAACCACATCTACTTATTGCTGGGGGGAGTTGAGCACGATTGCTGAGTTGTCCATCATGACCAACACGCCGGAGAATCTGGAGCGTCGTGGTGCCGTAAATATGCAACGTAACCTGAGAGACAAAGTCGCGATGATGAACCGTCTACAGCATGCGCTGGAGCATGACCGATTTTGTCTTATGGCGCAGCCGATTGAAGGGCTTCGCGGTGATGTTTACCATGAGATTTTATTGCGATTGTTGGATGATGACGGTGGCATGATCAATCCTGAATCCTTCCTGCCCGTCGCGCACGAGTTTGGTCTTTCCTCCCGAATCGATCTTTGGGTTATCGAACACACATTGCGTTTTATGGCTGAGAATCGTGAGCTGATGCCTGCCCGTCGCTTTGCGCTTAATCTGTCGGCGTCTTCTGTCTGCCGGGCTAAGTTTGCGCAGGACGTCAGCAAACTGCTAAGCAAATATCAGATAGAAGCCTGGCAATTGATTTTTGAAGTGACAGAAAGCCAGGCGCTGATGAATGCCGGGCAGGCGGAAATAACACTGCAGAACCTGCAACAGTTAGGCTGCCAAATCGCCATTGATGACTTTGGCACGGGGTACGCCAGCTATGCAAGGTTGAAAAACGTGAACGCCGATATTCTGAAGATTGACGGCAGTTTTATTCGCAATATCGTTTCGAATAGCCTTGACTATCAGATAGTGGCCTCAATTTGCCATCTGGCACGTATGAAGAAGATGCAGGTGGTGGCTGAATTCGTCGAAAGCGAGGAGATTCGCCGTGCGGCAATCTCGCAGGGAATTGACTATATGCAGGGATATTTAATCGGTTTGCCGAAGCCGTTAAGTGAGGCGCTGAAAGCGCAGGTGCCAGTCACTGGCACCTGAGTGTGTTTCACGCAGCAACTTCCGGTGAACATTCTTCTTCAATTTTCAGACGCCAACCGGTCACGGCTTCCCAGTACTGCTGCTCTTTTTCCAGATCGAGCAAAACCAGCGCGTTCTGGCTGAACCAGTCATGCGGGAAACGCAGGGTCCAGTGGTTCTCGTCGGTGATGAGCGTCAGCGTAGGCGGCGTGGTCGTTGCCTGGCGCTGGTTATTCAGCAGCACGCCAAGACGCAACAGCTGAATGAGGGGCAGGAACTGCTTCTTCTTAAACAGCGTAAAGCGCGGGAGATCGTCCAGCTTCACTGCCTTACGATGATAGCGAACCAGCGTCGCCATCATGGTTTGCTGCTCCTGATTAAAGCCTGGCAGGTCGCTGTTTTGCAAAATATACGCCGAGTGACGATGCAGACCGCTGTGGTTGATGTTCAGTCCAACCTCGTGCAGCATCGCTGCCCATTTCAGCAGCGCTTCTAACTGCGGATGCGCCAGTTTAGGCTGCTGCGACTGCCATTGCTCATACATCTGCATGGTGGTTTCCAGCACGCGTCGCGCCTGTTCGCTGTCGATATTGTACTGATTCGCCAGACTGCTGGCGGTGCGGCTGCGGACATCCTGATGGCGGAAGCGGCCTTCCATTTCGTACAGCACGCCTTCGCGCAGCGCGCCATCGGAAAGACGAAGCTCGCGGATCGCCAGTGCATCAAAGACACCGCATAAAATCGCCAGACCAGGAACAAAAACGGCTTTTCGCTCTTCAGACAACCCCGGCAGGCTTAACGACTCGAAACTGCGGTGTTGCAGCAGTTCGGCAACCAGTCGCTCCAGGCGCTCAGGTGTAATGAAACCGTCTTTTTCGCCCATTTCTAAGAGCACTTCGTGCGCCGCTTTGATGGTGCCAGAGGCCCCTAACGCGACGTTCCAGCCCTGAATGCGGAATTGCCAGGTCAGGGTCTCAAGCTTCTGCGCAGCCGCCATTCTGGCGCGCTGGAAATTTTCTTTGCTGATGACGCCGCCGGGAAAATAGATCTGCGCAAAGCTGACGCAACCCATACGGCGGCTTTCAACCAGCTTCGGTTCGAAGTTTTCGCCAATGACCAGTTCCGTCGAACCGCCGCCAATGTCGATCACCAGCTTGCGGCCTTTTTCTGGCTGGGTATGCTCAACGCCCATAAAAATCAGGCGTGCTTCTTCATTACCGGAAATGATCTCAATCGGATAGGGGATCACCTTCTCCGCGCGTTTGAGAAAATCGGTGGCGTTTTGCGCCTGGCGAAGCGTATGCGTACCCACAATACATACGCTGGAGGGGGCGAACCCCTGAAGACGTTCAGCGAACAGCGACAGGCAGCTTAATCCGCGTTCCATCGCTTCTTCACTCAGCATATTGTCTTCGCCGAGACCGTCCGCCAGATGTACGCGCTGTTTCAGGCGGCCGATAATCTGCATGGCGCCATCCACCACACGGGCAATCACCATATGAAAACTGTTTGAACCGAGATCGACCGCCGCAAACTCCTGCGGTCGTGGGGACTTATCATGTATTGGCATAACGTTAGTCAGGTTGCTCGAGTGATTTGATATAGTCGTAAATCGCCAGTTGTGACTGCACCTTGCGGCGGTTTCCACGCGGCACGTAGCGATTACTCAGTTCTTTATCGATGTAGCGGGCTTTTACCGTGTCGCTGAACAGGATGTCAATAATATCCAGTACGCGTTGTTTCAGGCGCGGATCGAGGAGTGGCGTTGCCACCTCAATGCGATAATCGATATTGCGCGTCATCCAGTCCGCAGAAGAGAGGTAGACCTGCTTATCGCCGCCATTTTCAAAGATATAGACCCGGTCGTGCTCAAGATAGCGATCCACGATACTGATGACGCGGATATTATCGCTGATTCCTTCGAGATTCGGTATCAGTGAGCACATGCCGCGTATCAGCAGGTTAACCGGCACGCCGGAACTTGAGGCGGCGTACAGACGGTCGACCAGACCTTTATCTACCAGATTATTCAGCTTCAATGTGATGCCGGAGGGCTGCCCCTGCTGGGCGTTAGCGATTTCACGATCGATCATTTCATACAGCAGACGACGCGAGTTTTGCGGGGATACCAACAGATAGTCAAAGGTCACCGGGCGATACGGGTTTTCGATAAAATTGAACACCCGGCGGACTTCGTTGGTGATCCGCGCGTCGGCGGTCAACAGCGAATAGTCAGTATACAGGCGGGCGGTTTTTTCGTTGAAGTTACCGGTGCCGATATGCGCGTAACGCACCACTTCGTCGCCTTCTTTACGCGAAATCAGGAACAGTTTGGCGTGAATTTTTAAGCCCGGTGCGGAGAAGATCACATGCACGCCAGCTTCCGTCAGTCGTTTCGCCCAGTGGATATTCGCCTCTTCGTCAAAACGCGCCTGTAATTCCACCACCACGGTCACTTTTTTTACTGTTATGGGCGGCGTGGATCATGGCGTCGATAATGCGAGAGTCTTTTGCAACGCGGTAAATGTTGATTTTGATTGCCAGCACGCTGGGGTCAAACGACGCCTGACGCAGCAGTTCCAGGACGTGCTCAAAAGTGTGGTATGGGTAGTAGAGAAGCACATCGCGCTCGCGAATGGCGTCGAATCCGTTACGGAACTTCTCTTTATCGAACCAGATATGGCGCAGGCGCGGAAGCGGTTTATTCACCAGATTGGCTTTGCCAACATTGGGGAAGTTAATGAAATCTTTGAAGTTGTGATAACGCCCGCCGGGGACAATAGAGTCATAACGCGAGATGGTCAGCTTCTCGCGCAGCACTTCGACCAGCGCATTAGGCATGTCGCGCTGATAGACAAAGCGCACCGGTTCGGCGGTCAGTCGCTGTTTCAGGCTGGAGGACATCAGCTCCATCAGGCTGGATTCCATCTCGTGCACCAGATCGTACTCGGCGTCACGGGTCATCTTCATCGAATAGGCGTTCAGCGTGTCGTAATCAAAGAAACCCTTAAAGATGTCGTCCAGGCAATAGCGCAGAATGTTATCCAGTAGGATCATTGGCTTGCGACGACGCGGCGCTTCTGGCGGCAGATTCACAAAGCGAGGAACCTTGTCAGAGGGGATTTCCAGCAGCGCATAGCGAATGGTGTCGCCGCGAATAATTTCAACCGCCAGATAGGTGTAATCATCCTTCAGGAACTGTACCAGATCCGTTTCGCGGTTAATTAAAATCGGGGTAATGTGCTGGCGCAGATATTGTTTGAAGTAGTGGCGCAGCCAGCTTTGCTGGTTGACCGACAGCTGACGCTCGTTAATCAGGAAGATCTGATTTCGCGCCATCTCCAGCAGCAGTTCGTTATACAGACCATCGAATTCCTGGTCCGCTTTCAGCACGCGGGACTGGATTTTGCCTAACAGGTGGCGAGAATGTGAATTTGAACCCTGTTCTTCGCTGATGATGATGCGACGTTTGAGCTCTGCGAAGCGAACTTTGTAGAATTCATCCAGGTTATTGGAATAGATGCCTAAGAAACGCATCCGCTCAATCAGCGGGTTTGATTTATCAGCCGCTTCCTGGAGCACACGTTCGTTGAACGCTAACCAGCTCAGCTCTTTCTCGATATAAAGCTTTTCCTGACCCATTAATACATATACTCCGTTTTATTCACGGGACACTGCCTGATTATTATGGCGAGCATTGCGCTCAGATGTCCAACTGTGCCAGAAAAGTATGACAATAAACCGTCTGATCGCAAAGAGGAAGGGGGGACTGGAGGTCAGAAGAGAACAGCAGGCCGGATAAGGGATGATGTCCACTATCCGGCATGGTTTTATTCGTCGGCAGCATAACCCTGCGGCGGCAGTCGAACACCGTCCAGCCAGGCTGCGTTATCGCGCATTTTCAACCGACCGTCGACAAACCAACTGACGACCAGTGGATAAATAGCGTGCTCCTGCGCCTGAACGCGCGCGGTGATCTCATCTTCATCGTCGCCGTCAAAGACCGGCACTTTGGCCTGTAAAATGACCGGCCCACCGTCGAGTTCGTCGGTGACAAAGTGGACCGAGGTGCCGTGTTCCTCATCGCCATTTTCCAGCGCCTGGCGGTGGGTGTGCAAACCGGGATATTTGGGCAACAGGGAAGGGTGAATATTCAGCAGCCGGCCGTTGTAGTGCGCGACGAACGCCGGGCTCAGAATGCGCATAAAACCAGCCAGCACCACTACGTCAGGCGCATAAGCGTCGATCTCAAGGATCAGCTCGCGGTCAAATGCTTCACGGCTGGAAAACTGGTCCGCCGTCAGCGTATGGGCCGGGATTGCCGCTTTTCTGGCTCGCTCAAGGCCGAACGCGTCGGCCTTGTTGCTGAATACTGCCCGCAGGGTGCCGTTGATTTTCTTCTCTTTGCAGGCATCAATAATCGCCTGCAAATTGCTTCCGTTACCGGAAATAAGCACCACAATATTCATTATTCAATAACCACGCGTTGCGCGGAATCGGAAGCCTTGATGACGCCGAGCTTCCAGGCTTCTTCACCTTTTGCCTTCAACAGGGCAAGGGCGTTGTCTACTTCTGCCGCCGGCAGGGCAATGACCATGCCGACGCCGCAGTTAAAGGTACGATACATTTCATGCTGGCTGACGTTACCAGCGCTCTGCAGCCAATTGAAAACGGCTGGCCACTGCCAGGAGGATTCATCGATCACCGCCTGCGTGTTGTCCGGCAGCACGCGCGGAATGTTTTCCCAGAAGCCGCCGCCGGTCAGGTGCGCGATAGCGTGCACATCAACCTTCTCGATCAGTTCCAGAATCGATTTCACGTAGATACGGGTCGGCGCCAGCAGGTGATCGGCCAGCGATTTGCCTTCCAGATCCGTTGTTTGCGGATCACAACCGCTGACTTTGACAATTTTACGTACCAGTGAGTAGCCGTTGGAGTGCGGACCGCTGGAACCCAGTGCAATCAGCACATCGCCATCGGCGACTTTGGAACCGTCGATAATTTCTGATTTTTCGACCACGCCGACGCAGAAACCGGCGACGTCATAATCTTCACCGTGGTACATCCCCGGCATTTCAGCGGTTTCCCCGCCGACCAACGCGCAACCGGATTGCAGGCAGCCTTCGGCGATACCCTGAATGACGCTGGCTGCGGTATCCACATCCAGTTTGCCCGTCGCGTAATAGTCGAGGAAAAACAGCGGCTCAGCGCCCTGAACCACCAGGTCGTTAACGCACATCGCCACGAGATCAATGCCGATGGTATCGTGACGTTTCAGATCCATCGCCAGACGCAGTTTTGTCCCGACGCCATCAGTACCGGAAACCAGCACGGGTTCACGATATTTTTGCGGCAATGCGCACAGCGCACCGAAGCCACCCAGACCACCCATCACTTCCGGGCGGCGAGTTTTCTTCACTACGCCTTTGATTCGATCCACCAGAGCATTACCCGCGTCAATATCAACACCGGCATCTTTGTAGCTAAGAGAGGTTTTATCGGTCACTGCCTGGTTCCCCACGTTTTCTTACGGTAAAAGTAAAATTCGGCGCAATTCTAACAGGGAAAGCAAACGTTTGCGAGTTTGCGATGCATCCGTTTTTATCTGTTGAAATTTCCTGCGTTTTCTTCGCGGAGCGGCGTTTTTATGACCTGAACCACGAAAATGAAACCGGGTTCAGTTTCACCCTTGAAAGCATTGCCGGGATTGCTCAGTATCATACTGAAACCGGTTTCTGTTTTGTCATAACAAATCAACGAGGGAAACTATGTCTGGATTTAACGCGAATTTCATGTGGGGCGGGGCGGTCGCCGCTCATCAGCTGGAGGGCGGCTGGCAGGAAGGCGGAAAAGGGATCAGCGTTGCCGACGTGATGACAGCGGGCGCTCACGGCGTGGCGCGAGAAATTACCGATGGCGTGCTGCCCGGCAAAAACTACCCTAACCACGAGGCGATCGATTTCTATCACCGCTACAAAGAGGACATTAAGCTTTTTGCGGAAATGGGCTTTAAATGCTTCCGGACGTCCATTGCCTGGACGCGCATTTTCCCACTCGGGGATGAAACGCAGCCAAACGAGGCGGGGCTGCAATTTTACGACGATCTGTTTGATGAATGCCTGAAGTATGGAATTGAACCTGTTATTACGCTGTCGCACTTCGAAATGCCCTACCACCTGGTGACGGAATATGGCGGCTGGCGCAACCGCAAGCTGATCAACTTTTTTGTCCGCTTTGCAAAAGTCGTTTTTACTCGCTATCAGGGCAAAGTGAAGTACTGGATGACCTTCAATGAGATCAACAACCAGGCCAATTACCATGAGGATTTCGCGCCGTTCACAAACTCCGGCCTGAAGTATCAGCCAGGTGAAGATCGTGAACCGGTGATGTACCAGGCGGCGCATTATGAACTGGTTGCCAGTGCGCTGGCGGTAAAGGCGGCACGAGAGATTAACCCGGCTTTGCAGATCGGCTGCATGATCGCTATGTGTCCCATCTACCCACTGACCTGTGCGCCAAACGATATGATGATGGCGATGAATGCGATGCACCGTCGCTACTGGTTTACCGACGTGCATGTGCGGGGGAAATATCCGCAGCATATTCTCAATTATTTTGCGCGCCGCGAGTTTGATCTCGATATCACGGAAGAAGACCGTGTTGCCCTCTCTGAAGGTTGCGTCGATTACATTGGTTTCAGTTACTACATGTCGTTTGTCACCAAAGCGACGGACGATAACCCGCAGCTCGATTACGACGAGAGCAAAAGTCTGGTCTCCAATCCCTACGTACAGAAATCGGACTGGGGGGTGGCAGATTGATCCGGTAGGGTTGCGCTATTCGCTGAACTGGTTCTGGGATCACTACCAGTTGCCGTTGTTTATTGTTGAGAATGGGTTTGGTGCGATTGATATTCAGCAACCGGATGGCACCGTAGACGACAGCTATCGTATTGAGTATATGGCCGCCCATCTGCGCGAAATGAAAAAAGCAGTGGAAGAGGATGGCGTGGATCTGATGGGGTATACCCCGTGGGGATGTATCGATTTGGTCTCTGCGGGAACGGGAGAGATGAAAAAGCGTTACGGGTTTATCTACGTCGATAAAAATAATGACGGCAGTGGGACACTGGCTCGCAGCCGTAAGAAATCATTCGCCTGGTATCAGCAGGTGATAAAAAGCAACGGTGAATCCCTCTGATTTCAGCCACTTGGTACGACGCCCCGCACAGAATGCGGGGCGTGTTTTATACTCATCACCCAAACGTATACCACTTTGCTTGATCCAGGTCATGCATACGTTATATTGCGCCAGAGAGGAAAAGCGGTATAATCCGGCGATTTTTTTGTGGTTGCCACTCGTCTGAGGAAAGGAGAAGAGTATGAAGATCGTGGAAGTCAAACACCCACTCGTCAAACACAAGCTGGGTCTGATGCGTGAGAACGATATCAGCACCAAACGCTTTCGTGAACTCGCCTCGGAAGTAGGCAGTCTGCTGACTTACGAAGCGACTGCAGGCCTGGAAACCGAAAAAGTAACCATTGAAGGCTGGAATGGTCCGGTCGAAGTGGATCAAATCAAAGGCAAAAAAATTACCGTCGTACCTATCCTGCGTGCCGGTCTGGGCATGATGGAAGGCGTGCTGGAAAACGTCCCCAGCGCACGTATCAGCGTGGTCGGTATGTACCGTAACGAAGAGACGCTGGAGCCGGTCCCCTATTTCCAGAAACTGGTATCCAATATTGACGAGCGCATGGCGCTGATCGTCGACCCGATGCTGGCGACCGGGGGCTCCGTTATCGCCACCATCGATCTGCTGAAAAAAGCGGGCTGCAGCAGCATCAAAGTGCTGGTGCTGGTGGCGGCGCCAGAAGGCATCGCCGCGCTGGAAAAAGCGCATCCGGATGTGGAACTCTACACCGCGTCGATCGACCAGGGCCTGAACGAGCACGGATACATTATTCCGGGGCTGGGCGATGCCGGCGATAAGATTTTTGGTACTAAGTAAGTGAATCGCTAATCAATAGCCGACTTAAGAGTCGGCTTTTTTTTGAATAAAACAACTCAACGACTCATAACAAACACACTCAGAGGAAAACACTATGACGCGCCGTGCTATCGGGGTGAGTGAAAGACCGCCGCTTTTACAGACAATCCCGCTTAGTTTGCAGCATCTGTTCGCCATGTTTGGCGCAACCGTGCTGGTGCCAGTGCTGTTTCATATCAACCCGGCTACCGTTTTGTTGTTCAACGGGATCGGGACCTTGCTGTATCTCTTTATCTGTAAAGGAAAAATCCCTGCCTATTTAGGTTCAAGCTTCGCGTTTATCTCCCCCGGTTCTGCTGCTGCTGCCGCTGGGATACGAAGTAGCGCTGGGCGGCTTTATCATGTGCGGCGTGCTGTTCTGCCTGGTTTCTTTCATTGTCAAGAAAGCCGGTACAGGCTGGCTGGACGTGATGTTCCCTCCGGCGGCAATGGGCGCAATCGTTGCCGTTATCGGTCTGGAACTGGCAGGGGTTGCCGCCGGTATGGCCGGATTGCTGCCTGCGGAAGGGCAATCTGCGGATTCGAAGACCATCATTATCTCGATGGTGACGCTGGCGGTGACCGTGTTTGGCTCGGTGCTGTTCCGCGGCTTCCTTGCGATTATCCCGATCCTGATTGGGGTACTGGCGGGTTATGCGCTGTCGTTTGCGATGGGCGTGGTCGATACCACACCGATTGCCGAAGCACACTGGTTTGCGCTGCCGACTTTCTATACCCCGCGTTTTGAGTGGTTCGCCATTCTGACCATCCTGCCTGCCGCGCTGGTGGTGATCGCCGAACACGTCGGTCACCTGGTGGTGACGGCGAACATCGTCAAAAAAGATCTGGTTCGCGACCCGGGCCTGCATCGCTCGATGTTTGCCAACGGCTTGTCGACGGTGATTTCCGGCTTCTTTGGTTCCACGCCGAACACCACCTACGGTGAGAACATCGGCGTCATGGCTATTACCCGTGTTTACAGTACCTGGGTAATTGGCGGCGCGGCGATTTTCGCGATTCTGCTGTCCTGCGTTGGTAAACTGGCGGCGGCGATCCAGATCATTCCGCTGCCGGTGATGGGTGGGGTGTCATTGCTGCTGTACGGGGTGATCGGGGCATCCGGTATTCGCGTGCTGATTGAATCGAAAGTGGATTACAACAAAGCGCAGAACCTGATCCTGACCTCTGTCATTCTGATCATCGGCGTCAGCGGTGCGAAAGTGCACATTGGCGCGGCGGAGCTGAAAGGAATGGCGCTGGCGACGATCGTTGGGATCGCGCTGAGCCTGATCTTCAAGCTGATTTCTGTCCTGCGTCCGGAAGAAGTGGTGCTGGATGCGGAAGATGCGGATACACCGAAGCAGTAAAATGGGATCCGGGCAGTGATGCTGCCCGGTTCTAACGCGACGGAATTCTGTGGTAAACTCATCACGATTTTAATGAAATCTGGGTTGAGGTCTCTCTGAACACACCGGCACAGCTCTCTTTGCCACTCTATCTGCCTGACGACGAAACCTTTGCAAGTTTCTGGCCGGGAGATAACGCCTCTTTACTGGCCGCACTGCAAAACGTGCTGCGCCAGGAGCATAGCGGATACATTTATCTCTGGTCGCGTGAAGGCGCGGGCCGCAGCCATTTGCTGCATGCCGCCTGTGCTGAATTGTCGCAGCGTGGCGATGCCGTGGGCTATGTGCCGCTGGATAAGCGCACCTGGTTCGTCCCGGAAGTGCTCGACGGGATGGAACACCTGTCGTTAGTCTGTATCGACAATATCGAATGTGTCGCGGGTGATGAAGAGTGGGAGATGGCGATTTTTGATCTCTACAACCGCATTCTGGAGTCCGGAAAAACGCGGTTACTGATCACCGGCGATCGTCCTCCGCGCCAGTTAAAGCTGGGGCTGCCCGATCTGGCTTCGCGGCTTGACTGGGGACAAATCTACAAGCTGCAGCCGTTATCGGATGAAGATAAGCTGCAGGCCCTGCAACTGCGTGCGCGCCTGCGTGGATTTGAGCTGCCGGAAGACGTAGGACGTTTCCTGCTGAAACGGCTCGATCGGGAAATGCGCACGCTGTTTATGACGCTCGATCAACTCGATCACGCCTCCATTTCCGCGCAGCGCAAATTAACCATTCCGTTCGTGAAAGAGATTCTGAAGCTCTAGCCAAAATACAAGGTTATGTATCGCAGTAGGTCTGATAAGCGTAGCGTCATCAGACAGAACGGTGCGGATGCCGGATGGCGATTTCGCCTTATCCGGCCTGATTATCCAAACAAACGCATTTACTTAGCGGGTGACTCCTCAACTGCCAGATCGTTAAGCAGATGCTGCACCAGCAATGGGATCGGTCTGCCCGACGCCACGCTTCTTCCTGCTTCGCGCCATAACGCCGTACCGCTGATATCCAGATGCGCCCAGGGGATCGTCGGCGGACAGAAATGATGCAACAGCCAGGCCGCCGAAGCGCTGATCGCGGCATTGTTCGTCGGGGTATTGCAGAGATCGGCAATCGCGCTTTCAGTCTGTTTTTTCAGTCGTGCGTCCAGCGGCAGCGACCAGACTTCATCACCGCTCTGTTCACCGGCAACGGTTAACGCCGCACGCAGCGCGTTATCCTGAGTCATCAGCCCGCTCAGTTCATATCCTAATGCCTTCACCACCGCGCCGGTCAGGGTTGCCAGATCAATAAGGTAATGCGCCTGCGGATGACGCTGACTGGCCCAGGCAATGGCGTCAGCCAATACCAGTCTCCCTTCTGCGTCAGTATTGTTGATCTCAACCGTCAGGCCGTTGCAGGCATGCGCCACGTTGCCCGGTTGCATCGCGTTTGGCCCGATGGCGTTTTCCGCCAGCGCCAGCACCCCCATAATGCGTACCGGTAATGCTAACTCGGCCGCGGTAAGCAGCAGACCCAGTACGTTAGCCGCGCCGCACATATCGTATTTCATGGTGTACATACCCGCGCCTTCTTTCAGCCAGAGTCCGCCCGTATCGAAGGTGATTCCTTTACCGACATAACAGCGGACAGGTCCTTCGGGCACGCCATCATAATGAATAGCGACCAGTCGCGGCGGGCATGTCGCCCCTTTACCGACCGCGTGCAACAAACCAAGGCCCTGTTCAGCAATCTGCTGTTCATTGAGCACTTCGCAGCGCAGCGCGGAGAAGGGCGCACACAGCGCATGTGCTTGTTCGGCGATAAACTGTGGCGTACAGCGATCGGACGGGATATCGGCAAGACGGCGGGCGGCAATCATGCCGTTGGCGATAGCCCGCTGCTGGCGAATAACCCCCTCCAGTGTTTCCCGCTGTTCCGGTAAACACAGCACGTCGATGTGCGAAAGACGCACCGTTACACTATCCGTGGTTTTCAGTTGCAGGTCATCAAGGCGGTGCGCCTGATTGAACAGAAAACGCAGCACCTGAAGCAGCACCGTCGGGTGAATTTCACTGACATCAATAACGACATGAGAACTGACCGGCGTGGCGAACAGCGGACGCAGCGTATTCACCAGACTGTCGGTCAGGCTGTCCTGCCACAACGCGGACGGAAGGAGGGTGATTCGTTTAAACGGGGCGCAGCCAAAGCGGGTATCCGCCACCGTGTCCGTTGCGCGCATTTCCTGTATCAGCGCGGTGTCCGGCAACTGAGGGCTGGTGGTAGGGGCAATCAGATGTGCATCAGGATGCGCACCTGAAAGGGAATGAATCAGCTGACAGGTAATCATTATGCTTCCTCTATTGGCGCACGAATGCGTGCAGCGTAGGCCTGCATCCATGCCTCATCGACCGGCTGATAATGGGTCTTCTCATGTTGGCGTTCAGCGAGATAGACGGTGAGTGGATGGCGAGCCGTAGCAACGGTAAACGTGAACGTTTTGATATTTGTCGCCGCGCCGAATTCTCCCCGGTTATTCATGCAGACGACGGACAGATCGCCCACCCGACCAAAACGGGACATCAACGTATCTTCAAGCTCAAACACCACTGCGTCGGCAGCTTGTTGCGGCGTCATACCCTGCGCCATGCGGCGAACGATTTCGTAGCTGGTGCAGCCTTTCATCAAATCTTCACCCACCCCGGTGGCGGTGGCTGCGCCGATTTTACTGTCGCAGTAAAAGCCGGAACCAATAATCGGGGAATCCCCCCAGACGACCGCGTTTCTTCATAAACAGACCGCTGGTGGAGGTCGCCACGCTCATCGAACCGTGCGTATCGAGGCCGATGATGCCGACCGTGTCGTGCCCGTCGTAAGGACTTAACCCTTTATCCAGCGTCTCCCGGCAGCGCTTGCGATAGTGTTGCAGGGCGCGATCGGTAAGCATGTTTTTTTCAGCAAATCCCTGGCTTAGCGCCCACTCGCGAGCGCCCTGGCCGACCAGCAGACTGTTATAACGCTGGCGGCTCAGGGCCTGCGCCACACGTACCGGATTGGCGATATCCACGAGATTACCCACCGCGCCGAACGCCAGCGTGTCGCCATCCATGAATGCGGCATCCAGTTCCACTTCGCCATTCTCCGTTGGCAGGCCCCCGTAGCCGACGGACTTGTACAAAGGAAAGTCTTCAACAGCGGCAACGGCATCCACGACGGCTCCAGCCGCTGATTGCCCTGCCGCCAGCGTGGACGCGGACTCGGTCACACCTTCAAGCGCCATTCGCCAGGTGGCAATAATTCCCCACATGTCTTACTCCTGTTTTATGGGTGTGTTCTCGTTTTGCGCCAGTGAGGCGAGCTCTGCAGCGCGATACTGTTTATCGACGATGCGCATAAAGGGCAGATAGAGCATTGCACCAATCAGTAAGTTAATGATTTGCATAACGCTGCCGCTAAGGTGTGCGGTGACGATAAAACCACTGATGACTGGCGGCAGCGTCCACGGAATGAATACCCCGGTTGTCACGGCAACCGCGCCTATTTTCATTGCGACGTACTGTACGGTCACCAGCACCAGCGGGACCAGATTGAACGGGATCAACATGATGGGGTTCATGATGACAGGGAGGCCGAAGAGGATCGGTTCGTTGATATTGAAAATGGATGCCCCGGCGCCAAGCCTCGCCACTTCTCGCATGTTTTTACTGCGTGCGAAAATCAGCATCGCAATGACCAGCGACAGGGTTGCGCCTGCGCCGCCCATCCAGATCATGTCAAAGAATTGTTCCGTAATGATATGCGGCGGGGTGACACCTGCCTGAATAGCGGCGATGTTATCAGTCTGATTTTCCATCCACAGCGGCCGGATAATGCCATTGATCATCGACCCGGAGTTAATGCCCACGGACCATAAAATCGTGATGCTGAAGACCGTCATCAGCGCGCCAAAATAAGAGGTGCCATAGTGGCGAACCGGCGTGGCGACCACTTCATAGATAAAGCGGTGGATAGTCTGATAATGGGTATTTTCAAACAGGATACGAATCATCAGCACGAGGATCATGACCAGCAGGGCGGGGATCAGCGCGGCAAACGATTCCTGAACGGCGGGAGGGACGCCATCCGGCATTTTGATCACCAGATTTTTGCGTTTCAGCCAGCAGAACAGCTCCGTCCACAGCAGCGATCCCATCATCGCCACGAACAGCCCTTTACTGCCGATCCACTCGACGGGCATCACCGTGATGCCGCCGTCTTCCGCGACTTTAATAAATGGCGTGAGGATTAAAAAACTCACCAGCGCCAGAATGCCGCAGGAGATTCGGTCTTCACCGTAATGCTCCGCCAGACGATAAGCGACAAGGAAGCTGATAAATAGCGACATCGTTGAGAATACGGCGTTAAACGGAATCTCAATAATGCTGCTCCAGCTTTCGCCGAAGGCACCAGACATAAACTGCTGGTAGGTCTGATTGGGAAAGGATGAGATCACCAGCAGAATGGAGCCGACGATAATAAACGGCATGAAAGAAACATAGGCGCCACGGATAGCGCCAAGATGACGCTGCTGTGCCGTCCTGGCGGCCAGGGGCATCAGTTTTGCTTCAAGAAATCCCAGAACATTGTTCATTGTGAACTCCGTACAAGATCGGATGAGGGGAGTTGTGTTATGCCAGTGGATTATCAGTGAAGCACAGTCGCCGAAAGGTGAATCGGGTCACAATGTGTTCGCAGAATGAATATAAATCTCATATGATTAGTTATCCTTTTGGAAAAGGAATCTGGCGATGGAAATTAAATTGCATGCCAATGCCACCACCACACCGCGTATTCGCCGCTATTTACAGCAGTCTGACAAAAGCGACCGGGAGCTGGCCGCGGAGTTAGGGATTTCCGTCACCACCGTCAGGCGCTGGCGTCATCGTGATCAGATCTCAGACCGGCAAACGACGCCAAAAGTGATACACAAAGCGATGAGACAAGAACAGATTGCGTTAGTCAACGGACTGCGTGATGTGACCGGTGCGCCCTTAGATGAACTTCTGTCGTTGGTGAATGAAGGGTTGGGTATTCGCGTATCACGCGCCACGCTGAATCGCTATCTCAAACCGGTAATAGCACAGCGTCACGGGGCGCCGTTACAGGGGAAAAAGGCGTTGAAGGCCGGGCATGTCCCTTATTTGCTGGAAGCGCACCATCTGCCGCTTTCATTGCATATGGATGATGGCGGCGAGCATCACTTGCTCTGGGCGCGAGAGCCGTTGAGCGGCTGGTGTTTTGCCCGTTTGTACGCCGGGATCTCAGCACAACTGGTCAGCCAGTGGCTGGAAGCGTTACTTGCGGCCTGTCCTGCTGATATTCAATCTGTTGAGACTTACTTTTCTGACGCTCTCCTTGTCGGTGTGGATCAAACGTTGAAGGCACGCGGTATTTCGCACAAACAAAACCGTCACCTGCATAGTGCGCTTCAGGTGGCGGTTCCGCTGGTATTGATAATTCCCCGGATGAAGGGCGATTCCGCCAGCCGTCTGCTCAGCGAGATCGGCGAAAGTTACAACACGGGAAAAGCGCAGAAGAAGCTGGGAGAGATGACGCCGCAGGCATTTCTTGAAACCCTGCGGCGGGGTGATTAGCCGATGATGTCCAGCACTTGTTCCGGTGGACGGCCAATGCGCGCCTGACCGTTCGCCACCACAATCGGACGTTCCATCAGTTTCGGGTTTTCCACCATCGCCTGAATCAGTTGATCTTCACTCAGACTGCTGTCAGCCAGGTTGAGCGACGCGTAGAGATCTTCTTTTCGGCGCATCAGTTCCCGGGCGCTTTCCATGCCCAGCATCTTCAACAGCTGACGCAGCGTGGCGGCATCTGCGGGCGTTTCCAGGTAAAGCACCACTTCTGGCTCCACACCGTGGGATTGCAGCAGGTTCAGCGTTTCGCGGCTCTTGGAGCAGCGCGGGTTATGGTAGATTTTTACGGCCTTTGTCATGGTGAATCCTTTTTTACATTTTCGTGTACGGCTTAAAGCGTTCCTGCAACTGGCGCAACTGGTCAATACGCGCATCGTAACGCGCCTGCTGTTGGCTACCCAGTTTGACCTGCGAACTGGCGCTGCTCAGTAACGAGATGGCCTGATCGAGGCGGCCTGCTAGCGCATACCCTTCCGCACGTGCGGCCAGCTCCTGATCCCGATTATTCAGCGCGGCTTCCGCCTGCGCCAGCAGATCCCAGCCGTTGGCGTCGTCTTTGTTATTAAAGGTATAACGGTTAAGGATGGTCGCCGCTTCTTGTGGCTGTCCTCCCTGGAGCAGGGCGTTTGCAAGGTTGAGTTGCAGGACCGGGTTGACCCGCAAATCACGTGCCTTTTTCAGTCGGGCAATCGCGTCAGTGGTTTTCTTTTGTCCGAGGTCGATATCGGTGGCCAGATCCAGATACCAGGCGTTATTGGGCTCTGCGGACAGCAGCGGTTGCAGCGCTTTGCGAGCCTCGTCGTATTTACTGGCTTCCATTGCCTGTAACGCACGACCATACTGCGCTGCGCGCTGCTGTCGGACATTACCTTTTGCCCACTCGTCCAGCATGTCGCTGGTCAACTGATTGCGCCCGGAGTTATACATCCCCAGCGTTCGCGCTTTCGTCAGATAGAAATCTTCAGAGGATTGCACCACCACCGGACGCATCTGGTTTGCGCGGTTGCGGGTGTCTGAAAGACGGCTTTCCGGCAGGGGGTGGGTCAGCAAAATTTCCGGTGGACGCGAGGAGTAACGCGCCTGGTCGAGCAGTTTTTCCAGGAAGGTCGGCATCGCCTGCGGATCGAATCCTGAACGTTGTAAGACCTGAATACCGATACGGTCAGCTTCCTGTTCGTTCTGCTGGGTAAAGCTGATCATCCCCTGACGGGTACCCGCCAGCGTCCCGGTAAGTGCGGCCATCCCGGCTTGTGGGCTGGCCATCGCTAACAAAATAGACCCTAATGCGCCGACCCAGGTCAGCGGTGCGCTGCGTTTCTGATCTTCCATTGCGCGCGCCAGGTGACGTTGGGTGACGTGTGAGATTTCATGCGCCATGACTGAGGCAAGCTGGCTTTCGTTGTCAGAATAGCGAAACAGGGCAGAGTGCAGCACGACGTTACCGCCAAAAAAAGGCAAAGGCGTTAATTTCATCGTTATTAATCAAAAAGAAATGAAAGGGCGTCTTGACCGAATCGGCGTGAGAAACCAGACGCATACCCAACCCATTTATGTACTGAACCAGCAGCGGATCGTTAATCAGCGGCGCGCTGCCGCGCAACTGACGTACATAATAATCGCCCATCTGCATCTCTTGCCCGATGGAGAGCGTACTTGCCGCCGAGGTTCCCATATCCGGCAAGCTGTCCGCGGAGTCTGCGAACGCGGGAGCCACCTGACTCAGGGTCAGCGCGGCAATGAGGGTAGCAACCAGGTTCTTCTTAAACTGCCTGAACATAACCTCTGTCCTGTTTTCTTTGAGATAGTCATTTGACCGATGCCGGGCTGTATCGTTCCGTTCAGCCGATACTGGCAGTGTAACGGCGAAAATGGTCGATGAATACCCTGCACAAATGACTTTTCAGTTTCCTGAATCAGCAATAAAAAAGCGAAGTCTTTTTTTGTGACATTTCGATACAATTCGGGATCGCAATCCCGCTATTGAGGTTCAGGGAAGGTTTTATGCTCGAAATGTTGATGCAATGGTATCGCCGTCGCTTTAGCGACCCCGAGGCGATTGCCTTGCTGGTTATTCTGGTCGCCGGGTTTGGCATTCTTTTCTTTTTTTAGTGGATTACTGGCACCGCTGCTGGTCGCCATTGTGCTGGCTTATCTGTTGGAATGGCCAACCGCTCGTCTTGAAGCCATCGGCTGTTCGCGCCGCTGGGCGACCTCTCTTGTGTTGATCGTCTTTGTCGGCATTTTGTTGTTAATGGCCTTTGTGGTGATGCCGGTGGCATGGCAGCAGGGGATCTTACTGATTCGCGACATGCCGGGGATGCTGAACAAACTGTCGGATTTTGCCGCCACGCTGCCGCGGCGTTATCCGGCCTTAATGGATGCGGGCATCATTGATGCTATGGCGGAAAACATGCGTACCCGCATGCTGACCATGGGCGATTCGGTGGTGAAATACTCGCTGGCCTCACTGGTGGGCCTGCTGACGCTGGCGGTCTATCTGGTACTGGTGCCGCTGATGGTGTTTTTCCTCGTCAAAGATAAAGAGCAGATGCTGAACGCTGTGCGTCGTGTGCTGCCGCGCAATCGCGGTCTGGCAGGGCAGGTCTGGAAGGAGATGAACCAGCAAATTACCAACTATATCCGCGGTAAAGTGCTGGAGATGATGGTGGTGGGCGTGGCGACCTGGCTTGGCTTCCTGCTGTTTGGCCTGAATTACTCGCTGCTGCTGGCCGTACTGGTGGGATTCTCCGTACTCATTCCCTATATCGGCGCTTTTGTGGTGACCATTCCTGTGGTAGGCGTTGCGCTGTTCCAGTTTGGTCTGGGGACCGAGTTCTGGAGTTGTTTCGCCGTCTATCTGATTATCCAGGCGCTGGACGGCAACCTGCTGGTACCGGTGTTGTTTTCTGAAGCAGTGAATTTGCATCCGCTGGTCATCATTCTGTCGGTGGTGATCTTTGGCGGTCTGTGGGGATTCTGGGGCGTTTTCTTCGCCATTCCGCTGGCGACGTTAATCAAGGCCGTTGTCCATGCCTGGCCGGATGCGCAGGTCGTTGACGAGTCCTGATGCGTTTATGCAACAGGGAAGGTGGCGCGAGATAAAAAAGGACGCTTAAACAGACAGCCGATTATCCGGCCTACAAACGGTAGGCCGGACAGGATGTCAGCCGTCATCCGGCCGCGCGAAAATCAGGCGTTTTCTTTCAGCCAGTTCAGCACCACATCGTGGTGATTGCTGGTTTTGAAATCATCGAAAACGTGTTCAACCTTGCCGTCAGCGTCAATCAGGAAGCTGATGCGATGGATCCCGTCATAGGTTTTCCCCATAAACGATTTCTCGCCCCAGACGCCAAATTGCTCGCAGACCTGATGATCCTCATCAGACAGCAGGGTAAAGTTCAGCAGCTCTTTTTCAGCAAAACGGGAAAGTTTTTCAGGTTTGTCAGTGCTGATACCCAGCACATCCACACCCGCTTTTTTTAACTCATCCATGTTATCGCGTAGGCCACAGGCCTGAACGGTACAGCCTGGCGTCATGGCTTTCGGATAGAAATAGACCAGAACACGCTGTCCCTGGAAGTCGGTCAAATTTACTTGTTCTCCGTCTTGGTCCGGCAAGCTAAATTTCGGTGCGATGTCACCGGCTTTCAGTGGATTCATTACTTAACTCCATCCTGTTCATCATGTTGTGAATAATTAACAACGTTAATACTGCCTTGTGCATTGAGTTCTGTACATAGTGCTTTAAAGGCCTGTTCAATATTTGCGGCATCATCCGAGGCCGGACTGTGGGCGGTTATCTGGATATATAGCTGCGCCGCCTTATCGTTTTCAGCAGGTTGCGTGCGCGAAATCAGTTCCGCAATGTTCATTCGATGGTTATCAAACAAGGCCGTAAATCGTTCAATCAAATGTGGCGAATCCGGCACATCGACCTGAACCCATACCGTTGCCGGCATTGGCGGGCGAGGATGCGCCGTCGTACGTTTCATCACAATCAATAAATCCAGCTCTGCACCTTTCAACGGCAGGGTCGATTCGATCAGGGTAATGGCATTCCAGGTACCCGACAGCAGCATGATAAACGTAAACTCATCGCCCAACATGGCCAGGCGACTGTCTTCGATATTACAGCCGCAACTGCTGACATGACGGGTGATCGTGTTCACAATTCCCGGGCGATCGGCACCCAGCGCAGTAATAACCAGGTAATGTTGCGATGAAGGTGTCAAACCTGTTCTTCCTTTGAGAGGTAGGGTAATCATAAGGAAAGCATAAAAAAAACCTGCATACAACAATCAGAAGGGCTCTCGTCGCTTGCTTTTATTGTCGTACCAAACGTAACATTGAGGCACTTGTTTGCACAGAGGATGGCCCATGTTCACGGGAAGTATTGTCGCGCTTGTTACACCGATGGATGAAAAAGGTAATGTCTGCCGGTCAAGCCTGAAAAAACTGATTGATTATCATGTCGCCAGCGGCACCTCGGCGATCGTTTCTGTAGGCACTACCGGTGAGTCCGCTACGCTGAGTCATGATGAACATGGCGACGTGGTGATGATGACGCTGGAGCTGGCTGATGGACGTATCCCGGTGATTGCCGGTACGGGCGCGAACGCGACCGCAGAAGCCATTAGTCTGACGCAGCGTTTCAATGACAGCGGGATTGTCGGCTGTCTGACGGTGACGCCTTACTACAACCGTCCGACTCAGGAAGGTCTGTTCCAGCATTTCAAAGCCATCGCTGAGCATACTGACCTGCCACAAATTCTGTATAATGTGCCATCCCGTACCGGTTGCGATATGCTGCCGGAAACCGTTGGCCGTCTGGCGGAATTAAAAAATATTGTCGCAATTAAAGAGGCGACAGGGAACTTAAGTCGGGTTCACCAGATCAAAGAGCTGGTTTCCGATGATTTTCTGCTGCTCAGCGGCGATGACGCGACCGCGATGGACTTTATGCAGTTAGGCGGTCATGGCGTGATCTCCGTGACGTCTAACGTTGCGGCGCGTGATATGGCAGAAATGTGCAAACTGGCGGCGGAAGGGCGTTTTGCCGAGGCGCGTACCATTAACCAGCGTCTGATGCCGTTACATAACAAACTGTTTGTCGAACCCAACCCTATCCCGGTGAAATGGGCATGTAAGGCGTTGGGCCTTGTGGCGACCGATACGCTGCGCTTGCCAATGACACCGATCACGGACAGTGGTCGTGAAATTGTCAAAGCGGCGCTCAAGCATGCCGGTTTGCTGTAAAGTTTAGGGAGATTTGATGGCTTACTCAGTACAAAAGTCGCGCCTGGCCAGGGTTGCGGGTGTTTCGCTTGTTTTGCTGCTCGCGGCCTGTAGTTCTGACTCGCGCTACAAGCGCCAGGTGAGTGGTGATGAATCCTATCTGGAAGCCGCACCGCTTGCTGAACTTCATGCGCCTGCCGGTATGATTCTGCCGGTGACCACGAGCGACTACAACATTCCGGTGACCAACGGCAGCGGTGCCGTAGGGAAAGCGCTGGATATCCGTCCGCCGGCACAGCCGCTGGCGCTGGTTTCCGGTGCCCGGACCCAGTTTGCAGGCGATACCGCAACGCTGCTGGTGGAAAATGGGCGTGGAACGACGCTGTGGCCGCAGGTGGTCAGCGTGATTCAGTCTAAAAACTACACGATTGAAAAACGTGATGATGCCAGCCAGACGCTGACAACCGGTTGGGTTGACTGGAACCGTCTGGACGAAGACGAGCAGTACCGTGGCCGTTATCAAATCTCAGTTAAACCGCAGGGCTATCAGCAGGCGGTGATGGTGAAACTGGTTAACCTTGAGCAGGCCGGTAAGCCTGTGGCGGATGCCGCTTCACTGCAGCGTTATAGCACTGAGATGATGAACGTGATTTCAGCAGGCCTCGATAAGACCGCCACTGACGCCGCGAATGCCGCGCAAAACCGTTCTGCCGCCACAATGGACGTGCAGAGCGCCGCGGATGACACCGGTTTACCGATGCTGGTGGTGCGTGGTCCGTTCAACGTCGTCTGGCAGCGCCTCCCGGCAGCACTGGAGAAAGTCGGCATGAAAGTGACCGACAGCACCCGTTCTCAGGGGAGCATGGCCGTCACCTACAAACCGTTGTCTGATAGCGGTTGGCAGGAACTGGGCGCTCGCGATCCGGGGCTTTCTTCCGGTGACTACAAACTGCAGGTCGGTGATTTAGATAACCGCAGCAGCTTGCAGTTTATCGATCCGAAGGGGCATACCCTGACGCAGAGCCAGAACGACGCGCTGGTTGCCATCTTCCAGGCAGCGTTTAGCAAGTAAAAAAACAGGGCTGGAGAAATCCGGCCCTTTTTATTTCCGTGCTACGCAAACGTGTGCGTGGCATAATATTCCCCGTTTTGAATACAAATGATCACACCCAGGAGTAATGAAGATGCAAAAGCAAGCTGAGTTGTATCGTGGTAAAGCGAAGACCGTATACAGCACGGAAAACCCGGACCTGTTGGTGCTCGAATTCCGCAATGATACGTCAGCAGGGGATGGCGCACGCATTGAGCAGTTTGATCGTAAGGGCATGGTGAATAACAAGTTCAACTATTTCATCATGACCAAACTGGCCGAAGCGGGTATCCCGACGCAGATGGAGCGACTGCTCTCCGATACCGAATGCCTGGTGAAAAAGCTGGAGATGGTGCCGGTCGAGTGCGTGGTGCGTAACCGTGCGGCAGGCTCTCTGGTTAAACGTCTGGGTATTGAAGAAGGTATTGAACTGAATCCACCGTTATTCGACCTGTTCCTGAAAAACGATGCAATGCATGACCCGATGGTCAATGATTCCTACTGCGAAACCTTTGGCTGGGTGAGCAAAGAGAATCTGGCACGAATGAAAGAGCTGACCTATAAAGCGAATGACGTGCTGAAAAAACTGTTCGATGACGCAGGGCTTATTCTCGTCGACTTTAAACTGGAATTCGGTCTGTACAAAGGCGAAGTGGTGCTCGGCGATGAATTCTCTCCGGACGGTAGCCGTCTGTGGGACAAAGAGACCCTCGAGAAAATGGACAAAGACCGTTTCCGTCAGAGCCTGGGCGGCCTGATTGAAGCCTATGAAACCGTGGCTCGTCGTCTGGGTGTAGATCTCGACTAACTCGCCTCTCGGGCCGGGGTCTGCTCTCCGGCCTGCTCTTCGCACTTCAATCTCGCTTTCCTGTGGTAATCTTGCGCTGAACCGCCTACGATCATCATCATAATGAATATTATGTTGAGGTGAGTATGCGCTGGCAAGGGCGTCGTGAAAGTGACAATGTGGAAGACAGGCGCAGTAACTCGGGCGGCGGTCCTTCTCTGGGCGGGCCGGGGTTTCGTCTGCCGACTGGAAAGGGTGGGCTGGTTCTGCTGATTGTGGTTCTGGTGGCGGGCTATTACGGTGTCGATTTAACGGGATTGATGACGGGACAGCCGATCTCACAGCAGTCGTCTCAGCGATCCATCAGCCCAAATGAAGATGAAGCGGCAAAATTCACCTCGGTCATTCTGGCGACAACAGAAGACACCTGGGGGGCAACAATTTGAAAAAATGGGCCGCACCTATCAACAGCCGAAGCTGGTGATGTATCGCGGGGCGACGCGCACCGGTTGCGGTACTGGACAATCCGTCATGGGGCCGTTTTACTGCCCGGCGGATGGCACGGTTTACATCGATCTCTCCTTTTACGATGACATGAAAGACAAACTGGGTGCGGACGGTGATTTCGCTCAGGGCTACGTCATTGCCCACGAAGTGGGGCACCACGTCCAGAAACTGCTGGGGATCGAACCGAAGGTGCGTCAGATGCAACAGAACGCTTCACAGGCGGAAGTTAACCAACTCTCGGTGCGTATGGAACTGCAGGCGGATTGCTTTGCTGGCGTCTGGGGTCACAGCATGCAGCAGCAGGGGGGTTCTGGAGTCCGGCGATCTGGAGGAGGCGCTGAATGCCGCTGAAGCAATAGGCGACGATCGTCTCCAGCAGCAAAGCCAGGGGCGCGTAGTGCCGGACAGTTTCACGCATGGAACCTCTGAGCAGCGCTACACCTGGTTCAAACGTGGCTTTGATAGCGGCAACCCGGCGCAATGTAATACTTTTGGCAAAGGTTTTTAACTTCTGAGGCAGGGATGTCCGTTCAAACCATGCTGAGTGCGCTCACTGCGCAAATGTCCCGGGAAGGGATTCGCCGCCTGCTGGTGCTGAGCGGCGAGCCTGACTGGTGTCATGAGCAGGCGCAACATCTGCGTGACATGTTGCCAGGCGACTGGCTACGGGTTTCCCCTGTAGCTTCCACCGAACCGTGCTGTACGCCTCAGGCACTGCAAACGCTGTTGGGCCGTGAATTCCATCATGCCATATTCGATGCCCTGACAGGATTTGATGCAGCGGCCTTTGCCGCCTTAAGCGGAACGCTGCGGGCGGGCAGTTGGCTGGTGCTGCTCACGCCACCGCTTGCACGCTGGCCTGCCTGCCCGGATGCCGATTCGCTACGCTGGAGCGATTGTTCTCAGCCTATCCCGACGCCGCATTTTATCCACCGCCTACGGCGAATCATCGAGTCCGATGAGCAGACGCTGTGCTGGCAGCAGCATCAGCCTTTTTTGCGTTCCGCATTTTCCGAAACGTCCAGGGTGGCACTGCGCAACCGGTGAACCGCTTCCGGAGCAGGCGACCCTCTTACAGACCCTTCTGCAGATGCCCGCAGGAATTGCCACGGTGATTGCGGCTCGTGGGCGCGGGAAATCGGCTCTGGCGGGGTTATTAATCTCGCGTATCAAGGGCGATGTCATCGTCACCGCGCCAGCAAAAGCGGCAACCGATGTGCTGGCACAGTTTGCCGGCGACCGCTTCCACTTTATGGCACCGGATGCGCTGCTGAATGCGAAAGTTGACGCTGACTGGCTGGTCGTCGATGAAGCCGCGGCGATCCCCGCGCCGTTGCTGCAACGTCTGGTTTCCCGCTTCCCGCGTACCCTACTGACAACGACCGTACAGGGTTACGAAGGAACCGGACGCGGTTTTCTGCTGAAATTCTGCGCCCGTTTCCCGCTTCTGCAACGCTATGAGCTTGTGCAACCTGTTCGCTGGGCGCAGGGCTGCCCACTGGAAAAGATGATCAATGAGGCGCTGGTGTTTGATGATGACAGCTTTGCCTGCGTCCCGCGGGGCGATATCACCCTGTCCCCTTTTGAACAGAGCGCGTGGCGAACGCAGCCACAAATGCCTCTGGCGGTCTATCGCCTGCTTTCCGGGGCGCATTATCGCACCTCTCCGCTGGATCTACGCCGCATGATGGATGCGCCGGGCCAGCATTTTTTGCAGGCCACCTGTGGCACTGAAGTGGCTGGCGCGCTGTGGCTGGTGGACGAGGGGGGCCTTAGCGCGGGCCTCAGCCAGGCTGTCTGGGCGGGCTTTCGACGGCCCCGGGGGGAACCTCGTCGCGCAGTCGCTGGCGGCACACGGTGGCTACCCGCTGGCGGCTACCCTGATCGGTCGTCGGATCAGTCGTATTGCCGTCCATCCGGGGCGTCAGCGCGAAGGCATTGGGCAACAGCTAATCGCGCAGGCCCATGCGGAAAATTGCGACTACCTTTCTGTGAGCTTTGGCTATACGCCGGAGTTGTGGCGCTTCTGGCAGCGCTGCGGCTTCATCCTGGTGCGTATGGGCAATCACAAAGAGGCCAGCAGTGGTTGCTATACCGCAATGGCACTCTTACCGCTTAACGCGGCGGGAAGACGTCTGGCTGAGTATGAACATCAGCGTTTACGCCGTGATGCCGACATACTTGCGCGATGGAATGGGGAAGCGATCCCGGTTGAACCACTAAAAGCGACTACGCTTAATGAGGACGACTGGCAGGCGCTGGCGGGATTTGCCTTTGCACACCGTCCGTTGCTGACATCACTGGGCTGCATGAGTCGTCTGTTACTGACCAGTACGCTGCCACTCCCGGCGCTGCGGGGTTGTCTGCAAGAGCGACGCAGCGATGCTGAACTCTGTGTGACATTGCGCCTTTCCGGGCGTAAAGCGCTGCTGAAACGTCAGCGCGAAGAAGCGGCGCAGGCGCTTGCTGCTGTGGAACCCTCGCGTGCTGAGCATGCGCGCAATCGCATTCTGCAATGGCAATTTTTTCACTAACTCCTTCAATTTTCTGGCATGGTCATTGCGATTGAGCCGCGTAGAATGAACGACATCAGTTAAGGAGATCGCCATGAAACATGACCATTTTGTTGTTCAAAGCCCGACCCAACCTGCTCAACAGCTATTGCTGCTGTTTCATGGCGTGGGCGATAACCCTGTCGCAATGGGCGAGATCGGTTCGTGGTTCGCTCCTATCTTTCCCGACGCGCTGGTGGTCAGTATCGGCGGCGTTGAGCCGAGCGGCCCGGCATCCGGGCGTCAGTGGTTTTCCGTGCAAGGGGTGACGGAAGAGAACCGCCAGGCGCGGATTGATGCCATCATGCCGGTGTTTATCGAAACCGTACGTTACTGGCAAAAACAGAGTGGCGTAGGGGCGAATGCCACGGCGCTGATTGGTTTCTCTCAGGGGGGCGATTATGGCGCTGGAGAGTATCAAAGCCGAGCCAGGCCTTGCCTCGCGAGTGATTGCGTTTAACGGACGCTTCGCCAGCCTGCCGGAAACGGCATCAACTGCTACCACGATACATCTGATTCACGGTGGTGAAGATCGGGTGATTGAACTTTCGCATGCGGTCGCCGCGCAGGACGCGCTGTTAACTGCGGGGGGGCGATGTCACGCTGGATATCGTTGAAGATCTCGGTCATGCGATTGACGATCGTAGCATGCAGTTTGCCCTCGATCATTTGCGCTATACCGTACCGAAGCACTACTTTGATGAAGCGCTCAGCGGCGGTACGCCGAACGATGATGACGTGATTGAGATGATCTAAACGATAAGGCCGGAGGGAAAAAAACCTCCGGCCTTTGATTATTTCTTCGGTTGGTCTTTCTTCGGCCAATCGTCGTCGTCATCCCATTTATCGTTAAAGTCGCGATGCGGGGGGAAGTTCCGGTTTATTCGCGAGGAATTTTTTGTGGTCGACGCGTTTGAGATCCTTGATGACATTCAGCAGCACACCTACCAAAAACACCAGCACCAGAATCCACCAATATTTAGCCAGCCAGTCCATGCGCGTTACCTCTTGCAGGAATCTCGTCAGGCGACGAGTTGTTCCATAATTCGTTGATACATACGAGCAAGCAGTTGCAGGTCGGCAGCGTTCACGCATTCATTGATTTTATGAATTGTGGCATTCACCGGACCCAACTCCACGACCTGCGCCCCCCATACGAGCAATAAACCGCCCATCAGACGTACCGCCCGTGGTCAGCAACTGCGGTTTAATTTCATTATAGTGCTCGATGGCGTTCACGACAGCATCGACCAGCTTCCCGCGATCGGTTAAAAACGGTTGGCCGGAAAGCCACCAGTCAACGGTATAGCGCAACTGATGTTTCTCGAGCAGCGCGTGCACCCGCGCTTTGATCATCTCATCGGTCAGTTCGGTACTGAAACGGAAGTTGAACTGGACGAACAGCTCACCGGGAATGACGTTATTGCTGCCGGTACCCGCCTGGATGTTGGCAATCTGCATACTGGTGGCCGGGAAAAATTCATTACCCTGATCCCACTCAATATTTACCAGCTCATTGAGCATTGGCGCGGCGCGGTGCACCGGGTTATCCGCCAGATGGGGATAAGCGACGTGGCCCTGCACGCCATGAATAGTCAGATTGCAGGTCAACGATCCGCGACGGCCATTCTTCACCACGTCACCCACGACTTCGGTGCTTGAGGGCTCGCCGACCAGGCAGTAATCCAGTCGTTCATTTCGCGCCATCAGCGCCTCGACCACCTTGACGGTACCGTTTTTCGCGCTGGCCTCTTCATCAGAGGTAATCAAAAACGCCAGACGCCCTTTGTGGTTCGGATGCTGAGCGACAAAGCGCTCTGCTGCCACCACCATAGCCGCCAGCGAACCTTTCATATCTGCCGCGCCGCGACCAAATAACATCCCGTCGCGAATGGTTGGTTCAAAAGGGGGGTTGATCCAGCGATCGGCATCGCCTGCCGGGACAACATCGGTGTGACCGGCAAACGCCAGCGTCTCACCCTGCCCGCGCCATGCCCAAAAATTCTGTGTATCCGCAAAATCCATGCGCTCAACGGTAAAACCGATCGCGCGCAGGCGTTCAATCATCAACGCCTGACAACCCGCATCATCCGGGCTCAGGGAAGGGCGGCGAATAAGCTGTTGTGTCAGCTCAATAACCGGGCACGACATAGACTACACCTCGTCAAAAAACTGCTGATAACTGGATTCACTAAAACCCAGCAGCATAGGCTTCCCGGGCGCGCAGAGCAATGGGCGTTTGATGATCGCTGGCATTTCAGTCATTAATGCGGCAGCAGACGCAGCATCGGTGATGTGGCTGCGCGTGGCTTCATCCAGTTTACGCCACGTCGTTCCACGGGTGTTGAGAAGCGGTTCCCATCCTAACTCATTGATAAATGAAGTAAGAAGTGTGTTGTCCAGGCCATCGGCACGGTAATCGTGAAATCGGTAGTCGATACCACGCGCTTCCAGCCACCGGCGGGCCTTTTTTAATCGTGTCACAATTTTTAATACCGTAGAGAGTAATCATTTGCATCCTTATTAACGTGAATTGATTATATAATCATCAATATCGTTACATCCGATAATACATTTTGTCATTTAATCGTGATCGGTAAATATAACATTGTTGAACTAATGTGAATAATAATTCCTGAATCCGCTGATATTGACTCCTTAAGCAAAATTCGGAATTTTCTCCGACGCAGTTACTTGTTTTTAATCGAAATTGCAGGAGTACCAGATAAGGTATGATTATTTCGAATTATTGCAGTAAGTCACATAAAATTTATGGAGACCGCGCCATAGTAATCACATCAACCACACCCCGGAGGATGTAATCACAGCAATCGGTTAATTTGTCTTCACCAGACGAGAGTGTTTTTGTAGAATACGCATAATAAGAAGCAGAGGTTGTTATGATTGAACGCGAACTGGGGAACTGGAAAGATTTTATCGAAGTTATGCTTCGCAAATAAATTTCTGGAAGGATAGCCAAATAACAAAGCATACCGTGTGGGACTCATCACACAGAAAGGGCGACCCGTTGACAGGTCGCCTTTTTTATTTCTTATTCCGGGCGTGGCTTCAGCGGGAAGCGTCGACGGACCAGCACGAAGAACAGCGGCACGAAGTAGATAGCCAGCACCGTTGCCGAGATCATCCCCCCCCATGACGCCCGTCCCGACGGCATGTTGACCGCCGGAGCCTGCGCCGCTGCTGATAGTCATCGGCAGTACGCCAAAGATAAACGCCAGAGATGTCATCAGAATTGGACGTAAGCGCTGCCGGCAGGCGTGTAGCGTCGCATCCAGCAGATCGTGTCCTTTCTCGTTCATCTCATTGGCAAATTCAACGATCAAAATGGCGTTTTTTGCCGAGAGCCCAATAACCGTCAACAATCCCACCTGGAAATAGACGTCGTTTTCCAGACCGCGCATCCAGGTAGCGAGCAGCGCGCCGATAACCCCCCAACGGCACCACCAGCATTACCGAGAACGGGACCGACCAGCTTTCATACAGCGCGGCCAGGCACAGGAATACGACCAGCAGTGAAATGGCATACAGTGCAGGTGCCTGCGCCCCGGAGAGTCGCTCCTGGTAGGACATCGCGGTCCATTCCAGACCAAATCCGGTCGGCAGCTGACGCACCAGCGACTCCATCACATCCATCGCCGTCCCGGTACTTACGCCAGGCGCGGCTTCACCAACAATTTCGACCGCTGAATAGCCGTTGTAGCGCTCCAGGCGTGGAGAACCCGTCTCCCAGCGAGAAGTAGCGAAAGCCGAGAAAGGCACCATGCCGCCGCTGTTATTACGCACATACCACAGGTTGATATCGTCTGGCAGCATACGGTATTTCGCTGCCGCCTGGACGTAGACTTTCTTCACGCGGCCACGATCCATAAAGTCGTTGACGTAACTCGATCCCCAGGCGGTTTGTAACGTATCGTTAATATCGTCAATGGATACGCCCAGCGCCTGCGCTTTGCGTTGGTCGACATCGATTTGTAGCTGAGGGCTGTCGTCCAGACCGTTGTGGCGCACACGGGTTAACGAGCTATCCTGCGACGCCAGACGAATCAGTTGGTCACGTGCGGCCATTAAGGCGTCATGACCGGCGCCGGCGTGATCCTGCAGTTCCATATCAAAGCCTGCCGAGCTGCCGAGACCGCTGATGGCTGGCGGACTGCTGGCGAACACGCGCGCCTCTTTAATTTTGTTAAAGGCCTTTGTCGCACGTTCGATGATGGCAAACGAGGTGCCGGTGGTGGAGTCGCGTTCACTCCAGTCTTTCAGACGCACGAACATACGTGCGACGTTCTGACCGTTGCCACCCGGGCCGGAACCGACAGTCGCAAAGACGGATTGAACGGTCTCTTTTTCGTGGGTGAAGTAATATTTTTCGACTTCCTGCACCACTTTTAAGGTTTGCTGCTGCGTTGAACCGCTCGGCAACTGTATTGACGTGGTAAACATGCCGCGGTCTTCCAGCGGCAGGAACGAGGTCGGCAGACGCAAAAACAGCACCACCATCGCGCCAAGCAGTAGCACGTAAATCAGTATCCAGCGCAGGCTGCGATGCAGAATCCTGGCGACGCCTTTTTCGTAACGCTCGGCGTTACGGTTGAAGGTACGGTTAAACCAGCCGAAGAAACCGGTTTGTCCGTGGTGTTCACCTTTATGCAGCGGTTTAAGCAAAGTGGCGCACAGGGCAGGGGTTAGGATCATCGCCACCAGAACAGAAAGCACCATTGCCGCCACGATCGTAATCGAGAACTGACGGTAGATTGCCCCGGTGGTTCCGCCAAAGAAGGCCATCGGCACAAAAACAGCTGACAGCACCATCGCGATACCGACCAGCGCGCCCTGAATTTGTCCCATCGATTTTCGCGTCGCCTCGCGCGGCGTGAGACCTTCCTCACTCATAATACGCTCGACGTTTTCCACCACCACGATGGCGTCATCCACCAGCAGGCCTATCGCCAGTACCATCGCAAACATGGTCAGCGTGTTAATGCTGTAACCGAAGGCATAAAGCACCGAGAAGGTGCCCATCAGCACTACCGGCACGGCAATGGTGGGGATTAACGTGGCGCGGAAATTCTGCAGGAACAGATACATCACGAGGAACACCAGCGCAATCGCTTCCAGCAGCGTTTTCACCACATCTTCAATAGAGGCTTTAACGAAGGAGGTGGTTTCATAGGCCACCTTGTACTCCAGACCGTGCGGAAAGTATTGTGCCAGCTCATCCAGGCGTTTAATTACCTGTGTCGCGGTCGCCATTTCATTGGCCCCTGACGCCAGCTTAACCCCAAGTCCGGACGCCGCATTGCCATTGAAGCGGCTGAGATAGTCATACTTCTCTGCCCCCATTTCGACGGTGGCGACATCGCCTAAGGTCACTTCTGAACCATCCTGATTGACGCGCAGGGTAATGGCGCGAAATTGTTCCGGCGTTTGCAGTAGTGACTGGGCGTTGATGGTGGCGTTCAGCGCCTGAGTATCAATGGAAGGGGTTCCGCCAAGCTGTCCGACGGCGATCTGCGCGTTCTGCGACTCAATGGCGTCGGTGACATCTTTCGCGGTCATCTGGAAACTATTGAGCTTTGCCGGATCCAGCCAGATGCGCATGGAATATTGCGAGCCGTAAGCATCAATATCGCCGACGCCGTTCACACGGCTGAGGGGATCCTGAATATTACTGGCGACGTAGTCTGCAATATCCTGTTTATCCATCGAACCGTCGGTAGAGACGAAAGCAATTGTCAGGATATTGGTATCCCCGGTCTTACGTACCGTGACACCCTGGTTTTGTACCGCCTGCGGCAGCTTACGCATCGCCGACTGCAACTGGTTCTGGACCTGCTGTACCGCTTCATCCGGATCGGTGCCGGCCACGAAGCTTAGCGTTACCGACGCTTGCCCGGTTCCGCTGCTTTGCGAAGACATGTACATCAGATTATCAAGGCCGGTCATGTTCTGTTCAATGACCTGTGTGACGGTGTTTTCCAGCGTTTGCGCAGAGGCGCCGGGATAGTTCGCCGTGATGCGCACGTTTGGCGGTGCCAGATCCGGATATTGCTCCACCGGCAAAGAAAAAATAGCCAGGGTACCTGTCAGACACAACAGGATAGCCAGCACCCAGGCAAAGATGGGGCGATCGATAAAGAAATTCGCCATCAGAAAGAGGACCTCATTATTCTGTATATCTTTATAGGTATAACTTGCTTCACTGTAGCGGGAAGGTACGAGTCAAACGTGGAGAAAAAAAGGAGATAATGTAAATTATCATGCCTGATTACAGTGTTTGTCAGCTTCCCGCATGTTCACGTCCAGTTTGGTGCGAATTTATGTCAGATGACTCGCGTCCTCTTCTGCGTCTGTCGAGCGAAAGCTAATGCTCACTAACGTCCCGCCGCCCGAAGGCTGCGAGAAACTTAACGTGCCGCCAAGACGCTCCGCACGCTCGCGCATAATATTCAGACCATAATGCCCCGCCGGTTCGTTAGGCTCGCCGATGCCCACACCATTATCACGAATATATACCGTATGATTACCATCCGGCGCCGTCACACAACTAACAGCAATCTCGCTGCCATTAGCGTGTTTCATCGCGTTGAGCACCGCTTCACGGACAATCTGTAATAAATGGACCTGCATTTGCGCATCGAGCGCGAGCGTCGGCAATCGGCAGTCCAGAGTGAGTTTAGCCGTGGTCTGCCCTTGCAGCGTTTCGAGCATCTCATGCAGTGCGGAGGGTAAATCGGCCTGTTGTAATGTCAGGCGGAAGGTGGTTAACAGTTCACGTAGCTGGCGATACGCATCGTTCAGTGCCCGCGAGAAGTCATCCATAATGGCCTGCGCAGGGGCGTTATCCTCTGGAATGGAACGCTTGAGCAGCGTCAACTGAATGCGCAGATACGAGAGCACCTGCGCCAGCGAATCATGCAACTCGCGGGCAATAGTGGCGCGTTCTTCCATGAGCAACAGTTGCTGGAAGTGTTTCTGCGCGTGATTGAAGTACAGACCGCGCCCCAGCATTGTCGATACGCTGTTTAACAGCGGGATGGCGCTGGCGACATGCTGACTTTGCCAGTGTAGTTCGCCGTAGACCGTCTCCTGCATGGTCACCGGCAGGATTTGCATCGGCAGGTCGGCCTGTTTTTCACCTTCACTGATACGCCAGTTCTCCCCAACGGTAAGCTCGAGGAATTGTGCCGCTTCGTTATCCCGGACAATCTGCAAAATATGGCGGAAGCAGTGCACATCAATCTGACTGGTATTCAGCGCCTGAGAGCATTGGTACAGCACCTCCAGACGGCGTTTGGCTTCATGGAGATCGTGGGTCTTTTCTTCGACCTTCGCCTCCAGCGAGCGATACAGCTTATGCAGTTCGCTCGACATCTGATTAAAGGTCTTCGCCAGCAGCCCCAGCTCATTGGGAAGGTGCGTGTCCAGTGGTGGCGAGTCAAACTGACCATGTTCAATCCGCTGGCTGGCCATCACCAGTTGATTCAGCGGACGCACAACCTGATGACGAATTCGTCGCAGGGTGAAAAAGACGAGCGTAAAAATGCCAATACCGCCCGCCAGTGAGATCCCCACAACCAGCATCACTTTGCGTTCGGCGTAGTGCTGCAATGCCAGCACGAAGAGATCGATCTTATCAACGTAGGCGTTAATGTTGTTCTGATACCACTGCAGGTCGCCATCCACCAGGCGGGTATTCATTTCCAGCCAGTTAGCGTGTAGCTGCGCGTAGCGGCCTTTTACCGCCTGGGGCACATACCATGCATTCAGATTGTTTAACGCCGGTGAATTGAGAGCCTGCTGAAAGAGCAGGCGATGGGCGTTTAATTGCGGGCTGTGGCTTTGCAGATCGTAACCCAGACGATAGCTCTGCATGCGCAACGAACCCGCCACGTTAATGGCTTCGGCATCCCGCAGGCTACTTGCCAGCGTCAGTAACGCCACGCCGGTTGAGAGAATCGAGAGCAGGACAATGTAAAAAAAAGCCCGGGCCAGACTGGCCGAGACGGGGCGTTTGACGATCACACGCGTAATTTCCTTTAAAAGTGCTTACGATGAAAAATCTCTCGCAGAACTGAAACGTAATTTCACCTGGGCTGAAATAAATTGATCTGCCACAGGTTCAGTAGAAATAGTTGTGCTTCCTGGGCAAATGAACATTGCCGACGTGTGGCCAGTCGGTTAATAACAACACTTATATAAAGAATAAGGTTTTTACAACCAAAAAAGAAGGTCGCCATGAACCGTTTTATTATGGCCAACAGCCAACAGTGCCTGGGATGCCATGCCTGTGAAGTCGCTTGCGTTTTGGCCCACAATGAAGAGCAACATGTCCTTAGCCAACGTCATTACCAGCCCCGGATCACGGTTATTAAGCATCAGCATCAGCGTAGTGCAGTGACCTGCCACCATTGCGAAGATGCGCCCTGCGCGCGAAGTTGTCCGAACGGGGCGATAAGCCACTTCAACGACAGTGTGCAGGTGAATCAGCAAAAGTGTATCGGCTGTAAATCCTGCGTGGTGGCCTGCCCGTTTGGCACCATGCAAATCGTCCTGACCCCTGTCGCTAACGATCAGGTCAAAGCCACAGCACATAAATGCGACCTCTGTCAGGGGCGGGAAAAGGGGCCAGCCTGTGTGGAGAACTGTCCTGCGGACGCGCTGCAACTGGTGACGGAAGCTTCGCTCACGCATCTGGCGAAAGCGCGCCGTTTGCGTACGGCCCGCCAGGAAAACCAGCCCTGGCACGCGGAGGTAACGCCGCCGTCCGTCAGAGTGAAAAGTAAAATTGAGCAAATGCACGCGACGCCTGCACGCGGCGAGCCGGACAAGCTGGCGATTGAGGCGCGAAAAACCAGCTTTGACGAAATCTATCTGCCGTTTCGCACCGCTCAGGCGGAACAAGAGGCTTCACGCTGCCTGAAGTGTGGTGAGCACAGTATTTGCGAATGGACCTGCCCGCTGCATAACCATATCCCCCCAGTGGATTGAACTGGTGAAAGCCGGAAATATTGATGCGGCGGTAGAGTTGTCGCACCAGACAAACTGTTTGCCGGAGATTACCGGGCGCGTCTGCCCGCAGGATCGCCTTTGCGAAGGCGCCTGTACGGTGCGCGATGAACACGGGGCGGTGACGATCGGTAACATCGAACGCTATATCTCTGACCGTGCGCTGGGTAAAGGCTGGCGACCGGATCTGAGCCATGTCCAGAAAGTTGATAAGCGCGTGGCGATTATTGGCGCCGGTCCGGCAGGGCTTGCCTGTGCCGACGTGCTGGCGCGTCACGGCGTCAGCGCCACGGTTTTTGACCGTCACCCTGAAATTGGCGGGCTGCTGACTTTTGGTATTCCTGCTTTCAAACTGGATAAATCCCTGCTGGCGCGTCGCCGGGAAATCTTCAGCGCGATGGGTATCCATTTTGAGCTGAACTGCGAAGTGGGCAGGGACGTGAAAATGGAGGCGCTGCTGGAAGATTACGACGCCGTATTTGTCGGCGTGGGAACCTATCGTTCGATGAAGGCTGACCTGCCCAACGAAGATGCGCCGGGCGTTTACGACGCGCTACCGTTCCTGATCGCGAATACCAAACAGGTGATGGGGCTGCATGACGATCCTGAAGAACCGTACATCGACACCGCCGGACTCAACGTGGTGGTGCTCGGCGGTGGTGATACCGCGATGGACTGCGTACGTACCGCGCTGCGTCATGGTGCAAGTCAGGTCACCTGCGCCTACCGCCGTGACGAGGCCAATATGCCGGGTTCGAAGAAAGAGGTGAAAAACGCCCGCGAGGAAGGAGCCAGCTTCGAGTTCAACGTACAACCCGTCGATCTGGAGCTGAACGCAGAAGGGCGCGTCTGCGGCGTTCGTTTCCTGCGTACGCAACTGGGCGAACCTGATGCTCAGGGACGACGCCGTCCGGTGCCGATCGCCGGCAGCGAGTTTGTGATGCCGGCAGACGCCGTGATCATGGCGTTTGGTTTCCATCCGCACGGGATGCCATGGCTGGAGACCCACGGTGTGAAGGTGGATAGCTGGGGGGCGCATCGCGGCGAACGTTGAGAGCACTTATCGTTACCAGACCAGTAATCCGAAGATCTTTGCCGGTGGCGACGCCGTACGCGGTGCCGATCTGGTAGTCACCGCAATGGCGGAAGGACGCCACGCTGCGCAGGGGATCATCGACTGGCTGGGGCGATAAACGTTTGACTATCCCATAGGCCGGATAAGGCGTAGCCGACATCCGGTTTGATAGCGCTGCGCTTATCAGGTCTACAATTCACCGCTGTCCGGCATAATTCAGCCTTATCTTACACAGACAAAACTGGTTTCACGGCGTAGTATAATTTCTCTTCTTACGCTGTGGAGCCGGTATGTCGCAAAAAATCACCCTCGTTAAAGACAAAGTCCTTTCTGATAACTATTTTATCCTGCGCAATATCACCTACGATTTAACCCGCTCGAATGGCGAAGTCATTCGTCACAAACGCGAAGTGTACGATCGCGGCAACGGGGCAACGATCCTGTTGTATAACGCAGAGAAAAAGACCGTGGTACTGATTCGCCAGTTCCGCGTGGCGACGTGGGTGAATGGTAACGAAAGTGGGCAGTTGATTGAGACCTGCGCCGGATTACTCGACAACGACGAACCGGAAGCGTGCATTCGCAAAGAAGCCATTGAAGAGACGGGCTATGAAGTGGGCGAGGTGCGTAAGCTTTTTTGAACTGTACATGTCTCCGGGCGGCGTGACGGAGCTGATTCATTTTTTTATCGCACAGTACAGCGACAGTCAGCGCGCTAACGCGGGTGGGGGGTGTGGAAGACGAAGACATCGAGGTGCTGGAATTACCGTTTACCCAGGCGCTGGAGATGATTCAAACCGGTGAAATACGAGACGGTAAGACCGTGTTATTGCTCAACTATTTGCAATCCTCACATTTAATGGATTGATAAATAAGAATTATATTTCTTTACGAATTATTGGTTCTATCCGACAAATCCGATTGAGCATGGTCAACAGCACAACGAAGATACACCGGTGTTGTTCGTTTGATTTCCGGGGTTATTACCGTCCATGCGCTATCGCGTTATTTTCCTTTTCCTGCTCGGCCTGATGCCGACCCGCTTGCTGTGGGCAGCCCCTGCCCAACAGGCTTTTTCTGACTGGCAGGTGACCTGTAATAACCAGAATTTTTGCGTTGCACGTAATACAGGTGAACACGGCGGACTGGTGATGACCTTGAGTCGCAGCGCCGGGGCGCATACTGACGCGGTGTTGCGCATCGATCTCGGCGGATTGACTGCGCCCACCAACGAAGCGGACATTGCGCCGCGACTGTTGCTGGACGGCAAGTCACTGGCGCTGAGTACCGAGCGCTGGCGCATAACGCCGTGGCACCTGATGACGGACGACACGGCAACCATCGCAGATTTCCTGGCGACGATTCAGGACGGGAAAGCGATCACCCTGCAAAAGGGGAATCAGACGATTTCGCTGGCCGGGCTGAAAGCGGCGCTGCTGTTTATTGACGCGCAGCAAAAGCGAGTCGGCAGTGAAACGGCGTGGATTGAAAAAAGGTGACGATCCGCCGCTCAGCGTGCCGCCAGCGCCTGCACTTAAAGGCGTGGCCGTCGTGAACCCGACCCCCCACACCGCTCTCCCTCGACGAACGCAACGACCTCCTGGATTACGGCAACTGGCGAATGAACGGTATTAAGTGTTCACTCGATCCTTCACGCCGCGAGGTCCGGGTGACCGCGCTCACTGATGACAAAGCCCTGATGATGATTGCCTGCGAAGCCGGGGCATACAACACCATCGATCTGGCGTGGATCGTTTCGCGCAAAAAACCGCTCGCCTCACACCCGGTGCGGCTGCGTTTGCCGTTTAACAGCGGCGCGGAAAGTAACGATATGGAGTTGATGAACGCTGAATTTGACGAGAAGTCGCGTGAGTTAATTACGCTGGCCAAAGGCCGGGGATTAACGGACTGTGGGATCCAGACGCGCTGGCGGTTTGACGGCCAGCGTTTTCGTCTGGTGCGTTATGCCGAAGAGCCGAGCTGTGATGGCTGGCATGGGCCAGATGCGTGGCCCACGCTCTGGATCACGCGTTAATTTTCTGTCGGATGGCGACTGCGTCTTATCCGACCTACGAAAGGTTATCCTGTTGGCCGGATAAGACGCGTTAGCGTCGTCATCCGGCGTTGCCTGGATCAGACTTTCAAAACCTTATGGGCTTTCTCAACAATGTTCTCGACCGTAAAACCGAAATAAGGGAACAGCTTCTCTGCTGGCGCCGATTCACCGTAGCCGGTCATGCCGACAATTGCCCCTTTTAAGCCCACATATTTGTACCAGTAATCGGCAATCCCCGCTTCGACGGCCACGCGAGCGCTGACGTTCGACGGCAGTACGGATTCGCGGTACACTTCATCCTGAGCATCGAAAATATCCGTTGAGGGCAGCGACACCACGCGGACGTTACGCCCTTCACCGGTTAGTTTTTCCGCGGCCTGCAGGGTAATTTCCATTTCGGAACCCGTGGCGATCAGGATGATATCCGGCTTGCCGCCGCTGTCTTTGAGGATATAACCGCCGCGGGCAATCTCTTTCACCTGCTCTGGCGTGCGTTCAACCTGCGCCAGATTTTGGCGTGAGAGGATCAGCGCCGTGGGACCATTGTGTCGCTCCACCGCCAGCTTCCAGCCCACCGCCGCTTCAACCTGATCGCACGGTCGCCAGGTGCTGAAATTGGGCGTCAGACGCAGGCTGGCAAGCTGTTCCACCGCCTGGTGGGTCGGACCATCTTCCCCCAGACCGATGGAGTCATGGGTATAGACCATGATTTGTCGCGCCTTCATCAGCGCCGCCATACGCGCCGCATTACGCGCATATTCAACGAACATCAGGAAGGTAGCGGTATAGGGCACGAAGCCGCCGTGATGGGCGATGCCATTGGCGATGGCGGTCATGCCAAATTCGCGCACGCCGTAGTGAATGTAATTGCCCGCCAGATCTTCTTTCAATGAGGTAGAGCCTTTCCAGATTGTCAGGTTGCTCGGCGCCAGATCCGCCGAACCGCCTAACAGCTCCGGCAAGAGCGGACCGTAGACGTTAAGGGTATTTTGCGATGCCTTGCGGGTGGCGATTTTCGCGGGATTCGACTGTAGCTCGTTAATATATTTTTGCGTGGTTTCTTCCCATGCTTCAGGCAGACCACCGCTCATGCGGCGCGTAAATTCGCCAGCCAGTTCCGGATGCGCTTTCTCATACGCGGCGAACTTCTCTTTCCATTGCTGCTGCGCTTTTTCGCCTTTTTCGCGGGCGTCCCAGGCGCGATAAATCTCTTTCGGGATCTCAAATGCCGGATGGTGCCAGCCGAGTTTCTGGCGGGTCAGCGCCACTTCTTCTTCCCCCAGCGCCGCGCCGTGAGACTCCTCTTTGCCCGCTTTGTTCGGCGAACCGAAGCCAATCACCGTACGACAGATGATCAACGACGGTTTATCCTTCACGCTTTGTGCTTCCTGGATCGCTTTTTTCACCGCTTCCGGATCGTGGCCATCGATTTCATGCACCACATGCCAGTGGTAGGCTTCAAAACGTTTCGCGGTATCATCGGTGAACCAGCCTTCGGTTTCCCCGTCAATGGAGATGCCGTTGTGATCGTAAAAACCAATCAGCTTGCCCAGCCCCAACGTTCCCGCCAGCGAACACACCTCATGCGAAATGCCTTCCATCAGGCAGCCATCGCCCATGAACACATAGGTGAAGTGATCGACAATCTCGTGATCCGGTTGGTTGAACTGTGCGGCCAGTGTGCGTTCCGCAATGGCGAGACCGACAGCGTTCGCCAGCCCCTGGCCCAACGGTCCGGTGGTGGTTTCCACCCCCGGCGTATAGCCGATTTCCGGGTGACCGGGCGTTCTGGAGTGTAACTGACGAAAGTTTTTCAACTCCTCAAGCGGCAGGTCATAGCCTGACAGATGCAGCAGACTATAGAGCAGCATAGAGGCGTGACCGTTTGAAAGAATAAAACGATCGCGATCGTACCAGGTCGGATCGGTCGGGTTGTGCTTAAGGAAATCGTTCCATAACACTTCGGCAATATCTGCCATCCCCATTGGTGCGCCCGGGTGACCGGAATTGGCTTTCTGAACAGCGTCCATACTGAGCGCGCGAATGGCATTGGCAAGGTCTTTACGGGACATAGATCTCTCCGTGGCAAGATTTAGAGTTTGGCGGCAAGCAGGTCTTCCAGTTTGCGTTGGTCGACGGCGAACTGACGGATGCCGTCAGAGAGTTTTTCGACCGCCATCGGGTCCTGGTTATGTTCCCAGCGGAATTCGGCTTCGGTCATTGGCGTGGGACGGTGGAAGGTCTGCGAAGAGGGCACCAGTTTGCGAATTACCGGTTCTTCGCTGTCCTGCAGCTCTTTCAGCAGGTTCGGGGCTATGGTCAGGCGATCGCAGCCGGTCAGCGCGAGGATCTGTTCGGTACGGCGGAAGCTGGCGCCCATAACGATGGTGTCATAGCGATGACGTTTGTAGTAATCGTAGATATTGCGCACCGACTTCACGCCCGGATCTTCTTCCACCACGTACGGGTCCATGGGGCTGCGCGCCTGGTACCAGTCGTAAATGCGACCAACGAACGGGGAGATCAAAAAGACGCCCGCTTCGGCGCAGGCGCGGGCCTGAGCGAAGGAGAACAGCAGCGTCAGGTTGCAGTTGATTCCCTCTTTCTCGAGCTCTTGTGCCGCGCGAATGCCTTCCCAGGTGGAGGCGAGTTTGATCAAAATACGTGATTTTTCGATGCCCTGCTGTTGATACAGGTCGACCAGGTGGCGGGCTTTATCGATACTTTTTTGTTTATCGAAGGAGAGGCGGGCATCCACTTCGGTCGACACGCGGCCCGGAATGCTTTTCAGAATTTCCGCACCAAAATTGACCGCCAGTTTATCGCAAGCTTCAGCGACCTGCTGCTCCTGAGTGGTACCCCGCTTTTTCCCCCATTCCAGCGCGTCATCGATTAAATGGCTGTAGTGGTCAAGCGCCGCGGCTTTCAGCAACAGAGAAGGATTGGTGGTGGCATCCTGGGGTTGATAATGACGAATGGACTCAATATCGCCGCTGTCCGCCACGACAGTGGTGAATTGTTTGATGCCGTCTAACTGGTTCATAGGAAATACTCCTTGAAAAGTAAAGTGTTAGATGAGTGCTTTAATTCACACTTCTGAGGAATTCATGAGGTGCACCACAAAAAAAGCATAGCAGACAGGCATGGTATTGCTGGCTTAAGCAGGTAACATGGTTGTTATGAGTTGATTACAAATTCTTTATTTAAGTCGTGATAGTTTGGGGGCCTTCAAAGTTTGCGTCCCGCAGTGCGGTGATAATGTGCGACGCACCAGACTGCGCGTCACTTTTTTTGATCGATACGTGAAAGGAACAACAAGATGGATGACCAGTTAAAACAAAGCGCTCTTGATTTCCACGAATTCCCGGTCCCCGGTAAAATCCAGGTTTCTCCGACCAAGCCTCTTGCCACTCAGCGCGATCTGGCGCTGGCCTATTCGCCCGGCGTTGCTGCACCTTGTCTTGAAATCGAAAAAGACCCGCTGGCAGCGTACAAATACACGGCGCGTGGCAATCTGGTTGCGGTGATTTCAAACGGTACGGCGGTGTTGGGTTTAGGCAACATTGGCGCGCTGGCCGGTAAGCCGGTGATGGAAGGAAAAGGCGTTCTGTTTAAGAAATTTGCCGGAATTGATGTCTTCGATATTGAAGTCGATGAACTCGATCCGGACAAATTTATTAATGTCGTTGCCGCACTCGAACCGACATTTGGCGGGATCAACCTGGAAGACATCAAAGCGCCGGAATGTTTCTACATTGAGCAGAAACTGCGCGAGCGCATGAATATTCCGGTGTTCCACGACGATCAGCACGGTACCGCGATCATCAGTACTGCCGCCATTCTCAACGGCTTGCGGGTGGTGGAAAAAAATATCTCCGACGTGCGGATGGTGGTATCCGGCGCGGGCGCGGCGGCGATCGCCTGTATGAACCTGCTGGTGGCACTGGGAATGCAGAAGCACAATATCGTGGTCTGCGACTCCAAAGGCGTTATCTACAAAGGTCGCGAGCCGAATATGGCTGAAACCAAAGCGGCCTACGCGGTAGACGATGACGGTAAACGGACGCTGGATGACGTCATTGACGGCGCGGATATTTTCCTCGGCTGCTCCGGCCCGAAAGTGCTGACCCAGGAGATGGTCAAGAAAATGGCCCGCGCGCCGATGATTCTGGCGCTGGCTAACCCGGAACCGGAAATTCTTCCGCCGCTGGCAAAAGCGGTGCGCCCGGACGCCATCATCTGTACCGGCCGTTCCGACTACCCGAACCAGGTCAACAACGTGCTGTGCTTCCCGTTCATTTTCCGTGGCGCACTGGATGTCGGCGCGACGGCGATCAACGAAGAGATGAAGCTGGCAGCAGTCCACGCGATTGCCGAACTGGCGCATGCCGAGCAGAGCGAAGTGGTCGCGTCAGCCTATGGCGATCAGGATCTGAGCTTCGGCCCGGAATACATCATTCCAAAACCGTTCGACCCGCGTCTGATTGTTAAAATCGCGCCAGCGGTCGCTAAAGCGGCGATGGATTCCGGCGTGGCGACGCGCCCGATTGGCGATTTTGACGCCTATATCGACAAACTGACCGAGTTTGTTTACAAAACCAACCTGTTCATGAAGCCGATTTTCTCGCTGGCCCGCAAAGCACCGAAGCGTGTGGTGCTGCCGGAAGGGGAAGAAGCGCGTGTTCTGCATGCGACCCAGGAATTGATTACGCTGGGGCTGGCGAAGCCGATCCTGATTGGTCGCCCGAGCGTCATTGAAATGCGCATTCAGAAGCTGGGACTGCAGATCAAAGCGGGTGTCGATTTTGAGATCGTGAATAACGAATCCGATCCGCGTTTCAAAGAGTACTGGAGCGAGTATTACCAGATCATGAAGCGTCGTGGCATAACGCAGGAGCAGGCGCAACGTGCGGTGATCGCTAACACCACGGTGATTGGCGCCATCATGGTGCAGCGCGGCGAAGCGGATGCGATGATCTGCGGTACTATCGGCGATTACCACGAGCATTTCAGTGTGGTGAAAGAGGTCTTTGGCTACCGTGACGGCGTACACACTGCTGGCGCAATGAATGCCCTGTTACTGCCGAGTGGTAACACCTTTATTGCCGATACGTACGTGAATGACGACCCAACGCCGGAAGAACTGGCGGAAATCGCCGTAATGGCGGCGGAAACCGTACGCCGTTTCGGTATTGAACCGAAAGTGGCGCTGCTGTCTCACTCCAACTTTGGTTCTTCCAACGGGCCGTCTGCCGGCAAAATGCGCGCCGCGCTGGAGCTGATTAAAACGCGTGCGCCCGATCTGATGATTGACGGGGAAATGCATGGCGATGCCGCGCTGGTGGAAAGCATTCGTAATGACCGGATGCCGGACAGCCCGCTGAAAGGCTCGGCCAATATTCTGGTGATGCCAAATATGGAAGCGGCGCGTATTAGTTACAACCTGTTGCGTGTTTCCAGTTCGGAAGGGGTGACTGTTGGGCCGGTACTGATGGGTGTGGCAAAACCGGTTCACGTATTAACGCCGATCGCCTCCGTTCGCCGAATCGTTAATATGGTCGCGCTGGCGGTGGTTGAAGCACAAACACAGCCGCTGTAATTTCACTTTAATTAATTTCGGCGCGGGTTTCTCCCGCGCTTTTTTTATTTTCTGCGTATTAGTGATCCACTTCACCTTTTAAATCACCTTGCCGAATTTTGTTATTTACCCTGACAAAAAATTGCCACGATAAGCCCAGTCTCAACATAGGCGGTGAGCAATGGATAAAGAACGCATCATTCAGGAATTTGTGCCGGGTAAACAGGTCACGCTGGCGCATCTCATTGCGCACCCGGGCGAAGAACTGGCGAAAAAGATCGGCGTTCCCGAAGCGGGCGCTATCGGCATTATGACCCTGACGCCGGGGGAAACCGCCATGATTGCCGGCGATCTGGCGATGAAGGCGGCCGACGTACATATCGGTTTTCTCGACAGATTCAGCGGCGCGCTGGTGATCTACGGCTCGGTTGGCGCGGTTGAAGAAGCCTTATTACAAACGGTCAGCGGGCTGGGGCGATTATTACATTTCACCCTCTGCGATCTGACGAAAAGCTAATTTGAGGTGCTCATGAAACGTATTGCGTTTGTTGGCACTGTCGGCGCGGGAAAAACAACGCTGTTTAATGCGCTACAGGGAAATTATTCCCTCGCCAGAAAAACGCAGGCCGTGGAATTTAATCAAAATGGCGATATCGATACACCGGGGGGAATATTTTAGTCACCCCCCGCTGGTATCACGCCTTAATTACCACGCTGCAGGATGTTGATACGTTGATTTATGTCCATGCGGCCAATGACAAAGAAAGTCGCTTACCTGCCGGGCTGTTAGATATCGGTGCCAGTAAACGACACATCGCCGTGATCAGCAAAACGGATATGCCGGATGCCGACGTGACCGCGACGCGGGAATTACTGCGCAGGATTGGGTTCCAGGAGCCGATTTTCGAGCTCAACAGCCATGACCCGCAAAGCGTGCAGCACCTGGTGGACTATCTGACTGAGCTCAGCCAAAAGGAGGAAGGGGCAGGTGAAAAAACTTATCACAGCTAACGATATTCGTGCGGCGCACGCACGAGGCGAACAAGAGATGTCGGTGGTGCTGCGCGCCAGCATTATCACTCCGGAAGCGCGAGAAGTTGCGGAGTTACTGGGCGTCACGATTGTGGAGTGCGAGGGATCCGCGCCAACGGCAGCGTGCAATGTGGACGAGGCCAAATCTGAGACCCAACGCATTCGAGAAACCATCATCGCGCAATTACCAGAAGGGCAGTTTACTGAGAGTCTGGTCTCGCAGTTGATGGACAAAGTGCTGAAGGAAAAACAGTCGCTTGAACAGGGCGGGATGCAACCGGGATTTACCTCGGTGACCGGCAAAGGCGGCATCAAAGTGATCGACGGCAGTAGCGTCAAGTTCGGCCGCTTCGACGGTGCAGAACCGCACTGCGTGGGCCTGACCGATCTCGTCACCGGGCAGGACGGCAGCAGTATGGCCGCCGGGTTCATGCAGTGGGATAACGCATTCTTCCCGTGGACGCTGAACTACGACGAAATTGACATGGTGCTCGATGGCGAACTGCATGTGCGCCACGAAGGCGAAACGATGATCGCTAAAGCCGGGGACGTCATGTTTATCCCGAAAGGTTCGAGCATTGAATTTGGCACGCCGTCAACCGTGCGCTTCCTGTACGTTGCGTGGCCTGCGAACTGGCAATCGGTATGAAAGATTTCATCACCGAAGCATGGCTCAGAGCGAACCATACGCTCAGCGAAGGGGCGGAAATCCATCTCCCCGCTGACGCGCGCCTGACGCCCTCTGCCCGCGAACTGTTGGAAGGCCGTCATCTGCGCATCAAGTTTCTGGATGAGCAGGGGCGTCTGTTTGTCGACGATGAGCAACAGCAGCCGCAACCGGTGCACGGATTAACCAGCAGCGATACGCATCCCCAGGCCTGCTGTGAGCTGTGTCGTCAGCCGGTGGCGAAAAAGCCTGACACCTTGACCCACCTGACGGCGGACAAAATGGTTGCCAAAAGCTCCCCGCGTCTGGCCTTTCGCGCCGCGCTGGACAGCACCATCGCGCTGGCGGTGTGGCTGCAAATCGAACTTGCGGAGCCGTGGCAGCCCTGGCTGGCGGATATTCGTTCGCGATTGGGCAACATTATGCGCGCCGATGCGATGGATGAACCCCTGGCGGCACAGTCCATCGTTGGGCTGAACGAAGATGATCTGCACCGACTTTCCCATCAGCCGTTGCGCTATCTGGACCACGATCACCTGGTGCCGGAAGCCAGCCACGGGCGCGAGTCCGCACTGCTCAACTTGCTGCGCACCAAAGTTCGCGAGACGGAAACGATCGCCGCCCAGGTCTTCATCACCCGCGGTTTTGACGTCCTGCGCCCGGATATTTTACAGGCGCTGAACCGTCTCTCCAGCGCGGTCTACGTGATGATGATTCTGTGCGTCACCAGACATCCGCTCACCGTCAGCCAGATCCAACAGCGACTGGGAGGTGAACAATGATCATTGAACGCGCCCGTGAACGCGCTCAGCAGGACCCGGCCCGGGTGGTCTTTCCGGATGCGTTAGACGAACGCGTGCTGAAAGCGGCGCACTACCTGCAACAGCAAGGTCTGGCGCGCCCCATTCTGGTGGCCAGTCCGTTCGCGCTGCGTCAGTTTGCGCTCACACAACGGGTGCCGCTGGACGGTATTCAGGTTATCGATCCGTACAGCAACCTGGCAATGCGTGAAGCGTTCGCCCAGCGCTGGCTCGCTCGTGCCGGAGAGAAAACGCCGCCGGATGCCCTTGAGAAACTCAATGACCCGCTGATGTTTGCTGCGGCGATGGTCAGCGCAGGCCAGGCGGATGTCTGCATCGCCGGCAATCTCTCTTCTACCGCCAACGTATTGCGCGCCGGTTTACGCATTATTGGTCTGCAACCGGGCTGTAAAACGCTGTCGTCCATTTTCCTGATGCTGCCGCAGTACGTCGGTCCGGCGCTAGGGTTTGCCGATTGCAGCGTGGTGCCGCAGCCGACGGCGGCGCAACTGGCGGATATTGCCATCGCCAGCGCCGATACCTGGCGCGCCATCACCGGTGAAGAGCCGCGCGTGGCGATGTTGTCCTTTTCAAGCAATGGCAGCGCGCGTCACCCGTGTGTGGCTAACGTGCAGCAGGCAACGGAGATTGTTCGCGAACGTGCGCCCACGCTACTGGTGGATGGCGAACTGCAGTTTGACGCTGCCTTTGTGCCGGAGGTCGCTGCGCAAAAAGCGCCCGCCAGCCCTTTGCGCGGTAACGCCAACGTGATGGTTTTTCCGTCGCTGGAGGCCGGCAATATTGGTTACAAAATCGCCCAGCGTCTGGGTGGATATCGCGCCGTCGGGCCGCTGATTCAGGGGCTTGCCGCACCGCTTCATGACCTTTCGCGAGGCTGTAGCGTACAGGAAATTATCGAACTGGCGTTGGTGGCAGCCGTGCCGCGCCAGACTGACGTGAGACGCGAACGTGACTCACAAACCCTGGTTGTATAAATGGTCCCGTTCTGGACCCCATGAGAGGAAAACACAATGGAAGCTTTAGGAATGATTGAAACCCGGGGCCTGGTTGCACTGATTGAGGCCTCTGATGCGATGGTAAAAGCCGCACGCGTGAAGCTGGTTGGTGTGAAACAGATTGGTGGCGGTCTGGTGACTGCGATGGTACGTGGCGATGTCGCGGCCTGCAAAGCAGCAACCGATGCCGGTGCCGCAGCGGCACAGCGTATCGGCGAACTGGTCTCCGTTCACGTGATCCCGCGTCCGCATGGCGATCTGGAAGAAGTCTTCCCGATCAGCTTCAAAGGCGACAGCAGCAATATGTAATCGTTGAATGCCGGATGGCGACGCATTCGCGCCTTATCCGGCCTACGTCTGCTTCGTGCTCGTAGGCCGGATAAGCGAAGCGTCATCCGGAAAAATGTAACCCACGGAGGCGGGTATGAAACTGGCAGTCGTCACAGGACAAATCGTTTGTACCGTACGCCATCAGGGACTGGCACACGACAAATTGCTGATGGTGGAGATGATTGATGCCCAGGGAAATCCCGACGGGCAGTGTGCCGTCGCCATTGACAGCATCGGGGCGGGAACCGGGGAGTGGGTGCTGCTGGTTAGCGGCAGTTCTGCTCGCCAGGCGCATCGCAGCGAAGCGTCCCCTGTCGATCTGTGCGTGATTGGTATCGTCGATGAAGTGGTGGCTGGCGGTCAGGTGATATTCCACAAATAGGACTGAACATCATGAATCAACAGGATATTGAACAGGTGGTGAAAGCGGTACTGCTGAAAATGAAAGACAGCAGTCAACCCGCGACTGCCGTTCATGAAATGGGCGTCTTTGCCTCCCTGGATGATGCGGTGGCGGCAGCAAAAGTCGCTCAGCAGGGGCTGAAGAGCGTGGCGATGCGCCAGCTTGCCATTCACGCCATTCGTGAAGCGGGCGAAAAACATGCCCAGGAATTAGCGGAGCTTGCCGTCTCAGAGACCGGCATGGGCCGCATTGAAGATAAGTATGCCAAAAACGTAGCGCAGGCGCGCGGGACACCGGGCGTCGAGTGTTTATCGCCGCAGGTACTGACCGGCGATAACGGCCTGACGCTGATCGAAAATGCGCCGTGGGGCGTGGTCGCCTCAGTGACCCCTTCCACCAACCCGGCGGCGACGGTGATAAATAACGCCATCAGCCTGATTGCCGCGGGCAACAGCGTCGTGTTTGCCCCGCATCCGGCGGCGAAGCGTGTTTCCCAACGCGCCATCACGCTGCTTAACCAGGCGGTAGTGGCGGCGGGTGGCCCGGAAAACCTGCTGGTGACCGTCGCGAATCCGGATATCGAAACCGCGCAGCGGTTGTTTAAGTACCCGGGCATTGGTCTGCTGGTCGTCACCGGCGGCGAAGCGGTGGTCGACGCTGCCCGCAAACATACCAATAAACGTTTGATTGCCGCCGGAGCGGGTAACCCGCCGGTGGTCGTCGATGAGACGGCGGATCTGGCGCGGGCTGCACAATCCATCGTCAAAGGCGCCTCCTTTGATAACAACATCATTTGCGCGGATGAGAAGGTACTGATTGTCGTTGACAGCGTGGCGGATGAGCTGATGCGCCTGATGGAAGGCCAGCAGGCGGTGAAACTGAGCGCCGCACAGGCCGAACAGCTCCAGTCGGTGCTGCTGAAAAATATCGATGAACGCGGCAAAGGCACCGTCAGCCGGGACTGGGTCGGACGCGACGCGGCAAAAATCGCCGCCGCCATTGGCCTGCAGGTGCCGGCGCAAACCCGACTGCTGTTTGTGGAAACGCCCGCCACGCATCCCTTTGCCGTCACGGAACTGATGATGCCGGTTCTGCCGGTGGTACGGGCGGCAAACGTCGACGAGGCCATTGCGCTGGCGGTACAACTGGAAGGTGGCTGCCACCATACCGCCGCGATGCACTCACGCAATATCTACAACATGAACCAGATGGCGAACGCCATTGATACCAGCATCTTTGTCAAGAACGGACCGTGCATTGCCGGGCTGGGGCTGGGCGGTGAAGGCTGGACCACCATGACCATCACCACGCCAACCGGGGAAGGGGTGACCAGCGCGCGCACCTTTGTGCGTCTGCGTCGCTGTGTTTTGGTGGATGCGTTTCGAATTGTATAAGGGATGAACGATGGCGCACGACGAAGAAAGCTGGCTCACGCCAAGGCTGCAAAAAAGCCGCCGACCTGTGTAATCAGGCGCCTGCCGCGAGTGATTCCGCGCTGTGGCTGGGGGGTTGATCTCGGCACCTGCGACGTGGTGTCGATAGCGGTCGACGGCGAGGGACAGCCGGTTGCGGTGTGTCTTGACTGGGCTGATGTGGTGCGTGACGGCATCGTCTGGGATTTCTTCGGTGCGGTCACTATCGTGCGCCGCCATCTCGATACGCTCGAACAACAGCTCGGCTGTCGGTTTACCCATGCGGCGACGTCGTTCCCGCCCGGCACCGACCCGCGCATCTCCATCAACGTGCTGGAATCTGCCGGGCTGGAAGTCAGTCATGTGCTGGATGAACCCACCGCGGTCGCCGATCTGCTGCAACTGGATAACGCCGGTGTCGTAGATATCGGTGGCGGCACGACCGGGATCGCCATCGTCAAACAGGGCAAGGTGACGTACTCCGCTGACGAAGCCACCGGAGGGCATCACATCTCCCTGACGCTGGCAGGCAACCGGCGTATTTCGCTGGAAGAGGCTGAGCAGACCAAGCGCAGTAACGCCCAGGCGATCTGGCCGGTGGTGAAACCGGTCTACGAAAAAATGGCGGAAATCGTTGCCCGTCATATCGAAGGACAAGGGGTAGCCGATTTATGGCTGGCGGGGGGGGGTCCTGTATGCAGCCGGGCGTGGAGGCGTTGTTTCGCCAGCGTTTCCCTGAACTCCGGGTACATCTGCCCCGGCACAGCCTGTTTATGACACCGCTGGCGATCGCTAACAGCGGGAGAGAGAAAGCGGAGGGAATCTATGCAAGCTGAATTGCAGACGGCGCTCTTTCAGGCATTCGATACCCTGAATCTGCAACGCGTGAAAACGTTTAGCGTACCGCCGGTCACGCTGTGCGGGCTGGGGGGCACTCAGCGCCTGTGGACAGGAAGCGCAATCGCGGGGCTTAAGCCATCTGTTCGTGATGGTGGATAGTTTCCTGCATCAGGCGGGAATGACCGCGTCGTTAGAGCGCAGTCTGGCGATGAAAGGCGTGGCGATGACGGTCTGGCCGTGTCCGATGGGTGAGCCGTGCATCACCGACGTCTGCGCGGCGGTCGCCCAACTGCGCGAGTCAAAATGCGACGGCGTGGTGGCTTTCGGCGGCGGTTCGGTGCTGGACGCGGCAAAAGCGGTTGCTCTGCTGGTGACCAATCCACATCAGACGCTGGCCCAGATGACGGAATACAGCAGCTTACGTCCGCGCCTGCCGTTGATTGCCGTCCCCACCACCGCCGGAACCGGATCGGAAACCACTAACGTAACGGTGATTATCGACGCGGCGACGGGACGCAAACAGGTGCTGGCACACGCTACGCTGATGCCGGACGTGGCAATCCTTGATGCCGCGCTGACTGAAGGCGTACCGCCACATGTGACGGCAATGACCGGAATTGATGCGCTGACCCACGCAGTTGAGGCATACAGCGCGCTGAATGCCTCGCCGTTTACCGACAGCCTGGCGATTGGCGCAATTGCAATGATTGGCAAATCGCTGCCGAAAGCGGTGGGCTACGGTCATGACCTCGCCGCGCGGGAGAGCATGCTACTCGCTTCCTGTATGGCTGGGATGGCGTTTTCCAGCGCCGGGCTGGGGCTGTGTCATGCGATGGCGCACCAGCCTGGCGCCACATTGCACATTCCGCACGGCCAGGCGAACGCCATGCTGCTGCCAACGGTGATGGGCTTTAACCGTATGGTATGTCGCGAACGCTTTAGCCATATCGGGCGCGCTTTAACCAACAAGAAAGCAGACGATCGCGACGCTATCGCCGCCGTCAGCGAACTGATTGCGGAAGTGGGCCTGAACAAACGGCTCGCTGATGTCGGCGCAAAACCAGAACACTACAGCGTCTGGGCGCAAGCCGCGCTGGAGGATATTTGTATACGCAGCAACCCACGCACCGCCACGCAGCGCGACATTATCGAGTTGTACGCGGCGGCCGGGTAATGCCTGTAGGCCGGATAAGGTGCTCGCACCGCCATCCGGCAATAACACGGCGTTAATGCCGGAGGCGACGTAAACGTCTTATCCGGCCTACAAATCACAAATGACAGGGAGTAGGGGCTATGGGAATTAACGAAATCATCATGTACATCATGATGTTCTTTATGCTGATTGCCGCCGTGGACAGGATCCTGTCGCAGTTCGGCGGGTCGGCGCGTTTCCTCGGGAAGTTTGGCAAAAGTATTGAGGGATCCGGCGGTCAGTTCGAAGAAGGGTTTATGGCGATGGGCGCACTGGGACTGGCGATGGTTGGTATGACCGCGCTGGCGCCGGTATTAGCCAAACTGCTTGGGCCGGTGATCATTCCGTTATATGAAATGCTTGGCGCGAACCCATCCATGTTCGCCGGAACGCTGCTGGCGTGCGATATGGGCGGCTTCTTCCTCGCCAAAGAGCTGGCGGGCGGCGATGTGGCGGCGTGGCTCTACTCCGGGCTGATTCTGGGGGCAATGATGGGACCCACCATCGTGTTCTCCATCCCCGTTGCGCTGGGCATTATCGAACCTTCAGACCGCCGTTATCTGGCGCTTGGCGTGCTGGCAGGCATTGTCACGATCCCTATCGGCTGTATTGCCGGTGGTCTGGTCGCCATGTACTCGGGCGTTGAGATCAACGGACAACCGGTCGAGTTCACCTTTGCGCTGATCCTGATGAACATGATCCCGGTGATCATCGTCGCCGTACTGGTGGCGCTTGGGCTGAAATTCATCCCGGAAAAAATGATCAACGGCTTCCAGATCTTCGCCAAATTCCTCGTCGCGCTGATCACCATTGGTCTCGCTGCGGCGGTCATTAAATTCCTGCTGGGCTGGGACTTAATCCCCGGTCTCGACCCTATCTTTATGGCACCAGGCGACACTCCCGGTGAAGTGATGCGCGCCATTGAAGTGATCGGTTCTATCTCCTGCGTGCTGCTCGGGGCCTATCCGATGGTGCTGTTGCTGACCCGCTGGTTTGAGAAACCGCTGATGCGCGTCGGTAGCCTGTTGAAAATCAACAATATGGCAGCAGGCGGCATGGTGGCGACACTGGCGAATAACATCCCGATGTTCGGCATGATGAAGCAGATGGATACCCGCGGCAAAGTGATCAACTGCGCCTTCGCCGTCTCCGCAGCCTTCGCGCTGGGTGACCACTTAGGCTTCGCGGCGGCCAACATGAACGCCATGATCTTCCCGATGATTGTCGGCAAATTGATTGGCGGTGTAACGGCGATTGGCGTGGCCATGATGCTGGTGCCAAAAGATGAAAACGTTCCGGCAGAAACGGAAGTGGAGGCGCAATCGTGAATACGCGCCAGCTACTGAGCGTCGGTATCGATATCGGCACCACCACCACTCAGGTGATCTTCTCGCGCCTGGAACTGGTTAACCGTGCGGCAGTGTCGCAGGTGCCCCGTTACGAATTCATCAAACGCGACATTAGCTGGCAAAGCCCGGTCTTCTTTACTCCTGTTGATAAGCAGGGCGGGTTACGGGAGGACGAACTTAAAGCGCTGATCCTCGCGCAGTATCAGGCGGCGGGGATCGCGCCGGAATCGGTTGATTCAGGAGCCATCATCATCACCGGCGAGAGTGCGAAGACCCGCAACGCGCGCCCGGCGGTGATGGCGCTCTCCCAGTCGCTTGGCGACTTTGTGGTCGCCAGTGCCGGACCGCATCTGGAATCGGTGATTGCCGGTCACGGCGCTGGGGCGCAAACCCTGTCTGAACAGCGGATGTGCCGGGTGTTGAACATCGACATCGGCGGCGGCACTTCAAACTACGCGCTGTTTGATGCCGGAAAGGTGAGCGGCACCGCCTGTCTGAACGTCGGCGGACGTCTGCTGGAGACTGATGGTCAGGGGCGCGTCGTGCATGCCCATCAGCCCGGTCAGCAGATTGTTGACGAGGTGTTCGGTGTGGGTACCGATGCCCGTTCACTGACCGTCGCGCAGTTAGGGCAGGTGGCGCAGCGGATGGCAAGTCTGATCGTCGAAGTGATCGACGGCGCGTTATCGCCGCTGGCGCAAACGCTAATGCAAACCGGGCTATTACCGGCGGGGGCAAAGCCGGAGGTCATCACCTTGTCCGGCGGCGTGGGAGAGTGCTATCGCAATCTGCCTGCCGATCCGTTCTGCTTTTCTGATATTGGGCCGCTGCTGGCGACGGCGCTGCATGAGCATCCGCGTCTGCGTGCGATGAACGTGCAGTTTCCCGCGCAGACCGTGCGCGCCACGGTGATTGGCGCGGGGGGCGCACACGCTGTCGCTTTCGGGCAGCACCATCTGGCTGGAAGGGGTTCAGTTGCCGCTGCGCAATCTGCCGGTGGCGATCCCGATGGATGACGCCGATCTGGTTGGCGCGTGGCAACTGGCGTTGATGCAGCTCGATCTGGATCCACAGACTGACGCATACGTACTGGCGCTTCCCGCCTCGTTGCCGGTGCGTTACGCCGCATTACTTACGGTCATCGACGCGCTGCTGGCCTTCATCGCGCGTTACCCGAATCCGCATCCCCTGCTGGTGGTGGCCGAGCAGGACTTTGGTAAAGCGCTGGGCATGCTGTTGCGCCCACAGTTACAGCAACTCCCGCTGGCGGTCATTGACGAAGTGATTGTCCGGGCGGGCGACTATATCGACATTGGTACGCCTTTGTTTGGCGGATCGGTTGTGCCGGTGACGGTGAAATCACTCGCATTTCCTTCCTGAGGGAACGACTTATGAAACTAAAGACCACATTGTTCGGCAATGTTTATCAGTTTAAGGATGTAAAAGAGGTGCTGGCAAAAGCCAACGAACTGCGTTCGGGGGGATGTGCTGGCCGGCGTCGCGGCGCAAAGTTCGCAGGAGCGTGTCGCGGCGAAACAGGTGTTGTCGGAAATGACGGTGGCGGATATTCGCAACAACCCGGTGATTTCCTATGAAGAGGACTGCGTCACGCGCCTGATTCAGGACGACGTCAACGAAACGGCCTATAACCGCATCAAAAACTGGAGCATCAGCGAGCTGCGTGAGTATGTGCTGAGCGATGAAACCTCGGTTGATGATATTGCCTTTACGCGTAAAGGACTGACCTCGGAAGTGGTGGCGGCAGTGGCGAAGATCTGTTCTAACGCAGATCTGATCTACGGTGGCAAGAAAATGCCGGTAATCAAAAAAGGCTAACACCACGATCGGTATTCCGGGCACCTTTAGCTGTCGTCTGCAGCCGAACGATACCCGTGACGATGTGCAGAGTATTGCCGCGCAAATCTACGAAGGACTTTCATTCGGTGCGGGTGATGCGGTGATTGGCGTCAACCCGGTGACCGACGACGTGGAGAACTTAAGCCGCGTGCTGGACACGGTTTATGGGGTGATCGACAAGTTCAACATCCCGACCCAGGGCTGTGTGCTGGCGCACGTTACCACTCAGATTGAAGCGATCCGTCGCGGTGCGCCGGGTGGACTGATCTTCCAGAGTATCTGCGGCAGTGAAAAGGGCTTAAAAGAGTTCGGCGTAGAGCTGGCAATGCTGGACGAAGCGCGCGCGGTAGGGGCGGAGTTTAACCGGATCGCCGGGGAAAACTGCCTCTATTTTGAAACCGGACAGGGCTCGGCGCTTTCCGCCGGGGCGAACTTCGGGGCGGACCAGGTGACGATGGAAGCACGTAATTACGGCCTGGCGCGTCACTACGATCCATTCCTGGTGAATACCGTGGTGGGCTTTATCGGGCCGGAGTATCTCTACAACGACCGACAGATTATTCGCGCCGGTCTGGAAGACCACTTTATGGGCAAGCTGAGCGGCATCTCGATGGGCTGTGACTGCTGCTACACCAACCACGCCGATGCCGATCAGAACCTCAACGAAAACCTGATGATTCTGCTCGCGACGGCGGGCTGTAACTACATCATGGGGATGCCGCTGGGCGACGACATCATGCTCAACTACCAGACCACCGCGTTCCACGATACGGCGACCGTACGCCAGTTGCTGAATCTGCGTCCGTCGCCGGAGTTTGAACGCTGGCTGGAAACGATGGGCATTATGGCAAATGGTCGCCTGACCAAACGGGCGGGCGATCCGTCACTGTTCTTCTGATGACGCGGGGATGACAAATCATGGATCAAAAACAGATTGAAGAAATTGTACGCAGCGTAATGGCGTCAATGGGACAGACGCAGCCGCAGACCGCCGCCCCGTCGCCGCAGTCCTGCAACCAGACAGCGTGCGCGGCGCCGTCCACAGCGGAGAGCTGCGCGCTGGATTTAGGCTCCGCGGAAGCGAAAGCCTGGATTGGGGTGGAGAACCCGCATCGCGCTGACGTGCTGACCGAACTGCGGCGTAGCACCGCGGCACGCGTTTGCACCGGACGTGCCGGTCCGCGCCCGCGTACCCAGGCGCTACTGCGTTTTCTCGCAGACCACTCACGCTCGAAAGACACCGTACTGAAAGAGGTACCGGAAGAGTGGGTGAAAGCGCAGGGACTGCTGGAAGTGCGTTCGGAAATCAGTGACAAGAATCTCTACCTGACGCGCCCGGATATGGGCCGCCGTTTGAGTCAGGAAGCCATTGATGCACTGAAATCGCAGTGTGTGATGAGCCCGGATGTGCAGGTGGTGGTGTCCGACGGTCTCTCGACCGATGCGATCACCGCCAACTATGAAGAGATCCTGCCACCGCTGCTGTCCGGTCTGAAGCAGGCCGGGCTAAAAGTCGGCACGCCGTTCTTTGTCCGCTATGGCCGCGTGAAGATTGAAGACCAGATCGGTGAGATCCTCGGGGCGAAAGTGGTGATTCTGCTGGTTGGTGAGCGTCCGGGACTGGGGCAGTCGGAAAGTCTCTCCTGTTATGCGGTCTATTCCCCACGCGTGGCGACTACCGTTGAGGCCGATCGCACCTGTATTTCCAACATCCACCAGGGCGGTACACCGCCGGTCGAAGCGGCAGCGGTGATCGTGGATTTAGCCAAACGCATGCTGGAGCAGAAGGCATCCGGCATCAACATGACCCGTTAAGGAGGCAGCATGCCAGCATTAGATTTGATTCGACCCTCGGTCAGCGCGATGCGCGTGATTGCTTCGGTGAACGACGGGTTTGCACGTGAACTTAAATTACCGCCGCATATACGTAGCCTCGGTCTCATCACGGCAGATTCTGATGACGTCACGTATATTGCCGCAGACGAAGCGACAAAGCAGGCAATGGTTGAGGTGGTATACGGCCGCTCGCTGTACGCCGGGGCGGCTCACGGGCCGTCGCCGACGGCGGGTGAGGTATTGATCATGCTGGGCGGTCCAAACCCGGCGGAAGTGCGTGCCGGGCTGGATGCGATGGTGGCCCATATCGAAGGCGGCGCGGCGTTCCAGTGGGCGAACGATGCAGAAAACACCGCGTTCCTGGCGCATGTGGTGTCGCGTACCGGCTCTTATCTGTCGTCAACGGCAGGGATCGCGTTGGGCGATCCGCTGGCTTATCTGGTGGCGCCGCCGCTGGAAGCAACCTATGGCATTGATGCGGCAATGAAATCCGCCGATGTTCAACTGGTCACCTACGTACCGCCTCCGTCAGAAACCAACTATTCGGCGGCATTTCTGACCGGCAGCCAGGCTGCCTGTAAAGCCGCCTGTAATGCCTTTGCCGATGCGGTTCTGGACATCGCCCGTAACCCTGTGCAGCGCGCGTAACGGAGGTCAACAATGATCAATGCACTGGGGTTACTGGAAGTGGAGGGCATGGTTGCCGCCGTGGACGCGTCTGATGCCATGCTGAAGGCGGCCAATGTCAACCTGCTGAGTCATGAAGTGCTCGATCCGGGCAAAGTGACGCTGGTGGTGGAAGGCGATCTGGCGGCCTGCCGTGCGGCGCTGGATGCCGGAAGCGCCGCAGCACAGCGGACAGGCCGCGTCATCAGCCGCAAAGAAATTGGTCGGCCAGAAGACGACACCCAGTGGCTGATCGGCGGATTTAAGCGCGCGTCGAAATCCCCTGAGCAGAAGACAGCGCCGAAGCCTGAAGCACCTGTACGGACTGAATACGCTGACGCGTTGCTGGCGCAGCTCGCCACAGTGCGTCAGGGCATGACGGCAGGAGAGGTCGCCGCGCACTTCGGCTGGCCGCTTGAAGAGGCCAGAAACGCGCTGGAGCAGCTCTTTACTGACGGGGCGTTGCGTAAACGCAGTAGTCGCTATCGCTTAAAAAATTAACCTGTCGGAGGGCCGGGCGTCTTACCAGACGTCCGGCATAAAAGATCATGAAAAAGACCCGTTCAGCCAGTTTGCACCATCTTTATCATGAAGCGTTACCCGAAGACGTTAAACTCACGCCAAAGGTCGAAGTGGATAACGTACACCAGCGGCGGACCACCGATGTTTATGAACACGCCCTGACCATCACCGCCTGGCAGCAGATTTACGATCAACTGCATCCGGGTAAATTTCATGGCGAATTTACGGAAATCCTGCTTGATGACATTCAGGTTTTTCGTGAATACACCGGACTGGCGTTGCGTCAGTCTTGCCTTGTATGGCCGAACTCCTTCTGGTTTGGCATTCCGGCCACGCGCGGCGAACAGGGATTTATTGGCGCACAGTGTCTGGGCAGCGCCGAGATTGCGACGCGCCCGGGCGGTACTGAGTTCGAGCTGAGTACGCCGGATGATTACACCATTCTCGGGGTGGTGATTTCGGAAGAGGTGATTTCTCGCCAGGCACAGTTTTTACATAATCCGGAAAGGGTGCTGCATATGCTGCGCAACCAGTCGGCGTTGGAGGTCAAAGAACAGCACAAAGCGGCGCTGTGGGGCTTTGTCCAGCAGGCGCTGGCGACCTTTAGCGAGAACCCGGAGAATCTTCATCAACCCGCCGTACGTAAAGTACTGGGGGGATAATCTGCTGCTGGCGATGGGGATGATGCTTGAGGATGCGCACCCTATTCACTCGGCGGAGAGCATCAGCCATCAGGGCTACCGCAAATTGCTCTCCAGGGCGCGTGAGTATGTGCTGGAAAATATGTCGGAACCGCTGACGGTACTCGACCTTTGCAATCAACTGCACGTCAGCCGTCGTACATTGCAGAATGCGTTTCACGCTATTTTGGGGATTGGGCCGAACGCCTGGCTGAAGCGGATCCGTCTGAATGCGGTACGCAGAGAATTAATCAGCCCATGGTCGCAGAGTACCACGGTCAAAGATGCGGCGATGCAGTGGGGGGTTCTGGCATTTAGGGCAGTTTGCTACCGACTACCAGCAACTGTTTGCTGAGAAGCCGTCGCTGACGTTGCACCAGCGCATGCGCCAGTGGATGTAACGTCGCGACGGCGTGCCGGATGGCGCTGCGCTTATCCGGCCTACGGGTGAAATGTCATTGCCAGGCCGGATAAGGCGTAAGACGCCGTCAGGCAATTACACCCACTCGCGCACCTGAATAAAATCGCTGAGGGCGGCTTCCGGGCTACCGGCTTCCGGCTGCCAGTCGTATTCCCAGCGCACCAGCGGCGGCATCGACATCAGGATGGACTCCGTGCGCCCGCCGGTCTGTAAGCCGAACAGGGTGCCACGATCCCACACCAGGTTAAACTCCACGTAACGCCCACGGCGATAGAGCTGGAAGTTACGCTCACGTTCACCCCAGTTCAGGGTTTTACGCCGCTCGACGATTGGCAGATATGCCTCGGTATAGCCGTTACCGACCGCCTGCATAAAAGCGAAGCAGGTGTCAAAATCCGGCGTGTTCAGATCGTCAAAGAAAAGGCCACCGATGCCGCGCTGTTCGTTGCGATGCCTGAGGAAGAAATAATCATCGCACCACTTTTTGTAACGCGGATAGACATCGTCGCCGAACGGCTGACACAGATCGCGCGCGGTGCGATGCCAGTGAACGGCGTCTTCTTCAAAACCGTAGCAGGGCGTTAAGTCGAAGCCGCCGCCAAACCACCAGACCGGGTCGGCACCCGGCTTTTCAGCAATAAAAAATCGCACGTTGGCATGGCTGGTGGGAATATACGGATTGAGCGGATGGACCACCAGCGACACACCCATCGCTTCAAAACTGCGTCCTGCCAGTTCCGGGCGATGGGCTGTGGCCGATGCGGGCATGGCGTCACCGTGTACGTGAGAAAAATTAACGCCAGCCTGTTCGAATATGCCGCCGTTACGCAGCACCCGACTGCGTCCGCCACCGCCCGCGTCACGTTGCCAGCTATCCTCAACAAACTCCGCGCCGTCAATAGCGGTGAGTCGCTGACAAATGGCATCCTGCAGGTTCAGCAGGAACTGTTTTACGCGTAGAGCATCGGGTTTCATGATTACCGTTTCTTCGAATGGGCTTTCTGATTATCAAACCAGTGGAAATAGCTGATCACACCATTAGCGATGGCGGTGGCAATCTTCTGACGAAATGCCGTGGTGCCCAGCAGTCGCTCCTCTTCCGGATTGGTGATGAACGAGGTTTCCACCAGGACCGACGGGATTGACGGTGATTTTAGCACCACAAACGCCGCCTGTTCCGTATTCCTGCTGTGCAGTTTATGCACCGGTTTGATCTTCTTGAGGATATGCGAGCCCAGCGTCAGGCTGTTTTTAATGGTATCCGTTTGTACCAGATCGAACAAAACCTGCTGTAACAGATGGTCTTTGTCGGTCATTTTCTTCCCGGCCACTTCGTCGGCACGGTTTTCACGGTCGGAGAGGTATTTCGCCATCGCGCTACTGGCCCCGCGATTGGACAGTGCAAACACCGACGCGCCCGCGGCGCTGGGGTTGGTAAAACCATCTGCGTGAATGGACATAAACAGATCCGCGCCGTGCTTGTGGGCGATTTCGACGCGATCGTACAGAGGAATAAAGGTGTCGCCTGAACGCGTCAGGCGGCAGTCGATCCCCTGACTGCGTAAAATGGAACGCACATTTTTGGCAATCGCCAGCACGACATGTTTCTCTTTGGAGCCGTTGCGGCCAATGGCGCCGGTGTCGATACCGCCGTGGCCCGGGTCCAGCACGACAATGCGCTTGCCGCCCGATTTTTTCGTGGCAGGCTGACTATGACCATTACTGGTTTTCAGTGGGGCTTCTTTGGCTGCGGCGGTCGACATCCCTGTTAATGTCAGCGCCGCCAGTCCGGCTTTCAGCACCTGGCGGCGCGATGTGAGAGTTTTTAGTGGTTTAAAAGTGCTCATACGGCCTGAGTTGTAAAAAAAAGAGTCCTGATGTTATATCGTATCGCGTAATCCGTTACGACGCTTGATGTTGAGAATTGTTTTACTTTTCATTTCAATACGTGACAACGTGGCATTATGCCATTTTTTCCGCCGTTTCGCGTCAGATATTGGCTAAATCAGCCGTTCACGCCATAATCGGAGTTTTAACCTTGAAAAGGGTCTCAATACCATGGAGATACGCGTTTTTCGCCAGGAAGATTTCGAAGAGGTGATTACCCTCTGGGAGCGCTGCGATTTGCTGCGGCCGTGGAATGACCCTGAAATGGATATCGAGCGGAAGGTGAACCACGACGTCAGCCTGTTTCTCGTTGCGGAAGTGAACGGGGAAGTGGTGGGGACGGTGATGGGTGGTTACGACGGGCATCGCGGGTCGGCCTATTATCTGGGCGTACATCCTGAGTTTCGCGGCCGTGGCATCGCCAATGCGCTGCTTAACCGGCTTGAGAAAAAGCTCATTGCACGCGGTTGTCCAAAAATTCAGATCATGGTGCGTGAAGATAACGACGTGGTGCTGGGGATGTATGAGCGACTCGGCTATGAGCATGCCGACGTGCTGTGTCTGGGAAAACGCCTGATCGAAGATGAAGAATATTGAGTTTCATCCTGCAGATTACGACGGCCACGGCCATTTGCGTCTGCCCTTTTTATTCTGGCTTGTGCTCTTGCTCCAGGCGCGGACCTGGGTGCTGTTTGTGATTGCTGGTGCTTCGCGCGAACAGGGCACGGCGCTGTTGAATCTGTTTTATCCCGATCACGACAATTTTTGGCAGGGGCTGCTGCCGGGCATACCGGCAGTGTTGGCGTTTTTGCTGAGCGGACGACGCAACGCGTTTCCCGGGATATGGCATACGCTGTACGCGCTGCTGATTGCGGCTCAGGTAGTTCTGCTCTGCTGGCAGCCGGTTCTGTGGTTCAATGGCTCCCCCTGTTAACGGTATTGGCCTGACGCTGGTGGTGATGGACGGTGTGGCGCTTCTCTGGCTGCTGACCAACCCGCGACTGCGTGCCTGCTTTGCGAACGAAAAAGAATAACGGAACTTTTTGGCGAAGCCGGACTCCAGGTAACGTTGACTCTTAAAGAAAGGAAGTGAGATGAAATCGCTGCGTTTATGGTTATGTGTGATGCCGCTGGCGCTGACCGGCTGTTCGACGCTCTCGTCTGTGAACTGGTCCGCCGCTAATCCCTGGAACTGGTTTGGCTCATCGACTGAAGTGACCGAGCAGGGTGTAGGCGCACTGACGGCATCAACGCCGCTCAATGAGCAGGCCATCAACGATGCGCTGGATGGCGACTATCGACTGCGTAGCGGTATGAAAACTGCTAACGGCAACGTGGTGCGCTTTTTCGAAGCGCTGAATGGCGACAAGGTGGCGATGGTGATTAACGGCGAACAGGGCACCATCAGCCATATAGAGGTGCTGGATAGCGATATCCCTTCTGAATCCGGCGTCGAAGTGGGGACCCCGTTTAGCGATCTTTACAGTAAAGCGTTTGGCAATTGTCAGCCTGCCGGCAGCGATGAGCAAAACGCGGTGGAGTGCAAAGCGGAAGGTAGCCAACATATCAGCTACCTTTTCACCGGTGAATGGAAGGGGCCTGAAGGGTTAATGCCCTCCGACGATACGCTGAAAACCTGGAAAGTGAGCAAAATTATCTGGCGTCGTTAATTTGCGTCTGAACAAACCGCTGCGCTGAAAAACAGGGTAAAATAGCCCCCATCAATGCCACGATTGCGTGGCATTCTCATTTTTCAGGAGGAATGATGTCTCAGGTTCAAAGTGGCATTTTGCCAGAGCATTGCCGTGCAGCGATTTGGATTGAAGCGAATGTGAAAGGCGACGTTGATGCCCTGCGTGGCGCCAGCAAAGCGTTCGCCGATAAACTGGCGACTTTCGAAGCGAAATTCCCTGACGCCCATCTGGGCGCGGTTGTGGCCTTCGGCAACAATACCTGGCGCACCCTGAGCGGCGGGATTGGAGCCGAAGAGCTGAAGGATTTCATCCCTTACGGTAAAGGCCTGGCACCTGCCACACAGTACGACGTGTTGATCCACATTCTTTCTCTGCGTCACGATGTGAACTTCTCTGTCGCTCAGGCGGCGATGGAAGCCTTCGGTGACTGCATTGAGGTCCAGGAAGAGATCCACGGTTTCCGTTGGGTGGAAGAACGTGATCTCAGCGGCTTTGTCGACGGTACGGAAAACCCGGCAGGGGAAGAGACGCGCCGCGAAGTGGCGGTCATCAAAGACGGCGTGGACGCCGGCGGCAGCTACGTCTTTGTGCAGCGCTGGGAACATAACCTGAAGCAGCTTAACCGTATGAGTATCCACGATCAGGAGATGATGATCGGGCGTACCAAGGAAGCCAACGAAGAGATCGATGGCGACGATCGCCCGGTAACGTCGCACCTGAGCCGTGTGGATCTGAAAGAAGACGGCAAAGGGCTGAAAATTGTTCGCCAGAGCCTGCCATACGGCACCGCCAGCGGTACGCACGGTCTCTATTTCTGCGCCTACTGCGCGCGTCTGCACAACATTGAACAGCAACTGCTGAGCATGTTTGGCGACACCGACGGAAAACGCGACGCCATGCTGCGTTTCACCAAACCGGTGACCGGCGGGTATTACTTTGCACCGTCGCTGGATCGCCTGCTGGCGCTGTAATTTTCTGCGTACGCACGTCGATACGACCAGCATAAAAATACCGTCCCCGCCCCGGCGGGGATTATTTTTATCTAAGATTTACCTTAATTAGTGAGCTGTTCCTCAGCACGTATCCTTTTTTTGCTGTATTTTCAATGTTAATGGAGTGTGAGACTTCATATTCACAAGGAGAGCATTGAAATGGGTAAACTCACGGGCAAAACAGCATTGATTACGGGCGCATCACAGGGCATTGGCGAAGGCATCGCCAAAGTGTTTGCCCGGCATGGGGCGAACTTAATCTTGCTGGATATCTCCGATGAGATTGAAAAGCTGGCGGACGAACTGGGTGGCCGCGGGCATCGCTGTACGGCGGTGATTGCGGATGTCACCGATCCCGCTTCTGTCGCCGCGGCGCTGAAGAAAGCGAAAGAGGTGGAAGGCCGCATCGACATTCTGGTCAACAATGCGGGCGTCTGCCGTCTGGGAAGTTTCCTCGACATGAGCGACGAAGATCGCGACTTCCACATTGATGTGAACATTAAAGGCGTCTGGAACGTGACGAAAGCCGTTCTGCCGGAGATGATTAAGCGTAAGGACGGGCGCATCGTGATGATGTCATCGGTGACCGGCGATATGGTGGCCGATCCAGGTGAAACGGCTTACGCGCTGTCAAAGGCGGCGATTGTCGGGCTGACCAAATCGCTGGCGGTGGAGTATGCTCAGTCGGGGATCCGCGTGAATGCGATTTGTCCGGGCTACGTGCGCACCCCGATGGCGGAAAGCATTGCACAACAGTCTAACCCGGACGATCCGGAAGCGGTGCTGACCGAAATGGCGAAGGCGATCCCGCTGCGTCGACTGGCCTGCCCGCTGGAAGTGGGTGAACTGGCCGCCTTCCTGGCGTCGGATGAGTCCAGCTACCTCACGGGCACGCAAAACGTGATTGACGGTGGCAGTACCCTGGCGGAGACCGTCAGCGTCGGTATCTGACGACCGCATAACCCCTTCTGGCCATCAGAAGGGGTTTTCTCTTATTCCCTTTTCAACTTACAAATCATCAAACGGTATATAAAACCGTTACTCCTTTCACACTCGTTATAAATATTATGGCTAATAGAAAGTCATCAAATTTATAAGGGTGCGCAATGGCCGTTAACTTACTGAAAAAAAGATATCTGACGCTGATGGCGTCGCTGTTACTGGTCGGTCAGGCGCAGGCGACGGAGTTGTTAAACAGCTCCTACGACGTCTCTCGCGAGCTGTTTGCCGCCCTGAATCCGCCGTTTGAACAGCAATGGGCGAAAGATAACAACGGCGATAAGCTGACCATCAAACAATCGCACGCGGGGTCCTCAAAGCAGGCGCTGGCGATTTTGCAGGGCCTGAAAGCCGACGTGGTGACCTACAACCAGGTGACCGATGTACAGATCCTGCATGACAAAGGAAAGCTTCTCCCGGCTGACTGGCAAAGCCGTCTGCCGAACAACAGCTCACCGTTTTACTCCACGATGGGATTCCTGGTACGTAAAGGCAACCCGAAGAACATTCATGACTGGAGCGATCTGGTCCGTTCTGATGTAAAGCTGATTTTCCCGAACCCGAAAACCTCCGGCAATGCGCGTTATACCTATCTTGCGGCGTGGGGCGCAGCGGATAAAGCGGATGGCGGCGATAAAGCCAAAACTGAACAGTTCATGACTCAGTTCCTGAAGAACGTCGAAGTGTTTGATACCGGCGGTCGCGGTGCGACCACGACGTTTGCTGAACGCGGACTGGGCGATGTGCTGATCAGCTTCGAATCTGAAGTGAACAACATTCGCAAACAGTATGAAGCGCAGGGTTTTGAAGTTGTTATCCCGAAAACCAATATTCTGGCTGAGTTCCCGGTTGCCTGGGTGGATAAAAATGTGCAGGCCAACGGCACCGAAAAAGCGGCAAAAGCCTATCTGAACTGGCTGTACAGCCCGCAGGCGCAAACCATCATCACAGACTACTACTACCGTGTGAACAACCCGGAGGTGATGGACAAGCTGAAAGATAAATTCCCACAGACCGAACTGTTCCGCGTGGAAGAGAAATTTGGCTCCTGGCCTGAGGTGATGAAAACCCATTTCACCAGCGGTGGTGAGCTGGACAAACTGTTGGCGGCGGGGCGTAAGTAATGTTTGCCGTCTCCTCCCGGCGTGTGTTGCCCGGCTTTACTTTAAGCCTGGGCACCAGCCTGCTGTTCGTTTGCCTGATTTTGCTGCTGCCGCTCAGCGCGCTGGTGGTACAGCTTTCTGAGATGAGCTGGGCGCAATACTGGGACGTGATCACCAATCCGCAGGTGGTCGCCGCGTATAAGGTGACGCTGCTGTCGGCGTTTGTGGCGTCAATTTTTAATGGCGTGTTTGGCCTACTGATGGCGTGGATCTTAACCCGTTACCGCTTTCCGGGCCGGACGCTGCTGGACGCGCTGATGGATCTGCCGTTTGCGTTGCCCACAGCGGTGGCAGGCCTGACGCTGGCTTCATTGTTTTCCGTTAACGGTCTCTACGGCGAATGGCTGGCGAAGTTTGATATTAAAGTCACTTACACCTGGCTTGGCATTGCCGTGGCGATGGCGTTTACCAGCATTCCGTTTGTGGTGCGCACCGTTCAGCCGGTGCTTGAAGAGCTTGGGCCGGAATACGAAGAAGCGGCAGAAACGCTGGGCGCCACGCGCCTGCAAAGCTTTCGCAAAGTGGTGCTGCCGGAACTGTCGCCTGCGCTGGTGGCCGGTGTCGCGCTGTCGTTTACCCGCAGCCTTGGCGAGTTCGGCGCGGTCATTTTCATCGCTGGTAACATTGCCTGGAAAACGGAAGTCACCTCGCTGATGATTTTTATCCGTTTGCAGGAGTTTGATTATCCTGCCGCCAGCGCGATTGCCTCGGTGATCCTCGCGGCATCGTTGTTACTGCTGTTTTCAATTAATACCCTGCAAAGTCGCTTTGGCCGGCGTGTGGTAGGTCACTAATGGCGGACGTTACTCACTTGAAGCGTTATGACGCGCCCCGTATCAACTGGGGAAAATGGTTTCTGATTGGCACCGGCATGATCGTCTCCGTGCTCATTCTGCTGGTGCCGATGATTTATATCTTCATCCAGGCGTTCAGCAAGGGGCTGATGCCTGTGCTGCAAAATCTGGCCGATCCGGATATGTTGCACGCTATCTGGCTGACGGTGCTGATAGCCCTGATTGCGGTACCGGTGAACCTGGTGTTTGGCATTTTACTCGCCTGGCTGGTCACCCGTTTTAACTTTCCGGGGCGGCAACTGTTGCTGACGCTGCTGGATATCCCCTTTGCCGTGTCACCGGTCGTGGCGGGGCTGGTTTATCTGTTGTTCTACGGCTCTAACGGGCCGCTGGGCGGCTGGCTGGATGAACATAATCTGCAAATTATGTTCTCCTGGCCGGGGATGGTGCTGGTCACCATCTTCGTGACCTGTCCGTTTGTCGTGCGCGAACTGGTGCCGGTGATGCTCAGTCAGGGCAGCCACGAGGATGAGGCGGCGATTTTGCTGGGGGGCTTCCGGCTGGCAAATGTTCCGCCGCGTAACGCTGCCGAACATCCGCTGGGCGCTGTTGTACGGCGTCGTGTTGACTAACGCCCGTGCGATTGGCGAGTTTGGCGCGGTGTCGGTGGTTTCCGGCTCGATTCGCGGTGAAACCCTGTCGCTGCCGCTACAGATTGAATTACTGGAGCAGGACTACAATGCCGTCGGCTCCTTTACCGCTGCGGCGCTGCTGACGCTGATGGCGATTGTTACCCTGTTTTTGAAGAGCATGTTGCAATGGCGCCTGGAGAACCAGGAAAAACGCGCGCAACAGGAGGAAAATCATGAGTATTGAGATTGCCAATATTAAGAAGTCTTTTGGTCGCACCCAGGTGCTGAACGATATCTCACTGGATATTCCTTCCGGTCAAATGGTCGCTCTGCTGGGGCCGTCCGGCTCAGGTAAAACCACGCTGCTGCGCATTATCGCCGGGCTGGAACACCAGTCCAGCGGGCATATTCGCTTTCACGGCACTGACGTGAGCCGCCTGCATGCGCGCGATCGTAAAGTGGGATTCGTTTTTCAGCATTATGCGCTGTTTCGCCACATGACGGTATTTGACAATATCGCTTTTGGCCTGAGCGTACTGCCGCGTCGCGAGCGTCCAAATGCGTCTGCGATTAAAGCCAAAGTGATGAAACTGCTGGAGATGGTGCAACTGGCTCACCTGGCGGATCGCTTCCCGGCACAGTTGTCGGGAGGGCAAAAGCAGCGTGTCGCGCTGGCCCGCGCCTTAGCCGTAGAGCCGCAAATTCTGCTGCTGGATGAGCCGTTCGGCGCCCTTGACGCCCAGGTGCGTAAAGAGCTCAGGCGCTGGCTGCGTCAACTGCATGAAGAGCTGAAATTCACCAGCGTCTTTGTCACGCACGATCAGGAAGAGGCCACCGAAGTGGCGGACCGCGTGGTGGTGATGAGCCAGGGCAATATTGAACAGGCCGATGCGCCGGATCAGGTGTGGCGTGAACCGGCGACCCGCTTCGTGCTGGAGTTTATGGGGGAAGTTAACCGTCTGCAGGGCACGATCCGCGGCGGACAGTTCCATGTCGGCGCACACCGCTGGCCGCTGGGCTATACGCCGGGATATCAGGGACCTGTCGATCTGTTCCTGCGTCCCTGGGAAGTGGATATCAGCCGTCGTACCAGTCTGGATTCTCCGCTGCCGGTGCAGGTCATCGAAGCCAGTCCGAAAGGCCATTACACCCAATTAGTTGTGCAGCCGCTCGGGTGGTATCACGAACCGCTGACGGTCGTCATGCAGGGCGATGATGTCCCGGTGCGCGGTGAACGTCTGTTTGTCGGGCTGCAAAATGCCCGGTTGTATAACGGCAATCAGCGTATTGAACGTCATGATGATGTCGTTTTTGCAGAAATAGCGTAAGCTCAGGGCGTTTTTTATGTAGGCCGGATAAGGCAGTTATGCCACCATCCGGCAATACACATTTGCCTGATGGCGCTGGGTTTATCAGGCCTGGGTTCTGGACTGACATTGTGAACACATTAGAACAAACAATTGGCAATACGCCTCTGGTGAAGCTGCAACGGTTGACACCGGATAATGGCAGTGAAATTTGGGTCAAACTGGAAGGTAACAATCCGGCGGGATCGGTGAAAGATCGCGCCGCGTTATCGATGATTGTTGAAGCAGAAAAACGCGGCGAGATTAAACCGGGTGACGTGTTAATCGAAGCCACCAGCGGTAATACCGGCATTGCGCTGGCGATGATTGCCGCGCTGAAAGGCTATCGTATGAAGCTGCTGATGCCTGACAACATGAGTCAGGAACGCCGCGCCGCGATGCGCGCCTATGGCGCCGAACTGATTCTGGTGACCAAAGAGCAGGGGATGGAAGGGGCGCGCGATTTAGCGCTGGAGATGGCGCAACGCGGCGAAGGCAAGCTGCTGGACCAGTTCAATAACCCTGATAACCCGTACGCGCATTACATCACTACGGGGCCGGAAATCTGGCGGCAAACGGCCGGACGTCTCACCCATTTTGTTTCCAGCATGGGCACCACCGGCACCATCACAGGCGTATCGCGTTTTCTGCGTGAGCAGGCCAGCGCGGTCACTATTGTGGGTCTGCAACCGGAAGAGGGCAGCAGTATTCCGGGGATCCGCCGCTGGCCTGCGGAATACATGCCGGGCATTTTTAATGCTCAGCTTGTCGATCAGGTCGTGGATATTCACCAGCGAGACGCGGAGAACACCATGCGCGAGCTGGCGGTACGTGAAGGGATCTTCTGTGGCGTCAGCTCAGGCGGTGCCGTCGCCGGTGCGATACAGATTGCGAAAGCGAATCCGGGCGCGGTGGTGGTGGCGATAATCTGCGATCGCGGCGATCGTTATCTCTCTACCGGCGTGTTTGGCGAAGAGCACTTCAGCCAGGGCGCGGGAATTTAACCACATTGCCCGGCGATGACCGGGCATTTGGATTAACCCTGACGTTTTTTCACCAGCAGATCCAGAAACTGCCAGAGTTTTTCATTCATTTCCTTATAATCCCATTCGCGCATTTCCGCCTTTGAGCGAATAAAGCGCTTCCCTTTGGCTTCCGCCAGCTCTTGCTCAGAGTGTTGAATCAGCCCTTCCACCGCCCCGGCGGTAAATTCCATGTGGCACTGGAAGCCGTAGACAAAGTTGCCATATTGCACGATCTGCCGTGGACAGCCGACGCTTGTGGCAAGCACCGTGGCCTGATCGGTAAGCCCTGGCATGTCGTTATGCCAGTGGCCGACCGTCAGCGGAGAGCCGAAGTGGGCAAGCAACGGGTGCTGTTTTCCTGCTTCGGTCAGCGTAATGGGATAGTGACCAATCTCTTTTTCCGGACTCTGGCAGACCTTTGCTCCCAGCGCTTCGCCAATTAACTGCGAACCCAGACAGATCCCGACCACGATCCGACCCGCCGAGATGGCCTGGTTGATCAGATGTTGTTCAGCCTTTGAGTCAAAATAAGGGCACTCTGCAAGCGTGGTGCGCGGTGACTGCGGGCCGCCAAATACGACCAGCATATCAAAGCCATCGGCGTTGGCCGGAACCGGTTCGCTGTCGTAGACGCGGGTCCAGGTGATGTGGTGACCGCGTGTTTCAGCCCACGGCAAATAAGCGCCTGCCGATTCAAATGATTCGTGAATAATAAAATGGACGTGCACGGATGCTCTCCTGTTATTGACTCAGCGCCTGATAAATATGGGCGGCCAGGCGGTTGATATCGCTGTCATTGAGTGTGGAAAGGGTAATACGCAGACCCTGCGCGGGCGCGTTAACGCCGAAAGCGTCGCCTTCACGCACCAGCCAGCCGGATTTCGCCAGCGCAAATGCAACGTTCTGGCTGGCTTCGGCAAGCGCTAACCACAGGTTCAGGCCATCGCCGGGGAAAAAGTTGTGGATGCCTTGCGTGCGCAGTGCCTGCGCCAGTTTGCGCTGCTGATCGGCATAAAACTGGCGGGATTCCGTCAGGGTCTTCTGCCAGACAGGATCCGTCAGACAAGCGTAAACCAGATCCTGCAAAATGTGGCTGACCCATTGACTACCGGAGTTAAGGCGCAGGCGTAACTTTGCCGAGGTCGCGGGATCGCTGGCGACAATAGCAAGGCGCAGATCCGGACCCAGCGTTTTCGACATTGACCGAACGATCGACCAGTGGAGCGTTTCCGCCGCAATCACCGGTTGCCACGCGGAGGCGGAAAGTAGGGCAAAGTGGTCGTCAACGATCACCAGTACCTGGGGATATCGCGCAAGGATTGCCTGTAATGCGCCAGCGCGTGTGGCGCTTAAACTGCATCCCGTCGGGTTGTGCGCCCGAGGCGTAACGATCACCGCCCGTGCGCCATTACTCAACGCCTGTTCGAGCCCTTCAGGTAACATTCCTTCGCTGTCGACGCTCACTGGGCTGGCGCTGAAACCGGCATAGCTCAGCATACTGATGCTGCTCAGAAAACAGGGGTCTTCAACCACCACGCTGTCGCCGGGCAGCAGATGCGCGCTCAACAGGCGTTCAATGGCGTCAATCGCGCCGCTGGTGATATCAATTTCACCCGCAGCGGGAACGGCATCCTGCATCCACTGTGTGGCCCAGCGCTTTAGCTCCGGGGAAACCGGCACGTCACCGTACAGGCGGTGGCCGTGATGACATTTTGCAAAATAACGGCTCAGGTCCGGCAGGCGAGCGGGATCAGGATTTCCGCTGGAGAGATCGCGCAATGGCGTATGTGGGTCCCCGCCTTCGCGCGCGATGGGAGGAGAGGCGCTTTTTTATGACCGTACCATTGCGGCCACGACTTTGCGCCAGTCCAAAAGTAACCAGCCGTTTGTAGGCCGCCGCGACGGTATTGCGATTCACGTTGAGCTGTGCCGCCAGTTCCCGCACGGGCGGCAATGTTTCACCTGCAGGCAACACGCCGCTGGTGACGTGCCGACGTATACTGTCAAAGATTTCGCTGGCGGTTTTTCCGTCGATCATTATTGACCTATGACAAAATGAATTTTAGCATATGACGATAATAGTGAGGCACCCGCCCGCTGTCCAGTGAGAGGAGAAGACTATGGGGCAGGAGAGTGATATTCAGTCAGTGCTCTTCGACGATAAGCATCGGGCGTTACAGACCGATATTGTCGCCGTTCAGTCACAGGTGGTGTATGGCAGCGTCGGCAACAGCATCGCTGTGCCAGCCATCAAAGCAAAGGGTTTGCGGGTGACGGCGGTGCCTACCGTCCTGTTCAGTAATACTCCGCACTATGACACGTTTTATGGGGGGTGTCATTCCGGCAGACTGGTTCCGTGGCTATTTGCTGGCGTTAAGCGAGCGTGATGCGCTGCGTGAGCTAAAGGCCGTGACCACCGGTTATATGGGCAGCGCTGAACAAATCGCGCTACTGGCGCAATGGTTGCAAAACGTTCGTCAAACCCATCCGGATATTCCTGTTCTGGTCGATCCGGTGATTGGCGATACCGACAGCGGAATGTATGTGAAAGCTGAGATACCGGATGCCTATCGACATCACCTGCTGCCGCTGGCGCAGGGGCTGACGCCGAATGTTTTTGAGCTGGAGATGCTCAGCGGTATGCCGTGTCGCACGCTGGAGGAGGCTGTTATCGCGGCGAGATCGCTGCTGACCGACACGCTGAAGTGGATTGTCATCACCAGCGCGCCAGGACAGGACAGTGAAACCATCAATGTAGCGGTGGTCACGGCCCAAACGCGGGATGTGATTGAGCACCCGCGGGTGGAAACCGATCTGAAAGGGACCGGCGATCTGTTTTGTGCCGAACTGATCAGTGGCATCGTGCTGGGGGAAATCATTGACGCAGGCAACACAGCAGGCTGCGGAACGCGTGCTGGAAGTGATGACCTGGACGCAGCAATGCGGTTGTGACGAACTGATACTGCCTCCGGCAGGGGAGGCGCGATGAAGAGTTATCGATTAGTGGTTCGCCAGCAGGGACGTATCGTGGGGCATTTTGAAACCAGCGGACTGAATGCGTTGGAAGATATCTGCGTGGCGCGCGCGATGTTTGGCATCACGGGCGGCTATCAGTGTGAACTGCAGGTTTCTGATTCAGAGAAGCGGATGCTGGAGAGTGGGCCGGAAGGGATGAAAATTCTGATGCGTGAAAAGTGTTATCGCCCGGTGACCTCACCGCTGTAACCGCAAACTGATGCCGGATGGCGGCGTAAGCGCCTTATCCGGCCTACGGGGCCGATATCTCGTCGGCCTGATAAGCGCAGCGGCATCAGGCGGGTTTTGCCATCCGGTAGATAAAAAAAACGGCGCCTGAAGGCGCCATTTTTCTCTGCGGCAAGAATTATTTCTTGATGCGGATAACCGGGGTTTCACCCACAGTCACGCTACCGGACAGTTTGATCAGTTCTTTGATTTCGTCCATGTTGGAGATAACAACCGGAGTCAGGGTTGACTTGGCTTTTTCTTCCAGCAGCGGCAGATCGAATTCAATAACCGGGTCACCCACTTTCACACGCTGGCCTTCTTCAGCGATGCGCTTGAAGCCTTCGCCTTTCAGCTCAACGGTGTCGATACCGAAGTGAACAAACAGTTCGATACCGCTATCGGATTCGATAGAGAACGCATGGTTGGTCTCAAAGATTTTGCCGATCGTACCGTCAACCGGTGCAACCATCTTGTTACCAGTTGGTTTGATAGCAATGCCATCACCCACGATTTTTTTCAGCAAAAACGACATCCGGTACGTCTTCGATGTTGACGATCTCACCAGAGAGCGGTGCAACAATCTCAATAGTTCCGGTGTCTTTCTTATCATCAGAAACCAGAGACTTCAGTTTATCGAACAAACCCATGATCTTCTCCTAAGCAGTAAATTGGGCCGCATCTCGTGGATTAGCAGATTGTTTTTTCTTCAATGAACTTGTTAACCAGCGTCATTAACTCGTCCGTTGTCGGTTGAGCAAGAGCCTGCTCTGCTAACACCTTCGCATCTTCGAAGTTCGTGTTACGGATAATCTTCTTAATGCGCGGGATAGAAATGGCGCTCATAGAGAATTCGTCCAGACCCATCCCCAGCAACAGAAGTGTAGCACGTTCGTCGCCTGCAAGCTCACCACACATGCCAGTCCATTTACCTTCAGCATGAGAAGCATCAATAACTTGCTTGATAAGCGTCAGGACAGATGGCGACATTGGCTGGTAAAGATGTGAAATCATATCATTACCACGGTCAACTGCCAGAGTGTACTGCGTTAAATCATTGGTGCCGATACTAAAGAAATCCACTTCTTTGGCTAAATGACGCGCGATAGTCGCCGCAGCCGGTGTTTCCACCATCACGCCAATCTCGATGGTTTCGTCAAAGGCTTTACCTTCGTCACGCAGTTCCTGCTTGTAAATTTCGATCTCTTTGCGCAGCGCGCGAACTTCTTCAACAGAGATGATCATTGGGAACATAATGCGCAGTTTACCGAAAGCAGACGCACGCAGGATGGCACGAACCTGATCGCGCAGGATCTCTTTACGATCCATCGCGATACGCACGGCACGCCAGCCCAGGAACGGGTTCTCTTCTTTCGGGAAGTTCATGTACGGCAGCTCTTTGTCGCCGCCGATGTCCATGGTACGCACGATCACCGCCTGAGAGCCACAGGCTTCAGCCACGGCTTTGTACGCTGCAAACTGTTCTTCTTCAGTCGGCAGCGCGTCGCGATCCATAAACAGGAATTCAGTACGATACAGACCCACGCCTTCCGCACCGTTGCGCTCTGCGCCTTCGACGTCACGCACGGTACCGATATTAGCGCACACTTCAACCTGATGACCATCCAGGGTGATGGCCGGCAGATCTTTCAGTTTCGCCAGTTCCGCTTTCTCAGTGGCAACTTGCTCCTGAACGGCACGCAGTTTTTCAATTTCTTCGTTGGTCGGGTTGACGTAAACCTGGTTGTTTACGGCATCCAGAATCAGATAGTCATCGTTCTTCACCTGAGAGGTGACGCTACCGGTTCCCACGATGGCTGGCAGTTCCAGAGAACGCGCCATGATAGAGGTGTGGGAAGTCCGGCCGCCCGCGTCGGTAATGAAACCCAGTACCTTGTTCAGGTTCAACTGTGCGGTTTCGGACGGGGTCAGGTCAGCGGCAACCAGGATTACTTCGTCCTTGATTGCGCTCAGGTCGATAATTGCCAGCCCCAGGATATTGCGCAGCAGGCGCTTACCGATGTCACGTACGTCAGCCGCACGTTCTTTCAGGTATTCATCATCCAGTTCTTCCAGGGCAGTGGCCTGACCTTCGATAACTTCATGCGCAGCTGCGTCAGCCGTCATGTGTTTATCTTTAATCAGGGCTATGATTTCCTGCTCCAGCTCCTCATCTTCGAGCAGCATAATATGCCCTTCGAAAATGGCTTCTTTTTCTTCACCGAACGTTTCACCAGCTTTCGTTTTGATCGCTTCTAACTGTGCAGATGCCTTGGCACGACCGCTCAGAAAACGTTCAACTTCCTGATCAACCTTGTCGGCAGAAATTTTTTTCCGGTCAATGACGATTTCGTCTTCTTTCAGCAAAAGTGCTTTGCCGAAAGCGATACCCGGGGATGCTAAAATGCCTGAAATCATAACCCTACCTTACTTGTGACTGATTTTTAAAAGGACCCGGAAAAACTTATTCCAGTTCCGCCATCAGCTTGACCAGATGTTCTACGGCTTTCTGCTCATCTTCACCTTCTGCAGAGATGGTGACGACAGTTCCCTGAGTCAGACCCAGAGTTTGCAGTTTAAACAGGCTTTTCGCGCTGGCGCTTTTGCCGTTGGAAGTCACAGTAATCTCAGAAGTGAAGCCTTTCGCTTCTTTAACAAACTGAGCAGCAGGGCGGGTGTGCAGACCGTTCGGAGCGGTAATGGTAACTTCTTGCTGGAACATTGTATTTCCCCAACTTATAGGTTTAGTGTTGTGGAACTAAAGTCTAGCCTGGCGGTTTGACTTTAGCCTGTATTGTTAGCGCCGGCGTAAACGGGCGCGACACACCAGGTGTTTGACGCAATCCGTTGCAGGCAACCTCTGGCCGCTGACGTTTCGCTCGTCATTAAACATTATGCCGCTAAATCAATACTTGAACCAAATCATAAAATCGATTCAGCCAGCAGTTTTCCTGTAACGATTAATTTCGCGCTTCAAAATAATTAATCAGGTTAAATACCAGACCTGGCGGGGTGAAGCAATGGCAGGTGGGGTGAAAATTTGAAGCAGGCCACAAAAAAAGCACCTGAAAAGGTGCTTTTTTTACGCGTTATTAACATGCTGGCATTACTGTTGCAGTTCTTTCTCTGTGAAGAGATCGGCAAACAGTGCGGTGCTCAGATAACGCTCACCCGATGACGGTAGGATAACCACAATATTCTTGTTGGTAAAGGTTTCATCTTCCTGCAGCTTAAGCGCGGCAGCAACTGCGGCACCGGAGGAGATCCCAGCCAGGATACCTTCTTCTTCCATCAGGCGACGAGCGGTGGAGATCGCTTCTTCATTCGTGATCGCCACGACTTTATCGATCAGTTTCAGATCCAGGTTGCCCGGAATGAAACCGGCGCCGATGCCCTGGATTTTATGCGGACCTGGCTTCAGCTCTTCGCCAGCCAGTGCCTGGGCGATAACCGGTGAATCTGTGGGTTCTACTGCAACGGTAATCAGGTCCGTTTTGCCTTTAGTGCCTTTGATGTAGCGGGTGACGCCGGTCAGCGTACCGCCAGTGCCCACGCCGGAGATAAAAACGTCAACCTGGCCGTCAGTGTCTTCCCAGATTTCCGGGCCCGTGGTTTTTTCGTGAATTTCCGGGTTAGCCGGGTTGCTGAACTGCTGAAGCAACAGATATTTTTCCGGATCGCTGGCGACAATTTCTTCCGCCTTTTGAATCGCGCCTTTCATGCCTTTCGCGCCTTCGGTCAGCACCAGATTCGCGCCCAGCGCTTTCAGCAGCTTGCGACGTTCGATACTCATGGTTTCCGGCATGGTCAGCGTCAGCTTGTAACCACGTGCCGCAGCGACATAGGCCAGCGCGATGCCGGTGTTGCCGCTGGTGGGTTCAACCAGTTCGACGCCCGGTTTCAGCACGCCGCGTTTTTCAGCATCCCAAATCATATTGGCACCAATACGGCATTTCACGCTGAAGCTTGGGTTACGTGATTCCACCTTCGCCAGAATGCGTCCGTTACCGATACGGTTCAGTCGAACCAGCGGCGTATGACCGATAGTCAGCGAGTTGTCTTCAAAAATCTTACTCATGGCCTGTCCTTAACTGTATGAAATTGGGATACCTTCCCAGCATACCCTTCAGACGAATATGGGGAAGTAAGGATTTCGCATATCTATATGCTATGAAGAAATAATGGGTATCAGTATGGAATAAGAGGCGTTATAAACAACCTCTTATTTACACAAACTTTCGTTATTTCCATAACGCGTGCTTAGCACGATAGCAATCCACCCACATCGCCGTGGCGCCACATACCGCCACCGGCATGATGAAAAGGTTTAGCATTGGGATCAGAGTAAACAGGCTGGTGAGCGCACCAAACTGCATATTGGTCACTTTACGGGAGCGCAGGGCGGTGCGCATCTCTTTAAAGGGCACTTTGTGGTTATCAAACGGATAATCGCAATACTGAATGGCCAGCATCCAGGCGCTGAACAAGAACCACAGTACGGGGGCGACGGTTTGCCCAATGCCGGGAATAAAGTAAAGGATCAGCAGTACGATGGCACGAGGCAGATACCAGGCCAGCTTTTGCCATTCGCGTTTCATAATCCGCGGCACATCTTTCATGATCCCCAGAACGCCCGTGTCCGGCGGCGTTGCACCGGTGAGTCGCGCTTCCAGTTGCTCCGCCAGTAGCCCATTAAACGGCGCGGCAATCCAGTTGGCCAGGGTCGAGAAAAAATAGCCAAACACCAGCAGCACAGAAATGACCGCGACGGGCCACAGCAGATAGCTCAGCCATTGCAGCCAGTCCGGGACGTGGCTCAAGAGCGACGGGATCCAGACATCCAGCTGTGTGAACAGCCACCAGAACGCACTGCCCATTAGCAGAATGTTGACCAGTAGCGGTAAAATGACATAGCGACGGATCCCCGGTTGCGAAACCAGTTTCCATCCCTGAGCAAAGTAGTAAAAACCGCTGCGTGGTGCAGTGACAGATGATGACACCATAGTCAGGACATGCTCCTTTTCGTATAAGTCCTAAGCGAACACGGGTATCTTACCGGGTTATCGCACACAGAACAGTTCGGAAATGTTCGAAAAAACAGCAAAAAGCACGATTTCGTTCATCTTTATGCGGTGAAAGCTAAGAGTACACTTGCACTTGACGTAATCGGCAAATACTCTTAGTGAGTAAATGTTTGCCGTGGTGGCAAGGTGTTAGAACAACAGAGAATATAATGATGCAGGATTTGCGTCTGATATTAATCATTGTTGGCGCGATCGCCATAATCGCTTTACTGGTACATGGTTTCTGGACCAGCCGTAAAGAACGATCTTCTATGTTCCGCGATCGTCCACTGAAACGCATGAAATCAAAACGCGACGACGACTTGTATGACGAGGATGTTGAAGCAGACGAAGGCGTGGGTGAAGTTCGTGTTCACCGCGTGAATCATGCCCCTGGCAACCCGCAGGAGCATGAAGCTCCTCGCCAGTCGCCGCAACACCAGTACCAGCCGCCGTACGCGTCGGCACAGCCGCGTCAGCCGGTTCAGCCATCGTCTGAAGCGCCGGTACAGCCGCAGCATGCCCAACGTCCGCCGCAGCAGCCGGTACACCAGCCGCAGCAATCCGCTCAGCCGCAGCCGGTGCATCAGCCTGCGCCACAGCAACCTGTGCCTCAGCCGCAGCCGGTTCAGCAACAACCCGTCGCGCCGCAGGTTCAGCCCGTTCAGCCGACTGCACCACAGCCGACGCAGCAGGCTTTCCAGCCCGCAGAACCGGTTGTCGAGCCGCAGCCTGAACCCGTCGTTGAAGAAGCGCCTGCCCCGGAAAAACCGCAGCGTAAAGAAGCGGTGATCATCATGAACGTCGCTGCCCATCATGGCAGCGAGTTGAATGGTGAAGTGCTGCTTAACAGCATTCAGCAGGCCGGTTTCAAATTTGGTGATATGAGTATTTTCCATCGTCATTTGAGCCCGGACGGCAGCGGCCCGGCGTTATTCAGCCTGGCGAATATGGTTAACCCGGGTACGTTTGATCCAGAAATGGTCGACTTCACCACGCCGGGCGTGACCATCTTCATGCAGGTGCCGTCTTACGGCGACGAACTGCAAAACTTTAAACTGATGCTGCAATCCGCACAGCATATTGCCGATGAAGTGGGCGGCGTGGTGCTTGACGATCAGCGTCGGATGATGACGCCGCAAAAACTGAGAGAATATCAGGATCGCATCCGCGAAGTGAAAGAAGCGAACGCCTGATACACTCAATGCACGACAACTTTCTTTCTGAACCCCCCGCCTGTCGGGGGGTTTTTTATCATTGATGGTGCGATATGGAATCAATCGAACAACAACTGACCGAACTGCGAACCACGCTTCGCCATCATGAGTATCTTTACCATGTGATGGATGCGCCAGAAATCCCCGATGCAGAATATGACCGCCTGATGCGCGAACTGCGTGAACTGGAAGCGCAACACCCGGAGCTGATCACTCCCGACTCTCCGACGCAGCGTGTGGGTGCCGCACCGCTGGCCTCTTTTAGCCAGATTCGTCATGAAGTTCCGATGTTGTCACTGGACAACGTCTTTGATGAAGAGAGTTTTCTGGCGTTTAACAAGCGTGTGCAGGACCGTTTAAAGAGCAGCGATAAGCTCACCTGGTGCTGCGAGCTGAAACTGGACGGCCTTGCGGTCAGCATCCTGTACGAAAATGGCGTACTGGTAAGCGCGGCAACCCGCGGCGACGGTACGACCGGTGAAGATATTACGTCTAATGTGCGCACTATCCGCGCCATTCCGTTGAAACTTCACGGCGATAACATTCCGGCACGCCTGGAAGTGCGTGGCGAAGTGTTTCTGCCGCAGGCGGGTTTTGAGAAGATCAATGAAGATGCTCGCCGTACGGGCGGTAAGCTGTTTGCTAACCCGCGCAACGCGGCGGCAGGCTCGCTGCGCCAGCTCGATCCGCGCATTACCGCGAAGCGACCGCTCACTTTCTTCTGCTATGGCGTTGGCGTGCTGGAAGGCGGCGAATTGCCGGATACTCATCTCGGTCGCCTGCTGCAGTTCAAAGCATGGGGGGCTGCCGGTCAGCGACCGCGTAACCCTGTGTGATTCACCGGAGGCGGTGCTGGCGTTTTACCACAAGGTGGAAGCGGATCGCCCAACGCTGGGCTTTGATATTGACGGCGTGGTGATTAAGGTCAATTCATTGGCGCTGCAGGAGCAACTGGGTTATGTCGCGCGTGCACCGCGCTGGGCGGTGGCCTTTAAATTCCCGGCGCAGGAACAGATGACCTTTGTTCGTGACGTGGAGTTCCAGGTCGGGCGTACCGGGGCGATTACCCCCCGTTGCGCGTCTTGAACCGGTACAGGTCGCGGGCGTGCTGGTGAGTAACGCCACGCTGCACAATGCCGATGAAATTGAGCGTCTTGGCCTGCGCATTGGCGATAAGGTGGTGATTCGCCGTGCCGGCGATGTTATTCCGCAGGTGGTTAACGTGGTGCTTTCCGAACGTCCGGAAAATACGCGGCCAGTAGAATTTCCGACGCATTGCCCGGTATGCGGTTCAGACGTTGAGCGCGTGGAAGGCGAGGCCGTGGCCCGTTGTACAGGCGGACTCATTTGCGGCGCGCAGCGTAAAGAATCTCTCAAGCATTTTGTGTCTCGTCGCGCGATGGATGTGGACGGGATGGGCGACAAAATTATCGACCAGTTGGTTGAGAAAGAGTATGTCCATACGCCGGCGGATCTGTTTCGGCTGACTGCCGGTAAACTGACCGGCCTTGACCGGATGGGACCGAAGTCGGCACAAAACGTGGTGGATGCGCTGGAAAAATCGAAATCCACCACCTTTGCCCGTTTCCTGTATGCACTCGGTATCCGTGAAGTTGGAGAGGCCACGGCCGCCGGTCTGGCCGCTTACTTCGGTACTCTGGAGGCGCTGGAAGCCGCCTCCATTGAAGAGCTGCAAAAAGTCCCGGATGTGGGCATTGTGGTCGCCACCCATGTGTTCAATTTCTTTGCTGAAGAGAGCAATCGCGATGTCATTGCGCAACTGCTGGCTGAAGGCATTCACTGGCCTGCACCGGTGGTAATCAATGCTGATGAGATTGACAGTCCTTTCGCCGGAAAGACGATTGTACTGACCGGTAGCCTGAGCCAGATGTCACGGGATGACGCCAAAGCGCGGCTGGTCGAACTTGGCGCGAAGGTGGCGGGCAGCGTCTCGAAGAAGACCGATCTGGTCATCGCCGGCGAAGCGGCCGGTTCCAAACTGGCAAAAGCGCAGGAGCTGGGGATTGCAGTGATTGACGAAGCGGAAATGCTCCGCCTGCTGGGTGTCTGAGATGGAAAAAGAGCAGCTCGTTGAAATTGCCAACACGGTGATGCCGTTTGGTAAATATAAAGGGCGTCGGCTGATAGACGTGCCGGAAGAGTATCTGCTGTGGTTTGCCCGTAAGGAAGAGTTCCCGGCGGGCAAACTGGGCGAGCTGATGCAAATTACGCTGCTAATCAAAACCGAAGGGCTGAGCCAACTGGTTCAGCCCCTGAAACGCCCGCTTTAAGCTTTTGCGGCGCGGCTGTCCTGTTGCGCCTGTAACTGTTCGGTCTGGCGCTTATAGCGACGCGCCAGCACCGCACAGACCATCAACTGGATCTGGTGGAAGATCATCAACGGCAAGACCATCATCCCAATGACGGACGTAGGGAAAAGGATGTTGGCCATCGGCACGCCGTTCGCCAGACTCTTTTTCGACCCGCAGAAGACAATCGTGATTTCGTCCGCTTTGTTAAAGCCGCATTTGCGTGCCACAAAAATATTCACGGCTATCACAATGGCAAGCAGTACGATGCTGACCACGACGATAAACAACAGCGATCCCCAACCCACTTTGTGCCAGATCCCGTTAACCACGGCTTCACTGAAGGCGGAATAGACCACCAGCAAAATCGACGTTTGATCGGTTTTTGCAATCCATTTTTTATTTCGCGCGACCCACTTGCCGATCCACGGGCGGGAAAGGTGCCCGAGCACAAACGGCAGCAGCAGTTGCAGCATGATTTTGCCGACCTGCTCAAGGCTGCCTTCTGCGCCGTGAATATTCATCACCAGACCAACCAACAGCGGCGAGAGGAAAATCCCCAACAGGCTGGAGGCCGATGCTGAGCAGACCGCCGCCGCAACGTTACCGCCCGCCAGAGACGTAAAGGCAATCGCCGACTGGACGGTGGCAGGCAAAATGCACAGATACAGAAAGCCGGTGTACAGCATCGGATCAACGTTGACCGGCGCCCACCAGGCAAACAATACGCCGAGCACCGGGAACAGAATGAAGGTGCTGCACATCACCCACAGGTGCAACCGCCAGTGGCTACCGCCCGCGATAATGGCTTCCCGCGAGAGCTTCGCTCCGTGCATAAAGAACAGCAGCGCAATGGCGGCAGTGGTGATGCCTTCAACAACAGGCACAAAATCTCCCTCAGCGGGAAAAAATGACGCCAGCAGAACGACCGTAACCAGGGTCAGGGTAAACGGATCGAGGATACGAAAAATATTCATAACAACTCCAGCAATTCAGTGCCACCATTTTGCGTTTTTCATTTTGAGAAATAAAATTGATTTATTGCATCTATATATGAATCGAATCGATGAATTATTCACTGCGTCAACTTCGGGTGTTTGTCACTGTAGCTCAGGAAAAAAGTTTTAGCCGTGCTGGGGAGTGTATTGGCCTGAGTCAATCGGCAGTGAGCCACAGTATTAAAGAGCTTGAACGCCAGACGGGCGTCAAACTGCTGGATCGCACGACGCGAGAAGTGGTGCTGACGGACGCCGGTCAACAACTGGCGGGCCGTCTGGAGCGACTGCTGGATGAGCTGCACATCACGCTGCGGGAAGCGGGCAGGGTGGGCACACAACTCACCGGTACGGTCCGCGTGGCGGCAAGCCAGACGATCTCCGCCCACCTCATTCCGCAATGCATAGCGCAAAGTAACTTGCGCTATCCGGCGATCGATTTTGTCCTGCACGATCGCCCGCAGCAGTGGGTGCTGGAAAGTATCCGCCAGGGCGAAGTGGATTTTGGCATTGTGATTGATCCAGGCGCGGTGAGCGATCTGCAATGTGAAGCTGTGCTCTCCGAGCCTTTTCTCCTGCTTTGCCATGAGTCACACCCGCTGGCGAAACGGGAATGGGTGAACTGGCAGGATCTCCGGCAGGAACGGCTGGTCTTACAGGATTACGCGTCGGGGAGTCGACCGCTCATTGACGCGGCGCTCGCGCATTTTGCAATAGAGGCCAATATTGTGCAGGAGATTGGGCATCCGGCGACGCTGTTTCCGATGGTGGAAGCAGGAATAGGCATTAGCATTTTGCCTGCGCTGGCGTTACCGCTGCCGCAGGGGGAGTCACTTACATGTGAAGCGACTGACGCCGGTGGTGGAGCGGCAACTGATGCTGGCGCGTCGCAAGAATCGCTCCCTGTCAACAGCTGCCCAGGCGCTGTGGGAAGTGGTCCGCACCCAGGCGAATGAACTAACCGCTTTACGTGCGCAGGATCCGCTTTATCAAATATAGATATCAATCTTATGGTCGTCGGAAGGATAATTAACGCCTTGTGCGTTAACCTGGGCTTGCTCCTGCTTTTGCTGAGCCTCTTCGGCCTGCTGGCGCTGTAACTGTGCAAGCTGTGCCTGCAACACTTTGATCTGTGTCTGGATCATTTCTTGCTGCTTTTTCTTATCTTCCGTACTGCCGCTGCCGTCTGGTATTTCTTTGAGCTTTTGCGTCAGTTGGGTAATTTTCTCCGCAATCTGCGCGATTTGGGCAGCAATACTATTACCGGAGGCGGCTTTGGCCCCACCGCCGCTTTGTACGGAAGGGGTTGAGACGTTGATGGTCGTCATCGTGTTTTCCTTTTGCCATGAAAACCAGGATATCGGCACAAAATTGCAGACCTTGAGTACGCCCTGCCATTTCTGGCAGTGATGTTTACCTTCTCCCTGAGTTGTGAAAAACGCTATCAATATAAATTTGCTATCGATCGGCAGGAAAAAGTGTATTGGTAATCGATTGCGTACTCTCGCTATAACCCTTGTTTACCCCTACATATCAACTCGCCGATTTTAAGGACATCTTATGACTGATACCCCTTTTTCCCAGAATCCCTGGAACAGTGCTGATATTATCCGCGGCTACAAACCTGGTTTTACGCCGCGCGTGGCCTTTATCCTTGGGTCGGGTTTAGGCGCGCTGGCTGAGCAAATAGAAGATGCGGTGGCAATTTCCTACGAGAAGCTGCCCGGTTTTCCGGTGAGTACCGTTCATGGGCATGCGGGCGAGTTAGTGCTCGGTCATCTTGCCGGGGTTCCCGTTGCTTGTATGAAAGGGCGCGGACACTTCTATGAAGGACGAGGTATGACCGTTATGACCGATGCCATTCGCACCATGAAGCTTTTAGGTTGCGAACTGCTGTTTTGTACCAACGCGGCGGGGTCTTTGCGTCCGGAAGTGGGGCCTGGGAGCCTGGTGGCGCTGAGTGACCATATCAATACCATGCCGGGGACGCCGATGGTTGGCCCGAACGATGAGCGCTTTGGCGAGCGTTTTTTCTCGCTGGCGAATGCTTACGATGCTGATTATCGTGCGGTTTTGCAGACCGTTGCCGCTGACGAAGGCTTCACCCTGAATGAAGGCGTTTTTGTTTCTTATCCAGGCCCTAACTTTGAGACGGCCGCTGAGATCCGCATGATGCAGATTATTGGCGGCGATGTGGTGGGGATGTCGGTGGTGCCAGAAGTTATCACCGCGCGCCATTGCGGACTGAAAGTGGTTGCCGTGTCGGCGATCACCAATCTGGCGGAAGGGTTGGGGGGATGTGAAACTCTCACACGCGCAAACCCTGGCGGCGGCTGAACTTTCACGACAGAACTTTATCGACCTGATTTGCGGGTTCCTGCGCAAACTGGCCTGAGACAGATAATAATAATGACCCCGCCAGCAGGCGGGGTTCGTACTCTACGGCAAGGAAGAAAAAAATGGGTATTGCGTCCCGATTAAAGATCATGTCGTTTATGCAATATTTTATCTGGGGAAGCTGGCTGGTCACCCTGGGCTCATACATGATTAACACCCTTCATTTTACCGGTGCCAATGTTGGCATGGTGTATAGCTCAAAAGGGCTGGCGGCGATTATTATGCCCGGCATGGTAATGACTCCAACTTATTGATAGTGTTTTATGTTCAGATAATGCCCGATGACTTTGTCATGCAGCTCCACCGATTTTGAGAACGACAGCGACTTCCGTCCCAGCCGTGCCAGGTGCTGCCTCAGATTCAGGTTATGCCGCTCAATTCGCTGCGTATATCGCTTGCTGATTACGTGCAGCTTTCCCTTCAGGCGGGATTCATACAGCGGCCAGCCATCCGTCATCCATATCACCACGTCAAAGGGTGACAGCAGGCTCATAAGACGCCCCAGCGTCGCCATAGTGCGTTCACCGAATACGTGCGCAACAACCGTCTTCCGGAGCCTGTCATACGCGTAAAACAGCCAGCGCTGGCGCGATTTAGCCCCGACATAGCCCCACTGTTCGTCCATTTCCGCGCAGACGATGACGTCACTGCCCGGCTGTATGCGCGAGGTTACCGACTGCGGCCTGAGTTTTTTAAGTGACGTAAAATCGTGTTGAGGCCAACGCCCATAATGCGGGCAGTTGCCCGGCATCCAACGCCATTCATGGCCATATCAATGATTTTCTGGTGCGTACCGGGTTGAGAAGCGGTGTAAGTGAACTGCAGTTGCCATGTTTTACGGCAGTGAGAGCAGAGATAGCGCTGATGTCCGGCGGTGCTTTTGCCGTTACGCACCACCCCGTCAGTAGCTGAACAGGAGGGACAGCTGATAGAAACAGAAGCCACTGGAGCACCTCAAAAACACCATCATACACTAAATCAGTAAGTTGGCAGCATCACCCCCCGGCATCATGGGGATTATTGCCGATAAATGGCTACGTGCAGAGCGCGCTTATATGCTTTGTCATCTGCTCTGCGCGGGCGCGCTGCTCTATGCGACGACGGTAACTGACCCGGACACCATGTTCTGGGTAATGTTGATCAACGCAATGGCCTTCATGCCGACTATTTCGCTTTCCAACAGTGTCTCTTATTCCTGTCTGGCGCAGTCAGGGCAGGATCCGGTGACGGCATTTCCGCCTATTCGCGTTTTTGGCACAATTGGCTTTATCGTCGCGATGTGGACCGTCAGTCTGATGGGGCTGGAGCTGAGTAGTGCGCAGCTGTACATTGCGTCTGGCGCATCGTTGCTGCTGGCTGCCTACGCACTTACGCTGCCGAAAATTCCGGTCGCCGAGAAGAAAGCGAGCGCGTCGTTTGCCAGTAAACTGGGGCTCGATGCGTTTGTCCTGTTCAAAAATCCGCGGATGGCGATTTTCTTCCTGTTTGCCATGATGCTGGGCGCGGTGCTGCAAATTACCAACGTTTTCGGTAATCCCTTCCTGCACGACTTTGCCCGTGATCCGCAGTTTGCTGAAAGCTTTGTGGTGAAATACCCGTCCATCTTGCTGTCCGTCTCGCAGATGGCGGAAGTGGGCTTTATCCTGACTATCCCGTTCTTCCTCAAACGTTTTGGCATCAAAACGGTCATGCTGATGAGCATGCTGGCGTGGACACTGCGCTTCGGTTTCTTCGCCTTTGGCGATCCGTCGCCATTCGGTTTTATTCTGCTACTGCTGTCGATGATCGTCTACGGTTGCGCATTCGATTTCTTCAACATTTCAGGCTCGGTCTTCGTTGAACAGGAAGTGGATTCGAAAATTCGTGCCAGTGCGCAGGGGCTGTTCATGACGATGGTTAATGGTGTCGGCGCGTGGGTCGGCTCCATCCTGAGCGGTATGGCAGTGGATTACTTCTCAGTGGATGGCGTGAAGGACTGGCAAACCATCTGGCTGGTCTTTGCGGCGTATGCCCTGGCGCTGGCGGTGATTTTTGCGCTGTGCTTTAAGTACAAACATGAACCTGAAAAGCAGGCGCAGCCCTCGCTGGCCCGTTAATTCTCCTTTGCGGCGGGCGTATGCTGCCCGCCGTTCCTGTTCTGTAATGCAATGTGGTAATTTGGCGCATTCGTTTTCCCCTCAGGAGCGCATTACCCATGGAACGCACGCCTCGTATCGATCTCAAGTTACTGCGTTATTTTCTTGCTGTTGCCGAAGAGTTGCATTTTGGACGCGCCGCTGCTCGTCTGAATATGTCGCAGCCTCCATTGAGTATTCATATTAAGGAGCTGGAACAGGAGCTCGGCACGTTGCTGTTTATCCGCCATTCGCGCAGCGTAGCGTTGACCCATGCGGGGAAAATCCTGATGGAAGAGTCACGGCGTCTGCTTTCCAGCGCCAGCCAGGTGTTAGCACGCGTCGAACAGATCGGGCGCGGTGAGGCAGGGCGGATCGAACTGGGGGGTGATCGGTACGGCGATGTGGGGAAAAATGCGCCCGGTAATGCGACGATTCCTGAAGGACAATCCCAACGTTGAGGTGATGTTCCGCGAGAATATGCCCGCGATGCAAATGGCTATGCTTGAGCGGCGTGAGCTTGACGCCGGCATCTGGCGAATGGCAACGGAACCGGCTCCTGGGTTTACCAGCCTGCGACTGCATGAATCCTCTTTTCTGGTGGCGATGCCGGAAGGTCATCCACTGACTGTGCGGGAGGCTGTACCATTAGAAGCCCTGCGTAACGAATATTTCGTCACCATGCCTTCCATTCATACCGACTGGGCATTCCTGCAACGCGTTTGCCAGAGCGCCGGATTCTCTCCGATGATTATTCGCGAAGTAATGGAGCCACAAACGGTACTGGCGATGATCAGTATGGGAATTGGCATTACGCTGATTGCCGACAGCTATGCGCAGATGAACTGGCCTGGTGTGGTATTCCGTCCATTAGAAGAGCGTATTCCGGCTGATTTGTACATTGTGTATGACCAGCAACAGGCGACACCTGCACTGGAACACATGATTGATGCCTTAACGGCGTAACGGGGACATCGCCTACTTTTTGGCTTCAACGTACCCGAAATGATCCCGGTTGTGATGCCAGGACATCTGGCAGTGGAGCAATCGTTGTATAGCATCACCGAGAGATCCGATGCTGTTGATGGTGACGCTGGGAGACTGGGGATATATGCTTGAACTAATGTCCGCAAGGATTACTCACAATTTCTTTAAACGAAAATGTAGTAAATTAGGTGCGCCAGGTGGAACTTAAATCTGTTCTTTTTTTATTGAATTTTTCCGTTCGGGGCGTATGCTGAAGTAAATTAAATGGAGGTTATTATGTGCGAAAGGATATTAAGAAACTCTTCTTTTGATCACAAAGACGCTATTCTGAGAGACTGTCAGGAACTATTTACAGAGCCAGGATTATCTTCTGGGGCTGATCCTGTATTATTCAGATCGTTAACCTCCGGAGAGTTAAAGCTGGCGCAATCTCTATTTAAAAATATCATTAACTACGACAGAGTAAAAATATACTGTGACCACAATCATTCAAGGTATCAATCTAAAGTGATAACCAATACCCGAAATGGTGAAATTCTTTTGAGTATAAACGAGTATCAATCTGATTTTTCAGCTAATTATACAGACTACCATGATTCTGTAAAATATCCTCATTTATTTATATTTGCTATGTCTTTTGTCTGGCAATATTATCGGCATGACTCTTCTTTTCATGATAATACCTATGAATCAACACACTGGGATTCATATGATCTTGAAGAACCCCATTTTATTTTTTACTCTATGGAGCAACAGGCAGCAATGATTGCTGACTACTGGCTACTGAAAAAAACATGATCTTATGGAGTATGAAAAATTAAGTAGCTATAAAAAAACATGAGCAATTTAATTTTAATAAAAGAAAGGAATTATTGGATAAATATGAATCTATTTTATGGATGCATATTCAAGTTGCGTAATCTTCCTGGCAATTTAATAGGCATTTTGTTGGGGTTATTACCTTTCTCGTATGCATCCTTACTAAAACGTTCGAAAAACACTCTTATAGTCTTATTACTTTTCCACGCTTGCCACCGTCATTAATAAAATACGTTCCTAAACGCAATTTATCGCTATCATCCTTTCTCGTTAGAGTAAACTCCTCTACTAATGAATAATGTGTATAGGTTGAGCGATAAGTAAGCACCACCATATTAGAATTAATAACATTACTGGCTATTAAATCGGACTTTATGAAATCGCCTGGAACTTCTTTTTCTTGTCATAAACATAAAAAAAATCGTCTTTGCTTGTGATTTTTTGGAAGTCGTTAGTTCCATTTGCATACATATTGGAGAAATCATTTTATTATATAAATTCTGAAAACAAATAACCTTTTGTTGAGCCTCGCTTCTTACCTCCGCATCATTCTGCATAAAAAATGCGTTATAATCCTCCCTGTAAATGCGACAAGTACAGCAAAAAAAGAACGTCACTGTAATTAAAATACTTTTCTTTCTTTTCATTTAATTACTCCAACAATTCAGACAGGCATCGAGAAATTTGAGAACACGTTAACTCCCCACCAAAAACTCTAACCCAGGGCCAGCGCTGAGCGCTCCTGAATAATTTCCAGTCGAATCTTTTGTTCCTGAACCAGAAAACTTCCCCAGTAATCCTCCGGAATATATAATCCCTTTCAGCTTGGCTTCTCCTGGGGATAAACCGCCGCAGAAATAGTTCCTGATATTGATAGTCTACCAGAAAATCCTACTCCGCTGTGCTCACAAAGAATATAGTACGCACAAATATCACTATTTCCTGGTGCCTTATCATTCGTTCCAATTGATATTCCAGTAGCATAACTTCCTCCGCTAAATGTATCCAAAGATCCGCCAATATCAACTGAAAGAGAACCCGATGGTGGCAAATATGTCGGCCCATTAACTGCATCTATTACTGCCGCTGCATTGTCATAAGACATATGACCTTCCGATGCGGCATTGACAGTGGAACCTGCCCATCAAGGTAGAAACAGACTTTAATATTATCACTATTGTCATAATATCGAGCGCCACTCGATATTCTTGAAAAATTAATCGGTTGATCCCACGCTCCCCCTCTTTTTAAGGATATCTACATTCTGTTTGAGATTTATAGGTATCATCCTCGAACGGAGAGGAACGATATTTTTGGCTATACTCTGCGGCCATTTTTTTTGCTTCGATGAGTTCTTCATTACTCATTTTTTTGGTAAGAAAATCAAGTTTATGTTGAGAACTTACAGAACCATTAATATACGCAACATAATACCATGCGTAGGCTTTTTTTATAATCTACCGGCGCTTCTCCATTGTTTTCAGTATAAAATGACCCAAGATTAATCTGTGCCTGGACATACCCCTGGCATGCTGAAGCTTCGACCAGAGGTAAAACTTTATCCCGATCATTCGAATGGAGTCCTAATCCTTTGCCATAAAAAAGCCCCCCAGTGAATTTCTTGCACTCATAGAACCAAGAGCAACAGCTTTAAGATACCATTCCTCAGCATCAATATTATTTTTTTCAATCCCTAAACCGTTAGCATAAATTTGCCCCAGGTTATTCATTGCATTGGTATCATTTTTTTCTGCAGCCTTTAATAGCCATTTTTTTGCTTCTGAATAATTTTTTTGTACGTTGGGGTTTGCGAGATACAGTGTGCCAAGATTCACTTGGGCCTTTGTCATGCCTTGCTCAGCTGCTTTTTTTATACCACTTTATCGCTTGTTGGGGATCACTTAAAGTACCCCAACCATTCTCATAGTAAAGGCCAAGGTTAAATTGTGCCTGTGCATAACCTTGCATCGCCGCCTTATTATACCAGTAGAGCGCTTTTGCGTAATTTTGACTTATGCCATCACCATTTCCATAAGCAACTCCCAAATCTGTTTGAGCCTCCATATTTCCACTTTTTGCTAACTTGGTTAGATATGATATATCAACCGCCCTTTTTCTTTCTTTTAGATTCAAGTTTTTATTTAAGTAATGAAAACAAGAAATAATTAGTAAGAATGTTAGGGTTAATGTGATTTTTATTATCAATTTGTTTTTTTTCATGTTACTGTGACACCTTTATAAGTAAAATGAATGAATTTTCATTATATTATAATAAATAATGACTATTGTTTTTGTTCATAGGATAAAAGTGTATCAATAAGATAATCTGATACCTTATTTTGAAACTTGCTACTTCCTTTATTTATAATGCTTTTCCCGCAGATCAACGCTAAATTCTTTGGATTTCGTTCACCATCTTTTATCATAGAATTAGCCACGTTTTCGATACATGCTGAACCTTTTTCTGCTACGGTCGCCACTCCGAAACTCATGCCAGCCATAGCAATGACGGCTGAACCTTCTGATATCCCGAGTACATATTCAGATAGCGGATTGTAGGCATTATGCATTGTTTCCATGTTATGTATCACTCCCGCTGCATCACCCGGTGACAGATGGGTTACAGCTGAACTTGCCTGCTGGCAATAATTGCTAAACCCATTACCAAAATCTCCTATTCCGTTTAAACCTAAAGGATCTCTATATGCGACAGGATTTAACGGATATTGATACAGATTCCACCCGCCACGCAACCCTATCGGATCCTGCGTGATATACCTTCCCTGTAACGGGTCGTAGTAACGGTGGCGGTTATAGTACAACCCCGTCTCTTTATCATACTGCTGCCCCGGCAGACGAATAAGCTGCTCCAGGTTATGCGGGTTATCTTCCCGCGGCATATTTCCCCATTCATCAAATTCTGCGCGCCAGGCAATCTGTCCTTTAATGTCAATCAGTGCCAGCGGCAGGCCCCGGTGGTCGCAGTGGTACAGGTGGATTTTGCGTTCCGGCGTGTATTCCGGCTCCAGCTGATTTTTCATCTGCGCCGGCGTCAGGCCGCACTGTGCCAGCCACGCCTGGTTAGCTTCGCTGAGTTCCCCGCGCTGTAACTCCGCTTCCAGATTATCCACCATCGCCACCAGTTCCGGCGGGAAGGTCACGTTTGCTTCCTGCTGAAATTTCTCCGCCAGCGTGCGACGAGCTGCTTTTGCCAGCTCTGCGGTTGCCGTTTCAATACGGATGAGCGGCGTGAAGCTCCCCCGGCAGGTACACGGTCTGGATGCGGGTTTTGTCCGTCTGCGTGGTGGTCAGCCGGTTGCCATCCCAGGCGTACCACACGGTTTCCTGCAGCGCCGGCTGTGAACACGAGCCATCGTGATATACCGTACATGCCCACACCCGTTTGCTGATTCGCCGTCCCAGTGGGTCGTAAAGATAACGGCTTTTCGTCAGCACGTTGCCTGCCTGCATCCGACGGTAGTGCACCAGTCGGTGCTGGTTATCATAGCGGTAGTGATGCACGAAGCTGCCGTGCGGGCGTATCCGGCGCTCGTCTTTCTCCGACAGCCTGCCGTGTTCGTCATAATGGTAAAAATTCTCCACATCCTGGCTGATGCGGTTATCCGGGAAGCTTTCCGGCAGCATCGGATACTTATCCCGCGCGGCTATCCGGTTGCCCGCCGGGTCGGTGAACGTCCACTGCGCCAGGTCATGGCCGGGAGAGGTAATGTGCGTGCCGAGTAACCGCCCGGCGTCGCCGTACTGATAATCCCGCTGCTCATGCTGCCCGCTGATACGTATAAGCTGTCCGCCGCTGTTCCAGGTGTAGTCACGGTTAAGCTGAAGAATGCTGAGGTGATGGCTCTGTAGCTGACCGCCCGGCGTGTATGCCGTGGTCAGTTCATAGTTGCCGAAGCGGCGCTGCGTTTCCCGGTGCAGGCGGTCGCGGGTGAAGTCGATAAGCGGTGTGTCGCCGAGTTTCATTCCTGCCAGATAACCGCTGCCGTACGTCAGCCACGCCACCGGGGGGAAGGCGGTCCGGTATCACGCGGTCCGGCTGTCCCTTAGCGCTGTAAACGTGCCGGGTTTCGTGTTGCCAGAGCAGTTCATTCGTTTCAGGATGGTGCACCGTCTGGCGTTCGCTGATAAGGCGGCCCTGTTTATCGTACTCATACTGCACGGCGACGCGGTGGTCGTCGCTGAGATGGCTGACTGCCGTCAGCCAGCCGCGCTCGTTGTACTGCCAGCGCTCTGCCTCTTCATCATTCACCGTTCTGTATGCCAGGCGGTCTGACGCATCGTAATGCCAGAGGGTGACGAGGCTTTCATCCTCACTGCGGATAAGCTGTCCGGTAATACCGTACTGATAACGCTGCGTCCTGCCGTCAAAGCCCGTTTCCTGCACCAGCCGGTCCAGCACATCATAAGTGAATAGCATGTGGCTGCCGTTTTCGTTGGTCAGTTGCGTCACACGACCTGCGGCGTCGTAGGCCATCTGCCGGGTCAGGCCGTCCTGCGTGGTGCTCACCGGGTGTCCTGCGTCGTCGTACTCTGTGGTCTGCCTGCTGCCGTCCGGATGAATGACCGCCGTCAGGTCACCTGCGATGCTGTACTCATAGCGCGTTTCATGGCCCTGTGCATTTTTCTGGCTGACCAGTCTGCCCCGGTCATCGTAAGTGCGGTACTGACTGAGCCCTTCTTCCTGATGAAGGGCCGTGACCTGCCCGAAGCGGTCGTATTCGTAACGGGTTTCGTAGCCTGAACAGTCGGTGAAGGTGAGTAACTGCCCGTAGCGGCTCCACGTCATCAGTTTGCGGCTGCCGGTGGCGTCTTCGCTGGCGGACGGGTATTCGCTGTGCGGGTCATCATAAACATAACGGGTCATATCGCCGTGGCGGGATTTCTCCTGCGTCAGGCGACCCGAAGCATCAAACGTCTGCTGACTGCGCAGGCCGTCAGTGCCGGTGGTGGCGATAAGCTGGCGCTGGTCGTTGTAACTGAAGCTGACTGACCTGCCATCAGGCGTGACAATTTCCGTGACATTCCCGGAGCCGATATTCAGCCGGTATTCGGTTTTACGCCCGGCAGCATCCGTCATCGCCACCATGCGGCCCGCATTATCAAATTCCCGCGTAACCACACTGCCGTCAGCTTTTTCTTCCTTAATCACCCGTTTCAGTCCGCCTTCACCTTCGGTGTGCAGCACCTCCCGGCGGTTCAGGCTGTCGGTGATGGCGACGGCATTTTTCTCATACTCATACGTGTAACTCAGCCCGGCCGGATTGTGCTGCTCCACCACACGGCCGGCCGCATCATAGCGGTAGGTGGTCCGGGGCCGTCCGGCGTACTGGTGCGCCGTCATGCGTCCCGGGTGTTTATCATCGTAAATGAAACCCCGCACCGGCGTACCGCTGCGGTCATACACCGCCGACAGCTCGCCGCGCGGGGTGTACGCATAGCGGGCCAGCGGTGCAGTGGGAAGATTTTCAGGGTATTCCGGGTCGTGAGTCAGCCACACTTCTGCCAGACGAAGGCCGTTGTCCGTGCCGTACGCGGTGGCGGGCAGAGCGTCCGGGAAGGGTAGGGGTTTTGTGCCACTGGCGGCTACCTGCTTCCGGTACTGTGCCGCCCGCTGCGCCTGTGTGGTCAGCACCAGCCGGAAGCGACGACCTGCGCCATCGGTGACAGCCGTAATATTCCCGGCAAATTCCCCGTCAGCGTCCCGGTGAAAGGTTTGTGTGCGCCCGAAACGGTCAGTCAGCCCGGTCAGCACCCGGTACGGCGGCAGCGGGGCGGGCAGCACCTCATCCGCTCCCGGTACGCGTTCAGGCCAGCCGAGTATCCACCACGGCCCCTGTGCGCTGCTGGTCGCCAGATAAAGATGCGGACTTAAGCGCAGGTCTTCCGGCAGGGCCTGCCACAGCACATGCAATGCATTGCTTTCATGCAGTTTAGCCACGCCGCCACGGGCCAGCCACAGGGACTCGCTGCGGCTGAAGGCGGATTCACCGGGAAACAGCGGCTCAAAGTGAATGCTTCTGCCGCCGTTGTCGTTGAGGATAAGTTTCTCATCGCGAAGCTGTAAGCGAATATCGAAAGGAGCTTTCCAGCCGGGACCAAAAATACTCACCGGGGCAGGCGTTTTTGTCCGGTAGCTGCTGTAGGTTCTGGAGAGTACAAACGGCAACGGACCGGGCAGGGCGATATCGGTTTCGCCGGGCAGGACTTTGGCACCGAGAAGGGGATTAACCGGATTGCCGGAGGTTCTGCCACCGGGGCAGACCGAGCAGGCCACGCCTGTTGGCGCGCCAATCATCACGCCCGCCGAACCCTGGACAATGCTACCGCCCGTCTGCGTCATGTCGCCCAGACGCGCCGCTGGTTTTCCACTCATGTTCAGTTCCTTCTGTTAACAAAATTTTATTTTGTGGCTTTGCCTGGGTATTACTGCTCCGGTGCGTCCGGTGGATTCTTTGCCTCCCCGCAATTCCAGTTAATCATCGGCCCGTCGCCGCTGATGGTCTGTACACCCTGAAGATTAATTGCCGTGCCGTTCAGGAAGATTTTGCCGTCCTGCGTCAGCACCAGCCGCGCCTGTCCGCAGCGCAGTTCCAGATGCTCTCCGGCAGAATACACAGCCACCTTTCCGGCACTTTCTGTCCGGGTTTTGCCTACCGTGAAGCTGACGGTTTCCCCCACGCTGACGTCATACCCCTTACCCACCAGCAGGGATTTCTGAATACCGACCTGTGAGGACTGCATCAGCGCCACCGAGGTGTTCATCACTCCCCCCACCGTAGTCTGGTATGCCACTCCCACGCTCAGGGCGCGGACAATCCCCACCGTTTCCGCCTGATTCATGCCCACGGTGACGCTCTGATTCTGCCCCACGGTCTCTTTCTGGTTCTGCACCACCGTCTGTATCTGGTTTTGCTTCACGGTGATAAGCTGGTTACCGCCGATAGTTTCCCGGTGGTTTGCCGTCACATCCGTAGTGCGGTTATTCAGTACATCGGTGTCCATGTCCTTCTGCGCATGGATATACACCTGCTCCTGCCCGGTCGCATCCTCAAAACGCAGTTCATTAAACCCGCCGCCCTTATAGGTTTTTGAGCGAATGGTCATCTGTGTTTTAGTGCCGGGCAGGCTGCCGGGGGGAGCGGTTATCGTCGTGATAGGTCCGACCCATAATGATGGGCTGGTCGGGGTCGCCATTGAGGAAGTCCACGATGACCTCCTGACCCACGCGCGGAATGGCCAGATTGCCGAACCCGGCCCCCCGCCCATGCCTGCGACACCCTTATCCAGCAGGAACTGTCCTCATTGTTCCGGTTATAACGGTCCCAGTGAAAACGCACCCGTACCCGGCCATGCTCATCGCAGAAGATTTCCTCGCCCGGCGGCCCGGTGACGATGGCGCTTTGCGGGCCGTCCACTTTTGGCTTCATCAAGGGTTGTGGTCGCCAGGTTCTGTCGGCGAGGATCACTTCAAAGTGATTATCCATCGTGGTGCCCAGCCCCCGTCCGCCTTTCATCGCCTGCGGCTGTTTTCCCGTCAGAACGCTGCTGACAACCTGCCATTTCTGGTTAAGCGCGCTTACCGGATGTCCGGTCAGGCTGAAGGTTGCCCCCGGCCACAGCAGGGGAGAGTTGCTGATACAGGTGGCGGTCTCCGCGTTGTTGCGCCAGCCCTCTATCTGATAGCGGGCGAAATCCTGCCCGTGCTGCTCATCCTTAAAACGACCCGGCCAGTCGAAGACTTCATACTGCTTCCCTTGTCCGTTCAGGTTCTCACCGGGATGCCCGTAATAGCCAGGCCACTGCGGCACTTTAAAGGTGTAGTCCTGGGTTTCTACGGAAGAGGGGCGGATTTGCGCCTGGTAACTGAAGGTACTGACACACGGAATGGTAATTTCTAATGAACAGTTTGGATTGAACGGCAGTTCACCGACATCGGATAATCCGGCAACGTTATCGCATAGCGTCAGCGTCTGCGCCGGGCTGTCAGCAGCAAAACGATCAAAAAAAGAAAATACCTTCCTCTGACCACAGCCGGGTCAGAAACGCAAGGTCCGTCTCGCCATACTGGACACAGAATTCTCGTGTCGGGTGGTCTTCATAAAACCAGGGCTTCCAGTCAGTAATGCCGTTCTCCTCCAGCAGTGTGGCGGAAATGGTCTGAATGTCCTGTTGCTGGAAGATGCGAAAATTCTGTCGCAATCCGCTGCGCCAGAGGGGCGGAGTAATGGTCAGGCTGTAGCACATCTGCCAGCCGTTGTACTCTTTCATCCCGAAGCGGATGACGATACCGCTGACATGGCGCTGCGGGGTATTACCCTGCCAGATAGTCAGGGTGGCTTTCTTTTCCAGTAGCTTTTCAGCCGTTTCGCCGAAAGAGTCGCTGGCGACGTCAATATCCAGTACAAAAGGGAATGAGTGGCGCTGTTTGAGCACAAAGTTCACCACGGCGAAGGTTTTTTTGCCCCAACCCGTCCACGTCCAGCGTAAAGCGCAGTCCTTTTAAAGCCACAATGACCTCCCTGATGCAGATAAAAGTATCCTGCGGGAACCGATAGTGCGGCGGAGGATAAAGCGAACCTGGCGACACAATACCGAATGGAATAATAACAGTTGTTATTGTATGAAACGGAATACTCTCTTTCCGGGCTGTTTTTTTTGATGGATATCAATGGAATGGACAGACAGGGAAAGTATTTCCCCAAGGAAGGCTATATTTTGCGCAACTTATTTTTATTCTGAATTTATTTTATTTTTAAAATTTACCGCGTGCTTGATTCGGCATGAACTTCCCCAAATCTGCAGCAGGTTCGAATCGTTATATTCTGCGCATAGCAAAAAAGGCGCCTTTAGGGCGCCTTTTTTACATTGGTGGGTCGTGCAGGATTCGAACCTGCGACCAATTGATTAAAAGTCAACTGCTCTACCAACTGAGCTAACGACCCGAAGTGGTGGGTGATGACGGGATCGAACCGCCGACCCCCCTCCTTGTAAGGGAGGTGCTCTCCCAGCTGAGCTAATCACCCACTTCGGTACTTCACAATAAGAAATTTAGCTGGCGAGAAAGTGGTGGGTGATGACGGGATCGAACCGCCGACCCCCCTCCTTGTAAGGGAGGTGCTCTCCCAGCTGAGCTAATCACCCACTTCTCAATTTCTTATCTACACGGCGGAGACTACATAAGTAGTTGGTGGGTGATGACGGGATCGAACCGCCGACCCCCCTCCTTGTAAGGGAGGTGCTCTCCCAGCTGAGCTAATCACCCCCCGCTGTGTGGAGTCGCATTATAGGGAGAGTTGAAAATGAGTCAACGCATTTTCTAAAGAAATTGTTTGTTCGTCGTAATTTTAAGCAAAACGATCGTGAAACGGTCTCTGACGCATGATTTCTAAACAAAAACGTCTATACGCGGCGTTTACCCGGTAACAACATTGAGGATTTACCTCACAGTGATAGAATATCGGCCATTCCATTTTTCCCGGATTTGCCGGTTGTCGGCATCTTTATAAACGTAAGGCCATTTCATGAAAATCAAAACCCGCTTCGCGCCAAGCCCGACAGGTTATCTGCACGTCGGTGGTGCGCGTACTGCTCTCTATTCCTGGCTTTTTGCACGTAATCACGGCGGTGAGTTTGTGCTGCGTATTGAAGACACCGATCTCGAGCGTTCCACGCCGGAAGCTATCGAAGCTATTATGGACGGTATGAACTGGTTGAGCCTGGAATGGGACGAAGGTCCGTACTTCCAGACTAAACGTTTCGATCGTTATAACGCCGTGATTGATGAGATGCTGGAAGCGGGCACGGCCTATAAGTGCTACTGCTCTAAAGAGCGCCTGGAGGCCCTGCGTGAAGAGCAGATGGCGAAGGGCGAAAAGCCTCGCTACGACGGGCGGTGCCGTCATGGTCACGAACATCATGCTGAAGATGAGCCTTGCGTTGTCCGTTTTGCCAACCCGCAGGAAGGTTCTGTTATTTTTGACGATCAGATCCGTGGGCCGATCGAATTCAGCAACCAGGAACTGGACGATCTGATTATCCGCCGCACCGACGGTTCCCCGACCTATAACTTCTGTGTGGTCGTGGATGACTGGGATATGGAGATTACTCACGTCATTCGTGGTGAAGACCATATCAACAATACCCCGCGCCAGATCAATATTCTGAAAGCGCTGAATGCGCCAGTGCCGGTATATGCCCATGTCTCCATGATCAACGGCGACGACGGTAAAAAGCTGTCCAAACGTCACGGCGCGGTGAGCGTGATGCAATACCGTGATGACGGCTATCTGCCGGAAGCGCTGCTGAACTACCTGGTGCGTCTGGGCTGGTCCAGCGGCGATCAGGAGATCTTCACGCGTGAAGAGATGATCAAGCTGTTCTCCCTTGGTGCGGTCAGCAAATCCGCCAGTGCGTTCAACACGGAAAAATTGCAGTGGCTGAACCATCACTACATTAATTCGCTGGCGCCGGAGTATGTGGCAACACATCTGCAGTGGCACATCGAGCAGGAAAACATCGACACCCGTAACGGCCCACAGCTGGCTGAACTGGTGAAACTGCTGGGCGAGCGTTGCAAAACACTGAAAGAGATGGCGCAGAGCTGCCGTTACTTCTATGAAGATTTTGCCGAGTTTGATGCCGATGCCGCGAAAAAACACCTGCGTCCGGTTGCGCGCCAGCCGCTGGAAGTGGTGCGTGACAAACTGGCTGCGATTACTGAGTGGACGGCTGAAAACGTCCATCATGCCATTCAGGCGACCGCCGATGAGCTGGAAGTGGGGATGGGCAAAGTCGGTATGCCACTGCGCGTTGCGGTAACCGGTGCGGGCCAGTCTCCGGGCTTAGACGTGACGGTGCATGCGATTGGTAAAACTCGCAGTATTGAGCGTATCAATAAGGCACTGGCTTTTATTGCGGAACGTGAAGCTCAACAGTAAGAGAGTAGTGTATTAACAGGGCGGCAGGGGAGACCCTGCCGTTTTTTATGTGTGCTATTCGGGATCGTTCAGACCAAGACGGTTGAGGAAACCCCGGATGCCTTCACGCGAAAGAAACAGCGCCAATTTTTCCTGCTCCGCGACGGACATGTTTTCAACAGCACTGATAATCTGCCGGTAAGCAGGATTTCGCACGTCAGGGTTATATTCCGCGAGCGACTCTTCAGCCTGATAAAATGCAGAATGATTGCGAAAAGCGGGGATGTTGAGGATAAACTCCCGAACGCGTGAATCAATATGGACAAGTCTCGCTCGTCCACCCTTCACACCGGGAAATTTCTCCGTTTCCCATTTTTGTTCGCGGATCCAGCGATTCACGGTCTGTTTAGCGACCCCAAGACATTCCGCCAGCTCTTCGGTGGTCATTTTGCTGCGTAATCTTTTCATATTATTTGCTGTCGCGGATGCCTAAGCGTTGTAATAAACCGGTAATCCCTTCCCGCAGTAGCAAAGAGGTAAAGTGTTTTTGTTCAGCAGGCGTCATCTCTTTCACCAGCTTGATCAGGAGTGCTTCCAGCGAAGCATCGCCTGGCTGGAATGAAGAGTCAGACAGCCCATCCGCCGAGCGTTCTGCGCTGCGGATATATTCACGAACCTGTTCGTTAACATGCACCAGCCGTGCTTTACCGCCCTGGACGCCTGGTTTTGGTGATGTCGCCCAACCCTCTTTACGCACCCATTTATTAATGGTCTGTCGGCTGTAACCCGTCAGATTGGCGAGTTCTTCTGGCGTCATCCGTTCCTTGAACATAAAGATTCCCTGAATAGTCGTGTGGTTAATTAGTGGTTCATTTTATAGCACCATTTTAGTGGAAACCGTGACGTGTTTAACTACTGAATGCGAGTTGTTGCGCATTGTTCTTCATCTGTCTGCTTTTTCAGCGATTAGAATCGGCGTCTTCAATTTGCCGTTGACACATGCGAAGGGAATTCATATGATGCCGCCCGTCAACTCGACAAGCTTTACGTTATGGGGCTATAGCTCAGCTGGGAGAGCGCTTGCATGGCATGCAAGAGGTCAGCGGTTCGATCCCGCTTAGCTCCACCAAAAATTGAACCCAACAATTTTGGAACGTAAACGCATCGTGGGGCTATAGCTCAGCTGGGAGAGCGCTTGCATGGCATGCAAGAGGTCAGCGGTTCGATCCCGCTTAGCTCCACCACATTCAGAACCCTCGCTGTAAAGCGGGGGTTTTTTTATCCCTGCACGCCTTTCATTTTTGTAATACAGTTTCTATTAAGCCAGAGTTTATGCTCACAAGTTCGGTGGATTTATCTGGCGGGTATAGGTTTGCTTCGCGGTGCGAATAAACTTATCATTCGTGTGACAAATAGTTCGTTCCGTGAGAGCAGTCAATTCATGCCACCCAAGCGCAACCTGATAAATAATATAAGAATATTCGCTCTTGCGATCGTGCTCTCCATCGCAGCCATCCAGTTTTCACGTTTGATTTCTCCCCGGACCATTGTGGATTCCAGCGATATCTATCTCTCGTGGCTACCGCTATGCGTGCTGCTGTCAATGATGCTGCTGTTTGGCCGACGAGCCGTTCTGCCAATCGTGCTGGCGTTATACCTGACCAACCACTGGAATCTTCATCTGCCGTTTGCGCAAGGTATCGTATTGCTCTTTTGTCAGATGTTTGCCGTACTGGGAACGAGCGCGCTTGCTCGCTGGCATATTGGACCGCGCTGGCGTTACGGCTTGCCCGATCGCAATATCTGGCGCAGGGTGATTTGGTTTGGCTTTGTGGCTCCCGTCGGGATGAAGATCAGCATGTATCTTGCCGGGAACTATCTCGACTTTCCGGTTGCGGTGTCGACCTTTTTTTGGCGCGGCAGTCGCCATCTTTACGATTGTCGATATTCTGAGTCTGATCTCGGCGGCGCTGATCTTCACCATGCTGTTTTATTATCCGCTGCGGATGATTGTGAATCCCCGGTATGCCCGAACGTTCTGGCGCAGAGACATTGCACCGTGTTTCGATAAAGAAAAGCGCTTATTTACCGTCAGCTGGCTGGCATGTATTTCGGCCCTTCTTGTCATTATGTGTTCTCCGCTGGATAGCAACTACATTGCAGGGTATTTGGTTCCTGTCTTCTTTATTATTTTCACCACCGGCGTGGGTAAACTCACCTATCCATTTTTGAATCTGAGTTGGGCGATTTCGACGCTGTTCCTGCTGACTTACAACCGTAATTTCTTGCAAGGGGTGGGATCGGAGTATTCGCTGGCGTTCATCCTGTCGGTACTTGTGTCATTCAGTATCTGCCTGCTGTACATGATGCGTATCTATCAGCGCAGTGAATGGCTCAATCGTCGCTGGCATATGCAAGCGCTTACCGATCCGTTAACGCGTTTGCCGAATCTGCGCGCGCTGGAACAGTTCCTGCAAAAAGAGTCCGGGCAGAGTGTCTGCTGCTTGCGACTGGAGAATCTGGAGTTTTTGAGCCGTCACTACGGCATGTTAATGCGGGTACATAGCAAACGAACGGTGCACCGTATGCTGCAACCGCTGATGCTCGAGAATGAGAAAATCTTCCAGTTGCCTGGTAGTGAATTATTACTGGTGCTCAACGGGCCAGAGACGGACGGCCGACTGCAGCATATGCTCGACCTGCTGAACAGCCGTAAAATTTACTGGAACAACACCGGGCTGGATATGGGCTACGGCGCATCCTGGGGGCAATGGGATGGGAAGCAGGAGACGCTGCAGCCTTTGTTGGGGCAGTTGAGCTGGCTGGCGGAACAATCCTGCACGAATCACCGGGTGCTGGCGCTGACTCAAAGTCAGGAAGTGGCAACGGGTCAGACGACAGAACGGGTGTTGCTGCTCAATAAAATTCGTAAAGCGCTCGATAACGGGGATCTCCTGCTTTACGCGCAGCCTATCCGCGACTCTCACGGCAAAGGGTACGACGAGATTCTGGCGCGGCTGAAAAGCGATGAAGGTATTATGACGCCGGACCAGTTCATCCCGCTTATCGCGCAATTTAACCTCAGCGCCCGCTTTGATCTGCAGGTGGTGGAAGCCTTGTTGACCTGGCTATCTGCGCATCCTTCTGGTGAGGTGGGACCACTTTTCTCAGTGAATCTCATGCCGTTGACCTTGCTGCAAAAAAGAGACGGCGCCGCGCATTATTCGCCTGTTCACCCGCTATGGTATCGCCCCGGAAACGGTCATCATTGAGATCACCGAAGAGCAGGCATTTTCCAATTCGGAAACCAGCATGCAGAACATTGAACAATTGCATAAATTCGGCTTCCGGATTGCGATTGACGATTTTGGTACTGGCTATGCTAATTACGAGCGCCTGAAGCGTTTGCAGGCTGACATCATCAAAATCGACGGCGTGTTCGTAAAAGATATTCTGACCGATTCGCTGGACGCGATGATTGTTAAATCGATAACCGATCTGGCAAAAGCGAAGTCGTTAAGTGTGGTGGCGGAATACGTTGAAACGCCTGCGCAGCGGGAGTTGCTATTGAGTCTGGGGGTAAACTACCTGCAGGGGTATCTGATTGGACGACCGAGGCCGTTAGGGGAATCACAGGTATAAAAAAACGGGGATGTGCTCCCCGTTTTTATGTCAGTACTGTCTTACAGAACCAGTGCGGCGATCGATGCAGACAGGACGCTCACCAGCGTAGAGCCGTAAACCAGCTTCAGACCGAAGCGGGACACGACGTTACCTTGCTCTTCGTTCAGGCCTTTAATCGCGCCTGCGATGATCCCGATAGACGAGAAGTTAGCGAAGGAAACCAGGAACACAGAGAGAATACCTTCCGCGCGCGGAGAGAGCGTGGCGGCGATTTTCTGTAGATCCATCATTGCCACGAATTCGTTGGAAACCAGTTTGGTCGCCATGATACTGCCTACCTGCAACGCTTCGCTGGACGGCACACCCATCACCCAGGCAATCGGGTAGAAAATGTAGCCCAGGATGCCCTGGAAGGAGATGCTGTAACCGAACCAACCGGTTACGGTGGCGAACAGGGCGTTCAGCGCGGCGATCAGGGCGATGAAGCCGATCAGCATGGCCGCAACGATAATCGCAACTTTGAAGCCCGCCAGAATGTATTCACCCAGCATTTCGAAGAAGCTCTGGCCTTCGTGCAGGTTGGACATTTGAATGTTTTCTTCGCTGGCGTCAACGCGGTACGGGTTGATCAACGACAGCACGATAAAGGTACTAAACATGTTCAGTACCAGCGCCGCAACCACGTATTTAGGTTCCAGCATGGTCATGTACGCACCGACGATAGACATGGAAACGGTGGACATTGCCGTCGCGGCCATAGTGTACATGCGGTTGCGGGACATTTTGCCGAGAATATCTTTATACGCGATAAAGTTTTCGGACTGACCGAGGATCAGCGAGCTGACGGCGTTGAAGGATTCCAGTTTGCCCATGCCGTTGACTTTGGATAACAGGAAACCAATGGCACGGATGATAATCGGCAGCACGCGAATATGCTGCAGAATACCGATCAACGCTGAAATGAAGACGATAGGGCAGAGAACTTTCAGGAAGAAGAAAGCCAACCCTTTATCGTTCATGCTGCCAAAGACGAAGTTCGTCCCTTCATTGGCGAATCCGAGTAGTTTTTCAAACATTTCGGAGAAGCCTCTCACGAAGCCGAGGCCGACGTCAGAGTTCAGGAAGAACCACGCCAGTAACACTTCGATAACAAGCAGTTGAACGACATAACGAATGCGAATTTTTTTACGGTCACTGCTTACCAGCAATGCGAGGATCGCAACAACGGCAAGTGCCAGGACAAAATGAAGGACGCGGTCCATATTTGCTCCAAATATGAGGCAGGTTAAGTTTTCGTGCACATTCTATGCAACGTGTGCAAAGAAAACGAGATCTAACACACACTATAATCAGGACCTGTGACGAGATTCAAAAATAGTGATCCGGCATACACTTCTGTTATGCCTAATGCGAAAGTAAATAGTTAATTTATTGTGCTAATATAATAACAATTATTAAACATGCCACGCGCATTTCCTGTACCCACACTCTTTAATCGTTCCCGCCTATAAGAGAAATCAAGGTTACCTCTTTTTCATGCACTTGATAACCATTCTCATCAGGCATAACATAAAACATAGCAAAGGCTATGTTTCCGAGGCAGAAGATGACAAACGATCGCGTTGAGAGTAGCAGTGGCAGTGCAGCGCGCAAGTTGAGGCTCGCATTAATGGGACCTGCGTTCATCGCGGCTATCGGCTATATCGATCCCGGCAACTTTGCGACCAATATTCAGGCTGGCGCCAGTTTTGGCTATAAGCTGCTGTGGGTGGTGGTCTGGGCAAACCTGATGGCGATGCTGATCCAGGTGTTATCCGCCAAGCTTGGGATTGCCACCGGCAAAAATCTCGCCGAACAAATTCGCGATCGCTATCCGCGCCCGGTGGTCTGGTTCTACTGGGTGCAGGCGGAGATCATCGCCATGGCGACCGATCTCGCCGAATTTATCGGTGCGGCGATAGGGTTCAAACTGATCCTTGGCGTTTCGTTATTGCAGGGGGGCGGTGCTGACGGGGATCGCCACCTTCCTGATCCTTATGCTCCAGCGGCGCGGACAAAAGCCGCTGGAAAAAGTGATCGGCGGGCTGCTACTGTTTGTTGCCATGGCCTATATTGTCGAGCTGATTTTTTCCCAGCCCAACTTCGCGCAATTAAGTAAGGGCATGATGATCCCCAGTTTGCCCAACTCTGAAGCGGTGTTTCTGGCCGCAGGGGTACTCGGTGCTACTATCATGCCGCACGTTATCTATCTGCACTCGTCGTTAACGCAACATCTGCACGGCGGTACCCGTCAACAGCGCTACGCGGCAACAAAATGGGATGTGGCGATCGCCATGACCATTGCGGGGTTTGTCAATCTGGCGATGATGGCGACTGCCGCGGCGGCGTTTCACTTTAGTGGTCACACCGGCGTTGCCGATTTGGATCAGGCTTATCTGACGCTCGAGCCGTTATTGAGCCACGCGGCGGCGACGGTATTCGGCCTGAGCCTGGTCGCGGCCGGGTTGTCATCAACGGTGGTGGGGACGCTGGCGGGTCAAGTTGTGATGCAGGGATTTGTCCGTTTTCATATTCCGTTATGGGTCCGCCGTACCATCACGATGATGCCATCATTTATTGTGATTCTGCTGGGGCTGGATCCGACACGCATCCTGGTGATGAGCCAGGTGTTACTGAGTTTTGGTATCGCCCTGGCGCTGGTACCGCTGCTGATTTTCACCAGCGATCGCACTCTGATGGGCGAGCTGGTCAATACCCGCTGGGTAAAACATATCGGCTGGATGATCGTGGCGCTGGTGGTGGCGTTGAACCTGTGGCTGCTGGTTGGGACAGCGCTGGGGCTGTAATCTGCCGGTCGCGACTCGCAGCAGCTCACGGTTTCATGTTTCCATTTCCGCTATGCTGTCACCTGCATTCATCACCGGCGAGCGTTCATGAATCACTTTGATCTCTCTTTCCTCAAATATCTGCAGGATAACAGCCCGCTGTCAATTGACGAGGCGGTTCAGCGTTTTGGTAAAACGCTCTCTACGCTAAAACGTACGATGAAAGAGCTCAATGAGCTGTTACCGGAACCTGTTCAGCTCCATCAGGATAATCAGTTTATTACGACCCGTATTGGCGGTGATGCTGCCAACTTACTGATTTAGTGTATGATGGTGTTTTTGAGGTGCTCCAGTGGCTTCTGTTTCTATCAGCTGTCCCTCCTGTTCAGCTACTGACGGGGTGGTGCGTAACGGCAAAAGCACCGCCGGACATCAGCGCTATCTCTGCTCTCACTGCCGTAAAACATGGCAACTGCAGTTCACTTACACCGCTTCTCAACCCGGTACGCACCAGAAAATCATTGATATGGCCATGAATGGCGTTGGATGCCGGGCAACTGCCCGCATTATGGGCGTTGGCCTCAACACGATTTTACGTCACTTAAAAAACTCAGGCCGCAGTCGGTAACCTCGCGCATACAGCCGGGCAGTGACGTCATCGTCTGCGCGGAAATGGACGAACAGTGGGGCTATGTCGGGGCTAAATCGCGCCAGCGCTGGCTGTTTTACGCGTATGACAGGCTCCGGAAGACGGTTGTTGCGCACGTATTCGGTGAACGCACTATGGCGACGCTGGGGCGTCTTATGAGCCTGCTGTCACCCTTTGACGTGGTGATATGGATGACGGATGGCTGGCCGCTGTATGAATCCCGCCTGAAGGGAAAGCTGCACGTAATCAGCAAGCGATATACGCAGCGAATTGAGCGGCATAACCTGAATCTGAGGCAGCACCTGGCACGGCTGGGACGGAAGTCGCTGTCGTTCTCAAAATCGGTGGAGCTGCATGACAAAGTCATCGGGCATTATCTGAACATAAAACACTATCAATAAGTTGGAGTCATTACCCGGATACCGTGACGCCAGCCTGGCGCAAATGACGGATCAGCGGCAGCGCATCCGGCAATTCTGGCGCCAGAGTCATTAAGCGAATATGCCCCCCGAGCAGCTTGCTGATAGCGTTCAAAGCCCTTGATACTGGGGGGCTGGATCGCTTCCTTGCGCTGCATTCCGCTATATTTGGCATTGATAAACGGTCCTTCCATATGAATGCCCACGGCTTCAGCACCGTCTTCTGCTTTTGCTTGCGTAATCCAGTCTGCGGCCGTGGACAGGCTCTCCAGTAAGAACGCTTCTGGCTGGGTTGCGGATGTGGCGAGCCAGGCAGTGACGCCGGCATTAACCAGATCCCGGCTCATCGCCTGTAAAGAGTGACGCTCCCCCTTCCAGGCAAATGAGCCTCTTCCCCAACCGTGGACGTGGATATCGACAAAACCCGGCATTAGCATCGCATGTTGGTAATCAACCACCTGGCCGCGGGGGGGTATTATCCAGGCCAACAATTTTTCCCCGCTCGATGTGAAGATAGCCGCGTTTTACACCATCGGGGGGTGACAATACGGTCACTTGCCAGAGAGAGCAGGGGATTAGCCATCTTCTTTCTCCCACACGCGTGCTGCGGTTTCGGCAGCGATTTCTGCACATAAACCGATGTAGTGGGTAGGGTCGAGCAGCGCGTCAATTTCTTCATCGTTAAAATTCTGGCGAATCAGGGCGTCTGCACGCAGCACGTCGGCATAGGGCAATCCCTCATGAGTGCTGCGCATCGCCAGTTGATACACGCGCTCGTGCGCGACGTCTTTGCCCAGTCGCTCCACCAGTTGCATCATGATTTTTTCGCTATTGATCAACCCGTGGGTTAAATGGACGTTTTGTCGCATACGTTCAGGGTTAATCACCAGCGAGCGGGTCAGCTCTTCCGCGCGCATCACGATTTCCGCCATGAGCTCCATGCTCTCCTGAATATTGCCATCGAAGATAAAGTAGGCGGAACTGTCCGCTTCAAACGGGCGAGGGCTGACATACAGGCAGGAGGTGAGCACGGAATACAATTTCTGCGCATTGGCGATAATCCCTTTAGCCAGTTTTGGGTTCACTTTTTGCGGCATAGTGCTGCTGCCAACCGTTCCTTTGGTGAATGCTTCAGAGACTTCAGCGAACTCTTCGCTGGAGGTCTGATACACCTCTTCGGCGATTTTATGCAGCGTGGTGGCGAGCAGGCACAAATTGCTGATGTATTCCGTACGATAAACGCGGGAGTTACGCGAAGGGATCGCCATGGAGTGCATTCCCAACCGCTGTGCGACACGATCCTGCACCCGACGTCCTGTTTCGCCGGTGGCGTGAAATGCCCCGACCGCGCCCCCCATCATCACCGTGAAAACGCGTTTTTCAGCTTCCTGCATGCGCTGTTGAGCACTCAACAGTTCGTCAATCCATACGGCAGCCTTATAGCCCCAGGTAATGGGTAAGGCATGCTTACCGTGGGTGCGCCCTGGCATTAGGGTCGCCTGATGATCGGCGGCCATCTTCGCCAGGTTGCGCAGAATATCGTTCACAAACCCCTGCAGAATGTCGTCGAATTGCTTTGCCAGAAAAAGCTGCGCAGTTTGCTGGATATTCTGGGTGGTGACGCCATAGTGCACATACTTCCCGCTTTCGCTGTCGCAGGCTTTCACCAGCACTTTGATCACCGGGACAAAGCCGTGCCCAATCTCACGGAGCAGGCGTTCCATTTCTGTCAGGTCGATTTTATCGACGCGACAGTTGGCGGCAATATTTTCTGCCGCACGGGTGGGAATCATCCCGTATTCGGCCTGAGACAGCGCCAGGGCAGCTTCGACATCCAGCCAGGACTGGACTCGCGCGGGTTGAGCGAGCAGCGTTTTCATTCCCCGATCGTCGATGGTTTTACTTTTTGAATCATACAGTGCGCGCATTCCTGTCTCCTTAAGCTTATTTCGCGCCGACAAGGCGGTCATCTACCGCGTTGCGGACAAATTCGACGTGTGGACCAAAGACCACATGGACATGGTTGCTGGAGGGGATAAAGGTGCCCAGCGATCCCGATTCTTTCAGCACGGTCATATCCATTTTTTTCTGATCCTTTACATCGACACGTAAACGCGACACGCAGTTTTCAACGTGTTTGATATTATCGCTTCCGCCCAATCCTTGAATGACCAGTTCAGCGACCTTGTCGTACTCTTTATTATTCAGCAAGGTACTGTCTGACGTTTCACTTTCGCGTCCCGGTGTTTTTATATCAAAGCGAGCGATAGCGAAGCGGAAAACCACGTAGAAAACGACAAAGTTAATGGCACCGAGGAGCAGTAAATTCACCCAGTGCGTATGTTCATACATCAGACCAAAAATACCGAAGTCGAAGATCGTGCCGCGAATATAGCCGATAGACACGTCCAGCATTTGCAGTGGAATAGTCAGTAAGCCGCAGAGTAGGGCATAAACAATAAACAGTTGTGGAGCAATAAACAGGAAGGAAAACTCCAGCGGTTCGGTGATATTCCCCAGCATCGCGGTGAGCACCACGGTAAGAATCATCCCCTTGGCAAATTTCTTATTCTTAAAATAGGCCATGTGGTACATCGCCAGACCAATCGCCGGCACGCGGAACAGCGTGGTGAGCATTTGTGATGACGCCAGATAACTGGTGAGCGTCGGCATGTATTCCTTCCAGGCCGGATGAGAAGGGCCAAGCTCAAACAGGATCTTATTAATCGCTGGCAAAATGCCGACGTACGTTTGTCCGTCAATGAGATAGGTGCCGCCAGCCGCGGTAAAGCGGACGGTAGAACTCAGTACATGGTGCAAACCAAAGGGAATTAACAGACGGTTGAGCGTCATGTAAATTCCGGCTCCAATATTGGGCGCCATCATAATAGTAGAAATAGCACGCATACCGGCAGTAAACAGATCCCAGATAAAGGGAATAATTAATCCCACGGGGATGGCAAAGGCGATGGCTAAAATCGCAACGGATTTCTTACCGCTAAAAAAAGCAAAGGCGAGAGGAAGTTGTAGCCGGTAAAATCGGTCAGTGATTTTGGCTGCCAGCAATCCGGCAATAATACCGCCCAGCGCTTCGATTTTCAGCGTCTGAATACCGAGTACCATTCCTTGCCCAACGAATGCCAGATCATCTTTCGCCAGCGTACCGGCCAGTTTAAGGTGAACGTGCATAGCGATAAGTAGCGTCAGATAAGCAACCACGGAAGCAAAAACCGCAATTCCTTTCTCTTTTTTAGACATGCCGTATGCCACACCCATCGCGAATAATAATGGGATATTGCTGAATACCACGCTACTGATTAATCCCAGCGAAGAAAGGATGGCTTTAAATAGTTCGTTCCCCAGAAACGGGAGTTTTTCTATCATATAGCTCTGGCCTAACGCAGAGCTAATTCCCATGACCATTCCCACGGGCGCCAGTACGGCAATCGGCAATAACAGCGATCGACCGAATGTCTGAATTTCATTCTTAAAATTAGCATTCATAAGTTAATCCTGACGTGAACTTTCATGAGGATAAGATACGTTCAGGAGTTTTTTGCTCAAGGGCAAATGGTGCAGGATAAAAAGCGCAGGATTTGACCATAAAAAAAAGAGCCCGGAGGCTCTTTTTTTAATGATGGTGACCGTGGCCTTTTTTTCCGCGCCCGCGATGGTCGTCGCGATCGCGCCAGCCTTCGCGGTATCCGCGCTCGTAAGCATTACGCTTATCCCAGCCACGGTGATAGCCATTGTCATGTCGCCACCAGCGATTTTTACGCCATTCATAATTGCGATGCCAGTAGTCACGGTCACGCCAGTGTCCGCCGTCCCAGTAGTTACCGTAATTATCGCGATCGCCAATTTGTAATTTTATCGATGGCAACAGGGTGATTTCGCCCGCATTTGCGGCAAGCGGTGTAAAAGCCAGTAGGGCTGCCGCAAGAATCAGTGACCTGAACATTCTTTATCTCCTTCACGATCGAAGCCGTAATCGGCCTGTTAACGTAATATTACGGGGCCGTAAAGCCCCATTTCATCGCCTTAACTCTTAAATCATGAATGAGAGCACGAATTGCTAAAAAAACGCTTAGCGCATGCCGTTCAGAATGTTGTCGATGTCGGCGCACTCCTGGTCGGTGAAATGTTGATTTGCCAGCATGCCGACCGCATCATCAATCTGTGCGGTTTTACTGGCGCCAATCAGCACTGAGGTGACGTTGTTGTTACGCAGTACCCAAGCAAGCGCCATCTGCGACAGTTTTTGTCCCCGCTTTTCAGCCAGCGCATTGAGCTGGCGCACGGTCTCCAGCTTCCCGGCGGTAAGCTGATCCGGATTCAGAAAACGGCTTCCGCTTGCGGCCCTGGAGTCAGCGGGGATCCCATTCAGGTAGCGATCGGTGAGTTGTCCTCCTGCCAGCGGTGAAAACGCGATACTGCCGACTCCTTTTTCCTGCAACATCGTCAGCAATCCGTCCTCTACCCAGCGTTCAAACATTGAATATTTGGGCTGATGAATCAGACACGGTGTGCCCAGGTCGTTGAGAATATCGATAGCGTCACGGGCGAGATCGGCCGGGTAATTGGAAATCCCGACATACAGCGCTTTTCCCTGACGCACGATGTGATCCAGCGCTTTCATTGTCTCTTGCAGAGGCGTGTCAGGATCGGGACGGTGGTGATAGAAAATATCCACGTACTCCAGCCCCATCCGCTTCAGACTTTGATCCAGACTGGCAATCAGATACTTGCGGGATCCCCAGTCGCCGTAAGGGCCATCCCACATGGTATAACCCGCTTTGGTGGAGATGATCAGTTCATCGCGCCAGGGCAAAAAATCTTCCTGAAGGAGGCGGCCAAAATGACGTTCCGCTGAACCCGGCGGAGGGCCATAGTTATTGGCGAGATCGAAATGAGTGATCCCCAGATCAAACGCGCGATGAAGCAGGGCCCGGCTGTTTTCTACCTGGGTGGTATCGCCGAAGTTATACCACAGGCCAAGCGAAATAGCGGGTAGCTTCAGGCCGCTCTGACCGCAGCGGCGATACACCATTTTCTGATAGCGATTTTCATCAGGCTGGTAAACCATTGTCTTCCCTCGCAGTGAATTCAGCTCTCCAGTGTATACGTTTACACTCGTCATTTATCAATGCCATTTTCACTCCGGACGCTGTAAATTCTGCTTTCCACCCTCATTGCCGCCTCTTTCTGGACAGCCCGGATGCTTCTTCAATACTCAACATGAGGTTACCGTCAGAAGGAAAGCTGTCATGCAAACCCCTTATACCATTGCGGATTACCTGCTCGACAGAATGGCTGGGTGTGGTATCGGGCATCTGTTTGGCGTGCCGGGCGATTACAATTTGCAGTTTCTTGACCATGTCATCGGCCATCCACAGGTGCGCTGGGTCGGGTGTGCGAACGAGCTTAACGCCGCCTATGCAGCGGACGGTTATGCCCGGGTCGCCGGAACCGGCGCGTTGCTGACCACTTTCGGCGTAGGAGAGCTGAGTGCCATGAATGGCCTGGCGGGCAGTTATGCGGAATATGTTCCCGTCTTGCATATCGTTGGTGCTCCGTGTCGCGGGGCGCAACGTCGTGGGGAACTGATGCACCACACGCTGGGTGATGGCGACTTCCAGCACTTCTACCGGATGAGCCAGCCCCTCTGTGCGGCCAGCGCGCTGCTGGATGAGCAAAATGCCTGTCATGAGATCGACCGTGTACTGTGCACGATGTTGACCGCCCATCGTCCGGGCTACCTGATGCTGCCTGCGGATGTGGCGAAACGTCCGGCATCGCCTCCTTCGACAGCGCTGGATATTTCAGTGCCGGAATCTCAGGCGAACGTAGTCACGGCATTTCGTTACCATGCCCGACAAAAGCTGATCAGCAGTCCGCGCGTGGCGCTGCTGGCAGATTTTCTCGCCCATCGTTTTGGTCTACAACCAGTCCTGCAACGCTGGATGGCCGAGACGCCTTTAGCCCACGCCACCCTGTTGATGGGGAAAGGACTTTTCGACGAACAGCAACCGGGTTTTGTCGGCACCTACAGCGGGGGGGGCCAGTAGTGACGAAGTCCGTCAGGCGATAGAAGAGGCGGATATCACGATTTGCGTGGGAACCCGATTTGTCGACACGCTGACGGCTGGCTTTACCCAGCAACTGGCGCTGGAACGCACAATTGAGGTGCAGCCGCAGGCATCGCGGGTGGGGGAAACCTGGTTCAGCGGTCTGTCTATGGAGCAGGCGGTCACCACGTTGCGTGAGCTGTGTCTGGAACTCTCTTTTGCGTCGCCGCCCGCTAAATCTGCGACCGTACCCTCGCACATCGAACGAGGACCACTGACTCAGGAGAACTTCTGGTATACCGTGCAGCAGGCGCTGGCACCCGGCGATCTGATCATCGCCGATCAGGGAACGGCGGCATTTGGGGCGGCGTCTCTGTCGTTGCCCACGGGGGGCGGAACTGATGGTTCAACCGCTCTGGGGTTCGATAGGCTACTCGCTGCCCGCCGCGTTTGGCGCGCAGACGGCGGCGCCTGAGCGTCGGGTTATCCTGATAACCGGCGACGGTGCGGCGCAATTGACCATCCAGGAAATCGGCTCCATGTTGCGCGACGGGCAAACGCCGGTGATTCTGGTGCTCAATAACGACGGATATACCGTCGAGCGTGCGATCCACGGGGAGAAACAGCGATACAACGATATTGCTTCGTGGAACTGGACGCAGATCCCTCGGGCATTCAGCCTTGCGGATCAGGCCGAATGCTGGCGGGTGACGCAGGCCGTTCAGCTCGAGGAGGTGCTGGCCCGGCTGGCGCGTCCACAAGGGCTCTCGCTGATTGAGGTCGTGCTGCCGAAAGCCGACTTACCCGTCCTGTTACGTAAAGTCACCCAGGCGCTGGAGTCACGTAACAGCGGTTGACTATTTATCCTCCCGGTTGGCGATCATCATCGGTTTGCCCGCCAGCAGCAGCCAGGCCGGAAGCATCACAATACACAGCAGCGGTAGCAGGGTGGTGTCCGGCACCACTACTGCAGCCATAAACAGGCTGAGCCAGCCGTCCCGGGTGACAACCAGAACCAGACCCAGAATCGCGCAGGAGACGGTAATCGCCGCCGGAACAGCATCAACATGGGCGTGCAGCATCAACCCTAACGCCACGCCGACGAATACCACCGGGAAGATCCGTCCTCCGCGAAAACCGCTGGCTGCTGCAATGACCAGCGCGGCGAGCTTAATCACCGCGAGCATAAAGAAATCCATTGTGCCAAGCGTCTGGCTGAACGCCATTTGCTGCATTTCGTCCAGGCCTTTAAACAGTGTTAACGGCCCACCCACCACGCCGAGTAGCCCTAACAGGAATCCTCCGGCGCCGAGGATCAGCACCGGATTTTTCAGGCGGTGCAGTAAAGCGTGCAATCGGGGTAAGCACCAGACCGCCACCATCCCGGCCGCAATAGCAATCGCCGCTACCACGGCCCCGGAGAAAATATCCACAATGCGCATTTGGTGTAGTGGGCGATCGGGAGCGAGAAATGCGGGTGAAAAAACAGGCTGGTGGTTAGTGAACCTGCCGCTGCCGCCATTAACGGCGCAAAGAGGCGATCCCACAGCGGCGTATCGTTAGAGCCGCTCAGGGTTTGCGAGAAAATCAGCGCAGCGGCGACCGGTGTGCCAAACAGTGCGCCGATGGTGCCGGCGGAAGCCAGAATGGTCCAGTCGAGGGCGCCAATCCGTGGGAAAAACCGACGACCCAGCGCCACGGCTAACGCGATGTTAACAGCCATAATCGGATGTTCGGGACCGAGGCTGACGCCCCCCCGCCAGACCCAGCACCAGCGCGATGATTAAACCCGGCAACGCAGCGGGTGAAATTGGCGCGCCGATCAGCGGTTCAGTGGCCGGATCAGGACCCGCATGTCCGCTGCTGTAACGAATCACCAGACCGACCAGCACCCCGGTTAGCGTCAGGATAAGTATGATCCAGAGGGGAGAATCGGCAGCGATCCCCAGACTGCCCGGCAGGTGTTGCCAGAGTACGGCCTGCAAAATGGAGGCAAACTTCATGACCACAATCAGGACTAAACTGGAGGCAACTCCCAGGATCAGAGCGGGAAGCGACAATAACAACATGGTTCTGGCTCGCGGATGGAGCATGTTTTTTTTCCTTAAGGCCGTGGCTTGCGTTAGTTTGCCGCGTCAACCGGATGGCATCGCTGCAAATGGTGCTGAAACGATAAAGTTATTGTGTGACCTGGATCGATATTTTCAGGGGACTCGCTTTTCTGAGATTGTTGTTATGCCCCCGTATATTTACAGTGTGGCAAAGACTTATTTTGACTTTAGCGGAGCAGTAGAAGAATGACAAAGTATGCTTTAGTGGGTGATGTCGGCGGCACCAATGCCCGTCTTGCTCTGTGCGATATCGACAGCGGAGAAATCTCGCAGGCCAAAACCTATTCTGGTCTGGACTATCCCAGCCTGGAGGCTGTTGTGCGTGTTTATCTCGATGAACACAAGGTGAAAGTGGACGCGGGCTGTATCGCAATTGCCTGCCCGATTACGGGTGACTGGGTCGCCATGACCAACCACACCTGGGCGTTTTCTATTGCAGAGATGAAAAAGAATCTTGGTTTCAGTCATCTGGAAATTATCAATGATTTCACTGCCGTGTCGATGGCGATCCCGATGCTGAAAAAAGAGCATTTGATCCAGTTTGGCGGTGCGGAACCGGTTGAGGGGAAACCTATTGCGGTTTACGGTGCGGGCACGGGGCTGGGGGGTTTCGCATCTGGTCCACGTCGATAAACGTTGGGTCAGCCTGCCGGGCGAGGGCGGTCACGTAGATTTCGCGCCGAACAGCGAAGAAGAGGCGATCATCCTGGAGGTACTGCGTGCCGAGATTGGTCACGTCTCTGCGGAACGCGTACTTTCTGGTCCGGGGCTGGTGAATTTGTATCGTGCGATCGTCAAATCTGACGGACGTCTGCCAGAGAATTTGCAACCGAAAGACATTACCGAACGCGCGCTGGCCGACAGTTGTACGGATTGTCGTCGTGCGTTATCGCTGTTCTGCGTCATCATGGGACGTTTTGGCGGCGATCTGGCGTTAACGCTTGGCACCTTTGGCGGCGTCTATATTGCCGGTGGCATCGTGCCACGCTTCCTGGAGTTCTTCAAAGCCTCGGGTTTCCGCGGCGGTTTTGAAGATAAAGGTCGCTTCAAGGCCTACGTTCAGGACATCCCCGTCTATCTGATTGTTCACGACAACCCCGGTCTGCTCGGCTCCGGCGCGCATTTGCGCCAGACCTTAGGCCAGATTCTTTAAGCCACGTTAAACGACCAAACCGCGAGCCTCACGCGGTTTGGTCAATTACAGGTATAATCCCACTTATCATTCATCAGACTCAGAAGCGACAATGACGAAACTTACCTTACAAGAGCAGATGCTAAAAGCGGGTTTAGTAACCAGCAAAAAAATGGCGAAAGTGCAGAGAACGGCCAAAAAATCACGCGTACAGGCCCGTGAGGCAAGAGAGGCGGTCGAAGAAAATAAAAAAGGCGCAGCTTGAGCGTGATAAACAGCTCAGTGAGCAGCAAAGGCAGGCGACGCTGGCGAAAGAATTTAAAGCCCAGGTGAAGCAACTGATTGAAATGAATCGCATCACTGTCGCAAAAGGCGATATTGGCTTTAACTTCACCGATAACAATCTCATCAAGAAAATCTACGTCGATAAGCTGACCCAGACGCAGTTGATCAACGGACGTCTGGCCATTGCGCGTTTATCTACCGATAACAGCGGCGAGAGCGAATACGCGATTATCCCGGCCAGCGTCGCCGATAAAATTGCGCAGCGCGACGCAACCAGCATCGTATTGCACAGTGCGTTGAGTCAGGAAGAGCAGGATGAAGACGATCCGTATGCTGATTTTAAAGTGCCTGATGATTTGATGTGGTAAGTCGTGTTCAGAACGGCGCGCTGTGATGCACGTTAATACACTCTCCGCTAATGGGGTGAGTAAAGTGTAATTCGCAGGCGTGTAGCATCAGCCGTGTGGTTTGTTCTGTACCGGGCAGCAGGCGACCGCCATACAGGTCGCAGCCCAGAATAGGGTGTCCCAATAGCTGGCAGTGAATGCGTAACTGATGCGTGCGTCCGGTCTCCGGCGTGAGCTGGACTCGTGTCAACGGCAGCGTGGCCCCGTCGGCCAGGGATTGATTAAAACGCTCAACCACCTGATAGCGCGATCGCGCGGGTTTGCCATTGTTCGGGCAAACCGACATGAGCGGAAACCGCGCCGGATCTTTGGCTATCGGCGCATCAATCACCCCTTCGTCAGTGTTCACATGTCCGCAGAGCAATGCGCTGTAGACTTTACGGACGGTACGCTGGCTGAACTGGTGGCAGAGGGAGGCATTGACCGCCTTATTACGCGCCACGACCATCAGTCCGGACGTACCGAAATCCAGACGGTGGACCAGCGTGCAGCCAGGATATTGCTGAACCAGCCGATAGTGTACCGAATCGAGATTTTGCGGATTCTTCCCAGAAAGACTGAGCAGCCCGGCAGGTTTATTGATCAACACCAGGTGATCGTCCTGATAGAGCGTCTCTATCTTGTCGTTACACGGTGGGGCGATAAAGGTATCAATAATCGTAGACATCAGGCTGCCCGGCGAGAAAGTGGGGACGGATGATAACCCATTTCCAGCCGACCGGCGAATGATGGCGACGTCACTTTCCCTCGCGTCGCTGACATTTATCATCCAGACTTAAGCCAAAGACGTGGCCTGCGCAGGCATTGTGCTTTACACTGCGCGCTGCAAAAATTTGAGTGGATTAACCAGACGGTAATGGCGATGAACGGAACAATCACAACGTGGTTTAAAGATAAAGGTTTTGGATTTATCAAAGATGAGAACGGCGATAACCGCTATTTTCATGTGATTAAGGTTGCCAACCCTGAACTGATCAAAAAAAGATGCGGCGGTAACCTTTGAACCGACCACTAACAATAAAGGGCTTTCTGCCTATGCGGTAAAGGTCGTACCGGACAGCAAATATATCTATATCGCGGGCGAGCGCCTGAAACTTACCTCGATTAAGTCCTTCGTGGTGTTCAGCGAAGAGGTCCCGGCCGACACGCCGATTGATAAAGAGAATGCGGTGCTCTCTGTCGGGCTGCTGATGAGCAGCATCAGGCCGAAAACTACCGTGAAACCGGGTGAAATGCGCACGGTAAAAAAAACTGGCGATCACCACCTTCCAGGGCACGACGTTAATCTTCTCGGAAGATGAGATTGATATCGAGACTACGGTCAAAATGCTCAAAGTCTGATTTTTGCGCTGCCCGGCAGCGCACTATAAATGCATTAACTGCCGGAACTCTTTCACCTTGCTGCGGCTGACGGGAATTTCAAATTCCAGATCCTTGAGGCGCAGAATATAGGTATTGTTAAACCACGGCTCGATCTCGCGAATTTTATTCAGGTTGACGCAGAACGAGCGGTGACAGCGGAAGAAATGCGAGGGCGGCAGTTTATTGCAGAACTCGGTGATATTTATGGGCATCACGTACGATTCCCGCCGCGTATAGACAAACGTCATTTTCTCATGCGCTTCGGCGTAATAAATATCGTTGATCGGTGTGACGATGATCCGCTCATCCTTGATGAGATTAATCGTGTCGTTTTCACGCGTCACGGGCCCAACCGCTGTGGTGCCAGACTGTTGCTGCTGCCAGGCCGCCTCCAGTTTTTGCAGCATCCCGACGATCCGTGATTCCTGATACGGTTTAAGAATATAGTCAAACGCTTCCAGTTCAAACGCTTCAACCGCATGTTCTTTCCACGCGGTAATAAAAACAATAAACGGTTTGTGAGCAAACTGACTGATATTTTGCGCCAGCAGAACGCCGTCCAGAGACGGGATATTGATATCGAGAAATATAGCGTCGACGCGCTGATGCTGCAAAAACTTCAGCACATCCAGCCCGTCGTCAAACGTCCCGACAATTTCCATCTGGCTATGTTCTTTTATCAGCCAACTGAGTTCCTGTTGGGCGAGGAATTCATCTTCAACGATGATGACTTTCACAGTGTTACTCCGGCTTAAAGCAATAATGTGGCGGGCGTAGTGGTCGCCGTATGCTGGTTGGGTACATAAAAAGCGATCTCGGTGCCGGGTTCCAGGCGGCGAATATGCAGACCTTCACCATACAGCAACTTAACGCGATGATGGACATTAAGCAGACCAATTTTATTGCCAGGCATTTCGTTGGATTCCACGCGCTCAATCACTTTCGGATCGATACCGTGACCCGTATCCCTTACGGCAATGCGCACCCGGTTGCCGCACTCGGCGACGCTAATGGTCACCACACCTTTCCCTTTGCAGGGCTGAATGCCGTGAACAATCGCGTTTTCCACTAACGGTTGTATTAACAGGCTGGGGATGACGCAGTTGACCTCTTCATCAATATCATAAATAACGGTCAGCTTGTCGCCAAAGCGGGCCTGTTCAATGGCGATGTAATCTTTGATTTGGTACAGCTCTTTTTTTAATGTTGATCTGCTCGTCATCGTTTAACTCGATGTTATAGCGCAGATAACGCGACAAATTAAAAATGAGCTGACGGGCAGTGTCCGGATTAAGCCGAATCGATGACGAAATCGCGTTCAGGGCGTTAAAGAGGAAATGAGGATTAATTTTACTTTGCAGTGCACGTAGCTCTGCCTTATTTGCCATTTCCCGTAATTGCTCGGCACGGGATACCTCGAGCTGGGTTGAGATAATTTGCGACAGGCCGATGGCCATCTCCTGTAATGACGAGGTGATCTGATGGGCGTGACAGTAGTAAATTTTCAGCGTGCCGGTCACCACGCCTTTTTCCCATAAGGGAATGACCAGCATGGAGTGGATCTCCGGCGTGCGATGCGCTTCATCATTGTTTTTAATAATAATTTTACCGGAATTGATCGCCTGCTGGGTGGTCGGACTGACAACATCATCATGGTTGCGGTAGTTCACTTCACCGACGCCGACGTAAGCCAGCACATGCCGGGTATTGGTGATGGCGACCGCATCGGCGTGGATATCATGACGAATGATTTCGCAGATCTGGCGTAGCGATTCGCTGTTAACGTGGCGAAACAGGGGCAGGGTTTTATTGGCGATATCCAGCGCCAGCTTAGCCTGCCGTGCGGCGCTTGCTTCTTTTTCTCCTTCAACGCTTTGTACCAGCAACACGATAAACCCGATACAGACGCTGCCCAGAATCATCGGAATACCGATTTTCGAGACAATATCCAGCCCCAGTTCAGTGGTTGGCGCCCAGAGGACAACCAGGATCATCGTCAGCGTTTCGCAAAGCATGCCGCCTAAAATCCCGGCGCGCCAGTGCTGCGCTTTCGGGATCCTGCGGTTAATCCAGCCGGCAAGGCAACCTGCCAGAATGCTGGTGATAAAGCAGGGGATCGCCGTCACGCCGCCAATGTCGATCAGATAGCGGTGTGTCCCGGCAATCACCCCCGTAATAATCCCCACCCACGGGCCAAACAGGATCCCGCCTGACATCACGGCAATAATTCGCACGTTCACCAGCGAACCCTCAACCGGAACGCCAGACCAGGTGCTGAACAACGCAAACATCGAAAAAATGGCGGTAACAGCGAGCAGCTCTTTTGGCGTATGGGCAGACTTATGCAGCAGCTCGCGGAACAGGCGGATGCGGATGAGAAAAAACAGGCAAAAAAGCATCAGCGCTGCCCGGTCAAATACGGCCAGCAGCATGGAAAATATTTCGTGCACGAGGGGACTCTTGCCAAAAAAGTGAAAGTACTATGATAGGTAACCGCAGGGCGGATGACCAGTCTGCTGAGGTCGTTCCGCTAATGAGGAAAAACCCTGTTTTTAAAAGGGGATTGCCTGGCGATTGGTGTATTTACAATACATCTCATAAAACATCAGCTTTCATGGTTACAATCATAACAACAGACTGTTATGAAAAAGTGATATTTAACGATGATGAAAATGAATCACTTCCTCTTTTAAAAATAATTTGCCTCTTTTGTGAAACGAAAAAATATTTTCCTTTCCCTCTCGACAGAAGGATTTTAATCAGGCTATTTTCTAGACATGCCACACCGTGGCAGCGTCGCTCGGACGGTCCGGGCGCTAACGTGAATCTGAGGAAACTATGGCTGACTCTCGCCCTGAACGTCGCTTTACGCGTATTGATCGTCTCCCCCCTTACGTTTTTAACATCACCGCTGAACTGAAGATGGCTGCGCGTCGGCGCGGCGAAGATATTATCGATTTCAGCATGGGGAACCCGGACGGCGCAACGCCGCCTCACATCGTTGAAAAACTGTGCACCGTGGCGCAGCGCCCGGATACGCACGGTTATTCCACTTCTCGCGGTATTCCGCGTTTGCGTCGGGCTATCTCCCGTTGGTATCAGGAACGTTATGACGTCGACATCGATCCTGAATCTGAAGCGATTGTCACCATCGGCTCAAAAGAGGGGCTGGCACACCTGATGCTGGCGACGCTCGATCATGGTGATACGGTGCTGGTGCCAAACCCCAGCTATCCCATCCATATTTACGGCGCGGTGATCGCTGGCGCTCAGGTGCGATCTGTTCCGCTGGTGGAAGGTATCGATTTTTTCAATGAGCTGGAACGCGCGATTCGCGAAAGTTATCCGAAGCCGAAGATGATGATCCTCGGTTTCCCGTCTAACCCGACAGCGCAGTGCGTTGAGTTAGCGTTTTTCGAGAAAGTGGTCGCACTGGCGAAGCGTTACGATGTGCTGGTGGTGCACGATCTGGCTTACGCCGATATCGTTTACGACGGCTGGAAAGCACCGTCCATCATGCAGGTGCCAGGCGCCCGCGACGTGGCGGTGGAGTTTTTCACCCTGTCGAAAAGCTACAATATGGCTGGCTGGCGTATTGGCTTCATGGTTGGCAACAAAACGCTGGTAAATGCCCTGGCGCGGATCAAGAGCTATCATGACTACGGCACATTTACCCCGCTGCAGGTAGCCGCTATTGCGGCGCTGGAAGGCGATCAGCAGTGCGTACGCGATATTGCTGAGCAGTATAAGCGTCGCCGGGATGTGCTGGTGAAAGGGCTGCATGAGGCCGGATGGATGGTCGAAATGCCGAAGGCTTCGATGTACGTATGGGCGAAGATCCCGGAACAGTATGCCGGAATGGGGTCGCTGGATTTTGCGAAAAAGCTACTGAACGAGGCTAAAGTGTGTGTGTCGCCCGGAATTGGTTTTGGTGATTACGGTGATACCCACGTGCGTTTCGCCCTGATTGAAAACCGCGATCGTATCCGGCAGGCGATCAGAGGGATTAAAGCAATGTTTCGCGCCGATGGTTTGCTGCCTGCAGGAACGAAGTCAGCCTCTGAAACCCTCGAGTAAAAGCACTGCCCATCTAAACGCAAACAGGAGCCGATGGCTCCTGTTTTTGCTGCATTATTGTCTTTAGATCATCAGGGCAAACGTACCGGCCCAAACGATGACCATAAAAGAAATGCCCATAAAGAAATATTTCACTTTCATCTCTCCGCGTAATGACTGATACGCCTGAATGAATTTCATCTCATCTGATTATAGAGAGCTGATACCGGTAAAAACGAAACCCGGAATATTCCTCATTTCGTTTGCGGCATCACCTCAGAATTCTGTGCGTTGATTGCTCCAGACGGCGCTAATGTACGCCTAAAAATCAGGCGAGACAAGAGGCATTTTCTTATTTACTTTTAGTAACTTACAGGTGTCGTGATTCGGCGACAGTATAATTTCAGAGGGTAATAAATCAATATTGAGCGACGCGACGAGCAGTGAAAAAAAGGAAAGATAAAAACCGCCATGTAATCAAGGTTATTGGTGGATGGCAGACAATAAAAAAAGGCCTTGCGGCCTTTTTAAATGTAAAGCGAAGCTTCACCCAGTGGACGGGTTTTAAAGCGGCGGTGGATCCAGAGGTACTGCTCGGGCGCGCGCATGATCTCTTTCTCGATAATTCTGTTCATATAGGCGGCTGCCTGGTTTTCATCTGTCGGGTAGCCTTTCATCTCAGGCGAGATATACAGGCGATAACCACTGTTACCGGCTTTTCTGACCATCGTCACTGTGAGCATGGCTGACCCTGAAAGGCGCGACAACACATAGGTGCCGTTAGTGGTTGCCACGTTCTTAACGGCGAAGAACGGCGCGAAAGAACTGCCTTTCGGACCGTAATCCTGATCGGGGGCAAACCAGACGGCTTCCCCTTTTTTCAGGGCGCCGACGATGCCGCGCAGATTGTTTCTGCCGATCATCGCTTTATTTGAACGCATACGTCCGCGGGTCTGTACCCACTCCATCAATGGATTGTTATGTGGACGATAGGTCGCCATCATCGGCTGACAAAGGCCCATTACCCGGCCACCCAGTTCCAGTGACATAAAGTGAACACCGACTACCATCACGCCGCGGTTTTGCGCCTGCGCGCGTTGCAGGTTATCCAGTCCTTCAACATCAAACCATTTACGTACGCGACGGTCAGGCCAGAACCAGGCCATGCCGGTTTCCAGCAGCGCCATGCCGAGAGAACGGAAATTCTCTTCAATCATCTTTTCTCGCTGCTCCTGAGAATAAGACGGGAAGCAGAGCTCGAGGTTTTTACGGGCGATGGATTCGCGACGCTTCAGTAAAGGGCGCGCCAGCATACCCGTACGGGTGCCGAGAAAGCACAGCACAGGGTAAGGAAGTTGCACCAGTAACCAGAGCACACCGAGACCAAACCAGGTGAGCCAGTAGCGCGGATGCAGGAACGCGCGAGAGAATTTGCATTTAGGGAACATAAACACCTTCTTTTGATACGCATGGTTGTATCGCAGAAGACGTTTTATCCACGCGGTACACTCAATGTATTAGGCCATCATGTACGACAATGGTTCCTGCAAAGAGTGTAAAGCTGCGTCAGGATAAAACCACGTGGGGCATGAATGCTGGATATATAATGTACCACCAGGAGATTAATGTCAGCCACAAATAATTAATCAAGAAGCGTAAATATTTGCATCGTGTATAAAAAATAATAACGTGTTTTTTAATTATTTGTTTTCAATAAGGTTAGAAAAGCACAATGCGGAATATTCGTATAATTACGTTTGTTATAAAAAAGGTTGTGATATTTGCCGGGGGGTGGCGCTTTAGTTTATGATTAAAAGTATAAGGAGAGTAAGGGTTTACGTAAGAAGCTCATGCAAAAAGGAGGTACGGCGATGATCTTTTTTTTAGCCTTTCTGCTCGCAAGTATGCTGGGCGTCAGTGGTTATATTGCCCAGGTTTTGGGTTGGGTATCAGCGATTAGCGCGTTTGTCGGCATGGCCATTCTGGCGGTGCTGATATACTACACCACGATGTGGTTGACTGCAGGTGATGAAATGGTCACAGGATTGTTTCTTTTTCTTTCACCTGCCTGCGGGCTGATCATTCGTTTTATGGTGGGTTACGGTAAGCGTTAATGGGTCCGGCATAAATCATTAATTTCACTTATTGCTTTTTTATGTTGGGTTATCGCATCCGAGAGGTAAGTGCCAGTTGACTGGCACTTTCGTCGTCAGAACCCATGAAAACGACCCGGAGTATCCCTCTGTTTTCCTTTCCGTCTTATTCAGCAACTGACCACTCCTGTGGATAGCGCGCGGGCGCAAAACGCAGCGTCAGCGTCATCAGTCCAGCCACACAAAGGGCGTGGAACGTCCAGTCGAGTAGAAAATTACCGCTCAGGCTTCGCAAGAGTCCGGAGAGCCAGGGAGAGAGGCCGGCGATAATAAACCCAATACCCTGCATAAAAGCGACCAATTTACCGGATACCGCCGGATGTCGGGCGTGGTCGAGCGCCAGCACCAGACATAAAGGAAATGCGCCACCCAGGCCGATACCACAAACCACGGCCCAGAGAATCGGCAGTTGCATAGGCAAGAGGATAAAACCACAAAAACCGAGCATCTGTAAGGCGAGCGTGAAAAGCAACAGTTTACGGCGATCCTGGTGATGCGCGAGCATCGGCAATATCAACGCTCCCGCAGTCTGACCGACGGTCATCAGTGCCAGCAATGTACCGCTGAACTGTGCACTTTCGCCTGACTGAATATAGTACGGCGGCAGCCAGGCAATCAGACTGCCATAACCGCCATTAATCACGCCAAAATAAAGCCCCAGCGTCCAGGCGCGCGGGTTGAGTACAACACGCACGGCAGCACTTTTCGGATCAGGTGAGGGCATCCGGGTCGATCGACCTTGTGCCAGCCAGCCGACCAGGGCTATCAGCGCGGGTAGAGCCCACCATGCCAGCGAGCGATGCCAGAGTTCGCTGTGCTGCGCGATCCACGGCGTCAGTGCGGCGCCGAGTCCTCCTCCGCCCATCAGTGCCGCCGACCAGAGTCCCATCACTTGCGGCATGCGACGATGAAAAAGACGCTTAATCACCGTGGGCATGACGACCTGAATGATCCCAATACCAATACCGCCCAGCAGGGCGCTGCTGAGCAGTACCACGCTGTGCGGGGCCAGCTCACGAAGCAATGCGCCGACCATTACCATCAGCAAACTTAGGGCGACGCTGAAACGCTCGCTGATATGACGAGTGATCACTCCTCCGGCCAGTGCCAGCGCGCCCATAGCGATCATCGGTAGCGCCGTGAGCAGCGACGCCATGGCAAAGCTCATGCCGCTGGCGGCGCGCAGCTGGGGCAGAAGTGGGCCGACAGAGGTCAGCAGCGGACGCATATTCAGGCCAATCAGAACCAGAATCATCAGCATCAGGCCAATGCGGGGAGTTTTGTTCATGACTGTTTTTCAGCCCAGCGTTGATAAACTGTCAGCCCATCGGGCTGCGGAAGATGATGAACGGGCAGGGTTTGCTGATCGAGAGGCTGCTGTAGCTGCTGATAAATGGCGGCCGTAGAGAGACGGAACATTTCGCCATCATCATTGCTGTTAGCGAACCAGACTTCTTTCACGCCTGTGAGATACATTGCGCTAAGGCACATCGGGCACGGTTGTCCGCTGGCGTAAACCACGCATTCCCGAAGGGCCGCGCTGCCGGAATGGGCAGCAATCGCACGAATGGCATTAAGCTCCGCATGTCCGGTGGGATCATCATCCAGGTGCAGTGTATTGACAGCTTCGGCGACCGTGTCGCCGTTGCGGACAATGACCGCGCCAAACGGGCGTCCACCCTGTTCAACGTTACGGGCAGCCAGAGCCAGCGCCTGTTGCAGATAGTTATCATGTACAGACATGCTTTACTCCTGTGAGCAGAGAAAAGAAGAACGATACGCCTGCGCGTACCGTGCTGTTGGATTAAAAAGGCTTCGTCGGTAAATACTTACCATCCAGAGTAATCACAGCGCGTTCGCCGCCTTCCGGGTCCGCCACTTTTTTTACATCCAGCCTGAAATTAATCGCGCTGATAATGCCATCGCCAAATTTTTCATGAACCAGCGCTTTTAGCGTGGTGCCGTAAACCTGCAACATTTCATAGAAACGGTACATCGTCGGGTCTGTCGGTACGCGATCGTCAATACTGCCGCGCAGTGGGATAGTTTGTAGCAACAGTACCGCATCGCTATCCAGCGCCAGTTTCTCGCCGACGAGGCGCGCAGCATCGGCCGGAAGGGCATGTTGACCAAGCAGCGCGGCAGTGACAAAGGCTTCGGATAACCCCGTGCCGTCCGCAAGTTGGGAAAACGTAAGGTCTTTTTTAGCTTTGCTCAGCAGGATCTGGTCGGCCAGGGCCAGGCGAGTATCACGGTTAATTTGTGACTGAATCATAATAGAACCTCATTGATACGTTAAAAATAGCTCAGGCTGCAGATGACTGTCGGTAAGGCATCGCGCAGGTATTCGGCTTTTCTGCCAGTGAAACGAACCGTCCGCTGGCACCGTCGTAAGCGGCAATGTCTGCGCTTTCGATATCATAGACCCAGCCGTGGAGTGCAATGCGCCCTTCTTCAAGCGCGAGGCGTACGGAGGGATGGGTCTGAATATTGGCGAGTTGTGCAATGACGTTTTCACGTATCATTGAGGCCGTTTTCTCGGCCAAAGAGGCGTGTTCACGGGACTCGTTAACCACGCGAGCGGAGTCCGCGTAGCGCAACCAGTGGTCGACGGCGGGCATAGCGTCCAGGCAGTGACAACCGGCAATCGCGGTCATCGCGCCGCAGTCGGAATGACCACAGATAACAATGTCGGTGACGCGAAGCGCCAAGACGGCGTACTCCACCGAGGCGGTTACCCCGCCGGGTTCCGGACCGTATGACGGCACAATATTGCCGGCGTTGCGGATCACGAACAAATCGCCCGGTTCGCGCTGCGTAACCAGTTCCGGAACCAGACGACTGTCCGAACAGGAGATGAATAACGCACGGGGGTTTTGCGAAGTGGCAAGGCGTCTGAATAGTGCGGCACGTTCAGGAAATACTGTACGCTGAAACTTCAGGAAGCCATTAATAATCTCTTTCACGAATAATCCTCTGTCTCGCTATGCGATGAACACAGGCTACGCGCTTCGTTTCATAAGATAAAAGACTCATTTATAATAAAGTCCATTGGATAATCTTATGAGTCAGAACGATGCTGGATCGACATACCTACTACTTTCTTGCTGTGGCGGAGCATCACGGATTCACCCGTGCCGCGGCGGCGCTGCATGTTTCGCAACCGGCGCTTTCGCAGCAAATTCGGCAACTCGAGGAAATGCTGGGCGTGCAGTTGTTTGATCGCAGCGGGCGTAAGACCCGGTTGACCGATGCGGGAGAGGTTTATCTGCGCTATGCGCGTAGCGCGCTACGGGCGCTGGAAGAGGGTAAACGCGCCATGCATGATGTGGAGGATCTGAGCCGGGGTTCTCTGCGCGTAGCGGTCACGCCCACCTTCACCGCCTGGTTTATCGGCCCGCTACTGGCTGAATTTTATACCCGCTATCCCAATGTAACTTTACAGTTACAGGAACGCTCGCAGGACAAAATCGAAGAGATGCTGGTCAACGATGAACTGGATGTCGGTATTGCGTTTGAGGAAGTCCACTCTGCGGATATCGATGTACAGCCATTGCTGACTGAAAACCTGGCCCTGGTCGTGGCAGAAAATCACCCGCTGGCGGCGCAGGCGTCGGTGGATTTGCACGTGCTCAATAGTGAAAAGTTGATTTTATTGAGCGCGGAATTTGCGACCCGGGAACAGATTGACCGGTATTGCCGTCAGGCAGGTTTGCGACCGCAGATCCTCATGGAGGTCAACTCCATCAGCGCCGTACTGGAGCTGGTGCGCCGGACCGGATTATCCACGTTGTTGCCTGCGCCTGTCGCCGGGCAAAGCAACGATTTGCGGGCTATTTCACTGACCCCACAACTGCTCGAACGCACGGCCGTATTAATGCAGCGCAAGGGAGCCTGGCGAACCGCTGCCGCCAGGGCGTTTGCGGCGATGGCGCAGGAAGGCGCAAAGACCGTGAATGCGGTGAGCTAAGCGGGGATCCCGCAAGGCAAACCGTGGATCAGATAGTGATTGCATAAGGAAATCAGTTTGGGTATTTTTATGCAGTAAATGTGCATAAAAATAACAGGAGAAGGGAATGTTCAGTCAGTGGATAAAAGCAGGATGTTTAATGATAGCGTTGACCGGGGCCGCTTTTGCAGCACAAGAAACCTACGTGGTCGGCGCGGGCGGCACTTATCGTCCGTTTGAGTTTGAAAACAGCCAGAAGGAACTGGAAGGCTTTGATATCGATATTATTAAAGCCATCGCTAAAGCAGAAAATTTTGATGTCAAACTGGTCAATACGCCGTGGGAAGGGATCTTCGCGACGCTGGGCTCCGGGGATCGTGACATCATTATTTCGGGGATCACCATCACGGATAAACGTAAGCAGATGGTTGATTTTTCTCTCCCTTACTTCCCGGCCGAACAGTCGATCGTCGTTCCGGCTGATTCAAAAGTGAGTTCTCTGGATTCGCTGAAAACGGAAAAAGTGGGCGTCGTTAACTCCAGCACCGGTGACATTGTGGTTTCCGGCGTTCTGGGGAAAAACAGCACTGCGATTAAGCGTTTCGACAATACGCCGTTAATGCTGCAGGAGTTGTTTGAAGATGGCGTCAGCGCGGCAGTGGGCGATGTCGGCGTGGTGAAATACTACATCAAGCAGCATCCGGAAAAACAGTTCAAGCTCGTTCCGGATGCCAAGTTTGAGCGTCAGTATTTTGGTATTGCGGTCGCTAAAGGGAATACCGAATTACAGCAGAAGATTAACGCAGGATTGAAGAAAATCATCGCTGACGGTACTTACGATAAAATTTATAAAACCTGGTTTGACAGCGAAGTCCCGACGCTTCCGTCAGAGTAATTTGCGTTATTCATTTATTTTTAGGCTGACACGCGGTCTGTGTCAGCTTTTTTTGCAGGGGAAAACCATGACGGGATTTCGTTGGGAAATCATCCAGGAGTATGCGCCATTATTTATGGAAGGCGCGTGGATGACCATAAAATGCACCATCATCTGTGTCTGTCTTGGCACACTCTGGGGGCTGACGCTGGGACTGGGCCGCATGGCGAAAGCCGAGCACGGTTTCTGGAAATACGCGCTCCGCTATTGTGTTCAATATCCCGTTCGTTTCTATGTCAGCGCCTTTCGCGGAACGCCGCTGTTTGTCCAGATCATGGTCGTCCATTTTGCGCTGGTGCCGCTGTTCATCAATCCCCGTGACGGAATGCTGGTCACCAGCGGGCTGATGAGCGCCGATTTTGCCCGCGAATTGCGCTCGGGCTACGGGGCTTTCTTATCCTGTATTGTGGCGATCACGTTGAATGCCGGGGCCTATGTTTCCGAGATCTTCCGGGCGGGGATCCAGTCGATTGATCCCGGTCAGATGGAGGCCTCGCGGGCGCTGGGGATGCCATGGTGGAAAACCATGCGCAAAGTTATCCTGCCACAGGCTTTCCGCCGGATTCTTCCACCGCTGGGCAACAACGCCATTGCCATTGTCAAAGACTCCTCACTCGCCTCGGCGATCGGGCTTGCCGATCTGGCCTACGCCGCGCGAACGGTTTCGGGGGCTTATGCCACCTACTGGGAACCCTACCTGACCATTTCACTGGTGTACTGGGTACTCACCTTCCTGCTGGCGCAGCTGGTTAACCGTCTGGAAAAAAGGTTTGGTAAAAGTGATCCACATTAAAAACTTACATAAACATTTTGGTGATAACCACGTTCTGCGCGGGATTGACTGTGATATCAAACCGCAGGAGGTGGTGTGTATCATCGGTCCGTCTGGGTCCGGAAAAAGTACCTTTTTGCGCTGCATGAACGCGCTTGAAACGGTCACTGAAGGCGAGGTGCTGGTGAACGGTTTTGCCGTTCACGATCGCAAAACCGATCTCAATAAAATGCGCGAAAGCGTGGGGATGGTATTCCAGCGTTTTAATCTGTTTCCGCACATGACGGTGCTGGACAACCTGATGATGGCGCCGCAAATGTTGTTGGGGCTCTCGCGTCGCGATGCGATCAGCCGGGCAGAAATGCTGCTGGAAAAAGTTGGATTAAGCGATAAACGCGACGCCTGGCCTTCACGTCTGTCGGGTGGTCAACAGCAACGCGTGGCGATTGCCCGTGCGCTGGCAATGAACCCCTCTATCATGCTGTTTGACGAGCCAACCTCGGCGCTGGATCCGGAGTTAGTCGGAGATGTGCTGGAAGTCATGAAGAACCTGGCCAATGAAGGAATGACTATGGCGATCGTCACCCATGAAATGGGGTTCGCCCGTGAAGTGGCCGATCGGGTCATCTTTATCGATCACGGCATTATCCAGGAAGAGGGAACGCCTGAGGTGCTGTTTACGTCGCCAGCGAATCCACGTACGGCTGAATTTTTAAGTAAAGTTCTCTGATATAAAGGGCCGGATCGGTATTTGCCGATCTGGCTATTTCCGCTAACAATCAGATCGACGCTTTTCTTGTTTTACTGCAGCGATACGCCCGTCACGCGAACCATTGAACTCACAGTACAACGTGGAACCGATGGTTTGTATCTTACTGAATTCTATCCAACCGACTACCCGCAGACCGCGTCGACAAAAGCGATGGCATCGGCGACAGCATGGCGTGCCTGCCACGCAAGGTATCCGGGACTGTCTGCGTCACAAAAGCCGTGCTGCGCATCGAACATATGGCATTGCACCAGGGGCAATGTTTCCAGCTTCTGTTGAAGCGCCGTAGGATCGAATGACGGCTCGTGGCGGGCCAGGATCATCAGCGCTGGGCAGTGTGGTAACTCATCGCTGTACTGACGAATGCGTGAGCCATAATGACAGATAACCCCATCACACAAACCGCTTCCGGCGACTCGCCATGCCAGCGTTGCTCCGGTGCTGTAGCCGATGACAATCAGTTTGCGATGTTGCGCGCGCAGTGTGGCAAGCAATTTTAAAACCGGTTGCGGATCAAAACCGACGTGATTTGAAAAATTGCGATACGCCTCATCCTGCTGCGTATAGCTGTATGGCGCGTCATGTGGAAAAAGTGCGGGGGGCGTAGACGTCGAAACCCCGCGCCCGCCACATCTCCCTGGTGCGATGTATATGCGCATTGATGCCGTAGATTTCATGCAGAATGACGACGGCATCCGACCGTTGGGTTGGCATCAGCGGTTTAGTCTTCCGCTTTGTGTGCCCAGGCGGGCATCGACGTCAGGTAACGGATCGCGCGTTTACGTGACTCCTCGGGGCCCACTTTTTGCCAGGAATCCAGAAATCCCGCCAGACCGGAAACGGCTTCATCCCAGGGCTTCAGATTCCCTTCGGCATCACTGCAATAGGCGCAGTATTTATCGCTCGCGCCTTTGGCGTCGGGCGCGGAAAGCGGCATTCCGCATGCGTGGCAGAACTGTTCTTGCTGTGACATCTGGCGCTCCTTATCTCTGGGGGGGTGATGAATAAATATACGGCTATTTTTCGAGAAGAATCCGATGTCAGATCAAATAACCCTGACAGTTGTGTCACAAATATTGATTTGACTTATGTATTGAGAAAATAAAGGTCTGCTAGTCTTACTGTCTCATCGATAACTCAAGGGATGGTTGTGCTGGAAATCTTTTGTTAACCCACTGAAAAATATCTTCAAATATTTTTCGCATAGCAAAATTCATGGTTCGTTCAGGACGAACCCGTTTTGTATGGGTTAAAAAAAGGGTCAACATGCACGTCACATGGACCGTCAGTCCCGTGGGCTATCAGCGCATCGCAAAGCGCTGTCCTGCCTGCAATATTAAGCGCGATTTCGTCCCTTCCGGGGCTTTCAGAATGAATTCGCAAAAGAAGCAGCTGGATGTCTGGAGCATCTACAAGTGCCTGTATTGCGATTACACCTGGAACATCAGCCTGTTCTCACGTCTTCCTGTCAGCCGCATTGACCGCGAGCTTTATGCGCGGATCGTTGCCAATGACGCAAGAGCGATCCAGCTTTTCGCCCACGATCGCCAAATCCTGAAGCGAAATAACGCCGAGCTCTCCGGGGTTCCGGATTTTAACGTTCGTGAACAGTGGCGGATAACGCTTGTCCGGCATCAGCAGGTAAAGGTGAGTATCAGGTTAACGATGGCCTTTCAGGTCAGTCTGTTGTCGGTGATGAAAAAGCAGTTACGACTCAGTACGGGGGGAGGTAACCCGGTTGGTAAACGAAGGGAAGATTCGCGGTATTACGCTACGCGAGCTCAAAAATCGCAAAAATCATGATACGACTTATGAGCTTTGGATGAGTGCGGATGCGTTTTACACGACCCGGAAAATGCGCAGAGAAATAGTACGTTAAGCCAGACGACGCCCGGCCAGCAAGGCGGGCGTCTAAAACCGGCGAGCGAAAACAGTGAGGAGATATTTTACCGTGATGTTTTCTTTGTCTACCACACTATGGAACCACTTAACTATCAATCTTCAATTGAGATAAATTCTTCGCAAAAAGGCGTATAGGGGCGCAGACTGGCGTAATTTCGCGAGAAGCGAAGTCTGCGATCTATATTTTTGACCAGTCTGTTTGTGGAATCCTCATTAAGAAGTTTGCACACGTGCCGTGTGTCCAGACGTAATATTTTGCATGCTTCAAGCGTTGGGCAAAAATTCATGGAATGGAACGTAATCTGTTTTTCACTTTTCGCCACAACCGGCATCTCCTCCTCCGTGGCGTGAAATCGGGTTACCAGCAAATGGTGGGCCGCCTCTAACAGAGTGCAGTGTTCAGTACGCAGTATCGCGCTATTTTCACTGTACCAGGCCGTTCGACGGGCAATCGAATCCGCATTCAGCGCCCTGAGATCGTCATCGGTCGCGGCGCGGAGATTGTTGATTTCATGTCGAACATCCGCGCGATAGAGAATTGAACATTCCCGCTGCAGAACACCTTTATGCACGGTAATATCCATTCCTGCTTTATCAAAAGCCTCGGTACAGAGGAATAAAATACGCCTGCGTCCCTGGGCCAGCGCATCCTGAATCGAGTAGCCATAGGCTATTTCTTTGATACCAGACCAGGCAATGGCAAAAGCACACATCGGGCAGGGTTCACTGGTCGAGAGAAGAATACAACCGGATAAATCTTTGCCGATCTTTTTTCCAGCGAGTTTAATAGCGTTAATTTCCGCGTGCGATGTTGGGTCTGATTCTGTTTCCTCACCATCATGCGCGGCGGCAATAATTTCATCCTCTTTGATGATGACCGCACCAAATCCTTTATTTCCTTCGCGCAGACTTTCTTCAGCCTCATAAATAGCATGACGCATATAATATTCAAGTTGAATAATATCATCCATAAGTTGTTTATTCCGTGGCGTGTTTTGATGAATTATTACACCTGCTTTATAATAATGGCAAGGAACAAGAATATATTCTGAAGTCGTCTAAAGAAATTTTTATTCAGGCAAGTATTCGTTAATGGTTATTTATCTGAAAAGGACATTCCCGCATTCATAAAACAGCCGTTCGCCAGTGCGATACCAGGGATGAGAACAACAGGATTCTCTGAATGGCACAACAGATTTGCAAAAGTCTGCCATCGTCAATACACGGCGGGAACGACTGAAATGGTGTCCCCTGCAGGAATCGAACCTGCAACTAGCCCTTAGGAGGGGCTCGTTATATCCATTTAACTAAGGGGACGAAGCGGCGCTCAGTATACCGGTTTTTGTGTGTCCCGGTAAGTGAGCGGCCGCCTGACTGTTCAAACCGTCGCCATTCAGGCCTGTTTTTCCTCTTTTTTTTGCTTTTTGTCTCTTTTTTTGCGCTGCGACTCTGGCTTCTTCTTTACGTTTGTTGCTCATATCATTGCGGATTTGCGCATGGCTCATCAGAGCGAAGATAAAGGTGCCGCCGCAAATGTTTCCGGCTAGCGTCGGTAAGGCAAACGGCCAGAAGAAGTCGCTCCAGTGCAGCGTACCGTTAAATACCAGATAGAGAATTTCGACCGACCCGACCACAATGTGGGTGGTATCGCCCAGTGCGATCAGCCACGTCATCAGAATGATGACTACGATCTTCGCCGCCCCAGCGGCCGGAAACATCCAGACCATAGTGGCAATCAGCCAGCCGGAAATAATGGCGTTAGCAAACATCTCCGTGGGGCTGTTTTTCATCACATCCATACCGATTTTCACGAACGCATCACGGGTCTCTTCATTAAAGATAGGCATGTATTCAAATGCCCAGGCCGCGATGCCGGTACCCAGCACGTTCCCCAGTAGCACAACGCCCCACAGGCGCATCAGTAGACCGAAATTACCGGGGGTTGGGTTTTGCATGACGGGCAGAACGGCGGTGACGGTATTTTCGGTAAACAACTGCTGGCGTGCCATAATGACGATGATAAAGCCAAAGGTATAGCCGAGATTCTCCAGCAAGAAACTGCCAGGAACTCCCTCCAGTTCGACGTGAAAGATCCCTTTTGCCAGCAGCGAGGCACCCATCGAAAGCCCGGCAGCAATAGCGGACCACAGCAGCGCCATCGCATCCCGCTCCAGCTCTTTTTCCCCGTCCTGACGGATATGTTCGTGAATCGCCATCGCCCGTGAGGGGAGGCGATCTTCATCCAGTTCTATTTTCTTCCCACTCTGTTTTTCATCACTTTCGACGGCAAGCTCGTCGCTATGCTCATCTATCTTGTCGTTTTCATGATCGACCATCATTCATCTCCGGTATGCACACTAACAAGATAAAGCGTAGCGGCTTTTAGCCAGACCCCCCGTGAGGACATACTCTGAAAACGCAAAAATGGTAACGTTTGTTTTTATGTATCCCGCTAGAATAGAAGTGCGACGATGCTGATGTGACCAGGCTATGATCACAGCAGCGTGTTCGGTGATATAGACATCGTTTGACGTACTGTTACAATCGCTCACACCTTTACAGGCGGATACGGTAGTGTTCCGTCATGGATGGCAATCAGCGATAGCCATAATTAACAGGGAGACATTTATGAAGCTTCGCCTGTCGGCGCTTGCGCTGGGAACCACACTGCTGGTGGGGTGTGCAAGTTCCGGCACAGAACAGCAGGGGCGTTCAGACCCGTTTGAAGGGTTCAACCGCACCATGTACAACTTCAACTTTAATGTGTTGGATCCGTATATCGTTCGACCGGTGGCCGTCGCCTGGCGTGATTATGTTCCGCAGCCTGCCCGTAATGGTCTGAGCAACTTCACTGGCAACCTGGAAGAACCGGCGGTGATGGTGAACTATTTCCTGCAGGGCGATCCGTATCAGGGAATGGTGCATTTCACCCGTTTCTTCCTTAATACGATCCTGGGGATGGGCGGCTTTATTGATGTCGCTGGCATGGCGAACCCGAAACTGCAACGTGTTGAGCCGCATCGTTTCGGCAGTACCTTAGGTCACTATGGCGTCGGCTATGGTCCTTACGTGCAGTTACCGTTCTACGGGAGTTGGACAATCCGTGATGATGGCGGCGATATGGCGGATACGCTCTATCCGGTACTCTCCTGGCTGACCTGGCCGATGTCTATTGGTAAATGGACGATTGAAGGGATTGAAACCCGCGCCCAGTTGCTGGATTCCGATGGTCTGCTGCGTCAGTCCTCCGATCCGTATATTTTGGTTCGTGAAGCATACTTCCAGCGCCATGACTTTATCGCCAATGGCGGGAAGCTCAAGCCGCAGGAAAACCCGAACGCGCAGGCGATTCAGGACGAACTGAAAGAGATCGATTCCGAGTAAGCCAGATTGAGCAAATAAAAAAGGTGAGCTAAAAAGCTCACCTTTTTTTACATCTGCCTGCAAGAAATCAGAATGCGTAGTTGAAGTTGGTACCGAACAGCCAGGCTTTACCTTCAGACTCGAACTGGTACGGGCCTTCGTTAATCTTAACGCTCTGGCCGTGCATGTAAGAGACGCCAACGTCCACAGACGCATCTTTATTGAAGGCGTAAGTGGTCCCCGCGCTCAGCCAGAAACGGTCCTGATCAGGAATCGAGATAGAACGGTTTTGTGACGGAACCGGGCTATCATCGAAGGCGATACCGGTACGGAACGTCCAGTTATCATCATAATAATAGGTGGTCCCCAGCGCGATGCGGTAGGCGTCTTTAAAGCCTTCATCTTTCTGGAACAGTGTCTCACCGCCGGTGGATTTCGCTTTCAGCTCCTGGAACTGACTCCAGCTGGTATAAGCCAGGCTGTAGTGGATTGCCCATTGCGGCGCCACGCGGTTGTAACCGGACACTTCCCACATTTCTGGCAAGTTCAGCGTCAGATAACCTGACTGAGTCGCGCCGCCGGTAGCGGTCGGAATACCCAGGTTGTAGTTGTTGATCGCTGGCGGCAGATCGCTGCTGTAGTTACCTTTAAAGTCAATTTTGACTTCAGAACGGTAGGTCAACGCATAGCGATTGTTCTTATCCAGTTCATACAGGATCCCGGCGTTCCAGCCAAAGCCCCATTGGTTACCGTTCAGGTGGGCAATTTTTGTATTGCCTGGGATGCCATTGGCGGTGGCTGCCAGTTGCTGACCCTGCGGCGTTTGTCCGGCAGGAGACTGCATGACCTGGCCTGCGACCAGTTGACCCAGGTCGCCGGCGAAGCGTTCGATTTTCGCACGTGCATAAACGGCGTTCAGACCCAGACCGAAGCTCCATGCGTCATCTAAGCGATAGGCGCCGCTTAAGTTAAGGTTCATGGTTTCGAGGTCGGTGGTACCGCCAACAGAACCGCCCGCGTAGGTATCGTTAAACTCTGTTGCCAGACCGTAGTTAGAGGTAATGGATGCTCCCCAACCGAACTGATCGTTAATGGGCGCAACAAAGTGCGCGTTGGGCACCCATGCCGTTGGCGCGATGTTATCGGCATCAAGGCTACGGCCAGACGGCGAGCGTCCGCTGATGTTGACGTCCGGATCGATATAGACCGCACCCGCAGAAAACGTCGGGCGATCGAACATCGTGATCAGCGCTGGGTTACGGCTGACGTTACCTGCATCGTCTGCGATAGCGCCTTCACCCGAATAGGCCCGGCCGAGGCCAGAGGAAGAAAATTCGTTTAACTGAAAGCCTGCAGACCAGGCCTGGGTGGAGATAATTGCCACTGCGACTGCGAGAGCAGACTTTGTTAACAGGGTTTTCTGGCTCATGACCATAACCTCAATTGATTTATTTTTATACAAACTATGTTACATGCTGTAACAGGAGCGCGAAGTGTAGGGTCTGCGGTACGACTTAGAAATCAGACCAGTGGCGTGAGTATAGGTCTGACCAGCTGAGATGTTGCAAGTATGTTTATAACTTTTTTCAATTGTGATCTTAAAAACGCGATCCAGCTGGCAAAATTGCCAGGTTGCGCACTCATCCTTTTGGGTGAAATTTGTTTTAGATCATTTTTAAGTGTGATTTCGGTCACTTATCTCATTTCGTTCAATTAACAACTGGAGAGGTGATAGGGGGGGAGCGTAAAATATCCTCATCGTTTATCTGGCACCCTGAGTGCAAAATACAGAGGAAATCTACAATGAGTAAATGCAGTGCTGATGAAACCCCGGTTTGCTGCTGTATGGATGTTGGTACCATCATGGACAACTCCGATTGCACCGCATCATACAGCCGTGTGTTCGCTAACCGCGCAGAGGCTGAAGAAACGCTGGCCGCGCTGACCGAAAAAGCCCGTAGCGTCGAATCTGAGCCGTGCAAAATCACCTCAACTTTCACTGAAGAGTCTGACGGTGTGCGTCTGGATATCGATTTTGTCTTCGCCTGCGAAGCCGAAACCCTGATCTTCCAGTTGGGTCTGCGTTAATCCCACCTCGTTTTATTAATGCCCCGGTGAGTTTTCCCCGGGGCATTTTCATTTCAGACAGTGATTATTCACTGTGTCATAGCTCTCACTTTCTTTGCGCTCCGCTTGGCTAAATGTAAAAAATTGGTTAAGACTATGATCAGGTCAGACCACTTATTTTATTTTTTACAGGGGAGTGTTATGAGTCAGGCTTTACCGCTGGTCACCCGGCAGGGCGATCGCATCGCCATTGTGAGCGGATTACGTACGCCTTTTGCCCGTCAGGCAACGGCTTATCATGGCATTCCCGCCGTCGATCTCGGCAAAATGGTGGTGGGGGGAACTGCTTGCGCGTAGCGAAATCCCTGCCGACGTCATCGAACAACTGGTGTTCGGTCAGGTCGTACAGATGCCGGAAGCGCCAAACATTGCGCGTGAAATTGTGCTCGGGACCGGGATGAACGTGCATACCGATGCTTATAGCGTCAGTCGCGCCTGTGCGACCAGTTTTCAGGCGGTCGCCAACGTTGCAGAAAGCCTGATGGCCGGCACCATTCGTGCAGGTATCGCCGGTGGGGCTGACTCGTCTTCGGTGCTGCCCATTGGCGTCAGCAAAAAACTGGCGCGGGTGCTGGTCGATGTCAACAAAGCCCGCACGATGGGGCAGCGTCTGAAACTCTTTTCTCGTCTGCGCTTGCGCGATCTGCTGCCCGTCCCGCCTGCTGTAGCGGAATACTCCACTGGCCTGCGAATGGGCGATACCGCCGAGCAGATGGCGAAAACCTATGGCATTACCCGTGAACAACAGGACGCCCTGGCGCATCGCTCCCACCAACGGGCCGCCCTGGCGTGGGCAGAGGGAAAACTGGCCGATGAAGTGATGACCACGTACACGCCGCCTTTTAAAGAGCCCCTTTCTGAAGATAACAATATTCGCGGCAACTCTACGCTGGCAGATTACGCCAGACTGCGTCCGGCATTTGACCGCAAACATGGCAGCGTTACGGCGGCCAACAGCACCCCGCTGACAGACGGCGCGGCGGCGGTCATTTTGATGACGGAATCCCGTGCCAAAGAGTTAGGGCTGGTTCCGCTTGGCTATCTACGCAGCTATGCCTTTACCGCCATTGATGTCTGGCAGGATATGCTGCTGGGGCCGGCCTGGTCCACGCCGCTGGCGCTGGAACGTGCAGGATTAACGATGGCCGATCTGACGCTTTTCGATATGCACGAAGCCTTTGCCGCGCAGACGCTGGCCAATCTTCAGCTACTCGGCAGCGAGCGCTTTGCCCGTGACGTGCTTGGCCGAAGCCATGCCACCGGCGAAGTGGATGACAGCAAATTTAACGTACTTGGCGGTTCGATTGCCTTTGGACATCCCTTTGCCGCGACGGGTGCGAGGATGATCACGCAAACCCTGCACGAATTACGTCGTCGTGGCGGCGGTTTTGGCCTGGTCACCGCCTGTGCTGCAGGCGGACTGGGCGCGGCAATGGTTCTGGAGGCGGAATAATGGAAATGGCATCGGCTTTTACGCTTAACGTGCGCCCGGACAATGTCGCGGTTATCTCTGTGGACGTTCCGGGAGAGAAAATGAATACCCTGAAGGCGGAGTTTGCCTCGCAGGTACGGGTTATTCTTAAACAGATCCGTGAAAACAAGGCGATTCGCGGCGTCGTCATCATTTCCGCAAAAGCGGACAATTTCATTGCCGGGGCAGATATCAATATGATTGGGCGCTGCAAAAGTGCCCAGGAAGCAGAAACGCTGGCGCGACAGGGGCAGCAACTGATGGCCGAAATCAATGCGCTGCCGATCCCGGTGGTGGCCGCCATTCACGGTGCTTGTCTGGGGGGGCGGCCTTGAACTGGCGCTGGCCTGCCATGCGCGGGTTTGTACAGATGATGCGAAAACGGTTCTCGGTTTACCGGAAGTGCAACTGGGGCTGTTGCCGGGTTCGGGCGGCACCCAACGTTTACCACGGTTAGTGGGAATCAGCACGGCGCTGGATATGATCCTCACCGGCAAGCAACTTCGCGCGAAGCAGGCGCTGAAAGCGGGACTGGTGGATGAGGTGGTCCCGCAGACGATCCTGCTGGACGCCGCCGTGGAATGGGCGAAAAAAGAACGCCCCGGTCATCGCCCCCTTCCGGTTCGTGAACGAATTCTGGCGGGGCCGCTCGGGCGGGCGTTGCTTTTCCGCATGGTGAACAAGAAAACAGAACAGAAAACCCACGGAAATTACCCGGCGACAGAACGTATTTTACAGGTGATTGAAACCGGGCTGGCGCAGGGTAGTAGCAGCGGATACGACGCGGAAGCGAACGCGTTTGGCGAGCTGGCGATGACGCCGCAATCACAGGCGTTACGTCATATCTTTTTTTGCCAGTACGGAGGTGAAAAAGGACCCAGGCAGCGAGGTTCCGCCAGGGCCGCTAAACAGCGTCGGCGTTTTAGGCGGTGGACTGATGGGCGGCGGTATTGCTTACGTCACAGCCTGTAAAGGTGGCTTGCCAGTTCGCATCAAAGACATTAATTCCAAAGGAATCAACCACGCGCTGAAATACAGCTGGGAGCAGCTTGAAACGAAGGTGCGTCGCCGGCATATCAAAGCCAGTGAACGTGACAAACAGCTGGCGCTGATTTCGGGTTCGGTCGACTATCGCGGCTTTTCCCATCGCGACCTGGTAATTGAAGCGGTATTTGAAGATCTGTCGTTAAAACAACAGATGGTGGCCGAAGTTGAGCAGAATTGTGCATCTCACACTATTTTTGCCTCCAATACGTCATCTTTACCGATTAGCGACATTGCGGCCAAAGCGGCCAGACCCCAGCAGGTGATTGGTCTGCACTTCTTTAGCCCGGTTGAAAAAATGCCGCTGGTGGAGGTGATTCCGCATGCCACGACGTCGGAGCAAACCATCGCCACCACGGTTAAGCTGGCGAAAAAACAGGGCAAAACGCCAATTGTGGTGCGCGATAAGGCCGGGTTCTATGTAAACCGTATTCTTGCGCCGTATATCAATGAAGCGATTCGCCTGCTGACAGAAGGTGAGCGGGTCGAGCAGATCGACAGCGCACTGGTAAAGTTTGGTTTTCCGGTCGGGCCAATCCAACTTTTGGATGAGGTCGGAATCGACACAGGCACTAAAATTATACCAATACTGGAAGCCGCTTATGGCGAGCGTTTTAGCGCCCCTGCAAATGTTGTTTCATCAATTTTGAATGATGATCGCAAAGGCAGAAAAAATGGTCGGGGTTTCTATCTTTATGGGGCGAAAGGGCGTAAAAGCAAAAAACAGGTCGACCCTGCAATTTATACGCTTATAGGCGTTCAGGGGCAGAGCCGGGTCTCCGCTTCGCAGATTGCGGAACGTTGCGTCATGTTAATGCTCAATGAGGCGGCGCGCTGCTTCGATGAGCAGGTGATTCGTAGCGTGCGCGATGGTGACATCGGCGCGGTGTTTGGTATTGGTTTTCCTCCGTTTCTCGGTGGCCCGTTCCGTTATATGGATTCTCTCGGGGCGGGTGAAGTGGTTGCGGTATTGCAACGTCTGGCTTCGCTGTATGGTCCACGGTTTACGCCGTGCGATGCGTTGTTACAGATGGCGGAGCGGGGTGAAAGTTTCTGGAAAACAGATGCAACTGACCTGAATTCGCAAGGTCAAATGTAAGGTAAATCCGTACTGAATGGCTGTGAGTTGGTTAAATTGTAAACACAGATTGACTATACTTACGCCATTGAGGTAAAACACAGCGTTTCATTCAGCGAACGGATAAGGCACAATGCCGGCCACTGCATTACAGCAACCCTGAGGGGTTTTGGTTGGGTGCGTGTGATTCTGGTTAACAAAAGCGGTGCAATATGCAAGTTTTTATCATGCGTCACGGCGACGCGGCCCTCGATGCCGCCAGTGATTCGGTTCGTCCCTTAACCCCCTGCGGTTGTGACGAATCCCGCCTTATGGCGAACTGGCTGAAAGGTCAAAAAGTGGATATCGAACGTGTTCTGGTGAGCCCGTTCCTGCGAGCCGAACAAACGTTGGATGTGGTAGGGGGGATGCATGAACCTGCCAGGTGACGTGGATGTTTTGCCGGAGTTGACTCCCTGCGGCGATGTCGGTCTGGTCAGCGCCTATTTGCAGGCTCTGGCTAATGAAGGCGTAGCCACTGCGCTGGTAATCTCCCACCTTCCGTTAGTGGGTTACCTGGTGTCCGAGCTGTGCCCAGGAGAAACGCCGCCGATGTTTACCACCTCCGCAATTGCCAGTGTGACGCTGGATGAAAGCGGAAAAGGGGTGTTCAACTGGCAGATGAGCCCGTGTAACCTCAAAATGGCGAAAGCGATTTAACCGCTGTATTCTCTGTAATGAGCCGCTGATGCGGCTCTTAAGACAGCTGACAAAGAAGAAAAAACGAGGTTTTTCCTTCTTTGTCGTTAACAACTGAAAATCAATAAATTGATTTTCCTGGTGTTTAATGAAGAGATCTCTGGTTGTCCGGGGTCGGAATAAGGTTTGTCACTACGCTAAAGAGCCGCTGATGCGGCTCTTGTTGTTTCTGCGCTCAGGGCAGTTCCGGCGGCGCCCACTCTTCCACTTCGATCAACACCAGTAGCGCAGCGTCGCCGCCATACTCTTTCGGTGCCTGATGGAAGGCCATGACGTGCGGATGTTGCGCCAGCCACAACGGCGTCTGTTGTTTCAGCACATGTTTGCCGTGACCGTGCATCACGCAGGCGCAAAAAACATGTTCCCGGCGGCAGGCGGCAATCAGCGCGCCCAGTTCCTGCTTTGCCTGAAGCTGCGTCAGACCGTGTAAATCGAGAAACAACTCTGGAGAATAATCGCCACGGCGCATTTTCTTCAGCTCGAAATGGCTGACGTCAGGACGGACATACTTGACCGGGCCTTCCGTATTCAGCAGCGGCTGGAACTCATCAGAGAAATAATGGCTGGCATCGGCCTGCTCCGAAAGCAGCCGCTTAACCGGCACCTCGGTTATCTTTTTACGCAGCGGGCGATGAACAATGGTGTCCTGTTTAATCTGACGGGTGCCGGTCATCAGCTGCCGGAACAGCGCCTGGTCCTCCTCGCTCAGCGATGTTTTCTTTTTCATTCTGCGGTCTCATCTTTTTTTTATTGTCCGTTAGTTTACCCGACTCGATGCGGATGCGAATGCTCAAAACGCAATTTTCACCCGCAACCCCTGCGTGATTGCTGATTTATCGCCGTCTTCATGGCAAACTAGCCGCCGAAATTAATGCGGGCGTGCCCTGGAGGAACAGGTGGATAAAATTTTCGTTGATGAAGCAGTGAGTGATCTGCATACCATTCAGGACATGTTGCGCTGGGCGGTTAGCCGTTTTAGTGCGGCGAATATCTGGTACGGTCACGGTACGGATAACCCGTGGGATGAAGCCGTGCAACTGGTTCTGCCTTCGCTGTATCTGCCGCTCGATATTCCGGAAGATATGCGTACCGCGCGTCTGACTTCCAGCGAACGCCACCGTATTGTTGAGCGCGTGATCCGCCGCGTGAACGAACGTATTCCGGTGGCTTATCTGACCAACAAAGCCTGGTTCTGCGGTCATGAATTTTATGTTGATGAACGCGTGCTGGTGCCGCGCTCTCCGATCGGTGAACTTATCAACAACCGCTTTGCGGGTCTCGTCAATGAGCCGCCTCAGCTTATCCTTGATATGTGTACCGGTAGCGGCTGTATTGCGATTGCCTGCGCCTATGCCTTCCCGGAAGCGGAAGTGGACGCGGTAGATATCTCAGCGGACGCGCTGGCCGTGACTGAACACAACATTGAAGAGCACGGTCTGATCCATCACGTCACGCCGATTCGCTCCGATTTGTTCCGGGACCTGCCGAAAGTTCAGTACGATCTGATCGTAACCAACCCGCCGTACGTTGATGCGGAAGATATGTCCGATCTGCCGAATGAATATCGTCATGAGCCGGAACTGGGTCTGGCGTCCGGCACTGACGGCCTGAAACTCACCCGTCGCATTCTGGGCAACGCGCCGGATTACCTGTCTGATAACGGCATTCTGATTTGTGAAGTCGGTAACAGCATGGTACATCTGATGGAACAATATCCGGATGTGCCGTTCACCTGGCTGGAATTCGACAATGGCGGCGATGGCGTCTTTATGCTGACCAAAGCCGAGTTGATTGCCGCCCGCGAGCACTTCAGCCTCTATAAAGATTAAATCACAACGACAACAACGAGACCGCAATGGCAGGAAATACAATTGGACAACTCTTTCGTGTAACCACCTTCGGCGAATCGCACGGGCTGGCGCTCGGTTGTATCGTCGACGGTGTACCGCCGGGCATTCCTCTGACGGAAGCTGACCTGCAGCACGATCTCGACAGACGTCGCCCTGGCACGTCGCGTTACACGACGCAGCGTCGCGAACCGGATCAGGTTAAAATCCTGTCCGGCGTGTTTGAAGGCGTCACGACGGGGACCAGCATTGGTCTGCTGATTGAAAACACCGATCAGCGTTCACAGGACTACAGCGCCATCAAGGACGTGTTTCGTCCGGGACATGCGGATTACACCTACGAGCAGAAATATGGCCTGCGCGATTATCGTGGCGGCGGACGTTCTTCCGCGCGGGAAACCGCGATGCGCGTGGCGGCAGGTGCCATTGCTAAAAAAATATCTCGCTGAAAAATTGGGTGTAACCATCCAGGGTTGTCTGACCCAGATGGGCGACATTCCGCTGGCGATCAAAGACTGGTCGCAGGTTGAGCAAAATCCTTTCTTCTGCCCGGATCCGGATAAAATCGATGCGCTGGATGAACTGATGCGTGCGCTGAAAAAAGAGGGCGATTCTATCGGCGCGAAAGTGACCGTGGTCGCCAGCGGCGTGCCGGCAGGGCTGGGTGAACCCGTGTTTGACCGACTTGATGCCGATATCGCCCACGCGCTGATGAGCATCAATGCGGTGAAAGGCGTCGAAATGGGTGACGGGTTTGAGGTTGTAGCGCTACGCGGCAGTCAGAATCGTGATGAAATCACCAAAGACGGCTTTCAGAGCAATCACGCCGGCGGTATTCTGGGCGGGATCAGCAGCGGCCAGCAAATCGTGGCCCACTTGGCGCTGAAACCGACGTCCAGTATTACCGTTCCGGGTCGCACTATTAACCGCTTTGGCGAAGAGGTGGAGATGATCACGAAGGGTCGTCACGATCCGTGCGTGGGGATCCGCGCCGTGCCGATCGCGGAAGCGATGCTGGCGATCGTGCTGATGGATCACCTGTTACGTCAACGGGCGCAAAATGCGGATGTCAAAACGGATATTCCACGCTGGTAAGAGATGAAAAAAACTGCAATAGCTTTGCTGGCGCTTCTTGCCAGCACGGCCAGCCTGGCGGCGACGCCGTGGCAGAAAATTACCCAGCCCGTGCCGGGCAGCGCGCAGTCAATTGGCGGCTTCTCGAACGGCTGCATAGTGGGAGCGGATACACTGCCCGTGCAGTCCGAGCACTATCAGGTGATGCGCACCGATCAGCGCCGCTATTTCGGTCATCCCGATCTGGTGATGTTTATTCAGCGGCTGAGTACGCAGGTGAGCAATCTAGGGCTGGGAACGGTGCTGATTGGCGATATGGGCATGCCTGCTGGTGGTCGATTTAACGGCGGACATGCCAGCCATCAGACCGGTCTGGATGTCGATATTTTCCTGCAGTTGCCAAAAACGCGCTGGACTCAGGCGCAACTGTTGCGTCCCCAGGCGCTGGATTTGGTCGCCCGTGATGGTAAACATGTCGTGTCAGCGCTGTGGAAACCGGAAATCTCCAGCCTGATTAAGCTGGCGGCGAAAGATAACGACGTCACGCGTATTTTTGTGAATCCTGCCATCAAACAACAGCTTTGCCTGGATGCCGGCACCGATCGCGACTGGTTACGTAAAGTGCGCCCCTGGTTCCAGCATCGTGCGCATATGCACGTACGATTACGCTGTCCTGCCGACAGCCTTGAGTGCGAAGATCAGCCGTTGCCTCCGCCGGGCGATGGCTGTGGCGCTGAGCTACAAAGTTGGTTTGAACCGCCAAAACCTGGAACAACAAAGCCTGAGAAGAAGACACCGCCTCCGTTGCCGCCTTCCTGCCAGGCGCTGCTGGATGAGCATGTACTCTAATGGATAATTTTGCAGACCTGTTTATGGTCTCTCCGCTGTTGTTGCTGGTGTTGTTTTTTGTGGCAATGCTGGCAGGATTTATCGACTCACTGGCGGGGGGAGGCGGTCTGTTGACCATCCCCGCGCTGATGGCGGCAGGGATGTCTCCTGCGCAGGCGCTGGCGACCAATAAACTTCAGGCCTGTGGCGGTTCGATTTCTTCTTCAATTTATTTTATTCGCCGTAAAGTGGTGAACCTCGCCGACCAGAAACTCAATATCGCGATGACGTTTATGGGTTCGATGAGTGGCGCACTGCTGGTGCAGCATGTGCAGTCAAACGTGTTGCGACAGATCCTGCCTGTTCTGGTGATCTGCATTGGTCTCTACTTTTTTGCTGATGCCGAAAGTGGGCGAGGAAGACAGACAGCGTCGCCTGTACGGTCTGCCGTTTGCCCTGGTGGCCGGTGGCTGCGTAGGTTTCTACGATGGTTTCTTTGGCCCGGCGGCAGGCTCTTTTTTACGCGCTGTCGTTTGTCATGCTGTGCGGTTATAACCTCGCGAAATCAACCGCCCACGCTAAGGTGCTGAATGCCACTTCCAATATCGGCGGGCTGCTGCTGTTCATCATCGGCGGGAAAGTCATTTGGGCTACCGGCTTTGTCATGCTGATTGGGCAATTTTTCGGGGCACGGATGGGTTCACGACTGGTACTGAGCAAAGGACAGAAGCTGATTCGGCCTATGATCGTCATTGTTTCGGCGGTGATGAGCATCAAACTTCTTTATGATAACCATGGACAGGAGATTCTCCACTGGCTGGGGATGAATTAATGAACAGTACGCACCGCTACGAACAGTTGATTGATATTTTTAACGGCTGCTTTGCCGAGGATTTTAATACCCGTCTGATTAAAGGTGACGACGAACCGATCTATCTTCCTGCTGATGCAGAGGTTCCGTATCACCGGATTGTTTTTGCGCACGGCTTTTACGCCAGCGCATTGCATGAGATTTCGCACTGGTGTATTGCCGGAAAAGCGCGCCGCGAGCTGGTTGATTTCGGCTACTGGTATTGTCCGGACGGTCGTGATGCGGCGACGCAAAGCCAGTTTGAAGATGTGGAAGTGAAACCGCAGGCGTTTGACTGGTTGTTCTGCGTGGCGGCGGGGTATCCGTTTAACGTCAGTTGCGACAATCTGGAAGGCGATTTTGAACCAGACCGCGTGGTGTTCCAGCGTCGGGTTCATGCGCAGGTGATGACGTATCTGGAGAAGGGCATTCCCGAACGTCCGGCGCGTTTCATCAAGGCACTACAGAATTATTATCACACGCCTGAACTTACGGCGGAACAGTTCCCGTGGCCAGAAGCGCTCAACTGAAGCCAGCGCCACGTTACAATGAGGAAAGAAGATGATCGCGGAGTTTGAATCACGCATTCTGGCATTAATCGACGACATGGTAGAGCATGCAAGCGATGATGAGCTGTTTGCCAGTGGGTATTTGCGTGGCCACCTGACATTAGCCGTTGCAGAACTGGAAGGAACGGATGACCATTCTGCTCAGGCCGTCTATACCAACGTCACCCGCAGCCTGGAAAATGCCATCGGTGCCGGTGAGTTGTCACCGCGCGATCAGGCGTTAGTCAAAGAGATGTGGGACGCGTTATTCCAGAAAGCAACGCACTAATCACGACACCGCCATCCGGCATGTTAACCTGCCGGATGGCTCGCCTGTTTATTCCATCAGCGTTTTAACTTCTTTCCCTTTCAACAACTTCCGCACCCATAAACGATTTGGATTTAATGCAGCCAGCGTGGCGGCATCCATCGGCACCGGTTCGTTACTCATTTGCGAGGCCAGAATTTCTGCGCACAAGGGAGCAGAACACAGCCCGCGGGAACCCAGCGCGCCCAGCATAAACAAATCGTCAAACACTGGCGCACTTGTCGCTCCCGGTTTGTTGTCGGCTAACCCGGCGTACTGCGTAAGCGTTGCGGCGTAATCCGGAACGTTTCCCACCATCGGCAAATGATCGCGGGTGGCACAGCGCACGCCGCAGCGAGCGTCTTTGCCGCTCACATCGACTTCTTTGGCCCATTCCGCCGCCGGGAAACAGTCAATCAGGCGCTGCCTGTTTTGCTGTTGATCGTCTTCCCGATACTGCGTCTCTTCGCTGCCGCGATGGTAGCTGGCGCCGATACAGTGCTGCTGGTTCGTCGGGTTCTGCGGCGTCAGATAACCGTCATAGCACAGCACCTGACGGATCCCGGAAAGCGCCGGCGTCGTCGGAATATGACTGACCTGGCCGGCGACAGCGTAGACGGGTAACGGCTGCGTTTGTGCAAACTGGTTAATCTGATGACCGTTGGCCAGCACTACCACGGCATGTTCAGCGTGACTGCCGTGCGTAAAGCGCAGATCCCAGCCGGAGGCTGAACGGTTAAGTGTCGCCAGTGAGTGTTGATAGTGGCAACGCAATCCTTGCTTTTCCGCGAGTTTTAGCACGGCGGCAGTCAGTTGCGCCGGACACAGCCAACCGCCTTGCGGATAGGTTATGCCAGCGCGCCCAGTTTCTACCCCGGTAAGTTTTTGCGCCTCTGCGACATCCACCGCGCTTGCCAGCGTGCGCGGCAATGCCAGCGACAGCATTTGTTCGATCTTATGCTGGCTCTTTTCGTCATAGCCAAACTGCGTAACGCCGCACCAGTCATGATCAAATTCTACTGGCTGGGCGTCATACAGGCGACGGGCAAAGGTAAACGCCGCGGGGAAGAACACGGTGAGCGCCGTGTCGTGCTTGCTGAGCAGGGGATAAAGCGCTCCCTGACGGTTGCCGGATGCGCCCTGGGCGGGGGTATCATCAGCACAATAGAGTGTCACCTGCCAGCCCCGGCGTAACAACGAAAGCGAAAGCAGCGCGCTGGCGATCCCGCCGCCAATCAGGGCGACTTCACGTTTTTCGCTTCCCTGACGAGCAAACCATGGCGTTGACGCTGGCAGGGCGAGAGTCTGTTCCATCACGCCACACAGCATTTCGCGCTTGCGGCCAAAACCTTTGCATTTCTGCACCGTAAAACCGGCTTCCTGTAAACCGCGACGAACAAATCCGGCAGACGTAAAGGTTGCCAGCGTACCGCCAGGACGAGCCAGACGCGCCATCGCGTTAAAGAGGGTGGGCGTCCACATGTCCGGGTTTTTGGCCGGGGCGAAGCCGTCGAGAAACCAGGCATCGACTTTTTGATTCAGGCTGTCGTCGAGTTGATCGGTGAGTTCATTAATATCGCCAAACCAGAGATCGAGCGTGACACGCCCTTCATCCAGCAACAGACGCTGGCAACCCGCCAGCGGCAACGGCCACTGGGCCTGAAGTTGCCCGCTAAATTCAGCTAGCTCAGGCCAGTGCTGATGCGCCGCGGTGAGATCGTCACGGCTCAGCGGAAATTTTTCAAAACTGATGAAATGTAATCTTTGTAGCGTAGCCTCGGGCTGAGTGGCGCGAAATGCAGCGAACGCCTGCCAGAGCGTGAGAAAATTGAGGCCGGTGCCGAATCCGCTTTCCGCAACCACAAACAGCGGGTGAGAATGCTCTGCGAAGCGTTCTGTGATCCGGTTTCCGCCGAGGAAGACATAGCGCGTCTCTTCCAGACCATTGTCGTTGGAAAAGTAGACGTCGTCAAAATCTCGGGAAACAGGTGTACCCTCAGCGTTGAATTCGAGGTTGGCGGGTTGTATAGCGTATTGTTTCACGTAAGTTACTCGTCTGACAGGCTGTGTCACGATCTTAGCGATGTGTGCCAGGCGGCGCAAATTTCAGTACAAATTGGCTGATCGGACTTGTTCGGCGTACAAGTGTACGCTATTGTGCCAATCGAAACTTATTATAGTGCGACTGACAGAGGTATTGAATGAAACGTGCAGTGATTACTGGCTTGGGCATTGTTTCCAGCATCGGTAATAACCAGCAGGAAGTCCTGGCATCTCTGCGTGAAGGACGTTCAGGCATCACTTTTTCTGAAGAGTTTAAAGATGCAGGAATGCGTAGCCACGTATGGGGTAACGTCAAACTGGACACCACTGGTTTGATCGACCGTAAAGTGGTGCGTTTCATGAACGATGCCTCTATTTATGCCTATCTCTCCATGCGTGAAGCCATCGCAGACGCTGGTCTGAGCGAAGAAGTTTATCAGAATAACCCACGCGTTGGCCTGATTGCTGGCTCCGGTGGCTCGTCGAAAGCGCAGGTATTCGGTGCTGATGCCATGCGTAGCCCGCGTGGCCTGAAAGCGGTTGGCCCGTATGTGGTCACCAAAGCGATGGGCTCTGCGGTTTCCGCCTGCCTCGCGACGCCGTTTAAAATTCACGGCGTAAACTACTCAATCAGCTCCGCGTGTGCCACCTCCGCACACTGTATCGGTAATGCGGTCGAGCAGATCCAACTGGGCAAACAGGACATCGTATTTGCTGGCGGCGGCGAAGAGCTGGGCTGGGAAATGGCCTGTGAGTTCGACGCGATGGGCGCGCTGTCTACCAAATATAACGACCAGCCTGCTAAAGCATCCCGTACCTATGACGCGCACCGCGATGGTTTTGTTATCGCAGGCGGCGGCGGTATGGTAGTGGTTGAAGAACTGGAACACGCGCTGGCGCGTGGCGCACATATCTACGCAGAAATCGTGGGCTACGGCGCGACGTCTGATGGCGCGGATATGGTTGCTCCGTCTGGTGAAGGCGCTGTGCGCTGCATGCAGATGGCGATGCATGGCGTTGATACGCCAATTGACTACCTGAACTCCCACGGTACTTCAACGCCGGTGGGTGATGTGAAAGAGCTGGGGGCGATTCGCGAAGTATTTGGCGATAAGAGCCTGGCGATCTCCGCGACTAAAGCGATGACCGGTCACTCTCTGGGCGCAGCAGGTGTGCAGGAAGCGATCTACTCTCTGCTGATGCTGGAACACGGTTTTGTCGCGCCAAGCATCAACATCGAAGAGATGGACGAGCAGGCGGCAGGTCTGAACATCGTGACCGAAACTGTCGATCGCGAACTGACCACCGTCATGTCCAACAGCTTCGGTTTCGGTGGTACTAACGCCACGCTGGTAATGCGTAAACTGTAAGCGTAAGGCTAGTATTGATGAAAAAAGGGAGCCAAATGGCTCCCTTTTTTACTGTTTAAGCGGTTCGTATTCCGGCGCAATTTCCGCAGACCACGCCCGGGCCTGGGCAATGGCTCCGGCGCTGTAAATGGGATGCTCAAAATGATTGCCGACATCCCTGACGCGATAGATTTTCCAGCGTTTTCCCTCCCGGCGCGTATAAACTTCCAGACGAATGGGGGGCTGGTCGTCAGGACCACCCAACTGGACGTCCACTTTTTCGCCGCCGAGGAAGGGACGTGCTTGTCCAACCTGTAACTGTGGGATCCACTCAGGGGCATAATCCTGCACGTACATAAAGTAGTCTGAGTCGATAATTTCTTGCTCATAGAAGCTGTCAATCAACGTCAGACGATCGATAACCTCTTTAGCAACATAGCGTTGCATTAACTCTGTGGTGTTGTGAGGCTTATCTGGCTCATCGATAAATGCCGCCATCCACGCCAGATAGAATTGTTTAACGTCTTTTGCACTCTCTTGAGAGGGGGTAGAACAACTGCAAAGCAGCAGGATGAGTGGCAACAATAAGAAGGTTTTCATCATTTTTTCCTGTAAAGGATATAGGTTGGTTTTGCTGCCCGATAACCGGGTCCTGCCTGTTTTATCCCAACTCATAATAATCTCTGTTAGTGGAACGCGTAAAAAAACTACGAGAGGTATTAACAATATTTTCTTCGTCAGGCGTAACCTTTAGTGCTATTGGTATCTATAATGTGTGTCGCTAATTTATTTATTAATTTCTGCAAAGAATAAAACAAAAAAGGAAATATTAGTTTTTATTATTCTCTGGCGATTCAGCAACTGAAACAGACGGCATATTGATATAACGGGTCGGCCAAATTACGTCTGGTGTGGTTTCCAGCGCGTCTGGTGATAAGCCTGCCGTGCGCGAAAGATCCTTGAGCGTAATACCTCTTTTTTCAAGTGCACTTTTAATATCTATACGATGCCAGTCCTGGCTTTTTTCTCTCATTCTGCAATCCTGCGCTGATGTGTTATCGGCGCCGATATTTTTTACGGTTTTATATCTCTGTGGCAAAAGAAGGTGATTTTCTTTTGCCAGCTGATTATTGCCAGAATAATCCTGAAATTTCGCGCAAGAAAGAAAAGTTATTTTTATTTCACTGGGGAAAGGAACGAAATGATGTCTAAAGAATGGCTCACGGTACAGGAATGTATTAGTCTGCCGGGTTTTCCCGGTAGCGTTCCCGCTGTTCGCAATCGGCTCAATATCCTGAATACGGGTCAAGAAGGCGTTAAGCGCAAACGCAGAAAATCGAAGGCATGGGAAGACCATATTTCGATTCTCCCCGTGTATGTGCGTCCTTATGTTGCAGACAGCGACCCGGCATCTGTGCGAAATGAAGCCTCGGCCTGGGAAGCGGAACCGAAAGAGATTTGGGATATGATGTTCAGACTCCTGACGCCAGAACAGCTGCAGGTGACTTATCTGTTTGGCACGAAAGGGATTGGTGCGGTTCTTCCTTCGCTATTCGACAATAATTCCGGGTACTGAGCACACGGCAGGGTTTGCGGTTGACAATGTTAGCCACTCACAGGCAGACTTCAGGCCCATCATTATCTTCCGGATAATGCGTAAGCGTTTGACGTTATCCAACGCACCTTAATCCTGACGGTCAGGTGGAGGGGGGCGTGGCATTTCCTCGCCTTACTCTGCATTCTGGAGTAACGCATGACAGCAGTAACCCATAAAGAAAAAACCTCTGCAGCGAACACATCGCTTTTTCGTATCGCATTTGCGGTCTTTTTTGACCTACATGACAGTCGGCCTGCCGCTACCTGTCATTCCTCTTTTTGTTCACCATGAACTGGGCTATGGCAATACGATGGTCGGTATCGCCGTGGGGATTCAGTTTCTGGCCACCGTTCTGACGCGCGGTTATGCCGGGCGACTCGCCGATCAGTACGGTGCCAAACGTTCTGCTCTGCAGGGAATGTTTGCCTGCGCGCTGGCGGGCGGCGCGTGGTTACTGGCGGCACTCTTACCTGTTTCTGTACCGATCAAATTCGCGTTATTAATCGTCGGACGGTTGATCCTCGGCTTTGGTGAAAGCCAGTTACTGACCGGAACCCTGACCTGGGGACTGGGTCTGGTGGGGCCGGCACGTTCCGGCAAGGTGATGTCGTGGAACGGGATGGCGATTTACGGCGCGCTGGCGGCAGGCGCGCCGCTGGGGCTGTTGATCCACAGCCATTTTGGCTTTGCGGGTCTTGCGGGTACGACAATGGTGTTACCGCTGCTGGCATGGGCGTTTAACGGAACGGTGCGTAAAGTGCCGGCTCATGCGGGGGGAACGTCCCTCGCTATGGAGCGTCGTGGGGCTTATCTGGAAGCCGGGTCTGGGCCTCGCGCTGCAAGGCGTGGGATTTGCCGTGATCGGCACCTTTATCTCTCTCTATTTTGCCAGCCACGGTTGGGCGATGGCCGGCTTTACGCTGACCGCGTTTGGCGGAGCCTTTGTCATTATGCGCGTGCTGTTTGGCTGGATGCCGGACCGCTTTGGCGGGGTCAGGGTGGCTATCGCTTCTCTGCTGATCGAGACCATTGGGCTGGTCTTGCTCTGGCTGGCGCCGACGGCGTGGTTTGCGCTGCTTGGCGCAGCATTAACCGGGGCGGGGTGTTCACTGATCTTCCCGGCGCTGGGCGTTGAAGTGGTGAAACGCGTACCGTCACAGGTTCGTGGGACAGCGCTGGGGGGCTATGCTGCCTTTCAGGATATCTCTTACGCGGTCACTGGCCCGCTGGCGGGGTTGCTTGCCACGTCCTGTGGCTATCCATCCGTGTTTCTTGCCGGTGCGATTTCAGCGGTGCTGGGGATGGTGGTGACGTTACTATCGTTTCGCCGGCGCTAGATGACCAGCCAGAAAATCAGTAACGCGACCAGCAGGGCGATAAACAGCAGTCCGGGACGCGCGCTAAACGATCGCAGCGTTTCGATAACCGGCGTAAACGGACTGTAAATCGGCTGAATATGGCGCGGATCGTTTAATTCCCGATCGCGCTCGACGCGCTTCAGGAAGATCTGATTCAGGAGATCCTGCATTTGCGCATTGGTCAGCACCGTCTGCGGTTGAATTTGCCAGGTCTGCTGGGCGTAATCCTTCAGGTTGATCAGTTCATCGGCTTCCAGCGGTTGCTTGAGCGCCACCTGTAGCGATTGCAGGGTAGGGGCGTGTTGCAGACTCAGGGTTTGACGCGCCTGCAGCCAGGTCGCCAGATGGGTGAAATGTTTTGCCGGGATCAGTTCACCGCTTTTCACACCAGAAAGTTCCAGCATCGATTGCCAGATCAGCTTGCTGGATTCCCCCCGTTGCGGCGGCCAGTTTGGTCACCAGTTGATTTAACGTATTGTGTTCGGCTGGCAGTAGTGGGCGATCGGTCGCCGGGCGCTGCTGCGGCTGCGGGATCGACAACTGTCCCTGCTGCAAAAGCGTCAGCACATTCTTAAGCTGTTCCGGTTTGAGTTGGCTGAGCGCCGTTTGTCCGTACTGCTGACGAATAAAATCGCTGACCGCCTGGCGGTTATTTCCCTGATTCAGTAATTCTGTCAACTGTGAAAGCACCTGGCGATTGGCATGATTTTGCTGGGCCACGCCGAGACGCTGGCTGAGGTTTTGTTCCGCCGCAGGGAAATGACGCGACAGCAGCGGAGTATCGCTTTTTACGCCGAGATCGTGCTTCATACCGGCCCACACTTCCGCACTTTGCTGTTGCGTCAGTGAAATCAGGCGCGTTATCAGGCGTTCCAGTACGGTCCGCTGTTGCGTGGAGAGCGGTTGTTCGCCCGCCGTGGAAACCGCAGGTTGCCCTTCACCGGGAGGGCGCGCGGGAGTACCGGAAATGGGTTGCATCATCACTTATCCTTAAACCATCAATCTTAGCAAAGTATGCCTGGCGGCCAGATTATGGCACACTTGCCCGGTTAACTCTCGTTCTCAAACAGGTACGACAGACGTGAAAATTCTCGTTGATGAAAATATGCCTTATGCCCGCGAATTATTTAGTCGTCTGGGTGAAGTCAAAGCGGTTCCCGGACGTCCCATTCCTGTCGCTGAGCTGGATGATGCCGATGCGTTAATGGTGCGTTCGGTCACCAAAGTGAACGCGTCGCTGCTGGAGGGGAAAGCCATCAAGTTTGTGGGTACAGCAACCGCAGGCACTGACCACGTTGACGATGCCTGGCTTAAGCAGGCGGGGATTGGATTTTCAGCGGCGCCCGGCTGTAATGCCATTGCGGTGGTGGAATATGTTTTCTCGGCGCTACTGATGCTGGCAGAACGTGACGGATTCGCGTTACGCGACCGTACCGTCGGGATTGTCGGCGTGGGTAACGTCGGTGGACGCCTGCAGGCGCGGCTGGAAGCGCTGGGGATCCGCACGCTGTTATGCGATCCACCCCGTGCGGATCGCGGGGACGAGGGCGATTTCCGTTCGCTTGATGCGCTGGTACAAGAAGCCGATATCCTGACTTTCCACACGCCGCTGTTTAAAGAAGGGCCTTACAAAACGCTGCATCTGGCCGATGACGCGCTGATTAGCCGCCTGAAACCGGGCTCTATTCTGATTAATGCCTGTCGTGGCGCCGTGGTGGATAACGCCGCGTTGCTGGCGCGTCTTACTGCCGGACAGGATCTGAGTGTGGTTCTGGATGTCTGGGAAGGCGAGCCGGACCTGAATGTCGATCTGTTGAACACGATCGATATTGGCACGGCGCACATTGCGGGCTACACGCTGGAAGGCAAAGCGCGCGGCACCACACAGGTCTTTGAAGCATATAGCGCATTTATCGGTCATGAGCAGCATGTCGCGCTGGATACCCTGCTGCCGGCCCCGGAATTTGGCCGCATTACGCTGCATGGCCCGTTGGATCAGCCGACGCTGAAAAGACTGGTGCATTTGGTGTATGATGTGCGCCGCGACGATGCGCCGCTGCGCAACGTTGCCGGAATACCGGGTGAATTTGATAAACTGCGCAAAAATTACCTCGAGCGTCGTGAATGGTCTTCACTGTATGTGATGTGCGACGACGCAGATGCGGCGGCGTTACTGTGTAAACTGGGTTTTAACGCGGTTCATCACCCGACACGTTAATGTCTTCTTAATGCCCCCCTGACGAATAATCGCCAGGGAGGCTTATGCTTTTCTGGAGTAAACCACCATGTCTGAAGGCTGGAATATTGCCGTCCTCGGCGCGACGGGCGCCGTTGGCGAAGCGTTGTTTGAAACCCTGGCTGAACGTCAGTTCCCGGTTGGGGAAATTTTTGCGCTGGCACGTAATGAAAGCGCGGGCGAACATCTGCGCTTTGGTGGTAAATCAGTGATTGTGCAGGATGCGGCCGAATTTGACTGGACGCAGGCGCAACTGGCTTTTTTTGTTGCTGGCGTTGAAGCCACGGCGGCCTGGGTTGAAGAGGCGACAAACGCGGGCTGTCTGGTCATTGATTCCAGCGGTCTGTTCGCGCTTGAACCCGACGTTCCGCTGGTGGTGCCGGAAGTGAATCCGTTCGTGCTGGCGGACTATCGCAATCGCAACGTGATCGCCGTGCCGAACAGCCTGACCAGCCAACTGCTGGCCGCGCTGAAACCGCTTATCGATCAGGGGGGGGCTTTCTCGCATCACCGTAACCAGTCTACTTTCGGCATCCGCTCAGGGTAAAAAAGCGGTCGATGCGCTGGCCGGACAGAGCGCGAAACTGCTGAATGGGATCCCCATCGATGAAGATGATTTCTTTGGTCGCCAGCTGGCGTTCAACATGTTGCCGCTGTTACCGGATCGAGAAGGCAGCGTGCGTGAAGAACGCCGGATCGTCGATGAAGTACGCAAAATCATGCAAGATGACGGGTTGTTGATCTCGGCAAACTGCGTACAGTCACCGGTGTTTTACGGTCACGCGCAGATGGTGGCATTTGAAGCGCTGCGTCCGCTGGCGGCCGAAGAGGCGCGCGATGCCTTTTCCCGCGGCGAAGACATTGTGCTGTCAGAAGAAAGCGATTTCCCGACTCAGGTTGGCGACGCTTCAGGCAGCGCGCATCTGTCTGTAGGCTGCGTGCGTAACGATTACGGCATGCCGGAACAGGTTCAGTTCTGGTCCGTGGCGGATAACGTCCGCTTTGGCGGCGCGCTGATGGCGGTGAAAATTGCGGAAAAACTGGTGCAGGAGTACCTGTACTGATGTCTGACCAGCAACAACCGCCGGTGTATAAAATTGCGCTGGGCATCGAGTATGACGGTAGCAAATATTATGGCTGGCAGCGTCAGAATGAAGTCCGCAGTGTGCAGGAAAAGCTGGAAAAGGCGCTTTCTCAGGTCGCCAATGAGCCGATTAACGTCTTTTGCGCCGGACGCACCGATGCCGGTGTGCACGGCACCGGACAGGTTGTGCATTTTGAAACCACCGCGCTGCGTAAAGATGCGGCATGGACATTGGGTGTAAATGCGAATTTGCCTGGTGACATTGCGGTGCGATGGGTGAAAGCTGTACCGGAAGATTTTCACGCGCGATTCAGTGCCACGGCTCGCCGATATCGTTACATCATCTACAATCATCGGTTACGTCCGGCGGTGTTAGGCAAAGGTGTGACGCATTATTACGAGCCGCTGGACGCCGAACGCATGCATCGTGCGGCGCAGTGTCTGATTGGCGAGAATGACTTTACGTCGTTTCGCGCCGTCCAGTGTCAGTCCCGCACGCCGTGGCGCAACGTGATGCATATTACGGTGTCGCGCCATGGGGCGTATGTGGTGGTCGATATCAAAGCGAATGCCTTTGTACATCATATGGTCAGGAACATTGTTGGCAGCCTGATGGAAGTAGGCGCCCACAACCAGCCGGAGAGCTGGATAGCAGAGCTGTTAGCGGCAAAGGACAGAACGCTTGCGGCGGCAACGGCGAAGGCCGAAGGACTGTATCTGGTTGCGGTGGACTACCCTGACCGGTTTGACCTTCCAAAACCGCCTATGGGCCCGCTCTTTCTGGCGGACTAATTCGAGTCGTATAAAGGCGCAACTATGGACCTGATTTACTTTCTCATCGATTTTATCCTGCACATTGATGTGCACCTGGCGGAACTGGTCGCAGAGTACGGCGTCTGGGTTTACGCAATTTTGTTCCTGATTTTATTCTGTGAAACCGGACTGGTGGTCACGCCGTTTCTGCCGGGGGGATTCCCTGCTGTTTGTGGCGGGGGGCGCTGGCGTCGCTTGGCACCAACGATCTTAATGTGCACCTGATGGTGGTGTTGATGCTGATTGCCGCGATTGTCGGCGACGCGGTGAACTACACGATTGGTCGACTGTTCGGTGAGAAGTTATTCAGTAACCCGGACTCAAAGATTTTCCGTCGCAGCTATCTGGATAAAACACACCAGTTTTACGAAAAACACGGTGGAAAAACCATCATTCTCGCCCGTTTTGTGCCGATCGTCAGAACCTTTGCGCCGTTTGTGGCGGGAATGGGACATATGTCGTATCGTCATTTTGCGGCGTATAACGTGATAGGCGCGCTGCTGTGGGTTCTGCTCTTTACCTATGCCGGTTACTTCTTCGGCACCATTCCGATGATTCAGAACAACCTTAAGTTGCTGATAGTCGGGATTATTGTGGTATCGATCCTGCCGGGCGTGGTGGAAATCATTCGCCATAAACGCGCTGCGTCACGTGTAACAAAATAGAAACTAACTCGGCGGTTCGACCACTTTTTTATCCAAAGTTTCGGGCTGTTATGTTTTAATGTGCAACATTCATGGTCTGTTGGGGGCAAAAATGGCATTATGCGCCCCCACGGCAAAACTGGAACACACCAGGTTCAGGCAGAAAGGTTATCAATGAGCTGGATTGAACGAATTAAAAGCAACATTACTCCCACCCGCAAGGCAAGCATTCCTGAAGGGGTGTGGACTAAGTGCGATAGCTGCGGTCAGGTTTTATACCGTGCTGAGCTGGAACGTAATCTTGAGGTCTGTCCGAAGTGTGACCATCACATGCGTATGTCGGCGCGTAACCGCCTGCATAGCCTGTTAGATGAGGGAACGCTGGTGGAGCTGGGGAGCGAACTTGAGCCGAAAGACGTGCTGAAGTTCCGTGACTCCAAGAAATATAAAGACCGTCTGGCGTCCGCGCAAAAGGAAACCGGCGAAAAAGATGCGCTGGTGGTGATGAAAGGTACGCTTCACGGCATGCCAGTTGTGGCAGCGGCATTTGAGTTTGCTTTCATGGGCGGCTCAATGGGGTCTGTGGTTGGCGCACGTTTTGTGCGTGCCGTTGAGCAGGCGCTGGAAGATAACTGCCCGCTGGTGTGCTTTTCCGCCTCCGGCGGCGCGCGTATGCAGGAAGCGCTGATGTCGCTGATGCAGATGGCGAAAACCTCTGCGGCGCTGGCAAAAATGCAGGAGCGCGGTCTGCCGTACATCTCCGTGCTGACCGACCCAACGATGGGCGGTGTCTCAGCAAGCTTCGCAATGCTCGGCGATCTCAACATTGCTGAACCGAAAGCGCTGATCGGCTTCGCGGGTCCGCGCGTTATTGAGCAAACCGTACGTGAGAAACTGCCGCCGGGATTCCAGCGCAGTGAGTTTCTGATCGAAAAGGGCGCGATTGATATGATTGTCCGCCGCCCGGAGATGCGCCTGAAACTGGCGAGCATTCTGGCGAAGCTGATGAATCTGCCGGCGCCAAATCCGGATACCCCGCGTGAAGGCGTGGTGGTGCCGCCGGTGCCGGATCAGGAACCCGAGGCCTGATAACTGAAAAGGGCAGGGCCACAGGCGCTGCCCTTTTGCTTTTCTCAACGTAACGATTTTACGGGCATCATGAATAACAAACGTATTCCTAAAGCCACGTCGCCCCTGGCCTCGTGGCTTTCTTATCTGGAAAATCTCCACGCGAAAACGATCGATCTGGGCCTTGAGCGCGTAAGCCAGGTGGCTGCGCGACTGGGCGTCCTGAAACCTGCGCCCGTGGTGTTCACCGTCGCCGGAACCAATGGCAAAGGCACCACCTGCCGGACGCTGGAAGCAGTGCTGACTGCGGCCGGGTATAACGTCGGGGTTTACAGCTCGCCGCATCTGGTGCGCTATACCGAGCGTGTGCGCGTGAAGGGTAATGAACTGCCGGAAGCGGCTCACACTGAATCCTTTGCCGAGATCGAAGCGGCGCGTGGGGATATCTCGCTGACCTACTTTGAATACGGAACCCTGTCCGCGCTGTGGCTGTTTAAGCAGGCGCAACTGGATGTGGTGATTCTGGAAGTCGGGCTGGGTGGACGACTGGACGCGACCAACATCGTCGATGCCGATGTTGCTGTGATCACCAGTATTGCGCTGGATCATACCGACTGGCTGGGGCCGGACCGCGAAAGCATTGGCCGCGAAAAGGCCGGTATCTTCCGTGCGGAAAAGCCGGCAATCGTTGGTGAACCGGAAATGCCTTATACCATTGCGGATGTCGCGCAGGAAAAAGGCGCGCTGTTACAGCGTCGCGGTGTGGACTGGCAGTTTACGATAACGGAGACGGGCTGGTCCTTTAGCGATCGTCACGGCACATTGACCGATTTACCGCTGCCACAGGTTCCGCAACCTAACGCGGCAACCGCACTGGCGGCATTGCGCGCCAGTAGTCTGAACATCAGTGAGCAGGCGATCCGCGACGGTATCGCCCGGGCGATTTTGCCGGGACGTTTCCAGATTGTGAGCGAGTCGCCGCGCGTGATCCTTGATGTGGCACATAATCCCCATGCGGCGGAATATCTGACCGGGCGGCTGAAAATGTTGCCGAAAAAGGGGCGCGTTCTTGCCGTTATCGGTATGCTACATGATAAGGATATTGCGGGAACGTTGGCCTGGTTGAAAAGCGTGGTCGACGACTGGTATTGTGCACCGCTGGAAGGCCCACGGGGCGCGACGGCAGAACAACTGCTGGAACATCTTGGTAACGGCAGTGTCTATGACAGTGTCGCGCTGGCATGGCAGGCTGCTCTGGCAGACGCGAGACCGGAAGATACCGTACTGGTGTGTGGATCATTTCACACGGTAGCACATGTCATGGAAGTGATGGACGCGGGGAGAATCGGTGGCGAGTAAGTTTCAGAATCGTTTAGTCGGCACGATTGTGCTGGTCGCGCTGGGAGTGATTGTGCTGCCCGGGCTGCTCGACGGGCAGAAAAAACATTATCAGGATGAATTTGCGGCGATCCCGCTGGTGCCGAAACCAGGCGATCGCGATGAACCGGATATGATGCCAGCGGCTACACAGGCATTACCGACCCAGCCGCCGGAAGGGGCGGCGGAAGAGGTGCGGGCAGGTGATGCGGCGGCACCGTCGCTGGATCCATCACGCTATGCCTCAGCGAATAATCCTGAGATTGAGACGACGCCAGCGCCGGTAGAACAACCCAAACCAAAACCGGTTGAAAAACCGAAGCCGCAACCGAAGCCACAGCCGCCTGTAGAGGCAACGCCTGCTCCTGCGCCAAAACCGGCGCCGGAAGAGAAACCGGCGCCGACGGGTAAAGCCTACGTTGTGCAGCTCGGTGCACTGAAAAATGCCGACAAGGTCAATGAGATCGTAGGTAAGCTTCGTAGTGCGGGGTTCCGGGTATATACTTCACCGTCAACGCCAGTACAGGGTAAAATAACCCGTATTCTCGTGGGGCCGGATGCCTCACGCGACAAGCTGAAAGGCTCGCTCGGCGAGCTGCAGCAAATCTCCGGATTAAGCGGAGTGGTGATGGGGTACAGCCCGAACTAAGTGAGGGTTGCCTGATGATGACGCTGGCGTCTTATCGGGCCTGGCACCGAGTTGTTTGTAGGCCGGATAAGGTGTTTGTACCGCGTCCGGCAATGCCCGAAGAGGCATAAAACCGTATGGCGTTGAAGTTTTTTTCAGCGCCATTTTTATTTACGCGCGGGAAGGAAATCCCTACGCAAACGTTTTCTTTTTCTGTTAGAATGCGCCCCGAACAGGACGACAGGGCGTAAAATCGTGGGACACATATGGTCTGGATTGATTACGCCATTATCGCGGTGATTGGTTTTTCCTGTCTGGTTAGCCTGATCCGTGGCTTTGTTCGTGAAGCGTTATCGTTGGTGACATGGGGTTGTGCTTTCTTTGTCGCCAGCCATTACTACACTTACCTGTCTGTCTGGTTTTCGGGCTTTGAAGACGAACTGGTTCGAAACGGGATTGCCATCGCGGTGCTGTTTATCGCGACGCTTATTGTCGGCGCCATTGTGAACTACGTGGTAGGGCAACTGGTCGAGAAAACCGGTCTGTCAGGTACTGACCGGGTTCTGGGTGTCTGTTTCGGGGCTCTGCGCGGCGTGTTGATTGTGGCTGCCATTCTGTTCTTTCTCGACACCTTTACCGGTCTGTCGAAAAGTGAAGACTGGAGTAAGTCAGTGTTGATCCCAGAGTTCAGTTTCATCATCAGATGGTTCTTTGACTATCTGCAAAGCTCGTCAAGTTTCTTGCCCAGAGCATAAGCGTTGGGTTGTAGCTTAACGAGGAAAAGACGTATGTGCGGTATTGTCGGTATCGCCGGTGTTATGCCGGTTAACCAGTCGATTTATGACGCCTTAACAGTGCTTCAGCACCGTGGTCAGGATGCCGCTGGCATCATCACTATCGATGCAAACAACTGCTTCCGTTTACGTAAAGCAAACGGTCTGGTGAGCGATGTATTTGAAGCACGCCACATGCAGCGTATGCAGGGCAACATGGGCATCGGTCATGTGCGTTACCCAACGGCTGGCAGCTCCAGCGCCTCAGAAGCTCAACCTTTCTACGTCAATTCCCCGTATGGCATCACGCTTGCCCACAATGGCAACCTGACCAATGCCCACGAACTGCGTAAAAAAGCTGTTTGAAGAGAAGCGCCGCCACATCAATACCACCTCAGATTCTGAGATTCTGCTCAATATTTTCGCCAGCGAACTGGATAACTTCCGCCACTATCCCCTGGAAGCAGACAATATTTTTGCCGCGATTGCCGCGACCAACCGCCAGATTCGCGGCGCGTATGCCTGCGTGGCGATGATTATCGGTCACGGGATGGTGGCCTTTCGCGATCCGAACGGTATTCGTCCGCTGGTGCTGGGTAAACGTGATATCGGCGACGGTCGTACCGAATATATGGTGGCGTCTGAAAGCGTCGCGCTGGATACTCTGGGCTTTGAATTCCTGCGTGACGTTGCGTCGGGCGAAGCGGTTTATATCACGGAGAAAGGGCAACTGTTCACCCGTCAGTGTGCCGAAAACCCGGTCAGTAATCCGTGCCTGTTCGAGTATGTTTACTTCGCGCGTCCGGATTCCTTCATCGACAAGATTTCCGTCTACAGCGCCCGTGTGAATATGGGGACCAAGCTTGGCGAAAAAATTGCTCGCGAGTGGGAAGATCTGGATATCGATGTGGTCATTCCGATTCCGGAAACCTCCTGCGATATCGCGCTGGAAATTGCCCGTATCCTCGGTAAGCCGTACCGTCAGGGGTTTGTGAAAAACCGCTACGTCGGTCGTACGTTTATCATGCCCGGCCAGCAGCTGCGCCGTAAGTCCGTTCGTCGTAAACTGAATGCCAACCGCGCAGAGTTCCGCGATAAGAACGTTCTGCTGGTGGATGATTCCATTGTACGCGGCACCACCTCAGAGCAGATTATTGAGATGGCACGTGAGGCCGGGGCGAAAAAAGTCTATCTCGCTTCTGCGGCACCGGAAATTCGCTTCCCCAACGTGTACGGTATCGATATGCCGACGGCCAATGAATTGATTGCGCATGGTCGCGAAGTCGATGAGATTCGCCAGATCATCGGCGCAGATGGTCTTATCTTCCAGGATCTTGACGATCTGATTGAGGCTGTGCGTGCTGAGAACCCGGATATTCAGCAGTTTGAATGTTCCGTGTTTAACGGCGTATATGTCACAAAGGATGTCGATCAGCAGTATCTCGATTTCCTCGATTCCCTGCGTAACGACGACGCCAAAGCGGTTCAGTTGCAAAACGAAGTCGAAAACCTTGAGATGCATAACGAAGGGTAATCCTGACCTGTCCGGGGGCCAATCCCGCCCCCCGCTTGCAACTCCTCACAAAATCCTGCAAAGTCAGCCCAGAAGTCAGCCAGGGCGATAAATCATGAAACGACTCATTGTAGGGATTAGCGGTGCCAGCGGCGCCATTTATGGTGTACGTCTGCTCCAGGTGTTGCGCGATGTACCGGATGTTGAAACGCATCTCATCATGAGCCAGGCCGCCCGCCAGACGCTGTCGCTGGAGACCGATTTCTCGCTGCGCGATGTTCAGTCGCTCGCCAGCGTCACACACGATGCGCGTGACATTGCCGCCAGTATCTCTTCTGGCTCGTTTCAGACTGCCGGCATGGTGATTCTTCCGTGCTCCATCAAAACCCTTTCCGGTATCGTGCACAGCTACACTGATGGCCTGTTAACCCGTGCTGCCGATGTGGTATTGAAAGAGCGCCGCCCGCTGGTGCTGTGCGTTCGGGAAACGCCGCTCCATCTGGGGCATTTGCGCTTACTGACCCAGGCGGCGGAAATTGGCGCGGTCATTATGCCGCCGGTTCCGGCGTTTTATCATCGTCCTCAGACACTGGATGATGTGATAAATCAGACAGTTAATCGCGTCCTCGATCAGTTTGATATCGCCCTCCCGCAGGACCTTTTTTACCCGTTGGCAGGGAGCATAATATTGCCCCGTCGGCGGGCCTTTTTTGCATCAATTGCCCTGTTTCAGGGCAATTTTGTAACCGCGATCATATCCTCAACATTTAATTCGCTAAATCCATCTGAAACGCTGCGGTTCATCCGTCAGACCTGCTATCTTCAACATCAGGACAATATTGCAACGTTTTATTAACATATTTAACGTCGAATATCCCGAGCGGCGCGAAAATGGCATAAGACCTGCATGAAAAAGCCTGCAAACACACAACACAACGTAAAACATAATAAAGTCATTCCACTTGAGGGGTATGTATGAAGAAGTCAATTCTCGCTCTGTCATTGCTGATCGGTCTTTCCGCTGCGGCATCCAGCTATGCAGCGCTGCCGCAAACGGTGCGCATTGGGACGGATACAACCTACGCACCGTTCTCGTCAAAAGATGCCAAAGGCGACTTCGTCGGCTTTGATATCGATCTGGGTAATGAGATGTGTAAGCGTATGCAGGTCAAATGTACCTGGGTCGCCAGTGATTTTGATGCGCTGATCCCGTCGCTCAAAGCAAAGAAAATTGATGCCATTATCTCTTCGCTCTCGATTACCGATAAGCGTCAGCAGGAAATCGCCTTCTCCGACAAGCTGTACGCGGCGGATTCACGTCTGATCGCGGCGAAAGGCTCGCCGATTCAACCAACACTCGATGGGCTGAAAGGTAAGCATGTTGGCGTGCTGCAGGGCTCTACCCAGGAAGCGTATGCCAATGACACCTGGCGTAGCAAAGGCGTGGATGTGGTGGCCTATGCCAATCAGGATCTGATTTATTCCGATTTAACTGCCGGTCGTCTTGATGCGGCATTGCAGGACGAAGTTGCCGCCAGCGAAGGCTTCCTTAAACAGCCTGCGGGCAAAGACTATGCCTTTGCCGGTCCTTCCGTAAAAGATAAGAAGTACTTTGGCGACGGGACAGGGGTTGGCTTACGCAAAGACGATGCCGAACTGAAAGCCGCTTTTGATAAAGCGCTGGCCGATCTGCGCAAAGATGGCACCTATGACAAGATGGCGAAAAAGTACTTCGACTTTAACGTCTACGGCGACTGAGATCTTTAAAACGGGGGGAGTTGTGTGCACCGACCGGGTTAACCAATGCGGTGCAATACGGGAAAAATGCACCGTAACTGTGCATTGATTGCGGACAAATAAGGCAGAAGTGCATAGTTACGCGCTTTTCATGCAAAATAAACCGGGCGACAGGGTAGAATGTTTTGCCTTGTCGACCCGATTAGTGGCACGATAACTGCACCTGGTCCTGTAAAATCCCCTATAAAAGACAGTCTGTTGAGGATAGTTATGAAAAAACTGGTGTTATCTCTTTCTCTGGTTCTCGCTTTCTCCAGTGCTACCGCCGCTTTTGCTGCTATTCCGCAAAAAGTTCGTATTGGTACTGATCCAACCTACGCCCCGTTCGAATCGAAAAATGCGCAGGGTGAATTGGTAGGTTTTGATATCGATCTGGCAAAAGAGCTATGTAAGCGTATCAATACACAATGTACCTTCGTTGAGAACCCGCTGGATGCGCTGATCCCTTCGTTAAAAGCGAAGAAAATCGACGCGATCATGTCCTCGCTTTCTATTACCGAAAAGCGCCAGCAGGAAATCGCGTTTACCGACAAGCTTTATGCAGCCGACTCGCGTCTGGTGGTAGCTAATGCGTCTGACATTCAGCCGACCGTTGAGTCGCTGAAAGGCAAGCGCGTCGGTGTATTGCAGGGCACCACCCAGGAGACGTTTGGTAACGAACACTGGGCGCCGAAAGGCATTGAGATCGTTTCGTATCAGGGTCAGGACAATATTTACTCTGACCTGACGGCCGGGCGTATCGATGCGGCATTCCAGGATGAAGTGGCGGCAAGCGAAGGATTCCTGAAGCAACCCGTTGGCAAAGATTACAAATTCGGCGGCCCGTCTGTGAAAGACGAGAAATTGTTCGGAGTAGGAACCGGTATGGGGTTGCGCAAAGAGGATAACGAACTGCGCGAAGCCCTGAACAAAGCGTTTGCAGAAATGCGCGCTGACGGCACTTACGAGAAGCTGGCGAAAAAGTACTTTGATTTTGATGTTTACGGCGGCTAATTACCGCGGGTGCAGATAAAGCCCAGGACGTGATGATGTATCGGTTTTATGCCGGATGACGGCTTCGCCTTATCCGGCCTACGACAATATTCTTGTAGGCCGGATAAGCGCAGCGCCATCCGGCATCAAGGAAATGTGTCATCACGTCAAAAGAGGCTTCTAACTCACCACTTACGACAGGACAGGCAGCATGTTGTACGGGTTTTCAGGTGTTATTTTACAGGGCGCTATTGTCACGCTGGAACTGGCTCTCAGTTCCGTGGTGCTGGCCGTTCTGATCGGCCTCGTCGGAGCGGGAGCGAAGCTGTCGCAAAACCGGGTGACGGGGCTTATTTTCGAAGGTTATACCACTCTCATTCGCGGGGTGCCGGATCTGGTGCTGATGCTGCTGATTTTTTATGGTCTGCAGATTGCGCTCAATGCAGTGACCGATGCGCTGGGCATCAGTCAGATCGATATTGACCCGATGGTTGCCGGTATCATCACGCTCGGTTTTATCTACGGGGCTTATTTTACGGAAACCTTTCGTGGCGCTTTTATGGCGGTTCCGACAGGACATATTGAAGCCGCTACCGCTTTCGGTTTTACCTCTTCACAAATTTTCCGCCGCATTATGTTCCCGGCGATGATGCGCTACGCGCTGCCGGGGATTGGTAACAACTGGCAGGTGATCCTCAAATCGACGGCGCTTGTTTCGCTGCTCGGGCTGGAAGATGTGGTCAAAGCCACGCAACTGGCCGGGAAAAGCACCTGGGAGCCATTCTATTTTGCGATCGTCTGCGGGCTTATCTATCTGGTGTTCACGACCGTTTCCAATGGTGTGCTGCTGTTCCTTGAGCGCCGCTACTCCGTCGGTGTGAAGAGGGCTGACCTGTGATTGAGATTATTCAGGAGTACTGGAAATCCCTGTTGTGGACGGACGGCTACCGCTATACGGGCGTGGCAATCACGCTGTGGCTGCTGATCTCCTCCGTGGTAATGGGCGGCATTCTGGCCGTGATTCTGGCGATTGGTCGTGTCTCCAGCAACAAATTCATCCAGTTCCCCATCTGGTTGTTTACGTATATTTTCCGCGGCACGCCGCTCTACGTTCAGCTATTGGTCTTTTATTCAGGGATGTACACGCTGGAGATTGTTAAAGGTACCGATTTTCTTAACGCCTTTTTCCGTAGCGGCCTGAACTGTACAGTGCTGGCGCTAACGTTAAATACCTGCGCATATACCACGGAGATTTTCGCCGGGGCTATCCGCTCGGTTCCGCACGGTGAGATTGAGGCTGCGCGTGCGTATGGCTTCTCTTCGTTCAAAATGTATCGTTGCATTATTCTGCCTTCGGCGCTACGTATCGCGTTACCCGCGTACAGCAACGAGGTCATTTTGATGCTGCACTCCACGGCGCTGGCCTTTACCGCCACGGTTCCGGATCTGCTGAAAATTGCCCGTGATATCAACTCGGCGACCTATCAGCCCTTTACCGCTTTCGGTATTGCCGCGGTGCTGTACTTAATCATATCGTATGTTCTGATAAGCCTGTTCCGCCGTGCGGAAAGACGCTGGTTGCAGCATGTTTCCTCTAAATAATTCGAGTAACACGATGCCTGAGAATAAATTAAACGTTATCGATTTGCACAAACGCTACGGCGAACACGAAGTGCTGAAAGGGGTTTCACTGCAGGCCAACGCCGGAGATGTGATCAGTATTATTGGCTCATCCGGCTCCGGGAAAAGTACATTTTTGCGCTGCATAAATTTCCTCGAAAAACCGAGCGAAGGGTCGATTGTGGTCAACGGCCAGAACATCAATCTGGTACGGGATAAAGACGGTCAACTGAAGGTAGCGGATAAAAATCAGCTTCGCTTACTGCGTACGCGCCTGACGATGGTGTTTCAACACTTTAACTTGTGGAGCCACATGACGGTGCTGGAAAACGTCATGGAAGCGCCGATTCAGGTGTTGGGCCTGAGCAAACAGGAGGCACGCGAGCGGGCGATCAAATACCTGGCTAAAGTCGGCATTGATGAGCGCGCTCAGGGGAAATATCCGGTGCATCTGTCTGGTGGTCAGCAGCAGCGTGTGTCGATTGCGCGCGCCCTGGCGATGGAACCGGAGGTGTTGCTCTTTGATGAACCGACCTCGGCGCTGGATCCTGAGCTGGTCGGCGAGGTGCTGCGTATCATGCAGCAACTGGCTGAAGAGGGAAAAACCATGGTAGTGGTGACGCATGAAATGGGGTTCGCCCGCCATGTCTCCAGCCACGTTATTTTCCTGCATCAGGGGAAAATCGAAGAAGAGGGCAACCCGGAGCAACTCTTCGGTAACCCACAAAGCCCGCGTCTGCAGCAGTTCCTGAAAGGATCGCTGAAGTAACGGGTTCAGGCGTATCGTTAAGGTAAGCCGGGAAAGGCAACAGCCTCCCGGCTTTTTTGCGAGTAACTTTCCGCAAGCACTGAAAATATTGCAGACCAGCGCATTTACCCTGGAATCATCACCGCAAAGCGCAACGTCTGTTGGTGTCGCAGACGATCAAAGCGCATAACGTCATGTCATCGACTCACAGGGATGACGGTACGGCCATGACAACAGCTAAGGTTACAGCGCATGATGCGGTGTTTAAAACGTTCATGTGCCACCCGGACACTGCCAGAGATTTCCTGGAATTCCATCTGCCAGCTTCATTACGACAACTTTGCGATCTGGACACGCTGAAACTCGAGTCAGGCAACTTTATCGAAGAGAATCTCCGGGCGTATTATTCCGATGTGCTTTGGTCGTTAAAGACGGCGGAAGGAGAGGGCTTTATCTATGTGGTGATTGAACATCAAAGTTCACCCGATGCTCATATGGCATTCCGACTGATGCGCTATGCCATGGGGGCCATGCAACGTCATCTCGATGCCGGACATAAAAAACTGCCATTGGTGGTTCCGATGCTATTTTATCACGGCGCGGTGACGCCCTATCCCTTCTCGTTGTGTTGGCTGGACGAGTTTGCCGATCCCTTCACGGCAAGACAGCTCTATACCGCCGCCTTTCCTCTGGTTGATATCACGGTTGTGGCGGATGATGAAATTATGCAGCATCGACGGATAGCGCTCCTGGAGTTGATGCAAAAGCATATCCGCAAGCGTGATTTAATGGGCTTGATGGAGCAATTAGTTGCTCTGCTGGTTAAGGGTCACGCTAATGACAGCCAGTTGAAAACGCTGTTTAATTACATGATACAAACCGGTGACGCCGCGCATTTTAGTGAGTTTCTTGCCGAGGTTGCCCAGCGTTCACCCCACCACAAGGAGAGACTAATGACTATCGCCGACAGATTGCGTCAGCAGGGGTTAGATCAGGGTATTCAACAGGGCAAACGCGATGAAGCACAGCGGATTGCACGTATGATGCTGGCGGACGGTATTGATGCCCACACCGTTGCCAGGATAACCGGTCTTCCCGTTGATGAGCTTACCGCTATCCGCGCCTGAGACTTTCTCACGTCGACGGGCAGCTCGCCTCACACACTCTCCAGACGGTATCCCCAGTCATCATAGAGGATACCGTTGACCTCAAACGCTTTCTCCAGTACCTGCGTACGCACAAATCCCAGCTTTTCCAGCAGACGGACGGAACCCCGGTTCTCGGCCAACACCCAGGCATTAATGGCTTTCACGCCGGCATCCCGGAAAGCATAGTCGCAGACGGCGCGAACGGCTTCGCTGGCAATACCTCGCCCCTGGGCTGCGGGGGAGCACGCAATAGCCGATATCCGCTTCCTGCGGAAAATGATGGCTAATTTGTAAACCAATATCGCCCAGCGGCGTAGCATCGTTATGCTGGCGGATCACGAAGGTGTGTTTTGAGGTAAGACGACGCGCAAACAGCAGGCGCGTTTCGCGTTCGGGGCAGAGGTTGCCCATAAATCGCATGATCTCTGGATTTTGACGAAGCGCGAGGAAAAAAGGCCAGTCGGTGGGTTGAAACGGGGAAAGCGTCAGTCGTTCGGTTGTGAGTCGTGCCATAAAATCGCCATTCCGGGAGCCAGTGAGACTACCTTACCACCGGAATGGCGGGAGTGAACAGGGAAGACGTTAGCGAACGACATCCGCCAGCGCTTCTTCCAGGTCATACCAACGGAAAGGAAATCCGGCGGCTTCCAGCCGTTTTGGCAAGGCGCGCTGTCCACCCAGCACCAGCACCGATGATTCCCCCCATCAGCAGGCGAATCACGGTTGCGGGTACACGAAGAATAGCTGGCCGTTGCAGGGCATGTCCCAGCGCATGAGCAAACTGTTCATTGCGTACCGGATAGGGCGAGACCATGTTGAATGGTCCGCGCAGGTCGTTATCCAGCAGCCAGAGAATCGCATTGACCATATCATCAATGTGGATCCAGGCCAGATACTGGCGGCCATTACCGATAGGGCCGCCAAGACCCAGACGAAACGGCGGGATCATTTTGCCGAGGATACCGCCCTTTGGTGCCAGTACTACACCGGTACGCAGCAGGCAAACCCGCGTTTTGTCGCTTTGCGCCTCGCAGGCAATTTGCTCCCAGCGTGCGCAAAGTTTATGCGTAAATTCGTTATGCGGCGGCTCTTCCTCGGTGACGACCACTTCGCCCAGATCGCCGTAATAACCGGTCGCAGAACCTGAAATAAAGACCGATGGCGGCGTTTCACCGGCGTTAATCAGATCCGCCAGTTTCTGGGTGATGCGCCAGCGACTCTGACAAAGGCGATCTTTTTGCTCTGTCGTCCAGCGCTTGTCTGCGATGGGTTCACCGGCCAGGTTAATCACCGCATCGATACCGTCGAGGTTGTGCTTATCTTCCAGTGTGCTCCACACGGTGATCCGGTTATTGAATTTTTTCCGGGCATCATCGGGGCGGCGAGTCAGTACAGTCACCTCATGACCCAGTTCCTGCAGGCGCGGAACCAGGTGCCCTCCGATAAGGCCAGTCCCTCCGGTTACCAGTATCTTCATGCAGCCTCCCGTGATGGCGGTTAGCGCTGCCAGCTCAACGTCATGGAGACGGAATCGGCATAACGCAACGCGTGTAGTTTGTCGACTTCCACTTCAGCATAAGTGACCCAGTGGTGTTCGCGTACGATATCGAGCACATCCTGAGTTAATTTTTCTAACAATGAGAAGCGGTTGTTCTCAACGTGCAGGATGATATTTTTAGTGATCGTGCGGTAATTCAACGCATCATTGATGTCTTCACTCACGCGGGCTTTGTCTGCCGGGTAGTGAATTGCCACATTGATGACAATATCCTGTCGATTGTTGATCTCTTCCTCTTTGATGCCGATGAACGTGCGTAAGCGAAGGTTTTTTATACGAATTATCGCGTCTTGATGTGACATTGCAGGTCTCCTCCATGTATGAACTCTCGCATGATACACGAGAACCTGCCACGTTATCCTTTTGCACGCGCAGGATCCTGATGAGCCTGCAACATTGCGCGTTCCGTGGCGGGCCGACGGCGAATGCGGTCAAACCAGTTTTTTACGGCAGGGAACATGTCAAGGTCGACACGCTGACGCTGCCAGGCATTTACCCATGGCCAGCAGGCAATATCGGCAATGCTGTAATGTTCTCCAGCCAGCCACGGCGACGTTTCCAGCCGTTTATTGAGGACGTTATACAGCCGCTGCGTTTCTACCTGGTAGCGCTCGATAGCGTAGGGAATGGCCTGCGGAGCAAAATGGTTGAAATGGTGGTTCTGACCAAGCATTGGCCCCAGTCCTCCTACCTGCCAGAACAACCATTGCAGCGTGGTATGCCGCTCACGTAATTCGCGGCTCAGCAACAGGCCGCTTTTTTCCGCCAGATACAGCAAAATTTCACCCGACTCAAACAGACTAAGCGGTGCGCCGCCATCGACCGGGGCATGATCGACAATAGCGGGAATTTTATTGTTGGGCGAAATGGCCAGAAAATCGGGGCGAAACTGATTACCCTTACTGATATCCACCTTAATTAATCGGTAGTCCAGCGCAGTTTCCTCAAGGAAGATCGTAATCTTGTGCCCATTGGGGGGTCGGGGCGTAATAGAGGTCGATCATTTCAGCTCCACAACGTGTTTATCGGATAAGCCAACCACAAGTATAGAAAGCCTGTCGTGCTGTGTGAGTTTTCATCAGGTGACAGCGAGCGAAAGACCCTCTATGTTGGGAGAAAAGCCTAATAATGACGAGGATGCTATGAGTAAACCCAACATCACGCTTTGGTCAGACGCGAATTATTTCTCACCTTATGTACTCTCTGCGTATGTCGCTTTACAGGAAAAGGGGCTGCCGTTTAGCCTGAAAACCATTGACCTGGACAGCGGCGAACATCTACAACCGGGCTGGCAGGGCTATGCGCTGACGCGTCGGGTGCCATTGCTGGAAATCGATGACTTTGAGCTGAGCGAGTCCTCCGCCATTGCTGAATATCTGGAAGACCGTTTTGCGCCGCCCACCTGGGAGCGCATCTATCCTCACGATCTACAAAAACGCGCCCGTGCGCGGCAGATACAGGCCTGGTTGCGCAGTGATTTAATGCCCATTCGTGAAGAGCGTCCAACGGATGTCGTTTTTGGTGGGGTAAAAAAAAGGGCCGCTCAGTGACGCGGGGAAAGTCAGTGCAGAAAAACTGTTCGCTACAGCAGGGAATCTGCTGGCACATGACCTACCGAATCTGTTCGGAGAATGGTGTCTGGCCGATACCGATTTAGCCCTGATGATTAACCGTCTGGTTCTCAATGGCGACGAGGTCCCGGAGCGACTGGCGGAATATGCAGCATTTCAGTGGCAACGCGCATCTGTCCAGCGTTATATTGCGCTTTCCGCGAAGCGTTCAGGCTGATTAAACCTCTATAATCCAGTATCATAATGCAGTTTTTGCTGACACGGAGTATGTGATGAAACTGATGTTTGCATCCGACATTCACGGGTCCTTGCCTGCTACAGAACGCGTGCTGACGTTGTTTTCCCAAAGCGGCGCGCAGTGGCTGGTGATACTGGGCGATGTACTCAACCATGGGCCGCGAAACGCCTTACCCGAAGGCTACGCGCCTGCTCAGGTGGCAGAGAGGCTCAATGAGCTGGCGGCGCAGATTATTGCGGTACGGGGAAACTGCGATAGCGAAGTGGATCAGATGTTGCTGCAGTTTCCAGTGACTGCGCCCTGGCAGCAGGTGCTACTGGATAATCAGCGGCTATTTCTGACTCACGGCCATCTCTTTGGACCAGATAACCCGCCGGTTCTGCGTGCCAGTGACGTCCTGGTGTACGGGCATACGCATCTGCCGGTGGCAGAAAAAAGGGGCGAGATTTATCACTTCAACCCGGGTTCAGTGAGTATTCCAAAAGGTGGCTACCAGGCAAGTTATGGCCTGCTGGACGATAATGTTTTAAGTGTTATCGCACTCAATGATCAAAGTATCATTGCGCAGATCGCGATTAATTCGTAATTTACCCCCCACATATGTAAATGCGCCGTAAGAGCGCCAGAAAAAGAAGGTTTCCTGATGGTGGAACAGCGTCGTTTGGCAAGTACGGAATGGGTGGATATTGTGAATGAAGACAACGAAGTCATTGCACAATCCAGCCGGGAACAGATGCGAGCGCAGTGCCTGCGTCATCGTGCAACCTATATCGTCGTGCATGACGGAATGGGCAAAATTCTGGTGCAGCGTCGTACCGAGACAAAAGACTTTTTTACCTGGAATGTTAGATGCCACTGCGGGTGGCGTTGTGCAGGCCGACGAACAACTGCTGGACTCCGCCCGTCGTGAAGCGGAAGAAGAGTTAGGCATTGCCGGAGTGCCGTTTGCCGAACACGGTCAGTTCTACTTTGAAGATCAGAACTGTCGTGTCTGGGGGGGCGCTGTTCAGTTGTGTCTCACACGGCCCGTTCGCCTTGCAGGAAGAAGAGGTCAGTGAAGTGTGCTGGCTGACGCCAGAAGAAATTACCGCCCGCTGTGATGAATTTACGCCCGACTCGCTAAAAGCGCTGGCGCTGTGGATGACCCGTAACGCTAAAAACGACGCCGCCCGAACTGAGGCGCAGCAAGAGAAGCAGGAAGAGGCGGAGTAACGTTCTTTCTGAACTCAACAGTAAAAAAGGAGCCGCAAGCGGCTCCTTTTGGTTTTTAGTGATAACCCATTATTTGTGCGCCAATCACCACCACGCTGGACATAATGAACAGCAGACCCAGCAGCGTCGCGCCCACTTTCAGCCAGTTACGGAAATCGACCCGACAGACGCCTAACGTCGCCATTAAGGACGCGGAGGTTGGGTAGATGATATGGCTGAAGCCATCGCCAAACTGGAAGGCCAGCACGGTCACCTGACGGTTAACGCCGACCAGATCGCCAAGCGGTGCCAGCAGCGGCATGGTCAGTGCCGCCTGGCCTGAGCCGGAGGTGACAAAGAAGTTAAACACGGCCTGGAAAAGCAGCATAAACCATGCAGCAACGGCATTGTCCAGACCGCTGATGCCGTTGGCAATGCTGTGCAGCAGTGTATTCAGCACACTAGCATCACCCGCTTCACCGTTACCGACCAGCAATAATATCCCTTTGGCAAACCCTACCAGCAGGGCGGGGGCAATCATCATGCGTGCGCCTTCAGTGAACGAAGACGCCATAATATTGACCGTCATGCCGTTCAGCCGGAAAACCACGCCAATAATGCCAATCACCAGGCCCATGGTGAAGAACTGGCTGGCTATTTCAGGAATGAACCACGCGTTGACGATAACGCCCCAGACCACCCAGATCATCACGCCGGTCAGAACCAGCAGCACCAGCCAGTCGCCGATCGTAAAGCGACGTTCGACGACCTCATCCTGTTGTTCACGAAAAAAACGATCCGATTCATGCACGCGGGATAACAGCGGATTCTTTTTCACCCGCGAGGCATAAGCCAGAGTGAAGGTCAGCCCAATCAGGGTAGAAATAACCCATACCACAATACGCAGGCCGGACCCGGAAAGAACCGGTACGCCAGCAATGCCCTGCGCCACCACCACGCAAAAAAGGGTTCATCCACGAACTGGCAAAGCCAATTTGCGTTGCAATGTAGGTGACAAGGACAGTGGTAATGCTGTCATAACCCAGTCGCACCATCAGCGGCGCGATGATAATGGCAAAGGCGACCGCCTCTTCTCCCATCCCGAAGACCGCACCGCCCAGCGAGAAGAGAATAAACAGCACCGGGATGAACAGAACCTCGTTGCCTTTGGTATGCCGGATCAGCGCCAGGATGCCGTTATCAATGGTTCCCGTACGCATAACGATGCCAAACGCGCCGCCAATCACCAGCATAAACATGATGATACCGACGGCGGTACCAAATTTAGAACCGGAGGTCAGTCCTTCAAACGGGAAGTTCATCAGGCCCGGACTTTCATCGCCGGTAGTGAAGAATTTAACCGGATGATACTGCGCTTCACCCGCGTCATTGGTGAGAATGCGAAAAGAGTGAGGGTCGACCACTTTACGGGTTTTTGTCTGACCATCCACCTGGTACTGCACTTCCTGGCTGTCGAACATCCCGACGGGGACGACCCAGGTCGCAAAGCTGGTTAAAATAGCGACAAAGAAAATAATCACCAGCGTATCGGGCATGGCCCATTTTTTGGCTGGCTGTGTTTCGGTTACTGCAGACATGAAGGACTATCCCTGTTGCAAAGCAAAGAGGCTAAGTATGCAAACAGGCGAATGGTTATTCATTGATGCAGCGCAGTTAAGCAAATAAAACCGATCCTGCATTACTGAATAGAGGCAATAAAAAAAGCCGGAAATCATTGGGATTTCCGGCTTTAAACCAGGCCCGTCCGGGCCCAGTGAAGAGACTTTACTGCTGCTGTGAAGACTGAATCGCGGTCAGAGCGATGGTGTAGACGATATCGTCAACCAGCGCGCCACGGGACAGGTCGTTCACCGGCTTGCGCATACCCTGCAGCATCGGCCCGATGGAGATCAGGTCGGCAGAACGCTGTACCGCTTTGTAGGTGGTGTTACCGGTGTTCAGATCCGGGAAGATGAACACGGTAGCGCGACCCGCAACCGGAGAGTTCGGCGCTTTGGATTTTGCCACGTCAGCCATCACGGCAGCATCGTACTGCAGCGGACCGTCGATCATCAGGTCAGGACGTTTTTCCTGCGCCAAACGGGTTGCTTCACGCACTTTCTCTACGTCGCTACCTGCACCAGAGGTGCCGGTGGAGTAAGAGAGCATCGCCACGCGCGGTTCGATACCGAAGGCGATTGCCGAATCGGCAGACTGGATAGCAATCTCAGCCAGCTGTTCTGCTGTCGGATCCGGGTTAATCGCGCAGTCGCCGTAAACGTAAACCTGTTCCGGCAGCAGCATGAAGAAGACGGAGGACACCAGTGAACTGCCTGGCGCAGTTTTGATAAGCTGCAGCGGCGGACGAATGGTATTGGCGGTGGTGTGAACCGCACCGGACACCAGACCGTCAACTTCGTCTTGTTCCAGCATCAGCGTACCGAGAACCACGTTGTCTTCCAGCTGTTCGCGGGCAACGGTTTCGGTCATGCCTTTGCTCTTACGCAGTTCAACCAGACGGGCAACGTAGCTTTCGCGAACCACTTCCGGATCAACGATTTCGATGCCAGCGCCCAGCTCAACTCCCTGAGATGCCGCAACGCGGGTGATCTCGTCCGGGTTACCCAGCAGCACGCAGGTCGCGATGCCACGCTCTGCACAGATAGCCGCCGCTTTAACGGTACGCGGTTCGTCGCCTTCTGGCAGAACAACGCGTTTGCCCGCTTTACGCGCCAGCTCGGTCAGCTGGTAGCGGAATGCCGGAGGAGACAGACGACGGCTGCGCTCAGAGGTGGCGGTCAGAGACTCGATCCAGTCAGCATTGATATAGTTTGCCACGTATTCCTGAACTTTCTCGATACGCTCGTGATCGTCAACCGGTACTTCCAGGTTGAAGCTCTGCAGGCTCAGAGAGGTCTGCCAGGTGTTGGTATTCACCATGAACACCGGCAGGCCGGTTGCGAAAGCACGTTCGCACAGTTTAGAGATGCGCGCGTCCATTTCATAGCCGCCGGTCAGCAGCAGGGCGCCGATTTCTACGCCGTTCATCGCGGCCAGGCAGGCGGCAACCAGCACGTCCGGACGGTCAGCGGAGGTCACCAGCAGGGAACCGGCGCGGAAATGTTCCAGCATGTGCGGAATGCTACGTGCGCAGAAGGTCACGGACTTCACGCGGCGGGTGTTGATATCGCCTTCGTTGACGATAGTGGCGTTCAGGTGACGCGCCATGTCGATAGCACGGGTCGCGATCAGATCAAAGCTCCACGGCACCGCGCCCAGAACCGGCAGCGGGCTGCTGGCGCTAAGCTGAGCCGGGTCGACTTTTACGATCTGTGCTTTGGAAGAGTCGTCGAAAATTTCAGACAGATCCGGGCGAGTACGGCCTTGATCATCAACCGGAGCGTTCAGTTTGTTCACGATAACGCCGGTGATGTTGGTATTTTTCGCGCCGCCGAAGCTGCTGCGAGTCAGTTCAATACGCTCGTTCAGTTGTTCCGGCGTATCGGTGCCCTGAGACATCACGAAGACGATTTCCGCATTCAGCGTTTTCGCGATTTCGTAGTTCAGAGACTGCGCGAACTGGTGTTTACGGGTTGGGACCAGGCCTTCAACCAGCACCACTTCAGCGTCTTTGGTGTTCGCGTGGTAGTTCGCGATAATCTCTTCCATCAGCACATCTTTCTGATTGCTGGAGAGCAGAGATTCAACGTGGCTCATCTTCAGCGGTTCAGCCGCAGTGACAGAAGAGTTGGCTCGCACGATAGCAGTGGTCTGGTCTGGCGCATCGCCACCAGCGCGCGGCTGGGCGATGGGTTTAAAGACACTCAGACGAACGCCTTTGCGTTCCATAGCGCGGATGACGCCGAGGCTGACGCTGGTCAGGCCGACGCTGGTTCCGGTAGGGATCAGCATAATAATACGGGACACGGTTTATCCTCTTTCGTTACCGCCCGTTGGGCGGGTTACAAAACAGCACCGCCAGCGTAGCTGGCGGTGTGATATCAGGCAGTCAGACGGCTCGCGTCTTGTGCGATAACCAGTTCTTCGTTGGTTGGGATCACCACCGCAGGACGGGTACCTTCCTTGTTGATGAAACCGGATTTGCCGAAACGCGCCGCCAGGTTACGTTCGTGATCAACTTCAAAGCCCAGTACGCCCAGTTTACCCAGGGACAGCTCGCGAACCATGGCCGCGTTCTCACCGATACCGCCGGTGAAGACAACCGCGTCCAGACGACCATCCATCAGCGCTGTGTAGGAACCGATGTACTTCGCCAGACGGTGGCAGTAGACATCCATTGCACGTTTAGCGTCTTCTTTGGTGGCGTAGTTGTCTTCAACATAACGGCAGTCGCTGGTGACTTCAGTCAGACCCAGCAGGCCGGATTCTTTGGTCAGCATTTTGTTGATCTGATCAACGCTCATGCCCAGCGTGTCGTGCAGATGGAAAATGATCGCCGGGTCGATGTCACCAGAACGGGTACCCATCACCAGACCTTCCAGCGGGGTCAGACCCATAGAGGTATCAACACATTTACCGTTACGGATAGCAGAAACAGAACCCCCGTTGCCCAGGTGGCAAGTGATGATGTTCAGCTCTTCTACCGGTTTGTTCAGCATTTTTGCCGCTTCCTGCGTCACGAAGAAGTGGCTGGTCCCGTGCGCGCCATAACGACGAACACCGTGTTCTTTGTACAGGCTGTACGGCAGGGCATAGAGGTAAGACTCTTCCGGCATAGTCTGGTGGAACGCGGTGTCGAACACAGCCACGTTTTTGTCTTTCAACTGCGGGAAGGATTTCAGCGCTTCTGCGATCCCGATCAGGTGTGCCGGGTTGTGCAGCGGTGCGAAAGAGGCAGAATCTTTGATGCCCTGAATAACAGAGTCATCGATAACCACGGAGCTGGTATACTTCTCGCCGCCGTGTACGATACGGTGACCGATTGCAGTCAACTGCGCAGACAGTTCTGGTTTTTGTGCCAGAATAGTATTAACGATAAAGTTCAGCGCTTCACTGTGAGCGGCGCCTGCACCTAAAGCCGCTTCTTGTTTACCGCCGTCCATTTTCCATTTGATACGTGCTTCAGGGAGATGGAAACATTCGGCTAAACCAGAAAGGTACTCTTCACCATTAACTGCATCGATGATTGCAAATTTCAGTGAGGAGCTACCGCAGTTCAGAACCAGTACTAACTTACTCGACATGGAAGTACCTATTATTGATACGTGGCTAAAAAACGTCAGGGAGCCATAAAGCGTAGCGCAGTGTGACGCTGACATTTATGATTAACATCATGCCTGTTGTCTTTTTTTGACATGATGGAAGAAATACCTTTGAGTCTATGCCATTTTGCGTATTTTTCAGCCAATGGCATACTATATGTAAATTTGACGACTCAATGATTTTGGACTACAGGCCTTTTACAGGCCGCTACAGGATACCCGATAGTGGGTATCAATGACAAAATGTTTTGAACGTTGTCCCGCATAGTTGTTGTTTTGCACAAATATTTGAATTTTTATATGTGAAGTTGAGGTAAGCCATGTCGACGCCGGATCATCGCTCCGTAAATTTTTTTTAGCCTTTTTCGTCGGGGGGCAACATTACTCAAAGACGTGGCCAATGGAAAAGCGCCTTGCACCCGTCTTTGTTGAGAACCGCGTGATTCGGATGACACGTTACGCGATCCGCTTTATGCCACCGATCGCTATCTTTACCCTGTGCTGGCAGATAGCGCTGGGCGGCCAGTTAGGGCCTGCCGTCGCCACCGCGTTGTTCGCGCTCAGCCTGCCGATGCAGGGGCTGTGGTGGTTAGGGAAACGTTCCGTCACGCCGCTGCCGCCTTCTATCCTGAACTGGTTCTATGAAGTCAGAGGCAAATTACAGGAAGCCGGGCAAGCGCTCTCCCCGGTTGAAGGGAAGCCGGATTACCAGGCGCTTGCTGACACGCTTAAGCGTGCCTTCAAACAACTCGATAAAACTTTTCTTGATGATTTGTAATTGACCCCTGATTACGCATATAAAAGAAGGCATAGTGATGCCTTCTTTTTTTCACCGTTGTAGAGTGATACAGGAGTCCCAAATGGAAATGACTAACGCTCAACGTCTTATTTTGTCGAACCAATACAAAATGATGACGATGCTCGACCCGACCAACGCCGAGCGTTATCGCCGTCTGCAGACGATTATTGAACGCGGTTACGGCCTGCAAATGCGTGAGCTGGATCGGGAATTTGGCGAGCTGAAAGAGGAAACCTGCCGTACGGTTATCGACATTATGGAGATGTATCACGCGCTGCACGTCTCCTGGGCCAATCTGAAAGATGCGCAAAGTATTGATGAGCGTCGTGTGACCTTCCTGGGTTTTGATGCCGCAACGGAAGCGCGCTACCTCGGCTATGTTCGCTTTATGGTGAATGTGGAAGGGCGCTACACCCATTTTGATGCCGGCACGCACGGCTTCAACGCGCAGACCCCAATGTGGGAAAAATATCAGCGGATGCTAAGTGCGTGGCATGCCTGCCCGCGCCAGTATCATTTGAGCGCCAACGAAATTAACCAAATCATCAATGCCTGAGGGGGTGAATGTGCGGTGCAAAGGCTTTCTGTTTGACCTGGATGGAACGCTGGTTGACTCTTTACCCGCAGTAGAACGTGCATGGTGCGACTGGGCCGATCGGTTTGGGTTGACGCATGACGAAGTATTAAGTTTTGTTCATGGTAAGCAGGCGATCACCTCTTTACGTCATTTTATAGCGGGCAAGCCTGAGGCGGAGATCGTTGCTGAATTTACGCGTCTGGAACAAATTGAAGCGACAGAAACGGCGGGCATCACTGCGCTGCCCGGTGCGGTGGCACTGCTCAACCATCTGAACAAGACCGGGATCCCGTGGGCGATAGTGACCTCCGGGTCAATGCCGGTCGCACGCGCACGTCATCAGGTGGCCGGTTTACCCGCTCCGGAGGTGTTTGTTACCGCTGAGCGGGTTAAACGCGGCAAGCCGGAGCCGGATGCTTATCTGCTCGGCGCGCAGCTGCTGGGCTTAGCGCCGCAAGAATGTGTAGTAGTGGAAGATGCTCCTGCGGGCGTGCTCTCGGGACTGGCCGCTGGCTGCCATGTCATTGCGGTGAATGCTCCGGCGGAGACGCCGCGTCTGGATGAGGTCGATTTCGCCCTGACCAGTCTGGAGCAACTTACGGTGACCAAACAACCGAACGGTGATGTGGTCGTATTAAGAAATACCTGAACATGATTTAGCCCCGGCAAGTCGGGGCTTTTTTTATGGCAGAATCATTCCATCTTCTCATCTGACAAGGATAGGTTGTGAACGGTGAATTGATCTGGGTTCTCTCGCTGTTAGCGATTGCGGTGATTTTGTTTGCGACAGGCAGAGTGCGTATGGACGCGGTAGCTCTGTTGGTCATCGTTGCTTTTGTTCTGAGCGGAACATTGAGCATTACCGAAGCCTTCTCGGGCTTCAGCGACCCTAACGTGGTGTTGATTGCCGCGCTGTTTATTATCGGCGACGGGCTGGTCCGAACCGGTGTGGCGACCGTCATGGGCACCTGGCTTGTGAAAATGGCGGGCAGTAGCGAAATCAAAATGCTGGTCCTGCTGATGTTGACGGTTGCCGGACTGGGCGCGTTTATGAGTTCAACCGGTGTCGTCGCTATCTTTATCCCCGTGGTACTCAGCGTCTCGATGCGTATGCAAACGTCACCGTCGCGCCTGATGATGCCGCTGAGTTTCGCCGGGCTTATCAGCGGTATGATGACGCTGGTGGCCACCCCGCCAAACCTGGTCGTCAACAGTGAATTGCTGCGTGAAGGCTATGCCGGTTTCAGCTTCTTTAGCGTGACGCCTATCGGCCTCGTCGTGCTGGTGCTGGGCATTATCTATATGTTGTTTATGCGTTTTATGCTTAAAGGCGACGATCCGCAACAGCAGCGAGATAGCTGGAAACGTCGCACCTTTCGCGATCTGATCAAAGAGTATCGCCTGACCGGGCGGGCGCGTCGACTGGCGATTCGTCCGGGTTCGCCGATGATCGGTCAGCGCCTCGACGATCTCAAACTGCGTGAGCGCTATGGCGCCAACGTGATCGGCGTCGAACGCTGGCGGCGTTTTCGGCGGGTGATTGTGAACGTAAACGGGGTGTCTGAGTTTCGCGCCCGTGACGTCTTGCTGATTGACATGTCCGCCGCCGATGTCGATCTCCGTGAATTTTGTAGCGAGCAGTTGCTGGAACCGATGGTGCTGCGTGGGGAGTATTTCTCTGACCAGGCGCTGGATGTGGGAATGGCGGAAATCTCGCTGATCCCCGAATCAGAGTTGATTGGCAAGTCGGTGCGGGAAATTGGTTTTCGTACCCGTTACGGACTGAACGTGGTCGGCCTGAAACGCGACGGCGTGGCGATCGAAGGCTCACTTGCCGATGAACCGTTGCTGATGGGGGATATTATCCTGGTCGTCGGTAACTGGAAGTTGATCGGTATGCTGGCGAAGCAGGGGAGAGATTTTGTCGCGCTGAACCTGCCGGAAGAGGTGAGCGAGGCTTCCCCGGCGCACAGCCAGGCCCCACACGCGATTTTCTGTCTGGTGCTAATGGTCGCGCTGATGCTGACTGACGAAATTCCTAATCCTGTCGCCGCGATTATTGCCTGTTTGCTGATGGGGAAATTTCGCTGCATTGACGCCGAAAGTGCTTACAAAGCGATCCACTGGCCCAGCATCATTTTGATCGTCGGCATGATGCCTTTTGCGCTGGCGCTGCAAAAAACCGGTGGTGTGGATCTGGTCGTGAAAGGATTGATGGACGTGGGCGGCGGCTATGGTCCGTATATGATGCTGGGCTGTCTGTTTGCGCTGTGCGCGACCATTGGTCTGTTTATCTCGAATACCGCGACGGCAGTGTTAATGGCACCGATTGCGCTGGCGGCAGCGAAGTCGATGGGGGTTTCTCCTTATCCGTTTGCGATGGTCATCGCGATGGCGGCCTCGGCAGCCTTTATGACGCCGGTTTCATCGCCGGTTAATACGCTGGTATTAGGGCCGGGGAATTACAGCTTTAGCGATTTTATCAAGCTTGGCGTCCCGTTCACAATTATTGTCATGGCGGTCTGCGTGGTGATGATCCCGATGTTGTTCCCGTTTTAATGCCGATTTGCCGGATGGCGTTGACGTCCATCCGGCAAATCGATTAAAGCGGCGAATCCTGGCTGATCTCATCCAGAGATAAATGGAAACTGGGGACGAAGACGTCCATAAAGTAATCCATCTCCGGGCTCCGGCGCGACGCCAGCGTTTTCTCCAGTCGCGCCTTTGCCAGCAGAAATTCGTTATTCCCTGCCGACAACTCTTCCAGACATTTCAGATACGCGCACAGCGCATCGGCTTGTTTCACGATTGATTTCTCTTCCTCGCTATAGGCGTGTTCATCAATCAGCGGCGCAAAAATATCCCGCAGCTCATCGGGCACCATATCCACCAGTTTCTGCTGAGCGATTTTCTCAATAGCTTTATATTCCTGGGCGATTTGTGAATTGAAATATTTCACCGGCGTGGGCAGATCACCGGTGAGCACTTCTGACGCATCGTGATACATCGCCAGCAGTGCAATACGCTCGGCATTCACCTGACCGGCAAACTTGCGGTTTTTGATCGCGGCAAGCGCGTGGGCCACCATCGCGACCTGAAGACTGTGCTCAGAGACGTTTTCTGTGCGCACATTGCGCATTAAAGGCCAGCGGTTAATGAGTTTGAGGCGGGAGAGGTGGGCAAAAAAATGGCTCTGCTTCATAGTGACCTTTTCATGATGACAACCTGGAGGTCATTGTGCGCAGAGAAGGCTGCCGGATGCAAATACTCGTCATACTTCACGTTGCAGGACAAAACCCATAGGTGTTTTTGTCCTGCAACGCATTTTGGGTTAAAGCTGGTGATAGCCCGACAGGAAACGCGCAAATTTGCTCAGCGACATTTCGATGTCATCGATGCGTGGCAGGGTCACGATGCGTACGTGATCCGGCCACGGCCAGTTAAAGGCCGTCCCCTGAACCAGCAGGACCTTTTCCTGTAACAGAAAATCGAGCACCATTTTCTGATCGTCATGAATGTTGAAGCGTTTCGCGTCAATTTTTGGGAACATATACAGCGCACCGCGCGGTTTCACGCAGGAGACGCCCGGAATATCGTTGATCAATTCCCAGGCGCGGTTGCGCTGCTCATAGAGACGACCGCCGGGCATAATGAATTCACTGATACTCTGGTAACCGCCCAGCGCCGTCTGAATAGCATGCTGTGCTGGGACGTTGGCGCAAAGACGCATTGATGCCAGCATCTCCAGCCCTTCGATATAACCTTTTGCATGCTTTTTCGGCCCGTTGAGCACCATCCAGCCCTGACGGAATCCGGCTACACGATAGGTTTTAGACAGGCCGTTAAAGGTCACAGTCAGGAGATCCGGTGCCATCGCGGCGATGGAATGGTGCTCGGCGTCGTCATAAAGAATCTTATCGTAGATCTCATCGGCAAAGATGATGAGGTCATTCTGCCGCGCGATCTCGACGATCTCCATCAGCAGTTCTTTGGAATAGACGGCACCGGTCGGGTTGTTCGGGTTAATGATGACGATCCCGCGGGTGCGCGGCGTGATTTTGGCGCGGATATCATCAAGGTCCGGGAACCAGTCGGACGATTCATCACACAGATAATGCACTGCATTACCGCCGGAGAGCGCGACGGCCGCCGTCCAGAGCGGATAATCCGGTGCAGGCACCAGCATTTCGTCCCCGCTGTTCAGCAATGCCTGCATCGCCTGCACAATCAACTCCGAAACGCCATTACCGATGTAGATATCTTCGACGGTGACATCACGCATGCCACGCGCCTGGTAATGTTGCATGATGGCTTTACGTGCGGAATAAAGGCCTTTCGAATCGGAATAACCCTGCGCAGTAGGCAGATTGCGGATGACGTCTACCAGAATTTCATCGGGGGGCGTCAAAGCCAAAGGGGGCGGGGTTACCAATATTCAGCTTCAGAACTTTATTGCCTTCTTCTTCAAGGCGTTTCGCTTCTTTCAGAACCGGACCGCGAATGTCATAACAGACATTATCTAATTTGCTGGATTTCTCAATGGGGGACATGAACCTTGACCTTTATGCTGTTATCACCACTTCCTGCCGTGGAAGTCAGTTTGAAACAATGTACTCCCCCGGCGGTGCGTTTTGAAGGCTTTACAGAAGAAGATTTTGCGGAATGGCGAGGGAATGTTTTGCTGTTATTGACTGGTTTTTACTGCGATCATAGAGATAAAAATAAATTTATCGTTTTATTTTAGCATAATATTCCTATTTTGTTGCCGGTAGATGGCTGATTCTCTTGTCCAAAAAAAGGTTCTGCGCTCGTGAAATTTCGGGGGGGAATTCTAACGTCATTTAATAATTCGTAAATAGTGAAAGATTAATCACTGGACGTGTTATCGGGATGTACGGGAACCCCGGTGGTGTAAATCTAATGTTAAGCAGGATTTATGAATGACCTCGAATCTCATTAATTATTATTTAATAATTAAAAAAGGCTTTACGTAAGGCACGAATAATAGCAAGTTGATTTGATAAACATAACAAAACTTTGCATCAGATTATTCGTATTAAAGCTTATAAATAAAAAGGTTTTAGGTTAAGATACACGTGATCAAATGGCCTGTCGTCGCATGATTTGTTAATACCCAGGGTAGGGTTTTGTGGCTAACTTATTGCCATGTATGCTTATTTTTCGTTGATTTATGCCCGGTAACATTCTTTACATTTACACTTTTTACGTCCAGACAATGGCGAAATCTGCATACGCTTTAATAGGTCAGCCCGTTCTTAACGAAATAACCTGTGAGATCACATAAGGTATTATTACGTAAGAAAGAGGGTAGTGTTTCGCCAGTCCCATGATATACCTATTTACTTTCACCTGCTGCCAGCGGGTGACTCTGCTAAGGAAGCGCATTACAAAGGGAATTGCTTGATTTTGTATGCACAGCATTAACAAGCTCAGTATGAGCCGCCAGTAAGTGAAAAATTATGATAAATGCAAATCGTCCGATAATTAACCTCGACCTCGATCTGCTGAGAACATTTGTTGCTGTTGCCGATCTGAATACATTTGCAGCCGCGGCTGCAGCAGTGTGTCGTACTCAGTCTGCGGTGAGCCAACAGATGCAGCGCCTTGAGCAGCTCGTGGGTAAAGAACTCTTCGCCCGTCACGGTCGTAACAAACTGTTGACTGAACACGGCATTCAGCTTCTGGGGTATGCCCGAAAAATTCTGCGTTTTAATGATGAGGCCTGCTCATCATTGATGTTCAGCAACCTTCAGGGAGTATTAACTATCGGGGCTTCTGATGAATCCGCCGATACGATCCTGCCATTCCTTCTGAATCGCATTAGTTCGGTTTATCCGAAACTAGCGCTGGATGTCAGGGTGAAGCGAAATGCTTTTATGCTCGACATGCTGAAATCGCAAGAGGTGGATCTCATCGTTACCACCAACCGTCCCGGATCATTTGAGAGCCTGACACTGCGTACCTCGCCGACACACTGGTACTGCGCTGCGGAGTATGTGCTGCAAAAGGGGGAACCGGTCCCGCTGGTGTTGCTGGATGATCCCAGCCCGTTCCGCGATGTGGTTCTTGCTACGTTAAATGCCGCGAACATACCCTGGCGTCTGGCCTATGTCGCCTCAACGCTGCCGGCAGTGCGTGCGGCCGTTAAGGCGGGGCTTGGCGTAACGGCGCGCCCGGTAGAAATGATGAGCCCGGACCTGCGCGTGCTGGGGACGGTTGATGGATTACCGCCGTTGCCGGATACCGAATACCTGCTCTGCCGTGACCCGGCGTCGAAAAACGATCTGGCGCAGGTCATTTATCAGGCAATGAATACCTGGCAGAATCCGTGGCAGTACAGTCCGATTACCCCTGAAGGGGGAGATGATTCCGTGCTGGTCGAAGGAGACTATGAGTAGCGGGTCACAGGAAAGCCGTTAAAAAATGCATGTGTAAAAAAAGAGCCGCTGGTGATTGAAAAATATCCAGTGGCTCTTTTTTTTGTACTAATATCCTTAACAGACAGGTGAGGAAGAGTAAAAATCCTCATAAATCAGCGAGTAGACGACACGCCTGGAAATCGCGTAAAAAAAGAAGCAAAATTCGCGCTTCGGTGAAACCATGTTAAAAAACAAGCAAAATTGTTGCCGTTTTTTAGGGTGAATTAACAAAAGCGTGTCACAGATCAAGAAAATACTCCCTTTTAGGGGGAAGGCTTTTGGATCAATTCCTGTCAAAATAGGCGCGTTTTTTTCTACTTACTTCACAACGGACACGATTCAACAACACTCTCTTTTAGGCTGTGAATCGATCGACACAGTGCTAAAGCGCATTAAATGTTAAGGGTGTTGTTATCATGTAAATTAATGTGAGGAAACTTTTGTTAAAGTTGACAAAAGGTTATAGAAAGGAGTAAAAAAACCCCATCAATTGGCTGTCTAAAACGTTTTTTGCAGCGGTTGTAAGGTTTTTTTTATTCCTCCCCATGAATCGATGTGGCGTTCATCTGCCGAAAAGAGCAGAGAATTTGGCGCTACTTTTGATGAGTAAGCAATGAGTATGTCAACATCCACTGAAGTCATCGCTCATCACTGGGCATTCGCTATCTTTCTTATTGTTGCCATTGGCCTGTGCTGCCTGATGCTTATCGGCGGTTGGTTTTTAGGCGGTCGCGCACGCGCGAGGTCAAAAAACACCCCGTTTGAATCAGGTATCGACTCGGTCGGCACCGCCCGCTTACGCCTGTCTGCCAAGTTTTATCTGGTAGCCATGTTCTTCGTTATCTTCGACGTTGAAGCGCTGTATCTGTTCGCATGGTCGACCTCTATCCGCGAAAGCGGTTGGGTAGGCTTTGTGGAAGCTGCAATTTTTATTTTTGTGTTACTGGCAGGTCTGGTTTATCTGGTGCGTATTGGCGCGCTGGACTGGACGCCCGCGCGTTCACGCCGCGAGCGTATGAACCCGGAAACGAACAGTATCGCTAATCGTCAACGCTAACCGCGAGGCATTAAGATGGATTATACGCTCACCCGCATAGATCCTAACGGTGAGAACGACCGTTACCCCCCTGCAAAAACAGGAGATCGTAACTGACCCCCTGGAACAGGAAGTTAACAAGAACGTGTTCATGGGCAAACTGCATGACATGGTTAACTGGGGTCGCAAAAACTCAATCTGGCCTTATAACTTCGGCCTTTCCTGCTGCTACGTTGAGATGGTGACCTCGTTCACCGCCGTGCATGACGTGGCGCGTTTTGGCGCGGAAGTCCTGCGTGCTTCACCGCGTCAGGCCGACCTGATGGTGGTAGCGGGGACCTGCTTTACCAAAATGGCGCCGGTCATTCAGCGTCTCTATGATCAGATGCTTGAGCCGAAATGGGTCATTTCCATGGGCGCTTGTGCCAACTCGGGCGGTATGTACGATATTTATTCGGTCGTGCAGGGCGTTGATAAATTTATCCCTGTGGATGTTTACATCCCGGGTTGCCCGCCGCGTCCGGAAGCATACATGCAGGCGTTAATGCTGTTGCAGGATTCCATTGGTAAAGAACGCCGTCCGCTCTCCTGGGTGGTTGGCGATCAGGGCGTTTATCGCGCCAACATGCAGTCAGAGCGCGAGCGTAAACGCGGCGAACGCATTGCAGTAACGAATCTGCGTACACCAGACGAGATTTAATTTGCGCCTGTCGGCAGCAGCATTTTCTTCGCCCATCACTACATAATTCAGCGAAGCTCTGTCGACAGTCACCACGGACCATTTGCAATGGTGAACAATATGACCGACTTAACCGCGCAAGAAGCCGCATGGCAAACCCGGGATCACCTTGATGACCCGGTCATCGGCGAACTGCGCAACCGTTTTGGGCCGGATGCCTTTACCGTTCAGGCGACTCGCACCGGGGTACCCGTTGTTTGGGTCAAACGTGAACAATTACTGGAAGTGGGCGATTTCTTAAAGAGATTGCCGAAACCTTACGTCATGCTGTTTGACTTACACGGCATGGACGAACGTCTGCGTACTCACCGCGAAGGGTTACCCGCCGCGGATTTTTCCGTTTTCTACCACCTGATTTCCATTGAACGCAATCGCGATATCATGCTCAAGGTGGCCTTGTCTGAAAACGATCTTCACGTGCCGACTTTCACCAAAGTGTTCCCGAATGCCAACTGGTATGAACGTGAAACCTGGGACATGTTTGGTATTGAATTTGACGGACACCCGCACCTGACACGTCTGTTGATGCCGCCAACCTGGAAAGGGCATCCGCTGCGTAAAGACTACCCGGCACGCGCCACCGAATTCGATCCGTTTGAGCTGACCAAAGCGAAGCAGGATCTGGAGATGGAAGCGCTGACCTTCAAACCGGAAGAGTGGGGGGATGTCGCGCGGTACCGAAAACGAGGACTTCATGTTCCTCAACCTCGGCCCGAACCACCCGTCTTCGCACGGTGCATTCCGTATTGTTCTTCAGCTCGATGGCGAAGAGATTGTCGACTGCGTGCCTGACATCGGCTACCACCACCGTGGCGCTGAAAAGATGGGCGAACGTCAGTCCTGGCACAGTTATATTCCGTACACCGACCGTATCGAATACCTCGGCGGCTGCGTGAACGAGATGCCGTACGTGCTGGCGGTGGAAAAACTGGCGGGCATTACCGTGCCGGATCGCGTTAACGTTATCCGCGTCATGCTCTCCGAACTGTTCCGCATTAACAGCCACCTGCTGTATATCTCGACCTTTATTCAGGACGTCGGTGCCATGACGCCGGTCTTCTTTGCCTTTACCGACCGCCAGAAAATCTACGACATCGTGGAAGCGGTCACCGGCTACCGTATGCACCCGGCATGGTTCCGTATCGGCGGCGTGGCGCACGATCTGCCGCGCGGTTGGGACAAACTGCTGCGTGAGTTCCTTGACTGGATGCCGAAGCGTCTGGCTTCTTACGAGAAAGCTGCACTGCAAAACACCATTCTGAAAGGGCGTTCGCAGGGCGTGGCCGCGTACGGCAAGAAAGAAGCGCTGGACTGGGGCTGCACTGGCGCGGCGCTGCGTGCGACCGGTATTGATTTCGACGTGCGTAAAGCACGCCCTTACTCTGGCTATGAGAACTTTGACTTTGAAGTGCCGGTGGGCGGCGGGGTTTCCGACTGCTACACCCGCGTGATGCTGAAAGTCGAAGAGCTGCGCCAGAGTTTGCGCATCCTTGAGCAGTGCCTCAACAACATGCCGGAAGGCCCGTTCAAAGCGGATCACCCGCTGACGACGCCGCCGCCGAAAGAGCGTACGCTGCAACATATCGAAACCCTGATTACTCACTTCCTGCAAGTGTCGTGGGGCCCGGTAATGCCGGCCAACGAATCCTTCCAGATGATTGAGGCGACGAAGGGTATCAACAGTTACTACCTGACCAGCGATGGCAGCACCATGAGTTATCGTACCCGTATTCGTACCCCGAGCTATGCGCATCTGCAGCAGATCCCGGTGGCAGTACGTGGCAGCCTGGTGTCCGACCTGATCGTCCATCTGGGTAGTATCGATTTTGTTATGTCAGATGTGGACCGCTAATTATGCACGAGAATCAACAACCACAAACCGAGGCTTTTGAGCTGAGTGCGGCAGAGCGTGAAGCCATTGAGCACGAGAAGCACCACTACGAAGACCCGCGTGCGGCGTCCATTGAAGCGCTGAAAATCGTTCAGAAGCAGCGTGGCTGGGTGCCGGACGGTGCGATCCATGCGATTGCGGATGTGCTGGGGATCCCGGCAAGCGATGTCGAAGGTGTTGCGACGTTTTACAGCCAGATCTTCCGCCAGCCGGTAGGCCGCCACGTGATCCGCTATTGCGACAGCGTGGTGTGTCATATCAACGGTTACCAGGGGGTTCAGGCTGCGCTGGAGAAAAAGCTCAACATCAAGCCGGGGCAGACGACCTTCGACGGTCGCTTTACGCTGCTGCCGACCTGTTGCCTTGGGAACTGCGATAAAGGGCCGAACATGATGATCGATGACGATACTCACGCTCACCTGACCCCGGAAGGCATTCCTGAACTGCTGGAGCGGTATAAATGAAAGACATTATCCGTACTCCCGAAACGCATCCGCTGACCTGGCGTCTGCGTGATGACAAACAGCCCGTGTGGCTGGACGAATACCGTAGCAAGAACGGCTACGAAGGCGCGCGTAAGGCGCTGACTGGTCTGTCCCCGGACGAGATCGTCAACCAGGTGAAAGACGCGGGTCTGAAAGGGCGCGGCGGCGCAGGCTTTTCTACCGGTCTGAAGTGGAGCCTGATGCCGAAAGATGAATCCATGAATATCCGTTACCTGCTGTGTAACGCCGATGAAATGGAGCCAGGCACCTATAAAGACCGTTTGTTGATGGAACAGTTGCCGCACCTGCTGGTGGAAGGCATGTTGATCTCCGCGTTCGCGCTGAAAGCGTACCGCGGCTACATCTTCCTGCGCGGTGAATACATTGAAGCCGCTGTGCATCTGCGTCGTGCGATTGCGGAAGCGACCGAAGCCGGTCTGCTCGGTAAAAACATCATGGGCACCGGTTTTGATTTCGAACTGTTTGTCCATACCGGAGCAGGGCGTTATATCTGCGGCGAAGAAACTGCGCTGATCAACTCCCTCGAAGGCCGTCGTGCTAACCCGCGTTCGAAGCCGCCGTTCCCGGCGACCTCCGGCGCCTGGGGTAAACCGACCTGCGTCAACAACGTGGAAACGCTGTGTAACGTTCCGGCTATCCTCGCTAACGGCGTGGAGTGGTACCAGAATATTTCGAAAAGCAAAGATGCTGGCACCAAGCTGATGGGCTTCTCCGGTCGCGTGAAGAATCCGGGACTGTGGGAACTGCCGTTTGGTACCACCGCGCGCGAGATCCTCGAAGATTACGCGGGCGGCATGCGCGACGGGCTGAAGTTTAAAGCCTGGCAGCCGGGCGGTGCGGGAACCGACTTCCTGACCGAAGCGCACCTCGATTTACCGATGGAATTTGAGAGCATTGGTAAAGCCGGAAGCCGTCTGGGTACCGCGCTGGCGATGGCGGTTGACCACGAGATAGGCATGGTGCCGCTGGTGCGTAACCTCGAAGAGTTCTTTGCCCGTGAATCGTGCGGATGGTGTACGCCGTGCCGTGACGGTCTGCCGTGGAGCGTAAAAATTCTGCGTGCGCTGGAGCGCGGCGAAGGCCAGCCTGGGGATATCGAGACACTTGAGCAACTGTGTCGTTTCCTCGGACCGGGTAAAACCTTCTGTGCACACGCACCGGGTGCGGTTGAGCCGTTACAGAGCGCCATTAAATATTTCCGCGAAGAATTCGAAGCTGGCATCAAGCAGTCGTTCAGCAATACCCACTCGATTGGTGGGATTCAGCCGAACCTGCTGAAAGAGCGCTGGTAATTGCGGGTTTACCCCTGCATCGCGATAAGTCATTCGATTAACGCTTAGTCTCTGACTAAGACAACTGGAAGCATGCTGACTATGGCTACGATTCATGTAGACGGCAAAGAATATGAGGTTAACGGAGCGGACAACCTGTTAGAAGCTTGTCTGTCCCTTGGCCTTGATATTCCGTACTTTTGCTGGCATCCGGCGCTGGGAAGCGTTGGTGCTTGCCGCCAGTGTGCGGTGAAGCAATACCAAAACGCGGAAGATACGCGTGGTCGCCTGGTGATGTCTTGTATGACACCGGCCACCGAAGGCACCTTTATTTCCATTGACGACGAAGAAGCGAAACAGTTCCGTGAAAGCGTGGTGGAGTGGTTGATGACCAACCACCCGCACGATTGTCCGGTTTGTGAAGAGGGCGGTAACTGCCATCTTCAGGATATGACCGTGATGACCGGGCACAGCTTCCGTCGTTACCGTTTCACCAAGCGTACCCACCGCAATCAGGATCTGGGGCCGTTCATCTCTCACGAAATGAACCGCTGCATCGCCTGCTACCGTTGCGTGCGTTACTACAAAGATTATGCAGACGGTCAGGATCTCGGCGTGTATGGCGCGCACGATAACGTCTACTTTGGTCGTCCGGAAGACGGTACGCTTGAAAGCGAATTTTCCGGTAACCTGGTGGAAATCTGCCCGACCGGCGTATTCACCGATAAAACGCATTCCGAACGCTATAACCGTAAATGGGACATGCAGTTTGCACCGAGCATCTGCCAGCAGTGTTCCATCGGCTGTAACATCAGCCCGGGAGAGCGTTACGGCGAACTGCGTCGTATCGAAAACCGCTATAACGGGACCGTTAACCACTACTTCCTCTGCGACCGCGGTCGTTTTGGCTATGGTTATGTGAACCTGAAAGATCGTCCGCGTCAGCCAGTACAGCGCCGTGGCGATGACCTGATCACTCTTAACGCCGAACAGGCAATGCAGGGTGCGGCGGATATTCTGCGTCAGTCGAAGAAAGTGATTGGTATTGGTTCTCCGCGCGCCAGCGTTGAGAGCAACTTCGCGTTGCGTGAACTGGTCGGGGCGGAAAACTTCTATACCGGGATTGCTCAGTCCGAGCAGGAACGTCTGCAACTGGCACTGAAAGTGCTGCGTGAAGGCGGGGTGCATACCCCTGCGCTGCGCGATATCGAATCTTACGATGCGGTGCTGGTGCTGGGCGAAGACATCACGCAGACCGGGGCTCGCGTTGCCCTGGCCGTGCGCCAGGCGGTGAAAGGGAAAGCACGCGAAATGGCCGCGGCACAGAAAGTGGCCGACTGGCAAATTGCGGCGATCCTCAACATTGGTCAGCGCGCGAAGCATCCGCTTTTCGTGACCAACGTGGATAACACCCGTCTGGACGATATCGCGGCCTGGACCTACCGTGCGCCGGTTGAAGATCAGGCGCGTTTAGGTTTCGCGATTGCCCATGCGCTGGACAACAATGCGCCAGCCGTTGACGGCATCAGCAGCGATCTGCAAAACAAAATCGACGTGATCGTTCAGGCGCTGGCCGGGGCGAAAAAACCGCTGATTATTTCCGGCACCAACGCCGGCAGCGCGGAAGTGATTCAGGCGGCTGCCAACGTGGCGAAAGCGCTGAAAGGTCGTGGTGCTGACGTAGGCATCACGATGATTACCCGTTCGGTGAACAGTATGGGTCTGGGCATTATGGGCGGTGGTTCGCTCGACGATGCGCTGACCGAGCTGGAAACTGGCCGCGCTGATGCGGTGGTCGTGCTGGAAAACGATCTGCATCGTCATGCTTCTGCGGTGCGCGTCAACGCTGCACTGGCAAAAGCGCCGCTGGTAATGGTGGTTGACCATCAGCGTACGGCGATCATGGAAAACGCCCATCTGGTGCTTTCCGCCGCCAGCTTTGCCGAAAGCGACGGTACGGTCATCAACAACGAAGGCCGCGCTCAGCGTTTCTTCCAGGTTTACGATCCGGCGTACTACGACAGCAACACCATTATGCTGGAAAGCTGGCGCTGGCTGCATTCGCTGCACAGCACCGTACAGAACCGCGAAGTGGACTGGACGCAGCTTGACCACGTTATCGACGCTGTTGCAGCCGCGATGCCTGAACTGGCTGGTATTAAAAATGCTGCGCCGGATGCCACCTTCCGCATTCGTGGACAGAAACTGGCGCGTGAGCCGCACCGTTACAGCGGTCGTACGGCGATGCGCGCGAACATCAGCGTTCACGAACCGCGTCAGCCGCAGGATAAAGACACAATGTTTGCCTTCTCAATGGAAGGGAACAACCAGCCGTCTGCGCCGCGTTCACAGATTCCATTTGCCTGGGCGCCAGGCTGGAACTCTCCACAGGCGTGGAACAAGTTCCAGGATGAAGTGGGCGGGAAACTGCGCCATGGCGATCCGGGCGTGCGTCTGATTGAAGCCTCAGAGGGCGGTCTGGATTACTTCACGACGGTTCCTGAAAGCTTCCAGGCTCAGGACGGTCAGTGGCGTATCGCGCCGTACTACCATCTGTTTGGTAGCGACGAATTGTCCCAGCGTGCACCGGTCTTCCAGAGCCGCATGCCGCAACCGTACATCAAACTCAACCCGGCAGATGCTGCGAAGTTGGGTGTGAATGCCGGTACCCGCGTCTCCTTTAGCTACGATGGCAATACGGTCACGCTGCCGGTTGAAATCGCCGAAGGGCTGACGGCAGGGCAGGTTGGCTTGCCGATGGGCATGCCGGGCATTGCCCCTGTTCTGGCGGGTGCGCGTCTTGAGGATCTGCAGGAGGCACAACAATGAGTTGGATTACACCGGATCTGATTGAAATCCTGCTGACCATCCTCAAAGCGGTGGTGATTCTGCTGGTGGTGGTCACCTGCGGGGCATTCATGAGCTTTGGCGAACGTCGTCTGCTGGGTCTGTTCCAGAACCGTTACGGACCGAACCGTGTGGGCTGGGGCGGTTCGCTCCAGCTGGTCGCGGACATGATCAAGATGTTCTTTAAAGAAGACTGGATCCCGAAATTCTCGGACCGCGTCATCTTTACTCTTGCGCCGATGATCGCCTTTACCTCACTGCTGCTGGCGTTTGCCATCGTGCCGGTGAGTCCGGGTTGGGTGGTTGCGGATCTGAACATCGGGATTTTGTTCTTCCTGATGATGGCGGGTCTGGCGGTGTATGCGGTGCTGTTCGCCGGTTGGTCGAGCAACAACAAATACTCGCTGCTGGGGGGCAATGCGTGCGTCTGCGCAGACGCTCAGCTACGAAGTGTTCCTCGGGCTTTCCCTGATGGGCGTGGTGGCGCAGGCTGGTTCATTCAATATGACCGACATCGTCAACAACCAGGCTGATATCTGGAACGTTATTCCGCAGTTCTTTGGTTTTGTCACCTTCGCTATCGCGGGCGTGGCGGTGTGTCACCGTCATCCGTTTGACCAGCCGGAAGCCGAGCAGGAACTGGCCGATGGTTACCACATTGAATACTCCGGGATGAAATTCGGTCTGTTCTTTGTGGGTGAGTACATCGGTATCGTCACCATTTCTGCGCTGATGGTTACCCTGTTCTTCGGTGGCTGGCAGGGCCCGTTCTTACCGCCATTCATCTGGTTCGCGATTAAAACCGCGTTCTTCATGATGATGTTCATTTTGATTCGTGCGTCGTTACCGCGTCCTCGTTATGACCAGGTAATGTCCTTCGGCTGGAAGATCTGCCTGCCGCTGACGCTCATCAACTTGCTGGTAACGGCGGCTGTCATTCTCTGGCAGGCGCAATAAGGGACACAAAGACCATGACCTTAAAAGAATTGTTAGTAGGCTTCGGCACCCAGGTACGCAGTATCTGGATGATCGGCCTGCATGCGTTCGCCAAACGCGAAACGCAGATGTACCCGGAAGAGCCGGTCTATCTCCCGCCCCGTTTTCGTGGTCGCATTGTTCTGACGCGCGACCCGGACGGCGAGGAGCGCTGCGTTGCCTGTAACCTGTGTGCCGTAGCGTGTCCGGTAGGCTGTATCTCTCTGCAAAAAGCAGAGACCAAAGACGGTCGCTGGTATCCGGAGTTTTTCCGCATTAACTTCTCACGCTGCATTTTCTGCGGTCTGTGCGAAGAAGCCTGTCCAACAACCGCGATTCAGCTTACGCCAGATTTCGAACTGGGTGAGTATAAGCGCCAGGATCTGGTTTACGAGAAAGAGGATCTGCTGATCTCCGGTCCGGGCAAATACCCGGAATATAACTTCTACCGGATGGCAGGTATGGCAATCGACGGCAAAGATAAGGGCGAAGCAGAGAACGAAGCCAAGCCTATCGACGTCAAGAGCCTGTTACCGTAAGGAGAGGGGCAATGGAGTTCGCTTTTTATATCTGTGGCCTGGTCGCCATTCTCGCAACCTTGCGGGTGATCACCCATACCAATCCGGTGCACGCGCTGCTGTACCTGATTATTTCGCTGTTGGCGATTTCCGGGGTGTTCTTCTCGCTGGGCGCTTACTTTGCAGGTGCTCTGGAAATCATCGTTTACGCGGGCGCCATTATGGTGCTGTTCGTGTTCGTGGTCATGATGCTCAACCTTGGCGGTTCGGAAATCGAACAGGAACGCCAGTGGCTGAAACCTCAGGTGTGGATTGGCCCGGCGATTCTGTCGGCCATCATGCTGGCGGTGATCATCTACGCCATTCTGGGCGTCAACGATCAGGGTATCGACGGTACGCCAATTAGCGCGAAAGCGGTCGGTATTACGCTGTTCGGGCCTTATGTCCTGGCGGTTGAACTGGCTTCGATGCTGCTGCTGGCCGGTCTGGTCGTCGCCTTCCACGTTGGACGTGAAGAGCGTTCGGGTGAAGTGCTGAGCAACCGTAAAGACGACAGCGCGAAAAGAAAAACGGAGGAGCACGCATGATCCCCTTACAACATGGACTGATCCTCGCTGCGATTTTATTCGTTCTGGGTTTAACCGGTCTGGTTATCCGCCGCAATCTGCTGTTTATGCTGATTGGGCTGGAAATCATGATTAACGCTTCCGCGCTGGCCTTTGTCGTCGCCGGTAGCTACTGGGGCCAGACCGATGGTCAGGTGATGTATATTCTCGCCATCAGCCTTGCGGCTGCAGAAGCGAGCATCGGCCTTGCGCTGTTGCTGCAACTTCATCGCCGTCGCCAGAACCTGAACATCGATTCAGTAAGTGAGATGCGTGGATGAACATGCTTGCCTTAACTATCATTCTGCCATTGATTGGCTTTGTCCTGCTGGCGTTCTCTCGCGGCCGCTGGTCAGAAAATCTCTCCGCAACCGTAGGCGTGGGTTCTATCGGTCTGGCGGCGTTGGTCACGGCGTTTGTCGGCGTGGATTTCTTCGCTAACGGTAAGCAGGCGTTCAGCCAGCCGCTGTGGACGTGGATGTCCGTCGGTGACTTCAACATCGGTTTCAATCTGGTGCTGGACGGCCTGTCGCTGACCATGCTTTCCGTGGTAACCGGTGTCGGCTTCCTGATCCACATGTTCGCCTCCTGGTACATGCGTGGTGAAGAGGGATACTCCCGCTTCTTCGCGTATACCAACCTGTTTATCGCCAGCATGGTGGTTCTGGTGCTGTCCGATAACCTGCTGTTGATGTACCTGGGCTGGGAAGGCGTGGGCCTGTGCTCTTATCTGCTGATCGGTTTCTACTACACCGATCCGAAGAATGGCGCAGCGGCAATGAAAGCGTTCGTCGTAACCCGTGTGGGTGACGTGTTCCTCGCGTTCGCTCTGTTCATTCTGTACAACGAGCTGGGCACGCTGAACTTCCGCGAAATGGTTGAACTGGCACCGGCGCATTTTGAAGCCGGTAATAACATGCTGACCTGGGCGACGCTGATGCTGCTCGGTGGCGCGGTCGGTAAATCGGCTCAGTTGCCGTTGCAAACCTGGCTGGCCGACGCGATGGCGGGCCCGACGCCTGTCTCCGCGCTCATCCACGCCGCGACAATGGTGACCGCAGGCGTTTACCTGATTGCCCGTACGCATGGCCTGTTCCTGATGACGCCGGAAATTCTGCATCTGGTCGGTATCGTCGGTGCGGTGACGCTGGTGATGGCTGGTTTTGCGGCACTGGTACAGACTGACATCAAACGCGTACTCGCTTATTCCACCATGAGCCAGATTGGCTACATGTTCCTGGCGCTGGGCGTTCAGGCGTGGGATGCGGCGATTTTCCACCTGATGACGCACGCCTTCTTTAAAGCGTTGCTGTTCCTGGCGTCCGGCTCCGTCATTCTGGCCTGCCATCACGAACAGAACATCTTCAAGATGGGTGGTCTGCGTAAATCCATTCCGCTGGTTTATCTTTGCTTCCTGGTCGGTGGCGCGGCGCTGTCGGCACTGCCGCTGATTACCGCTGGCTTCTTCAGTAAGGATGAGATTCTGGCCGGCGCGATGGCGAATGGTCATATCAATCTGATGGTGGCAGGTCTGGTCGGTGCGTTTATGACCTCCTTGTACACCTTCCGTATGATTTTCATCGTGTTCCACGGTAAAGAACAAATTCACGCGCATGCAGGGAAGGGGATTACTCACCACCTGCCGCTGATTGTCCTGATGATCCTGTCCACTTTTGTCGGGGCGCTGATTGTGCCGCCGCTGCAGGGTGTACTGCCACAGACAACTGAACTTGCACATGGCCGCGTGATGACCCTGGAAATTACCTCTGGCGTCGTGGCGATTGCGGGCATCCTGGTTGCCGCATGGTTGTGGCTGGGTAAACGTACTCTGGTGACCTCGATTGCCAACAGTGCGCCGGGCCGCCTGCTGGGGACCTGGTGGTATAACGCCTGGGGCTTCGACTGGCTGTACGACAAAGTGTTCGTTAAGCCGTTCCTCGGCGTCGCCTGGCTGCTTAAACGCGATCCGCTCAATGCGCTGATGAACGTACCGGCAATCCTTTCCCGCTTCGCAGGTAAAGGCCTGCTGTTCAGCGAGAACGGTTATCTGCGCTGGTATGTCGCGTCAATGAGCATTGGTGCGGTTGTCGTGCTGGCACTGCTGATGGTACTGCGTTGAGTTTACGGGTCGGGATTGTGCCCGGTGGCACTGCGCTTACCGGGCCTACGAGGCTGTAGGTCGGGTAAGCGTTAGTGCCACCCGATACAACAAACCCAAAAATAATTTTTAGAATTCGTTGAAAATCTGTTCCTGATGTACAGGCGTCATCGGCGAAGTCAGACCGGAGACCGCCAGCGCAGAGCAACCGGAGCGTACGGAAGTACGTGAGGATTGCGAGCACTGCCGGGATTTGGGCTGACGAGTGAGATAGCCTGAGCAGGAGTAAATATAAGGGACATACTTAGCTATGTTATTACCCTGGTTGATACTAATCCCCTTTATCGGTGGCTTCCTGTGCTGGCAGACCGAACGCTTTGGCGTGAAGGTGCCGCGCTGGATCGCGCTGATCACCATGGGACTGACGCTCGCGCTTGGCCTGCAACTGTGGCTACAGGGCGGTTATTCGCTGACGCAGTCTGCTGGCATTCCGCAGTGGCAGTCTGAATTTGTTCTGCCGTGGATCCCGCGCTTTGGCATCTCGATTCATCTGGCAATCGACGGTTTATCGCTGCTGATGGTGGTGCTGACCGGTCTGCTCGGCGTTCTGGCGGTACTGTGCTCCTGGCGAGAAATCGAAAAATACCAGGGCTTCTTCCACCTGAACCTGATGTGGATCCTGGGCGGCGTGATCGGTGTATTCCTTGCCATCGACATGTTCCTGTTCTTCTTCTTCTGGGAAATGATGCTGGTGCCGATGTACTTCCTGATCGCGCTGTGGGGCCACAAGGCGTCCGACGGTAAAACGCGTATCACGGCGGCAACCAAGTTCTTCATTTACACCCAGGCGAGCGGGCTGGTAATGCTGATTGCCATTCTGGCGCTGGTGTTCGTTCACCACAATGCGACCGGCGTGTGGACCTTCAACTATGAAGACCTGCTGAAAACCCCGATGTCGCACGGTGTTGAATATCTGCTGATGCTGGGCTTCTTCATCGCGTTTGCGGTGAAAATGCCGGTGGTTCCGCTGCATGGCTGGCTGCCGGACGCACACTCCCAGGCACCGACCGCAGGTTCCGTTGACCTCGCCGGTATTTTGCTGAAAACCGCGGCCTATGGTCTGCTGCGCTTCTCCCTGCCGCTGTTCCCGAATGCGTCGGCGGAGTTCGCGCCTATCGCGATGTGGCTTGGCGTCATCGGTATCTTCTACGGTGCGTGGATGGCGTTCACGCAGTACGACATCAAACGTCTGATTGCTTACACCTCCGTTTCCCACATGGGCTTCGTGCTGATTGCCATCTACACCGGTAGCCAGCTGGCGTACCAGGGCGCGGTGATTCAGATGATTGCGCACGGCCTGTCCGCTGCGGGTCTGTTCATTCTGTGTGGTCAACTGTACGAACGTCTGCACACCCGTGATATGCGTATGATGGGCGGCCTGTGGGGCAAAATGAAATGGTTGCCGGCGCTGTCGATGTTCTTCGCCGTGGCGACGCTCGGTATGCCGGGCACCGGTAACTTCGTTGGCGAATTTATGATCCTGTTCGGCAGCTACCAGGTGGTTCCGGTCATCACCGTGATTTCGACCTTTGGTCTGGTGTTTGCTTCTGTTTACTCGCTGGCGATGCTGCATCGCGCTTACTTCGGTAAGGCGAAGAGCCAGATTGCACAGCAAGAACTGCCAGGGATGTCGCTGCGCGAGCTGTTTATCATCCTGTTGCTGGTCGTGCTTCTGGTACTGCTTGGCTTCTATCCGCAGCCGATTCTGGATACCTCGCATTCTGCGATGAGCAACATCCAGCAGTGGTTTGTTAATTCCGTTACTACTACAAGGCCGTAAATCGCCATGACAATAACTCCACAACACCTGATTGCGCTGCTACCGCTGCTGATCGTCGGCTTGACGGTGGTGGTTGTGATGCTCTCCATTGCGTGGCGACGCAATCACTTCCTCAATGCCACGCTGTCGGTCATTGGGCTTAACGCCGCGCTGGTTTCGCTCTGGTTTGTAGGCCAGGCTGGCGCGATGGACGTCACCCCGCTGATGCGGGTTGACGGTTTCGCGATGCTTTACACCGGGCTGGTTCTGCTGGCGAGTCTGGCGACCTGCACCTTTGCCTATCCGTGGCTGGAAGGTTATGACGATAACCGCGAAGAGTTCTACCTGTTGGTGCTGATTGCCGCGTTGGGTGGCATTCTGCTGGCGAACGCCAACCATCTGGCGGCGCTGTTCCTGGGTATCGAACTGATCTCCCTGCCGCTGTTTGGTCTGGTGGGCTACGCGTTCCGTCAGAAACGTTCGCTGGAAGCCAGTATCAAGTACACCATTCTGTCTGCCGCCGCGTCTTCTTTCCTGCTGTTCGGTATGGCGCTGGTGTATGCGCAGTCTGGCAACCTGTCGTTTGTCGCGCTCGGTAAGAGCCTTGGCGACGGTATGCTGAACGAACCGCTGTTGCTGGCGGGCTTCGGGATGATGATTGTTGGTCTGGGCTTTAAACTCTCTCTGGTGCCGTTCCACCTGTGGACGCCAGACGTTTACCAGGGCGCACCGGCTCCGGTTTCTACTTTCCTGGCGACAGCGAGCAAAATCGCTATCTTCGGCGTGGTAATGCGTCTGTTCCTGTATGCGCCGGTTGGCGACAGCGAAGCGGTTCGCGTGGTGCTGGGCGTGATTGCCTTTGCTTCGATCATCTTCGGTAACCTGATGGCGCTGAGCCAGACCAACATCAAGCGTCTGCTGGGTTACTCGTCTATCTCTCACCTCGGCTATCTGTTGGTGGCGCTGATCGCTCTGCAGAGCGGCGAGATGTCGATGGAAGCGGTCGGCGTTTACCTTGCCGGTTATCTGTTCAGCAGCCTCGGCGCGTTCGGTGTGGTCAGCCTGATGTCCAGCCCGTACCGTGGTCCGGATGCTGATTCTCTGTTCTCCTACCGTGGGCTGTTCTGGCATCGTCCGATCCTCGCGGCGGTGATGACGGTGATGATGCTGTCTCTGGCGGGTATCCCGATGACGCTGGGCTTTATCGGTAAATTCTACGTGCTGGCAGTTGGTGTCCAGGCGCATCTGTGGTGGCTGGTTGCCGCGGTGGTTGTCGGTTCTGCGATTGGTTTGTACTACTACCTGCGCGTGGCCGTGAGCCTGTACCTGAGCGCGCCGCAGCAGCTAAACCGCGATGCGCCGTCTAACTGGCAGTACAGTGCAGGCGGTATTGTGGTACTGATCTCCGCGCTGCTGGTGCTGGTGCTGGGTATCTACCCGCAGCCGCTGATCAGTATTGTGCAGTTAGCTGCCCCGCTGATGTAAGCGACAAGCAAAAACGAAAACCCGCTTCGGCGGGTTTTTTTTATGGATGAAGAATTTTCAGGCAATCAACTGACGGCTGACCAGCGGGCCGCTGATGTTTTGCGCCGCGCGGTCCATCACTTCCTGAATAACTGATGACAGTTCATTCACTTCAAATTTCGCCACGTAGCCATCGGCTTTCACTTTGCGGACGTGATCTTCGTTGGCGCTGCCGGAAAGAGATGAGTGGATCACCACCGGAATTTTCTTCAGCCGCTCGTCGGTTTTGATTTTTCGGGTCAGGGTAAAGCCATCCATCTCCGGCATTTCGAGGTCGGTTAACACCAGCGCGATCTTCTCGCTAATCGCTTTGCCTTCTGCTTCCGCTTCCTGTGCCAGTTGCTGAATTTTGTCCCATGCATCTTTACCAGTGACGTGCATTTGATGGGGTATGTCCATGGCTGTCAACCCTTTCTCCAGCATCGCACGGGCTACGCGAGAGTCTTCTGCAACAATAGCCACGGCGCCGGGGGTGATGTTGAACTTATTGGTTTTAAGTTCCGTTGCGCGCAGGTCGTGATTCGACGGCACGATGTCATACAGGATCTGTTCTACGTCGAGCACCAGCGCCAGATTGTTAGTCTCTTTGTCTTCATCCAGACAGGCGATGCTGGTGATGTAACGACCATTCACCGCTTTCTCAGCGGTATGCACCTGCTTCCAGTCCAGACGCATGATGTTTTCAACCGACTCAACGGCGAAAGCCTGCACGCTGCGGGCGTACTCGGTGATCAGCAAAATATTCAGTCCGTTCTCCGGCTTGCAGCCGGCGACGGCGGGGAGATCAATGACCGGAATCACCTGATCGCGAATATTGACCATGCCGAGCAGCGGCGCCTTCATCCCGGCAGGTCGGGTGAACGTCGGCATCGGTACAATTTCACGCAGCTTGAACACGTTAATGCCAAACAGCTCAGACTTCTGTTCGTTCAGGGAGGTCCCAAGACGAAACAGCAGCAGTTCAAAGCGGTTGGACAGGGTCAGATTCGCCCTGTCATCGATATCTTTCTGGAAATTATCCATTCTGTCCTCAGTGTGAATACTGCGTTTTTACTGTTATCGGCACTGAGGGCAAAAAGTGGAGCGCTAAACCGTGAAAATGGCGAAATCGTCGGCCAGTTCGGTGGCGGGAAAAATGGCGCGGCACTCCGCCAAAAGCCGCTGACAGCCGGTTTCATCATAGCGTGAGCTGACATGCGTCATAATGAGTTTACCGACGCCAGCCTCTCGCGCCAGCAGCGCCGCCTGGCGGGTTGAACTGTGTCCCCGGCTGTTGGCTTTCTCCTCCATTGAAGCATCCAGCGTGGTTTCATGCACCATGACGTCAACGCCTTTTGCCAGTTCGAGTGCTGACGCGCAGGGGGCGGTATCACCGAAAATCGCCACCTTTTTGCCAGGCGTCGCCGGAGCAAGAAAATCAGCGCCGCGTATCACGCTGCCGTCTTCGAGCGTGACCGTTTGACCGGCTTTCAGCGCCTGGAACCAGGGGCCAGGTTTCACGCCAGCAGTTTTGAGCGCTTTCGCATCCAGTGCACCGGGTTTGTCATGCTCCTCAACCCGAAAACCATAGCATTCCAGCGGGTGCTCAAGCGGGTATGCGGTCACTTTACGCAGCCCGTCATCGAGTATTTCTCCGGCTGAGATTTCAATAATCTCCAGCGGATAATCGGTCCAGGAACCGCTCAGTCGCAGGGCGGTTTGCGTAAATTCGCGTAGCCCTTTTGGACCGTATAGCGTCAGCGGATGAGCATTACCCGCCATCGAACGGCTGCACAGTAAACCCGGTAAACCGAACAGATGATCGCCATGCAAATGGCTAATGAAAATGCGCTCAATTTTGCCGGGATGATGCGGCGTACTCAACATCTGATGCTGGGTGCCTTCGCCGCAGTCAAACAGCCACAGCGCCGGCTGCGTTGGATGCTGATGATGTAGCAAAATGGCCGTCACGTTACGTGCACGTGTGGGAACGCCTGCTGAGGTGCCTAAAAAAGAGAAATTCCATTATTTCATTACACTTTTGCAAAATATTCTGGCTAGTATAAAACGTTTATGGAGAAAGGAGCGCACGATGATTACCTGGCAAGATCTGCATCATTCGGAATTGACCGTCCCTCAGCTTTATGCGCTGTTAAAACTGCGCTGCGCGGTGTTTGTCGTGGAACAGAACTGCCCTTATCTTGACGTGGACGGCGACGACCTGGTGGGTGAAAACCGCCATATCCTTGGCTGGCATGAGGGGGGAACTGGTGGCGTATGCGAGGATTCTGAAAAGTGCCGAAGATCTGGAACCTGTCGTGATTGGACGGGTGATCGTCAGTGAAGCGCTACGCGGTGAAAAGCTGGGTCAACAATTAATGGCGCAGGTGCTGGCATTCTGTCAGCAACACTGGCCGGAAAAGGCGCTGTATCTGGGGGGCGCAGGCACACTTGCAGGCTTTCTATGGTCGATTCGGCTTTACACCGGTGACCGACGTGTATGAGGAAGATGGTATTCCACATATTGGCATGGCGCGCGAGGTCGTTCAGGCGTAATCCCGCGTCGTTGTCTATAGTTAGGGACAGGTTTACTAACATGGAGAACGAGAATGTCTTATCAATTTGGTGACTCACGTATTGATGACGATCTGACGTTGCTGAGTGAAACGCTGGAGGAAGTGTTGCGCTCCTCAGGGGATCCTGCCGATCAGAAATATATTGAGCTGAAAGCGCGGGCGGAGCAGGCGCTGGAAGAGGTCAAAAATCGCGTGAGCCACGCCTCCGATAACTACTATTATCGCGCCAAACAGGCGGTCTATCGTGCGGATGACTATGTGCATGAAAAGCCGTGGCAGGGGATTGGCGTAGGGGCTGCGGTCGGACTGGTGCTCGGTTTACTGTTGGCACGCCGCTAACGTCTAACCGGGATCGCATTTACTCCCTAAACTGGGGTACTGCTTTTTTTGTGCAGTACCCCGTATAATGTGAGGTTTTTAACAGGGAGAGGTCCGCGTGCATTCACTCACTACTGCGCTGGAAGGTCTGACGCGTCTTTTGTCGCAAGAGATCCCGGCGGCACCAGGCATTCGGGTTCTCGACGTCCCTTTTCCCCTTAATGACGCGTTTGACGCGCTAAGCTGGCTGGCAAGTCAGTCCATTTATCCGCAATTTTACTGGCAGCAGCGCAACGGCGATGAAGAGGCCGCTGTGTTGGGTGTCGTTGCGCCATTTTCCTCACTTGATGAGGCACAACGCTTTCTTCGTCAACATCCGCAGCAAGCCGATCTCCGCATCTGGGGGGTTAAACGATTTTGATCCGCAGCAGGGCTATCTTTTTTTACCCCGCCTGGAGTGGCGACGCTGCGCGGGCGTGGCGGTACTGCGTCTGCATCTGTGGAGTGACATTTCTCTGCGCGATGACGCAGACCATGCATTGACGTTTCTCGCTTCGCTGGCGAGCGTGAAGCCACTGCCGACGCTGCGCCTCACCCTGACAGGCGAACAGCACTGGCCGGAAAAAGCTGGGTGGATTAACCTGATCCAACAGGCCACCCGCACCATTGCCGAGGATGCGCTTGAGAAAGTGGTTCTGGCGCGCGCCAGCGATCTGCACTTTTCTCGCCCGGTCAACGCCGCGGCCGTTATGGCATCCAGTCGCCGTCTGAATCTCAACTGTTACCATTTTTTTATGGCCTTTTCCGCAGAGAGTGCGTTTCTCGGCTCTTCTCCGGAGCGTCTCTGGCGACGTCGGGATACCGCGCTTCGCACCGAGGCGCTGGCCGGAACGGTCGCCAATCATCCCGATGATTTCAAAGCCTGGCAACTGGGCGAATGGCTCATGAAAGACGACAAAAATCAGCGTGAAAATATGCTGGTGGTTGAGGATATTTGTCAGCGTTTGCAGGACTACACGCATTCACTGGACGTCCTGCCCCCCGCAGGTGCTGAGACTGCGAAAAGTACAGCACTTAAGACGTTGCATCTGGACGGCGTTAAATCAGGCGGATGACACGCTGTGCCTGGTCCAGCTCCAGCCTACCGCTGCGGTTGCCGGGATCCCGCGTGAGCGGGCGCGGGCGTTTATTCAGCAGCATGAGCCCTTTGCACGGGAATGGTACGCCGGTTCGGCGGGCTATTTATCACTACACCAAAGTGAGTTTTGCGTCTCGCTGCGCTCGGCAAAGGTCAGCGGTAATGTGGTACGGCTGTATGCCGGGGCGGGGATTGTTCGTGGGTCAGATCCTGAGCAAGAGTGGCAAGAAATAGACAATAAAGCGGCAGGGCTGCGCACTTTATTACAAATGGAAGGCCAATGAGTCATAGATTTCCGACTCATATCAATAATCCATTTTTTCCGTTCTTTATACTGAGTCGCAATATTGATACCGGACAATCTCATGTCAGTAAGCGCATTTAACCGACGCTGGGCGGCGGTCATTCTGGAAGCATTAACTCGCCACGGCGTCAGGCATATTTGCATTGCCCCTGGCTCTCGTTCCACGCCGCTCACGCTTGCGGCGGCGGAAAATTCCGCCTTTATTCACCACACGCATTTTGATGAGCGTGGCCTTGGGCATCTGGCGTTGGGGCTGGCGAAGGTAAGTAACCAGCCTGTGGCGGTGATTGTCACCTCTGGTACGGCGGTGGCGAATCTTTATCCGGCGCTGATTGAGGCAGGATTAACCGGTGAAAAACTCATTTTACTGACTGCCGATCGTCCCCCCTGAACTGATCGACTGCGGCGCGAATCAGGCGATTCGCCAGGCAGGCATGTTTGCGTCACATCCGTCGCAAACGCTCTCGCTTCCGCGTCCGACGCAGGATATTCCGGCCCGATGGCTGGTATCGACCATTGACAATGCGCTGGCCTCGCTGCATGCCGGGGCGGTGCATATCAACTGTCCGTTTGCCGAGCCGTTGTATGGCGAGATGGACGAAACCGGTCTGGCCTGGCAGCAGCGCCTCGGCGACTGGTGGCAGGATGACAAGCCCTGGCTACGTGAAGCGCGTCGGCTGGAGAGCGACAAACAGCGCGACTGGTTCTTCTGGCGGCAAAAGCGTGGCGTTGTGGTGGCCGGGCGAATGAGCGCGGAGGAAGGCAAAAAAGTGGCGCAGTGGGCGCAGACGCTGGGCTGGCCGCTGATTGGCGATGTGCTGTCACAAACCGGACAGCCGCTTCCGTGTGCCGATCTCTGGCTTGGCAATGCGAAGGCGGTAACGGAACTGCAGCAGGCGCAGATTGTGGTGCAGCTTGGCAGCAGCCTGACCGGGAAACGCCTGCTCCAGTGGCAGTCAAGCTGTGAGCCGCAAGAGTACTGGATTGTCGATAATATCGAAGGACGGCTGGATCCGGCGCACCACCGCGGTCGTCGTCTGGTGGCGAAACCTGGCGACTGGCTGGAACTGCATCCGGCGGAAAAACGTCAACCGTGGTGTGTAGACATCCCGCGTCTTGCACAGCAGGCCTGGCAGGCCGTAGCGGCGCGGCGTGACACGTTTGGCGAGGCGCAACTGGCGCATCGCATTTGCGAGTATCTGCCCGAGCAGGGGCAGCTTTTTGTCGGCAATAGTCTGGTGGTGCGCTTGATTGACGCCTTGTCACAGCTTCCGGCAGGTTACCCGGTATACAGCAATCGCGGCGCCAGCGGCATTGACGGACTCTTATCAACGGCGGCAGGCGTGCAGCGTGCCAGCGCGAAATCGACGCTGGCCATCGTGGGCGATTTATCGGCGCTGTACGATCTTAATGCGCTCGCCTTACTGCGCCAGGTCTCTGCACCGTTCGTACTGATTGTGGTGAACAATAACGGCGGGCAGATTTTCTCGCTGCTGCCTACGCCGCAGAGCGAACGCGAACGCTTCTATCTGATGCCGCAGAACGTCCATTTCGAACACGCGGCCGCAATGTTCAACCTCAAGTATCATCGTCCGGAAAGCTGGGATGAACTGGAGGCGGCGCTGGCGGGCGCGTGGCGTACGCCTGCGACCACGGTGATTGAACTGGTGGTCAATGACACCGACGGCGCGCAAACGCTGCAACAGCTACTGGCGCAGGTGAGCCATTTATGATCCTGCACGCGCAGGCAAAAGACGCGCAGTCAGGTTCACCCTGGCTGATTTTCCTGCACGGTTTTTCCGGCGATGGCCAGGAGTGGCAGCCGGTTGGCGAGCAGCTCACGGACTTTTCCCGGCTGTATGTCGACTTGCCCGGCCACGGCGGATCGGCGAATATTCGCGTCAGCGGATTTACCGATGTGATCACCTTATTGCGTAACACTTTTCTTAGTTACAACATACTTAATTACTGGCTGGTGGGGTATTCCCTCGGCGGCAGAGTGGCGATGATGGCGGCGTGTCAGGAGATGCCGGGACTTTGTGGCCTGGTGGTTGAAGGCGGTCATCCGGGTCTGCGAAGCGACGCTGAACGCGAGGCGCGTGCGCGTTCAGACCAGCACTGGGCTGCGCGTTTTCGCCATGAATCATTGCGTGACGTTTTTACAGACTGGTATCAGCAGCCGGTCTTTGCCTCGTTAAATACGCGGCAACGTGAGGAATGGATCGCGCTGCGTAGCCAGAATAACGGCGAAACGCTGGCGGCAATGCTGGAAGCCACCTCGCTGGCGGTCCAGCCTGATTTACGCGATGCGCTCAATGCGCTCGCCATTCCGTTTTATTATTTATGTGGTGAACGTGACAGCAAATTCTGCGCTCTCGCGATGGAATTAGCGGCGACCCGCCATGTGATTCGTAACGCCGGACACAACGCGCACCGGGAAAATCCCGCAGGCGTAGTGGACTGTCTGGCGCAGATTCTGCGTCTCTGACTAAAGGACACACTATGATCTATCCAGATGAAACAATGCTTTACGCACCGGTAGAATGGCACGATTGCTCCGAAGGCTACACCGACATTCGCTATGAGAAATCGACCGACGGTATCGCAAAAATCACCATTAATCGTCCTCAGGTGCGCAACGCATTCCGTCCTCTGACCGTCAAAGAGATGATTCAGGCGATGGCTGATGCCCGTTACGACGATAACGTCGGCGTGATAATTCTGACTGGCGCAGGCGATAAAGCCTTCTGCGCCGGCGGCGACCAGAAAGTTCGCGGCGACTACGGCGGCTATCAGGATGACTCCGGCGTGCATCACCTGAACGTGCTGGATTTCCAGCGCCAGATCCGTACCTGCCCGAAGCCGGTCGTGGCGATGGTGGCGGGTTATTCCATCGGCGGCGGCCACGTGCTGCACATGATGTGCGATCTGACTATCGCAGCGGAAAACGCTATCTTCGGTCAGACCGGCCCGAAAGTCGGCTCCTTTGACGGCGGCTGGGGTGCTTCCTACATGGCGCGTATCGTTGGGCAGAAGAAAGCGCGGGAAATCTGGTTCCTGTGCCGTCAGTACGATGCCAGACAGGCGCTGGATATGGGACTTGTCAACACGGTGGTTCCGCTGGCCGAGCTCGAAAAAGAAACCGTCCGCTGGTGTCGTGAAATGCTGCAAAACAGCCCGATGGCGCTGCGTTGCCTGAAAGCCGCACTGAACGCTGACTGTGATGGTCAGGCCGGTTTGCAGGAGCTGGCGGGTAACGCCACCATGCTGTTCTACATGACGGAAGAAGGTCAGGAAGGTCGTAACGCCTTCAACCAGAAACGTCAGCCTGATTTCAGCAAATTCAAGCGGAATCCGTAATGCGTAGCGCGCAGGTATACCGCTGGCAGATCCCCATGGACGCGGGGGGTGGTTCTGCGCGACAGGCGGTTAAAAACGCGTGACGGGCTGTATGTTCGTCTGCAGGACGGCGAGCGTCAGGGATGGGGAGAGATCTCCCCTCTGCCGGGCTTCAGCCAGGAAACCTGGGAAGAGGCGCAGTCTGCGCTGCTGGTCTGGGTTGACGGCTGGCTGCAGGGCGATGACGCATTGCCTGATATGCCTTCCGTGGCCTTCGGCGTAAGCTGCGCGCTGGCGGAAATAGCCGGAACATTACCTGAAGCCGCAGACTATCGGGCGGCGCCGCTGTGTACCGGGGATCCAGACGATCTGGTGCTGCAACTGGCGGACATGCCCGGCGAAAAAGTCGCGAAGGTAAAGGTCGGACTGTACGAAGCCGTGCGCGACGGCATGGTGGTCAACCTGCTGCTGGAGGCGATCCCAGAATTACGACTGCGTCTGGATGCCAACCGTGCCTGGACGCCGTTGAAGGCCCAGCAGTTCGCGAAGTACGTGAACCCGGACTACCGTAACCGCATCGCCTTCCTCGAAGAACCGTGCAAAACACGGGACGACTCGCGCTCCTTTGCCCGTGAAACCGGGATTGCTATCGCCTGGGATGAAAGCCTGCGTGACGCGGATTTTGTTTTTGAAGCAGAAGAGGGTGTCCGCGCAGTGGTCATCAAACCGACGCTGACCGGGTCGCTGGAAAAAGTGTGTGAGCAGGTGAAGGCCGCGCATGCGCAGGGGCTGACGGCGGTGATCAGTTCGTCCATCGAATCGAGCCTGGGACTGACACAACTGGCGCGTATTGCCGCGTGGCTGACGCCAGACACCATTCCAGGGCTGGACACGCTGAGCCTGATGCAGGCGCAGCAGATTCGTCGCTGGCCGGGCAGCACATTACCCTGTATTGAAGAATCTGCACTGGAACGACTGCGATGACCTTTCCTGACTGGCCGTGGCGGTACTGGCGGCAGGTTCAGGCAGACGCGCCAGCCATACGCCTGAATGATGAGGTGTTAAGCTGGCGCGCGCTTTGTCAACGGGTTGATGCTCTGGCGAGCGGTTTTGCCGCGCAGGGCGTTGCCGAAGGCCGCGGCGTTATGCTCCGCGCCTGGAATCATCCGCAGACCCTGCTGGCATGGCTGGCGCTGTTGCAGTGCGGTGCACGGATCCTGCCGGTCAATCCACAGCTTCCTCACGGCTTGCTGACGACTCTGTTACCTGAACTCACGTTGCAGTTTGCGCTGGACCTGGAGGGGGAGAATGCCTTTCCCTTTCTGCGTTCGCTCACCATGCAGGAGGGCGCAGGAGAGTATGCCGTCGACTGGCAGCCGCAGCGATTGAGCTCCATGACGTTGACCTCCGGTTCGACCGGTCTACCGAAAGCGGCAGTTCATACATGTCAGGCGCATCTTGCCAGCGCTGAAGGCGTGCTGTCGTTGATGCCGCTGGCAAAAGATGACGACTGGCTGCTCTCTCTGCCTTTGTTTCATGTTTCCGGGCAGGGAATTTTGTGGCGCTGGTTATTGGCTGGCGCTCGGATAACCGTACGGGAAAAACAACCGCTGGAGCAGATGCTCGCCGGGTGCACCCATGCCTCGCTGGTGCCTACACAGCTCTGGCGTTTGTTGGTGAACCAGACACCGGTGGCGCTGAAAGCCGTTTTGTTAGGCGGTGCGGCGATTCCGGTGGCGTTAACCGAACAGGCGCGCGCGCAGGGCATTCGCTGCTGGTGCGGTTACGGCCTGACGGAATTTGCCTCAACGGTATGTGCGAAAGAGGCGGACGGTCTGGCTGATGTCGGTATGTCCTTACCGGGGAGAGAAGTCAAAATTGTCAACGATGAAGTCTGGCTGCGGGCGGCCAGTATGGCGGAAGGTTACTGGCGAAGCGGCAATCTGGTTCCTCTGGTTAACGATGCAGGCTGGTTTGCCACACGCGATCGCGGCGTACTGAATAAAGGAAAACTGACCATCATCGGGCGTCTGGATAATCTCTTTTTTTAGTGGTGGAGAGGGGATTCAGCCGGAAGAGGTCGAACGGGTCATCGTTACGCATCCTCACGTGCTGCAGGCGTTTATCGTGCCAGTCGAAGATGCCGAATTTGGTCATCGACCGGTGGCGGTGGTGGAATGTGACGCCGTCGTCGCAGAGACAGAACTCAGCGAATGGGTGAAAGACAAACTGGCGCGCTTTCAGCAGCCGGTACGCTGGCTCGCTCTGCCTGGCGAACTGAAAAATGGCGGGATAAAAATTTCCCGACGAGCAATGGTTGATTGGGTGAATGAAACATTAGGAAAGCATTAATTGCATCTCGCCATTTTGCCATCCGACGCTCATTGCCACTTTGTTTATCTGCTACTGTGTAACGTAATGTAAAAGTTCCCGATACGTAAAGGTATGCAATGGAATGGCAGGTGAAGAAGTCGTGCTATGACAAAAAGTCAGGGAAGCATGCATTAGTGTTAAGTGATGCCGGCGGTTCACTGAAAATGATCGCTGAAGTCCAGTCTGACATTGTGGTGAATGCCGGTGATATCCTTTCCCCGCAGAAGGATGCGCTGTATTCCGTCAACCGTGACAGTGGGCGAACGGTGAAGATTCTGGATGCCAGGAGTTATACCTGCGACGAGTGGGAGCGCCTGAAGACGCTGCTGGGGAACAAATAAACGTCAGCGCGTTTTCCGCGGTGCGGGCAGAAAAATGAACATCAGTCCGGTCATGATACACACTACGCCCAACAGCGCTTTCAGGGAAAACGTGCCCTGCCAGCCGGGTAAGATTATCGACGCCACCCACACCAGCACGTAACTCAGGCTGAGCAGCGCGTAAGCCTTGCTCAGCGCGAGGCGATGCAGCGCGTTATGCCAGCAGAAAACCGACAGCAGATAGCCCACTAAACTGGTGACTAGCACGAGTGTGCCGGTATGAAGGGAGAACAGCGCCGAAAAAAACGTCTGCCACTGTGTTATCGGCGGCAGGTTTGCCATCGCAAAGCCCAGGCCAAGTTGCGCGGCAGAGGTGATGATCACGCTGCACAGTCCCCAGAGTAATCCCATTACGCCGCACTCCCCAGAATAAAAATACCGCCAATGATCAAGGCGATACCCAGCCAGTGACGAAGCGCCACCGGTTCGCGCCAGATTTTCCATGCCAGTAATGTGACCCAGACAAAATTCAGACTGAGCATCGGATACGCAATACCCACGGGAATGCTCTGCAATACCCGTAACCACAGGATCATCGCCAGGCCGAGGCAGGCGAGCGCCAGCCCCAGCCACAGGGTAATATGGTGTCTTCGCGCGCTTATCGACACGGGAAGCGTCGCCTGCTTCTGACATAACTGCCCGGTAACGCTGAGCAGGCTGGCCAGTACTAACACCAGCCAGATCATTTGGGACGATACTGAATCAGCACCAGACGCCCCTGATTATCAATCGTGTCGGCAGGGGGGAATGGCGAGGCGGTTGATGTCTTCATCCTTGGCGATGGTGAGCACGAGCGTAATAATCCCCTCCTGACGATGCTGGTTGAGCCAGTCCGTAAAGTCGTCGTAGCGAATGAACCGGCCCTTAGCATCGGGATAGTTAAGACCATATTTCAGTTCGCCGGTTTGCCCATACATGAAAATATCGTCGCGCTTCAGACTCCAGGCCAGCCCGGCGGCGACGCCGACGCTATCGGTCAGAATGTAGCGGCTCGGTATCAGGTTTTCCCGGGTCATCTCGACAAAAAACTGTGGCTGTTTGGATTCCATGACCCGATCCGGAACGGAAAAACCAAACAGCAACGCCAGCGCCACAGGACACAGCGCGGCGTAAACCCAGCTTTTCGCGGTGTTAGTCAGCGTATACCAGCCGAAAAAAGTCCACAGAGAAAAAATCCCCAGCGTGCAGAAAACCTTATACACCTCAACGTGCATCCAGACCGGTGATTTCAGCGGTCCCCACGGCGAAACGACCAGCGTGGCGATTATTCCGAAGATGCCGAACAGAATATTGATCCAGCCGTTGATGCGCAGCGCAGCCAGGCCTTTTTCTGCCGCGTTCAACCCGTATCTCGCCATCAGTATCGCCAGCGGGGCGAAGCACGACAGAATGTAGGTGGGTAATTTGCCTTTTGCGATGCTGAAGAACACCAGCGGCATCACGATCCAACCCAGTAGATAGAGGGCGCTGCGCGATTCATCGCGCGCCTGCCAGCCGGTTTTTAACGCTCCAGGAAGCAGCGCAAGCCACGGCAGGCTTCCGGCGATCAGCACCGGCAGATAGTACCAGAACGGCGCTTTGTGCTGGGCGTCATCCATCGCGAAACGCTGGATATGTTCGACCCAGAAAAAGTAGTGCCAGAAATCGGGTTCGCGTTGGGCGATCGCCAGTCCCCACGGCAGAACGACGACGACGCAGCTGATGACCGCTAATCCGCCGTAGAGCAACAGATCTTTCCAGCGTTTCTGCGTGGCGACCCACGGCAGCACGCTGAGCACCGGTACCGCAAGCGCCAGAAAACCCTTGGTCATGACGCCCATCCCGCAGGTGACGCCCAGCAACAGGAATCCTGCACTTTTCCCTTGCCAGGTGGTGGCCTGCATTGCTTGCCAGAAACAGCACAGTCCCGCCATCAGCCAGAGCGCAATCAGCGGATCGAGCACCGCATAGGTGCCAGTCCCGTAGACAATAAACAACGACAGGAAGATGATGGCCGACAGCAGGGCGGTACGCGTATCGCGCCATAGGCGCATGGCAAGCCATCCCACCAGCGCGGCGGTCAGCAGCGTCGCAAAAATGGCGCCCGCGCGAACGCCGAAATTGTTCGCCCCAAACAACCACTGCCCGATGCTGTTGATCCAGTACCCGGCAATCGGTTTTTCAAAGTAACGCACACCCAAAAAGTGGGGGATGAGCCAGTCGCCGGATGCCAGCATTTCCCGGCTGATCTCGGCATAGCGCGTCTCGTCAGGTTGCCACAGCAGACGCAGGTTGATGGGGATGATGTACCAGAACGCGATGAGCGCGGCCAGTATCTGATAATAACGGGTGTTTTTCATCGTATGACACTCATTGCTTGCTGGCAGCCTAACCATCCTTCTCTTCCCGCGAAGTTTCCGCGAATAATTTCTCCCGGCGGTAAGGTGTTGCGATCCTCAGGCAGGAGATCGCCAAGCGGGCAGAAGCTGATGCCCACATCGGCCGCACGCTGGAGCAGTTCCTCAAACTGGCTGTGCCAGGCCCCGCCTTCGACTTCGGCATGAATGGTATACACCGGTGTACCGGTTTCCCGCTGTATTCGGGAGAGGATCCAGTCGTTGAAATCCTCTGCCTGAACCTCGCGACCCACCGCTTCATCCCACGTGGGCAACGTGACCGGAATTTGTGGCGTAGCGAACGCATCCCCGCCGAGAACCGGACGGAACGGCGCCCAGCCGCGGCAGTCACTGTTGTAACGCAGAGGAAATGTCTCTTTGGCAAGCACCACACGCTGGTCAGCGCGCCAGCCCGCAACGGCTGAACAGGTCACTGGCTGGCCGGTGATGGCCTCAAGGGCGGTGATTCCGTGTGAAATATCGGCGATCAGCTGCGGTTCGCTCCACTGAGCACTCCGGGACTGCCAGGCGTGGTGATCCCAGGCGTGCAGCCCCGTTTCATGTAGGCGCGCCGCTTCACGGATAATCTCTGCGTTTGCGCGGCCGATTTCTTTACCCGGCCAGGCGGTACCGGCCAGCAAAATATCCCAGCCGTAAAGAGACGCGGCGTTTGAGCGCAGCATCTTCCACAGAAACTGCGGTTTAATCAGACGCCAGAGATGGCGCCCCATGTTGTCAGGCCCAACGCTAAAGAAAAAACTTGCCCGGATGTGGTATCGGCTCAATGACGCTAACAGGCGCGGCACGCCCTCGCGGGTGCCACGGAAGGTATCGACATCAATACGCAAGCCGACTTTTGTCATGATGAATGTTCCGTGAGATCTATACTGCGCAGGAAGAAATCCAGCGTCTCGTCAACCGTTTCGCGCATATCGATGGCAGGCTCCCAGTCCAGACAACGTTTTGCATTACGGATGTTGGGCTTACGGTGCTCCACGTCCTGATAACCTTTGCCATAATAGCTGCTGCTCTCCACCACCCGTAACCCGGCAAACGGTGGAAAATGATAGCGCAGTGGATGTTTGTCGAAACTCTCCAGCAGCATTTCCGCCAGTTCCTTGATGCTGGCTTCGTTTTCCGGGTTGCCGATGTTGATGATTTCACCGTCGCAGCGTCCCCCCTTCGTTTTCAATGATCCGATATAGCGCTTCGATGCCGTCGCGGATATCCGTAAAGCAGCGTTTCTGTTTTCCGCCTTCGATAAGCTTAATCGGTGAGCCTTCCACCAGGTTAAGAATCAATTGTGTTATGGCGCGTGAGCTGCCAATTCGCGCGGAATTGAGACTGTCCAGACGCGGTCCCATCCAGTTGAACGGACGGAAGAGCGTAAAGTGCAGACCTTCTTTTTCGCCATAGGCCCAAATGACACGGTCGAGAAGCTGTTTGGACACCGAGTAAATCCAGCGCGGTTTATTGACCGGCCCGACAATCATATTCGAGCTGTCTTCATCGAACACGTTGTCGGTACACATCCCGTACACTTCAGAAGTCGATGGGAAAATGATCCGCTTACGGTATTTCACGCAGTAGCGAATGATTTTCAGGTTTTCTTCAAAATCCAGTTCAAAGACGCGCAGTGGATTGCGGGTATATTCAATTGGCGTGGCAATGGCCACCAGCGGCAGCACCACGTCGCATTTCTTAACGTGATATTCGATCCATTCAGAGTGAATGCTGATGTCGCCCTCCACAAAATGAAAACGTGGATGGTTAAGGAAGCGATCAATCGCATCGCTGCTGATATCCAGACCATAGATTTCGTAGTGGTCTTCGCGCAGCAGGCGTTCGGTGAGATGGTTGCCAATAAAACCATTCACGCCGAGGATCAGCACGCGGGTACGGCGTTTGCTGGTGGCCAGCGACTGACTGTTTAAACGAGAACCCGCAACCAGACCGAGAACCTGCGCTAACTGTGCGCCCTGCATGGTGATGCCGTTGTCTGCCTGCCCCGTTACCACTTCCAGCGCGCCTTCGGAACAGGCAATCAGCAGGGGGGAAACGGAAATTACGGTTCCCGGTTGCGCACTGTTGTTCTGCGCGTGGACGCGGGATGACCAGAGGGTGAATTTTTGCGTTCCGGAATAGCAGAACGCGCCCGGCCAGGGGGCCGCGACCGCCCGCACCATGTTGTGCAGCGTCGTTGCCGGTTGGTCCCACGTCAGGAAACTGTCTTCAGGCGTGCGACGACCAAAGTACGTTGCGTCGCTCTCGTTCTGTAAAACGTCACGCGTCTCTCTGCGTTTGATAGCGGGCAATGCCTGTTCCAGCACCTGTCGGGCGGTCTGGCAAAGCTTATGATGTAGCGTCAGGGCCGTATCGTCAGGCGAAATAGCGACACGCTGTTGCGCGATAATGGCGCCTGCATCGGCGCGTTTGACCATGCGGTGTAGCGTCACGCCGGTTTCACTTTCGCCATTCACCAATACCCAGTTCAGCGGGGCGCGACCACGATACTTTGGCAGGAGTGAACCGTGCAGGTTGAATGCGCCTGCCGGAGCCTGTTCCAGAATTGCATCGCTGAGCAGATGACGGTAGTAGAAAGAGAAAATCACGTCGGGAGCAAGCTGGCTGATACGTTCAGTCCAGACAGGATGATTGACGTCATCGGGGGCATAGACCGGGATCCCCGCCTCAGCCGCCAGGCGAGAAACGGAGCCAAAAAACGCGTTTTCTGCTGGATTATCCGCATGCGTAAAAATGGCGGCAATGTCATAGCCGGCGTCGAGTACGGCCTGAACGCCCAGACATCCCATATCGTGATACGCGAAGACAACGGCTTTCATTGTTGATTTTCCTTTGTAGAGTGCGGGCTTTGCGGACGAATAACTTGCTGGACGAAATAGCGGGGACGGGCGCGAACATCGTTGTAAATTCGACCAATATATTCGCCGAGTAATCCCATGCCGATGAACTGCGCGCCGATAAAGGTAAACAGAACGGCAAACAGCATGAATACGCCTTCTGCCGCCCATTGTGGTCCCAGCGTCAGGCGGAGGATGACGAGGAGAATCGACAGGGTAAATCCGGTAACGGCAATGACGCTGCCGAGCAGGCTCAGCATGCGCAGAGGCGTCGTCGTCAGGCAGGTCACCAGGTCGTACATCAGGTTAATCAGTCGCATAAAGCTGTATTTGGAATCACCAAATTCACGTTCCGCGTGATGAACAGGGATCTCCGTGGCGCGCCGGGCAAAAATATTCGCCAGAATCGGGATAAATGTGCTGCGCTCATGACAGTGCAACATGGCATCGATAATGTGACGGCGATAGGCGCGAAGCATGCAGCCGTAGTCGCCCATGGCTTTGCCCGTGGTGCGCTGAATCAGATGGTTGATCATCTTCGAGGCGGTCTTACGGAACAGACTGTCCTGACGATTCTGGCGTACGGTGCCAACGACGTCATACCCTTCATCGGCTTTTGCCACCAGACGCGGGATCTCTTCCGGCGGGTTTTGCAGATCGGCATCGAGCGTAATGATCAGATCACCGGTGACGTGACTGAATCCCGCCATGATGGCGGAATGCTGCCCGTAGTTGCGATTGAGTAAAATCGAAACAACATGGCTGCCTTCGGATTCTGATGCGTCGATCAACAACCGGGCGGAGTGGTCGCTACTGCCATCATCAATCAGCAGGATCTCATACTCTTTTCCCAGACTCTCGCAGGCCGCAGTGGTTCGCCTGAGCAGTTCCGGCAGGCTTTCCTGTTCGTTGTAGACAGGGATCACCACCGACACTTTCGTAATCGGAAGGGCTTCAAACATGGTTATTTTCCTGCAATCTGGCGAAGAGCGGTAATGACGCGAGCGGTATCCGCCGGGGTCATATCGGGAAACAGCGGTAGCGAGCAGATACGCGCGCTGTTCCATTCGGTATTGGGGAGCGACAGGGTAGTAAAGCGTTCGCGGTAATATTTTTGCGTATGTGCCGCACGGAAATGCAAACCGGTCCCGATCCCCTGGGCTTTAAGCGCCTCCATTAGCGCGTCACGACTGATGCCGCAGCGATCTTCATCGGTACGAATAATAAACAGATGCCATGCATGGACGTGGGGCCACGGCGGCAGGCTCAGCGGTTGAAACGGCAGATCGGCCAGCGCCTGTTGGTACGTGTGGGCGATGATGGACCGGCGACGGTTAAGTGTTTCAAGCTTGTCTAACTGAACCAGCGCCATCGCCGCGTTAATATCGGTCAGATTATATTTGTAACCTGGCGTCAGTACTTCCGCCTGAGGGGCTCGCCCCCAGGTCTGGCGATCGTAGGCATCGACGCCCAGTCCGTGAAATTTCAGGGCGCGTAACTGCCGGGCGAGTGGCTCATCATCGGTGACAATAAGTCCTCCCTCCGCACACGTGATATTCTTGATGGCGTGAAAGGAGAAAACCGCGGTGCCTCGTGCCCCGACGTGACGGCCCTGATAATACGTCCCGACCGCGTGGGCGGCATCTTCGATAACCGCAATCCCGTGACGTTCCGCGAGGGCGTAAATGGCGTCCAGATCGGCCGGTGCGCCGGCGTAGTGGACAGGGATAATGGCTTTCGTACGCGGCGTTATAGCAGCTTCAATGTGTTCAGCCGTGACCATCAGCGTGTCGCGGTCGACATCCACCATCACCGGAGTGGCCCCCCAGCAGCACTATCATATTCAGTGTGGAAACCCAGGTCATTGACGGGGTGATGACTTCATCACCGGCACCGATTCCCAGCGCCATGAGGGCGATATGCATTCCTGCCGTGGCGGAACTGACGGCAATGGCGTGGTGGTTTCCCGTCAACGTGCAGAAGGCCTGTTCCAGTTGCTGATTTTTCGGGCCGGTCGTAATCCATCCAGAGTCGAGAACCGCTTTGATAGCGGAAAGTTCTTCCGTACCCACCGCCGGGCGAGAGAAAGGCAGAAAATCAGACATTATATTTCCTTTAGCCAGTTGGATACTGAGATCCTCTTATTTATTAAGTCATAAACAGGAGGCTAAATGAGGATTATCCAGTGAGAACCGAATATTAATGGCTGAATATTAATTTAACCTTAAGAAATTAACGTTAGAAAAATATAGACTTTTTTATCCGTATTGTGTTTGCAATGGTCGTCGTTTTCGGGCATTTTCCCCTCATAAATGATTATGCCTTTCATTAAGCGATACGCTGCAACGTTATATTTTTGTTTGTCGGTTTTGAGTGGAGTTAAATGTGTTTGTATTGTCTCAGCAGGTTGTTAAATACAAAAAATATACGGTTATTCTGCTATCGGCACTGGCGATAATGGCGGGACTGAGCAGCCATTTCGCCTGGAGCAGTAACGGTCTGCCGAGAATTGATTCCCGTACTCTGGCACTACTGGCAAAGCAGCATCCGGTGGTGGTGCTGTTTCGTCATGCTGAACGCTGCGACAGGTCAGACAATACCTGCCTGTCAGATAAAACGGGCATTACCGGGCATGGCGCGAAGCAAGCCCGTGCGTTGGGTGTCGCGTTTGGTAAAGAGATAAAAGACTACGATTTGTATGCCAGCGATACGGTACGCACCATTCAGTCGGCGACCTGGTTTTCTGCGGATAAAAAACTGACGGTAGATAAAGGCATGCATGCCTGTGGGCGGGGGACTTATCAGGCCATTGAGCGTTTAGCCAATAAGTCGGAAAATAAAAGTGTGGTTATTTTTACCCACAATCATTGTCTGACATATCTGGCAAAAAATATGCGCGGGGTAAAATTGAACCCGGATTATCTGGATGGCCTGGTGATGCATGTCGATAAGGGAAAATTATTCCTTGATGGTAAACTGGTGTCATCTTAATCCCTGTTATGAATAAAGAATGACAGCCATAATGGCTGTCATTAGATATTACAGTAACCCTTTTAGCGTTAAGGTTTTCACCGTTGCAACGTTAAGATCATATTGAGATAAATCTTCCGGTTTGACCCAGGCAAACGCCTGAAACTCGTCATTAATATGCACCTCACGATTGGCAGCGATGCAGTCGAAAATCAGGTAAATCATATAAATCTCTTCCTGACGGCCATCGGGGTAGGTTTTAGTACGGATATCGTCGCTGAAGGTCCAGGGTTTGATGTCAGTCAGAACCAGCTCAGTTCCCAGCTCTTCGCGAATCTCCCGGCGCAGGGCCTCTTCAATGCGTTCCCCCCGGTTCAACGCCACCGCCAGACAGCGCCCATTGTCCCGGGAAAACACCCCGATCGTCGGCCATCTGGCACAGGAGATAATGTCCAGCATTCTGTATTAAGGGGCAAACAATAGTCCTTTGACGCACGGTAATAGTCCTTGAAGCAGAGGGTGAATAAGCGGAGAAAAGTTTATCGCCTGGCAACAACAGATAAAATGTTTATTTTCTATTCATCTGAGAAATATATTTTAAGGAATGGCATTGAATAAAAAATGGTTCCTGGAGGCTTATTGGGTCGCTACAGGAGATTAGAGGCCCTCTTCACACTCCTCAGTAGTATTATTTCGTTACAAAACGCCTGACGATCGCTTTTTTTAGCTCATTGATTCCTTTGGCGTTGGCAGTACAATCCTGCAGCTTTGGAGAACTTTATGTATTTGCTTGCTGGAAAAGGGTAAAAATGAAGAAAAGCGTATTATTTGGAATAGCGGGAATGCTGTTCGTTTCTGCTTCTGCGAGTGCAATCAACATCAGCGGTCAGGCGGGTAAAGAATACACCAACGTTGGCGTCGGTTTTGGTACAGAGTCAACCGGCCTGGCATTGAGCGGTAACTGGCTGCATAACGATGACGACGGCGACACCGCCGATCTCGGCCTGGGGCTGAATATTCCTCTTGGACCGCTGCTGGCGACGGTGGGCGGCAAAGGGGTTTACACCAACCCAAATTATGGCGATGAGGGTTATGCGGCAGCGGTCGGCGGTGGGTTACAGTGGCCGATTGGCGACAGCGTCCGCCTGTTTGGGGAGTATTACTACTCACCCGATTCACTCTCCAGCGGTATTGAAAGCTATGAAGCGGCTAATGCCGGTGCGCGCCTGACCATTATGCGTCCGCTGAGTATTGAGGCCGGGTATCGCTATCTCAATCTGGCCGGTAAAGACGGCAATCGCGATAGCGCTATTGCTGATGGCCCGTATGTCGGGGTTAACGCCAGCTTCTAATCCAGACGGCGCGACTTCTCTTCGCGCCGCTTTTTCTTCCTTCCGGACTTTTTCTTGCCACGCCATTTCCGCCTTTGCGTTATAGTGTTTTCATCATAAAAGCGGGAGAACACGATGTTAAACGTGGAGATGTTATCCACCGGGGATGAAGTGTTGCACGGGCAAATCGTCGACACGAATGCTGCCTGGCTGGCCGATTTTTTCTTTAATCAGGGGTTGCCCTTAACCCGTCGTAATACGGTGGGCGATAACCTCGACTGCCTGGTCGCCATTTTGCGCGAGCGCAGTCAGCATGCTGATGTACTCATCGTCAACGGTGGTCTGGGGCCGACCAGTGACGATCTCAGCGCGCTTGCCGCTGCGACGGCAAAAGGGGAAGGGCTGGTTCTGCACGAGGCATGGCTTGCTGAAATGGAGCGATACTTCCGCGAGCGCGGCAGAGTGATGGCACCCAGCAATCGCAAACAGGCGGAACTGCCCGCCAGCGCCGAATTTATCAATAACCCTGTCGGCACCGCCTGTGGTTTTGCGGTACAGCTTAATCGCTGCCTGATGTTCTTTACGCCGGGTGTACCGTCAGAATTTAAGGTGATGGTGGAACATGAGATCCTGCCGCGTTTGCGCGAGCGCTTCTCTCTCACCGAGCCGCCGCTGTGTCTGCGTCTGACCACTTTTGGTCGTTCGGAAAGCGACCTGGCGCAAAGCCTCGATTCGCTTTCATTACCGGAAGGGGTGACGCTGGGTTACCGTTCTTCGATGCCAGTTATCGAACTGAAATTAACCGGACCGTATGCCCAGCGCGAAGCGATGCGCAACCTGTGGCAGGAGGTCAAACGCGTTGCCGGACAAAATTTGATTTTTGAAGGCACCGAAGGGCTTCCGATACAAATCGCCCGCGAGTTGCAGAAACGGCAGCTCAGCCTGACGCTGAGCGAGCAGTTCACCAGCGGGCTGCTGGCATTACAACTTTCCCGCGTGGGCGCCCCGCTGCTGGCCAGTGAAGTGGTGCCTTCGCAGGAAGAGACGTTGGCTCAGACTGCGCACTGGACGGCGGAGCGGCGTGGCAACCATTACGCCGGACTAGCGCTGGCGGTTTCCGGGCTGGAAAACGATCACCTGAATTTTGCGCTGGCCACGCCAGACGGCACATTTGCGCTACGCGTCCATTTCAGCGTGACGCGTCACAGTCTGCAGGTGCGCCAGGAAGTTTGCGCGATGATGGCGCTAAACATGCTGCGTCGCTGGTTCAACGAACAGGATATTGCCAGCGAACATGGCTGGATTGACGTAGTTGAATCGCTGACGTTGTAGTCTTCAATCGCCCGAAGGCGCTGCGCTTTTCGGGCTGATTCTTTTTTTTGTCCAACCAGTTGTACTCCCCGCGAAAAAATCCGTGCGTCATCTCACACTTCTGCGCGTAATTTCTCCATTCTGTTGGAAGAAAGAGACGACATGATGTGCTTCACAAATTTACCCGGCGCGACCGATCACACTGATTCCAGTATCTCAGACTGGAGTCCAGTATGTTGGAATCAAGCAAAGTCCCGGCGCTCACCCGCGCCATCGATATTCTCAATCTGATTGCGCGGATTGGCCCCTGCAGCGCCGCGACGATCATTGAAAAACTGGGCATTCCCAAAAGCACGGCGTATCTGCTGTTGAGTGAACTGAAGCGTCAGCGGTTTATCAGTGTCGATCACCAGGAGAACTTTTGTCTGTGGACCAAACTGGTGGAGCTCTCAGGCCATGCGCTCAGCAAAATGGATCTGCGTGAACTGGCGCGCCCACGCCTGACGCAACTGATGGATGAGACGGGGCTGCTCTGCCATCTGGGGATCATCGACCATGAAAGCGCGTATTACATCCTGAAGGTGGAATCATCTTCGACCATCAGCGTGCGCTCTCACGAAGGGAAAAGTCTTTCGCTGTATCGCTCGGGTATTGGGAAATGTCTGCTGGCCTGGCAGCCCGCCGCCGTGCGCAACGCCATTATTGAACAACTGGTGTGGGAGCAGACAACGCCTACCACGATCACCCAACCTCAACAACTTAGCGATGAACTGGAACGCATCCGCCAGCGCGGCTGGAGCTTCGATAACGGAGAAGATTATCCGGATGTGCGCTGCGTCGCCGCCCCCATTTTTAATGCCAATAACGAACCCGCCGCCGCCATTTCGGTGGTCGGCACCCGCTTAGAAATCAACGAAGAGAATCGTGATTATCTTGCCGGCAAAGCCATTGCCTGCGCGAAGGATATTTCACGTCTGTTGGGATGGAAAAGTCCCTTCGATTCACTCGCATCATAATAATGGAGAACATCATGACCCTACCCAAAATTAAACATGTCCGCGCCTGGTTTACCGGTGGAGCAACAGCAGAAAAAGGTGCAGGCGGCGGTGATTATCATGACCAGGGGGCGAATCACTGGATTGACGATCATATCGCCACGCCGATGAGTAAATATCGTGAGTACGAACAGTCGCGCCAGTCCTTCGGCATTAACGTGCTGGGTACGCTGATTGTCGAAGTCGAAGCCGAAAACGGACAGACGGGCTTTGCGGTCTCTACGGCAGGGGAGATGGGGTGCTTTATTGTTGAAAAACACCTCAATCGCTTTATCGAAGGGAAATGCGTCAGCGACATCAAACTCATTCACGATCAGATGCTCGGCGCGACGATGTACTACTCAGGCTCTGGCGGTCTGGTGATGAATACCATCTCCTGCGTGGATTTAGCGCTGTGGGATCTGTTCGGCAAAGTGGTGGGACTGCCGGTGTACAAACTGCTGGGCGGCGCGGTGCGAGATGAAATTCAGTTCTACGCCACTGGCGCTCGTCCGGATCTGGCAAAAGAGATGGGCTTTATTGGCGGCAAAATGCCGACGCACTGGGGGGCCACACGATGGCGATGCCGGGATCCGCAAAGATGCCGCGATGGTGGCGGAGATGCGTGAGAAGTGCGGCCCGGATTTCTGGCTGATGCTCGACTGCTGGATGAGTCAGGACGTGAATTACGCCACGAAGTTGGCCCACGCCTGCGCGCCGTACAACCTCAAGTGGATCGAAGAGTGTTTACCGCCGCAGCAATATGAAGGCTATCGCGAGCTGAAACGCAATGCGCCGGCAGGCATGATGGTCACCAGCGGTGAGCACCACGGCACGCTGCAGTCCTTCCGTACGCTGGCAGAAACCGGCATCGATATCATGCAGCCGGATGTCGGCTGGTGCGGTGGCCTGACTACGCTGGTCGAGATTGCTGCGATTGCGAAATCGCGCGGACAACTGGTGGTGCCGCACGGCTCGTCGGTCTACTCACATCATGCGGTGATTACCTTCACCAACACGCCGTTCAGTGAGTTCCTGATGACCAGCCCGGATTGCTCAACCATGCGTCCGCAGTTTGACCCGATTCTGCTTGATGAACCAGTGCCGGTGCAGGGCCGCATTCATAAGTCTGTGCTGGATAAACCGGGATTTGGTGTCGAGCTTAACCGCGACTGCAACCTGAAACGGCCTTATAGCCACTAATGACCTGCGCGTTGCCGCAGCGTCGGCAACGCCCTCATCTCTTTGAGGATCTTGCTATGAGTACTACTCTTCTTGACGGCGTGGTGAAGAAAAACCGCGCACGTTTGATCCCGTTTATGTTGGCACTGTATGTACTGGCGTTTCTGGACCGCTCGAACATTGGCTTTGCCAAAGAGACTTATCAGATTGACACCGGGTTGAGTAACGAAGCCTATGCGCTTGGCGCGGGAATTTTCTTTGTGGTCTATGCCTTTCTCGGCGTGCCCGCGAACCTGTTAATGCGCAAACTGGGGGGCCAGAACCTGGATCGGCACCACCACGCTGCTGTGGGGATTCCTCTCCGCCGCGATGGCGTGGGCGGATACCGAGGCGAAATTCCTGATCATTCGTACCCTGCTGGGAGCGGCGGAAGCCGGTTTCTTCCCCGGCATGATCTATCTCACCTCGCAATGGTTCCCGCAACGTAACCGCGCCAGCATTATGGGGCTGTTTTACATGGGGGCGCCGCTGGCGTTGACGCTGGGATCGCCGCTTTCCGGCGCCCTGCTGGAGATGCACGGTTTCATGGGGCATCCTGGCTGGTTCTGGATGTTCGTTATCGAAGGTTTGTTAGCCGTCGGTGCTGGGGTCTTCACTTTCTTCTGGCTGGATGACACCCCGCAACAGGCACGTTTCCTCAGTGCAGAAGAGAAAGCGGCGCTCATTAGCCAACTGGCGAGTGAAGAAGAGAAAAAGACGACGTCAAAACTGACGGATGCCCTGCGTAACGGACGCGTCTGGCAACTGGCGATTATCTATCTGACGATTCAGGTGGCGGTGTACGGACTGATTTTCTTCCTGCCGACTCAGGTTGCTGCGCTGCTGGGAACCAAAGTGGGCTTCACGGCGTCGGTGGTTACCGCTATTCCGTGGGTTGCTGCACTGTTCGGGACCTGGCTTATTCCTCGCTACTCAGACCGTACGGGTGAGCGGCGTAATGTCGCCGCGCTGACGCTGCTGGCGGCAGGAATTGGTATCGGTGTCTCCGGTCTGGCCTCTCCGGTAGTGGCGATTCTGGCGCTTTGCGTGGCGGCTGTCGGTTTTATCGCCGTACAACCCGTGTTCTGGACCATGCCGACCCAGTTGCTCTCTGGCACAGCGCTGGCGGCGGGCATCGGTTTCGTCAACCTGTTTGGCGCGGTGGGCGGGTTTATTGCGCCAATACTGCGCGTTAAAGCAGAAACGATGTTTGCCAGCGATGCCGCAGGACTGCTGACGCTGGCAGGTGTCGCCATTATCGGCTCACTGATTATCTTCACGCTGAGCGTGAACCGTCCCGCGTCGCAACCGGGTGCTGCGCATCAATAAGTTTATCCACGTTGTAAGGATCATTATGAACGCATTGTTAGCAAACCCTTTTAAGGACGCGCTCCGCAAAGGGGAAGTACAAATCGGGCTATGGCTGAGTTCGACCACCTCTTATATGGCGGAAATTGCCGCGACGTCGGGTTATGACTGGCTGCTGATCGACGGCGAACATGCACCGAATACGATGCAGGATCTCTATCATCAGTTGCAGGCGATTGCCCCTTACGCCAGCCAGCCGGTGATTCGTCCGGTAGAAGGCGCTAAAGCGCTGATCAAGCAGGTGCTGGATATCGGCGCGCAGACGCTGTTGATTCCGATGGTCGATAGCGCAGAACAGGCGCGGCAGGTGGTCGCCGCCACCCGTTACCCGCCAGTGGGGGGAGCGCGGCGTCGGGGCCAGCGTGGCGCGGGCGGCGCGCTGGGGACGCATTGAAAATTATATGGCGCAGGCCAATGAGTCACTCTGTCTGCTGGTGCAGGTTGAAAGTAAAGCCGCGCTGGATAATCTGGATGCGATCCTGGATGTGGACGGTATTGACGGCGTGTTTATTGGTCCCGCCGATCTCTCTGCATCTTTGGGGTACCCGGATAATGCAGGACATCCCGAAGTTCAGCGAATTATCAAAGAGAGCATCCAGCGCATTCGTGCGGCCGGAAAAGCGGCGGGTTTTCTCGCCGTCGATCCGCTCATGGCGCAGAAATGTCTGGAGTGGGGGGCAAACTTTGTCGCCGTGGGCGTCGATACGATGTTGTATACCGACGCGCTGGACAAAAGGTTGGCGATGTTTAAACCCGGTCAGACCACGCAGTCACTGAAAAGTAGTTACTAAATCCATAGCCCGGCGGCACTGTGCTACCGGGCTATCTGTCTGGCTTTACGGACTGTTTGCCATTATCTCGTCGAGTGACAGCCCGGTTATTACCAGTACCTTGTCGCATTCGATCCCGCTTTTCAGCATCATTCGCGCGATACGTAATGCCTCTTCCTTTGTGCCTTTTTGTAATCCTTCCTGTAGTCCTTTCTGCAGCCCCGTGTGGTGGCCTTCCTGCCGAAGCCTTTCTGCAATCGTCATCAATTTCTCCTTGTGATGGGGAACACGTCTGGCGACATCATGGATAAAGTCGCTGAAGCGGGGCGCATCGCCGTACTGCACCAGATAATTAAACAGCGTATGCAACTGGCTGTCATTATCAGTACCTGTAATTAACAGCGTGACCAGTCGGTCAACCAGCCCCATCAAATCACGATCGCGGATATGTTTTTGCATCAGTTCCAGCAGAGCTATGCGCGAAATTGAGTCTTTGCGAAGAGGGGCGAGAGATAAATACGTACGACGGTAACGTATTCAATTTTATGGAATGCTAAGCGCAAAAACGCCCGGGGGGGATTGTGCCGCCGGGCGAGTCATTTAGCCTAACGCTTTCGCCAGCAGGGTAATTGGATGTTCGCAGCGTTTGCTGGTGGACATCTCAATCTGCCATTTGCAGGTCTCGCAGTCGGTCACCACTATATCCGCGCCGCTCTCTTCAATCTGTTTAAACAGCGGTGCGCCAATGGCCTGTGAGGTGGGGTAGTTCTCTTTTTTAAAGCCGTAGGTGCCGGCAATCCCGCAGCACTGAGAATCCAGCACCGTGAGCTCCAGCCCCGGAATGCGGCGCAGCAGTTCAAGGGTGTAGAGCGTCCAGCCCATTTTTTCCATATGGCACGGCGTGTGATACACCACTTTTAACGGCAACGGCTTCAGCGGCAGGGTTTTTCCTTCGTCCAGTTTTCGCCACAGCCAGCGGGTCGCCAGTTCGATATGTTCCCGCAGCCCGCTGTTATCGACGTCCAGCACTTCCGGGTACTCGTCACGCAACGCAAAAGTACAGGTCGAGGAGGTGGCAATCACCGGAATCCCCTTCACACCAATCGCCTCACGCAGTGATTCGACGTTGGTTACCGCCTGTTTACGCGCCTTGTCGGTAAATCCGTTGGCAATCAGCGGCACGCCGCAGCACTTCTCTTTGCTCAATAGCTGGACGCCAGTGCCCATCGCGTTCAGTACTTTGATCAAATCTTTGCCAAGCTGAGGGTGGTTGTAATTCACAAAACAACCGTGGAAGAAGGCAACCTGATCGGCGTACTGCGCCTGCCGGGCCGCCACGCTGCGATACCAGCGGCGGAAGGTGCCAAAAGAGTATTTTGGCAACGCCCGGCGATGGTCGATTTTCAGCGCATAATCGAGTAACTGGCGCACTGGTTTCAGTGACGTTGCCGTGTTGACCACCGGCGCGAACGGTGTGGAAACACTGCCCATCAGGTCGGTATGGCTTAAAACGAAGTTACGCAGTGACGGACGTGTGGTGTCGTATTTCGCGCGTGCGCGCTGGATGATGTCGCCGATTTTGACGTCAGAAGGACAGGCCACTTCGCAGCGTTTGCAGTTAATGCAATATTTCAGCGCGTCGTCGTACAGCGCGCCATCTTTCAGACGCAGGCGCTCACCGTCGGGACCGGCCTGTTTGGGGCCAGGGTAACCTGGATTAACACGGCTGACCGGGCACGCGGTGGTGCATACCGTGCATTTGATGCAACTTTCAAAACTCGTATCGCTCATTGCTCACCTCCTGCACGTGCTGCAATGTGATGGGCGGCGTGTAACGCGGTGACCGCACAGACGCCGCCTCCGCATCCCTGGGCAATGGGGTCAAATCCGCCGAGAACCGAGCCAATAGCATAGAGGTTGTCTACGGTTTGTCCGGCCAGTGACGGGCGCAATGCTTCGTCGGTAGTGACGCCAAACTGTTGCCAGGGTTGCGCATCAAAGAAATCACGTTGATACCATTCGGCGCGGGTCGCCGCTTGCTGAACATCCAGTCCCAGAATCGGTTCGCGGATGCCTTCACGTTCGGCGAGCAGGCCGCTGCTAAAGAAGCTCCCGCTGGCAAGTACCGCGAAACGCGGGCGCAGCGGGATGTCCGCGTGATTGCGCGTCCAGATTTCGCTCACCACGCCATGTTTACAACTGACTTTCTTCACCTCGTCGCCGGGCATCCAGATGCCGCCCTGACGGACGAACTGACGCTGCAACTGGTTATGCAGACGGATTCCCAGCACCGACGGCGGCAGGGTGGGCAGTAACGTAAGCGCGCAGGGCAGACGTTCATTTAGCCAGTGCCAGAGGCGGTCATCCGCCAGACCAAAGCAGGCGGGCATGATGATCATTTCGCAGGTTTTTGCGATCGGCAACAGCGCGTCATAGAGCAGTGCCCACTTGTCTTCGTTATCCAGAAAACGCGCAATATTCACTGCCCGAAATTCAGTGGCGTTATCACGCAAAACGTCCAGTTCCGGCAGATCGATTTCGGCGGTTTCAACCGCCAGAGCGTGTTGACGCAAAGAGGCTGCAGCCAGATGCGCCTGAAAATCGAGCAAGCCGCTAATACCCACCACGCAGATGCGTTTTGCCGCCAGTGGCCAGACCGGGACTTCCGGTGAACTGAGCCAGGTTGAACGCAGTGTGCCGAGCGGGGTAACCCGTTGATGTGACTGCCGGACATCGCCTTGCAAATGCGCGCCGGAGGCTTCCAGTAGCGCCTGTGTTTGTTCTGCAAGTGTCAGAACGCGTTGTGTGCCGAGCGTGGCGTAGGGATGTGTTGGGGCCTGTTCGCGCAGGGCGTCCAGACCGGCAGTGATGTCATTTACCGGTTGCCCATCCGGCAGTGCGCTGAGCAGATCCAGCGATCCGGAGGAGAAGTGCAGCGCACTCTGACCTCGGGTCACCACCGCGCAGCGTAAGCCGCTCTTTTGCAACTGCAGACCGCACAGCAGTCCGGCGAGACCGCCGCCCATAATGACCGTATCAAATCTCATCGCGAGGCTCCTTTTCCAGACCGCATAATCCCTGGTACACCCAGCGGGTAAATTCGCTTTCGCGCAGCGCATCGCCCCAGGCGATCGGCTGCACGCCTTTCCAACGCTCATTGAGGAAATCAGAGAGCTGAGTAATGGATTGCGCAGCGGTGGTGATATTAAAGCGTTGCAGTAACCCGGCAGCACGGCAGGCGCAGAGTTCGCCCTGACAGGTGCCCATCCCCACGCGGGTGCGACGACGGAGATCCAACAGGCTGTTGACGTTGAGGTTTTCGACGGCGTACTGCACTTCACCGGCGGTGACAGCTTCGCATTCACAGACCACACTGCGGTGCTGGCGGCCATGACTCAGCCACGCTGGCGTACGGTCGCCGTGGCGATACACCGCCGAACCACGCAATGGGGCAGGCAGGGAGATCACGCGCTTCAGCGTACTTTCCGTCGGTTCGTGCGAACCCGGTAACGGCGTGTCCGCGGTGACACAAGGACGCGTGTTGCCCAGCTTGCGGCAGACCGCGTCGGTGGCCCATTCCGCCATCAGGCGGTAAGTCATCAGCTTGCCGCCGGTAATGGTGATAAATCCGTCCAGGCCATCGCGTTTCGCATGATCAAACAGCACAATACCGCGGCTGACGTTACGACCGCTGGGATCATCATCGCTTGCCACCAGCGGGCGTACGCCGGAGTAGGCGCGCAGAATGCGCGTTTTCGCCATAACTGGCGCCAGCTTTTCACCTTCACGCAGCAGGATATCGACCTCATCGGCGGTGACGCGGTTGCTGTCGATATCGTTGTAATCAATATGGGTTGAGGTGGTGCCAATCAGCGAAATGGTATCGCCAGGTACCAGGATGTCGGCGTCGGAAGGTTTACGGCAGCGGTTAATGACGTGCTGGTTGATGCGGTGATCCATGATCAGCAGCGACCCTTTCGCCGGGAACATACGGATGCTTAAGTCGGCATATTCCGCGATCCGCTGTCCCCAGATCCCGGCGGCATTCACCACTACCGGCGCGAGCAGTGTTTGCGTTTCGCCATTGAGATGGTTACGCACATGCACGCCGCTGACGGTCGCCCCTTCACGGAGCAACCCTGTCACTTCGTGGGCGGTCAGGATAATGGCGCCATGTTCTTTCGCATCAAGCATGTTGGCAGCAGTCAACCGGAACGGATCAACGGTGCCATCCGGCACTTTAACCGCGCCGATGAGCTGCGGATTCACCGACGGTTCGATAATCCGCGCCTGTTGCGGATCGATCGCTTCTGCCCGAATGCCCGCTTCTTCGCAGGCTCGGATAAAGGTGGCCTGGAAGGAGAGTTCGTCTTCCGGCAGGGTAATAAACAGACCGTCCGTCGGTTCAACGCAGTGGCGGGCGATACGTTTCAGAATTTGGTTTTCGCTGATGCATTCGCGGGCAGATTCTGCATCGGTCACCGCATAACGTGCGCCGCTGTGCAGCAGTCCGTGGTTACGACCGGTCGCTCCGGTCGCAATGTCATGACGCTCGACTAAAATAACACGGAGTCCACGCAGCGCGCAGTCACGGGCAATCCCTGCGCCAGTGGCACCACCCCCCAATGATAATCACGTCACTGGTTTGCGAGTCGCGAGTTTTCATTGTTTTCCCTCACAGTTCGTTTTTTATCATTTAGCCACATAAAAAGCATGGTTTGTTTGATTTCGCGCATATTCGCTCATGATTCGAAAATGAAACGTGATTTCGTGCGCCTTTCTGAACATTCGTCATAAATCTGTAACAATATGTGCTGTAATTCACATTCACGTTCTGTATCTTTGCATAACATCGCGACCACACCGGAAGCAGCGGGGGTTGCATGTACCACCTGCGGTGTTTACTACTTATAAAAGACGGGCCACGGAGGCTACATTATGTTGAGTATATTTAAACCAGCGGCGCACAGAGCACGCTTGCCTGCAGCGGAGATCGATCCGACATACCGCCGGCTTCGCTGGCAAATATTTCTGGGGATATTCTTTGGCTATGCCGCGTACTATCTGGTGCGCAAGAACTTTGCCCTTGCAATGCCTTACCTGGTCGAACAGGGTTTTTCACGCGGTGATTTAGGTTTCGCTCTGTCGGGGATCTCAATTGCCTATGGATTTTCGAAATTCATCATGGGCTCGGTTTCGGATCGCTCGAATCCGCGCGTTTTCCTGCCAGCCGGTCTGATTCTGGCCGCGGCGGTGATGCTGTTCATGGGCTTTGTGCCGTGGGCGACATCGAGCATCGCCGTGATGTTTGTGCTGCTGTTCCTTTGCGGATGGTTCCAGGGTATGGGCTGGCCGCCGTGCGGACGCACCATGGTGCACTGGTGGTCGCAGAAGGAACGTGGCGGGATAGTCTCCGTCTGGAACTGTGCGCATAACGTTGGTGGCGGGATCCCTCCGCTGCTGTTCCTGCTCGGGATGGCCTGGTTTAACGACTGGAAAGCCGCCCTGTATATGCCTGCATTCGGCGCCATTCTGGTGGCGATTTTCGCTTTCGCGCTGATGCGTGATACGCCGCAATCCTGTGGCCTGCCGCCCATCGAAGAGTACAAAAACGACTACCCGGACGACTACAACGAGAAAGCGGAAGAAGAGCTGACCGCGAAGCAGATCTTCATGCAGTACGTTCTGCCGAATAAACTGTTGTGGTACATCGCGATTGCGAACGTGTTCGTTTATCTGCTGCGTTACGGCATTCTCGACTGGTCTCCAACCTATCTGAAAGAAGTGAAGCACTTTGCACTGGATAAATCCTCCTGGGCCTACTTCTTCTATGAATATGCGGGGGATCCCAGGCACGTTGCTGTGCGGCTGGATGTCGGACAAAGTGTTCCGTGGTAACCGTGGCGCGACCGGTGTGTTCTTTATGACCCTGGTGACGATCGCTACCATCGTTTACTGGATGAACCCGGCGGGTAACCCGACCGTCGATATGGTTTGTATGATTGTGATCGGCTTCCTGATTTACGGTCCGGTGATGCTGATTGGTCTGCATGCGCTGGAACTGGCACCGAAAAAAGCCGCAGGGACGGCAGCGGGCTTTACTGGCCTGTTTGGTTACCTCGGCGGTTCCGTGGCGGCCAGCGCCATCGTTGGTTACACCGTGGACTTCTTTGGCTGGGACGGCGGTTTCATGGTGATGATCGGCGGCAGCATCCTGGCGGTGATTCTGTTGATTGTGGTGATGATCGGCGAAAAACGCCACCATGCTGAGATGCAACTGAAACGCAACGGGGGCTAAGTGAATGAAAACAGCACTGAAAAACCTGAGTCTGACGCTGATGATGGCGGGCGCGGTAATGGGAAGCCATGCCCTGGCCGCCAGCAACACGGATAAAGTCGTGATTGCCCACCGTGGCGCGAGTGGCTACCTGCCGGAGCATACGCTGCCCGCAAAAGCGATGGCCTATGCGCAGGGAGCGGATTATCTGGAACAGGATCTGGTGATGACGAAAGACGACCAACTGGTTGTCCTGCATGACCACTATCTTGATCGCGTGACGGATGTCGCGGAGCGCTTTCCGGATCGTGCGCGCCAGGACGGTCGTTATTACGCCATCGACTTTACGCTGGACGAAATCAAATCTCTGAAGTTTACCGAAGGGTTTGATCTGGAAGATGGCAAGAAGGTGCAAACCTATCCTGGCCGTTTCCCGATGGGTAAATCGGATTTCCGCGTGCATACCTTTGCTGAAGAGATCGAGTTTGTGCAGGGACTGAACCATTCTACTGGCAAGAACATCGGTATCTATCCGGAGATCAAAGCGCCGTGGTTCCATCATCAGGAAGGGAAGGACATTGCGACGAAGACCCTGGAAGTGCTGAAAAAATACGGTTACAGCGACAAGCAGGACAAGGTTTATCTGCAAAGTTTTGATGTAGCGGAACTTAAGCGCATCAAAAATGAGCTGGAACCGAAAATGGGGATGAACCTGAACCTGGTACAGCTCATCGCGTATACCGACTGGAATGAAACGCAGGAGAAGAAGCCGGACGGTAGTTGGGTGAATTACAACTACGACTGGATGTTCAAACCCGGCGCGATGAAGCAGGTGGCGGAGTATGCGGACGGTATTGGTCCGGATTACCATATGCTGATTGACGAGAAGTCGACGAAAGGCAATATCGTCCTGACAGATATGGTGAAAGAAGCACACCAGAATAAGATGACGGTTCATCCTTATACAGTGCGCGCCGATCAGTTGCCGGAGTACACAACGGATGTGAATCAGCTGTATGACATCCTCTACAACAAAGCGGGCGTGGACGGGCTGTTCACCGACTTCCCCGACAAAGCGGTGATGTTCTTACGTAAAGAGTAATAACCGCGTTATTCTCTCCACTGCACCCCAAAGGCGAGCAACCGCTGAGTAAGGTGCAGTTTTTTTATCTCTTTTCCTGCCGCTTTAACGCAAGAAATCACACGTCAGATCAAGAAGTCCGTAGCCGATCATGAATTTCTTAAGATTTCCTTAAGAAGAAGATTTATATTTGTTCGATAAATAATTTATGTGGTTACTGTTACGGATGGTCATAATGGCGCAGGCAGCAGTGCAGAATGAGTTTGAGAGCTGGTGGGCAACGGAAGGCGATTGGGTTGAAGAACCGAATTATCGACGCAAAGGGATGAGCGGTGTGCAATGCATCGAGCGTGACGGGAAGAAACTGTATGTGAAGCGGATGACACAACATCTGTTTCACTCGGTACGCTATCCCTTCGGACGCCCGACGATTGTACGCGAAATCGCAGTGATCCGCGAACTGGAGCGCGCTGGCGTGATCGTGCCGAAAATTGTCTATGGCAACGCGACAAAAGTTAACGGTGAGTGGCGTGCACTGTTGATTACCGAAGATATGAAAGGTTTTGTGAGCATCGAAGAGTGGTATCAGCAGCACGCGTTGACGCCGTATCCTGATGAGGTGCGCGATGCGATGTTAAAAGCGGTCGCGCTGGCCTTTAAAAAGATGCACAGCGTGAATCGTCAGCATGGTTGCTGCTACGTCCGCCATATCTATGTAAAAACAGAAGGCACGGTGGAAGCCGGGTTTTTAGATCTGGAAAAGAGCCGTCGTCGTTTGCGTCGCCATAAAGCGGCGCACCATGACTTCTCTCAGCTTGAGAAGTACCTGAGTCCCATCCCGAAAGCGGACTGGGAACAGGTGAAAGCGTATTACTACGCGCTGTAACGCGCGTTACATCTCAATTTCAATATCGCCATTTGCCCTGCAACAGCAGGGCAAAATTTCGCCGGGCTGAATGAAGGCTAACGGCTCGGCGATCCAGTCCACCTTACCGGCGACCAGACGGCAGCGGCAAGAGCCGCAATAGCCTTCGCGGCACTGATATTCCACTTCAACGTTGTGCGATTCAAGCGCAGCAAGCAGGGAAGGGTGTTCATCCTGGCACAGCAGCTGTGTGCCAGTGATGCGCAGCGTGACGCGTCCCATCAGAGCTGGAAATTACTCAAATCGTCGGTATCGACTTCAGAGTCGATTTGCCCGACCAGATAAGAACTCACTTCCACTTCCTGCGGGGCTACCTGAACGTTATCGGACACCAGCCAGGTGTTGATCCACGGGATCGGGTTGGAACGGGTCTGGAACGGGAGATCCAGACCGACCGCCTGCATACGGATGTTGGTGATGTATTCGACGTACTGGCACAGAATGTCTTTGTTCAGGCCGATCATTGAACCGTCGCGGAACAGATAGTCTGCCCACTCTTTTTCCTGCAGGGCGGCCTGCACGAACAGGTCATAGCACTCCTGCTTACACTCTTCGGCAATTTCCGCCATTTCCGGGTCGTCAACGCCGCTGCGCAGCAGGTTCAGCATGTGCTGAGTGCCAGTCAGGTGCAGCGCTTCGTCACGGGCAATCAGACGAATGATTTTGGCGTTGCCTTCCATCAGTTCACGCTCGGCGAAAGCGAATGAGCAGGCGAAGCTGACGTAGAAGCGGATCGCTTCCAGCGCGTTGACGCTCATCAGGCACAGATACAGTTTTTTCTTCAGCGCGCGCAGGTTCACGGTGACGGTTTTGCCGTTCACGGTGTGCGTCCCTTCGCCCAGCAGATGCCAGTAGCTGGTCATCTCAATCAGTTCATCGTAATAGCTGGAAATGCCTTCCGCACGTTTCTGGATCTGCTCGTTGGTGACGATGTCATCAAACACAATAGCCGGATCGTTGACGATATTACGAATGATATGGGTGTAAGAGCGCGAGTGAATGGTCTCGGAAAAGGCCCAGGTTTCGACCCAGGTTTCCAGTTCCGGAATGGAGATCAGCGGCAGCAGCGCGACGTTCGGGCTACGCCCCTGAATGGAATCCAGCAGCGTCTGGTACTTCAGGTTGCTGATAAAAATGTGTTTTTCATGCTCCGGCAGCGCCTGATAGTCGATGCGGTCGCGTGAAACGTCAACCTCTTCAGGACGCCAGAAGAAGGAGAGTTGCTTTTCGATCAGCTTTTCGAAGATGTCATATTTTTGCTGATCGTAGCGGGCCACGTTAACCGGTTGACCAAAAAACATCGGCTCCAGCAGTTGATCGTTTTTCGTCTGTGAAAATGTGGTGTATGCCATTGAAGTGAGTCCTGTCAGCTGTGTAATGCCGGATGGCGCTTCGCTTATCCGGCCTACAACATCCGATTGATTTTGTAGGCCGGGTAAGGCTTTTCGCCGCCATCCGGCAACAGATTAAATCTTACATGCGCCGCTTTCGCAGCCATCGTCCTGAATGGATGGCACCAGATCGTCCTGGGCATCTTCCGCACCGTCGCGGGTGTTCTGATAGTACAGCGTTTTAACCCCGAACTTATAGGCGGTGAGCAGGTCTTTGAGCAACTGCTGCATCGGCACTTTTCCTGACGGGAAGCGTGACGGATCGTAGTTGGTGTTGGCAGAAATCGACTGATCGATAAACTTCTGCATAATCCCGACCAGTTGCAGATAACCGTCATTCCCCGGCATTTCCCACAGCAGCTCATACGCGTTGCCCAGGTGCTCGTAGTCCGGCACCACCTGACGCAGAATGCCATCTTTCGACGCTTTAATGCTGACGTAACCGCGCGGCGGCTCAATACCGTTAGTGGCGTTCGAGATCTGCGAAGAGGTCTCGGACGGCATCAGGGCAGAGAGCGTTGAGTTACGCAGACCATGGGTCTTGATCGACTCACGAAGCGCTTCCCAGTCGAAATGCAGCGGTTCACTGGTAATGGCATCCAGATCTTTCTTGTAGGTGTCGACAGGCAGGATGCCCTGCGCGTAGGTGGTTTCGTTAAACCACGGGCAGGCGCCTTGTTCAATCGCCAGTTCGTTAGAGGCCTTCAGCAGATAATACTGAATGGCTTCAAACGTTTTGTGCGTCAGGTTGTTGGCGCTGCCGTCGGAGTAACGTACGCCGTGCTTCGCCAGATAGTAAGCGTAGTTAATCACGCCAATACCCAGCGTACGACGCCCCATCGCACCACGTTTGGCAGCCGGGATCGGGTAGTCCTGATAATCCAACAGCGCATCGAGGGCGCGAACGGCCAGTACTGCCAGCTCTTCCAGCTCGTCGAGGCTGTTGATTGCTCCCAGGTTGAACGCGGAGAGCGTACACAGGGCGATTTCACCATTTTCGTCGTTCACGTCCATCAGCGGTTTGGTCGGCAGCGCGATTTCCAGACACAGGTTGGACTGGCGAACCGGCGCGACCTGCGGATCGAACGGGCTGTGGGTGTTGCAGTGATCAACGTTCTGAATGTAGATACGGCCCGTAGAGGCGCGTTCCTGCATCATCAGAGAGAACAGTTCCACGGCTTTGACACGCTGTTTGCGGATGCTGTCGTCTTTCTCATATTTCGTGTACAGACGCTCGAACTCGTCCTGATCGGCGAAGAACGCGTCGTACAGGCCTGGGACGTCGGATGGGCTGAACAGGGTAATGTCTTCCCCTTTCAGCAGACGGGTGTACATCAGCTTGTTGATCTGTACGCCGTAGTCCATGTGACGCACGCGGTTGCCTTCCACGCCACGGTTGTTTTTCAATACCAGCAGGCTTTCCACTTCCAGATGCCACATCGGGTAGAACAGCGTGGCGGCCCCGCCGCGTACGCCGCCCTGCGAGCAGGATTTCACCGCGGTCTGGAAATGCTTGTAGAACGGGATACAGCCGGTGTGGAACGCTTCGCCGCCGCGAATCGGGCTGCCCAGCGCACGGATACGACCGGCGTTGATACCAATACCAGCACGTTGGGAAACGTATTTCACAATCGCGCTGGAGGTGGCGTTGATCGAGTCCAGACTGTCGCCGCACTCGATCAGCACGCAAGAGCTGAACTGACGCGTCGGGGTACGGACGCCGGACATGATCGGCGTCGGCAGCGAAATCTTGAACGTCGATACCGCGTCATAAAAACGCTTCACGTATTCCAGGCGGGTTTCGCGCGGATAATTCGAGAACAGGCAGGCTGCCACCAGGATATAGAGGAACTGAGCGCTTTCGTAGATCTCACCGGTCACACGGTTCTGCACCAGATACTTGCCTTCCAGCTGTTTAACGGCAGCGTAGGAGAAGGTCATGTCACGGTCGTGAACGATGAACGAATCCATCTGCTTGAACTCTTCTTCCGTGTAGTCTTCCAGCAGATGATTGTCGTATTTGCCCATTTCAACCATTTTTACCACATGGTCGAACAGTTTCGGCGGTTCAAACTCACCGTAGGCTTTTTTTACGCAGATGGAAAATCGCCAGGCGCGCGGCGAGATACTGATAATCCGGCGCTTCACGGGAGATCAGGTCTGCGGCGGCTTTGATGATGGTTTCATGGATATCGGAGGTCTTGATACCGTCATAAAACTGGATGTGGGAGCGCAGTTCGACCTGGGAGATCGATACGTTATTCAGCCCTTCTGCCGCCCAATCCAGAACCCGATGGATTTTGTCGAGATTGATGCGCTCTGTACTACCATCACGCTTTGTCACCAGCAGACTCTGATTCATGTGGTTTTTACCTGTCCGTGAAAGAAAAAATATCCCCTGCATTATCCACAATGCCACCTTGTGACTAACTCTGTGGATAAATACTATATGTAGGGGTTGAGTGTTAAAGTAAACGCTATATGGTGAGTATTCTAGTAGGGATTCTTTTCAGCACAAGAGTTGATTTTGAGGTTAAATTGAGGTTGCGAAAGGGTAAGAAACGCTAAGTGCACGTCTTATAAGGCCTGGCGGGGATGTCAATAATTCATAAAAAAAATAGATAATTTGATCGAGTGCTGATTTCTTCAACGAAGGTGTAGAAAGTTCTTATGACCTGGCGCAAATTTTGTAAGTTTTGTAGGCCTGATAAGCGGAGCGCTATCAGGCAGTGTTGCCATTAGCATGCCGGATGGCAGCGTTGAACGCCTTATCCGGCCTACAGGAGCGATTAATCAACCCTGGCGCTGGTATGCACCATATAGTTAACATCAACGCCGGGGCCAAGCTTGAAGGTGTTGGTGATGGGATTGTAGTGCAACCCGGTCATATGGCGTTCCTGCAAAATCGTCTGATCCACCCAGCCTAACAGCTCCGCAGGCTTAATAAATTTTTTAACATCGTGGGTGCCTTTTGGCACCATGCGCAGAATATATTCCGCGCCGACAACGGCCATCAGCCAGGATTTGCCGTTGCGATTCAGGGTAGAGAAGAACACCTCACCGCCAGGTTTTACCAACTCGGCGCAGGCGCGGACCACCGATTGCGGATCGGGAACGTGCTCCAGCATCTCCATGCAGGTGACAACATCATATTGATGAGCATGTCTGGCGGCGTGCTCTTCCACGGTTTCCTGCACATATTCCACCTGAATTCCGCTTTCCAGCGCATGCAGTTTTGCCACCTGCAACGGCTCAAAACCCATGTCCAGACCGGTCACCGTGGCGCCTTCACGCGCCATACTCTCGGCCAGAATGCCGCCGCCGCAGCCGACGTCGAGCACCTTTTTTACCAAACAGGCCGCCTGAGCGTTCGGCAATGTAGCCCAGCCGCAGTGGGTTAATGCGATGCAATGGCTTGAATTCGCCTTCCAGATCCCACCAGCGCGACGCGACGGCTTCAAACCTGGCGATTTCTTCGGGATCAACGTTACGGTTTACCGGTGGTTTTACGGCATTCATCGGTGCATATACTCCTTATAGGGCTAGTTGCAGAAGTATATCAGTCCACGCGGGTGAATAAAGCTTATTGGTTTACCTCAATCTCTGCGGTTGTGTTATAATTTGCGACCTTTGAATCCGGGATACAGTAGAGGGATAGCGGTTAGATGAGCGACCTTGCGAGAGAAATTACACCGGTCAACATTGAGGAAGAGCTGAAGAACTCTTATCTGGATTATGCGATGTCGGTCATTGTTGGCCGTGCGCTGCCGGATGTCCGAGATGGCCTGAAGCCGGTACACCGTCGCGTACTTTACGCCATGAACGTATTGGGCAATGACTGGAACAAAGCCTATAAGAAATCAGCCCGTGTCGTTGGTGACGTAATCGGTAAATACCACCCGCACGGCGACTCTGCGGTATATGACACCATTGTTCGTATGGCTCAGCCGTTCTCACTGCGCTATATGCTGGTGGATGGTCAGGGGAACTTTGGTTCCATTGATGGCGACTCTGCGGCGGCGATGCGTTATACGGAAATCCGTCTGGCGAAGATTGCCCATGAGCTGATGGCCGATCTGGAAAAAGAGACGGTTGATTTCGTTGACAACTATGACGGCACGGAAAAAATTCCTGACGTCATGCCGACCAAAATCCCTAACCTGCTGGTGAACGGTTCGTCCGGTATCGCCGTAGGGATGGCGACCAATATTCCGCCGCACAACCTGACAGAAGTGGTCAACGGTTGTCTGGCGTATATCGACGATGAAGACATCAGCATTGAAGGGCTGATGGAATACATCCCGGGGCCGGACTTCCCGACGGCGGCGATCATTAATGGTCGTCGCGGTATTGAAGAAGCCTACCGTACCGGTCGCGGTAAAGTGTACATTCGCGCTCGCGCGGAAGTGGAATCTGACGCGAAAACCGGTCGTGAAACCATTATCGTCCATGAAATTCCGTATCAGGTGAACAAAGCGCGCCTGATCGAGAAAATCGCGGAACTGGTCAAAGACAAACGCGTTGAAGGCATCAGCGCGCTGCGTGACGAGTCTGACAAAGACGGTATGCGCATCGTGATTGAAGTTAAGCGCGACGCAGTCGGGGAAGTGGTACTGAACAACCTCTACTCCCAGACTCAACTGCAGGTCTCTTTCGGCATCAACATGGTGGCACTGCACCATGGTCAGCCGAAGATCATGAACCTGAAAGACATCATTTCCGCGTTTGTGCGCCACCGCCGTGAAGTGGTGACCCGCCGTACCATTTTCGAACTGCGTAAAGCCCGCGATCGTGCGCATATCCTTGAAGCATTGGCGATTGCGCTGGCGAACATCGACCCGATCATTGAGCTGATTCGTCGCGCGCCAACCCCGGCGGAAGCGAAAGCTGCATTGATCGCACGTCCGTGGGATCTGGGCAACGTGGCGGCGATGCTGGAACGTGCCGGTGACGACGCTGCGCGTCCGGAGTGGCTGGAGCCAGAATTCGGCGTGCGTGACGGTCAGTACTACCTGACAGAACAGCAGGCCCAGGCGATTCTGGATCTGCGTTTGCAGAAACTGACTGGCCTTGAGCATGAAAAACTGCTCGATGAATACAAAGAGCTGCTGGAACAGATCGCGGAACTGCTGCACATTTTGGGCAGCGCCGATCGCCTGATGGAAGTGATCCGCGAAGAGCTGGAACTGATCCGCGATCAGTTTGGTGATGAGCGTCGTACCGAAATCACCGCGAATAGCGCCGATATCAATATCGAAGATCTGATCAACCAGGAAGATGTGGTTGTGACCCTGTCTCACCAGGGCTACGTGAAGTATCAACCGCTGACCGACTACGAAGCACAACGTCGTGGTGGGAAAGGCAAGTCGGCTGCACGTATTAAAGAAGAAGACTTTATTGACCGCCTGCTGGTGGCCAACACCCATGACACGATCCTCTGCTTCTCCAGCCGCGGTCGCCTGTACTGGATGAAGGTCTATCAGTTGCCAGAAGCGAGCCGTGGTGCGCGTGGTCGTCCGATCGTCAACCTGCTGCCGCTGGAAGCCGACGAACGTATTACCGCTATCCTGCCGGTTCGTGAGTATGAAGAGGGCGTGAACGTCTTTATGGCGACCGCCAGCGGTACGGTGAAGAAAACCGCGCTGACCGAATTCAGCCGTCCGCGTTCTGCCGGGATTATCGCGGTGAACCTGAACGACGGTGACGAACTGATTGGTGTGGATCTGACCTCCGGTTCCGATGAAGTCATGTTGTTCTCGGCGGCCGGTAAAGTGGTGCGCTTTAAAGAGGACGCAGTCCGTGCAATGGGCCGTACTGCGACCGGCGTACGAGGCATCAAGCTGGCGGGCGAAGACAAAGTCGTCTCCCTGATTATTCCACGTGGCGAAGGCGCGATTCTGACCGTGACGCAAAACGGTTACGGTAAGCGTACCGCGGCGGAAGAGTATCCGACCAAGTCTCGTGCGACGCAGGGCGTTATCTCTATCAAAGTGACTGAGCGCAACGGTTCCGTCGTTGGCGCGGTACAGGTAGATGATTGCGACCAGATCATGATGATCACCGATGCCGGTACGCTGGTGCGTACCCGAGTATCGGAAATCAGCGTGGTGGGGCGTAACACTCAGGGCGTGATCCTCATCCGTACCGCGGAAGATGAAAACGTCGTGGGCCTGCAGCGTGTGGCTGAGCCGGTGGATGACGAAGAACTCGATTCCATCGATGGCAGCGTAGCAGAAGGGGATGATGATATCGCCCCGGAAGCGGAAACCGACGACGATGTTTCCGATGACGCTGATGAGTAATCTGCGGGTTTAAATACTGCACAAAAAGGGAGGCGTTGCCTCCCTTTTTTTACGTCCTGATATCACGATTCCCTCGTCAAAAACCTTGTCTGGAGAGTTTTGTATTTTATGTATAAAAATACAAAATGTAATGAATAATTATAACTCTGTGAAGGTGCTCACTGTTTGTTCAGCCATTTACCGCTAACTTTCCTGTTACCGAACATCGATATTTAAAATTCATGACTGGCAGGAGAACTCAAAAATTATTTCATAAAAAATCTGAAGTTTTAAAGAAAAATGCGTTGGCTGCCTTCATCTGTCAGTTCACTTCTGACGGATGAATATACTTATATTTACACCTTGGGAGTTAACTATGATAGTTGAAATAGCAGAAGGCTTTATCCATCTTTTTCAGAGTGCAGGTAAGATATTCTCTGGAATGATCGTCAGTACCATTCCTATGCTGATAACCTTAATTTTGACGGTTAATTTCATTATGAAGTTAATCGGTCAGCAGCGAATGGAAAAAGTCGCTACCCTGATGGGGAAATCAAAAATATTAACCTACGGAATTTTACCCAGTTTTGCCTGGTTCTTCCTCAGCAGCCCCGGGGCGCTGACAATGGGCAAATTCTTACCTGAACGCTGTAAGCCCGCTTATCAGGATGCGCTGGGCAGTACCGTACACCCGCTGACTTCTCTGTTCCCGCACATTGTTCCCTCGGAGCTCTTTATCTGGCTGGGCGTAGCTGCCGGGCTTACCCGACTCGATCTGCCGGTTGCCGATCTGGCTTTACGCTATATCGCTGCCGGTATTTTACTTGGCTTTATCCGCGGTTTTCTTACGGAATATATCTTCACCCGGCTGGAGAAACGCGAACTTAATCAGGAATAAGGGATAACAATGAAAGTACTATTTTCGGCTGACGTCGTAAAGGCTGGAAGAAAAGTGGAAGAGGGACTGCTTAATGGAATGTTGATCACCTTTAATGATCGCGCACCGGAAGATTATCTCGACTATGTGCTGGTTATTAAGAATATTGTTTGTGATGCGACGCCATTACAAAAAACAGCAGACTATGTTTTACAGATTAATCACCAGACGTGGAATATAACCTGCTGGGGGGGAGGCCGCATGGCAAAATTTATGCGAGTTAGGCCATGTGACGGTGGTATTTGACGGGGCTGAAAAACCACTAGCCTATGGTTCATTACACGTAATAAATCATTGTTCTCCATCCGTAAATGAATTGATTGGCCCATTGACAATAATGAGGAAAACCAATGAAAACTGTACTGATTAAAAAAGGTCATTCAGGGATTGGCGATGATATGTATTTATGTCGCGATACTGGCAGGGTGATCCTGTCGCTAACCGGGAAAACCATTGACCCGGTAGCGAAAAAACTGGGTGAAATGCTGGAGATGACGGTGGTTAACGGCTTTGATGCCATGCCGGATGATAAGAAAATCCTCTGTGTGGTGATCAACTGCGGCGGTTCACTGCGCTGTGGCATCTATCCGCAGAAAAGAATCAAAACAATCAACGTGTTACCTACCGGTGCGATGGGGCCGCTGGCGAAGTATATCACCGAAGATATCTATGTTTCGGATGTCAGCCTTGAATCGCTTTCGCTGATTGAGACCATTAATCAACCGGTAAACGAGGAGGACATCGTTGAACTCGCTGAGCCCGCTGGTGCAGGGGACACCCCCGCAGTCGCCCATGACAGCGTGGCAGTAAAACCGCGTGGTTCAGCGACCAACACCGCGCTGGAGTTGATGACGCGTTTTGCGACGGGGATCGGTAACTTTGTCAGTCTTCTCTACTCCTCGGCGCGTGAATCGGTTGAGTTGTGCATTAAGAACGTTATCCCCTTTATGGCCTTTATCTCGGTTCTGATCGCCCTGGTGCAGGAGACGGCGATTGGCCAGTGGACCGGGAATGCGCTGTCGCCGCTTGCCGGATCGTTAACCGGACTGTTTGTGATTGCGATTATCTGCGGTCTGCCATTTATCTCGCCCATTCTGGCTCCCGGCGCGGCGATTGCGCAGGTTGTGGGTGTGCTGGTGGGAACGCTAATCGGAAGCGGGGTGGTTTCACCGCTGATGGCGCTTCCGGCGCTGTTCGCGATTAATGTCCAGGTGGGCGCGGACTTTATTCCCGTTGGACTGTCCATGCAGGAGGCGAAAGAGAAGACCATTCGTCTTGGTGTTCCTTCATTTCTGTTATCACGGATGATTACCGCGCCTCTGGCGGTGGCTATCGGTTATCTGTTTTCGTTTGGCTTATTTAACTGAGGAATCGTGTAATGAAGAAAATCAATGCCGCGGTGGTGGGAGCAGGGATTTACGGCAAGCATCATATCAATGCGTATCACTATAACCCGTGGGTCAATCTGGTGGGGTTTTGCGAAATCAATCCGGACATCCGTTCCAGCGTTGCGGCGGAGTTTCAGGTGCCGGGTTATGCCTCGCTGGCAGAGTTGTTTGCCGCAACAGAGGTTGATCTGGTGTCAATCGCCACGCCGGATCCCTTCCACTTTGATGCCACGATTGAGGCCATTGAAGCGGGTAAACATGTGCTGATTGAAAAACCGATGGCGACCACATCCGCAGAATGTCGGGAAATCATTCGCTGTGCGCAGCAACACGGGGTAAAGATTGGTGTCGATTACCACAAGCGCTGGGACGGGATGGCGCAGCATATTCATCATGAACTGTTGAAACCTGAAACAGGCCAGGTCCTGCGTGGCTACATGAGTATGGATGATATCATCGACGTGCCGAAAAACTGGCTGTCCTGGGCGAATGAGAGCTCTCCCGTTCATTTCCTGGGAACGCACTGTTTTGATTTGATTAGATATTATATGAACGGTGCCAATGCAGTAAGCGTCTATGCGATAGGGCAGAAGAAGAAGCTGGTGGCGGAAGGTATTGATGCCTGGGACACCATTCAGTCTTTCGTCACCTTTGATAATGGCGCGCAATGGACTGTGGAAGTGGGGTGGTGCTTACCTCTTTCATTCCCCAAAGCCAATGATGGCCGCAGTTTTGTTATCACCGAGAATAATTATTATCGTGCCGATGCGCAGTTACGCGGCTATGAAATGTTTACTCCGCAGCGTAGTGCAACGCCAAATTATAATTTTATTAACTACGTTAATAATAAGGCCAATGGCTACGGAATTCAGCCAATACATGATTTTGTTGAGCATATATTATTTGATACGCCTTATCTGGCAACGGCAGATGATGGGCTGCAGGCGACGTTAATTTGCGAAGCCGTACATCATTCATTATCAACAGGAAGTATTGTGCAGTTATAAGTAATTTACAGTTTACGCCTCATAAACATTCTTTTCTGGCTTTAATTTCTCTGATTAAGGCAGGGTTCTTTATTCCCCCCTGACCCGGTCGATGATCATCGTTTATGAGGCGTCTTTTCACTGTTCATATTCAGATAGCAATATTGTAGCGCGTGGAAAAAAAGCGTGTGTAATGACATTTTCAGCGCAGCGAAACTTAGAGGGCTGATGCTGGACTGCGGCGTATATAACGTCACATCGGCCATCGCCGCGCCGCTCTGATGGCAGGCAACTGCCAGTGAGGCTGCCTCGTGTTCACGAATCAAGGTAATCAATTGATTATCCGGCTCCTCTTTGAGTCCAGGTAGCAGGATCACGGAATCACAATCCGTCAGGGTGTTTGTCAGCAGCGAATGGGCGTTCTGATATTCGACGGGAATGCAGACTTTACCAATATCGCTATAGTCCTGAATGATATTGCTGAGTAAGGAACTTAATTCCCGTGGATGACAAAAATAGAGATTGCGACTGGAATTAATAATTTCAAAGAAAGTATTAAGTGCTGCCGGGTTATTATTATTGATAAACTCGCTAAGAATAACATTGTTCTTCGTTGCCTGGGCCGGAAGCAGAGTCTCGGGTTGACTACGCAGACACTTAATTAAATCATATTTAAATGAAGTAAAGCCCGTATATCCGAGGGATTGAGCAAAACGAACAATGGAAGGTTGGCTGGTCTGCGTCTTTTTTTGAAATTGCCGTAGACGTCAGTTTTTCCGCACCCGATAATGTAGCCAGAATGTAACGGCTAATTGTTTGTTCCGCGTGCGATCCTGTTTTTACCAGTAACTGAAGTTGTTCGATAATGTTCATTAAGGTCCCTCGGTTTTGTTTATTATGACAGATACACTTTATCCTTCAAGCTGCCTCTGTGTTGGCGACGAAGCGACATGGCTCGTCCATGAGCCTCGTCCCTTTGGGTCAGCGCAAGCGTGGTTCAAAATGCAGTAAGCATTTTGTCCTGCAACTCGAAGGATTTAGTGTATAACCAGGGGACTCCAGGGGTTAGTTCATCCTTTCGACAATCATCGCAATACCCTGACCGCCGCCGATGCACAGTGTCGCCAGCCCCAGCGTTTTATCCCTGGCTGAAAGCGCATGCAGTAATGTCACCAGAATCCGCGCGCCGCTGGCCCCGATGGGATGGCCAAGAGCAATCGCGCCTCCGTTAACGTTCACCTTTTGCGGATCGAAACCCAGCGTTTTGCCGACGGCGAGGAACTGCGCGGCAAACGCCTCATTGGCTTCAATCAGATCGATATCCGCCAGCGTTAAGCCGGTTTGCTGCAACACGTTTTGCGTTGCGGGCACCGGTCCCATCCCCATCATCGATGGCGCAACGCCGCCGCTGGCAAAACCGCGAATACGCGCTAACGGCGTTAAGCCCGCGGCCCGGGCGGCGTCTTCAGCCATCACTACCAGCGCCGCCGCGCCGTCGTTGATTCCCGAGGCGTTACCGGCGGTCACTGTGCCATTTTTATCGAACGCCGGACGCAGCGCTGACAGACCGTCCAGCGTGGTTCCCGCTTTGGGGAACTCATCAACCGTAAACTGGATTTCCGCTTTACGGCTTTTGACCGTTACCGGCACGATTTCCTGAGTGAACGCGCCCAATTCAATGGCTGCCTGCGCTTTTTGTTGGGAACGTAGCGCGGCTTCATCCTGCATCGCGCGGGTGATGCCGTGAGCTTTGGCGACGTTTTCCGCCGTAATGCCCATATGATAGCCTTCGGTGGCACACATCAGACCATCACGCAGGATGATGTCTGAGAGTTCGCCATCGCCCAACCGGTAGCCCCAGCGTGCTTTGGCGTTGAGCAGATACGGCGCCTGGCTCATATTTTCCATTCCGCCCGCCACCAGCACGTTGCCCTGGCCTGCCTGAATCGCCTGTGCCGCCAGCGCTACGCTTTTTTAGCCCCGACCCGCACACTTTATTTACCGTGAAGCCGCAGACCGATTCAGGCAAACCCGCTTTCAGCAACGCCTGGCGTACCGGGTTTTGCCCCAGCCCAGCCTGTAATACGTTGCCCATAATGACTTCGTCAATCGGTTGTCCATCCAGCCCGGCGCGGTGTAGCGCCTCCCGAATCACGATCGTCCCTAACTCTACCGCGCCAACGCCTGCCAGCGCGCCATTGAAGCTGCCCATCGCCGTACGTACGGCACTGACAATAACGGCATTTTTCATGTTCGATTCCTTTTTAACGTGACGTTAAAACAACGTCAGACCGACGACAAAGATGACCCCAGAGAACAGCAGAGCGGTGATGCAGTAACCCATGATGTCGCGAACCCCCCAGTCCGGCAATGGCCAGTGCGGGAAGCGCCCAGAAGGGTTGTGCCATGTTCATCCACTGCTCGCCGTAGGCGATAGCCATAACGGATTTACCCAGATCGGCCCCTAATGCCTGCGCGGCGGGCATGACGAACGGCCCCTGAATAACCCAGTGACCGCCGCCTGACGGCACGGCAAAGTTGATCAGCGCAGAGCTGAAGAAGGTCATGACCGGGAAGGTGTCTTTATTGGCGACGTTAATGAAAAACTCAGTGATAAGCCCGCCGAGACCGGAGTGCTCCATCATTAACTGGATCCCGGCATAGAACGGGAATTGCACCAGGATCCCGGCGGTGCTGCGCGCAGCGGCGCTAATGGCGCGCATATAGGCCATCGGCGTTTTGTGCAGCAGCAGACCGGCAATCATAAACATCAGGTTGACGGTGTTGATGGTGATGTTGAACCCTTTCTCGGCGAAGTAGATCCCAAGATAAGCGATGCCTAGCGCCCCAATGATCCACGCCAGGATACGGCTCTCTTCCAGTTTTTCTGACGGCGGCGCATCGGCTGGCAGGGTCTTCTGAAAATCAGGCTCTTCCATCAACAGTTTCGGATCGACGCTGACCACATCGGAGGGTTTTGGCGTCATCATGCGGGTGATGAACGGCATAACGACAATCAGCCCGAGGGTGATGAAGATGTTAAAGCCAGTGAACAGGGTGTCGCTGACCGGAATCAAGCCCGCAATGTGCTCAACCGGGTTACCCGGCGTTGCCGCCAGCAAGGGCATCGATCCAGAAAAGCCGCCGCCCCAGGTCAGAAAACCGATATAGGCGCAGGCAATCAGCAGCGGATAATCGGAACCCGGTACGCGACGGGCAACTTCACGGGCAAACATCGCCCCCCACCACCAGACCAAAGCCCCAGTTGATGACGCAGGCGACGGATCCAAAGAAGGTCACCAGCATCACGCCCTGAGCGGGCGTTTTAGCGGCAGACGCGGCAGTACGCAGCAGGTTTTTCACCGGACCCGAGCTTGCCAGCGCGTGGCCTGTCACGATGATCAACGCCATCTGCATCCCGAAGGCCAGCAGATTCCAGAAGCCATCCCCCCCAGAAACGCACCATCGCGATGGGCGTTTGCGGCGTCAGCCACAGCGCGATGCCAAACGTCAGCAGCGTCAGCAGCATGGCAAAAATCAGGGGATCGGGCAGCCAGCGGCTGACGAAGCGCGTCATGAAACGTGAGATACGGCCAATCATGCATCACCTCGTTGAACGAGCAGATCGGCAGCTACGTCAAACTGTGCTTCGGTTTTTGCGCGCAGCGTCTCAAGAGAGCACCCTTCGGCAATTTCGGTCAGCCACATTTTGCCATCGATGAAACGGAATACCGCCAGTTCAGTCACCAGCACATGCACCGCGTGCTGGGCAGTCAGCGGCATGGTGCAGTGACGGAGGATTTTTGCCGAGCCGTCTTTCGCACAGTGTTCCATCGCGATAATGACTTTGCGCGCACCGGTCACCAGATCCATCGCGCCGCCCATGCCAGGCACCATCTTGCCGGGGACCACCCAGTTCGCAAGGTTAGCCTGTTCATCAACCTGCAACCCACCCAGAACGCAGGCGTCTACGTGACCGCCACGGATCAGGGCGAACGACATTGCGCTGTCGAACATCGCCGCGCCCGGTAAAATCCCACAGGGTTGTCCGCCGGCGTTCACCAGATCGGGATGTGCGGTGGTGATCGGCCCCAGGCCGAGAAATCCGTTCTCTGATTGCAGGGTGATATGAATGTCATCCGGCAAATAGTTGGCGACCATTGTTGGCAGGCCAATGCCTAAGTTCACGACATCACCATCACGAAGCTCTTGCGCCACACGGCGCGCAATACGTTGTTTCGCATCCATTATTTGCTCTCCTGTGGCATGACGATATGGTCGATAACCGCGCCGGGGGTGACTATCTGGTCAGGCAACAGATCGCCTGTTTCAACGAGTTCGTCTGGTTCCACCAGAGTGATATCAGCGGCGAGGGCAATCAGCGGATTAAAGTTGCGGGCGCTGAGTTGGTAGGTCAGGTTGCCAAGAGGGTCGGCACGGTGTGCGCGGATGAGCGCCAGATCGGCGCGTAGCGGGCGCTCCAGCAGCCAGGTTTTACCGTCGAGCGTCAGAGTTTGTTTGCCATCTTCCACGATGGTGCCAACGCCAGTAGGGGTCAGGAAGCCACCGAGACCCGCACCGCCGCAGCGGATCTGTTCAATCAGCGTACCTTGTGGTACCAGTTGAACCTCCATCTCTTTGGCTATCATCCGGCGTCCGGTTTCCGGATTGGTGCCGATATGCGACGCAATGACTTTATTCACCCGGCCATTGACGATCAGTGGGCCGATACCGGTATCGACAAAGGCGGTGTCGTTGGCGATCAGCGTCAGGTCTCTGACGCCGGATTCAAGTAAGGCTTCGACAAGGCGGGGCGGTGTCCCTACCCCCCATAAAACCACCTACCATGATGGTCATGCCGTCACGAAAGAATCCGGCAGCGTCTTGTAAGGCAATAAGTTTTGTTTTCATTATGTTTCCCTTTTGCATACTCCATTTTGGGTACGTAAAGGGAATAGCAATCGGGATGCCAGAATGGTTAATGGAGAAGGGAATTAATTAACTCATTGAATAATAGGTATTATTCACTTTTTCGCGGTGTGATCTCCGTACGGATGCTATGCAGAATTTTGCGCACTGTGCAAAATTCTGCATAGCAGATTCTGGTCCTACAACCCGGCTGTATCGATACCGTATTCCTGTAGTTTGTACATCAACGCACGTCGACTAATGCCTAACATCAGTGCGGCGCGGGTGCGGTTTCCTTCATGCTGTTCGAGCACCTCGATAATGATTCGCTTCTCTTCGCGTTTAATCTCTTCTTTCAGATTGCGTTCACCGGGCTGCACGGTTTTTATCTCGCTGTCGCCACATACCGGCTGGCGGAGCGGGGCGGGCAGATCTTCAGCAAAAATAACTGCACCCGTGTTCATCACTACCGCCCGCTCAATCACGTTCGATAGCTCCCGGATGTTTCCGGGCCACGGCCAGGTCGTGAGCATCGACATGGCCGCCGGATCGATCTCAATAATGTCACGCTGATTTTCCGAACTGAATTTCTGCAGGAAGTGGTTAGCGAGCAGCGCAATGTCTTCCCGTCGTTCTCGCAGCGGGGGGAAGTTGCAGATGAATGACATTGAGACGGTAGAACAGGTCTTCACGAAAGGTTCCCTCTTTTACCATCGCGGGGGAGATCCCGGTTGGTGGCGGCGACAATGCGGATATCCACCTGAATGGTCTGGTGCCCGCCTACGCGTTCGAATTCCCGTTCCTGCAGGATGCGCAGCAGTTTCGCCTGCAAGACTAACGGCATTTCGCCAATTTCATCGAGCAGCAGCGTTCCCTGATGGGCGCGTTCGAACAGCCCCTGCCGCTGAGTTTGTGCGCCGGTGAAGGCCCCTTTTTCATGACCAAACAGCTCGCTTTCCAGCAGCGATTCCGGCAGCGCGGCGCAGTTGATTTTGATAAACGGACCGTTTGCCCGGCGCGAGTTGTAGTGAATAGCACGCGCAATCAACTCTTTACCGGTGCCGCTTTCACCACTGATCAGGACGTTGGCCTGTGACAGGGCTATTTTTGCCGTGTCTTTGCAGATATCCATCATCCGTGGACTGTTGGTCAGGATATGCCCCCCACTGCCAGCTGGTGCTCAGCGCCTGATGAAGACTGCGGATCTCCTGTTTCATCGCCTGTAGTTGCAGGGCACGCTGGATGAGTAAATTGAGTTCATCGAGATCGAAAGGTTTGATCACGTAATCAAACGCTCCGCTGCGTAACGCTTCGACGGCAGTTTCGACTTCGGCGTAAGCGGTCATCAGGATCACGGGAATGCGCGGTTGCTGGGTGCGCATGACTTTCAGCGCCTCAATCCCGTTCATCTCCGGCATGCGGATATCCATCAGCACCACATCCGGCGGTGCGTCGACAAAGCGCTGTAACGCTTCCTCCCCGTTGCTGGCACAGTGCGTTTCATGCCCCTGTAACGAAAAGGCTGTGGTGAGCATACGACGAACGTTATCTTCGTCATCCACGATGAGGATACGATAGCGGGTTTTCATTGTGACAAAGTTCCCTGCGGGTTTATCGGTAAAATAAGGGTAAAGGTCGCGCCGCATCCGGGCATGCTGGTAACGTGAATATCGCCCTGGTGAGCATTAATAATGCGCTGGCTGAGCGCGAGTCCAAGCCCCGTTCCTGAGGCTTTGGTGGTGAAAAAGGGGTCGAAGATCTTTTTCTGTAGCGCGACATCGATTCCACAACCATTATCTTCAATCGTTACGGCTTGTTGTGTAGCTGAATATTGCCAGGTACGAATGCGAATTTCACCGCGTGCGTTGATGGCCTGCACGGCATTAATCAAGAGATTGAGGATCACCTGTTTCAGCAGTTCGCGATCGGCAGCAATGGCAGGCAATGACCGATCCAGCTCGCAATTAAAGGCAATCCGCGCCTGAACGCCAGAGGTTTGCACCAGAATCAGAGTCTCTTCGATCAGCGCGTTGAGCTGAACCTGTTGCCACTGGCTCTGCCGCGGTCGGGAAAAATCCAGCAACTGCTGAATGACTCTGTTAATCGAGTCAATCTCTTTTAAGACTACAGACAGATATTCCTGATGCACCGGCAGGCTGGTTTGTTGACGGATGATTTGCACATAACCCCGGATGGCGGTCAGGGGATTGCGCACTTCATGCGCCACGCCGGCCATCAGTTCTCCCAGTGTGGCAAGTCGCTCCGTTTGCGCCAGACGACGTTGCGTCTCTTTGCGGGCGGTCAGGTCGGAAAAAATCACCAGCGCGCCAATTAATTCACCCCTGGGGTTATGAATGCGGCTGGTGGTAACACTGAGTTCAATGGTGCGGTCGCGCGCCGGGAAGCTGACTTCTTGCGCCAGATGCTCCGTTCCGTGCGCCAGAGTATCGAGAACCGGGCTGGCAAAATGAGGATCAGAGAACAGGGTGGCATAAGGTTTACCGACCAGTTCATTCAGCGTGTAGCCGGTAATCATTTCCGCTGCGGGGTTCATGGTGGTAACGTCGCCCTGCCTGTCGATCGCAATCACGCCGTCGGCGGCGTTTTCAATGATCAGATCGTTAAGCGTTTTGGTTTCACGCAGCGTTTGCGCCAGGGCGTTGACGCTGCGACTGATTTGCCCCAGTTCGCCAGGAAGATTGGGTAGTTGTGCCGGTGTTTTCTGCGCCAGCGTTGACAGTCCGTCCGTGATGATGTCGATATTGGCGCTCAGGCGTCGGGAAAACAGCACAATCAATAACAGGCTACAGAGCAGGCCCGCTGCCAGTACCGCAATAATACGCACGTCCATTCTCCAGGCCTGACGCTGGATATCTTCCGTTAACTCATTTGCCCAGATGTAACCCAGCACGTCGCCATCCCGGGTGATGGGGATCATTGAGTTGAGAATATCGCCGCGCACCTGGCGACCGGAAAAGACCACCGGGCTATTGCTGCTCATCACTTCGCGTCCGGGGTGATCGGCGGCAATCGTCACGCCGACGTTATTTTGATACAGCGCGGAAGGGGCGTAAGTGACAATCGCATCCAGCGCTTTGTTATAGTAGCCCGCGCCGACACCCGGAAACGCCTGAGTGATCTGTTCGGTGATGGGGCCAAGTTCGGCATTCAGCGCCTGAATACGGGCTTCCCGCGGCAACGTCGTAAAATGGGTAAAACGATCGCCCAGCGCCTGATCGAGCAGATGCACGACGGCAGATAATTTTTTCTCTTTTTCGGATAAGACTGCTGACCGTCCTTCGGTTTCTACGATATAACCGATTGACAGCGTCGGCACGATGACCATCAGGATCGCCATCAGTATCATTTGATTGCGTAAGCGTCGCGGGTATAACCCTCTCAAAAAGCGCATGCTGGCATCCCTGTGACCCATTTTCTGACAAACGCCGATTATCGGGGGTTGCGGCAACGGTTTCTCAGCGGTGTATCATATTCCCGCAAACGAAGGCGCGGGCATTGCGACGCCACGCATTTACCGCTACCTTAATCACACTCCATTTATCGCCTGAGGCGGAGCTTCGCCCTTTTGAAATACCTTGCTTCCTTTCGCACGACACTGAAAATCTCGCGCTACCTGTTCAGAGCGTTGGCGCTGTTAATTTGGCTGCTCATTGCCTTTGCCTCGGTGTTCTACATTGTGAACGCCCTGCATCAGCGCGAATCTGAGATCCGCCAGGAGTTTAACCTCAGTTCCGACCAGGCCCAGCGCTACATTCAGCGCACCTCGGATGTGATGAAAGAGCTCAAATATATTGCTGAGAATCGCCTGACGGCGGAAAACGGCGTCCTCTCTTCGCGCGCCCGTGACGACAAAACCGTGGTGCCGACCTTCCAGCCGCTGTTTGCCGATTCCGACTGCGCGGCGATGGGCAATGCCTGGCGCGGATCGCTGGAGTCGCTGGCGTGGTTTATGCGCTACTGGCGCGATAACTTTTCCGCCGCGTACGACCTGAATCGTGTTTTTCTCATTGGCGGCGATAACCTCTGCATGGCTAATTTCGGTCTGCGCGATATGCCCGTCGAGCGCGATAATGCGCTGAAAACGCTGCACGAGCGGATTATGAAGTACCGGGATGCGGCGAAGGATGAGTCCGGGAACAATCTTTACTGGGTGGGTCAGGGGCCGCGTCCGGGAATTGGTTATTTCTACGCGCTGACGCCGGTCTATCTCGCAAACCGCCTGCAGGCGCTGTTGGGCGTTGAGCAGTCCATTCGGATGGAAAACTTTTTTACCCCGGGCAGCCTGCCGATGGGCGTAACCATTCTGGATGAAAATGGGCATGCGCTGATTTCACTGACCGGGCCGGAAGGTACCATCAAGGCGGAACCTCGCTGGATGCAGGAGCGTTCCTGGTTTGGCTATACGCCAGGCTTTCGTGAGCTGGTGCTGAAGAAAAACCTGCCGCCGTCCTCGTTGAGTATTGTCTATTCTGTTCCGGTCGATCTGGTGCTGGAACGGATCCGGATGCTGATTCTGAATGCCATTCTGCTGAACGTGCTGGTGGGTGCGGCATTGTTTACCCTCGCGCGGATGTACGAACGGCGGATCTTTATTCCGGCGGAAAGCGACGCCCAACGGCTGGAAGAGCATGAGCAGTTCAACCGTAAGATTGTCGCGTCCGCGCCGGTCGGGATCTGTATCCTGCGTACCGTTGACGGTATTAACATCCTCAGTAATGAGCTTGCGCACACGTATCTAAACATGCTCACCCATGAGGACCGACAGCGGCTGACGCAAATCATCTGCGGACAGCAGGTGAACTTTGTCGATGTGCTGACCAGCAATAACACGAATCTGCAGATTAGCTTTGTCCATTCCCGCTATCGCAATGAAAACGTGGCGATTTGCGTGCTGGTCGATGTTTCCGCTCGCGTCAAAATGGAAGAGTCGTTGCAGGAGATGGCGCAGGCGGCTGAGCAGGCGAGCCAGTCGAAATCGATGTTCCTGGCGACCGTCAGCCATGAGCTGCGTACGCCGCTGTATGGCATCATCGGTAACCTCGATCTGCTGCAAACCAAAGAATTGCCAAAAGGGGTCGATCGCCTGGTGACGGCGATGAATAACTCCTCCAGCCTGCTGCTAAAAATCATTAGCGACATTCTCGATTTCTCGAAAATCGAATCGGAGCAGTTGAAAATTGAGCCGCGTGAATTCTCACCGCGCGAGGTGATGAGCCACATTACCGCGAACTATCTGCCGCTGGTGGTGCGCAAGCAGCTCGGCCTGTACTGCTTTATCGAACCGAATGTGCCGGTGGCGCTTAATGGCGATCCGATGCGCCTGCAACAGGTGATTTCTAACCTGTTGAGCAACGCGATTAAATTCACCGACATGGGCTGCATCGTACTGCATGTCAGCCGCGACGATGATTATCTCAGTATTCGCGTGCGGGATACTGGCGTCGGGATCCCGGCGAAAGAAGTGGTGCGCTTGTTCGATCCGTTCTTCCAGGTCGGTACGGGCGTGCAGCGCAATTTCCAGGGAACGGGGCTGGGGCTGGCGATTTGCGAAAAACTGATCAGCATGATGGATGGTGACATCTCGGTGGATTCCGAACCGGGAATGGGCAGCCAGTTTACGGTGCGTATCCCGCTGTATGGCGCACAGTATCCGGCGAAAAAAGGTCTCGATGGACTGGCCAGTACACGCTGCTGGCTGGCAGTGCGTAATGCTTCGCTGTGCCAGTTTGTGGAAAACAGCCTGACGCGCAGCGGCGTCGAGGTGCTGCGTTATGAAGGTCAGACACCGGCGAGTGACGACATGTTGATCACGGATGATGCGCTGGAACAGCCGTGGCAGGGGCGTGCGGCGGTCATATTCTGTCGTCGCCATATAGGCATTCCGCAGGAAAGGGTGCCGGGTGAGTGGGTGCACAGCGTGGCGTCGCCGCATGAACTGCCGGCGTTGCTGGCCCGGATCTACCGTATTGAGCTGGACGATGAGGAGCTCTCCTCCGCGTTACCGGCTCCGGAAAAAGCGGCGGCTACCAATGATGACATGATGATTCTGGTGGTTGACGATCATCCCATTAACCGCCGCCTGTTGGCCGATCAACTGGGATCGCTGGGGTATCAGTGCAAAACCGCCAATGACGGCGTGGATGCCCTGAACGTCCTGAGCAAAAACCCTATCGATATCGTGCTAAGCGACGTTAACATGCCGAATATGGATGGCTATCGTCTGACGCAGCGTATACGTCAGTTAGGGCTGACTTTACCGGTTGTTGGGGTGACGGCCAACGCTTTAGCTGAAGAGAAACAGCGCTGTCTGGAGTCGGGGATGGACAGCTGTCTGTCGAAGCCGGTTACGCTGGATGTCATCAGGCAGACGCTGGCGGTGTATGCGGAGCGGGTCAGGAAAACGCGGGGGTAAAAATGCCGGATGGCGGCTTTGCCTTATCCGGCCTACAGAACGGGGATATTTTCCGTCAGTAGGCCTGATAAGCGGAGCGCCATCCGGCATTTCGCAACTGAAAGAGGTATCAGTCTTTGTCTGCAGGGCTCAGGGTCACGGAAGAGAGATAGTTCAGCAGTGCGATATCGTTCTCAACGCCCAGTTTCATCATCGCTGATTTCTTCTGGCTGCTGATGGTTTTGATACTGCGGTTGAGCTTCTTGGCGATTTCAGTCACCAGGAAACCTTCGGCAAACAAACGCAGCACTTCACTCTCTTTCGGAGAGAGACGTTTGTCGCCGTAGCCGCCCGCGCTGATTTTTTCCAGCAGGCGAGAGACGCTTTCCGGGGTGAACTTTTTTGCCTTTCTGCAGCGCAGCCAGCGCTTTTGGCAGGTCTGTTGGCGCGCCCTGTTTCAGGACAATTCCTTCGATATCGAGATCAAGCACCGCGCTCAGGATTGCCGGGTTATTGTTCATAGTCAGAACAATGATCGACAGGCTCGGAAAGTGACGCTTGATATATTTGATCAGGGTGATCCCATCGCCGTACTTGTCGCCCGGCATAGAGAGATCGGTAATCAACACGTGTGCATCTAATTTTGGCAGGTTGTTGATCAGTGCTGTGGAGTCTTCAAATTCGCCAACAACATTCACCCACTCGATTTGTTCAAGTGATTTGCGAATACCGAACAGTACAATCGGATGGTCATCGGCAATAATTACGTTCATATTGTTCATGTAAAGGCTACCTTGCTACAGCAAGCTCTTGACGTAGGCGTCAATGTCGCTGATATATTTTTCTATTCCTGGAGCATCTTTCTCACGAATCAGATGTTCCAGCGTTTCACATAACTGCTTGCCGGGTACCAGATTTAGCATGGCAAACACGCCTTTCAGGCGGTGAGCCGTTTGGGCTAGCGCAGCAAAATCGCTGATTGCAGCCTCAGTATACAACCTCTTAACATCATCCGGTACTGTGTCTACAAATAGTGCGTAGTAACCGCTGGCATGAAGTTCGGCGTTTTCATCACCTCCCAGAGGGGATTCCGGGACCGCTTCTTGCGCCAGTTGCTCTTCAATTAGTTGTAGTACAGCTTCCTGCATAGCGTTGCTCATATTAAAGTTGACGCGAAGCTGGCCGGGGCCAATTTTCCGCACGCCTGACTCATCATCGCTTAAAAGCAAGCCGGAGGCAGTAAGATTAGACGGATTATCAGTTAAAAAGAGATCATATTCTTGACTTATGAGTCTCTCATCCGGGGTGATGCAGGTCGCTCCCCAGTTTTCCAGCTGGCGAAGCACGATATTGCGCACCTCGTTTGAGGTCACGTCGATCATCACGCTGACATCATCCAGCAGACGCTCTTCGTCTTCTTTATGCTGGTCGAGCGGCGTCATTTTAACATGGACTGTATAGCGTGTACCCAGCCCATCTCGCGCTTTTATGCTCAAATGTCCGCCAAGTTTACGCGCCAGCTGATCGCATAACCTGAAGGCCAGCGGATTGGCTTTGCCGTAACGGTCTTTCTGCGTCTCACTGATGAACGGGAAATGCAGGTTGTCGATTTCGCTTAACGTCACGCCTTCGCCGGTATCCAGAATGCGGAACGTCAGGCGCTCGGCCACCGACTCATCCTGATCCACCTCGAGCGTGATTTTGCCAATCTGGGTAGTTGTTACCGCGTATTGCATCAACAGCAGTAAGATCCGTCGCAGCGCATCGCGATCGCCATGCCGCTCGTCATTTACCGTCAGATGATTATTGATGAGCAGTTGCAACCCTTTACGCTTCATCGCGGGCAGCACTTGCGGGACGACGTCGTCAATTAACGCCTGAACCGAGAAGAGGGTAGGCTCACTCTTCCAGGCGTCGTTTTCCAGCATGTTCGCCAGTTGAATCTCATCAATCATGCGGACCAGTTCGTCGGCATGGTTCGCCAGTTGCCGGGCATCATGCGTTTGCAACTGGGCAATTTCCGCTACCAACGTTTTGACCGGCTCTTTCAACGTCTCGCTGATGTTTTGCATAAAGGCGACGCGGCCCTGCTGATTTTTTTCATATAACCGTTGCGCCTGTTTGAGCTTTTTGTTCACCAGCACTTCGCGATCCTGATCGCGGATAATAAAGATCTGGGTGCGTGGGGCGACCTGGCTGCGGAACAGCCGTATCTCATACAGCTCGTTATTGACCGTCGCCTGGATCACGCCCTGATGCTGTTCCGCCATGCTGGTGATATTTTGCAGATTCAGATGCGGCAGCAGATGGTCGGCAATTTTGTTGCTCATCACCGTGCGGTTCGCTTCCTGGTCATGCACCAGCAGACCCAGCGGCAATAGGGAGACAATCTCTTCGTTAATCGCACGCAGAATACGTAGCTCATTATTGGCTGCAGTATTCGGCGCGACTTCCGTTGTGCGTCCCGGCTGGTTACGGAAGGTGGTATAGCCAAACAGCGCAAGGGCCAGCAGGCCGATATTGAGCAGCAGCGGTAACAGGATGTTTTGCAGCGTATCAAGCAGCAGAGTACCAAACGGAACCTGCCAGACCAGTCGCATTCCCGTCGAGTTCAGCGCCGAGGCGATTTCAATTTTTGAACTGTTAAAGCTGATGCTTACGCTGTCGGGTGATTCTTTATCTGCATTGCGTGTGCTGGCTGGTGTCGTGTCAGGCTCTAGGCGGAAGCTGTCCAGCGGCATGCCGGGAGGAATTAAGTCATTGATGGGCAGATCAAACGCGACAACGGTCGCCAGATGTCCCGGCTGGTTAAAAGTGGTTCGCAGGGTAAAGTAGTGACCATTTTGCCATGCCAGACGGCGCAAAGATGAAAAGCTTTCCCGTTCGTCCAGCGCATTAGCCTGCTGAAGCATCTCTGCCCGACGGGAATCGACAATGCTGCCGATGGTCGACTCTTTAAATCCTGAAGAGAGATCTTTTAACGGCAACGTCGAGATAAGGGTCAGACTGTTGTCCTGCCCGTTGAGATAATACATGGACCACGGCACGGTTTCGGCGCCCCACAGGGTGTCGAGGTAAGTTGAGATACGCTGCGTCATTTCCAGCGTTGAACTGTCATGCGATCCAAAGATCAGCGCTTCGGTTTTACGCCGCGGTTTTTCAAGATAGTAGACGTCCTGCTTCAGGCGCGTTTCCTGCAAGCCTTCGCTGTTCGACGGATTCGTGGTCGCGGCGATATTGTCATAGATTTGCCAGGTCGCGTAACGCCAGGTATCGATACGCTTATGAATGGCATGGGTGATATCGACGATTTGATAGCTCTTATCTTTCAACCATGCGTTAACCGCGCTTTGCACCATCACGCCCATCGTCACCAGCAACATAATGATCAGCAATAAAAAGAAACGGGTAATGCTTCCCGGCAGGAGGGAAAATCGGGACGTAGCCGTTGTATCAGACTGACTCATTCGTGGTTATGACCTGTAAAACAACGCAGAAGGTGAAAGGGCAGTATAAAGGGTACGGTGTGAATTTCCACATTCTCTCCTCATTGATGTTCTGCATTTTTCGCCAAAAAGAATTCAACAGTTAAATGACTTAAATGTGTACAGAACTCCCTGCTACGTACAAATATTGCCCGAAGCAGGGTAACGAATAGCACAAAATAACAAGAAACCGGTTTCTGATATCAGTCAGTGACTGAATGAAGGTAAATAGTTAATAGTTGTTATTATTTTAGTGCGGTAGCACATAATGAGAAAGAAAGTGTAAAGAAGGGTAAAAAAAAACCGAACGCATCGCATCCGGTTGAAATAGGGGTAAACAGACATTCAGAAATGAATGACGGTAATAAATAAAGTTAATGATGATAGCGAAAGCTATTTTAGTGATGCATGACGATTTTGTTTTGTCATTCAGTGCTATGAATTTTATTTCTATATTTTATTGTTTTTAAATGGTTTTTTATATTGCTTGTGTGATCGTGCTTATTTTTTAACTTTCTGAGGCAAAAAAAAGTTCCCTTGAATTTACATTTAGAAACATCTATATGGATAAATGAAACATCTTAAAAGTTTTAGTATCATATTCGTGTTGGATTATTCTGCAATTTTGAGGAGAATGAACTTGCCGACTGGTTAATGAGGGTTAATCAGTATGCAGTGGCATAAAAAAGCAAATAAAGGCATATAACAGAGGGTTAATAACATGAAAGTTAAAGTACTGTCCCTCCTGGTACCAGCACTGCTGGTAGCAGGCGCAGCAAATGCGGCTGAAATTTACAACAAAGACGGCAACAAATTAGACCTGTTCGGTAAAGTCGACGGTCTGCATTATTTCTCCGATGATAAAAGCGCTGATGGCGATCAGACCTATATGCGTATCGGCTTCAAAGGCGAAACCCAGGTTAACGATCAGATCACCGGTTACGGCCAGTGGGAGTATCAGATCCAGGGTAACGCGCCTGAATCCGAAAACAACTCCTGGACTCGTGTTGCATTCGCAGGTCTGAAATTCGGCGATGCGGGTTCTTTCGACTACGGTCGTAACTACGGCGTTGTGTATGACGTAACTTCATGGACCGACGTCCTGCCAGAATTCGGTGGGGATACCTACGGTTCTGACAACTTCATGCAGCAGCGTGGTAATGGCTTCGCGACTTACCGTAACACTGATTTCTTCGGTCTGGTTGATGGCCTGAACTTTGCCCTGCAGTATCAGGGTAAAAACGGTAGCCCATCTGGTGAAGGTGATGATGGCATCGCTTACACCGGCGTAACTAACAACGGTCGTGAAGCGCTGCGTCAGAACGGTGACGGTGTTGGCGGTTCCTTGACCTATGACATCGGCGAAGGCTTCGGTCTGGGTGCGGCAGTGAGCAGCTCCAAACGTACGGATGAGCAGAACAGAGCGATCTACCTTGGTAACGGCGATCGTGCTGAAACCTACACCGGTGGCCTGAAATACGACGCTAACAACCTTTATCTGGCAGCACAGTACACCCAGACCTATAACGCGACGCGTGTAGGCGGCGAAGGTTGGGCAAACAAAGCGCAGAACTTCGAAGTGGTTGCTCAGTACCAGTTCGACTTCGGTCTGCGTCCGTCCATTGCTTACCTGCAGTCCAAAGGTAAAAACCTGGGAACTCTCAACGGTCGTAACTACGACGATGAAGATCTGCTGAAATATGTTGATGTAGGCGCAACCTATTACTTTAACAAAAACATGTCCACCTACGTTGATTACAAAATCAACCTGCTGGATGACAACAACTTCACTCGTGATGCCGGTATCAGCACCGACGACGTCGTTGCACTGGGCCTGGTTTACCAGTTCTAAGTTTGCTTAATGTCGATAGAAGGCCCTTCGGGGCCTTTTTTTGTGCGGTTTTACGGCGCACAACCACCGGTTTTTGGTGTACTCTTGCGCCTCTTTCGCAGGAGGATAATCACGTATGGAAATGAACATTGCTCGTGTGGCCTTACTGGCGGCGGCGCTCTTTTTAACCGGGTGCGATAGTGCGCCGGAGGCTGCGCAAACGCCTGCCACGGCTCCGGTTGTGCTGGAAGGGAAAACGATGGGCACCTTCTGGCGCGTGAGCGTGGTCGGAGTCGATGCCAAACGGGCTGAGACGCTACAAACAAAAATTCAGACGCAACTGGATGCCGACGACCAACTGCTCTCAACCTATAAAAATGATTCGGCGCTGATGCGCTTTAACCAGTCGAAAAGTCTTTCTCCCTGGCCTGTCAGCGAGGCGATGGCGGATATTGTCACTTCAGCGCTGCGTATTGGGCAAAAAACACAGGGCGCGATGGATATCACCGTCGGGCCGTTAGTGAATTTGTGGGGGGTTTGGCCCCGACAAGCAGCCGGTCCAGATCCCGACGCAAGCGCAAATTGATGCGGCAAAAGCCAACAGCGGGTTGCAACACCTGACGGTGATCAACCAGGCGAAACAGCAGTATCTGCAAAAAGATCTGCCGGATTTGTTTGTTGATCTCTCCACCGTTGGTGAAGGCTATGCCGCCGATCATCTGGCACAGTTGATGGAGCGCGAAGGTATCGCCCGCTATCTGGTCTCTGTTGGAGGCGCGTTGAACAGTCGCGGAATGAACGCTGAAGGACATCCGTGGCGGGTGGCTATCCAGAAGCCTACTGACCGTGAAAACGCGGTTCAGGCAGTGCTGGATATTAACGGGCACGGTATCAGCACCTCCGGCAGCTATCGCAATTATTATGAGCTGAACGGCAAGCGCCTCACTCACGTTATCAATCCGCAAACGGGTCGCCCCATTGAGCACAATCTGGTGTCGGTGACGGTGATTGCGCCAACGGCGCTGGAGGCGGATGGCTGGGACACCGGGCTGATGGTGCTCGGTACGGAGAAAGCCAAAGAGGTTGTGCGCCAGGAAGGGCTGGCGGTATACATGATTATTAAAGAGGGCGAGGGGTTCAAAACCTGGATGTCTCCGCAGTTTGAAAGCTTCCTCATACGTGAGCAAAATTAAAAAGCAAGATTGCGGGTTTTCGGTTGACGGGTTTCGGACACACTACCGCTAAGCAGGCACTATGCTTAATGAAGGAGCCCAGAATGACACACTTTCTTTGCCTTAATGATGATGAACGCTGGCAGTTGGTCTTAGCACGCGATGCCAGTGCAGATGGTGAATTTGTCTTTGCGGTGCAGACGACCGGGATCTTTTGCCGGCCTTCCTGCACGGCAAAACATGCGCTGCGCAAAAATGTTCGCTTCTTTCCCGACGCGCAGGACGCGTTAACGGCCGGTTTTCGCCCGTGCAAACGCTGTCAGCCGGATAAAGCCAACGCCCGGCAGCATCGACTGGATAAAATCACCCTGGCCTGTCAGCTTCTGGAGCAGGAAAGCCCGATCACGCTCGATGCGCTGGCCGAGCAGGTGGCGATGAGTCCATATCATCTCCATCGGGTGTTCAAAGCCACGACCGGGATGACGCCAAAAGCATGGCAACAATCGTATCGTGCCCGACGCCTGCGTGATGCTCTCAGTCACGGCGAAAGTGTGACCCAGGCGATTCTCAACGCCGGTTTTCCTGACAGCAGCAGCTACTATCGTAACGCCGACGCGACGTTAGGGATGACCGCGAAGCAGTTCCGTCGCGGCGGCGACAATCTGGTCGTGCGTTATGCGCTGGCTGATTGTTCACTCGGGCGCTGTCTGGTGGCGGAAAGCGAACGCGGGATTTGCGCCATTTTATTGGGCGATGATGATGCGACGCTGACGGCCGAACTGCATACGCTCTTTCCCGCCGCGCATAATGAGCCGGCTGATGCCGGCTTTCAGCAGCGTCTTCACCGTGTGATTGCCAGTATTGACGGGCGTGACGTCGCACTGTCATTGCCGCTGGATATTCAGGGTACCGCGTTTCAACAGCAGGTCTGGCAGGCGTTGCGGACGATTCCTTATGGTGAGACCGTCAGCTATCAGCAACTGGCAAAGGCGATCGGCAAGCCGAATGCGGTTCGTGCCGTTGCCAGCGCCTGTGGCGCGAATAAACTGGCTATTGTGATCCCCTGCCACCGTGTTGTGCGGGGTGACGGTTCGCTCTCCGGTTATCGCTGGGGCGTGTCGCGCAAGGCACAGATCCTGCGCCGTGAATCGCCTGATGAGGGGGGCATAATGCTTGATTTGTTTGCCGAATCGCAGCCCTGGCAGGAACCGCTGGCGCCCGGTGCGGTGATTCTACGCCGCTTTGCCTTCAGCGCGGCGCCGCAACTGGTACAAGAGATTGAGACGGTCGCCCACCGCTCGCCGTTTCGCCAGATGATCACTCCCGGCGGTTACACGATGTCGGTGGCGATGACCAACTGTGGCCGACTGGGCTGGACGACGGACCGCGACGGCTACCTCTATTCGCCGATCGATCCACTCACTGGAAATGCCTGGCCGCCTTTTCCGGCGTCTTTTCTCACCTTGTGCCAGCAGGCGGCGACCGAGGCGGGCTACGCTGATTTCCAGCCGGATGCGTGCCTGATCAACCGCTATGCGCCTGGCGCAAAGCTTTCGTTACATCAGGACAAAGACGAGCCGGATCTGCGTGCGCCCATCGTCTCTGTTTCGTTGGGTTTACCGGCCGTCTTCCAGTTTGGCGGCCTGAAACGTAGCGATCCCCTCACGCGGATCCTGCTTGAGCACGGTGATGTGGTGGTCTGGGGCGGTGAATCGCGCCTGTACTATCACGGTATTCAGCCGCTGAAAGCCGGGTTCCATCCTCTGACCGCGGACTGTCGTTACAATCTGACTTTTCGTCAGGCGGGTAAAAAAAGAATAAAAATAAGAATTATTATTGCTGAACGCGTTGAGATGTTTAAACTGCGGGCTGTTATTCCTTGTCCGGGTTGTATGAATGGAACTACTTCTTCTTGTCTGGCGGCAGTATCGCTGGCCATTTATTAGCGTGATGGTGCTCAGCCTCGTCAGCGCGGCGCTGGGGATTGGCCTTATCGCCTTTATCAATCAGCGGCTTATTGAAAATGCTGATCCCTCTCTGCTGGTTTTACCGGAATTTCTGGGACTCCTGTTACTGCTGATGGCGGTGACGCTGGGTTCACAACTGGCGCTCACCACGCTGGGTCACCACTTTGTCTTCCGCCTGCGTAGCGAATTCATCAAGCGTATTCTCGATACGCACGTGGAACGTATTGAACAACTGGGCAGCGCCTCTTTGCTGGCCGGGTTGACCAGCGACGTGCGCAACATCACCATTGCTTTTGTTCGTCTGCCTGAACTGGTGCAGGGGATTATTCTGACCGTCGGCTCGGCGGCGTATCTGGCGATGCTGTCGACCAAAATGCTGCTGGTGACCGCTATCTGGATGGTTATTACCATCTGGGGCGGGTTTATGCTGGTGTCGCGGGTTTACCGCCATATGGCAACCCTGCGCGAAACCGAAGATAAGCTGTATAACGATTATCAGACGGTGCTGGAAGGGCGCAAAGAGCTGACGCTCAACCGCGAGCGGGCGGAGCATATCTTCAACAACCTCTATATTCCGGATGCCAAAGCGTATCGTCATCACATTATTCGCGCCGACACCTTCCACCTTAGCGCCGTGAACTGGTCGAACATCATGATGCTTGGTGCGATTGGCCTGGTGTTCTGGATGGCGAACAGCCTCGGCTGGGCGGATACCAACATTGCGGCCACCTACTCGTTAACGCTGCTGTTCCTGCGCACGCCGCTGCTGTCAGCGGTGGGTGCACTCCCGACGCTGCTTACGGCGCAGGTGGCTTTCAACAAGCTGAACACCTTCGCGCTGGCGCCGTTTAAGGCACAATTTCCGCGCCCGCAGGCGTTCCCGGACTGGAAAACCCTCGAACTGCGTAACGTCATGTTCCACTATCAGGACAACGCATTCTCCGTCGGGCCGGTGAATCTGACAATTAACCGTGGTGAGTTGCTGTTTTTAATCGGCGGCAACGGCAGCGGTAAATCGACGCTGGCGATGCTATTGACGGGCCTGTATCAGCCGCAGTCCGGGGAAATCCTGCTGGACGGCAAGCCTGTCAGCGCCGAAAAACCAGAAGATTATCGCAAGCTCTTTTCAGCGGTATTTACTGACGTCTGGCTCTTTGACCGGCTACTGGGACCGGAAGGCAAATCGGCCGATCCGGTACTGGTTGAGAAGTGGCTGGGGCATTTGAAAATGACGCACAAGCTGGAGCTGAGCGATGGCCGGATCCTGAATCTGAAGCTGTCAAAAGGGCAGAAAAAGCGCGTGGCGCTGCTGCTGGCGCTGGCGGAAGATCGCGACATTATTCTGCTTGATGAGTGGGCGGCCGATCAGGATCCGCACTTCCGCCGGGAATTTTACCAGGTCTTGTTGCCGCTGATGCAGGAGATGGGGAAAACCATTTTCGCCATCAGCCACGACGACCACTATTTTATTCATGCCGACCGTCTGCTGGAAATGCGTAACGGACAACTGAGTGAACTGGTGGGTGATGAGCGTGATGCCGCATCACGCGATGCGGTCGCGCGCACGGCCTGATCCCGCTAAACCGTTGTCCCGACGGCGCAAGGCGTTTCGGGGCAACGTTTCTTTTTTATCCATCTAACACCCCCGTTTATTGTTATTTACATAACCTCGCGCCATGCTTAATGGTATCTCATATCATGGATTTATGATTAATGGCCGCTACACACAAAAATAGCGCAAGGCTGCGTGATGAAGAGCGAGCACGCCTGATCTGGCTGCTTACCACCGATAAAGCCGTTGTTTCCACCCTGTTGGGCAAGCTCACCCTGGCTGAGCAATATGATGTCGGTACACTCGCCGACGATATTGCTGAGGTAGGCGCGCTGGTCGAGCATCTCCCGCCTCCCGATCTCGCAGATACCCTCGAAGCATTGCCCTCAGAAGAGCGTCATGCTCTCTGGAGGCTGATCCAGAGTGATAAGCGTGGATATGTCCTGCTTGAGGCGTCTGAAAACGTCTGGGATGACCTGATCGACGAAATGACCGACCGGGAACTGCTTGAGGCGCTGCAATATCTCGACATCGACGAACAGATTTACCTGGTTCAGCACTTGCCGCGTAATCTCACGGGCAGGTTGCTGGCGACGCTGCCACCCGAAGAACGGGCACGTGTGCGCCAGGTTATGCACTACGAAAAGAATCGCGTCGGCGCGATCATGGAATTTGAGGTCATCACTGTGCGCCCGGATGTGACGCTGCAAGTGGTGCAGCGCTATCTGCGTCGGCTGGGTAAGATGCCGGAAAACACCGATAAACTGTTTGTCACCCGTCGCGACAAAACGCTGGTCGGTGAGCTAACCCTGACCTGTATTCTGCTTAACGATGTGCACAGCAAAGTCAGCGAGGTGATGGATGACGATCCGCTGACCTTCGCTCCGGAAGACAAAGCGGAAAACGCAGCACGTACCTTCGAACGTGACAACCTGGTCAGTGCAGCCGTGGTCGATCCTTCCGGGAAACTGATGGGGCGCTTAACGATCGACGAGATCGTCGACGTGGTCTACGAAGAGACGGACACCGACCTGCGTCGAATGGGGGGATTGAGTGCCGAAGAGGACGTTTTTGCGCCGGTTCCTAAAGCGGTAAAAACCCGCTGGGCGTGGCTGGCGGTTAACCTCTGCACCGCGTTCATTGCATCCCGCGTCATTGATGGCTTTGAGCACACCATTTCACAACTGGTGGCACTGGCGTCGCTGATGCCGATTGTCGCCGGGATCGGCGGGAATACTGGTAATCAGACCATCACCATGATTGTCCGGGCACTGGCATTACAGAATATCCAGCCGGGTAACCTGACCTTTCTTATTCTGCGTGAGATGGGGGTGGCGCTGGTCAATGGCCTCGTCTGGGGCGGAATTATGGGCGGGATCACCTGGTGGCTGTACGACGACATGGCGCTCGGTGGAGTGATGACCCTGGCAATGATGCTGAACCTGCTTATGGCGGCGCTGATGGGGGTGATTATCCCGATGACGATGGTGAAACTCGGGCGCGACCCGGCGGTCGGCTCGAGCGTGATGATCACCGCAATTACCGATACCGGCGGGTTCTTTATTTTTCTTGGGCTGGCGACGCTGTTTCTGATGTAGCGCGTCGTTTACGCTTCACGACGCGAGGCAGTAAACCCATCGCCACCACTCCGGCAACCACGCCAATCGCCAGGTTACCGGTGGAGACCGTTGCGGCAACGGTAATGACCATCACCAGTGTTTCCACTACGGGCAGTGTCGTCAGGGTGGAGGGCTGGATGCTGTGCCAACTGAACGTTTTCACCGCCACAATCACCATGATCCCGGCCAGAACCGACATCGGGATTTTTGCCATCACGTCGCTCAGTGCGGTGACCAGCAGCAGTAAAACCAACCCGGCGGCGATCGTCGACACGCGGCTGCGGCCTTTCCCCATCTCCACATTCACGATGGTCTGTCCAATCATCGCGCAGCCAGCAATGCCGCCGTAAAAGCCCGCCAGAATGTTGGCGAACCCCAGACCCGCGCTTTCACGATTTTTGTTCGACGGCGTGACCGTCAGATTATCAACCAGTTTCGCCGTCAGTAGCGACTCCATCAGGCCCACGAAAGCGATACTCAGCGCGCAGGGCCAGATAATTGTCAGCGTTTGCAGATTCAGCGGCACTAACAGCTGCGTCAGTCCCGGTAGCCCGCCGCTCATTGCGCCTTCATCACCGACGGTCGGCAGCAATTGTCCGGTGGTTGCGGTAAACAGTGTCAATAAAACAATGGCAATCAGCGGTGCAGGAACGCTTTTAATAAAGCGCGGCACCCACAACACAATGAGTAGCGTTAAGGCAAACAGCCCCCCAGATGAGCGGACTTTTGCTCCAGAAATGGGGGACCTGGGCGAAGAAAATCAGAATGCCGAGGGCGTTCACAAACCCGGTCATGACGGCGGCAGGAATAAAACGCATCAGGCGCGCCATCCCGGTAACGCCAAACAGGATCTGGATAAGCCCGGCTAATACGACCGCTGGCAGAATGTACTGTACGCCATGCTGGTGCACCATCGGGCCTATCACCAGCGCAACGGAACCGGCTGCTGCCGTGACCATCGCCGGGCGGCCGCCCATGAAAGACATTGCCAGACAAAGAACCACTGAGGCAATCAGGCTGACTTTCGGGTCAACGCCGGCAATCATCGAAAATGAGATCACTTCCGGGATCAGCGCCAGCGCGGTGATCACCCCTGCCAGCGTTTCGCGTACCAGCAGACGTGGGGCGCGAAGAACGCCACCGACCGTGTGTTCCGCAGCCAGAACAGGAGACGAAGGGGTTGCAGACATATTTACTCTCAGGTAGGAAAGGGCCTGATAACAGCAGACCGACAGGCGTCCGTGCGGTGAATAGCAAAGCGCCGCATAGTACCTTTCTGGAGCGTCTGTTTCCAGAAAATATTGCGAATAACCTTATAAAGATTCAACGTATTTTTAACGATTTTAAAATCTTAATATAATTTATAAACAATATTTAAATATTTTTACTGAAGTGTTAACGTTGGTGCCGCTCGATTTTCACCTGCAAAAAGCAAAAAAAACGATACTAAAAGTAAGGCATTAACCATATGAAAAAAGTGACTGCCATGCTCTTCTCGATGGCCGTAGGGCTGAATGCTGTCTCGATGGCGGCAAAAGCGAAAGCGACGGAAGAGCAGGAGACGGACGTACTGTTGATCGGCGGCGGCATCATGAGCGCCACACTGGGAACTTATCTACAGGAACTGGAACCCGACTGGTCGATGACCATGGTGGAGCGCCTGGACGGTGTCGCACAAGAGAGTTCAAACGGCTGGAACAACGCCGGTACCGGGCACTCCGCGCTGATGGAGCTGAACTACACGCCGAAGAAAGCCGACGGGAGTATCAGTACCGAAAAGGCAGTCGAAATTAACGAAGCCTTCCAGATTTCTCGCCAGTTCTGGGCGCATCAGGTCAAGAGCGGCGTGATGCATGACCCGCGCACCTTCATCACCACCGTTCCGCACATGAGCTTCGTCTGGGGTGAAGAGAACGTCAACTTCCTGCGCGCCCGCTATGCGGCACTGCAACAGAGCACGTTGTTCCGTGGTATGCGCTACTCCGAAGACCACGCGCAAATCAAAGAGTGGGCACCGCTGGTGATGGAAGGGCGCGATCCGCAACAGAAAGTCGCCGCTACGCGTACCGAAATGGGAACGGACGTGAACTACGGCGAAATTACACGCCAATTGATTGCTTCGTTGCAGAAAAAGCCCAATTTTTCTCTGGAATTGAGCTCCGAAGTCCGTGGGTTTAAACGTAACGACGATAATACCTGGACGGTGACCGTCGCCGATCTGAAAAACGGCGAAGCGGAACATAAAATTAAAGCCAAATTCGTCTTTATCGGCGCGGGTGGCGCAGCGCTGAAGTTGTTGCAGGAAACCGGTATTCCGGAAGCCAAAGAGTACGCAGGCTTCCCGGTTGGTGGGCAATTCCTGGTCGCAGAAAACCCGGACGTGGTGAACCGTCATCTGGCGAAAGTGTACGGTCAGGCTTCCGTCGGGGCGCCGCCGATGTCAGTCCCGCATATCGATACCCGTATTCTGGACGGTAAACGTGTCGTGCTGTTCGGACCGTTCGCCACGTTCTCCACCAAATTCCTGAAAAACGGTTCGCTGTGGGATCTGCTGAGTTCAACCACGCCTTCCAACTTCATGCCGATGGTCAACGTCGGGATGGATAACTTCGATCTGGTGAAATACCTGATTAGCCAGGTAATGCTGAGCGATGACGACCGCTTCGAGGCGCTAAAAGAGTACTATCCGCAGGCGAAGAAAGAGGACTGGCGTTTGTGGCAGGCGGGTCAGCGGGTACAGATCATCAAGCGTGATGAAGATAAAGGCGGTGTACTGCGACTGGGAACAGAAGTGGTGAGCGATAAGGAAGGGACCGTTGCCGCACTGCTGGGCGCGTCACCGGGTGCATCCACTGCGGCCCCCATCATGCTGCACCTGATGGAAACGGTCTTTAAAGATAAAGTGAACACGCCGCAATGGCAGGCGAAGCTGAAAACGATTATTCCGTCTTACGGTACAAAACTGAACGGCAACGTTGAGGCGACGCAACAGGAACTGCAATACACCAGTGAAGTGCTGGGGCTACAGTATGTCCAGCCGCAGACGGCGGACGCGGCACCGAAAGCGCAGCTTAAACCACAGGCTCAGCCTGCGCGTAAAGAAGTGGCGGATATCGCGCTGTAACTGCATTGCCGGATGGCGCTGCGCTTATCCGGCCTACGCTGAGTTCCTGTAGGCCGGATAGGGGGGTGCGCCGCCATCCGGCATCATCGGTGGTTTATCGGGCAACCGCGTCCTGAATCTTCTCTTCCGCTTTCCAGATGCGGAATTTCACATCAACATTTGCCGGGGTATACACCACGATTGGCAACTTGCTGTTGTAACGCAGCATACCGTTATCACCCAGATAGGCGGTCACAAATTTCTGCTCTTTTTTTGCCATCCGGGCAGGCCATCATGGTCGATACCGGAGAGGTAACTTTGTCAAAGACGTAGTAGTCATAACCCCAGCCTTCCAGCGTTTTGCTTTCCAGCTCGCCGCCCAGACGATGCTGATTACAGTCGACTTCCAGCGTCTGGCCGATCATCAGCTCCACTTTCAGAGTAGATTCATCTTCCTGATGGGGTAGCTGAATGACCTGACGCTTCATGCCCTTTTCCGCCTGCGGCCAGGGGGCGATTTTTTCCAGCGGTTGCGGATTCGCTTCCGTGGAGGCCGACCACGCAGAGGTGCTGGCAAAGGCAGCGAACAAAACGGCAGGGACTATTGTCTTCATTTTCGAGTTCACAGGTTTTCCTTTTTTATCTTATGAACGATTTCACGACAGATTAACATGTGGGGTGAAATCATTAATCTGTCTTTACGTATTTTTAAAGTTCATTAGTTTTGATTATATAAGATAACTGGTTATTTATTCTTATTTGTGCCTTTTGTTTGGGTTGATTATCCTGATGATTGTCTCGATATGTAAGAAATTACATAACCCTTTGATATGTGCGGAGAAGCACATTCTGACAAGCTTCATTAACACTCTTTTGATCCAACCACTGGTTTTACCCCGATTGGGGTATGCTCCTGGACCCCATCCTTTACTATCTTAGCGATCATAATAATGACTTAGTAGTAATGCGGTTTTAATTGTCGTTCACCCAGCCGGGGGAGCGTCGTTTATGGAAGGGCGATGCCATGGTTGATCTATCCCGTCGAGGCATACTGACTGGCAGTTGGCGTAATGCCAACCGTGAGATCCGTCCGCCGTGGATCAGGGAAGCCTCTCAGTTTCTGTCCCAGTGCACCCGTTGCGACGCCTGTATTCAGGCTTGTGAACACGATGTTTTGCAACGTGGCACGGGTGGCTATCCGAGCGTTAATTTCCAACAAAGTGAATGCACCTTCTGCTACGCCTGTGCGCAGGCTTGCCCCGAATCTCTCTTTTCTCCGCGCCACACCAGGGCATGGGATCTGATTTTTACTATTGGGCAAGCGTGTCTGGCGTATCAGTCCGTAGAGTGCCGCCGCTGTCAGGATAGCTGTGAACCGCAGGCGATAACATTTCGCCCGACACTGTCCGGTATTTATCAACCACAACTCGATAACCAGAACTGTAACGGATGCGGCGCGTGTGTCGCCAGTTGCCCGGTGTCAGCCATTAGCGCGGAGTATAACCATGCCCATTAACTGGCAGGTCTGCAGCCTGATTGTTCAGGCCAAAGGCGATCATGTACAGGATATCAGCACGCAGTTAAACGCATTGCCGGGCTGCGAAGTGGCCGTAAGCGACCCGCAAAGCGGTCAGATGATTGCCGTGGTTGAAGCGGAACACAGTGAACCGCTGATGCAAACAATTGAGTCGGTACGCAACGTTGCGGGCGTACTGGCGGTGTCGCTGGTTTATCACCAGCAGGAAGAACAAGGTGAGGAAACACCATGAAACTCAGTCGTCGTAGCTTTATGAAAGCTAACGCCGTTGCGGCCGCTGCGGCGGCTGCCGGGCTAAGCGTGCCGGGCGTTGCTCGTGCAGTTGTTGGTCAACAGGAAGCCATTAAGTGGGATAAAGCCCCGTGCCGTTTTTGCGGGACGGGCTGTGGCGTTCTGGTGGGTACGCAACAGGGGCGTATTGTCGCCTGTCAGGGTGATCCGGATGCGCCAGTAAACCGGGGTCTGAACTGCATCAAGGGCTATTTCTTGCCCAAAATCATGTACGGCGAGGACCGCTTAACACAGCCGCTGCTGCGCATGAAAGACGGTAAGTACAGCAAAGACGGTGAATTTACGCCGATCAGCTGGGATCAGGCCTTCGACGTGATGGAAGAGAAGTTTAAAACCGCACTGAAAGAGAAAGGCCCGGAATCTGTCGGTATGTTTGGTTCCGGTCAGTGGACCATCTGGGAAGGTTACGCCGCCTCCAAACTGTTTAAAGCGGGCTTGCGCTCGAACAACCTCGATCCAAACGCGCGTCACTGCATGGCGTCAGCGGTGGTAGGCTTTATGCGTACCTTTGGCATGGACGAACCGATGGGCTGCTATGACGATATCGAGCATGCCGATGCGTTTGTCCTGTGGGGATCGAACATGGCAGAGATGCACCCGATCCTCTGGTCGCGTATCACCAACCGTCGCCTTTCCGATCCGAATGTTAACGTCTCCGTGCTGTCCACCTTCCAGCATCGTAGCTTTGAGCTGGCGGACAACGGGATGGTCTTTACGCCGCAGTCTGACCTGGTGATCCTCAACTACATCGCTAACTACATCATTCAGAACAACGCGATTAACCAGGACTTCTTCAGCAAACACGTTAACGTCCGCAAAGGGGCAACGGATATCGGCTATGGTTTGCGTCCGACGCATCCGCTGGAAAAAGCCGCGAAAAACCCAGGTTCTGACGCCTCTGAGCCGATGAGCTTTGAAGATTACAAAGCGTTTGTGGCTGAGTACACGCTGGAAAAAACCGCTGAAATGACCAGTGTGCCGAAAGATCAGCTGGAGCAACTGGCGAAGCTGTATGCCGATCCGAACAAGAAAGTCATCTCTTACTGGACGATGGGCTTCAACCAGCATACACGCGGCGTGTGGGCCAACAACCTGATCTACAACATCCACCTGCTGACTGGCAAAATCGCGCAGCCGGGCTGCGGACCGTTCTCGTTAACCGGTCAGCCTTCCGCCTGTGGTACTGCGCGTGAAGTGGGTACTTTTGCCCACCGTCTGCCGGCGGACATGGTGGTCACTAACGAAAAACACCGTGAGATCTGTGAAAAACACTGGAATATCCCGGCCGGGACCATTCCGGCGAAAATCGGTCTCCACGCGGTTGCCCAGGACAGGGCACTGAAAGACGGCAAGCTGAACGTCTACTGGACGATGTGTACCAACAACATGCAGGCCGGTCCGAACATCAACGAAGATCGTCTGCCGGGCTGGCGCGATCCGCGCAACTTTATCATTGTCTCCGATCCGTACCCGACCGTCAGCGCGCTGGCTGCGGACCTGATCCTGCCAACTGCGATGTGGGTGGAGAAGGAAGGGGCCTATGGCAACGCCGAACGACGCACTCAGTTCTGGCGCCAACAGATTAAAGCGCCGGGCGAATCAAAATCTGATCTGTGGCAGCTGGTTCAGTTCTCACGCCGCTTCAAAACGGAAGAGGTCTGGCCCGAAGAACTGCTGGCACAGAAACCAGAACTGCGCGGTAAAACGCTGTATGACGTGCTGTTTGCCACCCCTGCGGTGAGCAAATTCCCGCTGACGGAGTTGAAAGAGGATCAGCTTAACGACGAATCTCGTGAGCTGGGCTTCTATCTGCAAAAAGGGCTGTTTGAAGAGTACGCCTGGTTTGGTCGCGGACACGGCCACGATCTCGCGCCGTTCGATGATTATCATAAAGCGCGCGGTCTGCGCTGGCCGGTGGTTGACGGGAAAGAGACGCAGTGGCGCTACAGCGAAGGCCATGATCCCTACGTGAAAGCGGGCGAAGGCTACAAGTTCTACGGTAAACCAGATGGCAAAGCGGTGATCTTCGCGCTGCCGTTTGAACCGGCCGCAGAAGTGCCGGATGCCGAGTACGATCTGTGGCTGTCCACGGGACGTGTGCTGGAACACTGGCATACCGGCAGCATGACGCGTCGCGTGCCTGAGCTGCACCGTGCGTTCCCGGAAGGGGTGCTGTTTATTCATCCGCTGGATGCAAAAAAACGCGATCTGCGTCGTGGCGATAAGGTCAAAGTGGTCTCTCGTCGCGGTGAGGTGATTTCCCTGGTTGAAACCCGTGGACGTAACCGTCCGCCGCAGGGGCTGGTCTACATGGCGTTCTTCGACGCCGCACAGCTGGTGAATAACCTGACGCTGGATGCGACGGATCCGCTCTCTAAAGAGACGGATTTCAAGAAGTGCGCCGTGAAGCTGGCGAAGGTGTAACACGCCATGTCCCGGTCAGCGAAACCCCAAAATGGCCGCCGCCGCTTTCTGCGCGATGTTGTTCGCACAGCGGGCGGACTGGCTGCCGTTGGCGTGGCGCTGGGGTTACAGCAGCAAACCGCACGAGCTACGGGCGTGCGGTTGCGCCCGCCAGGCGCCGTTAACGAGAACGCCTTTGCCAGCGCCTGCGTGCGCTGCGGGCAGTGCGTTCAGGCCTGTCCGTATGACACCTTAAAACTGGCGACGCTGGCGTCGGGTCTGTCGGCCGGCACGCCGTATTTTATCGCCCGCGATATCCCTTGCGAAATGTGTGAAGACATTCCGTGCGCCAAAGTCTGCCCCAGCGGGGCGCTGGACCGTGAGATTGCCTCCATTGACGATTCGCGGATGGGGCTGGCGGTTCTGCTGGATCAGGAAAACTGCCTGAACTTCCAGGGATTACGCTGTGACGTCTGCTATCGCGAATGCCCAAAAATCGATGAGGCCATCACGCTGGAGCTGGATCGCAACATGCGAACCGGCAAACATGCGCGATTTCTTCCGACCGTTCACAGCGACGCCTGCACCGGCTGCGGTAAATGCGAAAAAGTCTGTGTGCTGGAGCAACCCGCGATAAAAGTGTTGCCGCTGTCGCTGGCGAAAGGGGGAGTTAGGCCACCATTACCGCTTCGGCTGGCTGGAGGGGAACGATGGCAAATCGTAAACGTGACGCCGGGCGCGAAGCGCAGGCGAAAAAGGGTTGGTGGCGCAGCCATCGCTGGCTGATGTTGCGCCGTCTTAGCCAGTTTATCGTGCTGGGGATGTTTCTCAGCGGCCCGTGGTTTGGCGTGTGGATCCTGCATGGGAACTACTCCAGCAGTCTGCTGTTGGAGACGATTCCGCTGACCGATCCGCTCATCACCCTGCAAAGTCTGGCGAGCGGTCATCTGCCCGTGGCGGTGGCGCTAACAGGTGCGGCAATTATTACCGTGCTTTACGCCCTGGCAGGAAAGCGATTGTTTTGCGGTTGGGTTTGCCCGCTAAACCCGATTACCGATTTTGCGGCCTGGCTACGCAGAAGGTTTGACCTGAATCAGTCCGCAACGATTCCGCGTCATATACGGTACGTGTTGCTGGTTGTGGTGCTGGTGGGTTCAGCGCTGACCGGAACGCTACTGTGGGAATGGATTAACCCTGTTTCACTGCTGGGGCGTAGCCTGGTGATGGGATTCGGTAGCGGCGCACTGCTGATTATCGCTCTGTTTTTATTTGATTTGCTGGTCGTTGAACACGGCTGGTGCGGGCATCTTTGTCCTTTGGGCGCACTGTATGGCGTGCTGGGTAGCCGGGGCGCTATCACCGTTGCGGCAAAAGACCGACAGAAATGTAACCGCTGTATGGACTGTTTTCATGTTTGCCCGGAACCGCATGTATTACGTGCCCCGGTGCTGGATGAGCAAAGCCCGGTGCAGGTCACCAGTCGCGATTGCATGGCCTGCGGTCGCTGCGTGGATGTCTGTTCTGAGGACGTATTTACAATAACTACACGATGGAGTTCGGGAGCGAAATCATGAAAAGCCATGACCTGAAGAAAGCGCTGTGTCAATGGACAGCCCTGCTGGCCCTGGTGGTGAGCGGTGCGGTTTGGGCGGCAAACGGAGTGGATCTTAGCCAGTCTCCGGAAGTGTCGGGAACACAGGAAGGGGCAATTCGCATGCAGAAAGAGCAGGAGCGTATGCCGCTGAACTACGTGAATCAGCCGCCGATGGTTCCCCATAGCGTCGATGGTTACCAGGTGACCACCAATACCAACCGTTGTCTGCAATGCCACGGTGTCGAAAGCTATCGCGCCACCGGCGCGCCGCGTATTAGTCCAACTCACTTTATGGACAGCGATGGCAAAGTACTGGCTGAAGTGGCGCCGCGTCGTTACTTCTGTTTGCAGTGCCATGTTCCGCAGACTGACGCCCCGCCGATTGTGGGTAACACCTTTACCCCATCGAAAGGTTTCGGGAAATAAGAGGTCATTATGGAAAATGCTAACCGTAAACCAGGCCGGATTAAGCGCCTCTGGCAGTGGTGGCGTCGCCCCAGTCGCCTGGCGCTGGGAACGCTGCTGTTAATCGGGTTCGTCGGCGGGATTATTTTCTGGGGTGGATTTAACACCGGGATGGAAAAAGCCAACACCGAAGAGTTCTGCATTAGCTGCCATGAAATGCGCAATACCGTGTATCAGGAATACATGGAAACCGTGCATTACAACAACCGTAGCGGTGTGCGAGCGACCTGTCCTGACTGCCACGTACCGCATGAATTTGTGCCGAAAATGATCCGTAAGATCAAGGCCAGTAAAGAACTGTACGCAAAAGCGTTGGGTCTGATTGATACACCGCAGAAGTTCGAAGCGCATCGTCTGACGATGGCGCAGAATGAATGGCGAAGGATGAAAGATAACAATTCTCAGGAGTGCCGTAACTGTCACAACTTTGAGTTCATGGACTTAACCGCCCAGAAGAGTGTCGCCGCAAAAATGCACGATCAGGCGGTGAAAGACGGGCAAACCTGTATTGACTGCCATAAAGGGATTGCGCACAAGCTTCCTGATATGCGCGATGTCAAACCGGGCTTCTGACGGGATGGTAATGAGTGGGTAGTATGCTTGAAGCCAGAAAGCTCCTCTGTGAGCGGGATGACCGAGTCCTGTTTAGCGATTTGTCATTCCAGGTCAGCGCAGGGGGAGTGGATACAGGTCACCGGCGGCAACGGCGCAGGGAAAACCACCCTGTTGCGGTTGCTGACAGGACTCTCTCGTCCTGACGCCGGGGAGGTGTGCTGGCAGGAGCAACCGCTACATCGTGTGCGGGATAGCTACCATCAAAATTTGTTGTGGATTGGACATCAGCCGGGGATAAAAACCCGGCTGACGGCGTTGGAAAACCTGCGTTTTTTCCATCAGGACGGCGATATCGCGAAATGTCTCGCGGCGCTGGCGCAGGCCGGCCTTGCGGGTTACGAAGATATTCCGGTTAATCAACTCTCTGCCGGACAGCAGCGCCGGGTGGCGTTAGCGCGTCTCTGGCTGACCCGCGCCACGCTCTGGATCCTCGACGAACCTTTTACCGCCATTGATGTGAACGGCGTTGAACGCCTGACGCAGCGGATGGCACAGCATACCGAAGAAGGCGGGATCGTTATCCTCACCACCCACCAGCCGATGAACGTTGCTACAGACCGCATTCGCCGGATTGCGCTGACTCACGAGAGGGCAGGGCAATGATGTGGCGTATCTTCCGGCTCGAACTGCGCGTTGCCTTTCGCCATAGCGCGGAAATTGCCAATCCGCTGTGGTTCTTCCTGATTGTTATCACACTGTTCCCGCTGAGCATTGGGCCGGAACCGCAACTGCTGGCGCGTATTGCGCCGGGGATTATTTGGGTTGCTGCGCTGCTGGCCTCGCTGCTGGCGCTGGAGCGACTGTTTCGCGATGACCTGCAGGACGGCAGCCTTGAGCAACTGATGCTGCTGCCGATCCCATTACCGATGGTGGTGCTGGCAAAAGTGATGGCCCACTGGATGGTCACCGGGTTGCCGTTGTTAATCCTCTCTCCGCTGGTGGCATTGCTGCTGGGGATGGACCTCTACGGCTGGAAGATTATGGCGCTGACTCTACTGCTGGGCACGCCGACGCTGAGCTTTCTCGGCGCGCCGGGGGTGGGGTTGACGGTGGGACTAAAGCGCGGCGGCGTACTACTGAGCGTGCTGGTGCTGCCATTGACTATTCCCTTGTTGATTTTTGCGACCGCGGCAATGGATGCCGCATCCATGCATCTTCCTGTGGATGGATACATGGCGATTTTGGGGGCGCTGCTGGCGGGTAGCGCGACGTTAAGTCCTTTTGCGACAGCGGCCGCGTTACGCATCAGTTTGCAGTAGCCTGTTGGGCGTATAAGTAGGTCGGATAAGGCGTCAGCCGCCATCCGGTACGACGGTAGTTTCATTCGTTTGTTGGAGTCTGGTGACGAAATTATGTGGAAAACACTTCATCAACTGGCTATGCCCCCACGGCTGTATCAGCTTTGCGGCTATTTTGTACCGTGGCTGGCTGTCGCTTGTGTACTGGTTCTGGCGACGGGCTGGATCTGGGGATTCGGTTTTGCCCCTGCGGATTACCAGCAGGGGCAGAGCTACCGCATTATTTATCTGCACGTACCGGCGGCTATCTGGTCAATGGGGATTTATGCCTCGATGGCGGTAGCGGCGTTTATCGGTCTCGTCTGGCAGATGAAAATGGCGAACCTGGCGCTGGCCGCGATGGCGCCGATTGGCGCGGTGTTTACGTTTATTGCGCTGGTCACCGGCTCAGCCTGGGGCAAACCGATGTGGGGCACCTGGTGGGTGTGGGATGCGCGGCTAACGTCGGAACTGGTGTTGCTGTTTCTCTATGTTGGCGCAATTGCCCTGTGGCATGCCTTTGACGATCGCAAGATGGCGGGGCGTGCGGCCGGGATCCTGGTGCTGATTGGCGTGGTGAACCTGCCGATTATTCATTATTCAGTGGAGTGGTGGAACACGCTGCATCAGGGCTCGACCCGTATGCAGCAAAGCATTGATCCGGCTATGCGCACGCCGTTGCGGCTGGCGATTGTCGGCTATCTGCTGCTGTTTATCACACTGTCGCTGATGCGCATGCGTAACCTGATTCTGATGATGGAAAAACGTCGCCCGTGGGTGAGTGAACTGATTTTAAAAAAGGGGCCGCCAATGACCACTGCATTTGCATCCTGGAGTGATTTCTTTGCGATGGGCGGCTACGCCTTCTACGTCTGGCTGGCCGTGGCGCTGAGCGTCATCCCGCTGGCCGTGCTGGTTATTCATACTGTGACGCAACATCGCGCCATTCTGCGTGATGTCGCTCGCCAGCGGGCGCGTGAAGCACGACTGCGTGCGGCGCAGGCGCAACGGGAGGCGGCGTGAATATTCGACGTAAGAACCGTTTATGGATTGCCTGCGGCGTGCTTGTCGGGTTAGCGCTGACGATTACGCTGGTGCTGTACGCGCTGCGCGCCAACATCGACCTGTTCTACACGCCAGGTGAGATTCTCTACGGCAAACGCGAGACCCAACAGATGCCGGAAGTGGGCCAGCGGCTGCGTGTAGGTGGCATGGTCATGCCCGGCAGCGTCAAGCGCGACCCCAACTCGCTGAAGGTGAATTTCAGCATCTATGATGCCGAAGGCGTAGTGGATGTCACCTACGAAGGTATTCTGCCGGACCTGTTCCGTGAAGGGCAGGGCGTGGTGGTGCAGGGGGGAGCTCGGCGAGAAAAACCATATTCAGGCGAAAGAAGTTCTCGCCAAGCATGATGAGAACTACACGCCGCCGGAAGTGGAAAAAGCGATGCAGGAAAATCATCGCCGTCCGGAGAGCGTTTATAAGGATAAAACATCATGATGCCTGAAATTGGCAATGCGCTGTTATGCCTGGCACTGGGCGTTGCGTTGTTACTCTCAGTCTATCCGCTATGGGGTGTGGCGCGTGGCGACGCGCGGATGATGGCGTCGGCAAGACCGTTTTCCTGGCTGTTGTTTATCCTCGTGATGGGCGCCTTTCTGGTGCTGGTCAACGCCTTTGTAGTGAATGATTTCACCGTCGTTTATGTCGCCAGCAACTCTAACACGCAACTGCCGGTCTGGTACCGCGTCGCTGCCACCTGGGGCGCGCATGAAGGCTCGCTGCTGCTGTGGGTGTTGCTGATGAGCGGCTGGACCTTTGCCGTCGCGCTTTTTTCTCAGCGAATGCCGCTGGATATCGTCGCTCGCGTACTCGCGGTGATGGGGATGGTCAGCGTCGGCTTCCTGTTGTTCATTCTGTTTACCTCTAATCCATTCGCCCGTACGTTACCCGATTTCCCGATAGAAGGGCGCGATCTCAACCCGTTGTTGCAGGACCCGGGGCTGATTTTCCATCCGCCGCTGCTGTATATGGGCTATGTCGGTTTCTCGGTCGCCTTCGCGTTCGCTATCGCGGCGCTAATGAGCGGTCGCCTGGACAGCACCTTCGCCCGTTTTTCCCGCCCCTGGACGCTGGCGGCATGGGTTTTCCTGACGCTGGGGATCGTGCTGGGCTCGGCATGGGCGTATTACGAACTCGGCTGGGGCGGCTGGTGGTTCTGGGATCCGGTGGAAAACGCCTCGTTTATGCCGTGGCTGATGGGAACCGCGCTGATGCACTCGCTGGCGGTCACTGAACAGCGCGGCAGCTTCAAAGCGTGGACGCTGTTGCTCTCCATCTGCGCGTTCTCGCTCTGCCTGTTGGGGACGTTCCTCGTGCGCTCGGGCGTACTGGTGTCGGTGCATGCGTTTGCTTCCGATCCGTCTCGCGGGATGTTTATTCTGGCCTTTATGGTGCTGGTCATCGGCGGCTCGCTGCTGCTGTTTGCCACGCGAGGACATAAGGTTCGCTCCCGGGTGAATAACGCCCTCTGGTCGCGTGAATCGCTGTTGCTCGGTAACAACGTGCTGCTGATTGCCGCCATGCTGGTAGTGCTGCTGGGAACGTTGCTGCCGCTGGTGCATAAGCAGCTCGGGATGGGCAGTATCTCTATCGGCGAACCGTTTTTTAATACCATGTTTACCTGGCTAATGGCGCCGTTTGCGCTGTTGCTTGGCATTGGCCCGCTGGTCCGCTGGGGACGCGACCGACCGCGTAAACTGCAACGGTTGTTGATCATCGCGCTGGCCAGCACGTTTGTGCTCTCTCTGCTGCTGCCATGGTTGTTTGAGAACAAGATTATCGCCATGACGGTCGTCGGGCTGGCAATGGCCTGTTGGGTGTTTGTGCTGGCGATGGCGGAGCTTGCGCAGCGAATTTCGCGTGGCGCGAAAATGACGCTCAGCTACTGGGGAATGGTGGCCGGGCACGTCGGCCTGGCGGTGACGATTGTCGGCATCGCCTTCAGCCAGAACTATAGCGTCGAGCGTGATGTCCGCATGAAAGCCGGTGACAGCGTCGATATTCATGAATATCGCTTCACCTTCCGTGAAGTGAAGGATATCACTGGACCAAACTATCGCGGTGGTGTGGCGATTATCGGCGTGACCCGTGATGGCAAGGCAGAAGCAACGTTGCATGCTGAAAAACGATTCTACAACAGCACCAGCTCGATGATGACGGAAGCGGCGATTGACGGCGGGATCACCCGCGATCTGTACGCTGCGCTTGGTGAAGAGCTGGATAACGGCGCGTGGGCAGTGCGTCTGTATTACAAACCGTTTATTCGCTGGATCTGGGCGGGTGGAATATTGATGGCGATTGGCGGGCTGTTGTGCCTGTTTGACCCGCGTTATCGCAAACGCGTACAACCGCAAAAATCGGCGTCGGAGGCGGTATGAAGCGCAACGTACTTTTGATTCCCTTTGTGATTTTTCTCGTGATTGCCGCAGCGCTGCTGTGGCAACTGGCGCGTAACGCAGAAGGCGACACGCCGACGAATCTGGAGTCGGCGCTGATTGGTAAACCGGTGCCGACTTTCCGGCTTGAGTCGCTGGAGAACCCCGGTAAGCATTATGAGGCGGATGTGCTGACGCAGGGTAAACCGGTGTTGCTGAACGTGTGGGCGACGTGGTGCCCGACCTGTCGTGCTGAGCATCAGTATCTGAACCAGCTGTCGGCGCAGGGGATTCGCGTCGTAGGGCTGAATTATAAAGACGACCGCCAGAAGGCCATCGTCTGGCTGAAAGAGTTGGGCAACCCTTACGCACTGAGTCTGTTTGATGGCGACGGTATGCTGGGGCTGGATCTTGGCGTCTATGGCGCGCCGGAAACCTTCCTGATCGACGGTAAAGGCATTATTCGTTACCGCCATGCCGGCGATCTGAACGCCCGTGTCTGGGAGAGTGAACTCAAGCCGCTGTGGGAGAAATACAGCAGGGAGGCCGCGCAATGAGACTTTTGCTGGGTGTGCTGATGTTGCTGCTTTCTGCTAACGCGCTGGCCACCATTGATGTGATGCAGTTTAAGGATGAAACTCAGGAGCAACAGTTCCGTCAATTGACCGAACAGCTACGTTGTCCTAAATGTCAGAACAACAGTATCGCGGATTCTAATTCGATGATTGCGACTGACCTGCGCCAGAAAGTCTATGAGCTGATGCAGGAAGGGAAAAGTCAGAAAGAGATCGTCGACTATATGGTGGCGCGCTACGGTAACTTCGTCACCTATGATCCGCCGTTGACACCGTTGACCATCTTGTTGTGGGTGCTCCCCGTGGCGGCAATTGGCGTGGGGGGCTGGATTATCGTAGCCCGTTCACGTCGGCGGGTGCGCCTGAAACAGGAGGTGTTCCCGGATGAGATGTCGTTACCGGAGGGTAAACGTGCCGGGCTGGCGGTTTATCTGCCCGGTATTGTCATTGCTGTCATTGTGGGGGGCTGTCAGTTATTACCAGACCGGGAGCTATAAGCAGGTGGAAATCTGGCAGCAGGCGACGGCACAAAGCCCGGCGCTGCTGGAGCGCGCGCTGGATCCAAACGCGCAGCCGCTGAATGAAGAAGAGATGACGCGTCTGTCGCTGGGGCTGCGTACCCGTCTGCAAAGCGATGCGAAAAACGTGGAAGGCTGGATCATGCTGGGACGGATCGGCATGGTGCTTGGCAATGCCAGCACTGCCACGGAGGCGTACGCCAACGCTTATCGACTCGCTCCAAAGAACAGTGATGCGGCGCTGGGCTATGCTGAGGCGCTGACGCGCTCTTCCGATCCTGATGATAACCGTCGGGGTGGGGAGTTACTGCGAGAACTGGTCCGTAGCGATCACGCCAACGTGCGGGTTCTGAGTATGTACGCCTTCAATGCCTTTGAGCAGGAACGTTTTGGCGAGGCGGTTGCCGCCTGGGAGATGATGTTGAAAATGCTGCCGGCGAACGATACGCGTCGTGCGGTGATTGAGCGCAGTATCGCACAGGCAATGCAGCATTTGTCTCCAAAGAGTGAGTAACCACCCGGCCGGATGGCGACGCACAGGCCCGATAAGCGTAGCACCATCGGGCACTTTCTGGGCTATTGCATACCGCGGGTTTGTAAAAACAGGATGGTCGCGGCAACGCGCGAGCGTACGTTGAGCTTGCGCAGCAGGTTGCGGATATGCACCTTCACGGTTTGTTCGGAAATATTGAGGACCGAGGCAATCTGCTTGTTGGACAGCCCCTGCGCCAGTTCGTGCAACACATCCAGCTCCCGCTCGGTCAGCATGCTGAACGGATCGTCCTCTTCACCAAACATTTCACGCTCACGCAGATAATCACTGACGCGTTCGCTAAATACTTTACCGCCATTGGCACCCCTGCGAATCGCTTCCAGTAGCACTTCCGGATCGCTGTCTTTCAACAGATAACCATCCGCCCCGGCGTCAATCAGCGCGTAGATATCGCTGGCCGAATCCGAAACGGTGAGAATGATAATTTGCGACGTGATCCCATCGCGGCGCAGGGCGTTTAACGTATCCAGACCGCTCAGGCCTTTCATATTCAGATCAAGCAGGATCAAATCCAGATCGAGACGGTTTGCCAGATCAATCGCCGTTGCGCCATCGCCCGCTTCGGCAACCACCTCAAATGTCGGATCCAGTTCCAGTAACTGGCGGATACCACGACGCATAAGAGGGTGGTCATCTACCACCAGCACCTGAAAAGGCGTTGCTTCAGGCATAGTTATCTCCCGAGATTTTATTAGAATCATTATTGTTATTCGATCACGGATCGTCCAGATTCACCGCATCGATAAGAGGAAGAAATATTACCCCAGATTACGTATGGGTAAGTAGTAAAACCTGTCGGGAAAAGGGGAGAGCCTCTCATTGTCATGAGAGGCTATGCATTCAGGGCAGTAACGCGACGTGAGTGACCTCTTCCTCTGGTATGGCGCTGAAATACCAGTATTCATTATTGATTTTCGCGACGGTAAAACGCGCCAGCGGGAGCGATGTGTCAGACGATGGGGCTTTCACCTGTACGGTTCCGACTAACGGATGCTGACTCACCAGCATTAAATCGCCACGGTTATTGAACCATGCAACGGTATCGTCACCGATCGCTTGCTGCTTACCGTTTACGAGTACGGAGTAGTCAAAGTTAACTTTTTCCTTCACCACATTCCCTGCGCCAAAATAACGGCCATAGATCTGCGGGTCGTGAAAGAAACCGAAATGTCCTCCGCTGTTTTGCATTTTCAGGAAGTGGAAGTCAGGCACCGTAAAGTCTTTATGACCCTGACTGAGCTGGTTTTTAACGATATTCACACGAACAGCATCCTGCTCATAAACGCGCGTATAAGCGGCATACTCATGTGCAGACGCGTTTCGCGCTGGTGTTGTATGCGATAAAGGTTCCATACTCATACGGCGACGAACAGATTCGTCCACAGGTAGTTTGCGCTGCCGACTATTCAGAAACCATTTGTCCAATATTTGGGTTCGCGACCCAAAGATCGGAAAAACAAGGGTAAAAATCAGCCCGTCATGCTTTTTCCATTTCAGCGTAAAAGCCGGGATTGTCACATTATATTCACCCCTATCTCGAATCGAATTCGATACTGATAGTGGAAATTATGGAAAACCAGCCTAGCAGGACGGGTTTTTGGGGGCGTGTTGGTCATCGGGAGAGGATGTTAACCGCCGCCCTGACATCTCTTTATACTATCTGAAATTCACCGCAGCCATGCAGGGACAGGTTTACTGCTTAGCAGCATGAATAACCTGGCAAGAGAATTTCACTGCGGTTTTTTTACTATATCAATTGGATCATTATATAGTTTGCTATTGCATGCATGCGGGAGTTTCTCAAATCATCAGGCAACGGTTTTGAGATTTGTCTGGAATACCTTATTGCAATGGGGGCAGATCAAAAGAGCACCTTTTTGTACTCTTGAAAAACTGTGTTGAGATTCTTGGGTGCAGTTGGGGCAGGAACAGTGGACAAGATAATTGCGACGTGATTTCGAATCTTTACGTTCTGACATAGGCTTTTCCTGTATGAATGGGCATTAATGATACACCATATAATTAAAATTATCTCATATTTATTTTTATCAGTATAAATTTTCCGTCTCTGGCATCTTTATAAAGAGAGTTTATATTTCAGGCTGGCGGGAACACTTTCTTTTTTTACTTGTACAAAACAGCCCTGAAATCTTGTCTTTTTCAGATACACGGCACTATCCAAACTATCAACGTTGAGCCTATGGCCAGAACCAGCATGGCATGGTTTCTGATTAAGATTATTTCTCTTATTTTGTTGTTCGATAGTAGAGTGGGACTCACTGGCAAAACTATACCTTGCTATGTCGTGGTAATCATGCGTTAATGGAGTTCTGGTTTGTTGCGAATTTATCTGAAGCAGTTACTGTAATAATTTTATTATTTGTTCCTATTGAGATTTCCTTGTCGGCTTTTTCTCTCTGATAATTTTTTTTCGGACCATTCTGCCCAAGGGCTTACTCAAAAAAGGTAATGATTATGTCTAACAAAATGACTGGCTTAGTTAAATGGTTCAATCCGGAAAAAGGATTTGGTTTTATCACTCCGAAAGATGGCAGTAAGGATGTATTCGTACACTTTTCTGCAATCCAGAGTAACGATTTCAAAACATTGAATGAGAATCAGGAAGTCGAGTTTAGTGTTGAACAGGGCCCTAAAGGTCCCTCGGCAGTGAATGTCGTAGCCCTTTAAGGAAACTGTTATTACTAATAATATTCACTTCAGATGCCCTTGTTGCCACGGGTCTCAGTACAGAATGTCATCTTTTGATGTCACTGACAGAAATCCTTTCGGCGCGAAATGCATATTTTGCAAAACTACAATGATAACATTCGATAATATTGCAATGTACATTCGTTCTGGTCAGGTTCCATTAGATTTCAGAAAATAAAATGCAGGCTCCTTATGGAGCCTTTTTTTTATATCTATGTGGTTGTTATTGACAGATTTATTATGGGGGGAATGATGAAAAAAGTGATAGTGTTTTTTAACTCAGAATCCGCAGTAGTTGACTCAGTCATGAAGGGGGTTACGACAATAATACGTGAGTATCCGAATGGGGAAAAAGCCAACCTTCAGGTCATGTCCGCAGGTTTTCCATCTATCACAGGTGATCATAAAATTGTTTATGTTGCCTCTGATCGCAATGTTTCTTCAGAAGAAATTTTTGAAGCAGCAACAAAGCTCTTAAAATAATCACCGATCATTTTTCTATGAATGGCAATAAGGTCGCGAAGGGATGTTTAATTACTGAGCGATTTTGGTATAAACATTATGCACTAACCCTTTGATTATTGAAACTTTCCATCTTATCGTTTATAGATATTAATGGTTGTCCACGTTATCACAGGAATCATGGGATCTGCCGGGGCAGAGATGCCATAACAGACCAGAAGAGGTGCATAATGAAAATTGAAGAGTTAAAAAGAAAAACTGAAGCGGATATTTCTGATTTCATTACTAAAAAAATAGCTGAGCTCAAAAAAAAGACAGGTAAAGAAGTTACTGATATCCAGTTTACTGCCCGTGAAAAAATGACTGGGCTGGAAGGCTATGATATTAAAATTAATTTGATCTAGTCGTCCTCCACAACCCGTACGAATGAAAGCACCATCTTTCTAAAGAGATGATGCTTTTTTTTCGGTATTTGACGTTAGATCAGTGATTTAGCATGAATGTGTCAAATCCTGGCAGGCCTGAGAGGATTCGAACCCCCCGCCCTCCGACACCGCCAGTAAAGCTCTGTAAGCTGCGCTGTGTCTGGTATTGTTAACCATTCCAAACATATTTTCGCATCCCTGTTTACTGGTTTGATATACAGTATATACTGTGTATTTATACAGTATATATAGAAGGGGGGCGATATGGGTTTTCACATTCCAGTATCAGACTATGCCGTTGAAAGGCTTTCTCTCGACAGTAAACTGATCCCCAGGCCAACATCGACTTACATCATGCAGTCTGTGGAAACGATCAGGCGAGCAGGCATCATGAAAGACGCAATGCTTGTTGTGGACAGTGCCGCGACTCCCGTTAATGGTTCCATTGTCGTATGTCAGTTAAACGATGAACTGCGTCTTAAGCGCTTGCGTTTATCTCCGGTGCGCTGCCTTGAGGACCTCAATTATCCAGACCGAAATCAGGTGATGTCGCCAGAAAGCGAAATTTTAGGCGTGGTGATGTATATCATCAATGATGCCCGTAAAGGCGAGTTTGACGACTGACCGGTGATGTGATGTTTGCCCTGGTTGATGTGAACTCATTTTATGCGAGCTGCGAGACGGCATTCAGGCCTGCTCTGAAAGGCAAACCGGTTGTTGTGCTGTCGAATAACGACGGTTGCGTGATTGCGCGCTCTGCAGAAGCAAAGCGACTCGGCGTCAAAATGGGCGATCCCTATTTTAAGCAGAAAGAGCTGTTCAGGCGATACGGAGTGGTCTGCTTCAGCAGTAATTACGAGCTCTATGCTGACATGTCCAATCGGGTGATGACTACGCTTGAAGAAATGTCACCTCGCTGCGAGATCTACTCAATAGACGAGGCTTTCTGCGATCTTACCGGAGTGCGTAATTGCAGGATTCTGGAAGACTTTGGGCGGGAATTAAAGGACGCGGTATACCGGAACACACGACTCACAGTCGGCGTGGGAATAGGGCAGACCAAGACGCTGGCGAAACTGGCAAACCACGCAGCAAAAAGGTGGCAACGCCAGACGGGTGGCGTTGTTGATCTGTCGAACGTCGATCGACAGCGTAAACTGATGGCGATGCTTCCCGTGGATGAGACATGGGGTGTAGGACGGCGCATTACCAAAAAACTCGAGGCTATAGGGATCAAGACGGTCCTCGACCTGGCTGACACCGACATCCGGTTTATCCGCAAACACTTCAATGTTGTGCTGGAGAGAACGGTACGAGAACTGCGAGGTGAGCCATGTTTTGAATTTGAAGAATTTGCGCCAGTAAAACAGGAGATACTTTGCAGTCGGTCTTTCGGTGAACGTGTCACGGAATACGATGCAATGCGGCAGGCTATCTCCAGCTACGCGTCGCGAGCAGCAGAGAAATTGAGAGGTGAGCACCAGTATTGCCGATTTATTTCTGCTTTCGTAAAAACGTCTCCTTTTGCGCTCAATGAGCCCTGTTACAGCAATAGCGCATCCGTGAAATTACTGACACCGACGCAAGACAGTCGGGATATTATCAGCGCGGCTACGCGCTGTCTGGACAGAATATGGAAAGAAGGTCACCGATACCAGAAAGCAGGCGTGATGCTCGGTGATTTCTTTAGCCAGGGCGTCGCACAACTTAATCTGTTTGATGACAATGCGCCGCGTGCCGACAGCGAGAAACTGATGGAAGTGCTGGATCAACTCAATGCCAAAAACGGACGTGGAACGCTCTATTTCGCCGGACAGGGTATACAGCAGGAGTGGGCGATGAAACGTGAGATGCTTTCGCCGCGGTACACGACAAGGTTCTCCGATCTGCTGCGCGTTAAGTGACGGGCTTAATCAGCCCCGCACTTTAATTTTTCACATTCCCCACGGCGTGCCAGATAAATTTGTCCGCTGGCACAGCATTGTCGACGGCTGTTATTCCCCGTACAAATTTCAGGCATAAAAAAAACCAGCCGTAAAAGGCTGGTTCTTAAGGAGTATTTTGGTCGGCACGAGAGGATTTGAACCTCCGACCCCCCGACACCCCATGACGGTGCGCTACCAGGCTGCGCTACGTGCCGACGCGTGGGAGGTAATACTACCGCTTTCCACACCGAATGCAAGGGGACATCCTGCTAACTGACTAATAATAAATCAGTTAGCGATAAAACGTTTCTCATCCGTCAGCACCTGCAACAGCAGACTCAGTTGCGGCTTCTGATCTTTAATCTTCTCGCCACGTAAATCGTATGTCTGGTACTTGCCGTTGTTGTTCAGCACCAGCGTCATTTCCGGCGTGGTGATTGCCAGCGTGCTGAGGTCGGCCGCCGTCACCCAGTAGTGGCGACGGTTGGCATTGAACAGATCCTGTCCCTGCGAATATTCATTGGCAGGCGTGCTGACGTGGAGCAGACGCTGCATCAGCGTGGTCATCACGTCTGTGTGATCGGTCAGGGTGTTGATTCGCTGCGCGGGAGTCCCCGGCCAGTGAATAATGAGCGGAACCTGCAGGTGGCCGCGTGACCAGGCGAAGTTTTTCTCTTCATCGCTCAACGCGACGCCGCGACCCGCGGTAATAATCACTACCGTGTTATCCAGTTTGCCGGACTCGCGTAATGCACCAAGCACACGGTTAATCTGTTTATCGACATCTCCCGCCGCGCGGGCGTAACGGCGAACGAAGTTAGTCTGGTTGCTGTCGTCAACGTTAGTGCCGTTAAACGAAACCCACGAGAACCAGCGGTTATCTTCCTGCGCGTAACGGCCCAGCCAGTTGATCCACTGACTGGCGGTCTGCTCGTCAGACTGCGTTTGTACGCTTGGCATCGAGAAGTCAGACAACAGCGCCTGGCGGTACAGCGGGCTGGTAAAGCCGTCGGAGGAGAACAGTCCTAACTGATAACCCTGCTGATTCAGCGCAGAAATCAGCGCTGCCGGCGTTCGTGTGGATAGAATTCCGTCCATATAGCTTGGCGACACGCCGTAGAACAGGCCAAAAATACCGTTATCGGTGGTGTTGCCGGAGCTCATGTGGCGCGTGAAGGCAATGTTTTGCCCGGCAAATTCGGCAAGGGCCGGCATTTGCTTTTCATAGCGTGAATAGTTCAGACCATCGACCGTGATCAGCAGAACGTTTTGTCCAGTGCCCATATCACGATAGCGTAATTCGCTCAGCGGATACTGCACGGATACGGCTTCCGGATTCCCCTGTTCGACCAGACGGCGCTGATACTCCTGCGCATCCAGCAGGCCATGTTTTTCCAGAAACCGGCGCGCGGTCATTGGATAGGAGAGCGGCAGGTTGGCGCGCTGCATGGTGATCGGACGATAAAAATTGGCATCCGCCCAGATATAGACCACATGTGAAGCAATAAATGAGACAAAGAAGAAGGCGGCCAGCGGCTTGGCGAAGTGGCGACGCCGCGTCAGGCTGCGCAGTTTCTGCCAGCTCCAGGTCGCAAACAGCATTTCAATCAGCAGGATAACCGGCACGCTGATAAACATCAGCTGCCAGTCACGCGCCATTTCGTTCTGGTCGGGGTTAATCACCAGTTCCCAGACGATGGGATTAAGATGCAGGTGGAAACGGGTAAACACTTCGCTGTCGATCAACAGAAGCGTCATTCCGGCCGTCGCCAGAATGGCTGACAGGAAACGCATCAGCCTCTGGGACATCACAATGAACGTCAACGGGAACAGGATCAGCAGATAGGTGGCAAACACCAGAAAGCTAAAATGACCAACAATACTCAGATAAGAGTAAACGCGACCGGCCAGCGTTGTCGGCCAGTCGGCGACGAACAGGTAACGGCTGCCGAGCACAATAGCCAGCAGAATGTTGAACAGAGCAAACCAGTGCCCCCCAGCTAACCATCTGGGAGACTTTTTCACGGTAGCGCTGACGATGAGTTACCATAACGTGTTGTTCGTTTCCCCGAAGTCGGCTTTTAGTGCGCCTGGTCGTCGTTTACCGAGGACTGCAACGCGCGGGCAAAAGAATTTGCAATCGCCTGGCGCTGAGCCGGGGCAATGCTGGTATTAATAAGGTTAGTGACCATATTTCCCAGTACCATCAGAGAAAGGTCAGTTGGTGCCTTATGTTTTTCCAGTACGTTGAGCATTTCGGTAAGCAGCTGTTCAACGTGTTCGTCACTATAGCGGGAGATTTGTGGCATAAATCGGAATCAGTTTATTCATGAAAGGGCAACATATTACCGTAGCAACAGTTTTTTTTCCGCTTTTTTTATCCTCAATAATTCGCGTTACCGTGCAACAGGCCAAACGGCGCTGCATCTTCTGTTGCGTCGCCTCGCCGGTGGTGGTTGAATACCGCCCGGTCTTTAAGGAGAGTTTATCATGAGTCTGGATATCAACCAGATTGCCCTGCACCAGCTTATCAAACGCGATGAGCAAAACCTTGAGCTGGTCCTGCGCGATTCATTACTGGAACCGACAAACACCGTTGTTGAGATGATGGCTGAGTTGCATCGGGTCTATAGCGCGAAAAACAAAGCGTACGGCCTGTTCAGCGAAGAGAGCGAACTGGCGCAAGCACTGCGCTTGCAGCGTCAGGGTGAGGAAGATTTTCTCGCCTTTAGCCGTGCGGCGACTGGACGTTTACGTGACGAGCTCGCCAAATACCCGTTTGCTGATGGTGGCATTGTGCTGTTTTGTCATTATCGCTATCTGGCGGTCGAGTATTTACTGGTGGCGGTGCTGAACAACTTAAGCAGCATGCGCGTCAATGAAAACTTGGATATCAACCCGACGCACTATCTGGATATCAACCATGCCGATATCGTCGCGCGTATCGATCTGACCGAGTGGGAAACCAATCCGGAATCCACCCGCTATCTGACCTTTCTGAAAGGACGGGTAGGGCGCAAAGTTGCCGACTTCTTTATGGATTTCCTCGGTGCCAGCGAAGGGCTCAATGCCAAAGCGCAAAACCGTGGGCTGCTGCAGGCGGTTGACGACTTCACCGCCGAGGCGCAACTGGATAAAGCCGAACGTCAGAATGTGCGTCAGCAAGTGTACAGCTACTGCAACGAGCAGCTTCAGGCCGGTGAAGAGATCGAGCTGGAGTCGCTGTCGAAAGAGCTTTCCGGGGTCAGTGAAGTGAGTTTTAGCGAATTTACGGCAGAGAAGGGCTATGAGCTGGAAGAGAGTTTCCCGGCCGATCGCAGTACACTGCGCCAACTGACCAAATATGCCGGCAGCGGCGGTGGCTTAACCATTAACTTTGACGCGATGCTGTTGGGCGAGCGCATTTTCTGGGATCCCGCCACCGATACGTTGACCATTAAAGGCACGCCGCCGAATCTGCGCGATCAGCTTCAGCGTCGTACGTCAGGCGGCAATTAAATGCCATAAAAAAAACCCCGCCGGAGCGGGGTTTTCTTCAACTTGTTGGCGATTACGCGCGAACGAAGTCGATGTGAGTCAGCTTCGGCTTGAACGCGTGACGCTGTACAGCCTGAGCTTTAACTTTTACTTCTTTACCGTCAACAACGATGGTCAGAACTTCGCTATAGAAACCTTCTTTAGCTTGCATGTTCATGATGGAATCGTGGTCCAGTTCGATAGCAATCGGGGCTTCTTTGCCACCGTAGATGATTGCCGGGAACTTGTTAGCGGCACGCAGGCGGCGGCTCGCACCCTTACCCTGCTCTTTACGTACTTCAGCGTTGATAGTAAACATTTAAATCTCTCTTTAATAATTCCTGCTACAGGCGACCCAGCAACAGGTAAGTGATCTGCTTTGCGTATGCAAAAGCGGGCGAGATTCTATCCTCAAACGCCCGTTACATCAATCAAAAGTACGATTAACCGCGTAATTCATGTGCCCGACGGAAACGCCCCTCGTAATCGAACACCTTTTCCCGCACCTGCCAGTACTGGCCTTTCATCCGCGCTACCACAAAGTCGGGATGGCGTAACAAGGGTTGTTGCGCGAGAATATCCGCCGCCGTTATCCAGCGTAGCGGTACGCCTGGCGTGCGGGTATGTGGGCGGATAAACAGTTGTTCAAATGCCGTACGCTGGGCAGGAGTTTGCAGGCGAAAGCGTTCGCTGACGTCCGCACCGTCTTCATCGTAGTAGGTGATTTTCAGCCATTCCCCTTTCTCGTCCTGGCCATGCTGCAACGTCATGCCGCTACAGCGGAGCACCAGCGCGTCTTTCAGTTTCAGCGCTGCTTTCAGCATGTCGTCGGGATCGACAAGGATCGTATCGCATTCCCGACAACGGCGAGCGGCAATGTCGTTTTCGGCATTGCATTGCGGGCAATGTTTAAAGCGGAAGCGAAAATCGCACTGCTCACGGTGTCCTTCATCATCTTCAAACCAGCCCTGACAGCGGCGGCCAAAATGTTCGATCAGCGTACCATCCGCGGTGGTTTTACCCCAGAAGGTGTTCGCGAAACCGCAGGCCGGGCAGAAGACCTGGACCGGCACGTTGTCGCTTTTCCCTTTCGGGCTACCCACCTCCGGAGAATAGAGGTCGTGCGGATTCCCGGCGTAATCGAGAATCAGACAGTCCGTTTTTCCCGGCGCAAGGCGCAAGCCGCGGCCCACAATTTGTTGGTACAGGCTGACCGACTCGGTGGGGCGCAGAATGGCAATGAGATCGACGTGCGGGGCATCGAAACCCGTGGTTAAGACGGAGACGTTGACCAGATAACGAAAACGCTGAGCCTTAAACGCGTCTATCAGCTCATCGCGTTCAGGACCCGGCGTATCGCCGGTAATCAGCGCGGAATCCTCTTCAGGCAGCAGTCCGGCAATCTCTTTGGCATGCTCGACAGTGGCGGCAAAAATCATCACCCCTTTGCGCGTCTGGGCGAACTCAATAATCTGGCTGATGATATGCGGCGTGATGCGCTGCTGCTTTTTCAGCTCACGGTTAAGATCGGCTTCGCTAAACAGACCGTTACTTTGCGCCTGCAGGCGGCTGAAATCGTACTGTACCACCGGCATATCGAGGCGTTCCGGCGGTGTCAGATAGCCGTGCTTAATCATATAGCGTAGCGGCAGTTCGTAAATGCAGTCGCGAAACAGCGCCTTGTCGTCGCCGCGAACCATACCATGATAGTGAAAATGGTAGATCCAGCCTTTGCCGAGGCGAAACGGGGTGGCGGTTAGCCCTAACAGACGAATATGAGGATTGGCGTTACTCAGATGGCTGAGTATCTGCTGATACTGGCTCTCTTCGTCATCGCCGATACGATGGCATTCATCGACAATCAGCAGCGAAAACTCGCTCTGGAAGGCGTCCAGATTGCGAGCCACGGACTGAACGCTGCCGAACACCACTTTGCCGTGGCTCTCTTTACGTTTAAGTCCGGCGGCAAAAATATCCGCCTCCAGCCCCAGCGCGCAGTATTTGGCATGGTTTTGCGCCACCAGCTCTTTCACGTGCGCCAGCACCAGCACACGCCCTCTGGCAACGCGCGCCAGTTCGGCAATCACCAGGCTTTTACCGGCGCCAGTGGGCAGAACAATCACCGCAGGCGTGCGATGGCGACGGAAATGGTTGAGCGTGGCATCCACGGCTTCTTGCTGGTAGGGGCGAAGTGTAAAAATCATGGTCTCACAATACGTAACGAACTCGGGTATAGTATGCCACGAATCGTTTTCCCTTGAGGGATGTTGTTTGCCCGCTATACTGGGCAGATAACGGCTCCACTTTTCGGGCGACGCGCCCGATTCCCGTATTTTTACAGGCAAAATCACACTCATGCGACTTGATAAATTTATCGCTCAGCAACTCGGCGTCAGCCGCGCTATTGCCGGGCGTGAGATCCGCGGTAGCCGTGTTACCGTGGATGGTGAAATCATCCGGAATACCGCGTTCAAACTGCTGCCAGAACACGACATAGAATATGACGGCAACACGCTGGTTCAGCAAAACGGGCCACGTTACTTTATGCTTAATAAACCCCAGGGCTATGTGTGCTCGACGGATGACCCGGACCATCCGACGATCCTGTATTTCCTGGATGAGCCGGTCGCGCATAAATTACACGCTGCGGGTCGCCTGGATATCGACACCACCGGTCTGGTGCTGATGACCGACGATGGGCAGTGGTCGCACCGCATCACCTCTCCGCGTCACCACTGCGAGAAAACTTATCTGGTCACGCTGGAGTCGCCCGTCGCCGAAGATACCGCCGCACAGTTTGCGAAAGGCGTGCAGCTACATAATGAGAAAGATCTCACGAAGCCCGCTGTGCTTGAGGTTATCACCCCCCACGCAGGTGCGTCTGACCATCAGCGAAGGACGCTATCATCAGGTGAAACGGATGTTTGCCGCTGTGGGCAACCACGTGGTCGAACTGCACCGCGAGCGGATAGGCGCCATTACTCTTGATGCTGACCTTGAACCCGGTGAGTATCGTCCTCTGACCGAAGAAGAAATTGCCAGCGTTGGCTAAGCCCGATGGCACCGGTTTTTAACCGCCATCAGACACATTCAGGAGTCTCTTTGTGACCACCCGGCAGCACTCGTCTTTTGCCATTGTTTTTATTCTCGGTCTGCTGGCGATGCTAATGCCATTGTCGATCGATATGTATCTTCCGGCGCTGCCGGTGATCGCCGATCAGTTTGGCGTGCCGGCAGGCAACGCGCAGATGACGCTCAGTACCTATATTCTGGGCTTCGCCGTTGGGCAGTTGTTGTATGGACCGATGGCAGACAGCCTCGGGCGAAAACCGGTGATCCTCGGCGGCACGCTGATGTTTGCCGCTGCGGCTGTGGCCTGTGCGCTGGCGCAGACCATCGATCAGTTGATTGTGATGCGATTCTTTCACGGCCTGGCGGCAGCTGCGGCCAGCGTGGTGATCAATGCGCTAATGCGCGATATGTATCCAAAAGAAGAGTTCTCCCGCATGATGTCGTTCGTCATGCTGGTTACGACGATTGCGCCGCTGATGGCGCCGATCATCGGCGGCTGGGTACTGGTGTGGCTGAGCTGGCACTCAATCTTTTGGATCCTGGCGATCGCCGCGGTTCTGGCCTCTGTCATGATCGCGACGCTGATTAAAGAGACGCTACCGGTGGAAAAACGCCAGCCATTCCACATCCGCACGACGATAGGTAACTTTGCCTCACTGTTTCGCCACAAACGGGTGCTGAGCTATATGCTGGCAAGCGGTTTTAGCTTTGCCGGGATGTTCTCATTTCTCAGCGCCGGGCCTTTCGTATATATCGAAATCAACCATGTGTCGCCGCAGAATTTTGGCTACTACTTCGCCCTGAACATCGTCTTTTTGTTCATTATGACGATTTTTAACAGTCGCTTCGTGCGTCGGATCGGTGCGTTGAACATGTTCCGTACCGGATTGTGGATCCAACTGGCGATGGCGGTGTGGATGGTGCTGAGCGCGCTGTTTGGCGTCGGATTTTGGGCGCTGGTGCTGGGCGTGGCGGTTTTCGTCGGCTGTGTGTCGATGATCTCATCTAACGCGATGGCGGTGATTCTGGATGAATTTCCGCATATGGCAGGCACGGCCTCGTCGCTGGCGGGTACCTTCCGTTTTGGCATTGGCGCGCTTGTCGGCGCGTTGCTCTCTCTGGCGACGTTTAACACAGCCTGGCCGATGATTTGGTCCATTGCTTTCTGTGCCAGCTGTTCCATTTTGTTCTATCTCTATGCGAGCCGTCCGAAAAAACGGTGATCAAATACACAACATGGAAGCCGTTTGGCTTCCTTTGTTGATGTACGTCAACGACAATTCCATCATTTCCCCGATATATGTTTATTTTATGTAAAATCAATTTATGTAAAAAGTCACATCATTGTAGTTAAAAAAGGTTGAGTTAGATCGCAGAAACGGGTACATATAGCCCGCGATCCTGTCCCGGCTGGAAACCTCTATTTTAATAAAGGCCATACCCAACATACTGGCCACGCGGGATAAGGATTGCCACGTTATGCATCCGTTTTAGGACGGATTGTCAATGATGTGTTAATATTGATGTAAATAAATTGTGAAGTTATTGTGCTTCCGGGGAAAGAAAGTGACAACATTACAGCTCTCAATCGTTCATCGCTTACCACAGAACTATCGTTGGTCAGCGGGTTTTGCAGGTTCGAAAGTTGAACCGATTCCGCAAAATAGCCAAAGTGGTGAAAACAGTCTGGTGGCGCTTAAACTGCTGAGTCCGGATGGCGATAGTGCCTGGCCGGTGATGCATAAACTCAGTCAGGCGCTCAGTGATATCGAAGTGCCATGTTCCGTTCTGGAGTGTGAAGGCGAACCGTGCCTGTTTGTGAATCGTCAGGACGAGTTTGCCGCAACCTGCCGCCTGAAGAATTTTGGCGTGGCCATTGCGGAACCGTTTTCAAACAACAATCCTTTTTGAGCGTCAGCTTAGCGTAAGAAGCTGACGCGTATACGCCTGTTGCGGTGCGCTAAAGACGTGCCTGCATTGCCCCTGCTCGATAACCTCTCCCTGTTTCAGCACAATCACCTGATGGCATAACGCGCGTACCACGTGCAAATCGTGACTTATGAAGATATAGGCCAGGCGATGCTTTTGCTGTAGCGATTTCAACAGCGCGAGAATTTGCGCCTGCACGGTCCGGTCGAGAGACGACGTGGGCTCATCAAGAACAATCAATGACGGCTTCAGGATCAGCGCTCTGGCAATTGCAATACGCTGACGCTGACCGCCGGAAAACTCCGCGGGATAGCGGTGACGCGTGTCGGCATCCAGCCCCACTTCCGCCATTACGGTTATGACCTGCTGCTCACGCTGTTCGGCTGAGAGCGTTGGCTGGTGAACGCGCAGTCCCTCTTCAATGATTTGCAATACGCTCAGGCGCGGATTCAGTGAGGAGTTGGGATCCTGGAAAACCACCTGAATACGATGGCGGACGGGCAACAGCTGTCGGCGGTTAAGATGTTGTAACTGTTGGCCGTCAAATTCTATGCTGCCCTGAGAGGTGATAAGCCGCAGGAGTGCCAGCCCGGTGGTACTTTTCCCTGAACCTGATTCACCGACCAGCCCCAGCGTTTCACCCGGTTGCAGACTGAAACTGATGCCTTTCACTACCTCATTGTTTGCCACCACGCGCTTAAGGATACCCTTGCGAATGGGGAAGGCGACGCGCAAATCCTCTACCTTTAGCAAAGGCGATTGTCCGGCTGGTAGCGGAACCGGATCGCCTGCCGGCTCGCTGTTGAGCAATTTCTGCGTATAGGGATGTACGGGCGCATGGAGAAGGGGAGCGGCACGGTTTTGCTCAACGCATTGTCCGTTTTGCATCACTGCAACGCTATCGGCGAGCTTTCTGACAATACTGAGGTTATGGGTGATAAACAGCATCCCCATATTGAGCTCGTGCTGGAGTTCGCGCAGCAATTGCAGGATCTGCGCCTGTACTGAGACATCCAGCGCGGTGGTGGGTTCATCGGCAATAAGGAGTTCGGGGCGTGTGAGCAGTGCCATCGCAATCATCACCCGCTGACGTTCGCCACCGGAAAGCTGGTGGGGATAATCACCCAGCCGCTTCGTTGCCTGGCGAATCCCTACGCGGTCAAGGCAGCTTATTATCTCCGCCCGCGCCGCTTCTCGGCGCATTCCCCGGTGCAGGGAAAGCACTTCATAAAGTTGTTTTTCAAGATTGTGCAGCGGGTTCAGCGACACCATTGGTTCCTGGAAAATCATGGCGATCTTGTTGCCGCGCACACCGCGAAGTGTCTGCTCGCTGGCGTGGAGCAATGACTCACCGTGAAAACGGATATCGCCGCTAAGATATACGGCGGGCGGAGCAGGCAACAGGCGCAGAATTGACAGTGCGGTCACGCTTTTGCCGGAGCCGGATTCACCGACCAGCGCCAGCGTCTCGCCGGCTTCCACGCGTAACGACACCGCGTTAACCACCGTACGAACCGTTTCCTGCTTACGAAATCCCAGCGTCAGGTTGTCAATGTCGAGCAAAGGTTGCGTCATGTTACACCGCCTTGTTGGGATCGAATGCGTCACGGACGGCCTCGCCGATAAAGATCAGTAGCGAGAGGAGAATGGCGACCGACAAAAACGCAGTAATACCCAGCCACGGCGCCTGCAGGTTGTTTTTGCCTTGCAGGAGTAACTCGCCGAGCGAAGGAGAACCCAACGGTAAACCAAAGCCAAGAAAATCGAGCGATGTCAGAGTGGTGATGGAACTGCATAAAATGAACGGTAAGAAGGTCAGGGTGGCAACCATCGCGTTGGGCAGCATATGGCGAAAAATAATACTGCGGTCGCTGACGCCGAGTGCCTGGGCCGCCCGGATATAATCAAAATTTCGCGTGCGTAAAAACTCTGCACGCACCACGCCTACCAGACTCATCCAGCCAAACAGCACCGTAATCGCCAGTAACCACCAGAAGTTGGGTTGTACGACGCTTGAGAGCAAAATAATCAGGAACAGCGTTGGCATTCCTGACCAGACCTCGATAAGCCGCTGGCCCCATAAATCCACTTTACCGCCGTAATAGCCCTGTAGCGCCCCGGCCAGCACGCCCATGACGCTTGAACACAGCGTTAGCATCAGGCCGAAAAGTATGGAGATCCGCGTGCCGTAAAGCACTCGCGCCAGTACGTCGCCGCCGTTGGCATCCGTACCCAGCCAGTTTTGTGCCGAAGGCGGGGAAGGGAAGGGTTTGTCAGTCGCAAAGTTGATGCTGTTCGCGCCAAAGCGCACTGGCGCCCAGAGGACCCAACCGCGGCTTTCCAGTTGTTGCTTCAGCCACGGGTCCTGGTAATCCGCTCGGGTGGCCAGCGGACCGCCAAAATCGCTCTCACTGTAGTTTTTGACCAGCGGGAAATACCAGCTTCCGTCGTAGCGCACTAACAGGGGTTTATCGTTAGCAATCAATTCAGAACACAGACTCAGACCGAACAGCACGAGAAAAATCCACAGCGACCAGAAGCCACGACGGTTATGGCGAAAACGCGCCCAGCGGGCCTGATTGACGGGGCTTAAATGGACCATTAACGACCCTCAAAATCAATGCGCGGATCGACCAGCGTATAGCTGATATCACTGAGGATATTCAGCAGCAGGCCGATCAAGGTGAAGATATACAGCGTGCCAAACATCACCGGGTAGTCGCGAGACACCGTCGCCTCATAGCCTAATAGCCCCAGACCGTTGAGAGAAAACATCACTTCGATCAGCAGCGAGCCGGTAAAAAACATGCTGATAAAGGTGGCCGGAAAACCGGCAATCACCAGCAGCATGGCGTTGCGAAAAACGTGTTTCCACAGGATATTCCCTTCACTTACCCCTTTGGCACGGGCAGTGACGACATACTGCTTGCGTACTTCATCGAGAAAGGAATTTTTGGTCAACATGGTCAGCGCGGCAAACCCGCCGATGACCGTCGCCAGGACGGGTAAAGTGATGTGCCACAGATAGTCGGTTACCTTCTGATACCAGGGCAGCGTGTCAAAATTCGCCGAGACCAGACCACGCAGCGGGAAGAGGTCGTAATAACTGCCACCAGCAAAGAAGACAATCAGCAGTATGGCAAACAGAAACGCCGGGATAGCGTAGCCGATGATAATAAACGCGCTGCTCCAGACGTCGAACCGACTGCCATTATGCACGGCTTTACGGATCCCTAATGGAATCGACACCAGATAGATGATGAGCGTACTCCACAGCCCCAGCGTGATCGACACCGGCAGGCTCTCCTTGATGAGCGTCAGTACCGAAGCGCTACGAAACAGGCTGTCGCCGAAATCGAAACGGATATAATTCCACAACATGGTGAAATAGCGCTCGTGCAGTGGTTTATCGAAACCGTAGCGTTGGGTGATTTCAGCAATCACTTCCGGATCAAGTCCGCGTCCTCCACGGTAGTGACTGTCGCTGATATTTCCGACCCCGGTTCGGGCATGGCTGGCGCGAACGCCTTCGCTCCCGGCGCCGGGTAGCGCGCTCGTTTGTCCAAACTCGATGGCGGCTATCGCCTGATCGACCGGGCCGCCGGGGGGCAATTTGCACGATAAAAAAAGTTGATGGTGATGATCGCCCAGAGCGTCGGGATAACCAGCAACAAACGGCGAATCAGGTAGGCGCCCATTTATTCTCCCTGCCTTCTGGATGCAGGCAACTTCGCCGCACGGTTCACGTCATACCACCAGGTATCCAGACCGAGGGTATAAATCGGACGAATGGCTGGACGGGAGAATTTATCCCACCAGGCCAGTCGGTCTTGCGCCATATACCACATTGGCAACATGTAGTAATTCCAGGTCAGCACGCGGTCGAGCGCACGCCCAAGCGGCAGCAGTTTGTTTTTATCACCCTTTGCCGCGATGATTTGATTGATAAGGTTGTCGATCACAGGACTTTTCACGCCGGCGGCGTTATAGCTTGAGTCGATGTATTCAGATGCCCAGGAGATTTGCAGATCGGAACTGGGCCACGGCATCGCCCGCCACAGGGTCGGCATCATGTCGTAGTCCCGGCTGCGCAGGCGATTGGTGAGTTGTGAGTTATCTACCTGGCGAATGGTCATCGTAATCCCCAGACGCTGGAGATTATGCTGGAAGGGCAGAACCCACTGGCTGTTGCTGGCGGCGGAAATAAGCAGTTCAAAGCTCAGCGGTTTACCCGTCGCGGTGTTGATCCGCTGCTGACCTTTCAGTTCCCAGCCAGCCTCTTTCAGTAAGGTATCTGCTTTTAACAGGTTTTCCCGATCGTAACCGTCGCCTTTAGACACGGGAGGCTGATAAATCTGGCTGAAGACTTCCGGCGGTAGATCCTTTTTCATTGGCGCAAGCAGGACCAGTTCAGCTGCATCCGGGTAGTTTCGGGCAGCATATTCAGTGTTCTGGAAATAGCTGTTGGTTCGGCTCCAGGCGTTGTAGAACAGCGCTTTATTCATCCACTCAAAATCAAATGCCAGCGTCACGGCTTCACGGACGCGACGGTCGCCGAACACGGGGCGCTGTGTGTTGAATGCCAGCCAGCGCGTGTCTTGCGCCGATTCATTTTTCTGTTCATCTTTGATGATGTACTGATTATCAAAATTTTTGCCGATATAGCGTGTTGCCCAGTTTTTGGCGTCGTTCTCCAGACGTAAATCAAACGCACCGGCCTTAAAGGCTTCAAAGGCCACGTTGTCATCGAGATAATAGTCGTAGCGGATAGTGTCGAAATTCCATCGACCGCGGTTCACTGGCAGATTCGCCGCCCAGTAATCCTTCACACGCGTATAGACAATATACTGACCCATCTTCCATTGACTAATGCGGTAAGGGCCGCTGCCCAGCGGAGGTCTGGACAACGGATCGCTGAGCTTATGATCTTTCCAGTAGGCTTGCGGCATCACGGGTAATGAGAACAGACTGAGCATATCCTCTTTACCTGGCTTTGCGAGCTCCATACGTACGGTCAGCGGGGCAATGGCTTTAACCGTTGTGCCTTTATAGACCAGACGAAACTGCGGCACGCCTTCGGTCATAAACTTGTTGAAAGTGAAAGCGACATCTTTGGCCATGATGGGGGGAGCCATCATGAAAGCGGGCGCGGGGATTGATTGCGATTTCAACCCACGAATAATCCTCCGCGTAACGCGCGCTCTCGGCGATCAGCGGATAATAGCTGCCGGGCTCGTCATCGGACGTGGTAAACAGGGTGTCGTAAAGTTGTTCGGTACGGGCACCGGGATTACCGCGCAGGGCATAGCGGTTAAAATTGTCGTAAGTACCGAGTGCGGAGAGCGTTAGCTGACCCCCCTTTGGGGGCGGCGGGATTGGCGTAATCGAAATGATCAAAGTTGAATGCGTATTTAGGCTCTCCCAGTACCGCGAAGGCATAGCTCTCTTTGATCGTTTGCGCCTGGGCGCTTGCGCTCATCAACATGACAAACAGCAACAATATGCGAACGATTATCTGCAAAGGGATTCCTTCTATGCCTTACCCGCCTGCGCAGGTCACTCTTATGTCTGAATAATAGGGCAGGAGGTGTCTGTTGTGAATCCACGTGTCAGCGCTTTACCATTTCAGCGTGTGCGGTTGCGAAACCCACTGGACAAATTCATCGAGCGGCATCGGACGGCTAATCCAGTAGCCCTGAAGGAAGCGAACACCGTGTTCATGCAGCCATTTTGCCTGCTCAGGCGTTTCCACCCCTTCCGCGACGGTCATCATATCGAGGCGCCTGGCGAGTGTCAGCACGGCATCCAGCACCGGTGAGGTGACGGTTTCTGTACCAATAGCATTAATAAATCCGCGATCGATTTCCAGATAATCCAGGGTATAGCGTTCCAGATAGATGAGTGCGCTGTGGCCTGTACCGAAGTCATCTATTGCAATTTCGAAACCGGCGGCGTGCAGCCATTCAAATAACTGTGAAGCCTCATGCTGCTGGAGCATGTCTCGTTCGGTAATTTCCAGCACGATCTGGAAGTGATTGGGCGGCATCGCGGCGGCTAACTGGCGTATGTCGTCCTTAAAACTGCTGCTGTGCAGGTGATCGGGTGCAATATTGATACCGTACTTAGCGCCGACGGGGAGGATTTTTTGCAGCGTAGGGGCGTCTCGCGCCACCAGTTTAAACAGATGCTGGGTCAGCGGCACAATCATGCGCTGGGCTTCAGCGTAATGAATAAACGCATCAGGCGGGATTTCTCCGGCCGTTGGGTGTTTCCAGCGCAGTAACACCTCCAGCCCGGTGACCTTCAGCGACTGTGTATCCACGACAGGTTGATAGACCACGTAGAATTGATCACGTTTAATCGCGGTGAGGATCTCCTTACCGGGGCGTAAGCGGATGCTCATGATGTAGTAGCAGAGTAAACCCGCAATGATGCCTCCCATTCCGCCGAGGAGCAGGGCATACCACAAGTCGGGCCAGGTCCAGTTGGTGGCGTATAGCCTGATCGTCATCGGCACACCGCGAATTTTCGCTTCGCGCTCCGGCGAACCGTTGAGTTCATCCACGGTGAGCAGATGGTCAGAAAAGGTCGATAATGCGGTGTTGCCGACGATGATGGCTATCCCGTCAAAGTCTTCCTGCCGGGCGGTATACAACAGATATGGCGTGAGGTTGATATTCAGGGAAGTGAAAACGCCGCTATTCACCATCAGGGGATTACGATACCAAATCACCATCGCGGGTTTATTGGGCATCATCGGCGTTCCCGGAATAATCGCCATATCGATATCTTTATTAATATCGATACTGGGGACCAGTTCAGTTAGCAACGCATCCATGCCTCCGGTTGCCGATGAGCAAAATGCTTTCTTATCTTTAACCAGCAAAAAAGGCGCGAACGTTCAGACTAAACGCGGCGCGTGAAGTGAGTTCCGCCCCGACTTGTTTACAGGTATTTAGGGTCAACGGCTGAAGGATGTCGCTGGTACTTTTGAGATCGGCGAAATAACTGACCAGGTAATGCTCAATATCAGAAATCAGCGTGTCGTATTTTACTTCCCGCTTATGCCAGGCCATGACAAATTGCAGGCTACTGATCACAATAGCAACCACAACCCCGGTAACCAGGCAGGTAAGCGCGATTTTTCGACCGGTTGTTAAGGCGCGTGTAATCATAATGCCTGACTTTACCCTGCGAGTGTGGTTGATGATAAATATGATGGAATAACAAGACTATAGCCTGGATTGCTTCAGCGAGTCATGCTTTTCCACAAGGGCTTAAAGGGAAGCAAAAAAAAGCACCGCCGAAGCGATGCTTTTCGTTTTGTCTCGTCAGGGCTGCCAAGGGATAGCAACTAAACGATTAACTGCGGCTCAGAACCCGACGCGCTTCGTTGTAGCGCTTCTTCCAGTATGGCTCGTTCATGCTGGAAATAATGACACCGCTGCTGGTAGAGGCATGAACAAACTGGTTGTTGCCAATGTAAATACCAACATGACGGCCTGTCGAACCTGCACGGAACAGAACCAGATCGCCGGTACGCAGATTAGTGCGTGAAACCGATTTACCCGTTTCCTGTTGCTCGTAGGTGGAGCGTGGGAGCTCTAAACCAAATTGTTCACGGAATGTACGCTGTACAAAGCTGGAACAATCAATACCTTTTTTAGAGTTGCCGCCGAGACGATAGCGCACGCCTTTCCAGTCAGCATATTGATCCATAATCCGCGATTTAACATCGAGGTTACGCACCATACTCTCAAATTCATCCTGAGAAGCTTGCAGTGAGGAAGCTTCTTGATTCACACCAAGCGTCTCAGAATGCGTGTTCTTTGCGGTGTTTGTGGTAGTGCTACATGCAGAAAGCAGTACCGCGACTGCTATCGCGGGAATCCCGCGCAAGATATATCTCAAGATCGGTTGAGATTTGACCATTTTGTTTGTTTTCCCTTGAAGTCCTTAACGATAAATATCGTTATAAAAAATGCCAAACGTGACGAGACTAATTACCTGCGCACAATGAGACAATTCTTTAAGCGCAAAACTGTGGCAGAACGCACAAATTTATTCGCGAAGAGAATAATAACCCAGCGAGGCAAAACGAGTTCGAGGTTACCCGATCGCCACTGGCTTGGCGAGTGATTTTATCTGAATTTTAATAAGAAAATGTGATACAGAAAGTGAATAAACGGGATTGGTCAATTTAAACGCAAAATGGTGGAAAAACAGGCAACCCATTCATTCTCAAAGGTAATGTTATGACTAAATAAAGACGATGAGATGAATAATTTATCTTAACGCATCATCAGGGCGTAAGAATAAACCCTGATGATGTTAATAACTGTGGGTTATTTGTTTAAGATTTGTTTGTTTTTGCCGGGAAGATAATTGTCGAAAAGCGTGATAAGGCGATCGCTTAACGGTGTCAGGAGACACCAGGGCAGGCCAATTAGAACCACGGTTAATGAACCGACGGCGATATCGGTGAACCAGTGAGCGCCGATCATGACACGTGGGAACGCAAAAACCACAACAACAATAAGGCCGATAAATCCTGCGGTTTTTCCGAAATAGCGCAGCATAAACGCGGCGAAAATAAGCAGCATCATCCCGTGATCGCCAGGGAAACTGTCTTTGGACGCATCCTTCGTTGAAATATGCAGCAATTCACTGACGCGATAAATATTATCGAAGCTGAGCGTCGGACTGGCACGTTTAACGGGCAATAGCGCCTGACCGGCCTGGTTCAGAATCACGGCGGTAAGCAACATCACCAGACCGATGATGACAATACGACGGCGACCTGCAGGGGTCTCTTTCAGCCAGAAACTCAGCATCAGACAGCCCATCGCCAACAGGGAACAGGCGTCAAACGCCCGGTTATTGGTGATAGCGACCAGCCACAGGAAAGTCTGGCTCTCGACCAGTTTCTGGTTAAAGAAGTGAAAAATGCCGGCGTCAATGGGGAACCAGAATCCATGATTCACGGGCATATACCAGCTCATGAACAAAGCCAGACCGGCAACATTCAGCAAAAGTATCAGGGGTAACCAGATTTTCATATTCAAAGCGTTCACTGTTCAATAAATCGCAGGCAACCTTACGCGTGTTCAGCTAAACGAAGCTTCAACAATGCGCTCTGCAACGTATTCCAGTCTGCCTCGGTACTGGAAATCAGTTCAATACGACTGTCCGGCGGCGCGACGTTCTGCGTTTCAATGTGCAGATCTTCACCCTGACGATTAATTCGCACGAGGCCTTCCGGAATACGCATAACGCCCTTCACCCGCCCAACCGGCGCCAGACGAGCCCATTCCAGCAGCCCGATGGTGTCAAATACGGTATCGGCATCGAAAATCCAGCCGCAGGCCTGATGCCCCTGACCGCTGTTCAGGCTACGACGCCAGCGTTGCTGTGTTGGCAGGCTTAGCGCCGCCAGTCCTCGCTTCTCTGGATGGCTGTGCGAATGCGCTGCGCTGGTGGGCAGTTCAGCCAGGTTGAGACGCGGTAAATCGAGCAACTGTCCGTCAATCTGACCGTGCGTAGCCTGCACTAACTGCCGATGACCGCCGAACTGTTGCCACCAGGCCTGCAGGGCGCGTTCACTTTCCGCCGTTGCGCGATCGGTTTTATTCGCCACAATGATATCTGCCGCCGCTAACTGGTCGCGGAAGTTTTCATTGGTGACGATTTTTTCATCCAGCAATCCGCGTGGATCAAGAACGCACAGCGTGGCGCGAAGATCGATCCAGGGTTCATACACCGGCGCGGTGAGGAGAGAGAGGATCTGCTTTGGATGTCCCAGTCCCGTTGGTTCAATCAGCAGCCGGTCTGGTTTTCCCTGGCGTAACAATGTATTCAGTCCAACCTGCATCGGCAGGCCGTTCACACAGCACATGCAGCCGCCGGGGATCTCTTTGATCAACGCGCCACCTTCTGCGAGCAGGGCGCCGTCGATGCCGACCTCACCGAATTCATTGACCAGTACTGCCCATTTTTCGGCGGGGTCTTTGTGCGCTAACAGGTGAAGAATCGATGTAGTTTTTCCGCTGCCGAGGAAACCGGTGATGAGGTTAGTTTTGGTCACGCCTGCTCCAGAATGATGTGCCGTAACGGTTTCCATTAATCCTGGCGAAAAAAAGTGAAAAAGAGAAGGGCGGGACGAACGAAGACAGGCTTCGTTCGTCTTAATGGCAGAAATTGTTAACTTTTTAACGTCTCGATTACTGCATGATGCGCACCGTGTTGCGCGATGCGCTGCCAGGCGGCTTCTATCGTCTGGACAAACGCAGGATTGTGCGGGAGGTCGTTACCAAAAACTTCCTGTAAAGAGAGCAGGGCCGCGACACGCTGGTCCTCAGTACTGGCAGCGACCATTGCGCGGATTTTATCGCTCAGCGGATCACGAACGTCAATGGCCGCGCCGGCATCATCCACGCCGCTGACATAGCGCATCCATCCCGCCACGCCCAGCGCCAGTAATGGCCATGCGCTTTCGCGCTCCAGATGGAGACGAATACCCGCCAGCATCCGCTGCGGCAGTTTCTGACTACCGTCCATCGCGATTTGCCAGGTTTTATGCTTCAGCGCCGGATTCGCAAAGCGTTCAATCAGGCTTTGCGCGTAGCCGGTTAAATCCACGTCGGTAATAGTGAGCGTCGGCGCCTGTTCGTCCATCATCAGTCGGTACGCGGCTTCGCGGAACGCGCTGTCCTGCATACACTCATTAATATGCTGAAATCCGGCAAGATAACCAAGATAAGCGAGAAACGAGTGGCTGCCATTAAGCATCCGCAATTTCATCTCTTCCCAGGGGCGCACATCGCTGACCATTTGTACACCTGCCGCTTCCCATGCGGGACGACCGGCGACAAAATTGTCTTCAATCACCCATTGAATGAATGGCTCGCAGCTGATCGCACAAGGATCGGCTACACCCAGTTCGCGAGTGATTTCAGCCAGCGACTCTTCCGTCGCGGCGGGAACGATACGGTCGACCATCGTGGCGGGGAAGCTTACGTGTTCACGGATCCAGTCTGCCAGTGCGGGCGAGCGCTTTTCCGCCATCCCCAGCACGGCGTTTTTCACCACGTGACCGTTATCAGGAATGTTGTCGCAGGAGAGCACGGAGAAAGGCGCCAGCCCGCGTGCCTGCCGACGTGACAGCGCTTCCACCAGAATACCGGGCGCAGAATGAGGTTCATCAGGCGATTGCAGGTCGTGAACAATGCGCGGATTCGTCAGGTCCAGCGCGCCGGTTGCTGGATCGATGCAATATCCTTTTTCAGTGATGGTCAGCGAGACAATCGCCACCTGAGGTTCGCAGAATTTTTCGATTATAGCGGCGAGCGAATCGAGTTTCGCATTCAGGCATTCGTTGACGGCACCGACGATAATCGCCTGATTGCCGTCTGCGCCTTTTTCCAGCACGGTGTATAAATGATCCTGCTCGCGGAGTTGACGCATCAACGTGTCGCCGCTGAACAGGCTGATTTCACAAATTCCCCAGTCTCCGCCCTGGGCGTTCAGCACCCGATCGGTTAGTAATGCCTGATGCGCACGATGAAAGGCACCAAAACCGAAATGCACTATGCGAGTTTTCAGTTGCTGGCGGTCATAGCGTGGCGTTTGTACGCCATCCGGCAATATTGCTGAGGCAATTGTAGTCATTTATTACACACCTGATTAACCATAAATTAACAACGTCAGTGTAAAGTTATATGACAACAAATTAAATTGGTAAGCCGAATTTATCCGGGTAATGTGAGCTGGATCAATCAATCATCTCCCCTTTATTGATCGCTGAGCAGAAGCCTGTATGGTAGTCGTCATTCAGGTTCGCTAATTTGGTATAACAACTTTGTGAGGTAAAGCAATGGAACAAACCTGGCGTTGGTACGGACCTAACGATCCGGTATCACTTGATGATGTGCGTCAGGCTGGCGCAACGGGCGTTGTAACGGCATTGCACCACATTCCGAACGGCGAAGTATGGCCGGTCGACGAGATAAAAAAACGTCAGGCGATTCTGGCGGAAAAAGGGTTAACCTGGTCGGTTGTCGAAAGTATTCCGGTTCATGAAGAGATCAAGACCCGCTCCGGTCAATATCAGACCTGGATTGCGAATTATCAGCAGAGCATCCGCAACCTGGCGGCCTGCGGCATCGACACTGTTTGCTATAACTTCATGCCGATTCTGGACTGGACGCGCACCGATCTCGAATACGAACTGCCGGACGGCTCGAAAGCGCTGCGTTTCGATCAGATAGCGTTTGCCGCTTTTGAGTTGCATATTCTCAAGCGTGCGGGTGCGGAAGCGGACTATAGCGAAGAAGAACAGCGTCAGGCGTTGGCTTACTTCAATGCCATGAGCGACACGGATATTGAAAAATTGACCCGCAATATTATTGCCGGTCTGCCAGGCGCGGAAGAGGGCTACACCCTCGATCAGTTCCGTGCGCGTCTGGCTGAATATGACGGTATCAGCAAAGACGATCTGCGCAACAATATGGCGGTGTTCCTGCGCGCGATTGTGCCGGTGGCTGAAGAAGTCGGCGTTCGCCTGGCGGTGCATCCTGACGATCCGCCGCGTCCGATTCTTGGGTTACCGCGCATTGTCTCTACCATTGAAGATATGCAGTGGCTGAAAGAGACCGTCGACAGCATTTACAACGGTTTCACCATGTGCACCGGGTCTTACGGCGTTCGCGCCGATAACGATCTGGTGAAAATGATCGAAACCTTTGGCGATCGTATCCACTTTACGCATCTGCGCTCGACGTGTCGCGAAGAGAACCCGAAAACCTTCCATGAAGGCGCGCACTTGCAGGGAGATGTGAACATGGTGGCGGTGGTATCGGCGATTCTGACCGAAGAGCAGCGCCGTAAGAAGGCCGGCGATTTACGTCCGATTCCGATGCGTCCGGATCACGGTCACCAGATGCTGGACGATCTGCATAAGAAAACCAACCCGGGCTATTCCGCTATTGGCCGTCTCAAAGGGCTGGCGGAAGTACGCGGTGTTGAGTTAGCACTGAAAATGACCCAGTTCCGCGACCTGCTGTAAGATCGCAAATAAAAGAAAGGACAGCGGCGGCTGTCCTTTCAGACTGGTGACAAAGAAGGAAAAAACGTGGTTTTTCCTTCTTTGTGGCTATCAGCCGAAAATCAATCAATTGATTTTCCTGGTTTTTAATGAGGTGATCTCTATTTATCCTGTGTTGTGGTGAGGTTTGTCATCACTCTCAAAGGACAGCGTCGGCTGTCCTTTCTTACGTCCAAACGAAAGTTAATCCGCACGGCCCATATAGCGGCGCTCTTCAATATGAATACGGATTTTCTCTCCGGCGCTCAGGTATTCTGGAACCAGAATAACCAGACCGGTACTCAGCGTCGCCGGTTTGTTGCGCGCGCTGGCTGAAGCGCCTTTGATACCAGGGGCGGTTTCCACGATTTCCAGATCAACGGTCTGCGGCAGTTCGAGCGCCAGCAACTGGCCATCCCAGGTCAGTACCTGCATATCCGGCATCCCGCCTTCCGGCATAAACAGCAGCTCTTCTTCAATCTGATCTTTGGTGAAGGTGTAAGGCGTGTAATCTTCTTTATCCATGAACACGTATTCGTTGCCATCGATATAGGAAAAGTCGACACCACGGCGGCTCAGAGTGACGGTATCCACAATGTCGTCGCCCTTGAAACGCTCTTCCACTTTCAGACCGGTACGGACATCGGAAAAACGCATTTTGTACAGCGTTGCCGCGCCACGGGCAGTCGGGGACTGAATATCGATATCTTTCACAATCAGCAGCTTGCCGTTGTAATTCAGTACCATACCTTTTTTAATTTCGTTCGCTCTTGGCATCGAAAAGATCCTGTATTAGAGATTAGCTAAATTATCGCGTCAAACTACTCGCGCCGGGTCATTCAGGCAAGCGGAATTCACCTTTAGCTGGTGCAAAAAAAGGTGGTACTGTGCGCACCTGTCCGGGGGGTCACAATAAAGAGAGTCAGATTATGGAATGCCGTCCGGATTGTGGGGCGTGTTGTATTGCCCCTTCTATTTCTAGTCCTATCCCCGGCATGCCGCAGGGAAAGCCAGCAAACGTGAGGTGCGTCCAGCTCTCAGATGACAACCTGTGCCGTATTTTTGGCTCCAGCCTGCGCCCCAATGTCTGTCGCAGTCTCAAACCGTCCCCGGAAATGTGCTTAACAAATCGCGACGAGGCGATGACCTGGCTTATTGACCTGGAAGCGCTAACCGCGCCCTAAACATCCTTAATGCGCGTCAGACAGGCCATGGTGGCGATAATCATCACCAGTGCAAACCAGAAAACGGCATGATAGTTCCAGATTTCAGCGGCAATACCCGCCAGTGACCCGGCGATAATCCAGCCGACGCGGATAGTATTAGTGTAAAGCGTGGTGGCTGAACCCGCCTGACCGGGCATCAGATCCTGAAAATAGAGCATACCGATGCCGCCGAGAATACCAATGTAGATAGCGTTCAGCAGTTGTAAGCCCAACAGCACTACCGGGGAGTGCGCGACCAGCATACCTGCGTAAAAGCAAAAACCGGCAGCCACCGCAATACACATCAGCAGGCGTTTACCCAGACGCTTCGCGAAGTATCCCGCAATCAGCATCGTCGGGATTTCCAGTCCGGCCGCTGTCCCCATCATCACACCCGCCAGTTTCTCCGGCAGATGCAGCTCATTAATAATAAACAACGGCATATTAATGATATACAGGCTGTTGGTTCCCCACATTAAGGTACAAATTGCAAACAGCAGCAGGGTATCCCGACGATTTCGACGTGGTGCTTCCAGCGTACCCGTCGCCAGCCCGGTTTCTTTGCGCATTGAGGGTAAGAAAAACCACACCATCACGCCGCAAACCACAAACGCCACCGCGGCACTGAGGTACATCACCGTAAAGCTGAAGCCCATTGCCAGCGCGTAAGCCAGCGGCGGGCCGATCACCCACGCGAGTGAAACCTGGGCGCGCAGTATGGAGCTGAACATCACCGCTTCACGGCCTGTGCGGTCAGCATGTTCGCGGGCAAGGGCAAACATTTGCGGGTTGGCGGTCGAACCAAAACTGCTGAGAAACACCCCGACAAACAACAAAATAAAATAGTTACGATTCCAGGCAAATAACACGCACGCCAGCATGCCCAGCACACAGCAGAAGACGATCAGCTTTTTTGCGATCGCCTTTTTTTATCTGAACGACCCGCCAGAAACTGGCTCACCAGGATGCCGATCACCGCACTGCCGGTAAAAAAGAAGCCGACCATGCCGGGACGTGCATGGACTTCATCGGTCAGAAAAAGGCTCAGTGTCGGCGTCTGTAGGGCACCGGCGATGCCGGTGAGAAAGGCGACAATCAGGAAAGCCGTAGACGTCAGGTCAAACGCTTTTGGCGAGGCGGCAGCGGGGGGTGTTGTGCATGTTTGGATATCAGTAGTGTGATGAGACGCGGAGTTTACGCCGCTTAGTGAGAAATAAACAGATGCCTAAATCAAATTGCCACGAAAAATCAAAATGGCATTTCACTCTGTCTATGTTGCTAGCTGACGCTGCTGAACCCTAAGCGAAATAGTGCCGTATTGACTTCAGCAATATACCGTTGATGAGGCAAAAATGTGCATTGCTTCTAAATTTTGCGATCAAAAATGCAACTTTCCTTGCGTGCTGAAGCAGAAAGCGCAAGACTTCTTGAAACGTTTCAGCGCTGTCGAGTCTCAGTTGAGGGAACCGTATAGCGTCTTTTTTCTCATGCAAGCTGAATCGTTTCAATTCAGCAGGAGAGGAGAACCATGTTTCAGTTATCCGTTCAGGACATTCATCCGGGCGAGCAGGCCGGAGACAAACAGGAAGCCATCCGTCAGGTTGCCGCTGCGTTAGTGCAGGCCGGTAACGTAGCGGACGGCTACGTAGAGGGCATGCTAGCTCGCGAGCAGCAGACGTCCACTTTTCTTGGCAACGGGATTGCGATTCCGCACGGCACCACCGACACCCGCGATCAGGTGCTGAAAACCGGCGTTCAGGTTTTTCAGTTCCCGCAAGGCGTAACCTGGGGTGACGGTCAGGTGGCTTATGTGGCGATTGGCATCGCCGCCAGCTCCGATGAGCACCTTGGTCTGCTGCGTCAGCTGACACACGTGCTGAGCGATGACTCCGTGGCTGAACAGCTTAAGTCAGCGACCACGGCTGAAGAGCTGCGTGCGTTGCTGATGGGTGAAAAGCAAAGTGAGCAGCTGAAGCTCGACAACGACACGCTGATGCTGGATGTCGTCGCGACCGATTTAGTGACGTTGCAGGCGCTGAATGCGGCGCGTCTGAAAGAGGCGGGCGCGGTCGATGCCGCGTTTGTCGCGAAAGTGATTAACGAACAGCCGATGAACCTGGGTCAGGGGATCTGGTTGAGCGACAGTGCTGAAGGCAACCTGCGCAGTGCCGTGGCGGTGAGTCGTGCGGCAAATGCTTTTGACGTTCAGGGCGAAAAAGCCGCACTGCTGGTGACTGTTGCCATGGCTGACGACCAGCCCGTCGCAGTGCTGAAGCGTCTGGGCGATCTGCTGCTGGAGACGAAAGCTGACCGTCTGCTGAACGCCGACGCGGCGACCGTTCTGGCGTTGCTGACCAGCGATGACGCACTGACGGATGACGTGCTGAACGCCGAGTTTGTGGTTCGCAATGAGCACGGACTGCATGCCCGCCCAGGGACCATGCTGGTCAATACGATTAAACAATTTAACAGTGAAATTACCGTGGCAAACCTTGATGGAACCGGCAAACCGGCAAATGGACGTAGTCTGATGAAAGTGGTAGCGCTGGGCGTGAAGAAAGGACATCGCCTGCGTTTTACAGCGCAGGGAGCTGATGCTGAACAGGCGCTGAAAGCGATTGGCGATGCCATCGCTGCCGGTCTTGGGGAGGGCGCGTAATGAGCAGACGTGTTGCGACCATCACGCTAAACCCGGCTTACGATCTGGTAGGGTTCTGTCCTGAAATTGAGCGCGGTGAAGTTAACCTGGTGAAAACGACCGGTCTGCACGCGGCGGGGAAAGGGATCAATGTCGCCAAGGTGCTGAAAGATCTCGGGATCGACGTGACGGTCGGCGGTTTCCTCGGCAAAGATAACCAGGACGGTTTTCAGCAGTTGTTCAGCGAACTGGGAATTGCTAACCGCTTTCAGGTGGTGCAGGGGCGTACCCGTATCAACGTTAAGCTGACGGAAAAAGACGGTGAAGTCACTGACTTTAACTTCTCCGGTTTTGAGGTCACGCCTGCCGACTGGGAGCGTTTTGTGAATGATTCCCTGAGCTGGTTGGGTCAGTTCGACATGGTGTGCGTCAGCGGCAGTCTGCCATCCGGCGTGAGTCCGGAAGCCTTCACCGACTGGATGACCCGCCTGCGCAGTCAGTGCCCATGCATTATCTTTGATAGTAGCCGCGAAGCCCTGGTTGCAGGACTGAAAGCCGCGCCGTGGCTGGTGAAACCGAACCGCCGCGAACTGGAAATCTGGGCCGGCCGCAAGCTGCCTGAAATGAAAGATGTGATTGAGGCCGCGCATGCGTTACGTGAGCAAGGTATTGCGCATGTGGTGATCTCCCTAGGGGCAGAAGGTGCGCTGTGGGTGAACGCCTCGGGAGAATGGCTCGCCAAACCGCCTTCGGTTGACGTGGTCAGCACCGTGGGCGCCGGGGATTCGATGGTTGGCGGCCTGATTTACGGTCTGCTGATGCGTGAATCCAGCGAACATACGCTGCGTCTGGCGACAGCTGTCGCTGCGCTGGCGGTCAGTCAGAGCAATGTCGGTATTACCGATCGTCCACAGTTGGCCGCAATGATGGCGCGTGTCGACTTACAACCGTTTAACTGACAGCAGGAGAGGCATAATGAAAACGCTGCTGATTATTGACGCTAACCTTGGGCAGGCTCGCGCTTACATGGCGAAAACTCTGCTCGGTGCGGCGGCGCATAAAGCAAATCTGGATATCATCGACAATCCAAATGACGCTGAACTGGCGATCGTACTGGCCGATGCCATCCCTAATGACAACGCGTTGAACGGCAAAAAAGTCTGGCTGGGTGATATTGCCCGGGCCGTTGCGCACCCGGAACTGTTTCTCAGCGAAGCCAAAGATCATGCGAAGCTTTACAGCGCACCGGTTGCCGCAGCGCCTGTTGCCACAACCAGCGGTCCGAAACGCGTTGTGGCCGTGACGGCGTGCCCGACCGGCGTCGCGCATACCTTCATGGCGGCGGAAGCGATCGAAACCGAAGCGAAAAAACGCGGCTGGTGGGTGAAAGTCGAAACCCGTGGTTCTGTGGGCGCGGGCAATGCCATTACACCGGAAGAAGTGGCACAGGCGGATCTGGTGATTGTGGCGGCAGACATTGAAGTGGATCTGGCGAAATTTGCCGGTAAGCCCATGTACCGTACCTCAACCGGACTGGCGCTGAAGAAAACCGCGCAGGAACTGGATAACGCCGTGACGCAAGCCGTGGTATATGAGCCTACCGGCAAAGCGCAGGCTGCGGCGAATGAAGGGAAAAAAGAGAGCGCAGGCGCATATCGTCACCTGCTGACGGGCGTTTCCTACATGCTGCCCATGGTGGTTGCCGGCGGTCTGTGTATCGCGCTTTCCTTTGCCTTTGGTATTGAAGCATTCAAAGTGGAAGGGACGCTGGCGGCCGCGCTGATGCAGATTGGCGGCGGTTCAGCCTTTGCGCTGATGGTGCCGGTTCTGGCGGGATACATTGCCTTCTCGATTGCTGACCGTCCGGGTCTGACGCCAGGTCTTATCGGCGGTATGCTCGCCGTCAGCACGGGCTCTGGTTTTATTGGCGGGATCATTGCCGGTTTCCTTGCAGGCTATGTGGCGAAGGCCATCAGCACGAAGCTGAAGCTGCCGCAGAGTATGGAAGCGCTGAAACCGATCCTGATCATTCCGTTGATTTCCAGCCTCGTAGTGGGTCTGGCCATGATCTACCTTATCGGTAAACCAGTGGCGGGTATCCTCGAAGGGTTAACACACTGGCTGCAAACCATGGGAACGGCGAATGCGGTGCTGCTGGGCGCGATCCTCGGCGGGATGATGTGTACCGATATGGGCGGCCCGGTGAACAAAGCGGCATACGCGTTTGGCGTCGGTCTGCTGAGTACCCAAACCTATGCGCCAATGGCGGCCATTATGGCGGCGGGCATGGTGCCACCGCTGGCGCTCGGTCTGGCGACCATTGTAGCGCGTCGTAAATTCGACAAGGCGCAACAGGAAGGGGGGAAAGCGGCGCTGGTACTCGGTCTGTGCTTTATCACTGAAGGGGCCATTCCTTTCGCCGCACGCGACCCAATGCGTGTTCTGCCGTGCTGTATCGTCGGTGGTGCGTTGACGGGGGCTATCTCCATGGCGGTCGGTGCAAAACTGATGGCACCGCATGGCGGTCTGTTTGTTCTGCTGATCCCAGGGGCGATTACTCCGGTGTTGGGATACCTGATTGCCATTGTCGCCGGTACGCTGGTCGCAGGCCTGGCTTATGCTTCCCTGAAACGCCCGGAAGCGGAAGTTGTTGCTAAAGCGGCATAACGCCATCGGCGTGTCATACCAGGGCAGAGATTTCTCTGCCCTTTTTTTATTTTCGTTTTGTGCCCTTCCTCGCAACTTTTTTCTCCGTTGCAAACTGTATCTATAAAAAATTGTGATTCTGTTCATGTCTGGCGGTTTTTGCCCTTGCCAGTGCGTTTACTTTTATAAAAACGAGCTTACTATGAACACATGTTCGAATGTAAACATGTGCTCCAATAATTTTATCTGAGCCGTGAATAGTCTTAACGATCTCATTGTCATGGTATTTTCATACCAGGAGATGTGCTATGCGCGAAAAGGAATACATCATCACGATTGGTTCCGCCAATATGGACGTTGCAGGATATTCGCATGCATCCTTAAATTATGCGGACTCGAACCCTGGGAAAATTAAATTTACGCCGGGTGGCGTTGGTCGCAATATCGCTCATAATCTTGCCCTGCTCGGGAAAAATTCATGGCTAATGACAGCGGTTGGCAATGATTTCTATGGGCAATCATTACTGGCGCAGACGAATCAATCGGGTGTGCATGTGGATAATTGCCTGATTGTTGCCGGCGAAAATACTTCAAGTTATTTATCGCTTCTCGATAATACCGGTGAAATGCTGGTAGCAATCAATGATATGAGCATTACTGAGCATATTTCAGAAGCGTTTCTGGCACAGCACGTTGATTTTATCCGCGGCGCAAAAGTCATTGTGGCGGATTGTAATATCAGTGAACAGACACTGGCCTGGTTACTGGATAACACAGGAGATGTTCCGGTGTTTGTTGACCCGGTATCGGCATGGAAATGCGTCAAAATCCGCGAGCGATTAGGGCAAATTCATACCCTCAAACCCAATCGCCTTGAAGCGGAAACCCTCAGTGGCATTGCGCTGTCAGGGCGCGAAGATGTTGTAAAAGTCGCCGCCTGGTTCCATGCGCGTGGACTGTATCGCCTGGTGCTGAGTATGGGTGGCGATGGCGTCTATTACAGTGAAAAAGGCGGTGACAGCGGCTGGTCGTTACCGATAAAAACCCATGTGGTCAACGTTACCGGGGCGGGTGATGCCATGATGGCGGGACTCGCTTCCTGCTGGGTTGATGACATGCCATTTATTGATTCCATTCGATTTGCGCAGGGTTGTTCCTCCATGGCACTGGCCAGCGAATATACCAACAACCCTGAATTATCTGTTGCGAACGTTAACACCCTTGTGGAGAACACAGAATGTCTGAATTAACGCTTTCCTCTGAATTACTGCATATTTCGCCAGAAGTCCAGGACGCCATTAACAGTAATAAACCGATTGTTGCGCTTGAGTCGACAATTATTTCTCATGGTATGCCTTTTCCACAAAATGCGCAGACGGCCATTGAAGTTGAAGAAACTATTCGTAAACACGGCGCCGTACCGGCAACCATTGCCATTATTGGCGGGGTAATGAAAGTCGGGTTAAGTAAAGAAGAAATTGAATTATTAGGTCGCGAAGGACATAGCGTCGCTAAAGTCAGTCGTCGTGATTTACCGTTTGTCGTCGCTGCCGGAAAAAATGGCGCGACCACTGTTGCCTCGACCATGATTATTGCCGCGCTTGCTGGAATTAAAGTTTTTGCCACTGGAGGAATTGGCGGTGTTCATCGCGGTGCGGAACATACATTTGATATTTCCGCCGATCTTCAGGAACTCGCCAATACCAATGTCACCGTGGTGTGCGCCGGCGCAAAATCTATTCTCGATTTAGGTTTAACCACCGAATATTTGGAAACGTTCGGGGTGCCGTTAATTGGTTATCAGACCACCGCGTTACCGGCATTTTTCTGCCGTACCAGCCCGTTTGAGGTCAGTATCCGTCTCGACAGCGCCAGGGAAATTGCGCGTGCAATGGCTGTGAAATGGCAAACCGGCCTGAACGGCGGGCTGGTGGTCGCCAACCCGATTCCGGAAGCCTACGCCATGGCGGAAGAGAAAATCAACGCGGCGATTGACCAGGCCGTCCGGGAAGCGGAAGAGCAGGGCGTTATCGGCAAAGCGAGCACGCCATTCCTGCTGGCGCGCGTAGCTGAATTAACCGGCGGCGATAGCCTGAAGTCGAACATTCAACTGGTGTTTAACAACGCCGTACTGGCCTGCGAGATAGCGAAGGAGTATCAACGCCTCGCCTGATTGAAATGAACGGGCAGCGTGCGGTCGCCCGAAACCACCAAAACCTGGCTTCGCGCCGGGTTTCCTGGCATGAAGGGAAATCATTATGGATATAATGAGAAGTGTTGTGGGTATGGCGGTGTTGCTGGTGATCGCCTATTTACTGTCGGTGAATAAAAAGCGCATTAGCTTACGTACCGTAGGTGCTGCGCTGGTACTGCAAATCGCAATTGGCGGGATCATGCTCTATTTCCCGCCGGGTAAATGGTTGGTTGAGCAGGCCGCGCTGGGTGTGCATAAGGTCATGTCCTACAGTGACGCGGGCAGTGCCTTTATTTTTGGCTCTCTGGTTGGGCCAAAAATGGATGTGCTGTTTGACGGCGCCGGGTTCATTTTTGCCTTCCGCGTGCTCCCGGCGATTATATTTGTCACCGCGCTCATTAGCCTGCTGTACTACATTGGCGTGATGGGGCTGTTGATCCGCATTCTGGGTGGGATTTTCCAGAAGGCCCTGAATATCAGCAAGATTGAATCTTTTGTGGCGGTTACGACGATTTTCCTCGGGCAAAACGAGATCCCGGCGATTGTGAAGCCCTTTATTGACCGTCTGAATCGCAATGAACTGTTTACCGCGATCTGCAGCGGGATGGCCTCGATTGCGGGCTCGATGATGATTGGCTACGCCGGGATGGGCGTGCCGATTGATTATCTGCTGGCAGCCTCGTTGATGGCGATTCCTGGCGGGATCCTGTTTGCCCGTATTCTGAGTCCGGCAACGGAAGAGTCAAAAGTCACCTTCGAAAACCTCTCTTTCACCGAGACGCCGCCAAAAAAGCATTATCGAAGCGGCGGCAAGCGGTGCGATGACCGGGCTGAAAATTGCCGCAGGCGTGGCAACGGTGGTTATGGCGTTTGTCGCAATTATCGCGCTGATTAACGGCATTATCGGCGGTGTCGGCGGCTGGTTCGGCTATGGTCATGCGACGCTGGAAGGGATTTTCGGCTGGGTGTTAGCCCCGCTGGCGTGGATCATGGGCGTTGACTGGAGCGATGCCACCCTGGCAGGGAGCCTGATTGGGCAGAAGCTGGCGATTAACGAATTTGTCGCTTACCTCAACCTCTCGCCTTATTTGCAGGATGGTGGCACCCTGGATGTGAAAACCATCGCTATTATCTCTTTTGCGCTGTGTGGGTTTGCTAACTTTGGTTCCATTGGCGTGGTGGTTGGGGCGTTCTCTGCCATCTCGCCTCAGCGTGCGCCGGAAATCGCACAGTTGGGGATGCGGGCGCTGGCGGCGGCCACGCTCTCTAACCTGATGAGTGCGACCATTGCCGGGTTCTTTATCGGTTTAGCGTAGCCATTGAGATTGCCGGATGGCGACGCTGTGCGTCTTCCGGCCTACAGGGATGGGGCCTGTAGGCCGCGTCGCCTTCCAGTATTGAGTTCAGTTCTGGCTTGTTTTTAACAGATACAGCGCATTATCAGCGGAAAGGGTGGGGTTGTTGATACTGACGCTGGCGCGTGACAGGGCCGCACAGGCCATCGCGAAATTTGCGCTTTCACGAAAATCGCTCCCTTCCAGAAAACAATAGATCAGTCCGGCCATAAAGCCGTCGTCGGCGCCGAAGCTGTCGACCACCGTATGCGCGGGCGGCGTGAGCAAGAATTGCTCGCCATCTTTCTCGCTACAAAAGACCGACTCATCTTCCAGACAGACAAAAATCTGCTGAATGCCCTGTTGATGAAGGGCATTCACCGCGCTGAGTCTGTCGGCGTCGCTATTGATGGGCTGGCCCCATAAGATCTCCAGCTCTCTTTGCGTCGGTTTCAGCGTATGGATGCGCGTAAACCAGGTTTTTACCTTCGTCGCCTTGAACTCGGAAACGGTATCAATGAACACCGGAATATCATCTGCAACCGTAAAGACCCATTCGATGGCTTCCGGCGTCAGGTTACAGTCCGCCAGCACCACCCCGGCGTGACGGATTAAATCCCGCGAGCTGTTCAGCAACTGCGGCGTCAGCTGTTGCAGGATGTGGGTATCGTTAATTGCCAGCACCGTCTCTTCCTGCTGATTGGCGATGGAGAGATAAGTTGAGGTGTTATGCCCGTGCAGACGAATGCAACTGGAGATATTGACGCCTGCCTGACGTGTTTGCTCCAGTAGCGTCTCGCCGTAAAAATCACTGCCGACAGCGGAAATTAGATGTACATCGCGACCCAGCAGGGCGAGATTATGCGCGATATTGCGCCCGACGCCGCCCGCAGAACAGTGGATGCTGCCTGGATTGGACGCGGCCTGCGGGTAGTGAATATCCGCCATGCCGCGTATATCCATGTTAATTGCCCCTACCACCACGCAATAGGCCTGTTCCGTCAGAATATAGCCTTTCCCTTTGATCGCCCCTTTCCGCATCAGATCCATGATGTGCGCGGCTACGCGTGAACGGCTGATCTGCAAAATGTCGGCAATTTCGTTTTGTTGAATCAGCGGGTTGCGACGCAGAATTTTGAGTATCTGTTTTTCCCTGTCGTTCATGATTACGCCACCGCTTTTTCAGTCTGCTGCGCTTTCAGCCAGGCAATCTCTTCCCCCCAGATGTCGGGATTGATGGTTTCCAGCACCAGCGGAATACCGTCAAAACGGGCGTCCTGCATGATCCAACGAAACGCGTCATGACCAATGTTGCCTTCACCCAGACTGTGGTGGCGGTCGACCCGGCTGCCAAAGGCACTCTTGGCATCGTTGAGGTGCATACCGCGCAGATACTGAAAGCCGACGATACGTTCAAATTCGGCAAAGGTTTTTTCGCATTCGTCGGCGGAGCGTAAATCATAGCCTGCGGCGAATGCGTGGCAGGTGTCGATGCATACCCCAACGCGGGATTTATCTTCCACACCGTCGATGATGGCGGCAAGGTGTTCAAATTTGAATCCGAGATTACTACCCTGGCCGGCGGTATTTTCAATCACTGCGGTCACGCCTTTCGTCTGATCAAGGGCGATGTTGATTGACTCGGCAATTTTCGCCAGACACTCGTCTTCCGATATTTGCATCAGATGGCTGCCCGGGTGGAAGTTAAGCAGGGATAAGCCGAGCTGTTCGCAGCGCTGCATTTCATCAAGAAACGCATCGCGGGATTTTTCCAGTGCGTCGCTGACGGGGTGACCCAGGTTGATCAGATAGCTGTCGTGCGGCAGGATCTGGGCGGAAGTGAAGCGGTATTTCTCACAGGCGGCTTTAAAGTCATCGATGATTTGCGCGGTGAGAGGCGCGGCGCGCCATTGACGCTGATTTTTGGTGAAGAGTGCAAACGCGGTTGCCTCGATTTCAGCGGCGCGAATTGCGGCATTTGCCAGCCCGCCAGCCGCGCTGACGTGTGCTCCGATGTATTTCATTAAAGACTCCTGTTAACCCGCCAGATACAGCCTGGAGGAGTTGTGTATCCGAAAATTGAATCTTGCCAATCATAGCGGGTTAACAGGGTAAGGATGTAGCGAATTATGCAATAACGTGCTGGACCAGTACGTTAATCACACCACCGCCGACAATCAGCCAGATGAACAGCACCAGCGCCATCAATAGCGGTTTTGCTCCCGCTTTTTTCAACGCGCTGACATGCGTGGTCAGCCCCAGAGCTGCCATTGCCATGGCCAGCAGTATCGTATCCAGCGTGACCAGCATATTCACGACTGACTGCGGTAACAGGTGGAACGAGTTGAAAATCGCAACCACGATGAACAGGATGGCAAACCACGGAATAGTGATTTTGCTTTTTTCCCCACCGCTGGCCGGTGACAGTTGTTTAACACGCGCCGCCATAAAGATGAGGAACGGAGCCAGCATCATGACGCGCAGCATTTTGGCGATCACCGCTGCGTTTTCGGCTTCCGGGTTGATCGCATGTCCTGCCGCCACAACCTGGGCAACTTCATGCATGGTAGAACCAATAAAGATGCCGTACGTTTCCGGGCTAAACCAGTGCGCCAGCAGCGGATACATCGCCGGGTAGAGGAAAATCGCCATTGTCCCGAAGATCACCACCGTCGCGACGGCGACCGTGACTTTGCTGGCCTCAGCTTTCACGACCGGTTCCGTCGCCAGTACCGCCGCCGCGCCGCAAATACTGCTGCCCGCGCCGATCAGCCAACTGGTCTGGCGATCCAGTCCAAAGACTTTCTGACCCAGAAAGCAGGCCAGCATAAAGGTGCTGGACAGCGTCAGGATGTCGATCAGAATGCCGCTGACACCTACGTCAGCAATCTGCGCAAAGGTGAGGCGAAAGCCGTAGAGGATGATCCCCAGGCGTAATAAATGTTGCTTGGCAAACAGGACGCCACCGTCACAGCTTTTCCAGATCTGCGGATAGACGGTGTTGCCAATCACCATTCCCACTAAAATGGCTAACGTGAGGGCGCTGAACCCGGCCCCCCGCCACGGCGGGAATGGAACCACCCCATAAGGCCACCCCGGTAATCACTGCGCTCAGAGCAAGCCCAGGAATAAAATGCCACATTGTTCGACGATGATTCGTTAAGGTGAGTTCTGTCATTGCCTTCTCCTCTTTTATGGGCAAAAGGTTACGGCGAACTGGCTTAAAAATAAAATTGATTATATATTTATAATTAATCTTTATAAGTGGTAAGCGTCCATGCACATCACCTTGCGGCAACTAGAAGTCTTCACCGAAGTGTTGAAAAGCGGCTCGACTACGCAGGCATCGGTGATGCTGGCGCTGTCGCAGTCGGCGGTCAGCGCGGCGCTAACCGATCTGGAAGGTCAGCTTGGCGTTCAGCTCTTTGATCGCGTCGGTAAACGACTGGTGGTGAATGAGCACGGGCGCTTGCTTTATCCGCGGGCGCTGGCCTTGCTGGAGCAGGCGGTGGAGATCGAGCAGTTGTTCCGCGAAGACAATGGCGCGATACGCGTGTATGCCAGCAGCACCATCGGCAACTATATCCTTCCGGGGGGTGATTGCCCGTTATCGTCGCGATTTCCCCGCGCTCCCGCTGGAACTTAGCGTCGGTAACAGTCAGGATGTGATTACGGCGGTGCTGGATTTTCGCGTCGACATCGGGCTTATCGAAGGGCCGTGCCACAATACGGAGATCATCTCAGAGCCGTGGCTGGAAGATGAACTGGTAGTATTCGCTGCGCCGTCCTCGCCGCTGGCGCAGGGCCCGGTAACGCTTGAACAACTCGCGGCTGCCCCCTGGATCCTGCGTGAACGCGGTTCCGGCACGCGGGAAATTGTCGATTATCTGCTGCTGTCACACCTCCCCAAATTCGAGATGGCGATGGAACTGGGAAACTCCGAAGCCATCAAGCATGCCGTTCGTCATGGGCTGGGCATTAGCTGTCTGTCACGACGCGTGATTGATGAACAACTCCAGGCGGGAACGCTGAGTGAAGTTGCGGTGCCGCTTCCGCGTCTGGTGCGTACGCTCTGGCGGATCCATCATCGCCAGAAACACCTCTCTAATGCGCTTCAGCGCTTTCTCAGTTATTGCGAATAATGCCTCCCGGAGACTGTCGCCTGACGGTGATAAGTCCTGGGGACGGTAAGTTCACTATTCTCTGCTATTACTTATAATCCGCGGCCAGTCATGAAGGTCTCTTATAACAGCGCATTTGTGCCAGAAGACGAGCGTTTCGTCTGCTACAATCGCGCCTCATTTTTTGGATGGATAGCATTTTCACATGGTTTCCGAAACTAAAACCACAGAAGCGCCCGCGTTACGTCGCGAACTGAAGGCGCGTCACCTGACGATGATCGCGATTGGCGGTTCTATCGGTACAGGTCTTTTCGTGGCATCTGGTGCCACCATTTCCGCAGCGGGTCCAGGCGGTGCGCTGTTTTCCTATATTCTGATTGGCCTGATGGTGTACTTCCTGATGACCAGTCTGGGCGAACTGGCAGCCTATATGCCGGTGTCCGGTTCGTTTGCGACTTATGGTCAGAACTATGTTGAAGAAGGCTTCGGCTTCGCGCTGGGCTGGAACTACTGGTACAACTGGGCGGTGACCATCGCGGTTGACCTTGTGGCGGCACAACTGGTGATGAGCTGGTGGTTCCCTGATACGCCAGGCTGGATCTGGAGTGCGCTGTTCCTCGGCGTTATCTTCCTGCTGAACTACATCTCGGTCAGAGGCTTTGGTGAAGCGGAATACTGGTTCTCACTGATCAAAGTGGCCACTGTGATTATCTTCATCATTGTTGGCGTCATGATGATCGTCGGTATCTTCAAAGGCACTCAGCCGGTGGGCTGGAGCAACTGGACGACGGGCGATGCGCCGTTTGCCGGTGGTTTTGCGGCGATGATTGGCGTGGCGATGATTGTCGGTTTCTCCTTCCAGGGAACGGAGCTGATCGGTATTGCCGCCGGTGAATCTGAAGATCCGGAGAAGAATATTCCGCGCGCGGTGCGTCAGGTATTCTGGCGAATCCTGCTGTTCTATGTCTTTGCGATTCTGATTATCAGCCTGATCATCCCGTATACCGATCCGAGCCTGCTGCGTAATGATGTGAAAGATATCAGCGTCAGCCCGTTCACGCTGGTCTTCCAGCATGCCGGCCTGCTCTCTGCGGCGGCGGTGATGAATGCGGTGATCCTGACAGCGGTGCTGTCGGCAGGTAACTCCGGGATGTACGCTTCCACCCGTATGCTGTATACCCTGGCCTGTGACGGTAAAGCGCCGCGTATTTTCGCGAAACTGTCTCGCGGCGGCGTTCCACGTAATGCGCTGTATGCCACGACGGTGATTGCCGGTCTGTGCTTCCTGACCTCCATGTTTGGTAACCAGACGGTGTACCTGTGGCTACTGAACACCTCCGGGATGACGGGCTTTATCGCCTGGCTGGGAATTGCCATCAGCCATTATCGTTTCCGTCGTGGGTATGTTCTACAAGGGCATGACGTGAAGGATCTGCCATATCGTTCCGGTTTCTTCCCGCTGGGGCCTATCTTCGCGTTTGTTCTGTGTCTGATCATCACGCTGGGCCAGAACTACGAAGCGTTCCTGAAGGACACTATTGACTGGGGCGGCGTGGCGGCAACTTATATTGGTATCCCGCTGTTCCTGATCATCTGGTTCGGCTATAAGCTGACCCGCGGGACTCACTTCGTACGTTACAGTGAAATGCACTTCCCGGAACGCGTGAAGAAATAACAGTAACCACCTAAGTGAAGTGATAAAAAAAGCCCCGACGCGTCGGGGCTTTTTTGCTGGGCTGAACTCAGAAGTTATAAGTCAGACCTACCGTATAGCGGCGACCATCGAGGATGGTGTCGTAGGTATCGTAATCAATCTGTTTATCCAGCGCGTTGTACACCCCGGCCGTCACCAGCAGGTTCTTATTCGCGTTGTAACGCAGACCAACATCAACTTGCGTATAGGACGGCGTGCCTTGTGACATTGAGGTGCGGCTCAGGTATTCAGAGGTTTTCCCACGGAAGTTCAGACGGCTCCAGAAGCCCACGGTCTCAGTCGCCTGCCAGTCCAGCGTGGTGTTAAACATATGCTTTGGCATTTTGTTTAATGGCTTACCTTCAAACTGACCACTCTTCTGTTCTGATTCGGTATAGGTGTAGTTGGCCGTCCAGTTGAGGTCGCGGGTCAGCTTCCAGCCGAACGTTGATTCCACGCCGCGCATGTTGGCTTTATCAACGTTCACGCGATCGCTGACAAAATCATAGCTTTCGCTGCCAATGGTACAGGCCGGATCGGCGCTGCTGTTACAGCGACGAACTTCGGTGATCTTGTCTTTAAAATCGGTGTTAAACAGGGTGACGCCAGCGTTGAGGTTTTCACCGTTATCCCACAGTAGCGCCAGCTCTTCGCTCAGACTCTTTTCTGGTTTCAGATCCGGGTTACCGACGATAATTCCATTCAGACGGCCGCCACCGGTGACCTGGCCCCAGCTCGCGGAGGATTGACGCAGGTCCGGTGCGCGATAGCCTGCGGAGACGCCGCCTTTTAAGGTCCATTGATCGGTCAGGTGCCAGACGCCGTAACCGCGTGGCGTCCAGTTGTCGCCGTAGTTTTCGTCTTTATCCATGCGGATCCCGCCAGTCAGGGTAAAGCTGTCGGTCATCGCCCATTCGTCTTCCGCAAACAGCGCCCAGCTCCAGCGGGTCAGCTTATTCAGATCGTCTGCCGCTTCCAGTTGGTTGCCGTTATCGCGCAGTTTTTCATAACGATACTGTCCACCCAGCGTCAGGGTGTGGGCGCCGAGGAAAATTTGGTTCTGGTTATTGAGGGTGGTGTTGTATGACTTCATTTCGCGACCCGGGTTGTGGGTCTCTTCCTGCTGGATATAGCTGGTGGTGTTGAAGTCGTCGTAATAACCGCTGTGCGTTAATGAATAGGTGGTGTGCTCATAGCGGCTTTCGCTTTTGCTGTTGGGTTTACAGGTTCCGTTACGGCAGGTCTCTGCGGCCATCGATTTGCCCGGCGTGCTGTCGCGATCCTGCAATTCACGGGCGATATCAAAATCGATGTCGTTTTTATCATCAGGCGTGAAATTGAGGGTCAGACCGCCGTTACGCAGACGCTGTTCATTATAACCGTTGACTATCTGATCTTCCGCACGGCGAGACAGCAGCCCGGTAACTTTCGCACCCAGCAAGCCATCGATCAACGGGCCTGAAGCATAAGCATTGGTCTGGAACAGATCGCCAGAATCGCTGTTTTCCTGGAAAGTGGCGTCGCCGTGCAGAGAGCCGCTCCAGCCCTGGGTATTAGAGACTTTTTTTGGTGATCACGTTAATCACGCCGCCCATCGCATCGGAACCGTACAGCGAAGACATAGGTCCGCGAATGACTTCGATACGCTCGATCGATTCCAGCGGTGGCAGCCAGCCCTGTTCGATCCCCGCGTTATCGCTGTTCGGGCGTGTACCGCGCGTGCTGATGCGCTTGCCGTTCACCAGGAACAGCGTGTACTGCGATGCCATCCCACGAATGCTGATATCACTGCTGCTACCGCCGCCAGTGACGACCACGCCAGGGACATCTTTCAGGGCATCGGTAACGTCACGGTAAGCTTTGTCTTCAATTTGCTGTTTTGAAATAACCGAAATTGAAGCCGGGGCATTCTGGATTTTCTGCTCAAATCCCGTCGCGGTAACCACAACGGTATCCTGATCGGCAGCATGAACGAGCGATGGGAGGCATGCCGCGCATACCGCGACGGTAACAGCCTTAACGTGAGGTATAGTCATTTTGTCATTCCATTAAACGAGTAAAACCGCGTGTCATGTGAAAGGCCATGACAACTGTATGTGTTTGTCTTTTAAGAACTCTTTGCGGTAAAGAAGCGAGTGGAATTGTACAAAAGAATGAATATTTGTAAACACAAATGATAATTGAAATCATTTGCGTTTGTTTGATTTGAAAGAGAAACGCTTTTAAGTCAACAAGATAGAGGAACGTAAATGTGAGGAAAAGATGGAGAAATGATGAAGAATTGGGAGAGAGGAGGGCGGCTTGCCCTCCTGCGGTTATTTCATTAAATACTCAGCATGGAAACGCAGATGATCCTCAATAAATGAGGCGATAAAGTAATAGCTGTGATCGTAACCTGGCTGAATGCGTAGCGTCATTGGCCAGGACTTCTGACGAGCAGCTTCCGCCAGAACGGCAGGCTGGAGCTGATCGGCGAGAAATTGATCGTTGTCGCCCTGATCAATCAGTGTCGGAATGGTTTCTTCCGGTTTGCTGGCGTACATCAGTGCACAACTGTCCCACTCCGCCCATGTGGCGCGATCCTCACCCAAATAGGCGTGAAATGCCTTCTCGCCCCAGGGGACACGGCACGGGTTAACAATAGGCGCGAAGGCGGAAACGCTGGTGTATTTGCCCGGATTTTTCAACGCCAGGATCAGCGCACCGTGCCCCCCCCATCGAATGCCCACTGATCGCGCAGCGGTCGCTGACGTTAAACTGCGCCTGAATCAGCGCCGGAAGTTCATCACGCACGTAGTCATACATGCGGAAATGGGCGGCCCAGGGTTGCTGTGTCGCATTGAGATAAAAACCGGCCCCCCTGACCCAGATCATAACCTTCATCGTTGGCGACCTGTTCACCACGCGGACTGGTATCCGGCATGACTAATACGATACCCAGTTCAGCCGCGATACGCTGTGCGCCGGCTTTGGTGGTAAAGTTTTCATCATTGCAGGTTAACCCGGACAGCCAGTACAGAACCGGCGGAGGGGTCGTATCGCGAGGTGGGGGGAGAAAAATGCTGAACGTCATTGCACAGTTCAGCGTGGTGGAGTCGTGACGCCAGCGTTGCTGCCAGCCTTCAAAACAGCGGTGCTCTTCGAGCATTTCCATGCGTGGCTCCTTGTTGTGTTGAACCTGAATGTGTTCGCAAACTCCCCATAATACAGATAATTCATGGTGCTGTGAGTAACTTTCACTTCCGCATTGTGCAGACTTGCTTCATCATCGATATCACGTCGCTGGAACCCTTCCCGCTGCCTTTGGCGAAACACGGTATGAAAGGCTGCGGCGATTTCAATAATTATCGTTGTGAATACTGGATTATGTGCGCGGCCTCACGCACAATAATCGGGCTGTCTACAGCCTACAAACTTTGCCCCACGCAGGGCAGAGGCGCCACACCTGCAGGAGAGAATAAATGTCATCACTCAGTAAAGAAGCGGCCCTGGTTCATGAAGCGCTGGTTGCGCGAGGGCTGGAAACACCGCTGCGTCCGCCCGTGCATGAAATGGATAACGAAACGCGCAAACGTCTTATTTCAGGCCATATGACGGAGATCATGCAACTGTTGAATCTCGACCTGAGCGATGACAGCCTGATGGAAACCCCACATCGCATCGCGAAGATGTATGTTGATGAGATTTTCTCCGGCCTGGATTACGCTAACTTCCCGAAAATCACCGTTATTGAAAACAAAATGAAGGTCGATGAGATGGTCACCGTGCGTGACATCACCCTGACCAGCACCTGTGAACACCATTTTGTGACCATTGATGGTAAAGCGACCGTGGCGTATATCCCGAAAGATTCGGTAATCGGTCTGTCGAAGATCAACCGCATCGTTCAGTTTTTCGCGCAGCGTCCGCAGGTGCAGGAGCGTTTAACGCAGCAAATCCTGACTGCACTGCAAACTCTGCTGGGGACCAATAATGTGGCGGTATCGATTGATGCGGTACATTACTGCGTGAAAGCGCGCGGCATTCGCGACGCCACCAGTGCAACGACGACCACCTCGCTTGGCGGCCTGTTCAAGTCGAGCCAGAATACGCGTCAGGAATTTTTACGCGCAGTCCGTCATCACAACTGATTAAGGCAGGAGCTATGGAGCGTAATGTCACGCTGGATTTTGTTCGTGGCGTCGCCATCCTGGGCATCCTGCTGTTGAATATCAGCGCCTTTGGTCTGCCAAAGGCGGCTTACCTCAATCCTGCCTGGTACGGAAATATCACGTCTCAGGATGCCTGGACCTGGGCTGTTCTGGATGTTTTTGCCCAGGTCAAGTTCCTCACCCTTTTCGCGCTGCTGTTCGGCGCGGGTTTGCAAATGCTATTGCCGCGTGGCAAGCGCTGGATCCAGTCGCGTCTGACGCTGTTGGTGTTGCTTGGCTTTATTCATGCTTTACTGTTCTGGGATGGCGACATTCTGCTGGCCTATGGGCTGGTGGGGCTGATCTGCTGGCGACTGGTGCGTGATGCGCCGTCGGTGAAAAGCCTGTTTAACACCGGCGTACTGCTCTATCTGGCCGGTATTGGCGTTTTGCTGCTACTGGGGGCCATTTCGGGAAGCGAAACAAACCGTGCCTGGACGCCGGATGCCTCGGCTTTACTGTATGAAAAATACTGGAAGCTGAACGGTGGCATTGAGGCCATCAGCAATCGGGTTGACGCCTTATCGAACAGCCTGCTGGCGTTGGGCGCGCAATACGGCTGGCAACTGGCGGGGATGATGTTGCTCGGGGCGGCATTGATGCGCAGTGGCTGGCTGAAAGGGCAGTTTAGCCTTTCACACTATCGCCGCAGCGGTTTGGTACTGATTGTCGTCGGCCTGCTGATTAATGTTCCTGCCGTCATCGCGCAGTGGCAACTGGGCTGGAATTATCGTTGGTGCGCATTCCTGTTACAGGCACCGCGTGAGCTTAGCGCGCCGTTTCAGACGCTCGGCTACACCGCGCTGATATTTGGTTACTGGCCGCAGCTCAGCCGCTGTAAAATCGTCATTGCCATTGCCTGCGTAGGGCGCATGGCGTTAACCAATTACCTGTTACAAACCCTGATTTGCACCACGCTATTCTATCAGTTCGGTTTATTTATGAAATTTGACCGTCCAGAACTGCTGCTGTTTGTATTCCCCGTCTGGTTGGCGAATCTGCTTTTCTCGGTTATCTGGCTGCACTTTTTTCCACAAGGTCCGGTGGAGTGGCTCTGGCGGCAATTAACCCTCCGTGCCGCAGGGAGTGCATTGTCTCATACATCCAGATAACGATCTGGATCACAATCATTAACAAAATGGATGTAAGCGCTTTCATCGCTGTGACCGTACTCACGTAGTCCATTTCCCTCCGCTGACAAAATAGCCGCCAGTTATGCAGTGCACCACTGCAATTCCAGACAGGGTAGTGAATATGATCACCATTCGTGATGTGGCGCGTCAGGCAGGCGTATCCGTGGCGACGGTTTCCCGCGTATTAAACAACAGCGCGCTGGTCAGTCCCGATACGCGCGAAGCAGTAATGAAGGCGGTGACGCTGCTGGGCTACCGGCCAAACGCTAATGCCCAGGCGCTGGCGACGCAGGTCAGTGAAACGATTGGCGTGGTGGTGATGGACGTTTCCGATGCGTTTTTTGGCGCGCTGGTGAAAGCGGTGGATTTGGTCGCTCAACAGCATCAAAAATATGTGCTGATTGGCAACAGTTATCATGAAGCCGAAAAAAGAGCGCCATGCCATTGAGGTATTGATTCGCCAGCGTTGTAACGCGCTGATCGTTCACTCAAAAGCGTTAAGCGATCGAGAACTGGGCGAGTTTATGGACCAGATCCCCGGTATGGTTTTGATCAACCGTATTGTGCCTGGCTACGCCCACCGCTGCGTGTGCCTGGATAACATCAGCGGCGCGAAAATGGCGACTCGCATGCTGCTCAACAACGGCCATCAACGCATTGGTTACCTGGCTTCCAGCCATCGTATTGAAGATGATGTCATGCGTCGGGAAGGGTGGAGCAGTGCGCTAAAAGAGCAGGGCATTGTGGCGCCTGAAAGCTGGATTGGCACTGGCTCGCCGGATATGCAGGGGGGGAGAGGCGGCAATGGTTGAACTGTTGGGGCGCAACCTGCAACTGACCGCGGTGTTCGCCTATAACGATAATATGGCCGCCGGAGCGCTCACTGCGCTAAAAGACAACGGCATTTCCATCCCTTTACATCTTTCAATCATTGGTTTCGATGATATTCCCATCGCCCGTTACACCGATCCGCAACTGACAACGGTGCGCTATCCCATTGCTTCTATGGCAAAACTGGCGACGGAACTCGCTTTACAGGGTGCTGCGGGAACGCTGGATTCTTCCGCGACCCACTGCTTTATGCCTACCCTGGTGCGTCGTCATTCCGTGGCGGTTCGGCAGAATGCGGCGGCGATCACTAACTTATGATGTCGCCAGATGTAACCGCTTTCAATATGTGAGTAAATTCACAGTATCTTAACATTGTGATAGCTATGATGGCACCGCTTGTCGCACTGTAACTACGATGTAACTGTGAGTAATCACTTTTACCGAGGTAAAGGCGCTTTAAGCGAAATTAAAGCCTATTTCTGGAGCGTTACCGGGCAAGGAAGAGAGATTTTTTTAAAATGAGCTTCGGCGTTTACATAACACTTCATTAACGTTTTGTCCCGCCGGGCATTTATCTTACGTACTACCCTGCATAATAAAACCGGAGTTACCATGAATAAGAAGGTGTTGACCCTTTCTGCCGTTATGGCAAGCATGTTATTCGGCGCGGCTGCGCACGCTGCTGACACTCGCATCGGTGTGACAATCTACAAATATGACGATAACTTTATGTCCGTGGTGCGCAAGGCTATCGAAGCAGACGCGAAATCAGCGCCAGATGTGCAACTGCTGATGAACGACTCGCAGAACGACCAGTCCAAACAAAACGATCAGATAGACGTGCTGCTGGCAAAAGGCGTGAAAGCGCTGGCGATAAACTTGGTTGACCCTGCGGCGGCGGGCACCGTTATCGAGAAAGCGCGTGGTCAAAACATTCCTATCGTATTCTTCAACAAAGAACCTTCCCGCAAAGCCCTGGACAGCTATGACAAGGCTTACTACGTGGGTACTGACTCCAAAGAATCCGGGATTATCCAGGGCGATCTGATTGCTAAACACTGGGCGGCAAACCAGGGCTGGGATCTGAACAAAGATGGTCAGATTCAGTTCGTGCTGCTGAAAGGCGAGCCGGGACATCCTGATGCAGAAGCGCGTACGACTTACGTTATCAAAGAGCTGAACGACAAAGGTATCAAAACCGAACAGCTGCAGTTAGATACCGCCATGTGGGACACCGCGATGGCAAAAGACAAAATGGATGCGTGGCTCTCCGGCCCGAACGCCAACAAAATTGAAGTGGTCATCGCCAACAACGATGCGATGGCAATGGGCGCCGTTGAAGCACTGAAAGCGCATAACAAAACCAGCGTACCGGTATTTGGCGTCGATGCGTTGCCAGAAGCGCTGGCGCTGGTGAAATCGGGCGCGCTGGCCGGTACTGTGCTGAACGATGCAAACAACCAGGCAAAAGCGACCTTTGATCTGGCGAAAAACCTCGCTGATGGCAAGGGTGCGGCTGACGGCACTGAGTGGAAAATCGACAATAAAATCGTCCGCGTTCCTTACGTAGGCGTCGATAAAGATAACCTGGCCGAGTTCACCAAGAAGTAAGTTTGTTGGGCGCGAGCGTATCGCGCCCCTTTCACCACGCACTCTGCGAGGCCAACAAGGTATAATTATGGTCAGCACAACTACTCAGCCGTCAGGCGAATACTTGTTGGAAATGAGCGGCATCAACAAGTCTTTTCCCGGCGTTAAGGCACTTGATAATGTTAATTTAAAAGTCCGTCCGCATTCGATTCATGCATTAATGGGGGAGAACGGCGCAGGAAAGTCGACACTATTAAAATGTCTTTTTGGGATCTATCAAAAAGATTCTGGCAGTATATTATTTCAGGGTAAAGAAATCGATTTTCATTCTGCCAAAGAAGCGCTGGAGAATGGTATTTCAATGGTACACCAGGAGTTAAACCTGGTATTACAACGTTCTGTTATGGACAATATGTGGCTGGGACGTTATCCCACCAAAGGCATGTTTGTCGATCAGGAAAAAATGTACCGGGATACCAAAGCTATATTTGACGAGCTGGATATTGATATTGATCCGCGTGCGCGTGTCGGAACATTGTCCGTGTCGCAAATGCAAATGATCGAAATTGCCAAAGCGTTTTCCTATAACGCCAAAATTGTGATTATGGATGAACCGACCTCGTCGTTAACCGAGAAAGAGGTCAACCATCTGTTCACGATTATTCGCAAACTGAAAGAGCGTGGCTGCGGCATTGTTTATATTTCCCACAAAATGGAAGAGATTTTCCAGCTGTGTGATGAGATTACCGTTCTGCGCGACGGACAGTGGATTGCGACGCAACCGCTGGAAGGGCTGGATATGGATAAGATCATCGCCATGATGGTCGGCCGTTCTCTGAACCAGCGATTCCCGGATAAATCCAACAATCCGGGTGAAGTGATTCTGGAAGTGCGTAACCTGACCTCGTTGCGTCAGCCATCGATCCGTGATGTCTCCTTTGATTTGCATAAAGGCGAGATCCTCGGTATCGCAGGGCTGGTCGGCGCTAAGCGCACTGACATTGTTGAAACATTGTTTGGTATTCGTGAGAAATCATCGGGCACCATTACCTTGCACGGCAAAAAAGATTAATAACCATTCTGCGAATGAAGCCATTAATCACGGTTTCGCGCTGGTAACTGAAGAGCGTCGTTCCACCGGTATTTATGCTTATCTGGACATTGGTTTTAACTCCTTAATTTCCAATATTCAGAATTACAAAAATAAAGTCGGTCTGTTAGATAACTCGCGAATGAAAAGTGATACCCAATGGGTCATTGATTCCATGCGGGTAAAAACGCCTGGTCATAAAACGCAAATTGGTTCGCTTTCGGGCGGTAACCAGCAGAAGGTGGTTATTGGTCGTTGGCTGCTGACACAACCGGAAATTTTAATGCTCGACGAACCCACTCGCGGGATTGATGTCGGCGCGAAGTTTGAAATTTATCAGTTAATTGCGGAACTGGCGAAGAAAGGGAAAGGGATCATTATCATCTCCTCCGAAATGCCGGAATTGTTAGGGATAACAGATCGTATTCTGGTCATGAGCAACGGCCTCGTTTCTGGAATTGTTGATACTAAAACGACAACGCAAAACGAAATTTTGCGTCTTGCGTCTTTGCACCTTTAAGATCAGGGGCTCCTCATGAGTGCGTTAAATAAGAAAAGTTTTCTCACTTATCTGAAAGAGGGCGGTATTTACGTCGTTCTTTTAGTCTTGCTGGCCATTATTATTTTCCAGGATCCCACGTTCTTAAGTCTGCTTAACTTAAGTAATATTCTGACCCAGTCCTCTGTGCGTATTATCATCGCGCTGGGCGTGGCGGGTTTGATTGTGACGCAAGGAACTGACCTGTCTGCGGGGCGTCAGGTCGGGCTGGCGGCGGTTGTCGCGGCAACGCTGTTACAGTCGATGGAGAACGCCAATAAAGTGTTCCCCGAAATGGCGACCATGCCGATTGCGCTGGTGATCCTGATTGTTTGCGTAATTGGCGCAGTCATCGGTCTGGTGAACGGAATTATCATCGCTTACCTGAACGTAACGCCGTTTATAACCACGCTTGGTACGATGATTATCGTCTACGGGATCAACTCCCTGTATTACGATTTTGTCGGGGCATCGCCGATTTCGGGCTTTGATAGCGGCTTCTCGACCTTTGCTCAAGGTTTTATCGCACTGGGTAGCTTCCGGCTTTCGTATATCACATTCTATGCGCTGATCGCCGTGGCATTTGTCTGGGTGCTGTGGAACAAAACTCGCTTCGGTAAAAACATTTTCGCCATCGGCGGCAACCCGGAAGCGGCAAAAGTGTCAGGTGTGAACGTAGCGCTGAATCTGCTGATGATCTATGCGCTGTCCGGTGTGTTCTATGCCTTCGGCGGTTTGCTGGAAGCGGGACGCATCGGCTCTGCGACGAACAACCTTGGCTTTATGTACGAACTGGATGCGATTGCTGCGTGTGTCGTCGGCGGCGTGTCGTTCAGCGGCGGGGTCGGTACAGTATTCGGCGTGGTGACCGGGGTGATTATCTTTACCGTCATTAACTACGGCCTGACTTACATCGGCGTCAACCCGTACTGGCAGTACATCATTAAGGGCGGCATCATCATCTTCGCGGTCGCGCTGGATTCACTGAAATACGCGCGTAAGAAGTAACCCTTTCATGTCGAATCAAGCCGGTGCAGATGTGCTCTGCGCCGGCTTTTTTATTTAATAAATACCAACCAGATGCCGACAAGCAGCGCGCCAACTGACAGACCAAAATAAACGCCGATATAGCTCCAGTATGAGCCGGGTTCTTCAGCGCGTTGAATTAAGCGCGGAGTCTGCGAGCCTTTAACCGTTTTCTCGACAACGCCGGATCGCAGCCCTTTAATCCCTTCGCGAAGCGTCCAGGCGACGATCATCAGTACGCCAATCACGATAAAAAAGCGTTTTGTCTTCCATGCTTATTTCCCTTGTTTTTTTTGCTGCTCAAGCAGTTGTTCTGGCGTTACGGCCGGATAACCCTGCGCATCATCCGGCACCTGATGCAGCGTGGGGATGGGCACTAACGGGCCGAGGAATCGGGGTTCACGTTTAAACAGATACAGATCGGCCAGCGCGCCAAAGCGTGCGCCAAACTCGCGCACCCGAACCGTCAGCATATCTTTTGGCGACGGTACGGCGTAGCACTGCGCCTGAATGCCCATATGCAGCGCGATAAACAGCGCGCGCTCGCAGTGGAAGCGCTGGGTAATAATGATGAAATCATTGGTGTCGAAGACTTTACGGGTGCGGACAATCGAATCGAGGGTACGGAATCCGGCGTAATCTAACACGATATCCGCAGGATCGACGCCGGCGGCAATCAGATCTTTGCGCATCGTCATCGGTTCGTTGTAGCTCTGCATGGCGTTGTCGCCGCTGAGCAGCAGATAATTGACCTTACCGCTGTTATAGGCGTTCAGCGCGCCCTGAATCCGGTAGCGGTAATACTGATTGATCACCCCGGTACGATAATATTTTGCGGTACCAAGCACCACGCCAACCTGGCGGTAGGGCAGGTCCTGAAGTTCGTCGTAAATATAGGGGGGCGGTTTTCCAGCTCATCCAGCGGTCAAGGCCCAGCACGATCAACAGCAGCAAGCCGATCAGGACCAACAGGCTGTAGAGTGCGCGCTTTAGCATGAAGAAAACTCTGTCACTGGATGAAATTTCAATCAGGCTACTGTACCCGCTGTCGAAGCGCAAGAAACAGCAGTCTGATTGGGGGGGATTTTCAGCAATTCCAGAAAAAGGCGCCAGTCAGCGAGCGTAGACCTGATAAGCGTAGCGTCATCAGGCGGTTAGGCCGGATAGCGGTGAAAATGCCTTATCCAGCCTGTGAACGGACGCTATCCGGGAATTAAGCCAAAAGAACGCGATCGATGTTACTGCAACCCAGCGCTTTCAGTGTGGCGGCGGTGGCATCCCACTGAATAAGTGGCGCATCGGCTTTTTCCGCCAGCACCGCACGCTGAATATCGTCATAACCGTAGCCGTTGAGATTAAGCAGTATCAGCGCGCCCTGTAGCGGTGGGATGGTCGGATTAAATGCGGCGTTTTCGCCATAGCTTCCGCTAAAGATACGCCCGTCTTTGCATTCCAGCGCCACACCACTCGGTGACTGGCTGTACGGCATATGACTGCGGCTCGCGGCGGCAATGGCCGCTTGCGACAGTGCATCACCCTGAGGGGCAAAACCGTGGTCCTGTTCGTCCATCAGCAGCGTTTTGATGTCGAGATCTTTCGGTCCGAACGCATCCGGTAAATAGTCACGCAGCGTATGCGGTTCGCGACCGGGCAGATGAATGCGCAGATCCAGTCCACTGTTCAGTTCATTCATGAACTGACGGCAGTGGCCGCACGGGGTGTAGTTTACGGTGATCGCCGCGAGGCCTTTCTCACCCCGCAGCCAGGCATGGCAGATGGCGCTTTGCTCGGCGTGAACGGTTTGCTGCATGGTCGCGCCGATAAACTCCATATTCGCGCCGAAATACCATGTCCCGCTGACACCGCGGGCGATGGCGCCGACGTTGAAATGAGACAGTGGCGTACAGGCGCAGGCCGCCGCCAGCGGCAGAAGTGCAAATGCCAGCGCGTCTTCGTCAAGTCCCGTTGCGCTTTTTAGCGTGGAAACTTGCTCAGCAGTCAGCGAAGCAGAAAAATGCGTTTCCGCCAGGATCGGCGCCAGCGCTGATTGCAAATTATCCGCGAGTTGGCTGAACGCAGTGTGAAAACGTGGGTGCATGGCGTTGCCTCATAACAATGTATTGGGATCGTAGTGTACGGGCCTGTTACAGCTATATGTGTGATCTAAATCTCATTGTTTATGCAACTAATGTAACTTAAATGAAAAATGCGCGACGTATCGCAAATTTTAGCCCACAACCGCGAGAATAACCGGAAACAGGAACGGGGCGATTAATGAGGTAATAATCCCGCAAATCACCAGCGCCAGCGAACTGAATGCGCCTTCCTGATAATCCAGCTCCGCGCAGCGGGCGGTGCCGAGAGCGTGAGACGCGGTGCCCATCGCCAGTCCGCGTGCGGCTTTGGTTTTAATGCGCATGGCGTTTAACAGAGTATGACCAAAGACGGCGCCGAGAATACCGACGAAAATCACGCACACGGCGCTGACCGCCGGGATGCCGCCGATGCTGCCGCCCACGGCCATCGCAATTGGCGTGGTGACGGATTTCGGTAAGACGGAGGCGGCGATTTCAGGCGTAGCGCCCATCAGCAGCGCCACCGTGGTGCCGGTCACCATTGCCACAATACTGCCGACGAAACAGATAGTAATGATCGACTTCCAGCGGGCGCGAATCTGATGCAGTTGTTCGTATAGTGGGTAAGCCAGCGCCACGACCGCCGGTTGCAGCAGGTCGTTGAGTACCTCACTACCTTTAAAATAGCTATCGTAGGAAATACCGGTCAGCAGGAGGAATGGGATAATCACCACCATCGCCACCAGCAGCGGATTCAGTAAAGGAAATTTAAACCGCGCAGCCAGTTTGCGCGCACCGAAAAAAACCGCCAGCGTCAGCGGTAAAGACCACCAGATTGACGACATCATTCTTCAGACCCTTTCTGTCCCACTACTTTACGTTCACCGTGGACCAGATGCGAACTCCAGCTCACTACCAGGAAAACGACCAGCGTACTGACGGCACACGACACCACCACCGGGCCGAACTGCGCGCGCAGCAGATCGAAGTACTGCATTACGCCGACGCCAATCGGCACAAACAACAGCGCCATATAGCGAATCAGCACATAGCAGCCAGGGTTAACCCATTTTGCCGGGATAATTTGCAGTGCCAGCAGTACAAACAGGATTAGCATCCCGATGATGCTGCCTGAAATGGCGACGGGCAGCAGGGACGCAATAAAAATGCCTGCATACAGACAGGCATAAATCAGCACGAAAGCGCGTAAGTATTGCCAGATGATATTCAGTGTCTTGCTCATGTTGAAATTCCTTGAAGCGACGGATTCATCATACAATTAAACCTTAAAACGTGCTATCGATCACATCATGAATTCTTAGCATACTGAAGATAGACAGCGGGAACATTGGGCGATGCCCCAGTCTGTCACGCTAAATTTGTGCCAGCAGCTGCAGGAAACGGCTCAGCGCACTGGATGGTGTTTCATTGTTGCGCCAGAACACCCCCCACGCTGCCTTTTTGTTCTATCTTCGGCAGATTGAGGATCACCAGTTGTCCCTGGCTGGCATAGCGCTGTGCCAGCCGTAAAGAAAGAATAGAGATCATATCGCTGCTTTGCAGCAGGTTGGTGCTGACGTTCATCGAGGCCGATTCAATGGTATTTTCCGGCAACATTACCCCGTTATCGACCAGCGCGTTATCAATACTCAGGCGGATGGGCGTTCCCGTCGGCCAGACTATCCAGCGCCAGTGCGCAAGGTCGGCCCAGCTCAGGGTGTCAAACTTCGCTAACGGATGGTGTGGGCGGGCGACAAAACAAACGGGTTCGGTATACAGCACCTGATAATTGAGCGGAAGCTGCAGTGCCCGCCCCCCCAACGCGACCGACCACCACATCCACGGAACCGGCAAGCAGATCATGCAGCAGCGGGGTCATGACCTTTTCTTCAATGTTAAGATGCAGCGTCGGCATCTCAACGAGCAGATTGAGGATCGCCTGCGACACGCAGTCGGTTGCCACTGGCGAGCAGCCAATCTTCAGGCTCCCGACCAGTCCGCCTTCTTTAAAGCGTGCCATTTCATACTGCGAACGCTCCATGTCATTGATTAAACGCTGGGCATGTTGTAACAGCAATTTGCCGCCTTCTGAGGGGCGCAGGCCTTTACTGTGACGCTCAAAGAGCGTGATCCCCATCTCATCTTCGAGCTGTGACAACCATTTCGACAGCGCGGGCTGAGTGATATTCATCATTCGCGCAACGTGCGTCAGATTCCCTTGTTCGCCCAGTGCCACCAGCATTTGCAGATGGTGCAGCTTCAGTTTTTGCGCCCAGTTTGCCATCAGCGATAACCTCCAGGTTATGTCTCTGCATGAAATGCCATTGTACATTTTATCGCCCAGTCTACAAACTCGTAACATACCAAAAACAAAACAACATCTGTCCCTACCTGCACCGAGGCATTGACTATGACTCAACGACGTGAACTACAAGCCCTGATTGATGCTGCTCCCGTCAGCAAGACCCAGTGGCGGGTAATTATCTGCTGCTTTCTGGTGGTCATGCTGGATGGTTTTGATACCGCCGCGATTGGCTTTATTGCACCCGATATTCGTAGCCACTGGCAGTTAACCGCCGGAGATCTCGCCCCGCTGTTTGGCGCTGGTCTGTTAGGACTTACTGCAGGCGCTTTGCTCTGCGGCCCGCTGTCTGACCGCTTTGGTCGCAAACGGGTAATTGAGCTCTGCGTGGCGCTGTTTGGCGCGCTGAGCCTGCTTTCGGCTTTCTCGCCTGATCTTCAGACGCTGGTGTTCCTGCGCTTTCTGACCGGCCTGGGCCTCGGCGGCGCTATGCCAAATACCATCACCATGACTTCTGAATATCTGCCTGCCCGCCGCCGCGGCGCACTGGTCACGCTGATGTTTTGCGGCTTTACGCTTGGTTCCGCGATGGGTGGGATTGTCAGTGCGCAATTAGTATCGGCTATCGGCTGGCACGGCATCCTGGTGCTTGGCGGCGTCTTACCGCTGATGCTGTTCTTCGCTCTGCTCGTCGTCCTGCCGGAGTCTCCGCGCTGGCAGGTCCGCCGCCAGTTGCCGCAGGCGACCATTGCCAGAACGGTGAGTGCGATTACTGGCGAACGCTATGACAACACGCATTTTTATCTCAACGAAGCCGCGGCAATTGCCAAAGGCAGCATTCGTCAGCTTTTCGTCGGGCGTCAGCTACCCATTACCCTGATGTTATGGGTCGTGTTCTTCATGAGCCTGTTAATCATCTATCTGCTGTCAAGCTGGATGCCGACGCTGTTGAACCATCGTGGGATTGATCTGCAACAGGCCTCCTGGGTGACCGCAGCATTTCAGGTTGGTGGAACGCTCGGTGCGCTGGCACTGGGTGTGTTAATGGACAAATACAATCCGTTCCGGGTACTGGCTGTCAGCTACGCGCTGGGGGGCGGTATGTATCGTCATGATTGGTCTGAGCGAAAACGGTTTATGGCTGATGGCGCTGGCAATCTTTGGTACCGGGGTGGGTATCAGCGGATCGCAGGTGGGTCTCAATGCCTTAACCGCCACGCTCTATCCCACACAGAGTCGGGCGACAGGCGTGAGCTGGTCCAACGCGGTGGGGCGCTGTGGCGCGATTGTCGGTTCGCTTTCCGGCGGCGTGATGATGGCGATGAATTTCTCTTTCGACACCTTGTTTTTCATTATCGCTGCTCCGGCGGTCATCAGCGCGGTGATGTTAGCCGTCCTGACGGTAGTCGTCCGCCAGTCAGCCTCTGTCCCTGACGTTTTGCCGCACGCAAGCGTCGTGAACGAATAAGGAGAATCCCTATGTCAGAACATAATCAGGATGTAAAAAACAGCCGTCAGCAGTTTTACCAGCATATTTCCGGGCAGAACCTGACCCCGCTGTGGGAATCACTGCATCATCTGGTGCCGCAGACGCCGAATCCGACCTGTGCGCCGGCGTACTGGAACTACCAGGAAATTCGCCCGCTGCTGCTGGAAAGCGGCAATCTGATTGGCGCGAAAGAGGCGGTACGCCGGGTGCTGGTCCTGGAAAACCCGATGTTACGTGGGCAATCCTCTATCACCTCAACACTCTATGCGGGACTGCAACTGATCCTGCCGGGCGAAGTCGCACCCAGCCATCGCCATAACCAGTCGGCGTTACGCTTTATTGTGGAAGGCAAAGGCGCGTTCACTGCCGTGGACGGCGAGCGTACCCAAATGCACGCCGGCGACTTTATTCTGACGCCGCAGTGGCAATGGCACGACCACGGCAACCCTGGCGATGAGCCGGTGGTCTGGCTGGACGGTCTGGATCTGCCGCTGGTTAACATTCTGGGCTGTGGCTTTGCCGAAGATTACCCGGAAGACCAGCAGCCGGTTTCACGTAAAGAGGGCGACTATCTGCCGCGCTATGCCGCCAACATGCTGCCGCTGCGCCATCAGAAAGGCAACTCATCGCCGATTTTCAACTATCGCTATGACCGCAGTCGCGATGCGCTGCACGATCTGACCCGTCTGGGCGATGCCGACGAGTGGGATGGCTACAAGATGCGCTATGTCAACCCGGTGACCGGCGGCTACCCGATGCCGTCGATGGGGACGTTCCTGCAACTGTTGCCAAAAGGCTTTACCTCGCGGGTTTCGCGCACCACGGACAGCACCATATACCACGTGGTAGAAGGGGCGGGCGACGTCACCGTCGGCAATGAGACCTTCCACTTTTCCGCCAAAGATATTTTCGTGGTGCCAACCTGGCACGGTGTGTCATTCAACGCCACGGAAGAGACCGTTTTATTCAGTTTTTCGGACAGACCGGTACAGGAAGCCCTCGGGTTGTTCCGTGAAGCCCGTTATTAATTTGGGAGAGAACCATGACTCAATATGTATTTGCACCACAGGCCCCCCGTGACCGTACCGGTTGTCGGCAGCGATGCGCAGTTCCCCGTTCACCGCGTCTATTGCGTAGGACGCAACTATGCCGCCCATGCCCGCGAAATGGGCTTTGACCCGGATCGCGAGCCGCCGTTCTTCTTCTGTAAACCGGCCGATGCGATTGTGCCGGTTGCTGCTGGCGAAACGTTAGCGCTGCCGTACCCGTCGCAAACGGATAACTATCACTATGAAATTGAGCTGGTGGTCGCTATCGGTAAAAAAAGGCAGTGATATTCCGTTAGAGAAAGCTCATGAATATATCTGGGGTTACGCCACCGGGCTGGATATGACCCGCCGCGACCGCCAGATGGAGATGCGTCAGATGGGGCGTCCGTGGGAAATCGGTAAAGCGTTCGATCTCTCCGCGCCTATCGCGCCGCTGCACAAAGCGGATGAGATTGCGGATATCACCGCGGCGCCCATCTGGTTACAGGTGAACGGCGACGATCATCAGCGCAGCGACATTCGCCATCTGATCTGGTCGGTGAATGAAACGATCAGTTATCTGTCCGGTTTCTTCGAACTGCAACCGGGCGACCTGATTTTCACCGGCACGCCGGAAGGCGTGGGTGCCGTGGTGAAAGGGGATGTGATCACCGGTGGCGTGGACGGGTTGACGCCTGTCGCTGTGAAGATTGTCTGAGGTGATGTATGAAGCTGTACAGTTTTTTTAACAGTTCGGCGTCGTACCGCGTGCGTATCGCGCTGGCATTAAAGGGTATCAACTACCAGACAGTGGGCGTCAATATTCGTATCGGTCAGCAAAATGAACTGGCCTACCGGCGGATGAATCCGGTGGGGCTGGTGCCGACGCTGGTGACCGACGACGGCGACGCGCTTGGTCAGTCGCTGGCGATTATCGACTGGCTGGACCGGCATTTTCCACAGTCGCGCTTGCTGCCCGTCAACGATCCGGCGCGCAGGCAGGTGCTGGAGATTGTCTATGCCATCGCTTGCGATATTCATCCGGTTAACAACCTGCGGGTGCTGCGCTATCTGAGCGAGGAACTGAAGGTCAGTGAAGAAGAGAAAAAACGCTGGTACGCACACTGGATCCAGCAGGGGTTAAGCGCTGTCGAGCAATTATTGCGTCAGAGTCAGTCGCAGAATTACTGCGTTGGCAATACGCCGACGCTCGCCGACTGCTGCCTGATCCCGCAATGGGCGAACGCGTTAAGAATGGGGTGCGATTTAAGCGGCTATCCGCGCTGCAAAGCCGTATATGACGCCTGCACACAGCTACCGGCGTTCATCGCCGCCGCCCCGGAAAATCAACAAGATAAAATCTCAGCCTGAGAAGGAGAATGACAATGGCTAAAGTGACGAGCGCAATTATTGTCGGCGGCGGAATTGGCGGGGCAGCCACCGCGCTTTCGCTGGCGCGCCAGGGCATCAAGGTGATGCTGCTGGAAAAAGCCCATGAAATTGGTGAGATTGGCGCGGGCATTCAGCTCGGTCCGAATGCCTTCTCCGCGCTGGACAGTCTGGGCGTCGGTGAGGTTGCGCGCCAGCGCGCAGTGTTCACCGATCACATCACCATGATGGACGCGGTGAACGCAGAAGAAGTGGTGCGCATTGAGACCGGGCAGGCCTTTCGCGACCACTTCGGCGGTCCGTACGCGGTCATCCACCGGGTCGATATTCATGCTTCGGTCTGGGAAGCGGTACTGACCCATCCGAATGTTGAATACCGGACTTCAACCAACGTGGTCGATATTCGCCAGACGGCAGACGACGTGACCGTATTCGATGAACAGGGACACAGCTGGACCGCCGATATTCTGGTCGGTTGTGATGGCGTGAAGTCGGTCGTGCGCCAGAGTTTGCTGGGCGATTCGCCGCGCGTAACCGGACACGTGGTTTACCGTGCGGTGATTGACTGTGCGGATATGCCAGAAGATCTGCGCATTAATGCGCCGGTGCTGTGGGCCGGGCCGCACTGTCACCTCGTACACTATCCGCTGCGCGGCGGTAAACAGTACAACCTGGTGGTGACCTTCCACAGCCGCCAGCAGGAGGAGTGGGGCGTCAAAGACGGTAGCAAGGAAGAGGTGCTGTCGTATTTTGCCGGGATCCATCCGCGCCCGCGGCAGATGCTGGATAAACCCACGACCTGGCGTCGCTGGTCTACGGCGGATCGCGAACCGGTAGAAAAATGGGGCACCGGGCGTATCACGCTGGTGGGCGATGCCGCGCACCCGGTGGCGCAGTACATGGCGCAAGGGGCTTGTATGGCGCTGGAAGATGCCGTAACGCTGGGTAAAGCGCTGGAGCAGTGCGATGGCGATGCGGCGAAAGCCTTTGCCTTGTATGAGTCGGTGCGCATTCCGCGCACGGCGCGCATCGTCTGGTCTACCCGCGAAATGGGTCGCGTGTATCACGCAGCTGGCGTGGAGCGTCAGGTGCGTAATCTGCTGTGGAAAGGCAAATCGCAGGCAGAGTTTTATCGCGGTATGGAATGGCTGTACGGCTGGAAAGAAGATAACTGTCTGCTGCCGCGCTGAGAAAACAGGGCCTTCGCCGGGGGCGCTTCGCTTGCCCGGCCTACCAGCAGGATGGAATGTAGGCGCTTCGCTTGCCAGGCTTGCAGACAGGATGGCGTCCAGGCCGGATGCCGTCTTCCGGCAAAAGGTTTTGCTCATCGCACAGAGGCGCTATGATAGCGCCTCTTTTTTTTGCGGATGACGATATGCGTGTTTTACTGGCGCCGATGGAAGGCGTGCTCGATTCCCTGGTGCGCGAGCTTCTGACGGAAGTGAATGACTACGATCTTTGCATCACCGAATTTGTGCGCGTGGTGGATCAACTGCTGCCGGTAAAAGTGTTTCATCGACTCTGCCCCGAACTGCTCAACGGTAGCCGGACCCCTTCCGGCACCTTAGTGCGCGTGCAACTGCTGGGGCAATATCCGCAGTGGCTGGCGGAAAATGCCGCCCGCGCCGTGGAACTCGGCTCTTACGGTGTCGATCTCAACTGCGGGTGCCCGTCAAAAATGGTCAACGGTAGCGGCGGTGGCGCGACGTTGCTGAAGGATCCCGAACTCATCTATCAGGGGGGCGAAAGCGATGCGTGAAGCGGTCCCGGCGCATCTGCCGGTGACGGTGAAAGTGCGTCTGGGATGGGACAGCGGCGACAAAAAGTTTGAGATTGCGGATGCCGTGCAGCAGGCCGGGGCGAGCGAACTGGTCGTACACGGGCGCACCAAAGAGCAGGGCTATAAGGCGGAACATATCAACTGGCAGGCGATTGGCGAAATCCGCCAGCGACTGTCGATCCCGGTGATTGCTAACGGGGAAATCTGGGACTGGCAAAGTGCGCAGGAATGCCTGGCCGTCAGCGGCTGCGATGCGGTGATGATTGGCCGCGGGGCACTGAACATTCCCAACCTCAGCCGGGTGGTGAAATACAATGAGCCGCGAATGCCGTGGCCGCAGGTGGTGGTTCTGCTGAAAAAGTATACCCGCCTGGAAAAACAGGGTGACACCGGGCTGTATCACGTTGCGCGCATTAAGCAGTGGCTGGGTTACTTACGAAAAGAGTATGAAGAAGCCACGGACGTCTTCCAGTCTGTCCGCGCATTAAATAATTCACCGGATATTGCCCGCGCGATCCAGTCAATTGAAATTTAATATTATTGAGCTATTTATATTCCGCTGGAATATATTTTGCCAGTTGTGACTTTTCATTGCCGAAGATGTTATGCCACGCGTAACTAAAAAAAGAGCTCACAACAACGGGTAAGCTCCGCGCACCTTTTTTTACCAGAACTTCTTCATGAATCGTGACTTTTTTCACGCGCTGCACGCGTGTTTTCCTCTGCTCATTTTGCTGGCGGGATGTGCGCCCATGCACGACACCGCACCGACGCTGGCACAACAACTTCCGGCCTCACACGTCAATGCTGCGCTGCCTTCTGCGCTGGATCACGGCTGGCCAGGCAGCCAGTGGTGGCAGGACTACCACGACGCGCAGTTGAACAACTTAGTCAAGAATGCGCTGGCAAATTCGCCAGATATGCAGGTCGCGGAACAGCGGATCAGACTGGCCGAAGCGCAGGCTAAAGCCGTTGAAGCCCAGGACGGGCCGCAGATTGATTTCTCCGCGAATGCCGAACGGCAGAAAATGTCCGCGGAAGGCATCATGGGGCCGTTTGCCCTGAACGATCCGGCAGCGGGCACCACTGGACCGTGGTATACCAACGGCACCTTCGGCTTAACCGCCGGTTGGGACCTCGATTTGTGGGGCAAAAACCGGGCGGAAGTGACGGCGCGAATCGGCGCTGTGAAGGCGCAGGAAGCTGAGCGTGAACAGACCCGTCAGCTTTTAGCCAGCAGCGTGGCTCGCCTCTACTGGGAGTGGCAGACGCAGGCGTCACTCAGCAAGCTGCTGATGCAAATAGAACAGGAACAACGCACGATCATTAATACCGATCGCCAGCTGTACCAGAATGGCATTACCTCTTCCGTTGAAGGGGTTGAAACGGATATTGATGACAGCAAAACACAGCAACAACTCAATGACGTCGCCGGAAAGATGAAAGCGATCGAGGCGCGTCTGAGCGCGCTGACCAATACCCAGTCGGCGGCGCTGAAGCTGCATCCGGTGAGCTTGCCGAAAGTGGAAAGCCAGTTACCGACGCAACTGGGCTACTCCTTACTGGCGCGCAGGGCGGATTTGCAGGCGGCGCACTGGGTGATCGAATCCTCAATGAGCAGCGTGGAGGCGGCGAAAGCGGCGTTCTATCCTGACGTCAACCTGATGGCCTTTTTTACAGCAGGATGCATTGCACCTGAGCGATCTGTTCCGCAGTTCCGCCCAGCAGATGGGGGTGACAGCCGGGCTGACGCTGCCGATCTTCGACAGCGGGAGACTAAATGCCAGCCTTGATATTGCCCAGGCGCAGAACAGCTTGTCGATCGCCCGTTATAACAAAGCCGTCGTTGATGCGGTAAATGACGTGGCGCGCACGGCCAGTCAGGTGGAAACGCTGATGCAAAAAAATCAGCACCAGCAGCAGATTGAGCATGACGCAGAACGGGTGGTTTCACTGGCGCAGGCGCGCTTTAGCGCCGGGATCATCGCCGGTTCCCGCGTTAGCCAGGCTAAAATCCCCGCCCTGCGTGAACAAGGGAATGGCCTGATTTTGCAAGGTCAGTGGCTGGATGCCTCCATCCAGCTCACCAGCGCGCTTGGCGGTGGTTACCATCATTCCTGATTATTTCGGTTGCTTCGAGGAGAGTTTCTATACTTAAGGCTCAGTTCTGTTGCAACCGGAGGATGATATGGCAAAAGCGGCAATCGTGACGGCTTCCGATTCAGGTATTGGCAAGGCGTGCGCCCTTCAGTTAGCGAAAGCGGGGTTTGATATCGGCATCACCTGGCATTCCGACGAGCAGGGCGCGCGTGATACCGCCCGCGAGGTGGAAAGTCATGGCGTCCGGGCAGAAACCCTTCAACTGGACCTGAGCCAGCTGCCGCAAGGCGCGCAGGCGCTGGAACACCTGATCGCACGCTTTGGGCGGCTCGACGTGCTGGTCAATAACGCGGGAACAATGAACAAATCTGCATTCCTTGAGACCTCTTTTGACGACTGGCGGCAGATATTTACGGTCGATGTCGATGGGGCGTTTCTCTGCTCACAGCTGGCGGCCCGCCAGATGGTGAAGCAGGGGCAGGGTGGGCGCATCATCAATATTACCTCGGTGCACGAACATACGCCGTTACCCGAGGCCAGCGCCTACACGGCGGCGAAACATGCTCTCGGCGGACTCACCAAAGCCATGGCGCTTGAGCTGGTACGCCACAACATTCTGGTTAACGCCGTAGCGCCTGGGGCGATTGCCACGCCGATGAATGATATGGATGACAGTGACGTTAAGCCGGGAACCGAGCCGTCAATCCCGCTGGGAAGACCTGGGGCGACGCGGGAAATCGCCAGTCTGGTCGCCTGGCTGTGCTCGGAAGAGGCGGGTTATACCACCGGGCAATCGTTTATTATGGATGGGGGATTTATGCTGGCCAATCCCCAGTTCAGGCCGGAATAACCCGCTTACCCCACCTGTTTACGGCTGCGGCGTTTCAGCCACCAGCGGACGCCGATCACCAGCACCACCGCCAGAACCAGCCAAATCCAGTGTTTCAGGTGCTGGTCGAGGTTGTGCAACCATGGCGCGATCACTTCGCCACCCATATAGCCCAGGGTGGTGAAGATCAGCGCCCAGACCAGCGCGCCGAGGATATTCAGCGGTAAAAAAATTTTTGGCGGTAGATGGCTGGCGCCAATCAGCAGCGGGCCGATCACACGAAACCCATACATAAACCGGGTGCCAATCACGAACAGGTACGGGCGGCGCTGGATCATCTTCTGCGCATGACGAATTTTGTCACGGTGTCGCCCGAAGCGGCGCAGGATCCTGCCACCGAAGCGGCGTCCCAGCAGATAGAGCAACTGGTCGCCGATCATGCCGCCTAAGGCCACGGAAATAACCACAAGCGGGAATTTGAGTAAACCCTGATGTGCCGCCACGCCGCCCAGCAGAGTAATGGTTTCACCTTCAGCCAGACTCCCGATCACCAGCGCGGCATAACCGTATTGTGCAATAAAACTGTTTATATCCATACGTCTGTATGACCTCCACGTCTGTAAGCATACACCCTCAGAATACCGGTTGCCCAAAAAGGGCCCTCATGCGCGGCGGCATTTCTTCGTCTGTTCAATAAATAATCGAAAAGCTGAATTATACTTGAGGTGTTAGGTTCACGGCTGACAACAAGGGGGGCGGTATGAACCATGTCTGGGGGCTGTTTTCCCATCCCAATCGTGAAATGCAGGTGATCAACAGCGAGAACGAAACGGTTTCGCATCACTATACCCACCATGTTCTGTTAATGGCGGCGATCCCGGTCATTTGCGCCTTTATTGGTACGACGCAAATCGGCTGGAATTTTGGCGACGGCACGGTCCTGAAGCTTTCTCTGTTTACCGGACTGGCACTGGCTGTCCTGTTCTATGCCGTGATGCTGGCGGGCGTGGCGGTCATGGGGCGTGTGATCTGGTGGATGGCGCGAGGGTATCCGCAGCGTCCGTCCCTGACGCATTGTATGGTGTTTGCCGGTTATGTGGCGACGCCGCTGTTTCTCAGCGGTCTGGTGGCGCTGTATCCGCTGGTGTGGCTTTGCGCATTCGTCGGGACGGTAGCGTTGTTCTATACCGGCTATCTGCTTTATCTGGGCATTCCGACATTCCTCAATATCAATAAGGAAGAGGGGTTGAGTTTCTCCAGTTCAACGCTGGCTATCGGTGTACTGGTACTCGAAGTGCTGCTCGCGCTGACCGTTATCCTGTGGGGCTATGGATACCGTTTGTTCTGACTCTCGTGCTGCGTTGCTGGTATAAAAGTCAGCAATGCAGCATTTCCTGACGAATCTCTTCTGGCGGCAATGTTCTTAGCTCGCTATGATTTGTCTGCTAGCCTGAGCCACCCTGACTCCGGCGGTGCGTGTCAACACGCGTGAATCATTTTTTGAAATCTCATCATGCTGAAATTCCGAGTTTCCATACTGAGCCTGGCGCTGATGCTGGCTGTGCCTTTTGCGCCGCAAGCGCTGGCAAAAACGGCAGCGACTGCCACGGCGTCTCAACCGGAGATCGCCTCCGGTAGTGCGATGATCGTGGATCTGAACACCAATAAGGTGATCTATGCCAATCATCCGGATCTGGTACGTCCGATTGCGTCAATAACCAAATTAATGACGGCGATGGTGGTGCTTGATGCGCGACTGCCGCTGGATGAAAAACTGAAAGTGGATATCAGCCAGACGCCGGAGATGAAAGGGATCTACTCTCGCGTGCGACTGAACAGTGAAATCAGCCGTAAAAATATGTTACTGCTGGCGCTGATGTCCTCGGAAAACCGGGCGGCAGCGAGCCTGGCGCACCACTATCCTGGCGGCTATAACGCATTTATTAAAGCGATGAATGCGAAGGCAAAAGCGCTGGGCATGACCCGCACGCGTTTTGTCGAGCCGACCGGTTTGTCGATTCACAACGTCTCAACCGCGCACGATCTCACCAAATTGTTGATTGCCAGCAAGCAGTATCCGTTGATCGGGCAACTGAGCACCACGCGGGAAGATATGGCGACCTTCGCCAACCCGGCGTATACGCTGCCGTTTCGCAATACCAACCATCTGGTGTATCGCGATAACTGGAATATTCAGCTCACCAAAACCGGCTTTACCAATGCGGCGGGGCATTGCCTTGTGATGCGCACGGTTATCAATAACAAACCGGTGGCGCTGGTAGTGATGGATGCCTTCGGTAAGTACACCCATTTTGCCGATGCCAGTCGTTTACGTACCTGGATTGAAACCGGAAAAGTGATGCCGGTTCCGGCGGCGGCGTTGAGCTATAAAAAGCAGAAAGCGGCGCAGATGGCCGCTTCGGGAAGCAGCGCGGGTGAGCAGACCGCGCAAAACGACTGATGCTGCACCAGGCCGAAGAAGGCGAAGTCGTCGTTGAAAATAGCCTGATGACGCTTCGCTTATCAGGCCTACGAAGACATCTCAGCCGTAGGCCGGATGAGGCAGTTATACCGTCTCCGGCATGGATAACAAAACTTTACTCCGGCAGCGTCCAGTCACCTTCGTTGAGTGGGCGCTGCATTATCAACGTATCCCGCCAGTCTCCCTTCTTATAGCCGACGCTACGCAACTGCCCGGCAATCTCGAAACCGTGCTTTTTATGCAGTCGCAGCGACCCGGGATTGTTATGCCCGTCGCCGATCACCGCCACCATCTGCCGCCACGGGCCTTCTTCACAGCGGGTGATGAGCGTGTGCATCAGCAGGCTGCCGACACCGCGCCCGGTCATGCTGGCATCGACGTAAATCGACTCTTCGAGCGTATAACGGTAGGCCGGGCGGGGGCGGTACTGCGTCGCATAACAATAGCCAACGATCACGCCGCGATAGAGCGCCACCAGCCAGGGTAAACCGTATTGTTCAACCTTATGCATCCGCTGGCGCATCTCGGCCACCGTTGGCGGGATTTCTTCAAAAGAGGCACGGCCATTCAAAACGTGCCATGCATACAGCGAGGAGATCGCCTCTACGTCATCGGGCAGTGCGTCGCGCACCACAATATCGTTTTCAGAAAGCGTATCGGCAGCAGACATGATTCTCACCTTTGGCATAAAAAAGCCGGAGCGAGAGCCCCGGCACATGTCATTACTTTTGCACGATATTTCGCGCAGATCCAGCCTGCGCCATCTGGCAGATTTACTGAACGTGTTCGGAGGATGGCGCTTTCCAGAATTTTTGCTTACTGGTCTTGCCAATTCCGGGATTCATACTGTTGGTGGGGTCATTTTCGCGATAAAAACGGGTCAGAGTTTCCGGGGCTTCGTACAGATGTCCGACGTTATGCTCCGCCGGATATTGCGCACCGCGCTGTTGCAGCAGTTCCAGCATTTTTTCTTTCAGCGCATGAGCATCCACACCTTTCTTCACGATGTAATCCTGATGGAAGACGTAGCACATGAAATGCCCGTAATAGAGTTTATGCACCAACTGGCTGTCGATTTCTGCTGGCAGATGTTCATACCATTCGGTGTCATTGCGGCGCAGGGCGATGTCCAGCGCCAGAATATCCTCCACCTCGTCAGCATGTACCGCCTGATAGCGAATAGCGGCACCCGCCGCTGCAAAGCGGTGCAGAAACGCTTTGCTCCCTTCTTCCGGCGTACAGGCAAAAAAAGTCGCCTTCTGCGGTTTTGAAAAATTCACCGAGCCAGTTTTGCGCTTCAGCGACGCCATCGCCTGCCATTTTCAGCAGCAGATGATGTTCATATTTATCGCGCCAGCTTTTCATGCGCGCTGGAAGGTGGCTTGGGAACAGATGCCCAAACTTCTGCATCGCGCGATCGGTAAAGTGCGGACGAAAGATTTTCACCTTTTCCAGCAGCGCATCGGTGCGGCCCTTCAGGGTAAAGAAGAACGGCATTTTGTCGGTGCCAAGCTTATCAATCATCAGAAACGTATCTTTACCGTACTGCTCGGCAATGTCATAGATGTCGCGGTGCATGTATTCACCCGCCACTGGCAGATTATCGAACTTCGCCAGAATATGGCGGCGGATCTCCGTCAGCACCTCGGGTTGGTTGGTGCCGATGTAAAAGACCTGCTGGTTTTTTTCCGCTTCAAAGGTGTCGAGGCGCACAGCAAAGACAGCCAGCTTCCCGGCACAGCCCGAGGATTCGAACAGACGATCTGGATCGGCGTTATAGCGTGCGGGCGTATCGGCGTCGATATCTCTGACGCGAGTGATGTAGTCGTGGTCATGCGCGTGTCGCCCGTCGTGGCGCACGTTTTCTTCTTTAATCCGCTCATCGTCCAATTGACTGAGGATCTGCTCTGGCGTTTGTCCCAGGTCGATCCCCAGATGATTAACCAGTTGCAGCTTGCCATTTTCATCAATACGGGCAAACAGGGACATTTCAGTGTACGCCGGGCCTCTTTGCACCAGCGAACCGCCGGAGTTATTACAGATCCCCCCCAATGACCGACGCGCCGATGCACGACGAACCAATCACTGAATGCGGTTCGCGTCCCAGCGGTTTCAGCGCTTTTTCCAGCGAATATAAGGTTGTGCCGGGATACGCCAGCACCTGCTCGCCTTTGCCCAACACATGCAGCTTGTCGAGGCGCAGGGTGCTGATAATCACAATCTCGCGGTCGTAATCATTGCCGTTAGGCGTGGAGCCTTCGGTCAGCCCGGTATTGGCGGCCTGCATCAGAATAATTTTATCGGCGTTAACGCAGGCGTTCAGTACGCGCCAGAGTTCCAGTAGCGAGCCGGGGAAAACCACAGCCAGGGCATCGCCCTGACCAGAACGGAAACCTTTGCGATAGCGGGCGGTTTTAGCCGGTTCAGTCAGCAGGTGTGAATGTCCCACCAGGCGGGCGAGCTCATTCAGGAAGGTTTTATTATCAGTTGTTGTAATGGAAGACATTCTCCACTCCTTGTGGTGGGACAAAATATCAGGTTCAAGCATAGCGCTTTGTATGACAATACGCTTTCTCATTCACGCTGTCTTTGAATTGGCGGCGTTGAAAATTAAGAGAATAACCTTAGCTTTCTTCGCCGCTGCCGTTTAGGCTTACGGCAAAATGCGGTTTTTGCTATATTTTCGCTGCCACGTCGGGCTTTAGAGAAAGAGAGAATCAACATGAAATGGCTATGTTCTGTAGGTGTCGCAGTTAGTCTGGCGGTGCAACCCGCGCTGGCGGAGGAGCTGTTCGGTAACCATCCGCTGACCCCGGAAGCGCGGGACGCGTTCGTCACCCAGTTGCTGACGAAAATGACCGTCGATGAAAAGATTGGTCAGTTGCGTTTAATCAGCGTCGGTCCGGATAACCCGAAAGAGGCGATCCGCGAGATGATCAAAGACGGCCAGGTTGGGGCGATTTTTAACACCGTCACCCGGCAGGATATCCGCAAAATGCAGGATCAGGTGATGGAACTGAGCCGCCTGAAAATCCCTCTCTTTTTCGCCTACGACGTGCTGCACGGCCAGCGTACCGTCTTCCCGATTAGCCTCGGTCTGGCGTCCTCTTTTAATCTCGACGCAGTGAAAACGGTTGGACGCATCTCGGCGTATGAAGCCGCTGACGACGGGCTGAACATGACCTGGGCGCCGATGGTCGATGTCTCCCGCGACCCGCGCTGGGGACGCGCCTCGGAAGGCTTTGGCGAAGATACGTATCTGACCTCCATCATGGGCAAAACCATGGTGGAAGCGATGCAGGGTAAAAGCCCGGCGGATCGCTATTCAGTAATGACCAGCGTTAAGCACTTCGCCGCCTACGGCGCCGTGGAGGGGGGCAAAGAATACAACACCGTGGACATGAGCCCGCAGCGCCTGTTTAACGACTACATGCCGCCGTACAAAGCCGGTCTGGATGCGGGGAGCGGCGCGGTGATGGTGGCGCTGAACTCGCTGAACGGCACACCGGCGACCTCTGACGCCTGGCTGCTGAAAGACATTCTGCGCGACAAGTGGGGCTTCAAAGGCATTACCGTCTCTGATCACGGTGCCATCAAAGAGCTGATTAAACACGGCACGGCCTCCGATCCGGAAGATGCTGTCCGTGTGGCGCTGAAGTCCGGCATTAACATGAGCATGAGCGACGAGTATTACAGCAAATATCTGCCGGGCCTGATCAAATCCGGCAAAGTGACGATGGCGGAGCTGGATGACGCGGCGCGTCATGTCCTCAACGTGAAATATGACATGGGGCTGTTTAACGATCCGTACAGCCACCTCGGGGCGAAAGAGTCCGATCCGGTGGATACCAACGCCGAGAGCCGACTGCACCGTAAAGAAGCGCGTGAAGTGGCGCGTGAAAGTCTGGTGCTGCTGAAAAATCGCCTTGAAACGTTGCCGCTGAAAAAATCGGGCACCATCGCGGTGGTAGGCCCGCTGGCTGACAGCAAACGTGACGTGATGGGCAGTTGGTCCGCCGCAGGGGTTGCCGACCAGTCCGTGACGGTTCTCACCGGCATTAAAAATGCGCTGGGTGCAAACGGGAAAGTGGTGTACGCCCACGGGGCCAACGTCACTAACGATAAAGACATCGTTACCTTCCTTAATCAGTATGAAGACGCGGTGAAGGTGGATCCCCGTTCTCCTCAGGAGATGATTGATGAAGCCGTCACGGCGGCGAAGCAGTCTGATGTGGTTGTCGCCGTAGTGGGTGAGGCGCAGGGCATGGCTCATGAAGCGTCAAGCCGCACCGATATCACGCTGCCACAGAGCCAGCGTGACCTGATCGCGGCACTGAAAGCGACCGGCAAACCGCTGGTGCTGGTGCTGATGAACGGGCGTCCGCTGGCGCTGGTGAAAGAAGATCAACAGGCCGATGCGATTCTGGAAACCTGGTTTGCCGGGACAGAAGGCGGCAACGCGATTGCCGACGTGCTGTTTGGCGACTACAACCCGTCGGGCAAGCTGCCCATGTCTTTCCCGCGCTCGGTGGGGCAGATCCCGACTTATTACAGCCACCTCAACACCGGTCGTCCGTATAACGCCGACAAACCGAACAAATACACCTCTCGCTATTTTGACGAAGCGAACGGCCCGCTCTATCCGTTTGGTTATGGTCTGAGCTACACCACGTTTACCGTCTCTGACGTGTCGCTTTCAGCACCCACGATGAAACGTGACGGCAGCGTGACCGCAAGCGTTCAGGTCACCAATACCGGCAAGCGTGAAGGTGAGACGGTGATCCAGATGTATGTGCAGGATGTCACTGCGTCCATGAGCCGACCGGTCAAAGAGCTGAAAGGCTTTAAGAAAGTGAACCTTAAACCTGGCGAAACGCAAACCGTCAGCTTCCCGATTGATATCAATGCGCTGAAGTTCTGGAATCAGCAGATGACGTTCGATGCTGAACCCGGCAAGTTCAACGTCTTTATCGGCGTCGATTCTGCCCGCGTGAAGCAGGGGACGTTTGAATTGCTGTAACTGATACAGGGGAACTCACCCGTGGGTTCCCCTTGTGAGTGCAGTGAAAAATCGGAAATGTTGGGTTAACAGAGCACTTTTCGACTATGCTTTTCCCTCAAGTCGCTGAAAAAGGCGACAAAAAGATGAGGAAAGCATCATGACAATCTCAAAGGTCTGGGCCGGTTCGCTGGCGCTGTTAGCGGCAGTGAGCTTACCCTTGCAGGCGGCATCGCCGGTGAAGGTTGGGTCGAAAATTGATACCGAAGGCGCACTGCTTGGCAACATCATTTTGCAGGTGCTGGAAAGCCACGACGTCAAAACGGTGAATAAGGTCCAGTTGGGCACCACGCCGGTCGTACGTGGGGCAATTACCTCGGGTGAACTGGATATCTACCCTGAATACACCGGCAACGGCGCGTTTTTCTTCAAAGATGAAAACGATCCGGCATGGAAAAACGCGCAAGCGGGCTTTGAGAAAGTTAAAAAACTCGATGCAGAGCAGAATAAGCTGGTCTGGTTAACGCCAGCACCGGCTAACAATACCTGGACTATCGCGGTGCGTAGCGATGTCGCACAACAGAATAAACTCACTTCACTGGCCGATCTCGGACGTTACCTGAAAGAGGGCGGCACCTTCAAACTGGCCGCCTCCGCTGAATTTATCGAGCGTGCTGACGCGCTGCCCGCTTTCGAAAAAGCCTACGATTTCAAACTCAGTCAGGATCAGTTGCTGTCGCTGGCGGGGGGGTGACACGGCGGTTACCATTAAAGCCGCCGCGCAGCAAACGTCCGGCGTCAACGCTGCGATGGCTTACGGTACGGATGGTCCGGTCGCCGCGCTGGGGCTGCAGACCTTAAGCGATCCCAAAGGCGTACAACCCATTTATGCACCAGCCCCGGTCGTGCGTGAGGCGGTATTGAAGGAATACCCGCAAATGGCGGAATGGCTGCAACCGGTGTTTGCCAGCCTGGATGAAAAAACGTTGCAACAACTTAATGCCAGCATTGCCGTTGAAGGGTTAGACGCCAAAAAAGTGGCGGCGGACTATCTGAAACAAAAGGGATGGGTGAAGTAAAGGGACTGAAAAAGGTTGGGTGATGTGTCAAAAGTGAGTATTCAGCGCGTTCTGTTACTGCTGGTTGTGCTTTCTGCCGCCGCCGTCGCGCTGCCGTTTGTGAACTATGCCCCGAATCGCCTGGTATCGGGAGAGGGGCGTCAGCTCTGGACTCTGTGGCCCGGTTCGGTGTCGGTGCTCACCGGTGCGGGCTGCGCCTTGCTGACCTTGTGCTTCGTGCCGGGAAGAAAAGGGGCGGTAGGCACGCTGGCGGTGGCGCAACTGCTGGTGATCCTGATGTTGTGCAGCGTCGGCAAGGCGGCGACATATCTGGCTGAAACCGGGACACCGCTGGCGCGAACCAGTGTGGGAAGCGGTCTGTGGCTGGGGCTCGCGCTGGGATTGCTGGCCTGCAGTGACGCCATCCGGCGAATTACCGCACAACCCCTCTGGCGTTGGGTTTTACATGCGCAGATAGCGATCATTCCCGTCGCACTCTTGTTGACGGGGACCTTCGATAACCTCTCTTTACTCAAAGAGTACGCTAACCGTCAGGATGTCTTTGATGATGCGTTGGCTCAGCATCTTACATTGCTTTTCGGGACCGTGCTGCCCGCGCTGGTGATTGGCATCCCTCTCGGTATCGGGTGTTATTTTTTCCCGTCCCGCCAGGGGCCGGTGTTCACCGTTCTCAATGTTATCCAGACTGTTCCTTCCGTCGCTCTGTTCGGCCTGTTAATTGCGCCGCTTGCCGGGCTGGTTAAAGCCTTTCCCTGGCTTGCGACAATGGGCGTAGCGGGAACCGGCATGACTCCGGCGCTGATCGCGCTGGTGCTGTATGCGCTTTTGCCACTGGTTCGCGGGGTGGTGGCCGGGCTGAATCAGGTTCCTCGTGATGTTCTCGAAAGCGCACGGGCGATGGGCATGAGCACCGCCCAGCGTTTCCTTCACGTACAGTTGCCGCTGGCGTTGCCGGTCTTTTTTACGTAGCCTGCGGGTGGTAATGGTGCAGACTGTCGGGATGGCCGTCATCGCAGCGCTGATTGGCGCAGGTGGTTTTGGCTTGCTGGTGTTTCAGGGACTGCTCAGTAGTGCCGTGGATCTGGTGTTGCTGGGAGTGATCCCGGTTATCGCACTGGCGGTACTGATTGATGCGCTGTTTGACTTAGGGATCGCACTGCTGAAGGTAACCCACCATGATTGAATTTAGCCACGTTAACAAAGCCTTTGGCGAGCACAACGCGGTTTGCGATCTTAACCTGCACATCCGGGAAGGCAGCTTCTCGGTATTGATTGGCACCTCGGGTTCAGGGAAATCCACCACCCTGAAAATGATTAACCGACTGGTGGAGCATGACAGCGGCAGGATCCGCTTTGCCGGAGAGGAAATTCGCAACCTGCCGGTGCTGGAACTGCGTCGGCGGATGGGGTACGCGATTCAGTCGATTGGCCTGTTTCCGCACTGGACGGTGGCGCAAAACATCGCCACCGTGCCGCAGTTGCTGAAGTGGTCACGCCGAAAAATAGATGAGCGGGTGACTGAATTAATGGCGTTGCTCGGGCTGGAAGAGGGGTTGCGCGGACGCTATCCGCACCAGCTTTCCGGGGGACAGCAGCAGCGCGTCGGCGTGGCGCGGGCGCTTGCCGCCGATCCGCAGGTGCTGTTGATGGATGAACCTTTCGGCGCGCTGGATCCGGTCACGCGCGGGGCATTGCAGCAGGAGATGACCCGTATCCACCGTCTGTTGGGGCGCACCATTGTGCTGGTGACGCACGATATTGATGAAGCGCTGCGCCTGGCGGAGCACCTGGTGCTGATGGACGGTGGCGAGATTGTTCAACAGGGGACGCCGCTGTCGATGCTGACAGCACCGGCGGATGACTTTGTGCAACAGTTTTTTGGTCGTAGTGAACTGGGAGTACGATTGCTGTCACTGCGAACGGTGGCGGACTATGTTCGTCGCGATGAACAGATTGCCGGTGAGGCATTGACGGAAGAGATGACATTACGCGATGCGCTTTCCGCGTTTGTCGCGCGCGGTTGCGAGGTGTTACCGGTGATCAATCAGCAGGGGACTGTCTGCGGGACGTTACATTTTCGCGATCTGCTTGTGGAGAGGGCGGTGCATGAAACGACTGCGTGATCCGCTGTTCTGGCTGATTGTTTTCTTCCTGTTGATGCTGATGGGGTTACCGCACAGCCAGGCGATATTCGCCAGCCTGTTTCCCGAACTCCCGCGTCCGGTTTATCAACAGGAGAGCTTTCTCGCGCTGGCGCTGGCCCATTTCTGGCTGGTGGCTGTGTCGAGCCTGTTTGCGGTGGTGATTGGCGTCGGCGCCGGGATTGTGGTGACCCGTCCATGGGGAAAAGAGTTTCGTCCGCTGGTGGAGACCATTGCCGCCGTTGGACAAACCTTCCCGCCCGTCGCGGTACTGGCGATTGCGGTACCGGTGATGGGGTTTGGTCAGCAACCGGCTATTATCGCGCTGATTCTGTACGGGATTTTACCCGTTCTGCAAGCCACGCTGGCAGGCCTGGGTTCCATTTCAGCAAGCGTGCGGGAAATTGCCAGCGGCATGGGAATGAGTCCGGTACAACAGTTACGCAAGGTTGAACTGCCGCTGGCGGCGCCGGTGATTCTGGCGGGTATTCGCACATCGGTAATCATCAATATTGGCACGGCGACGATTGCCTCAACGGTAGGGGCCAGCACGCTCGGTACACCGATTATCATTGGGTTGAGCGGGTTCAATACGGCGTATGTCATTCAGGGCGCGCTGCTGGTCGCGCTGGCGGCGATCATCGTAGACCGCCTGTTCGAACGGTTAGTTCTGCACCTTAGCCGGCACGCAGGATGAAGGTATAGCCTGCCAGCATCACACCGCCAATGCCGCCGATGGCCATCAGTAAAAAAGAGGGTGATAACACCGATTTTCGCTGCGCTCATGATGTTCTCCTTATGTTAACCCAGAGATTATACAGAGAAGCGTAGCTGTTAATGAATCATTAAATGCCAAGTGGGAAAATATCGTGCCCTTCCGCACGCCAGGCATTCAGCTGCTGTTGCTGCGCTGATGTCTGATTTTCGCCACACCACACCAGTAAGGTGCGCCCTTCGAACAGGTCCGGGCGAAACTGGCTTAGCGAATGGGCCAGGACGTCAATTCGCCATCCTTGCTGACTGGCAACCCATCCTTCCAGCCACAGACGCGTGGTATCGTGAATATTCCAGCCGACCACCAGCGCGTCTTTGCCCTGTTTTTTTCGGGCGGAGGCGAGGCAAATAGCGATGTAATTGATCAGCACGCCGTCAAGGATCCCCAGGAGCGCCTGTAACGTGGGCTGTTGGCAGTGTAACCGCCGTCGTAGCGGAAGAAAAAGATGGGTGGTGAGCGTCTGCGCGGGGTAATCCTGCCCACGCTCTTTCAGCCAGACCCGCAGGCTGTGCAGATTGTTGTTTTGCAGATAGTGCAGCAGGATTTCTTGTTGTTCACGCCAGCCGTTTTGCAGGTCTACGTTTTCATTGCTCAGCAGCATTTTGACTTTGCTGACCTGCACGCCGTTATCTATCCAGCGTTTTATTTCACGAATTCTGTCAATATCCGAATCATTGAACAGACGATGTCCGCCGTCGGTGCGCTGCGGTTTCAATAATCCATAACGCCGCTGCCACGCGCGCAGCGTGACGGGGTTAATATCACAAAGCAAAGCCACTTCACCTATGGTGTAAAGCGCCATCTTTTTATCCTTGCTCGCGAGGGCCCAGTCTAACTTTAGTCGCTCTTTTTCGAACCAGGTAGTTTTGTCTGTTTTTTAATCAAACGAAGGGTGATAGTGTATTCGTACGAGCACATTTGAGTGAACGTTCTCACGAATTCCTCTTTTTTTGCAACAGTTCAAAGAAAGATTAACGTAGTCGATGTATGTTACGCGGTTTTAATCGAAGTGTGGTTTGCGGGTATGTACGAGTTTAATCTGGTGTTGCTGCTGCTTCAGCAGATGTGTGTGTTCCTGGTTATCGCATGGCTGATGAGTAAAACGCGTTTATTCATACCGTTGATGCAGGTTACCGTTCGCTTACCGCATAAGTTACTGTGCTACGTCACCTTCTCTATTTTCTGTATCCTCGGCACCTATTTTGGTCTGCATATAGACGATTCCATTGCTAACACCCGTGCAATTGGCGCAGTGATGGGCGGTCTGCTCGGCGGGCCGGTTGTCGGTGGACTGGTCGGCTTAACGGGCGGGCTGCACCGCTATTCGATGGGGGGGAATGACGGCGCTCAGTTGCATGATCTCCACTATCGTCGAAGGGCTACTGGGCGGGCTGGTGCACAGCGTGCTGACGCGACGCGGACGCACCGATAAAGTCTTTAATCCGCTGACGGCAGGGGCGATCACGTTTGTCGCCGAAATGGTCCAGATGCTGATCATTTTGCTGATTGCCAGACCGTTTGACGATGCTTACCGGCTGGTCAGTAATATTGCCGCCCCCCATGATGGTCACTAATACCGTGGGCGCGGCGCTGTTTATGCGCATTTTGCTCGACAAGCGAGCCATGTTTGAAAAATACACCTCCGCCTTTTCCGCCACCGCGCTAAAAGTGGCGGCCTCCACCGAGGGGATCCTGCGCCAGGGATTCAATGAAGTGAACAGCATGAAGGTGGCGCAGGTGCTGTATAAAGAACTTGATATTGGCGCGGTGGCCATTACCGATCGTGAGAAGCTGTTAGCCTTTACCGGGATTGGCGACGATCATCATCTGCCGGGCAGGCCGATCTCCTCCGGTTACACGCTGCGCGCCATCGAGACGGGTGAGGTGGTTTATGCTGACGGCAACGAAGTGCCATACCGCTGTTCACTGCACCCACAGTGCAAACTCGGCTCGACGCTGGTCATTCCCTTGCGCGGTGAAAACCAACGGGTGATGGGCACCATCAAGCTGTATGAAGCGAAAAACCGGCTGTTCAGTTCCATTAACCGAACGCTGGGTGAGGGGATTGCGCAGCTACTCTCAGCGCAGATCCTCGCCGGACAATATGAACGTCAGAAAGCGATGCTGACGCAGTCAGAAATCAAGCTGCTGCACGCGCAGGTTAACCCGCATTTTTTGTTTAATGCGCTCAACACTATTAAAGCGGTGGTGCGTCGGGACAGTGAACAGGCGGGCCAACTGGTGCAGGATCTTTCCACTTTCTTTCGTAAGAACTTAAAGCGCCCGTCGGAGGTCGTCACGCTGGCTGACGAAATTGAGCACGTCAATGCCTATCTGCAAATTGAGAAAGCGCGCTTCCAGTCACGGCTGCAGGTGAGTTTAAACGTACCGGACGCGCTGGCCCACCAGCAGTTACCGGCCTTCACCCTGCAACCCATCGTCGAAAATGCCATTAAACACGGGACGTCGCAACTGCTGGGTACGGGCGAGGTGTCCATCACCGCTCGTCAGGAAGGGCAGTACCTGATGCTGGATATTGAAGATAACGCCGGGTTGTACCAGCCCACCACCAATGCCAGCGGTCTGGGCATGAATCTGGTGGATAAGCGCCTGCGCGAACGGTTTGGCGATGACTATGGCATCAGCGTGGACTGCGAACCGGATTGCTTTACCCGAATAACCCTACGATTGCCCCTGGAGGAGAACGCATGATTAAAGTGCTGATTGTGGATGATGAGCCGTTAGCGCGGGAAAATCTGCGGATCCTGTTGCAGGAACAAAGCGATATTGAAATTGTGGGCGAGTGTGCCAATGCCGTGGAAGCGATTGGCGCAGTGCACAGATTGCACCCGGATGTGCTGTTTCTGGATATTCAAATGCCGCGTATCAGTGGGCTGGAAATGGTCGGCATGCTCGACCCGGAGCATCGTCCGTATATTGTCTTCCTGACCGCTTTTGACGAGTACGCCATTAAGGCCTTTGAAGAGCACGCCTTTGATTATCTGCTGAAACCGATAGAAGAGGCGCGACTGGAGAAAACCCTCAGCCGTCTGCGCCAGGAGCGCAGCAAACAGGACGTGTCGGTGCTGCCGGAAAACCAGCAGTCGCTGAAGTTTATCCCCTGTAGCGGCCATAGCCGGATCTATCTGTTGCAAATGGATGATGTCGCCTTTGTCAGTAGCCGACTGAGCGGCGTTTACGTGACCAGTAGCGAAGGCAAAGAAGGCTTTACAGAACTGACGCTCAGAACACTGGAAAGTCGCACACCGTTGCTGCGCTGCCATCGGCAGTATCTGGTTAACATGGCGCATTTACAGGAAATTCGTCTGGAAGATAACGGTCAGGCGGAGTTGATTCTACGTAACGGACTCACCGTTCCGGTTAGTCGCCGCTACCTGAAAAGTTTGAAAGAGGCGATTGGCCTGTAAAACTGGTACACTGCGCGCCATTGCATCATCGACAGTTGAAGGCTCTATGCTTAGTAACGATATTCTTCGTAGCCTGCGCTACACCCTGAAAGTCAATAATAACGACATGGTGCGCATTCTTGCGCTGGCCGAGATGGAATCCACCTCCGCGAATTTCGACACCTGGGTGACCAAAGAAGATGAAGAGGGGTTTGTCCGCTGCCCGGATATTATCCTTTCCGGATTTTTGAACGGTCTCATCTATGACAAGCGCGGCAAAGATGATTCAGCGCCAGAGCTGGCGCTTGAGCGTCGGGTGAACAACAATACGGTGCTGAAAAAGCTGCGTATCGCCTTTTCGCTGAAAACGGATGATATTCAGGCGATCATGACCCAACAAAACGTTCGCGTTTCAATGCCGGAAATCACTGCGATGATGCGTGCGCCGGATCATAAAAATTACCGCGAATGCGGCGATCAGTTTTTGCGCTATTTCTTGCGTGGCCTGACTCACCGCCTTCACAACGTGAAAGCATAAAAAAAGCCGGAGAGAGTCTCCGGCCTCAAAATGTTGACTTCCCCTGTGAAGGTTTTGCCGGATGGCGGCTGTGCCTTATCCGGCCTACACACGGTCGCAAAATCAAAAAAAGATACATGCATTGTAGGCCCGATAAGCTTGCGCCATCGGGCATTTCATCGTATGGCGAGAGCGTCAGGCCGGAGAGAGTCTCCGGCTTTTTTACTTATTTCACCTGATGCCCAGGCTTTGCGCCTTCATCCGGGGTTAACAGGAAGATATCTTTCCCGCCAGGCCCCGCGGCCATTACCATTCCTTCCGAGATGCCGAAGCGCATTTTACGCGGCGCCAGGTTTGCCACCATGATCGTATGACGACCAATCAGCACCTGCGGGTCCGGATAGGCAGAGCGAATGCCGGAGAAGACGTTACGCTTCTCACCGCCCAGATCCAGCGTCAGGCGCAGCAGTTTATCGGAACCCTCAACGAACTCGGCGTTTTCAATCAACGCCACGCGCAGATCCACTTTCGCGAAATCATCAAAGGTGATGGTGTCCTGAATCGGGAAGTCAGCCAGCGGGCCGGTCACCGGCGCAGACATCGCTTTAACCTCTTCTTTCGACGCTTCAACCAGCGCTTCTACCTGTTTCATATCGATACGGTTATACAGCGCTTTGAAGGTGTTCACCTTGTGGCCGAGCAGCGGTTGCGCAATGGCATTCCAGTTCAGTTCCGTATTGAGGAACGCTTCTACGCGTTCGCTCAGCGTCGGCAACACCGGCTTCAGGTACGTCATCAGCACGCGGAACAGGTTGATGCCCATTGAGCAGATGGCCTGCAGATCGGCGTCGCGGCCTTCCTGTTTCGCCACAACCCACGGAGCCTGTTCGTCAACATAGCGGTTTGCGACATCCGCCAGTGCCATGATTTCGCGAATGGCTTTGCCGAACTCACGGCTTTCCCACGCTTCACCAATTACCGTTGCCGCGTCGGTAAAGGTTTTATATAACGCCGGATCGGCCAGTTCCGCTGCCAGCACGCCATCAAAACGCTTATTGATAAAGCCGGCGTTACGGGATGCCAGGTTGACCACTTTGTTAACGATATCGGCGTTCACGCGCTGAACGAAATCTTCCAGATTCAGGTCGATGTCATCGATGCGCGAAGAGAGCTTCGCGGTGTAGTAGTAACGCAGGCTGTCGGCGTCAAAGTGGTTCAGCCAGGTACTGGCCTTAATAAAGGTGCCGCGGGATTTAGACATCTTCGCGCCGTTGACCGTAACATAGCCATGTACAAACAGGTTTGTCGGTTTACGGAAGTTGCTGCCTTCCAGCATCGCCGGCCAGAACAGGCTGTGGAAGTAGACGATGTCTTTACCGATGAAATGATACAGTTCGGCAGTTGAGTCTTTCTTCCAGTATTCGTCGAAGCTTACGGTATCACCGCGCTTGTCGCACAGGTTTTTGAACGAGCCCATGTAGCCGATTGGCGCATCCAGCCAGACATAGAAATATTTGCCCGGCGCATTCGGGATTTCAAAACCAAAGTAAGGGGCATCGCGGGAGATATCCCACTGTTGCAGGCCGGATTCAAACCATTCCTGCATTTTGTTCGCCACCTGCTCCTGCAGCGCGCCGCTACGGGTCCACGCCTGCAGCATTTCGCTAAACGACGGCAGGTCAAAGAAGAAGTGTTCAGAGTCACGCATGACCGGCGTCGCGCCAGAGACTACGGACTTCGGCTCGATCAGCTCTGTCGGGCTATAGGTCGCGCCGCAGACTTCACAGTTATCACCATACTGGTCCGGAGATTTACATTTCGGGCAGGTGCCTTTCACAAAACGGTCCGGCAGGAACATGCCTTTTTCCGGATCGTAGAGCTGAGAGATAGTGCGGTTTTTAATAAAACCGTTCTCTTTCAGACGCGTGTAGATCAGCTCAGACAGTTCCCGGTTCTCATCGCTGTGCGTGGAGTGGTAGTTGTCATAACTGATGTTGAACCCGGCGAAATCCGTCTGGTGTTCCTGACTCATTTCACCAATCATCTGCTCCGGGGTGATGCCAAGCTGCTGGGCTTTCAGCATAATCGGCGTGCCGTGGGCGTCGTCGGCGCAGATGAAGTTGACTTCGTGGCCGCGCATTCGCTGGTAACGGACCCAGACATCAGCCTGGATGTGCTCCAGCATATGGCCGAGGTGGATGGAGCCGTTGGCGTACGGCAGTGCGCACGTTACCAGAATTTTCTTCGCGACTTGAGTCATAGTGGGTCATTACTTCTTGTGTAGTGAAAAGGGCTTTGATAGTACCAAAATGGTCATAAGCGCGCCAAGAATTAAGGGCATCAAACCATAAATGATTAATCATTACCGCTGGAGTACACTACCTCGCTACAATTGTATTTTTCAGAACAACAAAAAAGGAGTCGGGATGAACGCACAATCCCAGGCCAAATCACCAGAGACCCTGCGCGCGATGGTCGCCGGGACGCTGGCAAATTTCCAGCACCCCACCCTGAAGCATAATCTGACGACGCTGAAAGCGTTGCACCACGTCGCCTGGATGGATGACACGCTGCACGTTGAGCTGGTCATGCCGTTTGTCTGGCACAGCGCGTTTGAAGTGTTAAAAGAGCAATGCAGTGCTGACCTGCTGCGCATCACCGGCGCGAAGGCCATTGACTGGAAGCTTTCGCACAATATCGCCACGCTGAAGCGGGTAAAAAATCAGCCTGGCGTGAATGGCGTGAAGAATATTATCGCTGTCAGTTCCGGTAAGGGCGGCGTCGGTAAATCGTCAACCGCAGTGAACCTCGCGCTGGCCTTAGCCGCGGAAGGGGCAAAAGTCGGAATTCTGGATGCCGACATTTATGGTCCGTCGATCCCAACCATGCTGGGGGCGGAAAACCAGCGTCCAACTTCGCCGGATGGCACACACATGGCACCGATTGTGTCCCATGGTCTGGCGACAAACTCTATCGGGTATCTGGTTACCGATGACAACGCGATGGTGTGGCGGGGCCCGATGGCCAGCAAAGCGCTGATGCAGATGTTACAGGAGACGCTGTGGCCGGATCTGGATTATCTCGTGCTGGACATGCCGCCTGGCACCGGTGATATCCAGTTGACGCTGGCGCAAAACATCCCGGTAACGGGCGCCGTTGTGGTGACCACGCCGCAGGATATTGCGCTGATCGACGCCAAAAAAAGGCATTGTCATGTTTGAAAAAGTCGAGGTCCCGGTTCTGGGGATCGTCGAAAACATGAGCATGCATATCTGCAGCAACTGTGGTCATCATGAACCGATATTTGGTACCGGCGGCGCGCAGAAGCTGGCGGAGCAGTATCACACGCAGTTGTTGGGGCAAATGCCGCTGCATATCAGTCTGCGTGAAGATCTCGATCGCGGTACGCCGACCGTCGTTAGCCGTCCGGATAGTGATTTCACGGCTATCTATCGTGAACTGGCGGACCGTGTTGCCGCACAGCTTTACTGGCAGGGTGAAGTCATTCCCGGTGAAATTGCCTTTCGTGCCGTCTGATTTAATCTGAACGACGTTATTTATCGCTATTCACCGCATTGGTTTTACATTAATGCGGTGAATGACTAATTTGGATAACGTGGGCGTTTTTCTTAAATCTGACTGACTGTCCGGGGTTATTCGGGTGACCTTAACGATAAAGTAAGCGTCTGAATTCCCCCCTCATCGCGAGGGGGGCGACTTTCAGCGGTGATAGAAAATCTCGCCATCGTAGGCTTTAATAATTTTACCGTCAGCGTCATTGATCAACACGTACGCGCCGCCCATATAGGTCCAGTGCGTACCAGTATCCGGTGCAGGTAAATTACGCAAATTCCACTGCTTGATGGTGTACTCGTCAGTACGATACATCTCTGGCACCGTATCGCCAGGTTTGAAGTGAGTGAAGTCAGCAATGAAGCCGCTGAGTTCATACTGATCAATCCCTTTCGCGGCGACGGTTGTGGCAGGTGCGGCCCAGACCGCGCTGGATGCGAGTAGCAGCACGCCCATCACCAATCTATTCTTCATACTTCTACGCTCCACTGTTAGGATCCTCAAAATCAGCCGTGTAACTTTCCCGGCTTTCATGATAACTGACAAGCGCTGGTTTGTTAGATTCCCGGAAATTTCGTAAAAAATGTAAACTTACACTCTCCGCTAACCTCTCACTATAGAAGAATTCCGTTTTTGATGATGGCTTCTTATGCTGTTTATCTTTCCTGGATGCAAAGGTGCGGGCAGTAGCCCCACGGACAGACGGGGGGCTTTCAGCCATTATTTCTGAACAAACTGAACAATGCCATTAACGCGGCTATGCGCTTTTGTGTACGAGGCACTTTCCACACCTTCGGCATTCAATGAAATGGAGACGACATAACCCGCGCCGCTCAGTTCATAGTAGTTTTCGTTGAAGCGCTTTACCGTTGCTTTTTTTATTGTTGATGGTTCCCTGAGTAAAGCCATTGTTGATGCTGGCCTTCACACCAGGCCCGGTAAATTCAGTCATCCGCAAAGGGTCAGCGACATGTTCTGCTTTTGCCGCTTGTGCATACTGCGCCGCGTTTTCCAGCGCCTGTTTTTCCGCCACGGCATTCATGCTCGCTTGTCTGTTTTGCTCAACGGCATAACAGGTATCTTTTGATACGCCTTCACTTTCACATTTCGCCATTCTTTCTGCCGCGGTGGAACAACCGGCTAAAGCCATCACCAATGGGACAATGCTAATCATCATTAACTTTTTCATACGATTACCTTTATTTAAAACGACTGACTGCGATAAGGAACTAACATAATTTAACCCCAGACGCAAAAATGTAGATTCTGGGCATACATGGCTCCGGCGACAAATCCACACAGTATCATCAAAAGATACAAACTGAGCTGGAGGACGAAAAACTTCATTTCAATACGCTCAGGCAATTAACATCAGGCGTCTCCGAAACTGTGCTATCAAATGCGTATAAACCGTTACTTTATAAAAATGTAAAAGTTAATTTGGATATCAACATAACATTAATGTCAACATACAGATTGCCTGATTCATAAACTATTGGTCAGGTGTGGGTTGACAATGTTGATACGGATCATAATTGTTGATAAATAATATAATGGTCAGAGATTCCAGTAATGCTGACATTAATATTATGTATACCGATTGTTTAATAAGTTCATCAAATAAAACAGATGACTGAATCGCTATGGATAAGACCCTTCCGAACTTTGTACATCGAATATTACCCGCTTTTTTTATAGGCGAAGTTTGAGAAAAAGCAGCAGAGATTATACGGCAACATAGCAAAGATTACTTTTTATCCTGGTTATTATGAGTTGCTTACCAGCCAACAGAAGCAGAAGCGGCTACGATTTCATCACCGTCAGAAGTACCAGAAGTAGAAAGGGTAGCAGCGACATTCTCTGCGAACTTATGACGATAACCTAATGCGTAACCTTGCTGATCTTTGAAATTAGCCGCACCGATAGCCACAGCGTTATCAGTATCTACATAATGCAAGCCAGCGATAGAAGCTGCTCCAGCGATACCCGCGCGATATTCTTTGCGATCGCTATTTTGCTGATCTTCAATGTTGCTCATACGCTCGTTAGCGTGTTGCGTCTGAGTGTTGAAGAACGACTTAGCGGCGTTCAGGTCAGCAGATTGTGTAGCGGTTTGAGTTGACAGCGTCTTAACCTTGCTAATAGTTGCGGTATCAACTTCTTTCTTAGTGATAGTTGTCGTCGCGCCTGTATCACCTTTATCGCCTTTATCGCCTTTATCGCCTTTTGCACCGTCTTGCGGCTTAGGTGCATTCTCAAGTGCCGTTATGCGGGTATTATTAGTAGCGCTTTCCTGGTACAGCGTTGCGGCATCACTGGACAAACCGTCTACTTGCCCCTGAATATTTTGCGCCCATTGAGTAGAACCGCTTACATCGGTTGCAAAATCGAAAGCATGCGCAACGTTTATTGAACCAGCAATAACAGCACCACACGTCATTACAGCAACAACAGATTTATTAATAGATATCATTTAAGGAGTCTCATTAACTTATTAAGGAATAAATATTAGCGTTATCGGCTCTCACTTCGTTGAGCAGTGATTACCCGGTTATGTTCATGTGCTCACGCAGGTATATCTTTAGCCGTAACTTTTTTTAGTAACGAAAATGAACTATCACTTAAGAGGTGTTTGGTGATGTTGATCTATGTCACATAAAGCACATATAGCTAACGTGGCTGGATATGATAAATAAAGTAAGTAATAAATGTGCCTTCAAATGAAAGAGGCGTTTACTTAACCTGAAAGTTAACTTTTAAAATGTAATTATAAAAATGTCTGAATGTTTAAATAACATGAATTAGATATGGGATTCCCCCTGGAAATACGATTCTTGAATATTCTTTAATTATTTGTTAAATATCTATCAAAAATATCACAGACTTGTTTTTCAGTATGGCGATAGTTAAATATAAAATATTTACAGCGACAGGTGATCCACTGCGTGATTAAGCTATTCCAGTCAGTGATAACGGCTGGGGTAAATCGAAAATTCTTGCGCCCTGCCTACAGCACCGGTTACACTAAAAAGTACAAATTATTGATGTGTAAATAATTGTTTTCTAAGTATGTTGACTCGGGGTGCCCCTTTTCACGAAGGGCTGAGAAATACCCGTACCACCTGATCTGGATAATGCCAGCGTAGGGAAGTCAGGCACTGCTCGTGTCCCTTCTTCGCGCGGGCAGGAGCGTAACCATGCAGCCTGACCTGCACAGCCGCGAACATGCGGTTCGTACCTTACAAGATTTTCGTACCCTTTCTCCGTTAACACATTGTATGACCAATGACGTCGTACAGAGTTTTACCGCCAATACGCTACTGGCGCTGGGGGCTTCTCCGGCGATGGTGATTGAGCCCGGAGAAGCTCGCCAGTTTGCCGCTCTTGCCAGCGCGTTGCTCATCAACGTCGGCACGTTGACACAACCGCGTGCGCAGGCAATGCGGGCGGCGGTTGAGCAGGCAAACAGCGCCAACACCCCCTGGACGCTGGACCCGGTTGCCGTGGGCGCGCTTGAATACCGTCGACGTTTTTGCCTTGAACTCCTTGCGTTAAAACCTGCCGCCCTTCGCGGCAATGCTTCAGAAATCCTGGCGTTAGCCGGTGAAAGCGCCGGGGGGGCGCGGAGTGGATGCCACCGATGCGGTTGCAACGGCTCTGCCGGCGGCGCAGATTCTGGCACGCCAGACTGGCGCTGTTGTGGTGGTCACCGGCGAAGTGGATTACGTCACCGACGGCGAGCGCACTCTGGGTGTCACGGGTGGTAACCCGCTGATGACGAAAGTGGTGGGCACCGGTTGCGCCCTTTCGGCGGTAGTCGCGGCCAGCTGCGCTCTGGCTGGAGACAGGCTGCACAATATTGCTTCTGCCTGTTGCTGGATGAAACAGGCGGGAGAACTCGCGACAAAGACCAGTCACGGTCCCGGCAGCTTTATCCCGGCGTTTCTCGACGCACTCTACCATCTGGATGCGGAGGCGGCGGTATGAAACGGATCAACGCATTAACCATTGCCGGTACGGATCCCAGCGGTGGCGCGGGCATTCAGGCCGATCTAAAAACCTTCTCGGCGCTCGGCGCTTACGGCTGTGCGGTAATTACCGCGCTGGTGGCGCAAAATACCCTGGGCGTGCAGTCTGTGTATCGTATTGAGCCTGATTTTGTCGCCGCGCAGCTTGATTCGGTGTTCAGTGATGTACGCATTGACACCACCAAAATCGGCATGCTGGCAGAAACGGATATCGTCGAAGCGGTGGCGGAGCGCTTGCAGCGCCATCAGGTGCAAAATGTGGTGCTTGATACAGTCATGCTGGCGAAAAGCGGCGATCCGTTGCTGTCGCCTTCCGCCGTTGAGACATTGCGCAAGCGGCTGTTACCGCAGGTTTCTCTGATTACCCCTAATCTGCCGGAAGCGGCGGCGCTGCTGGATTGCCCGCACGCGCGCAACGAGAAAGAGATGCTGGAACAGGGGCGGGCGCTGTTGGCGATGGGCTGTGGCGCCGTGTTGATGAAAGGTGGTCATCTGGACGATGAGCAAAGTCCTGACTGGCTCTTTACAGCGACCGGTGAACAGCGCTTTACCGCGCCGCGGGTAATGACGAAAAACACGCACGGCACGGGCTGTACGCTCTCCGCGGCGCTGGCGGCGCTGCGTCCGCGACATACCGACTGGGCCGGGGCGGTGCAGGAGGCGAAAGTCTGGCTGTCGGCGGCGCTGGCGCAGGCCGACACGCTGGAGGTTGGGCACGGCATCGGGCCTGTTCATCATTTCCACGCGTACTGGTAGCGTATATACTGGCAGCAGACGGGCTGTCAGGAAAAAGACTCATGGAACAAGCGCATACTCAGCTTATCGCGCAACTGAACGATCGTATTTCAGCGGTGGATAACACGCCGCTTTATATCAAGTTTGCCGAGACGGTGAAAAATGCCGTGCGCAGTGGCGTGCTTGAGCATGGCAATATTCTGCCAGGAGAGCGCGATCTCAGCCAGTTAACCGGTGTCTCACGCATTACGGTGCGTAAAGCGATGCAGGCGCTGGAAGAAGAGGGGGTCGTGACGCGCGCGCGCGGCTACGGGACGCAGATCAACAACATCTTTGAGTATTCGCTGAAAGAGGCGAAGGGGTTTTCTCAGCAGGTGGTGTTACGCGGGAAAAAACCAGACACCTTATGGGTCAACAAGCGCGTCGTTAAGTGTCCTGAAGAGGTGGCGCAGCAGTTGGCGATTGCCGCCGGCAGTGATGTGTTTCTGCTCAAGCGTATCCGCTACGTCGATGAAGATGCCGTGTCTATTGAAGAGTCGTGGGTGCCCGCGCACCTCATTCATGACGCTGATGAGATTGGCATATCGCTGTACGACTATTTCCGCAGCCAGCACATCCACCCGCAGCGTACCCGCTCACGGGTGAGTGCAAAAATGCCGGATGCTGAGTTCCAGTCGCATATCCAGATGGACAGCAAAGTGCCGGTGCTGGTGATCAAACAGGTGGCGCTTGACCAACAGCAGCGGCCTATCGAGTACAGCATCAGCTACTGCCGAAGCGATTTATACGTCTTTGTGTGCGAGGAGTAACTCCTCATGAAACGGCGCACAGTCACCGCCGCGATGTCCAACCACCCACGATGCCACCGCGTTACCGAGCAGCACCGCGTCCGCCAGCGACCAGCCCGACGCCAGCCCGGCCAGCATGCCGCCCGCGTGGCTGTCACCGGCGCCAATCGTATCAACGACCGTCGTCGGGAAGGCCGGTACGCATCCGCAGGATTGCGGGCTGAAGTACCAGGCACCGTCTTTGTCATGGCGCACGATTAATGGTGCAGCAAATCGCTTCACCCACTGCGCGCCTAAGTCTTCCACCACCTGGCTGAGACCCAACCGTTCCGCCGCGATTTCCGCTTCCTGGCGGTTAAGCGACACCAGAGGGCGACAGGCCAGAATGCGCGCCATCAGCGCATCAGGAATATCGCCAATACGCGGGCCAAAATCGATAAACGGCGTAACGCGATCCAGCCCTTCCAGCCATTGCACCAGCAGCTCGCCGCAGGGCGAGGCTAACTGATAACCCGAGAGATAAATCAGGCTGTCAGGTGCGATGGTGAGCTGAGCCAGCCAGTCGGTATTCCATTGGTTCTCAACGCCGCTGAATGACATAAACGTGCGCTCGCCATCCGGTTCGACCAGCGCCAGGCACCAGCCGTTATCACCTTGCGCGGTCTCGATGAGGCTGTGTAACCCTTCTTTCGCCATCCGGTTACGAATGATCTCCGCCCATACGCCCTGGCCCAGCGGCAGGGCGTTACCGGCATCAATACCCAGCCGTTTCAGCGCCACGGCGATGTTCAGCGCGCAGCCGCCGACGTTAACGCCTTGCTGCTTCAGCTCAATGTCACACCCGCGCCAGGGCAGGGCATAGGCATCAGCAATCACATCGATGACCGCCGCGCCGACAACCGTGACCGGCTGGCGAGTCGTTAAACCGGGCAACAGTTCGGTTAAACGAGAAGTGTTCATGACGCCTCCCGACGTTGGCGCAGGCGCGTAAGCGCCGTCGCGTAGCGGCTGAAATCGAGCTGGTTTATCGTATCCAGCTCCTGTTTCCACACAGGATTGATGGCGTTGATGCCCTGTAATGCGCCACAAATGGCTGTCGCCATTGCCCCAATGGTATCGGTATCGCCGCCGAGATTGGCACACAAAATGGCGCAGCGATTGGGATCCGTTTTTGCCAGTTCAACCATCGCAATGGCACACGCCACCGATTCAATCGTACTGGTTCCGGCACCGACTACCTGATACAACTGTTCGCTGGCCGCTTCGGCACCGTCGGCCTGGCGCACAATCTTCAACGCTATCTCCAGACGCGCAGAAAGCGAGGCGCTAAACGTGGTAATGCGTTTTTGTTGGGCGTGCAGGGCGATTGCGGGGAGGGCGTCAACAATATCACCCCACGATTCGCCATCGATCGCCCGTGAAATCGCCCATGCCACCACCACCGCACCGGCGATCGCCAGATCCGATTTGTGCGTCGGACTGGAGGCGAGCGCCACGTCATCGATAAACGCATCCAGATCGCGCGCCGGCAGCAGGCATCCCAGCGGCGACACACGCATCGCTGCGCCGTTGGTCACGCCGTTATTCTCCAGTTCCGCCACCGGTTTCCCGTCGCGAATGGCGTTCAGAGCGATTTTCGATGTCGGCCCGAGAACGTTTTTATTGAAGGCGTCAAAGCGCAGCGCCCAGTCGAGAATATTACGCCCAATCAGGTCCGGGTCGATCTCGCCGTCGCGTTCCAGCAGAGCATCCGCCAGACAGAGCGCCATTGAGGTATCGTCGGTAAATTCTGCGCGGCCAAAATAACAGGCCGCATTGTTCTCTTGCGGGCCCGGCAGAAAGCGGTCAATCCAGCCAAAGTGCGCTTTAACGCGGGCTCTGGGCCACAGTTCTGACGGCATCCCCATCGCATCCCCCTAACGCCTGCCCATAAAGAGCACCGAGAATACGTTCTGCTTTCATTTTACTTCCCCTTGTGTCAACGCAGTCTCGCGAACCTCAATAGCGGTAATTTCTTTGTCTGATTCGCGAAAGAAAATCATAAATAGTACGGCTATCACGGCGATCATCACCGCCCCGAATGTCCACATGCCTGCCCAGTTAAAGGTCAGGCCGTTGACCGGCTCCGGATAAGCAAACATTTTTTCCATCATCACGCCGCCGAGACGGTAGCCCAGCAGGCTGCCGAAGCCCTGACAGCAGAGCGTAATCAACCCTTGTGCGGCGGTACGCATATGCACCGGCGCTTTTTTTATCGACATAGATATATGCCGTTACGTAGTAGAAGTCGTAGCTCACGCCATGCAGCAAAATACCGAGGAACAGCAGGGCATAAGTGAAGTATTCGTCTGCGCCGCCGTAGATGAAGAAGCCGTAGCGGATCGCCGCCGTGATAAGACCAAGTAATAATACCTTCTTAATACCAAAGCGTTTCGTAAAGAAGGGCAACGCCAGCATAAAGAAGATTTCGGAGAACTGACCGAGCGTCATCCAGCCGGTGGCGTTTTTCATCCCGACTTCGGTCAGATAGCCATTGGCGAAGATGTAATAGAACGCCAGCGGCATCGCGAACAGGAACGAGCAGAAGAAAAAGACGAGGAAGTTTTTATCCCGCAGCAGGATAATCGCATCCAGACCCAGCATGACTTTGACGTCCATCTTGCCGGTGCTTTTCGGCGGGGTATCCGGCAGGAAGAAGGCGAATATACCCAGCAGCGCAGAGCTGGCGGCTGTCACCAGCAGTGGGATATTGGTTGGCGAGATGTCGTTATAGCCCAGCATCTGTGGCAGGAAGCCGCAGGCGAGACCGGAGGCAATCCAGCCGATGGTGCCCATAACGCGGATGCGTGGGAAGTCGCGCTCCACGTCCGGCACGTTGGCAAACGCGATGCTGTTCGTCAGTGCGATGGTCGGCATATAGGTCAGCGAGTAGGCCAGCAGCAGCGGGAAAAATCCACCGAACGTCGTTTGTTGAGCGGCAAAATACATCAGTACCGCACCGGCGAACATCAGCACCGCCAGTACCTTTTGCGCCGAGAAAAACCGGTCGGTCAGCGAGCCCACGAGGATCGGCGACAGAATTGCGGCAATCGCGGTACAGGCATAAGACCAGCCAATCTCACCGGCAGTAAAACCACTTTTACTCAACCAGAGCCAGAGCGGAACAAACCAGGCTCCCCAGATAAACCATTCAACGAACATCATGAACGACAGTTTCACTGTAGTTTTCATCTTTAAATCCTTCATGACAGGTAAGGTACGTCATGACAGTACCATTAAATAATACCTTTTAAATACCTTTGAGGCGAAAACTTGACCGTCTTAACACTTTATCGTCAGTGAATCGTGCCAGCCGATTACGCTGAAAAATCCCCCGAAAGATGGAAAAAACGCACGGTCAGTACCAGGCTTAAGGCTGCCCGCAAAGGCGGGTCAGGACAATTCACCTTCCGACGCATTCGGAACTTACGGGAGCATAACTATGACTGATATTGCGCAGTTGCTTGGCAAAGACGCCGACAGCCTCTTACAGCATCGTTGCATGACCATACCCTCAGACCAACTCTATCTGCCCGGACAGGATTATGTCGACCGCGTGATGGTGGACAACAACCGTCCGCCTGCGGTACTGCGTAACATGCAGACGTTGTATAACACCGGGCGTCTGGCGGGAACGGGTTACCTGTCCATTTTACCGGTCGATCAGGGGGTGGAACACTCGGCAGGCGCGTCGTTTGCCGCCAACCCGCTCTATTTCGACCCGAAAAATATCGTTGAACTGGCGATCGAAGCCGGATGTAACTGTGTGGCCTCGACCTATGGCGTACTGGCTTCCGTCTCGCGCCGTTACGCACATCGCATTCCGTTTCTGGTGAAACTCAACCACAACGAAACGTTGAGCTATCCGAATACCTATGACCAGACGTTGTATGCGAGCGTAGAGCAGGCGTTCAATCTGGGGGGCGGTGGCTGTTGGTGCAACCATCTACTTTGGATCGGAGGAGTCGCGTCGGCAGATTGAAGAGATTTCCGCCGCCTTTGAACGGGCGCATGAGCTGGGCATGGTAACGGTGCTGTGGGCCTATCTGCGTAATTCCGCTTTCAAAAAAGATGGCGTCGATTACCACGTTTCCGCTGACTTAACCGGGCAGGCGAACCATCTGGCGGCAACGATTGGCGCGGATATCGTCAAACAGAAAATGGCGGAGAACAACGGCGGCTACAAAGCGGTGAATTATGGTTACACCGACGATCGTGTCTACAGCAAGCTGACCACCGAGAACCCGATCGATCTGGTACGTTATCAACTGGCAAACTGCTACATGGGGCGTGCCGGGTTGATTAACTCCGGCGGTGCGGCAGGCGGCGAAACCGACCTGAGCGACGCGGTGCGCACGGCGGTGATCAACAAACGCGCAGGCGGGATGGGGCTGATTCTGGGTCGTAAAGCTTTCAAAAAATCGATGGCTGACGGCGTGAAATTGATCAACGCCGTGCAGGATGTCTATCTTGACAGTAAAGTGACGATTGCTTAACGCAGTAGCGGGCAGTCCGGTGGTAACCGGCAACGCAACGCGGCGGGCAGGATTTTGATATGAAATTCCTGTCCGCTGAGCGGTTCGCCATCAAGATTAAAGGTAATGTCATGCGGTGCCCGGATATCAAACCAGGCCGAAGCGCCGTCGATGATATTGGGATTTTCCTCCTGTGGCTTCAGGGTAGAAAACAGGGCTGGCAGGAGCTCTTCGCCGGTAAAAATACGCAGTTGCAGTAAACCGTCATTGATGAGCGCATCGGGGCACAGCTGCTGTCCGCCGCCAGCCTGACGCCCATTGCCAATTCCAATCACCAGCGCGTCGCCCTGCCAGTGGAAGTTTTCGCCACGAATCTCGCAGCGGTCCGGTTTTAGCGTATCCATGCGCATCAGGCCGTGAATGATATATGACACGCCGCCCAGCGCCGCTTTCAGTTTTTCCGGCGTTTCAGTGGTGATGCGCGTACCAAAGCCGCCGGTCGCCATATTGATAAAACAGGTTTTATCGTTAACCTGCGCCATATCGATTTCAATGGCGTTGCCCGCGATCGCCAGCTTCAGCGCCTTATCTAACTCCTCGGGGATACCGACGCTGGTGGCAAAGTCATTGGCGGTGCCCAGTGGCAGAATGCCCAGCGCGGGAATATCGGACCCCTCACACTGGATCAGCGCCGTCGACACTTCGTTAATCGTGCCGTCGCCACCACCGGCGATCACCGTTTCAACGCCCAGACGGCGGGCCTCTTCGACATAGCGCTGCGCATCACCTTTTTCCCAAGTGACGCGAACGTGGATCTCTACGCCTGCATCGCGGAGCAGCCCAATGGCTTCTCGTAGTACGGGGGTATCAGCACTTTTACCATTCAGAATCAATACGCTGGCGGGAAAATTAGCCATTCCTTTTTTGCCTGTTTGTTTTTGGAATCTATGAAGAAAGTGTATAGCAGAAACGAAAAGGGGAGGTCAGAACAGGCTTAAAATACGCACGCAATAGACTATTTTTGTAAACTAAATCGCGATACGGAAAGGCGGCAAATGAACGAATCCCTGGGAGCATAGAAAACCAGGTGACCAGGGTGAGTGAGTGCAGCCTGCGCATCAGTACCGCGATTTAGGCCGCAAAAAAATAAGCCTGCGTAAGGGAGATTACGCAGGCTAAGGAGGTGGTTCCTGGTACAGCTAGCATTTATGGGTTATGTTTTTCAGCGAAACGGATAATACCCTTAAAGAACGAAGCGGTATGTGATCGGTTTCTAAGATTCCTCCTGGACTGAAAAAATAACCCTGATTAACTATTTAGCATGCGGATTACGCGTCGATTCGCCGGAAAAATTGCGCATTAACAGTGCATAATCCAGCATCAGATCCTGCGGCACAGGGATCCATAGGGTATACCCGTCGCCTGGCGCCACCGGCATTGGTTCGCCTTTGGCGTTTTCCATCTGCGCTAACGTAAAGTTGACATTGCCCTGCGGGGTCATCAGTTCCAGGCTGTCACCGACGGAGAATTTGTTTTTCACCGCCACGGCTGCGAGGTCGCCTTTGCGCTCACCGGTAAATTCCCCCACGAACTGCTGACGCTCGGAAACGGAATAGCCGTATTCGTAATTCTGATAATCGTCATGGGTGTGGCGACGCAGGAAACCTTCGGTATAACCGCGGTGCGCCAGTCCTTCCAGTGTTTCCAGTAGTTGCGGATCAAACGGTTTGCCGGCAGCGGCATCGTCAATCGCTTTGCGATAAACCTGCGCGGTACGCGCGCAGTAGTAGAAGGACTTGGTACGGCCTTCGATTTTCAGCGAGTGCACGCCCATCTGAGTCAGACGTTCAACGTGAGCGATGGCGCGCAGGTCTTTAGAGTTCATGATATAGGTGCCGTGCTCGTCTTCGAACGCGGTCATGTATTCGCCCGGACGCTGGGCCTCTTCAATCATAAACACTTTATCGGTGGGCGCGCCGATACCCAGCGTCGGCTCCACGTTTTGTACCGGGATCGGCTCGTATTTGTGGACGATATTACCGACCACATCTTCTTTGCCTTCCTGAACATTATATTCCCAACGGCAGGCGTTAGTGCAGGTGCCCTGATTCGGATCGCGTTTATTGATATAGCCCGAGAGCAGGCAGCGGCCAGAGTAGGCCATACACAGCGCGCCATGAACGAAGATTTCAATCTCCATCTCTGGCACCTGCTGGCGGATCTCTTCAATCTCTTCCAGCGACAGTTCGCGAGAGAGAATCACGCGGGTCAGCCCCATTGAATGCCAGAATTTTACAGTCGCCCAGTTAACGGCATTGGCCTGTACCGAGAGGTGAATCGGCATTTCCGGGAAATTCTCGCGCACCAGCATGATAAGACCCGGATCGGACATGATCAGGGCATCCGGACCCATTTCCACCACCGGCTTCAAATCGCGGATAAAGGTTTTCAGCTTGGCGTTATGCGGCGCGATGTTGACCACCACATAGAATTTTTTCCCCAACTCGTGGGCTTCATTAATGCCGCGCTGCAGATTCTCGTGGTTGAATTCGTTATTGCGTACGCGCAGGGAGTAACGCGGCTGGCCCGCATAGACGGCATCGGCGCCATAGGCGAAAGCGTAACGCATGTTTTTCAGCGTTCCCGCCGGGGAAAGGAGTTCCGGTTTAAACATTATTTTCTCGTTCTGATGACAGGTCAGATCCACTTCACCTGATGAAGCGGGTAGAGGAGAGTCCTCACGTTAAGGGTGGGCATTGTAGCGCTGCGGGGCAGGGAGGTAAAGGGTAACGCCGTCCCGATAAGCGCGGCGTTGCCGGGCTACGGGCGGCGTTATTGCGTCAGACAATCCGGCAGGCATCCGCTTCCCAACGATACCCGACGCCGTACACCGCACGGATAAACGACTGCTCTTCGTCAAGCGCTTCCAGCTTGCGACGCAGGTTTTTGATATGGCTATCGATGGTGCGGTCGGTGACCACGCGATAATCATCGTAGAGATGATTCAGTAATTGCTCGCGGGAAAACACCTTTCCCGGCTCGTGAGACAGGGTTTTCAACAGGCGAAATTCCGCGGGCGTCAGGTCAAGCATTTTACCGCGCCAGGAGGCCTGGAAACGGCTTTCGTCTACAACAAGCGGACTTTCGGCATCCAGTTGCTGCAGTTCACGCTGTGGCCTGCAGCGACGCAAAATGGTCTTCACGCGGGCGACCACTTCGCGCGGGCTGTAAGGCTTGCAGATGTAGTCATCCGCACCGATTTCCAGCCCCAGCAGGCGGTCTATTTCCTCAATTTTGGCGGTGACCATCACGATTGGCACCTCGGAGAAGCGACGGATTTCGCGGCACAGCGTCAGCCCGTCGGTCCCCGGCAGCATCAGATCCAGCAGGATTAAATCCGGCGGCGTCTGGCGCACATACGGCAGGACCTGATCGCCGTGGCTAATCAGTGTCGGGGCATAGCTCGCGGCGCGCAGATAGTCGATAAGTAACTGTCCCAGCTTGGGTTCATCTTCCACAATCAGGATACGTGGTGTGTTTTCATCAATGGGTAACTCAGTCATACGTCTCTCTGTAAATCGCGTTCCAGCGGTAATTCTACTGTAATGCTTACCCCGCCAAAAGGCGAATGGGCCGCGTGGATGCGGCCATTATGGGCGTCGACGATGTTGACGCAAATCGCCAGCCCCAAACCGGAACCTCCGCTGGCGCGGTTGCGCGAACCTTCGGTTCGGTAGAATCGCTCGAACAGTTTTGGCAACTGATCGTCACTGACTCCCGGCGCGGAGTCGGCGAAGGTGATCAGCACGCGCTTGTCGCGCTGCTCTGCGCTGATACGCAAGCCGCCGCCGCTGTCGGTGTAACGAAGGCTATTTTCCAGCAGATTGTTGAATAGCTGCATCAGGCGATCGCGGTCGCCGAAGACAATCACGCTATCGGGCAGGGAAAACGTGACTGTCAGACCGCGACTGGCAAAACGCTCGCGGAATGCGCCGCCCGCCACTTCCAGAAGCGGGATTAAATCGACGGAGGTTTTTTGATAGGCCAGTGCGCCCTCGTCAGACATTGAAAGTTGATGCAGGTCGTCCACCAGTTTGGTCAGTGTACCCACTTCGGCCTGCAGTGAGGCTACCGATTCCGGCGTGAATTTCCGCACCCCATCCTGAATCGCTTCCAGCTCACCGCGCAGGACGGCCAGCGGTGTGCGCAGCTCATGCGAGATATCGGCCATAAAATCTCGACGCATCTGCTGATTCTTTTCCAGCGTACTGGCGAGCTGGTTGAAATCCTGCGCCAGCTTGCCCAGCTCATCGGCGCTGGTGGCGGTGACGCGGGTGGTGAAATCACCCGCTGCCAGCTTATGCGTGCCTTCAACCAGACGCTTAACCGGCGCCAGCAGCCCACGCGCCAGCAGGAAGGTTGCCAGTGCCGCCAGCAGCGTAGCCAGTGCGACAATCAGCCAACTGGTGCGGCGTTGTTGCTTATCAAAATTAATGTCGGTGTTGCGCGTCAGACGTTCGACGGGGGGAGGCGATCACAGCACCAACTTCCACGCCGTTCACCAGAATAGGCCGCCGCGTGCCATCTTTGGGAATCGGACCGCGGGGGGCCGACCATCACATGGGCATCCTGGTCTACCACCCAGAACTGCGTGCGCCAGCCGTGGGGAGGCATACCGGGGCCAGCTTTGTCGTCGTCTTTATCATGTTCAAATGAACGGAGGATCTGGAAAACAAAGCGGTCATTATTGCGCAGAAAGCGCCAGTTACCGTGCTGCTGGTACTGTTCGCCTAACGCGTCACTGAGCAGGGTCAGGCGTTGTTCGTTGCCGTTTTTGATGTAATCAATGAACCCTCTCTCGAAGCTGACGCGCACCGCCCAATGCATGCTGATCAGCAGCACGATGCAGGTGGCGAAAATCGCCAGAAACAGTTTGCCGGTAATCCCCGGTCGCCAGAGCTTCATCAGGTTCTCCTTTTGCGTCGCGCAATGACGACATTTTTATGGGTATCGTTTGGGACGCGGGCAAAGATCAGGGCGGGCAGCGCGATAATAACGGCCATACACAGCCAGGTGTACATAAAGACACTATGCGACGTTCCACTATCGACCGTAATATGCTGCTGCCCGAACATGCCTAACAACAACCCGGCAACGGTCACACCAATACTCATCGAGAGCTGCATGATCATCGACAGCAGGCTGTTGCCGCTGCTGGCAAACTCATCCGGCAGATCTTTCAGGGTCAGGGTATTCATGGAGGAAAAACGTGTCGAGTTAACCATCCCCTGAACAAACAGCACCAGCGGCAGCACGTAATACCAGCCAAGCAACGCGCTGGACATAAACAGCAGGGTCACCATCGATAGGCCAAGCGTCGTGACGACCAGCACCCGACGGTAGCCAAAGCGGTTAACCACCTGTACGACAATGCGCTTCATGCCCATGCTGCCCAGCACCATCGGGATCATCATCAACCCGGCGTGAAACGGAGAGAAACCCAGCCCAATCTGCAAAAAAGACCGGCGTCATGAAAGGCAACATGCCGCTGCCTACGCGTCCGGCAAAGCTGCCGAGCAACCCCAGAGAGAAGGTGGGGGTGTGAAACAGGTTGAGGCTAAACAGCGCGCGCGGATTATCTTTCGCGTGTTTCAGATAGAGCAGAATGGCGGCGATGCCGCAGACGACCAGCCCACCGAGGGTAAGCGGTGAAATCCCCATGCCTTTACTGCCGTCCAGCGCGATGGTCAGTACTGCCATGCCCGCCGCTAATAGCAGAAAACCTGAGAGATCGAAGCGGCGGGTTTGCAGGGTGTAGTTGGGCATCAGCAGCAGCGTGGCGATAGCACCGACAATGCCGACCGGCAGATTAATCAGGAAAATCCAGTGCCAGGAGGCGTATTCCACCAGGATCCCGCCCAGAGCCGGGCCGAGCAGCGGACCGACCTGACCGGGCAAGGTCACAAAGGTCATTGCTGCCATGTACTGTTCGCGCGGAACGATCTTCATCACCGTCAGACGGCCAACGGGAACCATCATGGCGCCGCCGACGCCTTGCAGAACGCGTGCCATCACCAGTTCGTTCAGCGTACCCGACCAGGCGCAAAACAGTGAGCCCAGGGTAAACAGCACAATAGCGCTGAAGAAGATATTTCGCACGCCGACCTTATCTGCCAGCCAGCCGCTGGCTGGCAGCATCACCGCCACGGTCAACACGTAAGAGACGATGACCATGTGCATATGTAGCGGGCTTTCCCCGAGGCTTTTCGCCATTGAGGGCAGCGCGGTGTTGACGATAGTGGTATCCAGCGACTGCATAAAAAAAGCCAAATGCCACAATCCACAGTTGCCAGCGGGTGCTGTTGGGAAGTTCTGTCATGTTTCAGTTATCGATTTACGCGAAAAACGTAGCCGCAGACGGTCGAAAAAGAGATAAACCACCGGCGTCGTGTAGAGCGTTAACAACTGGCTCATCACCAGACCACCGACGATAGTAATCCCCAGCGGCTGGCGCAGTTCAGAGCCATCTCCGCCGGAGAGTACCAGCGGCAGCGCGCCAAACAGCGCCGCCAGCGTGGTCATCATGATTGGGCGAAAACGCAGCAGGCAGGCCTGGAAAATAGCCTCTTCAGGTGTGAGGTTACCCTGCCTCTGCGCGTCGAGTGCAAAATCGACCATCATGATGGCGTTTTTCTTCACGATGCCAATCAATAGCATAATCCCTATCAGGGCGATGAGGCTGAACGGGGCATCGAAAATTTCCAGCGCCAGTAACGCGCCGACGCCCGCTGAGGGAAGTGTGGAAAGGATGGTCAGCGGGTGAACGTAACTCTCATACAGCATACCGAGCACGATATAGACCGTGGCGATCGCCGCGATAATCAGGATAACCTGGGAGTTCATGGTTTCCTGAAAAACCTGCGCGGTACCGGCAAAACTGCCGCGCACCGTGGATGGCACGCCAAGCTGGGTCATCGCCCGGTTAATGGCCTCGCTCGCTTCTGACAGCGAAGAACCGGTTGGCAGGTTAAAGGAGACGGTTGATGCGGCTGACAGCCCCTGATGATTGACCGACAGCGGCGCATTCGCTGGCTGCCATTTGGCGAAATACGAGAGTGGAATCGCCTTGCCGTCGCTATTAATGACAAACATTTTCTCCAGCGCGCTGATGTCCTGGGTATAGCGCGGATCAACCTCCATCACCACTTTGTACTGGTTCATCGGCTGATAGATGGTGGAGATCTGCCGCTGACCAAAGGCGTTGTTTAACAGGCTGTTTGCCGCCTGCACGTCAATACCCAGCCGCGACATGGTTTCCCGATCGTACACCAGGTTCATCTCAGCGCCGTTGTCCTGTTGGTCGGAGTTGACGTCCGCCAGTTGGGGCAGGGCGGCTAAGGCTTTACGAATCTTCGGTTCCCATTCGCGCAGCGCCGCCAGATCGTCTGATAACAAGGTGTACTGGTAGCTGGCATTAGACTGGCGTCCGCCGACGCGAATATCCTGCACCGCCATCAGGAAAAGATTGGCCCCAGGCTCTTTCGCCAGTTTGACCCGCAGACGGTCGATCACCTGTTGCGCCGTTGCCTGCCGCTCGCCACGAGACTTTAGGGTGATAAACATCATCCCGCTGTTGACCCGCGAGCCGCCGGTAAAACCGGTCACGTTATCCACCGCCGGGTCGTCGCGAATGATCTTCATAAAATCCTGCAGCTTGCCGCGCATCGCCTGGAAAGAAATACTCTGATCGGCCTGAATCCCACCCATCAGTACGCCCGTGTCCTGCTCCGGGAAGAAGGTTTTTGGGATAGAAATATAGAGCCAGATATTCAGCGCAATCGTGCCAAGCAGCACCACGCCGACCAGTCGCGTATGGTTGAGCACCCATTTCAGCGACTTACCGTAGCCCTGTTGCAGCGCGACCAGCATGCGGCCAAATCCGCGCAGCCGTTTTTGTTCTCGCGGCTGGCTCGATTTCAGCATCCAGCCGCACATCATTGGGGTGAGGGTGAGCGACACCAGCAAAGAGATGCCGATGGCGACCGACAGCGTGACGGCAAATTCACGCAGTAAGCGCCCCGGCAACCCGCCCATCAACAGCAGCGGCAGGAACACCGCGACCAGTGAAAGGCTCATTGACAGCACGGTGAAGCCGACTTCACGGGTCCCTTGTAGTGCAGCCTGTAAGGGTTTCATTCCCGCTTCCAGATGGCGCGAGATATTTTCCAGCACCACGATGGCGTCATCCACTACAAAGCCGGTGGCGATGGTCAACGCCATCAGCGACAGGTTGTTAAGGCTGAAACCGCACAAGTACATGGCGGCAAAAGTGCCAATCAATGAAACCGGTACTGCGACCGCGGGGATCAGCGTGGCGCGACCGGAGCGCAGGAATAAAAAGACCACCAGAATGACCAGCGCCACTGAGATAATCAGCGTCTGCTCGACCTCTTCCAGCGAAGCGCGGATGGTCGGCGAGCGATCCTGGGCGATTTGCATATCAATCGAAGCCGGGATCGTGGACTGTAACTCCGGCAGCTTCGCACGAATGCTGTCGACGGTCTGGATAATATTGGCTTCCGGCAGTTTGCGAATCATCAGCAAAATGGCCGGTTTAGCATTGGTCATCCCGGCGTTGCGGACATCCTGTACCGAGTCGGTTACCGTCGCGACATCACCCAGACGTACGGCGCCGCCATTGTTATAGTGAATCACCAGTGGCTGATACTCTGCCGCCGTTTTGAGTTCGTCGTTAGTCTGAATCTGCCAGCGATGCGTGTTATCTTCCAGCGCCCCTTGCGGTTTGCGCACGTTGGCGTTGCTGATGGCAGTACGGACATCATCCAGCGAAACGCCCTGATTAAACAGCGCCTGTGGATTCAACCCGACGCGCACGGCAGGCAACGAACTGCCGCCCACGTCGACGTCGCCGACACCGTCTATTTGCGCGATAGTCTGCGCCAGTTGGGTTGAGGCAAAGTCGTAGAGCTCGCCCTGCGAATATGTCTCCGAGGTCAGCGTCAGAATCATGATCGGCGCATCGGACGGATTGGCTTTGCGATAGGTCGGTCGGCTCGGCATTCCGCTGGGCAACAGGCTCTGCGCGGCATTAATTGCGGCCTGCACATCCCGCGCCGCGCCATTGATATCGCGGTCGAAATTGAACTGTAAAATGATGCGCGTACTGCCGAGAGAACTGCTGGAGGTCATTTCACTGACTCCGGCAATCCGTCCCAGCGAGCGTTCGAGCGGTGTCGCCACCGATGAAGCCATGGTTTCCGGCGAAGCGCCGGGCAGCGAGGCGCTGACCATAATCACCGGGAAATCCACCTGCGGTAACGGGGCGACGGGTAACAGTCGAAATCCCAGCACACCGCAGAGGGTAATGGCGAGAGAGATGAGAATCGTCGCCACCGGACGGTAAATGAAGAGGGCGAAAAACTTCATTTACGCCTCCTCTTCCTGCTGAGAGAAGCGTTTTTTCATATACAGCGACAGGCGGTCAAACAGCAGGTAAATCACCGGCGTGGTGAACAGAGTCAGCACCTGACTGACCAGCAGACCGCCGACCATGCCAATCCCCAGCGGACGACGCAACTCCGCGCCGACGCCGGTGCTCAGCATTAGCGGTAGCGCGCCCAACAGCGCCGCCAGCGTGGTCATCAAAATCGGACGAAAACGCAGCAGACAGGCCTGGAAAATCGCCTCGCGCGGCGCCATGCCCTGTTCGCGTTCCGCAGCAAGGGCGAAGTCGATCATCATGATGGCGTTCTTCTTCACGATCCCGATCAGCAAAATAATGCCGATAATGGCGATAACATCCAGCTCGCTACCGGCAATCATCAGGGCCAGCAGCGCCCCGACGCCTGCGGTGGGTAAGGTGGAGAGAATGGTGATGGGATGGATAAAACTTTCGTACAGCACGCCAAGCACGATGTACATCGCTACTACCGCCGCCACAATCAGCCAGATGGTACTGCCCAACGCGGCCTGGAAGGCGAGGGTGCTGCCCTGGAACTGTGTGGTGATATCCACTGGCAGATTCAGCGTTTTTTCCGCGTCCAGTATTGCCTGCACCGCATCGCCCAGCGAATAGCCGTCCGGCACGTTAAACGAAATGGTGGTCACCGGGAACTGATCCAGATGGTTGATCGAGAGCGGCGCAAAGCGTTGTTCAACCTTAGCAATCGCACTGAGCGGCACGATGCCGCCGTCGCTGCTGGTCAGACGGATTGCATCCAGCGCCGCCAGTCCAGGCGTAGTTTCGGTATTGTGTTCCAGCACCACCCGATACTGGTTCGCCTGGGTGTAGATGGTGGAAATCAACCGCTGACCGAAGGCGTTATACAGCGCGTTATCGACATCCGCCATACTGATCCCCAGACGGCTGGCGCTGTCGCGATCGACATTGACATAGGCCACTAATCCCTTGTCCTGCCAGTCGCTGCTGACGTCAGAAAGCTGTGGCAACGCCTGCAATTTTTCCATCAGTTGCGGCACCCAGGTACTGAGCGCGTCCAGCGACGTGGCCTGTAGCGTGAACTGATACTGTGTGCGACTCACCTGGGTATCGATAGTCAGATCCTGGGTCGGTTGCAGATAGAGGTCAACGCCCGGTACTTTCGCCACTGCATCCTGTAAACGGGCGATCACTTTTTTGAACCCGGTCATCACGGTCATCCAGCGGTTTGAGGTTAATTTGCAGGCGTGCGCTGTTCAGCGACGGATTTGTGCCATCAACGCCGACAAAGGAAGTCAGACTTTCAACCGCCGGATCCTGCAAAATCATATCCGACACCTGCCGCTGACGCTGGGCCATACTGGCAAAGGAGCTGGATTGCGGCGCCTGTAGCGTGCCCTGGATGATGCCGTTATCCTGGATCGGGAAGAAGCCCTTCGGAATAAACACCCACAGCATGATGCTTAATAGCAGAGTGCCGAGCGCCACGCTCAGCGTCAGCCACGGGTGATTAAGCACTTTTGCCAGCCAGTGGCCGTAGCCGGCAATGATGCGCTCAAACATTTTCTCCGAGGCGCGGGAAAAACGATTCTGTTTGCGCAATGATTCCTGGCTCAGCATCCTGGCGCACATCATCGGCGTCAGGGTCAACGACACCACAGCGGAGATTAAAATCGCCACCGCCAGCGTGACGGCAAATTCGCGGAACAGGCGCCCGACGATATCCCCCCATAAACAGCAGTGGGATCAGCACCGCAATCAGCGAGAAGGTGAGAGAAATAATCGTAAAACCGATTTCTCCAGCGCCTTTGAGCGCGGCGGCCAGCGGTTTCTCTCCCTTCTCGATGTAGCGCGAAATATTTTCGATAACCACAATCGCATCATCGACCACAAAGCCGGTCGCAATGGTCAGCGCCATGAGCGTCAGGTTATTGATGGAGAAATCGAGAAATACCATCACCGCAAACGTCCCTATCAGCGAAAGCGGGACGGCGACGCCAGGAATAATGGTGGCGGGAATATTGCGCAGGAACAGATAGATGATCATCACGACCAGCGCGATGGCCAGCATGAGCTCAAACTGCGTGTCGTTGACCGAGGCGCGAATATTGGTTGTGCGGTCAGAAAGCACCGTGACGTTTACCGACTTCGGCAGGCTCTCTTTTAGCTGCGGCAACATCTGGTGAATGCTGTCTGCCGTTGAGATGATGTTCGCGCCCGGCTGGCGCTGGACGTTCATCACAATGGCCTGCTCTTTGTTTGCCCATGCGCCCAGCCAGCTATTTTCCGCGCCTTGTTCAACAATGGCGACATCGCCAAGACGAACCGGCGCACCGTTTTGGTAGGCGATAATAAGCTGGCGATATTCGTCGGCAGACTGCATTTGATCGTTTGCCGAGAGCGTAACCGCCCTGCTGGGGCCATCAAGACTGCCTTTGGCGGAGTTGACGTTCGCGCCAGTAATTGCTGTGCGGACGGTTTCGCTGGTCAGGCCCAGCGCGGCAATCGCCTGTGCATTGAGCTTCACGCGGACCGCCGGGCGCTGACCGCCGGAGAGCGTCACTAAACCCACGCCGGAGACCTGGGAGATCTTCTGGGCGACGCGGGTTTCGACCATATCTTCCACCTGGGTCATCGGCATGGCGGTAGAGGTCACCGCCAACGTCATGATCGGCGGATCGGCAGGGTTGACCTTGCTGTAGACTGGCGGGTTTGGCAGGTCGCCCGGTAGCAGGTTAGTGGCGGCGTTTATCGCGGCCTGGACTTCCTGTTCGGCAACATCCAGTGGCAAGGTGAGCTGAAACTGCAGCGTCACGACGGAAGCGCCGCCTGAACTTTGCGATGACATCTGTTTCAGACCGGACATCTGGCCGAACTGCCGCTCCAGCGGCGCGGTGACGGCTGAGGTCATGACATCCGGGCTGGCGCCAGGATACAGCGTCACCACCTGAATCGTCGGGTAATCCACTTCCGGTAGCGCGGAAACGGGGAGAAAACGATAGCCGATGATCCCCGCGAGGAGAATCGCCACCATCAGCAGCGTGGTGGCGACGGGCCGCATAATAAACAGGCGCGACGGGCCGCCTGTGCTGCTCGGAGGTAACACCTGCATCAGGAGCGCGCTCCTTTATTACCGTATTCACGGCGGGTGGCTTTTGTATCGGTTGTGGTGGGGGCTTGCGCTTCCACCACTTCCACTTTCGCCCCTTCCGTCAGGCGGTCAATCCCGTCGGTGACGACGCGGTCACCCGCCGAGATCCCGGCGCTGATCACCACCTTCTGGCTGTCCTGAATCCCTGTTTTGACCAGATGCTTACTGACTTTGTTCTCATCGTTCAGCACCCAGACAAAGTGCCCCTCGTTGCCCATTTGCAGGGCGGCAGTGGGGATCACTACGGCGTTTTGTTCGGTGTCGACCAGCATTCGGGCATTTACAAACTGGTTCGGGAACAGTGCATCATCCTGATTCTCAAAACGTGCTTTCACTTTGATGGTCCCGGTGGTGGCATCGATCTGGTTATCCAGACTCAGCAGTACGCCCGTGCTGAGCTTTTTCGAATTGGTTCGATCCCAGGCTTCAACCACCAGCGGCTGTCCGCTTTTTTGTGCCTGCGCGACGGTGGCAATATCGCTTTCCGGCAGGGTGAAAATCAGGTCGATGGGGTGTGTCTGGGTGATCACCACAATACCGTTGGTATCACCACTGGAAATCTGATTGCCGACATCTACCTGTTTCAGACCAACCCGACCATCAACCGGTGCGGTGATGCGGCTCCAGTCGAGTTGCAGCTGCGCGCTGGCGACGCTGGCTTCATCGGCCTTAATCGTGCCTTCGGATTCGCTTACCAGCGCCTGCTGGGCATCCAGCTCCTGACGCGAGACCAGATTTGTTTTAACCAGTTGCTGGTAACGCGCTAAATCACGACGCGCGTTGGCGAGGGTGGCTTTGTCTTTTGCCAGGACACCCTGCGCCTGTGCCAGTGCCACTTTAAACTGGCTGGGATCGATCTCCGCCAGCAGGTCACCGGCTTTAACCTGTTGACCCTCCTGGAAATGAAGCGCCAGCAGTTGCCCGTCCACGCGGCTACGTACGGTGACGGTGTTGGCTGCGGTAATCGTCCCCAGTCCGGTGAGATAGCGCGGAACGGTCTGTTCGGTGGCCGTCGCGGCCTGCACGGGCGCGAGGGGGGCCGGAGCGCATACCACGACGACCTGCGCCAGCCGCTGGTTTCGCTTGTCCGGTTGCGCCGGGTGCGGTGTTTTGCGGTTCGCTCCGGTACTGCCAGAACCCGTATGCGGCGATGGCGGCGATGACCACCACGATGGTGATTACCCAGCGGGATTTATGACTGCCTTTCATCGTTATGAGTTTCTCATCCTGAAACGTTTCGCGGAATGATACTAGTTTAGCCAGCCATCAAGGGAGAAAAATGGAGGAATTATGAAACCCTGTACGGATTCATCCGAATGGCGGCGTGCTTTGCGAGGCGTTACGCAACAATCATCGCCGAAAAAGGCGCATGAGAAATTGTGCGCTACAGTGGCGGCACGGCAAAAAGGAGGTAAGCCACGGATTTCAGCAGGACGCTGAAACGGGAAAGCCCCTCCCGAGGAAGGGGCCAAAATAAGGAAAGGGTTATGATGAAGGTAGTCATCATACTGGTGATACTCTTAGTGATTAGCTTACCGGCTTACTAAGACACCAGGGGGAGGGGAAACTCTCCCTAACCCTCACTCCTGAAACTAAGCCACATGAACCTTAATGTCAATCCATCTGCGTTCAGCTTGCGAGGCGTTTAGCGGAATACCACCTCAGCCCAGCGTGCCAGTCCTGCGGTAACGGAACCGAAGTCATCGCCACCCGCAATGGGAATACCCGGCAGTTTGGCGGTCAGCGCTTTTTTGATAAGCGGCGAGCGGGCGCTACCGCCGGTCAGATAGATGACGTCCGGTTTCTCCTGGGCGTTATCCAGCGCCAGTTGCACCTGCTCCAGAATCCGTGCAAGCGGCTGATCCAGCGCGTTCTCCAGCCCTTGTTGCGTGATGAGGGTGCCCAGATCGTCGCGGATAAACGAAAGCGTTGCGTTAACCTCAGGCTGTGCTGACAGGGCGATTTTGCTCTCTTCGGCGCTGCGGACCAGTCGATAGCCGAGACGCTGACGCCAGACTTTCAGCAGCAGCGCCACCTGTTCCGGTTCGCGGGCATCGCGTACCAGGTCGTTCAGCAGACGGCCCGTGGCGCTGCTGTAGAAATCGCTTTGCGCCGGAACGTCGTTGATCGCCACCGCGTTCCACCATGGCAACACCGGGAGGGCGATTCCTTTCTCGGTGTCTCCTCCCATCCCAAGCTGTGGCATCAGGTTTTTAAAGGCCAGTGCGATATCCAGATCGTTCCCGCCAACGCGACAGCCGCTGTGTCCCAACAGGCTGGACTCGCGATCGGCGCGGTGATGCCACTTTGGCCCCATCAGCAGTAACGAACAGTCGGTCGTCCCCCCCACCGATATCCACCACCAGGACCCGTTTCTCTTCCTGCAATGTCGCTTCGAAATCCAGTCCCGCCGCCACCGGCTCAAACTGGAAGACGACATCCTCAAAGCCGGCGCGTTTTGCCGCACGTTCAAGAATGCCCTGCGCCTGACGGTTTGCTTCATCGCCACCTAATCCCTGGAAGTTAATGGGGCGTCCAATCACCGCCTGGGTAATGGCTTCCGGCAGTTGGTTTTGTGCCTGTTGGCGAATGTGCAACATCATTGCGCAGACTAAATCTTCAAACAGCGCGACTTGCTGAGGCTTCAGCCCGTTGGCACCCAGAAAAGACTTCGGCGATTTAACGAAATACACCTCTTCCGGGTCGTCAATATAGTGCCCAAGCGATGACAGCCCAAACTGTACGCTGCTGGCATGAACGTCAATGTCCTCGTCGCGGTTGAAGCGAATGGCCCGACGCAGCAGCGCCTGCGTTTCATCGTCTGGGGTCGGAACACCATGATGGCGGTAGAGCCATTCGCTCACCGATTCACGCGTCGGCGCGCAAAGCATGGAAGGCAGCAGCGTACTGCCATTTTCCATTTTCAGCAGTTGCGGCTTGCCGTCACGCATGATGGCGACAGAGCAGTTAGCGGTACCGTAATCAAATCCAATAAACACCTTAAAAATCCCCATGCCAGTGAAGAAGGGGCGTGACTTTAGCGAAATGTCGCCGTCGCGACAACTGGAATATGAAAGCAAAGCACAACGTCTGAATAGCGTTTATGCTGAAGGTTTGCAGAAAAAGGAGTTGAGGATGTTTACCCTGAGCTGGCAACCGCCATATGACTGGTCATGGATGTTAGGTTTTCTTGCCGCACGTGCCGTCAGCGGCGTGGAAACCGTAGAGGCATTACGTTACACGCGGAGCCTGGCGATAGGGCAACACAAGGGAATCATCGCCGTCGTTCCTGACACGGTGACGAATACGCTTCAGGTAACGCTGAGTGACGGGCTGTTGCCGGTTGCGGATATCTGCCTTGAGAAAATGGAGCGACTGTTCGATCTGCGCTGTAAACCGCAGCAGATCAGCCAGGCTTTAGGTGAACTGGGGGGCGGCGCGTCCAGGGCTGCGGCTGCCAGGCTCGGTGGACGCCTTTGAGCAGGGCGTTCGTGCGATTCTGGGCCAACTGGTGAGCGTCGCGATGGCGGCAAAGCTGACGTCGAAGGTTGTGCGAGTGTATGGCGACACGTTAGCGGACGCGCCAGAGTATGTGTGTTTTCCGACCCCTGAACAGCTTGTTGCCGCCGATCCGCTGGAACTGAAAGCGTTGGGTATGCCGCTGATGCGCGCCAACGCGCTAATCCATCTGGCGCAAGCCGCGCAGAATGGGACGCTGATCGGTCAGCCGCCGGAAGATATTGAACAGGCAATTAAAACGCTACAGGGATTTCCTGGGATTGGTCGCTGGACGGCAAACTATTTCGCCCTGCGCGGCTGGCAGGCAAAGGATGTGTTTTTGCCTGACGACTATCTGATTAAACAACGTTTCCCTGGGATGACTTCCGCGCAGATCCGTCGCTATGCGGAGCGCTGGAAACCCTGGCGCTCCTACGCGTTACTGCACATCTGGTATACCGAAGGTTGGCAGCCGTCAGTTGATCGCGAAATAGCTGGTGTTGAGTAGCAGATCCAGCGGTTGCGCTTCGGCGATGATATCGCCATAAATCTGGTCGATACCAATTCCTGACAGCGTATCCATAACGATCGGCGTTTGCACGGGTCCCGCAAGGGTTTTCATCCCCAGACGCTGGGCGTGCCCCTGAATAATCGACACCAGCATTTCATCCATCATGTTGCCGTGAATGCTGGCGTTCAGTTCACTCTCGAGCAGCAGGTAATCCGCAATACCTTTCGTCATCAGATTAAAGATCTGCAGATCGCGGCCAATCTGGCTCAAAATGATGCGACACTCTGCCTGACGTAGTATCTGCATGGCGGCAGTGCTCTCCTGCGGATGCAGTAACAGCGCTTCCGCAGGCACAATCAGATGCAGCAGGCGTCCCGGCAGAGCGCTCTGCTCCAGTTGAGCCAGAAGTTCGTCAATGAGCGTTGTGCTGATTAATCCCGCCGCCGAAAGCGGCAGGGCGACGCTGAGTCCTTTGCTGGCAACCGCCGGGGCGGCATGATGGAAAAACTCATGGAGTACGCGGCGATCCAGCGCATGGTTAAGCGCCGGATCGGCTAAGGTTGTGCGGAAGGCCTGTTCTTCCATGACTTCCCCTTCGCTGGTCCACAGTCGCAGCGAGAGAAGCCAGAAGTTGCGCGTTTCGGGAATGCGCGGGGAGGCCACACCGCGAGCGACCATTAACAGAGGGTTATCTTTAATCATCCGCCACTGTTCATCCAGTGACATCATCGCGCGCTCGTGATGCGCCTGTTCTTGTTGTGGTTCATACACGGTCACCTGACCGCGCCCGCCATTTTTAGAGGCATAGCAGGCGATATCTGCCTGCGACATCACCTCAACCGCCTGGCAGTTGTTCTCGTCAATGAGCGTGATTCCGGCGCTGGCGCCAATGCGATGCAGGCGGCCTTCCCACATAAAGTGGTAATCGTTGACGGCGTTAATGATCCGCGTGGCGATAAAGCGCGCGCTTTCAATATTGCACTCCGGCAGCAGCAGACCAAACTCATCGCCGCCCAGACGCGCCAGCACATCACTGGAACGCAACATGCTGAGCATCAGTTGCGCCAGTTCCCGCAGCAGTGCATCGCCCGCCGCGTGACCGGCGCTGTCATTTACCGCTTTAAAACGATCAAGATCGATAAAGACCAGCGCGTGGCGCTGATGCGCAGTGCGCACGGTTTGCAGCAGCAGCTTCAGTTTGTTTTCAAAGCTAGCCCGGTTGGTCAGGTGGGTGAGGGCATCATGGGTGGCGCTGTAGCTCAGCTGACGCAGCATCTTACGCGACTCGGTGACATCCTGAATCACCAGCACCGAACCGATATTGCCGCCGTCCAGCGTGCTGAGCGGAGTTATGCTGTAGTGAATATCGTAACTGCCGCCGTTGCGGCAATGGAGAACCACATCCTGTTCAATGGCGGAACGGGACATATCGGCGCTGTAGATATTTTCCATCAGCGGGCCGTTGTCGCCAAAGGTGATCCGCAGTACCGTCAACAGCGGTACGCCAATGGCATTCTCTTGCTGCCAGCCGCTCATCTTCTCGGCGACCGGGTTCATAAAAGTGACCTTCATATCAACATCAATACACACCACCGCTTCACCGATGGAATCCAGCGTAATGTGCAGACGTTCTTTTTCCTGAAACAGCGCTTCATTCAACTGCTTCACTTCTGTCATGTCCATGTTGATGCCCAGCAACCGCTCGACCTCACCGTCTTTATTCAACACCCGGTTCGCCAGTGAGCGGATATGGCGGACGCCGTCTTTTACCGCAATGCGAAACTCCATCTTAAAAGGCTGGCGGGCGGCTAATGAGTCGCGAACCACTTTTTCTGCATACTCTCTGTCTTCCGGGATAACGCAGTCGTACCAGACAGACCAGGTGGGTTTAACATGGACGGGGACCTCATACAGTTCGAACATGCGCTGATCCCAACTGATAACGTCGGGTTGCAGTTCCCACTCCCAGATCCCAATGCCGCCCGCTTCATTAGCCAGGGTGATGCGTTCCATCAGCCGTTTGTTGACCCATTCGGTATGTTTGAGATCGTTGATGTCTTCAATCTGGGCAATAAAGTAAAGCGGCGTGCCGTCCGGGTGACGGACCAGCGAGACGGCCAGCAGCGCCCAGACCACCTCGCCCGCACGGGTGTAATAGCGCTTCTCCATCGAATAGCTATTGATGTCACCGTCCACCAGCATGGCGAGCTGTTCCAGATCTTTATTCAGATCTTCCGGCCAGGTGAGCTGCTGAAAGGTCAGCGAGCGTAACTCATCCTGCTGATAGCCCAGAAACTGGCATAACGCTTTGTTGGCCTGTAGCCATTGCCCTTCCGTACCGACCAGCGCCATGCCGATCGCCGAATATTCCATCGCATTGCGAAAGCGCTCTTCACTTTCTGTAATGTGCTTACGCTCAGCACGAAAGGCATACATCACCATCGTCATGACGTTTGCCGGCAGGAGAATCATTAAGAACGGCAGCCACGGCAGGTTGTTCATCACATGCACTTTGGGCGTGATCAGCAGCGTGGGGTCGGCAGCCATCATGAGCGACACCATCATGACGGTGGCGAGGAAGATAAGGAAGGCTTCCACCCGCGGTAATCGCACGGCGCTCCACATCAGCAATACGATCACCAATGTGAAGGGCCATGGAACATACTTCATGGCAAACCAGCTCAGGACTAAGGTCACCGTCAGCGTGAGCAGCGTTTCAAGGAACAAACGCGGATTGCGGTGGCGCAGCAGGTAGTGCGGTTTGAACAACAGACCCAACGGCACCAGCGCCAGCGCGCCAATGGATTCTGACAGCACCCAAATCAGAAACGCTTTCAGCGGCGTCTCATGCGGCGATAACATCCAGACCAGAATACCACCCAACAGAGGTGGGATGACCGCACTGCCAAAGGCAAGACGTAGCCAGTCATTGAGATTCTGTAACGGGTTATACCAGGGTAATAGCTTACGCAGCAGCATGGCGCCGACGATGGCTTCAATAATGTTGATCGCGGTGTAGGTAAAATTCAACGCGCCAGGCGGGAACAGGACCAGCGATGCGCCAATGCTCCCTAACGAGCAGGCGAGCGCAATTCCCGGCCACATTCGTCCGGCGTGGCGGTAAAAGGCCACCATCATAATTGACGTCGGGAACCAGAGCGGGGCGAGCTGGGCGCCAAACTGGGATAATTCGAGCGAGAAAAGGGTAAAAATAAACGCCGCCAGTCCTAAACTGACGAAGCGCAGCAGAGGATGCGGCAAGGTAACTAAAACATGTTGGGATGGTTTACTCATTACCCTGCTTCCGAGTGGCCGGAACGTCGCGGAACGCCCGGACGCATCGTAGTTATCTCTGTTTATGCTAGTACAAACAATTTACAATTTATATCCCGGTTGCTCATAATTTGACATTATATGGCGATTAATTACTGCGAATTCGGGGTAATTCCGCGGGTTGCTCCAAATATGTACAAATAAATTTGCGACAGGGAATCATGGGGCGCTAAATACACTCCCTGCTATCTCGACTGGTATCGCACGGCTGAAATCCCTATAATTGCCGCGTTTGACGCCCGTGCGGCGTCCCCTTCCTAACCAGGTTATTCAGGTCGCTAAATTTATGACTGATCAGTCCCATCAGTGCGTCATCATCGGTATTGCTGGCGCATCGGCTTCCGGCAAGAGTCTTATTGCCAGTACCCTATATCGTGAGTTGCGTGAACAAGTCGGTGATGAACATATCGGCGTTATTCCCGAAGACAGCTATTACAAAGATCAAAGTCATCTGTCGATGGAAGAACGCGTCAAAACCAACTACGACCATCCGAACGCGATGGATCACAGTCTGCTGTTTCAGCACCTGCAGGCTCTCAAGCGGGGGGTCGGCGATTGAGCTGCCGGTTTACAGCTACGTTGAACACACCCGCATGAAAGAGACGGTTCGCGTCGAGCCGAAGAAAGTCATTATTCTTGAAGGGATTCTGTTACTGACCGATGCGCGTTTGCGCGAAGAGATGAACTTCTCTATTTTTGTCGATACGCCGCTGGATATTTGCCTGATGCGTCGTATCAAGCGTGACGTTAACGAACGCGGTCGTTCGATGGATTCCGTTATGGCGCAGTATCAGAAGACCGTGCGTCCGATGTTTCTGCAATTTATTGAACCGTCTAAACAGTACGCCGATATTATCGTGCCGCGCGGTGGGAAAAATCGCATCGCCATTGATATTCTGAAAGCGAAAATCAGTCAGTTCTTTGAATAAGCCCGGCGAATTGTGTACCGTTCAGTGATAACCTGGTTTGCCCTTAATGCACAATGCGTTAAGCGCCCGATGCACGAAAGGAGAAAGTGCCATGCGTCTGTGTGACCGAGATATTGAAGCCTGGCTTGATGAAGGCCGTTTGTCGATCAACCCGCGTCCACCCGTTGAGCGTATTAATGGCGCCACTGTGGATGTGCGTCTGGGCAATAAATTTCGCACCTTTAGTGGACATACCGCTGCTTTTATCGATCTCAGCGGGCCAAAGGCAGAAGTAAGCGCTGCGCTCGATCGCGTAATGAGCGATGAGATTGTACTGGCTGAAGGCGACGCATTTTACCTGCATCCGGGCGAACTGGCGCTGGCGGTGACCTATGAGTCGGTCACCTTACCGGCGGACCTGGTGGGATGGCTGGACGGACGCTCTTCACTGGCGCGCCTTGGTCTGATGGTTCACGTGACTGCGCACCGTATCGATCCGGGCTGGTCTGGCTGTATCGTGCTGGAATTCTATAATTCCGGTAAATTACCGCTGGCGTTGCGTCCTGGGATGCTGATCGGCGCGTTGAGCTTCGAACCGCTTTCGGGGCCTGCGCTTCGACCTTACAACCGTCGTGAAGATGCGAAATATCGCGATCAGCAGGGCGCTGTCGCCAGCCGGATTGATAAAGACTGAGTCTGGTCCATTGAGGATAGCATGAGACGATTTCTGACGACGCTGATGATATTGCTGGTCGTGCTGGTGGCCGGCTTCTCCGCGTTAGTATTGTTAGTCAATCCGAACGATTTCCGCGCCTATATGGTGCAACAGGTGGCTGCGCGAAGCGGTTATCAACTGCAACTCGATGGCCCGTTGCGCTGGCATGTCTGGCCGCAGCTCAGCATCCTCTCCGGGCGTATGGTGTTAACGGCGCAAGGGGCCAGTGAGCCTCTGGTTCGCGCGGATAATATGCGTCTGGACGTCGCGCTGTGGCCGTTGCTGAGTCATCAGCTCAGTGTCAAACAGGTGATGCTCAAAGGCGCGGTGATTCAACTGACGCCGCAAACGGAAGCGGTACGTCGCGAAAACGCTCCGGTGGCTCCGAGAGACAATACCTTGCCGGATGTCGCCGAAGATCGCGGCTGGTCGTTTGATATTGCCAGTCTGCGCGTGGCGGACAGCGTACTGGTCTTTCAACATGAAAACGACGAACAGGTTACCGTTCGCGATATTCGCCTGGAGATGGAGCAGGACGAACAGCATCGTGGTTCTTTCGAATTTTCCGGGCGTATTAATCGTGATCAGCGCGACCTTACCCTTGCCCTTAGCGGAACCGTTGACGCCTCCGACTATCCTCATAATTTAGCGGCCAGCATTCAGCAGCTAAGCTGGCAATTGCAGGGTGCCGACTTACCCAAACAGGGCATACAGGGGAAGGGGCAACTGCAGGCGCAATGGCAGGAAGAGAAAAAAACGCTCACCTTCAACCAGATTAACGTGACGGCCAACGACAGTGCGTTAACTGGAAACGTGCAGGTGACACTGAAGGAACAACCGGCGTGGTCGGTCAATCTGCAATTTGCCCGCTTAAATCTCGATAACCTGTTAGCGCCACCTGAAAATGCTGGCAGTACCAACGGCGTGACGGAACAGGGGGGAAGTCAGCCACCGCTGGCACGTCCGGTGATTTCAAGCCGTGTGGATGAACCGGCCTATCAGGGGCTGAAAGGCTTTAGTGCCGATATCGCGCTGAAAGCGAACACTGTTGTCTGGCGCGGGATGAATTTTACCGACGTCAGCAGCCGTATGACCAATCAGTCCGACGTGCTGACCATCGCGGAACTACAGGGCAAACTTGACGGCGGGACAATCTCGCTGCCGGGAACGCTGGATGCGCGTGCACAATCTCCCCCGTGTGGTGTTTCAGCCGCGTCTGGAAGAGGTCGAAATCGGTACGATCCTCAGGGCGTTCAACTATCCGATTGCTCTGACCGGCAAGACGACGCTGGCGGGAGACTTTTCCGGGGCAGACATCGATGCGCAGTCGTTCCGTCACAGCTGGCAGGGGAAAGCGCATATTGACATGCGTGACACGCGGATGGACGGTATGAACTTCCAGCAGTTGATTCAGCAGGCCGTGGAACGCAGTGGCGGCGATGTGCAGTCAGTGGAAAACGTCGATAACGCGACCCGTCTGGCGCGCTTTGTGACGGATCTGACGCTGGATCACGGTAAACTGGTGCTGGATAACATGGCAGGCGAATCTGCGATGCTGGCGTTGGCCGGGCAGGGTACACTCGACCTGGTCGGACAAACCTGTGACACGCAGTTTAACGTGCGGGTGCTGGACGGCTGGAAGGGCGAGGGTAAGCTGATCGACTTCCTGAAGGCGACTCCGGTTCCGCTGCGGGTCTACGGCAACTGGCAGGCGCTGAATTATACTCTGCAGGTTGATCAGCTCCTGCGTAAGCATATGCAGGATGAAGCGAAGCGTCGTCTGAACGACTGGGCGGAGCGAAATAAAGACTCCCGTGACGGCAAAGATGTGAAGAAGCTGCTCGATAAGCTTTGATTAGGCTGGTCGTGTTGTGCCGGATGGCGACGCTTCGCGTCTTATCCGGCCTGGACACTTATCCGGCCTGGATACGGGATTGTAGGCCGGATAAGCGATAGCGCCATCCGGCACCGTTTAGCGTTATACCTCGTAGTCCATTTCATCCCCGTTGTGTAGCGGAATGATTTGCACCTTCTGCACGCGGTGGCTTTCAACCTGTAACGTTTTGAGCAGGAAATCCCCCCACCTGAACCTCTTCGCCCGTTTTAGGAATGCGCTGCAGATACTCCATCAGCAGACCCGCAATGGTGTGGTATTCCCGTTTGTCATCGAGCGGCAGCGGGATATATTGCACCAGGTCTTCCAGCGGCATATGGCCGTTGGCAGTCCATGATCCGTCCGGGTTTTTCTGAATGTCATGGCGGGCGTCGATCTCTTCCACTTCGTTGGGCAGATTACCGGCGATGGTTTCCATGACGTCACTGAGCGTCACAATCCCTTCCACCGAACCAAATTCATCCACAACAAAGGCGAAATGCGTGCGCGCATTACGAAACTGCTCCAGCGCTGGCAGCAGTGGCAGCGTTTCCGGGAACACCAGCGGCTGACGAATCAGCACCCGCAGATCGAGCGGTTCACCGCGTAGCGACTGCTGAAGCAGATCGATAACGTGCACCACGCCCAGCAGATCTTCTTCATCGTGGCCCCCCGGTCACCACCAGGCGCGTATGCTGGTTTTTCTCCAACAGCGCACGGATCTCCTCTTCTGGTGCGGTGAGATCGATATGCTCGATGTCGTGGCGTGAGGTCATAATACTGCTGACGGTACGCTGGTTGAGGTTGAGCACGCGCTCAATCATCCGGCGCTCCTGCGGGTTGAAGATCTGACTGTCGTCATGATCGACCAGCATAGAGGCGGTTTCCGCATCCAGCTCCGCGTCCTCTTTTTTCCCACTCAACAGACGCATCACCGCTTCGGTCGTACGCTGGCGCAGCGTGTGATTCGCCGACAGGAAACGGCGACGGTTAAAGATAGCCAGCTGGTTAAGCGCTTCAATCATCACCGAGAAGCCAATCGCGGCGTACAGATATCCTTTCGGAATATGAAAGCCGAAACCTTCTGCCACCAGGCTGAAACCGATCATCAGCAGGAAACTGAGGCAGAGGATGACAATGGTTGGGTGGCTGTTCACAAAACGCGTAAGCGACTTACTGGCCAACAGCATCAGGCTGATAGCAATAATCACGGCCGCCATCATCACGGCCAGGTGATCGACCATCCCGACGGCGGTGATGACGGAGTCAAGCGAGAAGATGGCGTCCAGCACCACGATTTGCGCCACCACGCCCCAGAATTTCGCCCCTTTACGCTGGGTGGGGTTGTCGCTGTCCTTCCCTTCGAGTCGTTCGTTCAGCTCCATCGTGGCTTTAAACAACAAGAAGAAGCCACCAAACAGCATGATCAAATCGCGGGCGCTGAAGCTCAACCCGTGCACACTGAATAGCGGTTTGGTCAGCGTGACCAGCCATGAGATTGATGCCAGCAACAGCAGGCGCATCAGCATCGCCAGGATAAGCCCGGTGACACGCGCACGGTCTCGCTGAGCAGGCGGCAGTTTTTCTGCGAGGATGGCAATAAAGACTAAGTTATCAATGCCGAGGACTAATTCAATCACCACCAGCGTGACGAGTCCGGCCCAGATTGACGGATCGGCGATCCATTCCATAGTAAACGTAATACCTTTTGTTATATGACAATTGTCACATTTCGATCATGGATAAAGTCGAGGGAAATTGCAATGTCGGGAAGGGATTTATCCCGTTTTCGCGTCGCTGAGGGTATTCATAATACCCATAAAGTTTCCGGCGGGAATAATTGACGGCGTCAGAATATATTTAGGAAATATCGCAGGGTGAGTCAAATAAATAGATATTGTCAACATCAAGTAATTCCTAAAAACTGGCGTTAATTGCGCTTAATATTAATCTTAAAAACAGAGAATAGCAGGCTTGTTACCTTGCCTGCTATAACGTTAGCTGTAACAATTCTTCCAGCGTTAATGATGGAAGAGTAAATATATTAAGTTGGATCCCTTTTCATTAATGACTGACATCCAGGATGCCTTAAGTATTCCTCTGTTATGACAAAGGGTGAAATAACAAGGCTGACAAAAAAGATAATCTAATCAGTGCGTTGGTAGCTAAAAAGCCAGGGGCGGTAGCGTGCCTGAACGCCTGGTGACGAATACGCATTATTCTGTCAATAGCTTACGGATGAATTCAATTTTTTTTAGGACTGATGCCAGTTAAATTTCTTTTCAATTAACTGCAATGTAAATGTGTACGGCGAAGTCGCTATTTAAATTGCACAGGATAATTACTCTGCCAAAGTGATAAATAATCAATGATGAAATCCAAAATGAAATTGATGCCATTATTGGTGTCGGTAACCTTGATAAGCGGTTGCACAGTACTTCCGGGCAGCAATATGTCTACGATGGGTAAAGACGTGATTAAACAGCAAGACGCTGATTTTGATCTCGACCGGATGGTGAATGTGTATCCACTGACACCGCGACTGGTTGAGCAATTACGTCCGCGCCCGAATGTCGCCCAGCCGAATATGTCGCTGGACCAGGAGCTCGCCAGCTATGAGTACCGCGTCGGGGCAGGGGATGTGCTGAGCGTGACCGTCTGGGATCATCCCGAACTCACCACGCCTGCGGGCCAATACCGTAGCTCCAGCGATACCGGTAACTGGGTTCAGCCCGACGGCACCATGTTTTACCCGTACATCGGCAAGGTCAGCGTGGTCGGCAAAACCCTGGCAGAAATCCGCAGTGATATTACCGGGCGCTTAGCGAAGTACATCGCTGACCCGCAGGTGGACGTTAATATCGCCGCTTTCCGTTCGCAAAAAAGCCTACATCTCCGGGCAGGTGAATAAATCCGGCCAGCAGGCGATCACCAACGTGCCGCTGACCGTGCTGGACGCCATTAACGCCGCCGGTGGCCTGACAGAAGTGGCTGACTGGCGCAACGTGGTGCTGACGCACAAAGGTAAAGAACAACGCATTTCACTGCAGGCGCTGATGCAAAACGGCGATCTCAGCCAGAACCGTCTGCTTTATCCCGGCGATATTCTCTATGTACCGCGCAATGACGACCTGAAAGTCTTCGTGATGGGTGAAGTGAAAAAACAGAGCACCCTCAAAATGGACTTCAGCGGCATGACGCTGACCGAAGCATTGGGTAACGCCGAAGGCATCGATCTGACCACCTCCAACGCCAGCGGCATCTTTGTGATCCGTCCGCTGAAAGGCAAAGGCCCCGGCGGCAAGATTGCCAACATTTATCAGCTCGATATGTCTGATGCGACCTCTCTGGTCATGGCGACGGAATTCCGTCTGCAACCGTATGACGTGGTGTATGTCACGACCGCACCGGTTGCACGCTGGAACCGTCTGATCAATCAGTTGCTGCCGACCATCAGCGGTGTCCGTTACATGACGGATACGGCCAGCGACATTCATAACTGGTAATCGTCATGTTTAACAAAATATTAGTGGTTTGCGTGGGGAACATCTGCCGTTCCCCGACGGCAGAACGCCTGCTCAAACAGTATCACCCACAAATAACGGTGGAGTCCGCCGGTCTGGGGGCGCTGGTGGGAAAAGGCGCTGACGCTTCAGCGGTGAGCGTGGCGGCAAGTCACGACCTCTCTCTGGAAGGGCACTGCGCGCGTCAGGTCACCGGGCGACTGTGCCGTGACTACGACCTGATCCTGGCGATGGAAAAAAGGCACATCGCCTCTCTGCACGAACTGGCGCCTGAGATGCGTGGCAAGGTCATGCTTTTCGGTCACTGGGACAATGAGCGCGAAATCCCCGACCCGTATCGCAAAAGCCGCGAGGCGTTTGAAGCGGTGTATTCATTACTTGAACGGTCTGCCCGCCAGTGGGCGCAGGCATTGAACGCAGAGCAGGTAAAATAATGACAGAAAAAGTAAAACAGTCTGCCGCTCCGGTAACGGGCAACGATGAGATTGATATCGGCCGCCTGGTGGGAACCGTCATTGAAGCGCGCTGGTGGGTGCTGGGCATTACGGCGGTCTTTGCGCTGTGCGCGGTGATTTACACCCTCTTTGCCACACCTATCTACAGTGCGGATGCGCTGGTGCAGATTGAACAAAACACCGGCAACTCGCTGGTGCAGGATATCGGCTCTGCGTTATCCAACAAACCGCCTGCCTCAGAGGCGGAAATACAGCTAATCCAGTCTCGTCTCGTGTTAGGCAAAACGGTGGACGATCTGGACCTTGATATCTCGGTCAGCAAGAACACCTTCCCACTGTTTGGTGCGGGCTGGGAACGGCTGATGGGGCGCCAGAACGAATCAGTGAAAGTGACCACCTTTACTCTGCCAAAAGGGATGAACGAACAGACCTTCACCCTCAAGGTGTTGAGTGATAAAGACTACGAGCTGAACAGCGACGGCGGCTTCAGCGCGCGCGGACAGGTTGGGCAGGCCCTGAGCAAAGACGGCGTCACGATGGTGGTCAGTGCGATTCATGCTCGCCCGGACACGGAATTTACCGTCACCAAATTCTCCACGCTGGGGATGATCAACAACCTGCAAAACAACCTGACGGTCGTCGAAAACGGCAAAGATACCGGCGTGCTCAGCCTGAGCTTTACCGGTGAAGATCGCGATCAGATCCGCGATATTCTCAACAGCATTACCCGAAATTATCTGGAACAGAACGTTGAGCGTAAATCTGCCGAGGCGGCAAAAAGCCTGGCCTTCCTCGCAAAACAGTTGCCGGAAGTGCGTCAGCATCTGGACGTAGCAGAGAATAAACTCAATGCGTTTCGTCAGGATAAAGACTCCGTCGATTTGCCGCTGGAAGCAAAAGCCGTGCTGGACTCGATGGTCAATATCGACGCCCAGCTCAACGAGCTGACCTTTAAAGAAGCGGAAATCTCGAAACTTTTCACCAAAGCGCACCCGGCGTACCGTACGCTGCTGGAAAAACGTAAGGCGCTGGAGGATGAAAAAGCCAGGCTGAACGGACGTGTGACGGCGATGCCGAAAACGCAGCAGGAGATTGTGCGCCTGACGCGTGATGTGGAGTCGGGACAGCAGGTCTACATGCAACTGTTGAATAAGCAGCAGGAACTGAAGATCACCGAAGCCAGTACAGTGGGTGACGTGCGGATCGTTGACCCGGCCATTGCCCAGCCTGGCGTGTTAAAGCCGAAGAAAGCGCTGATCATTCTCGGTAGCATTATTCTCGGCCTGATGCTCTCCATTGTTGGCGTGCTGTTGCGCTCGCTGCTCAACCGCGGTATCGAGAGCCCGCAGGTACTGGAAGAGAACGGCATCAGCGTTTACGCCAGTATTCCGCTGTCGGAATGGCAGAAAGCGCGGGATAGCGTCAAAACCGTCAAAGGCGTCAAACGTTACAAGCAGAGCCAGTTGCTGGCGGTGGGTAATCCGACGGATCTGGCGATCGAAGCCGTGCGCAGCCTGCGTACCAGCCTTCACTTCGCCATGATGCAGGCGCAAAACAATGTGCTGATGCTTACCGGGGTGAGTCCGTCTATCGGGAAAACCTTTGTCTGTGCCAACCTGGCGGCGGTCATCAGCCAGACCAACAAGCGCGTGCTGTTGATCGACTGCGATATGCGTAAAGGCTATACCCATGAACTGCTTGGCACCAACAACGTGAATGGCCTCTCGGAGATTCTGGTCGGGAAAGGGGATATCGCGACCTGCGCGAAACCGACGTCCATTCCTAATTTTGACCTTGTACCGCGCGGTCAGGTGCCGCCGAACCCTTCTGAGCTGTTGATGAGTGAACGCTTTGGCGAACTGATTCGCTGGGCGAGCAGCCATTACGATCTGGTGCTGATCGACACGCCGCCAATCCTGGCCGTCACCGACGCCGCGATTGTCGGGCGGCATGCAGGCACGACGTTGATGGTCGCCCGTTATGCCGTTAACACCCTGAAAGAAGTGGAAACCAGCCTGAGCCGTTTTGAACAAAATGGCATTCAGGTGAAAGGGGTAATCCTCAACTCCATCTTCCGTCGCGCCACCGGGTATCAGGATTACGGGTACTACGAGTACGAATACAAGTCCGACACAAAATAAAAAATCGTGAGGGGCCTGCTCATTGACCAGGCCTGATAAGCAAAGCGTCATCAGGCATCGCTGCCGGATGACGGCGTAAACGCCTTATCCGGCCTACACGCTGCGTCATCAGGCATCGCTGCCGGATGGCGGCGTAAACGCCTTATCCGGCCTACACGTTGGCCCCTCCGGCATCACTTCCTGGGAAAAGAGCATGAAAACAGAAAATCCGCTGATCTCCATTTATATGCCAACCTGGAACCGGCAGCAGCTCGCCATTCGGGCGATTAAATCGGTGCTGCGCCAGGATTATCCCCATTGGGAAATGATCATCGTCGATGATTGTTCCTCCTCTTATGAGCAGCTTCAGCAGTTTGTTGAGGGGCTAAACGATCCGCGCGTTCGCTATACCCATAATGAAATTAACTCTGGTGCCTGCGCGGTGCGTAATCAGGCCATCATGCAGGCGAAAGGGCATTACATCACGGGTATTGATGATGATGACGAATGGACGCCAAACCGTTTGAGCGTATTCCTCGCCCATAAGCACCAACTGGTGACTCACGCCTTTTTGTACGCCAACGATTATGTCTGCGAAGGCGAGGTCTATTCTCAGCCGGCGAGCCTGCCGCTGTATCCGAAATCCCCTTACTCGCGCCGTCTGTTCTACAAGCGCAACATTATCGGTAATCAGGTCTTTACCTGGGCGTGGCGTTTTAAAGAGAGCCTGTTCGATACCGAACTAAAAGCCGCGCAGGATTACGACATCTTTCTGCGGATGGTGGTGGAGTACGGCGAGCCGTGGAAGGTGGAAGAGGCGACGCAGATCCTGCACATCAATCATGGCGAAATGCAGATTACCTCGTCGCCAAAGAAATTCTCTGGCTACTTCCATTTCTATCGCAAGCATAAAGACAAATTTGACCGCGCCAGCAAGAAATATCAGCTATTTACGCTCTACCAGATCCGCAACAAACGGATGACCTGGCGCACATTGCTGACGCTGCTTTCTTTGCGTAACGGCAAACGTCTGGCTGACGGTCTGCGAGGGCGTTAAGCATGCTGGAAGATATCCGCGCCAACAGCGGGAGCCTGCGCCCGTGCTGCATGGTGCTGGCCTACCGGGTCGCCCATTTCTGCTCCGTCTGGCGCAAAAAAAACGTGCTGAACAATCTGTGGGCCGCGCCGGTGCTGGTGCTGTATCGGCTGATAACCGAATGCCTGTTCGGCTATGAAATCCAGGCGGCAGCGACCATCGGACGACGCTTCACCATTCATCACGGTTACGCGGTGGTGATCAATAAAAACGTGGTGGCCGGCGACGACTTCACGATTCGTCACGGCGTCACCATCGGCAATCGCGGGGCGGACAACCTGGCCTGCCCGGTGATAGGCAACGGAGTAGAGCTGGGTGCCAACGTGATCCTGCTGGGTGATGTTCGCATCGGTAACAATGTGACCATTGGCGCAGGCAGCGTGGTGCTCGACAGCATCCCGGATAACGCGCTGGTGGTGGGCGAGAAGGCCCGGGTTAAGGTAATTAAATGAACATTCTGCAATTTAATGTGCGACTGGCGGAAGGTGGAGCAGCTGGAGTGGCGCTGGATCTGCATCAGCGCGCGCTACAAAAAGGGCTGGCTTCGCAATTTATCTACGGCTACGGCAAGGGCGGAAAGAAAAGTGTCAGCCATAGTCGCTATCCACACGTGATTAAACAGACGCCGCGTCTGACCTCGGTGGCCAATATCGCGCTGTTTCGTCTGTTTAATCGCGATCTGTTTGGCAATCTGAACAATCTTTATCGGACCGTGACCCGTACGTCAGGCCCGCTGGTCCTGCATTTTCACGTTCTGCACAGCTACTGGCTGAATCTGGCCGAGGTAGTGGCGTTCTGCGAAAAAGTGAAAAATCACAAACCGGACGTCACGCTGGTCTGGACGCTGCACGATCACTGGAGTGTTACCGGACGCTGTGCTTTTACCGATGGCTGCGAAGGGTGGAAAGCAGGCTGCCAGAAATGCCCGACGCTGAACAATTATCCGCCGGTGAAAGTTGACCGCGCGCATAACCTGGTCGACGGAAAACGCCAACTGTTCCGCCAGATGCTGGCGCTGGGCTGTCAGTTTATTTCGCCGAGCCAGCACGTAGCCGATGCGTTTAACAGCCTGTACGGGGTGGGGCGCTGTCGCATTATTAATAACGGGATCGATGTGGCGACTGAAGCGATTTTAGCGGAGCTGTCTCCGGTCAACGAGACCCAGGGTAAACCGAAAATCGCCATTGTCGCCCATGATCTGCGCTACGACGGTAAAACCAATCAGCGCCTGGTGCGTGACATGATGGCGCTGGGCGACAAGATCGAACTGCATACCTTTGGCAAATTCTCGCCGTTTGACGCAGAGAACGTGGTCAATCACGGTTTTGAAACCGACAAACGCAAGTTGATGAGCGCGCTTAACCAGATGGACGCACTGGTGTTCAGCTCCCGCGTAGACAACTATCCGCTGATCTTATGCGAAGCGTTGTCTATCGGTGTACCGGTGATCGCCACGCACAGCGAGGCGGCGCAGGAAGTTCTGCACAAATCCGGCGGCAAAACGTTTTCTGCCGAAGAGGTGCTGCCACTGGTACAGATGAACAAAACTGACATCGCGCAGACGGTTTTTGGTACGTCGCTCAGTGAATTTCGCGAGCGCAGCCGCGCGGCATACAGTGGTCAACAGATGCTGGAGGAATATGTCTCGTTCTATCAGAATCTGTAGCTATCTGCTGCTGCCGCTAATTTACCTGCTGGTTAACGTCAAAATTGCCCAACTGGGCGAAAGTTTTCCTATCACCATCGTCACCTTTCTGCCGGTTTTATTGTTGCTGTTCGTTGAGCGCATCAGCATCAAAAAAACTGATGATTGCATTAGGTATCGGGGCAGGGCTGACGGCGTTTAACTATCTGTTTGGTCAGTCGCTCAACGCCAGCAAGTACGTCACATCGACGATGCTGTTTGTCTATATCGTGATCATTATCGGTATGGTCTGGAGTATTCGCTTCAAAACCATCTCGCCGCATAACTACCGTAAAATCCTGCGTTTTTTCTATCTGGTGGTAGCGCTGGTGGTGATGCTGGCGGCAGCGGAAATGGCGCAAATCATCCTCACCGGCGGCAGCAGCCTGATGGAAAGCATTTCGAAATATCTTATTTACAGCAATAGCTATGTATTGAATTTTATTAAATTTGGCGGCAAGCGAACCACCGCGCTCTATTTCGAACCGGCATTTTTTGCTCTGGCCTTAATCTCAATTTGGCTCAGTATCAAACAGTTTGGTATCAAAACACCTAAAACCGATGCTATGATTCTGGCAGGGATAATATTATCAGGATCGTTTTCAGGGGTAATGACTTTTATCCTGTTTTACCTGCTGGAATGGGCGTTTCAGTATCTGAATAAGGACGCGATAAAGAAAAAACTACCGCTGGCGATAATCTCATTAGCCGTATTTTTAGTAGGGGTGATATTTGCATTCCCTTATATTTCTACGCGTCTGGGCGATTTAGGAACAGAAGGATCCTCGTCTTATTATCGCATTGTCGGTCCGTTAGTGATGGTCGGTTATTCTTTAACCCATATTGATGGCGTAGTCAGATTTGGTTCACTTTATGAATATGTCGCATCATTCGGAATCTTTAACGGTGCGGATGTCGGGAAAACAATAGACAATGGTTTGTATCTACTGATTATTTATTTTTCCTGGTTCGCCGTGTTAATGACGCTGTGGTACATGTGGAAAATCGTTAAGATGACATTAAATGCATTTGGCGATAATCAAAACTTTCGGGTGCAGCTTTATCTTTTTACACCGGTGTCATTGTTTTTTACCGGTTCAATATTTAGCCCGGAATACGCGTTTTTAATTGTTTGTCCGTTTATTTTGCGCAAAGCGCTGAATATTACAAAAGTTTGATGAGGTTAATCCTATGCTGCTCAGCATTATCACCGTCGCGTTTCGTAATCTGGACGGCATCGTCAAAACTCACGCCTCTCTGGCGCATCTGGCGAAGGCGAACGACATCAGCTTTGAGTGGATCGTAGTGGATGGCGGTTCAAATGATGGTACGCAGGAATATCTGGAAAACCTCTGCGGCAACTATCACTTACGCTTCATCAGCGAGCCGGATAAAGGCATCTATGATGCGATGAACAAAGGCATTGAGATGGCGCAAGGCAAATTCGCGCTGTTTCTCAATTCCGGCGATATTTTTCATCCGGATATCGCTCATTTTGTTCGCCAGCTTCGGACGCAAAAAAGTAGACGTGATGATTACCGGCGACGCGCTGCTTGATTTTGGCAATGGTCAAAAAATGCAACGTCGCGCAAAACCCGGTTGGTATATTTATCACAGCTTGCCGGCGAGCCATCAGGCCATATTTTTCCCGGTCGCAGCGCTGAAAGTTTGGCGTTACGACCTGCAGTTCAAAGTGTCTTCCGATTATGCGCTGGCCGCCAGACTGTATAAAGAAGGTTATGACTTTAAAAAACTGGACGGGCTGGTCTCTGAATTTTCAATGGGCGGCGTGTCAACGACGAATAATCTGGAATTATGCGAAGACGCTAAAAAAAGTACAGCGTCAGATATTACGCGTGCCGGGTTTTTGGGCTGAATTATCGAAGCTATTACGCTTACGTACGACGGGTAAAACGAAAGCCTTATATAACAAAGCCTGAAATATAAGGATTAATGATGCAAGACTTACGTGGTTTCTCCGTACCGAAAGGTTTTCGCGGCGGAAATGCAATTAAAGTGCAAATGTGGTGGGCTGTACAGGCAACATTATTTGCCTGGTCGCCACAAGTATTGTATCGCTGGCGCGCTTTTTTTGCTCCGTCTGTTTGGCGCAAAAATAGGAAAAAACGTAGTGATACGACCGTCGGTGAAAATTACCTATCCGTGGAAATTAACCCTTGGTGATTATGCCTGGGTCGGGGATGACGTGAATTTATATACGCTTGGCGATATTACGATCGGCGCCCATTCGGTGGTTTCGCAGAAAAGCTATTTGTGTACCGGCAGTCATGATTACGCGAGCGCGCATTTTGATATTAACGCCACCCCGATTGTGATTGGCGAGAAATGCTGGCTGGCAACGGATGTGTTCGTGGCGCCAGGCGTCACGATAGGCGATGGCGCCGTGGTAGGCGCACGTAGCAGTGTTTTTAAATCGCTACCGGCAAACACGATTTGCCGTGGCAATCCCGCAGTAGTAACACGCGAACGCGTTAAAAAGTAACCAGTTTCCCCGTCATATTTCGGGCTGTAGCTGTGTTGGCGCTCCTCGCTTACCCAGTCACTTACTTCAGTAAGCTCCTGGATAATCTGCGTTGCCGCCTTGCTACAACCCGAACTATTTAGGGGATAATAAGAGGTAATAAAATGTCTAAAGTCGCTCTCATTACCGGTGTCACCGGGCAGGATGGTTCTTACCTGGCAGAACTTCTGCTGGAAAAAGGTTATGAAGTTCACGGTATTAAGCGTCGTGCCTCTTCATTTAATACCGAGCGCGTGGATCATATCTATCAGGATCCGCATGCGAGCAACCCGAAATTCCATCTGCACTACGGTGATCTGACGGACTCCTCCAACCTGACGCGCATCCTCCAGGAAGTGCAGCCGGATGAGGTCTACAACCTGGGCGCGATGAGCCACGTTGCGGTTTCCTTCGAATCACCGGAATACACCGCCGATGTGGATGCGATGGGAACGCTGCGTCTGCTGGAGGCGATCCGCTTCCTCGGTCTGGAAAAGAAAACCCGCTTCTATCAGGCATCGACCTCTGAGCTGTACGGTCTGGTACAGGAAATCCCGCAGAAAGAGACCACCCCTTTCTACCCGCGCTCGCCGTATGCCGTCGCCAAACTGTACGCCTACTGGATCACCGTCAACTACCGTGAATCCTATGGTATCTACGCCTGTAACGGCATTCTGTTCAACCATGAATCACCGCGCCGTGGCGAAACCTTCGTCACCCGTAAAATCACCCGCGCGATTGCCAACATCGCCCAGGGTCTGGAGTCTTGCCTGTACCTCGGCAACATGGATTCCCTGCGTGACTGGGGCCATGCGAAAGACTACGTCAAAATGCAGTGGATGATGCTGCAACAGGAACAGCCGGAAGACTTCGTGATCGCCACCGGCGTGCAGTACTCCGTGCGCCAGTTTGTTGAAATGGCCGCCGCACAACTTGGGATCAAACTGCGCTTTGAAGGCGAAGGCGTGAATGAAAAAGGGATCGTGGTTTCTGTCACCGGTCATGACGCACCGGGCGTAAAACCGGGCGATGTGATTGTCGCCGTTGACCCGCGCTATTTCCGCCCGGCGGAAGTGGAAACCCTGCTGGGTGATCCGACCAAAGCCCATGAGAAGCTGGGCTGGAAACCGGAAATTACGTTGCAGGAGATGGTCAGTGAAATGGTTGCGAAAGATCTGGAAGCGGCGAAGAAACACTCTCTGCTGAAGTCTCACGGCTACGAGGTTGCCATCGCGCTGGAGTCCTGAGAATGAGCAAACAACGCATTTTTATTGCCGGTCATCGCGGAATGGTGGGTTCCGCGATTGCCCGCCAGCTTGAACAACGCGGTGATGTGGAACTGGTATTGCGCACCCGTGATGAGCTGAATCTGCTGGACAGCAACGCGGTGCACGATTTCTTTGCCACCGAGCGCATCGACCAGGTTTATCTGGCGGCGGCGAAGGTGGGCGGTATTGTCGCCAACAACACGTATCCGGCCGATTTCATCTTTGAAAACATGATGATGGAAAGCAACATCATTCACGCTGCGCATCTGCATAACGTAAATAAGCTGCTTTTCCTCGGCTCCTCCTGCATTTACCCGAAGCTGGCGAAACAGCCGATGGCGGAGAGTGAACTGTTGCAGGGCACGCTGGAACCGACCAACGAGCCGTATGCCATTGCCAAGATTGCCGGTATCAAACTGTGCGAGTCATACAACCGCCAGTACGGGCGCGACTATCGCTCGGTGATGCCGACCAATCTCTATGGTCCACATGACAACTTTCACCCGAGCAATTCGCACGTGATCCCGGCGCTGCTGCGTCGCTTCCACGAAGCGACCACGCAGAACGCGCCGGACGTGGTGGTGTGGGGGGAGCGGGACGCCGATGCGTGAATTCCTGCATGTTGATGATATGGCCGCGGCCAGCATCCACGTGATGGAACTGGACAGCGAGGTCTGGCAGGAGAACACCCAGCCGATGTTGTCGCACATTAATGTCGGTACGGGTGTGGATTGTACCATTCGCGAACTGGCGCAGACCGTCGCGCAGGTGGTGGGTTATAAGGGCCGCGTGGTGTTTGACGCCACCAAACCGGACGGCACGCCACGTAAATTGCTGGATGTCACCCGACTGCATCAACTGGGCTGGTATCACGAGATCTCACTGGAGGCCGGCCTTGCCAGCACTTACCAGTGGTTCCTTGAAAATCAGCATCGGTTTCGGGGGTAAGCATGTTTTTACGTCAGGAGGATTTTGCCACCGTCGTGCGTTCTGCGCCGCTTGTCTCCATCGATTTGATCGTGGAAAACGCGCAGGGGGGAATTTCTGCTGGGTAAACGACTGAACCGACCGGCGCAGGGTTTCTGGTTCGTGCCCGGTGGTCGGGTGCAAAAAAGATGAACCGTTGAGCGCGGCCTTTGAACGCCTGACCGAAGCCGAACTGGGACAACGTCTCCCGTTGTCCGCCGGAAAATTTTATGGCGTCTGGCAACATTTCTATGACGACAACTTTTCCGGCGAAGACTTCTCGACGCATTACATCGTGCTCGGTTTTCGTCTGCGGGTGCAGGAAAGTGATTTGCCTCTGCCTGACGCGCAGCACGGTGCTTACCGCTGGCTGACGCCCGCGGCATTGCTGGCGAGCGTCAACGTCCATGACAACACGCGGGCGTATTTTTTGCCGGAACGTCAGGCTAAGGCACCGGGATTATGAAAATCCTCGTTTATGGCATCAACTACTCACCGGAATTGACCGGCATCGGTAAATACACCGGTGAAATGGTCGAGTGGATGGCGCGTGAAGGCCACGATGTACGGGTGATCACCGCGCCGCCGTATTACCCGCAGTGGAAAGTAGGCGAGCGCTATTCAGCCTGGGGCTATCGCCGGGAAGAGGGCGATGCAACCGTCTGGCGCTGCCCGCTGTATGTGCCGAAACAGCCGTCAACTCTGAAACGATTACTGCATCTGGGCAGCTTTGCGCTCAGTAGCTTTTTCCCGCTGATGGCGCAGCGTCGCTGGAAGCCGGATCGCATTATTGGCGTGGTGCCCACGCTGTTTTGCACGCCGGGGATGCGCCTGCTGGCAAAACTTTCCGGCGCCCGCACGTTGCTACACATTCAGGATTATGAAGTCGATGCGATGCTGGGCCTCGGTCTGGCGGGCAAGGGTAAAACCGGCAAAGTGGCGCAGCTGGCGAGTGCTTTTGAACGCAGTGGTCTGCATAACGTCGACAATGTCTCCACCATCTCCCGCTCAATGATGAAGAAAGCGCAGGAAAAAGGGGTGGCAGCAGAGAAGGTAATTTTCTTCCCTAACTGGTCTGAAGTTGCGCGTTTTCAAAAGGTTAACGATGACGCGGTTATCAGCCTGCGCCAACAGCTCGGTCTGCCGGTTGACAAAAAAATCATTCTTTACTCCGGCAACATCGGTGAGAAGCAGGGGCTGGAAAACGTGATTGCGGCGGCGGAACGGTTGCGCGAACAGCCGCTGATTTTCGCCATTGTTGGTCAGGGGGGGCGGCAAAACGCGTCTGGAGAAAATGGCCCGCGAACACGGCCTGCAAAATATTCTCTTCTTCCCGCTACAACCGTATGAGGCGCTGCCTGCGCTGCTGAAGATGGGCGATTGCCATCTGGTGGTGCAAAAACGCGGCGCCGCGGATGCCGTTCTGCCTTCCAAGTTAACCAATATTCTGGCGGTTGGCGGGAATGCGGTGATCACCGCAGAGCCTGAAACCGAACTGGGACAGCTTTGCGAAAGCTATCCGGGCATTGCCGTTTGCGTAGAGCCGGAATCGGTCGACGCGCTGGTGGCAGGGATCACCCAGGCGCTTGCAATGCCAAAAAACAACACGGTGGCACGTGAATATGCCGAACGCACGCTCGATAAAGAGAACGTGTTACGTCAATTTATGAATGATATTTCCCCAAAATAATTCGAGTTGCAGGAAGGCGGCGACGCAGTGAATCCCCAGGAGCTTACATAAGTAAGTGACTGGGGTGAACGAGGAAAGACAACACACCTGCAACTTGAAGAATGAAGGGGATTCGGGGATTAATGATGAGTCAGACAACACTCTATCCGGTTGTAATGGCCGGGGGCTCCGGTAGCCGCTTATGGCCGCTTTCCCGTGTACTCTATCCCAAACAGTTTTTATGCCTGAAAGGCGATCTCACCATGCTGCAAACGACAATTTGTCGTCTCAATGGCGTGGAGTGTGAAAGCCCGGTGGTGATCTGCAACGAGCAGCACCGCTTTATCGTCGCTGAGCAGTTGCGTCAACTGAACAAACTGACTGAGAACATTATTCTCGAACCCGCGGGGCGTAATACCGCCCCCCGCCATCGCCCTGGCCGCGCTGGCGACATTGCGCCATAGCCCGGACCGCGATCCGCTGATGCTGGTGCTGGCGGCGGACCATGTGATTGCCAACGAAGACGCTTTCCGCGACGCGGTTCGCAGCGCGATGCCGTATGCCGAAGCGGGCAAACTGGTTACGTTTGGGATCGTGCCGGATCTACCGGAAACCGGCTACGGCTATATTCGCCGCGGCGATGTCACCCCCCGGCGTTAACGATGCCGTGGCGTTTGACGTTGCGCAGTTTGTGGAAAAACCGAATCTGGAAACGGCGCAGGCCTACGTTGCCAGCGGCGATTATTACTGGAACAGCGGGATGTTTCTGTTCCGTGCCGGTCGCTATCTGGAAGAACTGAAAAAATACCGTCCCGATATCCTGGAAGCCTGCGAAAGCGCGATGAGCGCGGTCGATCCGGATCTCGATTTCATTCGCGTGGATGAAGCATCGTTCCTGGCGTGTCCGGAAGAATCTGTCGATTACGCGGTGATGGAGCGCACGGCGGATGCGGTGGTGATGCCAATGGACGCGGGCTGGAGCGATGTCGGTTCCTGGTCCTCACTGTGGGAGATCAGCGCGCATACCCCCCGAGGGAAACGTCCACCACGGCGACGTGATCAGCCATAAAACCGAGAACAGCTACGTTTATGCCGAATCGGGACTGGTGACCACCGTTGGCGTGAAAGACCTGGTGGTGGTGCAGACCAAAGACGCGGTGCTGATTGCCGACCGTAACGCGGTGCAGGACGTCAAAAAAAGTGGTTGAAAAAATCAAAGCCGATGGCCGCCATGAGCACCACATTCACCGTGAAGTATACCGTCCGTGGGGGGAAATATGACTCCATCGACGCCGGTGATCGCTATCAGGTCAAACGCATCACCGTGAAACCAGGTGAAGGGCTGTCGGTACAAATGCACCATCACCGCGCCGAACACTGGGTGGTGGTGGCGGGTACCGCTAAAGTCACCATTGACGGTGAGATCAAACTGCTCGGCGAAAACGAGTCTGTCTATATTCCGCTGGGAGCCACCCACTGTCTGGAAAACCCAGGAAAAATTCCGCTCGATCTGATTGAAGTGCGCTCTGGCTCGTATCTTGAAGAGGATGACGTGGTGCGGTTTGAGGATCGCTACGGCCGGGTGTGACGCCTTTATAGCGCCCGGGCATGCGATTTTGTTGCATGTAGGCCTGATAAGGCGCGTAGCGTCGCCATCAGGCGAAGACTGCCGGATGGCGCGTTGCTTATCCGGCCTACGAAGCTACGGAACTGCGCTTACCGGGCCTGTGATTTTGTAGGTCGGATAAGCGAAGCGTCATCCGACAACGATAAATAAACATTTTTTGGCCATTTTCTGGTCAGGGACAACTGTTGCCTGAAGAAGGGTAAAAACATGACAAAATTAACCTGTTTCAAAGCCTACGATATTCGCGGCAGGCTGGGCGAAGAACTGAATGAAGATATTGCGTGGCGGATTGGCCGCGCCTACGGCGAGTTTCTGAAGCCGAAAACCATTGTGCTGGGCGGCGACGTGCGTCTGACCAGCGAGGCGCTGAAGCTGGCGCTGGCTAAAGGGTTGCAGGATGCGGGCGTCGATGTGCTGGATATCGGCCTGTCGGGCACTGAAGAGATCTACTTTGCGACCTTCCACCTTGGCGTTGACGGCGGGATTGAAGTCACCGCCAGCCACAACCCGATGGACTACAACGGCATGAAGCTGGTGCGCGAAGGCGCACGTCCCATCAGCGGGGATACCGGTCTGCGCGACGTGCAGCGTCTGGCCGAGGCCAACGACTTTCCGCCGGTGAACCCTGCGCTGCGCGGAAGCTATAAGCAAATCTCCCTGCGTGATGCCTATATCGACCATCTGTTTGGCTACATCAATGTTAAAAATCTCACGCCGCTGAAGCTGGTGATTAACTCCGGAAACGGCGCGGCAGGCCCGGTCGTGGACGCTATTGAAGCGCGCTTTCAGGCGCTGGGCGTGCCGGTTGAGTTCATCAAAGTGCACAACACCCCGGACGGCAACTTCCCGAACGGCATTCCTAATCCGCTGTTGCCGGAGTGCCGCGCCGATACCCGTAATGCGGTGATTGAACACGGCGCGGATATGGGCATTGCCTTTGACGGCGATTTCGACCGCTGTTTCCTGTTCGACGAGAAAGGCCAGTTTATCGAAGGCTACTACATCGTGGGGCTGCTGGCGGAAGCGTTTCTCGAAAAACACCCCGGCGCCAAAATTATTCACGACCCGCGTTTGTCCTGGAACACGGTGGATGTGGTGACCGCGGCGGGTGGCACGCCGGTGATGTCGAAAACCGGTCACGCCTTCATTAAGGAGCGGATGCGTCACGAAGACGCCATCTACGGCGGCGAGATGAGCGCCCACCACTATTTCCGCGATTTTGCTTACTGCGACAGCGGGATGATCCCGTGGTTACTGGTGGCGGAGCTGGTGTGTCTGAAAGGGCAGACGCTTGGCGAACTGGTTCGCGACCGGATGGCGGCATTCCCGGCGAGCGGTGAAATCAACAGCAAGCTGGACGAACCGGCCGCGGCGATTTTGCGTGTGGAGCAGCATTTCGCCAGTGAAGCGCTGGCCGTGGACCGGACCGACGGCATCAGCATGTCGTTTGTCGACTGGCGCTTCAATCTGCGCTCCTCCAATACCGAACCGGTGGTACGCCTGAACGTGGAATCACGCGGTGATATTCCGCTGATGGAAGCGCGAACGCGTACTCTGCTGACGTTGCTGAATCAGTAAGGTCAGGTCTTCCCTTACCCGCTGGCGGGTAAGGGGCTAATAACAGGAACAACGATGACAAATCTAAAAAAAGCGCGAACGAGCCAAAACCAATGCATCGTTAATCTCTATGGTGCAACGCTTTTCAGATATCACCATCATGTTTGGCGGGCTGTGGCTGGTCTGCGAAGTGAGTGGACTGCCTTTCCTGTACATGCACCTGTTGGTGGCGCTGATCACGCTGGTTGTTTTTCAGATGCTGGGCGGCATGACCGATTTTTATCGTTCATGGCGCGGCGTCAAAATTTCCACTGAGCTGGCGCTCCTGCTACAAAACTGGACGCTGAGCCTCGTCTTTAGCGCCGGTCTGGTGGCGTTCAATCAGGATTTCGACAATCGCCTCGCGGTCTGGCTGGCGTGGTATCTGCTGACCAGCGTCGGACTGGTTTTCTGCCGGTCGTTTATTCGCATCGGCGCAGGATGGCTGCGCAACCGTGGCTACAACACGCGCCGGGTGGCTGTCGCGGGCGATCTGCCTGCCGGACAGGCGTTACTTGACAGCTTCCGCAATGAACCGTGGTTAGGCTTTGAGGTGGTTGGCGTTTATCACGACCCGAAACCGGGCGGCGTCACCTCTGACTGGGCGGGTAACCTCGAACAGCTGGTAGAAGACGCGAAAGCATCGCGCATCCATAACGTCTACATCGCCATGGCGATGTGCGACGGTGCGCAGGTGAAGAAACTGGTGCGCGAGCTGGCGGATACCACCTGTTCCGTGATCCTTATTCCGGACGTCTTTACTTTTAACATCCTGCATTCACGCATCGAAGAGGTGAGTGGCGTGCCGGTGGTGCCGCTGTATGACACGCCGCTGTCGGGTATCAATCGTCTGCTTAAACGTGCGGAAGATATTGTGCTGGCGACGCTGATCCTGCTGTTGATCTCCCCCGGTGCTATGCTGCATTGCGCTGGCGGTCAAAATGACCTCGCCAGGCCCGGTGATTTTCCGCCAGACCCGTTACGGAATGGACGGTAAGCCGATAAAAGTGTGGAAGTTCCGTTCGATGAAGGTGATGGAAAACGACAAGGTGGTGACGCAGGCGACGCAGAACGATCCGCGCGTCACCCGCGTGGGGAACTTCCTGCGCCGGACCTCGCTGGATGAACTGCCGCAGTTTATCAATGTGCTGACCGGCGGAATGTCCATCGTCGGTCCGCGACCCCACGCGGTGGCGCATAACGAGCAGTACCGCCAGTTGATTGAGGGCTACATGCTGCGCCACAAGGTCAAGCCAGGGATCACCGGCTGGGCACAAATCAACGGTTGGCGCGGCGAAACCGACACGCTGGAGAAAATGGAAAAACGCGTGGAGTACGATCTGGAGTACATCCGCGAATGGAGCGTGTGGTTCGACATCAAGATCGTTTTTCTGACCGTGTTCAAGGGCTTTGTTAACAAAGCGGCGTACTGAGGAACGATCATGAGCTTACGTGAAAAAACCATCAGCGGCGCGAAGTGGTCGGCCATCGCCACGGTGATCATCATCAGCCTGGGGCTGATTCAGATGACGGTGCTGGCCCGCATTATCGATAACCATCAGTTCGGGCTGCTGACCGTGTCGCTGGTGATTATCGCCCTGGCCGACACACTTTCCGACTTCGGGATTGCCAACTCTATTATTCAGCGCAAGGAGATAAGCCATCTTGAGTTGACCACCCTGTACTGGCTGAACGTGGGGCTGGGGATTGTGGTGTGTGTGGTCGTTTTCCTGCTGAGCGACGAGATTGGCGATGTGCTGAATAACCCGGACCTGGCGCCGCTTATCAAAACGCTTTCGCTGGCGTTTGTGGTGATCCCGCACGGGCAGCAGTTTCGCGCGCTGATGCAAAAAGAGCTGGAATTCAACAAGATTGGGATGATTGAAACCAGTTCGGTGCTGGCGGGCTTTACCTTTACCGTCATCAGCGCCCATTTCTGGCCGCTGGCCATGACCGCTATTCTCGGTTATCTGGTCAACAGCGCGGTACGCACGCTGTTGTTTGGCTATTTTGGTCGCAAGATCTACCGTCCGGGTCTGCACTTTTCGCTGGCGTCCGTTTCGTCGAATTTGCGCTTTGGCGCATGGCTGACGGCGGACAGCATCATCAACTACGTCAATACCAACCTCTCCACGCTGGTACTGGCACGCATTCTCGGCGCAGGCGTCGCAGGCGGATACAACCTCGCCTACAACGTGGCGGTGGTGCCGCCGATGAAGCTCAACCCGATCATCACCCGCGTGCTGTTTCCGGCGTTTGCCAAAATTCAGGACGACACGCAGAAGCTGCGCGTGAACTTTTACAAGCTGCTTTCCGTTGTGGGCATTATCAACTTCCCGGCGCTGCTTGGCCTGATGGTGGTCTCGAATAATTTTGTGCCGCTGGTCTTTGGCGAGAAATGGAACAGCATCATTCCCGTGATGCAACTGCTGTGCGTGGTGGGGTTGCTGCGCTCGGTCGGCAATCCGATTGGTTCGCTGCTCATGGCGAAAGCGCGGGTAGATATCAGCTTTAAATTCAACGTCTTCAAAACGTTTCTCTTTATTCCGGCAATTATTGTCGGCGGGCAGATGGCCGGGGCAATTGGCGTGACGCTGGGCTTCCTGCTGGTGCAGATCATTAACACCATTCTGAGCTATTTCGTGATGATCAAACCGGTGCTGGGTTCCAGCTACCGCCAGTACATCCTGAGCCTGTGGTTGCCGTTTTATCTGTCACTGCCGACGCTGGCGGTGAGCTACGGTCTGGGTATCGCGTTACAGGGACATCTGTCACTTGGCGTGCTGCTGGCGACACAGATTGCCGCCGGTGCGCTGGCGTTCGCGGTGATGATCGTGCTCTCACGCCATCCGCTGGTGGTAGAGATGAAGCGCCAGTTTTGTCGCAGTGAAAAAATGAAAACCTTGCTTCGTGCAGGATAAGTTTTGCCAGATGACGACGTTCACACGTCTTATCCGGCCTACGAAGTCAATGACCTGTAGGCCGGATCAGGCAACAGCCGTCATCCGGCAACGATTTTAAGAGGGTGAAATGAAATTATTGATTCTGGGCAACCATACCTGCGGCAACCGTGGCGATAGCGCGATTTTACGCGGCTTGCTGGATGCCATTAACCGCCTTGAGCCTGACGCGGAAGTGGATGTGATGAGCCGCTATCCGGTGAGTTCGTCCTGGCTTTTGAATCGTCCGGTGATGGGCGACCCGCTCTTTTTACAGATGAAACAGCACAACAGCGCGGCGGGCGTAGTGGGGCGGGTAAAAAAAGTACTGCGCCGTCGCTACCAGCACCAGGTACTGCTTTCCCGCGTGACGGATACCGGCAAGCTGCGCAATATCGCGATTGCCCAGGGTTTCACTGACTTTGTGCGTCTGCTTGCGGGTTATGACGCCATCATTCAGGTGGGCGGGTCGTTCTTTGTCGACCTGTACGGCGTACCGCAGTTTGAACACGCGCTGTGCACCTTTATGGCGAAAAAACCGCTCTACATGATTGGTCACAGCGTGGGGCCGTTCCAGGATCCGCAGTTTAATCAACTGGCTAATTATGTTTTCGGCCATTGTGATGCGCTGATCCTGCGTGAGTCGGTGAGCCTGGATCTGATGAAGCGTAGCAATATCACCACCGAAAAAGTGGAGCACGGTGTGGATACAGCCTGGCTGGTGGATCATCACGAGGAAGATTTTACGCCGGGCTATGCCATTCAACACTGGTTGAGTGTGGCGGCGCAGCAGAAAACAGTAGCAATTACCCTGCGAGAACTGGCGCCGTTTGATACGCGTCTGGGTACTACCCAGCAGGCTTATGAGCAGGCCTTCGCCGGTGTGGTCAACCGCATTCTGGATGAGGGCTATCAGGTTATCGCGCTGTCTACCTGTACCGGCATCGACAGTTATAACAAAGATGACCGTATGGTGGCGCTGAACCTGCGCCAGCACGTCAGCGATCCGTCGCGTTACCATGTGGTGATGGATGAACTCAACGATCTCGAAATGGGTAAGATCCTCGGGGCGTGTGACCTGACGGTGGGCACGCGCCTGCATTCCGCCATCATCTCGATGAACTTTGCGACGCCCGCCATTGCCATTAACTACGAGCATAAGTCGGCGGGCATCATGCAGCAACTGGGCATGCCGGAGATGGCAATAGATATCCGTCATCTGCTGAACGGTAGCCTGGAAGCGATGGTGGCGGATACGCTGGGTCAGTTGCCACAGGTCAACGAACGGCTGGCGCAGGCGGTGCGTCGCGAGCGTGAACAGGGATACCGCATGGTGGAGTCGGTATTAACGCGCATCGGGGAGGGGACATGAAGGTCAGCTTCTTTTTTACTGAAATTTCCGCTGTCGTCGGAAACCTTCGTCCTCAATCAGATCACCGCGTTTATTGATATGGGTTTTGATGTTGAAATTATCGCCTTACAGAAAGGCGATACGCAAAACACCCATGCGGCATGGGAGAAATATGGGCTGGCAGGCAGAACGCGCTGGCTACAGGACGAACCGCAGGGACGGCTGGCAAAGCTGCGCTATCGGGCGTGTAAAACGCTGCCGGGATTGCACCGGGCTGCTACCTGGAAATCACTCAATTTCACCCGTTATGGCGACGAGTCACGCAATCTAATCCTCTCGTCGATTTGTGCGCAGGTGAGTAAACCATTGCGCGCGGATGTGTTTATCGCCCACTTTGGCCCGGCAGGCGTGACGGCGGCGAAACTGCGCGAGCTGGGCGTTATTCAGGGCAAGATTGCGACAATTTTCCACGGTATTGATATCTCCAGTCGCAATGTCCTTAACCATTACACACCGGAGTATCAGCAACTGTTCCGCCGTGGCGATCTGATGCTGCCGATAAGCGAGCTGTGGGCTGGACGCCTGAAAAGTATGGGTTGTCCGCCCGAGAAAATTGCCGTGTCGCGCATGGGGGTGGACATGACGCGCTTTACCCATCGCCCGGCAAAAGCGCCCGGTACGCCGCTGGAGATTATCTCAGTTGCGCGACTGACTGAGAAAAAAGGGCTGCATGTGGCGATAGAGGCCTGCCGCCAGCTGAAGGAGCAGGGCGTGGCGTTTCGTTATCGCATTCTGGGGATTGGTCCCTGGGAACGGCGATTGCGCACGCTAATTGAGCAGTTTCAACTCGATGATGTGATTGATATGCCAGGGTTTAAACCCAGCCATGAAGTGAAAGCGCTGCTGGATAAGGCGGATGTTTTTCTGCTGCCGTCCATTACCGGAGCGGATGGCGACATGGAAGGCATTCCCGTCGCGTTGATGGAAGCGATGGCGGTGGGCATTCCTGTTGTTTCTACCGTCCATAGCGGTATCCCGGAACTGGTAGAGGCGGGTAAATCCGGCTGGCTGGTGCCGGAAAACGACGCCCATGCGCTGGCGCGACAGCTCGCCTCGTTCAGCCAGATCGATCGCCAGACGCTGGAACCGGTCGTCCAGCGCGCGCGTGAAAAAGTTGAACATGATTTTAATCAGCAGGTGATCAATCGTCAGTTGGCTAGCCTGCTGCAAACGATATAAGCCGAGGGTGTATGCCAGAGAAGACGCTTTCCCGACGGACCTTCCTTGCGACAGGCACTGCGCTTGCTGCGCTGCCTGTCCTCCATTCTCCTTTTGCCCGCGCGGTGGCGTCATCCAGAACCGTCAATATTCAGGATTATAATCCACAGGACTGGATTGCTTCATTTAAACAGGCATTTAGCGAAGGACAGACCGTGGTGGTGCCAGCGGGACTGGTGTGTGAGAACATCAATACCGGTATTTTTATCCCACCGGGAAAAACGCTGCGTGTGCTGGGCCGCCTGAGCGGCAACGGTCGAGGCCGCTTTGTGCTCCAGGACGGATGCCAGGTTGTGGGCGAGAAGGGGGGGGAGCCTGCACAACATCACGCTGGATGTGCGCGGTTCTGACTGCGCGATTACGGGTCTTGCGATGAGCGGCTTTGGGCCGGTGACGCAGATTTATATCGGTGGGAAAAAACCGCGTGTGATGCGCAATCTGGTCATTGATAATCTCACCGTGACCCAGGCCAACTATGCGATTCTGCGCCAGGGATTCCACAATCAGGTTGACGGTGCGCGTATTACCCACTGTCGTTTCAGCGACTTGCAGGGGGGATGCCATCGAATGGAACGTCGCCATTAACGATCGCAATATCCTCATATCGGACCATGTGATTGAACGGATAAACTGTACTAACGGCAAAATTAACTGGGGGGATTGGCATTGGTCTTGCCGGGAGTACGTACGATAACAGTTATCCTGAGAGGCAGACGGTCAAAAACTTTGTGGTTGCCAATATTACCGGCACAGATTGCCGGCAGCTGGTGCATGTCGAGAACGGCAAACATTTTGTCATCCGCAATGTGAAGGCGAAGAACATCACCCCGGATTTCAGCAAAAAAGGCTGGCATCGACAACGCGACGGTTGCCATTTATGGCTGTGATAATTTCGTGATTGATAATGTCGATATGGTTAACAGTGCCGGGATGCTTATTGGCTATGGTGTGGTCAAAGGAAAATATCTCTCCATCCCGCAAAATTTTAAACTCAATCATATCTCACTCGATAATACCCAGCTTGAATACAAGTTACGCGGTATTCAAATTTCCTCCGGTAATGCCACCTCTTTTGTCGCGCTGACCAACATCGAGATGAAGCGGGCGACGCTTGAGTTGCACAATCAGCCACAACATCTTTTTCTGCGTAATATCAAGGTGATGCAGGAGTCGGCAACGGGGGGCGGCGCTGAAAATGCATTTTGACCTGCGCAAAGACGTGCGCGGTAAGTTTATGGCGAAAGAGGATACGCTGCTGTCGCTCGCGAACGTGCATGCGGTAAACGAAAAAGGGCAGAGCTCAGTCGACATCGATCGGATAAACCACCATGTGGTGAATGTTGACGCGATCAACTTCCGGTTACCGGAGAGGAGGGGGTGATGCAACCCGCCATAATCTTACTGGATATCATGTGTTAAAAGATTATAATTGCGAAATTACCGTTAAAGCTGGGGCTGGGCAGCGCTGACTACTCAGGGAAGATTCTCATCTTTATCTTGTGTTTTTGTCTTATAACCAGACTAAGTGATTTATGAACGATAACGTTTTGCTCATTGGAGCCTCCGGGTTTGTTGGAACGCGCCTCCTTGAAACTGCTGTTGCTGACTTTAACATTAAAAATCTGGATAAACAGCAAAGCCATTTCTATCCGCAAATCACGCAAATTGGCGATGTGCGCGATCAACAAGCTCTGGATCAGGCGCTTTCGGGGTTTGATACCGTAGTCCTGCTGGCGGCCGAGCATCGCGATGATGTGAGCCCAACTTCTCTTTACTATGATGTCAATGTCCAGGGTACTCGCAATGTTCTTGCTGCCATGGAAAAAAATGGTGTCAAAAACATCATTTTTACAAGTTCTGTTGCTGTATATGGTCTGAACAAAAATAACCCTGATGAAACACATCCACACGACCCATTCAACCACTATGGTAAAAGTAAGTGGCAAGCCGAAGAAGTGCTTCGTGAATGGCATGCAAAAGCCCCTGATGAGCGTTCATTGACTATTATTCGACCAACGGTGATATTCGGTGAACGTAACCGCGGCAATGTTTATAATCTGCTTAAGCAGATTGCGGGCGGGAAATTCATGATGGTTGGGTCTGGTACTAACTATAAGTCTATGGCCTATGTTGGTAACATTGTTGAATTCATTAAGTATAAACTTAAGAATGTACAGCCAGGATATGAAGTCTACAATTATGTCGATAAGCCTGATCTGAACATGAACCAGCTTGTTACGGAAGTTGAACAGAGTCTTAGTAAAAAAGATCCCTTCGGTGCACCTACCGTATCCATTAGGCATGCTTGGGGGGTACTGTTTTGATATTCTTAGTAAACTTACTGGGAAGAAATTTGCGGTAAGTTCTGTTCGGGTCAAAAAATTCTGCGCTACCACGCAGTTCGACGCGACTAAGGTTCACTCTTCAGGATTTGTTGCGCCTTACACCCTTTCTCAGGGGCTGGACAGAACGTTAAAGTTCGAATTTGTCCATGATAAGAAAGACGACATTACGTTTATTTCCGAGTAATACATGACGTTTGAGTGATAACACTGCTACCTACGATAATTCGGAAAGCGACTAAGCTATTGTAAGCAGAGAAGGTTTTCCGAGTTATCTGAGTTAAACCTCACGTTGATGAAGTGTAGTGTGAGAAGACATTTTGTCTCAATGGTGAGATTTCGATCAAACCAAGCGAGAAGGAAGCCTGGAACTGTCTAGCTCATGGCAAAGACCCAGACTTCATCAGCCATTCAAAGGTAGGATAGATAATGACGAATTTAAAAGCAGTTATCCCGGTAGCAGGACTCGGCATGCACATGTTGCCTGCCACCAAGGCAATTCCCAAAGAGATGCTGCCGATCGTTGACAAGCCAATGATTCAGTATATCGTCGACGAAATTGTGGCTGCAGGGATCAAAGAAATCCTCCTGGTCACTCACGCGTCTAAAAACGCCGTTGAGAACCATTTTGACACTTCCTATGAACTTGAGTCACTTCTTGAGCAACGCGTTAAGCGCCAGTTGCTGGCGGAAGTGCAGTCCATTTGTCCTCCGGGCGTGACCATTATGAACGTGCGCCAGGCGCAGCCGCTGGGTCTGGGCCATTCCATTCTTTGCGCACGTCCGGCAATTGGCGATAACCCTTTTGTGGTGGTTTTGCCAGATATCATCATCGATACCGCCAGTGCGGATCCGCTGCGTTATAATCTGGCTGCAATGGTTGCGCGCTTTGAGGAAACAGGGCGTAGCCAGGTACTGGCGAAACGTATGCCGGGTGACCTGTCTGAGTACTCCGTCATCCAGACGAAAGATCCGCTGGATAATGAAGGCAAGGTCAGTCGCATTGTCGAATTTATCGAGAAACCAGATCAGCCGCAGACGCTGGATTCTGATCTCATGGCGGTAGGGCGTTATGTGCTCTCAGCTGATATCTGGGCAGAACTGGAAAGAACCGAACCAGGCGCATGGGGCCGTATTCAGTTGACTGATGCCATTGCAGAACTGGCGAAAAAACAGTCTGTTGACGCCATGCTGATGACCGGCGACAGCTACGACTGCGGCAAGAAATTGGGCTACATGCAGGCGTTTGTGAAGTATGGGCTGCGCAATCTGAAAGAAGGGGCGAAGTTCCGTAAAGGCATTGAGAAGTTGCTTAGCGAGTAAAATTTAATGTCACAACAACAGTAGCTAAAATATAACGACAGTCAATATTCTTGCTGGCACAATTTATGCTTTTAAGAATGTCTCTGTCGTTTTTATTATTATAAACTATCAGCTATCTGGGTGAAGTTAGTTAGCTTTTTTTGATGATTTATTCTTGTATTATGTGTTATCAAATAAGACAATTAGACATTATTTTTTAGAACAACACTGATTTGTTGCAATGACTACAAATAGTTACATGACTCACCCAGTACGCAGGTAGCTGTCAAGCCTGGGGCGGTAGCGTGTTTAAACAAAATGGTATGCAAATTTAGATTTCAACATGACTAATGGTGTGTAAATGAAGAAAAAGTTAATCATTATTGGGGCTGGAGGATTTGCAAAAGCGGTTATTGATAGCTTAGATCATGATAAATATTCATTAGAAGGGTTTATTGATACTGTCAAATCAGGAACACATCAAGGTTTTCCTATTCTTGGCCATTCATTTAGCGATATAGCGCCGCTCGATAATTATTGCTACTTTATCGCTATAGGGGATCCAGATGATAGGGCTCTATGGCTAGAAAAAATAAAAGCAAAAAATTTAAAGACTATAAATATAATAGACAAAACGGCAATTGTTTCAAAACGGTCATCGCTCGGTTCTTGCATATATGTTGGTAAAATGTCAATTATAAATAGTGACTCCTGTCTGGAAGATGGAGTAGTAGTTAATACCAGAGCATTAATCGAACACGGGAATTATATTTCCTATTGTACTAATATATCAACAAATGTAGTTCTAAATGGTGATGTTCAAGTTGGAGAAAAAACATTCATTGGTAGCTGCACAGTTGTAAATGGTCAATTAAAAATAGGGAGTTCAAGTATAATTGGCTCCGGGTCTGTTGTAATTCGAAATGTACCAGACAATGTTGTTGTTGCAGGTACACCAACCAGATTATTGAAGGAAAGGAAGAAAAATGTCTAAAATTTATATTGTTGCTGAAATTGGTTGCAACCACAATGGTGACTTTAATCTGGCTATGAAAATGATTGACGAAGCAAAAAAAGGCGGGTGTTGATGCCGTAAAGTTTCAGACTTTTAAGGCTGATCAATTAATTTCAAAATATGCTCCAAAAGCCGAATATCAAATAAAAGTGACCGGAAATCAAGAATCGCAACTAGAGATGACGCGGAAGCTTGAGCTACCATATGATGAATTCATTAAACTTGAAGAATACGCAAGAAAATTAGAACTTGACGTATTCTCTACACCCTTTGATTCTGACTCCATTGATTTTCTTGCTTCAAGAAATCAGAAGTTATGGAAAATTCCTTCAGGTGAATTACTGAATCTTCCTTATTTGGAAAAAATTTGTCGCTTGCCAATTAAAGATAAAAAAATCGTTCTGTCAACGGGAATGGCAACAATCAATGAAATAAAATTATGCCTGAATGTTCTCTCAAATAACGGTATGTCACCGGATAAAATTACAATTCTCCATTGTAATACTGAGTATCCAACACCTTTTGAAGATGTAAATTTGAATTCTATTGCTGGTCTTATTAATGAATTCAAAGATTATAATATTGGTTTTTCTGACCATTCCCCGGGCTTTTTTTGCAGGTATTGCGGCCGTACCATATGGCATAACATTTATTGAAAAACACTTTACGTTAGATAAAAATTTCAAGGGACCAGATCATAAAGCATCGGTAACACCAGATGAACTGAAGATGCTATGTGATGGAATTAGGGCTGTAGAAAAATCTCTCGGTAGCTATGAAAAGTTAGTCACCAAATCCGAACGTAAAAATAAAATTGTGGCTAGAAAATCTATTGTAGCAAGTCGAAATATTAAGAAAGGTGAAATCTATACAATTGATAACATTACAACAAAACGCCCAGGTAATGGTATAAGTCCCATGTCCTGGTATAGCCTTTTAGGCCTAAAAGCAGAAAAAGATTTCGAGGCAGACCAACTGATTAGTCATAATGGATTTGATGAACAAGAGATCTGAATAATAATGGCTAATAAAATTGCAATAATACCTGCTCGAGCCGGTTCCAAAGGCCTGCAAAATAAAAATATACTAATGTTAGTAGATAAACCCTTGATTGCATATACAATTGAGGCAGCATTAAAATCCAACTGTTTTGAAAAGGTTATTGTTTCAACTGATTCCCTCGAATATAAGAATATAGCTGAGAGATATGGAGCCGAAGTTCTGTTGCGAAGTGAGGAACTGGCTTCAGACACTGCAACATCATATATGGTAATCGAGGATGTTTTAAAACATTACAAACTATGTAATTGTTTTGCTTTGTTGCAACCAACATCGCCCTTTCGTACTGCCAGACATATACAAGAAGCCTTTTCTTTATTTGAATCATCTTCTGACATAAATTTCCTAGTTTCAGTTTGTGAAAGTAGTAAACATTCCGACTTAATTAAACCATTAGATTCCTCAAAAAAAGTTGTCAAACTTCAATCTCAATTATAGCAACTACAGACGTCAAAACTCTCAAGAGTATACGCCGAATGGCGCAATCTTTATTGGTAACGTCAATGAATATCTTCTTAAAAAACACTTTTTTTGGTGTTGACAGTATTGCATATATTATGAATAAAGCTGATTCTATCGATATTGATGATAGTTTGGACTTTGAATTCGCAATTGCACTTGTAACGAAAAAAAGAAAACAATGTCTGTTAAATGATAGTATTAAAAAAAGAATCACAGAAAAATTTTTGAGACGGCATTATCCTCAACCCATAACACTAATTGGGCATTCAATATTTGATTTCTGGGAATTGCGCGAAATAAATGGGAAGGCAGTAAACAATTTTGGTATTGCAGGTATTAATAGTGAGCAATATTATAAACTAATACTAAATGAAGATATCATCTCAACAATTGGTGATATAGTGTTTTTATATTTTGGCACAAACGACATAGTGTTAGATGGCTGGAATGTAGAATATACCATTCATTGGGTGGGAAAAATAATTGAAAAAATAAAATTGTTAAATCCCAAAACCTCGATTTATCTCCTCGCAGTATCACCGGTTATTGGAAGGCTTGAACGAAGCAACGCGGTTATTAATAAGTTAAATAAGGCTTTATCAAAAAGCATTGAAGGGAAAGACAATGTTACCTGGGTTCCCTTGTCAGAAACGTTTTATGACGGATTCGGTAACTTATCATTATCTTATACTTATGATGGTTTGCATTTTAATGAGAAAGCATATAAACAGCTTGAGCATGATTTAATGGAACTGATTAAATGAAAAAAATATTATATGTCACGGGTTCACGTGCTGAATATGGGATAATGAAACGACTACTTTTGCGTCTGTCCGAAGAGAAGGATGTCGAGCTTGCGATAGTAGCAACTGGCATGCATTGTGATGAAAGGTATGGATCTACATACAAGATCATTGAGAGCGATGGTTTAGCCATTGATAAATTGATTAATATTAACATTAATAATAGTTCAAATGCTGAAGTCCTCGAGACAATGGCTCGATGCCAGATAGCTTTTGGAGAATATTTTGAGGAGCACAAATTTAATGCCGTAATGGTTCTCGGTGACCGATATGAAATATTTTCAGTGGCAACTGCTGCAGCAATGCATAATATACCAATTATTCATCTTCATGGCGGTGAGAAGACACTAGGCAACTATGATGAGTTTATTCGCCATGCGATCACAAAAATGAGTCGTCTACATTTAGCGTCGACTGAAGAATATCGTCGGCGTATTATTCAGATGGGAGAAAATCCGTCTGATGTATTTAATGTCGGGGCTCTAGGTGCTGAAAATGCTAAGCTAATGAAGCTTCCTTCTAAAGAAGATATTGAATGTAAATATGGGCCTTTATCGAGACCATATTTTGTTGTGGTATTTCATCCTGAAACATTAAGTTACATTCCTCCAGTAGAGCAAATTGATAAACTATTAAGTGCACTAAAAAAGTTTAGCAGCGAATATGACTTTGTCTTTATTGGTTCAAATTCAGATACGGGCTCAGATGCTATCATAAGTAAAATTAATCATTATTGCATGGTCAGTGGCTCGAAATTTTTCACATCAATTCTCCCTGAAGAGTATCTTGCATTGAACAAATATTCTCAAGGACTGATTGGCAATTCGTCTTCTGGTTTGATAGAGATTCCATCCCTGGGGGTACCTACTGTAAATATTGGAGATCGACAGAAAGGTCGTGTTCGAGGGGCATCAGTGATAGATTGTGTTTGCGAAGTCCAGGATATATGTGCAGCTATAAAGAAAAGTCAAACGTGCTTTTATGATAAAGCCGACACTTCATACATTAATCCCTATTATAAGCAAGAGGCTCTTGAAAATATTATAGTTACGATAAGAAAATTTTTAATGCAAGACTTGTCAAACTACAAAGATTTCTATGATATAGAATTTGAAGTTTAAAATTTTGATATCTACCAAAGTGCAATTATTGAAGGTTGACAACATGAATGACAATGTACTGCACATATGCATAACACTTAGGCAGTTATTAATATCGATTTGTGATGCTTTAAAGACAAAACGGAAAACAACAATCATATTTCTTATTGACTATCAAAGTATTACTTTAGACAGACAGAAAAAGATAATTAAGAACTTCGATAACATTGAATTTATGTTTCTAAAAGAATCTGATTTATTGGATGAATTTTCTCTAACCACCTACTGCATTCCAGCAATTATAAAACGTAATATTACATTCAAAAGCGGTCATTTCCATTTAGGCTGTAAGAATTGGACGCCTGAAGTATTAAAAAAAAGATTTTATGATACCACATATATCTATCACTCAGGTCCTTTCACATCAAAAGTGATACGTAAAATTAGCAAGAATATTGTTCTAAGGGAGGATGGCCTTTCAAATTATGTAGTACAGCCACTGGATCCCATAAAAGCAGTTATTCGCGCTTTTTGTGGTCTCTCTCCATTTGGGCAAGTTTGGGGAGAAGAGCGTTGGGTTAGGACTCTTGAGGTGGAATCACCTGAGCTACTACCTGGTCGCGTCAAGAACAAGGCAATAAAACTGACGGTTACATCATTATTAAATTCTCTGAATGAAAAGAGTAAAAAAAAGTTCATAGATAGTTTTGAACTGAACAATTTGGTATCACTAAGCGGTAGAAAATCTTGCCTGATATTAACACAGCCAATAGATGATGTGGGGTTTTGCAATACAAAAGATAAGATTAGGATATACAATAAACTTGCGCAGAAATTTATTCAAAAAAAATATAACGTATACGTAAAATTACATCCGAAAGAACGTGAATTTGATGTAGCTGAAGCAACTTACATTACTAAAGATTTTCCAGTTGAGTTGCTAAAATACGTGCTAACAGAAAAAATGAATTATTGCATTGCATTATGTTCAAGTTCCTTAAACATGGAAGAAAATGCATTAGCGATTACTCAAATACAAGTTATTCCCCTAGAACTCTTTAATAGAAGGCATTTTAATGAATGGGATAGTCTTGTTGAGGCAGTGAGAATTGAAGATTAAATACAGTGAGAGATTGATTAAGCATACAGGGATATATCTCCTATTCGATATTACAAATAAGGCTATCCCTTTTTTTATTTTTGCCTTATCTATCTCACATGCTAACGATATCAGACTTGGGAAAACTTGAACTTTTCAATACCTACGTAGCGTTGCTAACATTAGCTATTCTTTTTGGCCTAGATGGATGGTGTGCCTCAAAATACAATGAACTTGAGCATGGTGACTTTTCAAGAAAAATAATATTAGGTTTGAAAATTTCTGTAATACTCTGCCTTATCTCATTAGTTATATTATTTCTCTTGGATAAAAAATGGTGGATCATCTTATCACCTATTTATGCACTCTCTATGTGCATTATACAGATAAGAACTCTAACTCTCAGGCTACAATTTAAAACTGCAGTAGCCTCATTTATTTTATTCCTAAATGTTCTTTCTAGTACGTTATTAACTATAGGTACGTTTATATTCGATGGGAATAACTTGAATAACCGCATTATTGCTTTGTTTTTGCCTGCTCTGGTAATTAGTACGTGGTCAGCATTCTCTATTTTTAAAGAGTTTAAAACGGACACAAGGATATCAGCAAGTGAATTTGTTAAATTTATTCATTATACCGCACCCTTGGTCCCTAATGGGCTAATTAATTTTATTCGCTTTGGTGCGGATAAATTCTATGTCGCTCATTTCTTTGGCGTTTCAAATCTAGCCTTATTTGGTGTGAGTTACCAGTTTGCGATGATTGCAAATATTTTTATGCTTTCATTGAATCAAGCAGTTATGCCTTTTACCATGCGACTATTAAATGAAGGTCGAATAAAACGCTTCCTAAAGCTGGTGCTGATCTTAGTATCAGTTTTTACTATATTCATATTGATGCTATGGGGTTGCACACCATATGTTTTATGTGCTTTTTTTGATGAGAAATATATTACATCACAATATATTTCTAATGTTTACTACCTTGCATATCCATTAGTTTTCTTAAGCATATTACTAATGAATATTGCCTTTGTTAGAGGAAGAACAAAATTAATCCTATTGGTAACAAGTGTTTCTTCAATAACTCATTTACTTATTCTTTTTTATTTCTCAGAGAAAAATTCTGATCTGTTTCATATTCCTTACGCGCTATTGATCTCATCAGCAGTGTCATTAGTGCTAGCAATTATTTCGTTTAGCAGGTTGATACGTAATGTCTGATGGAAACACTGTTTATTCAGTCGGAACTGTAAATGTAGTAAAGTTTTTATTTGCCTCATTTTTCTTATCTCAATTTCTGTATGTTTATTCAGGTGATATTTTCTTCCAATTGTTAAATATGCTAATAGGCGCCTTGTCATTTTTTTATATCTATCCATATGTTAGTCGTCATGGATGGGGCTATATAATATTAGTGACTATATTTGCCACGCTTACAACATTACTTAGTTTGAAATTTAAATTTGGCGATATTATTTTTTCAGCAACAATGCCTCTTTTTGCGATGCTTTTGAATTTGTTTAGGCAAGAATTAAAGTGGCCTGCATTATGCTTCTGTATTTTAACAGTATGTTACTGTGGTTATGCTATTGTCATGGGATGGGATTTAAACACACAGCTTTTTCTGTCCTCAAGCCGAAATTATATTTCTGTACTTTGCATATTTTCTTTCTATTGCGTAGTAATTTCCTCGGCACAAAATAAGATTAAAATAATACTTCTAATTTTAGTGTCGATTATTATACTATATAGCAATAGTAGGTCAGCATTTATTTCTTTTTCAGTAGTACTATTTTTTTATATTTTTAAAATATCAAGTGTCTTTAAAAAAACGTCGATCGCTATATTACTTGGAATGTTAGTTGTATTGCCAATCATAATTGTGAATCATTTTACAGAAATATATGACTATCTATATGACTCACTGGGTATTGTCCGGCGACTCTCAGTGGGGGGAGCTATCTGATGCGGGACGTTTTGATGTTATTAAATGTTACTATGAAAAATTAGATTCGCTATCAATTTTGCTGGGACTGGATTACTTATCAAACAATCAATGTAGCTTTTTGGCAAACGGAACGGATAACCCACATAATAGCTTCATTCGGCTTTTTTCAAATCTTGGATTGTTCTCATTTATAATAATTATTCTGCTCTTTTGGAGTTTGTCGAGAACAGTTCTTAGAAAAAAATATTTGGCCTCAAGTCTAATGCTCTGTTTTATATTAAGAGGTGGAACTGATATCTTATTCTTTTTCCAAACATGGGATGCTTATCTATATTCTATTATCTTTATCTCCTTGCCTGAAGTATTTTTTAATATGAAAGGTCAGGACAGAGTTAAACTTATTAATTTTTGGAATAGCTAATGGTTAACATACAAATTTTAATGGCAACAATGTTTAAAAAAACAGCAGGTGAAATCGACTGGACTTATAAAAATACTCGCCTACCAGTCCTTCTCATTAATCAAAGTGATTTCTCAGGACGAGAGGTTTTTGAGAATGTTACTATGATTTCATGCACTGAAAGGGGATCCTCCAATAGTCGCAATATGGCGATAGAGTATGCAGACGGTGATATATGTGTTATATCAGATGATGATGTCAGTTATGTTGACAATGCTGATGATATAATTGAAAAGGCCTTCTTGGAAAACCCTGATGCAGATATAATTACATTTCAAATAAGAACCCCAGATGGTACCTTGTTTAATGATGGTTATCCTGAAAAAAAACAGTGGCACAATTGGCGTTCAATACTACGCTGTGCTTCAATTGAAATTGCTTTTAAACGCGAGTCAATTGTTAGAAATAATTTAAGGCTGGATATTAACTTTGGTCTTGGAAGTAAATACAGAGTGCATGATGAAATCATCTTTTTAAAAGATGCTATGGATAAGGGACTGAAAATACTGTATATGCCAATACCAATCGTTATACACCCTAAAGAAAGTTCCGGTTCTGACTTTAATGATAGCTTAATAAGTTCAAAAGGTGCTGCGTTTGTGAGACTTTTTTGGCATAAAAGGAATTCTATTAAATTTTATCTTTGCAGTCAAAAAACATAAAGAATATAGCTCCAAGTATAATTTTGTACGTTTTATTATACAAATGTTCAAAGGTTCGCTGAAATTTATTCGAGAGGATATGAAATGAAAATAGCTAATTGTGACTATCTCGTTTTGGGGGGGTGGGGTTTCAGGTTTAATGTTTGCCAACAAAAACAAAGATAATGATGTCATGGTTATCGAAAAGGAAAATGAACTTGGCGGATACTGCAGAACTGTCTATCAGGATGGCTATATCTGGGATTATGCCGGGCATTTCTTCCATTTCGCAAACCCTCATATAAAAAGTTTTTTTTGAATCTAAGATATCTCCTGAACAATTAATTGTAAAAGAAAAATGTACGAAAGTTTTTTATAAAGATAAAATACTTGATTTTCCATTTCAGGCTAATATTCATCAGTTAGGAAAAAATGATTTTATAGATTGTCTATATGATCTTTATTTCAAAGAAGAAAAAGAAATTTATTCTTCCTTTTTAGATATGTTGTATGGAAAGTTTGGAAGGTCGATTACAGAAATGTTCTTAAAGCCCTACAATGAGAAGTTATATGCATGTGATTTAAACAAGTTAGATCAAGACGCAATGGGTCGTTTTTTTCCATATGCTAACTTTGATCAAATTGTCAGAGGTTTTAAAGAAAATTATCACGGGAGTTATAATTCACATTTTTTGTATCCTAAAAAAGGGCGCTAAAGTATTCATTGATGCCTTAACTGAAGAATTGTCGAACGATATAATTAATCTTTCTGAGGAAGTATTATCTATATCTTTAAAAGAAAAGCATATTATTACGAATCGTAGGAAAATAACATTCAAATATCTTATTAATACTATTCCGTTTAATAAGTTTTTAAACATGATTACAGATATTGATTACAGCGAGGTAGTAAAAAACTTATCGTGGAATAAGGTGCTTGTCCTGAATCTTGGCTTTGATAAGAATACTAAATTTAATAATATACATTGGGCTTACTTCCCAGAAAAAAAATATAATTTCTACAGGGTTGGCTTTTATAATAATATACTCAACGATGAACGTCTCAGCTTATATGTCGAAATTGGCTATTCAGATAAAGATGGCTTTGATATTCAGGAACAACTTGATAGAACCCTTTTGGGCTTAAGGGATTCGGGCATAATAAGTGACCATAAATTACTATCTTATATTCCAATAACTATGAATCCAGCATATGTTCATATCGACAGTAGTTTAAATGAGACCAAGCAATCTATTAAAGATAAACTTGCTGAGTTTGGTGTGTATACAATTGGTCGCTATGGCGATTGGAAATACTGCTCGATAGAAGATTCTATGATTGATGCTGTAAATCTTGCTGAAAAGATATAATTAGGAATATTATGACAGAACGTGTTTCTATCATCATGCCTGCCTATAATTCAGGCAAATATATAGCTAGATCAATTGATTCCGTGCTAGCACAAACCTATGAGCATTTTGAATTAATCATTGTCAATGATTGTTCCACTGATGATACGCTTCAAGTTATCCAAGAGTACGACGATCCGAGAATCGTTGTTATAACTATGAATAGTAATTCTGGCGTTGCAACTGCCCGGAATGAAGGCTTAAAACTCGCATCTGGGCATTATATTGCTTTTCTTGACAGTGATGATGTATGGAAGCCCTCAAAATTGCAACTTCAGGTCAGCATTTTGTCGAAATCTGGATTCAGTTGCTGTCATTCTGGATATGATCGAATAGGTGAAGATGACCAGGTATTAACAACAGTAACATGCAAGAATTTGGTCTCTTTCGATGATATGCTGAAACATAATGAAATCGGAAATTTAACTGGAATGTATGACAGGCATTCAATTGGTAAAATATATCAGAAAAACATTGGGCATGAAGATTATTTAATGTGGTTAGATGTTACATCCATGACCCACTCTGTTGGGTTATCTATGCCCTTGGCTGGATATAGAGTAAGAAAATCGTCGTTATCTTCAAATAAATTTAAGTCGATAGCTTGGCATTATAAAATTATCCGAAGCAAAATAGGCTTTAGGCCTTTTAAATTAATTTACTTTATGGTCTGTTATATAATATCTACTGTAAAGAAAAGAGTTTAACCACAGGAATTTTTTATTGTTTATAATTTGAGGGGGGGGGGTCTATGATTTTGATTACAGGAGGCGCGGGCTATATTGGTTCTCATACCGCAATCGAACTGTTATGCGCAGATTATGAAATAGTTATTCTTGATAATTTTTCGAATTCATCATGTGACATGATTGATAAAATTAAAAATATTTCCGGTCGCGACTTTTTGTTTTATGAAGGTGACATAAATGATAAGGAATTACTTGATAGAATTTTCTCAGAAAATATAGTTACAGATGTAATCCATTTTGCGGGGCTGAAATCTGTTAGTGATTCTATTAAAAAACCACTAGAGTATTACTCGAACAATGTTATCGGAACTCTTAACCTTGTTGAATCAATGCTGAAGGCATGTGTGCATAATATCATTTTTAGCTCCTCGGCGACAGTTTATGGTGAACCTGAAAAGATACCATTAACTGAAAATTGCACTGTTGGAGGGACGACAAATCCTTATGGAACATCAAAGCTTTTTGCTGAACGTATCTTACAGGATGTTGCACATTCTAATATGGGTTTCAATGTCACTCTGTTAAGATACTTTAACCCAGTTGGAGCCCATCCTTCTGGACTTATTGGCGAAGAGCCTCAAGGGATACCAAACAATTTAGTTCCATACCTGACGCGTGTTGCTTGTGGCGAATTAGAGACATTATCAGTATTTGGCAATGACTATAGCACAAAAGATGGTACAGGAATCCGCGACTTTATCCATGTCATGGATTTGGCTGAGGGACATCTCGCTGCATTAAAAAATACTCCTAAAGATAGTAACCTACATATTTATAACTTAGGTACTGGAAATGGTTATTCAGTATTGGATTTGATAAAAACTTTTGAAAAGGTTACAAATGTTACTGTCAACTATAAAATATGCAATAGAAGACCTGGTGATATAGCGGAGTGTTGGTCTGATCCCAAACTAGCAGAAACAGAACTTAAATGGAAAGCTAAAAGAAACCTTGAGCAAATGATGGCAGATTCTTGGAATTGGCAATTAAAAAAATAGCTACGGACATATTATACAAATTGTATGTCTCGATAAATATACATTTTAGATGATATCTTCTGCTATCCATATCTATCAGACCTGAGTTAACATCTGCAATACATTCAAGCCGCGCATACGTCGCGCGGTGACCACACCTGACAGGAGTATGTAATGTCCAAGCAACAGATCGGCGTCGTCGGCATGGCAGTGATGGGGCGCAACCTGGCGCTCAACATCGAGAGCCGTGGTTATACCGTCTCCGTGTTCAACCGCTCCCGTGAAAAGACCGAAGAAGTGATTGCCGAGAACCCAGGCAAGAAACTGGTGCCTTACTACACGGTGAAAGAGTTTGTTGAATCCCTCGAAACGCCTCGTCGTATCCTGTTAATGGTGAAAGCAGGCGCGGGTACCGATGCTGCCATTGATTCTCTGAAACCGTACCTGGATAAAGGCGATATCATCATTGATGGTGGTAATACTTTCTTCCAGGACACCATTCGTCGTAACCGCGAACTTTCTGCTGAAGGTTTCAACTTCATCGGCACCGGCGTTTCTGGTGGTGAGGAAGGTGCGCTCAAAGGGCCGTCTATCATGCCGGGCGGGCAGAAGGAAGCCTACGAACTGGTAGCACCGATTCTGACTAAGATCGCTGCAGTCGCTGAAGATGGCGAGCCTTGCGTGACCTATATCGGTGCTGATGGCGCAGGCCATTACGTGAAAATGGTTCACAACGGTATCGAATATGGCGATATGCAGCTCATCGCTGAAGCCTATTCTCTGTTGAAAGGCGGCCTGAATCTCTCTAATGAAGAGCTGGCCAGCACCTTTACGGAGTGGAACAACGGTGAACTGAGCAGCTACCTGATTGATATCACTAAAGACATCTTCACTAAAAAAGATGAAGAGGGTAAATACCTTGTTGATGTCATTCTGGATGAAGCGGCAAACAAAGGTACCGGTAAGTGGACAAGCCAGAGCTCTCTGGATCTTGGCGAGCCGCTGTCTTTGATCACTGAATCCGTTTTTGCGCGTTACATCTCCTCACTGAAAGACCAGCGTGTGGCCGCTTCTAAGGTCCTGACCGGTCCGAAAGCGCAGCCTGCCGCTGATAAAGTTGAGTTTATTGAGAAAGTTCGTCGTGCGCTGTATCTCGGCAAAATCGTTTCCTATGCGCAGGGGTTCTCGCAGCTGCGTGCGGCATCCGACGAGTACAACTGGGATCTGAATTACGGTGAAATTGCGAAAATTTTCCGTGCGGGCTGCATTATTCGTGCGCAGTTCCTGCAGAAGATCACCGATGCCTATGCGAAGAATGCAGGCATTGCCAATCTGCTGTTGGATCCGTACTTCAAGAACATCGCTGATGAATATCAGCAGGCACTGCGTGATGTTGTCGCCTATGCTGTTCAGAATGGCATCCCGGTACCGACATTCTCTGCGGCCGTTGCCTACTACGACAGCTATCGAGCTGAAGTGCTGCCAGCTAACCTGATCCAGGCACAGCGTGATTACTTTGGTGCGCATACCTATAAGCGTACTGATAAAGAAGGCGTTTTCCATACCGAATGGATGGATTAATTACATTCTTTGTCAGAAGCCCGGTCTAATGATCGGGCTTTTTTTTATCCTGATTCTTATTGCATAATTTTCATTGCTTAATATTAACTTAATATTGTCCCTTTAGGATGATAAAGATAATCCTAATTGTATTAGGCTTCGTTGACACATTATTCGCTCAGACGCTAAAACAATAATAACGTGTCAGGGTGCGAATACATCATGATGTCTATTTAAGTTAATTCTGAGAGCATGCAATGAAAATCACCATCTCCGGTACCGGGTATGTCGGCCTGTCTAACGGTCTGCTAATCGCACAGCATCATGAGGTTGTGGCGTTAGACATTATCCCTTCTCGTGTTGAAATGTTGAATGATCGGATATCTCCTATTGTCGATAAAGAAATTCAGCAGTTCCTGACGTCGGAGAAAATTAATTTCAAAGCCACACTGGATAAGCATGAAGCTTATCGAAACGCAGATTATGTTATTATTGCGACGCCAACCGATTATGATCCAAAAACAAATTATTTCAACACTTCAAGTGTAGAATCCGTCATTCAGGATGTGATAGCGATTAATCCAGATGCGGTGATGATAATTAAGTCAACAGTCCCGGTTGGCTTTACCGCAGCGATGGGTAAGAAATTTAAAACGCAAAATATTATTTTTTCCCCTGAATTTTTGCGTGAAGGTAAGGCGCTCTATGACAATTTATATCCGTCGCGTATTGTCATCGGCGAGCGCTCTGAACGCGCAGAACGGTTTGCCGCTTTGCTTCAGGAAGGGGCGGTGAAGCAAAATATCCCAACGCTATTTACGGATTCTACTGAAGCAGAAGCGATCAAGCTTTTTGCTAATACTTACTTAGCCATGCGGGTTGCTTACTTTAATGAGCTCGATAGCTACGCTGAAAGTTTGGGTTTAAATACCCGTCAGATCATCGAAGGGGTTTGCCTGGATCCGCGTATTGGTAATCACTACAACAATCCCTCATTTGGCTACGGCGGTTATTGTCTGCCAAAAGACACCAAACAGCTTCTGGCTAATTATCAGTCAGTTCCGAATAATATTATTTCCGCAATCGTTGAAGCCAACCGTACTCGTAAAGACTTTATCGCTGATGCCATTCTCGCCAGAAAACCCAAAGTGGTGGGAATCTATCGTCTGATCATGAAAAGCGGTTCAGATAACTTCCGTGCGTCTTCCATTCAGGGGATCATGAAGCGCATTAAAGCCAAAGGTGTAGAAGTGGTGATTTATGAACCTGTGATGCAGGACGAGACGTTTTTCCACTCGCGAATCGAACGTGATTTGACGCAGTTTAAACAACAGGCTGACGTCATAATCTCAAACCGCATGGCTGAGGAACTCAAAGATGTCGCAGAAAAAGTCTATACCCGTGACCTTTTTTGGCAGTGATTGATTAATCAACTGCAGGGAAGGGAATCCCTGATAATGGGTTAAAAACCTACCAGAATTTTCGCAATCCCACCAAATTTCCTATGGCATAAATTATGTTTCCCGATAAACTGTGGCGAGTTTAGACCTTTCTTGTTTAGGGCAATGATGACAGTGGAAAATAACAACCTATCCGGGCGTAGCAACGAACCGGAACAGATTGATTTGATTGACTTAGTGATTCAGATATGGCGCGGTAAAGTGACAGTAACCATCTGCATTATCGTGGCTGTTGCTCTGGCTGTAGGCTACCTGGCAGTAGCGAAAGAGAAATGGACCTCAACGGCGATTTTTACTCAACCTGACGCTGGCCAGTTGGCGACCTATACCAATGCCATGAGTATCCTTTACGGTCAGGATGCGCCAAAAGTGAACGATGTTCAGTCGGGAGTGATTGGGCGTTTTAACTCGGCCTTTGCTGCACTTTCTGAAACGCTCGATAATCAGGAAGAGCCAGAGAAGTTGACCATTGACGCGTCTGTAAAAGGTCAGCCATTGCCATTGAAAGTCACCTATCAGGCAACCACGGCTGAATCCGCGCAAAAAACGCTGGCGCAGTACATTCAGCAGGTCGATGAAGCCGTCTCAAAAGAAATTAATACTGACCTCATGATGAGCATTAAAACCCGTACCTCTGATTTAGAGCATTCGCTCGAAGCGCAGGAAAAGGTGGCTCAGGAACAAAAAAGCACTGCGTATTGCGCAGATAAATCAGGCGCTCTCTGTCGCGAAACAGGCAAATATCAAGCTCCCTCAGGTTCAGCAGGCCGATCAGGTTTCGCAGGACACCATGTTTATGTTGGGGAGCGATGCGCTTTCATCAATGGTGAATAACGAAGCGACCCGGCCGTTAACGTTTTCGGATGACTACTACCTGACCCGTCAGAACCTGTTAGCGGTTAAGGCGCTGAAAGTGCAGCCAGACAGTATTCATGCCTATCGCTACGTGATGAAGCCGACACTGCCAATTCGTCGCGACAGCCCGAAAAAAGCGATTACTCTGATCCTGGCGGTACTGCTTGGCGGAATGATTGGCGCCGGCGTGGTGCTGGGACGTAACGCGCTGCGTAACTACAAGCCAAAAGCGCAGTAATATTACCCTTCAATAAAAAAGCCGGGCCAGTTGTGAACTGACCCGGCTTTTTTTACGCCTTACGATCACTGATGGCGTTTGCGCAGGTTCTCAATGACCGTCGTCAGGTCGAGATCCTGATCCTGCAACAGAACCAGCAGGTGATACATCAAATCCGACGCTTCGTTGGTCAGTTCGAATTTGTCATGTACCGTGGCTGCCAGCGCGGTTTCGACGCCTTCTTCACCCACTTTCTGAGCGATGCGCTTGGTGCCGCTGGCATACAGTTTCGCGGTATAGGAACTTGCCGGGTCGGCTGTTTTGCGTTCAGCGAGTAGCTGTTCAAGTTGATACAGGAACAGCCACTGGTGGCTGGTGTCACCAAAGCAACTGCTGGTGCCTTTGTGACAGGTGGGTCCGACAGGATTCACCAGTACCAGCAAAGTATCGTTATCGCAGTCTGGCGCAATGCTGACGACGTTCAGAAAGTTGCCCGACGTCTCGCCTTTGGTCCACAGTCGCTGTTTGGTTCGCGAGAAGAAGGTGACTTTGCCGGTTTCGAGGGTTTTATCCAGCGCGTCCGGGTTCATATATCCCAGCATTAGCACTTCACCCGATACCGCGTGTTGTACGATGGCGGGCATCAGTCCGTCGGTCTTTTCCCAGTCCAGTTGGCTGCGCTGTTGCTCTGTTAACATATCCTGATCTCCACGCCCTGGGTTGCCAGGTACGCTTTTAATTCACCAATATTGATTATCTGTTTATGGAAGACGGAGGCGGCAAGCGCGCCATCGACATCGGCATCGCGGAAAGCCTCGAGAAAGTGTTCCATGGTGCCCGCGCCGCCGGACGCGATTAGCGGTACGCGGCAAACGTCACGTACCTTTTTCAGCTGTTCCAGGTCGTAACCGTTACGCACGCCGTCCTGGTTCATCATGTTAAGGACGATCTCTCCGGCGCCGCATTTTTGCACTTCCTGTACCCAGTCGAGGGTTTCCCAGGTGGTGACGCGGATGCGGCTTTCGTCGCCGGTATACTGATTGACATGGTACTTGCCGGTTTGAGCGTCATACCAGGTATCGATACCCACCACAATACACTGTACGCCAAAGCGATCGGCCAGACGGGTAATCAGTGTCGGGTCGGCCAGCGCCGGGGAGTTAATGGAAATTTTGTCGGCACCGAAGGAGAGAATTTTCGCGGCATCGTCTGCCGACTTAATTCCGCCCGCCACGCAAAAAGGAATGTCGATCACTTCTGCGACACGCGAAACCCAGCTTTTATCCACTACGCGTCCGTCGCTGGAGGCGGTGATATCGTAAAACACCAGTTCATCGGCACCTTCATCGGCGTAGCGTTTCGCCAGCGGGACGATGTCGCCGATGATTTCGTGATTACGGAACTGCACGCCCTTCACGACCTGACCATCGCGAACGTCGAGGCAAGGGATTATACGTTTTGCCAGCATTGGATAGCCTCCTTCACGGTAAATTTACCTTCCAGCAGCGCACGACCGACAATGACGCCGCGTACGCCGGTTCCGCGCAGGGCGGCAACGTCATTGATGTCGCCAATTCCGCCAGAAGACTGAAAGGCAATCTGCGGATATTTCGCGCAGACTTCTTCATACAATGAGACGTTAGATCCCGCCAGCGTGCCGTCGCGAGAAATATCCGTACAGAGCACATGTTTCAGGCCAACTGGCAGATAGGTTTCCACCAGCTCTTCGAGCGAAACGCCGGAGTTTTCCTGCCAGCCGCTCACCGCCACCTGTTTATTTCCCTGCTCATCAATACGCACATCCAGTGCGAGGACCAGTGCGTCGGCGCCAAAACGCGTGAGCCAGCCTTTCACGATGTCCGGCGACTTTACCGCTGTGGAGCCAACCACCACACGAGCGACTCCCGCTTCCAGCAGCGCCGCGACATCCTCTTCGGTACGTACACCGCCGCCAACCTGCACCGGCACGTTTACACCCGCCACGAGCGTTTTAATCAGCGGGATCTGTCGTTTCGCCGGATCTTTCGCGCCGGTTAAGTCGACCAGGTGTAACACCTCGGCACCCTGCGCAGCGTAATCCTGTAAACGCGGTAGCGGGTCGGTGCCATAATCACGCTGCTGTGCATAATCGCCCTGATGGAGACGCACGACGGTGCCGTCGATCAAATCTAAAGCCGGAATAATCATCACATCTCCAGAAAGTTTTTCAGCAACTGTGCACCAGCGGCACCCGAGCGCTCCGGGTGAAACTGCACGCCGAAGAAGTTATCTTTTTTGCACGGCGGCGGTGAACGGCTCGCCGTAGTGGCACTGGGCGATGGTCCACGGATTGACCGGCATCGCATAGCTGTGCACGAAATAGAAATAGGCTCCATCTTCAATGCCCTGGAATAACCGGTTTCCCGCCTGCGGGTAGACACGGTTCCAGCCCATATGCGGCAGCGGTAAACCGAAATCGGTCATCTTCGGCACGTCCTGATCGATAATGCCCAGCAGAGAGACGCCGTTCGTTTCTTCGCTGCGCCGCCCCAGGATTTGCATTCCAAGGCAAATGCCCAACACCGGCTGCGTGCAGGCTTTGATAAGCTCGATCAGTTCACGCTCGCGCAGCTGGTCCATTGCCGCCTGCGCCGTGCCGACGCCGGGGAGAAACAGCTTATCGGCCATTAACACCACGTCCGGGTCGCGGCTGACCACTGGATCATAGCCGTGACGCGCCACCGCGGATTTCACCGAGTTCAGGTTGGCGCAACCGGTGTCGAGGATCACCACGTTCATCACAGCACTCCTTTGGAGGAGGGAAGGGTATCACCCTCAACGCGAATGGCCTGGCGCAGGGTACGGCCAAAGGCTTTAAACAGGCTCTCCACGCGGTGATGGTCATTTTTGCCTTTGGTTTTCAGGTGTAACGTCACGCCCATCGTGTAGGAAAGCGAACGGAAGAAGTGCTCGATCATCTCCGTACTCAGATCGCCGACGCGCTGATAGGTAAACTCTGCTCGGTATTCGAGGTGCGGACGCCCGGAGATATCCAACGCACAGCGCGCCAGACATTCGTCCATTGGCAACACGAAGCCAAAACGGTTGATGCCGCGCTTATCACCCAACGCCAGTTTTAATGCTTCGCCCAGCGCCAGACCGGTGTCTTCCACGGTGTGGTGATCGTCGATATAGAGATCGCCTTTGACGGTGATCTCCATGCGAAACCCGCCGTGTGTGGCAATTTGATCGAGCATATGGTCGAAGAAACCGACGCCGGTGTTGATCTTGCTGCCGCCTTCGCGGTCCAGCCATACTTTGACGTCAATCTGCGTCTCTTTGGTGACGCGTTCAACGTGGGCGTAGCGATCGCGTTTGGTCAGCTGTTCGCCAATCGCCGCCCAGCTCAGCGTTTCCCGGTCGTAACGCAGTCCGCGAATACCCATATTTTCCGCCAACTGGATATCCGTGGCGCGATCGCCAATGACGTAGCTGTTGGCGCTGTCCATCGCCTGTTCGGCAAGATAGCGTTCGACCAGCTTCACTTTCGGCTTCCGGCAGTCGCACTCATCTGCAGGCATGTGCGGGCAGATCAGCACGTCATCAAACTGCACGCCCTGAGAGGTCAGAATTTGCATCATCAGATTGTGCGGGCCATCGAAATCGGCTTGCGGGAAGCTTTGCGTTCCCAGACCGTCCTGATTGGTGATCATCACCAGCTTAAAGCCCGCTTTTTGCAGCTTCAGCAGCACCGGCACAACGTCTGGCTCGAAGGCGAGTTTGTCAAAGCGATCCACCTGGAAATCGCTCGGCGGTTCGGAAATCAGGGTTCCATCACGATCGATAAAGAGATACTTCTGGCTCATACTTGCTCCGCACGTAAAGCGTCAATGACGCGCTGGCTTTCTTCACGGGTACCGACAGTAATACGCAGACAGCCGCTTAAAGAAGGTTGCTTGTTCTGGTCTCGTAAGATAATGCCCTGATCCCACAAAGATTTAAATACGCTACTGGAGGCGGTAAAGCGCGCCAGAATGTAGTTGGTTTCGGAGTCGAAAACCTCTTCGACACAGTCGATCTCTTTAAGCGCCTTCACCAGGTACTGGCGCTCAAGCAGGATCTGCGCCACACGTTCACGCATCGCAGTAATACCTTGTGGGCTGAGCGCCTGCGCGGCGATATCGGCAACGGGCGTAGAAAGCGGGTAGGGGGGCGATAACCTTCAGTAACAGATTAATCACCTCTTCATTCGCCAGCGTAAAGCCGCAGCGCAGGCCAGCCAGAGCAAACGCTTTGGACAGCGTACGCAGAATGACGAGATTTGGATACTCAGAAAGCCAGCCCGCCAGCGTCGCCTGCGGGCAAAACTCGATATAAGCTTCGTCGGCGACCACCATGGCTTTGCCACGTGTCAGTTCCAGAAGCGTGCGCAAATCCTGCGGATTAATCAGCTGTCCGGTGGGGTTATTGGGACTGCACACGTAGACCACCTTCACGCCTTCGAGATGGTCAGAGATGCCCTGCATATCCAGTTGCCAGCCATCCAGCGCAGGAACGGTGCGGCATTCGACGCCAATGGTTTCGGCACTGACGCTGTACATCCCGTAGGTCGGCGGGCAGTAGAGAATGGCGTCTTTCCCCGGCTCGCAGAAGGCGCGGATAAGTAACTCAATGCCTTCATCTGCGCCGCGGCTGACCAGCACCTGCTCAGGTTTAACCCCGGCATACTGCGCGTAATTTTCGATGACCGCCTTCGGCTGGCATTCCGGGTAGCGGTTCAGCGTTTGCTGAGTCAACGGGTACTCGACCGCCGTCGGAAACTCATTGGCATTGAGCCAGACGTCGCCGTTGCCGCCCAGACGGCGAGCGGATTGATACGGCGTCAGATTGCGGACGTTTTCACGGGCTAAGTCGGTAACGCTGATCGTATTTTCAGTGCTCATGCTTGCTCCTTCAGGGCGTTAACACGCAGAGTGACGGCATTTTTGTGAGCGGTCAGGCGTTCAGCCGCCGCCAGTGTCTCGATGGTTGAAGCCAGCGCGGAGAAGCCCGCTTTCGACAGTTCCTGAACCGTCATGCGCTTCTGAAAATCCGCCAGTCCGAGGCTGGAACAGGTGGACGTATAACCGTAGGTCGGCAGGACGTGGTTTGTTCCGGAGGCGTAATCCCCCCGCCGATTCCGGCGACCAGTCGCCGAGGAACACCGAACCAGCGCTGGTGATGTTATCAACCAGCTCGCGGGCATTACGGGTCTGAATAATTAAGTGCTCAGGGCCATACTGATTAGAAATAGCAATACACTGGGCTAAATCTTGTGTGACGATAAGGCGGCTGGCGCTGAGGGCCTGACGCGCCGTTTCCGCACGCGGGAGTTCAGCCAGTTGACGTTCAACGGCTTCGGCAACGCGACGGGCGATGTCGGCATCCGGAGTCAGCAGAATGACCTGGGAATCCGGACCGTGTTCTGCCTGTGAAAGCAGATCGGAGGCGACGAAATCCGGCGTGGCACCGCTGTCGGCAATCACCAGCACTTCGGAAGGACCGGCAGGCATATCGATCGCCGCACCGTCGAGACGCTGGCTCACCTGACGTTTCGCTTCGGTGACAAACGCATTGCCTGGGCCAAAGATTTTATCGACCTTAGGTATCGATTCACTGCCAAATGCCAGCGCAGCGATAGCCTGCGCACCGCCGACGTTAAAGACGTCCTGTACGCCACACAGTTTCGCGGCATAGAGAATTTCATCGGCAATCGGCGGCGGGGAACACAGCACCACCTTTTTACAGCCCGCAATGCGTGCTGGCGTGGCAAGCATCAGGACCGTTGAAAAGAGGGGCGCGGAGCCGCCAGGAATGTAAAGACCTACGGACGCCACCGGACGTATCACCTGCTGGCAGCGGACGCCTGGCTGGGTTTCCACATCAACGGTCGGTAATTTTTGCGCGTTGTGGAAGGTTTCAATGTTTTGCACCGCGACAGCCATCGCCTGTTTGAGATCGTCGCTCAGCCGCTCGCTGGCTGCGGCAATCTCTTCTACGGTCACCTTCAGCGCCGCAACCTCGGTTTTATCAAACTTCGCGCTGTACTCGCGCAGGGCGTCATCCCCACGCGCTTTGACGTTATCCAGAATCTCACTCACGGTACGGGTGATACTGTCAGAGGCGGAAATCGCCGGGCGCATCAGTAATTCACGCTGCTGCTCTGGGGAACAGGAGTTCCAGTTAATGATTGTGCTAAAGCTCATGTCACTTTCCTTATTATGCCGGATAACGCTTTGCTTATCCGGCCTACAGGTCCAGTAAGCGAATGCGCCACCGGGCGCCGTCGCGTGCAATTATTCCATCATCTTCTCGATCGGCAGCACCAGAATGGAGCTGGCGCCGAGCGCTTTTAGTTTTTCCATGGTTTCCCAGAACAGGGTTTCGCTGCTGACCATGTGCATTGCCACGCGCTGCTGATCGCCGGCCAGCGGCAGAATAGTTGGGCGTTCGGCGCCTGGCAGCAGCGCGATCACCTCTTCCAGACGCTCGCTTGGCGCGTGCATCATGATGTATTTTGATTCGCGAGCCTGGATAACGCCCTGAATACGGGTCAGTAGCTTATCGACCAGTTGCTGCTTGGCGTCAGTCATCTCACCGTCGCGCTGAATCAGACAGGCTTTAGAACGGTAAATCACTTCCACTTCACGCAGGCCGTTGGCTTCCAGCGTCGCGCCGGTCGAGACCAGATCGCAGATGGCATCGGCCAGGCCCGCGCGTGGGGCCACTTCCACAGAACCATTCAGCAGGCAGGATTTAAAAGAGACGCCTTTCTGGTCGAGATAACGTTTGAGCAGGTGCGGATAAGAGGTGGCGATGCGTTTACCATCCAGCGCGGCGGGGCCATCCCAGACTTCATCCACCGGCGTTGCCAGGGAAAGGCGGCAACCACCGAAATCGAGGCGACGCAGGGTAAAGTAGCGCGGATCTTCACCCTGGGCGCGGCGGTTCAGCAATTCTTCTTCCAGTACGTTCTCGCCAATGATACCCAGGTCAACCACCCCATCCATCACCAGACCGGGAATATCGTCGTCACGCACGCGCAGAATATCAATCGGCATATTCTCTGCCATCGCAATCAGGCGCTGGGTGTGTAAGTTAATTTTAATCCCGCAGCGGGCGAGTAATTCGCGTGAGTCATCGCTCAAACGACCTGATTTCTGAATAGCTATGCGTAAACGGCTGTTGTCTAACATTCTCTTTTCCTCTTTATCCTGTCTGAACCTGTCTGAATTGCGCACCAAAAAAAAAGCCCCCCGGAAGATATCTTCCGGGGGCTTTCTCATACGTTCATGCACCACTGGAAGATCTGAATGTCTCCCAGCACACATCGCCTGAAAGACTAGTCAGGATGATGGTGATGATGGTGGTGTTTAAATTGAACGCGTGTCATAAAATTCTCGATGAATGCTTATTCATTTGATGCCTTTTAACCTAAACCACTTTAACGCCTTAAAGCAAGCGCTTTTTTTTAATTCCTATTTATAGTATGAATTGTCAGTCTTAGAACGCTGGCGTAGCCTTATATAAATAGAGCTGGAGTCAGGAGAAAACGGATGAAAAAGGTCGCAATTGTCGGTTTAGGATGGTTAGGCATGCCGCTGGCGATGTCGCTTACTGCCAGAGGCTGGCAGGTGACGGGAAGCAAAACCACCCAGGATGGCGTGGAAGCGGCCAGAATGAGTGGAGTTGAAGGGTATCCGCTACGCCTCGAGCCTGAGTTGGTGTGTGAAACAGACGATCTGGATGCGCTGATGGATGTGGATGCGCTGGTGATTACTTTACCGGCTCGTCGCAGCGGTCCAGGAGAAGACTTCTATTTGCAGGCGATGCAGGAGCTGGTGGACAGCGCGCTGGCTTACCGTATTCCGCGCATCATCTTTACCAGTTCGACCTCGGTCTATGGCGATGTACAGGGAACGGTCAAAGAGAATACCCCGCGCAATCCGGTTACCGCCAGCGGACGCGTATTAAAAGAGCTGGAAGACTGGTTACATAATCTACCGGGTACGTCAGTCGATATTCTGCGTCTGGCCGGACTGGTAGGGCCAGGACGACATCCGGGACGCTTCTTTGCCGGTAAAACCGCGCCGAATGGCGAACATGGCGTCAACCTGGTGCATCTTGAAGATGTGATTGCCGCCATCACACTGCTGCTACAGGCGCCGAAAGGGGGGGCACATCTATAATATATGTGCGCCTTCGCATCCGGCGCGCAATGTCTTCTATCCGCAGATGGCGCGTCTGCTGGGAATGGAGCCGCCGCAGTTCCGCGATTCTGCGGACAACGGTAAAGGTAAAATTATCGATGGCAGCCGAATCTGTAATGAGCTTGGGTTTGAGTATCAGTATCCCGACCCGCTGGTGATGCCGTTGGAATAAGCATGCTTCCAGCAGTTAGCCGTCGTACACCGCAAGGGGGTATGTATGAAACCACTGCTGGATGTGCTCATCATTCTCGATGCTTTAGAGAAAGAGGGGAGTTTCGCGGCGGCGTCGGCCAAACTTTACAAGACGCCGTCTGCGCTCAGTTACACCGTTCACCGCCTCGAAAGCGACCTTAACATTCAAATCCTCGATCGCAGCGGCCATCGCGCCCGCTTCACTCGCACCGGACAAATGCTGTTAGAAAAAGGCCGTGAGGTGCTGCACATCGTGCGGGAGCTGGAAAAGCAGGCGATAAAGCTCCACGAAGGCTGGGAAAATGAACTGGTCATCGGCGTGGACGATACGTTTCCGTTTTCCCTGCTCGCGCCGCTGATTGAAGCCTTTTACCAGCACCACAGCGTCACGCGCCTGAAATTTATCAACGGCGTGCTGGGCGGATCGTGGGATGCGCTGACTCAGGGCAGGGCGGACATTATTGTTGGCGCGATGCACGACCCTCCTTCCTCCAGTGATTTTGGATTTACAAGGCTTGGCGAACTGGAGCAAGTCTTTGCGATTGCGCCTCATCATCCGCTTGCTCAGGAGCCGGAGCCGCTAAGTCGCAGCACCATCAGGCGCTGCCGCGCGATAGTGGTCGGCGACAGCTCGCATCTTTCTTCTACTGCGACACAACTGCTTGATGACCAGCAAGCGATTACGGTGTTTGATTTCAAGACCAAGCTGGAGCTGCAAATCAGCGGGCTGGGATGCGGTTATCTTCCGCGTTATCTGGCCCAGCGCTTCCTGGATAGTGGGGCATTGATTGAGAAAAAAGTGCAGGAGCAAATCCTCTTCGAACCCGTCTGGATCGGCTGGAATGAACAGACGGCAGGGCTTGCCAGCGCCTGGTGGCGGGATGCTATTTTAGCAAATAGTGCGATCGCTGGCGTTTACGCAAAAGTCGATGCTGACAAATCAAATGGTTAAGAAAAAATATTTAATGGCAAGGTCCTCATTCTCTTGTCATTTCGCCCCAATTTAGGGCACAATGCGCCGCTTGCAAAAAATGAGATTAACCGACGTTTTCATACGCGTCGGTTATTTTTTTGCATCAAACCAATCATTCATATAAAGAGGCCGGGCTTCGTACCGGATAGATATTTACTAAAAACCGACAGTTGTTGTCGCTGAGGAATCCAGAAGATGGGGCAATTTTTTGCTTACGCGACGGCATTCGCCGTAAAGGGGAATGACCATGTCGCATAACTCTACTCCAAAAACTTCTCGCGTGGAATTGCGTAAAACGCTTACGCTGATTCCGGTTGTCATGATGGGCCTTGCCTATATGCAGCCGATGACGCTGTTCGATACGTTTGGTATCGTTTCAGGCCTCACTGACGGTCACGTTGCAACGGCATATGCCTTTGCGCTGGTCGCTATTCTCTTTACTGCGTTGAGCTACGGTAAACTGGTTCGCCGTTTTCCGTCTGCTGGCTCGGCGTATACCTATGCTCAGAAATCCATCAGCCCGACAGTCGGCTTTATGGTGGGTTGGTCATCCCTGCTGGACTACCTGTTCATGCCGATGATCAACATTCTGCTGGCAAAAATTTACTTTGAAGCGCTGGTGCCGTCTGTACCGTCGTGGATCTTTGTTGTCGCGCTGGTGGCCTTTATGACCATCTCTAACCTGCGCAGCATCAAAACCGTGGCAAACTTCAATACGCTGATTGTGATCCTGCAAATGGGTATTGTGGCGGTCATTGTTGGCCTCATCATTCACGGTGTTACGAATGGTGAAGGTGCGGGTACGCTGACCAGTACGCGTCCGTTCTGGTCGGAAGACGCACACGTGGTGCCAATGATCACTGGCGCAACGATTCTGTGCTTCTCGTTCCTGGGCTTTGACGGTATCTCTTCGCTGTCAGAAGAGACCAAAGATGCAGAGCGCGTGATCCCGAAGGCTATCTTCCTGACTGCGCTGATTGGCGGTCTGGTGTTTATCGGCGCCTCTTACTTTCTGCAACTGTATTTCCCGGATATCTCTCGCTTTAAGGATCCGGATGCGTCTCAGCCGGAAATCATGCTGTACGTGGCGGGTAAAACCTTCCAGTGGGGCGTGCTGATTTTCTCCAGCGTCACCGTCCTGGCGTCTGGTATGGCCGCACACGCCGGTGTCTCTCGTCTGATGTATGTGATGGGTCGTGACGGCGTATTCCCGACTCGCTTCTTCGGTTACATTCATCCGAAGTGGCGTACCCCGGCATGGAACGTACTGCTGGTGGGGGCAATTGCCCTGATGGCGATTGAATTCGACCTGGTGACGGCGACGGCGCTGATTAACTTCGGTGCGCTGGTGGCGTTTACTTTCGTGAACCTGTCTGTGATTTCACAGTTCTGGATCCGTGAAAAACGCAACAAGACGCTGAAAGACCACTTCAACTATCTGGTGCTGCCGGTTTGTGGCGCGCTGACCGTGGGCGCGCTGTGGATTAACCTGGAAGAAAGCTCTATGGTTCTGGGCCTGATCTGGGCCGGTATCGGGCTGGTGTATCTGGCTTGCGTGACCAAAAGCTTCCGCAACCCGGTGCCGCAGTACGAAGATATCGCACAGTAATTCGTAAAATTTGTAGACCCGGTAAGCGAAGCGTTACCGGGCAGGAAGCCGGAGTTTACCCTCCGGCTTTTTTTATGTTGTTGGTTTATTTTCTGTCATTATTCATAACTATTCGTTCTAAATTAGAGAATTTGGTTATTGGTTCCCCGCCGCGTGGTCAGGAATAATTTCCTGATGGATATTCTTCAGGCTAACTAATTTATGTTTTCAATGATTTTAAGCGGCGTAATCTGCGGCGCACTGCTGGGCTTTGTGATGCAGCGTGGTCGATTCTGTCTGACCGGCGGTTTCCGTGACATGTATATCGCCAAAAACAACCGCATGTTCTATGCGTTGCTGATCGCGATTTGCGTGCAGAGCATAGGGGCTTTTGCGCTGATCCAGGCCGGGGTGATCCGTTATGACGCCGGGGCATTCCCGTGGCTCGGTACCGTTGTCGGTGGCTATATCTTCGGGATTGGGATCGTCTATGCGGGTGGTTGTGCCACCGGAACCTGGTATCGTGCGGGTGAGGGCTTAATTGGTAGTTGGATCGCGCTGGCAACCTACATGGTGATGAGTGCGGTGATGCGTTCGCCTCATGCCAGCGGTTTGAACCAGACGCTAAAAACGTACAGCACTGAGCACAACTCCATTGCTGACACGCTGAACCTCTCCGTCTGGCCGCTGATTGCCGTTCTGTTGGTGGTGACGCTCTGGGTCGTCAGTAAAGAGCTGAAAAAGCCAAAGCTGAAAGTCGCGTCTTTGCCGCCGCGTCGTACCGGGCTTGCACATATTCTGTTTGAAAAACGCTGGCATCCGTTCGTGACGGCGGTACTGATTGGCCTTATCGCGCTGCTAGCCTGGCCGCTGAGCGAAGCCACCGGGCGGATGTTTGGGCTCGGGATCACCTCGCCGACAGCTAACATTTTGCAGTTCCTGGTGGCGGGAGACAGCAAATTCCTCAACTGGGGCGTGTTCCTGGTGCTGGGTATTTTCCTCGGCTCGTTCATCGCGGCAAAAGCCAGTCGTGAATTCCGCGTGCGGGCCGCCGATGCAGCAACCACGTTGCGCAGCGGCTTCGGTGGCTTACTGATGGGGTTCGGCGCCAGTATTGCCGGTGGCTGCTCTATCGGTAACGGGCTGGTGATGACGGCAATGATGACCTGGCAGGGCTGGATTGGCCTGGTATTTATGATCCTCGGCGTCTGGACCGCGTCGTGGATTGTGTTTGTTCGACCGCAGCGTAAAGCCCGTCTGGCAACCGCTGCGGCAAATTAAGCGTAAGGATTAATGATGGCGATTAAAAAAACTGGACGTGGTCACGCAGGTTTGCCCGTTTCCACTGATTGAAGCAAAAGCCGCGCTGGCTGAAATGGCGAGCGGTGACGAACTGGTGATTGAGTTTGACTGCACCCAGGCGACCGAAGCGATCCCTCAGTGGGCGGCGGAAGAAGGGCATGCGATTACGGATTATCAGCAGGTTGGCGATGCCGCCTGGAGCATCACCGTTCAGAAAGCGTGATAACAGGCCCTCCGCCGTGGCGCGGAGGGCGAATCTCAGACGATCTCTTCCGCGTACTGCCACAGCGCCTTCAGCAGCGTCTGCTTCTCTTTATCATCCGCATATTCCTGATACAACATCTGTAACTCGTCGGCGTAGCGCTGTAAATATTCCGGCGTAAAGACCTGGCGGCGATGTTCCAGCCAGCGCTGTTGCTCTGCTTCATCCAGCGTGCCGGGGAAATTACGCGCCCGGTAGTTGAACAGCAGTTTCTCAATACGTGGATCAACAAAGGTAATATCCAGCGCAGGCAGGTTTCGCGGGTCGGTTTCCAGCACAATCTTCATTGCCGCACGGTCGGCATCGCTAAAGAAGCCGTTATAAAGTTGGGCATCAACGTTGTCGGACGGCGTGAACGGTTCGGCTTCGGCAAAGATGGCGACCACTTTGTCACGCACCTGCGGATTTTCACGCAGAACTTTCAGATTATCGAGACAGTGCTGGCGATTAATCCCCAGACGGTCGGCATCTTGCGGGCGCAGCGTGTTCGCCTGTGCCAGCACCGGGCATTTGTTGATATGTACCAGCTTCAGCGGCACGGCGGCGTTATCGCCCAGATCGGCTTTGGCGGTGTACAGACGTTCACGCAGGGTGTCGCTGTCCAGTTCCAGCAGCGGCGAAATATCCCCGGCTAAATCCACCATAATCACCGCGTTACGGTTATCCGGATGCCACGCCAGCGGCGCAACCCAACTGGTGTTGCCGCGCCATGCGCCAAACATGCCGGAGACATGCACCAGCGGCTTCATTTGCGGCACATCAATCAACGCGGCCAGCTTGTGTTTGCTGCGGTGTGTATAGAGATACTCAAACAGACGCGGCTGCTGTGCCTTCACCCGTTGTGCCATCGCAATGGTGGCGTACACATCCGCCATCGCATCGTGCGCATTGCTGTGTTCGATACCGTTCGCTTTCGTCAGATGCTCCAGGCGAAAACTGGGAAGACCCTCGTCATTTTCTGGCCAGTTGATGCCTTCCGGGCGAAGGGCGTAGCAGGCACGCATCACATCGAGCAGATCCCAGCGCGAATTATCATGCTGCCAGCTCCAGGCATAAGGATCGTAGAAGTTGCGATACAGTACGTTACGTGTGACTTCGTCGTCGAAACGTACGTTGTTGTAACCGATGATGCAGGTGTTGGGCACGGTAAACAGCGCGTGGATCCGCGCAGCAAACGCAGCTTCATTCTCGCCTTTCTCACGCGCTTCCTGGGGGGGTTATCCCGGTGACCATCACCGCGCCTGGCTGGGGCAAATAGTCGTCCGCCGGTTTGCAGTAAAAGACCTCAGGCTCGCCGATGACGTTGAATTCGCTGTCGGTCCGCAGGGCGGCAAATTGCGCAGGCCTGTCGAGCGCCGGATGCGTGCCAAAGGTTTCGTAATCGTGAAAGAGAAAGGTGGGTTGCTGCTTGCCGTCATTCATAAATAAGTGGGTTCCGTGACTTCTGGTTACGCGCTGCCTCGACAGCACAGAGTAGCAAAGTTCGGCGAGGTAATCAGCCAGACCCGCAGAGAAGAAACAAAGAAAGTGAGTGAGGATAAGTTGCGGTGGATCAATCAGACAGGAGATAACGTGCTGTAAGTCACATTTCCTTGCAATTAATCCCTGTTCGTTTATCAAGAATTCCGTAAAAAAGGACGGCTCTTTTGTATACCTGAGGACATGCTGTTGAAACCCCGTCTGTTTATTGCCGCTTCTTTACTCGCGATGCATCTCTCTTCTGCCCTTGCTGCCGGTACGGCTGACTTTGCGCCACCACCACCGGTCATCGAAGCCAGCTCCTGGGTGCTAATGGATTACACTACGGGGCAAATTCTCACGGCGGGTAATGAGCATCAGCAGCGTAATCCTGCCAGCCTGACCAAGCTGATGACCGGTTACGTGGTCGATCGCGCCATTGACAGCCATCGCATCACACCCGATGACATCGTGACGGTGGGGCGCGACGCGTGGGCAAAGGATAATCCGGTTTTTGTTGGCTCTTCGCTGATGTTCCTGAAGGAAGGCGATCGGGTTTCCGTGCGCGATTTAAGCCGTGGGCTGATTGTTGATTCCGGTAACGACGCCTGCGTAGCGCTGGCGGATTACATCGCCGGTGGGCAGCCGCAGTTTGTCGCGATGATGAATAATTACGTGAAGAAGCTCAATCTGCAGGATACCCATTTTGAAACGGTTCACGGTCTGGATGCCCCCGGCCAGCACAGTTCAGCTTACGATCTGGCGGTATTGTCGCGGGCGATCATTCACGGTGAGCCGGCGTTTTATCACATGTACAGTGAGAAAAGCCTCACCTGGAACGGCATTACCCAGCAAAACCGTAACGGACTGCTGTGGGACAAAACCCTGAACGTAGATGGGCTGAAAACCGGGCACACCTCAGGCGCGGGGTTCAATTTGATTGCTTCTGCGGTGGACGGTCAGCGCCGGCTGATTGCCGTGGTGATGGGGGCGAATAGCCCAAAAGGGCGCGAGGATCAGGCACGCAAACTGCTGCGCTGGGGACAACAACATTTCGACACGGTGCAAATCCTGCGCAGCGGAAAACAGGTTGGGATGGAGCGCATCTGGTACGGCGATAAAGAGAACATCGCGTTGGGTACGGAACACGATTTTTGGATGGCCCTGCCGAAGGCGGAACTGCCGAACATCAAAGCGAAGTACATTCTGGATAAGAAGGATCTGGAAGCCCCACTCGCCGCGCATCAACGGGTCGGGGAAATTGAACTCTACGACCGCGACAAACTGGTCGCCCACTGGCCTCTGGTGACGCTGGAGGCGGTGGGTAAGGGCGGCGTTTTCTCCCGTCTGAGTGATTATTTTCATCATAAAGCCTGACGATTTCTGGCAGGAGACTGGCAGGAATTCGGCTCTGCTCACATAATAATCACAAATTTCTTGTGGCTTTTATTTGGGCGTAGTTACACTGTATATAAATACAGTGTAACAATGGAGGCAACATGAACTACGAGATCAGAAACGCAGAGAAGCGCACCGTTGCAGGTTTCCACCAGGTGGGCCCGTGGGAGCAAACGGTGAAACAAGGCTTCGATCAGCTGATGATGTGGGTGGATGGCAAACAGGTTGTGGCGCAGGAGTGGATCGCCGTTTACTTCGACAATCCGGATGAAGTGCCCGCCGAAAAATTGCGCTGTAGTACGGTCGTTTCTGTGCCGGCTGATTTTGTCATACCGGAAAACAGCGAAGGCGTGACGCTCAGCGAAATCGAAGGCGGTCAATATGCGACGGCGGTTGCGCGCGTCGACAATAATGATTTTGCGACGCCGTGGAATCTGTTTTTCAATAGCCTGATGCAGGACAAGTCATATGAAATGGCGTGCAAACCCTGCTTTGAAGTCTATCTGAATAACGGTTGCGAGGACGGTTACTGGGATATCGAGATGTATATTGCAGTGCAACCTGCCATGAAGTAAGCATAAAACCAGGCGGACCGGCGATGAGCGACTACGCTTAGCGAGATGACCTGTCCGCCGCAGTGATCTTCTGTGCGGAAAAATAGGTACAATCTGCTTTTGTCTTTGCCTGACGGAGTGCATAAGTGCGTGCCGACAAGTCACTGAGTCCATTTGAGATCCGCCTGTATCGCCATTACCGCGTTGTGCATGGTATTCGCATTGCGCTGGCGTTCATCCTGACCTTTTTACTTGTTCGCCTGTTTGACATTCCGGAAGGGACATGGCCCTTGATTACCCTGGTGGTGATCATGGGGCCCATTTCGTTCTGGGGGAACGTGGTTCCCCGTGCGTATGAGCGGATTGGCGGTACGATCCTCGGGTCTGTTCTGGGTCTGGTGGCGCTGCGTCTTGAGCTATTATCATTGCCGCTGATGCTGCTCTGGTGTGCGGTGGCCATGTTTCTGTGCGGATGGCTCGCGTTAGGGAAAAAACCGTATCAGGCGCTCTTGATTGGCATCACGCTGGCCGTTGTGGTGGGCGCGCCCGCTGGCGATATGGAGACCGCACTCTGGCGCGGTGGCGATGTCATTCTGGGTTCGCTCCTCGCGATGCTGTTCACCGGCATCTGGCCCCAGCGCGCCTTTATTCACTGGCGCATCCAACTGGCACACTGCGTGACGGGTTATAACCGGGTGTATCAGGCTGCGCTATCGCCCAATTTACTCGAACGCCCGCGTCTGGAAAAACATCTGCAACAGTTGCTGAGCGACGTGGTGAAAATGCGTGGCCTTATTACGCCGGCAAGTAAAGAAACACGCATCCAAAAATCCATTTTCGAAGCCATTCAGACCATCAACCGCAATCTGGTCTGCATGCTCGAATTGCAGATCAATGCGCTGTGGGCGACCCGTGAAAGCCATTTCGTCATGCTCAACGCCCATACGCTGCGGGAAACACAGCAAATAACCCAGCAGGCGCTCCTGACGATTGCCCATGCGCTGTTTGAAGGTAATCCGCAGCCGATTCTCGCGAACAGCGAAAAACTGAACGAGACCGTTAACGAGCTGCGCACGCTGATCCGTCAGCACGATGAGCACAATGTGGCTGAAACGCCGATTCATGGCTATGTCTGGCTAAGCCTGGAAACCGCCCGTCAACTGGAGCTGCTGTCGCATCTTATCTGCCGCGCACTGCGCAAATAAAACGCGGATAAGGAGAATACGACGGGGGTTGCTTCGATTCAGCAAGGAATAAGGGTATGATGGCGATAAGAATGAAGCCATTGTCATTTGTGGCTGCGAAAAGTAATGTTAGCCCTATCGTTTAAACGAATCCGACTCTCACATTATTAGGGGTGTAAAAATGGAAACTACCAAGCCATCTTTCCAGGACGTGCTGGAATTTGTCCGTCTGTTCCGTCGTAAAAACAAACTGCAGCGTGAAATCCAGGACGTTGAGAAAAAGATCCGTGATAACCAGAAACGTGTTCTGCTGCTGGACAACCTGAGCGATTATATTAAACCGGGCATGAGCGTTGAAGCTATTCAGGGCATCATCGCCAGCATGAAAAGCGACTATGAAGATCGCGTGGATGACTACATCATCAAAAATGCGGAGATCTCCAAAGAACGTCGCGACATCTCCAAAAAGCTGAAAGCGATGGGCGAAATGAAAAACGGCGACGCGAAAGCAGAGTAACGTTTTGCCCGCAGTGAGGATCCGTTATGCGATCCTCACTGAGGTTGTACGCCACCGCTGACCATCCGCAATAAGTGCTGTTCCGGCCAGTGTTCGGTCAGTTGGTTTCTCGTCAGTAGCCACTTAACGTACTCCACATCGTGTCGCTGCCTGTCGAGCATCAGTCCGACGACGCTGCCGCTGTGCGCCACGTTCACGCCGTATAAATCACACTCTTCAACCAGCGACAATAGCGCGTCGAAATCCGGTTTCGGCAACAGCATCTGGCTGGCGATGGCGCTCAGCGTCGCGGCTTCTCCCATCCGATAAGGATTCTGCTGCGCACAGGCTTCCTGCACTTTTTCCCATGCTCGCTTCAGCGCAGGCGCGCCAGCTTGCAAACCGGCTTGCCGGGGAATGCGGTGATAATCTGCGGTGCGTAAGGTTTGCGGGCTTTCCAGCACGAGGAGATCAAGCGCTGGTTGAGAATGACAGGGAATTTGCGTTGACGCGTCGTTGTGGTCAAACAGCGTCAGTTGCTGAAAAACGGTGCTGTCAGTGGGTTCCAGCGAGACGCAAAGCTGCGCGAGCGTAGTTTCATCCAGTTCATGGCCCAGATGATGCGCGGTGGCGACGGCTGTCGCGGCGATATCTGCTGTACTGCTGGCCATGCCTTTGGCAATAGGAATGGTTGAATGGATCGAAACACGGATATCCTGGCTCAGGTGAGCGGGGTAGTCCCAGTGTGCAAGAAGTTGGTTAACCATCGCCCGTGAAAGAGGGCGCTCATCGGCTAAAGGGGAACCGGTACTGACCTCAACGGTGCTGTACCAGTCAACCGGGCAGGAGACCAGTTTCTCGCTGCCCATAATCCAGCCCTGAATAAGTTCTCCGCACGATGCGGGGCACTGCGCGACAGCCACGTTATCACCTTTCTGCTCAGCAATCCTGGGCGCATAGTGTCATGGCGATTGCGCTATTACCATGATTTGCCGCAATTTTCGCGGTGCGAACTCAGGCTGACACGGCTAAAGTTTCTGATTCTGCGAGAGCAATCCGCATCACGTCCTGGGCTATCATCAACTCTTCGTTGGTATTGATCACCGCCACTTTAACGAGTGCGTTTTCCGCCTGAATAAAAGTTGCATTCCGTTGGTTTTTCTCTTCGTCTACGATAAGCCCGAGGAAGTGCAGATTCTGGCAGATAGCCGCTCTGGCCCGGGCCGAGTTTTCTCCGATTCCCCCCGGTAAACACCAGCGCATCCAGCCCCCCCATCTGCATGATATAGCTGCCAATCGTGGCGCGTATACGCTCAGCAAACAGCGACAGAGCGAGCGTTGCGCGAGGATTTCCGCTGTCGGCGGCCTGCTCAACGTCACGATAATCATGCGAGACGCCTGAAACGCCAAGCAGCCCGGATTCATTGTTCAGCAGATGGTTGAGTTGCTGCGGTGTTTTGCCTTCACGCTGAGCAACCCACGGCAATATGGACGGGTCGATATCCCCCGCTGCGGGTACCCATCATCACGCCAGACTGCGGGGTGAAGCCCATTGAGGTATTAACCGACTTGCCGCCTTTAATTGCGCAAATACTGCTGCCGTTGCCCAGATGGCAACACACCACCCGCAATGCGCTGAGCGGTACGCCAAGCTTTTCGGCGAGCGTCGCGCTGACGTACTTATGGCTGGTGCCGTGAAAACCATAGCGGCGGATACCAAACTCAGCGTAATACCGCCACGGAAGTGGATAGATATAGGCAGGTTCTTCCAGCGTTTGATGAAACGCGGTATCGAACACGGCAACCGAGGGCACATCGGGTAGCATCTGGCGAAACACGTTGATGCCGAGCAGGTTTACCGGGTTATGCAAGGGCGCCAGTTCGGCAAGACGCTCAATTTCCGCCAGCGATTCATCGGTCACGCGTACAGAATCTTTAAATGCTTCCCCGCCATGCGCCACACGATGGCCGACACCTTCGATATCCTGCAGGCTGGTGATAATACCGTGGCTGATCAGCATTTCGAGAAGCAGGGTCACCGCCTCGCGGTGATCGGCAACCGGCGTGGTTTGCTGCCATTTTTGATCCTGCGCTTTCAGGGTGATCCCGGCATCCGGCAGGCCGATGCGTTCAATCAGCCCCTGGCACAGCAAATCGCCCTGAGGCATGTCGAGTAACTGAAATTTAAGGGACGAGCTGCCCGCGTTGATCGCCATTATTTTGTGAGACATGAAGGTTCCTTTTTATTCAGAAAGGCAAACAGTTCATCGAGTCCGGACGCGTTGACGGCGCTGGTTACGAACACACGTTGTGCGCCAGCCTGTTCCAGCCAACCGCTGACCTGCGCAATTTTCTGCGGGTCCGCTAAATCTGATTTGGTCACAACGCCGAACGCCGGTCTGTTCATGGGTGCTGTAAAACCGGGGGAGAAAGGCGACCACTGCGCATCGCTATTGAGCACCAGCGCAATGACATCCGCCTCGCAGGCGCTTGCCAGCAGTGCGCTGTACAGGCAGCGGTTTTCCAGATATTCGCCCGGCGTGTCGATGGTTTCGGCAGACCAGACGATTGCCTGTGTTTTCTGATACTCGAGAGCCTCGCCGCGCAGACACTGGGTCAGCGAGGTCTTACCGCACTGGCTGGGGCCAATTAACATCATGCGTTGCATCACATTACGTCCGCGTGATGGAACAGGTTGTAAAACGCATCATTTCGCCAAGCGTGCGTGTGACCTGTTTCAGGGCGTATTCCACCGCCGAGACGTCGCCGGTTAACACCACCGCACCGGTGAAGCGGTCAAGAAAGCCAATCTCGACCGCGCCAGATTTTGTCGCGATGTCGCAGGCAATAATGGACGCTTCACTTGGCGTGATGGTGAGAATGCCAATCGCCGAGACGCTGTCCTGTAATCCCAGTTTCCTGAACAAATCTTTGCCAGGGTTCGCAATCAGATGCGCCAGCGTCACCTGTTTTCCCGGTACGTACTCCTGGATCATGCGATCCGTGGTCTGTTGTCTTTCCATCATCCCTCCACCATCTGACGCCACATCGCTTCGTGCGGGCGTGGGATCACTGAACGATAAACCAGCAGACCTTTTTCACCTGCGCTTTCACTGGCAACTGTGACTGCGTTGTTGACGTCGGAGACATCACCCGCGACCACCATGTAACATTTGCCACCAATGCCGAACGCCATATGAACGCGAACGAGCGTAACGTTGGACGCCTTCACTGCCCGGTCAGCCGCGCTGATGCACGCGGCAACGCTCCAGGTTTCAACAATGCCTACCGCCTGGCGTTTATCCACGCTGTTCAGGCCGCTGATCGCCGGAAGCACGCTGGCGTGAATATTGGGTAACACCAGACTGTCGACCAGCATCTCGCCAGCGAGCGCATTTCCGGTCTCGATCGCCTGTTGTACTGCGCCGACGTCGCCGCCCAGCATGAGCAGGAATTTACCCGGACAAATGGTTTTGCTGACCAGCAGATCCACATTGGCGCTTTTCAGCATGGCATCGCCCGCTTCCATCCCTTTGGCAATGCTGGTGAGTTCTAAAATACCTATGGCCTGAGACATGGTTAACCTCTTACAACGATGATGGCCTGATCTGTAACCTCACAGACAATGCCGTCAATACTGGCGTGAACAGGCGCGCCGAGCGCACCTTGCGGAATTTCAGCAACACACTGACCACGCGTGACGCGCTCGCCTTTCTGAACGCAAGGCACCGCGCTGGCACCGATGTGCTGGCGCAGCAGCAGCGTCGTTTTCTCAACAACGGGCTCGCTGTCGACTAGCGGCGCTTCCCGATACCACGGCGTTAATCCCAGTTTGGCGATGAGTCGTTTTACCGGCACCAGACGGTATTTCGCCATCTCATCGGCCGGATTGAGCGGCCCTTCGTAGCGCTGATTCTGTGCGCGCAACTCGCGCTTCAGCATGCGGTTAATCCGCATCGGCGAAATCCCTACCGGACAGGCCACACTTTCACAGACGTTACATTCAGAACAGGTGAGGGCGCTGAGCAGCAACTGTGGCGTGGCGGCCTGATGGAAATTGACCGCACGCACCAGCAGGTGCGGAGAGAGTTCGTGACCAATGAGATGCCTCGGGCAGAGATCGGTACACAGCCGACACTGTTCGCAAACCGTTCTCGCCACCGACAGCACGGTACGTTCATCCTGCATACGCCGCTGAATCAACGGATGTGATTTCGGCAGAACCAGCAGCCCGCCAGTGGTTTTCGTGACCGGCGCGTCCAGTGACGTCACCAGGCTTCCCATCATCGGTCCGCCGTTGATAAAACCAGGATCGTCGATGGTTGCGCCGCCCGCCATTTCCAGCACCTCGCGCAGGGACATACCGATGGGAACGGTGACGGTCTGTGGACGAGCAACGGCGCCGTTGATAGTGAGCGTGCGGCGCGTCACGGGATAGTGCTGTTCGACCGCACGGGCGATATTCAGTACGGTCTGTACGTTGTTAACCACCACGCCCACGCTGACCGGCAGGGCAGCGGGGGGGCACGCGGCGACCGGTCGCCATCCAGATTGTCAGCACTTCATCGCCCGCCGGATAGACGTCAGGCAGAATGTGCAGTCTGATCGCCGGAGGCAAAAGCGGCGTTAACGCCGCAATCGCAGGTTGATACTTTTCTTTCAGGGCGATGATCCCTTCGCGAGCACCGGTGGCCTTCATCGCGTACTGGACGCCGCGAATCAGACGCGCTGCCTGCTGCGCCATGAGTTGCTGATCGACTTTCAGCATTGGCTCACATTCGGCAGCATTAACCAGGAAAATCTCTACCTGAGCCTGCAGTTTGACATACGTCGGAAAGCCAGCGCCGCCAGCGCCGACGATGCCCGCTTCGCGAACGTGATCAACAATAGTCTGCGCATCAAGGGGAGTGAGCGCATCATTCAGGGCGTTATTCATAACAACTCCTCAAGCAGTTCCTGAATGGCTCCGGCATCTGCTGCTCTGGGGTTGGTTTTTAGCGTCACGTCCGCCAGCGCCGCCTGAGCCATTGCCGGAATGCGTACTGACCAGTCCTGTTTCTGTTCCTTAAGCGCAACGGCGAGGGTTGGAATAGCGCACGCTTTTTTCAGTTGCTCGATGTGCTGCACCAGCGCATTCACGCTCGCCGTATCATTGGCGTTGTCAGCACATAAATGACAGGCCTTCGCGAACCGAGCGTAGCGTTTAACTGCCCGCGGATCGTGCGCGTTGAAGCGGATTACCGACGCCAGCAGCAGGGCATTCGCCAGACCGTGGGGCAGATGGAACTGGCCGCCTAACTGATGAGCGATAGCGTGGTTTAATCCCAGTCCTGCCTGGCTGAATGCCATCCCCGCCAGCGTAGAAGCGTTGTGCATTTTGCCGCGTGTAGCGAGACAGTCACCTTTACGGACGGCAACAGGCAGATACTGGAAGACAATCTGAGCGGCTTTCTCCGCGAGCGCGTCGGTAAAGTCATTGGCGCGTGTGGACACATAGGCTTCCAGCGCGTGCGTTAACACATCCATTCCGGTATTGGCGGTAATGGCGGGTGGGACGCTGACGACCAGCATCGGATCAAGGATCGCCATGTCCGGGTAGAGCGCGTTATTGAACAGCGGATATTTAATGCCTTTCTCCGGATCGCTTATCACGCAGGCGCTGGTCACTTCCGACCCGGTTCCGCTGGTGGTCGGGATCGCCACACAGGTTTCAATATCCGTATCAAACTGACGGCTGAACCAGACGATGGCTTTCGCCGCATCCAGCGCGGAGCCGCCGCCGAAACCGATCACCACGTCGGGGCGCAGGGCCTGCATTTGTGCAATCCCCTGAACCACGGTTCCGATGGTCGGGTCTGGGGTGATCTCGCTGAAGACGCTGACCCGGTTATTCTCCGGTATCGCCTCGCGCAGCGTATCAATCAGCGGCGAACGGGCGAGAAAACCATCGCAGATAATCCAGATGTGCTTGTTGGTAAAACGGCCAAGCACCTTCAGGCTTCCAGGGCCGCTGTACAAACGGGTTTGCAGTGAAAAGGTATTCATCACAACCTCATTAGCGGATTGAGAAACCATTAGTCAGTACACAGCGGCGTGAGCGGGCAAACGTGCGCGCCGACGTTGTCCCTTCACCGGTCGGTGTAGCGATAGTGAAGGTGGTAAATCCTTCGCCGCCGACGCCGATTCCCGCATAGGAGGGGCCGTTTTTAACGAAAATAGAGGTCTGCAGAGTTCGTGCGGCCAGGTTCAGACGAGACACATTCTGCGAATGCATGATGGCGGTGTGGTGTAATCCTTCTTCCACTTTCAGCGCCAGCGACAGCGCAGCGTCAAAATCTTTCACCTTCACCACTGGCAGCATCGGCATTAACTGCTCGCTGGTTACCCAACTGTCGTCTGCGCTGACGACGCCCGTCAGCAGGCGCGGTGCTTTTGCCGGAACCGGAATACCGGCGGCTTCAAGCATGGCGCAAGGACTTTTACCGACCAGTTTCTTATTGGCTACACCCTCTGGCAGGCAGGCCGCGCGCAATTTTTCGATATCTGCCGGATTCAGCAGCAGCGCGCCGAAACTTTGCATCTGCTGGATCAGTTGTTCAGCGACGGATTCCACCACAATCAGGCTTTTTTCCGCGATGCACGGCAGGTTGTAGTCGAAAGAAGCACCATTAATAATATCTTCCGCCGCCTTCACAATGTCTGCCGTCTCATCAACGATGCAGGGAGGGTTTCCCGCTCCTGCACCAATCACTTTTTTCCCGCTCTTCATGCCCATTGCCACAATGCCCGGGCCGCCGGTAATCGCCAGTACGGCAATTTTCGGATGCGCCATCATTTGCTGAGTGGCTTCAAACGTCGGTTCGGCAACGGTTACCACCAGATTGCGAATACCGCAGCTGCGAAACGCGATATCTTCAATCATGGCGATAAGCTTCAGTGATACCGCCTTCGCACCCGGATGCGGGCTGAAATAGACGCTGTTGCCCGCCGCCAGCATGCTGATGCTATTGTTGATAATGGTCTCTGTCGGGTTAGTACTGGGGGGCGACGGAACCAATCACGCCAAACGGAGAATATTCAAACAGCACCATGCCGCCATCACCGGTGAGCGCGGTGGTGGTCAGGTCTTCGATGCCAGGGGTATTGTCCAGCGCTGCTTTGTTTTTGAGGAATTTGTCCTCTTTGTTACCCATTCCGGTTTCAGCGGCACTTTCTGCCGCCAGCGCAGCCAGTTGTGGCGTGAGTTCTTCACGAATGGCGCTGATTATGGCGCTGCGCGTTTTCAGCGGTGATTGCTGATAACGCAAGAACGCCTGGTGGGCAGCATCAACTGCTTCACCAACAAACTGAAAGATTCCGTTTCCTTTGATCTCAGTTTTCGCAGGAGACAGTTGTTCGCTTAAAATTGTGCGGATGAGGGTTTCCAGTTCAGTCGTATTCATTGATGTGTTCTCACGTTTATTGCCGCAATGGCGGTCTGTGCAATGTCCATGTCCTGTTCAACGCTTCCGCCGCTGATACCAAGACCCCCCAATAAGCAGTCCATCACGCCATAGCGCGTAGCCACCACCAAAGGTGACGACTTTTCCCTGCATATGACTTTCCAGCCCATACAACGGCGCACCGGGTTGAACTACCGACGCCAGTTCATGGGTCGCGGTTTTCATCGCCACGGCGGTCCAGGCTTTTTTCGGCGCCAGTTCGCTACTGACCAGCAAAGCGTCCGGCATCCGCCAGGTGACGGCTTCTGTGCCGTGGGCATCAACAATGCTGACGACCACCGGGACGTTTAAGGCTTGCGCCCGCTCGACGGCGGCGCGGGTTAACTGATGAAGATCGCCAAAGGAGAGCGACATCGCGGATTCCTTTTTGACAGGGGCGTGACTCGCTGCCAGATAACGCTTCGTCACTTCCCGGATAATCGTGTCCTGATGAGCGTCGTGATCTTCCGCGCGCGCCAGTGCGTACAGGCAATCTGACAGGCGGTTGATATAGCGCATCAGTACATGCCTGACGGAAACATCGGCCGAGAGCTCAACCAGACGGCGTTCAGCCCGGCGTGCCAGCGTACGGGCAAAATGCAGGCGGCTTGCGGCTTCGCAGCGGCCAGGCAGAATGAAACTACGCAAAGGTGCGACACGTCCCATCGCGGTGTCGATAGCCGCTTCCAGCGCGGCAATTTCCTCAGAGCTGATGTAGCGCTGATCCGGCGACGGCTGTTCGCTTTCGCTGGCAAGCTCGGCACTGAACCAGAAAATTTGCAGTTGTATGGCCTCCAGCAGCGCGCGATGCTGCGCGTTACGGGTGGCACAGCCGCACAGACTCAGCACGGCGTTGAGTTCATCGAGCGTGCCATATGCTTCCACGCGGGGGGTGTGTTTTACTGACGCGCTGTCCGGTAAAGAGCGCCGTGGTGCCTGCGTCGCCGGTGCGGGTATAAATCGCCATAACGCCTCCTTAGCGAGAAAGCGTGTCGACAATGCCGACAACGGCCAGGTCGATGGCCTCATTCGGCCCGGAAAAAACATGTCTGGCGCTGGAGCCGCTACTCAGGAGCACCAGCTCACCGATACCTGCGCCAACGGAGTCAACGGCGACTTCATCGCCTGCCGTTGGGTTCGCCGGCAGCTCACCGTCGGCACTGACCCGGCGCACCAGCAGAAGTTTTTTACCAACCAACGAGGGCGATTTTTGCGTGGATACCACCGCGCCTGTAACACGTGCCAGATGCATGGTTCACTCCTGCTTAATGAATTGAATGTGGCGTGCACTCGCAGTCTCGCGAGCCAGCGCGGTAACAACACATTTGCGACGCAGCACCAGCCACCCTGCGGGTAACCGGGCAACATCGGCATAACTTAACAGTCGGGTGGGGTGCAGCATGATCGGCTGCCCCTGTTCGTCGCAGAGAATCAGCGGCAGTCGGGCCAGTTTCTTCACCGGTACGGCGGGTAGTAACCGACGTTGCAGTGAGAGTTGCACCCGCAGGCCAAATGCCAGCGCCTCATGGATCATGACGGCGTCGGCATGTGACGAATCGTTGTTGGCGATCTGCTCCAGCAGGGGCAGATCGACCTGTAAAATATGCACAGAGGCATACTGAGAAAACAGGGCGCGGGGCGGTGTTTCCCGCAGTTGCGCGACGCTCAGCGTGACGGTGCTTTGCGCACGACGCTGCAGACGGTAGACCACCTCCTCGACGATTCGCTGCAACCGTTCGCCGTTCATCGCGGCGTTACCAGTGTGACGAAAGCATTGGGATCATCTGCCCCGGCGGCATTGGCCTCGTCGGTATCAATATGCATCTCCAGACGCATGTCGGGGGGAGACACGTACCGCAACGTTGTCGAAGATCAGCCGACGTTCGGTGCCCTCAATGGCGACACTGACGCTATCGCCGTGAGCAACTCGCAGGATCAGCGCGTCCAGCGGCGACATATGAATGTGGCGCTGGGCGACGATCACCCCGGAAGGCAGTTCGATTTCAGCAAAGGGGCTCACCAGGCGAATCCCCGGCGTACCGTTGAGATTACCGGACATTCGCAACGGTGCGGCGATGCCCAGCGTCCTGGCATCCGTGCGAGAAATCTCCACCTGGCTGGTGCTGCGCAGCGGCCCCAGCAGGCGGACATTTTTCAGTTGACCTTTTGGCCCCGCTAACGTGACAGTTTGCTCAGCCGCATACTGCCCCGGTTGCAGAAGCCCTTTTTTTTCACTAATCGGATGACCCGGGAAAAGCCGGGCATAATCCTCAGCGCTAAGGTGGATATGACGGTTGGAAACGCCCAGTGGAATAGGGCGATCCCGCAAGGCATTCAGCACTTTGCTGACCGTCGTTTCCAGAAGTTGCTTATCCATTACGCTTAACCTCGTTTACCTGAATGCAGGCAGAGCGACCGGGGTTCGCCTTTCTGGCGCTTACAGGCCGGATCCAGACATAAATTGCAGCTGATAATCCCGTCTTCAGGCGCCGCTTCCGGTGCAGACTCTTCTACAACGACTTCAGTTTCAGGTTCTTCAATGGGGGCGGGCACGGGCTCAGGTACAGACACCGTTACGGGTGTCGGTACAGGCGCCGGAGTGGCAGCCATCGCACGAGAGAGAATGCCCTCGCCGGGTCTGGCGATCACTTTATGCGCGACCAGGCCATCTTGCTGTTCGGCGAGATGAGCACCGGTGATGATGGCCGACTGTACTGATGCCACATCACCGGCGATCTTGATCACCGTCCAGCCTGAACCGTTGGTTTTTTCAAGGCCAACCAGCGTGATGGAAGCCGCTTTCGCCATGGCATCTGCGCAACAGATGGCTAATGCCAGACCACTAACTTCGAGTAATCCCAGTGATTGCTTCACGCTGTGCTCCTTTTCGATAATGCTCAGGCCGATTTCGGTAAAATAGCCTCAACGTCGCTGTGCGGACGCGGGATAACGTGGCTGGATTTCACCTCACCTACGACGCTTGCTGCCGCGCAGCCAGCATCGACGGCGGCCTTAACGGCGCCGACGTCACCGCGAACCATGACAGTAACCAGGCCGGAGCCGATTTTTTCGTAACCGACCAGTTGCACGTTGGCGGATTTCACCATGGCATCTGCGGCTTCAATCGCGCCGACCAACCCTTTTGTTTCAACCAGACCCAGTGCGTTATTCATACTGCAATTCTCCTGTGGATTAAGCATTGAGATCCCGGAAGGGGATCCCTTTGACTAACCTTGCCGCGTTGTTTCCAGTACTTCGCCGGTCAAGGCTGTTTTGGCGATACGTCAGCGTAAAAAGCGGCGCTGAAGTGGGTAAATTCTTGTAGTGCACGACCAGGGTTGCTTCGTTGCAGGCGATGCCGACCAGCAGCGGAGACTGGCGGGCAGCCTGCCATGCGCTCTGAACGACTTCTCCCGTCGCCTGGTGTTGGATCACAAACGGAATGCCTTCCTCTTCAATACCGAGCAGCACCTCTTTCCAGACCGAAAGGCAGTCGCCGATAGTCGAAATGACAATGGCAGGCGTGGTGACGCTACTGTCCATGGGCAAACTCCTTGTGCCAGGAAAGGATGAGACCTGTCGCCACCGCGTTTCGTGGGCCTTCGGTGCCGCGAATGTTTCCGCGTCCGGCCACCAGGCGATAATGCGCGAGGGCGTCCGTCACTAGTTGCGGGACTTCAAAGTCCAGCGAGGAGCCGCCGACCAGAACGACAAACGGAATATCGCGGATATTGCCCGTCGGGCTGACCTGCCGCAGTGCGCGCAGGGCGTTGGTGACAAATACGCGCTCTTTGGCGCTACGGCGAATGGCGCGAACTTTCTCCAGCGCGAGATCGCCGGGCAGGGGCACCAGTTCATCCGGTTTTACCACGCAGACGCGGGCAAACACCGCAGGGGGGAAGGGCTGTCGGGAAGAACTGAACGCTGCCGTCTTCGTGACGCAGATGGAACAGGCTTTCGACCTTGGCTAACGGATATTTTTTGATCTCTTCCGCCAGATAGCTGTCATCGAGTCCCAGCTCCCGGGCGATGATCATGGTGACCATGTCACCAGCCCCGGCGAGGTGTGTGGCAATAATTTCGCCTTTGGGATTGATAATGGAGGCGTCAGTCGATCCCGCGCCTAAGTCCAGAATCGCCAGTGGGCGCGTGGTGCCTGGCGTGGTGAGCGCGCCCAGAATCGCCGCTTCAGCTTCTGCGCCGCCGACCTGAACGTCCACGCTCAGCTTTTCTTTGATTTCGCTGGCGATCATCGCCATCTGCAGACGGTCTGACTTCACCATTGAGGCGATGCCGACGGCCTGTTCCAGAGAAAACTCACCGGCCAGTCCGCCGGTGACGCTGACCGGAACGGAGGTATCCACGGCCAGCAAATCCTGGATAAAAATTTCGTTACTTGGCTTATTGGTCAGTTCCGCCATCGTCTGGCGTACATGTTCCAACATGCCGCCAATATTGGTGCCCGCTTCACCGATGACGTTGTCCAGTTTCGGGCACTCGCCGACCGCTTTCATAATGGCATCGGCACCCGCGGCGACATCGACGCGTAGCGTTCGTCCCTGTGACTGCAGTTCAATGTTTCCGGCAGGAATGGCGCGTGCTTTAACATCGCCAGACGGGGTTTTCACCACCACGGCGGAACGGTTGCCAATCAGCGCCCGCGCCATCGGAACAATGTTTTTGGTCTCGTCCGCATTGAGATTAAACACGGTTGCAATGCCATATGGGTTAGAGAGTGTTTCAATCACTTTGCCTGGCACGGCAACTTCAATGGCGGCTAACATGCCCAACGGTATGCGATCGATGTACAGCACTTCGTCAACAATAGGCAGTGGCTTTTCCAGTCGGTTGCTGACCAGTACGCCATCGTCCTGTTGCAAAATGACACCGGTTAACTGATAACCGGCACGAACAGAGGCGTTAATCATGGTGGCGACATCAGCGAAATCGAAAGCTGATGACACCACCAGGATGAAAGGGGTATCCGCCGGTCGGGTGAGTAACTCTTCCGGCGTGATAGTGATCCCCACCCCCCAGACCGACGCCGCCCGGTGTTTTCGGGTTATGACCGATCATGGTGGATTCGGTGATGATGGTTTCCGTGATGGTTTCCATCGCGACATCACCAATCACTGGGGTGGCTTCGTTGATACGGATAAGCGAGATATCGCTGACATTGATGCCTGCGTTGTTAGCCGCAAGCGTGAGCGCCTCCTGAATCCCAAACACATTACGCAATGTGCCTTTTATCCCGGTGGTTTCCGCCAGCGCGCTACCGGTAATGGTGAGCGCGCCAGCGTCATCCAGAGTCGCCAGCGCGACTTCTGTGGATGAGTTGCCGATATCAATGCCAGCTATATATCTCATGACCCTTCCTTAGTCGTCGCCTTTCAGTTTCTTACGCTCGACGTACAACACCGCAGCTTCACGAACAAACGCGGCGCAGATTTTGGCCTGATAGCGATTTTCAAGATCGTCCGCAATTGCGAGCAGTTCTTCTTTCGTAGAACGGTAAGGTCGCAGAGCGTTATAGATCTCAAGAATGCGATCGTCCGGTACTGCCGTCAGTTCCGCGGCACGTTCAAAGTTCATGGCCAGGCGATCACGGCCGGCATCTTTGGCGATAGCCGCCTGAATGCGCAGCGTTTCCGGCGTGATGCGCATATCCTGCGCGGTCACTTTGTTGCTCAGAACGTTTTCGAGGGTGAACTCATCCAGCGTTTTGTTGGTGGCCGTTTTGACCCACTCAGGGTGCTTACTGGCGAGCGGATAGTCGGTCACTTTTGCGGTCTGGGTCGTACTGCCCGAAGCTGCTGCCGGGGCTGATGTGTCGCCCTGCAGACTGTTCATGCGGCTCAACACATCCCGTACCATCGATTCAATTGCATCGGTATTCATAAAGGGATCCTTATTAAAGCGCCACGCGCAGTTCCTGCGGGTTTTTACCCGTCACGACGTACTTCGTCTCTTTAATGTGCAAGATGGCGGATTTAGCCTGATATTTCGGACGCGCCATCTGATCGTTCAATGTAGGAACCGGCTGCGGTGACTCACGCTTGGCATAACGCGCAGCGTTTTTCCCAATCTGGCGATAGGTTTCCAGCGTCAGCAGCGGGGCCTGCGGGAACAACTCCAGGTTGGAGAGCGGCGGCAGTCCCTGTTGGTGGATGACCGTCGTGCCTTTTGACTGAATACCGATAGAGATGCCGGAGCCGCTCAGACGGTTGCCTTCAACGGCCACGAACGCCACATCGGAGGATTTAAAGCAGCGAATCACACGCGCTTTAATACCTTCCTCTTCAATCCCGGCAATCACTTCGCGCAGAATGTTTTTATGCGGCAGACCGACGATGTTCACGGTCTGAGAGAGGCCAAATGCCGGGCCGACAGCAATGATCACTTCATCCTGTTGCGTGCCCTGTTTCGCCTCGCCAATTTCTGTCAGAAAACTTTCACCGGCCTGTGCTGCAGGCGCGGCTGGCGTTCCTGGCGCGCGAAACGAGACGGGCTTATCGCTGGTCTGCATTTCGGACAGCACGTCTTCGATAATCTGGCGCAGCAATTTTTCATTAATTTCCATTGTTCACCCCTTAGCCAAGCTCGTTGGGATCAAGTGCGCCAGGGATGTTTTTAATTTCTTCCCAGCGTTCGCCTTGCAGGCGATAACCTGTTGCCGGACCGGCATAATCGTTGACGTCATTGACCGCCGAGAGCACTTGTCCGTCGCCGACGATAATGGCGGAGGTATGCAGATAGTCCCCGGTTAACTTGGCTTTCTGGATGTTGAGCATGTCCTGCGCGACATCGGTAAAGCCACCCTGAGCCAGCGCTTTCACCACTTCCAGACCGTTACGGTTTTTGTTGATGATTTCCTGCGCAAACTTGATGTCCTCAACGATGTTACGTTCAGGCATATCTTTTGAGCCGTGTGCGTAGGTTGCGGCTTCGACTTCTTCATCCGTAATCGGCGGCAGGCCCATGCCAGCGAAAACCGCCTGCAGCGCGCGTGCAGCTTTGTTACGGATGGCGATAACATCCTCTTCACGTACCGGACGCAGACCACCGTCCACTTTCAGGTCACGCTGGATGACGTTGTAGTCATCGAAGTCTTCCGCATCTTCATTAGAGCCTGCGAACATGTTGTCGTAGTTCGGCACGGCGGAATAACCGGAAGAGATAAAGTCGGTACCCGGCAGCAACTGCATCAGCAGACGCGCGGTACGACGCATGTCGGAGTGGGTGAAGGTCTGGTCGTTACTGGAAGCGCATTCCAGATCCAGTGATGAACAGATCAGGTTTTCTGCCAGTACCGCACGGATCCCTGACGGCACTGCGGACGGAACGCCGATGCAGCTTACGGAGCCATTTTGCAAACCCTGTACGCCTGCCGCTTTGGTGATGTAAATGCAGCGCGCTTCCAGATAGAGCATGGATTTGCCTTCGGCATAGCCCATCTGCACTTCGGAACCTGAACCGGAAGTGAAGCGCATTTTCAAACCACGGGAGGCATAAGAAGAGGCGAGGAAACCTTTTGACCACGGCGTATCATCGCCGTCAGTAAAGACGGGTTCGGTACCGTAGACGGAAATGGTTTCAGCGTAGCAGGTGTGTCCCAGCATACCGAGCTTCAGTTCGGTCGCTTCTTCCAGTGAACACTGGGTTAACACGCCGGGGCGACCCACCTGGGAACCGACGAGTAGCGCAATGGCGTTGAATGGGGCATAGCGCGCCACGGCCACGGTGGTCTCTTGCTCGTCAAACCCGCGCCATGCGCCTTCTGCGGCATCGGCAGCAATCTGCACCGGGTTATCTTTGACGTTGGTGACGTGGGCTTGTTGAGACGGCGTGCGACGCGCGCGCATCTTTTGCATCGCCATCATCATCTCAACCACGTTCATGTGCGAAACCACTTCGACGATTTTTGCCGGCGTCATTGCCGTGGTCAACGGTACGATATCGCTGCGTTTTACATTCGGATCGCACAGCATGTTGGCGAGCTTAACAGAGTCCATCGCCATCACTTCTTCCGCACGTGCCAGGTTAATACCGTAGCGGGCGATGAAGTGATCAATCAGGTCAAACTGGCTGACCGATTTGCCATCGAGTTCGGTGACGGCGCCGTTAACGATTTTTATCGACGGCTTAGGATCGTTCGGGCTTTCCATCGCAATGAAGCCTTCTTCGATCCACTCCTTAACGAATCCGTCCTGATTGACAGGGCGTTTCGCCAGTGCTTCAAATCTTTTCGATCTCATGAATGAGCCTCACGGAGTTCAGATGTAGGACGGGCGATCGTTTTTCGGTTCAGCACCGAGGGTCGCAAGAACGGTTTTACCGATTTCTCGCGCTGAGATAACCGCCTGACGCACTGCGCCAGAGTCACCGGAGATCACCAGGATCGCTTCGTTACTGAAGCTGGTACCATGCGCCGGAGAGCTATAAGCCACAACTTCAACGTTTGCGGCTTTCAGGGCGGTATCTGCCATCAACACGCCGACGGAAGCCGGCGCGCCGACAATTACGCCGCAGGCACGGCCAACCGGCGCACCAAAGGCTTTTTCCAGCGCGTAACTGGCGCGCGCGGTGTACTGCAGTTCGATGTGTCCGGCTTCGTTGCCATACACATCACCAAAGGTGCGATCGAGTTCTTTCAGCGCTACTTCAATTCCGCGTTTGACGTCAGAAACGTCGTTACCGCCGATAATGATGAGCGAACCGTGGCCCGCTCCACCTTTGGTATCGCGTGGGAGTTCAATACTCACCACTTCGGTATTGGTGGCTTTGACCGCTTCGTCAGCCGCCATAATGTGCGGACCCGCGCCGGTACGCGCGCCCAGGATGCCAATGGAGCGATAGCGCTTCTCAAGCTTCATTGCTTCCAACAGGGCACTGTCCACGTTTGCAATCACCAGACCTACGGTGTCGCCAATCGCCGTGCCAACAAATTCCGTTAAACTGCAGCTCTTCTCTGCCATAGCCGTCTCTCGTTTTGGATGGGTTTTATCAGGGATACCCGCTTGATCAGGCGTTGCCACACGGGCAATGACCTGCGCCATGATCTGTTCAACCAGTTCATTGCTGCTCATGGGTTAATTCCCTTCGGTAAGATTTTTTCAACATCGGTATGAGGGCGTGGAATCACGTGTACGGCTTTCACTTCTCCCACGTTGCGCGCAGCAGCAGCGCCAGCATCGGTCGCCGCTTTTACGGCACCGACATCACCGCGAACGATGACGGTTACCAGCCCTGAGCCAATTTTTTCGTAGCCGACCAACATGACATTGGCTGACTTCACCATGGCATCTGCGGCCTCTATGGCGGCAGTTAAGCCCTTGGTTTCTACCATTCCTAATGCTTCTTGTTGCATAAAGACCTCGCCTGGGTTTGTCCCGATACTCATGACTATAAAAAGAAGCGAGGAAAAAGAATGGCTGACTTATCAGTCAGGGCGAAAAATTAGTGGGCTGCGAATGTGACAAACTTGCCTTGTTGTATTTTATCTTGCTGTTTTTATTGGTTTTGATAATTTTAACGGATGTGATATTTTGGTTTTTGCTATTCCATATTTACATTTTTGAGGGTGACAGTATTAATTTAATTTGTTATGCGAGAAAATCGATTTGTGACATTGATTGGAAAAGAAGAATCTGCAAATAACGAAATTTTATTATTCTGAATCGTCCTGGTTAATTACATTCAGGCACTCTGTGCGCTGCCTCTGAATAAATGAATGGCAAGAAATTGCTATAACAACACGATTTTTCCAGGCCTTAACCTGTTCAGTTTGCCAACAATTTTCAGCGACCTCTTTCTATAGTAGGTAGCGTTGTACTCTACGACCAGCAAGGGTCCGCTGGTAAGGACACGAACGCTTCTAAGAAGGTGTCACAATGAATGATTCACTGAAAGCGCAATGCATTGCCGAGTTTTTGGGTACCGGGTTATTTTTGTTTTTTGGTATCGGCTGCCTTAGCGCACTGAAAGTCGCAGGCGCCAGTCTGGGTCTCTGGGAAATTTGTATCATTTGGGGTCTGGGAATTTCGCTTGCGGTTTATCTGACTGCCGGGATTTCTGGAGCACACCTGAACCCGGCAATCACGGTTGCACTCTGGTTGTTTGCCTGCTTCCCGGGACGTAAAGTCCTGCCTTACACCATCGCGCAGGTTGCGGGGGGCGTTTGGCGGTGCGGTGCTGGCTTATCTGCTTTACGGCAATTTATTCATCGAGTATGAAACTGCCCACAATATGGTTCGCGGCAGCGCAGATAGCCTCTATCTGGCCAGTATTTTCAGTACCTATCCGGCGGCCGCGCTGAGCGTGTGGCAGGCGGCAGGGGTCGAAATCGTCATCACCTCTATCCTGATGGGGTTGATTATGGCGCTGACCGACGATGGCAACGGTGTGCCTAAAGGGCCGCTGGCGCCGCTGCTGATCGGTATTCTGGTGGCGGTGATTGGGGCTTCCACTGGCCCATTAACAGGGTTTGCCATGAACCCGGCACGTGATTTTGGCCCTAAACTGTTCGCGTGGATGGCGGGCTGGGGCGATATCGCAATGACAGGCGGACGTGATATTCCGTACTTTATTGTGCCGATCATTGCGCCAGTGATTGGCGCTTGTGCCGGGGCCGCTGTCTATAAGTATCTCATTGGCAAAAATTTGCCCTGCAATACCTGTAAAATTGAAGAGTCGGACGCGTAATTCCAACGCGCCGGGCTATTATCACGTCTTTAATTTTTATTTCGTGATCTGCTTTCACGAACTGACTAAAAAGTCTCCCCCACTCCGGGAGACTTTTGTTATTGTCCCTTCTACTTTCTGTCATTTACAGGGATAGGGATGATAAAAAGTAAATGTGAAATTTATGTTCTATTTATAACAATGGATTAACTGAGGGATTTTATCATGATTTCTGCGAGCACCCTGGACTCAGAACTCATTAATAAAATCGCACAGGATTTTGCGCAAGCAACCAGCCTGGCAGTTGTGGTTGTCAATATTCACGGTGATGAAATTTCTGAACTCTTTAACTTTACACCGTTTTGTCAGTTGATGCGTCAGCATCCGCAACACAGTACCCGGTGTCGGATGAGCGACCGCTGTGGTGGACTGGAAGCGTCAAAATCGGATCAACCCTGTATTTATCGCTGTCATGCCGGGTTAACCGATTTCTCTATTCCTCTTGTGATCGCAGGCCATCTTGTTGGGTTCGTCTTGTGCGGTCAGGTGCGCTTGCGTAACGATGACGGTGTCGATCTGGTTGATATCCTTAACGTTGATGATCGCTGGCAGGCCGATCCTCAACTGCTCAGCGAATTCAGCAATGTCCCGGAGATGGACTATTCTCGCGTCATGGCTTCTGCGGATCTGCTCAAACTCATTGTTGAAAACTGCCTCAAAAAACAACTGAATTTTGTAGTGATCAAAGACAGTTCACAACCTGCGGAACCGGCACGTCCGGCCCGTGCCGCCAGCCCGCATGACAGCAAAATGAAAAAGGCATTGCGTTATATTGATGCACATCTGTCTGACGATCTTCGTCTTGAAGATGTGGCCTCGCACGTTTACCTGAGCCCTTACTACTTCAGTAAACTGTTCAAAAAATATCAGGGCATTGGTTTTAACGCGTGGGTCAATCAGCAGCGCATGGCCAGTGCCAGAGAGCTGCTTTGCCACAGTGACTGGAGCATTGCCAGTATTGCCCGCAATTTAGGTTTTTCGCAAACCAGCTATTTTTGCAAAGTGTTCCGTCAGACATATCAGATTACGCCACAGGCCTACCGGCAAAAAATTAATGAAAACCTGCCTGCTGAATCGGCATAAATAGCAATATTTTGCTATTGCCGATTTTTGTTATTCCCGTGCAGGACGGCCATTTATAATGGTTAAATGTTTTTAGTACAGCAATAAATTGTCATAGCGCAATAAAATATCGCTCTTTACGCAATAAACTTCACCAGTTTTTATTTATGTGATGAGATACAGTGTCATTGTTGAGTTGTTTCATTATTCTTTGGCATGACATTTCATTGAGAATCGTCTTATTGCGGCATTCTTTGTGATGAAAGTAATGCGCAGTGAATAACTATTGATGTGATGAGCAGAAATTAATCTGCGCATCGTTAAAGCCGACAGGTTTGACACATTTGTGTCAGGGAAGGGGGTGAAAATCCCCCCGCAGCCCCCGCTGCTGTGATGCTGACAACCCCGTAAAGACCACTGATCGCAAGATTGGGAAGGACGGGCGAGGAAGACGCTAAGCCAGAAGACCTGCCTGTCGGATACTACCAACAACTTCGGTGGGAAGTGGGTTGCTCAGACACGTACAGTCGGAAGACTGGGTGTCAGTACATCCCTACCACCCTGAACAGGATCAGGGTCATGGCGGCAAAGCAGTACGCGTTTGTTCTGGCAGGAACCGGTAGTGGCTGTGGTAAAACCACGGTGACGCTGGGCTTGCTGAACGTGTTGAAACAACGTGGCTTACGCGTCCAGCCCTGCAAAGTCGGCCCTGACTATCTCGATACCGCCTGGCACACGGCCATTAGCGGCACGGCTTCCCGTAATCTCGACAGTTTCATGCTCTCCGAACCGATTCTTAATGCGCTTTTCCGCGAACAGATGCAGCAGGCAGATATTGCGGTGATCGAGGGGGGTGATGGGACTGTATGACGGTTACGGCACTGACCCCAACTATTGCAGCACCGCCGCAATGGCAAAGCAGTTGGGCTGTCCGGTTATTCTGTTGGTGGACGGAAAAGCCGTGTCGACTTCCATTGCCGCCACGGTGATGGGCTTCCGGCATTTTGACCCGACGCTGAACATTGCCGGTGTTATCGTGAATCGCGTCAATAGCGAGTCTCACTTCCAGTTGCTGAAAACGGCCATCGAGCGCTATTGCGCCATTCCTGTGCTGGGTTATGTCCCGCGTGTTGATGGCGTTGCACTGCCTGAACGGCATCTTGGGCTGGTTACCGCGCGTGAGTCAGTGGTCAGTCAGCAGCCTTGGCAGGATTTCGCCGCCACGCTTGAGCGCACGCTGGATATCGATCGGTTGCTGGCGTTAAGCCACCTTCAGACACTGCCGCAAGGCGAATGGCCAGAAAGTCTTGCACCCAATGCCGGTGAAGGGCTTACGCTGGCGATGGCCGATGACGAAGCCTTTAATTTTTACTATCCCGATAACGTCGCGCTGCTGACGCGTGCCGGCGTCAGAATTATCCGCTTCAGCCCACTTCATGACAGCCAGTTACCCGAATGCCAGATGGTCTGGCTGGGCGGCGGTTATCCCGAACTGCACGCAGCGGCGCTGGCGGCGAATACGACAATGCTGGCAAGCCTGCGCGAGGCGCACCAGCGCGGTGTTGCCATTTACGCCGAATGCGGCGGGTTAATGTACCTCGGCAGTTTGCTGGAAGATGTCGACGGGGTCGAGCATCACATGGCCGATATTATTCCCGGTCGCAGCAAAATGGGTAAACGACTGACCCGCTTTGGTTACTGCGAAGCGCAGGCCCTTCAGCCCACGCTGCTGGCCGCCGAAGGTGATGTGCTGCGCGGTCATGAATTTCATTATTCTGATTTCTTTCCTGAAACGCCCGCCGTGCTGGCCTGTCGCAAAGTCCGTGACGGGCAGACATTGCAGGCGTGGTCCGGCGGCTGGCAAAACGGCAACACTTTTGCCAGCTATCTGCACGTTCACTTTGCTCAACGTCCATCAATGCTTAATCACTGGCTCAATGCCGCGCGGGAGGCGTTATGACGCTGCTGGCATGGTGTGTGGCCTGGCTTCTCGATGTGCTGATTGGCGATCCGCAAAACTGGCCGCATCCGGTGCGCTGGATTGGCAATCTGATCAATGCCGTGCAGCGGATTATTCGCCGCTACTGTCATAGCGACCGGGCGCTGCGTATCGGCGGTGGGGTGATGTGGCTGGTGGTTGTGGGGCTGACGTGGGCAGTTGCCTGGGGCGTTTTGCTGCTGGCGCGGATGATTCACCCGTGGCTGGGTTGGGTCGTCGAAGTCTGGATGATCTTCACTGTGCTGGCCGGGCGTTGCCTGGCGAATGCGGCGCAGGACGTTGAACGTCCGCTGCGCGCAGAGAATCTTGCGCAAAGCCGGGAAAAACTCTCGTGGATTGTGGGTCGCGACACGTCGCAACTTAAGCCGGCGCAGATTAACCGGGCGGTCGTGGAAACCGTCGCGGAGAATACGGTTGATGGCATTATCGCGCCGCTGTTTTTCCTCTTCATTGGCGGGGCGCCGCTGGCGATGGCTTACAAAGCGGTCAATACCCTGGATTCCATGGTGGGCTACAAGCACGAAAAATACCGGGCGATTGGTATGGTCAGTGCGCGACTCGATGACGTCGCGAACTTCATTCCTGCACGTCTGAGCTGGCTGTTGTTGAGCGCCGCCGCCGTTCTTTGCCGTCTCGATGGCTCGCGCGCACTGCGTGTGGGCTGGCGGGATCGTTATAACCACAGCAGCCCCAACTGCGCCTGGGCAGAAGCCTCCGTTGCCGGGGCGCTGGGCATTCGGTTAGGTGGTCCGAACGATTACTTTGGCGAGCGCGTAGATAAACCGTGGATCGGTGACGCGCAGCGCGACATTTCCGTAGACGATATTTCCCAAACGATTCGACTGATGTGGGTTGCCTCAACGCTGGCTCTGGCGCTGTTCCTTGTGACGCGCTGGCTGGTGGTGGGTGTGGCCTGAGGATAAATGACTATGCAATACATCCAGCAACCCCAGACGATTGAAGCCAAAAGTTTCGACATCATTGGCGAGATAATTTCTGAAACGCGCCCGAAGTATCGGTTTGCCAGCCCGCTGCATGAAGCGATCATCAAACGGGTGATTCATACCACCGCTGACTTTGACTGGCTGGATATTCTGTGGTTTTCGGACGATGCGCTGGAGCAACTCTGCGCAGCACTAAGTCGCCCATCGGTTATCTATACCGACACCACGATGGCGCTTTCGGGAATCAATAAAACTCTGCTGGCGAAGTCGGGCGCGCAGTGCCGCTGCTATATCAGCGATCCACGCGTCGTGGCGCAGGCGAAGGCGCAGGAGATCACGCGCTCTATGGCGGCAGTGGACATTGCCGTAACCGAAGAGAGCGAGAAAGTGTTTGTCTTTGGCAACGCGCCTACCGCGCTGTTTCGCCTGCTGGAACATGATGTGGCGGTGAGTGGCGTTGTCGGCGTGCCGGTAGGGTTTGTCGGGGCGGCGGAATCTAAAGAGGCGCTGGCGCGCAGCTCGTTGCCCGCCATTGCCGCTCTCGGACGCAAAGGCGGCAGCAACGTCGCAGCGGCGATTATTAACGCCATGCTCTATCACATGCAGGGGGGCGCGATGAGCGATCAGACTTTCGACGCGCCCGTCTGGCATAACGGCAAAGCGCTGCGCAAAGGTTACACCACTGGATCGTGCGCCACGGCGGCGGCAAAAGTCGCCGCGCTGATGGTTCTGCGCCAGCATCTGATCCATCAGGTTTCGATTGTCACACCCTCCGGCGTCACGCTTTGCCTGAACGTGGAATCTCCACACATTGAAGGACAGCAGGCCATTGCTGCGATTCGCAAGGACGGTGGCGATGATGTTGATGCCACCCACGGGATGTTGATTTTCGCCCGCGTCACGCTGAACGACAGTGGGGAAATCACACTGCAGGGCGGTGAAGGCGTCGGCACCGTCACGCGTAAGGGGATTGGTCTGCCTGTCGGTAGCGCAGCGATTAATCGCACGCCGCGACAGACCATTGAGTCCGCCGTACGTGAGGCGATTGGTCCGGCGCGCGGGGCGGAGATCGAGATTTTTGCCCCTGAAGGCGAAACGCGGGCGCAAAAAACCTACAACTCGCGCCTCGGTATTCTCGGTGGGATTTCCATTATCGGCACCACCGGCATTGTGACGCCGATGTCTGAAGAGAGCTGGAAGCGGTCGCTATCGCTGGAGCTGGAAATTAAGCGTGCCGCCGGGCTGGAGCGGGTGGTTCTGGTGCCGGGTAACCACGGTGAACGTTTCGTTCGTGAGCAGATGGGCATCGACAGCAACGTGGTGGTCACCATGAGCAACTTTGTCGGTTACATGATTGAAGAGGCAGTGCGGCTGGGATTTCGTCAAATTGTGTTAGTCGGCCACCCAGGCAAGCTCATCAAAATTGCCGCCGGGATCTTCCATACCCACAGCCATATTGCTGATGCGCGGATGGAAACACTGGTGGCGCATCTGGCGCTGCTTGGCGCACCGATGGAATTGCTGACGCTGGTGAGCGATTGCGACACCACCGAAGCGGCAATGGAACATATCGAGGCTTACGGCTTCCAGCATATCTACAACCACCTTGCCGGGCGTATCTGCCAGCGCGTGATGCAGATGCTGCGTTTTACCAAAAATCCGCCGACCTGCGACGCGATCATGTTTTCGTTTGATAACGAGGTGTTGGGTAGCAACAGGCCGATCGAAGCGATCGCTCAGGAGATGCAATGCTGACGGTGGTCGGAATGGGGCCTGCCGGTCTGCACCTGATGACGCCGGCGGCGCGCGCGGCGGTTGAAGAGGCCGATGTGCTGGTCGGCGGTAAGCGCCATTTGCAGCAGTTCCCGGACTTTCGCGGCGAGCAGTTTGCGCTCGGTGCCAACATTCCCGAACTGCTGGCATGGATTGAGACACATCAGGACAGAAAGGTGGTGATCCTGGCCTCCGGCGATCCGCTGTTTTACGGCATCGGTACGCGGATGGTGGCGCATTTTGGCATTACCCAGGTCCGCATCATTCCAGGTATCAGTGCGGTGCAGTATCTGTGCGCGCAGTCGGGAATCGACATGAATGACATGTGGCTCACCAGTAGTCACGGGCGTCGAGTCTGCTTCGACACGCTGGCGCAGCAGCGCAAAGTGGCGATGGTCACCGACGGTCAGTGCGGGCCGCGTGAACTTGCCGCGCAGCTGGTTGCACGGGGAAAGGGGGGATTGCTGGATGGTGATTGGCGAAAACCTGGCGATGGAAAACGAACGGATCCACTGGCTGCGCGTCAGCGAGGTCCATGCCGAATATGAGATGAATGCAGTGGTGATCCTTGATGAAAGATGAGCTTTTCCTGCGTGGTGAGAAGGTGCCGATGACCAAAGAAGCGGTACGTGCGCTCGCTCTCGCAAAACTTGAACTGCACCGGGCCAGCCACCTGATTGATATCGGGGCCGGAACCGGCAGTGTGTCCATCGAAGCTGCGCTGCAGTTTCCGTCGCTGCATATCACGGCTATCGAGCGCAATCCGGCGGCGCTGCGTTTGCTGGACGAAAATCGTCAGCATTTTGCCTGCGCGAATATCGATATTTTGCCTGGGGAAGCGCCGATGATGATGACCGAGAAAGCCGATGCTGTCTTTATGGGCGGCAGCGGCGGTCATCTGACGGAGCTCATCGACTGGTCGATGCGGCAGTTACACGTTGGTGGACGTCTGGTGATGACCTTCATCCTACAGGAAAACCTCAACACCGCGCTGGCCCATCTGCAACAGCTCGGGGTAGAGGAGGTGGACTGCCTGCAAATGCAGATTTCGTCGCTGACCACGCTGGGCGTGGGTCACTATTTCAAACCGAACAATCCCGTTTTTGTCATCGCCTGTCAGAAGGAAGAACGCCATGTCTGATACATTTGATCCCCGTTGTGTGTGGTTTGTTGGCGCAGGTCCGGGTGACCGGGAGCTGATTACCCTCAAGGGTTACCGGTTGCTGCAACAGGCGCAGGTGGTGATTTACGCCGGATCGCTGATTAATACCGAGTTGCTGGAGTATTGCCCGGAGGACGCAGAGTGCCACGACAGTGCAGAACTGCATCTTGAACAGATCCTCGAACTGATGGAAACCGGCGTGAAGGCCGGGAAAACGGTGGTGCGCCTGCAAACCGGCGACGTGTCGCTGTACGGTTCGGTGCGCGAACAGGGCGAAGAGCTCACCAAACGCGGCATCCCCTGGCAGGTAGTGCCGGGCGTCAGCGCTTTCCTCGGCGCGGCAGCGGAACTGGGTGTCGAATATACCGTACCGGAAGTTTCGCAGAGCCTGATTATCACCCGACTCGAAGGCCGCACGCCGGTGCCGGAGCGTGAACAACTGGAATCCTTCGCCAGCCACCAGACCTCAATGGCGATTTATCTCTCCGTCCAGCGCATTAATCGGGTGGCTGAACGCTTGATTGAGGGCGGTTATCCGGCAACCACGCCGGTCGCGGTCATCTACAAAGCGACCTGGCCGGAAAGTCAGACCGTACGCGGCACGCTGGCAGATATCGCGGATAAAGTGCGCGATGCCGGGATACGCAAAACGGCGCTCATTCTGGTCGGAAATTTCCTCGGGGATGAGTATCACTACTCCAGACTCTATGCAGCGGACTTTAGCCATGAATACCGTAAAGCCTGAATCAATCGCGCTGTTTTGCCTGACGCCCGGTGGGGTCACATTGGCGAAACGACTGGCCGCGATGTTGCCGCTGACCTGTTTTACCAGTGAAAAACTGCTGGAAGAGGGATTTTTACCCTTCGACGGCGGGTTTGGTCAGGCCGCACGCGACGCGTTTTCTACGTATTCCGCGTTGATTTTTATCGGTGCGACGGGCATTGCCGTGCGCGTACTGGCTCCGCTGGTCAACGACAAGTTCAGCGATCCGGCGGTGGTGGTGATCGACGAGCGCGGCCAGCATGTGATCAGCCTGCTTTCCGGTCACGCGGGAGGCGCGAACGCGCTGACCCGTTATCTCGCCGGCATGCTGGGCGCCGATCCGGTGATTACCACGGCGACCGACGTTAATGAGATGGCGGCGCTGGACACTCTTGCATTTCAACTCAATGCCCGGATGACTGACTTCCGTGCCGCGGTGAAAATCGTCAATCAGATGCTGGTCAGTAACCAGCGAGTGGGGCTGTGGTGGGATGAAGAACTGGATGAAGACGTCCGCCACTGCGATCGCCGGGGGGTTTATCACCGTGTCCTCTCTCCAGCAACTGCCTGAACTGGATGCGCTGGTGTGCGTTACGTTGCGTAATGAACTGCCGACTATCCCGGTTCAACACTGGAAACTGGTGCCGCAGCGGGTGGTCGCTGGCATTGGCTGCCGTCGCGATACGCCGTTCCCGCTGTTGGCAGCGCTGCTGGCCCGTCAGCTTGAAGCGCAGCGCTTCGATCCGCTGGCGCTGAAAGCCATCGGCAGCGTGTCGCTCAAGAAAGACGAAGAGGGGCTGATTCAGTTGGCCTCCTGCTGGCGCGTGCCGTTTGAAACCTTTACCGCTGACGCGCTGCGTGAGCATGAACATCACTTTCCGTCCTCACCGTTTGTGCGTCAAACGGTTGGTGTCGGAAGCGTCTCGGGTCCGGCAGCGTGGCTGCTGAGTCATGGGCAACTGACAGGCGAGACCCTGCGCGAGCAGGGCGTTACTATCACTTTGGGAGTTTCACACTGATGTTAACCGTAATCGGAATCGGACCCGGCTCACAGACCATGATGACCATGGAAGCCGTTGAGGCCCTGCAGGCGGCAGAAATTATTGTGGGTTACAAAACCTACACCCATCTCGTCAAAGCGTTTACCGGTGACAAGCAGGTGATCAAGACCGGGATGTGCAAAGAGATCGAGCGCTGCCATGCGGCGATTGAACTGGCGCAGGCCGGGCACAATGTGGCGCTGATCAGCAGCGGTGACGCCGGTATTTACGGTATGGCGGGACTGGTGCTGGAACTGGTCAGCAAACAGAAACTGGACGTTGAAGTCCGTTTGATCCCAGGGATGACCGCCAGTATTGCCGCGGCTTCGCTGCTCGGCGCACCGCTGATGCATGACTTTTGCCACATCAGTTTGAGTGACCTCCTGACGCCCTGGCCGGTGATTGAAAAACGCATTATCGCTGCCGGGGAAGCCGACTTTGTGATCTGCTTCTACAACCCGCGCAGCCGGGGTCGTGAAGGTCATCTGGCGCGTGCATTTGAACTGCTTTCCGCCAGCAAGAGCGGGCAGACACCGGTGGGGGGTGGTGAAATCCGCCGGGCGTAAGAAGCAGGAAAAATGGCTAACCACCCTGGGTGAGATGGATTTCGAACCGGTGGACATGACCAGTCTGGTGATTGTCGGCAACAAAGCGACCTATGTGCAGGACGGCCTGATGATCACGCCACGAGGCTACGTGCTGTGAATTTTGGTGAGGTTCTGGTCATGGGCGGCACCAGCGATGCCCGCGCGCTGTGCCAGCAACTGGATGCCGCCAACGTGGCGTACACCCTGTCGGTGGCGACGCCAACCGGAAAACAGCTGGCGGGTGATATTAAGGGCGAGGTGCGCTGTGGGCGCCTGGAGCAGGATGAAATGGTGAACTGGCTGAAGGAAAACGGCACGCGCTGGGTGATTGATGCCTCGCATCCATATGCCGAAGTGGTAAGCCGCAACATCCTGCGCGCCTGCGAACGGGCTGGCGTGCTGCTGAGCCGCTATCAGCGTCCGGAACAGCTTGATGACCTGACGCATCCGCTGCTTTTCGCCGTGCAGAACATTGATGATGCCTGTCAGTTAGTCCGGCGTTTCGGCGATCGCGTGTTATTAACCACCGGAAGCAAAGATCTGGCGCTGTGGCGCGCGGGGTTACCGGAAAAAACGCTGCTTGCCCGCGTGCTGCCTGTACCCGAAGTCATTCAGCAGTGCGTCGATCTCGGCTTTGGCGTCGGTGAGATATTCGCCCTGTGCGGGCCGTTCAGCGCCGAATTTAACGCCGTCTTTTATCGTCAGTGTCGGGCTGATGTCGTGATAACCAAAGCTTCCGGTGCGGAAGGCGGCTATCAGGAAAAGGTCCAGCCCTGTCTGGATGCAGGCATTCCCTGCATCGTGATTACCCGCCCGGCACCGCTGGTGACGGGAGATGAGTTACTGGAAAGTCAGGCCGCCTTTGCTCAGCGTTTAACGCGCTGGCTGGTCGCCGCTAAAGGAGTCCAAAAATGAAAAAAGCGCTTCTGGTGATTAGCTTCGGCACCAGCTATCACGAGACCTGTGAGAAAAACATTGTGGCCTGTGAGCGCGATCTGGCCGCTAGTTGTCCCGACCGTACCCTGTTTCGCGCCTTTACCTCCGGGATGATTATCCGCAAGCTCAAGCAGCGTGACGGGATCGACATCGATACCCCGCTTCAGGCGTTACAAAAGCTCGCGGAGCAGGGATATCAGGATGTGGCGATTCAGTCACTGCACATTATTAACGGCGACGAATACGAAAAAATTGTCCGTGAAGTGCAGAGCATGCGCCCGCTGTTCGCTCGTCTGACGCTCGGCGTGCCACTGTTGAGCAACCACGACGATTACGCGCAGTTGATGCGGGCATTACAACAGCAGATGCCTGCGCTGGGTGAGCAAGAAAAAGTGGTGTTCATGGGCCACGGCGCCAGCCACCACGCGTTTGCCGCTTATGCATGTCTCGACCATATGATGACGGCGCAACGCTTTCCGGCGCGTGTCGGTGCGGTGGAGAGCTATCCGGAAGTCGATATTCTGATTGAGAGCCTGAGCAAAGAGGGGGGTCAAAGCCGTCCATCTTATGCCGCTAATGCTTGTCGCCGGCGATCATGCGATTAACGATATGGCTTCTGATGAAGAGGACTCCTGGAAAACCCGGTTTAATGCTGCGGGCATACCCGCCACGCCGTGGCTGAGTGGTCTGGGTGAAAACCCGGCGGTACGGGCGATGTTCGTCGCGCATCTGCAACAGGCATTGAACGTGGCGATGGAGGAAGCAGCATGAGCGGCAAACTGTATGCCCTGAGCACCGGTCCGGGAGCGGCCGATCTGATCACTGTGCGCGCCTCCCGCATTCTCGGTTCGCTGGATATCCTCTATGCGCCGGCGGGGCGAAAGGGCGGCGACAGCCTGGCGCTTTCCATCGTGCGGGAATATATCGGCGCGAACACAGAAATTCGTTGCTGCCATTTCCCGATGAGCGCAGACAGCGCGGAAAAAGAGGCGGTCTGGGATGAAGTGGCCGCGGCGTTGGCCAGGGAAGTTGAGGCGGGTAAACAGGTGGGATTTATCACCCTCGGCGATGCCATGCTGTTCAGCACCTGGGTCTTTTTGCTACAGCGCATCGGGTGCGCTGACTGGCTGGAGATCGTGCCTGGCGTGACATCGTTTGCCGCCATTGCCGCCCGATCCAAAACGCCGCTGGCGATGGAACAACAGTCGCTGGCGGTGATCTCCTGTACCGCGCCGGAAGCGGAAATTGCCCACGCGCTTCGCCAACACGACAGTCTGGTGCTGATGAAGGTCTATGGTCGCTTTGCGCGTATTAAAGCGCTGCTGGAGCAGGCCGGATTACTGAACTGCGCACTGATGATGGCCGAAGCGACGCTCCCTGGAGAGCAATGCTGGCGGCATCTCAACGAGGTCAGCGACGATCGGCCGTTGCCTTATTTCTCGACCATCCTGGTTAACAAACAGTGGGAGTATGCAGAATGAAACTCGAACAACAGCTGAAACAGCTGTCATTCAGTGGTCTGGCTGCGGCGCTATTACTGATGATTGTGCCGGAGCAGGCGTTCGCCATGCACATCATGGAAGGGTTTTTACCGCCGATGTGGGCGCTGGCGTGGTGGCTGCTGTTTTTACCGTGCCTGTGGTACGGACTGGTGCGTTTACGCCATATCGTCATGGAGGATAGCCACCAGAAGGTCCTGTTGGCGCTGTGCGGGGCATTTATTTTTGTGCTGTCGGCACTGAAGATCCCGTCGGTTACCGGTAGCTGCTCACATCCGACAGGCGTCGGGCTGGCAGTGATCCTGTTTGGACCGGGCGTGGTGGCGGTTCTCGGCGCTATTGTACTGTTGTTCCAGGCGCTGCTGCTGGCGCACGGCGGGTTAACCACACTCGGCGCGAACGGCATGTCGATGGCAGTCATTGGCCCGGTTGTCGGCTATATGGTGTGGAAGATGGCCTGCCGTGCGGGGCTCCGTCGTGATGTCGGCGTTTTCCTCTGCGCCATGCTGGCGGATCTGGTGACCTACTTTGTCACGTCGGTGCAGCTAGGTGTGGCCTTCCCGGATCCCGAAGCGGGTGCGACGGGGTCTGTCGTCAAGTTTATGGGGATTTTCTGCCTGACGCAGATCCCGATTGCTATCGCCGAAGGCTTGCTGACCGTGATGATCTACGACCAGCTGACGAAACGGCAACTGATTACCGCGCAAGGACATTAAGATGAAAAAGACGCTGATATTGTTAGCCATGGTGATTGCTTTGGTCGTATTGCCGTTCTTCATCAACCACGGTGGAGAATACGGTGGTTCGGATGGTGAAGCGGAAAGCCAGATTCAGGTGGTGGCGCCGCATTATGAGCCGTGGTTCCAGCCGCTATATGAACCGGCGAGCGGGGAAATTGAAAGCCTGTTGTTTACCTTGCAGGGCTCGCTTGGCGCGGCGGTGATTTTCTATATCCTGGGTTACACCAAAGGCAGACAACGCCGTGATGACCGGGCTTGATCGACTCAGTTATCAGAGCCGCTGGTTTCACGTCTCGCCAGAACGTAAGTTCCTGTTCTGGCTGTTGCTGATGATTCTGGCCTTTACCCTGCCCGCCTGGGGACAGGGTATTGAGCTGGCGCTAATTGCCGGGCTGACCTGCTGGCTGCTGCGTATCTCCCTGCGCCGCTGGTGCCGCTGGATGGCGCTGCCGTTTGGCTTTCTGGTGGTAGGGGTGGTGACGATTCTGTTCAGCATCAGCCGTGACCCGCAAACGCTGCTGGTCAGTTTTCCGGTTGGCAGTTACTGGCTGGGCGTGACGTCGTCGGGGCTGCATACTGCAAATGAGACGTTCTGGCGCAGTCTGGCGGCGCTGGCCGCCACGTTCTGGCTGGTGCTTAACCTGCCGTTTCCGCAGCTGATTTTACTGCTCAAACGGGCGCGGATACCGCGCCTGCTGACGGAACAGATCCTGCTGACCTGGCGCTTTATTTTTATTCTGTTAGATGAAGCGATGGCCATTCATCGCGCGCAGACGCTGCGTTTTGGCTATCGTAGTCTGCCGATTGGCTATCGCTCGCTGGCGATGCTGGTGGGCATTTTGTTTACCCGGGTGCTGATTCGCTATCAGCAAATGGCGGCGACGTTAGATATCAAATTGTATCAGGGTGATTTTCACCTGTAAGGAATAGCATGCTTGCCACCACCGAACTCTGGTTTCGTTATCAGGATGCGCAGGTACTTAAAGGGCTGACGCTGAATTTTTCTCAGCATGCTGTCACCGGACTGGTGGGAGCCAACGGCTGTGGGAAATCCACCCTATTTATGAATCTGAGCGGATTACTGCGACCGCAACAGGGCGCGGTATTGTGGCAGGGAAAACCGCTGGACTACAGCAAGCGCGGCCTGCTGGCCTTGCGCCAGCAGGTGGCAACGGTATTTCAGGATCCCGATCAGCAGATTTTCTATACCGATATTGACAGCGATATCGCCTTCAGCCTGCGCAATCTTGGCGTGGAGGAGGGAGAAATTGCCAGACGAGTCGACGAGGCGCTCACCCTGGTGGATGCGCAACATTTTCGCCAGCAGCCGATTCAGTGCTTAAGCCACGGGCAGAAAAAACGGGTGGCTATCGCCGGGGCGCTGGTGCTGCGGGCAAAATATTTATTACTCGATGAACCCACGGCCGGGCTTGATCCTTCAGGACGCAGCCAGATGATCGACATCATCAAACGGATTGTGGCGCAGGGGAATCACGTGGTGATCTCCAGCCATGATATTGATCTGATTTATGAAGTCAGCAATGCCGTCTACGTGTTACGTCATGGCGAAGTGCTGGCGCACGGCGACCCGGGTGAGGTTTTTGCCCGCACGGCGCTGATTGAAGAGGCCGGGTTAACGCAACCCTGGCTGGTAAAACTGCATGCGCAGTTAGGCATGCCGCTGTGTAAAACCGAAGATGAATTTTTCAGTTGCATGCGACAACGCGCAATCAAGGAGGCGTCATGACACAGGCTATTATGTTGCAGGGAACGGCGTCTGACGTCGGTAAGAGCGTTCTGGTGGCGGGGCTATGCCGCATTTTTTATCAGGACGGTCTGCGTACCGCGCCGTTTAAGTCGCAGAATATGGCGCTCAATTCCGGTATCACGCCGGAAGGCAAAGAGATGGGACGGGCGCAGATTTTCCAGGCTGAAGCCGCGGGTATTGTGCCGGATGTCCGTATGAATCCAGTGCTGTTGAAACCGACCAGCGATCGCAAAGCGCAGGTGGTGCTGATGGGACAGGTTGCGACCGATATGGATGCCGTCAGCTATCACGAGTACAAACCGCGTCTGCGCGAGCAGATCCTTTCTGTTTACACCAGTCTGGCGCAGGATTTTGACGTACTGGTGCTTGAGGGGGGCGGGCAGTCCGGCGGAAATTAATCTGCGTGACCGCGATATCGTCAATATGGGGATGGCCGAAATGGCGCAGTGTCCGGTGATCCTGGTGGCTGATATTGATCGCGGCGGGGTGTTCGCGTCGATCTACGGCACGCTCGCGCTGCTGCATGAGCACGAACGTGCTCGGGTGAAAGGGGTGATCATCAATAAGTTTCGCGGTGACGTGGCGCTGCTTTACTCCGGGATCGAACAGATTGAAAACCTGACCGGCGTGCCCGTGCTGGGCGTAATGCCGTGGCTGGATGTCGATCTCGAAGACGAGGACGGCGTGGCGCTGCAAAAGGGAAAATACCTGCGCACGGAAAAACGCGATATCAATATCGCCGTGGTGCAGATCCCGCATATCTCTAACTTCACCGATTTCAACGCCCTCGCGGCGCAACCAGACGTACGTGTGCGTTATGTCCGCGATCCGCAAGAACTGGTGGACGCGGATCTGGTGATTTTGCCGGGCAGCAAAAACACACTTGGCGATCTGGTATGGCTGCGTGAAAGCGGCATGGCCCACGCGGTGTTGCAGGCGCACCAACAAAACATTCCCGTCGTAGGGATCTGTGGTGGCTACCAGATGCTTGGCGAGACCATTATTGATGAGGTTGAGTCTGGGCTGGGAACGCTGCCGGGCCTAGGGCTGCTTGATACGGTGACGCATTTTGCCCGGCATAAAACCACGACGCAAGTGACGGCGACGATGAGCCCATCACTGCCGGACTGGCTGTCGGCGGCGTCCGGGTTGCCGGTGCGCGGCTATGAAATTCACATGGGCGAAACGGCGCTCAATGGAGATTGCCAAACCGTGATGCAGATTTGCAAGCATGGCGACAATGTTGCGGACGGCGCGGTCACCGCCGATGGACTGGCGTTTGGCACCTATCTGCATGGGTTATTCGACAGCGATGATTTCACGCGGGCGCTGATCAACGGTCTGCGCATGCGTAAGGGGCTGGCTCCCCTGGATCCTGAGTTCCAATACGCGCAATATAAATCGCAGCAGTTTGATCTGCTGGCGGATGCGATGCGGCAACACATCGATATTGAGAAAATTTATACCATCATGCAACAACACCGGGAGTCCGTATGATGATTCTGGTCACAGGCGGCGCGCGCAGTGGTAAGAGTCGTCATGCCGAAGCCCTGATCGCTGATTTCCCACAGGTGCTGTACATCGCGACATCGCAGATTTTCGATGACGAGATGGCAGCGCGCATACAGCATCATCGCAAGGGGCGTCCGGCGCACTGGCGTACCGCCGAGTGCTGGCAGCATCTTGATGCGCTGATCACTGCGGATAACGCGGCGGATGAAGCCATTCTGCTGGAGTGCATCACCACCATGGTCACTAACCTGCTGTTTGCCTTTGGTGGTGACGGTGACCCGGATAGCTGGGATTACGCGGCGCTGGAAACGGCGATTGAGGCGGAGATCCAGACGCTGATCGCGGCCTGTCAGCGATGCCCGGCAACGGTGGTGCTGGTCACTAACGAAGTCGGAATGGGGATCGTCCCGGAAAACCGTCTGGCGCGGCACTTTCGGGATATCGCCGGGCGGGTCAATCAACGCCTGGCGGCGGCTGCGGATGCGGTGTGGCTGGTGGTATCCGGTATTGGAGTCAAAATTAAATGAGTAAGTTGTTCTGGGCAATGCTCTCTTTTATTACGCGTTTGCCCGTTCCGGGTCGCTGGTCGCAGGGGCTGGAATTTGATCAGTATTCACGCGGTATTGTGACTTTCCCGCTCATTGGCCTGCTGCTCGGCGCGTTGAGTGGGCTGGTGTTTATGCTCATCCAGGCCTGGTGCGGCATACCGCTGGCGGCGCTCTTTACCGTGTTAGCGCTGGCGCTGATGACCGGAGGTTTTCACCTCGATGGTCTCGCCGATACCTGTGACGGCGTTTTCTCCGCCCGCAGCCGGGAGCGCATGCTGGAGATTATGCGCGACAGCCGGCTGGGAACGCACGGCGGTCTGGCGCTGATTTTTGTTCTACTGGCGAAAGTACTGGTCATCAGTGAACTGGCGTTACGCGGCACTCCAATGCTGGCCGCGCTGGCGGCAGCCTGTGCAGTGGGGCGCGGAACCGCCGTGCTGCTGATGTATCGCCATCGCTACGCCCGTGAAGAGGGGTTAGGCAATGTCTTTATCGGCCATGTCACCGGGAAGCAAACCTGCTTTACCCTGGGCCTGGCGGCGATTCTGGCGGCGGTCCTGCTGCCCGGAATGCAGGGTGTCGCGGCGCTGGTGGTGACAATGGTGGCGATTTTCCTGCTGGGGCAACTGTTAAAACGGACGTTGGGTGGGCAAACCGGCGATACGCTGGGTGCGGCAATAGAACTTGGCGAGTTGATCTTCCTGCTGGCTCTGCTGTGAGTCAGCCAACACAATGAGAACACTTATGCAAACGTTAACCTCTTTACTCCGCGAAATTCCGCCGCCAGACCGTGGCGCGATGACACGCGCACAACAGCACATTGATGGCTTGCTTAAGCCGCCCGGTAGCCTGGGACGGCTGGAGGCGCTGGCGGTGCAACTGGCCGGGATGCCGGGTTTGAGCGGTGTCCCGCATGTTGGTGAGAAAGCGATACTGGTGATGTGTGCCGATCACGGTGTCTGGGATGAAGGGGTTGCCGTTTCGCCTAAGGTGGTGACTGCCATTCAGGCGGCAAATATGACGCGCGGCACGACGGGCGTTTGCGTGCTGGCGGCCCATGCGGGTGCGAAGGTACATGTGATTGATGTGGGGATTGATGCTGAACTCATCCCCGGCGTAGTGAACATGCGCGTAGCGCGTGGGTGCGGAAATATCGCCACCGGTCCGGCGATGCGCCGTACGCAGGCGGAAGAGCTATTGCTGGAAGTTATTCGCTACACACGCGAACAGGCACAGCGCGGCGTGACGCTGTTTGGCGTTGGCGAGTTAGGGATGGCGAATACCACGCCTGCCGCGGCGATTGTCAGCGTGCTGACAGGCAGCGAGGCAGAAGCGGTGGTAGGGATTGGCGCAAACCTGCCGCTTTCCCGTGTTGGCAATAAAGTGGAAGTGGTTCGCCGGGCGATTGCCGTCAACCAACCCAATCCGCATGATGGGGTGGACGTGCTGGCGAAAGTCGGTGGTTTTGACCTGGTGGGTATGGCAGGGGTAATCCTGGGCGCAGCGACCTGCGGTTTACCGGTGCTCCTGGATGGCTTTCTATCCTATTCCGCTGCGCTGGCCGCCTGTCAGATTGCGCCGGAAATCAAACCGTATCTGATCCCTTCGCACTTCTCAGCCGAAAAAGGCGCACGGATTGCGCTGGAGCATCTGGAGCTTGAGCCTTATCTCAATATGGGGATGCGCCTGGGAGAGGGGAGCGGCGCCGCGCTGGCGATGCCGATTGTAGAAGCGGCCTGCGCGATGTACAGCAACATGGGGCAACTGGCTGCCAGCAATATCGTGCTGCCGGATGGCAAAGAAGCGTGATAAGGCGACCTTGCCTGGCCGGTAAACCGCGCAGTTTGCTGGCCAGCGTGAGGGAAGAGGTTAATCGCCTTTAAAAACGCTATAATTTGCCCACATCTGCCGCGAATGAGGAAAGGGAAATGTTGCCTCGTGTAAAATTGTTTTGTTCATTATTCATGCTGTTTGCAAGCCAGAGCGCGCTGGCTGTCAGCTATCCACTGCCACCTGAAGGCAGTCGCCTGGTCGGAAATCCGTTGACGATTACCGTTCCCGACAAGAATACACAACCGCTTGAAGCATTTGCCGCTCAGTACGGGCAGGGGCTGAGCAATATGCTGGAAGCGAATCCGGATGTGGATGTGTTCCTGCCGAAGTCGGGTTCAACGCTGATTGTGCCGCAGCAAATCATTCTGCCTGCTACTGTTCGTCAGGGTATTGTCGTGAACGTGGCGGAGATGCGTCTCTACTACTATCCAAACGGCAGCGACACGGTTGAGATTTTCCCTATTGGTATTGGCCAGGCAGGACGAGAAACGCCGCGTAACTGGGTGACGAGAGTTGAGCGTAAGCAGGAAGCGCCGAGCTGGACGCCGACGGCGAATACCCGCCGTGAATACGCAAGCAGGGGAGAAAGCCTGCCCGCCTTCGTTCCTGCGGGGCCGGATAACCCGATGGGGCTGTACGCCATCTATATCGGCAAGCTGTACGCTATTCATGGCACCAACGCGAATTTCGGCATTGGTCTGCGCGTGAGCCAGGGCTGCATTCGTTTACGCAACGATGATATCGAGCATCTGTTCCAGAACGTGCCAGTCGGCACCCGCGTACAGATTATCGATCAGCCAGTGAAAACCACCCTGGAGCCGGACGGCAGCCGTTGGGTAGAAGTGCATGAACCGCTGTCGCGTAACCGTGCGGAATATGAATCTGACAGAAAAGTCCCGTTGCCCATAACGCCCGTAATGCGTAGCTTCATGAGCGGTGAGGGTGTGGATGTGAATCGCGTCAGCGAAGCGCTTGAGCGCCGCTCAGGAATGCCGGTAAATATCAGCCACGGACAAACCAGCATTTAATGGCGCCGGAATGGTGTTCTGAAAAGCAAAAAAGCCCGCTAAAAAGCGGGCTTCTTAAATCTGGCTCCTCTGACTGGACTCGAACCAGTGACATACGGATTAACAGTCCGCCGTTCTACCGACTGAACTACAGAGGAATCGTTGTGAACGGGGCGCATATTAGCGACGCCCACTGCCATTGTCAAAGCCTGAATGCGACTTCGCGACTGTTTGCCGAAATATTCCTCATTTCGTTGTTTATTCGGACGCAACGGGTGATTTTGTCAGCTTTTCATGTTCCGGGCGCGGGTATTTCCACAGCCAACGTCCGCTAACCATACGCCAGTAAAATAGCGCTGCACGTACCGCCCAGTCGAAGAACATTCCCATCCAGACCCCGACAACACCCCAGCCAAGAACAATCCCCAGCGTATAGCCAGCGACTACCCGACAGCCCCACATTCCCAGCATCGATACCCACATAGCGAAACGTGCATCGCGCGCGCCTTTAAACCCTGAAGGTAAAACCCAGGAAGCAGCCCAGATAGGCATAAACGCCGCGTTGAGCCAAATCAGGATGACAACCACGTCTTTCACCTCCTGATCGCGGGTGTAAAACGATGCCATCAGCCCGGCAAACGGCGCGCTCAGCCAGGCGATAGCGGTCAGGCCAATCGTAGAAAGCCAGAACACGTGGCGCAATTGAATCTCCGCCTGGGCAATCTGTCCGTTTCCCAGACGTCTTCCGGTAATAATGGTGGATGCCGACCCCAGCGCGTTCCCCGGCAGGTTAATCAGCGCGGCAATGGAGAATGCAATGAAATTACCGGCAATGACGCTGGTGCCCATCCCGGCGACAAACATCTGCGTTAATAACTTGCCGCCGTTGAACAGTACCGATTCAATGCTGGCCGGGATGCCAATCCCCATCACTTCCCAGATAATGGCGAAGTTCAGCGGTTTAAAATAACTTTTCAGCGGAATGCGCAGCGCCGGGTTAAAGCCAATCATCAGCACCCAGATAATGGCAACCGCGCCGATATAGCGCGAAATAGTCAGACCCAGTCCGGCGCCGACAAAGCCGAGCCCTTGCCAGGAAAAGATTCCGTAAATCAGGATGCTACTAATAATGATATTAAGGATATTCATCCCACCATTTATCAGCAGCGGAATTTTCGTATTGCCCGCGCCGCGCAACGCGCCGCTACCAATCAGAGCAATCGCGGCGGCAGGATAACTAAGGACCGTTAATTCCAGATAGGTTAGCGCTAAAGCCTTCACTTCCGCTGTCGCTTCTCCCGCCACAACATTAATAATCTGTGCGCCAAAGTAGTGAATCACCGCCGCCAGAATCACGGCAAAGAGCGTCATAATCACCAGCGATTGCCGGGCCGCTGCGCGAGCGCGTCGGCGATCACGCTTACCGAGGCTAAAGGCCACAACAACCGTCGTCCCCAAATCAATGGCGGCAAAAAAAGCCATAATCACCATGTTGAAGCTGTCGGCCAGACCAACGCCCGCCATTGCCTCCTTGCCCAACCAACTGACCAGAAACGTACTGAGGACGCCCATCAGCAAAACACAGGTATTCTCAAGAAAAATTGGCACAGCAAGCGGGGTAATTTCGCGCCAGAAAAGTACCTTATAGCTCTTGCGTTTAGCATACCAGGGCGTGCGGGAGACGGCCTGGCGTAGGGCTGCGGAGACGTTCAAAATGGACCTTAGAGAAGAAAGTTGAAACCTCATTTCAAATGATGAGGGAGAAACAGAAAAGCTGCAAAGTTTTTTCCCGATTAAATCTCTGCAATTGCAACAAATTGTTGAGAGAAGCGCCAATTAACCGTGAATGTCGGAAATGGGGTTTGACAAAAGATTTTTCGCCGCTAAGATAAGCCTCCACAACGATTCCTCTGTAGTTCAGTCGGTAGAACGGCGGACTGTTAATCCGTATGTCACTGGTTCGAGTCCAGTCAGAGGAGCCAAATTTAAGAAGCCCGCTTTTTTAGCGGGCTTTTTGCTTTTCTTCCTCTGATTCTAATTAACGGAACGGTGGCTCGTTGAAGGTGCGCAGTTTGCGGGAGTGCAGACGGTCGCCTTCAGCACGCAGTAGGTCAATGGCGCGAATACCAATCTGCAGGTGTTCGGAAATGGCCCCTTCATAAAAACGGTTTGCCTGTCCGGGCAGTTTGATCTCGCCGTGTAACGGTTTATCAGAAACGCACAACAAGGTGCCATAAGGCACACGGAAACGGTAACCCTGTGCGGCGATGGTGGCGCTTTCCATATCAATCGCCACGGCGCGACTTAGGTTAAAACGTAGCGCTGAGGCGGAGTAGCGCAGTTCCCAGTTGCGATCGGAGGTGGTCACCACCGTTCCGGTACGCAGACGCTGTTTGACTTCTTCTCCAGGCATGCCGCTGACCATCTTCGTTGCGTCATACAGGGCGCGCTGCACTTCTGCAATGCTCGGAATCGGGATATCCGGCGGCAGCACCGCATCCAGTACCTGATCGTCACGCAGATAGGCATGGGCAAGCACGTAATCACCAATCGTCTGGCTTTCACGCAGGCCGCCGCAGTGACCAATCATCAGCCAGACATCAGGGCGCAGGACCGCCAGGTGGTCGCAAATCGTTTTAGCGTTAGACGGGCCTACGCCGATATTCACCAGCGTGATCCCCTGACCGTCTGCTGTGATGAGATGCCAGGCCGGCATCTGGTGTTTCTTCCAGGCCAGATCTGAAATCGCTTCTTCGGGCGCTTCTGTTTCAGCCGTGATCCAGATCCCTCCAGCGCAGGAGAGCGCGATATACGGGCTCTCAGGATCGAGAATTTGACTGCATCCCCAACGTACAAACTCATCAACATAACGGGTGTAGTTTGTGAACAACACGAACGGCTGAAAATGTTCCACCGGCGTGCCGGTATAGTGACGTAACCGGGCGAGTGAGAAATCGACCCGACGTGCGTCAAAGTGCGACAGGGGAGAATATTCGACGGGATGATAGATGCCATCTGCGGTTTCATCGCCAATTTGCGCCAGCTCAGTGGTTGGGAAGTGGCGGGTTAGCCCGGCGCTCATGGAGCGATCAAGGGTGAGTTCAGAGCCGTCAATCACATAGGGGTAGGGGATTTCATGCTGCGAAGGTTCTACGGTGATTTGTGCATCGTAATCCTGATACAACAGCGTGAGCTGTTCTTCCAGATAGGGGCGGAACAGTCCGGGACGGGTGATCGTCGTGGTGTAGCAACCCGCATGGGTAAAGCGCCCATAAGCACGGGTTTTGGGGGGGATTGGTGGCATTGCCATCCCAGCTGACAGAAAGCGATGGATAAACAAAAAAGACCTTTACTCCGGGCGGTGAGATCGGGAAGCTCCCCCCGTTTCAATATACTTGCCAATGGCACTGCGTAGCGCCTGAACCGACTGCTCGTAGAGTGCGTCAAGTTTTTCCAGCGCTTGTGCAGGCGTCAGGCTGGAGCCCTTACTCTTCATTTGTGTCTCCTTGTTCTACAGGTGTACTGCTCAACCGATAGTATGTCACCAGAATGTGAAACAAAAGACAGAGTTTTAGAGAAGAGGCGAGAGCCGAATGGCCCTCGCAGAGAACTCAGGCATGTTGCTTATCTTTCATCAGCAATGCGGTGCCGGCCGAAATCAGGCAACCGGCCAGCAGGTAGATGGCCACGTTGTGCCAGTCGCCGCCAGAGAAGGTGACCAGTGCAGCCGCGATGAAGGGGGTGAATCCGCCGCCCACTACGCTTGCGACCTGATAACCTACGCCAGCTCCGCTGTAGCGATATCCTGCACCGAACATACCGGTGAACATCGGTTGCTGCACACAGACCACCATGTCATGAGCGATGTTAGCAAGCATGATCGAGAAGAACACAATCCAGAAAATCGACTGTGATTCAAGAGCCATAAAGAACGGAAATGCGCTCAGCGTGCCAATCAACGCACCAGTAATATAAATGCGGCGACGGCCAAAACGGTCTGCGAGCCAGGCAAAACAAGGAATCGTCAGACAGCTGATCCCCCCCGACCAGCAGGCCAATATTCAGAAATAGCTCACGCGGCAGGCCGAGGTTTTGCGTCGAATAGTTCAGGGCGAAAGCGGTCACGATGTACATGGTCAGCAGTTCGCACAGACGGAGTGCAATAATCTTTAAAAACGCTCCCGGATGGCGTGCGAGCGCTTCCATCACCGGCAGGCGCTTTTTCTCTTCAGGCGCCTGCTGTTTCAGTTGTTCAAATTCTGCGGACTCCTCCATCCCGTTTCTTACCCACAATGCGCCGAGCACCAGGACGATGCTGAACAGAAACGGAATACGCCAGCCCCAGCTCAGAAACTGCTCGTCGGTCGTCAGATAACTGATCAATGACACGAGCCCCGTGGAAAGCAGCAGGCCAACGCCATAGCCCACCTGGACGCCGCTGCTGTAGAATGCTTTCTTGTTTTCCGGCGCGCTTTCTACGGAGAGTAACGCAGCACCACCCCATTCACCACCGACGGCAAATCCCTGAATTGCACGCAGGAGGACCAGCAGTACCGGCGCCCACCAACCAATAGCGGCAAATGAAGGAAGAATGCCAATCAATGCTGTGGCAATGCCCATCATCCAGACGGTGAGCATTAGCATCCGTTTACGGCCTAAACGATCGCCGAAGTGACCGAAGATCACGCCTCCCAACGGACGGAACAGGAAACCGACGCCAAAGGTGGCAAACGCGGCCAGCGTGCCCATTGCCGGACTGACCTGCGGGAAAAACTCACGGTTAAAGACCAGTGCAGCGGTAATGCCATAAAGCAGAAAATCGTACCAGTCCACGACAGCACCGGCAAAGCTGCCCAGCGCAGCACGTCGGGCGCGGTTAAGCGGTGGAGTATTATCCTCTGCGGAGGGGGTGGAGATGAGGGTGGAATCCATAGTAATCCTGTCTGTACTGATTTTATTATTAGTATGGGAATAAGAGTCACACACATTGCGGCCAACCTATAAGTGGCTGTTATGAGACTACCGCGACAGACCGGAAGAGAAAACGATTTTTAATCCGCAGAGGGCAGAACAGGAAAATTGAGCGGATATGGTGTGCGGAAAAGCAAAAAAGCCCGCTAAAAAGCGGGCTCTTCAAAATTTGGCTCCTCTGACTGGACTCGAACCAGTGACATACGGATTAACAGTCCGCCGTTCTACCGACTGAACTACAGAGGAATCGTGTGAACGAGGCGCATATTAGCGACGACGATTGGGGTTGTCAAAGGGGGGAAATAAGATTGTGCGTCTGTTTGCTGACAAAATCAGCAAAGCGGTGAACTTTCGATCTCCTGCGTATTTTGCCCCATGTTGGTGCAGGCTACCCCGGATGGGGCAGATCGGAAAACGCTGACAGGATTGGAAAAAAACGATAGCAATCATAACTGCTTATTTTACGGAAGGTTAAGTCCAGTTTCTCCCTTTATCTGAAACTGGCAAGCATCTTGCAATTCACTCCTGACATCTCTGCCAGCATAGGTTCTGGCATTCCGGACAGGAGGCAAAATGAACTTCAGACGATTGAAATATTTCGTGAAAATTGTCGATATTGGTAGCCTGACGCAGGCCGCTGAAGTATTGCACATCGCACAACCCGCGCTGAGCCAGCAGGTTGCCACTCTGGAAGGTGAGCTCAATCAGCAACTGTTAATTCGCACCAAACGGGGGGGTAACGCCCACTGAAGCGGGAAAAATTCTCTACACTCATGCGCGGACGATCCTTCGTCAGTGTGAACAGGCGCAGTTAGCTGTCTGTAACGTTGGGCAAACCTTAACGGGGCAGGTGTCGATCGGTCTTGCGCCAGGGACCGCCGCGTCGTCGGTCACCATGCCGCTGTTGCAGGCGGTGCGCGCAGAATTGCCCGAAGTGCTGGTTTATCTGCATGAAAACAGCGGTGCTGTGCTGAATGATAAACTGTTGAATGGTCACCTGGATATGGCGGTGCTTTATGAGCGTTCTCCGCTGGCAGGCATTACCAGTCAACCTTTGTTAAAAGAAGACCTCTTCCTTGTCGGTACCCGCGACTGCCCTGGACAGAGCGTCGATCTTACCGCTGTTGCGCAGATGAATCTTTTTCTCCCTCGCGACTACACCGCCGTTCGTTTACGTGTTGATGAAGCCTTCTCACTGCGTCGTTTAACGGCGAAAGTCATCGGCGAGATTGAGTCGATAGCCACACTGACTGCGGCAATTGCCAGCGGCATGGGCGTGACGGTGCTGCCTGAATCCGCTGCGCGCTCTCTGTGTGGTGCGGCCAACGGCTGGATGGCGCGAATTACTACGCCGTCGATGAGTTTATCGCTGTCACTGAATATGTCGGCAAGAGGAAGTTTGTCGCCTCAGGCGCAGGCGGTGAAAGAGATCCTGATGTCGCTGGTGAGCAGTCCGGCACTGGATAACCGCGAGTTGCAGTTAGTCAGTTAAGCGTTATTCCATGAAGGAATAAGATGCGGGTTTTTATTATTTGTTAAGCCGGACATCAGACTTTAACAATAGCAGCATGTCTGATGTATCCGGAGCAACGAGTGAATTTCCAGCAGCTAAAAATTATCCGTGAGGCAGCCCGTCAGGATTACAACCTGACGGAAGTCGCCAATATGCTCTTTACCTCGCAGTCAGGGGTCAGCCGGCATATTCGCGAGTTAGAAGATGAGCTTGGGATCGAGATTTTTATCCGTCGGGGTAAGCGTCTGCTTGGAATGACCGAGCCAGGTAAAGCGTTGCTGGTGATTGCTGAGCGCATTTTAAATGAGGCCAGTAACGTACGCCGACTGGCGGATTTGTTTACCAACGACACCTCTGGGGTGTTAACCATTGCCACGACGCACACGCAGGCGCGCTACAGCCTGCCGGGAGTGATCAAAGCCTTCCGCGAATTGTTTCCGGAAGTACGTCTGGAATTGATCCAGGGGACACCGCAAGAAATAGAGGCGTTACTGCAAAATGGTGGGGCGGATATTGGTATCGCCAGTGAGCGCCTGAGCAACGATCCTCTGTTGGTCGCTTTCCCCTGGTTCCGTTGGCATCACAGCCTGTTAGTGCCGCATGACCATCCGTTAACGCAGGTTTCGCCGGTGACGCTGGAGTCGATTGCCCATTGGCCGATTATCACCTATCGACAAGGGATCACCGGGCGTTCCCGCATTGATGAAGCCTTTGCCCGTAAAGGCCTGCTGCCTGACATTGTTCTCAGTGCGCAGGATTCCGATGTAATTAAAACTTATGTCGCGTTAGGACTGGGAATTGGCCTGGTGGCGGAGCAGTCCAGCGGTGAACAGGAAGAGGGGACGTTAACGCGTCTGGATACCCGACACCTGTTTGATGCCAATACCGTCTGGCTGGGGCTGAAGCGTGGGCAACTTCAGCGTAATTATGTCTGGCGATTTATCGAACTCTGCAATGCGGGATTGTCCGTGGAGGATATCAAGCGGCAGGTAATGGAATCTGGGGACGTCGCGATTGACTATCAGATATAAAGCAAAAAAGCCCGCTAAAAAGCGGGCTTCTTTAAATTTGGCTCCTCTGACTGGGATCGCCTTTGCCAGTAACTGGCTAATATGTAAGCTAAACCTGAATTGCCGTTCTGTCAAGACCACCAGAATGACCACCAATAGATCTTATCTGCATCTGCAAAGTTATATACTATCGATAAAGGGGGGATATCTCTTGGATGTCTTCTTCCTCAGAGAGAAAAAATCGTAGAATTATATATATTAATAGGTAAAACCTTTTGGCTGTTTAATGTCATTGTAATATACTGTTTTTATATACATGATTGTATACTTCAATGATTACTAGCAAGTAAATATAAGAATATAATATATTATGTAGTTTTTATATGTTCTCGGTTGGAATGATTTTGAATAAGGACCATACATGGCTGATAGTAATGAACATTTAAATAATAATTGCCCCTCATGCGGTAGCATGCTTGATTCAGATGAAGTGTGTGCTTGTGGCTATGACTCAAGCTTGGATGTGCAGGAGGAAAGTTATGTCCCTCAGTTTGCATTGACAGCAACTCTGGATAAAGTGTCAGGGGACTCCGGCCCTATATTTAAAGAGTCTTTAGGTGAAGTATGGACATTAGATACAGAAGACGTTCAGCTTTTTATTAAACAAATCGAGAAAAAATTTAAACTTAAAAGGAAACTTCATGGTGTAATCGATGAAAATAAAATGCCATTAAGTGCACCTATTTCTTTCAGTAAATATCTAAATCAAAATATAGATTTTAAATCTTTTGTTCAGTCAATGATGGATAGAATGAGAGGTGAAGCGAATAATGACAAATCAAGGCTTTCTGGTGGGGCTATAATATTTATTCATTACAATGTAGATAATGATAAAGAAAGTAGTGGTCGTCTTTTTATTATCATGGTGGATAGAAAGGGAGTCTTTAATTTCGATAAAAATCTTATTCCAGAGAAATTACCATCTATAGATATAGATTCCTTGCGACAAGCTGTCCTTGTTGATTTGACTTTATTCAAAGCAAGCTACCCAGAAAATAATGGCGACCCTTATCTGCACTTTATATCTGGTCGATCTAGTAGCGAATTCTTTAAGCGAGCATTGGGTTGTAACCCAAAAATTGATAATAATAGAAGTATTGATGAAACAAATAGAGCTGTTGATGATTTTGTTAAGGTAATGAAGTTAAAGCACATCGATAGAGTTAAAGTAAAGAAAGCAGTCGAAGCTTTGATGAAATCAAAAGCAAAAGATCCCAATGATAGAAAGTTAACGATTGAAGATATAGGGAATTGTATAGAGAAAACCCTTCCTGAAAATAAAGAATTAAAAGGGAAGTTTGTACAGTTCGCGGATGTTAATGAATATGTTATTGATGATTTTTTCGAACCAAGTAGATTTTCTGGAAGTAGCTTTGGAGAAATAAAGATTTCTGATGCGGAACAGGAATATGAATGTAAAATATCTGTTGATGCAATTAGCGAGGATGATACATCAAATGCAAAAGTTATATATGATAGAGCTAATGGCCAATTAATAATACGATTGTCGCATAATGCAGTAACTGAAATCGAGAAAATAGTTGGTTAAATTTACAAGGAGAAGTGATGAGCGACATGAATGGTTTTGAAACATTAGTAAATGCTATCTTATCGGCAAAAATTGAAGTCGATAGTGGCTATATGTTGCTCGAATTTGAAGACCAATCAATTGATATTAATATAATATCTAAGTTAATCAAAGATTATGGTTTAGCCGTAGAACCTGAAGTTGAAAGTAAAGAAATTATTTTCCCGTTGTCTTCTGGGGCATTTCGAGATGATTCAAATATATATAGTACGCTAGATTCCTTTTTGAGAACATGTATTTCTCTAGGTTATGTTCCTAATGATTTTATTATTCTCACTGAGAAGATTTCTTCACTATTAATTGATGATAAAATTGGTAGTATTGATATTTACTTAAAATGGACTTCAGTATTATCCAGTGTTGCTAATCATCAAATTGGAGGGAAGTTTATACTCTATATACCAAGTGATAATGGTGGTAAGGAGTTAGTTATTAATTCCTACGAAAGATTGGACTATATTATAAAAGCTCCCTATAGCAAGGTCGCTGTAGACTCAGTTGATAAAATAATAAAGGTACTTGATGTCGAGGATGCTCAGTCTCCCGAAAGAAAATCTATTATTCGTACTGCTATATATGATTTGATTAATAACATTGAGAGTAAAGATGTTTCAGCGCTAATCACAATAAGCGAGAGGGTTTTTAACCGGTATAACGATCTTTTGGAGTTATATACTAATAGATTCTCCGTTAACAAACTATTGTCTGAATTGGAACAAAAAAACCTTGAGTATACAACCAAAATAAATGATTTTGTTTCATCTAGTCAGACAAAAGCTTTTGCAATTCCCGGGGCCTTGATTGCGATCGGTGGATTAGCTAAAGCCAGCGGCTTCTGGGATTCTTTATTGATTTTTATAGGTCTCTTTCTCGTATATTACATAACTTCTATGTCCAACCAAGTTTTATATGAGTCCTATATAACTTTAAAAAATAGTCTTAATGACTCTTTTTCAAGGTATTCTAAATTTGATGAAGGGGTGGAAGTTAGGGATGCAGCCAAAAAAATCTCATTAGAGCTTTATCATAAAATAGATAATGCAAAAGAACGGTTGGAAAAAGTTAATAGCATTGCAAAATGGATGCTTTGGATAGGTGGGGGGTATCTGGTCTTGAAAATGATATTTATTGATGGTAAGTAAATAGAAATATTGTTAATCTAATTTTGTTTTTCAATTATCAAGAGAATGACAAGTGAGAGTTTTTATATCACCATGTGATGGTTGTTTAGTTTGATTTTCAAGCTCTTTTGTAATTTCATCTACAACCGAATTATTAGTTTTTCGGGAGCCTGAAAGTGTATAACTAATTGGGTTTCACTGGTATTAAAAAATTATACTTTCATATTTATTGAAGTTCCCCTCTTCATGAGTTTTTGCAAGTGAATTACTGGCGGATTTCTTATCTTCTCTATTGAACTACCATTTATCCATCATGTTATTTAAAATAATCGGAAAAATTAACATTGGGAGATACACCTAGAAGTTTGGCCAATGTTTCAAAAATGACTGTAAGTGCACCGGTTTTAGTTCCCCGCACTTTATGGGATTTCAGCCATCAGCCGGTACTCTTCAGGTGTCAAGTTGTTCAGTGACTCGTGAGGGCGCTCGCCGTTATATTCAGCCAGCCAGCGCTATGTGATTTCCCGTGCTTCATTCAGGGTTCTGAATAGATAAAAATCCAATATTTCTGTCCGGTACGTCCGGTTGAACCGTCCGATAAAGGCATTCTGCGTGGGCTTGCCGGGCCTGATAAATTCCAGCATCACACCATGCTCTTCTGCCCATTGTGCCAGCGTCAGCTAGACCAGCTCCGGGCCGCTATCCATCCGCATTTTCAGCAGGTATCCGCAGTTTGCCACGTTCCTGTCCAGCACTCTCACGACCCGCTGCGCCGGGATATTCAGGTCAATTTCGATCGCCAGCGCTTCGCGATTAAAACCATCCACTACGTTGAAGGTCCGTAAGCGCCTGCCGCACACCAGCGCATAGTGCATAAAATCGATGGACCAACTCACGCTTTATCGCTGGTTTTAAAGCTTTTTTCAATAACGTCTTTCACTCCGCGGCATTCGAGACTCAGGTTCGCAAGCATCTGTTTCAGTCGGCGGTTTTCATCCTCAAGTTCTTTCATCTTTTTGATATCAGAGACTTCCATATCGCCGAACTTCGCTTTCCAGTTATAGTACAAGGCCTCAGAGATCCCGGCATCGCGGCAGACATCCTTAACGGTACGTTTGGCTTCGACGGACTTCATAACAGCGATGATCTGGTGTTCGGTTAATCCGGCTTTGCGCATGGTGATCTCATCCAGGGACATAGTCAGTATGCCGGAAGATCTCTAAAAGTAAATGGCCCGGTTTACCGGGTTGCTTACAGATCAGCCGCTTCAAAGTTGGGGTGTAAGCCGAGTACTGGTACTAGATGCTGGACTGTGGGTGGGGCTTTGGCTGGTGAAAACACTTTCAAAAAAATAACATAGTTAGTGATCGATGCCATTATGCAGGGGTATAATCTTATTCTATGATTTTTCGAACAAAATAGTTGCCATTTCAGGCAAATCATATGTGTGGTCAAGTAAAATGATGACATCTGGTATGGTGATATGAATAGTATTTTTGCAAGAGAAGGAGACGAAATCCGGGTTCTTTCACTATTTTCTGGCTGTGGAGGGATGGACTTTGGTATTGAATCTGCCGGAGGAAAGATTGTTTTTGCTAACGATATCGTTGAAAACGCGTGTAAAACATTAGCCAAGTATTTTCCTGATACTGATGTTAAGCATGGCGATATCTCTCAAATTCAAACTTTTCCATCTGTGGATGTTGTCGTTGGTGGCTACCCGTGCCAGTCATTTTCGATGGCTGGTAACAGAAAGCCCAGCGACGATGCGCGGACCAATCTTTATAAGCAATTTCTTCGGGTATTGAATATCGTTCGACCTAAGTATTTTGTGGCTGAAAACGTTTCAGGATTACAGCAGTTGGGCGCAGGTAGCTTTTTAGAACAACAAGTTAACGCCTATCGGGATGCAGGATATCAAGTTAGTCACCATCTTGTTAATGCAAAATCTTACGGTGTTCCACAGTCACGCAAGCGCCTGTTTATTATTGGTGTCAGAAACGATCTGGGGCAATATTTTGAATTTCCGGCAGCAACGCATGGTAAAGCGACCTTAAAGAACCCGCACTTAAAACCTTATGTTTCCCATGGTGAGGCTATCCGCGATTTGCCATTATGGCCAGAGGGTGAGTTTTACGAACGACCTCACGATCCCGAGGGGCACTTCTCATGGTACTTTATGTCCAGAAATCGTAAGGCCAAATGGGATAGTCCTGCTTATACCGTCGTAGCGAACTGGCGACATGTGACGTTGCATCCAGCCAGCCCAATGATGAAGTTAACATGGTCAAATCTTGAGGACGGCTGGAAGCAGCGCTGGGATTTTTCTGAAGAATATGAACATGTTGCTATTGATTCAACCCGGCCTAAGCTGGAACAGGCTAGGCGTTTGTCATGGCGGGAATGTGCCAGAATACAGACGTTTCGTCATGATTTTGAGCCTATTGGTGATATTGAATCTCGATTTACTCAGATAGGCAATGCAGTTCCTCCGTTACTGGCCGAAATCATTTTTCAACATCTATTTTCTGGTGATGGGTTGAAAATGAATTTGAGGAAGGGCGAATAAAAATCATGAGTATATCTTTCCCTATTTCTTTAGAAGAGTGGAATGCAGCACTAGTTAACGCCGTTTTTTTTGAGCCTTCCCGTGCAGGTGTATTTTTGAGTCGAATCGATACTACTGGAAGAATTTTTGAGCAATTGGCTGGTTCTCGTAGTAAAGAAGAAGCTAAGCAAAGCTTTCTTGATTCATTTGGTAAGGATGAAAGAAAAATACAACGTTATCTCAGAGATGATTCAACGCTTGATAGTCTGACTCGAATAAAAGGCATCCCACCTCATTTTTCTATTCTATATTTAACGTTACTTGCCGCCAGTGCTGATAATGAAACTCATGATGAAGGAGACTTTAGGGTTAGATTTTCTGTATTATTGGGACTGAATAGGAATAAGAAATTTATTTTTAGAGAACTGCCTAGCTTATGGCGAAGAGTTGAACAATGGAGTCAAAGTAAACAGGGTTGTTCTCGGTTATTTTTACCCCATCCCCAAAATGAAAAGCTGATTGGGTATTCTAAGAGGCTTTCTTTTCCTTGTTATAGAGATGAAATTCGTTTGCGAGCCATACTGGTTCGTAATAATCTGGACAGCCATTCAACATTTGAATCTGTTAATAAAGTAATACACCAGAGAATTGATGATTTTAGTGAAGTATTCGTCAGTGAATTCAAAGTATTCTATACGCTATTATCAACTGCAGCCATGCAGCAGGCATATAGTAGCCCGTTCTGGGGGGCTGTGAGGGATATTACGTGGCATGAAGAAAATCAACAAGCCAGAGAGAATGGGCTTTTCTGCATTCACTTAGACGCTACCGATCCGCAACTTCCAGAACTTTGTCTGTTAATGGATGATGTTGGTGCTCAGACTTTGGATACCGTTAAAACTGAATCGTTACCAGAAAAATTGGGAAATTACAGTAGCATTTATTATCAGACCAACGTTAATGCTACATTAACGAGTTTACTTCCATTTCTACAAAAAAGAAAAAAAGGCTTAACTGGATCGCGGGTTGGCATGGCGCTACATGCTGGTTGTTTACCCCTTTTCAGGGATGATTCTGGGTTTATCAGTTCGGATGGTCATTATTTTGACGATGGTCTGGTTTGTTTGATTATTCGTCATGAATATGCTGTACATATCCGCACCATGTTTGAACATACTGGCCTGACTGTTATGACGCTAGGAAAAAATACAGGTTCTGAAGATTGGGAAGTTCTCGTCTTTGATACGATGAGTAGACAGGAATTAACCGAACTTGCCAAATTACTTCCTGGTGCTGCTCGTAGATTTATGGTTCAGAGTTGGATACCTGCTCGACCTTATATCACAGGTGCAGCCCGTTTTGGACAGTCAATATTACTTAACCCAGCCAGTACGCCGGTTATTCATATGGTGGGTGCCATTGGCGGGGAATATGTAATCAGAGATTCCAATCATATAGAACTGGTCAGCGGCATACTAACACCAACACAAGGTGGTGAAGGACTATTTATTTCTCCGGAAAAACTCACTTCATTATCAGGACAGGCGTTTTGTCGCTATCGGTTAACGCTTGAGAAACAGGTTGAACCGTTGGTTTTTGACATTCACGTCCTCGATCATGCGCCGGATGCTCCATATCGTAAAGTTGCCGAACAACATGACTGGCTTATTGATGGTCAACGGGGAACATTAGTGCCATTAAACAATGTTGAGTCAATGGAGTGTCTGAAAAACCAAAAAAACTACCTCACTAGGCGGATCATGGTCGATATGGCGACTTGATGAACGTGTGCCTGTAGAGAGTAAACAGTTTGATTTGCACATGCTTCCTGCCGCATTTGACTGGTTAGCTGAAGCACTGGCACTGCGTTTTCAAAAACGCAGTACGCTACCATTTGATGAGCTTAATACACATTTAACGCCCGTATCACTAGCGACAGGTATACCTGCATGGCGGTTGCGCCGGTTGCTTTTTGCCTCAGGCTGGCTTTGCGTAATAGAAAGACGACATGCGCCGTATCCGGTGGTATCACTGGCAAAACGTACATTGTCTGTTTGTGAGAAGGTAGAAGGACTCACTGCCCGAGTTGGCGGTATGTTGACGAAAAGCGAGCGTCATCATCTGCAAGGTTTGTTGAAAGAGAGTGAACAGGTAAGACGTTGGTCAACAGTGGATAATAATTTTGCACTTGGCAGTATTGAATTGATTTTGTCAGGAACCGATCGCGTAAAAGATTTGCTTGAACAGTTCAATTGGCAGTTTCTAGCCAGAGAAGATTTTTCTGTTGGCCCATTAAGTGGCGTGCTGTTATCCATGACTCAAATAAAGCAAGTTCCAGCTTTGCCACCCGATATTTATGTGGCGTTCTGGCAGACAAAAAAAAACCAATGGTCAGAAGAAATCCAGCCAACAAATAGCGACCTGTTAATGCGCTGTCGGGAAAAGCAACGTAATCGTTATTTTATTCGGGCAGATACGGGGTACTGGCAAACTGATAGCTTTGCCTGGGCGTTAATGGCTCACGTCATGAGGTCGGAAAAAACGCTTGGTACTCAAAGTCACTATGGCGATCTCTTCTGGTCTAAGTCACTAATTACTTTACCGATTTCTGTCACTCAGTGGTGGTTACATTTCGCCGGCGGTTGTTGTACCGTCAGTGATGACGGAAGGATAATATTTGCTGGTAGAGGGGATGAATTGTGGGGAGGCGTTGAGTGTGATGATAATGCTGTTTTCCCGGTTAATCGAGCAGTCACTCGGCGGGCGAGAGCTTTGGCGCTACGCAGGATAAGCAGCATCAATTAATCTCTTAAATCAATCACCAAGGAGCTCACTCAGGGTGTCTAAAAAAACAACATATCATTAAAGAAAGATTGAGGCAGATGTATCTCTTTGGTGCAGAGCCTTTTGAGTTGATGAACTGCCTGAAAGAATCGCAGCAAAAGCTGATCATGGCTGGTGCTAAAGCGGACAATTTGCCAAAGGTTCCGAACAAGATTTTACATTTTTTGAGCGCATTACCACCTAAGGCCCATTCCATTGTGCTAACCTGGTTTCGTACTCACGTACAATTTCCAGAACAAGGTGATCCCCAAAAAATCATTCATGAGATTCTGCTCGCAGAAAATAACGATAAAGATATCTCATCACCAAAACCGCTATGGCGCGCAATCCTTGGGTTCTACGTCACTCAGCCTTGCCCTAACATCGTCGCACAATTTCTTCGCGGTGAAGAAATTACACTACTCCATAATGATGATCCTCATGAGTCCCGCGATAGATTACCTGAGCAGTCAACGATTAGTGTTACTGATGAAGATATCGAGCAGTGTCTATTCGTAAGTCAGGGACGTGACATATCTCCTTCAGATCGAATAATTCCGGCGTTCGTTGCTGGGCTTGTTGCTACGTTGAAGGGGGAAACGGAAGTTGCAGGTCAGTGGGTGTCACAGTTATCCAATCACTCACTGCCTCTGGGGCAAAAATTTGGTAGGCTCATCTCAACGTTTGGCGTCGTTCGTCCTCAGGAAGAGGCTGACAACGGAATAGTATTATTGGCAGAGCCTGTCGCGCCAGACGATATCAATGGCGATATCGATGGAGTGTCCTTTGTCGGTAAAGTGACGAAAGTGCTTCCCTCTGGCGTATTCTTTGTTTCGCCCGTTGGCCTGTTTATTGGCGATGAACTGCGGGATCTTTCAGATGCTCACAGCCATATGCTCTATCCCGATCGTGGTGAAGTTATAGGATTTTTAAATCATTTTACAAATAATGTGACCCATGGGGAATTAGGCATATGGCAAGCGAGACACAAGCCATCCGATAAAACGGCCCAGTGTGCATTGACTGAGTACCAGTCTCGCGTATATTCCGTTGTCAAAATCCCCTATGATTCTGGCGAACCGGATGCGATTCGTGAATGGCTATTAACCTGTTACCAACCTCAAGATAAATCTCCTACTATCTTCTTCTTAACCGATGGTCTGGCGCTAAGATTACCCGGAGACATTCTTGATCCTAAAAAATATGATTTTGACGTACCTCTGGATTCTTATCGGGAATTAAGTTGTGTGGAACTGCGCTCTCAGTCAATCACTATAGTGCCTCAACTCCCCGGATTGAGCGAAAAATATGATTGTGCGCCTGCCATTACATGGATAAAACGGCTGTTAAAGTTAGACTATTCATCGACAGATTTTCCTGTTTTCAGCAAATCACACTTACAGCGTTTAGCTCACTTTATGGCTGAATATGAGTCAGATAATCGAAGTGCGTATTTACGTGCATTGACGCAACTTGAGAAGGTTGCGGTTTCAAGAGAATTTCTGGACGGTAGCATTCAACAACTGTTGACGTTGCCGACAATAAAGACGCAAATCTATGCAGAGAAGCAAGTAATACTGGCTCAGTATGAAAGTGAGCAGGAACAACTCAGACAGACGATTGCATCACTGATGGATAAGAAGGCGCAGTTGGATGCAGAAATTAACCGACAGGAAAAGACGCTAAAAAAGCGAAACAAACCGTATAAAAAAAAGCGCTACGCCAGCAGGAAGCTGAGCTGGATTCACGAATCAGGCAAACCTTTGAGCAAGCGTCTCAGGCGGGTATAGAAACGTTGGCACAGACGGCGTTGTTGCGAACGATGATCGCTGGTTCGGCCACACCCACACCCGTTATACCATCAGAACGAATCACCGAACCCGCCTTGAGCCTTCCGTTACCTCAGTCTTTACTACCGCCGGAAGTAAATGAAATAAACAGCAAAAGAGTGCTACAGGCCGCGATCGAAGAACAGGCAGCGATTACCGGACTAAGCGAAAATCTGTTGTTCAGTTTGATTGCTGCCGCAAGTGTTGTATCAGTTGTCGGATTAACAGGAAAATACGCCCAGAAAACTGTCGTTTCTTTAGCCAATATTCTGTCGAGAAGCATATGGGGGGGAGGTCTCTATTCATGGTGATCTTTTTAGTATCAGCGACTTAATGAAATCGCCTGTGCTAATCAGGAGTACAAATAGCACGAGCTCTATGACGCTGGGTGACTTCTTAGCGCACCAACAATCAAGCGGGTTAATGACGATAGTAAAACTACGTGGGTTTAACCGAATGCCGCCGGAAACATTACTTCCCGAACTTAACGAATGCCTGTTTAGCAGTGAATATTCTGCGGGACTATGCTGGAAGGATCAAAATAATACCTTGCGGCACCTTTCGTTAAGTTACCCTGTATTGTTTGTATTGACGTTTACCGTTGGTAAAAGTACGTTCCCACTACAGGGGCCAGTTGCTAATCAGTTGCCCGTATTTATGGCCGAATATAGCAGTACACAGGTTGAGCAGACTGAATACTCACCAGCCGAATATACTTCAGATATTGCGCCCGCGTGCGTGGCCTCCAAATTATGGTCTTCGTTATACGCCGATGCTCACCCTAAAGATAATCAGCAGCAAACTATGCGGGCGGTGTTAAACGCATTGGGTTATTCCGACGAAAAATCTCAGGCGCTGGCAATGCTGGCTTTCACTATTGGGCGCAGTACCACAGAAAAAATAACCGCAGAAATTGAGCCATTGGCTCCTGCATTGATACCTTATGTTCAGGAAATCACTCACGGTGCATCTGCAACCGTGCTTGATCATCTGTTCCAGCTATAAATAAACAAGGGCATTTTATGAATAACCCACTGGAATCATTTGAATCAATAAGGGATTTTTACATCACCTATCTTGAAACTGCTTTTCGTATAGGTTCACCCGATATTCAGGCATATCGACGTAGCTTACTGGAACAGCAAGGTACATTATGTGCAGATCTTTTTCTGGAACCAATGCCAAGATATCAGGATTATGGTTTAACCATCAGTGATTTACGTAATGTGGCTGAAGGTGAGGAATGGCTGCCAGGGTTTACCGAGCAACAAAGGGACGCATTTATCGATCTTTGTCTGGGAGGGCTTTTGCCTCGCGATAAAGCCGATTCCACCAAAGGACGTTTTAAACTTTATACCCACCAGCTAGACATGCTGAAAAGAGGTGTACAGCCCGCAATGCCGGGTATCGTTACATCAGGAACAGGGTCAGGTAAAACAGAATCTTTTCTGCTGCCAGTTCTGGCTCAAATTGTGAAAGAAGCGAGTGGTTGGCCGAAAAGTCCTTCGCTTAAATGCTGGCAGCCGTGGTGGCATAGTGGAGTAAATACTCAGCCTACGTTTATGCGTGAGGCAGAAGCATCAGCACGGCCAAAAGCCGTACGAGCGCTAATTTTGTATCCAATGAACGCACTGGTTGAAGATCAAATGGTGCGTATGCGTCGGGCGCTTGATTCCCGAGAAGCACATGAAGCGATGGATTTACACTTGGGTGGCAACCGTATCTTTTTTTGGTCGTTATACTGGCGCAACGAAAGTCACTGGCTGGTTAAACCATCCCCGACCGGGGAGCGAGGAAAAAGAGAAAAAAGAGAAAAAACGGGTCGCTGGTAAAATCACTGAATTGCGCGAATATCTTCAATCCGTGGAAGACACTCATCGGGAAGCTGTGCGGCAGGGGATTCGGGATCATGATGATAACCTGCAATTCAATTTCCCTAGTGTATCAGGCGGAGAAATGCTTAGCCGCTGGGAAATGCAAAAATCACCTCCGGATATACTGATTACTAACACCAGTATGCTTTCCACGATGTTGGTACGGGAGATTGACGATCCTATTTTTGACCAAACCCGAGAATGGATTGAACACGATCCTGATGCCTATTTTTATCTTGTCCTTGACGAACTGCATCTTCAGCGCGGTACAGCAGGGACCGAAGTCAGTTATTTGCTCAAACATCTCATAAACCGTCTGGGGCTGGATCAGGAACAGCACCGACATAAGCTCCGTATTCTGGCATCCAGTGCCTCACTGCCCGTTGATGGCCCTGAAGGTAAGAAAAGCGTTGAGTATTTATGGGGGATGTTCGGTCAGCGAGGACTGCCTGTGAGTGCAGCAGCTAAAGACTGGGCAGATTGCGTGGTGAATGGTGCCATGGTTTCTCCAGCACAGGATAATACGTTGCATTTCCACGGAGACCTCAACGACTTCTGCAATACGGTAAGACAGCTACAGGGATCCTCACTGCCATCTTTGCAACACTGGTCAAACGTTGCCCGAAGTATGGGGGGCTATCATGACGAGCAGTGTATGGAAAAACTGGCTAAATGGGTTGTTGTGCAGGCCGCCTGTATGCTTGAAAAAGGTTGCTATACATGTGAAAAGTCTCTGCGTGCTACATCAATAACTGCTCTGGCAGAGCGTATATTTCCCTCCCATTCCGCAGGACGTGAGGGGATTCGTGCATTAATATGGTTACGTGCTGCTACAGATAGCTGGCCTGAGTGGTTTTCACATCCCTTTCCCGATGATATTCCATTGCCACGTTTTCGCGCCCATGCGTTTTTACGGGCTCTGGAAGGATTATATGCAGCACCGCTACCTTCCCCCTCAAGTGCATCAACAGAAGAAAGAGATCAGCACTTTTTTTGCCGATCTGACGGTTGAGTCTGGCCTGCGTTATGGCGAGCGTCACTATGACAACAAAAAATCACGACGCGTAGAATTACTCTACTGTGAGTGTTGCGCCACACTATTTTTTGGCGGCAAACCCTCTTCTTTCTCGGCAACGGATAGCCGCGTAGAGCTTTTACCCAACGATCCCGATATTGATCAACTACCTGAACATGCGAAATCGGTTATGGTTGAACGACGTTCCGCCGAAGAATATGCGTTGTTTATGCCGACCGTCGATCGATTCTGGCCTAGAGGAGAAGGAACTCCAGCCGATGAGGACTCTTTTGGGAAGTGGATTAAGGCTGGTTACGATCCGTTTACTGCGGCGATTCAACACACGTTATCGCCTATAAGATCGATTGAACAAACTCATATTGCAGGCTGGTTCTATTATGTCCCATCGGGTGATTTTTCCACTAGGAAAAGAGGCCAGTCGTCCAGCCAGTCACCGGGGAGTGCGCTGCCTTTCCAGTGTCCGGCATGTGGTACATCATATAAATACGGTAAAGGTAAACTATCACCTATCCGCAGTTTTCGAGTCGGCTTTGCGAAAACCACGCAGCTCTTGGCCAGTACGTTGATGGCTGAATTACAACGCTCTGGCGATCGGGAACGGCTGGTCACATTTTCTGACAGTCGGCAGGATGCTGCCAATGCGGCGCTCGATTTGGAGTCAGGTCACCATGATGATGTTCGCCGTGAGATTGTTGTGCGCTCGCTGAAGGAACTGTCAGCGAGTCAGTGCTCCCATAAAGAAGTGACCATACAGTTAGAACAACTTAATAAACGCAGAAAAGAACTAATTAGCAAAGAGATTAAAGAGGGGCGGCTCTCTGCGGATGAAGACAAAGAATTAGGACAGCTTTTTGGCGAAAAAGAGCGGCTGAGTGACTTATTGCTACTGCCACAGGCAGACAGCGTATCGCTGAGCAGCATACTGGAGCCTGAAGCACCAATCGCAGGCAACGTCCTTAATCCTCTGTTGGCAACATTAGTTGACGCGGGTATTCATCCTACCGATCGAACGGGGATATCTCCTGTCCCTGAGCCCTCAAAACAAAAACATGATGAAGAAACTATCACTTTTGCATGGCAGCAATTATTTGAAAAAAACAAACAGACCAAATGGTGTTGGAAGAAACATCCTTCCTATGAGGATAATCTGGACGTTGCCCGGAAGGAAATCTCCCGCGACCTAAAACAACTGGTCGGGGAAAGCGTGTTCAGTAAAACCTATTTTGCGCTGGAAGAAGCAGGATGGGGTTATCCCTGTCTTCCTCTGGCTAACAACTGCTCGCGGGAACAATTGGCTGTCTATGACGCTATGCTTCGCGTATTGGCGGATGCCTATCGAGTCGCACCGTCCCAGTACACAACAACAGAAACGCGCTGGCATGTTGCAGAGGATGTGAAGCCTAAAAATCGGTTGCGCCGTTTTAGCGATGAGCTTTGTAACCACTCCAGAGCCAAGACATTATCGCTGATTGGGGACTTTCTGGTGCACCTCAAACGCTCTGGTCATCAGGGCGGCATTATTGACATTGGAAAAGTGCACTTTCGTTTAGTAGAGGCTACCGCTCCTTTCTGGCGCTGTAGTCACTGTGGCCGCGTCCATTTGCACAAGGGGGGCAAAACTTTGCACCCGCTGTTATGCGCCACTACCTGAAACATCTTCTGGTAACGCGGGGGGAATTACAAACCCAAAACTATCTCGGTAAACGTATATCGTATGCTTCCCGTATCAGTAGAATGCGTTCTGAAGAACTCACGGGCATGACGGGGAATCCGGCAGCGAGATTACGCCGTTTTAAAAGTATCCTCATTGCTGATGATGACGACATATTGCCAAAAGGGCTGGAGGACTTCGAACCTCATCCTGAGTTGGATAGAGCCGCCAGAGAGGTGGATGTACTCTCTGTTACCACCACGATGGAAGTGGGGGTTGATATTGGCGATCTACGCGCAGTTTTTCAGGCTAACATGCCGCCGCAACGTTTTAATTACCAGCAACGCGTAGGGCGAGCGGGACGACGTGGGCAGGCTTTTGCATTTGTATTAACGGCATGTCGCAGCAAGAGCCATGATTTATTTTACTTCCGTAACCCGGAAAAGATCACCGGCGATCTCCCTCCGCCACCTTTCTTAACTACTAAACTGGAAATGATCTGCCAGCGCTTAGTGCGCAAAATCTGGCTGGTGGCCGCTTTTAAGTGGCTCAGAGAGCAAGTAGTGGATTCGGGGCTGTCGTGGCCTGTTGATGGTGACAGACATAAACCCGACAATCACGGAGAGTTTTTTCAGGTTCATTGGCTAAAAGAAAATCAGGCAAACTGGTTGCCGCGCATTCGTAACGCGCTGAAAGAAACCATCAACGCGCGTGATGAGTTTGCTCAAGCGTGTATGCAACAGGATGAAATATTCTACCGTACAATAATCCACCCTCTGACGCCGGAATGTCTAATACAAGATATTAAATCAGTACTGGACGACGACGCTATGGCAGGAAAGGGACTGGCGGAAGCGTTGGCCGAACAGGGAAAATTCCCTATGTACGGTATGCCAACCCGAACACGACTTCTGCTGACAAGGCCGGTGAGTACGGACGAACATGATGTACAGTTCGCCAGCATGGATCGCGATCTGGATATTGCGATTCAGGAATTTGCACCGGGAAAATATCTGGTACAGGACAAGCGCCGTTACTTTACCGCAGGCTATGCCGGAATGCTGAAGCAAAGCTACAAAAACCCGGCCGAATTTTTCACTGAAGCTGACGAACCGGGAGAATGCAGGGCGATGACCGTTTGCCCGGTGTGCAAAGTCTGGGTACTGGTGGGCTCGATGACCGCTGTATGCAGCGCCTGCGGTGGGGTCATGGATGGTGCTGAGCAATATTCGTGTTACGTACCCAACGGATTTATTACCACTCTTGAAGATAAATCTGCAAAAGAAGACTTTGACCAAACCCTGACGGTGGCCAGCAGAGTATCTATTGCTGAAGCTTACTCAATTGAGAATGCAGTATCTGTACCTGACTCTAATGTTGCCATCCAGCTAAAATCCCAAACCTGCCTTAACAGGTTAAATCGTGGTGTTTATGCGGACAAAACATGGAGTGGTTTCAATGCGATACAAGGCAATCTACGGGTTCCATTCAGAAAGGCGGGAGTATATCAGCCGCTATGGGCAAACCACGTATGGTTAGACAGTAACCTTCTTGAGGCTGATTTATCACTTAAAAACCGCTTTACCCCTATGCAGGAAAGCCGAGAATCGTTTTATCTCTCGGCACCTAAAGTAACCGATTTACTGGCGTTGATGTTGGTGGATACTCCGGTGGACCTCCAGTTACAGTACTTGCAAGGCGCACTGACTCCTGCATTTCGGGCGGCCGCGCTATCTGCTTCTTTTATCATCGTCAACTATGCTTCGAAAGAGCTACTTGATACTGATCCGGAAGAAATTGAAATTCTGGAGCCTCGCGTACAAATTTTAAAAAACGGTATTTCTGCACCGATATTACAAATGGCCGATCGTCTGGTTAATGGTTCTGGATTATGCGAGCGACTACAGCAGATCGGGAGCTCTGGCTCTCCGATTGTTCTTGAAGTGATGAATGAGATTATCAATGACGAAAGATCCTATCCACTAAAAGAGTTTTTAGAACCACAGCATCGCGACGTATGTTTTCAGGCATGTTATTACTGCCTGCATCGATACGGTAATCAGGCTTATCATGGCTTGCTCGACTGGCGTCTGGGACTGGATGTCATTCAATTGCTTTTGGATAAAACCTATGATGCCGGACTACGTGGAGATTTTTCATCCCCCCGGCATAATTGACTGGACGGTTAATGCCAAACGACTGGCCGAAGAAGCATCGTCTTTATTTAAGGGGAGTGAAGTAAAAATCGTGGGAAATATCCCGCTGATAGGTATTAGCCCACAACGCTGGGCGGCAGTACTGCATCCTTTCTGGAGTTATGACGGGGTTTTTAAAGCTAATCCTGAACTTGAGGTGCTCTCGCTTGAGGAAGATATCGTATTTACAAACACCTTTGAGCTTTCTCGCCGTATGGGAACTGTGATGGCAAAACTGTGCACACCACCTCGTTCGAGCGAAAAATGAATATAATGACGTTGGAGCGTACCCGCCCGGTGCTCCCCTCAAAGCTGGGCGTATTTATTACCTGCCCAATGAGGTACTTGCTGGAAAGCGAGCAGCATTCTTTCCTGTGTTTGCCTTTGCCTCCTCAGGCTGCTCTGGGGAGTGCCGTGCACAGACTGGCAAACACGTTGCAAAAAAAGTGGCGAGAATAGTCCTGAATCAATCATACAGAGGCTTGAAAACGACTTTGTGGCGACCTTGATAAAGACTCAGCAAGGAGCACTGGCGCTATGGGTCTGGGAACGCTATGGCATTGCTGGATTAGTATCGCGTCAGGCGTTGATCAAATACATTCGTTACGCCAAATCTCTTGTTACTCCGGTTGATGAACGGGGTGGACATTTGCCAGATATGATAAAAATGCGGGAAAGTGTTATTCCGGTAGGTCGGGAAAAACTGCTGAAAAGTACTTGTTTCGATATGCAGGGACGTGCCGATCTCATTTACAGAAAAGAAACCGGGCAGATACGGGTTGTTGACTTTAAAACCGGCGAAGTGAGAGACGAAAAAAATCAGCCGAAAGAAGAATATTTGTTACAAATAGCGGCATATGGCATGATGATAAAAGAGCTAGCTCCTGAAATTAATATTGAACTGGAACTAGCCGGAGTAGGGGGGTAGCTGGACCGGTGTATTGGATAACAGCCTGCAAGAATGCGTCAATCGTGTTCTTGTCTCATTTAATGAAATATTACCTCGTAATACTTCTTTTTCTGCGCTTAATATAGCTCGGCCGGGTAAACATTGTATTCAGTGTGCTGGCCGTTGCTCGTGCCCGATTTACTCAAAAAATTCATGTCATTTCAGGCAACAATCCTGCCCTGACGATCGTCATTTTAACATCGATATTCATGGGCGATTACTGGAGGTTGAGATGGATAATAATTTTACGACTCTACGACTCCTACTTCCTGATGGTTATATGGCAAAAGTATTTCATATTCCGACTCGATTTATTCCTGAGTCTAATGAGATGATAGGTTGCGACGTTACTCTGTATGGATTGAATGTCTTTGGCGCTAGTTCGGAGAACAATATCCCACGAAATTTTTATGTTGTGGATACTCAGGAACCCAGAAGATCGGCATTTCAGTTTTTCCTGCAATGGAAGAAAAACCACTAAATATTGTCTCGAAAAATAATAGAGGAAAGTAGAGAGGTTTATTAAGAATGCTTAACAGACAGAATAATTATATACTCTATGGATGGATTTTTTATTTTCTGCGATCCACTTTCCAGTAATTTTCTTGCCGCTCATCATCAATCGCTGTTTCCTTACCCCGCGCCTGCAAAATCAGGCGTCGGGATTGGCCTCCTGACTAACTCCATCGACGACATAAGGCGTTAGTGCTTTTTTGTGTCGCGCGCACGGCTAAAGTCCATTCTCTTCAACTCCGCTACGAATTTCACCGTCCTGACCTAGTATGGCGCTCTTCGCCGAAACTCTGATAAAACCGAAGATCCGGCGCGGGGAATTGAGGATAATACCCGTTGAGACCCCAAGTAGGATGCGACGGTTACGGCGCTGTGGCCTTTTTCAAGAAATCTCTCACCCCGAATCCGTTTGATGGTAGATAGACTGTATGCGGCGCTCAATAAGGAGACAGCACAGACTTGGTTGTGATTGATGTCGGAACGAGAGTAAGCGTAAACCCAGCACCGTATGTAGCCATTAAGCCAGTACTGATAACTTAGACGCCCACCTGTTACAGACGGACATCTAAGTATGGGATCCCAATCCTGGCGAAAAGAACCTCGTAAAAATTATTCGAACGACTTCAAGCTACGTATGGTTGAACTTGCTTCACGCCCCGGTGCCTGCGTTGCTCAAATCGCCCGTGAAAACGGCGTCAACGACAACGTCATCTTCAAATGGCTACGACTCTGGCAGAATGAAGGCCGTATATCACGCCGACTTCCGGCAACAGTCGAATCTTCACCCTCACCGACAATGCTGCCTGTTGAGGTGATACCTGATCCGACACCATCAGCCGGGATGAATACAGAACCGGGGCAGCTCTCAGCGCTGAATGCCTCCTCCTGTTGTGTTGAGTTCCGCCACGGCAAAATGACGCTTGAGAACCCGTCACCAGAGTTGCTGGCCGTGCTGCTCCGCGAACTGACCGGGAGAAGCCAATGATACCCCTCCCGTCAGGCACCCGTATCTGGCTGGTTGCTGGCGTCACGGATATGCGTAAATCGTTCAATGGTCTGGGCGAGTTGGTACAGCATGCACTTGATGAAAACCCGTTCTCCGGCCACCTGTTTATCTTCCGTGGTCGCAAAGGCGATACCGTGAAGATCCTCTGGGCTGATGCTGACGGTCTGTGCCTGTTTACCAAACGGCTGGAAGCAGGCCAGTTCATCTGGCCTGCTGTACGCGATGGAAAAATCGCCATCACCCGCTCACAACTCGCTATGCTCCTCGATAAGCTGGACTGGCGTCAGCCTAAAACTTCACGCCTTAACTCACTGACAATGTTGTAAAAAAGAGCATGACCGCATTATAAATGTGGTCATGCGTCAGGATTATCTCGCCCGTATCGCCGCGCTGGAAGATGCGCTTCGCCAGAAAGACAATCAGCTTAGCCTCGTTGCAGAGACTGAGTCGTTCCTGCGTTCGGCACTGGCCCGCGCAGAAGAGAAAATAGAGAACGAAGAGCGCGAAATAGAGCATCTGCGGGCACAGATAGAAAAACTGCGACGAATGTTGTTCGGTACCCGTTCTGAAAAGCTGCGCCGTCAGGTTGAAGAAGCCGAAGCCCTGCTGAAGTTGCAGGAGCAGCAAAGCGATCGTTACAACGGTCGGGATACCGATCCGCAGGTTCCGCGCCAGCTCCGCCAGTCCCGTCACCGCAGGCCTCTTCCTGAGCATCTTCCCCGCGAGATCCATCGTCTGGAGCCTGTGGAAAGCTGCTGCCCGGACTGCGGCAGTGATATGAAATACCTCAGTGAAGTCAGCGCTGAACAGCTGGAACTGGTCTCCAGCGCCCTGAAAGTCATCCGCACGATCAGAGTGAAAAAAGGCCTGCACCCGATGCGACTGCATCGTTGAAGCACCTGCGCCATCACGCCCCATCGATCGGGGTATCGCTGGTCCGGGTCTGCTGGCCCGCGTGTTAACAGCCAAATACTGTGAGCACACCCCGTTATACCGACAGACGGAAATCCTTGGCCGACAGGGTGTGGATCTGAGTCGTGCACTACTCTCCAACTGGGTGGATGCCTGTTGCCGGTTAATGGCCCCGCTGGGTGAGGCCCTTTACCACTACGTGATGGACTCCCGCAAACTGCATACGGATGATACTCCAGTGCCGGTACTGGCACCGGGGAGAAAGAAGACGAAAACCGGGCGCATCTGGACGTATGTGCGCGATGACCGGAAGGCTGGCTCGTCAGACCCGCCAGCGGCGTGGTTCGCCTTCTCACCGGACAGGCAGGGGAAGCATCCTCAGCAACATCTTCGGCACTATCATGGCGTACTGCAGGCCGATGCCTTCGCAGGCTACGATCGGTTGTTCAGCGCAGAACGTGAAGGAGGTCCGTTAACCGAAGTGGCCTGCTGGGCCCACGCGCGCAGAAAAATCCACGATGTCTATATAAGTACTCAAACGGCCACAGCAGAGGAAGCCCTGAAACGTATAGGTGAGCTGTACGCAATAGAGGAAGAAATACGCGGCTGGTCGGAAGCAGAAAGGTTGTCATCCAGGCAGTCCCGGAGCAAACCGTTGCTGGCTTCCCTGCATGAGTGGTTGGTGGAGAAAAGCGCGACACTGTCAAAAAAATCCCGGCTGGGCGAGGCGTTCGCTTATGCGCTAAACCAGTGGGATGCCCTGTGCTATTACTGCGATGACGGCCTTGCGGAACCTGATAACAATGCAGCGGAGCGGGCGTTACGGGCGGTATGCCTGGGTAAAAAAGAACTACATCTTCTTCGGCAGCGATCATGGTGGTGAGCGTGGTGCACTACTGTACGGTCTGATCGGTACGTGCAAACTCAATGGTATAGACCCGGAGGCTTATCTGCGTCATATCCTGAGCGTACTGCCGGAGTGGTCTTGTAATAAAGTGGCAGAACTTCTGCCATGGAACGTGGTTCTCACCGATAAATAACCGTCAATACGGCGTTCACTTAACGCTTACGAACGAGACAATTTAAGAACAAACCGCCTCCGGTTAGCTGGATCGCCTCGCCCGGCAGGAAAGCATGCTAACACCTACATGAAGTTCCTGTCAGTGCCAGTCTCCGACTCAACACCACCAGTCTGCTTTTCACCACTGCGAAGTAAGGGGCGTTAAGCCCGGCTATGCAGGGGCAGTTTTTTCTTCCGTGTGCTTTCCGTTCTCCATATCTGCTTTCGGTTAATCGTTTCCCAGCACAACCCGTCCAGCAAGGATAAATGGCACGCATTCTGCGTCCTTGCGTGCCGGAACGATGCCGGGAAAGCGAACCGTCAGGCGATACGAAGACGAAAATCACACCACTGACGGAGAAAAAACATGACGATTTCCCTGCGCACCACCCGGACAAGCGCCCCTAACACCGCAGCGGCGACCAGCGTATCCCCGCTGGACCCGTCAGGCTCCTCAAAAACGAAATTTTCTAAAACCAGAACGGATATTTATCAGACCGTTACCGATAGCATCATTGCAGTGCTGGAAGCCGGTGTGAAACCCTGGTCTTGCCCGTGGCAGCGTGTATCTGGCATGTCTGGTTTGCCATCGAATTACGCCACCGGCGTAGCCTACAGCGGTATGAACATCATGTTGCTGTGGTGCAGTGCATCAAAACAGGGTTTCAGCGATTCCCGCTGGATGACCTACAAACAGGCACAGGTAGCAGGTGGACAGGTTCGCAAGGGTGAGCATGGCACAACAGCTATTTTCTATACCACGCTGGAGAAGGAAAACGACGCCGGAGAAGTTGAACAAATCCCTATGCTGAAAACTTTCACCGTGTTTAACGTTCAGCAAATCGACGGTTTAACTCTGACCACAGAAACTGTTAGCCCGGAAGCAACCTTTGACCCGGTGCCGCAGGCTGAGAACCTGTTACGGAAGAGTGGCGCAAACATCATCGAGAAAGGACAAAACGCCTTTTTCATTCCATCAACAGATGAAGTCTGGCTACCTGAGCGCCATCTGTTTTCAGATGCGGCTAATTTCTACGCTACAGGTCTGCATGAGCTGGTTCACTGGAGTGGTGGCAAAAAACGTCTGAACCGTGAAATGAAAGGGAAGTTTGGCAATGCGGATTATGCAGAGGAAGAACTTGTCGCGGAACTGGGAAGTGCCTTTCTGATGGCTGATCTTGGCATTGAGGGAGAGGTACAACATGAAAGCTATATTGCTTCCTGGCTGAAAGCGTTGAAAAACGACAAGCGTTATATTTTCAAAGCGGCCAGCGCTGCCTCCAAAGCACATCGTTACCTGATGGATAAACTCTGAGACCGGAATCAAACAACCGCAAGGGAATGCGGTTACATGGTTTTTAACCGGCAACGCTGCAAGGCGCAGACTGAGGCGGAACGCAGCACGCAGCACAGCGAGTACCGAACAGTCTACGCCTCGCAGTGGAATAAAAAATCGTCCGGCCTGGCGGTATCGCCGCCAGGCCGGTGAGGCCATCGAGATGGCCTGAGTAAAAGCTTACGTATAGCTGCCTAATGACAGGTGTTTCAGTTCATCAAAGGTATAAATGCGAAACACCCGACGGTGGCGTTCTTCCAGCGGGACGTGCTGATGGTTGATGATGACATGCCTGATGCTGTCAAACAGCAGTTCAAGCGCACGCTTCTTCTGTGGATCGGGCACAACATAAAAAACGTAAATCCACTGCTTGCGGGTCCGGGCCAGTAGGTGGCTGGCAATGATCGACTGATAACGGGCTCGGGTTTTCAAGCGGCGCTCGGTTTCAATGGCGATAACGGTGCCGCCGGGCAGGGTGATCAGCCCGTCCGGGCGGTGACTGACCTGATACCGGCTGAGGAAAGTTGTGCGATCGCCGTTTATCCATCCGGATGCGCCTTTTTGCTCAAGGATAATCCGGGCCGCCTGATTATCAAGGTGATGCTCCAGCGTCCAGCCGGTGATTTTTGAAGGCTCAAACCGCGCCGGAAAAAGCACATCGTCGGAGGTTAACACAACGGTCAGTCCGTCACTGGTTATGCCCCACAATGAAATTTTCACGGTGCGCGATACCAGGACGTGCTTTTGTATTAAGCCCATGTTCTCGACTTTTGAAAGCAGGGAATACAGCGATTTATGGTCTCTGAACCTGAACAGCAACATCAGGGTTTTAAAGTCACTGTACGTTTCTTCCTTCAGGAAATTCAGCAGTCGTTGTATTTTTTCGTGATGTCGCGCCTGGCGTTCGCGGTATGCGGTGATAAGCATCATTCCCCCCCTTTAAAAATCCAGCAATGATGGGTTTTCCTCTTTATCGGCGCTCGATGTTGTTGTGTCTTCTTCGTCCGTATTATCAAAAAAAAGATCGGGTCGCGTTGTGGTGATATCCGTCTTTGATGCGGGTCCGGGGGAAGTTTCCTCCTCGTTAAAATCCAGGGTGATGTTTACCGTTGCGGCGTTGGCGGCAATCGCGGGCGACACGGCACAGATCTGCAGGTCGCGTTTTTTCACCTTAATGGGCGAAATCAGAGAGGCCGACGGGAGTGTTTTTGTCGTGAAGATGAAGCTGACAAAATCGGGTAGATTCAGGATCATATTGCTGTCGGTAAAAAAACGCTCGGCCTGCCTGATGGTGCGTTCATCGTCGATAGTCTCCGTCAGCACGGCGTCGGTTTTCGCTTTGCGGACCTCATCATCGACTAATATGGTGCCGGACATCCTGGCCACCCATTCAGCGGTGTCCGGATCCATGACACGATAAACCAGTTTGAATTTGGCGTTCTCAACGACTGCGCCGACAACAGCGTCCCCTTTCAAATCTGCCGGGCAGTCTTTTAAATCGGCAATCGACTGATGGTCCATAATAATGTGCACGCCTTTATCGCGTGCCGCGCCTAAACCTTCCAGCGCGGACCTGGATAAATGGTATTTCAGTTCGGAAAGATAAATAGCAATGGGGCGGGGCACGTCTTTAACCCGCTCGCGCCTTTCTGCCAGTTGATACAGGCGAACCAGCAACATGCGTTGAGTGGTAATGATTTTGCTGTTGCGCATTGAGCCAATCACATAACAGCAACCTCCTTCATCAAATATCCTATTAAGCGAAAATCCTGTCGGCGCATTGATGGCATTGAGTAAGGCCAGCTCTTCAATTTTCCCGAAAAAGGCTTTTATTTTATCTGCAATGCCCTGAACGTAGTCTCCGTTATACACATCCCGAATGGTTGAGGCAGTATTACGGGTGACAAACTGCGCGGCTATTCGTGCCGCTTTCCGGTCGTCAATCCGGTAAAAGTCCGACTCCTGGCCTTTTTCCGCCAGACTGAAACCGGCAACAAAAAGCTCTTCCAGTTCATCGGCGGTGATCTCTTCAATCAGGTTTAACTGGTATTGGGGTTTTCGCAGGTCAATCAGGGCAAAAGGTTTACCGGCATCCTCGCAGGCTTTGCGGTAAAGGTGCGGAGCCCATTCATCATCCTTGGGGTCCATCACAAATACGCCTTCACCGGCCAGAATACTTTGATAAAGTAATATCCCGGTGGCAACGCCCTTACCGGCACCGGTGGTGCCGATAATATCCGCGTGTTGTTTTTGCCAGTCTTTTAACGGCAAATACATCGGCTGAATATCTCGGTCAATGCCGATAAATAACCCTTTGTTCAGGTCGATATAATCCAGCGGGTCATAATGTAGCGTTTCCGGCAGCAGGGATTTTACCGTGCGGACATCGGTGCGCAATTCCCGTTCAAGCGTGGTTTTTCTGACGAGGCGTTTCTTTATTTTGTCTAATTCAGGGGTTAATACCCTTCGCAGCAGAATATGCAAAATAAAACCCGTTACGGTAAAGGCAATCAGCACCGGCAATGCCAGAACGGGAATGCTGGCGACTACACGGCCTTTATAAAGCCACTGGAAAATCCAGATAACAACCGGGGCCATGGTACCGGAAAGAAAACACAGCAGGGAAAAAGCGATAATCAGCTTTTGCCACAACGGGGCTTTTTGCCGTTCATCGCTTTTCATCGACGCGAAAAACGGCATCGTCAGCCCCGATAACAGCGCCAGCATCAGCTGATGCTGTTGCATAAAAGCCATGAAGTTCAGCGCGCCATTCACTATCGGCGACAGTGAAACGGCCAGCTTATTCAAAATCACGATGCCTCCTTCGTCAGCAGTTGGCCCCATGACGTCGCCCCATTAATTCGCCCCACGGTGTTGGGCGAAAAGGCGGGGCGAACGTCAGGGACGGAGAAGGTGGCCGCTATGCGACCATGTGCAGGAAAGCATGCCTCCCTGCACGAAACGGCGTGCACCATTACATGCGGGCTGGACGCCCTTATGTAATGTCACATGGGGGTAATGTCGCAGCTGGACGCCACGCCAAAACCCCCCAATGTCAACGGCGGCACACCGTCGCCCGCTACGCGCGACCACCCCCTTTAAGACGGTCGCTTTCGCCTTTTTCTTCCCTTTGCTCGTTCCTCGCAGCGGGAATAAAAGGGAAGCTGACCTTTAAAGAGGGTGGTCGCGCCACGCTACCGGCTTTTGGCCGGAGACTTAGCCGCGACGGTGTGCGGGGCTGTGCCCCCCCAGATAAATCGCTGTCGTGGGCGACAGCTTTTCGCTCGCTGGGGCGGCGAAATTTATCCGGCTCCCCCCCGGCCTGCAAAATCCGCGTGGGCGCGGCTGTTTGCAGGTGAGGGGCGGTGCCTGAATTATTTTCGCTCCTTAACCCGCGAAAATATTTCTGTCCGCTGCCTCATTTTTACGGCCCCTGTTTCTTCGCTCCTTAATCCGCGAAAAACAGAAGCCGTAAAAACCTGAAAACCGTCACGCTCTGTGCCCGTCTCGCCAGTATTAACCACGAACGCGGCCATATTTACTGATGACCCGACTGATAGCCGCCGGGTCTGCCGAGTCACATTCAAGTAAAAACGATTTTCTGGCATCAGCCGTATGGTCAGGTAGAAAACCATGCCTGTTCTTTTTTGCGATATTAAAAAAATGCCCGTTCAGCGGTGTGACATTCACTGCTGCCGCCATTCCCGGTTGCTTTACCGTACATACATAACACCACTTTGCAGGCATCAGCAGCCAGTACAGATGTTGGACATGACGCCATAACGCAGAGTAATAATACGGATAATATTGTTTTTTTCATTTCAGTTACCATTATGATTAATGAAAGGTTACGTATCTTGAGTAATGTTATTTGCCGGAGTTATTGTCTGAATGTCTCTTTCATGCCATTTAAATGAACTGGCTTAAAGTAAATGTCACGCATCCGTCGCACATCGCCGTGTATATCAATGCTGACGATGACATCGATGCTTTTAAGTACCTTGCGTAACAGCACATCAAAAGGAATGTTCCGGCAGTCCGGGTTTTCATAGCAGCGGTCAATGATGCCTTCAATACATTCTTCCGGGCTGCCCGCATGCAGGGAGGTTATTAACCCTTCATGCCCGGAGCCGACAATTTTCAGCGCATCCCACGCCTCCCGTCCACGAATTTCCGCCAGTAATATCCGGTCAGGGTTCATACGATAATTAGCACGGATCAGCCTGCCGGGTGTGACAATGGCGTTATCCCCGGCATCCGCCGGGTAAAAAAAGATGAACATAATTGGCATGGTGATAAAAACGGATTTCGGGATTATCCTCAATCGTTACCAGACGGAGATGTAGCGGAATATAATACAGCAGCGTTTTCATATAGGTGGTTTTGCCGGAGCCGGTTTCACCCACAATAAAAATCGTTTTGCCGTATTCCACCGCCTTTTCCATAAAACGGGGAATATCCCCGCTGTGATATAACCGGATCAGTGCATTATCCTGACTTTCCGTATTTTCCTGACCAGCCACGTGCTGATAAAATCCCGCATCAATCCATGACTGATGTGTTTTCTGCTCAAACGAGGGTTTGCGAAGCGTAATGGACACCGTATTACGCTCGCAGGCCGGGGGGAATAATCGCCTGAATACGTTCGCCGGATCCTAATGTTGCTGAAAGGATGGGTGATGTATCGTCGATATTATCGTCATGCCAGGACGCCAGCGCTCTGGCAAAAGCATGACACTGACGTAACGTGATGGGAGATGCCTGTTTTTGCCATTTTCCCCGAATTTTTGTATGCAGCTCACCCGGTCGGTTAACAGCAATTTCTGTCAGGCCATCCTGCGCGAGAAAATCACCAAACAGCCGGTTTTTCATAAAATCCAGTGACAGGTTTTCAGCGTTCATACCATTTCTTTTTCAGTCGAAGTTGATAAACAGAGGAAAAATCAATATCCGTGCCGGTCATGATGCCGATCACATCACCCTGGTTCAGGTACATGGTGGGCGGGATACTGATGCTGTTTTCCAGCGTCGTTTTCGCCATTTCCGCCGTGGCAGCGCGGGTGTTTTCGGTATAGTCGGTATTACGGTCTTTACCCGGTGCGGCATCTGATGCCGCCACCGCCACGTCCTGCACGGTACTGAGCATCAGGGCATTGCCGAAACGCTCCCAGAAATGGCTGTCGATCCAGCCCGCGATCCCCGCCTCACCGAGCGGGCCGGTGGCCTGCGTATCGGTGAGCGGGATTTGCAGGCTGCCGGGCTCCGGCGTGCGCAGCTCCGTCCACAGCACAAACATCCGGCTGCGTCCGTGTTGCAGTGCCCCGGTGCGGTAGACGCCACGGGCGACCGTTCCTGCCGGGATCAGCTTCACATGGTTACTGGCGCTCCAGACATTCTCACCGATCAGGCAGGAGATTTGACCGCCAACATCGGATACGAAGCGCCGCATCATCGAACACGGAATATAGCGATCCACCGGGATATAGAGATCGGGATTGAGGCCAAGCCGCTTCACGCCGGTAACGCTGGCGAGGCCTGGATTGTCGCTGTTACTGCTGGCTGCCGGTGTGACCCTATCCGGGCAACGCAGGCGCCCATCTTCGCCACTGACCAGTACCGACTGACAGGATGTGTACGCCGTTGAGGCTGACGGGCTGCCCGACGTTTCCGCGTTGCTGCGCGATCCGCTTCGGGGCGTGCGCATATCGTCGCCTGACCCTGTACTGCCGCTGTTCAGCCCGCCTGCCAGTGCTGCCGCCTTGTTCAGAGCGGGCGGCCCGGGCGGCAGAGCTGGAGTGGCCGGGGCGCTCTGACTGGCAGTGCCTGCGCTTTCCTGCCTCCCTGGGCCGAACAGGCCAAACGGGTTACTGTCCATGCCCAGATTCTTACGCTCCTGCTGCACCGTCCCGGAGGCGGGCGGTGGCGCAGTGTCAGATTCTTTCTCAGCACCCCTTTTCAGGGCGCTGAGAAGACGATCGCCACCGGATGCCAGCGCGATGACCAGTACCAGACTCAGCAGGCTGACGATCAGCGTGCGGCGACCAGAAGCTTTACGAAAGCGGGTCACTTCCGGCTGACCGGGCGGCGTTTTCTGCTCCGGTTCCTGATATGCCATTGCCGCGCGGGCGCGTTCGCGGGCTTCTGCTTCCCGTTCTGCGGTGGTTTTTTCCGGTTCGTCCGGGAAAGATTTGTCGGTCATTTTTCCTCCAGCGTAACGGACGGCGAAACGGTGTCACTGTTGGTCAGCGGGATACGCCCGAATCCGTCGTTTTCGATCCCCACCACCGAGCTGCCGTAACGCAGAACCAGTTGCGGCGATGCCGGAACCACCATCACGGTGTAGTTGCCCCGTTTAACCGTTCCGGGCGTGACCGCCTGCTTCTGGCCGTTAACCACCCGGAAAACGGAAGGCAGGGTTTTCGCAGGAGAAAAACCGATATACGCAAAACGACCGTCATCCCAGGTAAAGTCCGGGGCGATGGCGGCGGAACCGGCGGCCACCCGTTTTGTATAGCGCCAGTTGCGCGGCGTGGTTGTCTGCCCGAATGCCGCCGCTATCCGCTGCCGGTCCAGTGTTTCCTGCTGTCGTTGCTGGAGGGTGGCGCTGGTGGCCGCTGACTTTTTCCGCTGCTCATCGGGATAGTGGTAGCGGATAACAAAGGCCTGGGCGGGCGAGTCTTTATCCAGCACGTTCAGCTCCAGGCTGTAATCGCGCTTCGATGTCACCACGAACAGGTTGGTTTTCCAGTCTTTTGCCGTCGGCAGAAACACCTGACTGACGTTGTTGCCGCTGGCGTCCGTGACCGGCTGGGTAATCGGGTTCGGGCTGACGCCCACCCGGTTATCGCTTTTCGTCACGGTCCAGCCTCTGGGGAAACCCGCCTGCGCATCGATAACGGTTTCATCATCATCAAACACCAGCATGGTGACGTAGCCGGGTCGGGTACTGGCGACCGTGGCGTTCTGGCTGTTGTACGTGACGTTCTGCATCCGGCTGTCATACGCGCTGCCGCGCGGTGTCGCCGCGCTCCATGCCACGCATGACGCCAGTAAACCCGTGAGGAGCAGAATGTATTTCAGCATCATTCCCCCCCTCAGCTCTTTGTCGCGCTGGTAGCTGGTGACGATAAAGCCCAGCGGGTTCACTTCGCGCTGGCTGTCGGTCAGTTGCCGGTGCGGGACGTAGCGGTATGTGAGACGGATATTCCACACATCCGTTTTCACGGAATTATCAGCAATACGGCGGATAGTGCGCTTGATACGCAGGGTTGCCAGATTATCCGGCCCGGTGGCAGGCGTATGAACATTGGAAATAATGTCGATATAGACAACATATTCCGCCTTATTAAAAATAACGTCCGGTGCCTGGTCACCGTTAAACCCGTCCAGATAGTCCCGGTTCACGCTGTCGCTGTTAAATAACTGTACGTCGTCATAATCACGCTGGAGGGAGAAATAATTATACCCCTCGCGAAGTCTGACATAGTGTGCTGCCAGAGAGTGCGCCAGTGCTTTTTCAGACGAGATATCCCGCTCCTTCACACGGGTCATATATTCATAGCGCCCGGTCTGTTTATCCACTGACCATAATTCAGTGTCGGTAGTTTTCAGCGGCAGCAGAATAATAATGGCCGCAATCGCCATTGCAGCCAGAATCAGTCCGGCAGCGGCCACCCGCCAGGCGGTTCTTCGGGAACGCTCTTCCTTTTCCAGCAGGATGGATTCAAAAGAGCGGGAAACATTAACAATGTTCTGAATATCAGACATGGTGAGTCAGCTCCTGAATGATGGCGGGGGGAATTCACCGGCTCGGGTTCGCCGGATACCGGCGGGAGGTCGCCCTGATGCCGTGCGCAGCCCGTGAGCGCGCACAGCATCAGAAGAAAGATGCTGAATTTCATGGAAGCCTCTTATCGTATGGATGCAGGAATGCCGCACCGGTGGCGCTGGGCACGGCGTGACGGGGAAAGGAAATTAACAGCCGGGAGGATTAACGGTAACGCTGCCGGTTCAGGCGTTTCATACTTTCGATGGCGGCGGCGCGTTTCTGCCAGGCGCTCACGGTTTTACCCACGCCTGCGCCGGTGAGCCTGCCTGTCGCCGCGGCGACGGCCATGCCGCCTTTCGCAGCCAGGCGGGCACCTCCCTTTACACCCGGCCCGGCAAGACTGGCGGATTTATTCGCCAGTCCGCTCAGGCCACTCATGGCTGCACCCTGCAGCACCGCCTGTACGGCGGCCCCGCTGAGTGCGCTGGCGAGCTTCGCGGAGAACCAGACCACCACACCCGCCGCTATCCCGGCCAGCAGGCACTGCGCTGCCAGCGTGACCATATTGGTTTCAGCGGATGTTTTTGCTGCGGCATCCAGTATTTTATTCAGGTAATTAATGGCGATACGGATGGATAAGGCGGAAAACATGACCGTTAATATTGCCGCGAAAATCGTTTTCAGCCAGTTATCAAACATCGGCTTAAGAAAACCGTACAGCAGGCAGAAAATAAAGAGCGGCGCGGTGGTCGTCATTAACAGGATGGTGATTTCGGCGAGCAGGTTGACAAAGGTGGCTGCCATCAGCAGGACAATAGAGCCGCCCCATACCAGAACTTCGGCAAGGCCGCCATTCAGTTTGACGTAAGTTGAGGTGTCCATATTAAATAACTTTTGCCCCAGCGCCTGTGCCTTTTCCCAGACAGTATCGAGCAGCGCCCAGACGTTATCATCGCCGCTGATACCGTCTTTAAGTCCCTGGATAGCCGCTACCGCCATATCCAGCCAGCCATCCCGGTTTAACACAAAGGTGGTGATAAGCAGCATTCGCCCCACATCCCAGGCGATATCTTCAACCGGGGTCCGGAGTTTGCCAGCCAGCGTCTGATAACCGCGAAACAGTATAAATAAGGTAAAAGAGCTGACAATGATGACGCTGATCATCGTGCCGTAAGTGGAAGACTGGCCTTCCAGTACGGCATTCAGTCCATTCATGATGTTTTTGTCCATACCAACAAAAATACCACCGGACATGGTGCCTCACCTGATATATAAAGAAAGGAAATAAAAAACAGGGAGAATTCCCTGTTTTGCTGAAGGAAAAATTACTGTGTCACAGCATTTCGTTTTTCAGCTTCCTGCTGAAATATCGCCTCAAATTTCTCCTTAACCCCGGGCTGGCCTTCCTGTGCAAACATAAGTGCTGCCCGGTGGGCAAATTCGCAGTTATCGCTTGCCTCGCCATCCTTCAGGCATTGCGTATAAACCGCATAAGTTTCGTCAGGATGCTGTTTATACCAGGCTTCGGATTTGGTTTCCTTGCAGCCGGAGAGCACGATAACGCCTGAGAGTATGCATAAGGTGAATAAGGATCTGAGCACGGATAACCTCCTTATAAATTATTAAGGTCAGCAACAGGTGCCGTTAGCTGCTGCTGTTCAAAGGCTTTCTGTCTTTGCTGTTCCAGCAATGTCGTTCGCTGTTCAGCCTGTCTGACAGACATCTCCCACTGATTCGTCAGCGCATTTAACTGTACGCTTTTCGCCGCGATGGCGTTAGCCAGATCCTGAGACTCTTTCGAGTCTTGCGCATTCGATATACGGTCAGATAAGTCTGATATGTCGCTGAGTGTGCTGTTGATCCTGTTTTCAACGTCAGTGGTATTCTCAATCGCCATTGCCTGATTGAGGATCATCTGTTTACAACTGTCGGCCAGAGACTGGGATTTTATTCCTTCCTGTTCCGGGCTGCATACGCTGAACGATTTGTATTTACTGTAAAGGTTTTGCAGTTCAGCAGAATATGAACTGTTCTGCGTGGTCAGCAGATCATCCAGTGAAATATCATTCTTACGGAGATTATCAATATCGGTTTTCAGGCTTCGGGCATCACTGAGAAAACCCTGAATATCCCGCACGCCGGTTGCGGTAGCCAGTTGTTTCTTATATGCATCAAGTTCACTTTTATAATGGGTAACCGTATCTTCCCATTGCTGTAGTTTCTGCATCCACTGGTTAATGGATTCGGTATTCTGCACGGCGTCGAAAACCGGTATTCCGGCGCTGAACGTCTGTGCTGAGAAAAATAACGATAATGCCAGAAGGTGATTCCTGGAACGCATTGATATTACCTCCGGTTGGCTTTCAGATTGCCCGGTCAAGAAACGTATCTTTCCATTCATCAGGTCGCATACCGTCCTGATAAATGGCATCGAATATTTTCAGGTTGTCCTCACTGCCGCTGAGAAGCCGGGTGAATTTACCCAGTCCGGACAGATCCATTTTCGCCATCGCCATAAACGGGCGGGTTTCCCCGGCCCGAAGCGGTGTTTTCAGGATGACCATATAATGCTCGCCCGGATCCAGATTCCTGACCGTGTCATAAACACTTTCCGGTACTTTCATTTTTTCCACGTAATCCGCATGGCTGGCTTTCGGGTTGGCGAGGAAAATCTGGGTACCGCACTGCTCAATAATCGCCGGGGCTATGGGATGTTTGACGATTTCATCCGGTGACTGTGTTGCCGGAACGAAGATACCGTTCAGCTTGCGGATGACTTTCAGCATATTGAGCGAGAAGCGGGAAAATTCGACATCGGCCAGCCAGCGCCAGAACTCATCCATAAACATCACCAGGCGGCGACCGTCCAGCAGGCTGGTCACGCGATACAGCAGGTAAAAGGTCACGGGGCCGCGAATATCGTCATCATCCAGAAATTCGGTGCCGTCGATACCAAAGTTATCGACATCGCTGATGGTGAATGTATCGGCCTCGTTATCAAACACCCAGCCGAACTCGCCCCCCCTGCGCCCACTGTTTCAGGCGAATACGCAGCCCGTTGGTGCGGGCGTCTGTGGTCGGCGGCTCCGGCAGCACTTCCAGTAGCCGGGTGATCCCGAACCGGCGGTACTCCGGCGGATAGTCCAGCATGATGGTGTCAACGGCGGCACTGATCCGCTCCTCATCGCGCGGATCGAGCGGCTTACCGTTGCGGCGGCACAGCATGCGCACCAGCCGTTTGATAAAACTGATGTTCCGGCGGGTTGGCTCCAGCGCAAACGGGTTGAAGCCGGTGGGCTCGCCGGTACGGATACGGAAATAACGCCCGCCCGCCTGGCGGATCGCCATCTCCGCCGCCCGGTCCTTATCGAAATACACCGTGGTCAGCCGTTTGAGGGTGGCAGAAGGCGCAAACGACGCCGGGTTACGGTATTTCTGCATCAGTTGTTGCATGACGGTCATCAGCAGGGTTTTGCCGGAGCCGGTTTTCCCGATAATCGCCGTATTCCCCGGCGTTTTCTCACCAGTGTCATCCCGTCCGGCCTGGCTGTCGTGCAGGTTCAGGTAATACCCGCCACCGCCGGGAGATGTGAGGATGGCGATGGCTTCCCCCCCACGGATTGCCGCTACGTTTGTGGGGATGGAAGTTATGCAGGCAGGCCATATCGGCGAAATTCTGGCTGCTGACGGCCACCAGTCGGGGACGCAGCATATAGACGCCCGGCAGTTGCGCCAGATATGCAGCTGGCAGTGACAGGGTGGAAAGCGTCGTCATAATACCCAAATCGGCGAAGGGCTGGGCCAGAACGTTAGTGTCCTTCACCACCTGTCCGGCACTGTCTGAGGAGACCAGCAGGGAAAAGTGGAATTTACCGCATGACACATGTCCGGACTGGAGCAGGTCGCGCAGGACAATCAGCTCTTCGCGCTGGGAAGTCGCGTCGTCGTCCGTGGAGTTAAGCCGTTTTTCCGCCAGCCGGATATGATGCTGTGCCTCATCCCGTGCCATGCAGGTAAAGGACTGCGTCAGAACATACTCGCTTTCGGCGTACAGCAGCGCATCCAGCATGCCGGTGTGGGTTTCCGGGGAATAATCCTTAATCTCCAGACTGCGGAAGAAGCGGGAACCGCTGACCGTCTGGCATTCACCGGTGTCGGTGGTGAAAAACACGTCCGGCGTGCTTAACGTTTCATAAAACGGCGAGCGCGTTACGGCCACTTTCTGCCACTGGCCGGTGATCAGGCGGTGGAAGAACGCCAGTTGTGAGGAATATACCCGCCCGTTTTCTTCATATATCCCCAGCGGCGTTGCCATATAGCGGGATAATGAAGATTCCAGTGCTTCACGGTATTCCTGCATGATTTTGAGCGCGTCATCCAGAGCTGGCTGGCGTTTACCGTGCGACTGCGCTTTCATGGTTTTTTTCTCAATCGCAGAGAACGGCGCGTAGCAGACGGTGAAAAACAGCCGGTGCCGCCAGAACGGTTTTTCTTTTACCGGCTGGTAATACCGCCGGGTCACGTCATCAGAAAAGGGTATGCCCGAACAGGCTTCAAAAGCATCATGGTATTTTTCACGGAGCCGGTGAATATAAAATGTTACCGGCAGACCTTCATACGAGCGGATAATATTGTTCAGATGCGTGGCCATCAGGGTCAGGTGATGTTCGTCTTCACATTCAAAGACTGTACCGCCCAGTTCCCAGGTGGCAACCAAATCACGGTGACGGTTTCTGATGACGTAAGGGTGAATATGGGAGGAATACGGAATATATTTATCCAGCGTAATACGCTCGTTTAATTTCATTTTCTGAATAAACTCCGACACATCAACATTATCGTACTGGTTTGCCAGAAGGGCATTCGCGCCAAAATGCTTACTGGTGAAAAGTCGCCCACGGGTTTTAAATGCCAGCCAGAGCAGACTGAAATAATGAATATCCTTCCGGGCTTTATTTTTCATTTCCGCCCAGGCCGGGATCAGCAACAGTGCCAGGTAATAGCTGACATAGACCGCCAGCAGGACGATGGCCCCGCTGACGAGAACGAACGGCACAAGAGGAATACCCATAATGGCGGCAGGCCGCGTGAGTGCTTTATTCAGCGTAGCCATCGTTACCTCGCTTATGACACCCAGTAGGCACCGAAGCCGGACGCGCCGACAATCAGGATCGCGCCGATGATGACGTTACGCATGTCGTGCAGGCTCTTGCCGTCGAAAAGCACCTTGTAGCCCACCCACATGGTCGCCAGCGTGATGGTGACGGCGGCCAGTCCCAGCAGGCCGGTCGAAGTATTGCTCAGTGTCTCATTGGCCTTGTTAAATCCGCTGTCCGCCGCCAGCAGTGGGGCAGGCAGCAGCACGGAAGCAACAACGGAGTAACGGCGTTTACGCATGATCATTTATCCTCATCAGGGATAACAGGGATAGCGCCGCGAATGACGGCACCGGGATAATGCAGAGAAGTCAGGATCGGCGCAGTGGCACCGGCAGGCTCGCCGCGCAGCACAACGGCGGGATAACGGACAGAGGGCTGTACACTCCGGTCAGGGGCACGGTGCCGGTCTTCCCGCGTGGACGGGACGACATAGCCAATGCGCTGTACGTAGCTGGTCTGGTTAAAGGCGGATTCCGGTCGCTGTCCGGTTTCAAAGTTGCCGGAGTAGTAACAACTGAGTGCTCGTTTCAGGGTGCCGCCGCGCCGGTAACAGTCGGCGAGAATGCGCTCAAATACCGACAGATTGATGCAAGGGTTAAGTAGGTCGCTGGCCGTGACGCCGTAATGGCGGAAATTGGTGCTGGTGATTTGCATCAGTCCAACAGAGTAACGGCGGCCCTGAGCCATTAGGCTGCGGAGAATATGCTCTGCCTCTCCCCGACTGGCTGGCTGGTGAGAATTAACGTGTTTATCGCCGGAAGATTCTCCGGAGTTCGGGACAATCTCGGCAATGGCATACGGGTTAAAACCGGATTCCACCCGCGCCACGTCGAGTGCCGTGGACGGATGAATGCTGGCGGCGCACTGCATGGCCGCCGCCAGAAAGGCAGTGGTGGAAAGCATGATGGCCTCAGAAAGCAGACAGCATGCAGGGTCTGCAGACGCTGCATGCTGTGGAGTCAGAATCAAAGGGATTACTGCGTGGTTTCGACAGGAGCCGTACTCTGCTGCGGACTGTTTTCCTCGCGAGGTTCCAGCAGGACTAGTTTGCCGGAGACGGCAATACCGGGCGTCAGGACAATATTCAGACCGGCTTTACCGTGGTGAGCAAAGGCAACGCCGACTTTTGTCCAGTACGTATTTTTCTCGCCCTGAGTATCCGGCTGACTTTCCTGGGCAACATATGCATAATAATCGGGTTTTCTCATGATGAGCCCTTTTAATAAAATGGTAGAAAATAATATTTTTCGATCACGTCCCGATTCTGCATTCCGGTTTTAACGGGTCAGCGAGAACATTCAGCGGCACCCTGAATTGTGGTTTTGTGACAGCCCGTTCCGTATTATTAAAGAGCAATACCCGGCCCGGACGAATTAACGTCCATTAGGGCAACCATTCTGTAATGGCGTGTTCAGCATGAGGGGGGCTGGATCGAGTCATAAACGATAAACTCAAAACAAAAATGAAAGAGTTAGTCGGATGGATAAATAAAGAAATTGGAGAGCAGGAAAGGAAGTTGAAGTAAATTATGGGGGTTTATTTTTACTTTCTGATACAGATAAAGACGTATGAGCATTTATTACTCATACGTCTTTTGGTTCACATTTAACAACGACGGCGTTCAAGTTTATCCTGACATTCCGTACAGGTTGTTACGCCTGGTAGTGCCTGCCGTCGTTTTTCAGGAATAGGTTTACCGCATAAACGGCAGTGGAATAATGATGGTGTTGTTCCTGGTTTGAAACGGCTCTGTTCAATCATCTCTTCCAGTCGTTGTTCATTGAACTCCTGATCGCGGTCGATCTCATCCGGCATTTGATGCCCTCCTGTTGGCGGCTTCCTTTTCGCAGAGTGTGATGCGCTTCCAGATGGTGGTGAGAGACAGACCTTCGGCGTCCGGCAATAGCTTTTCCGTCACCTGCATCATGGCGGCCAGCGCGTCGGAGGATTCAAGGTTATCCACCCGACATTTTTGCCATTGCCTCCAGATTTCGGCATCTGTCTCTTCATCTGGTTCAGGCGTCCGCCCATACGGCACGCTGACACTCAGCAACCGGCGACGAAGGCAGACTTCATTTGATGTCAGGCCAAAATAGTGGTTGAGCAACGAGATAGAGCCACCCAGGCGGATAGCACGGTTAATCTCCTGTTGATGCTGGTATTCCTGGCGGGCCTGCGCCAGTAAATGATGCAGAACATCATGGCGGACACTGACCGAAACAAAGGGAACTGCCGCCCGGCTGACCGTAAACAGTTCATCGAGTGATAACTGATTAAGAGCATTCATTTCGTCGAAAGTAAATCCGAGGGATTTACAGTGACGAATATTGCCTTCTTTCAGAGCGTGCAATGCATCAGTTAAGATGGTGTAATTAATTAATGGAATCATTCTGTTATCTCCTCAATCCATATGGAAAAGTTGAGCAAATAAACGGACATTTTTAACTGATCTAACGTCCGGCTAACTTAAGGTTGATCCATTCATCAATTTCCGATTCGAGCCAGGCCACACTGGCCGGGCCAATTTTTATTGAACGTGGGAACGAACCATTTTTCATATACAAGTAAATTTGAGAGCGTTTCAAACCGGTTTTTTCTTCGACCTGTTTTAAACGTAACAACTGATGTGATGTCATTGTATTCTCCTATTGTGGAATGACTGGTGCATGTCCAGAGAAAATAAAAGAACACAGCAGTAAGCTTAGGAAAAGCCGATAGCACCTTATTACTGATGGGAAGATCCTTAGTACGGTTTTGTAGTGAATAAATAATAAGTTATTAGTTGTATAAGGATGTGGAGAAGGATAGTTGTGCTGCTGTGTAGTTTTCAGCGTTTCGCTGCTGCAATGGTGTCATGACTTAGCGTGATAATGAGGACAATAAAAAGATGCGGTTAAATACATTCATTGTGAATTTCAGTCAGGGGGGGGGGGGGCGTTACCACTGTGGCGGTAATGCGCTATGAAGCATCGCCATAGAAGTGTTCTGTGTGGTCGAAACATATATGCTCAACTACTTCCTTAACACAATGCTGAATTGATTGTGCTTCCCGATCATGTATAGACCGATCCAACAGATATAATACCGTCCTTTGATTCTTTTTATCGTTAAGGCGGCTGAGGCAATATAGTCCTGGCTGGAGGTTCCATGCGGTAAAGATTCTGTAGTGTGATCCCCCCGCATAGGGAGACGGATATGGCAGCTCTATGACTCACCTCTGGTTTCTTGGAAAACCTGATGTCGCTAAATATCGGTTAAGTGTGCGCTTGTTTTCCGTTCGGCAAAATAGTGTGCGGGTGTACTGCCCATGGTTTTTTTGAACATGGTGATAAACGCATTAACCGATTCATACCCCAGATTAGCTGCAACATTCTGAACCGAAACGCCGCTAGCCAGTTCCCGGAGAGCAATTATCAGTTGCAGTTGCTGACGCCAGCGTCCGAACGTCAACCCGGTTTCGCGCAGCATTAAACGCGCGAGAGAACGCTCGCTAAGCGCCAGTCTTTTTTGCCCATGTTTTGAATGTGCTTCGGTCATCAGGTTGACTGACCAGAGCATCGGCCATGGCGCGGATTTTAGGATGCGACGACACAGGGAGGCTCAGTTTCTGCTGAGGCATGGTGGCTAATTCATCAAGTGTTACTCTGGTCAGTCTGGCTAGATGGCTTTCTGGTGGGTATCCGACGCCCTCGTGGGTTAAACGGGCAATGAGTTCTTTGATCAGACCAGAAATGGCCAGAGTGCAGCATCGCTCCGGCAGCTCGGCGGCTCCAGGCTCGATAAAAAAGATAGTTGAGATGCGCATTCCAAGTAGCTTTTGCGCTGTGCGGCACTCCCCCAGGGATCCAGACGGCACAATCAGGCGGCACGATCCAGATATCATTTTCGGCGCGACAAATGACCGCTCCATAGAGGGCAATAATCAATTGCCCTTTGCGGTGCGTATGCACAGGCACTTCGGCCGCGTAATCGACAAAATCCAAATGACGCGCGACTGCGGGGCAGGAGGTGGTATCCGGATCGAACAGCGTATTGGCAAGTGGGGGTAACATAGATTGGCAACATTTAGGTATTTTTTGACAGAATAGAGTATTTAAGTAGATATGCAAGCCGGTAATAATTTCCGGCATGAAAAAATTAACGCGAGTTACTTTCATTTTTTTACACACGATATGCCATCGTCTTCACGGTATGGCTTCTCCTTCACTACTGAATGATGCGAACGCTCTGCTCTATTCGGCGAAGAGTTTTACCGCTGCGATGCTCGCATACTATATTGCATTATCAATTGGCCTGGAGCGGCCTTCCTGGGCAATTATCACCGTATATATTGTTTCCCAAACCTCCGTCGGAGCATCGCTAAGCAGAAGTTTGTATCGTCTGGTGGGAACGGTAATTGGCGCTGGCATGACGGTATTAATTGTACCCACGTTCGTGAATTCCCCCCGTATTTTGCAGCGTGATACTGGCAGGCTGGATTACATTCTGCCTCTATTTGTCCTTGCTGGAACGTACGCCCCGGGCCTATGGTTTTGTCCTTGCTGGTTACACTGCGAGTCTGATTGGCTTCCCTGCTGTATCCGATCCTGGCGCGATTTTTGAAATCGCTATCACTCGGGTACAGGAAATCATGATCGGTATCTTCTGCGCGGCACTTATCCATCGCTATGTATTGCCCGCGCGCATCTCAGGCCAGTTCAACAGTAAATTATCGCAGACGCTGCTCGCGGCGCGACAGCGTATCGCAGAGACTTTAACAGGCAAACCCGATCCTGTTTCCTCGCCGCTGCATATGGCACTGGCATTGCAGTTCCTGCAGGGCATCAGCCATCATATCCCTTATGATTTTGCGTTCTCTGTACCGGTCCGGCAAGCGAGAAAAAGGCTTCATGACAGGCTTGCGCGATTAGTCATTGTTAACTGTGAGTTACGTGACCGTTTAGCGCTGATAGCGAAGATACCTTTCGATGTGCAAATTTTAATGGATGATGTTGAGGTCTGGCTGGCCTGCAAAGATGAAGGAAAATTTAAAAGCGAGGGGGGAAGAGCTCAAAAAACGCAGTGAAAAATTACTGCAGCGCTATGTCGTACATGAGTTGACGTTTGTAGAAGCACTGCATGTAAGTTTTATGCGCTACCTGACAGAGGCCATTGTCCTCGTGCAGCAGTGCTATCGTCTTTCGGATGCCATTCATCACGCGAATCAGATGCCTGCGCACTCAGAAATGAATACCGTGAAAGGGTATGTATTCCACCGCGATCCTCTTACTGCTGCCCGCACCGCATTGGGCGCTTTCACCATCATTTTGAGCGGCTGCATGGTGTGGATTTTCTCGGCATGGCCTGATGGCGGTACGGCAGTATCTATCCTTGGCGTTTGTTGCACACTGTTTGGCAGCTTCGATACGCCTGCCCCGCATATTGTGAAATACATCATTGGTTCCCTCTGGGGAGTTGTGATAAGCCTGATTTACAGCTTCTTTCTCCTACCGCAAGTCAGTGATTTTATCGTGCTGGTAGTGGTTCTAGCTCCGGTATATCTGCTTGCCGGATCGCTCCAGGCAAGGCCGCCCACCACGTTTATGGCGATGGGGATCACACTGACGCTGCCTATTTTGTGCGAGCTGGGTGCTCATTACAGCGGGGATTTTGCCGTGGCGGTGAATACCTCTATCGCATTATTTTCTGCAACTGGCTTTGCGGTATTCAGCATGGGCTTTCTGCAGACTGTGCAGGCAGATGCGGCAATAAATCGCCTGCTTAAATTATGCCAGCGCGATATTAACCGCAGCGTGAAAGGTGTGTTGAATACTGATGAAACTCTCTGGATCAACCTGATGATCGATCGGGCTGCGTTGATACTGCCACGTTTGCCGCGCAGCGGACAGTCATCAGAACAGGCATTGAATCATCTTTTGCACACCCTGCGTATAGGCCTGTGTGTAATGCGATTACGCCGATGGGATGCGCATGCAGACAAAGAAATAAAAGAGGTTCTCAATTGTCTTACACACTCGACGGATATTAACACCTTACTTGAACGGATTGTCAGCCTGACTGAGCGTAGCCTGTCCGTAGCAGATGAACTATCGCGGCATCATGTTAATCAACTGGTTGATCTGTACTGCGCATTAAGCACTCAGGAAATGGAGCCTGTCGATGATCAATGATTTCAATATTGAGGGCGTTTTTGTACCCGGTCTACTGTTAATTTCCCTCGTCGCGCTCACCTGTACGCTATTACTCGTGCAGCTTTTCTCGCTAAGCAAGGGTTACCGTCGCTTGCCGTTTCGCCCGATGATCGATTTTTCCATCTTTATTATTACTTTTTACCTGTTATTGCAGGGACTGACCGAACTGGGGTTTTTAAAATGAAATCGTTACTTTCTCTACTGGGCCGCTATTTGCTGACGCTCAGCGCTGTGGCGGTTGCTACGCTTTTGGCTTTTATTCTCTGGAAACATTATGTGCAAACCCCCTGGACCCGCGATGGTCGGGTTCGTGCGGATGTGGTTCAGATTGCGCCGGATGTCTCTGGACCGGTTCTGAATGTGGCCGTCCGCGATAATCAGTGGGTTAATCGGGGCGATGTGCTCTATTCCATTGACCCGCACTGGTTGAGGTTGGCAGTGGTCAGCGCCCAGGCTGATGTTGAGGCGAAACGTCATGAAATGCTGATGCGCCAGGATGCGGCGAGGCGACGCTCTCAGATTAAAGGGGTGATTTCCAGCGAGGATTTACAACAAACAGCCAGCGCAGCCAGCGTCGCTGCGGCTAATTACCACGGTGCACTGGCTGCGCTGGACCTTGCAGAGCTTAACTTATCGCATGCTATTGTTCGGTCACCGGTTACGGGCTATGTCACACATTTGCGGCTTCGCCCTGGTGACTATGCCACAGCGGGAGAAACTAAAGTTTCCATCATTGATGCCAATAGTTTTTGGGTGGTTGGCTATTTTGAAGAGACTAAGTTGCAACATATCCGCACGGGAAATACTGCACACATTACGCTGATGGGATTTAAGCCGGTGATCACGGGTCATGTTGAGAGTATCGGACGCGGAATAGATGATAACAATGACGAGACCGGGGGGGCTTGGCCTGCCTAATGTCGAGCCAACCTTTAGCTGGGTGCGGCTCGCGCAGCGTATCCCGGTTCGGATTCATATTGACAGATTGCCGGAGGGAGTTGAATTGGTGGCTGGACTGTCTGCGAGTATATCCATCACACCATAATAAAAAGTATGGTTTCTATTGAGGATTTATGCAGAACTTAGGGATTGTCAGCTCTTGATCTATATGCCTGATGAAAATGTATTTCTAGTAGAGTAATTCTAAGGTTTCGGTTATGAAAAACAGAAAAGATTTTGTAAATGACTTAATTATCTGGATAAACAAAAATATAGAGATGCCACTAAAAATTGATGATGTGGCTATCAGGTCCGGATATTCAAAATGGCATTTGCAGAGACTGTTTTTTTCTGAAACAGGGCAGAGCCTGGGAGGTTTTATCAGAGAGAAAAAATTATGTCTTATTTTAGAGGCTGTTATCACAACAAATGAACCTTTGATAAACATCGCGATGCGATTTGGCTTTGACTCTCAGCAATCATTAACCAGGGCATTTCGGAAAAGGTATAATGTCCCCCCCGCACCGGTATAGAAAAAAGGCCGTAAATATTAAAAGCAAGTCTACTAGGGAGTAAGGTAATTACTCGTATCATAAGGATGAGTTTTTAAATCTTTAGTAACTATCTGGATTATGGACGGGTTCATCTAGTAATCATGGCCTTAGTACCTCAGTTATATATTTGTTGAGCGAAATGAAATCACTCATTTATTTCATTGTAAATGAATCTAAGTCTTTCTGTGCAATGTATGTTTTCGTGTTTTTGCATGTGTAATGTATTGGTGAGTAAATTTTAGATTAATTAATTGGAATATAATTACGAACCCATGTGTGTATTTAATGGTTGGATAAATTAAGGTTAATCTATTTTTCGCATTTTGGATTCGATCGAACCTATGCAGGTCGGCTAAATCCTCCTTGAATAAGGGGTGGCTTTATGTATGTGTGGGGTTGTGAGCATTTAAGTACTATTTTGTTTTTACATTTCTAATGCTTGGTAATTGATGATATGTATTTATACCCGTAATGCAGAAATATAATATCCCTTGAGGTGACAAGGAAAAAAGAGTCAAAAAAACTAATTATGTCCGTATTACTGATTTTAGGGTCCTTAATACGGACATTTGGGTTTGGTAAAATTCACTTGCGTCAATCCGACATTGATGTGGGGGAACCGCGTACGAGTGCAGTTTTTAACGTATCACCACTGAGCCTGTCGGTAATGCCTTCGTCAGATGCCCATTGTTCGAAAATAGATAGTAGTTTGTACGGTTTACTAATTAATGGACGGATGACTTCATTGTTTTTACAGGCCAGCCAGAAAAAACGAGATAGTGGTGTTGATATTCGCGTTGCAGATAATGGGGGGCACTCTGCTATTGGTTATGATGTCAATGACTTTATCAAGTTCAGTGTGTCGAATAACAAACCAGGCATCCCGAGGTAAAATATGAGCCGGGAAATACTCTTTCCCCAGGTAATTATTTATCCTCTTTGAGAATATCTCTTTATGTACATATGGTGAAATGTTTTTAGGGAGTTGCATAATTTTTTGTGTTATTCTTTCTTCCCATGTCATTTTATCGAATAGTTGAAATGGTTCTCCTTGTAAGCTAACTGTTATGCCATGATTAAAATCAATAGCTCCTGTTACAGGTAATGGTATTTTAAGAGATTGGGCAAGTAATTTTTGTACTAGAACATATTCATATCCAATCAATAGAGTGTCAATAACTCTCTCTGTGGGGATGATATATTTGCCAGTAGTGCTAACAATAAAATTATGTCCTTCAATAAACGCTTTTTTGTCAAGAAGGCATAAACGATTTATTGATGACATATCACATGGTCTGAGCCTTACTTTGTAGCCCGACCTCTGTATTTTTCGTAATGTAATTGGCGACTGAAAGTAAATAGAGAGATGAATGCTGCCATGTAATGCATGCTTGTAAATGTCACTTTTTTTTTAATTTTCAGTCCTTTTTTATTTATCACTTCGACTGCTTCACGGATAGTCAGCCAGTCAGGCGAACTATAGTTTGTATTTGATAGTGTTTGTTTTTTTGACATAGTGGTTTGCCTCTATTTCTATTTTTTTAAAAAAATACCATGAATTTTCCAGTGAAATTAATTTCATGGTGCGGGATTTATTACGTTATAATATTTGGATTATATTGGCGCGGGGGGCTTCTTAGCGTTTCAGCCCCCCCATATCCGGCCTCATATTTCGCAGTGATTGAAAAGAAGAACAAATATCAGGTTAAACTAATTCAATTCTCAAACATTATTTAAGTTGAATGGAAGACATTACATAAATCTGTCTGCTCCGCCTGATGCTTCAATTGTCTGTCCAGTAACAAACTGATTCCTCCCAGAAAGTAGGAACGCAGCAATTGCAGCAATATCTTCAGGAAGTCCAAAGCGGCCCACAGGCGTTTTCTCTTTACCCAGTAATGCCATTACCTCTTCGTCTGTTCTGTCAGCCAGTTCAGGACGACGATTGCGAACATTCGGTAGCATGTTCTGCGCCCAGTTATCCGTCGCGACAGCACCCACTCCGATCGCATTGACCAGAATGCCATCCGGAGCCACGCTAAGTGCTAAACTACGGGTCAGGTTGTTGATAGCGGCGCTCAGTGCGTGTGAGACGGTAAGTTGCGGATTAGGGTAGATACCGCCAATGGATGAGATATTGACAATACGCCCCCCAGTTTCGTCTCTGCATCCCGGGGATGATTACCTTACAAAAACGTCGCATGGCGGAGAATTTGGTCTCAGTCATTATCTGCCAGTCTTCTTCCGAAGTGGTTAACAGCGTGCCCGCATGGGCTCTTCCGGCATTGTTCACCAGTAAATCAATACGCTGAAAAACTTTTTCCGCTTGTTCAACCACTAAAGAAGGTAGTTTGGGATCAGTCACATCCCCGGCAATAGGCAGCACCGAAACACCGTATTTCTCTGAAATTTTTTTCGCAGCAAGAATCAGCTCAGGTTCTCGTCTGGCCACCATGACTAAATGCACACCATTCACGGCCAATTCTTCACAAATGCTGAAACCAATTCCGGTACGGGCTCCAGTTACCAGAGCCACTTTTCCAGTCAGTTTTAAATCCATTTGTTGCTCCTCAAGTTAAGCACAGTCAATAACATGAGCAGTATTAGTAACAAATCTCTTTTTCAGGAGCTTGTGCATCAGAATTCAGATGTCTGAAAAAAGCGGTCAAAGAGTTGGGTGTCGCCTTTGCTTATACTCCAGACAATATTGAGTTTAGTGCCAGGAGTGGTCAATGCGTTCGGACAATCACGAGCTTTCTTCTACCAGGATTCTTATGCTGGGGATTATTTGTTGTATTGTTGTGGCTAATATTTATTTTAATCAATCTGTCCTGAATTTAATTGCCGGATCATTTCCCAATGAATGGGGAGCTGTTTCTTTGATCCCCATGGTCACCCAGGTAGGCTATGCGGTGGGCTTATTCTTTCTGATCCCCCTGGGCGATTATATTGAACGTCAGCGGCTTATCCTGCGTCAAGCGCAGGTGCTTTTCCTGGCAATGATCGGCATGATGTTATCCCCAACGGCGACAGTGTTGGTGTTCTTCTCCTTCCTTACCGGGATGGCTGCAACAGTAGCTCAACAGATAGTGCCGCTTGCCGCCTCGCTCTCAAGAACTTCTGCACGAGGTAAAACCGTTGGTACGGTGATGAGCGGTGTCCTGGCAGGTATCCTTGCTGGCCGGGCTATCGGAGGCCTTATTGGTCAGTATTTCGGCTGGCGTGGCGTCTTTTTTATCCGGCGCGATCATGACATTGCTGGCTATATTTTTCATCTTACGCATTTTGCCTACTCAGTCGTTGTCAACGCCAAAGTTTAACTATCTGGCGGTATTACGTTCATTAGGACTGCTGTGGAAAAACGAGCCGCAGGTGCGTGGTGCAACTCTTACACAAGCAATGCTGTTTGCCTCCTTCAGCGTGCTGTGGACCGTGCTCCCTTTCTGGTTAGCTCATCGCTACGATTACGGTGCAGGGATAACCGGCGCCCTGGCTGCTTTGGGGTTAATCGGTATTCTGTGTGCGCCTCTGGCGGGAAGTTTCAGCGATCGTCAGGGACCATTCCGAATGGTTGTTTTTGGTGTGATACTCATGCTGCTAGCCTGGACTGTTTTTTGGAGATGGAACAGTATTGTGGGTATGGTGGTGGGCATTCTACTACTGGATGCGGGTGAGCAATGTGTACTGATAGCTAATCAGCACACGATTTATTCTTTGCGTCCGGATGCCAGAAACCGTCTTAATACATTATTTATGTGCGTTATGTTTATTGGCGGAGCATGTGGCTCACTGACTGCCACCTGGTTATGGGAGACAACTCATAGCTGGGCGCTGATTTCTTCAGCAGGGGGGCGGACTCGTGATCATGGGGATGTTAATAGCCGTAAAACGTAAATATTCAGGTCCCTATTCGGACACATAGCGCAATAGCACTTCTTACATCCGTCGCATTGTCTGAGTCATCAACATCATGTAAAGCGTCCTGTATCAATTGTTTAGCAGCCCATTTTTCCCCGGCTTCAGCCTGCAATGTCGCCAATGAATAAGCAATACGGAGGGCCCAGCCATGAGCCTGTTGCTGACGCGCTTTGTCCAGGGCCTTCTCCAACAGCAGGCGTTGCTTCTGAGGAGGTAATTGAGTGGCAGAAAGACGCATCAGCTCAGGCGTGCACCAGTTTTCATGATCTTGGCGGGTGGCTCTCAGTGATACCCCGGTATCAATTTCTGACAACAAGGGGGGAATATTGCCAGTCTAATCCCATCGCCCGCAACGAGCTAAACAGTGTAGTTTGACTAACATCGGTATGACTGAACTGTTTGGCCCAAACAAGAAACAGCTCGCCGTATGTCTTCCAGAAATATAAATCATGCCTTTTTGCCAGATGAATAAGCCAGTTTGCGGCCTTTATAACCCAACGCGGATTACGATCCAGTGCTGCTGTCATACAAGCGCCTTCAGCCAGTGCACAGCAAAGAGAACAGACATGCTGCAAACGAGCGGCTTTTTTTAACACCGCGCCATGCCATCTGTTTCGCGGCCTTATACTCACCCTGTAACCAGAGTAAACGAGACAGAAAGGCCTGACCGGCGCTCGCTTGATCAAGACCAAAACGGAAAGAGTGGCTTAATTCACCATGTTCATACCAATCAAGAGATTGCTGGAGATAATCACGCCCGACATCATGACGGCCCAAAAAATGCAGGGATACACCGAGAATACGCAGCCCGGTTGCCATCGCCTCCTCGTCGGTAATGGACCGTGCTAGCTCGCACATAGATTGCGCATGCTCAAGCGCTTTATCCAACTCGCCAGTACGCAGATAATACAACCATAATCCGTAATGAGCCTGTAAACGTATTTCTTTGTCGTCGAGCTTTTCTGCAATTGTCAGCGCGGTTTTCCAGGCTGAATGTGTTTCAGGCGTAGGGCCTTTTGCCCAGGTTGACGCCTTACCTGCTACAGCGCTGAGATTCATTCTCTGGCGTAGCGTTAATACTACCTGCGAAGTATTTTCATAAAGCAGAGGATAAATATGGCGCTGACATTCATCGTATAGTGAATATTCAATCCAAAAAAGGGGTCATCGCTTGTAATATCTTAAGCCCCTTAGAAGGATCGGCCCCCCTCAGTCAACGTTTGCTGTAATACACTCCGCAAATCATTAAGCATATGGCTATAACGTTCACGCCACTGTCCCGTTGGCAGCATAAACCAATCACCTTGGGCCTCTTCTACCAGAACTTTATAATAACCGGCAAAACGGGCCTCAAGAACAGTATATTCACCCTGTTGCCTGAGTTTATCGCATGCGAACTGGCGCATGGTTTCCAGCAGGCGGAAACGGGTCTCTGGTACCTGAGTAATGACCTGAATCAGGGATAAAGACAGTAATCTTTGCAGATCGTCAACAACCTGCCAGCGATGCTTGTCTTTAATCAGCAGAAGGTCGCTTACTGATTTCGCACTGAACATATCGGTATAGATCCCCAGAGAGCAAAATAATCGTTGTTCACGTGTGTTGAGCAACTGATAAGTCCACTCCAGCGCGGTCAGTATTTTCTGATGTCTGGGCTCCAGAGATCTGTGCGTATTGCTCAATAGCTGGAAACGGTCTTCCAGTCGGCTATAGATCTCTTTGACACTCATGACTGGCAGACGGGAGGCCGCAAGTTCAATCGCCAACGGCAGACCGTCAAGATGACGGCATAACTCGCCAATCAAAGACAGTTCGCTGGCTGATGGATGGTAATCATGTCGATTTGCCTGCCCGCGTTCGATAAAGAGGCGGACACTGGAAAAAGTCAGTAACTCGTGGGTATCAGCCTCTTCGCTCTCAGGAACTTGTAATGGTGGTAGTAGATATTGTTGCTCGCCGGCAACCTGCAACGCTACCTGGCTAGTCAACAACAGTTTGATATGGGGAGCCAGGTGCAGGAGCAACGTAATCACTGGTTCAAGTTCATTAATTACATGTTCACAGTTATCAATCAGCAGTAAACATCGACGCCGTGCAAGCTGTTGCCGTAAATCGGCATCATTATGAATGGCAGCTAATGGAAGATGGAGCGCTTGTGAAATAACGGATAGCAAGCTGGATGCTTCGGTGATATGAGCCAGTTCAGCCACACATATTCCATCAGGAAAATGCGTGTGTGTAAGACTGACGACTTCCCATGCCAGACGAGTCTTACCCACGCCCCCCTGAGCCTGTAATCGTCACCAGACGGTATTGATCCAATAAGGCGCATAATTCCTGCACAGCTTTATCACGCCCCAGAATCGACGCTAGAAAAGGGGTAATAGCGGGCTCAGGTATTTTTGATTTAGAGAGAGGTTCAGTTGGCGATTTGTTGATATTAAAGCGATAACCACAACCAAATTCAGTAACCAGTAGATGGCGGTCATGTCCCAGTATGCGGCGTATAGCTGAAATTTGTGCCTGAAGATTATTTTCTTCGACGATTTCATTTCCCCACACTTGCGTAAGTAAAGATTCTTTACTTACCGCTTTACCTCTGGCACTCACCAGAACAACCAGAACATCAAAAGCTCTGGCAGAAATTCTTACTGGCTTACCCCGATGTAACAGAATCCTTAGCTGTGGCCAGATTTGCCAGTCAGCAAAGTGAATCTCATCAATTGATATCATAGTGTTGAGATCTTCTGTTTTGAGCATCACGAACTCTCGCTATGGAGTAAGCCATTTCTAACGAAAGCGGTTATCAGAATCAGGCTACATGTTGAATGTGTTGCATCGGAGTATCACTATTCAATACCACTTTTACCGTTAATGATTATAAAGCCAATAGTGCTATGTGGCATAGCTTTGCGATCAAACTGGTGATGAAAACTGAACTTCGACGAACGATCCACGCTGACAATAAGACGACGATTGGCATCCAACGAAGCGATCAAAGGCTAATTATTGCGATGCCGGTCAGCACCACCACTGCACCGGCAATCCGGCGTGCCAGATGATTTTCACGAAACAGCCAGTACGAAAGAAGGGAGCCGACAATAATGGATGTTTCCCTGAGAGGAGCGACGAGTGCCAGTGGCATGCTCTGCATGGCTGTCAGTACAAGGATGTAGGCAAGGGGAGAGCATACAGCAATGATAAGGATTGGGATGATATCCACACGTACAGCAGTTGGAATGCGATTTCGTCGCCGCATCGCACCAGGGGTAAGAATCAGACTCTGTAGCAGGAGTGTGCTGGCGTAGTAGCGCACTGGATCCAAGTGCAGAGAGATTACCGAATAACCGTCCCAGAGTGTATAGCCAGCGATGGCGGTGCCTGTCGCTGCCCCCCCAAAGCATTCCCTGTAGTGGTCGGCTTCCGCTCCTGAACGGATTGCCGGTGACAACGAAAATACCAGCGATAACGATAAAAGCGCCGAGTAAAGCGCCTGGTGAAAGCCGTTCTCCCATGAGAAGGGTTGCAAACAGTATCGTCAGAACTGGTCCACTTCCTCGGGCAATCGGATAAACAACACCCAGTTCGGCGCGCTCGTAGCCAGCCTGCAAGATTAGAGAATAAGCGATATGAAGTGCAGACGAGATAACTGCGCCGACAGCGAGTCTCCAGTCGAGTTCCTGTTGTCCCTCAACTATCAGAATGAGGCTGAACGGGAGCCACAGCAATGCTGAGGCACAGCTGTACGCCCAGACGAACACAAGAGTGTCTTCCCTCTTGTATTTTGAGGCTATATTCCATACTGCATGAGCTACCGCAGCAGTAAGAATCATTGCTACCGTGCTGAACTGCATCAGGACATATCGGGCAAATCAATACCCGCCCGTTCAGCCCGGCGACTTTGTTCTTTATCCCGCAGAGTGAGAGCAGCGACCAGCGTATCAATAACGACGAGCTGGGCCAGTCGACTCCCGGCAGCGGCCATCTGTGCCGGGAGTGGCATTCCGCCAACAACGAGCGAAACGTTGGCGAGTGTTGCCAGTGGGGTATCGTACTGGTTAGTTATTGCAATAAGCGATGCTCCTGCCGAGGATGCTGCATCAGCGATGGAGAGTGTGGATGATGTGCGCCCTGTTGAACTGACGACGATGATGACATCGCCTGGACCGAGTAGACGAGCAGCAATCATCGCTGATAAATAATCCTGGATACTGACGGTTATCACACCCGCCGTCCGCAAACGAAAGACCGCATCAGCGGCAACCGTCGCAGAGGGACCAGCACCAAATGCAAATACCTGGCGTGCGCTCTGGATTAAATCGACCGCCTCATCAAGTGCGGAGATTTCGATAGCACCGCTGAGCGCAGTCAGTGCGTCTACACCAGCACGAATTGATGTTTCCAGCACTGATGCCAGCGTCGCATCCGCTGTAAGAACTTCAGGCGGGGCAAAGAATTGGGCAGTGCCACGAGCCCGGGCAATCTCTATCTTAAGTTCAGTGAACCCGGTGAACCCGATCGCTCGTGCAGCGCGTATTACTGTCGGCGGTGATACACCAGCACGGGTGGCAACCTGTGCTGCCGTGCTTGTACCGACAAATAAAGGATCGACAAGCAGGAGATCGACAACTTTAGCCTCACTTGCAGCGAGGTCGCCGCTTCGGGCGTGAATGCTGCCAAGCCATTGCTGTAACCGCTGCTCACCTTCTGAAATTATATTACCATTTTCTTTATTCATATGTAATATATTACATGTCCTTTGGGAAGGGCACAACCACCACGTAATTAGATTCTGTTGCAAGGAGTCCGCATTCATGAACACTGAAATCAATACAGTTGTTGCTGTTTTAGGTCCAGGTGCCATCGGCACAACAGTCGCGGCGGCGTTACACGAAGTCGACCGCACACCATTGCTGTGTGGACGTACTCCCCGCGATCGCCTGACCTTGCAAGATGGCAACCGCTTTATCACCGTACCCGGTCCGGTACAGACGAATCCGGCACAAATCACTCGCACGGTTGATCTTATCTTTCTGGCAGTCAAGTCCACACAAATCGACGCGGCAGCAGAATGGCTCAGGGCGTTGACTGGCCCGGAGACGGTTATATGCGTGCTCCAGAATGGGGTCGAACAGTTGGACAGGCTCGCTACGTACTCTCTGCCCGGACAGATTGTTCCCGCTGTCGTGTGGTTCCCTGCGCAAGCGCAGTCCGATGGCTCGGTACGCTTGCGTGGTGAGGCGCGCCTCAGCGTGCCAGACGCACCAGCTTCCCGTGTAGTGGCCGCAGCGCTGCAAGGCACGTGGTGCTCCGTAGATCTGGCCGCGAATTTCAGCTCCCTGGCCTGGCGCAAGCTGATGCAGAATGCGGTGGCTGGACTCATGGCACTCACGCACCGCCGCTCAGGCATGTTTGGCCGTGCTGATATCGCCAGGCTTACGCTGGCTTATCTGCAGGAATGCTTGGCCGTGGCACGTGCAGAGGGCGCTGAACTCGGAGACGAAGTGCCGCAGGAGATCCTCGATAAGTTCCGGGCGGCTCCTGCAGACATGAGCACCTCCATCCTCACGGATCGAGAAGCTGGCCGACCGCTTGAATGGGATATCCGCAACGGCGTCATTGCGCGTCGCGGCCGGGTTCACAGCATTCCAACGCCGATCAGCGACATCCTGGTGCCGCTTCTTGCGGCTGCGAGCGATGGCCCTGGTTGATCTTAAAGCCGATGATTGCACTCTTACTTCTCTTCTTCGTCGCTCTCGGTGCCGGAGTACTCAGCGGTGTCGTCGGCACTGGCTCGTCGTTAATCATGCTGCCCGTCCTCGTCGCCACGTACGGGCCACGGATTGCTGTGCCTGTTATGGCGATCGCCTCCCTTTTCGGCAACATCGGACGGGTGATTGTCTGGTGGCATGAGATTCGTTGGCGACCGGTGTTTGCCTATTCGTTGGCGGGAGTTCCTGCGGCTGTTCTCGGGGCGCACACGTTACTTACGATTTCTCCTGGCACAGTGGAGGTATTCCTAGCAGCTTTCTTCCTTGCGATGATCCCGCTGCGCCGTCTCATCAGACGATCGAACCTCCACTTGAATCTCTGGCACATGAGTTTGGCCGGGGCGATTGTCGGGTTTATGACCGGATTCGTGCTGTCCACCGGGCCGCTCAGCGTGCCGGTATTTACCGGGTACGGAATGAGTGGAGGCGTATTTTTGGGATCAGAGGCGGCAAGCGCAATCCTGCTCTACGCTGGTAAGCTAGCTACGTTCGGTATATCGGGCGCACTCGCGCAGCCTGTCCTCACACATGGACTTGCCATCGGTATCGCATTGTTCGTCGGTTCGATGATTGCGAAACGTCTCGTCCAGAAACTCCAGACGCATACGTTCGAGCTTCTCATTGATGCCGTTCTCGTCGCTGGGGCAGTAGGGATGATCCTTGCTCTCAAATGAAATGGCACGCCAGGGCTGACGGCGCAAGCGTGTTGTTGTTGTTGTTGTGTAACAGCTTTCTACAGGCAGCGACGGGTCGGGTCGGGGTGGAGGGGTTGGCAAGCCATCAGAAATGAATAAAGCCGTACCAGGGTATGCTGATACAGCTTTTTGTTATTGGTCATGCAGCTTCGTTGTTTTTATCCCGCCCTGTGTTAAAAGGTGGTACGTATGCGACCCGGCATGTATCGATATAATCTGACCACCACTGCATCATCGCCTTGCGGGCTTCCAGATGCTCAGCCTTATGAATGTAAGCCAGACGCACGGTGTTGCGCTCCTGGTGACTCATCTGGCGTTCCACTGCATCTTGCGACCATAAGCCAGACTCCATCAGGGCACTGCATGCCATTGCCCGAAAGCCATGTCCGCAGATGTCCTGTTTCGTGTCGAATCCCATAAGGCGCAGTGCTTTATTAACCGCGTTTTCGCACATCGGCCTGTACGGGTTATGGTCGCCGGGGAAGACCAGTTCGTAAGCCCCGGATATTTCCTTAATCCGTTTCAGAATAGCTATAGCCTGCTGTGAGAGGGGCACGATATGAGCAGTGCGCATTTTTGCACCGCGCCCTGAATAACGCACACCCACAATGGCTTCGCGTGTGGCGGGTATCGTCCAAATTCTGTTTATGAAATCAATTTCTGACCAGCGTGCAAAGCGCAGCTCACTGGAGCGAATGAACAGATGCAGCGTCAGCAGGACAGCAAGCCGGGTCAGTTCACGGCCCTGATGATATGCTTCAATGTGTTCAATCAGTTCAGGCAGCCGCTCCAGCGGCAGGGCGGGATAGTGGTGTCTCATGGGGGGGGAGCCGTCACGCCATCAAGATTTGCTGCCGGGTTGGTGTCGATAAATCCCTGATGGACCGCATGGCGCATGATGTTACTGAGGTGCTGCCGCGTGCGGGACGCGACTTCCAGCAGGCCCTTTTCCTCAATGCCTTTCAGCAGGTCAATGAAATGATGGGGTTTAAGCTCCGTGACGGACAGATGACCAATTACAGGAAAGATATGGTTGTTCATGCTGGCAAGCAGACGGTCAGCGGTGTTCTGCGACCACTTTTTTATTGTTTTTATGCCATGCCAGCGCCACTGTTTTAAACACCTTCTCTGGTGTGCAGGCTCTGCGTTCAGCAGCCCTCTGCAGTGCCGGGTTGATGTTCAGCGCCAGCATCTTACGGATACCTTCGCGCTGCTGGCGGGCATCAGACAGGGAGACGGCAGGATAGGCACCCAGTGCAATGCGGGATTCTTTGCCGTTTATACGATATTTAAGATACCAGTGACGTGAGCCGCCTGGTTTGATAAGAAGGTACAGACCGTGAGAATCAGAAACTTTGAAGGGTTTTGCGGATGGTTTTAAGTTGCGGATTTTTGAGTCGTTAAGGGACATTTGGGGGGTCACTCCGTCATCGAACTAACCTGACCCCAGATTTGACCACCAATTTTTCCCGATGCGGAGGGTAAAATCAAAATGCACCGGGAAGAGTTTTCACGCTAACCTCTTGAATCAATATCAGATAAGGATTCGCAAAGATGCATGCAAACAGGAAATTGGCTCCTCTGACTGGACTCGAACCAGTGACATACGGATTAACAGTCCGCCGTTCTACCGACTGAACTACAGAGGAATCGTGTGAACGAGGCGCATAATACTGACCTCATTACGGCGTGTCAACAGTAAAATTAGCACGCTTTTTCAAGTGGTTAATTAATCCTCAATATGAGGGATTAGTGGACCTGTACGGCGTTATTTGGCTCATCGTCTTCACCATCACGAAGGCGTTGTAGAGGATCCTGCTGATAGAAATGACAGAAACGTTGCCACAACGCGGGGAATCTGGGCGCGAATAGCTCTGGGGCGCTGAAAAAGTATTCCGATAAAACGGCAAAACATTCCGCCGGATCGCTTGCCGCATAGGCATCAATGCTCGACGCGGTCTCACCCACCAGATCAATTTCATCCTGAATGTTGTTCATTGCGGCGTGCAGGTCATGTTCCCAACTGGCAACCTCCCGCAGGGGGGATCTGCGGGATACCGCTGGCGCGATCGCCATTTCGCATATCCAGTTTGTGGGCCACTTCATGAATAATGAGGTTAAATCCGGAGGCGTCGAAAGAGTCCTGAATATCCAGCCAGTTCAGAATGATTGGCCCTTGTTGCCAGCTTTGCCCGGACTGCACTACGCGTTGATTATGGACCAGACCAATATCGTCTTCCCATTCATCATCGACGACAAAGGGCGCAGGGTAGATCAGCACCTCATGGAAGCCATCCAGCCATTCGATGCCCAGTTCCAGAACAGGCAGACAAAAAAGCAGGGCGATGCGCGCGCTTTTCAGCGAGTCGAGTTCGAAACCCTGAAGGGCGACCAGCCTTTTTTTGCTGCAGAAATCGTTCTGCCAGTGCAATGAGTCTGGCTTGTTCTTGCGCGGTTAAGGTCACAAGCAGAGGGATCGCAAGAGCTTCCTCCCACTGAGCAGACTCATGTTGTGCAGTGTCTTGTGCTTTCCAGGGCCACTTAATCATCGTTTTGCTCGCAAACTCGTCACTTGAACAAAATTGAAGGGACAGGGTCTGTTAAAATGCCAAATTACCTGGCATGATGGCAACCATCAAAACGGAGAGATGCCGGAGCGGCTGAACGGACCGGTCTCGAAAACCGGAGTAGGGGCAACTCTACCGGGGGGTTCAAATCCCCCCTCTCTCCGCCACTATTCAAGCACTTACCCTTCCTGTTGTCAGTGACCCACGTCCCGTTGAGAAAAACGAATAGAGATATAACGCCGAAGTTCCCTCCAGCGCCATTATTTTCGTCACATTTTCAATGCCTGTCACGAACAGACAATAGGCTGGAATCACAGATTACCGGTTCCGCCATCCACCAGTAATTCCGTACCTACGGTGTAGCTCGACTCATCTGATGCCAGATAGAGTGCGGCTTTTGCCAGCTCAGTCGGAGTGCCCATACGCCCCAGAGGCACCAGGCTGGCAATATCATTTTGCAGCGTGCGTTGTGCTTCTTCGCTGAGCCCGAGTTTATGGAGCGCGGGGGGTGGCAACCGGGCCAGGGCTTAAGCCATTAACGCGTATGCCGCGCGGTAAGAGTTCTGCGGACAGGGTACGTGCGAGCGATAACAATCCGGCTTTACTGGCTGCGTATACGCTACTGGTTGGCAGACCAATACGTGCGCTGACCGAGCCGCAAAGAATAACGGAAGAGGGATTGTTCAGAAGCGGCAGTAGCGCCTGGAGTAAAAAGAAAGGTCCCTTCAGATTGATTTGCATCAGGCGATCCCAGGCTGCTTCATCCCACTCATCTATCAATCCGTGAGTGACGTCACCGGCGTTGACAAAAACGGCATCAAGCCCCGGCCAACGTGCTGCGAGGGTGGCAGACAGCGCTTTTTGTGCCTGGATATCCCCGGCATCGGTGGCAATCACCCACGCGCCGTCTCCCAGAATGCGTTGGGCATGCGCGAGTGTGTCAGGATTGCGCCCCGTAACGGCGACATGCGCGCCCTCGGCAAGAAATTCCTGCGCAGTGGCCAGACCAATACCACTGGTCCCGCCCGTGATAAGCGTGTATTTACCTGTTAAGCGACCCATTTTTTCTTCTCCTGAATTGTCTCTGGAGAATGCACTATAGAAACGTTAGTATCTAAAAGAAACCAGGTACCAAATGGATACTAAAGAGGCAAGAGGTGTGCTATGGCGGAATCAGCCGACTGCGTAACTGAGAAAAATTTTCAGCATCAACCCTGTCCGATGACTCGCTTCGTCAGCCTGGTCTCCGGGAAGTGGGCAATCCCGATATTGTATCGTCTGATCGTTCTCAATGCCCCGGTGCGGTTTGGTGAGTTGCTACGGGCAGCGGCACCCATCACGCAAAAAAGAGCTGACAAAGCAGTTGCGCTTGTTTGAGCTACGCGGGCTGGTGTCACGAACGATTTATCCGGAAATTCCACCGCGCGTTGAATATCAGATAACGCCCCTGGGGTTGACTCTGCATGGCGCATTGGCGCCTCTGGCTGACTGGATGCGGGAAAATGGCGACAAGCTCAATACTGAGTGATATTTCAAGCACAAAAAAAGCCCGCCGGAAGCGGGCCTGAAATTATTCTGGCGATTAGAACTGATACACTAAGCCCACAGCAACGATGTCATCGGTCGCGATGCCGTTGTCTGCATAGAAGTGATCATCGTTGTCCAGCAGGTTGATTTTGTAATCAACGTAGGTGGACATGTTTTTGTTGAAGTAGTATGTCATGCCGACATCAACATATTTCACCAGATCTTTGTCGGTGTAGCGTGGGTTACCATCACCATCGTGATCCTGACCACCCAGTTCCTTCCCTTTAGATACCAGGTAAGCGATGGATGGGCGCAGACCGAAATCGAACTGGTACTGTGCAACCGCTTCAAAGTTTTTGGTCTGGTTGGCAATACCGCCGTTTGTTTCGCCTTTACCGCCACCGTAATAGGTCATGTTGCGGGTTTCGGCATACATTGTGGCCAGATAGATATTGTTCGCGTCATATTTCGCGCCAATGGTCCAGGCTTCAGCCGTTTCGCCACCAGCGTAGTTGTTAGCGCGGGTACGATCATAAGCACCACGAGAAACCTGAGCATCCGTACGGTCAGATGAAGAATAGGCCGCACCCAGGCTCAGACCGAAGTCAAAGTCATAAGAGGTGGACATACCGTAGCCGTCGCCGTTTTCTTTGGCCAAACTACGGGCTTCGTTACCATTACCCGTACCTTCCTGTCCGGCTAACCCGCCATTCTCATTGTTGCCCTGATACTGCAGCGCGAAGTTCAGACCATCAACCTGACCGAAGAAGCCTTTGTTACGGTAGGTGGCAACGCCGTTAGTACGACCCAGCATATAGACGTCGGTCTGGGTGTAGGTATCACCGCCAAATTCTGGCAGCATATCGGTCCACGCTTCGACGTCATAAACCACGCCGTAGTTACGACCGTAGTCGAAGGTACCATTCTGGCCGAAACCTAAACCGGCAAAGCCCAGACGCGTTGCGGAATCGCCTTTATTGCCTTCGGTGCCGCTTGCGTTAATGTTATATTCCCACTGACCGTAGCCGGTCAGTTGATCCATAATCTGCGTTTCGCCCTTAAAGCCCAGACGTGCATAAGTCTGATCGCCATCGCTGCCCGCGTCGTCAGAGAAGTAGTGCAGACCATCTACTTTTCCGTACAGGTCCAGTTTATTACCGTCTTTATTATAGACTTCAGCTGCATGTGCCACGCCAGCAATAAGTAATGCTGGAACAAGCATTGCCAATACTTTTCTGTTCATTATGTCTTCCCTTAGGGTAATAATTATCGTGAATAAATGCTTCTTTCCAAAAGAGCACGTTTGGATACTATTCTATAGAGTTCATTTTATTTTAAAAATAACATGTAACAATTATATTTTAAATATTTCTAAATGTTTCTTTTTGCCTTTTTTATAATTCAGCTTATATGGTTTATTTAAAAACCATACACATTTATTATGATTTAATATCAATATGTTATGTTTTTCATGGAAAGATTCATGATTTGAATGATTGGCCGGATAAAGAAAACCCGTCACAGGAGGTAAATAATAAAAAAAACCGGCATAAATGCCGGTTATAAAAAAGGAAAATAAATGATAAAAAAGGCTAATGACGCGATCATAATGACATACATAAAATAAAACAGAAACGGGATTTACGTGACGTATGTTTTATTGGCTTGTGATATGTATAAGTAAACGTGAGAAGGGTATATTCAGAAAATTTAGGGCGTTAACCGGGGTTTTTGTGACATAGCTAAAATTGCCCTGGATCAATACATATGCAAAATCAATGATTGTCGGGCTGGTTGTGACATACATAACAAAAAAAGTGTGATTATAATCACAAAAAGTACAGTGAGTTTTTAGATTGACATCCCAGAAATGGAGTTTCCTTTGAACAGTATGGAAGAAAGAGCAACACGGAGTCTGGGCGGCAAACTGGCATTATGGGTATTTTACGCTTTCTGCGTCTATTTCGTCTGGGCCATGCTGCGCTACGCCTGGGTGATCAGCCACATTCAGTCGATTCCGGTTGCCGGATTTGAAAGTTCGCTTGGCTCAACCAGCGGAAAATGGATAGGCGCGCTGCTGGGGTTTCTGGTGCTCGGACTGGTGGGATTGATCCTCGGTAGTATCGCCTGGTATACGCGCCCACGCCGTCAGCCTGGGTGAAGACGGCAGAAAAACTTGTTACTGTAGCGTTTCTTAACCTACGGGAGGCAATGTGGATCTTCAGCACTGGCAATCGCAATTTGAAGCCTGGTTATGCAACCATCACACCCGGCAGGATGCCGCGCATGATATTTTTCACTTCCGCCGTGTCTGGGCGACATCGCGGCAACTGATGGAAGGGCAGGAGGTCGATGGGCTGGTCGTGCTGACCGCCTGTTATTTTCATGACATTGTCAGCCTCGCCAAAAACCATCCGGACCGTCATCGCTCGTCTGTACTGGCTGCCGCTGAAACCCGTCGTATCCTCATCCGTGATTTTCCCGCTTTCCCCGACTCGCAACTGGCGGCGGTTTGCCATGCGATTGAAGCCCACAGTTTTAGCGCAAATATTGCCCCTTTAACGCTTGAAGCAAAAATCGTTCAGGATGCCGACCGGCTTGAGGCGCTCGGGGCGATAGGACTGGCGCGGGTCTTTGCGGTTTCTGGCGCCTTAGGAGTAGCGCTGTTTGATGGTGAAGACCCTTTCGCTGAGCGGCGAGCGCTCAACGATAAACAGTTTGCCCTCGATCACTTCCAGACCAAATTACTGGCGTTGCCTGATACCATGCAAACCGCGCGTGGACGTGAACTTGCCCGGTATAACGCTGAGTTCCTGGTGAACTACATGGCAAAGTTAAGCGCGGAACTAAAAGGTGAGTACGAATCTGTCGATCCGGCAGTGATCCGCGCATTTCGCCCCAGCCACTCGTGAGGCAAATTTTATGTTAACCTGACGCTACTCTTTTTTGGTCGGTTAACGATATGCAACAAAATCTTTCAGTAACAGGTTCATTGGTTCCCGCAACGGACAGCAATGCAGACGTTGCGCAGGGGCTATTGGCGAAATTGTTGGAAATTTATGATGTTAAAACGTTGGTGGCTTGCCTGAATGGAATGGGTGAGAACCACTGGAGTCCGGCCATTTTAAAGCGCGTGGTGGCGAATGCCTCGGCATGGCATCGATTAAGCGAGCGGGAGTTGGCGTTTTTGCGCACTCTGTTACCCACGCCGCCAGCGCACCATCCGCACTATGCTTTCCGGTTTATCGATCTCTTTGCGGGTATTGGCGGTATTCGTCGTGGATTTGAGGCGATAGGCGGGCAGTGCGTGTTCACCAGCGAGTGGAACAAACATGCGGTGCGCACCTATAAAGCTAACTATTACTGCGACCCGGCCAGCCACCACTTTAATGAAGACATTCGCGATATCACGCTCAGCCATCGCGAAGGTGTCAGCGACAATCAGGCGGCAGAACATATTCGCCAGCACGTGCCGCAACACGATGTCCTGCTGGCAGGCTTCCCTTGCCAGCCGTTTTCACTTGCCGGAGTGTCGAAGAAAAATGCGCTGGGACGCGCTCACGGTTTTGCCTGCGATACTCAGGGGACATTGTTCTTTGACGTTGTCCGTATTATTGACGCCCGCCGTCCGCCGATTTTTGTTCTGGAAAACGTGAAAAACCTGAAGAGTCACGATCAGGGCAAAACGTTCCGCATTATTATGCAAACGCTGGACTCTCTGGGTTACGACGTCGCAGATGCAGAGGATAATGGCCCGGACGATCCGAAAATCATTGATGGCAAACATTTCTTACCGCAGCATCGGGAACGCATTGTGCTGGTCGGATTTCGTCGCGATCTGAATCTGAAGCGCGACTTTACCCTGCGCGACATCAGTACGCGCTATCCGCAGCGGCGCATTACCCTGGCGGAATTACTGGAACCGGTAGTGGAAGCCAGATATATACTGACGCCCGTGCTGTGGAAATACCTCTACCGCTACGCGAAAAAGCATCAGGCGAAGGGCAACGGTTTTGGCTACGGTATGGTCTATCCCGCAAATCCGAATTGCGTGACGCGTACGCTTTCCGCGCGCTATTACAAAGATGGCGCTGAAATTCTGATCGACCGCGGCTGGGATTTTGCCGTCGGAGAAGTGAATTTTGACGATCCGCAGAATCAGCAGCATCGTCCACGCCGCTTAACGCCAAGAGAGTGCGCGCGACTGATGGGGTTTGAGTCGCCGCAGGGATACCAGTTCCGCATCCCCGTTTCTGATACTCAGGCCTATCGCCAGTTTGGTAACTCCGTGGTGGTACCCGCGTTCGCCGCTGTGGCGACGTTGCTGGAAGAGAAAATTAAAGCGGCTGTCGCGTTACGTCAGCAAGAGATGGTGCATGGCGGATGTTCACGATAAGGCGACGCGCAGTAAAAACATGCGAGCCATCGCGACGCGCGATACCGCCATCGAAAAACGGCTTGCAGGTCTGCTGGCGGAGCAGGGGCTGGACTATCGCGTTCAGGATGCTTCGCTACCCGGTCGTCCTGATTTTGTAGTGGATGAGTATCGCTGCGTCATTTTTACCCACGGCTGTTTCTGGCATCACCATCACTGTTACCTGTTCAAGGTGCCCGCGACGCGTACCGATTTCTGGCTGGATAAGATTGGTAAAAACGTGGCGCGCGATCGCCGCGATATCCAGCGTTTAAAGGAAATGGGCTGGCGGGTGCTGATCGTCTGGGAATGTGCGCTACGTGGGCGGGAAAGGCTCAGCGACGCCGCGCTGTCGGAGCGTCTTGAAGAGTGGGTCTGCGGCGGTGGCGCGCCCGCGCAGATCGACACTCAGGGGATGCATTTACTGTAACGTTTTATCGTTTTCCGCAGGTTTTAGCGTCGGTTTCGGCGGAAAAAGATATTTCCCCAGCGTCACCAGAACCACCGCGAAGACGATGACGCCAAGCGCCAGCCATTCAATCGGTGCCAGACGTTCACCGCCCAGACTCGTCCCCAGTAACACCGCAACGACCGGGTTCACATAAGCATAACTGGTTGCCAGAGCAGGGCTGACGTTACGGATCAAATACATATAGGCGTTGATGGCAATAATAGATCCAAATACCGCCAGATAACCCACCGCCAGGAAGCCTGACAGCGACGGCAGCGTGGTCAACTTTTCACCGCTCACCAGCGAGGCGCACATCAGCACGATCCCGGCAGCGAGCATCTCAATTGCGCCGGCCATCATCCCTACCGGCAGCGTAATGCGAGAACCGTAGACTGAGCCAAACGCCCAACTGATCGAACCAATCAGAATGAATATCGCCCCCCCACGGATTGCCGCTCAGGTTGCCGCCGCTGTTGAGCATCACGATGCCCGCCAGGCCAATGGCAATTCCCATCCACTCCAGCTTACGGGTTTTGATGCCAAAGAAATGGCTGAAACACAAGGTAAACAGCGGAACCGTCGCCACCACAACCGCCGCGATGCCGGAAGGGACGTCCTGATGTTCTGCTACCGTAACCAACCCGTTACCGACGGCAAGCAGCAAAACACCAATCAGCGCCGCATTCAGCAGCGGGCGAAGCGGCGGGAGTTGATGCCCGCGCAGCAGCAAAAAAGGTGATTAACAGAATCCCTGCCGCGAGAAAGCGCACGCCTGCCATCATCAGCGGTGGCCAGCTTTCCACGCCGATACGGATAACGAAATAGGTGGAACCCCAGATGATATACAGCGCGAACAGCGCGCTGAAAAGCGGTAACAACTGCCTGAAACGCATAATCCCTCACGTGAGAAATGCTAACCAGCGACATAGTAAACGCGAAAACTATCGGGCTGGCGAGTAATATAATTCATCTCTCTTGTTAGAAAAATGTTGACGAATAACGCCGGTTTCAGCTTCGTGTGTTTTACTCCATACTTAACGCTTCAATAAGAAAAAAATGAGGGAATAATTTTGGCAGGAAGTAGCTTACTGACCTTGCTGGATGATATCGCCACGTTGTTGGATGACATCTCAATGATGGGGAAACTGGCCGCGAAGAAAACGGCTGGCGTATTGGGGGATGACCTGTCGCTTAACGCGCAGCAGGTCACGGGGGGTAAGAGCGAATCGTGAGTTGCCCGTGGTCTGGAGCGTTGCGAAAGGCTCGCTCGTTAACAAAGTGATCCTGGTGCCGCTGGCGCTGCTCATCAGTGCCTTTATTCCCTGGGCTATCACACCGCTGTTGATGATTGGCGGCGCTTTTCTCTGTTTTGAAGGCGTAGAGAAAGTCCTGCACACCCTCGAATCGCGAAAACACAAAGTAGATCCGGCTGAGCGACAACGGCGGTTGGAAGCGCTGGCGGCTCAGGACCCGCTGGCGTTTGAAAAGGATAAAATCAAAGGCGCAGTGCGAACCGATTTTATTCTTTCGGCAGAGATAGTGGCGATCACGCTGGGGATTGTGGCCGAGGCACCGTTGCTCAACCAGGTGCTGGTCCTGTCAGGAATTGCGCTGGTGGTCACGATAGGCGTGTATGGACTGGTCGGACTCATCGTTAAGCTTGATGACATGGGGTACTGGCTGGCAGACAAAACCAGCGTGCTGGCGAAGGCCTTAGGGAAAGGATTGCTGGTTGTCGCGCCATGGCTGATGAAATCACTGTCGGTGGTTGGCACGCTGGCGATGTTCCTTGTGGGCGGCGGGATTGTGGTGCACGGCGTTGCGCCGTTACATCATGCCATTGAGGCGTTTGCTCAGCAGCAAAGTGCCGTGGTGGCATTGATTCTGCCGACGCTACTGAATCTGGTGCTGGGCTTTATCATTGGCGCGATTGTCGTGCTGTTGGTGAAGGCCGTCTCCAGAGTGCGTGGGGTTGCGCACTAAAAGTCATCCCCTGAATGAGGCAAAACCAGACATCCTCGACTAAGGTGAAAACGTTCACTGTATACAGGAGGTAACATGGTTTTTTCGGTCTGTGAGGAAGTGACTGTGAAAGAGGGCGGTCCGCGCATGATTGTCACTGGCTATTCCAGCGGTATGGTGGAGTGTCGGTGGTATGATGGGTTTGGCGTCAAGCGAGAAGCATTCCATGAGAATGAACTCGTTACCGTTGATGCCAGTCAACCGTGTGAAGAAGCCTGATGCCTGAACGCCCGACTTACAGTCGGGCGTTTTCTTAAATTCAAAAATACGTGATGGCAACAATACGTAACGCACTGAATTATGCCAGGATTAGGAAAGTAATAGCGTGTAGGGAGTGGTCAGAGTGCCGCACGAAGCAACGATGGAAAACTGGGGCTGGCTGAAAATGTTGGCGCGGCGACTCGGCCCTGGCCACGTCGTGAATCTCTGTTTTCTGATAGTCATGTTCTTTTCGACACTGCTGACCTGGCGTGAAGTGGTCGTCCTGGAAGACGCCTATATCTCCAGCCAGCGCAACCATCTGGAAAATGTCGCCAACGCTCTGGATAAACAGCTGCAGTTCAATGTTGATAAATTACTTTTCCTGCGTAACGGGATGCATGAGGCGCTTGTCACCCCACTGGCGTTTTCTGCCTTAAAAGAGGCGGTCAGCCAGTTTGAGCAACTGCGTCATTCGCGCGTATGGCAACTGGAACTCGATAAGCACAGAACCTTGACGTTGAGTGGGGTTTCGGACGCGTTCGTGAACCAGACGTTGATTCTCTCGCGTGACAACGAATCGCTGGATAACGAACTGTCCGCAGCGCTGGAGGTCGGGTATTTGATGCGCCTGGCGCACAGGCGAACCTCTCTGTCACAACAGATAATGTACGTTTCGCGTGCCGGGTTTTACGTCTCCACGTTGCCGGCACCATTGTCCAGCGACATTACCACTCGCTATTACGACTACGTGATTCAACCCTGGTTTACCGAACAGTCGCAGCGAAAAAACCGGATGCGCGGCGTACGCTGGTTCACCACGCTGTCACCCGAACTCCGCGACGATCAGCAACGCGTGACCGTTAGCGTCCCGCTGGATAACGACCATTACTGGCTCGGTGTGCTGGCGATGACCATCCCCGTTTCTGCGGTAGAACACTTTATGGATGAAGCTATCGATAAGGACCTGGAAGGGGAGTATCAGCTCTATGACAATAAACTGGCGCTGCTGGCGGGTTCCACGCCGGAACTGAGAAACGCGAATACCTTTGATGAGCGCGAACTGGCGATGCTTGCGCATGATATCGAGCAGGATACGGTAGGCGGCTTGCGTATGGGAAGCCGTTACGTTAGCTGGGAACGGCTGGATCATTTCGATGGCGTACTGGTACGGGTACATACCTTAAGCGAAGGGTTACACGGTGATTTTGGTAGCATCAGCATAGCGCTGGCGCTGCTGTGGGCGCTGTTCACCGCCATGCTGATCATCTCCTGGGTGGTCATCCGCCATATGGTTAGCAATATGTTTGTGTTGCAGAGTTCACTCCAGTGGCAGGCCTGGCACGATACGCTGACCCGCTTATATAACCGCGGCGCGCTGTTTGAAAAAGCCAAACAGCTGACCCAGCGTTGTCGAACGCAAAAACAACCGCTGTCGGTTATTCAGATCGATCTTGACCACTTTAAAAGCATTAACGATCGCTTTGGTCATCAGGCCGGGGATCGGGTGCTGACGCATGCCGCAGGCTTAATCAGCGGTACATTGCGCGCTTATGATGTTGCTGGTCGCGTGGGTGGGGAGGAGTTCTGTGTGGTTCTGCCGGAAACCTCTCTGGCGCAGGCGGAGCAGATAGCCGAACGTATCCGCCTGCGGTTGAATGAGAAAGAGATTCTGGTGGCGAAAAGCGCCACGTTGTGGATTAGCGCCTCACTCGGCGTGAGTAGCACCCAGGAAACCGGGGACTACGATTTTGAGCAACTCCAGTCGCTGGCGGACCGCCGGCTTTATCTGGCAAAACAGGCAGGCCGTAACCGGGTCTGTGTTACGGATAAAGGCTAAGGCGTGGCGAAAAAATGGCTCATGCCTTCATCCCAGCCCTTTGGCCCTTCATGCTGCGTGCGATAAACCTGCGGCGCAGCATCGGGGTGTAACATCACCCCTTCGCGACTTAACCCTTTCACGATAACGGCGTAATCCATCGCCTCCAGCAGTGGCGCGTCATTCGGTCCATCGCCCAGCCCGACGGTAACCGGACGTCGTTTCCACTGTCGCTGATACTGCGCTATCAGCCAGTTTGCCGCCTGATCTTTTCCGGAGCTGGCATCCAGGACGTGCCAGAATCTCGCGCCCTGAACAAACTGTAAACCCAGGTCGTTTAGCTGTTGGGCGAACGCTTCCATGTGCTCGTCACTGTCGCGCCATATCAGCGTGACGGAAGCTTCATGCAGGCGTGTCAGGGTGGCCTGCGCGTGGCTCAGGCCCGTCCATTCGGCGATCGTGGTCTCATCGACATCATCAAAGGCAGTAAATTTAAAGCCCGTTTTATTGCGCAGTTTGTTCAGCACTGCGCTAATTTCATCATGCGATACCCCATTGATCTGGCGGGGAAAGTCGGGATGCGTCTGCCAATGGCTATCCAGTTCAACCACGGCACCATTCTCCGCAATCAGCGGCAATCCCTGTAAACCGAGCGACTTCTGGATTTGCAGCATTTCGGCAGCGGTTTTGCTGCTGCACAGGATCACCGGAATATTTTTCTCCCGCAGACGCATCAGCCAGGCCGCCGCAGGTTGCCAGTCATAGGTATGGCTGTCCAACAGCGTGCCATCCAGATCGGTAAAAATCAGCAATGAATCATTGAGTGAAAGCATGGTGGAATCCCATAAGGTAAAACATTCAGTCCCAGAAAAATCCTAAAACCCATCAAGTTGTCAGCCAACGGGAATGGGATCGATTCCGCGCTCGCGAGCGCAGGTAGCCTGTCCCGCTGAACGCCTGACAGGATTAATTAACGGCATTAATCATTCGTCAAAAAAATATTTGCTTGTCATACAAAAAAATTGCGGATAAGGTTTAGCGTACATCAGATTTCCTGGTGTAACGAATTTTCAAGTGCTTCTTGCATAAGCAAGTTTCATCCCGACCCGCCAGGGTCGGGATTTTTTTCGCTGCCGTCAGCGATTAATCTCCGTCACACTAAAATCATGGATGTCCAGCTCAAACGCCTCAGCCAATTCATGCCATGTATGGTACTCACGACCATCCACGCTGACTTTGTCAGGGTCGTTTCCGCTGCGATGGATCTCGCTTTCGCTGATTTCATTAATCGCCGCCAGCAACGCGTCAACGTCGACGCTGACTTCACGTTTAGCGGTATCGCTGTACTCTTTCGCGGTCTTCATTTCAACCTCGTCATTAACCGTGCCACAGACTAAGTATAGACCGTTGAGAAAACCCGCAATCAAGCAGGTCAGACGCTGCCAGGCAGAGGATTTTGTTCTACACTGGCACAAAGCCACAGGAGGATAATGATGAAGGTGAATGATCGGGTTACAGTCAAAACGGACGGCGGTTCTCGTCGCCCTGGCGTGGTACTGGCAGTGGAAGAGTTTAGTGAAGGCACAATGTACCTGGTTTCGCTGGAAGACTACCCGCTCGGCATCTGGTTCTTTAACGAGTCAGGGCATCAGGATGGTATCTTTGTGGAGAAGGCAGAATAGGGTGCGATGGCCGATGTAAACCCGGCTGGTGGGACATCCACCAGTCGGGACGTCTCATCGCATATTCACAAAGATGCCGTTGGTCACGTTATCGGTCAGTCTGACGACATGATAGATAACCTGTTTGTTATGCGTCTTTATCTTTCGTTTTATATTCCCCTTATGGGACGAGACCGTTTTTGCCTTGATATTCATTTGATCTGAAATCTGAATTGTCCCCTGACCTTCCATCCACATGCGTAGCATGCTGGACTCAGTACGACTTAATGATAACGTCGGTAAATTTATTACCCCGGCGGTGTCCGTTTCTTTTTTCAGAATATCGCCAAGGAGATCGTCCAGTGATTCTGGCTTTATTGATTTTGAACTGATCAATAAGTTTTTTCTGACTAACAGATATTCATCAAAATGAACATTGGCAATAGCCATAAAAACAATAAATAACGTATTGGGATGCTGATTAATGATGTGCTTTATATGCTGACTGTTGGCTGGATCATGGATAAAACAGTCTTCATTAATAAACACCACAGAAGGTTGGTGTGTGTCACAAGCGATGTCGAGTTCGTCAACGGTTTCGATGTCGTTGATTTCCCTTTTTTCACCCCTCTGCTTACCAGATACCCGGTTAAACCTAGCCGAGTGTAACTGCATAAATCCATAATAATCGTTGACATGGCTTACCCTCACTCAATGCGTAACGATAATTCCCCTTACCTGAATATCTCATCACAACTAAACGGAACCGAATGCTTCACCTAATGAGACGCGTTTGCGGTTTTTCAGGCGGACTAACTATCCCGTAAAGTTACGTATAATTTGCCTGGATTTGTCTTAAAGTAAAGTAAATGTTGCGTTATGTGAGTGAGATAAAAACATATAAAGCAGGTGAGCGTTATCCTGGTAGATGTTCGCCATGTTTGAATTTAGGATAATCCTTAGAAAGACTGGATAAATATTATGGATTATTATTAACGGGTAATTCACTAACAATATCAGCTAATAAATTGAAAATTTCGCTAAATAAATGTTCGCAGAAAGGAGCAATTAACGGCATTAATGCCGCAATTAACGATATGCCGACGGTCAACGTTAACGGGAAACCAATAACAAATACCGATAGCTGGGGAGCCATACGATTCAATAATCCTAGTGCCAGATTGAGCGTCAACAGCATTGTGATAACCGGCAGCGCCAGCATCAGTCCATTGAGAAAGATAAGACTTCCCGCTCTGGCTAACGCCAGGAACGCATTGCTATTCACTGGATTGCCGCCAACAGGCAGGGTGTGGAAGGTGTCGACCAGCAGCGAAATCAACCACAAATGGCCGTCAAAGGTCAGGAACAGCAGCATCGCCAGCATATCAATAATTCGGGCGAGCACCGGCATATTCAGGTGGCTGGCCGGATCGACAAATGTGGCGAAGGAGAGGCCCATCTGCAGACCGATAATCTCACCCGCCGTACGCACTGCCGCAAAAGCAAACTGCATGGTAAAGCCCAGCGCGATGCCGATCAGGATTTGCTGCATCGCCAGCCATAACGCGTTAAACGAAAATATCGGCACATCAGCAGGCGGCAGAGAAGGGGCGATGACAAAAGTGATCATAACCCCCCAGCCCCAGTTTTACCCGTTTCGGAACCGTGCGTTCACTGAGTATTGGGGCGGTGGAGATCAGCGCCAGTACGCGCAACAGCGGCCAGAAATAGAGGCCCAGCCACTGAAGCCATTGATCGCTGGTGACCTGTAACATCTGTCGTCTTATCCGATGATATACGGCAGATTGGTAAACAGCGTGCGCACGTAATCCAGCAGCAAATTCAGCATCCACGGCCCGGCCACGATAATCGCCGTAAACACCGCCACGATTTTCGGGATAAACGACAGCGTCATTTCGTTAATCTGGGTAGCGGCCTGCAAAATACTGATGATAAGCCCCGTCACCAGCGCAACCAGCAGCAGGGGAGCGGCAAGGGCGAGAGCAACTTTCATGGCCTCAGTGCCAATCATCATGACCGATTCGGGTGTCATTTCTCGCCTCTAACTGTAAAAACTTTGCGCAAGTGAACCCACCAGCAGTTGCCAGCCATCAACCAACACAAACAGCATGAGTTTAAACGGTAGCGCAATCGTTGCCGGGGGGAACCATCATCATCCCCAGCGCCATCAGTACGCTGGCGATCACCAGGTCAATAATCAGGAACGGGATGAAAATCGTAAAACCTATCTGGAACGCGGTTTTCAGCTCGCTGGTGACATAGGCGGGCAGCAGAATGCGCATCGGCACCGCTTCGGGCCCCTGAAGCGGGCCGCTGTTTGCCAGGCGGGCGAACAGGGCCAAATCGGCTTCGCGGGTCTGGCGTAACATAAATTCACGCAGCGGTTGCGCACCTTTTTCCAGCGCTTCCTGCATTGAGATTTTTTCTTCGCTGAACGGCTGATACGCCTCGGCATAAATCTTGTCGATGACCGGCGACATAATGAAAAAGGTCAGAAACAGCGCCAGTCCCAGCAGCACCTGGTTTGGCGGCGCGGATGGCGTGCCAAGCGCGTTACGCAGCAGGCCGAAGACAATGATGATGCGGGTAAAACTGGTCATCATCAGCAAAATGGCCGGAATAAAGGTCAGCGAGGTGATGAAGACCAGCGTCTGTACGGGAAGCGACCAGCTCTGTCCGCCGCCGGGCAACGGTTGGCTCACCAGGCCGGGAAGTTGCGCCAGCGCGGCGGGGCTGATAAGCCATAAACCGGTCAGCGTAAGGGATAACAAACGGCGCATCAGGATCTCCCGGAACGCTTAAGCAAACGCTTCATCATGTCCTGAAAATCGGCAGGAGCAGGCGGCGTATCTTCTGGCACCACAGAGGCGGGCGGGAGGGTATGCAGGACATTAATGTTTGACGCGGTGACGCCAAGCACCAGCCGCGCATCCTCAACGTCAACAATTACCACGCGTTCACGCGGCCCCAGCGAGGTACTGGCAGAGACGTTCAGTCCACGTGCATGACTTCCTTTCGGCGCGAAACCCAGACGTTTAATTATCCAGGCCGCCGCCAGAATCAACAGAATGATCCCCAACAGCGCGCCGCTGACCTGCATCAGAGGCGATCCCGGAACGGCAGAAGGCTGTTGAACGGTGGTCTGGGTTTTCATGATTAACGACTCAGACGACGCATACGCTCAGACGGGGTGATGATGTCGGTAATGCGTACCCCGTATTTATCGGCCACGACCACCACTTCACCCTGGGCTATCAGATAGCCGTTGATCAGGATATCCAGCGGTTCCCCCCGCCAGGCCGTCCAGCGCTACCACGGAACCCTGCGTCAGACGTAACAGCTCTTTAATGGTCATCCGCGTGCGGCCCAATTCAACGGTCAGCTTGACCGGAATATCCATGATCAGGTCGATATCCTGCAGCGTGCCGCTGACATCGCCACCACCAAGCTGCTGGAAAACGGCATCGGCAGCACTTTTGCTGGTCGTGGTTTTTTGCTCGTTCAACGCGTCAGCCCACAGATCGTCCAATGCGCCAGTGTTCTCATCAGACGGATTATTCATGTCACTCATTTGGGCTGTTCCTCATTCAGCGAATTCAAAATCGGGTTAATCAAATGTTCCACGCGTAACGCATACTGGCCGTTAACCGTGCCGTATTGGCTGGTCAGTACAGGCACGCCGTCCACATGAGCAATAATGCGGTCTGGTTTTTCTATCGGCAGCACATCGCCGGGTTGCAGTTTTAATATCTGAGAAAGGCGCAGCGGAATATCGGCAAAGTTCGCCACCAGCTCCAGTTCGGAATGTTGAACCTGACGCACCAGATTGTCGCGCCAGTTCTGATCTTCATTGCGGGAGTTTTCCAGCGGTGGGTTCACGAGCAGTTCGCGCAGCGGTTCAATCATGCTGAACGGCAAACAGATGTTGAACTCACCGGTCAGGTTGCCAATCTCGACGTGGAAAGGCGTGTTGACCACGATATCGTTCGGCGACGTGGTGATATTGGTAAACTTCACCTGCATTTCAGAGCGCACGTACTCCACTTCCAGCGGATTGATCGCCTTCCACGCGTCGCTATAGCCTTCCAGCGCCAGTTTCAGCATGCGGTTGATCACACGCTGTTCAGTGTGGGTAAACTCGCGGCCTTCCACTTTTGTCGGGAAGCGCCCGTCGCCGCCAAACAGGTTGTCGACGGCGATAAACACCAGGCTCGGTGAGAACACTACCAGACCCGTACCGCGTAGCGGCTTCAGGTGGATCAGGTTCAGGTTGGTCGGTACCGGCAGGTTACGGGCAAACTCGTGATACGGCTGAATGCGGATCGCACCTACGGTGATATCCGGACTACGACGCAGCAGGTTAAACAGCCCCATCCGGAACTGACGGGCAAAACGCTCGTTGATAATCTCCAGCGCCTGCAGACGCTCGCGCACTACGCGACGCTGGGTATTGGGGTCGTACGGGCGAATTTCGCTTTCGCCCGCGATACCCGGAGTCGGCTCGTCTTTCGTTTCGCTGTCGCCATTCAACAGCGCATCGATTTCAGCCTGAGAGAGAATACTGTCGCCCATGTCTTTACCGCAGAATGAAAGCTGTATACAGCACGTCGGTCACGTCCTGCTTGGGTTGTCCGGCAACGAGCGGAGGGGAAAGCGTCTCTTTAATCGCCGCGATCAATTTTTGCTTACCGTCTTCGGTAGACAGTGCGTTGGCGTCCTGACGAGAGAACAGCAGCAGCAGACGGCTACGGACTTCTGGCAAATATTCATTCAGGCGCGTGCGCGTGGCTTCATCCTTCAGACGCAGCGTCACGCCGATATAGAGTACGCGATCCGCATCGCCCAGATTGACGGTAAACGTATCCAGGGCGAAGAACACCGGCGCAGGCGGCGGTGGTGGCTCATTGGCCACCGGAGTGGGATGCTGCTGCATACGCCAGTAGCTATAGCCTGCGGTTGCGCAGGCGGCAAGGGTAATGATTACCAGCAGCGGGATCCAAATTGAGCGTTTGCTCTTTTTGCTTATCGCGGAATCAGTCATCTGATACGGGCTTCCTGTTTCGGTACAGCTTATCGGCTGATTATCCCGTGTCCTGACCACGGCAAAGCGTGGAAAAGACGCGGATAATCGTGCTACCTCTGGCGTTAGGCGAAGATATCGACGGCGCCGTTACCGCGTGCGGCGGACTGGAGCGAAGCGGGAACCACCAGTTCACTCTCATCGTCGGCCATGAGCCGATCCTGTCCCTGCATGCGAGCCGTCTGCTGCTGTTGGGAAGAGGAGTGCTGCTGGCCGGCGAAACTTTCGCTGCTGATACTGCTTTGTCCCAGTTGAATGCCGCTTTCCGCCAGTTGGGTGCGCAGCGTCGGCAAGGCGGCTTCCAGCGCCGCACGAACGTGGCTATGGGCTGAGACCATCTGCAGTTGCGCCTGGTTATCATCAAGCTTGAGCGAGATCTGCACCTGACCGAGATCCTCCGGATGCAGACGCAGTTCCGCGCTCTGTTGACCCTGACGGGTAAACAGCGTGATGTGCTGGCTCAGGGATTGCTGCCACTCATGGCTACCCAATGGTGCACTCAGAACCGGTGCGGCGCTGGTGGGCAGCGGCTGTGAGGCGGAATGTGTGGTTGTGGTCATCGCGATGCCTGGCGTCACAGGTGAAGGCGTACTGTCTATTTCCGCGTTGGCGGCAGCAGTAGCGACAACAGGCGTAGTGACTGGCTGACCTTTAGCGCTTTCCGCAGCGATCACCGGCGTGGCATTGTCCGTTTTACTTTTTTTCGCCTCGTCACGGGTCAAAGGATGGGTCGCGTCCTGCGCGAGCGAACGGGGATCGGTGCTCAGCGCACTCACTTTTTCTCCGGTGGTGACCGACGGTGTCGTCATTCCCGGTTGACCCGGCAGCATCGCGAAAAGGGCGCTCAGGCTGGCGAGATCGTCATCGCTGAGTGCAGAGCTGTCTTTCTCCGCTTGCGTGGACTGGCGCAGAGCCGCCAGCGCACTGTTCTTCTGCGTAGGGGTCAGCGTGGACAGCAGAGTCTGCGCATCGCTCAGGCCTTTTAGCATCTCATCAGATTGCACGTCTTTGGCGGCAAGCAAGTCGGCCAGCTTCACGGCCTGTGATGTTTCGCCATCCTGCGTCAGCAGCCCTTTTTTGCAGCTTGCTGCTGGCGGCCTGCAAATCGGCGAGGGTCAGCGGGGCGTCTTTGCCCGGCGCGTCGCCTGCGCCCAGTGCGCCAGCCAGAAGCGCGAGAAAATCGCCGCTTGAATCCGCAGATTTCCCGGACGGCAAGCCGGTGATAAGGTCCATGTCAGTGGTGACCTGTTGTGGCAAGGTGATCATTCGGGTTTCCTCATTGCTGCACGCTGAGCAAATTCATCCATTTTTTTCTGATCCAGGCGGTTTTCAGCCAGTAAGGCCGCCGCGTTCTGTCTGTCTTGTAAAGTCTGCCAGGCCTGAAGCCGTTGTTTTTTTTCACGCCAGCTGTTCAGCGCCACATCCACTTTTTGCGTCCACTGCGTTAACTGCTGGCGATGCTGTTCCACCGCTTTTTCCAGGGTCTGAATAAACTGCTGGTAGTTAATCCAGCGATTACTGGCAATCCCCTCGCTCATATCGCTGTTGAGGTTATTGCGGTATTCATTCTGGTAGTCGAGCAGCATTGTGAGTTGTTCTTCGGCCTGTTGAAAACCGCGGCGCATTTCACCTAACAGCAGCGCAGCGTCATCTACCTCTTTTTCGGCGAGATCTTTCAGTGTTGCCAGTGCACCCTGTTCAGCCATGACCGTTACCCTCCTGCTTCATCACACCGTCGGGAAAATCAGATCGAGCGCTGACAGAGAATCCTCCCAGTCAGCGCGTTCGAAAATACCTTGCTGCAAAAACGCCTCCAGTTGTGGCCACAGCGCGATAGCTTTATCGAGCATCGGATCGCTGCCTTTGGCATAAGCGCCGACGCTGACGAGATCGCGGTTGCGCTGGAAGCTCGACAGCAACTGCTTAAAGTGACGCACTTTGGCGTAGTGTTGTTCCGTAATCAGCGCCGTCATCGCACGACTGATAGACGCTTCGATGTCGATAGCAGGGTAATGCCCGGCTTCCGCCAGACGTCGCGAGAGTACAATGTGACCGTCGAGAATGGCTCGCGCCGAGTCGGCAATCGGGTCCTGCTGATCGTCGCCTTCGGTCAGTACCGTGTAAAAGGCGGTGATGGAGCCGCCGCCGTGGATCCCGTTACCCGCGCGTTCAACCAGCGCCGGAAGCTTGGCGAACACCGACGGCGGATAGCCTTTGGTGGCCGGTGGTTCACCGATCGCCAGCGCGATTTCTCGCTGGGCCATCGCATAACGGGTCAGGGAATCCATGATCAGCAGCACGTGCTGACCGCGATCGCGGAAATCTTCGGCGATGCGGGTGGCATAAGCGGCACCCTGCATGCGCAGTAAGGGCGAGACGTCCGCCGGGGCGGCGATCACGACCGAACGCGCGCGTCCGTCGGCACCGAGAATGTTCTCGATGAAATCCTTCACTTCGCGACCACGTTCGCCAATCAGCCCAACGACGATCACATCGGCGCGCGTATAGCGCGCCATCATGCCGAGCAGCACGCTTTTCCCGACGCCGGAACCGGCGAACAGCCCCATACGCTGGCCGCGACCCACGGTTAACAGGGCGTTGATCGGGCGCACACCAGTATCCAGCACATGCTCAATCGGCGTACGCTGCAATGGGTTAAACGGCTGGGTAATCAGCGCGCCGGTTTCTGTGGTATCAGGGGAGGGCAGGCCGTCGAGCGGTTTGCCGCTGCCGTCGAGTACACGGCCTAACAGGGCTGGACCCAGCGGTAGCTGCTTGCTGCTTTGCAGCCCTTCGCCAGCGATATTTTTAGCGTAGACGCGTGCGCCGGGCAGTATGCCTTCCACCTCTTCCAGCGGCATCAAAAACAGACGCTGACCGTTAAAGCCCACGACTTCACTTTCCACTTCGCGGGTTTCAGTACCTTCCTGACGTTCAATCACGCAGGTGGCACCGAGCGGCAACTGCAGACCCGTGGCCTCCAGCACCAGACCGGTGGCGCGGGTCAGTCGCCCATAGCGGCGAACCGCAGGAAGCTGCACCATTTTGGCTTCGAAGTTATCCAGCGTCGTCAACCAGCGGGTCAGGCGTGAGGTCATCAGATTACTCCCGGCGCGGCCAGACGACACAGTTCTTGCCAGCGGGTCGCCACGCTGGCGTCGAGGTCGCCTTCATCCGCAGAGACTTTGCAGCCGCCGTGATGCAGGGTCGGATCGCCACGCAAGCGCCAGCCGTGCAGGCTAAGGGTGGCGCCGAGCATCTCTTCGACACGCTGTAAATCATCCGGATGGACGCGCAGTTGCGGTTTGCCACTGAACAAGGGTTCCTGCTGTAAGAGCTGCTGGATTTGCTTAATCAAGGCGGAATTGTCCACCGCGGGCGTCTGACCAATCACCTGACGAGCCGCTTCTAGCGCCATTTGCATCAGGCGTGAGGCGATCACGCTGTCCAGCGCGTCCAGCGTGTGCTGGAATTCGCTGACCAGTTGTTGCATCCGCGCATGAAGCGGGGCCTGCTGGGAGCGCGCCTGCGCCTGGCCCTGTTCCAGCCCTTGCGCCAGCCCTTCCTGATAACCCTGCTCGTGACCGGCTTTGCGTCCTTCCGCGAGGCCCGCATTATAACCTTGCTCGTGAGCCTGAATTTTCAACTGGGCTAACTGCTGCTCAAGCTGTTGTTCCGCGCTGATCTCGGGTTCGTCCTCTTCAGACACGGGGTCATCGTTGTGCTCCATGGGCACAAACTCAGCCAGCGGCGGCGCGAGATCGTCCGGGGTCCAGATTTTCCACGGCAGCTCGTTAGACATAGGTATCCTCGCCGCTGCCAATCATCATCTCGCCGGTCTCGGCCAGACGACGCACAATCAACAGAATGGCCTTCTGTTCGTTTTCCACCTGCGACAAACGCACCGGACCCCGGTTGGCGAGGTCGTCGCGCAGGATATCTGCCGCACGTTGCGACATATTGCGCAGGAACTTCTCGCGCAGCGGCTGTTCCGCGCCTTTCAGGGCGATCAACAGCGACTCGGAATCCACTTCCTGCAGCAAACGCTGGATGCTGCGATCGTCCACCTCCACCAGGTTTTCGAACAGGAACATCTCGTCGATAATTTTTTGCGCCAGCTCGCCGTCGAATTCGCGCACGGCGCTGATAACCGCTTCTTCCTGCTGCGTTTTCATCAGGTTGATAATTTCTGCCGCCGTTCTCACGCCGCCCATTTTGCTGCGCTTGAGATTCTGACCGTCGAGCAGCCCGTTGAGCACTTCGGTCAGCTCCGCCAGCGCGGCAGGCTGTACGCCGCCGAAGGTGGCGATACGCAGCATGACATCGTGACGCAGACGCTCGTCGAACAGCGCCAGAATATCCGCCGCCTGACCGCGTTTGAGGTGCACGAGGATGGTGGCGATAATCTGCGGGTGTTCGTCGCGGATAAGGTCGGCGGCGCTTTGCGGCTCCATAAAGTTGAGCGTTTCAATACCGCTGGCGGTATCACGGGTTTCAAGAATATCTTCCAGCAGGCTGGAGGCCCGCTCTTCGCCCAGCGCCTTGACCAGTACCGAACGCAGATATTCGTTGGCATTGATGTTCAGGGCGGCGAACTGCTCGGCTTCCTGCTCAAACTCCGCCAGCACGTCGGTCAGCTGTTTGTTGGAGATCTGGCGGACGTTCGCCATCGCCGCGCTCAGGGTCTGCACTTCGCGCTGGGAGAGGTGTTTGAACACCTCCGCCGCACGATCTTCGCCAATGGTCATCAGCAGGATGACGCTTTTATCGGTACCGGAAAGAGCATTACTCATGATCGTTATTCATCCACTGGCGAATGACCAGCGCTACGACGCGCGGATCGTTATCTGACATTTCGCGAATGCGCTGGCTCATCACTTCTGCGCCCAGACGCTGATTTGCCCGACGCTGCTGAGTCTGTTCATCTTTACTCAGGCGAACCTCAACGGCTTCTTCGGTCTCCTGACGGATCTGCTCGCGTTCCTGCTGAGCTTTCGCTTCTTCAGCGCGACGCGTCAGTTGCGGACGAATCGCCTTACGCCACAGGATCCACGCCACCAACAGCACCAGCAACCAGCGACCGGCTGCGATTAACTGTTCGATAAACAGCGGCTGTTTCCAGAACGGCAGTTCACCTGCGTTGTCATCAGTGGCGGTGAACGGGGAGTTGACCACGTTCAGGGTGTCGCCGCGCTTGTCCGAGAAGCCCATTGCCTCGCGGGTCAGATCTTCAATCTGCTTCATTTGATCGGCAGTGAGCGGCAGCGGTTTGCCATCCGGTAACGTTTTGTAGTTCACGACCACGGCGACGGAGAGTCGCTGTACGTCGCCAACGTTCATTTTTGTATGGCGAATGGTGCGATCAACTTCATAGTTGCTGGTTTCGTTGCGCTGGGTATTGCGCGGACCGGCACTGGCGCTGGTGGCCGTCTGTTGCTGGGCGTTCTGTCCGTTTTGCGCATTCTGCGCATTTTGCTGATTCGCCGGCGGTGTGGTGATGGGCGCCGTGTTCGCAGGCGCAGGCTGATTAGACAGCGCACCCGGCACGCCACCTGGCAGACCCGAGCCAATCTGCTCGCTTTCATTCAGTTGACGCGAACGCAGCACGGCCTGAGATGCATCGCCGTTTGGCCGATACTGTTCTTCTGTCTGCTCTTTATTGGCGAAATCCAGCTGCGCGGTGACCTGCGCGTGGACATTCCCGTTACCAACAATCGGTGACAGGATCGATTCGATCCGGCGCTGGATACGGCCTTCCACGTCGCTGGCGTATTTCAACTGCGCGTCATTCAGATCGCGACTGCTGGTGTTTGACTGGGTGAGCAGATGACCGGCCTGATCGACCAGCGTCACATTGCCCGGCGGCAGACCGGCTACCGCGCTGGAAACCAGATGTACAACCGCTGTGATTTGACCTTCATCCAGCGCACGTCCCGGTTCCAGATTAACGGTCACCGAGGCTGAAGGGGATTTCTGTTCACGCACGAACAAAGACGGCTTGGGCATTGCCAGATGTACGCGGGCGCGCTTGACCGGGCCAAGGGTTTCGATGGTGCGCGCCAGTTCACCTTCCAGCGCACGCTGGTAGTTTACCTGCTCGCTAAACTGGCTGATGCCGAACTTTTCCTGATCCAACAGTTCAAAACCTACCGCACCGCCTTTCGGCAGCCCCTGTTGCGCCAGACGCAGGCGCAGTTCATGGACTTTTTCTGCCGGAACTTCAATCGCGCCGCTGCCTTCCGAGAAGCGGTACGGAATATTCATCTGGGTCAGTTGAGTGACGATCGCGCCGCCATCCTGATCGGATAAATTGCTGAATAACGTACGATAATCAGGTGCTTTGGCCCACAGCACCATCGCCACAATAATGGCGACGGCCGCAGAGCCCGCCACAATCAGAGGAATTTTGGGATTCGCACGCAGGCGATTAAGCCACTCGAGAGGTTTAGATGGGGTTGCAGCCGATGCAGTCGCGTTCATCTCGCACCTCGTGACTGTTCGTGGACGGCTTTATATGCAAAGTGGAACAAGACTCACTCCCGGGTCAGCAAAATCGAAAAATTGACGGTCTCATTATTTGCGGTTTCGTTTTTTTCTATGCGGTAAAAACCGGGGTTTTTTATCGTTATTTAACGCCTTTATCTTATTGACAAACTGGTAATCTCTGCTGCGTAGAAAACCATCCAGAGGATTATCATGTCAGCGATACAGGGGATTGAAGGGGTTATCAGCCAGCTCCAGGCGACGGCGATGAGCGCCAGGGCGCAGGAGGCGCTGCCGCAACCGACCGTGAGTTTTGCCGGTCAATTGCACGCGGCGCTGGACCGCATCAGCGATACGCAAACCGCTGCCCGCGTACAGGCGGAAAAATTCACACTGGGTGAACCGGGAATTGCGCTTAATGATGTGATGACCGATATGCAAAAAGCCTCAGTCTCTATGCAAATGGGCATCCAGGTGCGCAACAAACTGGTGTCGGCCTATCAGGAAGTGATGTCCATGCAGGTTTAGGTCATCTAACCTAATGATAATTATAATTAATAACCATTCGATCCCATCGCGTGGGGCATGGATGGGGCAAACTCACTCAATTTCTGGTTGAGGATGAGTACCTGGTCCTGGTTATTTTCAGCCATCCAGGATCCATATACCCGGTAAACCATTTGAGCGTCGGTATGGCCCATTTGCTTCGCGATGAAGTTTGGGTTGGCACCGGCAGCCAACGACCAGCATGCATACGTGTGTCTGGACTGGTATGCTCTGCGATAGCGAATCCCGGCGCGCCGCATTGCCGCCTCCCACGACTGGTTGATCGACCCCACTGCATAATGATGCCCGGCCCGGCCATTACGCGATACGATCTGCGGGTTGAACACGAACGTGCATGGATGCACATCAGTACGACCATACTCGCGCAGTTTCACTTCAACCTGGTACTGCTTGCCCAGGCGTGTTAATTCGGCCTGCCTCTTCAGCACGTCGATCGCTGGCTGAATGAGGTTGATGATGCGGTCCGTTCCGGCGTCCGTTTTCGGAAGGGTGAACTCCTTCGTCAAAGTATGGTTCCGGCGGATGATCATCGTGCCTGCTTTCAGGTCAATGTCTTCCCAGGCCAGCGACACAAGTTCGCCGTGACGCACTCCTGTGTACACTGCCAGCGACCACATGTTTTTAAGCTGCTGATGAGTGCATGCATTAATGAGTCTGACGAACTCCTCTCGTGTGAGTGGATCTGGTTCAGTACGTGACCGTTTAAGCATGGAAATACCGTTAAACGGATTCGCCTTCACATAACCACTGTCCGCTGCGAAGTTAAACATGCCTGACATGGTTCTCATGTAATTGTTGACAGTTCTGACAGACCGGCCTTTTACTGGTGTTTTCTGTCCTGTCTTCAATACGTGATAACCGGTTAGCAACTCCTTCCTGATAAAAAGCAGGTCTTCCTGTGTCACCGCAGATACCAACTTATCACCGCCAATTCTCGGCACCATGTTGCGTGCTATTGATGAATAGCGCGACATCGCATTGGTGCTGATCTCCATGCGCTTCAATTCAAGCCATTTGTTCGCCAGTTCGAGTACTGTGATCTCCTTGCTCTCCACCCCAAACCTTATCAGGTTCGGCGAGTCAGGGAACTGGGCGGCATAGTTGAAGTTGCCTGTCTTTATCGCGAAGCACACCGACGCTCGCAGCTCGCCAGCTACTTTTCTGTTTTTTGGTGTATCCGGCACGCCGAGGCTTTCACGCACCCGGCTGCCTTTATAGATGAACCATATGCGGAGCGTACCGCCATGATTCTCCACGCCTGTTGGGTATGCTGACTTAGCCATTATTCCCTCCTGACGTCCAAGAGCCCGCTAAGCATAAACGGATCTTCATTGGCGCGCACCCGGCTGTTTCTTTGACATGCTCTCAACCCACTGGTCGACAGCCTTACGGTTGTACATGCATTCGCTGTTTTTCTTCGGCACACCGTCCGGTGAGACGTGAAGGTATTCCCGGCCTACCATCCAGCATTTTTTGCGGGCCCGCTCGATAGTGCCCGGGCGAAGGCCGGTAATCTCGACGAGCTTTTCTTCGGTTACCCAGTCGTTGGGCACGATTAAGGTCATTTCGCTCATGGGTGTCTCCAGGAAAAAAAGAACCCGGCGCGGGGCCGGGCAAAAGGGATAACGTTGCAGTGCTTTCGCACCCAATAGCCAGCTCATAACTGGCTATCAGTTGCGTCATGGTTTGATGTGGAGGCGCGGCTCCCCGTCTTTCGGTTCCGGCCACTGGCGCGCCATATTCACCTTCAGCTTTTCTTCCAGCGCCGCGGTGATTTGCTCATCGGTGATGCCGGCGCGCCGCTGTGCGTCCCATAGCAGGAATTGAATATCAGCCCATTCGCTGAGGTCGCCGGGATCGGCGGCAGCTTCCGGCGCTTCTTTCGAAAGGTGTTTCAGCGGTCCGATAGGGCCGACATTACCGAAGGTCTTTTCTGACCATTCAGCGTGGCGCCGCCGGATCAGGTTTCTGGTGAACTGTGATTTCTTCGATTCGTAAGGTTTCACGCTCTCTCCTCATGCCGCACGCTGGGCGCGCAGCTTCTTCAGGTGTTCTGCTGTTTCGATTTCTTCTGCGATCCGCTCAGCCTGTGCTTTAGTCAGCGGTTCAAATTCGTGTTGAAAGCGGCCCATGCTGGCAATGCAGGTGCGGCCGTTGCGGATGTAGTGGATGACTTCGTGGGTAGCGCGGAGGATTTTGCAGGGCGCGCCGTGGGGATCGGCGTACTAGGTATTAGGCTGGATTATCCTGAACATTTGGGCCACCTTTGACGAAAATCACCCAGTGGGTTTTGTCTGACTTGCCGGTGCGCTGCCAGATGACCGGCTTCTCGTCGGTAAGCGCGAGGATATTGCTTACCGGGATCTGCGTTTCGTTCCATTTGAAGATGAGCACACCGTGTGGCCACAACACACGAAATGCTTCTGCGAAGCCGGCACGCAGATCATCGCGCCATGTATCTTTGTTAAGCCGACCATACTTTTTCCCCATCCATGCGTTATCACCGACACGCTCGAGGTGCGGCGGATCGAGCACGACGACAGGGAAAGTGTTATCGGCAAAGGGGAGGGCGCGGAAATCAGCAATAAGGTCCGGACTAATTACCAGTTGGCGGCCGTCACAAAGTTCATGCTGTTCGGCGCGGATATCGCTGAACACCGCGCGCTCGTCCTGCTTGTCGAACCAGAACATGCGCGACCCGCAGCACATGTCTAAAATTGACTGCTGCATCACATCCCCCCTCTGTTTATTCTTCAGTTCGATAACAGATTGGCAATCCGCGCACGTCTTGCAACCGGGAACGGCAGCACGCCGCGGCTCGGGAATCGGTTCGTCGCATTCTTCACAACGCTCAGCTGATACGTCGTTACGGTTCACTCGGTGAGCGGAAAGGGCAGCGTTACGCTGAAGCTCTTCAATCTCTGCTGCGGTATCGATGATATCGGCCATGGTCACTGCTCCCGGAACTGTCGGTTAATACGGTTGAAAGTGAACGCCAGCAATAAAAAAGGGAGCCTTAAGCTCCCTGGTGATTAGTGCCTTCATGCGTCACCACTTTCGCTTGCGTCAAGGTCATCAAAAAGGCTCCAGTAACGAGACCAATCAGGCTGTTTGTAATATTCGGTTTCTTCATCCCACTCACCAAGAAATGGGTTTTCGCATACCGAAGTGAGCCATAAACCAATAGCCGGGCATTCAGGTGAGCTTTCAAAAATTTCAGCAATGCGGGGCCAGTGGTTTACATATTTATCATCAGCCGGGAAGTCAGTTAGGTATTTGCGGATGCAATCTGCTGCCAGCGCGTAATGTTCCTGCTTCACATACATGCGGTCGTATGTCATAGCGAGGACAGCGCGATGGTGATAGGGAATATCAAGGCGGTTAGCCAAGGGCCAAAGGCTGTCTATTTTCATCATGTACTGATGGGCCGGAAGACCAAGATATTTCATTGCCATGTCATTCCAGATGACAGGGCCACTTCCCCAGCCATTGCGGAGCTCTTCATCTTCTTCAGACTTCTCGCCAGGCCAAACTTTTATAACTGTTGAATAACTCACGATTCCACTCCGAAGCGGCGATTAAGCCGACCTGTGTATACGACGAACTCCAGGAGGCTGACTCCCAGAGCTTCAATTTTCTTGTGATGCTTGTTGATGATGGGGGTTACCGTTTCGTTCCAGTTCGGCTTTGGCTTTATGCGCATAGCCTGCTGGATTTCCTCGGTGCAGCGGCGGCACGCGGCGCGGATAGCGTTGTCTGTTTCTGGCGTCATGCGGCCTCCCTGCGGGCGAGAAGTTTCGCCCCGAAAGCCATCATCTCGTCCCGCTCCACAGTTGCGAAGTGGCAGTGTGTACGCGGGTACGGTCGCCATATGATGAGCATCGACCCTTTGTTGTTGCCGCTGACCGGCTTACCGGTGACCGGGTTGATAAATGCCAGCCGCCCGGCGGTGATAAAGCGAACTTCGCTGGCGGTCTGGATAGCCTCCTTAAACCAGCCAACCGAAGTGTCAGCCGGTACCAGCATGACCGTGCCGATCTGATTGGAGCTCTCGGCGGAGGCCTTCTTAACGAACGGCATGATGTCGCTGTAAGGTGGGTTCAGCCAGACGTAGCCGGGCACATTCAGGTAATCAGCCCAGGGAGTCTCCAGCGTATTCTGCTCGGCGGTGATGAACTTCCGGCACAGCGCGTTATGCTGCGCGGCGGCGGCATCCAGTTGGAAGCAAAACTCAGCATCAAGGGAAGCGAAGATAGCTGGTGGAGTGCGCCAGAGGTCACGCTGGTCGAGCGGTGTTTTACTTCCGCCATAATCACCATTCAACTTCTCCGCTGGCAGCGCTGCGGCGATGCGCTCACCAATCCAGCGCATGACCGGAACTGCCATGCTATTTCCGATGGCTTTATAGCGTGGCCCGTCCGGGCATTCATCAGCATCCTTCCCGCGCCAGCCGATCAGAGTGTGATTATCAGGAAAGCCCTGAAGGCGCTCGCACTCAATCGGTGTTAGGCGGCGAACCTGCATTCCGTACTGAACGACGTCAGCGGATGAGCGAGAATCCTGAGTGAAAGCCACATCTTCCTGATAACCTTTGCCCTGAGGGCCAGCTGCATCGTGACGACCGATAGAAGCATGTTGGATGCAGATGGCAGGGGGGTTGGCCGCTGTTAGCATGGCTTTTATCGTGGTTGCCTGCGCGAATCGTTGGTGACAGATCTGACGTCACATCAGCTCCATTATCTTTGTAGCTAAATGCAATGCAGGCGTTTTCTTGCCCGTTGTTGCGCCCGAGTGTGTGCGCAAGTTCTCGGTTAATGTCTGGATCTTGAGTTCCATGAACGACATAATTTTCCAAATCCTCGGCAGTGCTGTCGTTTTCTTTTGCAAGAAGAGTTCGGGAAACATCAGAGTAAGAATCTGATACGAGCCCGGAACCGCGCTGGCTGAACAATTCCTGATTACTGGCGCCGATTCCGCCAATATTGTTGGACTGATTTAGGGTTGGGTGAGGGTTTGCTGGGTTATCCCAGTGACTACCGACTTTAGTGCGCTCTCCAGCATCTCTGGCAATTTCCGGTTGCGATTCTCGGCGCGGCGCAGAATCCCGGCGCACGCTGTCGAGCTCAAAAAGTACCGCTGCGGGATCGAATCCTTTTCGAGCACTTGCGACAACGAACACACGGCGGCGTCGTTGGGCCACTCCGAAAAATTGAGCATCAAGGACGCGCCAGGCAATAAACCTTTCTGGTCCAGACACACAACCTGCGTGCGTCCATTTTCCCCCCTGCTGGCTGCAACTCACTGCTTTCTCCGGCAAGTCCTGCCAGAAAGCACCCGAAGGCATTGTCTTTGCTGCTGAGCACGCCGGGGACGTTTTCCCAGACGATGATTGATTCTGGTTCACCGCGTTCGCGGCGCTTTGTGTCGATTGCATTGGCTAATTCCACGTAAGAAAGAGTTAATTGCCCGCGGTCGTCAGACAGGCCTTCACGTAAGCCGGCGATACTGAATGCCTGGCAAGGTGTACCTCCAACCAGAACATCAGGCGCTTCAACTTCACCAGCGCGCACTGCATCGGCTATTTTGGTCATATCTCCGAGGTTGGTTACTTCCGGCCAGTGATGGGCGAGGACTGCTGAGGGGGAAGGGTTCGATTTCAGAGAACCAGGCAGGTTTCCAGCCGAGAGGTTCCCACGCTTTACTGGCAGCTTCGATGCCGCTGCACACGCTTCCGTATCTCATGATGCACGCTCCGGATCGTTAACATCCCAGCCATTACGCTCAATATTCACAGCCAGACGCTTATCTCCGACCTCTTCGATACTGCGACCGGTCATCTCAGCGACTTCTGCGTTTGTGTGGCGCCACAGGTATACAACTTCTTCTGCTGTCCATTCAGGCATGACTTTTCCTCCTGACGCTCTGGTCAGAGACTGTAATTTGCTGCGTATGGAGTAGATGGAACGCCCGGTTGCTGCGGCGACTTCTTCTGGAGTAAAGCGACTGAGAAGGAATAATTCGGCTTTGGTCCAGCGCCTGCCCGTCATCCTGCTGATAAGTGGTGCGCCGATACGTGATGCCTGGCGAGTGATTGCAGGTTCGGAGCGCTCAAGCTTTTCTGCTATTTCTGAGCGGGACATCTTTGTCCCAACCTCATGCAGGAACAGGTTTTCAAAGGGTTGCCAAAGTTCGCTCATTGGTTCTCCTTAAGACGATACACGCAGCCGCCGATAGTTCCGTTTCCCCACTCCTCAGCGATCAGGTGTTGTTGTATTTTTTTCAGTGCCGGACCTGAGATGAATGTTTGTTGCATCACTAAGTTAGGGGCCCATCCCTCGTAATATGGCTCGTGGTAATTGAGAGTGATTCCCTCTGAGTGGCTTAGTGCGCCTGCTGAAGTTTTCCATCTGTGGAACGCAGTGATATTGTTCCGCGCGTCCTTGCGCAGAATGCTGAGGATAGTTTCAGGAGTCATATCGATAACGGCGATGCCGCCCGTTGTTAGATAGGTGAGGCGGTTATGCCGCCTGTTTTAGTTCTCTGATTCGAATTCCGGTTACGTCTTTGCATTTGGCCTGGTGATCAGGCCATCCGTTAAGGCGTTGCCATGTTGATGCGTACTGTTCCTGAAGTTTCTTGCTGTCGTTCTCAGCTCCGGCGTACTGCGTAAATTCAGCCAGAATCTGGTCTGCATCAGCTGGTTTTAAGTGATGAACTTCTGCATCAGCATCAATCGCAGTTTCTTCGGTAGGGATGCAGAACGCCTGAAACGCTGCGTATTTGTAGGCGATCGACATGGCCTTGTTGGTTGCCTTATCGCCGCTGTCCATCGCTTCGCCGTAGGTCGTGACAGTGTGAATGCTGCCATCTTCAGTGCTAACGAAATCGAAATCGCCACGAACCGTGATATAAAACAGAGCGCCACCGCTTTTACTGGTTCGCTCTACACATGTGCGTTCGGTATATCGAGGAAGAATCAAAAGCTTATTCTTGACCAACTCAGGAGCCAGTGCGTTGTAGATATCGTCGATTCCACGAAACGCATAGTTAACCTGGCTGCCTTGTTTTTTCTCTTTTCTGATACCTTGCTCTGCAAGCGCAGAGGCTACGCCGCTGATTGCGGCATACACTTTTTTCTGTTCCATGCTTCGCCTCAGAACGGCAGATTCTCGCCGAGAAAGTCACATTGATTGATGCGTTCATCACGAGCCATACGCAGACAATGACGCTTCATGCTTTTGTTGGCGGCCTTGCGCCAGTACAGAGCTTCAACAACGTGATACTTACGTTTTATCCGGCTGAGTTCCGGTGTTCTTGCTAAATCAACGGGGATCATTGTTCACCTCAGTAGTGAATTTTTGCGTATGGGATCAGGTCATCTTTCAGAGCTGTTAGCACTTCGATAGCCTGTTCGCGGGTTAAACTGGTGTGACTGGTGAGAGCGTTAACGATGTTAGTGCCGACCGTCTTGCGGTGCTTTACGTCAGCTTCACGCTTTGCCTGTTCATCGGCGATGCGCTTCTCTTCGGCCAGGCGATTTTTTTCTTTTGCTTCAGCCTCGCGAAGAATGCGGTCATTTTCTTCTTGCTGCTTTTGAATAGTCTCAGCGTTAATCAGGAGTTGTTTGATCTGCACAATGGCTTGCTGCTTGGCATTTTCAGCTGCACCCATCAATGAGCCAAAGCGCCCATCAATAGGCCACGCCTCAGTTTCAGCCAGCGTTTCTTTAATGCACTGGATTGTCCCGCCCTGGCGAACGCCTAACCGCCCCGACTGCGCGATGATCACCTGCTGCTGAATACCGCTGATCTCACTAAGTGCATCCTGGTGCTGCTGGCGTTCACGGTTGGCTTTTTCTTCAGCATCACGAGTGGCTTTTTCAGCGGCTTCTCGTTGGAGCTTCTCGTCACGTTCACGCTGAGCCTGTTCCGCCTGGCGGCGCTGCTCTTCGCGGTCACGGTCAAACTTGTCATTCATCAGCAGAGCCATTTCGTGGTCTGCTTCGATCTGTGCGGCACGCTGGCGGTCGAACTCTTCGTTCATTTCCAGCGCTTCGGAGTGCATCGCGTTCATGGCTTCTTCAGCCTTAATGCGCTCCTGTTCGGCTTCCCACTCGGTTAGGGGACGGCGCACTTCATCTTTCAGCGCGTCCAGGCGCTCACGCACAATGCGGCGGCTTTCGTCGATCTGCTTCGGCAGGGCTTTAAGCTCAGCAACCAGATCCTTGCCGGCGTTGTCGATGTAAGTTTTTGAGCGCGCTACCTTGTGCGCCATGGATGCGATAGCGTCGCGGCCTTTGCGGGTCGACACATCCGGTACCAGGCTGCGAGCTTCTTTCTCGATCGCCTCAATAATCGGGTCGAGCTGCTCTTTGGTGGTGAATACCGCCATTGCGTTCTGTTTCTCAATGACGACTAAATCCGTTACTTCGCTCATGGTTTCTCCTGAAATTTGGATGTGCAGATCCCGCCCGCTTTTAGCCAGGCCGATCGGTTGAATAGGGTGGTTAGTGCTGGATAGGATTACCGTGACCGTCCAGGAGGACGTCAATCACGCAGTTACTAATGCGGATGATTTCTGCATCGGTGTGCAGGTATACCCATTTGCGCTCCTGAATGACTGCTGAGACGCGATAGGTGCGGCCTTCATGCATTGCCATCATGCCGGGCGTGACGCACTGGCGAATGAGAGGGGTGGTGCCGTAGTGGTGCATCATACCTTCACCTCAACCTGTTCCAGGAGGCCAGCGATATGCATCTGCCAGCGGTTAAGTACCAGCTTTTCACGAGGTGCCGATACCGACGTCAGCTGCCACTCGTTATCGTTGAGCTTTTTGGCTGTGTACTGCTTGCCGTTGTGGGTGACTGTCATGATGCCTCCCTGGCGCGGAGCATTGCGTCGGCAATGTAATACGCATCTTCGGTTAATTCTTTGTATTGTGGTGATCCCGGGCCTCCACCAAACGAATGCCCGTCCCATCTACGCACAATGGATGCCATAGCCTTAGCCGCGAAGTAGTCTCGAATTGTCAAGCCTTCATAACCCTGATTAGGGAAAGCAGGGCCTCCATTATTTTCTCTACTCATAAATCCTCTTGGCCTTATCGCGGCGAACGGAACGGTTAATACAAGACTTCTGCGCAAGCGCACATTCAAACAATTTGGCGGTGGATGGCCGCCGGTTGTCATAACTAACCGCACTCATCGAGAACGGTGAGGTATGAAAAAAGCCGCTGATTAGGCGGCCTTGATGGTGATGTCATCTGAATCGAGTATTCCAGAAACGTCTACATGGGTTATCTTTATGCCCTCGCTGCCGTCCATTGGCGGCCAACCTTCAACCCCCCTCACCATTTGACCAGTCGAATTCACTCACCACGCCGTAAGTGTTGTAGTTTTGACTCAGTGCAATGAGCAGAGCCTCTTTTGCCAACATGACCAGCACCGCATTCAAAACTGATCCCTGTCTCTCCAGTCGGTAATCAGCGTTCGACCAAAAGTTATTAATCTCATGCAGCTTTTCATCGGTCATTACGTCGTGGTCTATTTCAACCGTTAGCTCCGCCTTCCAGTCATAGTCGACTGTGTATTTTTTAACGTTCGCCATCGCCTTACCCTCTGTCGTTACCCGCTGATGCGGGAGAAATGCTTTGGTGGTGTAGTGCCTGTCGCACAGGTAGAGCGTTTGCCGCGTGCTAATAGCAGCCTTCACCACACCCCAAAACATTCCCTGTATTGGTCAGCGCCAACTCTCTGCCAGTGTTGCCCGTTCTCACGCCGTTCTCGCTCTCGCGCGGGGATACTCTCTCACCGACCGGATCGCACCCGGTGATACTGCACGTTTACGTGTAGGGGTCTTAACAGGTCATTGACGCTGTAAATCTGCATGTTGTTAAAAAGCAGGCGACTTGCTGTCCGCCGCTGGCTAACTTCGCCCAGCTGTCGATGTTTCGTTTCGATGGATTGAATATACAAAACGTATTCTTATCATGCAATACGAAATGTATATTTATAGAGAGAATTTGTGATAACAAATTGTATTCTACGGTGATTTATTTTCGCGCTTTGGTGCTATGAAGCAAAAATGGAGGAGCGAAGATTCATCTTGCACTTTCGTATTTAGGAGGTGGAGGTTAAGTTGGGCCGGAAATGGGAAGTGAAGGGCGGCATTGCGCCACCGTCAGAAAGTGGTGGCGTGGAGGAAGAAGTAGTGAATAGCGGTGTGTTTAGTTTGCAGGAGACTGGCAATGAGCGGTAGATACCAGATCATATTGTTTATTTTCAATTTTTACTTGGTTGCGCCCGAATTCTCCAGCCGCAGAGCTTGTCATTACCGGCTGCTTAGAAGGTTTGATTGTCACAGCGTTGTTTTTTTCAACATATACGAACCTTGCGCCAATTTTGCTGAGGTATGTTTTCCCAGAAACTACTCCACAGACTGCTTTTCCACTTTCTGATTCAACAACTTTTACGTCACTAAAGGTGAGGCCGTTTGCAACTACAAAGGTGTTATCACAGGTAGCTAAGGCAAAAGGTTGCTTTGATTGATCAGTTGCAGCTACCCCCCATAAACTCTGCGCACTTGTTTGTTGCTTCTCGGGTCTTGAGGTTATCGATAATGGCGGTTTTTGCTTGATCAACCAAGACCATGTCTTGGGCATATAGAGATGTTGAGCAAAGCAGTAGCGATAACAAAATTGAGTTTTTCATAAGCATCCTTACTGTTTCTGTTCAAATAAGTCTTAGCTTTGTTTCCACAGCTACGCCAATTATCTTGCAATTCCCGTTGATAGGTACCAGTGGCCACTGAGGATTTAAACCTTTGAGATACTTTTGCCCGCCGTCGATGACTAACTTTTTGAAAGTTGCTTCGTTCGATTCTGATAGCTTGGCAATAACTAGGCTACCATTGACAGCGTCTCTTCCAGTGTCGAAAAGTACATAGGTTCCTTCAGGTATGCTCAAGCCCGTAGGGGCTGTCATTGACTCACCCTCAACGAGCAACCAGAACGCATCACCTTGGATGTGAGCGTTCGACTCAAGCCACAGATCTATATCTTTTAGGGTGTATGGCTCAACCGCTTCGCACCATGAACCAGCCTGGACACTGCTGATTACTGGATACTTGTTTCCAGGATTGTAGGGGCCAGCGTACTCCACATCACCCTTAAGCGTATCGTCAATGATCATGCCGCCAGCCCCCACGGAAAAGTTCTTTTTGCCAAGGAACTGCAATATTTTTGCAATTTCGGAAAGGCTTGGCTCACGCCTGGCGTTCAGCCAATGACTTACCGCACCTTTAGTAATACCGAGGTGCTCCGCCAGCTGTTCCTGATTGATGCCCTGACTTTTCATCAGGGTCTTAGCTAAGTCGTACCATTTCATAGTCATACCTGAATGATACAAGTTGTATATATTTGCGCGAGCCACAATTCGTATATTTTACTTGCGAACAAAGAATACAAAACGTATATTTAAATTGTTTAAAGGAGACCCGACATGAACAACATTCGAAAAATCCGCAGAAACATAGGTTTGACTCAGCGCCAGATGGCTGAAGAGCTGAATCTGACTACAGGTGCGGTTTGCCATTACGAAAAAAATAAACGCAGCTTAAGCCTTGAGCAGTGCCGGGCGATTGTTGCAGCTCTGAATAAGCATGGCGCTTCAGTAAGCGTTGATGACGTTTTTCCACCAATCAACAGTAACGCCGCCTGACCGGCGGCCCTAACCACGAAAGGGAAAGCAATGCATTCACTTGCGTATCAACACAATACCGGAATACACCCGGGAGCGATGATAAACCGCGCTCAAGCTAAAGCGGCGCCAGACCACGAAAAGATCCGCGATGCGGTCCGGGCATGGTCGTCGGCGCTGGACAATCAGGACGTGGTCTCGGCGCTGATCATCAACGAATACCGGGAACAGGGCGGGACCGTCATCAGCTTCCCGGAAGACATTAGCCGAGCCCGCCAGAAGCTGTTCCGCTTTCTGGATAACCGTTTCGACTCTGAACAGTACCGCGAGAACGTGCGCCAGCTGACGCCCGCAATCATGGCCGTTCTGCCTCTGGAGTACCGCAACCGCCTGGCGCCGCAGAACGACACGATGTCGCTGATAGCCTCTGCGATGAAAGAGTGTGCTGAGGCTAAACAGGCCGTTCTGCTGGACGCACCAGAGCATCAGAAGCTGAAAGAGGTAAGCGAGGGTATAGCGTCGCTGTTCCGCCTCATGCCGGAGCAGGTAGGCCCACTGATGACGATGGTCACATCGATGTTGGGGGGTCATGTGAGAGGCAGCAGAAAAGAAAAAGCCCTTGAAGCGGTCACTTCAAAGGCCCTTATCACACTGTGTTACGCCAAGTAACGGGAGTAAGTATGCCAGCAATAAACGAAAAGGCAAATCAGCACGCAACTCATAAATGCTCTTTCTGCGACAGAAGCAATATTGATAGCGACGTGAAAACCATAGTTGCCGGTCCAGGCGTTGCTATCTGCGATAACTGCATTCTGCTTTGTGTCGAAATTATCTTCAAGAAAGGCGGGGAGGCTGCAGATGAACTTAGCAATTAACAATATCTCACCAATCAGGCCTGATTTGCAGGTCGTGGAGCCGCGCGTGGCAGATCTTGATGATGGCTATACGCGTATTGCCAATGAACTTCTGGAGGCTGTCATGCTGGCTGGATTGTCTCAGCATCAGTTGCTGGTCTTCATGGCTGTAATGCGTAAAACATACGGTTTCAACAAAAAAAGCTGACTGGGTAAGTAACGATCAGTTATCTGCCCTTACCGGCATTCTTCCGCACAAATGCTCTGCTGCTAAAAGCTCGTTAGTGAAGCGTGGAGTATTTACCCAAATCGGGCGTTCTGTCGGCATTAACAAAACGGTTAGTGAATGGGTGAAATTACCTAAAACCGGTAATGAAAATAAACGTTACCTGAAAGAGGTAAATTCACCTGAATCAGGTAAGGAATGTTTACCCGAATCAGGTAACGACACTTACCCAAATAAGGTAAACACAAAAGACAAACATACAAAAGACAATAAAGACAATATTAATAAACCCCCCTAAATCCCCCAAACCAGCTTCGTTCGATCCGGCTGGTGTTGACCTTCCTGAATGGCTGTCAGTTTCAGTCTGGAAGTCATGGGTCGATTATCGTCGCGACCTGAAGAAACCGATTAAGTCTCAGCAGACGGTAACCCAAGCCATCAACCTGCTTGAGCGTTGCAAGTGCAGCGGATACCAACCTGAAGAAATCATCAACCAGAGCATTGCTAATGGCTGGCAGGGGTTGTTTGAGCCGAAGGGTGCTAAACAGCCTCCTCGTGTTCCGCCTCGAGTATCGGAAAACTTCGCTGGCAAAGACTACGGTCAGACAGAAATTCCATCATGGGCGAGGGATTGATCATGGAACTGGAAGAAAAAATTGCACTGATTGAAAAACACCTGGCCGAACTTAGTAAGCCGCCTGCAGATATCGAACATAGCGAGGTATTTCTGGAGATGGTGAACTGCGAAAAACATGGTCAATACGAACAGCGTAAACGGCAGTCTATGGTTGGGAAAATTAAGATTCCTTCCATGCCGACTCGCTGCCCTGGGTGCTTGCGCGATGAGCTTGAATTTCTGAGAGAAGAGAAAATTCGATGGGATGAGCGCACCCGCCAGCAAAACGTTGATCTGCTGCTGCGTAAGTTGGAAATACCTGAACGATTTGTGTCATGCACGCTGGATAACTACCTGCCTGTTGGGAAGGACTCAGAGAAAGCTCTGCGTGTCTGCCAGGCGTACGCCGCAAAATGGCCTGATCGGCTGAAGCAGGGCGGTGGGCTAGTGATGTGCGGTAAACCTGGAACCGGGAAAAACCATCTTGCATTGGCGATCGCCCGTCACGTCATTGAGCAGTATCAGAGCACAGTTATTTTCACAACGGCGCTGAAAATTGCCCGTGATTTCAAATCAACCTGGTCGAAAACAGCAACCCGTTGTGAAGACGATGTGATTGCGCATTTCACCCGCGCTGATCTGCTGATCATCGATGAGGTCGGTGTGCAATTCGGCAGCGAGGCTGAGAAATTAATCATGTTCGAAATCATCAATACTCGCTACGAGAGAATGAAACCAACCATTCTGATAAGCAACCAGACCAAAGAAGAACTGGCTGCATTTATCGGGGAGCGCGTCATTGACCGCATGAGCGACGGTGGCGGGTGCACTCTGTCATTCACCTGGGACTCTTACCGTTCAAAAGGGGCAGCATGATGGACAGCATAAAACAACGCATCGTCAGCTATGTGAAAGCCAATCAGCCAGTCAGCGTAGCAGACATGATCCGCGATTTGAGTATCGGTCGATCCCGTTACTACGAGGAAGCAAAAGCGCTGAGAAGACTTGGCATGCTGCGTAGCGTATCCGGCATCGGTGTATTCGCCAGCGAATCCGACCATCAGACCTGGTTAGAACACGGCGGCAGGGAAGTGATTTCCCGTCGAGCAGTCGAGGCAAATGCTGTTGGCCAGCAAGCCAAAGGCATCGCTAAGGCGCCGGCAGACAAAGACGAACCGAAGATGTTCATGCCCTACAACCCGGATAAAAACGGAGTGGTGGCGGAGTTCATGAAAAGCGAAGCGCATCAGCGCCTGATGATGGTTTACGGGAGGGTAGGGGCATGAAACCAACATACGAAGAACTGGAAGCGAAGTGCCTGGCGTTGGCTGCGGAGAATGCGGGGCTGAATAAATACATCACGCAGAGTTGCTACGTGTTTGACGGTGAGCAGCATGAAATATCAGACGCGTATATCTGCGCTACAGATGGTGCTATGCCAGAAACCCCGGCTACCGCCGCTTTCCTGGCTGAAGTGCGGGCGCAGGGTGTGGATATGTTCGCTCATGATGTTGGTGAGTCTGAGCAGGGCAATGGACTGATGAAAGCAATCGGACGACGCGCCACTAAGTTCGCCGCCCAGCTTCGCAAAGGAGTGCATTCATGATTCCCGCATCAGAATGCGCCGCTGCGCGGCTGATAAATTTTTACATTAACGACGCCTCTCGGGAGTGCATCGAAGGACGAAGAGCGTATCTGTGCCAATGTCTTTTGCCTCGCCTTAAAGAAGGGCTTTCTTCAATGCGTGCATGGAAAGAGAAAACAGAGGACGACATAGAACTAATCAGCATTTATCAGAAAGGCGTTGATTTTCTGACAGAAGCTTTAAACAAGAAGGTGGAAAAATGAACTTAACAGAGGGGCAGTTACTTTTCCGTCTTCAAGATTTTGACGGAGCGAAACAAGAGGCGTTAGGGATAGGTGACTATGAGTTTGCACAGGAAAGCGCTGACATTGCTAACGCATTACGAGAACTTTTGAAAGCTCGCCGAACAATTGAGGAGCTTACTGCTGTTATTGAACAACGGAACGGCGAGTGCGTCAGGCTACATGCTCAACTTGAGTCTCTCTCCGCTAACAAGATTCCTCTCGACTCACAGGAGGTCGCCCAATGAGCAACATCAACAAACAGGCGCTACGTGAAATGGCGGAGAGAGCAGCATCCGATAGTTGGGGTTATGACCGCGACGAATTCAATGATGCTATAACCCCAGAGGTTGTGCTGGCGCTGCTGGATGAGCTGGAAGCCGCAGAGAAGCGGATTGCTGAGCTGGAGGCAAGCCATGGCAATCTTCGCGAGGCAATGGCTGGCATTCACAACACAATCAAAGGCGGAGGCGCTTACACACCACTGGCAGCCATTCTGAATGCATCCAAGCGCGCATACGAAGAGTCGGCAGCCGCAGCCGGTAAAGGAGAGTGAGCATGCCAACAATAACGGAACTTAGAGAGAGGTTGCATGCTGGAGAGGTGCTTATTCTTTCCGCATCATCACTGCGCATGTTCATGCAGGAGTGCCATAACCATCCAGCCGGCGATGAGCTCTATAAAGTTGAGCCTCACTCAAAAGGCGTTTCCAAAGTTTATGACCCTCTGCGTGTGAGGACTAACCCATGAGCACTATTTCCAAAAAGCAGCGCGCAGAGTTGCGCATGAAGTTCGGCGGCCGGTGTGCTTATTGCGGGTGCGAGCTTGGCGACAAATGGCACGCCGACCACGTTAAGCCGGTCATTCGTTTCAATGGGCAGATGCTTCACCAGGAGCGCGATGACATTACCAACCTGGTACCGGCCTGCCACCCATGCAACTTGCATAAGCACTGTAGCAGCCTGGATGATTACCGCCGAATTATTGACGACGGTCGTCGGGAGTTTCTGCGGTCAGGTAAGGGAAAGGCTCTGGTGCGTATGGGGCTGGTTGAGATGAAGCCCGATCCGGTTGTGTTCTGGTTTGAGCGGTATCAAGAAGGAGCGACAGCATGAGCACTATTACCAAAGAATTCACCAAAGAGCAGTTACAGCAAATTACCGAAACTGACCACGTACAATGCGGTGAGGCTTCTGCACTGGCATCGCTCGAAGCGGAGAAATGTGCCGAGCCGGTGGCATTCATCAACGGAGCATGGACACTGGTCTATTACCGCCCACCGAAAGAGCTTGGACTGAAAATTGGTGACAAGCTATTCACCGCCCCGCCAGCTCCGGTATCAATGAAAGACCATCAGATTCGTGAGCTGGTAAATGAGCTGCGCGTTATCGCTGTCGAGTATCACGGCACACAGCAACTACGTGAACGCATCGCCAGAACTGTCCGCGCCGCCATGCTTCAGGGAGGTAAATCATGACTATTAAACCAGTGGCCGACCTGTACTCAATTTCCGTTCCTGGCGGGCGCTCGACCTCTTACTCTACTGATGCGGCGGAGGCCTCGGATTGTAAGGCTATGGGATGGGCAGTACAAGAATACGTGAAGCTGGATCGGTATCAGGCCGCCATGCTTCAGGGGGGCCGATGGCAACCTCATCAATGAGGATACCAAACGAGTGGGCGAATTGGTCATGTGGGTTAAGCGTTTAGCCCACTCACTCAGAAAAGCCAGCCCTGATAGCAAGTTACAAAGCGATGCAATGGACTATTTGAGCCGGAAGGGATTAATTAGCGTGGAGGATGTATTGAGATGATACCAGATAAAGACCTGACTGATGATGTGCTGGACGAGATTATTGCCAGCGCTAAAACGTCGATGGAGCAGTATCTTGCGCTGTCGCTTAAGGCTGAGCGCGCTGCTAATCGACAACAAAACCAACAACAAAATATTCCTGAAAATATTCCAGTCAATACGCCATGCAAGGAAGCACCGGAGCATATCTGGCTTCAGACTGCCGGAGTCTGGCCGGAGAACGGAGAATTCAGTGAATTAACCTGGTGCAGCGATAGCCAACATCAGGACGACACTCTCTATGTTCGCGCTGACGTCGTGTCTGGCAACTCACCGGTGATTCCGGATGGTTGGGTTATGGTGCCGGTTGAGCCGACTGAAGACATGATCGTTAATGGCTTTGAATCAGAGCCTGATGAGAGCTTCAGCGAAGAGAAGGAGTGGGAAGTATACGACGCTATGAGTGGGTGCCAGCAGGCAGCACATCGGGCGAAACTCTGCTGGGCTGCGATGATAGCTTCGGCACCAAAGCCAGAGGCGTGACACCCAGTCAATTCGACGCATAACTAAACGTCAAGCAACGTTTGATTATTCGTTATCAGCCAGCCATAATTAAGTCATCGGAGCCTGAACAACTTCGATGACTTCTGCGCATTTAAGGGGACTTAAATGCGACCACAATCTGAATTCCTCACCTTGTCACAGATGCAGAAATGCACCTGCGATTTTCTGCATTCTGCGTTACCTCTCGGAGGTGGCGTATGAAGCAGCAATTCCACCTCATCAACGACGTAATCAAGCAGAACGCTATCAACTACATTCGCCAGTTGCCGGTGGATGCTAGGCGACCACTGATTCTCGACATCAAGGAGATGACGCGCACGCTGGATCAGAACCGCAAGATGTGGCCGTTACTGAAAGACCTGTCTGACCAGGTAACCTGGTTCGGCAACAAGTACGACTCTGACGACTGGAAAGACCTGATTACCGCAATGGTCGCCAAGGCCAAAAAACAAGAGCAGAGAATGGCACCCGGTCTGGACGGCGGAGTTGTGATGTTCGGTCAACGTACAAGCAAGATGACCGTCCGCCAGATGGTAGAAGTCATCGAGGCTATCTACTGGTTCGGCACGCAGCATGGCGTGAAGTTCAGCGAGAAATCCCGCCTCGAAATCGAATGGGCGAAACAGTGGGGTGAGCAGCATGGCTAACCTCATCAATCGCGTCATGAATGGCGGCATCTACAAAGTACCGACACGCAGCAAGCGTAAGCCGGAACTGATCCCGTCAGAAATACCCACTCTCAAAGATTACACATCCCGCCTGGTGGATCAGAAATGGCTGCGTCTGGCCGCAAGGAGGAAGCATGCGTAAACCAACCCGCCGCAGCTGCAAAATCTGCAAGACCAAATTCATTGCCACCTACGACAACGTATGGTGGTGCTGTCCTGATCATGGTTACGAGTACAGCCAGCGCCTTCTCGCCAGGAAGAAAGCCGAATCAGAGCGAAAGCGTAAACAGGAAGCTCAGCAGGAACGCCGTGATCTGAAGGTGAGGAAAGCCGCGCTTAAACCACTCAGTCACTGGATCAACATGACCCAGCGCGCATACAACGACTGGCGCAGGGAGTATCTGCTTTCACTTGGTCACGGCTGCATATCCTGTGGAACAAAGGTGGCTCTGGTGTGGCACTGCGGGCATTACCGTACTACATCAGCTGCGCCACAGCTCCGCTTTACAGAGGATAATACCTGGCTCCAGTGTCCATCATGCAACGTTCACAAGTCAGGAAATATCGAAGCCTATCGCGCTGCGCTGGTTGAATTGATCGGCGAAGAAAGAGTGCAGGCGCTGGAGTCCAACAACAAAACCCACCGATACACCCGTGAAGAACTGGACGGCATACGTGCCAAAGCCAGGGCAGACCTACGCGCATTGAAACAGCAGGAGGCAGCATGACACCGTCTGAATTAACAATTCATATCCTCGCGTTTATTGGTCTGATTAGTTGCATTCTGTTTGGCGCCGTAGGGATATGCGCGGCATTCCGAATTCTTTGGGTATATGCCAATTATTCAGCCAGTAAAGCCATAAAGGCCCATCGGTTCGCCATGAGGACGAAAGCCAGAACAAAGGCGGCGTGGAAACGGTGGGGGGATAGATGTATGACCAGGTCCGATGTTGAACGCTACCAGGCAGAAAGCGTTAAGCGCGCCAGCCTGCCGCCAGTAGCAAAGCACAGCCAGCAACAGCAAAAAACAAAACAGCCAGCAGGAGAAGCCGCATGAATCTCGAATCAATCGCTAAATATTTCGCGCCAAAATCACCGATGTTCAGTGACTCCTCGAGGGCGACTGCCACCGACAACCTGACCGGAACTGATGTTATGGCCGCGCTTGGACTGGTTAACGCCAAGTGTGGGTTTGGATTCGATTTGTACCTTGCAAAAATTGGCATCAGCAGCCCGGATCGGGCAATGGAGGCGCTTTATGAATCATCCGTTGAACTTTGCCGACGCTTCAAATCAGTTTCAGAACTCAATGAAGAAATCCGTCGGCGAGTTCTCGAAATTTTGTGTGCTTTTGCATATCAGGATTATGCCCGCAGCGCAGCAAGCGTTCGTCGGTGCGATTGTTGCGATGGAACAGGTTTTACTGAAGCAGAGGTATTTACTAATAAAGTTACCTTCCCGTGGGGGAAAGCACCATCATGGGCAAAAATGTCACGCGCCGTTGGCCCGGGTGACTGGGAGAAATGGAACTCAGTACGAGAAGTGGTCAAGGTTAAATGCAAGTCGTGTAACGGAAAGGGTGTTATCAGCAATTCGTGTCGCTGCCACGGGAAGGGCAAGGTGCTGGACAAGAAGGAAAGTGATCTCCAGGGCGTTCCAGTGATGAAATGCTGCGTTCGCTGCGGCGGGCGTGGTTATGCGAGATTAAAGTTCTCGGTAGTTCTGGAAGGCATCAGAACCGTAACGGATATAAAAAAAACATCAGCATACGAGCAGCTTCAGCCACTTTTCGAAGCGCTGGTAAGTGAATGCCACAAACAGGAGTCTTTTGCCGATTCTGTTCTCTCAAAAGTGACGCGATGAGTAATTATTTACTTAATTGTGACATTTCGCAGAAAAATGTTATTGCTATTTACGGAAAAACTGGTTAGGTTTATCTCTAACGCTGGGAATCCGTTCAATCGTTCCTAAGCAAAAAAATTCAAGCCCGAGGTTAACGCCTTGGGCTTTTTCTTTTCTGGGCCGGAAGCTCATTTGGTATGAGCGGTCCCCTCATAAGGGAAGGGTAGACAGGTTCGAATCCTTCACGGCCCACCAAAAACCCAGCCAGGGTATCTTCAGCCGCAGAGCTGACATTGCCACACCCTCATATTCCCGCCGCGAGCGGGTTTTTTATTTCAGGCCCCGGGAATCATCATCGACATGCCTCGTTGTTAAATCCAGCCCGAGGGCCTGACCCTACAACACACAGCTCCCGCATTTACCGCGAGGAGAGAGACTATGAAGATGGACGAAAGATACAGCAACGCGACATACGGCAGCGCTGGTCTTGCGGCTTTCTTTGCCAGCCTGTCATTGCAGGACTGGGGCTTCATTATTGGCGTCGCATTCAGCATTATCCTCGGCGTCCTGACATACAGGCTCAATAAACGTGAGCAAATGAAGCGCACGAAGATACTGCAGGACATTCTGAACAAGACCGACTCAAGCAACCCATCGGCTACAGCTAAAGTCCTCGCCGATCTCGGACAGAAAGCCCCGAAGGAAATCTGATGAACAGCACCTTGCGAAATAAAATCGCTGCCAGTATCGGTGGAGGAGCGATAGCAATTGCCACCGTGATGCTGTCAGGAAAGGATGGTCTTGAGGGGCGCGAGTATGTAGCCTATCGAGATGTTGTCGGGGTACTGACTGTCTGCGACGGTCACACCGGTTCCGACACAATCCCCGGAAAGCGATATACCGATAAAGAATGCGATGCCCTAACCCGGAAAGATTTAACAAGCATCGCCGCTCAGGTTGATCCGCATATCAAAGTGCCAACCACTGAAACGCAGCGAGCAGCAATCTACAGCTTTGCTTACAACGTCGGCGCTACCGCCACGATCAATTCCACTCTACTGAAGAAACTCAACGCCAAAGACTACGCCGGAGCATGCTCTGAGCTTAAGCGTTGGGTGTATGCCGGTGGCAAGAAGTGGAGAGGTCTGATGAACCGGCGCGATGTTGAATATGAAGTTTGCACCTGGAGCCAGAAATGAGCAGGTTAACCGCAATCATCATTGCAGTTGTCGTCTGCATCATCGTGTCGCTTGGTTGGGCTGTTAATCATTACCGCGATAACGCCATCACCTACAAAGACCAGCGTGATAAGGCAACCAAGAATCTCAGCACGGCTAACGCCACCATCAAAGATATGCAGGTGCGCCAGCGAGATGTGGCTGCGCTGGATGCCAAATACACGAAGGAATTGTCCGATGCGAAAAAAACCATTAACGATTTGCGTCGGGATGTCGATTCTGGCGTTAAACGGCTGCGCATCGCCGCAACCTGCCCTGGAGTGTCAAAAGCCACCTCCGCCACCGGCGTGGATGATGCAGGATCCCCCCGAACTTACTCCAGACGCTCGACGGAATTATTTCGATCACCGGGACGGAATCGCAACCGCTGACAAGATGATTCGCGGCATGCAGGACTACATCAGAGAGCAGTGCCTCAAATAACAGCCTCGCATCCGCGGGGCTTTTTTTATGCGCATCGCAGCGCATTACCAACCGAGAGCCTATAGGAAGCGAGCCTGAGATAAATCGTTATCTCTCGGGGCGGCTTATCTATGCGAACAGGCTCGCAACTTATAGGTGAATTATGAAGAAGATGATGACTACTGCTTTTGTATTCGTGCTGGTCTGGGGGGCTGTTTTGCCTTCTGGTCTACGCGACATTACAGGGTGACCATTCATTGATGAGCATTGTCGTAGCGGCATACTGGGCGATCATCGCTCTTGCCTGCTTCATCTCGCCTCTGTTCCTTGTGGCTGTACTTATGGCCGGGAAAGAGAGTGATCCCATGGAGCGTGCCAAGCTGTTAATCCCTCTGAAGGACTATTACAAACGTAAGGGAGCGTTCAAGAGATTCATCGGGCTTGTGACGATGGCGGCCATCTTCGTCATGCTGTCTTACTCAGGATGGGTGTTTACTTCGCTGTTCTACATCCTGGCTTGTGGCTTTGTCACGTTGCTTAATTCGGTTGGCAGAGACAAGTTCGAAGAACTGACCGGGCACATCGTTAAGCTGTGATTCATTACAGAAGCTCTTCACTGAGGGGCTTCGATAATGATCTGTGTAACCCCGCAAGGATGGTGATCACATCTTGCTGACGGGTAAGCCGTAAGTGGCTAAGCACTTCTGAGAAGCAGGACAACAGCCGCGACAAGGTAAAGAGGTAATCATGTCAGACATCTACAAAATCACGATCACCAAAAAATCCAAAGAAACATTCACCGGTCTGATGAAGCGTAGTCAGCCAGAAATCATCAATGGGTTTGTCGCCCTGGCGAACGATAAAGGCGAGTGGCGTTACTTCAGCCCGGACAGCATTGAGGACTTCCTCTTTGAGCCGGTAACTGAAACGCCTGATGAGCCAACTGAAGAAACAACGGAGTAACGTATGACCAAACCAGATTGGGAGGCCATCGAATCGGCTTACCGGGCTGGTTCGTTGTCAGTAAGAGCCATCGGTGAAAAGCACGGTGTTAACCACGCCACCATCCTGAAGCGAGCAAACAAAGAAGGATGGCAGCGCGACCTGACAGAGAAGGTCAGAGCGGCAACCAAGGCTAAGGTAACCAAGTCGGTAACCAAAGACGGTAACCAGTCACCAGTGGTTACTGATGAGCAGATTATTGACCAGGCCTCCGATGAGGCTGCCGCTGTAGTCATGGCTCACCGTGAAGGGTTGGCAGCATGGCGAGGTATTACCAATAAGCTCCGCGACTTCCTCGAAGATGCAGAGATCACGGAAGACAATCACGCCTCAATGTCTCGCTCGATCACTGCCGGTGTCGATGCTCAGATAAAAGTGATAAACGCTGAGCGTAAGGCGTATAACCTCGACACCGAGGAAGGCAATAAGACGGTTGATGACCTGTCTAACCTGATGGATTCACTGTCTCAGGGGGGCGTAATGAAACCTGAGCACCTCAAGCTGCTGGCCGACAAAGACTGGCGGCTTAACAATCTCTACTGGATCACCGACAAAGAGGGTAAGCCAACGCGCTTCAGGATGACGCCTGAGCAGCGTGAATACTTTGATGGGATCCACACCCGCAACATCATTCTGAAAGCTCGCCAGCTCGGTTTCACAACTGAAGTGTGCATCATCCAGCTCGACGCAGCCCTGTTCGAGTCTGCTAAATGCGCGCTGATCGCCCATACGCTGAATGACGCAAAGCGCCTGTTCCGCGAAAAGGTGAAGTACGCATACGACAAGTTGCCAGCAGAGATAAAGGCGGCCAACCAGGCGAGCAATGATTCGTCTGGTGAGCTGGTCTTTAAGAAGGGCGGATCGCTATACGTCAGCACGTCGTTTCGTGGCGGTACGCTGCGTTATCTGCATGTTTCAGAGTTCGGAAAGATATGCGCCAAGTATCCGGACAAAGCCCGTGAAATCGTCACTGGTGCGTTTGAGGCGGTATCGACCGGATGCTTCGCTACTATCGAGAGCACAGCAGAGGGTCGAGCTGGGTATTTCTTCGATTACTGCCAGACAGCAGAGAAGGCGTTGCTTCAGGGCAAACCGCTATCCGCGCTGGACTGGAAGTTTTTTTCTTCCCCTGGTGGAAGAATCCGCAGTACGCCATCGACCCGGTAGAGCCACTACCGCAGCGCCTGGTTGATTACTTAGCTGAAATGGAAGCTAAGCATGGCGTTGTCGTGAACGAACGGCAGAAGGCCTGGTATTACGCCAAAGAAAAGACGCTCGGCGACGACATGAAGCGCGAATACCCGACCATTCCGGCCGAGGCGTTCCAGCAGTCGGTAGAGGGCGCGTACTACGCCAAACAGTTCCGCTGGCTGTACACCAACAAGCGGATCGGCCAAATTCCGGATAACTCGCACCTTCCGGTGCACACGTTCTGGGATATCGGCGTGGGCGACTCCACAGCTATCTGGTTCGTTCGCGAAGTTGGTGAAGAGTTCCATATCATTGACTACTACGAAAACTCTGGCGAAGGCCTGAGGCACTACATGAAGGTGCTGAAAGACCGCGGTTATGAGTACGGCGAGCACTGGGGTCCGCACGACATTGAGAACCGCGAATTCGGCGCTGATGCCAAATCGCGCAAAGAGCTCGCGCAGGAAGGCTATGAAATCGACGGTCAGGTGTACTCGATGACCTTCAACGTTGTGCCTAAAACTGGTGTCGATACCGGCATTGAGTCGGTACGTGAAATTCTCCCGTCCTGCGTCTTTGATGAGGAGAAGTGTGCCGAGGGCATATCTCACCTCGAAGGCTACCGCAAGGAGTGGGACGACAAGCGCGGGTGCTGGAAAGATAAACCGCTTCATGACTTCACATCACACGGTGCTGACGGCTTCCGTTACTTTGCAGTAGCGAAGAACAACCACAAGCAGGTCGGCGCAGTATTCTTCTAAGGAGCTCATCAGTGAGTGAACAACAAAGCGAGGTTTCATTCCTCGTTAATGCCCTTGCTGATGCTATCGGGCGGCAGCGCATGCTGTACGCAGGCCAGCCGGGTAATACCAAACGCACGAAGCTGTGGGATGAGTTCGGCTATCCAAACAATCTTGAGTTCGACCGCTACTACCGAGCCTATGAGCGCAATGCCGTAGCTTATGCCGCCGTGCACAAACTTCTCGAATCCTGCTGGATGGACAATCCGACCATCATTGATGGCGAGGAAGGCAAGGAAGCCGAGCAGACGACGGAATGGGAAAAGGCGGTAACGAAGCTGCTGAAGAAGCACTGGCCGAAAATCAAGGATGCCGATCGGCGAAATCTCGTTGGTCGTTACTCTGCACTACTCATCCAGTTCCGTGACGGCAGAGAGTGGAGTCAGCCGGTAGACAGAACGGTCGTCGCCAGGCTGAAAGATACTGCCATCGTTAAACTAATCCCCGCCTGGGAATCGCAGGTCAAGCCGGGCAGCTTCGATACTGACACGCTCTCTGAAACATACGGACAACCTGTTTCGTACAACTTCAACGAGCAACCAGTAGGCGATGATGGAACTTACGGGCCGGTGCGCGGCGTGACCGTTCATCCGGAGCGTATCATCATCCTGTGTGAAGGCTCAGAGGATGAAAACATGCTGTCCGGCGTGCCGTTCCTGCGCGCAGGCTACAACAAACTTCTCGACCTTGAGAAAGTCTCAGGCGGTAGCGCTGAGGGCTTCCTGAAGAACGCCAGCCGCCAGCTTGGTATCGCCTTTGATGCAGCCAGTAGCATGGAAGCCATCAATAAGCAGGCCAAGGAAGCCGGTTACAAAGACCTTGGCGAAGCGCTTAACGACAAAGTGGCGAAGATGAACCGTGGTACCGATGCGGCACTTGTCATGCAGGCCGGTACACCATCGGTTCTTTCTGTTGCAGCAGCTGATCCGTCACCAACCTGGACTGTGGCAGCCAACGAATTTGCCGCTTCAATTCAGTGTCCGTTCACCATTCTGTTCGGCCAACAGACAGGCCGCCTCGCCTCGGATGAGGATAAGACGGACTGGGCGAAGCGTTGTAATGGTCGGCGCTGGGGCTTTATGTCTTCTGTAATCAAAATCATCCTGGAGCGCTTCTGGACGCTTGGCGTTATCGACCAGCCATCATCCGGAGAAGTATCTCTGGCATGGTCTGATCTGCTCGCGCCGAGTGAGAAAGAGAAGATTGCCAACATGCAGGCAATGGCGACGGTGGCGAAAGATACACAGCAGGCATACGGCACTCCAGCGGTGGATGAAAATGAAATCCGCGCAGTGGGTGAGCTTGAGCCTCGCAAAGTCGTCAAGACCCCCAACCCTGATGCAAAGCAAACCGATAAGGACCCGCTGACAGATGATGATGACAGCGCAAACCAGAATCGGGACGCCGATCGTACCACGCAACAAGGCTGACCCTACGCAATCCTCGCGGCAAGTCAGCCGGATGTTCAACGACATCGAAGACCGGTATCTGAACATTAAACGGCGCCTGAAGGATTTGTTCGACCTGCGATTGACCGGCCGCCAGCGGGAAACCAACGGTGAGAGGTCATGGATGATGTGCAATAACGAAGGCGCAGAGCCTTCGCTGTATCAGGTTAATGCCGGTAAGTTCATCTATGACATGAACGCGGCAGAGCTGGCAAGCCTGCTCCAGATAGTACAAACCATCCTTGATGACGCGCTCCTTGATGGCGGCAGTCAGAACTTGTGGGCGCTGGAGTACGTCGCAGCAGAATATGAGCGCGGCACGTTGAATGCCTACACAAATCTGTCTGTGCAGTCTCCTGTGTATGCCAGCCAGACAACGCTGATGCAGCTGCTGTCCAGCCCGGCTTATCAGAACCAGATCGCCAGTGCCTACATCAGCACCTACAGCGACTGGAAAGGCATTAGCGACACTGCACGCGCCGATCTGGCGAACGTCATTGCCGAATCTATCGGTCGCGGCGTTAACCCGCGCGAGACGGCCAGCATCGTCAGCAAGCGCTTAGATGTGTCCATGGCTAAGGCCAAGAACATCGCGCAGACTGAGCAGGTCGGAGCGCTGCGGCAGGCGCAATGGAACGAGACCGATTGGGCTGCTGATAGGCTGGGGCTGAATACTGGGCTGCTTCACTTATCGGCGCTGAAGCCCACCACACGACAGACTCATGCTTTCTGGCATGGAAAGATCAGGACTACGCAAGAGGTCCGCGACTGGTATGCGGTGGACGGCAATATATTTCATTGTTATTGCAGCCAGATTCCGGTGCTGCTCAACGACGACGGCAGCATCTTCAACAAAGGGCTGGCGGATAAGCTGAAGAAAGAGCGTCAGCAGTGGAAATTGGCAGAAGCGGCATGATACAAAATGGTTTTGCGGAGGAATTATGGCAAAACCAGAAGAGCCGTATCGTAAGTTGATTGTGGAGAGCTTTTACCCAGCCAGTACGTCAGGCAGGAAGGGTAAAGTTCATATCAGGCCGATTCCAGGGCAATGGGCTAGCACCTCACTTGCTGTTGAGTGTTCTAAAAAGTTGTCAAATGTGAATGTTTATCCAATTGGCAGCCAATTTGAAATTACCGCCAAGCTTACCGATAGGGATGATGGCGGAGAGTATATTTACAGCTCATTCCGATGGGAATTTAAACACATCAAATAGGTCGCTCAGGCGGCCTTTTTTAATGCCTTAAATTCATCAACGAGGACCCAGCATGAAACGCAACCGCGTTAACGTGCTGACCGTCGTCAACTCCGCTTCAAACATCACCACTGAAACCATCGACGGCAAGCCACATATCGTGGTTCGCGGAATCACGCCTGTCGTGGACGATATCGTGATGAACCGGAAGTTGTACCCGGCAGCAGAAATCGAAAAGGCCTACAACACGCTAGAGCGTAACCCGATGCCTCTGGGCCACCCGAAAGTGGACGGCAAGCATGTGTCGGCACGCGATGTCCGGGCGGTGAATGAGTATCACGTCGGGGCCTGGCTGCAGAACGTCAGTCACAATGATGGCAAAGTGACTGGCGACATGTACGTTAACCGCCAGTACGCCGAATCGAGCGAGAAAGGTAAACGTTTGATTAACCGTCTGGATGAGATGCTGGCCGGTACCAACTCCGACCCGATCCACATCTCTACCGGCCTGCTGTATTCCGGCATCGCTGCCAACGGCGAATCGAAGGGCAAAAAATACAACGAGATCGCCACCAACATGGTGTTTGACCATACAGCCATCCTTCTGGATGAGGCTGGTGCTGGCACTCCAGAAGAAGGTGTAGGAATCTTCGTTAACTCAGAAGGTGATGAGCAACTGATCGAAGTTGCCCGTCTGGCGGATGGTATCGACTGCACCCGCGACGGCCTGCTCAACAAGACCAAATTCTTCTTCACCAATGCCTCCAACTTCTCATTCGACGACATCTCCCGCGCCATCAGCGACAAGCTGCGCGAGGGTGACGCCGAAGATAAATGGCTTTGGCCTGAAACGGTGTGGCCGGACAGCTTCATTTACCGCAATGACACCAAATACCTGAAACAGAAGTACCTCATCGATGATGACGGCAAGGCCGTGTTCGTCGGCGAACCTGTAGAAGTCGTGCGCAAACCCACTGAGTACGAGATTAAAACCAACGGAGAGAACGATCCGATGAAAGAACTGATTATCAATGCGCTGCAAGCCGCTGGTAAGCCGACTGAAGGCAAGTCCGACGCCGAGCTGATGGACGCATACAACCAGATGAAGGCCGAAGAAGCCACCGCCAAGAAAAAAGGCGATGAAGAAATCGACCCGGAAACCGGCAAGCCCAAGAAAAAAGAGCAGGCCACCAATAACGAAGAGATGCCAGCGTGGGCGAAAACACTCGCCGATCGCGTGGACGTTGTTTTCAACAGCCTGAACGCGAACGCCGACAAAGAGAAAGGTGAAAAGCGCGCAGCTGTGAAGCTGGCGATGAACATGAGCGATGAAGAAGTCGCAGATCTGGACGGCAAGGCGCTCGACGCTATGTACGCCAAGTGCCAGACCTCTTTCGGCCTGAACGGTGCATTCCGCCAGGCTACCAACACCCAATCAGTCAGCGAAATGCCGGAGTAAAAAATGGCTAAAGATGGAAAGCATATCATCCACGCGGGTGGCGTATTCCCGAACCCGCTTCTCAACCGTGAAGGCGGCGCAGCTGCATCTACTCTGCCTGGCACCGTGGGATTCTTCAGCGCCACGGATAAATTCACGGCTTCTGTGGCAGGTGCAGAAGCAGCGATTAAGTACGTGGCAAACAAAGATTACCTGCGCTGCCTGAGCGTTGATGATGCCATTCCAACCAATGAGTTGGTCGTTGGCATTCATCCGTTGCCAGGTATGTTCCTGAACGTTCGGGCCGCTGCCGGTACCTACACCAAAGGCCAGCCTGTTGCCGTTGCAAATGGTCGCGTCACCGCCGTTGTCGCTGATGCCGTTGTATTCGCCTACATCGAAGAAGATAAAGCTGTCACTGCGGTGGCGGGCGATCTGATTCGTGTTGTGTTCAAGTAAGGAGCACTGAATGTTTGTATTCTCCAAGTCTATCGGCGAAAAGACCGGTAACGCAGAAGTTAACCAGTGGCAGTTCAACAGCCTGCAAAATGAGCGTAATGCCAGTGCTCAGGCTGTTGCTGACTTTCTGGCTCGCACGCGATTTGGCGAGAATGGTCATCTGGATGCGGTAAACGCTGTAGATGATATTCGCCGCCTGTACCGCGCATTTGATACTACCGTGTTGCAGCAGTTCGAACCGAATACAGAGTTCACGCTGCTGAATGACCTGATGCCGCTGTCTCGATCAGTGCGCATTGAACAGTCACGCTACGACTATGCCCGCACCGGCGGTCGTGGTTGGGCTCACACGTCCATGTCCGGCCAGGTCGGCGCGGCGCTTGATGCCCGCAGCTACACCTTCGACGGTACGATGGTTCCGATCCACGACTCGGGCTTCAAGTTCGAATGGCGTGACCCGATCTTCAACAGCCCGTCGGCGCTTCAGTCTCAGGCTGATGCTCAGCGCGGTTCGGTAGAAGACGTCCAGCGTCGTTACGTTGACTACATCTTCAACGGCTTCCGCGATAAAGCGGGTAACTTCGCCGTGTTTGATGGCCTTACCTGGAAGGGACTGAAAGACGACGAGCGTGTAGCGCAGATCGATCTGGGCGCTTCCGGTCTGAATATCGACTTTACCTCTGGCACTGCAACGTCTCAGGCAATTCGTGCTGGCGCGATCGCGTTGCGTGACCAGATGCGACGCATCAATAGCCAGTATGCCGAGCAGACCTGGTATGTGTCCGGTGAAATCATCTCCAATCTTGAGCGCTACTTTTCTGACAACTTCCAGTCGGGCACCATCATGGATGAAATGCTTAAACTGACCGGCGTGGCAGCGATTAAAGAAGACAGCCAGCTGACCGGTAACGAAATCGTCATTGTGCCGCTGGGCGCAGGCGTTATCGCTCCGATCGTCGGTCAGGCTATCGGCACCGTCGCCTCTCCGCGTCCTGAGTACAACAGCGATTACATCTGGCGTACCTGGGGTGCTATGGGCCTGATGGTCAAGCAGGACATCAACAACAAGTACTCCGTCATTCACGCATCGAGCTAAGGGAACATCATGGCACTGGTAGAAATCGTAGCAAGCAACCTGCACGCCGGTGCCGATCTCCGCAAACTGGAGGTCGGCGCTGTGGTCGACGTAGACGAAGCGACCGCTGACCGCTGGATCAAAACCGGCAAAGCGAAGGAAACCGACAAGAAGAAGGGCGAAAAGCTCACCTTCGAAGTGGCAACTCCTTCCGCTAAATCAGCAGACCTGTCTGGGCTGCAAAAGCAACTCGCCGACGCGCTGGGGCAGAACGAAAAGCTGACCGCCGACGCCGAAGCAAAAGACAAGGCTCACGCCGACGCGCTGGCAGCAGAAAAGAAACGCGCAGATGATGCAGAAGCTGCGCTGGAAGAACTGAAGAAGAAGGTGAAATAACAATGGCGACCCCGGTTACGGCTGACGACGTGAAAGGCTTCCTCTCCGAATTGGGGTTTGCCATCCCTGACGCTTTGCTTACTCCAATCCTCTGCGTGGTGAACAAGATTATTCCGTGCCTTGAAGGCGCTGGATATGACGACTGCACCGCGCAGCTCATTCTTATCTACGCTGCGGCGCTAATGGCAACTTCATCCGGCGCTCGACGTATTAAATCGCAGTCATCGCCATCTGGTGCGTCACGATCATTTGAGTATGGCGACGACGGTGTGACATGGCTGCGTGACACGCTTTCTCGCCTCGATACCAGCGGTTGCACCGGCGAGTTGCCGATCAGCGCCGGTAACAGCGTCGGGTTCTTCGATGTTGTTGGGGGATGCTGATGGAGTGGATATCCGTAACCGTCCGACAGCCTCTTCCATTCACCCGAGTCTGGGTGATGACCGACACTGGTCGTGAAACTACCGGCTACGTGAAATCGGACGGCGAGTGGTTCATCAACTGCCCGCGCATCAGGGCGACTGGCGCGAAGGTGCTGCGCTGGAAGGAGGGCTGATGTCATCGGTAGCGAACTGGAGCTATACCGCCACTGCGACCATCTGGCGCAAGCTGGAAGGCAATGACGAATACGGCGATCCGCTGGGTTATGCCGAACCTGAGCAAATCCTCTGTGATTACGAGGGCGGGCTCAGCAAGAAGTTAGCCAGCCTTGGCGCTGAAATCGTCGTCAAGAACACCGTTTGGACAGAGTTCGCGCTGGCGGCTGCGGGTGATTACTTGCTGATTGGCGTGTCTACCGAATCCGACCCGGTTGTGGCCGGTGCCGACGAGGTACGGCAGGTTATCCGTTACGCAGACACGTTCGAGCGAGTGGCGGATGATTACGCCATTCTGACGGGAGTGTAGCCATGGGCATCAAAGTAAAGGGCATCAGCCAGGCGAAGAAGCACCTGAACGATGTCATCAACGACGTTAAGGGGCGCAAGGTAATCCGCGCGTTGCAGTCAGCGATGATGCTTATCGGTACCCGGGCGGCATATTACACCCCGATCGACACCTCAACGCTGATTAACAGTCAGTTCCGGGAAATCGACGCTGGCGGCGTGCTCATCACCGGGCGCATCGGTTACTCAGCCAACTATGCCGCGTACGTTCATGAGGCATCAGGCAAACTGAAAGGCCAGCCGCGCGCGAACTTCGGCGTGACCAGCAACAGGTCTGAGTTCGGCCCGCAGAAACCGAAAGAGTTCGGCGGAGGCACCGGAAAGGGCAACTACTGGGATCCGCATGGTGAGCCGCAATTCCTGACCAAAGGCGCAAATGACGAGCGCGATAACGTTGACGCGGTGATGCGCAAGGAGCTTTCGCTATGACACCCATGATGCACGAGCGGGTGCGCAACATGTTCGGCGACGCCGGGCTAACGGCCGGGTTCACGGTGCAGCAGCTGATGTACGACGACCCGGGAGATCTGTCGAAGGCGATCATGGTGTTCAGGCCTAACGGCGGGTCGAATATTCGGACTGATCTCGGCTCTGAGTATCACGTCCTGGTTGATGTCGTCGGCGCGAAGGACAAGCGCAAAGACGCGCTCAATGCCGTGCAGCGAATCGTTGATTACGTCCAGGCCAACCCCATGGCTGACGAGTGTGTCGGCTACATCCAGAACATGGGCGCAATTCCCGCGCCGGTGCTCACAGAAGAAGGGCGAATAGTCTTCCGACTCCAGTTCGCCTGCACTTACGGCGAATAGCCATACCAACCAAATAACCCGCTACGGCAGGTTTTCTTTTATACGTCAAAGAGGAGTTTCACATGGCTGATTGCCAGAACTCGAACGAACGCCTTTTCGGTGGCGCAGTCGTGCTGGAAGTTGCCGATGGCTGCCCGGACGTCAAACCACTCGAAGCTGAGTGGATGGCGCTGGCCGCTGGTACGTCGAAAGGCTTCGACTTCAACCCGAACTCGGTTACCTCTGATGCGGATGACGGCGGCGGCTATGTCGAGACCATCATCACCAACAGTGACTTCACCCTGAGCTTTGAAGGTGAGGTGCGCAAGAAGGACAAGCTTGATCAGTACGGTGTTGGCAAGTTCATCAAGTATTTCGCTGACGAGCTGAAGGCCAAGCGCCAGCCAGGCATCTGGGTGCGTATGGACTACGGCCCGGTCGAATTCATCGGCTACATGAACATCACGGCGCTGAGCTCTGACGGCGGTACCAACGATATCGTAACGTTCTCTACCGAGTTCAAAGTCGGTGACGCGAGCACTATCGAAGTGAACGAAATCACTGCTGTTGCGGTGACTGGCGTGACGGTAACCCCGACAACCAGCACCGGTACGGCAGGCGGTACCAGCACCTTCACGGTGAATATCGCACCAACTGGCGCTACCAACAAAGACTTCACTGTAGCGACTACCGATGCGACTAAGGCAACGGCTACCGCCTCAGGCAACACCGTTACCGTGACGCGTGTCGCCACAGGCAGCGCGCAGATCATCATCAACACCGAAGACGGCAACTTTGTGGCCGTGCATACGGTTACTGTTACCTAACGGACATTCAAAAGGGCGGCGTGCTGCCCTTGATAATGACCGTTTACTGGAAGCCCTATGACCGCTTTAACCGATATTGGCGAACTCTCTATCAGCGACAGCCGCGAAGGCGGGAAAGATTACCTGCTTCGACCTTCATTCGAGGCGATGACCAGGATCGGCACTCCGGAAGAGATTGTGCAGGCGTACGCCACCATCCACGGCAATGATGTCGCTCAGCTCATTGAGGTGTGCGCAGGCGCGCTGGGGCGTTTTCCTGACTGGCTTTCTCCATCATTCAACCGCGCTGCTGAGAAGCTGTTATCAACGTGCATGCTGGTGCTGCAGGCGTGCTGCGATGACGATCTGACGCCGATGATTGGCGAGTGGAAGGGTTGGCGACACTGCGTTGTTTACCGTCCGGGCCAGATGCCGAAGAACGACATCATCGTGCTGGCGCAGCACCTCATGCAGCACGGCGTCGTCGGAAAAGCCAAGGTTCGCCAGCTGCAGCGCCACGAAACAGGCGCCAGAACGAACGAATTTAAAGCCTTCGACTACATCAGCGCGGCACGGAGCCACTTTGAAATGAACCGCGCAGAAGCCTCGCAGTTAACGATGACCGAATTTCAGATGCTGTTGGCGGCGAAATATCCTGACCAGAAAGGCTTTACTCGCGAAGAGTACGACAGCATCGCCGACGAGTACCTGGCTAAACAGGCCGCACGCAGGGCAAAAGCAAAGCAATAACCGGAGAATGACATGGCAGGTGAGAAGAACGCCGGTAGCATCGTTTATGAAATCAGCGCCGACGTTGAGCCGCTGCTGCAGGGCGGAAAACAGGCCATTGATGCTCTGGACAAACTGGATGCTGCAGCCCAGCAGTCCGGCAAGGGAATGGATAACCTCGATCAGAGCGCATCACAGACCGGGTCCGCGTTTACTGAACTGGCCGGTTATGCCAACTCCATGGACAACCAGCTACGGAAGCTGAACACCAACGTGAGCGGCATCGCCCGCGCAATGGAAGAGGCCCGCAGCGGTACCGGCGGCGCGAGCAGTGAATTCAGTCGAGCAGAATCCATCATCGAAGCGCTGGGTAACCAGCTGGCTGTGCTGGACGAAGCGCAGGAGAATGGCGCGCGTAGTGCCGCAGTTCTGGCTGCGCAGTTGCGTGCCGGGTCGAAAGCGACAGACGAAGAAAAGCAGAAAATCGGCGAGCTGACCGGCCGTCTGTATGACATGAAGACTGGCGTTGAAAATGGCGCAAAGGGAACTGGCAACTGGAAAACCAGCATGCAACAGGCCGGGTACCAGGTTCAGGACTTCATCGTACAGGTGCAGGGTGGACAGTCTGCGCTGGTGGCGTTCGCCCAGCAGGGCTCGCAACTAGCTGGCGCATTTGGTCCTGGCGGTGCCGTGGTTGGGGCCATAATAGCGCTTAGTTCAGTCCTGGCTGGCGTGCTGATTACTTCGCTGAATGGCGGAAAGAACGCCATGGACGCGCTGAAAGACGCAGCTGAGGCGATGGATAAGGTGATCACCATTTCCTCGCAAGGCGTGGCCGCGCTTTCAGACAAGTATGCTGCACTGGCGCGCGTAAATGCTGACGTGGCTACTTTGTTGCGGAATCAGGCACTGCTGGAGTATAACCAGGCCATCTCGAAGATACCTAAGGCCATTAGTGACGCGTCTGATGCATTCATTACGTTAGGCGATCGCGCACTCGCGGCGGTCGGCGGGGCGTCTCCAAGCATCAAGAAATTCAACGATGAGCTTTCTGCGCTTGGTGTTACCACCACAGACTGGAGCCAGGCCATTCAACAGGCCAACAGCCAGGGTCAATATGCCTCTGGTATTGTGAACTCGCTGTCCTCAACGGTGAGCACGCTTTCTTCTCGTCTGGGCATCAGCAAGCAGTCAGCGTTTGATCTGGCAAGAGAACTATCAGACCTGAGCAATAACCCTTCACCGGAAGCACTTCAGGAACTGGCGAAAAAACTCCAGGAAATGCAGTCCTCATCCAAAGATGGGCAGTCAGCCATTGCTGAGCTGGCTGGTAAACTTGTCGATCTGGCGAGAGAAGCAGCCAACGCGAAGATAAACGTCGACAGCCTGAACAAGTCCACTGACAACCTCACGGCCGGGCAGAAGAACCTCATCAAGCAGTCTGAGCGAAACCTTGCTCTGTCGAAACTACAGGGCGAGGCCCGCGCACGCTTGCAGGCGCAATACGCCGCCGAAGATGCCGGGTTTGCGAAGGATGATCCGCACGCGAAGCAAATGGAAGACGATGCTGCAGCTACGTACAAAAATACGCAGGCGCAGAAGTCGCTTCAGTCAGAGCAGAAGAAGGGCGCGTCACAGGCTGATTCTATTGCCCAGAAGCTGGCGAACCTGAAACAGCAATCAGAGCTTGCCGCTGACTCAACGAATAAGCTGAGTCGCGAGCAGGCCATCCTGACTGCGCAGCAGTCGCTCGGGAAAGGAGCCACTAAAGAGCAGATAGCGCTAGCCGGTCAGTATGCGGCAAAAAAATGGGATACAGCCAACGCCATCAAAGCTGAAGCTGCAGCCCAGAAGCTTCTCCCTGAAGCGGCTGAGAACGCCAGTTACAAACAGGATGTTGAGGATCTGAATACGGCGCTGGCAGCGAAGAAAATCAGCCAGGAGCAGTACAACCAGACCTCAGAACGACTGGCGGCAACGCACCAGGCTAACCTCGCGAAAATACAGGCACAACAGGCTGTAACGCCACAGCAAGAGGCTGTCGGCGGAGTTGACCCTGTTCAGCAGCTGGCTAACGAGAACGCCAAGAAACTCGCGCTTATACAGTCATACGAGCAGCAAGGGCTGATTACTCACCAGAATGCCATGGCATTACGTGCTGCAACTGACACGCAGTATGAGCAGGCGCGCATCGCTGCCCAGTGGGAGATTTTCCGCAACCAGAGTATGGGTAATGAGTTGCTGGCCGCGAGCTTTGACTCTCTCGCAGGCAACGCTTCCAATGCCTTAACCGGCATCATCACCGGTAGCATGTCGGCGCAGGAGGCAATGCAATCTCTCGCCAGCAACGCCCTGAATAGCCTGATTAACGGCTTCGTTCAGATGGGCGTAGACTGGGTTAAATCTGCCGTGATGGGTGCGGCTGCACAAACCTCAGCCATTGCCACAACTACTGCGGCGCAAACTGCTGGTTTAGCGACAACCACTGCGGCAAGCACCGCGGCGGCCACGACAACAATGGCAGTCTGGACGCCAGCTGCAGCCGTCGCCTCAATCGGTTCTTTCGGCGGAGCTGCGGCGATCGGTATTGCTGCCCTTATCGCGGCTATGGCGTTGGCTGGAGGTCTGGCTGGTAAGCGTAAAAACGGCGGCCCTGTTGCAGCCGGCTCGATGTACCAGGTAGGTGAGGGCGGCATGCCTGAAATCTACCGTGCCAGTACCGGAAAACAGTACATGATCCCCGGAGATAATGGGCGTGTCATTAGCAATAAACAAATGAGTTCCGGTGGTGGAGAAAGTGGAGGTGTGGTTGTGAATATCAACAACTATACCGGTGCCTCTGTGGACGCTCAGGCTACTCCTGATGGTAATGGTGGATGGACGGTTGAAGCGTTCATTTACGACATGGATAACGGAGGCCCGGCAAGTCAGGCAATTCAACGAAATCATCAGGCACCACGTAAAGCGAGGGAGTAATGGCAATACCATATCCAGACTGGCTACCGCTGGCGCAAAAAGGAAAGTCACCAACAACCGATACTGGTTTTCGCACGGATCAGCCAACGGTCGGTGCGCCGATATTCCAGAAACTGACTGATGACCTGAAAACGTCGTTCTCGCTGACATGGATATTCACGCGCGACCAGCACCGGGCGTTTATGCAGTGGTTGCGCAGTCCGAACTACCTGGACAACTGCAACCAGTGGTTCACGATGCCTGTAGGTACCGGAACCGGAGATACAGGTATTGAGGTGCAGGAGTTGCACTTCATCGCCTGGCCATCATGGTCGCAATCAGGTTCAATCTTCACATGGAGCGGTGACGTTATCGCACGTGAACTGGTTAACTCTGATGACGACTTCGACGACATCATTGTTGAGCTTCCGCCTCCGTGGGCGTCATGGCTGGACATTATCGTTACCGGGTATCCTGACGATCGCGACCCGGAAAGTCTCCCGAGGGCGCCGTAATGCCTACATTGCGAGAATTTCAAAGCCAGCGACCGAACCGAATCCTTTATGAAACCATCACCTTCTACAACGCAACATTCGGGTATGTGCGTCTGATTAATAACCAAATATTCCCCAAAACTCTCGGTGGCCAGGTGTTCACGCCGTGCCGGATGGAACTGACGGAAAGCCAGCAGAGCAATACGCCGGTACTCGACAGCACGGTTAAGTTCAGCAGACTTGCTCAGGACTTCAAGCAGAAGTTGAAACTCTGGAAAGCTCATGCACGCATAACGCCGATCTCCGCAACCTACCAGGTGTTTGATTCGGCAGATATGGGCACAGCCATTAAAACATGGACGCTCTATGTGTCTGACTGTTCGATGGATGACAAGGACGTCACATGCAGTCTGACGCGTATCAATCCGCTTAACCGCAACGTCGGCCGCCTGTACACCGTCGAAGAATATCCGGGGCTTCAGAATGTCTAAAGACGACTTCCTTTCACGTGTGACCGGCATCCCCTGGCAGAACCGAGCCTGCTCTTTCGAAGCCGCTGATTGCTGGGGGTTAGTGGTGCTTTACTACCGGTACGTTCTCGGCATTGAGATACATCAGACGGCTGACTACGAAAGCGGTAGTGACTTCCTGACCTGTTACGACAGTGATGTTGTGTTCTGGCGCCGCACGGAGTCTTTCTGTGATGACGGTATTTTCGTCGCCTGGGTCGGCAGCCAACCAGTACATGTCGGCCTGATTGTCGACGGGCGCGCGCTGCATAGCCGCGGTGAAAACGGTCACGTCAGGCCAGACGCTATCCGCACCATTCAGAAACTATTCACCAAAGTGGAGTTCTACCAGTATGCCGGTAATCGAAATTCAGCGAGTGCCAGGGCTGCCTAAAGACCGGGATGTAGTCAAAGCAGGGACAGTGTTTTCTGAATGGCTGGAGCAGGAAAGTTTTCACAGGGACATTCGCATTCGCGTAAATGGAACTGAACTCGGCCCCGATGATGAACTGGCATTTCCACTGCAGGAGAATGACAGGGTAATCATCTTTGATCAGCCTAAAGGAGGCGGCGGGCTGATCGGGACAATACTCAACCCACTTGAGCACTTCAACCCGATAAAGTTCACGCAAAAAATTCTGTCCGGTCTGATGCCAAAACCTAATACGAGCGCATCAAGTAGCAACAGCAAAACATCACCGAATAATAGCCTGAAAGGGCAAACAAATACTGCACGTAACGGTGAGGCTAAACCTGATAATTTCGGACAGGTGCGCGCGTTTCCAGATTTGGTTCAGGAGTCAATGTTCGAATATGTTCTTGGAGGTCAGGATAACTCAGGAATTAAATACGTAACAGAGATGATGAATTTCGGAATAGGGGTTTATGACATTTCCTCTGTCAGGTTCTCTGAAACTAACTTAGGCTCAATGGCTGGTTCGACCTATACCATTTATCAACCTGGGCAGGTTATTCCCTCTGTAACAGAAGGGTATCAGTTTGACGATGTTGACGGTCAGGAAATGCCTGGGCCGAATGAAAATGATGCAGTTCCTGTCGAGTCAGCCAGCGCAAATACCGTAATCAGTGGCACATATGCGGGTGGCGAGATAGCGATAAAAATCGTGAAACAGTCAGATTTTGACTATTTCACTGGATTGATTTTGCCTCATCCAGTTACTTTCACCATAAATGTGACGTATCCGATTCCAGATGGAACAAAAACGGAAGATGTGACTATTACGGCAAACCTGTCTGAGTTTGCAGAGACCAACAATGGGGCCGTAGTAAACCCTGTTTACTATTACACATTCACATTCAATGAACTCTCAGGAACGACAGTGCCTGTAGAGAATGCAACCATCAACACGACGAAATTCATACTAAACGATAACGGAGCATTGGTCGTTGGCCCATTTATTTCACCGATTAGATCAAGTCAGATATGGGCACATATTCAGGCTGGGTTCGTGGGAGGGCAAACTGCAAATTTCGAGATGACTCTATGGCAGGTTGATGATGAGAATGGGCAAATTCCAGGGACCAGTCAAACCATAGCATATCAAATAAAAGCGGGATCAAAGGGTGTATCACGAACTTATTACCGCACTTTTAAGGTTGTCCCAACTGCTGGATATGGGCGATACGCTGTTTCTGTACGTCGTGTGAATAATAGTTCAAATAATAACAAACTACAGCTTGAAGAAATTCATGCTGTCAACATCAGGAGTAACGTTGTTCATCCTGATGATACCACTGTAATGATCAGGGTTCGGGCAACTGAAAACGCCACAGGCAGCAGGGACAGGAAATACAATGCTCTAATCACCCGGCACGTTATCAGCTACAACATGACGACCAGACAGGTCGTTTATACGATCCGTCCTTCACGTAAGTTCGCCGATATCGCGTTGCATAACTGGCTGATGGTTGGCGGACAGTCTGAGTCAAGCATTGATATTTATGGGCTGTATCAGATTCAGGCAGAGATTGATGCTATCGATCCGCGCCTTGGGTACTTCGATTACACTTTCGATGATGAAGACGTTTCCCTTGGTTCAAGGATGGAAACCATCTGCGATGCTGCCAGCGTCAATGTCTATGATGACAACGGCGTTTTGTCGTTTACCCGTGACAGTAAGAAAATCTCAGCAGCGACAATCTTCAACCGCTCCAACACAAAGGCAGACCGGTACTCACTGTCATACGACATGACGCTACCTGGTGGATATGACGGCGTAGAAGTGCAGTTCCGTAACCCGGACACGAACAAGCAGGATTTCGTTCGTTACCGCATTGTTGGAAACAGCATTGTGGAAGGGATGCCGACGAAGGCCAAAAAGTTCGAGATGCTATACATCAGGAACAGGTATCAGGCCAATGAACGCGCTCTGCGTGAGTGTAAGCGTCTCATCTATTCCAGGATGACTATGGCTATCACAGCTATGGCAGACGGTGAGTGGGTGAACGTCGGAGATATGGTTCAGGTCCCGGACACTTACGATACCAATCAGCAGGCCGGTTACATTGTCTCTCGATCAGGTAACGACTTCGAAACCAGTGAACGTATTAATTTCTCCGGTTCGATGTATGTGCAGATCACCGATTCATCCGGCGCTACAACGGCCCGCTTCCCGGCTTCGCCTCGTTCAGATACACAGTTCGGATTTACCGCAGCAGTTCCTGCCATACCACTGAACCTTTACGACGGGTTCGACGTTCAGTCACCATCACGGTATGTGATAGCAACATCAGAGGAACTGGACGCCGGGCAATGGACCATAACCGCCAAGCAGCCAGATGGACAGGGAGGCACAGCAATTACCCTCGCTGAGTACAGCGACCTGATTTACTCGTAAAACCAATCCCAATAACCACAGCCCGGCCACTGCGTCGGGTTTTTTTATGGAAAAAATATGGCTACCCAACCTACAAATTTGCCAGTGCCGAGTGAATCCCCACGCGATCTGAAGTTTAACGCCGGGAAGATTGATGAGTTTGTTACTTCACTGGTTAACACTTACATAGATCGCTTTGGTAATGAGCATTACACTATTGAAGGGATTAACTGGCTGGCAAGGCAAGCGATCTCACATTTCGGCTACATCACAATCGACAGTTTTGAGGATGGTAATACACTGACGCTTCCTAATCATGTTCTACGTCTTGAGGCTACTGGTGAATATTATCGTTGGGATGGAGCATTCCCCAAAAATGTTCCTGAGAACTCAACCCCAGAAACAACTGGTGGAGTTGGTATTGGAGCTTGGATAGGCGTCGGAGATGCCTCACTCAGATCAAGTCTTTCCAGTAGTAATGATGGTAACGGTGATTCACTGGTTTCAGTTAAACAACCAAAGCCAAATACCATTGCAAGAACTCAGCATGATTTCAATGCTGATTTCATCAATGTAAAGGACTATGGTGCAAAGGGAAACTGGAATACGACAACACAGACTGGAGACGATGATACTGTTGCTTTTCAGGCTGCGATTAATGATCTTGGTGATACATCGCGAAACGGAGGAATTCGCAAAATATATTTACCTGCAGGAGTTTATAATGTAAGCGACCTCATAATTCCAAGTACATTATCATTTGGAGTTGAGTTCATTGGTGATGGGATTATGGCAACTCATATAAGATCACCTAACACAAATATAAACCCTTTATTTAACTGTGAAATTGAATACGTGAGATTTCGTGATATATCATTTTATGGAAGCCTGACTGATTCAGATTTCAGTATTCCAGCAAATTACAGCCAAACATGTTATTTCGGAAAGTTAGGGTGGCTTGCTGCTGATCTAGATGTATCATTTTTAAACTGTAGATTTTCTATGTTTGTAGATGCAATAGAGGCACATGGTAGAGGGGTTGTTACCCAAAACTGTATCTTTGCTGGTGTGACTAACGAGCTTCATATTGTTGCTGATCCAGATATTGTCTGGACAAACGGAAGCGCTACAAACTCTCAATATACAGGAGCGCGACATTATACTAGGCTAGGCGGTCGTTCTGACTCGACCTCAAGAGTTATTAAAATAACAGGTACAGCAGTATGGAAGGATTACATTCACGATGTGATTATAGCAAACAATGATTTTGCTGTTGTTGATCGTCTGATTGATGCTGCTGATGCAACTATTAGACGACTAATTGTTGCAAACAATAACTCTTTATTATCATTCAGAGGTGGTGCTTTTGAGGTGAAGGCGCTTAACATATTTAATATATCAGATAACTCTTTCAATAGTTCGTATGACGACACTGTTAACCCAATTAATGCTAGTGATTGTATAAGCCATTTGATTAAAAGTGCTAACTCTCTTTTCTCTGGTGTAATATCAGGAAACACCTTAAAGAATATAAGAACTAATTTTATTGAAAGCACTAGTGGATCTAACTTGATTATTACCAACAACACATTATCAAGTGCATGGGTTCTACCAGAAAATACTAATCATTATGTATATTATTCTGGTGGTAACTGTCCAGGCTTGATTATAGAAGGTAATACATTTCACGCTCCATCAACATCTGGTAATTACCATCTTTTTAACTCATCTCAAACAGATAAAACTACACGCATAGGACTTAATTCAGCTCCATGGAGTTGGTCAACAGAAACATTAACATACGTCCCAACTGTAACATCCAATACCGGTACTTGGAGTGGAAGTGTAGGGAAGTACACGATTGACAATGGTTATTGTTTTGTTAATTTCATGGTTATAGGCACTTCAGTTTCAGACACTACAGGAAACATTGGTATTTCATTGCCAATTCCAGCAGTATCATTAGGTGGTGCTAGTAGCTATAGTGGTGGGGGGTGAGATACATCAGCTAAACGGCTTTTCTAACACAGGCGCAAGCATTCTTAGCCTAAGCGTTATTACAGGATCAAATGCAACTGTAACAAGAACTACAAACCTAGGGCCTACTATTTTAAACTGGGCGGATCGAAGTAATTCAACAGTTTCTATAATGGGTACAATGAAATATAAGATATAAATTAAGGCCGCGTTTGCGGCCTTAAAAATTAATTGAATGGATTTTTATTATCTTTTTTGATATTGCTGTACAATCCACTTCATACCTTTTATAGAAATATGTCCAGTGTCATGGTACATGAGATATCCCATAGCAAACGGTGAATATTTTCCGTTCCTAATCATGTAAGATGATGCATCTATTACCTCAACATTCTTATATTTTCCCGCTGCTGCACCAATGATAGAGTTAGCATCATGCATTGCAGGAAGATACTGGAAGTCATCATTTGGCGTGCATTGCTTACGACGGAAGCACTCGGCAGGATTCCTTCTAAACTCTGGCATCTGGGCCAATACAATGACCTTTTTTTGCGTGCTTGGAATAAAATCCAAATAATGAATTGTAGTCTTCTGTTTTATATGATGTGAATCTACTATCTCTTTCCCAATTGTTAGCAACGATTATATAATCGTACTTATCATTAGGTATGGAACGTAATATTTCTTGCCTGAACTTGAGGCATACGTCAGGATTTTCACCCCAAGCCTCTGGTTTTAATGTAGGCCAGCAACCCTGAGTGCTAAGTTGTCTTACTTTAACTGATGCTTTTCTTGCAAGTTCATCTACAAATGGAGCAAAATGTCCTGCATTAGAATCACCTATATAAATTGCTTTCTTCTTTCCATTCTTGTCGCCAATATGGCAATGCTCCATATTTTTGCTAAATGGTATTTTTGTAACTCCTTCTGCGCTTACATGACACCAACCCTCATCAAGTCCAGCGAACCTAACGTCAACACTTTTTGCATTTAACGTTCCATTGTTAAGCCTAAATGACATTCCATTAGTATGTGATGAAATGGTAAGAACTATTGCAGAAAATACAATAAATGATAGGTTTATTGTAGTGAAGGACCTAAAGAATTTAATCGATGACTTTCTTATCGGAGTTTCGATCATTTTTAGGCTCAGAACGGATAGAGAAATGGTTAATATAAATATAGACACCTTAACTAAATGTGAGTCAAGTATTCCAAGATAAGAGGAAAACGCGATAAAAGGCCAATGCCACAAATACACAGAAAATGAGATTAAACCAATCAATGCAAATGGCTTCAAACTATAAATTTTTGATGCGAAATTTGTCTTAAAGCCGGATCCGCCAGCAATGACAAAGAAAGCGCCAAAACATGGGAGGGCGGAGTTTATTCCAGGAAAGATAGAGTCTGGAGTTAAAGAAAAAGAAGTCCATATTATCAATATGGTTCCTGTTAAAACCATAAACCATGAATTAAACTCCCTTACCACTTTATAGTCACGCTGCAGTATAGCAAGTGATGCTCCAAGAATTAATCCTCCAGATCTTGTGTGTAGCATGTAGTATGCAAATCCACTATCGGTATGAGCCATTCTTTCAGAAAATACGAATGATAACACCGCAAGTAAAAGTGTTATTATACCTAGTTTATTTCCCTTATAAAATTTTAATGTTATGAAGAGAATTACTGGCCAAATAAAATAGAATTGCTCCTCAACAGCTAAAGACCACATGTGCAGAAGAGGCATTTCATCTGTTGCATGAGCAAAGTATGCGCCGGTAGCATCAAGAAAATAGAAATTTGCTGCATAGACAGATGTATAGAAGTAGCTCTGTATAAGTGATGAGTAATCATTCGGTAAGAGAACGAACCATCCAGCAATTAGCGAGCAAGTAGCTACTACAAAGACGTTAGGTACGATACGCTTAATTCTTCTATTGAAAAAATCAAGAAAAGAAAATGAATCGCTGTCAATCGACCTTATCACAATTCCAGTTATGAGAAACCCAGATATAACAAAAAAAAACATCTACTCCAACAAATCCTCCGCTCAGTGCTGAAAATTTCAGATGATAAGCAAAAACCAACAGAACAGCTAGAGCCCTTAGCCCGTCTATGTCAGCCCTATATCTTATATTCATATCCGTAATCTTATGAAACAAAAGTAAATTGTAATAGTAGCAGTTTCAACCATTCAAAACACTACTTGATCGATACTTGTTATAAAATATACTGTATATATAAACAGTAATTGTGAGGTACGTATGCCAAGACGTTATGACATTGAGGCTGCATTCCGGTCGGCTGTAGTTGTTGAGCCAAGCGGTCGCAGGACACTACGAACCGTTGATTTTGTGCGGGAACTGAAGAAAGTGAATTGGGATTTCTCTTTGCGTGATGCAAATGCCTGGATAGAGGCCAGCATAAGCACGTTCAAGGACATTTCGCCTACTGAAGGTGAGGAGCGTTTGTTCATGCTCTATAACCCTAACGGAGGTCTATGACATGGGATTTCCATCACCGGCTGCTGATTATCTTTCAAGGCGCTTAACAGTCGATATGTTTTGCGGGATATCAATGAATAGTCGAATCATGGAAACGTCAGAGGGATACGCGGTTATCGACGTGTCGCTGAATGCGCGACAGGGAGATACACTCGCCGTTCTTGCAGATGGTGAAATGCAGTTTGTAAAACTGGCTGGCAAGGCACTGATATCTGAAGATGGTGAGGCGATAGAAGGGAACGCGCTGGAAGAGGTGGTAGTGATTGGTCGAGTAACGTACTTCATCAACCGGGCGCTGGGTGATGATAGATGCCCGGTGATCTAACTTTTAAAACTCGCTCAGGTAGGCTCAGTGTCAAGCATTAGGGAGGGTGGGCCACCTTTTGAAAGCGAAGAAGTAAAGCGTGATGTAGTGGATAACAGGAATCGAAAGGAAGATCGCCATTGGCCAACCAAACCCGGCTTTCCTTGCCATCCGGTAGCACGGGAAGAATGTTACTACCCACATGATGATGAAAATTGATTTTGACTCGTTCATGCCTGCTCCTTGATGACCCTCTCGGGTGGATTTGCATTTTGTGCTATCTCAGATGTTCATATCTATTCAAATTACCTGAGGGGTAATTTCTGCATAATCAACCCTATCTTTCAGCACCTGCAGGCGTTTTAATCACGCCAGTAGGTGCTCTTTAACATCTCAATAGTTGCGTCACACTCAGGTGGGCTTTTTTGTTCTCATTAAGAGGGCTATCTTTTGAAGCCAAGTACAAGAGCACTCTCAAATCTTTGCTTTCTGATTCCAGTCGTTGCGCCATAATGGCCGCTGCATCTACAAGAAGATTCTTGGCCCGCTTTCTTTCATTCGCTGACAGCTTTTCAACCTCGTTAGGATCTACCAGACTAAGCAAAAACTCAATTCCTTCCTGCGCTAATGCTGGCTGAGATACTGCATTGGAGATGATGTCGATTATTTCTGAGTTCATCGACCTGCCATTACGCTTGGCTCTTTCCGCCACAACATCGCGCATGCCATCAGGGAAGCGCACAACAAATTTTTCGTAATCTTTAACCTGTTTTTCAGCCATAACATCACCTCAAAAAAAGAGATGATGGCATATTGCTATTTATATTCAATGATGGCATTCTGCTTTCAAGGCATAATGCCATCATAAAGAAAGGAGTGAGAAGTGGAAAAAAATGAAGCAAAAACGACCCTGCGTTACCCGCAGAAATTGAAGGAAGAATTTAAGCGTATTGCTGAAGAGGAAGGGTTATCTGAGAACGCAGCTTTGGTGCAGGCTTTGGTGTGGGCTTTGAAGTTCAGAGGGAAGATGCATGTCCAGTAAAAACAGCGAAGCCCAGAAGTGCGCTAACACTAACCGGGCCTCTATCGAAAATAACCGCGTAGGAAATATCGACATGAACAGTGTACAGAATTACGAGTTAACTTTCCAGCAGACATCTTTCCACCCAGTTAAACATGCGGGTGAAACATGGCTCACTTCATCTGAGTTAGCAGCGGCTCTCGGTTACAAGAAGTCAGATGCAGTTACGCAAATATTCAGTCGTTATCACGATGAATTTACAGAACATATGTCAACGACCCTCAAAATGAGTGTCGTTAGAAAGACTGGCGTGGTCGATATCCCTGTCCGTGTTTTCTCACTTCGCGGCGCTCACTTAATTGCGATGTTTTCAACCACGAATAAGGCCAAAGAATTCCGCCGTTGGGTGCTTGATGTATTGGACCGCGAAATTCAGCACTCACCGATCGCCAAGCAGTTTACCGACGATGAATTATGCACCCTGGCATATCTATGGCGTTCTGCTGCAGTGATGTATGAGGCATGCCGTGAAGTACATCCGTTACTGGTAGTCGCAGATCATCGTTTGTCTCCGCGCTTCTGCTCAATTGGCACTAATTACAGTCGTGGGATAAATAAATCTCGCGAAATTCTCAAGCGGGAAACTAATCACATCAAGGAACAACCATGGGGGGGACAGTAACTGGAAAAACGTTTTCTCATACGGGAAAGGAATTTTGCAGTGATGCAAATAGAAAAGCCGATAGTTACGAGCTACCGGCTTCCATTGAAACTTGTCAGAAGGATCCAACTAATGACGTCATTAAATTTAGCAGTTCAAGAGCGAAATGTCGATCCCCAACCGTTGCCGGTGATTGAATGGAAGAGACTGCGAGTTGTTACAACAGAAACACTGGCCGCAGGTTATGGCTCTGACGAGGCTAACATTCGGAAAAACCTGTCACGCAACGCTAGTCGCTTCATTGAAGGCATTCACATCTTCACCATTAAAGGCCAGGAGTTGAAGGATTTGCGAGTGACTAACAGTCACGCACAAATTTCGAGCAAAGCCCGCTCCGTTGTTTTTTGGACTGAGAAGGGCGCGGCACGTATGTCTAAGATTGTTGACACGGATGAAGCATGGTCTTTCTTCGAGCGTCTGGAAGACTCGTATTTCCGACCAACTCCAGTGGTTGGTATCCCGCTTACTTATGAAGCTGCGCTTGAAGACCTGCTGGTAAAAGTTAAGGAAAACCGCATCATCACCGAGCAGCGTGACCGGGCTGTGAAAGAGAAGCTTTGGATCTCTGAAAAGAGAGAGGCTACAGCAATGGCTACCGCTTCCGCTGAAAAGCGCAAGGCTAACGCATTAGCTGAAAAGCTTGGTGAGAGCAGGAAGCACGCCACTATAAAGGCTGTCCACAGAGCTACTGGAAAACTTGTAGGCCATTGGCCCATGAAGAAATGGTGCGCTGCAAATGGATTGTCACCGAAGGATGTTCCTGACGAGACCTACGGAACAGTGAAGTCCTGGCCGCGTGAGGCATGGCTTGCTGTGTATGACGTAGATCTTCGCAAGCTGTTTTAATGTAGTGTCGACAACTCAAACCCGCTTAACTGCGGGTTTTTGTGTAGATCGTCCACACATAGGAAACCTCCAGTCTTCAGACTGAAAGTATAGGTGATGGGGCATGGGTGGGGCATAAAACGTCACTCGTTCTAAGGTGAACTTAGACGACTGAAGTTTTCGACGACTGCAACCATCTGTTATTTGGTGCGCTCTTGGACGATCTTTGTCGTTTATGAAAAATACATGGTCATATGATGTCGATGCAGGTGTAGGTTTGAGTGCCGGATGGCGCTGGCGCTTATCCGGCCTACAATTCACACATCCTGTAGACCGAATAAGGTGTCGATGCCATCCGGCAAACCGTTACTTCTGAATCAAATAACGGATCGTCGGTCCATCCTGCTGAATATCGAGCACGGTGTAACCGTGGTTGCGCGCATCCAGCGGAATGTTATTGATCGACTGCGGACAATCGCTAACCACTTCCAGAATTTCTCCCTTCTTCAGTTGCGGCATCGCTTCCAGCGTTGCCACAGCCGGGTAAGGGCAGGGCTCGCCGACCATATCCAGGCGATAATCGGGAACGATATTTTTCATGCGGATTCCTTAGCGGGGGGTCAGCCCGGCACGACGGAAGAAACGTTTTTCCCAGCCAATGATGAACATCAGGGCGGCAAACAACAGCAGATAGGTCACCAGCAGGCCGCCGAGCGGACCGAAGGTGTTGAGCAGGTTAATTTTATCCCAGTTGGTGGCCAGCGCAGGGGCGAAATCATCCCAGTAGTAGGCCAGAATCGTTGAGCCAATAACGTTACCAAGACCCACCCACCAGTAGTGGACCTGGCCTTCCACCGCACGGTACATCCAGCCGGTTTCACACCCGCCCGCCAGCACGATACCAAAACCAAACAACAGCCCGCCGATTACCGCATTCGGGCCCGCCCACATGATTTTGGCTTCTACGCCCAGCTGTACGTAGCTGAAAATACCGATTGCGCTGACGCCCATCCCGAAGATGATCGCCTTTGCCATGTGGGTGCGCCCGGTGATCCACAGATCGCGGAAGGCGGAGGTGAAGCAGATTTGCGCGCGTTCGATCAGCAGGCCAAAACCAACGCCAAACAGCATCGCCAGGCCCAGCTTCGGCTGGTTCATGGCGGTCAGTAGCGCCCAGCCGATCATGCCGATAAACACCAGCATGCCGAGGCGGAAACGACGGCGCGCCTGATCCGGCTTCTGCGTCAACGGCGACGCAGCGGAGACTTTCTGCATTTTGACCGGAATGCGGAATATCGGCAGCAGAGTGAAGCGGGCGCCAAACCAGGAGCCGATGGCGGTAGCCACGGCAAAGAACCAGGCGTGCAGAGAGAACTGAGGAATACCGGTAAAGAATGCCGCCAGATTGCAGCCCATCGCCATACGCGCGCCGAACCCGGCGATGATCCCGCCCAGCACCGCCTGCATGATGCGGATGCGACTGCGCGGCATGCGTAGTTTGACGTTATTGGCCCACAACGCTGCCGCGAAGCAGCCGCCGAACATACCGAGGATCATCATCCCGTCGATGCGCGTGAGCGGGGTGCCTTCCAGGTGGATCAGCTTGTAGTAGCCCCATTCTTCCGCATGGACGCCAAACAGTTGCAGGATTTGTCCGCCCCAACGGGTAAATTCACCCGTGACGGCCCAGAAGGTGCCGGTGATGCCAAAATAGTAAGTAGAGAGTATACCCGCCGCGATGACCGCAGGGATGGGCGCCCAGAATTTAATTAACCAGGCTTGTTTGAAGTGTTGCCATGACATGTGTTTTGCCTCTGAACTCAGAAGGTGTGAAACAAGAAAGCGGATAGTACACCACGGCGGTCATTTTGCCTGGTACTATTAAGCGGTAATCCCGACTGGATCAAAGTTCTGCTGGCACCGCGAAAGGCTGGCGGCAGCAGGGCTTTAATGCCACAATCCTCTTTTCTTCGCATGCAGGATGAATGATGAAAAAATGTGCAATCGTCGGGGCGTTACTGATGCTAGCAGGATGCGCCGAAGTGGAAAATTACAATGACGTGGTCAAAACGCCTGCGCCCGCCGGGCTGGAAGGGTACTGGCAGACGAACGGACCGCAGCGCAAACTGGTGAGTCCGGAAGCGATCGCCAGCCTGGTGGTGACCAAAGAGGGGGATACTCTCGATTGTCGCCAGTGGCAGAGGGTGATTGCGCTGCCGGGTAAGCTGACCATGCTGTCCGGTGACTTAACCAACGTGACGGTCAAACGCGAACTCTACGAGATCGAGCGGGAAGGGAATACCCTGGAATATGACGGGATGACCCTGCAACGCGTGGATCGCCCAACGGTGGAATGTGCCGCCGCGCTGGAGAAATCCCCGCTGCCAACGCCATTACCGTAATGAGTTGTCCCCGACAGTTTTCTCTGTCGGGGCGCTTCATCAGATCACCTCTTCAATGACCCATACGCTGACGCTGCCGCCATTGCAGTAAAACGTGGCCTCGCCATTTTCGTCAGTGATAACGCTTTCCTCGCGGTTTCCCAGATAGTCTCGCCAGGTTTTATTGCCGTAATTTTCACCCAGCGTAAGCGTTTTTTCGCCGTCGTCGCCATTGGATAGCACCACCACGCAACCGGGATCGTCGTCCGTTCCGCTGCGGCTGAAAGCAATGCAATTGGGATGATCAAACCAGAGCGTCTGAATGCCGTGGGCGAAACGCTGACGGGCAAGAATGAGTAAATCGAGTTGTTCAATGATCGGCATGTCGATGGTATAGGTTTCCCCGTCGCCTCCGGTATCCTCATAATGCGCGCCATAGAGATCGGGATAGAATATCGACGGTACGCCATTTTCCCGCAGCAGGATGAGCGCGTAGGCCAGCGGTTTGAACCATGCTTCAACGGGGGCTTCCAGCGCCTGTAACGGCTGGGTGTCGTGATTAGCAACCAGCGTCACGGCGTGAAACGGATCGGCTTCTACCAGTGTACCGCTGAAGATCTGGCTCATGTCGTAGTCACGTCCCTGACGCGATGCTTCATGAAAATTGAGCTGTAGCGGGGCGTCGAACAGCATCGTTTTGCCTTCCACTTGGTCGATATAGGTTTGCAGCTTATCCACTTCGTGCGACCAGTATTCGGCGACGATAAACAGCGGCTTCGGCGCCACCTCCTGAACATGCTCGATCCACTCTTTATAGAACCAGGCCGGAATGTGCTTGACCGCATCCAGGCGAAAACCGTCACACTGCGTTTGTTCCATCACCCAGCGCGCCCAGTATTTAATCTCCTCGGTGACGGCGTGATTACGAAAGTCGATGTTTTCACCCATCAGGTAATCGAAATTGCCCATTTCATCATCGACCTGGTCATTCCAGCCCTCGCCGGTATAGTCGTTGACGATTTTAAAGATGCCGTCTTCGTCAGGGTTTTCGATGTGGTCGATGCCGCTAAAGCATTTGAAATCCCAGATGAACTGCGAGTACTGACCGCCTCGCGCCGGAAAGGTGTAACGCGTCCAGCCTTCGCATTCGATGATCTCGTCCGCAATCTTCGTACGATCGTCTTCGTTAACCCGCTGTACGCGGATGGCCTCTTTTTCGTCTGCCCCCCATTTTGTGATTAACGACGACGTCGAGCAGCACCGCGATATCGTTTTTCTTCAGTGCGTCGATGGCCGTCAGCAACTGTGCTTTGTCACCATATTTGGTAGCGAGGGAACCCTTTTGGTCAAACTCGCCGAGATCAAACAGATCGTAAGAGTCATAGCCGACGGAATAACCGCCAGATGCGCCTTTATAGGCAGGCGGCAGCCAGACCATGTTGATACCGATATCATTGAGGCTGTCCGCGCGCTCTGTCACTTCCTGCCAGAGTTTGCCGCCTTCAGGGTAATACCAGTGGAAGAACTGCAGTAACGTGGGGTTTTTCATCTTCCGTGCTCCAGAAGTCAGGTAAACGACCTCTGGAGTATGGAAGATTTTTGCCAACGTAGCGGGAATTTATTGCGGGGCTGTGGGAGCGTCGGGTACCAGCAGCATGCCAGAAAGCCGGCCATAAGCATTGTTGAGTGACTGCTGACGCGTCGATTGACCGATCAGACCACTGAGTTCATCGAGCCGTTGACGCAGTAAAACTTTCAGAAGCTCTTCGTTATCCAGCGTCTGTTTGATATGGCTGGCAACGAGATCCTGAATACTGCGTGTCATACCCGGTGGAGTTTGCGTTTCAACGACCGCTTCAATACTTTGCAGATAGGTGACTTCCTGTTCCAGTAAAAGGTCCCATTCACCCCGCTGCGCAAGTTCGAGCAGCGACTGACTGAGCAGCGCGATGCGCTGCCAACGGTTGATAAACTCCACGGCTGAGGTCATTAACGAGACTCCTGGGAAGATGCTTTTGGTGAAATCTGCTTCCAGGCTTCTGCAATGTTGCCGAGTAACCCTTCCACTTCTTCAATGGCTTGACTGTCATTGCGCAAATTCGCGAGTAATAAACGGCGGATCATATAGTCATACAGTGAGGAGAGATGGCTGGCGAGTTCGCCGCCATTCTCCTGATCCAGTCCCGCTTTCAGACCGTTATCAATGATGTTGATAGCCTTACTGAGCGCTTCCCCTTTGGCGACAATATCCCCTTGCTCTAAAAACAGACGAGCACGTACCAGGGCACTGTTTGCGCCATCAAACAACATTTCGATCAACTGGTGCGGACTCGCACTCATTACGCCGCTTTCCACGCTGACTTGCGCATAAGCTTTGGTACCGCTCGCGGTATACATGTTTACCTCTGGTTATCAGGAACTGGTCATCGCCGTAAATTGCTGGCTTAAGTAGCTGCTGGTACTGTTGAGTTTACTCATCATGGTATCCAGTTGCGTGAACTGAGCTTTGTATCGCGCGATGGTATCGTCAATACTGCTGCTGACGGCCAGATATTGCTTGGTCAGCTTTTTCAGTGTGGCGTTAATATTATCTTGTGCGCTATCAATAATGCCGTCATCGGCCAGATAATCTTTAATTTGCTCTGCAATTTTGCTGGTGATGCCGGTTTCTTTACCGTCACCAACCAACAATTCGCGTGTGCCAGCGGTATTTTCATCCAGCGCTTTTTTCAGTTTGGCATCGTCGATTTTTAATTTACCGGTCGTGCCGTCGGATGTGATGCCAATTTCGCTCAGGGTTTTAAAGGCTCCAGTGCTGCCGGCATTAGAAAACTGAGCGCGAATACCCGTCTGAATCGTACGTACAACGCTATCGCCGAGCAGTGCACCGTTATTTTGATCCTGTTCTTCTGCGCCTGGATCCACTTCAGTGTACTTGGTCAGTGACGAGAAGGTATCAAGCAAGGAATTGTATGCATCCACCCAGCCTTTAATCGCATCTGTCGCTTTGCTATTGTCTTTGGTGACCGTCAGGCGTGCGTCGGTGACTTCTTTGGTCAGATTCAGCGTGACGCCCTGCGGCGCATCGGTAATCGTATTACTGGGACGTTCAATCTCGATACCATTAACGGTAAGCTGCGCATTTTGCGCACTAACCAGCTGTTTCATATTCCCACTGCCAGCGGTGCTGTCATAGGCTAATAAATCGTTAAGTTTGCTGTCGCCTTCAACCGAAATTGTCATCTTGTTTTCAGTGCCAGAGTCGGCAGTGAGAACTAACTGATAATCACCTTCTTTTACTTTGACGATACTGGCCGAAATACCACTATCGGCATCGTTAATTGCATCACGAATACCTTCCAGAGATGTCTGGTCTTTCGACAGTTTAATTTCCAGCGGCTCTTTACGCCCGGCTTGTTCAATTTTGATGGTGCGAGTGTCAGAAGAGGTATCACCCAACGCATCTTTCGTGGAGCTGATGTCTACTGTGGTACTGAGTGACTGTGCTTGCGCCAACTTCGTGACGCTGATGGTGTAAGTTCCTGCTGCTGCACCCGCAGTCGTCGTTGCGGTTAAATCTTCCGTGCTGCTGGTAATGGTTGTGCTCTTAAAAAGATCGGCACTGTTCAGCGTGGTGTTGGCGGTCTGAAACTTTTCCAGTGCGCTTTTAAGCGTGCCATAAGCCGTTAAGCGCGCGGTATTTGCGCTCTGTTGCTGTGTAATAGGCGTTAAGCGTTTTTTTTCTGCAGTGGTCAGGTTCGTCAGCAATGTGTCCAGTGGTAAGTTTGAGCCTACGCCCAATGATGTAAACGAAGCCATGCCTTATTCCTTTTGATTGCAAACAGTAGTTAAACGCGTTATCGGCAATCCCGGGGCAAAGTTTAATAATAGTTTTAGAAAAATAATGCCCGGAATAATGGCGTATAAAGAGGGTATTTCAATGGCTAAGAAAAAATGATTGGGAAACTCAAAATTCTCTAAAGTTCGAAATTCAGGTGCCGATACAAGGGTTACGGTGAGAAACCGTGGGCAACAGCCCAATAACATCAAGTTGTAATTGATAAGGAAAAGATCATGGCACAAGTCATTAATACAAACAGCCTGTCGCTGTTGACCCAGAACAACCTGAACAAATCTCAGTCTACCCTGAGCTCTGCTATTGAGCGTCTGTCTTCCGGTCTGCGTATCAACAGCGCGAAAGATGACGCTGCGGGCCAGGCGATTGCTAACCGTTTCACCTCTAACATCAAGGGTCTGACTCAGGCTTCTCGTAACGCTAACGACGGTATCTCCATTGCGCAGACGACTGAAGGCGCACTGAACGAAATCAACAACAACCTGCAGCGTGTGCGTGAACTGACTGTTCAGGCAACTAACGGTACTAACTCCGATAGCGACCTGACTTCCATCCAGAACGAAATCACCCAGCGTCTGAATGAAATCGACCGCGTATCCGGTCAGACTCAGTTCAACGGCGTGAAAGTTCTGGCTCAGGACAACACCCTGAAAATCCAGGTTGGCGCTAACGACGGCGAAACCATCTCCATCGACCTGAAAAAAATCGACACCCAGAGCCTGGGCGTGTCTGACTTCCGCGTGAACGGCGCGCAGAAAGCCACTGCAGGAGATTTGATTTCTAAATTTAAAGCAACGGGAACGGATAACTATAAAGTAGCGGGCAATGATTACACCGTAGATATCAAGACGGGTGCAGTTAAAAATGATACCCCTGCAGATATGTTTATCAGCGCAGCCGATGGGTCATTAGTTACCACTGCCACCACTACAAATAATAATTCAAGTTTTGCTGCTGACAGTCAGAAAGACTTAGCAACTTTAGGTGCATCAACTGCTGTTGACGGAACGTTCTCCTATAAAGGTCTTGAATTTACAAAGAAAACAGAAGTAGATGATTTTGGTAACGGTACATATACTGCTAATGTTGATGGTAAAACAGTAACTTTCACCATCGCAACATCGGCAGATACAAGTGGTACTGGTGCAGCAGCAACAACAGACATTCAGTTGCGTACATCTCAAACAGGTACTCTGACAACTAATGCTAACACTGCAAACCGTGCTGCAACTCTTTCTGATTTGCAGCAAGCAAGCGGAACTAAAACGGGTAGTTCACTTCAAGTCGGTGGCGTAGATTATAACGTTGACGTTGATGGTGTTGTGACTAACGCTGCTGATGGCAAAGTCATGTACCTGACTACCGACAAAAACGGTAGCGCTAAACTAGTTAACGAAGACGTGGCGAAAGCCAGCACCAGCACCGAAGATCCGCTGGCTGTGATCGACGCTGCGCTGGCACAGGTTGACGCCCTGCGTTCTGACCTGGGTGCGGTACAGAACCGTTTCGATTCTACCATCACTAACCTGGGCAACACCGTTAACAACCTGACTTCTGCACGTAGCCGTATCGAAGATGCTGACTACGCGACCGAAGTGTCCAACATGTCCAAAGCACAGATCCTGCAACAAGCGGGTACCTCTGTTCTGGCACAGGCCAACCAGGTTCCGCAGAACGTCCTGTCTCTGCTGCGTTAATTTACGCTTCTTGCGCAAACCCCGCTCCGGCGGGGTTTTTTCGTTCTGGCTTTACCGGTAACCCCTAAATAACCCCTCATTTCACCCACTATTCACCCGATTAAAACCCCTGCAGAAACGGATAATCATGCCGATAACTCATTTAACGCAGGGCTGTTTATCGTGAATTCACTGTATACCGCTGAAGGTGTAATGGATAAACACTCGCTGTGGCAGCGTTATGTACCGCTGGTGCGTCACGAAGCATTGCGCCTGCAGGTGCGTTTGCCCGCGAGCGTAGAACTGGACGATCTGCTACAGGCGGGCGGTATCGGGTTATTGAATGCAGTTGACCGATATGACGCTCTGCAAGGAACGGCATTTACCACTTACGCAGTGCAGCGTATTCGTGGGGCGATGCTGGATGAACTACGCAGCCGCGACTGGGTGCCGCGTAGTGTCCGGCGTAATGCCCGCGAAGTGGCACAGGCGATGGGGCAACTGGAACAGGAATTAGGGCGCAACGCGACGGAAACTGAGGTGGCGGAGCGGCTGGCGATTCCTGTAGAAGAATATCGTCAGATGTTGCTTGATACCAACAACAGCCAACTCTTCTCCTATGACGAGTGGCGGGAAGAGCATGGCGATAGTATCGAGCTGGTGACAGAAGAACACCAGCAGGAAAACCCGTTACAACAGCTCCTTGAGAGCAATTTGCGCCAGCGCGTGATGGATGCCATTGAAGCACTTCCGGAACGCGAACAACTGGTGCTCACGCTCTATTACCAGGAAGAACTCAATCTCAAAGAGATTGGCGCGGTTCTGGAAGTCGGGGAGTCACGGGTCAGCCAGTTGCACAGTCAGGCCATAAAACGGTTACGCACGAAGCTGGGTAAGTTATAGCGAACGACGTTGTCGATGCTGAAAAATGCCGCACAACGTATTGACTACCAGGAGTTCTCATGACGGTGCAGCAATCAAAAAAGACGGCCTCTAAGCCGCTACCTCAAAGACTTTAAACACAGCCAGACGCATTGCGCCCATTGCCACAAGTTACTGGATCGCATCACGCTGGTGCGCAAAGGGCAGATCGTCAACAAAATCGCCATATCCCGACTGGATACCCTCATGGATGAAGCGGCCTGGCAGCAGGAGCAGAAAGAGTGGGTCGCACTCTGCCGTTTCTGCGGCGATTTACACTGCAAAACCCAGAGTGACTTCTTCGATATCATTGGTTTTAAACAATTCTTGTTTGAACAGACCGAAATGAGCCACGGGACCGTACGCGAGTATGTCGTCCGTTTGCGTCGTCTCGGTAATCATCTCAGCGAGCAGAAAATTTCTCACGATCTGCTCCAGGACGGTTACCTTGATGAAAACCTGGCGCCGTGGCTACCGGAGACCAGCACCAACAACTATCGCATCGCGCTGCGCAAATACGCGCAATATAAGGCGCATATCCGCCCCGACCCGCAACAGAATTCCTCCCTCCGGATGACTTCTGATATATATTAAAAATGAATAAGATGTAGCGGAGTGGTTTATGTCGTTACCCATAAACGCTTTACACTACGGGCATTCATAACAACATTCGGGGTAAATATGAAATTAGCACTTCTGGGGCGCCAGGCGCTGATGGGCGTGATGGCTGTGGCGCTTGTTGCAGGAATGAGCGCAAAAACGTTTGCAGATGAAGGTCTGCTGAAGAAGGTTAAAGATCGCGGCACGCTGCTGGTGGGACTGGAAGGCACTTATCCGCCGTTCAGTTTCCAGGGTGATGACGGTAAATTGACCGGTTTCGAAGTGGAATTTGCCGAAGAACTGGCAAAGCATCTGGGCGTGAAAGCGACGCTGAAACCGACCAAATGGGACGGGATGCTGGCCTCACTGGACTCTAAACGCATCGATGTGGTGATCAACCAGGTGACCATCTCCGATGAGCGCAAAAAGAAATATGATTTCTCTACCCCTTATACCGTTTCCGGTATCCAGGCACTGGTGAAAAAAGGCAATGAAGGCGCAATTAAAACCGCCGCCGATCTGAAAGATAAGAAAGTGGGCGTGGGTCTGGGTACCAACTATGAAGAGTGGTTGCGCCAGAACGTACAGGGCGTTGACATTCGCACTTATGACGATGATCCGACCAAATATCAGGATCTGCGCGTAGGCCGTATCGACGCTATTCTGGTGGATCGTCTGGCAGCGCTGGATCTGGTTAAAAAAGACCAAAGATACGCTGGCGGTGACTGGTGAAGCTTTCTCCCGTCAGGAGTCCGGCGTTGCGCTGCGTAAAGGCAACGACGATCTGCTCAAAGCCGTGGATGCAGCGATTGCCGAAATGCAGAAAGACGGTTCACTGAAGGCGCTTTCTGAGAAGTGGTTTGGTGCGGATGTCACTAAATAGTCCGAACAGTGAGAAAAAAAGGCGCTTTCATCAGCGCCTTTTTTATTTCATGCGTTTGAACGTGCATAATAAAAAAAGAACATCACAACAACGAATAACCGGAGGCTTCATGCCACTGCACAACCTGACACGCTTTCCGCGTCTGGAATTTATCGGCGCGCCGACGCCGCTGGAATACCTGCCGCGTTTTTCTGACTACCTGGGACGGGATATTTTCATCAAACGCGATGATGTGACACCGATGGCGATGGGCGGCAATAAGCTGCGCAAGCTTGAGTTCCTGGCCGCAGAGGCGCTGCGCGAAGGCGCTGATACGCTGATCACGGCAGGCGCGATTCAGTCTAACCACGTGCGTCAGACGGCGGCGGTCGCGGCGAAGCTGGGTCTGCATTGCGTGGCGCTGCTGGAAAACCCCATTGGCACCACGGCGGAAAACTATCTCACCAACGGCAACCGACTGCTGCTGGATCTGTTCAACGTACAGGTTGAGATGTGCGATGCGCTAAATGAACCGGATGCCCAATTGCAAGAACTGGCCACCCGAATCGAAGCGCAGGGCTTTCGTCCGTACATTATTCCGGTCGGCGGTTCAAATGTCGTGGGGGCATTAGGTTATGTCGAAAGCGCGCTGGAGATTGCGCAACAGTGCGAAGGTGCGGTACAGCTCTCTTCAGTGGTGGTGGCTTCGGGTAGTGCGGGAACGCACGCCGGACTGGCGATTGGCTTTGAACAACTGATGCCAGATGTCGAGCTGATTGGCGTAACGGTCTCTCGTAAGGTCGCCGAACAAAAGCCAAAAGTGGTGGCGCTGCAACAGGCTATCGCCCGCGAACTGGAACTGACGGCGTCGGCGGAGATTTTGCTGTGGGATGACTACTATGCGCCCGGTTACGGCACGCCAAATGAAGAGGGGATGGAAGCCGTGAAGCTGTTGGCGCGTCTGGAAGGGATCCTTCTCGACCCGGTATACACCGGAAAAGCGATGGCCGGACTGATTGACGGAATCAGTCAGAAACGCTTTAAAGACGAGGGCCCGGTTCTCTTCATCCATACCGGTGGAGCGCCTGCGCTGTTTGCCTACCATCCTCACGTGTAATTTCGGATAAGCTCATGCAAGAAAGTATCCAACTGGTCATTGATTCCCTGCCGTATCTGCTCAAAGGGGCGGTATTTACGCTGCAGTTAAGTATTGGCGGAATGTTCTTCGGCCTGCTGCTGGGGTTTATCCTCGCGCTGATGCGCCTGTCGCCGCTGCTGCCTCTGCGCTGGCTGGCGCGTTTCTATATCTCAATTTTTCGCGGTACGCCGCTTATCGCACAACTGTTTATGATCTACTACGGTCTGCCGCAGTTTGGTATTGAGCTGGATCCGGTGCCGTCCGCAATGATTGGCCTGTCGCTCAATACGGCAGCCTATGCTGCAGAGACGCTGCGCGCGGCGATTTCATCGATTGACAAAGGGCAGTGGGAAGCGGCTGCGAGTATCGGGATGACGCCGTGGCAGACGATGCGTCGCGCCATTTTACCGCAGGCTGCCAGAGTAGCGCTGCCGCCGCTGAGCAACAGTTTTATCAGCCTGGTTAAAGACACGTCGCTGGCGGCCACCATTCAGGTGCCAGAACTGTTCCGTCAGGCGCAGTTGATCACCTCGCGCACGCTGGAGGTCTTCACCATGTATCTGGCGGCCTCGCTGATCTACTGGATCATGGCAACCGTGCTGTCTTCGTTGCAGAACTATTTTGAAAATCAACTGAACCGCCAGGAGAGAGAGCCGAAATGAGTGCGATCGACGTAAAAAACCTGGTAAAAAAATTCCATGGTCAGACGGTGCTGCACGGCATCGATCTGCAAGTGCAGACGGGCGAGGTGGTCGCGATTATCGGCCCCAGCGGGTCAGGAAAAACGACGCTACTGCGCAGTATTAATCTGCTGGAACAGCCGGAAGCGGGTACGATCACCGTCGGTGATATCACCATTGATACGGCGCGATCGCTGAGTCAGCAACGAACGCTTATTCGCCAGTTGCGTCAGCATGTCGGCTTTGTGTTCCAGAGCTTTAATCTCTTTCCCCACAGAACGGTGCTGGAGAACATCATTGAAGGTCCGGTTATCGTTAAGGGGGGAGGGGAAAGAAGAGGCGACGGTCCGGGCGCGGGAACTGTTGGCGAAAGTCGGGCTGGCCGGGAAAGAGACCAGTTACCCCCGGCGAATATCCGGTGGGCAGCAGCAGCGTGTGGCGATCGCCCGCGCGCTGGCGATGCGCCCGGAGGTGATTTTGTTCGATGAACCGACCTCGGCGCTTGACCCTGAGCTAGTGGGGGGAGGTGCTGAGCACTATCCGCCAACTGGCGCAGGAAAAACGCACCATGGTGATTGTGACGCATGAAATGAGCTTTGCCCGCGATGTTGCGGATCGGGCGATATTTATGGACCAGGGGGCGAATTGTGGAACAGGGCCCGGCCAAAGCGCTATTTGCCAATCCACAGCAACCGAGAACGCGTCAGTTCCTTGAGAAGTTTCTGCTTCAATAATCGGTTTTTCTCCACTCGCCCGGGATTATCTCATTTCGGGCGAGTGGAGATGCATAAATAGTAATGTCAAACGCATGACTATGAACACATTTCTGCGGGCGTAATACGCCTGTTGAAACAAGACTCAAGTAATTGGATCCCTGACCGATATTTTATATATCTATCGTAGGTTTATGTGATAGGTTATTTCTTACATTAAAAATGATTATCACTCTCAAGGCGCGAATACTGAGTATGCAGGATTTAGATTTCTTTACCTGGCGACGGACGATGTTGCTACGCTTTCACGAAATGACCAGCGCAGAGGACGTCTACAGCGAATTACAGCAGCAGACACAATTGCTGGAATTTGATTATTACGCGCTGTGTGTCAGACATCCGGTTCCGTTTACCCGCCCTAAAATTTCCCTTCATACCACCTATCCCGATGCGTGGGTTTCGCAATATCAGGCGGAAAATTATTTCGCCATCGATCCGGTGTTAAAGCCAGAAAACTTCATTCAGGGACATCTTCCCTGGAATGACGCATTATTCAGTGATGCGCAGACGATGTGGGATGCTGCCCGTTCGCACGGATTACGCAAAGGGGTCACGCAGTGTCTTATGTTGCCGAACCGTGCATTGGGCTTTCTCTCGGTCTCGCGGTCGAGTCTGCGTAATACGCCTTTTGCAGGTGATGAAGTGGAATTGAAACTGCAACTGCTGGTTCGCGAAAGCTTAACCGTGCTCTCCCGACTCGAAGATGAGATGGTGATGGCGCCGGAAATGCGGTTTAGCAAAAGGGAAAAAGAGATTCTGAAATGGACGGCGGAAGGAAAGACTTCTTCTGAAATTGCGATGATTCTGTCGATATCAGAAAACACCGTTAACTTTCATCAGAAGAATATGCAGAAGAAATTCAACGCACCGAATAAGACACAGATTGCATGCTATGCTGCGGCGACCGGTCTTATCTGAAACAATAAACGTTCTGCGTGGCAGACAATAAACCGGCTGAAAGCACTGCTCTCAGCCGGTTTTTCTTTACTGACGATAAGCTTGTTTAATTTGCTTAACAGTGCTGGAAAATACTGCAGCCTGCGCGTCGTCTTCGACCAGCGCGATCTGTTTTTCCATTTTTAGAATCACGCGGCCTGCATCGGCCTGGCCCATAGCTTGTAACATCAGCGTTAACAGCGCCTTCAGGCAGGTGACTTCATTAGCCAGTTCTTGATTATTCTCGGCAGTGGAAAAATCAGGCGTACTCATTTATTTTCCTCGTAATGTTTCAGTAAAAATGTGCGATGGTAAATGTTAAGGCCGCGGAGTATACCATAAGCTGAGGGAAAAATAGCAGTGGTTGTTTTTCGATCGGAAATCACACCAGCGGAGTTAAATTAAACAACAACATAAGAAGTCTATATTTTCCTCATTTATTGTTTATTCCGAGTATTTTACTCGTTAATTATTGTTACAAACTTACCTGTCTATTTAGCATTTAAGCGAGAGAAAGCGAGTTTTTGTCACTATTGTGAAACCTTGTTCCTGAAATAGCGCGTGTAACTGGCTGTTCTTAGCGTAAGTTTCCACAAAGCGTACAGACTAATTTCCGAAAACGAGAGCAAAATCGGTTACCGGACGTTTTTTACGTTTTAAAGTTGAGATAAAACCCGCTAATATAGTGGCGATCCACTATCAGTAGCGTTATCCCTATTCTGGAGATATTCCTTTGATCAACGTTCTTCTTGTTGATGACCACGAACTGGTGCGCGCAGGGATACGACGCATTCTTGAAGATATAAAGGGTATAAAAGTTGTCGGTGAAGTCGGTTGCGGTGAGGATGCCGTAAAATGGTGTCGCGCCAACACCGTCGACGTTGTGTTGATGGACATGAACATGCCCGGTATCGGTGGCCTTGAGGCCACGCGCAAAATTGCGCGTTCAACTGCCGATATTAAAGTGATTATGTTAACCGTCCACACGGAAAACCCGCTGCCTGCAAAAGTGATGCAGGCCGGAGCTGCAGGTTACCTGAGTAAGGGCGCTGCGCCCCAGGACGTGGTAAATGCCATCCGCCTGGTTTATTCCGGGCAGAGATACATTGCTTCTGACATCGCCCAGCAAATGGCATTAAGCCAGATTGAACCCGAAAAAACGGAAACCCCGTTTGCCAGTTTGTCTGAGCGTGAATTGCAGATTATGCTGATGATCACCAAAGGTCAGAAGGTTAATGAGATTTCGGAGCAGTTGAATCTCAGTCCTAAAACGGTGAACAGCTATCGCTATCGTATGTTCAGTAAACTAAACATTCATGGTGATGTTGAGCTGACTCACCTGGCAATTCGCCATGGCCTGTGTAATGCGGAGACGTTAACAAGCCAGTGAGTAATCAGTTTGACGCGAAAGCGTTTCTAAAAACCGTAACCAGTCAACCCGGCGTTTATCGTATGTATGATGCCGGTGGTACGGTCATCTATGTGGGTAAAGCGAAAGACCTGAAAAAACGGCTTTCCAGTTATTTCCGCAGCAACCTGGCTTCGCGTAAGACCGAAGCGCTGGTGGCGCTCATTCAGCAAATCGATGTGACGGTGACGCACACCGAAACAGAAGCGTTGCTGCTTGAGCACAACTACATCAAGCTTTATCAACCTCGCTACAACGTGCTGCTGCGCGACGACAAATCTTACCCCTTTATCTTTCTCAGCGCGGACACGCATCCCCGACTGGCGATGCACCGTGGGGCGAAACATACTCGTGGCGAATACTTTGGGCCGTTTCCCAACGGCTATGCCGTGCGTGAAACGCTGGCGCTATTACAGAAGATTTTCCCGATCCGCCAGTGTGAAAACAGCGTTTATCGCAATCGCTCACGACCGTGTCTGCAGTATCAGATTGGCCGTTGCCTGGGGCCCTGCGTCGAGGGACTGGTAAGTGAAGAAGAGTATACGCAGCAGGTAGACTACGTCCGGCTGTTTTTATCCGGTAAAGACGACCAGGTCCTGACCCAACTGATCGCGCGGATGGAGAAGGCCAGTCAAAATCTGGCGTTCGAAGAGGCCGCGCGGATACGCGATCAGATCCAGGCCGTGCGTCGGGTGACGGAGAAACAGTTTGTTTCCAATGCGGGTGACGATCTGGACGTGATCGGCGTGGCGTTCGATGCCGGTATGGCCTGTGTACACGTGCTCTTTATCCGCCAGGGGAAAGTGCTGGGAAGCCGCAGTTATTTCCCGAAAGTGCCGGGAGGGACTGAACTGGGCGAAGTGGTGGAAACCTTCGTCGGGCAATTCTACCTCCAGGGCAGCCAGATGCGCACATTGCCTGGTGAGATCCTGCTGGATTTCACTCTGGATGACAAAACGCTACTGGCAGATTCACTTTCTGAACTGGCCGGGCGCCGAATCAATGTGCAGACAAAACCCCGCGGCGATCGCGCACGTTACCTCAAGCTGGCGCGGACCAATGCCGCCACGGCACTGACGACGAAACTGTTGCAGCAGTCGACGATTACCCAACGTCTGACGGCGCTGGCGTCCGTGCTGAAATTGCCGGCGGTCAAACGGATGGAATGTTTCGATATCAGCCATACGATGGGCGAGCAGACGGTGGCATCCTGCGTAGTCTTTGATGCGAACGGGCCGCTGCGAGCGGAATACCGGCGCTACAATATCACCGGCATCACGCCGGGTGACGACTATGCGGCAATGAACCAGGTTCTGCGTCGTCGTTATGGCAAGGCCATTGAAGAAAGTAAGATTCCGGATGTGATCCTGATCGATGGCGGAAAGGGGCAACTGGGGCAGGCAAAGGCCGTTTTTGCTGAGCTGGATGTGCCCTGGGATAAAAATCACCCTCTGCTGCTGGGCGTTGCGAAAGGCGCTGACCGTAAAGCTGGTCTGGAAACGCTGTTCTTTGAACCCGAAGGCGAGGGGTTCAGTCTCCCGCCGGATTCGCCGGCGCTGCATGTCATCCAGCATATCCGCGATGAGTCACACGATCATGCTATTGGCGGTCACCGTAAAAAAAAGGGCGAAGGTGAAAAACACCAGTACGCTGGAGACTATTGAAGGCGTAGGGCCGAAACGTCGCCAAATGTTGTTGAAATATATGGGGGGTTTGCAAGGATTACGTAACGCCAGCGTTGAAGAAATTGCAAAAGTGCCGGGTATTTCGCAAGGTCTGGCAGAAAAGATCTTCTGGTCGTTGAAACATTGAGTCTGCTGTAGCAACATAGGGGTAAATTCTCTGACAACAGATAGTTACCCGTCACTATGCAATTTAATATTCCAACGTTGCTTACGCTGTTTCGCGTCATACTTATCCCATTCTTTGTCGTGGTGTTTTATCTGCCATTCACCTGGGCACCATTCGTTGCTGCGCTGATCTTCTGTATCGCTGCGGTGACCGACTGGTTTGACGGCTTTCTGGCGCGTCGCTGGAATCAGAGTACGCGTTTTGGCGCGTTTCTCGACCCGGTTGCAGATAAAGTTCTGGTGGCAATTGCGATGGTGCTGGTGACCGAGCACTATCACAGTTGGTGGGTGACACTGCCTGCGGCCACGATGATCGCACGGGAAATCATCATCTCTGCTTTGCGTGAATGGATGGCGGAACTGGGCAAGCGTAGCAGTGTAGCGGTCTCCTGGATAGGCAAAGTCAAAACCACCTCGCAAATGGCGGCGCTGGCCTGGCTGCTGTGGCGTCCGAACATCTGGGTAGAGTACGCGGGTATAGCGCTGTTCTTCGTCGCTGCCGTGCTGACGCTATGGTCGATGTTTCAGTATCTGAACGCCGCACGTGGAGATTTGCTTGATCAGTGATCGTTTCGCCGTAAATTTCAGCAAACGAGCGTCAGTGGCGAAAAATATCGTTGACTCATTGCGTCAGGTAAGTAGAATGCAACGCATCGAACGGCAGCTCAGATTGCCAGACGACAGTAAAATCAAGTGATTAACGATTTACTTGATGATGCGGGAATAGCTCAGTTGGTAGAGCACGACCTTGCCAAGGTCGGGGTCGCGAGTTCGAGTCTCGTTTCCCGCTCCAGTTTAAGACATCGGCCTTTGCGGGTGTCCGTCGCAAGACAAAGATTTAAGGCGCGTTAGCAAAGCGGTTATGTAGCGGATTGCAAATCCGTCTAGTCCGGTTCGACTCCGGAACGCGCCTCCACTTTCTTCCCGAGCCCGGATGGTGGAATCGGTAGACACAAGGGATTTAAAATCCCTCGGCGTTCGCGCTGTGCGGGTTCAAGTCCCGCTCCGGGTACCATGGGAAAAAGCAGAATAATCAAAGCAATAAGCAGTGTCGTGAAACCACCTACGGGTGGTTTTTTTGTGTCTGAAATTCCATTTCCTGAAATCCTTCCTGACAGAAAACGTTATCTTGACCGCAAACAACCGGAACAATTTTGATTTTTCCGTATACTGATCTCCTGTCTGCCGATTCGCAGTGAGGCGAAATCATGTTAAGCAACGAAGCTCTGTGTAAAAGGGAAGAACTCTTCAGGAATTATGCGAGCAATATAGATTTTGTGCTTAACACGCCGCTTCATGAGCAAAGACGAATATGGGAAGAAGGGGCAATGAATGCGCCGTTACCCGAAAATATCAGCACAGAAATAATCGATGAAGAGGGAATTTCAGCGGAGTGGGTGCGACATTCGCAGGCCGAAAGCCGTAAAGTGATCCTGTATCTTCATGGCGGCGGTAACAGTCAGGGATCAAGCATCACACACCGGAAACTGGTTGCACATATTGTCCATTGTGCAAAAGTAAATGCTCTCACGCTCAACTACTCATTAGCGCCTGAAAATCCCTTTCCCGCCGGTTTGATGGATGCCAAATATGCCTGGCAATGGCTATTAGCGCAGGGGTATCGCCCTGATGAGATCATTCCTGGTGGTGACTCAAGCGGCGGTGGATTGGTTTTATCTCTGCTCCTGCTACTCAAAAGCGAAAATTCTCCATTGCCGCGGGCAGGTTTTTTTGCTATCTCCTATGCTTGATTACACCTTATCGGGTGCCAGTATTTCCTCTTGTGCAGCGAAGGACCCGGTGATTTGTATTGAGGATCTGCGACAAACCGTTGCTTATTACTGTTCTGAAGCGGAAATAGCGAATCCCCTGGTATCACCCCTTTATGGCGATCTGACTGGGCTTCCCTCCCTTCTGATCCAAACCGGAAGCGAGGAATTACTTCTTGATGACTCGGTCCGCCTGGCAAAACAGGCCACAGAGGTCGGTGTTAACGTTCAAATAGAAGTCTGGAACGGCTTATGGCACGTATTCCAGTCATCCGCAGGTAAGATACCGGAAGCAAATAGCGCAATACGTCGAATTGCTTCTTTTATTCATTCTTAGCCGCTTGAAACAGTGTAGATGAGGTACCTGACAAGGCGCGTTAATATAATGCGCAACAGAGATATATTCGGGGCTGCGAAAACCAGGAATAATCCAGTCTCTATTTAACAAGTAAATGATAAAAATAACATGACCTCTTTACAAATAAATAATCCTATACATTTGGTATTTTTCTGACTATATTTGACACGGGTGATTTCTATTTTTCATCTTTAAGTAGATGAAATCATCTGATGTCACGAGAGTATTTTATCATTCAAAATGAAGCCATTATTCTGAAACGTACAGTTTTGGTGGCTTTCTGTGCATCTAATTTTATATTCTACCGGTTTCTACATGACACCCGAAAAACAATATTTCTTTTAAAAACAAAGAGGATTGTTGTCAGGAGTAATGGGATTTTAATAAATCGGAATAATGGGAATTGGATGCTGATTATCTTAATTAGCAAAGTGACACTCTGTTATTAAGAACCTGTAATGATGAAATATATCCTGGTGAAAAGGTAATGTTATTGTTTGATTTAAAATCATTAGCGGGGAAATGTTCTTTCTGGCTAGCGAAAATTTTTGCTGTGGCGCCGGGAATGAATGCGCTGGATTAGGAGGACAGACAAATGATTCAAGGGATATTGAAAAAGATATTATTAGCAGCTTCAGGTTGTACCGTTATAGTCGCTTTTCCTGTCTACACGGAAGAATTAGTCAGCCGGAATTACACCACCGGTATAAGCCAGATTTCTGCGGGTGATCATACCGTAACGGCGGGTGATGTGTTGCTGGATGCCAGCGGATATAGCGGGCTGTATTATTACCAGCGTTCTATACTCAATACAACTAATGGGAGGATGAATATTGATATTGCTCAGGGCAAGACTTTGAGCATTATAGGATTTAATGATAACCCTGTTGATAACAGTTCGGCGGTTTATGCCTGGAAAAGAGGGGCACTTAGCGGAACGATGACCTTCACCGGAGGCAATGTTGTTGTCAGCAATGTGGTTACAGGCAGCTATTCCAATATCTATGGACTCTTTGCCGGGCCCGGAGGGGTACTAAATTTTGAGAGCGACGGTGAAAATAAAATCAATCTCTCTGTGCTCGTGCCTCTTGCAGATGAGGTTTCTACGCACCGCCATGGTATTGGTCTTTATGAGGGGGGAACTCAATTTTGACGGAGGGCAGTTTTACATCAATGTTGATGGCGATCCGGGGAGTTACTCGATTGACAGACGCATCGGGATACTGATATCCGGAGGCAGTTCATTGAACGTCAGGGCGGATAACATTCTGATTGATACAAATGAATCTGCAATCATGGTCGGGAGAAAAGCAGGATCGAGTGATTATCCGCAGGCCAATAATGTCGTCAACAGCGCAAATCTGGAAGCAAATTTCATCCATCTGAAAAGCAGCCAGGGTATTTTATCCAGAGTGGGTAGCGATTCCCTCACCCGCTCGCGTTTCACCTTCACCGGCACTACGCTCATTGAGGCCATTGTCCATGGAGGTATAGACAATCTTTTTGGTGACAATGTTGGGGGGGGACATTCTTTCTGCTAACTCGACAGATTTTGTCTTTAACAGCGACACGACCCTGATTGGTGAAAACCTGACGCCACTTGGCACGAGTGCCGGATATGAACACGAATATCTTGGATGGGTAGATGGGCACTGGCTTATAGGCGTCGCGCTGATGGATACCTCATCATTAATCGCCAATGCGGATTTCAGCCTCCAGAGCAACGGGGGGATATTACAACACGGGACTCTACGTGTGGGAAAGTCAGGCCCTCTTCAAAGGGAGAACGTCTGTTTCCGTATTAAACGGCGTGGACACAACCCGGGGTGTCTATCTTTATGGCAGTCCTGAAGAAACGACTTACGCTGAATTTCAGGATGACCTGACGGTTTCCACTTCAGGTTCTCAGGCGGAGTATATTTCCGGGATTGAAGTTCTTGCCGGAGGTAGAGCAGACATTCAGAAAGGGTTATTTATCAATGATAATCCGGCGATAACCTGGTCGCTGTTCTCATCAGGCACTGGCAGCCAGATTGATGTGAACACATCAGAAACCGGAACCGTTCAGGTTGACGGCGATATTGGTGCGACAAACGGCGGCACGCTGAATCTGACCCTCAATAATGCCAACTCCTGGTTAACCGCGGCTAGTTATACCGCAACAACAACGTCGACCAGCCCTGGCGTCGTAGACATGAATATCACTAACGGTGCGGTATGGAACATGACCGGCAATTCGCATGTCACTAACCTGTCGCTGTCGGGCGGGCGCGTGAATATGCTGGCGCCGGGCAATACTGGCGCGTTTAAATCTTTGACTGTGGAAGGCGATTATACCGGCGGTGGCACCCTGATGATGAACACGGTAATCGCTGGTGATAACTCCGCGACGGACAAACTCATCGTAGAGGGAAATACCTCCGGCCACACGCTGGTAGCAATCAATAATATTGGTGGCATGGGCGCGCAGACGGTCGAAGGGATTGAAATCGTCAATGTGGCAGGAAACTCCAGTGGGACTTTTGAGAAAGAAAGCCGCATTGTTGCCGGGGCGTATGATTACAATGTGATCCGCCGCGGCAACAACTGGGTTTTAAGCAGCACTGTTGATCTGAGCGACCCGATTGACCCCATTGATCCGGGGGGTGCCAGCTTCGCCAGAAATCCCGCAGGCACCGGTTCACCCTGGTGGTCCTTCACAGGTTCGCCCGGAATTTGGCAGTTATCTGGCGAATAACCTGGCTGCCAATACCCTGTTCATCTCGCGTTTGCACGATCGTCTGGGCGAAACGCAGTATACCGATGCGCTAACCGGTGAGAGTAAAACCACCAGCATGTGGATACGTAACATAGGGAGTCATACGCGCTTTAACGACAATAGCGAACAGTTGAAAACCCAGAGCAATAGCTATGTGTTGCAACTTGGCGGCGATCTGGCGCAGTGGAGTTCGGATGGTCTTGACCGCTGGCATCTTGGGTTGATGGCGGGCTATGCCAACAGCCGTAGCCGCACCACGTCAACGTTAAACAACCATCATTCCCGTGGTACGGTCGACGGTTACAGTGTGGGTCTGTATGGCACCTGGTATGCCAACGCACCTGATAAATCCGGAAGCTATGTGGACACCTGGATGCTCTATAACTGGTTTGATAACGCCGTCAATGGTCAGTATCAGGCAAGTGAAGAGTATAAATCCAAAGGGATTACGGCCGCGATTGAGGCGGGTTACAGCCTGAAGGTTGGCGAGAGCCAGAAATTAACCTACTGGATCCAACCGAAAGCACAGGCAGTCTGGATGGATGTGCAGGCGGACGATCATCGGGAACGCAATGGTACGCAAGTGAAAGCGGACACCACCGGCAATCTGATGACCAGTCTGGGCGCCAGAGCGTACATCAACCGTAAGCCCACTGGCGAAGGGAACAAAATGGCAGACATCCAGCCATTTGTTGAAGCGAACTGGATCCACAACTCACACAGTCCACGAGTGACAATGGGCGAATTGCAAAATGATGTTCATGGCGTGAAAGACCTGGCTGAACTGAAAGTGGGTGTGGAAGGGCAACTCACTCCTCAATTGACCGTCTGGGGAAATGTCTCCGGGCAGGTGGGGAACGACAATTATCGTCATGCTCAGGGCATAGTAGGCGTGAAATACAGCTGGTAAACAAGGGTTCGTTATTTTATGAGAAGGGAGAGGAGCAGGGGAAACCTGCTCCTTTTTCATTCGGGCCTGAATGGGGACTGTTCCAGCTAATCACAAAAAATCGGTCGTCCGTCTTCGTTTCAGAGGGTATCTTGAGAGAGTCGATGTTTACCTCCATCGTTACCATGAGAAAACGACCATGAAAAAAGACATTCATCAGGTGAACCTGTACCGACGTGTGGTGCCTGATGTGGAAATACTGTCGCTATATTCAGCGCGCGCATTCCCGCGCCATTCGCATGATCAATTCGGTATCGGGGTTTTCGCTCAGGGCAGTCAACGCTCATGGAGCAATATCGGCAATGTGAATGCGGTGACAGGGGATATCATCATGGTCAATCCCGGTGAAATTCACGACGGGATCCCAGCGGGTCCGCGAGGTTGGCATATGCTGTATATCAATCCTGATGTCTTTATAAATGAATGGAATAGCGATTTACCCACAGATGCGTTAATCCTGAAGCCGGTGGTTCATGATCCTGTACTCGGTTTGATGGTTCGGCAGTTTTTTCGCCAGTTGACGAACAACGAGTCGGATACGATGGCGCTAGAAGAGATGATCCTGCGCTGTCTGATGCAGGCCGGAAAGCATCACACCCTGACTGCCACACGGGGTATCCCATACTCGTCGACGGTACGGCGGGTAAAAGAGTTCATTGATGATGCTCCGGAGGAGAACATGACATTGACAGGGTTAGCGACTCTGTGTGATATCTCCCGATTTCAGCTCATTCGCCGTTTTTCCAGGGAGGTGGGGATGACGCCGCATGCCTATCTTCTACAGTCCCGGGTCCGACTGGCAAAAAAAACTGTTATCGCAGGGCAAGAGAACGGTTGATGTTGCACTAATGGCCGGTTTTACCGATCAGAGCCATCTCACTCATGCGTTTCAGAAGCAGACGGGCATCACACCGGGGCAATATCGCACCGCTGTGGTTGAGTAACCGTCTGCAATTTTCTACAAGATCTGCAGGCTTCTCCTGATAAACACTGACTCTCCTGTTATGTATTTACCAGAGATAATGCCATGCTAATCAACATCGAGTTCTTATTAACCTCTTTAATAGTGATTATTTCGCCGGGCACCGGCGCTATCTACACCATCGCGATGGGGCTATCGCGGGGTACAGCGATGAGTTTGCTGGCCGCCGTGGGATGTACGTTGGGGATTGTTCCGCACATGTTAGCCGCTATAACGGGATTGGCTGCCATTTTCTACTCCAGTGAAATTGCGTTCACTCTCATCAAATATGCGGGTGTCGTGTGGCTGTTATATATGGCGTGGAATATCATAAAAGAGAAATCGACATTACAACCGGATGATTGCGACATTACTCAGTCAGGAGTAAAAGTGATCCTGCACGCGATATTTATCAATTTGTTAAATCCCAAGTTGTCATTGTTCTTTTTTGGCCTTCCTTCCTCAGTTCATTCAAATCTCATCAACCGCACCCGCAACCGACATGCTGATATTGAGTTCGATATTCATGATAATGACGCTACTTGTGTTCATCTTTTATGGCGTGTTTTCATCCTTCATGCGCACGAAGGTATTAAACCACCCGATGATTTTGTCAGGATTACGGTTCCTGTTTTCATGTGGCTTTGTAAGTCTGGCAGTGAATTTATTTTTAACACAGCGCGGGTAATACCAGGTAATGTCAACGGCTTGCTATTTCTGTGTGCCGCTTATTCCTGAGAGTGTTCCTGCGGTGTGCTTATTCATAAAGCCGCAAGAACGCTCTGTATTATGATGGGGATATCATCGGTAAGCAATAGCGTCAAGTTGAAATAGCATTCCTGTTGCTCCGCCGCGATGAGCAAATTCAGTTTGAATGGATTTTCTGGCCGGAAATTTACCCTTGAAGCGCTGCTTCATGACGTTTTCCATCACCGGAATATCCCATACGTCCCGGAACAGCGCATCAATTTTCACGACTGACTCCAGTGTCAGGCCGATAGTGCTTAGCCTTTCACTCAGAACATCAAACGCGCCATTAATTTGTGCTTCAATGGGTTGCCCGATGTTTCCAACACAGTAACTCACAAAGACAAAATCGCCAGCCTCAACCATTCCGGCAAGCGCCCAGTCTTCATTTATTTCATGCCTTGTTATCGTCGTCATAATGTATGTCATTATCCTTTAGTTTACATGGATTCGTTTCTGCCACCATACTAGCTTCAGACATTCGCGTAATAAAGGGATATTTCAGGGATGAGAAATAAAAAAAGGTCAAATGTCCTTAAAGACATTTTTATTATGTCTTCAAAATACGCCGTCGTGACCATTGCCTTTCGCCAGAGGGGGTACTTCTTGATTCTGTTAATAGATTAATATTATTTTTAGCAAGTAACATTCTGTGTTAAGAATTAGCAAAGCATTTAAACTTCTTATCCTTAGTGAGAAACGCGGGATCCTTATCCCGGCATCATTGCCGGAGACAGGCTAGCTCAGGACTGTATCACGCATCAATATTCCCTTAATATCATTTCATTGTGTGCTGATAACTTAATATTTCGTCGTATATCCATATAAATCATATGGTTATAAGCCTCACTTTCACCTGAGATGACTGATATATTTCATTTAAGGTCGTTTAAGGCTATTTAAAATGACAATTTAAGATATTTACAGCAATAATCAATATCACAAAGACGTAGCTGTCTTTATTGTATGGTTATTTGATTTTTTCAATTAATTTTCAGGAAAATATCACCAGGCGAAAGGAATCGGCAATGGCTGTGGAAACGATAAAAAATAATGTTGTAATAGATGAATTTACTATGCACTTTTAAATCCTGAAAATATCGCTGTTATGAGTGGAGCTAATGAATAATGTATATATTCTCACATGATCAGTACTTTACTTCTGGTCTGCGGCAAATCCTGTTCTTTACTGATCTTGCTAAATCGCATGATATTGTCGTTTTTGATCCGGGAGGGGGTAATGTTTATATTACAAACAGTATGGAATGTCTTCGTGCGGATACAATGGATACGCTTACGCATTTTACACAACTACGATGCTATTCATTGACCAGAAATGCGCCCTTAACGGAGTACTTTTACGTAATTGATCAGCTAAAACAGAATAAGCGCATTCCTATGCATACCCGGTCATTGTCGAACAGGGAACGGATAATCATTGAATATTATCTGGCGGGACTCGGAAAGCGTGCCATTGCACGAAACATGTTGCTCAGCGAGGGCGCTATCAGCAATAGTCAGTTAAGAGCGTTGCGAAAAATGAACATGAAAAATATTGCATTGTTTCTGCAGGTTATGCGCAACTGGTGCGTTTTCAGGGCCAAATATTCCTGTGAACGCAGTATCACATTTCTGCCATAGGTTTGCTTATCCTGCATTGATAGCCAGATACCCATCAGGAAAAATACCCTGGAGACGATACGTCGATGACAGCGTCTTTTATCCAGTGAAAAGAAGTGACAAAAGCGTGATGTTATGTCATCAATCAGGGTAATGACTCCAACTTATTGATAGTGTTTTATGTTCAGATAATGCCCGATGACTTTGTCATGCAGCTCCACCGATTTTGAGAACGACAGCGACTTCCGTCCCAGCCGTGCCAGGTGCTGCCTCAGATTCAGGTTATGCCGCTCAATTCGCTGCGTATATCGCTTGCTGATTACGTGCAGCTTTCCCTTCAGGCGGGATTCATACAGCGGCCAGCCATCCGTCATCCATATCACCACGTCAAAGGGTGACAGCAGGCTCATAAGACGCCCCAGCGTCGCCATAGTGCGTTCACCGAATACGTGCGCAACAACCGTCTTCCGGAGCCTGTCATACGCGTAAAACAGCCAGCGCTGGCGCGATTTAGCCCCGACATAGCCCCACTGTTCGTCCATTTCCGCGCAGACGATGACGTCACTGCCCGGCTGTATGCGCGAGGTTACCGACTGCGGCCTGAGTTTTTTAAGTGACGTAAAATCGTGTTGAGGCCAACGCCCATAATGCGGGCAGTTGCCCGGCATCCAACGCCATTCATGGCCATATCAATGATTTTCTGGTGCGTACCGGGTTGAGAAGCGGTGTAAGTGAACTGCAGTTGCCATGTTTTACGGCAGTGAGAGCAGAGATAGCGCTGATGTCCGGCGGTGCTTTTGCCGTTACGCACCACCCCGTCAGTAGCTGAACAGGAGGGACAGCTGATAGAAACAGAAGCCACTGGAGCACCTCAAAAACACCATCATACACTAAATCAGTAAGTTGGCAGCATCACCATCAATCAGATAGCCCTTGAAGATGGCAGCAATAAAAGCCACTTTAAAAGCGAAAGACATCATTGATATCCCAAATCTAATCGTGCCTTGAAAAACGACGCAGTAATAGCGTGTACGATACCGGTGATGAAGGACTATTTTAGGGGGGATAACAGGATTTATCCAAAGGACATGGCGATGATATTGTACTTAATTAATGGAACAGTAGAGTTCAATCCGCAGACCCGAAGCCTGAAAAATCAATTAACTGGGGGTGTTGTTTATTTACAGCAACCCGCTACAGCATGTTTCCTTTATCTTATTGTGAATCAGGGGAGGGTTGTCGCGCAAAAAGAATTGGTAGGCGAAGGCTGGAAAGCGCGTGATGTTGTGACCCTGCCAAATACGTTTTATCAGACCATTTTAACATTGCGTAAGGCACTGGAAGAGATAGGTTTACCAAGGGACATGGTAAAAACTATTTCCCGTCAGGGATTAACACTGTCATCAACCATCGTGGTCGAGCCGATTCCTCTTCAGAATATGGCTGGTTCTGAAAGTGCAGCAATCAAAACGGTGAGCATCGAAAAAAGAATTATCCGAAAATACGCCAATGAAAAACTCCCGTTGGCTCGGTATTGGGAGCGTCTTTTTCTGTGCTGTGACGTTAATCAACTGCATTTTCATGTATCAAAATCGATTGAAAATGCCATTCCAGGACTTTGTGGCACTACCCATTAATAATAAGACAGACATGAACTGTCATGTTTATTATGAAGTGACGCAGCCGAACACAGATAATTATACTTCATTAATTAAAAAGCATCCGAATTTTTGTCAGGACAGCAATTATCTCTTTCTTTCTGGCTACGCAAAAATGGGGCGTGTTGCGGCATTTGTCTGTAATAAAGATGTCCGGTCTGACACAGATGCATTCTGCTCTTCTCATTTTTTCTGGAATCTAAGCCAATGAGTAAAAATACGGCAGCATCGCTTCTGATCGCGTTTTTCAGTACGACGCTTTTTTCCAGCGTTTTTTTGTTTTACCTGATTTTTAAGCCGTCATACCTGGATTGCATTGGTGATGCCGACTGGAATATTGACGATGCGCGCTTCGTCGGCACGGTTTCCTTCCAGATGCATAAGAAAGAGGGGTTGGCTGTGATTACGGGGAAAGTCGATGGAGAAACAGAGACGAATGTGAATCGGCTGGTCTATTTTAACTATACCCAGCAGTTCAGAACGCGAATTTTACATACGATACGCATTGTTAAAACCTTTTCCGATACCATTGATGATGAAAAACTCGAAGCGATACTCTCCCAATTTTATCTGAAGAAGGGAGGTGAGTTGACACTGACTGTGGATGAATATCACTCAGCGTATGTTTTTTCAGAAGCCAATGTGCCCTATCTGTATTGTAGAAAAAAAGGATAAGGAGTCTGAGTACCAGAGATGCGGTTTCCCACGCGGCAATCAGTATCCGTTTCCTCGCTCGCCATGTAAGATAGTCGCTGGCGAGAGTGTTTACCGAGGACAAGTATGATGAAAACGGGACCGTTGAACGAAAGTGAACTGGAGTGGCTGGATGATGTATTAACCAAGTACAACACCGAGCATGCCATTCTGGACGTAGCAGAACTGGATGGGCTGCTGACGGCTGTACTCAGTTCACCACGTGAAATTGAGCCAGAGCAGTGGTTGGTTGCCGTATGGGGTGGGGCGCAATATGTGCCGCGCTGGTCCTCTGAAAAAGAGATGACGCGTTTCATGAATCTCGCTTTCCAGCATATGGAGGATACCGCTGAGCGGTTGAATAATTTCCCGGAGCAGTTCGAGCCGCTGTTTGGTCTGCGTGAAATTGAAGGGAGTGAGATTACCATTGTAGAAGAGTGGTGCTTCGGCTACATGCGCGGCGTCGCGCTTTCCGACTGGTCTGCGTTACCCGATACCCTTAAACCCGCTCTGGACGCTATTGCGCTGCACGGTACGGAAGAGAATTTCGAGGTAGTTGAGAAACTGACCCCGGAAGCGTTTGAAGAAAGCGTTGAGGCAATTCGCCTTGCGGCGCTGGATCTCCATGCATACTGGATGGCGCACCCGCAGGAAGCACCGGTACAGGTGCCGGTGAAAGCGGAAGTGAAAGTCGGCCGCAACGATCCGTGCCCGTGCGGAAGCGGAAAAAAATACAAGCAGTGCTGTCTGCACTGATCAGAAAGGGGCTGACGCCCCTTTTTCTTTATCCCACTTCAGGCAGCAACCCGGCGGCAATCAGAAATTGTACGCCAATCACCACAATGCCACAGGTAAACACCAACGCCAGGGCGGGAAGCCCGCCTCGCACGCGGTAACTCGCCTGCGAATTCTGTTTGCGGCTCTGCCATGCCAGCAGCGAAGGGATGATCAGCGCCAGTACAGCCAGCGCGACGCCGGCATAGCCCAGCGCCATGACAAAACCACGTGGATAGAAGAGGGCGAAGGCCAGCGGCGGCAGAAAGGTAATCGCGCCCGTTTGCAACCGGCCAGAGGCTGTATTGCGGCGCTGAAACAGATCGGCCAGATAATCGAACAGGCCCAGTGCGACGCCGAGGAAGGAAGTCGCCAGCGCCAGGTCAGCAAACAAATGTACCGCCAGCTCAACGTGCGGTGAGGCAACGACCTCCCGTAACGCCTGCAATAAACCATTCAACCCGGCATGATTTGCCAGCAATCCCATAAACGTTGTGGAGTTGATGCTACCGAGCGTCGCCAGTTGCCAGAAAATATAGGCCACTAACGGAATCGCGCTGCCGGTAATAAACACCCACCGCAGTTTGCGGATATTGCCTTCCATGTAGCTCACGATGCTGGGAACGCTGCCATGAAAGCCGAAAGAGGTAAAAATGACCGGGATAGCCGAAAGCGCCAGCCCCTGTTCTAGCGGCAGGGTCAGGAGATTGACTTTATGAATGTGCGGCATCAGCAGCGCCAGCATCACCACCAGGAAAATAATCTTGGCGCTAAACAGAAAGCGGTTAAACAAATCGACCAGCGAGGTACCCACGCAGACGACGCCGCCGGCAACAAAGGTGAACAGTAATACTCCAGCGCTGGGAGACATTTCGCTTCCGGTCCAGTCGCTGATACTGGAGGCGAGTAACTCGCCTGCACCGCTGATATAGGCTGCGGTCAGCGCATACATCAGGAACATCATACTGAAGCCTGTGACCCACTGACCATAGCGTCCCAGGTAGCGTTTTGCCAGCGTGCCTAGCCCGGTATCGGCCGGGACATGTTGATAGACCTCAAGCAGCAACAGCGCGGTGTAGCACATCAATGCCCAAAGCCCAATGAGTAACGCAAAAGTGACGCCAAAACCGACCCCGGCAGCAGCCAGCGGCATCGCCAGCATCCCTGCGCCAATCGTGGTGCCCGCCACGATGAAAACACTTCCCAGAGTTCTATTCTTCACGCTTTACACTGTCCCAGAGATAAACAACGGTTAGATCTGCGGCGCAGGGTAAGGCATAACGCTATTTTCGTCAAATGACCGTTACATTGGATGTATAAAAATATTTACACTCTTGAATGAGACCAACCTGCGTTAACGCAAAACAGTGGATGTCGTATCGGCGTAGGCTACGCATTTTATTGAGGAGGAATGATGGATTCTGTTCACGGTCACGAAGTGTTAAATATGATGATTGAGTCAGGCAAGCAATATTCTACTGCGAGTCTGGAAGCCGCGATCAAAGCGCGATTTGGCGAAGCGACACGTTTTCATACCTGTTCCGCGTCGGACATGACGGCGGGAGAGCTGGTGGCGTTTCTGGCGGCGAAAGGGAAGTTTATTGCTCAGGATGACGGTTTTTCTACGCACGAAAGCAAGATCTGCCGTCATTAAGAAAACGGTGAGGAATTTCCTCACCGTTTATGCTTAATTTGCGGTATCGAGCGTAGAGAGTTCTTTATCGATAAAATACAAACCTTCGCCGCTTTTCCCTGCCAGCGTCAATTTATCAATTACCGATTTGAATAATTTCTCTTCTTCATGCTGTTCGGCAACATACCATTGCAGGAAATTAAAGGTCGGGTAATCCTGACTGGTCATTGCAGCATGCGCCAGTTCGTTAATTTTCTGGGTAATCAACTGTTCATGTTCATAGGTGACACGGAATAATTCGTCCAGTGAAGCATATTCTGCAAAAGGCGATGAGACGGTATTAATACGTGGCAGGCTGCCGGTATCGGTCAGATAGTCGAACAGACGCTGCATGTGAGTCATCTCCTCCTGCGCGTGGCGCCGCAGGAACGCGGCGGCCCCTTCAAAGCTGTGGTAGCTGCACCAGGCACTCATCTGCTGATAGAGCAGGGAGGAATATAATTCCAGGTTCATTTGCTCGTTCAGTTTGTCGATCATTTCTGTTTTCAGCATGATTTCGCTCCACAAAATTCATAAATATGTTGATGTGGCGTCACTATAATTTGTTATTTAATTATTTGCAAAAGGTAAAATAATAAATTTAATTATTAAAAATACGAATGGGAATAAAACGCATTTCCGCTATAAGATAATTAGCGTGTGATAATTCGGGCCAGTCAATACTGGCCCGTAAATTAATAATAATGAGGAATCGCGGGTGAAATGGCGACGCCCTGACACTGCCATGAAAGGGTGATTTTTGTGTTCAGGCACAGCGAGCCGGCGTAAACACTACAGGTGCTGACGGGTTGACCAAACGACACGGCGCTGGCATAGCCTAATTGCTGACACGCACGAGTGGCGGTGCCCTGGGCGATATAGTTATCGGTATGGGCGTTTTGCAGCATAGCCTGATCGTAACTCAATCTCACCACACCGGTCGTCGCACTGACATCACTCACCTGAGCCTGTCTGTTGATCGTACACCCCGCCAAAAGTAAGAGTGAGAAGGCAATTAAAAGAGTCTTCATGGTATCGCTCTGAATGTTCGGTGATGCGCTATCCTAATTCACGCATCGGCGTTTCAATGGCCTGAATAACTTATAGATCAGCCACGACTAATCCACACGACGAAAGGCATTTTGCGGTTCGCAGGTGAAATTGTGAAACCACTCATCATTTTTAAAACCATCTTTCATAAAATTTGAAAGTGAGTTTGCGAAGTAGTACTGTGCGGTATCGTGATTGACTCAAGGCGGGCTTTCCCGCATCGCATTCAGGAGAAAACAGAATGAAAATTGCACTGATGATGGAAAACAGCCAGGCAGGCAAAAACGCCATCATTCACCGCGAACTCAAAGCGGTTGCGGATGAAAAGGGGTTTCCGGTATTCAACGTTGGTATGAGCGACGAGAATGACCACCACCTGACCTATATCCATCTTGGTATCATGGCGAGCATTCTGCTGAATTCAAAAGCAGTTGATTTTGTCGTGACTGGCTGCGGTACGGGTCAGGGCGCGCTGATGTCGCTGAATATTCATCCAGGTGTTGTGTGCGGTTACTGCATTGATCCGGCGGATGCGTTCCTGTTTGCGCAAATTAATAACGGAAATGCGCTGTCTCTGCCATTTGCGAAAGGATTTGGCTGGGGAGCAGAACTGAACGTGCGCTTTATCTTTGAAAAGGCCTTTACAGGTCGTAACGGCGAAGGTTATCCGCCAGAGCGTAAAGAACCGCAGGTGCGCAATGCCGGTATTCTCAACCAGGTCAAAGCGGCAGTCGTTAAAGAAAACTATCTTGATACGCTGCGTGCGATCGATCCAGAACTGGTGAAGACGGCAGTGTCCGGTCAGCGTTTCCAGCAGTGCTTCTTTGAAAACAGCCAGAGCGAAGAGATCGAAGCGTTTGTTCGCGAAATCCTCAGCTAATTTTGCTCAAAAGCCGGATGTGGCAATGCGCATCCGGCGTCAGGTATTACTTCCTTGTCGATACCGCACTTCCCGCATCTTTCGTCAGTCGCAACGTATCCACCATACCCATCAGGCAGATAAGCGCGATAGCCACAAACGCCAGGCGAAAACTGATGCCTGGTATTGCACTCAACCCCAGCCATTCACTGACGTTCGCGCCAATGCGAATACCGATCGCCCCCCAGTGAAATCCCCAGTCCAACGGCCAGCTGCGTGGCCGTGCTGAACAAGGTATTGGCGTAACTCATCTGGGCGGAAGGAACGTCGGCGAAAGCCAGGGTGCTGATGCCGGTAAACTGAATCGACCGAAACACGCCGCCGAGGTACAGCACCAGCAAAATAATCCAGACAGGCGTGCCGGGGGTGATCAGCGCGCAGGCGAGCAGCGCCAGCACATTGAGCGTCCCGTTAATCAGCAGCAGCTTTTTAAAGCCGAGCCAGCGGATAAGTGGCGTGGTTGCGGGCTTAATGGTCAGATTACCGACAAATACTGCCAGTACCAGCGAACCGGCCTGAAAGGCATTCATACCAAACCCTACCTGAAACATGAGCGGCAGGAGAAAAGGCACGGCGCTAATAGAGGCACGAAACAGTGACCCTCCGTACATGGTGACGCGAAATGTTGGCACTTGCATCGCGTCGAGACGAATCATCGGCCAGGCGGTTCGCCGGAAATGTCGCAAAGAGAAGGCAAACGCCCCCCACGCCAAGCCCTAACAGAGCTATCGTCAATCCGCTTTCGGGATGTTGAGCTCCCAGCAACTCCATCGCATAGACCAGGCTGACCATCGCAACAGCAGTCGCGACGAAGCCCGGAAGATCAAAAGGACGCCGATCGTTATCACGGATATTGGGAATACATCGCAGCGCCAGCGCGATCGCCAGCAGGCCCAGCGGCACGTTAATAAAGAATATCCACCGCCAGTTAGCGTAGCTGGTAATAAAGCCGCCGAGCGGTGGACCAATAATCGGCGCCACCAGTGCCGGCCAGGTTAGGGTGGCGATGGCCGTAATTAACTGATGCTTTGGTGTGGTACGCAATACGGCTAAGCGTCCCACGGGAACCATCAGCGCGCCACCCACACCCTGCAGGATACGCATTGTCAGAAAACACTCCAGCGTCGTGGAAAGACCGCACAGCACTGAGGCGAGAGTGAAAATGGCAAGGGCAAGCATAAAGATTTTGCGTGCGCCAAAGCGGTCGGCTATCCAACCGCTGGCCGGGATGAGTACCGCCAGAGTAATCAGATAGGCGCTGATGCCAATGTTCAAATCAACCGCCTGCACACCGAAACTTTTGGCCATATCGGGCAGGGCGGTCGCGATCACCGTACCGTCAATAAACTCCATGAAAAACGCCCCGGCGACGAGGAGAGCGGCAGGGGAGATGCCTCGTTTGCTTTCTGTAATCCGGTCTTCTTGCATGTTGGACTTGCCGTTCAAAAAAAATATAAAATTTTACCGGAACTGATAATCATGTAGTTGATTGATTTATCAGCCGAATAACATAAAATGCAAAGAATTTGTTAATTTCAAATCGTGATGCAAATCACATGTATGTTGATTTTTGTGACAGTGATCATATTATAAGGGCGTAGACGATAACACCTGCATAACAACATAGACGGAGTCATGCCATGAAACTGCGCAAAATCCTGAAAAGCATGTTTGAGAACTATTGCAAAACGTTCAAAGACGTACCGCCGGGCGATATGTTCCGCTGATAAAAAAACCTGCTCCGGCAGGTTTTTTTTATACCCGTCGTTCACTGCGTCAGGTGCGGCTATCGTTTCGGCGTGTGAATCGGTACTATGTCGGCCTTCATCACTATCAGGAGCGCATACTATGTCCCAACCGCTGAATGCCGATCAGGAACTGGTCTCTGACGTTGTCGCCTGTCAGCTCGTCATCAAACAAATTCTCGATGTTCTCGACGTGATTGCTCCCGTTGAGGTTCGCGAAAAAATGACCAGCCAGCTGAAAAATATTGATTTTTCAACGCATCCCGCTGCTGCTGACCCCATCACTCGGCGCGCTATCCAGAAAGCGATCGCGCTGATTGAACTGAAATTCACACCGCAGGGCGAAGCTCACTAAAATAAACCGTTGTTTTAAATTTTAGAAATGCTTTTTTACGATACCTCCCCAAAGTGGGAGGCATCGGACAGAAAGGGCTTTGCGAATTGGCCTGTCGGGGAGTGAAGTGCAGGCCAATGACGGGGTCACTTAATGCTGTTGGTAATTCACCACATTGAGTACATGCTGATCGGTCTGTTCCGGGCAAAGGCCCGCACGCCTGGCGCTACGCACTTCATCAAGAATCGTTTGTAACAGCAGTCCATCTTGCTGCTGTTCTTTTTCCAGATCGTGGAGAAAATTGAGGGTTGGTGCATCATTCAGCGCTTCTGCTTCGTTGGTCAGCTGTGAAAGCGTGCTGGCGCGCTGCTCATAATCTTCCATTGTTTTCTGAAACAGTTCTTCCAGCGAATGTAAGTCTTCGCCGGGTACATCAATGGCCTTAACGACCGGATTCGCCCCGGCATTTTTCATGAAGTTAAAAACGCGCATCATTTGGGTGACGTTACTCTGAGCCTGAGCACGTAAGAAAGTCGCTGTACCCATCAGACGGTGCTCGGAACACCACTCACTCAGATGGAGGTAGAGATTGGAAGCATAAAACTCAAGATTCATTTGATTATTGAGTTTGTTTACCATTCCAACTGCAGCCATATCAATATCCTTATTTCCTGATAGAAGGGATGTGCAGAACGCATCCGCACAACTTACTGTTAGCAGAATAAGTCCATTCTGCCAGTCCATTATGTGATCGAAGAGTCAATTTCGTTGCGAATCTAAAATAAGCATACCTTCATAAATGAAATAAGAAAATCCTTAAGTGCGATTGTTTATGTTTTTTTTACATATTACTGAAGGTAATACATCAAGTCGTATATGGTAAACATAATGTGAAATTATATCTTATTGATTTTAATGGCTGATGAATGATTTATTTTCTTTTGAAATGCTGTTTCAAGTCACAGGTTTGAATGGTTTCATAGGGTAATATCAGATTATTGATAATTTTCCTGTCCCTGTTGCGATAATAATCCAGTGAAACCGTATGGGCGGAAATAACGCCGTTTTATCTCCTGCGGAAAACCAGGCAGCGACGTCTTATCAATTATAACCGAATGATTATTTCGTTATTTTCAGTGTTATCAGCCTGTAATAAATGAGGAAAGTTGAATGAAAAGAGTGGCAGTTTTGTTGGCATCGGGTTTCGAGGAAGCGGAAGCCATCGTCACTATTGATATCTTGCGTCGGCTGGACATCGACGTTGACACGCTGGCCTGTGCAGAGTCTCGCGCCGTGGTGAGTTACCACAATATCCCGATGGTGACTGATTACACCCTGACAGGGCAGCAGGAGAGTCTGTATGACGCGGTGGTGCTGCCGGGAGGACCGCAGGGAAGCATGAATCTTGCGGTGAATCCACAGGTTATCGCGTTCATCACGCGCCATGATGCCGCCGGGAAATTAATTTGCCCCATTTGCTCTGCCGCCGCACGCGTATTAGGCGGTAGCGGCTTACTGAAGGGGCGTCGCTATGTCTGCTCAGGCGATCTCTATGAAACGGTGACCGACGGGGTGTATGTCGATGCACCTGTCGTTGAGGATGGCAATCTCCTGAGTGGTAAAGGATTAGGCCATATTTTTGATTTTGCCCTGACGCTGTCAGCCCGTTTATTAGGGGATGATAAACCGGTGCGCGATCACGCCGCGCATATCTATTATCCGTGGTAATTCGTTTGTTCCCGAATACAGGCATATTCGGGAACAAGGATTTGTGAGCTGACCTTATGGATTAATGTGCTACTCCACTTTTCATTTGTCTGACAATTAACCCATTTCTTATGTCATTTTCCGCTGAATTTATGTACGCAATTACTGTAATTCTGCGGTGTGATGCCGCTCTCCTATGGAGAATCAATTTCCCGCTACAACTATTCCAGAACTGGCACTTATCTTGAGCTCTTTTGGTAATGCCTTGTTTTTCGTCCGAATTACATAAAGTCGTTGAATATTACCCTACATAAAATGACGCTAAAGCTGGAGTTAACCATGCACAAATTCACTAAAGCGCTGGCAGCCATCGGTCTGGCTGCCGTTATGTCACAATCCGCTATCGCAGAAACCATGAAGTTAGGTTTTCTGGTGAAACAGCCGGAAGAACCCTGGTTCCAGACTGAGTGGAAATTTGCCGATAAAGCCGGGAAAGACCTGGGCTTTGAAGTGATTAAAATCGCCGTGCCGGATGGCGAGAAGACGCTGAATGCGATCGACAGCCTGGCAGCAAGCGGGGCGAAAGGGTTTGTGATTTGTACACCGGATCCGAAACTGGGTTCCGCCATTGTCGCTAAGGCGCGCGGCTACGACATGAAAGTGATCGCGGTGGACGATCAGTTCGTCAATGCCAAAGGTAAACCGATGGATACCATCCCACTGGTCATGATGGCGGCCACTAAAATCGGCGAACGTCAGGGCCAGGAACTGTATAAAGAGATGCAGAAACGTGGCTGGGATGTCAAAGAGAGCGCAGTGATGGCGATTACCGCCAACGAACTGGATACCGCACGTCGTCGTACCGGCGGTTCGATGGATGCACTGAAAGCCGCAGGCTTCCCGGAAAAACAGATCTACCAGGTCCCCACCAAATCTAATGACATTCCCGGCGCATTTGATGCCGCCAACTCTATGCTGGTTCAACATCCTGAAGTGAAACACTGGCTGATTGTCGGTATGAACGATAACACCGTCCTGGGCGGCGTACGTGCCACTGAAGGTCAGGGCTTCAAAGCCGCGGACGTGATCGGCATCGGCATTAACGGTGTAGATGCGGTGAGCGAACTGTCCAAAGCGCAGGCAACCGGCTTCTACGGCTCTCTGCTGCCAAGCCCGGATGTTCATGGCTATAAATCGAGCGAAATGCTCTACAACTGGGTGACCAAAGGCGCTGAGCCACCGGCCTTCACCGAAGTGACCGATGTGGTACTGATTACCCGTGACAACTTTAAAGAAGAGCTGGCGAAAAAAGGGTTAGGCGGCAAGTAGTACGACAGCAAGTGAAAGGCCGGATGGCATCGCTCATGTTGCCATCCGGCAACCGGTTAGAACGATACTGAATCACGGAGACGTTATGCAACAGTCTACCCCGTATCTCTCATTTCGCGGCATTGGTAAAACCTTCCCCGGCGTTAAAGCGCTTACGGATATCAGTTTTGACTGTTACGCCGGTCAGGTGCATGCGCTGATGGGTGAAAATGGCGCCGGGAAATCAACACTCTTAAAAATTCTCAGCGGTAACTATGCGCCAACCACGGGCTCTTTGGCGATTCGCGAGCAGGAAATGAGCTTCGCGGATACCACCGCCGCGCTGAACGCTGGTGTAGCCATTATTTACCAGGAATTGCATCTCGTGCCCGAGATGACCGTCGCCGAGAATATCTATCTCGGTCAGCTTCCTCACAAAGGCGGTATTGTGAACCGCTCTTTACTCAATTATGAGGCGGGTCTGCAACTCAAACACCTGGGGATGGATATCGACCCTGCGACCCCCCCTGAAGTATCTCTCAATCGGCCAGTGGCAGATGGTAGAAATTGCCAAAGCGCTGGCCCGCAACGCCAAAATTATCGCCTTCGACGAACCCACCAGTTCGCTCTCCGCACGGGAGATAGAGAACCTGTTTCGGGTGATCCGCGAACTGCGTAAAGAGGGGCGCGTCATTCTGTATGTCTCGCACCGCATGGAGGAGATCTTCGCCCTTAGCGATGCGATTACTGTGTTTAAAGATGGTCGCTACGTGAAAACCTTTACCGATATGCAGCAGGTCAACCACGATGCGCTGGTACAAGCGATGGTGGGGCGCGATCTGGGGGGATATCTACGGCTGGCAGCCACGCCCCTATGGTGCAGAGCGCCTGCGTTTGCTTGAGGTTAAAGCGCAGGGCGTGCGCACGCCGATTAGCCTCACGGTACGTAGCGGTGAAATTGTCGGGCTGTTTGGCCTGGTCGGTGCGGGCCGCAGTGAGTTAATGAAAGGCTTATTTGGCGGCACCCGTATCAGCGAAGGGCAGGTGTATATCGACGAAAAGCCGATCGATATCCGCAAGCCGGCGAACGCCATTGCGGCGGGAATGATGCTGTGCCCGGAAGACCGAAAAGCGGAGGGGATCATTCCGGTGCATTCAGTACGCGACAACATCAACATCAGCGCGCGTCGTAAGCATGTGTTGGGTGGATGCGTGATCAACAACGAATGGGAGGAGAGCAATGCCGACCATCATATTCGTTCCCTGAACATCAAAACACCCGGTGCCGAACAGTTGATCATGAATCTTTCCGGGGGAAACCAGCAAAAAGCCATTCTCGGTCGCTGGCTGTCGGAAGAGATGAAGGTGATTCTGCTCGACGAACCGACGCGCGGCATTGACGTTGGCGCGAAGCACGAGATTTATAACGTTATTTATGCCCTGGCCGCGCGCGGTGTTGCCGTGCTGTTCGCCTCCAGTGACCTGCCGGAAGTCCTCGGTGTGGCTGACCGCATTGTGGTCATGCGGGAAGGCGAGATTGCCGGGGAATTACTTCACGAGCAGGCGGATGAGCGCCAGGCGCTGAGCCTCGCTATGCCTAAAGTCAGCCAGGCTGTCGCCTGAGAAAGGAGAGAATGATGTCTTCCGTAACTACTTCTGGATCGGGCGCGCCGAAGTCGCCATCGCCATTTAGTCTCGGACGTATCTGGGACCAGTATGGCATGCTGGTAGTATTCGCCGTCCTGTTTCTGGCCTGTGCGATATTTGTGCCTAACTTCGCCACCTTTATCAACATGAAGGGGCTGGGGCTGGCCATCTCCATGTCGGGGATGGTGGCCTGCGGTATGTTGTTCTGTCTGGCGTCAGGGGATTTCGACCTCTCCGTCGCGTCGGTGATCGCCTGTGCCGGGGTAACCACGGCGGTGGTCATCAATATGACCGAAAGCCTGTGGATGGGCGTAGGCGCAGGCCTGCTGTTGGGGGTTTTGTGTGGGCTGGTCAACGGCTTCGTGATTGCGCGGCTCAAAATCAATGCCCTGATTACCACGCTGGCAACGATGCAAATCGTCCGTGGCCTGGCCTATATCATTTCTGACGGCAAAGCGGTGGGGATTGAAGACGAGCGCTTCTTCACCCTCGGCTATGCGAACTGGTTCGGTTTGCCGGCGCCAATTTGGCTGACAGTGGGCTGCCTGATCATTTTTGGCTTGCTGTTAAACAAAACGACCTTCGGGCGCAACACGCTGGCGATTGGCGGTAACGAAGAAGCGGCGCGTCTGGCAGGGGTGCCGGTGGTGCGCACCAAGATCATTATTTTTGTGCTCTCTGGTCTGGTCTCTGCGGCCGCCGGGATTATCCTCGCCTCGCGCATGACCAGCGGACAGCCGATGACCTCCATCGGTTATGAGCTAATTGTCATTTCAGCATGTGTTCTGGGCGGCGTTTCCCTTAAAGGCGGCATCGGAAAAATCTCATATGTGGTGGCCGGTGTCCTGATCCTGGGTACCGTTGAGAATGCGATGAATCTGCTGAATATCTCGCCGTTTGCCCAGTATGTTGTCCGTGGCTTGATCCTGCTGGCGGCGGTGATCTTCGACCGTTACAAACAAAAAGCGAAGCGTACGGTTTGATAACAAAAAGCCGAACGTTTTAGCCTGGTTTTTCCTCTATGCCAGCCGTTAACCCGGCTGGCAATGGTGTTTGCAAATGGCGAGCACCGTCACACTGTCTATACTTATCGTTGCTATTGAGGTGCGATCCACGTGCCCAGAGATAATGAAAAGGAGGAAGACCGGGTGGCAGAACCGTTAACCGAAACCCCTGAACAATCCAGACACTACGCGTATTTCTTCGATCTTGATGGGACCCTTGCGGAAATAAAACCGCATCCGGACCAGGTGGTGATACCCCCCCACGATCCTTCAGATTCTCCACCGTCTTGCAGAGCGTAATGCAGGGGCGCTGGCATTGATTTCAGGGCGCTCAATGGTCGAACTTGACGCGCTGGCAAAACCCTTTCGCTTTCCGCTGGCAGGCGTACATGGGGCTGAACGCCGTGATATCAATGGTAAAACCCATATTGTGCACCTTCCGCAGGCCATAGAGCGCGATATCAGCGTGCAGTTACATACGGCGCTGGCGAAGTTGCCTGGCGCCGAACTTGAAACCAAAGGGATGGCCTTCGCGCTGCATTACCGTCAGGCGCCGGAGCATGAAGCGGCGCTGCAGGCGCTGGCGTTGCGGATCACCCAAATCTGGCCGCAGCTTGCGCTCCAGCAGGGGAAGTGTGTGGTCGAAATTAAACCGAAAGGGACCAACAAAGGCGAAGCCATCGCCGCGTTTATGCAGGAAGCGCCGTTTGCCGGGCGGATCCCGGTTTTTTTGGGAGACGATTTAACCGATGAGACGGGATTTGCCGTGGTAAACAACGCGGGTGGCATATCCGTTAAAGTCGGTAACGGTGAAACGCAGGCGAAATGGCGATTAGCGGGTGTGCCTGACGTCTGGCGTTGGCTGGAATCTATTCACACGAAAGAACAACAACAAGAAACAACCATGAATGACAGGAGAAATGGCCATGAGTCGTTTAGTCGTAGTATCTAATCGAATTGCGCCCCCCCGATAACAAAACCAGTGCAGGCGGCCTGGCCGTTGGTGTGCTGGGCGCGCTGAAAGCGGCGGGGGGGACTTTGGTTCGGTTGGAGTGGCGAGCTGGGTAACGAGGATCAGCCATTAAAAAAAGTCACCCGGGGCAATATCACCTGGGCATCGTTTAACCTGAGCGAAAAAGACCACGAGGAGTATTACAACCAGTTCTCTAATGCCGTGTTGTGGCCCGCCTTTCACTATCGCTTAGATCTGGTGAATTTTCAGCGCACCGCCTGGGAAGGCTATCTACGGGTGAACGCGTTACTGGCAGATAAGCTGCTGCCGTTGCTGAAAAAAGATGACATCCTCTGGATTCATGATTATCACCTGCTGCCGTTTGCCAGCGAACTGCGTAAACGTGGCGTGAATAATCGTATTGGTTTCTTCTTACACATTCCTTTCCCGACGCCGGAAATCTTTAACGCGTTGCCGTCATCGGAAGAACTGCTTGAGCAGTTATGCGATTTTGACCTGCTGGGATTCCAGACTGAAAACGACAGGCTGGCCTTCCTTGACTGTCTCTCCAGCCTGACGAGAGTTACGACTCACGATACGCGCAGCCACACGGCCTGGGGAAAGACCTTCAGCACCGAGGTGTATCCCATCGGCATCGAGCCGCAGGAGATTGCTCAGCAGGCTTCTGGTCCGCTGCCACCGAAACTGGCGCAACTGAAAGCGGAGCTGAAGAATTTAAAGAACATCTTTTCTGTTGAGCGACTGGATTACTCAAAAGGGTTGCCAGAGCGTTTTCAGGCCTACGAGGCGCTGCTGGAGAAATTCCCTCAGCATCACGGAAAAATCCGTTATACGCAAATTGCGCCCACTTCCCGTGGCGATGTGCAGGCGTATCAGGATATTCGTCATCAACTTGAGACGGAAGCCGGACGCATCAACGGCAAATATGGACAACTGGGCTGGACGCCCCTGTTCTATCTCAACCAACATTTCGACCGCAAATTACTGATGAAGGTGTTTCGCTATTCAGATGTGGGTCTGGTCACGCCGCTGCGTGATGGTATGAATCTGGTGGCGAAGGAATTTGTTGCTGCTCAGGATCCCGCCAATCCAGGCGTTCTGGTGCTGTCGCAGTTTGCCGGTGCGGCAAATGAGTTAACCTCCGCGCTGATCGTCAATCCCTACGATCGTGATGAAGTGGCGGCTGCGCTGGATCGCGCCCTCACGATGCCGCTGGCCGAGCGCATTTCACGTCATGCTGAGATGCTGGAAGTGATTGAGAAAAACGACATCAATCACTGGCAGGAGCAATTCATCTGCGACCTAAAGACGATTTCCCCTCGCAGCGCTGAAACTCTTCAGCAACGCAAAGTCGCGACGTTTCCAAAGCTAGCCTGAACGGTGTTCTGAAAGGGTCAATCACCCTCAAGTGGAACCAGCAGAACGTCCACCAGGCTTGAACTCACCACACTTTTCGCTGAGCAGGAGGCTCGCGAAAAGAAGCTATGGTTGTGGTTGCCGCAGATGACCAGATCGATATCTTGTTTGCGACACACGTCAAGAATATGCTCGCTTAACTCACCGTAGGTAATGAAGGTCTGCGCGATCGGATAGCCCGCATCTTTCCCCAGTTTTTCAAGAAAATCAGTGGTCTCCTCATGCATCACCGCGCGTAAATCTTCCAGCATCGGGGCGGCAAACTGATTGTATAACTCAGGATCTGAGGCGAGGGTGATAAGGCTAATTTGCGCGTTGACAGGGCGGGCAATGGAGACGGCTTTTGCCAGGAGTTGCTGACTTTCCGGGGTTACCGCCACGGCGACAAGAATGTGTTTGTAACTCATAACTCGCTCCTTATTGCAAGGATATGAGGTGGTTCTTCAGCATTACTCCGATTCGCTGATAACTGCAATGCTTCAATATGACAATAATGTGAAGACTATCATAATTATTCATTAATATTCCTTATATGTGAATCTAAGGAATAACCAAAAGTACTAACCAAATGGGTTGACTTAAATTAAATCGTGGAGTCAATCAAAATTTGGTTTAACAAATTCGCATTCGTTATTAATAACAGCATAATCATCAATGCCTTGCATTGATAAAAAATAAGAAACAATTAAGTTGTTGTTTTAAATCGATAAAAAATAAATTTGTTTCGGTGCCAGATAACTGCATTTTGATTATTTTCAACAGGTGATTTTAACGCATGTTGCGTAAAAATATTCTGCATATCAGTCACCCGATCTTATACCCATGAGAATAAAATGGAGTTTCACTGGTTAATTTACCAGCAAAATAAAAGCTCAACTGATGGATTTATGTTAACGATTAAGTTAATTTGTGTGATGCGCATCACATATTTTCCAAATTCGCAGCGTGGCTTTGTTGTATGTCCAGGTTCTCACGAGTACAGTTGCGTCGAATTAGGAAAAATCTTAGGCATTTGTAAGAAATCATGTGCTCGCGTTACAACCTGGCAGGGGACCAGTGTAGCGCGTACGTCTATGTTTCTGCGCCTGAGTTAGGGTATGTGTTTGACCTATTTGCTTTTTTTACCGGGAATTCCCGGCGACATCACGGGGTGCGGTTTTACCGCATAAAAATAAAAGTTGGTTATTCTGGATGGGAATAATGCATACATCCGAGTTGCTGAAACACATTTATGACATCAATTTGTCATATTTACTCCTTGCACAGCGTCTAATCGTTCAGGACAAAGCGTCCGCTATGTTTCGTCTCGGGATCAATGAGGAAATGGCGGTCTCACTAGGGGCGCTGACCCTTCCACAAATGGTAAAACTGGCAGAAACGAATCAGCTTGTGTGTCATTTCCGTTTTGACAGCCATCAAACCATTACGCGTCTGACTCAGGATTCAAGAGTAGACGATCTCCAGCAAATTCACACCGGTATCATGCTGTCCACTCGACTGTTAAGTGATGTCAATCAGGCTGATGAAACCGCGCGTAAGAAAAGGGCCTGATGATGAGTGAAAAAAGCATTGTTCAGGAAGCTCGTGATATCCAGTTAGCGATGGAACTGATCACACTGGGTGCCCGTTTGCAAATGCTGGAAAGCGAAACGCAGTTAAGTCGCGGTCGCCTCATCAAGCTTTATAAAGAACTTCGTGGTAGCCCGCCGCCGAAAGGCATGCTGCCGTTTTCGACGGACTGGTTTATGACCTGGGAGCAAAATATTCATGCTTCCATGTTCTGCAATGCCTGGCAGTTCTTACTGAAAACGGGCTTGTGCAGTGGCGTTGATGCCGTCATTAAGGCGTATCGGCTGTACCTCGAGCAGTGTCCACAGGGCGACGAAGGGCCGCTGTTGGCGCTGACTCGCGCATGGACACTGGTGCGTTTTGTCGAAAGTGGACTGCTTCAGTTATCCAGTTGTAACTGCTGTGGCGGCAATTTCATTACCCACGCTCACCAACCTGTGGGCAGTTTTGCCTGCAGTTTATGTCAGCCGCCTTCCCGTGCGGTAAAAAAGACGTAAACTTTCCCAGGATGCTGCCGATATTATTCCACAACTGCTGGATGAACAGATCGAACAGGCTGTTTAACCGATACGGTGTGGACGAAACACTCCAGCAGCGGTAAGCGATTACCGCTGCTTTTTTTTGCCTCGCCAACGCGTTAACGCCCCGACTGCACATCCTGTCATAGTCAACAGCAGAAGGATGATGTCGTGCTTATCTTATTAGGTTACCTGGTGGTTATTGGTACAGTTTTTGGCGGTTATATGATGACCGGCGGAAACCTGGGGGCACTCTATCAACCGGCTGAATTTGTCATCATAGGTGGCGCGGGAATAGGGGCGTTTATCGTGGGTAACAACGGTAAAGCCATCAAGGGGACGTTGAAAGCGCTGCCGCTACTGTTTCGCCGCTCGAAATACACCAAAGCGATGTATATGGATCTGCTCGCGCTGCTCTATCGCCTGATGGCCAAGTCTCGCCAGCAGGGGATGTTCTCGCTTGAGCGTGATATTGAGAACCCGAAAGAGAGCGAAATTTTCGCCAGTTACCCGCGTATTCTGGCCGACGCAGTGATGCTGGAGTTCATCGTCGACTACCTGCGCCTGATCATCAGCGGCAACATGAATACCTTCGAGATAGAAGCGCTGATGGACGAAGAGATTGAAACGCACGAAAGCGAATCGGAAGTGCCGGCCAACAGTCTGGCGCTGATGGGGGGATTCGCTACCGGCATTTGGTATCGTTGCCGCGGTGATGGGGGTCGTACACGCGCTCGCATCCGCTGACCGACCCGCCGCTGAACTGGGTTCACTGATTGCCCATGCGATGGTCGGTACGTTCCTCGGCATTTTGCTCGCTTACGGTTTTATTTCGCCGCTCGCCAGCGTTCTGCGCCAGAAGAGTGCGGAAACCAGCAAGATGATGCAGTGCGTGAAGATAACCTTGTTGTCAAATCTGAACGGTTACGCGCCGCCGATTGCCGTCGAGTTTGGGCGTAAAACGCTGTATTCCAGCGAACGTCCGTCGTTCATCGAACTGGAAGAACATGTTCGCGCCGTGAAAAACCCGAACCAACAGCAGCAGACGACGACCGAGGGCGCATGAAGAATCGGTCTCATCCTATCGTCGTGGTTAAACGGCGCAAACATAAGGGGCACGGTGGCGGAGCACACGGATCGTGGAAGATTGCTTACGCTGACTTTATGACCGCCATGATGGCCTTTTTTCTGGTGATGTGGCTCATTTCCATCTCCAGCCCTAAAGAACTGATTCAGATTGCCGAATACTTCCGTACGCCGCTGGCGACGGCGGTGACGGGAGGAAATCGAATTTCCAACAGTCAGAGTCCGATTCCCGGTGGTGGTGACGATTTCACCCAGCAACAGGGCGAAGTGAACAAGCAGCCGAACATCGATGAACTGAAAAAGCGCATGGAGCAAAATCGCCTGAGCAAACTGCGCGGCGATCTCGATCAGCTTATTGAATCCGATCCAAAACTGCGGGCGCTGCGCCCGCACCTGAAGATTGACCTGGTGCAGGAAGGGTTACGTATTCAGATTATCGACAGTCAGAATCGCCCCATGTTCAAGACCGGCAGCGCCGAGGTTGAACCCTACATGCGTGACATCCTGCGGGCGATCGCCCCGGTGCTGAACGGCATTCCAAACCGTATCAGCCTGTCCGGGCACACGGACGATTTCCCCTATGCGAACGGTGAAAAGGGTTACAGCAACTGGGAGCTTTCTGCCGAACGCGCCAATGCATCGCGGCGCGAACTGGTGCAGGGCGGTCTGGACGACGGGAAAGTATTACGGGTAGTCGGCATGGCTGCCACGATGCGCATGAGCGATCGCGGTCCTGATGACGCCATCAACCGCCGAATCAGTCTGTTGGTGCTGAACAAACAGACCGAGCAGGCCATTTTGCATGAAAACGCTGAAAGCCAGAACGAGCCGGTAAGTGTATTACAACAGCCTGCGGCCAGTCCGCAGGTAAGCGTTCCCACATCGCCACCAGCCAATCCGAGGTGATAGCGTGAGCATGGATATAAGCGATTTTTATCAGACCTTTTTTTGATGAAGCTGACGAGTTGTTGGCCGACATGGAGCAACATCTGCTTGATCTGGTGCCCGAAGCGCCGGATTCCGAGCAACTGAATGCCATATTTCGTGCAGCGCACTCCATCAAAGGGGGGCGCCGGCACTTTTGGCTTCACCGTTTTGCAGGAAACGACCCATCTGATGGAGAACCTGCTGGATGATGCACGTCGCGGTGAGATGCAGCTCAATACCGCCATTATCAACCTGTTTTTGGAAACGAAAGATATTATGCAGGAACAGCTCGATGCCTATAAAAGTTCGCAGGAGCCGGATGCCGACAGCTTCGAATACATCTGCACGGCATTACGCCAGTTAGCGCTGGAAGCGAAAGGCGAAACCGCGCCAGCCGTGGTGACGAATGCCCGACTGAGCGTGGTCGACAACACGATGCCTGAAGAGGGGGTTGCGGCGGAAGAAGAGAAGTTGCGCATTGTCCTTTCGCGTCTGAAGGCCAGTGAAGTGGCCCTGCTGGAAGAAGAACTGGGCAATCTGACCCCCCTTATCGGATGTGGTCAAAGGCGAAGACAGCCTTGCGGCAACGCTTGATGGCGACATTGCCGAGGATGACGTCATTGCCGTGCTGTGCTTTGTGATTGAAGCTGATCAAATTGCCTTTGAGAAAGTCGTTTCGACGGCGGTGCCCGCGGTTCAGCCAGAGACGGCCGAGGTGGTTGCCATCGAACAGCCCGTTGCCGCAGTGCCAGTGGTAAAACCCGTTGCCAGTGAAGCACAATCTGCTCGTGCTGAGCGGGAAAAACCGGCGCGCGTCAGTGAATCCACCAGTATTCGTGTGGCGGTGGAGAAGGTCGATCAGCTTATCAACCTGGTCGGTGAACTGGTGATCACGCAGTCTATGTTGGCACAGCGTTCAAACGAACTGGACCCGGTCAATCATGGCGATCTCATCACCAGTATGGGGCAGTTACAACGTAACGCCCGCGATCTGCAGGAATCGGTAATGTCGATTCGTATGATGCCGATGGAATACGTCTTCAGTCGCTTCCCGCGTCTGGTCCGCGACCTGGCGGGCAAACTTGGCAAGCAGGTCGAACTGACGCTGGTCGGCAGCTCGACGGAACTCGATAAGAGCCTGATTGAGCGCATCATCGACCCGTTGACCCATCTGGTGCGTAACAGCCTCGACCACGGTATCGAACTACCGGAAAAACGCATGGAGTCCGGTAAAAACGCCGTCGGTAATCTGATTCTCTCCGCCGAGCATCAGGGCGGCAACATCTGCATCGAGGTCACGGATGACGGGGCAGGGCTGAACCGCGAACGTATCCTGGCGAAGGCAATCTCCCAGGGGATGGCGGTCAACGAAAACATGACCGATGACGAAGTGGGAATGCTAATTTTCGCGCCTGGCTTCTCGACCGCTGAGCAGGTGACCGACGTTTCCGGGCGCGGTGTGGGCATGGACGTGGTGAAACGGAATATCCAGGAGATGGGGGGGCACGTTGAAATCCAGTCAAAGCAGGGCTCTGGTACAACGATCCGCATTTTGCTGCCGCTGACGCTGGCGATCCTCGACGGCATGTCGGTGCGTGTCGCCGACGAAGTATTCATTCTGCCGCTCAATGCGGTGATGGAATCCCTGCAACCGCGTGACGATGACCTGCATCCATTAGCCGGAGGCGAGCGCGTGCTGGAAGTGCGCGGTGAGTATCTGCCGCTGGTTGAGTTGTGGAAAGTCTTTGAAGTAGAAGGGGCGAAGACCGAAGCCACCCAGGGCATCGTGGTTATCCTGCAAAGCGGCGGACGCCGTTACGCACTGCTGGTCGATCAGCTCATTGGTCAGCACCAGGTGGTGGTTAAAAACCTGGAGAGTAATTATCGCAAAGTGCCGGGTATCTCAGCCGCCACCATTCTGGGCGATGGCAGCGTCGCGCTGATTGTGGATGTCTCCGCCCTGCAGGGTTTAAATCGCGAACAACGTATGGCGATCACCGCCGCCTGATTGAGTGAGAAAGGGTAAAATATGACCGGTATGACTAATGTAAGCAAACTGGCTGGCGAGCCGTCAGGTCAGGAATTCCTGGTGTTTACGCTGGGAGAGGAAGAGTACGGCATCGACATTCTGAAAGTACAGGAGATCCGTGGCTACGATCAGGTCACGCGCATTGCCAACACGCCTGCGTTTATCAAAGGGGTAACGAACCTGCGCGGCGTGATTGTGCCGATTGTCGATCTGCGTGTGAAGTTCTGCCAGGGCGATGTTGACTATAACGATAACACCGTAGTGATTGTGCTGAACCTGGGACAGCGCGTCGTGGGGATTGTTGTGGATGGTGTCTCTGATGTGCTGTCGCTGACCGCGGAGCAGATTCGCCCGGCACCGGAATTTGCCGTGACGTTGTCAACGGAATACCTGACCGGACTCGGCGCGCTGGGCGATCGGATGCTGATCCTGGTCAACATTGAGAAACTGCTGAACAGCGACGAAATGGCACTGCTGGATATGGCAGCCACTCACGTCGCCTGATTCTCTTGCCGGATGTGGTTACCATGCTTTAATGCCGGATGACGCTGTGCTTATCCGGCCTACGGCTGAAGGTGGTTGTAGGCCGGATAAGGTGTTTACACCGCCATCCGGCAATCACCGGAACCGTTATGCTTCAACCTGCTGTGACCCATCTTCCTCATTACTCTCTTCCAGTAAGCCTTCGTTTTGAGCCAGCATCGCCGTCGCAATACCGTTGCCCAACACATTAATGGCGGAACGGCCCATGTCGAGAAAATGGTCGATGCCCATCAGTAGCAAAATGCCGGCGACCGGAATGTTAAAGCTCGGAATCGTTGCCGCCAATACCACTAACGCGGAACGCGGGACGCCGGCAATACCTTTTGATGCCAGCATCAGCGTGAGCATCAGGACGCTAATCTCGGCAAATGACAGAGGGATATTGTAAGCCTGCGCGATAAACATCGACGCGAATGAGCAGTAGACCATCGAGCCGACCAGGTTGAAGGAATAGCCAATCGGCAGCACGAAAGAGACAATGTTGCGCGAGCAGCCAAACTTCGTCAGTTGCTCCAGGGTTTTCGGATAGGCTGCTTCAGAACTGCTGGTGGTAAAGGCGACCAGCACCGGATCTTTCAGCAGGCTGACGAGACGAAAGATTTCTTTCTTCAACACCAGATAGCCTATCGCCAGCAGCACCAGACAGGTCAGCAAAATCGCGACGTAATAGCCGCCAATGAACGAAGCGTAATTAAGCAAAATGCCCAATCCTTCGGTGGCGATCACCGAGGAGATGGCGGCAAAAATCGCCAGCGGGGCGACGTACATCACGTAGCCGGTTACTTTCAGCATAATGTGGGAAACCACGTCCAGCGCCGCCACCAGAGGGGTATTGAATTTTTCGCCCAACGACGCGCCGCCAATCCCGAAGAACATCGAGAACACCACGATTTGCAAAATTTCGTTATCGGCCATCGCACCGGCAATGCTGGTGGGAATGGTATGCGACAGAAAGCCTTTCAGGCTCATCCCGCCGACGGCGAGACCGGTATCGACCGCTTCTTTAGGGATAGCCAGATTGAGCCCGCTGCCGGGTTGTTCCAGAGTGACAATAAACAGACCCACCAGAATGGAGAGAATAGAGGAACTGATGAACCAGATCATCGCTTTGCCCCCCCACACGCCCGATGGTGGACGTCTCGCCGAGACGCATAATGCCCACGGTCAGGGTGCTGAACACCAGCGGAGCGATAACCATCTTAATCAGACGTAAGAAGATGTCGGTGAGAAGGGTGATGTTATCCGACCAGGCGGCAATAACGCTTTCGGATGTATAAGAGTGAATAACCGCACCAGACACAATACCTGCCAGCATGAAAATCACGATGAATATCGTGAGCTTATTTGCATTTGCCACTAAAAGTCCCTCGGGCTGAATTTAACAATTTCTTATCAGCGATCCATATTTTTTATGTATATAACAGCGCTGAATCATTTCCTACCTAACCTGGAGTATTCCGCCGCGGGTTACAACTTATTTTTATTATTTACTTGTTTTGTTGCATTCATGGCCGCGTATTTTATCCGCGAGGTGGCATAAAACGTCTGTGACTGTCAGCCACGCGTCTGCTATCTCAGTGACAGGGTTGAGTGCATATCGCCTTCTGCGCGGGATTTCCCTTTCGCAAACGTAAAGTTCTTATCAAGGGTGCCGATAACGTTGATAACTCGTTTTCAGGAAGGTGCCTTATGTTTAACCGTATCCGCGTTGTCACAATGCTGATGATGGTGCTGGGGGGTTTTCGCACTGCTACAGCTTGTCTCTGGTGGTCTGCTGTTTTCGTCTTTACAGCAGAATCAAAAAAGTTTTGTTATTTCCAACGATCTACGCCAACAGCAAAGTGAACTGACCTCGACATGGGATCTGATGCTGCAAACGCGTATTAACCTCAGCCGTTCCTCCGCTCGCATGATGATGGACGCGAACAATCAGCAGAGTAGCGCAAAAAATGACCTCCTGAAGAGTGCGAAAGCATCGCTCGCGCAGGCGGCGGAGCATTACACCAGGTTTAAATCTATCGATCCTCTGCCGGAGATGGCGGAAGTCAGCAGTAATGTCGACGAGAAATACCAGAAATATTTCGCGGGGTTAACGGAACTGGTGCAGTTCCTCGAAAATGGCAACATGGATGCCTTTTTCGCGCAGCCCACGCAGGGGATGCAAAACGGTCTCGGCGAAGCGAAGAGCAAATATGCCAGCGTCAGCGAAAAACTCTATCGCCAGGCATTTGATGAAAGCGCTCGTGATTACCAGTTTGCGCAGTGGCAGCTTGGCATCCTCGCGGTGGTGCTGGTCCTGATTCTGGTGGTGGTGTGGTACGGCATTCGTCACACCTTGCTCAACCCGCTCTCAAGAGTTATCGCGCATATTCGTGAGATAGCTGGCGGCAACCTCACCAACACCCTGACCGTTGCCGGACGTAATGAGATTGGCGAACTGGCCGGTAGTGTCGATCACATGCAGCGCTCGCTGGTGGAAACCGTCACTCAGGTGCGTGAAGGCTCTGATGCCATCTACTCCGGTACTACGGAAATCGCCACCGGTAACACCGATCTTTCATCGCGGACCGAACAGCAGGCGTCGGCGCTGGAAGAGACGGCGGCCAGCATGGAAGAGTTGACCGCGACGGTGAAACAGAACGCCGATAACGCACGTCAGGCGTCGCAACTGGCGCAGAGCGCGTCGGAAACCGCACAGCACGGCGGAAAAGTAGTGGATAACGTCGTCAAAACGATGCACGAAATCGCCGGCAGTTCGAAGAAAATTGCCGACATTATCAGCGTCATCGACGGGATTGCCTTCCAGACCAATATCCTCGCACTGAACGCAGCGGTGGAAGCTGCACGGGCGGGCGAGCAGGGCCGTGGCTTTGCCGTGGTAGCGGGTGAGGTTCGAAACCTGGCCAGCCGCAGTGCCAATGCGGCGAAAGAGATCAAAGCGCTGATTGAAGACTCCGTCTCGCGTGTGGATACCGGCTCCGTGCTGGTAGAGAGCGCGGGCGAGACCATGAACGATATCGTTAATGCGGTGACCCGGGTGACCGACATTATGGGCGAAATTGCCTCAGCTTCGGATGAGCAAAGCCGCGGCATCGATCAGGTGGCGCTGGCGGTTTCTGAAATGGACCGCGTGACGCAGCAAAACGCCGCGCTGGTGCAGGAATCCGCCGCCGCCGCTGCCGCGCTGGAAGAACAGGCCAGCCGCCTGACGATGGCGGTATCCGCATTTCGCCTTGCCGCACGTCCTTATGCGGTAAAAACCAAAGAAGAACGGATTTCTGCTGACGTGCCCCGCACCGCGCAGAAGCCCACGTTAAGCATGGAGCACGATACTCACTGGGAAACATTTTGACTGATATTTAATACTGCGGCCGTTGCCGCCTGATGGGAGCGTTGATGTTTAATCGTATTCGAATCTCGACCACGCTGTTTTTAATTTTGATCCTCTGCGGTGTATTGCAGATTGGCAGTAATGGCTTGTCTTTCTGGGCATTTCGGGACGGTTTTCAAAGCCTGAATCAGGTCGAGCAGAGTAATCAGCAACGTGCGGCGCTGGCACAAACGCGCGCCGTTTTATTACAGGCGAGTACCGCCCTTAACAAGGCCGGGACATTAACGGCGCTGAGCTATCCGCCCGATGACATCAAAAGCCTGATGGTTATCGCGCGCGAAAGTCTGGCGCAGTCCGCCACGCTGTTCAGTAGCTTCAGGGCTATCGAGGCGAATACGGAATCAGGCAAAGCGCTGCAGGACGCAACGGAGAAAAGCTTCACTCAGTGGCACAGCGATCTGGAGCATCAGGCCACCTGGCTTGAAAACAACCAGCTGTCAGACTTTCTGACCGCGCCAGTGCAGGCGTCGCAGGATGCCTTTGATGTGAACTTCAACGCCTGGCAGCAGAACATTAATCACGTGCTGCTGGTGGCGGGGCAACAAAGCAAAAACAACTATCACATGTCGGCGGCGATCTTTATCAGCATGGTCATTATTGCCGCGCTGCTAACCACCGGCGCGCTGTTCTGGTCACGCAAAATGATCGTCCAGCCGCTGGCGATTATCGGCAGCCATTTTGACAGTATTGCCGAGGGGGAATCTGGCGCGTCCGATTGCGGTTTACGGACGTAATGAGATTTCGGCGATTTTTGCCAGCCTGAAGGCGATGCAACAGGCGCTGCGGGAAACCGTGAGTGACGTGCGTCAGGGCAGTCTGGCGATGCACAGCGGGATTTCTGAAATCGCGATGGGCAATAACGATCTCTCCTCCCGCACCGAACAGCAGGCGGCTTCGCTGGCGCAGACGGCGGCCAGTATGGAGCAGTTAACCGCAACCGTCAGTCAGAACGCCGATAACGCGCGTCAGGCTTCCGGTCTGGCAAAAAGTGCGGCTGACACCGCGAAAACGGGCGGCGATCAGACCACGAAAGTCGCCAGCACGATGCAGGCCATTGCCGCCAGTTCGCAAAAAATTGGCGACATTATTGGGGTGATCGACGGCATTGCCTTCCAGACCAATATTCTGGCGCTCAACGCGGCGGTTGAAGCGGCGCGTGCCGGCGAGCAGGGGCGCGGGTTTGCCGTAGTTGCCGGCGAAGTACGTAACCTGGCGAGCCGCAGCGCCCAGGCGGCGAAAGAGATTAAAGGCTTGATTGAAGAGTCGGTGAACCGCGTCCAGCAGGGATCGCAACTCGTCGATACGGCTGCCCACACCATGACGGAAATCGTCAGGTCGGTCACGCGTGTGAACGACATCATGGGCGAGATTGCCTCGGCGTCAGATGAACAGCGCAGAGGAATCGAGCAGGTGGCGCAGGCCGTCACCCAGATGGATCAGGTGACGCAACAAAACGCCGCGCTGGTGGAAGAAGCCGCCGCCGCGACCGGACAACTCGCGCATCAGGCCGACACGCTGTCCGCCCGAGTAGCGGTATTCAAACTTGAAGAGCATGTGGTAACACACCAAGAATCGGCACCGCCGCAGGCTGTGCCCGTTGTATCCTGAATGTGATTGAGAAGGCGCTATGACATCATCTCTGCCCAACGGGCAAACGTCATTATTGTTACAGATGACCCAGCGCCTTGCGCTGTCCGACGCGCACTTTCGTCGGATATGTCAATTAATCTACCAGCGTGCGGGGATCGTGCTGGCGGACCACAAGCGGGATATGGTCTACAACCGCCTGGTTCGTCGACTGCGCACGCTGGGAATGGATGATTTTGGTCACTATCTCAGTGTGCTGGAGGCGAATCAAAGCAGCGCAGAATGGCAGGCTTTTATCAACTCGTTAACCACTAACCTGACCGCTTTTTTCCGCGAAGGACACCACTTTCCGGTGCTGGCGGAAAGCGCCCGTCGCCACAGCGGCGAATACCGGGTCTGGAGCGCGGCGGCATCGACCGGTGAAGAACCGTACAGTATCGCCATTACGTTGGCCGATACGCTGGGTATGGCGCCGGGGCGCTGGAAGGTGTTTGCCAGTGATATCGACACCGAAGTGCTGGAAAAGGCCCGCAGCGGGATCTATCGCCTGGATGAACTGAAAACGTTGTCGCCACAGCAGTTACAGCGCTATTTCATGCGCGGAACGGGCCCGCATGACGGACTGGTTCGCGTGCGTCAGGAGCTGGCAAGCCACGTCGAGTTCGCCGGGATTAACCTGCTCGATAAGCAGTACAACGTGCCGGGGCCGTTCGACGCTATCTTCTGTCGTAATGTGATGATTTATTTCGACAAAACGACGCAGCAGGACATTTTGCGCCGTTTTGTTCCTCTCCTTAAGCCTGATGGTCTGCTGTTTGCCGGGCATTCAGAAAACTTTAGTAACCTCGTGCGCGACTTTAGCCTGCGCGGACAAACGGTTTATGCGCTAAGTAAGGGTAAAGCATGAGTAAAATCAGGGTGTTGTCGGTCGATGATTCTGCATTGATGCGTCAAATCATGACTGAAATTATTAATAGCCATAGCGATATGGAGATGGTGGCAACCGCACCCGATCCGCTTGTCGCTCGTGACTTAATCAAAAAATATAACCCTGACGTGTTGACGCTGGACGTCGAAATGCCGCGGATGGATGGTCTCGATTTTCTCGAAAAGCTGATGCGGCTGCGTCCGATGCCGGTGGTGATGGTGTCGTCACTGACCGGGAAAGGGTCGGAAGTCACGTTGCGGGCGCTGGAACTGGGGGGCGATCGATTTTGTCACCAAGCCGCAGTTGGGGATCCGCGAAGGGATGCTGGCCTACAGCGAGATGATCGCGGAGAAAGTGCGCACGGCGTCACGTGCAAGCCTGACGGCCCATAAGCCGCTCGCGGCGCCCGTCACCCTAAAGGCGGGACCGCTGCTCAGTTCGGAAAAATTGATAGCGATTGGCGCCTCGACAGGCGGTACTGAGGCGATTCGCCATGTGCTGCAACCGCTGCCGCTCTCCAGCCCGGCGGTCATTATTACGCAGCATATGCCGCCGGGCTTTACCCGCTCGTTCGCCGAGCGACTGAACAAGCTGTGTCAGATCAGTGTGAAAGAGGCGGAGGACGGCGAGCGCGTTCTGCCAGGTCATGCCTACATTGCGCCGGGCGACAAGCATATGGAGCTGGCGCGCAGCGGGGCAAACTATCAAATAAAAATTCATGACGGTCCGCCGGTTAACCGGCACAGACCGTCGGTGGATGTGCTGTTTCATTCGGTTGCGAAATATGCGGGGCGCAACGCCGTCGGGGTGATCCTGACAGGGATGGGCAACGACGGCGCCGCCGGAATGTTAGCGATGCACCAGGCGGGCGCCTGGACGATTGCGCAAAATGAAGCAAGTTGTGTGGTGTTCGGCATGCCGCGCGAAGCCATCAATATGGGTGGTGTCAGCGAAGTGGTCGATCTTAGTCAGGTAAGCCAGCAGATGCTGGCGAAAATCAGTGCCGGACAGGCAATACGTATTTGAATCAGGAGTAATTTTTTTATGGCGGATAAAGAGCTTAAGTTTTTGGTTGTGGATGACTTTTCCACCATGCGTCGCATTGTGCGTAACCTGCTTAAGGAGTTGGGGTTTAACAACGTGGAAGAGGCTGAAGATGGCGCCGATGCGTTGAATAAACTGCAGGCAGGTGGGTTTGGCTTTGTCATTTCCGACTGGAACATGCCGAATATGGATGGTCTCGAATTGCTGAAAACTATTCGCGCGGACAGTGGAATGTCATCCTTGCCGGTGCTGATGGTAACGGCAGAAGCGAAGAAAGAAAACATCATCGCGGCGGCGCAGGCCGGGGCCAGCGGCTACGTGGTGAAACCGTTCACCGCGGCGACGCTGGAAGAAAAGCTCAATAAAATCTTTGAGAAACTGGGCATGTAAGGGGCTGACCATGATGCAACCACAGATTAAACCCGTAGATGAACATTCTGCCGGGGATATCATTGCCCGCATTGGTAGCCTGACCCGTATGCTGCGTGACAGCCTGCGCGAACTGGGGCTGGACCAGGCCATCGCCGAAGCGGCAGAAGCCATTCCCGATGCCCGCGATCGTCTGGACTACGTGGTGCAGATGACCGCGCAGGCCGCTGAGCGAGCGCTGAACAGCGTTGAAGCCTCTCAGCCGCATCAGGACGAAATGGAGAAAGGGGCGAAGGCGCTGAGCAAGCGCTGGGACGAGTGGTTTGAAAACCCGATTGAGCTCTCTGACGCCCGCGAACTGGTGACGGATACGCGCAAATACCTCGGTGATGTGCCCGGACATACCAGTTTCACCAACGCGCAACTGCTCGACATCATGATGGCGCAGGACTTCCAGGATCTGACCGGTCAGGTTATCAAACGCATGATGGATGTGATTCAGGAGATCGAACGTCAGCTGCTGATGGTGCTACTGGAAAACATTCCGGAGCAGAGTTCCCGACCCAAACGCGAAAGTGAAAGCCTGCTGAATGGCCCGCAGGTCGATGCGACCAAAGCGGGCGTTGTCGCAAGCCAGGATCAGGTGGACGACCTGCTGGACAGCCTCGGGTTTTAGCTCTCATTGCCCGGTGGCACTTTGCTTATCGGGCCTACACACACATCATGTAGGCCCGATAAGATGCGCCGCATCGCCTCCGGCATTCACCATTAACGCCATAAACCCCGCCTTTTTTTGCTGCTTACTCTTGCCATTAACTCAATGCTGTTCTGGCATCATTTTCGCTCATAAGCCCATCCAGGATCTGATGCGTGTCCGAAGAGAACGACGACAAAACAGAAGCCCCCCACACCCCACCGACTTGAGAAAGCGCGGGAAGAGGGGCAGATCCCCCCGTTCCAGAGAACTGACCTCACTGCTGATTTTGCTGGTGGGCGTCTGCATTATCTGGATTGGCGGCGAGTCGTTGGCCAGACGGTTATCGGGCATGCTGTCGGCGGGGTTGCGCTTTGACCACAGCATGGTCAATGACCCCAACCTGATCCTCGGGCAAATCATTCTGCTGATTAAAGAAGCGATGATCGCGTTGCTGCCGCTGATCACCGGCGTTGTCGTGGTGGCGCTGATCTCGCCGGTCCTGCTCGGCGGTCTTGTTTTTAGCGGTAAATCGCTACAACCCAAATTTTCCAAGCTCAATCCACTGCCCGGCATCAAACGCATGTTTTCCGCGCAGACCGGGGCGGAACTGCTGAAGGCGATTCTGAAATCCACGCTGGTGGGCAGCGTGACGGCACTCTACCTGTGGCATAACTGGCCGGAGATGATGCGCCTGATGGCGGAGTCTCCACGCACGGCGATGGGCAATGCGTTGGATCTTGTTGGCCTGTGTGCGCTACTGGTGGTGCTGGGAGTGATCCCGATGGTCGGATTCGACGTGATTTTCCAGATCATGAGCCATCTGAAAAAATTGCGTATGTCACGCCAGGATATCCGTGACGAATTTAAACAGAACGAAGGCGACCCGCATGTGAAGGGGCGTATCCGACAGATGCAGCGCCAGGCGGCGAGTCGACGCATGATGAGTGATGTCCCGAATGCCGATGTCATCGTCACCAACCCGACTCACTACTCGGTGGCGCTGCAATACGACGAGAATAAGATGAGCGCGCCGAAAGTCGTGGCGAAAGGGGCCGGACTCGTGGCCCTGCGCATTCGTGAGATCGGCGCCGAGAACAAAATTCCCACCCTTGAAGCGCCGCCGCTGGCACGTGCGCTTTATCGCCATGCTGAGATTGGTCAGCAGATCCCTGGTCAACTCTACGCCGCCGTCGCGGAAGTGCTGGCATGGGTGTGGCAGCTTAAACGCTGGCGACTCGCCGGTGGGGAACGTCCACCACAACCTGCAAATCTTCCGGTGCCTGAGGCCCTGGATTTTATGAACGAGAAGACTACCGATGGCTAATCTGGTCGCGATGCTGCGCCTGCCCAACAACATGAAAACCACGCAGTGGCAGATCCTTGCCGGGCCGATCCTTATCCTGCTGATCCTGTCGATGATGGTTCTGCCATTGCCGGCGTTCATCCTTGACCTGTTGTTTACCTTTAACATCGCGCTGTCGATTATGGTGCTGCTGGTGGCGATGTTCACTCAGCGCACGCTGGAGTTTGCCGCGTTTCCGACCATCCTGCTGTTCACCACGCTGTTGCGTCTGGCGCTGAACGTAGCCTCCACGCGTATCATTCTGATGGAAGGGCACACCGGCGCGGCGGCAGCGGGCAAGGTCGTTGAAGCGTTCGGCCACTTCCTGGTTGGCGGTAACTTTGCTATCGGTATCGTGGTGTTCGTTATTCTCGTCATCATCAACTTTATGGTTATCACCAAGGGTGCCGGACGTATCGCTGAAGTGGGCGCGCGCTTCGTCCTTGACGGAATGCCGGGTAAACAGATGGCGATTGACGCCGACCTGAACGCCGGTCTCATCGGTGAAGATGAGGCAAAAAAGCGTCGTTCTGAAGTGACCCAGGAGGCTGATTTCTATGGCTCGATGGACGGTGCGAGTAAGTTCGTTCGTGGCGACGCCATCGCCGGTATTCTGATTATGGTGATTAACGTCGTGGGCGGTCTGCTGGTGGGCGTGCTGCAGCACGGGATGACCATGGGGCACGCAGCAGAAAGCTATACCCTGTTGACCATCGGTGATGGTCTGGTGGCGCAGATCCCGGCGCTGGTGATTTCAACCGCGGCGGGTGTCATCGTCACCCGCGTCAGTACCGATCAGGATGTCGGCGAGCAGATGGTCGGGCAACTGTTCAGTAATCCCAGCGTAATGTTGCTCAGCGCCGCCGTTCTGGGTCTGCTGGGTCTGGTGCCGGGGATGCCAAACCTGGTGTTCCTGATGTTTACCGCCGCGCTGTTGGGACTGGCCTGGTGGATCCGGGGACGTGAGCAGAAGGCGCCTGTCGAGTCGCAACCGACTAAAGTTCCGGAAAACAACTCGGTGGTGGAAGCCACCTGGAATGATGTGCAACTGGAAGATTCTCTCGGTATGGAAGTGGGCTATCGCCTGATCCCGATGGTCGATTTTCAGCAGGACGGCGAACTGCTGGGGCGTATCCGCAGTATTCGTAAAAAAGTTCGCCCAGGATATGGGCTTTCTGCCGCCGGTGGTGCACATCCGCGACAACATGGATCTGCAACCCGCGCATTATCGCATCCTGATGAAAGGGGTGGAGATTGGCAGCGGCGATGCCTATCCGGGACGCTGGCTGGCGATAAACCCAGGCACAGCGGCGGGGACATTACCCGGCGAACAGACGGTGGATCCGGCATTTGGTCTGGACGCTATCTGGATCGAAAGCGCCTTAAAAGAGCAGGCGCAGATCCAGGGCTTTACCGTGGTGGAGGCCAGTACCGTGGTCGCCACCCATCTCAACCATCTGATTGGTCAGTATGCGGCTGAACTGTTCGGTCGCCAGGAAGCGCAGCAACTGCTGGATCGCGTATCGCAGGAGATGCCGAAGCTGACCGAAGATTTAGTGCCGGGCGTGGTGACCCTGACCACGCTGCATAAAGTGTTGCAGAACCTGCTGGATGAAAAAGTGCCGATTCGCGATATGCGTACCATTCTGGAGACGCTGGCGGAACATGCGCCATTGCAGAGCGATCCGCATGAACTTACGGCGGTGGTCCGCGTGGCGCTGGGGCGCGCCATCACCCAGCAGTGGTTCCCGGGTAATCATGAAGTTAACGTGATTGGCCTCGATACCGCGCTCGAACGTCTGCTGCTGCAGGCGCTACAGGGTGGCGGTGGACTGGAGCCGGGCCTTGCCGATCGTCTGTTGGCGCAAACTCAGGAGGCGCTGTCCCGCCAGGAAATGCTGGGAGCGCCGCCGGTGCTGCTGGTTAACCATGCGTTGCGTCCACTGCTGTCGCGCTTCCTGCGTCGCAGCCTGCCGCAACTGGTGGTGCTGTCGAATATGGAACTGTCCGATAACCGTAACATCCGCATGACGGCAACGATTGGAGGTAAATAATGCGCAAACTGCTTTGGCTGTTACTTTTTCCGCTGGCGGTACAGGCTGCCGGGGAAGGGGCGTGGCAGGCCAGTAGTATCGGCATAACCCTGAATCATCGCGGTGTGGCGGCCTCGTCGGCACCGCTTTCATCCAGCCAGCCCGTCTCCGGTCTGATGACGCTGGTCGCCTGGCGATATGAACTTAATGGCCCGACGCCTGCCGGTTTACGCGTGCGCTTATGTTCACAATCGCGCTGCGTGGAGATAGAAGGGCAGAGCGGCACCACGCTGGCTTTCAGCAACGTACCCGCCGTTGAACCACTGCGTTTTATCTGGGAAGTCCCCGGCGGTGGTCGCTTAATTCCTGCATTAAAAGTCCAGAGCAATCAGGTGATTGTGAACTATCGTTGACGGTTGTTTTCCTCATCAGGCAGGGGTGAAACTGCTGCCTGACTCGCATTTTTGACCTTGCCTTTTGATTGAAAAGAAACGCTGTTTTATAAATCGGTGACACGTGTTGCCGGTCTCTTTGTGTTTTTGCCATTTCACTCCCGCAGGTGGCAAAAACGAAAAGGTATCCCACTTTGTAAGCTTCTACTGTAGCCGTGTAAGAACTCCTTTGGCGCAGCCAACCGGCCGGGAGTCCCCCCAACCATTTGCAGGGTTAACGGCAATGAAAACACGTAAAATTGGATTGGTGAATTATTTCGCCTATGGTTCAGGTGATTTTCTGGGAGCAGGCACGACGGCGCTCACGGCGGCCTGGCTGCTCTATTTCTATACGACGTTCTGTGGGCTTTCTCCTATTGAAGCGACCTTCATCTTTGCGGCTGCAAGGGTGCTTGATGCTGTCGTCAGTCCACTGATGGGCTTTTTTGACTGATAACTTCGGTTCCACCTGGTTCGGTAAACGCTTTGGTCGGCGTAAGTTCTTTATCTTGCTGGGGATCCCATGCGTATTCAGCTACTCGCTGATGTGGGTAGGGGATATGAGCTTTTGGTATTACCTGCTGACCTATCTGCTGTTTGATATCGTCTATACCATGATTCTGGTGCCTTACGAGACGCTGGTGCCGGAGATGACCGATGATTTCAAACAGAAAACCAAGTTTTCCGGCGCGCGTATCGGTATGGCGCAAATGTCCGCTATTCTGGCCTCTTTCCTGCCCGGTATTTTGTTAACGGCGTTCGGGAAGGACAACCCAATCTCTTTCTTTTATGCCAGCCTGGTGTTTTCGGTGCTGTGCGCGCTGATGCTGACCTTTGTCTGGTTCTTTACCTGGGAACGCCCGCGTGAAGAGTGGACGGAAGCGGCGCTGCGGGCGGAAGAAGAGAAAAAAAGCCTCACCTTCGGCCAGAGCATGAACCGCCTGTTCGTAGAGTTAAGTTCCACACTGCGGATTAAGATTTTCCGTCAACATCTGGGGATGTATCTCGGCGGTTACATCGCACAGGACGTGTTCAACGCCGTCTTTACCTACTATGTGGTGTTTGTCCTGATGCAGGAAGCGTCAATGGCGTCGAATTTGCTCGGCACGATGGCGATTTTCCAGTTCATTGCGGTTATCGCCATGATCCCGCTGTGCATCCGTTTTGGGCCCGCGCCATCCTATCGAATGGTTGTGGTGTTGTTCGGTCTGAGCTCGCTCTCTTACGCGGTGCTTTACTACGCCGGATTGAGCGACATCTACTCTCTGTTGCTGCTGGTTTCTGCGGTAGCCGGTCTGGGCCGCGGCGGTATCAACTATGTTCCGTGGAACACCTACACCTACATTGCGGATGTGGATGAAGTCATTACCGGCCAGCGTCGCGAAGGGATCTTCGCCGGCATCATGACTCTGACGCGTAAAGCATCGCAGGCAGGAGCGGTGATGCTGGTCGGGATTGTCATGCAGATGTCGGGTTTTGTCTCCGGGCAACATACGCAACCCGAATCGGTCAGTCATACCATTTTGCTGATCCTCAGCTGCGGTACGCTGCTGGTGCTGGCCTGCGGCTTCCTGGTCTCCCTGCGCTTTAAACTGAATTTGCAGACCCACTGCACGCTGCGCGAAGAGACGGTGAAAATGCGCGAATCCGGTCGCGCAATGCCGGAAAGTATTACCCCGCAGGCACGCGCCACCGTCGAGATGCTTGCCGGACTGCCGTATGAATCACTTTGGGGTAACAACAACATTGGTTACCTGAATCGTAATAAACCCGCGGCTCCTTCGCTGAAGCAGGCTGCGATATGGAATTCGACTTATCACAGAGGTTAAAAATATGAAGGTTTGGCCTGTCAAACATAGCTCGTTACTGCGTCAGCCGGAACGGTTTATCTCACGGGAAGCGCTGAAAGCGTTAATTCAGACGGTGACGACCAATCTGGTGAACATCAAGGACGAGACGGGTCAATTTCTGCTGCGCCTGGACGACGGACGTGTGATAGACACCAAAGGCTGGGCAGGGTGGGAATGGACGCACGGCGTCGGGCTGTACGGGATGTATCAGTACTACCAGCAGACCGGCGACGAAACGATGCGCGACATCATCGACAACTGGTTTGCTGACCGTTTCGCCGAAGGGACCACCACCAAAAACGTCAACACGATGGCGCCGTTCCTGACGCTGGCGTATCGCTACGAGGAGACGCGTAATCCGGCGTATCTGCCGTGGCTCGACGCATGGGCGGAATGGGCGATGTATGAGATGCCGCGCACCGATCACGGTGGTATGCAGCACATCACGCTGGCGGAAGAGAACCATCAGCAAATGTGGGATGACACCCTGATGATGACGGTACTGCCGCTGGCGAAAATCGGTAAGTTGCTTAAGCGTCCTGAATATGTGGAAGAGGCGACCTATCAGTTTTTGCTGCACGTACAGAATCTGATGGATCGGGAGACCGGCCTGTGGTTCCACGGCTGGAATTACGACGGGCATCATAACTTTGCCAGCGCCCGCTGGGCACGCGGCAATAGCTGGCTGACCATTGTGATCCCGGACTTCCTCGAACTGGTGGATCTGCCAGAAAATAACGCCGTGCGCCGTTATCTGGTGCAGGTGCTGAATGCGCAGATTGCCGCGCTGGCGAACTGTCAGGATGAGAGCGGATTGTGGCATACGCTGCTTGACGATCCGCACTCCTACCTGGAAGCCTCCGCCACTGCAGGGTTCGCTTACGGAATTTTAAAAGCGGTACGCAAGCGTTATGTCAGTGCGGACTATGCCGACGTGGCGGAAAAAGCGATTCGTGGAATTGTGCGCAACATTTCCCCGCAAGGGGAACTGCTGCAAACGTCTTTCGGTACGGGAATGGGCCACGATCTCGACTTCTATCGGGCGATTCCGCTGACGTCCATGCCCTACGGCCAGGCGATGGCGATGCTGTGTCTGACGGAGTATTTACGGAAGTATTTCTGATAGCCTGAATACGTACGGATTCGCGTTTAGGCCGGGTGACGGCTATGCCTTACCCGGCCTACAAACTACACGACATCAACCAGTGGTCCGTAGGCCTGATAAGCGAAGCGCCATCAGGCAGAAGGTGTGTCATCATCCTCAACCCGACGTGCGCTGATTTTTACCCTTTACATCCGCTCTACGGTTTCGATACCCAGGGTATCCAGACCCAGCTTCAACGTTTTTGCCGTCAACAGCGCCAGTTTCAGGCGGCTGTTACGAACTTCTTCGTTTTCTGCGCTCAGGATTGGGCAGTGTTCGTAGAAGCCTGAGAACAGACCGGCGACGTCATACAGGTAGGCACACATTACGTGCGGCGTCCCTTCACGCGCAACAACGGTCAGCGTCTCTTCGAACTGCAGCAGACGGGCAGCCAGTTGCGCTTCGCGATCTTCGCTGAGCTGCACCTTCGCGTTCGCCAGATCATTTTCATCCAGACCGGACTTACGGAATACCGACAGCACACGAGTGTAGGCGTACTGCATGTAAGGCGCGGTATTGCCTTCGAAGGCGAGCATGTTGTCCCAGTCGAAGATGTAGTCGGTGGTACGGTTTTTGGAGAGATCGGCGTATTTCACCGCGCCAATCCCGACGGCGTTGGCCAGTTTTTCCAGTTCGTCTGCCGGCATATCCGGGTTCTTCTCACTCACCAGACGACGGGCGCGTTCCAGGGCTTCGTCTAGCAGATCAGCCAGCTTCACTGTGCCGCCGGCGCGGGTTTTGAACGGTTTACCGTCTTTGCCCAGCATCATGCCGAACATGTGGTGTTCCAGCGGCACGGAGTCCGGAACGTAACCGGCTTTACGCACGATGGTCCACGCCTGCATCAGGTGCTGATGCTGACGGGAGTCGATGTAGTAGAGCACGCGATCGGCATGCAGCGTTTCATAACGGTACTTGGCGCAGGCAATATCGGTGGTGGTGTACAGATAGCCGCCATCTTTCTTCTGAATGATGACGCCCATCGGTTCGCCTTCCTTGTTTTTATACTCATCAAGGAATACGACGGTGGCGCCTTCGCTTTCGACGGCCAGACCTTTGGCTTTCAGATCGGCCACGATCCCCGGCAGCATTGGGTTGTACAGGCTTTCGCCCATCACATCGTCGCGGGTCAGGGTCACGTTCAGACGGTCATAGGTGATCTGGTTCTGGGACATGGTGATGTCGACCAGCTTGCGCCACATCTGCAGGAAGTACTCGTCGCCGCCCTGCAGTTTTACCACGTAGCTACGGGCGCGCTCGGCGAAGGCTTCATCTTCGTCGTAATGTTTTTTGGCTTCACGATAGAAACCTTCGAGGTCCGCCAGCGCCATTTCACCGGCGTTTTCCTGCTGCTGTTTTTCCAGATACGCGATCAGCATGCCGAACTGAGTGCCCCAGTCGCCGACGTGGTTGGCGCGAATAACATGGTGGCCAAGGAATTCCAGGGTACGCACGGCGGCATCACCGATAATGGTGGAACGCAGGTGACCGACGTGCATCTCTTTCGCCACGTTTGGCGCGGAGTAATCGACAACCACCGTCTGCTTCGCCGGTTTTGCCACGCCGAGACGATCGGAGGTCAGCGCCTGTTCTACGTGTTCCGCCAGGAATGCCGGGTCGAGGAAGATATTGATAAAGCCAGGGCCCGCAATTTCAACTTTGCTGGCGATACCGTTCAGATCCAGATGAGTCAGCACCTGCTCAGCCAGTTGTCGCGGCGCCATACCCAGTTTTTTAGCAACTGCCATCATGCCATTGGCCTGATAGTCGCCGAACTGTACTTTTGCTGACTGACGAACCTGCGGTTCGCAATCTGCAGGCGCGCCTGCAGCAATCATGGCCTGACTGACTTTTTCTGAGAGAAGAGCCTGAATATTCACCGGAATACCTTACGTTGATGAAGCGGGTTGATGTTGACCGCACCAGTTTAAGAATTAAGGGCGGGAGTATACTGCAAATGCCGCACTGCGTCAGCACCGCGCAGCCGTAAGCGCGTACAGAAAATAAGCGTTAAAGGAGTGCATAAGCATGCATACCGCAAATCCTGCAATCTGCGGTTGGTTGCGAGAGGTCAACGGAGTAAATTAGCGGCTTTGAACACCGATAAGAGCTCTTATTATGGCGAACTGGCAGACCATTGACGAACTGCATGATATTTCCGCAGATTTACCGCGATTCACTCAGGCGTTCACAGAACTTTCCACTCGCCTCGGTCTGGATGTTGCACCGCTTGAGGCCGATCACATTTCTTTGCGCTGTCATCAGAACGCCACTGCTGAACGCTGGCGTCGAGGATTTGAACAATGTGGCGAGCTGCTGTCGGAAAATACCATTAACGGCAGACCGATTTGTCTGTTCAAACTGCATGAGCCGGTGTGCGTCGCGCACTGGCGTTTAAGCATTGTGGAACTGCCGTGGCCCGGCGAAAAGCGGTATCCTCATGAAGGGTGGGAACACATTGAGATTGTCCTGCCAGGCTCTCCTGAAACCCTGAATGCACGCGCACTGGCACTGCTTTCCGATGACGGGCTGAGCCAGCCGGGCATTTTTGTCAAAACCAGTTCACCGAAAGGGGAACACGAACGTCTGCCGAACCCGACGCTGGCGGTCACTGACGGGAAGGTCACCGTCAAGTTCCATCCGTGGTCGATTGAGGCAATTGTCGCCAGTGAACAGCAACAGGAGTGAATATGACATTGCTGGAAATCTGTTGTTACAGCATGGAGTGCGCGCTTACGGCGCAGCAAAACGGCGCGGACCGCATTGAACTGTGCGCCGCGCCAAAAGAAGGAGGCTTAACGCCATCACTGGGCGTGCTGCGCTCGGTTCGTCAGGCGGTGACGATTCCGGTGCATCCGATCATCCGGCCGCGCGGTGGCGATTTTTGTTATACCGACGGTGAGTTCGCGGCGATGCTGGACGATGTACGGACCGTGCGTGAACTGGGTTTTCCCGGACTGGTGACAGGCATTCTTGATCCTGACGGTCATGTCGACATGCCACGCATGCGGCAGATTATGGACGAGGCGGGTCCTCTGGCTGTGACCTTCCATCGCGCGTTCGATATGTGCGCTAATCCGTTAAATGCGCTGAATAATCTTGCGGAGCTGGGTGTCGCCAGAGTGCTGACGTCAGGGCAAAAATCCGATGCGGTGCAAGGTTTAGCAAATATTATTGAACTTATCGCTCAACCTGGTGCTCCAATCATTATGGCCGGAGCGGGGGGTTCGCGCAGAAAATCTGCCGCGTTTCCTGGATGCCGGAGTACGGGAAGTACACAGCTCCGCCGGAACCTTGCTGGTTTCACCCATGCGCTATCGCAATCAGGGTCTGTCGATGTCGACAGACAAGCAAGCGGATGAATATTCCCGCTATGCGGTAGACGGCAAGTCGGTTGCTGAGATGAAAGGAATCATTGTTCGCCATCAGGCCAAATGATTTTACCGTTGCATCATGTCGCCCAATATGATGCTTGCTCGTACCAGGCCCCTGCCCATTCAACAGGGGCCTTTTTTTTACGCTAAATTTGCCTGATGAATGACGTTGTAGGCCGGGCAAGCGAAGCGCCCCCGGCAAAATGCCGGATGCGGCTAATGTCTTATCCGGCCTATGACTCTTAATATCACGGCTTACGCGCAATTAATACGGCACGTAACGGGGCGGGGTAGCCTTCAACAGTTTTGCTGTGATCGTTCGGGTCGAGGAAATCGGCCAGCGACTCGGTGACCATCCACTCGGTACGACGCTGCTCTTCGGTCGTCGTCACGCAGACATCCGCGATGCGAACATCAACGAAGCCGCATTTTTCCAGCCAGTTTTCCAACGCCAGCGCGGAAGGAATGAAATAGACGTTGCGCATCTGCGCGTAGCGATCACCCGGCACCAGCACAGTGTTCTCATCGCCTTCAACGACCAGCGTTTCCAGCACCAGTTCGCCGTCTTTCACCAGTTGATCTTTCAGTTGCCAGAGATGCTCCAGTGGCGAACGACGATGATACAGCACGCCCATCGAAAAGACGGTATCAAACGCATTCAGAGCCGGAAGTTGTTCTATCCCCAGCGGCAGCAGATGCGCCCGCTGATCGCTACCCAACAGCTTTCGCACCGCTTCAAACTGGCACAGGAACAGTTGCGTCGGGTCAATGCCGACAGCCAGATGCGCACCCGCGCCAATCATGCGCCACATATGGTAGCCGCTGCCGCAACCCACATCCAGAATCGTGCGACCGGTCAGATCCGACAGATGCGGCAGTACGCGATCCCATTTCCAGTCAGAGCGCCATTCGGTATCAATGTTTACGCCATAAAGCGAGTATGGCCCTTTACGCCATGGCATCAGATTTCGCATCAGGGTGTCGATACGCTTGATCTGCCCCGGGCTCAGCGGCGCTTCACTTTCCGCCGTCACGCTGTGCAATAAATCCAGACGGTATGGCGTCAGTTCCGGCAGAAACTCCACCGCGTTTGACCACTGCTTAAACAGGCCATGCTGATCGCGCTGCCAGGCGGCAATCTGCGCGGGTAGTGTTTCCAGCCAGTGGGAAAGGTGATTTTTGGCAATCAGCTGATAGAAGTTACCAAAGTCGATCATGCGCTCGCCTCAGCTTTTAATGCCACCAGTGAGCCAAAGTTAAAGCACTGGAACCACAGTTCGCTGTGCTCAAAACCGGCCTGATGCAGGCGCGCTTTATGGGTTTCGACGGAATCGGTCAGCATCACGTTTTCCAGCATGCTGCGCTTCTGGCTGATCTCCAGTTCGCTGTAGCCGTTGGCTCGCTTAAAGTCGTGGTGCATGTTGAACAGCAGTTCGCCCACTTTCGCATCTTCGAAGCTGAATTTTTCCGACAGCACCAGCGCGCCGCCCGGATTCAGCCCCTGATAAATCTTATCCAACAACGCCTGGCGCTCCGGTGGCTCAAGGAATTGCAGGGTAAAATTCAGTACCACCATTGAAGCGTTTTCGATGTCGATAGTGCGAATGTCGCCTTCCACCACCTCAACTGGCGTTGGCGCCTTGTAAGCATCAATATGACGGCGGCAACGTTCGATCATCGCCGGGGAGTTATCAACGGCGATAATTTTGCAGTTTTCATGATGGATATTGCGACGCACCGAGAGCGTCGCCGCACCCAACGAACAGCCCAGGTCGTAGACCTGCGTATCCGGCTGTACAAAGCGCTCGGCAAGCATGCCAATCATCGAAATGATATTGGAATAGCCGGGAACAGAACGCTGGATCATATCCGGGAAGACTTCGGCTACCCGTTCATCAAAGGTCCAGTCGCCCAGGCTGGCGATAGGCGCAGAAAAAAGCGTGTCGCGGTGAGACATAACGTAAAAATCCGGGAAAAATAAAGTGGCGTATTGTGCGCTAATGCAGGGAGAAAACCAACTCCCACGGCATATACCAAAGGTTCGCCAGCACCATCAGCAACAAGGCGCACCAGGTGGCGCTCATGCCGGAGCGACGCCAGCGGAACAGACGGTGATGGAAACCGTAATAATGCATCAGCCGACCCACGAGCAGAATAATGCCGCAGATATGCACCATCCAGGTTTCTGCGCCGTTCATTTCCATAAACAGCAGCAGCACTAACGCGACGGGAATATATTCCACCGCATTACCATGAATGCGAATAGCAGTCTGGAGTTCACTGAAGCCGCCGTCACCATAGGCAACGCGGTATTGCATCCGTAGGCGGACAACGTCAAAAGAAAACTTCATCAACAACAACGCACCCAAAACGGCATACAGCGCGCTTACCATACAAACTCCCTTTAAAATGGCTGATGGCACTGTCTATGATAGGTGGCAATTTCAGAAAAGAGAAGATTGCTGTGGAATGGACGGAGCAGTTCCGATATCCGGTAAGACGTCTTGCAAGTCCTGCCACAGAGTATCGACCAGTTCCGGAGCCTGTGCGATATCCGGGGTATGCAAAAAAGAGATACGGCGTGGTGGCCTGTTCCCAGAGCGGTAATTTTTTTTAGCCAGTCGGCAAAGAATTCCCGGTTTTGCTGCATATCATCGCTGCCGATAAAGCGCACCAGCGGATTGTTCGCGGTCACTACAGCATGAACCGGCAGTTTCGGCTTCTTGCGCTGGGCGTCGCGGATGGCTTCATTATGTGGGCGGGCCGCGTGTACCGGACGGCTGTCGAGGATAACCCGATTCACCCCGCGCTGATGCAATCCACTATTGAGCTGTTGTTCAGCGTCACCTTTAGCGAAAAATTCAGGATGTCGGACTTCGACGCCGTAGGTAAACGTCTGTGGTAAGGCATCAAGAAAATGCCAGAGAGCAGGGAGATCGCGTGGGCCAAAGGTGGCGGGCAATTGCAGCCAGTACTGACCGATGCGGCTTTCCAGCGGCGACATCCGGGTCAGGAATTCGTGGAGCAGATCATCGCAATTGCGCAGAGCCGCCTGATGGGAAATGGTCGCCGGGAATTTAAAACAGAAACGAAACGCATCCGTGGTCTGGGCGTACCAGCGTGCCACAATCTCCGCTTTTGGCAGCGCGTACAGCGTTGTATTGCCCTCCACGCAGTTGAAGTGGCGGGCATACTCTTCAAGACCGGTGATCCCAAGACGCACCCATTTTGGGTGCGACCATTGCGGCAGACCAATGTAGATCATAAGGCGTTGACGATCTCTTCTGTGCTGCGCACACGCGCAATACGAGGGAAGATGTGCGTCAGGCTGTTCTGATGCTGGTCGGCGCTGGCGGCGCTACAGGCGTCTTCAGCAATCACCAGGCTAAAGCCCAGTTCCCAGGCGTTACGTGCGGTGGACTCGACGCCGATGTTGGTCGAAATCCCGCACAGTACGATGGTGTCGATACCGCGACGGCGTAACTGAAGTTCAAGATCCGTGCCATAGAATGCGCCCCACTGGCGTTTGGTGACTTCCAGATCGCTGTCGGCTTTGCCCAGCGCTGGCGGATAGGCCCACCAGTTTTCCGGCAACGTTTTGGCTGGTGCCTGTGCATCAACGGGTTGTTTAAGCGCTTCGGCGTAATCATCAGACCAGCCCACACGGACCATCACCACCGGGGAGCCGTTAGCACGAAACGTCTGTGCCAGCCGGGCGGCGCGCGCGACCACGTCACTGGCGCCATGAGGGCCGCCGGCAAAGGGCAGGATCCCTTCCTGCAGGTCAATAATGACCAGGGCTGTTGTTTTAGCGTTCAGTTGTAACATCATAACTCCCGTCATAAATCAAAGTTCCGATACACCTTAATCGCGATTGGGTGTGTAAGGAGCGACAATTTTTGTTATTTTTTGTGAGAATACGCAATGCCCGTCCAGAAAACAGGCGTACAGTCAGTACCGGGCTTATCGTGCGGCTGAATTTCCAGTATAATAGCCGCCTTTTTTCATTCAGTTGTGACATACAGTTAAAGCTGCGACATCGTGGCCTGCAAGACAGGCGACAATCCGCCTGCGGCTAATTAAGGGATATCTCATGCGTACAGAATATTGCGGACAGCTCCGTTTGTCCCACGTGGGGCAGCAGGTGACTCTGTGTGGTTGGGTCAACCGTCGTCGTGATCTTGGTAGCCTGATCTTCATCGACATGCGCGATCGTGAAGGTATCGTGCAGGTGTTTTTCGATCCGGATCGTGCGGACGCGTTAAAGCTGGCCTCTGAACTGCGTAATGAGTTCTGCATCCAGGTGACGGGCACCGTGCGTGCGCGTGACGAGAAAAACGTCAACGGTGAGATGGCCACCGGCGAAATTGAAGTGCTGGCCTCTTCGCTGACGATCATCAACCGTGCAGAATCACTGCCGCTTGACTCTAACCACGTGAACACCGAAGAAGCGCGTCTGAAGTACCGCTATCTGGATCTGCGTCGCCCGGAAATGGCTCAGCGCCTGAAAACCCGCGCGAAGATCACAAGCCTGGTACGTCGCTTTATGGACGACCACGGTTTCCTCGATATCGAAACCCCGATGCTGACCAAAGCCACACCGGAAGGCGCGCGTGACTATCTGGTTCCTTCGCGTGTACACAAAGGTAAATTCTACGCGCTGCCGCAGTCTCCACAGTTGTTCAAACAGCTGCTGATGATGTCCGGCTTTGACCGCTATTATCAGATTGTTAAATGCTTCCGCGACGAAGACCTCCGTGCTGACCGTCAGCCTGAATTCACCCAGATCGATGTGGAAACCTCCTTCATGACTGCCGAACAGGTGCGTGAAGTGATGGAAGCGCTGGTGCGCAGTCTGTGGCAGGACGTAAAAGGCGTGGACCTGGGCGACTTCCCGGTCATGACCTTTGCCGAAGCTGAGCGTCGTTATGGCTCCGACAAACCGGACCTGCGTAATCCGATGGAACTGGTGGATGTGGCTGACCTGCTGAAGGCTGTAGAGTTTGCTGTGTTCTCCGGTCCGGCGAACGATCCGAAAGGCCGTGTTGCTGCGCTGCGTGTACCGGGCGGGGCGAGTTTAAGCCGTAAGCAGATCGACGACTACGGTAACTTCATTAAGATCTACGGCGCGAAAGGTCTGGCTTATATCAAAGTCACCGAGCGAGCGAAAGGCCTGGAAGGCATCAACAGCCCGGTGGCGAAGTTCCTCAACGCGGAAATCGTGGAAGCCATCCTTGAGCGCACAGGCGCACAAGATGGCGATATGATTTTCTTCGGCGCGGACAACAAGAAAGTGGTGGCCGACGCGCTGGGCGCGCTGCGTCTGAAACTGGGTAAAGACCTGGGTCTGACTGACGAAACGAAATGGGCGCCGCTGTGGGTCATCGACTTCCCAATGTTCGAAGACGACGGCGAAGGCGGCCTGACCGCGATGCACCACCCGTTCACCTCACCGAAAGACATGACGGCTGCAGAACTGAAAGCGGCGCCGGAAGGCGCGGTGGCGAATGCCTACGATATGGTTATCAACGGCTATGAAGTCGGTGGTGGTTCCGTGCGTATTCACAGCGGTGAAATGCAGCAGACCGTGTTTGGCATTCTGGGCATTAATGAACAGGAACAGCGTGAGAAGTTTGGCTTCCTGCTCGACGCGTTGAAATACGGTACGCCGCCGCACGCGGGTCTGGCCTTCGGTCTTGACCGTTTGACCATGCTGCTGACCGGCACCGATAATATTCGTGATGTTATCGCCTTCCCGAAAACCACCGCTGCGGCGTGTCTGATGACCGAAGCGCCGAGCATCGCGAACCCGGCAGCACTGGCTGAACTGGGTATCGACGTGGTGAAAAAGGAAGAGAAAAACTGATATGGCTTATAAGCGTCCCGTTTCGGTTCTGGTCGTTATCTACGCGCAGGACTCGAAACGGGTGCTGATGTTGCAGCGACGCGACGATCCTGAATTCTGGCAGTCGGTTACCGGCAGTGTGGAAGAGGGAGAGACTGCGTCGCAGGCCGCCATGCGCGAAGTAAAGGAAGAGGTCGCCATTGACGTTGCGGTTGAGCAACTGACCTTAATTGACTGTCAGCGCACGGTGGAGTTTGAGATTTTTTCTCATTTACGTCATCGCTATGCACCGGGTGTGTTGCGCAATACAGAATCCTGGTTCTGCCTTGCGTTGCCGCACGAGCGTCAGATCATTTTTAGTGAACATCTGGCCTACCAGTGGCTTGATGCGCCAGCTGCGGCGGCGCTCACTAAGTCATGGAGCAACCGGCAGGCGATTGAAGAATTTGTGATTAACATCGCCTGAGAGGGCGTGCTTTTTTGAGGAAATATTTATGGCAGGTCATAGTAAATGGGCCAACACCAGACACCGTAAAGCGGCGCAGGATGCGAAGCGCGGCAAAATCTTCACCAAGATCATTCGTGAGCTGGTGACGGCGGCCAAACTGGGCGGCGGCGATCCGGATGCGAACCCGCGTCTGCGTGCGGCTGTCGACAAAGCGCTGGCGAACAACATGACCCGTGACACGCTGAACCGTGCAATCGCCCGCGGTGTGGGTGGTGATGATGATGCGAACATGGAAACCATCATCTATGAAGGTTATGGTCCTGGCGGCACGGCAGTGATGATTGAGTGTCTGTCTGACAACCGTAACCGTACCGTTGCCGAAGTGCGTCACGCCTTCAGCAAAACCGGGGGTAACCTGGGGACGGATGGTTCTGTTTCCTATCTGTTCAGCAAAAAAGGCGTTATCTCTTTCGAGAAAGGGGACGAAGACGCCATTTTGGAAGCGGCGCTGGAAGCGGGTGCGGAAGACGTTGTGACCTTTGATGATGGCGCGATTGATGTCTACACGGCATGGGAAGAGATGGGTAAAGTGCGTGACGCACTGGAAGCCGCCGGTCTGAAAGCCGACAGCTCTGAAGTCTCGATGATCCCATCGACCAAAGCGGAAATGGATGCGGAAACCGCGCCAAAACTGTTGCGTCTGATCGACTTACTGGAAGACTGTGACGACGTGCAGGAAGTTTATCACAACGGTGAAATCTCTGATGAGGTTGCCGCGACATTAGAATGACCTGGCTTAATCCCGTTACAACCGGAGGCGCGTGATGTCCATCATTCTCGGTATTGATCCGGGCTCTCGCATCACCGGTTACGGCGTGATACGTCAGGTCGGCAGACAACTGACGTATCTTGGCAGCGGCTGCATTCGTACCAAAGTTGACGATCTTCCGTCGCGCCTTAAGCTGATTTATGCCGGCGTGACGGAAATTATCACCCAGTTTCAGCCCGACTACTTTGCCATCGAGCAGGTATTTATGGCGAAGAACGCCGATTCTGCGCTCAAACTGGGGCAGGCGCGCGGGGTGGCGATTGTGGCGGCGGTCAACCAGGAACTCCCTGTATTTGAGTACGCGGCACGACAGGTGAAGCAGACGGTGGTTGGCATTGGTAGTGCAGAGAAAAGTCAGGTGCAGCACATGGTGCGAACCTTGCTGAAACTGCCGGCCAATCCGCAGGCGGATGCGGCAGATGCGTTGGCCATCGCCATTACCCACTGCCACGTCAGCCAGAACGCGATGCAAATGAGCGAGTCGCGTCTCAATCTTGCGCGAGGTCGCTTGCGATAATGACAAATGAGGCTGGATATCTATCCAGCCTTTTTTTTATGATACAGCTTTATTTTCGGCCCCAACGCAGGAGCGTAACGTGATTGGCAGACTCAGAGGCATCATTCTGGAAAAACAACCCCCCGCTGGTGTTACTCGAAGTAGGCGGCGTCGGCTATGAAGTACATATGCCCATGACCTGTTTTTATGAGCTCCCGGAATCCGGAAAAGAAGCCGTTGTCTTCACCCATTTCGTGGTGCGTGAAGACGCGCAGTTGCTTTACGGCTTTAACAATAAACAAGAGCGCACGCTGTTTAAAGAGTTGATTAAAACCAATGGCGTGGGGCCAAAACTGGCGCTGGCGATCCTCTCCGGGATGTCCGCGCAGCAGTTTGTTAACGCCGTTGAGCGAGAAGACCCGGCCGCGCTGGTGAAACTGCCGGGCATCGGCAAAAAAACCGCTGAGCGACTGATTGTCGAAATGAAAGACCGCTTTAAAGGTCTGCATGGCGATCTCTTTACCCCAGCCGCCGATCTGGTCCTGACTTCGCCAGCAAGCCCGGCCACGGACGATGCCGAACAGGAAGCGGTTGCGGCGCTGGTAGCGCTGGGCTATAAACCACAGGAAGCCAGCCGTATGGTGAGTAAAATCGCTCGCCCGGATGCCAGCAGTGAAACACTGATCCGCGAAGCCCTGCGCGCCGCGTTATGAGGTAAAGGATGATAGAAGCAGATCGCCTGATTTCGGCAGGTGCTACTCTCACAGAAGAGGTCGCCGATCGCGCCATTCGCCCGAAATTACTCGAAGAGTACATCGGTCAACCGCAGGTGCGCTCGCAAATGGAGATATTCATCCAGGCGGCAAAACTGCGTGGCGATGCGCTCGATCACCTGCTGATTTTTGGTCCTCCCGGACTGGGGAAAACCACGCTTGCCAACATCGTTGCCAATGAAATGGGCGTCAATCTGCGCACGACGTCTGGTCCGGTGCTGGAAAAAGCGGGCGATCTGGCCGCGATGCTGACCAACCTTGAGCCGCACGATGTGCTGTTTATCGATGAGATCCATCGACTGTCGCCGGTAGTGGAAGAGGTGCTCTATCCGGCGATGGAAGATTATCAACTGGATATTATGATTGGTGAAGGGCCGGCGGCGCGATCGATTAAAATCGATCTGCCGCCGTTTACGTTGATTGGCGCAACGACTCGCGCGGGGTCACTGACCTCACCGCTTCGCGATCGCTTCGGCATTGTGCAGCGTCTGGAGTTTTATCAGGTGCCGGATCTGCAGTACATCGTTGGGCGCAGTGCGCGCTTTATGGGGCTGGAAATGAGCGATGAAGGGGCGCTGGAAGTCGCGCGTCGCGCGCGGGGTACGCCACGTATCGCTAACCGTCTGCTCAGGCGCGTGCGGGATTTTGCTGAAGTGAAACATGACGGCACCATTTCCGCCGATATAGCCGCTCAGGCGCTGGATATGTTGAACGTTGATGCTGAAGGGTTTGATTACATGGACCGCAAGCTGTTGCTGGCGGTTATCGACAAATTCTTTGGCGGGCCGGTCGGGCTGGATAACCTGGCGGCAGCCATCGGCGAAGAGCGTGAAACGATTGAGGACGTACTGGAACCGTATCTGATTCAGCAAGGCTTTTTGCAGCGCACGCCGCGAGGAAGAATGGCGACAGTACGCGCCTGGAACCACTTTGGCATTACGCCGCCGGAAATGCCCTGAGCGGGGTGTCGGATGACGATGCTGGCGCATCTTATCCGACCTACAAAAACCACGAAACATGCGAACTGCTGTGTGTCGGATGGCGATGCTGGCGCATCTTATCGGACCTACAAAAACCACGAAGACGTGCGAACTGCTGTGTGTCGGATGGCGATGCTGGCGCATCTTATCGGACCTACAAAAACCACGAAGACGTGCGAACTGCCGTGTGTCGGATGACGATGCTGGCGCATCTTATCCGACCTACAAAAACCACGAAAACGTGCGAACTGCTGTGTGTCGGATGACGATGCTGGTGCATCTTATCCGACCTACAAAAACCACGAAAACGCGCGAACTGCTGTGTGTCGGATGACGATGCTGGTGCATCTTATCCGACTTACAAAAACCACGAAAACGTGCGAACTGCCGTGTGTCGGATGGCGATGCTGGCGCATCTTATCCGACCTACAAAAACCACGAAAACATGCGAACTGCTGTGTGTCGGATGACGATGCTGGTGCATCTTTTCCGACCTACAAAAACCACGAAAACATGCGAACTGCTGTGTGTCGGATGGCGATGCTGGCGCATCTTATCCGACCTACAAAAACCGCGAAAACGCGCGAACTGCTGTGTGTCGGATGGCGATGCTGGCGCATCTTATCCGACCTACAAAAACCACGAAAACGTGCGAACTGTAGGCCGGATAAGCGTAGTGTCATCCGGCATCCTTACTGGGTCTGCTTTTTCATCATGCTAAAAATAAACAGCACCGCCGCGCACAGTACCACTGACGGCCCCGCCGGGGTATCATAGAAAGCCGAGAAGGTCAGTCCGCCTGTAACCGCTATCATCCCAACCCCTACCGCAACGCCCGCCATCTGCTCCGGCGTACGGGCAAAACGACGCGCTGTGGCTGCCGGGATAATCAGCAATGAGGTAATGATCAGCGCCCCGACAAATTTCATCGCCACACCAATGGTTAACGCTGTTACCAGCATCAGTAAAAGCTTCACGCGCTGCAACTTCACGCCGTCAACAAACGCCAGATCGGGGCTGATGGTCATTGACAGCAGATTGCGCCATTGCCAGCCGAGGATTGCCAGCACGATCACCACGCCTGTCGCGATAGAAATCAGATCTTCCGGCGTAACCGCCAGCAGATCGCCAAACAGATAAGCCATTAGATCCACGCGAATATTTGACATCAGGCTGACCACGACCAGGCCCAGCGACAGCGCGCTGTGTGCCATAATGCCCAGCAACGTGTCGATGGCGAGGTGAGGGCGCTTCTCCAGCCATACCAGGCCTGCTGCCAGCATCAGCGTCACCGCAATGACTGCATAGAAAGGGTTCACATCCAGTAACAGGCCAAAGGCGACGCCAAGCAGTGACGCATGCGCCAGCGTATCGCCAAAATAAGACATTCGACGCCAGACGACAAACGAACCCAGCGGGCCCGCCGCACAGGCCAGCATGATCCCGGCTAACCAGCCAGGCAGCAATAATTCAATCATGAGTGACCATTTCCCCGGCGCAGCACGATACGACCCTGCAGGTCGTGGCGATGATTATGATGATGACGATAAATTCCCAGTTGCTCCGCGCCGCGGGGGGCCGAACATCGAGATAAACTCCGGGTGCATGGAAACGATTTCAGGGGTTCCGGAACAGCAAATGTGGTGGTTCAGACACAGCACTTCGTCGGTTTTTGCCATCACCAGATGCAGGTCATGGGAGACCATCAGCACGGCGCAATCCAGCTCGCGACGTAGCTGATCGATAAGGTCATACAATGCAACCTGGCCGTTAACATCGACACCCTGGGTTGGTTCGTCCAGCACCAGCAATTGTGGCTGATTGAGAAGCGCGCGCGCTAACAGGACGCGCTGGGTCTCGCCACCGGAAAGCTTTTGCATAGGCGCGTCAATCAGATGCCCGGCTTGCACGCGCTTGAGGGCGGGCAGGATGTCATCTTTCTTCGTCGCGGGGCGCAGACGTAAAAAACGGCTGACGGTAAGCGGCAGGGTGGTATCGAGATACAATTTCTGCGGAACGTAGCCAATTCGCAGTTTGCCGTTACGCTTGATCACCCCTTCATCGGGGGGCTACCAGCCCGAGAACTACCCGAACCAGTGTTGACTTCCCGGCACCGTTTGGGCCGAGTAGCGTTAAAATTTTTCCGGGTCTCAGTTCGAGCGAAACGTCAGAAAGGACGCGGCGCTGACCGAAGGAGACCGAGACATTTTCCAGTGAAACCAAACTTGTCATGTTAATTTTAGTCTTGCAGATGCCATGGAATGTTATAATATCACATTTCTCATATTCATTACGATGATTGGTCGCATTATGTTACATAAAAATACGCTTCTTTTCGCTGCATTATCCGCCGCTCTTTGGGGCAGCGCAACACAGGCGGCAAATGCCGCTATCGTGGCATCTCTTAAGCCAGTAGGGTTTATTGCTTCTGCAATTGCTGATGGCGTCACGGATACACAAGTTCTCCTGCCGGATGGGGCATCCGAGCATGACTATTCATTACGTCCATCGGACGTAAAACGCTTACAGGGCGCGGACTTAGTTGTCTGGATTGGTCCGGAAATGGAAGCGTTTATGGAAAAGTCCCTCAGTAATATTCCCGAGACGAAACAGGTAACGATTGCGCAACTCAAAGATGTGAAACCGCTGCTCATGAAAGGGGCAGATGATGATGATGATGATCACGACCACGATCATGGGCACGCTGAAAAAGGTGACGCGCATCACCATCATGGTGATTACAACATGCATCTTTGGCTTTCCCCAGAGATAGCGCGGGCCTCAGCGGTTGCAATTCATGAAAAATTAGTGGAACTTATGCCGCAAAGTCGAGCCAAACTTGACGCCAACCTGAAGGATTTTGAGGCACAATTAGCCGCAACCGATAAGCAGGTTGGTAACGAGCTCGCACCGCTCAAGGGTAAAGGTTATTTCGTTTTTCATGACGCTTACGGCTATTACGAAAAACATTACGGACTCACTCCGCTGGGTCACTTCACCGTCAACCCTGAGATACAACCTGGTGCGCAGCGTTTACATGAAATAAGAACACAGTTGGTTGAGCAAAAAGCAACCTGCGTTTTTGCTGAGCCACAGTTCAGGCCAGCGGTCGTTGAAGCCGTTGCGAGAGGGACATCCGTTCGAATGGGAACGTTGGATCCCCTCGGGACAAACATCAAACTGGGTAAAACGAGCTATTCAGCATTCCTGAACCAACTAGCGAACCAGTATGCGAGCTGCCTGAAAGGAGATTAATGAGGACGTGAATACGTGCAACAGATAGCCCGCTCTGTCGCCCTGGCATTTAATAATCTGCCCAGACCCCATCGCGTTATGCTGGGGTCGCTGACTGTTCTGACACTGGCCGTCGCTGTATGGCGGCCTTACGTTTACCACCCGGAATCTACCCCCATTGTTAAAACGATCGAACTGGAGAAGAGCGAAATCCGTTCACTGCTCCCGGAGGCCAGCGAACCTATCGATCAGGCGGCACAGGAAGATGAAGCCATTCCTCAGGATGAGCTGGACGACAAAACCTCAGGGGAAGCGGGCGTTCATGAATATGTTGTTTCAACGGGCGATACTCTCAGCAGCATCCTGAATCAGTACGGCATTGATATGGGTGATATCGCTCAGCTTGCCGCGTCCGACAAAGAATTGCGTAATCTGAAAATTGGTCAACAGCTCTCCTGGACGTTGACTGCGGACGGCGATTTGCAGCGTCTGACGTGGGAAATGTCGCGACGTGAAACCCGTACCTATGACCGTACGGCAACAAACGCCTTTAAGATGAGCGCGGAAACGCAGCAGGGCGACTGGGTCAATAGCCTGATGAAAGGCACCGTCGGCAACAGTTTCGTGGCCAGTGCGAAAGAGGCCGGACTGACCAGCGCGGAAATCAGCACGGTGATCAAAGCGATGCAGTGGCAGATGGACTTCCGTAAGCTGAAAAAAGGCGATGAGTTCTCTGTGTTGATGTCCCGCGAAATGCTGGACGGCAAGCGCGAGCAGAGCCAGCTGTTGGGCGTGCGTCTGCGTTCTGAAGGGAAAGATTACTACGCTATCCGCGCCGAAGACGGTAAGTTCTACGACCGTAACGGTACCGGACTGGCGAAAGGTTTCCTGCGTTTCCCGACGGCGAAACAGTTCCGAATTTCATCTAACTTTAATCCGCGTCGAACCAACCCGGTCACCGGTCGTGTTGCACCGCATCGAGGAGTGGATTTTGCGATGCCGCAGGGCACGCCGGTGCTGTCAGTGGGTGATGGTGAAGTGGTTGTGGCGAAGCGCAGTGGGGCCGCCGGGTATTACGTGGCGGTTCGCCACGGCCGTACCTATACCACACGCTATATGCACCTGCGTAAGTTGCTGGTGAAACCAGGGCAGAAGGTCAAACGTGGCGATCGCATTGCGCTCTCCGGTAACACCGGACGTTCTACCGGCCCACATCTGCACTATGAAGTGTGGATCAACCAGCAGGCGGTTAACCCATTGACAGCGAAACTGCCGCGTACTGAAGGCCTGACCGGTAAAGATCGTACCGATTACCTGGCGCAGGTCAAAGAGGTTCTGCCGCAGTTACGCTTCGATTAATCATTCATGACGATAAAGCCGGTACGCAGCGCGCGTGCCGGCTTTTTTATTTTGTGCGCGGCAGGGTGCGCCGCTACACTATCATCAGATTTACTTTTCGCGTCATCAGGCACTGGATAAGCATGGAAACAAAAAAAATAACATTGAGTACATCCCTGAGTTTGAGAAATCCTTTCGCCATCCGCGCTACTGGGGCGCATGGCTGGGCGTCGCGGCGATGGCGGGTATTGCCTTAACGCCTGCATCCTTTCGTGATCCACTGCTGGCGAAACTGGGCCGTTTTGCCGGAAAGTTGGGTAAAAGCTCGCGTCGCCGGGCGCTGATTAACTTATCTTTATGTTTTCCTGAACGTAGCGAAGCCGAACGTGAAGCGATCGTCGATGAAATGTTTTCGACCGCGCCGCAGGCGATGGCCATGATGGCGGAACTGGCGATTCGCGGCCCGGAGAAAATTCAGTCGCGCGTTGACTGGGAAGGTCTTGAGATCATTGAGGAGATGCGCCGTAACGATGAGAAGGTGATCTTTCTGGTGCCGCACGGCTGGGGCGTCGATATTCCGGCGATGTTAATGGCGTCTCAGGGCCAGAAGATGGCGGCAATGTTCCATAATCAGGGAAACCCGGTGTTTGATTATGTCTGGAACACGGTTCGTCGTCGCTTTGGTGGTCGCCTGCATGCGCGTAATGACGGCATCAAGCCGTTCATTCAGTCCGTTCGTCAGGGTTACTGGGGATATTATCTGCCCGATCAGGATCATGGTCCTGAGCACAGTGAGTTTGTTGATTTCTTTGCCACCTATAAGGCAACGCTGCCAGCCATTGGTCGGCTGATGAAAGTGTGCAGGGCGCGTGTGATCCCGCTGTTTCCGGTATACAACGGTGAAACCCACCGTCTGACCATTCAGGTGCGCCCGCCAATGGACGATCTACTGACCGCAGACGACAACACCATTGCTCGCCGAATGAATGAAGAGGTAGAAATTTTTGTTGGCCCGCATCCCGAGCAATATACCTGGATCCTGAAACTGTTAAAGACCCGCAAACCGGGGGAAATCCAACCGTATAAGCGCAAAGATCTTTATCCCATCAAATAAAAAAAGGGCCTCTCACATGAGAGGCCCTTTAACATCAGCAGAGGATTACTCGACGGTCAAAATACGCGTGGTATTGGTCGAACCGATGGTGCTCATCACATCGCCCTGGGTCACGATAACCAGGTCGCCGGAGACCAGGTAGCCTTTATCACGCAGCAGGTTCACCGCTTCGCTTGCCGCGACAACGCCTTCTGCTGCGCTGTCGAAATGCACTGGCGTGACGCCACGGTACAGCGACGTCAGGTTCAGCGTACGTTCATGACGGGACATGGCGAAAATCGGCAGACCGGAACTGATACGAGAGGTCATCAGCGCGGTACGACCAGACTCCGTCATGGTAATAATGGCGGTGACCCCTTTCAGGTGGTTTGCCGCATACATGGCGGACATCGCAATCGCTTCTTCAACATTGTCGAACTGCACGTCCAGACGGTGTTTAGAAACATTGATGCTCGGGATTTTTTCTGCGCCCAGGCAGACGCGAGCCATTGCCGCAACGGTCTCCGCCGGGTACTGGCCTGCGGCTGTTTCAGCTGACAGCATCACCGCGTCTGTCCCATCCAGCACGGCGTTCGCGACGTCCATTACTTCGGCGCGAGTTGGCATTGGGTTGGTGATCATCGACTCCATCATTTGGGTCGCGGTAATCACCGCGCGGTTCAACTTACGTGCACGACGAATCAAGGTCTTCTGGATGCCGACCAGCTCCGGGTCGCCAATCTCAACGCCGAGGTCGCCACGTGCGACCATCACCACGTCAGAAGCCAGAATAATGTCATCCATCGCATTCTGATCGCAGACCGCTTCGGCACGCTCAACTTTTGCCACAATTTTGGCGTCGCAGCCTGCATCGCGTGCCAGACGGCGAGCGTAGTTCAGATCTTCTCCGCAGCGCGGGAAGGAGACGGCCAGATAGTCAACGCCAATCTGGGCGGCGGTTACGATATCGGCTTTATCTTTTTCGGTCAGGGCTTCAGCGGAGAGTCCGCCGCCCAGTTTATTGATGCCTTTGTTGTTGGAAAGCGGGCCGCCCACGGTCACTTCCGTGAACACTTTCATGCCCTGAACTTCCAGTACTTTTAGCTGCACGCGTCCATCGTCGAGCAGCAGGATATCGCCAGGTACGACATCCGCCGGGAGACCTTTGTAGTCAATACCGACTTTTTCTTTGTCGCCTTCACCTTTACCCAGGTTGGCATCGAGGAGAAATTTGTCGCCGATATTGAGGAATACTTTGCCTTCTTTAAAGGTAGAGACGCGAATTTTTGGCCCCTGGAGGTCTCCCAGAATAGCCACGTGGCGTCCCAGTCTGGCAGCAATCTCACGAACTTTATCCGCACGCATTTTGTGATCTTCTGGCGAACCGTGAGAGAAATTCATTCGCACGACGTTAGCGCCAGCGGCGATAATCTTCTCAAGATTGTTATCGCGGTCGGTAGCCGGGCCTAATGTCGTAACGATTTTGGTTCTGCGAAGCCTTCTGGACATGTAATACTCCGTTGACTGAAACAACTAGGTGTTGCGTGAAAAATGATCCGGCAGTTCTGAAAACCTTTTCATAGCATAGCGAACAAAACCGGATGACGAAGTTAAGTCGAACTTATTATTGCTGTTAGCGGTCATTACTCTTGATGAGCAGTTCTTTATCAAAACGCGATTCCTTGAGCGCTTCTTTGACACGCTTCAAGTTATCTCTGAATTTTGCCCCACGGCGCAAAGTAAATCCCGTTGCCAGCACATCTATCACGGTCAATTGCGCAAGTCGAGAGACCATGGGCATATAAATGTCAGTATCTTCCGGCACATCGAGCGTAATTGCCAGCGTTGCTTCACGCGCCAGCGGCGTTCCGGCAGAGGTGAGTGCAATCACCATGGCATCGTTTTCACGTGCGAGCTGCGCCAGCTCGACCAGACTTTTGGTGCGGCCGGTATGTGAAATCAGTACCACCACGTCATCATCGCTACAATTCATACAGCTCATCCGTTGCAAAACAACGTCGTCTGAGTAAATCACCGGAACGTTGAAACGGAAAAATTTGTTCATGGCGTCGTGCGCGACCGCGGCGGAGGATCCCAGCCCAAAGAACGCGATTTTCTTTGCCTGCGTTAGCAAATCTACCGCGCGATTGATTGCCGATTTATCCAGCGACTGGCGAACGTGGTCAAGACTGGCCATCGCCGATTCGAAAATCTTCCCCGTATAGGATTCGACGCTGTCATCTTCATCCACATTACGATTAACATAAGGGGTACCATTTGCCAGACTTTGTGCCAGATGCAGTTTAAAATCAGGGAAACCGCGGGTTTCCATGCTACGACAAAAGCGATTCACCGTCGGTTCGCTGACGTTGGCTTCCTGCGCAAGCGTGGCAATACTGCAATGGATGGTCCGTTCAGGCGAGGCAATGATGACATCGGCGACTTTACGTTCAGATTTGCTCAAATGTTCCAGTTGAGACTGGATCTTTTCCAGCATATTCATGATGTAGACTCAAGGATATGACGATTTCAGCGATACAAGAAATCGAGAGGCAATTTTGGTAGATAGTACCCCTGCTCGTCTGAGAAGGGGGCAAAATGGTCAGAAGAGTTGTTGTTTTTTTTCATAACATGATCAACATCGTGTTTTGACTCAACCTCATGCATCGCAAACAGACGACGATTTTGACCATTTTGCGCCGTTAAGCGCCAATCGCACGGCGGGTTAAGCGTTTACGGTTTCCGGAATCTCGTAAAAGCAGTACAGTGCACTGTAATAAAATTACAAGTAATGCCTGGCAAAGTACCAGGATAGCTAACTAAGGAGAATGACATGGCGGTAACGCAAACAGCCCAGGCCTGTGACCTGGTCATTTTCGGCGCGAAAGGCGACCTTGCGCGTCGTAAATTGCTGCCTTCCCTGTATCAACTGGAAAAAGCCGGTCAGCTTAACCCGGATACCCGTATTATTGGGGTAGGCCGTGCCGACTGGGACAAAGAAGCCTATACGAAGGTGGTGCGCGAAGCGCTCGAAACCTTCATGAAAGAGAAAATTGATGAAGCGCTGTGGGACACCCTGAGCGCTCGCCTGGATTTCTGCAATCTGGATGTGAACGACACCGCGGCATTTACCCGTCTGGGGGGAGATGCTCGATCAGAAAAATCGCACCACGATCAACTATTTCGCCATGCCGCCAAGCACCTTTGGCGCCATCTGTAAGGGACTGGGCGAAGCGAAACTGAATGCCAAACCGGCGCGCGTGGTGATGGAAAAACCGTTGGGTACCTCACTGGCGACGTCCCGTGAAATCAACGATCAGGTCGGTGAGTATTTTGAGGAGTGCCAGGTTTACCGTATTGACCACTATCTGGGGAAAGAGACGGTTCTCAACCTGCTGGCGCTGCGTTTTGCCAACTCTCTGTTTGTGAATAACTGGGATAACCGCACGATCGATCATGTGGAAATCACCGTGGCGGAAGAGGTGGGCATTGAAGGTCGCTGGGGCTATTTCGACCAGGCCGGCCAGATGCGTGACATGATCCAGAACCACCTGCTGCAAATTCTGTGCATGATTGCGATGTCGCCGCCGTCTGATCTGAGTGCCGATGCCATTCGTGATGAAAAAGTGAAGGTGCTGAAGTCGCTGCGTCGCATCGACCGCTCGAATGTCCGTGAAAAAACCGTTCGTGGTCAGTACACCACCGGCTTCGCGCAGGGCAAAAAAGTGCCGGGCTATCTTGAAGAAGAGGGCGCGAACAAGAGCAGTAACACCGAAACGTTTGTGGCGATCCGCGTGGACATTGATAACTGGCGCTGGGCGGGTGTGCCGTTCTACCTGCGTACCGGTAAGCGTCTGCCAACAAAATGCTCCGAGGTTGTGGTTTACTTCAAAACGCCTGAGCTGAACCTGTTTAAAGAGTCCTGGCAGGATCTGCCGCAGAACAAACTGACCATCCGTCTGCAGCCGGATGAAGGTGTGGATATCCAGGTTCTGAACAAAGTTCCGGGTCTTGACCACAAGCATAACCTGCAAATCACCAAGCTGGATCTGAGCTACTCCGAGACCTTCAACCAGACGCATCTGGCGGATGCTTACGAGCGTCTGTTGCTGGAAACCATGCGTGGCATCCAGGCGCTGTTTGTGCGTCGTGATGAAGTGGAAGAGGCGTGGAAGTGGGTCGACTCCATTACCGAAGCGTGGGCGATGGACAACGATGCGCCGAAGCCGTATCAGGCAGGCACGTGGGGACCGGTCGCCTCTGTGGCAATGATTACCCGTGATGGTCGTTCATGGAATGAATTTGAGTAAAAAATCGGCTACCACTTCTGTGTTATTTTACCGGTAACATGATCTAACACAGATTGTTGAACAATTTTTGCACTTTTAAGCCTCGCGTGGATTCACCCGCGAGGTTTTTTTTATTACACTGCCTGAAACGATTTTGCCCTTGAGCTCCGGTGAACAAGCGTTTTCTGTGTTTATAACCATAGTAAATTAACTTGCCAACCCCACAGCTCTGACAGATAAATTTCAGGAGCCTCTATGAATCCGAATTTGTTACGCGTAACACAACGTATTGTTGAACGTTCCCGCGAGACCCGATCTGCCTACCTCGCTCGTATAGAACAGGCTAAATCCTCGACCGTTCATCGCTCACAACTGGCATGCGGTAATCTGGCGCACGGATTCGCGGCCTGCCAGCCAGAGGATAAAGCCTCACTAAAAAGCATGTTGCGTAACAATATCGCGATCATCACCTCCTACAACGATATGCTCTCCGCCCACCAGCCTTACGAACATTATCCGGATATCATTCGCAAAGCGCTGCATCAAGCCAATGCGGTCGGGCAGGTTGCGGGCGGCGTTCCGGCAATGTGCGACGGCGTGACTCAGGGGCAGGATGGTATGGAGCTTTCGCTGCTGAGCCGCGAAGTGATCGCAATGTCCGCTGCGGTAGGGTTGTCCCATAATATGTTTGACGGCGCGTTGTTCCTCGGCGTCTGCGACAAAATTGTCCCGGGCCTGGCGATGGCGGCACTGTCATTCGGTCATTTGCCTTCCGTCTTCGTGCCGTCAGGTCCGATGGCGAGTGGCCTGGCAAATAAAGAGAAAGTCCGTATTCGTCAACTCTATGCTGAAGGAAAAGTGGATCGCATGGCGCTGCTGGAATCCGAAGCGGCCTCCTACCATGCGCCTGGCACCTGCACGTTCTACGGTACCGCCAACACCAACCAGATGGTGGTAGAGTTCATGGGCATGCAACTACCGGGCTCGTCTTTTGTTCATCCGGATGCGCCGCTGCGTGAAGCGCTGACGGCGGCGGCGGCGCGCCAGGTGACGCGCCTGACCGGTAACGGCAACGAATGGATGCCGATCGGTAAAATGATTGATGAGAAAGTGGTGGTGAACGGGATTGTCGCGCTGCTGGCGACCGGCGGTTCCACGAACCACACTATGCACCTCGTGGCGATGGCCCGCGCGGCGGGTATCCAGATCAACTGGGATGACTTCTCTGATCTCTCTGACGTCGTGCCGCTGATGGCGCGTCTCTATCCTAACGGTCCGGCGGATATTAACCACTTCCAGGCCGCGGGCGGTGTTCCGGTCCTGATGCGTGAACTGCTGAAGGCGGGTCTGCTGCATGAAGATGTCAATACTGTGGCTGGCTTCGGTCTGAAGCGCTACACCCTGGAACCATGGCTGAACAATGGCGAACTCGACTGGCGTGAAGGTGCAGCCCAATCGCTGGACAACAGTGTGATTGCCTCCTTTGACCAGCCGTTCTCCCATCACGGCGGCACCAAAGTGCTGAGCGGTAATCTCGGGCGCGCAGTCATGAAAACGTCCGCTGTGCCGGTCGAGAATCAGGTGATTGAAGCGCCAGCCATTGTTTTTGAAAGTCAGCATGACGTTTTACCCGCCTTCGAAGCCGGCCTGCTGGACCGTGACTGCGTGGTTGTTGTGCGACATCAGGGGCCAAAAGCGAACGGAATGCCAGAATTACATAAACTCATGCCGCCACTTGGTGTATTATTGGACCGTCGTTTCAAAATTGCGTTGGTTACTGATGGTCGACTCTCCGGTGCGTCCGGTAAAGTGCCTTCAGCTATCCACGTCACTCCGGAGGCCTATGATGGCGGGTTGCTGGCAAAAGTACGCGATGGCGACATTATTCGGGTGAACGGACAGACAGGTGAATTGACGCTGCTGGTGGATGAGGCGGAGCTTGCCGCCCGCCAGCCGCATATCCCGGATCTGAGCGCATCGCGCATCGGAACGGGGCGTGAAATGTTTAGTGCGCTGCGTGAGAATTTATCCGGCGCGGAACAGGGCGCAACCTGTATTCATTTTTAAGGCATATTTTGTAATCAGGCGAGAGAAAAACTCTGATGAAAAACTGGAAAACAAGTGCAGAAGCAATCCTGACCACCGGCCCGGTTGTCCCGGTGATCGTAGTGAATAAACTGGAACACGCTGTGCCGATGGCAAAAGCGCTGGTTGCGGGCGGGGTGCGCGTACTGGAAGTAACGTTACGTACCGCCTGCGCGATGGATGCTATCCGTGCTATCGCCAAAGAAGTCCCGGAAGCCATTGTTGGCGCCGGTACGGTGCTTAATGCGCAGCAGCTGGCAGAGGTCACTGCTGCCGGTGCGCAATTCGCTATCAGCCCCGGTCTGACCGAGCCACTGCTGAAAGCGGCAACCGAAGGTACGATCCCGCTAATTCCGGGCATCAGCACCGTTTCTGAACTGATGCTGGGTATGGACTACGGTCTGAAAGAATTCAAATTCTTCCCGGCAGAAGCGAATGGCGGCACCAAAGCGCTGCAGGCCATTGCCGGTCCGTTCTCTCAGGTGCGTTTCTGCCCGACCGGCGGCATCTCTCCGGCTAACTACCGTGATTACCTGGCACTGAAGAGCGTGCTGTGCATCGGCGGTTCCTGGCTGGTGCCGAATGACGCGCTGGAAGCCGGTGATTACGATCGCATCACCCAACTGGCGCGCGAAGCGGTAGAAGGCGCGAAGCAGTAATCTACCCATGTGTAAGCCGTAGGCCCGATGGCGGCGCGCTAGCGCCGCCATCGGGCTTTGCCGGATAGTGGCATGACTGCCTTAACCGGCCTGCGGCTGCTGTTGTTTACCCTGTCACTTTCACCTGCGCGGCGGCATTCTTCGCGCGTTCAATCGCTTCATCAACGCTGTCAGCCGTTGCCAGCGCCACACCCAGACGGCGCGTTCCCTCGATTTCCGGCTTGCCGAAAAAGCGCACCTGCAAACCCGCGCCGACGGCGGCCTCAACATTATCAAACGTCACGTCCTGACTGTTCAGTCGCGGTAAAATCACCGCAGAAGCGGCCGGACCATACTGACGAATGGCCCCCCACGGGCAGTCCGAGAAAAGCGCGTACATGCAGGGCAAATTCGGACAGATCCTGAGAGATCAGCGTAACCATGCCGGTATCATGCGGGCGAGGGGAGACTTCGCTGAAGATAACCTCATCCCCGCAAACAAACAGCTCTACGCCAAACAGACCGTGACCACCCAGCGCTAACACCACTTTACGGGCAATCTCCTGCGCGCGTTCCAGCGCCAGCGCGCTCATCTGCTGCGGCTGCCAGGATTCACGATAATCGCCGTCTTCCTGACGATGACCCACCGGAGCACAGAAATGGACGCCATCGACAGCGCTGACGGTGAGCAGGGTGATTTCAAAATCAAACTTCACCACGCCTTCAACGATCACCCGACCGGCACCCGCGCGACCACCCTGTTGGGCATAGTCCCAGGCTTGCGCCAGCTGCGCTTCGGAACGAATAAAACTCTGCCCCTTACCGGACGAACTCATCACCGGTTTGACAATGCAGGGATAACCAATTTCAGCCACGGCGTCACGGAAAGTGGCTTCGCTATCGGCAAAACGGAAGGTCGAGGTGGGTAGCGCCAAATCTTCTGCTGCCAGACGGCGAATACCTTCACGGTTCATCGTCAGCTTTGTCGCGCGGGCGCTGGGCACAACGTTTAATCCTTCCTGTTCCAGTGTTACCAGCATATCGGTAGCGATGGCTTCAATTTCGGGCACGATATAGTGCGGTTGTTCCTGCTCAACCACGCGACGAAGCGCGTCACCATCCAGCATATTAATGACGTGTGAGCGATGCGCGACATGCATGGCCGGCGCGTCGGCATAGCGGTCCACCGCAATCACTTCGACACCGAGACGCTGGCACTCTATAGCCACTTCTTTACCCAGTTCGCCGGAACCCAATAACATCACCCGAGTTGCTGCCGGACGCAGCGCTGTGCCTAATAACGTCATGAATATATCCCCCAACAAATTTGGCCGCAGTATATACGAAAACGTTTGCGTCTGTCTTTATTGCCAGGTTGATTTCAATGGTAAAATAGAATATACTGTACATAAATACAGTAATATTGAGAGGCTGCATCATGGCGGTTGAAGTTAAATACGTAGTCATTCGGGAAGGTGAGGAAAAAATGTCATTTACCAGCAAAAAGGAAGCCGATGCGTATGACAAGATGCTGGATACGGCAGATCTGCTCGATACCTGGCTTGAACAGTCACCGTTAGCGCTGGAAGACGAACAGCGTGAAGCCCTGTCGTTGTGGCTGGCGGAACAAAAAGATGTGCTGAGCACCATCCTCAAAACCGGTAAGTTGCCTTCTCCGCAGGCCGTTGAGAATAACGCCTCTTCCGGGGACGATACGCAGGCAGCCTGAAGCTGACTTGCGCTCCTGACGTTTTGTACCATGCTTTTCCCTGTATCACTGTGCTATGGAGAAAGGGAAAAGTATGAAAAGAACGGGCGTGTTAGCCTGCTTGCTGTTGTTATGCACCAGTGTATCGGTGTCGGCGGCAGGTACGGACAGTAAGACAGTTAAGTTCCTTAACTGTGAAGGTCTGGATACCGAGGGTATTGCAGCGAGTGTTAAGCGCGATTATCAGCAGAATCGCATTTCGCGTTGGGCCGACGATCAAAAGCATGTGGGGCAGGCCGACCCGGTGGCATGGGTTAATCCAAAAGAGATCACCGGTGGGGAGGGTAAGTGGGTGGTCCCGCTGACCGTGCGCGGAAAAAGTGCGGATATCCACTATCGGGTGACTGTGGACTGCAAAGCAGGTACCGCAACGTATCAGCCCTCCTGACGTAATATTTGCGCATCTTTTGTCGTAACAGACATTTCCTGACACCCCCTCGGGTACGCTTTGACAATTCATTGTCAGTACTTGAGGGGCAAAAATGGCTAACTGGCTAAATCAATTACAATCTCTTCTCGGACAAAACGGATCCTCTTCATCTGCTTCCGGTGAACAAGGCTTAAGTAAACTGCTGGTTCCCGGTGCGCTGGGCGGTCTGGCGGGATTACTGGTCGCCAACAAATCCTCACGCAAACTGCTCAGCAAATATGGCACCAGCGCGCTGCTGGTCGGCGGCGGTGCGGTGGCGGGGACGGTCTTGTGGAACAAGTATAAAGATAAAATCCGTGCGGCGCATCAGGGTGAACCGCAGTTCGGCGCACAGAGTACGCCGCTGGATGTGCGTACCGAACGGCTGATCCTCGCGCTGGTCTTTGCGGCGAAAAGCGACGGACATATCGATGCCAGTGAGCGGGCCGCAATCGAGCAGCAACTGCGTGAAGCCGGTGTAGAAGAGCAGGGGCGCGTTTTCATTGAACAGGCGATTGAACAACCGCTCGACCCACAGCGCCTTGCGCAGGGTGTCCGCAACGAGGAAGAAGCGCTGGAGCTGTATTTCCTGAGCTGCGCGGCGATCGATATCGACCATTTTATGGAACGCAGTTATCTCAACGCGTTGGGCGATGCGCTGAAGATCCCCCCAGGATGTCCGTGATGGCATTGAACAGGATCTGAAACAGCAAAAACAGGCATTACCTGGCTAACGAAATACCTCGCGCAGCATGTTTCGCTTGCATCATTCGTGACTTTTGCCACCCTTAGAGGATGTATAAAGACGAAAGAAACAGACACATGCTGCCAAAAGCAAATCGTATCCCCTATGCCATGACGGTCCATGGCGACACGCGCATTGATAACTACTACTGGCTGCGTGACGACACGCGCTCTCAGCCCGAGGTGCTTGACTACCTGCAACAGGAAAACCGCTACGGACATCAGGTTATGTCTACGCAGCAGGCATTGCAGGATCGCGTGCTAAAGGAAATTATCGATCGTATTTCTCCCCGTGATATTTCAGCGCCATACGTGAAAAACGGTTATCGCTATCGACATATCTACGAGCCTGGGTGCGAATACGCCATTTATCAGCGCCAGTCGGCACTCAGTGAAGAGTGGGATGAGTGGGAAACGCTGATTGATGCCAACAAGCGGGCGGCGCACAGCGAATTTTATACGCTGGGCGGGTTTGCGATTACACCGGACAACAGCATTATGGCGCTCGCGGAAGATTATCTCTCGCGCCGCCAGTACGGGATCCGCTTTCGTCACCTGGAGAGTGGTAACTGGTATCCGGAGATGCTGGATAATGTGGCGCCAGAATTTGTCTGGGCGAATGATTCCCTGACCTTTTACTATGTCCGTAAACATGCCACGACGCTCTTACCTTATCAGGTCTGGCGTCATACCGTTGGCACGCCATCAGCCGAGGACGAGCTGATTTATGAAGAGAAAGACGACACCTTCTACGTCGGTCTGCACAAAACGACTTCCCAGCATTACATCGTCATTCATCTGTCGAGCGCAACGACCAGCGAGGTCCTGTTGCTGGATGCCGAAATGGCTGATGCTGAACCGCTCATTTTCCTGCCTCGCCGTAAAGACCACGAATACAGCCTGGATCACTATCAGCAAAAATTTTATCTGCGCTCTAATCGCGACGGAAAAAACTTCGGCTTATATCGCACCCGCGTGCGTGATGAAAAAGAAGTGGGAAACGCTGATTCCGGCGCGAGAAAGCATCATGCTGGAAGGCTTTACACTTTTCACCGACTGGCTGGTGGTGGAAGAACGCCAGCGCGGGCTGACCAGCCTGCGGCAAATCAATCGCAAAACGCGGGAAGTGGTGGGGATTGCGTTTGATGATCCCGCCTATGTCACCTGGCTTGCGTACAATCCGGAGCCAGAAACCTCCCGTTTGCGTTATGGCTATTCGTCGATGACCACTCCCGATACTTTATTTGAGCTGGATATGGACACTGGCGAGCGACGCGTCATCAAACAGACCGAAGTGGCGGGCTTTGATGCCAGCCAGTATCGTAGTGAACACCTGTGGATCACCGCCCGTGATGGCGTCGAGGTTCCGGTATCACTGGTTTATCACCAGAAATACTTCCGTAAGGGGCAAAATCCACTGCTGGTGTACGGCTATGGTTCCTATGGTTCCTGCATGGATGCCGATTTCAGCAGTAGCCGATTAAGTCTGCTGGATCGCGGATTCGTCTATGCCATTGTTCATGTGCGCGGCGGTGGAGAACTGGGCCAGCACTGGTACGAAGAGGGCAAGTTCCTCAAAAAACGTAACACTTTTAATGATTTTCTTGATGCCTGCGATGCGCTAATCGAGCAGGGGTACGGCTCGCCTTCACATCTGTACGCCATGGGCGGCAGCGCGGGTGGAATGTTAATGGGCGTGGCCATCAATGAGCGTCCCGACCTGTTTCATGGGGTGATTGCCCAGGTGCCTTTTGTTGATGTCGTGACGACCATGCTGGATGAGTCGATTCCGCTGACGACCGGGGAGTTTGAGGAGTGGGGGGAATCCCAAAGATCCGCAGTATTACACTTACATGAAAAGCTACAGCCCGTACGATAACGTCATCGCGCAGGCCTACCCGCATCTTCTGGTGACCACGGGGCTACATGACTCACAGGTTCAGTACTGGGAACCCGCAAAATGGGTGGCAAAACTGCGCGAACTGAAAACCGATGATAACCTGCTGTTGCTCTGCACTGACATGGATTCCGGGCATGGCGGCAAATCGGGTCGTTTTAAATCGTATGAGGGCGTCGCGCTGGAATTTGCATTTTTGATTGCCCTGGCGCAGGGAACATTGCCAGGGCAGGGGCAACACTACGCGTTATCCAGATAATGTTTCAGCGTTAAGCGCAGCTCCGGGCTCATACTGTCCAGATTATTGAATAACCAGCGCAGGTAGCCCGGATCGCGTTCAGCCACTTCCGATACCGCTTTTCCACGATATTTCCCGAAGGTGAAGGTGGACAATAGCGCCGGGCGGCCGGTGATATCGGCCATCTGTTCCGCCGACCAGCCGGAGGTGTTCATAATATCGATGAGCAGCGCGGCGGTGATGTAGCAATCATATAAAGCACGGTGGTGATGCAGTCCCGCTGGGGTCTGTACATTCAACTTACGTGACTTATACAGCGCCATGTTGCTGTATTTAATTCCCGGCCAGAGTCGACGGGAGAGCTTCATGGTGCAAATCCACTCACCGGGCATGTCGGGGAGCACACGGCGGTCAAAACTGGCATTGTGTGCCACGTACCATTCGCTGCCGTAATAGTGCGGGATGACCTCTTCGATCCACGGCTTATCGGCTACCATCGCTTCGGTAATACGATGAATGGCCATCGCCTGCGGTGAAATAGGGCGATCAGGACGTACCAGATGACTCATGGGATTGACAATTTTACCGTCAACCACATCGACAGAGGCGATCTCCACAATCCCGCCCTGCAGGCCACAGGTCTCTGTATCGATGATGCGCAGCATGTAACACTCCTGACCGAAAACGATTAGCGTAATGGAATGATATCACCTTGCCAACCCTGTGCCGTGCGCTGTCCCGTTAATAACAGCGAACCGCAGTCGGCGCGGACAATCAACTGCCCGTTTTCGTCCCATAATGCGCTACTTCCCCGCGCATTGGCCATCAAAACCGCAATCGCAAATTTGTGTGAGAAGCGCTGTAATCGCGAGGTGGAGCTTAGCAACTCGGGTTCTCCCACACTCTGGCTGGTGGTAAAGAGAGAATACTCAGGAGCCAGATCGAGCGCATCCGGCTGTTCATCCACCACACTGATGGTTTTCAAATCTTCGCCAAGACAGGCACCGTGGCTGTGATGAAACATGCGCGGCGCGGCCATTCCCGGCGCAAAGACGGCGATTCCTTTAACAAACCGGTTGTTATGTTCGACCGGCAGACCCGCAATGATCGTCATGCGATGCGTCGTTGCGGCATAAGACAACGGCTGCAACAGGCTCGGATCCGGCGGCGCGGGCAATGATTGTGGGTCGTTGATACAACCGAGTAAGGAGAGTGAGGGAAAAACCAGGAGTTCGCATTTTTGCCGGGCTGCCGCGTTTATGAAATTGAGATGGTGAGCTATGTGTGCATCAAACGAGGCTTTTAGTGGTTCGTACTGCGCGGCAGCTATTTTCCAGAGTGACATAATGACTTCCTTTTCATAGTGTCTACAATCGTCCTTAAATCATAGAATAAGAATCGACTTATACTGTAGCAGGCAATATGTAAGGATATGTAACGTTACATCAAAGATGTTATTTCGGTTTTGGCTCGTAGGGTAGACGTGACAATGATACGGAGGCCAGTCGATGGGCGATCAGACGTTCGCGAAACCATTCACGCAGGTGTTCAGGTTGTTCGCGCTCTACCACTTCGGCGACGACAGGCATGTTGTAGCGCTCTTTAAATGCCACGCCGGCGGCGGCCAGGTCCACGTTTACCTTGTCCATCTCCGCTTGCTCAAGTTGAGCCAGATTTTTATGCATGGGCTTCTCCTCCTGTTTAGCGCGCAAAAGTTACTAAGAGTCCGCCATAATGGCAAGCCGCAATTGATGATTCTCGACTCGAACATTATAGAAGGTTATCCTCTAAAAATAAGGCATAACAAAAAGGAATAGTTAATATGGTTTCTCCTGCACGTACCGTTCGCAATACGCTCCTTCTCCTCGCATCCGTTCTGGCAGCCCCGACGGTGTGGGCGCATGCGCATTTGACACATCAATATCCGGCCGCTGATGCTGAGGTGTCTGCCGCACCGCAGGCGCTGACCCTCAATTTCTCTGAAGGTATCGAGCCCGGATTCAGCGGGGCGACGATTACTGGTCCAAAACAAGAGGGAATTAAAACCCGGCCGGCAAAACGTAACGAGCAGGATAAGAAGCAGCTGATCGTTCCGCTTGATGAAGCACTGAAGCCGGGTCAATACACGGTGAACTGGCACGTGGTTTCCGTCGATGGACACAAAACCAAAGGGCAGTACACCTTTAGCGTGAGATAAACATGCTGACGCTGACATGGGTTTCACTCCGTTTCATCCATTTTACCGCTCTGATGCTGGTGTTCGGCTCTGCGCTCTACGGGGCGTGGTTAGCGCCGGCATCTGTCCGCCGTTTGATGAGCAGACGCTTCCTGCGCCTGCAACAACATGCTGCGCTATGGAGTTTTCTGAGTGCGTTACTGATGCTGGCGATCCAGGCGGGGCTCATGGGCTCCGGCTGGCAGGATGTTATCTCCGTGTCTGTCTGGGGAGCGGTGTTGCAAACTCAGTTTGGCGGAGTGTGGCTCTGGCAGATCGTTCTGGCGCTGGTGACACTGATTGCCGCACTGCTGATGCCGCGCAATTTATCGCGACTCTTCGTGCTCTTAACCCTCGCGCAGTTTGCGCTGCTGACGGGGATTGGACATGCCACACTGCACACGGGCGTTATCGGTGCGCTGCAGCAGACAAACCATGCGCTGCATCTGATTTGCGCCGCAGCCTGGTTTGGTGGCCTGTTACCGGTGATTTATTGCATGCGCATAGCGAGAGGACGTTGGCAGCAGCAGGCGGTTTACACCCTGATGCGTTTTTCCCGCTATGGGCATCTTGCCGTAGCAGGTGTTTTGCTCACCGGTATTGCCAATATGCTGTTTATCCAGGGCGTTGCACTTCCGTGGCGAACAGCCTGGGGGCAACTGCTTTTGCTAAAATGTGCACTTGTCCTGCTAATGGTGGCAATCGCACTGGTGAATCGGTATCTTCTCGTACCACGTATGCGGCAGGAGAACCGCCGCGTTACGGTGTATTTTATTTGGATGACGAAGATCGAATGGGGAATTGGCGCCGTTGTGCTGGCAATCGTCAGCGTATTTGCGACGCTGGAACCATTCTGAGGGACAGGCAAAATTCATGAAAAAAATGATTCTCTCTGTGTTGCTTCTGACCAGTTCAGGGGTTGCGATGGCGGCGCCACAGGTCATCACCGTGAGCCGCTTTGAAATCGGCAAAGATAAGTGGGCGTTCAATCGCGAAGAGGTGATGCTGACCTGTCGACCGGGGAACGCGCTGTATGTGATTAACCCCAGCACGCTTGTTCAGTATCCGTTAAACGATGTGGCGCAGCAGCAAGTGGCCAGCGGCAAAACAACCGCGCAACCCATATCGGTGATTCAGATTGACGATCCGGCAAATCCGGGGGAAAAAATGAGCCTGGCGCCGTTTATCGAACGCGCGGAAAAGCTCTGTTAATATCCAAAAACTCTCTCTGCTTTCCAATAAAAAAACCGCAAGCATCCTGAAGATGATCTTGCGGTTTTTGCATTTCAGCCGGTGACAATCGCCTTTTTTCCAGCCACATTCGTCGTGGACTGGAAAAGCTGGCGTCGTCATCTATTCTTAAAGGGCAAGGCGACTTAGCCTGCATTAATGCCAACTTTTAGCGCACGGCTCTCTCCCAAGAGCCATTTCCCTGGACCGAATACAGGAATCGTATTCGGTCTCTTTTTTATCTGTAGAACGCGTGCTTTTCCTGAGCCTAATGGCATTTCGCACATATCATTCTGAATAAACCATACCCACACCCGGGCATAAACGTCCAGCGTTTTTTGCTGCTATTGTTAAATTTGTGTTAGGGCGTGACTGAGGACAAGAACTCTCATGAAACAGCCTGAAAATAGTTATCAAATGATCGATGGGGCATACTGGCGGCACATCTGGGTGGTCGGAGATATCCACGGCTGTTTTACGCTGCTGATGGCAAAGTTGCGGACCTGTCGTTTTGATCCCTGGCAGGATTTACTGATCTCCGTGGGCGATCTCATCGATCGCGGTCCTGACAGTTTGCGCTGTCTGCAACTACTGCGTAAGCGCTGGATAGTGGCGGTCAGGGGAAATCATGAGCAGATGGCACTCGATGCTCTGCGCACGTCACAGTGGTCGTTGTGGACGATGAATGGCGGTGGCTGGTTTTCGGCGCTGCCGGAGCATAAACGGCATCAGGCTACGCTGGCGCTGGAATATTGCCAGCAATTGCCATGGATCCTGGAACTGCACTGCCGTGAGGAGACGCATGTCGTCGCCCACGCCGATTACCCGCAAGAGGTCTATCAGTGGCAAAAGCCGGTTAATCTCCAGGAGGTATTGTGGCGACGTGCACGACTGAACGCGCATCTCGCGGGAGGGGGGGAGCGCCATAACCGGGGCTGACCATTTCTGGTTTGGGCATACCCCGCTGCGCGAGCGTTTCGATAGCGCTAATCTGCATTACATTGATACGGGCGCGGTATTCGGCGGCGAGTTAACGCTGGTACAACTACAGTAATTAAAAATCACTGTATTGCTGCGCAGGGGCCCAGAAGCTATCGATAAAGTCCTCTACCGGAAAACAGCCACCCTGGCGAATCCGCTGATCGTCCATATAATACAGGCACTGCTGCTCTGTATCGTAAACATCCACGACGATATCTTCGCAACCGCCATCCAGGTAACAGACAAACAAAACCAGTGCGAACATCCTATCCTCATTTTGTACAGCCATAACAAAAGTGTAGGAGGAATTAACGCAAGCGGGAAGGGAGAATAAATAACCCGCCGGCAGACGGGTTCTTTTTGAATCAGGCAAGACGCATGATCCAGGCATCAGATTTACGGTCGTAGTGTTTACGGAAAAGAACCGAATGTTCGCCATTCAGTAGGGCTGGAACGCTGGTTTCATCGTCCCAGGCATCCAGTTGCATGCATAAATCCGGGTCAGATTTACACGGAATGGTTAACGTTCGGTCTCCCGGCGACTCGCCGTGTAACTCGGCATCGTCAATTTCAAAAGCGCCAATGCGCACACTGGTTTTCATCATCGTGCTCTCCGTTGATTCGCTGATTGTGGTACGACCAGTCAGGACGTCCATTTTTCAGCGTAGTCAACGCAGGCAAAAGCGCCAGTCAAAAAATGCGCAAATTTTCCGATTTCAGACGTTACCGGTAAACAATTTTCCATCTCTCACCAGCTCGCGCGGGTAGCTGTTTTTCAGCCGTGAACCGATCCGCTTAGCAAGACCTATTGGCTGATGCTGAAAGGTCACCAGCACATCGTCCGTGGCAGGAGCAGTCTGGGGGGTAGACATCGCGACCACGATACCACTCTTCTGCCTCCTGGGGAGACAGTTCAAACGCACTGCGGTGATTTATATCAGCCAGCGCGATAACCGCTTCGTGCTGCCAGCGATAACCTTTGTTATGGGTTTCTGCCAGCTTCACGCCGAGGCGGGAGAAGCGGACTTTACCGATCAGCGGTTCAATCTCCGCCGGGAAAAGCCAGATCTCTTTATCGCGCTGCCAGAGATGCAGATTTTCACTCCAGTGCAAACCCATGGCGTTAGCGGCCTGGTTAATGTTTGTGGCTTCGCGGCCTTTGACAGGGGTAAAAGGGAAGTTGCCCACTTTGTACTTCGGCGCAGGCAGCGCGGGAAGGGACGCCGTTTTACGCAGACGCGCGACGAAAAACCCTTCGCAGTCATAAATCTGCGGGAACACATGCAGGAAACCTTCTGCCGTCAGCGCCTGATTCGCCTCAGGAAAAAGATCGCCTAACGGTAAAAACTCAACTGCATCAGCATACGTCTCTTTTAGCCAGGCCAGTACGGCTTCGTTCTCTTCACGATTTAATGTACAAGTGGAGTAAACCAGCGAGCCCCCGGGTCGCAGCGCGTGAAAAGCGCTGTCGATCAATTCGCGCTGGGTTGCAGCAATGGCAAGATTGCTCTCAACGGACCAGTTTTTTTAGCGCGTCCGGATCTTTTCGCACGACGCCTTCACCCGAGCAGGGGGCATCGAGCAAAATCGCGTCGAATATTTCCGGCAGCGCTGCGCCGAATACGCGGCCATCAAAATGGGTCAGCGCGACGTTGCTTATCCCGCAGCGACTGATATTGGCATGCAGCACTTTCACCCGACTGGCTGAGTACTCGTTCGCGAGAATCGCCCCCTGGTTGCCCATGCGTGCCGCGATTTGCGTGGTTTTTGAACCCGGCGCGGCGGCAACATCCATCACGCGGTTCGGCGAAGTATTGTCGGCAAACAGCGCGGCGACCGGCAGCATGGAGCTCGCTTCCTGAATATAGAACAGGCCGCTTAGATGCTCGGCAGTACTGCCCAGCGGGAGTGCATCCTCATCCTCGCGCTCAATCCAGAAGCCTTCTTCACACCAGGGAACCGGCGTCAGCGACCAGCCATACGGTGCGGTTAAGGTGAGGAAATCGGCAACCGAAATTTTAAGCGTATTCACGCGAATGCTGCGGCGTAACGGGCGCTGACAGGCGGCGAGAAAGTCATCAAAGGAGAGGTGTGCGGGCATCGCCTCGCGCATTTGTGCCAAAAAGGCGTCAGGAAAATAAACAGCGTGTTGAGTCACGGGGGGGGCACCACCGGCAATAAAACAAGCGCGCAGTGTAGCATAAAGGCTCCGGCGCGAGCACGCCGGAGCCTGACTTTAGCGTGGCAGTGCGGTTCCCCATTCACGCCACTCTTTCGGCTCACTTTCGAGCAGCAGGAAGTGTTTTCCGGCCTGCGCTTTCGGCGCCAGCGGGGTGCCCGGCGGCGTGGCGAACGCAATACCGCCGCGAATGAACTGATTAAACGTGCCGGTCTTCACGACGCCGCCGGTCAGACCAAAGTCCAGACTGTATCCTGAGGCCAGCCAGAAGACGGAGTTGTTACGGACCAGGTGCTGATAGCGTTGGCTGATGCGTAAGGCAATCATCACACGGTCAGACAAGGTGCCGAGCGTCATGCCGGTGACCGTACCGACTTCAATCCCACGGAACAGCACTGGTGTACCGATCGCCAGCGAGCCTGCTTCGGGGACTTCAAGCACAATACTCAACCCGTCAAGGTAGCGTGAGTCAGTAATGGTCGCTTCCTGTAGTTCAAAGTCACGGCGCGGATTACCCCGGCCCGGCTCGACGTTGATGTAGGGTTGCAGGATGGTGTCGAGGTGCTCCACACCTGCGGCGGAGATTTGCGGCGTAATCACGGAGAAGCGCGTACCCCCCACGGGCGAATGTCTGCACATATTCCGGGTACAGTACCGCTTTCGCCTGGACCTCGTTGCGTGAGGTGAGCAGTTCAAGCGTCTGAATCTGCCCAATATCAATGCCGAGATAGCGAATGGGCATACCGGCAGCCAGTTTCCCGGCATCAAAAGCGTGGAGAGTAATTTGTCCGCCGACCGCGCGTGCAGCGGTCTCAGAGGCATACAAAATACGCTTGTCGCCTTTACGCTGGCTGGCGCTGGCACCGCTCAGGTTGTCAAAACTGATCGCGCCCTTCAGCGCGCGCGACAGGGGAGAGGCCTGCACCGTCAGCCCGCTGCCGTTGAGTTGCACTTTAGCGCCGCCTTCCGCCCAGAAGACGCTGTTGCTGGTCAGCAGGTTGCGGTACTCCGGCTTAATGTGCAGATCGATATCAAACGCGTCGGCACGTGGGCGCACGGTGATCACTTCACCGACTTCAAATTTACGATACAGCACGACAGAACCGGCCTGCACGTCCGGCAGCGTTTCCGCACGCAGAGTCAGGGTGGTGGTCGGCAGATCGCTCAGGCTGTTCTCCACGGCTTTTTCCAGATTGGCATACAGCGGATAACTGGACTTCATGGCCCCTTTGCTGCCCGGCAATATGCGAATACCGCCGTTGATCCATTCGCTGGCGCTGGCACCGAGGAACTCAACGCCATCAAGACCGACTTTGACATCCACACGGCTGTTAACCACGAATTTACTGTCGCCCTGCACCAGGTCGCGATGCTGCGGATCGACTGCGACGGTAAACGTTACGCCTTTGCTGGTCAGTTTGCGTTCGATAACCTGACCGACCTGCACACCGTGCAGGATCAGCGGCTGACCGGCATCGATGCCATAGCTTTCCGGCGCGGTCAGGGTAAAGGTCAGGACGTCCGGTTCGTGCAGCAGCGCTCTTTCACCGGGAACCACCACATATTCGTTGCGTGGTTCACCCGTACCGGGCACCAGTTCAAAGGTTTTGCCTGTGAGCAATGCGCTGACATTGGCATCACTCAGCGAGAGTTTAGGACTGCGCAGTTCAATGCGCGTCGTCTCACGTAACAGCGTGACCACGCTCGGATCGACGGTCATTTCGCCGGTCACTTTGCCACCGGATTGTAAATCCAGTTTGGTGAGTTGGCCGACTTCGAGCCCCTGATACATCAGGGGCGTAGAATCGGCCTTCAGTCCTTCGCCGCCCGGCAGTTCAAGTTTGATAATGACGCCGCGCTGACTGTGGGCCAGATCTTTATACAGGCCGAAGGTATCATCTTGCTCTGCGGTTTTTGAGTCATCGGGCGAGTCAAAGGCGATTGCACCATTCACCAGGGCCGCCAGACTTTCCAGTTTAACCTTCGCGCCACTCAGGCTGACGTCAGCATCCACGCCGGAAACGTTCCAGAAACGACTGCCTTTTTTCACCAGATTGGTAAAGCGACGCTCCACCAGCACGTCGATGGTGACGCCCTGTTTGTTCGGATTAATGCTGTAGTCGTAGACTTTACCGACCGGGATTTTGCGGAAATAAACCAGCGAGCCGCTGTTCAACGAGCCCAAATCCGGTGCGTTGAGATGAATCATCAGATCGCCGTTATCCAGTCGATATTTCGGTTGGGTATCCAGGGCGACAAAGTGATCTTTTTCCGCGCCTTTGCCGGGCATCATGCCGATATAGTTCCCGCCCACCAGCGCATCCAGGCCAGAGACGCCTGCAAGCGACGCTTTGGGCGTTACCAGCCAGAACTGTGTCTCTTCACGCAGGGCGTCTTTCATGTCGGATTTAATGCTGACGCGGACCTCGATTTTACGCAGATCCTTACTCAGGCGGATATCCTGTACCGTGCCGACTTCCACGCCCTGATAGCGAACGGGTGTACGGCCAGCGACGATACCGTCTGCGGACTGAAAGTCGATGGTCACGGTGTTGCCGCGATCTTCATAACTGTTCCATATCAGCCATCCCGCAATCATTAACGCAATCAGCGGCAGTAGCCAGAACGGTGAAATACGACGTTTTGTTTTAATTTGCGCTTCAGTCTGCGAAGCGGGCGTTTCCTGACTCATGTGCATCCCAAAGTAAGCGGCTGTCCAGCCATTCCACAGCAAGAATAGTCAAAATGACCGCTGAGCCGAAATAAAACGCAGCCGGTCCCATAGTAAAAGCAAGAATCTGATCGCGGTTGATTAGCGACATGGTTAAGGAAATCACGAACAGATCCAACATCGACCAGCGCCCGATCCACGTGACCAGACGCAAAAGTTGCATACGCGTGCGTAAACCCTGCTCACATTTGAAGTGAATACTGAGCAGCAGGGTAAACATGACAATCACTTTGGTAAACGGCACCAGAATACTGGCAATAAAGACCACCGCGGCAACGGCGATATTACTGCTCGCCAGCGACATAATGCCTGACATGATAGTGTCTTCCTGGCGTCCGCCGTTGACATAGATAACCGAGATTGGCATCAGGTTAGCAGGCAGCAAAAAAACAATCGATGCCAACAGCGCCGCCCAGCATTTCTGAATGCTTTGTTTTCGGCGCTCGCGCAAGGGAATATGGCAACGCGGACAGCGGCCACGGGTATCCGGATAGCCGGTAAAATGACAACCGAGGCAGACGCGGAGCTTCTCGTCCGGGCGTTTGGCCGGGCGTTGCGGATAGAAACGCTCCCACAGTTGTTCGATGTTCAGATGCGAAAGGGTCAGAATGCTGAGAATGACCAGCGCAACAAAGGCGAAAAGCCCCACGCCCGGTTGCAAAAAAGCGTAATCCTGAACTTTGATTGACGCCACACCAATACCGACCAGATAAATATCCAGCATCACCCACTCTTTAAGTTTCTCCAGCATCAGCAACACCGGGCGCAAATTCATGCCGAGAATGTTGCCAAAGCACAGGTAGGCAATCGCACTGACCAGGATCAGCGGGGCGCCCGCAACGCAAAACAGCACCATTGCCGCGGTGATCGGATCGCCTTGCTTCGTCATCTGCCAAATGCCCTGCATGACGTTGGCGTCAATGCGAATGCCCAGCAGATAGATATGCAGCAGCGGTTCGCCCCAGGCGAAAGGCATCAGCAGCAGCATGGTGACCGCCATCGCGCCGAGTCGCGTGAGCGACCAGTCCCGACCATCGCGAATTTTCGCCTGGCAGCGCGGGCAATACGCGCTCTGATGGGAACGCATCTTCGGCAAGCTAAACAGCATGTCGCATTGCGGACAACGCTGATAGTGCGCACGCGGCAGTGCTTCGCTGATGGACCGAATCGCTATTTTTTTTGCAGGCGTTATATGTTGAGTCTTAAGAGCCATGTATCGCGAATCAAAATGTTAGATTTATGTAATCTTAACTCATGACGGGAATGATCTTGAGCATTAACGCATTTAATGCTTATTTTAATAGGCTGCAGTATCGGAGTAAGACAACTAAGTGATTATATAATGAACAAGACAGAGCTATACGCGGATCTGAACCGCGATTTCCAGGCTTTAATGGCAGGTGAAACCAGTTTTCTGGCGACGCTGGCGAATACCAGCGCACTGTTGTATGAACGTCTTTCAGATGTTAACTGGGCAGGATTTTACCTGCTCGAAGGCGATACGCTGGTATTAGGTCCGTTTCAGGGCAAAATTGCCTGCGTGCGGATCCCGGTGGGGCGCGGCGTGTGCGGTACAGCCGTTGCCCAGAACCAGGTTCAGCGAATTGACGACGTTCACGCATTTGATGGTCATATTGCCTGCGATGCGGCCAGTAATGCGGAGATTGTTCTGCCAATAAGCGTCAAAGGTCATATTATTGGCGTACTGGACATCGACAGTACGGTATTTGGGCGCTTTACCGTTGAGGATGAAGAAGGTCTTCGTCGGCTCGTTGCGCAGCTTGAAACCGTGCTTGCAATGACGGATTACAAAAAATTCTTTGCGAGCGTCGCAGGATAATCAACGGATAACGTAGCAATTACTGATGGCGTCATTATAATGACGCCTGTTCATGCCTGCTGCTTGTTGGCTACGTCCGTTGTAATCAGGAAATTTCATGGAAAATCAACCTAAGTTGAATAGCAGTAAAGAAGTCATCGCGTTTTTGGCCGAGCGTTTTCCGCAGTGTTTTAGTGCGGAAGGCGAAGCGCGCCCACTGAAAATTGGCATTTTTCAGGATCTGGTAGAGCGTATTGAGGGCGAAATGAACCTCAGCAAAACGCAACTTCGTTCCGCTTTACGTCTTTATACTTCAAGCTGGCGTTATCTGTACGGCGTTAAGCCGGGCGCAACGCGTGTTGATCTCGACGGCAACCCTTGTGGAGAGCTGGATGAGCAGCACGTTGAACATGCGCGTAAACAGCTTGAAGAAGCGAAAGCTCGCGTTCAGGCGCAGCGTGCAGAACAGCAAGCGAAAAAACGTGAAGCTGCCGCTGCCGCAGGGGAAACCGAAGAGTCTCCTCGCCGTGAACGTAAGCCGCGTCCTGCACCACGCCGCAAAGAAGCGACTGAGCGTAAACCGCGTGCTGAAAAACCCGCCGCAAAAGCGCCTCGCGCACCTCGTGAAGAGAAATTGACGCCGGTTTCGGATATTTCAGCGCTGAGCGTTGGACAGTCTCTTAAGGTGAAAGCGGGCAATGATGCGATGGATGCCACCGTATTAGAAATCACCAAAGATGGCGTCCGTGTACAGCTGAATTCGGGTATGTCTTTGATTGTACGCGCAGAACACCTGGTGTTCTGAAACGGAGGCCAGGCCTGGCATGAACACATTTTTTAGGCTTACCGCGTTAGCTGGCCTGCTTGCAATAGCAGGCCAGACCTTCGCTGTGGACGATATTACGCGTGCCGATCAGATTCCTGTCCTTAAGGAAGAGACCCAGCACGCGACGGTGAGTGAGCGCGTCACGTCACGTTTCACGCGTTCTCACTATCGTCAGTTCGATCTTGATTCGGCCTTTTCCGCCAAAATTTTCGACCGCTATCTGAATTTACTCGACTATAGCCACAACGTGCTGTTGGCGGGGGGATGTTGAGCAGTTTGCGAAGAAGAAAGGGCAGTTAGGCGACGAATTGCGTTCGGGTAAGCTCGATGTTTTTTTACGATCTCTATAATCTGACGCAAAAACGCCGTTTCGAGCGTTTTCAGTACGCACTGAAAGTACTGGAACGTCCGATGGATTTCACCGGAACTGACACCTTCAATCTCGATCGCAGCAAAGCGCCCTGGCCGAAAGACGAGGCAGAGCTGAACGCGCTGTGGGATGGCAAGGTGAAGTTCGATGAGTTAAGTCTGAAACTGACCGGCAAAAACGATAAAGAAATTCGTGAGACGCTGACACGGCGTTATAAATCCGCGATCCGTCGTCTGACGCAAACCAACAGTGAAGACGTCTTCTCACTGGCGATGACCGCGTTTGCGCGCGAAATCGATCCGCATACCAACTATCTCTCGCCACGCAATACCGAGCAGTTTAATACCGAGATGAGTCTGTCCCTTGAAGGGATTGGCGCCGTGCTGCAAATGGACGATGACTATACGGTCATTAACTCCATGGTGGCTGGCGGTCCGGCGGCGAAGAGCAAGGCAATTAGCGTTGGCGATCGCATTGTCGGCGTGGGGCAGACCGGTAAGAGCATGGTCGATGTGATCGGCTGGCGTCTGGATGATGTTGTTGCGCTCATCAAAGGGCCAAAAGGTAGCAAGGTTCGTCTTGAAGTACTGCCTGCTGGTAAAGGAACAAAAACCCGTATTGTCACACTGACGCGTGAACGCATCCGTCTGGAAGATCGTGCGGTTAAGATGTCTGTGAAGACGGTGGGTAAAGAGAAAGTCGGCGTACTGGATATCCCTGGCTTTTATGTTGGTCTGACTGACGATGTCAAAGTCCAGTTGCAGAAACTGGAAAAACAGAACGTCAGCAGCATCGTCATCGATCTGCGGACTAACGGCGGCGGGGCACTAACAGAGGCAGTTTCTCTGTCTGGTCTGTTTATCCCTTCCGGTCCGGTGGTACAGGTTCGCGACAACAACGGGAAAGTTCGTGAGGACAGTGATACGGACGGCGTTGTTTACTACAAAGGGCCGCTGGTGGTGCTGGTTGATCGCTTCAGTGCGTCGGCATCGGAAATTTTTGCCGCGGCCATGCAGGATTACGGTCGTGCGCTGATCGTCGGTGAGCCGACCTTTGGTAAGGGTACCGTACAACAGTATCGTTCCCTGAACCGGATTTACGATCAGATGCTGCGCCCGGAATGGCCGGCTCTGGGCTCTGTTCAGTACACGATTCAGAAATTCTATCGTGTCAATGGTGGTAGTACTCAGCGCAAAGGCGTTACGCCGGATATCATGATGCCAACCGGTAACGAAGAGACCGAAACCGGTGAGAAGTTTGAAGATAATGCGTTGCCGTGGGATAGCATTGAAGCGGCAACGTATGTGAAATCAGACGATCTGACGCCATTCGGACCTGAGTTGCTTCAACAGCATAATGCCCGTATCGCAAAGGATCCTGAATTCCAGTACATCATGAAGGATATCGCGCGGTTTAATGCGATGAAGGACAAACGCAACATTGCGTCTCTGAATTACGCGCAGCGTGAAAAAGAGAATAACGAAGATGATGCGATGCGTCTGGCGCGTATCAACGATCGGTTTAAACGTGAAGGAAAACCGGTGCTGAAGCAACTCGATGACCTGCCAAAAGATTACCAGGAGCCGGATCCGTATCTGGATGAAACGGTGAAGATTGCGCTGGATCTGGCGAGGCTTGAGAAAGCGAAGCCCGCGGAACAACCCACCGCGGCGAAGTAAATGCAAACAGGCACAAGAAATTGTGCCTGTTTTTTTTAACATGCGTATGGGTGGCGTCAGCCTGGTACAACAAAATGTAAAGTTGTGTCTTTCTGGTGACTTACCGCCTGTTGATGCTTGAAAATAGCGGGACGACCCATACGATGTGGGTAATCGCATAGTGCGTTTTGTTAAGTTGAGGTTAAAAGAAGATTATGATGCGAATCGCGCTTTTCCTGTTAACGAACCTGGCTGTCATGGTCGTTTTCGGGCTGGTGCTGAGCCTGACAGGGATTCAGTCGAGCAGCGTTCAGGGCCTGATGATTATGGCGCTGCTGTTCGGTTTTGGTGGTTCCTTCGTTTCACTGCTGATGTCCAAATGGATGGCATTACGTTCCGTCGGTGGGGAAGTGATCGAGCAACCGCGTAACGAAAGAGAACGCTGGCTGATGAATACGGTCGCCACGCAGGCGCGTCAGGCGGGCATCGCCATGCCGCAGGTTGCTATTTACCATGCGCCGGACATCAACGCGTTTGCCACCGGGGCTCGCCGTGATGCCTCTCTGGTCGCGGTCAGTACCGGTTTGCTGCAAAACATGAGCCCGGATGAAGCGGAAGCCGTTATTGCTCACGAAATCAGCCATATTGCGAATGGCGACATGGTCACCATGACCCTGATTCAGGGCGTTGTGAACACCTTTGTTATTTTCATCTCGCGTATTCTGGCGCAGATTGCCGCCGGTTTTCTTGGTGGCAACCGTGATGAAGGCGAAGGCAGCAATGGCAACCCGATGATCTACTTTGCGGTCGCAATGGTCCTGGAACTGGTATTCGGTATTCTGGCGAGCATTATTACCATGTGGTTCTCTCGTCATCGCGAATTCCACGCCGATGCGGGTTCCGCTAAGCTGGTGGGGCGTGAAAAGATGATTGCCGCGCTGCAGCGTCTGAAAACCAGTTATGAACCACAGGAAGCCTCCAGCATGATGGCGTTCTGCATTAATGGTAAGGGTAAGTCGCTGAGCGAACTGTTTATGACTCACCCGCCGCTGGATAAACGTATCGAAGCGCTGCGCAGCGGGGAATACCTGAAGTAAGCCTGTCGGTATGCAATAAAGACGTGTCCACGGGCGTAATGCTGATGAGTCAAGGATCGGTTAATCGAGCCAGTGGCGGTGTAAAAATCCGGAAATGTCTCCCGTTTCCGGATTTTTTTTATGCATATTTCTCAGGCGCTGGGCTTTGTTTCCAGAGGACCGTAAAGCGGAATCATTTTAACGGTATCCTCTTCAATGACGCGCTTGATTTACGCGCTGAAATGAGAATAATTAGCATTCCAATTTAAGCTGATAATTATTCTCACTATGACAACTTTCTGCTTTCGACTTTGTGCACTTTCTGGGTGTGTCTCGTTGGCGCTGACAGCGCCGCTACATGCAACGCAAACTAATGAATCCACCATCGTGGTCTCAGCAAACGGGCAGGAGAGCCTGTTGCCCGCCTGGACCAACAGCGCCACCAAATCTGCTGTGCCTGAAAGTAAAACGCCTCAGGTCATTAATACTATCGATAACAAAGAGATCGCTTTGCGTCATGCAAATTCCGTCAACGAGATCCTGCGCTATGCGCCGGGTGTGTCAACGGAAGTGCGCGGCAATACCTCCTATATGAGCGAATACAAGATTCGCGGTTTCTCCGTCGATCAGGAGTACTACAACGGCCTGCAGTTGCCGTATAACGTCACCGGGAATACTAAAGCGCGTATCGACCCGTTGCTGGTGGAGAGCGTGGATATCCTGAAAGGGCCAGCCTCTGTGCTGTATGGCAACGGTTCGCCGGGAGGGCTGGTGAATATTCAGGGCAAAAAACCGCAGGCTGAGCAAAAAACGGAAATCGGTTTTAATACGGGTACGCGGCATCTGAAAGAGGGTTATCTGGATTCCACCGGCAAAATCAACGACAGCGACTGGAACTATCGTCTGCTGGGTAAGGCAACTGAAGGGGATGACCAGCCGCGTACGACCCGCTATGAAGATTATCTGTTAGCGCCATCCGTCACCTGGCAGCCGGACAGTCAGACGCGCCTGACGCTGGAGGCGCTGGCGCAGAATACGCCGTCGCTATCGCCATCGAACCCGTTACCGATTGCCTATTTACGCTCGGGTTATGCCGATCGTCGCGATTACGCCGGTGACAAGTGGAGTGGTTTTAAGCAGCGCCAGTGGATGGTGGGTTATCATTTCGAGCATGAATTTGATAATGGCTGGGGTTTCAACCAACAGGCGCGATATTTTGACATTGATACGCACCAGCGCAGCGTCTATTCAACCGGTAACGGGGCAAACCCGGTCTGGATGCTGAACCGCTTTGCCTATACCACCGATGAAGACCTGAAGAGTTTCAACATTGACAATCAGGTGACGAAAACGGTCACTCTGGGCGACTGGCAGCACCATATTCTGGCTGGATTTGACTACCAGAAACTCGACAGCCACTATTTCTACCGTTACGCCAGCGCCACGCCGGGAATTGACACGCGCAATCCGGATTACCATCAGGTACACACCGCCGATCTGGGGCTGTACACCGCGCAGAAAAATCGTCTTTCTTATCAGCAGAACGGTTACTACCTGCAGGATCAGGTTGAGTTTGGCGCTCTGAACCTGCTTGCCAGTCTGCGTTATGACGATTATCGCTCCACCACCACTGACGCGATGCAAAATGACGAGAAAACCTGGATCTCACAGGACCGGGTGACAAAACGCTTGGGTGCACTCTACGCCTTCGAAAACGGTATTTCGCCGTTCATCAGCTACTCGGAAGGCTTTAAACCGATTTCACCGCAGGGCACACTCACGGCGAAAGACGTCAAGCCGACGACCAGTAAACAGCTGGAAGGCGGGGTGAAATACCTGCTGGTTGATTACGCGACAACGCTGACCGCGTCAGTGTTTAACATTCGCCAGAAGAATGTCCTTTCCGCCACGCCAACCTGGGATTATCGGCAGACCGGGGAGATCGAATCAGAAGGGGCTGAGCTTTCAATCATCAGTCGACCAGGTGACAACGTCACGTTGATCGCCAATTACGCTTACACCCATGCGATCAATACTAAAGATGAAACCTATGAAGGCAAACGCCCGACACAGGTGCCAGAGAATGCGTTTAATCTGTGGGGCGATTACACCTTTGATGCAACTGTATTGCGTGGGCTGACCATGGGGGCCGGGGCGCGCTACACCGGGCCAATGGAAATTACACCGGATAATAAGGGCGGTAAGCTTGGGGGGGACAACGCAGTATGATCTCGCCGTGTCATATCACTTAGGCGAGGCGCTACCATCCTTGAGCGGCGTGACGTTAAAAGCGAGTGCCCAGAATATCACCAACAAAGAGACCTTCAGTTGCTATGACAGCACTAACTGCTGGATTGGTCGTGACCGCACGATCCAGGTCGGGGCAAGCTACCGTTTCTGATTGCTAAGGAGATAACCGGCCTGTGATGACAGGCCGGTATACGACACCGCTTACGGCGTTGCCTGTTTTTGCGGCTGTTCAGCAGAGGCAGAGCTGGCGGCAGGGCGTTTATCCGGCACGCTGTCGCACGGTTTTTCCTTCGGACAGATAAGGTCGAGCATTTTCAGCGTGACGCCGTTACTCCAGCCAAAACCATCCTGCAAAGGATATTCACCACCGCCACCGCCTGTCCCGGTGCTGCTAACGTCATACTTTTCCACCAGCTTTTGTTCGCGATCGTAGGTGTGCTGCACATTAGTTAAAAAACGCCAGCTCACTTCCATTGCGACGTCATTCTGCCCATAGTTCTGTAAACCCTCGGTGGCGACCCACTGGAGCGGTGCCCAGCCGTTTGGCGCATCCCATTGCTGTCCGCTTTTTTACCGATGTGGTGGCAAGACCGCCTGGCTGTAGCAGATGTACGCGGGTGGCGGTGGCCATTTTGCTGGCGCGATCTTTTGCAGCGGCGTTCACATACAGCGGGAACAGCGCGGCGGCGGTCAACTGATTGCGCACCTGTTTGCTCTTCAGATCGTAATCCGCATACCAGCCCTCTTTATCATTCCACAGGTAATGTTCAATAGCTTTCTGTCTGGCGCTCGCCAGCGTATCGTACTGGCTGGCTTTTGCCTCATCCCCCCACGGCTTTGCTTGCACGTGCAAGCATTTTCTCCATTTTGAACAGCAGGGCGTTGAGATCGACCGGAACGATGCTGGTGGTCCGGATCGTGCCGAGCTGCTGCGGGTTATCCATCCAGCGTGAGCTGAAATCCCAGCCGGACGCAGCCGCTGATCGCAGATCGCGATAAATGTCGGTTGCCGGGCGATTAGGATTGCTTTTTGCTGTCGCAATGTCTTCGACCCAGGATTCTGGTCGCGGCGTATCTCTCTCATCCCAGTAGCGATTGAGAAGGGTGCCATCGTCCAGCTTAACCACCCGTTTGTTTTGTTGACCCGGCTGCAATGTTTCGACGCCTTCCATCCAGTACGTGTACTCTTTTTGCATTTGCGGCAGGTATTTTTTCAGCGCATCGTCACCATCATGCTGCGCCAGCAGTTCGACCATCAGTGAAAAGAAGGGCGGCTGAGAGCGGCTCAGGTAATAGGTACGGTTGCCGTTAGGAATATGACCGAAGGTATCAATCTCCCAGGCGAAGTTCGCCACCATATCGGCAATTTTGTTCCAGTGATCGCTTTCGGCAAGTCCCAGCATGGTGAAGTAGCTGTCCCAGTAATAGACTTCCCGGAAGCGTCCGCCGGGTACGACGTAAGGCTCAGGCAGCGGCAGCAGTGAATCCCATTTTCCGGCGCTTTCCGTCGATCGGGTTAACACTGGCCATAGTCCGTCGATATGTTCACGCAGCGATTGTCCTTTCGGGGGGAACATATTTTTCCCCTTCTTTCGGCAGCGTAAAGTTGACGCTCACGAAGTGGCGCAAATCGAAACTGGACTGATTCTTTTGCATCCGGTAATCCGCGAGGATCATCAGCGGATCGCTATTAGGCACGGCATCAGCAAAGGTTTTTTGATCGGGGAATAATCTGGCATTCTGCACATCGTTAAACAGTGGGCCGAGCAGGATATCCGGTGGTTGCGGCGGGGAGGCCGGCATCTCTTCGGCGTTCGTCGACAGCGAAGAGAAAGCAAGAAGCGAGCCTGAAACCGTGAGTTTTATGATCAGTGACAGTGAACCAGACGTGCGAAAAGCAGGGGTATGCATGGATTCATCTCCTTAGTGCGTACCGAAAAACGGTATCTACCATGAGAAAATCGTAGTCGAGGATTGCACCCGGCGCGTTGTTACCCCTCTTTTTTTTGCGACGCTACAGCGGTTTCCTGTCCCTGATAACACGATTGTGTACCACATCGAGGGAGAGTCGTTCGCCCATTTTCACCTCGTTAAGCGCGTCGCCCTGCTGGCATACCCAGGCGATACCCATTTCCCTGGCGATCAGCGCGCCATGCGAGAGCGGACTGCCTTCCCGCAGGCAGATGCCTTTCACCATGCGCGGGTCAAGTTCCGGTACCACTGACGGAAACAGATTGTCAGCGACCAGTATCGCTGGCGCAGTAACCTCAGGCAGCACCTGCGGGCTGTGTAGCAAATGACGTAGTGTGCGGTGCAGGAGATCGTCGATATCGATGTAACGCGCCTGCAAATAGGCATCATCCAGCTGACGATACTGCATGCTGAGGCGGCTCAATACCTGCTGCCAGGCATATTCCGCTGTACAGTGTTCGCTACGCAACAGTCCGCAGGCGGTATCAAACAGTTCCGGATCGTCCAGCAACATATGGTGACCGGAGAAAATTGCCGTGAGATCGCCTGGCCAGTTTTCTTCCACGCGGGTAATCAACGTCATCAGGTCGAGCAGCGTGAGATCCAGCGCGTTACGTAATCGCATCTGCTCTTCGCCCGGACTGCGATCGGACGCGTGTCGAACCGGCAACGGCATGGGTGTGTAACTGAACGCGTTGCCGGTGGTATTTCCCGTTGACGATGCGTTAACCGCGGTATCTTCCAGTGACTCACCGAAATTCTCCGCCGCCAGTTGGCGAAACGCCGCCAGTGCATCATCCGCCTGCTCCCCCGCTCGCCAGCAGACGTACCGTGTCATTACAGCGAACCTGCAGCAGCGAAATCTGATTAAGGCTGTCCGGCGTAACGCACTTACCGTTTTTTTCCAGCAGCAGATCGGCGTTAAAGGCTGACAGCGCTGTCACCAGCCGTGACGCCGGACGAACATGCAGACCGTTGGGATTTTTGATCACCACCGTCACCGATTTTGCCGACGCATTTTGCGTGCTAAAGGCCGGGCCGATACGGGTTTCAGAAGCAGAAGAGGGTAAACCCAGTTGCTCACGCTTGGCTTCGAGGGCGTGGGTCGCGTCGGCAATGACCTTATCGATAGCCGCACCCGCGGCAGCACTCACCGTTGCCGCCAGCGTCCCTTCAACCAGCGGCGCGGCACACAGCCGCACTTTCGCGGCGATCGTCGGGTCAAGAAGTTCCAGCGCCGTTTCTGCGCTGAGCAGGGCGCTGCCGATGTCCATCATCACCAGTACGTGGTCGGTATCGGCAACAGACTCGATCGCCTCCATCACTTTGATGGGATCGGTGCCGATGGGATTTTGCGGATCGTCGATACCGGCGGCAACGGCAATTTTACAGTTGCCGCCCATTAACATCTGTTGTGCCAGTTCGCCCACGCCTTCACCGAGGCGGGCGCTGTGAGAGACGATGACCAGGTTTACCATCTTACTGTCCTTACTCTTTTGCTGCGGCTGCCAGCATCTGGATCATAAACATCACCGAGGTCGCACCCGGATCCTGATGCCCGATACTGCGCTCGCCCAGATAGCTGGCGCGGCCTTTACGGGCCTGCATGGTAATCGTGCTTTGCGCGGCGGCTTCAGCCTGAGCGGCGGCAGCGTCCAGCGCGGCGGTGACGGAGAGATTCTGCTCGCAGGACTGGCGCAATGACTCCGCCACCGGCAACCAGACATCACACATCGTTTTATCGCCCGGCTCGGCTTTACCGCGGCTTATCACGCCATCGGCACCGTCGCGCATCATTTGCCAGAGCTCATCGAGTGACAAACTCTGATGCGCCTGAGTGACTTGCGCGGCGCGGATGAAAAAGGTGCCGAACAGCGGACCACTGGCACCGCCGACGTTTGACAGCAGCGTCATCCCGGTATTTTTTAAAATAAAGCCGATATCTTTATCCGCAATGGCCGGCAATTTTTCGACCACTTTGCTAAAGCCGCGATGCATATTCAAACCGTGGTCAGCATCGCCAATCTCGCGATCCAGTCCGGTGAGATAATCACTCTCTTTGCTGAATATCTCCCCCGCAGCGATAAAGCCAACTCACAATCTGCGCTCTGTTAAGTGACATGACTCTCTCCTTAGTTTCCCCAGTTCAGGGCCGGGGTGTGAACCGGTGCGTCCCAGAGCGCCAGCGTCTCATCATCCACTTTTAACAGCGTGATGGAAAAGCCGGTCATATCCAGTGACGTACAATATGAACCGATCAGATTACGTTCGATGACAATACCTGTCTGCTGGCAGCGTTCGTCAAGACGGTTATAGACGCCATACAGTTCAGAAAGCGGGGTGGCGCCGAGGTTGTTGACCAGCGCGATGACGCGATCGCCGCGTTGTAATGGCTGTTTGCTTTGCTTATCTTCCTGCCAGACTCCCTGCGCGGGATCCCAGTGGCGAAGTGTGCGGTGATAAGTGCCGTTTTCCAGCAGCGTATCAAACATCTCGTCAACGGTCTTATCGAGCGAGATGAAGGCGCGACGGTCGATGCCTGGCTCGCCGTGGATCCCCACGCCGAACTCCATTTCATTGTCGGCCAGGGTAAATGAGGGTTGCCCGGCTGCCGGAACCGTACAGGCGGCGAGGGCGATGCCGATTGAGTGACCTTGATTGTTAAGCTTGCGTCCGAGTTCGGCACAGGCTTCCAGGGAATCACCGCGTTCTGCGGCGGCCCCGACCAGTTTTTCAATCAGCACTGTATTCGCAACGCCGCGTCGTCCGGCGGTATAGAGGCTGTCTTTGACCGCCACATCGTCATCCACGACCACCGTGGTGACTTTCACACCACTATCGTGCAGCAGTTCGGTCGCGGTTTCAAAGTTGAGAATATCGCCGGTGTAGTTTTTCACGATCAACAGCACGCCTTCACCGCCGTCAATCTGCATGGCGCATTCGAACATTTTATCAGGGGTTGGGGAGGTGAAAATTTCCCCTGGGCAGGCACCGGACAGCATGCCCTGGCCGATGTAGCCGCAGTGCATCGGCTCATGTCCGCTACCGCCGCCGGAAAGTAGCGCGACTTTGCCCTGGACGGGGGCATCTGAGCGGGTCACATACACCGGATCCTGATGCAGGGTCAGTGACGGATGCGCTTTTGCGAGGCCAGCCAGTTGTTCACTCAGTACGTCTTCCACACGGTTAATCAGCTTTTTCATTCTTTTGCTCCGGGTCTTTAGCTCCAGGGGAACGGTTGTGTTCAACGCCACGGCGACCGCTCGCTGCCGATACCGTAATTGTGCCCTGGCACGCGAAAAAGAAAATTCATCGATGTTATGTTTCATAAAGAAACATTAATTCCGGTAAATGATTCATAACGGAACGTGAAAGCGTTAAATAGGGCAAAATTGCGAGCAAACGCACCCGGAATCGCGGAGAAAGCGACAGTGAAGAGCAGCGAAATAATAACGACCACCGCAGACGTTCCTGAATATATTCGCGCCTCCTGGCTGCGCTGCGGCAAAATGATGCAGCGCGAATTCTGGGCGCAGCCGCACCGGGCACAGGGGTTAACGTTCGACTCAATTTGTCGGCGCAAGACGGCGATGCTCACGCTTGGACAGGCGGCGCTGGAGGATGCGTGGGAATACATGGCACCACGAAAGTGCGCACTGTTTATTCTTGATGAGAGCGCCTGTGTGCTGAGCCGCTGCGGCGATCCGGATACGCTCCGACAGCTGGCGGATCTCGGCTTTACTGACGGCACCTATTGCGCGGAAAGTATTATTGGCAGTTGTGCCCTTTCGCTGGCCGCCATATTGGGACAGCCGGTTAAAACACGACCCGATGACCATTTTAAACAGGCGCTCGGTGCGTGGAGTTTTTGCTCGACGCCCATTTTCGACAACCACGGGCGCCTCTTAGGATCTGTTGCGCTGGGCTGTCCGGCAGACGACGCTTCGCCTGCCGATCTGCCTTTAACGCTGGCGGTCGCGCGTGAAGTGGGAAACTCGTTGCTCACCGACAGCCTGCTGGCTGAATCAAACCGTCATCTCAATCAACTGTACGGTTTGCTGGAGAGCATGGATGATGGCGTGATGACCTGGAACGCGCAGGGAAGCCTGCAATTTATCAATGCGCAGGCGGCCCGTTTACTGCATCTTGATGTGACGGCTGCCCATGGCAAAAACCTCAATGAACTCCTGACGCTGCCCAGCGTGCTGGTGCGTGCGATCCGCCATCAGCGCCCGTTGCATCATGTTGAAGCAACATTTGAAAGCCAGCATCAGTTCGTTGATACCGTGATTACCCTCAAACCGATTGTCGAAGCGCAGGGCACCAGTTTTATTCTGCTGCTGCATCCGGTGGAGAAGATGCGCCAGTTGGTGACCAGCCAGTTGGGTAAAGTGAACCATACCTTCGCGCAGATGGCGCAGGACGATCCGCAGACCCAGCGACTCGTTCATTTTGGCCGTCAGGCGGCGCGGGGCAGTTTCCCGGTGTTGTTATGTGGCGAAGAGGGCGTAGGAAAAGAGTTGCTGAGTCAGGCAATTCATAATGCCAGCGAACGGGCGGAAGGTCCGTATATTGCGGTGAATTGTCAGCTGTATGCCGATCAGGTACGGGATTTTATCGCCAGTACGGAGGATGACGACAGCGAAGGGCGGTTGAGCCGCCTGGAACTGGCGCACGGCGGTACGCTGTACCTGGAAAAAATAGAGTATCTGGCGCCTGAACTGCAGTCGGCGTTATTACAGGTGATCAAACAAGGGGTGATCACTCGCCTGGACGCACGGCGGGTGGTGCCTGTTGATGTGAAAGTGATTGCCGCCACGACGGTGGATCTGGCGCGACTGGTGGAACAAAATCGCTTTAGCCGCCAGCTCTATTATGCGCTGCACGCTTTCGAAATTGCCATTCCACCGCTACGACAGCGGCGGAACAGCATTCCTGTACTGGTGAATCACCGCCTGCGTCGTCTGGAAAAACGCTTCTCGACCCGCTTATCCGTTGACGACGACGTGCTGACGCAGTTGATTGCCTGCGACTGGCCTGGCAATGATTTCGAACTCAATAGCGTTATCGAAAATACGGCATTAAGAAGTGATAACGGGCGTATTCATCTGAATCTTCTGCCGGAGTATCTTTTCAACGAGCTCCGGACCTCAGAGCCCACGGCCGATCGCTTCTCAGCCAGCGTCTCTTTCAGCGACATGGAGAAAGATGCCATTATTCACGCGGCAAGGGTGACCGGTGGACGTATTCAGGAGATGGCGAGTCTGCTGAAAATTGGCCGCACCACGTTATGGCGAAAAATGAAGCTGTACAATATCAACGCGGCTCATTTTAAGTTGAGCTCCTGATACGTGCGCTGGATGCGGGATGTTGCAGGAGGGCGGCCTGGGGGCGTATTGGACGGCGCACCAGCTCTCCACCGCAATAGGGGCAGTTACCTGCCCACTATTTCATCAGACACTTCTGGCATTAAGCCTCCAGGCCCAGCACTACAGGGGTGGAGCGATATCCAATGCCCATTCGATCAATTCCCATATCAATCAATTGCAGGAAATGTTCACGCGTACGAATGCATCCGGAACCTTTTACTTTACAGCGTCCTTTTGCTGCATCCATCATCACCTGAATCACCTCCGGTGTTGCCCCTTTACTTTCGCCACCGGTATAGAAACCTGTGGAGGTTTTGACGAAATCTGCACCAGCACGACAGGCGTATTCTGTGGCCATAGCTACCTGTTCCAGCGTTAACGCATCAGTTTCAAAAATCACCTTCAACAGAGTACCGTAGCGGTGGGCTACGGTTGCTACTGCCCGGATGTCATCTTCAAATGCCTGCCATTGCCCACTACGGATAAAACCATAGTTAGCCACGATATCGAGATCTTCAACGTCGCCGTTTTGACAGATAATGTCGGCTTGCTTAACTTTGGATGCCGTTGACGACGCACCAAAAGGGAAATCACACACTACACAAATGCCGGTGTTTGTCCCTTTGCATATCTCCCTGGCAACGTCAAGATATGCCGGGTTGATGCATACGGTTTTACAATTAAAATCAATACCTTCCTGGATATATTTCTGAACTTCCGCCAGCGTAAATTCTGGTTTGAGAACTGACTGATCAATGTAGCGCCCCAGTTCCTGAGGTGACATCTCTGCGGCTTTCCTTGGCGTCTTCATCTGCGAACCTCACTTATATGTATCATTTGTATGATACATATAAGGCGGTGGAAACGTATTGTCAATACACTGACAGATGCCAGATGTTAATGTCATTGAAGCTCGCGGATGAGGGGGGGAGAGATGTTACCGTTTTTGACCAAGGTGAGAGAAAGGCAATCAGCGTTTTAACTGACGGGAAAAATCGACCCTGGCTTTCGCTGAATTCTGCCCGGCATTAAACAGGTCAATTTTAAAATTGCATTTATCTGCACGGGTCACGGATGTCGTATATTCAAAGACAAAACCGTTCTCAAGGAATGAAACACGTTCAATTTGATAACCTGCCATGACGTTTTCTGAGCATTGCAGATAATGGGCGGCCGATTTACTGATAATCACTGCCTCAATATGTTCGGTGGCATGTGAAATATTCAGCCCAAACTCATTTTTGAGAACATCGTAAAGGGAGTGGGTCGTAAAGTCGTAATGCTCAATACCTGGGCACAGACGCCAGGGAATAGAGGTTGTTTCCAGCAGCAGGGGAGTATCATCACCCAGTCGGACCCGTTTCAGGGTGAAAACCTTATTCTGCATTTGCGGCAGATTTAGTTTGTCTGCCACGATCTCATCAGCATCAGTCACTTCCGATTGCAGCACCAGTGAGCGCGGCTTTATTCCCTGTTCGCGCATACTCTCAGTGAAGTTATAGAGCGAATTGAGCCGGCGATTAATTTTTTTATCGGCAATGAAAGTACCTTTACGACGCTGGCGAACAATAAGTCCTTCCTCAAGAAGTTCATTGAACGCCAGTCGAACGGTTGTCCGACTGATGTTAAGAATGTCACACAGCTCGTTTTCGGTAACGAGTTTATCATGGGGACTGAATACGCCGAGCTTAATTTGATGGCGAATAAACGCGGCCAGTTGCGAATACAGAGAAGCACTGGTGCCTTCGGAGAAGCGGAAGTTATCTTTTATAAAGCGTCCAGTGTTCATTGCATTCTCTTCTGACCCATTCGTATTGCTCAAAAGTATCATACCATTAAAGAGCCAGCGATGGCTGTCGAGGATATCTGGATGGTATAGAAAGAGTAAAAAAATCCACGCAATTGCGTGGATTTTATAGGTTTTTTTGATTTTCATGAGATTCTATGCAACCTCATGAGACAACAAATTTTATTTAGACGTTGAACAGGAAGTTCATCACATCGCCATCTTTAACGATGTAATCTTTCCCTTCAGCACGCATTTTGCCGGCTTCTTTCGCGCCTTGTTCACCTTTATAGGTGATGAAATCGTCAAATGCGATGGTCTGTGCGCGAATAAAACCCTTCTCGAAGTCGGTATGGATTTTTCCCGCTGCCTGCGGAGCCGTTGCGCCGACAGGAATGGTCCATGCACGTACTTCTTTCACGCCAGCGGTGAAGTAGGTCTGCAGGTTCAGCAGTTTATAGCCTGCACGGATCACACGGTTCAAGCCCGGTTCTTCCAGTCCCAGTTCCTGCATGAACTCGTCACGTTCGTCATCGTCGAGTTCAGCAATGTCCGCTTCAACCGCCGCACAAACTGGAACGACGACGGAGCCTTCTTTCGCTGCAATTTCACGCACCTGATCGAGATACGGGTTGTTCTCGAAGCCGTCTTCGTTGACGTTCGCGATATACATCGTTGGTTTCAGAGTCAGGAAGCTCAGGTAGCGGATCGCCGCTTTGTCTTCGTCCGTCAGGTCCAGAGAACGCAACATACCGGCTTCAGAGAGCTGCGGCAGGCATTTCTCCAGCGCCGCCAGTTCGGCTTTCGCGTCTTTATCGCCGCCTTTGGCTTTCTTCTGCACACGGTGAATGGCGCGTTCGCAGGTATCAAGATCCGCCAGTGCCAGTTCGGTGTTGATCACGTCAATATCTTCCGCCGGGTTCACTTTGCCAGAAACGTGAATAATATTGTCGTTTTCAAAGCAGCGTACAACATGACCGATCGCTTCGGTTTCGCGAATATTGGTCAGGAACTGGTTGCCCAGACCTTCACCTTTGGAGGCGCCTTTTACCAGACCGGCGATATCGACGAATTCCATGGTGGTCGGCAGGATACGCTGCGGTTTGACGATCTCAGCCAATTGATCCAGACGCGGGTCGGGCATTGGCACGACACCAGTATTCGGCTCAATCGTACAGAATGGGAAGTTGGCCGCTTCAATACCGGCTTTGGTCAGCGCGTTGAACAGGGTAGATTTCCCGACGTTGGGCAAACCGACGATACCGCATTTGAATCCCATGATTTAAATCACCTTAATATCTTGATAATCAACCTGTTACAGAAAACAGATTGTAGAAATGGAAATAACTCCGCCTATTATACACAGCGGATGACAAAAATGCCGCACATCACTGCTTATTGCGCTTTAAAGGCGTGCAATCGGTTCGTTGCTTTGGTCAAACCGTCTTTGAACCACAGTTCAGTGCAACGAGCCGCTTCGTCAATTGCGTCGTCAATTAACTTCTGTTCAGAAACAGGTGGTTTGCCCAGAACGAAGCCAACAACTTTGTTTTTGTCGCCCGGATGACCAATTCCGACGCGTAAGCGGTGAAAGTTAGGGTTATTACCGAGTTTACTGATGATGTCCTTTAACCCGTTGTGGCCGCCATGACCGCCACCGAGCTTGAATTTCGCGACGCCGGGTGGAAGATCCAGCTCATCGTGGGCGACTAAAATTTCATCAGGATTGATGCGATAAAAACTCGCCATCGCACCGACCGCTTTACCGCTCAGATTCATAAACGTGGTGGGAACTAATAAACGGACATCTTCACCTTCCAGAGTGACTCTGGAGGTGTAGCCAAAGAATTTCGGCTCTTCCCGTAGGGGCGCGCGCAACCGCTCTGCCAGTAAATCGACATACCATGCGCCCGCATTATGTCGGGTGGCTGCATATTCAGCGCCGGGGTTCGCCAGGCCGACAATCAATTTAATCGTCACGTTTCTTTCCTGAGTGTGTCTGTAACTGGCGCGTAGTTTACTGTCTGTCGTCCCGCTTGACAAAGAACCGTGTCAATTCATGCGAAAACTGAATAATTGCATTTATTGATTATTATAAAGTCAAGGTGTTCAGCAGGTTATTTGTAAAGTTTTGTTGAATAATGAGTTGTAATTGTGATCGCAGGCGCACTACCTACATGGTGTGTTGTCTATACTTTACACATAAGGATTAGGGGTATTCCCTGAGGTAACCCAAAAGTTCCGGAGGTGACATATGAAACGCAAAAACGCTTCGTTACTCGGTAATGTACTCATGGGGTTGGGGTTAGTGGTGATGGTTGTTGGCGTGGGTTATTCAATTTTAAACCAGTTGCCGCAATTTAACCTGCCACAATTTTTCGCACATGGTGCAGTGCTCAGCATCTTCGTCGGCGCCATTCTGTGGCTGGCTGGCGCCCGCGTAGGGGGGGCATGAGCAGGTCTGCGACCGTTACTGGTGGGTTCGTCATTACGACAAGCGTTGCCGGCGTAATGACAATCGTCGTCACAGCTAACGGATTTCGCCAGATTAGATAGTCGTGGTTTCCGATACACCTGCGTCCAGTCCTGGTGGCTGGACGCAGGTGTTTTTTATTTCAGCAAATCTTCCAGTGCCGCATCGCGGTTCGGGAAGAAGGCCAGGCGCCCCGGAATCGGCTTAATACCCGCACGCGCCATCGTGCGCAGTGGCTGAAACTCCAGGTTGCTGACGCGTAGCTCACAGCCTTCCGGCAGACGTTTCACAAAGCGCTGGAAGGCATCCAGACCGCCGGCATCCAGCACCGGTACGGCATCCCATTTCAGCACCACAACGCGTTTGCCCTCAATGCGTGATTCCAGATCGGTAAACAATCCTTCAGCGGCCGCAAAGAACAATGGGCCGATCACGCGTAGCACCAGCACATCATCCGGCACTTCCACGTTAACCGCCGCCAGGCGCGTCATGCGCGCGATACGACGCATAAACAGTAACGAGGCCAGCACGATCCCAACGCTAATGGCAATGACCATGTCAAAGAGCACCGTTAATGACATACACATCATCATCACAATGATGTCGTCTTTGGGCGCATGACGCAGCAAATCGACCACTTTGTGGGCTTCGCTCATGTTCCACGCCACCATCAGCAGCAGGGCCGCCATCGCCGATAGCGGAAGCCAGGAGAGCAGCGGTGCCAGCGCCAATAGCGCAAGGATGACCAGCAGCGCGTGGATCACCGCGGAGATGGGCGACGTTGCCCCGGCGCGGACGTTCGCCGCCGAACGGGCAATCGCCGCCGTTGCGGTAATCCCACCAAAGAAGGGAGCAACAATATTACCCAGGCCCTGACCAATCAGCTCGCTGTTGGCTTTGTGCTTGGTGCCGGTCATGCCGTCAAGCACCACGGCGCAGAGCAGCGACTCAATCGCCCCCCAGCATAGCCATCGAGAACGCGGCCGGAAGCAGGGCGCGCAGGGAATCCCAGCTTAGCGTAAAATCAGAATCCGGCAGGTTCCAAGGCAGCACCAGTTGCGGCAGCAGTTGCGGGATCCCGTTGCCCTGTGAGCCGTCGGCCAGAATATAGTGGAACTGAGAACCAATGGTGGCAACGTGGCCGCCCAGCAGGTTAACGATGCCCATGACGGCGCAGCCAGCAAGCAGAGCAGGCAGGTGACCCGGCAGACGAATGCCCAGACGCGGCCACATCATCAGCGTGCCCAGCGTGACCACGCCGATGGCGGCATCACCCGGATTAACGGTTGGCAGCGCCATAAACAACGCGCCGACTTTCTGCAGATAATGCTCCGGGACGTGAGCCATCTGCAGACCGAGGAAATCTTTGATCTGCATGGTACCTATGGTGATACCAATCCCTGAGGTAAAACCTAAGGTAACCGAAACCGGAATGTATTCAATCAGGCGGCCAAAACGAGCCAGGCCAAAGAGGATCAGGAAGACCCCGGACATCAGCGTCGCCACCAGCAGGCCTGCCAACCCAAACTGTTGCGAAACGGGGTAGAGTATGACCACAAAGGCGGCGGTCGGGCCGGAGACGCTGAAGCGCGAGCCCCCGGTTAAGGCAATAACGATCCCGGCCACAGCGGAGGTATAAAGTCCGTACTGCGGCGCGACACCACTGCCAATTGCCAGCGCCATTGCCAGCGGAATAGCAATAATCCCGACGGTGATCCCGGCAATCACATCACGGGTAAACCGTGAGGCGGTATATTTTTCTTTCCAGCAAGCGTCGATGAGGGCGCGGAAAGGCATCACATGTGAGGAAAAAATTCTGTTCACAATAATGTTTCATCCATGAGCGCATCATCTGTCAACTCAATGAAATGGCGGGTTGGCAGGTGAAGGAGGCATAAGTCATACAAATAAAGGTTACAGACAAAAAAACCCGCCGCAGCGGGTCTTTGAGCCGGGTTTGATTAATGCTCGAACATAGCAGAAATCGATTCTTCGTTGCTGATACGACGAATCGCTTCGGCCAGCATACCCGACAGGGTCAACGTACGCACGTTCGGCAGTGCTTTGATTTCGTCAGTCAGCGGGATGGTATCGCAGACCACGACTTCATCAATCACAGAGTTACGCAGGTTGTTTGCCGCATTGCCTGAGAAGATCGGGTGAGTGGCGTAAGCGAATACGCGTTTCGCACCACGTTCTTTCAGCGCTTCAGCTGCTTTACACAGCGTACCACCGGTGTCGATCATATCGTCAACCAGCACGCAGTCACGGCCGGCAACGTCACCGATGATGTGCATCACCTGAGAGACGTTTGCACGCGGACGACGTTTGTCGATGATCGCCATATCGGTGTCATTGAGCAGCTTAGCGATAGCGCGGGCACGCACGACGCCACCGATGTCCGGAGAAACCACAATCGGGTTATCCAGATTCAGCTGCAGCATATCTTCTAACAGAATCGGGCTACCAAATACGTTATCAACCGGTACGTCAAAGAAGCCCTGGATCTGTTCAGCATGCAGGTCAACGGTCAGAACGCGGTCAACGCCGACGCTGGACAGGAAGTCAGCGACAACTTTTGCCGTAATCGGCACACGAGCGGAACGGACACGACGGTCCTGGCGCGCATAGCCAAAGTAAGGGATAACGGCAGTGATACGGCCTGCGGAAGCACGGCGCAGGGCATCAACCATAACGACCAATTCCATCAGGTTGTCGTTCGTTGGAGCACAAGTGGACTGGATGATGAAAATATCACCACCGCGTACATTTTCGTTAATTTGTACGCTGACTTCGCCGTCGCTAAAGCGACCTACAGCGGCGTCGCCGAGAGAAGTGTACAGGCGGTTGGCAATACGTTGTGCTAGTTCCGGGGTGGCGTTACCAGCAAAAAGCTTCATATCAGGCACGAGAAGAACCTCAGGCATGCGTCCATTGGTGGAAAGAGTTTGCCAAAAACTGTGCGGGCCAGGCAGGACTCTCTCCATGCGGTGTATTAAAGAGCGCGATGCAACGTCTGGAACAGGGTGACGTTGTCACCGAAACTCAGCTTGCCCGGCTTACCCATCCTCATTCAGCTTTCAGAACCGCTGACTACAATGGCTCAAACCCGTCACACAAAGCGATGTGACCGGCAATGCGTCATTTTGCCATCTTCCTGAAATCTCAATGATTCAGCGTAACGCTCGATGCAGTGGGGAGAGGTTGACACCCTTCGCCACAAAGGCATTGAGCCATTCCGGGGCTTGCTCAAGCACCTGCCGGGCACGAAACTCTGTATCGAATTCAGCAAAGACACAGGCCCCTGTACCAGTCAGGCGCGACGGCGCGTATTCTAACAGCCAGGAAAGCGCCGCATCAACCTCGCGAAAACGTTTTCTTGCGATAACCTCGCAATCATTGCTGAATTCACAGTTTAATAACGTTTCTATTGACCTTTTTGGCGTATTACGGGGGGAGGTCGGGATCGTTAAAAATCATCGGTGTAGGAATACTGACGCCCGGATGCGCCACCAGATACCATTTTTCGACGGGCTCTACCGGCGTCAGAATCTCCCCGATACCTTCGGCAAAGGCGGCGTGCCCGCGGACAAACACCGGCACGTCTGCGCCAAGCGTTAAGCCTAAGGTGGCCAGTTCGTCCAGTGACAGCCCACATTGCCAGAGGTGGTTCAGCGCGACCAGCACGGTTGCCGCATTCGACGATCCGCCGCCCAGGCCACCGCCCATCGGCAGGCGTTTTTCGATACGGATATCCACGCCGCTGCCGGCAGGCAAACGTCCACTTTCTGCGGCTGTTTTCAGCAGCAGTCGCGCGGCGCGGACGATCAGGTTGTCTTCATGCGCCACGCCGTTAACCGGCGTTAAGAGACGAATTTCACTATCGCTGCGCGGCTCGAGACAAATCGTGTCGCCATAATCGAGAAACTGAAACAGCGTTTGCAGCGTGTGATAACCGTCTGCACGTCGTCCGGTGATGTATAAAAACAGATTCAGTTTTGCCGGAGAGGGCCACTGGGTCATCATTTTACAATCCAGTTATCCATTTTCAGCTTGATACGCTGATCGCCGTCGGAGAGTTCCATATTGGCCGGCATTGCCGGGGAGGTTTTGCTGTCGTACGCGCTGTAGACCACCTTCCAGTTTTTTCCGTCCTGGCGGTAGTTCACTTCGCTCAGACGGTACTGGTCGTCGAGTTTATAGTCGGTCGCGTCGCCCGGCAGGCCAAGGATCCACTGACGCAGGCTGTTCAGCGGAATCGGCATGCCGGTCAGCTTGCCGATCATCTCTTCGGCATCGTCAGCGGTATAGCGCTGACCTTTATTGTCCACCAACTGCACGTTACCCGGCTGCGCGTTCAGTTCAAGCTCGGTGCTGCCCAGCGGATTGGTCAGCAGCAGGCGATAGCGATCCTGACCGGTCTGTTGCCAGAAGAAGCGCGCATAGACTTTCTGTTCGTCGGAAATATAAGCAAACGCGCCGCGCGTCTGATATTGATTCAATTGACGGACCTCCTGCTGATGCTGCCGCCATTGAGGAGAATCCGGGCTCTTACCCGGGCCTTTCGGCGCGTTGATCGTACAGGCGGTCAGAACCAGGCTTGCCAGCGGAAGCAGGCGGATCAGGCGAAAATCGGGCAGGGTCATAATGATGACGAATCCTTGTGAGACGTTGCAATAATAACCCTTAATGCTAGCGCCGCACGGGTATATCGTCTACGTTCACGTTATCTTAATTTAAGCGATAAGCGATTACTCCAAAAGGGGGCACTCTCTTTTATTGATTACGCGCATCCTGTATGATGCGAGCAGACTAACCATATCAACGCTGGTACTACTCCCGCAGACATGACCCTTTTAGCGCTCGGCATTAACCATAAGACGGCACCTGTATCGCTGCGAGAACGCGTAACGTTTTCGCCGGATACGCTCGATCAGGCGCTGGAAAGCCTGCTTGCGCAGCCTATGGTGCAGGGTGGCGTGGTCTTGTCGACGTGCAACCGCACGGAGCTGTATCTCAGCGTGGAAGAGCAGGACAACCTGCAGGAAGCGCTGATTCGTTGGCTATGTGATTACCACAATCTTAATGAAGAGGAACTGCGCAGCAGTCTCTACTGGCACCAGGATAACGATGCGGTCAGCCATCTGATGCGTGTCGCCAGCGGTCTGGATTCGCTGGTACTCGGCGAACCACAGATCCTCGGCCAGGTGAAAAAAGCTTTTGCGGATTCGCAAAAAGGCCACCTGAACGCCAGCGCGCTGGAACGTATGTTCCAGAAATCGTTCTCTGTCGCTAAACGGGTCCGTACCGAAACCGATATCGGCGCCAGCGCCGTGTCCGTTGCGTTTGCCGCCTGTACGCTGGCGCGCCAAATCTTTGAATCACTTTCCACGGTCACCGTGCTGTTGGTCGGCGCCGGCGAAACCATCGAACTGGTGGCGCGCCATCTGCGCGAACACAACGTGCAGAAGATGATTATCGCCAACCGCACCCGTGAGCGGGCGCAGGTGCTTGCTGATGAAGTCGGGGCCGAAGTCATCGCACTCAGCGACATCGACGAACGTCTGCGGGAAGCCGACATTATTATCAGTTCAACCGCCAGCCCGCTGCCCATTATTGGTAAAGGGATGGTGGAACGTGCTCTGAAAAGCCGTCGCAATCAGCCGATGCTGCTGGTGGATATCGCCGTTCCGCGCGATGTCGAACCGGAAGTCGGCAAACTGGCTAACGCCTATCTTTATAGCGTTGACGACCTGCAAAGCATCATTTCGCACAACCTGGCGCAGCGCAAAGCCGCGGCGGTAGAAGCCGAAACGATTGTCGCGCAGGAAACCAGCGAGTTTATGGCCTGGCTGCGCGCTCAGGGCGCCAGTGAAACCATTCGTGAATACCGGAGTCAGTCTGAGCATGTACGGGATGAACTGACTGCAAAAGCGCTTGCTGCTCTGGAACAGGGAGGCGACGCGCAGGCCATTATGCAGGATCTGGCATGGAAACTGACCAACCGCCTGATCCATGCGCCAACCAAATCTCTTCAGCAGGCCGCCCGTGACGGGGACGACGAACGCCTGAATATCTTGCGCGACAGCCTCGGGCTGGAGTAGCAACACACCCCTCTTTTTACAAGGTGCATTTACGCCTATGAAGCCTTCTATCGTTGCCAAACTGGAAGCCCTGCATGAACGTCATGAAGAAGTTCAGGCGCTGCTGGGTGATGCGGGAACCATCGCGGACCAGGAACGTTTTCGCGCATTGTCGCGCGAGTATGCACAGCTAAGCGATGTTTCTCGCTGTTTTACGGACTGGCAACAGATTCAGGACGATATCGAAACGGCACAAATGATGCTCGACGATCCTGAAATGCGTGAAATGGCGCAGGAAGAACTGCGCGAAGCGAAAGACAAAAGTGAACAACTGGAACAACAGTTACAGGTGCTGTTATTACCGAAAGATCCTGACGATGAGCGCAATGCGTTTCTGGAAGTTCGCGCCGGGACCGGCGGCGATGAAGCCGCCTTGTTTGCCGGTGATTTGTTTCGTATGTACAGCCGCTATGCTGAAACACGCCGCTGGCGCGTGGAAATCATGAGCGCCAGCGAAGGTGAGCACGGCGGTTATAAAGAGATTATCGCCAAGATCAGCGGCGATGGCGTCTATGGTCGACTGAAGTTTGAGTCCGGCGGGCATCGCGTGCAGCGCGTACCAGCAACGGAATCCCAGGGGCGTATTCACACCTCTGCCTGCACCGTGGCGGTGATGCCGGAGCTACCGGAAGCCGAACTGCCGGATATCAACCCGGCCGATCTCCGCATTGATACCTTCCGTTCCTCCGGGGCGGGTGGTCAGCACGTTAACACCACCGACTCCGCGATTCGTATTACCCACCTGCCGACCGGCATTGTGGTGGAGTGTCAGGATGAACGTTCGCAGCACAAGAACAAAGCCAAAGCGCTCTCGGTGTTGGGCGCGCGTATTCGTGCGGCAGAAATGGCAAAACGTCAGCAGGCCGAAGCCTCAACACGTCGCAACCTGTTAGGCAGCGGCGATCGCAGCGACCGCAACCGGACCTACAACTTCCCGCAGGGGCGTGTGACCGATCACCGCATCAACCTGACGCTCTACCGGCTGGATGAAGCAATGGAAGGCAAACTGGACATGCTGATTGAGCCGATCGTGCAGGAATATCAGGCCGATCAACTGGCGGCTCTGTCCGAGCAGGAATAATGGATTTTCAGCACTGGTTACGTGAGGCGATAAGCCAGCTGGCGGGGAGCGAAAGCCCGCGTCGCGATGCCGAGATTTTACTCGAATTCGTGACTGGAAAAGGGCGTACGTATCTGCTGGCATTTGGTGAAACGCCGTTAACTGATGCCCAACTGGCACAGCTGACAACGTTACTGGCTCGTCGCCAGCGGGGTGAGCCGGTAGCGCACTTAACCGGCGTGCGGGAGTTCTGGTCGTTGCCGCTGTTTGTCTCACCGGCAACGTTGATCCCGCGCCCGGACACGGAGTGTCTGGTAGAACAGGCGCTGGCACGACTGCCAACAGACCCGTGTCGTATTCTCGATCTTGGTACTGGCACCGGCGCGATTGCGCTGGCGCTGGCGTCTGAGCGCCCTGACTGCGACATCACGGCGGTTGACCGGATGCCAGATGCCGTTGAGCTGGCGCAGCGTAATGCCGCGCATCTTGCCATCAATAACGTTCGCATCCGGCAAAGCGACTGGTTTAGCGCGTTGTCGGGGCAACGCTTTGCGATGATTGTCAGCAATCCGCCGTACATTGACGAGCAGGATCCGCATCTGGCGCAGGGCGATGTTCGCTTCGAACCTCTGAGCGCGCTGGTCGCGGGTGACTGCGGAATGGCCGACATTGTGCACATCATCAGGCACGCTTTCACGCAGCTGGAAGAGGGCGGTTTTCTGCTTCTCGAGCATGGCTGGCAGCAGGGTGCAGCCGTGCGTGACGCCTTCAATCGCGCGGGCTACCAGGCGGTAGAAACCTGCCGCGATTATGGCGGCAACGAGCGCATTACGCTCGGACGAAAGCCTGCATGAACAGCGTTACGTTCCTGCTCGGCGTTCACCTCATTACTATTGCTGTTTCTGTTAGTCTGTTTGTGCTGCGCTATGGGTGGCGTGAATATCACTCTGCGCGGGCTCAGGCGCGCTGGACGCGTGTCGTGCCGCCGATTGTTGACACCGTTTTGTTGCTCAGTGGTGTGGGGTTGATCGCTAAAACGCACATCCTGCCATTCACGGAACAGGGGACATGGCTGACTGAGAAGCTGTTTGGAGTTATCATTTACATCGTTTTGGGTTTTATTGCGCTCGATAACCGTCGGGCGCGCAGTCGGCAGGCACGATTAATCGCGTTCCCGCTGGCGCTGGTGGTGCTGTACATCATCATTAAACTCGCCACCACAAAAATACCGTTACTGGGGTAAGTCATGAGGTCGTTAGCTGATTTCGAATTTAATAAAGCGCCATTGTGCGACGGGATGATTCTGGCATCGGAGTTGATCCGCCTGGATTTTCCTTCACAAACTGTCTATGACGAGCTGGAACGTCTGGTCAGCCTGGCGCAAGAAGAAATTAGCCAGCTTTTGTCTCAGGATGAGCAACTGGAAAAATTGCTGGCACTTTTCTACGGCGAGTGGGGCTTTACTGACACCCGCGGCGTTTACCGTTTATCCGATGCATTATGGCTTGACCAGGTACTGAAGAACCGCCAGGGCAGCGCTGTGTCGCTGGGGGCAATTTTATTGTGGATTGCCAACCGTCTGTCATTGCCGCTGGTACCGGTGATTTTCCCGACGCAGCTTATTTTGCGTATTGAGTCGCTGGAAGGCGAAATATGGCTCATCAATCCCTTCAATGGTGAAACGTTGAATGAGCATACGCTGGAAGTGTGGCTGAAGGGGAATATCAGCCCGGTCGCTGAGCTATTTAATGAAGACCTCGACGAAGCGGATAACGCGGAAGTGATTCGCAAGCTGCTGGACACGCTGAAATCTTCCTTAATGGAAGAACAACAGATGGAACTGGCGCTGCGTGCGAGCGAAGCGTTACTGCAATTTAACCCGGAAGATCCGTATGAAATACGCGACCGCGGATTAATTTATGCGCAACTGGAATGTGAACATGTCGCGTTGACCGATTTAAGCTATTTCGTTGAGCAGTGTCCGGAAGACCCGATCAGCGAAATGATTCGTGCGCAGATTAATAACATCTCGCATAAACAAATTGTCCTGCATTAATTTATCGACATTCTTACTCATCATTAAGGCGATCCTATGAAACAAAAAAGTGGTTAGCATTGGCGACATCAAGGTAGCAAACGATCTGCCGTTCGTGCTGTTTGGCGGGATGAACGTGCTGGAATCGCGCGATCTGGCGATGCGCATTTGTGAGCACTACGTGACCGTTACCCAGAAACTGGGTATCCCTTACGTGTTCAAGGCCTCTTTTGATAAAGCCAACCGTTCCTCCATCCACTCCTACCGTGGACCGGGCCTGGAAGAAGGGATGAAAATCTTCCAGGAACTGAAACAGACTTTTGGCGTGAAAGTGATCACCGACGTTCATGAAGCCAGCCAGGCGCAGCCTGTGGCTGACGTTGTGGATGTGATTCAGTTACCGGCGTTCCTCGCGCGTCAGACCGATCTGGTGGAAGCGATGGCGAAAACCGGCGCGGTTATCAACGTGAAGAAACCGCAGTTCGTGAGCCCGGGTCAGATGGGTAACATCGTGGATAAATTCCATGAAGGCGGCAACGACAAGGTGATCCTGTGCGACCGTGGGGCAAACTTCGGTTATGACAACCTGGTTGTCGATATGCTGGGCTTTAGCGTAATGAAGAAAGTTTCCGGCAACAGCCCGGTGATCTTCGACGTGACCCACGCGCTGCAGTGCCGCGACCCGTTTGGCGCAGCGTCTGGCGGCCGTCGTGGTCAGGTGACTGAACTGGCGCGTGCCGGTATGGCGGTCGGTCTGGCCGGTCTGTTCATCGAAGCGCACCCGGATCCGGACAACGCGAAATGTGACGGCCCGTCCGCGCTGCCGCTGGCGAAGCTGGAACAGTTCCTGGTGCAGATGAAGGCGGTTGACGATTTGGTGAAAAGCTTCGACGAGCTCGATACCGAGAACTAATTGAAAGATTGTGTGCCCGATATTGCATCGGGCAAGATGTAGGCCCGATAAGCGTGTTAGCGCCATCGGGCTTTTTTTATATCAGGCAAATATCGTCATCAGATAAGCGACAAACAGCGCCAGATGCGCCGCACCGTTCAGCACATTGGTGCGCCCGGTTGAGAACGAGATCTGGCACAGCACCAGCGACGCCACCATTACCACCATTTCCGGTGCGCCTAAGCCGAACACCAGGTCATTCCCCGTTGTCCATGCAATCAGCGTCACTACCGGCACGGTCAGCGAGATCGTCGCCAGTACCGAACCAAAGAATAAGTTCATGGCGCGTTGCACCTGATTACTGAGCACCGCTTTCAGTGCCCCAAGCCCTTCCGGTGAGAGGATTAACAGTGCGACCAGGAAGCCGGTAAAGGCGACCGGGGCGTTCAGTTCAGTCAGTAGCGTCTCCAGCGGATTCGCGTTCATCTTGGTGACGGCAATCACCGCAATCAGGTGGATCACCAGCCAGGCTGCATGCCACACATTACTGTGCGCAGAGGGCTTACCGTGATGTGGGTCATCATCGTCGCCGTCATCTTCATGCTCATAAACAAACAGACTCTGGTGCGTTTTAGTCTGAATCAGCAGGAACACACCGTACATCGCGGCAGAGATTAAGGCCACTAACAGTGCCTGACCGGTGGTAAAATTCGCACCGGGCAAGGCCATAGGAAAGACCAGCACAATAATTGCCAGCGGAAACAGGGCGATTAAATACTGTTTAATACCGAACAGATTCATATACTGAGTGGCGAATTTACGCCCACCCATTAATAACGAAAAACCCACCAGACCGCCGGTCACAATCATAATGATGGAATAGAGCGTATCACGCATCAGCGTGGGCGCTGCATCACCGGTGGCCATTAACGCAGAAATCAGGCTGACTTCGAGAATAACCACAGACAGACTCAGAATGAGTGATCCGTAGGGTTCGCCGAGGCGGTGGGCTAATACGTCAGCGTGACGAACCACGCTAAAAGCACTGCTTAAAATACCAATCAGGGCAAGGATATTGATTCCAGTCACCGCTGGTAGTGAATGGCTGCCTCCCCAAAGGAACAGCACTACCAGCGCCACAACCGGGAAAATAAGCGATGTCTCCTTATGGCGGGTTTTCACCGCCTCATGTGCATGTGTCATAAATGCTCTCCCTCTCTGCAGGTCAGTTTTAGTTATAAATATAATAAAGAGTGCGAAAAATAACAGAAAACGTGGGTTTACAGGTGATATTTTACGAAATTTTACGGCATTGCAGTGTTTTCCCTTTAAAACAACAAAAAAAGGTGAGTCTTGTTGAGTGAATAGTTAAATAACAGAGGTTTATATTCTGGTTATCGCTAATAAACCATTTTTCAGTGGCAGGAGGAATCATTGTTGACCACACTTAAGGTTTTGCGAGAAGAGGAGCCAAAGATGCCGTACAAATCGAAAAAAGATCTGCCTGACAGCGTGCAACATGTATTACCCGCCCACGCGCAGGATATCTATAAAGAGGCGTTTAATAGCGCCTGGGATCAATATAAAGACAAAGAAGACCGCCGCGATGACGCCAGCCGTGAAGAGACGGCACATAAAGTGGCGTGGGCTGCGGTAAAAAATGATTACGAAAAAAGGGGACGATGATAAATGGCACAAAAAATCCTAATCCCCTAACGCGTAAGCGATAAATTTCCGAAAGTGATTATTGTGTAGGCGAATCGTGCTACCCGCCCCCCGTTGCTGCCTTGCAAGCGGCCTGGGAATTGCATATTGTCATCCTATTGGTTTCAAAATGAGCAGTTAAAATGCCCGGAAGGCGTCAAAAAGTTGTCGCAGGGATGTATGCAGTGGCGGAGGTGTAAGGTGTTAACGCGTGATTTCTTGATGAATGCCGATTGTAAGACGGCATTTGGCGCTATTGAAGAATCACTTTTATGGTCAGCAGAGCAACGTGCAGCGTCCCTTGCGGCGACGCTGGCCTGCCGACCGGATGAGGGACCGGTGTGGATCTTCGGTTATGGATCGTTGATGTGGAACCCGGCGTTAGAGTTTGAAGAGTCATGTACCGGTACGCTGGTGGGATGGCATCGGGCATTTTGCCTGCGCCTTACCGCAGGGCGCGGAACCGCGTGTCAGCCGGGTCGTATGCTTGCACTAAAAGAGGGCGGGCGCACCACCGGCGTCGCCTATCGTCTCCCGGATGCGACGCTTGAGCAGGAGTTAACACTGCTATGGAAGCGCGAAATGATCACTGGCTGCTATCTGCCAACATGGTGTCAGCTGGCGCTGGACGATGGTCGAACGGTGAATGCGTTGGTGTTTATTATGGACCCGCGCCATCCGTTGTATGAGTCGGACACGCGCGCGCAAATCATCGCCCCGTTGATTGCTGCTGCCAGTGGGCCACTTGGCACCAACGCGCAGTATCTGTTTTCACTCGAGCAGGAGTTGCAGAAACTGGGAATGCAGGATGAATGTCTTAATGACCTGGTGACCAATGTACGCGGTTTGTTAGAGGGACCGTTGCCAGAAGGGGTTATGCGCCCGGGCTTCGCGTGAGGTTTCTGTTGGCCCGGCAGGCGCAAGCGCTACCGGGCAATTCACGTATCAGGCTGCGATATAACTGATGGAATGTTCAAGCGACTGGCTGTGGCTGTCGATCAGGATGTTCCAGACGCCGGTATACGGCACGGTCAACCATGCGTTATCACGGTTCTGCACGCTTAATATGTCGGTCTGCGTGTCTTTAACGTGATTTTTCTCGCTCATCAGATGGATGTGGCAACGCTCCGAACAGCGTACGACCACGGTATCCCCACCAAATAACTTTAAACTTGCCTTTACTAATGCCATTTCTCACCCCGTATTGAAAACAACGTACTTCCTTTCGGAAGTGCTGCGTGATGTTGTTCACATTTTACCCATGAGGCATAACACCAAAGAGTTAGGCTTCGGATGCTGATTTTGATCAAAAAATGGCATAACGATTAAACAATAGTGACAAAATCCCGGCGAAAAGCGTGATCGGGCGCACTTACTTTGGGTAAAGATACGCCCCAATAAGATTAAATTCGGAAATAACCGGCTGTTTCAGCAAGCTCGCCTGAAAAGGGGGATTAGAAGGTGAGCACTTTATCGGCGGCCAGCGTCCATTGCGCCAGCTCCACCAGCGTGCCGACTTCCACGCCATCAATCAGCGGCAGCGTCGTGATCCCGCGTCCGTCGGTGCAGGTTTTGCACAGTTTGACCGGCACATTCTGAGCGGTCAGGATCTCCAGCATCTGCTGGATATTGTAGCCTTCTGCGGGCTTCTGACCGCGTAATCCCGCCGTGACGGCATCCGACATCAGGAACAGACGAAGGTCAAGATCGCCCGCCTGTTCACGTAACGCGATCGCCAGTCGCAGACTGTTGAATAACGATTCGCTACCGTATGCCGCACCGTTGGCAATGATCACAATCTTTTGCATGTTAACTCCTGTTAGCGGGGGGAGGTTTGATTTGTCAGCACGTTATGTTACCGCGCAAGCGGGGTGTTACCAATGGAAGAGTGGCGAAAAAGGCATGCCTGGCAGGCATAAGGATATTCCTGAAAGCGTGAGAAAGCCTGCAAAATGACGCTGAGTCAGGTAAGCTTTAAGCGTGTTAGTTAATTGATCTCCCTAAAAGCCATCGTCGATTTGAGCCGTTTTGTATCGCATTTCCTCCCTTTCTGGATACTCTTGCTGCTGGCAGGCGGTACGGCCAGTGCACAATCTTCTTTTATGCAACAGGCCGAAAATCCCTTTGATAATAACCAGGACGGATTGCCCGATCTGGGTATGGCTCCCGAATCGCATGAAGGTGAAAAACATTTCGCCGAGATGGTGAAAGCCTTTGGCGAGGCAAGCATGAACGACAACGGACTGGACACCGGCGAGCAGGCAAAACAGTTTGCTTTTGGTCAGGTTCGCGACGCCGTCAGCGAGCAGGTGAATGAGCACCTGGAGTCCTGGCTGTCGCCCTGGGGCAAGGCCAGCGTGAATGTTCAGGTCGATAGCGAAGGCAATTTCAACGGCAGTCGCGGAAGCTGGTTTGTCCCCTTGCAGGATAACTCGCGCTACCTCACCTGGAGTCAACTGGGTCTTACTCAGCAGGATGACGGGCTGGTGAGTAATGTGGGTATCGGCCAGCGCTGGGTGCGCGACGGCTGGTTGCTCGGCTATAACACCTTCTACGATAATCTGTTGGATGAAAACCTTCAGCGTGGCGGACTGGGCGCTGAAGCGTGGGGGGGAATACCTGCGGCTGTCGGCCAATTATTACCAGCCGTTTGCCTCGTGGCGCGCCCATACGCCGACGCTGGAGCAACGCATGGCGCGCGGTTACGACGTCACGGCGCAAATGCGCATGCCCTTCTACGAATATCTCAATACCAGCGTCAGTGTGGAACAATATTTTGGCGACAGCGTGGATCTGTTTGATTCCGGGACGGGCTATCACAATCCAGTGGCGGTGAAGCTGGGGCTGAATTACACCCCGGTTCCGCTGGTGACAGTAACCGCCCAGCACAAACAGGGGGAGAGCGGGCTCAGCCAGAACAACCTTGGACTGAACCTGAACTACCGCTTCGGCGTGCCGTTGAAAAAACAGCTGGCCGCCAGCGAAGTGGCAGAGAGTCAGTCGCTGCGCGGAAGCCGCTATGATCAACCACAGCGCAATAACCTGCCGACGATGGAATACCGCCAGCGCAAAACGCTGAGCGTATTTCTGGCGACGCCACCGTGGGATCTGCACTCGGGCGAAACGGTGCCGTTAAAACTACAGGTACGCAGTCTGCATGGCATTCGCCATATTACCTGGCAGGGGGGACACGCAGGCGCTGAGTCTGACGGCAGGGGCTAATGCGGAAAGCGTCGAAGGCTGGACGGTGATTATGCCCGCCTGGGACAGCAGTGAAGGGGCGAGCAACCGCTGGCGACTGTCGGTCGTGGTCGAAGATGAGAAAGGGCAGCGTGTCTCTTCCAATGAGATCACGCTCGTGCTGACTGAACCGTTTATGGCGATGCCAGAAGACGACCCGCGCTGGAGGTTGCTGCCGGAGGAGTGATCAGAAGATGCGTTCCTGATGCACCCACACAGCCGCTTCAACGCGTGACTTCAGCTTCATTTTCTTCAGCATATGCTTCACGTGGACTTTTACCGTACTCTCGGTGATATCCAGGCGACGGGCAATCATCTTGTTCGGCAAACCCTGAGCGATAAGCTTGAGAATGTCGCGCTCGCGCGGGGTCAATTGCGTGACATCGCGATCGGAAGTGGCGCGGTTGGCGCGCAGGCTGGCAGCCAGCACGGGGGTTAACGCTTCGCTTAACACCATCTCTCCGGCGGCAGCCTGCTGTAATGACTTAAGCAGATCTTCCGGTTCCATATCCTTTAGCAGATAACCATCAGCGCCGCGCTTGAGCGCCGTCACCACATCTTCTTCATGATTCGATACGCTGAACACCACGATACGCCCGGAAAGAGCCTTTTCACGCAGTTTGTCGAGGGTTTCCAGCCCGTTCATCCCCGGCATGTTCAGGTCAAGCAGGATCAGATCCGGGTCAAGCGATTCGGCCAGTTCGATACCCTGTTCGCCGTTGCTGGCCTCACCGACTACGGTAATATCCGGCGCCATGCTGACAAGCTGTTTGACGCCGGTCCGCAGCATCGGATGATCGTCGATGAGCAGGATAGTTGCCGGTTCCTGATTATTCATGGGTATCTCCTTGAACTTCTGTGAAGTATGTTTCGGGAATAAAGGTGACAGCGACTTCAGTGCCTCCCGTCTCGCGGCGGCGTACCTGGCAGTCTCCACGCAGGCTCTGTGCCCGGTCGCGCATAATGATCATGCCATAGTGGTTACTGCGTTCGGCGTTCTCAGGAACGCCGCAGCCATTGTCTTGTACAGTCAATTTAACCTGCTTGCCTTTCAGCGCTACGGTAACCACGACCTCATCAGCGTGAGCGTGTTTTAGCGCATTGCTTAAGGCTTCGCGGGCAATTTGCAGCAGGTGAATCGCCTGATTCGAAGGCACCAGACGTGGTGGTAGCTGGTAATCCAGTTTCACCGTAAAACCAAAACGGGTGCTGTATTCCTGGCAACTGGCTTCCAGCGCCGGGCGCAGACCGGGTTCGGTCAGCCGTAAGCGGAACGTCGTCAACAGTTCGCGCAGTTGCGCCCATGAGGCGTTCAGTTCGTTGCGGATCTGGCTCAGCAAATCACGGCTGCTGTCCGGCAATGCGTCTCCCTGCATTTGCAGGCAACTGATCTGCATCTTCATACAGGACAGCGATTGTGCAATAGAATCATGAAGTTCGCGTGCGATGGTGGCACGCTCTTCCATGACAATCAACTGCTGCTGGCGTTCCTGATTGCGATCCAGCGCCAGCGTGGCGGTGAGCTGTTCCACGACGGTATCCACCAGTTGCTGCTGATCGTGACTCAGGTGACGTCCCTGCGGCAGAGTTGCCAGCAAAATGCCGTACTGGGTATGGGTGTCCGTTAAGCGCCATTTCAGCGTCATTCCGCCTTCCGTGGTCGGTAGCACTTCGCGCGGGCAGAGGTGACACCCTTTATCATCACAACTGAGATCGGACTGGCAGGTGAATTCCTGATGGTTCTCTTCATCTTCCTGGTCATAAACCCGCAGTTCGATGTCATGCATTTGGGTCAGATTTTGCAGACCGTTCAGCACCGGGGAGAGACGTTCGCAAAGCGGAACCGGCGAATGCAGGCGACGATTCGCCTGCCAGAGAAAAGAGAGGATCTGGTTTTTCTGCTCCAGCCCGGCCGTTTTTTCTCTGACGCGCTGTTCAAGCACTGAATAGCTTTCCGCCAGTTCGTCGGACATGTTATTTAGCGCGTCGCCGAGCATCGCCATCTCATTACGCCCGCCGATCTGCGCGCGCTGGGTAAAGTCGCGCTGGCTGATGGCCCGCGCCATCGACAGCAGTTGTTTCCACGGCTGAAGCAGACGCGCACGCAGCCAGATAATGGTAAACACCAGCAGCAGCGCCATAAAAATCGCCATCACCCGGTGCACCATCACCACACGTTCAATGCGCATTTCGGTGGTGTGATCAAACGCGGAGACGAGCCGATCGAGGCTTGTGACAAACTGGCTGACGTCGGCGGCGACAGATTCTCTGCTTTTGGCCTGTAGCAGGCCGGGGGGAGAGTTCGCGGTGCCAGTAATCCTGAAGGGCGCGCAGTTGCTCCTGCTGACCGTCGCGTTCTGCGGCACGGGTCAGTTCCGGGCTGAACGCCGTTTGCTCCATTTCATTAAGCAGTTTCTGATCCTCAGCGCTTAACGGCACGCTGGCGAGCAGGCGGTAGCTTTGCATCCGCAGCGAACCCGCTTTATTGATGGCGTGCGCGCTGCCCTGTACGCCCTGAACCAGCCAGCCAGAGACCGCCATACCGGCTACGCCAATGGCCGTCGAGAGCATCACAATGAGCGCCACCTGGTTAACCAGCGTGAGTGGAGAAAGACAACGTTTTAGCATAAAACCTTCTTCTTTCAGGTCCCCGGCGAGCAAATCGGGAAACCTTGATGAATGACGAGAGTGCCGGGCAGAATCAGACAGTGGCGTTATTCTCGACCATCCCCTGGAGTATACCCATACCTAAAACGAGTTACCTCTTAATTGCCATGATCGCAGAGGATTCAGGGAAGGGGGAAAGTGCGGCGAGCAGTGCTGTGAAAAACCACGTATTTTTTGGCGAATTATTCTACTCACTTAGGGTGATCATGATTTTTTTGCGCTGATATTGCCTCCTTTTCCTTTGATTTATATCAACTTACCTCGCGCTGTAAACCCTAAGGTTGCAGGCATCGAATTGCGTATCAGAGGTGTCTATGAGTCACTCATCCGCCCCCCGAAAGGGCATCTGGAGCTGTAATCACCGAATGGCGACCGGAAGATCCGGCGTTCTGGGCACAGCGGGGTCAACGTATCGCCAGCCGCAACCTGTGGATTTCCGTCCCCTGCTTGCTGCTGGCGTTTTGCGTCTGGATGTTGTTCAGTGCTGTTGCGGTGAATCTGCCGAAGGTCGGCTTCAACTTTACCACCGAGCAGTTGTTTATGCTGACGGCGTTACCGTCGGTCTCCGGCGCGTTATTACGTGTGCCTTACTCCTTTATGGTTCCGGTCTTTGGCGGTCGCCGCTGGACCGCTTTCAGCACCGGCATCCTGATTATCCCGTGCGTCTGGTTAGGATTTGCCGTGCAGGATACCGCCACGCCGTTCAGCACCTTTATCGTGATTTCACTGCTGTGCGGCTTTGCTGGCGCAAACTTTGCCTCCAGTATGGCGAACATCAGTTTCTTCTTTCCAAAGCAGAAACAGGGCGGTGCGCTGGGGCTGAATGGTGGCCTGGGGAATATGGGCGTCAGCGTGATGCAACTGGTTGCGCCGCTGGTGGTCTCGCTGTCAATCTTCGCTGTCTTTGGCAGCCATGGCGTTGAGCAACCGGATGGTTCGCAACTGTATCTGGCGAATGCCGCCTGGATCTGGGTACCGTTCCTCGCCTTCTTCACGCTGGCGGCCTGGTTTGGTATGAACGAACTGGCGACCTCAAAAGCATCGCTGAAAGAGCAATTACCGGTTCTCAGGCGCGGTCATCTGTGGATCATGAGCCTGCTCTATCTGGCGACCTTCGGCTCGTTCATCGGGTTTTCTGCAGGTTTTGCGATGCTGTCAAAGACTCAGTTTCCGGAGATTCAGATCCTGCATTATGCATTTTTTGGCCCCCTGGTCGGTGCGCTGGCGCGTTCTGCAGGTGGGGCGATCTCTGATCGTTTAGGCGGGACGCGCGTCACGCTGGTGAACTTTGTGCTGATGGCGATTTTCAGCGGCCTGCTGTTCCTGACCTTACCGACCAATGGTGCCGGCGGCAATTTCATCGCCTTCTTCGTGGTCTTCCTTGCACTCTTTATGACGGCCGGGCTGGGCAGTGGTTCTACCTTCCAGATGATCTCCGTTATCTTCCGTAAGCTGACGATGGAGCGTGTAAAAGCTGAAGGCGGCTCTGAAGAGAAAGCGATGCGTGAAGCGGCGACCGACACGGCAGCGGCGCTGGGCTTTATTTCGGCGATAGGCGCCATCGGCGGCTTCTTTATCCCGAAAGCATTCGGCACTTCGCTTGCGTTAACTGGTTCGCCGGTTGACGCGATGAAAGTCTTCCTGATCTTCTATATTGCCTGCGTGGTTATCACCTGGGTGGTATACGGACGGCATTCTAAAAAGTAAAAAAAGCATTGTTGATTATCCGTTGCGCGGCGTTAGACCGCGCTTTTTTCAGCATCTCATTAGTTACAACATACTCTTGTTTTTATTGTTGCGCCGTTCTGCCAGTCCGTTGCGAAAAGATGTCAACCAGGGGAATACCCCTTAATACCCACTCGTTAAGAATTTATCATTTACGGAAAATGTGATTGAAAAAATAATCTTTAAAAACAGTTGGATACAATTAAATTTCAAATCCCCCCGAAAGGAGTATGTCAAAAATTTCCTCCCGTTTTCATCCCTGCATGCCTTGATCGTTATCAATTCCCACGTCCTTTCAGAGCGTTACCTTCGCCTCAATCAAGCAATGTCGATTTATCAGAGAGCCGTCAGGCTCCAACAGGAGAGAACCGATGAGTAAATTCCTGGACCGGTTTCGCTACTTCAAGCAGAAGGGCGAAACCTTTGCCGATGGGCACGGCCAGCTTCTCGAAACCAACCGGGACTGGGAGGACGGGTATCGCCAGCGCTGGCAGCACGATAAAGTTGTGCGCTCAACCCACGGGGTTAACTGCACCGGCTCATGTAGCTGGAAAATCTACGTTAAAAACGGTCTGGTGACCTGGGAAACCCAGCAAACCGATTATCCACGTACCCGTCCGGATATGCCAAATCACGAGCCGCGTGGCTGCCCGCGAGGGGCCAGCTACTCCTGGTATCTCTACAGCGCCAACCGACTGAAATATCCGCTGATGCGCAAACGTCTGATGAAGATGTGGCGTGAAGCGAAGAAACTGCACAGCGATCCCGTAGACGCCTGGGCCTCTATCATCGAAGACGCTGATAAGGCAAAAAGCTTCAAACAAGCGCGTGGTCGCGGCGGATTCGTCCGTTCCTCCTGGCAGGAAGTCAATGAACTGATTGCCGCATCTAACGTCTATACCGTGAAAACGTACGGTCCGGACCGCGTGGCTGGCTTCTCGCCGATCCCGGCGATGTCGATGGTTTCCTATGCTTCTGGTGCACGCTATCTCTCGCTGATCGGCGGGACCTGCCTGAGCTTCTACGACTGGTATTGCGACCTGCCACCGGCATCTCCACAGACCTGGGGTGAGCAGACCGACGTGCCGGAATCCGCTGACTGGTACAACTCCAGCTACATTATCGCCTGGGGTTCTAACGTTCCGCAGACCCGTACACCGGATGCTCACTTCTTTACCGAAGTGCGGTACAAAGGCACCAAAACCGTCGCTGTGACGCCGGACTACGCCGAAATCGCCAAGCTGTGCGATCTCTGGCTGGCGCCGAAGCAGGGCACCGATGCGGCGATGGCGCTGGCGATGGGCCATGTGATGCTGCGCGAGTTCCACCTCGACAATCCGAGTCAGTACTTTACCGACTACGTGCGCCGCTATACCGACATGCCAATGCTGGTCATGCTGGAAGCACGCGACGGTTATTATGCCGCGGGCCGTATGCTGCGAGCTGCTGACCTTGTGGATTCACTGGGTCAGGAAAATAACCCGCAATGGAAAACCGTTGCCATTAACAGCAATGGTGACATGGTGGCGCCGAACGGCTCTATCGGTTTCCGCTGGGGCGAGAAAGGCAAATGGAACCTCGAGCAGCGCGACGGTACGACCGGCGAAGAGACTGAACTGCAGCTGAGTCTGTTAGGCAGTCAGGACGAGATTGCAGAAGTTGGCTTCCCGTACTTCGGTGGTGAAGGCACTGAACACTTCAATAAAGTAGAGCTTGAAAACGTACTGCTGCACAAACTGCCGGCTAAGCGTCTGCAACTGGCAGATGGCACGTCTGTGCTGGTCACCACCGTTTACGACCTGACGATGGCCAACTACGGTCTGGAACGCGGTCTGAACGATGCCAACTGCGCCACCAGTTATGATGACATCAAAGCGTATACCCCGGCGTGGGCAGAACAGATTACTGGCGTGCCGCGTGCACAAATCACCCGCATCGCGCGTGAGTTTGCCGACAACGCCGATAAGACGCACGGCCGTTCAATGATCATCGTCGGTGCCGGTCTGAACCACTGGTATCACCTTGATATGAACTATCGCGGTCTGATCAATATGCTGGTGTTCTGTGGCTGTATTGGCCAGAGCGGCGGCGGCTGGGCCCACTATGTCGGCCAGGAAAAACTGCGTCCGCAGACCGGCTGGCAGCCGCTGGCATTTGCCCTTGACTGGCAGCGTCCGGCGCGTCACATGAACAGCACCTCATATTTCTATAACCACTCCAGTCAGTGGCGTTATGAGACGGTGACCGCGCAGGAACTGCTGTCACCGCTGGCGGATAAATCCCGCTACAGCGGTCACCTGATTGACTTCAACGTGCGCGCTGAACGTATGGGCTGGCTGCCGTCCGCGCCACAGTTAGGCACTAACCCGCTGACCATCGCAGAAGAGGCGAAAAAAGCGGGAATGACACCAGTGGATTACACCGTTAAGTCACTGAAAGAGGGTTCGCTTCGCTTTGCGGCAGAGCAGCCGGAAAACGGGAAAAACCATCCGCGTAACCTGTTCATCTGGCGCTCCAACCTGCTGGGCTCATCCGGTAAGGGGCATGAATACATGCTCAAATACCTGCTGGGGACTGAACACGGGATCCAGGGGAAAGATCTGGGCCAGCAGGGCGGCGTGAAGCCAGAAGAAGTGGAATGGCATGACAACGGTCTCGACGGCAAGCTGGATCTGGTCGTGACGCTGGACTTCCGTCTGTCGAGTACCTGCCTGTACTCCGATATCGTGCTGCCGACGGCGACCTGGTATGAAAAAGATGACATGAATACCTCGGATATGCATCCGTTTATTCATCCGCTGTCCGCCGCCGTTGACCCGGCCTGGGAATCGAAAAGCGACTGGGAAATCTACAAGGCTATCGCGAAGAAATTTTCAGAAGTCTGCGTGGGGCACCTCGGGAAAGAGACGGACGTGGTCACGCTGCCGATTCAGCACGACTCCGCCGCCGAACTGGCGCAGCCGCTGGACGTGAAGGACTGGAAAAAAGGCGAATGTGACCTGATTCCGGGCGTCACCGCGCCGCACATTATGACCGTTGAACGCGATTATCCTGCGACGTATGAGCGGTTTACCTCAATCGGCCCGCTGATGGAGAAAATCGGTAACGGCGGTAAGGGGATCGCCTGGAATACCCAGAGCGAAATGGACCTGCTGCGGAAGCTTAACTACACCAAAGCGGACGGCCCGGCGAAAGGTCAGCCGATGCTCAACACGGCGATTGACGCGGCAGAGATGATCCTGACCCTGGCGCCGGAAACCAATGGCCACGTGGCGGTGAAAGCCTGGGCGGCGCTCAGCGAGTTTACCGGACGCGACCATACGCATCTGGCGATGAACAAAGAAGAGGAAAAAATCCGCTTCCGCGATATCCAGGCGCAGCCGCGCAAGATTATCTCCAGCCCGACGTGGTCTGGTCTGGAAGACGAACACGTCTCTTACAACGCCGGTTATACCAACGTACATGAGCTGATCCCGTGGCGCACGCTGACCGGGCGTCAGTCGCTCTATCAGGATCACCAGTGGATGCGCGACTTCGGTGAAAGCCTGCTGGTCTACCGTCCGCCAATCGACACCCGTTCGGTGAAATCGGTGATGGGCGAGAAATCCAACGGTAATCCGGAAAAAGCGCTCAACTTCCTGACGCCGCACCAGAAATGGGGTATCCACTCCACCTACAGCGACAATCTGCTGATGCTGACCCTGTCGCGCGGCGGCCCGATTGTCTGGATGAGTGAAACCGATGCCAAAGATCTGGGCATTGAAGATAACGACTGGATCGAAGTGTTCAACAGCAACGGCGCGCTGACGGCGCGTGCAGTAGTGAGTCAGCGTGTACCGGCCGGAATGACCATGATGTACCACGCGCAGGAACGTATCGTGAACCTGCCGGGTTCCGAAATTACTGAGCAGCGCGGCGGGATCCACAACTCCGTGACCCGCATTACGCCGAAGCCAACCCACATGATAGGCGGCTATGCGCAACTGGCCTACGGCTTTAACTACTACGGTACCGTCGGTTCAAACCGTGATGAATTTGTGGTGGTTCGTAAGATGAAGAACATTAACTGGCTGGATGGCGAAGGCAATGACCAGGTACAGGAGAGCGTAAAATGAAAATTCGTTCACAAGTCGGTATGGTGCTGAATCTCGATAAGTGCATCGGCTGCCACACCTGTTCTGTAACCTGTAAAAATGTCTGGACCAGCCGCGAAGGGATGGAATACGCCTGGTTCAACAACGTGGAAAGCAAGCCCGGCGTTGGTTTCCCGAACGACTGGGAAAACCAGGAGAAATGGAAGGGCGGCTGGATCCGTAAAATCAACGGCAAGCTGCAGCCGCGTATGGGGAACCGTGCGATGCTGCTCGGTAAAATTTTCGCCAACCCGCATCTGCCGGGGATTGACGACTATTACGAGCCGTTTGACTACGACTACCAGAACCTGCACAACGCGCCGGAAAGCAAACACCAGCCGATTGCCCGTCCACGCTCGCTGATTACCGGCAAGCGGATGGACAAAATCACCAGCGGTCCGAACTGGGAAGAAATTCTGGGTGGCGAATTTGAAAAACGCGCCAAAGACCAGAACTTCGAAAACATGCAGAAGGCGATGTACGGCCAGTTCGAAAACACCTTCATGATGTATCTGCCGCGCCTGTGCGAGCACTGTCTCAACCCGGCGTGCGTGGCGACTTGCCCGAGCGGCGCCATCTACAAGCGTGAAGAAGACGGCATCGTACTGATCGACCAGGATAAGTGCCGTGGCTGGCGGATGTGCATCACCGGCTGCCCGTACAAAAAAATCTACTTCAACTGGAAGAGCGGCAAGTCCGAGAAGTGCATTTTCTGCTATCCGCGTATCGAAGCCGGTCAACCGACCGTGTGTTCTGAAACCTGCGTGGGGCGTATTCGTTATCTCGGCGTGCTGCTGTATGACGCGGATGCGATTGAGAGCGCGGCGAGCACCGAACACGAGAAAGATCTTTACCAGCGTCAACTGGATGTGTTCCTCGATCCGAACGACCCGGCTGTCATTGAACAGGCGCTGAAAGACGGTATTCCGCTGAGCGTGATAGATGCGGCTCAGCAGTCGCCGGTTTACAAAATGGCGATGGACTGGAAGCTGGCGCTGCCGCTGCATCCGGAGTATCGAACGCTGCCGATGGTGTGGTATGTGCCGCCGCTGTCACCGATTCAGTCGGCGGCGGATGCGGGTGAGTTGGGTAGCAACGGCATTCTGCCGGACGTTGACAGCCTGCGTATTCCGGTTCAGTACCTTGCTAACTTACTGACCGCAGGCGATACCCAACCGGTGCTGCTGGCGCTGAAACGGATGCTGGCGATGCGTCACTATAAACGTGCGGAAACCGTTGACGGTAAAGTGGATACCCGCGCGCTGGAAGAAGTTGGCTTAAGCGAAGCGCAGGCACAGGAGATGTATCGCTACCTGGCAATTGCTAACTACGAAGATCGCTTTGTGGTACCGAGCAGCCATCGCGAACTGGCGCGTGACGCCTTCCCGGAGAAAAGCGGCTGTGGCTTTACCTTCGGCGACGGGTGCCACGGTTCAGACACCAAATTTAACCTGTTCAACAGTCGCCGCATTGACGCCATCGATGTGACCAGCAAAACGGAGCCGCACCAATGATTGAACTCGTCATTGTTTCGCGTCTGCTCGAGTACCCGGATGCTGCCCTATGGCAGCATCAACAGGAACTGTACGAGGCACTCGCGTCATCTGAAAATCTTGATAAAGAGGATGCGCATACGCTCAGCGTTTTCCTGCGGGATTTAACCGCGCAGGAGATGCTGGACGTGCAGGCCAACTACAGCGAACTGTTTGACCGCGGGCGGGCGACCTCACTGCTGCTGTTTGAGCACGTCCACGGTGAGTCCCGCGATCGCGGCCAGGCGATGGTTGACCTGATGGCGCAGTACGAGCAGCACGGTTTACAGCTCGACAGTCGTGAATTGCCGGACCATCTGCCGCTGTACCTGGAATACCTGGCGCAGTTGCCGAAGCGCGAGGCGCTAGGCGGGTTGCAGGACATCGCGCCGATTCTGGCGCTACTGAGTGCGCGTCTGCAGCAGCGTGAAAGCCGCTATGCGGTGCTGTTCGATCTGCTGCTGAAGCTGGCAAATGCGGCGATCGACAGTGACAAAGTTGCCGAAAAAATTGCCGATGAAGTTCGCGACGATACGCCGCAAGCGCTTGATGCGGTCTGGGAAGAAGAGCAGGTGAAATTCTTTGCCGATCAGGGCTGCGGTGAATCTGAAATCGTTGCTCACCAACGTCGTTTTGCCGGAGCCGTTGCGCCGCAATATCTGAATATCACCACCGGAGGACAGCAATAATGCACTTCCTGAATATGTTCTTCTTTGACATCTATCCGTACATCGCCGGGTCCGTGTTTCTGATCGGGAGCTGGCTGCGTTATGACTATGGTCAGTACACCTGGCGTGCCGCGTCCAGCCAGATGCTGGATCGCAAGGGGATGAACATGGCCTCAAACCTGTTCCACTTTGGGATTCTGGGGATCTTCGCCGGTCACTTTCTCGGTATGCTGACGCCGCACTGGATGTATGAAGCGTGGCTGCCTGTTGAAGTGAAACAGAAGATGGCAATGATTGGCGGCGGCGCGGCGGGCATGATGTGTCTCGTGGGCGGCGTGCTGTTGCTCAAGCGTCGTCTGTTTAGCCCACGCGTGCGGGCGACCACCACCGGGGCTGACATCCTGATTCTCTCGCTGCTGGTGATCCAGTGTGCGCTGGGGCTGTCGACTATTCCGTTCTCCGCCCAGCATATGGACGGCAGCGAAATGATGAAGCTGGTGGGATGGGCGCAGTCTGTGGTGACGTTCCATGGAGGGGCATCAGCGCATCTGGAGGGGGGTGGCGTTTATCTTTCGTCTGCACCTGGTGCTGGGGATGACGTTGTTCCTGCTGTTCCCGTTCTCCCGTCTGGTGCACATCTGGAGCGCACCCGTGGAGTATCTGACGCGCAAATACCAGATTGTTCGCGCCCGTCACTGATTGCGTCTGACGTTATCCTTGTCAAACCCTGCGTCGCAGGGTTTTTTTGTTGATGCCGGATGGCGGCGTTGCTTTATCCGGCCTGGCGTGAATCACGTCTTTGTAGGCCTGATAAGCGAAGCGTCATCAGGCGATGAAACAGGGCAAGGGCTGTTGAAAAGAGATGATCGTGTTGGGGGGAAGGATTACCCGGTGCGTTGCGCCTCGCCCTTCGGGTCGTTGCCTGCGGCAACGCTTTCTCGCTGCGCTCGAATCGAACCTTAATCGAAGCTTCTCATCCTTCCCCGCATGGGCAGAATATAGGGCTACGTCGATTGATTTGGCAAAGGTGTAACAGGGAAGTGATGGTGGTGGGGGGAAGGATTACCCGGTGCGTTGCGCCTCGCCCTTCGGGTCGTTGCCTGCGGCAACGTTCTCTCGCTTTCGCTCGAGTCGAACCTTAATCGAAGCTTCTCATCCTTCCCCGCATGGGCAGAATATAGGGAAACGTCGATTGATTTGGCAAAGGTGTAACAGGGAAGTGATGGTGGTGGGGGGAAGGATTCGAACCTTCGAAGTCGATGACGGCAGATTTACAGTCTGCTCCCTTTGGCCGCTCGGGAACCCCACCAGGGGTAAACATATTGTCAGAACGTACAGTGTGAATGGTGGTGGGGGGAAGGATTATTCGTCGCTTCGCTCCTCACCCTTCGGGCCGTTGCCGTTGGCAACGTTCTCTCGCTTTCGCTCGAGTCGAACCTTAATCGAAGGTTCTTAACCTTCCCCGACAAGCACAAACTTCTGGATTGCTCATCGAGTTAACTACATCACTGTAGTGAATAATGGTGGTGGGGGGAAGGATTCGAACCTTCGAAGTCGATGACGGCAGATTTACAGTCTGCTCCCTTTGGCCGCTCGGGAACCCCACCACGGGATAAAGATATTGCGTGCATTCGATAACAGTGAAGGATTATTCGGAGCTAAAGCTCCTCACCGTTCGGGCCGTTGCCGTTGGCAACGTTCTCTCACTATCGCTCGAGTCGAACCTTCGAAGTCGATGACGGCAGATTTGCAGTCAGCTCCCTTATGATCGCTCGGGAACCCCACCACGGGGTAATGCGTTTTACTGGCCTGCTTCCGTTTCGGGAAGCGGGGCGCATCATATCAAATGACGCGCCCCTGTAAAGCATTCCGGTGAGAAAAATAAACTGGTTGCCTGATTTTTACCCGCTAAGCCGTAAAGGTAACCAATTCATTTCTCAGTCGATTAAAGAATAATCGTCCGGTTGCCGTACACAAACACGCGCTGGGCAAGTACCTGATACAACGCGCGGCTCAGAACGTTTTTTTCGACGTCACGACCCGCGCGCATCATGTCTTCCGCCGTGTAGGTGTGATCCACATGGATGACGTCCTGCATGATGATCGGACCTTCGTCCAGATTGTCATTCACATAATGCGCCGTCGCGCCGATGATTTTCACCCCGCGCTCATAAGCCTGATGGTAAGGCCGCGCGCCAATGAACGCTGGCAGGAACGAGTGGTGAATATTAATAATCTGGTTCGGGAAGCGCGCCACAAATTCCGGCGTCAGCACACGCATGTATTTTGCCAGCACCACGTAATCCGGTTGGTGCGCGTCAATCGCGTCAGCCATTTTCTGATCGTGCTCTTCGCGGGTTAACCCTTCATGACTGACCAGTTCGAAAGGAATTTCAAAGCGCTCAACCAGCGAACGCAGCGTTTCGTGATTACCAATCACGGCCGCGATATCCACATCGAGACCGCCATAGTTGGCTTTCATTAACAGATCGCCCAGACAATGCGCTTCTTTGGTGACCAGAATCACCACGCGACGACGTCCGGCAGGATTCAACTCACGAACAGAGCCTTCGGGCAAGGCGCTGTCCAGATCGGCCAGCAGCGTGGCGTCGTTGAAAATCCCTTCCAGCTCGGTGCGCATGAAAAAACGCCCGGTGCGGTGGTCTACAAACTCATTGTTCTGCACGATATTCAGTTCATGTTTGTAGCAAATATTCGTAATACGCGCGATGAGCCCTTTCTGGTCAGGGCAGATGGTACGAAGCACTTTTCGTTGTAAAGAATGCATTGCAGCGGTAATCCTGTTGATGATGTTTGCTGAGTGAATACTGTCGGGCAGTTGACTAGCCGCAGCATTTTTTAAATTTTTTTACCTGAGCCACAAGGGCAGGGGTCGTTGCGTCCGAATTGCGGGCGTGTGCCGTCGATATAGTACCACTGACCGTTTTCTTTTAAAAAACGAGAACGTTCAATGATTGCCCCCCGGTTTGTCGTGTTCGCGAAAACGGGCGACAAAACTGACGTAACCGGTGTTGTCTTTCTCAGACACGGTGTGTTCGAAAACGGTCAACCCCAGCCATTCAGTGGTGGCAAATCCGGCACCGATCTCATCCCGGAAGCTGGCTGCGTGACAGGATGGATGCCAGGTCCGTATCAAATAATCTGCGTCTTTCATCACAAAAGCGCAGTAGCGCGAACGCATGAGGTGCGATGGATCGGGTGCAACTTGCTCACCAGACAGATATCGGTGGCAACATAGGCTATACTCGACAGCGCTACCACAGGGACAAAGCTGAGACACAAAAAAACTCCCTGATAAAAAAAAGGCGGATAAAAAAAGCCTGAGTAGCGCTATGTTAACTGAGCGTTGGAGATGTTGCTACGCCCGTAAGCCAGGGGAAGTCTGTCGGTCACATGAGAAAAATGAAAATAGGTCTGGCGCTAGGTTCTGGTGCAGCGCGAGGCTGGTCGCATATTGGTGTCATCAAAGCCCTCAAACACATGGGCATTGATATTGATATCGTCGCAGGGTGTTCCATCGGTTCGCTGGTCGGTGCCGCCTACGCCTGCAATAAATTGCCCGCGTTAGAAGAGTGGGTCTGCTCGTTCAGCTATTGGGATGTCCTGCGTCTGATGGACGTGTCCTGGCGAAGGGGGGGGGACTGCTGCGCGGCGAACGCGTCTTTAATCAATACCGCAACGTTATGCCAGTCGCTGAAATTGAGCAGTGTAGCCGTCGTTTTGCAACGGTGGCGACCAATCTCAGTACCGGGCGCGAATTATGGTTTACGGAAGGCGATCTCCATCTCGCCGTTCGTGCCTCCTGCAGTATTCCCGGCCTGATGTCGCCCGTCGCCCACAATGGCTATTGGCTGGTGGACGGCGGCGTCGTTAATCCGGTTCCCATCTCACTGACCCGCGCGCTGGGTGCGGATATTGTGATTGCTGTCGATCTGCAACACGACGCACATTTGATGCAGCAGGATCTGCTGTCATTGAACGTCAGTGATGATGCTCCGGAGGGGAGCGATGAAGGGCTTCCCTGGCATGCGCGCCTGAAAGAACGGCTGGGCAATATTACCGCACGTCGCGTGGTGACGGCGCCCACCGCGATGGAAATCATGACCACGTCGATTCAGGTGCTGGAAAATCGCCTGAAGCGTAATCGCATGGCGGGCGACCCGCCGGACATATTAATCCAACCGTTCTGTCCACAAATCTCCACCCTGGATTTTCATCGTGCCAGTTCTGCCATAGAAGCAGGGCGGCTAGCGGTTGAGAAAAAGATGGACGAACTTTTACCTCTGGTGCGAGCCGGCGTTTGACGCACCATTTTTAACTACACTTAAGCATATTCTGACAGGCGTGTGTGGCAATAGCATGCCACTATTGAGTAAAGCCAGTCAGGGGAGAGAACATGACGCAGCCATTGGTCGGAAAACAGATTCTAATCGTTGAAGACGAGCCAGTTTTTCGCTCGCTTCTGGATTCGTGGTTTTCCTCTTTGGGAGCGACAACGGTACTGGCGAGCGATGGGATTGAGGCTCTGGACCGTTTAGCCGATTTCACACCTGATCTCATGATTTGCGATCTCGCCATGCCGAGAATGAATGGCCTTAGTCTGGTGGAACATTTGCGTAACCGCGGTGACCAGACGCCGATTCTGGTGATCTCGGCGACAGAAAATATGGCAGATATCGCCAAAGCCTTACGTCTCGGCGTGAATGACGTCCTGCTGAAGCCGGTAAAAGACCTGACCCGGCTGCGGGAAACCGTGTTTGCCTGTCTGTATCCAAATATGTTTAATTCCCGGGTTGAAGAAGAAGAGCGTCTTTTTCGTGACTGGGATGCGATGGTGGATAATCCTGCTGCCGCTGCAAAATTGCTTCAGGAACTTCAGCCTCCGGTGCAACAGGTTATTTCGCATTGTCGGGTCAACTATCGACAACTGGTTTCGGCAGATAAGCCCGGACTGGTTCTGGATATTGCGCCGCTTTCGGAGAATGATCTCGCATTTTATTGCCTGGATGTTACCCGTGCTGGCGACAACGGTGTGCTGGCGGCGTTACTCCTGCGGGCGTTATTTAATGGTTTGTTGCAGGATCAACTCGTGCATCAGAATCAGCGTCTGCCGGAACTTGGAGCATTATTGAAGCAGGTCAACCAACTGCTCCGTCAGGCGAATTTACCCGGACAGTTTCCGCTATTAGTTGGCTATTATCATAGTCAGCTTAAAAATCTGATTCTGGTTTCAGCCGGACTCAATGCGACATTAAATACCGGTTCGCATAATGTGCAAATCAGTAACGGCGTTCCACTGGGAACGCTGGGGAATACCTACCTCAACCAAATTAGTCAACGCTGCGAGGCCTGGCAGTGCCAAATTTGGGGGGCAGGAGGTAGGCTGCGTCTTATGTTGTCTGCAGAATGAACAATCGAGAAGGCGGATGCAAATTGCCGTATCTGCCTTTCTCAGCGGGTGTTACTATCTGCGCCAGTTTTATACGTATTTATCTTAATTATACGAACGCGCATCCTTTTCGGACCTAAGGCTTGTGTCAGTCCTGATATACTCGATGCGATACAGATTGATGAACACGTTCAATACATGAACAGTCCAGGAGAATTTAAATGGCTGCCATTAACACGAAAGTCAAAAAAAGCCGTTATCCCGGTAGCGGGATTAGGAACCAGGATGTTACCGGCGACGAAAGCGATCCCGAAAGAGATGTTGCCGCTGGTTGATAAGCCATTAATTCAGTATGTCGTAAATGAGTGTATTGCGGCGGGCATCACTGAAATTGTGCTGGTGACGCACTCCTCGAAAAATTCGATCGAAAACCACTTCGATACCAGTTTTGAACTTGAAGCGATGCTGGAAAAACGCGTTAAGCGCCAGTTACTCGAAGAAGTCCAGTCTATTTGCCCACCACATGTCACGATAATGCAGGTTCGTCAGGGGCTGGCAAAAGGCCTGGGCCATGCCGTATTGTGCGCCCATCCGGTCGTGGGTAATGAACCTGTCGCGGTTATTTTGCCTGACGTTATTCTTGATGAGTATGAGTCCGATTTATCCCAGGATAATCTGGCTGAAATGATCCGTCGTTTTGATGAAACCGGAAATAGCCAGATTATGGTGGAGCCGGTCGCCGATGTTACCGCTTATGGTGTGGTTGACTGTAAAGGCGTACCGTTGTCACCGGGCGAAAGCGTTCCAATGGTAGGCGTAGTTGAGAAACCGAAAGCGGATGTCGCACCGTCAAACCTGGCAATTGTTGGCCGTTATGTACTGAGTGCGGACATCTGGCCTCTGCTGGCGAAAACCCCTCCGGGAGCGGGCGATGAAATTCAGTTGACTGACGCTATCGACATGTTGATCGAAAAAGAGACTGTCGAAGCCTACCATATGAAAGGGAAGAGCCACGACTGCGGCAATAAATTAGGATATATGCAGGCATTTGTGGAATATGGCATTCGACATAATTCGCTTGGTAGCGAATTTAAGGCCTGGCTCGAAGAAGAGATGGGTATTAAAAAGTAACCAGACGTTATAATTAACGAACTGAGACGGCGCTGACATTCAGCGCCGTTTTTTTTATACCCACACTTTGCGGTGAAAAGGTAGATTACGGACATAAAAAAATCCCGCAGAGTGCGGGATTTTAAGCAAGCAGATAACGGATTATTCCTTAATCAGGAAATCGTCCAGTTGCTTACCTTGCTCTTCCATTGCTTTCTTGATCACTGCCGGAGTACGACCCTGACCCGTCCAGGTTTTGGTTTCGCCGTTTTCATCAACGTAGCTATATTTAGCCGGACGCGCTGCACGTTTAGCTTTGGTGCCGGATTTAACAGCAGCCATGCTATTCAGCAGTTCATTCGGATCAATACCGTCAGCAATCAGCATTTCACGATATTGTTGCAGTTTACGAGTACGCTCTTCAACTTCAGCGGCTGCCGCGCTTTCTTCTTCACGACGTTCGTTAACAACAACTTCTAATTTCTCCAGCATTTCTTCCAGCGTCTCAAGGGTACATTCTCTTGCCTGCGCACGAAGAGTACGGATGTTGTTCAGAATTTTAAGTGCTTCGCTCATTGTAGTAATCTCAAACTTATATTGGGGTGGTTTGTTGAGCTAATAATAGAGCGTTAAATTCAGATGTGCAATAGCCAGGAATGTAAGGAATTCAAAATTGCCCTTTATTTTTTGCCTGCAATAAATATCCGAACTTAAATTTTTCTTGAAGGAACGCACAAAAAAAGGGCTTATTGGCTGAGCGGTTACTCCTTTTTTCGCCAGAAAACATCTGGATTCAGGTCACATTTTCACATGATGAAATAGCCGCGCAATGTAGTGATTTCAACCTTTTATATTAGTTTTGTTGATGGGCGCAGTCTATTACTTCGCAACAGTTATGTAGAACAGTAACAATAAGTTCAGGGTTTCCATTAGGGCGGCGTTGATAAGCAGTGTTGATGAATATCTAAAGCACATTACGACAAGAATGGGATCTATCGCGCATTGTTTGTTCAATTGTTAATTCGTATTTTCCGTACATTTGCACCTACAGATTTTTCGTACACCGCGAGCGGGTGATGGAAGATATAGCAGATGAGGGCAGAACCTGACACCGATAGCGATTGAAATTATGCTACACTGCGCCCGTCTTTATTTCACTTTGGTGAGGGTCTGTGGCCGATGGCACAGCTATATTTCTACTATTCAGCAATGAATGCAGGTAAGTCGACTGCCTTACTGCAATCTTCATACAATTACCAGGAACGCGGGATGCGTACTGTCGTATATACCGCAGAAATAGACGATCGCTATGGCGCGGGAAAAGTGAGTTCGCGTATCGGGTTGTCCTCTCCCGCCAAATTGTTTAACCAGAATTCATCGTTGTATGAAGAGATTGCAGCCGATAATGCGCAACAATCTATTCACTGCGTGCTGGTGGATGAATGTCAGTTTTTAACTCGCCAGCAGGTTTATGAATTATCGGAAGTGGTTGATCAACTGGATATTCCGGTGTTGTGTTACGGATTACGTACGGATTTTCGTGGCGAATTGTTTGTGGGTAGCCAATACCTGTTGGCGTGGTCAGATAAGCTGGTGGAATTAAAAACGATCTGCTTCTGTGGGCGCAAAGCGAGTATGGTGCTGCGTCTTGATCAGGCGGGCAGGCCTTATAATGAAGGCGAACAGGTGGTCATTGGCGGCAACGAGCGCTATGTCTCGGTCTGTCGTAAGCATTATAAGGAAGCGCTGGACGAGGGCTCTCTGACGGCCATACAAGAACGCCATCGCCACGACTAAACCCTTTTTTGCAGATAAACGGTTTGCGCTGGGCTGAAGCGTTTACAGACCCGACAGCGGGCTGAAAGAAGAAACAGATTCTGGACACAAAAAAAGCGGCCTCATCAGAGGCCGCTTTTACATTATGACTGCTCAGTGAGAATTACGCGGATTTCTTCGCTTTTTTCTCTGCTTTCGGTGCAGCGACAACTTCTTTCGCCGCTGATGTGCCTTCAGAGAACTCACGACCGTAGAAAGTATCCAGCAGGATCTGTTTCAGTTCGGAAATCAGTGGGTAGCGCGGGTTCGCGCCGGTGCACTGGTCATCGAATGCATCTTCAGACAGCTTGTCAACGTGAGCCAGGAAGTCTGCTTCCTGAACGCCTGCTTCACGGATTGACTTCGGAATACCCAGTTCTGCTTTCAGGCTTTCCAGCCATGCCAGCAGTTTCTCGATCTTCGCTGCCGTACGGTCGCCCGGTGCGCTCAGACCCAGATGATCTGCGATTTCAGCATAACGACGGCGTGCCTGCGGACGGTCATACTGGCTGAAGGCAGTCTGCTTGGTCGGGTTGTCGTTTGCGTTGTAGCGAATAACGTTGCTGATCAACAGGGCATTCGCCAGACCGTGCGGAATGTGGAACTGTGAGCCCAGTTTGTGCGCCATGGAGTGACACACGCCGAGGAAGGCGTTCGCAAACGCGATACCGGCGATAGTGGCTGCACTGTGAACACGTTCACGAGCGACCGGGTTTTTAGACCCTTCGTTGTAAGACGCCGGCAGATTTTCTTTCAGCAGTTTCAGTGCTTGCAGTGCCTGACCATCAGAGAACTCAGAAGCCAGTACGGAAACGTAAGCTTCCAGGGCGTGAGTGACGGCATCCAGACCACCAAAGGCACACAGGGACTTCGGCATGTCCATAACCAGGTTAGCATCGACAATTGCCATATCCGGGGTCAGAGCATAGTCAGCCAGCGGGTATTTCTGACCGGTAGCATCGTCGGTGACAACTGCAAACGGAGTCACTTCAGAACCGGTACCAGAAGTGGTGGTGACGGCGATCATTTTCGCTTTCACGCCCATTTTCGGGAATTTGTAGATACGCTTACGGATGTCCATAAAGCGCAGCGCCAGTTCTTCGAAGTGGGTTTCCGGATGCTCGTACATAACCCACATGATTTTCGCGGCGTCCATCGGGGAACCGCCACCCAGCGCGATGATTACGTCTGGTTTGAAAGAGTTCGCCAGCTCTGCGCCCTTACGTACAACGGACAGAGTAGGGTCAGCTTCAACTTCAAAGAACACTTCCACTTCAACGCCAGCAGCTTTCAGCACAGAGGTAATCTGGTCAGCATAGCCGTTGTTGAACAGGAAGCGGTCAGTCACGATGAGCGCACGTTTGTGGCCATCAGTAATCACTTCATCCAGCGCGATGGGCAGTGAGCCACGGCGGAAGTAGATAGATTTCGGAAGTTTGTGCCACAACATGTTTTCAGCTCGCTTAGCAACGGTTTTCTTGTTGATCAGGTGTTTCGGACCAACGTTTTCAGAGATGGAGTTACCACCCCAGGAACCACAACCCAGAGTCAGGGAAGGTGCGAGTTTGAAGTTATACAGGTCACCGATACCACCCTGAGATGCCGGGGTGTTGATCAGGATACGCGCGGTTTTCATCATCTGACCGAAGTAAGCCACGCGCTCCGGCTGGTTGTCCTGGTCGGTGTACAGGCAAGAGGTATGACCGATACCGCCCATCGCAACCAGTTTCTCTGCTTTAATGACCGCGTCTTCGAAATCTTTCGCACGGTACATCGCCAGCGTCGGGGACAGTTTTTCGTGAGCGAACGGTTCGCTCTCATCAACAACTTTCACTTCGCCGATCAGAATCTTAGTGGTTTCTGGTACAGTGAAACCTGCCAGTTCGGCGATTTTGTAAGCAGGCTGACCTACGATAGCCGCGTTCAGCGCGCCATTTTTCAGGATCACGTCCTGAACAGCTTTCAGCTCTTTACCCTGCAGCATGTAGCCGCCGTGGCTGGCGAAACGCTCGCGAACGGCATCGTAAACGGAATCAACCACAACAACAGACTGTTCAGAAGCACAGATAACGCCGTTGTCGAAGGTTTTAGACATCAGTACAGAGGCGACAGCACGTTTGATATCAGCGGTTTCATCAATAACCACTGGCGTGTTACCCGCGCCCACGCCGATAGCTGGTTTACCGGAGCTGTATGCGGCTTTAACCATGCCCGGACCACCGGTCGCAAGAATCAGGTTGATATCCGGGTGGTGCATCAGCGCGTTAGACAGTTCAACGGAAGGTTGATCGATCCAGCCAATCAGGTCTTTCGGCGCACCAGCAGCGATAGCCGCCTGCAGCACGATGTCAGCCGCTTTGTTGGTTGCATCTTTTGCACGTGGGTGCGGGGAGAAGATGATCGCGTTACGGGTTTTCAGGCTAATCAGAGACTTAAAGATTGCCGTAGAGGTTGGGTTAGTGGTTGGTACGATACCGCAGATGATACCGATGGGTTCAGCAATGGTGATGGTCCCGAAGGTGTCGTCTTCAGACAGCACGCCGCAGGTTTTTTCATCTTTGTAAGCGTTATAGATGTATTCAGAAGCAAAGTGGTTTTTAATCACTTTATCTTCGACGATACCCATGCCGGATTCGGCAACGGCCATCTTCGCGAGAGGAATTCGAGCATCTGCGGCAGCCAGAGCGGCGGCGCGGAAGATTTTATCAACTTGTTCTTGAGTGAAACTGGCATATTCACGCTGGGCTTTTTTTGACGCGCTCGACGAGTGCGTTAAGTTCAGCGACATTAGTAACAGCCATAATGCTCTCCTGATAATGTTAAACTTTTTTTAGTAAATCATCTGCTCGATACGTGAGTATAGACAGCGGGCGTTAGTTTGTATAACAGCCAGAAAATCAAGTGGTTACTTAACGTTCAGTTTGCTCTGATTTACTAAAAGAGCTTGTGCGTTAGCGTCGTCTAACTCTAACGCGTTACTTCCAGGTGGCGTAAGCAAGGTTACTCACTTCTGAGTAGCGATTACGTGATCTGGATCAAGATTTAGCAAAGCTGACACCTTTCAGCAGGGCCTTTTTTGCCCTTAACGCTAAGTGTTGTTTAATTGTAGTGGTGAATGGGTCTTAAATTATCATAATTAAAACATATTGGTAACACTCAGGAATGGTAGCAATTTTACGTTTGCCCTGGTGAAATGTGCTGTGAAAAGGCGTATCTTCAGCACGGTTTTTACCCGGTTATTTTAACTTACTTTATACGGCTAACGCTTCGGAGCTAACCGTGATCCAAACGCTGTTTGATTTTCCTGTTTATTTCAAATTTTTCATCGGGTTGTTCGCGTTAGTGAACCCGGTTGGCATTATTCCTGTCTTCATTAGTATGACGAGCTACCAGACAGCGGCGGCGCGCAACAAAACGAACCTCACTGCCAACCTGTCCGTTGCGATCATTCTGTGGACCTCGTTATTCCTCGGCGACGGTATTCTGCAGCTGTTCGGTATCTCAATTGATTCGTTTCGTATCGCCGGCGGGATCCTTGTGGTCACCATTGCAATGTCAATGATTAGCGGCAAACTGGGTGAGGATAAGCAGAACAAGCAGGAAAAATCAGAAACGGCGATCCGGGAAAGCGTAGGCGTGGTTCCCCTGGCACTGCCGCTGATGGCAGGCCCCGGTGCTATCAGTTCGACCATTGTGTGGGGAACGCGTTACCACAGCGTGATGTACCTGCTTGGCTTTTTTGTGGCGATTGCGATTTTTGCCCTGTGCTGTTGGGGACTTTTCCGCATGGCACCATGGCTGGTGCGTGTTCTGGGCCAGACGGGCATTAACGTGATTACCCGAATTATGGGCCTGCTCTTAATGGCGCTGGGGATCGAGTTTATTGTCACAGGTATTAAGGCCATTTTTCCAGGACTATTAAGCTAATTCGCTTTCAGATGAAATAACCTGCGGAGCTGTTCGCGGCTCCGTCTGTTTTTATCACCCCGTCTCGTCACCTTTCTTACTTTCCATCCCGCCCATCAGGAATCACGGATGACTTTGTCCGTATTAAGCCCCTTGATTCAACTGTGTTTTTAATCTCTTTTCCAGACTCTGCTTTGTTATTTTGCTCACATCACAATCCGGGGCTTGCTGAAGGATAATTGAGATGATAATAGTTAATTCAATGAACTGGCAGAGGAATGTGCTAAAAAATAAACAATTGTTAAATTTTCGTATATTTATACGCCTTTTGCAGAGTCCGAAGGTCTCAAACGGATAGGCTGTTAATAATTGCATGATTAATAAGACATTATTTTTATTTCGTTTGTTTCTGAACGTTCTACCGGAACGCAATTTTTTCTCTAAAAGAGAATTGCTTAACAAATCTGTAAATTGTATTGGCGGTTGATAAATGCTTTTGTTACTTTCCGACAGTTCATATTGAAGCGGATTGCTTGTTGATGAGAATAAATATCAATAAGCAGTTGAGCCCACTGTTCATGCGCCCCGGGCAGGGGAGGTGCATAACGAATCGACGTAAGGCGATCATACGAATCGTCAGAATAAATAAAGTCGGTGATAGCAGGCAGTAAACGACCTGGCAGCTGAAAGTCTCCGGAGCTGCACAGAGATCCCTGACGGGATTAACAGGCTGGTGATAAAGCCAGTAATTATAATGAGGGAGTACAAACACAATGACCAACACGAAGAAAAGTTTAGTGGCGGCAGGCATTTTAACTGCGCTAATCGCCGGAAATGTGGCAACAGCGGCGGTCGTTCCCGCCGGTGTGCAACTGGCAGAAAAGCAGACGCTGGTGCGAAATAATGGTTCGGAAGTCCAGTCCCTCGATCCGCATAAAATCGAAGGGGTACCGGAATCGAATATCAGCCGCGATCTGTTCGAAGGTTTAATCATCAGTGACGTCGACGGTAAGCCGTCTCCGGGCGTGGCTGAAAAATGGGAAAATAAAGACTTTAAAGTCTGGACATTCCATCTGCGTAAAGACGCAAAATGGTCGGATGGCTCACCGGTGACAGCCCACGACTTTGTTTACAGCTGGCAGCGTCTGGCGAATCCGAATACGGCGTCCCCGTACGCCAGTTATCTGCAATATGGTCACATCGTTAATATTGATGACATTGTTGCCGGTAAGAAACCGCCAACCGATCTCGGTGTTAAAGCTATCGATGATAATACCTTTGAAGTGACCCTCAGCGAGCCTGTTCCTTATTTCTATAAACTGTTGGTGCACTCATCCGTTTCCCCGGTTCCTAAAGCCGCCGTTGAAAAATACGGCGACAAATGGACTCAGCCCGCTAATATCATCAGCAATGGTGCGTATAAGCTAAAAGACTGGGTCGTAAACGAGCATATCGTGCTTGAGCGTAACCCTAATTACTGGGATAACGCCAAAACGGTGATTAACCAGGTGACCTACCTGCCGATCGCCTCAGAAGTGACAGATGTTAACCGCTACCGCAGCGGTGAAATCGACATGACCTATAACAATATGCCGATTGAACTGTTCCAGAAGCTGAAAAAAGAGATCCCGAACGAAGTTCATGTTGACCCGTATCTGTGCACCTACTATTACGAAATTAATAACCAGAAAGCACCGTTTACGGATGTCCGTGTGCGTACCGCGCTTAAGCTGGCGCTGGACCGCGATATTATTGTTAATAAAGTGAAAAACCAGGGCGACCTGCCGGCCTATAGCTTCACGCCGCCGTATACTGATGGCGCAAAACTGACTGAACCAGAGTGGTTTGGCTGGACCCAGGAAAAACGCAACGAAGAAGCGAAAAAACTGCTGGCCGAAGCCGGTTATACCGCTGATAAACCGCTGACCTTCAACCTGCTGTATAACACTTCCGATCTGCATAAAAAACTGGCCATCGCCGCGGCGTCCATCTGGAAGAAGAATTTGGGTGTGAACGTGAAACTGGAAAACCAGGAGTGGAAAACCTTCCTCGATACGCGTCATCAGGGTAACTATGATGTCTCGCGTGCGGCCTGGTGTGCGGATTACAACGAGCCAACGTCCTTCCTGAACATGGTGTTGTCTGACAGCTCAAACAACACGACGCACTATAAGAGCCCGGTGTTTGACAAAATCCTCGCCGATGCGCTGAAAGCAACGAATGAAGAGCAGCGTACTGAGCTTTACGGCAAAGCCGAGCAGCAGCTTGATACCGATTCTGCGATTGTCCCGGTGTTCTACTACGTTAACGCCCGCCTGGTGAAACCGTGGGTGGGTGGTTATACCGGTAAAGACCCGATGGATAATATCCACGTCAAAGACTTGTATATTATTAAGCATTAATGGCAAAGGGTGGGGCAGCTTACGCTGCCCCACAGTGTCTTTTTTCGTCGACTCTCACCCCCTCTCTGGCATTTTGTGTGCAGGGGGAAAGGCACTCGCCAAAGGTACGGGCAATGTTGAAATTTATTCTACGCCGTTGTCTGGAAGCAATTCCGACACTGTTTATTCTTATTACTATTTCGTTCTTTATGATGCGCCTGGCGCCGGGAAGTCCCTTCACCGGTGAACGTGCATTGCCGGCAGAAGTCCTGGCGAACATTGAAGCGAAATACCATCTTAACGATCCCATCATGACCCAGTATTTCAGCTACTTGAAGCAACTGGCGCACGGTGATTTCGGTCCTTCGTTTAAATACAAAGATTATACGGTTAACGATCTTGTGGCCTCGAGCTTCCCGGTTTCGGCGAAGCTGGGGCTTGCCGCCTTTCTTCTGGCCGTGATCCTCGGCGTGAGCGCGGGCGTGATTGCCGCGTTGAAGCAAAATACACGATGGGATTATGCGGTGATGGGGGTGGCAATGACCGGCGTGGTGATACCCAGCTTTGTGGTCGCGCCGCTGCTGGTCATGATATTCGCTATCACCCTCAAGTGGTTGCCGGGTGGCGGCTGGAATGGCGGGGCGCTGAAATTCATGATCCTGCCGATGGTGGCGTTATCGCTGGCCTATATTGCCAGTATTGCGCGTATCACCCGTGGCTCAATGATTGAAGTGCTGCACTCGAACTTTATCCGCACGGCGCGAGCCAAAGGGCTGCCGATGCGTCGCATTATTTTCCGCCATGCGTTGAAACCCGCGCTGCTTCCTGTGCTCTCCTATATGGGGCCTGCATTTGTCGGGATTATCACCGGTTCGATGGTCATTGAGACGATTTATGGTTTACCGGGGATTGGTCAGCTGTTTGTTAACGGCGCGCTGAACCGCGATTACTCGCTGGTTCTGAGTCTGACAATCCTTGTGGGAACATTGACGATTGTCTTTAATGCGATTGTTGACGTGCTGTACGCCGTCATCGACCCGAAAATTCGTTACTGATACTGGAGCTCGCGATGATGTTAGGTAAGAAAAACAGCGAAGCGCTGGAGAATTTCAGTGAGAAGCTAGAGGTCGAGGGACGCAGCCTGTGGCAGGATGCACGCCGTCGTTTTATGCATAACCGTGCCGCGGTCGCCAGTCTGATTGTACTGGTGATCATTGCGCTGTTCGTGACGCTGGCACCGATGCTGTCGCAGTTCACCTACTTCGATACCGACTGGGGCATGATGTCCAGTGCGCCCGATAGTGAATCAGGCCATTATTTTGGTACTGACTCCTCCGGACGTGACCTGCTGGTGCGCGTGGCGATTGGTGGACGGATCTCGCTAATGGTTGGTATCGCAGCCGCGCTGGTGGCGGTGGTGGTGGGGACGCTGTACGGTTCTCTTTCAGGCTATCTGGGTGGCAAAATCGACTCCGTGATGATGCGCCTGCTGGAAATCCTTAACTCCTTCCCGTTTATGTTCTTCGTTATTCTGCTGGTCACCTTCTTTGGACAAAACATTCTGCTGATTTTTGTGGCGATCGGGATGGTCTCTTGGCTGGACATGGCGCGTATTGTTCGCGGGCAAACCCTGAGCCTGAAGCGGAAAGAGTTTATTGAAGCCGCGCAGGTAGGTGGCGTGTCGACCGGCAATATCGTCCTGCGTCATATTGTGCCTAACGTGCTGGGCGTGGTGGTGGTATACGCCTCCTTGCTGGTGCCGAGCATGATCCTGTTCGAATCTTTCCTCAGCTTCCTGGGACTGGGGACGCAGGAGCCGCTGAGCAGTTGGGGCGCGTTGCTCAGCGATGGCGCCAACTCGATGGAAGTGTCGCCGTGGCTACTGCTGTTCCCGGCAGGTTTCCTGGTGGTGACGTTATTCTGTTTTAACTTTATTGGCGATGGCCTGCGTGATGCCCTCGACCCGAAAGACCGTTAAGGAGTGCAGCCATGAGCGTAATTGAAACTGCAAGCGTGCCGTTCACGCAGCAAAGGGCTAACGCACTGCTGGACGTAAAAGATCTTCGTGTGACGTTCAGTACCCCGGACGGTGATGTCACCGCGGTGAATGATTTGAACTTTACGCTGCGTGCCGGAGAAACGCTGGGTATCGTTGGGGAGTCTGGCTCCGGCAAATCGCAGACCGCTTTTGCGCTGATGGGGTTGCTGGCGGCGAATGGCCGAATTGGCGGCTCGGCAACGTTCAGCGGGCGTGAGATCCTCAATCTGCCTGAGCATGAGTTGAATAAGCTGCGTGCTGAACAGATCTCAATGATTTTTCAGGACCCGATGACCTCGCTGAATCCTTATATGCGGGTCGGGGAACAGCTAATGGAAGTGCTGATGCTGCATAAAAGCATGAGTAAAGCCGAGGCGTTTGAAGAGTCGGTCAGAATGCTGGATGCGGTGAAAATGCCGGAAGCGCGTAAGCGGATGAAAATGTTCCCACATGAGTTTTCCGGCGGTATGCGTCAGCGCGTGATGATCGCAATGGCGCTGCTGTGCAGGCCAAAGTTACTGATTGCCGACGAACCGACAACCGCGCTGGACGTCACCGTGCAGGCGCAAATCATGACGCTGTTGAATGAACTGAAGCGTGAATTCAACACCGCGATCATCATGATTACCCACGATCTTGGCGTCGTGGCCGGGATTTGCGACAAGGTGCTGGTGATGTATGCCGGTCGGACGATGGAATACGGTAATGCCCGCGATGTCTTTTATCAGCCCGTTCATCCTTATTCAATTGGCCTGCTGAATGCGGTTCCGCGTCTGGATGGCGAAGGCGAGGAGATGCTGACGATTCCGGGAAACCCGCCCAACTTACTGCGTCTGCCGAAAGGCTGTCCGTTCCAGCCTCGCTGTCCGCATGCGATGGAGATTTGTAGTAGCGCTCCGCCGCTGGAGGAGTTCAGTCCGGGACGCCTGCGCGCCTGCTTTAAACCGGTGGAGGATCTGGCATGAACGCGATTGATGAAAAACGTAAAGTCCTCCTGGAAATCGCCGATCTGAAGGTGCATTTCGACATAAAAGATGGCAAACAGTGGTTCTGGCAGCCCTCTAAAACCCTGAAGGCGGTCGATGGCGTCACGCTGCGACTCTATGAAGGGGGAGACGCTGGGCGTTGTTGGGGAGTCTGGCTGCGGGAAATCGACCTTTGCCCGCGCGATCATCGGCCTGGTGAAAGCGACCGATGGGCGCGTGGCCTGGTTAGGTAAAGACTTGCTGGGGATGAAACCGGATGAATGGCGCGACGTGCGAAGCGATATTCAGATGATTTTCCAGGATCCGCTGGCGTCGCTAAACCCGCGTATGACCATAGGCGAAATCATCGCCGAGCCACTGCGCACCTATCATCCTAAACTGCCTCGTCAGGAAGTGCGCGATCGGGTGAAAGCGATGATGATGAAGGTCGGCCTGCTGCCTAACCTGATCAACCGCTACCCGCATGAGTTTTCAGGCGGCCAGTGCCAGCGTATCGGAATTGCGCGGGCGTTGATTCTGGAGCCAAAGCTGATCATCTGCGACGAACCCGTCTCCGCGCTGGACGTGTCAATTCAGGCACAGGTTGTCAACTTGTTGCAGCAGCTTCAGCGGGAGATGGGACTGTCGCTGATCTTCATTGCCCATGACCTGGCCGTGGTCAAACATATCTCTGATCGCGTGCTGGTGATGTATCTGGGTCATGCTGTGGAGCTTGGGACCTATGATGAGGTTTACCACAACCCGCTGCATCCCTACACCAAAGCGCTGATGTCGGCGGTGCCGATTCCCGATCCCGATCTGGAAAAAAATAAGACGATTCAGCTACTGGAAGGGGAATTACCGTCACCGATTAACCCGCCGTCAGGCTGCGTATTCCGTACCCGTTGTCCGATAGCCGGGCCGGAATGTGCGAAAACGCGTCCGGTACTCGAAGGCAGTTTCCGGCATGCGGTATCCTGCCTTAAGGTAGACCCGTTATAATTGCAAGGGCTGACAAACTGTCAGCCCTTCTTTTTACTGAGGTTATTGTGACGTTTTCACTGTCATCAATTCGCAGGCAAATTTATCACCGCTTGTTCGACCTGAATACCCGCTCAGGCCGACGGGGTGAGGGGTTATGCGCCCTGTTCGCGCTGTTAAGCGTGCTGGTTATTTTTATTGAATCGGGTCTTGGCACGCAATATCACCTGACGCTTAATGAGTGGCATATTTTTGTCTGGCTTGAACTCATCGTCACGCTGGTTTTTACGATTGAGTATATTCTACGTCTGGTGAGTTGGCCGAATCCGGCAAAATATGTCTTCAGCTTCTGGGGCTTTATTGATTTAGCGACTATTCTGCCTTTGTATGTGATGTGGCTGTGGCCGGAAATCAGCCTTAACTACGTTTTTGCCTGGCGGGCTATGCGGGCCATTCGTATTCTGCGGATCCTGAAACTGCTGCGCTTTATGCCTTCGCTACGGGTATTCTGGCAGGCTATTCTGAGCGCCCGGCATCAACTGATTCTGTTTTATTCCTTTATCGGCATTGTCATGATTATTTTCGGCACCCTGATGTATCTCATTGAAGGGCCGGAATATGGATTTACCACGCTGAATGCATCCGTTTACTGGGCGATTGTCACTGTGACGACGGTCGGGTATGGCGATATTACACCCCATACGCCGTTAGGGCGGATCGTGGCGTCCGTTCTGATTTTGATTGGTTATTCGGTGATTGCGATTCCGACGGGGTTAATCACCACCCATATGAGCAGCGCGTTTCAAAAGCGGAATCAGCAGCGTCGATGCCCGCAGTGTAAGCAGAGCCAGCACGAACATAGCGCCAGGTTTTGTAACCACTGCGGCAGTAAATTGCCGGACTAAATAAAAAAGAGCCGCGCTGGCGGCTTTTCTCTTCGTCATTATTCGCGCCAGAGAATATGGCAGAGCTTGTGATCTTTTTCGCGGCACAGCAGTACGCGTGCGAAAATATCATTAATTTCGCCGTCTTCACTGTCCGCCAGGCCAATTACCACCTCGGCGAAAAAGTCAGGGTTCAGGTCGTAATCCACGTGCTCCTGCCAGTCTTCAGACGGGTCAAATAACTCTGCGCCACCGCGTTCTTCAAACTGCAAATTGAACAGAATAATGTCTGCCGGGTCGAGGTTATCGGCCGCCAGTTCGAGAAAAATATCGTAAGCCTGCTCAAGCGTTTCGTCTTCAGTCAGGCGATTGTTCAGATCCATATCCATAATCACTACCTGTTTACCGTCTCTTGGGCTCGTTTTACAGCAATGGACTGAAGAAGTAAAACAGTCGCTCGGTGATCCGCTGCCAGAGCGGGCGTTTTAGCCACAAATTTGCGTCCAGCAGGCGTGAACGGGAGATGTAATCGTCCTGCACGGCCGCCAGGTCACCGCCGAATCCGACGTCATCAATGACCAGCGTGATCTCAAAGTTAAGCCACAGACTGCGCATATCAAGGTTCACTGTCCCGACCAGACTGAGTTCACCATCGACCAGCACACTTTTGGTATGCAGCAGACCGCCTTCAAACTGGTAGATTTTCACCCCTGCCGACAGCAGTTCGGTAAAGAAGGCGCGGCTGGCCCACCCGACCAGCAGCGAATCATTCTTGCGCGGCAGAATAATACTCACATCCACTCCGCGCTGCGCTGCCGTACAAATGGCATGCAGTAAATCGTCGCTCGGCACGAAGTAGGGGGTGGTCATGATCAGATATTCACGCGCCGAGTAAGCCGCCGTCAGCAGCGCCTGGTGGATCAGATCTTCCGGAAAGCCAGGACCGGAGGCAATGGTGTGAATGGTGTGTCCGCTGGCCTCTTCGAACGGCATTATATTGACGTCCGGCGGCGGAGGCAGGATCCGTTTGCCGGTTTCAATTTCCCAGTCGCAAGAATAGACGATGCCCATCGCGGTGGCGACCGGACCTTCCATACGCGCCATCAAATCGACCCACTGACCGACTCCGGCATCCTGTTTAAAGAACCGCGGATCGACCATGTTCATACTGCCGGTATAAGCAATATAGTTATCGATCATCACCATTTTGCGGTGCTGGCGCAGGTCCATGCGACGCAGGAACACACGGAACAGATTGACCTTCAGCGCCTCAACCACTTCAATACCGGCGTTGCGCATCATTGTCACCCAGGGGCTGCGAAAGAAGGCGACGCTGCCCGCAGAGTCAAGCATTAACCGGCAATGAATTCCGCGTCGTGCGGCAGCCATCAGGGATTCTGCCACCTGATCCGCCATGCCCCCCCGGCTGCCAGATATAGAACACCATTTCGATGTTGTGCCGCGCCAACTGGATATCGCGTATCAGCGCCTGCATGACATCATCAGAATCGGTGAGCAACTGGAGCTGGTTGCCTTTGACCCCCCGCAATGCCCTGACGGCGCTCGCAGAGCTTGAACAACGATGCGGCGACACTGCTATTCTCCTCGGCGAAGATATGCTTGCAGGCTTTCAGATCGTTCAGCCATTTTGCCGTGGATGGCCACATTGCCCGCGCACGTTCGGCCCGGCGTTTGCCTAAATGGAGTTCCCCGAAGGATAAATAAGCAATAATTCCGACCAACGGCAGAATATAAATGATCAACAGCCAGGCCATCGCGGAAGGCACTGCGCGCCGTTTCATAAGAATACGTAATGTTACACCGGCAATGAGCACCCAGTAGCCCAGAATGACCAGCCAACTCACCACCGTGTAGAAGGTTGTCATAGATTAAAAATCCTTTTGAAAGCGTTTGTTATGAGTTTACGCGTCAGGATTCATCTGGCAAATAAAAACACGGCAAAAGCGCTAGCCTGCCTGTCCGCGGGGGGGTATAATGCCCATTCTGGCATTATAAGAGTAGGTATCATGAAGCGGAGTAGAACGGAAGTGGGACGCTGGCGGATGCTGCGTCAGGCCAGTCGCCGTAAAGCGCGTTGGCTTGAAGGGCAGTCGCGTCGCAATATGCGAATCCACTCAATCAGAAAATGTGTCCTGAACCAGCAACGTAATTCGCTGCTGTTTGCGATCCATAGCTTCTGAGTGAACAGGGCACCGCATGCGGTGCCCAATGAATAGATCTTTCAGAACGTCTTCTTAAAGGGTTTCACCGAAACCTGCGCGTAAACCCCGGCGGCAACATACGGGTCAGCCTCGGCCCAGGCTTTTGCCTCTTCCAGTGAGCCAAATTCAGCAATCACCGTGGAGCCGGTAAAACCTGCCGCACCGGGATCATTGCTATCCACTGCCGGCATGGGTCCAGCAGTCAGAAGACGTCCTTCGTCGTGAAGCAGTTGCAGTCGCGCCAGATGTGCAGGGCGGACGGAAAGACGCTTTTCAAGAGAGTTCGGGTTATCTTGCGCGTAGATGACATAAAGCACGGATAGGGCTCCTTGGTCGGTAAAAGTGCTAAATACGTTATTTGAAAGGCCTCTTTACTGCAACGCAAAGATGACAGCCTTGTTAAGGCCGTGCTGTTGTCAGGGATATTTCAGGATAAAAATGGCGCTTATGCCGATGCCTTATTGAATATGATTGCTATTTGCATTTAAAATCGAGGCCTGGCTTTTCAACTGAAACGATTATGACTTCAATGACCCTTGATCTACCTCGTCGCTTTCCCTGGCCGACACTACTATCCGTCGGCATTCATGGCGCTTTAGTGGCGGGACTTTTGTATACCTCGGTACATCAGGTTATTGAACTGCCTGCCCCTGCGCAGCCTATCTCCGTAACGATGGTTTCGCCAGCCGACCTGGAACCACCACAGGCGGTTGCGCCGCCGCCGGAACCGGTTGTCGAGCCTGAGCCGGAGCCTGTCCCAGAACCGCCTAAAGAGGCGCCGGTTGTTATCGAGAAACCGAAGCCTAAACCTAAGCCAAAACCGAAGCCGGTGAAAAAGGTTCAGGAACAGCCGAAGCGTGATGTCAAACCTGCCGAGCCGCGTCAGGCGTCGCCGTTTGAGAATACCGCGCCTGCGCGTCCGACCACCAGCTCCGCGCCGGCGACCAGTAAACCGACGGTAAGCGTTCCGGCAGGTCCGCGTGCGCTGACACGTAATCAACCACAGTATCCGGCACGTGCTCAGGCGCTACGCATAGAAGGGCGGGTAAAAGTGAAGTTTGATGTCACGTCCGATGGCCGGGTGGACAACGTACAAATCGTGTCAGCCCAGCCTGCCAACATGTTCGAACGTGAAGTGAAGAATGCGATGCGCAGATGGCGCTATGAAGCCGGTAAACCGGGCTCAGGGCTGGTCGTGAATATTGTGTTCCGCCTGAACGGCACCACGCAAATCGAGTGAGCGTGACGCACTAAGAGAAAAGCCTCCGCAACGGAGGCTTTTTCGTACCTATTGCGCCGGAAGCGGGCGAGGTTTCCCGTCCGGATCTACCGCAACGTAAATAAACAGCGCTTCTGTCGCTTTGTAGCGTTGACCAATTGGCTCTGACGCGACTTTCTTCACCCAGACTTCAATATTAATGCTGACGGAAGTGGTTCCGCGCTTCACACAGCGGGCGTAGCAACATACCACATCGCCGACTGCGACCGGACGCAGAAAGCTCATTCCTTCCACGCGGACAGTCACCACACGACCATGGGCAATCTCTTTGGCCTGAATGGCACCGCCAATATCCATTTGTGACATCAGCCAGCCGCCAAAAATATCACCGTTTGCGTTAGTATCGGCAGGCATAGCCAGTGTGCGTAAAACCAGTTCGCCCTGAGGGACGTTCGTTGTTGTTGTCATTGTAAAACCGACTATAGGAAAAAAATTCAGGCGCGATGCTACTATGATTTTAGCATGGAGAACAGAGGGGAAACGCCCGCGAGGCGGGCGTTGAAGCGATTAGAATGACATTGTCACGCCAGCATAGTAGGCACGACCGGGTTCGTTATAGGTTGAGGCGCCATCGTTTTCGCGATAGATCTGCTTATCAAACAGGTTACTTACCCCGGCATTCAGGCGCAGGTTTTTCGTCATTTGATAATTAGCACCGAGTCCGACAACCGCGTAGGCACCGATCTCTTTATCCGACATTGCACCTGTTTCGTTGCGCGTTTCAGCATACTCACGCGGTTTTTGTCGACCGTACTGCGTCCACTGTAGCTGTGTGGAGAGCTTGTCGTTCACCTGCCAGTCGAGCAGGGTATTAATGGTGTATTTCGGGATAACAGAGAGCGGGTTGCCGGTGTCCTTGTTCTCGGATTTGATCATATACGTCGCGTTGGTGCGCCAGCTTAACGTCTCCGGCACCAGCGGGATCACCACGTTACCTTCCAGACCTTCGACAATCGCTTTACCGCCATTTTCCCATTGCAGGATGTTATTCCCGTTGGAGGCGTAACCGATAATATCGGTCCCGGCGACGATTTTATTCTTATAGTCATTACGGAACCAGGTGATTCCCGCATCCCATCCCGCGTAATTAAATTCCAGACCGATCTCTTTGTTAATACTGATTTCCGGGTCCAGATCCGGATTGCCCAGCAGATAACAACTGCCGGTGGCGATCGTATTCGGGCAGCCATTGCCACGCGTGGAGAGCAAATATCCCTCGCTAGACTGATACAGGTTTGGCGCTTTAAAGACGCGGGCAATCCCGGCTTTCAGCTTAAACAGATCGCCCAGTTCCTGCGACATATTCAGACTGGGGCTCCAGTTGCTGCCAAATTCATCGTGATAGTCAAAACGGATCCCCGGAATAATATCCGTGCCAGGCCGCGCTTCGATATTATCTTCCAGATAAATACCGGTGAGCGTGGCGCTATTTTTGGTGCTGCGACTGGAGGCGTCACCGGAGACAGTGCCAATCTGCACGCCGGATGCGCTGGTGGCCTGCATAGACGCCGGGTCGTTGAGTTCGTCGCGGTTCCATTCCGCACCCAGCGTCAGAGTTTGATCTACCAGCCAGAAAAGCGGAATGTTGAGTTCACCGGAAGAACGATAGGATTCCAGGCGGCTGGTTGCGTAGTCGGTATTATTGATCATCCCCTCGACTTTACCGGTCGAGCCCTCCTGCATCCGGGTGTTATTGGTTTTTTCATAATAAACGCCGAATTTTGATTGTCCCCAGTCCCAGATACCGTTATGCGTTAAGCCCCAGGTCTGCCGATACATACGGTTGGTTTCATCACCATAAAGCGAGCTGACCAGGTCGTTGGGACTGACGTTACTGTTGCTGTACTGGGTATCACCGGCATAAATATTGCCCTGACGGCTGTAGCTATAGTCAAAATCAACAATTTGCTGTGGTGTCAGTTTCCATGAGAGCAGGGCGTTGATATCTTTGTTACGTACCCCTTCGTGACCGGCAGCATAGGAGCCGTTTTGTTGGGTATTGATATCCGCTGCATCGGCGTCGGTTTTGTTGATGTTGCCATACAAACGCAGGGTGAGAACATCGTCAATGAGCGGGCCGCTCAGATTGAAGTTCGCACGCCTGGTGGCTCCTTCTTTGCTGTTCTCGGGCTGATTGGTATAGAGAGAGAGCGAGCCATGCCAGTCATTCGTCGGCTGTTTGGTGATGATGTTCACCACGCCACCCGCCGCCCCTGAACCGTAACGAGCCGCTGCCGGGCCGCGCAGGACCTCGATCCGTTCGACCATCTCCGCAGGCACCCAGTTTGTGTCGCCACGGGTGTCACGCTCACCGCGCCAGCTATAGCGAACCGAGTTTCGCGAGGTGACCGGCACGCCGTCAATGAGGATGAGTGTGTTTTCCGGGCCCATCCCACGAATATCAATCTGGCGATTATTTCCCCGACTCCCGCTGGCGCTGTTGCCCGTCAGGTTCACGCCGGGCATGGTGCGAATGATATCGGCGAGATCGTTAACCGGTGGAGATTTTTCAATGTCTTTGGCGGTGATGATAGAAACACCGGGCTGCTGTTTGAGGGCTTCTTCGGCGGTTGCCTGGACGACCATCGTTTCGCCGTCGTTCATGACCTCGTCTGCGGCGAAAGCATTTCCGCTTAATGCTGTGGCAATCAAAAGCGCCAGAGGGCGCGGAAACATTGTTGTTATCAAATTCATCAACTGACATCCCTATTGTTAAAAACGCGATACGGAATATCAATGATAATTATTCTCATTACAATATTGTGAAGGCAATCTCCACAATATCTTCATGATTCATGCAATTTATGGCTGGAATGGCAGGGATTGTGCAGAAAGCAAAACCAGGCCGGTTGGCCTGGTTTGGTGGATGTTTACGATTTATCTTCTTGCGGGAGATGACGATAGATATAGACGCCACTCAGCAGGGTAAAGATCAGCGTCAACGCGGTGAGGCCGAATACCTTAAAGTTCACCCAGATGTTTTGCGGCAGCCAGAAGGCGATGTAGATATTGGCAAGCCCACACAGAATAAAGAAGATGGCCCACGCGAGGTTGAGCTTCGACCAGACCGGTTGCGGTAGCGTCAGTTCTTTACCCAGCATGCGCTGGATCAGGGGTTTTTTCATGATCCACTGGCTTACCAGTAACGCACTGGCGAACAGACCGTAAATTACGGTCACTTTCCACTTAATAAATTCATCGTTATGGAAGAAGAGGGTCAACCCGCCGAACACGGCAACCAGTACAAAGGTGATCAGCGCCATTTTCTCAACTTTGCGATAGCGAACCCAACTGTAGATGAGCACGATAGCGGTTGCGACAATGAGCGCCGAGGTGGCCGCATAGATGTCATACACTTTGTAAAAGACAAAGAAGACAACCAGCGGTAAAAAATCAAGAAACTGCTTCATTCTTCGATTCCGTAATCAAACGCGTCGGGCATTTCTGCCGGCGACGCAGACAGGGTTATTGGCGAATCAACATATACAGACGGAACAGGTAAATGAGCAATACGGCGGAGATCAGATTGCTCAACGTATTCGCGATAACGGCGCCAACGTTAGGATCGAATGCAGCAAAGCTGGAGGCAAACAGCAACAGTAGTGTTTTTGCCAGCAGCCAGCCCATCACCGCCGGGGCGACCAGTCGCATATTAGACCACGCAAGACGCATACTGTTGCGCATGGCGGCGAATACTCCCATTTTATCCTGCACCAGCATAATCGGCGCCAGCGCCAGCAGGATAGCTAACAGAATTCCGGGTACGACCACCAGCATAATTCCAAGCTGCACCAACAGGGTTGTCAGCAAAATCAGGATGAAAAGGCGTGGCAGAATCGGTGCACTGGCACCAATCGCGCGCAGGGCGCTAACGCGATGACCGGCTGAAATTAACTGAATCATCAGCAGCACGCCACCAGCCATCACCGCGTTACCGATCAGACCAGAAAACGTTGAGGCCGCTGAGGCGCGCAACAGGATCTGCTGCTGCTCCGGCGTCATGTTTTGCACCAGCTCGAACAAGCCCACACTTCCCGCAAGATGATCCCCTTCGCTCAACTGTGCAATCTGCGCATCACTGGGTGAGAAGGCATGCCCTAATACCACCGTAATGAACGCGCACAGCAGCGAGATCAGCAGGATGGTTAAAAATTGATTACGGAAAAAATTCCCGGTGTCACGGTATACGGATTTCGCCGTGATAGACATGCACTCTCCTTGAGTTCTGCAGGTGTTGTTAAGCGTGCAATTGTACCCTGGATAACTGCGCAGTGGCAGCATCAAGGGGTGTATGGAAAAGCATATCTTTGTAAAGTCAGAGTAATTTGAACAACAAATCCACAGCGCGATGGCGTTGCCATCACAAAAATGACGAAAATACTTTCAGAAGGGGAATATTGCAAAATTGATCTGAACAAGGATAACCAGGATTTTGAATGCCACTTCTAACTTAATCTGGATCAATAAATGTTAAATTACGCCGCTTAATGTGATCCAGGTTAGATCACTTATTACTTCAATGTAGGTATATTCGTGACGCATTTATAACCATAACGATGGAGCGGATATGAAAAAGTTAACAGTGGCGGCATTGGCAGTAAGTACTCTCCTCTCTGGCAGCGTTTATGCGCATGAAGCGGGCGAGTTCTTTATTCGTGCAGGCTCGGCGACAGTAAGACCTTCGGAAGGTGCAGACGGCACGTTAGGCCATTTAGGCGGCTTTAATGTCAGTAACAACACGCAGTTAGGTCTGACCTTCACTTATATGGCGACCGATAATATTGGTGTTGAACTGCTGGCGGCAACGCCATTCCGCCATAAGGTGGGTACGCAGGCGACCGGTGACATCGCCACCGTTCATCATCTGCCGCCAACCCTGATGGCGCAGTGGTATTTCGGTGATTCCAGCAGCAAGCTGCGTCCTTATATTGGCGCAGGCGTTAACTACACCACCTTTTTCGACACGAAATTCAATGATGACGGTCAGAATGCAGGGCTGTCCGATCTCAGCCTGAAAGACTCGTGGGGTGTGGCAGGGCAAGTCGGTCTGGATTATCTCATCAACCGCGACTGGCTGATCAACATGTCAGTGTGGTACATGGATATTGATACCGAAGCCAAATATAAATCCAACGGCGCCGTGCTGCCGGAAGGTCGTTACAACGACAACATCCGCCTCGACCCGTGGGTATTTATGTTCTCTGCCGGTTACCGTTTCTGATTGGCCTAAAAAAAAGACCCCGTATTTACGGGGTCAACAGGGACATGACACACACGGTTTTATCGTTGCTCCTGCTTATGCTTTTTCCTTTGGTTCGCCATCGCCCAGCTCAGCGCCGGTTAACGGGTCTACCTTCGGATCGGACTGGGTTCTTTTCGCCATGGCTTTGACCATAGCCTGTTGCTCTTTGGTCAGTTTGACGGTCGCCAGACCATCTCCGCCATCCACTGCAGGCTGTGGATCGGCAACGTAATCGAAATAGTCATCGCTGTTCCAGCTTCCACGCGGATCGTCGCCCTGCGACATGTTGTAATACACATTCGTGTATTGCTCGACCGGCGGCAGTTTGCCCGGCGGGAAGTTATTACGAATAGAGTAGAGCGCTTTTTCAAAGGAGAGCTGGTGTGCCGCTTCGCGCGTCATCAAAAAAGGCCAGCGCATCCTTAACGCCGGGATCGTCCGTCACGTTGATCAGGCGTTCGTAGATGATTTTAGCGCGTGCTTCAGCTGCGATATTAGAGCGTAAATCGGCTGTCACTTCGCCAATCGTATCGATATACGCCGCGGTCCAGGGCACACCGGCGGAGTTAGTGAGGGCCGGACCGCCGCCATACAGCAGCGAGGTGATATGGCTGTCATTGCCATTTTCCGTTAAGGATCGATAGAGTTCGGCTTCATTTTCCGTCCCCTCGGCCAATGCGCCTTTGGCCCCTTTATTCAGCATCCCGACAAGGGAACCGATAATTTCCAGGTGACTCAGTTCTTCGGTTGCAATATCCATTAGCATCTCTTTGCGTCCTGCATCATCATCACCCAGGCCCTGAGTGAAGTAACGACATGCCGCAGCCAGTTCGCCCTGAGGGCCGCCAAATTGTTCCAGCAAAAGATTCGCTAAACCAGGGTTAGGCTCGCTGACTCGCACCGTATATTGAAGTTGCTTAACGTGTCGAAACATTATGCCTCCTGATGTATTTGTTATTTTTTGGCTTCTACGCCGTCAGTTTCCGAGCGCAGTAAAAATTGTTCCGTCGTCTGCGGAATGTGCTTAATCAGCCAGTCAGCCATTTGTTTCTCTTCATTAAGAATAGATTCAATAGCCGGAATTGAGGCGGTATCGCCTGCTTTTTGTGCCGCAGCAAGCAGGGAGGTATAGCAGGCAATTTCGAATTGTTCAAAAACATATCCACTAATTGAACCTTTTACGATCTCATCCGACGGGAATATACCGCCAATGGATTGGCCGAGCGCCGCCATTTTACTCATGGAATCTTTAATGACAGAGCGTGATATATTATTGCGGTCGAGGATCTCTTCCAGAATCGTAATTTGATGTTTGGTTTCGCTAATATGTTGCTCAATTCTCGATCGTAGATCTGGATAGTTATCAATACGACCTGCCATGGATTCCAGCATTGACTCAGCTTGTTTTTCCATAGCATGGGCGTCACGAAGCCAGTCATGATAATGTTCGATAGCATTCATTGGTAATGTCCTCTGGGAATAACTTAATTAAACGCGGAGATTTAATAACCGGGATAAAAATAATTCAGGATTTATTTTGCGCTTTTTGATTAACGTTACCGATGGCTAAATCGGTCAGTTTAATATCAGTTGCTTTCTCTTCTTCCAGGGTTTCATTCAGCAGTTTAACTGCTTTGCGATAGCCCAGTTGCTCTGCGAGAGTGGCAAGGGTGCCGTAGCTGGCGATCTCATAGTGTTCAACTTTCTGTGCGGCGGCAATAAGCGCAGCGTCACGCACTTCATTTTTCTCGGTGCTCTCAATAACCTCGTTGGCTTCTTCGATTAGGCCTTCCATCGCCACGCACTTCATCCGTTTCACTTTAATACCCGCTTCAGATTCAACGATCTGATCAATACGTTCAATTTGCCCCTGTGTCTCTTCAAGGTGGGACTGAAATGCCTGGCTTAATTTTTCACTGGAGGCGGCCCTGGCTAATTTCGATAAAGCCCGGGTCAATTGTTTTTCTGCGCTGTAGGTGTCTGAAAGCAGGTGGATAAAAACATCTTCAACAGTTTTAATATTCATCTCTATTCTCCTGGGGATGATACTGCGAGTCGAAAGACTCGCAGCGTTAACGATAAATCTTAAAAATTATATAAAAAAAGATGACTACGATTTATCGGATTTATTTCCGCCACGGCTGTTTTGGCCGCCTTTTTTTACCAGCTTCCGAAGCGCGTTGCGGATCGTTTTTAAAATTACCGCCGCTATGTTGCCCACCTTTACGGCCCGCTTCTGATGCTTTCTCACGATTCTCGGCGAAATTTCCAGAACCACCACGATGTTCGGCCATGTTATTTCTCCTGTTTCGTTGGTAACCATAAATGTTAATTTGTGACCGGTGTCGGTACCTTTCTAAAATTAGTCGCTATCCCGGGATAGTCAAATTGTTACGGATTTGTCACGTGGGGAAAATATAATGTGGCGCAGTCATCCGAAATAATAATGCAGCTCTTTAGAAATGAGCGACTTAACGCCTTATAGTTCGCTTTTCTATTAATAACTCAGGGTATCATAATGTGTGGTTATATTAATATTGTTAATGTGATTGACATAAATTTACGTTTGTAGAGATGGTTTGACATGGTAAATAATCATGAGACTGTCTCTTTAAGAATATTCCTGGTCGCAGATTCGGGCTACAACCCTGAAGACGCTAGCACTAAAACCACGTTTTCAGCCTGATGACGGGCTGGCGCTGAGTGATGGCGCATCACGTAAAGCGGCGTAGATAGACTAAAATAATTTGTGGCAGGGAGGTTCTACCCACAAGTAGTCTGACAGAAGGGTGAGATTCTCCCCTGGGACCTGTACTGCGTTCTTAAAATCGAATAACGTAGTTTAACAGCGTGTTGATGCTCAGGGTGCCTTAGTGAAAATCGTGCAGGACAGTTTAAGAAACAGACAGGCACTTATTATTTCAGCGCTAATCACGCTGCTCTTTACATCACTTTTCCTGTTTATTATCTATGAGCAGCGACTGGCTGCAGTCAATGAAGGGATGAACCGCCTGCAAACGCGGATGCTGGATATCTTTAATGATAATGAAATGATTGCGGACGCCACCGGCGTGCGTTACCGGCAGATTAAAGCTGCCGATCAGTGTGGTGCCATGTCACTGTTTCTTCCCCGGGGGAGGGTCTGGGGAATCAACGCTGACAGCAAACGCATTCATTCCGCATCCGGGGCGATGGTCGCGCGAAAGCCAACGTTGGACGCGCTGTGCATGTTTGCCGGCGCTGAGTTTATTCGTAGCAGAGTGAATGCGCTCAATCCCGGTAATTTCGATGCCCATCGCTATATCATTGCCGATGATGCGAGCTATTTTTACTGGTTTACCCCTGCAGACGCCAAAGCGTTTAATTATCGCACCTCGGAAATGGCGCAAAATATCTCGAACTTCTTTTTTACCACCCGTCGATTTTTATACCCGCCTGTTGGAAAAAAGCGTCAAAACGAAAGCCTTAAGCTCCACGGATTTCTATAACGACAAAATTACGGATGAGAAAGCCTTTAGCGTCGTGAGCTACATTTATGACCTCTCGGGTACTGAGATTTCCGACCATATCCTGGGCTATCTGGTTTACGATCATGCTAAGCCGGAACTTCAGCAGGCATTACGCGATGCCTTTGACCGGCAGGTGCCACACGGGCTGAACGTTTCGCTGGTGAATACTCTCAATCAGCAGTCGCTTTGCTTGTGGGGGGAGTGTAAGGAGCGTCCGGAAATCGCCTTTAAGGTGCTTTCTGAAAAGTATGTCATTCACTACGCCATCTCGCTTAGCGGGTTTGCGATGCATGATACCCAGGCGGGACTCCTGATCCTGATGGCGCCGTTCTTCTTTGTGCTGATCATGATGGGATTAAGATCCTGGCTAAATGAGAGCGATCTGAAAATCTACATCGACTCGTTAACGGGCTGCTTTAACCGAAAAATTCTCGACATCATTAAGCGACGGGATCTCTCGAACAGTTCGGTGGTGCTGGTGGACTGCAATAAATTCAAAGCGATTAACGATACATGGGGGCACGTTGCTGGCGACAGAGCGCTACAGATCATCGCGAACAGGATGTTGTCAAACACCCGGACCAGCGACGATCTGGTGATTCGCACCGGGGGGAGATGAGTTCGTGATTGTGCTGTATAAGGCGAAAACGAGCGATGCGGTCGCCATCGCGGAACGTATCGCCCAGCAAATCAATGAGTATCAGTTTGTTGTTCGGGACACGCGGGTACCGCTCTCCATCTCCTGGGGCGTAGCTGAAGTGACTGAGGGAATTGATAATGCCATTCAGTATGCGGATGGCGAGATGTACAAAATGAAGAATATCAAAAGCAAAGACCGCCAGTGAGGTTCTGGCGGTCTTTGGGCATTACCGGCGGGTAGCGGCTTTTAACCCGCTGACGAATGCCTTCAGTTCCGCGAGCATCTGTTCAGGCTGCTCAACATTCTTCTCAATGATTTTGACGATTGCTGAACCGGAGATCGCGCCAGCGGCTCCGGCGTCAATGGCGGCAGATACCTGCTCCGGTGCCGAGATGCCAAACCCCTGCAAAGCAGGCGCTGCGTTGTACTCTTTCAACTTCTCTACCAGATGATGCAGCGGCAGCGCGGCGCGGTTTTCTGCGCCCGTCACCCCGGCGCGAGACAGCAGATAAGTATATCCCCGGCCATAAGAGGCGATCTGGCGCAGCAGGTCATCATCGGCATTGGGCGGGCAGATGAAGATCGGCGCAATATTGTGGCGCAGCGCCGCCTGACGGAATGGCGCAGACTCTTCCACCGGCACGTCGGCGACCAGAACCGAATCCACGCCGACCTCGGCACATTTGGCATAAAACGCGTCAATACCTTTGCTGAACACCAGATTCGCGTACATCAGCAGACCAATCGGAATGGTTGGATGCTTCTGGCGAATCGCAGCCAGCATTTCAAAACAGCGGGTCGGCGTGACGCCAGCGGCAAATGCGCGCAGCGTGGCGCTCTGAATGGTCGGGCCATCAGCGAGCGGATCGGAGAACGGGATCCCTAACTCCAGCGCATCCGCACCCGCCTCAACCAGGGCATCGATAATTTTTAGCGATTGCTCAACGCCAGGGTCGCCAAGCGTCACGAAGGGGACAAAAGCACCTTCCTTGCGATCGTTCAGTTGTGCAAACAGGCTTTCATAGCGTTCCATCAGATTTCCCCTCGCGCTTTCAGAATATCGTGTACCGTGAAAATGTCTTTGTCGCCGCGACCGGAAAGGTTAACCACCAACAGTTGCTCTTTATCCGGATTCTCGCGCATCATTTTCAGCGCGTGGGCCAGGGCGTGTGACGATTCGAGTGCGGGAATAATGCCTTCGTGCAGGCAGAGTGTTTTAAAGGCGTCCAGCGCTTCGTCATCGGTGATCGACACGTAGTCGGCGCGGCCGATGCTGTTAAGATACGCATGCTGCGGCCCGACAGACGGGAAGTCCAGACCCGCTGAAATGGAGTACGACTCCTCAATCTGGCCCTCGTCAGTCTGCATCATCGGCGCTTTCATGCCGAAATAGATCCCGACGCGGCCGTGCTTCAGCGGTGCACCGTGTTCTCCGGATTCGATTCCGTGACCACCCGGCTCCACGCCAATCAACCCCACGTCTGGCTCATTAATGAAATCGGCAAACATCCCGATGGCGTTGGAACCGCCGCCCACGCAGGCGAGAACCGCATCCGGCAGGCGACCCTCTTTTTCGAGGATTTGCGCTTTGGTCTCTTCGCCAATCATGCGCTGGAATTCACGTACGATGGTCGGGAAGGGATGCGGGCCAGCAGCGGTGCCGAGCATATAGTGCGCGGTGTCGTAACTGCCAGACCAGTCGCGCAGCGCCTCGTTACAGGCATCCTTCAGCGTGGCAGAGCCGCTATACACCGGAATCACTTCCGCGCCCATCAGGCGCATACGAAAGACGTTCGGCGACTGGCGCTCAACGTCTTTTGCGCCCATATAGATACGGCATTTCAGGCCGAGCAGGGCGCTGGCGAGCGCAGAGGCGACACCGTGCTGACCTGCGCCAGTTTCGGCAATAATCTCGGTTTTACCCATGCGTTTTGCCAGCAATGCCTGACCTAACACCTGGTTGGTTTTATGTGCGCCGCCGTGCAGCAAATCTTCACGCTTCAGGTACAGTGTGGTGCGGGTTCCGGCGGTGATGTTCTGACATTTCGTCAGCGCAGTGGGACGTCCCGCGTAGTTCTTCAGCAGATCGGTAAACTGGGCCTGAAATTCGGGATCTTTTTTGCGCGCTGACAAATGCGTCTTCCAGTTGATGCAGAGCTGGCATCAGGATCTGCGGCACGTACATGCCACCGAATTCACCAAAGTAGGGGTTGAGTAATGTTGTCATGTCCTTTTCCTTAATATGCGCGCAGTGTCTGAAAGACCGAGGCCAGAAGGCGTGCATCTTTGATGCCCGGCTGTGACTCTACACCAGAATTAAAATCGAGACCGGCACAGCCGGTTTTAGCTGCGTCTACGCAGTTATCCGCGCCAAGACCGCCTGCCAGCAGCACGTTTTCGAGCGACTGCCCCTGCAAGAGTGACCAGTCAAAACGCTGACCGCTGCCGCCCTGGCCGTTATCCAGCACGTATTTGTCGACATGCTGATAGTCACGGGCAGGGAGCGTTTCGCCAACGCTCAGCGCCTTCCAGATCTGTACGTTTTCCGGCAGCGCGGCGCGTAGCGCATCAACATACGCCTGGTCTTCGCGGCCATGCAGCTGCACGGCTTTCAGCGAAAGCTGTGTTGCTTTGTCACAAACGTCGGCGATGTCGTGATTACGGAATACGCCAACATACTGTAGCGGAGCGGCGGCCTGCACTGCACGGGCCTGTTCATCGCTGACAAAGCGTGGCGAAGAAGAGACAAAAATCAGGCCGCCGTATATCGCACCTGATTCGCACGCGGCTTTGGCATCTTCCGGGCGCGTCAGACCGCATACCTTATTTTCACCGAGCAGTACGCGGCGTACGGCGGCGTTCAGATCGTCATGCGCCATCAGCGCGGAACCAATCAGGAAACCATTGGCAAAGTGGCTCAGCTCGCGAACCTGCGCATAGGTGTTGATCCCCGATTCACTAATCACCGTCACGCCGTGACCGAGTTTCGGCGCCAGTTGACGCGTACGGTTTAAATCAATCGACAGGTCGCGCAGGTCACGGTTGTTGATCCCGACCACTTTTGCACCGAGCGCAATAGCACGTTCCAGTTCCTCTTCATTACTCACTTCCGTCAGCACGCCCATCTTCAGACTGTGCGCCACGGCAGAAAGCTGGCGATACTGCTCGTCATCGAGTACCGAAAGCATCAGCAGACAGGCGTCGGCCTGATAGTGGCGCGCAAGGTAGATCTGGTAAGGGTCGATAATAAAGTCCTTACACAAAATCGGCTGCGGCGCGATGCGACTCACAATCGGCAGAAAATCAAAACTGCCCTGGAAGTACTTCTCATCCGTCAGAACGGAAATGGCGGAGGCATAATGTTTGTACACCCCGGCAATCCGCGCCGGGTCGAAATCATCGCGGATCACGCCTTTAGACGGGGAGGCTTTCTTGCACTCCAGAATAAAGGCTGTACGCGCGCCCTGTAAGGCGTCATAAAAGTGACGTGAGCTGGGCTGGACATCGTTTTGAAAACTGGCCAACGGTTGCTGCTGTTTGCGGGCTTCCACCCAAATCGCCTTATCTGCGACGATTTTCGCTAAAACGGTTTGCATCATTTACCCTCTTGCCGCCAGAGCGGTGACTCGGTCATAAGCGGAACCACTGCGTAATACCTCGAGAACGGTTTGCGCATTAGCCTTGAGATCTTCTTCACCATGCAGTCGCATCAGCATCGCGACGTTTGCGGCAACGGCAGCCTCGTGGGCGGCGTCACCTTTACCTTGTAATAAGCGTGTCAGAATGTCACGGTTTTCTTCTGGCGTGCCGCCTGCCAGTTGTTCCTGATGGTAAGGGGTCAGGCCGAAGTCATCCGCCGTTAGCTGATAACTTCTTATTTCGCCGTCATGCAGTTCCGCCACAATAGTCGGCGCATGCAGAGAGACTTCATCCATGCCGCCGCTGTGCACGACCGCGGCACGCTGGTAACCCAACACGCGCAGCGTTTCGGCAATCGGCAGTACCAGTTCAGGGCTGTAGACGCCAATCAGCGCCAGCGGCGGGTGTGCCGGGTTGATCAGCGGCCCAAGCACGTTGAACAGCGTACGGGTCTTCAACTGCTGGCGTACCGGCATCGCATGGCGGAAACCGGTGTGATACTTCGGCGCAAACAGGAAACAGACCCCCCAGGTCGTCCAGCGCCTGGCGCGACTTGTCGGCATTCATGTCGAGATTGATACCGAAGGCGGCCAGCAGGTCCGACGAACCTGATTTGCTGGAGACGCTGCGGTTGCCGTGTTTAGCCACCTTCAGGCCGCACGCTGCGGCCACAAAGGCGCTGGCGGTAGAAATATTAATGCTGTTACTACCGTCGCCGCCGGTGCCGACAATGTCGGCGAACAGGTAGTCAGGGCGCGGGAATGGCGCTGCGTTTTCCAGTAAGGCGGTGGCCGCGCCGGCAATCTCATTCGGATGCTCGCCGCGAATCTTCATGCTGACCAGCGCGGCAGCCAGCTGTTCCGGTTTCAGTTCGCCGCGCACCACGGCGGAGAAGAGCTGATGGCTTTCCTGCTGGCTCAGGGTCTGTGCCTGATATAGTTTTTCGAGGATCGGCTGCAAGGTATTGGTCGGCTCCAGCTTCTGCTGCGCCCAGGCCAGCGTCTGCTCAAGCAGACGTGCGCCATGGGTGGTCAGAATGGATTCCGGGTGGAACTGCAAACCACAAACGCGATCGGCGTCGTGACGCACCGCCATTACCATGCCGTTGAAATGGGCGTTAATGGTCAGGCCTGCCGGAACGTTGCTACCGATCAGGGAGTGATAGCGTGCAACCGGCAGCGGATTGGGCAGACCGGCAAACATCGCCTGACCGTCATGTTCAATGCTGGACGCCTTGCCGTGCAGGATCTCGCCAGCCTGACCGACGTAGCCACCGTAGGCTTCAACAATCGCCTGATGGCCCAGGCAGATGCCGATAATCGGCAGCTTACCACGCAGACGGGTCAGCAACTCCGGCATACAGCCTGCTTCACTGGGCACGCCAGGACCGGGAGAAAGGACCAGAATCGGGTTCTTCATGGTTGCCAGACGCTCAATCAGGGTCTGGGCCGGAATATGGTTACGGTAAATCACCACGTTGTGACCGTGGGTACGCAGCTGATCTGCCAGGTTGTAGGTAAATGAGTCGATGTTATCGAGCAGCAGAATGTCAGCCATCAGAAAGTCTCCTGTGCGTGGTGCGCGGTGGCAATGGCACGCAGGACCGCGCGCGCTTTATTACGGGTTTCGTCGGCTTCTGACTGGGGAACAGAATCGAGTACAATTCCGGCGCCGGCCTGCACAGTGGCGATGCCGTCCTCCACCAGCGCGGAGCGGATCACTATGCAGGTATCCAGATCGCCGTGCGCGGTGAAGTAACCGACTGCGCCGCCATAGCTGCCGCGTCGGCGACCTTCGGCTTCGGCAATCAACTGCATTGCACGCACTTTCGGCGCGCCGCTGAGGGTGCCCATGTTCATGCAGGCGCGGTAGGCGTGAAGGACATCAAGATCGCTGCGCAATTCGCCAACGACGCGAGAGACCAGGTGCATAACGTGAGAATAACGATCAACCTTTGTCAGGTCGGCCACGTAGCGACTGCCCGGCGTACAGATGCGGGCGAGATCGTTACGTGCCAGATCAACCAGCATCAGATGTTCAGAAAGCTCTTTATGATCGGTACGCATTTCCAGTTCGATCCGGCTGTCGAGGTCGCGATCAAGCGTGCCGTCAGCGTGACGACCACGTGGGCGCGTACCGGCAATCGGATAGATTTCAATCTGACGGCTGGTAGCATCGTATTTCAGCGAGCTTTCCGGCGAGGCGCCAAACAGAGTGAAATCATTGTCCTGCATAAAGAACATGTATGGGCTGGGATTGCTTTTCTTCAGCACGTAATAAGCCGCCAGCGGCGACGGGCAGGGCAGAGAGAAGCGACGGGATGGGACCACCTGGAAAATTTCTCCGGCGCGAATCGCCTTTTGCATCGAGCGAACCACCGCGCCAAATTCTTCATCGCTCTGATCGCATTCGCAACGCATCTGCGGCACGGAAACGACCGGCAACGGCGGCGCAGGTTCCGCCAGTTGCTGGCTCAGACGCGCCAGACGTGCGGTGAGGCGCTGTTTCTCAGCGTCATTATCGCTGAACAGACTGGCCTGAATGCGAGTGCTTTGTTTCTGGTGGTCGATCACCATTAGCGTTTCCGCCAGATAGAAACAGTAGTCCGGGCAGCGGTTGCCGGCCTCAAGTTGCGGTAAATCTTCAAAACCGGCGACCAGGTCGTAAGCAAACAGACCGCCAAAGAACATCGCCTCGCGCTCCTGCGCCGGGACATTGACCAGTTCCTGCAACAGGCGGAAGGCGTCAAATACTGAGAGTGCGCACAGACGCGCGTCTTCATCTAATAACGTACTGATTGGGGGAAAACGCAGTACACGGCCTGCATCCTGATGTTCATTTTCAATGCCAGCGGGTAGAGCCACATCCAGCAGCGGCAGTAACGCTGCGCCATTGTCGGTTAATGCCTGAATAGTGACAGTGTCACCGATAGCGGTAATGCGCAGCGCACTGTCTACCAGCAACAGGCTTTTGAGATCGTCTTTGCTGTCAATATCCGCTGATTCCAGCAGCAACGTCGCCGGACGGTCGCCGCAAACCTGATGGAATAACTCCGTTGGGTTTTTGCGATAGGCGGCATCGCAGGTGATGAGTTCGAGTGTGGGTTTTGATGTCTGCATTGTGGTTCTCATTAATTTTGTTCAAAAAAAAGCCCGCTCTGTTGGCGGGCCGGGTATCTGGTGGCGATCTACACGCGAAATACACTGCCCGAAATCAGGAAGTGCGCCACCCACCGTGCAGAACGTATGTTGCTTTCATTTCGATACCCCTTGCTTGTGAACTTTCGTACTAGTTAACTAGTTCGGTGGGTTATTGTCAACACCTGATTTCAGTAAATTTACCGGAACCGTTATGATGCACAGGAAAGAGTATTTTTTGAGAGACGGGAGTTCGCCTTGAGCGACACGAATTATGCAGTGATATATGACCTGCACAGTCACACTACGGCATCTGATGGACAACTGACGCCTGAAGCGTTAGTCCATCGTGCTGTCGAGATGCGCGTAGGCACGCTGGCGATTACCGACCATGACACCACAGCCGCCATTGGGGCGGCAAGCGAAGAAATTTCACGTTCAGGTCTGGCGCTGGACTTGATCCCAGGGGTTGAGATCTCAACGGTTTGGGAGAACCACGAAATTCATATCGTGGGTCTGAACATTGACATTGAAAACCCGGCAATGTGCGCGTTTCTGGCGCAACAGACGGAGCGACGGCTACAGCGGGCACGACTGATTGCCGACAGACTGGAAAAAGCGCACATCACCGGCGCGTGGGAAGGGGCACTACGCCTTGCTGACGGTGGGGCAGTGACGCGCGGTCATGTCGCCCGTTATCTGGTGGAATGCGGCAAAGCGACGACCATGGCGGATGTATTCAAAAAAGTATCTCGCACGTGGGAAAACAGGATACGTTCCGCCACAGTGGTGTACAATAGAACAAGCTATTGATGTCATTCATCATTCTGGCGGTAAGGCGGTACTGGCTCATCCTGGTCGGTACGATCTTAGTGCTAAATGGCTGAAAAGGCTGGTGGCGTATTTTGCGCAACATCGTGGTGATGCGATGGAAGTCGCGCAGTGCCAACAGTCCCCTAATGAGCGCACGCAACTGGCCACGCTCGCCCGCCAGCATCAGCTGTGGGCATCGCAAGGGTCTGATTTTCATCAGCCTTGTCCGTGGATCGAGTTGGGTCGCAAGCTCTGGCTGCCGGCAGGCGTTGAAGGCGTCTGGCAGACGTGGGAACAGCCGCAGAACACCACAGTGAGGGAAGTATGAGCCAGTTTTTTTTATATTCATCCTGATAACCCGCAGCAGCGCCTGATCAACCAGGCGGTGGAGATTGTGCGTAAGGGAGGGGTGATTGTGTATCCCACCGATTCCGGCTACGCGCTCGGGTGCAAAATTGAAGACAAAGGCGCGATGGAGCGGATTTGTCGTATTCGCCAGTTGCCGGATGGGCATAACTTCACCCTGATGTGTCGCGATCTGTCCGAACTGTCGACCTATTCCTTCGTCGACAACGTGGCATTTCGCCTGATCAAAAACAATACGCCGGGCAACTACACCTTTATTCTGAAGGGCACAAAAGAGGTGCCGCGACGGTTGCTGCAGGAAAAACGTAAGACTATCGGTCTGCGCGTGCCGTCGAACCCGATCGCGCTCGAACTGTTGCAGGCGCTGGGCGAGCCGATGCTCTCCACCTCGCTGATGCTGCCGGGCAGTGAATTTACCGAGTCCGATCCAGAAGAAATTAAAGATCGACTGGAAAAGCAGGTGGACCTGATTATCCATGGTGGTTATCTGGGCCAGCAACCGACAACAGTGATCGATTTAACCGATGATTCCCCGGTTATCTTGCGCGAAGGCGTCGGAGACGTTAAACCTTTCTTATAAGGACGCAACTCTGTATACTACGCGGCCTTAAAATGGCGCTGAGAAGCGCCGTTGATTCTCCTGTTCGACGCCTGTGAAGGCGACAGCTAAAGGAAGCTCTATGAGCGAAAAGTTACAGAAAGTGCTGGCGCGCGCTGGCCACGGCTCCCGCCGTGAAATTGAATCTATCATTGCAGCAGGTCGCGTCAGCGTTGACGGCAAAATTGCCACGCTGGGCGATCGCGTTGAAGTGACTCCCGGCCTGAAAATTCGTATCGACGGTCACCTGATTTCGGTGAAAGAGTCGGCGGAACAAATTTGTCGCGTTCTGGCTTATTACAAGCCGGAAGGTGAACTGTGCACGCGTAACGACCCGGAAGGTCGTCCTACGGTGTTTGATCGCTTACCGAAACTGCGTGGAGCACGCTGGATTGCGGTAGGGCGTCTGGACGTCAATACCTGCGGTCTGCTGCTGTTCACCACCGATGGTGAACTGGCGAACCGCTTAATGCACCCAAGCCGTGAAGTTGAACGTGAATACGCGGTGCGCGTTTTTGGCCAGGTTGACGATGCTAAACTGCGCGATCTGAGCCGTGGCGTGCAGCTGGAAGACGGTCCGGCGGCGTTCAAAACCATCAAATTCAGCGGTGGTGAAGGGATCAACCAGTGGTATAACGTCACCCTGACCGAAGGGCGCAACCGTGAAGTGCGTCGCCTGTGGGAAGCGGTTGGCGTGCAGGTCAGCCGCCTGATCCGCGTGCGCTACGGCGATATTCCGCTGCCGAAAGGTCTGCCGCGCGGCGGCTGGACGGAACTGGATCTCGCCCAGACCAACTATCTGCGTGAGCTGGTGGAACTGGAGCCCGAAACCACCTCGAAAGTGGCGGTAGAGAAAGATCGTCGCCGCATGAAGGCAAATCAGATTCGCCGTGCGGTGAAGCGCCATAGCCAGGTGAGCGGCGGTCGTCGTGCTGGCGGTCGTAATAACAATGGTTAATCCGCTATCCCGTAACGCTAAAAGGCCCCGAGGGGCCTTTTTTAATAATCAATCCCCATCTGGGCTTTGACTCCTGCCTCAAAAGCGTGTTTGACAGGCCGCAGTTCACTGACGGTATCGGCCAGTTCGAGTATATCCCGATGGCAGCCGCGACCGGTGATGATCACCGTCTGGTGAGACGGGCGTGCATTCAGCGCGCTAATCACCTCTGCAAGCGGCAGATAGTCGTACGCCACCATATAGGTCAGTTCGTCCAGCAACACCATGTCCAGTTGCGGATCGGCAAGCATCCGTTTGCCGTGCTCCCATACTGCCAGACAGGCCGCCGTGTCGGCTTCACGGTTCTGCGTCTCCCAGGTAAACCCGGTCGCCATCACCTGAAATTCAACGCCGTGCGGCTCCAGCAGGTTACGCTCGCCGTTGGGCCAGGTTCCCTTGATAAATTGCACGACACCGACCTTTTTTACCGTGCCCCACTGCGCGAGTGGCAGTACCGAAGGCGGCGGTGGTCTTTCCTTTCCCGTTGCCGGTGAAAACAATCACGATGCCTCGCTCGTCCTGAGCCTGGGCGACCCGGGCGTCAACCCGGTCCTTCACACGCTGCTGGCGCTGCTGATAACGTTCTTCACTCATTGGGCGATTCCTGGTTTACGGCCCGGTTGGGCGTCGAAGGTCATGCCGGTTTTGCGGCGGCTATCATCGCCCATCAGCCACAGGTAGAGCGGCATAATATCGGCGGGTGTTTTGAGTTTTTGCGGGTCTTCTGTCGGAAAGGCGTTGGCGCGCATCCCGGTACGGGTGCCGCCAGGATTGATGCAATTCACGCGCAGAGGGCGGTTCTGGTATTCGTCTGCCAGTACCTGCATCATCCCTTCGGTAGCAAATTTCGAGGCGGCGTAGGCGCCCCAGTTGGCGCGCCCCTGCTGGCCCACGCTGGAGGAGGTGAAGACTAACGATCCGGAATCTGACTTAAGTAATAAAGGAAGCAATGCCTGGGTCAGCATAAAGGTCGCGTTGACGTTGACCTGCATGACGTCCTGCCAGACCTGCGGATCCTGCTCGATCATGGGGCAGACATCGCCCAGCAATCCGGCATTGTGTAAGACGCCGTCCAGTCGCGGATAGTGTCCGGCGACGCGCTCGGCCAGTTGATGACACTCATCAGCGGTGCAGGTTAACAGATCAAGCGTAAACCATTGCGGCTGACGGCCCGTTTGCTGGGCAATTTTGTCGGCGACGTGGCGTAATTTCTCATCATTACGGCCGAGCAAAATGACGCTGGCGCCGTAGCGAGCGTAGGTCAGGGCCGCTTCACGGCCAATGCCGTCGCTGGCGCCGGTCACCAGAATAATGCGATCCTGCAGGAGGTCTTGTTTCGGTTGATAATGCATGGGGACTCCTCGGCGACATGCCTGGTCGCTCTGCTTCTCGTTGGTGTGTCGGGTTTATGCCTGAAACAGGAGCCAATTTCAATCAGCCAACGGCGATAACGCCCTAAAATGAACACTTTGTCATACTTTTATCCATCCGCATATCCCGCGAGACGACGCATTACGCCTGAGGTACACTGAGCCGACGCTAAGTTGTTTAACCAAGGTGGGACCTGTGGAATTGTTGTCTGAATATGGCTTGTTTTTAGCAAAAATCGTGACCGTTGTGCTGGCTATCGCGGCGATTGCCACCATTATCGTGAATGTTGCCCAACGTAAGCGCCAGCGTGGCGAACTGCGGTTTACCAACCTCAGCGAACAATATAAAGAAATGAAGGATGAACTGGCGATGGCGTTGCTGGATAGCCATCAACAGAAACTCTGGCATAAAGCGCAGAAGAAAAAGCATAAACAGGAAGCGAAAGCCGCCAAAGTGAAAGCCAAACGGGGCGAGAGCGACACGTCGGATAAACCGCGTGTCTGGGTGCTGGATTTTAAAGGCAGTATGGATGCCCACGAGGTCAGTTCTTTGCGTGAAGAGGTAACGGCTGTCCTGGCGGTGGTGAAACCGCAGGACCAGGTCGTGGTGCGTCTGGAAAGCCCTGGCGGCGTTGTTCACGGCTATGGCCTCGCCGCATCACAACTGCAACGCTTACGTGATAAGAAAATTCCGCTGACCGTGACGGTGGATAAAGTCGCGGCGAGTGGCGGTTACATGATGGCCTGTGTGGCGGATAAAATTGTCTCCGCCCCCCTTTGCGATTGTCGGTTCGATTGGCGTGGTTGCGCAGATCCCCAACTTCAACCGTTTTCTGAAAGGCAAGGATATCGATATCGAGTTGCATACCGCCGGACAGTACAAGCGGACGCTGACGCTGCTGGGTGAGAACACTGAAGAAGGGCGGCAGAAATTTCGCGAAGATTTGAATGAAACCCATCACCTGTTTAAAGATTTTGTCCATCGTATGCGTCCGACTCTGGACATTGAACAGGTTGCGACAGGCGAACACTGGTACGGGCAGCAGGCGCTGGAGAAAGGGCTTATTGATGAGATAAATACCAGTGACGAGGTGATCCTGGGGCTGATGGAAGGACGAGAGGTGCTGAACGTTCGCTATCTGCAACGGAAGAAACTGGTGGATCGGGTGACAGGCAGCGCCGCGGAAAGTGCCGATCGACTGCTACTGCGCTGGTGGCAGCGTGGACAAAAACCGCTGATGTAATAGGCGGTATTAACGAAAAACGCGAGGCTCTCAGGCCTCACGTTTTTGCTTTAATCGATCAGGTGATACTTTTCAGAAAGCACATGCGCCAGATGTTTAAACATATTGAACACGGCAGTGCTCTTTGGCGTGGGTAGGCCTTGCTCGTCTAAAAAGTAATCCCCACTGAAGACCAACACGCCATTTCGCTGGGTTACACCGGTGGCAACGATGCCCGCCAGCGTATCTTCATGCTCACGAATGATTTTGTTGGCTTCAATCAATAGCGTTTCGCGATCGATAGGTTGTGTCTCTTTGCGCATTTTTTACTCCTTAAACAAGGGCATTAGTCTACGCCGACCCACTCTTTTGGGCAAATATTCCCTCAATGTGTACAAGGGGTTGTCAACCTTTGCTGACTGGCAGGATTTGGTTTTGCATGCTAATAAAGTTGCGTAACGAATTTTATCAGGTACAGTGTGACGCTTTCGTCAACCAGGCAACAGATTTGCTTGACATTCGACCGAAATTCCGTCGTGCTATAGCGCCTCTGTGCGGAAAAACCTGTTAACTCAGTCACCTGGCTATTAAATGTACAAAGTCAGTACAAGGGGTTGATATCTGCAGATGCAGGGACCATATCCGTGGCTCGTCGCCAGTGGATGGTGTATCAACGTGCGACGCATTCCTGGAAGAATCAAATTAGGTAAAGGTGAATATGGGTAAAGCTCTTGTCATCGTTGAGTCCCCGGCAAAAGCCAAAACGATCAACAAGTATCTGGGTAATGACTACGTGGTTAAGTCCAGCGTGGGTCATATCCGTGATTTGCCGACCAGTGGCTCAGCAGCTAAAAAAGAGCGCCGACTCTACCTCCACCAAAACGGCTAAGAAGCCCAAAAAAGGATGAACGTGGCGCGCTCGTCAACCGTATGGGCGTTGACCCGTGGCACAACTGGGACGCGCACTATGAGGTGCTGCCCGGTAAAGAGAAGGTCGTCTCTGAACTGAAACAACTGGCTGAAAAGGCCGACCACATCTATCTCGCAACCGACCTTGACCGCGAAGGGGAAGCCATTGCATGGCACCTGCGGGAAGTGATCGGCGGTGATGACACGCGATACAGCCGCGTGGTGTTTAACGAAATTACCAAGAATGCGATTCGTCAGGCGTTTGAAAAGCCTGGCGAACTGAATATTGATCGGGTTAACGCTCAGCAGGCGCGTCGCTTTATGGACCGCGTGGTGGGCTATATGGTCTCGCCGCTGTTGTGGAAAAAGATTGCCCGAGGCCTGTCAGCTGGTCGAGTACAGTCCGTGGCGGTGCGTCTGGTTGTTGAGCGGGAACGCGAAATTAAAGCGTTTGTTCCGGAAGAGTTCTGGGAAATCGATGCCAATACCACGACGCCTTCCGGCGATGCGCTGCCATTGCAGGTAACCCATCAGAACGACAAGCCGTTCCGTCCGGTGAACCGCGAGCAGACGCTTGCGGCGGTGAGCCTGCTGGAGAAAGCCCGCTACAGCGTTCTGGAACGTGAAGACAAGCCGACCAGCAGCAAGCCGGGCGCGCCGTTTATCACCTCCACCCTGCAACAGGCGGCCAGCACGCGTCTCGGTTTTGGCGTGAAAAAGACCATGATGATGGCGCAGCGCTTGTACGAAGCGGGTTACATCACATACATGCGTACCGACTCGACCAACCTGAGTCAGGATGCCGTCAATATGGTGCGCGGTTACATTGGCGACAATTTTGGTAAGAAGTATCTGCCGGAAAGTCCGAATCAGTACGCCAGCAAAGAAAACTCACAGGAAGCGCACGAAGCGATTCGTCCTTCTGATGTCTCTGTGCTGGCGGAAACGCTGAAAGATATGGAAGCTGATGCGCAGAAACTGTATCAGTTAATCTGGCGTCAGTTTGTTGCCTGTCAGATGACCCCGGCGCAGTACGACTCCACCACGCTGACCGTTGGCGCAGGGGATTTCCGTCTGAAAGCGCGTGGCCGTATTCTGCGCTTCGACGGCTGGACGAAAGTGATGCCGGCGCTGCGTAAAGGTGATGAAGACCGGACGCTGCCCGCCGTCAATAAAGGCGATGCGCTGTCTCTGGTTGAACTGACCCCCCGCTCAGCACTTCACCAAACCACCGGCGCGCTTCAGTGAAGCCTCGCTGGTGAAAGAGCTGGAAAAACGCGGAATTGGTCGTCCGTCGACCTATGCGTCGATCATTTCGACCATTCAGGATCGTGGCTACGTGCGGGTGGAAAACCGTCGCTTCTATGCGGAAAAAATGGGTGAGATTGTCACCGACCGCCTGGAAGAGAATTTCCGCGAGCTGATGAACTACGATTTCACCGCGCAGATGGAAAACAGCCTCGACCAGGTCGCGAATCACGAAACCGAATGGAAAGGCGTGCTCGATAACTTCTTCAGTGATTTTACTCAGCAACTGGATAAAGCGGAGAAAGATCCGGAAGAGGGCGGAATGCGTCCGAACCAGATGGTGTTGACCAGCATCGACTGCCCAACCTGTGGGCGCAAAATGGGGATTCGTACCGCCAGTACCGGCGTGTTCCTCGGTTGCTCGGGTTATGCGTTGTCGCCGAAAGAGCGCTGCAAAACCACCATTAACCTGGTGCCGGAAAACGAAGTCCTGAATGTGCTGGAAGGCGATGACGCGGAAACCAACGCCCTGCGCGCCAAACGCCGTTGCCAGAAGTGCGGCACGGCGATGGACAGCTACCTGATCGATCCGAAGCGTAAGCTGCACGTTTGTGGTAATAACCCGACCTGCGATGGCTACGAGATCGAAGAAGGCGAATTCCGTATCAAAGGGTATGACGGTCCGATCGTTGAGTGCGAAAAATGTGGCTCTGAGATGCACCTGAAGATGGGGCGTTTCGGTAAGTACATGGCGTGCACCAACGACGAGTGTAAAAACACCCGTAAGATCCTGCGTAACGGTGAAGTGGCGCCGCCGAAAGAAGATCCGGTTCCGCTGCCTGAGTTGCCGTGTGAAAAATCGGATGCGTATTTCGTGCTGCGTGATGGCGCTGCCGGGGTTTTCCTTGCTGCCAATACCTTCCCGAAATCGCGTGAAACGCGTGCGCCGCTGGTGGAAGAGCTATACCGCTTCCGCGATCGTCTGCCGGAAAAACTGCGTTATCTGGCCGATGCGCCGCAACAGGATCCGCAAGGCAATAAAACGCTGGTGCGTTTTAGCCGTAAGACCAAACAGCAGTATGTTGCCGCTGAAAAAGACGGGAAAGCGACCGGCTGGTCCGCCTTCTTTGTTGACGGCAAATGGGTCGAAGGCAAGAAGTAACCGCCACGGGCTGTTGTGCTGAAGAGGGTCGCGTAAGCGGCCCTTTTTTTTGTTTTTATAGCGGGCTTATTATTTTTTACTCATCCCTATACAGTCCAGTTATTAATGATATAGTGGTTATAGTTAACGACTTTTTTTATTATTAAATCGTATTAGCAGTGCATTCTAGTCTGCTCTGAAACGATGATCTGATGGCGCTAATCTGGATGGTTTAACATGAAATTACAGCAGCTTCGCTATATCGTTGAGGTGGTGAACCACAACCTTAATGTCTCCTCCACCGCGGAAGGACTTTATACCTCGCAACCGGGTATCAGTAAGCAAGTCCGCATGCTGGAAGATGAACTTGGCATCCAGATTTTTGCCCGTAGCGGTAAGCATCTGACTCAGGTGACGCCGGCAGGCCAGGAGATTATCCGTATTGCGCGTGAAGTGCTGTCTAAAGTGGATGCGATAAAATCCGTTGCCGGTGAACATACCTGGCCAGATAAGGGTTCACTCTATATTGCAACGACGCATACCCAGGCACGTTATGCGCTGCCGAATGTGATTAAAGGCTTTATTGAGCGCTACCCTCGCGTGTCGCTGCATATGCACCAGGGATCGCCGACGCAGATTGCTGAAGCGGTTTCTAAAGGGAATGCAGATTTTGCCATTGCCACGGAAGCGCTGCATCTGTATGACGATCTGGTGATGCTGCCGTGCTATCACTGGAATCGCTCGATTGTGGTGACGCCGGAACATCCGCTGGCCAATAAAGCGTCGGTGACGATTGAAGAGCTGGCGCAGTATCCGCTGGTGACGTATACCTTTGGCTTTACGGGACGTTCTGAACTGGATACCGCTTTTAACCGTGCAGGTCTGACGCCACGTATTGTCTTTACGGCGACTGACGCTGATGTGATCAAAACCTACGTGCGTTTAGGCTTAGGGGTAGGGGTGATTGCCAGTATGGCCGTCGACCCGCAGTCTGACCCAGACCTGGTTCGTGTGGACGCCCATGACGTTTTCAGTCACAGCACAACCAAAATCGGTTTTCGTCGCAGCACGTTCCTGCGCAGTTATATGTATGATTTCATTCAACGCTTCGCACCGCATTTAACGCGAGATGTGGTCGATACCGCCGTGGCGTTGCGCTCAAATGAAGAAATTGAAGCGATGTTTAAAGATATAAAATTACCTGAAAAGTAATCGTCACAAGAAAAGATCGGTATCTTTTGTTCGCAGGGGATACCGAAAGTTTTAATTAAATCACACTTCCTTTATTCAGGCTGAAACAATAACTTTAACCATACATAAATTATGGGTAATCGGCCATAAAGTAGTGTCTTATTCCCCGCCTCGCAAATTTCCCCTTTCAAATATTTATTTTCGATCAAAAGATTGATTTATTCACTGGAAACGATGGTAATGACTCCAACTTATTGATAGTGTTTTATGTTCAGATAATGCCCGATGACTTTGTCATGCAGCTCCACCGATTTTGAGAACGACAGCGACTTCCGTCCCAGCCGTGCCAGGTGCTGCCTCAGATTCAGGTTATGCCGCTCAATTCGCTGCGTATATCGCTTGCTGATTACGTGCAGCTTTCCCTTCAGGCGGGATTCATACAGCGGCCAGCCATCCGTCATCCATATCACCACGTCAAAGGGTGACAGCAGGCTCATAAGACGCCCCAGCGTCGCCATAGTGCGTTCACCGAATACGTGCGCAACAACCGTCTTCCGGAGCCTGTCATACGCGTAAAACAGCCAGCGCTGGCGCGATTTAGCCCCGACATAGCCCCACTGTTCGTCCATTTCCGCGCAGACGATGACGTCACTGCCCGGCTGTATGCGCGAGGTTACCGACTGCGGCCTGAGTTTTTTAAGTGACGTAAAATCGTGTTGAGGCCAACGCCCATAATGCGGGCAGTTGCCCGGCATCCAACGCCATTCATGGCCATATCAATGATTTTCTGGTGCGTACCGGGTTGAGAAGCGGTGTAAGTGAACTGCAGTTGCCATGTTTTACGGCAGTGAGAGCAGAGATAGCGCTGATGTCCGGCGGTGCTTTTGCCGTTACGCACCACCCCGTCAGTAGCTGAACAGGAGGGACAGCTGATAGAAACAGAAGCCACTGGAGCACCTCAAAAACACCATCATACACTAAATCAGTAAGTTGGCAGCATCACCGAAACGATTCGTAAATTCGCTGGATTTTTGACTAAAGTTTCATTAGGATTTGTCTCATCTGATGATTAATTGTACCGATTGTTGGTGCTTAAATGATAAGTGATACCGATTGTATGAGGTTAGCAATGCCGTCTGAAAACCAGGAACCGCGTCGGGACCCTGAGATGAAACGCAAAGCATGGCTTGCGGTTTTCCTGGGCTCAGCGCTGTTTTGGGTCGTGATTGCACTGCTTATCTGGAATGCCTGGGGGTAAAAATGGTTGTTCACGACTCACAACAGACCTCGTTGCCCACATGTCACTCCGATGACAGAGTGCGAGAAACGAAAAAAGGTGCGTGCGTGAAAACTGTTCCTGAAGCCTGGAGGCTGACTCAACCCCAGCAAGCATTTATTGCATTATTCGATGTAGACGATGAACAGAAACAATAATCGTCACCATTTTTATTACCTTTTTTTGTACCGATAAATTATCGGCGGTAAGCTTTTAACGTTACACCACAGCAATAAACGTTGAGAAAACTCAACACAATGTATTAAACAAAAACAGGTGTAGCCGATGATGACTGCAAATATGAAATACTGGTCCTGGATGGGAGCATTTTCCGTCTCGCTGATTTTTTGGGCTGAACTGTTCTGGATCGTGATAAATTAATCTCAAACCTTCCGCCTGATAGCGTTGCTCAACCCTGCATGTGGTCTGAGCAACGCATTGATATCGAAAGTGTTCAGGGCGGATAAGGCGTAGTCGCCACCCGACATAAACACAAATCTACAGGTTGCAAGCAATCTGAAACCTCGCTGTGGCGAGGTTTTCGTTTCTTTTCCCTCATATACGCGCTTGTCCTCTCTTGTCTGTTCGCCGTTCGGTTTTTCCTCTTTTATCAATTTGGGTTGTTATCAAAACGTTACAGTGTGTTTGTGTTATCTTTAATATTCACCCTGAGGAGATCAGGGCATCGCAACCCTGTCATTAAGGAGGAGCTATGTCGTCAACCCTACGAGAAGCCAGTAAGGACACACTGCAGGCCAAAGACAAAACCTACCACTACTACAGTCTGCCGCTGGCTGCGAAATCTTTGGGCGACATCACCCGTCTGCCCAAGTCACTGAAAGTCCTACTGGAGAACCTGCTGCGCTGGCAGGACGGCGATTCGGTTACCCAGGACGATATCCAGGCGCTGGCCGGCTGGCTAAAAAATGCCCATGCCGATCGCGAAATTGCTTACCGGCCCGCGCGGGTGTTAATGCAGGATTTTACCGGCGTCCCGGCCGTGGTGGATCTCGCCGCCATGCGCGAAGCGGTAAAACGCCTGGGTGGCGATACCGCAAAAGTGAATCCTTTATCACCGGTGGATCTGGTTATCGACCACTCCGTCACCGTTGACCATTTTGGCGATGACGATGCGTTCGAAGAGAACGTGCGTCTCGAAATGGAACGTAACCACGAGCGTTACATGTTTCTTAAATGGGGTCAGCAGGCCTTCAGTCGCTTCAGTGTCGTGCCGCCAGGAACCGGTATTTGCCACCAGGTTAACCTCGAATACCTTGGCAAAGCGGTGTGGAGCGAATTGCAGGACGGTGAATGGGTGGCTTATCCGGACACGCTGGTCGGCACCGACTCACACACCACCATGATTAACGGTCTGGGCGTTCTGGGCTGGGGCGTAGGCGGTATCGAGGCTGAAGCGGCAATGCTGGGACAACCTGTCTCAATGCTGATCCCGGATGTGGTGGGTTTCAAACTGACCGGAAAACTGCGTGAAGGGATAACTGCAACCGACCTCGTGTTAACCGTCACCCAAATGCTGCGTAAGCACGGTGTGGTGGGCAAATTTGTCGAATTCTATGGCGACGGGCTGGATTCCTTACCGCTGGCCGACCGCGCCACTATCGCCAATATGTCACCAGAATATGGTGCGACCTGCGGCTTCTTCCCCATTGACGGCGTGACGCTGGACTATATGCGCCTTAGCGGGCGCAGTGAAGATCAAATCGAACTGGTTGAGAAATACGCGAAGGCGCAGGGGATGTGGCGCAATACCGGCGATGAACCCGTCTTCACCAGCACGCTGGCGCTGGATATGAATGATGTCGAGGCGAGTCTCGCCGGACCGAAACGTCCGCAGGATCGCGTCGCGCTGGGTGATGTGCCGAAAGCATTTGCCGCCAGCAGTGAACTGGAACTCAATACCGCGCAGAAAGACCGCCAGCCGGTAGACTATATGCTGAACGGCCAACACTATCAGTTACCGGATGGTGCAGTGGTGATCTCGGCCATCACGTCCTGTACGAACACCTCTAACCCGAGCGTATTGATGGCCGCAGGCCTGTTGGCCAAAAAAGCCGTAACGCTTGGGCTGAAGCGTCAACCATGGGTGAAAGCCTCGCTGGCGCCAGGATCGAAAGTGGTCTCGGATTATCTGGCAAAGGCGAAACTGACGCCGTATCTCGATGAGTTGGGTTTTAACCTTGTGGGATATGGCTGTACGACCTGTATCGGTAACTCAGGGCCACTGCCGGAACCTATCGAAACCGCGATTAAGAAGGGCGATCTGACCGTGGGTGCTGTGTTGTCGGGCAACCGTAATTTTGAAGGTCGTATCCATCCGCTGGTGAAAACTAACTGGCTGGCGTCACCTCCGCTGGTTGTTGCGTACGCCCTTGCGGGGAATATGAACATCAACCTGGAGAAAGATCCGCTCGGCCACGATCGCAAAGGCGATCCGGTTTACCTGAAAGATATCTGGCCGTCGGCGCAGGAGATTGCCCGTGCGGTGGAGTTGGTTTCTTCAGAAATGTTCCGCAAAGAATATGCGGAGGTATTTGAAGGGACACCAGAGTGGAAAGCAATCAATGTTGATCGCTCAGACACCTATGGCTGGCAAAATGATTCAACCTACATTCGTTTGTCGCCGTTCTTTGAAGAGATGCTGGCGGAACCCGCTCCGGTGACCGATATACACGGCGCACGCATTCTGGCAATGCTGGGGGGATTCCGTGACCACCGACCATATTTCTCCTGCCGGGAGTATTAAAGCGGACAGTCCCGCCGGGCGTTATCTGCAAAGTCACGGCGTGGAACGCAAAGACTTCAACTCCTACGGTTCGCGACGCGGTAACCACGAAGTGATGATGCGCGGAACGTTCGCTAACATCCGCATTCGCAACGAAATGGTGCCGGGTGTGGAAGGGGGGAATGACGCGATATCTTCCCGGCACTGAGGTGTTGTCTATCTATGATGCGGCAATGCAGTATCAGCAGAAGAAAATCCCGCTGGCAGTCATTGCCGGCAAAGAATATGGTTCGGGTTCCAGTCGTGACTGGGCCGCAAAAGGGCCAAGACTGCTGGGCATTCGCGTGGTTATTGCGGAGTCGTTTGAACGTATTCACCGTTCAAACCTGATTGGGATGGGGATCCTGCCTCTGGAATTCCCGCAGGGCGTGACGCGTAAAACGCTGGGACTGACCGGGGAAGAGGCTATCGATATTGCCGATCTGCAAAAACTGAAACCTGGCGCTACCGTACCGGTGATGTTAACCCGGGCTGACGGGAGCAAAGAGGTGGTGCAGTGCCGCTGTCGTATTGATACAGCCACCGAGCTGACCTATTACCAGAACGACGGTATTTTGCACTATGTCATTCGTAATATGTTGAAATAAAAATAAAAAAAGCCTGCATCACACGATGCAGGTTTTTCTTTAACGCATGACTTACTTACTCAACAAGTGACCCATCTTGGCCGCTTTGGTATCCAGATAATGTTCATTATTGGGATTACGGCCCACAATCAGCGGTACACGCTCCACGATATTGATACCTGCCTCAGTGAGGATCTCGACTTTCTTCGGGTTATTGGTGAGCAGGCGTACTTCATCAACGCCCAGCAGTTTGAACATATCTGCGCAGAGGGTGAAATCACGTTCATCAGCGGCAAAGCCTAACTGGTGGTTAGCCTCTACGGTGTCGTAGCCCTGGTCCTGCAAAGCATAGGCGCGAATCTTATTGAGCAGACCGATGTTCCGTCCTTCCTGACGATGATAAAGCAGGATACCGCGTCCTTCCTCCGCGATATGCGTCAGGGCGGCTTCCAGTTGAAAACCACAGTCGCAGCGCAGACTGAACAGGGCATCGCCCGTCAGACATTCTGAATGGACACGGGCCAGAACCGGCGTCTGACCTGAAATATCACCATACACTAACGCGACATGATCGTGCCCGGTTGCCAGTTCTTCAAATCCCACCATCAGGAAATCGCCCCATGGGGTTGGCAGTTTGGCTTCTGCCACTCGTTTAAGCTGCATGTGTTTCTCCAGATAATGCCGGCACGCGATGTTGTGCCGTTGCCTGTTGGCTTATCTTCTTATTTTGCCATAAGGCAACGGACTTCACCTAATCGCTGCCGCGCAATCATCATGCGAATGGCACAAATCTGTCAATTTCCCCGGACAGGGAATTTTTCGGTTATGATTGTGACACTTATCCGTAAAAGAGGTGTTCATGCTGTCGATTGCAAAGCGTACTACGGTGGGAGCGGGATTATTGTTGATTATGCCTGTTGCCGTGTGGGTGTCCGGCTGGCGCTGGCAACCGGGACATGACTCCAGGTGGCTAAAGGCGATGTACTGGATAACTGAAACGGTCACCCAACCGTGGGGCATTATCACGCATGTTATTCTCTGTGGCTGGTTCTTATGGTGTTTACGCTTTCGCCTCAAAGCGGCGGTGATGCTTTTTGCTATTCTGGCGGGCGCGATCCTGATAGGTCAGGGCGTTAAGTCATGGGTCAAAGAACGGGTACAGGAGCCTCGTCCATTCGTGATATGGCTGGAAAAAACGCATCATATCCCGGTTGATGAGTTCTACACTTTAAAACGGAAGGAGCGCAGTGCTCTGGTGAAGACGCAGCTCTCAACCCAGCAGGATATTCCGCTCTTCTTGCGTCAGCACTGGCAAAAAAGAGACCGGATTTGCGTTTCCGTCTGGTCACACGATGTTTGCGGCAAGCTGGGCGCTGCTCGCCGTTGGGTTGTTGTGGCCTCGCCGGAGGACGCTGACGATTGCTATTTTACTGGTGTGGGCGACAGGGGTTATGGGCAGTCGAATGCTGTTGGGCATGCACTGGCCGCGCGATCTGGTGGTCGCAACGCTAATCTCATGGGCGTTGGTGACACTGGCGACCTGGCTTGCGCAGCGTTTCTGTGGGCCGCTCATGCCGCCAGCAGAAGAAAGGCAGGAGATTGCTGAACGTGAGCAAAACGGCTAGCCAGGGTTGATTTTGTCTGGTTTGCCCTTAAATCATCCGAAAGCCGGGTGCTTTCCATTTCGCACACGCCGTGAAAATGGTAATTTAAAAGGCTAAATGCGGTAAGTTGAACACGATTTATTCGCTTAAACCACATAACGGGAAGTAATGTGAAATATTTACTCATTTTCTTACTGGTGTTGGCGATATTTGTTATCTCGGTAACATTGGGTGCGCAGAACGATCAACAGGTGACCTTTAATTACCTGTTGGCTCAGGGGGGAGTATCGTATCTCAACCCTGCTGGCCGTTTTGTTCGCTGCGGGATTCGCCATTGGTTGGTTAATCTGTGGTCTTTTCTGGCTGCGGGTTCGTGTTTCTCTGGTGCGTGCTGAACGTAAAATTAAACGACTGGAAAGCCAGCTCTCGCCTGCGACAGACGTTGTGGTGACGTCTGGTACGTCGGTCGCGAAGGAATAACCGTTTATGCTGGAGTTGTTGTTTCTGCTTTTACCTGTTGCTGCCGCCTATGGCTGGTATATGGGTCGCAGAAGTGCGCAACAAACAAAACAGGATGAAGCTAACCGCCTGTCCCGCGATTATGTCGCGGGGGGTTAACTTCCTCCTGAGCAACCAACAAGATAAAGCGGTGGATCTGTTCCTCGATATGTTGAAAGAGGATACCGGCACCGTTGAGGCTCATCTCACTCTCGGAAACCTGTTTCGCTCTCGCGGCGAGGTCGACCGCGCCATCCGTATTCACCAGACTCTCATGGAAAGTGCCTCGCTGACCTATGAACAGCGGCTACTGGCGGTTCAGCAGTTAGGCCGCGATTACATGGCCGCCGGCTTATATGACCGGGCGGAAGATATGTTTAATCAGCTTACCGATGAAACGGATTTTCGCGTCGGCGCGTTGCAGCAGCTGTTGCAGATTTATCAGGCAACCAGCGACTGGCAGAAGGCCATTGAGGTTGCGGAACGGCTGGTCAAACTGGGTAAAGATAAGCAACGTATCGAAATCGCCCATTTTTACTGTGAACTGGCGTTGCAGCAGATGGGCAGCGACGACATGGATCGCGCTATGACGTTGCTGAAAAAAGGGGCTGCGGCGGACAAAAATAGCGCCAGAGTTTCTATTATGATGGGGCGTGTCTGGATGGCGAAGGGCGATTACGCGAAGGCCGTTGAATGTCTCCAGCGGGTGATTTCCCAGGATAAAGAACTGGTCAGTGAAACGCTGGAAATGCTCCAGACCTGCTATCAACAGTCAGGCAAAAACGAGGAATGGGCGGAGTTCTTGCGCCGTGCTGTCGAAGAAAATACCGGCGCTGCTGCAGAATTGATGCTGGCCGATATTCTCGAGGCCCGCGAAGGGACGGAAACGGCGCAGGTGTATATTACCCGACAGCTTCAGCGTCACCCGACGATGCGCGTTTTTCATAAACTGATGGACTATCACCTTAACGAAGCCGAAGAGGGGCGTGCGAAAGAGAGCCTGATGGTGCTGCGCGATATGGTGGGCGAGCAGGTGCGCAGCAAGCCGCGCTACCGCTGTGCTAAATGCGGTTTTACCGCGTATACCCTGTACTGGCATTGTCCTTCCTGCCGCGCCTGGTCAACGATCAAACCGATTCGCGGCCTTGACGGATTGTAATTTTTAAAAAAGATCCCGTTTTAGTTACAACATACTTATATGTTAATTCGATTCCCCATATCAGCCTCTGCGCCACATCGTCTGGCAGAGATGCAATCGCGTCTGTTAATTTTTGCGCCTGACAGGTAGAATGCACGCCGTTTACCCATTTGCCCCCCTAGCAAGAAGGCCTGGTTATGACGTTAACTGCTTCATCTTCTCCCCGCACGGCTACCTATTCTCCTGTCGTTGTTGCTCTCGATTATAATAACCGCGATCACGCTCTGGCGTTTGTCGACCGAATCGATCCCCGCGAGTGCCGTCTGAAAGTTGGTAAAGAGATGTTCACGCTATTCGGGCCTCAACTGGTTCGTGACCTCCAGCAGCGTGGCTTTGATATCTTTCTGGATCTGAAATTTCATGATATCCCGAATACCGCAGCTCACGCGGTGGCTGCTGCGGCGGATCTTGGCGTCTGGATGGTGAACGTTCATGCGTCGGGTGGGGCAAGAATGATGACCGCAGCCCGTGAAGCACTGCTGCCATTTGGCAAGGATGCGCCGCTGTTAATAGCGGTTACTGTCTTGACCAGCATGGAGGCCAGCGATTTAGCGGACATTGGCGTGACACTGTCACCTGCCGAACATGCTGAGCGCCTGGCCGCGTTGACGCAAAAATGTGGTCTCGATGGTGTCGTCTGCTCAGCCCAGGAGGCGATGCGCTTTAAGCAGGCTTTTGGTCATGATTTCAAACTGGTCACCCCCCGGTATCCGTCCTCAGGGCAGCGCCGCAGGCGATCAGCGGAGGATTATGACCCCTGAACAGGCACTGGCGGCAGGTGTGGATTATATGGTGATTGGGCGTCCCGTGACGCAGTCTGACGATCCGGCACAGACGCTGAAAGCCATCAACGCGTCGCTGAAGCGGGAGGTGTAATGAGTGATTCCAACAGCCGTCTGGTTTATTCGACGGAGAGTGGGCGGATTGATGAACCTAAAGCCGCGCCCGAACGTCCGAAGGGCGACGGGATTGTCCGTATCCAGCGTCAGACCAGCGGACGCAAGGGGAAGGGCGTGTGCCTGATTACCGGCGTTGATCTGGGTGATGGCGAACTCAGCAAGCTGGCCGCAGAACTGAAGAAAAAATGTGGTTGCGGTGGGGCAGTGAAAGACGGCGTGATTGAAATTCAGGGCGACAAGCGCGATTTAATTAAGTCGCTGCTGGAAGCTAAAGGCCTGAAAGTGAAGCTGGCAGGTGGTTGATAAAAAAAGCCACGATATATGCATCGTGGCTTTTATATTACTGTTAACTATTGTGTAGTGCAGACCAGAAAAAAATAATCGTCGTATTATATCGAGCCGGTCAATCGTAGATTTTTACGATTATTTACCTACCTGGTGGCCGATAACACCACCAACAGCAGCTCCACCCAATGTACCCAGCGTGCTACCATCCGTTAAAACTGCTCCACCTAATGCACCCGCGCCGGCACCGATTGCGGTGTTACGATCACGCTTGGACCAGTTAGAACAGGCACTCAGAGACATGGCCAGGGTAATAGCCAGTACAGCGGCGGTCATTTTTTTGCTCGTTACAAACATAATACTTTCTCCTGAATTAACGATTCATGGAATTAAGTTCTCTTTAATTATAGTTAAAATATCCTGTATTAAAGAGAGTACCCATGAAACCTTATTGCGCAGGGTAATATCACGCAGGTGATAGTCACTTCCTGTTATATCGCTAATATTCATTTTACGACGTTCACCTGGTAACGACAGGTAAATAGTCTTAATTCAGGCTTCAGAATAGTCTCAGAGCGCAAATGATCTGCGGTGGGCAAATCATTTGCGGATATATTACTCAGCGTCGACGATATTAATCGTCAGGCCCCGCTGTTCCATCAACTTGCGGTCGCTGGCGGAAATTCTGGCATCGGTGATCACGCGACTGAACCGCTCGATAGGACCCAGCGTGTACGGATGGACCGCACCGAATTTAGAACTGTCGGTCAGGACAATGGCTTCCGACCCTTTCTCCAGCACGGCATTGACCACATCGGCCCGCATCATATCGCGGCCCGTGAAGCCCGTTTCGGTCTGCCAACCATCAATGCCAATAAACGCCTTGCTAAAATGGACCTGCTGGATGAACTGGCGAGTCAGCGGCCCTACCATACTCTCGCTTTTTTCTGATAGATGCCGCCAAGCAGGATCACTTCACAAGGCGTCTCTTTCAGCAGGTGAGCGATATAACTACTGACCGTGATGATGGTGACGTCTTTCTGTTCCGCCAGTGTTCTTGCCAGCAGGGCATTGCTGCTGCCATTCTCAATGAATACCGACTCACCCGGGTTGACCAGCGACGCCGCGAACTCAGCGAGCTGACGCTTCAGGGTATAGTTGGACATCATCCGGGTTTCCACATCTTCGCTATCCAGCGAAACGGCAAAACCGTGCGCACGCCGCAGAAAGCTCTGTTTCTCGAGAGTGTTCAGATCCTGACGAATAGTGACTTCAGAAACGCCAGTCATTTTGGCCAGTTCAGAGACACTCATCTGGCCTTTATCAATGACCATTTGCAATATTTTTTGTTGTCGGGAGTTCATAGCTTTTGTTTTTATAGCGGTAATGATACCGCACAGATTAAACACATACGGCGGTGTAACTTCCAGGCGACACACGCCAGCAAACCGCGCGCGAAAAAATCAGATCTCCCACGGGGCCCGGGGCTTGTTCGTCGATGATTCGGCGTCATCCTGCACCTTGCTCAATAATTCCGCTTTCAGAATTTCGAGATTATGGATGGCGGAGTGGACATCACCAGCCACCAGGATATCAAGCACGGTATCAATACGCTCGGCAACCCGTTTAGCATCGATATCAGACATGGGGGGGATCCTTGGTCAAAGTATGAAAGAATTTAATGATGCAAAAAATGGCGGCAAAAGAGAAGGGAAAATTCAGCCTCGACAGAACCTTTAGGGAATATTATATATTCTGCGATTACATACAGATATGTATCCGGCGGAAAGCGAAACTCTCTGTTTTGCTCAGCTTAACATTTTTCCCGCTTAGCATTTTTTCTTGTTGAGATAACGTTTGTACCAGCGCTCAAATACGGCGGCAGGCATGGGTTTAGCAAATAAAAATCCCTGTCGTTCATTAACGCCGTTTTTCGTCAGAAAAGCATCCTCTTTGGCGCTCTCCACACCTTCGGCAATTACCTGTAGATTTAAGGCCTGTGCCACGGCGACAATCGCGCGTACCATCGATTGCGACACCGATTTCTTATGGATATCGCGAACGAAAATTTGATCCAGCTTAATGGCATCTATTGGGAAACGCGTCAGTTGCGAAAGCGAGGAATAACCGGTGCCAAAGTCATCCAGGTGAACCTGGGCGCCGAGCTGGCTAAACTGCTGTATGACGGACAGCGCGAGCGCTTCGTTTTCAATCAGGCAGATTTCCGTCAATTCGACATCAATAGGGCAATATTCAAAATTGAGTTCGTGCAGGACGCGTTTCAAATCCGTGAAAATCGTCTGGTCGGCCAACTGGCGGGCAGAGATGTTAACCGCCACGCGCAGGTTGATGCCTTTATCACGCCATTTTGCAACCTGGCGCACCACGTCGATGATCACCCAGCGGCCAAGCGGCACAATCAGCCCGGACTCCTCGGCATAAGAGATGAACTCCAGCGGTGGGATAAGCCCGCGCTCAGGAGACTGCCAGCGCACCAATGCCTCAAGGCTGCGGACCTCTCCCCGCCAGGTGACTTTCGGCTGGTAATGAATCAGCAGTTGATCGTTTTCCAGTGCCTTTCGCAGGTTGGTATCCAGCCACAGATATTCAAATACCCGCTCGTTCATCTCCGGCGAAAAGACGCAGAACTGGCCGCGTCCGCCTTCTTTGGCGGTATACATGGCGGTATCGGCATTACGGATCAGGCTGTCGCTATTTTCACCATGATGAGGCGCCATTGCGATGCCAACAGAACAGCCGGTATAAACTTCTATAAGGCCGATGCGAAAGGGTTGGCGCAACCGGGTAAGGATGCGCGACGCGACCGCTTCAAGCGAGCTCTGAGATGTCTGGGTTGCCAGTATAATAAACTCGTCACCGCCGTGACGTGCCAGCAACTGATTCTCTTCCAGACAACTCAGCAGCGCCAGCGACACTGCCTGTAAAAGCTGATCGCCAAACATATGGCCCCAGGCGTCGTTCACCTTCTTGAAATTATCCAGGTCGAGATAAACAATGCCCACCTGGCTGTCGCCAGCTTGTTCGATGGCGTCGTTAATCAGCTCATGAATGGCATTACGATTTGGCAACCCGGTAATCGTGTCGGTATTCGCCAGCACCCGCAACCGTTCCTGCGCACGCCGTTCTTCGGTGATGTCTGTACCAGAACAGATCAGATAGATTTCATTCTTTCCGCTGCCGCTGTGGACAAACTTATTGCGGAACAGGAACAGACGCTGTCCCTTGCGGGTCTTTATCCAGCGTTCCACTTCATACGAATTGCCGTTACGAAAGAAACCGCTGATATTCTGGCGAGAGGCGGCAGCTTCCCGGCGACTCATAAAGAGTTTGAAGACGCTCTGCCCAATGACTTCCTGCTCTTTCAGGCCCGTATACTCTTCACACAGGCGATTGAATCGCTGAATATTGCCCCGGCTGTCGAGAATGACAATGGCAGAGTTGGCTTCAGTCACCACCTGCTCCGCAAACGACAGCCCCTTGACCAGGTCGCGCGCCACGGAAGGGGTGTCGTGCCAGGCCGATGCGTTGCCAGCCCATTCATGTTTGCTGATTTTTCGCCCCACCAGATGCACCGGGACATCGTTGTCTTCAAAGGGAAGCGTCATCATCAGGCTGGACGTGATGACGGTCAACTCGCGGATGCTTTCGGCTTGCTCGGGCGTCAGTTCAACGCTCTGCATACGGTCGTTTGCTTCGGTAACGGACAAATATAGGGTGTTGGAATCTTCTGACAAATGCCAGTAAGGCGTGTGCGTGCCAAGATAGCTATACAACGTTGCGGACTCCAGAATGTCTTTCACAGTGAACACCCTCCCGTTTAAAGCACAGACCACCTTCAATGGAAGGGATTAGCCAGCGTTAATTAAAATTAACGATAGCTGAACATCTTGTTTTGTTTATGTATTTATTTGTAATTCAGAACCGGTAAAAAAGCCCAGGCATTGTAAAAAATATATCCGGCTGACAAACAGAGTGTAGTGAGAGAATGGCGCGTTGGGGGAAAGAAAACGGCCTTTTCCGAAAAGAAAAAGGCCGTTACAGGGTGGGGCGTCAGGCTGCAGGACGGGCGATAATACTGCGGGTTTCCATTCGCACTTCGGCGATGGTGACATCAATCACATCCGTCACTTTATAGACGGTTTCACCTTTAATCTGGATGGTGCCGCTCTCCTGGCTGCAAACCAGCTCATCACGTACGGCGTGCAGGAATGGCGCAGGGATAAAAGCAACCGCGCCGTTCTCCACCAGGCGTACGCGCATCCCACCGCGACTAACATCCATGATCTCCGCGGCGAAGCGGGTATCTGTACCGGCTTTATCGCTCAGAAAGCGGGCATACAGCCAGTCACCGACGTCGCGTTCCGCCATACGGTTCAGGCGACGACGTTCCGCCATCTGGACGGTGATCTCTTCCTGCGGACGGTTAATGCTTTCACCTTTGATGACGGCTTTCAGCAGGCGATGGTTAATCATGTCGCCATACTTACGAATCGGTGATGTCCAGGTGGCGTAAGCCTCCAGACCCAGCCCGTAGTGTGGACCCGGCTCAATACTGATTTCCGCAAAAGACTGGAAGCGACGAATACGGCTGTCGAGGAAGCCCGACGGTTGCGCATCCAGTTCACGACGCAGCTTGCAGAAACCATCGAGAGTTAATACCTCTTCGGCGTTCACATGCATTCCGTGGGATTGCAGCAGCGCGGCCAACGCATCGGCATTGGCCGGGTCAAAGCCCAGGTGAACGTTGTAAATGCCAAAGCCGAGTTTATCGCGCAGGACGCGTGCAGCGCAGATGTTGGCCGCAATCATCGACTCTTCGACAATCCGGTTCGCGATGCGACGCGGTTCTGCGACGATATCGAGCACTTCGCCATTTTCGCCGAGAATGAAGCGGTAGTCTGGGCGATCTTTAAACACCAGCGCATGCTGATGACGCCACTCACCACGGCTCAGGCAGATACGCTGCAGCAGACGAATCTGTCGGGCGATTTCTTCACTTTCAGGCTGCCAGCTACCGCTGTTTTCCAGCCAGTCAGAGACGTTGTCATAAGCCAGTTTTGCTTTTGATTCAATCGTGGCGGCGAAGAACGTGATGTCCTCTTCAATGGTGCCATCAGCGGCAATGGTCATGCGACAGGCGAGCACCGGGCGCACTTCATTGGCGCGCAGTGAGCAGAGGTTGTCAGACAGTTCGCGCGGCAACATTGGAATGTTAAAGCCCGGCAGATAGTTGGTGAACGCCCGGATTTTCGCGGCGTTATCCAGTTTGCTGCCTTCGGCGATCCAGGCGGTTGGGTCGGCAATCGCCACGGTCAGTTGCAGTTTGCCGTCAGCCAGTTCTTCGGCATACAGCGCATCGTCCATATCTTCCGTGCTGGCGCTGTCGATAGTAACGAAATTCAGCGCCGTCAGATCCTGACGTTCCAGACCTTCGTCCAGCATTTCCGTCGCCACGCCATCCGGCGCTTCTTTTTCAAGATTATGCCGCGCCAGGGTGACCCACCAGGGGACGAAGTGGTCGTCAGCAAACGTGATGAACTGGGTTAATTCGGCGTAGAAGGTGCGATCGCCTTTGAGCGGATGACGGCGCATTTCAGCAACGGCCCAGTCACCCTCTTTAAATTCATGCTCCACACCGCGTGCGGCGCGGCAGGGGATAGCGTCTTTCAACAGCGGATGATCCGGCACGATGGACAGGCGATCGTTCTTACCCTGCACTTTACCGACAAAGCGGGTCAGGAACGGCTCAACCAGTTCTTCCGGCTCCGCAGATTCACGATCTTTCTCAGTGTGGATGACGGCGATAATACGATCGCCATGCATCACTTTTTTCATCTGCGGCGGTGGAATGAAATAACTTTTTTTGCGCATCGACTTCCAGGAAGCCAAAGCCTTTTTCCGTGGCTTTTACCACCCCTTCTGCACGTGGCGTCTGGGAATGCAGTTGCTGTTTAAGCTGCGCGAGCAGCGGGTTGTCCTGAAACATATTTGTCTATTTTCGTGGCCATAAGAGCGGCTGACAGTTTTACGCGAAAGTACCTGATGCGGCAAGCGCTCTTTATGGCAATGAAAGGGTTAATGTGTCTCGCCCAGTGCGATTTTCAGACGATTCAGCCATCCGCATAACCCCGACCATGCCAGCAGATTGATTGCCTGTTCGAGGGAGGTACAGGACTCGCTGAACGGGTTGAACTGTGCGGCACTGAAACGATCGGGTGCACGCGTCAGCAATTGAATCGCCTGGAACAGCGGGCGCTCAACCGGCAGCTGTCGTTCCCGGCGTTCTATTTCGTGTTCGCTCTGGCGCAATAAGTCGGCGATTTTCGGTGACGTCGCCTGTTGGTTAAAGCAGCTTACACTGCCGTTAATTCGCGCTGTCAGTAGCGTGGTGAAATTGTGTGCGGGTGACTCAATGGACAATGGACTTTTAAGCAGTGTACCGAGCAGCGTAAGCAGGGTCGGTTGGTGAACCAGATTAGGGGCGATGGGCTGAAGGGCGGCGATCGGCTGATAACACGACAGACACTCTAACTGTTGTGCCGTTGCATAGCGCAGTTCGACCTGCTCGTGCGCCGAATGCCAGGTGGCATCGGGTTGCTGAAACAGGGATGCGTCGGCGAATGACTGCGTGTCCAGACCGGGCACCCAGCGTACCGGTTGCCCCAGCCATGCCTGAAACGTGGCGACGACACGTGCCTGAAAACCGATATAGCCAATGATTTGGTTCATCAATGCAATATCCCAGGCGGAGAGGCCAACATCGCATAAATGCTGGCGCGCGCGGTTATCAATTACCGAGGGTGAACTGGCAAGCTGGCGCGCATACTGAGTAATCTGCGCCAGCCGGTGATTACTCTCACGTGACGAATCCGGTCCGGGAAGCGGCGTCAAACGGGCGGCATAGTGGTTGCAAAGCCGCTGCACGCCATACACCTGGGCGACCGTTAACGCGGTACTCATGCGCTCATAGGCGCTAAAGGTATGCAGGCGGTTTAATAAAACGGTGTCAGGGAAAAGTTCGTTAGCAAACTGGCGGGCCGGTTGCAGCCAGGACTGAAAGGGTAAAAGCGCGTCTTCAGGGATCACCAAATCCAACAGAAAGCGGTCTTCAACGTGTGCGGCTTCAGGCACCAGCGGCAACACGTCCTGCGGGCCGGTGCTGGACTGGGTTTCATGATACCAGTGGCTTTTGCCGTTGAATCGGCGTTGTTCCATGAGCGTTCCTTGGTCTGTATGTGGCGACCCGGACACGTCGTCGTCGAATCACGCCGGATCGTTTTCGCTGCTTAATCCTGGCGTATGCGGGAGAAGGGATGAAAGATTGTTGCGTGATAACAAAGATCAAAAAGCTATATTGCGGGGAAAGGGCGATAACGCGGGCGGCAGAGCGCCACCCACGGGGGAAGCCGGAACGATTATTTCAGTTCCAGTTCGTTCATTGCAGCGATGCTGAAGCCGCCGTCAACGTGAACCACTTCACCAGAGATACCGGCGGACAGATCCGAGCACAGGAAGGCTGCCGAGTTGCCCACATCTTCGATAGTCACGGTACGACGAATCGGGGTCACCGCTTCGCAATGCGCCAGCATCTTACGGAAATCTTTGATACCGGAGGCGGCCAGCGTACGGATTGGACCTGCAGAGATGGCGTTAACACGTACACCTTCCGGACCCATCGCGTTCGCCATATACCGAACGTTCGCTTCCAGAGACGCTTTTGCCAGGCCCATCACGTTGTAGTTCGGGATCGCGCGCTCTGCACCCAGGTAGGAGAGGGTCAGCAGGGCAGACCCCGGATTCAGCATAGAACGGCAGGCTTTCGCCATCGCTACAAAGCTGTAGGAACTGATGTCGTGAGCGATTTTAAAGCCTTCGCGGGTGACCGCGTTCACGTAGTCGCCGTCCAGCTGATCGCCAGGGGCAAAACCGATGGAGTGAACGAAACCGTCAAATTTCGGCCAGGCTTTGGCCAGTTCTGCGAACAGGGTGTCGATGCTTTCATCTTCCGCCACATCGCACTGTATTACGATGTTTGAACCCAGCAGAGCAGCAAATTCTTCCACGCGGCTTTTCAGTTTGTCGTTCTGGTAGGTGAATGCCAGTTCCGCGCCTTCGCGGTGCATCGCCTGCGCGATCCCCCAGGCGATGGACAGTTTGCTGGCAAGACCGGTTACCAGAATACGCTTACCGGAAAGAAAACCCATAGCTAAAATCCTTATGTTATCGTTGTGACGGCTGGCCGCATAAAGGGGCCTGATGTCGTTAAAACGCGGCGATTTTAACACGAGACGCCGGGTGAATTAATCCGACTACAACAGGAGACCGGTTAACGGTCTTTTCGCCAGGCATCGGCCGTCAGCGCTTCGCCAAAATGACCAGCGATTAATCGTTTTGTCAGCTCATGCAGCGGAGAGGCCAGCACGTCGGCGGTACTGCCGCGTTCGACGACTTCCCCCTGGTGCATCACCAGAACCTGGTCGCTGATGTGCTTCATCATGCCCAGATGCTGGGTGACGTAGATATAAGAGATACCCTGTTTCTCCTGCAATTCCAGCATCAGGTTGATTAACTGCGAGCGCATCGACATATCGAGCGACGCAAGCGCTTCATCGGCAATAATCACCTTCGGTCGCAGGATCATCGCGCGGGCAAGCCCCAGACGCTGTTTTTGCCCCGGCGCCAGCATATGCGGGTAGTAGCTAACATGATCGGGCAGCAGTCCTACCATTCGCATGGTCTCAATAATCTGCTTGCGTCGCTGTTCCGGCTCAAGGTCGGTATTCAGGCGCAACGGAAAGTCGAGGATTTGCGAAATTCGCTGGCGAGGATTCAGTGAGGTCGACGGGTCCTGAAAAATCATGCGGATACGCTGACTGCGAAACGAATAATCACCAAATTCGAGCGGATGATCGTCAATCAGTAACTCGCCGCTGGTTGGCTCAACCATTCCTGCCAGCATTTTGGCCAGTGTAGATTTACCTGAACCATTCTCACCAATAATGGCCAGCGTCTGACGCTCGCGCAGGGTAAAACTCAGCGGTTTCACGGCTTCTACGGTCTGACGGCGGAACCAGCCCGTCCGATAGCGGAAGGTTTTACTCAGATTACGGACTTCAAGTAAGGTCTCAACCATCTCATTCTCTCTCCATGTTGAGGGGGGAAATGACAGGCATAGAGATGGTTTTTCGCTCCGGTCAGACGCGGCGTTTCAATACACTCACGCTGTGCATACGGACAGCGCGGCCCCAGACGGCAACCGATGGGCAATTGTTCGAGCAAAGGGATGGCTCCGGGCATGGTGTTCAGACGACTTTTGTGCGGCATGGCGCTACCAAAGTCAGGAATGGCGCGGATCAACGCCTGGGTGTACGGGTGATGCGGCGTCGTCACCAGCTCTTTACTCGGTGCGGTTTCAACCGTCTGACCACAGTACAGCACGTTAATTTTATCCGCCCACTGGCTGAGCATTTGCAGGTCATGGCTGATCAGCAAAATGGTGGTATTGCTGTTCTGATTCAGCCGCGTCAGCAGGCGGAAGATCTGCGCCTGAGTGGTCGGCTCCATCGCATTGGTCGGCTCGTCCGCAATCAACAGCCGCGGTTGATTGGCCAGCGCAATGGCAATCATCACTTTCTGACATTCACCGTCGGTCAGTTCATAGGGGAAGCTGCGCATAGCGTCTTTATGATCTTTAATCCCCACGCGGTGCAGCAGTTCAATGGCGCGGCGCTTCCGCCAGCCAGGACGTTGCCACCAGCGGCCTTTGTAAGTCCATGCCGGAATGTTTTGCATCAACTGGCGACCCACGCGCTCGGACGGATCCAGACACGACTGCGGCTCCTGGAAAATCATCGAAACGTTATGCCCCACGAGTTTACGTCGTTCACGCGGAGAAAGGCGTAGCAGGTCGATATCATCAAAACGCATCCTGTCAGCGGTGACGCGCCAGTTGTCTTTGGCAACGCCGCAGATGGCCTTGGCAATCAGGCTTTTACCGGAGCCGGATTCACCCACCAGCCCGCGAATTTCCCCCTCGCTTAAAGTCATACTGACGCGGTCGACGGCTTTGACCCACTCTTCACCGGCCTTAAATTCAATGGTCAGGTTGCGGATATCCAGTAATGGCATTATTCCACCCCCGCAATAATGGCGCGGCGAACGCCGTCACCCAGCAGGTTCACCAGCAGGACGCTGACCATGATAGCCGCACCGGGCAGCATCACCGTCCACGGCGCAACGTAAATCAGTTCCAGTGCGTCACCCAGCATCGCACCCCATTCGGGAGAAGGGAGCTGTGCGCCAAGATCGAGAAAACCGAGCGCGGCGATATCCAGTATCGCCATCGACAGTGCGCGGGTGATTTCGGTGATCAAGCCTGCGGTAATATTGGGCAATATGGCGAACCAGAGAATATTCAGCGTGGAAGCGCCATCAAGACGCGCCGCAATAACGTACTCTTTTTCCAGTTCGTCATGCACCATGCTGTAGACCGAACGGACCATGCGTGGCAGCAGCGCCAGCCAGACGGCAAACATGGCATGGGTTAAATGCGGTCCGGCAAAGGCGACAACGATAATCGCCAGCAGCAGAGACGGAATCGACAGCAGAGTATCGAGAATATGGTTCAGCACGGCAGAGCGTAGACCGTGCGTGGCTCCGGCGACCACGCCGAGAAACAGTCCGCACAGCGTTGCGGCGAGCGTAACGACAAACGCGCCGCCCACGGTAGGGGCTGCGCCGCTGAGCAGACGGCTCAGGACATCGCGTCCCAGATCGTCAGTACCGAGGAAGAAGGAGACTTCGCCATAGCGTGACCAGGAGGGCGGCAGCAGCTGATAGCCGAGGAACTGCTGATCGATACCATACGGCGCAAACCAGTTACCGAACAGGCACAGTATCACCAGCCCTGCACAGCCGTATAAGCCAATCATTGCCGTGGTATCGCCATAAAATTTGCGCCATGCGGTGCGCAGCGTACCCGGCGGGCGCTTTTCGCTATAAACGCTATCGTAAGGCATACCATTCCTTATGTTTCAGAGGGTTAGCCATAGCACCCAAAATATCAGAAATCACGTTGACGATAATGACCAGCGAACCCACCACCATCACGCCGGCGGAAATGGCGGCGTAATCCTGCTGGCGGATGGCATTAATCAGCCAGCGTCCCAGCCCCGGCCAGCTAAAGACCATCTCGGTGATCATCGCCAGCGTCAGCATGGTTGAAAACTGTAGGCCGAGACGGGGGATCACAGGCGGTAAGGCGTTATGCAGCACATGACGGCGCAGGATCGTAAACCGTGACAGCCCACGCGTTGCCGCGGCCTTCACGTAGTTCTGATCAAACACCTCAATGGTACTGATACGCATCAGGCGAATCACTTCCGTAGTCGGCGCAACTGCCAGCGTTAGCACCGGTAACACCATATGACGGGCGGCGCTCATCAGCATTTCATCACGCCAGGGGGGAGTCAGAGAGCCACGCGTCGACAATAGCCAGACCGGTGACCGGCTTTACTTCGTAGAGCAGATCGAATCGGCCTGAAACCGGCAGCCAGCCAAGCGTCAATGAGAAGAACAGCGTCAGCAGAAGCGCCAGCCAGAATACAGGAATAGAAAAGCCGAGCAGGGCGAGGGCACTGATCAAGCGATCCTGCCACTTGTTGCGGGTAATGCCCGCCAGCATGCCCACCGGAATCCCCACCATTAGCGCAAAGCCGAATGCCAGCGTGCACAGTTCCATCGTGGCGGGGAACACCTCTTTAAGCTGTTCCGAGATGAGTTGTCCGTTGATGCTGGAGACGCCAAAGTCCCAGTGAATCAGGCCATTGAACCAGAACACCCACGCATTCCACAACGATGCGCCTTGTAGCGGCGCATGCGGCGTAAAATAGCTGAGGCTAAAGCCGATAAAGGTCAGAAAAAACAGCGTGACCATCAGCAACAGTAAACGACGCAAGGTGAAGATAATCATGGTTTTTTCACCTCATCGTTTTTTTCGCGCGACACGCCGGCGAAAGAGGCATTACCAAACGGACTTAACACCAGACCTTTTATGTCATACCGATAGGCCTGCAGGCGCAATGACGAGGCGAGCGGCAGGATCGGCAACTCTTTGGCGAGGATGTTCTGCGCTTCATCATATGCATCAATACGCGCGGAAAGCTGTTGCGATGAGAGCGCTTTGCGCAGCACGTTGTCGAATTCCGGATTACACCAGTGGGCGAAGTTAGTCTGCGAATTGATGGCCGCACAGCTGAGCAACGGGCGGAAGAAACTGTCCGGATCGTTACTGTCGGTTGCCCAGCCGGACAACGTCAGATCATGGTTCATATCCATTAACCGCGCCTCCTGGAAACGACCTTCAACCGGTACAATCACCACGTTCACCCCAACCTGCGCCATATCCGCCTGGATGAGCTCAGCGGTTTTCAGCGGGCTCGGGTTCCACGCCTGAGAACTGGTCGGCACCCACAGTCGCAGCGTCAGATTCTCCAGCCCCAGCGCTTTGAGCTGTTCGCGGGATTTAGCCGGATTGTATTCTGTTATTTTAGCCTCGTTGTCATAGGCCCACGAGGCGCGAGGCAAAATAGAGGCGGCCGTTTCCGCCGTACCGTAATAGATAGACTGCATCAGTCGCTGGTTATTGATGGACAGCGCCAGGGCGTGGCGAACCGCCGGATTATTCAGCGGAGGCTTGTCGGTATTGAACGCCAGATACGCGATGTTCATCCCCGGGCGCAGCGTCAGACGCAGGCGCGGGTCGTCACGCAGAATAGTCAACTGGCTGGCGGCAGGCCAGGCCAGCACGTCACATTCGCCGGTAAGCAGTTTTGATAAACGTCCGGTTCCGCCGGATCCCAGATCCACCACCACCTGTGGCATCAGCGGCTTACCGCGCCAGAATTTGTCATGACGTTGCAGGCGGATGTATTGTCCGGCGCGATACTCGGAAAGCTGAAAGGGGCCGGTACCGACCGGCTGGCGATCGAGCTGCTCCTGACGATCCTGTTTTGTCAGTTGATCAGCATACTCAGCCGACATCACGGACGCATAGTGGGTTGCCAGGTGCCATAAGAAAGAGGCATCTGGTTTCGTCAGGCGAAATTCCACGGTGTTGTTGTCGAGCTTACGCACGCTCTGCACGTTATCGGCGAACTGCAGACTGTCGAAATAGGGAAAATTGCCGCCGTTGACGTTATGCCACGGATGGTTGCGATCAAAGATGCGCTGAAAGGTAAAAACCACGTCGTCGGCATTCAGTTTACGCGTGGGCGTAAACCAGTCCGTTTTCTGAAACGCCACGTCGCGGCGCAGGTGGAAGCGGTAAGTGGCGCCGTTATCCAGCACCTCCCAACTTTCCGCCAGTTCCGGGACCAGACGATAAGTATAGGGATCGACATCCAGCAGCCGATCATAGAGCTGGGCGGCGAGAGTGTCGACGATCAGCCCGCTGCTCACTTTTTGCGGATTGAAGGTGTTGACCTGCCCACTCACGCAATAGACAAAGCCGCTGTCACGAATATCTTCACGTGGGGCGGTTTCAGGTGCAGCAGTAGCCTGAGCACTCAGAAGTCCAGCCATCACGATCAGAGAGGATAAAACCAGGCGCATAATTTTTAAGGTTTTTAGATACGATTTGCAAAGTGTATCGCACTATCGCCCGCCAGGCACAAATGTCTGAGGACAACTGGCGTAATTATGCGCAATCAGGGAGCAGGAGGCGCTAAATCTGATGTTTTTTGAGCAGTGCGCGCAGTTGGTGGTAAGTCAGCCCGAGTAATTCCGCCGCCCGTTTCTGGTTAAATTTTGCCTGTTCCAGACTGGCTTGCAGCAGCTCTTTCTCCTGCTGCAGCTGAAACGTGCGTAAATCGAGAGGCAGCGAAAGACTCGTTGCTGTGGTTTCTGCAACGGGGGGGCGTCGGCACGTTGCGTTTAAACGGATCGATCACAATCTCATCAAGCGGCGTATCGCTGGTGCCATGCCGGTATACCGAACGTTCGACCACGTTTTTTAATTCGCGGATATTTCCGGGCCAGGCATAGTTGAGCAGCGTCTCTCTGGCGTGCGAGGTAAATCCCGGAAACAGCGGCAGGCGAATTTCCCGGCACATCTGAATGGCAAAATGTTCTGCCATGAGCATGATATCGGTTTGCCGCTCGCGCAGCGGCGGCAGTTGCACCACGTCGAACGCCAGACGATCGAGTAGATCTGCGCGGAAGGTGCCTTCATTGACCATCGCTGGAAGATTCGCATTGGTGGCGCAAACCAGACGGACGTTCACCTGTAATGGCTGGCTACCGCCCACGCGCTCAAGTTCGCCGTACTCAATCACTCTGAGCAGTTTTTCCTGCACCAGCATTGGCGCGGTGGCGAGTTCATCCAGAAACAAGGTGCCGCCATCGGCCCGTTCAAAGCGTCCCGGATGGCGTTTTTGCGCACCGGTAAACGCACCGGCTTCGTGACCGAACAGTTCGCTGTCGAGCAGGTTTTCGTTCAGCGCCGCGCAGTTAAGCGATATAAACGGTCCCTGCCAGCGAGAGGAGAGGTAATGCAGGCGGTTGGCAATCAGCTCTTTACCGGTTCCGCGCTCGCCGATAATCAGTACCGGCTTGTCCAGCGGTGCAAGGTGGGAAACCTGCTCAAGCATCTCCAGAAAGTTGTTGGCTTCCCCTAACAGATTATCTTTGTATTCAGCCATGATTAAATTCGCCACATGTTAGTGTATTTCACCACTTTACTCTGTTTTCGTGTCGAGGTAAAACCGTGTATTTCAATATAAATCAATGAATTAAAAAGTTGGCACGCAGATTGTATTAGAGAATCAGCAGGGCATCGCCCGACATCAGAAAATATGAGGACAGAATTATGGGTATTTTTTCTCGTTTCGCCGACATCGTGAATGCCAACATCAATGCACTGCTGGAGAAAGCGGAAGATCCGCAAAAGCTGGTTCGTCTGATGATTCAGGAAATGGAAGATACGCTGGTTGAAGTGCGTTCCAACTCAGCACGTGCGCTGGCGGAAAAGAAACAGTTATCACGTCGCATTGAGCAGGCAACGGCTCAACAGACAGAGTGGCAGGAAAAAGCGGAACTCGCACTGCGTAAAGAGAAAGACGATCTGGCTCGTGCTGCGCTGATTGAAAAACAGAAGCTGACCGATCTGATTGGCAATCTTGAGCATGAAGTGACGCTGGTAGACGATACGCTGACGCGCATGAAGAAAGAGATCGGTGAGCTGGAAAACAAACTTAGCGAAACCCGCGCGCGCCAGCAGGCGCTGACACTGCGTCATCAGGCGGCGAGCTCATCCCGTGACGTGCGTCGTCAACTGGACAGCGGTAAGCTGGACGAAGCGATGGCGCGTTTTGAATCTTTCGAGCGTCGTATCGATCACATGGAAGCAGAAGCGGAAAGCCATAACTTTGGCAAACAGAAAACACTGGATCAGCAGTTTGCCGACCTGAAAGCGGATGATGAAATCAGCGAACAACTGGCGCAACTGAAAGCCAAAATGCAGCAAGACAAGCAATAATAATATCTGGCGGCGCCCGGGTGTGCCGCCGCTCATCATCTGTAAGGAGACCTCATGAGCGCGCTATTTCTGGCCATTCCGTTAACTATCTTCGTGCTGTTTGTGTTACCGATTTGGTTGTGGCTGCATTACAGCAACCGTTCCAGCCGCGGCGAGTTATCGCAAAGCGAGCAGCAACGTTTAGTTCAGTTAACTGACGACGCGCAACGCATGCGTGAACGTATCCAGGCGCTGGAAGATATTCTCGATGCGGAACATCCGAACTGGAGGGATCGTTAATGGGCGGCATTGATCTGAACAAAAAATTATGGCGCATTCCGCAGCGGGGCATGCTGCGAGGCGTGTGCGCCGGGATCGCACAGTATCTGGATGTGCCGGTAAAACTGGTGCGAATTTTAGTGGTGCTGTCGATCTTTTTCGGCCTGGCTTTTTTCACCCTGGTCGCCTATATCATTCTGGCGTTTGTGCTTGACCCAATGCCGGACAACCTGGCAGCAGGTGAGCAGCAACCGTCCAGCGGCGAGCTGTTAGATATCGTCGATAAAGAGCTGGCGGCGGGGGAGAAACGCTTACGTGAAATGGAGCGGTATGTCACCTCGGACACGTTTACTCTGCGTAGCCGTTTCCGTCAGCTATAAATCATTAACGAAACGAGGGCAGAGATGAATAATCGCTGGCAACGCGCCGGGCAGAAGGTTAAGCCGGGTATGAAAATAGCAGGTAAGCTGGTGCTTCTGACGGCGCTACGCTACGGCCCCGCGGGTGTCGCGGGGTGGGCGGTAAAATCCGTCGCCCGTCGTCCGCTCAAAATGTTGCTGGCGTTGGCGCTGGAACCTCTTTTAAGCCGCATGGCGACGAAAATATCAAAACGCTATTCCGGACGTTAATTTCCCGACCTTTTTTCGTAACAATTAAATCACATCCTCTTTATTAATTTGCGGCAGCTCACAAATCGATTGCTGAGCTGCTGAAATTCTTTTAATTCCTCCTTTAAACCTCTTTGTCTGCATTGACAGCTTATTTTTGTCGGAGTAGTCTCCTTTCGCATGGGACCGCTACCACGGAAAATTTAAGTGAACCGTAAAATTAACGAATGTCTGCGTCAGGTCTATGGCGATACATGGACAATGCGCCACAGTGAGTCATTGAAAACGCGAATAGAAAGTTCGCGTAAGATTATTAATAAAAAACGTAAACCTCACTGGGATGAAAGTGATGTGGTACTCATTACCTATGCCGATCAATTTCATAGCGAGAAAGAAAAACCCCTGCCGACATTTAATCAATTCTGGACGCAATGGCTTTCCTCCGTATTTTCACACGTCCATCTTCTACCGTTTTATCCCTGGTCATCAGATGACGGATTTTCTGTTATTGATTACTATCAGGTCTCACCTGAAACCGGAGACTGGAATGATATCCATGATTTAACCGCATCCTGCCGTCTGATGTTTGATTTCGTTTGCAATCATATGTCTGCGAAAAGTGAGTGGTTTACATTTTATTTGCAGCAGGCTCCTGGATATGAAAATTTCTTTATCGAAATGGATCCTGCTACCGATTTACACGCGGTGACGCGGCCTCGGGCATTACCGTTATTAACGCCGTTTACCCTCCAGGATAAAACAGTTCGTTATTTATGGACGACATTTAGCGAAGACCAGGTTGACCTCAATTACAGTAATCCGGACGTGTTGCTCGCCATGATTGATGTACTGCTGACCTACCTGGAACGCGGGGCCGATTATGTTCGCCTGGACGCCGTTGGCTATATGTGGAAAACGCCGGGTACGTCTTGTATTCATCTGGAAAAAACGCATCAACTGATCAAATTATTTCGCGCGATAGCGGATGATGTCGCCCCCCGGTACGGTCATCATTACGGAGACCAATGTCCCACACCAGGACAATGTTTCCTATCTGGGCAACGGGCACGATGAAGCACACATGGTTTATCAGTTTTCCCTGCCGCCGCTTGTCCTGCACACTCTGCATCGTCAGGATTGCCGGGTGCTGTGCCAATGGGCGCAGACGCTGGCACTGCCTTCGAACGAAACGACCTGGTTTAATTTTCTGGCGTCACATGATGGCATTGGCCTGAACCCTTTGCGTGGTCTGTTAGCGGAAGAGGATATTCTCGCACTGGTGACCGCCATGCAGAAAGAAGGGGCGTTAGTTAACTGGAAAAATAATCCTGATGGTACCCGGAGTCCGTATGAATTAAATGTGACCTGGATGGACGCGTTAAGTCATCAGAATGACAGTGATGAAGAACGGTTTGCCAAATTCATCCTAACCCATGCTCTGTTATTAACTTTTCCTGGTGTGCCCGCAATTTATATTCAGAGTATCCTCGGGTCGCGTAATGACTACGAGGGTGTCGAAAAACACGGGTACAATCGCGCCATTAATCGGAAGAAATATCAGCGAGAAACGATTGAAGAGGCGTTGATGGTTGAAGGCTCTCTTCGCCATGAAGTGTATCAGACATTATCCCGATTAATTCATATCCGCAGAGGGAATAAGGCGTTTCATCCTGAGAGTGACTTTGATATTTGCAGCCTGACACCTACGGTTATGCGAATTATTCGTTCTGCCGATGAACGTGAAACGATTACTGCCCTGTTTAATTTTAGCGATCGCAAACAAAGTATCAATGCCGGTATTGATAAGGGGATTGATGTAATTAGTGGAATTAATGTTTGCGGAGAAACATTGACGCTGCAACCCTGGCAGGTTATGTGGATTAAAAAATAAAAGGAACATCTGATGATTAAAACTAAAATGGTGCTGTTATCAGCACTGGTTTCCTGCGCCCTGATTTCAGGTTGTAAGGATGAAAAACCGTCCCACGTTTCAATTGAGTTTATGCACTCTTCTGTGGAACAGGAGCGCCAGGCCGTTATTTCCGCGCTGATTAAACGGTTTGAAAATGCGAACCCGGATATCAGTGTTAAACAGGTTCCCGTCGAAGAAGACGCCTATAACACGAAAGTGATTACGCTGGCGAGAAGCGGGTCGCTGCCAGAGGTGATTGAGACCAGCCATGACTACGCCAAAGTGATGGATAAAGAACAGTTGATCGACCGGGATGCGGTGGGGAAAGTGATCCAGACCGTGGGGCAAGAAACCTTCTACGAGGGGGTGCTGCGCATCGTCCGTACTGAAGATGGCAACGCGTGGACAGGCGTTCCGGTGAGCGCCTGGATCGGGGGTATCTGGTATCGCAAAGACATCCTTGCCCAGGCGGGACTGGATGAACCAAAAAACTGGGAAACGCTGCTTGCCGCTGCGCAAAAACTCTATGACCCTGCGCATAAAAAATATGGCATTGCCTTGCCGACCGCGGAAAGCGTACTGACGGAACAATCTTTTTCGCAGTTTGCTTTATCCAATAAAGCCAACGTCTTTGATGCCCAGGGACATATCACTCTCAATACGCCCGAAATGAGCCAGTCGCTGGGATATTACCGCGATCTGGCCGCGACCACGATGCCGGGATCTAACGACATCATGGAAGTCAAAGATGCCTTTATGAATGGCACGGCGCCGATGGCGATTTATTCCACCTACATTCTTCCCGCGCTAATTAAAGAAGGAAACCCACAGAACGTCGGCTTTATGGTCCCGACCGAAAAGACCGCCGCGGTTTACGGCATGCTGACCTCGCTGACGATAACGAATGGGCAAAAAAGAGGAAGAGACGGCCGCAGCCGAGAAGTTTGTCGCGTTTATGGAACAACCAGACAACATTGCCGACTGGGTGATGATGTCACCGGGCGCCGCGCTGCCGGTCAATAAGGCCGTGGTGAAAACGCAAACCTGGCAGAACAACAGCGTGATTAAAGCGTTAGGCGACCTCCCGGCGCAACTTATTGCGGAGCTGCCGAATATCCAGGTTTTCGGTGCGGTAGGGGATAAAAACTTCACCCGCATGGGGGACGTTACCGGTTCCGGCGTGATAAGCACGACGGTGCATAACGTGACGGTAGGTAAGGCTGATCTCTCGAAAACGCTCCAGGAAAGCCAGAAAAAACTGGATGCCCTGAATGAGCAGCGTTAATGGGTAAGAGGACTGCTGTCATGAGCCGTTTATTCTCCGGTCGTTCCGATATGCCTTTTGCGATGCTGTTGCTGGCGCCCAGCCTGCTCTTGTTGGGTGGCCTCGTGGCGTGGCCGATGTTGTCGAATATTGAAATCAGCTTTCTGCGTTTGCCGTTGAATCCGCGTATTGATGCCACATTTGTCGGGCTGGCGAATTACATCCGCATTCTTTCCGATCCTGATTTCTGGCATTCGCTGTGGATGACGGTGTGGTACACCGCGCTGGTGGTGGCGGGCAGTACGGTACTCGGTCTGGGGGTGGCGATGTTCTTTAATCGCGAGTTCCGGTTACGTAAAACGGCGCGCTCACTGGTGATCCTTTCTTATGTCACTCCGTCTATCTCGCTGGTCTTTGCCTGGAAGTACATGTTCAACAGCGGTTACGGCATCGTCAATTATCTGGGGGGTGGATCTGCTGCATCTGTACGATCAGGCCCCTTTGTGGTTCGACAATCCCGGCAGCAGTTTCGTGCTGGTGGTGCTGTTCGCCATCTGGCGTTATTTCCCGTACGCCTTTATTTCGTTTCTGGCGATTTTGCAGACCATTGATAAATCGCTCTACGAAGCGGCGGAGATGGATGGCGCGAATGCCTGGCAGCGTTTTCGTATCGTCACGCTGCCCGCCATTATGCCAGTGCTGGCGACGGTGATTACCCTGCGCACTATCTGGATGTTCTACATGTTCGCCGATGTTTATCTGCTGACGACAAAGGTCGACATTCTCGGGGTGTATCTCTACAAGACGGCGTTTGCTTTTAATGATTTAGGTAAAGCCGCAGCCATTTCCGTCGTGCTTTTTTATCATTATTTTCGCCGTCATTTTACTGACCAGAAATAGGGTGAACCTCAATGGCAACAAATAAACGCAGACTCGGACGCGTGGGCTTTTATTGTGGTTTGATCGTCTTTTTTGATCGTCACACTGTTTCCTTTTTTTGTGATGTTAATGACATCGTTCAAAAGCGCGAAAGAGGCTATTTCGTTGCATCCCACGTTGCTGCCGCAACAGTGGACGCTCGAACACTACATCGACATTTTTAATCCGCTGATTTTCCCGTTTATTGATTACTTCCGTAACAGTCTGCTGGTGTCCGTCGTGTCATCCGTGGTGGCGGTATTTCTGGGGACTCTCGGTGCCTACGCGCTGTCCCGCTTGCGTTTTAAGGGACGGATGACCATTAACGCCAGTTTTTACACCGTCTACATGTTCTCCGGCATTTTGCTGGTGGTGCCGCTGTTCAAAATCATCACCGCGCTGGGCATTTACGACACGGAAATGGCGTTGATTGTCACCATGGTGACCCAGACGTTGCCAACCGCGGTGTTCATGCTGAAAAGCTACTTCGACACCATTCCGGATGAGATTGAAGAAGCGGCGATGATGGATGGTCTCAATCGCCTGCAAATTATCTTTCGTATTACCGTGCCGCTGGCGATGTCCGGGCTGGTGTCGGTCTTTGTCTACTGCTTTATGGTGGCCTGGAACGACTATCTGTTTGCCTCCATTTTCCTCTCCAGCGCCAGCAACTTTACGTTACCGGTGGGTCTGAACACGTTGTTCAGTACGCCGGATTATATCTGGGGACGGATGATGGCGGCGTCGCTGGTGACGGCGTTACCGGTTGTCATTATGTATGCGCTTTCGGAACGTTTTATTAAGAGTGGTTTGACCGCAGGTGGCGTGAAGGGCTAACGCGGGCCGTTTAAACAAGGAGTGGTAAATGAAAAAGTTAGTCGCAACAGAACCGCGCGTCGCGGCGCTGGTGGAGTATGACGATCGCGCAGTCATGGCGAATGAGGTGAAGATCCGCGTGCGTTTTGGCGCCCCGAAACACGGTACGGAGGTGGTGGATTTCCGCGCTGCCAGCCCGTTTATCGACGAAGATTTTAACGCTGAATGGCAAATGTTCATGCCGCGCCCGAAAGATGCGCCGCGCGGTATCGAATTTGGCAAGTTTCAGCTCGGCAATATGGTGGTCGGCGACGTTATCGAGTGCGGCAGCGACGTCACGGATTATGCCCCTGGTGATAGCGTCTGCGGTTATGCACCTTTAGCCGAGACGGTCATTATCAACGGCGTCAATAACTACAAACTGCGCAAGATGCCGCAGGGCGCCAGCTGGAAAAACGCGGTGTGCTACGACCCGGCGCAATTTGCAATGAGCGGGGTGCGGGATGCCAACGTGCGGGTCGGCGATTTTGTCGTCATCGTTGGCCTGGGCGCGATTGGTCAGATAGCAGTCCAGTTAGCAAAAAAAGCCGGCGCGTCGGTGGTCATCGGCGTGGATCCTATTGCCCATCGTTGTGATATTGCCCGTCGACATGGGGCGGATTTCTGCCTGAATCCAATGGGTACTGATGTCGGTAAAGAGATCAAAACGCTGACCGGCAAACAGGGCGTGGATGTGATTATCGAAACCAGTGGTTATGCCGACGCGCTACAGTCTGCACTGCGCGGCCTGGCCTATGGCGGCACGATCGCCTACGTTGCCTTTGCCAAACCCTTTGCCGAAGGTTTTAACCTCGGGCGCGAAGCGCATTTCAATAACGCCAGAATTGTTTTCTCGCGTGCCTGCAGCGAACCGAACCCGGACTATCCGCGCTGGAGTCGCAAACGTATCGAAGAGACCTGCTGGGAACTGCTGATGAACGGGTATCTGAACTGTGAAGATCTCATCGACCCGGTGGTGACCTTTGCCAATAGTCCGGAAAGCTATATGCAGTATGTCGACAGACATCCGGAGCAGAGCATCAAAATGGGCGTCACATTTTAAGCGTAAGGGAAGACAATCAATGAAAATCGGCACACAGAATCAGGCTTTTTTTCCGGAAAATATTCTGGATAAATTTAAATATATTAAAGAGATGGGTTTTGACGGTTTTGAGATCGACGGCAAACTGTTGGTCAATCACCTTGATGAAGTCAAAGCCGCCATTAAAGAGACGGGTCTGCCGGTCACGACCGCCTGTGGTGGCTATGACGGCTGGATCGGCGATTTCATCGAAGAGCGTCGTCTGAACGGCTTACAGCAGATTGAACGTATTCTTGAAGCTCTGGCGCAAGTCGGTGGGAAGGGGATCATTGTGCCAGCAGCATGGGGCATGTTTACCTTCCGTTTACCGCCAATGACCTCGCCGCGCAGTCTGGCAGGCGATCGTAAGGCGGTCAGCGACTCGCTGCGATATCTCGACAAGGTCGCTGCGCGCACGGGCACCACGGTCTATCTCGAGCCACTTAACCGCTATCAGGATCATATGATCAACACACTGGCGGATGCGCGTCGCTACATCGAGGAAAACAACCTGAAGCACGTGCAGATCATCGGCGATTTCTACCACATGAATATCGAAGAAGACGATATGGCGAAGGCGTTGCATGAAAACCGCGATCTGCTGGGGCATGTGCATATCGCGGACAATCATCGCTATCAGCCGGGCACTGGCACCCTTGATTTTCACCGACTGTTTGAGCAGTTGCGCGAAGACAACTATCAGGGCTATGTGGTGTATGAAGGTCGGGTTCGGGCAGAGAATCTGCCGGAAGCCTACCGTCAGTCATTGGCCTGGCTGCGTACCTGCTAAGAGGTTGCCGTGAAAAGTGCAAAGACAGGCTCTCCGCTTCGCGTCGCTATTATTGGCGCCGGGCAAGTTGCGGATAAAGTTCACGCGTCGTACTACTGCACCCGAGAGGATCTGCAACTGGTGGCTGTCTGTGACAGCTGCCTGTCTCAGGCGCAAACGCTGGCAGAAAAATACGGTGGGGCGCAGGTCTGGGACGACCCGCAGACGATGCTTCAGAAGGTGAAGCCCGATATCGTCAGTATCTGTTCACCCAATCGTTTTCACTATCAACACACGCTGCTGGCGCTGGACGCCGGCTGCCATGTGATGTGCGAAAAACCGCCTGCCATGACCCCGGATCAGGCGCTGGAGATGCGCAATACCGCACGTCGCAGGGGGGAAAGTCCTGGCATATGATTTTCATCATCGGTTTGCGCTTGATACTCAGTTGCTGCGTGAACAGGTCATGGCTGGGGTTCTGGGTGAAATCTATGTGACCAATGCCAGGGCGCTGCGTCGCTGTGGCGTACCCGGATGGGGCGTTTTTACCAACAAAGCATTGCAGGGCGGTGGGCCGCTCATCGACCTTGGCATACACATGCTGGACGCCGCGATGTATGTGCTGGGATTCCCGCTGGTGAAACGCGTCTGGGCCCACGATTTTCAGAAAATTGGCACTCAGAAAAAATGCGGACAGTTTGGTGAGTGGGATCCGGCAACCTATACCGTAGAGGATTCGCTGTTTGGCACCGTAGAGTTTCAGAACGGGAGTATTCTGCGCCTTGAAACGTCCTTTGCGCTGAATATTCCCGAACAGTCGATCATGAATGTGAATTTTTGCGGGGACAAAGCGGGCGCAACGCTGTTCCCGGCACAGGTCTACACCGACAAGGATGGCGAACTGGAGGTGTTATTGTCCCGCGAAAGTGCTGATGACCAGCGCCATTTTCGCAGCATGGAGGCTTTTGTGAATCATGTTCAGGGCAAGCCGGTCACTATCGCAGACGCCGAACAGGGATGGGTTATTCAGCAACTGGTGGCAGCGTTGTATCAGTCTGCAGAAACAGGGATGTGTGTTGAACTATGAGCAAGCCAGTTATGTTATCCGAGCCGGATTTTTGCCCGCAAAGCCTGAATAAGTACGCCTCACTGATGGCGACAGGCAATGGTTATCTGGGGTGTCGCGCCAGTCACGAAGAGGCCTATACCCACCAGACACGCGGGATGTATCTTGCCGGTTTGTATCACCGGTCAGGGAAGGGGGAAATCAATGAAATCGTTAACCTTCCGGACGTTATTGGCGTCGACATTCTTCTCAATGGCGCGCTTTTTTCTTTGCTCAGCGGCACCCTGGAAAGCTGGCGGCGAGAGCTTGATTTCGCCAGCGGTGAACTCACGCGTTCGATTATCTGGCGCGCGCCGGACGGGGCGCGCTTCGCGATTGAGTGTCGCCGCTTTGCGTCCGCAGAACAGTTGCCGCTACTGGCGATGTCGTTATCGATAACCCCACTTGGCAGTGATGCCACCGTAACGCTATCGACAGGTATTGACGCGACCGTCACCAACCACGGTCGCCAGCATCTGGATGAAACGCAGGTGCTGGTATTTGGTCAACATCTTCTGCAAGGGATTTACACCACTCAGGATGGGCAAAGTCATGTCGCTGTCTCCACACATTGCAGCGTTAATGGGGATGCGCAGACCTGCTTCACGGCAAAAGAACGGCAGCTGATGCAGCACACCCACGTTCAGGTGAAAGCCGGAGAATGCCTGACGCTGGAAAAACTGACGTGGGTGGACTGGACCGACGCGCGCGATGTTTCGCTGGAAACCTGGGGGGCAGCAGGGGATCCACCACCTGAATGCGTGCGTCTCGCAGGGTTATGACGCGTTACTGGCGCAATCTGGCGCAAACTGGCACCGCTGGTGGCAGCATTGCCGGGTTGAGGTGGATAGCGTGAACGCAGACGATCAGCGTGCACTGGACTTTGCGCTGTATCATTTACGGATAATGACCCCTGCCCATGATGAGCGTTGCAGCATCGGCGCGAAGGGGATGACCGGTGAAGGTTACAAGGGGCACGTTTTCTGGGATACCGAAGTCTTCCTGTTGCCTTTTCATCTGTTCACTTACCCCGATATTGCGCGGAATCTGTTGCGCTATCGCTGGCATAATCTGCCAGGTGCGCAGGAAAAAGCGCGTAAAAACGGCTGGCAGGGCGCGCTGTTTCCGTGGGAGAGCGCACGCAGCGGTGACGAAGAAACACCGGAATTTGCAGCGATAAACATTCGTACCGGGTTTCGTCAGAAGGTGGCTTCCGCGCTGGCGGAACACCATCTGGTGGCCGATATCGCCTGGGCCGTTGTGATGTACTGGAATGCCACGGGTGATGAGCACTTTATGTCCCGTGAAGGATTAACGTTGCTGCTTGAGACGGCGCGATTCTGGATGAGTCGAACCACGGAAGTGAAAGGGCGGCTCGAGATCCATGATGTCATTGGCCCGGATGAATATACCGAACACGTGAATAATAACGCTTTCACCAACTATATGGCGTATTGCAACGTTGCGCAGGCGCTGCATTTTGCCCGGCGCTATGGCTGCGAGGACGCGGCGTTTATTCAACAGGCTGAGCATTTTTTTACAGTCTCTCTGGCGACCCGAACTCCAGGAAGACGGCATTCTGCCGCAGGATGATACGTTCCTCAGCAAACCGGCCATTGATCTGACGGCGTACAAAGCAAAGGCCGGGAAACAGACGATCCTGCTGGATTATTCGCGGGCGGAAGTCAACGAAATGCAAATCCTGAAACAGGCGGATGTGGTGATGCTGACCTACATGCTGCCGGAGTTGTTCACCGCGAAAGTGTGCCTGAGCAATCTGCAATTCTACGAAGCGCGCACGATTCATGACTCCTCTCTGAGTAAAGCGATTCACGGCATTGTGGCAGCACGCTGTGGCAACCCGGAACAGAGTTATCAGTTCTGGTATGAGGGGGGGCGCAGATCGATCTTGGCGACGATCCGCACAGTTGCGACGACGGTATCCATGCGGCGGCGACGGGGGCAATCTGGCTGGGCGTGATTCAGGGATTTGTGGGACTGAGTGTCCGTAACGGCGAACTGCACCTCGCTCCTGCGCTGCCGCAAGGGTGGAAAACACTGACGTTTCCTCTGCACTGGCAGGGAAGTGAGATGCTGATTTCGCTTAGCCAACATCACGCCACGATCCGCAGTTCCCGGCCGGTGAGCCTGTGGCTTAATGCAAAGCCAATCGTTATTGATGGTGAATATACGACAGCGCTTTCTGGCTTCTTTTTTCCTGATAATGGGACCGCTACCACATCAGGGGGGCTGTGAATGAAACCGCAGGCAATCGTGTTTGATCTGGATGGGGTGATTACCGATACGGCACATCTGCATTTTCTGGCCTGGCGGCAGGTGGCCGATGAGCTGGGGATTGTGATTGATGAGGAGTTCAACGACAGCCTGAAAGGCATCAGTCGTGGTGAGTCACTGCTGCGTATTTTGCGTCATGGCGGCAAAGAAGGGGCATTCAGCCAGTCGGAACGGGAACAGATATCCGCGCGTAAAAACGCGCTTTACGTTGACTCGTTGCGAAGGCTTACGCCGGAGTCAGTGTTGCCTGGGATTCGGGAACTGCTGGCGACGCTGCGTACGGAACAGATAAAAACAGGTCTGGCGTCAGTCTCGCTGAATGCGCCTGCCATCTTACAGGCATTGCAAATGACCTCGTTATTCGATTTTTGCGCCAATGCCGCACTGATCCAGCGTTCTAAACCGGATCCGGAGATTTTTTTGGCTGCGTGCAGCGGTCTGCACGTGAATCCGCAGGCCTGTATTGGCATAGAGGATGCACAGGCGGGGATTGAAGCGATAAATGCCAGCGGAATGCGGTCGGTGGGGATTGGCTCCTCCTTAACTGGCGCAGATCTGCTGCTTCCGACAACGGAATTTCTGACGTGGCCGTGCTTATCGGCTTTCTGGCAACTCGACAAGTAAAGGAATCAACATGGCACAGCTTTCGTTGCAGCATATACACAAAATTTATGACAACCAGGTGCATGTGGTTAAAGACTTCAATCTGGAGATTGAAGATAAAGAGTTTATCGTTTTTGTCGGTCCGTCGGGCTGTGGAAAATCCACTACCCTGCGCATGATTGCGGGGCTGGAGGAGATCAGCGCCGGCGAACTGCTGATCGACGGTAAGCGGATGAATGACGTTCCCGCAAAGGCACGCAATATTGCAATGGTCTTCCAGAATTACGCGTTGTATCCGCACATGAATGTCTACGACAACATGGCATTCGGCCTGAAAATAAAGAAAATTGATGCCGGTATTATTGACGAACGCGTTAACTGGGCCGCACAGATCCTCGGTTTACGGGATTATCTCAAGCGTAAACCTGGCGCATTATCAGGCGGTCAACGCCAGCGTGTCGCTCTGGGGCGCGCCATTGTGCGCGAAGCCGGCGTGTTTTTAATGGATGAACCCCTCTCCAACCTGGATGCCAAACTTCGCGTTCAGATGCGCGCAGAGATCAGTAAACTGCACCAGAAGCTGAATACCACCATGATTTACGTCACGCACGACCAGACAGAAGCTATGACCATGGCGACGCGGATTGTGATCATGAAAGACGGGATCGTCCAGCAGGTTGGAGCGCCCAAAATGGTTTATAACCATCCCGCCAATATGTTTGTTGCAGGTTTTATCGGTTCTCCGGCAATGAATTTTATTCGTGGCGCGATTGACGGAAATAAATTTGTTACGGAAACCCTTAAATTAACCCTTCCGGAAGATAAATTACGGATATTAAATGCGAAGGGGTATGAACATAAAGCTGTCGTGCTCGGGATCCGCCCGGAGGATATTCACCCTGGGATACAAGAAGAGAATAGCGTGACAGCAAAAATAAGCGTAGCGGAACTGACCGGCGCAGAATTTATGTTGTACAGCACGATTGGGGGGGCACGAGTTGGTGGTCCGTGCCGGGTCTGTTAATGACTATTATGCAGGAGAAAATATCACCATCCATTTTGATATGGCGAAATGCCATTTCTTTGACGTAGAGACGGAATTCGCTATTTAACAATAAGTATCTCCAGGGGCGTGGTCCCCTGGCTTTCGCGATATTTTTATTTATCTGTACTTTAACAAGGAATAAAAATGAAAACCTTACTGACCTCTACAGCGCTGCTGATATGCGCTGGGATGGCCTGCGCACAGGCCGCCGATAATAAAGACTGGCATTTTAATATTGGTGCCATGTACGAAATTGAAAACGTGGAAGGCTACGGCGAAGATATGGATGGACTTGCTGAACCGTCTGTCTATTTTAATGCCTCGAACGGTCCGTGGAGAATATCCCTGGCCTATTATCAGGAAGGTCCGGTTGACTATAGTGCTGGCAAACGCGGTACCTGGTTCGATCGTCCGGAACTGGAAGTTCACTATCAGATGTTGGAAAGCGACGATTTCAGTTTTGGCTTGACGGGGGGCTTTCGTAACTACGGCTATCACTATGTGAATGAAGCAGGTAAAGACACCGCGAATATGCAGCGCTGGAAAGTGGCGCCGGACTGGGATGTGAAGCTCACGGACGATTTGCGCTTTAGCGGATGGCTGGCGATGTATCAGTTCGTCAACGATCTGAGTACCACCGGCTATTCAGACAGTCGTGTCGAAAGCGAAACGGGCCTGAATTAAACCTTTAATGAAACGGTAGGACTGACGGTTAATTACTACCTTGAGCGCGGTTTCAACCTTGCTGAAAATCGTGATAATGGCGAGTTTTCTACTCAGGAAATTCGTGCTTATTTACCGATCTCGCTGGGTAATACGACGCTGACGCCTTATACCCGTATTGGTCTGGATCGTTGGTCAAACTGGGACTGGCGCGACGATCCGGAGCGTGAAGGTCATGACTTCAACCGTCTCGGATTACAGTATGCGTATGATTTCCAGAATGGTTTGTCGATGACGCTGGAATATGCCTATGAGTGGGAAGATCACGATGAAGGCGACAGTGACCGCTTCCATTATGCAGGCATAGGCGTTAATTACGCCTTTTAATCGCGCTGGCTGCCCGGAAACTTCGGGCAGCCACGGACTCAGGCCAGCGATGCGGTTAGCGAAATGCGGGTTTCGACGGTAATGGATTTAGCGTCAGTTTTCCCGGCTATATGCTTAAATAACAGATCGCAGCTTCGTTCGCCGAGTTCACGTGTCGGCACATCAATGCCACCGGGGGGGCGGAGTGAGAATGAAAGAGAGCATTTCATTGCTGTAACCTACGATCGCCAACTGCTGTGGGATGGCGATATTCTTCTCTGATGCTGCGCGATATAAACTGAGGATCTTGATACTGTCGGTCGCAAAGACGGCGTCCGGTAAGGGATGCTGGTTTAATAATTCTCTCGCCGCGTCCAGCGCACTTTCATGCGTGTAGCCACCATCAATAATCCAGTTTTTATTCTCTACCAGTTGATGCATCGCCAGGCTGTGCTTATAGCCATTTACGCGGTCAACAGAAACATGATAATCCAGCGGTGCATGCAGGCAGGCAATATTTTGATGACCACTTTTAATCAGGGCGTCCGTCAGGGCAATACTGTCCCGGTAATTATCGGTATCGACCGAGTAAACATGCGTGTATTGACCTTCAACCTTACCGATGACCACAACCGGAATATCGTATTTATCCAGACGCGCGAAAAAGGCCTCATCAGCAGGAGAGCTGAGCATAATAATGCCTTTGATCATCTTCTGCTTAATCTTGCTCTCGCACTTTTGCAGATCGTCTTCAGTACTGCGCGAGGTTTGCAGGATCACGTCAAAGCCTTCTTCTTCTGCTTTCGCGGTAATGGCGTGCAGGACTTCAGAGAAGAAGGGATTACCGGCGGTTGTCTTCGTCGAGCGCGTTGAGATCACCATAATGGCGTCAAACCCGGATGTCGTGAGTGCTCGGGCCAGCTTATTGGGCTGATACTGCAATTCATCAATGGCGCGCTGCACTTTTTCCAGCGCTTCCGGTGAGATATTCGTTTGCTTATTCAGTACGCGTGAGACCGTCGATTTCGACACACCCGCCACGCGAGCGATATCATAAATAGTGGGGGACATACTCCTGCAACTCCATCAGAGAGTTAATGCTCTACATCTTAGGGAGTTAGTCTGCCGTTGACAACCGCTGAGCGGCTTGCATAGTACGCGGCCAGCGGGGGGGATTAACGATATCCTGCGGAAAGCGTCGCAAATCGCGTTAAACAAGATTTTCAGCATAACCTTAATGCGCAGTCTTCGTTTGTCGGCCAGGCTTAATCCTTTTGCTTCATGAGGATCCCAGACGATGACACGTTTATTGATGTCCATTTTCTCCAGCCCGGAGTCGTTACTGCAGGTGATGAGTCATCAGGAGATCATTGAAGCAGTGGAGGATGGAGACCGAATTATTATTGACCAGGACGGAAACGCTTCGGTTAATTTTAAAAGCAAAGAGGTGCGCCAGGATTTTCTGCGTCATGTTAACGCGCTGAAGAGGGCGTAATATGGGAACCGCGATATTCATGGTGCTGATGGTGTGCGGTTACTGGTACACCAGTCGCGATCTCTCTACGCGATTTAAAATTAAGCGTTCATTTGGCTGGGATGTTTATTTTCTGGTTGCGCTTTATGGTTGTATCTTCGTTTTGCAGGGCGTCATTGCCACCGGATTATTATGGCTGCTGTTGCTCACATTTTCTTACGCCGATAATACCTTTCATCTGACTTCGCAGCGTTACGCCGACTGGCAAATTGATTTTATGAACTGGAGCTTTCTGGGTATCCAGGCACCGGTTGTGGTGATGCTGGCGTTTGCCATTTTATTTTGTCTCTATCGTTCGAACTGGGCTGGCAGTGCCAGGCTGGATGGGGAAGGCAGAATAAGGCTGTATAAGCGTCTCGCGCAATCGAGCGGTATTGAACAATTGCTATACCAGTGCATGGAAGACGGTGAACTGGCACACATTACGCTGAAATCGAGACGAATTTATATCGGCATGATCCATACGGCAACGCTGGAATATGAAAAGACAGCCAATATTGTGCTGATCCCGATGTTAAGCGGCTATCGTGACGGGAAGACCATGCGCCTGTGCATCGAGCATAATTACAGTAAGTGGTATGCCGAACATGATATTACGCTCGATTCAGAACCGCGCAGCGCCATGGCCTTCAGAAAGGTCATTATGCTGGATCAGATAGAGAGCATTTCGCTTTTCGACCCCGCCAGTGCCAGCGCGCTGGCGCAGCGGGCAGAGGCCCCATGAATACCAAAAAAGTGGGGGGTTAAACCTGCAGGGGCTTTTCAACATGAGGGATTAATGACCTCACAGTAGACATGGCCGGCTGCACACAATTCGCAACATAAATACTTGCGTTGACCGTTCCCCCCGTAACTGATCAGTGACAGCTGGATTCTGCTTAACGGTTCTCAGCCTCGTTGAGCAGAAGCCCCGCGTCACTGTTCTCATTGCCATGAGCCTGGAACGCTGCGCGCATTATATCCATTACCTGCAGACTAACCCGCTTGAAAATCAACGGCCTGCCCCCACAATAAAGGGATGCGTTATACTTTTTTCTGGTCTTCAGGCATAACGGGATGGCGATGAAGAGACTCACCAATGAACTCAATGCGCTGGTTAATCGCGGTGTAGACAGACACCTGCGCCTCGCGGTCACCGGGCTGAGCCGGAGCGGAAAAACGGCTTTTATCACCGCGATGGTTAACCAGTTGCTGAATATCCACGCCGGTGCGCGGTTGCCATTGCTCAGCGCAGTGCGAGAGGAGCGTCTGCTCGGGGTGAAACGCGTACCCCAGCGAGATTTTGGCATTCCTCGCTTTACTTACGATGAAGGGCTGGCCCAACTGTATGGCGATCCGCCGACGTGGCCGACGCCCACCCGTGGGGTCAGCGAAATTCGCCTGGCGCTGCGCTATAAATCCAATGATTCCCTGTTGCGTCACTTCAAAGAGACGTCGACGCTGTATCTGGAAATTGTCGATTATCCCGGCGAATGGCTGCTCGACCTGCCGATGCTGGCGCAGGATTATCTGAGCTGGTCGCGGCAGATGACCGGGTTGCTCACCGGGCAGCGGGCGGAATGGTCGGCGAAATGGCGACAGTTGACACAAGGGCTGGATCCACTGGCCACCGCTGATGAAAACCGCCTGGCCGATATCGCGGCGGCGTGGACGGAATACCTGCATCAGTGCAAACAGCAGGGACTTCACTTTATCCAGCCGGGCCGGTTTGTCCTGCCTGGCGATATGGCGGGCGCACCAGCGTTGCAATTTTTCCCCTGGCCGGATGTGGACGCGTGGGGCGAATCAAAACTGGCGCAGGCGGATAAGCACACCAACGCCGGGATGCTGCGTGAGCGCTTTAACTACTACTGTGAAAAAGTAGTGAAGGGGTTTTATAAGAACCATTTTCTGCGCTTCGATCGTCAGATTGTGCTGGTGGACTGCCTGCAACCGCTCAACAGCGGGCCGCAGGCGTTCAACGACATGCGTCTTGCCTTAACCCAACTGATGCAAAGTTTCCATTATGGCCAGCGTACGCTGTTCCGTCGGCTGTTCTCGCCGGTGATCGACAAACTGCTGTTTGCTGCCACCAAAGCGGATCACGTGACGATCGATCAGCACGCCAATATGGTGTCGCTGCTGCAACAGTTGATTCAGGATGCCTGGCAGAACGCCGCGTTTGAAGGGATCAGCATGGATTGTCTGGGGCTGGCCTCCGTCCAGGCCACCACCAGCGGGTTGATTGATGTGAACGGTGAGAAGATCCCGGCGCTGCGCGGGAACCGCTTAAGCGATGGCTCGCCGCTGACGGTCTACCCCGGTGAAGTGCCGGCACGACTGCCTGGACAGGCGTTCTGGGACAGCCAGGGCTTTCAGTTTGAAGCGTTTCGACCGCAAAAAATGGACGTCGATAAGCCGCTGCCGCACATTCGTCTGGATGCCGCGCTGGAGTTTTTAATAGGAGATAAATTGCGATGAGCGAACCGATAAAACCGCGGATTGATTTCGCCGGTCCGCTTGAAGTTGAGCAGAGCCCGGCTTTTAAAGCGCAACAAACGTTTAGCGAGACGCAGGCTCAGTCCTTTGCGCCCGCCACCGTGGATGAACCGTTGGAGGAAGAAGGGCAGGCCGAAGCGGTCATTGACGCGGCGCTGCGCCCGAAACGCAGTCTGTGGCGCAAGATGGTGATGGGCGGCCTGGCGCTCTTTGGTGTAAGCGTGGTTGGGCAGGGCGTACAGTGGACGATGAATGCCTGGCAAACCCAGGACTGGGTTGCGCTCGGCGGATGCGCCGCCGGGGCGCTGATTATCGGCGCGGGCGTCGGGTCGGTGGCAACCGAATGGCGGCGTCTGTGGCGTTTACGCCAGCGCGCACACGAGCGCGATGAAGCGCGTGACCTGTTGCACAGTCACGGTGCCGGCAAAGGGCGGGCCTTCTGCGAGAAACTGGCCCAGCAGGCCGGTATCGACCAGTCACATCCGGCGTTACAGCGCTGGTATGCGTCGATCCACGAAACGCAAAACGATCGCGAAGTGGTCAGTCTCTACGCTCATCTGGTGCAACCAGTGCTGGATGCCCAGGCGCGGAGAGAAATCAGCCGTTCGGCGGCGGAGTCGACGCTGATGATCGCAGTCAGCCCACTGGCGCTGGTGGATATGGCGTTTATTGCCTGGCGTAATCTGCGACTGATTAACCGCATCGCCACGCTATACGGTATTGAACTGGGTTATTACAGCCGTCTGCGTCTGTTCCGACTGGTGCTGCTGAATATCGCCTTTGCCGGGGCCAGCGAGCTGGTGCGGGAAGTGGGGATGGACTGGATGTCGCAGGATCTTGCGGCGCGCCTGTCGACCCGTGCCGCGCAGGGGATCGGCGCGGGGTTGTTGACCGCACGACTGGGTATCAAAGCGATGGAACTTTGCCGCCCGTTGCCGTGGATGGAAGATGACAAACCGCGTCTGGGCGATTTCCGCCGTCAGTTGATCGGGCAGCTCAAAGAAACGTTGCAGAAAAACAGCTCCCCCGAGAGAAAAGTAATATGTGGCAGGCGTTGACCGCGTAACTTTACGCCGAAACGTCTGTTTTTCCGTCAGGCTGTCAATATTTGTTGACACAAACCTTCCGGCTTCCCCATTCCTGGCTTATCATCTTACCTATAGCTCATTATTCAGGTGAAGGTTCCCCATGCGTCTGGAAGTCTTTTGTGAAGACCGACTTGGTCTGACACGCGAATTACTCGATTTACTGGTGTTGCGTAGCATCGATTTGCGCGGTATCGAGATTGACCCCATCGGGCGGATCTACCTTAACTTTGCAGAACTGGAGTTCACTAACTTCAGCAGCCTGATGGCGGAAATTCGCCGCATTGCGGGAGTTACCGACGTACGTACCGTGCCGTGGATGCCGTCAGAGCGTGAACATCTGGCGCTTAGCGCGCTGCTTGAGGCGCTGCCTGAGCCTGTACTGTCGCTGGATCTGAAAAGTAAGATTGAGATGGCGAACCCGGCGAGCTGCCAGCTTTTCGCCCTTAATACCGAACGGATGCGCCATCACACCGCAGCACAACTGATTAACGGTTTTAACTTCCAGCGCTGGCTGGAAGGCAATCCGCAAACCTCCCATAACGAACATGTGGTGATTAACGGGCAGAATTTCCTGATGGAAATCACGCCGGTCTATCTGCAAGGGGAAACCGACGAAACCATGCTCACCGGCGCGGTGGTGATGCTGCGTTCAACCATCCGCATGGGGCGCCAGTTGCAGAATCTGGCGACTCAGGATGTCAGCGCTTTTAGCCAGATCATCGCCGTCAGCGGCAAAATGAAACACGTGGTTGAACAGGCGCGCAAACTGGCGATGCTAAGTGCGCCGCTGCTGATTACGGGGGGATACGGGCACCGGTAAAGATCTGTTTGCGCATGCCTGTCATCAGGCCAGCCCGCGTGCGGGTAAACCGTATCTGGCGCTCAACTGCGCTTCAATCCCTGAAGATGCAGTGGAAAGCGAACTGTTCGGTCATGCGCCGGAAGGCAAAAAAGGCTTCTTTGAGCAGGCAAACGGCGGTTCTGTGCTGCTGGATGAAATTGGCGAAATGTCACCGCGCATGCAGACCAAGCTGCTAAGGTTCCTTAATGACGGTACGTTCCGCCGGGTGGGGGAAGATCATGAGGTGCATGTTGATGTGCGTGTGATCTGCGCAACGCAAAAGAATCTCGTCGAACTGGTGCAGAAAGGACTGTTTCGCGAAGATCTTTATTATCGCCTTAACGTGCTGACGCTGAATCTGCCGCCGCTGCGCGATTGTCCGCAGGACATCATGCCGCTGACCGAACTGTTTGTGGCGCGTTTCGCCGATGAACAGGGCGTGCCGCGCCCCAAACTGGCGGCCGATCTCAGTACCGTGTTGACCCGCTACGGCTGGCCGGGCAACGTACGCCAGTTGAAAAACGCGGTTTACCGGGCGCTGACGCAGCTTGAAGGCTACGAGCTGCGGCCGCAGGATATTTTGCTGCCGGATTACGATGCAACGACGGTTGCCGTGGGCGAAGATGCAATGGAAGGCTCGCTGGATGATATCACCAGCCGTTTTGAGCGCTCGGTGTTAACCCAGCTTTATCGCAGTTATCCCAGTACCCGCAAGCTGGCGAAACGTCTGGGGGTTTCCCATACCGCGATTGCCAATAAGCTGCGAGAGTATGGTCTGAACCAGAAAAAGGGCGAAGAATAAGAAAAGCCTCCAGCATGGAGGCTTTTTTTGTACGACAGGATGACTTACGCTTTCAGCACTTCCAGCGCGGCGGCATAGTCTGGCTCGTTGGTGATTTCATTCACCAGTTGGCTGAAGATGACATTATCATTTTCATCCAGAACCACCACCGCACGAGCGGCCAGACCCTTCAGCGGGCCGTCAGTGATTTCCACACCGTAGTTTTTCAGGAAATCAGCGTTACGCAGCGTGGAGAGCGTGATAACGTTGCTCAGGCCTTCTGCGCCGCAGAAGCGGGACTGGGCAAACGGCAGATCGGCAGAGACACACAGTACGACAGTGTTGTCGATTTCGGTGGCCAGTTGATTAAACTTACGTACCGATGCCGCGCAAACGCCGGTATCGATGCTCGGGAAAATGTTCAGCACTTTGCGTTTGCCTGCAAACTGGCTCAGTGCGACGTCAGACAGATCTTTTGCCACGAGGGTAAAAGGCTGCGCTTTGCTACCCGCTTGAGGAATGGAGTTGGCGACTGCAACCGGGTTGCCCTGGAAATGAACGGTTTGTGACATGGTTATCTTCCTGTTTACATATAGTTAACGTCACGGCTAGTTTATGCCAACAGCCGATAACACGGCAAACGCTATTTCGCGCTAGCGCACAAACCACTACGTCATGGTTTAAGGAGAATAAATGCGATCTGTAAAGGTATATGAGGAAGCCTGGCCGTTACATACCCCTTTTGTGATTGCTCGTGGCAGCCGCAGTGAGGCGCGTGTCGTGGTGGTTGAACTGGAAGAAGAGGGGGTAAAAGGAATCGGTGAGTGCACGCCCTATCCACGCTACGGGGAAAGCGATGCATCCGTGATGGCGCAGATCCTGAGTATTGCCCCGCAACTGGAAAAAGGGCTGACCCGGGAAGCATTACAGAAATTGCTCCCTGCAGGCGCGGCACGTAACGCGGTTGACTGCGCGTTGTGGGATCTGCAGGCCCGCCGCCAGCAGCAAACGCTGGCAGAAATCACCGGTGTGACGTTATCCGCAACGATAACAACTGCGCAGACTGTCGTTATCGGTACGCCGGAGCAAATGGCGGCCAGTGCGGCGGCACTGTGGGAAGCGGGCGCAACCTTGCTGAAGGTGAAACTCGACGACCGGTTGATTAGCGAACGCATGGTGGCGATTCGCTCGGCGGTACCGGAGGCGACCCTGATTGTCGATGCTAACGAATCATGGCGGGCGGAAGGGCTGGCGGCGCGTTGTCAATTGCTGGCCGATCTCGGCGTGGCGATGCTGGAACAACCGCTTCCGGCGCAGGATGACGCGGCGCTGGAAAATTTCATCCATCCGTTGCCTGTCTGCGCCGATGAGAGTTGTCATACCCGTAGCAGCCTGAATGCTCTGCAAGGGCGCTATGAAATGGTCAACATTAAGCTGGATAAAACCGGTGGGCTGACCGAGGCGCTGGCGCTGGCTGCGGACGCCCGGGAGAAGGGGTTTGCGTTGATGCTGGGCTGCATGCTCTGCACGTCACGGGCGATTACTGCTGCATTGCCCCTGACGCCGCAGGTTAGCTTTGCCGATCTTGATGGTCCCACCTGGCTGGCTGTCGATGTGGAACCCGCGCTGCACTTTACGACCGGACAACTTCATCTTTAGGATGCCAGCGCAGTAGCGTGGACATCGCCTGCAGATATTTCTCGCTGGCCTCATCGGATGAGACTGGCGGGAATTCCGCAGTGATGCAGTGTAATTCCAGATCCGCACACCAACTGCCGAAAGAGCCCGGTGTTTCGTAACCTACGCTGGTCACCAGCGGCAAATCGAACGCCTGCGCCAGCCATTCACCAAGCTCGCTGCTTTTCGGATCTTCAATACAGGCCAGCGGGTCATGAAAGGAGACCACCCACGCTGGGTGAATGCGGTGAATGAGCTGACATAACGCCTGCGTTTCCGGTTCCGATCCCGGATGATCTCCCGTCAACAACACCACATCACGGGCTTCTGCTGCGCTGTTCCAGCGATAAACCGTCTCTCCGGCTTTCCAGTTTGCGGAGGGAAAATTGCGGTTGAGATCGACACCGTTAGCATTGGCACGCAAGCCCAACTGACAGCCGTCCGGGTTTACCGCGAGGATCACATGATGACGACGCAGCGACGGGGTCAGCGTGCGCAGTGCGCACGAGAGCGTGACCACCGACGCGTTTTCGTCGCCATGCGTTCCCGCGATAATCAAACCGCTGTCGCGACTGGCTGCGGTTGCCGGAAACCAGATCAATGGCGCCCCCCAACAGTGAACGTCCATAATGTTCGGTTCCTGGCGGAAAGGCGCCACGTTGTGCGCGAGGGCGGGTAACGGTCATAAGCGTCTCTGAATTCAGCGATTATTACTCGCAGTGTTGTGCAAATCAGGCCGATAATCAAATCGTTTTCGCATGCGCAGATTTTTAGTCGTAATATCAATTTTCTACCGGAAGTTATTTGCATTTCCATAAGGCGAAACAAATAATTACGCCATCATTGATAAGCCGGATTGAGGGAACACTATGAAGCACTCTGTTTCAGTCACCTGTTGTGCGCTGTTGGTTAGCAGCATTTCTCTGTCATATGCTGCGGATGTTCCCAGCAAAACGGTACTGGCAGAGAAGCAGGAATTGGTTCGCCATATAAAAGATGAACCTGCGACGCTGGATCCGGCAAAAGCAGTCGGGCTGCCGGAAATTCAGGTTATTCGCGATCTGTTCGAAGGGCTGGTGAATCAGAACGAGAAAGGCGAAATTGTGCCAGGCGTCGCCACGCAGTGGAAAAGCAACGACAACCGGATCTGGACGTTTACGTTGCGGGATAACGCGCGCTGGTCAGATGGCACGCCGGTGACTGCCCAGGATTTTGTCTATAGCTGGCAGCGTCTGGTGGATCCGACAACACTGTCACCTTTTGCCTGGTTTGCTGCGCTGGCAGGGATCAACAATGCCCAGGCGATCATTGATGGTAAAGCAACGCCCGATAAACTTGGCGTGACCGCTGTTGATGCCCGAACTCTGAGAGTGCAACTGGATAAACCGCTGCCGTGGTTTGCCAACCTCACCGCCAGCTTTGCGTTTTATCCGGTGCAAAAAAAACAACGTGGAAAGCGGTAAAGACTGGACCCGGCCAGGCAATCTGGTGGGTAATGGTGCCTATGTGTTGCAGGATCGCGTGGTGAATGAAAAGCTGGTGGTAGTGCCGAACACCCATTACTGGGATAACGGGAAAACGGTATTACAGAAAGTCACCTTCCTGCCCATCAATCAGGAATCATCCGCCACAAAACGCTATCTGGCAGGGGATATCGACATCACCGAATCATTCCCGAAAAATATGTACCAGAAGTTGTTGAAGGATATTCCGGGGCAGGTTTATACGCCCCCCCCAACTGGGTACTTATTACTACGCGTTTAACACGCAAAAAGGCCCAACGGCGGATTCCCGCGTGCGCCTGGCGCTGAGCATGACCATCGATCGTCGCATTATGGCGGAGAAAGTGTTGGGGACTGGCGAAAAACCGGCCTGGCATTTTACCCCTGACGTCACTGCCGGCTTTACGCCTGAGCCATCGCCTTTTGAGCAGATGAGTCAGGAAGAGCTGAATGCTCAGGCGAAAACGTTATTGCGTGCGGCGGGATATGGTCCACAGAAGCCACTTAAGCTGACGCTGCTGTACAACACCTCTGAAAATCACCAGAAGATCGCCATCGCGGTCGCTTCGATGTGGAAGAAAAACTTAGGGGTGGACGTGAAGCTGCAAAACCAGGAGTGGAAAACCTACATCGACAGCCGCAACACCGGGAACTTCGATGTGATCCGTGCTTCCTGGGTAGGGGATTATAATGAGCCTTCTACTTTCCTGTCGCTGTTGACTTCGACGCACTCCGGCAATATTTCCCGCTTTAACAACCCGGCGTATGACAAGGTCATCACCCAGGCGACGATGGAAAATACCGATAAAGCGCGTAATGCAGATTACAACGCAGCGGAAAAAATCCTCATGGAGCAGGCGCCGATCGCGCCAATTTATCAGTATACCAACGGACGCTTAATCAAACCGTGGCTGAAAGGGTATCCGATCATGAACCCGGAAGACGTGGCGTACAGCCGGACCATGTACATCATCAAGCACTAACCCTCCATCAGCGGGCGCGGAAACGCGCCTGCCGATCACACCGTATAAATGCGGATATCATGCTCGCGAAACGCTTCGCAATATGCCTTGCTGATGTTCGCCTCAACCACCATGACGTCAATCTCACTGCTACGGGCGACAACATAACGCGCCACTGCCGGGATTTTATCTGCTGTCAGCGCCACGATGGTTTCATTACACTGTCGGATCACTGCACGTTTGAATTCACAGTCGGCATAATCGAATCCGGTCAGGCCGGATTCCGGCGCCATCGCGCAACCGCCGATAAACCCCTGATCAAATAACATCTCCTGAACCTGCGCAATTGCCGCTGCGCCAACGCAACCGCCGGAAGAGCGCTGCAGCTGACCGCCGAGCATGATGACGTCGTACAGCGGTTTTTTCAGCAGTACGGCGGCAATTTCCGGTGAGTTGGTGACTACAGTCAGAGAGAGTTCAGCCGGGAGAGCCTCCGCCATCGCCAGATTGGTCGTGCCGGTATCGATAAAAATACAACTGCCGGATGTGACCAGTCGTGCACATTTTTGCGCGATACTGCTCTTTTGATCGGGTTTCGTCGTTTTGCGAACCGAATAGTCTCCCGCTTCCGTCAGCATCATCACCGCGCCACCGTACACTTTCTTGCAAATTCCTGCCTTACTCAGTTCGTGAAGATCGCGGCGAATGGTGTGTTCCGACACGTTCAGCCGGGCGGCGAGGTCACTGCATACCACACGGCCACTCTCCTGCAGGATCTGTCGAATCAGGGCTTGTCGTTGTTCGGGGAAAGCTGCATAATCGAGCATAATAAATCCTGAATTACCAATCATCGAGCAATAAAAGGCATAATCGGGCAAAGCGACCGGCGCTGTCAACATTCTGACGGGTTGAGACGAGGTGAAACATGAAAATCGCACATATGGCGTTGTGGACCACGGAACTGGAGGCGCAGGCGCGTTTCTGGTCAGATTTTTTTGGCGGGACGCTTAATGAGAAATACATCAGCAAGAACAACCCCGGATTTGAGTCTTATTTTGTGCGCATTGGTGATGATATTGCGATTGAACTGATGACGAAACCAGCACTGCGAGCCTTGCGCCCGGATAACCAGACAACCGGGTGGGTGCATCTGGCGATCGCGGTCGGCAGCGCCGAAAAGGTGGACGCTCTGGCGCAAAGAGCGCAGGAGCAGGGGATTCTGGTTTCAGCGCCCCGTACAACCGGCGATGGCTATTATGAAGCGGTCATTCAGGATCCGGACGGGAATCTGATAGAAATCGTTGAATAAGCGAAATAGCAAAATTTCCGGGGGCATGACCCGCCTCAGCGCCATGCCGTCTGAGGCGGGGATAATCAGTCAGTTAGCCTGAGAGGGATTATTGAGATAAAGTGTCTGGCTAGGGAAAGCGAAATCCGCGCCATGGCTTTGCACGATATCAATAATGTTAAGATAAACCTGTTGCTGGACCGCTAACCATTCTTCCCAGACCGTTGTCCGGGTAAAGCAATAAACCATAATATTCAGTGAAGAATCCCCAAACCCGTTGAAATAAACCAGCAGCGTTTGTTGTTGATCGATATCGCTATGGTTTTGTAGCATCTGCCGGATGGCATCGACAATGACGCCAATTTTACCGGCATCTTCATAGCGTAGCCCGACAACCGTGTTGATTCGACGGTTGCTCATCCGGCCTGGATTCTCCACGCTAATTGAAGAAAACACGGAATTAGGGACATATAATGGGCGATGATCGAAAGTCGTTATCCGGGTCATCCGCCAGCCAATTTCCGCCACTGTACCTTCAATATTACGATCCGGAGAACGTACCCAGTCACCAATGCTGAATGGACGGTCGAAACAGAGCATGATTCCTGAAAAGAAATTACTCAAAATATCTTTCCCGGCCATGCCCACAGCGATACCGCCGATCCCGCCAAAAGTCAGTAAACCGGATAAACTCATGCCGAAATGTTCGCCATAGAGCAGAATAATCACCACAATCAGGGTGATCTTAATGATTCGCGACAAAATTCGGGCGCTGGTGACGTCTCGCCCTTTTCTGATTTGCGATTTTTCAAACTGATTAATCACCAGAAACAGTTTTATGGTCAGAATCAGGGCGATTAATGACGTGCAGACAAAGTCGATAATACTGGATGAAAGTGCATTAATTTTATAATGCACAATAACGGTGTTGGCGATACTCCCTAACGTACTGATAATCAGCGCATAAATAAGAAACTGAACCGAATGGAAGATAAACCCTTTCTTGCGTTTATGCGTATGACGGAAGAAAAAATTCATCAGGATTAAGCTAAAGACGCTACTCAAAATAACCGTCAGATTGAAGATATTTTTTATGAACAGCTCTGCAAACATATTTATCCCCGGCTTTCCGCTGCCGCTGACATGCCTAAAATAATCATTAACTGAGTAAGGATACTCAGGATAAACATTCAAGTCATCAATGAAAAGGAACAATAAATAGCGCTTTCAGCGTTTCGGCGCTAAGAAGGCTTCAATGTAACAGAGTTGTCAGGGGGGGGATTGATGCAGACTTTTTCATGTTGTCATGGTATTGTTGCGTCAAAGTAACAAAGGGTTGGGTAACAGAAGGACACTATGATGATGGAAAAGCTAAAAACGGCAAAGGGCAAAAAGTTTCTGCTCTGCCTGCTGGGGGTGTTCATCATTGCGGCATCAGTTGTCACGCGAGCTACAATCGGCGGTGTGATTGAGCAGTATGATATACCGCTTTCTGACTGGACGACGTCGATGTATATCATTCAGTCATCAATGATTTTCGTCTATAGCCTGGTCTTTACCGTACTGCTGGCCATCCCGTTGGGGATTTATTTCCTCGGCGGTGAGGACAAGCACTAAAACTAAAGGCCCAAATAATTGGGCCTTTAGTTTTTTCACAACGCGTTAGTCGTCTTCTTCGTCGTCGAGTTCAACGGGCGTCTGGTACTGGTCGGGTTTGATGACCAGCAGGTCACACCGCAGGTGATCGATAACCTGTTCCGCCGTATTGCCAAGGAAGGCAGCGGAAATTCCTGTGCGGCCCACTGTACCCAGAACCACTATCCCGGCCTGCAGATGTTCTGCCAGATCCGGGATGACTTCTTCCGGTAAGCCTTTCTCAACGTGCGTGACTTTCTCGTCGATACTGAATTTTTGTCGCAGCGCTTTCATTGCCAGCAGATGCTGACCGCGAATCGCATCGTTATAAACACTCGGGTCGAATTCCGGCAGTTCAATGGCGATATTGATAGGCGTGACGGGGTAGGCTCCGACCAGATGCACCTCAGTATGGTTGACCTGTTCGGCGAGTTGCAGCGTCTCTTTCACCAGCTTTTCATTTAGCGCATTGTGGTAGGGCTCTTCACTGGCGAGGTTTACCGCCACCAGCGCTTTGCCGCCTTCCGGCCAGGGCTGGTCTTTCACCATCCACACCGGGCTTGGGCATTTACGCAGCAGATGCCAGTCGGTCGGGGTGAAGATTACTGCTTCCAGTCGGTCATGCTGGTGCGCCATTTTCAGCACCAGATCGTGTCCGGCACCGATCACTTCCTGGATAATGGCTTCAAAAGGACGATTGTGCCAGACCACTTTAATTTCAACAGGAACGCCTGCTTCAATGTAGTATTTTGCTTGTTCGCGTATCCACGCCGTCCGCTGACTAATGACACCCTGACGCATTGCGGTACGCTCATCGGGCGACAGCAGGGTGGTCATCTCGTAGGAAAAGTCATAGATCGGCAAAAAAGGCTTTAATTTTGCCACCAATCCGTTGATGCAAATAAACCGCACGCCGTAACGCAGGTTGATCGTCCTGATTCGGATCGATAACCACCAGCATGTTTTGATACATAGCCATACAGGGTCTCCTTACAACTGACATCGCAGTTTGTAACTAAAAGAGTAACCCAAGAATGTGAATTGAAACAGGGAAGAACCTTCTGTCAGATCAATAAATCAGGAAAATTTAACGATTCGACAGAAGGGTTTCAGAAGGGATGCGGAAAGATTAAGCAACGTTGCGGGTGTGTCCGGCGAGTACCGCCAGCGCATCACTGTTTTCGATAGTGATGTATTTCCCTTTCACCGCCAACATCCCGCTTTTCTGGAAACGACCCAGCAGACGGCTGATCGTTTCAACGGTCAGACCCAGATAGTTACCGATATCGCCACGGGTCATGGTCAGACGGAATTCACGTGGAGAGAAGCCACGCTGCGCAAAGCGACGAGACAGGTTATAGATAAATGCCGCCAGACGCTCTTCCGCGTTTTTCTTCGACAGCAACAGGATCATATCCTGGTCACCTTTGATCTCACCACTCATCAGGCGCATCATCTGCTGACGCAGATTTGGCATTTTGCCGGACAGATCATCAAGTGTCTCAAACGGGATTTCACAGACCATTGAAGTTTCAAGCGCCTGCGCAAAACTCGGATGATGACCGCTACCGATCGCGTCGAAACCGACCAGGTCGCCTGCGAGGTGAAAGCCGGTGATCTGCTCATCACCTTGTTCAGTAATGGTATAGCTCTTGATCGTACCGGAACGAATGGCATAGAGCGATTTCAGCTCATCACCCGCTTTAAACAGCGTCTGGCCTTTCTGAATCGGCTTTTTTACGCTCGATAATATTATCAAGCTGATCAAGCTCATGCTCGTTAAGTGTGAACGGGATGCAAAGCTGGCTGATACTGCAATCCTGGCAATGGATAGCACAACCGCCAGACTGAATGCGCCGTATAATTCGCTTTTCCGGGATCATAGGTCTGCTCAAGCCGTAATTGATATTTGTCAATTTTAACATCTTTTTGGTGAGCACGTAAGTCTGAGCTAACCCCAATAGCGGATAATTCCGACATGTGTCAGCAAAATATTTCTATCTCTTTGAAAAACCATGTTTTCCGTGGGGCATCTTTACGTAAAAGTGTGAGCAAGAAGGCACGAATTGCCTGGATACTACAGCAACAGGTAACCTTCATGGCGCAACAACCACTCTTTCCGCTGCACGCCACCGGCGTAACCGGTCATGGTGCCGTTGCGTCCGATGACGCGGTGGCAGGGCACCACAATGCTGATCGGATTCGAACCGTTTGCCGCGCCAACCGCGCGCGCTGCGCCTGGGCGCCCCAGTTGCTCAGCCAGTTGACCGTAGTGCATCACCTGACCACAGGGGATGGTCCGTAATGTCTGCCAGACTTCCCGCTGAAAAGGCGTGCCACCGGTGGCGGTCGGTAGCGCATCAATCGCGCTGAGGTTACCGGCAAAGTAGTCAGCAAGTTTATCACACAGGCCACCGGGATTTGTCGCGCTGATGCGAGAATAACCTTCGGCGCGGTAATGAATGTCGAGCAGTTGCACCATCCGTTCACTGTATTGTTCCCACTCAACGGCGCGCAGCCTGAACTGCTCGTCGCAAATCACCCACAACGGACCCAGTGGGGTCATCATTTTCTCTTCCAGTAGTGTCAGCATCGGTTGCCTCGTTGGCATGCAGTCGGTGGGGCGTCAACGTATCATGGTCACTGCCAGCAGTGCTATACCCCTGATTTGGGATAAAAAAATAGAGCCTGTCGACATCCGCCAGACTCTACAGTACACACAGCAGCTTATCCTTCATTTATGCCCGTTATTTTTCCTGGTGGCGGGTAATGTCTTATAGCAAGAACCATTTAACTATGCCAGTCAACTGGAGTGATTGATTTCACGAAAATCTAAGTTAAATCAACCGGATTAAACATTACTACTGCACTGTTTTACTCTGAGTTAAACCAGCGCTAATCAGTACAGCAAATGTATATGACAAGTGGATGTTTACTGGAAGCATCTGTAAACCATTGTCGCTCTTCTGGAGGACGGCTAAGATAATAGCTGTCTTAAAAAAAGCGGGAGGACACAGCATGAATCTTGACGACAAAGCGTTATTTCTTGACGCCATGGAGGATGTTCAGCCGCTGAAACGTTGCGCCGAGGTACACTGGCAGCCCGTGCGCAATGCGCGGACCCCGCAGCGTATTGATTTACTCCAGTTGGATAATTTTTTGACCACCGGCTTTCTGGAGATCGTCCCGCTGGTACAACCTTTAGAGTTTCGCCGTGAGGGGCTGCAACAGGGCGTACTCGATAAGCTGCGTACCGGAAAGTATAGCCAGCAGGCGAGCCTCAATCTGTTGCGTCAGCCGGTGGAAGCCTGCCGTCAACAGCTGTACAGCTTTCTGCTCCAGTCGTTACAGGATGGACTGCGCAATGTGCTGATCATTCACGGTAAAGGGCGAGACGATAACTCACATGCCAATATCGTGCGCAGCTATCTGGCTCGCTGGTTGACCGAATTCGATGACGTTCAGGCCTACTGCACCGCGTTGCCGCATCACGGCGGCAGCGGGGCGTGCTATGTGGCGTTGCGTAAATCCGCACAGGCGAAGCAGGAAAACTGGGAGCGTCACGCCAAGCGCAGCCGTTAGTGCAGTAACAGCGACAACTCCTGCGCGGCTTTTTGCAGTTCGGGCAACACCCGGCTGCGTAACTCCTCCGCCGTCACCTGTCCGGCATGTACGCCGACATTCAGCGCCGCCTGGACCTGGCCCTGGCTGTTCATCAGCGGTACGGCAATGGACCGCAACCCCATTTCCAGTTCCTGATCGTTTAACGCATAGCCCTGTTGTCGCACTTTCTTCAGTTCAGCGCGCAGGGCGGGGACGGAATCCACGGTCTGTGAGGTGTAGCGGATCATGGTGATGCGCCCGAGCATGTCGTTCAGCTTGTCCTCTGAAAGATGGCTGAGCAGCACGCGCCCCATGGAGGTGGACCACGCGGGCAGCCGACTGCCGATGTCGAGATCGATGGTCATAATGCGTGAGCTGGAGGCGCGGGCGATATACAAAATATCGTCACCGTCGAGGGTGGCGATGGAGCAGGACTCATTAAGCATTTCACTCAGATGCTTCAGAACCGGCTGAGTGGCGCGTGCCAGCGGCGTAGAGGCCAGATAAGCATGGCCCAGCGCCAGGATCCGCGGGCGGAGTTCGAAATTTTTCCCATCCTCGGCATAGACAAAACCCAGTTTCCCCAGCGTATAAAGACAGCGTCTGACCGCCGCGCGCGGGATCCCGGTTTTCTGGCTAATCTGTGATATCGACAACACCCGCCGCTGCGGCGTAAAGGCCTGGATCACCTCCAGCCCGCGAGCCAGTGACGCCATATAGTTAGGGTCGCCCTTGAACGGATCGGCCTCATTGCTCAGTCGGTCATCAGGATGTTTTTCCACTTTTTTCCTCTCGTTGTTCGCCACAGATCACATTCTTTGTACAAACATAAACGATGTTCGATTATCGCACCATATTTCGATTATCGCCCTTGCCTGACTTCGTTAAGTGGGTCACATTTTGTGCGAACAACGCAAAAACGTGCGAAATACGCACTACAAGGAGCGAGCTGATGATTGATAAAAGTGTGCCTTCGCTGGAGGAGGCCGTCGCCGGGATCCCGGATGGTGCCACCATCATGATTGGGGGGGTTTGGGACCGCCGGACAACCCACCACATTGATCGATGCGCTCATCGCGCAGGGCGCTCGCGACCTTACCATCATCAATAACAATGCGGGTAATGGTGAAGTCGGTCTGGCAGCGCTGTTGAAGGCCAGACGCGTACGCAAAATGATCTGCTCTTTTCCGCGTCAGGTGGACTCACAGATTTTTGACGCACTGTATCGCCGTGGCGAAGTTGAGCTGGAACTGGTGCCACAGGGTAATCTGGCGGCGCGGATTCAGGCCGCCGGGGCGGGACTGGGAGCTATTTATACACCCACGGGCTACGGCACGCCGCTGGCTGAAGACAAAGAAACCCGTCACATCGAGGGGAAAGACTACGTGCTCGAATACCCGATCAAAGCCGATTTTGCCCTGATCAAGGCCCATCAGGCCGATCGCTGGGGGAATCTGGTGTACCGCAAAGCGGCACGTAACTTTGGCCCGATCATGGCGACCGCCGCACACACCACCGTAGTGGAGGTGAATCAGATTGTCCCTCTCGGCGAGCTTGATCCCGAGCATGTCATCACGCCGGGGATTTTTGTCCAGCGTGTATTTTCTCTGGAAAACCTCACCCACGCTGCGCTGCGCGCATAAGGAGTCAACGATGAAGAAATTATCCCGTGACGACATGGCCAGACGCGTGGCGCAAGATATTCCGGAAGGGGCATACGTCAATCTGGGGATTGGCCTGCCGACCCGTATCGCCAACTACCTGCCGGCGGAAAAAGAGATTTTCCTGCACAGTGAAAATGGCCTGCTTGGGATGGGGCCAAAACCCGCTGAAGGGGAAGAAGACCCGGAGTTGATTAATGCCGGGAAAGAGTATGTCACGCTGCTGCAGGGCGGTTGCTATTTCCACCACGGCGACTCCTTCGCCATGATGCGCGGCGGGCATCTGGATATCTGCGTGCTGGGGGCGTATCAGGTTTCTGCGACCGGCGACCTCGCCAACTGGAGCACCGGCGCGCCGGACGCCATTCCCGCCGTGGGCGGCGCAATGGATCTGGCGATCGGCGCTCGTCAGGTGTTTGTGATGATGGACCATCTGACCCGCGACGGTGAATGCAAACTGGTTGAACACTGCACTTATCCATTGACCGGGATGGGTTGTGTCAGCCGCATCTATACCGATCTTGCGGTCATCGATATCACCGACAAGGGGCCGGTGGTGCGGGAAATCTTTAACGGTCTGTCTTTTGAAGAGCTGCAACGTCTGACGCCAGTGACGCTGAGCTGTGAACCGCTGGCGCAAAGCGCATAAGGAACTATGATGAATCAGGCATTTATCTGCGATGCAGTGCGCACGCCATTTGGCCGTTTTGGCGGAACGCTGGCGAGCGTCAGGGCTGATGATCTGGCCGCCATGCCGCTAAAGGCACTGCTTGAGCGTAATCCGGGGCTCAATCCGGCGTTGATCGACGACGTGATTTACGGCTGTGCAAATCAGGCAGGCGAAGATAATCGCAACGTGGCGCGGATGGCGCTGCTGCTGGCAGGGCTGCCGGAAAGTGTTCCGGGCAGTACGGTAAACCGTCTGTGTGGTTCCAGCCTCGATGCCATTGGCATTGCCGCGAGAGCGATCAAAAGTGGCGAAACGCAACTGATGATCGCCGGTGGCGTTGAGAGCATGTCGCGTGCGCCGTTCGTGATGGGCAAAGCGGAAAATGCTTTCAGCCGTAATATGAAAATCGAAGACACCACGATTGGCTGGCGCTTTATCAACGCACAAATGAAAGCCCGCTATGGCGTGGATTCCATGCCTGAAACAGCGGAAAACGTGGCGCAGGAGTTTGGCATATCACGCGCCGATCAGGATGCGTTTGCCCTGCGTAGCCAGCTACGTACCGCTGCCGCTCAGGAGCAGGGGGGTTTTCGCACACGAGTTGATCCCTGTGACGGTGTCACAAAAAAAGGGTGAGCCGTTGATTTTCAGCACGGACGAGCATCCGCGCGCGACCTCTCCGGAGGCGCTCGCCAGGCTGAAAGGCGTGGTTCGCGCTGACGGTACGGTTACGGCGGGCAATGCGTCTGGCGTTAACGACGGTGCCTGTGCGCTGCTCATCGCCAGCGAGCAGGCGATGGCGCAGCAGAGTCTGCAACCGCTGGCACGCATTGTCGGTGTGGCAACGGCTGGCGTCGCCCCGCGCATTATGGGGTTTGGCCCGGCTCCGGCGGTTCGAAAAGTGCTGGCACAGACAGGATTAACGCTTGGCCAGATGGATGTTATCGAGCTTAACGAAGCGTTTGCCGCGCAGGCGCTGGCGGTGATGCGGGATTTGGGGCTACCCGATGATGCCGGGCAGGTGAATCCCAACGGCGGCGCGATTGCGTTGGGCCACCCGCTGGGAGCATCCGGCGGTCGCCTGGCAATGACCGCCGCTTACCAGTTACAGCGTACCGGCGGGCGCTATGCGCTTTGTACCATGTGCATTGGCGTTGGTCAGGGGATCGCATTGATTATTGAACGTGTGTAAGGAGCAGGAATGACCTTGCTAACTCCGTTGACGCGCGGAACGGCGCTCACGGCAGAGTTTTCAGACTTATCGCTTCTCCAGGGGATGCTTGATTTTGAGGCCGCGCTTGCCCGTGCACAGGCGGCCTGTGGCGTGATACCGGCAACGGCTGTGGAGCCCATTGCGGCGGCCTGTCACGTACAGGCGTATGACTGGCAAGCGCTGGCGGAAGCGGCGCGGCCGGCAGGCAATCTGGCTATTCCGCTGGTGAAGCACTTAACCGCACGGGTGAAGCTTGTCGATCCTGACGCGGCGCGTTACGTGCACTGGGGAGCAACCAGTCAGGATGTGATCGATACCGGACTGGTACTGCAGTTGCGTGCGGCGCTCAATCACACCCAACGCATGTTGGGCGAGTTGACAGAAGTCTTTGCTCTGCAGGCTAATCGCCATCAGCATACTGTCATGCCCGGACGTACCTGGATGCAACAGGCACTGCCGGTGACCTGGGGTTTAAAACTGGCGAGCACACTTGATGCGCTGCTGCGCTGGCAGGAACGTCTGCAACAGTTGTTGCCGCGCGTGCTGACGCTACAGTTTGGCGGCGCGGCGGGAACGCTGGCATCGCTCGGAGAGAATGCTTTGCCGGTAGCAGAGCGGCTCGCGCGGGAACTGGCGCTGGCGCTGCCGGATACCCCATGGCATACCCAGCGCGATCGCCTGCTGGAAGTCGGCGCATGGTATGCCGGTGTCGGCGGCACGCTCGGCAAGTTTGCGCAGGACTTCGCGCTGCTGATGCAAACCGAAGTGGCGGAAGTCAGCGAGCCCATCATGACGGGGCGGGGTGGATCGTCAGCCATGCCGCATAAACGAAATCCGGTGAGCTGTGCGGCGATCCTGACAGCCATGCAGCGAACGCCAGGACTAATGTCCACCCTCTATAGCAGCCAGTTACAACAACATGAACGTGCGCTCGGTGGCTGGCAGGCCGAATGGGAAGTCCTGCCGGAGATCGTTATGCTGGTTGGGCATGCCATGGAGGAAACTCAACACCTGGTCATGAATATGCAGGTCTTCCCGCAAAAAATGCGTGATAACCTGGATATCACTCACGGGCTGATGATGGCGGAAGCGGTCACGCTGGCACTGGCGGCGTTTATCGGTAAACAGGATGCTCATCATCTGATCGAAGGATTGTGCCATCGCGCGGCGGAAAACGGTCTATCCCTGCATTCGGTACTCGTTGAGGAGCCGCAGGTGATGGCCCATCTTACAGAATCTGAGTTGGCGACGTTACTGGACCCTGCGACGGCAACGGGTTGTGCGGCGCAATTTGTGCAACGTGTGCTTACCCGTTTTAAGGAACAACAGCATGGAACTGAATTACCAGATTGATGGCCCACAAGACGCGCCGGTGGTGGTGTTATCCAATTCTCTGGGTACTACGCTTGCCATGTGGGCGCCGCAGCTTGCGGCGCTGAGTGCGCACTATCGGGTGCTGCGTTATGACACCCACGGACATGGCGCTACGGCCAAATCGGGGCCAACCAGTCTTGCCCGGTTAGGGCAGGATGTGATTGATTTGCTCGATCACCTGGATATTCCGTCCGCGCATTTTTGCGGGATCTCAATGGGGGGGACTCACCGGACTCTGGCTGGCCTGTCATCAGCCGCAGCGACTGCTGAGCGTCACGGTGATAAACAGCGCGGCGCGCATCGGTGATGAGGCGGGCTGGCAGGCTCGTGCGCAAAGCGTTCGTCAGAACGGCCTGCGTGACATTGCCATCAGCGCGCCTGAACGCTGGTTCAGCCCGGCCTTTTGCCAGTCTGCACCACAAACTGTTGCCGCATTGTGTCAACAACTCGCGGACTCGTCAGCGGAAGGATACGCCGCCTGCTGTGATGCGCTGGCAACGGCGGATTTGCGTGAACAGATTAGCGCTATTACGCGCCCGGCGCTGCTGATCGCCGGAGAAGATGACCCCGTTACCACCGTGGCCGATGCGCAATTCATGCAGCAGCGTATTGCCGGCTCGGTGCTGACCGTGGTGAAGGCGTCCCATTTATCCACTATTGAAGCGCCCGGTCCAGTGAACGCGGCGTTGTTATCGTTTCTGGGAGGGCAACATGCAGGATGAAGAACGCTACCAGCAGGGAATGGTCGTACGCAGGGAGGTTCTCGGCGATGCGCATGTTGACAGAACCGTGCAAAATCTGACGCCGCTGAATGAAGAGTTTCAGAACTTTATTACCCGTTATGCCTGGGGCGATATCTGGAGCCGCCCCGGGCTGGATCGGCATACGCGCAGTATGATAACCATTGCCATGTTGATTGCCCTCAATCGTGAAGCAGAGCTGAAAATGCATCTCAATGCGGCCTTTAATAACGGCGTGACGCGGGAAGAACTGAAAGAGCTGATCATGCATTCAGCACTTTACTGCGGGTTGCCCGCCGCCAATGCGACGCTGCATCTGGCGCAACAGGTTTTTGACCAGCGCGACGCCGCCGGAAAGTGAACCCGCCCCGACGGCAGTACGTGTCGTCGGGGATGCTGTTTTTCAGGCGGCCAGAACCCGGTTTCTGCCATCGTTCTTGGCGCGATAGAGTGCGGCATCCACCCGTTTAAACAACTCATCGGTACTTTCGTTCGGCTCGTGCTGGGCCACGCCGATGCTGACGGTAAAGCGCGGCAGACCGGGAAGGCTAATTTTCGCCACCGATGCACGGAGAGATTCGGCCAACGACAACGCCGTTTCCAGCGGTGTGCGCGGCAACAGCAGAACAAACTCCTCGCCGCCCCAGCGGAATACTAAATCCTCTTTGCGTGCGCAAGACTTCAGGGTTCGCGCCAGGGCGCAGAGAACCTCATCGCCTTTGAGGTGACCATACAGATCATTAATGCTTTTAAACCGGTCGGTATCAATAAGCAGCAGGCTGTAATCCTGGGTCAGAGGCAGGTGATGCGCCTGACCCTGTTCAGTCAACTTATAGAACTGGCGACGGTTGAGCAAACCAGTCAGCGCATCATGCAGGGCGGCGTGCTCCAGTTCCTGCTCGAGGCGTCTCTGCTCAGTGATGTCGTGAATGATGCACAGCATCAGTCTGTCACCGTAGATTTCAATCGGTCCGGCGTAGGTTTGCACATGACGGGTGGTGCCATCGGCGATTTTATGCACAAAATTTAATGGTTTATGCCCGCCCGGAAGGCGCGCAATCTCATGCATAACCGGCAAAACCTGCCGGCCTAATATATTAATTTCCCATGTATGCTTTTGACACATCGCTTCCAGGCTGTAACCGTAGAAATTGAGCGCCGCCAGGTTGGCATCGACAATCAGACCCTCTCTCGCCGGGTCTATCAGCAGCATAGGGGCGGAGTTTGTGAGAAAAAATCGGGCGTAAAATCCCTGTTTTTTACGCTGATAGGCTGCAGAGCGGCTGGCTTTCAACCCCTGGACTGCCGGGATGTCAATGCCTTCGAAAATTATCACATCCCCCCCAACCCGGAAGATCCTTTATCGACAATCTGCAGGTGAGCGCGGCCTGATTATCTTCGCGTGGCACCGTCAGTATTTCGACAATATCCTGATGGTTTCGGAGATCGGTAATATATTGCGGCAAGGTATTCTGCGCATGGGTGGAATACACTCCCTTACGCAATTGGCTGAAGGTGTATCCCCGCATCACTTCTCTGGCGATACGATTGGCAAAAAGCAATTCTTCGCTACAGGGAGAGACAATCCAGACCGGCAGTGTTAATAAATTCAGTGCATCGAGGTTGTGTGAAGTCATCCGTATTCCTGTTATTTTTATTAATTATTAGCGACCATGTGAAAAAGTACTTACCGTGAGACAGAGCGCTGTTGTGGTAAACAGGAAACGGCGCTTAGCTGTTTAATAAGACTATCTCTTTGTAATAGCGCAAGTATTTGCTGTGCGGGCAGAGGTTGCGCATATAAAAAACCTTGCAGTACGCCGCATCCCATTTGCGTCAGGAGCCGCTCCTGTTCTGGCGTTTCGATTCCTTCTGCGACAACACGTAAATACCACAACTCGAATTCATTACGCGCCAGCGCCTGGGACAGTCCCTGTAAGAAGGCTGGCGCGGTAGTGACAATGGCTTCCATTTCCGGTTGATAGATGGCCCAGCCATCATGACCCTGTTGCTTCACATGATACATGGCAACGTCCGCCTTCACGCGTCACCAGTGTGATACCCGCGACATAAACGGCGAGTTCAACCTGGCTGAGGCCTGTGGGGAGTGGGGGGTTATGATGGCTGAATGTGGCGGCGCCCATACCAGTGTAGTGCATGGCAGAGATCGCCAGGGCGACCATCAGTGATGCTGCCAACCGATTGAGCAAGGTCTGGCGCATATTCCTGGGCGGTGAAAAAGCCAGTCGCAGACCGATGCCGGAGGCCAAAACGGCAATGATAACGGACAGCGCAACCAACCCCTGATTCCAGACAATGGCACCATGCCCAATAATCGCGGCCATACCGACATAATGCATGATGACCATACCCATGCTCAGTACAGCCGTTGCGGCGAGCAGCCGGGTTCGCGAGAGTGAGTTGCCGGAGGTGCTCATGTGAATCGCCAGCGATGCGACGAGCAGGGCGATGAGAAAGAAGAAGGCGATTAATCCCGGATCCCATGATACGTGCACCATCTGGCTTTCCATCGAGAATCTGTCGTGCAGTTAAATTTAGCAGGGATTCATTCATTCGCATGAGAAAAAAAGGGCAGCTCCACAATTTTTTCTCTGACGCATTAGCGTGCTAAAACGAAATGTGACAAAAACGCAAAGAGACTGATTTAAACATCATGGAATCTTATCATTTAAGTCCGGTTAAATGCTTATCGAAGTAAATGTCGCATCGCTTAACTGTTAAGCAGAAGAATCACATCGGCATGGAGAGAAATGTGACCTCATTCCATGATGAACCGACAGCAAAAGGCAAACGCAATTATGATTATCCTGCTCTAAGCCAAATTTAATAAATCTCAACGTGAAATGCGAATAAAGAGCGAAACGAGAAGAATATATGCTTCCCTGATGCTATATAAATATGACCTGCCATATTACTCTTTAACAGGTTTAAAATGTTAAAACACATTAGCGTCAGAACCTTTATTGTCGTATTTCTGCTATTTATCTTTAGCCTGATTAACCTCGTGCAAATAATGTACTCGCTTAAATTGTCGGTAATTCTATCTATAGACGTCATTTTTTTGGTGGCGTTATGCGCATTATGGTGCTACATGACAATATATCTTGTCACGCCTATCAATACCGTCAAGAAAAGTATTGAGTTAGTGACCGCGGGGAATCTTGCTGTTCATATTCCTGAATTTGGCAATAACTGCGCCGGGAGACTCATACCGGGCATCAATAGTTTATCCGGCAGTATCGCGACGCTGGTGCGGGAGATCAGACATTCTTCAAAAACAGCACTGTCGTTGTCAGAGCAACTGGCCGCCCGTAGTGCTGAATTATCCGTTAAAACCGAACAGCAGTCCGCCTCATTAATCCAGACAGCCGCCAGTATGGAACAGATGGCCGCCAGCACTCGCAACAATGCCGACCACACACGACTTGCCAGCCAACAGGCTAATAGTGCGATGCAATGTGCCTGCAAAGGCAGCGAATTAATGGTTCAGGTCGCCAGCAATATGCATTCGATTACGTCATGTACACAGCAAATGACAGAAATTATCACCCTGATAGACGATATTGCTTTCCAGACCAATATTCTGGCCCTGAATGCCGCAGTAGAAGCGGCGCGAGCGGGCGAGCAGGGAAAAGGATTTTCCGTCGTGGCCACGGAAGTTCGACATCTGGCGCACCGAAGTGCAGAAGCTGCAAAAAATATCCGCGGCCTGATCGATGTTACGCATCAAAATGTGCAGCAAGGCGCAATGATTGTTGGCGAAACAGAAAAGAATATGCAGGAAATTGTTCAGGGCGCAGGGCAGTTAAGTCAGTTGATGTGTGAAATATCGACCTCCACGGCCGAACAAGAAAAAGGAATAAGTCAGATAACCCAGGCGATGAGCGAACTGGAAAAGGTGACGCAAAGTAACGCCCTGATGGTGGATGAATTATCGGGTTCGTCGGATGTGTTGAGATCACAGGTTGTCGATCTCCAGTCAAAAACACATCAGTTCCGTTTAAGTGATGCCGCCGAGGAGATTTCTCTTTCAGCACCTCAGTACTCTGTACGGGGAGTTTCATGAAGCCTGGCCGTACATTGGGTGAATGAGTAGTTGCTTAACATACGTCGATGGCTAGACTAACCAGAAAAGCGTGAGGTATGGGAGGCGAAATGGAAGCCATTAAGGGATCTGAAGTCAGTGTGCCGGATGCGGTATTTGCCTGGTTGCTGGACGGCAAAGGTGGTGTGAAACCGCTGGAAGATGACGATGTGATCAGCCGTGAACATCCATGCTGGCTGCATCTTAATTACACGCATCCGGACAGCGCACAATGGCTGGCCACTACGCCGTTATTGCCCAACAATGTTCGGGATGCGCTGGCGGGCGAAAGCCTTCGTCCACGTGTCAGTCGGCTGGGGGAAGGGACGCTCATTACGTTGCGCTGTATTAATGGCAGTACCGATGAGCGCCCGGACCAACTGGTGGCGATGCGTCTTTATATGGATGAACGCCTGATTGTCTCCACGCGACAGCGTAAAGTCCTGGCGCTCGACGATGTCGTCAGCGATCTCCAGGAAGGCACAGGGCCTGGCGATTGCGGCGGTTGGCTGGTTGACGTATGCGATGCGCTGACCGACCACGCCAGCGAGTTCATCGAACAGCTTCACGATAAAATCATCGATCTCGAAGACAACCTGCTCGATCAACAAATCCCGCCACGGGGATTTCTCGCATTATTGCGAAAACAACTGATTGTGATGCGCCGCTATATGGCGCCGCAGCGCGATGTCTACTCGCGGTTAGCCAGCGAACGTTTACCGTGGATGACGGACGATCAGCGACGCCGGATGCAGGACATCGCTGACCGACTGGGAAGAGGGCTCGATGAAATTGATGCCTGTATTGCCCGTACTGGCGTCATGGCGGATGAGATTGCGCAGGTGATGCAGGAGTCGCTGGCAAGGCGGACCTATACCATGTCATTAATGGCGATGGTTTTCCTTCCCAGCACGTTTCTGACTGGCCTGTTCGGCGTCAATCTTGGCGGCATACCCGGCGGTGGGTGGCAATTTGGCTTTTCACTCTTTTGTATTCTGTTAGTGGTTCTGATTGGTGGTGTTACTTTATGGTTGCATCGTAGTAAATGGTTGTAAAAACGAGTGTTTTAAGAGATTTCTCTGCCTAAAACGGCTTTAAGATTGAGCGAAGTCAATAAAAGTGGTGCCTGTTCGGGGCAATATCACTCTTGCAGGTGAATGCAACGTCAAGCGATGGGCGTTGCGCTCCATATTGTCTTACTTCCTTTTTTTGAATTACTGCATAGCACAATTGATTCGTACGACGCCGACTTAAATAAGTCGGCTTTTTTTTGCCTGTACGTTTTCAGCGACTACCCTGAAAGGGAGCCAATGAAATCCCGGAGGCAAAAATGTTCCATCTGCTAACCCACCGCCAACAAGACATTCATTTCTCGGATCCCGTTCCTACCGATCCCGTTCCTGTACCCGATCCGATCCCTCGTCCACAGCCGATGCCTGACCCGCCGCCCGACGAAGTACCGATTAAGTTGTCGCATCACAGCCGCAGATCTGCGAGGATACGCGCCTGCTGACTGTGAGTCGTTTACCGTGAGATTAAATTGTGACTGCTTTTTCTACCCTGAATGTTCTTCCCGCCGCCCAGCTCGCTAATTTGAACGAGTTGGGCTATTTGTCCATGACGCCCGTGCAGGCGGCGGCGCTGCCGGCGATTCTGGCAGGGCAGGATGTCCGGGTGCAGGCAAAAACCGGCAGCGGGAAGACGGCGGCATTTGGGCTTGGGCTGCTACAGCATATTGATGTCACGCTGTTTCAGACGCAGTCTCTGGTTCTCTGCCCGACGCGCGAGCTGGCTGACCAGGTCGCAGGGGAGTTACGTCGTCTGGCGCGTTTCTTGCCCAATACCAAAATTTTGACGCTGTGCGGCGGGCAACCCTTCGGCGCGCAGCGTGACTCTTTACAGCACGCGCCGCATATCATTGTGGCGACGCCTGGCCGTTTGCTGGACCACCTGCAAAAAGGCACCGTTTCGCTGGATGCACTGACCACCCTGGTAATGGATGAAGCGGACCGGATGCTGGATATGGGATTCAGTGAGGCGATCGACGAAGTGATTCGCTTCGCGCCCGAGTCGCGTCAGACGCTGTTGTTTTCCGCCACCTGGCCGGAGGCGATCGCCGCAATCAGTGGTCGGGTACAGCGCAACCCGATCTCCATTGAAATTGATTCTGTGGACGCGCTTCCCGCTATTGAACAGCAGTTCTTCGAGGTTTCCACGCACGGCAAAATCCCACTGTTGCAAAAGCTGCTCAGCCAGCATCTGCCTGCATCCTGCGTGGTGTTCTGCAACACTAAAAAAAGATTGTCAGGCCGTGTGCGATGCGCTGAACGCGGCGGGACAAAGCGCACTGGCGCTGCATGGCGATCTGGAACAGCGCGATCGCGATCAGACACTGGTGCGTTTTGCCAACGGCAGTGCGCGAGTGCTGGTGGCGACTGACGTTGCGGCGCGTGGACTCGATATCAAATCTCTGGAGCTGGTGGTGAATTTCGAACTGGCCTGGGATCCGGAGGTTCACGTTCACCGTATCGGACGCACTGCGCGTGCCGGCAACAGCGGTCTGGCGATTAGCTTTTGCGCACCGGAAGAGGCGCAGCGGGCAAATATTCTTTCCGAAATGCTTCAGCTCCGGCTTAACTGGCAACCAGCCCCGACAAACGTCGCGATTGCACCTTTGAGTGCTGAGATGGCGACGCTGTGTATCGATGGCGGCAAGAAAGCCAAAATGCGTCCGGGTGATGTGTTGGGGGCGTTAACCGGGGATATGGGGCTTCAGGGGGGCGGATATCGGTAAAATTACCGTTCATCCGGCGCACGTGTATGTGGCGGTCCGTCAGTCGGTAGCAAACAAGGCGTGGAAACAGCTCCAGAGCGGTAAGATTAAAGGCAAAAGCTGCCGGGTTCGCCTGCTGAAATAAATCGGTCAACCTGCCGGATGCGGGTGCATCCGGCACATATCCCGTTACTTCACTTCCACGACATTCAGGCGGAGTTCATCCAGTTGATTGTCGTCTTCTTCCGGTTGCCAGCCTGCAGGCTGTAGCGGGATCTCTTCGCGATCAAACGCCAGATCGCCGCCATCAATAACATCAGAACCGTGCTTAATGCCTTTGAAATCAAACAGGTTGATATCGCTCAGGTGTGAAGGCACCACGTTCTGCATGGCGCTGAACATGGTTTCAATACGGCCTGGATAACGCTTATCCCAGTCACGCAGCATATCGGCAATCACCTGGCGTTGCAGGTTCGGCTGCGAGCCGCACAAATTACAAGGGATGATTGGGAAACCTTTCGCTTCGGCAAAGCGTTCAATGTCTTTTTCACGGCAATAGGCGAGCGGGCGGATCACGATGTGCTTACCGTCATCGCTCATCAATTTCGGCGGCATCCCTTTCATTCTTCCGCCATAAAACATATTCAGGAACAATGTCTGGAGAATATCGTCACGATGATGGCCTAGCGCGATTTTGGTGGCGCCCAGCTCCGTTGCGGTACGGTAGAGAATGCCGCGGCGCAGGCGTGAACACAGAGAGCAGGTGGTTTTGCCTTCCGGGATCTTCTCTTTTACGATCCCATAGGTGTTCTCTTCAACGATTTTGTACTCGACGCCAAGCTGTTCGAGATATTCAGGCAGGATATGTTCGGGAAATCCGGGCTGTTTCTGGTCAAGGTTAACGGCCACCAGCGAAAAACTGATCGGGGCGCTTTGCTGCAAATTACGCAGGATTTCCAGCATGGTGTAGCTGTCTTTGCCGCCGGAGAGGCAGACCATAATGCGATCGCCATCTTCAATCATATTGAAATCGGCAATCGCTTCGCCGACGTTACGGCGCAGACGTTTCTGCAATTTATTCAGGTTGTACTGTTCTTTCTTCGTCGCTTGTTGATTTTCTAACATTATTTACTGTCTCGAACACCGGAAAGGGGCATGTCACGACACGCATATCAGCGTGGCAGTTTTGCGTTTCGCCTGCAGCCTGCTCGTCGTCAATACGTCGATGCAGGCTACGTTAATTCGTATACCACCTGTGTGCGTTTTATACCCCATCGGGTTGGCTATAAAAGACGTGAACGCTTCGGTTGACCGAAGCCTACAGGCAAAAGTATGTCGCGTATGGTACGGATTACGGCGACGAATACCAGCACGTTTTACACGTCCGACAGTAAACGGCTTAAACTTATTTCTGAATTCTGTTTACGCGCACGACAGGCGGCTGCGTTTTGGTGTCCAGACTGCCGTTAATACTGATCATATAATCGGGTTTCACGGTACGGCCATCAAAGACGGCGCGGGGAATGAGTACCGTAATGGTGCCGGTTTTATCGCGGAAAGCATATTTGTCATCACCTTGCGTATCAATCAGATTGCCGCGCAAAGAGATGGTGGCGCCATCATGCAGGGTTTTGGCCTGTTCTACCGTCATGGTGCGCGCATCCTCAACCCCGCGATACCCATCGTCCAGCGCATGCGGCGGCGGCGGCGCGGTGTCCTTTTTCAGCCCTCCATTATCTTCAGCAAAAGCGCCAGGGATTAAAAAACAACACAATAAGGGTGCCACGGATAATTTCATACTGCCTCCATTGGGTCGTCAACTTGACTTATTAAGTCTGGTTGCTATTTCTTAATCTGGCAAACGAGATGAGTCTTAAAGGGTAAACGCTATGCAAATCATCCCGGTGGCGAAATATAAGCGAGACGGCGGGGGGCAGCGATGGACAAAGAAAATTCAAAATTGCCTGGAGTCAACGAAAGTCAGCATTTTCTGAATTTTGAAGAAAAATTTCATAAGATTGGCTTTGTGGTCCTCCTTGTTATTATCCTGCTGGCGCTGGCAGGTTTTTTTTCTGGCGGTTATTTCAGCGCGGCAGTAAAGGAAAATGCAAATAATACTGCTCATGTGGAGTATGAGCGATTTGGTCGTCTGCAGACGGAATTTAAATTAAAAATCGTGATTCCTCTCCCTCCATCACCACAGACGATTTTGCGCATTGGTGGAGATTTTAATACAGCTTATGAAACAGAAACACTCTGGCCGCGACCTGACCGCATGTACAGTCACGGCAGCGATCTTTATCTGGTCTATAACACACTTAATAATCAAAAAAGATGCCACCGTCTGGCTGCGGGTGATGCCGGTAAAACCGGGTTATCCGCAGAGTGTTGTACAGTTGAATCACGAGCCTGAAATTCATTTCAGACAGTTTATTTATCCGTAGGGGGGTGGGTATGGAAATGGTCTTGCGGGCACTCGCTATTTACCTTGTTTTACTGGTGGTGTTTAAAATCGTCGGACGCCGCGCCTTGCTACAAATGACCAGTTTTGACCTCATTTTATTATTAATTATCAGCGAAGCGACACAACAAGCCCTGTTAGGCAATGATTTTTCTGTCACCGGTGCGACGCTGACAATTATTACCCTGGTCATTGTGGATATGCTGTTTGGTTTAATTAAGAAAAAGATCAACGGTGCTGAATCTACACTGGACGGTTCTCCGGTTATTTTGCTCGAGCATGGCGTTCCGTTAACCGGGAAGATGAAAAAAGTTGACGTGTCTCTGGATGATATCCTGGTCGCGGCGCGACAGAATCAGGGCATTACGGATCCCGCAAAAATTAAATACGCCATTCTGGAGCGTAATGGTCATATTTCCGTTATTCCTGATGAAAGTTAAGGAGAAGAATGATGAATGAAACAGCCTATAATGAAGCGAAAACTACCGGCGAACTTACGAAACAGCTAGCCAATGTGTTCATTGACCGCGGGCTATCGTTAACCACTGCAGAATCCTGCACGGGCGGTAATCTGGCGACGGCACTCTGCGCGGAATCCGATACCGCCGCCTTTTATGATATTGGCGTTATCACCTTTAGCGACAGTGCGAAGCAGACACTGCTCGGCGTACAGGCCAGTACGCTGGAAAAATATACCGCGGTGAGCGAACAGACGGTCAAAGAGATGTCTATTGGCATACGCGAGCGTGCCGGAACCGATATCAGCATTGCCATCAGCGGCTACGCCGGTCCGGACGGTGGGGAAGACGGAACGCCCGTCGGAACGGTCTGGTTTGCCTGGAATCTCCGCGGGGAGATTGTCACGAAACGCGAGCTTTTTTCTGGCGAGTGTCAGGATGTTATTGAAAAAGCAGTCCGTTTCAGCCTTGCGGTGTTGCTGGAAGAAGTCTCGGCCTGGGAGGGACGCTGACTCCAGAGATCAATAACACTCTGCAATCTGGCGCTCAATGATAGCCTTCTCCCCCCGGAGACCTTGCCACGGAAGACAAAGTAGCTCCAGGCGGTGTACATCAAAATGACCGGGATAATCAGCAGAGTCCCCACCAGCATAAACAGTTGACTGGCAGGCGGTGCTGCCGCCTCCCACAGCGTGATATGCGGTGGGATAATATGCGGCCATAAGCTGATGCCCAGTCCGCTGAAGCCGAGGAAAATCAAACCCAGCGTCAGAATAAATGGCCGCGCGTGGCTGTTCACCTCTGCACTTAGTCGCCAGATCCACAGGCTCAATACCAGCACGAGAACAGGCACCGGGACAAACCAGAAGAAATTGGGCAGGGTAAACCACCGTTCGGCGATAGCGGGCCAGCCGAGAGGCGTCCAGACGCTCACCACCGCGATAACTCCCAACAGGGCGAGGAGGACTTTACGGGTCAGGACGCGCATTCGCGATTGCAGCGAACCCTCGCTTTTCATAATCAGCCAACTGGTGCCGAGCAGCAGATAGGCGACGATCAGGCCGATGCCGCAAAAGAGGTTGAAGGGGGTGAGCCAGTCCAGCGCTGAACCGGCAAAACGGCGTTCTGTCACCTCGAAGCCGTTAATCACCGCGCCCACCACAATGCCCTGGCTGAATGTCGCGAGCAGCGAACCGCCGGCAAAGGCGTAATCCCAGAACGGCCGGTGGGAAGGCGTCGCCTTAAAGCGAAACTCAAAGGCCACGCCACGGAAAATCAGGCCGATAAGCATCATTGTCAGCGGAATCGCCAGTGCGTCGGTGATCACCGCATAGGCCAGCGGGAAGGCGCCAAAAAAGACCCGCGCCACCGAGCACCAGCCAGGTTTCATTACCGTCCCAGACGGGGGGCCACGCTGTTTACCATCACGTCACGTTCATCGGCGTCGTGGACCACGCTGAACAACATCCCAATGCCTAAATCGAAGCCATCCATCACGATGTACATCAGCGTGGCAAAGATAATGATGACAAACCAAATTACGGTGATATCGATGTCCATCACGCTTTCTCCTCTTCATCCGTCACCGGTTCTGCCGCTGAGAGAGGGCGAGCCGGCGTGCCATCCGTTTGTGACGTCAGTTCACTGACAGGTTGGGGACCTTTGCGAATGAGCCTGAAAATGTAGTAATAGCCCACGCCAAAAACAGCACAGTAGACGATGATAAAGACCAGCAAGCTGATGACCATTTGCGTCGTACTGTGTAATGACACCGCATCGCGGGTGCGTAAGAATCCGTAGATCACCCAAGGCTGACGTCCTGCTTCCGTCGTGACCCAACCCGCCAGCAGCGCCAGTAATCCGGCAGGGCCCATCCCAAGCGCAAACCACAGGAACGGGCGAGACTGATACAGGCGCTGGCGCCAGCGCAACCAGACACTACAGAGACCCAGCGCAATCATCAGTAAACCAATCCCCACCATGATACGAAACGACCAGAAGACAACAGGGGAGTTAGGGCGATCTTCTTTGGGATAATCCTTCAGGGCAGGAACCTGTTTATCCAGGCTGTGGGTCAGGATCAGGCTACCCAGCGCGGGGATCTCCAGACCGTATTTCGTGCGCTCCTCCTCCATATCCGGCATGCCGAACAGCAAGAGCGGCGTTGCCTCGCCGGGCGTGTTTTCCCAGTGACCTTCAATAGCCGCGATTTTAACCGGCTGATGCTCAAGAGTATTGAGACCGTGCATATCCCCGACCACCGCCTGAATCGGCGCGACGATCAACGCCATCCACATTGCCATGGAAAACATTTTGCGGATGGCCGGCGTGTCGTTGCCGCGAAGTAAATGCCAGGCGGCAGAGGCTCCCACAAACATCGCGCTACTCAGGAAGGCGGCGATTGACATATGGAACAGACGATACGGAAACGACGGGTTGAAAATGATCGCCATCCAGTCCTGCGGAATGACGTGACCGTTTTCAATGCTGAAACCTTGCGGTGTCTGCATCCAGCTGTTTGACGCGAGGATCCAGAAGGTGGACATCAGCGTTCCCAACGCCACCATACAGGTGGTGAAAAAATGCAGCGCCGGAGAAACTCTGTTCCAGCCAAACAGCATCACGCCCAGAAAACCCGCCTCCAGGAAGAAGGCAGTGAGTACTTCGTAAAGCAGCAGTGGCCCGGTAATACTGCCGGCAAACTGGGAAAATCCGCTCCAGTTTGTGCCGAACTGGTAGGCCATAACCAGACCGGAAACGACGCCCATACCAAAATTGACGGCAAAGATTTTGAGCCAAAAGTTATAAAGCGAACGCCAGAGGTGGTCGTGCGTGCGCAGCCACATTCCTTCCAGTACCACCAGATAGCTGGCCAGCCCGATGGTAATCGCCGGGAAAAGAATGTGAAAAGAGACTGTGAAGGCAAACTGAAAACGGGCCAGATGAAAAGCATCAAGTTCAGGCACGGTATGCTACCCCATGACAAAGCTCTGCCGTAAGCAGAGCGCGACGAAACTGTTTTTTCTTCCCCACCGATAATCCCGGGCCCGGTTATCGTTTCTGCGCACTTTTATTGATATTGCTGACCGCCAGGTCAGTTAATTTCAGATCGGTTTCTTTTTCTTCTTCAAGCGTTTCCGCCAGAAGTTTTACCGCGGCGGTATAGCCTAATTGTTCGGCGAGAGTTACCAGCGTGCCGTAACTGGCAATTTCATAATGCTCAACTTTTTGGACGGCAGCAATTAACGCAGCATCACGAACTTCATTTTTTTCTGTACTTTCGATGACCTCATTGGCTTCTTCAATTAAGCCTTCCATCGCCACGCATTTCATGCGTTTGATCTTAATTTTCGGCTCCTGTTCGATTATCTGGTCTATACGCGCAATTTGCCCCTGCGTTTCGTCCAGGTGCGCATTAAATGCGGCGCTGAGTTTTTCGTCAGAGGCCGCTCGGGCCAGTTTCGCCAGACCACGGGTTAATTGTTTTTCCGCGCTGTAGGTGTCTGAAAGTAAATGGATGAAAACATCCTCAAGGGTTTTCATATTCATAAAATCCTCTCCTGGCTCAGAAAAAATAACTGCGAGTCTACAGACAGACCCGCAGGACACTTTATTTATTAAAGGCTAAAGCAGATTGACACTCAGGAGTTGTCAGACTTACGTCCGCCACTATGGCTGTTCTGACCGCCTTTTTTTCCTGCTTCAGATGCACGCTGCGGATCGTTTTTGAAGTTCCCGCCGCTGTGTTGACCGCCTTTTTTTACCCGCTTCAGATGCTTTATCACGGTCTTCTGCGAAATTACCGGAACCACCACGATGCTCTGCCATATCTCACCTCTTGTATATCGGTTATGTCAGTCAGATACAAAAATGTAATTTGTATCCGTCGTTGTTCAGGGCTTAAAGTTAGCGGCTATCCGCGAGGAGTCAAATTTCCACAAAACATCAGAAAAAACCGACCGGTTACTTTTCAATATATTATCGTAATGACCCGTTTCGCTTATTTTACGATGGTTTGTAAATATTTGTTCGTAACTGACTGAGTGCAGAGTGGTTAAAAAAATAGTCTTCAGAATAAACCAGTATTCAGTAAGGGACGGAGCTTGAATGACCGAAAATTAATCAGTCAGACGGTTTGAAGAACCTTATCGACAATTTTGTTCTACGCTTAAAAGTCCCTAGGAAAAATAATGAGAGGTAAACGCATGGCTGACCAGAATAATCAAAAGCAGATCACCAATAAAACGCATTCTGAGCATTTTCCGGCTCCGCCATTTCCGCACCAAAAACAACCTTTTCCAGGACTTGCCGGCAAAATGCAGCCCCGTCCCGATCACGGTGAAGAGAGTTATCAAGGGAGTGGCAGGCTTAACGGCAAGAAAGTCTTAATTACCGGGGGCGATTCCGGTATTGGTCGCGCGGTGGCGATTGCTTATGCGCGGGAAGGCGCCGATGTGGCGATTAATTATTTGCCCGACGAAGAAGAAGATGCCCGTGAAGTGGTTGAACTGATTAAAAAAAGCGGGCAGGAACGTGGCCGCGATCCCGGGTGATATCCGCGATGAAACTTTCTGCCAGACGCTGGTTAACCAGGCGGTAGACGCGTTAGGCGGGCTGGATATCCTGGTGAATAACGCAGGGCGCCAGCAGTTCTGTGAGTCAATTGAAGATCTCACTACCGAAGCGTTTGATGCCACATTCAAGACCAATGTATACGCGACTTTCTGGATAACGAAGGCTGCACTTCGTCACCTCTCGTCGGGCAGTGTGATCATCAACACCACCTCAGTCCAGGCGTACGAACCGAGCGATATCCTGCTGGATTATGCGCAGACCAAAGCGGCTCTCGCCGTCTTCACCAAATCGCTGGCGAAACAGCTGGCGCCGAAGGGGATTCGGGTCAACGCCGTCGCGCCGGGACCCTACTGGACGGTGTTGCAGTGCTGCGGCGGCCAGCCACAGGAAAAAATCGAGAAATTTGGTGCGCAGTCCCCGCTTGGCCGACCCGGTCAACCGGCGGAGATCGCGCCGCTGTATGTCACGCTGGCGGCTCCAGAGAACAGCTACACGTCGGGTCAGGTCTGGTGTTCTGACGGTGGCACCGGAACCTTATAACGCGCTGTTTGCCAGCCACTGACGACAGGAGAAATGTGAATGAAAGCACTCACTTATCATGGCCCGCATCATGTTAGCGTTGATTCTGTGCCTGATCCGGGTCTCGAGGCGCCGGACGATATTATTCTTCGTGTGACCGCCACAGCCATTTGCGGATCGGATTTGCATCTTTACCGCGGCAAAATCCCCGGTACGCATCATGGCGATATTTTTGGTCATGAGTTTATGGGCGAAGTGGTGGAGACCGGTCCGAAGGTGACGGCAGTCAGTAAAGGCGATCGCGTGGTGATACCCTTTGTGATCGCCTGCGGTGAGTGCTTTTTCTGTCATTTGCATCAATATGCCGCCTGTGAAAATACCAACAGCGGCAAAGGTGCTGCACTGAACCGTAAGAACATCACGCCTCCCGCCGCGCTGTTTGGCTACAGCGATCTCTACGGTGGGATCCCCGGCGGGCAGGCTGAATATGTCCGCGTTCCGAAGGCGAATGCCGGCCCCTTCAAAGTGCCGGATACACTGCCGGATGAAAAGGTGCTTTTTCTGTCAGATATTTTGCCAACAGCGTGGCAAGCGGTGAAGAATGCCGACATCAAACAGGGCTCAAGCGTGGCTATCTTTGGCGCGGGTCCGGTGGGATTACTCTGCGCCGCCTGTGCCCGATTGAACGGTGCGGAGCAAATTTTTATCATTGACCATAACGACTACCGGCTCGAGTTTGCGCATCAGCGTTACGGCGCTATCCCGATTAATTTTGATAAAAACGACGATCCGTCCGAGTGGATCATTGATAACACGTCCGGACACCGCGGTGTGGATGCAGTGATTGATGCTGTTGGTTTTGAGGCGAAGGGCAGCCTGACAGAAACCGTGCTGAGCACGTTAAAAATTGAAGGCAGCAGCGGTAAAGCGCTCCGGCAATGTATTGCCGCCGTGCGCCGCGGTGGTATCGTCAGCGTGCCTGGCGTGTATGCCGGTTTTATTCACGGATTCATGTTTGGCGATGCCTTCGACAAAGGACTGACCTTCAAAATGGGTCAGACTCACGTTCATGCATATCTGCCGGACCTGCTCAGTCTCATTGAACAGGGGCTACTGACACCGGAGGAAATCGTGACTCACCATATGCCACTTGAAGAGGCCGCGCGGGGTTATGAGATATTTGAAAAGCGTGAAGAGGCGTGTCGAAAAGTGATTCTGGTGCCTGGTATGACGCAAGGAAAGGCCACCGTCTGAGCGTGGATACAGCAGCAACACCGGTTAAGGCACAATTAAAAAAGCCCGCAGCGATGTGCGGGCTGAAAATATTAGCGTACGACCAGAACGGAACACTCTGCATGGCGTACCACGGCAGCCGCGTTCGACCCTAACAGATAGGTGGTAATGTCCGGACGGTGTGATGCGATAATCACCATATCCGCAGGCAGTTTTTTCGCCATTTCCAGAATCTTATCTTTCGGCGAACCTTCCTCTATATGAATCTGTACTCTGTCTGCAGGGATGCTGAACTTCTTGATGATCTCTTCCAGTTGAGATTTTGCTTCGGCTTTCAGATCGTCCATGGCAGGCAACTCCGCAGAGTAGGCCAGGCCCAGTGCAGAATAGTAAGGCAGAGATGGGATGACGGTCAGGAAATGAACCTGTGCATCGTCAATTTTTGCCTCGGCTTCGACATGATTAATCACACGTTGAGTTAATTCTGAGTCTGAAATATCGATGGGTACAAGAATTGTTCTGTTCATTAAACCTCCTGTTTGAGTATCCCTATAAAGTGTAACGTCTTATCGCCGGGGCAGTACAATGACAAAGATCACAATTCGACATTATTTGCTTTTGATTTCCGGGTATTTATCCTTAATCACACCGTCATAAAATCGGCCTTTTGATACCACAGAAAGGAAATTTTGGTATATACGCGCAGGGACACCGCGATACTGGATAACGCCCGTCTGGTAGAAACGAATTTCAAGCGTAGAGGATTTCTCGTCATAGCCGACGGAGGCAATTCGTGATGATTTTACAGGCTGGTGATTCATGGCGGGTATCCTCGACGGCAGGGCATACAACGAATATATCATTTAACCCACGGGGATTTTAGTCTCTCTGATATCGTGTTTTGTTATAGGTAAAACGAATGGGTTATGACCGCGAGGAAAAGGACAGAAGCCCGCCGTTGCCAGCGGGCTGAAGATCTTAGAACTGATAGACCAAACCGAGTGCGACGACATCATCGGTATTAATATTGTTACGAGAATAGAAGTTGTCGTCGTTATCCAGCAGGTTGATTTTATAATCAACGTAGGTGGACATGTTCTTGTTGAAGTAGTAAGTCGCGCCAACATCCGCGTATTTCACCAGATCTTTGCTGTCGTCATTGCCCTGACCGGTCAGATCTTTACCTTTTGACATCAGGAAGGACACCGCCGGACGCAGACCGAAGTCGAACTGGTATTGCGCAGTGACTTCAAAGTTCTGGGTTTTGTTTGCAACGCCGTCATCACCATACGGGGTCATGTTACGGGTTTCTGAGTACATGGTAGCCAGATAAATGTCGTTGGCATCATATTTCAGACCCGCCGTCCATGCATCCGCCTTATCACCGCCCGCGACACGACCACCAGCATTGACTTGCTCGTTGGTACGGTCGGAGGTGGTATAGGCTGCACCGAAGCTAAAGCCCATCCCGAAGTCATAGGTTGAAGAGATACCGAAACCGTCGCCGTTGGAGTTCTGGACAGTGCGATCGCCGCCGTTGCCGGTGCCTTCCTGTTCATTGGTGATTTGATCTTCGTTGGCACCCTGATACTGCAGCGCGAAGTTCAGACCGTTTACCAGACCGAAGAAGTCTGTGTTACGGTAGGTGGCAACACCGTTGGTGCGGCCTACCATAAAGTTATCGGAATAGGTGTAGGAGTCACCGCCGAATTCAGGCAGCATATCGGTCCAGCCTTCCACGTCATACATAACGCCGTAGTTACGACCGTAGTCGAATGAACCGTACTCACCAAATTTCAGGCCAGCAAAACCAAGACGGGTAAAGCTGTTGCCGTGATCGCCTTCGGTGGTATTCGCGTTAACCTGATATTCCCACTGGCCATAACCGGTCAGTTGGTCATTAATCTGTGTTTCACCTTTAAAACCCATACGAACATAAGTTTGATCGCCATCACTGTTGGCATTATCAGAAAAATAATGCAGACCATCAACTTTGCCATAGAGATCTAATTTGTTGCCGTCTTTATTATAAACTTCAGCAGCATGAGCTGCGCCTGCTGCTAACAGGGCAGGGATGACAAGGGCCAGTACTTTTCTTTTCATCGCAATAATCCTTTAGTTTTATATTTAGCTTTCACTCCCTCTGTTGGGGAGTAAAAACATGCTAAAGGAGAAGTTCCGTAAAGAGATAAGTATCAATTGTTACGTCTTAAGTGAAACCTTAAATAAATAATTCTGGTGAAATGACAATAATTTGGGTGAATATAATTGCATAAAATATATAAAATAAAAATTATACAAAATAAAAATGATGCGATATTCTGCGCGGGTTATATGCCTTTATTGTCACGTACTGCTTTTTTGTTGGTCTACTGTACGACGTGCTGATTTGCCAACACTTATAATGACAAGCCCGAACAGATGTTCGGGCTTTTTTTCAGGCAGTGATAAGGCGTACAGCCAGCTTAGTCGGTACTACTCTTCTCTGCTTTACCAGCCAGCTGCGCCAGGAAGTCATAGCGTTTTTGCAGATCCGCCGCGGCGTCTTTCCATAACTGCTCAGCCACTTCTGGTTGTTGTGCATTCAGGCGACGGAAACGCTGCTCATTGAGCAATGTCTCAGCGAGTGCATCTGACGGCGGGCGAGAGTCCAGCGCCAGCGGTAATTTCCCTTCAGCTTCGCGGCGCGGATCAAAGCGGTAAAGCGGCCAGAAGCCGGTCGCCGTCAACTGGCGCATCTGATCGTGACTCAGCGCGAGATCATAGCCGTGCTCTTCGCAAGGGCTGTAGGCGATGATCAGCGACGGGCCAGGATACGCTTCTGCTTCCTGAATCGCCTTCACGGTCTGGTTGAGTTGTGCCCCGAGCGAAATCTGTGCGACATAGACATGACCGTACATCATCATGCTGACGCCCAGTTCTTTGCGCGCTTTACGCTTACCGTGCTCACCGAATTTCGTTACCGCACCGAGCGGCGTGGCTTTTGACGCCTGCCCGCCGGTATTGGAATAGCACTGCGTATCCAGCACCAGAATATTGACGTTTTCCGTCAGACTCATCACATGATCAAGTCCGCCAAAGCCAATATCGTAAGCCCAGCCGTCACCCCCAATCAGCCAGATGGATTTTTCAACCAGCGCATCGGCATCGGTGAGTAGTTCCCGCGCACCCTCAACATCCTTCAGATGCTGACGCAGCGCGGCAACCTGTTCACGACGCACTTCTGGTGTCGCTTCTGCATGTAGCGCATCGTTAAGCTCGGCCGGGATCCGGTCGGCAAACTGTGCGAGCAGGCGCAGCACGCGGGCCCGGTGTTGATCGACCGTCAGGCGAAAGCCCAGACCAAATTCTGCGTTATCCTCAAACAGGGAGTTCGCCCACGCGGGGCCGCGCCCATTGGCATCGGTCGTGTACGGCGTGGAAGGCAGGTTACCGCCGTAAATAGACGAACAACCGGTAGCGTTAGCGATCAGCATTCTGTCGCCATAGAGCTGGGTCAGTAACTTAATATACGGTGTTTCACCACAGCCGGAACAGGCACCGGAATACTCAAACAGCGGTGTAATCAACTGCGACGTACGGATATCGATGCGCTCAAGTTTGCTGCGGTCAATTTCCGGCAGATTGAGGAAGAAGTCATAATTCACTTTCTCTTCTTCTACATGTTCAAGGCGGGACATCATATTGATGGCCTTGATGTCCGGATTTTGTCGGTCTTTCGCCGGGCACACTTCCACGCACAGATTACAACCGGTGCAGTCTTCCGGTGCAACCTGCAGAACGTATTTCTGTCCGCGCATATCGCGCGATTTCACATCCAGTGAATGCAGGCTGGAGGGGGGCGCTTTCCATCGCGTGCGGCGAAACCACTTTGGCACGAATGGCCGAGTGTGGGCAGGCGGCAACGCAGTGGTTACACTGGGTGCAAAGCTCCTCTTTCCAGATGGGAATCGCCTCGGCGATGTTGCGTTTTTCCCAGCGCGTGGTGCCCATCGGCCAGGTGCCGTCCGGCGGCAGCGCGGAGACGGGAAGGGCGTCGCCAAGACCCGCGAGCATGGCTGCGGTGACGGTTTTCACAAAATCAGGCGCGGCGTCAGACACCACCGGCGGACGGTTGGCGCTGTGCGGATCGACCGACTGCAGCGGCACTGCGGCGATGGATTCCCGCGCCAGCGCCAGTGCCTGCCAGTTACGCTCCACCAGATCCTGGCCTTTGCTGCTGTAGCTTTTGGCGATCGCTCCCTGAAGCTCAGCCAGCGCGCTGTCGCCCGGCAGAATTTGAGTCAGATGAAAAAACGCCATCTGCATGACGGTATTAATACGTGCGGCCAGCCCACACTCACGGGCGATTTTCGCTGCATTTATGACGTAAAAACGCGCTTTCTTCTGGTTCAGTACCGCCTGAACTTCCTGCGGCAGCCGCGACCAGACCTCTTCGGCGGGATATGGCGTATTCAGCAGGAAAATGCCACCAGGCTTCAGACGCTCGGCCATCAGGTACTTGTCAATAAACTGAAGCTGGTGGCAGCCAACGAAATCGGCCTGTGAGACCAGGTAAGCAGAGCGGATCGGCTGTTCACTCACGCGCAGGTGAGAAACCGTCAGACCACCGGCCTTTTTTGGAGTCATACACAAAGTAACCCTGGGCATACCAGGGCGTCGAATTACCGATGATCTTGATGTTGTTTTTGGTTGCTGAAACGCTGCCGTCGCTGCCCAGACCGTAAAACAGCGCCTCCAGTTTGGCGGTCGTGGGTAAGGTGTTGTCCGGCAACGGCAGCGACAGGTTAGTCACATCATCGTAGATACCGACGGTAAAGCGGGGTTTGGGTTTCGTCTGGCTGAGTTCATTAAACACGGCCAGCACACAGTCCGGGCCAAACTCTTTTGATGAGAGGCCGTAGCGACCGCCAATCACGCGTGGCAATGCTTCGCGTTCACCACAGTTGAAGGCTTCCGCCAGCGCAGTCATGACGTCGAGATAGAGCGGTTCCGCCTGGGCGCCAGGTTCTTTAGTTCGATCGAGTACGGCAACCGCGCGGACGGATTCAGGCAAGGCCCGCAGCAAATGTTTAGCTGAGAAAGGGCGGAACAGACGGACTTTCAGCACCCCGACTTTCTCGCCGCGCGTCAGCAGTTCATCGACCACTTCTTCGCTGGTGCCGATAGCAGAGCCCATCAGAATGATGACCCGTTCGGCCTGCGGATGACCGTAGTATTCGAACGGCTGATACTGACGACCGGTTGCGGCAGCGAAATCATTCATCGCTTGTTCGACATGATCGTATACGGCGTCGTACCAGGGGTTAGTGGCTTCGCGGGACTGGAAGTACGTATCCGGGTTGGCTGATGTTCCCCGGATCACCGGGTGTTCCGGGTTGAGCGCCCGTGCGCGGTGCGCATCAATTTCAGCCTGCGGCATCAGGCCGCGAAGAGTGTCATCGGCCAGTGGGATGATTTTGTTGATTTCATGGGAAGTGCGGAAACCATCAAAGAAATGAATAAAAGGAACCCGGCTTTTCAGGGTCGCAATTTGCGAGATCAGCGCAAAGTCCTGCGCTTCCTGTACGCTCGCCGCGCACAGCATGGCGCAGCCGGTCTGGCGAACCGCCATGACGTCAGAATGGTCACCAAAAATGGACAGCGCGTGGGTGGCCACGGTACGGGCGGCGACATGCAGTACAAAAGGGGTCAATTGTCCCGCCAGTTTGTACAGCGTGGGGATCATCAGCAGTAATCCCTGAGAAGAAGTAAAGGAGGTGGCAAGCGCGCCGGTTTGCAGCGCCCCGTGAACGGTAGCGATAGCGCCGCCTTCCGACTGCATTTCAACAACGCGCGGCGTATCTCCCCAGACATTTTTTAGCCCGTTGCCTGCCCAGGCATCCGCCTGTTCGGCCATCGTTGAACTGGGCGTAATGGGGTAGATGGCGATAACTTCACTGGTACGAAACGCCACCGAGGCGACTGCACCATTACCGTCAATAGTAATCATATGACACCCTTACATTGCGCAAAAAAAGAGGGACGCGGGAAACCACTTAGCGTCCTGATAGTTATTCTTTCAGTATAGGACTTTCCTCTATTCCCTTGAAGTTGTGCCGCTTTCGAGTGCACAAATTGACACAAGGATCGCCAAAATAGTAACCATTTTATAACTTAGCGCTAATTACCGTTTGTATATTTATTGTGTCTTTTTTGTTATGCGTCAGTTATGGCTTACAGAGAATGGGAAGAATTGCCTTTACAAAGTCCGATAATAATATGACCGATATAAAGTACATTATCCAAAAATGGACGGATATTTTCTTTGAGAATTTACTTAATGGATTTACGCTCTTCAACGTAATCATTACACCGTAAATTTCTTAATAAGATTTTTTAAGTTCAGTATCAGGGCATCCACATCTATACTGAGCATCATTCAGAACGGAAGTGTCTGTAAATCTTCGTTTTCTCGAATGACAATGTCAACGAAAAGACGCGTTATAACAAAAATATCTCTTTTATTTATCATTATAGATAAATCTTTTTCGTGCGCAAAAGGTCTGGATTTTTTTCATTTTAATGATTGTTTTTAATAGATTATGCTTCGAATATTTCTGCTTACTTTACTTATTTCCGCCTCATCGTCGTCATTTGCTTTTGTGAAAATGCAGGCTAAAGACTGGGGATTTAATACTTCTTCTCAACTCTCTTATTCTGAAGGGCACTTTTCGCAAGCGCTTGTTCCGAATAAGAAAGCACAACTTAAGAAACGCATTATGAGTGAATTTGCGGTGTGGAGAGGAACGGATTACCGCCTGGGGGGGCGACAGCCGCAACGGTATTGATTGCTCCGCCTTCACTCGCCGAATCATCGCGTCGGTTATCCATCAGCGCCTGCCGCGTACCGCACAGGAGCAAAGTCATATGGGGCAGAGGGTCAATCAGCGTGAGTTGAGGGTCGGCGATCTGGTGTTCTTTAAGACCGAGCCGAACGTGCATCATGTCGGCGTCTATATCGGCAATGATTCCTTTATTCATGCCTCCAGTTCACAAGGCGTGACAATGTCACATCTATCGAATCGATACTGGCAGGCTCACTATCTGACCGCGCGTCGGGTAAGCGCTTAACGGCGGAACAGGTCCGCGGGATCAAAAACGAAGTGAAAAAACGCAATAAAATGCGACAGGGTCGCATAATTGCGCGTTTTGACTCTCGACGCGGCGAATTCGGATGCCTATTATTAGTGCGGCTTGTTTTACGCTTACAGAATATGAGGGGAGTCAAATGCGCGCAGCGTTTTGGGTAGGATGTGCCGCGTTATTGTTGTCGGCTTGCAGCAGTGACAATGAACCTGTTCAGCAGGCGACGGCAGCACATGTCGCACCAGGTTTAAAAGCAGCGATGACCAGTTCTGGTGAGGCCAATTGCGCCATGATTGGCGGTTCACTTTCCGTTGCTCGCCAACTGGATGGATCGGCAATCGGCATGTGCGCGCTTCCCAACGGCAAACGTTGCAGCGAGCAATCCCTCGCCGCGGGAAGCTGTGGTAGCTACTAAGCGCGCATTACTGCATTAAATCAGCAAGCTTATAGCTTAACGTATGTTCCGCAGTGGCCAGGGTGAGCTGGTTCGCGGTCAGATCAACCTGTGCGCCCTGTTTAAGCATGGTGCTAAGGGTATTATCCAGCTCGTTGAGCGTGGGATCGGCGCACATCATCCGGGTCATCGCCATCTCTTTTACCTTCAAGGCACCCTCTGAGAGTGAAGCCTGACCGTTGAAGTGATTGCACATATTGCCCGAGATCATCATCTTTTCACCAAAGCTCAGCTCAAGCGGCTGGCCTGCCGTGTTGACGGGTTTGCCGTCTACACTCTCCAGAACAAAGCGGTGATGCTGTAATTGCTCACGACTGACGGACACTTTTCCATTGCTTACACATCCTGCTACCAGCAGGCTCAGCGCAGCCAGCGCTATGACCTTCTTCATGTTAACTCTCTGCATTTAAACGTAATCGCCACTGACAGCATACCGAACTTATCACCCGTGGCTTTGGGGAAATTCTGAAATGCCCTCCTGAGAACAGGAGGGCCGGCGGATCAGAACAGGGCGTTAGGGCAGGTTTCTCCGTTCGCTAACTGCTGTAAATTCTGCAGCGTGGTCTCAGAAATACTGGTCAACGCTTCAGCGGTCAGGAAAGCCTGATGCCCGGTGAACAGGACGTTATGACAGGCCGACAGGCGACGGAAAACATCATCCTGGATAACGTCGTTCGACTTATCTTCAAAGAACAGATCGCGCTCATTTTCGTAAACGTCCATCCCCAGGGAACCAATTTTCTGATTTTTCAGCGCTTCAATCGCCGCCTGAGAATCGATCAGCGCGCCGCGACTGGTGTTGATGACCATGACGCCGTTCTTCATCTGATCAAAGGCTGCATGGTTCAGCAGGTGATAGTTTTCTGGTGTTAACGGGCAGTGCAGTGAAATCACATCGGATTCGGCAAACAGCGTCTGCAGGTCGACATATTCTACGCCGAGTTCGAGCGCAGCCGCGCTGGGGTAAGGATCAAACGCCAGCAGGCGCATCCCAAAGCCTTTCAAAATACGCAGGGCAGCGATGCCGATTTTCCCGGTGCCAATCACGCCTGCGGTTTTTCCGTGCATCGTAAAACCCGTTAGCCCTTCCAGCGAGAAATTGGCGTCGCGGGTGCGTTGATAAGCACGATGAATACGTCTATTCAGCGTCATCATCATGCCCACGGCGTGTTCCGCGACTGCTTCCGGAGAATAGGCCGGAACGCGAACGACCTGCAGCCCCAGCTCTTTTGCCGCATCCAGATCGACGTTATTGAAGCCCGCACAGCGCAGAGCAATATATTTAACGCCATGATTCTTCAGCTCTTCGAGAACCGGGCGGCTGCCATCATCGTTTACGAAGATACACACAGCCTCGCAGCCATGTGCGGTCTTTGCGGTTTTCTCCGTCAACAGAAAGTCAAAGAATTCAAGCTCAAAGCCAAAAGCCTCGTTAACCTGCTGCAGGTACTTCTTGTCGTACTGTTTGGTGCTGTAGACGGCGAGTTTCATAAGACTTTCTCCAGTGAGGGTGAGTCACAGTTAATTATTTCAAATTATTTTACAAAATATAAAATTTTATTGAAAGACATACCTATAATGAATAATTCTAGAGCATCTATTCTTAATCTGGGCATGTTTAATCAAACATGACACAATAGCAGCCTAATTCGGCTTAATTTTTCGCTAAATCAGGATATTAACTGCCCATGAAGGGTAAATACAAAGCCGTTCTGGCGCTACTTTTACTCGTTATCCTTATCCCGCTCACGCTTATGATGACGCTGGGGTGGTGGGTTCCGACGCTGGCAGGTATCTGGCTGCCGGTCGGGACACGCATTGCACTGGATGATAGCCCCCCGATTCACGCGCCACGGTTTATCTATTCCTGAGCTCCGCTACCTGGTTGATGATTGCCAGTTAGCCCGTGTCAGTCAGGCCCGGTTGTCGCATCCCAGCCGCTGGCAACTGGATATGGGCACGCTTGAACTCGACTCCGCGTGTCTGGCAAAACTGCCGCAAACGGAACCGTCTCCTGCCGCGCCACGTACGCTGGCAGAATGGCAGGCTATGTTGCCTAACACATGGATTACCATCGACAACGTCATTCTCTCCCCCTGGCAGGTGTGGCAGGGCAAACTGAACGTCTCGCTGACCTCTTCAGTCCAGCAACTTCGTTATCAGGGCGACAAGGTAAAATTTCAAGGCCAACTGCGCGGCCAGACGCTGACCGTGAGCCAACTCGATGTGATGGCTTTTGAGGGGCAACCACCGGTCAAACTGGTTGGGGAGTTCACGATGCCGCTGGTGCCGGATGGACTGCCGGTGAGTGGGCGAACTGTCGCCACACTTAGCCTGCCGCAGGAGCCATCGCTGGTCGATGCGGAACTGGAATGGCGTGAAAATGCCGGGCAGTTGATTGTCATGGCGCGGGATAATGCCGATCCGCTGCTCGATCTGCCGTGGGAACTCACGCGCCAGCAGTTAACCATCAGCGATGGTCGCTGGTCGTGGCCTTATCAGGGTTTTCCGCTGAGCGGACGTCTGGGCGTGAAAGTGGATAACTGGCAGGAGGGCACCGAGAACGCCGTGATCAGCGGACGGCTCAATGTGCTGACCCAGGGAGAAGCAGGGAAAGGCAACGCGGTGCTTTCGTTTGGGCCGGGAAAACTGAGCATGGACGACAGCGCGATGCCGCTGCAACTGACCGGTGAAGCCAAGCAGGATGATTTAATTTTCTATGCCAGACTGCCTGCCAGGTTGACCGGTAGCCTGACCGATCCGGAACTGGCGTTTGAACCGGGTGCGCTGCTGCGCTCGCGCGGACGGGTTATCGATTCGCTGGATATCGACGAAATCCGCTGGCCGCTGGCGGGCGTGAAGGTCACTCAGCGTGGCGTGGACGGACGATTGCAGGCGATTCTGCGCGCTCATGAGAATCTGATGGGGGGATTTCGTCCTGCACCTGGACGGTCTGGCAAATGATTTTCTGCCCGATGCGGGGCGCTGGCAGTGGCGCTACTGGGGCGAGGGCAGCTTTACGCCGATGCACGCAAAATGGGATGTGGCCGGCAAAGGCGAGTGGCATGACAACATCATTACGCTGACCGATTTGTCCACCGGCTTTGACCAGCTTCAGTACGGCACCATGAAGGTGGAGACGCCGCGCCTGGTAATGGATCAACCAGTCGAATGGGTACGTGATGCAGCGCACCCCCGGTTTAGCGGAGCGCTCTCGTTTGATGCCGGAGAAACCCATTTCTCGGGGGGGAAGCGTCTTACCGCCTTCAACGCTCAAATTCAGCGTAGACGGGCGCGATCCGACTTTTTTCCAGTTCAAAGGTGATTTACATGCCGGGGCGATCGGCCCTGTCAGGCTGAACGGTCGTTGGGATGGCCTGCGTTTGCGCGGTCAGGCCTGGTGGCCAAAACAGTCGCTGGAGGTATTCCAGCCGCTGGTGCCGCCTGAATGGAAAATGAAATTACGTGAGGGCGAACTGTACGCTCAGGTGGCGTTCTCGGCGGCCGCGGAGCAGGGATTCGAGGCCGGTGGTCACGGCGTCTTAAAAGGCGGCAGCGCATGGATGCCGGATAACCAGATCAACGGCGTCGATTTCGTATTGCCGTTCCGCTTTAGTGAAGGCGCGTGGCAACTGGGGACGCGCGGGCCGGTTTCACTGCGCATTGCTGAAGTGGTCAACCAGGTGACTGCCACGAATATTACAGCCGATCTGGAGGGGGCTTACCCGTGGAGTGAAGCCGATCCGCTGCTGCTCACGGATGTAAGCGTCGATGTGCTGGGTGGCAAGGTTTCCATGCAGCAACTGCGCATGCCGCAGCACGATCCGGCGCTGGTGCGAGTGCAAAACATCTCTTCAAGCGAACTTATCAGCGCGGTGAATCCAAAGCAGTTTGCCATGTCCGGGCCGGTGAGCGGCGCGCTCCCTCTGTGGCTGAACAATGAAAAATGGATTATCAAAGACGGCTGGTTAACCAATCCCGGACCGATGACGCTGCGTATCGACAAAGACACCGCCGATGCGGTGGTGAAAGATAATATGGCGGCGGGGGCGGCCATCAACTGGTTACGGTATATGGAGATTGCCCACTCATGGACCAAAATCAATTTAGACAATCTGGGCGTATTGACGATGCAGGCACAGGTCACCGGCAACAGTCGGGTCGATGGCAAGGTCGGCACGGTTAATCTCAATTACACCCACAAAGAGAATGTTTTTACGCTGTGGCGCAGTCTGCGCTTTGGCGACAATCTACAGGCATGGCTTGAACAAAATGCGGCGCTGCCAGATAAAACCTGTTCGAAAGGCAAGGAATGTGAGGAACCCCAATGAAAACAATGACCGCCGTGCTGGTGCTTCTCCCGCTGTTGTTAGTCACGGGCTGTACGCCGCGCATTGAAGTCGCGGCACCCAAAGAGCCCATCACTATCAATATGAACGTCAAAATTGAGCATGAGATCCATATCAAAGTGGATAAAGACGTTGAAAGCCTGCTCAAATCCCGCAGCGACTTGTTCTGAGGTGATAATGAAAAAAACCTTTATTCTGGCGACGCTGATTCTGAGTTTATTAAGTGGCAGCGCTTTCGCGCTGACGTTAAGTGAAGCCAGAAGCCAGGGCCGGGTTGGCGAAACGTACAATGGTTATCTGGTCGCACTGAAACAGGATGTGCAGACGCGGGCGTTAGTGAGTGAAATCAATAAGGCGAGAGCCGTCAGCTATCAGCAACTGGCCGAAAGCCATCAGCTTCCCGTTGACGAAGTGGCAAAAATGGCCGGACAGAAACTGGTCGAGCGGGCGAAACCCGGAGAATATGTCCAGGGCATTAACGGGAAGTGGCTGCGGAAATAATCCTTTCAAATTGCCGTCTGCGGTTTTTCTTTTTGTCGGGTGACGCGTAATAATTTGCAGGGTAAGTTTCTATACTCTCTTTTCTTACGCGCTATTCAGCAGAAGGGGCAGTTATGGCAAGTCACGGCATCACAGAAACGTTTACTCTCGGTTCCCGGCAGGTCAAACGCATAGGGTATGGGGCGATGCAACTGGCGGGGCCTGGTGTTTTTGGTCCACCCCGCGATCGTCATGTCGCCTTGACCGTGCTTCGGGAAGCGATCGCGCTGGGGGGTTAATCATATTGATACCAGCGATTTTTACGGTCCGCACGTGACCAATCAAATCATTCGCGAAGCGCTGCATCCTTATCCGGACGATCTGGTGATTGTCACTAAAATCGGCGCCCGGCGTGGCGACGATGCATCCTGGCTGCCCGCGTTTTCGCCAGATGAACTCAAGAAAGCGGTTCACGACAATCTGCGAAACCTGGGGCTGGATGTCCTGGATGTCGTTAACCTACGCATTATGCTGGGCGACGGTCACGGCCCGCATGAAGGATCGATTGAAGAGAGTTTCAGCGTGCTGGCTGAGCTTCAGCAGCAGGGACTGGTCAGACACATCGGTCTGAGCAATGTGACTGCAAGCCAGGTGGCGCAGGCGCGCAGTATGGCAGACGTGGTCTGCGTACAGAATGAATACAATATCGCCCATCGTGAGGATGACGCGTTAATTGACGCGCTGGCAGAAGACGGTATTGCTTATGTCCCCTTTTTCCCACTGGGCGGGTTCACGCCGCTGCAGTCCTCAACGCTCTCCGATGTCGCCACGAGCCTCAATGCAACGCCGATGCAGGTTGCGCTGGCGTGGTTGCTGCATCGCTCACCGAATATTTTACTGATACCAGGCACATCGTCGGTGACACATTTGCATGAAAATATGGCGGCAGGGGAGCTGATTCTTTCAGCGGAAGTGCTGGCGACCCTGGACAGTATTGCGCAAAAGGCATAAGGCGGAGGTTTACCATGACTGAAAAAAGAAATGCGCAATGTCACTGCGGGGCTGTCAAATTTACCGTTCAACTTAGCGACGGTTTCAATACCATCCGGCGTTGTAACTGTTCATTTTGTCGGATGCGGGGGGCGGTAGTGGTTTCTGCGCCATTGATGGGGATAACGGTTCTTTCAGGACAGGATAAACTGACGGAGTATCGTTTCAATACCGGCACAGCAAGGCACTTTTTCTGTTCAGTGTGTGGGATTTACACTTTCCACCAGCGGCGCTCCAGCCCGGATGAATATGGCGTTAACGTAGCGTGCATTGAAAATGTGTCGCCGTTTGACTTTCCCTGCGTGGAAGTCACTGACGGGGTGAATCATCCGAGTGATGGTGCAAGTAACGGCGTGGTGGGATATTTGCGTTATCAGGCGAAGTGATAAAGAACCTCCCGCCGCAGCGGGAGGGGAAAAACTTATGCTGCAACCACGCTATCGATGGCGGCTTTCGCGTCAGACTGCGCTTTAGTCGCCACTTCCGGACCGTAAGCAATCCCTTCTGCGAACACAAAGTTCACGTCGGTGATACCAATAAAGCCGAGGAAAACTTTCAGGTACGGCGCAATCAGGTCGGTTGGCGTATCTTTGTGAATACCGCCGCGGCTGGAGAGGATCACCGCACGTTTGCCGGTCACCAGACCTTCCGGACCTTTCTCGGTGTAGCGGAACGTCACGCCAGCACGGGCAATCAGGTCAAAGTAGTTTTTCAGCTGCGTCGGGATGTTGAAGTTGTACATCGGCGCCGCGATAACAATGACGTCGTGCGCTTTCAGTTCAGCAATCAGCTCATCAGACAGCGCCAGCGCCTCTTGTTGACGTGGTGTCAGCGGCGCGTCGCTCGGGCGCAGGGCACCCACCAGTTCGCCATCCAGTACCGGGACAGGATTCGCAGCCAGGTCACGAACGGTGATTTCGTCGGCAGAATGTTTTTCACGCCACTGTTCAACAAAATAATCAGACAACTGACCTGACTGAGAGTACCCTGCCAGAATACTGGATTTGAGAACTAATACCTTGCTCATGGGTGTTTCCTTATAGATGTTTGAATGGGCTGTGCCCCGTTGCTTGTTGACACTGTATTCACAATCCTGTCGCAGAGAAAGCGCAATATATCGAATCCTATGTTCGAATTTATTGAACAACACACAAAATGCGCCGATGTGGTACTCTATACCTATCATTTAGAAGAGATTTAACCCGGCAGATCACTGCCTTTTAACGCTATGACAGAACAACAAAAACTCACGTTTCATGCCTTACAGCAGCAGCTGGATTCACTGATGCTGCGCGACCGTCAGCGTTTCTCGCGGCGTCTACATGGCGTGAAGAAGGTTAAAAATCCTGATGCACAACAGGCCATTTACCAGGAGATGGCGAAAGAGATTGAACAGGCGGCAGGTAAAGTTGTGCTACGCGAAGCGGCGCGACCAGCGATTACCTACCCTGAAAACCTGCCTGTTAGTCAGAAGAAACAGGCGATTCTCGACGCCGTGCGCGATCACCAGGTGGTGATCGTTGCCGGGGAAACCGGCTCGGGGAAAACCACCCAGCTTCCGAAGATCTGTATGGAGCTGGGGCGTGGGCTGAAAGGGTTGATCGGTCACACCCAGCCGCGTCGTCTGGCGGCGCGTACGGTGGCGAACCGTATCGCGGAAGAGTTACAGACAGAGCCGGGCGGGTGCATTGGTTATAAGGTGCGCTTTAGCGATCACGTCAGCGATAACACGATGGTGAAGCTGATGACCGACGGCATCCTGCTGGCGGAAATTCAGCAGGACCGCCTGCTGATGCAATACGACACCATCATTATCGATGAAGCGCATGAGCGTAGCCTGAACATCGATTTTCTGCTTGGCTATCTGAAAGAGCTGCTGCCGCGTCGTCCGGATCTGAAAATCATCATCACCTCCGCGACCATCGATCCGGAACGCTTTTCGAAGCATTTCAACAATGCGCCGATCATTGAGGTTTCGGGGCGCACGTATCCGGTGGAAGTCCGCTATCGACCGATCGTCGAAGAGGCCGATGACACCGAGCGTGACCAGCTACAGGCGATTTTCGATGCAGTAGAAGAACTGGGACGTGAAAGCCCCGGTGACATCCTGATTTTCATGAGCGGTGAACGCGAGATCCGCGATACCGCTGACGCGCTGAATAAACTGAATCTGCGCCATACCGAAGTGCTGCCGCTGTATGCACGACTGTCAAACAGCGAACAGAACCGCGTTTTCCAGTCGCACAGCGGACGTCGTATTGTGCTGGCGACCAACGTGGCGGAAACGTCGCTGACGGTGCCTGGCATCAAATACGTTATCGATCCTGGTACAGCGCGTATCAGCCGCTACAGCTATCGCACCAAAGTGCAGCGCCTGCCGATCGAGCCCGTATCGCAGGCCTCCGCGAACCAGCGTAAAGGTCGCTGCGGCCGCGTATCCGAAGGGATCTGTATTCGTCTCTATTCCGAAGATGATTTCCTGTCGCGTCCGGAATTTACCGACCCGGAAATTCTGCGCACTAACCTGGCGTCCGTTATCCTGCAGATGACCGCGCTGGGGCTGGGCGATATCGCCGCGTTCCCGTTTGTCGAAGCGCCGGATAAGCGCAACATCCAGGACGGCGTGCGTCTGCTGGAAGAGCTCGGGGCGATTACCACCGATGAACAGGCGACGGTCTATAAGCTGACGCCGCTGGGCCGCCAGCTCAGCCAACTGCCGGTGGATCCGCGCCTGGCACGCATGGTGCTGGAAGCGCAAAAACACGGCTGCGTGCGCGAAGCGATGATTATCACCTCGGCACTCTCCATTCAGGACCCACGCGAGCGTCCGATGGATAAGCAGCAGGCGTCTGATGAAAAACACCGTCGCTTCCACGATAAAGAGTCCGATTTCCTGGCGTTTGTGAATCTGTGGAATTACCTCGGCGAACAGCAAAAAGCGTTGTCGTCAAACGCGTTTCGTCGCTTGTGCCGGACTGACTATCTGAACTATCTGCGCGTGCGTGAGTGGCAGGATATCTACACCCAACTGCGACAGGTCGTGAAAGAGTTGGGTATTCCGGTGAACAGCGAACCCGCGCAGTATCGTGAAATCCATATTGCGCTTCTGACCGGGCTGTTGTCGCACATCGGTATGAAAGACGCCGATAAACAGGAATATACCGGCGCACGTAACGCGCGTTTCTCGATTTTTCCCGGCTCCGGCTTGTTCAAAAAACCGCCGAAGTGGGCAATGGTCGCGGAACTGGTCGAAACCAGCCGTCTGTGGGGACGCATTGCAGCACGCATTGACCCGGAGTGGGTGGAACCGGTCGCTCAGCACCTGATTAAGCGTTCGTACAGTGAACCGCACTGGGAGCGTGCACAGGGCGCAGTGATGGCGACGGAAAAGGTGACCGTGTACGGTCTGCCGATTGTTGCCGCGCGTAAAGTGAACTACAGCCAGATTGACCCGGCGCTGTGCCGTGAACTGTTTATCCGCCACGCGCTGGTGGAGGGCGACTGGCAGACGCGTCATGCCTTCTTTCGCGAAAACCTCAAGTTGCGTGCGGAAGTGGAAGAGCTGGAACACAAATCGCGCCGTCGCGACATCCTGGTGGATGACGAAACGCTGTTTGAGTTCTACGACCAGCGCATCAGCCATGACGTCATTTCTGCCCGTCATTTTGACAACTGGTGGAAGAAGGTCAGCCGCGACACGCCAGACCTGCTCAACTTTGAAAAGAGCATGCTCATCAAAGAGGGCGCTGAAAAAATCAGCAAGCTGGATTACCCGAACTTCTGGCATCAGGGCAATCTGAAGCTACGGTTAAGTTACCAGTTTGAACCGGGGGGCTGATGCGGACGGGGTGACGGTACACATTCCGCTGCCGTTGTTGAATCAGGTCGACGAGAGTGGCTTTGAGTGGCAGATCCCCGGTTTACGTCGCGAACTGGTGATTGCGCTGATTAAGTCGCTGCCGAAACCGGTGCGACGTAACTTTGTTCCGGCGCCAAACTACGCCGAAGCGTTTTTAGGTCGGGTGACGCCGCTGGAACTGCCGCTACTGGACGCACTGGAGCGGGAGCTGCGTCGGATGACCGGCGTGATGGTTGACCGCGAGGACTGGCACTGGGATCAGGTGCCCGATCATCTGAAAATCACCTTCCGTGTGGTGGATGATAAGAACAAGAAGCTGCAGGAAGGGCGCTCGCTACAGGAGTTAAAAGATCGGCTGAAAGGGAAAGTGCAGGAGACGCTGTCTGCGGTGGCCGATGATGGTATCGAGCAGAGTGGACTTCATATCTGGAGCTTCGGCCAACTGCCGGAAAGCTACGAGCAGAAACGCGGTAACTACAAAGTTAAAGCGTGGCCCGCGCTGGTGGATGAGCGAGACAGCGTGGCGATCAAGCTGTTCGATAATCCGCTGGAGCAACAGCAGGCGATGTGGGCGGGGTTGCGGCGTTTGCTGCTGTTAAACATCCCGTCGCCCATCAAGTATCTGCACGAAAAGCTGCCGAATAAAGCCAAGCTGGGTCTGTACTTCAACCCATACGGAAAAGTGCTGGAGCTGATTGACGACTGTATTTCCTGCGGTGTGGATAAGCTGATTGACGCCAATGGCGGCCCGGTCTGGACGGAAGAGGGCTTTGCCGCGTTGCACGAGAAGGTTCGGGCAGAACTGAACGAGACGGTGGTCGAGATAGCAAAACAGGTCGAACAGATCCTGACAGCGGTATTCAACATCAACAAACGTCTGAAAGGGCGCGTGGACATGACGATGGCGCTGGGGCTTTCCGACATCAAAGCGCAGATGAGCGGGCTGGTGTACCGCGGATTTGTCACCGGCAATGGCTTCCGTCGTCTTGGCGATACGCTGCGTTACTTGCAGGCGATTGAAAAACGTCTGGAGAAACTGGCGATTGATCCCCACCGCGATCGCGCGCAGATGTTAAAAGTCGAAAGCGTACAGCAGGCATGGCAGCAGTGGTTCAACAAGCTGCCGCCAGCGCGGCGTGAAGACGAGGATGTCAAAGCGATCCGCTGGATGATTGAGGAATTGCGGGTTAGCTATTTTGCCCAACAGCTGGGAACGCCATATCCCATTTCAGATAAACGCATCCTGCAGGCAATGGAACAGATTAGCGGCTAATTAAGCGCCGGATGGCGGCTTCGCCTTATCCGGCCTACAAGTTCAATGGTATCGGCGTGGATTACGCGTTCCAGCAAGCGCCGGATGCCATTGCATTGTCCGTAGGCCCTTCGCGGCCAGATTTTCTGGCCGCGAAGGGATTACAACTCGTTAAGCTGGGCATGGGTCGCCGGGCTACGCTTCACACGGGTGGCAAAGAAAATGGCAATCAGTGAAATCGCCACGGTGGTGAGCAGGTACCACGCCACGGGCACCCAGTCGCCGTCATATTTAGCCAATAACCCGGTGGCGATAAGAGGAGCAGTACCGCCCGCCAGCGCGGCACCAATCTGGTAGCCGAGGGTGATGCCGGTGTAGCGTACGTTGGCGCTGAAGATTTCTGAGCACAACGTCCCCAGTACTGCCGTTACCGGCGCCCACAGCACGCCGAACATCACAATCGTCGCCAGCATAATGCCCCATGTGGTGCCGGTATTGAGCAGCAGGAACCACGGCACGATAAACAGGCCAAGCAGCGTGACGCTGATGGCATACATCCGTTTACGACCTATTTTATCTGACAGCAGCCCCATCAATGGGATCATCACCGTGGCAATCAACGCGCCGACGGTGACGGCTTCCAGTACCTGGGATTTCTGATAGCTCAGTGTGCTCGTGGCATAGCTGACCACAAACGTTGAGAAAATGTAGAACGGTGCGGTTTCTACTACCTTCAAACCCGCGGCAATCAGCACCTCACGCCAGTGATGGGTCAGCGTATCGCGCAAGGGCGCTTTAGCGACCTGGCCTGCGGCTTTAACTTTTCTGAAATCCGGCGTTTCATCGATATCGCGGCGGATCCATAATCCTAACAGCACCAGTACAGAGCTTAACAGGAACGGAATACGCCAGCCCCAGGAGAGGAAATCCTCTTCGCTGAACAGGGTCATCAGCGAGACGATAAAGGTCGCCATCAGCATCCCAATGGTTACCCCCCGCCTGCGGAATACTACCGAAGAAGCCTTTGCGTTTTTCCGGGGCGTACTCATAGGCAAGCAGTAGCGCGCCACCCCATTCACCGCCAATGCCCATTCCCTGGATGATGCGCATCAGGATCAGCAGGATGGGGGCCCAGATACCTATCATGTCATAGGTGGGCAGCAGACCAATCATTACCGTCGCGCCGCCCATCAGGGAAAGCGTCAGTACCAGTGTCTTCTTACGCCCGATGCGATCGCCAATGTGGGCGAAAATCACCCCGCCGATCGGGCGGATAAAAAAAGGTCAGCGAGAAGGAGAGGTACGAGAGGATAAGACCAATCACCGGGTCGACCATCGGGAAGAAAATCTTGTTAAACACCAGTGCTGCTGCGGTGCCGTAGAGGAAGTAGTCGAACCACTCAATCGCACTGCCGGTCAGACTGGCGACGAGGACCTTCTTATTTTTCTTCAGTATAGTCGTACTGCTTTCATGGGTTGTCATTACCTTAAAACCTCCGCCAGAGAACAAAGAAGGTGTCACCTGGCAGCGCGGCAGGTGCAACCTGTTACGTTAAATGGTTGTGAAATTGTTAATCAAACTAGGTGTGTTTTTAACATTTAACAAGGGGCATCGTGCAGGAATGGGCTAAAAAGAGCGCGATTTGGCAGGTCGATTGCCTGTTAAATCAGAAGATATCGCGTGATTCATTCATTGAGTGGCTATTAAACAGAATAATCTACAGGTGCAACCGTCCGGTTTTTAGACGTTTTGTATTATTTCACGCCGATGACAAAAAAAAGCGTCGAAATATCAATCATCAGCCTTTCAGAGAGATCTACTGTTTATTCAACGCGGTTAAGGTACTCTGCAGGAATATGAGGAGGAGCCTAATGATGCAACCGTTCCTGAAACTTTCTGCCGCCACCGTTGAAGCGATCAATACGGTGGGGCAGTGGCTGGCGCAGGATGACTTCTGCAAAGGTCCCGCTTACCCGGCAGATTGCGTGGTCCTGGCGGGTAATGCGGTTATCCCGACGATTGACGCCGCATGCCGAATTGCCCATGAACAAGGGATTCCACTGCTGATCGCCGGTGGGATTGGACACTCCACGACCTTCCTGTATGCCGCCGTCGCCCAGCATCCGCGTTACAACACCATCCAGACCACCGGTCGTGCCGAAGCCGCCATTCTGGCGGATATTGCCCGACAGTTCTGGCATATTCCTGCGGATAAAATCTGGCTGGAAGATCAGTCAACCAACTGCGGGGAGAATGCCCGTTTTAGCGCGCAGTTAGTCGCTCAGGCCGCAGAACCGATAAATACCGCCATCGTGATCCAGGACCCCACCATGCAACGGCGCACGGTGGCAACTTTTCGTCGGGTTAACCGTGACAACCCGGATGCGCCACGCTGGTTGAGCCATCCGGGATTTACGCCGGTCTTATGCCAGCAGGAAGACGGTGTGGCTTTCGCCAATGATCCTGGCGGCCTGTGGACCGTCGATCGTTATTTAGCGCTGGTGGTGGGGGGAGATTCCGCGATTACGTAATGATGAAACCGGCTATGGTCCCCGAGGCCGCGACTTCATTGTTCATGTGGATTTCCCGCCTGAGGTCGAGCGTGCGTGGCTTCACCTGCAACAGGATGCAGCGCTGAATGAGGCGATGAGCAACCGTTCGCTGCGCTGAAGTTTGCCCGTTTGGGCCGTTATCGCTCAAACGGGCATGGGGTAGGCCTGACAAGCGCAGCGCCATCAGGCGGAAGATTAGAGGCTGACGAACTTATCCAGCGTACGGACCAGTTGGGTGACAAAACCGTATTCGTTGTCGTACCAGGCCACGGTCTTCACCAGTTGCAGATCGCCCACCTCGGTGATTTCGGTCTGGGTGGCATCAAACACGGAACCAAAGTGTGAACCGATTACGTCAGAAGAGACAATTTCCTCATCGGTATAGCCAAAGGATTCATTGTTCTGCGTCGCCTGTTTTAGCGCGTTGTTAACCTCTTCTGCTGTCACTTTTTTTATCCAGAATGGACACCAGTTCGGTCACGGAACCGGTTTTGACCGGTACGCGCTGGGCATGGCCTTTCAGCTTGCCGCTGAGTTCAGGGATCACCAGCCCGATAGCTTTTGCCGCCCCGGTGGTATGGGGAATGATATTTTCCGCCGCCGCACGTGATGCGCGCAGATCTTTTCCGCGCGGACCATCAACCAGCGATTGCGTTCCGGTGTAGGCGTGAATGGTGGTCATGGTGCCCACTTTGATACCGAAGTTATCGTGCAGCGCTTTTGCCATCGGCGCCAGGCAGTTGGTGGTGCAGGAGGCTACCGAGACGATCACATCGCTGGCGTCCAGCGTGTCATCATTGACGTTATAGACAATGGTTTTCATGTCGCCCGCAGGGGCGGAGATCAGCACTTTTTTCGCACCCGCATCAATATGCGCCTGGGACTTCTCGGTTGAGGTATAGAAGCCTGTGCATTCAATGATGACGTCTGCGCCTTTCGCTTTCCACGGGATATTTTTGGCCTCTTTCTCTGCATACACCGCGATTGTTTTCCCATCCACGATCAGCGCATCCTCGGTAAAGTCGACGCTCCACGGGAAGGGACCATAGTTGGAGTCGTGCTTAAGCAGATAGGCGAGAATTTTAGGGGAGGTGAGGTCGTTGATCGCAACCACATCAACCTCGCTTTTCACTTCCAGTAACCGACGCAACACCAGGCGACCAATACGACCAAAACCGTTAATGCCAATTTTACTCATGATTAACTCCTGTGAGGTTATAGCGGACACTCTTTTTCCCTTCCAGGCATAGTCCAGGATGGCGGGGGGGAGCAATCGCACTTATTGCCGTTAAGCCTAACTTACTGATAAGCAGTGAAGAAAAATTAATGAATTTTTAACAAAAGCTCGCTATGTTGTCGCTTTACTGTTTTTACTCAGGACGTGTTATGGGCAATAAGTATTCAAGCCTGCAGATTGGCATCCACTGGCTGGTTTTTTTACTGGTGATTGTGGCCTACTGCGCAATGGAATTTCGGGGCTTTTTTCCACGCAGCGATCGCCCCCCTCATTAATATGATTCATGTTTCTTGCGGGATCGCGATTCTGGTGCTGATGGTGGCGCGTCTGCTGATCAGACTGAAAGTGCCTTCGCCGCCCATTGTGCCAAAACCGAAACCGATGATGACCGGACTGGCGCATCTGGGGCACCTGGTGATTTACCTGTTGTTCATCGCGCTACCCGTGATCGGCATGGTGATGATGTACAACCGCGGGAATCCGTGGATGGCCTTTGGACTGGTGATGCCGTATGCGACAGAAGGCAATTTTGACCTGGTGGATACGCTGAAATCCTGGCACATCACGCTGGCCAATCTCGGCTACTTCGTCATTGCGCTGCACGCCGCTGCCGCGCTGATGCACCACTATTTCTGGAAGGATAATACGCTGCTGCGCATGATGCCGCGCAAGCGTCAGGGGAATTAATGTCAGCGCGGGGAGCGTCCCCGCGCGGCTATTGCAATTCAGACTCTGGGGCACAGGAGAGCGGTTGGTTTGCGTTTTTTGTCAGAAGCCGATACGCAACCCTAAAGTGCCCTGGACAGGATCTTCAATATGGCTTCCCTGGCGGTAGTTCATTTCTCCATAAAGCGTCGTGTCTTGAGCCAGAAGGACTGACAACCCGGCAGCATACTTTCCGGACGTGCCATTGAGGTTGTTATCAAATCGGTAACGCTTATTGATCGTGGTTTCGTTTGATTGGGCAAACTCCTGCTCTACGCCAGCACGCAGATAAGGCGACACCTCAGCCGAACCAAGTCTATATGATGCTCCGATACGCGCCCCCCGCTTCAGCGGTCAGGGAGCGAGCCTTACCGGTTTTCGCCTGCATTCCATTGCTTAGCTTCACACTGGCATCATTGATCTGTGTTCCAGTCATTCTTGCAAACGGTTCAACATAGAATGACTCTGAGAGTTTTACGGTATACCCGGTTTCCAGCGCGCTGCTGATACCGTACTGATGCCAGCGACCAGAGGTGCTTTCACCGTTGCTCATTCGCGCTTGTAACTGGCTGTTCAGGCGGTTTACCCTGGCAACACCATCAACATAGAAACCCCGGTTATCATACCAGGTGGCATAGGTTCCCAGTCCGTAGCTGTTCAGTTTACTTTTGCCCCCACGGGCATGGTGAACCCTGTTATCGGAAAGTATGAAGAAAGTACCGGTAACCAGATATCCACTGTCAAAGGTCGTTGTTTTATCACCTCCGAGCTCAAAGCCATTCTGGTACAATTTATACGCTGCACCATTGCGGGTCTGTGTGGCGCTTTTTTTTACCCAGATAATGACCCCAGACATGGCCTTCACGATGTTGATGCAATGCGGAAGGTTGGCTATTACGGTACGCTCGTAGGCTATCCATCTCTGAACGCATCACGTTCAGGCCTGCTGTGGCCATGCTAAGAATGGCATCAGTTGCAGGTGTGGTAACATGTTGTCCACCATTACCGTTATCACCGCCGTTACCATTATCCCCATCCCCGTGATCTTCAGTCATGGCCCCCCAGATACCAGACATTTCCGCCATATAAACCATCTTTATCCTTCGCGTTGTAGAGGGTGTACATGAAAGTACCGCCATCAATGCTTTGCGTACGTTGACCCTTTGGCGTAGCCATAGAGAAGTCAATATCTCCGGACTGGTCATGAATGAGATTTACCGTCAGATTATCGTGAACGGCAATTTCTTTTCCTGAGTCGGCTACAACAATCCCGAACTGCCCGGAACCTTGTTCGATCGTCACAAAATTCGCATTACGCTCGGCAAGCGATGTGTTAAAGAGAAATAATCCTGTTCCAGACAACCGACCAATATCTAAGGGTGTATATTCGCCCTCACTGTCACGTAAAAAAAGAGACCACAGCGTCATGCATGTCGAGATTATCGATTCGGGCAGGCATTGAGTCAGGGGATTGCTCACCAATATCGGTCAAAAATAACGAAGCCTGTTCTAGTCTGATATTTTCAGCGTAAGCACCGTGGTCCATATAAACGTGACCAGAATCCGAAACATTCATATAACCCGTCGAACGGGCACCCTCATAAAGATAGGTATAACCACCGTATAATGTCGTATCGTTTATCACCGCCCCCTTTACGACAGACTGAATGCCATCATCAATAATGGTGTTGTCGGCATATCCGTCTGTGTAAACAATCTGATGACCTCCGTTAATATGTGTATCATATACCTGAGAGCCAAAATAGACATACTGACGAGAGTTATCGTTCAATATTGTGCCAATTGCAGAAGAGTGCTCAAAAAAAACATATTGAACGCTTTCATCATTAAGAACGGTATGGGTAACCTTACCCGGTGCATAAGACTGGAACTGCAGTGTTTGTGAGCTACTGCCATTTAATATGGTGTTATTCGCGGTTCCACCGGTAAGTTGCTGTAATGAATTCCCATTGAGAATCGTTCCTTCGGATGACGCACCATGACCTGAAATATACTGAGAGCCGTTATTAATCACCACATTGCGTGTTTGGGAATTATCACTTAAATACTGCGATGAACCCGCGTTGATCTCAGTACCAACCGCGAGTGCGTTCCCATTTAGCCACTGCTGCCCACCCTCGTTTAGTATTGTGTTGTTGAGTTGAGCATTTCCATAGCCATATTGCCTTGCTCCGTTACCGTGAACAATTGTGTTATAGGTCCGTGCGCTATCATTAACATACTCAGTACTGCGGCCCTCCAATATTGTATTATACGTTTCCGCGCTGTTATAAAGATATATTTTGCTATTGTTACTGGCGCTGATATTATTCGCGTGCTCATTATTTCTTAGTTCTATTGTATCGCCATCCAGCGAAATATCCTCATAGTCCCATTCTGTAGCAACGGCGGGCGTAATTAAAAAGAAGGCGGTAAAACAGTGTAGTCTTATTAACTGATTACTCATTAATAGCAGATCCGGTAGATTATTATTTATAAATGGAATGTTAATATTAAGATGTGAGAAGGTATTGATAACGCACAGCAATTCTACGTTGATAATTTCAACGTAGTGTAAACAGCAGCATAATGTTTGCTTAGCTAGATAAAACTTTACACTCATCATGAAATATAAAAAATGTTAATGTTTTTGTGTGAGTTCAGTACCAGGTTGTGCGTTAGTGAGGCAAAAGTAATTTGTTGCTATTTAACAAAGCAATTATTTCACAATTATTTAAAAAGGTGATAGTATACCCCCCCTATAGTATCAAGGAGGGCGTATGCCGCATTCCCCTGCAGATAAAAAACGTATTCTGACTCGCGTCCGGCGCATTCGGGGGGCAGGTGGATGCCCTGGAGCGCGCGCTGGAGTCCGGCGAGCCTTGCCTGGCTATCCTGCAACAAATCGCCGCGGTTCGCGGTGCATCCAACGGTTTAATGGGCGAAATGGTTGAGATCCACCTGAAAGATGAGCTGGTGAGTGGTGAAACCACCCCTGACCAGCGCGCGGTGCGCATGGCTGAGATCGGCCACCTTCTTCGCGCTTATCTAAAATAAACACATCACCTCGCAATAAAGGGAAGAGACAGATGAAATCACGTGCAGCAGTCGCGTTTGGCCCCGGCCAGCCGCTTAAAATTGTTGAGATTGACGTCGCACCGCCGAAAAAAGGCGAAGTTCTGGTCAAAATCACCCACACCGGCGTCTGTCACACGGATGCTTTTACGCTGTCTGGTGACGACCCGGAAGGCGTTTTCCCGGCGGTTCTGGGGCATGAAGGCGGTGGTGTCGTCGTGGAAGTCGGTGAAGGCGTCACCAGCCTGAAGCCAGGCGACCATGTTATCCCGCTGTATACCGCCGAATGCGGCGAATGCAAATTCTGTAAATCCGGGAAAACCAACCTCTGTCAGGCCGTACGTGCGACTCAGGGGAAAGGCCTGATGCCGGATGGCACCACCCGTTTTTCTTATAACGGCGAACCTGTGTATCACTACATGGGCACCAGTACCTTTAGCGAATACACCGTATGTGCGGAAATCTCGCTGGCGAAAGTCAACCCACAAGCGCCGCTGGACAAAGTGTGTCTGCTGGGCTGTGGCGTTACTACGGGCATCGGTGCCGTGCATAACACTGCGAAAGTGAAAGAAGGCGATACCGTCGCTGTGTTTGGCCTCGGCGGGATCGGCCTGGCGGTGATTCAGGGGGGCGGTACAGGCGAAAGCCGGACGCATTATTGCCGTCGATACCAACCCGGAGAAGTTCAAACTGGCGGGTGAGATGGGCGCAACCGACTTCATTAACCCGAAAGACTATGACAAACCTGTTCAGGAGGTGATTGTTGAACTCACCGACGGCGGCGTCGACTTTAGCTTCGAATGTATCGGTAATGTCAATGTGATGCGTGCGGCGCTGGAATGCTGCCATAAAGGCTGGGGCGAGAGCATCATCATTGGCGTTGCTGGCGCCGGTCAGGAGATCAAAACGCGTCCGTTCCAGCTGGTGACAGGCCGGGTCTGGCGCGGCTCAGCTTTCGGCGGCGTCAAAGGACGTACCCAGTTGCCGGGCATGGTAGAAGACGCAATGGCCGGGAAAATCCAGCTGGATCCGTTCATTACCCATCGTCTGCCGCTGGAGCAAATCAACGACGCGTTTGACCTGATGCACGAAGGTAAATCCATCCGTACCGTTATCCATTTCGGCGATAACTGATTCATTCGCCAGCGGAACTCACTGCTGGCGCTTTCCTTTTTTTAACATAAATGTTGTCAAACTGTGACGAAATCGGCGCTTTTCCCGGTAAGTAAACGTCGCGGAATGCCGATGACTATCTAACGGGCGCGTATCACGCACTAATCCTACAAGAGAGTCGACGGTCATGGACAACACATCATCGATGCAGGCACCGCATAAGCTGGGCTTTTTGCATCACATCAGGCTGGTTCCGCTGTTTTCCTCCATTCTCGGTGGCATCCTTTTACTGTTCGCATTGAGCTCAGGTCTGGCGGGCTACTTTCTCATGCAGGCTGACCGCGATCAGCGGGACGTGACGGATGAGATTCAGGTGCGCATGGGATTATCAAACAGTTCGAACCATCTGCGTACGGCGAGAATCAACATGATTCATGCCGGCGCGGCGAGCCGAATTGCTGAAATGGATGACATGAAGGCAAACATTGCCGCAGCGGAAAAGCGCATCAAGCAGTCTGAGGAAGGGTTTACCATTTACATGGCGCGCAAGGTGAAAACCCCTGCGGATGAGGCGCTGGATGGCGAGCTGGAGCGCAGTTTTAAGGCCTACATTGCAGGAATGCAACCGATGCTCAAGTACGCCAGAAACGGCATGTTTGAAGCGATCATCAATCATGAAAGTGAACAGGCAAGACCCCTGGACGACAGTTACAACAAGGTCCTGTTAAAGGCGATTGAACTGCGCATGGCGCGGGCGAACCAGTTAAGCGAACAGGCACATCAGCGCACGCAACTGGGGGGTGATATTCATGATTGGTGCCTTTGGTCTGGCACTGGTGCTGACGCTGATGACGTTTATTGTTCTGCGTCGCACCGTTATTCAACCGCTGCAGCATGCCGCGCAGCGTATTGAGCAAATTGCCGCCGGTGATCTCACCATGCAGGATGAACCTACCGGGCGTAGCGAGATTGGGCGTCTGAGTCGTCACCTGCAACAGATGCAGCGTTCGCTGGTGCAAACGGTCGGATCGGTGCGTCAGGGCGCTGAAGAGATTTATCGCGGTACCAGCGAAATCTCGGCGGGCAATACCGATCTCTCTTCACGCACCGAAGAGCAGGCGGCGGCGATCGAACAGACGGCAGCCAGCATGGAAGAGTTGACCGCGACGGTGAAGCAAAACGCCGATAACGCACACCACGCCAGCAAACTGGCGGAAGACGCGTCCGGCAAAGCCAGTCGTGGCGGGCAGATGGTTTCCGGCGTGGTCCAGACGATGGGCAATATTTCGACCAGTTCGAAGAAAATTTCTGAGATCACTGCGGTCATTAACAGTATTGCCTTCCAGACCAATATTCTAGCGCTGAACGCTGCAGTAGAGGCCGCACGAGCCGGTGAGCAAGGGCGTGGATTCGCCGTGGTCGCCAGCGAAGTCCGCACGCTGGCCAGCCGCAGCGCCCAGGCGGCGAAAGAGATTGAAGGGCTGATCAGCGAATCCGTCCGTCTCATCGATCAGGGTTCCGGTGAAGTGGTCGCGGCCGGGAACACGATGACCGACATCGTGGAGGCGGTTAAGCGCGTCACCGATATCATGCTGGAAATCGCCGCGGCGTCGGACGAACAGAGCCGGGGAATTGTGCAGGTCAGCCAGGCTATCTCTGAGATGGATAAAGTAACTCAGCAGAACGCTTCGCTGGTGGAAGAGGCCTCGGCGGCGGCTGCGTCACTGGAAGAGCAGGCAGCACGTCTGACACAGGCCGTAGGCACATTTCGCTTGCAGGGCGGACGCGCGGATAAGCGCGTGCTGACAACCCACACGCCCGTTCAGCCATTAACACAGCCGGTTACCGATCACGGGGATAACTGGGAAACGTTCTGATGCCATTACCGGATGAGGCGCAAAATCGCCTCATCCACCCCACAACCAGACTACAACGGCATTGATTTACGAATGGCGGCAATTAAGGTCTGTGCGCCAGATGAGAGCGGTGAATCCACGCGAGTCAGAATGCCGATCGGTTCACCTGCTCCCTGCGTCGGTACGGGCAAGGAAACCAGTGTGGCCTGGCGCAAATCTTCCTTTACCGCGCCTGACGGCACAAACCAGACGTAGTCATAATCAACGGTTAACTGGCGCGACAGCGATGCAGAAAGCGTTTCAATACAGCCGGTTGGCATCTTGCAGCCCTGGCTTTGCAACAGCGTCTCGGCATTTTGCCGCGGTACGGTGCCTTTTGGCGAGACCACCACGGGCCACTCCATCACCCGACTCAGCGTCACATTTTCCTGCAATAATGGATGGTTGGGGCGCACGACCAGTTTTAACGACTCGAGAAACAGCAGCTCATAATTGAGGCCGCTCATTAATTCCGGATCGGACATCCGGCCAATGCCAATGTCGATCTCGCCGGATTTGAGCCCCGCCAGCAGCATAGTGTTGTTCATTGTCGCCACCTGCAGCGTGGTCTCCTTCTGCTGCTGATGAAACGGACCGATCACCGAGGGCAAAATACCCAGCGCGGCGGTGGGTAGGGCGCCTATCCTTACCACATCATTGTTAAGACCTTCTTTACGATTCAGCGCCTGTCCGGCGGTGTTGAGCGCATCAAGCACCTTCACCGCGTGGGTTAAGAACTGCTCGCCGGGCAGCGTTAACTGCGCGCCAAGCCGACCGCGTTCGAAGAGGCGGGTACCGGTCAGTTGTTCCAGTTCGTTAAGCGTTTTGGAAAGCGCAGGCTGGCTGAGGTTAAGGGTTTCGGCTGCGCGCCCCAGGGTTCCTTGTTGAGCGACAGCGACAAATGTATGAAGATGGCGCAATCGGATGCGCTGACTGAACAGACTATTTTTTTCCATAAGCGATGTTAAGAACAGAGCGATGCCGGTGACAAGTAAAGTTGTTTGTTTTTGATAACTTGATTGCAAAATATTATTAACATTTAACTTATTTAAGTAACAGCACTTTCTCTTCGGAGGCGAAAATGATCCATGTCGTTGGTCACCTTAACCCTGACAGTGATGCCATTTGCACGGCTTTCATGGCGGCTCGTTGGTTGAACATGCGCGGATTTCAGGCCACAGCCTGGCGACTGGGCAATCCCAATCGCGAAACCCGATTTTTGTTCGAGCGTGCAGGCCTGGACATGCCTGCGTTGCTTGAGATGCCGCTGACTGACCTCGACGTCTGGCTGGTGGATTTCACCGAACCGACGCAGGGACCAGAAACCCTGCTGGCGAGTAATATCGTCGGTATCATCGATCATCATCGCCTGGGTGGGCTGGTGACCCGTTTGCCGCCAGAAGTATGGGTAAAGCCGGTGGGCAGTAGCGCCACGTTGTTGTGGCAACTGATGAGCCCCCAGAACAGAGCACAGATAACGCCTGCGCAAGCTTTATTACTGTTGGGCGCAATATTGAGTGACACTGTCACGCTGCGTTCGCCCACCACCACGGCGGATGACCGTCTGGCCGTCGAAGAACTGGCACCGCTTGCCGGGGTTGATTTGGCGGCATTCAGCGCTGACTTGCTGAGTGCGAAAACCAGCGTCGAAGGGCTGAGCGCCAGTGAACTACTGCAAAAAGATATCAAGCGTTTCACCATTAACGGGCAACAGGTGAGCGTCGCGCAAATTGAACTGTACGCGTTAAATCAGGTCGCCGATGTGCTGGACGCCCTGCGTGTGGAGATGGCTGATTACGCAATCCGCAGCGGGGCGGATTTGGTGGTACTGATGTTAACGGATATTAACGCCGGCCATTCGCAGCTCTGGTTTGCAGGCCCGTATCAGCCTGAGATGAGACAACCGGTGACGGTGGAGGGAATGTTGAGTCGTAAGAAACAGATGCTGCCGTGGCTGGAAACTCATATTGCTATCCCGGAATAGAACAGCCAGAACGGGCTGACAGATTCAGCCCATTCTCTTGCTCAGACGTCAAAAAAAGACGGTTTCGTTTTCGCCCTGCAGGTGAATATCGAAGATATAGACAGTCTCGCTACCACGCTGTTCGCGGCGGGCAATCAGGGTCTGACGGCGAACTTCCCATTCGATCAGATTAAGTACCGGATCTCGCTGGTTAGCTTCCTGTTCATCCGCGAAATAGAGGCGGGTATTCAGGCCAATATTGATGCCGCGCGCGACGATCCACAGATTGACATGCGGAGCCATCATGCGGCCATCACGTCCCACCACGCAGCCCGGTTTGATGGTGTCGAAACGCCATACCCCGCTGTCAAAGTCTGAACAGGTGCGTCCCCAGCCGCGAAAATCCGCGTCGAGCGGTTTGTCTTCCTGATGATCAGCAGGATGGTTGTAGCGTCCGTGGGCGTTGGCCTGCCAGATCTCCAACAGCACATCGCGCACCGGCGTGCCTGAACCATCAATGACCCGTCCTTCGATCACAATGCGTTCGCCTTCGGTATGGCTGTTGGTCAGCGTGGAGCTGAAGTTTTTCTCAAAGATATGAAATCCAGCGGCGTCAGGCGCAAGCCCAATGTGCACATACGGTCCCGCCGTTTGCGAGGCGGTTTCCTGCATATACTCTTTCATCATGCGCCTCCCTGAGTGCGGTTTTCAAACAACGTCGCGCGCTGTCCGCGAAGTACGAGGTCAAAGCGCCAGGCCAGGCAGTCGAGCGGTACGGCGGCGTGGGTATCCAGTTCGGCAATCAATGTGCGGATCGCATCATCGTTATTGAGGGTTTTCACAATCGGACACTGTTTGATTAGCGGGTCGCCTTCAAAATACATTTGCGTAATTAAACGTTGAGCAAAGGCCTCGCCGGAGAGTGAAAAGTGGATGTGCGAGGGACGCCAGTCGCTGACCTGATTGCGCCATGGATAGGGGCCTGGCTTGATGGTGCGGAAAAAGTAATAGCCGTTCTCATCGGTCAGCACCCGTCCGCAGCCGCCAAAATTAGGATCGATTGGTGCGAGATACTGGTCTTTCTTATGGCGATAACGACCGCCCGCATTGGCCTGCCAGACTTCGACCAGCGTGTTTTTCATCGGACGGCCAAAGCCGTCGCGCACGTAGCCGTGAACAATAATGCGCTCGCCAATCGGCAGGCCGTCTTTGGCGTAATTCATAATCAGGTCGTTATCCAGCGGGCCAAGATCGTTATCGCTGAATACCGGTCCGGTAATTTCCGATAATGAATTTTGCAAAGAGATTAGCGCATTGCGTGGTGAGCGCAAAACGCTGGTCTTATAGCCGGGGGCAAAGGCCGGGGGGATGGCTGTTATAGTCGCGATGGATCACCTCGCGAGAGGGCGTTTTTTCATACATAGCGTAACTCCGGTACAGGGAAGAGATTTATTGTTTTAGGGTCACCGGAGGTAGTTTGTGTAAATGTATTGTTAATTAAAAGTGAATTTATGCCGCTTATTGCATAACCAGACGCTATACAAGATCACAGCGGCGGACATAGGGTGAATCCAGGTGAGATCACACTTTGTAAATTCTTCCCCCCCAGAATGAATGGTCTTTCCTACACTCCAGGTAACATTCACTGGAGGCATGACATTATGGCGAACACCATCACGGCAGATGAGATTCGGGAACACTTTTCGCAGGCAATGTCAGCAATGTACCAGCAGGAAGTTCCGCAGTACGGCACGCTACTGGAACTTGTGGCGGATGTGAATCTGGCGGTCCTCGAAAACAACCCCACGTTGCATGAAAAGCTGGCCAATGCGGATGAGCTGGCGCGCCTCAACGTAGAACGTCATGGCGCGATACGCGTCGGTACGGCGGAGGAGCTGTCCACGCTGCGGCGCATGTTTGCGATCATGGGGATGTTTCCGGTCAGCTACTACGATCTCTCTCAGGCCGGCGTGCCGGTACACTCCACGGCATTTCGCCCCATTGACGATGCCTCGCTGTCGCGAAATCCGTTTCGCGTTTTTACCTCTTTACTGCGCCTGGAATTGATTGAAAACGCCTCGTTGCGCCAGCGCGCGGCAGAGATCCTCGCGCAGCGCGATATTTTTACCCCACGCTGTCGTGAACTGCTCGACGTCTGGGATAGCCAGAATGGGTTTACTGCCTCACAGGCTCACGAGTTTGTGAAAGAGGCGCTGGAAACCTTCCGCTGGCATCGTCATGCCACCGTGGATGAGCAAACCTATCACGCGCTGCATAATGAACATCGTCTGATTGCCGATGTGGTCTGTTTCCCCGGTTGTCATATCAATCATCTGACGCCCAGAACGCTGGATATCGACCGGGTGCAGTCGATGATGCCGGAATGTGGCATTGAACCGAAAGTGCTTATCGAAGGTCCGCCGCGCCGCGACGTGCCCATTCTGTTACGCCAGACCAGCTTTAAAGCGCTGGAAGAACCGGTGCTGTTTGCTGGCGAAATGCAGGGGACGCACACGGCCCGCTTTGGCGAGATCGAACAACGCGGCGTAGCGCTGACGATAAAAGGACGCCAGTTGTACGATGAATTACTCAGCAACGCCGGTACCGGAAAAGATAACCTGACGCACCAACTGCATCTGCAAGAGGTGTTTAACGCGTTTCCGGACAGCGAGTTCCTGTTACGCCAGCAGGGGCTGGCCTGGTTCCGCTATCGTCTGACCCCGACAGGCGAAGCGCACCGCAACGCGATTCGTCCCGGCGACGATCCGCAACCGCACATTGAACGCGGTTGGGTGCAGGCGCAGCCCATCACTTATGAAGATTTCCTTCCGGTCAGCGCGGCGGGGATTTTCCAGTCGAATCTTGGCAATGAGACTCAGGCGCGCAGTCACGGTAACGCCAGTCGCGAGGCCTTTGAACAGGCGCTGGGGTGTCCGGTGTTTGACGAGTTTGTACTGTATCAGGAGGCGGAAGAACGCAGCAAACGGCGTTGCGGCCTGCTTTAATCCAGGTATCCTGTAGGGATCTGCGATTAACGGGTAAATATGGACATGATCAATCCTGGTATTCCTCTGATTCAAACCGTACAGGGACAGCTAATGGGTGTCGTACAGGACGACATCCACCTCTGGCGCGGTATTCCTTACGCCTCGCCGCCGACGGGGAAATGGCGTTGGCGCGCGCCGCAGCCCGTCACTCCCTGGTCCGGGATTCGTGACGCGAATACCTTCTCCAGCGCCAGCTGGCAGGACATTGAGTACTGCAAAGAGTTGGGCGGCGGCGATCCCGGCGCATTTTCTGAAGACTGTCTCTATCTCAACGTCTGGTCCCCGGCGGAACGTCATCAGCGACTTCCGGTGATGGTCTGGCTGCACGGCGGCGGCTACACCATTGGCGCGGGTAGTCTGCCGCCTTATGACGGCGTTGCGCTGGCAAAGCGTGGCGTGGTTGTCGTTACCGTCAACTATCGCCTCGGTCATCTCGGCTTTTTTGCTCATCCGGCGCTGGAAGACGAAGAGGGCGAGGCTCTCAATAATTTTGCCTTGCTCGACCAGATAGCGGCGCTGCGCTGGGTACAGGAAAACGTCGCTGCGTTCGGCGGCGATCCGCAAAACGTGACGCTGTTTGGTGAGTCGGCAGGGGCGCGCAGCGTACTCTCGCTGTTAGCCTCCCCACGTGGGAAAGGGCTGTTTCATAAAGCGATTGTGCAGAGCGGCTACACGTTGCCGGACACGCCTCGCGAAATCGCGCTGGAAAACGGGGTAGCGCTGGCTGAACACTTCGGCTTGCAGAATGCGACGGCGGAACAGCTACGCGCCATTCCGGCTGAGGCCTTCTGGCCACTGGGCGCGCCATTTAAAATTGCGCCAACGCCGATCTCCGGTGATGCGGTACTGCCGGAACCAATGCTGGACATCTTTTTCGCCGCCAGACAGCACCCGATGCCCGTCATGATTGGTTCTAACAGCGATGAAGCCAGCGTGATGGCGGTTTTCGGCGTTGATCTGGCCGGGCAAATCCAGAAACTGCGCCGTGAACGCCGACTGGGGCTCGGTCTGATTAAGCTGCTGTATCCGGGCGTGAAGGGGGGATGAGGAACTGGGTCGACAGGTGTGTCGGGACATGGCGTTTACGGCATTGGGCTATGTGGTGATGCAGGCGCAACAGCGGATCGGCGAACCCTGCTGGCGCTACTGGTTCGATTACGTTGCAGAATCGGAACATCATACCTACGCCAACGGCGCCTGGCATGGCAACGAAGTGCCTTACGTATTTAATACCTTAACGCTCGCTGAACCTTCGCGAAATTACGTGAACGAAAACGATCTCGCCTTCGCTTCCCATGTTGCGGATTACTGGGGCAATTTTGCCCGTCACGCCAGTCGGACCTGCGATGTGCTTCATGGTCCCATGCGCTGGCCGGCCTGTATTCAGGGGCGCGATCGGCTGTTACGTATCGGACTAAATAAGTTTGCCGGATTTAAGGTCGAAAACCGGTTTATGCGCGCCCGGCTGGCATTGTTTAAACGGGTGATGGCGCAGCACGTCAGCCTGGATTAGCTTTGCAAAAGTTGAAAGTTTGCGCGAGGAACTTTACGTGGGAATCAGGCTGTTCTCATCGACACAAAATATTTTCCATTTTGTTCAGATAATCTGCGGGCAACAATTGGATTATTAATCAATTTTGTCTAGAGTGAGCGGTCAGAATTATGCATCTTCTTGCCGCTGTCGAGCGCCAGCGCGGGACCCTTCACATGACCAGAAGGATTTACTTTCAGGTATGAATCGCAGACGATTTATTAAAGGTTCAATGGCAATGGCCGCCGTGTGCGGCACCAGTGGTATTGCTTCACTCTTCACCCGTGCCGCGTATGCGGCGGAATCCGACATTGCGGATGGGCAAACCGTCCGCTTTGATTTTTCCGTACTGCAGTCGATGGCGCACGATCTCGCGCAGAAACCTTGGGGCGGCGCGCCGCGTGCGTTGCCCAATACGCTGGCGAATCTGACGCCGCAGGCTTACAACAGCATTCAATACGACGCCGCGCAATCTCTGTGGAACAACGTCGAAGGCCGCCAGCTGGATGCGCAGTTCTTTCACGTCGGGATGGGCTTTCGTCGTCGCGTGCGCATGTTCTCGGTCGATTCCAGCACCCATCTGGCGCGTGAGATCCACTTCCGCCCGGAACTGTTTAAATACAATGATGCTGGTGTTGATACCAAACAACTGGAAGGGCAAACCGATCTCGGCTTTGCCGGTTTTCGCGTCTTTAAAGCGCCTGAGCTGGCGCGACGCGACGTGGTTTCTTTCCTCGGTGCGAGTTATTTCCGCGCGGTTGATGACACCTATCAGTACGGGCTTTCCGCGCGTGGCCTGGCGATAGATACCTACACCGACACCAAAGAAGAGTTCCCGGATTTCACCGCCTTCTGGTTTGATACGGTGAAACCCGGCGCCACCACCTTTACCGTATACGCGCTGCTGGATAGCCCGAGCATCACCGGCGCCTATAAATTTGTGATTCACTGCGAGAAGAGCCAGGTGATCATGGATGTCGAAAACCGTCTTTATGCCCGCAAAGACATCAAACAGTTGGGCATCGCGCCGATGACCAGCATGTTCAGCTGCGGCAATAACGAACGCCGCATGTGCGATACCATTCACCCGCAAATCCATGACTCCGATCGTCTGGCAATGTGGCGGGGTAACGGTGAGTGGATTTGTCGTCCGCTGAACAACCCGCAGAAGCTGCAATTCAACGCCTATACCGATAACAACCCGAAAGGTTTCGGCCTGCTGCAACTGGATCGCGATTTTAGCCATTATCAGGACATCATGGGCTGGTACAACAAACGCCCAAGCCTGTGGGTCGAACCGCGTAACCGGTGGGGGGAAAGGCACCATCGGTCTGATGGAGATCCCGACAACCGGCGAAACGCTGGATAACGTGGTCTGCTTCTGGCAGCCGGAAAAAGCCATCAAAGCAGGCGATGAGCTGGAATACCAATACCGTCTCTACTGGAGCGCACAACCACCGGTTCGTTCACCGCTGGCGCGTGTGCTGGCCACCCGCACCGGTATGGGCGGTTTCCCTGAAGGCTGGGCGCCGGGCGAGCACTACCCGGAGAAATGGGCGCGGCGTTTTGCAGTCGATTTCGTCGGCGGCGATCTGAAAGCGGCCGCACCGAAAGGCATTGAGCCGGTGATTACACTCTCCAGCGGCGAAGCGAAGCAGATTGAAATTCTCTACGTAGAGCCGTTTGATGGTTATCGCATCCAGTTCGACTGGTATCCGACGTCCGATTCGACCGAACCGGTAGACATGCGCATGTTCCTGCGCTGCCAGGGTGAGGCGATCAGTGAAACCTGGCTGTATCAATATTTCCCGCCAGCACCTGATAAACGCACGTACGTTGACGATCGCGTGATGCGTTAGGCCCTCAAAACGCCCTTTTAGAGACAAAAGGGCGTTTACCCTTGTTCTGTACGAAATATCTGTTCAGGAATTAAACTCGATCCCGTTCGCATTTTTCCCTAAGTCAAATGGGTAAGCTGAAGGCGTGTATTTCTTATACACATGGTTTACCACTAACAGGGAGAGCGTATGTTTCCAGAATACAGAGATCTGATTTCCCGACTGAAATCCGAGAATCCTCGCTTTTTGTCGCTTTTCGAAAAGCATAACAACCTTGATCATGAAATTGCCAGGCTGGAAGGTTCCGATGGTCGGGGATACAATCTCGAAGTCGTTCGTCTGAAAAAACAGAAACTTCAGCTGAAGGACGATATGCTCAAAATACTGCAGAAAGAAAGTGTTGACGCGGGATAACCCGCGTTTTGAGCCGCCAGACCTGGCGGCTTGAGAGAGATGACAAACCTTATCCTGAAACCGGATAAGAAGAGATCACCTCATTAAAAAATCAGGAAAATCAATTCATTGATTTTCGGCTGATAATTACAGAGAAGGAAAAACCACGCTTTTTCCTTCTCTGTCTGCAATCTAAGCCGCCAGACCTGGCGGCTTTTTTTGTGCCTGAAATTCAGCGATGGGGCAACACCAGATGGCATCCTGCATGGCTATAGCGCTGCACAATGTCATCCGCCAGCGCGCTGTCGCTGATAATTGTTTTAATGCAGGAGAGTGTCGCGACCGCGTGAGGTTCGACGACGTCAAACTTTGAATGATCGGCCATCAGTACGACGTCGCGGGCACGTTGAATAATTCGTGTTTTCACGCCGACTTCGAACATCGTGGCATTGGTGATCCCCGTGGCCAGCGACAGCGCATCGCAGGAAATAAAGGCCCGCTCCACCGAAAAGGCATTGATCATCTCCAGCGCCAGGCTTTCCCCCACTGAAAAATAGCCCGGACGAATAAGCCCGCCGATGATGTAGCTTTCGACATGTGGAAAACAGCCCAGCTCGTTGGCGATTTTGATGTCGTTGCAGATGACTTTCACACGCGCGTCAGCCAGACATTTCGCCAGTTCAAGGCAGGTGGAACCGGAATCGAGAAAGAAACAGTCGCCGTCTTTAATCATCGTGCGGGCAAGGGCGGCAATCTCTTTTTTTTGCCTCCATCTGTAACGTCCGCTTGACCTCAAAGACATATTCTTTGTCGTCCATGCTGTCGTCGAAATCCAGGCAACCATGACCGCGAATCATGCCGGGATACTGGCTGGCGATATACTGGAAATCACGACGGACGGTGGCCTCCGCATAGCCAAACAGTTCTATGGCCTGCTGGGTGGAGAGATGGCGATGTTGCCACAGATAGTGCAGCATCTGTTTTATACGATCAGGGCGCTGTTGGCTCATCGAAGCAATCTCCTCTTACAGTCCGGCAAACCGGGATAACGTGGCGTGATAATTCTCTGATGAGAACAGTGCACGCCCCACGACAAGATGCTGTGCGCCCGCTGCCGCCAGGTGTTGTGCGGCCAAAAGCGTAATGCCGCCGTCGGCCCAGCACTGCGCGTCAGGGAAACACTCGCGTACACGACTCACCTTCTCACACAGAGCAGGAATGAACTGTTGATCGACTCCGTCGGGTTCGCTGGTCATTACCATCAGCGCGTCCAGTCGTGGCGCCAGATAGCGATATGCGTCAACTGGCGTTGCCGGATTTACCGCCAGCCCGGCCTTTGCGCCAATACGGCGGATCTCTGCCAGCGTTTGCGAAGGGTATGCCAGCGCTTCGGCATGAACAAAAATCCACGCCGGTTTGAGCGCCGCCAGGGCGGGAAACCAGACCTGCGGACGGGCAATCATGAAATGAAACGAGAGGGGATGTGTCGTCTGTCGGGCGACGGCCTGCACGGTTTTGAGGCCAAAAGTAATGTTGTTGATAAAGCTGCTGTCTTCGATATCCAGATGCAGTGAGCCAATGTCGGCATCGGCCAGTGCCGTCAGCGTCGCTGCGTAGTGCAGTGGATCTGCCGACGCGAGAGAAGGGTGCAGAATCATCATTACCTCCGTTACCCACAGACCTGTGCGAACAGCGCGGCGTCGGTTTGCGCATGCCGGACCGCCGCGAGCCGTTCAGGCGAATCGATAAACTGACTGATGCGCTGGATGGTAAGGATATGGGCATTGGCATCCGTCGCGCTGACGCACAGTAACAGCCAGACTGGATCACACTCCTCATGACCAAACGCGACAGGCGTTGTGAGCGTCGTGATGCTGACCTGATTATGGTTAGCGCCTTGTTCGGGCCGCGCATGGGGCAACGCGATGCCGGGGGCGATAACATAGTACGGTCCCCAGTTCAGGGTGTTTTCGATGATACCGTCCACATAGCCTGGTTGCGCAGCGCCAAAGGTAATCAGCGGGCGTGCGGCGATTTCGACGGCCTGACGCCAGTCTTTAGCCTCTCGCTGCGCCTGTACCCACTTAACATCGTTAATCATCAGTCGTTGACTCCTTGCCGGTTAGGGTTACTCTGATAGCGATCCCCGTCGAGACTTTTGACGAAGGCGGCAGGGATCGCTGTACTACCGGGGGTAAGCGCGCTGCTTATCCCCTTTTTTATTGCCGCAGGTGATGCACTTTTTCCATAAAACGACTGACCCGCGCCTGATCGACAAAGTTGGCGAATACGCCGTCCTTTTTAAAGGTGGTGGCCGTTACGCAACCGTCAGCGATGCTGAGTTGTTCCTCAACGTTTTCCAGACACACGCCGGTGTTCGCCAGTACCACGGTCTCAGGCACCGTCTCTTTTACCCGCTTCAGCAAGGCGCTGTCGGTACGGGCACCTGCCGTCAGGCCAGAAACGCAAAGGGCGTCGGGATGGTTGTTAAAGACGGTCGATTTGGCAATGGAACAAATATCGCGATTGCCCAGATACACCGCCGCTTCCGGCACAATGTTGAACAGCGTTTTGACCTCACCCGCGCCGATGCGGTGTTGATGACGAATGGTCTCACCGACGTTGGTATCCCAGACGCCAAAGTCGCTGGCGTAGGCGCCGGTAAAAATTTCGCGAATGAATTTTGCCCCTGTCGCCATCGCCAGATCGAACGACGCGACTGGGTCCCACAGCACATTGACGCCAAACGGAATGCGGATTTCGCCCATCAGTTGTCCAATCACTCTCGCCATTGCCGCCGTGGTTTCCGGGCGAACCTTCGTGAGATAGGGGAGACTAAACTCGTTGGAAAACATGACGGCATCCACACCGCCATTCTGTAGCGCCAGCAGATCGTCCCGGGCGCGGTCGATTACCCAGTTCATCCCTTTCTGTGCATCAAATCCCGGGTCGCCTGGCAATGCGCGCAAATGGCACATGGCAATGACGGCTTTTTCCGTTCCTATAACCTCTTTCAGCCAACTCATGAAGTACTCCTTATTCCGATAGTTCACGTTTACGTAAGAACAGCACGACGCTGGCGACGATACCCACCGCCACGACGACGCCAATGATGCCAAGCGACATCAGCTCCGAGATTGACCAGCCAAACATATTGCCCACGGACAGCGCGGAGATTTGCGCGTTTTCACCGGCAAAACTGAAGCCGCCCTTAAGCGCCATTTCGGTGAAGTACGGGGCAAACTGCGTGGCGATCAACAGGACGGTGACCATGACAATCACGCCGCTGATTAAGGTACGAATCAGGTCGCCGCGATGGATCACCGTCGCCATACAGATAAAGAACGGTGCAACGGGCAGATCGGCAAGCGGCAGCACTTTGTTGCCGGGTAGGATGCTGGCCAGAATCAGCATGATGGGGATCAGCAGCAGACCAACGGCAATAGTGGTGGGGTGGCCGAGCGTGACGGCGGTATCCAGCCCGATATACACTTCGCGCCCCTTGAAATGTTTCTGGAAAAATTTCCGTGCGCCGTCGGAGATGGGGAGCAACCCTTCAACAATCAGGCGGATCATGCGTGGGAACAGCACCATAATTGCCGCGACGGTAATCATCAGGCTGGCGCAGCCTTTAAATCCTTCACCGGCGGCGAGGCCAAAGATCAGGCCGAGCACCACGCCGATAATCACCGGGTCGCCCACCATCCCGTAGCGTTTCTGGATCTCCTGGGCATCGATGTTGCGTCCCTTCATGAACGGAATTTTTTCGTAGATGGCATCCAGCAGAACGAACAACGGAACAGAACTCGAACCATAGCCCTGCGGGATGGAAATTCCCTCCAGACCGACGATGCTCTGCACCCGTTTTGCCGTCCAGTCGGCCATTTTTAACGACAGCGCTGCGTGGCAAATGGCCCCCCAGCACGCCATAAATCAGGCTGCCGGTCATTAACTGGACCACGGTGCCGGTAATGGCGTAATGCCAGTAGTTATAGATATCGACGTTCATGGTTTTGGTCAGACGGGTGACCAGCATCGCGACGTTGAGCAGAAAAATGATCGGGATAATCATTGCGCCAATGGCGGTGGCGTACCCGACGCCGGAGGCCGGCCCTGCGCCGACGTCAAACACATGCAGGGTCAGGCCGAAGCGTTCAATCATCACTTTGATGGGCGGGCTGAGGCTGTCGATCGCCATCACGATCACCAGCCCCATCCCGACAAAACCAATCCCTACCGTGACCCCGGCCTTGATCGCCTGCAGCCAGGGAATACGGAAGATTAACCCAATCACAATCATGATGATGGGAACAAAAACGGTACCGCCGAGAGACAGGATGTAGTCAAACATAGTGCCTCCTTATTATTGCGTTAACAGTGCCTTGATTTCTTGCTTCAGGGCGTCGTCGTTAATTCCCGTTAGCAGGGCCGCGCCGTTTAACGTGGGAACGCCGTAATCGTTGTTGGTGCGCATGGAGGTCACAATCAGGTCCATGCCGTTACAGTTCAGCGGGATCTCATTGAGACAGCACTGGGCGGTGCTTGCCGCAATGCCTTGCTCGGCAAGGAACTCCTGCAACTTGTGCGCAATCATGGTTGACGTCGACATGCCGGTACCGCATGCCACAAGGATCTTTTTCATAATGGATGTGCCTCTTGTGTAGTGCCTGAATCAGGCTCAACGGGAAAGTGCTCGGCTGGCAGACCAGCCAGGGCGGTCAATAAGCGAATGCAGTCAGTCAAATCACGCAGACTGGCGACCTCCGCCGGAGAATGGGTATAACGACAAGGGATGGAGAGGCTGGCGCAGGGAATGCCGTCCTGCTCTACCTGGATATAGCCCGTTTCGGTGATAACGCCGGGGGCCACTTCGCGCTGCACGGGAATATGGTGCGCAAGGGCCGTTTGCTCGAGCATCTGGATCAGCCGTGGCGGCGTAATTAATCCAGCCAGCGTGCCGCGACCGTGATAGTTCAGGCAGGTGATGCCAACGCCCTGATTGATGCGAACCTCGGAGTAGTCCTGTAGATCCGGCGTATCGCACGACGGCGTGATATCAATGCCGATGGCGAGATCCGGTTTAACGCGACGCAATACCGGGACAATGCCGCGGATGTTGAACTCTTCCTGCACGGAGGCCACCAGATACACCGCGATATCCAGCGAGGCTGCACCGATGGCATCCGCGACGCCCAGTAGCGCAGTACATCCCAGTCGATCGTCCAGCGCTTTACTACACACGAGATCGTTCGCCAGCAGTTGCGGTGGGTTATACAGCGTAACCGGTGTGCCCACCTGAATGCCCATCCGCTGGGCATCGGCTTTATCTTTCGCGCCAATATCAATCCACAGTTTATCGACGGAAGGTGATTGTGTGCGCTCATCTCCTTTTGCGAAGTGGTACGCTTTAATGCCAATGCATCCCATCACCGGGCCGTTCTCCCCGGCGAGTGTGACGACGGAACCAGACATGGTGACCTGCGCCGGGCCGCCCACGCGTTCGAAGCGTAAAAAACCCGACGGCTCAATTTTGCGCACCATAAAGCCGACTTCATCCATATGAGCAAACATCATCAGCCGCAAGGCATTCGGATTATCGCTGCCGTAGCGGGCGACGACATTTCCTAACCGATCGCGCCAGACCTCTTTCGCCTGCCGTTTAAATTCGCGTAGCATGACCTCAGCGACGCTGTTTTCATGCCCTGAAATAGCATTGAGGGGCAAAAGCGAGAACAGCGTTTCCTGCACAGAAAATGACATAAGGATCTCCGTAGACGATAAAACAATCACTCGTTGAGCGTTTTATAGGCGCTGGCTGGGCGAATAATTGTGAGCAGCTTCACGCGGAAACAGCGAAAGCGCAGGAAATAAAAAATAATGTGAGACAAGTAGAATAAAAGCGCTCAGCGCTGATGAATGTCTGAACGAGGGAGGAAACTATCGGATGAGTGAAATTATTGAGGTCAATGACACGCTGCATCTTCGGGCAGTCGAGGAATGCCACGTCACCGGGTTGTATCAACGGGTACGTAAAAACAGCGCCTGGCTACAGCAGTTTCTGGACTGGCCGCAATACGTCAAGAGTGAAGAGGATACGCGCAAAACCGTGCTGGGCAACATCATGCTGCATCAGCGAGGTTACGCCAAAATGTTCCTCATTTTTGACGGCGAGGAGATGCTGGGCGTGCTGTCGTTTAATCAGATAGAGCCGTTGAACAAGACGGCGTATATCGGTTACTGGCTGGATGAGGCGCAGCAGGGGAAAGGGATCCTGTCGCGGGCGTTGCAGGCGTTTATTCACTATTATGCCGGGCGCGGCGAAATTCGTCGCTTTGTGATCAAATGCCGGGTTAAGAATCTGGCCAGTAATCAGGTCGCACTGCGCAATGGTTTTGAACTGGAAGGCTGCCTGAAACAGGCGGAATTCCTGAACGGACACTATGACGATGTAAACCTGTACGCACGGATCATCGATGTGCCGCTACAGTGAGCCAATCAGCGGGGTGCGGGTGATATGCTGCGCGTCGCTATACACTTTCGGACCGCGCAGGTGAATGGCGTCGTCTGCGGCGGCCTCAACGGTGGTGTGTCCGCGGATGTCGACGTGATTCTCAATCAGTACCTCACCGAGAATGCGCGCAGCGCCTTCAATCAGAATGTGATCGTCGAGTAAAATCGGACCGCCGCGCAGCACGGCGTTTCCGCCGACCAGGACGTGATGTTTAAGGACACAGTTACCTTCAATCCGCGCCTGTTCACCCACCTGTGAACTGTAGCGCAGAGTAGGGATCGCATCGTCTCCCGTTCCGGCGATCACCTGCGCGCGACCGTAGACTTTGGCACAATCGCAAATCCAGACGTTGTTTTCGTCATTACCTTCAATCAACGCGTCATCAAAGACCTCGGCACGATGCTCGATAAACGCGTAGCTGACGATGGCATCGCCATAAATCTGCGCCTGATGAACAATGCGCGAGTTGATAACCGTGGCGCGGTCATAAATTTGCAGGATCTGATCGCGTTCAACGGTGAGTCCGCGTGCCGCGACGATTTCTGATTGTTGCAGAATCCGTGCGTCGCCAAAGAGATGGCAGTCGCCATGCACAGTAGAAGACTGAATAGTGACGTTGTCACTGATTATGGCACCATGACTGAGATCGGCGTGGTCAATCCAGACGTTATCGCTAATGATGACGTTATCACGCAGAAGACAGGGTTGCGTGATCCGCGCATTGCCAGAAATCTTACAGCCTGCAAAGGCCAGCGTATTTTCGTCGTAAATCCAGCAGTGTCCGGCGTGGGCCAGCACGCTTTCGCTATCAATCCAGCCACCCGGGTCACCGGCTTTTACATCACCGAAGTCAACAAGTGCGATAATCTGGCGTAGTAAAACGCTCTTTTTTATTGCCATTATCCAGATAGCTGAACGCGCGCGGTTCGTCGCTGAGTCGGTATTTACGCATGAAGGCATTCCGTTTAGTTGCTTACTCTAACCGTAGCAAATTTTGCGGCGCTGGCTAAAACGAATGAAATTCCATAAAATGCATTTCAAATATACTTTAAAAAATAAACAAAATGAGTAACAGCAAGCATAGCGATCGTGTTCTGAACCTTCCCGCCGGCTACTTTGGCATGGTGCTGGGGACGATAGGTATGGGATTTGCCTGGCGTTATGCCGGCCAGATCTGGCCGGTAAGCCACTGGTTCGGCGACGGTCTGGTGATTCTGGCGATGATGATCTGGGGGGCTGTTGACGCTGGCGTTTATCACACGGCTGATCCGTTTTCCGCACAGCGTCATTGCCGAGATTCGCCACCCGGTGATGAGCAGTTTTGTCAGCCTGTTTCCGGCCACCACGATGCTGGTGGCGATTGGCTTTGTTCCGTGGTGTCGTCCGCTGGCGATTGGCCTGTTCAGCGTCGGGGTAGTTATTCAACTGGTTTACGCTGCCTGGCAGACCGCCGGGCTGTGGCGCGGTTCGCACCCGGAAGAGGCAACAACACCCGGACTCTATTTACCCACGGTCGCAAACAACTTTATCAGCGCGATGGCCTGCGGCGCATTAGGCTATACCGATGCCGGACTGGTCTTTTTAGGGGCAGGCGTTTTTTCCTGGTTGAGCCTGGAGCCTGTAATCCTGCAGCGTCTGCGTAGTGCCGGTGAATTACCTGCCGCCCTGCGGACATCGCTGGGTATTCAGCTTGCGCCTGCGCTGGTCGCCTGTAGCGCCTGGCTGAGCGTTAACGGCGGCGAGGGTGACACGCTGGCGAAAATGTTGTTTGGCTACGGCCTGCTGCAACTTCTTTTTATGCTCCGTCTTATGCCCTGGTATCTGTCGCAGCCGTTTAATGCTTCCTTCTGGAGTTTCTCATTCGGCGTATCGGCGCTGGCAACCACGGGGTTACATCTCGGCCAGGCCAGTACTGCAGGCTTTTTCCATACGCTGGCGGTGCCGCTGTTCATCTTTACCAATGTTATCATCGCATTATTGCTGGTACGCACGTTCGCGCTGCTGATGCAGGGAAAACTGCTCATTCGCACAGAACGCGCGGCATTACTGAAATCTGAGGATAAAAAATGACCCTTCGTGACGAAAATTACTTCACTGAAAAATACGACTTAACCCGCACGCACTCTGAAGTGCTGGAGGCGGTGAAGGTTGTCAAACCGGGTAAAACGCTGGATTTAGGCTGTGGCAATGGCCGTAACAGCCTTTATCTGGCGGCGAATGGGTATGACGTGACCGCGTGGGATAAGAATCCGATGAGCATCGCCAACGTCGAGCGTATCAAGGCGGCAGAAGGGCTGAATAATCTCCAGACGAAGGTAGTGGATCTCAACGCGCTAACGTTTGAGGGCGAATATGATTTTATTCTCTCCACCGTGGTGCTGATGTTCCTTGAAGCCAAAACGATTCCGGGCTTAATCGAGAATATGCAGCGCTGCACTAAACCCGGCGGTTATAACCTGATTGTCGCCGCGATGGATACCGCTGATTTTCCGTGCACCGTCGGTTTCCCCTTTGCGTTTAAAGAAGGGGAACTTCGTCGTTATTACGAAGGCTGGGATTTACTGAAATATAATGAAGATGTCGGTGAACTGCATCGCACTGACGCCAACGGCAACCGCATTAAACTGCGTTTCGCCACGCTGCTGGCACGCAAAACGGTCTAAACAAAAATACCGCTAACTCCCTCAGCGCCCAGTCTTTTTCCGAAATCTGGGCGCACTGAAAAAATTGTGCTCTTACTGCCATTTTTAATCCAACGCAGATGATTTCCCTTTGCTACTATTTCAATTGCATATCTGCATATTCTAAGGGATCGTTTCATGCGTACTCATACTTTATTTAAAGTTGCAGTGCTTACTGGTTTACTGGCGTTATCGGGCTGTGTCTCAAAAGTGACACAGCCGGATAAATACTCGGGTTTTTTAAAAGACTACTCCGGTCTTAAGGAAACAAAATCTGCGACGGGGCATCCGGTGCTACGTTGGGTCGATCCCAACTTTAGTGATACCAAATATGACAATATCGTCTGGAACCCAATCACCTATTATCCGGTCCCGAAACCTTCCACACAGGTTGGACAGAATGTGCTGGATCAGTTGTTGAACTACACCAACACAAAAATGAAGACCTCTATTGGTCAACGTAAACCGCTGGTGACCACGCCGGGGCCGCGTAGCCTGATCTTCCGCGGGGCGATCACCGGGGTGGATACCAACAAAGAGGGGCTGCAGTTCTATGAAGTGGTGCCTGTGGCGCTGGTGGTTGCCGGTACCCAAATGGCAACCGGTCACCGTACGATGGATACCCATCTCTACTTTGAAGGCGAGTTAATCGATGCGGCGACCAATAAGCCGGTGATTAAAGTCGTGCGTCAGGGGGAAGGCAAAGATCTGAGCAACCAGAGTACGCCAATGGCATTTGAGACGCTGAAACAAGTGGTTGATGACATGGCGACGGATGCCACCATGTTTGATGTAAACCAGAAATAACCGTCGCGCGCCATCGTTTGATGGCGCGTTCCTTTAAGCTGTCCGACGGCGCAACAGCGCCGGGGGACGGGCAAACATCACCAGGTTTCCCACCAGAATCAGCATCAGTCCAGCTACCGCATTTACCTGCCAGCTATACCCTTCATAGACCGTGGAAAATGACAGCGCAACCAGCGGAAAGAGCAACGTACTGTACGCGGCATTACTCGCGCCAATTCTTCCTACCAGCGTAAAGTAGGCGCCGAAGGCGATGACCGATCCGAAAACCGCCAGATACAACAGGGCGCCGATGTAGCTGAATGTCCATTGCGGGGTGAAATTATCGCCACGCAGCAGCGCAATCGTCGCAATCAGTAGCGTGCCGTACAGCATGGCCCAACTGTTGGTCGTCATCACTTCCAGGCCTTTTTTCTGATGGCGCAGGCTTATCATATTTCCCAGTGAGAAACCAAAGGTCCCCAGCGCACTCAGACCAATACCCAGCAGTAACGATCCGCTAAATCCGCTGCTCATCAAATCCTGCCAGAAGAGGGTGACGATACCGGTGAGTCTCAGCGCGGCGGCGCAGTAAAAACGCAGCGGCGGTTTTTGCCCAAAGAAAAAGAAGCTATTCACCGCGTTAAACAGCACCGCCATGGAAAAGATAACCGATTCCAGTCCGGTATTGATCCAGGCTGCCGCGGTGTAAAAACACCAAAAGTTAAAGCAGAAGACGCAGCTGCCCTGCAGCAGGCAAAACAGATGGTCGCGTAACGATAGATTACGCAGCTTTCCGCGTATCTGCATGATGATCATCATCAACGCCGTTGCCACCGCAAAGCGCCAGAAAATCGAGACCGGTGCAGCCACGGGGCCTTGTTGTAAATAAATGGCTATCCACGTCGTACCCCAGATCACCACAACCAGACAATACAATAGTGCGTTCATCACTGTTCTCTCTTCTTACCCGATAATTGACTGTCGCCTATCTCCGGGCGGTATGCTTTCATCCGTTTGCGGGCGACTTGCAAAATCTTGCGCTTTTTTCTGTCGGGCGAGTGGTAACCACAGCGACCTGCGATAGACTGAGGGCCTGAACAACAGCGCTTATGGGGTGGTATGACCCGGTTTTACGATGCCTTTGAGAAGTTGAGTCAGCACAATGCCGTGTTACATGAGTCGGTTGAATTGCGCTCAGGCGTCCAGTTGGCGGCATGGTCGAACAAGCGTGATACCATCACGCAGTATTGCGATCATCACACGCTCAGTCTGTATGTGGCGGATGGCTACGAGAGCTATCAAAAAACGGCCTCTGGCTGGAAAAATGGCGGCGGACCGGACCGGTTTTGCCTGTTGCCTAAAGAGAGTGAATCTACCTGGGATATCCGTGACGATCTCTCGTTCGTCCATCTCTACTGCACCGACGCGCATCTGCGTGAGATCGGGGAAAAGGTCTGGGATAAAAGCCCGTACCGTTTTACGCTGGATGAACGGACGTTTGGTAACGATCCGGGGATAACGGCGGTTTACCGGCAGTTTCTGCTGGGCAACGACTGGCATCAGCCCGCAAATCACCTGACCCTCAGCGCCGCATCGTCACTGCTGATGACCCATCTTATTCAGCACTACAGCAACGTGCAGTGGCGGTTGCCAACGGTAACGGGCGGGCTTGCGCCAGTGACTCTGCGTAATGTGCTGGCGTATATCGATGCCCATCTGGCGGAGCCGTTAACGCTTGCCAGTCTCGCGCATGAAGCCGCACTCAGCGAATTTCATTTCGCCAGAATGTTCCGCCAGTCGATGAAAATGGCCCCACATCAGTACGTGATGCAGCGCCGGATGGCAGTGGCAAAACAACTGGTGTGTCATTCGCCGCGTCCGTTAACGGAGATTGCGCTGGCCTGCGGATTCAGTTCGCCGAGCCACTTCACTAACCGCTTTAAGCAGGTGACCGGCAAGACACCATCACAGCTACGTGCGTCGGGTGAATCTTAAGACGGTGTAGCAGATCCCGCCCGCAATCAGTCCCCAGGAGGCCGAACCCACGCCCCACAGGGTCAGCCCGCTGGCGGTGACCAGAAACGTCACTACGGCAGCATCACGCTCGCTTTCCTGATTCAGCGCCTGATACAGACTGCCCGAAATCGTCCCCAACAGTGCCAGTCCTGCCAGCATCTGAATACCGCTCGTCGGTAGTGCCGCCATCACCCCGGTAATGGAACTGCCGAAAATGCCGGCCAACAGGTAGAACACGCCGGCGGCAGCGGCGGCCAGCCAGCGTTTTGCTGCATCCGGGTGGGCCTCCGGACTCTGGCAAATCGCCGCAGTGATCGCGGCAATGCAGATAGAATAAACGCCGAAAGGAGATAACAGCAGCGCCAGTAATCCGGTGGTAACGATCAGGGGCGAAACGGGAACATCGTATCCCGCGGCCTTCATGGTCGCCACGCCGGGCGCATTTTGTGACGCCATCGTCACCAGAAAGAGCGGTACGGCAACCCCCAGACTGTGGGTCAGTGAAAACTGAGGGGCAATAAACGTCGGTAAAACCGGGGACAGGGCTAAGGATGAAGTGACAATGTCACCTTTAGATAATGCAATAACCGCCCCGACAATCAGCGCCGCAATCACCGCATAGCGCGGTGCAATACTCTTCAGAATCAACCACGCCAACAGCATACCGCCGCAAAGCAGAAACTGATCATTGAGACTGGCAAAAGCCTGCAGGCCAAAGCGGAGTAAAATCCCGGCCAGCATCGCCGCCGCCAGCGAATGGGGGATAATCCGCATCAGGCGGGCGAAGAGTCCCGTCACGCCGCACAATACAATTAACGCATTGGCGATGATAAACACGCCAATCGCCTCAGGCAGCGTCAGACCCTGAAGTCCCGTTACCAGCAGCGCCGCGCCGGGAGTTGACCACGCTGTCAGGACTGGGGCGCGATACCAGAGCGTCAGGATAAGCGTACTGGCCCCCATCGCGATACCCAGAGCGGTCATCCAGCCGGCAATTTGCGTTGTGCTGGCACCCGCCGTCACTGCAGCCTGCCAGATAATGGCCGCAGAACTGGCATAGCCAACCAGAACGGCAACAAAGCCAGAAAGCAACGTGGGTAATGGGATAGAGAATGAGCGCATAAGCCCCTCTTGTGCGTTATAACGGTCGTTTAATCTAGCATCTGGGCGTTATAACGTACAAGTGGTAAGCTGACCTTTTGGGAGGCTATCCATGGACAATGTGACGCACTATCTGGCGAACACCTTAAAAACGTTACGCAAGCAGCGTGAGTGGAGTTTATCGCGACTGGCCGACGCGACCGGCGTCTCTAAAGCGATGCTCGGGCAAATTGAGCGTAACGAATCCAGTCCTACCGTGGCGACGTTGTGGAAGATTGCTACCGGTCTGAACGTCCCGTTTTCCACCTTTATCTCGCCGCCGGAATCGGAACCGCTACCGACGTTTGATCCGCAAGAGCAGGCGATGGTCGTGACGCCGCTATTCCCGTGGGACCCGGTCTTGCGCTTTGATCACTTTTCAATTCTGCTGGCTCCCGGCGCACTCAGCGAATCCACACCGCATGAAGCGGGTGTGATCGAACATGTTGTGGTGATCGCAGGTGAACTGGAGATGTGTATTGATCAGCAATGGCGCGTCATCAGAGCCGGAGAAGGCATTCGTTTTGCCGGCGACAGAGCCCATGCTTATCGCAACAGCAGCGAACAGACCGTGCACTTTCATTCGCTCATCCATTACCCACGCAGTTAAGCGGGAAAACTATTTCGTAATGCGGCGCTTCTGACTACAATAGCCGCCATTTTGCTGCTACTGGATAAAAACAACGCTATGCGCCAGCCCCCCACATCGCCTTGAATTGTTGAGCCCGGCACGCGATACCGCCATTGCCCGCGAAGCCATTTTACATGGTGCAGACGCCGTTTATATCGGGGGGGCCCGGTTTCGGCGCGCGTCATAATGCCAGCAATAGCCTGAAAGATATTGCCGAACTGGTGCCGTTTGCCCATCGCTATGGCGCGAAAATCTTTGTTACGCTGAACACGATCCTTCATGACGATGAACTGGAACCCGCACAGCGACTGATCACCGATCTTTACCAGACCGGCGTGGATGCGTTGATTGTGCAGGACATGGGGATACTGGAACTCGATATTCCGCCGATCGAACTGCATGCCAGCACCCAGTGTGATATCCGCAGCGTTGAGAAAGCCAAATTTCTCTCAGACGTGGGGTTCACCCAGATTGTGCTGGCGCGCGAACTGAGTCTTGAGCAGATTCAGGCTATCCACCAGGCAACTGACGCAACCATTGAATTTTTTGTCCACGGTGCGCTGTGTGTGGCGTATTCCGGGCAATGCTATATCTCGCACGCGCAAACGGGGCGTAGCGCTAACCGTGGCGACTGCTCGCAGGCGTGCCGTTTGCCGTACACCCTGAAAGACGATCAGGGGCGAGTGGTATCCTATGAAAAACACCTGCTGTCGATGAAAGATAACGATCAGACCGCTAACCTTGGCGCGCTAATCGATGCCGGTGTGCGTTCCTTCAAGATTGAAGGGCGTTATAAAGACATGAGCTACGTGAAGAACATCACCGCTCACTATCGGCAGATGCTGGATGCCATCATTGAGGATCGCGATGACCTGGCGAGGGCGTCTGCCGGGCGCACGGAACATTTCTTTACCCCCTCTACCGACAAAACGTTCCATCGTGGCAGCACCGACTACTTTGTGAATGCGCGTAAAGGCGATATTGGCGCGTTTGACTCGCCGAAGTTTATTGGTCTTCCGGTGGGGGGAAGTGCTGAACGTGGCGAAAGATCATCTGGACGTGGAGGTCAGCGAACCGCTGGCAAACGGCGACGGACTGAATGTGCTGATTAAGCGTGAAGTGGTTGGATTTCGCGCTAATACCGTTGAGAAAACCGGACAAAACCGTTACCGCATCTGGCCAAATGAGATGCCGATCGATCTGCACAAAGTGCGTCCGCACCATCCTTTAAACCGTAACCTGGACCATAACTGGCAGCAGGCGTTAACGAAGACCTCCAGCGAACGGCGGGTGGCGGTGGATATTGCGCTGGGTGGCTGGCAGGAACAGCTGATCCTGACGCTGACCAGCGAAGAGGGTGTCAGCATCACCCATACGCTGGATGGACAGTTTGATGAGGCTAACAACGCGGAAAAAGCGCTGAACGGGCTGAAAGACGGGCTGGCAAAACTGGGGCAGACAATCTATTACGCCCGCGATATTGCGGTGACCCTGCCGGGCGCGCTGTTTGTCCCGAACAGCCTGCTTAATGCGTTCCGCCGGGAAGCGGTGGAGATGCTGGATGCCGCGCGTCTTGCGAGCTATCAGCGCGGCATTCGCAAACCGGTGTCTGAACCTGCGCCGGTTTATCCGCAGACGCACCTGAGTTTTCTGGCGAACGTATACAACCAGAAGGCGCGCGCGTTTTATCATCGCTATGGTGTGCAGTTGATTGACGCGGCCTATGAAGCGCATGAAGAAAAGGGCGATGTGCCGGTGATGATCACCAAACACTGCCTGCGCTTTGTGTTCAACCTGTGTCCGAAACAGGCGAAAGGCAATATTAAAAGCTGGAAGGCGACGCCGATGCAACTGGTCAACGGCGATGAGGTGTTAACGCTGAAATTTGACTGCCGTCCGTGCGAAATGCATGTGATCGGTAAAATCAAAAATCACATTCTGAAGATGCCGCTGCCAGGTAGCGTGGTGGCTTCCGTCAGCCCGGAAGAGCTGATGAAAACGCTGCCGAAGCGCAAAAGCTGACCAGGCGCCGGAGGCGGCTATCGCCTTATTCGGTCAACGTAGGGCAGGTAATATATTGATTTTGTAGGCCCGGTAAGCGTCAGCGCTACCGGGCATTCTGTTGGTATGAACTAGGATTTAAATCCCGCCGCCGTCATGATAAGGCGAAAGAACATCCCTACGGCGGCCAGCGCCAGCACGCTGCCGCCCCACAAAATGACCAGCCACATCAGGCGCTTCCAGACAGACTGTTGCATCAGTGATACCCCTCGCCATGTTGAACTTTTCCGCGAAACACGTAGTAACTCCAGAAGGTATAAACCAGAATAATCGGGATGATCAGTAACGCGCCAACCAGCATAAAGCCCTGACTCTGTGCGGGTGCAGCCGCCTGCCAGATTGTAATGGAAGGCGGAATAATATGCGGCCAGATACTGATCCCCAGGCCGCTAAAACCGAGAAATATCAGGCCGAGAGTCAGCACAAAGGGCAGCGCATGGCTGTTCTTGCGGTTTAGTGTTCCCCACAGCAAGAAACCGATGGCCGCGACGAGTAGCGGAACCGGCATCAGGAACCACAGATTCGGCAGGGTAAACCAGCGTTCGGCAATCTGCAGGTGCGCAAGCGGCGTCCACAGGCTAATAAGCGCAATCACCAGCAGCATCGCCAGCAGCAGTTTTTTTGCCACAGCGCGCATTTTCTCCTGTAGCGGGTTCTCACTTTTCATCACCAGCCAGGTGGCACCCAGCAACGCATAAGCGATCACCAGCCCAACTCCACAAAACAGGGTGAACGGGGTAAACCAGTCAAACGGGCCGCCGCTGAAACGGCGACCCGTGACGGCAAAACCGTTAATCACCGCACCCACCACCACACCCTGAGTGAATGTCGCGAGAATCGAACCGCAGAGAAAGGCTTTATCCCAGAACGGGCGATGGGCTGGCGTGGCTTTAAAGCGAAATTCGAAGGCGACGCCGCGAAAAATCAGACCGATGAGCATCAATGTCAGCGGGATGGTCAGCGCGTCGATTATCACCGCATAGGCCAGTGGAAACGCGCCAAACAATCCGGCGCCACCGAGGACCAGCCAGGTTTCATTACCGTCCCAGACCGGGGCGACGCTGTTAACCATCACGTCGCGATCGTCTGCGTCGCGGACAGCGGGAAACAAAATGCCAATACCCAAATCGAATCCGTCCATGACGATATACATCAGCGTGGCGAAGACGATGATGACAAACCAGATTACTGATAAATCAATACCCATTAGCGATGTGCCTCATGTTGAGAATCGAGGACGGCAGCAGACAGCGGTCTGGCAGGCGTGCCGGACGTCGGCGGGATGGGCATCTCATCCTGCGGTCCTTTGCGGATAAGGCGGATCATGTAGCTGTATCCCACGCCAAAGACGGCGCTGTAAACAACAAAGAACGCCAGCAGAGAAATGCTCATGTGCAGGTCGCCGTGTGCAGAGACCGCATCCGCCGTGCGTTGCAGCCCATAGACGACCCATGGCTGGCGGCCCACTTCTGTCGTGACCCAACCCGCCAGAATGGCGATCAGTCCTGACGGTCCCATCCATAAGGCAAAGCGCAGGAACGCTCGCGAGGTATAAAGACGCTGCCGATACCGTAGCCACAGCGCGCAAATGCCGAGCAGGATCATAAGCATACCCAGCCCCGCCATGATACGAAACGACCAGAACACTATCGTGGAATTAGGGCGATCCTCTTTGGCAAACTCTTTAAGCGCCGGGACCTGTTTATCCAGACTGTGGGTCAGAATCAGGCTCCCCAGCGCCGGGATCGCCAGCCCATAATGGGTACGTTCCTGTTCCATGTCCGGCCAGCCGAACAGCAGTAGCGGGGTTGGTTCGCCAGGTGGATTTTCCCAGTGGCCTTCAATGGCAGCGATTTTCGCGGGCTGGTGTTTGAGGGTGTTCAGGCCGTGCATATCACCAATGAGCGCCTGAAGAGGCGCGACGATCAGCGTCATCCACAGCGCCATCGAAAACATGGCGCGAATAGCGCGGGTGTTGTTTCCACGCAGTAAATGCCAGGCTGCCGAGGCCCCAATAAACAGTGCGCTACTGAGAAACGCCGCCACTGACATGTGCAGCAAACGGTAAGGAAATGACGGGTTGAAAATGACGGCGAACCAGTCCACCGGCACGACCTGACCGTTGACAATCTCATAGCCCTGCGGCGTCTGCATCCAGCTGTTAGACGCGAGGATCCAGAAGGTCGAAATAATCGTGCCCAGTGCCACCATACAGGTGGAGAAAAAGTGTAATCCTGGGCCAACCTTGTTCCAGCCAAACAGCATCACGCCGAGGAAACCGGCCTCCAGGAAGAAGGCGGTGAGCACTTCATAGGTCAGCAAAGGGCCGGTAATACTCCCCCGCGAATTCAGAGAATCCGCTCCAGTTAGTCCCGAACTGGTAGGCCATCACCAGGCCAGACACCACGCCCATGCCAAAGTTAACGGCGAAAATTTTCGACCAGAACTGATAGAGAGAGCGCCAGACGGGATTTTTACTTTTCAGCCAAAGACCTTCCAGCACCGCGAGATAGCTGGCAAGACCAATGGTGATCGCCGGAAATATTATGTGGAAGGAAACCGTAAAGGCGAACTGGATCCTCGCCAGGTGAAACGCATCAAGACCAAACATGCACCACTCCGCACTAAAAATTGATTCAGCGCAATTCTAGGCCGGTGAGGGTTTCAGTGGCAGAAACAGAACGGCTCTATTTAACCATAACAGTTGCGTGAATATTACAAATTGCGTCTGTTGATATAAATTCTGGAAGCCGCCTTCCGGAATGGATAGGTACGCCTCTACACGACGGGCATTTTTCTTTTATCAGGTGAGAAAACTAAGCATAAATGCGAGGGTGACAACTTTGTTGAGGTCCCGCTCAGCGTCGCGTCAAAAGTCCTTTTGCTTAACGCTTTCCTGGCGTCAAAAATCAGCCAGCAGGAGCTGGCGAAACGCATTGGCCGACCGAAACAGGAAATTACCCGCCTGTTTGACTTACGACACGCAACAAAAATTGATGCGGTGCAGACGGCGGTGCGCGCGCTCGGCAAAGAACTGTCGCTTACGTTGTCGTAAACCATAACAGTTCTTAGGATGTTGAGTATTTTATTCGCTGATATACACTGCGAGGATCAGCTGCCACGGATCCACGAGTGAATAACCATGAAAAAGTACCAGCGTCTGGCTGAACAAATTTGCGAGCAGATCGCCTCTGGCGTCTGGCAGCCTGGCGATCGTCTGCCGTCGCTGCGTGAGCAGGTGGTCAGCAGCGGGATGAGTTTTATGACCGTCGGGCATGCCTATCAACTGCTGGAAAGTCAGGGGCGGATCATTGCGCGCCCGCAGTCCGGTTATTATGTCGCGCCACGCCCGGTTCACCAGCCAACGGTTCAACCCGCCCAGGTGATGCGCGACGAAGCGGTGGATATCAATACTTATATTTTTGAGATGCTACAGGCCAGCCGGGATGTGTCGGTGATGCCGTTTGCCTCTGCCTTTCCCGATCCGCGTCTATTTCCCCTGCAGCAACTGAACCGTTCTCTGGCGCAGGTCAGCAGAACCGCAACCGCGATGAGCGTGATTGAAAACCTTCCGCCGGGGAACGCAGAACTGCGCCACGCTATTGCCCGCCGTTACGCGCTTCAGGGCATTACCGTCTCGCCCGATGAAATAGTTATTACCGCCGGGGCGCTGGAAGCGCTGAACCTGAGTCTGCAGGCGGTAACTGAACCTGGCGATTGGGTTGTTGTCGAAAATCCCTGTTTCTATGGCGCGCTGCAGGCGCTGGAGCGCCTGCGGCTTAAAGCGCTGTCGGTTGCCACTGACGTCAAAGAGGGGATCGATCTCGCGGCGCTGGAGCAGGCGTTGCAGACGTATCCGGTTAAAGCGTGCTGGCTGATGACCAACAGCCAGAACCCGCTTGGCTTTACCCTCAGCGCGGAGAAAAAGGCGCGTCTGGTTGAGATACTCGATCGCCATAATGTGATGTTGATTGAAGATGACGTTTACAGCGAACTCTACTTTGGTCGGGAGAAACCGCTGCCGGCCAAAGCCTGGGATCGAGCCGACAGGGTGCTGCACTGCTCGTCATTTTCCAAGTGTCTGGTGCCAGGCTTTCGCATCGGTTGGGTGGCCGCAGGTAAACATGCCCGCCAGATCCAGCGTTTGCAGCTGATGAGTACGCTCTCTACCAGTTCGCCGATGCAGCTGGCGCTGGTCGATTATCTCTCGACGCGCCGCTATGATGCCCATCTTCGCCGTCTGCGCCGTCAACTGGCGGAGCGCAAACAGCAGGCCTGGCAAACGCTTCTCCGCCATCTCCCTGCTGAAGTGAAAATACATCACAACAACAGCGGCTATTTTCTCTGGCTGGAGCTGCCGGAATCGCTGGACGCGGGTGAACTGACCGCACAGGCGTTGGCCCACCATATCAGCATCGCGCCGGGAAAAATGTTCTCGACTTCAGACACATGGAAACGCTTTTTCCGCTTTAATACTGCCTGGAATTGGGGAGAGCGTGAAGAAGAGGCGGTGAAACAACTGGGGCAACTTATTCGCGCTCAGATGAAATAAAACGTACGCGCGATTCAATATAAAAGAATGGCGCGTTCTTATTTTTGAAATATCATCCACAAGCCCGGGACTTTATTTTCCACAGACCATCATAGGAAATATCAATAGCTTTTGTTTTTTCGCCTTACCTGCTAACCCCTTGTCTATACTCCAGAAGATAGCCGTACAATGCCGAAGTTAAGGCGTAATGCGCGTTATGTCACAACCTGATTAAATTTACTCGTGCCGGGAGGTCGGCTAACGGCGCGCCGACTATTCTCAGGAAAGGACATATATTTACGGCAGGGCTGCCGCTCAATATTTTGCGACAGGAGTAAGATCTTATGAGCAAGAAATTTGCCCGCAGCAGCCTGTGCGCGCTCAGTATGACGCTGATGACCGCGCACGCCGCCGAACCGCCTACTTCTTTAGGCCAGGCCGAAGGGCGCCTGGATATTATTGCCTGGCCGGGTTACATCGAGCGCGGTCAGACCGATAAACAGTACGACTGGGTAACACAATTCGAAAAAAGAGACCGGCTGTGCGGTTAACGTCAAGACGGCGGCGACATCGGACGAGATGGTCAGCCTGATGGCGAAAGGGGGGCTACGATCTGGTGACGGCCTCTGGTGATGCCTCGCTGCGCCTGATCATGGGTAAGCGCGTGCAGCCGATCAATACGGCGCTCATCCCGAACTGGAAAACTGTCGATCCCCGCGTAGTCAAAGGCGACTGGTTCAACGTGGCGGGCAAAGTCTACGGCACGCCGTATCAGTGGGGACCGAACCTGCTGATGTACAACACGCAAACTTTCCCTACGCCACCAGATAGCTGGAACGTGGTGTTCGTTGAACAAAACCTTCCGGACGGTAAAACCAACAAAGGGCGCGTTCAGGCCTATGACGGACCGATTTACATTGCCGATGCGGCGCTGTTCGTGAAAGCCACCCAGCCGCAACTGGGGATTTCGGACCCGTATCAACTCACTGAAGAACAGTACCAGGCAGTGTTGAAAGTGCTGCGCGCACAGCAACCGTTGATTCACCGCTACTGGCACGACACCACGGTGCAAATGAGCGATTTCAAAAATGAGGGCGTCGTAGCTTCCAGTGCCTGGCCGTATCAGGCGAACGCGCTGAAAGGTGAAGGTCAACACATTGGCACCGTGTTCCCGAAAGAGGGCGTCACCGGCTGGGCTGATACCACCATGTTGCACAGCGACGCCAAACACCCGGTTTGCGCCTACAAGTGGATGAACTGGTCGCTGACGCCAAAAGTACAGGGCGATGTTGCCGCCTGGTTTGGATCGTTGCCGGTGGTTACCGAAGGCTGTAAAGCCAGTACGCTGCTGGGCGAGAAAGGCTGCGAAACCAATGGCTACCGTTATTTTGACAAAATTGCCTTCTGGAAAACGCCTGTCGCACAAGGCGGTAAATTCGTGCCGTACAGCCGTTGGACGCAGGATTACATCGCCATCATGGGCGGTCGTTAACGTCACTGGGGTAATTTATGACGTACGCAGTGGAGTTTGACAACGTCTCGCGCCTGTACGGTGACGTGCGGGCGGTCGATGGCGTCAGTATTGCGATAAAAGACGGTGAATTTTTCTCTATGCTGGGGCCATCCGGCTCCGGCAAAACCACCTGTCTGCGCCTGATTGCCGGATTCGAACAGCTTTCCGGCGGTTCGATAGCCATCTTTGGCAAGCCTGCCAGTGACTTGCCGCCCTGGGAGCGGGATGTGAATACCGTGTTCCAGGATTACGCGCTGTTTCCGCACATGTCGATTCTCGACAATGTCGCCTATGGCCTTATGGTCAAAGGTGTTGATAAAAAACAGCGCCATGCCCGGGCCCGCGAAGCGCTGGAGAAAGTGGCGCTGGGGTTTGTCTTTGAGCGCAAGCCGTCACAACTTTCCGGCGGTCAACGGCAGCGGGTAGCGATCGCCCGGGCGCTGGTCAACGAACCGCGCGTGTTGCTGCTGGATGAGCCCCTCGGCGCACTGGATCTGAAGCTGCGCGAGCAGATGCAACTGGAGTTGAAAAAGCTCCAGCAGTCGCTGGGGATCACCTTTATCTTTGTGACGCACGATCAGGGGGGAAGCGCTGTCGATGTCCGATCGGGTGGCGGTGTTTAACAACGGACGCATTGAACAGGTGGATTCCCCGCGTGAGTTATACATGCGACCGCGTACGCCGTTTGTTGCGGGGTTTGTGGGAACATCAAACGTCTTTGACCCGGCGATGGCCGCAAACGTCTGTGGGATGACGGGCAGCTTCTCACTGCGCCCGGAGCATATCCGGCTTAATGTGCCCGGAGAGATCCAGACGCAAGGGGTGATTCAGGCGGTGCAGTATCAGGGGGGGCGGCCACCCGTTTTGAGCTAAAACTTGTCGGCGGAGAAAAGCTGCTGCTCAGTCAGCCCAATCTCACGGGAGAACCGTTTGCAACCACGCTCGCGCCCGGTCAGCCGGTGATGGTGTCCTGGCCGCGAGAGGTCATGGTTCCGCTGATTAAGGAGAGGTGAATGGCAATGAACGTGCTCTCTACGCCTTCCCGGCCCGGCGGTCTGAGTCAACTCACCGGTTTTTTCTGGCGTCATCCCGGGCTGGGGCTGTTTTTATTGCTGCTCGGCCCACTGATGTGGTTTGGTATTGTCTACTTCGGTTCGCTACTGACGCTGCTGTGGCAGGGATTTTACACCTTTGACGACTTCACGATGTCGGTGACACCGGACCTGACGCTCGCCAATCTGCGCGCGCTGTTTAATCCCGCCAATTACGACATCATTTTACGTACGCTGACGATGGCGATTGCGGTGACAATCGCCAGCGCCATTCTGGCGTTTCCGATGGCGTGGTACATGGCACGTTATACCCGCGGCAAGATGAAAGCGTTTTTCTACATTGCGGTCATGCTGCCGATGTGGGCGAGCTATATCGTCAAAGCCTATGCCTGGACGCTGCTGCTGGCAAAAGATGGTGTGGCGCAGTGGTTTCTGACCCATCTTGGCCTGGAACCGCTGCTGACCAGCCTGCTGACAATGCCGGCTATCGGGGGGCAACACGCTTTCGACGTCGGGGCTGGGGCGCTTTATGGTATTCGTCTACATCTGGCTGCCGTTTATGATCCTACCGGTTCAGGCCGCGCTGGAACGCTTGCCGCCGTCGCTGTTACAGGCGTCCGCCGATCTGGGGGCGCGTCCGCGTCAGACCTTCCGTTATGTGGTTCTGCCGCTGGCGATCCCCGGAATCGCCGCCGGTTCGATCTTCACTTTTTCCCTGACGCTGGGGGATTTCATCGTGCCGCAGCTGGTGGGGCCGCCGGGTTATTTCATCGGCAACATGGTCTATTCGCAGCAGGGGGGCGATTGGCAACATGCCAATGGCGGCGGCGTTTACGCTGGTACCGATCGTGCTGATAGCCCTTTATCTGGCGTTCGTGAAACGTCTGGGAGCGTTCGATGCACTCTGAGCGCGCACCGTTTTTCCTCAAACTGGCGGCCTGGGGCGGGGTGATATTCCTGCACTTCCCGATACTGATCATTGCCGCGTATGCGTTTAATACCGAGGACGCGGCCTTTAGCTTTCCGCCGCAAGGGCTGACGCTACGCTGGTTCAGCGTGGCGGCTCAGCGTAGCGATATTCTCGATGCCGTGACGTTGTCACTAAAAATTGCCGCGTTGTCGACGGCAATTGCGCTGGTGCTTGGCACGCTGGCGGCCGCCGCACTCTGGCGACGTGATTTCTTCGGCAAAAACGCCATCTCGTTGTTGCTGCTGCTGCCGATCGCGCTGCCGGGGATTGTCACCGGTCTGGCGCTACTGACCGCCTTTAAGACGGTTAATCTCGAACCGGGTTTTTTCACCATTGTCGTCGGTCACGCGACGTTCTGCGTGGTGGTGGTGTTTAACAACGTAATAGCCCGCTTTCGTCGTACTGCATGGAGCCTGGTGGAGGCTTCTATGGATCTTGGCGCGAATGGCTGGCAAACCTTCCGCTATGTCGTGCTGCCGAATCTGGGCTCGGCGCTGCTGGCGGGGGGGAATGCTGGCGTTCGCGCTGTCGTTTGATGAAATCATCGTCACAACCTTTACTGCCGGTCATGAGAGAACACTGCCGCTGTGGTTGCTCAACCAGTTAGGGCGACCTCGCGACGTGCCGGTGACGAACGTGGTGGCACTGCTGGTCATGCTGGTTACAACGATTCCGATTCTGGGGGCCTGGTGGCTTACGCGTGAAGGCGACAACGTCGCCGGAAACGCTAAATAATCAACGATATGGGAAAATGCTATGCAACATCAATTACTGATTAACGGCGAGCTGGTCAACGGTGAAGGTGAAAAGCAGCCTGTCTATAATCCTGCTACCGGTGAGGTGCTGCTGGAAATTGCAGAAGCGTCTCCCACTCAGGTGGATACGGCTGTCCTCGCCGCCGATCGTGCGTTTAGCGAATGGGGAAAGACAACCCCGAAAGTGCGCAGTGAACTGCTGCTGAAGCTGGCGGATGTTATTGAGCAGAATGCGCATGAGTTTGCCGAACTGGAATCGCGCAACTGTGGTAAACCGCTGCATTGTGCGCTCAATGATGAGATCCCGGCGATTGTCGATGTGTTTCGCTTTTTCGCCGGAGCCGCCCGCTGTCTGAACGGGCTGGCGGCGGGGGAATATCTGGAGGGCCATACCTCGATGATTCGCCGCGACCCGGTTGGCGTGGTGGCTTCCATTGCGCCGTGGAACTATCCGCTGATGATGGCGGCGTGGAAACTGGCCCCCGCGCTGGCGGCCGGTAACTGCGTGGTGATCAAGCCTTCGGAAATCACGCCGTTAACCGCGCTGAAGCTGGCGGAATACGCTAAAGATATTTTTCCGCCAGGCGTACTTAACGTGCTGTTCGGCAGGGGCAAAACGGTCGGCGATCCGCTGACCGGGCACAAGAAGGTACGTATGGTCTCGTTAACCGGCTCTATCGCTACCGGTGAGCACATTATCAGCCATACTGCGCCGTCAATTAAGCGCACGCATATGGAACTGGGCGGTAAAGCGCCGGTAATTGTGTTTGATGATGCCGATGTGGATGCGGTGGTGGAGGGCGTGCGCACCTTCGGGTTTTACAATGCCGGTCAGGACTGTACCGCGGCCTGTCGCATTTACGCACAGAAGGGCATTTACGACACGCTGGTTGAGAAACTGGGCGCCGCCGTCGCCAGCCTGAAGACCGGCGCGCCGGAGGAGGAATCGACAGAACTGGGCCCTCTGAGTTCGCTTGCTCATCTGGAGCGTGTCACGAGAGCCGTTGAGGAGGCCAAAGCGCTGGGGCATATCAATGTGGTCACGGGTGGCAAAAAAATTGAAGGGCCGGGCTATTACTTTGCCCCGACGCTACTGGCAGGGGCTAAACAGGAGGATGCGATTGTTCAGCGAGAAGTGTTTGGCCCGGTAGTTAGTGTGACGCTCTTCGAGGATGAGGAGCAAGTGCTGGAGTGGGCCAATGATTCGCAATATGGTCTCGCCTCGTCGGTCTGGACGCGTGACGTCGGGCGCGCGCATCGGGTCAGTGCGCGTTTGCAGTATGGCTGCACCTGGGTCAATACCCATTTTATGCTGGTGAGCGAAATGCCACACGGCGGGCAGAAATTGTCCGGTTATGGGAAAGACATGTCGCTATATGGACTGGAGGACTACACCGTGGTCCGCCACGTTATGGTTAAACATTAAGGGTAATTTACGCCTTACGAGAGAAGTGGGAAGATCGTCAGCTGAAGGCAGAGAGAAATATTCTCTCTGCCTGTCTGCGCCGCAGGTATGCAAAGTTTAAACAAACCAGCCAAATTTCAACGAAATCAGAGCAAAGAGACCGACAGCAGCAAAGAGGTTTATCAACACCACGGTTCTACTGGAAACATTCATTTTTGCCACCCTGTGTAAGTGCCCCTTTGTATATAGTCTGGTGTTTCGTGATCCGCAATAGTCCAGAGTATGGACTTAACGTAAGCGGTCATAAAAAAAGGACAAAATGGTTGACCGAAAGGGATAAAACTTGATGTGCGTCAAAAAATGGAGCATATTGCGCGCGTTTTATTCTTCTGGCCGGATGCCCTGACATGTCTTTGTACCAAAAAATGCTGATGTTCTATGCGGTGATGGCCGCGATTGCCTTTCTGATCACCTGGTTTCTCTCGCATGATAAAAAACGTATCCGCTTTCTGAGCGCTTTTTTTGGTCGGGGCTACCTGGCCGATGAGTTTTCCGGTCGCGCTGCTGTTTTCGCTGTTCTAAGCCGTCAGCAAAGCCATCAGCGCCTTCCGGTCTGCTTCAGTCACAGCCTGCGGATGCTGATAGCCCTTGTTTTCCGTTGCCCGCGTATATAGCGCGACCAGCCAGTCATAAACATAGCGGCTGGCGGCGTGCACCGGTTGCTCTTCCAGTTGCGTCAGTCGCGCCATCGGCTGGCGTTTGACCGCACTGAAAATCGCCGTCCCTTTCGCGATACGACTGGCGGGCCTTTCCGCCTCAGCCACCCCGGCATAGCCCAGCCAGGCGATAAAGTTGGCGATACAGGCGTGTAGCTGGGCGCCGCAAACGTCTTCACGCTGCACTATCTGTTGCAGTTGCTGCGGCAGTTGCAGTCGGTAGCTGGCGATCGCCAGAATGTCGACGACCTGACGCAGCGCGGCGGGCGTCAACCCTAAACGCGGTGCCTGACGGTCATCGCGGCTCCACTGGCGAATATGGTTAAGCCACATACGGTGCGCCTGATAACCCGTCTCTTTGTTCTCTGCCTGTTGCGGGGCGTCACGGACATCAGCGAAAAGGTCAATGGCATCATTAAACAAACCGCTGACCTGTTCTTCACGCGGTTGCTGGACGCGGAGCAGGGTTTCAAATTGTTGTACCGCCGGTAACAGGCCATCGAGCAGATCGCCGTGATGCGCTGCCTGCTGCTGTAGCTGGCGAACCACCGTTTCCGCACTGAGCGCTTCGTCAGGTTGCGTCAGCATCAGTTCACGCACACGCTGCTGATGCTGCTCGCTCAGCGCCTGCAAACGCGCCTGGCGTTGAGGGGCGCAAGTGGCTTGCGACAGCCACTCGATCAGCCGTTGCAGGCTGTGTTTATCCAGCGCTTGTAGCGTGCCCCAGTGTTGGCCCGGTTTTCCCATCAGATGCTGGACCGCTTCGTCCAGATTCTGTTGTGTCGTAAAGCGCGCATCCTGCGGCGTGATCGCCCACACCACACCGGGCAACGCGGTCTCGCGCGTCGGCTGCGTATCGTGCACCCAGTTGAGTAACGTCCTCGCTGTTGATGGGGTTTGCGTGCGGGTGGCCGTGGCGTTGCAGACGACCAGCACATCGGGCTGTAACTGCTGGCGGTAATGCTCCAGCAACCAGCCGAGTTTAGCCTGCCAGAGCGGTTGCGGATGGCTGAGCGGCGCGAGTGGAATATCCAGCAGATCGACATCATCCAGTACGCCATCTTCAACGTTCAGTACCAGTTCCCGGGTCAACAGTGCCAGCGATTCCTGGGCCAGACTGACGGCGTTAAGCCATTTCTCATCCACTACGGGATGAACGACCACATCGCTTTGGGCCTCCTGAGAGTTCAGAAAATCCTGGGTGATAAAACTCTCGGACGGTAGGCCAAACTGATCGACAAGCAGACTCAGCGGCGCGGCCACTTCGCTGGCATGACCGGTCTGTTGCAGCACCTGCGCCAGTTTCAGCCACTGTTGCGTCAGCTCTGGCTGTTCGCCCCACAGCAGCGACCAGGCGCTGGCTCGGGTTGAGAGATCAACCGTCGGCAGCAGCAGGGCAAACTGATGCCATAGCGCATCATCAATCTGCTGTTGCGACACGGGAATACAGCGCTGCCAGAAGCGGGCAATGGTGGCGACTTCCTGCGCCGTCACGCCCTGAACCGGATGTAACTGACGCAATGACTGCCACTTTTCTATACGCGATTCAATAATGGCCTTTTCCACTGGTCGATATTCCGGCTGGGCACAGGCCTGGACGATGAATATCTGTACCAGTTCCGCTTCTGTCACCAGCCGCAGGTGCAACGGCCATTCGTCATCCGACAGGTTTTGCTGGCGCGTAAAGCGTAGCGCCATGTTGGTCGGCGCGTGTCCGGGGTTGAGATGACTGAAATAATCGAAGCTGCGATCCGGGGTCATGACATTGACCTTACCGTTGCCGCTGCTGCACAGCGCGGCGAGGAGGTGCGCCTTTGCCGCCTGCGAGTAGCCGTAAAGCCCGATACTGGCGCGCTCATGCCGGGCGGCGTTGAGGGCGGATTCCGTGGCCGCCGCGCCGTTGAGTTGGGCCAGCAGCGCATCCGCCTCGTCATCCAGCGTGACGGCGTGCTGACGGGTGCGGTTAACCCACGCGATCGCGGCCTGAGTGGTATTCAACATCTTGTTCATTTCAGGTACACGCTCCCGCTGTCAATCCAGTAATGGCTACCGCTGTGTCGACGGTCAGCCAGGGTATTTAATTTTAAGGTCAGGGCATTTGCCGCTACCGGCGTGCCGTCCTGTAGCCAGGCATCGCTCAGCACAAACGACTCGGGGCCCGTCTCTTTATTGCCGCCGCGCAGTTGCAGACGCACATTTAACACGCCGTCACCGGCGATATTCTTCGCCAGATCGGCGGAGTTAATGCTCAGTGTATACAGCGGCGTTGCGGGCCAGCGACTGTTCGCCAACTGGCGGAAACCGAGCGTGACGTTACCGCGCAGCGGAAAGTGCACGCGGGTGTCGAGCTTCGCGCCGGGTTTATCAAGATCGATATCCTGATACCAGACGTTTTCCTCACGCAACGTATTCACCGTATTGTCGAGTACGCCGAGGTAACGCACGGTCGAGTAGGCGCCAATATCAGCGGCTTTAAAGTTAAAGCGCGGCAGGCGCAGATCCAGCGCAAGGCTGCAGAGCATTGCGCCGACGGCGGCGGTGGATTTCGGATTGCCAATGCGCCCCTGCTGGCTGAACGGATACCATTCATGGACGCGGTAGTTATCCATCCACACCATCCGGTTGACCGGAACGGGCTGCAGATGGCGGATCAGCGCCTGAACCGCCGGGATACAGGTCGGCCTGCCAGTGACCAACAGCACATCACAACAATAATGCGAAATGGCTTCGCAGACCGCGTGCAGCGGGGAGGTCAGGGTAAACTGACCTGCCAGCATCGCCTCCTGCAACTGGCTGAACTGTACCTGTAACGGGACGCTAAAGAGATCAAACGTCGGCGAACCCGACGGCAGGGCGTGATCAATCGCCTGTTGAATGTAATTGAGCACGTTGCGGGTCGGACGATGGTCCAGCAGATCGCCAAAGGTGGCATGCAGCCCGGCTAGCGGATCGGTAACGTCGCTCTTCTCCCAGGCAGAAAGTACCGCGTGACCGAGTGGCATAAAGAGCTGTAGCGCCGTTTGTTGGCGCAAAACGGCCTGAGTATCGATGCGCCCGGAATCGCCAAACAGCGTAGCGAGCAGGGCGGCGGCATCGGTGACACCCGCCTGCTGCAGTCGGGTTTGCAGGGCCGGTAAAATGCATTTCTGGATCACGTCCAGCAGCAAATCGTCGCCTGCAACCTTAAAGCCCTCGCGGAACAACAGGTGCGGCGTAATTTTCACATTCGCCCCAACCCCATCATCCAGTTGATAGTGGACAATCGCCATATCGGTGGTGCCGCCACCGATATCGATCGATGCCACGCGTAGCGCCCGGCCTTTGGTTTCGCCTGGTTCGGGCAGGCGATCCGGACGGGCAAGGGCGTTGAAGAACGCTTCACTGCGCCCGGCGTAATGGGAAATGGCTTCGTTGTACAGCCAGACCAGTTGACCACAACTGGCTTCGTCCCACTCCATCTGAATTTCTGGCACCGGGACGACGCTTTTTTCCTGCTGCTTGCGGGTGCTGAAATCCTCGTCCTGCGGGTGCCATCCCATCGCTTTCCAGACAATCGCGATGGCTTCGAACATGCGCAGACGGAAGATCTCACGCTCCTGTTTCGGCATCGCCGAGGGCAGCGTGAGGATCAATGAGCGTAACTGGCGAGGCGACGCCGGAAAACCCAGACGCAGGCGGGTCGCGACGCTGTTGATTTGCCCCAGCGCCTGCGCGAGGATCTCGCACAGCATGTGGGTCATCAGCGTACTGCGGCTGTACTGAGGTGAAAAGACCGGCAGACGGTCATCCTGCGGCAGCGAGTAGAGCGGCTGACCATCGTCGTTCATCAGATTCATCAACGGAAAGGCGGTAGCGAGCGGTTCGCGCTGGGTTTTGCTGTTCATCTGGCTGAAACGCCAGTCATGCAGCACGGGGGGTTTCATCCCACAGATAGCGGCGCGGACTGGAAATTCCACTGTTGCCGTCCGTTCCTGTGCGTTGCATTGCCAGCTTACGCGCTTCGTCGCCGACCCGCACAATCGACGGCCAGATAAACGCATCTTCGCGGCCGCTTTCGACGGAAAAGTGCTGTTTACCAAACCGGGCTTCTGAAAATTCCAGACGACTGGTGAACAGAGGGTCGTTGAGATACTGCGGTTCGCTGAGTGAACGGACCTGCAGTTCTGCCGTCTGACGCAGTCCATCATTGGCGTCACCGTGATCTTCAATCAAAACGCCGCAGGTATGGGTGTTACCGACATCCAGAATCAAATCGACCGGAATCGCCGGGGTGCTCAGCGTGTGGGTGACCAGTTTCACTTCCGGCACCGCAAGCTGTTCACCCAGTAGCGCCAGCAGATTCAGCCAGTGCGCCTGGTATTCAAAGTTGCGCAGCGCCTGGCTGATGGCCTGCTCTGTCCGGTTTTCCTGCTGGCTGACATGGTTGAGAAATACTTCGCGTAGCCAGCCATCAATCCAGGTCTGATCGAGAAAATCGGCGATCTCATGATCACGCCAGGCCAGGGCAAAACGGGTGCCGTTCAGCAGATCGTTTTCGCCGGGTGCAAGTGCGGCGGGCGTATTTTCGCTTAACTGACTATCGAGCGCGAGAGTGACCCGGTGGGTGTTGCCCGCGCTGTCGGGTTCCGCCAGTTTACGCACCTGAACGCGCGCCCAGTTGTCCGGGCCTTCTACGAAGGTGCGTGGCGGATTAAAACGCAGGAATGGCAACGGCAGCCAGATGCCGTCGAGGACATCCAACGAGTAATGCAGCGTTTGCGTGCTTTCCGGCTTCACCACTTCGGGTTGCGAACCCGGTCGCGCAGGCAGCGTATAGCGATCGTTTGCCAGATCGTAATCCAGGCGCAGCAGGGGGGCCGTTGGCCGTTTTACGCACAAAGCGACCGTGATGTGCGGATTCCTGCGGCGTCAGCCCAAAGTCGAGAAACTGCACGCCACTGTTTGCGATGAGCGTGACGCTCTGTTTGTAATCACACAGATTTACCAGCATAAAATCAGGCCCCTGTCTTCTTGAACGTCAACGGGATCGCGGCTTTCGCATCAAAGCGGGCGGTACAAACCGCGACATCATTGACCCCGGCTTTACAGGTGATTTCCGGCATCGGATAACGCGAACCATCGGTGCAGCGCGCATTGCCGCGACTCTTAATCATTAATTCCCCGCTCTGATGCAGTCCTGAGAAGAGCTCCGCGCGGCAGACGATGTTATCGCCGTGAACCACGCGCGCCGTGCCTTTATTGTTCTGAATCTGGTAACGCAGAGAGGGCGCTTTGCCGGTGACGGGATCTTTCACGTCGACCATGACGCGCCAGTTGCCGTTGAGAAAGCGCGTGGTGCCGGCTTTCATCTGATTTGCATCCATCACCAGCGCGTCTTTCGGGATCGCGGCAATCACCACCGGCTCATCGGCCGGTTTCTCTTTTTTCACTGGCGCAATGATCTCTGCCTGATGCAGCGGCAGCGCGACAGTCAGCGCTGGCAGAGGCGCCATATCCGGTTGCGGTGCGCTGACGACTTCCGTTGCGATGGCTGGCGTGTGTGAGTTCCACAGCAGCGGCGCGGCAATGGCGGCGACGATGACAGCAGCGACGGGCAGAGTCCACAACGGCAGGCGACGTGGCGGTTTGGCCGGAGCAGGCGTTACTTTTTCTTCAGTGATAACGGGAACCGGCTGCGGTGGCATCACGGGTTCTGGCTCGCCGATCGGCGCGACCGGCGTGGAGAGCAGCGGTTCATCTGCCTGGGCAAACGTCACTTCAGGAACCGGCTCTTCTAAAGGTTCTGGCGAAATGAGAATTTGCGGTTCAGGTTCTTGCTGGATGCGCAGGCACTCAAGCACATCTTCGCGGATGTTCTCATTAAGATGGATAAATCCCCAGAAGGTGATGACCGGTTTTCCATCGACGAGGAAGACGTGATTCTCCCCAGGGAACTGAATGGCTTTTTCCAGCAGAGAACCAAACAGTTGCAGTGACGTTTTGCCGGATTGCAGACTTTTGCGGCTCAGGGCGGCGGCGCTTTCCAGGGTCGCACTGAGGTAGCGCAGGGCGCGAAAGCGCGTCTCCTCATCGGCGTTTTTCCACGCGATGGCATCCCCTTCAACGGGAGAATACCAGTCAACGCGATCGCCGCTGTCGTTAAGCTGGGGAATGGCGAGACTATCCACCATTGCCTGCTGTTTACGCAGGCGGAGCGTTTCACGAATTTGTAGTGCTGAATCAAAGACGGCCTGGCCGCCACCGCCGACGGCCTGATAATCATCCAGATTGCCGCTGCGCAAGAGTGTTTTTGCCACGATAAGGTCCCTAAGACTTTTTCACCCATCTACTTTACGGGTTAGTGGCTCAGGCAAACGGTGGAAGAGAGGCAAAAAGGAGTGAATTTTCAGGGCATAGAGGCGTTGACGTTTTCGAAAAGACTTAACGTAAATTCTGTGGCGAAAGATCCAACAAAAACGCGCGGATTCGCATAACCTGAGACGGATTTGTTATTTAACCGTTTGCTTCATCTATGCTCCTATAACCCCCCTCAATAATAACGAAGAAGGTTCATATCATGTCCACAAGGAAAACGCTGCTTGCACTGGCGCTCAGTGCGGTGTTACCAACCGGGGCAGCGCTTGCGGCCAATAGCGACACCCTTGTCTATTGCTCGGAAGCCTCACCCGAATCTTTTAACCCGCAAATTGCCAGCTCAGGCCCGTCGTTTGTCGCCAGCTCCCAGGTGCTGTACAACCGGTTGATCAATTTCGACCCGGTAAAAAACACGCCGGTGCCGTCGCTGGCGACGGACTGGACCATTTCAGAGGATGGCAAAACCTACACCTTTACGCTGCGTCAGGGCGTGAAGTTCAACAGTAACAAGTTCTTCAAGCCGACCCGCGACTTTAACGCCGATGACGTCATTTTCTCGGTATTACGCCAGAAAGAGGCCACGCATCCGTACCACAATGTGTCGCAGGGCAGCTATGAGTATTTCAACGACGTGGGTTTCGATAAGCTGATTAAAGAGGTGAAAAAGGTCGATGATTACCACGTACAGTTTGTGCTGAGCGAGCCAAACGCGGCATTTCTCGCCGACTGGGGAATGGATTTTGCCTCGATTCTCTCTGCGGAATACGCCGACGCGATGCTGAAAAAAGGCACGCCGGAAAACGTCGATAACTGGCCGATTGGCACCGGGCCGTACGTTCTGCAGCAGTACAAGCAGGATTCGCAAATTCGCTATCTGGCAAACCCGAATTACTGGGATGGCGAGGTGCCGACAAAGCATCTGATCTTCGCCATCACGCCTAACGTGCAGACGCGGATGGCGAAACTGCAAACCAATGAATGCCAGATTATCCCGGCGCCGTCGCCGGTGCAGTTTGACGAGATCAAGAAGAACAAAGACCTGACGCTGCATGCCGTTGAGGCGCTCAACGTGGGCTATCTGGCCTTCAATACAGAGAAAAAACCCTTTGATAACGTGCTGGTTCGTCAGGCGCTGAACTACGCCACCGATAAACAGGCCATTGTGAAGGCTGTTTTCCTCGATTCGGCGAAAGTCGCGAAATCCCCGATCCCGCCGAATATGATGGGTTTTAATCCGGAGCTGAAGGATTACGCCTACGACCCGGAGAAAGCGAAAGAACTGCTGAAACAGGCCGGGCAGGAAAATGGGTTTGAAGTCACCCTCTGGTCGATGCCGGTACAGCGTCCGTATAACCCCAACTCGCGACGCATTGCCGAGATGATCCAAAGCGACTGGGCAAAAGTGGGCGTTAAGGCGAAGATTGTCTCTTACGAGTGGGGCGAATACCTTTCCGGGATGCGTAAAGGTGAACATGACAGTGCGCTGTTTGGCTGGATGTCGGATAACGGCGATCCGGACAACTTCGCGGATGTCCTGCTGGGTTGCAACAGCATCAAAACCGGATCGAATGCCGCACGCTGGTGTGATAAAGAGTATGATTCACTGGTCCAGAAAGCGAAGCTGGTCAGTAAACCGGAAGAGCGTGTGAAACTCTACCAGCAGGCGCAGGAGATCTATTATCAACAGGCGCCGTGGATCGCTCTCGCCAATGGCAAAACGTTTTACGCCACGCGCAGCAACGTGACCGGTTACAGCGTCAGCCTGATGGGCAGTGATTTTTCAAAAGCAAAACTGAATTAAGGAGTTTTTATGTCGCACCTGGATGAGGTCAGCGCCCGTGTCGATGCCGCTATTGATGAGGGCGTCATCACCCATATGAACGAGCTGCTGGTCGCCCTGAGCGATGATGCGCAGCTAAGCCGTGAAGACCGCTACACGCAGCAGCAGCGCTTAAGAACGGCTATCGCGCATCACGGTCGTCAGCATAAGGAAGATATGGAAGCGCGTCGAGAACAACTCACAAAAGGCGGCACGATCCTTTAATTTTGGTGCAGTGTGCCGGATGACGCTGCGCTTATCCGGCCTACGGGGAAGTGATGTGCCGGATGACGCTATGCTTATCCGGCCTACGGGGAAGTGATGTGTCGGATGACGCTATGCTTATCCGGCCTACGGGTATGGGGGTGTGTAGGCCTGATAAGCGTAGCGCCATCAGGCGTTCAAAACTGGCGTCTGGCCACCAGCCAGGCGCCGACCACCAGCATCACTGCGCCGCAAACCGGGCCGATGAGGGCTCTGAGCGGCACACCATGACTGCGCAAAATATCCAGCGCGAGACCGCCAATGAGCTGACTGGCGACCAGTACCGCAATTGTTGTTGCCGCACCGACATGTTGATAGCCGCTGATGCTGGCAAAGACGAAAAACGAGCCCAGCAGACCCGGAATCAGCGTCCACCAGCGCACGCTGGCAACGAGTTCACCAAATCCCGCCATTCCCTGTTTGAACCAAAGAATACTGACAAACAGGACAATCCCGACCAGCGAGTTCAGCAACATGGCGATCAGGATGGTCGATGAAGTTTGCGTAATGCGAACCATCAGGGTGTTTTGCACCACCAGACCGATACCGGCGGCGATCAAAAAGGCGAGGGTGAGTGACTGGTTCATCCGCGTGCATCCGGTTCATTGCGATCGTCAAGCTGTAGCTGCATAAAGGTCAAATCCAGCCAGCGGCCAAACTTGGTTCCAACCTGCGGCATCTGTGCAGTGGTGTGAAACCCGAGCGTTTCATGTAAATGCAATGAGGCGTGGTTCTGCGATTCGATACCGGCAACCATTACATGTTTACCACAGCGGCGAGCTTCTTCAATTAACCGGCTGAGTAACTGTCGTCCCAGACCTTTCCCCTGATGATCCGGATGGACATACACCGAATGTTCGACCGTATGGCGAAAGCCATCAAAGTTGCGCCAGTCGCCAAAAGAGGCATAGCCCGTGACAACGTCACCTTCCACGCTCACCAGTACCGGATAACCCAGCGCCTGTCGCGCCTCATACCATGCGATGCGGTTATCGGTATCGACCGTCTGGTCGTTCCAGATGGCCGCCGTATGCAGCACCGCATGGTTATAGATCTCTGCGATGGCGGCGCAGTCCTCTTTGCTGGCGAATCGAATAGACATGTTGAACCTCAGGCGGTGTACACTATAGTATTACGATATGAATACTATTGAAGACAGCATAAATCAACGGATCAGTGCAAGAATTCGCATTGAACGCGAATCCCGTGGCTGGTCGCTCACCGAACTGGCGGAGCGGGCGGGCGTGTCGCGCGCGATGATCCACAAAATCGAACGCGCAGAGAGCAGCCCAACGGCGACGCTGCTCGGCAGATTATCAGGGGCATTTGGCATCAGTATGTCCACGCTGATTGCCCGCGCTGAAATGCAGGAGGGTAAGCTGTCCCGCTTCGCCGATCAGCCCGTCTGGCATGATCCGCAAACTCACTATCTGCGTCGCCATGTTTCACCGCGCAGCGATCTGCCAATCGATCTGGTGCAGATTGAATTGCCGGCAGGCAGCAATATCCCGATGCCTGCCTCATCGTATGTGCAGGCCCGGCAATTGATCTGGCTGCAACAGGGCGAACTGGTATTCGTTGAAGGTGATACGCGCCACGAGATGAAGGCGGGAGATTGCCTGGAACTGGGGCCGCCGAATGACTGTCGTTTTATCAATGAAACGACGCAACCTTGCGTTTACCTCGTTGTGCGCTTAAACCTGGCCGGAAGCTAATGACCGCCGCGGCCTGCTACTATTGATGGATTCATGCCAAAAGCAGAGGAGAACATCATGGCTCAACAAACAGACCGTAACCGTCGCTGGGTGTTAACATCCCGGCCCCATGGCGCACCGGTAGTGGATAATTTCCGTCTGGAAGAAGACGATGTCGCCACCCCTGGGGAAGGTCAGGTGTTACTGCGCACCCTTTATCTGTCGCTCGACCCCTATATGCGCGGACGCATGAGTGATGAACCGTCATATTCGCCGCCGGTTGAGATTGGCGGGGTGATGGTGGGCGGCACCGTCAGCCGTGTGGTGGCGTCAAATCATCCTGATTATAAACCGGGTGAATGGGTGCTGAGTTACAGCGGCTGGCAGGATTACGATATTTCCGACGGCACGGGGCTGGTGAAGCTCGGAGAAAATCCTGAAAATCCGTCGTGGGCGCTCGGCGTACTGGGGATGCCAGGATTCACCGCCTATATGGGTTTGCTGGACATCGGTCAGCCAAAAGAGGGCGAGACGCTGGTGGTGGCGGCCGCAACGGGGCCAGTGGGCGCAACGGTTGGGCAAATTGGCAAACTGAAGGGGTGTCGCGTGGTGGGCGTTGCGGGCGGTGCGGAAAAATGCCGTCATGCCACCGACGTGCTGGGCTTCGATGTTTGTCTGGATCACCATGCCAGCGACTTTGCCGAACAACTGGCGAAAGCCTGTCCGCAAGGCATTGACGTCTACTATGAAAACGTGGGCGGGAAAGTGTTTGATGCCGTACTACCGCTACTGAACACCTCGGCGCGGATCCCGCTTTGTGGTCTGGTCAGCGGTTATAACGCGACAGACTTGCCGGCGGGTCCCGACAGGCTGCCATTACTGATGGCGACCCTGCTGAAAAAACGGATCCGGATGCAAGGGTTTATCATCGGCCAGGACTACGGACACCGCATTCACGAGTTCCAGCAAGAAATGGGGCGCTGGGTGAAAGAGGGCAAAATCCACTACCGCGAGCAGATCACCGATGGACTGGAGAACGCGCCGCAAACCTTTATCGGCCTGCTGACCGGTAAAAACTTTGGTAAAGTGGTGATACGTCTCGCCGATGACGTATAAGCAAAAGCTGGCGGCGAAAGCCGCCATAAAAAATGGGCAAAATTCTAAATTCCAGCTTTAATTATTCAGGGTATATATCACCGCGTAACCGGTGATGCTGCCAACTTACTGATTTAGTGTATGATGGTGTTTTTGAGGTGCTCCAGTGGCTTCTGTTTCTATCAGCTGTCCCTCCTGTTCAGCTACTGACGGGGTGGTGCGTAACGGCAAAAGCACCGCCGGACATCAGCGCTATCTCTGCTCTCACTGCCGTAAAACATGGCAACTGCAGTTCACTTACACCGCTTCTCAACCCGGTACGCACCAGAAAATCATTGATATGGCCATGAATGGCGTTGGATGCCGGGCAACTGCCCGCATTATGGGCGTTGGCCTCAACACGATTTTACGTCACTTAAAAAACTCAGGCCGCAGTCGGTAACCTCGCGCATACAGCCGGGCAGTGACGTCATCGTCTGCGCGGAAATGGACGAACAGTGGGGCTATGTCGGGGCTAAATCGCGCCAGCGCTGGCTGTTTTACGCGTATGACAGGCTCCGGAAGACGGTTGTTGCGCACGTATTCGGTGAACGCACTATGGCGACGCTGGGGCGTCTTATGAGCCTGCTGTCACCCTTTGACGTGGTGATATGGATGACGGATGGCTGGCCGCTGTATGAATCCCGCCTGAAGGGAAAGCTGCACGTAATCAGCAAGCGATATACGCAGCGAATTGAGCGGCATAACCTGAATCTGAGGCAGCACCTGGCACGGCTGGGACGGAAGTCGCTGTCGTTCTCAAAATCGGTGGAGCTGCATGACAAAGTCATCGGGCATTATCTGAACATAAAACACTATCAATAAGTTGGAGTCATTACCCGCGTAACCGACGAATAACCCCGTCGGCGCTGTTAATAAAACGCGGGAAAATTTGCGTTCTTTGTATTTTACATTTTTAAACCAGGCGATATTTAAATCAATTAGGCGTATTCGCTTAATTGCAATTGGCAATGTTATGAGGTGAAGAAACAGAATGCCTGGTATGGAAAAAACGCAACATATAAGTTTGACCACACAAGTTGAGAGAGGATTAAAAGACAAATTAAGCATTGGCGCGTTACGCCCCGGGGCCAGGCTTATCACCAAAAATATCGCGCAGGAGTTGGGGATCAGTATCACTCCGGTTCGGGAAGCGTTGCTACGGCTGGTCTCCGCGAGTGCACTGGCTATCGCGCCCGCGCAGGCGTTTATGGTTCCGGATATCCCGATGGCGCGTTTGAGTGAGATTATTCACATCCGCTGCGAACTGGAAGGCATGGCGGTAATGATGGCGGCGGGCGAGATCACGCCGGAACGGATGGAGATTCTGCATGCGCTTCTGGCGGACTATCAGCAGGCCCACGAGAGCGGTACAGTAGAGGATCGGTTGCTGGCGAACCGGGCGTTGCGCTTCAAAATCTATCAGTTTGCTAATATGCCCACGCTGGTCGAAATGATCGAACAGCTTTGGGTGCGCATGGGGCCGAGCCTGCATTTTCTCTATGACCGGGCGAAGCATGACGCTTATCAACACAACGTCGGGCATTATCAGGAATTGCTGAAGGCGATGGCGGCGGGAAATAAAGACGCCAGTCGCCATTGTTTAATTGATCTGATCACTAAAAATGTAGCGATAATTAAACAGCAATATAATAATTAAGCATGGCTTAAATAGAGCGGGGGGGATCCCCGCTCGATCGGCATTAATAATCTGTCTTACTCAAACTGCCAGGCCAGATTGACGCCCACGCCATAGTTTCGGCCTGGTGCAGGTTCGTAGTAGCGACCATTCGATTCATTCACGATGACCGATCCGACGTACTCCTTATCGAACAGGTTATCGACACGGCCAAAGACGTCCACTGTTAGACTGCTGACGATGAATTTATAGCCGGTATTCAGGCCAACGACGGTATAAGACGGCGCTTTAGCGGTGTTCTCATCATCAGCCATGATATCACCCATATAGCGCGCATCGGCTCCTGCGTACCAGCCATCATCAGGCACGTAACCCAGCGAGGCGAATCCCATGTTCCGTGCGATGCCGGGCATCCGGTTGCCGTTGCAGTTCTGATCGTTACAGACGTTACTGCGGTAAGTGGCGTCCAGCCAGGTCCACGACGCGTTGAACCGCCAGTTTCCGGCAAAGCGTTGATCCCAGGCGAGTTCCGCACCCTGACGACGGGTTTTCCCGGCGTTTTTATAGGTCGTGCGTCCGCCGCTGCTGGAATCGACCACCAGTTCATTGTCGGTATCGGTCTGGAAGAGGGCGGCCGTCAGTAATCCATCGCCAATCCGGGTTTTACTGCCGATCTCTACCGTATCGTTGGTCGAGGGTTTGAGATCAAAATTCATCCCGCTTTGCCCGTCAGCGCGGTAGGAAAGCTCATTAATAGTCGGTGTTTCAAAGCCCCGGCCCGCGGCGAGATAGATGTTCCACGCATCGGTTAAGGCGTATTTCAGCGAACCGGCAGGTAACCACTGATGGTAGCTGGCGTCACCGCTGTCATCGCCATTGCCCGGCGTGACGTAATGATCGTTGGAATCAAACCAGACCGAGCTGTAGCGTACGCCGGCATCCAGCGAGAGCTGGTCAGTCAGTTGCCACTGGGTTTGCAGATAGGGATCCACGTTCCACATCAGATTACGTTCATCGCGACGCAGATCGCCTTTCTGACCGTACTCCGGCACGCCGTTGTTCAGACGATAGTTGTTATAGCCCTTGCGGTTTTCGCTCATGTTCTCGTAGTTCAAACCGGTGGTGAAGGTCACGGGCACGCCCAGTTCACCGCGATGCGTCCAGCGACTGTCGATACCCTGATAATGGCGCTGCAGGGTGATCACGCCCCCCGGCATGAGAGGGGCGAAGCTGTGGTGCCATAGGGATCGACTGATACTGCGTGGTTTCGCGTTCTCCGGCGTACATCATCACGCTCATGTCATCCTGCGCACTGATCTGGTGCTCATAACGCAATCCGGCCTGGGTCTGCTTGATGGTTTTACGCGTGTTGTACTGCTCTGCGCGGGGAGATTGCCGCGGATGATCCCGCCATTCCGCTTCGCTAAGCCCGCCCGGATCGTCGGCTTTAATGTCGACGCTATTGAAAATCAGACTCAACTTACTGGCGTCATCAATGCGAACCCCCCAGTTTTGCGTTGGCCAGATTTTTCTGCGCGCCGCTGCGATCGCGATAACCGTGGGTGGTGAAACGGGTGGTGGAGACCGTGTAATCCACATCGCCCGCCTGAGTGCCATCACCCATCGCGCCCGTGGCTTTTAGCCCGTAACGCCAGCTCCCGAAACTGCCGTAATAGCTGCTGGCTTCTATCGTCGGGGGCTGTTGACCGGTTTGGGTGGTGACAGACATTACCCCGCCGGAGGCATTACCGTACAGCGCAGAGAAGGGACCGCGCAGTACTTCAACGTTCTGTACGCTGCTGAGATCGATGTTCGATGTCTGCCCCTGGCCGTCCGGCATCGTCGCCGGAATGCCGTCCACATACAGACGGATGCCGCGGATCCCATAGGTGGATCGGGAGCCGAATCCGCGCAGCGAAATTTGCAAATCCTGTGCATAGTTTTGCCGGTTTTGCACCTGAAGCCCCGGCACGCGGGTCAGCGATTCTGACAGGTTGATGCGCGGCGCGGCCAGACGCATATCTTCGCCATCGACGACGCTGACGGCTGCCGGGGTATCCAGTTCTGATATCGCCTGGGGCGATGCGCTGACGATCATTGTCTGAGCATTGCTAGCCTCATCTGCCATAACCGGCGATGAAAAGACGAGCGGGAGAAAAAGTGCGGGTACTGCGGTATGTCGTGCGGAAATAATCTTCATGAAAAAGGCCAGTTAAATTGAACGTACCCAGAGGTATGTGAGTTCTATGTTAATGGATATGTAAATATTTGAAAATTTTAACGGCACGATGCGTTAAAAATTTATGGAGAAATTAAGAAGATTGTAGCCAGAATGCGAATAAATGCTCCACATTCACATGAATAATGATTACCATTCCCATCTATAAACAAGAGCAATACCAGGATGTTGCTCGTTGAAGCGATGTGAAGCAGCAAAATAGCTATTTATGAAAGGGAGTCGTCATGCATTTTCGTCATCTGTTCTCGCCGCGTTTGCGGAGTTCATTGCTGTTAGGTTCACTGCTGGTTGCTTCTTCATTCAGCGCTCAGGCGGCAGAAGAACTGCTGCGTAAAGGCGTGGGCAAAGGCGCCTACGAAATGGCCTTCAGCCAGCAGGAAAACGCCCTGTGGCTGGCGACCTCGCAGAGTCGCAAGCTGGACAAGGGCGGTATTGTCTATCGTCTTGATCCTGTCACGCTGGACGTCACTCAGGTGATTCATAACGATCTCAAGCCGTTTGGTGCCACCATCAACAACGCGACCCAGACCCTGTGGTTCGGTAACACGGTGAACAGCGCGGTAACGGCCATTGATGCGAAAACGAGTGAAGTGAAAGGGCGTCTGGTGCTCGATGCCCGTAAGCGCTCAGAAGAGGTGCGTCCGCTGCAGCCGCGTGAGCTGGTTGTCGATGAAGCCAGCAACACGGTTTACATCAGCGGTCTCGGTAAAGAGAGCGTGATTTGGGTGGTGGATGGCGAAAAAATCGCACTGAAAGAGACTATCCAGAATACCGGTAAGATGAGCACCGGTCTGGCGATCGACAGCCAGGCGAAACGTCTGTACACCACCAATGCCGATGGCGAATTCATTACCATCGATACCGCCAGCAATAAAATCCTCAGCCGTAAAAAACTCCTGGATGACGGCAAAGAGCACTTCTTTATTAACCTGAGCCTCGACACCGCCGGTCATCGCGCGTTTGTCACCGATTCAAAAGCGGCGGAAGTGTTGGTTGTCGATACCCGCAACGGCAACGTGCTGGCGAAAGTGGCTGCGCCAGAATCGCTGGCCGTACTGTTTAACCCAACGCGTAATGAAGCTTACGTCACGCACCGTCAGGCGGGTAAAGTAAGTGTGATTGACGCGAAGAGTTACAAAGTGGTGAAAACGTTTGATACGCCAACCTTCCCGAACAGCCTGGCACTGTCTGCCGATGGCAAAACGCTGTACGTGAGCGTGAAGCAGAAATCCACTCGCGAGAAAGAAGCCACTGAGCCGGATGATGTGATTCGTATCGCCCTGTAAGACGCCAGAGGGCGGACTACCGCCTGATGGCGCTTCGCTTATCAGGCCTACGCCTGACTGGTGTTGTAGGCCGGGTAAGGCGAAGCCGTCATCCGGCAGATACGCGAAGTTGTAATCTTGATAAGGCCTGCCCGAAAGAGCAGGCCTTGTTGTTTATGGCGCAGTCCGGTGTATTTCCGCCACGCGTTTACGTACGCCGTACCAGCCGGCGATCAGCAGAATGGCAATCAGCGGAAGGGACGCAATGGTCCAGGTTCCGTTCGGATAATCAAACGCCATTAATACCAGCACGCTCAACAGGAACAGCAGCGTCAACCACGAGGTAAAAGGCGCACCCGGCAATTTGAAGCTGACGTCAGCGGCTTTTCCTTGTTTGATAGCCTGACGCAGGCGCAACTGGCAGACCACAATAAAGCCCCATGAGGCGATGATTCCCAGTGACGCAAAGTTCAGGACAATTTCGAAAACCCGCGACGGCACCAGATAGTTAAGAAAGACCCCAACAACGTAGACCGCCAGCGTCGCCAGTATTCCCGCGTAGGGCACATGCTGACGGCTCATCTTACTCATGAATTTCGGTGCAGAACCGCCCATCGCCATCGAACGCAAAATGCGCCCGGTGCAATAGAGACCGGAGTTCAGGCTGGAGAGGGCGGCAGTCAGCACGACAATGTTCATCATGCTGCCAATGTAAGGCACGCCGAGCTTCGAGAAGAAAGTCACAAACGGGCTTTGTCCTGCCTGATAGGCGTTCCACGGCAACAGCAGAACCAGCAATACCACAGAGCCAACGTAGAACAGGCCAATACGCCAGATCACGCTGTTGATGGCTTTCGGTACCATCGTCTGCGGGTCTTTACACTCGCCAGCAGCAGTTCCCACCAGTTCGATAGAAGCAAAAGCAAAGACCACTCCTTGTACCAGCACCAGTGCAGGCAGCAGGCCATGAGGGAAGAATCCGCCATTATCGGTAATCAAATGAAAACCGGTGGCGTTACCGTCCAGCGGTTTACCCGAGCCGAGGAAAATCGTCCCGACCACCAGAAAGAGTACAATGGCCAGCACTTTCACCAGCGCAAACCAGAACTCCATCTCCGCAAACCATTTCACGCCGATCATGTTCATGGTGCCGACAATCGCCAGCGCGCCGAGGGCAAAGACCCACTGCGGAACATCACCAAATGCGCCCCAGTAATGCATATACAGCGCGACGGCGGTGATATCGACGATACCGGTCATCGCCCAGTTGATGAAGTACATCCAGCCTGCGACGTAGGCGGCTTTCTCGCCGAGAAATTCACGGGCATAGGAGACGAAGCTGCCGCTGGACGGGCGGTGCAAAACCAGTTCGCCCAGTGCGCGCAGAATAAAGAATGAGAAAATCCCGCAGACCAGATAAACCAGCGCCAGCGCCGGCCCCGCCATCTGCAGGCGCGCACCGGCTCCCAAAAATAACCCGGTCCCAATGGCGCCGCCGATGGCGATCATCTGGACCTGACGGTTGCCCATCGCTTTGTGATACCCCTCTTCATGGGCATTCAACCAGCGTCGTTTCGCCGCATGCTGCTCCGACACCGTTGTTTCTTGTGTATTCATTACGTTACCTGTTTACCTGTCTGATAAATCGAACCTTTCGCCGCAACCCTGCGTTGCGACGCGGGCGATATTTCCCGTCATTCTGGGTAGGGATAACACCACCGGCGGAGCATCCTACCTGCAAATAATTAACCGTGCAAAATAGTCCATTCACAATGGTCAGATTGCGGAATAATCAACCAGAACTGAAGTGAAAACCCGCGCTGAACAGGCAGAGCGGGTGGGGAATTAAGCAGAGGCGCCGAAGACGTGTACGGCTTGTTGCAGACGTGAGGATCGCCCGGAAAGGTTGCCGGCAGCGTCCCTGACGCTTTCGACCATTGCGGCATTGTTATCGGTCATCGTACCGATGCGGGAGATCGAGTCGTTAATCAGTTCCAGCGCCTGGGTTTGTTCACGCGTCGCGAGGCCAATTTCCTTAATCATGCCCGACATCCGGAACACGTCGTCGATCATTCCGGTTAGATGGGTTTCTGTTTGTTCGACCATGCTTACGCCCGCATTGACGTTGGCGACGTTCTTCTCAATCAGTGCGGCAATCTCTTTGGCAGCAGACGCGGAGTGCTGCGCCAGATTTCGCACTTCGGCGGCAACGACCGCGAACCCGCGGCCAGACTCTCCGGCACGTGCGGCTTCGACCGCCGCGTTAAGCGCAAGAATATTGGTCTGGAAAGCAATACTGTCGATCACGCCGATGATGTCGACGATTTGCCTGTTATCGCGGGAGATCGACTGCATCATGCCAATTGTCTGCTTCATAAAGTCGCCGCCTTCGCTGGCATTCGCGCTGGTTCTGTCCGCCATCGTCATCGTTTGTGCGGCAGTATCAGCGGTTTGTTGCACCGCGCTGCCAATTTCTTCAATGGCTGCTGCGGTTTGCTGCAGGTTGGCCGAGGTCTCCTCAGATCGCTTATGCAACGCCGCGCCTTCCTGGCTGACGCGCTTGCTGATCTCCTGAATCCCGGTAATTTGGGTACTGACATCATCGACCAGTGAATTCAGGTTTAACCCAGCCTGATTCACCAGACGCATCATCATTCCCAGTTCATCGACACGATGTAAATGAATACTGTCCGGTTTTCGCCCGGCGACCACTTTCTGCATTTGCGACAAAATTTGTTTAACCGGATGACAAATTTGATACTTAAGGTAAATAGCCAGCAGCAAAAATAAGAGAGTAACCGCGCCCGCCTGAATAAGTGGATTAGTGACTAAGAAAATAATACCCAGCGCGAGGAATATACTTGTGGCAATAGCATAATTAACGCGCTGGCGGATGGATAACCATTTAAATACTGATAAACAGGCCAGGGCGCCACGACGAATAACAATCCCCTTAAATAAACGATGCCCCTTGAAATTATGGTTATTGATCTTTTGATAAAGCTGCTCGCTTTGCGCAATTTCCTTACGTGCAGGAACGGTGCGCACCGAGATGTATCCGGTTAATTGCTCGTTATGCCAGACCGGCGTGACGTTGGCGCGAACCCAGTAGTGATCGCCGTTCTGTCGACGGTTCTTGACCATCCCGGTCCAGCTATCGCCCTGTTGCAGGGTAAACCACATATCAGCAAACGCGGCAGGCGGCATATCCGGATGACGGATGATATTATGGGGTTCGCCCATCAGTTGATTTTCGCCAAATCCGCTGGCATCGATAAACGCTGAATTCGCATAGGTAATATGGCTTTGCGTATTCGTTGTCGATAACAGCGTCGCTTTCTCGTTAAGCAAATACTCTTTCTGTGTAACTGGACTGTTACTTCTCATGAAAGACTCCTGGTGATGCTGTGCGGAATAAACACAAAAGTCCGACAGCCGGGGCTGACGGATAATAGCTATTGATATATTTAGAATGCTGCATTCTCTACTAAACATCAGAATGGTGAAAGTATTTAAAATGAAATTTACATGCGTTATATAAAATGACATGTCATTAAAATGAAAAAATAAATACAACTGCGTAACCTGAAAAGGTCAGGGCACTTTCTTAAGTGAAATCTGACCAATAAAACGATGCCAAAAAGAAAATAAGCCAGCACCCATGCGGCCAGGCAGATGATTTTTCCTGACCTATTAAATTTTGTAGGGTGCAAACGGGAGGAGCGGTCATAAAGCCGTGCCAGACAGGCAGTTTACTCTACACTTAGAGTTTTAACCTGCAGGAGGCAGTATGATTAAGCTTTATGGCGCGCCTGGGTGGGGGGTCAGCGATCAGCGAAGTAATGCTTACCCTGGCGGACATTCCGTATCGTTTTGTCGATGTCAGCGGTTTTGACCGTGAAGGACCGCAGCGCGATCTGTTGCAAAAAATCAATCCGCTGTGCCAGGTCCCGACGCTGACGCTTGAAAATGGCGAAGTGATGACCGAAACAGCCGCCATCGCGCTGATGGTACTCGATCGTCGTCCCGATCTGGCACCGCCCGTCGGGCGTACAGAGCGCCAGCAGTTTCAGCGTTTATTGATCTGGCTGGTGGCCAATATCTATCCGACATTTACGTATGCCGACTATCCGGAACGCTGGGTTCCTGATGCGCCCGCATCGTTGAAAAAGAACTGTATCGAATACCGTAAATCGCTCTACCTCTGGCTGAACGATCAATTAAGTGCGGAACCGTATGCCTTCGGCGAACAGTTAACGCTGCTCGACTGTTATCTGTGCGTGATGCGTACGTGGGGACCGGGCCATGACTGGTTCCAGGATAATTCGCCGAATATCAGCGCGATAGCGGATGCAGTCTGTCAGCGGGCAGAATTACGCCAGGTGTTGAAAAACAATGGGATCATCTGAAAGCAACGAGAGTCGCGGTACACGCGTTAAAAAAACGCTGTTCCGGGGGGAGTGCAATCCTGGAACAGCGGGGCGAAAGCGTCGCCATACGGACAATCAGGCAGCAGACGGGGTTAGCGTAATGCGATCCAACGGTCCAACAATAAACAGGTAGGAAATCAGGCCAATCAGGCCCATTGAGCCAACGTACAAAATGGCGAAGTCAAACGACTGAGTATTGGCCAGAATCACGCCGATCACCAGCGGGGTGATGATACTTGCCATGTTGCCGCACATATTAAAGACGCCACCCGCAATGCCCAGTACCTCTTTCGGCGACGTATCGCTGAGGACGCACCAGCCGAGGTTGCCAAACCCTTTTGCGAAAAAGGCCAGGCTCATCGCGGCAATGACCACGAACTCCGAAGAGGTGTAGTTAGCAATAACAATCACGCAGGAGAGCAGCATGCCGCAAATTACCGGCAGTTTACGCGCGATAGTGAGGCTGTAGCCGCGCTTAAGTAACCAGTCTGAGAACACCCCGCCGAGCAGGCCGCCGATAAATCCGGCAATCGCCGGGATACTGGCAACGAAACCCACTTTCAGAATCGACATCCCTTTAGCCTGATACAGATAGGTCGGAAACCAGGTCAGGAAGAACCAGGTGATAGAGGTGACGCAGAACTGCCCGATGTAGACACCGATCATCATCCGGTTGACGCAGACGCTTTTGATCTGCGCGAACGAGACCTTTTGCGTCTCTTTTTTTACTGCCCAGCATCGGTTCACCGCCACCTTCGCGAATATAGTCAATTTCCAGCTGATTCACTTTCGGATGGTGCATTGGATCTTTAACTTTAATTAACCAGAAGACACCGAGAATAACGCCAATGGCGCCGATATAATAAAAGACAAAATGCCAGCTCAGGTTATGCAGAATAATGGTCATCAGCGGGGTAATAATCCCCAGCGAGATATATTGCGCCGCCTGATAAACCGAGGTGACAAACCCACGTTCATTATTCGGGAACCACTGTACGCTTAAGCGACTGTTTGCCGGGAAGGCGGGGGCCTCGATTGCGCCCATCAGTAAACGCAGAATAATCAGCACTATCAGTGGGCTGGCATAAAGATAGATAGTACCCTGGAACATGGTCACCAGTGACCAGCCGATCAGTGCGCAGCCATAAACCAGGCGCGAACCGTAGCGGTCTAATAACCAGCCGCCGGGTAATTGCATGATCACATACGCAATACCAAAAGACGAAAAAGCCAGCCCCATCGCTTCAGGGTCAAAGCCTAATTCTTTACTCATAATCGGCGCGACGACGGATAATGTCGCCCGATCGGCATAATTAAATACGGTGGCAAGAAATAAAAATATAAGGATGCTGTAACGCACTTTGGTGCGCTTTATCATTGTGTTCATTCTCTACTCCTCGGTAAGGGCAGAAAGCGTTCTGTAAGGTAAGAGGGCGGGAATGCTTCCCGCCAATGGGAATTAAGGGCGTTTGCCAAACTCGCAGCTTAATTGAGTCCAGCGGCGTGCCTGTTCGCTCAGGGTGAAGCCCAGACCATGACGATCGGAGATCCACATGCGACCATCGCGCAGTTCAAGCTGTTCATTGAACAGCGGGTTCAGCCATTCGAAATGCTCCAGCCACGGCTCCAGCGGATAGGCGGCGGACAGATGCAGGTGAACTTCCATGGCAAAATGCGGCGCCAGTTTACGACCGTGCTTCGCGGCCAGATCCATAATTTTCAGGAATGGCGAGATGCCGCCCACGCGCGGGGCATCTGGCTGGACGAAATCGCTGGCGTTACCCAGAATCAGCTGTTCGTGCTCGCGGAAACTGGTCAACATTTCACCGGTTGCGATGGGCGTATCCAGCGCGGCGGCAAGCTGGGCGTGACCTTCAACGTCGTAGGCGTCCAGAGGCTCTTCAATCCAGATGAGATTGAACTGCTCCATTTTGCGTCCCATACGGATTGCCGTTTCACGATCCCACTGCTGGTTGGCATCGACCATTAACGGGAAGTCATCACCCAGTGCTTCGCGAACGGCGGTTAAACGGCGGATATCCTCGGCGCAGTTGGGCTGTCCAACTTTCAGTTTGATCCCGCCAATGCCATTTTCGCGCGAAATCACCACATTTTTCAGTACCTGATCGAGCGGCGTATGCAGAAAGCCGCCGGACGTGTTGTAGCACTGCACGGAGTCCCGATGGGCGCCCAACAGTTTTGCCAGCGGCAGGCCGGCACGTTTGGCTTTCATGTCCCAGAGGGCAATATCGATAGGGGAGATGGCCTGAACCGCCATGCCGCTGCGGCCAACGGATGCGCCCGCCCACAGCAGTTTGGTGTAGATTTTGTCGATGTCATTCGGATCTTCACCGAGCAGGTTGTCGGCTAACTCTTTGGCATGAGCGTAAATACCCTGACCACCGGCGCGTTTTGAATAGCTGAAACCGACGCCTTCAAATCCATCGCGGCTGCGGATCTCCGCAATGATGATCGCCACCTCGGTAAGCGGTTTCTGGCGACCGGTCAACACCTTGGCGTCACTCACCGGGGTAGCCAGCGGCAGAAAAGCCAGTGATAACTTCACCCACTCAATACGATCGCCGGTTTCCGCTGCCGTTCTGGCATTGGCCGCTTTGGCATAGGTTACGGCGTCAGAATTCGCGCTTAAAGACATGTCACTCTCCTTAATGATGTAAAATGATTGCGCTAACATTTCTATTCTTATGGAAAAAATTAATCCAGAGAGTTGATGTCAAATTGAACAAACGATCACATATGACGAATAAATAAGAGAGATTCGTGCCAGATAGCTCACATTCCAAAACGATCTGGTAAAATGCACAATACTTAATGATGGCGCTAACATTTTTTACGCATGAGGAGAAAGTAAGCGGTTGTAATCGCGCCGCTTCCGGTCAGAAGCTGGCAATAGCCACACGCATGATGAATAATGCGCAGATAAATCAGCGAATTTTCAGGGGCCCCACAGTGAAGAGCACAAAACCACCACGCGCGCCAACGCTGGAAGACGTTGCCCGCAGTGCGGGACTGTCGCCCATGACGGTGAGTCGGGCGCTGAATACGCCACAGCTTGTGCGGCCTAAAACCGTTGAGAAAGTGATGCTGGCCGTGCGGGCGACCGGTTATATTCCCAACGCGCTGGCGGGTGGCCTGGCGTCACGGCGCAGTAAATTAATTGCTGTTGTGGTGCCGCAAATCAACAACAACATGTTCGTCGATACGATCCAGTCGCTGAGCGATGAACTGGCAAGACGTGGTTACCATATTCTCCTGTGCGTGGCCGGTTATACCGAGCAGACGGAAGCGGAGTTGGTCGCAACGCTGCTTTCCCGGCGTCCCGACGGCGTGGTATTAACCGGCATTCACCACACCAGTGAACTGAAAAAAGTGATACTGAATGCCGCCATTCCGGTGGTGGAGATCTGGGATCTCACGCCAACGCCGCTCGATATGCTGGTTGGTTTCTCCCATGAAAAAGTCGGACAGGCCACTGGAGAATATCTGTTGCGTAAAGGGTATCGTCGACCCGGTTTGCTGTGGACCGCCGATCGCCGCGCCGGTCAACGTAAGCAGGGGCTGTGCAGCGTGCTGTCTCGTCATGAGATTCATGATGTGCCTCAGGTGGATGTGCCGCTGCCGGCGTCGTTGTCGCTGGGACGAAGTGGACTGACGCAACTGTTCAGCGAAGGGGAATTCGATGTGATTGTCTGCAGTTCTGATACCCTGGCACAGGGCGCGATGATGGAAGCAGAAAGTCGTGGATTACGAATTCCGCAGGATTTGGCCGTCATTGGTTTTGGCGATCTTGATTTTGCCGCCAGCAACCGTCCGTCGATTACCACCGTCAGCGTCGACCGCCGCGCTATTGGCCAGCGGGCCGCCACGTTGCTGGCGAATCGCATTGAACAGACGGCAGTGGAAGAGGCCATTATCGATATCGGTTTTCACCTGATCGAGCGTGAATCCGCATAAACCGACACATACATGTTGTTGAGTGTGCTAGCGTTAACGTCACACTGACAATAAGGAACCTGCTATGCCACACGTTGATATTAAATGTTTTCCGCGCGACCTGAATGATGAACAAAAAGCGGCGCTGGCCGATGATATAACGGAGGTGATCATCCGTCATCTGCAAAGCAAGGAGCGCTCGGTGAGTGTCGCGCTGACTGAAGTGCCGGAGGATAAGTGGCAGGGCGTCTGGGATAGCGAAATTGAACCGCAAATGGACGCGCTGATTAAAAAAGCCGGGCTACAGCATGTGATAAAGAGCCCGGTCATACAAAAGTTGACCGGGCAACGTCGGGTTACGGCGTGACGATATTGAACCAGAACTCAAATTTATCCCTTTCTTCAGGCGGCTCGCTCGTTTTTACCTGTAGTCTGCCTCTCATCTGTTCTGTGGAATGTCATCGATTGAGGTATAGATTGTCAGTCCATGTTGGCGAGCGACCTCAATATCCATATCGGCGCCTTTAGACGCCCCTTCAATTCGATAAATCGCGTCACAGCGAGCGATGAGGCGGTGGGCGACCGGGTAGAGCATGGCTTCGCTAATCTCATCATCTAACGACGTGGAACCTGCCGCCTTAGCCAGCGGCAATGCGAGCCATTCGCCAATCAGCGGAATATGTCCGCGCTGGTAAACGGCCAGCGCTGCCGCTTCCAGACGCTGAAGGTTGGCGTCGATCAGGGCTTGCTTTCCGTCTGTGCCGCTGCGATAAGGGCCGGCGATCAATATGAGTTTTGCTGTCATGATATCCTCACTGCTTGTATGTCGTAGGCAGAAATGCGTATTTCTGCACGTTTTTGTTGCCTGTCAGGCATTGCGTTTGTAGAGTAAGTATCATAAACAGCAAATTCGTGCATGATCAAGATAAATCGTGCACATTCAGGAATGACCCTATGCTTACCGAACAGCGTAAAAAAATTGATCCTTGAACTGCTGGCCGCCGAAGGTCAGGTGTTGTCGAAGGCGCTCAGTAACCGGTTTGCGGTTTCTGAAGACACGATTCGTCGCGATTTACGTGAACTTGCCGCGGAAGGATTTCTACAGCGCGTGCATGGCGGGGCGTTGCCTTCTTCTGGTGCGACAGCGCCGTTTCTTGAACGAAAGTCATTGAAAACCGACGCCAAAAAGCGTGTGGCGCAAAAAAGGAGCCACGCTGATTTCACCCGGTCAGGTGGTGATCATTGATGGTGGAACGACAACAACAGAACTGATCGCGTGTCTGCCGGATGATTTAAATATTACCGTGGTGACCCACAGTCCGGGCATCGCATTAGGGCTGATCAATCATCCGCTTATCGAGATCATACTTATTGGTGGGCGCGTGTTTAAGCACTCAATTGTCACGGTAGGCGCGGCGACGGTTGAAGGTATGCGTAACATCCAGGCCGATCTCTTTTTCATGGGCGTGACGGGCATTCACCCGGAAGCGGGGTTAACTACGGGAGATTACGAAGAAGCGTGCATCAAACGTGCACTTTCCGGCAGAGCAGCGGAAACCATTGTCCTGGCCTCACCGGAGAAGATCAGTACCGCGTCTCCTTTTGCCATTGGCGACGTATCGCTGATTAATACGGTCGTCGTGGAAGAGAATACCGATGAGAGCTGGATCCGCGCCATGAGCGCGAAGGGGATCACGGTGGTGACGGCGTAGTTAGCCCGCCGTCACACGTTTGCCGCTGGTAACGAACGTTCCTGCGCCCAGATGATGCAGGGTATTGAGCTTATCGTCATCAAACTGCCAGCGACCGTCGGTAAACACGCGCTCATCGGCAGCGGCAGACACTACTTCGCCGAATAAGGTGTCGTATTTTTCCTGCGCGGCGGTGGCGGGGAGGAGGCGACACTCCATCCAGGCCAGACATTTTTCTTCAACTACCGGAAGTCCCAGCACCGGTCCTTTGACCACCGGAATACCGTAACAGTTGAATTTGTCTTCATCGCGCCCGGAAACGCTGCCGACGGCGTAAGTCCAGTTGGTGGCGGCGACACCAGGAATAACGATGCCAAACAGGCCGCTGCGCTCAATTAACTCCCGCGACCAGGCCGTTTTATCGACCACAATGGCGAGGCGCGGCGGTTCAAACTCGACGGGCATAGACCACGCGGCGGCCATGATATTGCGCCGGTTGCTGACCTCATCGCGACTGGTGATCAGCACCGTAGGGCCATGATTGAGCAGACGACTGGCGTGGCGTAAATCGACAGGGCGGAATCGACTCATAGAATTGTCTCGCAAAGGGTTTTTCTGAGTATTAATGAAAACTGACGTTGCGCCAATCAGCGGATATGAAAAAGGTTAACCTGGCGTGCACTCTGCGTTCGGCGAAGAAGCGGCAGATGGCCTGCCGCGATAAGCCTTATCAGAACCAGATTTCAGATTGAACACCGAAGTTCCGTTCCCGCCAGCAGTAAAGCCTGCGCTGCCAAAATCATCATTGGTCGCGTAGCGATCCAGTTCTTTATCCCAGTTCATGTAGGTGGCAAAGAAACGGATTTCCGGTCGCGCTTTAATATCAAAGACATTTCCCACTTTGAACGTAGGGGCGAAGGTGAGTTTATAGAAACCGCCTTTCACATTCTGATAGGTGTTCACCGCATTATTATCGCGGTAGGTTCTGCCATTGGCGTCCAGATCCATATATTGCCATGATGCTTCATAAAGCAGAGCAAAATGAGTGGTGATCGCCTGAGAGGCGCGGAGGTTAAAGGTTGCCCAGTCGTAACGATCGCCATTCCGATAGCGGTCTTCGCTGTGTTGGGCGATGACGGAGGGGGGCCAGTTGCCAGTTTTTGGCGAAAGGCAGGATGCCGTAAGAGGCAAAACGGACGGACATGGCCTTATCGGTTAAATCTCCATCGCTGCCGATCTGGCGTGCTTCAGCGCCGAGGCCGCGACCATACTGCAAGGCGGTTTCAGATACGCCGGGAGCTAGGCCGTAAAACTGCTGCTTATCATGGTATGCCAGCATACTGAAATAACCGTGCGTCGCTGAATTATCGCTGCGTAACGCGTAGCTGCCGGTGGTGGAGGTGGTATCTTTCAGTTTGTCATTGCCCTGTGCCGTCAGGCCCGTGAGCATCAGTTGCCAGTTATTGTAATAATGGTTGGCGGTGAACATCAGATCCTGAATATCATTGTCGTTATAATGGTCACCACCTAAGTCGCCAAAATTACGTCCGTAAACGTTATAATCACCCTGGAAAGCTGGTGTCCATTTTACACCGCTTATTCCACCTCCCGCGCCGCCGAGAAACACAATATTGCTATCCGTAAAATGGATGTCGAAATTTCGGCTGTCGAAACGTTTTCCCGCCCATATTATGGCGTTTTTCGTTGGCCCGGTGAAATCATTAAAATCCCCCATTTCAACATAGATTTGCCGCACGTTAATATGGTGGCTGTTATTATCCTGTACCCACGGGTCGGGGCTGTTGGCACCATCGGCGATCATGGTTTTAAAGTGAGTCCAGGAACCATCATCAAAGGTCACTCTTTTTCCAAGACTCAATTCAATATAGTTATCTTTTTCGTTGCCAAGACGTCCGGCGTGAGCATCACCATTTAACGAACTGGCAGGAGAGACTGACGGTCCACCTCGTCCGCCTTTGCCATGATTATTGACTAATAAACCGGCGCGGGCGTAAGCATTAAATTCAAAACCGTCATGTGCACGATCCTTTGCCATCTGTGCGGTCATTTTTTTTATCGGTTTCCTGCACCATCTGTTCACTCGCCGTTGCCCGCACGGTGAGTTGCTGCAACTGCTTTTCTGCCACATCCGCCCGCGCTTCCGCCTTCTGCGTACGCATTTCCGCTTTCTGCGCATGCGCTTTTGCTTCCTGTGTCTCGCGCTGAGCCTGGTTGACCTTCGCCTCCAGAATCACCAGTCTCTGTTCGATGGTGAGACTGGCAGCCTGACTGGCGTTCATTCCAAAAATACCGCAGCAGATCGCTGCACTTATCACAGATATACGCATATATTCCCTTAAAATATGAATGCAGCGTCTATTTCAGTTCAGCAGTGAAAATAGAACCGCTCAGACGGGACGCCCCGATTTACATATTATTCAGATTAATTATGTTTTGTTGTGGATTATCATTAAAACATTGCAACCTCTCTACATCGTCCATTAAATTAATGGCAGGCATATTTTTAAATTAATGGCATGGGGCGTGAAAATTCTAATATTTTGTAATGACCTTATGATTTTTCTTTTTTGTGATCGTGAAAGGATATTATCAGTAATGATAATTAGGCCATCCTGTCATTATCACCCTGAAATGATTTACTGTCCTCATTGGGGCGTCTCTTATTTAAAGGTAAGGTGTGAAGTTACAAGAAGAAGAGGGCAAGAAATTGACGGGCAGAATATGATGACCGTCATACCATTTTATTAAGTATTATCATGAGAGAAGTATGACACATACCGCGCAGGCGTAGTTTATACTCAAGCACACTGAAATGGTACCGACAGGAAATCTGATGACGCCTATCCTGAATGCTTATTTTGCCCGACTGAACTGGTCAGGGCGCGCCGATGTGAATATTGAGACGCTTCGGGCGCTACATTTGCAGCATAACTGCACTATCCCGTTCGAGAATCTTGACGTGCTGTTACCGCGAGAAATGCACCTTGACGACCGGGCACTGGAAGAGAAACTGATTAGCGCACGTCGCGGTGGCTATTGCTTTGAGCAAAATGGCGTATTTGAGCGCGTACTGCGCGAACTGGGCTTTACCGTACGCAGCCTGTTAGGACGCGTGGTGCTGGCAAATCCACCGACGTTGCCACCGCGCACCCATCGCCTGCTGTTGGTTGAGCTTGACAATGAATCCTGGATCGCTGATGTCGGATTTGGCGGTCAGACGCTGACTGCTCCCATTCGTCTGCAAGTGGATGTTGTCCAGAAGACGCCGCATGGTGAATACCGTTTGCAACAGGAGGGCGATGACTGGATCCTGCAGTTCTGTCATCACGAGCGCTGGCAGTCTATGTATCGTTTCGATCAGAATGTGGTACAGCAAAGCGACCACGTGATGGGTAATTTCTGGTCTGCGCACTGGCCGCAATCGCATTTCCGTCATCACCTGCTGATGTGCCGTCATTTGCCGGACGGGGGGAAACTGACTCTCACCAATTTCCATTTCACCCATTACGAAGGGGACAGGGCCGTAGAACAGGTCAATTTGCCCGATGTCGCTTCGTTGTACGCATTACTTCAGGAGCGTTTTGGTTTAGGCGTGACAGACGCGAAACATGGCTTTACGCAAAGTGAGCTGGCAAGGGTAATGGCAGCGTTTGATACGCATCCGGAAGCGGGGAAATAAACAACACCCGGCAGGCGCATGCGCTTACCGGGTGTTTTTCATCAGAACGAAGCTTTGATACCGATCATCGCGGAGGTATCGCTGTAGTCATTGTTGCCAACCTGCTGAGCAACGTTCCCCCACAGTGCGACATTCTTCGTCAACTGTCCTTCGACACCGGCCTTAAGTTCACCAATATTGCGTGCGCTGGCCAGATTCACATTTTCGCCGTTCATCGAGACGCCAAAGTCTTTGCTGTTGTGGATCCAGTTGGCTTCCACAAACGGCTGGAAGTTGCGATCCTGGCCGTCGTCCAGTTGATTGTGGCCTTTGCCGAACAGACGCACGCCGACGCGAGTCTGGAGGTTGCCATCGCCGTTACCTTCGACGCGAGTACCATTAACTTCTTTGTGCTCATCCGCCTTCACGCCCATCCAGGTTACCTGGGCTTTTGGTTGAATATACAGCGAGTTACGTTCGCTCAGCTCCGCCAGTTTCCAGGTATAACCGGATTCAACAGACGCGGTGAAGCCTTTGGAATCATACTCTTCTGATTCAACATCACGACCAGAAACGGTGTTATCAAACCAGCTGTACTGCGCCCAGGTGTCAACGTAGGCACCTTCGAATGTGGCATTATCCTGCAGCCAGGTACCATACAGACCGACGCTGTAACCGCTAACGCGGCTGTCAGCCCGGTTGCCATTACGCTGGTTTTCCGCACGGCTCTTCTGGTTAGCGTAACCGGCCATCAAACCCAGGTGGTAACGATCGGTGTTGTCCGAAGACCACTGCGCGATATCGCCGCCCAGTTGCACCACATAGCGGTTACTTTGCATATCCAGTTGGCCGCTGTTGTCTTTCTGACGGGTATGCCCGCCAACGTTACGTAGCCACAGGCTGGTGACCGCTTTCTCGCCGGTCAGGACGTCAACATAATGCGTTTCACCCAGACGATCCTGCAAACGGGTGTTAAACATCGTGTTCGCCGCCTGCAGGTTCATACCGTACAGACCGGCTTCCGGACGTACCGCGTGTTCGCGTGAAGTGGGTGTGTCAGGCATTTCAGGTGACGCAGGAGACAGAGACAGGGCGCTGCTTAGATACCAGTTTTTGTTGTTCTCACCTTCACCGCGTTGCAGGGTGTAGTCATAAGCGCCTGCCACGATACGGCCATTCTGTTTAAATTCACCGTCAGAATTGCCAGCGACGCTAATCAGTTCGATGCCGTCAGTCGTCAGTCCACCCGCGCCCCCGGCATTGAGCACTTTTACATTCGTGGTGCCCGAGGTGTTGCCCGCAACGATCATTCGGTCAGTTGGTGAGCTGTCATCGCCCAGTTGGGTGTTCATCACGAGGTTACCGTTAGTACCGGCGTAATCACCGTCCACCGTCAGGGTTTTGAAGCTCGTGGCATCACGCGTCAGCATACGACGCGTTGCGCCAGCCGGCATAAAGGTCAGCGTGGAGTCATTCAGCGTCAGGTTGGTGAGCTGAGAACTTTTGGTCATATTCCAGGCTGAGCCATCGGCCAGCGACAGATTATTCACCGCATTGCCGTTGGTGACCATCCCGCCGACGAAACGCGACTGGTTAATCGCACTGACATCAACCACGGCGGAATCCAGGGCTTCAATCGTCCCGACAACCTGGATTTTCTGTGGGTTAATCGTCACGCGGGAGTCAGCGTTTTCCGCCAGAATGGCGGTGGCATCCGGGTCATTGTAGTTAACCCCCCAGTTGCACTTCACCGTTTAGCGTGATCTCGCCGCCTTTGTTCGCCTGAACGTATTTCCAGCTACCACTGCGGGTAGTATCAACAACATCAATGTTCAGATGACCGTTAATGTCGATTTTACCCGCCGTCAATGCCTGGTCTTTACTGGCCATAATACCGGAACCGGCGGTCTGTTGGTGTCCCTGGGTATCGAGCGTAATGTTCAGGTCATTTCCCGTGTATTGCGAGGCCCCCCATTGAGCCCAGAGCCTCAAGAGTCGTGTTATCCGCGCCTGATTTCAGCAGCAGTGTCGTCGTCCCATGGGTGGTGATGTACGAATCCAGATCGATGCCTTCAAGACCATCAGAAAGCCACATGCCTGAAGCAACCGCACCAACGCGGTTAGCAGTGACATCGACAACGGTATCGCCAAAGGCTTCAATATAACCCGCGTTAGCATTAATACCGTCTGCAAAGTCATCAGCAACGGATCTTACGGTGGCATTCTGATAACGAATAAGCGAGCGGTGAGCGGAGTTTGTCGACTCTGAGTCAATTCCGACGGAATATTCCGTACTCTTGTTATTCACAATCAGGTTTTCAGCGTCGATGAGGGTCCCTTCTTTCGCATAAATGCCAAAAATGTGTCCCTTCGTTCCGGTTATGGTTGCGTTCACCGTGGTATCACCGGTCAGGGTAATCACGCCGTTATTCTTATCAGCGTAAATACCCATGATGTCCTTATTATCACGTTTGTGGCTGATGTTTATGGTTAAATCATCAGCAATAATCGCGCCTTTTTTCGCAAGATAGGCATCGCTTGATCCGCCGACATTGATAATGCCAACCGCGAACATCGTGTGATAATCATTGTCCAGCGCCAGGTCCGGGCGTCCTTCAACCTGACCCGGAACGTAATCTCCGACAAGCTGATTAACCGTGGAGCCTGACCCTAAATTGATTGTGCCGCTATTGGCAACTAAAACAGCGCCAGACGTCAGTAAAAAATCGCCATCTTCAAACTCGCCCATGCCGCTAACAATCGGTGTTCCAGCCGGAGCCGTCACCGTAATCGCGCCATTGTTTTCTACGAAGAGGGTGTTATCTTCCCCAGCGACGCCGATAATTTTATAGCTGCCACCTGCAACCAGGGCACCACTGCCGGTGATAATGCCATCATCTTTATCATAAATTTTTGCATTTACGCTATTTGTCATTAACAGGCTGCCGATCAACAGCGCCATAGTGGTTAATTTAAATTCTTTCATATCCATATTCACTTTTTTAATAGACAAATACAGCACAGAATATATTACATTTCTCAGTGCTGCCTTTTGGATTTCCAGACAGAGCGAAAGCTATTTGTGAAAGCTATTTCTGCCGAATCCCTTCCTGTAATTCATTCGTGAAAGAGTGAGTTATTTTTCATTTCGCTGAATAAATCACAAATGAATTGATCTTACGTAACTAAAGAAATCAGTTGAAGATGAAGTGAAATAATCAATTACAGCTTAAATGATCCTGATTTTGTCACAGGGAGGGGGGATAGCAAAAAGAAGGGTGCTTGGCTATCAGTATGATTTTAAAGATATAAAATCTCTTAAATCAAATTTAAGATTTATTAAGATGTTTAATAATGGAATTTAAAATTATCAATATCATGACGGGGAAATAAATCACTCCGGTAGGAATAATTCCTACCGGAGAATTTTTAAAAATCTATTGCCCATGGCGCGTGAAACAGGATTACCGCATTACCGGATATAGTCACTTTAACCGGTTGGTTATCCTGAATGTCCACATCAATATCTACAATACCTTCGCGGCCTAATGCCCGTCCCTGATGTCCTTTCACCTTCAGTAATTTCCCGTCATGTTTCAGTAAATTATGGTGGACCAGCCAGGCGCCCATTGGACCGTTCGCATTTCCTGTCACGGGATCTTCCACAATACCGATAGCCGGCGAGAACATACGACCGTCGGTCTCATTTTTTCCTGGACGGATCAGGAAAGGGAAATAGCCATTGCAGCCAATCTGCTGGCTGATGGTACAAAGCGCCGCAAGATCGGGGGCGAGGGCGTCGATATCGACTTCGGGCTTCAGGGGAATCATCACTTTGGAATGACCGGTCGATGCAACCTGAATCGGTAAGCCCGGCAGCATCGCGTCTTCACTCAGGTGCAGCGCACGAAGAATGGCGGCGCGGATGTCGCCTTCAAGAGGGGCTTCAAACGAGGGCGCGCCTTGCTCCAGCGAGATACGATAGTCGTCGCCATCATGATGGACCGCAACCCGGTGACGTCCTGCCAGTGAGGTTTGCCACACCGTGGTATTGCCAAGCCCCAGCACCGTGGAACGGACATAGTGCGCGGCGACGGTGGCGTGTCCGCAAATCGGCACTTCGACCGTCGGGGTAAAATAGCGAATGCGAACATCGCTGTCTTCGCTTTGCAGCAGGAAGGCGGTTTCAGAGTGGCGCAGTTCGCGGGCAATCAGTTGCATCTGCGCGTCGCTCAGGCCGTCGGCATGCAGGACGACACCGGCGGAATTGCCGCGAAAGGGGGTTCTGGTGAAGGCATCAACGTGGTAAACCTGTGGTTTCATAAGCATTCTCCCTGTGGTGGAGAAGCATCATAGCGCGACAGCGTGTCGGATGGCGACGCCATCCGACACCAACATTCCTAACGACGGGAACGAACGATCTGGTAGCGTCGGGTAAAGTACTCAAACGGCGCGCTCCAGACATGAACCAGACGGGTGAACGGGAAGAGCAGGAAGATGGTCATTCCCAGCACCAGATGAACGCGGAAAACAAAGGCCACGCCGGTGAGCATTTCAGAGGAGCCGCCGCGGAAGGTCACAATACTCTGCGCCCAGCCGACCAGCTTCATCATCTCGCTGCCGTCCGGATACTGCGCCGAAAACGGAATGGTGCTTAGTCCCAGCAAACACTGAATCAGCAGTATGCTCATGATCAGAATATCTGGCGTTGTGGACGTTGCCCGTACGCGTTGATTGGTCAGCCGACGCCAGAGCAGCCCCGCGCCGCCAATCAGCGTCAGCACGCCGCAAACGCCACCGAGAATCATCGCCATCTGCTGTTTGACCGCAACCGGCAGGAACCAGGCGTACATCCAGTGCGGGGTTAACATCCCAAACAGATGACCAAAAAAAGATCCCCAGAATGCCGATATGGAACAGATTCGACCAGACCACCATCCCGCGTTTATCCAGCATCTGACTGGAGGAGGCGCGCCAGGTGTACTGGCCGTAATCGTAACGCAGCCAACTGCCGAGGAAAAAGATCGTCGCGCAGATGTACGGGTAGATATCGTAAAAAAATACGTTCAGGTACTGTATCATTTCGGGCCTCCCGCGCTGACGTCGACATACTGCGGCGCCACGTCCTGGCTAAAGCGTCGTTGATATTGCTGTAACGGTGAGCTGTCACAGGCTGTGGCGTTATCTTCGATAAATTTCACCTGTTCCTCTTCCCAGACGGCATCCAGCGCCTGGCGCGTGTCGTCGCGTGTCTCACTATTGACCTGATTGGTGACACTGTCACTTGATAGCGGACTTTTCGCCAGGGCAAGCAGGGCGTCAAATAGCTGATACCACGGCGTGTTGCGCTGCTTTAAGCGTCCGCCGAGCAGGGCCAGAATCGGCGCGACATTCTGCAAGCCTTCGCGGGCTTCAGCTTCCGGCAATACGCTCAGGTATTCCAGATAGAGCGGCAGATGGTCCGGCAGTTCGCGACAATTGAGCTGTAACCCGACGTTTTCATATTGCGCCAGCAAATCGACCATCGCCTGACCGCGATCGCGGGATTCGGCATGTACATGCTCAAACAGCAGCAGCGAGGTGGCACGCCCGCGATCGAATACTTCGCACCATTCGGCCTGTTTATCGAGCAGCGGCGCGTTGAGCAACTCGTGGGTGAAGCCGGTGAGCATCGGCGCATCCTGGCGCACCAGCGTGAGTACGTCCTCTTTGCACTCCCACAGCAGCGCATCCGGATACTCCATCAGCAGGCCAATCACTTTGAGGATCTGCATTATTCACCCTCCGCTTTATCCCGCACTTCTGTAATGTTGATAGCGTCGATGCGGCTGCTGTTGAACAGGTTGAATTTGGTATCCGAACCGTGGCAGCCATCGCCAAAGGTAAAGCCACAGCCGTTTTTCTCCGGGAAGGCATCACGCGCCATTTCACGGTGACTGGTCGGGATCACGAAGCGGTCTTCATAGTTGGCAATCGCCAGGTAGCGGTACATCTCTTCGATCTGTTCCACGCTCAGGCCGACTTCGTCGATTGCGCGGGTATCGGTAACACCTTCCACGGTTTGTGAACGCATATAGTGGCGCATTGCCATCATGCGCTTCAGGGCGCGCAATACCGGGCCGGTATCGCCAGCGCTCAGCATGTTAGCGAGATACTGCACCGGGATGCGCAGGCTTTCGATCGCCGGCAGTACGCCGTCGCTTTTCGGCAGGCCGCCCGCATCGGCGTATGACTGAATCGGTGACAGCGGCGGCACATACCAGACCATCGGCAGAGTACGGTATTCCGGATGCAGCGGCAGCGCCAGCTTCCAGTCCATCGCCATTTTGTAGACCGGCGAGCGCTGGGCGGCGTCAATCACGTTTTGTGGAATGCCCTGTTTGAGCGCTTCTTCAATCACAGCCGGGTCGTGCGGATTCAGAAAAACGTCGCACTGACGCTCGTAGAGATCGGTTTCATGCTCGGTGCTGGCCGCTTCTTCAATGCGGTCTGCATCGTAGAGCAGCACGCCGAGATAGCGGATGCGGCCAACGCAGGTTTCGGAGCAGACCGTCGGCTGGCCGGATTCAATGCGCGGATAGCAGAAAATGCATTTTTCCGATTTGCCGCTTTTCCAGTTGAAGTAGATTTTCTTGTACGGGCAGCCGCTGATGCACAGACGCCAGCCACGGCATTTATCCTGATCGATCAGCACAATGCCGTCTTCTTCTCGCTTATAGATGGCGCCGCTCGGACAGGTGGCGACACAGCTTGGATTCAGGCAGTGTTCGCACAGACGCGGCAGATACATCATGAAGGTGTTTTCAAACTGGCCGTACATCTCCTTCTGGATCTTGTCGAAGTTACGGTCGCGGGCACGTTTTTCAAATTCGCCGCCGAGCAGCTCTTCCCAGTTCGGTCCCCAGATGATTTTGTCCATCCGCTTGCCGTCAATCAGTGAGCGGGGACGGGCGGTCGGCTGGTGTTTACCCTCCGGCGCGCTGTGCAGATGCTGATAGTCGTAGGTGAACGGCTCGTAGTAATCATCGATTTGCGGGATCACCGGGTTGGCGAAGATTTTGGTGATGACGCCCATTTTGCCGCCCAGACGTGGTCTGATCTTGCCATTCACGTCGCGAACCCAGCCGCCTTGCCACTCCTCCTGGTCTTCCCAGTTTTTCGGGTAGCCGATGCCCGGCTTGGTCTCGACATTGTTAAACCACGCGTACTCCATTCCTTCACGTCCGGTCCAGACGTTTTTACAGGTCACAGAGCAGGTGTGACAGCCAATACATTTATCGAGGTTCAGAACCATGCCAACCTGTGAGCGTATCTTCATTTTTTCGCCTCCTGTACCTGATCGCGACCTTCATCATCCAGCCAGTCGATATTTTTCATTTTTCGAATCATGATGAACTCGTCGCGGTTGGAGCCGACGGTACCGTAATAGTTAAAGCCGTACGCGAGCTGCGCATAGCCGCCAATCATGTGCGTCGGTTTCGGACACACGCGGGTAACGGAGTTGTGGATCCCGCCGCGCATCCCGGTGACTTCCGAACCGGGGATATTCAGGATGCGTTCCTGGGCGTGGTACATCATCGTCATACCGGGCGGCACGCGCTGACTCACCACAGCACGGGCGGTGAGGGCGCCGTTGGCGTTGAAGGCTTCGATCCAGTCGTTATCCTCAATACCGAGCTCTTTCGCATCCGTTTCACTGATCCAGACAATCGGCCCGCCGCGCGACAGCGTCAGCATCAGCAGGTTTTCGCTGTAGGTGGAGTGAATGCCCCATTTCTGATGCGGTGTCAGGAAGTTAAGCGCTTTCTCCGGGAAGCCGTTCGGCGGAATTTCCCGCATTTCACTGACGCTGCGCGTGTCAATCGGCGGACGGTACGCGACGAGGCTTTCACCGAAGGCGCGCATCCACTGATGATCCTGATACAGCTGTTGACGACCGGAGAGCGTGCGCCACGGGATCAGCTCATGGACGTTGGTATAGCCTGCGTTATAGGAGACATGCTCGCTTTCCAGACCGGACCACGTCGGGCTGGAGATGATTTTGCGCGGTTGCGCCTGGATATCGCGGAAGCGAATTTTCTCGTCTTCTTTGTTGAGCGCCAGATGGGTATGTTCGCGACCGGTCATCGCGCCGAGTGCTTCCCAGGCTTTCACCGCCACCTGACCGTTGGTTTCCGGGGCCAGGGCGAGGATCACTTCCGACGCATCCAGCGCGGTTTCAATCAGCGGACGGCCTTTCGCCGGACCGTCGCGCTTGGTGTAGTTGAGCTTGCCGAGGAAATCGACCTCGGTCTGGGTGTTCCACGATATCCCTTTGCCGCCGTTACCCAGTTTGTCCATCAGCGGTCCAAGCGAGGTAAAGCGCTCATAGGTCGCAGGATAGTCTCGTTCAACCACCGCGATGTTCGGCGCAGTTTTACCGGGGATCAGATCGCATTCCCCTTTACGCCAGTCCTGAATGTCGAACGGCTGTGACAGTTCTGCGGGGGGAATCGTGCTGGAGCGGTTGCAGCACCACGTCGGTTTCCTGTCCCAGATGCCCGACGCAGACTTTTGAAAAGACGCTGGCGATGCCTTTGTAGATTTCCCAGTCGCTTCTGGACTCCCACGCCGGGTCGACCGCCGCAGAAAGCGGATGAATAAACGGATGCATGTCCGAGGTATTCATGTCGTCTTTTTCATACCAGGTGGCGGTGGGCAGAACAATGTCGGAGAACAGACAGGTACTCGACATACGGAAGTCGAGCGTCACCAGCAGATCGAGCTTGCCTTCAATGGCGGGGGATTCCCATTCAACCTCTTCAGGTTTAATGCCTTCACGGGAACCCAGCGCTTCCCCCCTGAATGCCGCTCTCTGTTCCCAGTAAATATTTGAGCATGTACTCATGGCCTTTACCGGAAGAACCGAGCAGGTTAGAGCGCCAGACAAACAGATTGCGCGGATGGTTCTTGCCGCTGTCCGGCTGTTCGCAGGCAAAACGGATCTCACCAGATTTCAGCGCCTGAACGGTGTATTCCGCGGGCGACAAGCCGGCTTTTTCGGCGTTGGCCTTCACCGTCAGCGGGTTGAGGTTGAGCTGTGGCGCAGAGGGCAACCAGCCCATGCGCTCGGCACGCACGTTGAAATCGATCAGATGACCGGTGAATTTCGAGGCATCCGCCAGCGGTGAGAGCAGTTCCTGGGCGGTCAGTTTTTCATAGCGCCACTGGCTGGCGTGATTATAGAAAAACGAGGTGCTGTTCATCTGGCGCGGCGGCCGGTTCCAGTCCAGCGCAAACGCCAGCGGCAGCCAGCCGGGCTGCGGACGCAACTTTTCCTGGCCAACATAGTGCGCCCAGCCGCCGCCGCTTTGTCCGACGCAGCCGCAGAACACCAGAATATTGATCATCCCCCCGGTAGTTCATGTCCATGTGATACCAGTGGTTAACACCGGCACCGAGGATAATCATCGAGCGACCGTGGGTTTTATGTGCGGTATCGGCAAACTCACGGGCGATGGTTTCAATCTGGAAACGCGGCACGCCGGTGATCTGTTCAGCCCACGCCGGGGTGTAGGCTTTCACGTCGGCGAAATCCTTTGCGGCGTATGCGTCTTCCAGACCGCGATCGAGACCGTAGTTGGCCAGCACCAGATCGTAAACGCTGACCACCGGGCAACAACTGCCATCAGCCAGCGTCAGGTGTTTTACGGGCAGTTGGCGCACCAGCACCGGTTCCTGCTTCACGCTGCGAAAATGCGGGTTTTCATTGCCGCCGAAATAAGGGAACGCGACGCCCAACACTTCATCATGCTGACCGAGCAATGACAGCGACAACTCGGTTTCCGTACCCGCCGCCAGCGACTCCAGGTTCCATTTGCCTTTTTCGCCCCAGCGGAAGCCAATCGAACCGTTAGGCACCACCAGTTCGCCGGCGCTGTTGCAGGCGACCGTTTTCCACTCCGGGTTATTACTTTCGCCCAGACTGTCGACCAGATCCGAGGCGCGCATCATCCGTCCTGGCACGTAGCTGCCATCTTCACGGGCATCCAGTAATACCAGCATCGGCATATCGGTATAGCGACGGCAGTAGTTGAGGAAGTAGTCGCTGGGGTTATCGAGGTGGAACTCTTTTAAGATCACGTGGCCCATTGCCATTGCCAGCGCGCTGTCGGTGCCTTGTTTTGGCGCCAGCCACTGATCGCTGAGTTTGGCAACTTCCGAGAAGTCAGGGGTAATGGCGACCGTTTTGGTGCCTTTGTAGCGCACTTCGGTAAAAAAAGTGGGCATCCGGGGTTCGTGTTTGCGGTACATTAGAGCCCCAGGCAATGATATAGCTGGAGTTGTACCAGTCGGCGGACTCCGGCACGTCGGTCTGCTCGCCCCAGGTCATTGGCGAGGCGGGCGGTAAGTCGCAGTACCAGTCGTAAAAACTCAGGCAGGTGCCGCCGATCAGCGAAAGATAGCGGGTGCCGGCGGCGTAAGAGACCATCGACATCGCCGGAATGGGGGAAAATCCGGCGACGCGGTCCGGCCCATAGGTTTTCACCGTCCAGACGTTGGCGGCGGCAATCAACTGGTTAAGCTCCTTCCAGTTGGAGCGGATGAACCCTCCGCGTCCGCGTACTTGCTTGTAGCTCTGGCACTTTTGCGGGTCGTTCATGATCGATTCCCACGCCAGCACCGGATCGGTATGGGAGGCCAGGGCATCTCGCCACAGTTCGATCAGGCGCTTGCGCACCAGCGGGTATTTCAGGCGGTTGGCGCTGTACAGATACCAGGAGTAGCTGGCACCACGCGGGCAGCCGCGTGGCTCATGGTTAGGTAGATCGGGGCGCGTACGCGGATAGTCCGTCTGCTGGGTTTCCCAGGTCACCAGACCATTTTTGACGTAAATCTTCCAGCTACAGGAGCCGGTGCAGTTCACTCCGTGAGTGGAACGGACAATCTTGTCAAATTGCCAGCGCTGACGATAGCTGTCTTCCCAGTCCCGGTTGGTATGCATCACCTGGCCGTGACCGTCAGAAAATGTGTCACCCTTTTGTTTAAAGTAACGAAAGCGATCCAAGAGTTTACTCATGACATTTCTCCTGCTCCATAAGGTCCTGTAGGCCTGATAAGACGGCCCGGCGTCGCCATCAGGCGTAAATTCTTGCCGGATGGCGGCGCAAGCGCCTTACCCGGCCTACAAAACATCGGTGAATATGTTGTTATTTTTGCTTCGGTTTACGGCGGCCATAGACCAGCCAGGTCACCAGTACGCAAACGATGTAGAACACCAGGAAAATTTTCATCGCACCGACGGGAGAACCGGTCATTGCCAGCGAACTGCCGAAGGCTTTAGGAATGAAGAAGCCGCCAACGGCGCCAATCGCGGAAATAAAGCCCAGCGCCGCCGCGGTGTCGGTTACCGCTTCGCGTTGGGCCTGTTCGTCCGTACCACCACGCAGTTTCACCTTGTAGATGGTGAGCTGGCGGAAGATGACGGCGATCATCTGGAAGGTAGAACCGCTGCCCAGACCGGCGGTTAAAAACAGCCCCATAAACACCAGATAGAAGGCGATAAAACTGCCGGAACCCGAGCCGGGAAGCGTCAGGAAGAGCAGAGCCGAGAACAGCGCCATAAAGATGAAGTTAATCAGCGTCACGCGTACGCCGCCGAATTTATCCGAAATTACCCCGCCCGCAGACCGCGCCAGCGCACCGATAAACGGCCCAAAGAATGCCAGATTGAGGATATTCACCTCCGGGAACTGCGTCTTCGCCAGCATGGCAAAACCCGCGGAAAACCCGATGAACGATCCGAAGGTGGCCAGATAGAGCAGGCTCAACAGCCAAAGGTGAAAGCGCTTGAGCACCGGAAGCTGCGAGGCGATAGAGGCTTTCGAACTGGCAATGTCATTGGTGCCAAACCAGGCGGCCAGTGTGGCAATCGCCAGCAGCGGCACCCAAATCCAGGCGGCATTTGCCAGCGAAAGCAGCGACCCATCGGGTTGCGGTACGCCCTGAACGCCAAGAAAGGCGAACAGGGGTAAGAAGATCACCAGCGGCGCGACGAGTTGCATCACGCTGACGCCAAGATTCCCCAATCCTCCGTTCACCCCCAGCGCGCTGCCTTGCTTTGCTTTTGGGAAGAAGAAACTGATGTTGCCCATACTGGACGCGAAGTTTGCGCCGGCAAATCCACACAGCAGCGCAATGATGATAAATACCTCGAAAGGAGTGGTGGTGTTTTGCACCGCAAAGCCAAGCCAGACGCAAGGAATAATCAGGATTGCGGTACTAAAAACCGTCCAGCGGCGCCCGCCAAATATAGGCACCATAAAGGAGTAGGGAACGCGTAATATTGCACCAGAAAGAGAGGGTAAGGCGGTTAATAAAAAAAGTTGATCGGTGGTGAAATTAAAACCAATTTTATTGAGATTGACGGCAACGGCGCTAAACAACATCCAGACGCAGAAAGCAAGCAAAAGGCAAGCGACTGAGATACAAAGATTTCTTCGTGCGATATGCTTTCCTTTATTCTCCCAAAATGCGGGATTTTCAGGTTTCCAGTCACTTAAAAGATAGCGATTATTTTTTTCAATTTGTTGTGCCATATTGCCCCTCACATGCGCCCGTCGTTCAGGAAAAATAAGGAATAGTTTGCCCAAAGGGCGCTATACGCCCTTTTTAGAATTTATAGATGCTTTTATGAATATTGATGAAAGGATAGATAAGAATGTGCAACCACGCGGAGTGAAGGGGGGAATAACAGGTTGCTTTAGTGTTACCAAATGTAAATAAAAAATTAAATGGTTAACATTTATTCGTTCTGGAAAAAAGCTCCAGCGTAATCATGTGGTCCAGATGACGATCAAACGCTGGATCGGCCATCTCCTGAATGCCGAGAACGTACATGCCATCAAGACCACACACCAGGGCTATCAGGCGCCAGGCGATGTCTGCAGGGGCGGACGCGGTGGTGAACTCTCCGGCGGCGAGTCCACTTTCGATAATGGTGACCGTTTCCTCATGCCACATACGCATGGTGAGGAGATAAGCGCTTTTGATTTCCGGGTCTTTATCCGCAAGGATCTGCGCTTCACGCCAGAGCTTAATATAGGGTTCGAATCCACGGTCATCGCTACCCAGTGCGGTGTGCAGTCGCGCGCGCCATGTGGCATCCGCCGCCACGCGTTCCGCATCCAGCAGAGTACGAATGAGACGAACAAAAGCTTGTGATTTCAGTTCGCCAGCGGAGGTGAAATGGTGATGAACTTGTCCGGTCGCGACCTTTGCTTCTGTGGCTACCCGCCGGACGGTCATGGCAGAAAAGCCGTCTTCAAGCGCCACGCGCATGGCCGCCTGCAATATCACTTCGCGACGCTCATCTTTATTGAGATAGCTCATATCACCTCCCTTTTTCAGAAAAGGCAGTGTATCAACAAGCTGGACGGACGTTCAATTGTGACACGCTACAGTTGAAGCGAAAGCTCCATCGCGGAACGGCGCAACGGTGCCAGCGCTTTTTCTTTTAACGCGGCGGCGCTCATTGATGACGCCGGCACCCCGACGTTAAGGGCGGCAACCACAGTGCCACAGCGGGAAAGCAGCGGAACGGCAAGAGAACAAAGTCCCACTTCGATCTGCCGGTCAGCCAGCGCATAGCCCTGAATTCGCACGCGGGCAATCTCTTCCCGCAGTGCCGCCAGGTCGCATATCGTATGCGGGGTGTAGCGGAGCAGTTGAGCGCGTGACAACGTCACCTCTAACTGTGACTCGGGCAGTGCACTGAGCAGCACGCGTCCCATTGAGGTGGCCCAGGCAGGTAACCGACTACCGCGCCCGATGTCGACGCTGAGCAGGTTATTGACCGCCGCACGGGCAATATACAATACGTTATCACCGTCGAGCGTAGCGGCCGAGCAGGACTCGCCGAGGGATTTTCCCAGGTTATCCAGCGCCGCTTGTGCCACTTTTGCCAGCGGCGTACCGGCGAGATAGGCATGTCCCACGGCCAGCACGCGTGGCAGCAGTTCATAACTGCGCCCGTCAGGGCTGTGCACCATCCCCAGCGCGGCCAGGGTATAAAGACAGCGACGCACCGCAGCGCGGGAAATCTGTGTTTTCTGGCTGAGTTGTGAAATCGTCAGGCGCTGACGCTGAGGGGTAAACGCATTAAGAACTTCCAGACCCCGCGCCAGAGACAACATAAAGTTAGGGTCAGACTTAGCCTGTGGGCTGCTGATAACTAACTGATTTTTCTCGCTCATTACGTCCGCCTCCTGTGCAATTCACATCATGAACCGCATCAACTATACCGCGCCGGTAAACGCGAGCCGCGGAATATCCGTAATTTCCTACAGGGATCACATTATTAACTTCAATGTAACAATCGCGCCGATTATCGCACAACATTTCGATTATCGCCGTTGACCATCGCCGTGGCGCGCACCTATTGTCAAAAGCACCGTCACCGTGGGTTATTACTGGTGGCACGAAAAATAATGATATTAATGCTCAGGAAGAAACGATGACTGCGACCGTTGAACGCATTGAAAGCTGGCTGGTTGATGTTCCGACAATTCGGCCTCACAAACTGTCCATGACCACGATGGGATGCCAGACGCTGGTGATTGTTCGAATCACCCGTTCAGACGGGATCAGCGGCATTGGCGAGGCCACCACCATTGGAGGACTGAGCTATGGGGCGGAAAGTCCGGAGGCGATTCAGTCGGCGATTACGCACTATTTCACACCGCTGTTGAAAGGCCAACCGGCTGAGAATCTGAACGCGCTGACGTCGCGTATCCACAGTGCAATCAAAGGCAATACGTTTGCCAAATCAGCCATTGAAACCGCGCTGTTGGATGCGCAGGGAAAAGCATTAGGCTTGCCGGTCTCTGCACTGCTGGGCGGCGCGCTGAATACGGTATTGCCGGTTTTATGGACGCTCGCCAGCGGCAATACGGACAATGACATTGCAGAAGGGCAGCGACTGCTGGATGCCGGACGGCATCGGGCTTTTAAACTGAAAATCGGCGCCCGGGAACTGGAGACGGACCTGCGCCACACCCGCGCCATTGTGGAAGCGCTGGGGGGATCGTGCCAGTATCCGCGTTGACGTCAACCAGGCCTGGGACGCCACTTCTGCGGCCAGAGGATGCCGGGAGCTGGCGGCTATGGGCGTCTCTCTGGTTGAACAGCCGGTGAGCGCCGAGAACAACGCTGCGCTGGTTCGCCTGAGTCAACGCATCCACACGGCAATCCTGGCGGATGAATCCGTTGCCAGCCATTTCGACGGTTATCGTCTGGCGCAGCAGGGGTTCAGCGGCGCCTATGCGCTGAAGATTGCCAAAGCCGGTGGACCGGCCAGCGTGCTGAAACTGGCGCACGTTGCGCAGGCGGCAGGCATCGGGCTGTACGGCGGCACGATGCTTGAAGGCACCGTGGGGACCGTTGCGTCACTGCATGCCTGGTCAACTCTGCCGTTGCAGTGGGGCACAGAGATGTTTGGCCCGCTGCTGTTAAAAGATGACATCGTTAGCCTTCCGCTCTTATTCGCCGATGGTTGCGTCACGCTGCCGCAAACACCGGGGCTGGGGGGTTGAACTTGATGAGGACAAATTGCAGTTTTATGCCCGCAAGCGTCGGGAATAACAGGAGAAGCGAATGTTATTTAAAGTGGATATGACCGTGAATATTCCTTACGGAATGCCGGCAAATGAAATTGAAGAGATTAAATCGCGAGAAAAAGCGTATTCCCAACAGTTACAACGAGACGGCAAATGGCGACATATCTGGCGCGTTGCTGGTCAGTACGCCAATGTCAGTATTTTTGATGTCGATGATGCCGAAGAATTACACCGGATATTAATGGCGCTACCGTTATATCCCTTCATGGATATTCGCGTCGAAGCACTGTGCCGCCATCCATCGTCTATTCAGAGTAACGACCGATAATATCAGTACCGCATGCCGGAATTATCCGGCACAACCCTACAGACAATAATAAGCGAGACGCATTATGAGCCATTCTTTTATCCAACAAGATGACGTACAGAAATTATTACGTGAAGGCGCCGGATTAAATGGTCCGGAAGGGAATGAACGTTTTAAATCGATTATTCACCGCCTGCTCGGCGATATTTGTACACTTATTGATGATTATAATGTTACGCAGGAAGAATTCTGGCATGCGGTGAATTATCTGCATGAGCTGGGCGGACGTCAGGAAGCGGCACTGCTTGCTGCCGGTCTGGGTCTTGAGCATTTTCTCGATTTGCGCCAGGAGGCGATCGAATCTCGTCTGTCAGCAGAAACGGGCACGCCGCGCACCATCGAAGGCCCGCTGTATGTCGCCAACGCACCGCTGGCTGATGGCTATGCCCGCATGGACGACGGTAAAGATGCGGGCGAAGTGATGTGGCTGCACGGCCAGGTCCGTGATGTTCACGGGCAACCGGTGGCCGGGGCGATTGTCGATATCTGGCATGCTAATACGCTGGGCAATTACTCTTTCTTCGATCAGAGCCAGAGCGACTACAACCTGCGCCGTCGCATTCGTACCGACGCCGAAGGGCGCTACAGCGTACGCAGTATTCTGCCTTCAGGTTACGGTTGCCCGCCGGACGGCCCGACGCAGAAATTGCTCGATCAACTCGGCCGCCACGGCAACCGCCCGGCGCACATTCACTTCTTTGTCTCTGCGCCGGGCTTTAAGCACCTGACCAGCCAGATCAACCTGAACGGTGACCAGTATCTGTGGGATGATTTCGCTTTCGCTACCCGTGATGGTCTGATTGCCGACCCGGTGAAGGTAAGCGATCCTGCGTTGATTCAGCAGCGCGGCCTTGCCGGTGAACATACTGAAGTTTGTTTCGACTTTACGCTGTGCACAGCGCAGAACGCAGAGGAAGAGCAGCGGATTACCCGACTGCGCGCACAGGAATAATTCGCAACGTCTGTCTGACCCGTACCGTTTGATACCCTAAATAATTTGAGCGCAGCCAAAGTAACTGCAACTTGATTTGACGGGTATATATATCCTGAATTACGCAGGAGGGATACACTCATGCAAAAAACGCTCTCGGCATTAAAAGATAAAATCACGCAGGCCCTGATTGTGGATCGTGATAATCATATTTATCGTTGCCATCGTTCAATATTTACCGATGAGCAGTTATTTAATCTGGAACTGAAACATATATTCGAAGGGAACTGGGTATTCCTGGCGCATGAAAGCCAGATCCCGGAGCCTGGTGATTATTTTACTCTGACCCTGGGACGTCAACCGGTCATTATTACCCGCGATAAAAAAGAATGAGCTGCATGCGTTAATTAATAGCTGTGCGCATCGCGGCGCGATGTTATGTCGACGTAAAACCGGAAATAAAAACTCCTTTACCTGTCCGTTTCACGGCTGGACCTTCAGCAATAACGGCAAATTGCTGAAGGCGAAAGATGAAAGTACCGGCGGTTACCCGGAGACGTTCAAACATGACGGGTCACACGATCTGAAATCGCTGCCGCGCTTTGCTTCGTATCGTGGATTTCTGTTCGGTAGCCTGAATGAAGATGTGCTGGCACTGGAAACCTACCTCGGCGAGACCTGCAAAATTATCGATCTGATGGTCGATCAGGCTCCCGAGGGGCTGGAAGTGCTGAAAGGTTCGTCCAGCTATGTCTATGAAGGCAACTGGAAACTGGGTGCGGAAAACGGAGCTGACGGCTATCACGTCAGCGTGGTGCACTGGAACTACGCCTCCACCATGTCGCGCCGTAATTACGAAGCGGAAGGAACGCGGGCGGTGGATGCCAACGGCTGGTCTAAGAGCCTCGGCGGCGGCTACGGGTTTGAACACGGTCATATGCTGCTGTGGACGCGGGCGATGAACCCTGAAGTCCGCCCGGTTTACGATCATCATGAGCGGTTAAAGGCGGAATTTGGTGAAAATCGCGCCGACCAGATGGTCAATGAGACACGGAATTTGTGTCTCTATCCCAATGTGTACCTGATGGATCAGTTTTCCACGCAGATCCGCGTGATTCGCCCCATCGCGGTCGATAAAACCGAAGTGACGATCTGGTGCTTTGCGCCTAAAGGCGAATCTGACCAGGCCCGTGCGCTACGCATTCGCCAGTATGAAGATTTCTTTAACGTCAGCGGGATGGGAACCCCCGACGATCTGGAAGAGTTCAGCGCCTGCCAGCGCGGCTATCTGGGAGAAAATCTGGCGTGGAGCGATCTCAGTCGCGGCGCGCTGCACTGGGTGGAGGGGCCTGATGAACATGCGCAACATGCAGGATTCAAACCGCTGTTGAGCGGCGTGAAATCCGAAGATGAGGCGCTCTACATCGCTCATCATCATCACTGGCAAAACGTGATGCTCGCGGCGGTGGAAAAAGAACGTCAGCAATATGAACAGTCGATTACGCAACGCGTGGAGGTGGGCGGATGTTAACGCTTGAACAGGTTCGCCAGTTTCTCTATTACGAAGCGCGGTTGCTGGACGATCGTCAGTGGGATGCGTGGCTCAATTGCTATAGCCCAAAAGTGGTTTTCTGGATGCCCGCCTGGGGTGATGATGATAAAACCACCCGCGACCCACAGCGGGAGATTTCGCTTATCTATTACCCCAACCGGGACGGACTGGAAGACCGGGTGTACCGCATCAAAACCGAACGTTCGGGCGCCAGCACGCCGGAGCCGCGTACCACGCATATGATCAGCAACATCGAACTACTGGGCGAGAAAGAAGGTGGCATCGAGGTGCGCTACAACTGGGTCACCTACAGCCACCGCTATCAGCACACCGATGCCTACTTCGGCACTACGCACTGTACGCTGGTTGAACAGGACGGCCAGCCACACATCACGCGGAAGACAGTGCGACTCAATAACGACTATATCCGTCAGGTGATTGACGTTTACCATATTTAAGAGGTGCTTATGAGTTTTTCGATTGCCCTCAACTTTGAGGACGGCATCACCCGCTTTATTCAATGTCACGCCGGTGAAAAGGTGCTGGATGCCGCTTACCGGCAGAAGGTGAACCTGCCGATGGATTGCTCCGACGGCGTCTGCGGCACCTGCAAATGCCACTGCGTCAGCGGTGATTACGCGCTGGGAGAGGACTTTCTGGAAGAGGCGCTGAGCGAGGATGAAGCCACCGCACGACAGGTGCTGACCTGCCAGATGATCCCCTCCAGCGACTGCGTAATTGACGTGCCGGTCGCTGCGGCACAGTGTAAAACCAGCATCACGAGCACCCATGCAGAAGTGCTGGCGATCAATGCGCTCTCTGAGACAGCGATAGAGCTGGTCGTGCGCCCGGATACCGCGCTTCATTTTCTGTCCGGGCAGTACATTAACATCCAGGTTCCGGGGACGCAGCAGTTGCGAGCCTACTCATTCAGTTCGCTGCCGGGCAGTGACGAAGGGCGCTTTCTGATCCGTAATGTACCCGGTGGGCTGATGAGCCAGTGGCTGACCCAGTGCGGACAATCGGGTGATACCGTTACGCTCAGCGGCCCGATGGGCAGTTTCTATCTGCGCCGCGGCGAGCGTCCGGTGTTGATGCTTGCCGGTGGTACCGGACTGGCCCCGATGCTCTCCATGCTGGAAACGCTCGCTGCACAGGGGAGCCAGCGACAAATTACGCTGTTGTATGGCGTGACCTATGACGTCGACCAGGTCAAAACCGATGCGCTGGATGCCTTTCAGCAGAAACTGGTTGACTTCCGCTGGTTACCGGTTGTCGCCGATGCGCAAAGTGGTTGCCCGCAGCGCGGATTTGTCACCGATCATCTCAGTGAGGCGATGCTCAATCAGGGGGGATGTGGATATCTATCTTTGTGGTCCGCCGCCGATGGTCAACGCCATCACCACGGCATTACGCGAACGGGGCATTACGCCTGCCGGTTTCTGGTATGAAAAATTTATTGCCAGCCAGAGCGCGGCAGCATAAGGAGCCTCTATGCGATTTAACCATAAAGTGATGGCCATTACCGGCGCAGCGCAGGGGATTGGTCGCCAGACCGCCATTCAGGCGGCACAAGAGGGCGCACGATTACTGCTTATCGATCGTTCACGTCACGTTCATGAACTGGCAGCAACGCTGGCGTCCGGTGGATGTCAGGTGCTGGCGCTGGAAGCCGATCTTGAGCAATGGGAAAGCACCGAGCAGGTCTTTGCCGCAGGCGTTGCGCATTTTGGTCAACTGGACGTGCTGGTGAATAACGTCGGTGGCACGATCTGGGCCCGACCCTTCGCTGAATATCAGCCGGATCAGATAGAAAAGGAGATCCGCCGGTCGCTGTTTCCGACGCTGTGGGGCTGCCGTGCGGCGCTCCCGTGGATGCTTAAACAGGGGCACGGCAGCATTGTGAATATCTCTTCCGTTGCTACCGGCGGGGTGAATCGCGTGCCGTACTCGGCAGCGAAGGGCGGCGTCAACGCGCTAACACGGTCGATTGCGATGGAATACAGCGGCAGCGGCATTCGTATCAATGCAGTGGCCCCCCGGCGGGACCGATGCCCCGGCGCGCCTCGTCCCACGCAATGAAGAAACGCCCTCTGCCGAGGAGCAGGCGTGGTATCAGCAGGTGATTGATCAGACGGTCAACAGCAGTCTGATGCACCGTTACGGCACGCTGGCGGAGCAGGCGAATGCCATTCTGTTCCTCGCCAGCGATGACGCCAGCTATATTACCGGCGTCACCTTGCCGGTTGCCGGGGGCGATCTCGGCTGATGTTGTTCTGCCCGTAAGCCGACACTGGAGGTCGGCTTGCTGTTTTATTCCGCTGTATTGCCATCGTTCACCGTCGCCAAAATCATTCACAAATTCAATAACCCGCGTTTTTCGATAATCACGTAGCTGAACAAAAAGTTGGACATACGTTCAATTTTCCGTAGGATCGGTAAAGCTGGACGCGTGTCCAGTTTGGATACACAGGGAGTTTTATGTTTCGTCAGTGGTTAACGTTAGTGATTATTGTGCTGGTCTACATTCCTGTTGCGATTGATGCAACGGTGCTGCACGTTGCCGCACCCACGCTGAGCATGACGCTGGGTGCCAGTGGCAATGAACTGTTGTGGATCATTGATATTTATTCGCTGGTGATGGCAGGGATGGTCCTGCCGATGGGTGCGCTTGGCGACCGTATCGGCTTTAAACGCCTGCTGCTGCTCGGCGGGGCGTTATTCGGCCTCGCATCACTGGCTGCTGCCTTTGCCCACACCGCCAGCTGGCTTATCGCCACCCGTGCCATTCTGGCGATTGGCGCGGCGATGATCGTACCGGCAACGCTTGCCGGGATCCGCGCAACCTTTTGTGAAGCGCGTCATCGCAACATGGCGCTGGGCGTCTGGGCCGCGGTGGGATCCGGCGGTGCGGCGTTTGGTCCACTGGTCGGCGGTATGCTGCTGGAGCATTTTTACTGGGGCTCGGTGTTTTTGATTAATGTGCCCATTGTTGTTGTGGTGGTGGCGCTTACCGCGCGCTATGTCCCACAGCAGCACGGGCGGCGCGATCAATCATTGAACCTGGGGCACGCTATCATGTTGATTGTCGCGATTCTGCTGCTGGTTTACAGCGCGAAAACGGCGCTGAAAGGGCACATTGCCACTGGCGTTATTGTGCTGGCGCTTGTCAGCGGCGCACTGTTACTGGCGCAGTTTGTCCGCATTCAACTGGCGGCGAAGCGCCCCATGATTGATATGCGCCTTTTTTACCCACCGCATTATTTTAAGTGGTGTGGTGATGGCGATGACGGCGATGATTACGCTGGTCGGTTTTGAGCTGTTAATGGCGCAGGAACTGCAGTTTGTTCATGGCTTAACGCCGTATCAGGCGGGATTGTTTATGTTGCCGGTGATGCTTGCCAGCGGATTCAGCGGCCCGATTGCCGGGATGCTGGTTTCACGACTGGGGTTACGGAAGGTGGCAACCGGCGGAATGGCGCTAAGCGCGCTGAGTTTCTATGGTCTGGCGGCCACGGATTTCAGTAGCCAGCAAATCCAGGCCTGGCTATTAATGGCGCTGCTGGGATTCAGTGCTGCCAGCGCATTGCTGGCTTCAACGGCCGCGATCATGGCGGCGGCGCCTGCCGAGAAAGCCGCAGCGGCCGGAGCAATCGAAACGATGGCCTACGAGCTGGGGGGCGGGACTGGGAATTGCCATCTTTGGTCTGTTGCTCAGCCGCAGCTTTTCTGCGTCGATTGCGCTGCCTGAGGGACTGAACGCCGGTGAAATAGCGCGTGCCTCGTCCTCAATGGGGGGAAGCGGTACAACTGGCGCAGACGCTTCCGTCGGCACTCGCAGAGCCTGTTCTGCTGGCCGCTAAGCAGGCGTTTACCTGGTCGCATAGCGTGGCACTCAGCAGTGCCGGTAGTCTGTTGATTCTGCTGGCGGTGGGAATGTGGTTCAGTCTTGCGAAGGCCGCACGCGAGTCACTCAGTGGGTGAGCTGGCAGCGGTTATCCAGTTCTTCCACTTCCTTACCGCTCAGACGGGCATACTGACCGGTGAGTCGCCAGAAAGCAGGTTGTGTTTCGGTATAGATCTCAGCGGCAAGGATCAGACGACGGCGATCGACTTCGTTAAATTCGAGCAACGTCCAGGGAATGAAGTAGCGCTCAGTGTCGGTTAATTTGATCCACAGCGGGCATCCACAACCGGAGCAAAAATACCGTTCGCCGCGCACGGACGACGCAAAATGAGCAGGTTCGGGAGCATCGGTGTCCATCATCGGCTGCCCACAGGCCTCCAGATACATCGCGATACCGCCAGACCATTTCTGGCATATCGTACAATGACATGCATAGACGTCGAGAGATTCGACATCGACGGTGAAATGGCTTTGTCCGCAGAGACAACGTCCTGTATAGGTTTGCACGGCATTCTCCTTATGACCGGTTCCACGTCGGGGAAAAAAACCAGCCCATCAAGGGCTGGCTTTTGGTACAGCGCAATTCTAAAAAATTAGAACTGATAGGTCAGACCAACGGCAACGATGTCGTCAGTAGCAATACCTGCATCTCTGGTGAAGCGGTTGTCATCCAGTAAGTTGATTTTGTAGTCAACATAGGTAGACATGTTTTTGTTGAAGTAGTAGGTCGCACCGATATCTACATATTCAACCAGATCCTGATCGCCATAGCTGCCAACGTCTTTAGCTTTGGATTTCAGGTAAGCCAGGGACGGACGCAGACCAAAGTCGAACTGGTACTGAGCAACAACTTCAAAGTTCTGCGTTTTATCAGCAATACCACGAACATCGTAACCATAAACGTTGGTGCCACCGAAAGTGGTCATGTTACGTGTTTCAGCGTAAGTGGTTGCCAGGTAGAGATTGTTCGCATCATATTTCAGACCAGCAGCCCAAACTTCAGCGTTCTTACCACGAGCGCCGTAGGCACCGGCGGCCTGCTCATCAGTACGGTCAGATTTCGCATAAGCGGCGCTTGCTGCAAAGCCGTCGTACTCATAGCTGGTGGACATACCGAAGCCGTCACCGTTCGCTTTACGGAGGTCATCGCGGTCGTTTTTACCCTGATACTGCAGCGCGAAGTTCCAGCCTTCAACCAGACCGAAGAAGTCAGTGTTACGGTAGGTTGCAACGCCAGTGGTACGGGCGGTCATAAAGTTGTCAGTCTGGGTCCAGGTGTCACCACCGAACTCAGGCAGAACGTCGGTCCATGCGCCGACATCATAAGCAACACCGTAGTTACGGCCATAATCGAAAGAACCGAACTCAGCAAATTTCAGACCAGCAAACGCCAGACGAGTTTTGTTGCCTTTGTTGCCATTAGCTTCGTCGTTGTTGCCTTTGAATTCATATTCCCACTGGCCGAAACCGGTCAGCTGATCGTTAATCTGCGTTTCGCCTTTGAAACCCAGACGAGCATAAGTTTTGTCGCCATCATCGCCGTCATTGTCGGAGAAGTAGTGCAGAGCGGTAACTTTACCGTACAGATCCAGCTTGTTGCCGTCTTTGTTATACACTTCTGCCGCATTCACGACGCCTGCTGCCAACAGGCTAGTCACTGCCACTGCAACTAATTTAAGTTTCATTGTTAACAATCCTTATAATTTTCTTGGTGTGATTCCTGAACCATTGTCGATCGAATCATTTAATCAATGGCAAGCTATTTTTAAATTACGCAGCAGTACTAATTCAATAATAAGTTTCATGTAATTGCAGATTATTTCTATTTGTGTGATCCAGATCTCCCTAAGGCAAATCTGAGGCGCGACTATTCTTATAAATAACTTTCTATGCAATATTTTCACGTGGGACTATATATGGGAAATTGGTTATTATTGAGTTAGTTGTCAATGTATACTATATACACAATAATAATTATAAATGGATGTAGAAAAGTATTTTTTAGCGTGTAATTATCATTAATTTAACATAAATTTAAAAATTAAATACACTTGTTGGGACGAGGTAAATAAACCTGATTACGCTGCCTGATAAGGTATGGTTGAACTGACAGAAAAAAACAAATAAGAATTTTCGAATGACAGGGGAATATCTTAAGAACAGGCGGGTGAATATTTGTCACGTGCAGGCGACATCCGGGTCAGAAAAACGGGCCGACCCGGGGAGAATTAAGCCCGTCGTGTGGCCCACCAGCAAAGCAGAGAGCCAATGCAAACCATGATGGCCCCCCTGCCAGAAAGAGAACGACAGCGGGGCGCTGAGCAGTACAGCCGCCAGCGCGGAGGAGAGGACCGGCGTGAAATAGGAACCCACCGCCATCACAGTGACGTTGCCGTGTAAAATCCCCACATTCCACGCGGCGTAGGCAAAACCCAGCGTCAGGGCCGCGGAAAAAAGCTTGATGACTACCGGGGTGCTGAATTGCATTTCCGGTTGTGGGCTCAGAAAATAGTAAAGCCACAGGCTGAGTGCCGTCAGCAGAACAAAAATTGTGATGCCGTTAAATCCGCGAGCATATTTATTCGTGACGGTGCAGTAAGTCGCCCAGATAAATGCGCCGAGAAAAGCGAGAAAATAACTGAGTGGGCTGGTCGTAATATTGTTGATTATTTCGCCAGGATTAAGTCCATTCTCACCTCCTAAAACCCAACAGACGCCGGTTAATGCGAGGAGTAAACCCGGGACGATAATCCAGTTGGTCTTTTGTCCGTTAAACAGAATGGCAAATAAAATGGTCAGGCTAGGCCATAAATAATTGACCATGCCGACTTCAATCGCCTGGTGACGCGTCGCGGCGTAACCCAACGATAAGGCCAGACAAATTTCATAACTGACAAAAAGCACGCTACCGGCGATTAAATACTTCAACGGGAACCGACGAATATCAGGAAAGCCAACGGTAAATATCAGCAGCAGGCCACTTAATGAATAAATTGCGGCTGCGCCGCCTACCGGTCCAAGACCTTCACTCACGCCACGGATCAGACCGACCATCGTGCTCCACAGCACAATCGCAATCAGTCCGGTCAGCGTTGCCTTTTGTTTCGTCATTCTGTTTGCTGTTTCCCATCGCTCTCAAAAAGAAGTTGAAATATATAGCACTTTTATAGCGACAGACGCCAGGCGAATACAGAGAGGGATTTACTCCCTTAGTGGTACATAAAACCGACAATTGGGGCTATTTAGTAGCGGAACCGTTTCGTTATTGATTTGACTCAAAAAAAATATGGGTATTGCTGTTAGTTTCCTCGCCGATGTTACAACTCAGCAAAGATGTTACAACTCTGGAAAAAGAGGAAAGCAATGAACGTCAGCCGCAGAAAGTTTTTTAAAATCTGCGCGGGCGGTATGGCGGGAACAACAGTAGCCGCACTGGGATTTACGCCCAAAATGGCACTGGCTCAATCGCGAAATTATAAGTTGTTACGCGCGAAAGAGATCCGCAACACCTGCACATACTGTTCCGTAGGTTGCGGGCTATTAATGTATAGCCTGGGTGATGGAGCAAAAAACGCCAAAGAAGCGATTTATCATATCGAAGGGGATCCGGATCATCCGGTCAGCCGTGGGGCATTGTGTCCGAAAGGCGCCGGTTTGCTGGACTACGTTCATAGCGGAAACCGCCTGCGTTACCCCGAATACCGCGCGCCGGGTTCCGATAAATGGCAGCGCATTAGCTGGGATGACGCCTTCTCCCGCATTGCGAAGCTGATGAAAGCCGACCGTGACGCCAACTTTATCGAGAAAAACGAACAGGGCGTAACGGTTAACCGCTGGCTTTCCACGGGGATGCTCTGCGCCTCCGCAGCCAGTAATGAAACCGGCATGCTGACACAGAAATTTGTGCGCTCACTCGGCATGCTGGCGGTAGACAACCAGGCGCGCGTCTGACACGGACCAACGGTAGCAAGTCTTGCTCCAACATTTGGTCGCGGTGCGATGACCAACCACTGGGTTGATATCAAAAACGCCAACGTCGTGATGGTAATGGGCGGTAATGCCGCTGAAGCCCATCCGGTAGGATTCCGCTGGGCGATGGAAGCGAAGAACAACAACGACGCGACGTTGATTGTTGTCGATCCCCGATTTACCCGTACTGCCTCGGTTGCAGATATTTATGCACCGATTCGTTCCGGCACGGACATTACGTTCCTGTCCGGCGTTTTGCTGTACCTGATTGAAAATAATAAAGTCAACGCTGAATACGTCAGACATTACACCAACGCCAGCCTGCTGGTTCGGGATGATTTTGCCTTTGATGACGGCTTATTCAGTGGTTATGACGCGGATAAACGTCAGTACGATAAGTCGTCCTGGAACTATCAGTTCGATGAAAACGGCTACGCCAAACGCGACGAAACCCTATCGCATCCGCGCTGCGTCTGGAATCTGCTGAAACAGCACGTTTCACGCTATACGCCGGACGTCGTAGAGAACATCTGCGGTACACCTAAAGCAGACTTCCTGAAAGTGTGTGAAGTGCTGGCGTCGACCAGTGCGGCGGATCGCACCACCACGTTCCTCTATGCTTTGGGCTGGACACAACACACCGTGGGGGGCGCAAAACATCCGCACGATGGCGATGATCCAGTTGCTGCTCGGTAACATGGGGATGGCAGGCGGCGGTGTTAACGCCTTGCGCGGTCACTCGAACATTCAGGGGTTAACCGATTTAGGTCTGCTCTCCACCAGTCTGCCAGGTTATCTGACGCTGCCGTCTGAAAAACAGAGCGACTGGCAGACATGGCTGAACGCCAACACGCCAAAAGCCACGCGGGCGGACCAGGTTAACTACTGGAGCAACTATCCGAAGTTTGCCGTCAGCCTGATGAAATCGTTCTACGGCGAAAACGCGCAGAAAGAGAATGACTGGGGCTTTGACTGGTTGCCGAAATGGGATCAGGCCTACGACGTCATCAAATACTTCAACATGATGGATAACGGAAAAGTCACCGGCTACATCTGTCAGGGCTTCAACCCGGTTGCGTCCTTCCCGGACAAAAACAAAGTGGTTCGTAGCCTGAGCAAACTGAAGTACATGGTGGTTATCGATCCGCTGGTGACAGAGACCTCAACCTTCTGGCAGAACCACGGTGAGTCTAACGATGTCGATCCTGCGTCAATTCAGACCGAAGTATTCCGTCTGCCGTCCACTTGCTTTGCAGAAGAAGATGGCTCTATCGCCAACTCCGGACGCTGGCTGCAGTGGCACTGGAAAGGGCAGGATGCGCCGGGTGAAGCACGTAACGACGGCGAAATTCTGGCCGGGTTGTTCCACCGTCTGCGTGAGATGTATCGCACAGAGGGCGGAAAAGGTGTGGAACCGCTGCTGAAAATGCGTTGGGACTACAAACAACCTGATCATCCAGAGTCAGAAGAGGTGGCGAAAGAGAATAACGGCTATGCGCTGGCCGATCTCTATGACGCCAACGGTGTGCTGATTGCAAAGAAAGGTCAGTTGCTGAGTAGCTTCGCGCAGTTGCGTGATGACGGCACGACGTCGTCTTCCTGTTGGATCTACACCGGTAGCTGGACAGAGCAGGGCAACCAGATGGCCAACCGCGATAACGCCGATCCGTCCGGGCTGGGCAATACGCTGGGCTGGGCATGGGCGTGGCCGCTCAACCGCCGTGTGCTGTACAACCGCGCTTCTGCGGATATCAACGGTAAACCGTGGGATCCGAAACGGATGCTGATCCAGTGGAACGGGGCGAAATGGACGGGTAACGATATCCCGGACTTCAACACCGCACCGCCGGGCAGCGCAACCGGTCCATTTATCATGCAGCCGGAAGGGATGGGGCGTCTGTTTGCCCTTGATAAGCTGGCGGAAGGTCCGTTCCCGGAACACTACGAACCCATGGAAACGCCGCTGGGTACTAACCCGCTGCATCCGAACGTAGTCTCCAGCCCGGTGGTGCGTATCTATGAAGATGACGTGCTGCGTTTAGGCAAAAAAAGACGCGTTCCCGTATGTCGGCACGACCTATCGTCTGACCGAGCACTTCCACACCTGGACCAAGCATGCGCTGTTGAATGCTATCGCACAGCCGGAACAGTTTGTGGAGATCAGCGAAACGCTGGCCGCTGCCAAAGGCATTGGCAACGGTGACTACGTGAAGGTAAGCAGCAAGCGCGGATTTATTCGTGCGGTTGCGGTCGTTACGCGTCGTCTGCGTACGCTGCATGTCAACGGTCAGCAGGTTGAAACCGTCGGGATCCCGTTGCATTGGGGCTTTGAAGGGGTGGCGCGTAAAGGCTATATCGCCAACACCCTGACGCCAAACGTCGGTGACTCAAACTCGCAAACGCCGGAGTACAAAGCGTTTTTAGTTAACATCGAGAAGGCGTAAGGGGGGCGAGCATATGTCTTTGGAAACGCAGGACATCATCAAAAGGTCCGCAACTAACACGATCACGCCGCCACCGCAGGTGCGTGATTATAAAGCCGAGGTCGCCAAGCTCATTGACGTCACCTCCTGCGTGGGCTGTAAAGCCTGCCAGGTGGCCTGCTCCGAGTGGAACGACATTCGTGACGAGGTAGGGCATTGCGTTGGGGTGTACGACAACCCCGCCGATCTTAGCGCCAAGTCCTGGACGGTGATGCGTTTTAGCGAAACCGAGCAGAATGGCAAACTGGAATGGCTGATTCGTAAAGACGGCTGCATGCACTGTGAAGATCCGGGCTGCCTGAAGGCCTGCCCGTCTGCGGGTGCAATCATCCAGTATGCTAACGGGATTGTTGATTTTCAGTCCGAGCACTGCATTGGCTGCGGCTACTGCATCGCCGGGTGTCCGTTTAATATTCCGCGCCTCAATAAAGAGGATAACCGCGTCTATAAATGTACACTCTGCGTCGATCGCGTCAGCGTGGGTCAGGAGCCGGCCTGTGTCAAAACCTGTCCGACCGGGGCGATTCATTTCGGCACTAAGCAAGAGATGCTGGAAATGGGCGAGCAGCGCGTGAAGAAACTGAAAGCGCGCGGCTATGAGCATGCTGGCGTCTACAACCCGCAGGGTGTTGGCGGTACACACGTGATGTACGTTCTGCATCACGCGGATCAGCCGGAGTTGTATCACGGTTTGCCGAACGAGCCGAAAGTCGACACCTCTATCAATCTGTGGAAAGGGGCGCTGAAACCATTAGCCGCTGCCGGATTTATCGCCACCTTTGCCGGGCTGATTTACCACTACATCGGTATCGGCCCGAACAAAGAAGTGGACGATGACGAGGAGGATCATCATGAGTAAGTCGAAAATGATTGTGCGCACGAAGTTCATCGATCGCGCCTGTCACTGGACGGTGGTGATTTGCTTCTTCCTGGTTGCGCTGTCGGGGATTTCATTTTTCTTCCCGACGCTGCAATGGCTGACGCAAACCTTCGGAACGCCGCAGATGGGGCGTATTTTGCACCCGTTCTTTGGCGTTGCGATCTTCGTCGCGCTGATGTTCATGTTTGTTCGTTTCGTCCATCACAATATCCCGGATAAGAAAGACCTTCCGTGGCTGAAGAATATTGTTGAAGTGCTGAAAGGCAACGAACACAAAGTGGCGGATGTGGGCAAATATAATGCCGGACAAAAGATGATGTTCTGGTCGATCATGAGCATGATTTTTGTACTGCTGGTGACCGGCGTGATTATCTGGCGTCCATACTTTGCGCAGTATTTCCCGATGCAGGTGGTGCGTTACAGCCTGTTGATCCACGCGGCGGCGGGGATCATCCTGATTCACGCCATTCTCATCCATATGTACATGGCATTCTGGGTGAAAGGATCGATTAAAGGGATGATTGAAGGGAAGGTGAGTCGTCGCTGGGCGAAGAAACACCATCCTCGCTGGTATCGTGACATCGAGAAGGCCGAAGCGAAGAAAGAGAGTGAAGAAGGAATAAACTAGTTCTCTTTTTCACAGCAACAGGCGCTACTCCGGTAGCGCCTCAGACTGCTGACAAAGAAGGATAAAACGTGGTTTTTCCTTCTTTGTGGTTATAAGCCGAAAATCAATCAATTGATTTTCCTGGTTTTTAATGAGGTGATCTCTGCTTGACCAGTGTAGTGATGAGGTTTGTCATCACTCTCAGGCGCTACTCCGGTAGCGCCTTTTTTTTGCCATAAAAACGTCATGATTCTGTCATTGGCTAACCGTAACGTGTTGTCTTCACAAATAACCGAAGAGTTAACCGACAATGCATCTGGTCAAAAAAATTGCTCGCTGCAGGCGTACTTCTTTCCGCGTCCGTTCAGGCGCAGAACGTCCTTGAGTTCCCACAGCCGGAGAACAATCCGGAAGAATTTTATGCCGTGACGGAAATTCCGGCTGGCGGGATCATTAAATACGAAACCGACGCTAAAACCGGGTTTATCGTTGCGGACCGCTTTCAGTCCATGCCGGTAGCCTATCCGGCAAACTACGGCTCGCTGACCCAGTCACTGGCGGGAGACGGCGATCCGCTGGATGTTATTTTCTACACCCGCGCGCCGCTGGCACCGGGTACGCTGATTAAGCTTCGCGCGATTGGCGTGCTGAAGATGATTGATGGCGGCGAGAAGGATGACAAAATTGTGGCGGTTCCTGCCAGCAAAATTGATCCTACCTATGACGACATCAAGGAACTGGCCGACCTGCCGAAAATTGAAGTTCAGCGCCTGGAGTCGTTCTTCCGCGTCTACAAAGAATTACCGGAAGGGCGCAAGAAAGTGGAGCTGAACGGCTTTAACGACGCGGCGACCGCAAAGCAGGAAATCAAACAGGCATGGGATGCCTGGAAAGCGAAAAATCCGCAGCGATAAGCGAATCTGCCGGACGGCGTTTGCCAGTCCGGCTGTCAACGCGATTACTGCACCGCCAGACGGCGCAGGCGGGAAATGTCCACGCTTTTTTGCGCTTGTGCCAGACTCCAGGTATTTTGCAGATTTAGCCACATCTCCGGTGAGCTGCCGATCACCACCGAGAGCTTAATCGCCATCTCGGGCGTGAGAGCGGCTTTACCCGTCAAAAGACGGCTTGCGGTTGAGGGCGCAATCTCCATTGCTCTGGCAAATTCACGTAAACTGACGTTCAGTTCGTCCAGCGCTTCCTGAATAATATCCCCGGGGCGGGGATGATTCGCCATTTTCATCAGTGATAATCCTCGTAATCCAGAATGTACGCATCGCCATTGACGAATTCGAACGTCAGACGCCAGTTGCCTGAAACCGATATTGCCCACACGCCGTCGCGATCGCCGCTCAGAGGATGCAGTCGGTAACCGGGCATGTTGATATCGTTCACGCAGCCTGCGGCGTCAATCACGGCGAGGCGGTGTCGCAAACGTTTGACGTGCTTTGCCAGCACACCTGACGTTTTACCGTGAAGAAACAGGTCGCGTAATCCTTTGTGCCTGAAATTCATGATCATCCTTTTCACCTCGTTCCTTCAGGAGGAACAGTAGCATTATGTTCCGTCAGACGCAACAAATTTCGCCTGCATTTGTGCGAGTGTCTGGCGAAATGAACAAAGAGAAAAGAAGAGGGGCTCAATACTGGAAAGCGCTACGCAAATTGCCCGGTAAACATCGCGTTACCGGGCATTGAACATTAAAGACGCGCGGTGATGTCGTCTATCTCTTTACGCCATTGAGCCTGCAACTGTGGCTTCTGGTGTCGGGGTTTACGTGCCAGATCTTCAGCCAGACGCTGCTCGAGCATGAGTAGTTTTTCCAGCAGAGCGTCATCGTCATGGCGTTCCACGTCAGAGGGCTCGCCATCTTTCACCATGGCTGGTGAATGTTCCTCCGTGACTTGCCGGATACGGGCATAGACGGCGTCCGGATCGTGCCATTCGCTCAGTTCGCCGTCGTCAACAAACCAGAACCGATTACAGCTCTGGCTGATGAGTTGCCGATCGTGACTGACCAGCAGCACGCCGCCTTCAAAGGTTTGCAGGGTCTGCGCCAGCGCTTCTTTGCCTTCCATATCCAGATGATTGGTCGGTTCATCCAGCATCAGGAGGCTATAGCGCGCCAGCGACAGTCCGACAAACAGCAGGCGTGAACGCTCGCCGCCGCTTAACGTGCTGACCGATTGCGCATGGCGTATCCACGGGAATCCCGCGCTAATCAGCGCCATTTTGCGGATATCAGGCTGCGGGGCGAACGGTTCCAGGGCGTCAAACAACGACGCGTCATCGGGTAGCTGATGCAACGTCTGGTCGTAGTAACCCAGCGACACGCGGGGATGCAGAACCAGTGAATCAGACGCCATCCGCGCCTGATAATGCTGCCAGATAAGCTTTAACAGCGAAGATTTTCCGCAACCGTTGCGCCCGACGATCGCCACCCGGTCGCCGCTCTTCAGGCGAATCCCCGCAACAGTAAACAGCGTGGGCGCCTCTGGCGCAGGCGCGACCGAGAGGTGAGAAAGTTCCAGCAGACGATCTGCCCGTAGCGCGTCACCGTTCAATGTTAGTGACCACTGACTTCCTGCGGTCAGATCCGTTTGCACCGCCTTCAGACGTAGCACGTGCCTTTCCATTTGCTTCGCTTTGCGCGACAGATCCTCGTTATCGTAGACCCGTCCCCAGGTGGCAAGCCGTTTTGCGCTGGCGGTGACGCGATCGATCTCCTTTTGCTCCGCTTTATGGCGCAGCGCGTCGCTGGCATCGCGCTCAACCAGCGCCTGTCGGGCAGCGCTACAGGGCAACGCGAAGGCGTGTAGGGTCCGATCGCGCAGGATCCATGTGCCATTCGTGATCGCATCAAGCAGTTGCGGATCGTGAGACACCACCACAAAACTGCCGGACCAGTTCTGTAAAAATTGTTCCAGCCACAGTAAGGTGGGTAAATCCAGATGGTTCCCCGGTTCGTCAAGCAGCAGCAGATCAGGCTGGCGCATGAGCGCACGAGCCAGTAGCAGACGCGTATGCTGACCGCCACTGAGGGTTTGCGCCGTTAATTGCAGATCCTGGCCGCTAAAGCCCATCTGCGCGAGCAACGCCTCAACCTGCCAGAGCTGGCCAGCGCGTTCATGGTCAGGAAGTTGTGCCAGAACAGCTTCCTGTAACGTCAGCGGCAAGATTTCGTCAGGCAAATGCTGCTCAACGCGGGCAAGATGACAGTGGTTTGCCAGCGCCAGGGTTCCGCCTGTTGGAGTGATCGAACCGTCGAGAACTTTCAGCAGTGTGCTTTTACCACAGCCGTTGTAGCCGATAAGCCCAATGCGATCGCCTTTTTTCAGGGTAAACGTGAGATCGTCGAAAAGCGTGCCGAACGCTGTATCAACGTGAAGGGATTGTGCAGTTAGTAATGTGCTCATTGTTGCTTACTCAAGAGTTACAGGCGTCAAAACGCCTCGTCAAACTTCGCTGACGATAACCCGGTAAGCCCGAGAGAAGGGGAATTCAGAAGTTAGCTTCGCTCAAGCAGAAGTTATCGCAGCACGATACCGATAACGCTTGAGCACTGGCGATCGCCAAAAGCATGTGAAGCGATGAATCGTTCACAGTACAGCATAAGTATCCTCCTTTTATTTATCTGAATGTTAATCGATGGCGAAAGTGTAAGCGCAAGTAATGAGACAGCGCAAGTCTGAAGGCCCGGCAGCGTGCGCCACCGGGCAAATTGTCAGATAGAAGTACGACGATAATCGCGATATTCCGCCTGCCAGAAGTTCTCTTCGATAGCCTGCAACAGTGCTTCAGCGGAGGTTTTCACCGCGACACCTTGCTGTTGAGCCATTTTGCCGACGGCAAACGCAATGGCGCGCGAGACGGTCTGAATGTCTTTCAGCTCCGGCAACACCAGTCCTTCACCGTTGAGCACCAGCGGCGAATGCTGGGCAAGTGTTTCACTGGCGGACATCAGCATCTCATCAGTAATGCGCGAGGCACCAGAAGCAATCACGCCAAGCCCAATGCCCGGGAATATATAGGCGTTGTTACACTGGGCGATGGGATAGATTTTGTCTTTCCAGACCACCGGCATAAACGGGCTGCCGGTGGCAACCAGCGCGTTACCTTCCGTCCAGGTGATGATGTCCTGCGGCGTCGCTTCTACACGCGAGGTGGGGTTAGACAGCGGCATTACGATCGGACGCGGGCAATGCTTATGCATTTCGCGGATGATCTCTTCGGTGAACAGGCCGGTTTGCCCGGAAACACCGATCAGAATATCCGGCTTCACATTGCGAACCACATCAAGCAGCGACAGCACGTCGTTATCGCTATCCCATTCCTGAAGATTTTCACGTTTTTGCACCAGTTTGGTCTGGAAGGAGAGCAGATTCGGCATCTGATCGGTCAACAGGCCAAAACGGTCCACCATGAAGACTCTCTGGCGCGCGGCTTCTTCACTTAATCCTTCACGCTGGATCTGAGCAATGATCTGCTCGGCGATACCGCAACCGGCAGAGCCTGCGCCAAGGAAGACAATTTTTTGCTCACTGAGCTGACTGCCTGCCGCCCGACTGGCGGCGATCAGCGTGCCGACGGTCACCGCGGCGGTACCCTGAATGTCGTCGTTGAAGGAGCAGATCTCGTTGCGATAGCGGTTAAGCAGCGGCATAGCGTTTTTCTGCGCAAAGTCTTCAAACTGCAACAGCACATCTGGCCAGCGATGTTTAACGGCCTGAATGAATTCATCGACAAATTCGTAGTATTCATCATCGGTGATGCGCGGATTTCGCCAGCCCATGTATAACGGGTCATTGAGGAGTTGCGGGTTATTGGTTCCCACATCCAGCACGACCGGCAGGGTATAAGCCGGGCTGATGCCGCCACAGGCGGTGTACAACGAAAGCTTGCCAATGGGAATGCCCATCCCGCCGATCCCCTGGTCGCCAAGACCAAGTATGCGTTCGCCGTCGGTGACCACGATGACTTTGATGTTGTGGTTAGGGACGTTTTGCAGGATGTCGTCCATGTTGTGACGGTTCTGATAGGAGATAAACACACCGCGCGCACGACGATAAATCTCGGAGAAACGTTCACAGGCAGCACCCACCGTTGGGGTGTAGATCACCGGCATCATCTCATCGAGATGGTTATGCACCAGTCGGTAGAACAGCGTTTCGTTGGTATCCTGGATATTACGCAGGTAGATGTGTTTATCGATTTCCGTTTTGAATCCCTGATACTGGATCCAGGCGCGTTCCGCCTGCTCTTCAATCGACTCGACCACTTCCGGCAGTAACCCCAGCAGGTTGAAGTTACGGCGCTCCTCCATACTGAACGCACTGCCTTTATTCAGTAAGGGAAATTCCAGTAGTACCGGGCCAGCGTAAGGAATATAAAGGGAACGCATTTTTTTGCTTTTGGTTTCCATGTCACTCACTCTTTTTTTGAATATCCGTCCCTGGCACCTTTTATAATATGTTGCCATTCCGCCAGGGGGTCGGGCACAGATTATAAAGCATTGCGAATGAATTAGGCTTTTTGTAAGCAAAAACACCATCGCGGTTGCGATGGTGTTTATCGTCATAGTCGGGCTGTGCGGTTACTTTTTGCTGTCTGCGTGGCGTTTTCTGCCGGTTGGGTTGTTCACCACGCTGGATTTTTCACCTTCAGTCACCACTTTGCGCTGATTAGAAATTTTATGATCCAGTCCAAGAATATGACGGGCCTGACGGTTCGATTTCATTTTAACTCCTCAATCCTGTTGCTAGTTTTAAGGACAAATTCGCAAGTGCGAAAGAAATGTAACCCCTTAGGTTGCGTGATACAGCATAGCATCTTTAAAGCGCGGCGTGCTGCCCGCTGACGACATAATTAATGGTTTGCTGGTAGATGTCACTGAGGATGTCATTATCGGTCGCTTCGACCCATTTGGTCAGCTCCATTAAAATGTCATCTTCAGTGACAGCGCCCAGTTCTGCGCGAAGACCCTGCTCAATGGCGTGAACTAATGCTGGCTGTGCTGCTGAGGTATTTGCTGAGTAATAAGTAAACATAACCTGCCTCCGTGTCGATGTATTTATAAGTACGGCTCGCAAAAAATTAATTCGTATTCAGAATGGCAAATATTTTTACGCCTGTGGTTCAGAAAACTCCTGGAAGCAATGAAATGTATTTCAATCATATGATTTCAAAGGGATTGCTCTTGGTTTTTAACGTTATAATTTTCCAGAATATATAGATTTATTTATTCTGTGAGTCAGTGGTAATTTACCTTATGTCAAATTGTCTTTATACCTGAGGTATTCCTTTTGATTATTTCTTTATTCCGTCAGACCTGTAATTCATGGTCTATACTTTCTCTTTTAAGCCAACAGGAGAGCGAAAATGACAATCCATAAGAAAGGTCAGGCACACTGGGAAGGCGACATTAAACGCGGGAAAGGCACCGTTTCAACGGAAAGCGGGGTGCTCAACCAGCAGCCATATGGTTTCAACACCCGTTTTGAAGGGGCAAAAGGCACGAACCCGGAGGAGCTGATCGGCGCTGCACATGCGGCCTGTTTCTCAATGGCGCTTTCGCTGATGCTTGGTGAAGCTGGCTTTACGCCGGACGCCATTGACACCACAGCCGATGTGTCGCTGGACAAAGTCGATGCCGGTTTTGCGATTACCAAAATCGCACTGCACAGTGACGTCAACGTACCGGGAATTGACGCCACCACCTTCGACGGGATTATCCAGAAAGCGAAAGCCGGATGCCCGGTATCACAGGTGCTGAAAGCGGAAATCACGCTGGATTACCAGCTGAATTCCTGATCGCATAACTGCCCGGGAAACCGGGCATCATCACGTTACTGCGCCACCCAACCGCCATCCATATTCCACGCTGCGCCGCGCACCTGGGCTGCGCCTTCAGAACACAAAAACAGTGTCAGTTCACCCAACTGCTGTGGTGTAACAAATTCCCGCGAAGGTTGTTTTTCCGCCAGCAGGGCGTCACGTGCGGCGTCCGGCTCTGTGCCTTCGGCGATACGTTTATCAATTTGCTTCTGGACCAGCGGCGTCAGCACCCATCCGGGACACAGCGCATTGCAGGTCACCCCCCGTTTGCGCCGTTTCCAGCGCCGTAGTTTTGGTGAATCCCACCACGCCGTGCTTGGCGGCAACATAAGCCGATTTGTCTTTTGAGGCCACCAGACCATGCACCGAAGCGATGTTAATGATGCGCCCCCCAGTTGCGCTCGCGCATACCCGGCAGTGCCAGACGAGTGGTGTGAAATACCGAGGAGAGGTTGATGGCGATGATCGCGTTCCATTTGTCTACCGGAAAGTGTTCGACGGGGGGAGACAAACTGGATCCCGGCATTATTGACCAGAATATCCACGCCGCCATACTCGCGTTGCGCGTAGTCCATCATTTCGCTGATTTGTGCCGCATCGCTCAGATCGGCGCCATGATAACCCGGTTCTGTCCCGTACTGTGCGATGGCTTCTTTAGCCGCCGCCACTTCACCAAAACCGTTGAGGATAATCGTCGCGCCAGCTTTCGCCAGCGTCTGTGCGATACCCAAACCAATACCGCTGGTGGAACCGGTGATTAGCGCCGTCTTACCGTGTAAATTCATGTTTCGTCTCCTCAGACAATCCCGGTGGTGTAAAACACCCCGATAACAAACAGTACCGCCAGACTTTTGATTACCGTAATCGCGAAGATCCCGCCGTAAGCCTGACGGTGGCTCAGTCCGGTAATCGCCAGCAGGGTAATCACTGCGCCGTTATGGGGCAGCGTATCCATCCCGCCGCTGGCCATCGATGCCACACGGTGGAACACCTCCAGCGGAATATTGGCGGCATGGGCAGCCGCAATAAAGGTATCCGACATTGCCGCCAGTGCAATACTCATCCCGCCGGATGCGGAGCCGGTGATACCGGCGAGCGTAGTAATGCTAATCGCTTCATTGAGTAATGGGTCAGGAATGGCTGACAGCGCTTTTGACAGCACCAGAAAGCCGGGAAGTGCGGCGATTACCGCGCCAAAGCCATATTCCGATGCGGTATTCATTGCTGCCAGAATCGCGCCGCCGACAGCCGTTCGACTGCCTTCTGCAAGGCGACCACGAATATTGCGATAACCAAAAATGACCACCAACAGGATGCCGGAGACCAGTGCCGCCTCTACCGCCCAGATCGCAGTGATTTTGCTGATTTCCGTGGTGACAGGGGCGGCCAGGCCCGGAAGTTCCAGCTGGTGGCTGCTGCCATACCACACCGGGATCCAGCGGGTAAACAGCAGGTTGAATACGCCCACCAGGATCAACGGCGAAATAGCGACGATCGGATTGGGCAAATTAATGTTATCCGGTGTTTCCGGTTCGTTTTGCAGGTCGCTACCGTAGCCCTCATTTTTGGCAAAGGCTTTACGCCGCTGGCGTTCGAGATAGAAAAGGCCGACCACGATAATAAACAGCGAGCCAATCAGCCCCAGCCAGGGCGCAGCCCAGGCGTTAGTGCCAAAGAAACTGGTTGGAATAATGTTCTGGATTTGCGGCGTGCCGGGCAGGGCATCCATCGTAAAGGAAAAGGCGCCCAGCGCCACCGTCGCCGGGATCAGACGCTTGGGAATATTGCTCTGACGAAACAGTTCGGCAGCAAACGGATAGACCGCAAACGCCACCACAAACAGCGACACACCACCATACGTCAGCAGCGCACAGACCAGTACAATGACCGGGATCGCATGTCGGCGTCCCAGAATCTGGATGGCTGCCGCGACGATCGAACGGGAAAAACCGGACAGTTCAATTAACTTGCCAAACACTGCGCCCAGTAAAAACACCGGGAAATAGAGCTTTACAAAACCGACCATTTTTTCCATAAACAGACCGGTGAAGGCCGGCCCGACGGCGCTCGGTTCAGTCAGTAACACGGCGCCTAAGGCGGCGATGGGGGCAAACAAAATGACGCTGTATCCACGATAGGCTGCCAGCATCAGCAGCCCCAGCGCGGCCAGGGCGATTAACACACTCATCATGACTCCTCGATATCGTTGTTATAGTGGGGGACAGAAAGAGACGTTACGGTTTCAGGGCAAAGCGCAGTTGGTGCGTTCTGCGTTGCTGGATATAATCCTTGCGCGAGTCATCCCAGCGATAAAATCCCTGACCGCTGCGCCAGCCGGTTTCACCGCGCGCCACTTTTTCCGCGACCAGCGACATCATGTCGCTGCCGGTCGCCAGCTCCGGCAACAAGTGATGGCAAATGTCTTGCACGGTCGATAATCCGGTCATATCTGCCGCCTCCAGCGGGCCGACCATCGCATAGCGCCGCCCCAAGGAGGCGCGCATGACTTGATCCACGACTTCCGCGCTCGCAATTCCGCTTTTGACGATATGCAGCGCTTCGCGCAGCAGGGCGAACTGCAGGCGATTGCCGACAAAGCCGGGCGCGGCGCGATCGAGGATCACCGCTTCCAGTTGCATACTCATAAGCCGCTGTTGAACGGTGGCGAGGCAGGCCGGATTCGTGCGGCTTCCGGGGACGATTTCAACCAGAGGGATAAAATGCGGCGGGTGCCAGAAGTGGGCGATCAGCAGCCGTTCCGGATAAGCAAGATTCTCCGCCAGCGCATCTGGCGGCAGGCCGCTGGTGTTGCTGGCAATAATTGCCTCCGGCGCAATCAGTGTTTCTAGCCGGGCATACAGCGCGTGTTTAAGTTCCAGACGTTCAGGAATCGCTTCGATCAGCAGCGGAGACGCCGCAACATCCTCAAGCGACGTTGTTCCGTGTAAGCGGGCGAGAACGGCCGCTTTTTCCGCGGCGGAGAACTGATCTGCGGCCATCAGTTCATCCAGAATGCTGCTGGCGACTGCTGATATTTCGGCGATACGAGCGCTGTCGGTATCATACAGCCAGACATCCTGTCCATAACGGGCGAAGTGTGTGGCGATCCCGACGCCCATTAATCCGGCGCCCAATACGGTGAAACGGTTATTCAGCATGTGAACCTCCTGTAGAACGTTCAACGGCTAACGCTACGCCCTGACCGCCGCCAACGCAGAGGGTTGCCAGACCTTTGTGCGCGTTGCGCCGTCTCATTTCGTGCAGTAGCGTCACCAGGATGCGACAGCCAGATGCGCCAATCGGATGGCCGAGCGCAATCGCACCACCGTTGACGTTGACTTTACTGGCATCCCAGCCCAGTTCCAGGCCTACCGCCAGCGCCTGGGCGGCGAACGCTTCGTTGGCTTCAATCAGGTCGAGTTCATCCAGCGTCCACCCGGCGCGTTGCAGGCACTGGCGCGTGGCCGCAACCGGGCCAATCCCCATCAGGGCGGGATCCACGCCGGACACCGCATACCCGGCAATACGTGCCAGCACGGGTAGATTCAGTGACGCGGCGCGACGGGCGCTCATCAGCATCACGGCTGCTGCCCCGTCGTTAAGAGATGACGCGTTACCGGCGGTTACCGAGCCGCTGCCTGGTCGAAAGGCGGGTTTCAGTTGCGCCAGTTTCTCGGCCCGGCTATCCGGGCGCGGCTGTTCATCCTGCACGATCTGTAGCGGCGGTTTTTTGCCCTGCGGGACGCTGAGCGGGGTGATTTCTGCGGCGAAATGTCCTGCTTCGCGTGCAGCGGCGGCTTTTTTGCTGTGACAACAGAGCAAAGGCATCCTGCTGCTCTCGACTAATGGCGAAGCGATCCGCCAGATTTTCCGCGGTAATGCCCATGTGGTAATCGTTAAAAGCATCCCACAGACCGTCATGCACCACGCTGTCTTTCAGGCTGGCGTGGCCGAGTCGTAAGCCTGCGCGTGCGCCGTCAAGGAAATAGGGGGCATTGCTCATGCTCTCCTGTCCCCCCGGCAATCACGATTTCCGCATCGCCACAGCGAATCGCCTGCGCAGCCTGCTGCACCGCTTTTAAACCTGAACCGCAAACCAGATTCACGGTCACGGCGGGCGTGGTGACAGGCAATCCCGCCTTCAGCGCTGTCTGCCGCGCCGGATTTTGACCGCTACCGGTGGTCAGTACCTGACCAAAAATCACTTCATCAATGGCGTCCGGTGCCACCGCCGTAGTCTCCAACAGCGTACGAACTACCGCCGCGCCGAGTTCAACGGCAGAGAGTGGCGCTAACGCTCCGTGAAAACTGCCGATGGGTGTACGCGTCGCCGCGACAATCACAACATCCTGCATGGTCAGTTCCTCAGTTGAATTGCATTTCGGGGACGTGTTCAGGGACGATCAGCGCCCCGGCGGTTTTGCTGACAATCTCATCCACGCTGACGCCAGGCGCACGCTCACGCAGAATGAAACGGCCATCGACGATTTCCAGCAGCGCCAGATCGGTCAACACCCGCTTAATGCAGGCCACACCGGTGAGCGGCAGGGTACAGGCGGGGAGCAGTTTGGATTCACCGCTTTTTTGACGCGTGGGTCATCACTACGATGATGTTTCCTGCGCCCGCCACCAGATCCATCGCGCCGCCCATGCCTTTCACCATCTTTCCGGGGATCATCCAGGAGGCGATATTGCCATTAACGTCCACCTCAAAGGCGCCCAGTACCGTGAGGTCAACATGGCCGCCGCGAATCATGGCGAAAGACTGCGCCGAGTCGAATATGGCCGCACCTTTACGCGCCGTGACCGTCTGTTTACCGGCGTTGATCATGTCGGCATCCAGCTCTGCTTCAGTGGGAAACGCTCCCATGCCGAGCAGGCCGTTTTCTGACTGCAGCATTACGTCCACCCCGTCAGGAATGTAGTTGGCGACCAGCGTCGGAATGCCGATCCCGAGGTTGACGTAGAAACCATCGCGCAGTTCGCGGGCGACGCGCATGGCCATTTGTTCACGGGTTAACATGGTCAGTCTCCTGTGCTGCGCAGCGTGCGTTGCTCAATGCGCTTTTCGAATTGCCCCTGAATCACGCGGTTGACGAAAATCCCGGGGGGTATGAATGGCGGCAGGATCCAGCTCGCCAGGAGGGACAATCTCTTCGACTTCGACGACGGTGATTCGCCCGGCGGCGGCCATCAGTGGGTTAAAGTTTTGCGCGGTGTGACGATAGATGACGTTGCCGTACCAGTCGGCTTTCCAGCCTTTCACCAGCGCAAAGTCACCGGTGATAGCCCGCTCCATGATGTAGGGACGCCCGTCAAATTCACGAACCTCTTTCCCTTCAGCGACCGGCGTACCGTAGCCTGTGGCGGTAAAGAAGGCGGGGATGCCAGCACCGCCCGCCCGTAGCTGTTCGGCGAGCGTACCCTGTGGGGTCAGAACCGCTTCCAGTTCGCCACTTAATACCTGCCGTTCAAACAGGGCATTTTCGCCAACATAGGAGGCGATCACTTTACGCACCTGCCTTGTCTGTAGCAGAACGCCCAGACCGAAGCTGTCCACGCCGCAATTGTTCGAAACCACCGTCAACCCCTGAACCTCACGGCGGCGGACCTCCGCAATCAGGTTCTCCGGGATCCCGCACAGGCCGAATCCCCCCCGCCAACAGCGTCATGTTATCGGTGAGTCCTTCCAGCGCCTCGTGATACGTGGCGACCCGTTTATCCAGTCCAGCCATATACTTGCCCCTCCAGTTGTCCTTGCCGACATCATTGGGGGCGGAAAATGATTTGTTAATTTTAAATTTGTGACCTATTCATTTGGTTTTTTTTATCAATTTAATGTTAATTAAATGTATTCAATCAGTTAACGAGGCGAAAAATGAGAATGAGCATCAAACAGTTACGCGCGTTTTTAGCGGTAGCTCACACTCTGAATTTCGCGCATGCCAGCGAGCGGTTGAATATGTCGCAACCTGCGCTCAGTCTGACGATCAAGGGGCTCGAAGAAGTACTGGGTGGACCGTTACTGCTACGTACCACCCGCCGGGTCACGCTGACTCAGGAAGGGGAAACCCTGTTAGCGATGGCGCGCCAATTGCTGGCGGACTGGGACAATACAGAAGAGGCGATGCGCCAACGTTTTACCCTCCAGCGGGGGAAAGTGTCGGTGGCGGCGATGCCGTCTTTTGCGGCGAACGTTCTGCCGCCAGTGTTGAAAACCTTTCGCGACCGCTATGCGGGAATTAACGTGACCGTTCACGATGTCGTGAATGAACAGGTGATTGAAATGGTGAGTGAAGGACGGGTTGAGATGGGGATAGCGTTTGAACCGGACTATTGCGGTCATTTGCACTTCACGCCGTTGGGTCTGGATCGTTTTATCGCCATCGTACCGCCCGATTCCCGCTTTGCGGGACGCGAGCGAATAGCCTGGCGTGAACTGTTGACGCTGGATTTTATTGCCCTGCAACGACCTTCAGCGGTGCGGCTGATGCTGGAGGAGCACCTGGCGCAGAGCGGACGGCCGCTGGACGTGGCGCTGGAGAGTCATCAACTGGTCACCGTCGGGCGTCTGGTGGCAAACGGGTTAGGCGGTAGCGCGGTGCCGGCGCTTTGTCGTACGCAGATGCAGGAACTCGGCGCCGCCTGTCTGGATCTTGACGGCCCGGTGATTGAACGGCGGGTGGGCGTATTGCGCTCTGCGCACCATAAACTCTCGACGGCAGCGCAGGCGCTGTTGGATACGCTGAAATTGGCCTATGGCGCATAGCATTTGTCGGACCGGTCTACGGGATTGTTGGCGGGACTGATAAGCTCAGCGATAAGGCAAAATGGCGCGGCGAAATAAGCGGCAAACATCAAAATCGGCACAGAGAAATATCAGTAACAGCCATAACATCCGCGCATGTATTTATTTTCGAGCAGGGCGGGGTATTATTCTCTTCGTTCTACATTAACGGTTTAAAGCGCTCGTGTAGAGGTTATTTATCTCATTAACGGAGTCAAAATAATGAACAAATTTTCCCTTTCTACAGCCGGTATTTTAGTCGCAGCGCTGTTGACCAGTGTCAGCGTCAATGCAGCAACCACTGACGCGAAAAAGGACGTTACCCCTAAAAACATGAGCTGCCAGGAGTTCATTGACCTGAACCCGCAGACGATGGCGCCGGTTGCCTTCTGGGTATTAAATGAAGATGAAGACTTTAAAGGTGGAGACTATGTGACCTTTGACGAAACGGTGACTACCGCGGTTCCTTTAACGGTCGAAATCTGCAAAAAACATCCGCAAAGCGAATTGACTAAAATTAAAGACGAAATCAAAAAAAGAATTAAGCAAATAAGATTAAGCGCTTATTTAAACCCAGCCAGAGTGCTGGGTTTTGTTATTTGTGACAATGTCACATTATTTATCTCACATAATCCCTGATTTTGTATAAAGCTCTAAAAATACGTGCCGATACTGAATATAAATTAGCCTGAAAATAAAAGGATGTTTATATGGTCTGGTATCCGTCTCGTATTTCTACTCGTTTGACACTCGGGGGGGATTGCGTTACTTGCCGTAACGACGTTATTGATTGTTGTCATTATGCTTTGGCGCGGGCAACCCCGCGTCGTTGAAATCAACACGGCGCTGATTGAAGAGACCGGTCATGGTCTGACGCGTCAATTGAGCGCCGTTCTTGCGCGTGTTGAGGGAGAAACCGTCAGTCTGTCGCGACTGGCCGAAGTGCTACCAAATGATGAAGCGCTGTATCGCACCGTGGTGCCGCGTTTACTCGGTGAGGAGAATAACGCGATCATCACCGGCGGCGGGATCTGGCCTGAACCGGATGCCTTCACACCGGGCATTGAGCGTCGAAGTTTTTTCTGGGCGCGCAATACGGACGGTAAACTGGTGTTTTCGGACGAATATAACGCGCCGGGCGGCAATGGATACCACAGCGAAAGCTGGTATCTGGGAGCGAAAGGCCATTCGCAGGAAAACTGCGTCTGGTCTGATGTTTACCAGGATGCGATTTCCGGGATCAATATGGTGACCTGCAGTATTCCCTATCGACTGGAAGGCAAATTCGCCGGCGTGGCAACGACCGATATTCGACTCGATAACGTCGCCAGCTTTATGCAACAACAGGGTGGACGTACCGGCGGGTATGCCTTTGTGGTCGATAAGCAGGGGCAAATTCTCTATTTCCCACAAAACGATCAGGATCATCACAAAACCGTCAGCGATCTGGTGAAAGCGTCAGCGTGGCTAAGCCCCGTTGCCCGGCATCTGCAGAAACTGCGCACCGAGGTCTCTTCCGTGGCGCTGGAAAACGACGGCATTCTGAATGCGCCTTCACGCGTGATGTTGTTCCCGATGGCCGACACCGGCTGGGTGGTTGGGTTGGTGACACCGCAGGAACGCATCGTCGGACTGGCGAAAGTGATGATGAGCGATGTTCTTGAAGTGCTGATCCCGGTCATGACGCTGTTGCTGGTGGGCTCCTGGCTGGTGGTTCGCCGCTTGATTGCCCGTCTGGACGATACGCGACGCGCACTGGACGATATTGCCCAGGGAGACGGCGATCTGACCCGGCGACTCGACGTGAAAGGCAAAGATGAGATATCCGCCATCGCAGAAGCCTTTAACCTATTTGTGGATAAAATTTCGGCCATCCTGCTGACAGTGCGCAGTAGCAGTGAGGTGGTAGCGAACAATGCTGTCAGTCTTGCCGACAGCAACACTGAGCTGTCATCGCGCGTCACCCAGCAGGCGGCCGCACTGGAGGAGAGTGCGGCGGCAATGGAACAACTTAATGCGACCGTTCATCAGAATGCGGGCAATACCCAACTGGCGGATGAGCTTTCAGAAAGCACGGCGCAAACGGCTAACCGTTGCGGCGATGTTATGCATGGGGTGATTTCGACCATGGATAACGTCAGCGCCTCATCAGGCCGGATGGTGGAAATTGTGTCGGTGATCGATAGCATCGCCTTCCAGACCAATATTCTGGCGCTTAACGCCGCCGTAGAAGCCGCCCGCGCCGGGGATGCCGGGCGAGGGTTTGCCGTCGTCGCATCTGAAGTCAGAACGCTGGCCCAGCGTAGCGCGACCGCCGCCCAGGAAATCAAAGCGCTGATAGATGAGTCGGTGTCGCATGTCGATAACAGTAGCCAGCAGATACATCATGCCGGCGATCGCTTACAGGAACTGGTGGAACATGTTCGTCAGGTACGTCAGTTAATGGGGGGAGATCCGTGTCGCGGGGGGAAGAGCAGCGTAAAGGCGTAGCCGAAGTGACGCTCGCCGTTACAGAAATGGACAGCACGGTCCAGCAGAACGCATCGCTGATTGATGATGCGGCAGCGCGGACGCAGATATTAAAAGCCGAAGCGGAAGAACTGGCCCTGCAGGTGTCGTCTTTTAAATTGCCGTAATGACTTTGTATGTGATACCCGATAAGCGGTAGCGCCATCGGGTATCAACTTCACGGCCTGTCAGATTTTCAACGGTAGCGCCGTCTGCATCCAGGCGGCGATTTCTTCTGCCGGAATGGGGCGTGAAAAATAATATCCCTGAATCACCGGACAATTTATTGCGCGCAACAGCTCAAATTGTTCTTTCGTCTCTACACCTTCCGCGATGACTATCAGGTTCAGACTCTGCCCAATACTAATAATCGCTTCCAGCAAAGACTGAATGCGTTTTTCAGTCAGGCAGCGATCGACAAAGGTTTTATCAATTTTTAATTCCGTCACGGGCAGGCTGACCAGCCGGGAGAGACCAGAAAAGCCGGTACCAAAATCATCGATCGACAGTCCTACTCCCATGTTGCGTAAGATCTCAATGCGCCTGAGAATCTCTTCATCCTGCTCCATCATCATGCTTTCGGTGATTTCAACCGTTAGCTGATCGCCCGGAATGGCGAATTCCACCATCGCTTCCGACACCTGGTCCGGCAGTTGATTGCTGCGAAAGTGCAGGGCCGAAAGGTTCACCGACAGGGTCGGAATAGTCAGCGATAACGCGTGCCATTCCGCCAACTGGCGACACGCTTCTCTGACGACCCAGCGCCCAATATTCTCAATCTCACCCGTCTCTTCGGCAAGCGGGATAAATCGGTTGGGCGGTACGTGGCCATGAACCGGATCGCTCCAGCGCGCAAGCGCTTCGAAACCATACAACTCGCCGGTCTGAGCAAAGATTTGTGGCTGATAAACCAGCCGTAACTGATTATTGGCAATGGCGTCTTTCAACGCGGCTCCCAGTTGCAGACGCTCTTTAACCGCGCGATTCATCTCCGGGTTGAAGAACTGCCAGCCGTTGCCGCCCGCTTTACGGATAAAATCCATCGCGTTGTGTGCGGTGGAGAGAAGGTAGTCCCGATTTTTTCCCGCTTCATAGCTGATCCCAATGCTGAAGGTCAACGGGAAGGGCTTGTCGTCAAACAATGTGGCTTCACTGCCGATATTGATCAGTTCATCTGCAAACTGGGTAATATTACTCATTTCGTTATCGTCACTGACCAGCACGAACTGTGTCCCTTCGATACGGCTCAAATACTGATCGGGTTTGAGCCGCTCGCGGATTTTATTAATGACCTGCTGCAAAACCTGATCGGCCACGGCATAGCCGAGACTGTCGATGACGTCCTGGAAGTGATCGATGCTGATGAGAAACACCACCGGTGAAAATGCTTTTGCGCCGCTAATGAGATCGTCAAGATAGGCGTGCAGGTGATTCCGGTTGGGCAGGCCGGTGAGGGGATCAAACTGCAGGAGATGTTCGATATGCTGTCGGCTTTTTTCCTGTTCCAGCGCCAGTGCCGCCATATGCAGACTGATGTCTGCCACGCGTTCAATAAAGGCGCTGGTCTCTGTCCCTTTCACCGTTTTTATTAATAGCGTCCCGGCGGGCTCACCATCACGTTGCCGGATGGTAAACGTCCAGACGCTCAACTCTTTTGCATCGATCTCTTTCGATGATGCCGCCCAGAACTGGCGAGTGTTATTTTTCAACGCATACAGCGCAACGTGTGTTTCCTTGAGTACCGCTTCGATATTGCGACAAATAATTTCCCCCATTTCATGAAAAGGCGGACTGCTGCACATCGCCGCCAGAATATTACCTTCGAGCTGACGAATCTGTCGTTCTTCGGTGATATCGGAAAACGTCATCACCAGATTCTGGAGTTCGTTTCGCCGGTCATAAACCGGACTGATGGAGACTTTGATCCAGATCTTTTCACCCGCACGGGTGATCACCAGAAACTCATCCTGATCGCGGCTCGTTTTCCAGAGTAGCTGAGTGAGTCGCAGGTAATTATCGGATGGCTCTTCGGGGATCGTGAGCAATTTGTCCGGCTGTTGGCCCGTCGCATCGGTAATGTCATAACCAAACATCTCGGTAAAGGCGCGGTTGCACTGCACAATACGCCGCTCAGGGTCGAGAACGATGACCGGGCGATCCAGGTGGTCTACCGCCAGTACCAGTAGACGTTTCTGTTCCTTTTGCTCCATCTCAACGCTGGCGTCACGCACAAAGGCGAGATAGAAAATTTTGCCTTCAACATTGACCTTGGAAAGGGCGAAACGCGTCCAGACTTTGGTCCCGTCTTTTCTTTCCAGCAGCAATTCCCGGCTCATGCCTTCAACGCGGGGCTGACCCCCCTTCACGGTTATGACGGATATAATCGGGGTGCGCCGCGCGTAAATCATGCGGGATCAACATCGAAATCCCCCTGGCCGATCACCTCTTCACGACGATATCCCCACAATTTTTCCGCAGCAGAATTGAAAAACAAAACCTCGTCATTGTCATTGATTAGCACGGCACCCATCATGTTCTGCTCAAGAGCAGGAATGAATATGCTGTCTCCGGTGCTTTTAACGTCGGATAGCTTCATTTATTACCTCTGCTTCCGTATACCCATTAAGAAGCGGGTTTCCAGAGTTCAACACAATTTCTGCCCCGTCTTTTTGCGGTGTATAACGCTTCGTCTGCTATCTGAATTAAACGTTCATAATCCGGATGACCATTAAACATGGCAGCCCCGATGGACAGTGACAGCGGAATAAAATCACCCTCAGGCGATTTTATCTTGGTTTTCTCGACGCGACTGCGAATCCGTTCCGCAATACGCAGCGTATCGCTTTGTGTCGCTTCAGTAAGAACAATAATAAATTCATCGCCACCGTAGCGGAAAACGTAATCACTGCTGCGAACATTGTCATAAAAAGCCTGAGACACCCGACGGAGGATCTCATCGCCGGTATTGTGCCCCCAGGTATCATTGATCTCTTTAAATTTGTCGACATCAATAATAAGAATTGAGAGAGGGGTACCGGCGCGATTCGCATGGGCGATTTCACGCTTGAAGATGGTAGGCAAGAACCGACGGTTGAGTAACTTGGTCAGGACATCCATCCCCACTTCATGGCGGGAAACCTCCTCAAACAATTCACGCAGTAGCGTAATGATCTGCGAGACGGTATTGCGGATTTGCAGCAGGAATTTCACCCGTGACGCTTTATTGCTTAACGTTTTCGTTGTTCCACTGGTGTGATGAAATACGCCGTCAAAGTCCTGAATCAATCGTGAGATGTGACCGACTTCCGCAATACCACTGAAATAATGACGCCCTTTATGATTAAACCACAAACCAAAATCCGCCTGGCTTAGCGGCAGGCTGTTGCCGAGGTCGGAGTCGAGTAAAACCTTATAGATAATGTCCATTTCCCACGTCAGTAGCGCGGCGATTTGGCGCTCTTTCTCTTCTTCTGCGTTTTCCAGCAACGAAAAAATACGATAGTTTTCATCTTCTTTTGCTGCGGTGCTTTCGCTAAAGGAGAAGGCCCTGGACATGACTTCCATCGCCAGATCAATACTGTTAATGGAGAAGTGGTAGACAAGCAGCTTATGTGTCGCTTCATGGTGGCTGTCAATGATGATCGGATAGAGGATTTTCTTCAGTACGCGAAAACCCATTTCAACCAATTCCACCGGAATACCAATACGCGCATGCACTTCAGCCACCGTATGCTGTATTTTTATCAGTTCATCAATATTATCGGCTTCACTGGAGAGCACATCCACAATCCATTTTTCAAGCGCACTTTTGAGTTGCCGTTCAACCTGTTCATTACTCAAAAACTCCTCGGCGTGCGGATCGGCGAGAACAATACGATAAAACTCAATGCTTAATGCATGGGCATGGGCGATCGCTATCTCAGAAGCGAGTCTGCGAATATGGGGGGTCGGTCTGTTCAACCAGAGCGACCCATTCATCTTTCATTCTTTTAAGATACATCTCCATGGTGAAGATCCTTACAGTGGTTAGCGAACAACATTTTTGCCTGGCTCAAATGCATAGTCTGGATAGTAAGATGAATCTAAAACATAAAACACCTGAAAGAGTGCAGGGTGACATTAATGAAATAGTGTAATGCCTTAAGCCATATTTTCATGCGTTCCGGTGAAGTAAGCCTGAAACAATTAGGGTTATAGCCAAAAGTAGCAAGAAAAATTCTTTTTAAGCGATTTTTTAAACTTATCAACGTCTGAAAAGTATAGTCCATCCGTTTGATCGTTGAGAGGAATGACGTCCCCACACAGAATGACTTATGGTCTCGTTTATCGACAGCCTGTTTATCAATATCATGAAATGAGATGAGTGATTTTTCGAAAAACATCTTCATTATTAGATAATAAATCCCGTTTTTGGCTTCGGGAAATAATCAGTATGTTTCTGAATATTATTTCCTGCCGTCATTTATTGAACATTCGCCGCAGAGTTGATCGCCAACAACCCGTCAGCACGCACATTGCGTTTTACTTTCTCTTCAGTCACAGCATATCCGCAGCGAAACAGGGGAGGTTACGATGGGACGGCAACTGGTTATTTTTCTCGATGGCACAGGCAATCGTTTCAGTCATAAACCGACGAATGTGATTCGTCTGCTGCGTTCATTGCCAAAAGACGACACAGACGTGCTGACTTATTACGATCAGGGCGTCGGGACGTTTGGCATCAAAGAGACGCTATTTGAATGGCAAAAGTTGCCTGCGCGGATTTGCGGACTGGCGTTTGGTTGGGGGCTTAAACGTAATGTCGAAGGGGCTTATCATTTCCTGGCGCAAAATTACCGGCAGGGCGATGAAATTTATTTGTTCGGCTTTTCCCGTGGTGCCTATGCCGTCAGAGCGCTGGCGGCATTAATTCATACAGCAGGTCTTGTTGAAAGCTATCAGGCACATCTCTTTGACTACGCGTGGGCCATGCTGTTGGCAAAAAAATGGCGAGAATAGGGCGCCAGATTTCAAACTGCAGGCGCGTTTCAAATCCACCTTCGGTCGACGGGTGAACGTCCATTTTCTTGGTCTGTTTGATACGGTGAAGTCCGTGGGATGGATATACGATCCGGTTATCATTCCCTATACCGCGAAGAATCCCGCTGTCAATATCGTTCGTCATGCGGTGTCAATTGATGAGCGGCGTTGTTTTTTTCGTCAGCATCTCTGGCGAAAAAATGGCGATATGAAAACAGACCTTAAAGAGGTGTGGTTTGCCGGAGTGCATTCTGACGTGGGGGGGCGGGTATCCACCGGCGCAGGCGCAACTGGCATTGACGGCCTTTCGCTGGATGCTGGGAGAGGCCTGGCGCGCAGGGTTGCGCATCGATTTCTTGCGCGCCAAAAAAGAACTGTCTGTTCGCACATCAGGCTTTCCTGCCATTCATAACTCCCTGCTGTTGGGGTGGAAGTTTGCCGAATGGCTGCCTCGTCTGGTCTGGATCGAAGAAAATAATCAGCGTGAGCTGAAGATTGGGGCGATGCCGCCGTTTGGTCAACCGGCGCCCCGGTCAATGACGGGCGCAATCAGCGTACATACGTCAGTGGTCAATATGATGAACGCCAATCCGGATTATCGACCGCCGAATCTTCCTCACTTTTATTCGGTCGAAGGGGATGATCCGGGCATCGCCAGTTTGCCCTGAAAACGGATTGCGCCTGATGAGGATTGTCGACATTAGCGCTGGAGTCTAGGAGTGTGTGAGCAGCGACGAAAAGAGAGCGCGGCGTCTCTCTTTTCGTGACAATGTCACTTATTCCAGCGGTTTCTCAGATAACTGACGGCCTGCTGGGCCTGCGGTTGGTTGAGATTATTCTCTCTGAATAAAATTGTGCCGCTGATTTGTGGCATCGATTCATTCAAATCGAGCTGTTTCTTCAGTTCGGGAACGCCGCCGTTGACCGTCCAGTCAGGTTCATTACGAGAAGGCTCGCCGACCTTATACAACGCAACACCAATATAGAGTCGCGTTTTGGTCGGTTTCACGACGTCCGCCCACCATTTTGCCAGCACATCATAGCGTGCCGCATCACGGGAGAAGGGCCAGTAAATTTGCGGTGCGATGTAATCCAGCAGGCCCTGTTGAACCCAAAGCCGCGTGTCAGCATAGGATTCATCATAGGCAGCAGCGCCACGGGTGTCCGACCCGGCAGGATCGTGTGAACGGTTACGCCAGACGCCAGCCGGACTGACGCCAAATTCCACATCCGGGTTGATCTGCCTGATCGTCCGGGAAACCTGTTCAATCAACAGCTGGGTGTTATGCCGACGCCAGTCCGCTTTTGAATTGAACCCCTGACCGTAACGCCGGAACGTTAGGCTGTCGTTCAGCGCAGAACCGGGAGATTCGGCATAGAAATAGTCGTCAAACTGGACGCCATCCACCGGATAGCGTTTCACCACTTCAGCCACAATACTGGTTATCCAGTCACGAACCTCCGGGATCCCGGGGTCGAGAACATAGCGGTCACCGGCGGTACGGATCCAGTCGCGATGGAGGACAAACACGCTGGCAGGCTGAAGCGACACGGTACGGTTTAGTTCGTTCACCGTTGACGGTTTCACATTGGTGGAGACGCGATAAGGGTTGAACCAGGCATGAACGCGCATACCACGTTTGTGCGCTTCATCGAGCATGAACTGGAGCGGATCGTAGCCCGGATTTTCACCAATCTTCCCGGTGAGCATATCCGACCACGGTAAAATGGATGATGGCCAAAGGGCAGTGCCGTCAGGTTTAACCTGGAAGAAGACGGTATTGATACCGAGTGACTGTAAATTATCGAGTTTGTCTGTCAGGGCCTTCTTCTGCATGGCGACCCGCGTAGCGGCGCTACTGACATTCACAGACGCCATCGGTGGCCAGTCAAGCCGGGAAACCGTTGCCAGCCACACGCCGCGAACAGGCTCATTGAGCTTGTGCGCTTTAGAAGGCGATGTCGGTGTCGACGCTGGCGGCGTCACCAGTGAAACCGGGGGGTTTTGATGAACAACTTGCCAGAAAGATCGTAGCGACAACCAGCGTACTGATTTTTTTTAACGCGAGACAGTGAGAAAACGGCACGAGAACAGATATCCATATAGGCCAGTCATCCGGTAAGTACAAAAGAGAAATTATTTTGTTCCTAATCGACGTTAAGTCAAGCTGGAGAATAGGGAAGGCGAACAATAAGCAGGCTTATGGAGAGGAAACGGCGTAGTAATGATGTGAGGTAATGAACTCTCATAATCAATTTAACATAATATACATTATGCGCACTAAAGTAAGTTCACGAGGAATCCAGCATTTTATGGTCATAATCGTCCTGCTGATTGCTCTGCTGTTCAGGGTTTTGTGAAGCCATTAAGCGTGCCTGCACTCATTGATGATGTAAAAGCTTTCGCTGTGACATTTGCATTTTACTACTCATCGAACGATCCACTCACTCTGCTTTATCCTGCCAACATTTACTGAGCAACATTCGTTTTTCACTTACCATGCCTGTGGCTCTCTTAGCATATGGACGATGTTGCACGGATTCATGATCCAGGCGCCATTGAAACCTTCGGGTAACGGTTCGACTCCATCACAACGGACTACGCCACATTGTTCGATGTACTTTTCTGCACTACTGAAATTGGGCGTGAATAATTCCAGCCAGAGTTCTGCCTGACTGAGTCCCGGGGCTTCATCAATCCAGAGTTTGTTCGGCCCAAGTTCGAATCCCACTGCCGGCGGCTTATCGGTAATTTCTGGTAACCGAATGACATTCCGATAAAAATCAATCGTCTGCTGATACTGATGTGATGGAACCTTCATCGCGATGTCGATACCACCGCGAATAACTGGCTTATTCATAAGGCGTTTCCTTACCGAGCGCAAATAATACTAAACTAGTATAGTTCATACCGTGTGCCCGTTTAGCACTACCAACCGCAGGAGAATTGATGATGTCCGACTGGAATCCGGCGCTGTATATGCAGTATGGCGCGGAGCGCTCAAGACCCGCCGCTGAACTGCTGGCGAGAATTCAGCTTGAGCATGTCTCTACGGTGATTGATTTAGGATGCGGTCCCGGTAACAGTACGGCGTTACTCCAAAGCCGCTGGCCTGGCGCTAGTATTACTGGCGTAGATACCTCTCCGGCGATGCTGGATGAAGCGCGAAAAGCCTTGCCAAATTGTCACTTTGTCGAAGCGGATATTCGTCAGTTTCACCCCGTCACACCGCCCGATGTCATTTATGCCAATGCCTCGCTGCAGTGGATCCCTGATCACTATAATCTGTTTCCACGCCTGGTCGCCCTGCTCCAGGATAACGGCATTCTGGCCGTGCAAATGCCGGATAACTGGCTGGAACCGACACACGTGTTGATGCGTGAAGTGGCTTATGAACAGGATTATCCGAACCGTGGTCGCGACGCCCTGCCCGGCGTTCACGCCTACTACGACATTCTGAGCGAAGCGGGATGCGACGTGGACATCTGGCGTACAATCTATTATCACAAGATGCGGTCACACCAGGCGATTATTGACTGGGTCAGCGCGACGGGATTACGCCCCTGGCTGCAGGATCTGAATCAACACGAGCAACAACGATTTCTGGATCGCTATCATCACCTGCTACAGGAACAATATCCGCTTCAGGAAGATGGTCAGATATTGCTGGCATTTCCTCGTCTGTTTTTGGTTGCGCGTCGTCACTGCTGATCTCACTCACTCAACGGACAGGCCGCTTTCCAGGCGGCCAGCTTCGCTTCATTATTCCCCGTCGGCCGAGATAATAGCCAGCGTGAAAGTCGGCGATCGTCCGTTGCGCTATGCTTCTTTCCCTGACAAGTTGCAGGTTGCGCTTTGGCAAGTGGCGCCGTTGAGGTTCCCGCCGATGCAAGAGAGTGGATTTTGACTAATAGCTGGCAATGTCCGTCGCGCACCGTCGCTTTGCGAACGCTGAATTCGATGTCACGTTTATCATGGCGATGACAGAGATAATGCAGGATCCCGCTGGCCCGTCGCAGGTCAATATGAAAAGCTTTACTTACGTCATTACGTGAAAACTCTTTTTTGTGTAGAAATCCCCACCAGGCCACGGCTCTGAACAGCGGCATTTCCCCTAAATGCTGGATTTCTTCGGGCATGTGAAAACGGTGCTCCACGCGTTTTCTTGCGCTGGAGGACGGTGGATTAATATACATCGCGATACCTTGATAAAGACTGGCCTGAATATCAGGCGGTTGAAAAACACCCAATATATTTATCACGCAAATGTGATGCATTTATTTGATCTCACCGCGTTGGAGAACAATCGCTTTAATGACCTTGTAACGGCGGTTTCCTGCGATATTCATCAGGTAATAGAATGATGCAGTTTATTAATTCACACTTTTTGTTAAGCGATAAGGGGGGCTGTAGATGATAACGACATCCCATGCCCCCCTCTGAATACGTGAGTGAGAGACTAAAAGAGCAATTTCAGACCAAGCACGGCCTGGGTATCGCTAAATCCCTCTCCACCGATCTGCTGACCGATATTTCCCCACAGATGCAGTTGCGAATTGATTTTTGCTTCGACACCGGTCCTGAGTTCCACACTATTTTTCGTGCCGTCAACCGATCCGCTCAGCTCATTCATTGAGACCGCATCATTGTGCGTATTATGCAGCCAGTTCACCTCGACAAAAGGTTGAAAGAGCCGATCTTTACCTTCATCGCGAATAGTATAGCCCTGCATGAAGGCTTTTATTCCCAAACGACTTTGCAGATTACCCTTCCCTTTATCCCGCACCCATGTGCCGTTATCTTCGCGGTGATCGTCGGCAGATACCCCCATCCAGATTAACTGTACCTGCGGTTGCAACCCGTAACTCAGGCGCGGTTGTTCAGCCACTCTAAAGGTATGCCCCATTTCAAGCGAGGCGGTTATTCCTTTCGAACGATAGCGCTCTTCTTTCAGAGAATCACCTCGTACCGTGTTATCAAACCAGTTGTAGAGCACCCATGTGTCGAGCCAGGTCCCCTCCTTCGTGGCGTTATCGGCATACCATGTCGCGTACAAACCTGCGCTGTAACCCGAAACTGAGCCATCGGCTCGATAATGGGATAAAGATGAACGGGTATTGCTCTGACTGTTGGCGTAGCCGGTCATTACTCCCAGATGCCAGCGATCCTCAAGACCCGTACTCCACTGGGCCAAATCGCCGCCAATTTGCACCACATACCGGTTGCTTTGGCTGCTTAACTGCCCTGAATGGTCATGAAAACGGGTGTGCCCGCCGACATTACGTAGCCACATGCTGGTGACCCGCGTTTCCCCGGAGAGGGGATCAATATACTGCGTTTCGCCCAACCGGTCGTGTAAACGGGTGACAAACAGGGTGTTCGCTGCCCTTCTGTTTGCCAGATACGCTCCCATTTCCGGGCGCATCACCGCAGCGGATGAGCGTTCGACGCCCGGAGATGGTATCGGCTGTGGGACCTGCTCACCCTCTTTCGGTTCGATGTTCGGATCCGGGTTGTCTGTAGGATCGGTATCGTCAACGGGCGCCCAGGTATTGACCAGATACCAGTGGTTGGAATCCATGATTCCGTCGTCATTTTCAGTTTCAACTCCGCGTAAAAGCGCGTAGTCATACGCTCCGGCAACCAGACGGTTTTGGGCAACAAATTCACCTGCTGAATTCCCGGCCACCTGGACGACGCGTGCTCCGTTGAGATCGCCGACCGCAACGCTGCCTAATTCCTTCAAGGCGACCAGAGTAGTTCCGGAGGTGTTTCCTGCAACAGAAAGCCGGTTAACTACCGGTTTTTGCAGTACCTGATCCTGCGTGGTATTCAGAATAAGTAAGCCATTTTCACCGGTATAGTCGCCGCTGATGGTTAAGACGCTGTCGGACAGCGCCAACACTTCACGGTTGGTCAGTGGATCGCCAAAGCTGAGCGTGCCACTCAGCTTTAGAGACTTAATGGTCTGGCTGTAGCCGTTCAGATCGAGCGTGCCGCCCTCCCCGACGGTGAAATCAGAATTCGGGCTAAAACCTGTGAGACTTCCGGCGCTGAGTGTTCCGCGATTGACGGAGGTATCTCCGGTATAGCGATTATCGCCGGTCAACTGTGTCGTGCCCGGTCCGCTATGGTTGACATTACCGTAGCCTTTTATTGCTGCACTCAGAGAATAATCATCACTGGTGTGGTTGAAATTCAGCGTTGCGGTACTGTTATTCTGATTTCTATCACTGAGAACAATAAGTGGCGTTTCAATATTTCCGGCCTTTCGTGCGTCTTCGCCGGGTTTACCGCCGATATTCAGTGTGGCGGTACTTCCTGTCCCTATGCCAAGCCGGATTTGGTTTCCCACCGCAATTGTGCCGCCATTACTGACATTGAGTTCACCTTTAGCGTCGTTTTGGCTGACGTCAAACCCTCCCAGAATGAGCGATGTCGCAACTTCCAGACGTGAATTTTCACCGTCGACATTCACGACGCCGTTTCCTTTTCCATTCGTATTCGGAGTTTTACCGACATAGCCAATATTCATATGCTCGAGCACTGAAAGCCGGCCTCCTTGCAGAATATCGAGTCGACCTGCGGCCTGATCGCCCACTACAGCCCAATCGGACTTGATCGACGAATCCTTACCTTCGATGATGGTCAGCCCCTTTGCATCGGCATAAAACTCGCCAATACGTAATTCGTCAATATTGGAGATCTGACTTCCCTCTTTCACAATTAATGTTCCATCGCCATTATTTTTACCGACAAACAACTTCTTGCCGCTAAGGTCCCACTTCGCACCGTTGGTTAATGTCACAATGCCGACGGAGTTATCGCCAATTGTGCCCGCTAGCGATTTAATGGTGCGACCAATTATAGTGAGTTCACCTGTAGATCCCCGGCCGACAATCAGTGAACCAAAACCAGCCCATCCCACTTCGTTATTCTCTTCAGCAGATAAAACGACCTGGACATTATCGTTAATAAGAACACTGCTGTTCGCCGTCGTGGGCGTCCAGGGGGCTGTTAATGTGTTTGTCGCGTTGAGTTTTTTCTCAACACACTCTGTTGTCGATTCACTTTCGCAGCGTATTTCTTCAGCCAACAGACCTGTCGGGGCGAAAAGACCGGTGGTGGCAAGTAATAGTCCTGGAATAACCGGCAACGGCGAGAGAGACTTTATTGATGCCAGTGATGGCGTCGACGCCTTTGCATCGACTCGTGGGGTGTCAATCATTCCTGATTGATTTGCGTTCATAGATAATCCTCCTGATCATCGTTTAACATCCTGATATGCACTGATGGCATGCCGATGTTTTAAGAACGCCTTATGACCCCTATCAAGAGTTATTTTCAATCGCGCAGAAAATATGCGGACATTATCTGAAATTTAATCGCCGGTGATAAGTTAATCCTGAAAACCGACGTTAGCACATTGACACACCCAGCCTGTCGTTCATTTACTGGAATGTTCCCTTCTTTTACGTCAACTGGTAGTGCTTATCCGGCATCAGTTTCGCTGGAATGGCCGATTCATCATTCATCTCCAGCAGGTCAATCTCGATGGCATTACAGATGGCATCCAGGGGCAAGTCGTTATTCTCTGTTCCAAACGGATCCTCCAGTTCTTCCGCCAGCGCGTCCAGAGAGATGAAGGTGTAGGAAATAAGTACCGAAATAAAAGGGGTCATATAATGCAGATCAACCACCAGGGCAAAAGGCAGCATGATGCAAAACAGGTAAACGGTGCGGTGGAGGATTAGCGTATAGGCAAACGGCACCGGCGTATTGGCGATCCTTTCGCAGCCAGCAAGTACAGCGGACATGTCGTTTAATCGATTGTTCAGACTGTGAAATAAAATATCCGAGAGTTGCCCGTCACGTCGACGCGTCGCCAGCCATTCCCCCCATCATCAGTAAAATGCGGTTTGCCGGAGAGTGAGAGGCAAACACGCGTTGCAGATCGTCTGTGTTAAGATACTTCGCCAGCGGCTCAGCCTGTGGTTTACGCCGCAGCGTCATGCGCAGACAGTGAGCGAAGGCGATTTGCAGACGGACAAATTCTCCTAACTCGCGGTCATCAGGTAAGACCGTTTTGACTTCCCGCAGCAACGAACGAGAAGCGATCATCAGTTGGCCCCAGAGTTGACGCGCCTCGACATAACGTGAATAACAGGCGTTATTACGAAAACCCAAAAAAGATAGCGATTGCCACACCGAGAATGCTGAACGGTGCGAGGGTAAATTTGATGCCCAGCATCGTATACCAGGGTAACAGGAGGATCACAGCAATAGACAGCAGGAAATTAAGCAGCAAGCGGGACGAGATTTTTGCTAATACAGAACCGTGCCAGACGAATATCAGGCGTAACCAGTGCTGTTGTGGACGAACAATCATGACGGTTTTCTGGAAGGAAACGAATCCCACCATTAAACGTGATCTGGATCAAACATTCAAGCGCAGCAAAAGTGATGCTTCCACCAACCGTCAAGCTGCTAAACCCCTTTTAGCGCAGGACTTACATTGTGGGAAACGAATTAATTACATTGTATGTTGTAACTACAATCATTTTATAAGAAACCCGGTTTACACCGGGTCACTGTTTTAGCACAACGGTTTCACCGCTTCACGCATTCCTTTTGTCAGAATGGCATCAAGATCGGCACTTACCTGTTCAACGAGTCCCGCCACTTTCGTCAGATCTTGTTCCCAGTGCGCTTCCACCGCCAGAATGTCACTGACCAGTTGCTGAGTACTGATTTGGCGATCGCCATGCTGTCCCCAGAGCTGTTTAAAACGGGAGATCCAGTGCGCATCGTCCTGAACCGGGTAAGCTTCTCCGTTACGCTCTCCGCGATAGAAGGCAATCAGTGCGGCTAACGCGAAGGTCAGACGAGCCGGGAGTTTGCCACTCATCCTCTGCCCTGCCAGTAGCTGCGGGAGAATACGGGTACGGAATTTGGTCATCCCGTTCAGCGCAATCGACAGCAACTGATGCTTGATGTACGGGTTACGGAAACGTCCGGTTACCGCGCAGGCAAAGGATTCCAGTTCATCACGTGGCAAATCGAGAACCGGGATAATTTCTTCATAAATTGCTTTTTCAACAAAAGCGCAGATTTCGGTGTCATTCATCGCTTCGCCGACGGTATCCAGCCCGGACTGGAATGCCACCGGCACCAGCGCGGTGTGGGCACCATTCAGGATAGCGACTTTGCGCTCCTTGTACGGCTTGATGTCGTCCACAATTAAGACGTTAAGCGGGTATTTGTCGAGACGGAGTTCTGCTGCCAGTGATTTCGGCCCCTGGATAACAAACAGATAGAAATGTTCGGCGGTATCAAGGAAACCATCGTGATAACCCAGCTCCGCTTCCAGTTGTGTCGCTTCATCGCGTGGGTAACCAGTGACGATACGGTCCACCAGCGTGGAGCAGAAGACGTTAGCCTGATCCAGCCAGGTGATAAATGCCGCAGGCAATGACCACTCCTGCGCATAGCGCAGCACCAATTCGCGCAGCGCATCACCATTATAATCAATCAGTTCACATGGGATGATGATCCAGCCTTTATCCTGTGCACCCTTGAAATGGCTGTAGCGTTCAAACAGCAGACGCGTCAGTTTCGCCGGATAACTGACCGCCGGCGCATCCTCAAATTTGTCGCCGGCATGATAGCTAATGCCCGCTTCCGTGGTGTTAGAGAACACAAAGCGCATCTCAGGATTGTGCGCCAGTTTCAGGAACGCATCGTAATCACTGTAAACGCTGATCTCACGATTCACCGAACGAATCAGCCGTGCATCGCTGACCGCTTCGCCCTGTTCATTCAGACCACGGATGATGGTCGTATAGAGGCCATCCTGCGTACTGAGCGAAGGTGGAAAGGTGCTATCAATAGGACGAACAATCACCACACCCGAGTTCAGATCGGTATGTTCATTCAGAAGATCGACTTGCCAGTCAACAAAGGCGCGAAGGAAGTTACCTTCACCAAACTGAATGATGCGTTCAGGATAGTGAGCACCGGGAAAATCGCGACGGTTAAGTGTTTTCACAATGGGTTCCCTTTCGATTAGTCATACAACCTGATTAAATTGGTAGAACAGGTTAGCAAAACTTATCCAGAGTAAAACCCCGTTTTGATCAATTCATAGCGACTATTTATAGAGATTTATAGAAAAGCGTGGTGCTTGTCAGCTTTCCATCGGGCATCAGCGCATAGTCCGGGATCTCACCCGCTTTGAGCCAGCCACAAGAGTGGTAGAACAACTCAGCATCACTTCCCGTCGCGGTATCCAGCACCAGTTGCGTTTTTTGTCGCTCTGCGGCGTACGCCTCCAGTGTCATCATAAGCTGCCGGGCTAATCCCTGGCGACGTGCACGGGAGTGAACGAGAAGTTTCGCGACGTCCGCGCGATGAGGTTGGTTTTCCGGTTGCTGGAGAATAAGTTGAACTGTACCAACCAATACCCCGGAAGCATTGTCGACCGCCAGCACCAGACGCTCGCCCCTGTCCACACTTTGTGCGACGCCATGCCAGAACGCACGCGCTTTCGACTGTTCAAACGGCAAGAGAAAACTGACCGATGCGCCATGCGTCACGCAGTCGGTCAGAACGTCACAGAGTTCATCGATTCTGGCCTCGATATCTGCTGCATCCAGCAGATAGCAGGATTTTGGTGGGGTCATGTTGTCTCCTTAATTCAGAGACAATACGATGCACTTAACATTGCCATAACACAACGGACAGTAACATAGGATATTGTTATGCCATATCACTCTCAGTGAAGACGGTATGACCTGTCCGGCGATCGCTGGTACGATTACGGCCTTCATTCTTCGAACGATAGAGACACTCATCCGCTTCAACCATCAAGTTGTTAAATACATCGGTCAAAAACTGGGAGCCGAGCGTGCCATTTCCGAGTCCAATGCTTACCGTCAGATAGAACGTCTGCTGGTTCCAGGTAAAAGGGTGCTGTGCCACGGCTTTACGAATATTTTCCGCCAGCAGCATTCCCTCTTCGGGATGTGTTGAGGGCGCCACGACAACAAACTCTTCACCCCCCCATGCGGGCCACCAGTCCCCGGTCACCGACAATCTGCTGAATATGTCGGGCAAATATGCTGAGTACCCGATCGCCACATTCATGACCGAAGTTATCATTAATGCGCTTGAAAAAGTCGATATCCAACAGCATGACGGTCACATGTTGTGTACGCGGATACACCTGACGCTTCAGCGCTTCATAGAGTCCGGAACGGGAATAAACCTGAGTGAGAAAATCGAAATCGGCGCGCAGGGAAACCTGCTTCATCAGGGAATTAATCGCCGCCACACTGACCGAAACCATAATCGGACAAATCGCCATGGTGGCAATGCCCAGTCGTGCAGAGAACATTTGTGGCGTTGACAGCGGCGACGCCACGGCGATATTGATAATCGAATTTGCCACCAGCACGATTTCAACGGCACCGGTAATAAAGGTCAGCAGACACGTCACCTGCGGAGTATATCGCACCGCGCACCAGATAAGCGCAGGCAGCGGAAAGGCCAGACTGCCGGCGCCCCCCGATGATCACCGATGCCAGCACCGAGATAATCAGCGCCGCCACCGGCATCAACTGTTCAGGTTTAAAACGTTTCACCGCGCCGGGAATACCCAGCGTCAACATGCAGGGTACAATCAGCACCCCTGTCGAGAACTGCTCGCTAAACCAGTCTGCTACCAGCGGCCAGAATGAAAGCCGGTCAATGCCAACAGAGCCTGCCGCACCCAATATTGCGCAGAACAGTGCGGCAATCAGACAGTAATTAAATAAGCGTAAAGCACTGATGGGTTCATATTTATTTTTCCCCAGTCGCTTATCGCGGATCACCAGTTGAGCAACAACCACGATAAAAACCATATTGGAAAGATTAATAACCAGCGACATCCATCCCCATTCGGTGGTGATCGCATCATAACCCAGCATCGCAACATAGCTGACGGCATAATAATGCAGTTTGTTTAGCCAGACATAGCGGGCAAAGACGCCGGCCATCACGCCGTTGAGCGGCCAGAACAGCGAGAGTTCATGCACCAGACGCAATTGTGCGCCGATAAAATAGAACAGAGTGGTTAAAGCAAAAATAGCGCCAGCGTTACGCAGTGGATGGTCTTCCTGAAACAACGGGAAAGACGGAATGTGGAATGCGTGCATGAAATATCTGTCCATATAATTGCCGTTGGCAATTATCTCTGCATAGGGGGGGATAATTTTAGAGAATAGCATGAATTATTCTCAAAGATAGCCATTCCCCGCCGCGCTATCGGTTCTTTTGTTAAATTTCGCAGCCCGTCCCCTTTTTATTTAACGGGCATTTGAAAAGGCTTAAGTAACCGTTTAATTATTACGGTTTATTCATTTGAATAACGAGCCAGTGATGGATAACGGCGACCACATACCGTTGTTGCTCATCATTTAACGGTTGCCCCTGAGCAATGTTGTGCCATTTGGCAAGGCAACCCCGACAGCAGGTCGCTGTGGCATGCTGGGCAATAAACACCGGATGACCGCGCATCGGCGTTTGCTTACCGTCATTGGCCGGTGTCGCCGGGGCAAGCCGCTTCGCCACGAAATCCGCAGCATGTCTGTCGATAACCTCGGCCCCTTTATCCCAGCAGTACTGTCTCTCTTTCGTTCCCAGACGAAAACGGGAGCGAAACGTCGAGCGTGAAAGACGGGCAAAAAGTGCATCAAATGTGTTCATCAGTAAACTGAGCGCCCTAACCGTTGAGTCAGTTGCTCCAGAACCGCAATCCCTGCCAGCGAATTGCCGGTCGGATCGAGTTCCGGGCTCCAGACGGCGATCGCCATTTCATGCGGCACGATCGCCACAATCCCACCACCAACGCCCGATTTCGCGGGCAAGCCAACGCGCCAGGCAAACTCTCCCGCGTTCTGATACATCCCACTGGTTGCCATCAGCGCATTGATCTGTCGCGCCTGCATCGGGGTTACTACGGGTTCATTGAGATGAAAAGCTTTTCCCTGGTTCGCGAGAAAAACAAACGTCTTCGCCAGCTCCACGCAGCTCATTTTCAGTGCACAGTAATGGAAATAGTTTTGCAGGACCGTCGTGACGTCATGGTGAAAATTACCGAAGGATTTCATCAGCCAGGCAATGGCGGCATTACGGGCGGAATGTTCGAACTCTGAGCGGGCCACTACCGAATCGTAAGCGATATCGGCTACGCCACTCAGCGAGCGGACCACTTCAAGCATGCGTTGACGCGGCGCGCTGAGTCGCCCCTGTAACATATCGCAGACGACCAGCGCGCCGGCATTAATAAACGGATTGCGCGGGATACCGTGTTCCATTTCTAACTGCACCAGCGAGTTAAACGGCGACCCAGACGGATCTTTCCCCACCCGTTGCCAGATCTCATCTTCAGAATAGTGACGCATTGCCACCACCAGACTGAGTACCTTCGAAATCGACTGAATGGAAAAGCGTTCTGTCGCATCTCCGGCCTGCCAGAGTTGCCCCTCCACGGTGCAAATCGCAATACCCAGTCGGGAACCCTCAACCGAGGCCAGCGCAGGTATATAGTCCGCCACCTTGCCCTGCCCAATCAGCGGACGAACCTCCGCCAGAATGGTCTCTAAAATTGAATTGTCCAGGGTGATTGCCACACCACGCTCCTTGCCTGCCGGTCTGAAAAGGGCTGCGAGTATAGCAGAGCGGAATCCCCCTCGTCAGGCCGGAAGTCGGAATCTTGCCACCGCGTGAATCAACTGGTGCGATTCATTATGCAACTGCTGCGAGGAGGCCGATGCCGTATCTACCAGTTCGCGGGTATCGCGCGCGACCAGGTTCAGCGCCTGTAGCTGGCGTGTCATTTGATGGATCCGCTCGCCCTGCTGCAGCGTCGCGGCTGAGATATCATTCAGCGAAGCGCCCAGATTTTCCACCAGCGCGATCACCTGCTGTAAGTTCTCTTCCAGATGCGTCACCGCGCGCGATCCTTCTTCAATCCCTTGCAGAGAGTGATAGATCAGCGCCTGAATATCCTGCGTGGACTGACTGCTTTTACGCGCCAACAGCCCCACTTCTCTTGCCACCACCGCAAAGCCGCGTCCCTGTTCACCGGCATGAGCGGCTTCGATTGCCGCATTCAGTGCCAGAATATTGGTCTGGAAGGCGACGTTATCAATCAACGCAATGATCCCGCGCATCTCTGCCGAGCGCGTCACGATTGCCTGCATCGAACGATTCACGGTATCCATCATTCTGTCCCCGCCCGCCGCAATGGCGCGCGCCTCTTCCGCACGCTGATTCGCCCGTTGGGCAAACCCGCTGTTGTCCCCGACGTGCGTTTCCAGCACCGAAATATGCGAAGTGACATGAGTCAGTTCTTCATCCTGCTTTGCGGACTGTTGATACAGGCGTGTATTATTTTGTGCCAGCCTTTCGATATTGTCGGCCATTGCCGTGGTCGCCTCGCTGACCTGCAGGACTAACTCGCGCAACCCTTCCTGCATCGCACCGATACGTACGTGGAGTTGCGACACTTCGCGATTAAGGCCGGGCACTGCGGGAATCGGTCGCGAGAGATCGCCTGCCGCCAGAATATCGATATGCGCAATCAGCCGACGCAGCGGAGAAATCACCCAGCGCGACATTCCCCACCAGACCGCGACGGCAATGGCCAGCAGCATCACCGGCAATAGTAAGAACAGATGCTGGAGATCCAGCAGGCGATCCAGCAACTGTTGTCGTCCACTTTCCCGCGCCTGCGCGGCGACCTTTTGCCCCCCGGGCATAGTTATCATTGAAGTCAGCCTGAAACGCCTGAATCGGTACGGCAAAGAACGCATCGATGGACTTTGTTTTGCTTAACCCTGTCACCTGCTCCTGAAGACCGTCGCTGAAGCGTTGATAGCTGTCAACGAGCCGCTCATCCGCAGGCGGGTTCATGTCGCGCCAAGCCTGCCACGCGGTTGTCGATTGCGTTAATACCTGTTGTGCTTCATCGATTAATGGCTGCCAGCTTCCCTCGGAACCTGTGGCGGCGTCCTGCATAAAGTAGACGCCAGCCCGGTTGAGCAGATCGCTTGCGGTTAGCAGCGCAATCCGCGCCTCTTCGACTTTTGTCTGCTGACGCAGCGCCAGTTGATTACGTTGCTCATTTTCCCGGGCCTGGCTGACGGAAAACGACAGCATCAGTGACGAGGTCATTTGTAATACGCAAAACAGCGCGATAATGCAAAAAACCCCGGCCAACAGACCAAACTGCTGTGGTAGAAATCGACGTAAAGTTTGAATTAAGTTCATAATAGTCTTCAGTATCAACACGTTAATCGCGAGTCTACGAAGCGTAAATGACAAAACTATGGCAGAAATGTGACAAGGCGCCCCGCAGAGCGCCAGAAAGATTAGCGTCGGTTCTTCCAGACGGTTTGCACATTACAGAATTCATGCAGACCAAAGTGCGAGAGTTCGCGACCAAAGCCGCTCTTCTTAACGCCACCAAACGCCACCCGGGCATCGCTGGCGCTAAAGCCGTTGATAAAGACACCTCCGCATTCCAGACGTACGGCCATCTCCAGTGCCCGGGCTTCATCGGCGGTAAAAAAGCGTCGCCGACAGACCAAAGTCACTGCAGTTTGCCAGCGTCAGTGCCTGTTCGGCACTCTTCGCCACCGTGATCGCCGCAACCGGCCCGAACAGTTCTTCTCGAAACGCTGTCATCTCAGGGGTGACGTTGGTCAGCACAGTGGCCGGATAAAAGTTACCGGCTCCGGAAGGCATCTTGCCACCAAGCAGTAACTGAGCGCCTTCGGCCATCGTCGCCTGCACTTGCTGATGTAATTCATCACGCAGATCGGCACGCGCCATTGGGCCAAGTTCGCTCTCCTCCGCCCGCGGATCGCCCTGCTTCAGCGCTGCGGCAGCCGCCACAAAGCGCGCAATAAAACGTTCCGCAATCCCCTCTTCAAGGATAAAACGTTTCGCCGCGGCGCAAACCTGCCCGCTATTCTGATAGCGTCCGGCCACCGCCGCCTTTACCGCCAGATCCAGATCGGCATCGTTAAGCACAATAAACGGATCGGAACCCCCCCAGTTCCAGTACGCATTTTTTCAGCGCCGCTCCGGCCTGAGCGCCAATAGCCGCTCCGGCGCGCACGCTGCCGGTCACCGTCACGGCCGCAATCCGTACATCGTTAATCAATGTGCTGACGCCCTGATTATCCGCATTCAGCCAGCCGTAGACGCCGGCGGGTATCGCCGCATCAGCAAAAACCTGGTGGATGATTTGCGTGCAGCCAAGGACGTTCGGCGCAGGCTTGAGCAGATAGCCATTGCCGGCCAGTAAAATTGGCACCGCCCCGCGCAGCACCTGCCATAGCGGAAAGTTCCATGGCATGACTGCCAGGATGGTTCCTAGCGGACGGTACTCAATCACCGCCTGGTGGTTTTCCACCTGCGTGGGTTCGGCTGCCAGCATCGCCGGGCCATGTTCTGCATACCAGTCACACAGCGCTGCTGATTTGGCGACCTCAGCACGCGCCTGTTTAATCGGTTTCCCCATCTCGCGGGTTATGCACTGCGCCATCTCTTCGCCACGTGCGCGTAACGCCTGGCCGATGTCGCGTAATTTCTGCGCCCGATGTGCCACCGTTGTCTGTTTCCAGCCGCGAAATCCCGTAGCCGCTGACTGTAGCGCCTGCTCAATCTCCTGCGCTGTTGACCACGGCAGCGCTGAAAGAAATTCACCATTATGCGGATTGATGGAAATGGCATGGGTTGCCGATGAAATCGTCATACAGTCTCTCCGTCGTTCTTGATGTCATCATCATGGACGCGTTTACTCTTTACGAAAAATGAATAATATTAACGAGACCATTCACGATAAGAGAAGGCCATGGATCTGACCCAGCTGAAGATGTTTAACGCCGTCGCCGAAACGGGCAGCATTACCCAGGCGGCGGCGAAGGTACATCGTGTTCCGTCCAATCTCACTACCCGTATTCGGCAACTGGAGGCTGACCTCGGTGTCGATCTGTTTATTCGCGAGAACCAGCGACTGCGGCTTTCCCCCGCCGGGCATAATTTTCTGCGTTACAGTCAACAAATCCTTGCGCTGGTTGACGAGGCGCGAATGGTTGTCGCGGGTGATGAACCCCAGGGGCTATTCTCACTTGGCGCGCTGGAGAGCACCGCTGCCGTGCGCATTCCGGCCACGCTTGCCCGCTACAATCAACGTTATCCCAGGATCCAGTTCTCCCTGGCGACTGGCCCTTCTGGCAACATGCTGGACGGGGTGCTCCAGGGCCATCTCAATGCTGCCTTTGTTGACGGACCGATCACCCACCCAGGTCTTGAAGGAATGCCGGTGTATCAGGAAGAGATGATGGTGGTCACGCCACACGGTCATGCACCGGTGACCCGCGCCAGCGAGGTCAACGGCAGTCATATTTACGCCTTTCGCGCCAACTGTTCCTATCGCCGCCATTTCGAAAGCTGGTTTCATGCCGATCGGGCGATGCCGGGCACAATCCACGAAATGGAGTCCTATCATGGCATGCTGGCCTGTGTGATCGCCGGTGCCGGTATCGCGCTGATCCCCCCGCTCCATGCTGGAAAGTATGCCCGGACATCAACAGGTCGAGTCCTGGCCGTTGTCCGGAAACTGGCGCTGGCTGACGACATGGCTGGTCTGGCGGCGCGGTGCGATGATGCGCCAGCTGGAGGCGTTTATTGAGCTGTTGACAGAGCAGAGTTGAAAACGAGATCTAAATCACATATCGGTTGTCTTTTCATCAGCAAACGTTTTAAGATCCCCTTCTCTCCTTTTCGCAACGAACCGATTAATTTTTTATGACAACTCAAACGGTTTCCCGTAACGTCGCGTGGTTACGGGTCGTTACGCTGGCTATTGCAGCGTTTATTTTCAATACCACCGAATTTGTCCCGGTAGGCCTGCTTTCCGACATCGCACAAAGTTTTAATATGCAGACCGCGCAGGTCGGGATCATGCTGACGATCTACGCCTGGGTGGTCGCACTGATGTCCCTGCCGTTTATGCTGCTGACCAGTCAGGTTGAACGACGTAAGCTGCTGATATGGCTGTTTGTCCTGTTCATCGCCAGTCATGTGCTCTCTTTCCTGGCGTGGAATTTCACCGTGCTGGTGATAAGCCGTATCGGGATAGCCTTTGCGCACGCGATCTTCTGGTCGATTACGGCCTCACTGGCGATCCGCCTTGCCCCGGCGGGCAAACGCGCTCAGGCATTAAGTTTACTTGCGACCGGTACGGCGCTGGCGATGGTGTTGGGTTTACCGCTTGGTCGCATCGTCGGTCAGTATTTTGGCTGGCGCACCACGTTCTTCGCCATCGGGATGGGGGGCGTTGATCACCCTGATTTGTCTGATCAAGCTGCTGCCGACATTGCCAAGCGAACACTCCGGCTCGCTGAAAAGTCTTCCACTGCTGTTTCGTCGCCCGGCGCTGATGAGCCTCTATTTGTTGACGGTAGTGGTGGTGACGGCGCACTACACCGCGTACAGCTATATCGAACCGTTTGTGCAGACTGTTGCCGGGCTGAGCGCGACTTTCGCCACCGTACTGTTACTCATCCTGGGCGGTGCGGGTATTATCGGCAGCGTGATTTTCGGCAAGCTCGGCAATCGACACGCCTCGGCGCTTATCAGCGTCGCCATCACGCTGCTGCTGCTCTGTCTGGTACTGCTGTTACCTGCCGCTGACAGTGAGTTTCATCTGGCTGTCCTGAGCATTTTCTGGGGGGATTGCCATCATGGTGATTGGCCTCGGGATGCAGGTAAAGGTGCTGGCACTGGCCCCGGATGCCACAGATGTGGCGATGGCGCTGTTCTCCGGTATTTTCAATATTGGTATCGGCGCGGGCGCGCTGGTGGGAAATCAGGTGAGTCTGCACTGGTCGATGGCGGCGATTGGTTACACAGGCGCCGCTCCGGCACTCGCGGCGTTAATCTGGTCAGTGATTATCTTTCGTAAATGGCCGGTCACGTTGGAAGAACAGCCACAGCATTCCTGACAGACAGCCCGGTCATCGCGACCGGGCTTTTTTATCAGTAGGTTTTGATGATTTCCAGCACGCCGTTAATAATAAACTGCACGCCCATACAGACCAGCAGGAAGCCCATCAGACGGGAAATGGCTTCAATTCCTCCCTTACCCACCAGACGCATAATCGCCCCGGAACTGCGTAAGCATCCCCAGAGGATCACTCCCACGAGAGCAAAGATGATCGGTGGCGCAACGGTAATCACCCAGTCAGGAAAATCAGAACCGTGCCGCACCGTTGAGGCGGAGCTGATAATCATCGCAATGGTTCCCGGCCCCGCCGTGCTTGGCATCGCCAGCGGCACAAAGGCGATATTGGCGGTCGGCTCATCTTCCAGTTCTTCTGACTTACTCCGCGCCTCTGGCGATTCATGCGCTTTTTGCTGTGGAAACAGCATGCGAAATCCAATAAACGCCACGATTAAACCACCGGCGATGCGCAGGCCCGGAATGGAGATACCAAAGGTATTCATCACCAGTTGGCCCGCATAGTAGGCCACCATCATAATGGCGAACACGTAGACCGACGCCATCAGCGACTGCTGGTTGCGCTCGGCACTGTTCATGTTCCCGGCAAGACCGAGAAACAGCGCGACTGTCGTTAACGGATTTGCCAGTGGCAGAATCACCACCAGCCCCAGCCCTATTGCTTTAAACAAATCCATCATATTGGCAGCCATTCCTGTTTCACTCATGTATTAGCGGCAAGTATAAGTGGAAAACCATGAAGTTAGCCATTCTGACGCTGTAAGCATTCGTTATCGGCCAGAGATATAACCAGTAATTATCATTAACAAAATAAAGTGTGATACAGAGCAGCACTTTTCCCTTTTAGCAAATCGTGTGATCGGTAAATCCATTCGTTTGACTTATAGTTGCCTGGGCAATATTATCTGCCGTAATTAACTACTTGCCAGGGCAACCATTGTGAAAAGCACCAGTGACTTATTCAATGAAATCATCCCACTGGGGCGCTTGATCTATATGGTCAACCAGAAAAAAGATCGTCTCTTGAATGAGTATCTCTCACCGCTGGATATCACCGCAGCGCAGTTTAAGGTGCTCTGCTCTATCCGCTGTGCGGGTTGTATTACCCCGGTTGAGCTGAAAAAAGTGTTGTCTGTCGATCTCGGCGCGTTAACGCGCATGCTCGATCGTCTGGTCTGCAAAGGCTGGATCGACAGGCTCCCTAACCCACATGACAAGCGTGGCGTGCTGGTGAAACTCACCGAACACGGCGCGGCAATTTGTGAGCAATGTCATCAATTAGTAGGACAAGACCTGCACCAGGAATTAACAAAAAACTTAACGGCGGACGAAGTGGCAACGCTTGAGCATTTGCTTAAGAAAGTCCTGCCGTAAAAACAAGAAGAGGTATGACGATGTCCAGACGCAATACTGACGCTATCACCATTCATAGCATTTTGGACTGGATCGAAGATAACCTGGAATCGCCGCTCTCACTGGAAAAAGTGTCAGAGCGTTCAGGTTACTCCAAATGGCACCTGCAACGGATGTTCAAAAAAAGAGACCGGCCATTCATTAGGTCAGTACATCCGCAGCCGTAAAATGACCGAAATAGCGCAGAAATTAAAAGAGAGTAACGAGCCGATTTTATATCTGGCAGAACGTTATGGCTTCGAGTCGCAGCAGACGCTGACCCGGACATTCAAAAACTATTTCGATGTTCCGCCGCATAAATACCGTATTACCAATATGCGCGGCGAATCGCGGTATTTGCTGCCGCTGAACCATTGTAACTAACCATCGCCTGTAAACGACGTAATCGAGGAAATCATGAAACTGCTGTCTTCTGCAATGCTGGCCCTGCTGCTTGTTGTCTCAGGTCAGAGCGTTGCGGAGCAATCCGCGCAGCCCACCACACAAAATGGTCGCGACACGATGATTATTCCTACTTCTCAGGAGCAGTCACCGTTCGATTTTAACCATATGGGCGCGGGAAGCGATAAGTCCGACGAACTGGGTGTGCCTTATTACAACCGGCACCGCCTGTGATTCGTTTTCGCCCTGCTGAAAAGCGGGGCTTTTTTTATTTCCCCCTGAACTTTATAGATTCTCAAAATTCCCCCCCAGCGCCTTTTTTTGCACTTTTCTCACGAACTGTTCCCGGTAGGCTCCTTGCTCAATACCTGATTTAAAAAGGATTTGAGCATGAGCGGAAAACCAGCGGCGCGTCTGGGCGACATGACGCAGACGGGCGGTAGCATTGTCCAGGGCTCGGCGGGCGTGATGATTGGCGCGCCAACAGGTGTGGCCTGCTCGGTCTGCCCGGGGGGGCATGACTTCCGGTAACCCGGTCAACCCGTTGCTGGGTGCCAAAGTCCTGCCCGGTGAAACCGATATCGCCCTGCCCGGTCCGTTACCGTTTGTACTCTCCAGAACCTACAGCAGTTACCGGACAAAAACGCCTGCCCCGGTGAGCATCTTCGGCCCCGGCTGGAAAGCCCCCTTCGATATCCGCTTACAGCTTCGCGATGAGGAACTTATCCTCAACGACAACGGCGGCAGAAGCATTCACTTTGAACACCTGCTGCCGGGTGAAACGGCCTTCAGCCGCAGCGAACGCTTCTGGCTCGCTCGTGGTGGCGTGCTGAAACTGCATGAAAGCAATGCATTGCATGTGCTGTGGCAGGCCCTGCCGGAAGACCTGCGCTTAAGTCCGCATCTTTATCTGGCGACCAGCAGCGCACAGGGGCCGTGGTGGATTCTGGGCTGGCCTGAACGCGTACCGGGAGCGGATGAGGCGCTGCCCGCCCCGCTGCCGCCGTACCGGGTGCTGACCGGGCTGGCTGACCGTTTCGGGCGCACACAAACCTTTCACCGGGACGCAGTCGGGGAATTTGCCGGGAATATTACGGCCGTGACCGACGGCGCAGGCCGCCGCTTCCGGCTGGCGCTGACCACACAGGCGCAGCGGGCGGAGGCGGCCTCTTCCGGCGTCAGGGCGCCGGAATACCCGCAGACGATGCCGGTCTCCGGCTATGGCGCAGACCGCGGCATTCGCCTTGAGGCCGTATGGCTGACCCACGACCCGGAATACCCGGAAAATCTTCCCACTGCACCGCTGGTGCGCTATGCGTACACCCCGCGCGGCGAGCTGGCGGCGGTGTATGGCCGCAGCGGCATGCAGGTCCGGCACTTCACGTATGACGATAAACACCCGGGACGCATGACGGCGCACCAGTACGCCGGACGGCCCCGGACCACCTACCGCTATGATGCGGCCGGCCGTGTGGTGGAGCAGCACAATCCGGCCGGGCTGAGTTACTCGTATGAGTATGAGAAAAATGCCGTCGCCATCACCGACAGCCTGAACCGCCGGGAGGTGCTGCACACTGAAGGTGAAGGCGGACTGAAACGGGTGATTAAGGAAGAAAAAGCTGACGGCAGTGTGGTTACGCGGGAATTTGATAACGCGGGCCGCATGGTGGCGATGACGGATGCTGCCGGGCGTAAAACCGAATACCGGCTGAATATCGGCTCCGGGAATGTCACGGAAATTGTCACGCCTGATGGCAGGTCAGTCAGCTTCAGTTACAACGACCAGCGCCAGCTTATCGCCACCACCGGCACTGACGGCCTGCGCAGTCAGCAGACGTTTGATGCTTCGGGTCGCCTGACGCAGGAGAAATCCCGCCACGGCGATATGACCCGTTATGTTTATGACAACCCGCACAGCGAATACCCGTCCGCCAGCGAAGACGCCACCGGCAGCCGGAAACAGATGACGTGGAGCCGCTACGGGCAGTTGCTGACCTTCACTGACTGTTCAGGCTACGAAACCCGTTACGAATATGACCGCTTCGGGCAGGTCACGGCCCTTCATCAGGAAGAAGGGCTCAGTCAGTACCGCACTTACGATGACCGGGGCAGACTGGTCTGCCAGAAAAATGCACAGGGCCGGGAAACGCGCTACGAATACAGCCTGGCAGGCGACCTGACAGCAGTCATCTTCCCGGACGGCAGCAGGCAGACCACAGAGTACGACGACGCAGGACACCCGGTGAGCACCACCACTGGCGGCCTGACCCGGCAGATGGCATACGACGCTGCAGGTCGCCTTACCCAACTGACCAACGAGAACGGCAGCCACACCATCTTCGCTTATGACCTGCTGGACAGGCTGCTACAGGAAACGGGCTTTGACGGCAGGACGCAGCGTTATCAGTACGGTATTACCGGACAGCTTATCCGCAGCGAGGATGAAAGCCTCGTCACCCTCTGGCATTACAATGCATCCGACCGCCTGACGCACCGCACCGTCAATGATGAGCCGGCGGAACAGTGGACCTACAACGAGCGCGGCTGGCTGACGGAAATCAGCCATCTCAGCGACGGTCACAGCGTCGCCGTACAGTATGAGTACGATAAACAGGGCCGCCTTATCAGCGAACGCCAGACGGTGCACCATCCTGAAACGAATGAACTGCTCTGGCAACACGAAACCCGGCACGATTACAGTGACAAGGGACTGCCGGACCGCGTGACGCCGGACGCCCTTCCCCCCGGTGGCGTGGCTGACGTACGGCAGCGGTTATCTGGCCGGGATGAAACTCGGCGACACACCGCTGGTTGAGTTCACCCGCGACCGCCTGCACCGCGAAACGCAGCGCCGCTTCGGCGAGTACGAACTGACCACGGCATACACGCCGGGCGGTCAGCTACAGCACCATCACCTCAGCATTCTCCAGCTTAACCGCGACTACACCTGGAACAGCGGCGGACAGCTGGTCCGTATCAGCGGGCAGCATGAGCAGCGGGATTATCAGTACGGCGACGCCGGGCGGTTGCTCGGCACACACATTAAATCGCCCCACCACGACCTGGCGCAGTGGACGTTCACCGACCCGGCGGGCAACCGGATAGCCGCGCGGGATAAGTATCCGATGCTGCCGGAAAGCTTTCCGGATAACCGCATCAGCCAGGATGTGGAGAACTTTTACCATTATGACGAACACGGCAGGCTGACGGAGAAAGACGAGCGCCGGATACACCCGCACGGCAGCCTGTCGCATCATTATGAGTATGATAACCAGCACCGACTGGTGCACTACCGCCGGATGCAGGCAGGCAACGTGCTGACGGAAAGCCGTTATCTTTACGACCCACTGGGACGGCGAATCAGTAAACGGGTGTGGGCATGTACGGTATATCACGATGGCTCGTGTTCACAGCCGGCGCTGCAGGAAACCGTGTGGTACGGCCAGGATGGCGATAAACTGACCACCACGCAGACGGACAAAACACGTATTCAGACGGTGTACCAGCCGGGGAGCTTTACGCCGCTCATCCGTATTGAAACGGCTACCGGAGAGCTGGCAAAAGCAGTACGTCGCACGCTGGCGGAGAAATTTCAGCAGGAAGCAAACGTGACCTTCCCGCCGGAACTGGTGGCGATGGTGGATAATCTGGAAGCGGAGTTACAGCGCGGGGAACTCAGCGAAGCCAGCCGGGCGTGGCTGGCACAGTGCGGCCTGACGCCGGCGCAGATACAAAACCAGACAGAGCCGGAATACACGCCGGAACGCAAAATCCACCTGTACCACTGCGACCACCGGGGCCTGCCGCTGGCACTGATTGACATTAAAGGACAGATTGCCTGGCGCGCAGAATTTGATGAATGGGGAAATATGCCGCGGGAAGATAACCCGCATAACCTGGAGCAGCTTATTCGTCTGCCGGGGCAGCAGTATGATAAAGAGACGGGGTTGTACTATAACCGCCACCGTTACTACGACCCGTTACAGGGAAGGTATATCACGCAGGATCCGATAGGGTTGAATGGTGGGCTGAATTTTTACACATATCCATTGAATCCTGTGATGGAAGTGGATCCGTTAGGACAGGTAACAGTAAAACTAGATGGTAAGAAAATTACTGTACATAATAACGATGTTGACCCTTGGCCAAGTAACCCTCATGGTCATATATATGACACAAATGAGGTAATTGATAAAGACGGACGAATTTACGATAAATCATCGGGAAAAGAGAGATGCGTATTGCCAAAAAAAATCTTTATCCAAATGGTTGGGTTTTCTGAAAAAAATAGGAAAACTATCGATAGTTGGAGATGCTTCCATGTTTCATGATTTGCTTGTTGAGGAGGCAAAGGAAGCCTGTGTACGAGGAGATAATGGAATGTGTGGTGTTCTGGAAGTACTAAATGGAAAAGACGATAACCCTTATGGTGTATAAGTAGGTATTGAAAATGAAAAAAATAACCATTAAATCTGATCTTAATGAAAGTGATTATGTCATGTATAGCATTATATGGGATAAAGAAGAAAATATTTACATAGATATTTCCGATTTGAAAAATATGAACGACATCGTTTACTGCGCGAAACTAGCATTATCTATGCCACAGAGCAACTTCTCTATTGCAGTGCTTGAACATCTTGCTGAAATAAAAAACATGCCAATGGACATATTAGAAAAAATAATTTTAACTGGAGACGCGGGGTGTTGCGAGAGTGTTTGTATGCGCACAGATCTAAATTATAAGTTGAGAAAAATATGTGGTGGTTTAGAATTGACTCACAAAATTCATGAAAATTAGCAGTAATTAATTTTATAATAATCGGGAAAGGCATTTTTTCAAACTGAACTTGTGATTATCAACGTATTTAACTTCTGTGGTGCATGGACAATTACTCCTGTTGTCGGGACAGCAGAGTTGTGGCCTGACGCCGGCGCAGATACAAAACCAGACAGAGCCGGAATACACGCCGGAGCGCAAAATCCACCTGTACCACTGCGACCACCGGGGCCTGCCGCTGGCGCTGATTGACATTAACGGACAGATTACCTGGCGCGCTGAGTTTGATGAATGGGGGGAATGTGCTGCGGGAGGATAACCCGCATAACCTGGACAGCCTTTCCGTCTGCCGGGGCAGCAGTGGGATAAAGAGACAGGACTGTACTATAACCGGCACCGTTACTACGACCCTGCACAGGGAAAGTATATCACGCAGGACCCTATTGGGCTGGACGGTGGATGGAATCCTTACACGTATCCGCTGAATCCTGTGTCCAAAATAGATCCATTGGGGCTATTCCAAATGTGTCACAGGGATCTTCTTCTACCCATTCCCTATGCGAAGCATTGTTACGTAAAATTTGATGATGGCTCAACATCAAGTTATGACCCCAAAGGGGTTAATCCCGATCCCGACCCACATCAAGAAGGTACTGTTTGTACAGAACCCAAACAACCCGCTCTTGATGATTGTATTAAGAAAGCGATGGTTCAATGTAAGGGAAAAGATTACAGTTTCATGGAATTCAATTGTTGTCATTGTGCTGAACAAGCAATGAAAGAGTGTGGCACATCAATACCTAAGGGGGCTTGGCCCAATGCTCCAGTAAATCCTGGCCCTCAGCCCGGTGAGAGTGGGTTCACTCCAGACCCAGTGTATAATTCAACGCAGGGGAAATAATGTTATGACTACAAGAAGAACAATCGTTATTGGTATCATAATCATCATAATTAGTAGTTTTTTTTATGGTTAAGCTCTCTCTTTCATAGCTATGTCTACAATAGAATGCACATTAACCGCAATGGTTTATTGACATGCCTTTGGTTATTAAATTCTTTTTCATCATATCTTCTTTATTTTTATAACATCAGAGGAAGATTGCTAATAAGTCTTCTGTATATATTTTTTTTGGGCGGCCTTATGACGCTGATGCATTTTATATTTTGGAATGAAATATATGGTGATTTTTCTGGAATTGAAGGATTAAAAGTTATTAGTGGTGTTTATTTTGCTATTAGTACGATAACTATATTTATTGGAGTCGGAGTTGGTTTTATTACCTCCTGTTTAAAAAGAAAATGATAGGTACAGCTGGTTTGGTGACTGGCTGACCGCCACGCAGACAGACGAAACCCACATTCAGACCGTGTACCAGTCGGGGAGCTTCACGCCGTTAATCCGTATTGAAACGGCAACTGGAGAGCTGGCCCGCGCCATTCATCGTACGCTGGCGGAGAAACTCCAGCAGGGTTTGTGCCGGAACTTGTGGCGCGGAAGGATAATCTACGACATCAGGCAATCCCTGCGCCATTTGTTTTATCCGCCCTACGATCCCCTCACCTGCGCCGTTCTGCGCCAGCGTAAACCAAACACGTTGATGTACAGACCGGCCATAATCAGCACCGCACCCAGCAGTTGCAGCGCGCTCAGCGTTTCGTCGAGCAGTAGCGCCGCGCTTGCAAGCCCCACTACCGGCACCAGCAGGGAGAGCGGCGCCACACGCCAGGTTTCATAACGACCAAGCAGCGTGCCCCAGATCCCGTAGCCGACTATCGTGGCGACAAAGGCCAGATAGACCAACGATAAGATCGTCGTCAGATCGATAACCATCAGGCTGTGTACGATTTGCACCGCGCCGTCGAGGAACAGCGACGCTGCAAAAAACGGCAGTATTGGAATCAGCGCACTCCATACCACCAGTGACATCACCGGCGGACGCGAGGCATGCCCCATTATTTTTTTGTTGAAAATATTGCCGCAGGCCCAGCTAAATGCCGCCGCCAGCGTAAGCATAAAGCCAGGCAACCCGACATGCTGCCCGTTGAGACTACCTTCAATCAGCACCAGTACGCCAAAAATCGCGAGCGCAATACCGGCAATTTGTTTGCCCTGCAAACGTTCGCCAAAAGCAAATGCCCCGAGAACAATGGTAAAGAAGGCCTGCGCCTGCAGCACCAGCGACGCCAGCCCCGCCGGCATGCCGAACTTGATCGCGCAAAACAGAAAGGCAAACTGACCGAAACTTATCGTCAGGCCGTACCCGAGCAGCAAGGAAAGCGGAATGCGCGGACGTGCGACAAAAAATATCGCCGGAAACGCCACCAGCATAAAGCGTAACCCCGCCAGCAGCAGCGGCGGCATTGCGTGCAGCCCCACCTTGATGACGACAAAATTCAGCCCCCAAACCACCACCACCAGTAATGCCAATAGCCCGTCTTTGCGCGTCATACCGCGGCTCCGCGAAGTTTACGTTTTTGTTAAAAAGTTAAAGTAACGGAAATCCCTGCCCCGCAACAGATCATTAATTCTGGTAGGGTCACAGGATTTAGCAGAACAATTTATCCGCTATACATCACAATTTTGCCGTGTTATTTCTTTACATATCTAAAACAAATATAACGAAACGCACTGTCGGGCAGAGAAATGAACAAAACGCTGAGACGATCCACCCTCGCTTTACTCGCCTCCTCGCTGTTATTGACGATCGGTCGTGGCGCAACGCTGCCCTTCATGACCATTTATCTGAATCGCCAGTACAACCTGGATGTGGATCTGATTGGCTATGCCATGACCATTGCGCTAACCATCGGCGTGGTCTTTAGCCTTGGCTTTGGCATTCTGGCGGACAAATTCGACAAGAAGCGCTACATGCTGCTGGCGATTTCCGCCTTTGCCTTTGGCTTTATCGCCATTCCGCTGGTTGATAGCGTGATGCTGGTGGTCCTGCTTTTTGCGCTGATCAACTGCGCCTACTCGGTATTTGCCACCGTGCTGAAAGCCTGGTTTGCCGACCATTTGTCGCCTGGCGCGAAGGCGAAAATCTTCTCACTGAACTACACAGTACTGAATATCGGCTGGACCGTTGGCCCGCCGCTCGGCACGCTGCTGGTGATGCAGAGCATCAATTTGCCCTTCTGGCTGGCCGCTTTCTGCTCCGCCTTTCCACTGGTCTTTATCCAGTTTCTGGTCAAGCGCTCTGCCGCTGCTGTTGCGACCGAAAACAGCGTCGCGTGGTCGCCTTCCGTACTGCTACACGATAAAGCGTTATTCTGGTTTACGCTGTCGGCGTTCCTGGCCTCGTTTGTCAGTGGCGCATTTGCGTCCTGTCTCTCCCAGTACGTGATGGTTGTCGCCGACGGCGATTTTGCGGAGAAAGTGGTTGCGGTCGTGTTACCCGTCAATGCCACGGTGGTCGTTGGCTTACAGTACGCGGTGGGACGCAGACTGACACCGGCTAACATTCGTCCGCTGATGGGCTTTGGCACCGTCTGTTTTGTCATTGGTCTCGGCGGGTTCATGATCTCCGGCAACAGCCTGCTACTCTGGGGCGTATCCGCCGCGATCTTTACCCTTGGCGAAGTGATCTACGCACCGGGTGAATATATGCTTATTGATAACATTGCCCCCCGCAGGGATGAAAGCCAGCTATTTCTCCGCGCAGTCGCTCGGCTGGCTGGGTGCGGCGGTTAACCCACTGGTCAGCGGCGTTATTCTGACCTCGTTCCCTGCCTGGACGCTGTTCGTCGTCCTGATGGTGGCGATCATTGCCGCATGGGCGCTGATGCTTAAAGGCATGCGCGTCAGACCCTGGAGCCAGCCGGCGGTGTGCTAGCCCGTGAGCCGTGCCGGCGCAGGCTTGCACGGCTCAGATAGCGACTAACCCGCGAACCCCCCTCCTGTTCCATATCTTCGCCACGTCCGCGTTGAATAATGCTGCCGCGCGACATCAGCAGATAGTTGTCTGCCAGTTCTGCCGCAAAGTCGTAGAACTGCTCCACCAGCAGAATCGCCATATCGCCGCGGCGGGCAAGTTGAGTGATGACCTGACCAATCTCTTTGATAACAGACGGTTGAATGCCCTCCGTCGGCTCATCAAGGATCAATAACTGCGGGCGACTCGCCAGCGCCCGGCCTATCGCCAGTTGCTGCTGCTGCCCTCCTGAGAGATCGCCGCCGCGTCGCTGTTTCATCTCTTTCAGCACCGGAAACAGTGCATAAATCTCTTCCGGTACCGTTCTGGCTTCACGCGACGAAAAGCGCGACATCCCCAGCAGCAGGTTTTCTTCCACCGTCAGTCGTGGGAAAATTTCTCGCCCCTGCGGTACATACGCGATACCCGCCTGTACCCGCTGATGCGGCTTGCGATGGGTAATGTTCTTCTCCTGCCAGGTCACCGTGCCGCTGCGCGCCGGTATCAGCCCCATCAGACACTTCAGTAAGGTGGTTTTGCCCACGCCATTGCGTCCCAGCAGACAGGTCACTTCGCCAGGACGGGCGTCAAAACTGACGCCGCGCAGAATATGGCTGCCGCCGTAATATTGATTCAGTTCTTTCACCTGTAGCATTGTCTGCACTCCTTAGCGCCCGAGATAGACATCAATCACCTGCTCATTGGCCTGCACTTCACGCAGGCTGCCCTCTGCCAGCACGCGTCCCTGATGAAGTACCGTGACGTGATCGGCAATGGTTTCCACGAAGCCCATATCGTGTTCCACCACCATCAGCGAATGCTTGCCCGCCAGCGTGCGGAACAACTCGGCGGTATATTCCGTCTCTGCATCCGTCATCCCGGCGGCGGGTTCGTCCAGCAGCAGCAGATGCGGCTCCTGCACCAGCAGCATGCCGATCTCAAGAAACTGCTTCTGGCCGTGTGATAACATCCCGGCACGTCGCCTTCTTTCAGTCCGTAGGCGCAGCAGACCAAGCATTTCATCAATACGGTCACGCTGTTCGCTGTTCAGTGTTGCCCGCAGTGACGCCCATACCGATTTGTCGTTTTTCATCGCCAGTTCGAGGTTTTCTTCCACCGTCAGCGCTTCGAACACCGTCGGTTTTTGAAACTTACGGCCAATACCCTGGCGGGCAATGGCGATCGGATCCAGCGTGGTCAGATCGGTTGACTGGTCATACAGCGCCTTACCGCTTTGCGGACGCGTCTTCCCGGTAATCACATCCATCAGCGTGGTTTTCCCCGCGCCGTTGGGGCCGATGATGCAGCGCAGCTCACCAACGCCGATATTCAACGTGAGATCGGTCAACGCTTTAAAACCGTCAAAGCTGACGTTGATGTTTTCCAGTTGCAGTACCGGATCCGTCTGCTGGCGGTAGCGGTCACCGGGAAGCTGGCGGGTAAAAAGTCCTTCATCGGGCTGCATTATTTATCTCCTTTACGAAACAGGCCGATCACGCCATGCGGTAAAAACAGCGTGACACTAATGAAGATGAGCCCCAGAAACAGTTGCCAGTACTCCGGCATGATAACGGTGAAGAGGCTTTTGGTACCGTTCACCGCCACCGCGCCGATGACAGGACCAATCAATGAACCGCGCCCGCCGAGCGCTACCCAGATAGCGGCTTCGATAGAGTTGGTGGGCGACATTTCGCTGGGGTTAATTATCCCGACCTGCGGCACATACAGCGCGCCAGCCAGCCCACACAGCACAGCGGAAAGCGTCCAGACCAGCAGCCTGAAGCCTTTCGGGTCATAACCACAAAACATCAGCCGGTTTTCCGCATCTCGTACGGCGGTGAGAATGCGGCCAAATTTACTGCGCGCCAGCGCAAATCCGAGCCACAGTGCCAGCACCAGCAACAACAATGTCGCCAGAAACAGTCCAATGCGAGTCGTCGTGGCCGTGACCGGCAGGCCGAGGATCGTAGTGAATCCGGTAAAACCATTGTTGCCGCCAAAGCCTGTCTCATTGCGAAAAAACAGCAGCATCCCGGCAAAGGTCAGCGCCTGGGTCATGATCGAAAAGTACACGCCCTTAATCTTTGAGCGGAACGCAAAGTAACCAAAGATGAGCGCCAGTCCTCCTGGCACCAGCACCACCAGCGCCATCGCCCAGGCAAAGTGCTGAGTCCCCCCACCAGAACCACGGAAGCTCGCTCCAGGAGAGAAAGGACATAAACGCCGGTAAACCGTCACCGGAGGCCTGTCGCATCAGGTACATCCCCATCGCGTAGCCGCCGAGAGCGAAGAAAAGCCCGTGTCCCAGCGACAACATCCCGGCATACCCCCCAGACCAGATCCAGCGCCACGGCCACCACCGCGTAGCAGAGAATTTTCCCGGCTAGCGTCAATGTCCACACGGAAATGGCCAGCGGATGGTCGGCGGGCAGTAAGGCAAGAAATGGCAGGATAATCAGCGCCAGCAGGATAATCCCTCCCAGCACCTGACTGATACGCGGCGCTTTACGCGCCAGTGTTAAGGTCATTGGCATGGTCATGACTCGGTAACCCTCCCTTTCAGAGCAAACAGCCCCTGGGGTCGTTTCTGAATAAATAAAATGATCAACACCAGAATGACGATCTTCCCGAGTACCGCCCCCATCTGCGGCTCAAGGATTTTGTTGAACACGCCCAGACCAAACGCCGCGGCCACGCTACCGGCAAGTTGACCGACGCCGCCCAGTACCACCACCAGGAAAGAGTCGATGATATAGCCCTGACCCAGTTCCGGGCCGACGTTGCCCAGTTGCGACAATGCGACACCACCGAGCCCGGCAATCCCTGAGCCGAGACCGAAGGCCAGCATATCCACCCGTCCGGTCGGAACACCGCAACAGGCCGCCATACTGCGATTCTGGGTCACGGCGCGAACCCGCAAGCCCAGCCGTGTTTTATTCAACAAGAGCCATGTGAAGAACAGCACCAGCAGCGCAAACCCCAGTACCACAATGCGGTTCCACGGCAATACCAGACCGGCGTAGACCTGCACGCCACCTGAAAGCCACGCCGGATTCGCCACTTCAAGGTTTTGCGCCCCGAAGGTCATCCGTACCAGTTGGATCAGCATCAGGCTAATCCCCCACGTCGCCAGTAACGTTTCCAGCGGACGTCCGTAAAGATGGCGGATCACCCCGCGTTCCAGAATCATTCCCGCGCCAGCGGTAAACAAAAAAAGCGACCGGCAAGGCAACCAGCGGATAAAAAGCCAGCCACTGTGGCACAAATTGCGCCATCGCCTGTTGCACCATCCACGTACAGTAAGCCCCGAGCATCAGCATTTCACCGTGCGCCATGTTGATCACCCCCCAACAGGCCGTAGGTGATCGCCAGTCCGAGCGCCGCGAGCAACAACACAGACCCCAGCGACAGCCCCATAAACGCCTGTCCGAGCAGATCGCCAATCGCCATCCGCTGTTGAATGCGCGCCAGGCTGTCACTGGCCGCTGCACGTACGCTGGCATCCGGTTCATGGGTTTTATCGGTAAAGGGTTGCAGGCGCGCCTGCATTTCCGGATCGCTGGAATCGCCCAACAGCATGATCGCCTGACGGCGAATCTCCGCCGATGGGCTGGCCAGTTGCAGATTAGCCAGCACGAGGCTGAGCCCCGACTTCACATCAGGGTCGCCCTCTTGAGCCAGCCGCAGTTGAATGAAAGGCAGCATGGCGGGCTGTGCATCGCGCTGTAACGTACGGGTTGCCGCCTGCCTTTGAGTGACACTGTCACTAATAAGTTGATGTGTCGCCAGCGCGCCCGTAACAAGACTGCGCAGGCGGTTGGTTAAACGCAGCGGTTTTAATGCGCCCGTTGGGCTGCTGGCGCTCGCCAGCGCAACAACCTGCTCTCCCTGACGGGTGAAAGCCTGTTTTGCGCTGTCGACGAAGAGATTCTCTCCGCGCAGAGCAACCAGCAACGGCAAACGCTGTAAGTCAGGCGACGCAGCCCACTGTTCAAGCAGTTGCGCCTGCCCGGTGCGGCTGGCGGCAACAAACGCGTCGGCATCGCTGGCCTGAACGAACCAGGGCAGAAGCCCGAACGCCAGCAACAAACCGCGAATAAAGCCGATGGCTTTCATATCGTGATCTCCAGAAGTCACCCTCCGCATGAGGGATAATAACCTTGCGACGCTTTCGCCGGATGACGGCTTACGCCTTATCGGGCCTACATCTGCTCTGTGTAGGCCCGATAAGATTGCGCCATCGGGCATATACCCACCGAAGCGGCTGATTTTAGTTGCTGGCGGTTTTCACTGGTTGGTCTGATTTCTTGTCATTACCGGCAATAAACGGGCTCCACGGCTGGGCGCGAACCGGTTCTTCAGTCTGCCAGACGACGTTGAACTGACCGTTGCCTTCAATCTCGCCAATCATCACCGGTTTATGCAAATGGTGGTTGGTGGCATCCATCGTCAGCGTAAAGCCCGACGGTGCCGGGTACGACTGTCCGGCCATTGCGGCGCGGACTTTATCGACATCTGTGGTCCCGGCTTTTTCGACGGCCTGCGCCCACATATGCAGGCCCACATAGGTGGCCTCCATCGGATCGTTGGTCACAACCGTGTCGGCATTCGGTAACTTATGGGCTTTGGCGTACGCGCGATAATCGGCAACAAATTTCTGGTTGGTGGCGTTATCGACCGATTCGAAGTAGTTCCAGGCGGCAAGGTTGCCTACCAGCGGTTTGGTATCAATCCCGCGCAGTTCTTCTTCACCAACCGAGAACGCGACCACCGGCACATCCGTGGCTTTCAGCCCCTGATTTGCCAGCTCTTTATAAAACGGCACGTTAGAATCGCCGTTGATGGTTGAAACGACCGCCGTTTTGCCGCCTGCAGAGAATTTTTTGATCCTGGCGACAATGGTCTGGTAATCACTGTGACCAAACGGAGTGTAGACCTCTTCGATATCTTTATCGGCTATCCCTTTAGAATGCAGGAACGCGCGAAGGATTTTGTTGGTCGTACGCGGATAGACGTAATCAGTACCCAGCAGGAAGAAACGTTTGGCGTTTCCGCCGTCTTCACTCAACAGGTACTCAACGGCCGGGATCGCCTGCTGGTTTGGGGCCGCGCCGGTGTAGAAGACGTTCGGCGACATCTCTTCCCCTTCATACTGGACGGGGTAGAACAGCAATCCATTCAGCTCTTCAAAAACCGGCAATACCGACTTACGCGACACCGAGGTCCAGCAGCCGAACACTACCGCCACCTTATCCTGGCTCAGCAGTTGTCGTGCTTTTTCAGCAAACAGCGGCCAGTTGGAGGCCGGATCCACCACCACCGGCTCCAGCTTTTTTACCTAATACGCCCCCTTTGGCATTGATCTCATCAATTGTCATCAGGGCCACATCTTTCAGCGGCGTTTCGGAGATAGCCATCGTGCCGGACAGTGAGTGCATGATGCCCACTTTAATCGTATCGGCGGCCTGAACGCTAAAACTGAGTCCCATCGCGGCAACTGAGGCCGAGAGAGCAAACGCTTTGAGTAAGGTACGACGCTGCATAGTTTCACTCCTGAAAATAAAAATGCTGTGAGTTCTGGTGCTACCGACAAACAACACGGCGCAAAAAAAGAGTTCAGGAGGAATAAGGCAAAAAAGGATGCCAGGACGAAGGCTGAAAGGAAAAAGTGTTGGCGTGCGCGGCCTGCAAGGCTTTGCGAGGGGGGATGCTCCACAATGAACCCGCGTTGCATTATTTATGTGCAACGCGGTGTGCATTATTGAGGCAATTTACCAGACCTGTTGGGCTATTTCGGTGATAAGTTTGATTTTGTTCCACTGTTGGGTTTCTGTGAGGGTGTTCCCCTCTTCTGTCGAAGCAAAGCCGCACTGCGGGCTAAGGCAAATTTGCGCTTTGTCGACATATTGCGCTGCTTCCTGCAGGCGTGCTTTCACCCCCTCCGGGTTTTCCAGCTCACCGTTTTTAGTGGTGACCAGTCCCAGCACTACCTGTTGATGACCAGGACGGATAAAACGCAGCGGTGCAAAATCGCCAGAGCGGTCATTATCGTACTCCAGGAAGAAAGCATCGACATTGACGCTGCCGAACAGGATCTCCGCAACCGGTTCATAGCCGCCTTCAGAGATCCAGGTTGAACGGAAGTTGCCGCGGCAGACATGCAGTCCCACCGTCAGATCGGCAGGTTTATCCGCCAGCGCCCGGTTAATAACATCGGCATAAATTCGCGCCAGCGCGTCAGGGTCATCACCACGTTCGCGAATTTGCTGGCGCTGTGCATCCGAGCACAAATACGCCCACACCGTGTCGTCCAGTTGCAGGTAGCGACAGCCCGCCGCGTAGAAGGCGTGGATCGCATCACGCCAGGTCGTCGCCAGATCGTCAAAATAAGCATCCAGCTCCGGATAGACCGTGGCATCGATATCCTTACGCCCACCCCGAAAGTGCAGCACGCTGGGGCTGGGAATGGTCATCTTCGGCTGTGCGTTGCCGCTGATGCTCTTCAGAAAGCGGAAGTCTTCCAGCATCGGATGATCGCCGAACGCCAGTTTGCCGGTAACCCTTACGCCGTGCGCTTTGGTTTGCACGCCGTTGAACTGAATGCCCTGCTGTGAGTCATAACGCTCCACCCCTTGCAGACCATCGAAGAAATCGAAATGCCACCAGGCGCGGCGGAATTCACCGTCCGTGACCACGTGCAGGCCGCAGGCGCACTGCTGTTCAACCACCCGCCGAATGGCCTGGTCTTCAACGGTGCGTAACTGCGAAGCATTTAACTCACCGCGTGAGAATTGCTGACGGGCAACTTTGATGTCATCAGGACGTAAAAAGCTGCCAACGACTTCTGCGCGAAATGGGGCCTGTTGTCTTTGCATGTGATCTCCTTCGTCGTCAGGCAAAGGTTGCCTGACGTGATAGTTTCTTATTTAAACATTCAGACTTCTGGATGTCTATGCGTCCAAATTGACATGCAAGGGACATGCAGGCAAACGAGATAAATTCATCAATGATGAAAATAATTCATCTTCAGTTGGCATCAGAGATAATTGCAATTCCTTCATCCGCCCAGCCGGTGATCCCGCCGATCATCACTTTTACCGGCAGCCCCAGCCTGGCAAGCTTCAGTGCCGCACGGTCAGCGCCGTTACAGTGCGGCCCGGCGCAATAAACGACAAACAACGTGTCCGCTGGCCATTGCGCCATACGCTCGGCGGTTATCCGGGCATGCGGCAAATGGATTGCGCCCGGAATATGCCGACGCGCAAACGTCTCCGGCTTTCCCACCACGTGGAGTAAGACGAAATCCTGCTCCCCGCGGTGAATGCTTTCGTAAACATCGGCGCAATCCGTTTCCAGACTCAGACGTGACAGGAAATGGTTGACCGCGACAGGGGATGCGGCGGCCGGAAACTCAGTGACATAACTCATTCTGCTTTCTCCTCAGTGACGATTGTGTTTACAATAATTTAACCATCCCAACGCTCACTGACCGCCGTCGACCATGCCAAAAAACACCAGGATTATGCCAAAATCACCGCGTCCGCTTGTCGTCGTGCTCGCTTATGACGGGCTGTGCACCTTCGAGTTTGGCGTGGCCGTGGAAATCTTTGGCCTGCCGCGCCCGGAACTGGGGGCTGACTGGTATCGTTTTGCCGTCGCCTCTGTCGATGCCGGCCCGCTCCGCGCGACCGGAGGCGTACGGATGATGGTGGATGGAGGACTGGAGCTGTTGGCTGAGGCCGATATCGTTATCGTTCCTGGCTGGCGGGACAGCGATGCGCCAGTGCCGAAAAGCTTATGCAGCGCCCTGCATGCCGCATGTGCGCGGGGGGTGTCGCTTGTTGTCGATTTGTTCCGGCGTGTTTGTGCTGGCGGCGACGGGGTTGCTGGACGGGCGAAAGGCCACCACCCACTGGCGCTACACGGAGACGCTCCGGCAACGTTATCCGGCCATCGAGGTGCTCGATGACGTTCTCTATCATGATGCCGGACCGTTGCTGACCTCGGCGGGCAGCGCGGCGGGTATCGATCTGTGTCTTTATGTGATCCGAGAGGACTACGGTCTGGCGGTTGCTAACAGCGTTGCCCGACGCCTGGTAGTGCAACCCCATCGCGACGGAGCGCAGCCACAGCAGCTTCAGCGTCCCGTTGCCCGGCCGCGAGAAAGCCAGACGCTGGGCCAGTTATTTGATTTTCTGCATCAGAATCTGACGTTAAATCACGACACCGCTTCGCTTGCCAAACGCGCCGGGATGAGCCCGCGCACTTTTTTGCGTCGTTTTTCCGACTGTACGGGCACCACGCCTGCGCGCTGGATCCTCAACGAGCGTTTATTGCGGGCGCGCGATTACCTGGAAAACTCACCGCTCAGCGTGGAATTGATCGCAGAACAAACCGGTTTTGGCAGCGCAGCGTTATTTCGCCACCATTTTCGCCACATGTATTCTCTGTCCCCTTCACAATATCGAAAGAAATTCGGCTTTATCACGCAATAATACCCTGATTCAGCCTTTGTTTAGGTAAAAGCTGCTATTATCTCTTTCACCAACTGAAATTAAGGTAAGCGAGGAAACACACTACCAATTAAATGGAGGCTACCATGCTGGGTAATATGAACGTTTTTATGGCCGTTCTGGGAATTATTTTATTTTCTGGATTTCTGGCCGCGTATTTCAGCCACAAATGGGATGACTAATGAACGGAGAAAGTTCTGAACCGATAAGGCCCCTTGTCGCATTACTGCACAAGGGGCCATTTTTTTATGTCTGACAGGCAAAAAAAAACCGCCGGATAACCGACGGTGAATGCTTGCATGGATAGATTTGTATTTTACTTTTCCCACCGCCCCGCCAATCCCGGCAGCGACAATGGATCAGCAACACCTTACCATGCCGATTCTCAATGAACGTTAAACGACAGAGACTACGACTTCGGTGTTTCTCGTTTCCACTCTTTTTTACTCTGGCAACATGCCGTACGGGAAGACCACGGTTGTTCGGAACGTGTATTTTGTAAATCCTGCGATTCGGGGCGAGCATTCCAGCGTTTTCTCTGCAATTTTTTTACGCATCAACAGGTGCATATTACCTCCGGCATTCACTGTTTTAGTCCATTTATCAACTTATTGACAGGAATGTAGCATAACGAGTGCAGGGTAATGTCAATTAAACGGCTGTTTTGTAAAGACCACAAACTATGATGAATTACTGAGAATGCAGAGACGGCCGGACCGCAAATTTACTGTTGGGGTAACTGACTGAGAATGGTGTGCCCCAGATAATTACTCCAGTTAAAACTATTTTGCAGAACCACCACCGCATTCTGGTTCTGTTTATCAAAGCCAATATAACTGGAATACCCGCCAATATATCCGACCTGATAAGTGACCTGACGATCGGCTAACGTATCGGTTACCCATGCAATATTCGCCGCTTCTTTCTGACGATAAAACTGGGTTCGGGCGACGTCCGCAAATGCGCGGGTAAGCCCGGCGTCGTTGCCCGGTGAAAAATGGGCCCGTGCATAGCCTGCCAGATCGCGCGCACTGCTGTATAAACTCGCTGCCCCGACCATGTTCTGGTGAAACGTCCAGTCCGGCGTCAGTTCACCGCGTCGAATAAGCTTCGGTTGATCTCCCGCGTGGCCTAATGCGCGATACGGATAGGATTTGAGCGTCGTTGGGACAAAACTGCTGTTATCCATCTGTAATGGCTCGAAAATCAGGCGATTTGCCAGCGACGATATGGATTCGCCAGTCCGATGCTGCAGGATATAACTGAGCAGCGCATAGCCGATATTGGAGTATTGCGGGACGCGTGCGTCAGGCGCCGTGAAATCAGACAGATAGGTCAATACCGTATCGCTATCCAGTTGCGTATAGAAATTTTCACCTGTACTGAAATAGCGCAGAAGATTTTCCAGGGTCAGCAGATCCATAGGCTGCCTGGGCAAACCGGAGGTGTGCGTCGCCAGCTGTAGCAAGGTAATTTTTCCGGCGTCATCACTCAGCGGCGTATTTTCCGGCAGAAGCTGCGCCAGCGTGTCACTCCACTGGAATTCGCCCTGATTCACCAGGAGGGTCGTGACTTCCGCAGTGACCCCTTTACTCAGCGATCCCAGCGCAAACAGCGTGTCTGCCGTGATCGGATAGCGATGTCTGCTGTCGGTCACCCCGTAACAGTGGAACTCCACGGGTCCGTTGTGCTGAATAACCGCAACGACCATCCCGGACACCTGTTTTTCCTGCATATATCGGCGGATCATCGGATCGATCCCGCGGGCGTAGTATCCCACCACCGCCTGCGCACTTTGTTCGGCAGGCATATTCATCTGCGATAATGTGCTGTTGCTACAGCCGGTCAGCAGCAGAGCAGAAGAAAGAAGGAGTGACGCGAACGCTTTCATGAGCAGAACGTCGCCTGAGGGATATCAGCGTAGAAAGGAAGGAAAACAGACATGTGCAACCGCGGGCTCCGAAAAAAGAGCCCGCATTGTACAACAACTTGCCCGCGTTGGGTTGTCGATCGCGTTATCCCGCTAATCCACGGTGGTTAAGCATGTGGACGATCTGCGGTTCCCTTCCCCGCCAGGCTGGATACAGGCGCTCTAGCTCTTCACTGTTGCCCCGCGACAAAATCGCATCACGGAATTTCTGCCCGTTTTCACGGGTTAATCCACCCTGCTCTACAAACCACTGATAGCCGTCATCGGCCAGCATTTGCGTCCAGAGATAGGCGTAATAACCCGCGGCATAGCCACCGCCAAAGATATGGGCAAAATAGCTGCTGCGATAGCGCGGCGGTACCGCCGGCAGAAAGAGCTGTTCCGTCGCCAGCAGTTGCTGTTCAAATGTCGCCACTTCCTGACCGGCTTCGTTAACAGATAAACGGTGCCAGCCCATATCCAGCAGCGCGGCGCTGAGCAGTTCGCTCATGTCATAGCCCTTATTGAACAGGCTTGCCTTGCGCATTTTCTCCTGTAGCGCCTCTGGCATTGTCTCGCCGGTAGTATAGTGACGGGCATAGCGGGCAAATACCGCCGGATGACTTGCCCAGTGCTCGTTGATTTGCGACGGAAACTCGACGAAATCACGCGGTGTATTGGTACCGGAGAGCGTGGCGTAGCGTTGCGAGGCAAACAGTCCGTGCAGGGTGTGACCAAACTCATGAAACAGCGTAATGACATCATCCCAGAGTAATAACGCAGGTTGTCCCGCTGCGGGCTTCTGATAATTACAGACGTTGTAGATGACCGGCCGGGTTTCGTTAAGCGTCGACTGCTCAACAAAATTCCCCATCCAGGCGCCGCCGCTTTTCGAATCCCGGGCAAAGAAATCGCCGTAAAAAAAGCGCCAGCCCGACGCCGTTATGATCGAAAATTTCCCAGACGCGCACATCCGGATGATAGACCGGAATATCAAAGCGCTCGATGAATGTGATGCCAAACAGTTGGTTGGCCGTCCAGAACACCCCTTCGTGCAAAACGGTATTCAGTTCGAAATACGGTTTGAGCAGTGATTCATCTAACGCGTATTTTGCGCGACGAACCTGCCCGGCATAAAACGACCAGTCCCACGCCTGTGCGGTAAATCCGCCCTGTTCATCATCAATCACCTGCTGAATATCGGCCAGTTCATGCAGGGCCCGCTGTCGCGCGGCGGGAACGATGGCGCGCATAAAGGCCAGCGCGGCCTCCGGCGTTTTCGCCATCTGATCGGCGATTTTCCATGATGCATAATCCGGGAAACCCAACAGCTGCGTCTGGGTGGCGCGGATCGCGACCAGTCGCTGGATTAGCTCGCGAGTATCATTGCCGTCCCCTTTTTCAGCGCGATGCCAGCTGGCGTTAAAGAGATTCTTCCGGGTCTGGCGATCGCGCAGCGCACTTAATGCCGGTTGCTGCGTGGTATTCAGTAGCGGTATCAGCCATCCCTCGGTGAGCCCTTTTTCGCTCGCCGCCTGTCGCGCGAGGGCAATCTCTTCTGCGCTGAGTCCTTCCAGTTGATGGGCATAATCGACTACCAGTCCGCCAGATTTATTTGCCGCCAGCAGGCGCTGGTTAAACTGGCTGGTGAGCATCGCGGCTTCGGTATTAAGCGCCCGGAGCTGCGCTTTGTCGGCGTCGCTCAGTTGTGCCCCGGCAAGGACAAAACGCTGATGTGTTACCTCAATCAGACGCACGGATTCATCGTCAAGCCCCAACGCATCGCGTTGCTGCCAGACATGGTCGACGCGCGAAAACAGCGAGCTGTTCAGCCAGATATCATTTGCCAGTTCCGCGAGTTCGGCTGAAAACGCCTCATCAAGACGTTGAAGTTCATCATTGGTATGTGCCGAGGTCATGGCGAAGAAGACACTGGTGACGCGGGTCAGCACTTCACCACTTTTCTCCAGCGCCAGAACGGTATTGGCAAAATCAGGAGAATCGCTATTGCCAGTAATGGCGGCGATCTCCGCGCGCTTTTGCTTCATCCCTTCGTCAAAAGCGGGACGATAATGTTCAGTCTGAATCAGATCAAAGCGGGGGGCCTGATACGGTAACAGACTGCGACTCAATAACGGATTCGTTAACGACATCTTTCACTCCTGAAAACGATTTGTTCAATAGAGTAGGCTTCAGGGTAAAAGACCGCAATCCTGTAAAACCAGGGTTACCCGTGAGAGCGGATCACATGCTATGGTAGTTAAACGTAAAAAGCGTTGAGGAACAGTGAGATGATCGTTTTAGTAACCGGAGCAACCGCAGGTTTTGGTGAATGCATTACACGTCGTTTTGTTGAGAACGGGCATAAAGTCATTGCCACTGGCCGTCGCCAGGAACGCCTGCAAGAGTTAAAAGAGTCGTTGGGCGATAACGTGCTGATCGCACAACTGGATGTCCGCAACCGCGCAGCCATCGAAGAGATGCTGGCATCACTGCCTGCCGAATGGCGTGACATCGACCTGCTGGTCAACAACGCCGGACTGGCGCTGGGTCTGGAACCGGCGCATAAAGCCAGCGTGGAAGACTGGGAAACCATGATCGATACCAACAACAAAGGGCTGATTTACATGACCCGCGCCGTCCTGCCAGGCATGGTTGAGCGTAACCGTGGGCATATCATCAACATCGGCTCTACCGCAGGCAGTTGGCCTTATGCTGGCGGCAACGTGTATGGCGCGACCAAGGCGTTTGTACGTCAGTTCAGTCTGAACCTGCGTACCGACCTGCACGGCACGGCCGTTCGCGTCACGGATATCGAGCCTGGTCTGGTCGGCGGTACGGAGTTTTCCAACGTGCGCTTTAAAGGCGATGACAATAAAGCGGGCAAAACCTATGAGAACACCACGGCGCTGACGCCGGAAGATGTGACCGAAGCGGTCTGGTGGGTCGCCACCCTGCCTGCCCATGTCAACATCAATACGGTAGAAATGATGCCAGTGACGCAATCTTTTGCCGGACTGAGCGTTCATCGCGGTTAATTTTGCCTCCCGGCCTGCGGGCCGGGTATAGCTCACGCCAAAAAAGTGGTAGAATTTGTGGGTTAACTTTCTAAAAAGTAAGAGCGAATGACCGTCGAAACGCAACTCAACCCAACACAACCGGTAAATCAACAGATTTATCGCATTCTTCGCCGTGACATCGTGCACTGCCTTATTGCGCCGGGTACGCCGCTGTCCGAAAAAGAGGTGTCAGTTCGCTTCGATGTCTCTCGTCAACCGGTGCGCGAAGCGTTTATTAAGCTTGCGGAAAACGGCTTGATCCAGATCCGTCCCCAGCGCGGCAGCTACGTCAACAAGATCTCCCTCTCGCAGGTGCGAAACGGCTGTTTTGTCCGTCAGGCTATCGAATGCGCGGTGGCGCGGCGGGCCGCAGCCCAAATCACCGACAGCCAGTGTTATCAGCTTGAGCAGAATCTTAATCAGCAGCGGATTGCCATTGAGCGCAAACAACTGAATGATTTTTTCGAGCTGGATGACAATTTTCACCAGAAGCTGGCAACTATTGCGGACTGTCAGCTGGCCTGGGACACCATCGAAAATATCAAGGCCACCATCGACCGTGTGCGCTACATGAGCCTCGATCACGTCTCTCCGCCTGAAATGTTGCTCCGTCAGCACCTGGATATTTTTGCCGCCCTGGAAAAGCACGACGCTGATGCCGTTGAGAAAGCGATGACTCAGCATCTGCAAGAGATCGGCGAGTCGGTCCTGCTGATCCGCCAGGAAAATAGCGACTGGTTCAGCGAAGAGTAATTCCTCTGCCTCATTTTTCGAGAGATGAGGCTTCCCCGTGTTCTCCCCTGCATGCCTGCATCAAAAAAAGATGTGAGATTGATCAAAAACAAAAAAAATCCTGACTGATAAGCGTATTTATATAGCGCCCGTTACGTGGGACCAGAGCCCACGGGCTTTGACGGTAAGTTAGAAAGGAGAAAATACCATGATGACATACGATCGTAACCGTAACGCAATCACCACAGGCAGCCGCGTGATGATCAGTGGCACCGGCCATACCGGTCGCATCAAAGCCATTGAGACTGAAGGCCTGGATGCAGCGCAAATTCGTCGTGAAAAAACAGTTGAAGTGGAAGGCTGTGAAGGCAAATTTGCCCCGGTAGAATTGATTCGTCTCGGCATGAACTAATGGTGTGAGTGCCGGATAATGCCTGATTATCCGGCAGTCCTGAACGCGTTACTTCACTTTCGCCGCATATTTAGCCACGGTAGCTTTCGCCCCTTCCGCCAGCAATGTCTGATACGCCTCTTTCACCGCCTGCGTGAACAATGCCACCTTCGGCAGTTCGCTCCCAAAGATCGCATCAATACCCAGCAATGCTTCAACGCGGCTTTCACCTTCCGCACTGTTTTGCACCGCCTGTTGGATAACCGGCAACAGCGGATCGTTCACTTCAATGGCATTCCCCTGCTCGTCCACGCCGCCGACATAGCGCATCCAGCCCGCCACGCCCAGCGCCAGCAAATCGAAACGGCTGTTGTGGGTCAGATGCCAGCGCACTGAATCCAGCATCCGCTGAGGCAATTTCTGGCTCCCGTCCATCGCAATCTGCCAGGTGCGGTGACGCAGCGCCGGGTTGCTGTAGCGTTCGATCAGCAGATCGGCATAACGCGTCAGATCCACACCCTGCACTTTCAGCGTTGGCGCCTGCTCGTTGAGCATCAGCGCCCGGGCTGCGACGCGATAGTTCTCATCGCCCATACAGTCATTGATGTGCTGATAACCCGCAAGATAGCCCAGATACGCGAGAAATGAGTGGCTGCCGTTGAGCATCCGCAATTTCATCTCTTCAAAGGGGATCACGTCAGAGACCAGTTCTGCCCCCGCTTTTTCCCACTCAGGGCGACCGGCAACAAAGTTATCTTCAATCACCCACTGACGGAACGGCTCACACGCCACCCCCGCCGGATCGCGTACACCGGTCAGTTTTTCAATTTTATCCAGCGTGTCGGCGGTAACGGCCGGAACGATACGGTCAACCATCGTCGACGGGAACGTCACATTCTGTTCGATCCAGGCGGCCAGTTCAGCATCCACAGCGCGCGCATAGGCGGTGACCACGTTACGCATCACGTGACCGTTCTCCGGCATGTTGTCGCAGGACATCACCGTGAAAGCCGCTAAGCCCGCCGCCTTACGACGCGCCAGCGCTTCCACCACTACGCCAGGCGCAGATTTCGGCTGATGCGGGTTTTGCAGATCGGCTGCGATCATCGGGTGATCCAGCATCAGTTGTCCGGTCGCCGGGGAATGGCAATACCCTTTCTCCGTAATCGTCAGGGAAACAATGGCAACCTGCGGTTCACACATCGCTGCCAGCACACTCTCCAGCCCGTCGACCTGAGCATGCAGCGCTTTTTTCACCACGCCCACGACCCTTGCCGTCCAGGCATCCGCAGACATTTCCGCCACGGTATAGAGATTATCCTGCTGTTTGAGATCGGCTATCTGCTGTTCGCCGCCGATCAGGTTCACTTCGCAGTATCCCCAGTCGCTGTTGTGCTCTGCCGCCAGAATATCGGTATACACGCCCTGGTGCGCCCGATGGAAAGCACCAAAACCAAGATGAACAATACGCGGGATCAGTCGGCTGCGATCGTAGTCAGGAAGCGTCGCGTTTGCCGTTAAGAGCTTGTTTTGCATTGTATGACCTACTTTGAATGGAATCAGGACGGTCCCAGAGTAACGCCTGTATGGTTGTATGTTTTGATTTGAATTAATGTTTCGCTAATTGGTATAACATCATTTAAAAGTTATGTGACAGGATGCGATTTCTGAGCCTGACGCCCAGGGATCGAGCCCTGGGCTGAGCGCTGGCTGCCTCCCTGCAGCCATTAGGGTATTGTTCTCTTAATCGTGCTTATGCCACTCCTGATATTCACGCTTGAGTCGCATAGGCGCGGTTTCCGGCATCATGAGCAGACCAATAATGGAAACGACCCCCCAGGACAATCACATAGCTTGCTAACCCATAGTAATGTCCACCGGTGACCTGCAGAATCTTCACCGCTACCAGCCCCAGCACGCCGCTACCAATCAGAGAGCCTAATTGCCAGATTAAAGCGATGCCGCTGCAACGAATGTGCGTCGGGAACAGTTCCGGGAAGAACGACGCCTGTGGCGCATAGCACATGCTGTGACCAAAGCTAATGACGATAATCATCACCAGTTGCGTTAACCAGAAACTATCCTGATTAATGGCAAGGAAGAACGGAATGATCATAATGACCTGGATCATCGCGCCCATGATATACACCGGCTTACGACCAATTTTGTCGCAGAGCGCGCCCATCATCGGTATCGCGAGAACTTCGATTACCACCGCAATAATCATGGTTTCCATTAAGATATTGGCATCCAGATTATTAGCTTTGCCATACGCCAGGACGATCACCGTGAACATCGCGAAGGTACAGGCTTCAATCAATTTCGCGCAGACGCCTTTCACCACGATGCCCGGGAAGTCGCGGACAACTTCAATCAATGGGCGGGATTCTTCCGCTTTTGTCTCGCGAATCTGAGCAAAAACCGGAGACTCATCGATTCTCAGGCGAATAAACAGGCCAACAATCACCAACAGCAGACTGAGCAGGAACGGAATACGCCAGCCGTAATCCATCATCGCTTCCGGCGATAATGTGGCATTGAGCAGCGCAAACAGCGCCATCGGTAGCAGGAAGCCAACCGGCGCACCAATTTGCACCCAACTGGCAAAGAATCCCCGACGTTTCGGTTCTGCATATTCGGCCGTCATCAATACCGCCCCTGCCTGTTCACCCCCCGACACCAAACCCCTGGAGGACACGAATAAAAATTAACAGGACAGGTGCCCAGACCCCGATTTTTTCGTACGTCGGCAACAAGCCAATGCAGAATGTCCCGAGCCCGACGATCAGTATCGTGATAACCAGCGCTTTTTTTACGCCCCACTTTATCGCCGATATGTCCAAAGACAATGCCGCCCAGTGGCCTTGCCAGGAAGCCCACGGCATAGGTGGCAAATGCCGCCAGCGTACTGATTAGCGGATCGTCGCTGGGGAAGAATAAGTGTCCAAAAAACAGCACCGCCGCAGTGCCATAGGCAAAAAAGTCATAGTATTCGGCTGCAGTACCAATCGCTGAAGCAGAAGCAACACGACGCACTACAGGTTTGCTATCAACATCATTTTTAATATCAACGGAACTAACCATAAATAATTACCTTCGTTGGTTCAGAGGTGAACAACATCCGTGTCGTATAAATGTTAACTTACCAGTTCCACAAGGTGCCATCTTCAAGCCGGGCAACCGGCAAACAGGCGGGGTCATAGGGATATTTCGCCGCCAGTTTTTCATCGAACTCAATACCCAGTCCCGGCTTCTCGCCCGGATGCATATAACCGTTGTCAAAGGTCCAGTTGTGCGGGAATACTTCCAGCATCTGTTCGGAATAGCCCATGTATTCCTGAACGCCAAAGTTCGGTACCCACAGGTCAAAATGCAGCGCAGCGGCCATACACACCGGCGAGAGGTCGGACGGACCGTGTGACCCTGTACGCACCTGGTAAAGGGAGGCGAAATCGGCGATGCGACGCATGCCTGTGATCCCACCCGCGTGGGTGATCGTGGTGCGGATATAATCGATGAGCTGTTCTTCAATCAGCTGCTTGCAGTCCCAGATGCTGTTGAAGACTTCACCGACGGCAATCGGGGTCACCGTATGCTGGCGAATCAGACGGAAGCACTCCTGATTCTCGGCAGGCGTCGGGTCCTCCATCCAGAAAAGACGATAATCTTCAATGCTTTTACCAAAGCGTGCCGCTTCTATGGGCGTCAGCCGGTGGTGCATGTCGTGCAGCAGATGTTCGTTAAAGCCGAACGTATTGCGCACCGCTTCGAAAAGCGTCGGAGTGAAATCAAGATATTTCTCTGTGGACCACAGTTGCTCTTCCGGCCACAGTCCTTTGGTGGCGGGTTCATAAGCCTGCCCTTTTCCCTTCGCCATCCCGTAAGTGGTTTTCATCCCCGGTACGCCGCACTGAACGCGGATGGCTTTGAAGCCCATCTCTTTATGGCGCGCATAGTCTTCCAGCACATCATCCACGGTGTGACCGGTGGTGTGACAGTAAACCATCACCCCTTCACGCGATGCGCCGCCGAGCAACTGATAAAGCGGCATATTGGCGGCTTTGGCCTTGATATCCCACAGCGCCATATCGACCGCGGAGATAGCGGACATGGTTACCGGGCCGCGACGCCAGTACGCGCCTTTATAAAAGAACTGCCAGATATCTTCGATGCGGTGCGCATCGCGACCGATCAACTGTGGGCAAAGATGATCTTTCAGGTACGACACAACGGACAGTTCACGTCCATTCAGCGTGGCGTCTCCCAGACCGGTGATGCCGTCTTCGGTCGTAATCTTCAGTGTGACAAAGTTACGCCCCGGACAGGTGACAAAAACCTCAGCCCCTACAATCTTCATTTTTTCTTCCTGGTTCCGTGTGGTGATGATGAGAATTTACGCAATTCACATACTACCATACAAGTATAAACAGACTGTTTTTCAATCTTGATCACAAAAAAATGCGGGTTATAACAGGAGGACTTTTCAGGGGAAAAGACGAAGAGAAGCCAGCGAATAAAAGCTAAAGTTAACTATTTTATTGATTTAAAAAAGAATAAAGGAAGCGCTATGCGAGTAAAACCACGCAATGCGCCACCGGGAACCTTCCGTTACGCAAAACGCTTACCCGCGCCCCCATCCCGCCACAATAATCAACATTCCGCAAAGTGCGATGAGCGCCCCGCTCCAGTCATACAGGCTGAGTTTTACGCCATCCACGACGCGCAGCCAGATCAGAGCGGTACAAACATAAACGCCACCATAAGCGGCATACACCCGACCACTGGCGGCAGGATGCAACGTCAGCAGCCAGACGAACAGCGCCAGCGCAACGCCGGCGGGTAACAGCAACCAGACGGTGGCCCCCCCGCTTCAGCCAGAGCCAGGGAAGAAAACAGCCGATGATTTCGCACAGCGCGGTGGCAAAAAAGAGTAACGTGGTTTTGATCATCTGATTCATTCATTGACCTGAGGTTCAGGCATAATACGCCATAATCACCCGTTCTTATCCATAACCTTCCGGCGGGTATGCCCTGTACGAGGAATGGTGTAGAATTTGCCTGTTAATGATGCTTTTTGCGTCGCTCATAAAAGGAACTTGCCATGAACATTACGCTTCGCAAACGTCTGTGCCAGACAGCTTTGCTGCTGCTGAGTGCTGTCGTCTACACCGCGACCGCGCAGGCTGAGACCAGCCGACTGGTGATCGAATCGGGTGACAGCGCCCTGAGCCGTCAACAGGCAGCCATGCAAAAAGAACAGTGGGATGACACGCGTAGTCTGCGCCAGAAAGTGAACAAACGCGCGGAAAAAGAGTGGGATAAAGCCGATGCGGCCTTTGACAACCGCGACAGCTGCGAACAGAGCGCCAACCTGAACGCATACTGGGAACCGAACACCCTGCGCTGTCTGGATCGTCGCACCGGTCGCGTGATTGCCCCTTGATATAAAGCGTTAAAGAGACTTAAGGATTTGGTATGACAAGCGCCCTCAGTGTAAAGCTGCGTCCGCTGGAGCGTGAAGATTTACGTTTTGTCCATCAACTCGATAACAATGCCAGCGTCATGCGCTACTGGTTTGAAGAGCCTTACGAAGCGTTTGTCGAGTTGTCCGATCTCTACGATAAGCACATTCACGACCAGAGCGAACGTCGTTTCGTCGTGGAATGTGAAGGTGAAAAAGCCGGTCTGGTCGAACTGGTTGAAATCAATCATGTCCACCGTCGGGCTGAATTTCAGATCATTATTTCCCCGGAATATCAGGGAAAGGGTCTCGCCTCACGAGCCGCCCGTCTGGCGATGGATTACGGATTTACCGTACTTAACCTCTATAAGCTGTACCTCATCGTTGATAAAGAGAACGAAAAAGCGATCCATATCTACCGTAAGCTGGGCTTTATGGTCGAAGGCGAACTGATTCATGAGTTCTTTATTAACGGGGAATACCGCAACACGATCCGGATGTGTATCTTCCAGCATCAGTACCTGGCAGAGCATCGCTCGCCCGGTTCGGCGATGTTAAAACCTACCGCGCAGTAATCGCTGCGCGGTCTTCTCAATAGTAATCGATGGTATTTTTGATCGTGTAGTTGTGCTCAACCGCGGGTTTGACGCTTTCATCGACGATCACCAGCGTACAATCCGTGGGATTGGCATGACGGTCATAGTCACAGGTCTGTTTAACGTTCCCCAAAGGGTGATTGTTAAGCAAACTTACCGCCGTATAATCCAGTTTCTTACGTGGATCCGTTGAGGGTTTTGCGCTGACGGATAACGTCTGGTCCTTACTGATCGTGGTTTTGCCAAGCGGATACCCTTCTGCATCATAGCGATACTGAACTTTCATCTCTTTACCCGTTGCCGCAACGACAAAGCCATTATCATCGGTATCCCAGACGACGCCCGCCGAAGGCAGTTCCGCAAGCTGGCATTTCCCCTGCAACCGTACCTTCTTCTCCAGCGTTTCGGCATCGCGATAATAGTTCGCATCCAGCACCAACGCCACGGCGGTATTGTTTTCAAGATCGTGCAATTCCAGCGAGTCAAAACAGCCTTCCTCAGACAATGTTCCGTTGACGCGTTTCGCTACTTCACCCTTTTCATTAAGTAAGGTCTGACTGAAGTCTTTTACCGGTCCGCGCAAAGGATCAAAGTCAAATTCATTAGAAAAACTGGCCATTTCCGGCGTAAAAGAGAGCGGCGCGGTGCTGTTGTCACATCCCACCAGCGCAACGCCAAGCGCGAAAAGAAATGTCTGTTTTTTCACAGGTTCCCCATAAGTAAAGGATGAGATCCAGTCATAGTAGCAAAGACGGTCGTTTACTGTATACCTGCGCAAAAGCGCCAGATTCATGGGCAGAACGTGACCATACATCACGGTTTCCACTCATGTTAATTGATCAAGATCAAACTAATGTGTTTCAGGTTTTTGCAGTATTCCTAAAAAATACGCCTCGCTTCATTTAAGTAATGATTACCCGCCAAATGAATAGCCGATGAGCCATTCCCTTGACAATGAAAATAACTCATCCTGCCTATCCATTATCTCATTGTATAAGGATAATTATTTGTACGATTCCTAATATTTTAAATAGCCTTAATAAGAGACATTACTTGCAAAAAAAACATATAAGATCTTATATAAGAAAACTGGCATTATATTAAATAGATAAAACCTATTAAAGGTCATAATAATTAGAAGATAAAACCATTTCGTTATTTTTAATGATGCAAATAAAATACGCTTTAGATAAATAAAGTGTATTTTCACACATTATATTGCATTCAATAAAAGCATTAAGAGATTGTTTTTAAAGTATGAAATGTTGTTTTCAACACCAGGCACTCTCTTATGGAAGAGACAATTATGAATATTAAAAACTTGCACCACCCAAAATCCATGCTTGCAATCGCTGTGGCACTGGCAGTACAAACCGCCGCCGCGAATGCGGATAATATCAATCTGTTAGCTATTACCCCTCCGACTGACATAACGAGCGACATCATTATCAATAATAATGATTCTCTCACTCTTTCATCAACCGAAAATACAGGTGATAACTGGAATCAGGTTCGTGCGATAATGGTTGGAGATGCGGGAGTCGGCACACTGATGATTGATGGTCGGGACATCATCGTTACCGATGGCGCTTCAATTGGTAGGTCTGGGACAGGTACTGTCACCTTAACCAACGGCGCAACCTGGCAAAGTAATAACTGGCATATCCGGCTTGGAACAGATAATGGCTCCGGTACGCTGAACGTGCTTAATGGCAGCAAAATTACCGGACTGGATGACTTACGTATTGGCGAAACGTACGAAGGCGGCTACGGAGTGGTCACCATTGACGGCGCTAACTCTTCAATTGACACCAACTGGACCGTAGTGGGTGACCAGGGACACGGTAAGTTATTTATTACCAACGGCGGTAAGCTCTCAACCACGAATCATATCAGTATTGGCTACGTCGGCGTGACGGATACCTCTGTCCGTAACGGTTTTGGTGAAACGCTGGTCGACGGCGCGGGTTCCACTCTGGATGTCGCAGCGGCCATCAATCTGGGCGGATTCTCTACAGCGAATAACACCGCGAAAGGGATCCTGACCGTCAGCAATGGGGCAACCATTAAGTCCGGTACGTTGATCCGTCTCGCCTATGGCAACGGCAGTACCGGTATTTTAAATATCGGCGGCGCGCAGGGTGAAGCCGAACAGGCGGCGGGTAAAGTTGAGGCGTCGCGAATTTATCTGATGAATAACAGCGGTCTCAGCACTGCCATTCTCAACTTTAACCACTCCAGTCAGGACTTTGTGCTGGCATCACGAATATACGGTAATGGTGAAGTCAACCATGTCGGCTCAGGCGTAACCACACTGACCGGCGCCAATACCTACAGCGGTAACACGCTTGTCTCCAGAGGGACGCTGCGCGCAGGCGCAGAAAATACGTTTAGCGCCGCGTCTGATTACCTCGTCAGCGACGGTGCCAGTCTGGATCTCAATGGTTATTCGCAGACCCTGAACTCGCTGGATCTGGCAGGTACAACGACGCTCTCCTCCCCGTCACGGCTGAAAGCCGTCTTTACCCCGACCACATTGACCATCAACGGCAATTATGCGGGTAATAACGGTCTGTTAGCCTTGCGTACCGTACTGGGTGATGACCTTTCGGCGACCGATAAGCTGGTGGTTCGTGGTGACACCAGCGGCACTACGCGTGTCAGCGTCACCAACGCCGGCGGCAGCGGATCGCAGACAGTCGAAGGTATACCTATTGTGGAAGTCGAAGGTGCCTCTGACGGGACCTTTGTCAAAGAAGGTCGTATCGTCGCGGGCGCCTATGACTACAACATTATCAAGAAAAACAATCAGAACTGGCATCTGACCAGCGAGGCCATCCCGGAACCATTACCGCCGGATGAGCCCGCACCCGCTTCACCGGAAACACCAGAACAGCCCGCTCCACAACCGCCTGTCGCCCCAGAAGGTGAACATCAGTATCGCCCGGAAACCGGCAGCTATCTGGCGAACACCCTTGCCGCCAACACGCTGTTCACTACCCGTCTGCACGATCGTCTGGGCGAAACCCAGTACACCGATGCGTTAACCGGCGAACAGAAAGTTACCAGCCTGTGGATGCGCCATATCGGCGGACATAACCGCTTCAAGGACGGTTCCGGGCAGATCAGCACCCAGAGCAACCGCTACGTGATGCAACTGGGCGGCGACCTCGCCCAGTGGAGCACCGACGGTCTGGATCGCTGGCATCTGGGTCTGATGGCCGGTTACGCCAACAGCAAGAGCCGCAGCCACTCCAGCCTGACCGGATACAGCTCACGCGGGGAAATCAGCGGCTACAGCGCTGGTCTGTACGGCACCTGGTATGCCAACGACGCCGATAAAACCGGAGCTTACGTCGATGGCTGGGTACTCTACAACTGGTTTGACAACACCGTGTCCGGACAAGGACTGGCATCTGAGAAATATGACTCAGACGGCATCACCGCTTCTGTTGAAACGGGCTACACCTGGAAACTGGCCGAAATCAGCGAGCGCAACGCGCTGTATATTCAACCTAAAGCGCAGGTGACCTGGATGGACGTGCAGGCCGATACGCACGTTGAGAAAAACGGCACCCGGGTGGTCGATAAAACCGACGGTAATCTGCAAACGCGTCTTGGCGTGAAGGCTTACCTGCAGGGGCATAACGCCATGGATGACGGGAAAGGCCGCACCTTCCAGCCGTTTGTGGAAGTCAACTGGATCCACAATACGCAGAATTACAGCGTGCAGATGGATGACATTAACAACGACGTGAAAGGCAGCCGTAATATTGGCGAACTGAAAGCCGGTGTTGAAGGCCAGTTGACGAAAAACGTCACCCTGTGGGGTAACGTCGCGCAACAGGTTGGTGATAACGGCTACAGCGATACGCAAGGTATGTTAGGGCTGAAATACAGCTTCTGATCCCTCTCCCGTGGCGACACGGGGATTTCACCCAAACCCCGACGATGTCGGGGTTTTTGCGTTTGGGCAAGCGTACGCTTTCAGATTCTTCAACGAGTTGCCCGCCATGACAATAGCTTACACTGACAATGCTATGCTTATTTTGAGCATCTCAACAATGGAGCTGATGATGAAATTATCCCGAGGAATACTGGCAGGCGTTCTGCTGATCGCCTCCCCCGCTGGTTTTTGCCGCCCCCCGACTCCTGCGAACGTGTCAGGAGTGATATTGAACAGCGCATCATCAATAACGGCGTGCCGGAGGCCAATTTCACCCTGAGTATCGTGCCAAACGATCAGGCAGACCAACCGGATTCACAGGTTGTTGGACACTGCGCCAACGACACACATAAAATTCTCTACACCCGAACCAGCAGTGGTAATGCCCCTTCCAGCACCACGCCTTCTCAGGATGGCGCCCCTGGCGAGCCGCAATAATTCCCTCTGTTTTTCTCCCTCCGGCAACGGAGGGGGTTCCCTCACTTTGATATGGATTAATACCCCCCTAATCATTAAGGGGTAAAATACCTCCCTGTTTCGCCTGTCTCTGATATCGCTATAGACAATTTTATACAGCACGCTGTTCGAAGGTACTGCATCTGTGCAGTGTCTTCCACACCTCTCTGATTAATAAAGAAAAAAATAAATGACGGTTCCTAAAAACAGGGACGTAACCTGGTCAATTTTTGACATTAGCAAAGTGAGCAACCATGAAAATCACCACGCCTGAGGCGTTAATGACGGCCGGTATCAGCCGCCGTAGTCTGGTGAAATCATCCGCTATTGGCAGCCTTGCGCTTGCCAGTAGCGCTTTCACCCTTCCTTTCACACGAATCGCCCGCGCTGCAGACGGCATTGCGCCCTTGCCGGTCGAAGAAAAAGCGGTCTGGAGTTCCTGTACCGTCAACTGCGGCAGTCGTTGTTTGCTGCGTTTGCACATCAAAGATGACGCCGTTTACTGGGTTGAATCTGACACCACCGGCAATGACGAGTACGGCAATCACCAGGTTCGCGCCTGCCTGCGCGGTCGCTCAATACGGCGGCGTATGAACCATCCGGACCGTCTGAAATACCCGATGAAACGCGTCGGCAAACGCGGCGAAGGGAAATTTGAGCGTATCTCCTGGGATGAAGCGCTGGATACTATTGGCGACAACCTGAAGCGGATCCTGAAAGATTACGGTAACGAAGCGGTCCACGTGCTGTACGGCACCGGCGTTGACGGCGGAAATATTACCAACTCCAACGTCCCTTATCGGCTGATGAATTCCTGCGGCGGCTACCTTAGCCGTTACGGCAGTTACAGCACCGCGCAAATCAGCGCAGCCATGAGCTATATGTTTGGCAGCAACGACGGCAACAGCCCGGACGATATCGCCAACAGTAAACTGGTGGTGATGTTTGGTAATAACCCCGCGGAAACCCGCATGAGCGGCGGGGGGCGTCACTTACTACGTCGAGCAGGCGCGAGAACGTTCAAATGCGCGAATGATCGTCATCGATCCGCGCTATAACGACACCGCGGCCGGACGCGAAGACGAGTGGCTGCCCATCCGCCCTGGGACGGATGCTGCGCTGGCCGCAGGTATCGCCTGGGTGCTGATTAATGAAGATTTAGTCGATAAGCCATTTCTGGATAAATATTGCGTCGGCTATGATGAAACCACCCTGCCTGCCGACGCGCCGCGTAACGCCCACTATAAAGCCTATATTCTTGGCGACGGGCCAGATGGTATTGCCAAAACCCCGGATTGGGCATCCCGCATCACCAGTATTCCGGCGGACAAAATCATCCAGCTGGCCCGTGAAATTGGCTCGGCAAAACCGGCCTATATCTGCCAGGGGTGGGGACCTCAGCGCCACTCTAACGGCGAGCAAACCGCCCGGGCTATTGCCATGCTGTCGGTGCTCACCGGCAACGTTGGCATCAACGGCGGCAACTCAGGCGTGCGTGAAGGCACCTGGGATCTCGGCGTAGAGTGGTTCTCGATGCTCGATAACCCGGTTAAAACGCAAATTTCCGTGTTCACCTGGACCGACGCTATCGATCACGGCACCGAGATGACAGCGACCCGCGACGGTGTTCGGGGCAAAGAGAAACTGGATGTTCCGATCAAATTCATGTGGTGCTACGCCAGTAATACGCTGATTAACCAGCATGGCAATATCGCCCACACGCATGACGTGCTGCAGGATGACAGCAAGTGCGAAATGATTGTCGGCATCGAACATTTCATGACGGCATCGGCGAAGTACTGTGACATTCTGCTGCCGGATTTAATGCCGACCGAGCAGGAGGATCTGATTTCCCACGAATCCGCTGGCAATATGGGCTATGTGATCCTCGGTCAGCCCGCCACCTCCGCGAAGTTTGAAAGAAAGCCTATCTACTGGATGTTAAGTGAAATCGCCCGCCGACTCGGCCCGGACGTCTACCAGACTTTCACCGAAGGACGCTCGCAGCATGAATGGGTGAAATACCTGCATGCGAAAACCAAAGAGCGCAATCCGGAAATGCCGGATTACGAAGAGATGAAGCAAACCGGCATCTTTAAGAAAAAATGTCCTGAAGAACATTACGTCGCCTTCCGCGCCTTCCGTGAAGATCCCAGTGCTAATCCGCTGAAAACGCCGTCAGGGAAAATTGAAATTTACTCTGCGCGACTCGCCGCCATCGCCGAGACCTGGGAACTGAAGAAAGATGAGGTCATCCATCCTCTTCCCGCCTATGCGCCCGGTTTTGACGGCTGGGACGATCCAATCCGCAAAACGTACCCGCTGCAGCTTACCGGCTTCCACTACAAAGCGCGTACCCACTCCAGCTATGGCAACATCGACGTTCTGCAACAGGCTTGCCCACAGGAGATCTGGATTAACCCAATCGATGCCAGGTCCCGTGGAATTCAGCACGGCGACACCGTCCGAGTGTTTAACAACAACGGACAAATGCTGATCCCTGCCAAAGTGACCCCGCGCATCCTGCCCGGCGTCACCGCTATCGGTCAGGGGGCTTGGCTGAAAGCCGATATGTTTGGCGATAAGGTCGATCACGGCGGCTCCATTAACATCCTGACATCGCACCGCCCTTCGCCGCTGGCCAAAGGCAATCCTTCTCACAGTAATCTCGTTCAGGTTGAAAAGGTCTAAGGAGTAACCGATGACAACCCAGTATGGATTTTTTATTGATTCCAGCCGTTGCACCGGTTGTAAAACCTGCGAACTGGCCTGTAAAGATTACAAAGACTTAACCCCGGATGTCAGCTTCCGCCGCATTTACGAATACGCGGGCGGTGACTGGCAGGAGGACAACGGCGTCTGGCATCAGAACGTGTTTGCCTACTATCTCTCTATTGCCTGTAACCACTGTGAGGATCCGGCCTGTACTAAGGTTTGCCCGAGCGGGGCAATGCACAAACGGGAAGACGGTTTTGTGGTCGTTGATGAAGATGTCTGCATCGGCTGTCGTTACTGCCATATGGCCTGCCCGTACGGCGCACCACAGTACAACGCCGCCAAAGGTCACATGACCAAGTGCGACGGCTGTCATGACCGCGTGGCGGATGGCAAGAAACCGATCTGTGTGGAGTCCTGCCCGCTGCGGGCGCTGGACTTCGGCCCGATTGACGAACTGCGCAAAAAACACGGCGATCTGGCTGCCGTTGCCCCACTGCCGGGCGCGCACTTCACGAAGCCGAGTATTGTGATCAAACCGAATGCCAACAGCCGCCCGACCGGGGATACCACCGGTTATCTGGCGAATCCGAAGGAGGTCTGAAATGGGAAATGGATGGCATGAATGGCCGCTGGTGCTGTTTACGGTACTCGGCCAGTGCGTCGTGGGCGCGCTGATTGTCTGTGGAGCAGGCTGGTTGGCGATGAAAGACGATGCCGCCGCCCGGCAGCGTCTGGTTCGCAGCATGTTCTTTCTCTGGCTGGTAATGGGGCTGGGTTTCCTGGCATCCATCATGCACCTGGGATCGCCGATGCGGGCATTCAACTCACTCAACCGCATTGGCGCATCCGGGTTGAGCAATGAAATCGCCGCGGGTTCCCTCTTTTTCGCCGTAGGCGGAATCTGGTGGCTGATCGCCGTTCTGGGTAAAATGCCACCCGCACTGGGCAAACTCTGGCTGCTGGTCAGCATGGTACTGGGGATCGTCTTCGTATGGGCAATGACCCGCGTTTACCTGATCGATACGGTGCCGACCTGGTATACTGGCTATACGACACTGGCGTTCTTCATGACGGTGTTGCTTAGCGGCCCCCCTGTTCGCAGCATTACTGCTGCGGGCGTCCCGCGTCACCTTTAATGGAACCCTGTTCGCCAGTATCAGCGTGCTGGCGCTGCTGGTCAGCGTAGCGGTTATCGTCCTGCAAGGCATGTCGCTGGCGACGATTCACAGTTCGGTTCAGCAGGCTTCTGCGCTGGTGCCGGATTATGCCTCTTTGCAGGTATGGCGCGTAGTGCTGCTTGCCGCCGGTCTCGGCTGCTGGATATGCCCGCTGGTGCGCCGTAAAGAACCGCATGTCGCCGGGTTGCTGTTAGGGTTGCTCCTCGTGCTCGGCGGCGAAATCATTGGCCGCGGCCTGTTTTATGGCCTGCATATGACCGTCGGTATGGCGGTGGCAGGTTAACGAATCCGTGCGGGGAAACCCGCACTTTTCAGGATGTTTCAGATGACTGATTTTACTCAACGTGATGATTTTGCGATGACGGCACGCGTGCTCGGGGCTCTGTTTTACTACGCCCCCGACAGCGCCGAAGCCACTCCGCTGGTGTCGGCGTTAACCGCTGATGGCTGGCAGGCACAATGGCCGCTGGCAGCAGAGACACTGGCCCCGCTGGCGACTGATTTTACACGCGACAGCGAAGAATCCCTTCCCGAGGCATTCCAGCGTCTTTTCGTGGGGCCGTATGCGTTACCGTCACCGCCCTGGGGATCCGTCTGGTTAGATCGTGAAAATGTCCTGTTTGGCGAGTCCACGCTGGCCCTGCGTCAGTGGATGCGCGATAACGGTATTCACGTCGAGACAGAGCAAAATGAACCCGAGGATCATTTTGGCTCATTGTTGCTGATGGCGGCATGGCTGGCTGAAAGCGGTCGACACCGCGAATGTGAACAACTGCTGGCGTGGCATCTGTTTCCCTGGTCATCGCGCTTTCTTGAGGTATTTATTGAGAACGCTGGGCATCCTTTTTACCAGGCGCTCGGTAAACTGGCCCATCACACCCTGGCACAGTGGCGGTCTCAGTTGCTCACGCCGGTGGCAGAAAAAACGCTGTACCGCTAACCTTCTGAAGGCAGGTTTTTCCTGCCTTTTCTGCTATCTGCATTATCTTAAAATGTTACACCGTCACTTTTATTTCAGGTTTTTAAGACAATTCTTTACATACCCGGCTTAACCTTTACGCCATAAGGCTCAATTGCTTTTGGCGATTCATCGTCTGCGAATCTAATTTACCGCCACGCTGGAATCCTTCCCAACCTGTTGCTATAGCTCAAAACACCCTGCCGAAACATGGCATAACAACATGCGACGATTTTTCGCCGCCATAACGCATGCAAACAGGGAGACACACTGCAATGCACACATCCACGTTAATACGCGTGCTGGGCTTTAGTTTTGTCATCATTCTGCTACTGACACTGCTGGTCTGGGGAATTGGCATAGACACCCTGAAAGCGCGTCAGGTCGATTTACTTTATCTCGGTCAACAGCACCTGATTTTAGTCCTTACCTCAATGTTCTTCGCCCTGCTGGTCGGCATTCCAGGCGGTATCCTGCTCAGTCGCCCCGCCGCCAGAGGCGTTGCCGAATATGTCATGCAGATTTTCAATATTGGCAATACGTTACCTCCGCTGGCCGTTCTCGCGCTGGCAATGGTCGTTATCGGGATTGGCGACCTGCCTGCCATCATTGCGCTGTTTCTGGCGTCGCTACTGCCCATTGTACGTAACACCTATGCGGGGCTGCGTTCTGTTCCGCCGTCACTGATTGAAGCGGCAAACGGCATTGGTATGACGAAATGGCAACGGTTGCGTCAGGTCGAAATCCCCAATGCCTGGCCGGTGATGCTTTCCGGGATCCGCATTGCCACGGCGATTAACGTAGGTACGGCCCCGCTGGCGTTTCTGATTGGCGCCAGTAGCTACGGCGAACTGATTTTCCCTGGCATCTATCTTAACGACTTCCCGACATTGATTCTGGGCGCCACCGCTACCGCACTGTTCGCCCTGATCCTCGACTGCCTGCTCGCCTGGCTTGGGCGTGTTATGAGCCCGCACACGGCCTGATGACAACGATAAAAACAAGGAGCGCTCAATGAAACATACGAAAAAATGGCTGGGATGGCTCGCCGCCGCGCTGTTCATCAGCACACAGGCCCAGGCGGCCCCCCCTTATTCTGGCAACCAAAAGTTTTACCGAGCAGCACATTCTCTCGGCCATGACCGTTCAGTATCTGCAAAAAAAAGGATTTCAGGTTCAGCCGCAAACCAACATCGCCACGGTGATCTCACGTAATGCGATGATCAATAAGCAGATTGATATGACGTGGGAATACACCGGCACGTCACTGATTATTTTCAACCACATCAATAAGCGTATGAGCCCGCTGGAGTCGTACGACACGGTAAAACGTCTTGATGCCAAACTGGGTCTGGTCTGGCTGAAACCGGCAGAGATGAACAACACCTACGCCTTCGCCATGCAACGCAAGCGTGCCGAAGCGGAGAACATCAATACTATGTCAGAGATGGTGGCGAAAATTGAACATATCCGCCAGACCGATCCCGATAACAACTGGCTGCTGGGACTCGACCTGGAGTTTGCCGGACGCAGCGACGGGATGAAACCGTTGCAGCAGGCCTATCAGATGGATCTCGACCGACCGCAAATCCGTCAGATGGACCCCGGACTGGTCTACAACGCCGTGCGTGATGGCTTCGTAGACGCTGGTCTCATCTACACCACTGACGGTCGCGTGAAGGGTTTTGATCTCAAAGTACTGGAAGATGATAAAGGTTTCTTCCCAAGTTACGCTGTCACGCCTGTGGTGCGCAAAGATACGCTTGAGGCCAATCCGGGACTCGCCGAGGCGCTCAATACCCTCTCTGCTCAGTTGAACAATGACGTGATCAGCACCCTGAATGCGAAGGTCGACATCGATCATCAGTCACCGCAGCAGGTCGCTCGTGAATTCCTGCAACAAAAGAACCTGCTGTAAGGAGCGCATATGGATACGATTCACTACATGACAGAGAACGCAGGTTATCTGGCGACGCTCACTTTTCAGCATCTTTGGCTGGTGGCGCTGGCGGTTGGGCTGGCGATTGCGATTGGCGTGCCGTTGGGGATCCTGATTGTCCGCCACAAATGGCTGGCAACCCCGGTTCTGAGTATCGCCACGCTGCTGCTGACGATTCCCTCCATCGCCCTGTTCGGCCTGATGATCCCCCCTGTTTTCGCTGATCGGTCACGGTATTGGCGCACTGCCTGCAATTACCGCCGTGTTTCTTTACTCGCTGTTGCCTATCGTGCGAAACACCCATACCGCGCTGGACAGTATTCCGCCTGGCTTACGTGAAGCGGGCCGCGGAATTGGCATGACGTTCTGGCAGCGTCTGCGCTGGGTGGAGATCCCGATGGCACTACCGGTAATTTTCGGTGGGATCCGCACTGCGGTGGTTATGAATATCGGCGTAATGGCGATTGCTGCGGTCATTGGCGCTGGTGGTCTGGGATTACTGTTACTGAACGGCATCGGTGGCAGCGACATCCGTATGCTTGTTGCCGGCGCATTAATGATTTGTCTTTTAGCCATTGTGCTCGACTGGCTGTTACACCGCCTGCAAGTCGTCCTGACACCTAAGGGGATACGATAATGATAAAACTGGAAAACCTCACCAAACAATTTTCGCAGAAAAAAGGGACAGCCGCTGAAGGCCGTCGATAACGTCAATCTGAACGTACCAGAAGGCGAAATGTGCGTATTGCTGGGGCCGTCGGGCTGCGGCAAGACCACTACCCTGAAGATGATTAACCGCCTGATTACGCCAAGTAGCGGCAACATTCTGATTAACGGCGAAAATACCAATCAGATGGATACCGTGACCCTGCGCCGCAACATTGGCTATGTGATCCAGCAGATTGGCCTGTTTCCAAATATGACAATTGAAGAGAACATCACGGTCGTTCCTCGTATGCTGGGCTGGGACAAAGCCCGTTGTAAGAGCCGTGCCGAAGAACTAATGGAAATGGTGGCGCTGGATGCGAAGAAGTTTCTGCATCGCTATCCGAAAGAGATGTCCGGTGGTCAGCAGCAGCGTATTGGTGTCATTCGCGCCCTGGCAGCGGATCCGCCGGTCCTGCTGATGGATGAGCCGTTTGGCGCTGTCGACCCCATCAACCGCGAAGTCATTCAGAATCAGTTCCTTGACATGCAGCGCGCGCTGAAAAAAACCGTGATGCTGGTGAGCCATGATATCGATGAAGCCCTGAAGCTCGGCGATCGCATTGCCGTCTTTCGCCAGGGGCGCATCGTCCAGTGCGCCAGCCCGGATGAGTTGCTTGCCAAACCCGCCAACGATTTCGTCGGCTCATTCGTCGGTCAGGACCGCACGCTCAAGCGTCTGCTGCTGGTTTCGGCGGGCGACGTGACCGATCAGCAACCGACGCTGACCGCCAGACCCTCTACGTCGCTGAATGACGCCTTTGGCATTATGGATGACCATGATATTCGCGCGATTACCGTGGTCGATGTCGATGGTAAACCGCTGGGCTTTGTGAAACGCCGCGAAGCGCGACAGGCTACCGGCACCTGCGCCGATATTCTTCATCCCTTCCGCATTACCGGCAAGGCCGAAGATAACCTGCGTATTGTGCTGTCTAAACTGTATGAAAGTAATACCAGTTGGATGCCGATCGTTGATGAGGATGGCCGCTACAACGGCGAGATCTCACAGGATTATATTGCCGATTATCTCAGCTCGGGACGCACCCGCCGGGCGCTGAACATTCACGAAAGCAATTAATTGCGAAAAAAAAGGGGAGCCATCAGGACTCCCCGTTTTTATAATGTGCCCATCAGGCAGAGATTCTGTCTACTGACAGCGCGCTCCCCAGCATTGAGAGACGAATATACTGCCCCAGCTCACGCTGCTCGGCACGCGGCAAATAAGGCAGTTCACCAATCAAAGGCGCAGGCAGCTTTTTGCTGAGAACATCGATAATTTCCGCATAGTGCGCCAGACCCGGGTTGATACGGTTGGCGACCCAGCCGAGCAGCGGTAAGCCGTCGTTAGCAATGGCCTGGGCTGTCAGTAGTGCATGATTAATGCAACCTTCCTGAATCCCCACAACCATCAATACTGGTAATTGTTCCTGCACCACCCATTCGGATAATGGACGCAGATCGTTCATCAGGCTGCGCCAGCCGCCGGTGCCTTCAACCACAACGTGATCAACTTTCTCGCTCAGACTAGCCAGCCCGTTAGACAGTAAGGTGTAATTGATCGGGCAACTATGGGCTACGCTACTTTCATCTTCGCTGAGCGCGATGGGGTTCACGACCTCATAGGGCAAATCCAGCGTTGATACGCTTTGCAGTACCAGCGCATCCCGGTTGCGCAACCCTTCAGGGGTTTCTTTGCTGCCCTTCGCGACCGGTTTATATCCCGCTACGCTTTTACCACCCGATGCTAACGCTTGTAGCAATGCGCGGGAAACAACCGTCTTCCCGACAGAAGTGTCTGTACCTGTAATAAAGAAACGCTTCAGCATCACCAACTCCACCGTTATGCTTCGAAAATATAAGCCAGGAAAATAATACAGTGGAGAAAGTCTAAGGTATGCCAGGTAGAATCAGCTTGAGTTAGCGCAATTTTTGGTAGAACAGTTTAAAAATGTTAACCCTGTAATAGACGAATCAACAAAGAACCATTATACATCGCGTCTTTTACCAGCGCGGCCCCTGCCATTGTTCCCTGATTAGAAAACTGCGTGCTCTCCACAACCATATTTTTGCTGTAGGCCGGTAGCGCCTGCTGACGAATGCTATCCGCAATGGCCGGGAACAACACATCAGCCGCCTGGTTGAGCGGCGATCCAATCAGAATTTTTTGCGGGTTAAACAGATTAACCATGATAGCGAGGATACGGCCGACGTGGGTTCCCACGCCGCTAATAATGTCTTTAGCCAACAGATCGCCCTGTATCGCCGCCTGACACAGCGAATCGACCGTCAACGGCTGGCCGTGGAGCATGGAGCTCATGGATTGCGTCAGTCGCAGTTGCGCCAGTTCCAGCACGCTTTCCACACTGGCAATGGTTTCCAGGCAGCCATGGTTGCCGCAGTAGCAGCGCTTTCCGTAAGGATCGACCTGGGTATGACCAATCTCCACCAGGCTGCTGCTGCCCGCATGCAGTAAATGACCGTCGGTGATCACCCCGGCCCCGACGTTATGATCGATAACTACCTGAATCACATCTCGTGCACCGCGAGACGCGCCAAAAAGCGCCTCTGCCATCGTCCAGGCGCTGATATCATGCTGAATATAGACCGGCACACCGGTGTGTTGCGCGAGCGTATCGCCAAGCGGCATCTCTTTCACATCGGCATAAAACGGCATGCGATGCACGATCCCGTTCTCGGTATCGATAATACCGGGTAAGGTAATGGCAATAGAGGTCAGACGTTCGAGCTTTTGCTGATGGCGAATAAAAAAACTGATCGACCAGCGTAAGAATACGCGTCAACAGCGGCATCTCATCATTCAGCGGCAGTTCAAGACACTCTTCCACCACCAGTTTGCTGCTAAGATCGCGCAGGGCGAGAAAAATTTCCCCACGACTGATACGAAGGGATAAATAGTGCCAGGCCTCTGTTTCCACAACCAGACCGACCGCAGGGCGTCCACGACTACCGGCTTCTTTAATCTCCAGTTCCTGGACCAGATGCGCTTCAAGCATTTCGCGCACTATCTTTGTGATGCTGGCGGGCGCCAGCTGCGCAAGACGCGAAAGATCAATACGCGATACCGGTCCCAGCTGATCAATCAGGCGGTAAACGGCCCCCCGCATTGGTCTGCTTTATTTGATCGATGTGCCCAGGCTGACTATCAGCAACCACCTCTGACTCCCTTTATTTTCGCGCTCCGAAATAATCTGTAGGCTATGGTGAAGTACTTCAATACACAACGTCAACTTTTTTACTTAGCCGTGTGATTAACTGCACATTTTCAGTCGTTATTAAATTAATTTAAGCACGCCTGACGGCCTGAATGAGTTGCTGCCGAAAGCGTAGCGCCGCCTGACTCTGTTCATGATGCGCCGACCAGACCAGCCACATTTCCGAGACGGCATCGTCTTCCGCAATCGGTACCCAGCACATCTCATTGAGCTGCACTTTTTTAAACGACGCCGGCAGTATCGACACGCCCAGGCCGGCAGCGACCAGTCCGATAATGGTCATTGCCTCACCGACTTCCTGAGTAATCATGGGTGTCAACTGATAGCGGCGCATCATGCCGAGGATATCGTCATAAAGACCGGTTCCAACGTGCGGATCAAAGAAGACAAACGGTTCTTTCGCCAGTTCAGCCAGCGTGACCACCGGCTTTTGCGACAACGGATACACTCGCGGGATCATCGCCATCAGCGGTTCATGCAAAATCACCTCATGATGTAAGCTCTCTGGTAACGGCGTATTGCGCATCAGCCCCAGATCCAGCGCCCCTTCACTCAAAGGTGCCAGCTGCTCGCGGGTGTTCATTTCACGGGTCTGCAAATGCATACCCGGGTATTGCTGCCGGAACAGCGAAAGGGTATCCGACACCGCACGAATAAACGGCGCCGAGGAGGTAAAGCCGATTCGCAGTTCTCCGGCCTCACCCTGATGCAGACGCTCCGCACGGGCGGCGGCATCGTTGACCAGGCCAAGGATCTGGCGGCTGTCGGCAAGAAACTGCCTGCCTGCGGCGGTCAACGCGACGCTACGGTTCGTTCGCGCGAGCAGACGTGCGCCGACCTGTTGCTCAAGCATCTGAATTTGCTGGCTTAGCGGCGGCTGCGAGATGTTCAGCCGGGCCGCGGCGCGCCCAAAGTGCAATTCTTCCGCCACAGCGACGAAGTAGCGAAGGTGACGCAGTTCAATATTCATATTTTAAAAGTATTATTTAAGACTATTAATATATTAGACAGAATATTTGGGTTTTCCTACTCTATTTAACAAGGTTATGCCCGTCCCCTCAAAACACGGGTTTGTTGCGCAAGGATTTCCAGTGAGTCGTACAACTACAGTCAATGACGCCACGGCGAGCGATATTGACGACCAACGCATTTCTCAGCCGGTTCAGTTTATTCAACGCGGTACTTCTGCCTTCATGCGCGTCACGCTGGCGCTCTTTTCTGCCGGACTGGCGACCTTCGCCCTGCTTTACTGCGTTCAGCCTATTTTGCCGGTGCTGTCCCATGAGTTTGGCGTGTCCCCCCGCCAGCAGCAGTATTTCACTGTCGATCTCCACTGGCATGTTAGCCGTTGGCCTGCTGTTTACCGGCCCGCTATCGGATGCCATTGGGCGCAAACCGGTCATGGTGACCGCGCTGCTCCTCGCTTCCTGCTGTACGCTACTTTCAACGATGATGACCAGTTGGCACGGCATTCTGGTGATGCGTGCGCTGATTGGCCTTTCACTCAGCGGCGTGGCGGCGGTTGGGATGACCTATCTGAGTGAGGAGATCCATCCCAGCTTCGTCGCGTTCTCAATGGGGTTGTACATCAGCGGAAACTCGATTGGCGGGATGAGTGGACGTTTAATCAGCGGTGTGTTTACTGATTTCTTTAGCTGGCGCATTGCGCTGGCTGCCATTGGCTGCTTCGCACTGGCATCGGCCCTGATGTTCTGGAAAATCCTGCCGGAATCACGCCATTTCCGTCCAACGTCGCTGCGCCCCAAGACACTGTTTATTAACTTCCGACTCCACTGGCGCGATCAGGGGCTGCCGCTGTTGTTTGCCGAAGGTTTTCTGCTGATGGGGTCGTTTGTCACCCTGTTTAATTACATCGGCTATCGCCTGATGCTTTCACCGTGGGAACTCAGCCAGGCGGTGGTAGGCTTGCTTTCTGTCGCCTATCTGACCGGTACCTGGAGTTCGCCGAAAGCCGGTTCGATGACAGTGCGCTACGGGCGCGGCCCGGTAATGCTCTTCTCCACCGCCGTGATGCTGATCGGTCTGCTAATGACCTTATTCAGTTCGCTGTGGCTGATTTTCGCCGGCATGCTGCTCTTTTCTGCGGGTTTCTTTGGCGCTCACTCTGTCGCCAGTAGCTGGATTGGTCCGCGGGCGCGTCGCGCCAAAGGCCAGGCCTCTTCGCTGTATCTGTTCAGTTACTATCTGGGATCCAGTATCGCCGGTACGCTCGGTGGCGTGTTCTGGCATAACTATGGCTGGAATGGCGTCGGGGGGATTTATCGCAATGATGCTGGTGCTGGCCATTCTGGTTGGTACACGCCTGCATCATCGTCTTCACGTCTAGTCTGAAAGAAAAGCCCGGGGTCACCGGGCTTCTCGTCTCTCGACCAACAGTGGTTACCAAATTCCTAAGATTGATGAATATCCCATCAATTCTCTGACGGCATCCAGCGCCAGAAGAGCAAAGACAACCCAGTGGAGTGGATTCATTTTGCTGTGTGTGTTTATTGTTATTGAAAGGGTACGATGTTCCCGTCGGCTACTATAAAAAAAGGCTATCGATTAACATAACTACCCATTATGGTGGGGAGCTCAACCTGCCCGTTTTGTCGAAGAGGTTACATGGATAACAAAAATTATCAACAACTTGCTCATACCTTCCTGCGGCTCTCCCGCTTCTCTCACCTTTCTGCCATCGCCAGTTGGGATATGTTTACCATGATGCCGCCAGGCGGCAGCGCAGCACGGGGAGAAGCGCTGGCAGAACTGAGCGTACTGGAACATCACGTCCTGACCGAACCGAAAGTGGCGCAATGGCTTGCCGCTGCCGCCGCGGAGGATCTCAATGATGTGGAGCAGGCCAACCTGCGGGAAATGACGCGACTGCATACCCAGGCCGCGCTGTTACCGGCGTCGCTGGTAGAGGCCAAATCTCTCGCCGGGAGTCGCTGCGAGCACGCCTGGCGCAGCCAGCGTCCTGCCAACGACTGGCAGGGATTCTCTGCGAATTTAAAAGAAGTCGTTAAACTGAGCCGCGAAGAGGCCAGACTGCGCGCCGAAGTGAAAGGTTGTTCGCCCTATGACGCACTGCTGGATATTTACGAACCGGATATGACCAGCGCACAACTGGATAGCCTGTTTGCCGATCTCAAATCATGGCTGCCGGACCTGCTCAGCCGCGTGGTTGCCAGACAATCGAAACAGTCGTTGGTGGCCCCCGTCGGTCCCTTCCCGACAGCCATTCAGCGCGAGTTGGGGCTGGAGACGATGTCTGTGCTCGGTTTTGATTTTAACGCCGGTCGCCTGGATATCAGCGCGCATCCATTCTGTGGCGGCGTGCCGGAAGATGTGCGGATCACGACACGCTATGACGAAAACGAGTTACTCAGCGCCCTGTTTGGCGTGATTCACGAAACCGGACACGCCCGCTATGAGCAAAACCTGCCGTGTAACTGGCTGGGTCAACCGGTTGCCCTTGCCCGCTCCACCGCCATCCACGAATCCCAGAGCCTGTTTTTTGAAATGCAGGTAGGTCGCAGCAATGCGTTTTTAAGGCAGTTGCTACCTGCCGTGAAGCGCCATTTTGGCGATCAGCCCGCCTTTGAAGAACAAAACTTTATCGCCTGGAACCAGCGGGTAAAACCCGGGTTTATCCGCGTGGATGCAGATGAGGTCAGCTACCCGGCACACGTCATCCTGCGCTATGAAATTGAGCGCGCCTTAATCAACGGCGACATTGAGGTGGAGGATATTCCGGCTTTGTGGGATGAAAAAATGCAGGCATGGCTGGGCCTGTCGACAAAAGGGAATTATCGCGACGGCTGTATGCAGGATATTCACTGGACCGATGGCGGGTTTGGCTACTTCCCTTCTTACACATTGGGCGCGATGTATGCCGCACAGTTGTTCAGCGCCGCGAATCGCGCGTTACCGGGACTCAGTCAGCAGATTGCCGATGGCGATTTCAGTGCACTGTTTGACTGGCTGCGCCAGAATATCTGGCAGCACGGCAGTCGCTTTACCACGGAGCAATTGATTACTCAGGCGACAGGAGAAGCCCTGAGCAGCCGCCATTTCCGCGCCCATCTTGAATCTCGCTATTTGTAAATAACCTTGCCGGGCCGCTGTGCCCGGCTTTGTACATATCGTTACACGCCGAAACCAATGACTCACGGAAGCCCTTTCATTCCAGCGATATAGTCATTTCAACGGCCCCGCAGTGGGGTTGAATGAAAAACCAAATCGAGGGTATGAGAATGAAAAAAGTATTAGCTCTGGTTGTTGCCGCTGCTATGGGTCTGTCTTCTGCTGCGTTTGCCGCTGACACAACAACAGCACCGGCTGCCGCACCTGCTGCAAAAGCGGCTCCGGCAAAAACTACCCACCATAAAAAACATCACAAAGCGACTACCCAGAAAGCGCCTGAACAAAAAGCGCAGGCCGCTAAAAAAACACCCGAAAAAAGCCCAGGCCACCACTGAGCAAAAAGCGCCAGAGCAAAAGGCACAAGCCGCGAAAAAGCACACCAAAAAAACACAGCCAAAAGCCGGCCGCTAAACCTGCAGCTCAACCCGCCGCTTAAGTCCTGAAACGGTAAACTGGCGCGCCCCCCTCGCGCCATTCTTCAACGGCGCTGAACGCCTTTCCGGTTTAGCGCCGTCTTTTCGGAGGTAACAGGGTGCGCCGTTATCGTTTTGAGTTCATTCTTATCACGCTTATTTTATGTGCCCTCATAACAGCCCGCTTTTATCTTTCCTGATCGTAGTACTCTGATTTTACTCTCACTTTCCCACCGTTGCGTCTATAGTTATGACTGAGGGTTCTCTTTTAATAATCATAATTACCCACACAGAGTGTGATATGCGTAAAACCGTTGCTGTATTACTGGGTTCGTTGTGCTTTTCATCGGGTATTGCGCATGCGGATAAGCCTGAGGCGGATACCGGAACCAGTGAAGTCAAAACGTTATTTTTTGGTCAGGACGATCGCGCGCCGGTGAGCGATCCTACGCAATCGCCGTGGGATGCTATCGGGCAACTGGAAACCGCCAGCGGAAACCTGTGCACCGCGACGTTGATCTCCCCGCATCTGGCGCTTACCGCCGGACACTGCCTGTTAACGCCCCCCTAAAGGGAAACCGGATAAAGCGGTGGTGCTGCGCTTTATCTCGCAAAAAGGGCTCTGGCGTTACGAAATACATGGTATTGAGGGTCGGGTTGATGCGGGTCTGGGAAAGCGTCTCAAACCCGATGGTGACGGCTGGATTGTGCCGCCGGCTGCCGCACCGTGGGATTTTGGTCTCATTGTTTTGCGCTATCCCCCCTTCCGGCATCACGCCGTTACCACTTTTTGAGGGTGATAAAGCCGCGCTGACTGCTGCGCTCAAGGATGCGGGGCGTAAAGTGACGCAGTCAGGATACCCGGAAGATCATCTGGATACGCTCTATTCTCATCAGGATTGTATCGTCACCGGCTGGGCGCAAAATTCTGTTTTATCACATCAGTGTGACACCCTGCCGGGCGACAGCGGCTCACCGCTTATGTTGAAAACCGAGGCGGGCTGGCAGTTGATTGGCGTACAGAGTTCCGCGCCAGCGGCAAAGGATCGCTGGCGGGCAGATAATCGGGCAATTTCAGTCACCGGTTTTCGGGACAAACTGGCGACGCTGGCGGAGCAGCAATAGGATTTCACGCTGCCCGCCACCGCGGGCAGCAGGACGTCACGCGAGCTTAATCATCACCATGCCTGCGAGCAGCAGGACGACGCCGATCCAGCCTTTGTGATTTAAACGCTGACCAAACAGTATCCAGCCAGCGGCCAGCGTCGCGGCGATACCAAATCCACCCCACAGCGCATACGCCACGGACAGATCAATACCTTTTACCGCCTGAGAAAGCGCACTAAACGCGGCGAGAACCGCAACCAGCGAGAGAATGCCGTACAGTTTGCGGCGAAAACCGTCAGAGAATTTTAAAAAAGACGTTAGCCACAATTTCCAGCACGATCGCCATCCCAAGCCAGGCGGCGTGAACCCATTCAAACTGTTGCATGGGACACCTCTTTCGCTGACTTACGTGGTTTGCGGGTACCGGATTTAATCAACACGATCCCCAGAACCAGCGTCACCAACCCGGCAATTTTCATCACCGACAAGGGTTCGTCAAATAACAGCACGCTAAACAGCGTAATAAATAAAATACCGATACCTTCCCACAGGGCATACGCCACACCAAGGGCAATTTTTTTTAACGGCAAAAGAGAGAAAAATATAGGAGGCCGCGATCATCACCAGCATTAAAATAAATCCGCTGTGACCCTCGCTCACGCTTGCCCATTTCATCGACAATGTGCCGGTAATTTCTGCGGCAATCGCCAGGCCTAATAAAATCCAGTAAAACATGATACTTCTCCTGCTTGAGAATATAATCCTTTGGGCTTGCCGAATGCAGCAAACCAGAAAATAAAATCAGTTAGCTAAACGCGCAGCGTTAGCTCGACAGAAGAAGGGACTACAGCGCGTTGCGCCAGTGCTGCTCACCTGCCAGCAGGAAAGAGGAGGAAGTGCGAAGAAGAGTTTGTGTAGAAAAAAACGTCCTGAACATATTGTCCATAATATTACAATTATCCGCAGTGTTGCTTCTCGTCATCGCGGATGATAATTGTCCTCGGTAGTTGAACACGCCTGATTTGTACCATAGGCCAGGAATTAACTCAAAACCTTTTCACTTCTTTACCCGAATCGGTTGATTTTTTTCGGGACGACTCGACAGCAATCACATTATTATACGCGGCAAGCAAAAAAATACAGGACGCTCCATGGCAAAACCAATCATCACGCTAAACGGTCTCAAGATCGTCATTATGCTGGGAATGCTGGTGATCATTCTTACCGGTATCCGTTTTGCGGCGGATATTATTGTTCCCTTTATTCTGGCCCTGTTTATTGCCGTTGTCCTCAACCCGCTGGTGCAGCGGATGGTGAAACTGCGCGTTCCCCGCGTGCTGGCGATCTCTTTACTGGTGATCATTATCGTTATGGCGATGGTCCTTCTGCTGGCCTATCTCGGAACGTCTCTTAACGAACTGGCGCGCACGCTGCCCCAATATCGTTCCTCACTGGTCATCCCCCCTGAAAAATCTCGAGCCCTGGCTCGTTCGACTGGGGATCGGTGTTTCTGTGGATGAGATGGTGAAGTACATCGATCCCAATGCGGCCATGACGCTTATCACCAATTTGTTGACGCAGTTAACTAATGCCATGTCGTCAATATTTTTGCTACTGCTGACGGTGGTATTTATGTTGCTGGAAGTGCCGCAACTGCCCACTAAATTTCAGCAAATCATGATCCGTCCAGTTGAAGGGATGGCGGCCATTCAACGCGCCATTGATAGCGTATCGCATTATCTGGTGCTGAAAACGGCAATCAGTCTGGTCACCGGGCTGATCGTCTGGGGCATGCTGTCCGCGCTGGATGTCCGTTTCGCCTTTATCTGGGGATTGCTGGCCTTTGCGTTGAACTATATCCCGAATATCGGTTCGGTGCTGGCTGCGATCCCCCCCTATCATCCAGGTGCTGGCGTTTGGCGGCCTGTACGATGCGCTGGTGGTGCTGGCGGGTTATCTCATCATCAACCTGGTGTTCGGTAATATCCTTGAGCCTCGCATCATGGGGCGCGGTCTGGGGCTGTCTACACTGGTGGTGTTTTTGTCGCTGATCTTTTGGGGGGTGGCTGCTGGGTCCGGTGGGTATGCTGTTGTCAGTACCGCTGACCATTATCGTCAAGATTGCACTGGAACAATCTGTTGGCGGGCAAAGTATCGCCATTCTGTTAGGCGACGCAAACAAAGAGTGATGAAAATAGAAACGGCCTCCGCAGAGGCCGTTTCACTTATACGACGATTACAGCGATTTCAGAATCGCATCCACGCTGGCTTTGGCATCGCCAAACAGCATATGGGTGTTTTCTTTAAAGAACAGCGGGTTCTGCACGCCGGCGTAACCGGTATTCATTGAGCGTTTGAAAACGATAACGTTCTGCGCTTTCCAGACTTCCAGCACTGGCATACCGGCAATCGGGCTGTTTGGATCATCCTGCGCCGCCGGGTTGACGGTATCGTTCGCACCAATGACCAGCACGGTGTCAGTATCGGCGAAATCATCGTTGATTTCGTCCATTTCCAGCACGATGTCATAAGGCACTTTCGCTTCCGCCAGCAGTACGTTCATATGGCCTGGCAAACGTCCCGCCACCGGGTGGATGCCAAAACGGACCTTAATGCCGCGCGCACGCAGTTTCTCGGTAATTTCCGCCACCGGATATTGCGCCTGCGCGACCGCCATGCCGTAGCCCGGAGTGATGATCACCGTTTGCGAGTTTTTCAGCATCTCTGCGGTCTCTTCCGCACTGATCTCACGATGTTCACCCACTTCTTCATCGCCACTGGAGGCCGTACCATCTGTACCAAATCCTCCTGCAATCACGCTGATGAATGAGCGGTTCATCGCCTTACACATGATGTAAGACAGAATCGCCCCCCGAAGAACCCACCAGCGCACCGGTCACGATCAGCAGGTCGTTGCTCAGCATAAAGCCCGCCGCCGCTGCCGCCCAACCGGAGTAGGAGTTCAGCATAGAGACCACGACCGGCATATCCGCACCGCCGATGGAGGCAACCAGATGCCAGCCAAATGCCAGCGCGATAATGGTCATCACCAACAGCGCCAGAACCTGCAGCCCCACGCTTTCGGTACGGACAAAGACCACCAGCAGCAGGAAAGAGACCACCAGCGCTGCGAGGTTCATTTTGTGACGATTCGGCAGCATCAGCGGTTTAGAAGAGATCTTGCCGCGCAGTTTGCCAAACGCCACCACCGAACCGGTGAAGGTCACCGCACCGATGAAGATGCCCAGGAACACTTCGGTCAGGTGAATATTGACCAGAATCGGCTCAAGGCCCGCTTCGTGATACAGATAGCTGTTAAAGCCAACCAGCACCGCCGCCAGACCAACAAAGCTGTGCAGAATCGCCACCAGTTCCGGCATTTCGGTCATTTCGACTTTCTTCGCCAGACGAATACCAATCGCACCGCCGATGATCATCGCCACCAGAATCCAGGCAACGTTGCCCGTATCCGGGCCAAAAATCGTGGCAATCAGCGCAATCGCCATCCCGGCAATACCGAAGTTGTTACCCTGCTGAGACGTTTCATGTTTTGAAAGTCCCGCCAGGCTGAAAATAAACAGGATCGCGGCAACAATGTATGCAGCTGTAACTAATCCTCCAGACATGTGTTACCCCTTAGTTTTTCCGGAACATTTTCAGCATGCGCTGAGTCACGGTGAAGCCACCGAAAATATTGATGCTGGCAATCAGTACCGCGATAAAGCTCAGGAAGCTAACCCAGCCACCCTGGCCAATCTGCAATAGCGCGCCAACCACGATGATCCCTGAAATGGCGTTGGTCACGGACATCAGCGGCGTATGCAGAGCATGAGATACGTTCCAGACCACGTAGTAGCCCACCACGCAGGACAGGGCAAACACCGTAAAGTGACCGAGGAACTCTTTTGGCGCGACGTCTGCCAGCCAGCCGAACAGAATGATCACCAGCGCCATCAGCGCGTATTTACGCCACGGCGATGCCGGTTTCTCCGGCTCTTTTGCGACCGGCGCGGCTTTCGCGGCGGCCTGTGGCTGTGCAGACACCTGGATCGGCGGCGCAGGCCAGGTAATTTCACCGTCACGCACCACCGTTACGCCACGCACGACCACGTCATCGAAATCAACGGTGATATTACCGTCTTTCTCTTTGCACAGTAGTTTGAGCAGATTAACGAGGTTGGTGCCGTAGAGTTGCGAAGACTGTGTCGGCAGACGCCCAGGCAAGTCGGTATAGCCGATCACCTTAACGCCGTTAGCCGTGGTTGTGACCTGATTGGCAACCGTGTATTCACAGTTACCGCCGTTTTGGGCGGCCAGATCGACAATGACACTGCCCGCTTTCATCGAGTCAACCATTTCACGGGTGATCAGCTTCGGTGCCGGTTTGCCCGGGATCAACGCGGTAGTGACAATAATGTCGACCTCTTTTGCCTGTGCGGCAAACAGCGCCATTTCCGCTTTGATAAAGGCTTCGGACATCACTTTGGCGTAACCGTCACCGCTGCCCGCTTCCTCTTTGAAATCCAGTTCAAGGAATTCAGCGCCCATACTCTGGACCTGCTCTTTGACTTCCGGGCGGGTATCAAAGGCACGCACAATCGCACCCAGGCTGTTCGCCGCACCAATGGCGGCAAGACCCGCAACCCCTGCCCCAATCACCATAACTTTGGCAGGCGGCACTTTACCCGCCGCGGTGATTTGCCCGGTAAAGAAGCGACCAAACTCGTGCGCTGCTTCCACAATCGCCCGATAACCGGCAATATTCGCCATTGAGCTTAAGGCATCCAGCGACTGCGCACGTGAAATACGCGGAACGGAATCCATCGCCATCACCGTCACATTACGCTCGGCGAGCTTTTGCATTAACTCTGGATTCTGCGCAGGCCAGATGAAACTAATCAGCGTGGTGCCCGGATTGAGTAACGGAATTTCCTCATCTTCAGGTGCGTTGACCTTCAGAATGATCTCTGATTGCCAGACTGCGCTGCTATCGACAATTTCCGCGCCCGCTTCTACAAAAGCCTTATCGTCAAAACTCGCCAGTCCACCCGCGCCGCTCTCTACCGCGACGGTGAAACCCAGCTTCAGCAGTTGCTCAACCGTTTTCGGCGTTGCTGCTACACGGGTTTCATTGGTAAACCGTTCTTTTGGTATGCCAATTCGCATAATGTTCCCTTCCATCGGTATTTTTGATGATGGTTTGCCAGTTAACGTGAAATTACACAGGCAATTCCACGCAGGAGGTATAGGTTACCCCGGTAAAATAAAACAGTAACAAACTCCATATAACGTACTGAAAATAGCGCCTGTGATCTAGCGCCAAAAAACAGTATTTGTCGGTTTATCAGCAAAACAGGAACGATTCAGCCCTCTGGCCGGGATAATGACCTCCATTTCCCTACGAAAGGCCCATAAATCGCTCAGAGAACGCGGCAAAACATGATTAAGCGCCACGGCAGATCAACTAATTAACATTAAATTAACTTATAAAATTCAGTCTGTTCATCAGTTTTTACTGTGAAATGACCATTTTTTCGACATATCATAATTTGTTATCGACCTTGTGACCTCATCTGCTGTGTCGATTGAAAAATCACGCAGACAGTCACCGGGTTTAAATGCAATAATCAGCCACGTTTCTAGTCAATAACAATACCAGTACCTGGTTTGCGCAAGGCGAAGGATTATTTTTATGAAGCTTAAGAACACTCTCCTGGCGTCCGCACTTCTTTCTGCGACGGCTTTTTCCGTGAACGCAGCAACAGAATTGACGCCGGAGCAAGCGGCAGCACTGAAACCTTACGACCGTGTCACGGTCACAGGCCGTTTTAATGCGATTGGCGATGCGGTGAAGGCCGTTAACCGCCGCGCAGATAAAGAAGGCGCCGCCTCATTTTATGTCGTTGATACATCTGATTTTGGTAACAGCGGTAACTGGCGTGTTGTTGCAGACTTCTACAAAGCCGACGCCGAGAAAGCGGAAGTCAGCAAAAACCGCGTAATCAATGGCGTGGTGGAATTGCCGAAATCAGAAGCGGTGATGCTGGAACCGTTTGATACCGTTACGGTACAGGGTTTCTACCGTAGCCAGCCGGAAGTCAATGACGCCATCACCAAAGCTGCACGTGAAAAAGGCGCGTACTCCTTCTATATCGTGCGTCAGATTGATGCGAACCAGGGTGGCAACCAGCGTATAACCGCCTTTATCTACAAAGAAGATGCGAAGAAGCGCGTAGTGCAGAGCCCTGATGCGATCCCGGCAGATTCTGATGCTGGTCGCGCCGCGTTAGCCGCCGGCGGTGAAGCCGCGAAGAACGTCGAAATTCCAGGCGTCGCCACCACCGCATCTCCGAGTTCTGAAGTGGGCCGTTTCTTCGAAACACAATCCACTAAAGGCGGACGTTACACTGTCACCCTTCCGGATGGCACCAAGGTCGAAGAACTCAATAAAGCCACCGCAGCGATGATGGTACCGTTCGACAGTATCAAGTTCACTGGCAACTACAGTAGCATGACCGATGTCTCTTATCAGGTCGCTAAGCGTGCCGCGAAGCAAGGGGCTAAATATTATCACATCACCCGCCAGTGGCAGGAACGTGGTAATAACATGACCATCAGCGCCGATCTGTATAAGTAACGCGCTCCGGTTGTAAAAATAAGGCGGCTTTATGCCGCCTTTCGCTTTATTAGTCACAAATATCCCGCTTGCCATTGCATGCAGTCTCTTCTCTCCGTAAAATCCCGCGCCTTAGTGGCTTTCACCATTTTTATGCGCTTTGCCACAATAATTATTCTCCATCGATCGTTTGTACCACGGGATAACCATGGAAAAAAAACTGGGACTGAGCGCGCTCACCGCGCTGGTTTTAAGCTCAATGCTTGGCGCAGGTGTTTTCAGTCTGCCGCAGAATATGGCCGCTGTCGCCAGCCCGTCGGCATTACTTATCGGCTGGGCGATTACCGGGGCCGGGATATTGCTGCTGGCGTTTGCCATGTTGATTCTGACCCGTATTCGCCCCGAACTGGACGGTGGTATCTTCACCTATGCCCGCGAAGGCTTCGGTGAGCTGATCGGTTTTTGTTCTGCCTGGGGTTATTGGTTATGCGCAGTAATTGCCAACGTCTCCTACCTCGTCATCGTTTTCTCTGCCCTTAGCTTCTTTACCGATACGCCGTCGTTGCGTCTGTTTGGCGACGGCAATACCTGGCAGGCCATCGTGGGCGCCTCGGTGCTGCTGTGGGTGGTGCACTTTCTGGTGCTACGCGGTGTGCAGACGGCAGCCAGCATCAATCTGGTGGCGACGCTGGCTAAATTGTTGCCGCTCGGTCTGTTTATCCTGCTGGCCTTTATGGCGTTTAAGCTTGAAGTCTTTAGCCTCGACTTTACCGGTCTCGCGCTGGGCGTCCCGGTCTGGGAACAGGTTAAGAACACAATGCTCATCACGCTGTGGGTTTTCATCGGTGTGGAAGGTGCGGTGGTGGTTTCGGCGCGGGCACGCAACAAGCATGATGTGGGTCGCGCTACGCTGCTGGCGGTGCTCTCCGCGCTTGCCGTTTATCTGCTGGTCACCCTGCTCTCGCTTGGCGTGGTTGCCCGTCCAGAACTGGCAGAAATCCGTAACCCGTCAATGGCGGGCCTGATGGTCAAAATGATGGGACCGTGGGGTGAGATTATCATTGCCGCGGGGCTGATTGTCTCCGTTTGTGGTGCCTATCTGAGCTGGACGATTATGGCGGCGGAAGTCCCGTTCCTTGCCTCAACGCATAAGGCCTTCCCACGCATTTTTGCCCGTCAGAATGCGCAAGGCGCGCCATCGGCTTCGCTGTGGCTCACCAACCTCTGCGTTCAGGTCTGTCTGGTGCTGATCTGGCTAACCGGTTCGGATTACAACACGCTGCTGACCATCGCCTCAGAGATGATTCTGGTCCCCTATTTCCTCGTCGGCGCCTTCCTGCTGAAAATCGCCACCCGTCCGCTTCATCAGGCGGTAGGTGTCGGTGCGTGCATTTATGGCTTATGGTTATTGTACGCCTCTGGCCCGATGCACCTGCTGCTCTCCGTGGTGCTTTATGCACCGGGTCTGCTGGTGTTCCTGTATGCACGCAAAACGCATACGCATGATAACGTGTTGAACCGACAGGAAATGGTTCTGATTGGTCTGTTGCTGGTTGCCGCCGTACCGGCGACCTGGCTGCTGGTGGGGTAAACGCACCCCATCGTTTGACGCTAATAGCCTGATTCGCAGGCGCATAAGGAGTTTTTCGATGGGAACCCAACACCCTTTGCCCATTTTAGTGACCGGTGGTGGCCGCCGTATTGGCCTCGCTATTGCCTGGCACTTTCTCAACCAGAAACAGCCGGTGATCGTCAGCTACCGTACGCATTACCCGGCGATTGACGGGCTGACTAAAGCGGGCGCCCTGTGTATTCAGGCCGACTTCTCCACCGATGAAGGCATTCTGGCTTTCGCCGATAGCGTGAAAGCGCAAGTTCGCGGTCTGCGCGCCATCATACACAATGCCAGCGCATGGATGGCAGAGAAGCCCGGAACGCCGCTCTCTGATGTACTGGCCTGCATGATGCAAATCCACGTCAATGCCCCTTATCTGCTCAATCATGCACTCGAAGGCATGCTGCGTGGGCACGGACACGCCGCCGGTGACATTATTCATTTTACCGATTACGTTGTGGAAAAAGGCAGCGACAAGCATATTGCCTATGCAGCCAGCAAAGCGGCACTGGATAACATGACCCGCTCATTTGCCCGCAAGCTCGCGCCAGAGGTGAAGGTCAACGCCATTGCCCCCCTCGCTGATCCTGTTTAACGAAGGCGATGACGCCGAATACCGTCAGCAGGCACTGAACAAATCGCTGATGAAAACGGCACCGGGCGAAAAAGAGGTGATCGATTTAATCGATTATTTGCTGACCAGTTGCTTTGTGACCGGTCGCAGTTTCGCCGTGGACGGCGGCCGTCATCTGCGTTAGTGCAGTTTGACCCAGCAAAAAATGAGCAGCCAGGCGCTCAGGCACCAGCAGATCACCGCCCCGCCCAGCGCCACCGGTAACTTCAGAAAACCAGTGAAATACCACAGTGAAACGAGATAGACAAAATAGGGAATAATTGACCACATGCTGAACACGATAGTCGTTCTCAGGGCCTCAATGCCCCGCTCGCTGGCCACGATATAATGGGCGATCAGCGCGAATGTCGGGAACAGCGGGATTAATCCTGCGATGTAGTAATTCTTCGTTTTTGCGAGCAACCCAATCAACACCACCACCAGCGCACCCAGCGCGGCTTTAATCACGAGTCCCATTACCCTGCCTTTACACATCAATAACATCGGCAACCAGCATAGCGGAAGCATCGACGTTTAGGAAAGATTAATGGAAGGCAACGTCCCGGCGGTGTATGTTGACGTTTTCTGTTCGGCAATCAAGACGATGAACACGATTGTATTTGTTGAAGACGATCCTGAGGTCGGCGCGCTTATTGCGGCCTATCTGGCAAAACATGATTTTGACGTGGTCGTCGAACCGCGTGGCGATCTGGCGGAGGCGCGGATCCTGCAGATTCAGCCGGACCTGGTGCTGCTGGATATTATGCTCCCCGGCAAAGACGGCATGACCCTCTGTCGAGACCTGCAAGGACAATGGCAGGGACCGATCGTCCTGCTCACCTCGCTGGACAGTGACATGAACCACATTCTGGCGCTGGAAATGGGCGCCTGCGACTATATTCTGAAAACCACACCGCCGGCGGTTCTGTTGGCCCGTCTGCGACTCCACCTGCGCCAGAGCGATCAGTCTGGTCAAAGCAAAGGGTTTCAGCCTGCCAGCGTCACGCCGCATAAAACGCTGCGCTTTGGTTCCCTGACTATCGATCCCATCAACCGTGTCGTCTTGCTCGGCGGTGAGCAGATCATCCTGTCTACCGCCGACTTTGAACTGTTATGGGAACTTGCCACCCACGCCGGTCAGATTATGGACCGCGATGCGCTGCTGAAAAATCTGCGCGGCGTGAGCTACGATGGCATGGACCGCAGCGTGGACGTCGCCATATCACGTCTGCGTAAGAAACTGCTTGATAATGCGGCAGAGCCTTACCGGATTAAAACCGTGCGAAACAAGGGCTATCTGTTTGCCCCGCATGCCTGGGATGATGAACCGTCACTTCACCGGGGATATGAATGAAAAAACTGTTCGTGCAGTTTTATCTCCTGCTGTTTGTCTGCTTTCTGGTGATGACCCTGCTGGTCGGCCTGGTATATAAGTTCACCGCGGAGCGGGCTGGCAGGCAATCGCTTGATGATTTGATGAAAAGCTCGCTCTATCTGATGCGCAGCGAATTGCGCGAGATCCCGCCGCGAGACTGGGGTAAAACGCTCAAAGAGATGGACCTTAATCTCTCTTTTGACCTGCGCGTTGAGCCGCTGACAAAATTCACGCTGGATGCCCAAAGTATGCAGCGCCTGCGTGAAGGCGACATCATTGCCCTCGACGATCAGTACACCTTCATCCAGCGTATTCCACGCAGCCATTATGTGCTGGCCGTAGGTCCCGTGCCGTATCTCTATTTTCTCCATCAGATGCGCCTGCTGGATATCGCGCTGATGGCGTTTATCGCCATCTCCCTGGCCTTTCCGGTGTTTATCTGGATGCGTCCCCACTGGCAGGAAATGCTGCGCCTGGAGGCCGCCGCACAGCGGTTTGGTAAAGGTCATCTCAGCGAACGTCTGCATTTTGATAGCGGCTCAAGCTTTGAACGTCTGGGTATTGCGTTTAATCAGATGGCTGACAATATCAATGCGCTGATCGTCAGTAAAAAACAGTTGATTGACGGGATTGCCCATGAACTGCGGACCCCGCTGGTGCGCCTTCGCTATCGACTCGAGATGAGCGAGAATCTGAGTGAACAGGAGTCTCTGGCGCTCAATCGCGATATCGGGCAACTCGAAGCGTTAATTGAAGAACTGTTAACTTACGCTCGCCTCGACAGGCCGCAGAATGAACTGCATCTCAGTAAGCCTGATCTTCCCCTCTGGCTCACAGCGCATATTGACGATGTGCAAAGCGTGAACCCTGAGCGGACGCTTCAGATTTCACACCTCGACAGCGGCGATTACGGCGCGCTGGATAGGCGACTCATGGAGCGCGTGCTGGATAATTTGTTAAACAATGCGCTTCGCTACTGCCAGTCCACTGTGCAGATAAGCCTGCAGCTCAGCGATCGTTTCGCCACGCTGACCGTCGAAGATGACGGGCCGGGCATCGCCCCGGAAGCCAGGGAGACTGTTTTTGAGCCTTTCGTCCGTCTGGACCCGAGCCGGGATCGCGCCACCGGCGGATGCGGTTTGGGTCTGGCGATTGTCTATTCCATCGGCCAGGCGATGGGTGGCACAGTGAGTTGCGGGGAAAGCGAACTGGGCGGTGCCCGCTTCAGCTTTTGTTGGCCGCTCTGGCACACACTTGCGGAATTTCCCGCTGGCTGACGCCATTGGCACCGTAGCCGCAGATGCAAAATGGTGCTATAAATAAAGTATGTTGTAACTACTGAGGTGCGCAATGGCCCGTTACGATCTTGTCGACAGACTGAATTCCACGTTTCGCCAGATGGAGCAGACGCTGGCTGAACTGACGCAAACGCTCGCTGAACATCATCTGATGATTGGTCGCGTCTTTTCATTGCCGGAAGTGACCAAAGAGGCCGAGCATGCTCCGCTGGATACCATTGCGGTGAAGCAACATCTGGGACAGGAGGCCGAAGCGCTGGCGCTGGCGCACTATCGCCACCTGTTTATTCAGCAGCAGTCCGAAAACCGCAGCAGTAAAGCAGCGGTACGTCTTCCTGGCGTGTTGTGTTATCAGGTTGACAGTACCAGCCAGGCCGCGCTGGAAAATCAGGTACAGCGCATCAATCAGTTGAAAACCACCTTTGAGCATATTGTCACCGTGGAATCCGGTTTGCCGTCTGCTGCGCGCTTTGAATGGGTCCATCGCCATCTGCCTGGGCTGATTACGCTCAATGCCTACCGGACGCTGACGGTGATAAACGATCCGGCAACCCTGCGTTTTGGCTGGGCAAACAAACATATCATCAAGAATCTGAGACGCGATGAGGTGCTGGCGCAACTGGAAAAGAGTCTGAACACGCCGCGCAGCGTACATCCCTGGACTCGTGAGGAGTGGCAGGCAAAACTGGAGCGTGAATATCAGGACATCGCCGCCCTGCCACAGCAGGCAAAACTCAAAATTAAGCGTCCGGTAAAGGTCCAGCCCATCGCCCGGGTCTGGTACAAAGGCGAGCAAAAGCAGGTACAACATGCCTGCCCGACGCCGCTTATCGCGCTAATCAATACGGAAAACGGCGCAGGCATGCCGGATATTGGCGAGCTACTGAACTACGATGCCGAAAACGTACAGCATCGCTTTAAACCGCAGGCGCAGCCGCTGCGTCTGATGATTCCACGGCTGCACCTGTATGTAGCAGATTAAAGGCCGGGTTTCATGCTGCCGACCATTTGCTCTGGTCGCACCCAACTGTCGAACTCCGCGTCGGTGAGATAGCCCAGCGCCAGCGCCGCCGCTTTCAGCGTCAGCCCCTCCTTATGCGCTTTCTTGGCAATTTCCGCCGCTTTGTCGTAGCCGATATGGGTATTCAACGCGGTGACCAGCATCAGCGACTCATTGAGCAACTGATGAATACGCTCACGATTAGGTTCGATACCGACCGCACAATGTTCGTTAAAACTCTCCATACCATCGGCAAGCAGACGCACCGATTGCAGGAAATTATGGATCACCATCGGACGGAAGACGTTCAGCTCGAAATTGCCTGATGCGCCGCCGATATTGATCGCCACATCGTTCCCCATCACCTGACAGCATAGCATCGTCAACGCTTCGCACTGGGTCGGGTTGACCTTGCCCGGCATGATTGAACTGCCCGGTTCATTTTCCGGAATGGCGATTTCGCCAATGCCGCAGCGCGGCCCCGACGCCAGCCAGCGCACGTCGTTGGCGATTTTCATGAGTGACGCCGCCAGCCCTTTCAGCGCGCCGTGGGCATGAACCAGCGCATCGCAGGTCGCAAGCGCTTCGAACTTGTTCGGCGCGGTGACAAAAGGTGCCCCGGTGATCGCCGCCAGTTCGTCGGCGACACGGCGGGCATATTCCGGATGCGTATTCAACCCGGTGCCGACGGCCGTCCCGCCCAGCGCCAGTTCCGCCACGTGCGGCAGGCTGTTTTCGATGTGCCGCAGGTTATGTTCTAACATCGCCACCCAGCCGGAAATCTCCTGCCCCAGCGTCAGCGGCGTGGCGTCCTGAAGGTGTGTACGGCCAATTTTGACGATATCGGCGAAGGCATGTGATTTTTCATTCAGCGTCTTTGTTAACACCTGCAACTGCGGAATAAGGTGGTTGCGCAGCGCCAGTAGCGCAGCGACATGCATCGCCGTTGGAAAGACATCGTTCGAACTCTGGCTCTTGTTGACGTCATCATTAGGATGGACTTTTCGCTCCATGCCACGGACGCCGCCAAGCAGTTCACTGGCCCGGTTCGCCAGCACTTCGTTCATGTTCATATTGCTTTGCGTACCTGACCCGGTTTGCCAGATAGCCAGAGGAAATTCCTCTGCGTGTTTATCTGCCAGCACCTCATCGGCAGCCCGTATAATGGCGGCGGCTTTGTCGGCGTCCAGCAGACCTAAATCGTCGTTAACCTTTGCCGCTGCACGCTTGGTGAGCGCCAGCGCGTGGATCAGCGAGACGGGCATTTTCTCGGTGGAAATACGAAAATGCTCAAGCGAACGCTGGGTTTGCGCGCCCCACAGCTTATCTGCCGGGACATCAATCGCGCCCATCGAATCTTTCTCGCGGCGTACCGTTACCATGACCTGCTCCTTAAAGAATGAATTGATTAGGTGATGTTCGACATTGCCCACTTGCTTGCGGTCTTATGAGTATTAACGATGACAGCACCACCGTTTGGTGGTTCGTGCGATAAAAAAAACCGCCCCGAAGGGCGGCTGACGTTACTTAACGCAGCGTGCGCACTGCGACGTCTGAATCTGCTGGAAGAAATCGTTTCCTTTGTCGTCAACGAGAATAAAGGCCGGGAAATCTTCGACTTCGATTTTCCAGATAGCTTCCATTCCCAGTTCCGGATATTCCACACACTCCAGGCTCTTAATACTGCCCTGCGCCAGAACGGCGGCCGGGCCGCCAATGCTGCCAAGGTAGAATCCGCCATGTTTTTTACAGGCGTCGGTGACCTGCTGGCTGCGGTTGCCTTTCGCCAGCATGATCATACTTCCGCCCTGCGACTGAAGCTGATCAACATACGAGTCCATACGCCCGGCGGTGGTCGGACCGAGCGAACCAGAGGCATAGCCCTCCGGTGTTTTCGCCGGGCCAGCGTAGTAAATCGGGTGGTCTTTCACATACTGCGGCAGCCCTTCGCCATTATCCATCCGCTCTTTTAATTTAGCGTGAGCGATATCACGACCGACAATGATTGTGCCGTTCAGAGAAAGACGGGTCGACACCGGATATTGCGAGAGCTGTTCCAGGATCTCTTTCATTGGGCGGTTCAGGTCAACGCGTACCGCCTCCCCCTCGCCCGCCCGGCGCAGTTCTTGCGGGATATACTTGCCCGGGTTGTGCTCGAGTTTCTCGATCCAGATGCCTTTGCGGTTGATCTTCGCTTTGATGTTTCGATCCGCCGAGCAGGAGACGCCCATCCCAACCGGACAGGACGCGCCGTGACGTGGCAGACGGATCACGCGAATATCGTGGGCAAAGTACTTGCCACCGAACTGGGCACCTAAACCGAGATTTTGCGCCTCCACCAGCAGTTCTTTTTCCAGTTCAACATCGCGGAAAGCCTGACCGTGCTCATTCCCTTCGGTTGGCAGTTCGTCATAGTATTTCGCCGATGCCAGTTTCACGGTTTTCAGGTTCGCTTCCGCTGACGTTCCGCCGATCACAAAGGCGATGTGGTAAGGCGGACACGCTGCAGTGCCCAGCGTACGCATCTTTTCAACCAGGTAGTTTTTCAGTTTCCCTGGGGTTAAGAGCGCTTTGGTTTCCTGATAAAGATAGGTCTTATTCGCAGAGCCGCCGCCCTTCGCGATGCAAAGGAATTTGTATTCATCGCCATCGACACTGTAGAGATCAATTTGTGCCGGCAGGTTGGTGCCCGTGTTCACCTCTTTATACATATCCAGTGCGGCGTTTTGCGAATAGCGCAGATTATCTTCGATGTAGGTGTTGTACACCCCACGCGCCAGCGCCGCTTCGTCCCCCCCGCCGGTCCAGACACGCTGGCCCTTTTTGCCGACGATAATCGCCGTGCCGGTGTCCTGACAGGTTGGCAAAATACCTTTCGCCGCGATGTCGGAGTTACGCAGGAACTGCAGTGCAACATACTTGTCGTTCTCGCTGGCTTGCGGGTCGTGCAGAATATCGGCCACCTGCTGTTGGTGCGCAGGACGCAGCATAAATGAGGCATCATGGAAGGCCTGACGCGCGAGCAGCGTCAATGCTTCCGGGTCGACTTTAAGGATCTCTTGTCCTTCAAATTCGGCGACGGAAACGTATTCACTGGTCAGCAGGGTGTATTCGGTATCATCCTTTTTTAAGGGGAAAAGGATCCTGATAATGAAAGGGTTTGTTTGACATTGTTCTCTCACTTACTGCTCGGTCTGATTTTCTTAGGCTTCAGGGCAGATGTTCCATTGCCCTCGTTAAAAGCGAGTTACACTATCCTACACAATTTTTTAACAAAAACTGAGACAAGTACGACTTTTTGCACCCGGAGGTTACTTCCCGCAGGTTTCTTGCTTTAATAACCGAATTAAGTTCCACCAAATTCCATATTAAAACAGGGCATTGAACATGCAAAAACTCATCAACTCCGTGCAGAACTACGCCTGGGGAAGTAAAACGGCGCTAACGGAACTCTATGGTCAGGCGAATCCGCAACAGTTACCCATGGCAGAATTGTGGATGGGCGCGCACCCAAAAAGCAGTTCAAAAGTGGAAGACGCCAGCGGCCAGGTCGTCTCGTTGCGAGACGTGATTGACGGGAATCAATCCGCGCTGCTCGGCGATGCCGTGGCAAAGCGCTTCGGCGAATTGCCGTTCCTGTTTAAAGTGCTGTGCGCCGCACAACCGCTGTCCATTCAGGTGCACCCGAACAAGCGTAATTCTGAAATTGGCTTTGCTAAAGAAAACGCCGCCGGTATCCCGATGGATGCCGCAGAACGCAATTACAAAGATCCCAATCATAAGCCGGAACTGGTTTTTGCGCTGACGCCGTTCCTTGCTATGAACGCGTTTCGCGAGTTTTCTGAGATCGTTTCACTGTTGCAACCGGTAGCTGGCGCGCACACCGCCATCGCTCATTTCCTTGAGCAACCCAACGCTGAGCGTCTGAGCCAGCTGTTTGCAGGTCTGCTGAATATGCAGGGCGAGGAAAAATCCCGTGCGCTGGCAATTCTGAAAGCAGCGCTGGAAACCCAACAAGGCGAGCCGTGGCAGACTATCCGTCTTATCGCGGCGTTTTACCCGGACGACAGCGGCCTCTTCTCTCCTCTGCTGCTGAACGTCGTGAAGCTGAACCCGGGTGAAGCGATGTTCCTGTTCGCCGAAACGCCGCATGCATATCTGCAGGGCGTGGCGCTGGAAGTGATGGCGAACTCCGATAACGTGCTGCGTGCGGGGCTGACGCCGAAATACATCGACATCCCGGAACTGGTCGCCAACGTGAAGTTCGAAGCGAAACCGGCAAATCAGTTGTTGACCACACCGGTGAAAAACGGCGCGGAACTCGATTTTCCCATTCCGGTCGATGATTTCGCATTTTCCCTGCACGACCTGTCTGCACAAGAAACCACGATTGACCAGCAAAGCGCCGCGATACTCTTCTGTGTCGAGGGCGAAGCTATCCTGAGCAAAGGCGAGCAGCGTCTGGTGCTAAAACCGGGTGAATCAGCGTTCATTAGCGCCGAAGAGTCGCCGGTGAGCGTCAGCGGTGTCGGCCGTGTGGCGCGGGTTTACAACAAACTCTAGCAACTTACTGAATTTTTTAGTCACTCTTGCTAAGCTTGTAAACGGCTTATGACTTTGCCAGGCGGTTCTTACCGCCTGGCTTCATTTTATGGACAAACAATATGAAGAAATCGCTGGTAGCTGCAGGTGTGATTGTCGCACTCGGCGTCGTCTGGACGGGCGGTGCATGGTATACAGGTAAAAAAGCTGGAAACCCATCTTGCTGAAATGGTAAGCCAGGCCAACGCGCAGATTAAACTCACCGCGCCGGAAGCAAACGTGGAACTCGCTTATCAGAACTATCAGCGCGGCATCTTCAGCAGCCAGTTGCAGCTGGTGCTTAAACCGGTTGCCGGAAAAGAGAATCCGTGGCTGAAAGCCGGTCAGAGTGTGGTGTTTGACGAATCGGTCGATCATGGTCCCTTCCCGTTTGCTCAGCTGAAAACCTTTAATCTCCTGCCGGCGATGGCCTCGGTGAAAACCACCCTGGTGAACAATGACGTCAGCAAACCGCTGTTTGAGATGGCGAAAGGTGAAACGCCGTTTGAGGTCAACTCGCGTATTAGCTACAGCGGAGATACCCGTTCTGCACTGTCGCTAAAACCGCTGAACTACCAAAATGGGGCAGAGAAAGTCGCGTTCAGCGGCGGCGAATTTATCTTCAATGCCGATAAAGAAGGCAAAGTGGTTTCCCTTTCCGGTGAAGCGAAGAGCGGTCTGGTCGATGCGGTGAATGAGTACGATCAGAAAGTTCAGGTCTCCTTTAACGACCTGAAAACGGAAGGCTCCAGCACGTTAGCCAGCTTTGGTGAGCGCGTCGGCGATCAGAAAGTCACGATTGGCAAAATGGCGATCGCCGTCGAAGGTAAAGAGATGGCGTTACTGGAAGGCATGGAGATCAGCGGTAAAACCGATCTCGTAAATGACGGTAAAACCATCAACAGCCAACTCGATTACGTCCTGAACAGCCTGAAGGTTCAGAATCAGGATCTGGGAAGCGGCAAGCTGACGTTGAAGGTTGGTCAGATTGACGGTGCGGCCTGGCATCAGTTCAGCCAGCAGTATAACGCCCAGACCCAGGCGCTGTTGTCGCAGCCAGAAGTGGCGGACAACCCGGAATTGTATCAGCAAAAAGTGACCGAAGCTTTCTTCGGCTCCCTGCCGCTGCTCATGAAAGGCGAACCGGTCATTACCATTGCGCCGTTGAGCTGGAAAAACGCGAAGGGCGAAACAGCGCTGAATTTATCCCTGTTCCTGAAGGATCCGTCCACCGCGCAGGGCGAGCCGCAGACGCTGGCCGACGAAGTCGACCGTTCGGTGAAATCGCTCGACGGTAAGCTCTCCATTCCGGTGGACATGGCGGTTGAATTTATGACGCAGGTGGCGAAACTGGAAGGCTATCAACAGGATGAAGCCGCTAAGCTGGCCAACCAGCAGGTGAATGGTCTGGCGGCGATGGGACAGATGTTCCGTATCACAACGCTTGAGGACAACACCATTGGCACCAGCCTGCAGTACGCCAACGGTCAGGTGACCTTAAACGGTAAGAAAATGCCGCTGGATGAGTTTGTTGGTATGTTCGGCATGGTTCTGCCGCAGCAGTAATGCGCCCCCCCCTCCATGAGGGGGGGTTATTTTTGCACCACCAGTCGTGCTGATAAGGTTTGCGTGCGGGAGTGATTCTCTTCGTTCGCAACACGTTGCAGGATCCGCTCCGCCAGGCTGTACCCCATTTCCCGCGCCGGCATTGTTGCCCAGACAATCGGCAGATCGTCCAGTGCGCTTTCCGTCACGTCAGCAAAAGCGCCTAATGAGACCTGTTGTTCAAAGTAGCGATCAACCCCCACTTCACCACTCTGCCGTCCTGCACGCATCAGGCCAAACCACGCCCCCATCGCAATGGTTTCGTTGTAACACACCACGGCGCTGATGGTAGGATTTCGGCCGAGTAGCGCGCCTATTGCCTCGGCGGCCTGCTTCTGGCTGGAGGCGCATTCCATCACCCACTCACTGTGAAACGGTAAACCGAATTTCAACAGCGTCGCGCAGTAGCCGCCGACACGTTCCGCACGGGTCAGGGAAGAGCTCTGTCCTCCCAGCCAGGCGATACGCTGATGACCGTGACGAATCAGATGCTCCGTCAACAGTTGCGCAGCCTGCATATTGTCCGGACGCACGGTATCCACGTCGTCCAGATAGCTGGCCCGCGAGGCAAAAACGACCGGAATGCCCTTTTCTTCCGCCATCACGCGCAGGTCGTCGCTACTGCCTGCCGCTCCGGCAATCACCACGCCGTCAACGCCCTGATTCAGCAACATGGAAAAGCGCTGCGCCAGTTGCTCACCATCCTGACCGCCGTGCAGCAAAAATACCATCCGGCCCTGTGCTTCCAGCGCTTCCGTTAACCCCGCCGTCAGTTCCGCATAGAACTGTGCCGAGAGATCGCGGACAATCAGCCCAATCACGCCGCTCTGTCCGCCCCGTAGCGCTGAGGCCTGACGATTACGCACAAAGCCCAGTTCTTCTATTGCCGCGTTGACCCGTTCGCCGGTGGCGGTTGAAATGCGCCCCTTTCCGCTGAGCACCAGTGAAACCGTACTGACGGAGACGCCTGCCGCATGAGCGACATCATGGATAGTAATTTTTTTTGGCTATAGCCATAAAAACGCCAGACTCCCTGAGAATGTGACAGATAAAACGTTTTACCTATAACTTATATTTATACGCGCTATCATCCGTCGATAATGTGATTTCTGCCGCACTAAAATTGGGTAAAACGTTTTATCTTCTTGCTCAAATTTTCTCATTACCCATGGATTTGCACAAGGAGTCGTTAGATGACGGCGAAAACAACACCAAAAATTACGCTGTGGGAATTTTTCCAGCAGTTAGGGAAAACGTTCATGCTGCCCGTGGCGCTGCTTTCGTTTTGCGGGATTATGCTCGGGATCGGCAGTTCGTTAAGCAGTCACGATGTAGTAACCCTGCTCCCGGCGCTGGGAAATCCGGTGCTTCAGGCCATCTTTATCTGGATGAGTAAAGTCGGCTCCTTTGCTTTTAGCTTCCTGCCAGTGATGTTCTGTATCGCTATCCCGCTCGGGCTGGCGCGCGAAAACAAAGGCGTGGCAGCGTTCGCCGGTTTTGTGGGTTACGCGGTGATGAACCTGGCGGTCAACTTCTGGCTGACCGCAAAAGGTATCCTGCCCACCACCGATGCGGCGGTTCTGAAAGCCAATAACATCCAGAATATCCTCGGCATTCAGTCTATCGACACCGGGATCCTTGGCGCTGTGATCGCCGGCATCATCGTCTGGATGCTGCACGAGCGTTTCCATAACATCCGTCTGCCGGATGCGCTGGCCTTTTTCGGTGGCACCCGCTTTGTCCCGATCGTCTCCTCGGTGGTGATGGGTCTGGTCGGTCTGGTGATCCCTCTGGTGTGGCCGGTTTTCGCGATGGGTATCAGCGGCCTGGGTCATATGATCAACAGCGCGGGTGATTTTGGTCCGATGTTGTTTGGTACGGGCGAACGCCTGCTGCTGCCGTTTGGTTTGCACCATATTCTGGTCGCCCTGATTCGCTTTACCGATGCTGGCGGTACACAAGAAGTGTGTGGTCATACGGTAAGCGGTGCATTAACCATTTTCCAGGCGCAACTGAGTTGCCCGACCACTCAGGGCTTCTCAGAAAGCGCCACCCGCTTCCTGTCGCAGGGTAAAATGCCCGCGTTTCTGGGTGGTTTGCCCGGTGCGGCGTTAGCGATGTATCACTGCGCGCGCCCTGAAAATCGTCATAAAATCAAAGGACTGCTGATTTCTGGGCTGATCGCCTGCGTCGTTGGCGGGACCACGGAACCGCTGGAATTCCTGTTCCTGTTTGTCGCTCCGGTATTGTATGTCATTCACGCATTGCTGACTGGCCTCGGCTTTACCATCATGTCAGTTCTGGGCGTGACTATCGGCAACACCGACGGCAATATTATTGACTTCGTGGTGTTCGGTATCCTGCACGGCTTGTCGACGAAATGGTATCTCGTACCGGTTGTGGCGGCGGTGTGGTTCGTGGTGTATTACGCCATCTTCCGTTTCGCGATTACACGCTTTAATCTCAAAACGCCGGGTCGCGACAGTGAAGTCGCCAGTTCTATTGAAAAAGTCGTTGCCGGTACGCCGGGTAAATCAGGTTATAACGTGCCAGCCATTCTGGCCGCGTTGGGTGGTGCGGATAATATCGTCAGCCTTGATAACTGTATTACCCGCCTGCGTCTTTCTGTTAAGGATATGTCGCGGGTCGATGTGCAGGCGCTGAAAGACAACCGTGCGATTGGTGTCGTACAGTTGAATCAGCATAATCTTCAGGTAGTGATTGGCCCTCAGGTCCAGTCGGTTAAAGACGAAATGGCAGGCCTGATGAACACCGTTCAGGCATAAGGACGCGAGCATGTTTGATTTTTCAAAGGTCGTTGATCGTCACGGTACGTGGTGCACGCAATGGGATTACGTAGCCGATCGCTTCGGCACTGCCGACCTGCTGCCGTTTACCATCTCTGATATGGATTTCGCGACGGCTCCCTGCATCCTGGAGGCGCTGAATAAGCGCCTCGCTCATGGCGTGCTCGGATACAGTCGCTGGAAAAACGACGAATTTCTCGGCGCGGTCGCCCACTGGCTTGCACAACGTCACAATACGCGCATCGATACCGGATCGCTGGTGTATGGTCCTTCCGTGATCTATATGGTGTCACAGCTTATCCGTCAGTGGTCTGCTGCTGGTGACGGCGTGGTCCTCCATACTCCGGCCTATGACGCATTTTATAAAGCCATCGATGGCAATCAGCGCCGTGCTATCCCGGTGGCGCTGGAACAGCGAGATGGAGACTGGCATTGCGACATGGACAAACTGGAAGCGGCGCTGGCACGCCCGGAAAGCAAGATCCTGCTGCTGTGCAGCCCACATAACCCGACCGGCAAAGTCTGGACACGTGCAGAACTGGACACGATGGCAGCGCTTTGTGAGCGCCACGGCGTACGGGTTATTTCCGATGAAATCCATATGGATATGGTCTGGAGCGAACAGGCGCATATTCCCTGGAGCAACGTGGCACGTGGCAACTGGGCGTTGTTCACCTCCGCCTCCAAGAGCTTCAATATTCCGGCACTGACCGGCGCCTGGGGGCTGATCGAAGACGCAGACAGTCGCGATGCGTATCTCAATGCGTTAAAAGGCCGCGATGGCCTGTCCTCTCCCGCCGTACTGGCGCTGACCGCGCATATTGCCGCTTACGAACAGGGCGCGGCGTGGCTGGATGCGCTGCGGGAGTATCTCAGGGAGAATCTGCGCTACATTGCGGATTCGTTGAACCACGCGTTTCCTGAACTCAACTGGCAGATACCGCAGGCAACCTATCTGGCCTGGATCGATCTGCGCGCATTGAACATTGACGATAAGGCATTGCAAAATGCGCTGATCCAACAGGAAAAAGTCGCCATTATGCCGGGCGATACCTACGGCGATGAAGGACGCGGTTTTGTACGTCTGAATGCCGGATGTCCCCGTTCAAAGCTGGAAAAAGGCGTGAATGGATTAATTAACGCGATCCGTTCAGTACGCTGACCGAACGTTGCGCAATGGAATTAATCATTGCGCAACATAGCTTTTCCCCTGCTTTTGTTTTTATAATAGCGCGCACTTTTACATACGAATAAAGAGTGCGACCATGATTGATACTTCCCTGCCGTTAACTGATATTCATCGCCACCTTGATGGTAACATCCGGGCACAAACCATTCTGGATCTAGGCCGCCAGTTCAATTTACCTCTCCCCCGCACAAACCCTTGACGCGTTGATCCCGCATGTGCAGGTTACGGCAACGGAACCCGATCTCGTGAGCTTTCTGTCGAAACTGGACTGGGGCGTTAAAGTCTTAGCCTCTCTCGACGCCTGCCGCCGCGTGGCATTTGAAAATATTGAAGATGCTGCACGCAATGGTCTGCACTACGTTGAACTGCGTTTTTCGCCGGGTTATATGGCGATGACGCATCAACTGCCGGTCGCGGGCGTGGTGGAAGCCGTTATTGCCGGTGTGCGTGAAGGCTGCAAAACCTTTGGCGTGCAGGCACAACTGATCGGCATCATGAGCCGGACCTTCGGCGAAGCCGCCTGCCTGCAGGAACTCGACGCGCTACTGGCGCATCGCGATCGGATCACCGCGCTCGACCTCGCCGGTGATGAACTGGGTTTCCCGGGCAGCCTGTTCCTGTCCCATTTCAACCGCGCGCGTGACGCGGGCTGGCATATTACGGTGCACGCCGGTGAAGCCGCCGGTCCGGAAAGCATCTGGCAGGCCATTCGCGAACTGGGTGCAGAGCGCATCGGTCACGGCGTGAAAGCGGTTGAGGATCCGGCGCTGATGGATTTCCTCGCGGAACAGCGTATCGGGATCGAATCCTGTCTGACGTCAAATATTCAGACCAGCACCGTGGCGTCGCTGTCCGCCCATCCGCTGAAAACATTCCTGGAACATGGCGTCATCGCCAGCCTGAACACAGACGACCCGGCCGTCCAGGGCGTGGATATTATTCATGAGTATACGGTCGCGGCGCCGGCAGCAGGACTGAGCCGCGAGCAGATTCGCCAGGCGCAGATTAACGGGCTGGAAAGCGCCTTCCTGAGCGCGGCGGATAAACAGGCGCTGCGTGAAAAAGTCGCGGCCGCATAAAGAAAGGAGACCCGATGAACTTCATCGGGTTTTTCTGACATCAGGCAAGACATAATGTCGAACGATGTTTCGCCGACTCAATTCCCAGTTCAATCAGTTCCATAATCTGGATGGCCTGGCTCGCCGGCACCGGGTTTTCACCGTTACCGTTCAACGCATCACGGATCCCGGCATAATACGCGGGATAATTTCCCGGCACGGTCAGCCAGGTCTCTTCTACCCGCGTTTCGCCTTCAACGCGTGTGACAATGCCATCACGCATATCATAGCCCCAGTCTTCCTGCGGCAAGCGTTCGCCATTTTTCAGGCGCTCTTCCTGCGGATCCAGACCGTACTTCACGTAGCTGCCGCGCGAACCATGTACGATGTAACGAGCAGATTCCGCCGCCGCCAGCATCGTTCCGTGCAAGATAACCCGGCGCTGCGGGTAGGAAAGCGTGGCATGGAAGTAGTCGGTTGACTGAGCGCCGGGTCGCAACTGGGCTAAATCCACCGTCATACTGACCGGCAGACCGAACAAATTGATCGCCTGGTCAAGGAGATGCGGCGCTAAATCGTACCAGATACCGCTTCCCGGTCCCCCCTTGTTCACGCCAGCGATCGCGTACCTGCGGGCGAAAACGGTCGAAATGGGATTCAAAATAGGCGACCTCACCCAATACACCTTCTGCGAGCATCGCTTTCAGGGTCAAAAAAGTCACTGTCCCAGCGACGATTGTGAAAAACAGAGAGCACCCGCCCCAGGCTGCGCGCCAGCGCATCCAGCTCACGCGCTTGTGACAGTGTCACGGTAAAAGGTTTATCCACGACGACATGTTTACCCGCTTCCAGTGCTGCTTTGGCCAACGGGAAGTGGGTATCGTTAGGCGTGGGAATAACAATGAGATCAATATTAGGGTCGTTAAACAGATGCTTCGGCTCAGAGACAACGGTCACGGAAGGCCAGTCCGCCTTCACTTTCGCTGCATCGCTACTGGATATTACCGCCAGTTCCAGTCCCGGCGTGCCGTCAATCAGGGGAGCATGGAAGGTTTTACTGGCGTATCCGTAGCCAATCAGTCCTACACGGATGTTGTCACTCATATCTATGCCTCTCGTTTCAGTCTGCAACTATTTCACACTATCCATGAACCACTCACAATAGTTTAATCACCCCGCAGCGAAAAAGGCCGTTAATTAACTTAAGTCAAATAAATGTCACTTTCGCGCATTTTGCCATTATAAAGTCACTGAAATCGTTCCCAAAACACTTGCCGGAAAAATTATTGCTGAGTAACATCTGCAACCTGTATTTAAGGATAAATCAACGCAAATGTCGTCAGTCATCGATCGTCTTATTGAATTAACAGGTTGGGTGGTTCTTGCGGTCTCCGTGGTCCTCCTGGGCGTCGCTAATCATATTGATAACTATCAGCCCCCCTGAACCCACCGCCGCAGTGCAGCAGAAATAACAAGCCAGGCGGCGTTTGTCGCCTGGCGAGTTTTTTTTCCTGTTGAGTGTAAGAAAAAGCGGTAAAATTATCTGAAAAAGCCGATTGTGCGCCTTCCTGGGCCTGCGCATGTTGCCAGTCATGGCGAAGCACGTTACCCTTCGTTCTGATGTCGTCTGACACGTCAAACACCATTTTAGAAAATACTTATTTGCATTTACCTGTCGGTTTTCATCACCGAAGGTTTATTTTCGTTCACCACACGTAAGCTTTATTTTTATAATAGGGATCCCTGTTTATGACTGTTCAGGATTATTTATTAAAATTTCGCAAAATTAGCTCACTGGAAAGCCTGGAAAAACTGTTTGACCATTTGCACTACACCCTGACCGACGATCGTGACATTATCAATATGTATCGCGCAGCCGATCACCGCCGCGCAGAACTGGTCTCCGGCGGTCGCCTTTTTTGATGTCGGCCAGGTACCGAAATCCGTCTGGCACTACGTGCAATAAGAAAGTAGCGCTTGCCGGTAAAAGCTTTATAATAATTGCCCCAAAAAGAACGGTACGTCTGGCAATTCCGGAGATTTTATGACCACAACACCGGCACAGCGCATTGGCGGTTGGTTACTGGGCCCACTGGCCTGGCTTTTAGTCGCCTTGTTGAGCGCAACGCTGGCCCTGTTTCTGTATGCCACTGCTCTCGCCTCGCCCAAAACGTTTGCGATGCTGGCCGAGCAAAGTACCGGCAATCTGCTGTTGTGGGGCGTCTCTTTTCTCACCGCGATCGCCATGTGGTATTACACCCTGTGGCTGACGATTGCGTTCTTCAAGCGCAGACGCAGTGTGCCCAAACACTATATTATCTGGCTACTCGTCTCGGTTTTGCTGGCGGTCAAAGCGTTCGCCTTTTCGCCTGTACCCGATGCGTTAGCGGTGCGTCAGCTGATTTTCCCTTTGCTGGCTGCGGCGCTCCTGGTGCCCTATTTCAAGCGCTCGACGCGTGTGAAAAGCACCTTTGTGAACCCGTAATAACCCTACAGTTAACCTGTTGTCGCCTGCTGTAGATTGTCAGATAATAGGCGGCTTTTTTATTTCAGGCCGAAAAATGACTGATTACCTGCTGCTGTTTGTCGGAACTGTACTGGTCAATAACTTTGTACTGGTTAAGTTTCTGGGCCTTTGTCCCTTTATGGGCGTTTCCAAAAAACTGGAAACCGCGATGGGAATGGGGCTTGCGACCACATTTGTGATGACGCTGGCCTCAATCTGCGCCTGGTTGATTGACACCTGGATCCTGATTCCGCTCGATCTTATTTATCTGCGCACGCTGGCCTTTATTCTGGTTATCGCGGTCGTGGTGCAATTTACTGAAATGGTGGTGCGTAAAACCAGCCCGGCGCTCTATCGCCTGTTGGGGATCTTTTTTACCGCTGATCACCACCAACTGTGCGGTTCTCGGCGTGGCGCTGCTGAATATCAATCTCGGTCATAATTTTTTACAGTCGGCGCTGTACGGTTTTTCCGCCGCTGTCGGCTTCTCGCTGGTGATGGTGCTGTTTGCGGCGATCCGCGAGCGTCTTGCCGTCGCGGATGTTCCTGCTCCTTTTCGTGGTAACGCCATTGCGCTGATTACCGCCGGGTTAATGTCTCTGGCCTTTATGGGCTTTAGTGGTTTGGTGAAGTTGTAATGAATGCTATCTGGATTGCCGTTGCCGCCGTGAGCCTGCTGGGCCTGGTGTTCGGCGCTATCCTGGGTTACGCCTCCCGCCGTTACGCGGTGGAGGATGATCCTGTTGTTGAAAAAATTGACGAAATTCTGCCGCAGAGTCAGTGTGCACAATGCGGTTATCCTGGCTGTCGCCCCTATGCGGAGGCGATTGGTAGTCAGGGTGAAAAAATTAACCGCTGTGCGCCTGGTGGCGAAGCCGTCATGCTCAAAATTGCGGAATTGCTCAACGTGGACCCCCAGCCGATTGATGGCGGTGAGCAAGAACTTGCGCCGGTCCGCATGCTGGCGGTGATTGATGAAGCCAACTGTATCGGCTGCACAAAATGTATTCAGGCGTGCCCGGTGGACGCCATTATTGGCGCAACGCGCGCAATGCACACAGTGATGAGCGAGCTGTGCACGGGCTGCAATCTGTGTGTTGACCCCTGCCCGACTCACTGCATTGAACTGCGCCCGGTCGCCGAAACACCTGACAGCTGGAAGTGGGATTTGAACACGATCCCCGTGCGTAATATCCCCGTGGAACAACATGCTTAAGTTATTCTCTGCTTTCAGAAAAGATAAGATCTGGGATTTCAACGGTGGTATCCATCCGCCGGAAATGAAAACCCAGTCAAACGGTACGCCGTTGCGTCAGGTTCCCCTCGCGCAGCGCTTTGTGATTCCGCTCAAACAACATATCGGTGCCGAAGGTGAACTGTGCGTCGCCGCAGGACAACACGTTTTGCGCGGACAGCCGTTAACCCGTGGCTGGGGAAGAATGCTCCCTGTTCATGCGCCGACTTCCGGGACGGTCGTCGCGATTGCTCCCCACTCAACGGCCCATCCTTCGGCATTAGCCGAGCTGAGCGTGATCATCGATGCTGACGGCGAAGACCGCTGGACTGAACGTGACGGCTGGCAGGATTACCGCGCCCGTACCCGTGAAGAACTCATTACCCGCATTCACCAGTTTGGCGTGGCGGGTCTCGGCGGCGCTGGCTTTCCAACCGGCAATAAATTGCAGGGTGGCGGCGACAAAATTGAAACGTTGATCATTAACGCGGCGGAATGTGAACCCTATATCACCGCCGACGATCGTCTGATGCAGGATTGCGCGGCGCAGGTCGTTGAGGGTATCCGCATCCTGGCGCATATTCTGCAACCGCGTGAAGTCCTCATCGGTATAGAAGATAACAAACCGCAGGCGATCTCAATGCTGCGTGCGGTGCTGGCCGACGCGCAGGACATTGCGCTGCGGGTGATCCCGACGAAATATCCGTCGGGCGGCGCAAAACAACTGACCCAAATCCTGACCGGTAAGCAGGTTCCGCACGGCGGTCGGTCCTCCGACATCGGCGTGCTGATGCAAAACGTTGGCACAGCGTATGCGGTGAAACGCGCCATCGTTGACGGCGAACCGATTACCGAGCGCGTTGTGACCCTCACCGGTGAGGCGGTCAGTCGTCCGGGCAACGTCTGGGCAAGACTCGGGACGCCGGTGAAACATCTGTTAAATGATGCCGGTTTCTGCCCGTCTGCCGATCAGATGGTGATTATGGGCGGTCCGCTGATGGGCTTCACCCTGCCCTGGCTCGATGTGCCGGTAGTAAAGATCACCAACTGTTTGCTGGCGCCGTCAGCGACAGAGATGGGTGAACCTCAGGAAGAGAAAGGCTGCATTCGGTGTAGCGCCTGTGCCGACGCCTGCCCGGCCGATCTTTTGCCCCAGCAGCTTTACTGGTTCAGTAAGGGACAGCAGCATGACAAAGCCACGGCGCACAATATTGCCGACTGCATTGAGTGCGGTGCCTGCGCCTGGGTCTGCCCAAGTAATATTCCCCTGGTGCAATATTTCCGTCAGGAAAAAGCCGAACTTAATGCAATAAGCCAGGAAGAGAAACGCGCAGCAGAGGCTAAAGCGCGTTTCGAAGCGCGGCAGGCTCGTCTGGAGCGGGAAAAAGCGGCGCGTCTGGAACGTCATAAAAAAAGCGGCCGTACAACCTGCGGCAAAAGATCAGGATGCCATTGCCGCCGCCCTGGCTCGCGTCAAAGAGAAACAGGCGCAGGCGACGCAACCGGTGATGATCAAAGCCGGTGAAAAACCAGACAATAGCGCGGTGATTGCCGCTCGCGAAGCGCGTAAAGCGCTGGCCCGGGCAAAACAGACAGAGAATACAACCGCGGTTGACGCCGATCCGCGCAAAGCTGCTGTCGAAGCCGCTATCGCTCGTGCGAAAGCGCGTAAACAGGAACAGCAGGCCAGCAGTGAACCCGCCGCACCGGTGGATCCGCGCAAAGCTGCTGTCGAGGCCGCTATCGCCCGTGCGAAAGCGCGTAAACAGGAGCAGCAGGCCAGCAGTGAACCCGTCGCACCGGCTGAACCCGTGGATCCGCGAAAAGCCGCTGTCGAAGCCGCTATCGCCCGCGCCAAAGCGCGTAAACTGGAACAGCAGGCCAGCAGTGAACCCGCCACACCGGCTGAACCCGTGGATCCGCGCAAAGCCGCCATTGCCGCCGCTATCGCACGCGCTAAAGCTAAAAAAAGACGCTCTGCAGCAGGTTGTTAACGAGGAATAAATGGTATTCAGAATCGCAAGCTCTCCCTATACGCATAATCAGCGTCAAACCTCGCGCATTATGCTGCTGGTCTTAGTGGCCGCGGTGCCGGGCATTGCTGTGCAAGGGTGGTTTTTCGGCTGGGGAACGCTGTTTCAGATCATCCTCGCCTGCGCCAGTGCGCTGCTGGCGGAAGCCGCCGTGCTCAGATTACGTAAGCAACCGGTGCTGACAATTTTAAAAGACAACTCCGCGCTGCTGACCGGTCTGCTGCTTGCCGTCAGTATTCCCCCCGCTCGCACCGTGGTGGGTGGTTATCCTCGGTACGGTATTCGCCGTGGTCATTGCCAAGCAGTTATATGGCGGTCTGGGACAAAACCCGTTCAACCCGGCGATGATTGGCTATGTGGTGCTGCTGATCTCCTTCCCTGTTCAGATGACAAGCTGGCTGCCACCGCATGAGATTGCCGCAAACACGCCTGGTCTGATTGACGCTTTGCAGGTCATTTTTACCGGCCACACGGTAAGCGGCGGTGACATGAACACATTACGCATGGGGATTGACGGGGTAAGCCAGGCGACACCGCTGGATACATTCAAGACGTCCCTTCATGCAGGTCATTCCGTTGCGCAGATCATGCAATACCCCATTTATAGCGGCATCTTTGCCGGTGCGGGCTGGCAATGGGTCAACCTGGCCTGGCTGGCGGGCGGTGTTTTCCTGCTACAGCAAAAAGCCATTCGCTGGCATATTCCGGTAAGCTTCCTGCTCTCATTGGGCGTCTGTGCGACGCTGGGCTGGCTGTTTGCGCCTGATGCGCTTGCTTCCCCGCAAATTCACTTGCTCTCGGGCGCGACGATGCTCGGCGCCTTCTTTATTTTGACCGATCCGGTGACGGCCTCGACGACCAATCGCGGTCGTCTGGTGTTCGGCGCGCTGGCGGGCTTGTTGGTATGGTTAATCCGCAGCTTCGGCGGCTATCCGGATGGCGTGGCTTTTGCCGTGCTGCTGGCCAATATTACGGTCCCGCTGATTGACTACTACACGCGTCCTCGCGTGTACGGACACCGCAAAGGATAATCCATGCTGAAAACGATTCGTAAACATGGCATCACCCTGGCGCTGTTTGCGGCAGGATCGACCGGACTGACCGCCGCCATTAACCTGATGACTAAAACCACCATTGATGAGCAGGCAGCCATTCAACAAAAAGCGCTGTTTGATCAGGTCCTGCCGGCCAATCGCTACAATAACCGTTTGCAGGATCGTTGCTTCGTGGTGAGTGCGCCCGCGTTGGGTAAAGGCGATCACCGCGTCTATATTGCTGAGCAGGACGGTACGCCCGTGGCGGCCGTACTTGAAACGACAGCGCCGGATGGCTATTCCGGCGCTATCCAGTTGCTGGTTGGTGCCGATTTCAGCGGCACGGTATTGGGCACCCGCGTGACGGAACACCATGAAACGCCGGGTCTGGGCGATAAAATTGAACGGCGACTGTCTGACTGGATCACCGGTTTCAGCGGTAAAAAAGATTCAGGGTGATAATGACAGTCACTGGGCGGTGAAAAAAGACGGCGGCGATTTTGACCAGTTCACCGGCGCGACAATCACGCCGCGTGCGGTGGTGAATGCCGTCAAGCGTGCAGGGCTATATGCCCGAACGCTACCGGCGCAACTTTCTCAACTTCCGGCCTGTGGAGAATAAGCCATGAGCGAAATAAAAGACGTCATCGTTCAGGGATTGTGGAAAAACAACTCGGCGCTGGTGCAACTGTTGGGGCTGTGCCCTCTGCTGGCGGTAACCTCTACGGCGACCAATGCGTTGGGTCTGGGTCTTGCCACCACGCTGGTGTTGACCCTGACTAACCTGGCGGTCTCGACATTACGTCGCTGGACGCCGGCAGAAATTCGTATCCCAATTTATGTAATGATTATCGCGTCGGTCGTCAGTGTGGTACAGATGCTGATTAACGCCTATGCCTTTGGCCTCTATCAGTCGCTGGGGATTTTTATTCCACTCATCGTCACCAACTGCATCGTGGTGGGACGTGCTGAAGCCTTCGCCGCTAAAAAGGGTCCGGCGCTCTCTGCGCTCGACGGGTTTTCCATCGGGATGGGCGCAACCGGCGCTATGTTTGTGCTGGGCTCTCTGCGTGAGATCATCGGCAACGGAACCTTGTTTGACGGCGCGGATGGGCTGCTGGGTAACTGGGCGAAGGTTCTGCGCGTGGAAATTTTCCACACCGACTCTCCTTTCCTGCTGGCAATGTTGCCACCCGGCGCCTTTATTGGCCTGGGACTCATGCTGGCGGTAAAATTTCTCATTGATGAGAAGATGAAAAAACGTCGCGCCAGTGCGTCTGTCACAACGGAGTTGCCCTCCGGTGAACCAGGGAATGTCTCATGAATAAAGCAAAGCGGTTAGAAATTTTAACCCGATTACGCGCGAACAATCCGCATCCGACGACCGAACTGAATTTCAGCTCGCCCTTTGAACTGCTGATCGCCGTACTGTTATCGGCGCAGGCGACAGATGTCAGCGTGAACAAGGCCACGGCGAAACTCTATCCGGTTGCCAACACCCCCCGCCGCCATGCTGGAACTCGGCGTTGAGGGCGTGAAGTCCTATATCAAAACGATTGGCCTGTTTAACAGTAAAGCCGAAAACGTGATTAAGACCTGCCGCATCCTGCTTGAGCAGCATCATGGCGTGGTGCCAGAAGATCGCGCTGCGCTTGAAGCTCTGCCAGGCGTGGGTCGCAAGACGGCAAACGTCGTGTTGAATACCGCCTTCGGCTGGCCCACCATCGCCGTCGACACGCATATCTTTCGCGTCTGTAACCGTACCCAGTTTGCGCCCGGTAAGAACGTTGAGCAGGTGGAAGAGAAACTGCTGAAAGTGGTCCCCGCAGAGTTTAAGGTCGATTGCCACCACTGGTTTATCCTGCACGGTCGTTACACCTGTATCGCCCGCAAACCGCGTTGTGGCTCCTGTATCATCGAAGATCTTTGTGAGTTCAAAGAGAAGGTCGATATCTGACCAGTCGGGGCAACCCCATCCGCCCCGCCATCACTTTTTGTTATCCTCTGCTTCTTTCCTCTCAGCCCGTTAATGATTCCACTCTCACCGGCGTAGACAAATGAATAATCCTAGTGATTAGCGCTTATTCAGGTTAATCATTTTTTTAATAACGAAAATTTCTATCCAACTGTGATCCCGATCATAGTGATAACCCCATGTAAAATTTTGTGTTCATTTTGGTTAATTCTACAATCAAATGACAATGAGTCAGTTTTTATACACAAAACATTACACTGGCTATTTTTTAGATGCTGGCCTTTATCACTGCATCACACCTGAAATAGCAGAACATATCGCCATACAGCGATTTTCAGGGCCTCACGATAGCGTAAAAAACTGCCATTATGCATTTAGAGAAATTTAACGCTGGCTAACATTTATCAACCCCGTCGAATCCACCACGCGAGAGATATGTAACAGGTTATTACAAAAGACTTGTCTGAAAGTGCAAGATAGTGAACATTACTCGCCGTTTCCCCCTCCCACTATAACAATTCACGGCTACCCAGTGGTATCACGTGACAGAACACCCCCGTTAATATGGGATGTAAAAAAAAGAGGCTAAAGTGTCTACTGCAAACAAGAAACCAACGGAAAGCGTCAGTCTTAACGCTTTCAAACAACCGAAGGCGTTCTATCTCATCTTCTCGATTGAGCTCTGGGAGCGTTTCGGTTATTACGGCTTACAAGGAATTATGGCCGTTTACCTGGTTAAACAACTGGGTATGTCTGAAGCGGATTCAATCACTCTTTTCTCGTCCTTTAGCGCCCTGGTTTACGGTCTGGTCGCCATTGGTGGCTGGTTAGGCGATAAAGTTCTGGGTACCAAGCGCGTCATTATGCTCGGTGCGGTGGTACTGGCCATTGGTTATGCCCTGGTGGCATGGTCCGGGCACGACGCCGGCGTCGTTTATATGGGGATGGCCGCCATTGCCGTGGGTAATGGTCTGTTTAAAGCTAACCCGTCCTCGCTGCTCTCGACCTGCTATGCAAAAGATGACCCGCGTCTTGATGGTGCATTTACGATGTACTACATGTCCGTCAATATTGGTTCATTCTTCTCTATGCTGGCAACGCCGTGGCTGGCCGCCCATTACGGCTGGAGCACCGCGTTCGCGTTGAGCGTTGTCGGTATGCTGATAACCGTAGTGAACTTCGCGTTCTGCCAGCGCTGGGTGAAAAACTACGGTTCTAAACCTGACTTCGAGCCGATCAACTTCCGCAACCTGCTGCTGACCATCGTCGGCGTTGTCGCACTCATCGCGATCGCCACCTGGCTGCTGCACAACCAGCAAATCGCCCGCATGGTTCTGGGGGGTCATCGCGCTGGGTATTGTGATTATCTTCGGTAAAGAAGCCTTCTCTATGCAGGGTGCGGCTCGTCGTAAAATGATTGTGGCGTTCATTCTGATGCTGGAAGCGATCATCTTCTTCGTGCTGTACAGCCAGATGCCGACATCGCTGAACTTCTTCGCTATCCGTAACGTTGAACACTCCATTCTTGGCATCGCGTTCGAACCTGAACAGTATCAGGCGCTGAACCCGTTCTGGATCATCATTGGTAGCCCTATCCTCGCCGCTATCTATAACAAGATGGGTGACACCCTGCCAATGCCGACGAAGTTTGCCATTGGTATGGTGCTCTGTTCAGGGGCGTTCCTGATCCTGCCGCTGGGTGCCAAATTCGCGACCGATGCGGGTATCGTTTCCGTTAACTGGCTGATCATCTGCTACGGTCTGCAAAGTATCGGTGAGCTGATGATTTCCGGTCTGGGTCTGGCCATGGTAGCACAGCTGGTTCCGCAACGTCTGATGGGCTTCATCATGGGTAGCTGGTTCCTGACCACTGCCGGCGCCAACATCATTGGTGGTTATGTCGCCAGCATGATGGCTGTTCCGGAAAACGTAACCGACCCGCTGATGTCTCTTGAAGTGTATGGTCGTGTGTTCCTGCAGATTGGCGTGGCGACCGCAGTGATCGCTGTTCTGATGTTGCTGACGGCGCCGAAACTGAACCGCATGACTCAGGACGACGAACCCCGCGAAGAAGCGTCTAAAACCGCTGCCGCGTAAATTTCTGGGAAACGCATAATGAAGCTGCTAACTTTGCGTTAGCGGCTTTTTTTTGCCTGAACCCGAACCAGGATACGTTAAACCTCAGTTGAAAGGAGTTATCGATGAAACTGTTCTACAAGCCAGGCGCCTGCTCTCTTGCTTCCCATATTACCCTTCGCGAGAGTGGAAAAGATTTCACGCTGGAAGGCGTGGATTTGATGAAGAAGCGCCTGGAAAACGGCGATGATTTTTTCGCAGTCAACCCAAAAGGACAGGTTCCCGCCCTGCTGCTCGATGATGGTACGCTGCTGACCGAAGGCGTGGCAATTATGCAATATCTCGCCGACAGCGTTCCTGACCGCCAGTTATTGGCTCCCGTGAGCAGCATTTCACGCTATAAGACGCTGGAATGGCTTAACTACATTGCGACTGAACTGCATAAAGGCTTCACGCCGCTGTTTCGCCCTGACACCCCAGAAGAGTATAAACCGACCGTTCGTGCGCTTCTTGAGAAGAAAATGCAGTACGTTGATGCCGCGCTCAAAGAGGGACAATGGATTTGTGGCTCGCGTTTCACTATCGCGGATGCCTATCTTTTCACCGTACTGCGCTGGGCGTATGCGGTGAAACTTAATATGGATGGAGTAGACCATATTGCGGCATATATGAAGCGAATGACTGAACGTCCGGGCGTTGCGGCTGCGCTGAAGGCGGAAGGAATACAGTAAACGAATCAGACCGGATGGCGGCGGTAAACGCCGTCATCCGGCAAGAGAGTCAGAGCTGTGTGGCGCTAAAGTAATGCTCTGGTTGAGCGATACGATCCTGTGCGGCCACTACCTGCAGTTCATATTCCTGCATCGATTTGGTGGCAATCATAATCTCATACACCGCCGCAGTAACATGCTCCAGCGCCTGCTGGATGGTCGCGCCCTGCAGCAACTTCACCAGCAACAAGCCACTGGTCACATCACCAACGCCCACCGGTTGCCGGGCACCGAAATCCACCAGCGGCCGACTGATGTGCCAGGCGTCATCGGCAGTAACCAGCAGCATTTCAAAACGATCCTGACTGTAACCCGCACGCGCCAGGTGTTTGACCAGCACAATCTCCGGCCCCTGTGCAATGAGCTCGCGGGCGGCGACAACCGCCTCATCCACACTGTTCACCGCGTGTTCACAGAGAATTTCCAGTTCAATCAGATTCGGGGCGATGATGTCGCTGGCAGGTAACGCGTGGCGAACATGAAATTCAGCGACGCCAGGCGCGACAATGCACCCCTTTTCCGGATGTCCCATCACCGGGTCACAGAAATATTTTGCCGCCGGATTAGCCGCTTTCACCTGACGCACGATCCCCAGAATATGCTCGCCCTGCTCCGCTGACCCCAGATAACCGCTTAGCACCGCATCGCAGCGCTTGAGTTGGTCGATATCGGCAATGCCCTGCACAATCTCGGTCAGATGCGAGGGCGGCATAACGCAGCCGGTCCATTTGCCGTACTGTGTGTGATTAGAGAATTGAACCGTATTGAGGGGCCAGACGTTGGCACCAAGGCGGCGCATCGGAAACTCCGCGGCACTGTTGCCAGCATGTCCAAAAACAACGTGGGACTGAATGGCGAGAATATTCTTCATTTTTTACTTACCACAACCCTGAAAATAGAAAGGGGCGTGGTTTCCCACGCCCCTGCTGACTTTCGATTACTTCCAGCACACCAGACAGTAATTCTTCTTACCGCGACGCAGCAACGTGTAGCGACCATACAGACGATCGCCTTCGACGAAGGTGTATTCCGGATCTGACTGCTTTTCACCGTTAATGGTGATCGCGTTTGACGCAATAGTCTTACGCGCCTGACCACGAGACGGTTGCAGTTCGGAATCCACCAGCGCCTGCATCAGGTCTGCGCCTTTTTCCATCTCAACCATCGGCACACCATCCTGCGCCAGTTGTTCGAAGTCCGCTTCGCTCAAATCGCTCAGCGTACCGTTGAACAGGCTCTCGGTGATGCGTTTTGCCGCGATAAGGCCCTCTTCGCCATGCACCAGACGCGTGACCTGTTCGGCCAGCACGTACTGCGCACGCGGCGCTTTACCGCTGTTCTTGTCTTCTTCTTCCAGCGCATTGATCTCTTCAATGTCCATGAAGGTGAAGAACTTCAGGAAGCGATACACGTCGGCGTCCGCCGTGTTGATCCAGAACTGGTAGAATTTGTACGGACTGGTTTTCTTCGGATCCAGCCATACTGCACCGCCTTCGGTTTTCCCGAACTTGGTGCCATCCGCTTTGGTGATCAACGGAACGGTCAGACCGAAGACCTGATTCTGATGCAGGCGACGCGTCAGGTCGATCCCGGAGGTAATGTTACCCCATTGATCGGAACCGCCGATTTGCAGCGCCACGCCATGCAGTTTATTCAGACAGGCAAAGTCATAACCCTGTAACAGGTTGTAGGAGAACTCGGTGAAGGAGATCCCTTGATCGTCACGGTTCAGACGCTGCTTCACCGCTTCTTTGTTGATCATCTGGTTTACAGAGAAGTGCTTACCGATATCGCGCAGAAAGGTCAGCACGTTCATGTTGCCGAACCAGTCATAGTTATTCGCCGCGATAGCGGAGTTGTCGCCGCAGTCGAAATCCAGGAACGGAGCAACCTGTTTACGGATTTTGTCTACCCACTCCTGAACGGTGTCTTCGGTGTTCAGTTTACGCTCGGCAGCTTTAAAACTCGGATCGCCAATCAGACCGGTCGCGCCACCGACCAGCGCCACAGGTTTGTGACCTGCCTGCTGGAAGCGTTTCAGGCATAACAAGGGAACCAGATGCCCCAAATGCAAGCTGTCAGCGGTAGGGTCGAAGCCGCAATAGAGCGCGATCGGGCCTTGCGCCAGTCGCTCTGCTAACGCTTCCTCGTCCGTCACCTGGGCGACCAGCCCCCCGCTCTTGCAATTGTTTAATCAAGTTACTGCTTGCCATCAAAATCTCCATGTATAAAACGACTGCACCTTTGCCGGTACACGACTTTTCGCCAGACGCGAAAGTTCTATAGAATAAAGCGCTGGCGCACACAGCGCTAGCGCTTAACACAACAATTTTCCGGGTTTATGGCGCGAGACGGTCAATTTTCCATGCGTTATTTTCACGCTGGTATAAAAAGCGGTCATGCAGTCGGTGTTCGCCGCCCTGCCAGAACTCCATCTGTTCAATGCTGACGCGAAATCCACCCCAGAAACTGGGCAGCGGCACTTCGCCTTGCTGGAATTTCTGTTTTAATTCGAGGAATTTACTTTCGAGGATCCCGCGCGCGGAAATGCGGCTGGACTGTTTCGAGACCCAGGCGCCGATCTGGCTGTCACGCGGACGGCTGTGGAAGTACTTCACCACTTCCAGCGTCGATAAGCGTTCGGCTTTGCCTGTCACCATCACCTGCCGTTCCAGCATATGCCAGGGAAACAACAGGCTGATGCGCGGATTTTTTTCGATTTGATGCGCTTTACGACTGCCGAGGTTGGTGTAGAACACCAGCCCTCTTTCATCGTAGTGTTTCAGTAACACAATACGCTGATACGGTTGGCCATTTTCGTCAACGGTCGCCACGACCATGGCGGTGGGATCCGCCAGTCTGGCGTCACATGCCTGAGCCAGCCAGCGTTCGAAAAGCGTTAACGGCTCAGCGGGAAGATCGCGGCGGCGCAGACCGCCTTTGGTGTATTCACGGCGCAGATGCGCGATTTGCTGCAATTCGTCGTTATCAGACATGGGGTTCGCTACGGATTGTCAGTGGGTGGCGCTATTGTGCGCCGCCCTGCTGGAAATCTCAACGCTTCGGGTTTTGTAACTGGCAGTTATTCAGTACGATACGGTCACGTTTATAGACGGTCGCGCCGTCGCCTTTCGACCAGAACACATAGATTCCGTCGGTATAGCGCGCGCCTGACGCCGAAATACCCTGCTTCAGATTCAGCAGTTTGTTGTCATAAACGAAATTCACCTCCTGACGGGTATTATTCAATTTTACCGTCAGCGGTTTTTCATCACACTGGTATTCCAGCGTGTCCGTCTGCATGCGTTCCACAAACTGGTTGTAGACGCTGCAACCGGACAGCATAAGCGGGAAACAGATGAGTAACAGTTTTTTCATAGCCGTATCCTGAAGACTTTCCTGGTCCGGGAGGGAGAATTCCCCCCTCCGTAATCTCCACAGTGTAACGGCAGAAGACGAAAGAAAAATTCAGTTAACTCTGAGTTCGCGGGTTGGCGGGAAAAACAGCGCCCAAAACGCTGGCTTCAGAGGCACCGGTCACCGAGGGCAAATTGCCCGGAAGTCCAGCCAGCGTGCGCCACGCCAGCCAGGCAAACGCCAGCGCTTCCATGTCGTCGCCGCTTATCCCGGCCTCATCGGTGGTGGTCACTTCGGTTCCCGGCAGCAGTCTCGCCAGTCGGGTCATTAACAAAGGATTACGACTGCCGCCGCCACAAACCATCAGACGCTCACAGCCTCCGCTCAGCAACACCTGTTCGCAGATGGAAACCGCTGTCAGTTCTGTTAACGTCGCCTGCACGTCGCAAGGGGCAATTCCCGGGAATGCCGACAACTGGCGTTCAATCCAGCCGTAGTTGAAGTATTCCCGCCCGGTACTTTTCGGCGCGGGTAGCGAGAACCAGGGGTCGCTGAGCATATTTTGCAGCAGGGGAATAATCACCGTTCCACCGCTTGCCCATTGCGCATCTTTATCATAGGGTTTACCGCACTGCCGCCAGATCCAGGCATCCATCAGCATATTGCCCGGCCCGGTGTCGTATCCACGAACGGGTTGCCCCGGTATCAGCAGCGACAGATTCGCAATGCCGCCAATGTTGAGCACCATTCTGCGCTCTGTCGGATGCGCGAGCAGTGCCTGATGAAATGCGGGCACCAGTGGCGCCCCCTGCCCGCCCAGCGCGATGTCCCGACGGCGGAAGTCGCCGACCACCGTGATACCAGTACGGGCAACAATCTGGTTGTTATCGCCAATCTGCAGCGTATGCGGCGCAGCGCCGGTGGGTTCATGCCACACCGTTTGCCCGTGACAGCCGATAGCGACGATCTCCTGCGGACGCCGTTTTTCCTGTGCCAGAAGCGCGTTAACTGCGTCTGCGAACAGCCTGCCCAGTTGAACATCAAGCTGACCAAACTGAGAAAGCGTCAGGGATTGCCCCTGGCAGATATCGAGAATCGCCTGTTTGAGGGATACCGGCATCGGCCAGGTGAGGCTCGCCTGTTGAGCCACCATCGTGTCATCTATCGTCGCCAGTACAACATCGACACCATCAAGGCTGGTGCCGGACATCACGCCAATATAACGGCCCGATTTCATACGTGTTCCTTTTTTAAGCATAACGTTGCGCTAACACTCCATCATAAACGCGCAGTCAATGCTACGCTTCATTCATGTTTTCCCGAAAGCGCCCTCGCCGTGCTGATTTAATAAATTCACTGAATAGTTCGTTTAAAGTTGGTTAACCAGGCTGTTATTATGATTTCTGCATCGTTAAGACAGAACATGTGACCTTAAACGCACATATGCCATATAATTTGACCATGAGGGATGCTTGGGTAGCGTTTCATGGTGAACAGGAGATTTTTAGATGATTAAACGTGTGCTGATCGTTTCACTGGCAGGCTTGTCCCTGGTAGGTTGTTCTAACACTGACAGCCTTTCTGGCGATGTCTACACCGCTTCAGAAGCAAAGCAGGTACAGAATGTCACCTACGGTACGATTGTAAACGTCCGTCCGGTAAAAATTCAGGCTGGTGATAATGAAAACGTGATCGGCGCCATTGGCGGCGCTGTTCTCGGCGGCTTCCTGGGTAATACTGTCGGTGGCGGTACAGGTCGTTCCCTGGCAACTGCGGCCGGTGCTGTCGCCGGTGGCGTCGCTGGACAAGGCGTACAGGGCGCGATGAACAAAACGCAGGGCGTCGAGCTGGAAATCCGTAAAGATGATGGCAACACCATCATGGTTGTTCAGAAACAAGGCGATACGCGTTTCTCCGCAGGACAGCGTGTCGTGCTGGCCAGCAACGGTCGTCAGGTAACCGTCTCTCCGCGCTAAGTGAATTAACGTGTGGTCAGGTGCTGACCACACGTTTCATGATATTAATCGTGCGACTGGAGCTCAATAATATTGTGTTCAAGTCGGGTGATCAGTTTAATCAGCAGCTCAATTTCCTGTGCAGAAATCCCTTCCAGAATCTCACCACGCGTTTTATTGATAACCGCTTCCATTTCAGCAATTAGCGGCTCTGCCTTTTCCGTGAGTTTAATACGCTTGGCACGGCGATCGCTGACACAGGTCTGACGTGAAATGAGCCCTTTTTCTTCGAGCTGATCCAGCGTACGTACCAGTGACGGCTGTTCAATGCCAATCGCTTTTGCCAGTTGTATCTGTGATTGATCCGGTGGCAGTTGATGAATATTATGCAGCGTTACCCAGTGCGTCTGCGTCAATTCCAGAGGCTTAAGACGGTGGTCTATCAAAGCACGCCAAATGCGCACCAACCGTGCCAGATCAGAACCTAATGGCGATTCCAATTTCATCTCCTTATAATTAGCTTGCTAAGATATTATACTGATTTTAGAATAGTGTGCAGCAATTGTATTGCTAAAACAAATGTATTGCTGCAATTGGTTACTGACAGACATATTTTTCAGACATTACGCGAAAAAAGCGCGCGTCGAACCGGTTTTTGCTAAACCTGTATACACGTAGCCTGACGCAAAGGACGATTGCTTGTGACCTCCACACTCAATACAACAGGGATGCCCTTACAAGACATGGTGATTGGCGCATCTGTTTACTTCCCGCCGCTGTTTAAAGCCTTTGCGCTGGGCTTTCTCCTCTGGCTTTTCATCCATCGCCTGCTGCGTGAGCACATCTATTCCGGCGAAATCTGGCACCCTTTATTGATGGATCTGTCGATTTTTGCTCTCTGCGTCTGTTCGGGTCTTTTGCTATTGGTTGCGTGGTAATTATGTCGCTGAAAACAATAAAGTATTTCTCCACAATTTTGATTGCTGCCCTCGCCGTTCTGGCGGGCTGGTTTATGTGGAATTATTACATGCAATCTCCCTGGACGCGTGACGGGAAGGTGCGCGCCGAACAAGTCAGCATTACGCCCCAGGTATCCGGCACCATCGTTGATCTCCAGGTTAAGGATAACCAGTTCGTCAACGCTGGCGATCTGCTTTTTCGTATCGATAAGACCCCTTTTCATATCGCCGAACTTAATGCGCAGGCACAACTGGCTAAAGCGCAATCTGAACTGGCGAAAGCCAACAACGAAGCCAATCGCCGCCGTCACTTATCGCAGAATTTTATTTCCGCAGAAGAGCTGGACACCGCCAATCTGAATGTCAAAGCGATGCAGGCAAGCGTAGACGTCGCCCAGGCAACGCTCAGACAAGCGCAGTGGCAACTGGCGCAGACGGATGTCCATGCCCCGGTTTCTGGTTGGATCACTAACCTGTCGACACGTGCCGGTAACTTCGCCACGACCGGACAACCGCTGTTCGCCCTGGTGGATAGCCACTCTTTCTATGTGATGGGATATTTTGAGGAAACCAAGCTGCGTCATATCCGCGAGGGCGCACCTGCGCAAATCACCCTTTATAGCGGCAATATTAAGTTACAGGGTCACGTGTCCAGTATAGGTCGCGCCATCTATGACCAAAGCGTGGAGAGCGATTCCGGACTGGTACCGGATATCAAGCCTAACGTGCCCTGGGTTCGCCTGGCGCAGCGTGTGCCCGTGCGCATCGAGTTTGACCAGCTTCCGCATGACGTGACGCTCGTTTCCGGCACGACCTGTAGCGTCGCGATCGGCAAGTAAATGAAGCGTCTGCACCTGAGCCTGGGCAACACGCCCTGGTTGAAAGCGACGAGCGGGCAATGGCGATATGCATTGCGTAATACCTTCGGCATGTGTCTGGCGCTGACGTTTGCCTATTATCTCAATCTGGATGAACCCTATTGGGCGATGACATCTGCCGCGGTGGTTAGTTTTCCCACCGTCGGCGGCGTGATCAGCAAAAGCCTCGGGCGCATTGCCGGCAGTCTGCTCGGTGCAACCGCCGCGTTGATTCTCGCCGGTCACACGCTCAATGAGCCCTGGTTGTTTCTGCTGAGCATGTCCGCCTGGATTGGCTTCTGTACCTGGGCCTGCGCGCAATTTACCAATAATGTGGCCTATGCTTTCCAGTTGGCGGGATACACGGCGGCGATCATCGCCTTTCCCATGGTCAATATCGTCGAAATTACGCAACTCTGGGATATCGCACAGGCGCGTGTCTGTGAAGTGATTGTTGGGATCCTCTGCGGCGGCACGATGATGATGATCCTGCCCAGCACTTCCGACGGCACGGCGTTGCTGACGGCGTTGAAAAATATGCATGCGCGCCTGCTCGAACATGCCAGCCTGCTGTGGCAGCCCGAGACAACCGATGCCATCCGCTCTGCCCATGAAGGTGTGATCGGACAAATATTGACGATGAACTTACTGCGTATTCAGGCATTCTGGAGTCATTATCGTTTTCGTCGCCAGAACGCGCTGTTGAATGCCCTTTTGCATCAACAGCTGCGCCTGACCAGCGTCATCTCAAGCCTGCGCAGAATGTTGCTGAACTGGCCAAATCCTCCTGCCCACACGCGGGAGATCATTGACCAACTTTTGACGGCACTAGCCCGCTCACAAACTGATGGTTACACCGTCGCGCGAATTATTGCCCCGCTTGCTCCTGAAAATATGGCCGATTATCGTCATGTCGCCTTCTGGCAGCGGCTGCGCTACTTCTGCCGCCTTTATCTGCGAACCAGTCATCAGCTTCGCTTGATCGAAAATGGCGAGCCGCTGACCACAGTAAACATTCCCCGCACGCCGGCGCTGGCGAGACATACCGACCACGCGGAAGCGCTCTGGAGCGGACTGCGCACCTTCGTCACGCTGATGGTCATTGGCTCCTGGAGTATTGTTTCACAGTGGGAATCCGGATCGGCGGCGTTGACGCTGGCGGCCATCAGCAGCGTGCTTTACTCAGTCGTCGCCACGCCGTTTAAATCACTCTCACTGCTGATGCGCACGCTGGTACTGCTTTCGCTGTTCAGTTTCGTAGTGAAGTTTGGGCTGATGGTGCAGATTAGCGATCTCTGGCAATTCCTGCTGTTTCTGTTCCCTCTGCTGACGACCATGCAATTGCTGAAACTGCAGATGCCCAAACTGGCGGGACTCTGGGGGGCAACTGATTGTGTTTATGGGCTCGTTTATCGCTGTTACCAATCCCCCCTGTTTATGACTTTGCCGATTTTCTGAATGACAATACGGCGAAGATCGTCGGCGTGGCCTTGTCATGGCTGGCTTTCGCGATTTTGCGTCCCGGTTCCGATAAGCGTAAGAGTCGCCGCCATATTCGGGCGCTGCGCCGCAGCTTTGTCGATCAGTTGAGCCGTTATCCGACATACAGCGAAAACGAGTACGAGTCGCTGACCTATCACCATATCAGCCAGTTAAGCAACAGCCAGGATGCGCTGGCACGCCGTTGGTTACTGCGCTGGGGCGTGGTGTTACTCAACTGCTCGCACGTTGTCTGGCAACTTCGCGGCTGGGAAGCGCGCTCCGATCCGCTGTCGCGGGTCAGGGATATCTGTATTTCACTACTGCATGATGTGATGAGTGAACGCGGCGTTCAGCAGCACTCGCTTGCCGCGACGCTAACCGAACTCCTGCGGATTTGCCAGACGCTGTCACATCACCATCAACCGGCCGCGCGGGAACTGGCGGCGATTGTCTGGCGGTTGTATTGCTCGCTTTCCCAACTGGAACAAGCACCGCCAGAAGGCACGCTGACATCCTGATTACTTGATCACGCCACAAGCGAAGCGAGCCCCTCCGCCACCCAGCGGTTTGGGCTGATCGGACATATTATCGCCGCCGACATGGATCATCAGCGCTTTGTCTTTGATGTCATCAAGGGATTTCAGGCGCGTTGCCGTGACGGGAATAATGGCCTTACCTTCGTCATTCACGACCAGCACGGGCAGATCGCCCAGGTGGCCTTCGCCATCCGGTCCGGCATGTTTACCGGTTTTGTGGGGATCATAGTGTCCGCCAGCAGACTCAGCAGGAGAGGCTTTGCCGTCTTTAATGGCGGGCTGGCAACTGCCGTTGGCGTGAATGTGGAAGCCATGCTCGCCCGGCGGTAGCGCTTTCAGATCGGGCGTAAACTCAAGCCCTTTCTCTGTTTCCGCAATGGTCACCTCGCCGATAGACTGCCCGACGCCTTGCGAAGTCACCAGATTCATCTCCACTTTTTCACTGGCGGCTTGCGCACCCGCACAGGCTAACAGGGTTAACACAGCCAGACTCAATCGTTTCATAGGACCTCCGTTCTGTATGTATGTCGGTTAAGTGTAAACCAGTGACACCATTTTGAACGGAGATCCGCGATTTTACGCTTACGGTACGTCGTAACCCAGCGCGGCTTTACGGATACGGAACCACTGCTGACGGCTCATTTTCAGAGACTCCGCTTCCACCGCCGCACGCACGCGTTCGATTTTACCGGAGCCAATGATTGGCAGCGGCTGTGACGGCAGGCGCAGGATCCAGGCATAAACCACCTGCTCAATAGAGGAGGCGTTAAGCTCTTTTGCAATCATCGCCAGTTCGTTACGCAGCGGCTGGAACGCATCGTCATTAAACAAACGTCCGCCACCGAGGCAGGACCAGGCCATCGGGCGAATGCGCAGTTGCTGAAGCTGATCGAGCGTACCGTCCAACAGCAACGGCTGATGTACCGGGGAAATTTCTACCTGATTAGTCGCCAGCGTGAAAGGCAGGCGCGACTGCAACAGCGTAAACTGCGCAGGTGTAAAGTTGGAAACGCCGAAGTGACGCACTTTTCCGCTCTGGTGGAGATGTTTGAAGGCTTCCGCCACCTCATCGGCATCCATGAGCGGGTCCGGGCGGTGGATTAACAGTAGATCCAGATGGTCGGTCGCCAGGTGGGTCAGCGACTGTTCCGCGCTTTTCACGATATGATCGCGATCGGTGATGTAATGACCGAGAGCGTTCTCCGCACGGGCAGTGGTGGCAATACCGCATTTGGTGACGATCTGCATGCGCTCGCGCAGATGAGGAGCCAGTTTCAGCGCTTCGCCAAATGCGGCCTCACACAGATAGCCGCCGTAAATATCCGCATGGTCCACGGTTGTGACACCTAAATCCAGGTGCTCTTCAATAAAACTCACCAACTGCCGGGGGGGACATATTCCAGTCCATCAGTCGCCAGTATCCCATGACAAAGCGGGAGAATTCCGGGCCTTGTGGCGCAAGAGTAATACGCTGAACCATAACTGCTTCCTCGTGAAGTAAATTACAGCGAGTATATACAATTAGTGGCTTAAAAGAGTGAAGGCTGTTGAGGTTCTTCCGGCGCGGCGGGTTTATTTGCGCGTAATTTACGCAGCAGACGCTGGCGGCATAACCGCAGCACCTCTTGTTTTTGCCCGTCGCTCATCTTTTGCCAGTTGAACCGCTCATCCCTGCTGCGCAGGCATCCCCGGCAAAAACCGCGTTCATCTGACTGGCATATTCCCCGACAAGGGCTCTGTACGGGGAAAAACTCTAACTGCTCTGCCACGCCCTTTCCTCTTCTCAAGGTCTTCACTCTATTGAAGACGTAAACGCGCTTTCTGGCAACCTGACTTGCATTAGACCGACTGGTCTATTACACTCCTGGTATGAACAAGCAAACTGAATACGATACCCGCGAACACTTACTGGCGACCGGTGAGCATCTTTGTATGCAGCGAGGCTTTACCGGCATGGGACTGAGCGAGTTGCTCAAAACCGCCGGGGTGCCGAAAGGATCGTTTTATCACTATTTTCGTTCCAAAGAAGCCTTTGGCGTCGCGATGCTGGAACGGCATTTTGCCGGTTATCATCAGCGACTGACGGTACATTTTGAGACGGGGCCGGGCAATTATCGGGATCGCATTCTGGCTTATTATCAGGAAACACTGAACCAGTTCCGCCAAAAAAGGGATCATCAGCGGCTGTCTGACCGTCAAACTCTCCGCCGAAGTGTGCGACCTGTCGGAGGATATGCGCACCGCGATGGACCAGGGGGCCGGGAAAATTATGGTCATCCTGGCGCAGGCGCTGGAAAAAGGTCGTGACAGTCAGTGCCTGACGTTTGCAGGTGAGCCGTTACAGCAGGCGCAAATTCTTTATGCGCTGTGGCTTGGGGCGAATCTGCAGGCCAAAATTTCTCGCAGTGCCACCCCGCTGGAAAATGCGCTGGCACACGTGAAAAGTATCATCGCAACGCCTGGTGCTTAACAGGCGTTTTATTTAATTTCTCACTAGACGACCGGTCTATTCATAACGGAAAAAACTATGTCATCTGATAAACTGTTTACCCCACTGAAAGTGGGCGCGATCACCGCACCAAACCGTATCTTCATGGCCCCGCTGACGCGTCTGCGCAGCATTGAGCCCGGCGACATCCCGACTCCGTTGATGGCCGAATATTATCGCCAACGCGCCAGTGCAGGTCTTATTATCAGTGAAGCCACGCAGATTTCAGCGCAGGCAAAGGGTTACGCTGGCGCTCCGGGTCTGCACAGCGATGAGCAGATCGCCGCATGGAAGAAAATTACTGCCGGCGTCCATGCTGAAAATGGCCATATTGCCGTTCAGCTGTGGCACACAGGCCGTATTTCTCACTCCAGTCTGCAACCAGGCGGTCAACCGCCGGTCTCGGCGTCGGCAATCAGCGCCGGTACTCGTACTTCCCTGCGCGATGAAAAGGGTCAGGCAATTCGTGTGGATACCTCCATGCCGCGTGCGCTGGAAACCGATGAGATCCCAGGAATCGTCAATGATTTCCGCCAGGCGATCGCCAACGCGCGTGAAGCCGGTTTCGATCTGGTTGAACTGCACTCCGCTCACGGTTATCTGCTGCACCAGTTCCTTTCCCCTTCTTCCAACCATCGCACCGATCAGTACGGCGGTAGCGTGGAGAACCGCGCGCGTCTGGTGCTGGAAGTGGTTGATGCAGGCATTAAGGAATGGGGTGCGGACCGTATCGGGATTCGCGTTTCGCCTGTTGGCACCTTCCAGAATGTCGACAATGGACCGAACGAAGAAGCCGACGCCCTGTATCTGATTGAGGAACTGGGTAAACGCGGCATCGCCTATCTGCACATGTCGGAACCCGACTGGGCGGGCGGCAAGCCATACACTGACGCGTTCCGTGAAAAAGTACGTGCCCGTTTCCACGGACCAATCATCGGTGCCGGTGCCTATACGCCAGAAAAAGCAGAAACCTTAATTGAGAAAGGCCTGATCGATGCCGTTGCCTTTGGTCGCGATTACATCGCTAACCCGGACCTGGTCACACGCCTGCAACGTAAAGCCGAACTCAATCCGCAGCGTAGCGAAAGTTTCTACGGCGGCGGCGCGGAAGGCTATACCGATTATCCGACCCTTTGATCTCCCGCCTTCGGATTCCTTCATTGATAGCGGCGTAAAAACGCCGCTATACTAAAACAACATTTTGAATGTATTGACCATTTTTAAGGGGACAAAACATGCGTTTACTTCACACGATGCTGCGCGTCGGCGATCTGCAACGTTCTATTGATTTTTACACCAAAGTGCTGGGCATGAAGCTGCTGCGCACCAGTGAAAACACCGAATACAAATACTCTCTGGCGTTCGTCGGCTACGGTGAAGAGAGTGACGAGGCGGTGATTGAACTGACCTATAACTGGGGCGTCGATCACTACGACCTCGGTAACGCTTACGGTCATATCGCCCTGAGCGTGGATAACGCGGCTGAAGCCTGCGAGCGCATTCGTCAGAATGGCGGTAACGTCACTCGTGAAGCCGGCCCGGTCAAAGGCGGCACGACCGTGATTGCTTTTGTTGAAGATCCGGACGGTTACAAAATCGAACTGATTGAAGAAAAAGACGCCGGGAAAGGTCTCGGTAACTGATTCCTGCCGGGCGCAGTAACTTTCTGCGCCCGTAGTTTTACTGCATCACTCCGCTTTTTTTGGCATAATGCGCGCTGCAATTTTTCCGTACTAAGAGACCCTGATGTCCGATAACGCTCAACTTACCGGTCTGTGCGACCGTTTTCGTGGTTTCTATCCTGTCGTCATTGATGTTGAAACGGCCGGATTTAACGCCAAAACCGATGCGCTGCTTGAGATCGCCGCCATCACGCTGAAAATGGATGAACAAGGCTGGCTGATGCCGGACAGCACGCTACAATTCCACGTGGAACCGTTTGAAGGCGCGAATTTACAGCCCGAAGCGCTGGCCTTCAACGGCATCGACCCGTCTAACCCACTGCGCGGCGCGGTCAGTGAATATGACGCCCTGCATGCCATTTTCAAAATGGTCCGCAAAGGTATTAAAGACAGCGGTTGTAGCCGCGCTATCATGGTTGCCCATAACGCGACATTTGATCATAGCTTTATGATGGCTGCAGCCGAGCGCGCATCGCTCAAGCGCAACCCGTTCCATCCGTTCGTGACATTTGATACTGCTGCGCTGAGCGGGCTGGCCCTGGGACAAACGGTACTCTCCAAAGCGTGTCTGGCGGCTGGCATGGAGTTTGACGGTACTCAGGCGCACTCAGCGCTGTACGATACCGAGCGCACCGCCGTGCTGTTTTGTGAAATAGTCAACCGCTGGAAGCGTCTGGGCGGTTGGCCATTACCCCTGCCTGAAGAAGCCTGATTTAAAGGCCTGATAGCGCTGTTTATCGGGCCGTGCCTCACCCTCGCCAACACTGTATATTTGACCAGTATCAATACAGCCCGCGCATTTCCCGCTATTCTTTAAAAGTGTCTTGATCCGTCAACACCGCAAAAGGGACAGGGAACATGTCAGCAAAAAATGCGCCGCCTCCGCTGCCGGATATTTTCTCGCAGGCGACACGCGACTGGTTTACCTCAGCATTTCAGCACCCCACGCCGGTGCAATCGCAAACGTGGTCGGTTACCGCGGCGAATCAGCATGCATTGGTGATCGCCCCGACCGGTTCGGGGAAAACGCTTGCGGCATTTCTCTATGCGCTGGATCGCCTGTTTCGTGAAGGTGAGGAAAAGCAGGCGACGGCCCCCTCCGCCAAAGAAAAGAAAATCACCCGGATCCTCTATATTTCCCCGATAAAAGCCCTGGGTACCGATGTCCAACGTAACCTGCAAATTCCCCTTCATGGAATTAGCGAAGCACGTAAGAACTGTGGTGCAACAGAAGTCGCCATCCGGGTGGGTATCCGCACGGGAGATACGCCGCCACAGGAGCGTGCAAAGCTCACTCGTCATCCGCCTGATATTTTGATCACCACGCCGGAATCGCTCTATCTGATGCTCACCTCCCGTGCCAGAGAGACTCTGCGCGGAGTTGAAACGGTGATCATTGATGAGGTGCACGCTGTGGCCGGTACAAAACGCGGTGCGCACCTCGCCCTCAGCCTCGAACGGCTGGATGCGCTTCTGGCACGATCGGCGCAGCGCATTGGTCTTTCGGCGACCGTGCGTTCGGTGACTGAAGTTGCCGCTTTTCTGGGCGGCGATCGCCCGGTGACTGTCGTGAATCCACCCGCGACCCGTCACCCGGATATCCATATTGTCGCACCTGCCGCCAATCTCGATGACGTGCAGGCCGATAATCTCGACAGCGGCGAGGCCATTCACACAGGCAGAGAAGGCTCCATCTGGCCGCGCATTGAATCCGCTATTCTCGATCAAATCCTTAGCCATCGCTCTACCATTGTTTTCACTAATTCACGCGGCCTGGCAGAAAAACTGACGGCCCGTCTGAACGAACTGTATCGCTCGCGACAACAAACGCGCCCGGAACCCCAGGCGGAACCGGTGCATTACGACTCGTTTACCGGCTCCTCCAGCAATCGGGTACAGGACGCCGCAGAATACATTGCCCGTTCGCATCATGGTTCAGTGTCTAAAGAGCAACGGGCGGTAACGGAGCATGCTCTGAAATCGGGTGAACTTCGCTGCGTGGTCGCGACGTCAAGTCTGGAACTGGGGATCGACATGGGCGCGGTTGATCTGGTGATTCAGGTGGCAACGCCCCTTTCCGTTGCCAGCGGCCTGCAGCGGATCGGGCGGGCCAGTCATCAGGTTGGTGGTGTATCAAAGGGGCTGTTTTACCCACGAACCCGACGGGATCTGATTGACTCTGCCGTCATTGTCGAGTGTATGTATGCCGGGCAACTGGAAACGCTGACGCCGCCACGCAACCCGCTGGATATTCTGGCGCAACAGACCGTTGCCGCCGTATCAATGGATCCCGTCAATGTTGATGACTGGTATGCTCTCGTGCGCCGGGCTTCTCCGTGGAAAGATCTGCCGAGAAGCGCGTTTGACGCCACGCTGGATATGCTGGCAGGACGCTATCCTTCTGGCGATTTTGCGGTATTCAGGCCGCGTATTATCTGGAACCGAGAAAGCGGATTATTATCCGCCCGCCCTGGAGCTCAGCTTCTGGCGGTGACCAGCGGCGGTACCATCCCGGACCGCGGCATGTTCAGCGTACTGCTCCCCGAAGGGGATGAACAAGCCGGATCGCGGCGCGTGGGCGAACTGGATGAAGAAATGGTCTATGAGTCACGCGTCAACGACATCATCACGCTCGGTGCCAGTTCATGGCGTATTCAGCAGATTACCCGCGACCAGGTTATCGTCGTCCCGGCACCCGGACGCTCGGCGAGACTCCCGTTCTGGCACGGCGAAGGCGTCGGGCGTCCGGCTGAGCTGGGGGGAACGCATTGGTGATTTTATCCATGCGATGTCCGAAGATAACGCAGAGCTACCGCTCTCCCCGAGACTGCGTGATGACAATGTTCTTTCGAATATCAAGGGATTAATTGCCGATCAGAAAAATGCCACCGGCACACTCCCCTGGAGTCGTCATCTGGTACTTGAGCGCTGTCGCGACGAGGTCGGTGACTGGCGGGTTATTCTGCATTCTCCGTATGGCCGACGGGTGCACGCCCCATGGGCGCTGGCAATTGCCGGACGTCTCCACGCGCAATGGGGAGCAGATGCGTCGATTGTCGCCAGTGATGACGGGATTGTTGCCCGCATTCCGGATAGCGACGGCAAACTGCCCGATGCCGCCATTTTCCTGTTTGAACCGGAAAAACTGCTGCGAATTGTCAGGGAAGCCGTCAGCAGCACAGCGCTGTTTGCCGCCCGCTTCAGAGAATGCGCCGCCCGCGCCCTGCTGATGCCAGGCCGAACGCCAGGGCGCCGTTCACCACTCTGGCAGCAGCGTCTGCGCGCCGGCCAGCTTCTGGAAATCGCGGCGGGCTATCCTGATTTTCCTGTTATCCTGGAAACCGCCCGTGAATGTCTCCAGGATGTGTACGATCTTGACGCACTTGAGCAGGTCATACGCCGGTTGAACACCGGCGAGATCCAGATTTCTGAAGTCACCACGCTCACCCCCTCGCCGTTCGCCACCGATCTACTCTTCGGTTATGTCGCGGAATTTATGTACGCCACCGATGCGCCGCTGGCGGAACGTCGGGCTTCGGTACTGGCGCTGGACAGTGAACTTCTTGGCAACCTCTTAGGTCAGGGCGATCCACTGGAGTTACTCGACCCGGAAATTATCCGCCAGGTTGAAGATGAACTTCAGCGACGGGCGGCGGACAGAAAAGCTCAGGGTAAAGAAGGTATTTACGACTTATTGCGTGAACTGGGGCCAATGACCGTCGAGGATATTGCCGCCAGGCACGAGGGAACGCCCGCTGACATCCAGGGCTGGCTTGATGACCTTTCCGCTGACAAGCGGATTTTCCCGGTTATGATTGCTGACACGGCGCAGATGGCCTGCATGGACGATGCGGCCAGGCTTCGTGACGCGCTGGGTGTCCGCCTGCCCGCGACGATTTCGCCCGCGTGGCTACATCCGGTAAACGCGCCGTTGCGGGATCTCTTCTTGCGCTTCAGCCGTACTCATACCCTCTTTACCGGCGCTCAGGTCGCACAGGCGTTCGGATTAGGGGTGGCCGTCGCCGATGACTTTCTGCGCCAGTTACGCGATGAAGGTGTTCTTATTTCGTTGCGTACAGGTACGTCATCCACGCCTGACGAAGCGTCAACGTGGGTGAATGAAGACGTATTTCACCGGCTGCGCATCCGTTCGCTGCATGCCGCCAGGGAAGCCACTCGCCCGGTCCCGGCGGCGAGTTATACCCGACTGCTGCTGGAACGCCAGGGACTTCTTTCACCCGCAGATGGCAGCCCGGCACGCCTTCCGGCGGCCTCCACAGGTACGCTCGAAGGAAGTGACGGTGTCACGAGAGTGATTGAGCAACTGGCCGGCGTCGGTCTGCCCGCTTCGTTATGGGAAAGCCAGATTTTGCCTGCTCGTGTTCGCGATTATTCACCGGATATGCTCGATGAGTTGCTGGCGACGGGTGAAGTTATCTGGTCAGGGCAAAAGAAAATGGGCGACGATGATGGACGAGTGGTGCTGCATTTGCGGGATTACCTGGCGGAAACGCTGTCCCCACCCACTGGGGACAGCGAGGCGCTTACAGACTTACAGCGTGCAATTTTAGACGTGCTCTCAGGCGGTGGCGCATGGTTTGCGCAACAACTCAGCACGTTGATTCAGACCCGGAAGCAAGGATCTGGCGGTGATGAGTGGATAACGCCAGCGATGTTACATGAGGCGCTTTGGGGGCTGGTCTGGCAAGGGTACATCACGACCGATATCTGGGCTCCATTACGTGGCTTGTCGCGCACGGTCGCCGCATCGCGCCAGCCGTCACGACGCTCGCCGCGTATGCGTCGCGGACGTCCGGCCTATAGCGCCCCGCGCCTTCCGTCCACCACTATCCCGGTTTCTTACACCACCCCTGCACTGGCTGGACGCTGGTCACTGCTGCCCCGAGAGAAGCTAAATGATACCGAGCGGATGTTGGCCTGCGCGGAGAATATGCTCGATCGCTACGGTGTGATCGGTCGCCAGGCGGTGATTGCCGAGAATATCCCGGGGGGGCTTCCCCGCCATGCAGACACTGTGCCGGAGCATGGAGGATTCGGGACGTATTTTGCGCGGGCGTTTCGTTGAAGGAATGGGCGGCGCACAGTTTGCCGAACGGCATACCATCGATCGACTGCGCGATCTGAGCGCTTCAAATACTGAGACACAGGCATTTACGGCAGTGGCGCTATCCGCAAACGACCCGGCCAGTCCCTGGGGCTCGCTTTTGCCGTGGCCAGCGCATCCGTCATCTCTGGTTCCCGGCCGGCGGAATGGCGCATTTGTGGTGATTTCCGCCGGTGAATTGCGGCTGTATCTCGCGCAGGGTGGGAAGAAGATGATGGTCTGGATGAAAGATGAAGAGACCCCGTCGCCAGAGATATTCAGGGCGCTGGCAAGTGCCTTACGCCGTGAACCGCGACTTCGTTTCACGCTGTCGGAAGTCAACGATAAACCGGTACGGCAAACCAGCCTGTTTACTCTGTTGCGGGAGGTTGGGTTTTCCAGTTCGCCACAAGGTCTGGACTGGGGGGTAGGAAATCAGAAATAAAAAAGGAGCTTAACCTGAGGCAGGAAAAGCTCCCCTTTTACCGTCTACTGATTACTCAGCATCAGATTCTTCAGATTTGTATTTTGCGGCGGTCTCTTTGATCAACTGCTGCAGTTCGCCGCGCTGGTACATTTCGATCAAAATGTCACAGCCGCCAACCAGTTCACCGTCAACCCACAGCTGAGGAAAGGTTGGCCAGTTTGCGTATTTCGGCAGTTCTGCGCGAATATCCGGATTTTGCAGGATATCCACATAGGCGAAACGCTCACCACAGGCGGAAAGCGCCTGCACAGCCTGGGCGGAGAAGCCGCAGCTTGGCAGTTTTGGAGAACCTTTCATGTACAGGAGAATCGGGTTTTCAGCGATCTGGCGCTGGATTTTTTCGATAGTGGTGCTCATTGTCTTGCTTCCTTAACTTCTTTTACGGCAGTCGTCTGACATTGTAGCGGTTCAGAGCGACATCGGAAAATAACATTTTCATTACGCTTTATTATTTTAACCTCTGAATACATAAGTTGCATTCGCAATAATTGTTTCCCCGCGGCATATTCCGAAGTGTGCGGCAAGTAACCAGATTTAGCTTTGGCTGCTGTTTTTTTTTGCACTCAATAACGAAACCGCATTTTTAACAATAAAAGCTATTAACTTTATTCGTTTCTATAGATTAGAATCATCAGGTTTTGTAAATCACACGCAGGTATGATTGCGACCTGCCTTAACAGAGGAATGCTCAGTGGCGCGGATAAACCGACTTTCCCTCACGCTCTGTGCTTTACTATTTACAACCATTCCCTTTATGCCGATGGCGCATGCATCCAAGCAAGCCAGGGATACGGCTGGTCTTACGGATAGTAAGAAAACCAGCAACAAAAAGAAAAGTACGGCAACAGCGAAAAAAATCGAATAAAACCAGTCAAAAAACCGTCAAGAAAACCACCAACAAAACCAACACGAAAACCGCCTCCTCTGCTAAGAAAAAACTCACCACTGCGGCAAAAACCAGCAAAACAGCCAGTCGCAAAGGAAAAACCGTTACGGCGAAAAAGACGGCCGCTGTCAGCTGGAGCGAAAAGTGCACCTCGCGTAAAGGTCACAAGCCGACGTGCGTAAAAGTTAAGAACACGGCGTCAACAAAGATTGCGGATGCGCATAAAGTGAAAGTGCAAAAAGCGACCAGCACGGCGATGAACAAATTAATGAGTCAGATTGGCAAGCCGTATCGCTGGGGAGGTACGTCTCCGCGCACGGGTTTCGATTGCAGCGGTCTGGTTTATTACGCTTATAAAGATCTGGTTAAATTCCGTATTCCGCGCACAGCAAATGAAATGTATCACCTGCGTGATGCCGCGCCGATTGATCGGGGTGAATTAAAAAATGGCGATCTGGTGTTCTTCCGCACCCAGGGGCGGGGAACCGCCGATCACGTCGGCGTTTATGTCGGCAACGGCAAATTTATTCAGTCACCACGCAGCGGTCAGGAAATCCAGATAACGTCTCTCAGCGAAGATTACTGGCAACGCCACTACGTCGGCGCTCGCCGGGTCATGACGCCCAAAACCATTCGTTAAAACTTTACCCTGTTGTTAACGCAACAGGGTAAGTTCATCTTTTGTCTCACCTTTCAATTTGCTACCCTATCCTTACGCACAATAAGGTTATTGCGCGAAATACTATTAATAATAAGGAGAGAAGCAATGTCGTTCGAATTACCTGCACTACCGTATGCCAAAGATGCGCTTGCGCCGCACATTTCCGCCGAGACGCTGGAATATCACTATGGCAAACACCACCAGACTTATGTCACCAATCTGAACAACCTGATCAAAGGCACCGCCTTCGAAGGGAAATCACTGGAAGAGATCGTGCGTAGCTCGGAAGGTGGTGTGTTCAATAACGCCGCTCAGGTCTGGAACCACACGTTCTACTGGAACTGCCTGGCACCGAATGCGGGTGGCGAACCGACGGGCAAACTGGCTGACGCGATTGTCGCCTCTTTCGGCAGTTTTGCGGATTTCAAGGCGCAGTTTACCGATGCGGCTATCAAAAACTTCGGCTCAGGCTGGACCTGGCTGGTAAAAGGAAAAGAGGGCAAGCTGGCTATCGTTTCAACCTCCAACGCCGGTACACCGCTGACCACCGACGCCACGCCGCTGATGACCGTCGACGTGTGGGAACATGCGTATTACATTGACTACCGTAATGCGCGTCCTGGTTACCTGGAGCACTTCTGGGCGCTGGTAAACTGGGAGTTTGTCGCGAAGAACTTCGCCGCGTAAGAGAGATAACGCAGAAGGGGCACCCTTCTGCGTTTTTGCCCTGCCATTAACCTGCGACACACACCTGTTCAGGCTGTTTTCTCGCCGAGATGAACACCAACAACAGCGCCATACCTGCCACAATCGCGCCCATGACAGGAACAAAACTGTAGCCTAACCCACCAGAAATGACGGCCCCGCCCGCAGCGGCACCCAAAGCATTACCGAGGTTAAAAGCGCCGATATTCACGGAAGATGACAAACCCGGTGCTTCGTGAGCCACACGCATAACGCGCATTTGCAGCGGAGGAACCACCGCGAAGGTCGCTGCCCCCCCAGACCACCAAACTTATCGCCGCGCCCAGTTCATTCTGCGCCAACAGGGGAATAGCCAGCATAATCACCATCAGCAGCAGCAAGAAGCCCTTTAGCGTACCGTTAACCGAGCGATCGGCCAGTTTGCCGCCCAGATAGTTACCTATGGAGAAGCCCACGCCGATCAGAACCAGCATTCCGGTCACGAAGGCCGGCGTGGCATGAGTGATGCTTTGCAGAACTGGCGATATATAGGTGTACAGCGTAAACATGGCCCCCCGCTCCCAGTACCGTGGTAAGCAGAGCAGAAAGCACCTGGGGACGCATCAGTACCGCCAGCTCTTTTTTCACCTCCGGACGTGCCCCGGCTCCACCTTTCGGCAACGAGAAAAAGAGACTCAGCATCGAAATGACGCCCAGACCGGCCGTTGCCATAAACGACATCCGCCAGCCGATGGTCTCACCCAGCCAGGTTGCCGCCGGAACGCCGCCAATATTGGCGATGGTCAGCCCCATAAACATGGTCGCCACCGCGCTGGCCTGCTTGTGCTTCGGCACCACGCTGGCTGCCACAACAGAGCCCAGGCCAAAGAACGCGCCGTGGTTAAGGCTGGTCAAAATGCGTGACAGCATCAGTGTTGTGTAGTCAGGGGAAATGGCCGAGAGCACATTGCCAAGCGTAAAGATAGCCATCAGAAAAATCAGCGCATTGCGACGCCCACGATGTGACAACAGCAGCGTCATTAGCGGTGCCCCGACCATCACACCGACAGCGTAGGCGCTGATTAGCATACCTGCTGCGGGAATAGACACATCGACGCCACGCGCGATGACGGGTAGCAGACCCATTGGCGAAAACTCGGTCGTACCGATGCCGAACGCGCCGATAGCCAGCGACAGTAAAGGATAATTAATTTTCATGTAGTGATGACTCCGGCTCTTCGCGTCGAGGCGCGATGCGTAACTAAGAGTCAAAAGCATGACATCAATCACAAAAAAAGAGAAGTTAACAAAAATACAAAAGACTTTTGCAGATTCAATAACAATATGGCGGGAGTGACGAGGGAGCAGAAACTCCCCCCGACGGGAAATCAATGCAGTGCCGCTGTCAGACCGCCAGCAACGATTAAAGCCAGAACGATAAACGTAGTTACTAATGAAAATTTAAGATCGGTGCTCATCAACTTTTCTCCTTTTTTATTCCCACACAAAAAGTGATATAGCGCATTTTTGCACACTTGCGTGCGAAAATCTCCCACGATTTAGCGTGATATGTGCTTTTAATACTTCCCCTTTTCGTTAAGATCAGCCAAAATTCGACGCTTACTTGATTAGCGTACCGGCCATTGACCCCTTCCTGATGCTCTGTTGCGTTTTCCCGGCATGCTGCAACCCTGACGTTGCGCACAGGATGAGTAAAGGCAAACGTTTACTTAGCATATTTGACTGTTCAGGTTGGGTCTGGAGTGAGATTTAATGGCAACAATTAAAGATGTAGCGAAGCGCGCAAACGTTTCCACTACAACCGTATCACACGTAATTAACAAAACGCGTTTCGTCGCTGAAGAAACACGCAATGCTGTGTGGGCGGCAATCAAAGAATTGCACTATTCCCCCCAGCGCGGTAGCCCGTAGTCTAAAGGTGAACCATACCAAGTCTATCGGGTTGCTGGCGACCAGCAGCGAAGCCCCCTACTTTGCCGAAATTATTGAAGCAGTTGAAAAAAACTGCTTTCAGAAAGGCTATACCCTGATTCTCGGTAATGTCTGGAACAACCTGGAAAAGCAGCGTGCCTATCTGTCTATGATGGCGCAAAAACGCGTGGATGGGCTGCTGGTGATGTGTTCCGAATATCCCGCCCCTCTGCTCTCGATGCTGGAAGAGTATCGTCATATCCCGATGGTGGTGATGGACTGGGGTGAGGCCAAAGCCGATTTTACTGATACCGTGATTGATAACGCCTTTGAGGGCGGTTATATGGCTGGCCGTTACCTTATTGAACGCGGACATCGCGAAATTGGCGTGATCCCGGGACTGATGGAGCGCAACACCGGCGCAGGCCGTCTGGCCGGTTTTATGAAAGCGATGGAAGAAGCGCTGATTAAAGTGCCTGAAAACTGGATTGTGCAAGGCGACTTCGAGCCAGAATCCGGCTACCGTGCGATGCAGCAAATTCTGTCACAGGCACATCGCCCGACAGCAGTTTTCTGCGGTGGAGATGTCATGGCAATGGGTGCCCTTTGCGCCGCTGATGAAATGGGTCTGCGCGTCCCGCAGGACGTGTCGCTGATAGGCTATGACAACGTGCGCAACGCCCGCTTCTTTACGCCAGCTCTCACCACCATCCACCAGCCGAAAGATTCACTGGGTGAGACGGCCTTTAACATGTTGCTTGACCGCATCGTCAATAAACGTGAAGAGTCACAATCCATTGAAGTTCACCCGCGTCTGGTTGAGCGCCGCTCTGTTGCCGATGGCCCCTTCCGCGATTACCGTCGTTAAGCCTCTTCTGTGGGAGCCTCGTCAGGCTCCCGCAACCATTCTTTGTTCAGCGTTTCGCTATCTCCCAGATAATCCAGCAGCCAGATTAGCGCAGGTGACATATCGTTCTGCTGCCAGGTCAGGCAACAGGCCGAATCCGGGAAGGGGTTTTCCAGATTCAGCGCCACCCACTGTCCTTTATTAAAATATGGCCTGGCAAAATGTGTCGGCACCATGCCGATACAAAGTCCGGCGCTGATGCAGGTTGCGGAGGATGCCCAATCCGGGACCACCACCCGCTTCTGGTTGTCCAGCAGCCAGGTCACGCGTTTCGGCAGAGTGCGGGAAGTATCTTCCAGCACCAGTGACGGCCAGTTGCGCAACGTATCATCGCTTAAGGGTCCACTCATGGCGGCCAGTGGATGTGTGCTGGCAACAACACAACACCAGCTCAGTTTACCCATATCGCGGAAGGTATATCGTCCGCCGACCGGGATCGCCTGGGTCGCACCGATAGCGAGTTCAACCCTGCCATCGGACAGTGCGTCCCAGACGCCATTGAACACTTCCTGAAAGACCAGCAGCTCTACGTCATCAAAGTGGCGATAGAAATCGACGATCAATTGCCGCGTGCGTTCCGGGCGCACGATGTTATCCACCGCGATGGGGAGTTGCCCCCCGCCAGCCATTGGCGATTTGCTGACACTGCTGGCGCGTGATCTGCATTTTTTTGATGACAGAGCGCCCTTCTTTCAAAAACCAGGCGCCTGCCGGGGTTAACACGACATCACGATGACGACGTTCAAAAAGCGGGACGGCCAGCCACTCTTCCATCTGGCGAACCGTATAACTGACCGCCGAGGGTACCCGGTGCAACTCCTGGGCCGCGGAACTGAAACTCCCGTTGCGCGCCACGGCATCGACCACTTCCAGCGCATATTCTGACCACATAATCTGCCTACAAAATTTTTGAACGCAATAAACAAATATTAACGTTTCACAAGCCGAAATTCACTCCCTACACTCTGCGCCAGTGTGATTAATCAAAATTAGAGAACAACTATGCAACCTGGAAAAGGGTTTTTAGTCTGGCTGGCAGGACTCAGCGTACTGGGTTTTCTGGCGACCGACATGTATTTGCCCGCTTTTGCCACCATTCAATCTGACCTGCAAACACCGGCATCTGCCGTCAGCGCCAGCCTGAGTCTGTTTTTAGCGGGTTTTGCCATCGCACAACTGCTGTGGGGCCCACTCTCAGACCGCTACGGACGTAAACCGATCCTGCTGCTGGGGCTGTCTGTCTTTGCCCTGGGTAGTCTGGGTATGCTGTGGGTCGAAAGCGCAACCGGCCTGTTAGTTCTGCGCTTTATTCAGGCGGTGGGTGTCTGTGCAGCGACCGTCATCTGGCAGGCGCTGGTGACTGATTACTATCCTTCGCATAAAATTAACCGTATTTTCGCGACGATAATGCCGCTGGTCGGGCTGTCCCCTGCACTGGCGCCCTTATTAGGCAGCTGGATCCTGACTCATCTTTCCTGGCAGGCGATCTTTGCCACGCTATTTTTCATCACGCTGCTGCTGATGGTGCCTGCGCTGTTTTTAAAACCCAGCCCCCCGGGCGCGTGACGACAGCAAGGACAAACTGACCTTCACCACCTTACTGCGCGCAAAAGCGTACCGTGGCAACGTCCTGATCTACGCCGCCTGTTCTGCCAGCTTCTTTGCATGGCTGACCGGTTCGCCATTTATTCTGAGTGATATGGGCTACAGTCCGGCGGTAATTGGACTGAGCTATGTGCCACAGACCATTGCTTTTCTGGTGGGTGGCTACGGCTGTCGCGCCGCACTGCAAAAATGGCAGGGTCAACAGCTCCTGCCCTGGCTGCTGGTTATCTATGCGCTGAGCGTGGTGGCAACCTGGGCGGCAAGCTTTATCCATCACATCACGCTTGCAGAGATCCTGCTCCCCTTCTGCGTGATGGCGGTAGCCAACGGGGCTATCTACCCGATTGTGGTCGCTCAGGCGCTGCGCCCATTCCCGCAGGCGACAGGTCGTGCCGCTGCGCTACAAAATACCCTGCAGTTGGGTCTGTGCTTCCTGGCAAGCCTGGTGGTTTCCTGGCTTATTAGCACACCGCTGCTGACCACGACCAGCGTAATGCTGTCGACGGTTGTCCTGGCGGGGCTGGGTTATAAGATGCAACTGCAGCCGTCAGAAACCAATGAACCTCAGACGGATCGCGAGATTGCCCACGGCGAATCCCATTGATATCACTCATAATCATCGTTAATTAGTCGGCTAACAATTTTTGGTTGTATCATCGTTTTTTGAGGCCTATACTAAATTTCGGTTGTTAAAAATTACGATAATTATTATGTGCTAACGGGAACCGGAGCGTTCCCGTTTCCCCATGGATGGCCTTTTCGGCAAGGGGTTCTCCCTTCCTCTGTTCTACGTCGGATAATAGACTCGCGGAATGTTTCCGTGAGATTTCTCACAAAGCCCAAAAAGCGTCTACGCTGTTTTAAGGTTCTGATCACCGACCAGTGATGGAGAAACTATGAGTTCATCGTGTATAGAAGAAGTCAGCGTACCGGATGACGACTGGTACCGTATCACTAACGAATTATTAAGCCGCGCGGGCATTGCCATCAACGGCTCTTCACCAGCAGATATACGCGTCAAAAACCCCGATTTTTTTAAACGTGTTTTACGAGAGGGGTCGCTCGGTCTGGGTGAGAGTTACATGGATGGCTGGTGGGAATGCGATCGGCTGGACCAGTTTTTTAGTAAAGTCCTGCGAGCAGGGCTGGAAAACCAACTTCCACACCACTTCAAGGATACCCTTCGCATCGCGACCGCCCGCCTGTTCAATCTGCAAAGTAAGAAACGCGCGTGGATCGTCGGTAAAGAGCATTACGATCTCGGTAACGATCTGTTCAGTCGTATGCTTGACCCGTATATGCAGTATTCCTGCGCGTACTGGAAAGACGCGGATACCCTGGAAGCGGCGCAACAGGCCAAACTGAAGCTAATCTGCGAAAAATTGCAGCTGCAACCGGGTATGCGGGTGCTGGATATTGGCTGCGGCTGGGGTGGGTTGTCGCATTACATGGCGACGAATTATGACGTCAGCGTGGTGGGTGTGACGATTTCCGCCGAGCAGCAAAAAATGGCGCAGGAACGTTGCGCCGGGCTGGATGTGTCGATTCTGCTGGAAGATTATCGTGATTTGCACGATCAGTTCGACCGCATTGTTTCCGTGGGCATGTTTGAGCACGTCGGCCCTAAAAATTACCCGACCTATTTTGAAGTGGTTGATCGCAATCTGAAACCGGATGGTCTGTTCTTACTGCATACTATCGGTTCGAAAAAAACCGACAATAATGTCGACCCGTGGATCAATAAGTATATCTTTCCGAACGGTTGTCTCCCGTCAGTGCGCCAGATAGCCAACGCCAGCGAAGCGCACTTTGTGATGGAAGACTGGCATAACTTCGGCGCGGATTACGACACGACGCTGATGGCCTGGTACGAGCGTTTTCTCGCCGCCTGGCCTGAAATTGCCGATAATTATTCCGAGCGCTTTAAACGGATGTTCAGCTATTACCTGAATGCCTGCGCCGGGGCGTTTCGCGCTCGCGATATTCAGCTCTGGCAGGTGGTGTTCTCGCGCGGTGTTGAAGACGGCCTGCGCGTAGCCCGCTAAACCTTCTCATGCCCCCCGCCGTCTCGCGGGGGGCTGGATTGTCTTACGCTTCGCTGGCGGTTTTCGTTACCGCCGCGTCACGTGCAGCCAGCACGCGTTCTACCGTATCTACCACCGCCTGTGTTTGCGGATCGATTTCAATGTTAACGCGCGCGCCCAGTTTTTTCTTACCCAGCGTCGTGCGTTCCAGTGTTTCCGGAATGAGATGCACACAGAAGCGCGTCGCGGTGACTTCTCCGACGGTCAGGCTAATGCCATCAATGCCAATAAACCCTTTATACAGGATATATTTCATTAACGCCGGATCCTGAACTTTGAACCAGATCTGACGGTTGTTCTCGGAGGTTAAAATCTTTGACACTTCCGCGGTGGTCATGATGTGACCGGACATCAGATGCCCGCCGATCTCATCGCTGAATTTTGCCGCGCGTTCGACGTTCACCAAATCGCCCACTTGCAGATCGCCCAGATTGGTAATACGCAGCGTCTCTTTCATCAGATCAAAACTAATGTGATTACCGTTAATTTCGGTCACGGTCAGACAACAACCGTTGTGGGCCACCGATGCGCCCGTTTCCAGCGCGTCCAGCATGTATTCAGGTAATTCCACTACATGGGTGCGAAAATTGGGTTTTTCATCGATCGACACCAGTTTTGCGGTGCCCTGCACAATACCTGTAAACATACCTGCAACTCCTGAATTCAGTTAAGCCATTTCTGCCTGCCACAATAGCAGTTGGAAAATCAGGTTGCCAGTGAAGTGCCCCTTGACCTGTTTTTTCACTGGTGAAATTAGCATTCATCGCTACAATAGACTGAAATTTCCCCTTACATCTTCTTCTTGCTGCCACCCGTGGCGGCTTTTTTTAGTCTCTCAAATAAAAACAAAATGATAGGTGTACACGTGCAGAAGTATATCAGTGAAGCGCGACAGTTATTGGCTCTGGCAATACCGGTGATTCTTGCGCAAATCGCCCAAACCGCAATGGGGTTCGTCGATACCGTGATGGCAGGCGGTTACAGCGCCACCGACATGGCGGCCGTCGCTATTGGGACCTCCATCTGGCTGCCGGCTATTCTGTTCGGTCACGGATTGCTACTGGCGCTGACTCCGGTGATTGCTCAGCTCAACGGTTCAGGGCGCCGCGATCGCATTGCGCATCAGGTGCGCCAGGGCTTCTGGCTGGCGGGTTTCGTCTCGGTGCTGATTATGGTTGTGCTGTGGAACGCCGGTTATATCATTCGCTCGATGCATAACATCGATCCGGCCCTGGCGGATAAAGCCGTCGGTTACCTTCGTGCGTTGCTATGGGGCGCGCCGGGCTATCTGTTCTTCCAGGTTGCGCGTAACCAGTGTGAAGGTCTGGCGAAAACCAAACCCGGCATGGTGATGGGTTTTCTTGGCCTGCTGGTCAACATCCCGGTGAACTATATCTTTATCTACGGTCACTTCGGCATGCCGGAACTCGGCGGTGTCGGCTGCGGCGTGGCGACTGCGGCGGTCTATTGGGTGATGTTTAGCGCCATGCTCTGGTACGTGAAGCATGCGCGTTCAATGCGCGATATCCGCAATGAGCAGCGTTTCAGCAAGCCGGATAACGTGGTGATGAAGCGCCTGGTACAACTGGGTTTGCCGATTGCACTGGCCCTGTTCTTTGAAGTCACCTTGTTCGCCGTGGTGGCGCTGCTGGTATCGCCGTTAGGCATTGTGGATGTCGCCGGTCACCAGATCGCTCTGAACTTCAGTTCGCTGATGTTTGTTTTGCCGATGTCGCTGGCGGCGGCGGTCACCATTCGCGTGGGCTATCGTCTGGGACAAGGCTCAACGCTGGATGCTCAAACCGCCGCGCGTACCGGTTTAGGCGTTGGCGTCTGCATGGCGTGCCTGACGGCTATCTTTACCGTAACGCTGCGTGAGCACATCGCCCTGCTCTATAACGACAATCCTGAAGTGGTGACGCTGGCGGCGCAACTGATGCTGCTGGCGGCGGTTTATCAGATTTCGGACTCCATCCAGGTCATCGGCAGCGGGATCCTGCGTGGTTATAAAGATACGCGTTCGATTTTCTTTATTACCTTTACCGCCTACTGGGTGTTGGGATTACCGAGCGGTTATATTCTTGCCCTGACCGACCTGGTGGTGGACAGGATGGGGCCGGCTGGATTCTGGATGGGCTTTATCATCGGCCTGACGTCAGCGGCGATAATGATGATGTTGCGCATGCGCTTCCTGCAACGTCAGCCTTCCACGGTGATTCTGCAACGCGCTGCGCGATAAAACGGCAATAGCCGCCTGTTGGCGGCTATTCTCTCGACATTTTGCGCACTTCCTCTGCAATCGAGTGAAATCCGGAAGAAAATTACCATTTCCCTCTTGCCACCTCCCGGCTCTGCCGCTAATATTCGTCCCCGTTGTCACACACAACATTGCGTTCATAGCTCAGTTGGTTAGAGCACCACCTTGACATGGTGGGGGTCGTTGGTTCGAGTCCAATTGAACGCACCATTCTGCGTCCGTAGCTCAGTTGGTTAGAGCACCACCTTGACATGGTGGGGGGTCGGTGGTTCGAGTCCACTCGGACGCACCATTTCACCGTCTGGTGATACGGTGCCTGTTTTCCTTTCGCTATTTTCTTATTTTCTCTGCAATTATTTCTCGTCATTCAGCTTCGCGTTATGCAAATCAGTAAATTACCCGTTCATTGATTTTTATTCCTGACTTGCTGATGTGGGGAAAGTCTTCGCTTATCTTCCCATTAACCGCCATATACTGATTCAACCTGTTAACGACTTTCACTCATCGCTTGCCATTCCCTCCACCGCAGCATGAATGGGTTTCGAGCGTCCTGATTCTGGTACAATCCCATAAATAGTGTCAGGGAGAAGAGTCCAGTTCATTGTCACTGTGAATGATCATTACGTTGTTGAATGGAGAATGGATATGCCGAAATTATTACAACTTCACTTTGCTTTTACTGGCCCGTTTGGCGCTGAAATGGCTGAGCAACTGCGGGGGGCTGGCGGAGTCGATTAACCAGGAGCCGGGATTTATCTGGAAGGTGTGGACGGAAAGCGAGCAAAATCAGGAGGCAGGCGGGATCTATCTTTTCGAAAGCGAGGAGACTGCGCGGGCTTATCTGGATAAACATACCGCACGTTTAAAAAATCTTGGCGTTGACGAAGTCATCGCGAAAGTGTTTGACGTGAATATTCCGTTGAGCGAAATCAACAACGCCAGAGTGGGTTAGCAATGCCGCAGAGGGGGGATTTTCCCCTCTGCGCATTTAACGTGACGCCAGGCTGGAGAGATATTTTTCTCCCGAACGTTGCACGATTTGACTGGCATTGCGGGTAATATTCTGCCCTTCAAATGCCCCGTACAGACTGGAAAACGTCACCGTGTTTAACCGCTGTATGATCCCGGCGACGGTTTTCGATGACAGCGGCAGCATGTTCGGATAGCTCCACATAAACGAAATCGCGTCAGCTCCAGGAGTGACCTGCAAGATATCTCCGGCGAGGATCGTCCCTTCCCCCCTCCTCCAGATACAAAACCGTTCCCCCCCGCAAAATGACCGCCCAGACGCATTAAGGTGACGCCTGGAAGGACGTTGTGTTCTTCGCCTTCCCATAGCCGAATCCAGGGACTGTCGCGCATTACCCAGGCACGGTCAGCCGCATGGAGCCAGACGGGAGCGTCAAACGCATTCGCCCAGTCCTGCATTGTGGTGTAGTAATGAGGATGCGAAATCGCAATGGCGCTCAATCCGCCCAATGCGCGGATGAGCGTATGCGTTGCCGGGTCCAGATTCGCAATGCAATCCCAAAGAATATTTCCCACCGGCGTTCTGAGCAGAAACGCCCGTTGGTTTATGGCAAAGGAAGGAACCGTTTTCAGGCTGAAAAGTTGCGGCGTGTGCTGCTGCCACTTATTGGTATGGCTGGCGATAAGCTCGTCAAAGTCTATCCACGCCTGCCCGGAAACGGGTACATACTGGCGCTCATCCTGACAAATTTTGCAGCCTTCGACGGGGCTCTGACTGTCGTCATACGAGGTCCACAGGTTTTACACAGCGTTATCATCGTCTCTCCTGATCTGATAAGAAATGCGTTAAGTATGGCAGAACGCGGCTTTGCCAGACCGAAGCATCCTTACCTTCCTCATCTACACTTACAGGATGTAACTGAAGTATCGATGGCAATAAAAATAACAGGATGGATAAGGACATGAAAAAAATCGCGATTATCGGGGCTGGCCCAACGGGGGTCTATACCTTTTATTCATTGCTCAAAGAGGCGCAGACACTGGAGATCGCCGTTTTTGAACGCGGGAATAAAGCGGGAATTGGCATGCCTTATAGTCTTTCTGAAAATAACCCAATGATGTTGGCGAATATTGCCAGTATCGAGGTTCCACCGCTTTTTTGACACCTGGCTTGCGTGGTTGCAGGCCCAGGACGACCATTACCTGGCGCAGTATGGCGTAAACAAGGAAACGCTACACCAGCGTCAGTTTCTGCCGCGCATTTTACTGGGCGACTATTTCCGCGCGCAGTTTTTACAAGCCGTTCGCCACGCCCAGGATCGTGGTTTTATGGTCACGCTGTATGAATCTTGTGAAGTCACAGATGTTGAAGCGACGCCCGCTGGCGTACAACTCTGGACCGATCAACACACGGTGCCGCTGCATGTCGACTTCGCGGTCATCGCCACGGGGCACGTCTGGCCGGACGAAGACGAATCAACACGCGCATTTTATCCCAGCCCCTGGTCCGGCTTGATGGAAGCTAAGGTACCAGCCGTCAGAGTAGGTATTCTTGGGACTTCACTAAGCGGCCTGGATGCGGCAATGGCGGTTGCGGTACAACACGGGATGTTTCACGAAACGCAGGAAAGTCAGGTTCATTTCTCACTGAATAAAGACAGTGAGGCGCTGGAGATTACGCTGATGTCCCGTTCCGGCATTTTGCCGGAAGCCGACTTTTACTGCCCCATCCCCTATGAACCACTAGAGTACGTTACCGATGAGGCCATTAAGCGCGAGATCGATGCGGGTTCAACAGAACTTCTCGATCGCGTTTTTAGATTGATGCAGAAAGAACTCGCCTTAGCCGACCCCAAATGGGCAGAACAAATCTCGCTCTCCTCACTGGATGCGGATAGCTTTCCGGTGGCATTGTTTGCCGACAGAGCGCACAGCGATCCTTTCGAATGGGCGGCCGCAAATCTGAAAGAGGTCGAGGCAAATAAGCGTGACAAACGCACCGTTGCCTGGCGCTATACCCTGCTGCGTTTACATGAAGTTGTTCAGGATATTGTTGCCCATCTGGATGAAAAGGATAGTCAGCGATTCAGTTCGGGACTTGCCCGGGTGTTTATTGATAATTATGCGGCAATCCCGTCAGAGTCAATTCGCCGCATGCTGGCGCTGCACAAAGCCGGTATTCTGCGCGTTCTTGCACTGGGACAGGATTACGAGAAAGAGATAAAAGCGGATCGAACCGAGATTACAACGCACAACGATCGCCTGACGTTTGACGTTTTCATTGACGCGCGAGGGCAAAAGCCGCTGAAGACAACAGACTTACCCTTCCCACGATTGCGCAGACAGTTACTGTCGTGTGGGGATGCGATTCCGGACGTTGGCGATGATTACACGCTTCAGGCGCCAGAGAACGTTCGCGGGCGAATTGCCTTCGGCGCCTTGCCCTATTTAATGCATGACCGGCCCTTTATCCAGGGGTTAGTCGCTTGCCAGGAAATTGGCATGGCGATGGCCAGGGCAGTATCAAAACCCGCTTCCCGACTGCGCAGACGTTTATCCCTTTATGATCGGTAACGCCGCACGCATTGTGGATGCATCAGGCCCCTCTCTTGCCCTATACTTATCGGATGTCAAAAATGCATACAGTAAGGTGAACAATGGAAATTGATCTCGACAATCTGGTCTTTAACGGACTGGAAGAAGCCCAGGAACGTAATGCAGAACGTCTGGAAGATGCGGATAAAAAAAGCAGAATCGGTGATCGCCGATGATGACTGCGGCGACGCCTGCAAAATCTGACTGGATTCAACCTGCCGCGCAATTTTGCGCGGCAGTTCTGTCAACATCTTTTTTAATGCCTCACTATTTGGCCGGTGAGTGCAGATTTCATTCCAGTACACCTCCCGCGTCCGACGATGTTCAGCGTGTTGTTTGATCACGAAACCACTCCGGGTCAATGTTGGCAATGTCCACGCCGTACAGGCTGGCGACAGGAAGAACAGACTCCACAACGCGCTGCAGATTGACCTCTGCACCGGGCTGTCGGGTCGGGTCAGGCGTGATGACTACACGCGCCCAAAGACGCGCCATCCGCATTTTTATCTTCTCCATCTCCCGCTCCTCTGTTTTGTCAGGTGCCTATCATTGCAGCGCAAACCGAACAAAAAATGAAATGCGAATTCTGCGCGCCGTTATCTGTTTTTGTTCATTAGCAACCCTTCGTTAACACACTGTTCACTAATAACTTTTTGCATATAAATAAGACTTTTTTCTTCTTTTGCAGCGGGTTCGGGTTGTGGGAGCGTAAAAGGACAAACCAATAATTCCAGGGATATCAAAGAAAATGATGGCAACGAAAACACAAAGTACGAAAAAAACGATTCTCGCCCTCGGCGTCATGCTCGCCACGAGTTTTATGAGCGTTCAGGCGCAGGCCGATCAGCTCGCTGATATCAAGGCCGCAGGCGTGGTCAAGGTTGCGACGTTTGACGCTAACCCGCCGTTTGGCTCCGTCGATGCGAAAACCCATCAGATCGTTGGTTACGATGTTGATTTTGCCCAGGCGCTGGCGAAGTCACTGGGCGTGAAGCTGGAACTGGTCGCCACCAATCCCGCTAACCGTATTCCGCTGCTGCAATCGGGAAAAGCCGATCTGATCGTCGCTGATATTACGATAACCCCTGAGCGTGCTCAGGTTATCGACTTCTCCGTGCCCTACTTTGTTACCGGGCAACAGTTCCTGGTGCCGGTTTCGTCTCCCGATAAACTGGAGGAATACAGCCGTGCCCGCATTGGCGCAGTGAAGGGAACCACCGGTGAACAGACGTTACATCAGCGCTTCCCTCAATCCCGCGTGCTGGCCTATGACGATATTCCGCTGGCGCTGACCGCCCTGCGCAACGGCAACGTACAGGCTATTACGCAGGACTCCACCATTCTGGCGGGTTTACTCGGCGGAGCACCGGACAAAGCCCAGTTCAAAATCCTGCCGGATTTACTCAGCAAAGAGGAGATTGGCGTGGGGGTGAAGAAAGGCGAACCGGCGTTGTTGAAAGCGGTTAACGATGAATTATTGCGACTCGAATCCAGCGGGCAGGCAGGCAAAATTTATGACGTCTGGTTTGGCCCGGAAACGAAAAATCCGCAGCCGCGCACCTTTAAAATAGAGGCCAGATAAGATGTTGGCTGGTTTATTCACCCCTTGTGCAGCCGGCGCTGCGGATTTCAGCCAGTTACGCCAGGCGCGGGTTGAGTTACGCGAGGTGGTGAAAACGTACGGCGATCACCGGGTGCTCAACGGCGTCAGCCTTACCGTCGACCCCGGTGAAGTTGTGACTATTCTTGGCCCCTCGGGATCGGGCAAGTCAACCCTGATTCGCCTGATTAACCAACTGGAGTCATTGAGTGGCGGCGATATTTTTATTGATGATAAACCCGTCGGTCAACTTAGGGGCCGTGCGTTGCGACAACTACGCAGCCGAATCGGTTTTGTTTTCCAGCAGTTTAATCTGTATGCGCACCTGACGGCGCAGCAGAATATCACCCTCGCGCTGGAGTACGTCCACGGCTGGAATAGAACCGACGCGACCCAGCGCGCGTATGCCCTGCTGGAGCAAGTCGGGCTGAGAGAGAAAGCTGGCGCTTATCCGGCGCAACTTTCCGGCGGCCAACAGCAGCGGGTGGCGATTGCCCGCGCGCTGGCCTCTTCGCCGCAAATTCTCCTGTTTGATGAGCCGACCTCTGCACTCGATCCGGAAATGATCGGTGAGGTGTTACAGGTCATGAAACGTCTGGCTCACAGCGGTATTACGATGATAGTGGTGACCCACGAGATGCATTTTGCCCGCGAAATTGCTGACCGGGTGGTGTTTATTGACGGCGGCGATATTCTCGAGGTCGCGCCTCCGGGTGACTTTTTTACCCGACCACAGCATCCGCGCACCCAGCGTTTTCTGCAAAAAAGTGTTAGATCCGTTGCATCAGGAGTTATCACGATAATGCTATCAATGGACTGGCAGGGAGTGCTTACCGGCCTGCCCCTGCAATGGATCCTCTCCGGATTTCTCACCACGCTGTGGGTCAGCGCCGCAGGCATTTTCCTCGCCACGCTGTTGGCCATTTTTTTGTTAGCCCTTCGTCTTTCCGGCCATCGTACGGGCCGTCGCCTGGTGGCAGGTTGGGTATCGCTGTTTCGTAACACCCCGCTGCTGGTTCAGTTGCTGTTCTGGTACTTCGCAGGCTGGAACCTGCTGCCGCGCGGTTTTATTGCTTTTGTCAACGCAGAGCATGGCTGGTCAATCCTGCCCGGCAACGTCTGGTGGCTGACGCCTGAGTTTCTTTGCTCAGCGTGGGGACTCGGGGTGTTCACCTCGGCGTTTCTGGTTGAGGAGATCGCCGCCGGTTTACACGCGGTTTCCGCGGGACAGCGCGAAGCCGCCGTCTCCCAAGGGTTCTCCGCGTGGTTGACCTTTCGCCACATCCTCTTGCCACAGGGTTTAACCAACGCCTGGCAACCGGTGGTGGGACAATATCTCAATCTGATGAAACTGTCGTCATTAGCGAGCGGTATTGGCTTTGCGGAACTGACCTACCAGGTTCGCCAGATTGAAAGCTATAACGCCCATGCGCTGGAGGCTTTTGCCGTGGGCACTGCGCTTTATCTGTTTACCGGCGTGGCGCTCGGTCTGCTGTTGACCCATCTGGGGCCAGCTCCCCGACAGGAGAAAAAACCGCAAACCCGCCGGTTCCGGTTCAGGAGTCCCCAGCATGATCGCTAATATTACGGTGATAACCGACAACCTGGATTATCTCCTGTGGGGACGACTGACCGACGGTCAACCCGGCGGCGTGCTGCTGACCCTGATGATGGCGCTGGGTGCGGCGGTGCTGGCCTTACCAGGCGGTATTGCCCTTGCCGCTATCGCCTGGCGTTTTCCCGGCGTTATCCGTAAAGGATTGTTCATCTGGGCAGAATTTATACGCGGGATCCCGCTGATCTTCGTTATTTTCTGGATGTGGTATTTGCTGCCTATGCTGACCGGCAGCGATCTCCCCCGGTGCGGCAACCGTGACGCTGGCGCTGGCCTGGTTTACCACCGCGTCGGTGATGCATTCGGTGTACGCAGGGCTCAACGCGTTGCCCACCGGACAATATGATGCAGCCGTATCACAGGGATTCAGTCCTGTTCAGGCCCTGAGAGGGGTTTTACTGCCGCAGGTTTTACGTCATGTCCTGCCTTCCCTGACCGGGATATGCATTGGACTGCTGAAGGACACTTCGCTGGCATTCATCGTCAACGTGCCGGAACTGACGACGGTGGCGGGACAGGTTAACAGCCGGGAACAGATTTACCCGGCGGCTATCTTCATCTTTACGGGTCTGGTCTACTATCTGCTTTGCTACGGACTGGAGAAAACGACCCGGCGGCGATTTGCCCCGCGCTAACCTGTTAACATTCAATAAACTGATGCGCGTCGTCGAGTCGGTATTTCACGCCGGCACGGATCCCCTTTTCCCCTTCAACCGCAACGGCAAAGCGCATACGTTCGCCGTCGTGATACGCCAGCGCCGCGCAACCACCCGGCCCCAGCACCACGGAGTCCACCGTACCTGTACTGGTAACAATCGCATTGTCGCCGTTGCAGATGATATGCACATTGTCGCCGCTGTTGGCGATTTTTGCATCTGCACCAAAACTGACTATCTGGCTCAGATCACCGTTACTGGCGATATGGCTTCTCTCACCCAGGGTACTCACCCGCACACGCATACCGCTGCAGGCGATCCGCGTTCCGTTACCGGCGCTGCTGATACGCGTAGAGTTTCCTGCGACAGCCAGCCGCGCGCGATCGCCCGAGCTACTGATATGGCTGTTATAGCCTACGCTACCGATGCGCACGCAGTAGCCCGCACTGGCAATTTGTGACGCGTACCCTGCGCTGGCAATCTTCATGTTATCGCCGGCACAACCCAGATTCGCGTTATCACCGGCGTTTGCCACCTGCTGATCGCCTATTAAGGCGTCAGGTCGTGCCAGTCGCGACATGGCAGAGATATCCTGGCGAGCAAAGTTCTCTTCATCCAGCCAGCGCGACCAGGCGTATTCCACCAGACTATTCGCCCAGTCGAGATACCCTTCGCGACTCAACGCCCGATGCACATCAGCGTAGTTGCCGCCCTCGGGAAAACGGCGCAGAAACCAGCGGTACATCACCGCGCCAACCCGCCAGTTGCGTAAGTCCTCTCGCGTGATCAGCATACGTTAATGCCGGTGATAACCGTCGATCATGCAGCGGAACGTCTCGCCAGGCGTGCGCCCCGTAGTGCACAGGTAGAGGTGGCCGAAAATAAAGAACAGGCTAATGATTGCCAGCGCGAAGTGCGCCTGCAGCAACCAGTAGCGCACACCGGGAAGCACATCCCCCCACAACCTGCGGATAGAGGGATAACAGACCGCTCAACAACAACAGCGGCAATAATCCGTACATCACGCCGACATAGGCCGCCTGCTGTAACGGATTAAACTTCGAACGCGGCGTAGCCGGAAACGGATGCGCTTCGCCCTGCATAATGCCGTACAGATAAAAGCGGGTCTGTTTCTGCGCCCGTGCTATCCAGCCCTCTGGCCGAATAATGTAGTGGTGGCCGTTGCCACCCAGCGCGTTAATCAGTACAAACCCGACCCAGCACGCCAGCAGCAGAAACCCGCAGACTTCGTGCACCGTCAGCAGGCTTTTGATCGCCGCTGTGCTGACCAGTGAAAAGTGATTGACGAGCCCGCTGCCCAGCAGGAGCACAAACAACAGCACATTCGACCAGTGCCACAAGCGAACCGCTTTCGAGTACAGATAGACTTTCTCGCCATGTCCGGCGGCAGCTTTGTTGGCTGAGCGAAAACGCAGCCAGGCGTGCAATCCCAACACCAGCCACATTGCCACCAGCAGCAGTCCGGCGATCACCAGCCAGACGGGCCAATACTCGGGGGAAAACACCGGCACATAGTTTGCCAGTTGCGCCTGGAACTGTTCAGCATTCTGCGACGCGTTCATACATTATCCTTTTTAATCAAATGTTGACCGAACCGACGATACAGATGGGGCTTACCCGCGCCCGGAAGTTGATACTGATAATAATTATTCTCCTGAAGCCAGCGCTGGATCTCCGGGCTATCCTCGCGACCAAACAACAGCGCATGCTCCGGACAGGACGACACACAGATAGGTGGGAACCCTTTCGCCAGCCGGGACTGGGCGCAAAAATCGCATTTGTCCGCCACTTTGGTTTGCGGATTCAGGTAGCGCACCTGATAAGGACAGGCACCAATGCAATAACTGCAGCCAATGCAGCGAGAACTGTCGACGCGAACGATCCCGTTCTCATCACGCCACGACGCGCCGGTCGGGCACACCTCAATGCAGGGCGCATCGTCGCAGTGCTGACAGGACTGACGGAAGTAGTGATACAGCGTTTCGTTGTCATTATCTGAAACGGGAATATGCGCGATCGACAAGCGACTCCCCCTGCGCAGGAACATGATTCGTTTTGCGGCAGGCGCGGGTACAGATGTTACAGCCATTACATCGCGATTCATCATGGATCATGACGTAACGAACGGAGCTGCTGGCCGATGTTTTCGCCAGCAGCGTCTGGCCGGGTCCGCTGAAAAAAATGACCGTTCCCATGCCAAGCATAAATTTTCGTCGAGTGAAGGACATCTTGTTATCCTCTAATGCTGTGGTCGCGCTCGTCCACGCTTTCCATGAATTCAGGGATTCTGAAACTGCTCAACTTCCAGCCATTCACACAAACCGTACGCTTTGCCATAACTCATAAAGCGTTCGCTGAATAAGTACGGCACCTCGTTCGACGACGCGACCGGGCGAATATCGGCATAGTCGGGATGCGTTTCAATCGCTGCCAACGCGGCTTCTATCTGCTCAGGGGCGAAACCGTAAGGCGACTGTTCCAGCATGGCGACTTTGTACGGACGCGGATAAGTCTGACAGTCAAAGCGCACCGCCTGCGCAATTGCCCGACAGATATCCTTTTCCACCACCTGAACGCACATATCGGCATAGTTGGCGGTCATGGTCTGGGTTGAGTAGTAATATTCATCCAAAGAGCCCTGCACCCGGGCGATATCCTCCCCGGCAAGCCCCTCATTGAGCGTCTCCAGCAGCGGTGTAAGTTCCGCTTCTTCCAGCGAATAAGGCGGCTGCAAGAACAATTCACGTGCAACTAGCTGACCGTTCGCCGAATACTGGCGGATGAAATCCGCCAGTATCTCCACGGGGCTTTCTTCCGCCTGTTCATCCTCGCAGGCTACTGGCTCACGTCGCCCCTGCAGCCACTGCCGCTTTTCGAGATCGACCTCCGGCGCGGCAAGTTGACTCACATCCTCTGGTTGGCTCATGTGATGTTCCTTACGCCGGCAACAGATTTTGCGCGGCCAGGTCATCAGCGACATCTTCGAGACCCAGTCGATTCAACGTCTCGCGCGTCGGACAGCCCAGTTCAGGGTGCCAGCCCATCTCTTTATAAAACAGCGTCAGGGATTCACGCATGTCATCGCGATCCATCTTGTCGGTGCCTTCGCTAAAGGCCGGGATCTTCGGATCCTTATCAAACACCCATGAGCAGATCTGGTCGTGCGCATTGCGCATATCGTTGGTCTGCATCAGTTTCACCGTATAAGCGCGGTGCAGCGTGAAGATACGTTCTGCGGCTAAATCGAGACTGGCCTGAGTGGTTTCATCTCCGGTTACGGCCTGAAAGAATTTGGCTTCCAGGTCGAGATCGCCGCGATAGTTGCGACTTTTCAGCGGCGACACGGTCATCGGCCAGACCCAGTTACACAACGTAACCGCGTTATGCAGACACACTTTCAGCAGCGTCCATTTGGCATATTTGATTTTTGCCGCGTTGACTGGCGTGTAATTTTTCGTTTCATCATAGGCGTCTTCCGAGCCAAACAGTTCCGCCGCCACTTCGCGTTGCAGTTTAAGAGGCAAACCCGAGCCGATGAAATTGATGTGGGTGTGGGTCATACAGTCGCGGTTAAACATGCAGTTGGTGATGGCCCCCCACCTGCGCTGACGCTTCGTTGGCGTGGTGAACCGGAAAACCAAACGGCGACCACAGTTTGTTTTTTTCATACGCCCAGTATTCATCACCCAGTTGCCAGCGCTCGGCAATAGCATACGAACCGTCCGCCAGGTGGCTGAGTTCACCGACACGATGCGCCAGGCGATAATAGAAATCCTTGATGAAATTTGGATCGCCCGCTTCCAGTTGATCCCAGCGGATTTCAGCATACTCTTCTGCCGGCAGGACGCGCTTAAACACCCCTTTGCTGTAGCAGTACGTAAAGTCGCGGTGCAGCTGCCCGTAGTTACACCAGATGCCGTAATCATCAAACAGGTTCAGGCCAATCAGATTGCCAATGACGCGGCCATCGTCTTTGTCTTCAAAGTCTTTGGGGCCATGCGGAAAAATGGTGGTATGAACAAAGTTCGCCACGCAGGTATTTCCGCCGGTGCTCGGCACGCCAAAATCCTTCACGCGGGGAATGTTCATCTGTGTCATACAGCGAATCGGACAGGAGTGGCAACCGCTCATTTTAACGGTGTATTTTTCTGCCGCCGGACCTAAATCGAAGACCGATTTGTAGGTCCGGTAACCAACGGTATTCTGATTACCCGGCGGGATCTCGCCAGTCTCGATTGGCCCGCCTTCTGCCGCGCCCCAGAACAGTCCTTTGCGTGCGGTCCAGCGGGAAGCGGGAGAGGAATATTCCGCCCATGCCTGCGGGGTACTGGGTACAACATGGTTGTTATTGGCGCCAATCAGCTCCGTCATCATGTAATCGTTTAACCGCTTCATCTCTTTGCGGTCGGCAATGTTGACGCCTTTGGTCCCTTCCACGGCGATCGCTTTCAGGTTTTTCGAGCCCATCACCGCGCCCGTCCCCGCGCCACCGCTGTGGTTGCGGCTATTGAGCATGCAGGATAGCGGCACGAGGTTTTCACCCGCCTGGCCAATTGCCGCCACGCAGGTTTCCGGCGAGGTCATTCGGCATATTTCTTCTGTGGTTGCACGGGTACCTTTCCCCCACAGGAAATCGGCTTTTTCAAGTGTGACCTTGTCGTCTTTAATATTGAGCCAGACGGGGGATGCCGCCTTGCCTTCAATGATGATGGCGTCATAGCCGGCAAATTTCATTTGTGCCGCAAAAAAAACCGCCCATATGCGCATCGACAACCAGATTGCCTTTTGTAAATGTGGAGAGCGACGTGATATTAACGCGAGAACTGCACGGGGCGCCGGATCCGGTAAGCGGTCCCGTCGCAAAGACTAATTTGTTGCCTTCATCAAAGGGTTTAGTACCAGCGGGAACTTCGTCGTACATAATTTTGTAGCCGAACCCCATACCGCCGACAAATTTTTTAAATTTACTGGAATCTTCAAGGGTAATATCGCCTGTTGTAAGATTGACCCGTAAAATATTACCTGTCCAACCGTTAGCCATAATGTTTTCCTTTGCAAGACTCAAACAGTAATATCTTTCCACTCGATGATTTTTAATGCCCCGGTCGGGCAGGCACTGGCGCATTCACCGCATAAAATACATTTCGATGATTTCTTCGTTTCGGTATTAACGGTAGCCATCATCCAGGGACACGCGGTGGTACAGGCGCTGCATCCGATACAACGTCGGTGATCAACGGCAATGCAACCGTCTTCCTGGTTCCAGGTAATTGCCTCAATCGGGCAAACCTTCATGCACTGCGGATCTTTACACTGTCGACAGGTGTCCGGGGTGTAGTTCAGATCGCCATACAGGCCGCCGCCGGAGCCTGGACCTTTGTCGCCGAAGAAGAAGTGACGGTGAATTTTAATGCGGGAAAAGAAGGTGCCGACTGCGCCGTCATTGTAGTTGGTACAGGAAATTTCACAGCGATGACACCCGGTACAGCGGGCGCGTTGGGTGACTAACACCCCTTTCGGCGTGGAGATCAACCCCACGGTGCCGCTATCGATATCTTCTTGCTTACAGCCGAAAAGCGACAGTAACGCGGGAGCGAGGGTTAACCCTGCCAGGCCTTTTCCCGATATACGCAGAAATTCCAGCCGCGTTAAGCCCGTATCTAATAATGGACGATCAACCTGGTTCATTTATTTTGCATCCTCTTCGCAAACGCAGTGCCGACAACACGTCCCAGGCTGATGCTAATTATGCTGAAACAGAGCCTCTGATGTTGCCTCCCACAGCTGAAGTTCCGCCTTAACCGGATTGCATAAATAACGCAACTTAACGCAAATAAACTAATCCTTTAGGGTTAGGCGAAATAAATAATGGGAGTTATTGGCGGGTATAACTTTGATCGTCATCAATTAAAAACGGGAAGAAAAATATTAAATGCGTAGTGATATTTATTATCATAAAGACAGTGAAATACTGTTCCGCCAGATTACAAATAAATGTGAATTTGTTCCCAACTATAAATTAAAAAACGTTCGTAATATATTTAAAGATATAGCGAATTACCCATAGCAGTAATACTGTCCCCTGAATAATTCGAGTTACAGGAAATAAGGGATGCGTTCATCCCCTATTGCGGTTAGCTGACCAGCGGGTAATGACTCCAACTTATTGATAGTGTTTTATGTTCAGATAATGCCCGATGACTTTGTCATGCAGCTCCACCGATTTTGAGAACGACAGCGACTTCCGTCCCAGCCGTGCCAGGTGCTGCCTCAGATTCAGGTTATGCCGCTCAATTCGCTGCGTATATCGCTTGCTGATTACGTGCAGCTTTCCCTTCAGGCGGGATTCATACAGCGGCCAGCCATCCGTCATCCATATCACCACGTCAAAGGGTGACAGCAGGCTCATAAGACGCCCCAGCGTCGCCATAGTGCGTTCACCGAATACGTGCGCAACAACCGTCTTCCGGAGCCTGTCATACGCGTAAAACAGCCAGCGCTGGCGCGATTTAGCCCCGACATAGCCCCACTGTTCGTCCATTTCCGCGCAGACGATGACGTCACTGCCCGGCTGTATGCGCGAGGTTACCGACTGCGGCCTGAGTTTTTTAAGTGACGTAAAATCGTGTTGAGGCCAACGCCCATAATGCGGGCAGTTGCCCGGCATCCAACGCCATTCATGGCCATATCAATGATTTTCTGGTGCGTACCGGGTTGAGAAGCGGTGTAAGTGAACTGCAGTTGCCATGTTTTACGGCAGTGAGAGCAGAGATAGCGCTGATGTCCGGCGGTGCTTTTGCCGTTACGCACCACCCCGTCAGTAGCTGAACAGGAGGGACAGCTGATAGAAACAGAAGCCACTGGAGCACCTCAAAAACACCATCATACACTAAATCAGTAAGTTGGCAGCATCACCGACCAGCGCTTTGATTACCGTTTCCATTGCCTGCTTTTCGAGGTCGCTACGCTGAATACGCTGGTTCGCCAGTGCGGTTCGCAGTACCCCGGCAATCACGATATGTTTGGGTTCCTGTCCCAGATCGCGCATTTCCAACACCACTTTGCCAACCACTCTGCACATCTCACGGTACAGTTCATCGTCTTTTGTCAGGTTTCCCATTATTGTCTCTCATTGCAGGTCCAGTTAAACAGCATATATCAGACTGAAGGGGATGACAAAAAACAAAGAAAATCAAATAAATAACTCACGGTACTATTCAACGATATGCGTTTCTTTCAATTGTTGCCATTTGTTGACCAGTTCCGCCAGATTGGCCGCCTGCATTTTTTCCATCACCCTGGCGCGATGGACTTCTACCGTGCGTACCGCGATGTTCATCACCTGCGCAATCTCGCGGTTCATCAATCCCTTAACGACAAAACCCGCTAACTCACGTTCTTTTGCCGTAAGGGTCCGGTAACAGGAGGCGATCTGTTGTCGGACTACGGCCTGTTGTGAAACCACCAGCGCACGCTCCAGCGCTGTTTGCAACGGTCTGGCGCTGACCGGTTTTTGCAGGAAGTCTACCGCACCCTGTTTCATCTGCTCGACGGCCATCGGCACGTCGCCATGTCCGGTAAGAAACACCACTGCCAGCGTACTTTCGCGCTGGCGCAACACCGTATGGACATGCTTACCATCCATGACCGGCATCCGCATATCCAGCAACAGCACGCCCGTGTCATACAAATCAGCCTGCTCAAGAAAAACCGCCCCTTCTTCCCAGCACGTGACCGGGTAGCCCAGGCTCTCCAGCAGAAAGGCGCAGGCGTCGGTGACCGCTGCATCATCATCCAGTAAATGAACTATCGCCATTGCTGCTCCTGTCCTGCTGTTGTGTAAAATCCAGTACCACCTCCACGCCAGACTGCCCGTCAGGCGCGGTCTGATTTCGCAGGTGAATCTCTCCCTGACCGTAACGCACCAGCCGCTGACAAATCACCAGCCCCAGTCCCATCCCCTCTTTCCGACTGGTTTTAAAGGGCTGAAACGCCTTATGCAATAAGTCATCGTTGATGCCGCCGCCATTATCCTGCAATGTCATGTGTACGCCCTGTGTCGACACTGAGGCATCAATCCACAGCGTGGTGGCGCCCGCCTGCGCCGCATTGAGGATCAGATTAGCCAGCACCTGCTCGAGCAAAACCGGCGGCAGCAAAATCGTCAACGCGCGATCGATCTTACTGTGTAAGGTTAACATCGGAAACTGCTGCGCCATGCGCAACAGTTGCCAGACATGTTGAACCGCCTCGTGGATGTTGATGTTCTCCCACTCTTCCGTGCGGATCGGGCTTCCCTGGGCCTGACTCACCCAGCGCCGCAGATTACGCAGCGTCTCAGCCCCACGCTGTGCCTGCCGATCAATATGCTCGAGCGCAGGCAGTAACGCGTGCGCCGGATCCTGCGACTGCAAGCGAATCAGGCTGCCCTGCGCGTAATGGCGAATGGCCGAAAGCGGTTGATTCAGTTCGTGCGCGAATCCCGAGGTCATTTCGCCGAGAACGCTCATCTGCCTGGCCGTTTCCAGCGCCTGCTCCTGCTGGCGCAACTGGACGCCGTTGCGTTCAAGTTGTTTACCACGACGACGCACCAGCAGCATCACCCAGATATAGTTAAGGGTCAGCAGCAGCAGGATCAGTGCCGTCCCGCCCATCAGCCACTGATGCTGTATCAGCCAGCTTTTCACATCCAGCCATAAGCGTCGCTGCTGTGGATGCTGCTGAACGTCGCGCAGTAACGCCTCTACCTGGCTGGTCGACGCCGGCGCGCCCCAATGGAACGCGGAGGTGTCAGGCGCAGCCAGCAGTGCACGGGTGACACGATCGGCCAGCGTATCACTGACTGCAGGCAACGCGGCAAAAGACCAGTCAGGATAGAGCGGCGTACTGGCTAAACAGGCAATATTTCCGGGACGGTTGAGCACCGCGACAAAATCGGTTTTATCAACCAGTCCCTCTTCGTCCATTTTTTCCAGCAGGCAAACCGGAACAATCACCGCCTGCACCGCATTTTCACGGAGTAAATAAAGAAGCGCATCGGCTGGAAAACCGCTAAAACGCAGGTTGAGGTCGCGCTCCGGGCGCAGACCGGCGTCGCTCAACGCTTTATATCCCAGCAGGTAGCCGCCGAACGCCTGAGGGTCAATGGCCCCCCACTGTTTTACCGATCAGATCGTGCGCGCCAGTGATACCGCTGTCGCGTCGGGCAAGGATCGCACTGCCAATGACATTACCTGTTCCGCGCGCAGAACGCAGAGACGCCAGCCAGCGCAGCGGCGCACGGCTATTCAGTTGCACAAACTGCGCCGGGTTGGTTACCACAAATTGCACGCTTTCGTTATTGACCGCCGCCTGCATCTGGTGCAGATCCAGCGGTACAATGTGGAACTGTTCTCCGGGAAGCTGCTGATTAAGCAGCTCCTCCAGCGGTTGCCAGTGGCTGCGGGTAGCGACTTCTCCACGCATCGCCAGAATCCCGATATGCCATGAGCCCGCCAGCGTGCTACTGCTGAACATTAAGGCCGACACCAGCAGCGCCAGCCTCTTTACCGTTTCACCTCTCACGCCGATATCCCTGTTGATTATGTTGTTTTAGATCAACAACCCGCCGGGTATGTGGTTAACCACAATAGAGCTGCCCCCCGCCACGATTTTTACACTGTAAATCATCGACATTCTTTATTCATCACACGCAAGCCAACGGCGTGACAAATGTTTCGTTGTTGCCTTGAGACGGGAGAAAAAATGGACAACAGTAAACGGCAGTTTCTCCAGCAGCTGGGCGTCCTGACCGCAGGCGCTTCACTGGTTCCACTGGCGCAGGCGAAATTTCCTTTTTCACCTGAACGCCACGGCGGTTCCACGCAGCAACGTTACGCGATGCTCGTGGATCTTCGCCGCTGCATAGGCTGTCAGGCCTGCACCGTCAGTTGTGCGATAGAAAATCAGACGCCACAGGGTGAGTTTCGTACCCATGTGAATCAATATCAGGTCCGGATAGCGGATGAAGTGACCAACGTACTGTTACCGCGTCTTTGTAATCACTGTGACAATCCGCCCTGTGTGCCGGTTTGCCCGGTGCAGGCCACATTTCAGCGCGAAGATGGCATCGTGGTGGTCGATAACACCCGCTGTGTTGGCTGCGCCTACTGCGTTCAGGCGTGTCCTTATGACGCCCGTTTTATCAATCATGAGACACAGACCGCCGATAAGTGCACGTTTTGCATCCACCGTCTCGAAGTCGGCCTTCTCCCCGCCTGTGTGGAGTCCTGCGTAGGCGGCGCACGCATTATCGGCGACATCCGCGATCCGCAAAGCCGGATATCGCAATTGATCCGCACCCATCACGACACAATCAAGGTCCTTAAGCCGGAAAATAACACCACGCCCCACGTCTTTTATCTGGGACTGGACGAGGCGTTTGTCACCCCGTTGATGGGACGCGCGCAACCCGCACTCTGGCAGGAGGTCTGAGAATGCAACCTTTACTCATCGAAGAGGTGTTAGCCCGACCGCAGGCGGTAAGCTGGCTTCCCTGGGCAGTACAGTATTTCTTTTTTATCGGCATTGCCGCCTGTGGTGCGCTGTTGGGTTGCGTACTGCAGTGGCGGAAAAAGGAGAATCCCGCGCTGGAAAGCCTGACGCTGCTGATTACGCTAACCTGCGCAATCACCGCACCGCTGGCGCTGACCGCCGATCTCCATCAGACGGCCCGTGTCTGGCATTTCTATGCGTATCCAACCCCCTGGTCATGGATGCCGTGGGGCGCCCTTTTTTTACCGCTGTTCACCACATTCCTCGGACTCTGGTTTCTGGCGCAGGTTTACCGTCAGCTTACCGGTAAAAGTTACATGGTCACAAAATGGCTCGCTTTTGCCAGCGCGCTCGCCGCAACGGGATTGTTGCTCTATACCGGGCGGGAAGTCTCCGTGATTGAGGCTCGCCCCGTCTGGTTCAGTTATGCCTTTGTGCTGGCAATGTTTCTGAGCGCCCTGCAGACCTTTTTTGCCCTGTTAATCGTCGGAATGCGTGATGATTTCCCGACGCAAAAGCGTCTCGCACTCGGACAACTGCTGTCGCTGCTTGCCCTCGCGGTCGTCATCGTTTTCTGGGTTAGCGGCGATACGCTTTCCGGTACGGCCATCCGCCAGTGGCTGGCAATCTCCGCATCGGCGCGCCATTACGCCTCAGGCTGGCTGGCATTCTGGCTGCTCTCATTGCTGTTTAACGTTATCGCCCAGCGTCGTCCGCTGTCATTGCCTCTGCGAAGCCTGCTGGCGTTGAGTGCGATGGCGCTGTGCTGGCTCATGCGCTGGACGCTGCTGATTCAGGGGCAGACGCTGCCGAAATTTAACGCTCAGTTTAACCCGTACACCCTGCCCGGCGGTACTGACGGATGGCTTGCCATCCTCGGCACCTTCGGCCTGTGGATTGCGCTGCTTATTATTGTTCGCGAAAGCGTGAACGGACTCGCAAGGAGACTGCAACATGGCTAATTTAACCCGTCGTCAGTGGCTCAAAGTCGGCCTGGCCGTAGGCGGTATGGCGACGTTCGCCCTCAGCTATCGTGACGTGGCAAAACGTGCCATTGATGGCTTGATCAACGGCACCTCCGGAAAAATCACCCGCGACCACATCGCAGGCAACGCGCTGATCCCGGAAGCCAGCGCACACCCGCGCTGGCAACAAAATACGCAACAAACCATCGCCATGACCCAGTGTTTCGGCTGCTGGACACAATGCGGCGTTAGAGTCCGCGTCGATCAACAAACCAACCGGGTGCTGCGCATTGCCGGCAATCCCTATCATCCGCTTTCTCATGAACATCATATTGACGCGTCAGTCCCCTTCAGCACGGCGATGGCGCAACTGGCGGGCGAGAGCGGTCTTGATGCCCGCTCGACGGCCTGCGCCAGGGGCGCAACGCAACTGGAAGGACTCTACAGCCCGCTGCGTATTCTGGAGCCGATGAAGCGCGTGGGCAAACGCGGCGAAGGCAAATGGCAGCGCATCAGCTTTGAACAACTGGTCACTGAGGTGGTGGAAGGCGGCGATCTGTTTGGCGAGGGTCATGTCGATGGCCTGCGCGCCATTTACGCCCCGACAACCCCGATTGATCCTCAGCATCCGGGGTTCGGTCCAAAATCCAATCAGCTTCTGGTCACCAATACCAGCGACGACGGGCGAGACACCTTCCTGCGTCGCTTTGCCCTCAACAGTTTCGGTAGCAAAAACTTTGGCGCGCACGGCTCCTATTGTGGACTGGCCTATCGCGCCGGATCCGGCGCGCTGATGGGCGATCTTGATAAAAACACGCACGTGAAACCTGACTGGGACAACGTGGAGTTCGCGTTGTTTATGGGCACCTCGCCCGCACAGTCCGGTAACCCGTTTAAACGTCAGGCCAGACAGCTTTCCAGCGCGCGACTGCGCGAAAATTTCAGTTATGTGGTCGTCGCTCCGGCGCTGCCCTTGACCACTGTGCTTGCAGACGACCACGGACACTGGGTACCGGTGATCCCCGGCAGCGACGCCGCGCTGGCGATGGCGATGATCCGCTGGATTATCGACAATCAGCGCTATAACGCCGATTATCTGGCACTGCCGGGCGCACTGGCGATGCAGCATGCTGATGAGAAAAGCTGGACCAACGCCACGCATCTGGTGATCGCCGACGATCTCCCCCGGGCTGGCCGGACAGCACCTGACACACACCCATCTGGACCCTTCCGCGACCAATGATCCTCTGGTCGTAAATGAGCACAACGAACTGGTTCCCGCCAGTGATTGCCTGCGCGCCACGCTGTTTGCCACGCGCCAGGTCAAGCTCGCCGACGGTCGCAACGTAACGGTGAAAAGCAGCTTTCAGTGCCTGAAAGAGTCTGCGCAAAAAATGACGCTCGCCCAGTACAGCCAACAATGCGGCGTAGCTGAGAACAAAATCATCGCGCTGGCAGATGCTTTTACCCGCCACGGACGTAAAGCCGCGGTCATCACCCACGGCGGGATGATGGCAGGAAATGGCTTTTATAATGCCTGGGCGGTGATGATGCTGAATGCGCTGATCGGCAACCTCAGCCTGGAAGGCGGTGTTTTTGTCGGCGGCGGCAAGTTTAACGGCGCAACAGACGGCCCACGCTACAACATGGCAAGTTTTCCGGGCAAGGTAAAACCCAAAGGGCTGAGTATTGCGCGAAGCAAAACAGCGTATGAATCTTCCGAAGAGTATCGGAATAAAGTCGCCGCCGGAGTGTCGCCCTATCCGGCTAAAGCACCGTGGTATCCGTTTGTCGCCGGTCAGCTAACCGAGCTTCTCAGCTCCGCACTGGAGGGTTATCCCTACCCGCTCAAGGCGTGGATCTCCAATATGACCAATCCCCTGTATGGCATACCCGGTCTGCGCGCCGTTGCCGAGGAAAAACTCAAGGATCCGGCGCGGTTACCCCTTTTTTGTAGCTATCGATGCGTATATGAATGAGACCACCGCCATGGCGGATTACATCGTACCGGACACGCATAACTTCGAAAGTTGGGGATTCAGCGCGCCGTGGGCCGGTGTCGCCAGTAAAGCGACGACCGCACGCTGGCCCATTGTCGACTCCGCCACCGCCACAACCGCCGACGGTCAGCCGGTTTCGATGGAGGCATTTTGTATTGCCGTGGCCAGACAACTCAATCTGCCGGGATTTGGTGACAATGCAATCTCCGACAGCGCAGGGAACCACTACCCGTTGAATCGTGCAGAAGACTACTATCTGCGCGTCGCCGCCAATATCGCCTTTATGGGGAAATCCCCGGTCGCCGAGGCGGTGGCAGAAGACATTGAACTCACGGGCGTCAGCCGCATTATGCCTGTCATTGAGCAGACGCTGAAAGCGGAAGAAGTTCGTCGGGTGGCGTTTATCTACTCACGCGGTGGACGTTTCGCACCGGATAAAAGCGGACGGACTGAAAATCGGGTTGGCAATGCCTGGGAAAAGCCGCTGCAAATCTGGAATGCCGGGGTCGCCGCTCATCGCCACGCCATCACCGGCGAGCGCTACAGCGGTTGTCCGGCATGGTATCCGGCGAGGCTGTCTGACGGACGCCCGGTGGACGAGCTTTTCCCGCTGGCACAGTGGCCGCTCAAACTTATCTCGTTTAAATCAAACACTATGGCCAGTGCGTCGACGGTGATCCCGCGCTTGCACCACGTCAAACCGCTCAACCTGGTGGCGTTGAATCCGCAGGACGGGCAGCGTTACGGTTTGTCGCATGGTGACAGGGTACGAATCACCACGCCGGGTGGGCAGGTTGAAGCACAAATCAGTTTGCTGCAAGGGGTGATGCCGGGAGTCATTGCTATTGAGCACGGCTACGGGCACCGGGAGATGGGGGCGGCTTCGCATACGCTCGACGGGGAGCCGCTGGCGTTTGATGAAAAAGTAAAATCGGGTATTAACCTGAACGATCTGGGGTTTGCCGATCCAACGCGAAAAGTGACCAACACCTGGCTGGACTGGGTGTCCGGCTCCGCAGTACGCCAGGGGCTGCCTGCGAGAATTGAGCGGGTCTGACACTCGCGCCGGATGGCAACGCTAACGCGTTTTATCCGGCCTACAGGACTCGCGCATTTTATCCGGCCTACGATGTCCTGTAGGCCGGGTAAGGCGAAGCCGTCTCCCGGCAAAAGCGAATCAGTTATTCACCGGAATGACCGCGCCTTTGTATTTGGTGCGGATCCAGTCCTGAATCTCTTTTGAGTGCAGGACGTCAACCAGTGCGACGATATCCTTTTTCTTCTCGTCGCCACGATGCACGGTAATGATATTGGCATACGGGTTGTTCTCACCGCTTTCCACCGCGATCGGATCGTGTACTGGATCCAGACCGGCATCAATGGCGTAGTTGGCGTTAATCACCACCGCGTCACCTTCATCGTTGTTATACATCTGTGGTAACAGTGCGGCTTCAACGTTAGGCAGGAACTTCAGCTTCTTCGGGTTTTCGACGATATCGCTGATGCGTGCGGTCACTTTGTCCACGCCCGGCTTCAGTTTGATCACGCCCTCTTTCTCAAAGATAGACAGGATACGCCCCTCTTCCGACACCGCATCACGCATGATAATTTTGCCGCCCTCCGGCAGATCCTTCAGCGATTTCACCTTTTTCGAATAGATACCGATAGGTTCAATGTGGATAGCACCCGCACTGACGAAATCGTAGGTCTTATCCCCGGCATGGTCTTTCAGCACGCTGTTCAGATAGGGAATATGCTGGAAGTAGTTGGCATCAATCTCACGGCCCGCCAGCGCAGTGTTCGGCAGGATATAGTCCTGGAACGGTTTAATCTCCAGATCGATCCCCTGTTTCGCCAGAATCGGTTTGGCCTGCTCAAGGATTTCGGCATGCGGTACGTTGGACGCGCCCACGGTCAGCGTGTCCGCCCAGGAGGCGAAGCTCAGGGCACTTAAGGTAGCTGCGGCGAGAAGTGTCAGTGATTTTTTCATGATAATGGTTTCCGTATTTTATTAGCGTTTATCTAACAGAGAAGTGATCACATCGCCGCAGAACTGGATAATGAAGACGATGACCAGAATAGTCACTGTCGCCACCAGCGTGACGTCGTTGTGGTTGCGCTGGAATCCTTCCAGATAAGCCAGATTCCCTAAACCCCCCTGCTCCGATCACCCCAGCCATCGCGCTGTAACTGACCAGCGCAATCAGCGTCACGGTGATACCGGACACCAGAGCGGGTGACGATTCAGGTAACAAAACCCGAAAAATTAAGGTGCCAAGACGAGCGCCCATTGAACGTGTGGCTTCAATGACGCCCTTATCCACTTCGCGCAGGGCGATCTCAACCAGGCGCGCATAGAATGGTGCAGCACCGACAATCAGCGCCGGTAAGGCGGCATTAGCGCCAAGAATGGTGCCGACAATCGCTTTGGTAAACGGGATCAGTAAGACGATCAAAATGATGAACGGGATCGAACGGAAGATGTTCACCACCAGCGATATACCACTGTACAGCGCACGGTTCTGGAACAGCCCGCCGCGCGCGGTAAGGAACAGCGCCAGTCCGAGGACGATACCGAGGATAAAGGTCGCAATCCCAGAGAGCGCGGTCATGTACAACGTCTCCTGAGTGGCGGCAAAAAGTTGATCCCATTTCAGATGGGGAAACAGATTCTCAGCCATGTTGAATCACCTCACCGTCAATACCGCTTTTTTGCAGGTCGTCCAGAATGTTATTGAGTTGCTCTTCCGACGCCACCACGTGCAGCCACAGCTGACCGAACACGCCGTGCGCCGTCTGGGTCATTTTGCCGTGCAGGATATTGAATGGCAGACCGTAGCGAAGCGTCAGTTCGCCAACAATCGGCTGATGGGTGCTGTGCCCGGTAAAGGTTAATTTAATCACCGTGCCGCCCAGTTCGCTCGCCAGTTGTGGGTTGAAGGCCTCTTCATCGGCGTACTGCCCCACCTGGCGGACAAACTGACGCGTAATCGGCTGCTGCGGATGGGTGAAAACGCTCAACACATCGCCTTCTTCTACTACCTGGCCGTTCTCCATTACCGCCACGCGATCGCAGATTTTGCGCACCACGTGCATTTCATGGGTGATCAGCACGATCGTCAGTTGGAAGCGACGGTTGATATCGAGCAGCAGATCAAGAATTTGATCGGTCGTTTGCGGGTCCAGCGCCGACGTGGCTTCATCGCACAGCAACACATCCGGGCTGTTCGCCAGCGCACGCGCAATCCCGACGCGCTGCTTTTGCCCACCGCTTAGCTGTGACGGATACGCGTTCTCGCGCCCCGTCAGCCCCACCAGCTCAATCAGTTCCGCCACACGAGCCTGAATTTTCGCTTTTGGCGCGCCGGCGATTTGCATGGAAAAGGCAATGTTTTCGCGCACGGTACGCGACCACAGCAGATTGAAATGCTGAAATACCATGCTGATTTTCAGGCGCGCCTGACGCAGCGATTCGCCACGGGCGGCAGAAATGTCATGACCGTTGATAGTCACGCTGCCCGCAGTCGGCTTTTCCAGGCCGTTGAGCAGACGAATCAGGGTGCTTTTCCCGGCGCCGCTGTAGCCAATAATCCCGTAAATCTGCCCCTGTTCCACGGTCAGATTAACGTTATCCACCGCAGTAATGGCGAGCCGGCCTGGTGTGAACACTTTCGAAATATTTTTCAGGACAATCATGTCGTTGGGTATCCGCTGCTGCTTATTGTTATCCTGCCAGCGCTTTCGGCTATTTAGCAGTATGGATGTCCAAACGAGTGTAATCAGGGTAGTTTAGATTTGAAATGATTTAAAAGTCATTTGTTATAACTCGAAGGAATAAGTTGAGTTGCGCAACAGATCCCGCTTTTTGCGTTTGCGCAATTGGCAGCCACGACTTGTTTAATAACAAATTGTTGTGCAACTGTCTTGATATATTCTGAAACGCTGTTTCCATTTTCCTTTTGCGTCCGTTTCAGCGTATAATGCGTGACAATTGTCACTTGAATGGTTTCAGCACATTGACCTGTCATACTCAGAGACTACAAAACGTCCCTTTTTTGTCGGGCTGAACGTCGAGCACACATTCCTCTGCACGCTCTAACGATGTCACCTATCCTTAGTGCGAGGCATCACCACTTTCGTAGTACAGGTTTAACTTCCAGGCAAGACGCCCCGGAAGTCAGCTTCTCCAATCCTTCTCAACTTAAAGACTAAGACTGTCATGAAAAAGACGAAAATTGTTTGCACCATCGGTCCGAAAACCGAATCTGAAGAGATGTTAACCAAAATGCTGGACGCGGGCATGAACGTCATGCGTCTGAACTTCTCTCACGGTGATTATGCAGAACACGGTCAGCGTATCCAGAACCTGCGCAACGTAATGAGCAAAACCGGCAAGAAAGCCGCAATTCTGCTCGACACGAAAGGTCCGGAAATCCGCACCATCAAGCTGGAAGGCGGCAACGACGTTTCCCTGAAAGCCGGTCAGACCTTTACCTTCACTACTGACAAATCCGTAGTCGGTAACAACGAAATCGTTGCAGTCACCTACGAAGGTTTCACCTCCGACCTGTCTGTCGGTAACACCGTACTGGTTGACGATGGTCTGATCGGGATGGAAGTTACCGCGATCGAAGGCAACAAAGTGGTCTGTAAGGTTCTGAACAACGGCGACCTCGGCGAAAACAAAGGCGTTAACCTGCCTGGCGTTTCTATCGCCCTGCCTGCCCTGGCTGAAAAAGACAAACAGGACCTGATTTTTGGCTGCGAACAAGGCGTTGACTTTGTTGCGGCGTCCTTTATCCGTAAGCGTTCAGACGTGGTTGAAATCCGTGAGCACCTGAAAGCGCACGGCGGCGAGAAGATCCAAATCATCTCCAAAATTGAAAACCAGGAAGGCCTGAACAACTTCGACGAAATCCTCGAAGCCTCTGATGGCATCATGGTTGCACGTGGCGATCTGGGCGTTGAAATCCCGGTTGAAGAGGTTATCTTCGCGCAGAAGATGATGATCGAAAAATGTATCCGCGCACGTAAAGTGGTTATCACCGCGACTCAGATGCTGGACTCCATGATCAAAAACCCGCGTCCGACTCGCGCTGAAGCGGGCGACGTGGCGAACGCCATCCTCGATGGCACCGATGCAGTGATGCTGTCTGGCGAATCCGCAAAAGGTAAGTATCCGCTGGAAGCCGTTTCTATCATGGCAACCATCTGTGAGCGTACCGACCGCGTGATGACCAGCCGTCTGGACTTCAACAACGACAGCCGTAAACTGCGCATCACCGAAGCCGTCTGCCGTGGCGCTGTTGAAACCGCTGAAAAACTGGAAGCGCCGCTGATCGTGGTTGCCACCCAGGGCGGTAAATCGGCTCGCGCTGTGCGTAAATACTTCCCGGACGCCACCATTCTGGCGCTGACTACCAATGAAGTGACAGCTCGCCAGTTAGTTCTGAGCAAAGGCGTTGTGGCGCATCTGGTAAAAGAAATCGCTTCTACTGATGATTTCTACCGTCTGGGTAAAGAGGTTGCTCAGCAGAGCGGTCTGGCTCAGAAAGGTGACGTTGTGGTGATGGTTTCTGGTGCACTGGTACCGAGCGGCACGACTAACACGGCATCTGTTCACGTACTGTAATAATTCCCGTGTGAATTAATTCGATTATAAAAGCGCCCTCGCGGCGCTTTTTTTATTTTTCCAATAGCTACTATTAATAAAAAAAGCAAATCGGATTGAGCTATCTAATTGCTGATTATCTAAGACGAATCCGATGGAAGCAGCCTGTTTTCACTCAGTTTTTTAGCCCTTTTTTGTCCATTTCGATGCTTCTTTGAGCGAACGATCAAAAATAAGCGTCTTCTCATCAAAAAAATATTCTCAACATAAAAAAGTTTGTGTAATACTTGTAACGCTACATGGAGATTAACTCAATCTAGAGGGTATTAATAATGAATCGTACTAAACTGGTACTGGGCGCGGTAATCCTGGGTTCTACTCTGCTGGCTGGTTGCTCCAGCAACGCTAAAATCGATCAGCTGTCTTCTGACGTTCAGACTCTGAACGCTAAAGTTGACCAGCTGAGCAACGACGTGAACGCAATGCGTTCCGACGTTCAGGCTGCTAAAGACGACGCAGCTCGCGCTAACCAGCGTCTGGACAACCAGGCTACTAAATACCGTAAGTAATAGTACCTGTGTAATAGAAATGGCGCACATTGTGCGCCATTTTTTTGCCTCTTGTTTTTCTCACCACTACTGCGTCTGCGTCTCTGCTTGTACTGAACCATTTTGCGCTGACTGTACAGCCGGTGTTGTTACGGCAGTGGGCGTTTGTCCGGCGGAAACCGCAACAGGATAACCCGCGCGGCGATAAAGCGCTTTATCCACCAGAGCGTCATCCACCTCTTTCTCCGCCTTAAACTGGCTGAACCCGGCAGGCAGCACATACGGCATCGTCTGCACGTTTTGCTCTTCTTCTGGCGACAGTGGACGATGGACCTCAACGTAGCGCAAACCATTCGGCTCCACAGAATATTTCACCGGTTCGTTAATCACTTTCACCGGCGTTCCCGATCTGACCTGGGAGAACAGCGCTTTGATGTCCGGGGCATTCATGCGGATACAACCGGAGCTGACGCGCAGCCCTACGCTGTCAGGCTGGCTGGTGCCATGAATGAGATACTCACCGTTCCCGTGCGCCAGACGCAGTGCAAAGAGCCCCAGCGGGTTATTCGGCCCCGCGGGGACCACCGGCGGCAACGTAATCCCACGCTCCAGAGAGCGCTTACGAATGCCTGCGGTGGGCGTCCAGGTCGGATTCGGGATTTTCTGTCCGATGCGGGTCTCCATCACCGGCGTTTCCAGTCCCTGCAAACCGATGCCGATCGGATACACCTGGACAATGTTTTCTCCCGGCGGATAGTAGTACAGCCGCAGTTCTGCCAGATTAACGATAATGCCTTCACGTGGCGCATCGGGCAGCAAGAGTTGCGAAGGAATCGTGATTAAAGTGCCCGGCTTTGGCACAGGAGCAATGGTATTATTCGCCTCCAGAATAAGCATGGCGGCAGTGTCAAAACGACGGGCGATCGCCTGAAGGTTTTTATCACCTTCCTGCACCGTGTACGTTTGATTCTGCCCGACAAGACGGCTGCCCGTTGGCGGTAAGGGGTAATCCACCGCCCAGGCGGCCTGTACGGCGCTGTAAGCGCCGATAAGCAGTAATGTAATAAGAGACGCGCGTTTCATACCCAACCTCCTGTATTCACTGGCATAGCCAGAATGCTGATAATCCTGTAAGACAGCCCTGCTGCCTTACCTGACAGGATGAAAGCTGTCTGTTGAGTTTAGCTAAGAGTGGCTGCTTTGGTACGGATCGCGCGAATCATCGCTTCCAGCCCCTGTGAACGAGACGGGGTAAGATGCTGCGCGAGTGCCAATTGTTCAAACCACGGGCGCACATCAAAATTCACAATATCCTGAGCCGTCAACTGATGATACAAAATAAAGACGACCGCAATCAGTCCTTTCACAATGGCAGCATCACTGTCGCCCTGCAGTTCGATAACGCCTTGCGCATTCTGGCGCATGATTATCCAGACCTGGCTCTGACATCCCTGAATCGTATTCTCAGGGGGAGCGATCCGCCGCGGAAATCTCTGGCAGTCGCTGTCCCAGTTCAATGATGTACAGATACTTCTCTTCCCAATTAGCGCAACGCTGAAAATTACGCAACAATTTTTCTTTATCCGGCAACGCAGCCATAGTGCCTCCCTGTTATCCCAGTAAGCGATGAATCCGCTGCAAACCTGTCACCAGGCGATCCACTTCTTCATGGGTGTTATACATTGCCAGCGACGCCCGGCACATCGCCGGCACCTGACAAACATCCATCAGCGGCATCGCGCAGTGGTGTCCGGTCCGCACGGCAATCCCGTAATTGTCAAGAAAACTGCCGACATCATAGGCGTGATGTTTCCCGAGATTAAAAGCGATTACGCCCAGCCGGTCAGTGGGGCCATACAGCGTGAGATCCGGCACCGCCTTCAGTTGCTCCAGCGCATAGTGCATCAGGTTCTGTTCGTATTCGCTAATCACCTCCAGCCCCAGCGCTGAAACATACTCCAGCGCGGCACCAAAACCGATAATCCCGCCGGTGTTCGGCGTCCCGGCTTCAAAACGCCACGGCGCTTTCGTCCAGGTTGTACCCTGCGTCAGGCTGACGGTGGCGATCATCGACCCGCCCCCTTCCCAGGGGGGGCATTTGTTGCAACAACGCCTCTTTGACATAAAGCACGCCAATACCGGTCGGGCCATACAGCTTGTGACCTGAGAAGACGTAAAAATCGCAGTCCAGCGCCTGAACATCTACCGGGTGGTGCATCACCGCCTGCGCACCGTCCACCAGCACCTTCGCGCCATGCTGATGCGCCAGCGCGATCATTTCCGCAATCGGATTTTCCGTGCCCAACACGTTTGAGACGTGGGTAATCGCCAGCAGCCGGGTTTTCTCATCAAACAGCGTGGGCAGGATCTCCTGTTGCAATGTGCCGTCAGCGTTCAGCGGGATCACCCGCAGCTCGGCGCCCACCCGTGCGCACAGCATCTGCCACGGCACAATATTGGCATGGTGCTCCATCTCACTGATGATAATGTTATCGCCCGCGTGGACGTTTTCTGGCCCCCAACTGTTGGCAACCAGATTAATGCCTTCCGTCGTACCGCGCACAAACACCAGTTCTTCCGCAGAGCGCGCGTTAATAAACAGCGATGCCAGCTTGCGCACGTTCTCCATTTTTTCGGTCGCCTGAGCGCTGAGGGTGTGGATCCCCCCGGTGTACTGCCGCATAGCCGTGACGATAAAACTCGGCTTCCGCGTCAATCACCTGCGCCGGTTTTTGCGCGCTGGCGGCGCTGTCGAGATACGCCAGCGGCAGACCGTTCACCTCACGCGTGAGAACGGGGAAATCCGCACGCACCTTGTCGATGGGAAATGTCATGCTACGCCTCCCGGCAGACGCTGGCCGATTCGCGCCAGCACCTGTTGTTTCAGCGCCTCGTCGCGAATCGCTTCCGTCAACTCAGCGGCAAAGGCATAAAGGATCATCTGTTGTGCATCCCGTTGAGCAATCCCGCGCGAACGCAGGTAGAACATCTGTTCATCGTCAATGCGCCCTACCGTCGCCCCGTGGCTGCACTTCACGTCATCGGCATAGATTTCCAGTTGCGGTTTGGTGTCCACCTCCGCGAGCTTGCCGAGCAGCAGATTGTTGTTCGTCATCTGCCCGTCCGTCTTGATCGCGTGCTGAGCGACGTTAATCAGCCCGTTAAATACCGCCCGCCCCTTATCGCTGACGATGGTTTTATGCAACTGTCGACTGTTGCAATAGCCCTTGTTGTGCTCAAGCCATGTGCGGGTATCGCAGACCTCATTTTTCACCGGCATCGCCAGGCTGTTGATCCTGAGGGTCGTGTTCTCGCCGTTCAGTTGTGTGCTGGTATTGTGACGCAACACCGCGTCGCCAAGCAGAAAGCTGTGGCTGTGCGCCGACGCATCCGCTGCCAGCAAAATATCGTTATGGGCGAAGTGATGGCTGAAGGGATTTTCAAACGCCAGCTTGATGTGATGCAGGTGCGCGTTTGCCGCCACGCTCATGGTCAGGCGCGCGCCGGTGAAATGTCGGGCATCATTCAGACTGACGTAATGCTCGATAATCGTTGCCTCCGCCCCTTCCGCCAGCTCAAGATGGTGGCGATAGTGCGCCGTGTTCACTTCTTCTGCGCTCACCCCTTGCGTGATATGCATCAACAGCAGCGGTTTTGCCGGGCGCTGGTTACGCTTAACGCGGATATGGGTCACGCGACGCGCCAGGCTTTCGGTAAGATGCAAAAACACCTCCGGTTGCACCGCCGCTGGCAGGGTCTGGCGTTCGTCGTTAATTGTCACCTCAAAGCCGCTGTTTTCCATACTGTCGCTGAGCGTCGGACTGAACTGACCGTCAACAAATACCAGCCGCAACGCCTCAACGTTAAGCGCTAGCGCATCACGCTGCGCCGGGGTGACATCGGCATAACGGCTGACGAACAGGCTGTTGCTGAGGCCTTCCAGCGGCGTGTATTTCCAGTTCTCATGCTTGCGCGTGGGCAGGCCCAGGCGCAAAACCTGCTGGAGATGCTGTTGCGCCTGCTCAGAACGCTCCTCGCCCTGCGCTTCAAACAGATGGTGCCATTGTTGCAGCGCATTACTGCTGTTCGGTAAGCCAGCCATATCCCTGCTCCTCCAGTTGTTTGACCAGCGTGAAATCGCCAGACTTCACAATTCGCCCCTGATACAGGACGTGGACAAAATCCGGTTTGATATAGTCAAGAATTCGCTGATAGTGGGTGACAATAATGAACGAGCGTTTACCGTCACGCAGGGAGTTAACGCCATCAGCAACCACTTTTAAAGCGTCAATATCCAGCCCGGAGTCCGATTCGTCGAGGATGCACAATTCCGGCTCCAGCACGGCCATTTGCAGAATGTCATTGCGCTTCTTCTCGCCACCGGAAAACCCGACGTTCACCGAGCGAGTTAACAGATCTTCCGGCATCTTCAGCAGCGCGATTTTCTCTTCCATCAAATCCTGAAAATCGAAGCGATCGAGCGATTCCTGGCCACGATAGGTTCGTACCGCATTGAGCGCCGTTTGCAGGAAAAACTGGTTGCTGACGCCGGGGATTTCCACGGGATACTGGAAGGCCATAAAAATGCCTTCCCCCGCTCTCTCTTCCGGCGCCAGCTCCAGCAGATCTTTGCCTTTAAACGTTACCGACCCGCCGGTGACCTCGTAATCTTCACGCCCTGCCAGCGTCGCAGAGAGCGTACTTTTCCCGGAGCCGTTCGGTCCCATAATGGCATGCACTTCCCCCCGGACGAACGTTAAGGCTCAACCCGCGCAGGATCGCTTTCTCTTCCACACTGACCTGTAAATCTTTAATCGTTAACATGTTGCTTCCTTAACCGACGCTGTGTTCAAGGCTGATGGCTAATAATTTTTGTGCTTCGACGGCAAACTCCAGCGGCAACTCGGAGAACACGTCCTTACAGAATCCGTTGACGATCATTGAGATCGCATCCTCTTCGCTGATGCCGCGTTGCAGGCAGTAGAACAGCTGATCTTCACCAATCCGCGAGGTGGTCGCTTCGTGCTCCAGTTGCGCGCTGTTGTTGCGGCATTCGACATACGGGAAGGTATGCGCTCCGCAGTCGGCGCCAATCAGCATCGAGTCGCACTGGGTAAAGTTACGGGCATTGGTGGCGGTCGGCATGATTTTGACCAGCCCGCGGTAGCTGTTCTGGCTGTGTCCGGCGGAAATCCCCTTCGAGATAATGGTCGAGCGGGTGTTCTTGCCGATGTGGATCATCTTGGTGCCGGTGTCCGCCTGTTGATGACCGCTGGTCAATGCCACCGAATAGAATTCGCCGATGGAGTTGTCGCCGCGCAGAATGCAACTGGGGTATTTCCAGGTGATGGCTGATCCCGTCTCCGACTGGGTCCAGGACATTTTGCTGTTCTCCCCCTCACACAACGCGCGTTTGGTGACGAAGTTCAGAATGCCGCCGGTGTTATTATCGCCAGGGAACCAGTTCTGGACGGTGGAGTACTTCACCTCGGCGTCTTTGTGGATGATGACCTCCACGACCGCCGCGTGAAGCTGATAGCTGTCGCGTACCGGCGCAGAGCAGCCTTCGATATAGCTTACATAGCTGCCTTCATCCGCCACCAGGATCGTACGTTCAAACTGCCCGGTCTTTTCGGCGTTGATACGAAAGTAGGTTGAAAGCTCCATCGGGCAGCGCACGCCTTTCGGCACGTAGATAAAGGTGCCATCAGAGGCGACGGCGGCATTCAGCGCGGCGAAGAAGTTATCGTTGCCGGGTACGACGGTGCCAAGATACTGTTTCACCAGTTCGGGATGATCGTGAATCGCCTCGCCAAAAGAGCAGAAAATGATCCCCTGTTCAGCCAGTTTTTCACGATAGGTGGTGGCAACGGAGACGGAGTCAAAAATGGCATCCACCGCGACTTCGCGGCCTTCGCGTACCGGTACGCCGAGTTGTTCAAATGCGGCTTCGACCTCTTTACTGAGAAAGGCGTTTGCCCCGGTTTGCTGAACTGCACCGGGTTCGGAGGCGCAGGTCTCATCGCAATTGCCGCATGAAGGTGCAGAATAGTAGCTGTAATCCTGATAATTCAGCTTCTCGTAGTGCGCCTTCAGCCAGTGCGGCTCCGGCATGTCGACCCAGGCTCTGTACGCATTAAGGCGAAACTCCAGCATCCACTCCGGTTCATTACGTTTGGCCGAAATGGCGCGAACCACCTCTTCATTGATCCCTTTCGCCAGTTCGTCCGTCTGCAGTTGGGTAAAGAACCCCTCCTTATAATTCAACGGGCCGCCGGTCCAGGTTTTCACATCATCAGTTGCTTCAGTATTACGAGACATAGTACCGCCTATACCCCAAAGCTTTCGCCACAGCCGCATTCGTTCTGGGCTTTCGGGTTATGAAATTTGAATAACTGGTTTAATCCTTCGCGGACGTAATCCACTTCCGTGCCGTCGATAAACGGCATCGCCTGTAACGGGACATAAAGCTTCGCGCCCTCAGCCTCAAACAGAAGATCGTCTTTTTCCGGCTCGCTGACGGTATCAAGCACGTAGCCAAAACCCGCGCATCCCGTCGGCTTAACACCCAGGCGCACGCCCAGCATGCCCGGCTGTTTTGCGACCAGTTCGCGAATATGCGCCGCAGCCGCTGGGGTTAGCGTCAATCCGCGCCAGGCGAAATCGCCCGGATTAAATGTTCCTGAATGCAATTCCATAGAGTTACCTCGCAAAATGAGCCATCAGGCTATAACACCATGTTAGTGATAACGATTCTCACTTCAACCCCTCAACAGCAGGGGCATTACGGTGTTTCATCTGTTTTGACCGCTTTTATTAAGCATAGACCCTGCCACGCGGGTTAAAAGGAATGGATGAATTTGTTCAATGCATTGATTAATAATGACTTTAACATTAGTCATCGACTCAACTGGTCAAAATCGTAAAGATGTATAGAAAATGACTATTTCAGGAATAGGAAAGACGTGGCGAAGGGGAAGTACAAAAAAACCCTTAAGGTTGTCAGTAACAACCTTAAGGGTTCCAGCCCCATCCGGCGCTTATCTCCGGCACTCACGATGGCTTAGCTCTTGAAGGGGCGATAAGAATAGTCTCATGCTGACGGAAATCATTTTTAACACAAATTGCTATCGAGCGATTTATACGTCAGATCAATTTTTAGTACGTTGTATTCTCACAGGCCGTCTGAGCCTGACAGACAAAAAACCCGACAACAGGGTCGGGTTTCTCGTTACGCGAACAATCGCAGAATCAATGCACACCAAGGCGCCAGGCAAAATAGATCTCTTCTTTTAACTCAGTGGAAGAGAGCGTCAGTAAATCGGCAAACTCAAGCTCGAGTTGTTTTAATTTTTTAAGATATTGGGCTGGAGAGAGCGCTGTTTTATCACGACGTAAAAACTCAATTGCCAGTTGGGCCGGGTCTAGTTGGCTAGTCATATCATCCTCGCTTAGGGTCAAAACCTGCACAGTATATCACCTTTTACTGTGCAGATTATGACCAAAAGCAATACTGATCACACTTTTTTTGGTGACAACGTCACACAATCGCCGTGGTCAGCCGTGAAGTACTGCATAGTCGCTGCTGCTCATCGAAGATGTCGATCTGCCAGACCTGATGCCGGGCGCCGGTGTGAATCGCCTTACAAATCCCCTTCACGCGCCCTTCCCGCGCCGAACGAACATGGTTAGCGTTAACCTCGAGTCCCACCACCTTCTGCTCCCCCTGGGTGCACAGGTAACCGGCAACAGACCCCATGCTCTCTGCAAGCACAACGGAAGCGCCGCCGTGCAGAAGACCAAACGGCTGCTTCGTACGCCCGTCGACGGGCATTGACGCCTCAAGCGTATCGTCGCCAATATGCTCAAAGCGAATATCCAGCAGACCCACCATATTACCTTCGCCCATCATATTGAGCGCATCGAGGGTCACTTTACGTTTCCAGATCATCCAATAATCTCCAGTAATGCCTGTACAGGATGGCGCACGCCAGTACCTTCCACACGTTTCACCTGACTGCGACAGGAATATCCCGTTGCAAGGCAACGGCTACGCGGCAGCCGTTCCATCGCCTGATGCCATGACAATTCGTAGATACCCAGCGAACTCGCGTGGTTCTTCGCTTCATGACCGTAAGTACCGGCCATGCCGCAGCAGCCCACGCTGACATTTTCCAGCTTTGCGCCAACGCGGGCAAAGATCGATGCCCATTGCGCAGGGGCGCCAGGCAGCGCAGTCACTTCGGTACAGTGGCCGAAGAAATACCATGACTCACCGCTGACATCGCGCGGTTCGTGCGACGCCAGGGCGGTTGCCAGCCACTCATTGGCGAGCTGCACATGGAAATCGCCACGTTGCTCACCCAACGCCAGTTTGTACTCATCGCGATAACAGAGCACCAGCGCCGGATCGACACCAACCATCGGCATGCCCAGTTTCGCCACGCGGTTCAAAAACTCGGACGTTTTTTTGGCGGTCTTTGCAAAACGGGTCAGAAAGCCTTTGATATGTTGCGCTTTGCCGTTTGGCGAGAACGGCAGCAGAACCGGCTGCATCCCCAGCTTTTCCACCAGCCGGACAAAATCGGCCACCACCTGCGCGTCGTAATAGCTGGTAAACGGGTCCTGCACCACCAGCACCGTCCTGGCTTTCTGCGCATTTGTCAGCGCTTCAAGCTGTTCCAGCGTCATGTTCGCCGAGCGATGCCCGACCATCTGCTGTTGCAATGATGGCGCCGAAAGCAGGGGCAGATCGACCATGCCGATATGCTTTGCCGACAGCTTGCGCACCAGCGGTTGATTAATAAAGAAGTTAAAGGTTTTTGGCGCCCGCGCCATCAGCGGCGCATAGGTTTCGACCGTCGCCACCAGATGGTCGCGCAGCGGACGCAGGTAGCGGGTATGGTAAAGCTGCAGGAAGCGCGAGCGGAATTCCGGCACGTCAATTTTGATAGGACACTGTGTCGAACATGCCTTGCAGGCCAGACAGCCTGACATCGCCTCTTTCACTTCATGCGAGAAATCATATTCACCTTTCCTGGCATGCCAGGTGTTACGAGTGCGCGCGATCAGCGAACGCAGGCTGGGTCGTTTGCTTGCCAGCGCATTTTCCAGTCGCACCGGATCGACACCGCGATCTGCCAGCAGGCGAAGCCATTCACGCACCAGCGTTGCGCGCCCTTTTGGCGAATGGATGCGATTGAGGCTGATTTTCATCGACGGACACATCGGGCTCTTCGCATCGAAATTAAAGCACAGACCGTTGCCATTACATTCCAGCGCGCCGCGCCAGGTCTGACGCACGGCCAGCGGAATTTGCCGGTCCCAGGTGCCGCGTTTGACCGCATCGACTTTCATCATCGGCGCGTCGATGCCTTCCGGCGGACAAATTTTCCCTGGATTCAGCCGGTTTTGCGGATCGAACGCGGCTTTCACCTTACGCAGTTCCGCGAAAAGTTCATCGCCGAAAAACGCCGGGCTGTACTCGGCGCGAAAGCCTTTGCCGTGTTCCCCCCACAGCAGACCGCCATATTTCGCCGTCAGCGCCACCACTTCATCGGAGATTTGCTTCATCAGCATCTCCTGCTGCGGGTCGCACATATCCAGAGCAGGACGCACGTGCAGCACCCCGGCGTCGACGTGACCGAACATACCATAGCTCAGTCCGTGGCCATCAAGCAAAGCGCGAAATTCCGCGATGTAATCAGCAAGATGTTCCGGCGGTACGCAGGTATCTTCGGCAAAAGGAATCGGTTTTGCCGCCCCTTTCGCATTACCCAGCAGGCCCACCGCCTTTTTTACGCATTGCATAGATACGTTCAACGCCCGCCAGTTCAGTACATAACTGCCAGCCAATCACGCCCGCCTCTTCTCGGGCAATCAGTTCATCAAGCCGTTCGCACAGGGAAGCCACCTGTCCGTCGATAACCGCTTCATCATCCCCGGCGAATTCGACAATATTCAGACCGAGCATCTCTTTGTCCGGGACATCGGTAATCAGTTCACTCACCGAGTGCCAGACGATGTCTTCACGCGCCAGGTTCAGCACTTTCGAGTCAACCGTCTCCACTGACAACGCGCGCGCATCCACCATAAACGGCGCATTACGCAAGGCAGAGTCAAAAGAGTCGTACTTCACGTTCACCAGCCGGCGCACTTTCGGCAGCGGCGTAATGTCCAGCCGCGCTTCAGTAATGAACGCCAGCGTCCCTTCCGAACCGGTGAGAATACGGGTCAGATCGAATTCGCTCATGTCATCGTTAAAGACATGACGCAAATCGTAGCCCGTCAGGAACCGGTTCAGTTTGGGAAATTTATCAATGATTAACTGACGATTATCGCGGCAGCGCTCAAACACAGTGCGATAGATACGGCCAATCGCGGTGTTGCTCTGACCAAGCGTTTCCGCAAGATTAACCGGCAACGGTTGCGTGTCGAGAATATCGCCGCCGAGCAGCACAGCCCGCACGCCCAGCACGTGATCGGACGTCTTTCCATAGACCAGCGACCCTTGCCCGGAGGCGTCGGTATTGATCATCCCGCCAATCGTTGCCCGGTTACTGGTGGACAATTCCGGGGCAAAGAAATAGCCATACGGCTTCAGATACTGATTCAGTTGATCCTTAATCACCCCCCGCTTCCACCCGCACCCAGCCCTCTTCCGGGTTGATTTCAATAATGCGGCTCATATAGCGGGACATATCGACAATAATGCCCTGATTAAGCGCCTGTCCGTTGGTGCCGGTGCCGCCGCCACGCGGAGTGAAAATCAGTGAGGAAAAGCGCGGCTCTGCTGCCAGGCGGGCAATCAGCGCCACATCGGCCGTTGATCGGGGAAAAACCACGGCATCGGGGAGAAGTTGATAGATACTGTTATCTGTCGACATTGTCAGACGATCGGCATAACTGGTTGCCGTATCGCCGGTAAATCCTTGCTGCTCCAGCGCTTGCAAAAAATTGAGCACCAGTTGAACGACGCCGGGTGCCTGAGAAATTTGTGGAATCATTATCGTGACCCTTTCCTGCGGTCTGTGTGTTGTGAGAGTTAATCGTTTGCTTATTGTTGTATCACATTTTTTTCTAATACACCCAACAGAAATACTGGCAGAATCCGCCTGTCAAAAACCGCTGAAATTGCTCATCATTATGAGACGTGTTTCACGCGGTCGCGTCGCGTCAACGTTCTGACGCACTACATAGGTGAAAGTGTTTATGGTCAATATTCGTCAGCCCAGGGATATCGCGCAAGTGCTGCTGTCGGTGCTGTTTTTAGCCATCATGATTGTGGCGTGTCTCTGGATTGTTCAACCTTTTATTCTGGGCTTTGCCTGGGCCGGGACGATCGTCATTGCGACCTGGCCGGTTCTACTGCGCCTGCAAAAATTACTCTGGGGTCGCCGTTCACTGGCGGTTCTGGTGATGACGCTTTTATTGGTTTTGTTGTTTGTGATCCCGATTGCGCTGCTGGTCAACAGTATCGTTGATGGCAGCGGACCGCTGATTCACGCCGTCACGAGCGGGGATATGACGTTGCCGGATCTGGCCTGGCTGAACAGCATCCCGCTGGTCGGGGCGAAACTGTATGCCGGCTGGCATAACCTGCTGGATATGGGCGGTACGGCTATTATGGCGAAGGTTCGTCCGTACATCGGCACGACGACGACCTGGTTTGTTGGCCAGGCCGCTCACATTGGCCGCTTTATGATGCACTGTGGCCTGATGCTGTTATTTAGCGCCCTGCTTTACTGGCGTGGTGAGACCGTAGCACTAGGTATTCGCCATTTCGCCTACCGTCTGGCAGCAAAACGTGGCGACGCGGCGATGCTGCTGGCCGCCCAGGCGATCCGTGCGGTGGCGCTGGGCGTGGTCGTCACTGCTCTGGTGCAGGCGGTGCTCGGCGGGATTGGTCTGGCGGTTTCCGGCGTACCTTACGCCACACTGCTCTCCGTGGTGATGATCCTCTCCTGCCTGGTTCAACTGGGGCCGCTGCCGGTGTTGATTCCGGCCATTATCTGGCTTTACTGGACCGGCGATACCACCTGGGGCAGCGTGTTGCTGGCCTGGAGTTGCGTGGTGGGGACGCTGGATAATGTGATTCGCCCGATGCTTATCCGTATGGGTGCCGATTTACCGCTGATCCTGATCCTCTCCGGTGTCATTGGCGGGCTGATTGCATTTGGTATGATAGGGCTGTTTATTGGTCCGGTACTGCTGGCCGTTTCATGGCGACTGTTCTCCGCCTGGGTTAACGAAGCGCCTGTGCCGTCCAGCGAACCCGAAGAGATCCTCGAAGAATTGGGTGAAATCGAAAACCTCAAAAAATAACGCAATGACAGGCGACTTCGGTCGCCTGAATGTTTAGCGCAGCTAATCAATAGCGTAGCGCGTTGACTCTGTCCCCCCTTATTCCCGCTTCGTTATCCCTGATTTGTGTCGCAAATTCTTTACAGTTTTTAAACTATTGAGACGAATCTGATCGACGCTAAAACGCCCCATGCCCTACTATTAGCTCACGGTTATAGATCAAGACATTGATTTATAAGTATGGAAATCCCCTGAGTGAAACAACGAATTGCTGTGTGTAGTCTTTGCCCATCTCCCACGATGGGCTTTTTTTTGTTCTGACATTGCGTCTGTCTCGCCGCAAAATAATCCTTCTCTTCACCTGTATCCCTCTTTTTTCCAGGGAAATCCCCTTTTTCACATGCCGATAACAAATAATATTGCACAAGATACTGCGACTCTCTTCACGCCGAAATCAGCCTGATAATGTTATTTATGCTTTATCATTTTTTCGTAGAGGTCATTAAATAATGAATGCTTATGAACTACAGGCATTACGGCATGTATTTGCAATGACCATTGAGGAGTGCGTGTCATGGATCGCGCCAGATTATAATGTCGCCGACTGGCAGCGGTGGGAAAATGGCGAAAGTGAACCTCCTTCTGCCGTTGTTGAAACACTGCTGGATATGCGTAGAAAAAGAAAATTACGTATTAATGCCATTATTGAGAAGATAAACAATCGGATTGGCAATAATACCATGCGTTTCTTTTCTGATTTAAGAGACTTCCAGTCAGTCTATCGTGATGGCAGTTTTCTTGACTGGAAAATTTATCAATCCGTTGCTGCCGAACTCTATGCCCACGACCTGGAACAATTGTGCTAAACCACATATTTCCTGCCACTGGCGACGCTGACTAAGACACAACAAATATACAGATTAATTGTACTTTTATGGCGCGGGCATTTAACCCGCACCAGGGAAAATAATGAGCAATTTCGCTGAGCAGGCATCATGAAAAATCACTATTTCCCCACTGCGATGGGGCTGTATCTCAATTACCTGGTGCACGGGATGGGCGTCATCCTGATGAGTCTCAACATGGCATCGCTCGAGCAACAGTGGCAGACAAATGCCGCTGGGGTATCTGTCGTGATCTCCTCATTAGGTATCGGACGCTTAAGCGTGCTGTTTTGTGCCGGATTATTATCCGACCGGTTTGGCCGCAGACCCTTTATTATTCTGGGGATGCTCTGCTATGTGACGTTCTTTTTCGGTATTCTGACGACCCACAACATCATTATCGCTTATACGTTCGGCGTCCTTGCGGGGATGGCAAATAGCTTTCTGGACGCCGGGACTTACCCAAGTCTGATGGAGGCCTTTCCCTCTTCGCCGAGTACCGCCAACATTCTGATTAAGGCCTTTGTCTCCGGCGGCCAGTTTTTACTGCCCCTCATCATCAGTCTTCTCGTCTGGGCAGAACTGTGGTTTGGCTGGTCATTTATCGTTGCCGCCGCAATCATGCTGATTAACGGACTGTTTTTACTGCGCTGCTCTTTTCCTCCGCATCCTGGACGTCGCGTCGCGCCGATCACCCCGGCGCACGAACGGCCCCTGACAGAAAAGCATCGCTGCGCATTTATCGATCTGGCCAGTTATACGCTGTACGGATACATCTCAATGGCCACGTTTTATCTCATCAGCCAGTGGCTGGCGCAGTACGGTCAGTTTGTCGCCGGGATGTCGTATACCCTGTCGATCAAACTACTGAGCATCTACACCTGCGGTTCGCTACTTTGTGTATTCATCACCGCTCCACTGGTGCGCAAAACGGTGCGTTCAACCACCTTGCTGATGCTGTACACCTTTGTTTCGTTTGTCGCGCTGTTGACAGTGTGTCTGCATCCCACGGTCTATGTCGTCATTGTCTTCGCCTTTGTGATCGGCTTTTCGTCAGCCGGGGGCGTAGTGCAAATAGGTCTGACCCTGATGGCAGCCCGTTTTCCGTATGCCAAAGGCAAAGCCACCGGTATTTATTACAGTGCAGGCAGCATTGCGACCTTCACTATCCCGCTGGTGACAGCCCACCTTGCGCAAAGGAGCATCGCCGATATTATGTGGTTTGATACCGGTATTGCCGCCGTGGGTTTCCTGTTGGCGCTGTTTATCGGCTATCGCAGTCGTCTCGAAACCAAACGTCAGTTACTCATTTCACCTTTAGCGGAATAGGCCGGTATTCGGCGAATGCAATATTGTTATCGCTGAATGCAATATAGTTTGTATAACGTCAAAAGCATCAACAAAACATCGCAGGAAAAGTGGGCTTTCACACTTTTGTCTGCAATATACCTGGTAATGAAAACGTCATGTTATGTGGTTCATGCCGTTTCACCGCCGTATATTAATCAAAAATCGCCGGATATAAAAATGCCGACGAAAAAAGAATTAAATTAACCGGCAAGGAGCTTTGAAAAATGTCTCAGAATAAGGCTTTCAGCTCGCCATTTATCCTGGCGGTCATCTGTATTTATCTCAGCTATTTTCTCCACGGCATTAGCGTCATTACGCTGGCGCAAAATATGACTTCACTCGCTGCGAAGTTTTCGACCGACAGCGCGGGGATCGCCTATTTAATTTCCGGTATCGGGCTCGGTCGGCTGGTGAGTATTCTCTTTTTTTGGCGTGCTGTCAGATAAATTTGGCCGTCGGGCGATCATTCTGCTGGGTGTGGCGTTATATATCCTCTTTTTCTTTGGCATCCCCGCCAGCCCCAACCTGATGGTTGCCTTTGTACTCGCCGTCTGCGTTGGCGTGGCTAACTCTGCGCTTGATACCGGAGGCTATCCGGCGCTGATGGAATGTTTCCCGACAGCGTCAGGTTCGGCGGTGATCCTGGTCAAAGCAATGGTCTCTTTCGGGCAGATGCTCTATCCGATGCTGGTCGGCTATATGCTGCTCAACAACATCTGGTACGGCTACGGCGTGATCATTCCTGGCATTTTGTTTGTGCTGATCACCCTGATGCTGCTGCGCAGTCAATTCCCCGGTCAGTTGGTGGATGCCAGCGTCGCTAAAGAGTTACCACAGATGAACAGCAAACCGCTGGTCTGGCTGGAAGGCGTGGCTTCCGTCATGTTTGGCGTGGCGGCGTTTTCTACCTTCTATGTCATCGTGGTCTGGATGCCGAAATACGCCATGGCCTTCGCCGGAATGGAAGAAGCGGATGCGCTGAAAACCATCACCTATTACAGCCTGGGTTCGCTGGTCTGCGTCTTTATCTTTGCCGCGTTGCTGAAGAAAAGGGTTCGCCCCATCTGGGCTAACGTCTTTAATGCCGGACTGGCCACCGTGACCGCCGCCGTCATTTATCTCTGGCCGTCACCGCTGGTATGTAACGCTGGCGCGTTTGTGATTGGCTTCTCCGCGGCCGGCGGGATTTTACAACTGGGTGTGTCGGTAATGTCGGAGTTCTTTCCGAAGAGCAAAGCCAAAGTCACCAGCGTGTACATGATGATGGGTGGCCTGGCGAATTTTGTGATTCCGCTGATTACCGGCTACCTCTCCACCATCGGCCTGCAATACATCATTTTACTGGATTTCGCTTTTGCCCTGCTGGCCTTTATCACCGCCATTATCGTTTTTGTTCGCTATTACCGGGTCTTCAATATTCCACAAAACGATATCCGTCTGGGTGAACGTTATTTTTCAACAAAAAAGTTAAGCGACAATTTAAGGAGTTATGTTATGGATGTCACCGCGAAATATGAACTGATCGGCTTAATGGCTTATCCCATCAGACACAGTTTATCGCCTGAAATGCAAAATAAGGCGTTAGAGAAAGCAGGATTGCCGTTTACCTATATGGCCTTTGAAGTCGATAACAGCACCTTCGCAGGGGCAATTGAGGGGCTGAAAGCCCTGAAAATGCGCGGTACCGGTGTATCGATGCCCAATAAACAACTGGCCTGTGAGTTTGTTGATGAACTGACTCCGGCGGCAAAACTGGTGGGCGCCATTAATACCATCGTCAATGATGACGGCTACCTGCGTGGTTACAATACCGACGGCACCGGTCACATTCGCGCGATTAAAGAGAGCGGTTTCGATATCAAGGGTAAAACCATGGTATTACTGGGTGCGGGCGGCGCCTCTACGGCAATCGGCGCACAGGCGGCCATTGAGGGGATCAAAGCGATTAAACTCTTTAACCGCAATGATGAGTTCTTCCAGAAAGCGCTGGACTTCGCTAAACGGGTAAATGAAAACACCGACTGCGTGGTGACGGTGACCGATCTTGCCGACCAGCAGGCCTTCGCCGATGCGCTGGCGACGGCGGATATCCTGACTAACGGCACCAAAGTCGGCATGAAGCCGCTGGAGAATGAATCCATCGTGAGCGACGTGAGCCTGCTGCGTCCGGAGCTGCTGGTTACCGAATGCGTATACAATCCGCATATGACGAAGTTATTGCAACAGGCGCAACAAGCCGGTTGCAAAACAATCGATGGTTACGGCATGTTGTTGTGGCAAGGGGCTGAACAGTTCAAACTGTGGACCGGCAAAGATTTCCCGCTGGAATACGTAAAACAGGTGATGGGGTTTGCCGCCTGACGGCCAGGCACTCAGACTGATAAAAGGTATTAAATGAAAACCGTAACCGTAAAAAAACCTCGTGATTGGCGAAGGGGCTCCAAAAATAATCGTTTCGCTGATGGGCAAAGATATCGCCAGCGTCCGCGCAGAAGCACAGGCCTATCGCGACGCGGATTTCGACATTCTGGAATGGCGCGTTGACCATTTCGCCGATGTCGCTTCTGCCGATGCCGTGCTGGAGGCTGTCCGCGCGATCCGCGCTGAAATGCCCCAGGCTCCCCTGCTGTTTACGTTCCGCAGCGCGAATGAAGGCGGTGAACAGGCTATTTCAACCGACGCCTATCTCGCGCTGAATCGCGCGGCGATCGACAGCGGCCTGGTGGATATGATCGATCTCGAACTGTTTACCGGTGATGAGCAGGTCAAGGCGACGGTAGACTACGCGCACAGCAAAAACGTCAGCGTGATCATGTCTAACCATGATTTCCACAAGACGCCGGCAGAAGACGAGATTGTTGCACGGCTGCGCAAAATGCAGGAACTGGGCGCCGATATTCCGAAGATCGCCCTCATGCCGCAAAACCACGGCGATGTTCTGACGCTGCTTTCCGCCACGCTGAAAATGCAGGAACAGTACGCTGACCGTCCGGTGATCACCATGTCGATGTCGAAAACCGGTGTGATTTCGCGTCTGGCTGGTGAAGTCTTCGGCTCCGCGGCGACCTTTGGCGCGGTTAAAAAAGCGTCGGCGCCCGGACAAATATCCGTTAGCGACCTGCGTACAGTATTAACGATATTACATCAGGCGTAATACGCGAAATAAAGGCGGGAAGGATTCCCTCCCGCCAGTAAATATAAATTTTATTCCCCAGTGAATATTCCACATGAATATTCAGCGAAGGCCTGCGCCTGAACACAGCGGCGCAAGGTTTCTGCCGGATATCAGGAGTTAATATGAAACCTGAAAGACCACCACGCGTTAATGGTCGCGTGCCTGTGCTCTCGGCCCAGGACGCGGTAAATTATATTAAAGATGAAGATGTACTGTGTATATTAGGCGCAGGCGGCGGCATTCTGGAAGCCACCACCTTAATTACCGCTTTAGCCGATAAATATAAACAAACGCAAACGCCGCGGAATTTATCGATTATTAGTCCGACGGGGTTGGGCGATCGCGCCGATCGCGGAATCAGCCCGCTGGCCCAGGAAGGCCTGGTGAAATGGGCTCTGTGCGGGCACTGGGGGCAGTCGCCGCGGATTTCGGACTTAGCGGAACAAAATAAAATTGCCGCCTATAACTATCCGCAAGGGGTGCTGACCCAGGCTCTGCGCGCCTCTGCCGCCCACCAGCCGGGGATCCTCAGCGATATCGGAATCGGTACCTTCGTCGACCCACGCCAACAGGGTGGCAAGCTTAATGAGGTCACCAAAGAGGACCTTATCAAGCTGGTTGAGATTGATAACAAAGAATATCTTTATTACAAGGCGATTGCGCCCACCGTGGCATTTATTCGCGCCACTACCTGCGACAGCGAAGGCTATGCCTCGTTTGAAGACGAGGTGATGTACCTCGACGCGCTGGTGCTGGCCCAGGCGGTACACAACCACGGCGGTATTGTGATGATGCAGGTGCAGAAGATGGTCAAAAAAGCCACGCTGCATCCTAAATCCGTGCGTATCCCCGGCTATCTGGTGGATATCGTGGTGGTCGACCCTGACCAGACGCAACTGTATGGCGGCGCGCCGGTGAACCGGTTTATCTCGGGCGATTTCACCCTTGACGACAGCACGCAACTTGCCCTGCCCCTTAACCAGCGCAAACTGGTTGCCCGCCGCGCCCTGTTTGAGATGCGTAAAGGTGCCGTGGGTAACGTCGGTGTCGGCATCGCGGATGGCATTGGACTGGTAGCCCGTGAGGAAGGTTGTGCAGATGACTTTGTACTGACCGTTGAAACCGGCCCCGTTGGCGGTATCACTTCTCAGGGCGTCGCCTTCGGTGCGAACGTCAACACCCGCGCCATTCTTGATATGACCTCACAGTTTGACTTCTACCACGGTGGAGGGCTGGACGTTTGCTATCTGAGCTTTGCGGAAGTGGATCGCCACGGCAACGTCGGGGTGCATAAATTCAACGGTAAAATCATGGGTACCGGCGGCTTTATCGATATCAGCGCCACCTCGAAGAAAATTGTTTTCTGCGGCACGCTAACCGCCGGCAGTCTGAAAACTGAGGTCGCCGACGGTAAATTAACCATCGTCCAGGAAGGCCGGGTGAATAAATTCATCCACGAGCTGCCGGAAATTACCTTCAGCGGAAAGATCGCCCTCGAACGCGGGCTGGACGTGCGGTACATCACCGAGCGCGCCGTATTTACGCTAAAAGAAGACGGCCTGCATCTTATTGAGATTGCCCCTGGAGTCGATCTCGAACGCGATATTCTGGCGAAAATGGATTTCGCACCGGTTATTTCACCAGACCTGAAACTGATGGATGAAAGATTATTTATCGACGCCACCATGGGTTTTGAACTGCCGGAAGCGGCGAATTAAAAGGAGTACGATGATGGACTTTTCTTTAACCGAAGAGCAAGAACTGCTGCTTGCCAGTATCCGGGAACTGATCACCAGCAATTTTCCGGAAGAGTATTTTCGCACCTGCGATCAGACGGCAACCTACCCCAGAGAGTTTATGCGTGCGTTGGCGGATAACGGGATTTCCATGCTGGGCGTACCGGAAGAGTTCGGCGGCATTCCGGCAGATTACGTGACGCAAATGCTGGCCCTGATGGAAGTGTCAAAATGCGGCGCCCCGGCCTTTCTGATCACCAACGGGCAGTGTATTCACAGCATGCGTCGTTTCGGTTCGCCGGAGCAGTTACGCAAAACGGCGGAAAGCACGCTGGAGACCGGCGACCCGGCCTATGCCCTGGCGTTAACCGAGCCAGGTGCAGGTTCTGACAACAACAGCGCCACCACCAGCTACACGCGCAAAGACGGCAAGGTGTACCTGAACGGTCAGAAGACGTTTATTACCGGCGCCAAAGAGTACCCGTACATGCTGGTGCTGGCGCGCGATCCGGAGCCGAAAGATCCGAAGAAAGCCTTTACCCTCTGGTGGGTGGAGTCCAACAAACCGGGCATTAAAATCAACCCGCTGCACAAAATCGGCTGGCATATGCTCAGCACCTGCGAAGTCTATCTCGACAATGTTGAGGTGGATGAAAGCGACATGGTGGGCGAAGAAGGCATGGGCTTTCTCAACGTGATGTACAACTTTGAGATGGAACGTCTGATCAATGCTGCGCGCAGTACCGGCTTCGCCGAATGTGCCTTTGAGGATGCCGCGCGTTATGCCAACCAGCGCATTGCGTTTGGCAAGCCAATTGGACACAACCAGATGATCCAGGAAAAACTGGCGCTGATGGCAATCAAAGTCGACAACATGCGCAATATGGTGCTGAAGGTGGCCTGGCAGGCCGATCAGGAGCAGTCACTGCGTACCAGCGCCGCACTGGCGAAACTGTACTGCGCCCGTACCGCGATGGAAGTGATCGATGATGCGATTCAGATTATGGGCGGGCTGGGCTATACCGACGAGGCGCGTGTTTCCCGGTTCTGGCGCGATGTGCGTTGTGAACGGATCGGCGGCGGGACGGATGAGATCATGATTTATGTCGCAGGTCGGCAGATCCTGAAAGATTATCAGAACAAGTAAGCGACAGGCCGGATACGGTACTTACACCGTATCCGGCAATTCATACACTTACCGATGATGAAACATAAACTCAGGCATCGGATAACAGGCAGGCCTGCTCTGCCAGGCTGTTTTTAAACTGTTTCCGGTAATCGCCTGGCGAACAGCCGACGTGACGCAAAAACAGTTTCGCGAAATGATCGACGTTCTCATAGCCAACGCGCCAGGAAATTTCAGCCTGCGAAGCGTCGGTATTGGTCAGGGCAAATTTCGCTTCGGTCATTCGCCGCTGAATCACATAATTGATCGGTGAAATATGGTATTCGCGGGTGAATTCGTGACAAATATAGCTGACGCTGGCACGAAATTTTTTTGATAACTGCTCAAGCGTAATTTTCTCCCGATAATTATTATTGAGATAGACCAGAATATCTTTAATCAAAACATCTTTTTTAATATGTCCTTGTTCCGAACGATACGCATTTTTAAAGTTCTCAAAGAAAAGCACCGTCAACGCATAGGCAAAAGCATCGCAGACGGACGACGTCAGCCCATTTTTACTCTGTGGCAACATTACGCTGAGTTCATTAAAAATACTTTTGATCACTTCTTTTCCCTGGCCGACGGAAACCACCGGACAGGAATGCAATTGCAGCAGCTGATTCTCTTCCCAGCCCTGAAAGCGAAAGCCATACAGCGCGCAGGTATAAGTGGTGGCCGGCGCATTCACGTCCGATGTCACCGCATGTAGTCGTCCCCGCTCTACAACGACGATATCATCCTCATGAGCCACATAAAGTGAAGAGTCGATGATTAACCGGACAATCCCTTTTTTTAACGTAAATCAGCTCCGTCTCATTGTCATGAACATGATGACCAGACTCCCAACGGGGATCATCACTAATCACAAAACGGGAAAATCGCGGGGTTTTGCCCTGGTCAAAAAAGGCTTTCCATGGCATTATCAAAACAGCGTTGATACATGACAACCTCCACAAACAGATAATCATCCTGAACAATATAATAAGGATAAAATAAAGCGAGTACGGCGGTTATACAACTGTATTTAGTAAGGGTAAAACAAGATTATTTCCCTCACCTGCAAGATAATATGTTTAATTTTCTCAAATGATTTTCAGCTCATTTCTTTTGCATCCGCGATCCCACTTTTTTTGCAAGATACCTGGTAACGAAAACAGATTGCTCCGTCGATAAAAAAGCCCCCCGTCTGTCGCACACTACTTCCAGTTAATTTTCACTTTCCGCCGGGGTGGCCTGATGGTCACTGTCGGTATGCGATTCACAGGAGATGCCATGAAAATAATAACCTGCTTTAAGCTGGTGCCAGAAGAACAGGACATTGTTGTTACGCCAGAGCAAGCGCTCAGCTTTGACAATGCGGACACCAAAATCAGCCCATTCGACCTCAATGCGGTCGAGGCCGCAACGCAACTGGCCACCGAAGCGGAGGATGAGATCGCGGCGCTGACGGTGGGCGGTTCGTTATTGCAGAACTCGAAAGTACGTAAGGATGTGCTCTCCCGTGGGCCGCACGCACTGTATTTGATGCAGGATGCGCAGCTGGAGCATGCCCTGCCAAAAGATACCGCTCAGGCCATCGCCGCCGCGGTAGAAAAAATCGGCTTCGATCTTATCCTGTTTGGCGAAGGGTCCGGTGACCTTTACGCGCAGCAGGTTGGCCTGCTGGTCGGTGAGATCCTGCAGTTGCCGACGGTTAACGCTGTCAGCAACCTCCAGCGCCAGGGCGATAAGCTGATTGTGGAACGTACGCTGGAAGAGGACGTTGAAGTGATCTCGCTGTCACTTCCTGCAGTTATCTGCGTCACCTCGGATATTAACGCCCCGCGCATCCCCTCCATGAAAGCCATCCTTGGCGCCGGAAAAAAACCGGTACATACCTGGCAGGCAAGCGACATCGGCTGGAGCCGGGGTACGCCACAGGCAGAACTGGTCGCCATTAGCGTCCCGCCGCAAACGGCGCGTAAGCACATCATTCTGGATAACGATTCACCGGAAGCCATTGCCGAACTGGCTGAACACCTGAAAAAAGCCCTGAACTGAGCCCAACGGAGAACATAATCATGAGTCAATTAACCCATGTCTGGGTATTTAGCGATAACGTTGAACGCTACGCAGAGCTGATGACCGGTGCGCGTCAGTGGGGTCAACAGGTTTATGCCATTGTTCAGGGCGGTGAACAGGCGGCACAGGTTAAACCGCTCGGCGCTGACGGCATCATCGTACTGGATAAGACCTCCGACCTGCAGCGAATCGAAAATTACGCCGAAACGCTGGCCGCCCAGATCCGGGAAAAAGGCAACGGGCTGCTGCTGATGGTGGCAACCAAACGCTGCAAAGCGCTGGGCGCGCGTCTGAGTATTCAACTGGATGCGGCGATGGTTAACGATGCGACGGCAATCAGTGTCGAAGAGAATGCGCTGTTTGCCGAGCATCGTATGTATGGCGGGCTGGCGTTTGGCAAAGAAAAGCTGAACAGCCCGCTGGCGATTATCACCCTTGCGCCGGGCGTGCTGGAGCCGATCGCGGCGGATCCCACGCATGACTGCCCGATGGTCTCCGCGCAATGGATTGCTCCGCAACATGAAATCACCTGTCAGGAGCGTCGTGCTAAATCGCTCAGCAGCGTTGATCTGAGTAAGGCCAAACGCGTGGTGGGTGTAGGTCGCGGTCTGGTGGCGCAGGATGACCTGAACATGGTGCGTGAACTGGCCGCCGTACTCGGTGCGGAAGTGGGTTGCTCACGTCCTATCGCCGAAGGGGAAAACTGGATGGAACGCGAGCGTTATATCGGTGTTTCCGGCGTGCTGCTGAATTCCGAACTGTATCTGACGCTGGGTATCTCCGGACAGATCCAGCACATGGTTGGCGGCAACGGCGCCAAAGTGATCGTCGCTGTGAATAAAGATAAGAACGCGCCAATTTTCAACTATGCCGATTACGGGCTGGTGGGCGATATCTACAAAGTGGTCCCTGCCCTGATCGCGCAGTTGCGCTAACTCTCACCCAGATATCCCGCCGGACTCCCGGCGGGAAGGAAGCAAAACATGTCGGATGAAAAATTTGATGCCATCGTCGTCGGTGCTGGCGTAGCGGGAACGGTGGCGGCGTACATCATGGCAAAAGCCGGACTCGATGTTCTGGTCATCGAGCGCGGCAATAGCGCGGGCAGTAAAAATATGACCGGAGGTCGCCTCTATGCCCACGTGATTGAGCGCATTATGCCCGGATTTGGCGAGAAGGCACCCGTTGAACGCACCGTCACCCGCGAAAAAATCTCGTTTATGACGCGGGAAAGCGCGACCACGCTGGACTACCATCGCGAACAGGCAGACGCCCCTGCGCAGGCATCATACACCGTGTTGCGCAACCGTCTCGATCCGTGGCTGATGGAGCAAGCCGAAGCGGCTGGCGCACAGTTCATCCCCGGCGTACGCGTGGACGCGCTGATTCGTGAGGGCAACCAGGTGACGGGCGTGCAGGCCGGGGACGATATCCTCGAAGCCAACGTGGTGATCCTCGCCGATGGTGTCAATTCGATGCTGGGGCGTTCGCTGGGCATGGTTCCGGCCTCGTCAGCGCACCATTACGCCGTGGGCGTAAAAGAGTTGATTGGCCTCTCCCCGGAGCAAATCAACGACCGTTTTAACCTGTCCGGAAATGAAGGCGCGGCGTGGCTGTTCGCCGGTTCACCGTCAAACGGCCTGATGGGTGGCGGGTTTCTCTATACCAATCGCGACTCCGTCTCTCTCGGGCTGGTATGCGGACTGGGCGACATGGCTCACGCGCAGAAGAGCGTGCCGCAGATGCTGGAAGATTTTAAACAACATCCTGCCGTTCGCCCGTTGATTCAGGGTGGCAAGCTGCTGGAGTACTCGGCGCACATGGTGCCGGAAGGCGGGCTGGCAATGGTGCCGGAACTGGTCGGCGACGGCGTGATGATTGTCGGTGATGCCGCAGGCTTTTGCCTGAACCTCGGATTCACGGTGCGCGGAATGGATTTAGCCATCGCCTCTGCCGAAGCGGCGGCACAGGCAGCGATTACCGCCAAAGAGCGCAAGGACTTCTCAGCCCGCACGCTGGCGCACTACAAACGCGAGCTGGAGAAAGGGTGCGTTATGCGTGATATGCAGCATTTCCGTAAGATCCCGGCGCTGATGGAGAATCCGCGCCTGTTCACCCAGTACCCGCGAATGGTGGCGGACATCATGAATGACATGTTCACCATAGATGGCAGCCCGAATCAGCCGATGCGCAAAATGATCCTGTCGCATGCAAAGCAGGTCGGGCTGATGAATCTGCTGAAAGATGGCATTAAGGGAGTCACGGCACTATGAGTCAGGAAAATCGCGTTAACGTCGACGTCAAACTTGGCGTCAATAAATTCCATGTGGATGAGGGGCATCCGCACATCATTCTGGCGGCAAACCCGGACAGCAAAGAGTTTCAAAAATTGCTGAATGCCTGCCCAGCCGGACTCTATAAGCAGGATGAAGCGGGCACGATTCACTTCGATTCCGCAGGCTGTCTGGAATGCGGAACCTGCCGGGTGCTGTGTGGTGAGACGATCCTCGAAAAATGGGAATATCCCGCTGGTACCTTTGGCGTGGATTTCCGCTACGGCTGATGAACACTCATGCCGGAAAGTAGCGCCTGGCGTCTTATCCGGCTGACAGAGACCTTTTTTACCCACTGGATTGACCGGGAACCTCCGATGAGTGTCACATTAACGTTTAATGCCGGGCAGCGTGACGTATACCGCAAGCTTGGCTTTTGGGGCGATGCCTCGCTGGGAGACTACTGGCAGCATACCGCGCGTAGCGTGCCAGATAAAATCGCCGTCGTGGATAACCACGGTACGACATTCACCTACGCCGCCCTCGATCATGCGGCAAGCTGTCTGGCGAGCTGGATGCTGGCGAATGGCATTCAGCCCGGCGATCGCGTCGCTTTTCAACTTCCTGGCTGGTGCGAATTTACCGTTATCTATCTCGCCTGTCTGAAAACCGGCGCGGTATCCGTTCCCCTTCTGCCCGCCTGGCGTGAAGCCGAGCTGGTCTGGGTGCTGAACAAGTGTCAGGCAAGATTGTTTTTCACCCCGACCGTGTTTAAACAGACGCGTCCGGTCGATTTGATCCTGCCTCTGCAAAGCCAGTTGCCCCATCTGCAACATGTGGTTGGCGTCGACAAACTGGCGCCGGCGACGACCTCGCTCGCCCTCAGCCAGATAGTGGCGAACAACGCGCCACTTGCCCGTCACATTCAGGTTCACGGTGACCAACTGGCCGCGGTGCTGTTTACCTCTGGCACCGAGGGATTACCAAAAGGGGTCATGCTCAGCCACAACAACATTCTCGCCAGCGAGCGGGCCTACTGCGCCCGGCTGAATCTGACCTGGCTTGATGTCTTTTTTGATGCCGGCGCCGCTGGGACACGCCACCGGTTTTTTACATGGCGTGACGGCACCGTTTCTGATCGGCGCACGCAGCGTGCTGCTGGATATATTTAGCCCAAAAGCCTGCCTTGATCTGCTGGAACAACAGCGCTGTACCTGCGTGTTAGGGGCTACGCCGTTCGTTTACGATCTCTTGTGCGTTATGGAACAACAGCCTGCCGATCTCTCTTCGCTGCGTTTCTTTTTGTGCGGCGGAACGACTATTCCGAAGCGCATTGCACGCGACTGCCAACAGCGCGGCATCAAACTGCTCAGCGTCTATGGCTCAACCGAAAGCTCACCGCATGCGGTGGTGAATCTTGACGATCCGCCGTCCCGTGTGATGAATTCCGACGGCTATGCGGCGGCGGGCGTGGAGATCAGGATTGTTGACGACGCGCGTAATCCCGTCCCGGCGGGCGTTGAAGGGGAAGAGGCGTCGCGTGGGCCGAACGTGTTTATGGGCTATCTCGATGAGCCAGAATTAACCGCCAGGGCGCTGGACCGTGAGGGCTGGTACTATAGCGGCGATCTTTGTCGCATGGACGAGGCGGGTTACATTAAGATAACCGGTCGCAAGAAAGATATTATCGTTCGGGGCGGTGAAAACATCAGCAGTCGCGAGGTGGAAGATATTCTGTTGCAGCATCCCCGCATTCACGATGCCTGTGTGGTTGCTATGCCGGATGAGCGATTAGGCGAGCGTTCCTGTGCTTACATCGTGCTAAAAGCGCCGCATCATTCATTATCGCTGGAAGAAGTGGTTGCCTTCTTTAGCCGTAAACGGGTGGCGAAATATAAGTATCCGGAACACGTCGTGGTGGTTGATAAATTACCCAGAACGGCATCCGGGAAAATCCAGAAGTTTCTGTTGCGCCAGGACATCATTCAGCGATTAGCGGCAGAACCTGTTGAGGGATAAATTGCCGAATGGCGGTGTAGCGCCATCCGGCATCGTGGTGAATCACTGTAGGCCTGATAAGCGTAGCGCATCAGGCATCGAGGTGAATCATTGTAGGCCTGATAAGCGTAGCGCCATCAGGCATCGAGGTGAATCATTGTAGGCCTGATAAGCGTAGCGCCATCAGGCATCGAGGTGAATCGTTGTAGGCCTGATAAGCGTAGCGCCATCAGGCATTATGTTACTTCTTCAGTTCCGCCAGGCTCAGCCAGGTCTGGACGACGGTATCCGGGTTCAGCGACAGACTGTCGATCCCCTCTTCCATCAGCCATGCGGCAAAGTCTTCGTGGTCAGACGGGCCCTGACCGCAAATCCCGACGTATTTGCCCTGCTTCTTCGCAGCGCGAATCGCCATCGACAGCAGCGCTTTCACCGCATCGTTACGCTCATCAAACAGCTCAGACACCACACCAGAGTCACGATCCAGACCCAGCGCCAGCTGCGTCATGTCGTTTGAGCCTATCGAGAAACCGTCGAAGTATTGCAGGAACTGTTCAGCCAACAGGGCGTTGGATGGGATCTCACACATCATGATGATCTTCAGTCCGTTTTCGCCGCGTTTCAGCCCCTGACGCGCCAGCTCTTCCACTACCGCTTTGGCCTGCTCAACGGTACGTACGAATGGGATCATGATTTCGACGTTAGTCAGCCCCATGTCATTACGCACGCGTTTTACCGCGTCGCATTCCAGCGCAAAGCAGTCACGGAAGCTGTCTGAGACATAACGGCCCGCGCCGCGGAAGCCCAGCATCGGGTTCTCTTCTTCCGGCTCGTAGCGTTCACCCCCCCACCAGATTCGCGTACTCATTCGACTTAAAGTCTGACAGACGCACAATCACCCGTTTCGGGTAAAACGCGGCGCCGAGGGTGGCGATCCCTTCCGTCAGGCGACCTACGTAAAATTCACGCGGAGAATCAAAACCTTTCATCATCTCGCGGATTTCGTTCTGCAGTTTGGCATCCTGATCGTCAAACTCCAGCAACGCACGCGGGTGGACGCCAATCATACGGTTGATGATAAATTCCAGACGCGCAAGGCCAACGCCTTCGTTTGGCAGACAGGCGAAGTCAAACGCGCGATCCGGGTTACCGACGTTCATCATCACCTTCAGCGGCAGATCCGGCATGGTATCGACGCTGGAGCTTTTCACGCTGAAGTCGAGCAGGTCTGCATAGACGTAGCCCGTATCCCCTTCCGCACAGGAAACGGTGACTTTTTCACCGTCTTTCATGCGTTCGGTCGCATCGCCACAACCCACGACCGCCGGGATCCCCAGCTCACGGGCGATAATCGCGGCGTGACAGGTACGACCGCCGCGGTTGGTCACAATCGCCGCCGCTTTTTTCATGATCGGTTCCCAGTCCGGGTCGGTCATGTCGGTGACCAGCACGTCGCCAGGCTGAATGCGGTTCATCTCACTGATATCATGGATAACTTTAACTTCACCCGCCCCGATACGGTGGCCGATAGCACGCCCTTCAGCAATGATTTTGCCCTGCGCGTGCAGCGTATAACGCTCCATCACCTGACCGCGAGAACGCACGGTTTCCGGACGCGCCTGGACGATGAACAGCTTGCCGGTATGACCATCTTTCGCCCACTCGATGTCCATCGGACGACCGTAGTGTTTCTCGATCTGTACCGCCTGCTTCGCCAGTTCCTGCACTTCGTCGTTGGTCAGGGAGAAAATGTCGCGGCTTTCCTGCGGCACATCTTCAATGGTGACCTGCTTACCGTGTTCCTGGGTCGGCGCATAGACCATACGGATTTTTTTCGAGCCCATTGTGCGGCGCACTATCGCCGGATGATTAGCCGCCAGGGTCGGTTTATGGACATAGAACTCATCCGGGTTGACCGCGCCCTGCACCACCATCTCACCCAGCCCCCCATGCCGAGGTGATGAACACTACCTGATCAAAACCGGATTCGGTATCGATAGAGAACATGACGCCGGAGGAGGCCAGATCGGAGCGCACCATCCGCTGAACCCCCCGCAGAGAGCGCAACGCCACGGTGATCGTAACCCTGGTGAACACGATAGGAGATCGCACGGTCGTTAAACAGCGAGGCGAACACGTGCTTCACGGCGACCAGTACGGCATCAAATCCCTGGACGTTGAGGAAGGTTTCCTGCTGACCGGCAAAAGAGGCATCCGGCATATCCTCCGCCGTTGCGGAAGAACGCACGGCGAAAGACGCATGTTGATCATCCGCCGAGAGCTGCGCGTAGGCATCGCGGATGGCATTTTCCAGCTCCGGCTGGAAAGGAGTGTCGATAATCCACTGGCGGATCTGCGCGCCAGCCTTCGCTAACGCAGTAACATCGTCAATATCCGTCTGATCCAGCAGTTCATAAATGCGCTGGTTTACACCGCTTTGGTCCAGGAACTGGTTAAACGCATCGGCGGTGGTTGCAAAACCATTCGGTACCGAAACGCCCATACCGGAAAGGTTAGTAATCATTTCACCCAGGGAGGCATTTTTGCCCCCAACTCTGTCTACATCATTCATGCCGAGTTGGTTATACCAAAGCACCAGCGGTGACGAGCCATTGTTGGACATCGAACAATCCTTTTGTGATAAATGAACGAGTTTAGGAAAAGCTTAATTACCTATTTATCTTTGCATATTTAATCCGCTGAAAAAAACGGTGAATCGTTCAAGCAAATAACTTTTTTTATTTTTTCGGACAGTTTACCCATTTGCGCAAACCCGCGAATGACGGGCGATCCCCACAAAATGTGTCGGTATAAACTTCTGTTCCAGAGAATGAAATGTACTTTTCATAAAATATAAAAATACCATTTCATTTTCAAAATAAGCGTTATTTTCTACGCTTCAGAGGAATTTTAATTTATGCTTTCAGAGAATTATGACTGCCTTTCAGGGTGTGAAAATGGATAATGCTGTAGATCGTCATGTATTTTATATTTCTGATGGAACGGCTATTACCGCTGAAGTGCTGGGTCATGCGGTAATGTCACAATTTCCCGTCACTATCAGCAGCATTACGCTGCCGTTTGTCGAAAATGAGAACCGTGCCCGTGCCGTTAAGGACCAGATCGACGCGATTTTTCAACAAACGGGCGTGCGTCCGCTGGTGTTCTATTCGATTGTGTTGCCAGAAATTCGCGCCATCATCCTGCAAAGCCAGGGCTTTTGTCAGGATATTGTGCAGGCGCTGATCACCCCCCTGCAACACGAAATGAAGCTCTACCCCACGCCGATTGCGCATCGCACGCATGGGCTGAACCCGGGTAACCTGAACAAGTACGATGCGCGTATCGCCGCCATCGATTACACCCTTGCCCACGATGATGGCATCTCGTTGCGCAACCTCGACCAGGCGCAGGTGATTTTGTTAGGTGTTTCACGCTGTGGAAAAACGCCCACCAGCCTCTATCTGGCGATGCAATTTGGCATCCGTGCGGCGAACTATCCTTTTATAGCCGACGACATGGACAATCTGGTTCTGCCTGCATCGTTAAAACCCCTGCAGCATAAGCTGTTTGGCCTGACGATTGACCCTGAACGTCTGGCCGCCATTCGCGAAGAGCGCCGGGAAAACAGTCGCTACGCCTCCCTGCGTCAATGCCGTATGGAAGTGGCTGAAGTCGAGGCACTCTACCGTAAGAACCAGATCCCATGGCTGAACAGTACTAACTATTCGGTTGAAGAGATCGCCACTAAAATCCTCGATATTATGGGTCTGAGTCGACGCATGTACTAACAAACTAGTTCACGAGTTCTGTTTTTTTGTTATCATACTGTTCTGCCGCGAGGTGTGACACACCTCGCACTTGAAATCAGCAGGGATTGGTTTAAGGTTGTGCCCATCACTTCCCGGTACCTCTGCCGTAGAAGCCACAAATTTCTGAGAATTGTCATGAACAGAACCGATGAACTGCGTACCGCGCGTATAGACAGTCTGGTCACGCCCGCTGAGCTTGCGCAACGGCATCCTGTGTCGTCAGCCGTCGCCAGCCACGTCACTGACTCCCGACGCCGGATAGAAAAAATATTGAATGGTGAAGACCGCCGCTTGCTGGTTATTGTCGGCCCGTGCTCCATTCACGATCTCGATGCCGCACTGGAGTATGCCACGCGTTTACAGGCGCTGCGCACGCAGCATCAGGCGCGTCTTGAAATCGTCATGCGCACCTATTTCGAAAAGCCGCGTACTGTTGTCGGCTGGAAAGGTCTTATCTCCGACCCGGACCTCAACGGCAGCTATCGCGTGAACCACGGCATTGAACTGGCGCGCAAACTGCTGTTGCAGGTCAATGAGCTTGGCATCCCGACCGCCACGGAATTTCTCGATATGGTGACCGGGCAATTTATTGCCGACCTGATCAGTTGGGGCGCGATTGGCGCGCGTACCACTGAAAGCCAGATCCACCGTGAAATGGCCTCCGCACTCTCCTGCCCGGTCGGCTTTAAAAACGGCACCGACGGAAATACCCGTATTGCCGTTGATGCGATCCGTGCCTCTCGCGCCAGCCATATGTTCCTCTCGCCGGATAAAACCGGGCAGATGACCATTTATCAGACCAGCGGCAACCCGTATGGTCATATCATCATGCGCGGCGGCAAAAAACCGAATTACCACGCTGACGATATTGCCGCGGCCTGCGATACGCTACATGAGTTCGATTTGCCGGAGCATCTGGTCGTCGATTTCAGCCACGGCAACTGCCAGAAACAGCATCGCCGCCAACTGGAGGTCTGTGATGACATTTGCCAGCAGATCCGTAACGGTTCAACGGCCATTGCCGGAATTATGGCGGAAAGCTTCCTGCGCGAAGGTACGCAGAAAATCGTCAGCGGACAACCGCTGGTCTACGGGCAGTCGATCACCGATCCTTGCCTTAGCTGGGAAGACACTGAACTGCTGCTGAGCAAACTGGCTTCAGCGGTGGACAGCCGCTTCTGAACGTTTGCCCATCCGGCCAGGGTGGGCAATGCTTCTCCCCTTTTCGCACATTATTTCATTGCTCAGCTTGAACAACTGACTTCCAGACGTTTGCCCCAGTCCGGCGGACGATGGCTGTAGTCATCATTGCGTTCGCGAAAAGGCTCCCGCAGTACGGCGTGCAGGCGATGTAGCTGGCTCATATCGCCTTTTTCCGCCGTCTCAATGGCGCGTTGCGCCAGCCAGTTGCGCAGTACCACGGACGGATTGGCGTTCAGCATCAGCGACTGGCGTTCGGCATCATCGACGCCATCACGCTGCAGGCGCGTTCTGTAACGTGAGAACCAGTCGTCAAAGGCAGCACGATCGATAAATTCATCACGCAGGGGCGATGCACTACTCTGCTGTTCGGTGACACTGAGCATGCGGAAAGTACGGGTATAGTCGCTACGCTCGCGGGCCATCAGGCTGAACAATTCGTTCAGCAGATCGTTGTCATCTTTTTTGTTCGGTCATGAAGCCCAGTTTTTGGCGCATCCGCTGACCGTAGCGCGTCAGTAGCGCCACCTGGTACCCGTCGAGGGCATCATTGAGCGCCTCAACGGTGATGAATGGCGACAGGCTTTGCGCAAGGCGCTGGAGATTCCATAAACCTACCGCCGGTTGGTTATCAAAGCTGTAGCGCCCCTGGTGGTCAGAATGGTTACAGATGAACCCCGGCTCATAGTCATCCAGGAAACCAAACGGACCGTAGTCCATCGTCAGCCCGAGGATCGACATGTTATCGGTGTTCATCACCCCGTGCGCGAAACCCACGGTTTGCCAGTCGGCGATCAGTGACGCGGTCCGCGCGACCACGTCGCGAAACCAGAGAATGTACTTATCGGCGTCTTGCTGGAGATGCGGCCAGTAATGACGAATGGCGAAATCCGCCAGTTGCTGAACTTTTTCCGGCTCGCGGCGATAATAGAAATGCTCAAAATGACCGAAGCGCAGGTGGCTTTGCGCCAGTCGCATCAGCATCGCCCCCCGCCTCCACCGTTTCGCGGTACACCGGCGTCTCACTGGTAACCATTGCCAGCGCCCGGGTGGTCGGGATCCCCAGGTAGTGCATCGCTTCACTGGCAAGGCTTTCACGGATCGTGGAACGCAATACCGCGCGGCCATCGCCCATACGCGAATACGGCGTCAGACCCGCGCCTTTCAGATGCCAGTCCATCGTGCTGCCATCGGCAAGCAGCTGCTCACCGAGCAGAATGCCGCGTCCGTCGCCCAGTTGTCCCGCCCAGACGCCGAACTGATGAGCGCTATAGACCTGCGCCAGCGGAGACATCCCCGGCAACAACGCTTCGCCGCCCCAGACACCCGCCGGGCTGTCAGGATGAAAAAGTGAATCGGGAATGCCGAGTTGTTCGGCAAGTGCTTCATTGTGCCAAATCAACCGCGAGTTCTGCAGCGGCGTTGGCGACAGGGCGGTAAATGTTGCCGGCAGTTCATCGCGCCAGCGGGCGGTAAAAGACAGGGTCATAGGGCCTCCTGTCTGTAGTGTAGACGGTTAATACCGGCATAAACACCAGCAAACAGAAAGGTTATCCGTGGAGTAACTGGGTTATCTGACTGGCGGTGACGGCTGGCCACAAACCGCCCTGCATCGCACCAAAACCAAATGGCGTTACGCGGGTCAACATCGCCTCGCTGTCAATACCCGCAATCATCAGCGATTCACAATAGGGGGGAAACTTGCGTGAGGATAGCGCGCATGAACGGTTCGAAAGAGAGCTGCGTGGCCCGACGATGGACAAAATTCCTGTCCAGGATAATACGTTTAAATAATCCATCAAATATGGCTTTGTTGGTACTTTCCCCTGCACCGAAATTGGCCAGTACCAGCGGAAAACGTTCGGCCAGCGCATTCAGCGTTTTATTCGCTTTCCCGTTAACCAGTTCGGGAAAACTCTCATTAATCATGAGTTCAAGAAATGAAAATCGTTTGACGGCAGAAATGCTTTCATTATCCATTATTAATAACGGCACAACGTCCGGGGTTATATAAATCCAGGCAGTAAGCTTATGCTGAATAAAAAAATGTTGGCACGTTTCGAGCAGGGCCAGTTTTTCGATAAAAAGCTGACATTGTTCTTCGGGAGAAAGCCGCGGGAGCACCAGTTCCGTTGGAATACGAACCTGGCTATCTTCACTGACAAAGTTTGCGATGATACTTAAACCGACAAGCTTACGTTGAACATTGCGGGCGGGCTGAAAATAGAGTTCAGAATGATACACATTATCCAGTGAAATATTCATCACGGCAGCCCCACACACAGGGAGTGATTCGGCAACCTATTACACAGGATGTCGTCATCCATCTTTTTTAATGCCAGAGGAGAAATGTTCATGTTGTCCTTTTCACCCGGAGACCCGGTTCCTTAGCTTTGAGCTTATCCTGATTATAAACGCTTATCCAGTATTGTTCTTTTCCCGACAATAAAAGCGAGGTGCGCCCTTAATCAGAAATAACGGCCTGCGACTAAATCCGTCTCGCCTGCCAAAAGTTTTTCCGCCAGTACACATTATCCAGCGACGAGCGCATCACACCACGGCTGGTTGAGGCATGAATAAACTGACCGTTGGTATCATAAATACCCACATGTAAACCACTCTCTCCCGATCCGGTTTTAAAAAAAGACCAGATCGCCGGGCAGTAATTCGTCTTTATCAATTTGCGTCCCCAGTTTTGCCTGTTGACGGGTTTCACGCGGTAATTGCAAAGAGAACTGGTCACGCATGGTCATCAGTACAAAGCCGGAACAATCCACGCCACCGCGGCTCATACCGCCGTAACGATAAGGTGTTCCGCGCCAGGTCTGGAGCTGGTCATTTAACCCGGCAATCACGGTGATGGAATCAGAGAGCCGGGCATTGGGTGGCGGCGCTCGGTGGCTACTACATCCTGCCAACAACAGTGCTGTGCAAAAAAAGAAACCAGAAACGCATTCAGGCGAATCCTCTGTATTTTTATTCTTCACCCGTCATGGCGGGTCATTACGCGGTTTTTCAAGAAACCATTTCGTTTAAGTGGTTGATATAAGCATTCTGTGGCCTTCGATGTCAAGGCGTCGGAAGTGCAGACCATAAGCACGCGTTAAATGTACAGGGGTTAGTACTTCATCACGCGGACCGCTGGCGAGCAGTTCCCCATGTTTGAGCAGCCACGCCCGGTGCGCATGACGTAAAGTATGATTCAGGTCATGACTGCTCATCACGATGGCAATTCCCTGCTGACACAGGCGGCTCAGAATGCGATCCAGCGCATTTTGCTGCGCGACGTCAAGGCTGTTCATGGGCTCATCGAGTAGCAGGAGCTGCCCCTGCGGATTGGTTTCCGGCGCGATTTGCAGGATCACCGCAGCAAGACGTACGCGCTGCCATTCACCGCCGGAGAGTTCCTTCGCATTACGCCCGAGTTTGTCTGCCAGCCCCAGCGACACGGCCACTGCTGTAAGCTGGTCAGTGCGCGTTTTGTCCGGCTGATGCAGCGTCAGGAAGTGCCATACCGGCATCGCGAAGGGCGGATTCTGCTGCTGCGCCAGATAAGCGCGATGGCGGGCAAGTCTGGCTGCGGGCCACGATGCCAGATCCGTACCGTCCAGAGTGATCGCGCCCGCTCCGCTGGTTAACCCTGCCATTCGCGCCAGCAGCGTGCTCTTCCCGGCGCCGTTCGGCCCCACCAGATGCAGGATCTCTCCTGCCCGAATCTCGCCGGACAGAGGCCCTAACCGGCCCGATTCCGCCACATCCTGTAACTGCATCAGTGAAGACATTATTTATCCAGTGCGAGTTTGATACTTTCCATCACAATCGGATCTTCCGGCGTCATGTCCGGAGAGAAACGCTGTATCACCTTGCCGTCACGGCCTACAAGGAACTTCTCAAAGTTCCACAGGATATCGTCCGGATAAAGCGGCGCACGCCCTTTGCTGGCCATTCGCTCATAGAAGCCGCTCTCTTCAGGGGCCACTGCCGTCGGTGCCGCCTCAATCAGCTTCTGGTACAGCGGATGACGCCCCTCCCCCGTTTACCTCAATCTTACTGAACATCGGAAAGGTCACGCCCCAGGTTGTCGCGCAGTAAGTCTTGATCTCGTCTTCGCTGCCAGGTTCCTGCCCAAGAAACTGATTGCAGGGAAAGCCCAGCACAATAAAGCCACGATCGGCCCACGCTTTCTGAATATTTTCCAGTTGCTCATACTGTGGGGTGAGGCCACATTTTGAGGCCACATTAACAATCAGCAGAACATTACCTGCGTATTTCTCAAGCGTGGTCACTTCGCCATCAATCGTTGTCACTACCGTGTTCAAAATCGAGTCTTGCATAGCCTCTCCAGAATCATGAGTGTTTCACTACCAGCTTCTAATCATAGACCGTCTTGCCGCCTCTAGCGCCCGGCTTTGAGCAATAACCAGATAAAGACCGGTGCTCCCAGCGTTGCGGTGACCACGCCAATTGGCAACTCCGCGGAGGCCAGCGCCAGGCGAGCGACCACATCCGCCAGCAACAGCGCAATCGCGCCCGCCAGCGCGCAGGCAGGCAGCAGAACGCGATGGTCCGTTAAGCCGCACAGGCGTAAAATATGGGGAATGACCAGGCCAATAAAGCCAATCGCTCCGGCCAGCGCCACGCTCACGCCGACCATCCATCCGGTGGCAACCACCAACAAATTACGCCAGAACCACAGAGGAAGTCCCAGTTGTCGGGCAGACGTTTCCCCCAGCGCCAGCATGTTCATCGCCTGCGACTGACAGCAGATCCACACCAGCATCGGGATCAGGGCCAGCATTAGCCAGGACTGCTCCCAATTAACGCCACCAAATCCGCCCATCATCCAGTACATCAACTGGCGCAGATCAAATGACGTTGAAAAATAGATGGCCCAGGTCATCAGGGCGCTACAGATAATCCCCAGCGCCACCCCGGCAAGCAGCAGGCGACTGGTCGAAAGATGACGGCGTGCAAAACGCAGGAGGATCAGGGTGATAACCAGCGCACCGGCAATCGCACAGAGCCCCAGCGCCCAGTGCGGCAGTATGCCCTTGCCTAGCAGCACGGCAGCGATCAGCCCCACGCCCGCACCGTTGGAGACGCCGAGTAGCCCCGGCTCTGCGAGCGGATTTTCAAACAGCGCCTGCATCACTGCGCCGGACAAAGCCAGCGCCGCGCCCACCAGCAAAACAGCCACCGCCCGCGGAAGGCGTATTTGCCAGACAAAAAAGTTCGCCACGCGGCGTCAGCCAGTCAGCCGGTGATATCCACTGCTCTCCGGCACACAGGCTTAACAACAATGTCAGCAACATCAGTACCGACAGGCTCAGGATCCAGCGCACATGTTGTCGCTGTTGTTGACGGGCAAAAGTCAGCATGATTTCCGTTCAACTGAAAAGGATGTCATTAATTCTACGGTGCGACATCCCCGCAGAAAAGAAAAAAGGCCGCAAAAGCGGCCTTTTTTAGTTAGATCTGATTACTCATCTTTGGGCGAAGCGTTTTCGACCCGGCTCTTCAACTTCTGTCCGGGTCTGAAGGTCACCACGCGCCGTGCTGTAATGGGAATATCTTCGCCCGTTTTCGGGTTACGTCCCGGGCGTTGATTCTTATCACGCAGATCGAAGTTACCAAAACCAGAGAGTTTTACCTGCTCACCGTTTTCCAGAGCACGACGGATCTCTTCGAAAAACAGTTCGACCAGTTCTTTGGCATCCCGCTTGCTAAGCCCAAGCTTATCAAACAGATATTCTGACATTTCAGCTTTTGTAAGCGCCATAGGTTCAATCCCTCAATGATGCCTGGAATCGCTCTTTTAATGCCTCTACACATTTGGCGACGGTAGCGGCAATCTCCTCTTCTTCGAGTGTACGGCTGGTATCCTGAAGGATCAGGCTAATGGCGAGGCTCTTATACCCCTCCGTAACACCCTTACCACGGTACACGTCAAATAAGTTTACGCCAACTACCTGATTTACGCCAACTTTCTTACACTCGGATAAAATATCGGCAGCGGGAACGTTTTCTGCGACGACCACAGCGATGTCGCGACGGTTCGCCGGGAAGCGTGAAATCTCGCGCGCCTGAGGCACCACGCGGTCTGCGAGCTTGTTCCACTCCAGTTCGAACACCAGTGTACGACCGTTGAGATCCAGCTTACGTTCCAGCTCAGGATGAACAACACCAATGAAACCAATGCGTTCACCTTTCAGATAAATCGCTGCAGACTGTCCAGGATGCAGTGCCGGATTGGCTTCTGCACGGAACTGAACGTCAGCAAGTTTACCGGTCAGATCCAGCACGGCTTCCAGATCGCCTTTCAAATCATAGAAATCAACGGTCTCTTTTGCCAGGTCCCAGTGTTCATCGTAACGATTACCGCAAATAACGCCCGCCAGCATCAGATCCTGACGAATGCCCAGGTTGGCCTGGGTATCTGGCACAAAGCGCAAGCCGCTTTCAAAAATACGCACACGGTTCTGCTGGCGATTCTGGTTATACACTACCGTTGCCAGTAATCCTGTCCACAGCGACAGGCGCATGGCCGACATGTCGATGGAGATTGGACTTGGCAGCAACAGCGCCTCTTCACCCGGATGGAGCAACTGCTGCACTTTCGGGTCAACAAAGCTGTAAGTAATGACTTCCTGATAGCCTTTGTCATTCAACAGCGTTTTCACACGCTTGAGCGACAAGTCCGCCTCACGGTGCGTCCCCATGATCAGGCCAGCCTGGATAGGTTCGTCCGGGATGTTGTTGTAGCCATAAACGCGGGCGACTTCTTCAACCAGGTCTTCTTCAATTTCCATGTCGAAACGCCAGCTCGGCGCTACAGCCTGCCATTGGCCTTCGCCTTCCGTCACGTCACAACCCAGACGACGCAGAATGTCGCTCACCTGCTCATCGGCAATATGATGACCAATCAGGCGATCCAGTTTGCTACGACGCAGCGTAATGGTGGCGCGCTTCGGCAGCGTCGCTTCATCCGTCACATCAATGATTGGGCCAGCTTCGCCGCCACAGATCTCAATCAGCAAACGGGTGGCACGTTCCATCGCTTTGTACTGCAGAGCCGGATCCACACCGCGCTCATAGCGGTGAGACGCATCGGTATGCAGGCCATGACGGCGCGCACGACCGGTAATCGACAACGGGCTGAAAAACGCACATTCCAGCAACACGTTTTGCGTTTCATCATTCACGCCAGAATGTTCACCACCAAAGATGCCGCCCATCGCCAGCGCTTTATTATGATCGGCAATCACCAGCGTATCCGCATTCAGCTTCGCTTCGCTGCCATCAAGCAGCACCAGCGTTTCACCCTCTTTCGCCATGCGAACGACAATCCCGCCTTCAATGCGGTCTTTATCAAAGGCGTGCATCGGCTGGCCCAGTTCGAGCAGCACATAGTTGGTCACGTCAACCACCGCATCGATGGAGCGGATACCGCAGCGACGCAACTTTTCTTTCATCCACAGCGGTGTTGGCGCTTTCACGTTGATGCCCTTCACTACGCGGCCCAGATAGCGCGGGCAGGCGTCGGTGGCTTCTACGGTAATCGGCAGAACATCGCTGATGGTTGCCGCAACTGGCGTGATTTCCGGCTCAACCAGCGGCGCTTTGTTCAGCACCGCCACGTCACGGGCGATACCGATGATGCCTAAGCAGTCAGCACGGTTCGGGGTGACGCTGATTTCGATAGTGTTGTCATCAAGCTTCAGGTATTCGCGGATGTCGGTGCCGATCGGCGCATCGGCCGGCAGTTCAATAATGCCGCTGTGATCGTCGGAGATACCCAGTTCGGAGAAGGAGCAGAGCATGCCTTCAGACGGTTCGCCACGCAGCTTAGCCGCTTTAATTTTGAAATCACCCGGCAAAACTGCGCCAATGGTCGCCACGGCCACTTTCAGCCCCTGGCGGCAGTTTGGCGCGCCGCAAACGATATCCAACAGACGCTCACCGCCAACGTTAACTTTCGTCACGCGCAGTTTGTCCGCATTCGGGTGCTGGCCGCATTCAACCACTTCACCCACAACGACGCCGTTAAATGCACCGGCGACCGCTTCAACACCGTCAACTTCCAGACCTGCCATGGTAATTTGATTCGACAGCGCGTCGCTATCGATAGCCGGGTTAACCCACTCGCGTAACCACAGTTCACTGAATTTCATTGTTTTATCCTGCCTTTATTTAAACTGTTTGAGGAAACGCAGATCGTTTTCGAAGAACGCACGCAGGTCCGTGACACCGTAACGCAACATGGTCAGACGCTCCATCCCCATCCCAAACGCAAAGCCTGAGTAGATTTCCGGGTCGATACCGACGTTACGCAGTACGTTCGGATGCACCATCCCGCAACCCAGCACTTCCAGCCATTTGCCGTTTTTACCCATCACGTCCACTTCCGCAGACGGTTCTGTGAACGGGAAATAAGAAGGACGGAAGCGAATCTGCAAATCTTCTTCAAAGAAGTTACGCAGGAAGTCGTGCAGCGTTCCTTTCAGGTTGGTAAAGCTGATATTGGTATCGACAATCAGGCCTTCCATCTGATGGAACATCGGGGTGTGCGTCTGATCATAGTCGTTACGATACACGCGACCCGGCGCGATAATACGAATCGGCGGCTGCTGATCTTTCATGGTACGGATCTGTACGCCGGATGTCTGGGTACGCAGCAGACGCGTCGCGTCAAACCAGAAGGTGTCGTGATCGGCGCGAGCCGGGTGGTGACCAGGAATATTCAGCGCATCGAAGTTGTGGTAGTCATCTTCGATTTCCGGGCCGGTTGCCACGGTAAAGCCAAGCTCACCAAAGAAGCTTTCAATGCGATCGATGGTACGGGTAACCGGATGCAGGCCGCCGTTTTCAATGCGGCGACCCGGCAGTGAAACATCAATGGTTTCCGCTGCCAGACGCGCATTCAGCGCGGCGTTTTCCAGATCCGCTTTACGCGCATTGAGCGCCTGCTGTACCTGCTCTTTCGCTTCGTTAATCACCGCACCGGCTGCAGGACGCTCTTCAGCTGGCAGCTCGCGCAGAGTCGTCATCTGAAGGGTCAGGTGCCCTTTTTTTGCCCAAATATTCGACGCGCACATTGTCTAATGCGGCAACATCTGACGCCTGGTTAATGGCCGCCTTCGCACTGGCTACCAGTTCTGCGAGATGTGACATGGTTTTCCTCATTGTGTCGGTGAAGACACCGGTTCGTTGAACGTAATCTCTCTATTTCGGGCACAAAAAAAAGCCTCCATCAGGAGGCTTTTTTGCGCTGTTTTTCGTTTCTTCTTTCACGCGCTAGCCTCCCGGAGTCAGGTGCTAAAGTAAAAAAAGAAGCGGAAAATAGCAGCATTCATGCTTGCGTTACCTTGTATGGTAAAACCGGAGAACCTTTATTGAAAAGGGTTACGGATCAATTGTCAACTCATTGACGGCACAACAAATAAAAGAGAGGGAGCCAGGCTCCCTCTTTTCACTGGCTTAAGCCAGAGCTGCTTTCGCTTTTTCGACCAGCGCGGTGAACGCTACTTTGTCGAATACGGCGATGTCAGCCAGGATCTTACGGTCGATTTCAACAGAGGCTTTTTTCAGGCCGTTGATGAATTTGCTGTAAGAAATACCGTTCTGACGTGCTGCTGCGTTGATACGCGCAATCCACAGTTGACGGAACTGACGCTTACGTTGACGACGGTCACGGTAAGCATACTGACCTGCTTTGATGACGGCCTGGAAGGCAACGCGGTATACGCGAGAACGCGCACCGTAGTAACCTTTGGCTTGTTTCAAAATTTTCTTGTGACGTGCGCGTGCAATTACACCACGTTTTACGCGAGCCATAGTGCTCTCCTGTATCTATTCTGATTTGCCCTTCATCCTTCACATTCTCGCGGCGTTGACTGCCTTGCGACAATGCGAAATCTATTGGGCGTAAAAAATTAAAAAATCGTTAACGGCTTATGCGTACGGCAGGCACGCGATAACCAGACCCAGATCGCCTTTAGAAACCAGGCCTTTTGGACGCAGGTGACGTTTACGCTTAGTTGATTTTTTGGTCAGAATATGACGCAGGTTTGCGTGCTTACGCTTAAATCCACCACCACCGGTTTTTTTGAAGCGCTTAGCAGCACCGCGTACGGTCTTAATTTTTGGCATTTTAATAACTTCCACTTCGCATTGTTAATAAATGAAACCCAGGCGAGCAAAACCTGTGAAGCCCAAAGGCTCCACAGGAAATACTACTTGAAGGCCTACTGTTTCTTCTTGGGAGCGAGCACCATGATCATCTGGCGGCCTTCGATCTTCGTTGGGAAGGATTCGACTACTGCCAGTTCACTCAGATCGTCACGGACGCGCGTCAGCACTTCCATACCAATCTGTTGGTGGGCCATCTCACGACCGCGGAAACGCAGTGTGATCTTGGCCTTATCGCCATCTTCCAGAAAGCGAATCAGGCTGCGGAGTTTTACCTGATAATCGCCATCGTCGGTACCAGGACGGAATTTGATTTCCTTAACCTGGATAACTTTTTGCTTTTTCTTCTGTTCCTTAGAAGATTTACTCTTTTCATAAAGGAACTTGCCGTAGTCCATGATACGACAAACTGGCGGTTCGGCGTTAGGGCTGATTTCAACTAAATCTACTCCAGCTTCTTCAGCTTTTTCGATCGCTTCTCTCAGACTCACAATACCCAGAGCTTCACCTTCCAGACCTGTTAAGCGAACTTCCTGGGCGCGAATCTCGCCATTGATACGATTCGGACGTGCCGTTTGAACTCGTTTTCCGCCTTTAATACCTTATTCCTCCAGTTGTTGAAGACTGCGGCTGCGAATCTCTTGTTGCAGCTTCTCAATCACTTCACTTACGTCCAGGCTGCCCAGGTCTTTCCCGCGGCGAGTGCGAACGGCAACTTTGCCTGCTTCCACTTCTTTATCACCACAGACCAACATATAAGGGACACGACGTAAAGTGTGCTCGCGGATTTTAAAGCCAATCTTCTCATTTCTCAAGTCTGCTTTTACTCGAATACCCGCATTTTGTAGTTTCTGCGTCAATTCGTTAACGTATTCAGACTGTGAATCGGTAATGTTCATGACCACTACCTGAACCGGCGCAAGCCAGGTTGGGAAGAAGCCTGCGAACTCTTCAGTCAGGATACCGATGAAACGTTCCATAGACCCAAGAATTGCGCGGTGAATCATTACCGGCACCTGACGCTCGTTGTTTTCGCCCACATAAGAGGCGCTCAGACGAGACGGCAGAGAGAAGTCCAGCTGTACAGTACCGCACTGCCATGCACGATCGAGGCAGTCATACAGGGTAAATTCAATTTTCGGACCGTAGAACGCACCTTCACCCAGTTGATATTCAAACGGGATATTATTTTCTTCCAGTGCGACAGCCAGGTCCGCCTCAGCACGATCCCACATTTCGTCGCTGCCAATACGTTTTTCAGGACGAGTGGAAAGTTTGACGACGATCTTCTCGAAGCCAAATGTACTGTACATATCGTAGACCATACGGATACATGCGTTAACTTCATCGCGGATTTGCTCTTCAGTACAGAAGATATGCGCATCATCCTGGGTGAAGCCACGTACACGCATCAGACCATGCAGCGCGCCTGACGGCTCGTTACGGTGGCAGCTACCGAACTCCGCCATACGCAGCGGCAGGTCGCGGTAGGATTTCAGGCCCTGATTAAAAATCTGCACGTGACCCGGGCAGTTCATCGGCTTGATGCAGTATTCACGGTTCTCAGAAGAGGTGGTGAACATCGCATCTTTGTAGTTGTCCCAGTGCCCGGTTTTTTCCCACAGCACACGGTCCATCATGAACGGGCCCTTCACTTCCTGATACTGATACTCTTTGAGCTTGGAGCGCACAAAGACTTCCAGTTCGCGGAAAATAGTCCAGCCGTCGTTATGCCAGAACACCATACCCGGCGCTTCTTCCTGCATGTGATACAGGTCAAGCTGCTTACCGATTTTACGGTGGTCACGTTTTGCCGCTTCTTCCAGACGTTGCAGATAAGCGCTGAGGGCCTTTTTATCTGCCCAGGCCGTTCCGTAGATACGCTGCAGCATCTTGTTGTCGCTATCGCCACGCCAGTACGCGCCTGCGGTTTTCATCAGTTTAAAGTGATGGCAGAAGCGCATATTCGGCACGTGCGGACCGCGGCACATATCGACATATTCTTCATGATGATACAAACCAGGTTTGTCATCATGGGCAATGTTTTCATCAAGAATAGAGACTTTATAAATCTCGCCACGCTTCACGAAGGTTTCGCGCGCTTCGTGCCAGCTGACTTTCTTCTTAATGACGTCGTAATTTTTCTCAGCGAGCTCGTGCATCCGCTTCTCGAGCGCATCGATATCTTCCTGGGTCAACGTTCGGTCAAGATCCACGTCATAGTAGAAACCATTGTCGACAACCGGACCGATAGCCATTTTAGTATTCGGCCAAAGTTGTTTGATCGCATGACCTAACAGGTGCGCACAGGAGTGACGAATGATCTCCAGCCCTTCTTCATCTTTTGCGGTGATGATAGAGAGCGTCGCATCATTTTCGATCAGGTCAGAAGCATCAACCAGCTCGCCATTAACGCGGCCAGCGAGGGTGGCTTTCGCCAGACCTGGACCAATGTCCAGCGCAACATCCATAGGGCTTACAGCGTGGTCGTAATGGCGTTGACTGCCATCAGGAAGAGTAATAACTGGCATGTTATGTCCTTATTTGCAGTGGTGACCCATACGCAAGATCACATACAAAGAGAAAATTTATTTGTTTACAGTGAGTTGTGCAGCCATCTAACCAACAATTGCTAAATTGGTACACAATCTGAAACACATCCGCTTTCGCTGCGCGAATAAGGTAATGTGGTCGAACGATGGTAACACTAAAAAAAAGGGAGAATGCACCCTTCTGTTTTATATTGGGCTGAATCATGACGTTTTCGCTGTCTCTCTCGTTTTCCTCACAGTTTGCCAGGAGACAACATGCATATCCCTTCACTGCTGGCCTGACAGATTTGTTACACTAGGATTAACCGTCTGAAACCGTCAGGAAATAAATGATGCCATCAAATCGCTTCGCCAAAAAACACTGGAAAATGGTGGTCGTCCTGATCGTCATCTGTGGCGCAATGTTATTACTACGCTGGGCGGCAATGATTTGGGGATAGAGTCGGAACTACGACCCGTTGTGTCAGTTGTTAAGATTCTGGCGAAGTAGACATTCTGGATATCAGGTAATGATGAGCAACTCATCATCCGTGCTCTGTGATAAAAAAAGCCAGACTGGAGAACAGTCTGGCCTCAGCTTACATCCGATAGCCCAGAGAGACCGTTGTACGTCTGTCTGTGTGCTCTGGCGCCGTTTCCGGCGGTTCGGAGTTCCACGTCACGTTGTACGCCACCTTCAGGCCAAAATGCTCGTTAATTGCCACATTCAGCGCCGTTTCGGAGTTCAGCGTCGTATCTTCGGCACCAAATACCGACACGCCTTGCGTGAATTTCGTGTTGTCTGAAATCTGCCATGCGTACGCGCCAGAAGCATAGCCCAGCGGCTGCGTTTCCGTCGTGCCATCAGTATGTTCGTCGTAACGTACACCCGGACCGAATTCAAAACGGAAGCTATGTACAGGACCATTAAGGAACTGGCGACCATAACCGGCGGTGAAGACGTCGCGCTCACGGTAGCCGTTATAACGGTCCGTCAGCCAACTCGCCTGGCCGAAAAGGTAGTCATAATCGGTCACATTGTAACGGCTACGCCCCCCCCACTGCATATTTCTCTGAAGAGCGTTCATCGTTGGAAGACGTATTGCTCGCATTTCCCCACAGCGACCAGGCTGTTGTTTGTCCATACCAGGTCATCGTAGTGTCTGCGGTCAAGGAAGAACTTTTCGTGTTGCCTGACTGTGCAAGGTAACCGGCGTTGAGATTGCCTTCGAAAGGTTTCTTCGCACTTGAGGGGTCATCCATGACAGTAAAAACGGAATCATCGGCAGTTGCATACAACGACGCAAACACGCCCCCCCGCCAGCAAAACGGCAGCGGGAACTGTCTTTAAAAGCTTCATTTATAAAGAGTCCGTACAACAAAAAAAGAGACCATAACGGTCCCGGAAACTTTCAGAGGGATCAATGACAAACGACCCAGGAAAGGTAACAAATTATAAAAAAGGCTCGAATAACATAGCAATGAATTCTTATTTCATTTTTTGAATAAGAACGCTCTCAAAACAATTAAATATTTATATAACCTTACGGCAAATTAAATAAATAAGCTTTAATTAATCATATTGTTAATGTCTTCACTTTGGGGCTATTCGGTGCCAGACTGAATGCAGCCTAACAGGAGGTAACCATGGTACGTATCTATACGTTGACGCTTGCGCCCTCTCTCGATAGCGCAACGATCACCCCGCAAATCTATCCCGAAGGGAAACTCCGTTGTACGGCCCCGGTATTTGAACCTGGCGGTGGTGGCATTAATGTCGCCCGCGCTATTGCTCATCTGGGCGGAACGGCGACCGCCATTTTCCCCGTTGGCGGCGCCACCGGTGAACATCTGGTGGCCCTGCTCGCTGATGAAAACGTTCCGGTCGCGACCATTGATGCAAAAGACTGGACGCGTCAGAACCTGCACGTTCATGTTGAATCCAGCGGCGAGCAGTATCGCTTTGTGATGCCCGGCGCGGCGCTGAATGATGATGAGTTTCGCCAGATAGAAGAACAGGTGCTGGAAATTGAGTCCGGCGCCATTCTGGTGATCAGCGGCAGTTTACCGCCGGGTATAAAAGTCGAAAAGCTCAGCCAGTTAATTACCGCCGCACAGAAACAGGGGATTCGCTGCATCATAGACAGTTCCGGCGACGCGCTGACGGCAGCGTTGGCGATTGGCAACATTGAACTGGTGAAACCCAACCAGAAAGAGCTGAGTGCGCTGGTTAATCGTGAACTGACGCAACCTGACGATGTCCGTAAAGCGGCGCAGGAAATCATCCACAGTGGTAAAGCAAAGCGCGTTGTCGTCTCCCTCGGTCCTCAGGGGGGCGCTCGGCGTGGACAGCAAAACCTGTGTGCAGGTGGTTCCCCCCGCCGGTAAAAAAGCCAGAGTACCGTTGGCGCGGGCGATAGCATGGTAGGCGCGATGACCCTCAAACTGGCTGAAGGCGCCTCGCTTGAGGAGATGGTGCGCTTTGGCGTTGCGGCTGGCAGTGCCGCGACCCTCAACCAGGGAACGCGTCTGTGTTCCCACGACGATACGCAAAAAAATCTACGCTTACCTGAATCAGCCATAATATATCCCCCTCTTTTCGAGGGGGGGAATCTCAGCCAAACCTGTCGGCATACGCGTTCAGCGTCTATGCTACAAACTCATGAGATTACAAAGAGGTGCCAAATGGCCAGTGGCGATGTTACCCGATATGTCATTACCGTCAGGTTTCACGAAGACTCCTTAACGGAAATTAACGAACTGAATAACCATCTCACCCGCGCCGGTTTCCTGCTCACCCTTACGGACGATGAGGGAAATATTCATGAGCTGGGAACCAATACCTTTGGGCTAATTAGCGCCCAGAGCAAAGAAGAGGTGAAAGCGCTCGCTGCCGGCCTTGCAGAAAGCGCGCTAAAGAAAGCGCCAGAGTTAACCGTTGAAACATGGGAAGAGTGGGAGCCCGGGGAAAAATAGATGCCATTACCACGAAAACACGTCCACGGTGTGCGTTAGTTCGTGTTTTTTAACCGCATCTTTGCGCTAACCTTATGATCTGGCAGACAACATGGGGAGAGACATCATGTGGCAGGCTATCAGTCGTCTTTTAAGCGAGCAACTCGGTGAAGGCGAAATCGAACTGCGTAACGAACTGCCTGGCGGAGAAATTCATGCCGCATGGCATTTGCGCTACGCGGGACGCGATTTCTTCGTTAAATGTGATGAGCGGGAACTGCTTCCTGGCTTCACGGCAGAAGCCGATCAATTAGAACTGTTATCACGCAGCCATACGGTGACGGTCCCCAAAGTGTGGGCGGTGGGCGCAGACCGTGATTACAGCTTTCTGGTGATGGATTATCTCCCTCCCCGCCCGCTGGATGCGCATAGCGCGTTTATTCTGGGGCAGCAGCTTGCCCACCTGCATGAATGGAGCGATCAGCCGCAGTTTGGGCTGGATTTTGATAACGCGCTCTCCACTACCCCCCAACCCAATGCATGGCAGCGCCGCTGGTCGACCTTCTTTGCCGAACAGCGTATTGGCTGGCAGCTTGAACTGGCGGCGGAAAAAGGCATTGCCTTTGGCAATATTGACGCCATCGTAGAACACGTTCAGCAGCGTCTCTCCTCCCATCAGCCACAGCCGTCGTTGTTGCACGGCGATTTGTGGTCCGGTAACTGCGCGCTGGGGCCGGACGGACCGTATCTGTTTGATCCGGCCTGTTACTGGGGCGACAGAGAGTGCGATCTGGCGATGTTGCCGCTGCATACCGAACAGCCACCGCAGATTTATGATGGTTATCAGTCGGTATCGCCGCTGCCGGTAGATTTTCTCGACCGGCAACCGGTGTATCAACTCTATACCTTACTCAATCGGGCAAGACTGTTTGGCGGTCAACATCTGGTGATCGCGCAGAAGGCCATGGACAGGCTGTTAGCCGCATAGGCAAATCCCGAAGCCATATAAGGCCGCCTGCTGGCGGCCTTCGCACTTAGATAAACCCTAACAGAGAAAAGAACACATAGCCGAGAATGATGATAATCACTGGCAAAATGTAGAGCGGGAAAAATTGCAGAAAAATCGTATGATGCGGCACCACGATCCGTGATTCGATCTGTTCGCGCGTAAGTCCTTCGCTGCCTTTGGCTTTTTCAAGAATCAACTGATCTTCGACGCCTTCCCGTAAAAACCGCGCCTGGCGGCTCATCCGCGCACCGGAATCCTGCATCGCCAGCCCGACAAAAATCAGCGCAAATATCAACCAGAACAGAATATTCAGGCTATTTTGAAAATCCGGTGTCGGCGAGTTGTACCAGAACAGGTTCAGAAACGGCGTATTTACCCGCATCATATCAATCATGACGTGGGTAAAATCGAGCATCACTGCGTTAATCCCTTCCTGCTTTTCGCTGTGCGCATACATAAATTTCAGGGCTGAAATGAGCGTGGAAAGAAGCGCCGGAATAAATATCACCCATCCTGAGATCCTTTTTAGTATTGCTATGCGTCCAGCTTGTTGATACGTCATGAGTTCCCCTTGATAAAGACGCGTCGTTTTGGCTTAAGTCTACCCGGTGATTACCGTTTTCGCCCGATCTTTAAAAACGTTATGATAGGCTTTAATGCCAAATACCTTACATTAAATGCTTAACAGGAGAGGTTGTGATGTCAACCCCGCGTCAAATTCTTGCGGCAATCTTTGATATGGATGGATTGCTGATTGATTCCGAACCGCTGTGGGATCGTGCAGAACTGGAGGTGCTGGCCAGTGTCGGCGTCGATATCACTCGTCGATATGAGCTCCCGGATACGCTGGGGCTGCGCATCGATATGGTTGTCGATCTCTGGTTTGCTCAGCAACCGTGGAACGGGCCGAGTCGCCAGGAGGTGACCGATCGCGTTATTACGCGTGCTATTGCTCTGGTCGAAGAGACACGTCCACTGTTACCGGGCGTCAAAGAAGCTATCGCGTTGTGTAAAGCGCAAGGACTGAAGGTGGGACTGGCATCAGCGTCTCCTCTGCATATGCTGGAAAAAGTTCTGGCGATGTTCGACCTGCGGGAAAGCTTTGATGCCCTCGCCTCGGCGGAAAAACTGCCCTACAGCAAACCGCATCCACAGGTTTACATCGACTGCGCGGCTAAACTGAGCGTTGACCCGTTATGCTGTGTGGCGCTGGAAGATTCCGTCAACGGTATGGTGGCATCTAAAGCCGCACGGATGCGCTCCATCGTCGTACCCGACAAAGAAGTACGGCACGATCCACGGTACATTCTTGCTGACGTCAAACTTAATTCACTCACGGAATTGACCGTCACCGATTTACGCGGCTGATCGGCAACGGGCAATGTTACTCTTGCCCGTTTTCTCAATTAAAATTAAAACAGCGTTTCATTTTAATTGCATTCCTCACGCGCCTCTCCTATCCTTCTTTCAGGGCACATAACAGATAAAAACAGTTAGCCGAGGTCATTATGATTCTGGATGCATTTTGTCTTGCAGGTAAAGTCGCTGTTGTCACGGGTTGCGATACCGGACTTGGACAAGGGATGACGGTTGCACTGGCGCAAGCCGGTTGTGACATCGTTGGCGTAAACCGCAAGGTTCCCCATGACACCGCCGCCAGGGTAGAAGCGCTGGGGCGCCGCTTCTTTGCCATCCAGGCCGATCTAAGCCAGCAGGAAGTCATTGCGAGCGTTGTCGCCCAGGCGGTAGAGAAATTCGGGCGCATCGACATTCTGGTGAACAACGCCGGAACCATTCGTCGCGAAGACGCGCTCAATTTTAGTGAAAAGGACTGGGACGACGTGATGAACCTGAATCTCAAGTCGCTCTTTTTTCTCTCTCAGGCCGTGGCGCGGCAGTTCCTCGCGCAAGGTCAGGGCGGTAAAATCATTAATATTGCATCGATGCTGTCATTTCAGGGCGGCATTCGCGTTCCGTCTTATACGGCCTCAAAGAGCGGCGTGCTGGGCATTACCCGATTGTTAGCCAACGAGTGGGCGCAGCATCAGATTAATGTTAACGCTATTGCCCCCCGGCTACATGGCGACCAACAATACCCAACAGCTGCGGGAAGATGCAGAACGCAATAAAGAGATTATCGATCGGATCCCGGCAGGTCGCTGGGGAACGCCGGACGATCTCCAGGGCCCGGTCGTCTTCCTCGCCTCGAAGGCAGCAGATTACATTAACGGCTTTACGCTTGCCGTCGACGGCGGTTGGTTAGCGCGATAAACGCGCATTATTGACAAAGAGTTACAACGTCACCACTTCCGCCCACTGTATAAAAATCCTATACTGTACGAATTCACAGTTTATCAGGTTTTATCATGACGGCGGAAGGTCACCTCCTCTTTTCCATTGCCTGCGCGGTGTTCGCTAAAAACGCGGAGCTAACGCCCGTGCTTGCACAGGGTGACTGGTGGCATATTGTTCCCTCCGCTATTCTGACCTGTCTGCTGCCGGATATCGATCACCCAAAGTCGTTTCTTGGTCAGCGCCTGAAATGGGTTTCGAAACCGATCGCGCGCGCCTTCGGGCACCGTGGCTTCACTCACAGCCTGCTGGCGGTCTTTGCGCTGCTGGCTACCTTCTATCTGAAAGTCCCGGAGACCTGGGTTATCCCTGCCGATGCGCTACAGGGGATGGTGGTGGGTTATCTGAGCCACATTGCCGCGGATATGCTGACGCCTGCCGGTGTCCCCCCTGCTATGGCCCTGCCGCTGGCGCTTTCGCCTGCCCATTCTGGTCCCGCAGAAAGGCAATCAACTGGAGCGATTTCTCTGTATGGCGCTGTTTGCCTGGGCGGTATGGATGCCACAAACTCTGCCCCAGAACAGTGCAGTTCGCTGGTCTTCCGATATGATTAACACACTACAATGGCAGTTCAATCGCTTTATAAAGCATCAAATTGATGAGTAAATCGGCGAAATACGCGTTTTTGATATAAACAATTCCATTTGAATATAAGAGCCAGGTCACAGTTCTGCTAACCTTGCGGCAACAGGATCGCTGTGACACAGCGAGACGAATAATAAAATCAGGAGAACGGGGATGAATTTTCCATTAATCGCGAACATCGTGGTGTTCGTTATTCTGCTGTTTGTGCTGGCGCAAACCCGCCACAAACAGTGGAGTCTGGCAAAGAAAGTACTGGTCGGTCTGGTAATGGGTGTGGTCTTTGGCCTTGCCCTGCATACCATTTATGGTTCCGACAGTCAGGTTCTGAAAGATTCCGTTCAGTGGTTCAACATTGTCGGTAACGGCTATGTTCAGCTGCTGCAAATGATCGTCATGCCGCTGGTCTTCGCCTCAATCCTGAGCGCGGTTGCCCGTCTGCATAACGCCTCGCAGTTAGGTAAGATCAGCTTCCTGACCATCGGTACTCTGCTCTTTACCACGCTGATTGCGGCGCTGGTCGGCGTGCTGGTCACTAACCTGTTTGGTCTGACCGCTGAAGGTCTGGTTCAGGGCGGCGCAGAAACGGCGCGTCTGAATGCCATTGAAACGAACTATGTCGGCAAAGTGGCCGATCTCAGTGTCCCGCAGTTGGTTCTTTCGTTTGTACCGAAAAACCCGTTTGCCGATCTGACTGGCGCGAACCCGACGTCTATCATCAGCGTGGTCATTTTTGCCGCCTTCCTCGGTGTCGCGGCACTGAAATTACTGAAAGATGACGCGCCGAAAGGCGAACGCGTGCTGACCGCAATCGACACACTGCAAAGCTGGGTGATGAAACTGGTTCGTCTGGTCATGCAGTTAACCCCTTACGGGGTCCTGGCGCTGATGACTAAGGTGGTGGCCGGTTCCAACCTGCAGGACATCATTAAGCTGGGCAGCTTTGTCGTCGCCTCTTATCTCGGTCTGGGCATTATGTTCGTCGTCCACGGCATACTGCTGGGCGTAAACGGCGTAAGTCCGCTCAAGTACTTCCGCAAAGTGTGGCCGGTTCTGACCTTCGCCTTTACCAGCCGCTCCAGCGCCGCTTCTATTCCGCTGAATGTGGAAGCGCAAACCCGCCGCCTGGGCGTGCCGGAATCTATCGCCAGCTTCGCGGCCTCCTTTGGTGCGACAATTGGTCAGAACGGCTGTGCCGGTTTGTACCCGGCGATGCTGGCAGTGATGGTGGCGCCGACGGTAGGCATTAACCCACTGGATCCTGTCTGGATTGCAACGCTGGTCGGGATTGTAACGGTAAGTTCCGCCGGGGTAGCAGGTGTCGGTGGTGGCGCCACCTTCGCGGCGCTGATCGTTCTGCCGGCGATGGGATTGCCTGTCACGCTGGTGGCGCTGCTCATCTCCGTTGAGCCGCTGATCGACATGGGACGTACCGCGCTGAACGTCAGCGGTTCGATGACTGCCGGCACGCTAGCCAGCCAGTGGCTGAAGCAAACCGATAAAGCCATTCTGGATAGTGAAGACGACGCCGAACTGGCGCATCACTAAACGTCCCTGAAACAGAAAACCGCCCTGAAGAGTAACCTCGCTCCGCCAGGCCGTTTCTGTTCTCACGCTGAGGCCTTTTCGAAGGCCTCCTGGCTGACGCCACCAGGGTGACTGTGGCGTCGGGACCGGTTATAACACAGTCAATGCTTTCGAAAATATCCGCCCGGGCCATGTCCCGGGTTTTCTCTATCCTCTTGCGGATACGTTCTTTTTTGAGTGAACTGAAGAATGTTTCTGCCATCGCATTATCACGGCAGTTGCCACGTTGGTTTTTTCTGCGTGGCGCCGCTTACCAGCCGCAGACGTCGTGCTCATTTTCCGTATCGTAGGAACGCACAGTATTGACGAGATCTTTCACCACTTCAGCGGCGACGTCAGGCATCAGTAAAGTCATTGGTGCTTCGGTTTCGTAATCAACAGAGACGCCATTGCTGTTATTCGTCACGGTGACGGTATAGGTTGCTTTACTCATGATTATTTTTCCCCGCTATGAATGACTTTTCGTTGATTCGCGCTTTCCATCAGAACTTCCGGCGCGACGAAAAAGTCGATATTGAAATACGTGTCATCGCTCATCACTTCAACGTTGTGCCACTTTTGTGGTGGGAACACGCCAAACTGGCCCGCTTCGATGATCATCACTGTTTCGGCTTCTGGACTGTGTTCATCCGCATACCCGAGATATTTGACCGCTCCCTGCATCACCGACAGACGTGGGTAAACGCCCGGTCGGGTTCCTTTATCAAGGTGGCGTTCGAAAATTCCGGCAGGTGCCGTTTCTTTGTTCCAGAACGGAGTAGCTCGTGTGTGGATATGGTTTTGTGGAATCTGAAGCATGTCCTTCCCTCTTCCCGTCGGTATGATGCGGTCGTGAGTAAACCGCTGTTCCGGAAAGGTTACGCTTCATAAATGGCATTTAAAATACACCAAAAGGGGCAAGTGAATTTCGTCACAGGCTTTGTCTGACAGAGGAAAGGCTGTCCCCAGACTTTCCTCCTGCAATTTTATCGGTCAGGTGCTTTAAGTGGATTGCCGAATTTTTGCAGATACGCCTCCCCCCAATGTTTTCGTGGCGTAGTCATTTAAATGGCCAACGTCGCGATATAGCGGAATGCCCTCAATTTCTGTCCTGCACAGTCCGCCAGGACATTGCACACTTTTAGGATCGACAATGATTAACGATGGAAAGCGCGCCTGTAACGTGGCAAAAAACGGTTCCGTCCAGACCGTTTTAGTAATCTGTGGATTCGGATTACATGCCTGATGCTCGTACTCTCCCCGCGTTTTAAAATGTTCATAAAAACAGGTCAGGAAATTCTTTGGCATCGGGAACATCGTTTTCACCAGTATTGGCTGCGCTCCGGCATCAATAATATCTTGTATTGCCTGTTCCGTGGCTCGTGTGAGGATATTGATAGATTCCGCAGGCGAGGGGGGAATCCTCAATCTGCGATCTGACCTTAAATGCCGCATAATTTTCCCAGACCTGGGAAATGATCACATATTTATACTTATGGCTTCGGATCGCCTCGTAGTATTTTTTGACGTTCTCGTGACAGGCCCGGTAATAATCCCCTTTATAGGTATAGAGATCGGCGTGATACACACGAGGGATTGCCAGGCACAGTGACGTCGCTTTCATATCAACAGCGACATGTGCATTTTTGCCCATAACATCAAAGAAATTCCAGTACTGATTAGAATGCGAATCGCCCATCAGTAACGCTTTATCCGATGCAATTTTATCCCCCCACAACGCAGGCCATATCGGTTCCTGTGACGTTTTCGTTCATACAGTCCTGGCGCTGTTTTATCTTCGTCTCTTTGAGCACACTGTTGATATGGCTTAACGACTCGCCGAACCGCAGATAACTAAATCCGTCAAAGCGCTTACTGACCGACATCAGAGTAATAATGGCAATCAGTGGGATAACCACCAGAAGAATCAGCGTTTTCTTCAATGACTGACGAGGTTTCCGATAAGGTTTCTCAATGAAATAATATGACCCCATCGCCAGCAGTATGGCCAGAGCTAAACCGGCTATTCTGGCATAGACACTGGTAATTCCAATGTAATGTAGCGTCGCGAAAATCGGCCAGTGGAAGAGATAAAGCGAATAGGAGATCGTGCCGAGCCAGACCAGCGGCGGGAATGAGAGCAGCGTATTGGTCAGGATATGTTGCTGGCTACCGGTGAAAATCAACACCGCAGTACTGAGGCAAACGATCAGTGTGTAAGCATTGGGATAACCCAGAATGACATCATTTCTGACACTGATAAAAAATATAGCCGCTAGCGCAAAGAACGAAAGGCTATTAAGCACAGCCTTGTTTATTTTCTTCGCCATCGGGAGATAAACACAGGCACAGACGCCGAGCATAAATTCAAAGAGCCGGGAGGCGACGAAATAGTATGTTTTCGTCGGATGCGCCCCTGAATAGTGCCAGGCGATATAAATGCCTGCCACCGTCAGCAATGGTGCCAGATAATTAAGCACCGAATCGTGGGTTTTCTTACGGATGATGTAAAAGATTACCGGGAAAAAGACATACCACTGCCACTCGATGGATAAAGACCAGGTGTGAAGCAACAGCATGGCATTTGAATCCGGCGCGGCGTAGGCGGTGGTTTCATCGCCAAAGTAGCGATTTGAGACGATCAGGAGCGTCTGCTTTATGCTTTTGAGAAACGGCGCGTAATCTTCAGGCAGCCAGAATACTGACGCAATGACAACGCACAGCAACATCATTGTCAGCATAGCGGGTTGCAATCGCCATATTCTACGCAGGTAAAAATCGCTAAAACTGAAATTCCCGGCATCCATTCGATCTTTAATGATCGATGCAATGAGAAAGCCAGAAATGACGAAGAAAATATCGACCCCGATAAATCCGGAGGCAAACAGCGAAAACCCGGCGTGAAATAACACCACCAGCAATACGGCAATCGCCCTTATGCCGTCAATATCAGAACGATATTTCATCGATTATCCTGCGAACAAAATATAAAGTGCGGATTTTACATGAGATTATTCAAAAGTGAACCGCCAATAACACGCTGTTTTATGGGGGGGATCCTTCATAGAAAGCCCGCCGCCAGGCGGGCCACAAGGATTACGACTGTAGAGTTGCCAGTCGCGCAGCGAAACCGACAAAAATCAGGCCGATCAGTGAGTTTCCGACCTTCGCCAGTTTCTTTTTGGTACGAATGTACTGAGTGACAAAAGCCCCTGAGATAATCAGGAAACTCAGGTAGCAGAAGCTCACCACTTCAAGCGTGATCGCTAAAATAAAGAATGACAGTCCCGCATGGGGGGGCATTCACATCAATGAACTGCACAAAGAAAGAGACGTAGAACAGAATGGCTTTTGGGTTCGTCAGGCTCAAGACCAGCGCGCGTTTAAAAATGGCGCCAAAAGGAACCGCTTCCTCCGCCGTTTCGCCGGCTTTGGCTTTAAGCGTGGCATAGAGGATTTTTGCCCCCCAGATAGAGCAGGTAAAAGGCACCGAGATAACGGACGATATTAAACAGAACTGGCGTCGTTTTAATCAGTGTCGCCACTCCGGCATACGCCAGAAACATGAGCACCGCATCGCCAATAAATACACCGCTTGCCGCCAGGTAACCGCCCTTCACGCCACGTCCGACGCTGTTTTTCAGCACAAATATCGTGTTCGGCCCCGGAACCAGGACAATAAAAATAGCACCGACCAGGTAAGTCCAATAATTCAGTACGCCATACTCTGCAAACACGTTAACCTCTTCTTCCTTAAACCACTTTTGCGCTTAGCCGCGAAACAATATGCTAACGGATGCACCCGCTCAAGGGAAGCGCTTACGCCAGCAGCTTTATTTCAGCGAGAATGTCGGATAGCGCTCGGCAAAATAGCGGCGCAAAAATTCCACCGTAATACGCACTTTGGCAGACGTCGCCAGTCGTGAAACATACACCGCCCAGATATTGGCCGGCTGATAATACTCCGGCAGGACATGCACCAGATGACCGCTGGCGATGTTATCGCAGACATCCCACCAGGAGCGCAGCGCAATCCCCTGTCCGTCCAGACACCATTGATGCACAATCTCACCATGATTCGATGACAGCGGCCCGGTCACCTTAATGGCGTGCGACCCCTCTTTATTCTGCAATTGCCAGATCCCGAAGGGATGGTCGCGCTCTTTGATCACTAAGCAGGAACTGGTAGCAAGATCGGCAAGCTGTTTTGGCGTACCGTGCTGCGCCAGGAACGAGGGGGGATGCACAGAGGATTCGATAGTTAGTCCCCAGCTTGCGGGCGATTAAGTTCGGCGCAATGTCATCGCCAATACGGATATCGAGATCGACACCTTCATTGGCCAAATCCACCAGCCGGTCTTCCACATCAAAGCGCAACTCCAGTTGCGGATACTGTCTTGCCAGGGCGGACAGCGCAGGCGCCACAACCTGTCGGCCAAAACCAAAACTACTGATGATTCGCAGCATCCCTTGCGGAACCTGACGGACATCAGAGAGTTCATCCATCATCCGATCGACATCATGCAGAATACGCTGCGCCCACTCATAGATACGCTCCCCCTCTTCCGTAATGGTGACGCGACGCGTGGTGCGGTGAAGTAAAACCACATTCAGGTTCTGCTCAAGCAGCGCAATGCGTTTACTGACATACGCTGGTGAGACGCCCAGCTCCTGGGCGACGGCAGCGAATCCCGCCCGCCGGGCGACCAGAAGAAAGACGCGTAAATCAGTCAGCAAAGGAGGATTATTCATGATCTGTGTTTTATGTTTCACCAGTTAGGGAGATTAACTGTCGTTCAGTCAATTATAGGATAAGGGAAAAGTCAATTTCGCTACCCTACAAGTGAGAACTGGTATGAAGAAAACCTGTCGTATTGCCGCCATTGCCGGTGATGGAATCGGTAAGGAAGTGCTGCCTGAAGGCCTTCGCGTATTGCAGGCCGCCGCCAGACGCTGGGACCTCTCGCTCAGCGTTGAGACGTTCGAATGGGCCAGCTGTGATTATTACCTTGAGCACGGGAAAATGATGCCGGATGACTGGCGCGAGCAGTTATCCTCCTTTGACGCCATTTACTTTGGTGCCGTCGGCTGGCCGGAGACGGTTCCGGACCATATTTCCCTGTGGGGCTCACTGCTGAAATTTCGTCGGGAATTTGATCAATACGTGAACCTGCGCCCGGTCCGCCTCTTCCCCGGCGTGCCCTGCCCGCTGGCCGGGAAGAAACCGGGCGACATCGATTTCTACGTCGTGCGTGAAAACACCGAAGGGGAATACTCTTCGCTGGGCGGACATATTAACCCGGGCACCGAGCATGAGGTGGTCATTCAGGAGTCCGTGTTCACCCGCCGGGGCGTGGATCGCATTCTGCGCTATGCGTTTGAATTAGCCCAAAGTCGGCCGCGGAAAACGCTGACGTCGGCGACCAAATCCAACGGTCTGGCAATCAGTATGCCGTTCTGGGATACACGCGTAGAGGCCATGGCGCAGCACTATCCCGATATCCGCTGGGACAAGCAGCACATTGATATTCTTTGCGCCCGTTTTGTGATGCAGCCGGAGCGCTTCGACGTGGTGGTCGCCTCGAACCTGTTTGGTGACATTCTTTCCGATCTCGGCCCGGCCTGTACCGGCACCATCGGCATTGCCCCCCTCGGCCAACCTGAATCCTGAACGCGCGTTCCCGTCGTTGTTCGAACCGGTGCATGGTTCAGCACCAGATATTTACGGCAAGAATATCGCGAATCCGATTGCGACCATCTGGGCGGGGGCGATGATGCTGGATTTCCTCGGCGCAGGAGAAGCGAAATACACCGCCGCGCATGACGGGATTCTGGCCGCGATTGAACAGGTGATTACCAACGGACCGAAAACGCCGGATCTGAAGGGCAGCGCCTCAACGCAGCAGGTCGGCGAGGCGATTTGTAAGGTGCTGACGTCGTAAAGCCATCGCGCCGGATGCGGTTAACGGCATCCGGCGGCAAGAGTCGCTTACTGCGGATACTCCTGCAGCAACGCGGTGAGCTTCTCTGCCATTAACGCCGCCCGCCAGCCAGAGATCAGTTCGGGTTGCGTACTTTGCGGTTTTAATTTCCAGTGCCAGTTGAGTAACTGGTTAATCTGGCGACGCGAGGCCAACAGCTCTGCGCTGACGTGATGTTCCGCACTCACGTCGGTCACCAGTGCTTTAATTGCCTTAAACGCTTTGCGATAACCCGGCATGTCCATCAGATTCAGCAGCGGTTCCGGTAGCGCCTCTTCCGGCAACGCCTGCGCTTTGGCAACCAGCGAGAGCAGCGTTTTGCCGTGGAAGCGAATTTCACTACCGGAAAGCCCCAGACTGTCGAGTTCGCCCATGCTGCCCGGCATATAGCGCGCCACGGACCACAGATGCTCTTCACGAACCACGAAGTTAACGGCCAGATCGCGCTCACGCGCTTTACGTAACCGCCAGTCGGCAAGCAGTTGCAGACAGGCCAACTGACGCGTGCGTAACTGCCAGGCGTTGGTGATATCGCGCCAGGCCTCTTCGGGCGCCAGGATCTCCTGACGCCGGGTTTGCATCAGGCGACACTCATCCAGCGCCGCAGACAGCCAGCCTGCGGCTTCGGTTTCCGCCATCAGTTTCCCGGCAATCGGTAACAAATACCAGACATCGGCAGCAGCATATTCGCACTGACGTTCACTGAGCGGACGCGCCAGCCAGTCGGTACGTGACTCGCTCTTATCCAGCGCCACGCCGGTGTACTCTTCTACCATCGAGGCAAATCCCCACGACAGCGGTCGGCCGCAAAATGCGGCCAGGATTTGGGTGTCGATCAGCGGTTGCGGCAGTTCGCCAAATGCATTCAGAAAGACTTCCAGATCTTCACTGCCCGCGTGCAAAAACTTGGTGATGGCGGTATCGCGCAGAATCGCCTTCAGTGGCGACCAGTCGTTAATGCCGAGTGGATCGATCAGTGCGACATGTTCGCCGTCAAACAGCTGGATCAGACCCAGTTGCGGATAATAGGTGCGGGTACGAACAAATTCGGTATCCAGGGCAATCGCAGGAAACGCACGGACCGCTTCGCACAGGGTCGCCAGCGAGTCGTCAGTGGTGATCATTTGGTAATTCAAATTGCATTCTCTTCGGTTTTACGCCAAAAAAAACGCCGGATTCACCCGGCGTCAGATTGCTGATAAAGAAGGAAAAAGCGTGGTTCTTCCTTCTTTGTGGTTAAACGCTCAACCCTTATTGTCCACTTTGGCGCGGGCTTCGTCACGCAATTCTCGACGTAAAATTTTGCCGACGTTTGATTTCGGCAGTTCATCGCGAAATTCCACCAGCTTCGGCACTTTATAGCCAGTAAGCTGGCGGCGACAGAACGTAACCAGCGCCTCATCGGTCAGCGACGCGTCTTTCTTGACCACAAAAATCTTCACCGCTTCGCCGCTGCTGCCGGAGGGGACACCGACCGCCGCCACTTCCAGCACGCCCGGATGCTGCATCACCACATCTTCGATCTCATTCGGATAAACGTTAAAACCGGAGACCAGAATCATATCTTTCTTGCGGTCGACAATGCGCAGGAAGCCTTCATCGTCCATCACGGCGATATCCCCAGTGTGCAGCCAGCCGTTTTTAATGATTTCATCGGTCGCATCCGGACGCTGCCAGTAGCCCAGCATCACCTGTGGCCCTTTTACGCACAGTTCTCCCGGCTGATCCGGTGAGACTTCATTGTCATCGTCATCCACCAGTTTAGCTTCGGTCGATGGCACCGGCAGGCCAATGCTGCCGCTGTGATAATCAATATCGTGCGGGTTAACGCTGACCAGCGGCGCGCACTCGGTCAGCCCATATCCTTCAAGCAGGTATTGTCCCGTCAGCTTCACCCAGCGTTCTGCCACCGCCTGTTGTACCGGCATGCCGCCGCCCGCAGAAAGATGCAGCGTGGAGAAATCCAGTTGCTGGAACTCTTTGTTGTTCAGCAGCGCATTAAACAGGGTGTTGACGCCAGTCATCGCGGTAAACGGGTACTTCGCCAACTCTTTTACCAGACCCGGAATATCACGCGGGTTGGTGATCAGCAGATTCTGCCCGCCCAGCTCAATAAACAGCAGGCAGTTCATGGTCAGGGCAAAAATGTGGTACAGCGGCAACGCAGTCACCACCAGTTCTTTACCTGGATGCAAAAGCGGTCCGTAAGTGGCTTTCACCTGTTCCAGGTTGGCCAGCATGTTGCGGTGCGTCAGCATCGCCCCTTTCGCCACCCCGGTCGTTCCGCCGGTGTACTGCAAAAACGCCAGATCCTCAGAAACCACTTCCGGCTTAACATACTGCATACGGTAACCGGCGTGCAGCGCACTGCGAAAAGAGATCGCATCCGGCAGATGGTATTTCGGCACCAGGCGTTTGATGTACTTCACAACGAAGTTCACCAGCGTGCCTTTGGCTGTCGAGAGCTGATCGCCCATTCGCGTCAGAATGACGTGCTTCACGCTGGTTTTGTCTACCACCTTTTCCAGGGTATGGGCAAAGTTGGAGACAATTACAATCGCCGCCGCGCCGCTGTCGTTTAGCTGATGCTCCAGCTCACGCGGAGTGTAAAGCGGGTTGACGTTCACCACGATCATCCCGGCACGCAATATACCAAACAGCGCCACCGGATATTGCAACAGGTTTGGCATCATCAGCGCGACGCGGTCGCCTTTTTTCAGCCCCAGTCCCTGTTGCAGATAAGCAGAAAAGGCGCGGCTGCGCTCCTCCAGCTTACGGAAGGTCATCACCTCCCCCCATGTTAACGAAGGCAGGTTGATCGGCATAACGCGCGACAGACTGTTCAAACAGTTCTACCAGGGATTGATAACGGTCAGGATTGATCTCCGCAGGCACATCTGCGGGATAACGGTTTAGCCAAACCTTCTTCACTGCATCACCTCTAAAATGAGTGTTCGTCGTCATCTCAACCCCAGATAATAAACAAGTCGTTAACATAATATTAACTCAGCGTACCAGTTTATTAATTACTCATCTGAAAGGTTGCGAAGCGCGTCACTATTTATTTTTGTTATGACATGACTAATGCAGAAACAGCGGACCAGCCGCTGTTTCTTTTACTGATAATACAAAGGGTTACTCTGTGACTATCGTTTGAACCTGTGCCGGGCCTGGGTTATACCATCCCCAGCCGCCGTAGCCGTATGGCCACCCTCTCCCGCCGTAGAACCACGGGTCGATCGGCTGCGGTGGCATCACCACCTGCTGGGCAAGACGCCAGCGTTTATAGCCCGTCACGTCCATCGTCATGAATTTGTATGGCGTGCTGCCCACTTTACCGTCGACAGTTCCGGTAATCGGCCCAACGACGGTGACCAGTTGACCGCGGAAATCGACGGGATCGAGAAACCCGTTCACACTGGCGTAAATACGGCCACGCGACGGTTCGCCCAGAATCGGTCGCGCGCCGCTATCCAACGGAACAGTGGCAATTTCCAGACGGGTTTTGCCCTGCTGGTTTTGAATCTCCACCACTTTACCGCCAAAGCGCGCTTCCTGTCCGACATACAGCTGCGGGGCATTCATCACCCGCACCAGATCGTCCTGCGGCGTGGGACTGGAGCCTTTAATCGCATCCGGAACCGTAACGCACCCGCTTAACATGAGGGCGATGGCGCCCGCGAGCAGGCCTTTCACAACTTGTTTTTGAACCGCCATACTGCGACTCCTTCTCTCAAACGTCTGACCCGATCTTTTACAGGTCATACTACTGAGATTCACTCTTTTCCGGGAAGTTTCTTCCAGGCCACATTGTTACGTAAATAAACCGGTTCCGCCTGCTCGACCGTGACGGTTTTGCCGTCAGCCAACATCTGGCAGGCGATCGGCAGCATATCTTCCGCGGCGGGCAACAGGACGTCCCCGTCGCGCAGCGCCAGTCCGCTCTCTTTGCCGAGTTCAGGCCAGGCGGGCCATCCGGTTCCTACGGTCACCCATTCGCCAGAAAGCTGTTGCAAACGCCCGGTTACCTGCTCAGGTTTTAACACGGCCTCGGTCTCTTCACCGTGCCAGACGCCGTTATCGTCGCGCTGATACTCGGCCCAGTAAACTTCCCCCCATTCGCGCATCAATGGCCGCCAGAACGCGGGTCGCGCCGGTTTTACGCCAGGCACCCTGCGCCATCGTCGCCAGCGTGGAGACGCCCAGCATCGGCAGGTCTGCGCCTAACGCCAGTCCCTGCGCAATACCAATGCCAATACGCACACCGGTAAAACTGCCCGGTCCACGACCGTAGGCCAGTGCATCAAGTTCCGTCAGAGAGGCGCCGCTGGCGGCAAGGATATCCTGCACCATCGGCAGGATGCGTTGAGTATGTTCTCGTGGGCAAAGCTCAAAATGAGCTGAGAGAGTACCGTCGTTCCACAGCGCCACAGAACAGGCTTCTGTGGCGGTATCGATAGCCAGAATTCGCATGAGTTTTCGTGCTTAGATCAAGAAAATGGCCCGCATCTTAACATACTCAGTCACAAATTACTCGGCTGTCGGTATCGCCAGGAATCGCACGGCACGGGCGATATCCCGGGTGCGCGGCGCAGGTGGCAAGCTGGCAAGAAACGTCGCGCCGTAAGGCCGCATCACCAGGCGGTTGTCACAAATCACCAGTACGCCACGGTCATCGGCATCACGGATCAAACGGCCGACACCTTGTTTAAGCGTAATGACCGCATCGGGCAACTGCACCTCGTCAAACGGGTCGCCGCCGCGTAAACGGCAGTCTTCCATCCGCGCCTTCAGTAGCGGATCGTCTGGCGAGGTAAACGGCAGCTTGTCGATAATCACCAACGAAAGCGTATCGCCGCGTACGTCCACCCCTTCCCAGAAGCTACTGGTCGCCACCAGTAGTGCATTGCCCGCGCTGACGAACTGCTGCAAAAGCTGACCTTTGCTGGTTTCGCCCTGCAGTAATACCGGCAGCGTCATGGTGGCGCGAAATTGCTCCGCCAGGTCGCGCATCATCGCATGCGAGGTGCAAAGCATAAAGCAGCGCCCGTTATTCGCTTCGATGATCGGTCTTAACATTGCTGCCAGTTGTCGCGCCGCGCCCGGCTGGTTGGTTTGTGGCAGATTTCGCGGCACACAGAGCAACGCCTGACGGGTGTAATCAAACGGACTCGGCAGCAACATCGATTCCGCCTGTTCAATCCCCAGACGCGCCGTAAAGTGGTGCAAATCATCATTCACCGACAGCGTCGCGGAGGTGAAAATCCAGCTTCCGGGCTTTTGTTCCATCACCTCTTTGAATTTATCCGCCACCGTCAGCGGCGTCAGGGCAAGGGTGAAATTACGCGAGGTACATTCATACCAGTAGCTGTAGCCAGGCTGGTTGATCTCTTTCAGCCGCTTGAGACGGGCGCGATAGAGCGTGGCACGTTCAAAGGCGGCATCGAGCAATGCCGAACGTCCGAGTGACAGTTTCGCCACGTCGTAACACAGCTCCAGCGTATCATCGAGCAGTAAAAAAAGCGCGCTGCACTCGCTGGTCGGCCAGCAGTTCACGCAGGTTGCCGCGATATCCCGGCTCGCCCAGTTGCAGACGGAAATCCTGCGCGCTTTGCGCCAGACGGTCGGCGCATTTCTGCAATTGTTGGGTATCTTTCAGCTCGGTACGATAGGCAATGGTGATGTCTTTTGCCAAATCCATCAACTGGCGGCTGGAAAGCGACTGACCAAAATACTGGCTGGCAATGTCTGGCAACTGATGAGCCTCGTCGAAAATCATCACCTCTGCCTCCGGGATCAGTTCGCCGAATCCGCTCTCTTTGACCACCATATCCGCCAGAAACAGATGATGGTTGACCACTACGACATCGGCATCCATGGCTTTTTTTCGCGCTTTCACCACAAAACAGTCTTTATACAGCGGGCAGTCACTGCCGAGGCAGTTGTCGTTTGTGCTGGTGACCAGCGGCCAGGCCTGGGAATCTTCCGCTACGCTGACACAGGTGCTGATGTCGCCATCTTCGGTCTGATTCGACCACGAACGCAGCTGGATAACATCGCTTAAGGTCTGAACGGGCAGATCGCCGCCCGCCAGCGCCTGCTGTTCGAGGCGCTCGAGGCATAAATAGTTTGACCGCCCTTTCAACAGCGCCAGCCGTCCGGTGTACTTTAGCGCTTTCGCCACCGTCGGCAGATCGCGGCTGTAAAGCTGATCCTGCAGCGCCTTAGAGCCCGTCGAGATGATGACTTTCTTTTTGGCGCGTAGCGCCGGTGCCAGATAGGCGTAGGTTTTCCCGGTTCCCGTTCCGGCTTCGACCACCAGAGGCTGTTCTTTTTTTTATGGCCTGAGCGACGGCCACTGCCATCTGCCGCTGCGGTTCGCGCGGTTTAAATCCCGGTATCGCTTTAGCCAGTTGGCCCTCTGGTGCAAAATCGTCCGTCACACTACCCCCTGTTGATTTGAACAGGGATTATGTCAGGCTGCAGCAGCTTACGCCAGTTGAAGAGGTGACGACGCCCTGACAATATGGCAGTCTTGCCATTTTACGCCAAACGTTAAAGAGGAAGGCTTTATGACTATCATCCGTATCGATGCTGAAGATCGCTGGTCTGACGTCGTGATCCACAACAACACGCTTTACTACACCGGCGTGCCGGCAAACCTTGATGCCGATGCATTCGAGCAGACCGCCAACACGCTGGCGCAAATTGATGCCGCGCTGGAACAGCAAGGCAGCAACAAGTCTCGTATTCTGGATGCCACCATTTTTCTTGCCGATAAAAGCGATTTTGCGGCGATGAACAAAGCCTGGGACGCCTGGGTTGTCGCGGGCCATGCGCCGGTGCGTTGTACCGTTCAGGCGGGGTTAATGAACCCGAAATACAAAGTGGAAATTAAGATTATCGCGGCGGTATAAGCCCGCGCTATTCGTCTTCGTCTTCAAAACGCGCCACAATCCTCTCGCCGGTATGGGTGGCGCGCAACTCTTCTGCCACCAGCGCAATCGCCTGACCGCTGCTCATTCCCTGAGACATCAGTTCCTGAATACGTTCGACCGCTTTTTGCTGCTGTTCGTGACTGAGTGAAGGTAAACCTGCAAACATCGTTAACTCCTGCTAAATTGTTTGCGCTAATTATTTCATGCTACCCGCAACATAGCCAGTACAGTCAGGATCAATGAAGACGTTATCTCCCGCGATTATTACGCTCCCCTGGCGTCACGACGCCGCAGAACACTACTTTGCATCATTAAGCCATCTGCCGTGGGCGATGCTGCTGCATTCCGGTCATGCGGATCACCCGTACAGCCGTTTTGACATTGTGGTCGCCGATCCGCTTTGCACCGTGAAAACGCATGGCGAAACCACGCAGATTTGCGATGCTCAGGGCAGCCGGTCCACTCGCGACGATCCGCTGGCCGTAGTGCAAAACGCGTTGATGGCGCTGAATCTTCAGCCGCCAGTGAACGCCGATTTACCATTCCAGGGCGGCGCGCTGGGGTTATTTGGCTACGATCTGGGACGCCGCTTCGAATCCTTGCCGAGCCATGCCCGGCAGGATATCGCACTGGCGGACATGGCGGTGGGTCTCTACGACTGGGCGCTGATTGTCGATCATCAGCGCCAGACCGTGAGCCTGCTCAGCCACACGGATGCCCAGGCCAGACTCGCCTGGCTGGAAAGCCAGCAATCCCCTGCGCGAGTACCGTTCAGATTAACCACCGACTGGCGCTCAAATATGACGCGTGGGCAATATGGCGAGAAATTCCGCCAGGTGCAGGCGTATCTGCACAGTGGCGACTGCTACCAGGTCAATCTGGCCCAGCGTTTTCAGGCGTCTTATCAGGGCGATGAGTGGCTGGCCTTCGAGCGGCTCAATCAGGCGAACCGCGCCCCGTTCAGCGCCTTTTTACGCCTGGAAGAAGGCGCTATTCTGAGCCTGTCGCCAGAACGGTTTATTCTGCTGGCGGACGGCGACATTCAGACTCGCCCGATTAAAGGCACCCTGCCGCGACTCCCGCAGGACGCGGCGGACCGGGAACAGGCGCAGAAACTGGCGAACTCGCCGAAAGACCGGGCGGAAAATTTAATGATTGTCGATCTGATGCGCAACGACATTGGTCGTGTGGCGCTACCTGGTTCCGTGAAAGTGCCGGAGCTGTTTGTGGTTGAACCCTTCCCGGCGGTGCATCATCTGGTCAGCACCGTGACTGCGCGCTTGCCACCCACACGGCATGCCTGCGACCTGCTTCGCGCCGCGTTTCCGGGCGGATCGATTACCGGTGCGCCGAAAGTGCGTGCGATGGAAATTATTGATGAACTGGAGCCCCATCGGCGCAACGCCTGGTGTGGCAGCATCGGGTATCTGAGCGTCTGCGGCAATATGGATACCAGCATTACCATCCGTACTCTGACTGCCGTCGACGGTCAATTGTACTGTTCCGCAGGCGGCGGTATTGTGGCGGATAGCGAGGAGCAGGCGGAATATCAGGAAACCTTTGATAAAGTTAATCGTATCCTGCAACAACTGGAGAACTGAGACGTGGAAAACAAGAGTCTGACGCTGGATGATTTTTTATCGCGTTTCCAGCTTTTGCGCCCGCAGATTAACCGTGAGTCGCTGAATCTGCGCCAGGCCGCCGTGCTCATTCCCGTGGTTCGCCGACCACAACCTGGACTGCTGTTGACCCAGCGTTCGGTGCATTTACGCAAGCATGCCGGACAGGTGGCCTTTCCCGGCGGCGCCGTTGACAGTACAGACGCCTCGCTCATCGCCGCCGCGCTGCGTGAAGCCGAAGAAGAGGTGGCGATCCCGCCCGAGGCCGTTGAGGTGATCGGTGTACTACCGCCGGTTGACAGCGTGACCGGCTTCCAGGTTACACCTGTGGTTGGCATTATCCCGCCAAATCTGCCTTACCGCGCCAGCGAAGACGAAGTGTCTGCTGTCTTTGAAATGCCGCTGGCGCAGGCGCTGCATTTAGGCCGCTATCACCCGCTGGATGTTTGGCGTCGCGGTGATTCCCATCGCGTGTGGCTTTCCTGGTATGAGCATTATTTTGTCTGGGGCATGACCGCTGGAATTATTCGTGAACTGGCGCTACAAATTGGCGTGAAGCCCTGACTATACTTATCTTTACGCGCAACAGACACAACCTGAAACTCCCGTCACAACATTAGTAAAAACGCGGTTACTCATTAGTTTAATTCATGTGAATAGTTAAGCCGATCCCCGCGTTCCCTCTTACACTATGCGCAGTTATTACATCGTTTCTGGAAGTTTCCAGTCACCCTGTCAGGAGTATTATCGTGATTAGTCTATTCGACATGTTTAAGGTGGGGATTGGTCCCTCATCTTCCCATACTGTAGGGCCTATGAAGGCAGGTAAACAGTTCGTCGATGACCTGGTCGAAAAAGGATTACTGGACAGCGTTACTCGTGTTGCCGTCGACGTGTATGGTTCACTGTCGCTCACGGGTAAAGGTCACCACACCGATATCGCCATTATTATGGGTCTGGCAGGCAATGAGCCAGCCACCGTGGATATTGACAGTATCCCGGGCTTCATTCGCGACGTAGAAACGCGCGGTCGCCTGCTGCTGGCACATGGTCAGCATGAGGTCGATTTCCCGCACAATGACGGCATGCGTTTTCATAACGGCAACCTGCCGCTGCACGAAAACGGCATGCAGATCCATGCGTATAACGGTGATGCCGTTGTTTACAGCAAAACCTACTACTCCATCGGCGGTGGTTTTATCGTCGATGAAGAGCACTTCGGCCAGGATGCAGCTAATGAGGTGAGTGTCCCTTATCCGTTCAAATCCGCAACCGAGTTGCTGGAATACTGCAACAGTACCGGCCTGTCCCTTTCCGGGCTGGCGATGCAAAACGAACTGGCCTTGCACGACAAAAAAAGAGATTGAAGAATATTTCGGTCATGTCTGGCAGACCATGCAGGCGTGTATCGATCGCGGTATGAATACCGAAGGCGTGTTACCGGGTCCGCTGCGCGTCCCCCGTCGCGCCTCTGCGCTGCGTCGGATGCTGGTTTCCAGCGATAAGCTCTCTAGCGACCCAATGAACGTGATCGACTGGGTGAATATGTTCGCCCTCGCGGTCAACGAAGAGAACGCCGCCGGTGGCCGGGTGGTCACTGCGCCCACTAACGGCGCGTGCGGTATCGTGCCCGCTGTACTGGCGTACTACGATCACTTTATCGAATCCGTTAGCCCGGATATTTATACCCGTTACTTCCTGGCCGCGGGCGCCATCGGTGCACTATATAAGATGAATGCCTCGATTTCGGGTGCGGAAGTTGGCTGTCAGGGCGAAGTCGGCGTGGCCTGTTCAATGGCGGCGGCGGGTCTTGCAGAACTGCTGGGCGCAAGCCCGGAACAGGTGTGCATCGCGGCTGAAATTGGCATGGAGCATAACCTGGGACTGACCTGCGACCCGGTTGCCGGTCAGGTGCAGGTACCGTGCATTGAACGTAATGCGATTGCCTCTGTAAAAGCGATCAATGCCGCGCGGATGGCGATGCGTCGTACCAGCGCACCGCGCGTGTCACTGGATAAAGTCATCGAAACGATGTACGAAACCGGTAAGGATATGAACGCCAAATACCGCGAAACTTCGCGCGGCGGTCTGGCGATCAAAGTTCAGTGTGACTAAATAAGTGACCAGGCCACACTAATGCTTTTTCTTCGCCCATCTGCAACGGATGGGCGAAATTTTGCCTCCTTTCTCGTCTGCTCGCCGTTTCCCCACTACACTTGCTCTGTTACGGTTGGCTTTTGTGGCTGACGGTTATCAGGCGGCCCGCATGCAGACAGCACAACGGATCATTAAAAAATATCGTCGCAAACGTTTTATCCTCTGCGTACTTTGCGCGCTAATGACGCTCATCCTTACCCTGGGCTTCCGATTTATTTCACAGCGCAATTTAAATCATCATTACACGGTTTCCTTTGCCTCCAGGGCCGTTGCCACGCTCGATGAAGCGTTGCGCCCGTTGCAAAATGGCCGCGATATTCTGTTACCGCTGATTGGTCTTCCCTGTTCGGTTACGCATCTTCCTTTGCGAAAACAGGCCGCCAGGCTGCAAACGGTACGCGCAATTGCCCTTATCCAGCGCGGCATACTCTACTGTTCAAGCGTTTTTGGTTATCGCAATATCCCGGTTCATCAGCTTCAGCCAGAGCTCCCCACTGTGAATGCGCGACTGCTGTTGTCCACCGATCCGCTGCTGATTAAAGGCAGTCCGATTCTTATCCAGTGGTACCCGGCCACTCCTGACGGTAAGGACGGTATACTGGAAGTTGTCAATATCGATCTGCTTACCAGGATGCTGCTGGAACCGCGTAAGCCGCTGATTACCGGTGCCAGCCTGACGGTCGGCAACCGACATTTGATTTACGGGAAAGGCGTGGTCGAAACGCTGCCCGCGCTCAACGATGAACAACGCTATCAGCTCGCCTCGCAACATTATCCTTTTACCATTAGCGTTACCGGACCTGATGCAGACACACTGGCGCTCAAAGCGCTGCCTGCGCAATTGCCGCTGGCATTGATGCTCAGTCTGTTGGTGGGATATCTGGCGTGGCTGGCCACCGCTAACCGAATGAGTTTTTCCTGGGAGATTAATCTCGCCCTGGCACAGCGCGAATTTGAGCTGTTTTGCCAGCCGCTGCTGAACGCACAGACTAAACAATGTATGGGAGTGGAAATCCTGCTGCGCTGGAATAACCCTCGTCAGGGGTGGATTTCACCGGACGTGTTTATTCCGATTGCCGAGGAGCAGCATCAAATCGCACCCCTGACGCGCTACGTGATAGCAGAGACCCTTCGACAACGTCACTTTTTCCCCATGAATAGTCAGTTTCATATTGGCATTAATGTCGCCGCCAGCCATTTTCAGCGGGGTGAGTTACTGAAAGATCTCGACCAGTACTGGTTCAGTCAGCAGCCCATTCAGCAACTGGTGATTGAACTTACCGAGCGGGATGCGTTGCGGGAGGTCGATTATCGTGTCGTGCGTGAGTTACAACAGCAAAATATCAAGCTGGCGATCGATGATTTTGGTACCGGCAACAGTTCGCTGTCATGGCTGGAAAAGCTGCGTCCTGACATTCTGAAAATTGATAAGTCATTTACTAACGCCATTGGCACTGATGCGGTCAACTCGACGGTGACCGACATCATCATCGCGCTCGGACAGCGTCTGCATATCGAACTGGTTGCGGAGGGGGTTGAGACACAAGAGCAGGCGCAGTATCTGCGCCGCCACGGTGTGGATTTACTGCAGGGATTTTTATTTGCGAAACCCATGCCGCTGCGCGACTTTCCGCAGTGGCTGGCGGGCAGTTGCCCGCCGCCGCCCAGGCATGACGGACGCATGACGCCCGTTATACCCTTGCGCTAGAGGAGATTACTCCTCTTCGTCTTGCGCAGGTTGCTCTTTAACAATTCGGACCAAATCCACGCGGTAATCATTGGCGTCGACAATGGTAATGCTCAGCGGAGGAACCTCAATCACATCACCCGTGCGGGGAATGTGCCCATTCGCTGCAATCACCAGTCCCGCCACCGTGGCGATGTCTTCATCTTCATCAACCAGGTTATCCACCGCCAGCGCCTGTTGCAGGGCATGCAGATCGGTGCCGCCTTTGACTAACCAGCCATCGCCGTCAACGGTAATTTCCGGGGTTTCATCAGCATCCGGGAACTCACCGGCAATGGCTTCAAGCACATCCAGCGGCGTAACCAGCCCCTGCACCACCCCGAACTCGTTGGTGACAATAACAAAGCTACCGCGCGCGCGACGCAGAACACCCAGCAGGTTGATAGGATCCAGCGTTTCCGGCACCACGATGGCCGGTGATGCCGACGCGATAGCCGCCACGTCGACGCCCTCTTCCAGCGCCACCAGCAGCTCTTTTGCGCGCACGATACCGATGATCTCATCCAGTTCGCCACGACACACCGGGAACAGGCTGTGCGGCGAAGAGAGCAGTTGCTCGCGGATCTCATCAACACTCAGACTGGCATCCACCCAACTGATTTCGCCGCGCGGTGTCATAATGCCGCGCAGCGAGCGCTGTGCCAGCGTCAGAACGCCATTAATCATATAACGTTCTTCTTCCGCAAATGCCCCTTCCGGGATCGGTATCGCCGTCTGACTGTCGCTTTCCTGCTGAACCACAGCCTGACGTTTTCCGCCCATCAGACGCAGGATCGCATCAGCCGTACGCGCACGTAGCGGCAGCGTTGACTGATGGCGAATAAAATTACGACGTGCAATCTGGTTAAACACTTCGATGATTATCGAGAAGCCAATCGCGGCGTACAGGTAACCCTTCGGAATATGGAAACCAAAACCTTCGGCGACCAGGCTCAGACCAATCATCAACAGGAAGCTCAGACAGAGCACCACCACCGTCGGATGTTGGTTGACGAACCGTGTCAGCGGCTTGGACGCTAACAGCATTACCGCCATCGCAATGACGACCGCCGCCATCATCACAGGCAGATGGTTTACCATGCCGACGGCCGTAATCACCGCATCCAGCGAGAACACCGCATCCAGAATCACAATCTGCGTCACAACGACCCAGAAGCTGGCATACCCTTTACCGTGCCCGGCGTCATGTTCACGGTTTTCCAGCCGTTCATGTAGTTCGGTGGTGGCTTTAAATAACAGGAAGATCCCTCCCAGCAGCATGATCAAATCACGACCGGAGAAGGTGAAATCCATGACGCTGAACAGCGGTTTAGTCAGGGTGACCATCCACGAAATAATGGACAGCAGGGCCAGACGCATAACGAGCGCCAGGGATAAACCAATCAGGCGCGCTTTGTCACGCTGCTTTGGCGGCAGCTTATCCGCTAGAATCGCAATAAAAACCAGGTTATCGATACCCAGAACAATTTCCAGGACAACAAGCGTGAGCAAACCCGCCCAAATCGAGGGGTCCATTAAGAATTCCATGACAAGCTCCTGCTTAAGGAATGGTTAACAGGCGATAAAACACAGTGCAGACAAAACGTGTGGCAAGACATGCCAGACTGGCAGGCGCGATGCGACCTTAAGATGAAATGACGTCGGTGACGATCCATACAGCGGGCTAGTGCCCTATACTCCTGGTAAGTTAAACAGAACGTAAACATAACAGAGGCAACGGGTTTTTGGCAAAGATTTACCTTCCTTTGCAAAGAGTTGTAACAGGGATATTTTACTCTACGAAATTTCTCATTGGCGAAAGCTAAATTACGGATCTTCATCACATAAAATATTTTTTTCGATATCTAAAATAATTCACGGACATCATATGTTTTTCATTGTAACCCTTATCTGAATCGATTCTGTTGCGGACGGCGATTCAAATACATCTCTCACGTTGATGTGTTAACGATAATAAAGGAGGTAGCAAGTGACCATTGCTATTGTTATAGGCACACATGGTTGGGCTGCAGAGCAGTTACTCAAGACAGCAGAAATGCTGTTAGGCGAGCAGGAGAACGTCGGCTGGATCGATTTCGTGCCCGGCGAGAATGCTGAAACGCTGATTGAAAAGTACAACGCTCAGTTGGCAAAACTCGATACCAGTAAAGGCGTGCTGTTTCTCGTTGATACCTGGGGAGGCAGTCCGTTCAACGCTGCCAGCCGCATTGTCGTCGATAAAGAACAGTATGAAGTGATTGCTGGAGTCAACATCCCCATGCTGGTCGAAACGCTGATGGCGCGTGACGATAACCCGAGCTTCGATGAGTTGGTGGCGCTGGCCGTTGAAACCGGTCGCGAAGGCGTGAAGGCGCTGAAAGCGAAACCGGCTGAAAAAGCGACTCCTGCCCCTGTCGCAGCTACCCCCAAAGCCGCATCTCCGGCGAAACCAATGGGACCGAACGATTACATGAAAATCGGTCTTGCGCGTATCGATGACCGTTTAATCCACGGTCAGGTGGCTACCCGCTGGACTAAAGAAACCAATGTGACCCGCATTATCGTGGTCAGCGATGAAGTGGCCGCAGACAACGTGCGTAAAACGCTGTTGACGCAGGTAGCGCCTCCTGGCGTAACCGCTCACGTGGTCGATGTCGCCAAGATGATTCGCGTCTACAACAACCCGAAATATGCTGGCGAACGTGTGATGCTGCTGTTCACTAACCCGACCGATGTTGAGCGCATTGTCGAAGGCGGCGTGAAAATCACTTCGGTGAACATTGGCGGTATGGCTTACCGTCAGGGTAAAACGCAGGTCAACAACGCCATCTCTGTCGATGAGAAGGACATCGAGGCCTTTAACAAACTCAATGCCCGCGGTATTGAGCTTGAGGCGCGTAAAGTGTCAACCGATCAGAAACTGAAAATGATGGATTTGATTGCCAAAGTGGGCAAGTAACCCCTGGCATTGAATGAGCTTTCACACTTAAGGCTGTTATAGCAATAGGAGAAGTACAATGGAGATTACCACTCTTCAGATTGTGCTGGTGTTCATCGTCGCATGTATCGCGGGTATGGAGTCGGTACTCGATGAATTTCAGTTCCACCGCCCACTGGTGGCCTGTACGCTGATTGGCGCCGTTCTCGGGGATATGAAAACCGGTATTATCATCGGTGGTACCCTGGAAATGATCGCTCTGGGCTGGATGAACATCGGTGCAGCCGTTGCACCTGATGCCGCACTGGCGTCCATTATCTCTACCGTTCTGGTTATCGCAGGCCACCAAAGCATCGGTGCCGGTATCGCGCTGGCGATTCCGCTGGCGGCGGCAGGCCAGGTTCTGACCATTATCGTTCGTACTATCACCGTGGCATTCCAGCACGCGGCGGATAAAGCGGCGGAAAACGGTAACCTGACAGCGCTCTCCTGGCTGCATGTCTCCTCCCTGTTCCTGCAGGCGATGCGTATCGCTATCCCGGCCGTTATCGTTGCGATTTCCGTCGGCACCAGCGAAGTTCAGAGCATGCTGAATGCGATTCCGGAAGTGGTAACTGGCGGTCTGAACATCGCCGGTGGCATGATCGTTGTGGTCGGTTACGCGATGGTTATCAACATGATGCGTGCAGGCTACCTGATGCCGTTCTTCTACCTTGGCTTCGTGACCGCCGCATTTACTAACTTCAACCTGGTTGCTCTGGGTGTGATTGGTGCAGTAATGGCCATCCTCTACATCCAACTGAGCCCGAAATATAACCGCGTGGCAGGTGCACCAGCGCAGGCTGCTGGTAATAACGACCTCGATAACGAACTGGACTAACAGGTGAGCGAAATGGTTGATATGACTAAAACTACCACTGAGAAAAAACTCACACAGAGTGACATTCGTGGCGTGTTCATTCGTTCTAACCTGTTTCAGGGTTCATGGAACTTCGAACGTATGCAGGCGCTGGGTTTTTGCTTCTCCATGGTACCGGCGATTCGTCGCTTGTACCCAGAGAACAACGATGCGCGTAAGCAAGCCATTAAGCGTCACCTGGAATTCTTTAACACCCATCCGTACGTTGCGGCACCGGTTCTCGGCGTAACCCTGGCGATGGAAGAACAGCGTGCTAACGGCGCAGAGATTGACGATGGTGCCATCAACGGTATCAAAGTCGGTCTGATGGGTCCGCTGGCAGGTGTGGGCGACCCGATTTTCTGGGGGGACTGTGCGTCCGGTATTCGCCGCGTTAGGTGCGGGTATCGCGATGAGCGGCAGCCTGCTCGGCCCACTGCTGTTCTTCATCCTGTTCAACGCCGTCCGTCTGCTGACCCGCTACTACGGTGTTGCCTACGGTTACCGTAAAGGTGTCGATATCGTTAAGGATATGGGCGGCGGCTTCCTGCAGAAACTGACTGAGGGGGGCGTCAATCCTCGGCCTGTTTGTCATGGGGGCGTTGGTGAACAAGTGGACACACGTGAACATCCCACTGGTGGTTTCAACCATCACCGGTCAGGATGGTCAGACACGTGTCACCACCGTACAGACCATTCTCGACCAGTTGATGCCGGGTCTGGTTCCGTTGCTCCTTACCTTCGCCTGTATGTGGTTGCTGCGTAAGAAAGTGAACCCGCTGTGGATTATCGTTGGCTTCTTCGTCATCGGTATCGCGGGTTACGCGGTTGGCCTGTTAGGTCTGTAAGACTGTAGTACACTACCGGGGCCTATAAGGCCCCGTCATACTGCTGACAAAGAAGGAAAAAACGTGGTTTTTCCTTCTTTGTGGTTATCAGCCGAAAATCAATAAATTGATTTTCCTGGTTTTTAATTAGGTGATCTCTGCTTGCCCGGTATCGGGATAAAGTTTGTCATCACTCTCCCGGGGCCTATAAGGCCCCGTTTTTTATCTGGAGGAACAAGGATTAATGACTATCACGGACCTGGTGCTGGTTTTCTTTATTGCCGCGTTACTGGCTTACGCCATTTACGATCAGTTCATCATGCCACGCCGCAATGGCCCGACACTGCTTGCCATCCCCCCTGCTACGCCGAAGCCGCGTCGACAGCGTCATTTTCATCGGCCTCATCGCGATCCTTATCTATAACAATGTCACCAGCCATGGGGCGATCATAACTACCTGGCTATTATGTGCACTGGCGTTGATGGGGTTTTATATTTTCTGGATTAGGGTTCCTAAGATCCTCTTCAAACAGGATGGATTTTTCTTCGCCAACGTATGGATAGAATATAACCGTATTAAAGAGATGAATTTATCGGAAGATGGTGTTCTGGTGATGCAATTAGAACAACGGCGCCTGCTTATTCGCGTACGAAATATCGACGATCTGGAAAAGATATATAAGCTTCTTGTTTCATCTCAGTGAGTTAGTAACATAGCCTGTGCTTTGTTTTTCACGATTTAAATACAATTAAAAACATAGCTAAGGCTATAACCCAGCCACAGTAATGTTATTTATTTTAACGTTCTGGCAACCCATAAACCTAAATGAAAATCGTTTTCAGTAAGAAGTCAAATATTATTTGTCCGCAGTTGTTTTATATTCTCAAAATATGTTAAGGTTGCGCCGTCATTTGGGGAGTAGCCGATTTCCAGACTCCGGAAATGTACGTGTCAACATACTCGTTGCAAAACGTGGCACGTACGGACTGAAATCCCTTTCAGTCAGGCGAGACCATAGGCACATCAACTGCTATGCATACCATATGAACGCAAGTTCAGGTGCGCATGTTTACTGGGGGCAGTGGTGTGTTTTATGGAAACCCCGGTCAGGACGCTGCTATGAATATCACCGCCACCATTATTCTCGCTTTTGGCATGTCGATGGATGCTTTCGCGGCATCAATTGGCAAGGGCGCCACCCTGCATAAACCTAAATTCTCTGAAGCGTTGCGCACAGGTTTGATTTTCGGCGCAGTCGAAACGTTGACGCCGCTGATCGGCTGGGCGCTGGGGATGTTAGCCAGCAAATTCGTGCTGGAATGGAATCACTGGATTGCCTTCATTCTGCTGGTCTTTCTGGGTGGGCGTATGATTATTGAGGGATTTCGCGGCGCGGATGATGAAGACAACGAACCATTGCGCCGTCACGGTTTTTGGTTACTGGTCACCACCGCCATCGCCACCAGCCTCGATGCTATGGCGGTCGGTGTAGGGCTGGCATTCCTGCAGGTCAACATTATCGCTACCGCATTAGCTATCGGTTGTGCCACGCTGATCATGTCCACACTGGGGATGATGGTCGGTCGCTTCATTGGCCCGCTGCTTGGCAAACGCGCTGAAATCCTCGGTGGGGTGGTACTGATCGGTATCGGCGTCCAAATCCTCTGGACGCACTTTCACGGTTAATCCGCACGCTGCCAGAGGTGAAGTCGAAAATCCGTCTGGCAGTCAAACGTTTCTCTACTCGCCAGTTGTTCCCAGACCGCCGGCTTCGCCCGCCAGGCAAATGGCGTCATCTGCAATAACGCCACCGCTACCTTCCCGCTCAGGCTCATCGGGTATGCCAGCGTGATGTCTTCCTGTAGGGTGAAGCCTTCCAGTTGCTCTGTATGCGGCGCATGGAGCCGGATCTCGTCGTAAATCAGCCCTTTCAGCTCCATTAAATGCCGCGGTCCCGGCGTTGCCGTGATTACCCAACCGCCCGGCTTAACCACGCGCGCCAGCTCTTGAGCTTTACACGGCGCGTAAATCCGCACAACCGCGTCCAGGCAGGCATCCGCAAACGGCAGACGATGACTCGAGGCGACGCAGAATGTCACCTGCGGATAGCGTCTGGCCGCCGCTTTAATCGCAACCTTCGCCACATCCAGCCCATAGGTAGTCGTCGTCGGCAGCGCATCAGCAAAAGCATGCGTGTAATACCCTTCCCCACAACCGATGTCGAGAATCGAGGTCGCCGACGCGTCGAGGCGTGTGGAAAGGTGTTCAACGATGGCGTCACGCAATGGCTGATAGTGTCCGGCATCCAGAAACGCACGCCGCGCCTGCATCATCTCCGCGCTGTCACCCGGGTCGCGCGAACGTTTATGCTGCACCGGCAACAGGTTGACGTAGCCTTCTTTAGCCACATCAAACTGATGCCGCTGCGGACAGACAAAGCTGTTCGTTACGTGCGCAAGGGGTTGGTGACAAAGTGGGCAGGAAAACGACATAACAACTCCGGCAGGTAAATTCAGGCCGCAAGTGTAACGCGATTTACGCCCTGGGAGAATCACTTAGCGTATGTGGAATGTCTGTGGATTGCCCTGCATCACCAGCAAATGACGGGAGTCGGCGGGCATGCCATCTGGCTTAACGTTTTCCAGTCGCAGCACATCGCCCATTATCTGGCTAAATACCGGTGCCGACACCGCGCCACCGTAATAGGCACCGTTTTGTGGATCGTTGATTACCACTACCAGCGCAAACTTCGGGTTGCTTGCCGGTGCCACTCCTGCGGTGTAAGCCACATATTTGTCCACATATTTCCCGTCATCGCCGATCTTCTTCGCCGTCCCGGTTTTAACCGCCACGCGATAATCCCGGACCGCCGCCTTCATCCCGCCGCCACCCGGCAGTGCAACGCTTTCCATCATATGTTCTACCTGTCTGACCAGCGCTTCCGACATCACACGCTTGCCAATGACGGGCGGATCGATACGCGTAATTGAGAGCGGTCGATACAGGCCAAAACTGCCAATCGTGGCATAGACGTGCGCCAGTTGCAGCGGCGTCACCATCAGGCCATAGCCGAAGGCAAAGGTTGCGCGATCCAGGTCGCTCCAGTAGCGACGCTGTGGCATTAGCCCCCGGCTCTCGCCGGTCAGTCCCAGACCTGTGGGCTGTCCGAAGCCAAAGCGTTGATACGTATCCACTAATCGCTGGATGGGCATCGCTAATGAGAGATGCGAAACCCCGGTGTCGCTCGATTTTTGCAAAATACCGGTCAGCGTCAGTTCAGGGTAAAAGCCTACGTCGCGAATGCGATGCCCGTCGAGGAAAAACGGATGCGTGTCGATCACGCTATCTGGCTGGACAATCCCCTGCTCTAACGCCGTCATAACAACCAGCGGTTTCACCGTCGAACCCGGCTCAAAGGTGTCGCTAATCGCACGATTGCGAAAATCATCAAGCACCGCACCCTCACGGTTGTTTGGATTAAAATCAGGGAAACTGGCCATCGATAAAATCTCGCCGGTGGCAACATCTACCAGCACAGCAGCGCCGGATTCCGCTTTGTTCCAGCTAACCGCGTTGTCCAGCGCATCCTCGGTGACCGTCTGCAGTCGCTCATCAATGCTGAGTTGTAGTTGATGTGCCGGCACAGGATTAACTTCCGTGATGTTTTCAATCACGTGACCGAATTTATCCTTGCGAACCAGGCGAGAACCAGGTTTTCCCATTAACTGTGCGTTAAAGCTTTTCTCAACCCCTTCGATACCCTGCCCATCAATATTAGTGAAACCAATCAGATTCGCCGCGATATGCCCTGCCGGATAAAACCGCCGGGACTCTTCGCGCAGGTTGATTCCAGGCAGATCCAGCTTATCGATCCATTTTGCCTGTTGCGCAGAGACCTGGCGTGCAAGATAGATAAACCGTGCCGACGGATTGTGGTTAACGCGTGCCGCCAGGGTCGTGAGCGAAAGATGCAGCGTATTCGCCAGCGCCTGCCAGCGTTCGTTGACGCCAACGCCCCCCCTTGCTCAACAGCGTTTTGGGGTCAGCCCAGACCGCATTTACCGGTACACTGACCGCCAGTGGCCGCCCCTGTCGGTCAGTGATCATTCCCCGCGGCGATGCTATGGTAACTTCACGCAACGAGCGCATATCTTCTTGCCTGACCAGGCGATCGGGTTCGACAATCTGCAACCATGCGACGCGTCCCAGGAGTAACCCCAGACTCAGCAGTATGGCGATACAAAGTAGTGCAAAGCGTAGCGGTGTGAAACTTCGCGCCGTACCATCACTTTTCTTTTTCACCTGTTCTCCGGAAAAATGATATTCAGGTGACTGATTTAACGGGAATAACGGCGGAAAAGCGGTGACAACAATGCTAATAACATCACGGCTTTGCAACAAAGCGCTAACGAAGGTGGCATTCAGACATACTTTGAAGGAAGATGAATGAAAAAGCCCCGCATCAGCGAGGCTTTAAATCTGAGGTTGATGCGCAGATGCGCTTCAAATCAGTGGTGTCGATCAGATAGCTGTTACGTTAACAGCAGCCGGACCTTTCTGGCCGTCCTGAATTTCGAACTCAACGTTCTGGCCTTCAGCCAGAGTTTTGAAGCCATTACCCTGGATAGCGGAGAAGTGTACGAACACGTCTTTGCTGCCATCAGCCGGAGTAATAAAGCCAAAACCTTTAGACTCGTTGAACCACTTAACTTGACCTTTAATCTTTGCCATTTGCAAAATTCCTTAGAGTGTTTTCTTCGCCCGCAGGCATAACATAGATAAAACTGAGACATTACTGCTTGAGGCACTAATATAAGGTTCGGCAGAGAAGCGGTATTCAACGACAACGTGTTTACTCAGGACTTCTTTACTGAAAATGCCACACATAAACAGAACTGTACCTCGTTTAACCCAAAACGTGTTATCACATACAACGTTAATTATGGCAAGCCATTTTTAAACGTGTCTCGATCGGTCGCACAAATCTCGCCAGTCGATACAGAACATCAGCATAGTTATGCGTCAATTCTAAACCGATATATTCCCGCGCCCGTGCTGAACCCGTGTCAGACTCGCAACGCAGCGGGGACTTTTCAACCATAGCTCAATAAGCTCGCGAATTCCAGGTAGTCGCGATGACAAAATGTGGCGATCTACCGTTATCACAAATTCTGCTTTGTTATGCCTAATTTGTTTCAACGCAAAATGACCCGGTATCATAATAACGCCGCATTTCGCTCCATCTTGATATCCACTGTTCTTATGCACTCATTTAATGAAAGAATGATGACAATGCACAAAAATAGGGAAAGAAACGTTTCGCTTATTATAAAACCGATCATTCTCACAAAACGGAGAAGATCACATTTATAACGTATGGATAAATATAATTAAGTGTGTGCAGACAATAACCCGCGCAATGGATAAGAAGGAACGGATATAGCGAAGCGACAGGCGACTGCACTAATAGCGTGCAGGATAACAAAACAGGAAGCAAAGACCGGCGAGGCGCCAGCCCATTCGCTTCCTGTTGACAAGGAGATTAACGTTCTGCGACCAGACGGATGATATCCTCATCCTCTTGCGGGTTATTGGCCTCAGCCGACACCCCAGCCACTTTTTCCGGCTCGTTCGCTTCACAGAGACGACGCAATAATGCATTTTGTCGCTTCTGCTGGTCTAACAACGCTTCAAGCAGCTCAATCTGCTCATTGGTTCGCGAGCTCGCACGGTTGATAAAGAACCACAGCACCAGCCCAATAACCAGAACCCCCCACCGATACAATCAACGACGCAAAATTAAGCACGCCGGAATTCACTACTTCGTTCATTTCACCACCTCAATGTAGACGCGCCATTTTACCACCGCGCCACAGGAAGGAAATCAACGGATGAAAAAATCATCTCACCAGGGGATAAATTTATTGATGGCGCAAATTCCGCTGAAAAACTGTACATCCTGGTCACACATAATGTTGAACACCTGGGCCCACAACAGCAGGCACACGAGCACCACCACGACCAGGATTATCCATCGAAACTTTTTCACTCCACTCTCCGCATCAACATCTTATGCCACCAAATTATCATGCGTATCTTAAACCAGGGCTAACTACAGTAGACATTCGCGTTTTTTTAAGAATCATTTACTTGTATCAATGAGCGTAAGCGCTAAGCTCAGTCTAACTTATAGAAGAAAAGAGGTCATAATGCGTTTGATTGTTCGCGCTATCGTATTGTTTGCGCTTGTCTGGATTGGATTATTACTCAGTGGGTATGGTGTTCTGATAGGCAGTCAGGAGAATGCGGCCGGACTGGGTTTGCAATGCAAGTATCTCACCGCGCGAGGCACAGCAACTGCGCAATATGTTCATACCGATAGCGGCATCATCGGGTTAACGGATTGTCCGATATTGCGTAAGAGTACCGTGGTCGTTGATAACGGTTAATATCCCGACAACGCGATCAGCGCTATACGGTTTTCTTAAGCAGGATTAAAGCGGCCGGCGAAAATGCCGGCCGTTTCTTTTACTGTCGATCCCATGACGTCATCAGAACGGATAATGGTTGTAACCCATCTGTTCTGAAATTTTGCGCGCCGCAGTATGCAGCATCGATACGTAGTCATGCAGGTTTTCTTCGGAAAAACGCAGCGTCGGGAACGAGATACTCAGACCGGCAATCACCACGCCGAAACGATCGAATACCGGTACGCCAATACAGCGTAAACCTTCTTCTTGTTCTTCGTTATCTTCGCCATAACCCTGTTCGCGGACTTTATCCAGCACCGGCAGCAATGCCTCCGTGGTGGTGATAGTACGCCCGGTACTGCGTTTGTACTCAACGCCATCCAGAATCTGTTTCACTTCATCACGATCGCGCCAGGCCAGCAACACTTTACCAATCGCGGTGCTGTAGAGCGGGTTACGGCGACCAACACGAGAATACATGCGCAGATTGTACATCGAATCAATCTTATGAATGTAAACGATGCTGTCTTCGTCCAGCGCGCCGAGGTGCACCGTCTCTTTCGTCAGACGAGAGAGTTCACGCATCTGGATGTCCGCACTGCGGATAAGGTCAACATTCTGTAGCGCGCGAGCGCCCAGTTCAAACAGTTTCAGCGTCAGAGAATATTTCTCAGACTCCCCTTCCTGTGACACATATCCCAGTGTTTTCATGGTCTGTAAAAAAGCGATAAACGGTGCTTTTTGACATCATGACGCGTTGTGATAACTCGGTAATCCCTATTTCGCGCTCTTCACCCAGCGCCTGCAGAATGCCAAAAACTTTCAGCACGGAAGATACAGAATCAGGCTGTTTATCCAGATCTGCGTTAGCCATCTATCACCTCATTACGAGTGTTTTATAAAAATCAGAACGATTTTTTATTATAATTTCATGGCATGGCGCCCGCAATCCATCTTTGCTTACTTCGTTACAAATCTGCGATATAACGCCTGAATATCAATGCTAAAATCACTACCCTGATCATATTCTTCGCAAAAACCATCAATCATATGAATAAATCCCAGACCGACGGTCTGCCGCTTCCGCAGCGATATGGCGCAATTTTAACCATCGTTATCGGTATTTCGATGGCGGTGCTGGACGGTGCCATTGCCAACGTGGCGCTGCCCACCATAGCCACTGATTTGCACGCCTCGGCTGCCAGCTCAATCTGGGTCGTCAACGCCTATCAGATAGCCATTGTCGTCTCATTATTGTCTCTATCATTTCTGGGCGATATGTTTGGCTATCGACGCATCTACAAATGCGGACTGGTGGTTTTTTTGTTGGCCTCACTGTTTTGCGCACTCGCGGACTCGCTACAGATGTTGACGATGGCTCGCGTTGTGCAAGGGTTTGGCGGCGCGGCGCTGATGAGCGTCAACACCGCCTTAATCCGTCTGATTTATCCTCAGCGCCATCTGGGGCGTGGGATGGGCATCAATTCTTTTATCGTCGCCGTCTCTGCGGCCGCTGGCCCAACCATTGCCGCGGCGATCCTCTCCATTTCTTCCTGGAAATGGCTGTTTCTGATTAATGTGCCGTTAGGGGTTATTGCGTTGATTCTGGCCATGCGCTTTCTTCCTCCCAATGGTTCGCGCAACCATAAACCACGTTTTGATATCCCCAGCGCCGTGATGAACGCACTGACGTTTGGTTTGTTGATCACCGCGCTGAGCGGTTTTGCACAGGGGCAGTCCCTGACGCTGGTCGGTGCTGAACTGGTGGCGCTGATCGTGGTGGGCTTCTTCTTTATCCGCCGTCAACTTTCATTACCGGTGCCGTTATTGCCGATCGACCTGCTGCGTATTCCGCTATTTTCACTGTCGATAGGCACGTCAATCTGCTCCTTCTGCGCACAGATGCTGGCGATGGTCTCCCTTCCCTTCTATCTGCAAACGGTGCTGGGACGTAGCGAAGTTGAAACGGGACTGCTGCTCACTCCCTGGCCACTGGCAACGATGGTTATGGCTCCGCTGGCCGGGTATCTGATTGAACGCGTCCATGCCGGTTTGCTGGGCGCGCTGGGCCTGCTGGTGATGGCAAGCGGACTCTTTGCTCTGGTGTTGCTACCTGCTGTACCCTCCGATCTCAATATCATCTGGCCAATGATCCTTTGCGGTGCCGGGTTTGGCTTATTTCAATCCCCCCAATAACCACACGATCATTACTTCTGCGCCGCGCGAACGCAGCGGTGGCGCCAGCGGTATGTTGGGAACCGCCCGTCTGCTGGGACAAAGCTCAGGCGCAGCATTGGTCGCACTGCTGTTGAACCAGTTTGGGGATAACGGCACGCACGTTTCTCTGCTGGCGGCAGGGATTCTGGCGACCGTGGCCGCGGTAGTGAGCGGTCTACGCATCACGCAACCCCGGGCGCAGGCGTAAAAAAAGCGCGTCCGCGGACGTAATGCCGCCCCTGTGGCTGTGTAAGCGTTCTGAGGAATAGAGCGAAGCGGGTAATACTGCCAGCCCGCGGCTTAGCTGGCTGGCAGTACTCCCGCCGAAATCGGGTTGTTAATCACGGCGCACGAGTCGGAACACCAGCAACACCACAATGGCGCCGACCACGGCGACCAGGAAGCTGTGAAGATTAAAGCCACTGATCGTGCCGCCAATGCCAAACATAGTCGCCAGCCACCCGCCCACCACAGCACCCACGATGCCGAGAATACAGGTCAGGATGAAGCCGCCGCCATCACGCCCCGGCATGATCAATTTGGCGATAACACCGGCAATCAGACCAAATACAATCCAGGCAATAATTCCCATATTCAGACCCTCTTTTCAGGGAAACCATACGCAACAGATTCTTGCGCTTGTCCGTTAAGTATAGGCAACCCCTTGATCCTCGCTGTTTCTTTGGGACTGAATTATTTGTCTTTGGTAAAAAAAATCACGCGTTTGTATTAAGTTCTTTTGCGTTTTGCCGATAAACGTTCGATAGACTGTCAGGCATCCAGGGGTCATTTCGCGTGAGTCATTATAATGAGCAGTTCCTGAAGCAAAATCCGTTAGCGGTGTTGGGCGTTCTTCGCGACGTAAACAGTAACCAGGTGCCATTGCGCATTTCCTGGTCCGGCGGGCAATTCATCAGCAAGATCCTTGACGTCTCGGCGCAAAGACTGGTGATGGACTTTGGCAGTCAGCAAAACGAAAACCTCGCCGTACAGAAGGCGCGCAATATTACCGTCACTGCCGAAACCCAGGGTGCGAAGGTCGAATTTACCCTTGAGCAGTTGCAGAGCGGTGAATATCAGCAGCTTCCAGCCTTTATTACCCCGCTTCCACCAGCGTTGTGGTTTGTGCAGCGACGGGAATACTTTCGCATCAGCGCGCCGCTTCATCCTCCCTACGGGTGTACAGCGCAAATGCCGGATAACAGCACCCTGCGTTTTCGTTTGTACGATCTTTCTCTCGGCGGAATGGGCGCACTGCTGGAAGGTCCGAGGCCACCAGGGCTCGCGGAAGGCATGCGTTTTTCGCAGATGGCGTTGGATATGGGGGGAATGGGGCCTGTTTCACTTTGATGCACAGTTGATCTCTGTGACAGAACGCAAAGTGATTGACGGGAAAAATGAAACAATTTCCACTCCCCGCCTGAGCTTTCGTTTTCTCAACGTAGGCCCGGCGGCGGAGAGGGAACTTCAGCGGATTATCTTTTCCCTTGAGCGCGAAGCACGGGAGAGGTCGAACAAAGTGCGCGAATGATTACATCGCATCCAGCGCACGCTGCAATTTATAGATGTAGCGCGGCGCCTGGGGGGCCGGATGGTTATCGGCAACGTGCTCAACAAACTCGTCGGCACTGAGATCGTTGATCTTGTTAATCGCCTTTTTCCGGTCAGAGGAGAACGTACGCAGCAGCGCGCCCGCACCGTTTGCGTAGGAGACCACCAGCGCGTACTGCATCACCTGCGGATCCTCAATACCAGCGAGCGGACCCGTCTCCAGAATACTCAGGTAGGCGGCCCCCCATAGAAATATTACGTTCCGGATTTTTCAGTTCGCTGGTGGAGGGTTCACCGCTCCAGCCCATCCGACGATAGACATCGCGCCCTGACGTCGACGCTTTCAGCTGCATCAGCCCTATTGCATTCGATTTACTGACGGCATTGGGATTTCCACCTGACTCAATCGCGATGATTGCCGTAATCAATTGTGGGCTAACGCCCCACGCCGCACCGGCTTTTTCGCTGATCGGCATCCATTGCATGGCCCGCTTCACCGGCACTTCCGCGTTCCACGGCGGATTTTTATAATCTTGTTTTGAACTACAACCCGCAAGCAACACAATCAAAAAAGCAAACCATCTCAATTTCACGTCTTCTGTCCTTATCACCGCAACGCTTCGTTACTATAATCACCGTTGTATGCTGGATTAGCAAAGCGCCATCCGGCAAAACGTTCTACTATAGGCGGCATGATATACATTTGGTTTCTGTTGTAGCAAGGAATTGCCATGTCCCGGTTTCACTTAATTGCCCCCTCGGGCTATTGCATCAATCAGCACGCGGCTTTGCTTGGTATCCAGCGCCTTCAGGAGGCGGGGCACCAGGTCGATAATACGGCAGTGATCAGTCGCCGCGATCAACGCTTTGCGGGTACGGAATCAGAGCGTCTGGCGGACGTGAACCGCCTTGCGACGCTCACGGCAACCGACACGATTGTGATGCCCGTACGCGGCGGCTATGGTGCCAGTCGCCTGCTGGGGCACATCGACTGGCAGGCCTTGATCGCCCGGCAACGACAGGATCCGCTACTCATTTGCGGGCACAGCGATTTTACGGCAATTCAGTGCGGTCTGCTGGCGCTGGGTAATGTCATCACTTTCAGCGGTCCGATGTTGGCGGCAAATTTTGGCGCGCCGGAGCTGAATACGTTTACGCAAACCCATTTCTGGCAGGCGCTGCGCAACGCGCAGTACACGGTGGAATGGAACGGCGATGGCCCGGCGTGTCACACCGAAGGAACGCTGTGGGGCGGTAATCTGGCGATGCTGATTTCGCTGATTGGCACTCCGTGGATGCCTAAAATAGAAAAAGGTGTTCTGGTACTGGAAGACATTAACGAGCACCCTTTTCGCGTCGAGCGCATGTTATTGCAACTGGTTGACGCCGGTATATTGAACCGGCAGAGCGCCATTGTGCTGGGCAGTTTCAGCGGTAGCACCCCGAATGAATATGATGCGGGTTACGATCTCAACACCGTATATGCGTTTTTACGTGAGCGTCTGTCTGTTCCGCTGATTACCGGGCTCGATTTTGGCCATGAGCAGCGAACCGTCACGCTGGCGTTAGGTGCACATGCTGTGCTGCAACACGATCAAGCGGGCACCCAGCTCACCGTCTCGGGTCATCCCTTTCTTAAATCGTAAAAAAAACGGGCACAGGGGCTAAGTAACGCCCGTATGTCGCCGTTAATATGTTAATGTCAATAAATAAGAAAATGCGTAATTGAGGAGTAACCGAACGTTGGACGCCGCGGCAATAATCAGTCTTTTCATTTTGGGGTCCGTCCTCGTTACCAGCAGTATCTTACTCAGTTCATTTTCATCACGCCTTGGCATTCCGATTCTGGTTATCTTCCTGGCAATTGGTATGCTGGCTGGCGTCGATGGCGTCGGCGGCATTCCGTTCGATAATTATCCTTTTGCCTATATGGTCAGTAACCTTGCGCTGGCGATTATCCTGCTTGATGGCGGGATGCGTACGCAAGCCAGTTCGTTTCGCGTCGCGCTGGGCCCGGCGCTCTCACTGGCGACCGTTGGCGTCCTGATCACCTCCGGTTTAACCGGTATGATCGCCGCCTGGTTGTTTAATCTCGATCTGATTCAGGGTCTGTTAATTGGCGCCATTGTGGGGTCAACAGATGCCGCGGCAGTCTTTTCCCTGCTTGGCGGCAAAGGGCTGAACGAGCGTGTCGGCGCAACACTGGAAATCGAATCCGGCAGTAATGATCCGATGGCGGTGTTCCTGACCATTACGCTGATCGAGATGATTCAGCAGCACGAAACCGGCTTAAGCTGGATGTTCGCAGTGCACATTGTTCAGCAGTTCGGCCTGGGTATTTTGCTGGGATTAGGCGGTGGCTATTTGCTGCAGCAGATGATCAACCGCATCTCCCTGCCCGCCGGACTCTACCCGCTGTTAGCTCTGAGCGGCGGGATTCTGGTGTTTGCGTTGACCACGGCGCTGGAAGGCAGTGGGATTCTGGCGGTCTATCTGTGCGGTTTTTTGCTGGGCAATCGCCCAATCCGCAACCGCTATGGCATTTTGCAAAACTTTGACGGCCTGGCCTGGCTGGCACAGATCGGCATGTTCCTTGTGCTCGGACTGCTGGTGAATCCTTCCGACCTGCTGCCGATCGCCATCCCGGCTCTGATTCTCTCCGCCGGGATGATTTTCATTGCCCGTCCTCTCTCGGTGTTTATTGGATTACTGCCGTTCCGCGGTTTTAATCTGCGTGAGCGCATGTTTATCAGTTGGGTGGGTCTGCGCGGCGCCGTACCAATCATCCTCGCCGTCTTTCCGATGATGGCGGGTCTGGAAAACGCCCGCCTGTTCTTTAATGTCGCTTTCTTCGTGGTGCTGGTTTCACTGGTGTTGCAGGGGACGTCCCTCTCCTGGGCGGCGAAAAAAGCGAAGGTGGTGGTTCCGCCCGTCGGCTGGCCGGTTTCACGCGTGGGTCTGGATATTCATCCGGACAATCCGTGGGAGCAGTTTATCTATCAGCTCAGCGCCGATAAATGGTGTGTCGGCGCGGCGCTGCGCGATCTGCATATGCCCCAGGAAACGCGTATTGCGGCGCTGTTTCGTGACAACGAGCTGTTTCACCCTACCGGCAGCACCCGCCTGCGTGAGGGCGACGTGCTCTGCGTCATCGGCCGGGAACGTGACCTCCCTGCACTGGGTAAGCTGTTCAGCCAGTCGCCTCCGGTGGCACTGGATCAGCGCTTCTTTGGTGACTTTATTCTGGAAGCCAGTGCCAGGTATGCCGATGTGGCGCTGATTTATGGTCTGGAAGATGGGGCAGAGTATCGCGATAAGCAGCAAACGCTGGGCGAAATTGTTCAGCAACTGCTGGGCGCCGCCCCGGTTGTTGGCGACCAGGTCGAATTTGCTGGCATGATCTGGACGGTCGCAGAAAAAGAGGACAATCAGGTGCGTAAAGTCGGTGTCCGCGTCGCCGGGGAAGAAGACGAAGAATAGTGACCCTGCCGGATGGTGCTACGCTTATGCGGCCTACTGATGACTCCGCGTAGAGTTTGCTGTAGGCCGGATAAGGCGCATCGCGTCGCCATCCGGCAACATACATTAAGTTACACTATCACAACAGGCACACGCAGCGCCAGTGAACACATCAGCTCATAACCCACCGTTCCTGCTGATTGCGCCACGTCGTCAATTTTGATCTCTTTCCCCCCACAGTTCTACCGGCGTTCCGATGCCTGCCTGCGGGCATGGCGTCAAATCAACCGCCAGCATATCCATCGACACCGTCCCTACGGTTGTAGTGCGCACACCGTCCACCAGTACCGGCGTACCGCTCGGCGCATGGCGTGGATAGCCGTCCGCGTAGCCCGCCGCCACGATACCAATACGCTGTTCGCCCCTGGCGGTATAGCGCCCGCCATAACCGACGCGGTCTCCCGCTTTCAGCGTCTGTACGCCAATGATTTCACTGCTGAGCGACATCACCGGTTTTAGCCCCGTATTGGCGATATCACGCCACTGACCTGACGGCGAAGCCCCATAGAGAATAATGCCAGGTCGTACCCAGTCAAAGTGCGCATCGGGATGCCACAGCGTGGCCGCAGAGTTTGACAGTGAACGACGGCATTCCAGCCCTTCCGCTGCCTGCTCGATACGCGCCATTGCATTGTTGATCCCGTCAGGATGCTCGGCGTCGGCGAAGTGCGACATCAACGTCATTTCACCGACGTTCGGCATCGAGCGCAGTTGCTGCCAGACCGTTTGCAGGCGATCCGGCAGAAAGCCAAGGCGGTTCATGCCGCTGTTGACTTTCACGTAGACATCCAGCGGCGCCTTTAGCTTTGCATTCTGAATCGCTTTGAGTTGCCAGTTACTGTGAACGCAGGTGGTCAAACGCCAGGTATCGTACAGTTCCAGATCTTCAGCGTGAAAAAAACCTTCCAGCATCAGGACAGGTCCTTTCCAGCCGCGCTCACGCAGGGTAACTGCCTCTTCCAGATTGAGGAGAGCAAAACCGTCGGTGCTACCGAGCGCACTCCAGATTCGTTCTATGCCGTGTCCATAAGCATTGGCTTTCACTACAGACCAGACGCGGGCGTCCGGTGCGGCCTGACGCACAATGCTCAGGTTTTGTTTCATCGCCTGCAGGTCAATGCTGGCCAGTATAGGGCGGGTCATTTCTCGTCCTTCTTAGTGATGTGCGCCATGCAGATGCCGGGGACGCGAAGGCGTAAAGTCTGCGCGGTAACGCGCCACGCTCAGATCGTCATAGGGAATGGCGGGCGTGCGACCCGACAGAATATCGCTCAGCAACTGTCCTGAACCACAGGCCATCGTCCATCCCAGCGTTCCGTGTCCGGTATTCAGCAAAAGATTTTTGAAGCGGGTACGCCCCACGACCGGCGTTCCGTCTGGCGTCATCGGCCGCAGACCGGTCCAGAACGTCGCCTGTTCAATATGTCCCCCCACGCGGGTAGAGATCGCGTACCACCATCTCAAGCGTTTCCCGACGAGGCTCAAGTAATTCCGTATTGAAACCGACAATTTCCGCCATGCCGCCTACGCGGATACGCTGATCAAAACGGGTAATAGCGATTTTGTAAGTTTCATCAAGAATAGTCGAAACCGGCGCGCCATCCTCTTCCGCTACCGGAATCGTCAGCGAATAACCTTTCAGCGGATAGACCGGGATATCAACAATCCCTTTCAACATCGCCGTGGAATAAGATCCCATCGCCATCACGTACGCATCCGCTTTGATGATTTCATCACCGCATTTCACGCCATAAATCTGCTCGCCTTCGCAGAGCAGTTTATCCACCGGCGTATTAAAGCGGAATTTGACGCCCGCCTGTTCGGCCATTTGCGCCAGACGCTGGGTAAAGAGCTGGCAGTCGCCGGTTTCGTCATTCGGCAGACGTAAGCCACCGGTCAGTTTGTGCGCCACTTCCGCCAGCGCAGGCTCAACCTCCGCCAGTCGACTGGCTTCCAGCAACTGATACGGCACGCCGGCGTCTTCCAGTACGGCGATGTCGCGCGTGGCATTCTCATACTGCTGTTCGGTGCGAAACAGTTGCAATGTGCCGCCCTGCCGCCCTTCATACTGGATACCCGTCGACGCACGCAGCGCTTTCAGACAGTCACGGCTGTATTCCGCCAGACGCACCATCCGCCCTTTGTTTTCCATATAGTGGCTGGTGTCGCAGTTGCGCAGCATTTGCCACATCCACTTCAACTGGAACTGTGTGCCGTCCAGACGAACCGCCAACGGCGCATGGCGCTGGAACATCCATTTAATCGCTTTCAACGGGACACCTGGTGCTGCCCAGGGCGCGGCATAGCCCGGAGAGATCTGCCCCGCATTCGCCGCGCTGGTCTCCAGCGCTGGACCCGGTTCACGATCGATGACGGTGACATCATGTCCAGCCTGACTCAGATACCAGGCGCTGGTCACGCCAACGACGCCACTTCCCAGTATGACAACTCGCATAGCCACTCCGTTAACAGTAAAAGAACAATCATCTAATTACATCTTGATAACTCAGTTGAAAATATTATTCAACATATGGCTTTTTTTATGGTGACACACTTCACAGATAGCAGGCAGATCATTGAACTCTCTGCTTTGGCATCTCCTGCTGTGGCTTATTTTTATCCAGCATAAAATGTCGTCATATTCCCGAAATCTGGCGAGCTGACCAGCGGAAATCCCAAAGAAAATATTTCTTCACTGACACGGTTTTTAACCGGGTGTTCTATGCTTGAAATGAGGTGCTCCACACAGAGAGTGCCGCCAACAATGAGGGTGCGCGAATGGCTACGATTGATTCCATGAACAAGGACACCACACGGTTGAGCGATGGACCCGACTGGACGTTTGATCTGCTGGATGTCTATCTGGCAGAAATTGACCGGGTGGCAAAACTCTACAGACTGGACACCTACCCGCACCAGATTGAGGTCATCACCTCCGAGCAGATGATGGATGCCTACTCCAGCGTCGGGATGCCGATTAACTATCCTCACTGGTCGTTTGGCAAAAAATTCATCGAGACCGAACGGCTGTATAAGCACGGTCAGCAAGGACTGGCCTACGAGATTGTCATCAACTCTAACCCGTGTATCGCCTATCTGATGGAGGAGAACACCATTACCATGCAGGCGCTGGTGATGGCGCACGCCTGTTATGGGCATAACTCCTTCTTCAAAAACAACTATCTGTTTCGTAGCTGGACGGACGCCAGTTCCATTGTTGATTACCTGATTTTCGCACGTAACTACATAACCCAGTGCGAAGAGCGATACGGCGTGGATGAGGTTGAGCGATTGCTCGACTCCTGCCACGCGCTGATGAACTACGGCGTTGACCGCTATAAACGCCCACAGAAAATCTCGTTGCAGGAAGAGAAGGCCCGCCAACAGAGCCGCGAAGAGTATCTGCAAAGCCAGGTGAACATGCTGTGGCGTACGCTGCCAAAGAAAGAGGAAGAGAAGACGATTGCCGAAGCGCGGCGTTATCCTTCCGAGCCACAGGAAAACCTGCTTTACTTTATGGAAAAAAATGCCCCGCTGCTGGAGTCATGGCAGCGTGAAATCCTGCGCATTGTGCGCAAAGTCAGCCAGTATTTCTATCCGCAAAAACAGACGCAGGTGATGAACGAAGGCTGGGCCACCTTCTGGCATTACACCATCCTGAACCACCTGTATGACGAAGGAAAAGTCACTGAACGCTTTATGCTGGAGTTTTTGCACAGCCATACCAATGTGGTGTTTCAGCCGCCTTACAACAGCCCGTGGTACAGCGGCATTAACCCGTACGCGCTGGGTTTCGCCATGTTCCAGGACATCAAGCGGATTTGCCAGTCGCCGACGGAAGAAGATAAATACTGGTTCCCGGATATCGCCGGTTCCGACTGGCTGGAAACGCTGCATTTTGCCATGCGTGACTTCAAAGATGAGAGTTTCATCAGCCAGTTCCTGTCGCCGAAGGTGATGCGTGATTTCCGTCTCTTCACGGTGCTGGATGACGACCGCCATAACTATCTGGAGATCTCCGCCATTCATAACGAAGAAGGCTACCGTGAAATCCGTAACCGCCTCTCGTCGCAATACAATCTGAGCAACGTAGAGCCGAATATTCAGGTCTGGAACGTGGATCTGCGGGGCGATCGTTCCCTTACCCTGCGCTATATCCCGCATAATCGCGCGCCGCTGGATAAAGGCCGCAAAGAGGTGCTCAAGCATGTGCATCGGCTGTGGGGATTTGATGTGATGCTGGAACAGCAAAACGAGGACGGAAGCATAGAACTGCTGGAGCGCTGTCCTCCCAGGATGAACAGCCTGTAATACAAGAACCCCCCTCATGATGAGGGGGGTCCATTTTTAGCGGCCCTGAATGGCTAAATCACCAGGCAGGTTTTTCTGCATTCTGTGCCAGATTTCACCACTGTCATGTCCATAACGACGCACCGTTTCGTACACCTGATCGTGCGCGCCCTCCAGACACAGTTGCGACAGTTTATGATAGAAACCCAGTGCCAGGCTACGCGCTTCCGGATTGGCAAAGTAGTGACGGCCAATGCGGGTATACAGCCCTTTCATCCCGTTCAGGATCAGGCCATAAATCGGGTTGCCGGAGGCAAACGCCAGACCACGGAAAATGTTGTAATCAAGATCGGCAAACGCATCGGCGTGATCGGCCACTTCCTGCGCGGTCGCCAGTACTTCCTGCGCTTTATCGGGATGCTGACGAAACGCGGTGCGAATGAAGATGGTGGAGATGTTGGTGCGCACCGACAGCAGATTATCAATCAGTTGCGGAACGCTTTCATGATCGAGACGCGCCAGCGTTTCAAGAATATTAAGCCCGGACGTTTCCCAGAAGTTATTCACCTTCGTCGGTTTGCCATGTTGAATAGTCAACCAACCGTCTCGCGCCAGACGCTGCAGCACTTCACGTAACGTGGTACGCGTCACTCCGATAAGCTCAGAGAGTTCTCGTTCTGCAGGCAGGATAGTGCCAGGAGGGAAGCGGTTATTCCAGATACTTTCAATGATATACTCTTCCGCGAAACCCGCCGGGCTCTGCGCCTTAATGACCATAGTGAGATTTCCATTACACAGCAAAACATAGTTACACTCATCATACCAGACGGGTTACACGCCCGATAGCAGACGCAATGAAGAAAAAGGGGATCAAGGCTTCATTTTCTTGATAACACAAACTGTTGAGGGGTAAAGGCTTGCCTGCTTTCAGACTGACCGTTACTCTTTGTGGCTAACCATAAAAACATCATTTCAATAAATAAGGTAAGGGAAACCATAATGGAACTCTCATGGGGCCGTGCCATCTGGCGCAATTTTTTTAGGTCAGTCCCCTGACTGGTACAAACTCGCACTACTGATCTTCCTGATAGTTAACCCGCTGATTTTCATTATCAATCCGTTTGTCGCCGGCTGGCTGCTGGTAGCCGAATTCATCTTCACGCTGGCGATGGCCCTGAAGTGTTACCCGCTGCTGCCGGGCGGTTTGCTGGCCATCGAAGCGGTTATTATTGGGATGACCAGCGCCGCGCACGTTCGCGAAGAGGTGGCAAACAATCTTGAAGTCTTGCTGCTGCTGATGTTTATGGTCGCGGGCATTTATTTCATGAAGCAGTTACTGCTGTTTATCTTTACCCGGCTGCTGCTGAGCATTCGTTCCAAAACCCTACTGTCGCTGGCGTTTTGTGTGGCGGCGGCGTTTCTCTCCGCCTTCCTGGACGCGCTGACCGTGGTCGCAGTGGTGATAAGCGTCGCCGTCGGATTCTACGGCATTTATCACCGCGTGGCCTCTTCCCGCGGCGATGATAGCGACATCCTGGATGACAGCCATATTGATCAACACTACAAAACTGTGCTTGAGCAGTTCCGGGGCTTCCTGCGTAGCCTGATGATGCATGCCGGGGTCGGCACCGCACTGGGTGGTGTGATGACGATGGTGGGGGGAACCGCAGAACCTGATTATTGCCAAAGCCGCTGGCTGGCACTTCGGTGATTTCTTCCTGCGGATGTCCCCGGTCACCATTCCGGTGCTGATTTGTGGCCTGCTCACCTGCGTGCTGGTGGAAAAAATGCGCTGGTTTGGCTACGGCGAAACGTTGCCGGAAAAAGTGCGTGACGTATTGCAGCAGTTTGACGATCAGAGCCGCCATCAGCGTTCCCGTCAGGACAGAGTCAAACTGATTGTGCAGGCGATAATCGGCGTCTGGCTGGTGATTGCCCTGGCGCTGCATCTGGCGGAAGTGGGTCTGATTGGCCTCTCTGTGATTATCCTCGCCACGTCGCTGACCGGCGTGACTGATGAGCATGCGATCGGCAAAGCGTTCACCGAATCTCTGCCATTCACTGCGCTTCTGACGGTCTTTTTCTCCATTGTCGCGGTGATCATCGATCAGCATCTCTTTTCGCCGATTATTCAGTATGTGTTGCAGGCATCAGAGCACGCGCAGCTGACGCTGTTCTATCTCTTCAACGGCCTGCTCTCGTCAATCTCGGACAATGTCTTCGTCGGTACTATCTACATTAACGAGGCCAAAGCGGCCATGGAAAGCGGCGCGATCTCCCTGCAGCAGTACGAGCTGTTAGCCGTTGCGATCAACACCGGGACGAACCTGCCGTCCGTCGCGACGCCAAACGGTCAGGCGGCATTCCTGTTCCTGCTCACCTCCGCACTGGCGCCGCTGATTCGTCTCTCCTATGGTCGGATGGTCTGGATGGCGCTGCCCTATACCATTGTGCTGACGCTGGTCGGTCTGCTGTGCGTTGAGTTTACCCTGACGCCGATGACCGAGTGGATGATGCAAACCGGTTGGTTAGCTACACTTTCATAACAACTTACCGGGCATTTCACTGCCCGGTTTGCCTTTTTGCGTGATATTTATCCAATTACACAATATTTAAGTTTCTCCTGGTGGCGCTGTGATCGAATTGGTTTACACTGCCGTGTCTACGCATGTTGCAGGGAAATGATTATGTTGCGATATTTAAACCAGTGCTCACGGGGTCGCGGCGCCTGGTTATTGATGGCTTTTACTGCCCTGGCGCTTGAACTTGTCGCGCTGTGGTTTCAGCACGTTATGCTGCTTAAGCCGTGTGTACTGTGCATTTATGAGCGCTGTGCGCTGTTTGGCATCATGGGTGCCGGACTGGTGGGTGCGATCGCGCCTAAAACGCCGCTGCGTTATGTAGCGCTGATTATCTGGATTTACAGCGCATGGCGCGGTGTGCAACTGACATGGGAACACACCATGATCCAGTTGCATCCTTCTCCGTTCATGACATGTGATTTTATGGCGCGCTTCCCGAGCTGGTTGCCGCTGGACAAATGGTTGCCGCAGGTGTTTGTCGCCTCTGGTGATTGCGCTGAGCGTCAGTGGGAATTCTTGTCGCTGGAAATGCCGCAATGGCTATTGGGCATTTTCGTGGCCTATCTGGTCGTCGCGGTTCTGGTGCTGATTGCTCAGCCGCTTAAACCGAAAAGACGCGATCTGTTTGGTCGCTAATCTCAGACGCTCCCTGCCGGGAGCGTCTAACTGCTGACAAAGAAGGATAAAACGTGGTTTTTCCTTCTTTGTGGTTATCAGCCGAAAATCAATCAATTGATTTTCCTGGTTTTAAATAAGGTGATCTCTGCTTGTCCAGTATAGTAATGAGGTTTGTCATCACCCTCACGCTCCCTGCCGGGAGCGTTTTTTTTGCCGTAAACCTGAAATCAGACCATGCAGTTCAGTCCGCCCATGACGGTTTGTTTAAAATATGGTCCTGCCAGTCATGCACTTCTGACTCTTTCACGGCAATATGACGTACCGAAATTCGCTCGCCGTGCATTGCCGCTTTCGACCCCGTCAGCAGCGGGTGCCATTTCGGCAGCCCTTTCCCTTCCGCCAGCAGCCGATAGGCGCAGGTCATTGGCAGCCATTCAAAGGTCGGCAGGTTATCACGCGTTAACTTGATGCAGTCAGGCTCGTACTCGAACCGACGTTCGTAATTGCGACACTGGCAGGTTTTGATGTTGAGCTGGCGGCAGGCGACGTTGGTGAAGTAAATTTCGTCGGTGTCTTCGTCCATCAGTTTATGCAGGCAGCACTGACCGCAGCCATCACATAACGACTCCCACTCGGCATCGGTCATTTCATCCAGGGTTTTACGTTGCCAGAAAGGTAAATCGCTCATCAGGGTATCCGCCATTGCTATAAAGCTGCACCTTATAACCAGTCTGGCACGCTGATGCAAGTTTTGCCGCCTAAAAAAGGCGGCAAGCAGGCGTTACAGGACGCGGGTCGTCAGGGAGTGACCGTTAAAACTGACCATCAGCTCGTCGCCGCTGGCGAGCGGCCCGACACCTTCCGGCGTGCCGGTCAGCACGACATCGCCGGCTTTGAGCGTAAAGAATTTGCTCATGTAGGCGATTAAAGGGACGATCTTATGGATCATATCCGCCGTTGTACCCTGCTGGCGAACCTCGCCATTGACCGTCAGCCCCAGGGGGGGTCGCCTGCGGATCGCCGTTAAATTCCGCAGTTGGAATAAACCCGGACAGCGGGCATGAGTTATCGAATCCTTTCGCTTTCTCCCACGGCTGCCCGGCCTTCTTCATTTTGCCCTGGATATCACGTAACGTCAGATCGAGCGCCACGCCATATCCGGCGATAGCCTTACGCACATGTTCTTCGGTCGCCTGACGCAGCGTTGCGCCGATGAGCACCGCCAGTTCGACTTCATGGTGCACCGAGCCCATATCCGTCGGAATGACCAGCGGCTGGCGCAAATCGCACAGGGCGGTTTCCGGCTTGATAAACAGCACCGGCTCATCCGGCGTGACGCTGCCCATTTCTTTTATGTGGTTGGCGTAATTGCTGCCCACGCACACCACTTTACTTACCGGGTAGTCAAGCAGCGCACCCTGCCAGTTATGATGTTGATACATTCATTTTCCCCTAATTTGTCATCGTCGACTTCAGGAATGGCACCGACAGGCATGACGCCGGGCACCGTTTATTTATCGGTTTCTGGATTGTTCTGTGAGGCGTTGAAACGATGTTGCTTCAATAAATCTTCGGGCGGCGGAGGCAGTTGTAAATAATATCCCTGCTCCGTTAAGGCTTGTTTAACTTTATCCAGCGAGGCGTTAACTAACTTTTTTGCTACCATCCAGCGGCAATATCATTGCCAGCTGCGGCTGACCAAATCCTTTCATCAGTTCTTCAGGCACACGTGAGAAATCGTCTTTTTTTTCGACATATAAATAGGTCTGGTCACGCTTAGCACTTCTGTAGATCACACAAAACATACTTTTTACTCTGAATTAAACGGATGGCGACTTGCCTCAATATAATAGTGACTATAACATGCCTTCTGGACTTCGGAATATCACTCCACACCGGGGATGATAAATAGCAAATTGAGTAAGGCCAGGATGTCAAACACGCCCATCGAACTTAAAGGCAGTAGCTTCACCTTATCAGTGGTTCATTTACATGAAGCAGAACCCGAGGTTATTCGTCAGGCGTTAGAAGACAAAATCGCTCAGGCTCCTGCTTTTTTAAAACATGCTCCTGTGGTCGTGAATGTCAGTAATCTTGATGCGCCGGTGAACTGGCCACAGTTGCAGAAGATCGTGGCGTCGACGGGGTTGCGTATTATTGGTGTCAGCGGTTGCAAAGATGCCCGACTGAAAGCCGAAATCGACCAGATGGGCCTTCCTTTACTCACTGAAGGTAAAGAGAAAGTGGTCCGCTGTGCGCCGTCAGAACCCGTTACTCCCGCCGCTGTAGCGCAAAACGCTACTCCCGTCACAAAAACGCGATTTATTGATATACCGGTTCGTTCCGGTCAACGCATTTATGCACCACAATGTGATCTGATTGTTACAAGTCACGTCAGTGCTGGCGCTGAGCTGATCGCCGATGGCAATATTCATGTCTATGGCATGATGAGAGGCCGCGCACTGGCGGGCGCAAGTGGCGACCGTGATGCGCAAATTTTCTGTACCCATCTGACGGCAGAGCTGGTGTCTATTGCAGGTGTTTACTGGCTGAGTGATAAAATCCCAGCAGAATTTTATGGCAAAGCGGCACGTCTGCAGTTGGCAGATAACGCTTTGACAGTTCAACCGTTGAATTGATCCCTTTTTAACAAGGAATTTCTATGGCACGCATTATTGTAGTTACTTCGGGTAAAGGGGGGCGTTGGCAAAACCACCTCCAGCGCGGCCATCGCTACTGGTTTGGCCCAGAAGGGAAAGAAAACTGTCGTTATTGATTTTGATATCGGCCTGCGTAACCTCGATCTGATCATGGGGTGTGAACGTCGGGTTGTTTATGATTTCGTCAACGTCATTCAGGGCGATGCGTCGCTCAATCAGGCGCTCATCAAGGACAAGCGTACTGAGAATCTCTTCATTCTTCCGGCCTCTCAGACTCGCGATAAAGACGCATTAACGCGCGAAGGCGTTGCAAAAGTTCTCGACGATCTGAAAGCAATGGATTTCGAATTTATCGTTTGCGACTCCCCTGCGGGGATTGAAACCGGCGCGCTGATGGCGCTCTATTTCGCCGACGAAGCGATTATCACCACCAACCCGGAAGTCTCCTCGGTACGCGACTCTGACCGTATCCTGGGGATTCTGGCGTCTAAATCTCGCCGTGCCGAAAACGGTGAAGATCCGATTAAAGAACATCTGCTGTTGACGCGCTACAACCCAGGCCGTGTTAACCGTGGCGACATGCTCAGTATGGAAGATGTGCTGGAGATCCTGCGCATTAAACTCGTCGGAGTTATCCCGGAAGATCAGTCTGTTCTGCGCGCCTCTAACCAGGGCGAACCGGTCATTCTGGACATCAATGCAGACGCAGGTAAAGCGTATGCCGATACGGTAGACCGTCTGTTGGGAGAAGAACGTCCTTTCCGCTTCATTGACGAAGAGAAGAAAGGTTTCCTCAAACGCCTGTTCGGAGGATAAGTTATGGCATTACTGGATTTTTTTCTCTCGCGGAAAAAGAGTACAGCGAACATCGCGAAAGAGCGATTACAGATTATTGTTGCCGAGCGTCGTCGTAGTGACGCCGAGCCGCATTATTTACCGCAGTTACGTAAAGATATTCTTGAAGTCATTTGTAAGTACGTACAAATTGATCCGGAAATGGTCACCGTTCAGCTTGAACAAAAAGACGGGGATATTTCCATTCTTGAACTTAACGTTACCTTGCCGGAAGCTGAAGAGTCGAAATAAACGCTTTAGTGAGATAATTCCTGGAAAAAAAAGGCAGAGCGATCTGCCTTTTTTTATTATCAGCCATTTTCCTGTTGCGGGAATCACGATGTCTGAAACAGGATGTCACTTATCCACGAGCGATAACTGTTCGGCTATTTTCGCTTTTGCATAGCAGACAAAGCGCGAGACGGCGGGCATAATCTTTGCCCAGTCAACGCTTACCTGCCCCAGATAGTCGAGCCGTGCGGTCGCAAGTAGAGAAGCGTGTTCGTCCGGGAGATAAGGCATTAACCAGTAAGCAGCGCGGTCTTTCGCGGTAAAACCGCCTGTCGCCACGCTGTACCAGATGCGCGCCAGAGTCAACATGATATTGCGCTCGTCGCCCTGCAAATCCCAGCTGTCCTGCCAGAGCATCAGCGTCTGACGGAAGGTCTCCCGAATGTCGCTTTGCGGCACCGGCTCAAAAAGCGAATCCGCGCGCTCGCCGGTCAGGGCTATGCTGGCATTACGTGCCTGGGTCAATAAAATCGCCAGATCGCTATCCTGCTGTGCCGGTTCATACTTCCCCCGCCTGAATATCCTCGCGTAACCACTCGCCAAACTGCATTTCTCGTCGGGGAGGAAAACGCCAGGGTACCACATCAGCATGCACCACAACCGTCACCTCAAGCGCCCGCCAGAGCGTCGACGTACCTGGCCAGGCTGACACCGACAGGAGTTCCTGCATCAGCGCTTCTCGCTTTGCCGTCGTCAGCGGCACACGCGTGGTGACCAGCAAATCAATATCGCTGTGCGGTTTTAACCCACCCTCAACGGCAGAACCGTACAAATGAATGGCCAACAGATCCTCTTCAAGGATCCGTTCAATGATGGCTTTCACCTTTTCCAGTTGTTCCCGAAGGGTATCTGCAATCCTCAATATCATTGCCTCACCGTCAACATATCATTTCTGCCAGGAGGCACCTTAGCGCGACAGGAAGCCCGCCGACAAGCAGCGGGCTGAGCCTGAATTTAGTGGTGCAGCATTTCGTCCACCACGGCCTGCGCCTTGAGCTGATAAGGATAGTAGGTTGGCCAGTTGTCCATTTCTTCCAGTAGTGCCTGTTGTGAGGTATTGCCCATAAAAATATGGAAGTGGGCCGACGCCCGCGGCGCAATGATATGATCGCTGAACTGCACAAATTTCGGTGCTTTACTGTTTGCGTCTTTGCATTCAAACAGATAACGCACTCCTTTTTTTACCTGAGGTGTAGGTCAGGATCTTGTACCCGGCGTAGTCATACTGGCAGGAGGCCACCTGCTTACCAGTATGAAACTCCATCACGCCATTTTCGATGCCAATGGTATCAACGTCCGTCGCATAGCCTTTCCGGTAATAGGCTTTCACCTCCTCTGCCGTTTTGCCCTTACCCTTTTCTGCCTTCTGTTTAAAAACCGGATCCAGCTCGCCGCTCACCAGATACGGATATACGGATTGCCACATACCATCCCAGTCGGTAAGCGCTCTGTCCTTAACATTGCTATCTGCAAATTCGCCTTCCGCCGCTTTCTGTTCCATCTCCGTCAACGGCACGCCATGCGCGTGATCGCCATGGGCGAAGGCATAACTGCTAAACCACAACATTCCCAGAGAAACAGATAATTTTTTCCAATGAATTGCCAACGTCGTACCCTCAATCAGATGAATAAGATGAAATGTTATATTATAACAATACAATTTATTCAACACCGTTGACGTAAATGAAGGAAACTTGATCTGGTCACTTTTTTATGCAAAAAAAGAGATTCGATATACTAAAACCGGAGACAAAAAACAGGAGGTAATGACTATGTATCGTTCTGTTCTGGTACCCATTGATATCTCAGAAGCCGATCTCACCCGGCAGCTTATTCCTCAGGTTAAAACCCACGCCAAAACGGCGAAAGTCCATTTCCTGGCGGTCATTCCCTCAGTCCCCTTTTATGCCTCCCTGGGGCTCGCTTACTCTGGCGAACTCCCGGATAAAAATGGGCTGCAGACGAAAGCATCGCAAAAACTCAACGAGATTGTGAAACAATTCGATATCCCTGAAGGTCGGGTACAGCAGCATGTGGTATACGGCCCCCCCTAAAGATCAGATCCTGAAACTGGCGGATTCCGTCAGTGCTGACCTGGTGATCATCGCATCACACCGGCCCGGGATCTCTACATACCTGCTGGGTTCTACCGCCGCAGCCGTCGTGCGCCACGCGCACTGTCCGGTTCTGGTCGTTCGCTGAGCCGCAAACGGGAGCCTGCTGGCTCCCGTTCATGTCATTTTCACGATCCAGTCGCGGAAAATATCCATCGCGGGTGTCATCGGTTTTGACTTCAGGTGTGTGAGCCAGTAACTGCCCATATTGATCTCAATCGCGAAGGGGCGAACGAGTAGTCCGGCCGTTAGTTCTCTGGCAAACATCATTGCCGGAACCAGTGCCGCGCCGCCGGTATGAATGACCGTTTCAATCATCAGGCGTGAGGAATCAAAAACGGCGCCATTGATCCGCTCTGCCGACACGCCAGCAGCCGCAAACCAGCTATCCCACTCATCTGCCCGATATGAACGCAGAAGATTCTCTTGCAGGAGATCGGCTGGATGATTAAGCCGTTGCGCGGTCTCTGGCGTACACAGGACGGTCAGCGGGGCATCACACAATATTTCGTTATGGGTTGCAGGCCACTGGCCGCTGCCAAAGCGAATGGCGAAATCCAGCCCCTCTGCCGCCAGATTCACAACATTGTTATTTGTGCGCAAGCGTAACTCAACGAACGGATGCGCCTGGCGGAATTGCTCAATACGCGGCAGTAACCAGCCAACGGCAAAAGTACCGACCGCAGCGACCGTAAGCACTTCACGATACTCCCCGCCCTCAAACTGACGGAAAATAGTGTCGATTTGGCTAAAAGCGTCGGTCAGGACGGCAAACAGCGCCTGCGCCTCATCCGTCATCTCCAGCCCTCTGGGGAGACGTTTAAACAGCACTCTGTTCAGGCGATCTTCCAGAATACGCACCTGCTGGCTGACGGCGGCCTGCGTGACACAAAGTTCCAGTGCCGCACGAGTGAAACTCAAATGGCGAGCCGAAGCCTCAAAGGCCCGTAGGGCATTAAGCGGAAGATTAGAGCGCATAATAAAGACTCATAAGTTTTTCTTTAACCCAGGGTAAATTCTTCTCGCTTGTTAAGCAAGCGCCGAGAGCGGATAGTTCTGGCATCTCAGACATATCATGCGCCTTTAACTCTCTTTCTTTTTTTGTCCGTCTGAGTGGGAAAAATAAAGTGCATGCGTTTATTAATTTACTGATTATTAAGGTAGTGACTTATGCTAAAAAAAACGACTCCATCAGATTGTACTACTTCCCATTCTGCTCGCTTGCTTTACCGTTAGTTCACCGCTTTTGGCTCGTGATAAGGGAGACTTCACCCCCGTTCAACAAAAGCTGGCTGCATTAGAAAAACAATCAGGTGGTCGACTGGGCGTTGCGCTGATTAATACCGCCGATCGTTCGCAAATCCTTTATCGTGGTAACGAACGCTTTCCTATGTGCAGTACCAGTAAAACGATGGTCGCCGCTGCGGTATTAAAACAAAGTGAAACCCGGCATGATATTTTGCAGCAGAAAATGACCATCAAAAATTCCGATCTGACGAACTGGAATCCGGTGACGGAAAAATACGTCAATAAAGAGATGACCCTGGCGGAATTAAGCGCAGCCGCACTGCAATACAGCGATAATACGGCAATGAATAAATTGCTTGAGCATCTGGGCGGAACCAGCAACGTTACGGCCTTTGCCCGCTCAATTGGCGACACCACCTTTCGTCTGGATCGAACAGAACCTGAACTCAACACCGCTCTCCCTGGTGATGAGCGAGATACCACATCACCGCTGGCGATGGCGCAAAGCCTGCGCAAGCTGACGCTGGGCGATGCGCTGGCAGATGCACAGCGCGCGCAGCTGGTTGCGTGGTTGAAAGGCAACACGACCGGTGGGCAAAGTATTCGTGCCGGACTGCCTGAAAACTGGGTGGTTGGCGATAAAACCGGAGGCGGCGACTATGGCACAACCAATGATATCGCGGTGATCTGGCCCGAAGGTCGTGCGCCGCTGATCCTCGTCACCTACTTTACACAGCCGCAGCAGGATGCCAAAGGGCGTAAAGATGTTCTGGCCGCCGCCGCGAAGATTGTGACGCAAACAGAATAAGATGCAAAAAAGCCCGGACAAACGTCCGGGCCTTCAAATTTGGGCCGCCATCGAGGCCTCGAACCCCGTTCCCTACAACAAAAGTCGTTCGCTCTTCCAGATGAGCTAATGGCGGTCTGTCGGTTTTTATTTCTGATTGAGAATCTACTCATTATCAGAAGCGGGCGAGATAATACATAACTCAAATTACCCCTGCAATAGGTGTGGATGACTTTCCCTTATTACGACCGTTCGTTTGCTCATTATTCATGCAGGACAATAAATAGGAGATGATATATTGCACACCAGCGTATTCACCCGGACTGTCGCGCATAAAGATAGGCTGTCGCCCGAGAGACGCCTAAATATTGCGCCACCGTATCCATAGATTTACGGACATTGAGCAGCCCTTCTTTGCGTAACTGTTGGATCAGAATCTTTCTGTCTTCCATTTTAAGTGCGCGCGCCGTGGTGGCGCGCTTTGCGGCAAAATCATCGATTCGCTGGCGAATAACTTCCGTACTCCCGGGGTCAAGATGTTCACGCACCGGTGAGCTCGCTGTTTCGGTAAAACGCGCCAGCGCGCTCTGCATCCCCCGGAAAAGCGTCATATCGACATTAAGGCATAACGCTGCAACGTATTTGCCCTTTTCATTTTTAATCCCAATGGACGTACTTTTTACCGGACGTCCATCGGCAAACTCATTGCCGTAGTTCGCAATAATTTCAGGGAAATCAGAAGACGCAATCCTTGCCAGCCCGAGTTCCGTGGCCGGTTGCCCAACCTCACGTCCGGATAAATTATTATGTATCGACATAATCGCGTGCTCAGGATCCTGGAGGTCATGCACAACGACTTCGCAAAAGGGAGAAAACGTTTCGCTTAATCCCTTCGCGATCGTGTCAAGTTGGCTGAGAAGCGAATTCTCGTCGTTTTTTGGCATGCCGGTCTCCCACAGTGATGCCCGTTGTCATTATTGCTCTCCGTTTACAGCCTCACGAGACGGCTTTCCTGGCCAGGAATTCAGCGTAGCGCGCGATATCCACATTGCCGCCGCTGATGATAATGCCGACTTTCTTCCCACGGAGTTCTGCTTTTCTCGCCCTTGCCGCGGCAAAACCAAGACAGCCGGTGGGTTCCACGACAATTTTCATACGCTCGGCCATAAACGTCATCGCGGCAATTAATTCATCGTCTGAAACGGTCAGAATGTCATTCACGTATTTTTGAATCAGAGGGAATGTATAGTGCCCCAGATGTTGCGTCTGTGCACCATCAGCGATGGTTTCTGGCGTATCGATGTGAACGATTTTGCCACTTCTGAAAGACTGCTGTCCGTCATTACCGGCTTCAGGTTCCACGCCATAAACAATGCAATCTGGCGAGAGTTGCCGGGCGGCCAGCGCTGAACCAGAAAGCAACCCACCGCCACCCAGGCAGACAAAAAGAACATCCAGTGAGCCAACCTCTTCAATTAACTCCTTGGTTGCAGTGCCCTGACCGGCGATAACATGGGGATGATCGTAAGGAGGGATGAGCGTCAAGCCTTGTTTTTCAGCCAGTTCGCGGCCAATCTGTTCACGATCTTCCGTATAGCGATCGTACATCACAACGTTGCCGCCATATCCTTTGGTCGCCGCCACTTTCGCAGCTGGCGCATCATGGGGCATGATGATGGTCGCCGGAATACCCAACAATTTTGCTGACAGCGCTATCGCCTGGGCATGATTTCCGGAAGAAAATGTCACCACACCAGCAGCCCGCTGTTCCGGCGTAAACTGGCGTAACGCATTCATCGCCCCGCGAAACTTAAAGGCCCCCATACGCTGGAAGTTTTCACATTTAAAGAAAACCTCGGCGCCAAACGCCTCATTGACGGTCCGGGAGGTCATCACCGGCGTCTTGTTTGCATATCCTTCAATGCGTTCGGCGGCAGCGGCAATATCAGCATATTCCGGGCGTGTCGTCTCAGTCATATTTTCACCTGTATAACGTTAAGCGTCGGGCTTATTGCGCCAGCGCGATAGCTTCCACTTCTAAGGCAGAGCCGTAATGCAGCTCTGCAACCCCTGCAACGACACGAGATGGACGGAAATCACCAATCCATTCGGCGTAGATTTCATTAAACGTCGGCCAGAGACTGATATCTGTCACATAGACACGGACAGAAACCAGATGCTGACGGGATACGCCAGCGCCTTCCAGGCAGGCATCAATATTTGCCAGAACGAGTCTGGTCTGTTCGTCAAAAGAGGCCTCCGCCTTTTTCTCACCGAGCCGGGTAACGGGCAGTTGTCCTGAGATAAAAACAAATCCCCCCTGCTGTCACGCTCGCCGAGTAGTGACCCGCGGGGGGGAAGTCCACAGGACGTTGAGTTTAATGTGATATCCGGGTGCATATACGGCTCTCCTGCGCGTCATGTTTAATACACTATGTATTATTTTATACACTTTGTATAGATTATTTTATGTACCACACTGCTTGCGCGGCATAGTGCGCTTTTGTTTCAAACGTCCGGCCTTTCTGGCCCCCCGATTAGGTAACAGAGATAATGGTGAAGTGGAGAGCCTCTGAGCCCTGAGAGCGCTCTGTTCTGGAAGTTTGAGCACCAGGAGGAGGATTAACGGGAAGCATGGACAGACCTCGCCGTGGGGGCAGAAGTTGTCTCCCGGGGCGAGGCTATTCCATCAGGGCGGTTTTTTTATGTCGGAATTAATCTGCTATTTCGTTTTCCTGACGAATCTGATTTGCCCAACGCTGGGCCGATTCCGCCTCGCTGAACACTGGCGAACGCCTGAACGACTCCCCCCATTAAGACAAACGCGACATATTTCCCGCGCAAGATCCACACGTCACGAAACGCGTCCATTTTTATCGCATGTTCGGGCGGTGCAGGTTCAACACGCGGAACATAGCTAATAACCGGGCGATTTTGTTGGCGAAGAGGTTTCATCATTAATAGCTTCACTAAGACAAATTCAAAAATCAGAAAAGAACTATCTTAGCCGATTTTACCCCCCGCCCGTCCTGCTCTGGCCGTGCGCTTTGCGCTGTCTGCCGACATCGTCATCCGCATTCTGCCCGGCGGGATCACGCGTGTGGACTATAGTTAGAGGGTTTTGACAAAAGCAACGACCCTTTCAGCAATGAAAAAAGGAGACGAGTTCAATGTCGCATAGCGAGAAAAATCCCCATCCGCATCAATCACCGGTACACGATCAGCGTGAAGCAAAACCTGGTCTGGACTCTCTGGCGCCTGACGATGGGTCACACCGCCCTACACCTGAACCGACGCCTCCAGGCGCGCAACCCACAGCGCCCGGCAGTCTGAAAGCCCCGGAGACCGGTAATAAAAAAGCTGAGCGATCTGGAAACGGTACGCAAGGGCAGCGAAAATTTTGCGCTCACCACTAATCAGGGCGTACGCATTGCTGACGATCAGAATTCATTGCGTGCGGGCAGCCGTGGTCCGACGCTGCTTGAAGACTTCATCCTGCGTGAAAAAATCACCCATTTTGACCATGAGCGCATTCCTGAGAGGATCGTCCATGCGCGCGGCTCTGCAGCCCACGGCTATTTCCAGCCCTATAAAAATCTGAGCGATATCACCAAAGCCGATTTTCTCTGTGACCCGGATAAAATTACGCCGGTTTTCGTACGCTTCTCTACCGTTCAGGGCGGCGCGGGTTCGGCGGATACAGTGCGTGACATCCGTGGTTTTGCCACCAAGTTTTACACCGAGGAAGGGATTTTTGATCTGGTTGGCAATAACACCCCGATCTTTTTTATTCAGGATGCGCACAAGTTTCCTGATTTCGTCCACGCCGTAAAACCGGAGCCGCACTGGGCCATCCCTCAGGGACAAAGCGCGCATGATACCTTCTGGGATTACGTCTCGCTACAACCAGAAACCCTGCACAACGTCATGTGGGCGATGTCCGATCGTGGTATCCCACGCAGTTATCGCACGATGGAAGGTTTCGGTATCCATACGTTCCGCCTGATTAACGCTGAAGGCAAAGCCACCTTCGTTCGTTTTCACTGGAAACCGCTGGCGGGCAAAGCGTCTCTGGTGTGGGATGAAGCCCAAAAGTTGACCGGTCGTGACCCGGACTTCCATCGCAGGGAGTTGTGGGAGGCGATTGAAGCCGGTGACTTCCCGGAATATGAGCTGGGTTTACAGCTTATCCCGGAGGAAGATGAATTTAAGTTCGACTTCGACCTGCTGGATCCCACCAAGCTCATCCCGGAAGCGCTGGTTCCGGTACAACGTGTCGGCAAAATGGTGCTAAACCGTAACCCTGACAACTTCTTCGCCGAGAACGAACAGGCTGCCTTCCACCCGGGTCATATCGTCCCCGGTATTGATTTCACTAACGATCCGCTGCTGCAGGGGCGTCTGTTCTCGTATACCGATACGCAGATTAGCCGTCTTGGTGGGCCTAACTTCCACGAAATCCCAATCAATCGCCCGACGTGCCCGTATCACAATTTCCAGCGCGACGGCATGCACCGCCAGGATATTGATACTAACCCGGCGAATTACGAACCCAACTCGATTAACGACAACTGGCCGCGCGAAACGCCGCCGGGGCCGAAGCGCGGTGGCTTTGAGTCTTATCAGGAGCGCGTGGATGGTAATAAAGTCCGCGAGCGCAGCCCTTCGTTCGGCGAATATTATGCTCACCCTCGCCTGTTCTGGCTTAGCCAGACGCCCGTTGAGCAGTTGCATATTATTGATGCCTTCAGCTTTGAGCTGAGTAAAGTGGTCCGTGCTTACATTCGCGAACGAGTGGTCGATCAGCTGGCGCATATCGACATTAAGCTCGCACAGGCGGTCGGGAAAAATCTCGGCATCACGTTAACCGATGAACAGACACAAATTGCGCCGCCGCCAGAGGTCAACGGACTGAACAAAGATCCTTCGCTTAGCCTCTATGCCGTGCCGGACGGCGATATCAAAGGTCGCGTGGTCGGGATTTTGCTTAACGACAAGGTGAAATCCGCCGATCTGCTTTCTATACTCCAGGCGCTTAAGGCAAAGGGTGTCCATGCGAAATTGCTCTATTCGCGAATGGGCGAAGTGGTTGCCGATGATGGTTCAACGCTCACCATTGCCGCCACCTTTGCCGGAGCGCCTTCGCTTACGGTGGATGCGGTAATTGTGCCGTGTGGCGATATCGCCGATATCGAAGACAGCGGTGACGCTCGTTACTACCTGCTGGAGGCGTATAAGCACCTTAAACCCATTGCCCTCGCGGGTGATGCCCGACGCTTTAAAGCGGTACTGAACGTAGAGAGTCAGGGGGAAGAAGGCGTGGTTGAAGCGGACAGCGCGGACAACCATTTTATGGATGAATTGTTCACGCTAATGGCTGCCCATCGCGTCTGGTCACGCACACCGAAAATCCCGAACGTACCAGCTTAAGGCGGGTCCTGGTAAAAAAATGCGGCGCACCCGTGCGCCGCAAACTCAGGAGTCAGACATCAAGAAAACTGCCCAGACGGTAACCACGTTCAGCGATCGCATATTTAAGCGATGCCGACGTCAGCACGTCCAGTTCAGTCAAACGGGGGTAACAATAGGCGCTCTGACGGATTACATTGTCGATAAACGCCGGGTGACACATGACTTCCAGTGAGGACTCTCCACGCTTTACGGATTCGTCGAGAACATGCAAAAACAACGCTTCCGTAATTTCTTCTCCGTAAAACTCACTGCTGAACCCTTGCGAGCTGCGCAGCGTCTGCGGAAGTTTCTCAGCCTGCAATGCCGGCTGACGGTCAATACGCAACGCAATATTGCGCTCGGCGGCGAAACGGGCAACGAGAGGGAAGATCTGCGGGAACATATGCACATGGTGATGGCTATCCAGATGCGTCGGCTCCCGCCCGAACAGGTCGATGAAACGCTGGTACTGACAGGCAAGTTCACGGGCGATTTCGTCCAGCGGCAGCGTATCGTCTTCTGCCATCTGCCAGATCCATTTTCCCAGACGTCCTTCGCGGGTTAACCCCGGCATCGCGGTCAGCGGTTTACCTAACGTCAGAACAAAATGCATACCCACCGCAAGCGTTGGCAGATCGCGGCTTAAGGTGACCGCATGCTCAATGGCTTCACCGTTTACCAGCGCCGTGGTCGAGGTTACCACGCCGTGGCGGCAGGCCTCGACGATGCCGTAGTTTTGCCCTTTGCTCAGGCCAAAATCGTCCGCATTTACTATCAATAAGCGTTCCATAGCCAGCCTCTTTTAGTGTTGTGCGCCTTTCAGCTTCGCAATGCACTGGGCAAAGTTCGGCAGCCACTTCTCGTGCGCCAGAATCAGCTCACGCGCCAGACTTTCAGCATCGCGGTCCGAATGCACCAGCGGGCTCAGGTTCAGCGCCAGCAGCACATCGTTAAACTCGCCGCTCAGCGCCGCGTTGCTGGCCGCCACTTCAAAGCCTTTGATGGTATAGATTAAACCCAACACTTTCTCATCAAAATGAGTGATACGCGGCGTCGGCGTTGCCCCGTCGCGGCCCAGCGTACAGGTCATTTCCACCGCCCAGTCAGCCGGAATATTATCGACGTGGCCGTGATGCGGAATGTTGACGTAATGCTCGGTCTGCTTGTCATTGAAAATCGCATTAATGACTTCACAGGCGGCGTCAGAGTAGTACGCCCCTCCGCGCTGTTCCAGCTCCTTCGGCTTAACGTTGAGTTCCGGGTTTTTATACAGATCGAACAGTTGTTTCTCAACCTGTTGCACGACCTGCGCCCGTGCGCCGCCCTTGTAGTATTCACCCATCTCAATCGCCAGCATCTCTTTTTGCTTGAAGTAATACAGCAGATACGAGCATGGCAACAGATTCAGTGAACGAATCAGCCCTTCGCTGAACGGCAGATCGAAAATGTTTTTCACCGTAGACGCCTTGAGCTGACCCGAAGCCACGCCGTCCAGCAGTTCAGCAAAGCGTGACTGGCCATTGACGATCACATCTTTGATGAACACCATGTGGTTGAGGCCAAACAGGTCGATCGATAAATCGTCACTCTCTTTCAGCGCCAGCACATCGTGGATAAACATTTTCATGCCCACCGGGATGTTGCATACGCCAATAAAGCGTTTGAAGTTCGTATGACGATAGACCGCCTCAGTCACCATGCCCGCCGGGTTGGTAAAGTTGATCACCCAGGCATTCGGGCACAGTTCTTCCACATCTTTAATGATGTCAAAAATTACCGGAATGGTGCGCAGCCCTTTGAACAGACCACCGGCACCATTGGTTTCCTGGCCCAGATAGCCGTGGCTCAGCGGAATACGCTCATCCAGCTCGCGAGCTTTCAACTGGCCAACACGCAGTTGTGTGGTCACGAAATCGGCATCTTTCAATGCTTCGCGGCGGTCCAGGGTTTTAAACACCTTCATCGGCACGCCCGCTTTTTCGATCATGCGCTGGCAAAGTTGATAAATAATATCCAGTTTCTTTTCACCGCCTTCAACGTCAACCAGCCACAATTCGGAAACCGGCAATTCGTGATAGCGCTTAATAAAGCCTTCCAGCAATTCCGGGGTGTAGCTGCTCCCGCCACCAATAGTGACGACTTTTAATTTCTGGCTCATCGTTTCTCCCTTCAGTGCTTAACACTGGCGTGAATGATGCTCTGCCCTTCTGTCAGGTATGACGCGGGCGTCCCGCGTCTATAATGGGCAAGCGTAAACCTGGTTGTTGAGTAAAAAACTACTGGTTATATTGCGTGAGTTTTTTTCTGTAGCTATTGGGTGTAAATGACGTCATTTTTTTTAAACGTCTTAATAAACAGGCTTGGACTACTGTATCCCGCTTCATACGCAATATCCGTGACGGAGTAGTTTGTCATCTCCAGCTGTTTCTTGGCGAAATTAATGCGAATTTCATTAATTAACTGCATCGGCGTTTTTCTGTAATAACGCTGGGTCGCTCGCGTCAGATATTCCTGAGATTTTGCCGACAGGGAAACCATATTTTCCAGCGCATTTTCACCAAACTGCGCTTTATTATGCATAGTTTCCACGGTGGCTTTCAGCCACTGCGGAATATCATCCAGAACCTGTTCTTCACGATAATGGCGCAGGCGGTTGATAATGTAGAAGGTGACCACTTCCACAAACTCTTCCAGCCCGGTATCACGAAAATTGAGCGATGCGATAACCGTCTCGACATAGGTTAAAAATGCGCTGTTGGTGCGATAGACCTGCGATGCCACGAAACAGAACGGCATGAGCGGGCTGTAGTGCTGTTCAAAAAAACGTTTACTGATGCCAACGTTGAGAATGCGCGTCGAGCCGAACTCATAGAAGCTCTGATGGTGCGAACCGAGCGGAACAAACACAAAGTCCCCCCCGTTCCAGCAGCACGCGTTTACCGTTAATCTCCTGGTAATAGCGACCCGTTAGTACCAGCGTAAACTCGTAGTAATCATGCTGATGCAGGCCACAGGCGCTCTCTGTCTTGTTGTAAATAAAGACATGGAAATTTTTACCGTTAAACAACTGCTGTTCACGGGCAATGGTGATTTCCGGTGCGCTCGCCTGGTGTTGCATCATCATCTCCTTACTATTTCAGCTTCTCATGAAGCTCAATCAACTCTGCCACCAGCTCGCGTGCCAGCATTGACGTCATCAGGTGATCCTGCGCATGAACAAGCACCAGACTGACTTTCATTTTACCTTCACCCTGATCGCCTTCAATCAGTTTCGTCTGCACCAGATGCGCTTCGTTAAGCGCCATGCGCGACTGCTCCATCATCGTTTTCGCCGCGTCAAAGTCACCCTGCTTCGCCTGCTTTAGCGCTGCATAGGCCAGACTACGTGCCTGCCCGGAGTTGATGATTAGCCCCATCACCACTTCTTCGAGCTCTTCGGCTTCGGACTGCGTATCGGTAATATTATCGAGATCCATCATAAATCATTCCTCTTCGACGGCCCGGCATGCGTTGCCACATGCCGGGTTAAACTTAGAATTTCAGTGCGTTAGCGATATCTTCTTCGCTCTCTTCTTCGTCAATAACATTCTGCGCATTGTTCGCAACGACCACGAACGGCAGGTAAATCAGCGTCGCAACCCCTAAGTTGAACAACGCGACCAGCAGCGCTGCAATACTGCCGTTGGTATTAAAGAAGGCCCCCCAGCCCGGTTGGCATGGTCCACGGCGCGATGTTGGTAATCGGCGGGATGATGCCCAGGTAGTAGGCAGTCAGCGTAATCGCGGCCAGGATGGGTTGTACCAGGATGAACGGAATGAACATCACCGGGTTCATGATAATAGGCAGACCAAACATAATCGGTTCGTTAATCTGGAAGATTCCGGGTGGCAGTGCCATTTTGGCCACCTGACGGTAATCCGCACGACGAGAGGCGATAAAGATGGCAAGGATCAGACCCAACGTTGCACCACTGCCGCCGAGGAAGATAAAGGAGTCGAGCATCGGCTTCGCCCAGACGTGGAACGTCTTACCGGCAGCCAGTGCAGCATCCACCGAACCGTACTGTTGATAGATGGAGATGTTTTCCAGCGCCCAGGGCGTCATGATGCCGCTGTCGAGCGCCGTCAGCGCCAGGGAACCATGAATACCAAAGAACCACAGCAGCGGAACAAAAAGCACGTACGCCCAGCCAACGACACTGCCCAGCGAGGCCAGCGGTGTAGAAATGGTGTCCATAATGATCTGGTGGAAGTTAGTTCCCCAGGTCGTCAGCGCCCAGGCGATGATCCCCATGATGGAGAGGATAATAAAGCCAGGAATCAGTGCTGAGAATGAACGAGAAACGGATGCCGGTACGCTATCGGGTAATTTAATGACCCAGTTGCGACGGACAATAAAGGTAAACATTTCCGCGACAACCAGACCGATAATAATACCGGAGATGATATTCGCGCCGCCCAGCCAGTTCGCCCCTACCGCATAAGCTTCGCCCACGCTATAAGGCGTGACGGTCATAAAGGCCGCGACCGATAACAGACCGGCCGCCAGGGCGTCGACTTTGCGCTCTTCCGCCAGCGCCATCCCGATAAAGAATGGCGCCATCAGTGACATAATGCCCAGCGTACCGTTATAGACGTTTCCGCCGATACCTTTCAGACTATTGAGGTTTTCAATAGTAGAAGCATCCAGCCGAACACCGAGGGAATAAAAAAACGACCCCTCCCCAAAGCTCAGGAAAACGTTATTAATTAATACAAACATGGCCCCCCGCGAGGGTTAATGGCATTAAACGAATAAAACCGTTTTTGATTGCATTAACGTGTGGCTGCTTTCCTATTTTGACCGCAAAAGGAAGGAGTACCTTTTCAAGTGAAGCAATGACGTTACTCATAGAAAAATACCCTTAAAAACCGCAATTAATTATTGCGGTATATGTAGATGAAATAACTCTTTGACGGGAAAATTTAAAATATTAATTTGCAGCGGCTTTTTTTAATTGCTGCAACCGCAGCCTTAAGCACGCCTAAACCATCGACTTTGCCATACAGCAGCGAGTCAATCACTTCAACAGGCTTGTTGGGTAACAAACGCTGAATTTCGGGCAACATATAAGCAATTTGTGGACCTAATAATACGACGTCAGCATGGGGTCCTTTTTCACCAGCCAGCGTTTCCGGGAATGCTTCAATAATAACCGGGACTTCATACTTTTCCGCCTGCGCACGCATCTTTGACACTAACAAAGAGGTAGACATACCCGCAGAGCAAAACAGATAAATGTGTTTCTTTTCCATTAAGACCTTCCTCATGTGCGATTATCTGTCAACCAGACACGTCGCAAGTCTCTACCTGCTTCTATGCTCTGGATAACCTGCGTAACCGAAAACTTATTTCTGTGTCTGAAATGAGTATACGGCATCGCACAGGCTGATGGTATTTCCTTGACCCACTAAATTGTCTCTCATTGACCTGGCGTTATGACTCCCCTCACACTTCGGGCAAATAATTCGCATCAATAAATAAGATCATCTTCGTTACAAAAAAACCGGCCAGTGGCCGGTTCGTTAAGCTGTACAGGCAGTAGACAGTTATTACTGCTTAGCTGCCTGCGGGTCGGTATCGTACTCAGCGCAGCTCTGATAGCCTGAGTTGATCACATGGCCAGTGTCATCGAGCGCCACGAAATAGGTTTCAGCTTTACCATCACGTTGACCCAGGATGTAGGTCTGGCACGTACCACGCGCGTGGATCATGCTCACCTCAGACGACGGTTTCCCGGCAATCTGTGCAACCTGCGCACGGCTCATGCCTTTTTTCACATCTTTGACCACAGGCTGGACAAATTGGTCTTTGGTACGATCGTACGCCGTACATCCTGCCAGCATCGTCATTACCGCCGCTGCACTTAAAATTCCTGCTATGTTCTTGTTCATTTTCCGTCCTCTTGTTTATCAGCGTGTTATATAAGCCTGGAATACATTATGACATTTTTCAAGCCAACGCTTAGCACGCGAATATTTCGTCAGATTCCATTCAGGCGGCAGGATGTCGTTTTAAGCGCCATTCAGGCTGTGCTCCCTTGTCGTTTTCACTGCAAACAGTTAGCTTTATCACTGTTTGATTTTATTCTTTAACGATTGGGGAGGGGGTAAATGACTCTGCAACACGAGATCATCAAAGCGCTTGGCGCAAAACCGCACATTAATCCAGAAGAGGAAATTCGCCGTAGCGTCGATTTCCTTAAAGCGTATCTGCAACGCTATCCCTTCCTGAAAAGCCTGGTATTAGGCATCAGCGGCGGACAGGACTCAACGCTGGCCGGCAAACTATGCCAGATGGCAATTAGCGAACTGCGCGAAGAGACCGGGAATGACGCGCTGCAATTTATTGCCGTTCGCCTTCCCTATGGCGTGCAGTTCGACGAGCAGGACTGTCAGGATGCCCTTGCTTTTATCCAGCCGGACCGCGTGCTGACCGTCAATATCAAAGCCTCAGTGCTGGCAAGCGAACAAGCTCTTCGTGAAGCGGGGATCGAACTGAGTGATTTTGTCCGCGGCAATGAAAAAGCCCGTGAGCGCATGAAAGCGCAGTACAGCATCGCCGGCATGACCAGCGGTGTGGTGGTTGGCACCGATCATGCCGCGGAAGCCATCACCGGATTCTTCACCAAGTACGGTGACGGCGGTACGGACATCAACCCACTGTTTCGCCTCAACAAGCGCCAGGGTAAACAACTGCTGGCGGCATTAGGTTGCCCGGAACACCTTTATAAAAAAGCCCCTACCGCCGATCTGGAAGACGATCGCCCTTCTCTGCCGGATGAGGCCGCGCTGGGCGTCACGTACGAAAACATCGATGACTATCTGGAAGGTAAACCGGTCGATCCCGCTATCGCCAAAACGATCGAAGGCTGGTATCTGAAGACGGAGCATAAGCGCCGCCCGCCGATTACCGTCTTTGACGATTTCTGGAAGCAGTAAAGTCAAACCGGCCGGGTGGCAACGCCATCCGGCCTTCACCTCGCCATTGACCGCTTCGCCTCTTTTTTTAATCGTAACCGCACTGCTATACTGGATGAATAACCAGCTTCCGGAGTTTACAGTGGCACGGCGTCAATCAGTTCCTCGTCTTGAGTTTGAAGCAGCAGCAGTTTACGAATATCCCGAACACTTGCGCCCCTTCCTGGAGTCACTTCCGACCGTACCCGGTGTTTATCTGTTTCACAGCGACAGCGACACCCTGCCGCTCTACATTGGTAAAAGTGTCAATATCCGCAGTCGGGTACTGTCGCATTTACGCACGCCAGAAGAAGCCGCCATGCTGCGCCAGTCCCGACGGATTTCCTGGATCGGCACTGCCGGTGAAATCGGCGCGCTGTTACTCGAGGCTCGTCTAATCAAGGAACAGCAGCCGCTGTTTAATAAACGTCTGCGCCGAAATCGCCAGCTCTGTGCGCTAAAGCTCGCAGAGGGAAAGGTAGACGTCGTCTATTCCCGCGACGTTGATTTCTCCCACGCACCGGATCTGTTCGGCCTTTTTTGCCAATCGCCGCGCCGCGCTTGCCGCTTTGCAGTCACTCGCTGATGAACAGAAATTGTGTTACGGGAGGCTGGGGCTTGAGCCACTGAACCGTGATCGCGCCTGTTTTCGCTCTGCACTAAAACGCTGCGCGGGTGTTTGCTGTGGCAAAGAGCATCCGCAGGAGCACGACGCCCGTTTACTGGCATCGCTGGAAAAACTGCGGGTTATCTGCTGGCCGTGGAAAAACGCCATTGCGCTTAAAGAGAGTCGTGCGCAAATGACGCAATACCACATCATTAACAACTGGCTATGGCTGGGGGGCGGTGGAATCACTGGAGGATGCAGCAACCCTGGTGCAAACCCCCCGCGGGATTTGATCATGACGGTTACAAAATTCTCTGTAAGCCGCTTGTTTCCGGTGCCTGTGAGATTATTGAACTGAATCCGGGGAATGTCCCTGACGCCAGGTGATCTCGCTAAACAGCAGCTTTCCTTCTTTCTTCAGTAGCCGAATCGTATGCTTTCCGTCGTGCCAGCTGGCTCCCTGATCGGCAGTCAGGAGTTTATCGCCCAGTTGCCAGGCGCCGCTAATCACGAACACCACGCCGCCACGCGAGCCAAAGGTGGTGAAAGTGCGATCGGCCACCCGAACGTTTGCCTGACAGGAGTCGCGCCGGGTCATGATATTAAAATCCATCGACATCTGCCCTTCGGTTAACGTCGCTTTCACCACGCGCTCGCCAGCAAAGCTAAATGGTTGATGCTGCCTGAGGGTGTGGCTGAACGCGCCCTGGCTTTCCAGCGTCACTTCGCTGCCTTCCAGCAACGTAATCACCCGCTCAATACCAGGAAAGAGCGAAAATTCGCCATTACCGGCGAGAGACGCAATGCTGGCACGCCAGTGAAAATCGCGAGTCGCCGGTGGAAAACAGCAAATTTCACGCGTTTCCCCGGCGCCGTTACGCCAGAGAGTGATCGGCATCTTGCGGATATCAAAGTATTCCATCTTCGCTCCTGATAAGCATCGCGCGGCACAATAAAGCACAACGTTGTTATCGGCAGATACAATGATTTTCCTTAGGGCCTTAAAAAGAAAAAACCGCCGATCCTGCCCATCGCCTCAGTGGAGAGGATGGACAAGACCGGCGGTCTTCGAATGGGTCTGCTAAGCGATTACTCAGCAGGCACAGGCATTTTACCGTCACGCGCCGGACGTTCTGTCAGACGCTTCTCAAAATTGGCATTAAACTGCTTTTTCTGTTCCGGGGTCAGAATGTTGTAGATCTTATTCTGCGTTTCCATGTGCGCCAGCATGTTGGCTTTGCGCTGCTCTTCCATCTTCGCAATCTGCGCTTCTGCCTTCGCTTTATCAAAGGTATCGCTGGCGATGATGTCGTGCATTGCACGGCGTTCTTCAACTGGCGGACGTTTCATCTGGTCACGCTGGCCTTTCATGATGTCACGGATCTGTTGTTTCTGCGCATCGGTCAGATTGAGGTCTTTAAACATCATGTCATGATGTGGACCGAATTTGCCTTTGTGCTGCATCATCGGTTTGGCGTCTGCCGGTGCGGCGGTGGTGGTATCCGCTGCATGAGCCAGGTTCGCAGCGCCCAGTGCCAGAGTTGAAGCTACAAACAGTGCAGTTAATTTACGCATAATCTTTATCCTTCCTTTCAGTTATTTTACGGCTTTCTTGTCACCTCCGAAGAAGTACAGTGCCGTGTTGACGAGATTAACTTTAACGACTTAATCGTCAATTTGTCAGAGCATCGGTAAAACAATGAAAGGGTAAAAAAACATTTTTTCGCCAATTGTGGAGAAAAAAAGAAATTATTGCGAAGAGTTGAAAGAAAAAATGACAACCTGATGATTTTGCAGGAAATATGAAGAACTATACCTGAGCAGTGATGATAAATAAAGCAGCTTTCCAGGAATTATCCGGATTTATTCCCTGCCGCACGATGAAATAAAACCCGCAGTCCTTCAACTGCGGGAAATAAATCAGTTTATCTTCTCCAGCATCAGACCCGCACGTAATCCCAGTGCCACGCCGGGATTGGGAAATAAAACGTACTCCACGTCATGGGTGACGACAAAACGCTCGTCACCCTCTTCCGCCAGCAGCGTTCCTGCGGTAAACGGAGTGAAGTTGAGCGTCTGGCTGTCCATGTGCAACACAAACGCGTCGCTGCGGCGGGTGATCTGCGATACCACACGGTAGCGGACTGGCGGAGTGCCGTCTGCCTGGTCAATTTGCCCTGGCAGTAAACAAGTCAGTGCAGCAGACGTCGGCGCAAACTGACGGAGATCGTTATGACCTAACGGCAACGCTTTGCCCAGCTCCAGCGTGCAGGCGAGCGCGCCGAAATGTTCCGCGCTAAAGTGGGTAAAGGTGCCCCCCCGGCGCCTGATGAAACACCAGCGCTTCCAGCCCGGCGGCACCCAGCCAACCGAGAAACGTCTCATCCCAGGGAATCTGGCGTTGCGGCAACACGCCGAAGCGCAAATGGTGAGAACCACGAATGGCGGTATGCAGATCCAGATGCCAGCGTATCGATTCTTGACCTTGCGAAAAGAAATCCTCCAGACACTGTTCCAGTTGCCGGGCGCGCTGCGTCTCAATACTTTCAGCAAAGAGTTGCCAGCGTCCGCCAAACATCCGGTTCATATCGCTATGAAGAAAGCGCTTCCCTTCCGCCAGCGCCTGTGGGTTACCGAGGATCAGCAACAGTCGCCAGCGCAGCGTAATCTGTCCCGTTGAAAGAGCTTTCAACAGCGCGTTTAGCATTTCCACCGGTGCAGTTTCATTGCCGTGAATGCCGACAGAGATCACCAGTGCGCCAGCAGGCGGGGCTACAGGTGAGAGTTCAAGTATCCCCCGCCTCCACCCAGCGCCAGCGAAAGCCTGGCCTTTCACCTTCCTGACTCGCTGGTATCCCGGCTGCCAGCGTGGTGGCGAGGAAATCATCCATGTCCGCCTCCCGATTGCTGGAACGGATAGACAGATCCAAGCTGTAACAGCTGTGTCAGCGTGTCCAGCGCTTCACGGCCTTCTCGCAGCAGTTGCGGGTCGGCAAGATCCGCTGCAGTCAGGCGATCGCGATAGTAGCGATCCACCCAGTCGTTGAGCGAAGTAAACAGAACGTCATTCATCATTACCGCCGGATTGACCGCCTGGCATTCTTCTGCGGTCAACACCACCCGCAGGCGAAGACAGGCGGGCCCACCGCCGTTTGACATACTTTCGCGCAGGTCAAACACCCGCATGTCGCGGATCGGGTTATCGGCTTCCAGCAGATTCGTCAGATAACGCCACACGCCCGCGTGTTCGCGGCACTCCTGCGGCAAAACCAGCATCATCGAACCGTCGTCTCGGCTCAACAATTGGCTGTTAAACAGATACGTCGCGACCGCATCCGGGACCGACACGTCAGACGTTGGCACCACAATGGGGGTAAAGCCTGGCACGCGTTCGCGCAATTGTTGTAAAACGTCTTCCTGCCTCGCAAAGGCCTGTTCGTGGCAGAACAGCACTTCCCGGTTCGCGACTGCAATGACATCGTTGTGAAACACGCCGAGGTCAATCACCTCCGGATGCTGCTGGGCAAAAATACACTGCTTCGGATTCACCTGATTCAGGCGAGCCACCGCCTCGCTGGCCTCACGGGTCTGCCGCGCCGGATAGCGGGAAGGCCGAGTATTACCGCCCTCTTCCCGCCCATAAACAAAGAGCTGCATCCCCGGCTCGCCATATTCGCCGCCGAGGCGATTATGGTTTGCCGCGCCTTCATCACCGAGCATCGCCACCTGCGGCAGCGCAGCGTGCACCGCGAAATATCGCTCATCACGGAAGATTGCCCGTAGCAGCGCCTCCGTACCAGGCGCTTCCAGCGATCGGTGGAACTTATTATTGAGGTTTGCGACCGTCAGATGCACTTTGCCATCCAGCGTGTCCGCCGACGGGGCTACGGTCGCCGCGTTCGCCACCCACATCGGCGACGCGGAGCTGACGCTGGAGAGCCAGTGCGGCGCATGACGCGCCACTTTCTCGATCACCTGCTCATCGCTACCGCTAAAACCCAACTGGCGCAGCGCCGGAATAAAAGGACGCTCGTGCGGCGGGATCACAGCCTGCGGATATCCTGCGTCCGCCAGCGCCTTCATTTTAAGCAACCCTTGCTTCGCCGCCAGGCGCGGGTTCGAAACCTGATGACGATGCCGGGTGGACGCCTCATTGCCAAACGACAGCCCGGCATAATGGTGCGTTAACCCCACCAGCCCATCGAAATTAACCTCATGTGCTTTCATATGGACGCCTCACGCGAAAAGTCGAGGCCGGGACTCAGCGTGGCAGGCAGCGTCAGTGCCGGGGATTCCAGACTGGCCATCGGCCATGCACAGTAATCGGCGGCATACCACGCGCTGGCGCGATGATTTCCGGATGCGCCTACCCCACCGAACGGCGCGGTACTGGCGGCGCCGGTGAGCGGTTTATTCCAGTTGACGATCCCCGCCCGCGCTTCCAACAGTAACTGGTCGAACTGTGCACGGTCGGGCGAGACCAGGCCGCAGGACAGGCCAAAGCGGGTGTTGTTCGCCATCGCGATCGCCTCGTCGAAGCGCTCATAGCGCCAGACGCCAAGCAACGGTCCGAAGATCTCTTCGTCAGGCAAATTCGTCACGCCCGTCAGTTCAATAATCCCCGGTGTTAGCAGCGAGGTACCCGCCTGTATCAAGCGCGGCGCCAGCAGGGTCTGTCCGCCGAGTGATTCAAACTGTTGCCACGCGTCAAACACATGACGCGCCGCCTGTTCGGAGATAAGTCCACCCATAAACGGCTGCGGTTCATCATCCCAACGTCCCGGCTGTAAACGCTGGCTAATCTCCACCAGGCGAGCGAGAAATGCATCGCCCTGCGCACCTTTCTTCACCAACAGTCGACGCGCGCAGGTGCAGCGCTGTCCCGCCGTGACAAACGCAGACTGAATAGTCAGGTGCACCGCCGCATCGATATCGGCCGGATCTTCAATAATCAACGGGTTGTTGCCACCCATTTCGAGGGCAAGGATTTTTTCCGGCTGTCCGGCAAGCTGGCGATGCAGTTGATAACCGGTATTCGCACTGCCGGTAAAAAAGCAGTCCGTCGAGGGCGTCCAGCGCGCTGAGCGCTTGCCCGGTTTCCCGTCCGCCCTGTAGCAAATTCAGCACCCCATGCGGCAAACCCGCCTGTTCCCAGAGTCGAATCACCGCTTCCCCGGTCCACGGCGTCAGTTCGCTGGGCTTGAAGAGTAAGGTGTTACCCGCCAGCAATGCCGGCACAATGTGCCCGTTCGGCAGATGTCCCGGAAAGTTATAGGGGCCAAATACCGCCAGTACGCCATGCGGACGGTGGCGAAGCGTCGCCGCGCCGTCGGGCAACTCACTCTGCTGTTCACCGGTGCGGGCGTGGTAGGCCTTGATGGAAATCGCGATTTTGTTGATCATCGCCGTGACTTCCGTCGCCGCTTCCCAACGCGGCTTGCCGGTTTCACGGGCAATAATGGCGGTCAGATCCGCCTTATTGTTCTCCAGCAGCCCGGCGAATTTTTCCACAATCACCTGCCGCTCGCTGAAGGGGCGTCGTGCCCAGGCCGGAAACGCCGCGCGGGCAGCGCGAGCCGCCTGCATCACCTGTGCGGCATCGGCATCCTGGCCTTCCCAGAGCACGTCGCCTCGTACCGGATCCTTTTTTTACCCGATGCTCACCCTGACCGGTCACCCAGTCGCCGTTAATCCATAAAGTCATACCGTTTTCTCCTCAGCGCAAAGACGGACAAAACGCACCCTGTCTCCCGCATGACATTTCAGGGCATCCAGTTGCGCGGCGGTCAGCACCAGACGTTGTGTATTCGGATCGGCGCGGACCAGCATGACGCGGAAGTGGTGGTAGTTTTCATTCGCCACCAGGCAGGCCGGAAAATCGCCGGTTGCGGGTTGCCCTTCGACAACTTCTATCAGGCGACTTTTGCGGATTGCCCGCACCCGGTCAATGTCACACTCCAGCGTCGGACCGCCGTCAAAAATGTCGATATAGTTACGATAGCGAAACCCTTCTTTCTCCAGCACCGCTCGCGCCGGGGCGGTTTGCGGGTGCACCTGGCCAATGACTGCCTGCGCCTCGTCGGAGAGAAAGTCGGTATAAATCGGGTGCTTGGGCATCAGTTCGGCGATAAACGCCTTTTGCCCGGTGCCGCAGAGAAAATCAGCTCGCGTAAATTCCATCGAGAAAAAGCGTTTCCCCAGGCTTTGCCAGAACGGAGAATAGCCGTGCTCGTCAATCACCCCGCGCATTTCCGCGACCACCTTTTCATTGAACCTGTCGCGAAACGCCGCCATAAACATGAAGCGTGATTTGGACAGCAGATAACCGTTGCCCTCCTTGCGCCAGTCCGGGTCAAGGAACAGGGTGCATAATTCACTGCTGCCGGTGTGATCGTTACTGAGAAACAGCGTCGGTAGCGCGTTATAGACGTTCAGCTCTTTTGAAGCATGCACCAGCGTCCCGACGCGATAGTTGTACCAGGGATCGTTAAGTCCCACGGCGACTTCAATCGCGCAGATCCCCGCCACGGTCCCGCTCTCCAGATCCTCCAGCACAAAGACATAGCCTTGTTCACTTTTCGGCAACTCGCCCCGCCATGTTTTCAGGGAGCGATCAATACGCGCCGCCAGCGTGGCTTCATTAGCGGGCAATGAGGTCAGCCCACCGCCGGTTTTACTGGCCAGTTGCATCAGCGCGCCGATATCGGCGTGTTCAATGGGGCGGATCACCATCATGATGAACCTCCGGCTTTAATCTGTTCGCAGGCCAGCGCAAAACGGTCGAGACCGCTGGAAACCTCTTCCTGCGTGACGTTCAACGCCGGTGCAAAACGCACCACGTTGCCCCCGGCAATCAGTACCATCACGCCCGCTTTCGCCGCTTCCTGGGAGATCTGTTTGGCTTTACCGGCAAACGTGTCGTTCAGTACGCAGCCAATCAGCAGACCCAGCCCGCGAATTTCACTGAACAGACCGGTGTGCAGGTTAATGGCGTTCAGACGCTCCACAAACCAGTCATGGCGCTGTTTCACACCGTTCAGCATCGCCGGGGTATTAACGATATCGAGGACTTTTCCGGCGACTGCGGTTGCCAGAGGGTTTCCACCATAAGTAGTGCCGTGTGTGCCAACGGTCATGACGCTGGCGCATTTTTCACTGGCCAACAGCGCGCCTATCGGAAAACCGCCGCCCAGCGCTTTGGCAGTCGTCAGCAGATCCGGCGTCACGCCGTAGTGCATATAAGCGTAGAGTTCGCCGGTGCGCCCTACGCCAGTCTGCACTTCATCAAAAATCAGCAGCGCGTTATGCCGATCGCACAGCTCGCGCAGTCCTTGCAGGAAGGCCTGGGTCGCAGGCACCACGCCACCTTCTCCTTGCATCGGCTCGACGATGACCGCACAGGTGGTATCGTCAATCAGCGTGCTGGCAGAGTTAAGGTCGTTATAGACGGCGTGGCGGATATCCGGCGGCAGCGGCGCGAAATCCTGCGAATAGGCGGGCTGCCCCCCCCGGCGCTCACGGTGAACAACGTACGACCGTGAAAAGCGTTCTTAAACGCCACAATACCGCTCTTATTGCTGCCGTGATGGTCGTGCGCATATTTGCGCGCCAGTTTCAGCGCCGCCTCGTTCGCCTCCGCCCCGGAGTTGCAGAAAAAGATGCGATCGGCAAAGGTGGCGTCGATTAACTTTTTCGCCAGTCGCAGCGCCGGCTCGTTGGTATAGCCGTTGCCGGTATGCCAGAATTTGCTCGCCTGTACATTCAGCGCTTCACGCAATTCCGGATGCGCATGTCCCAGCGCGTTGACGGCAATGCCGCCCGCGAAGTCGATATACTCTTTACCCTGCTGATCCCACAAGCGTGAACCTTCGCCACGAACCGGAATAAAAGGCGCCGGCGCATAAACGGGCATCATCCATTCATCAAAATTTTCACGCGTAATTGACTGAGACATAGCGACCTCATCGGTAAATGAATAGTTATTTATATGTTAATAAAAAGTAGTGTTTGCGCTGTAAATGTAGATTGCACTCTTCGTGCCAGCCAGCGCAAAAAATGCATAAATGGTTGTGTGAAACGGAAAATCAATGAGTTACAACCCATCGGTATTCACTATGCGTGCATAGAAAGTGAATATGTTTGCATGAATGAGAGTAAAATAGAGGAAAAACCGCAAAATTATGCACAGCCCAGATATAATTCTGGAAATGTGATCATCTACGAAATTTACAGGAAATTACTGCGCCATTCTGACGCAATCTGCCCTAAAAAAAGGGCAGGCATTGCCCCATTGTTAATACCATTCGCACCCATTGCAGGAATCTCACCATTATGGGCAGTCAGTCTGCGGAAATTCTGCTACCATCCATGCACTATTCATCCAGCAAAGTGGCAGCGACTATGAAATTTGTCTCTTTTAATATCAACGGCCTGCGCGCCAGACCTCATCAACTGGCAGCCATCGTCGAAAAACACCAACCCGATGTAATTGGCCTGCAGGAGACAAAAGTTCACGACGACATGTTCCCACTCGAAGATGTCGCAAAACTTGGCTACAACGTTTCCTATCATGGACAGAAAGGTCACTATGGCGTCGCGCTGTTGACCAAAGATACTCCCATCGCCGTGCGCCGGGGTTTTCCCGGTGATGGCGAAGAGGCTCAGCGCCGCATCATTATGGCGGAGATCCCCTCGCCACTCGGTAACGTGACGGTGATTAACGGCTATTTTCCGCAGGGCGAAAGCCGTGACCATCCGATTAAGTTCCCGGCCAAGGCGCAGTTTTATCAGAACTTACAAAACTATCTCGACAACGAACTGAAGCGCGACAACCCGGTACTGATCATGGGCGATATGAATATCAGCCCATCCGATCGGGATATCGGCATTGGCGAAGAGAACCGCAAGCGCTGGCTGCGCACCGGTAAATGTTCGTTCCTGCCGGAAGAACGTGAATGGATGGACCGCCTGATGGGCTGGGGGCTGGTTGACACCTTCCGCCATGCGCACCCGGAAACCGCCGATAAATTCTCGTGGTTTGATTATCGCTCGAAAGGGTTCGATGATAACCGGGGTCTGCGTATCGACCTGCTGCTGGCAAGCCATCCGCTGGCAGAGCGCTGCGTGGAAACCGGTATTGATTATGACATTCGCAGCATGGAAAAACCGTCTGACCATGCGCCCGTGTGGGCAACATTCAAGGTCTGATGTTCCGTCGTGATCGCCAGAAAAATTGCGTTAACAGGCGTACTGCTATGCTGTCTCGTCGGCGTCCTCTGGGCGTTACCTCCCGGTTTGCTCACGCTGCAGACGCTTAAGCGCGAACATTTACTGCTGGCGGACTGGCAACGCCAGTCCCCTTTTCTCAGTGCCAGTCTCTATTTCCTGCTTTATACCGCCGTCGCGTCGCTGTCGATTCCCGGCGCGGCGTTACTGACGCTGCTGGGTGGTGCACTGTTTGGCCTCGTGCAAGGCACGCTATTGGTCTCTTTTGCGTCGACGCTGGGCGCCACGCTCGCCATGCTCACCAGCCGTTATCTGTTGCGTGACTGGGTGTCACGGCGTTTTGCCCGGCATATGACTACAGTGAATCATGGAATGGCGCGAGACGGCGCCTATTATCTTTTTGCATTACGACTGATGCCCCTGTTTCCGTTTGTTGTCGTTAACCTGCTGGCCGGTCTCACCGCCGTTGGCGTGCGCCGTTACTGGTGGGTCAGCCAGTTGGGAATGCTACCTGCCACGGTGGTCTATCTGAATGCAGGACGCCAGCTAAGCCAGTTAACATCCATACGTGACATTATTTCTCCCGCTATGCTGGCCGCCTTTGCCCTGTTGGGGTTATTACCACTGGCCTCCCGTTGGCTGGTGACACGTTTTTTTCAGGAGTAACGATGCGTTGGGGATTACTATTCGCGGGCCTGTTGCTTACCGCACCAGGACACGCTGAACAAAACTGGCAACAGATCAAAAATGAGGCCAAAGGCCAGACCGTCTGGTTCAACGCCTGGGGTGGTGATACCGCCGTTAACCAGTATCTTGACTGGGTCAGCAATGAAATGAAAACCCACTATGCGGTCAATGTTAACATCGTGCGCTTAGCCGATGCCGCTGATGCCGTAAAGCGCATCCAGACGGAAGCGGCCGCCGGGCGAAAAACCGGCGGTTCTGTCGACCTGCTGTGGGTCAACGGCGAAAACTTCCGCACGTTGAAAGAAGCGGGATTATTGCAGACCCGGTGGGCGGAAACGCTGCCCAACTGGCGCTATGTTGATACCCAAAAACCGGTGCGTGAAGATTTCTCGATTCCCACTGACGGGGCTGAATCTCCCTGGGGCGGCGCGCAGCTGACGTTTATTGCGGATCGCAACGTGACGCCACAGCCGCCGCAGAGTCCACAGGCGCTGCTGACATTTGCCCAGGCACATCCGGGCACCGTGACCTACCCGCGTCCGCCGGACTTTACCGGCACGGCATTTCTCGAACAACTGCTGATCTTACTGACTGACGATCCGCATGCCCTCACCGTCGCGCCTGATGCCGCCACCTTTGCCGATGTGACCGCGCCGCTGTGGCGCTATCTTGACGCGCTGCATCCGAGTCTGTGGCGGGAAGGCAAGGATTTCCCGCCGTCTCCGGCACGCATGGATGCCTTACTGAAAAGCGGGACGCTGCGTCTGTCGTTGACCTTCAACCCCGCGCACGCTCAGCAAAAAGTCGCCAGCGGCGATCTGCCAGAAAGCAGCTATAGCTTTGGTTTTACCGACGGAATGATTGGCAACGTGCACTTTGTCGCGATTCCGGCTAACGCCCGTGCCAGCGCCGGAGCCAGGCTGGTCGCCAACTTCCTGCTCTCGCCTGAAGCCCAGTTGCGTAAGGCCGATCCGTCAGTCTGGGGCGATCCGTCAGTTCTGGATGCAAAAAAACTGCCTGCCGCTCAGCAAGCGGCACTGGAGGCACGCGTTCCGGACGGACTGCCCGCCGTGCTGCCTGAGCCTCATGCCGGCTGGGTAAACAGGCTGGAGCAAGAATGGCTTCGCCGCTACGGCTCGCGCTAACGCTTCTCGCCTGGCTGGGCATGGCGGCGATTTACGCGCCAATACTGCCTGCCGGTATGTTGCTGATCGCGCCCGCGCTGTCACTGGCGAACTGGCAGACACTTTTTTGCCGATCCCCAGTTGCCGCAGGCGCTGCTGGCGACCGTGGTGTCGGTGCTCATTGCCGCCGCGGGTGCGTTGCTTATTGCACTAACGGTTATCGTAGCGATTTGGCCCGGTGCGCGCTGGCGCCGACTGAGTACTCGCCTGCCGTGGCTGTTAGCCATTCCGCATGTGGCGTTTGCCAGCGCCGCGCTGTTGCTTTTCGCCGAAGGCGGGCTGCTCTGGCGCGGGCTGCCGTTTCTCTCGCCTGCGCTTGATCGCTACGGTATTGGGCTGGGCGTGACGATGGCGATAAAAGAGAGCGCCTTCGTGCTGTGGATTTTGTCGATCCTGCTGAGTGAGAAGCGGCTTACACAGCAGGTCATGGTACTGGATTCGCTGGGCTATAACCGCCGACAGGCGCTCTGCCTGGTGTTATTGCCCGCCATCGCTCCGGGACTGGGTGCGGTGATGCTGGCCGTGGTGGCGTGGACGATTTCAGCGGTGGATGTTGCCATAATCCTCGGCCCCGGTAACCCGCCGACGCTGGCGGTCCTTGCCTGGCAATGGCTCAGTCAGGGGAACGGTGAACAACAGACCAAAGGCGCGCTGGCGAACCTGCTTCTGCTGGCGCTGCTCGCTCTTTTCGCCCTTACGGGTTATTTGCTCTGGCGTGGCTGGCGGCGCACGATTCCCGACGTCAGCGGCGTGCGTCAACGCCGGGTTTCGCCCGTATCGGGGCTAACGCTGTCACTGTCGCTCCCCGCAACAGGCGTGCTGTGCACGGTATTACTGGCCCTGCTCGCACAGCAATCTGCACTTAATTCTCAGGCGTTAATCCACAGCGTCGTGGCAGGCGTGGCCGCCAGCGTGCTGGGGCTTGTCATTTTACTGCTCTGGCTGGAATGGGGACCGCAGCGCGGGCATCGCTGGGTCTGGCTGCCAATCCTTCTTCCGGCGCTGCCGCTGGTGATGGGGCAATATACGCTGGCGTTGCAACTCAAACAGGATGGTCAGTTTGCCACGCTCATCTGGGGACATCTGCTGTGGGTGGTGCCGTGGATGTTGTTTGTCCTCAAGCCAGCCTGGCAGCGTATTGATTGTCGTCTGCTCGTGATTGCGCAAACGCTGGGCTGGTCGCCGGTAAAAATTTTTTGTCTCGTGAAATGTCCGCAGGTTTTGCGTCCTGCGCTGGTATCACTGGCGGTGGGCTTCTCCGTCAGTATCGCGCAATACATGCCGACGCTGTGGCTGGGTGCTGGCCGTTTTCCGACGCTGACGACAGAAGCAGTGGCCCTTAGCAGCGGCGGCAGCACCGGCATTCTGGCCGCGCAGGCGCTCTGGCAATTGCTCTTACCGCTGTTAGTGTTCACGCTAATGGCAGGGCTTTCATTATGGATCGGCTACCGCCGACAAGGACTGCGCTGATGCTCACCGTTCGCCATCTTTCTCTGTTTCTTAACCAAACCCGGCTATTGGGTCCGCTAACCTTTGATGTGGCAAAAGGTGACATTGTCACCTTAATGGGACCTTCCGGTTGCGGTAAGTCTTCACTGCTGGCCTGGATGGTGGGTGCACTGCCATCCCCCCCTGCACGCCAGCGGTGAACTGTGGCGGGATGAACAACGCCTGGATCGGCTGCCTACGGCACGGCGGCAAACCGGCATTTTATTCCAGGATGCTTTGCTGTTTGATCACTTTACGGTGGGACAAAACCTGCTATTAGCGCTTCCTGCCAGTCTGAAAGGCAAAGCGCGACAGGATGCGGTTTCACACGCGCTCGAACGAGCGGGCATGGCGGGATTGTCTTCTCGCGATCCCGCCACACTATCCGGTGGTCAGCGCGCACGGGTTGCGTTGCTTCGCGCCCTGCTGGCGCAGCCTAAAACGTTGCTGCTGGATGAGCCGTTCAGCCGTCTTGATGCTGACCGGCGGGCAGACTTTCGTCAGTGGGTCTTTGACGAAGTGCGTCGGCTGGACATTCCCGTTGTTCAGGTAACCCATGACGCGCAGGATGTCCCGCCAGGCGGCCTCGTTTTGCAACTCCCTCCCGCCTCATGAAACTGCGCACATACTGCGTTAACGCAAAGTTTTTCCGCTACAGCGAGCACAAAATGGCGCCTCCTTATCTCAACGTCGGGCAATTCGATGAAACGTGTTTCTCAAATGACCGCGCTGGCTCTGGCTTTAGGGCTCGCTTGCGCTTCCACCTGGGCTGCTGATATGGCACAGGCGCTCAACTTCCAACAACTGGCGCAAAAACAGGGGACATCAATCGATACCCGTCCCTCCGCGTTTTACAATGGCTGGCCGCAGTCAGTAAACGGTCCGTCCGGACACGAACCTTCCGCCCTCAACCTCTCTGCCCGCTGGCTCGATAACATGAGCGACGAACAGCTTGCGGCCTGGATCCAACAGCATCAACTCAAGACTGACTCCCTTGTCGCGCTGTACGGTAACGAAAGCGACATCCAGGCGGTGAAAAGCCGACTGCAAAAGGCAGGACTGCAACAGATTGCCACGCTGAGCGATGCGCTGCAGGATCCGGCGCGTCTGCAACGACTGGCGCATTTCGAGCAGTTAGTTTATCCGCAGTGGTTGCATGACCTGCAACAGGGCAAAGAGGTCACCGCGAAACCTGCCGGCGACTGGAAGGTTATCGAAGCGGCCTGGGGCGCGCCGAAGTTTTATCTGCTGAGCCATATTCCGGGTGCGGATTACATCGACACCAACGAGGTGGAAAGCGAGCCGCTATGGAACAAAGTGCCTGACGACGCTCTGAAAGCGATGCTGGCGAAACACGGTATTCGTCATGACACGACGGTGATCCTGTACGGACGCGATGTATACGCAGCCGCGCGGGTGGCGCAAATCATGCTGTATGCCGGTGTGAAAGACGTCCGTTTGCTCGATGGCGGCTGGCAGACCTGGTCCGACGCCGGATTACCGGTCGAGCGCGGCACCCCTGCGAAAGTTAAACCGGAGCCCGATTTTGGCGTGCCCCTTCCGGCGCAACCACAGCTGATGCTGGATATGAAGCAGGCTCGCGGGCTGTTGCATCGTCAGGACGCGTCGCTGGTCAGTATTCGCTCCTGGCCGGAATTTATCGGCACCACCAGTGGCTACAGTTATATCAAACCAAAAGGTGAGATTGCCGGGGCGCGCTGGGGACATGCCGGTAGCGACTCGACGCATATGGAAGATTTCCATAATCCGGACGGCACCATGCGCAGCGCGCAGGATATCGCCAATATGTGGAAGCAGTGGCACATTCTGCCGGATCAGCAGGTTGCCTTTTACTGTGGCACCGGCTGGCGCGCCTCAGAGACATTTATGTATGCCCGCGCGATGGGCTGGAAAAACGTCTCCGTTTATGATGGCGGCTGGTATGAGTGGAGCAGCGATCCGAAAAACCCGGTCGCAAGCGGCGAACGCGGCCCGGACAGCACTCTGTAATGAATTGCCGGATGGCAGCGCTTGCGCGTCATCCGGCGTTCACCCCGCCTTTTTCCCCTATAACCCCTTCAGCGTCAGATAGCCACTCCAGATGCGGGTCAACGTCGTCATCCAGCACAGCGCCCCGAAGACCCATGCCAGCACGGCAAACTTCTCCGGGAAAAGACACGCCAATACAAACACCAGGATCGTTTCCGTTCCCTCGGTCAATCCCCCCCAGATAATAAAACGATTTATGCGCGTACCCAGGGTTGTCAATGTTGTGCTTCGCGGCCAGCGCGGCAAAGGCGAGAAAACTGCTGCCGGTGCCGATAAACGCAAACAACAGCCAGCTCCCTGCCAGCGCATTCTGCTGCGGGTCGGCCAGAATGAAGCCGAACGGCACCAGCGCGTAAAACAGAAAATCAAGCGAGATATCAAGAAAACCGCCCGCATCGGTAAGCCCACGACGCCGTGCCAGCGCGCCGTCAAGCCCGTCCAGCAGTCGATTCAGAACAATCGCCACCAGTGCCGCCAGATACCAGCCCAGCGCCAGAAACGGCAGCGTCAGGACGCCAAAGGCAAAGCCAACCAGCGTCAGGCCGTCCGGGGAAATCCCCGGTCTGTCAAGCACGCCCGCACAGCGGTGCAGCAGCGGTTTAAGCCGCGGATGGAGATGTCTGTCAAGCACGCGGCGCTCCTTTCAGGCTGTCGCACAGCCCTTGCGAAGGAATGTCCAGCGCAGCATTGAAACGCGCCGAGAGGTTCTGGAAGGCCAACAGCGCGGTCATCTCGCTAATGACATCATCGCTGAAGTGTTGCTTCATCTGCACTTTCAGGGCCTCATCAACCTGAGGAGGCGTGGCGGTCACCGCGTCAGCATAGGCCAGCGCAACGCGCTCTTCTGGGGTAAAAAGCGGCGATGTCTGCCAGTCCGTCACGGCCAGCACTTTCTCCATCGCGCCACAGCGTTCTGCCAGCCGCAGACTGTTGGCATCCACGCAAAATGCGCAGCAGCAGACCTGCGACACGCGGGTCATTAACAGCGCCCGCATCACCGGCGTGAGACGGGCACGTTTACGCTCAAGAAAACCGACAAACAGCGCGACCAGCCAGAACAAAAACGGCACACGTCCCCACCAGCGCGTCGGATGCAATACCTCGCCGTAGTGTTTTTTTTGTGTCATCACGAGAGGCTTAAGGGTGGCAGGAAGACGGGTCAACGGCGTGACCCATGATTGCGGATCGTTCAAGGAAGACTCCTGGGACTTCAGGTCAATCAAAGATGACGATAGTATGTCACTTTCTGCTGTTGAACATTGACGAATATGATGAAAACCCTCGACGTTGTTGCCGCGATTATTGAACGTGATGGCAAAATTTTGCTCGCCCAGCGCCCGCCGCAGGCGGATCAGGCTGGATTATGGGAGTTTGCCGGCGGCAAGGTGGAAGCGGGAGAAACGCAGCCGCAGGCGCTGGTCCGCGAACTGCGCGAAGAGTTAGGCATTGAGGCCACGGTGGGACGCTATATTGCCAGCCATCAGCGTGAAGTCTCCGGGCGGATGATTCGTCTGTATGCCTGGCACGTGCCCGCGTTCAGCGGAGAAATGATGGCGCATGAGCATCAGCAACTGGTGTGGTGCGAGCCGCACGCCGCGCTGGATTACCCGCTCGCCCCTGCCGATATCCCTTTACTTAACGCCTTTATGCTTTTACGCGACGCCAGACCAGCGGATTCGTGCTAATGGTTTTCTCGTCACGCTGACACTGCAACAGCACACCATCGGCTTTAATCACCGCCCCTTCTGAATAATTCTGATCCTGATAAATGCAGCACTGATTACAGGGTTGCGCCCGCTGTCCGCCTGAGCTGAACACCTCAGGCGGCACGTTCACCTGAACGTCCGGGCGAATGTTTTGATTTGCCTGGGTGGATAATGAGAATGTCATCAGCGCTGCCGCCATCGCGATATAACGCATAGGGTTTCCTTACTTTTCCGGGTCTGTTCTTAGTATAACGGTAACCCGTGCGGGAAACTTTACTCTCTTCTGCCATCGCTTTTTGTTATGAGAGCCGTCTGGTTATTAATTTGTCTGGCACCGGCATTTTTTTCTTGCTATCCGTCACATTCCTGATGGTATAGTCAAAAACTGCAAACACATATCCACAAAAAACACAATTACAACCACATTTAAATATAAGAGGCTTTTATATCTATGGATCAGACATGCTCTCTGGAATCATTCCTCAACCATGTACAAAAGCGCGACCCGAATCAAACCGAGTTCGCGCAAGCCGTCCGTGAAGTTATGACCACCCTGTGGCCGTTCATTGAGCAAAACCCGCGCTATCGTGAAATGTCGTTGCTGGAACGGTTGGTTGAGCCAGAGCGTGTGATTCAGTTCCGCGTCGTGTGGCTGGACGATCGTAATCAGGTCCAGGTTAACCGTGCCTGGCGCGTACAGTTCAACTCGGCGATTGGCCCGTACAAAGGCGGGATGCGCTTCCACCCTTCCGTTAACCTGTCGATCCTGAAGTTCCTCGGCTTTGAGCAAACCTTTAAAAACGCACTGACCACCCTGCCGATGGGCGGTGGTAAAGGTGGTAGCGATTTTGATCCGAAAGGCAAAAGTGAAGGCGAAGTGATGCGTTTCTGTCAGGCGCTGATGACGGAACTGTATCGCCATCTGGGCCCGGATACGGATGTTCCTGCCGGTGATATCGGCGTGGGTGGCCGTGAAGTGGGCTTTATGGCCGGGATGATGCGTAAGCTTTCCAACAACAGCAGTTGCGTGTTCACCGGTAAAGGCCTCTCCTTCGGCGGCAGTCTGATCCGTCCGGAAGCTACCGGTTACGGTCTGGTCTATTTCACCGAAGCGATGCTCAAGCGTCATGGTCTGGGCTTTGAAGGGATGCGCGTAGCGGTTTCCGGTTCCGGCAACGTGGCGCAGTTTGCCATCGAAAAAGCGATGGAATTTGGCGCTCGCGTGGTGACGGCCTCCGACTCCAGCGGCACCGTCGTGGATGAAAGCGGCTTTACGAAAGAAAAACTGGCGCGTCTGTGCGAAATCAAAGCCAGCCGCGACGGTCGCGTGGCGGACTACGCCCGGGAATTTGGCCTAACCTATCTGGAAGGCAAACAGCCGTGGTCAGTGCCGGTCGATATCGCTCTGCCGTGTGCCACGCAGAACGAGCTCGACGTCGAAGCGGCTCGCGTGCTGATTGCTAATGGCGTGAAGGCCGTGGCGGAAGGGGCAAACATGCCAACCACCATCGAAGCGACCGATCTGTTCCTCGAAGCCGGCGTGCTGTTTGCGCCAGGTAAAGCGGCGAACGCCGGTGGCGTCGCCACCTCCGGTCTGGAAATGGCGCAGAACGCGGCGCGTCTGAGCTGGAAGGCGGAAAAAGTGGATGCCCGTCTGCACCACATCATGCTGGATATTCACCATGCCTGCGTCGAGTACGGCGGCGAAAGCAAGCAGACTAACTATGTCCGTGGGGCGAACATCTCTGCCTTCGTGAAGATTGCCGATGCGATGTTTGGCCAGGGCGTGATTTAATTCACCGCCCGATGCCGGTTTACAGGCCCGCCTCTGCTGATGGCGGGCTTTTTTTCGCCGCGCGTTTGCGGGGCGCGCTCTTTTTCTTCTCGCCGTCGCCTGGCGCCACAATGCCACGGAACCGACGCACCGGCGTGCTCCGCGCCTGATCAATAAGCTGATACAGCGTTCCCACCAGCGGCTGCATAAAATCCTGATAGCGGCACTGCTTTTCGCTGATTTGCGTCAGTATCGACTCCCAGTGGGCGGTCATATCCGGACGGGTTGCCATCTCCGGCAACGAATGGAACAACGCTTTTCCGGCATCGGTGGAGTGGATATAGCGCCCTTTTTTTGACCAGAAAACCGCGCTTAAACAGCAGTTCGATGATCCCGGCACGGGTAGCTTCAGTACCCAACCCGTCCGTTGCGCGCAGGATCTTTTTCAGATCTTTATCCTGCACAAAGCGTGCAATACCGGTCATCGCTGACAACAGCGTGGCGTCGGTAAAATGGCGCGGCGGCTGGGTCTGACGCTCAACCACTTCGCCCTTTTCACACAGCAGTTCATCATCTTTCGCGACTACCGGCAGCGGCGTGCCGTCGTTCTCTTCATCACGCTCTTTACTGCCGAGCAGCGTTCGCCAGCCCGCTTCTGCAAGGAACCGTGCTTTGGCGACGAATTTACCCTTTGCGATATCCAGTTCAATCACACATTTACGGAATACCGCATCCGGGCAGAACTGCATCAGATACTGACGGGCGACCAGGTTGTACACTTTTGCTTCGTTTTCCGTCAGATTGATGGCGTTACTGCGTGCGGTAGGAATGATGGCGTGGTGCGCATCGACCTTTTTTGTCATCCCAGCATCGATTTCGGGTATCAGGATTAACGGCAGGCTGCGGCAGCAGATCCGGCGCATGCACGCCGATGGCGTTCATTACCGCGTGACGACCGGCAAAGTGCTCTTCCGGCAAATAGCGGCAGTCAGAACGCGGATAGGTAATCAGTTTATGGGTTTCATACAGTTTCTGGCAGATATCGAGCACATTCTGTGCGCTCAGGCCAAAGCGTTTTGCCGCTTCTATCTGCAAGGCTGACAGAGAAAACGGCAGCGGCGCGGATTCTGATTCCCGCTTATCGTTATAGCTGGTGACAATGGCTGGCTGCCCGTTGATGCGGTTGACAACATGCTCCGCCAGCGGACGATGCAGCAACCGCCCCTCTTCATCCTGATACGGCTCACACGCTTCGCTCGGCTGCCAGATAGCGGTAAAGCGTTCATCCGCAGGGGTCACGATATGCGCTTTCACTTCAAAGAAATCTTTGGCGACGAAGTTTTCGATCTCTTCGTCACGCCGCACCACCAGCCCAAGCACCGGCGTCTGTACACGGCCGACAGAGAGCACACCCTGGTAACCGGCGTTGCGCCCGAGGATGGTGTAAGCGCGGGTCATGTTGATACCGTAAAGCCAGTCCGCACGGGCGCGGGCCAGCGCCGACACGCACAGCGGCACAAATTCACTGTTTGAGCGCAGACGTTCAATCGCGCGCTCAACGGCCTGCGGGTTGAGATCGTTAATTAAACAGCGCTGCACCTGCTGACGCTTTTCCGGCGCCAATTGCAGGTAATCCAGCACCTCATCCACCAGCAACTGCCCTTCGCGATCGGGGTCGCCTGCATGGATAACCTCACTGGCCTCATGCAAAAAGCGCTTGATCACGTTGAGCTGTTTAGTCACGGAAGGACGCGGTTGCAATTGCCACTTCTCAGGCACGATCGGCAGATCGGCCAGGTTCCAGCGCGAATAGCGACTGTCATAGACATCAGGCTGCGCCTGTTCCAGCAGGTGACCAATACACCAGGTCACCACCTGACCGTTACCGCATTCAATAAAGCCATCACCTTTGCGGTGCGGTTTAGGTAACACATCGGCAATGGCGCGAGCCAGACTTGGCTTTTCGGCAATAAACAACCGCATTATGTTAACGGATCTCAACCATGACGCGACCGCCACGGGCTTCAACCAGTTCACCAATCGCCGTCAGCTCAATGCCAAACTCGGCGGCGGTGGCTTTCACTTCGTCTTCGGCCTCTGGCGTCACTGCCAGCAGCAGCCCACCGGAGGTTTGCGGATCGCAAAGCAGAGAGCGTACCGCCTGCGGCATTTCGCCCATCAGGTGCCCATAGCTGGCGAAGTTACGTTCGGTGCCGCCCGGTACAGCGCCAAGCTGAATGTACTCTTCCACGCCCGGCAGTTTCGGGATGTCCTGGTAGCGGATTTGCGCCTGTACGCCTGCGCCCTGGCACATCTCACTGAGATGTCCCAGCAGACCGAAACCGGTGACATCAGTCATCGCTTTGACACCTTCGATATTGGCAAAGGAGGCCCCGGCGATGTTCATCCGGCACATCACTTCCGTCGCCAGCCCCTGATGCTCGGGTTTCAGCAGCGATTTTTTCTCGGCGGTGGTCAGTACGCCAATCCCCAACGGCTTGGTCAGGAACAGTTTACAACCCGCCTGGGCGGTGCTGTTTTTCTTCACGCGTTCAGTGGGAACAATGCCGGTGACGGCGAGGCCGAAGATAGGTTCCGGCGCGTCAATGGAGTGGCCGCCCGCCAGCGCAATGCCCGCCTGGCGACAGGCGAAGCGCCCGCCCTCAGTCACTTCTCGGGCAATTTCCGGGGAGAGTTTGCTGATGGGCCAGCCCAGAATCGCGATCGCCATAATCGGTTTGCCGCCCATCGCGAAAATATCGCTGATAGCGTTGGTTGCCGCAATGCGGCCAAAATCAAACGGATTATCGACAATCGGCATAAAGAAGTCGGTGGTACTGATGACGCTGGTGCCGTTGCCCAGATCGTATACCGCCGCGTCGTCACGGGTTTCATTGCCCACAAGCAGGTTCGGGTCGACAAACTTCGCCTGCTCGCTGTGCAGGATAGTCTCCAGCACTTTCGGGGAAATTTTACAACCGCAACCTGCTCCGTGGCTGTACTGCGTTAAACGAATAGCATGCTCGCTCATGGACATCTCCTGTCATTGCAATCGGGCTATGGTAGCGCTCATTCCATGAAGTGGTAAGAGAGAGTGTCCGAATTCCGGCGTCTTTGCTCAGAATCCAGACAGTTTTGCCTGATTAACTAAAATTTTGTTACGAAAGGCGCAGTATCCGGCACGCTAATGGTGGTGGAGGCTTTCAGCTGCGGTGTGCCGAGATAGAGAAAACCGACAATTTTATCCTGTGGGCGGCAGTCAAACGCCTCGCGCACTACCGGACTTTCGGTTAACGCACCGCTGCGCCAGATCCCGCCGAAGCCCTGGGCGATGGCTGCCATTTGCATCGCCATGACCGCACAGCCGGCAGACATCTCCTGTTCCCAGACCGGAACTTTATGATTTTCTTCGCATTTAGCGACCACAGTGATGATCAGCGGTGCGCGGAACGGGGCGCTGCGCGCTTTTTCGATCCCTTTTTTCATCGCTTCCTTCAGCGATTGCCCCCTTTTCCAGCACGGCGCTGAAGCGTTCGCGACCTTCGCCTTCAATGACGAAGAAGTGCCACGGTTGCAGGGTTTTATGGTCCGGCGCGCGCATCCCCGCGCGGAGAATATTTTGCAGTTGCTCACCGGCAGGTGCAGGCTCGGCCAGGCGAGAAGCACTACGGCGGTTAACAAGTAATTCAAGTGCATCCATTTGGTTAACTCCTGTCAGGGTGAATATTCACAAAATTAACACGAGAGCAGATTTTGTTACAGCGCAGACGGTGATTCCTGCTGACAAGAGACGGCAGGGTCATTAGGATAGCCACATCTCATACGCCTGACTCAGGCGTAGTATTGGTAACGGTAGGGAGAATACATGCGAACCCTGTGGCGATTCATTGCCGGTTTTTTTAAATGGACGTGGCGACTGCTTAATTTTGTCCGCGAGATGGTGCTTAACCTGTTCTTTATTTTCCTTGTCCTGGTCGGCGTGGGGATCTGGATGCAGGTCAGCAGCAATAACACCAGCGATAAAGTCGGTCGTGGTGCCCTGCTGTTAGATATTTCCGGGGTGATCGTCGATAAACCGTCCAGTGCCAGTCGTCTCGGCGCTCTGAGCCGCCAGTTGCTGGGCGCCAGTTCAGATCGTCTGCAGGAAAACTCCCTGTTCGATATCGTCAATACCATTCGTCAGGCCAAAGACGATCGCAATATCACCGGTATTGTGATGGATCTGAAAAACTTCGCGGGTGCCGATCAGCCGTCAATGCAGTACATCGGCAAAGCGCTGCGCGAATTTCGCGACAGCGGCAAGCCTGTCTATGCCGTCGGCGATAACTTTAGCCAGGGCCAGTATTACCTCGCCAGCTTCGCCAATAAAATCTGGTTGTCGCCGCAGGGTTCCGTTGATATCCACGGTTTTGCCACCAACGGGCTGTATTACAAATCCCTGCTGGATAAGCTGAAAGTGTCCACCCATGTGTTCCGCGTCGGCACCTATAAATCAGCCGTCGAGCCGTTTATTCGTGACGACATGTCGCCTGCGGCGCGGGAAGCGGACAGCCGCTGGATTGGCGAGCTGTGGCAGAACTACCTGAATACCATTGCTGCCAACCGTCAAATCCCGGCGGAACAGGTCTTCCCTGGCGCTCAGGGCGTTCTGGATGCGCTGACGAAAGCGGATGGTGATACGGCGAAGTATGCCCTCGACAGCAAACTGGTTGACGCCCTGCTTTCCAGCGCCGAAGTGGAAAAAGCGCTGACCAAACAGTTTGGCTGGAGCAAGGCTGAAAATAACTATCGCGCGATCAGCTACTACGATTACACGCTTAATCCTCCTGCGGATACAGGCAGCTCCATCGCTGTCGTCTTTGCCAACGGAGCCATCATGGATGGTGAAGAAACGCCGGGGAATGTCGGCGGAGATACGACCGCTTCGCAGATTCGCGATGCGCGTCTGGATCCGAAAGTGAAAGCCATTGTCCTGCGCGTCAACAGCCCTGGCGGTAGCGTGACGGCCTCTGAAGTGATTCGTTCAGAACTGGCCGCCGCACGTGCAGCCGGCAAACCTGTCGTGGTATCGATGGGCGGAATGGCGGCCTCTGGTGGCTACTGGATCTCTACGCCGGCCAGTTACATTGTCGCCAACCCGAGCACCCTGACCGGCTCGATTGGCATCTTTGGCGTGATTAACACCGTCGAAAACAGCCTTGAATCGATCGGCGTACACACCGATGGCGTAGCGACCTCGCCGCTGGCGGATATTTCTGTCACCAAAGCGCTGCCGCCAGAAGCGCAGCAAATGATGCAACTGAGCATTGAAAATGGTTATAAGCGCTTTATCACTCTGGTCGCGCAGGCGCGTAAATCCACGCCGGAACAGATTGATAAAATCGCCCAGGGCCACGTCTGGACTGGTCAGGACGCCAAAGCCAACGGTCTGGTCGACAGCCTGGGTGACTTCGACGACGCGGTCGCTAAAGCCGCTGAGCTGGCGAAACTCAAACAGTGGCATATCGACTATTATCAGGATGCACCAACCTTTTTCGATATGGTGATGGACAATATGTCAGGTTCCATCCGCGCGATGCTACCGCAGGCCATTCAGGCGATACTCCCTACACCGCTGGCCTCCGCGGCTAGCGCAGTTAAAGCGGAGGGCGATAAGCTCGCGGCATTCAACGATCCGCAAAACCGCTATGCGTTCTGCCTGACCTGCGCAAACGTGCGTTAATCCCCAATCCCTCTTCCGGCGAAGAGGGATTTTTCCTTGAGCGACTAGATTACAGCCATGCAGAAAAAATCGATTTACGTTGCCTATACCGGCGGGACCATAGGTATGCAGCGCTCCGAACAGGGTTATATTCCGGTCTCCGGGCATCTTCAGCGCCAGTTAGCGCTGATGCCCGAATTCCACCGCCCTGAAATGCCCGACTTCACCATTCATGAATATGCTCCGCTGATGGATTCATCGGACATGACGCCGGAAGACTGGCAGCATATCGCCGATGACATAAAAACCCATTACGATGAGTACGATGGTTTTGTGATCCTACATGGCACCGACACGATGGCGTTCACAGCCTCTGCACTCTCGTTTATGCTGGAGAATCTGGGAAAACCGGTCATTGTGACAGGGTCACAAATCCCGCTGGCGGAGTTACGTTCTGATGGTCAAATAAACCTGCTCAATGCGCTGTACGTGGCGGCAAATTATCCGATTAGCGAAGTCACCCTCTTTTTCAACAACCGCCTGTTTCGCGGCAACCGCACAACAAAAGCGCACGCCGACGGTTTTAACGCTTTCGCCTCCCCTAACCTGCCGCCGCTGCTGGAAGCGGGTATTCATATCCGCCGTCTGGGTACGCCACCGGCTCCTCGTGGTGAAGGTGAATTGACTGTTCACCCTATCACGCCCCAGCCGATTGGCGTCGTTACCATTTATCCAGGGATCTCCGCCGATGTGGTGCGCAATTTCCTGCGCCAGCCAGTAAAAGCGCTGATCCTGCGCTCTTACGGCGTCGGGAACGCCCCACAGAATAAAGAGTTTTTGCAGGAACTGCGTGAGGCCAGCGAGCGCGGTATCGTGGTGGTGAATCTTACGCAGTGCATGTCGGGAAAAGTGAACATGGGCGGCTATGCCACTGGCAACGCGCTGGCGCATGCGGGCGTGATTGGCGGCGCGGATATGACCGTTGAAGCGACCCTGACCAAACTGCATTACCTGCTCAGCAAAGGGCTGGATACGGATGCGATTCGCAAGGCAATGACGCAAAATCTCCGTGGCGAACTCACGCCGGATGACTAAGGAGGAACCGATGACTCATCGTGCATTGTTACTGGTCGATTTACAAAACGATTTCTGCGCCGGCGGCGCGCTGGCGGTCCCGGAGGGCGACAGTACGGTTGATATCGCTAATCGCCTGATTGACTGGTGTCAGTCGCGCAGTATTTCGGTGATCGCAAGTCAGGACTGGCACCCGGCAAACCACGGGAGCTTCGCCAGTCAGCATCAGGCAGAACCTTACAGCCAGGGGCAACTCGACGGCCTGCCGCAAACCTTCTGGCCCGATCACTGCGTGCAAGAAACCGAGGGCGCGGCGTTTCATCCGCTGCTGAATCATAAAGCCATTGCGGCGGCCTTCCACAAAGGGGAAAACCCGTTAGTCGACAGCTACAGTGCTTTTTTTGACAACGGACGCCGACAGAAAACCGGACTCGACGCATGGCTTCGCCAGCATGACGTGAATGAACTGATCGTCATGGGGCTGGCGACCGACTATTGCGTCAGGTTTACCGTCATGGATGCACTGCAACTGGGCTACAAGGTGAACGTGATTACCGATGGCTGCCGTGGCGTGAACATTCAGCCACAGGACAGTGCTCGTGCCTTCATGGAGATGGCCGCCACAGGCGCCACGCTCTATACCCTCGCTGACTGGGAAGAAACTCAGAGTTAACCTCTCGCGAGATGACGGCCTGCGCTTTTTGCAGGGCATTTACAGTGCAGGATCGGTTATGATAGCGCTAACCCGTTGCGTCAGCGTTTGACGCATCGTTTCATTTTCAACTGGAGGCATGGGATTGTATGGCTTTTATCCCTAAAAATTACGCCCGTCTGGAAGTTGGCTACCGGGAAAAAGCGCTTAAGCTCTTCCCGTGGGTATGCGGTCGCTGCTCCCGCGAGTTTGTCTATTCCAATCTTCGCGAACTGACGGTACACCATATCGATCACGATCATTCCAACAACCCGGAAGACGGCAGTAACTGGGAGATGCTGTGCCTGTACTGCCACGATCATGAGCATTCCAAATACACGGAAGCCGATCAATATGGCTCTACGGTGGTAGCGGGTGAGGATGCGCAAAAAAGCGTCGGCGAAGCCACGTACAACCCTTTTGCCGATCTGAAAGCCATGTTGAATAAAAAGTAATCTGCCGCGTTAGCCCGGCAGAGCGACAGAATGCCGGGCCTCAGTGCGCTATCAGGATTTAAACGTCGCAATCGGTGCTGGCGTAATGCCAAAATCCACCTTCAGCTGCTGTTTACTCTTCATTATCATCTGACCGTTGGTATCAATCGTCATATGCTGAGCGTCAGTATTGTGGCGCGCCTGCCAGAGCATCACCAGTTGCAGGCTGTTCTCTTTTTGCTCGGGGGGTCAGCGCGACGCCATCCGGCCATTTTCCCAGCTCAACGGCGGTGGATAAACGCTGATACACTTCCGGCGTCATGCTGTTAACTATCTCATCAAGATTCACGATAAGTCCGCTCCTGTGGAATAATTTGCTGAATCGTTTTTTCAACCCTTAATCTTGTCGCCGTTTTCATCGTCGGTAAAACTCAGAGAAGCTGAATTGACACAGTAACGTTCGCCGGTGGGCTGTGGGCCATCGGGGAAGACGTGCCCCAGATGCGCATCACAGTTTCCGCAGCGAATTTCAATACGTTGCATACCGTGTGAAAAATCTTTGATGTAACGGATCGACTCTTCACTTACCGGCTCGTAAAAGCTGGGCCAGCCGCAGCCTGAATCGTATTTGGACCCGGAGGTAAACAGCGGCGCGTCGCAGATCAAACAGTGATAGACGCCGTCACGCTTATTATGCAGCAACTGCCCGGTAAATGGCGGTTCTGTGCCGTGATTCTGCGTTACGTAGAACTGCATTTCAGACAGGTTTTTTTTCAGATCTTCTGCGGAAGGTTTGTTCGCCATTTGCTCACATCTCACTTTTCATGACGCTGACATTGCACGACAGATTCTAACAAAACATTAACACCTCAGTGCAGACTTTTGTTCTAAACTTGATCCTTGCGAAATGGCAGCTTGCGAATCGTGACGAAAATCACATTTTTATCTCAGTTGCCCTTTAAAATTCGGGGCGCCGCCCCCATGTGGTTTCAAGCCCAATGGAAGAGTGAGGCGAGTCAGCCGTGCAAAGCTTGTACAGAGGATTGATTTGTCGCAATGATTGACACGATTCCGCTTGACGCTGCGTAAGGTTTTTGTAATTTTACAGGCAACCTTTTATTCACTAACAAATAGCTGGTGGAATATATGACTATCAAAGTAGGTATCAACGGTTTTGGCCGTATCGGTCGCATTGTTTTCCGTGCTGCTCAGAAACGTTCTGACATCGAGATCGTTGCAATCAACGACCTGTTAGACGCTGAATACATGGCTTACATGCTGAAATATGACTCCACTCACGGCCGTTTCGACGGTACCGTTGAAGTGAAAGACGGTCATCTGATCGTTAACGGTAAAAAAATCCGTGTTACCGCTGAACGTGATCCGGCTAACCTGAAATGGGACGAAGTGGGTGTTGACGTAGTGGCTGAAGCGACCGGTATCTTCCTGACCGACGAAACAGCACGTAAACACATCACCGCTGGTGCGAAAAAAGTCGTACTGACTGGCCCGTCCAAAGATGACACCCCGATGTTTGTTAAAGGCGCTAACTTTGACAAATATGCTGGCCAGGACATCGTTTCCAACGCATCCTGCACCACCAACTGCCTGGCTCCGCTGGCTAAAGTTATCAACGACAACTTCGGCATCATCGAAGGTCTGATGACCACTGTTCACGCAACCACCGCTACGCAGAAAACCGTTGATGGCCCGTCTCACAAAGACTGGCGCGGCGGCCGTGGCGCGGCTCAGAACATCATCCCGTCCTCTACCGGCGCTGCTAAAGCTGTAGGTAAAGTACTGCCAGAACTGAATGGCAAACTGACCGGTATGGCGTTCCGCGTTCCGACTCCGAACGTATCCGTTGTTGACCTGACCGTTCGTCTGGAAAAAGCTGCTTCTTATGAAGAAATTAAGAAAGCAATCAAAGCTGCTTCCGAAGGCGCAATGAAAGGCGTTCTGGGCTACACCGAAGACGACGTTGTCTCTACCGATTTTAACGGCGAAGTGTGCACTTCCGTATTCGATGCTAAAGCGGGTATCGCACTGAACGATAACTTCGTGAAACTGGTTTCCTGGTATGACAACGAAACCGGTTATTCCAACAAAGTTCTGGACCTGATCGCTCACATCTCCAAATAAGTTGAGATGAGACACTGATCCAAAAAAGGCGACTTCGGTCGCCTTTTTTTTATGGTTTTCGCTACGGTTGAAACAAGGATTGCATCATGATTACTAAAATTTTTGCACTTCCGGTAATTGAACACATTACCCCTGTCCTCTCCCGCCGCCAGCTTGACGAGCTTGAGGTGATTGTCGTCGACCATCCGCAGGTCAAAGCCTCTTTCGCTTTGCAGGGTGCGCACCTGCTCTCCTGGAAACCCGCGGGAGAAGAAGAAGTTCTCTGGTTAAGCGACAACACCCCCTTTAAAAATGGCGTCGCGCTGCGCGGCGGTGTGCCAATCTGTTGGCCGTGGTTTGGCCCAGCGGCACAGCAGGGTCTGCCGTCTCATGGTTTTGCCCGTAACCTGCCGTGGACGCTGAAAGCGCATAATGAAGACGACAATGGCGCCGTGCTGACGTTTGAGCTGCAAAGCAGTGATGCGACTCGCCAGTACTGGCCGCATGATTTCACTCTGCTGGCACGCTTTAAAGTGGGCAAAACCTGCGAGATCGAACTGGAGGCGCATGGTGAGTTTGAAACCACCTCAGCGCTGCACACCTATTTTAACGTTGGCGATATCGCGGCAGTGAAAGTCAGCGGACTGGGCGATCGATTCATCGATAAAGTGAATGATGCGAAAGAAGACGTCCTGACCGATGGCGTACAGACGTTCCCGGATCGTACTGACCGTGTCTATCTGAACCCGGAAGCCTGCAGCGTGATCCATGATGCCGCACTCAATCGCAACATCGACGTGGTGCACCATCACCACCTGAACGTTGTTGGCTGGAACCCAGGCCCGGCGCTGTCTGTCAGCATGGGTGATATGCCGGATGATGGCTACAAAACCTTTGTGTGTGTGGAAACAGCCTGCGCTACCGCATCGCAGAAAACCACCGAAGAGAAGCCTTCTCGCCTGGCGCAGACGATTCGCGTCACGAAGCGTTAAGAATGCTTTTTAAGACGTCACAGGCCTGATAAGCCGCTAGCCTTATCAGGCCTTGTTTGCCGGATGGCGATGCATGCGCATCTTATCCGGCCTACGAGTCAAAACCGGATTTCATCACACCATATCCAGAGCCGTTTTTCCTTTCGGCGCAGGATACGCATTATCCAGTGCGGCAAGTTCTTGCGCAGAAAGCGTAATGCTCAGCGCTGCCGCATTTTGCTGCACATGCTCCACACTCGCCGCTTTAGGGATCGCCATTACGCTCTGATGGCTGATGACCCACGCCAGCAGGATTTGTGCCGCCGTCGCACTGTGCGATCGGGCAATATCATTCACAACAGGATGGTTCAGTAATCCGCTACGAAGTCGCCCGGCCTGTGCCAGTGGACTGTAGGCCATGACCGGCAGTTGATGTTGCTGGCACCACGGCAGCAAATCGTATTCAATGCCGCGCGATGCCAGATGATACAGCACCTGGTTTGTCGCGCACTGATTGCCTCCGGCCACCTGCCACAACGCCTGCATCTCATCGACGTCGAGATTAGAGACGCCCCAACGGCGAATTTTCCCCTGCGCAATCAGCGTTTCCATTGCCTCGACCGTCTCTTCAAAGGAAAAACTGCCCGACCAGTGCAAAAGATAGAGATCCAGACAGTCGGTGCGCAGACGTCGCAGGCTGCCCTCGCAGGCGGCAATTGCTTTTCGCCCACCCGCATTCCACGGATAAACCTTCGATACCAGAAAAACGCGGTCGCGAATGCCGTTCAGCGCTTCGCCAACTACCTCTTCCGCACCGCCATCAGCATACATTTCGGCGGTGTCGATGAGTGTCAGCCCGTGCTCCACGCCGGCTCTGAGCGCGGAAACTTCCGCTCGTCGATTGCTGGCATTTTCACCCATATACCACGTTCCCTGCCCAATAGCGGGCAGCGTCACCTCTTTGGTAAAGACAATCTGTTTATCTGTCATCACATCCTCCTGTGTTGTGCACCACCGTAATGCAAAACAGGGCGCAAGCGCCCTGTTTTGATGCACAGATTGCACAGTAATAACGCACAATCAGAACTTATAGGTGATCCCGGTTGAAATCAGGCCAGTCCAGGATTTGTCGACCATCGGGCTGTCGGTAATTTCGTCGGACAGACGGGTGTAACGGGCGGTACCGTAAACGCTCCAGTCACCGAGGAAGTTATAGTTCGCGCTCAGCTCCAGGTACGGATTCCAGCTGTCGTCCGGGTTATAGCCGCGCATACCGCTACGGGAAGATTCTTTACGCGACACGCCGTAGTAGTAGTCGTTCTGGTTTTCACTGTTCCATTCAACACCGATACCCGGCGTCAACGTCAGGCCGCCGTTGGTATAGCGATACAACCAGGCCAGATCCCAGACGATACCGTTACTGTTGTCCAGCGTATCGCCCGCCAGCGTGGTGCGCAGGAAACCATATTCGGTATGGTGAGAGTAAGACAAGCCCGCCATCATGGTGCTCTTACGCTTATCAAGACGACGCATCTGGCGATCGTCGCTGTCGCCCGGCTTGAAATACATCGGGGACCAGTAGGCGGTGATCGACAGCTTATCCGCAGTATCATTCCACAGGTAGTACCCACCGCCCAGACCGCGGAACCAGAAGTTGTCACCTTCGTAGCTGATCACCGGAACCGGGTAAACATCCGCGTCGTAATCTTTATAAGGGTGTTCAACCACACCCACGCCAGCGCCAAGCGTCAGGTTGCTTTCAGCGTGCGCCACGGTAGCAGACGATGCGATAAGCACGCCAAGTGCCAGAAGTTTGAGTTTGGTCACAATCCATCTTTCCTTATTCAAATGTTCAGCGGCAAAAGTGTAACCGCCAATAGGTTATAGCCCAACCATTTTACAAATTAATAAAAGAATGTAACCGTCTAATTTTGCAGGCTGAGATGACATTCGCCTTACAGCGGGATGAAAATGGTGTGATCTCCGGCGGCATTCTTTACATTACCTATGCACTTTTTGCGGATGAGTTATTGATATGCCATTGAAAATCATTTGCCAGTGCATGCAAGTTTTGCAAATGCCATCTACGCTTTACTTTAGAAGTTGTATCGCCGGGCACGTTGGTCTCACGCTGTGAAAGCTGGCATGAGAGTTGCTGTTTTTTTTGATACGAGACAGTCAATGACGTCGTTCAGTCTACCTCTTCCGGGAGCCTCTACTATTCATATGAACGGCTCTTATCCTGTGCTAAAAAAACGAAAGGACGGCATATCATGAATATATTCGATCACTATCGCCAGCGTTATGAAGCTGCCAAGGACGAAGAGTTCACACTGCAGGAGTTTCTTACCACTTGTCGGCAAGATCGCAGTGCTTATGCCAATGCGGCAGAACGGCTATTGATGGCTATTGGTGACCCCGTCATGGTCGATACTGCCCAGGAACCCCGACTTTCTCGACTCTTCTCAAACCGGGTCATCGCACGTTATCCGGCGTTTGAAGAGTTTTACGGCATGGAAGACGCGATCGAACAGATTGTCTCTTATCTGAAACACGCGGCTCAGGGGCTGGAGGAGAAGAAACAGATTCTGTATCTGTTGGGGCCTGTTGGGGGCGGGAAATCGTCGCTTGCCGAGCGGCTGAAAGCGCTGATGCAGCGCGTCCCGATTTACGTACTGAGCGCCAACGGGGAACGCAGCCCGGTGAATGACCACCCGTTATGTCTGTTCAATCCGCAGGAAGACGCTCAGATTCTGGAAAAAGAGTATGGTATCCCGCGCCGCTATCTCGGCACGATTATGTCGCCGTGGGCCGCCAAGCGCCTGCATGAATTCGGCGGCGATATCACCAAATTCCGCGTGGTCAAAGTCTGGCCGTCGATCCTGGAACAGATAGCGATTGCTAAAACAGAACCAGGTGATGAGAACAACCAGGATATCTCCGCTCTGGTCGGGAAAGTGGATATTCGTAAGCTCGAACATCACGCGCAGAACGATCCGGATGCGTATGGTTATTCCGGCGCCCTGTGCCGGGCTAACCAGGGGATCATGGAGTTCGTGGAGATGTTCAAAGCCCCGATTAAAGTCCTGCATCCGCTGTTGACCGCCACACAGGAAGGTAACTATAACGGCACCGAGGGGATCTCTGCCCTGCCGTTTAACGGTATTATCCTCGCCCACTCGAACGAATCGGAATGGGTGACGTTTCGCAACAACAAGAACAACGAAGCCTTCCTCGACCGTGTGTACATCGTGAAGGTGCCGTACTGCTTGCGCATTTCCGAAGAGATTAAAATTTACGAGAAATTGCTGAATCACAGCGAACTGACCCATGCGCCATGCGCGCCGGGGACGCTGGAAACGCTGGCGCGCTTCTCGATTCTTTCTCGCCTCAAAGATCCTGAAAACTCGAGCATTTACTCCAAAATGCGCGTTTATGATGGTGAAAGCCTGAAAGATACCGATCCGAAAGCGAAATCGTACCAGGAGTATCGCGACTACTCCGGCGTCGATGAAGGCATGAACGGTCTGTCGACCCGTTTCGCGTTTAAGATCCTCTCACGCGTCTTTAACTTTGACCATGTTGAGGTCGCCGCTAACCCGGTTCATCTGTTCTATGTGCTGGAACAGCAGATCGAGCGCGAACAGTTCCCGCAAGAGCAGGCTGAACGCTATCTCGAGTTCCTGAAGGGCTATCTGATCCCGAAATACGCCGAGTTTATTGGTAAAGAGATCCAGACGGCTTATCTCGAATCTTACTCAGAATACGGACAAAATATTTTCGACCGTTATGTCACGTATGCTGACTTCTGGATTCAGGATCAGGAGTATCGTGACCCGGATACCGGCCAGTTGTTCGATCGTGAATCACTGAACGCCGAGCTGGAGAAGATTGAGAAACCGGCGGGGATCAGCAATCCGAAAGATTTCCGTAATGAAATCGTCAACTTTGTGCTGCGTGCAAGAGCGAACAACAGCGGCCGCAATCCGAACTGGACCAGCTATGAGAAACTGCGTACGGTCATTGAGAAGAAAATGTTCTCCAATACCGAAGAGCTGCTGCCAGTGATTTCGTTCAATGCCAAAACCTCAACCGACGAGCAGAAGAAACACGACGACTTTGTCGATCGAATGATGGAGAAAGGCTATACCCGTAAACAGGTGCGTTTACTGTGCGAATGGTATCTGCGCGTACGTAAATCGTCTTAGCAGCATAAATGACCCGGAAGATTTTATCCGTTTACCGGGCCAATAATTCGTTTGTACGCGAAATCATTCAAGGCGTATCAAGGCGGCAAATGAGTGAATCCCCAGGAGCGTACATAAGTACGTGACTGGGGTGAGCGAATGCAGCCAACGCCGGGATAACTTGAAGGATGAAGCGTAAAGTTGGCAAATGCAGTACGGGGGGCATATGACCTGGTTCATTGACCGACGACTTAACGGCAAAAATAAGAGCACGGTTAACCGCCAGCGCTTTTTGCGCCGTTATAAAGCACAAATTAAACAGTCGATCTCCGAGGCCATTAACAAGCGTTCGGTGACCGATGTGGACAGCGGTGAATCTGTCTCCATTCCGACGGAAGATATCAGCGAACCGATGTTTCATCAGGGACGCGGTGGCCTGCGCCATCGCGTACACCCGGGAAACGATCATTTCGTGCAGAATGACCGTATTGAACGCCCACAGGGCCAGGGTGGCGGCTCAGGTAGCGGACAGGGCCAGGCAAGCCAGGACGGTGAAGGTCAGGACGAATTCGTCTTTCAGATCTCCAAAGATGAATACCTGGATCTGCTTTTCGAAGATTTGGCGTTGCCTAACCTGAAGCAAAATCAGCAGCGCCAGTTGACGGAGTATAAAACGCACCGTGCGGGATACACCTCGAATGGCGTGCCGGCCAATATCAGCGTGGTGCGCTCGCTGCAAAATTCGCTGGCGCGGCGCACCGCGATGACGGCGGGCAAACGACGCGAACTGCACGCGCTTGAAGACAACCTCGAAATCATCAGTAAGAGCGAACCGGCGCAACTGCTGGAAGAAGAGCGGCTACGCAAAGAAATTGCCGAACTGCGGGCCAAAATCGAACGCGTACCGTTTATCGACACTTTTGATTTACGTTACAAAAATTACGAGAAACGCCCGGACCCTTCCAGCCAGGCGGTCATGTTCTGCCTGATGGATGTCTCCGGCTCCATGGATCAGTCGACAAAAGACATGGCCAAGCGCTTTTATATTCTGCTCTATCTGTTTTTAAGCCGAACCTATAAGAACGTGGAAGTCGTCTACATCCGTCACCATACCCAGGCGAAAGAGGTCGATGAGCATGAGTTCTTCTACTCTCAGGAAACCGGAGGCACGATTGTTTCCAGCGCCCTGAAGCTAATGGATGAGGTGGTGAAAGCGCGCTACGATCCTGCACAGTGGAACATTTACGCGGCGCAGGCGTCGGATGGGGACAACTGGGCGGATGACTCCCCCGTTGTGCCATGAGATTCTGGCGAAAAAACTGCTACCGATGGTTCGTTATTACAGTTACATCGAAATTACCCGCCGCGCGCATCAGACCTTATGGCGCGAATATGAGCATCTGCAAGCCACTTTTGATAATTTTGCGATGCAACATATTCGCGATCAGGATGATATTTATCCGGTGTTCCGCGAGCTTTTTCATAAACAAGGTGCCACCAGCGCCAATTAAATGATGACCAGTCAGGTAGCAGCAGAGCCTGGCTGGTTCACAGGATGCTTTTTGTAACCCGCTACCTCCGGGCCATTAGGTTGCCCCTGCGCCATGTGATAACATTCATTATCTGACCTGGAGGGTTGCCGTAAATCATGAAATTGCCTCATAAAGCGCTAAGGCTCTTTATTTCCGCGACGGTTGTTGTTTTGACTTCATCCTTTTTAATTTATGAACTGATTGCCAGCCATAAGGCAATGAATGCCTATATGCGTTATATCATCGAAAAAGCAGACTCCTCTTTTTTGTATGATAAATATCAGAATCAGAGTATTGCCACTCACCTGATGCGCACATTCCCCACGGCGGCTAATCCCCTTCCTGAAGAAAAACGTAAGGCGGTATGTCAGGCATTCGACAGTGTCGATGGCGTTTATGGGCTCAACCTGGTCGCGCATAATTATCCCGCCCTCCACGGCACGCTGCAAACCTCCCTGCCAGATTGCGACAGTATTGCCCGTGACGCCCTGCTGCTGCCTGCTTTCGATCAGGCCGTCATCATTAACCGCGAACAGGCTGATTACGGTAAAGGGCTTGCCACCTCAGAGGATAAATTTCGTTATTATGTGGATTTGCAGAATCATTATATTTACTTTTTCTCGTTGATTAATACCCACCAGTTTGCCATGCATCACTGGACCTTTTTACAAAAAGGCTCGCTGGGGCTTCATCAGGCCGATATTGATAATGTGTTTACCGGTCGCACGGTTCTTTCAAGTATCTATCAGGATGATCGCACTGAACTTAACGTGATGAGTTTTTTTAACGCCAGTCTATCTGGACGGGAAGTTAAAAGGCATCGTTATGGTGGATATTAATAAGCACAATTTGCAGAATATTGTTTTTACTCACGACCGCCCGCGGGTCTGGCGTTATCTCGATGCCAGCGTCACGGATACCGACTCGGATAAGACGATTATTATTCATCAAAGCGAGAATAATCTTTTCCCGTATGTCAATTACATCAGCGATCTTCCTGGCGGTTTGCACGTCGAACTGTCGCTGGATATTTTGTATTTTATTGTCACCTCCTGGAAACTCTTTCTGTTTTATCTGCTGGCGACCGCCCTGCTCCTCAATATGGTCCGTCTGCATTTTCGGCTTTATCACAATGTGACTCGCGAAAATATCAGCGATGCGATGACTGGCCTGTATAACCGCAAAATCTTAACCCCGACGCTTGAACAGCGATTGCAACGTCTTGTGAGCACCGGAACGCCGGTGACCTTTATCGCCATCGATCTCGACAAACTGAAGATGATTAACGATACGCTGGGACATCATGAGGGCGATATCGCGATCACCCTGCTGGCAAATGCGATTGAGGCGTCGATACGTAAAAGCGATTACGCCATCCGCCTGGGCGGCGATGAGTTTTGCGTCATTCTTGTCGATGCCGAACCTGACATGGACACACGCCTGCCGGAACGGATTGCCAGCCATCTGCGTACCGTTGCACCGGAAAAGGATATTCGTTTTTCATCAGGAAGTTACAGCATGAAACCGAACGATACGCTGCATAATGCCTACACCGCGTCTGACGAACAGCTTTACCTCAACAAACACCAAAACCACCAGCGGTCATGATACTCTTTAGCGTGTTTTTTCGCGCGAACAGGAGTGATAAATGAGCGAAATGGAGAAAGGCAGCGAGACCCACCAGCGTTTACTCGATTTGCTGTCTCTGGAGGGTGCACGCTTTCGTGTCGTCAGCCATGAGGCCGTAGGGAAATGCGAGGCTGTGTCTGAAATTCGGGGCACTGCACTGGGTCAGGGAGCAAAAGCGCTGGTCTGCAAGGTCAAAGGGAATGGCATGAATCAGCATGTACTGGCAATTTTGCCAGCCGATCAACAGGCCGATCTCAGTCAACTGGCGGCGCACCTTGGCGGCCTGCGGGCATCCCTCGCCAGCCCGGCAGAAGTGGACGCACTCACCGGTTGCGTATTTGGCGCGATCCCGCCTTTCAGTTTTCATCCAGCGCTCAAGCTGGTCGCCGATCCGCTGTTGTTCGAGCGCTATAACGAAATCGCCTTTAACGCCGGTGTGCTTACGAAATCGATCATTCTTAATACTGACGATTACCTGCGTATTGCCCAGCCTGAGCAGCGGGTATTTCGTCGCACCTCGTAAGCGTTAGCTACCGCGTTCGAGAATCAGAACAGAAATCACAATCACCGCGGCAATGGCAAAGAACGATGAGGTAATGATCAGCGTTTCAACGAACATTTGATCGTACATGGCAGCACCTCGTTATAGGGATAACGGCTCACCTGTTATTGATAGCCCGCGATAATGGCAATTTGATGACAGTGAGACCGGAATGCGCTGTTTTTTCGTCATCATGCATTTGCCTGAAATCGCGGCGGCGTTGAAAAAAGTCTGTTCACCTTTGCGTTTGGGCGTAAAGTAAGCAGGCTTAACTTTTTTTGGCAAGGAAACCACGATGTTTGATGTCACTCTGCTGATCCTGCTTGGACTGGCAGCTTTGGGCTTTGTCAGCCACAACACCACTGTCGCCGTTTCAATTCTGGTGTTGATCATTGTCCGCGTTACCCCACTCAATACCTTTTTCCCGTGGATTGAAAAACAGGGGCTGACCATCGGGATTATCATCCTGACGATTGGCGTGATGGCGCCCATCGCCAGCGGGACGCTGCCCCCTTCCACCTTGATCCACTCTTTCCTTAACTGGAAATCACTGGTGGCGATTGTGGTTGGCGTGGTGGTCTCATGGCTCGGCGGTCGCGGCGTGACGCTGATGGGCAGTCAGCCACAGCTGGTCGCAGGTTTGCTTGTCGGCACTGTACTTGGCGTGGCCCTGTTTCGCGGAGTACCTGTCGGGCCGCTTATTGCCGCGGGCCTCGTCTCACTTATTGTGGGAAGGCAGTAGTCAACCCCGCCAGATAACGGCCTGGCGTCTGTCCCAGGCCTTTTTTGAACATGGTGATAAACGCTGTGGTCGAGTCATACCCCAACAGTTGCGCCACTTGCTGGACATTGAGCCCGCCGACGAGAGCCTGTAAAGCCAGAATAAGCTGGAGCTGATGCCGCCAACGGCGAAAGCTCAGTCCCGTTTCCTTTACGACCAGTCGGGCAAGGTTGCGTTCGCTCATTGCAAATACGCTGGCCCACTGCCCCAGCGTTTGCCATTGCGCAGGTTCGCGCGCCATCGTGTCAACCATCCTGCGAATTTTCGGATGCGCAGAAACCGGCAGTTGCATCTGATCCTGCGGCTGCTGCGGGAGTTCATCGAATAACACCTGTATCAGCCGCTGGGTCTGCGGCTCCGTCCGCTGATCGTCGCTGCGCGCTGCCAGAGAGAGGATCAGCTCCCGGCAAAGTGCAGACATTTTTAACGTACAGCAACGTCCCGGCAGAGTGACCGCATCCGGTTCGATAAAGAGAAAGCAGAGCTCCGCGCCTGTCGTTACGTGGTTACTATGAGGAACGCCGCCGGGGATCCAGACCGCGTACTGCGGCGGCACCATCCACATCGCGCGCTCAACGTCACAGGTAATCGCTCCATGCAGCGCCATGATCAGTTGCCCTTTACGATGCTGATGTCGTGCGCTGAACAGTTCGTCCGCGCGAGCGCGAATACGAAACGCCACGGCGGCGTCATGGTGCAGATCAGGTTCATATCCGTCGAGGTGCAGGCTGTACATCATTTTGTCCGAATTTAGCGATAAACTGTCATTTTAGCTTGATTCACAACACAGATAAACGCGGTAAGGTACGGCCTCACCTGTTGACATGAGATAACAATGACGTCTTCTTCACCACGCGGCAACCGCGGTGCCCTGCTGATTGCGGGTATCCTGATGATTGCCACCACGCTGCGCGTGACGTTTACCGGTGTTGCACCGCTACTGGATGCCATCCGCACCGACTATGGTCTTACGACCGCTCAGACCGGCTTGTTAACAACCCTGCCGCTGTTGGCATTTGCGCTGGTTTCACCGCTTGCGGCGGGCATCGCCCGACGTATTGGCATGGAGCGCAGCCTTTGCGCCGCAATGCTGCTGATTTGCGCCGGTATTGCCGTGCGTTCACTGCCCTGCGTCTCATTACTGTTTCTCGGTACCGCCATCATCGGATGTGGTATCGCCCTCGGTAACGTATTGCTGCCGGGGCTTATCAAGCGCGATTTTTCACAACATGTCGCCAGACTGACCGGTGCCTATTCCCTGACGATGGGCGCGGCCGCCGCGCTGGGCTCCGCGCTGGTGGTTCCTCTGGCGCTGAGCGGGTTTGGCTGGCACGGTGCGCTGCTGATGTTGATGGTGTTCCCTCTGCTGGCGTTGCTGGTGTGGCTGCCGCAGTGGCGCAGTACCACCCACACGAACCTCACGACTTCACGCACCCTGCACGCGCGCGGCATCTGGCGTTCACCGCTGGCCTGGCAGGTGACGCTGTTTCTGGGGATTAACTCACTTATCTATTACGTGATTATCGGCTGGCTACCGGCGATATTAATCAGCCACGGCTACAGCGAAGCGCAGGCTGGTTCACTGCACGGTCTGTTGCAACTGGCGACCGCCGCTCCCGGCTTGCTTATCCCGTTGGTGCTGCACCGCTTTCACGATCAGCGCAGTATCGCCGCACTGGTATCGTTGATGTGCGCTGCGGGTGCCGCCGGCTTCTGGTTTATGCCGGAACAGGCGGTGCTGTGGACAGTGCTGTTTGGTTTCGGCTCCGGCGCCACGATGATTCTGGGGCTGACCTTCATCGGCCTGCGCGCCAGCTCGGCTCATCAGGCCGCGGCGCTTTCCGGCATGGCGCAATCCGTCGGCTATCTGTTAGCCGCGTGCGGGCCACCGTTGATGGGCAGGATCCATGACGCCCAGGGAGACTGGCAAACCCCGCTGCTGGCTGTTGCTGCCCTGGCGATCGTGATGGCGATATTCGGCCTCTATGCCGGGCGTCAGAAAGAGATTACCGCCTGATGAACTCAGGGCAGACGCTGAGTCTGCCCTGCTCATTAGCCTCGGGCAGCGCGCAGCATCGACTGCACCAGAGGAACCGGTTTCCCTGCCAGCGCGCCGCGTTCATGCTGAAAGAGCGTCGCCACAAAAAAAGGATGAGTGAGCAACTCGACCGCACGAATATCCCCGTTTTCATCCCAGCCGGTCACCCGCAGATCGCCGTTTTCCAGTTCAGTTGCAAACGCCTCAGCAATGCCATAGTTGCAGTGATAACCTTCCGAAATCACCGGCAGACCATAGGCTTTAGCGATCAGCGTGTTGGGGCGCAGTTCAATATCATCGGTTTTTTCCACCAGCGAACAGGTAAGCGGCGCAATGACCATCCGGCCTGTGGTATCCGTTTCCGCATGGGCGGCATCCTTCCAGCCCAGCACATTACGGGCATATTCCAGAATCGCATGTTGAAAACCGCCGCAGGTTCCCAGGAAGGGAATGCTGTTTTCGCGGGCATAACGAATGGCAATCAGCGCACCTTCGGTATTTTTGTATGGACTGCCAGGCACCACCCAGATGGCGTCATAGCCAACCAGATCTTCTGTACTGGTGATTTCGGTGCTGGAAAGCCAGTCGTAATCCGCCACCAGTTCCAGAACCGCAGCGGCGTCGTCGATGGCCAGAGGAATCGCCTGATGCGCCGAGATGCCAGCGTTATAATCACCCACCAGCGCAATCCGCAGCGTATCTTTTACAGGGGATATTTCCATGGAGAATTCCTTACGTCAGAACAATTGGGGACAACATAAGGAACCTCAGCCTACCGATCTTTTACTGCCATCACAATCCCTTAATTTAGGGATGAACGCGTGCGAAGTGATATAGTGACCGGGAACGATTTTTTGCGCGGCGACGGCAAATGCGATGAAAAGTAAGGTTTTAGTGAGCGCTTGCCTGATGGGGCTTAAGGTGCGTTATAACGGGAGTGAAAAAGCGCAACTCGCGGTGACGTTAGCGCACCTACAGGCAGAACAGCGTCTGGTTGTCCACTGCCCTGAACTGGCTGCAGGATTGCCAACACCGCGCCCACCGGCAGAAATTGTCCAGGCTAATGGCAACGATGTTATGCAAGGACGTGCGTCCATTGTGGAAAAAAGCGGTCAAGATGTCACCGGGCACTATCAGCTTGCCGCCTGGCTGGCCCCTCGCACTGCGCTGGAGACCGGTTGTGACGTAGCACTACTCACCGACGGCAGCCCAACCTGCGGCAGTCAGTTTATCTACGACGGCAGCTTCAGCGGACAGCGTCATCCCGGCATGGGAGTTGCCACGGCGCTGCTACGCCAACACGGAATAACGGTTTTTTCCGACCAACAGCTCGATGAGTTTTGCGCCTGGATTGAGGAGAGAGACAAGCATGAATATTCAGTGTAAACGCGTCTACGACCCCGCAGAGGAGAGTGACGGTTACCGGGTTCTGGTTGACCGACTGTGGCCACGCGGGATCAAAAAAGCGGATCTCGTGCTCGATGAGTGGGTCAAAGAGCTCACTCCCTCGACAGAACTGCGCAAAGCCTTTCACGCAGAAACGCTCGATTTTCATCACTTTACTGAGCTGTACCGCGCGGAACTGGCCAGGCAGAAGAAGGAAGGCGAACGACTGGCGCAGATTGCCCGCCAGCAGACACTCACCCTGTTGTACGCCGCAAAAGAACGTGAGCAGAATCACGCTCTGGTGCTGGCCGAGTGGCTACGCGAGCTGTGAATCGCGGGTATCAGCGGAATCAGGCTGAGTATCGGGCATTAGCGGCATCAGGTGTTCCGCTCGCACCCAGGCAAAACCCTGCTGTCCGCTTGCCGATACCACGTTCCCCGTCACCAGCCAGAGCGCGCGCGGCGTCTCTTGCGGCAGCATCGTGGTAAATCCATTCACAGGGTTAATAAACACCTCACCAGGCTGGCAGAGATGAAATAATTCGACCGATTTGCCTATGTTGCTGCGCCCGGTTTGGGTTTTCGCACCAATAATGAGCGCCAGGGAACCCGGCTTTAGCTGGAACATACTTTTCTCGTTGCGCTTTTGCGACTCTGGTTAAGATAATTCCGAGAAATAATAGCCTGCCGGACGCTCACTTGTCACGCCCGGATGGCTTGTAGAATAAGCGAAAACGCGAGGACAAAACTCCTTTTGTCACCCATTAACCCCTGTTATTCTTGCACCTCTTTGCATAATTCAGACAGGTGATCGCATGAGACTGGGCATACTGTTTCCCGTCGTCATTTTCATTACGGCTGTGGTTTTTCTGGCCTGGTTTTTTATCGGTGGCTATGCCGCGCCGGGGGGCGTAAATTATGAAAAAAACAACGTTGATTATGATTGTTGTTGCCGTTGTCGTGGTGCTGGGTACGGAACTGGGCTGGTGGTAGCGCCAGGCTAAAAATGACAAAGGCCACCCTCAGGTCGCCTTTGTCAGTCAATTTTTGCAGCTTAACTTTTGATTTTTCTGTAGATAAGCAGTACAACGATCGCGCCAATAACCGCCACCACGAAGCTGCCAAAATTAAAGCCGTCCACTTTCCCAAAGCCAAGCAGCGTACTGATCCAGCCCCCCTACCACAGCACCGACGATCCCCAGAATGATCGTCATAAAGAATCCACCACCATCCTTACCAGGCATAATCCACTTCGCCAGAATACCTGCAATCAAACCAAAAATAATCCATGAAATAATGCCCATTTTTTCCTCACTTATCGATTTTACAGTAGCGGTTTATTCGCCGTTAAAAAAGGATAGCACATCATCAGGAAATTGAGATTTGTGATGAACATCACTTAATTGAGCGTAATGATTTCTCCCATAAAAGATGGGGTTGCAAACTTAGATGATAAAGATTATCTTTCTCATCACTGAGTAGTTGAGTAAATAACTCAGGTATTCAGTACGACATTGCTCACATTGCTTCCAGTATTTCTTGCCCGCCTCTGTGCGGGCTTTTTTTGCCATCAGCTCGTCATTTATGTCGAATCAAGTGTCATTTTTCCTGCTGCTTGTGCCTCGTTTCGCGTCAGCGCTGGCTTTACCACTCTGGCACGTATTGTGCTTATCCCCTGCGTCAAGATGACAACCGAAGCTTCCGCCTTTGCGCTCAGGCTTCGCCACAATTCGCGCTATTTCAGCTTTTAACAGGTCTGTTATTGATGAAAAAAATCACCAGTGTTTGCCCCTATTGTGGGGCCGGGTGCAAGCTCAAGCTTGTCGTTGAAAATAACAAAATCCTCCGCGCCGAAGCGGCGGAGGGCGTAACCAACCAGAACCAGCTGTGTCTGAAAGGGTACTATGGTTGGGATTTCCTTAACGATACCCGCCTTCTGACGCCCCGCCTCACCCGCCCAATGATCCGCTATGAAAAAGGCGGCAAATTAACTCCGGTGACCTGGGATGAAGCCATCCGCTATACCGCCCGACGGTTACTGGAAATTCGCGACAGCGAAGGCCCCCCGCGCCATTATGACCACCGGTTCCTCACGCGGCACCGGCAATGAAACCAACTATGTGATGCAGAAATTTGCGCGTGCGGTCCTCAACACTAACAACGTGGACTGCTGCGCCCGCGTGTGCCACGGCCCCTCTGTGGCGGGTCTCCAGGAAACGTTGGGCAATGGCGCGATGAGTAATTCCATCAGCGACATTGAAAATTCAAAATGTCTGCTGATCTTCGGCTACAACTGCGCTGATTCCCACCCAATTGTAGCGCGTCGGGTGATCAAGGCGCGGCAGAATGGCGCGAAGATTATCGTCTGCGATCCTCGCCGCATAGAAACCGCCCGTATTGCTGACCAGCATCTGCAACTCAACAACGGTTGCAATATGGCGCTGGTGAATGCGTTTGGCTATGTCCTCATTGACGAACAGCTTTATGACAAGGAGTACGTCCGCAAGCATACGCAAGGCCTGGATGCCTACTGGCAGACGGTTAAGAACTATGCCCCGGAAGCTGTCGAGCAGCTGACCGGTGTTCCGGCCTCACAGGTACGTCAGGCGATGCGAACCTTTGCATCCGCCCCTTCGGCGACCGTGATGTGGGGAATGGGCGTGACGCAGTTCGGCCAGGCCGTGGACGTGGTGCGCGGATTATCGAGCCTTGCCCTGCTGACCGGTAATCTGGGTCGCCCTCATGTAGGCGTCGGCCCGGTTCGTGGTCAGAACAATGTCCAGGGAGCCTGCGATATGGGCGTATTACCCAACCTCTTTCCGGGATATCAGGATGTCACCGATGCGACGGTCAGAGAGAAGTTCGCGAAGGCCTGGGGGATCGACGTCAACCGGATGGATGACAAGGTCGGTACACGTATCACCGAAGTCCCGCATCTGGCGCTGGAAGGGAAAATCAAAGCCTACTACATCATGGGGGAAGATCCGCTGCAAACGGAAGCCGATCTGGGACTGGTACGCGACGGTTTTGCGGCGCTGGATTTTGTCGTGGTGCAGGATATCTTTATGACCAAAACCGCCGAGATGGCGGACGTCATTCTACCCGCCACCTCCTGGGGTGAGCACGGCGGCGTATTCACCTGCGCCGATCGCGGCTTCCAGCGTTTTGAAAAAGCCATCGACCCCACTGGCGACGTGAAGCGCGACTGGGAAATCATCAGCCTGCTCGCCAGTGAAATGGGCTATCCCATGCACTATGAAAACAATCAGCAGATCTGGGATGAAATGCGTGAACTGTGCCCGCTGTTCTATGGGGTCACCTGGGAAAAGATGGGCGATATGGGGCACATCCAGTGGCCTTGCCCCGACCTCGACCACCCCGGCACACCCTATCTGTATGAAAACAGCCGCTTTGATACACCAGACGGTAAAGGCAAGCTGTTTGCCGCCCCATGGCGCGCGCCGGCAGAAGTGCCTGACGACGCCTATCCGCTGGTTCTTTGCACGGTGCGCGAAGTCGGTCACTACTCCTGCCGTTCGATGACCGGCAACTGTGCCGCCCTGCAGGCGCTTGCCGATGAGCCCGGTTATGTGCAGATCAGCACGTTCGATGCGCAAAAAGCGGGTATTCGCCATCGCGATCTGGTGTGGGTCAGTTCACGTCGGGGAAAAGTCATCAGTCGGGCAGATGTCTCCGGGCGCATCAACCACGGTGCGGTGTATATGACCTATCAATGGTGGATTGGCGCGTGTAATGAACTGACGCAGGATAATCTCGACCCTATCTCAAAGACGCCTGAAACCAAGTATTGTGCGGTTAAAGTCGAGAAGATCGACGATCAGACATGGGCCGAGCGCTATGCCGCGCAGAGCTATCGTGACATGAAAACGCGACTTTGCGAGGCGATTGGCTAGAGCAATAAGCGGATAAACGGGAACCCTTCGGTTCCCGTTTTTGCTTTCCGGGGAAAATAGTCATCATTTTGTTCTACGCTTAGTAGTTCTGACCGGAAAAATGCAACAACGTCCCGGCACAAATGAAGAACGCTGGCAGGGAAGCGGCAGGCTTACTGGCAGGAAAGGATTCATCACTGATGGTGATTCAGATATTGACCGTGCGACTGCTATGCGTGGAAAGGTCCGGTTGCCGCTTTCAACTACCGGCCTGCCGGGCAATCCGCATCAACACAATCCATTCCCGACACCCAGGAGATCAAATGGCTGACTTAAACGAACGCATTGAAATCCTTGAGAGAACTCTTGATGACATGAATCTCGATCTTCACGCATCAAAGGTTGCTATCAACGTTTTATCTACGGTAATAACCAGCATGAGCGGTGAACCGGGTTTGCTTGAGCGATCGTACGAGCAAACCAGAAGTTCAGCGCCCCTTGTGAAGTTCAACCACCCCGTTCAGGAAGGCTATGAGGAAAAACTCACAGAGAGAATCGTCAACTTACTCTCCTTTCCCCAACAAAAAGCGTAACGACACCAAAGCGTCTCAAGAGGATAAACGAAATATCCTCGTGAGAAGCGTGTCCTGAATACCGGCCTGAAACATGAAAAACGGGAACCCATTGGCTCCCGTTCTTATTAGACCCAGAATCTGGATGACATGTTTTTGACGATCGCATCATCAAACTCTGAATATTTCAGCAGCTAAGCGCCTTCCATATCCTTAACAATCAGGTTTGCAGCTTCGAACCACTTCATGTGGCGCAGCCGAAGTCAGATGCCCGTGAAGGAGTACAACTGCCGGTGAGCACGCTGGAGGACAGAATACTCCCTGCCATAACACCGATGTTCGCGCAATGCGAATTCACCGGACGTTTACATCAGTTCCGGCAGCGGCGTATGCCCCACGCAAAGGCGCGCTGTAGCAGATAAGGTACCGGGCTGTGCGGTTCGGTGCGTCACAACCTGTCTGAGCTGATGATAAGCTTCTTCACGACTGCTGAAGGCCGCGTCAGTACAGTGAACAGCTCTATCCCGACGGCTCTCGAGCGCTGCGATAATATTATGAACAGGGAAAGCTTAAAAGAGAGACCGGGCGCTGGCTGCCGGACGGTCGGTCCGTGAATGCGGAGGGTAAACCCCGGTCACGATTAAGCAAATGTATGGAGAAGCTGTAAGGGTTGTTTCTGGAATCATCCTGCATTGTTGTTGCAGGTCTATAAATATTTATAGATGCGTTGCAACTTATCCGGCTTACAGGCTCGCGCTATTTGCGGCTTTGTAGGCCCGGTAAGCGTTAGCGCCACCGGGCTGTGCCGTTAAAACGACGCTTTAATACCCATCATCGCCGCGGTATCGCGGTAACCCTTGTCCCCAGCCTGCTGACCGACATTGCTCCACAGGGTGACACTCTTCGTCAGTTGCCCTTCCACACCGGCCTTCAGTTCGCCCACGTTGCGGGTGCCGTCCAGACTCACGTTCTGACCGTTCAGCGCGGTGCCGAAGTCTTTGCTGTTGTGGATCCAGTTCGCTTCCACAAACGGCTGGAAGGTACGATCTTTGCCGTCGTCCAGTTTATTGTGGCCCTTGCCGAACAGACGCACGCCGAGGCGGGTCTGCACGTTGCCGTCGCCGTGGCCGGTTACACGGGTACCGTTGGTTTCACGGTGTTCATCTGCCTTCACCCCCATCCAGGTGACCTGCGTTGTCGGCTGGATGTACAGCGCGCTACGCTCGCTGAGATCCAGCAGTTTCCAGGTGTAGCCGGATTCCACCGACGCGGTGAAGCCCTTCGCGTCATACTCTTCCGTTTCCACGCCGTGACCGGAAACGGTGTTGTCAAACCAGCTGTACTGCGCCCAGGAATCGACATACGCGCCTTCATGCGTGGCGTTGTCCTGCAACCAGATGCTGTACAGACCGACGCTGTAACCGTTGATGCGGCTGTCGGCGCGGTTGCCGTTACGCCGGTTTTCCGCCTGCGCTTTCTGGCTGGCATAGCCCGCCATCAGTCCGAGGTGGAAACGGTCAGTGTTGTCGGAAGACCACTGCGCAATATCGCCGCCAAGCTGCATCAGGTAGCGGTTAGCCTGCATCCCCAGTTGGCCGCTGCCGTCCTGCTGACGGGCGTGGCCGCCAACGTTACGCAGCCACAGGCTGGTGACGGCTTTCTCGCCGGTCAACACGTCGACATAGTGAATCTCGCCAAGGCGGTCATGCAGACGGGTATTGAACATCGTGTTGGCCGCCTGCAGGTTCATACCGTACAGGCCCGCTTCCGGACGTACCGCATGCTCGCGCGGGGCCGGAGCTGGCTGTGCCGGGCCGCGCGGGATTATGGGCTCAACCGGATCTACCGGGTCCGGCTGCGGTTGTGGTTCCGGAGTCAGACCGCTGGTGAGATACCAGTTTTTCTCGTTCTGGCCTTCGCCACGCGACAGGGTGTAATCATATGCCCCCCGCCACGATACGCCCGTTCTGGGTAAACACACCGTCGGAATTTCCCGCCACACTGATCAGTTCAATGCCGTCAGTGGTCCGTTCGCCCATGCCGCCCGCGTTCACCACCGTCACACGGGTGGTGCCTGTGGTATTACCCGCGATAATTAAACGGTCGGTCGGAGAAGTATCGTCACCCAGTTGGGCGTTCATCACGATATTACCGTTGTCGCCAGTGTAATCGCCATTTACCGTCAGAGTCTTGAAGATAGAAGGGCTTCGCGTCAGCTTATAAGTATTCGTGCCGGCGGATAAAAAGTTTAGTGTAGAATCTTTCAACGTCAGGTTGGTCAGATTCGAATCCGCTACCATGTCCCAGCGACTATTGCTACCGTTCAGCGCCAGATTGATCTGACCATTAGCTTCTGCCTGGATGTCACCAAAGATATAAGAATTATCTCTGGTGTTAATCGTTATCAAATTATCAGAACCAGCCGCATATATCCTTCCCCAGGAAACCAGCTTATTGTCGGATAACGTCACTGAACCATCTATTGCATATAAGGTTTCATTAACCGTATCGTAGGCTTTCTGACTACCTAAAATAACATCGCCTAAAATTCGGTAGGGATAGATTGAGTTATAGTATGAGGTAAGCAATATGGTGTTTTTCCCACCTTCAGAATCGACTTTTAAATTGCCTATGGTTACCTTTCCACCAACAGTCAGGCCTGTCAGTGCTGCCTTTTCTCCACCCGCAACATGAATATAAGCATCATTAATTACCATGCCGCTGGTATCTTGCGAGTCATCATCAATGTATATATCAGCACCGTTTACATTCTGATTGCCATACAGATCTATATTAAGTTTATTAATAAGCGCATCTGTTTTTGCTAATGATATGAGAACTCCACTCATTTTATTCAGTGTTGGATTGCTGGTGGTTTTATAAGCAACATCACTTCGCAATTTTACATTTACATCATTCATATAAACCAGCTTAGCTGGGATGGCGGAAGAAGCGCTATTTAAATCAACACCTGTCAAATCACCATCAAATTTTGTCTGCAAATCAATATTAGTTTTTCCGGTAAGGGAGATGGTGCCTTCATTATTCCCGAGCGAAATACCGGATGCATTCATCTTATCAGTATCGTCCAGCCCATTAGTCTCAAAAGTAATGTTAAGATCCTCTGCCTTGAGCGACATATTATTATATGGCTCACTAACGAAGGAGCCATAGCCAATTCCGTACCACTGCTGTTGGGAGCTATCATCCTGCTGCGTGGCATGCATAATGATATTGGTGGTACCTTTAAGCTCAATGTGGGCATCACCATATCCGTCAATTCCATCCATACTAAATCCGCTGCTTTCCAGCGTTAGATTTTCCGCGACAAGTTTAGCTCCTGCCCTAACCATTATCGCGCCTCTGTAGGCACTCGTTGCATCGTACCACACAGGTCTTGAGAAGTTTATTTTCGAACCGTTGCCAAGATCAGCGTTCCCATAAATATATATCGCCCCGGGGAGCGCATATGTGCTCTCATAATTAAAAACCGCGCTTCCATCCACGATAAGAGAATCACCCGAAATAACCTCCGTGAATGAGCTTATTACCGAATGGTCATCGATAGTGGTTGTATTCCGGACGGTTCCATTTGCGGCGTAAACGCCAGGTACCAGTAATGCTGCACTAACAAAAAGTGCAATAGATTTTAATTTAAACATAGTATCCATATCTATTTAAAATTGAACCGCTTTACATATATTATTTTATGTGTTGGTAGGTGCAATAAGATAAAACCGTTCCGATAAACATCACCCACAAAATAAATATCGTGCTCAACTTATAATGAGTAATGGCAGTAATACCGGTAGTAACAATTTTTAACCGGCGTGTTATGCTCAGATAATGTATGTACCACTGAGTTATTTATATCATGATATTGGTTTAATCGCTGACATCCCTCATAGTGACATTCCTTGTCAGGAGATTGTTGACACCATTGGAATTTTCAGAACTATATTTTATATTCTTGTTTTCATTTGTTATTGCTTAGCCCGAAATTTGTTACTCATCTGAAGCTATTCCATATATTAACACTGATGCATCACTGAACCCGCTAATTCAGAACTCGTAGGCTATAATGAAATTCAGCCGGAGTATTCAGATATCTATGTGGAGACAGGAACACCGTCGGGTTTTAACCTTTACTGGCGAGGTTACTGTTCTACCCTGTCATTTTCTTCTTTAGCTAGAAAACTTTCGAGTGAAATACTCTTATTTTAAAATAAGGCTTGTTACTCTGTTATTTAAGGGGATTTAAAGTTTTTAGTTTAAGGTTTCGACAATTCACGGTCTTTTATGCTGGACTCACTGGTGGTTTAAGAATGGGGAGAAGTAGCGAAAGTGGTAGTGGCACTCTTTAAATCATTAGCTTTAATATTATGATCGACCTGGCGAACAATGCCATTTGCCAGTAAAGAGAGGTGTTTATTCATCACGTAGACTCTGGCTTTTGCGTGGGAAAGGTAAGGATATGTCCCAGAGCTTATTTTGGTTCTTTTCATACCCACCGGTACTTGTATACCTGAAATACCAGTTTTCCTTCCTTCTTTTTGAGAGGGGAGCGATTCGTCGAATCAGGCCGTCACCGTCAAACACGTTGATTTTTGGCCCCCTCTTAGTAGGTCTCATTCAGGGTGCCATAAGTAATGAGGTTCCAGCGACTTGGCAGGGTTTTAGCCTGAGCGTATCCATAATGCCTTCTTTAACATCCTTACGATCAAAGTGGGAAACAGGTATGCATTCAGGCATTTATTCTCACAGGTGAAGCGCTTTCCTGCATGCTGCTTTCTGGTAAAACAATATCCACTCCTGGCACAGGGCGGACAAGTTACCTGAGCTGAACTCACAACGAGGAGCAGACATTCACACTCATGATCACCCTTATGTACGCATCACGAACATAGCGCTGTATTGATCATCGGTAGCAGTTCAATTTAGCAATGTACTCTTGCTTTGTACTAAGATGCTTATCAAGCAGATGCTTTAAGAAATCGTCTCAAGATGGATTTAACAACATGACCAGAACAGAAAGGCTGCTCGAATTACTACAGATATTAAGGGCACAAAGATATCCGATCACCGCATCCATCCTCTCAGAAAGATTGGGAATAAGTGTACGTTCCCTTTACAGAGATATAAAAACGCTGCAGCATCAAGGCGTATGCATTGAAGGCGGTGCTGGAATTGGTTATATCATTAAATCGGACTTTCATTTGCCGCCCTTAAACCTTTCTCATGAAGAAATCAATGCTATTACACTAGGGTTAAATTGGGTATCTCATAATACGGATTATGATTTCAAAATTACCGCAAAGAATGCGCTTGCAAAAATACACGCTGTCATCCCCAGTGGATTAAAAAATCTTATTGAGAGTCAATCCTATCTGATCGGTCCTTCAGAAAACAATGAGGTTTTTTTTGAAGACATTCGCAATGCTATTAAAAATAGAAAGAGAATCAAAATAAAGTATTGCGATAAGAAAGATACTTACACTTCTCGAGTCATATGGCCCATCGGATTGGTATACATGGAGTCGTGTTGGCTTTTGGTTGCATGGTGCGAGATGAGAAATGATTTTCGTCATTTCAGGACTGACAAAATTGAAGATATTGTGCAATTGGACACCACATATGGTGAAAGCAGGACAGTTTTATTAAAAAAAATGGAGAATAAAAGAAGGGATCTGCGAGGGGAAAGAGTACTGACAAAAACTGTCACAGCTGGTTTGTATACTATCCCGGATGAAAGACGCAAATCTACTTCATAGGGGTGGTTATGAATTTCCAGAATAAAATTGCTGTCATAACAGGAAGCACTACCGGTATAGGTGAGGCTGTCGCAGAGCAATTACATAAGCATGGTGCAAAAGTCGTCATTGTATCCCGCTCGTCAGAACAGGCTAAACAAAAAGCGGAACAATTATCTTCACTGGGGCAACAAGCCATGGGGATCGGATGTGATGTGTCACAACCCGAGCAAGTGCGGCAAATGATAGATGAGGTTATCAAACATTTTGGCAGACTTGATTATGCTGTAAATAATGCAGGCTTAACGGGTGAACATGGTAAAAATATAACAGAGCAGACAGTTGAAAACTGGGATAAGGTTATTGCCACCTCATTGAGTGGAGTTTTTTTACTGCCTAAAATATGAAATACCCCAGATGATGAAGTCTGGTGGTTCTATAGTTAATTTATCTGCAGTAAATGGTCTGGTTGGTATTCCTGGATTAGCCCCTTACACCGTGGCTAAACATGGTATAATCGGTTTAACTCAAACCGCAGCGCTAGAGTTTGCATGTCAAAATATTCGAATCAATGCAGTCGCTCCGGGCTATGTCCAGACTCAACGAATGAGTGAGTTACCTGAAAATATCGTAAGGAGTTTCGCAAATAGCCACCCTATGAAAAGGATGGCTAAAATGCAAGAAATAGCAGACTTCATATTGTTTTTGCTGTCTGACAATTCAGCGTTCTGTACCGGAGGAGTTTATCCAATCGATGGCGGTTATTTAGCTGAGTAAAATCCCCCCCCCGAAGTCTTTTTTAAGGTAGAATTACCTCACCAAAGTGGCACGCTCAATGGAGGCGTTAGAATATATCGTTAACGCTTCCATTAGCTCAGCATGCGCTCACTGCACATAGTTTTCGCTAGCATCATTTATTTTCCAGTTCAGGAAACCCAGGAATATAAGGTCGACTATAATCGACTGCCCCACCGCTGAGCATTTAAATAGAGCAGAAAATTGACTCCCCCCGTTAAATACATCAAATATCGTCTATAGTATGTCCGACAACAATTTCCAGGGTTTTTCTTATCACATCTGCATGTACGACGTCATCTGTGGCTTCCAGCGTTTGTATCAAAGATAAAATGATATTTTTGTTATTAATATACTCACCCTTAATGAGAATATGGCGTATAGCCGCGCCCAAAACCATTGCTTCTTCAGCAAGGGCATCGCCGGCATGACGAAAATAATCTGAAAGGACGTGATCAGGCAAAGCACTATAAATATCAGGTTGTTGTGTGATTGCTGTATTCATCATTTCCACCATCATTAAAAGTTAAGCGTTTAGTGAATTTTTCCTTTTCCCGGCTTCAGGGTTGTCCCTGAAAGCGAGCGGACGGTGTCCATTTGACCGCTGCGTCTGGATGTCGGTGCTGACGTCGCTTTATCAGCCATCACCGCTTCGATATAAGCAATGATTTGCGGAAAAACCTCTCGACGACGGGCATCCATTTCAGTTTCCTGCATAATGCGGAGTTGAGTGACCAGGGCCATTGAATTCACCGCCGCTTTACGTTTCAGCAGCGTCAACACTGCCTGGCCGATAAGTTCGTCTGTGAGTTGTTCAATGTCACTTCTGTTCATCATCATTCTCTCTTCTGCCGTGTTGCCAGGATCTGGAACATAGCATCATATTGATTCACGACTTTAATACGAGGGTTCAGCGCTCAAAAAAGCAAACCAATCAGCGCATTATAATGACCCTCCTCTTCTACACAGGTCGCTCTTTCCAGACGACCAAGTAGTTTTGTACACAGGGTTTTGCGATTCAGATTGCGCCCGTCCATTAGAATTTCCACCACAATCTGCCCCAATGTTTCCTGCTGAGTCGGCAAATTGGCCTTACTGAAATACTGTGCAATGGCGTTAGCTGTATCTGAAATGTAACCATTTTGCTGCATGGGTCTCTCCTGTGCGAATCAGTAAAAGGTTAATGCTGCGTTATTCAAAGTTAGAAAAATTGTACACAAAACCTGTACAAATGCATGATTACATTTTTACCAAAAAGTGCTAAGCTTTTATTTTCAATCAGTTGCAAACTATACATGAGTATTATTCTGAAAGCTATCTGTACACTACTTTGAGACTCATTTTTGGTGATGCCATCGCTATCCTTCACTTCCAACAGCACCTGCCACTTTTAAGTAAAATTTTCGTTAATTTAATGTGTTATATCACCTCCATTCTGTTAGGGTTAAACATCACTCCTCAATGCCGGAAAATCATGCTCACTACCATTATCTACCGCAGTCATCTCTGTGATGACGTCCCGGTGAAAGCGCTCGAAAGTATGGTCGCCGCCGCTAACCTTACAAATGGGCGTGCTGATGTGACAGGCATTTTGCTGTTTAACGGCACACATTTTTTTCAGCTGCTTGAAGGCCCTGATCAAAACGTAAAGGCTATTTATCAGGCAATTTGTGAAGACAAGCGCCACTATAATGTGGTCGAACTGCTGTGCGATCACGGTCCCTCCCGCCGCTTTGGGAAAGTGGGAATGGAGCTTTTTGATTTACGGGAACATGATCGGGAGGAGGTGTTACAGACCATTCTCGATAAGGGCACATCCCGATACCAACTAACCTACAACGACCGTGCGCTGCAGTTCTTCCGTACCTTCGTGGAAGCCACTGAAAAAGAGAACTATTTTGAGATCCCTCCCGCTGACTCGTGGGATTTTATCGCGACCGAATCCGCTCGTACGATCCCCCCTGACGTCAGTCAGCGAAGAGGCCAATTGCAGCTTTGCATTTCAGCCCATCATCGATCCTTTTGCTCAGGAAATTGTCTCTCTGGAAGCGCTGCTGCGTACCCGTTCGGGTGATTCGCCGCAGCGCTATTTTGACAATATTAAGGGCGACGATATTTATCTGGCCGACCTGGAAAGTAAGAAAGTCGCTTTTACACTGGCAACCTCACTGGGTCTGCGCGATCAGGTTTTGTCCGTGAATCTGTTGCCCATGACGTTGGTGAAGGTACCGGATGCCGCCAGCTATTTGCTCAATGCAATTGCTGACAGTGGTCTTGTTCCGGAACAGATCATCGTTGAGTTCACTGAACGCGAGGTTATCTCCGAGTTTGAAGCCTTTACGGAGACGGTAAGAACGCTGAAATCCTCTGGCATCAGTATCGCCCTCGATCACTTTGGTGCCGGTTTTGGCGGTCTGCGACTGCTGGCGCAGTTCCAACCCGATCGTATCAAAATTAATCGCGACCTCATTTGCGATGTTCATAAAAGCGGCCCACGACAGGCCATCATCCAGGCAATGATTAAGTGCTGTGCGTCTCTGGAAATTGCGATATCAGCCGTCGGCGTTGAAAAGCCCGAAGAGTGGATGTGGCTGGAATCGGCGGGAATTTCTCAGTTCCAGGGGCATCTTTTTGCAGCGCCTTGCTTCTGTGGAATTCCACCGGTTGCATGGCCGGAGAAAAAAACACCGCTGTAATCCTCTTATTTCACCTGCTGTATTCATAGCGGCAGGTGAACCTCGCTACACCATCAGGGGGGATGCTGTACAAGTTTACTCCTTCATCAGTCTTATTTACCTGACGTTCAATATTTTTAGCTATGCTAACAACGAGGCTGCTGTACAATAAATAATAAATTGTACAAAGACGGCTGATTCGTTAGTTTGCAAGGAACGTTTCGGTTCACGTATGAGGGACACTATGGGATTTTACAGCATAGGCGATGTCGCTGAACGATGCGGTATCAACCCCGTTACCCTGCGCGCCTGGCAACGGCGCTACGGATTGTTAAAGCCCCAGCGCAGCGAAGGCGGCCATCGTCAGTTTGATGAAGAAGATATCCAGCGCATTGAAGAGATCAAGCGATGGATTAAAAGCGGTGTGCCGGTAAGCAAGGTCAAAGCGTTGCTGGAACAAAGCACTGTGGCAACTAATAATGACTGGACCACTCTGCAGGAAGAAATGATGGGCGTGCTGCGTTTTGCTCATCCGCACAGGCTGCGGGCCAAAATCAGTGCGCTTGCCCGTGAGCATACTTCAGACGATCTTATCGATCACATTTTCGTTCCCGTACGCCAACGCCTTAGCCTCGACCATAATACGGCCCGCATCATGTGCAGCTTGCTCGATGGCGTACTGATTGAATTTGTGACCGCCTGTTTGTCCGAAGCCCGCAAAAAAGCAGGCAAAGATGCGTTGTTGATTGGCTGGGATACCGAAGACCGCGCACGTCTGTGGCTGGAAGCCTGGCGTTTGTCTCAGCAAGGCTGGCACATCGCCGTACTGGCTGAGCCGCTGGATTCTCCACGTCCGGAGCTCTTTCCTGGACAACAGCTGTTTGTCTGGACCGGCATCGAACCGACCCGCCGCCAGCAGGAATTGCTTCAGCATTGGCACGAGCAGGGTTATTCGCTGGTCTTTCACCATCCCTGATGCCATCACCCGTCCGTGACCTCATCCTGAGTGGCGGTGTTCATACTCCAGTCTCCTGCAATGTGGGAGATATGAGCAGGATTGTCCCTTATGAGCGAAAAACGGCCCTAAAGATGTTGTTTCATGATGATTGATCTCCTGCCTGGTTTCAAAAGACCGACAAACTGCCAGTCCTGCGGGTAGGTTATTTCAGATCCAGCACCCTTATCACATGGGCAATATCCGCGATATCGCCTGCTGACAACGGTTGCAGAGGTCGAGGCAGGCAATCTATGTCGGTAAGCCCAAGCACACCAGCAGCAGCGGCAATAACGCGGAGACTTCCGCCATGTTGACGAAACAGCGACCACAATGGCTCAAGGCGGGTTGTCAGGGCAGTAACGCGTTGATGAGCGTTTGCCGCCGCAGCTTCAGTGATTTGTTTCGCCATTTCAGGAAACAGCCCACCGCACACGGAGTACCAGACTTCACAACCGGCGTTTAATCCCAGCCCCGCATACGCATCGCCACTGATACCGATGGTTACGCCAGGGCGCAGATGTTGACGTAACGCATTCACTCGCTCAGTTGCTGCAGCGGGGCTATCCGGGACACCAGGGATCTTGACTGAGCGAACACCCTCAAGTGATGAGAGACGACCGTGTAGTTCGTCCGTAAAGGTAAAATGCGTAGTGCCCGGATTATCATAGATACACACCGGTACAGACACGTGCCGGGTAACAGTCTCAAAGAGTGAGAAGACTTCTTCGTCACGCAGTGGCTGGTAGCTAACCGCCGGGAGTAACAGGGCATTCGCGCCAGCTGCCTGCGCATCATCTGCCAGATGCAAAATAGCATCGGTACTGACCGCCCCCCACACACACCATCATTGGGATATCCCCGGCATGCTGTTTTGCCAGCGTAACGATGCGCTTGCGCTGCTCCCGGGTCAGATAAGCGTAACTGCCGGTTGACCCCAGGATGCCCATAGAATCAACACGTGCCGCCGTAAGGCGGGCCAGAATTTTAATGAACCCCTGTTCATCGACGCCGCTGGCGGTAACTGGGGTTAATGGAAACGCCGACAAACCGGTAAACATACATGTTTCTCCTGAATGATATTACTGGTGCTGTTCTTCGATGAGAGCAACATCAAACCACAGACCAGGCATCATTTTTTCCAGGCCGTCGGTCAGCATCTTCCCTGCTTCGTGAAGTCTCTCCAGCGGCATCTGCGGCAGGCTTTCCAGAATAAACCACATTTGCTGAGCTTCCACGTCTAAACGGGTTCTGATCCCCTGTCGCCAGTTCCAGCGGCGACAGGTAACGCCGATGTCATCACACCAGATAACCTCACCCTGTGAAGGATATTCAATGACCGTTTCACCCTCTTTAACGGTATCAAAAGGCTCTGTTCCTTTTGCCACAGCCAGACGTGGCGAACCCTGATAGGCAGAAATATTCTCTCCACCAACCGGTACGGCGTAGCGGAGACTAACAGCATTATAAAGATCAACGATGGGATCGAGCGCTGGCATCGTTCCGTCACGTAATACGCGCTTACGTAGCGCATCAGCTGAGCAAGGGGTACGTTTCGGTTTAGCACCAAACTTCTGAAAAACGTCTGCCCATGCGGCCAGATGAGATTCTGCCCATTCAGGTTCACCGGCCAGAACTGCTTTACAGGCTTCTCGCAGAGCCGTTTCTCCAGTGTCGGGATTAAGCACTGGCGCAGCTTTTACGCAGATACTGAGTGCCCGAAAACCTGGAGCAATACGATAAATTTCAGGGGTAATTGACGGAGATACTATTATCACGTGATAATCCTGTAATGACCAATTTATTCTATGATAATGACCGATGACCAAAAAAAGTCAATTTAATGACCGATGCAAATGCGATCGTCAACACGGTGAATGAAGCCGTATCTCAGCGAATTAAACTGTATCGTAAGCAAAAGAAAATTTCCCTCGATGAACTCTCCCGTCGGGCAGGCGTCAGCAAAGGAGCGCTGGTTGAGATTGAGGGATGCCGGGCGAATCCCAGCATAGCCCTGTTATGCCGCCTGGCTGCCGCGATGGGCGTTTCGGTGGCTGATTTTGTGGATGTCAGTTCCAAACCGACCGTACATCTCATTGCTGAAGATGAGATCCCTGAATTGTGGGCAGGTGAAAAAGGTGGGAGAGCAAGGTTACTTGCTGGGTCGGGTGGCCCGGAGATGACCGAGCTCTGGATGTGGGAAATGCAGCCAGGGGAACAGTTTGCGTCACCCGGCCATACGGAAGGAACGCTTGAACTGTTTTATGTTCAGACGGGTACGCTCACACTGGGCGTACAGGACCATCTGTATCAGGTAAAAACTGGCTGTTCAGCAACGGCCAGAACGGACGTTCCTCATTTCTATGAAAACCGGGAGGAAAGTCCACTGGTTTTCATCATGACAGTACATGAGAAAGCATCCTGAGTGTTACCCGTTATGCTTATCAGAGTGAGTTTGCAAGGAGTGGTTCAGTGGATAATCAGCATCTGAGTTTTACCAACGGCCCGTTTACCGTCACAACCGATCCCGCTTTTTTTCAACTGGAAGCCATTCACGATTACCTCTCGCAATCGTCCTGGGCTCCTGGTATTGATGCTGAAACGGTCAGAATATCCATCCAGAACAGCCTTTGTTTTGCGCTTCTGGATGGAACAAGACAAATCGGCTTCGCCCGTCTGGTCACAGACCATGCCACTTTTGGTTATTTGTGCGACGTCTACGTGCTAAATGATTATCAGAAGAGCGGTCTCGGCCGTTGGCTGATTGAGTGCTGTCACGCCCATCCGCTGTTGTCACGCCTGCGACGGATAATGCTGGTAACCGACAGCGCCCCCTGGCTATACCAGAAGCTGGGATATAACCCATTGAACCGACCAGATTTTGTCTGGCAAATCAATCGACCCGATATTTATCGTAAACCCGGACAAAAATAAGAATATCTTCCAGAGAGTAATGACAAATGTTAATCCGTAGAGCCGGTCCCACTGATGCAGAAGAACTTGCCATTTTAGCCGAACGAACGTTCAGAAAAACTTTTGAGGATGGTAATACTCAGGAGGATATACAGCTCCACTGACAGGCAAGTTATTCAACAGAAATTCAGTTGAAAGAAATCCTCAGACAAGACTGGATTACATTAGTCTGCGAATACGAGAGCAAAATAATAGGGTACGCCCAACTGAGGTGGGAGGAGTTTCCACCCTGTGTAAGTAGCATTCACGCCGGGGAAATTCTGTGTCTGTATGTCGATGACCCTTATCACGGCAAAGGATTTGCACAAGCACTTATGCGAAAGTGCTTTGCTGAATTTGAGGCAAAGGGATCGGACGTTGTCTGGTTAGGTGTCTGGGAACATAACCCAAGGGCAATCTCTTTTTACCGTAAGCTTGGGTTTATCGAGGTGGGTGAACATATCTTCCAGGTTGGGACTGATCTGCAAAGAGATATCATTATGAAACGATCAACTTGTGTTAACTAAAAAAACATTAAGACGTCCGCTTTTGGCAAATAGCGCACAAACTAATTAAGCTATAGGTCCGCCATGCGCGAGGAGAGGACCTTCAAACTATTTATTCAACATCAGCATGGGCTTAGGGAATCGCCCGCACTTAGAGTAACTGTCAATTGCCACCAGTCATTGACTCGACGAAAAAGATATTATAGAAACTTTTAAGGGAAGTTATTATGCTTCCCTTAATGCACACTTTATGAAATTCGAAAACTATTCATATCAGGTATATGAGTATTTTACACAATAGGCAAATTGTGCTGTTTTAAGAAAGATAGCTTATCCCAATATCCTCTTTGAAATACAATTTTATTGTTTACTATTTGAAAAAAAACCGCAACCTCTCAACCCCAATGGGGCACGCCACTCTAAAATTGCCCACTGTCCATCTTCGAAAATATTTTCAACGATACAAACCATTTCTGGAATAGAAAAGTCTTGTTCAAACATTTTCTTTATAGCCTCTTTCCCAATAACTGGCTCATTGGCTACCTGATGGTTTATTGCATTGTCATCATATAATTCTGAAATAATTTCTACATCTGCATTATTAAATGCATCAACCCATTGGCAAAGTATTTCTTTTGGCGTCATATAAATTTCCTCCAGACCTGTAAAATACTTCTTATGCCAAAGCATAACATCAAAAGCTTATCAAGCTCAAAATTTATTTAAAGCATAGAAAAACTTTTAAAATGCAATAATAACGCTAGCCTGCTCCCCACAAATTGCTGCAGATAGAAGTTAGCAACGTCCGCTATTGGCACGGAGCGGACCTCAAATATTAACGAGCGCTCACAACAATACTAAAAAGCTGATGAATACCTAATGGGAACCTGGCAGTAGTACTGCCTTCAGACCAACCAGCCTCCCCCAGCAACAAGGGGTTTTTGATAACTTATTTTGATAAAATTTTGATAACCGTTAGCAGCCTGACAAAAAACAACGGGAGCGTTACGCTCCCGTTAATAGATTTAACAATTATCGCGATTACATATTCGCGATGATCGCGTCACCAAATTCTGAACATTTCAGCAGCTTAGCGCCTTCCATCAGACGTTCGAAGTCATAGGTCACGGTCTTCGCGGCAATCGCGCCTTCCATCCCTTTAACAATCAGGTCTGCGGCTTCGAACCACTGCATGTGGCGGAGCATCATCTCAGCTGACAGAATGATAGAGCCCGGGTTCACTTTGTCCTGGCCTGCATACTTCGGCGCCGTACCGTGCGTTGCTTCGAACAGCGCACACTCGTCACCGATGTTAGCGCCTGGGGCGATACCTATACCGCCTACCTGCGCTGCCAGGGCGTCAGAAATGTAGTCACCGTTCAGGTTCATACAGGCAATCACATCATATTCCGCCGGACGCAGCAGGATCTGCTGCAGGAACGCATCGGCGATCACGTCTTTCACCACGATCTCTTTGCCGGTGTTCGGGTTCTTGATTTTCATCCACGGGCCGCCATCGATCAGTTCAGCGCCGAATTCTTCACGCGCTAACTGGTAACCCCAGTCTTTGAACGCGCCTTCGGTGAACTTCATAATGTTGCCTTTGTGAACCAGGGTCAGAGAGTCACGGTCGTTAGTGATCGCATATTCGATCGCCGCGCGAACCAGACGCTTAGTCCCTTCTTCGGAGCACGGTTTGATACCGATACCGCAGTGTTCAGGGAAGCGAATTTTCTTCACGCCCATCTCTTCACGCAGGAATTTGATCACTTTTTCTGCATCTGCAGAGTCCGCTTTCCACTCGATACCAGCGTAAATGTCTTCTGAGTTTTCACGGAAGATAACCATGTCGGTCAGTTCCGGGTGTTTAACCGGGCTTGGGGTGCCCTGATAGTAACGAACAGGACGCAGGCAGACGTACAGGTCAAGTTCCTGTCGCAGCGCAACGTTCAGAGAGCGAATACCGCCACCAACTGGGGTGGTCAGTGGGCCTTTGATCGCCACACGGTAGTCACGAATCAGATCCAGCGTTTCAGCTGGCAACCAGACGTCCTGACCGTAGACCTGGGTAGATTTCTCACCGGTGTAAATTTCCATCCAGGAGATTTTACGCTCGCCTTTATAGGCTTTCTCGACAGCGGCATCGACCACTTTCAGCATGGCAGGGGTTACGTCAACACCGATACCGTCGCCTTCGATAAACGGGATAATCGGATTCTCAGGAACGTTGAGTTTGCCGTTTTGCAGGGTGATCTTCTTACCTTCCGCCGGAACAACTACTTTGCTTTCCATTCACCTCTCCTTCGAGCGCTTCTGGTTTGCTCGTCTGTCATCGCGCTGCATGTGCCTTTGCGTCCTGCTGCACGACTGCGTTAGAGCAATTTTTTGTTAATGTTTTGTAATGAGCATGTCAATACTACCCTAATGTTCGCTGCCATGAAAGACACTCGTTATTAGGCTATAATGCGGCAATTGATAAGATCTGAAAATACCATGCAAAAAACTTCTTTTAGAAATCACCGGGTTGAGCGATTCAGCCAGCGACAAGTCACTAAGCGCCGCAAAGATAACCCGCCAAAACGCGTGGTTTTGTTCAATAAACCTTACGATGTTTTGCCACAATTTACTGACGAGGCCGGACGCCGCACGCTAAAAGATTTTATTCCAGTGCAGGGCGTGTATGCCGCAGGTCGTCTCGACAGAGACAGCGAAGGACTGTTGGTGCTCACCAATGACGGCGCATTGCAGGCACGACTGACGCAGCCCGGCAAACGCACCGGTAAAATTTACTATGTTCAGGTGGAAGGTGAACCGACCGCGGAAGCGCTGGAAGCGTTGCACAATGGCGTGACGCTAAATGATGGCCCTACCCTGCCCGCCGGTGTGGAGGTTGTCGAGGAACCTGAATGGCTGTGGCCGCGCAACCCGCCAATTCGCGAACGTAAAAGCATCCCCACCGCCTGGCTGAAAGTGACCTTATATGAAGGGCGTAACCGCCAGGTGCGAAGAATGACCGCGCACGTTGGTTTCCCCACGCTGCGGCTGATCCGCTACGCGATGGGTAATTACACTCTGGAAAACCTGGCCAACGGTGAATGGCGGGATGTTACTGATGAGAAAAAAGGATAAGTCATGTTCAAACCGCACGTCACGGTCGCCTGCATCGTTCATGCAGAAGATAAATTCCTCGTCGTTGAAGAAACAATCAACGGTAAAGCACTATGGAATCAGCCTGCCGGACATCTGGAAGCCGACGAAACGTTAGTCCAGGCTGCCGCTCGCGAGTTATGGGAAGAGACCGGCATTAAGGCGCAGCCTCAGCACCTTATCCGCATGCATCAGTGGATCGCGCCAGACAACACGCCATTTTTGCGTTTCCTGTTTTCCATTGAACTTGCCAATATGTGCGACACCAGACCTCATGACAGTGATATCGATTGCTGTCACTGGGTGAGCGCCGAAACGATTCTGACCGCGCCAAACCTGCGCTCTCCGCTGGTTGCCGAAAGCATCCGCTGCTATCAAAGCGGCAAGCGTTATCCGCTGGAGATGATCGGCGAATTTAACTGGCCGTTTACAGAGGGTGTCAACTAAAAGGGGTGCGTGATAGAATACGCCGCCTTGAAGTTCAATGTCGTGAGTATTCCAATGTCTGAAAGCCCAAAAAAAGTGATCGTCGGCATGTCCGGCGGTGTCGATTCCTCCGTTTCCGCCTGGCTGTTGCAACAACAGGGTTATCAGGTAGAAGGCCTGTTCATGAAGAACTGGGAAGAGGACGACGGTGAGGAATATTGCACAGCGGCTGCCGATCTGGCCGACGCTCAGGCCGTCTGCGACAAGCTCGGCATTGAACTGCACACCGTAAACTTTGCGGCGGAATACTGGGATAACGTCTTTGAACTGTTCCTTGAAGAGTATAAAGCGGGCCGTACGCCGAATCCGGATATTCTGTGCAACAAAGAGATCAAATTTAAAGCCTTCCTGGAGTTCGCCGCAGAAGATCTGGGCGCTGACTATATCGCTACCGGGCATTATGTTCGCCGGGCGGATGTCGATGGCAAAAGTCGCCTGCTTCGCGGCTTAGATAGCAATAAAGATCAGAGCTACTTCCTCTACACGCTGGGCCATGAGCAGATCGCACAAAGTCTGTTCCCGGTGGGCGAGCTGGAAAAACCGCAGGTGCGTAAAATTGCCGAAGAGCTGGGGCTGGTCACGGCCAAGAAAAAAGATTCGACCGGCATTTGCTTCATCGGCGAACGTAAGTTCCGCGAATTTCTGGGCCGTTATCTGCCGGCGCAACCGGGCAAAATCATTACCGTGGACGGCGAAGAGATTGGTCAGCATCAGGGGCTGATGTACCACACGCTGGGTCAGCGTAAAGGTCTGGGCATCGGTGGCACCAAAGAAGGCACAGAAGATCCGTGGTACGTGGTGGATAAAGACGTCGAGAACAATATTCTGGTGGTTGCTCAGGGTCATGAGCATCCTCGTCTGATGTCTGTCGGCCTGATTGCGCAGCAGCTTCACTGGGTCGATCGCCTGCCTTTTACCGGCACAATGCGTTGTACGGTGAAAACCCGCTATCGCCAGACTGACATTCCGTGCACCGTCAAAGCGCTGGATGCCGAACGCGTCGAAGTGATGTTTGACGAGCCGGTTTCCGCCGTTACGCCGGGCCAGTCAGCGGTCTTTTACGACGGCGAAGTGTGCCTCGGCGGCGGTATTATCGAGCAGCGACTGCCCCTGCCGGTATAATTATTCTTAACAGACTGATACAAGGAAGCAGTGACCGTGGCAAAGAATTATTATGACATCACCCTCGCACTGGCTGGGATCTGCCAGTCAGCACGCCTGGTGCAACAACTGGCGCACCAGGGACATTGTGATGCCGATGCGCTCCACGTCTCACTGAACAGCGTTATCGATATGAACCCCAGCTCTACGCTGGGCGTGTTTGGCGGCAGCGAGGCGAATCTGCGCCTCGGCCTGGAAACCCTGCTCGGCGTGCTGAACGCCAGTAGCCGTCAGGGGCTGAATGCGGAGCTGACCCGCTACACACTTAGCCTGATGGTACTCGAACGTAAACTTAGCGCCGCCAAAGGCGCGCTCGATACCCTGGGCGAACGAATCAACGGTCTGCAACGCCAGCTCGATCACTTTGATCTGCAATCTGAAACGCTGATGAGCGCAATGGCCGGTATCTATGTCGATGTTATCAGTCCGCTGGGGCCGCGCATTCAGGTGACTGGTTCTCCTGCCGTGTTGCAGAGCCCGCAGGTGCAGGCCAAAGTTCGCGCTTCCCTTCTCGCTGGCATTCGCGCCGCGGTGCTCTGGCATCAGGTTGGCGGTGGCCGTCTGCAGCTCATGTTTTCTCGTAATCGCCTGACCACTCAGGCAAAACAAATTCTTGCTCATTTAACCCCGGAGTTGTGATCTATGGAATTATCCTCACTGACCGCCGTTTCCCCTGTCGATGGACGCTACGGCGATAAAGTCAGCGCGCTGCGCGGGATTTTCAGCGAATACGGTTTGCTGAAATACCGTGTACAGGTAGAAGTACGCTGGCTGCAAAAACTGGCCGCGCACGCAGCGATCAAGGAAGTTCCTGCTTTTGCTGCCGACGCAATCGGTTTCCTCGATGCTATCGTCGCGAATTTTAATGAAGAAGATGCCGCGCGGATTAAAACTATCGAGCGCACCACCAACCACGACGTCAAAGCGGTTGAGTATTTCCTGAAAGAAAAAGTGGCGAATGTCCCGGAACTGCACGCGGTTTCCGAATTTATTCACTTCGCCTGCACCTCTGAGGACATCAACAACCTGTCTCACGCGCTGATGCTGAAGACCGCCCGTGATGAAGTGGTTCTGCCTTACTGGCGTCAACTGATTGATGCGGTTAAAGATCTGTCCGTGCAGTATCGCGATATCCCTCTGCTCTCCCGCACCCACGGTCAGCCGGCTACGCCGTCAACGCTGGGTAAAGAGATGGCGAACGTCGCGTATCGTATGGAGCGTCAGTTCCGCCAGCTTAACCAGGTGGAAATTCTCGGTAAAATCAACGGTGCCGTCGGTAACTATAACGCCCACATCGCCGCCTATCCGGAGGTGGACTGGCATCAGTTCAGCGAAGAGTTCGTCACCTCACTGGGTATTCAGTGGAACCCGTACACCACACAGATCGAGCCGCACGACTACATTGCCGAACTGTTTGACTGCATCGCCCGCTTTAACACCATTCTGATCGACTTCGATCGTGACGTATGGGGTTACATCGCGCTGAACCACTTCAAGCAGAAAACCATTGCCGGTGAAATTGGGTCTTCCACCATGCCGCACAAAGTGAACCCTATCGACTTCGAAAACTCCGAAGGCAACCTGGGCTTGTCCAATGCGGTCCTGCAGCATCTGGCGAGCAAACTGCCGGTTTCCCGCTGGCAGCGCGATCTGACTGACTCCACCGTGCTGCGTAACCTGGGCGTGGGTATTGGCTATGCGCTGATCGCCTACCAGTCCACACTCAAAGGCGTGAGCAAACTGGAAGTGAACCGCGACCACCTGCTGGACGAACTGGATCACAACTGGGAAGTACTGGCTGAGCCGATCCAGACCGTAATGCGTCGTTACGGCATTGAAAAACCGTATGAGAAGCTGAAAGAGTTAACTCGCGGTAAGCGTGTTGACGCTGAAGGGATGAAGCAATTCATCGATAGCCTGCCGCTGCCAGAAGAAGAAAAAACCCGTCTTAAAGCCATGACCCCGGCCAACTACATTGGCCGTGCCGTCATGATGGTGGATGAGCTGAAGTAAATATCCCCCTCTGCCGGATAACGCAGATGCTTATCCGGCATTGCCTTTTCCCATTCCCCGGTTTACGAAATGTTTATCCCCGCAACACCATAATCAGCGTTAAACTATTCATACCGTAAATAAAGTGAGAAGAGATGATGCGTATACTGGTTGTTGAGGATAATGCGTTATTACGCCATCACCTGAAAGTTCAGCTTCAGGATGCCGGACATCAGGTTGACGATGCTGAAGATGCCAAAGAGGCCGACTATTACCTTAACGAACACCTGCCTGACATCGCTATCGTCGATTTGGGTCTTCCTGATGAAGATGGGCTTTCACTGATCCGCCGTTGGCGGAGTAATGACGTGTCCCTCCCGGTCCTTGTGCTGACCGCCCGTGAAAGCTGGCAGGATAAAGTGGAAGTGCTGAGTGCGGGTGCGGATGACTACGTCACCAAGCCGTTCCATATTGAGGAAGTCGCCGCGCGGATACAGGCACTGATGCGCCGTAACAGCGGCCATGCCTCACAGATTATCTCTATCCCCCCCTTCCAGGTTGATCTCTCTCGCCGCGAACTTTCGGTTAATGATGAGGTGATCAAACTGACCGCGTTTGAGTACACCATCATGGAAACGCTAATCCGCAATAATGGCAAAGTGGTCAGCAAAGACTCGCTGATGTTGCAGTTGTACCCTGACGCCGAGCTACGCGAAAGTCACACCATCGATGTGCTGATGGGTCGCCTGCGTAAAAAAATACAGGCACAGTATCCGGATGAAGTCATTACCACCGTGCGCGGTCAGGGTTATCTTTTTGAATTGCGCTGATGAATAAACTGTTGCGTCATCTTTTCCCGCTGTCACTGCGTCTGCGCTTTCTGCTGGCTACCGCCGGTGTCGTGCTGGTGCTCTCTCTGGCTTATGGCATGGTTGCGCTGGTCGGTTATAGCGTGAGCTTTGATAAAACCACGTTTCGCCTGCTGCGCGGCGAGAGCAACCTCTTCTATACGCTTGCAAAATGGGAAGACAACACGATCCACGTCGAACTTCCCGAGCACCTCGACATGCAGAGCCCCACAATGTCGCTCATCTATGATGAAAGCGGGAAATTGCTGTGGGCCCAGCGTGACGTCCCCTGGCTGGTCAGACTGATACAGCCCGACTGGCTGAAAAGTAATGGTTTTCATGAGATAGAAGCCGACATCAGCGCCACCAGCTCGTTGCTTAATGACGATCACTCCGTTCAGGAACGCCTGAAAGAGGTACGCGAGGATGACGACGACGCCGAAATGACTCACTCGGTAGCGGTGAACGTCTACCCGGCCACTGCGCGCATGCCGCAACTGACGATTGTGGTGGTGGATACCATTCCGATTGAGCTTAAACGCTCGTATATGGTCTGGAGCTGGTTTATCTATGTGCTGGCGGCCAATCTGCTGCTGGTCATTCCCCTGCTCTGGGTCGCGGCCTGGTGGAGCCTGCGACCTATCGAAGCGCTGGCACGCGAAGTGCGGGAACTGGAAGAGCACCACCGCGAACAGCTTAACCCGGCGACGACGCGTGAACTGACCAGCCTGGTACGTAACCTGAACCGCCTGTTGAAAAGCGAGCGCGAGCGTTATGACAAATACCGCACCACGCTGACCGATCTCACTCACAGCCTGAAAACGCCGCTGGCCGTACTGCAAAGTACGTTGCGCTCAATGCGCAGCGACAAGATGAGCGTCAGTGAGGCTGAACCGGTAATGCTCGAACAGATCAGCCGGATTTCTCAGCAAATTGGCTACTATCTGCATCGCGCCAGTATGCGCGGCGGGGGCGTATTGCTGAGCCGCGAACTACATCCGGTTGCGCCGTTGCTGGATAATCTCACCTCGGCGCTGAACAAAGTGTATCAGCGTAAAGGGGTGAACATTAGCCTCGATATCTCGCCGGAAATCAGCTTTGTCGGCGAGCAGAACGACTTTGTCGAGGTGATGGGCAATGTGCTGGATAACGCCTGTAAATACTGTCTGGAGTTTGTCGAGATTTCTGCCCGCCAGACCGACGATCATCTGTACATCGTGGTGGAAGATGACGGCCCGGGTATCCCGCACAGCAAGCGTGATCTGGTCTTTGACCGCGGTCAACGTGTGGATACGATGCGTCCGGGGCAAGGGGTCGGTTTGGCAGTAGCACGAGAAATTACCGAGCAATACGACGGAAAAATTACTGCCAGCGACAGCCTGCTCGGCGGTGCGCGTATGGAAGTCATTTTTGGTCATCAACAGCCGGGACAGAAAGACGACTAAACCAAAATGTAATAAATATGAGCCAACTGCACGCATCTGGTTAAGCATCCGTTATAATCGGTGACAGATACCCGCCCCAGCCTGTGGAAGCTCAATATGGAATACCAATTAACACTCAACTGGCCCGAATTTCTTGAACGTCACTGGCAAAAGCGCCCGGTGGTGTTAAAACGCGGCTTTAATAACTTCATCGATCCCCTCTCCCCTGACGAACTCGCAGGACTGGCGATGGAAAGCGAAGTCGACAGCCGTCTGGTAAGCCATCAGGATGGCAAATGGCAGGTCAGCCACGGCCCGTTCGAAAGCTATGACCATCTCGGCGAGAATAACTGGTCGTTACTGGTGCAGGCGGTGAACCACTGGCATGAGCCGACTGCCGCGCTGATGCGCCCCTTCCGCGCCCTGCCCGACTGGCGAATTGACGATCTGATGATCTCCTTCTCGGTTCCCGGCGGCGGCGTAGGTCCACATCTCGATCAATACGATGTGTTTATCATTCAGGGAACCGGTCGTCGTCGCTGGCGCGTGGGTGAAAAGTTGCAGATGAAACAGCACTGCCCACATCCGGACCTGCTGCAGGTCGATCCGTTTGAAGCCATCATCGATGAAGAACTGGAGCCAGGTGATATTCTCTATATCCCACCGGGATTTCCGCATGAAGGCTATGCGCTGGAAAATGCGATGAACTACTCCGTTGGCTTCCGTGCGCCGAATACCCGCGAATTGATCAGCGGGTTTGCCGACTACGTCCTGCAACGTGAGCTGGGCAGTACTTATTACAGCGACCCGGACCTGCCGTCGCGTGAGCATCCTGCTGACATCCTGCCGCAGGAGATGGACAAACTGCGCGCTATGATGCTGGATTTGATTAATCAGCCGGAGCATTTTAAACAGTGGTTTGGTGAGTTTATCTCCCAGTCGCGTCATGAACTGGATATTGCGCCGCCGGAGCCGCCGTATCAGCCTGATGAAATCTACGATGCCCTGAAACAAGGCGATGTGCTGGTGCGTCTTGGGGGGATTACGGGTTCTGCGTGTGGGGGGATGACGTTTATGCCAATGGCGAGAGAATTGATTCGCCGCACCGTCCGGCGCTGGAAGCGCTCGCCAGCCATATTGTGTTGACTGCCGAAAACTTTGGTGACGCGCTGGAAGACCCGTCGTTTCTCGCCATGCTGGCCGCCCTGGTCAACAGCGGATACTGGTTCTTCGAAGGGTAAGACTGAAATCAGGCCGGATGACGACGCTAACGCGTCTTATCCGGCCTATGGCGCAGTGCCCATTGACACACGCATTACATGTAGGCCGGGTAAAGCGACGTCGTCACCCGGCATAGCGCTGAATTAACGTCCTGCTTTCAGCTTCTGATAATACTCTTCATAAATCGCACTGGCGGAGCCCACATCGTTCTGCCATTCGCCTTTGCTGATAGTTTCCGCATCCGGATAGAGCGATTTATCGTTGGCGATTTCCGGGCTTAACAGCTTACGTGCCGCAAGGTTTGGCGTCGGGTAGCCGATGGTCTCTGCCACCTCTTTCGCGACATCCGGGCGCAGCAGGAAGTTGATCAACTTCAGCGCGCCCTCTTTGTTTTTGGCGTTTGCAGGAATTGAAAGGCTGTCCATCCAGAAGATGCCGCCTTCTTTCGGCCATACCACTTCCAGCGGCGTACCGGCCTGGCGCGCAACGAACGCAGAGCCGTTCCACACCATCCCCAGATTCACTTCGCCTTCCATATACGGATTCGCCGGGTTGTCAGAGTTAAACGCGGCAACGTTAGGCATCAGCTTTTTTCAGCTCGTTATAGGCCGCTTCAATCTCTTTTGGATCGGTGGTGTTGCCGGAATAGCCCAGCTTACGCAACGCCATCTGGAACACTTCGCGCGCATCGTCGGTCAGCAGCAGACTGCCTTTGTATTCCGGCTTCCACAGGTCAGCCCAACGGGTGACGGTTTTCGGGTCGATGCTGTCGCTGTTCACGCCGATAGCCGTCGCGCCCCAGATGTACGGAATGGAGTAGTCATTGTTGGGATCGAACGGCTTGTTCAGCATCTCCGGATCGAGATTGTTAAAGTTGGATAACTTCGACTTATCAATCTTCTGAATCATGCCTTCTTTACGCATTTTATCGACGTAATACGTCGAGGGCACGACCAGGTCGTATGCGCCGTCTTTATAGGTTTTGAGCTTGGCATACATGGTTTCATTCGACTCGTAGGTCGAGTAAATAACCTTGATGCCGGTCTCTTTAGTGAACTGTTCCAGCAGTCCTGGCGGAACATACTCGGTCCAGTTGTAGAAATAGAGTGTTTTACTGTCGTCCGCGTGCGCAGCGCTCATACCCATTACGAGAGCGCCTGCCGCGAGCAGGTGGCGTGACCATTTCATCATTTTAACGTCCCCTGAACTTTTGTTTTATCACGAGCAATAAGTTGGCTGGCGATCACCAGAACCAGCGATAACACCAACAGAATGGTCGCCAGCGCATTCACCTCTGGTGAAACGCCGACTTTCACCATTGAGTAGATCTTCAACGGTAGAATTTCATAGCCAGGCCCGGTGACGAACGATGAAACCACCACATCGTCCATCGACAGGGTAAAGCTCAGCAGCCAGCCTGCCGCGACGGCGGGCATTGCCAGCGGCAGAATGATTTTTCGCAGAATGGTGATTTCGCTGGCACCCAGATCTTTTGCCGCTTCCAGCATCCGTACGTCAAACCCTTTCAGCCGCGAATAGACCGTGACCACCACAAAAGGCAGACAGAAAGTGATATGCGAGAACAGCAGTGACCAGAAGCCTAACTGGATACCCAGCAGCATAAACAGCACCAGCAGTGAAATCGCCATGACGATATCCGGCGACATCATCACCACAAACAGCATTCCGCTGACGAACGGCTTACCGCGAAAACGGTAGCGATATAGCGCAACGGCGGTCAGCGAACCTATCATCGTGGCAAACGTCGCGGAAAAAATGGCCATTGTCAGCGAGTGCTGTGCGGCCTGGAGCAAGCTGTCGTTATTCATCAACAGGCCATACCATTTGGTGGTAAAACCTTGCCAGTTGATGCCAAAGCGCGAGCTGTTAAAGGAATTCACAATCAAAATGATGATAGGAATATACAGGTACGCGTAGATAGCGGTCATAAAACCGCCGCGAAGCAGTCGACCGATCATTCGAGTTCCACCTTTTTATTCAGCAGTCGGGAGGCGCGCCAGTAAACCAACAGCATCAGACCCATCACGATCGTCAACGTAATGCTGGTTGCCGCGCCAAACGGCCAGTCGCGAATGTTCAGGAACTGAACTTTAATCACGTTACCGATCAGCAGGTTCTTTGCGCCGCCCATCAGATCCGAGACGTAAAACAGCCCCATCGCCGGCAGCATCACCAGCAGACAGCCGGCAATAATCCCTGGCATGGTCAGCGGAATGATTATCCGAATAAAGGTCTGCAATTTACTGGCACCCAGATCTTTTGCCGCTTCCAGCAACGGTCTGTCGAGTTTCTCAATGCTGGAATACAGCGGCATCACCATAAACGGCAGCAGGATATACACCAGACCGATAATGACCGCGCTCGGGGTAAACATAATGCGCATCGGCGTATCAATAACGCCCAGCCAGAGCAGAAATTCATTGAGATACCCTTTGGTACTGAGGAAAATTTTCAGCCCATAGATACGGATCAGTGAGTTGGTCCAGAAAGGAACAATCAGCAGAAACAGCAATAGCGGACGGACCTTTTGTGGCAATCGCGCCAGAAACCAGGCAAATGGATAGCCGAGCACGAGACAGGCAAGAGTGGCGATCATCGCCATATTCAGCGAGTGCAGCAGCACTTCGAAATAGAGCGGATCGAGCAGGCGAGCGTAGTTGTCCAGCGTAAAGACCATTTTAACGAAGCTGGCATCGTCGCGGGTCAAAAAAGCTGGTGCCAATGATCATCAGGTTGGGCAGAAAGACAAACAGCACAAGCCAACCGACGATAGTGACAATCACCACATTCTGGAATTTACTTGTGCTCTTCATCAGCCAGTACGACCTCCCAGCTTTCTACCCAGTTAATGGCCATTTTCTGATCGAGAGAGTGGTCAAAGTCCGGATCATCTTCATTGAAGAATTCACTGACCATCACCATCTTGCCATTTTCCAGTTCAACCACGGACTCCAGCGTCATGCCCTTATAGTTACGTTCACGGACATAGCCGATCAGGCCGTCAATGTGGTTGTCGTCGTTGATTTCATCCACGCGCAGATCTTCCGGGCGTAGCAGAACGTGCAGTTTCTGCCCTGGCTCAACGGCAAAGTTGACGTAGATATTGCATTCACGGCCTTCGACGTCAGCACGGACGCGCTGTTCGTCCAGACGCTCGATCACCGTGGCGTTAAACATATTGATTTCGCCAATGAATCCGGCGACAAACAGGTTTTTCGGCTCTTCATAAATTTCACGCGGCGTGCCGTCCTGTTCAATGCGCCCATCGCGCATCACGACGATGCGATCGGACATCGTCAGGGCTTCTTCCTGATCGTGCGTCACGAACACGAACGTGATGCCGAGCTTACGCTGCAAGGCTTTCAGTTCGTTCTGCATCTGCTTTCGCAGCTTATAGTCCAGCGCGGAGAGCGATTCATCTAACAGCAACAGGCGGGGTTTATTCACCACCGCACGGGCAATCGCCACGCGCTGCTGTTGGCCGCCGGAGAGTTGATGTGGCTTGCGCTGGGCAAACTCTTCCAGTTGCACCATCCGCAGCGCTTCCAGTACGCGCGGCGTGATGTCTGCCGCAGGCGTTTTCTGCATGCGCAAACCGAACGCCACATTTTCAAAAACAGTCATGTGGGGGAATAACGCATAGCTTTGAAAGACGGTATTCACATAGCGGTTTTCTGCCGGTACGTGGGTGATATCCTCGTTATCGAGCATGATGTGCCCGGAATCTACGGTTTCCAGACCGGCAATCAGGCGCAAAACGGTTGTTTTACCGCAGCCAGAAGGGCCAAGCAGCGTGAGGAACTCGCCATTATTGATGGTCAAATCCAGTTCAGAAATGACCTCTTTTCCATCGAAGCTTTTGCTGATACCTGACAAAAGAACCAGCGGTGAAAGCGAACGCGGTTGTTTATTCAATTTTTTTACTCTGTCCCATGTAGACGCAACGGATGGCTGACCGATGCGGGGTTTGTGGTTGACCACCTTGGTGACTCTTAATGAGGGCCGTAATTCTACGGCAAACCGTTGTCATCGCCAATGTTTGTTGCCAATTACTCTACACTTCATTCTTCAGGCTACCTGTTTGTTGGCTGCATGTTACCGGCCCGTTCGAGGCCTGGCGCTGTGATGCTGCCTGATGCGTTTTGTATACATTTCGTGAATAAGGCGGGTCTGAAGCGAAATATTCTCGTTTGCGGGGATAAAAGTGACCTGACGCAATATTTGTCTTTTGTGGCTTACTGATAATGTTGTCACAAATAGTGAGGGTGACTGCATGGATAAACTACTTGAGCGTTTTCTACACTACGTTTCATTGGATACCCAATCGAAAGCGGGTGTGAGACAGGTTCCCAGTACTGAGGGACAATGGAAGTTATTAAATTTGCTCAAACAGCAGCTCGAAGAGATGGAGCTGGTCAATGTGACATTAAGTGACAAAGGGACGTTGATGGCCACCTTGCCAGCGAATGTCCCTGGCGATATCCCTGCTATCGGTTTCATTTCCCATGTGGATACCTCACCGGATTTCAGCGGTAAGCACGTGAATCCGCAGATCGTTGAGAACTATCGCGGCGGAGATATTGCCCTGGGCATCGGTGATGAAGTGCTGTCGCCGGTGATGTTCCCGGTGCTACATCAGTTGCTCGGACAAACGCTGATCACCACCGATGGTAAAACGCTGCTGGGGGGCGGATGACAAAGCGGGTGTAGCGGAAATCATGACCGCGCTGGCGGTGCTGAAGGATAAAAATATTCCGCATGGCGATATTCGCGTCGCCTTTACGCCGGATGAAGAGGTTGGTAAAGGGGCGAAGCACTTTGATGTAGAAGCCTTTGACGCCAGATGGGCCTACACCGTTGACGGCGGTGGCGTGGGTGAACTGGAGTTTGAAAACTTCAATGCGGCTTCGGTGAATATCAAAATTGTCGGCAATAACGTGCATCCGGGAACGGCGAAAGGCGTCATGGTTAACGCATTATCCCTGGCGGCGCGCATTCACGCCGAGGTTCCGGCGGATGAAAGCCCTGAAATGACGGAAGGGTATGAAGGTTTTTATCACCTGGCGAGCATGAAAGGCACCGTGGATCGCGCTGATATGCACTACATCATTCGCGATTTCGACCGCAAACAGTTTGAAGCGCGCAAGCGTAAGATGATGGAAATCGCAAGGAAGGTTGGAAAAGGGTTGCATCCGGACTGCTACATCGAACTGGTGATCGAAGACAGTTACTACAATATGCGCGAAAAAGTGGTTGAACATCCGCATGTTCTGGATATCGCGCAGCAGGCGATGCGAGACTGCGATATTCAGCCGGATATGAAACCGATTCGCGGCGGTACCGACGGCGCGCAGCTCTCTTTCATGGGATTGCCATGCCCTAACCTGTTCACCGGTGGCTACAATTATCATGGTAAACATGAGTTTGTGACGCTGGAAGGTATGGAGAAAGCGGTGCAGGTGATTGTGCGAATTGCTGAATTAACGGCGAAACGCGCGTAGTGTTGTTGATGCCGGATAAGGCGCTTCGCTTATCCGGCACAGTAATTCCGTCACAGCCCTTTCAGTAACTTCTCCACAAACTCTGGCACCACCTGACTGGCCGGCCCGTAATATTTCTCTTCAAACTCGCTGCCGACCTGGCTCGGTTCCAGATTCAGTTCAACGGTATGCGCGCCGTGCAGTTTCGCTTCATGAACAAACCCGGCCGCCGGATAGACGTGTCCGGAGGTGCCAATGGCGATAAAGACATCCGCCATCGCCAGCGCCATATAGATTTCATCCATTCCGAGCGGCATCTCACCAAACCACACCACGTGCGGGCGCAACGGTGCCGGGAACTGACAGCAGTGGCATTTGTCTTCCGGCGTCACATCTCCCGTCCACTCCAGAATCTGCCCACTCTGCGAACAGTGCACTTTCAGCAACTCGCCATGCATATGGATGATATTCTGGTTGCCCGCTCGCTCATGCAGGTTATCGATATTCTGTGTCACCAGCAGAAAGCGGTCGCCCAGCGCCTCTTCCAGCTTTGCCAGCGCGATGTGCGCCGGGTTAGGCTGGATTTCAGGTTGTTGCAATTGCCGACGACGGGCATTATAGAAAGACTGCACCAGCGCGGGATTACGCGCAAAGCCTTCCGGCGTCGCCACATCTTCAACCCTGTGCTCTTCCCACAGACCATCTGCGGCACGGAAGGTACGAATACCAGACTCCGCAGAAATCCCTGCTCCTGTAAGCACCAAAACTCTTGGTTTTTCCATCACTTCCGGTACCACTCTGTCTCTGAAAAAGATCCGTTGACGAAGGCGCTCGCGCAGATGGCGTTTGTTTTTCCGAAATCGACTTAACCGATGACCCCGACGCGACAGCATAGCAACCTCTTTTGATTAATCGGTAAGATGTAAGAAGGCAGCACCACGCATCCCACCGGCATCACCGTGTCGTGCTCGCTCGATGCGGGGCACTCGTGCCACAGGAAGCAGATGACGCGGCAGTCTGTCCGCAAGTTCGGTGGTAATGGCCGTAAAGTTCGACAATCCACCGCCGATGACGACCAGATCCGGGTCGACAATAGTCAGGATATTTCCCAGACACACTGCCAGCAAATCCAGATAACGCTCAACGTGCGCCCGCGCCCGTTCATCTCCCTGTTCCCACAGCGAAATGATTTCTGGCGCCTGCAGCGGTTGATGATAGTAATGCTGATACAACCAGGCAAATCCCCGCCCGGAGAGATAATTTTCAATGCAGCCAAGTTGACCGCATCCACAGCGACGCAGCGGGAAATCCAGCCCCATCAGCGTGAGCGCATCAACCGGCAGACGCATATGACCGAACTCGCCGGTAATATAACTCCGCCCGGTGATCGGTTTTCCGTTGAGGATCAAACCGCCACCGACGCCAGTGCCGAGGATCAGCCCCATCACCAACGGGTAGCGGGTGAACTCGTCATCCCAGGCTTCAGACAGGGCAAAACAGTTTGCATCGTTGTCAAGCCGCACGTCACGGTCCAGCCGCTCGCTGAGATCGGCGCGCAGGGGTTTGCCACTGGCGGCAGGGACATTCGCGGCGTACAGCGTGCCATCTTCGGTTTCCGGCATACCCGGAATACCAATGCCCACCGAACCTTTCACGCCAAATCGCAGGTCGGCTTCGGTCACCAGTTCGCATACGGCCTCTAAAAATGCGTCATAGCTATCGCGCGGGGTGGGAACACGCTTTTCCCACTGTAATTTCCGCTCGTTATCAAAAACGCCCAGCGCAATTTTTGTCCCACCAATATCAAACCCGTAGTACATTGCCGCTCCTTGTTTTATGCACTTCATCCTTCAGGCGACCTCTGTGCGGCGGCATAAAGGATGTTGTTTATCTCTCACGCCATTAGGGTTACTGGCCGCTGAGTACTCTTGCAGGATCGATGTTACTGGCGCGACGCGCCGGATACCAACTCGCTAACAAACTCAGCAACAGTGCGGTGACCAGCACGTAAATCACATCCAGCCAGTGTAATTCGGATGGCAGGAAGTCGATAAAATAGATATCCCCGGAAAGAAACTGATGGCCGATCAGTTTTTCGATACCGTTAATAATTGGCGTCAGTTGCAACGATACCACCACGCCAATGACTACGCCGATCAGGCTGCCAAACAGCCCCGCCAGCAGGCCGTACCAGACAAAAATGGCGCGAATCAGGCCATCTTTCGCCCCCCAGCGTTCTTAATACCGCAATATCGCCGCTCTTGTCTTTTACCGCCATCACTAATGTTGAAACAATGTTAAAACAGGCGACACCTATCACCAGTACCATCGCCAGATACATGATGGCGCGGATCATCTGGATATCCCGGTACATATAGCCATAGGTGCCAATCCAGCTCTTGATATAGACATAGCTGTTGGTCACTTCACCGGCGTCACGCACCAGTTTGTTGGCATTGAAGACGTCATTGACCTTCAGCGCAATGCCGGAAACCGTATTGTTCATCTCCAGATACTGCTGGGCGTCGGCCATCGGGATCATCGCGAAGCTGTGGTCAAGCTGACCGCTCAACTGCAAAATCCCGGCAACGTGCAGGCGCACGCGTTTGGGCTGCATCAACTTATGATCGGCATTAGCGTTGGGGATCATGATAGAAACCCAGTCCCCCCTGCTTCACTTTCAGCGCGTCAGCCACGCCCTTACCGATAATGATTTGCTGTTCACCGGCTTTAAAATCAGCCCAGGCGTTATTCTGCACAAACGAGGGCAGCGCGCTCAGGCGCTGTTCCTGCTGCGGATCCACGCCTTTCACCTGAATGGCGCGCAGATTCGCCCCGCTCTCCACAAGCCCGGTAAAGTTGATGTACGGCGCGGCTGCCGTAATACCCGGCACCTTCTGCACCTTCTCCAGCGCATCGCGCCAGTGGGTCCACGGTTGATTAACCGCTTCAATCTCGCCGTGCGGCACCACAGCCAGAATGCGGTTATTCAGTTCGCGTTCAAAGCCGTTCATGGCGCTCAAACCGACGATCAGAACCGCCACGCCCAGCGCGATACCGATGGTTGAGATCACCGAGATCAGCGATACCATGCCGCCGCGCCGCCGTCCCCGACTAAAGCGCAGGCCGATTAATAACGATAAAGGCGAGGCCATTACTCCGCTCCCATCAGGCTCAGTTCTGCCGTCAGGCGTCCGTCACGCATTTCCAGCTGGCGACTCATGCGCTTCGCCAGTTGCAAATCGTGAGTAACGACCAGAAATGCGGTGCCCTGCGAGCGGTTCAGCTCGCCCAGAAGCTGGAAGATACTGTCGGCGTTGCGCGCATCCAGGTTACCGGTCGGTTCATCCGCCAGCACCAGGCGCGGGTTATTCACCAGCGCACGGGCAATCGCCACACGCTGACGCTCACCGCCGGAGAGTTCAGACGGACGGTGGCTGGCACGATGATCCAGCCCTACCGCTTTCAGCATTTCACGCGCCCTTGTGTCAATTTCGGCCGGTTTGTGCTTGCCAATCAGTAGGGGCATCGCCACGTTTTCCAGCGCGGTAAAATCCGGCAGCAGGTGATGAAACTGATAGATAAAGCCGAGTTTCTGGTTACGCAATTCCGCTTTCGCCGCCGACGACAGTTTGCTCATCGGCTGGCCGCTGAAAATCACATCGCCGGAGGTCGGCGTATCCAGCCCACCCAGCAGATGAAGCAGTGTACTTTTGCCGGAGCCGGAACTGCCGACAATCGCCATCATTTCGCCTTCGCCCACGCTGAAGCTGACATCGTGCAATACGTCAGTTTGCACGGAACCTTCCTGATAGCGTTTGCACAGTTTGTCGCATTGCAACAGGATATTATTCATAACGTAAAGCCTCAGCGGGTTGGGTGGCGGCAGCGCGCCAGGAAGGATAAAGCGTGGAAAGCAACGCGATGGCCATCGCCACCAGCGCAATAACGATGACCTGCAGCGGCTCGATCGCCACCGGCAGCGCCGCACCGTCCAGCAGGATACCGATAACCGGCATCAGGGTATTGAGCTGACTGGCCAACAGCGCACCCAGTGCGGCCCCCCAGCAGCGCGCCAATAATCCCGGCGCTGGCCCCCCTGCACCATAAAGACCATCATGATCTGTCGCGGCGTCAGCCCCTGCGTTTGCAAAATAGCCACTTCTCCCTGCTTCTCCATCACCATCAGACCTAACGAGGTAATAATATTAAACGCGGCAACCGCCACGATCAGGCTCAACAGCAGCCCCATCATGTTCTTTTCCATCCGCACGGCCTGAAACAGTTCACCTTTACGCTCGCGCCAGTCCTGCCATTTCGTCCCTTCCGGCAGCGTCTGCTGACTGAGCGAATCCACCTTCAGCGGCTCATTCAGCCACAAACGCCAGCCGGTAATATTTCCGGCCGGATAGCGCATGATGCGTGACGCATCCTGAATGTTAGTTAGCATCTGGTAGCCATCGACTTCGCTGTTCGCCGCAAAGGTGCCGATCACCGTAAAAAGACGCTGGCTTGGCAGACGGCCCATCGGCGTGAACTGACTGGCTGACGGCACCATCACGCGAATTTGATCGCCACGATTCACTCCGAGCTGACCGGCAAGCTGCTCACCGAGGATGACATTATACTTGCCTGGCTGCAGATCGGTTTGCTTCACATTGACCAGATACGGCGTCAGTGGATCTTTTTGTGCCGGATCGATACCCAGCATCACCCCGACTGCCACGCTGCGCGCGCTTTGCAGCACGACATCGCCGGTTGTCAGAGGCGCAATACGATTCACACCGTTCAGTTTTACGGCGCTTTCGGGCAGTTGCTGAGGATTCAGGGAGCCTTGCTCCGCAGAGAGAATGGCCTGAGGCATCAACCCCAGGATGTTATTTTGCAGTTCACGTTCAAAACCGTTCATCACTGACAAAACCGTGACCAGCGCCATTACCCCAAGGGTAATGCCGATGGTGGAAAGCCAGGAGACAAAGCGACCGAAGCGATCTGCTGCACGCCCGCGCATGTAACGCAGGCCGATGAATAGAGCGACAGGTTGGTACATGAAATCCGTCTGGTTGCTGTTAGCAAAGTCACGAGTATATAAGCGAAAGCCGCATGGGTAAACGCCTGAACCGTAAGTGTTCGTCAGTACACAGTCGAAAATGATCCACCGTGCGACAGACGCAGGATATCGTCCTCACCGACCCTGATCCTTTTCTTAAAAAATCAAAATGCAGAATGTTACGCATTACAGCACCCGCGTCACCCCGCAGGATCACAGGCTATGTTGAATAACGCGAGCACGCTGTCCTGATGAAACAAAAAGAACTGTGGATTAACCAAATCAAAGGATTATGTATCTGTCTGGTCGTCATCTATCACTCGGTCATCACCTTCTACCCCCACCTGACCCACTTCCAGTTGCCTCTTTCACAACTGCTGTCGAAATGCTGGATTTACGTTAATCTCTATCTCGCCCCGTTTCGCATGCCGGTATTTTTCTTTATTTCAGGGTTTTTGATACGCCGCTATATCGACAGCGTGAGCTGGAAAGCGAGCGTCAACAAGCGAGTCTGGAGTATCTTCTGGGTGCTGGCGCTGTGGGGTGTGGCCCAGTGGATGGCGCTCAGCGCCCTGAACAACTGGCTCGCGCCGGAACGGGATCTGCATAACGCCTCCAACGCGGCTTATGCCGGTTCCGTCAGCCAGTTCCTTCACGGCATGCTGACTGCCAGCACCAGCCTCTGGTATCTGTACGCACTCATTGTCTATTTCGTGGTCTGCAAAATGTTCAGCCGCTGGGCTGTACCGCTGTTCACCCTGTTTGTCGTACTGAGCGTGACGGTCAATTTTGTTGCCACACCGTGGTGGGGAATGAACAGCGTGATCCGCAACCTGCCCTATTACAGCCTCGGCGCCTGGTTTGGCGTCCCGCTGATGGCATGGATTAAAGAGGTGCCGTTGCGCCGTTATGCGCTGCCCAGCGCGGCAGTCTTCGTGCTGGCTTTCGCGGCATGGCTGTTTAATGCCTCATTGCTGCTGTCGTTGGTTTCGATTGTGCTGATCATGAAGTTGTTTTATCAGTATGAGCAACGCTTCGGTATGCGTGAATCCAGCCTGCTTAATGTGATCGGTTCGAACACCATCGCGATTTATACCACGCACCGCATTCTGGTGGAGGCGTTCAGCCTGCTATTGATCCCACAAATCAATGCCTCCGTCTGGTCCCCCCGAACTTGAACTGGCCCTGTTGCTGATCTATCCCTTTGCCAGCCTGTTGATCTGTACACTGGCAGGTCTTGCGGTACGTAAACTGTCTCATCACCTGTTCGGCGATATCCTCTTCTCTCCGCCTTCCCGCCCGCAAGCCGTTAGCTATTCCCGCTAAACCTTTCGCCCTCATGTGGGGGCGATTCAATTTGCTAATGAGGAGCGATCACGGATAATAAAGGGCATTGCTATCAGACGACTACCTACAAGAGATTCTGACAACCGAATGCCTGTACAACAACGTTATACGCTGCCCGTGAAAGCGGGCGACCAGCGCCTGTTGGGTGAACTGACCGGGGCTGCCTGCGCCACGCTGGTGGCGGAAATTGCCGAACGTCATACCGGCCCCGTCGTGCTCGTGGCGCCCGATATGCAAAACGCGCTGCGCCTGCATGATGAAATTCGTCAGTTTACCGATCAAATGGTCATGAGCCTCGCGGACTGGGAAACCCTGCCCTACGACAGTTTCTCTCCGCATCAGGAAATTATCTCCTCACGTCTCTCCACGCTGTATCAGTTGCCGTCAATGCAGCGCGGCGTGCTGATCGTGCCGGTCAATACCCTGATGCAGCGCGTCTGCCCGCACAGCTATCTGCACGGCCATGCGCTGGTGATGAAAAAAGGTCAGCGTTTATCGCGCGATGCCCTGCGTTTACAGCTCGACAGCGCCGGTTACCGGCACGTTGATCAGGTCATGGAACATGGCGAATACGCCACTCGCGGCGCGCTGCTGGATTTGTACCCCATGGGCAGCGAACAGCCCTATCGTCTGGATTTCTTCGACGATGAAATTGACAGTCTGCGCCTGTTTGACGCGGATACCCAGCGCACGCTGGAAGAAGTCGACGCCATCAATCTGCTGCCTGCCCACGAGTTCCCGACCGACAAAACGGCGATCGAGCTGTTTCGCAGCCAGTGGCGCGATACCTTCGAGGTGAAGCGCGACGCTGAGCATATCTATCAACAGGTCAGCAAAGGCACCTTACCGGCGGGGATCGAATACTGGCAGCCGCTGTTTTTCAGCGAGCCGCTGCCGCCGCTGTTTAGCTATTTCCCGGCCAATACGCTGGTGGTCAATACCGGCGATTTAGAAAACAGCGCTGAGCGTTTTCAGGCCGATACGCTGGCGCGTTTCGAAAACCGTGGCGTGGATCCGATGCGTCCGCTACTGCCGCCGGAATCGCTCTGGCTACGCGTGGATGAGCTTTTTTCTGAACTCAAGCGCTGGCCCCGTGTGCAGCTCAAAACCGACAACCTTCCCGCCAAAGCGGCAAATACCAACTTAGGCTTCCAGTCGCTGCCGGACCTCGCGGTTCAGGCGCAGCAAAAATCACCGCTGGATGCGCTGCGTAAATTCCTTGAGTCCTTCAACGGACCGGTGATTTTCTCGGTTGAGAGTGAAGGTCGCCGTGAAGCGCTGGGTGAACTGCTCGCCCGAATCAAAGTCGCGCCGAAACGCATTATGCGTCTGGATGAAGCGACGGATGTTGGACGCTATCTGATGATTGGCGCCGCCGAGCACGGGTTTATCGATACGACGCGCAATCTGGCACTCATCTGTGAAAGCGACCTGCTGGGCGAGCGCGTGGCGCGCCGTCGTCAGGATTCGCGCCGTACCATTAACCCGGATACGCTGATCCGCAACCTGGCGGAGTTGCATCCGGGTCAGCCCGTGGTGCATCTGGAGCACGGCGTTGGACGCTATGCCGGGATGACCACGCTGGAAGCGGGCGGGATCAAAGGTGAATATTTGATGCTCACCTACGCCAATGACGCCAAACTTTACGTCCCGGTCTCCTCTTTGCATCTTATCAGCCGTTACGCCGGTGGCGCTGAAGAGAATGCGCCGCTGCATAAACTCGGCGGCGACGCCTGGTCGCGCGCCCGGCAAAAAGCGGCGGAAAAAGTCCGCGATGTGGCAGCCGAACTGCTGGACATCTACGCCCAGCGCGCGGCAAAAGAGGGGTTTGCCTTCAAACACGATCGCGAGCAGTATCAACTGTTCTGCGACGGTTTCCCTTTCGAAACCACTCCCGACCAGGCGCAGGCGATTAACGCAGTGCTCAGCGATATGTGTCAGCCGCTGGCGATGGACCGCCTGGTGTGTGGCGACGTTGGATTTGGGAAAACCGAAGTGGCGATGCGCGCCGCGTTTCTCGCGGTCGAAAACCACAAGCAGGTGGCAGTTCTGGTGCCGACCACCCTGCTCGCTCAGCAACACTTTGATAATTTCCGCGACCGTTTTGCCAACTGGCCGGTGCGCATCGAGATGCTTTCCCGCTTCCGCAGCGCCAAAGAACAGGCGCAGATCCTGGAACAGGTCGCCGAGGGCAAAATTGATATTCTGATCGGCACACACAAACTGCTGCAAAGCGATGTAAAACTGAAAGATCTGGGGCTGCTGATCGTCGATGAAGAGCACCGTTTCGGCGTGCGCCATAAAGAGCGCATCAAAGCGATGCGCGCCGATGTGGACATTCTGACGCTGACCGCCACGCCAATCCCACGGACGCTGAACATGGCGATGAGCGGCATGCGCGATCTGTCGATTATCGCCACGCCACCAGCGCGCCGTCTGGCGGTGAAAACGTTTGTTCGCGAGTACGATGCGCTGGTGGTCCGCGAGGCGATTCTGCGTGAAGTGCTGCGCGGCGGCCAGGTTTACTATCTCTACAATGATGTGGAAAACATCCAGAAAGCCGCCGACAGGCTGGCGGAACTGGTGCCGGAAGCGCGGATCGCCATTGGTCACGGACAGATGCGCGAACGCGAACTGGAACGCGTGATGAACGACTTCCACCATCAACGTTTTAACGTGCTGGTCTGTACCACCATTATCGAAACCGGGATCGATATCCCGACCGCCAACACGATTATTATCGAGCGTGCGGATCACTTCGGTCTGGCGCAGTTACACCAGTTGCGCGGCCGCGTGGGGCGTTCACATCATCAGGCGTATGCCTGGCTACTGACTCCACATCCCAAAGCGATGACCACCGACGCGCAAAAACGTCTGGAAGCGATTGCCTCGCTGGAGGACCTGGGCGCGGGCTTTGCGCTGGCGACTCACGATCTGGAGATCCGCGGCGCGGGCGAACTGCTCGGGGAAGAACAGAGTGGTTCGATGGAAACCATCGGCTTCTCACTGTATATGGAACTGCTGGAAAACGCCGTCGATGCCCTGAAAGCCGGACGCGAACCGTCGCTGGAAGATCTCACCAGCCAGCAAACCGAAGTTGAATTGCGAATGCCGTCGCTGCTGCCGGATGATTACATCCCCGATGTGAACACGCGCCTGTCGTTCTACAAACGCATTGCCAGCGCGAAGAGCGAGAATGAACTTGAAGAGATCAAAGTGGAGCTGATCGACCGCTTCGGTCTGCTGCCCGATCCGGCGCGTACCCTGCTGGATATCGCCCGCTTGCGTCAACAGGCGCAGAAGCTGGGTATTCGTAAACTGGAAGGCAACGAGAAAGGCGGCACTATCGAATTTGCCGAGAAGAACCATGTCAACCCGAGCTGGCTGATTGGACTGCTGCAAAAACAGCCGCAGCATTTCCGTCTTGACGGGCCGACCCGACTGAAATTCATCCAGGATCTGACCGAACGGAAAACGCGGATGGACTGGGTGCGTCAGTTTATGCAGCAGCTGGAAGAAAACGCCGTAGCGTAATTGTGTGGTGCCGGATGGCGGTTTCGCCTTATCCGGCCTACACATCGATTCCTGTTCGTAGGCCTGATAAGCGCAGCGCCATCAGGCAAATCTCCGCGATCTTTACAACTCTTTGCACTTCACTTGCATTTAAAGACACACCGCCCCGCCATAATTATCATTGGACTCCTCTGGCATAATAACCCTTTGATTTGTGATAATAATGAACAAGATGCGACTCTCCCGCTGGCTGGCATTTTTTGCGCTCACCGCCAGCATTACGTTTGCGCTTCCCGCACAGGCGAATACCTGGCCTCTTCCTCCACCTGGCAGCAAAGTGGTCGGAGAAAATAAGTACCACGTTGTCGAAAATAACGGCGGTTCGCTGGAAGCCATCGCGAAAAAATATAACGTCGGTTTTCTCGCGCTGTTGCAGGCGAATCCTGGCGTGGATCCTTACGTTCCCCGTGCGGGCAGCGTGCTGACCATTCCATTGCAGACGCTACTGCCGGATGCCCCGCGTCAAGGCATTGTCATCAACCTGGCTGAACTGCGCCTTTATTACTACCCTCCTGGGAAAAATTCGGTCACCGTCTACCCTATCGGTATTGGCCAACTGGGCGGTGATACCCTGACCCCGACGATGGTCACGACCGTCTCCGACAAGCGCGCCAACCCAACCTGGACGCCGACGGCGAATATTCGCGCCCGCTATAAAGCGCAAGGCATCGACCTGCCCGCGGTCGTCCCTGCGGGTCCGGATAACCCAATGGGACACCATGCTATTCGCTTAGCCGCGTATGGCGGTGTCTATCTGCTTCACGGTACCAACGCTGATTTCGGTATTGGCATGCGCGTCAGCTCTGGCTGTATTCGCCTGCGCGATGGCGACATCGAGACACTGTTCAGACAGGTTACGCCTGGCACCAAAGTGAATATCATCAATACCCCGATCAAAGCCTCGGTTGAGCCGGACGGGACGCGTCTGGTTGAAGTCCACCAGCCACTGTCGAAGAATATTGATGATGACCCGCAGGTTCTGCCTATTGTGCTGAACAGCACCCTGCAGGCGTTTAAGGATTCTGCACAAACAGACGCAGCGGTGATGCAGCATGTAATGGATGTTCGCTCCGGGATGCCGGTCGATGTCAGACGCCATCGTGAGGTGGAACAGCAGTCGATGTAACCGTTCCGGATATGAAAAAAGCCCCGCTGAATCTGTGTATCCAGCGGGGCTTTTTTTATGTCGCGTTTAAGCAGTAGCAGGCATTAATGAGGGTTAATGCTTATTTGTAAATGACCGCAGTACCGTGCAGGTTATTCGGACCCGTCACAGAAGTGATACGGAAAGATTTCGCCCCCATGGCATCCGCTTTCTGCGCCAGCTCATCCTGCAGTGAACTCAGGTTAGTCCCTGCGTTAGCCGAGATGGTGCCGACTTTTTTGCTGGCCGGCAGGGGTGGACTGAACTTCTACAGCCGCGAAGCTTGCGAATGACAGTGAACTCAGAACAGCAGCAGCGATGAGTGTTTTTACGTTTTTCATAATAGTGACCTTTTGCAGATGATTGGGCGTCGCAAGCATTTACTTAACGATCGATAGGTAAATGATAGATGTGATCCAGGTCACACGTCAACCCATTTTTTATAACGATCGTTATATAAAATCAAAAGCGCTTATCTTTCATACGACTAAGCTGGAAATATTTTTCTCGCGAATGCGCTGGAGCCCATGCGGGTTTATTTTTATAATGGTTGTTCACTAAACCCATTAAGGTACAACGGCATCATGACAACTGAATCGACAAGTTGTGTTAAAAAAAGCCGTGGCCGACCAAAAGTGTTCGACAGGGAAGCCGCGCTTGATAAGGCCATGACACTCTTCTGGCAGCACGGTTATGAGGCGACATCGCTTTCTGATCTTGTTGAAGCAACGGGTGCGAAAGCGCCAACGCTGTATGCGGAATTTACCAATAAAGAGGGACTATTCCGCGCAGTGCTGGACAGATACATCGCCCGCTTCGCGGCAAAACATGAAGCGCAGTTATTCTGCGAAGAGAAAAGCGTTGAGGCGGCGCTTGAGGATTACTTCACCGCGGTGGCAACCTGTTTTACCAGTAAGGACACTCCCGCGGGCTGCTTTATGATTAACACCTCCGCGACGCTTGCCGCCGCGTCACGCGACATTGCGCATACGGTGAAATCACGTCACGCCATGCAGGAACAGACGCTAACGCAATTTCTACGCCAGCGACAGGAGCGCGGTGAGATCCCGGCACACTGTAATGTGCAACATCTTGCCGAGTATCTGAGCTGCATTTTGCAGGGGATGTCCATCAGCGCCCGGGAAGGCGCCGGTTTCGACAAACTGATGCAAATCACCCGCACTACCCTGCGCTTATGGCCTGAACTGCTTAAAGCCTGATCGTTTTATTGACCGGGAAACGGCGTTTCCCGGTTAAGCCCCCCGTAATCCCCCCTACAAATACCAGTGCTATCACTGGGTTAGCATCAAATTTTCGCAAAAATCATTTGATAATAGGAATTATTATCAGCAAAATCCGCATTTGATTTTACATCTGTTTCACAATGTAACAGCCGGTATCCGTCCGGTAATAACCATACTCACCTGCACAGATATTTTGAAAGGAATGCGAATGAATAAGCGTCTTTGGGCCCTCAACCCGATCCTGTTAGCCCTGACTCTACCCGCTGCGGCGGCGCAATCAGAAGAAGATAACCTCATCGTCAGCGCCAACCGCAGCCAGAAAACCGTCGCCGAAATGGCCCAAACAACCTGGGTGATTGAAGGCCAGGAGATTGAGCAACAGATTCAGGGCGGTAAAGAGTTCAAAGATGTGCTGGCACAGCTGATCCCCGGCATCGATGTCAGCAGCCAGGGACGCACCAATTATGGTATGAACATGCGCGGACGTGCGATTGTCGTGCTGATCGACGGCGTACGCCTGAATTCCTCGCGTACCGACAGCCGCCAACTGGATGCGATCGACCCGTTTAACATTGCCCATATTGAGGTCATTTCAGGCGCAACCTCGCTGTATGGCGGAGGCAGCACCGGCGGCTTAATCAACGTTGTGACCAAAAAAAGGCCAGCCGGACCGCCAGGTGGATCTTGAACTGGGCAGCAAATCGGGTTTTAACAACAGCAACGATCACGACGAGCGCGTCGCCGCCGCGGTCAGCGGAGGAACGGATCGCGCGTCTGGCCGACTGTCTGTGGCCTATCAGCGCTTTGGCGGCTGGTACGACGGCAATGGCGACGCCCTGATGCTGGACAACACGCAAACCGGCCTGCAGCACTCCGATCGTCTGGATGTGATGGGTACCGGCACCCTCGACATCGATGATAATCGTCAGATACAGGTCGTCACCCAGTATTACAAGAGCCAGGGCGATGAAGACTACGGACTGTACCTGGGCGAAAATATGTCCGCCGTTACCGGTAGCGGAACCGCCAGCACCCGCAGCGGGCTGAGCTCTGACCGTATTCCAGGGACGGAGCGCCATCTGATCAGCCTGCAATACTCCGACGCGGACTTCTTCGGTCAGAATCTGGTCAGCCAGATCTATTACCGCGATGAGTCGCTAACATTCTATCCCTTCCCGACGCTCAGCAAAGGCCAGGTGACCAGTTTCTCAGCATCGCAGCAGGATACCGATCAGTTCGGCGCCAAAATCACCCTCAACAGCCAGTTGATGGATAACTGGGAGCTGACGTGGGGTATCGATGCGGATCATGAAACTTTCGATTCCAACCAGAAATTCTTCGATCTGGCCTGGTCCGTACCGTCAGGCGGAATGGACAACCGCACGGCCTACACGACCGGACGTTATCCGGGCTACAGCATCACCAACTTCGCGCCGTTCCTGCAAAGCAGTTACGACATTAACGACATCTTCACCCTGAGCGGTGGTGTGCGCTATCAGTGGACGGAAAATCGGGTTGATGATTTTGTCGGTTATGCGCAGCAGCAGGGGATTGCCAACGGCTTAGCGAGTTCTGCCGATGTCATCCCTGGCGGCAAAACCGATTACGACAACTTCTTGTTCAATGCCGGGCTGCTGGCGCATCTCACTGAACGCCAGCAGGCGTGGTTTAACTTCTCCCAGGGCGTTGAGCTGCCGGATCCCGGGAAATACTACGGCAACGGTACTTACCAGTTGGTGGGCGACCATTACCAACTCCAGCGCAGCGTGAACGTGGCGGATTCGCGTCTTGAAGGGATCAAGGTCAATTCGTATGAGCTGGGCTGGCGCTACACCGGCGATAACCTGCGTACCCAGCTGGCGGCTTACTATTCCACCTCTGATAAGTCGATTGTCATCAATCGTAGCGACATGACGATCCGCGTGGAGCCTGACGATCGCCGGATTTACGGCGTGGAAGGCGCAGCAGATTACTTCATCCCTGACAGCGACTGGAGTCTTGGGGCGAACTTTAACGTCCTGAAATCTGAAGTGAAAAAGAACGGGAAATGGGAAAAATGGGATGTCACGCTCGCGTCGCCGTCCAAAGCCACCGCCTGGGTCGGCTGGGCGCCCGAGCCGTGGTCGCTGCGAGTTCAGACTCAGCAGTCGTTTGATCTCAGCGACGCCAGCGGTAACAAGCTGGATGGCTATAACACCGTCGACTTCATCGGCAGTTATCAACTCCCACTGGGTAAACTGACCTTCAGCATTGAAAACCTGCTGGATGAAGATTACACCACCCTGTGGGGACAGCGCGCACCGTTGCTGTACAGCCCAACCTATGGCAGTCCGTCCTTGTACGAGTATAAGGGTCGGGGTCGGACCTTTGGCCTGAACTACGCGTTGACCTTCTGATAAAAAAAGCCCCTCAGCCTGAGCGAATGAGGGGCTAACGTGCAGAGTACAGCTTTTTTTACGCTTTGTTATTCAGAATTAACTGGCCGTTGTTATCCAGTGGGATCTGCGTGCCAGGATCTTTATCCATGCGAATCTTGCCCTGCTGGTCGCCAATCTTATAGGTGACGTCATAACCGAGCATTTTTTCCGACTTGTCATAGACAGTTTTGCAACGCTGCTGCGTGGAGGTATAGGTGTCGTTTTCCTGCATCGACCCCTGGATCTGGTTACCGGCGTAACCGCCCCCCCAATGCCCCGACCACCGTTGCGACGTCTTTACCTCGTCCACCGCCAAACTGATGCCCCAGCACGCCACCGGCGACTGCCCCCCAGTACCGAACCGGTAATGCGGTTCTCATCCTGGACGGGTTTACGATGCGTCACCGGCACGTTGCGACACTCCTGACGCGGCGTCTTAATCGTCTCTTTAATCGGTGTTGCAGAAACCACCTGAGCATACTGTGGGCTACGATCAAACACGTTCAGACTGGCAACCGCCGCCACACCCAGCGCAGCAGCTACGCCAATCCCTATACCCGCCAACATCGATTTATTCACGGGAGATCCTCCTTCTTTGCTATTGCTTACCATTTTGCAACCCATGCACACAGATGCCCATCAGACTGTGGATGAAAATATCGCTAATCATTGTTAAAACAGGATGATTCAGAGAACTCTGAAGGCGGAGGCAAGGCAGAGAAGACACTCAGCACCGCCAGCGGGCGATGCTGAGTCAGAGGGGATTAATGCAGTTTCAGGCGCGGACGGATCACGCGGTTAATACTGCCCACCAGCATCATCAGACCGGTTTTAAAATAGCCATGCAGTGCGATCTGATGCATACGGTAGAGCGAGATATAGACAAAGCGAGCGATGCGCCCTTCCACCATCATCGACCCTTTGGTCAGATTGCCCATCAGGCTCCCGACGGTCGAGAAGTTGGAGAGAGACACCAGCGAGCCGTGGTCTTTGTACTGATACGCTTTCAGCGGCTTGCCGTTCATTTGTGCCAGAATGTTGTTCATCGCACAGGTCGCCATCTGATGCGCAGCCTGAGCGCGCGGCGGCACAAAGCCCCCTTCCGGACGCGCGCAGGAAGCGCAGTCGCCAATCGCGTAGATATCAGGATCGCGGGTCGTCTGCAACGTCGGTTCCACAACCAGTTGGTTAATCCGGTTAGTCTCCAGACCGCCAATCTCTTTCATAAAGTCCGGTGCTTTGATCCCCGCCGCCCAGACCATCAGGTCGGCTTCGATATATTCGCCGTCTTTGGTATGCAGGCCACCGGCATCCGCACTGGTCACCATCGTCTGGGTCAGGACGCGCACGCCGAGTTTTGTTAACTCGTTATGCGCGGCTGCAGAAATACGCGGTGGCAGCGCTGGCAGGATACGTTCACCGGCTTCCACCAGCGTCACGTTCAGCGCGTCGTTGGTCAGCCCTTTGTAACCATAGCTGTGCAACTGTTTCACTGCGTTATGCAGTTCTGCTGACAGCTCTACGCCCGTCGCGCCGCCGCCGACGATGGCAATGTTCACCTTACCGTTCGCGCCCAGATTGGCGGAATATTTCAGGAACAGGTTCAGCATTTCCTGATGGAAACGACGCGCCTGATGCGGGTTATCGAGGAAGATGCAGTGTTCTTTCACGCCCGGGGTGTTGAAGTCGTTGGAGGTACTGCCCAGCGCCATTACCAGCGTGTCATAAGCAATTTTGCGCTCAGGCACCAGTAACTCGCCCTTCTCATCACGCAGTTCCGCGATGGTGATGGTTTTCGCTTCCCGATCGATATCCATTACAGAACCCAACTGGAACTGAAAGCCGTGGTTACGGGCATGTGCCAGATAGCTCAGAGCATCCACGCCTTCATCCAGCGAACCGGTCGCCACTTCGTGCAACAGGGGTTTCCACAGGTGACTATGATTTCTGTCAACCAACGTAATTTTCGCTTTTTTCTTGCGACCCAGCTTGTGCCCCAGTTGCGTCGCCATTTCCAGCCCGCCAGCTCCCCCCGCCGACAATCACGATCTTTTTCAGTGGTGTAGTCAACGTGACCCCCCTTAAAATGATTAACCAATTGTTAATTAAACGTTATAAACATAGCCTTTAATTAACAACAAGTTACGACAATGAAAATGTCCTTCGAGAATGAGAATAACACATGCGGTGCATTGGTCATACCAAAATTGATATGTATCAAGTTTTGCTGCTGAAAAGATAGACAACGCAGGAAAGACAGGCAAAAAAAACCAGCCCGAAGGCTGGCCTGATTCGACGACTCCGGCTAACAAAGGTTTTAGCCTAATGTCTTAAACGCTTTAATTCGCTGCAGGTGCGGCGAAATATTCTTAAACTTATGCGTCTGCTCTTCGTCCCACACAATCTCATAGAAATGGTGCAGCTCTTCAGACGAACGCTGACTGTTCAGGGCTTCGTCATGACGTGAGAGAATGACCAGGCAACGATCGCGATTCTTCTCGCGGAAGTTGGTCACGCATTTAGTGGCGATATCCGCATACTCTTCCGGACGATCGATCTTGCCTTCCATGTTCTCATACGGAAACAGGTTAGGATTAAACACCACCTGGCGAACATCGCAGAGAAAACCAATGCGTTCAGCCCAGTAACCGCCGAGGCCCACGCCGCAAATCAATGGCCGCTCATCAACATTAAGCTGCAACATTTTGTCCACTTCTTTCAGCAGATGCTGCATGTCATGTTTCGGATGACGCGTGCTGTAGCTTATCAGTCTGACGTCCGGGTCGATAAACTGCAGCTGCAAGACTTTTTCGTGGTTTCCCGGACTGTTAGAGTCGAAACCGTGTAGATAGATAATCATCGCATCCTCACCAAACGTGCGTTAATGACCTGCTTTCTCTTCCTGCCAGCGTTCATGTAACTGGTTGAGCTGCGCGCTGACCGTTTTCCAGCGTGCAGTATCCATCAGTTCCTGACGCGAAAATGAACCTTTATGATACAAACGTGTAACACGCTCTGCATTGATCGGCGACAGATTATCTAACACACTGACCGCCCCTTTACGATTATTGCAGACCAGAATCATATCACAACCCGCATCCAGCGATGCCTGCCCACGCTCGGCATAGCTGCCCATGATTGCCGCCCCTTCCATCGACAGATCATCAGAGAAAATCACGCCGTCAAAACCTAACTCCTGGCGCAGAACCGTTTTCAGCCAGTGCGGAGAACCGCTCGCCGGGCGGGGATCGACATCACTGTAAATGACATGCGCTGGCATGATAGCGTCCAGCTTGTTTTCGGTAATCAGTGAGCGGAACACGGACATATCTTTCGCCCGAATTTCTGCTTCAGGACGCGGATCGGTCGGCGTCTCTTTATGCGAATCGGCGGTTACCGCGCCATGCCCGGGGAAATGTTTGCCGGTGGTTTTCATTCCTGCCGCGTGCATACCGTCAATAAAACGGGTCGCCATCGCCAGCGCCTTGAGTGGGTCGGCATGATAGGAACGCTCGCCAATAGCGGCGCTGATATGCCCGACATCCAGTACCGGCGCAAAGCTGATATCAATATCCATCGCGATCATTTCGCTGGCCATCAGCCACCCGGCCTCTTCCGCCAGTTTGCCGCCCTCTTCCAGCCCGTGCAGCGCAGCAAAAGACTGTGCGGCGGGCAACCGGGTAAATCCTTCGCGAAAACGCTGCACGCGTCCGCCTTCCTGATCGACGGCAACCACCAGATGGTTGCGCGATGCCGCACGAATCTGACGCACCAGTTCACGTAACTGCGCCGGATCATGATAATTGCGTGCAAACAGAATCAAACCACCGACCAGCGGATGGGCCAGAATCTCCCGCTCTTCCGCATCCAACTCAAACCCTTCAACATCCAACATGACTGGGCCCACACTGCTCTCCTTAATCCTTCGTTACCAGTTGCCGCCAGGTTGCATCGGCCAGGCTGATAAATTGTCGTTCGCCGGTCTGTCGCCAGCGGTATTCAAACCAACCGGCCTTCAGCATCAGTATCCACGGATACCAGCGTCTGACCTGTTGCCATAATTTTTGACCGTCCATACGCGCACGCACGGCGTAAGCCTGCACCAGTTGCTGGTGCTGTTGAACATCGTCCACCCACACCGCCGCCAGTTCAAGGGCGACATCACCGTCTCCGGCGTATTCCCAGTCGATCAGGCGCAGCCCTGCCGGGCCATGAACGATGTTTGCAGCATGGACATCCATATGCAGCGGCGCAAGGCGCAGAGGCCGCGGTTCGCCCTCTTTGCGCAGACGTTTCAGCGTTCTCAGCCAGGATGGCGTACGCCGCGCCGGATCGCTCCCCAGCCAGTATTGCTCCAGCAACGCTAACAGATGGATACGCCAGCCAAAACGGGGCTGCTGGTGAAGATAATACAGTAAGCCCGCCAGTTCGTCGGCATCTGGCAGGCCGGTTTTTATCTCACCCGGTATGTACTCCACCGCCATCCAGCCAGGTACGTAGAACCGTGGCTTCGGCGCCAGATCTTCGGGTAATTGCGATAAGGCATGGTACTGGCGTAAAAAATGCGCTTGCGGCGCATCAGGATCGTGATGATGGCGAAGAACCAGCCGCTGGGCTGGACCTTCGATGATCACACTTGCGCCACTAAGGCCACTCTGACCTTCGGCTACGGGACGATAGTGCGGAAAGTAGCGCGACAGCACCGCGTCGCGCCCTGGTATGCTATTGCTGCTGAACGGCACCTTTACCTGACCAGATTATCTCGCCAGTTTGTACCAGCATTAATTGCATTTGCAGCGATGGCGCATTGACGTTACCCGAGGCGCTGGAATACAGCACATAGTGCGCGCCAACGTTGCGGGCAATACCAATCGCTTTACTGCGCGTTCCCAGACTGTCCTGAGGAGACAACCCTAGCTGCTGTTTCGCCATCGACAACTGCTGCGCCGATACCAGAGTGAATTTGCCATTATTCGCTAGCGCATTGCGCAGCGTTTCTGTGGCTTCACCTGCGTTCAGCGAACCGTTCGTGCGGTTATTCACGCTATCGACAAGCAAAACGCTCCCCGCCGTAACGCCATCAGCCTGCAACATTTTGCCCACCATCGGCTGCATCGCACTATTCCAGTCGTAATGCCGTACGCGAGGTGCCGGCGCTGCCGTTTGATCTTCATGCTCAATGGGACCCGGCTGTCCAGGAATGGAGGGAACCGTTGGCACAACCGGAGCGGGCTCTTGCGGCTGCGCGGGCTGTTCCGGCGCGGGTTTTATCTCATCAACCGGTGCGGGTTCACGTTGCGCCACACAACCGGACAGGAACATCGCCAGCGCGGCTATCAATGCGTAGCGACTCATTTTTGTCTTCAAGATTCACCCCTTACAAATAAAGATAAAGTCTGACTTTGTGCGCCCCCCAGATAATTGGCGCTGCCATACAGCGTGACTGACGAATGCGCCGGGATCGTCACGCTGCGCGGCGCTTCCAGAGGGTGCATCTCAAGCCCTCTGGCGTCATACCAGTAAAAGCGATAGTGAACGGTAACGGGTTCTTGCCTTTCGTTATACAACGTTGAGGATGCAGAAGGCTGAATATCAGACGTGGTCAACGTGGGCTCTTGCGCCGTGATCCCCGCCGCCAGTAGCGTCGATTCCATCACCAGCGACTGTTCATCGCTTACCGGGATCTCAGGATGAGAACGGCATCCGGCAAGTAAGAGCAGACCCAGCGACAGCGCAATGCATCCTCTGGTCATCATGACAACCCTTTGTGCGCAAGCATAGGACCGAGCGCACGGCCGCCCAGCAGATGCATATGGATGTGATACACCTCCTGGCCGCCATGACGATTGGTATTCATGATCAGGCGATAGCCATCTTCGGCAATGCCTTCCTGCTCGGCAATTTTTGCCGCAACGGTAATCATCCGTCCCAGCGCCTGCTCATGCTCTGCGCTGACGTCATTGACCGTCGGGATCAGAACGTTAGGAATGATCAGGATGTGTGTAGGCGCCTGGGGTGAAATATCCCGGAATGCCGTCACCAGGTCATCCTGGTAAACGATATCGGAAGGAATTTCACGACGAATAATCTTGCTGAATATAGTCTCTTCTGCCACGACGTTTTCCTTTTCTAAAAATAGCCATGCGTGATGTCATGCTACGCTGAGCCACACTGCGAGTATAGAGTATGATCGACTTAAACCCGCTCTTTCAACCTTAACCCACGATTTCTTAAGCAAAAAACCATCACAGTGGCGCACTTATAATCATTTATCCCCTCTCCTGTGCCAAAAAAGTTATGAAACAAGATTTCAGAAAGCAAGTTACATCTGTTTACAGAGTAAATATGAATGCGTATATTTCGCATTTGCATTTTCATGCACGTTAAATGGTTAGAAAAATAAAAAAGGGGTTCATCGCCACCTTACACGGCCTGAGCCAGAATTCGTTCACTATTAAGGACTTTCTGATGTCTTTTACAACACACAACAGGGATGAACAACGCCAGGCTGGCGCAACACCCTCTTTGCTGGCAGCCTGCATTGCGATGGCACTGATGCCATCCATGAGTTTCGCGGCGACCACACCGGAAGAGACCGTCATTGTTGACGGTTCTGCGCCAGCAACCTCTGCGAACAGCGACGAACAGGATTACAGCGTCAAATCCACTACCGCCGGAACCAAAATGATGATGACCCAGCGCGATATTCCGCAGTCGGTCAGCATCATCAGTGAACAACGTATGGAAGATCAGCAGTTGCAAACGCTGGGCGACGTGATGGACAGCACGCTGGGGATCAGCAAAAGTCAGGCAGACTCCGATCGCGTGAGCTACTACTCTCGGGGTTTTCAGATAGATAACTATATGGTCGATGGCATTCCGACCTGGTTTGAATCGCGCTGGAATCTGGGCGATGCGCTAACCGACATGGCGCTCTATGATCGCGTGGAAGTGGTGCGCGGCGCAAACGGCCTGATGACCGGCACCGGCAACCCGTCGGCCTCCATCAACATGATCCGTAAACACGCCACCAGCCGTGAATTTAAAGGCAATGTATCGGCGGAATATGGCAGCTGGAATAAACAGCGCTATGTGATGGATCTGCAAAGCCCGCTCACCGATGATGGCAACATACGCGCACGCATTGTGGCAGGCTATCAGGATAACGATTCGTGGCTCGACCGCTATCACAACGAGAAAAACTTCTTCTCTGGCATCATTGATGCTGACCTGGGGGAAACCACCAGCCTTGCCGCCGGGTATGAGTACCAAAAAATCAAAGTGGACAGCCCGACCTGGGGTGGCCTGCCGCGCTGGAACACCGACGGCAGCAAAAATAGCTATGACCGTGCCCGCAGTACCGCGCCAGACTGGGCTTATAACGATAAAGAGATTAATAAAGTCTTTCTCACGCTCAAACAGCGCTTTGCCGACACCTGGCAGGCGACGCTGAATGCAACCCATTCGGAAATCAAATTCGACAGTAAAACGATGTATGTCGATGCGTATGTGAATAAGGCAGATGGCATGCTGGTCGGCCCTTACAGTAGCTACGGACCGGGTTATGACTACGTAGGTGGCACAGGCTGGAACAGCGGTAAACGTAAAGTGGATGCGCTGGATCTCTTCGCCGACGGCGGCTATGACCTGTTCGGTCGTCAGCACAATCTGATGTTTGGCGGCAGCTACAGCAAACAGAACAACCGCTATTACAGTTCATGGGCAAACGTCTTCCCGGATGAGATCGGCAGTTTCAATAACTTCAACGGCAATTTCCCGCAAACCGACTGGGCACCGCAGTCGTTGGCCCAGGACGACACCACGCACATGAAGTCGCTGTATGCCGCGACGCGCATCTCGCTGGCTGATCCGCTGCATCTTATCCTCGGCGCGCGTTATACCAACTGGCGTATCGATACCCTGAGCTACAGCATGGAGAAAAACCACACCACGCCTTATGCCGGGCTGGTGTATGACATCAATGATAACTGGTCTACTTACGCCAGCTATACCTCCATCTTCCAGCCGCAGAATAAACGCGATCGCGGCGGGAAATACCTCACGCCCATCACCGGTAACAACTATGAGGTCGGCCTCAAGTCTGACTGGATGAACAGCCGACTGACCACGACTCTCGCCATATTCCGCATTGAGCAGGATAACGTTGCCCAGTCGACCGGTTCACCGATTCCGGGTAGCAATGGCGAAGTCGCCTATAAAACGGCGAACGGGACCGTCAGCAAAGGGGTTGAATTCGAAGTTAACGGGGCGATTACCGATAACTGGCAGATGACCTTTGGCGCAACGCGCTACGTCGCAGAAGACAATGAAGGCAACGCCGTCAATCCAAACCTGCCCCGTACCAGCGTCAAGCTATTCACCAGCTACCGTTTGCCGGTGATGCCAGACCTGACTGTGGGCGGTGGCGTGAACTGGCAGAACCGCGTCTACACCGACACCGCGACGCCATACGGTACATTCCGAGCAGAGCAAGGCAGTTACGCGCTGGTGGATCTGTTCACCCGCTACCAGGTGACCAAAAACTTCTCCGTGCAGGGTAACGTCAATAACCTGTTCGACAAAACCTACGATACCAACGTTGAAGGGTCGATTGTTTATGGTGAGCCACGCAATGTGAGCATCACCGCAAACTATCAGTTCTGATGTCAATACCGGATCATTTCCGGCTGTAGGCCCGATCAGCATCGCGCCATCGGGCATGACCGGATGTAAAAAAAGGCAGCCATTCGGCTGCCTTAGTTCTCCCCAACTTCTTAGGTCTTAGCTGTTACGGATGTATTCATCCATCTCAGTTTTCAGGTTATCGGATTTCGTACCGAAGATAGCCTGAACACCGGAGCCTGCGACCACCACACCTGCGGCACCCAGTTTCTTCAGGCCAGCCTGATCCACTTTCGCCACGTCAGCCACGCTGACACGCAGACGGGTAATGCACGCATCCAGGTTAGTGATGTTTTCTTTACCACCAAATGCCGCAATCAGCGCAGGAGCCATTTCACTGGTCGCGCCCGCTTTCGCGTCATCGGTATTATCTTCACGACCCGGAGTCTTCAGATCCAGCGCTTTAATCAGCACGCGGAAGATGGTGTAGTAAACAATCGCGTAGCCCGCACCAACAATCGGGAACAGCCACAGCTTGCTGCTGTTACCGGACAGTACGATAAAGTCGATCAGACCGTGTGAGAACGATGTACCGTCACGCATACCCAGCAGAATACAGATTGGGAACGCCAGGCCAGCCAGAATCGCGTGGATAACGTACAGGATCGGCGCAACGAACATGAAGGAGAACTCGATCGGTTCGGTGATACCGGTCAGGAACGAGGTCAGCGCCGCGGAGATCATGATACCGCCCACTTTGGCGCGGTTTTCAGGTTTCGCAGAGTGCCAGATAGCAATCGCAGCCGCCGGCAGACCGTACATTTTGAACAGGAAGCCGCCGGACAACATGCCCGCCGTCGGATCGCCCGCCATGTAGCGAGGGATATCGCCGTGGAAAACCTGACCTGCCGCGTTGGTGTATTCGCCGATCTGCATCTGGAAAGGAACGTTCCAGATATGGTGCAGACCAAACGGTACCAGGCAGCGCTCGATGAAACCATAGATACCAAACGCTACGACCGGGTTCTGATAAGCAGCCCACTGAGAGAATGTCTGGATAGCAGTACCGATTGGCGGCCAAATGAAGGACAGGACCACACCGGTAAAGATCGCCGCCAGACCAGAGATGATCGGCACGAAACGCTTACCAGCAAAGAAGCCCAGATACTCAGGCAGCTTGATTCGGTAGAATCGGTTAAACATATACGCTGCAATCGCACCGGAGATAATCCCCCCCGAGTACACCCGTGTCCGCAAGGTGTTTTGCTGCGATTTCTTCAGCAGGTAAATGCAGCACCAGCGGCGCAACCACGGACATGGTTTTCACCATGATGCCATAGGCGACAACCGAAGCCAGAGCCGAAACGCCATCGTTATTGGTAAAACCAAGCGCAACACCGATAGCAAAAATCAGCGGCATGTTTGCAAAAACAGAACCGCCGGCTTCTGCCATCACGTGTGATACAACGGCTGGCAGCCAGCTGAAGTTTGCGGAACCGACGCCCAGCAGGATACCTGCGATAGGCAATACGGATACCGGCAGCATCAGCGATTTACCGACCTTTTGCAGGTTAGCAAATGCATTCTTAAACATAATTGAGAGTGCTCCTGAGTATTTGTGCTTTCTACGTTCACACGCATTGGCGAGGGGGGGAGAACCCCGCCGTGGACAGGGCATCTAAGTGCCCTTTATTTATTACACAGAGTAAAATAAATCGGCGAAATATAGTTTGACGGCTATCACGTTTCAACTCTGGACAGCGCGTTAAGTTGCACATTTTGACAAAAAAAGGTATCAGAATGTGTCAGATCGCTCATTCACCGCCCACTTTGTGGCGGTGAACTTTACTCGCTTTAGTTATTAATTACGAGCTTTAAAAAAACTCAACTACGACACTGACTGCAGGCGGGAAGCGTTGATATGGAACAGGCGGGCAAAATTATCGGTGGTGATCTGCGCCAGTTCTTCAACGGCCACCCCTTTCAATACGGCCATGTACTCCGCTACGTCGCGGACCATCGCCGGCTGGTTCTCTTTACCCCGATGCGGAACCGGCGCGAGATATGGAGAATCCGTCTCCACCAGCAGTCTGTCCAGCGGCACATACCGCGCGGCGTCACGTAATTGTTCAGCATTACGGAAGGTCACAATCCCGGAAAAGGAGATATAAAACCCCAGATCCAGAAGTTTACCCGCCGTTTCTCTGTCTTCTGTAAAACAGTGTAGTACGCCGCCACAATCCGTCACGTTTTCATGGCGAAGAATTGCCAGCGTATCGGCGCGGGCATCGCGCGTGTGGACGATCACCGGCTTGTTTAGTTCACGGCCGATCTGGATATGATGAATGAACGACGCCTGCTGGCGGACTTTCGTTTCTGGGGTATAAAAATAGTCCAGCCCCGTCTCGCCCATTGCCACGACGCCCTCTTCGGCTGCCAGACGACGCAATTCCTCGACCTCGTATGGCTCATCCTGATTTAACGGATGCACGCCGCAGGAAAAAACGACGTTATCGCGCTGGCCTACCAATTTCCGCATTTCGCGGTAACCCGGCAGCGTCGTTGCCACGGCCAGACAGAATTTCACATCACGCGCAGCGGCTTTCGCCAGCACGTCATCCACGTCCTTATGTAGCGTTTGATAATCCAGACCATCAAGATGGCAGTGCGAGTCGACTAAAAACATAATGTCTCTCTTACAGGTGGGGAACAGGCAACACAGTGCCTGGTTGCAGGTAATGCTCGATTTGCAGAAGAAGATCGGTTAATACCAGTTCACGGTTTATTCCGGTCACATTAAGCAGTTGTTCACGGCAGTGGCAGATGGCATTGAGGATTGCCTGAATACGCGTCTGAGAAAGCTGATCGGCAATCGTGGCGATCAGTTGCCCGGCATCCGCGTTGGTTATCACGGTGGCCCCGTGCTGACGTTTAAGCGCATCCATCATTAACGTCGCCAGCCAGTGCAGTCTGGCAGGCGCCTGTTCATGATTCAACACCGTCGATAATGAATACCAGTCGCCGGCGGGAATGTTGCTCGCCAGCGCCTGACACAACGCATCACGCTGAGCCCAGCTTTCGGACTCCAGCAAAGCCAGCGCCGCGCCCGGAGAACCGGCACTCAGACGTAGCGCGGTCAGCAATGCTTCTTGTGACGCCGTCACTTCCCGCGCAAGCCACGATACCGCGTATGTTTCAGCCGGTGGCGCAAGATGATGTAAACGGCACCGGCTACGCAGCGTCGGCAGTAGTCGTGCGGGCTCGCGGCTGGCGAGAAAGAACCAGGTTTGCGCAGGCGGTTCTTCCAGCGTTTTGAGCAGCGCATTGGCGGCAGCATCAGTCATCAACGCCGCATCCGGGATCCAGACCACTTTGGCTCCGCCCAGTCGCGCACGCTCATACAGTTTTTCACTTACTTCACGCACGGCATCAATGCCCAGCGTGCTTTTCCCTTTTTCCGGGAACAGTGAATAGTAGTCCGGATGTGTTTCTGCCTGCATTAACTGGCAACCACGGCAATGACCGCAGCTTTTATGTCCATCCGGTTGCTGGCAAAGCAGGTAGCGACTCAACGCATAGATCAATGCATCGTCGCCCATCCCCGGTAGAGCCTGAATCAGTAGCGCATGGTGACCCCTTCCCACCTGATAGCTCGCTACCAGTTTTTCGAAGTCAGGTCGTAACCATGGATACCATTTCATTCGCCCTGCTCCTTCACCCATTCGGTGACAGTCGTGCGGATAGCGTTCATCACGTTCTCCAGCGGCTGTGTCGCATCAATGGTGCGGATACTGGCGTCCTGCGCCGCAAGCTCCAGATAGCGAGCGCGCGTACGATTAAAGAAGTCAAACGATTCCTGTTCGATACGGTCCAGTTCACCACGGGCACGGGCGCGCTTCAGGCCCACCTCTGGCGTGACGTCCAGGTAAAGGGTGAGATCCGGGCGGAAATCCCCCCAGCACGGCATCACGCAGCGTCGCCAGCATCTGCTGATCGACCCCGCGACCACCGCCCTGATATGCCTGCGTTGAGAGATCGTGACGGTCGCCAATCACCCATTTACCTTCTGCGAGCGCGGGCTTAATGACCGTCTCAACTAACTGCACTCGCGCAGCATAGAACATCAGCACTTCGGCTTTTACGGTAATGGTTTCGTCACCGACTGAACGAATGTCCAGCACCAGGCTACGCAGTTTTTCCGCCAGCTGTGTACCGCCCGGCTCGCGGGTAAAAACCATGTCGCGAATGCCGAGTTGTTCAAGCGTCTCAACCACAACATTCTTTGCGGTCGTTTTACCGGCGCCTTCCAGCCCCTCGATGACGATATAATTACTGCGCATTTTTTTCCTTAAGCACTTTCAGATAGTCCTGCACTGACCGGTTATGGCTGGCAAGATTAGTATTAAACGTATGGCCGCCTTTACCGTCGGCCACAAAATAGAGATACGGCGTTTTGGCCGGATGCGCCGCCGCGTTCAACGAGGCTTCGCCCGGCATCGCAATCGGTCCTGGCGGGAGTCCGGTGATCGTGTAGGTATTATAGGCCGTTGGCGTTTCCAGGTCCGCACGCGAGATCTTGCCATTATAACGCTCCCCCATCCCGTAAATCACCGTTGGATCGGTCTGTAGACGCATTCCGATACGCAGGCGGTTGATAAAGACGGAGGCGACCTGATCGCGCTCGCTGGCAATGGCCGTCTCTTTCTCAATAATCGAGGCCATCGTCACCAGTTGGTTTTGATCCTTGTACGGCAGCCCTTCCGCACGCCCTTCCCAGACGCGATCTACCGCCTTTACCATCTTCTGATGTGCGCGCTTAAGTAAGGCAACATCCGTGGTATTGGCGGTGTACATCCAGGTATCGGGCCAGAACCAGCCCTCCAGCCCATCAGTACTCTCAAGACCCAGCGCTTTTGCGACGGTTTCGTAGCTGTCGTCGCTCAGGGTATGTTTGATATACGGCGCGTCGCGCAGCTGTTTGAGATAGTCGCTTAAGCGCATACCTTCGACCAGCCGCAGCGGGAACTGCGCTTCTTTACCGCTTTCCAGCAGTTGCAGCATCTCGCGCACGCTCATGTCCGGTGTTAAGCGATACGTTCCCGCCTTGAAGTGGGAAAGATCCGGCTCGACACGGAGCAACCATTGAAACACGCGAGGGCGGTTAATAACCCGGTCTGCATAAAGTTGCTCGCCCAGCGCCAGACGACCGGTTCCCGGTTTGAGGGTAAAAATAGTTTCTTCTTTAATCAGGAGTTTACTGTCGGCCAGATGACGAACCTTCCACATTCCCGCACCAGCGGCAATTCCCATTACAACAGCCAGTAAAAGGACAACGCGAAACAATTTTTTCATGACTAATTCGGATGCTCACAAAGTGGGGCCAGAAACGTAAATAATGCACGTGAAGACAATGTATTCGCGCCATAAGTCCGCACAGGCACGATCGGCATCAGCGCATTACAGACCACTATTTCATCAGCGTGGTGCAGTGCGTCTTCGCGTGCATTCAGTTCGACAACCTGAAAAGACGATTGTGCCAGTTTCCGGATGCAGAATTGTCGCATAATACCGTTCACTCCCGCCTGATCGAGGCGCGGCGTGTAGACCACATTGTCTTTTCGCCAGAATAAATTAGCCGCACAGCATTCCGTAAGCCAACCCTCACTGTCAAGAACCAACGCCTCATCGGCATCCGTCTGCTCAAGATGAGAGCGAATCAGCACCTGCTCAAGACGATTCAGATGTTTAATACCGGCAAGCAGAGGGTTACGCCCAAGACGAACCGGACTTAAGGCGAGCGTGATCCCCTGTTCGCGCCAGTGGTCGTAATGCTGAGGATATGCGGAGACAGAAAGAATACGGGTACTGTCATGACAACTCGCACCGCTGTACCCTCGTCCTCCGCTGCCACGGCTGATGATCACCTTCAGTACTGCTCGCGAATGGCCAGCGGCCAGCACGGTCATTTCCCGCTCAAGCACATCCCAGTCATCAAAGGCAATCAGCAATGTTGCGCAGGCCATCTGCAAACGCTGCAGATGCGCCGCCAGCAGCGAAACCGTGCCATCGACAATACGCGCCGTAGTAAAACAACCATCACCAAACTGAATGGCGCGATCGCTCGCGGGGAGAAATTCTTGTTCACGGCCATTGATCAAGAACATGGTGGCTCCTTATACATGGCCCGTTAGTGTCGCAGGATGGATGGCGCAGGACAAGGGAAGAAGACGCAATAAAAAAAGGCCCGACAAGCGGACCTTTTAGCCTGGAACAGAACGACGATCAGACCTTTTTTAAAGATCAATGAACCGTTAGTTCCACCGAAACCGAAGGAGTTACACAGCGTATACTCCATTCCGCTGACCTGACGCGCTTCGTGAGGAACGAAGTCCAGATCGCAACCTTCATCCGGGTCATCCAGGTTGATGGTCGGTGGAATAGCCTGATCGCGCAGCGCCAGGATAGAGTAAATTGACTCCACCGCGCCCGCAGCACCCAACAGGTGACCGGTCATAGATTTGGTAGAACTCACCATCACGCGGCTTGCCGCATCGCCAAAGACCGATTTCACGGCCTGAGCTTCAGCTTTATCGCCTGCCGGTGTGGAGGTTCCGTGGGCGTTAACGTAGCCAATCTGACCTGGTTCAATCGCCGCATCACGCAGCGCGTTAACCATCGCCAGGGCAGCGCCTGCGCCGTTTTCCGGCGGTGACGTCATGTGATATGCGTCACTGCTCATCCCGAAGCCAACGACTTCAGCATAAATTTTTGCGCCGCGCGCTTTTGCATGCTCGTACTCTTCCAGTACAACCATGCCTGCACCGTCGCCCAGTACAAAGCCATCGCGCGCTTTGTCCCACGGGCGGCTGGCCGCTTGCGGGTTTTCATTATGGGTAGACAACGCACGTGCCGCGCCAAAGCCGCCTACGCCCAGTGGCGTACTGGCTTTTTCAGCACCACCCGCGACCATCGCGTCCGCATCGCCGTATGCAATGATACGTGCGGCATGACCGATGTTATGTACGCCTGAGGTGCAGGCGGTCGCGATAGAGATGCTTGGCCCACGCAGGCCATACATAATGGTCAGGTGACCCGCCACCATGTTAACAATCGTCGACGGAACGAAGAAGGGGCTGATTTTACGCGGTCCACCGTTCACCAGGGAACTGTGGTTTTCTTCAATCAGTCCGAGACCACCGATACCGGAGCCGATAGCGGCGCCAATACGGGATGCGTTCTCTTCCGTAACTTCAAGGCCAGAATCCTGCATGGCCTGAACGCCAGCGACAATTCCATATTGAATGAAGGCATCCATCTTGCGCTGTTCTTTGCGCGAGATAATGTCATCACAGTTAAAATCCTTTACTAAGCCAGCAAATTTCGTTGCATAGGCGCTAGTATCGAAATGGTCGATCAGGCTGATGCCACTCTGACCGGCAAGGAGAGCTTTCCAGGTAGACTCTACGGTATTGCCGACAGGAGACAACATGCCCAGTCCGGTCACAACTACACGACGCTTAGACACGGTTGTCCTCCAGGGAGGGATAATTGATTCAAGTGGGACAAAAAGATAAAACTCAGGCGGTCGAATGACCGCCTGGAGATGTTCACTTACGCCTGGTGGCCGTTGATGTAATCAATGGCAGCCTGAACGGTGGTGATTTTCTCAGCTTCTTCGTCCGGAATCTCAGTATCAAACTCTTCTTCCAGAGCCATTACCAGCTCAACGGTGTCAAGAGAATCTGCGCCCAGGTCTTCAACGAAAGAAGCATTGTTGGTAACTTCTTCCTGCTTAACGCCCAGCTGTTCGCCGATAATTTTCTTAACGCGTTCTTCGATAGTGCTCATACTCTTAAATTTCCTATCAAAACTCGCTTTCGCGATGGTTTTCGTAGTGTATAAAATGTTGAAAAATTTGCAACTAAATCCCGGCAGGTCTTACCACGATTTTACGTTATTTTGAGGCCAAGACCTATAATAACGCAAATATTTTTCTACGCGTCATCCTTAAAATTGTGTCTCAGTGTTGGCTGCGTCCTCAAACCCTGGTCACATAGTCATCTATGCTCGCTGGCTTTTCGGTCTTGCCGACGTGATACAATCTGGATGATTTTGCGTATCTCGTGGTTAAACCATATACATCCCGCCGTTGACGTGCAAAGTCTCACCCGTGATGTAACCTGCTTCGTCAGAGGCTAAAAATGCAACCGCGCTGGCTATCTCTTTCGGAGAGCCAAGACGACCTGCAGGAACTGCCGCCAACGTACCCGCACGCTGCTCATCAGTCAGCGCACGCGTCATGTCCGTTTCAATAAAGCCCGGAGCAACAACGTTCACCGTAATACCGCGGGACGCAACTTCACGTGCCAGCGATTTACTGAAGCCGATCAGACCCGCTTTCGCCGCAGCGTAGTTAGTCTGACCCGCATTTCCCATGGTACCAACCACAGAACCGACAGTGATAATACGCCCATGACGCTTTTTCATCATAGCGCGCATTACCGCTTTTGACAGGCGGAAAACAGATGAAAGATTAGTTTCGAGAATATCGTTCCACTCATCATCTTTCATTCGCATCAGCAGGTTATCTCGTGTGATACCGGCATTATTGACCAGGATATCCACTTCACCAAATTCTGCGCGAATTTTTTCCAGAACAGATTCGATAGATGCTGGATCAGTCACATTCAGCATCAGACCTTTGCCCTTTGCACCTAAGTAATCGCTAATGGCCTGAGCGCCGCTTTCGCTGGTCGCCGTACCGATAACGGTCGCGCCACGGGCAACGAGCGTCTCTGCAATTGCGCGGCCAATGCCACGACTTGCACCGGTAACCAGCGCGATTTTTCCTTCAAAACTCATGGTGTTCCTCTTTTATTGCGCAAGTGCTGCCGACATCGCCGCCGGTTCATTCAGAGCCGAGGCAGTCAGGGTATCAACAATACGTTTCGTCAGGCCCGTAAGCACTTTACCCGGTCCCACTTCATACAGGTGTTCAACACCCTGGGAGGCCATTAATTCGACGCTCTTTGTCCACTGCACCGGACTGTACAACTGACGCACCAGCGCATCGCGAATGGCATTTGCGTCAGTTTCGCACTTCACATCCACATTGTTGATAACCGGTACAGATGGCGCGTTAAAGGTAATTTTAGCCAATTCCACTGCCAGTTTTTCGGCAGCCGGTTTCATCAGCGCGCAATGAGACGGTACGCTCACGGGTAACGGCAGCGCACGTTTCGCGCCGGCTGCTTTACAGGCTGCACCGGCACGTTCGACGGCTTCTTTATGCCCGGCGATAACAACCTGCCCCGGAGAGTTGTAGTTCACCGGTGAAACGACCTGACCTTCTGCCGCTTCTTCACAGGCTTTCGCAATCGACGCATCATCGAGACCAATGATAGCAGACATGCCGCCTGTACCTTCAGGCACGGCTTCCTGCATGAATTTACCACGCAGTTCAACCAGACGCACCGCATCAGCAAAATTAATGACGCCGGCGCAAACCAGCGCAGAGTATTCACCCAGGCTATGGCCCGCCATCAGCACTGGCGCTTTACCGCCCTGCTGTTGCCAGACGCGATACAGCGCAACGGACGCAGCTAACAATGCAGGCTGCGTCTGCCAGGTCTTGTTCAGTTCTTCAGCCGGCCCTTGCTGGGTCAGCGCCCACAGGTCATAGCCCAGCGCCGCAGAAGCTTCGGCAAACGTCTCTTCAACGAGTGGATACTCAGCCGCCATATCGGCTAACATCCCAACAGTCTGGGAACCCTGTCCAGGGAACACAAATGCGAATTGCGTCATGTTTAAATCCTTATACTAGAAACGAACCAGCGCGGAGCCCCAGGTGAATCCACCGCCAAAGGCCTCAAGCAACACCAACTGACCTTCTTTGATACGTCCGTCACGCACGGCTTCATCCAGCGCACAAGGGACGGAGGCCGCAGAGGTATTGCCGTGTCTGTCCAGAGTTACCACCACATTGTCCATCGACATGCCCAGTTTTTTGGCCGTCGCGCTGATAATACGCAGGTTAGCCTGGTGCGGAACCAGCCAATCGAGTTCTGAACGGTCAAGATTATTGGCCTCCAGCGTCTCGTCAACAATGTGCGCCAGCTCAGTTACCGCCACTTTGAACACTTCGTTGCCGGCCATCGTCAAATGAATCGAATTTTCCGGATTCACGCGATCGGCATTTGGCAGCGTCAGCAGTTCGCCATAACGACCATCAGCATGCAGGTGGGTAGAGATAATGCCCGGCTTGTCGGAGGCGCTCAGCACCACGGCACCGGCACCATCGCCAAAAATAATGATGGTGCCGCGATCGGTTGGATCGCAGGTTCGGGCCAGAACATCGGAACCAATAACCAGCGCATATTTGACCGCGCCGGATTTAACGTACATGTCGGCGACGCTTAACGCATAAGTAAAGCCGGCGCAGGCTGCAGCGACGTCGAACGCCGGGCAACCTTTGATGCCCAGCATGCTCTGAATCTGGCATGCTGCGCTGGGGAACGCATGTGTCGCTGAGGTGGTCGCTACCACAATCAAGCCAATCTGTTCTTTATCAATGCCCGCCATTTCAAGCGCACGTTGAGCCGCCGTAAACCCCATCGTTGAGACGGTTTCATTCGGCGCAGCAATGTGGCGTTCACGGATACCTGTACGGGTGACAATCCACTCGTCAGACGTCTCGACCATTTTTTCCAGATCGGCGTTAGTCCGCACCTGTTCAGGCAGATAGCTGCCAGTACCAATAATCTTTGTATACATGTACGCTCAGTCACTTTTTTAGTTATATACCGCGCATCACAACGGCTAAGAGGCTGGGGCTCTCACACCACACCGTAATCAGTGTGGCTGGGATGTGTCGCCATTGCCAGCGTCCAGCATTGTAAATCCAGCTGGGTATACAGATTCCAGGCGAGCGGCAATTCGCTGAGGAACTTGTCGCTGCACCGCCTGCACTGCCTGTTCTATCGCGACGGTAAACGCTCGCTGATTGGCCGCACCATGACTTTTTATCACCGTGCCGCGCAATCCTAACAGACAGGCGCCATTATACTGGTCGGGGTTGAGGTGACTGAATCGCCTTGCCAGGCGCTTTTGTAGCCAACGCTTTAATATCAGCAGCCACCACGACCGTTTTTTACCCTCACCCTGAGATTTCAGCAGTGAAAGGAACATTCTGACAACGCCTTCCATCGTCTTTAATGTGACATTGCCGGTAAAACCGTCACAGACCAGAACATCCGTTTTCCCCGTCAATAACTCATTGGCTTCAAGATAGCCGATGTAATTGATGGAAGGGATTGTTTTTAGCACCACAGAGGCATCCCGAATGCTGTCGAGTCCTTTGGTTTCTTCTTCGCCGATGTTGAGCAAGGCCACGCGTGGGTTGTTAATTCCGACCACTTCTTCCGCAAGCACCGAGCCCATAATGGCAAATTGCACCAGCATGTTGCTGTCGCAATCGACATTTGCCCCCAAATCGAGGACCACCGTCTTTCCCTTCTGCTGGTGAGGCAAAACCGTCACCAACGCAGGACGCTCAATACCGTCCAGCGGTTTGAGCAATAATTTTGCAAGCCCCATGAGCGCCCCGGTATTTCCGGCGCTGACACAAGCTTGTGCTCGCCCTTCTTTCACAAGTTCCAGCGCCACACGCATTGAGCTACCGCGACTGGCGCGGATTGCCTGCGAAGGCCGGGCATCACTGGCGATAACTGACTGTGCAGGGATTATCTGCAGACGCGAACGTTGTTCAAAGTCAGCTTTAGCAAGTAATGGCGTGATTGTATCGGGATCCCCGACTAAAAGAAGTGTGAGTTGTGAATTAGAATTCAGTGCCTGCAGTGCTGCAGGCACTGTCACGGAAGGGCCAAAATCTCCCCCCCATGACATCTAACGCCAGGGTTAGACGTGTCAAAGTCGTTTCGCCGCCTGGTTTGGTATTTCCCCGTCGTAACGGGGAAGTTCCTCACTAAGCTTCATCACGCAAAAGCGTGATTACTTAGCGATTACCTTGCGGCCACGGTAGAAACCGTCGGCAGTGATGTGGTGACGCAGGTGTTTTTCACCAGAAGTTTTGTCTACAGACAGGCTGGTGACTGCGGTCAGAGCGTCATGAGAACGACGCATGCCACGTTTGGAACGGGTTGGTTTATTCTGTTGTACGGCCATGGACCTTACTCCTCAATTACTTACGCTTTAAGCTGGCTAATACGGCAAATGGATTTGGTTTTTGCGCTTCATCAGGCAGTTCACCAAAGACCATGTCCGCCTCGGACACTTCACAGTGTTCAGAATCATGCACCGGAACTACCGGCAAGGAGAGGATAATCTCATCTTCCACCATTGCAAGCAGATCGATTTCACCGAATTCGTTAACCTCAATCGGCTCATACGCTTCCGGGAGTGCTTCAGCCTGTTCGTCAGAACGAACCGGACTGAAACAATACGTTGTGTGAACATGATAAGGAAACGGCTTACCGCAACGCTGACATTCGAGCGTTACCGAAACCTTCGCATCACCGGTAATAACGGCAAGTCGCTGGTTATCGATAGCGAACGACATGGCGCATTCCACATCACTGTCCACACTGACTACAGAATCGGCGACGCGCTCTACCAGATCAGAAGTATAGATACCTTCATAATCGAGGCGTTTTTGAGCCGTACGAACCGGATCAAGAGTCAGGGGTAATTTTACCTTTTGCATAGGGCGCGCATATTAACTTTGTAACGTCATAGAGTCAAAGAAAAAGGCAGCCTGCGGTTGCCTTTTGCTAATAATTCGCACACATTGCGGTTTACAGACTTATTTTCGCTCAGGAGACGCCAAAGCGGCACACCTGAAAGACGAAGAGCATAGTTTAAAATGGCTCTCATCAATACGCTATATCTGGTGGAAAAAATATGCCGAATCTCATTCTTGCCTCCACATCTCCCTGGCGCCGCGCCCTGCTGGAAAAACTGGCGATGCCCTTTGAATGCGCAGCTCCTGAGGTAGACGAAACGCCGATGCCCGCAGAGAGTCCTCGCCACTTAGTCAATCGTCTGGCGCAAGAGAAAGCGCAATCACTGGCTCACCGCTTTCCATCGCATCTTATTATTGGTTCCGATCAGGTGTGTGTACTGGATGGCGAAATCACCGGTAAGCCATTAACGGAAGAAAAAGCTTGCCAGCAGTTAGCTAAAGCCAGCGGCAATATCATTACGTTCTATACCGGTCTGGCGCTGTATAACTCCGCAACGGGACATTTGCAAACCGAGGTGGAGCCGTTTGACGTTCACTTCCGCCATCTCAGCGAGACGGAAATTGAAGACTATGTACGCAAAGAACGCCCGCTACACTGTGCGGGGAGTTTTAAAAGCGAAGGTCTGGGGATTGCGCTTTTTGAACGGTTAGAAGGTCGCGACCCCAACACGCTGGTTGGTTTACCGCTGATCGCATTGTGCCAGATGTTACGCCGGGAAGAGATGAATCCGCTGAAGGCATAACCGTGTCTTGCCTGATGGCGCTACGCTTATCAGGCCTATACATGATTTGTAGGCCTGATAAGCTGCGTTCGCGGCAATCAGGCCGGCTTACGTAGCCTCTGTAAACAGCGCTTCAGTTGATCGTCCATCGGCGCTTCAATGCGCAGTACCTCACCCGTACCCGGATGGGTAAATTTCAGAGCGGCTGCATGCAGGAACAAACGCGAAAGCCCGGTTCCCGCCAGTTGCTTATCGAACTCGCGGTCGCCATAGCGATCGTCAAAGGCAATAGGATGCCCCGCATACTGGGTATGGACACGGATCTGATGCGTGCGGCCTGTCACCGGACTGCAGCGGACCAGCGTGGCGAACGCGTAACGTTCTTCCACCTTAAAACGCGTTTCCGACGGTTTGCCTTCCTGATTCACCCGTACAATACGCTCACCGCTTTGCAGAATGTTCTTTAATAACGGTGCCTGCACCGTTTTGACATGAGACTGCCACTGCCCGCGAACCAGGGCGAGATAATCTTTCTGCATTCCCTTCTCGCGCAGTTGCTCATGCAGAGAACGCAGCGCCGAGCGCTTTTTCGCCACCAGCAACACGCCCGAGGTATCGCGGTCAAGGCGATGCACCAGTTCAAGAAAACGCGCTTCCGGCCGCAATGCACGTAACCCTTCGATCACGCCAAAACTTAACCCACTGCCGCCATGCACAGCCGTCCCCGACGGCTTATTCAGCACCAGGATATGGTCGTCTTCATAAAGGATAACGTCCGCCAGCGCCGCCACTTTCTGCAGATGCGGCGAAACGGCCTCTTCTTCACGTTCCGCCACGCGAACGGGCGGAATACGCACTTCATCACCCGCTTCCAGCTTGTATTCGGGTTTGATACGTTTTTTATTCACCCGCACTTCGCCTTTACGCAAAATGCGATAAATCATACTTTTCGGCACGCCTTTAAGCTGAGTGCGCAAAAAATTATCGATGCGTTGCCCCGCTTCGTCAGCAGTAATAGCAACAATTCTTACGGATGGAGTCTCTGTTTTCATGGGGGCCGATTCTAAATAGCCATAAGGATTAGCGCCACTCATTTTTCTATGCTTATATTTATCTTTATCCGTCGTCACTCACGAGCTTCATGCCTGATTTGGTGGTTATTAAACCAATCACCGCGCATAAGTGAAAAAACTGTGAGTAAGCGGGTGATAAATGGTAAAAGTCATCTTGCTATAACGAGGTTAGCAGTGGAATAATGTCACCGCTTCCGTGCTGAATCTTGTTAAAACAAGGAATTTTACGGAAAGACCCATTTTGTCCGAACGATCATCCACGCAGCAATGGCGTAAGACGTATTGATCTTTCAGACAGTTAGCGGGCTGCGGGTTGCAGTCCTTACCGGTAGATCGGATCTTCTCTGGAGAGTAATACCCAGGCGGTTCCCCTGATAATTGCGCTGCGTTTCCGTATGAAATGCAGGCAACCGACACTCTGCGCCTCTTTGAGCTGACGATAACCGTGAGGTTGGCGACGCGAATAGACACGAGGCCATCGGTTCACACCCGGAAAGGCAATACTCTGCCCGCAGCTTAGTCGTCAATGTAAGAATAATGAGTAAGTTACGATGAAAAGAATGTTAATCAACGCAACTCAGCAGGAAGAGTTGCGTGTTGCCCTTGTAGATGGGCAGCGTCTGTACGACCTGGATATTGAAAGTCCTGGACATGAGCAGAAAAAAGCGAACATCTATAAAGGCAAAATTACCCGTATTGAACCGAGTCTCGAAGCCGCTTTTGTTGATTACGGCGCTGAACGTCACGGTTTCCTCCCGTTAAAAGAAATTGCCCGCGAATATTTCCCCGCCAATTACAACGCTCATGGTCGCCCCAACATCAAAGATGTACTGCGTGAAGGCCAGGAAGTCATTGTGCAGATTGATAAAGAAGAACGCGGCAATAAAGGCGCCGCGCTGACCACTTTTATCAGTCTGGCGGGCAGCTATCTGGTTCTGATGCCAAACAACCCGCGTGCGGGTGGCATCTCTCGTCGCATCGAAGGTGATGACCGTACTGAATTAAAAGAAGCGCTGGCAAGCCTTGAACTGCCTGATGGCATGGGCCTTATCGTGCGCACCGCAGGCGTAGGCAAATCTGCCGAAGCGCTGCAGTGGGACTTAAGCTTCCGTCTGAAACACTGGGAAGCCATTCAGAAAGCCGCTGAAAGCCGCCCTGCTCCGTTCCTGATCCACCAGGAGAGCAACGTGATTGTTCGCGCCTTCCGCGACTATCTGCGTCAGGATATCGGTGAAATCCTCATTGATAACCCGAAAGTGCTTGAACTGGCGCGCCAGCATATCGCGGCGTTAGGTCGTCCGGATTTCAGCAGCAAAATCAAGCTCTACACCGGTGAAATCCCGCTGTTTAGCCACTATCAAATCGAGTCGCAGATTGAATCTGCCTTCCAGCGTGAAGTGCGTCTGCCGTCCGGCGGCTCCATCGTTATTGACAGTACTGAAGCGTTAACCGCCATCGACATCAACTCCGCGCGCGCCACCCGCGGCGGTGATATCGAAGAAACGGCGTTTAACACTAACCTGGAAGCGGCCGATGAAATCGCCCGTCAGTTGCGCCTGCGCGACCTCGGCGGCCTGATCGTTATCGACTTCATCGATATGACCCCGGTGCGCCATCAGCGTGCGGTGGAAAATCGTCTGCGTGAAGCAGTTCGTCAGGATCGTGCGCGTATCCAGATCAGCCATATTTCACGCTTCGGCCTGCTGGAGATGTCCCGTCAGCGTCTGAGTCCGTCGCTGGGCGAGTCCAGCCATCACGTCTGCCCGCGCTGTAGCGGCACCGGCACCGTACGTGATAACGAATCGCTGTCCCTGTCTATTCTGCGTCTGATTGAAGAAGAGGCGCTGAAAGAGAATACGAAGGAAGTCCATGCGATTGTCCCTGTGCCAATCGCCTCGTATCTGCTCAACGAAAAACGTACGGCAGTCAACGCTATTGAAACCCGTCAGGACGGCGTACGTTGTGTGATCGTGCCAAACGATCAGATGGAAACACCGCACTACTCGGTGCTGCGCGTACGTAAAGGTGAAGAAACCCCAACCCTAAGCTACATGCTGCCGAAGTTGCATGAAGAAGCGATGGCGTTACCGTCTGAGGAAGAGTTCGCCGAGCGCAAACTCCCTGAACAACCGGCCCTTGCCACCTTCGCGATGCCAGAAGTTCCGCCTGCGCCGACGCCTGCCGAACCGCCAGTGAAAGCCGCTGCGCCAAAAGCGGTAGCAGCGCCAGCCGCTCCTGCGGAGCCGGGCCTGTTGAGCCGTTTCTTTGGTGCGCTGAAATCGCTGTTCAGCGGTAGTGAAGAAGTGAAACCTGCCGAGCAGCCTGCGCCGAAAGCCGCGGAAAAGCCGGAGCGCCAGCAGGATCGCCGTAAACGTCAGAACAACCGCCGTGACCGTAACGATCGCAGCGAACGTCGTGACAACCGCGATAACCGTGGCGAGCGTTCTGAGAACGGTGATAACCGCGATGAGAACCGTCGTAACCGCCGCAACGCGCAGCAGAATGCCGAAAACCGTGATAACCGTCAGCAATCGAGCGACGTAGCGGATAAAGCGAAGTCTGGTGACGAGCAGCAACAGCCGCGTCGTGAACGTAACCGCCGTCGCAGCGAAGACAAACGTCAGGCTCAGCAGGAAGTGAAAGCGCTGAATCTTGATGAGCAGCAAACGCCGGAGACCGAGCAGGAAGAGCGCGTTCGTCAGCCTCAGCCGCGCCGTAAACAGCGCCAGCTGAACCAGAAAGTTCGTTATAACGACAAAGCATCGGAAGTGGAAGAGGTCGAAACCGCCACCGCAGAAGAGAGCGTTGTCGCGCCGGTTGCAGCACAGACTGCGCCAGCGCAAAGCACTGAACTGGTGAAAGTGCCACTGCCTGTCGTGACCGAAGCAGCCCCGGAGCAGGACGACAATGGTGAAGCACGTGATAACGCCGGCATGCCGCGTCGTTCCCGTCGATCCCCACGTCATCTGCGTGTAAGTGGCCAGCGTCGTCGTCGTTATCGTGACGAACGTTACCCGCTGCAGTCGCCGATGCCGCTGACAGTCGCCTGCGCCTCGCCAGAAATGGCGTCCGGCAAAGTGTGGATCCGCTACCCGGTAGCCCGTCCTCAGGATGCGCAGCCAGAAGCACAGGAGATCGAACAGGTACAGGCACAGCCTGTCGTGAGCGAACCGCAAACCGCGGCAGCCGCCGTTGAAACCATTGCCACAGTCGAACCAGCCGTTGAAACCGTCGTTGAAACGGTAGCAGAAGCACCGGTTCAGGCTGAAGCGGTAGTTGAAACGACGCATCCGGAAGTGATTGCCGCCCCGGTGGTTGAACAGCCGCAGGTGATTGCCGACGCCGATGTGCCGGTCGCTGAAGAGGTTGCCTCTCAGGCAGAACCTGTCGCTGACGCGCAGGAAACCGCTCCGGTCGTTGAAGAAACACCTGACGTGGTTGCAGTAGAGCCTGAAACAGTGACTGCAGAGCCTGATGTGGTTGCGGCTGAACCTGTCGCCGTTGAGCCTGAAGTCATTGCAGAACCCGTTGAAGCACCAGTGGTCGTTGAAGCGCCAACAGCGCCGACGCCAGTCGCGGAGCCCGTTAAGGTTGCGCCGGTCGCAGAAACCGCAGCACCGTCAGCGGCAGAGCCTGTTGTTGAACATAGCCATGCAGCGGCACCGATGACCCGCGCCCCCCGCGCCGGAATACGTGCCGGAAGCGCCGCGCCACAGTGACTGGCAGCGCCCTGCTTTTGACTTTGATGGCAAAGGAGCTGCTGGTGGTCACAGCGCAACGCACCACGCGTCTGCAGGCCCGACACGCCCTCAGTCTGTCGAGTAAAATCGAGAGCGCCAAAAAAGCCGACCTCAGGGTCGGCTTTTTTTTATTCCCCTTCGGGTCGCCGCATACCCGCCAGTTCCGGCATCACCTTTTTCATCAATTCCAGAAATTTACGCAGGCGAGTGGGATAATAACGCGCCCACGGATAGACCAGATGTACCGGTAAAGGCGCAGCCTGCCAGTCAGGGACTAACTCGACCAGCCTCCCTTGCGCGATGTCTTCGGTCACCGTCCAGCTTGATACCACCACCACGCCTAACCCCGCCAGCGCCGCATTGCGCGCTACGTAAATACTATCGGTACTTAACCGCGGTGTAATCGGAAAGGTCACCGGTTCGCGACTATCGCGGCGGGTTAGCGAGACAGTGTGTTGGTAGAACGTGTTGACCGCAATCCAGGGCAGTGACGAAAGCTGTTCTGGCACAGTGATAGTAGCAAACTGCGCCAGTAGCGCAGGCGTCGCCACCACGCTACGTGGCACTTCCGCTAAAAGAACAGAAACCGTCGCCGGATCAATCTCTGCGCCGACGCGGATTGCGCAGTCGATGTTGTCACTAAGAAAATCAACCGTCTTATCATTGAGCATCCACTCTACTGACAGACTGGGATAGCGAGCTAAAAAAGCTCAGTAACGGCGTGAGCAGTTGTTGTTGACCAAAAGCATGTGGCGCCCTTACCCGCAGCGTTCCGACAGGCTCATCCTCCGTCACGTTGAGAGCGTCTTCCAGCGTCAGCCAGGCATCAATAACCTGTTTGGCATGCTGATACCCGCGCTCACCGTCGTCCGTCAGTTTCATGGCGTGCGTGGTACGTAATATCAGTTTTACCCCGAGCATCGTCTCCAGCGACTGCAATCGTCGGCTGATTGTCGCCTGAGTGGTATTTAGCTGACGGGCGGCGGCCGACAACGAACCCGCTTCTACGATACGCACAAACGTTCGCATCAGTTCCACTCTGTCTATACGCTCGTTTTTTATCATTTTCAGGATGCTCATACGCGTTACGTATAACAGTTTTACCACTTCACTGGCTACCAGACCACTGCCGTTCAGCGAAAAATAGCCTCACACCTGTGATTGAGGATTTTTAAATGAACACACCGTCTCGTTGGCTCATCTTTATTCTGGCTCTGGGCGCGGGCTTTAGCGTTGCCGCTATCTATTATGCACAACCGCTGTTGCCATTAATGGGCACTGATTTGGCACTTAGCCTTACCAGTATGGGGCTGGTCCCCACCTTAACGCAGGCTGGCTATGCGTTGGGGATCCTGTTTTTATTGCCGCTCGGTGACCGCTATGATCGGCGAACGCTTATTCTGGCAAAAAGCGCGGCACTTGCCCTGCTGTTGCTGGCCTGTAGCATCACCGGGCAGGTACATTCTCTGCTGGCGGTAAGTCTGCTACTGGGGATGGCCGCGACAATGGCGCAGGATATTGTCCCGGCGGCGGCCATTCTCGCGCCAGAAGGCAAGCAGGGGAAAACGGTCGGGACGGTGATGACCGGCCTGCTGTTGGGCATTTTGCTGTCACGCACCGTCAGTGGACTGGTGGGTGAAGCCTTTGGCTGGCGCGAAATGTATCAACTCGCGGCGCTCAGCATCGTGCTGGTTGGCGCGCTGCTGTGGAAAGTTCTGCCCCCGTTTGCCGTCCATTCCGCGCTGCGTTATCCCGCGCTGATGGTAAGCCTGGCACAGATATGGCGTCGCTATCCGGCACTGCGGCGTGCCGCCCTGGCGCAAGGTTTTCTGTCCATCGCGTTCAGTGCGTTCTGGTCGACGCTGGCCGTGATGCTGGCAGAAAACTATCAGATGGGGAGCGCCGCCGCGGGGGGCATTTGGTCTCGCCGGGGCTGCCGGAGCGCTGGCCGCGCCGTTGGCCGGTCATCTGGCAGATAAGACAGGAGCAGAAAAAGTGACGCAACTGGGGGGCGTTGCTGGTGACGGTTTCTTTTGCGCTGATGTTCCTGTTACCCGCCCTGTCCGTACACGGTCAGTGGGTGCTGATTGCGCTCTCCGCCGTCGGATTTGATCTGGGGCTGCAATCGAGCCTGGTGGCGCATCAGAACCTGGTCTATCGCCTGGAACCGCAGGCCCGGGGGGCGCCTGAACGCGCTGCTGTTCAGCGTCATTTTTATTGGCATGGCGCTTGGGTCGGTGCTCGGTAGTCAGGCCTATGCACTGGCAAACTGGCAGGGCGTGGTCACGCTGGCGACGCTGAGTGGTGCCATTGCGCTGGTCATCAGACTGGCGGGAAAACGCTCATCGGCCCATCAGCGGGTGCGAGTCTGAACGGAAAAAAATGCCCGCTCCGGGGTGAGCTGGAGCGGGCAGACAAAACATACCCAGTTTCATGATATGTTTCAAATCGGTATTAGCGGTTGAGCTGGAACAGCGACATCCCCTGCATATCGGTGAAGGCCTTATAGGATGCCTGAAGCGCCGCCTGCTGCATGACGTACGACGATATCGCCGCGTTCCAGTCCACATCCACCAGATTACTCATCTGCTGCGTTTGTCCTAGTGCGCGATCGGTGCCCAGCGAGTCCAGACTCTCCAGTTCCTTCAGTTGCGTCCCCAGTTCCGCACGCACGCTCAGTACATTATTGAGCGAGTTTTTCAGACCGCGGTTGGTTTTATCAATCACCGCTTTTGCCTGTTCTTTCAGCGTTTGATCATCACCTACCGGCGATTTCAGCGAGTCAATCGCCGAGTCCAGCATTCTGAACAGGTTGGTTTCGGACGTCCCGTTGTTCGGTTCCGGAATCGCATTACTGGTGATCTTGTCGAAAATTTTGTTGCCGGTGTGGCCGATGGTCATCGAACGGGAGGCATCCACCTGCTGAGTGATGTTCTCCGTACCGCCGTTGTAGGTACCGTCAGCCTGAGCAAACGGAGCCGTTTCCGTTTTATAACCGGCAAAAATATAGCGACCGTTACCGTCAGTACTGTTTGCCAGGTTCATCAGCTGATCGCGGATACCCTGTAAGTCCGTCGCCAGCGAGGCGCGGTCATCGTCACTCAGCGTTCCGTTACCGGCGCTGACGATTTTTTCCTGCGCGCTTTGTATCGCCGTCGTCACCTGGTTTAACACGTTCTCTTCCAGCGAAACCTTCTGCGTGGCAAAAGTCCTCGCCAGGGCGAACTGGCTGTTTTCCGACTGCGCCTGTGACAACACCACGGCCTGGGATGCGGCGATGGGATCGTCAGACGGATTGATTACCCGCTTCCCCGTCGACATCTGCTCACCGTATTTCATCCATTCCGCCTGGGAATTGGTGATACCGCGCATGTTCTGCTGGTACATCATTTGGGTACTGATACGCATCGTTTCCTGCTCCCTTAGCGAATACTCAGCAGTGCATCAAACAGCGAGTTGGCGGTTTGCAACACCTGGGCATTGGCCAGGTAATACTGTTGGAAGCGTTGCAGGTTGCCGTACTCTTCGTCGAGGTTGACGCCGGAAATGGACTGTTGCTGATTGCTCAACTGCGTCACCACGTTGCCCTGGGTGGTGCTGCTGGTTTTCAGCGTTGCCGTTTTACTGCCCACGTTGCTTACCAGCGTGGCGTAGGCGTCGTTAAACGATTTTGAACCACCTACCGTTGTGCTGTCCTTTTGCAAATCCAGCAGCGCCTGACCGTTACGGTTATCGCTTTCACCCGCCGTTGCGTCCTTCGCCATCGCAATTTGCGACTCGTTGGTCACCAGAACGCCCATATTGATGATGGCGTCGCTGACCGGCTTGACGATGAAGCTGTCATTTTTATCGGCAGCGGTATCAACGGTAATCTCAAGGCCATCAAAGGTCAGTTTGCCCGCGCTCTCGGTGACTTCAAAAGAGGTGTTATCAGCAAGACGCGTCACCTGCCATTTCGCACCGTCATAGACCATTTTATAGTCAGTCGCCTGAACTTCAGAAGCAGTCTTAACGTTCGCGCTGATGCTGCCGGTATTCTTGCTATTTCCATACACTGCCGGGTCGCCGATGCTAAAGAAATCGACATTATTTTTGCCGTTTGCATCGTACCCCTCGCGGTGCTGCTGGTTAAACGCGTCGGCGAACGCCAGCGCCAGTTGTCCCAGCGTATTGCGCGTCTGATCCAGATCCTGAGAACGGAAGGTCAGCAGACCGCCGAGCGAACCGGTCGTGATCAGTTTTTCCGGAATTTCGATATTACCCGCGATGGAATCGACATAGGCAACGGTGATTCGTGAAGGATCGGACTGCGACTGTACCGCCGCTAACTGACGGGCATTACTTCCCTGCACCAGTGAATAGCCGTTCGCCATCGTGATGTTATAGGTGCCGCCGTCCTGTACGCTGACTTCCACGCCGACAATTTTATTCAGCTCACTGACTAACTGGTCACGCTGATCCAGCAGGTCATTTGGCGATGCCCCTGCCCCCACGCCGGTCAGACGCGAGATCTGGTCGTTCAGACTGGCAATCTGCTTACTGTAGTTGTTGATCTGATCGACGCTGGAGCCGATCGCGATATTGACCTGTTTGTCCTGATCGCGCAGATACTGGTCGGTCGTTTTAAACTGGTTAACCAGCCCATTAGCTTTACCAATCAACGTCTGGCGTGCCGCCGGGTCTTCGGCATTACTTACCAGCGTTTGCAGGCTGGTGAAAAAATCCTGCATGGATACGGAGACAGAGCTGGTTTTGCTGGCCAGCAGGTTGTCGATTTTGGACATCTGCTCATAACGGGTGGTCAGTCCGCTGCTCTGGTTCTGCGCCGCGCGCAGTTGATTGGTGATGAACGAATCGTATTCTCGCTGTACACCGGAAACATAGACACCATTGCCCACCCAACCGCCGGCACCCAGCGTACTATTGGCTTGCGCCATAATCGTCGTCTGACGGGTATAACCCGCAACGTTATAGCTGGAAATGTTGTTACTGGCAGTATTCAGCGCCGCCTGAGCCGCGCTCAGCCCGCTCATGGCGTTATTAATCAAGCTGGACATGGAGGTTCCTTTTAATCCTTCAGTTACAGATTATTATCGGCAGCAGGTCACGGGACTTGAGCCATTTAGAAGAGATTGTCGAGATTCGTGTTGTAGGCGTTGCTCACCTTCTCGCTCATCGACTTCAGCTGTTGGATCATACTGGTCAATTTACGCGCATAGTTCGGGTCGGTGGCATAGCCGGCGCTCTGCAACGCCTGTGCGCCCTGTTCTGCGGTAACCGCCGTGGTCACCGCCGCGTAGCGTGGATTACGGGTCAGCAGACCGACGTAATCCGACAGCGCTTCGAGATACGAGCTGTACACACGGAATTTGGCCTTCACTTTCTTCGCTTCGCCGTTTTCATATTCAGTCGTGGTGATTTCCGTCACCGGCCCTTTCCAGTTAGCAGAAGCCTTCACGCCAAACAGGTTGAAACTCGGCTCGCCGTTTTCCCGGCGAATCTGACGCTGTCCCCAGCCAGACTCCAGCGCCGCCTGCGCCAGAATCAGGTGATGCGGCACGCCGCTCTGCTCACTGGCCAGACGGGCCGGTAATGACAGTTGCGCCAGGAAGTCTTTGCTGTCGCCGGAGAGCGGTTCATCATTGCTTTCCGGCGTTTTCGGCATTGCTTTACGCACCAGTTGTGTCAGCGCCTTGTTCTGGTAGCTGGTCACCGTTTCCAGCGGGAACTTCATCGGCACCTGCGGCGTTTCTTCCGTAGGCTGCGCCTGTCCCTGCGTCATCTGTTTGACCATCATTTCCGCCAGCCCCAGCCCGTTCCCGGCGGTCATCTGCTGCGCAATCTGCTGGTCATACATGCTGGTATACAGACGCGTCTGATCGCTGCTGAAGACGCCATCTTTTGGCAGGGCTTCACGCATGCTTTTCAGCATCATCTGGACGAACATGCCTTCCACCTGACGGGCCACCGGGCGGATATTCGCCGCCGGATCCTGACCGGCTTTCGCCTTCAATTCATTCAGCGATTGCGCATCCCAGGCGGCGCTGGCCATCAGTTTGCTGTCGCTTATCATCAGATGATTTCCAGTTTGGCGCGCAAGCAGCCCGCGCTCTGCATGGATTGCAGAATAGACATCAGATCCATCGGCGTGGCGCCCAGCGCATTCAACGCACGCACCACGTTGTTCAGATTGGCGCTGGAGCGAACGCTTTGCAGCGAACCGCCGCTCTGACGCAAATCGATCTGCGTTTGTGGTGTCACCACCGTCTGTCCGCCGCCAAACGGCGTATCCGGCTGGCTGACATTAGCCTGACGATTCACGGTAACCGAGAGATTCCCCTGCGCCACAGCACAGCTATCCAGCGTGACTTCGCGGTTCATCACCACCGAACCGGTACGCGAGTTGATCACCACTTTCGCATCCTGCGGCGTCACGTTCACTTCCATGTTCTGAATATCCGCCAGGAAGCGCACCTGTGAGCTGTTGCCGCTCGGTACGCGAACCTGAATCGTGCGCGCATCCAGTGCGGTTGCGCTGCCGAAGCCGCGCGAGCGGTTGATGGTGTCAGCAATCTGCTGCGCCATGGTGAAATCTTCATTATTCAATTGCAGGTTCAGCGTGTTACCCGCACCGAACTGACTGGGCAATTCACGCTCAATTGTCGCCCCGTTGGTGATCCGCCCGCCGTTAAGCTGGTTCACCTGTACGCTGCTGCCGCCCGCAGACGCCCCGGCGCCGCCAACTAAAATGTTGCCCTGCGCCAGCGCATATACCTGACTATCAACCCCTTTTAGCGGCGTCATCAGCAGCGTACCGCCGCGCAGACTTTTCGCGTTCCCCAGCGAAGACACCACTACGTCAATGGTCTGCCCCTGGCGACCAAACGCCGGGAAGGAGGCGGTTACCATGACCGCCGCGACGTTTTTCAACTGCATATTCGTCCCGGTCGGCACGGTGATCCCGAGCTGCGAGAGCATGTTATTGAGCGTTTGCGTGGTAAACGGCGTCTGGGTGGTCTGATCACCCGTCCCGTCCAGCCCCACTACCAGGCCGTAGCCGATTAAGGAGTTTTCGCGGACACCCTGCACGCTGGTCAGATCGCGGATGCGATCGGCATGCACCAGCGTGGCGGCGAGGACCAGAACCAGTCCAATAACAGATTTCAACATGGGAGACCTCGCTTACATCGGCGACAAGTTAAGGAAGAAACGCTGGAGCCAGCCCATATTTTGCGCTTCGTTGATGTAGCCGTTACCGACATATTCAATACGTGCATCCGCCACCTGCGTTGACGGAACGGAGTTGCTGCCGCTGATAGTGCGCGGATTCACAACCCCGGAGAAGCGGATGAACTCAGTGCCCTGGTTGATGGCGATCTGTTTTTCACCCACAACATGTAAATTGCCATTGACCAGCACCTGATCGACGGTCACGGTCAGCGTGCCGCTAAAGGTATTGCTGGCATTCGCCCCGCCCTTACCGTTAAAGGTGTTGCCGCCAGAAGCCTCGACGTCCGCCCGCGCATTGCCGAATAAACCTTGCAGATAACGCGGGACGGTATCGAAACCAAAGTTAGTTTTGCCATCTCGACTGGCGTTGGCAGAAGAGCTTTTGCTGGCGCTGACGTTTTCCTGCAGCACGATAGTCAGCGTATCGCCAATGTTGCGCGGACGACGGTCTTCAAACAGTGGCTGATAGCCATAGTTGATGGGCTGCGCGGACTGAAAAATCGAACCATTTGCCACCGGCGTCGGGCCAGGAATCGGCTGCGCCGTGGTCGCGCCCTGGACGAGCGGAGTGGAAGGTATCCAGGCACATCCTGACAGTGAAACCACCAGCAGGGCCATGATCGGGTAAGTGTGCGCAGCGTTTTTTTGCATTGCCTTTATCTTCTGAATCAGGGTGCCGGTGAGACACAAGCCTCACCGGACAACGCCTTAAAGTTGCGTCAGTTTTTGCAGCATCTGGTCGGTCGTTGAGACCGCTTTGCTGTTGATTTCGTAAGCACGTTGAACCTGAATCATATTGACCAGTTCTTCGGCGACGTTGACGTTGGAGGTCTCGACATAGCCCTGGTACAACAGACCGGCTCCATTCAGACCCGGTGTGCTCTCATTCGGCGCGCCGGAAGACTGGGTTTCGGTGTACAGGTTTTCGCCGATGCTCTCCAGACCGGTGTCATTCATAAAGGTGGTCAGATTAAGCTGGCCCACCTGAACGGGCGCCGCCTGTCCCTGCTGGGTCACGCTCACCACGCCGTCACGGCCAATAGTGATGCTCAGCGCGTTCGCCGGAATGGTTATCGCCGGCTGAACCTGGAAGCCGCCGGCTGTCACCAGTTGACCATTCTGGTCGACCTGGAATGAGCCATCGCGGGTATACGCGGAGGTGCCATCCGGCAGCAGAACCTGGAAGAATCCCTGTCCTTTGATGGCGACATCTTTACTGTTGTTGGTTTGCGACAGGTTGCCCTGGCTGTGCAGACGCTCGGTCGCCACCGGGCGCACGCCGGTACCGATTTGCAGACCGGACGGCAGCGTGGTCTGCTCAGAAGACTGAGCGCCAGGCTGACGAATGGTCTGGTAAAGCAGATCTTCAAACACCGCGCGCTGACGCTTAAAACCATTGGTGCTGACGTTTGCCAGGTTGTTGGCAATCACATCCATGTTGGTTTGTTGCGCGTCCAGGCCGGTTTTGGCGATCCATAATGAACTGATCATAAAGTGTCCTGTATTAAGTCATCGACAGCAGTTGGTTAGCGCGGCCAGCGTTATCATCCACGCTGCTGATAACCTTCATCTGCATTTCAAAACGGCGGGCGCTGGCGATCATGTCGCTCATCGCGGACACGGCGTTGACGTTGCTGCCCTCCAGCACCCCCGACATCACGCGGATGGTCGGGTCAGGCTGTAGCACCGGGCCACGGGTGGCCTGTGCGGCGGCGGTCAGACGAAACATTCCGTCGTCGCCACGCTGCACTTCATTCCCTTCGGCCTTCACCAGCTTCAGACGTCCCACCGGCGCAATGGTATTCGCCGGATCGCCGGGATTCAGCGCTGAGATGGTGCCGTCCGCCGCGATGGTGATTTCCGACCCTTCCGGCACCGCAATCGGCCCGGCTTCACCAATCACCGGGTGACCCTGAATGGTCAACTGTCCGGTCGGATCCACCTGAATGCTGCCGTTACGGGTATACCCTTCGCTGCCGTTCGCGGTCTGTACCGCCAGCCAGCCATCCTGCTGTAACGCCACGTCCAGCGGACGCGAGGTGTAATCCATCTGTCCAGGCGTCATGTCCGCCCCCCGGCGTGGAGGCCGTGACCAGCGTACGCGTCGGCAATGACAGCCCTTCGACGGGGACGGCACGCAGCGCATTAAGCTGCGCGCGGAATCCCGGCGTCGAGGCGTTGGCCAGGTTGCTGGCCGTCACTGCCTGTTGGTTCAGCGTCTGACTGGCCGCGCCCATCGCGGTATAGATTGCGTGATCCATTACGTTATCCTGTCAGGCGCTTAGCGCAGGTTAACCAGCGTATTGAGGATCTGGTCCTGGGTCTTGATGGTCTGCGCGTTCGACTGATAATTACGCTGGGCGACGATCATGTTCACCAGTTCCTTACTCAGATCCACGTTCGAAGACTCCAGCGCGCCGTTAGTCAACTTACCGAAGTTACCGGTCCCCGCCGTTCCCAGCAGTTCCACACCGGACGCCTGCGTGGCGGCCCAGACGTTATCGCCCTGAGAAGCCAGACCTTCGTTATTGGCAAAGTTCGCCAGCACGATCTGCCCCAGCACCTGCTTCTGTTCATTGGAGTAGTTGCCGACCACGGTGCCATCGTCATTAATTTGATAGCTGACCAAATCGCCCGGCTTATAGCCGTTCTGGTTGGTGGCGACGATATTGTTCGCACCGGTGTTCTGCTGCATGGAGTTCAGGAAGCTGAGGGAAAAATTCGCGGGCACTGCGCCATTGATGGTGCCTGTCGTGATCTGAATCTGCGGCTGCGCGTTAGCAGGTCCTTCAACAAGATGCGTTGGCCCGGTAGGATCGGCAGGATCAACCGGTTCTTCAACGTAATTGTTAACGGAAGTCAACGTACCGTTGGTGTTGAAATTCATGGCCGCCGTTCTGACAGGGGTGCTTCCTGCCACGCTGGCATCCTGGGTGTAGACATCCCATTTATTGTCACCGATTTTGACATAATAGATGTTCATGTCATGGGCGTTCCCCTGCGTATCGTAAACGGTTACCGACCCTTTTTTGTTGTAGGAGTCAGAATCAGTCGGGCTGAAAGGCGTTTTAGTCGGCAGTGAATCGGTAGAGTTCAGGTTGATCTGCATGGAGGCCGTGGTGGTCGCTTTGGCGGCCATCAGCGTATTCGGGATAGTGATCGGTGCCGGATTCGCCCCTTGCTGGATGGTCGGCGGTGTGCCGGTTGCCGGATAGCCGGTCAGTTGCATGCCCTGCATGTTGACCAGATTGCGGTTTTCATCGAGTTTGAACTGGCCGTTGCGGCTGTAGAAAACCGAGCCGTTGCTATCAACCAGACGGAAGAAACCGTTCTGGCTGATAGCAACATCCAGACCGCGACCAGTGTTGGTGGTCGTGCCATCGGTAAAGTCCTGAGTGATGCCCGCGACTTTTACGCCCAGACCGACTTTTGAACCGGCAAACATATCCGCAAAAGACGCCGTACCGGATTTAAAACCATAGGTCGCGGAGTTGGCAATGTTATTACCAATGACATCGAGATTGGTGGCTGCGGCATTCAGGCCGCTAACCGCTTGAGAAAAAGCCATGATGACTCCTGATTAGTGTGAAGGCTTAGATGATTTGCCGTACTTCGTCGAGGGTGGTGGTTCCATAAGTGCCCAGATCCAGGGTGTTACCGGCATTGCTGCGAATCACCCCTTGCACCAACGCAAACTGCAAGGGTTGCGCCACCAGTTGCGTCGCGCCGTTGCTGGCGTGAATCGCCACGTTATACGAGCCGTTCGCCGCCGTGGTGCCATCCGTCAGGGTGCCGTCCCAGGTAAAGGTGTGCACACCGGCCTTCAGCGCGCCAATATCAATCGTGCGCACCACATTGCCTTCTTTGTCAGTAATGGTCGCGGTGACTTTGTCTGCCGGCTGTTGCAGCTCGACGCCGAACGGCGTCGTCGTGGTCGTGGCGCCCTCTTCGGTGCCCTTGCCCGCCAGAACGGTAGTACCCGGGATCATCACGCCATGGCCAATCAGCGCACTGGCCTGTAATGACTGGCTGCTGTCGATCTGCCCGGAAATCGACCCGAGGGTAGTATTGAGTTTCTCAATACCGCTAACGGTGCTGATCTGCGCAAGCTGCGTCGTCAGTTCGTTGTTTTGCATCGGGTTGGTCGGGTCCTGGTTTTTCAGTTGCGCCACCAGCAGCGTCAGAAAGCTGCTTTGCAGATCGGCCGCATTGCTCCCCGACAGGGAACTCCCGTTGCTGGCGCTTTTCACACCGGTATTTGTCGGATCGTTAACGTTTACCGCAATAGACATGGCTGTCTCCTTTTACTGGCCCAGTGTCAGCGTCTTAAGCATCATGCTTTTAACGGTGTTGAGAACTTCAACGTTCGCCTGATAGCTGCGGGAAGCTGACATGGTATTAACCATTTCACCGACCACATCGACGTTAGGCATCTTCACGTAGCCATTGGCATCGGCCAGTGGATTACCCGGCTCATAGACCAGTTTGTCCGGCGCCTGGCTCTCAATGACGTCAGACACTTTGACGCCGCCGGTTACCGCACCCGGTGCGGCATCCACCTGGAAAACCACCTGCTTCGCGCGATACGGTTGACCATCCGGTCCCGTGACGCTGTCGGCGTTGGCCAGGTTACTGGCTGCCACGTTCAGACGTTGGGACTGCGCCGTTAATGCCGAACCGGCAATATCAAAAATATTCAGCAGCGCCACGGATTAGTTCCCTCCCTGTAGCACGTTCATCATGCCTTTAATCTGCCCGCTCAATGCGGTCAGGCTCATCTGGTATTTCAGGCTGTTATCCGCAAACTGCGTGCGTTCCCGGTCCATGTCGACGGTATTACCATCGAGCGAAGGCTGGTCGGGAATGCGATAGAGCAGATCCGTAGACGGTGCGGTGATGGCCTGAGCGGGAATATGCTGTGCGGAGGTTAAGGCCAGCGACACACTGCTGGTTTCCTGGCGTCCACGCACCATGACTTTTTTTAACTCACTGGCAAAATCCATATCGCGCGCCTGATACCCCGGCGTATCGGCGTTCGCAATGTTGGCGGCCAACACCTCTTGCCGTTGGGCGCGCAGATTCAGCGCTTCCTGTTGAAAACGTAAGGCGGCGTCGAGCTTATCGAGCATATCTCCTCCGCAGATAACAAAATTCAGCCGACAGCTTAAATCCCATTACGCGCGCGTTATCGCCGGAATAAACGCAAAATGGGTCGCTATTTGTTGCGTTGATGGTGGCGTCACACGGGTAGAATCCTGTCATTGCAAAAACGAAGGGAGGTGACAATGCAAACGTTAAAACATGCAGTAGCCATACTGGCGCTACTGGTCAGCCCCCTGACGTTCGCTCAGGATTTAACTGCGCAACTGAACGACTGGTTCGCTCAGCGTCTGGCCGGATTCAGCGACGATGTGGTCGTGACCGTGCGTACTCCCCCCCAATTTGTTGCCACATTGCGAAACGCCAGCGTTCAGCATGACCGGGGCAAAACTGTGGGGGGAACGTGAATGTGCTGGCACGTTGCGCCAATGAAAAACGTTATCTGCAGGTCAACGTGCAGGCGACGGGAAACTACGTCGTCGCGGCCGTGCCTGTTTCCCGTGGCGGGACGCTTGGCCCAGCCAGCGTCACGCAAAAACGTGGACGCCTTGATCAGCTCCCGCCTCGTACTGTGCTGGATATCAGCCAGGTTCAGGACGCGGTGAGTCTGCGCGATCTCGCGCCAGGACAGGCCATTCAGCTCAATATGTTGCGTCAGGCGTGGCGCATTAAAGCCGGGCAACGCGTACAGGTCGTTGCCAACGGAGAGGGATTTAGCGTCAATGCAGAAGGTAAGGCACTGAACAATGCGGCGATAGCGCAGAACGCACGAGTGAGAATGTTATCGGGTCAGATCGTGAGCGGTATTGTCGATCCTGATGGGAATATTCTTATTAACCTATAATGAGTTAAAGATTCTGTTGCGGCTGCCGATAGTGATTACACATTCAATGATAGCTGGCCGCTACAGCATAACCCCTCGATGAGGATGATAAAATGAGCATTGACCGTACTTCACCCTTGAAGCCCGTTAGCACCGTCCAGGCGCGTGAAACCACGGATGTGCCGGTTCTCAAAGCGCGTCAGGAAAAAGCCTCCACGGCAAACAGCACCAGCGTGACGTTAAGCGATGCTCAGGCAAAACTGATGCAGCCAGGCGCAGGCGATATCAACATGGAACGCGTTGAAGCGCTGAAAACGGCTATTCGTAACGGTGAGCTGAAGATGGACACTGGCAAAATCGCCGACTCGCTGATCCGCGAGACGCAGAGCTATCTCCGGGATAACTGACCGTATGACGCGCTTGTCAGAAATACTCGATCAGATGACGGCGGTCCTCAATGACCTGAAAACGGTTATGGACGCCGAACAACAACAACTTTCTATGGGTCACATTCACGGAAGCCAGCTACAGCGTATTACAGAAGAAAAAAGTTCTCTGCTGGCGACCCTGGACTATCTGGAACAACAGCGCCGGCAGGAACAGGACCCGCAGCGTAGCGCGAACGATAACGTTGCCGAGCGCTGGAAAGCGATTACCGATAAAACGCAGCACTTACGCGACCTGAACCAGCACAACGGCTGGTTGCTGGAAGATCAGATTGCGCGCAATCGACAAGCGCTTGAGGTTTTAAAGCCGTATCAGGAACCGTCACTGTACGGTGCGAACGGTCAACCCTCTTCTGCCTCTCGTGGCGGGAAAAAAATCTCTATCTGATGATTGCCGGATGGCGGTGTGGCACCTTATCCGGCCTGCGGCACAAACCAGGCCTGATAAGCAAAACGCCATCAGGCCACATGATTATGCCGTCCGGCGCGCAAACTCTTTCACTTTAAAGCCCATCACCGCCAGCGCCGCAAAGTACGCCGCAATACCGGCAACAACTACCGCCATCAGACGCAGCAGACGCCACGGCATCGTCCCCAGCGACCATTCCGGCATGATATGCAACATCCCCACCAGCACGGCTGACATCACCAGCACAGCGATCACCAGACGGATGAAAAAGCCCATCCAGCCCGGTTGCGGGGTGAATATTTTCTGCTTGCGCAGTTGCCAGTACAGCAACCCTGCGTTCAAACAGGCGGCAAGACCAATCGACAGTGACAGCCCGGCGTGCTTCAGGGGACCAATGAACGCGAGGTTCATCAACTGAGTCATAATCAGCGTCACAATGGCTATCTTCACCGGCGTTTTGATGTCCTGACGTGAATAGAAGCCTGGCGCCAGCACTTTCACCACAATCAGCCCCATCAGCCCGACAGAGTAGGCAATCAGTGCGCGTTGCGTCATTAACGCATCAAAAGCCGTGAATTTGCCGTACTGGAACAGAGAAACGGTCAGCGGCCCGGAGAGGATCCCTAACGCCACCGCGCTCGGCAGCGCCAGCAGGAAGCACAGACGCAGCCCCCCAGTCCATCAGACGGCAGTATTCGTCATGGTTACCGCTGGCGAAGCTTTTTGACAGCGATGGCAGCAGGATGGTCCCCAGCGCCACGCCCAATACGCCCGACGGGAACTCCATCAGACGATCTGCGTAGTACATCCACGAAACGGAACCTGACGCCAGGAAGGAGGCGAAAATAGTGTTGATGATCAGTGAGATTTGACTGACGGAAACCCCGAGGATCGCCGGGCCCATTTGTTTTACAACGCGCATCGCGCCCGCATCACGGAAGTTAACCCTCGGCAGCACCAGCATGCCGATTTTTTTCAAATGCGGAAGCTGATAAACCAGTTGCAGCACGCCGCCAACGGTGACCGCCCATGCCAGCGCCAGCACCGGTGGATTAAAATACGGCGCGGCAAACAGCGCGAAGCTAATCATGCTGATGTTCAAAAACGTGGGGGCAAACGCCGGAATGGAGAAGCGGTTCCAGGTATTGAGGATCGCCCCGACCAGCGACGCCAGCGAGATCAGCAAGATGTACGGAAAGGTGATGCGCAGCAGTTGGGTGGTTAATGCGAATTTATCGGCGGTATCGGCAAAACCCGGTGCAGTCACCATGATGACCCACGGGGCCGCCAGCATCCCGGCGACGGTGACCACAGCAAGCGCCAGCGTCAGCAGTCCCGAAACATAAGCGACAAACACACGGGTGGCGTCCTCACCTTGCTTACTTTTATATTCAGCCAGAATAGGGACAAAAGCCTGAGAAAAGGCCCCTTCCGCAAAAATGCGACGTAACAGGTTGGGTAATTTGAATGCCACAAAAAAAGGCATCGGTCGCCATCCCGGCACCAAAGATTCTGGCGACAATCGCATCACGTGCAAAACCCAGAACACGTGAAAACATCGTCATTGAGCTGACGGCCGCCAGCGATTTTAATAAATTCATTGCTTTTTTATTCCAGACCCTACGGCAAAACGCCTGCAAGGCAGGCGTTGGAAGAGGCGCTTAGTCTACCTGGATTACGGTGAATTACTACCGCCAGATGTTACGGGGATTATTCGCTCATTGCCTCGCGCCAGAGCTTTTCCACCACGCGTTGGGCAAGGATCGCCTGCTCGCCCGCGGTTTCCGGAACCGTCTGATTTTGTATACATTCCACAAAATGGCGCGCGCAGCCGGCGAATCCACGCTGTTCAAGCGTGGTTTGCCAGCCAGGAACCGGTTTGTGCAATACGCCCTGCCCGCGCTCTTCACGCCATTCGCGCATATCCGTCACATCAATCAGCCCGCCATCGGTCACCGCCTGCACGTATTCACGCTGGCTCCCCGCCCGACGATGCATACTGGTGGTGATTTGCAGCTGACTGGTCGCGAAATGGTGCTCTGCGTACAGCATCTCACCCGCGTCGTTGGTAAGTAGCGTCCCGCTGCTGAGCTGCGCGTTGCCGCCTGCAAGCCACAGCGCCGTGTCAACGACATGCAGATAATCATCCAGCAGCGTAAACCGCAGATCCTGAGGCCCCACGCTGTCGGCGCGGTGTTTATCCATCCGCAGAGACGTCGCTGTCCCCAGACCCGCCTTCAGCTCACGATACAATGGTGCAAAGCGACGATTGAAACCGACCATCAGCGTCAGATTTTTCTTCGCCGCTAACGCCACCAGCCGTTCGGCATCGCGCAAATTTTCCGCCAGCGGCTTATCAACGCAAACATGCACGCCGGCATTGAGCAACTCACTGACCACCTCATAATGCGATGCCGTGCTGGAGTGGACAAACACGGCGTCGCAGTCTGCGGCAAGGTCCGTCAGCGAACCGGCATACGGAATACGCCAGGCTACGCAGATTTTCTCCGCTTTTTCACGCGACGGCGACCAGGCGGCCTGTAACGTCCAGTCACTGCCGGTACCGAGCACGGGGAGCCAGGCTTTCTGAGCGATGCCGCCAAGACCGACGACCCCGATACGTAATGTTGTCACGTTACTCTCCCAGATGTTCCAGCAGCGATTCGAGGCGCTGTTTGAGTGCCGCGACTTCGCTTTCAAGTACCTCGACGCGAGCCTGTAAATCCCCGGAGGCGGCCTGCGGCGCAACGGCAGCGATCGCCTGCTCATCGACCTCGCCACAGAACAGATGCATATAACGGCTTTCACGTTTACCCGGCTCACGCGCCAGACGGACGACGTAAGGGCCATCGTCGCGGTTCGCCAGTTGTTCCAGCGTTGCTTCCACTTCGGCCATATCGCTGAACTCATACATCCGCGATGCCCGACTGCGCAATTCGCCCGGCGTCTGCGCGCCACGCAGTAAGAGTGTGGTAACCAGCGCGACTTCCGCCGGGCTCAGCTTCAGATTGCCAAATTCTGAGTTACAAAAACGCTGTTCATACTTAGTGACGCGGTTGCCAAAACCGCTGACCGTGCGCAGGAAATGACGCTTCACCAGCGTGTCGAGCTGCTCCTGCACTTCATGTTCCGACAGATTCATTACCGGTTCACGGTTGGTTTTCTGATTGCAGGCGGTGACGACACTATTAACCGAGAGCGGATATTGCTCAGGCGTCGTGACCTGTTTTTCGAGCAGACAGCCAATCACGCGCGCTTCAGCGGCCGTTAATTCATATTTCATAAGGTATCCTCACCGCCCTGCGGTCCATTCTGATGTCGTTAACGCCGTCAGCACGTGGTCGCGCCATTGCCCGTCAATCAACAGATAATCTTTCGCGTAACCTTCTTTTTCAAAGCCGAGTCGCGCGAGTAAATCGCCGCTGCGTTTATTGTGCGGCATGTAGTTGGCCATAATACGATGAATATGTTGCGTGCGTTGCATATAGCGAATGGCGGCGCTCAGCGCTTCAAACATCAGCCCCTGCCCCTGCCATTTCTGCCCGATGGAATAGCCCAGATAACAGGCATGGAAAGATCCCCGCACCACGTTAGAAAAATTCGCCACGCCAATGACCTCTTTTTCCTCGGGATCTAACAATGCAAAGTAGAATGCGGAACCTTGCTTATGAAATTCGGCAATCATGCTCAGCCGCGCCTGCCAGCCGGAGGGATAGCAGTGGCTTTCATCACGAATCGGTTCCCAGGGTTTCAAAAAATGACGATTTTCCGCGTAATAATCTGCCAGACGCCAGGCATCACGCTCATGCACTAAACGCACGACCAGACGGTCGGTGGTTAAGCGCACTTTTGGCACGTTACTGCGATAGCCAAACATATTTATTCCTACTCCTTCCCGAATCGCCGTTACACCCTGATTGACTTACTATACCTGTGCAAAACCACCCTGTGAAAAGTGCAATTTGCCATTTTTTGAATTATTCCTGCATTTTGATGAAAACTCTCTATCAAGACGGACTTTTGATAAAAAAATATTGTCCCGGCGAGGGTGGGCAAAAAAGGCAGCGAAGCCGCAGAATAGAAGTTACTTCGCTCTGTCTACTCTCAATCATTCGATTGCCGCAAATTCCGCGCAACCCGAAGAATGACGAGTGTTTCCCGGGAGGGGAAATGTCGCGTGTCTCGCAGGCCAGGAACCTGGGTAAAACTTTCCTGCTCATCGATAATATGCTGGTCGTGTTGGGCTTCTTCGTCGTGTTCCCGCTGATCTCCATTCGTTTCGTCGACCAAATGGGCTGGGCCGCCGTGATGGTCGGCATTGCGCTGGGTCTGCGCCAGCTTATTCAACAGGGTCTGGGCATTTTTGGCGGCGCGATTGCCGATCGCTTTGGCGCAAAACCAATGATCGTCACCGGCATGCTGATGCGCGCCGCCGGGTTTGCCACGATGGGTATCGCCCATGAACCCTGGCTTTTGTGGTTCTCCTGTTTCCTCTCCGGTCTCGGAGGGACGTTGTTCGATCCACCGCGCTCGGCGCTGGTGGTGAAGCTGATTCGCCCGCATCAGCGGGGTCGCTTCTTCTCAATATTAATGATGCAGGACAGCGCAGGGGCCGTTATCGGCGCGTTGTTAGGCAGTTGGTTGTTGCAGTATGACTTCCGTCTGGTTTGTGCGACCGGGGCACTATTGTTCGTGCTCTGCGCCGCCTTTAACGCCTGGCTACTGCCCGCGTGGAAACTCTCTACCGTGCGTATTCCGGTACGGGAAGGAATGAGTCGGGTGCTCAGCGATAAACGCTTCGTCACCTACGTGCTGACGCTGGCGGGTTATTACATGCTGGCGGTGCAGGTGATGCTGATGCTGCCGATTATGGTTAATGACATTGCCGGTTCGCCTGCCGCGGTGAAATGGATGTATGCCATTGAGGCATGCCTCTCGCTAACGCTGCTCTATCCTATTGCACGCTGGAGCGAGAAGCGTTTTCGTCTTGAGCATCGCCTGATGGCGGGTTTACTGTTGATGTCACTGAGTATGTTACCGGTGGGACTGGTGAGTGACTTACAGCAGTTGTTTACGCTGATCTGTACCTTCTATATTGGTTCGATTATTGCTGAACCCGCCCGAGAGACCCTCAGCGCTTCACTGGCCGATGCGCGTGCGCGCGGAAGTTATATGGGCTTTAGTCGCCTGGGCTTAGCCATTGGTGGCGCAATTGGTTATATCGGTGGAGGCTGGCTGTTTGATATGGGGAAACTGCTCCAGCAGCCGGAGTTGCCGTGGATGATGTTGGGGATTATTGGCGTCATTACTTTCCTGGCGCTGGGCTGGCAGTTCAGCCACAAACGCACGCCGCGCGGCATGCTGGAACCCGGCGCCTGATTTGATACCTGCGCGTGTCTCCTCCATACTGAAAGGGAACTGACAGTCAAATGGAGGAGAAACGTGAAGCTTTATATTTACGATCACTGCCCTTTCTGCATCAAAGCCCGCATGATTTTCGGCCTCAAGAATATCCCCGTCGAACTGAATGTCTTAGCCAATGATGATGACGAAACCCCGACCCGAATGATTGGCCAGAAAATGGTGCCCATTCTGCAAAAAGACGACAGTCGTTATCTGCCGGAAAGCATGGACATCGTCCATTACGTCGATAAGCTGGATGGCAAACCGCTGCTCACCGGCAAGAAAAACCCGGCCATTGACGAGTGGCTGCGCAAAGTGAATAACTATGCCAATCATCTGCTGTTACCACGTTTTGCAAAATCTGCGTTTGATGAGTTTTCCACCCCTTCGGCACGCAAATACTTTACTGAGAAGAAAGAGGCGATGATTGGCAGTTTTGCCGACCATCTTGCCCATTCCGCTGGCCTGACCAAAAAAATCAGTGATGATTTGCGCGCACTCGATAAGCTCATTGTGCAGCCTAATGGCGTGAACGGTGAACTTTCCGAAGATGACATTCAGTTATTTCCCCTGTTGCGTAATCTGACGCTGGTAGCTGGTATCACCTGGCCGACACGCGTTGCTGACTATCGCGACAATATGGCGAAACAGACGCAGGTCAATCTGTTATCATCTATGGCGATTTAACGTTCACCGGCGGTGGCAGGGTGACCCAGGCCACCGCTATTTTCAGTTTTTTCTACTGGCGATGTTCGCGCTGGTAACACATGCTGCGTTATGTCGGGATTATGATGACCGCATCATGTAGAGGACCCTCATGAAGAAGATTTTTTTTGCTGCCGCATTGATTGTTGGCGGCCTGTTGACCGGCTGTAATCAGCTCACGCAGTACACCGTAAGCGAACAAGAAATTAATCAGGCGCTCGAAAAGCGTAACAACTTTGCCAAAGATATTGGTCTCCCGGGCGTCGCCGATGCGCATATCGTCCTGAACAACCTCTCCAGCCAGATCGGCCGTGAAGAGCCGAACAAAGTGACGCTGACCGGCGATGCCAATCTGGATATGAATTCCCTGTTTGGCAGCCAGAAAGCGACCATCAAGCTCAAACTGAAAGCGCTGCCCGTCTTTAATAAAGAAAAAGGGGCCATCTTCCTGCAGGAAATGGAAGTGGTGGACGCCACCGTGACGCCGGAAAAAATGCAGTCGGTGCTGCAAACGCTAATGCCCTATCTGAACCAGTCGCTGCGCAATTACTTTAACCAGCAACCGGCGTACATTCTGCGCGAAGACAGTAGCAAAGGCGAAGCGCTGGCGAAAAAATATGCCAAAGGAATCGAAGTGAAACCGGGTGAAATTATCATCCCGTTCACGGATTAAACGACAAAGGCGCTACGGCGCCTTTCAGATCGCTGGCAAAGAAGAAAAAAACGTGGTTTTTCCTTCTTTGTGATAAGCAGCCGAAAATCAATCAATTGATTTTCCTCGTTTTTAATTAGGTTGTTTCTGCTTGTCCAGTATCGGGATGAGGTTTGTCATCATTCTCAAAGGCGCTACGGCGCCTTTTTTTTACGTGCAAACGAAAACGTTTCCGCATATCCTTTGTTTCCGGCAAAAATGACATCCCCCCAGCCGGAGCATATTGATGACAGCACCCTCCCAGGTTTTAAAGATCCGCCGCCCAGACGACTGGCACCTTCACCTTCGCGATGGCGAAATGTTAAAAACAGTCGTGCCCTACACCAGCGGCATTTATGCACGTGCGATTGTGATGCCCAACCTTGCGCCGCCGATCACCACGGTGGATGCGGCTATCGCCTACCGTCAACGCATCCTTGATGCCGTTCCTGCCGGACACACTTTCACCCCGCTGATGACCTGCTATTTAACGGACACACTGGAACCCGCTGAACTGGAGCGCGGCTTTCGCGAAGGTGTGTTCACGGCGGCAAAACTCTACCCGGCGAATGCCACCACCAACTCCAGTCACGGCGTCACCTCCATTGATGCCATCATGCCTGTGCTGGAGCGTATGGAAAAACTCGGGATGCCGCTGCTGGTGCACGGCGAAGTCACCCACACCGATATCGATATCTTTGACCGCGAAGCGCGTTTCATTGAGACGGTGATGGAGCCTCTGCGCCAGCGCCTGCCTGCGCTGAAAGTGGTCTTTGAGCATATCACCACGAAAGATGCGGCGGAGTATGTCCGTGACGGCAATGAATTACTGGCCGCGACGATTACTCCGCAACACCTGATGTTTAACCGTAACCATATGCTGGTTGGCGGTATTCGTCCTCACCTCTACTGCCTGCCGATTCTGAAGCGCAATGTCCACCAGCAGGCGCTACGAGACCTGGTTGCCAGCGGATTTGAACGCGCCTTCCTCGGCACCGACTCCGCGCCGCACGCCCGTCATCGTAAAGAGGCAAGCTGTGGTTGTGCGGGTTGCTTTAATGCGCCGACGGCGCTGGCAAGCTATGCCACCGTGTTTGAAGAGATGAACGCACTGGCGCACCTTGAAGCCTTTTGTTCTCTTAACGGTCCGCGATTCTACGGCCTGCCAGTGAATGACACCTTTATTGAGCTGGTACGTGAAGAGCAACAGGTGCCGGAGAGCATTGCGCTCACCGACGATACGCTGGTGCCGTTCCTCGGAGGCGAAACGGTACACTGGACGATGAAAAAGTAAAAAAAATCAGCGCTCCCTGTTGTAATTTGGTTAGATCAACTGTATAAATAAACAGTATATTCAACAGGGGGGCTATTATGCGTATTGAAGTCACTATTGCTAAAACTTCACCTTTGCCTGCCGGTGCCATTGATGCCCTGGCAGGCGAACTCTCCCGCCGTATTACTCACTCCTTTCCCGACAATGACGGTAATGTCACCGTCCGTTACGCTGCAGCCAATAATTTGTCCGTCATTGGTGCGACGAAAGAAGATAAAGAACGGATCAGTGAAATTCTTCAGGAAACCTGGGAAAGCGCCGACGACTGGTTCATTAAAGAATAAAAATGCTATGCCGTAGTCTCTTTTGCCGGGTCGCCCCGGCTTTTTTTATCTGTCATTTTTCATCCATTTTAAAATTCTCTACAACCTTAAGAATTGTTTATATTTTCACCGGTCGCTCAAAAATATTGCACAACATACTTAAAAAGTGTGAATAAGATGGCGATTAATTACTCATAAATTCTTAATTTGCAGAAATTTATGCTCCCCCCTCTTTAAAATCTCAGTGAATACCCTTATTTATTGATATACTGAAGTTGCTTCAGATAAAAACGCATTGAACCTCGAAAGCCGTTGTCTTGTAACACGAATTAGGGGGGCATGATGGAAAAGAATAATGAAGTCATTCAGACTCATCCGCTTGTGGGATGGGACATCAGCACCGTAGATAGCTATGACGCGCTGATGCTGCGTTTGCATTACCAGACTCCAAATCGTCCCGAACCCGATGGTACAGAAGTCGGTCAGACGCTCTGGTTAACCACCGATGTTGCCAGACAATTTATTTCGATATTAGAAGCCGGCATAGCCAAAATCGAATCCGGCGATTACCAGGCCAACGAATACCGTCGGCACTAACGAGACGGACATTCTCACTTAAAAAAGGCACCTTCTGGGTGCCTTTGCTATTTCTGGGTTGTATTACGCATTTCACTTATTTACTCTGCATCAAACGCGACAGCAGAGAGAAACCGATGAAATACGACTTAATCATTATAGGCAGCGGGTCCGTTGGGGCAGCCGCAGGTTATTATGCCACTCGCGCCGGGTTAAACGTTTTGATGACCGATGCGCATATGCCACCGCATCAACAGGGTAGCCATCACGGTGACACCCGGTTGATCCGCCACGCCTATGGCGAAGGTGAAAAATACGTTCCGCTGGTGCTGCGCGCGCAGGCACTATGGGACGAACTCTCCACTCAAAATGAAGAGCCGATTTTCGTCCGCTCCGGCGTCATCAACCTTGGCCCCGCCGATTCTGCTTTCCTGGCGAACGTCGCCCACAGCGCGAAGCAGTGGCAATTAAACGTTGAGCAACTGGATGCTTCGACCATTATGGCACGCTGGCCTGAAATTCGCGTCCCTGCTGATTACACCGGTTTGTTCGAAGCTGATTCCGGTTTTTTACGCAGCGAACTGGCGATAAAAACCTGGATCCGTCTGGCGGAAGAAGCGGGATGCGCACAGCTCTTCAACTGTCCGGTCACGGCCATTCACCATGATGATGACGGCGGCGTCATCGTTGAAACGGCTGACGGCGAATACAGTGCGAAGAAAGCGCTGGTGAGCGCCGGGACCTGGGTGCAGGCTTTGCTCCCCGAACTCCCGATCCAGCCAGTACGAAAAGTGTTTGCCTGGTATCAGGCCGATGGGCGCTATAGCATCAAGAATAAATTCCCGGCCTTCACCGGTGAGCTACCCAACGGCGATCAGTACTACGGTTTCCCGGCGGAGAACGACGAACTGAAAATCGGTAAACATAACGGTGGGCAACTTATCCATTCAGAAGCTGAACGTAAACCCTTTGCCAGCGTCGCCAGTGACGGTTCTGAAGCGTTCCCGTTCCTGCGCAATGTTCTTCCGGGAGTGGGTTGCTGTCTGCACGGAGCTGCCTGTACCTATGACAATTCGCCAGATGAAGACTTCATCATTGATACCTTGCCCGGCCACGACAACACGTTGGTTGTCACTGGCCTGAGCGGTCATGGCTTTAAGTTTGCCTCTGTGCTGGGTGAAATTGCCGCTGACTTTGCCCAGGGAAAGCCATCCGCCTTTGACCTGGCCCCCTTCCGCCTCTCCCGATTTACGGCATAATCGTTTAATGGCCTCGCAATGAGGCCTTTTAAGGTAATTTAAATATGCGTCGTCTGTTTCTTTATCTGGTCAACAATATTCGCGAGCATTTTATGCTCTACGTTATTTTATGGTCGTTACTGGCCATTCTGGATGTCATTTACATCCTGTTTTACTGAGCCATCGCCACTGACAAATATTGACAAAAACTGAAAGTTATCTAAATTTCTGTGTGATTTTTTGAATAACCTGTCTCCCCTGCACTTCCCGTCGATTGTCACCAGACAGTCATTTATGCCGAATTCATTGAATCAAATTTCTGAGTAAATACAAAATAATTGAATCAACTTTAAATATCAGTCTCACTGTTAATTATTAGTTGCATTTATGTCTCCGTCAGGCCATTTTCATTCACTCCTGAAATATAAACTGGTGTGTTTATGCAGTTCTCAAATACTCCTCAACGGTATGGTTTTATTTCCATCGCGCTGCACTGGCTCACAGCCATCGCGGTGTATGGCATGTTTGCTCTCGGTCTCTGGATGGTAACGCTGAGCTATTACGATGGCTGGTATCACCGCGGGCCAGAACTGCATAAGAGCATCGGGATCCTGCTGATGATGGGTCTGGTCATACGGGTCATCTGGCGTCTGTTCTCTGTGCCGCCGAAGCCATTAACAAGCTATTCATCATGGACGCGGGCCGGCGCAGCGCTGGGCCATCTCGCGTTATACCTGCTGCTGTTCAGCATTGTCATCAGCGGTTATTTGATTTCTACCGCCGACGGGAAACCTATCAGCGTTTTTGGCTGGTTCGATATCCCGGCGACCTTCGCGGATGCCGCCGTTCAGGCCGATCTTGCCGGAAGCGTACACCTGTGGCTGGCCTGGACCGTTGTCATTCTTTCCGTACTGCATGGCCTGATGGCCTTTAAACACCACTTTATCGATAAAGACGACACCCTGAATCGCATGTTGGGTAAGTCGTCATCTGACTATGGAGCTCAAAAATGAAAAAAAGCCTGCTGGGTTTAACTCTCGCCTCACTGCTGTTCACCACCGGTTCTGCCGTCGCGGCGGATTATAAAATTGACAAAGAAGGACAACATGCCTTTGTTAATTTCCGCATTCAGCACCTGGGATATAGCTGGTTGTACGGAACGTTCAAAGACTTCGACGGAACCTTTACCTTTGATGAAAAGGATCCCGCCGCAGATAAAGTGAATGTGACCATCAACACCAACAGCGTGGATACCAACCACGCCGAGCGTGATAAGCATCTGCGCAGCGCCGATTTCCTCAACGTTGCGAAATTCCCGCAGGCGTCCTTTACCTCCACCAGCGTGAAGAAAGACGGTGACGAACTGGACATCACCGGGAACCTGACGTTAAACGGCGTAACGAAACCGGTAACGCTGGAAGCGAAGATGATTGGTCAGGGTGACGATCCGTGGGGCGGTAAACGCGCGGGCTTTGAGGCCGAAGGGAAAATTAAGCTGAAGGACTTCAACATCACAACCGATTTGGGTCCTGCTTCACAGGAGGTGGAGTTGATTATCTCGGTGGAAGGTGTACAGCAGAAGTAATGATGGTGAGAGGGGGAAGTCCCCTCTCCTGTTCTGTTCTGTTACTGCGAAGGGTCGGGAATACCCAGTTTCGTATTCAGTCGCCCACGAGACTTATTAAAGATTTTATTGCCGTTTTCGCGCCCCGCACGGAGACGACGCTGTTCCTCTTCCGGTAACGCACTCTCTTCACAGCAGGCTTCGCTACAGCAACCGTTGAATTTCTCAGCACACGCCGGACACTGAATAAACAGCAGATGGCAGCCGTCGTTTTTACAGTTGGTGTGGCTGTCACACAGCGCGCCGCACTGGTGGCAATGGGCAATTACCTCATCCGAAATACGCTCGCCCATACGCTCATCAAACACAAAGTTTTTGCCGATGAAACGCACCGGTAACCCCTGCTCCCGGGCCTTGCGCGCATATTCAATGATACCGCCTTCAATGTGCCACACTTTGCTGAAGCCGTTGTGCTTCATCCAGGCGCTGGCTTTTTCGCAGCGAATGCCGCCGGTGCAGTACATCACAATCTTTTTATCTTTGTGTTCCTGCATCATCTCGACCGCTTTTGGCAATTGCTCACGGAAGGTGTCGGCCGGAATTTCCAGCGCGTTCTCAAAATGACCCACTTCGTATTCGTAATGGTTACGCATATCGATGAATAGCGCATCCGGGTCGTCGAGCATTGCATTCACTTCGGCGGCCTTCAGGTAATCGCCGACATTGCTGGCATCAAAGCTCGCATCTTCAATGCCATCCGCCACAATCCGCTCACGTACCTTCATGCGCAGCACCCAGAAAGATTTCCCGTCATCCTCCAGTGCGATGTTCAGACGTACGCCATCGAGTGCCGGATCAAAAGCATACAGCTGCTGGCGAAATGCCTCCACCTGGCTTTGCGGCACGCTAATTTGGGCATTAATTCCTTCATGCGCCAGATAGATACGACCAAAAACATTCAGCGCTGTTAACTTTTGATACAACGCATCGCGTGTCGCTTTCGGATCGGTGATGGTAAAATATTTGTAGAATGAAATGGTTGTGCGCGGCTCAGTTTCAGCCAGCATCTGGGCTCTGAGGGCGTCATTGGAAATGCGGTTATGTAACACTGGCATGGTGTACGAGTCCTGCAATGAGTGAAAATCAAATCGGGCGGCATCATATAGCAAATGTTGCCAATTTACATCCACACATTTTGCGCTACATTTCTTTCTTCTAACTAAAAATTTAACAACATTCGTTGCTTTTATCGCCATCTCTGAGCCGTAAATTTTTTCTGCGCGCGAAAAAATGCAACAATGGTCAGAATTGTCCGTTTTAAGATTTTTAACAGGAAAGACATGACGAATTTACCTAAGTTCTCCACAGCATTACTGCATCCACGGTATTGGTTAACCTGGCTCGGTATTGGCGCTCTTTGGTTAATCGTGCAATTGCCCTATCCCATACTCTACCGCACAGGCCATATGTTGGGTCATCTGGCGCGTCATCTGATGAAGCGTCGCGCCGTCATTGTGGAGCGAAATCTTGAACTCTGTTTTCCCGAAATAAGCAAAGCAGAGCGTCAGGCGATGGTAGTCAAAAACTTCGAATCCGTCGGTATGGGGTTGATAGAAACCGGGATGGCCTGGTTCTGGTCCGATCGTCGTGTTTCCCGCTGGACGGAAGTGATCGGCATGGAGCATATCCGCGATGTTCAGCAGCAAAAGCGCGGTATATTGCTGGTCGGTCTGCACTTTTTGACCCTGGAACTGGGAGCGCGTCAGTTTGGTCTGCAGGAACCCGGCATCGGCGTTTATCGTCCGAATGATAATCCGTTAATCGACTGGCTTCAGACCTGGGGACGTATGCGCTCGAATAAATCGATGCTCGATCGTAAAGACCTCAAAGGGATGATTAAAGCGCTGAAGAAAGGCGAAGTGGTCTGGTATGCACCGGATCACGACTATGGCCCACGCGCCAGTGTCTTTGTCCCCTTTTTTTGCCGTAGAGCAGGCCGCCACCACCTCCGGTACCTGGATGCTCGCCCGGATGTCTAATGCCTGCCTGGTACCCTTTGTACCGCGTCGCAAACCCGACGGTAAAGGCTACCAGTTGATTATGTTACCGCCAGAGTGCTCACCGCCCCTGGATGACGCTGAGACCACAGCTGCCTGGATGAACCAGGTTATTGAGAAGTGCATCATGATGGCACCGGAACAGTACATGTGGCTGCACCGTCGCTTCAAAACACGTCCTGCCGGAGTGCCTTCCCGCTATTAAATCCTGCAAAGCAGTCCTTCCGGACTGCTTTTTCACCGCTTTTAGCGATTAAAGCTGCCCACATTGCGACCATCAGCATACAGGCGCATAATGAATATGCTTAATTTATATTCGTTTTTTTGCCCGATCGCGCCAACAGCGCGTCACACGCGGATCGCTATGTCACCCTCAGAGATACCCATAAACTGGAAACGTAATCTCACCGTCGCCTGGCTCGGCTGTTTCTTAACGGGTGCCGCATTCAGCCTGGTGATGCCATTCTTACCGCTCTACGTCGAGCAACTCGGCGTAACGGGCCACAGTGCGCTCAATATGTGGTCCGGGCTGGTTTTCAGTATTACGTTTCTTTTCTCCGCTATCGCCTCCCCCCTTCTGGGGGGGGCCTCGCCGACCGCAAAGGCAGAAAGATTATGCTGCTGCGCTCCGCGCTGGGGATGGCAGTCGTGATGTTGTTGATGGGCCTTGCCCAGAACATCTGGCAGTTTCTGGTGCTGCGTGCACTGCTCGGTCTACTGGGGGGGATTTATCCCCAATGCGAACGCGTTGATCGCCACCCAGGTACCGCGCAATAAAAGCGGCTGGGCGCTGGGGACGCTTTCTACCGGCGGCGTGAGCGGTGCGTTACTTGGCCCGCTGGCAGGTGGCCTGCTCGCCGACCAGTATGGACTGCGTCCGGTGTTCTTCATCACCGCCACAGTACTGGTGATCTGTTTTTTTACTGACGCTGTTTTTTATTCGCGAGAACTTCAAACCGATCAGCAAAAAAAGAGATGCTGCGCGTGCGCGAAGTCGTCGCCACGCTTAAAAATCCGAAACTGGTCCTGAGCCTGTTCGTCACCACGCTGATTATTCAGGTGGCGACCGGTTCCATTGCACCGATTCTGACGCTCTATGTGCGGGAACTGGCAGGCAATGTCAGCAATATTGCGTTTATCAGCGGGATGATTGCCTCCGTACCTGGCGTCGCCGCATTGCTCAGCGCGCCGAGATTAGGCAAGCTGGGGGACCGTATCGGGCCGGAGAAAATCCTCATTGTGGCGCTAATCTTCTCCGTTCTGCTGCTGATCCCGATGTCTTTTGTTCAGACCCCGTGGCAACTGGCGGTATTACGCTTTTTACTGGGCGCTGCCGACGGCGCGTTACTGCCGGCGGTCCAGACGCTGCTGGTCTATAACTCCACAAACCAAATCGCCGGACGCATCTTCAGTTATAACCAGTCGTTCCGCGATATTGGCAACGTCACCGGCCCGCTCATGGGCGCAGCAATTTCTGCTAACTATGGTTTTCGCGCCGTTTTTCTGGTCACTGCCGGGGTGGTATTGTTTAACGCCATTTATTCCTGGAACAGCCTGCGTCGCCGTGCTCTCTCACGAACAGCGGGATGATTTTTCACCATTCATACTTGCATAACCGGAGAATCAGCTATTCTTTCCCTGAATACCTCATCAAATCAAAGGGAGACTCAGATGACCATGTATGCAACGCTGGAAGAAGCCATTGACTCAGCCCGTGAAGAATTTATGGCGGACCATCCTGAGCTTGAACAGGACGAAGCCAATGTACAGCAGTTCAACGTGCAGAAGTACGTGCTACAGGATGGCGACATCATGTGGCAGGTCGAGTTTTTTGCCGACGAAGGCGAAGAAGGCGAATGCCTGCCGATGCTTAGTGGCGAGGCCGCGCAAAGCGTCTTTGACGGCGATTATGATGAGATAGAAATCCGCCAGGAGTGGCTGGAAGAGAATACGCTACATGAATGGGATGAAGGCGAATTTCAGCTTGACCCCCCCGCTGGATACGGAAGAAGGACAAACCGCAGCCGATGAGTGGGATGAGCGCTGATTACTCATAAGGACCGTGGTGTATGTCAAGCGGCAATAGCAGCGTGTCAAACACCAGTGAAAACGGCAGGTCGAGGACTGTAATATAGCGCCATGCTGAATCCCGGACGTCCCACTGCACGCCCGGATAATACTGGTTGCCATGCCCCTGTCCGGGGATTGTCCGGCTAATAATGCTGCCGCATCCGCTTAACAGCATGACCATGATGCCCACCGCAATCAGTCGCATGTAATGCCCTTTCATTCGTTTTCTTCAGTATAAAAAAATACCGGCGCAAGCCGGTATTTTTCAGACGATTTCGCCGGATGGCGCTTAAGGCGTTTTCAATGTCTGCGGGTTCAGGGCGATCCCCTGATAGTAACTCACCCACGACGAGTATTTCTCTGGCGAGTTCCAGACACGATAGTGCAAACGTGCCATCGTCACCGGATCGCTCAACAAGACCAGACGACGGTCGCGATTCAGTTTTTCCGGGGTCTCGTTCAGCGCCTGCTCAACGTGACGATCGCGGGCAATCTCCAGCACCTGGCTTGCACGGTGACGAGCCGTCGCCATCGCAGTGGCCAGCGCGTTAAACGATGGGTTAAACACCGCGTGCATAAAGCCATCGTCAAGCGAACGGTTGCGGTTCATCACCAGATACTTGTCGGTATCCACCAGCACCTGCGGCGGCGAATATTCTTCCGGGATCAGGAACAATTTCCAGCGTTTAGTACGCAAACCGACCGTTGAACGACTGGAGATCACCGAGACAAACGGTGACAGGATCAGCGAGAAGACAATCGGCGCCAGCCAGAACAGGAAACGCAGATCCAGCCACGCCATACCGACCGCCCATACCAGACCCAGCAGCAGTTGCGAACCGTGACGCATAAACGCTTCACCCCACGGCGTAGAGTCATCGTCACGCTGCGGCGAATTCCAGACCACTTCCCAGCCAAGGAAGGCGCTCACCACGAAGACGGTGTGGAACAACATGCGCACCGGCGCCAGCAATACGGAGAATAACACCTCCAGCAGCAGCGACAGCGTTACGCGAATAAATCCACCGTACTCTTTGGTACCTTTACACCAGATGAGCAGAATACTCAGCAACTTCGGCAGGAACAACAGCACCATCGTCGAGGCAAACAGCGCAATCGCCAGTTCAGGACGCCACTGCGGCCAGACCGGGAACAGCTGGCGCGGTTGCAGGAAGTATTGCGGCTCGGTGAGCGCGTGGACGACCTGCAACGCGGTTGACAGCGCAAGGAACATAAACCACAGCGGCGCGGAAAGATAAGACATCACCCCGGTCAGGAAGACGGCGCGGTGAACCGGGTGCATCCCTTTCACAAGGAACAACCGGAAGTTCATCAGGTTGCCATGACACCAGCGGCGATCTCGCTTCAGTTCGTCCAGCAGGTTCGGTGGCAGCTCTTCATAGGAACCCGGCAGATCGTAAGCAATCCACACGCCCCACCCGGCCCGACGCATCAACGCCGCTTCCACGAAGTCATGCGACAGGATAGAACCGGCGAAAGAGCCTTCACCCGGCAGTGGCGCCAGCGCACAGTGCTCGATGAACGGCTTAACGCGGATTATGGCGTTGTGACCCCAGTAGTGAGACTCACCCAACTGCCAGAAGTGCAAACCGGCGGTAAATAACGGCCCGTATACACGCGTCGCAAACTGCTGACAACGCGCATACAGAGTGTCCATGCCGGACGCCTTCGGCGATGACTGGATGATCCCGGCATTCGGGTTCGCTTCCATCAAACGCACCAGACCGCTCAGGCATTCACCGGTCATTACGGAGTCAGCGTCCAGTACCACCATGTAGCTGTACTGGCTGCCCCAACGACGGCAGAAGTCATCAATGTTACCGCTTTTACGCTTCACACGGCGACGACGACGGCGATAGAAAATCTGCCCTTCGCCCTGCACTTCAGCAATCAGCTCCATCCACGCCTTTTGTTCTGCAACACAGATATCGGGGTTGTAACTGTCGCTGAGAATATAGACATCGAAATGCTCGCCGTTACCGGTCGCTTTTACCGATTCCCATGTGGCGCGCAGGCCTGCAAAAACGCGATCAACATCTTCATTGCAAATAGGCATAATCAGCGCGGTGCGGTGCTGGGGATTCAGCGGTTCGTCACCGACCGTTGACGCCGAAATGCTGTACTTATCGCGCCCAATCAACAATTGCAGGAAGCCCATCAGCGCGGTCCAGAACCCGGCGGAAACCCAGCAGAACAGCACCGCAAAGAGGATCAAAATGCCGGTTTGCAGCATGTACGGCAGCAACTGCATGAACGAAACCCACAGATCCTGCCCGACCATATCCGCCGGATTAATCAGCGCCCAGCCCTGATACGGCAGAATCGTCTTCATATACCAGGTCGCGACAACCGTCTGCGCCAGCGTCAGCAGCAGCAGCGTATAGCGACGAATAGTGCCGACGGTACGCCACTTCTGCTCGCTTTCCTGTTCTTCTTTGGTCAGTCGCGCCAGATAGCGCGGCGTGACATCACGTCCACGCAGACGATCCCAGAAACGCCCCACCGGGTTGGTACGCCAGGGATCGGGAAACATCGAAGATCGTTTGGCTTTCGGCATTGCCTGAAGCTGGTCGCGTCCTTCGTCATCTTTGATCAACTGCCCTTCGCCCAGCGAGTCTGGCCAGGCTTGTTGCAGACGCGCTTTAACAGAACCCTGCGGTGAGTCGTCTTCTCGCGAGTAACGGCGATGCTCGGCATCCAGCGCTTCATGCACCGCGCGGATGTCAGTAGTCGGCAATGCCGCTTTCTCGATCTCCGAGAGCGGCAGAGCGTCAATGTACTCAGTTGTCTTATTCATTGGCAGGTAACTGGTAGCTCCAGGTTTCACTCAACGGCTGATCGGCATTGACCAATGCAGCACGCATTTCAGTGGTTTTCTTCGCATCTTTCACTTTCACCCGCATCGTCATACGCCAGCCTTTAGTGACCGGGTTGTAACGCACCGTTGTTTCCACAATCTCGCCGTTGTCGCCAATGCTGGTTTGCGCGGTGACCGGGGTATCCGACGGCAGTTTTTTCATATCTGTGCCGGTAAAGTCCACCACGAAGGCGATCGTGCCGTCAGGCTGGCGAATGAGATTAGACTGTTTGACATCGCCGGTTGAACGACGCGTCTGCTGCACCCAGGCATTATCCGGCGCATGAAGTTTGTCTTCATCGCGACTGAACGTCAGGGTATATTTGAAGTTCATCTCTTTGCCCGGTTCAGGCAGTTGATCCGGCGTCCAGTAAGCCACGATGTTATCGTTGGTTTCGTCATTGGTCGGGATTTCAACCAGTTCAATCTTACCCTTACCCCACTCGCCTTTCGGCGTGATCCAGGCGCTTGGGCGCAGGTCGTAACGGTCGTCAAGATCTTCAAAACGAGAGAACTGACGGCCGCGCTGCAACAGACCAAACCCTTGTGGGTTTTCCATCGCAAAACTGCTCACCGCGAGATGTTTCGGGTTATTCAGCGGACGCCAGATCCATTCGCCGTTACCGGCATGAATCGACAAGCCGTTGGAGTCATGCAGTTCCGGACGGTAGTTTGTCGCCGGAGAAGGCTGGTTTGGCCCATACAGGAACATGCTGGTTAACGGCGCCACGCCCAGTTTGCCGACTTTGTCGCGCAGATAGACTTTCGACTGTACGTCAACGACAGTGTCACGCCCAGGGATTATCACAAAACGATAGGCACCGGTCGCGCGCGGAGAGTCCAGTAAGGCATAAATCGTCAGGCGTTTGTCAGTCGGTTTTGGACGTTCGATCCAGAACTCACGGAAGCGGGGAAACTCTTCACCTGAAGGCAGCGCGGTATCAATGGCCAGTCCGCGAGCAGAGAGGCCATACACCTGTCCTGCGCCCAGAACGCGGAAGTAGCTTGCGCCAAGCATGCTGACGATTTCATCGTTTTTGTCTTTGCTGTTGATCGGGTACAACACTTTGAAACCCGCAATGCCAAGATCTTTTACCGTGTCTTTATCATGCTGAACGTCGCCGAAATTGAAGTAGTCCGGGCTGTATTTGATTCTTTTAACCGTAGTTGCCGTGACTTCATTGATTTTGACCGGCGTGTCGAAGTACATACCCTGGTGGTAGAACTCGAGCTTAAATGGGGTTTTGAGATTGCTCCAGTAAGCTTTATCGCGATTAAACTGGATCTGCTGATAGTCCGCATATTTCATGTCGCGGAAAACGGAGGGCAAGTTGCTTTTTTGGCGCCTCATAGCCTTTACCGGCTAAGGATTGAGCTTGCTTTGCAACGTCATCGATGGAGAAGGCCCAGGCCGACGACGTGTACAGCGTTAACATGACTGCCGCACCCAACCAACGCATTTTCATCATTTGTGATTTATGTTTCATAATTAGTAAGCACTTCCCCCCTTTGTGTGCTTATATCGATCCGATCTATTTTAATGGATAATCAGGCATTAGGACAACTGAATCCCTCCATTGTTCGGCACGCTGGCTTATGGTTTAAGCACCCCGACGGGCCCTTTTTCACTTTGCGTACTTATCCTGGAGACAGGTTGTTGTACTTCGTGTAGGGTTGCTCCCGACTGTAACTACTCATCGCCTTAAGGATAAGACGATTAGTCTGAGAATCTGAGAATACGAAACCTCTATGAATCCCGTACCCGCACAGCGTGAATATTTTCTTGACTCCATCCGCGCCTGGCTGATGTTGTTGGGTATTCCCTTCCATATCTCATTGATCTATTCCGGTCACACCTGGCATGTCAACAGCGCCGAACCTTCATGGTGGCTGACCCTGTTTAACGATTTTATCCATTCCTTTCGAATGCAGGTCTTCTTCGTTATTTCCGGCTATTTTTCGTACATGTTATTCCTGCGTTACCCGTTGAAACGCTGGTGGAAAGTACGCGTTGAACGCGTGGGCATTCCGATGCTCACCGCTATTCCTCTGTTAACGTTGCCGCAATTTATAATGCTGCAATATGTTAAGGGAAAGGTCGACAGCTGGCATACGCTCACACTGTATGAAAAATACAACACGCTGGTCTGGGAGTTAATTTCTCACCTCTGGTTTTTACTGGTACTGGTGGTATTAACAACGGTCAGTCTGTGGGTATTTAGCCAGATGAGGAAAAACCTGGAAAAAGCGGATAAAAAAATGCCTTGCCGCCGTGTCAATGGGTAAACTGACGCTGATCTTTTTCTTTCTGGGTATTGGCTACGCGGTAATACGCCGGACGTTGTTCATTATTTACCCGCCGATTCTCAGCGACGGCTTATTTAATTTCGTCGTGATGCAAACGCTGTTTTATGTGCCTTTCTTTATGCTGGGCGCGCTGGCCTTTATCTCACCCGAGCTGAAGGCGCTGTTTACCACGCCTTCCCGGGGATGTACGCTGGCAGCCGCCTTCGCCTTCATCGCTTATTTGCTGAATCAGCGCTACGGCAGCGGCGACGCCTGGATGTACGAAACGGAATATGTCATCACCATGGTGCTTGGATTATGGATGGTCAATGTGGTGTTTTCCCTTGGCCACCGCTTGCTTAATTTCCAGTCAGCCCGCGTGACCTATTTTGTCAATGCGTCGCTGTTTATTTATCTGGTGCATCATCCGTTAACGTTGTTTTACGGTGCGTGGATCACGCCGCATATTACGTCGAATCTGTTGGGCTTTCTCTGCGGACTGATTTTTGTCGTTGGCATCGCGCTGGTATTATACGAAATTCATCTGCGCATTCCGCTGCTCAAGTTCTTGTTCTCCGGTAAGCCAGTCAGACAAGAACAAAGCACAAAGGTGGCTGGTTAACACTAAAGCAGCCATTCAACCGGCAGTAATGTTGCCAGTCGCACCAGAACCCGCTTCCAGAATCCTGTGGCGGGTTCTTTTTTTTAGCACCTGCACGTCGTCCTGTTGGCGATCCACCCAGTTAATTCGCCCCCCAGCGATCGAGTTGCAGTTGCCAGGCCGCATCGCGCTGACTCTCGGTGAAGCGTCGGTGGATAAGCGTCGCCAGCGTCTCGCTTTCGATCACAAAGCCCATTTCTGTGTTCAGCAACGTAGAGCGAGGATCAAAATTAAGTGAACCAATAAACACCTTCCGCCCGTCAATACTGAACGTTTTGGCATGCAAACTGGAGCCAGAATTCCCTGTAATCCCCCCTGTCATGCAGTACCACCTGGCGTTCACGCGTGGGCTTCAGTTCATAGAGTTCGACACCATAACGGAGTAATTTTTTGCGCCAGCGCGCGTAGCCGGCATGCACCACCGCGACATCATTGGCCGCTAATGAGTTAGTAAGGATCGCAATTTTGACACCTTTACGCACCAGTTTCAGCAACTGCGCGACACCTGCCCGGGTCGGGACAAAATAGGCAGAGATAATGTCAATCCGCTCCGTCGGCGATCCCATTACGTCAAACAGTCGTTGTGGCAGTAAAGAGTGGCGCTGCGCTTTCCCTTCGCCTTTGGAAGGATCGTCACTCAACAGCCGGGTCTTCGCCCAGATAAGCGGCAGCGCACCGCGTTCGAGATGAGTCATAAACGGGCTGGTTTGCAGTTTATGCTGGTATCGCCGGGTGATGGGGTCGTTGTACCACGCGTCGGGTAACTCGATGCGCTCGCTGATCTCTTGTTCCGACAACGCCAGTACCGACTTCAACGTCGAGACCGAGGCACAATGCCAGTAGCGTTCAAAATCCTCCGCCACCTCCCTGACCACGGGTCCTATCGCCATGACGTCCAGATCAGAGAACAGCGGCTCCTCACCGGCACCGAAATAGGCATCACCAATGTTTCGCCCGCCCACCAGCGTGATGACACCGTCTACGGTATAGCTTTTGTTATGCATGCGCCGATTGAGCCTGGCGAAATCAGTCAGATAACCGAGCATCCGTAGCATGCGAAAAGAGAAGGGATTAAACAGGCGAACTTCAATGTTGGGATGGGCGTCGAGCAGTTGCAGAATGTCATCGAGCCCCGGCGTATTGTTGTCATCAAGCAGCAGGCGCACATGGACGCCCCGCTTTGCCGCCGCCAGCAGAGCGGAGAACAACAGACGGCCGGACATGTCGTCTTCCCAGATATAGTACTGAATATCCAGCGAGTGCTCCGCCATTTCCGCCAGACGGTAGCGGGCGGCAAAGGCGTCAAGACTGTCATCCAGTGCAAGGATCCCGCATTCTCCGGGATGATTTTCGCACAGCGGACAGGTGGCGCGAGCGAGCCGGGTCAGCTCATTCATCGCCTTGCTGGGTAAGTAAACGCTGGTAAAGTCGGGCTGTTTCATCGTCATAACAGACAAAGTATATCTGTTCAGGCAAAGCGCGGCGGGTAATAAATTCCGAAACAGTCTTTAGCGCAATTTCAGCGGCTGCCGCTCGCGGATAGCCATAAACCCCAGTACTGATTGCCGGAAAGGCAATAGACCTGTAGCCATTGGCCAGCGCCAGATTCAGGCTATTGAAATACGCATCCTGTAGCAGTTGCGCTTCGTTATGCTCGCCGCCACGCCAGACAGGGCCGACAGTATGGATGACCGCTTTGGCGGGAAGGTTACCGGCAAGCGTTACCACCGCATGACCCGTCGGGCACTCGCCCTGCTGCTGTCTGACCTTCATGCAGGCTTCCAGTAAGGCAGGACCCGCTGCGCGGTGGATAGCGCCGTCAACCCCGCCGCCGCCCATCAATGACGAGTTTGCGGCATTGACGATCACATCGACCGGAACGGTGGTGATATCCCCCTGGATAACATGAATACGCGATTCCATAGTACCTCCTTACGTCACTCTATTCTGTAAGTGTACAGCAGGGGATATCCTGAAATCGCTTTTTTCATCTATTTGTCTGACCTGCCGTTTTAGCGGTAATCGATGTTTATCACCGCCAGTTTTTTCTTTTCGTCGAGATAACGCAGGTTGACTGCAGCGATTTGTTTAAAGTGCTGTGGCGCCTTTTGCAACTCCTGCGTTGAATAATTGCGGGTCTGCGTGTGCCCCTCTTTATCACACGACATCGCTATATGCTGTTGAACGTGATTGATCTCACAGGGAGGCTCAACAATTTGCCCTGAGAAATGAATGACCCCACCCTGCCCGCTCGCTTGCGCCATCGGGGTGAATGAAATGAGGAGAAGAAGACGAAGAAGCGGAACGCTTGTTTTACGCGCGACAGATAACGACATAAGGTTTCCTCAATGAACATTCATCCTTGAGGGACAGTGTTTTCCCTGACGGCGACTGAGCCCGGGAGTCACGCATTCTGCATCACTCTATTCATAGTTCAGCTGCCCCGCTTCTGCCAGCATCAACGCACAAATTATCAGTCCGTTATGACGATTTCGCAGAGGGCGGCCATTGTTGTGATAAATGCAGCGACTCACCGTCAGAAACCGTCACCACGATTTTGACGGTGTCTTGTGCTGAGATATTTAAACTGAGTCTGGTCAAATCAATGGCCTGATTAGCAGGCAGGGATAGGGTCTTTTTCTGTCGTGACTGACTTTGCCCCGCGACGCCTTCGCGAAGGGCTAAAATCTGAACCTGGCACACACAGGGTTGCGTCAGAGTGACCTGCGGGGTAATGGTATAAATGTCACCTTGCTGGGTTGTCGCGAAGGTTATCTGATTAGAAAGCGCCACAAGGAGTAAAAAAAGTATTCATGATTCCCTCCCGAGAAAAAACAGGGCTTTCGCCCTGTTTATATTCAGCACATTAACTGAATCAGTACTGGTTAGCCGTGGCGTTGTTGCCAAAACCAACCTGATGCACCAGAACGCTGGAATCAGACGCAGTCTGGTTTACCAACGCGCCGTTATGTCCACCATACTGGCTCACAGTAATGTCCGAGTTTTTGCCGTTCCACTGATCGATGGTGGCATTGTTCTGGAAGCCGCTTTGAGTCAGATCGATGGTGCTATTATCTGCGCCCTGGCCCACGTCAGCGCCGTTACCAAAGCCATTCTGATGAATGGTCGTATCGGATTTACGAGCGTCGCTTTGCAGCGCAAGCGCGGCGTTGTTGACCCCTGACTGATAAATACTCAGGGTCGATTCCGGGCCGGAGCTGCTTCCGCCGCCACCGCCACCACCGCCGCCCCATTGTGGAACTGCACCAGCCAGAGCACTGCCAGAAACCACGATTGCTGCAAATGCTGCCACTTGTAAAAGTTTCATGGTAAACCCCCATCGGATTGATTTAAGCGTCGTCAATGTATTAGCGTTGAGTTACGCGAATTGCCATTTGCGACTGTCTCTGCACTACAACTGCTGTTTTCTGCGTACCATACTGAGTAATATTTGCTTTATTTCCAGAGCCTTTCTGGATAATCATCGCAGTATTACCATAATTACTTTGCGATATACTGGCATCATTGGAATTACCCGACTGGGTGATGCTGCCAACTTACTGATTTAGTGTATGATGGTGTTTTTGAGGTGCTCCAGTGGCTTCTGTTTCTATCAGCTGTCCCTCCTGTTCAGCTACTGACGGGGTGGTGCGTAACGGCAAAAGCACCGCCGGACATCAGCGCTATCTCTGCTCTCACTGCCGTAAAACATGGCAACTGCAGTTCACTTACACCGCTTCTCAACCCGGTACGCACCAGAAAATCATTGATATGGCCATGAATGGCGTTGGATGCCGGGCAACTGCCCGCATTATGGGCGTTGGCCTCAACACGATTTTACGTCACTTAAAAAAACTCAGGCCGCAGTCGGTAACCTCGCGCATACAGCCGGGCAGTGACGTCATCGTCTGCGCGGAAATGGACGAACAGTGGGGCTATGTCGGGGCTAAATCGCGCCAGCGCTGGCTGTTTTACGCGTATGACAGGCTCCGGAAGACGGTTGTTGCGCACGTATTCGGTGAACGCACTATGGCGACGCTGGGGCGTCTTATGAGCCTGCTGTCACCCTTTGACGTGGTGATATGGATGACGGATGGCTGGCCGCTGTATGAATCCCGCCTGAAGGGAAAGCTGCACGTAATCAGCAAGCGATATACGCAGCGAATTGAGCGGCATAACCTGAATCTGAGGCAGCACCTGGCACGGCTGGGACGGAAGTCGCTGTCGTTCTCAAAATCGGTGGAGCTGCATGACAAAGTCATCGGGCATTATCTGAACATAAAACACTATCAATAAGTTGGAGTCATTACCGTAGTACTCATGCTTATTTCGCCATTAAGTTGGGCCGGAAATATGACTTTCCAGTTCCGTAATCCCAACTTTGGTGGAAACCCCAATAACGGTTCTTTTTTACTGAATAGCGCCCAGGCGCAAAACTCGTATAAAGATCCCAGTTATGACGACGATTTCGGAATTGAAACTCCCTCCGCGTTGGATAACTTCACTCAGGCTATTCAATCGCAAATATTAGGTGGGCTGTTGACCAATATTAACACAGGGAAACCTGGCAGGATGGTGACCAATGATTTCATTGTTGATATTGCTAACCGGGATGGTCAGTTACAGCTCAATGTGACGGACAGGAAAACGGGGAAAACATCGACGATAGAAGTGTCGGGTTTACAGTCGCAATCCACCGATTTTTAAGCACCGCAACGTAAGGACAATCATCATGCAGCGCTTACTTATATTCGTCGCCGTTATTTTACTGAGCGGATGCTTAACCGCACCGCCAAAACAAGCCGCGAAACCGACATTAATGCCCCGTGCGCAAAGTTATAAGGACCTAACGCATTTACCGATGCCAACGGGCAAAATTTTTGTCTCGGTGTATAACATTCAGGATGAAACCGGACAGTTTAAACCTTATCCGGCCAGTAACTTCTCGACAGCTGTCCCACAAAGCGCTACCGCGATGCTGGTCACGGCCCTGAAAGATTCCCGCTGGTTTATCCCACTGGAGCGTCAGGGACTGCAGAACCTGCTTAACGAGCGAAAAATCATTCGTGCCGCCCAGGAAAACGGGACCGTTGCCATCAACAACCGTATTCCGTTGCAGTCGCTGACGGCGGCGAACATCATGGTTGAAGGGTCGATTATTGGTTATGAAAGTAACGTGAAATCCGGCGGGGTCGGTGCCCGTTACTTCGGTATTGGCGCCGACACGCAGTACCAGCTTGACCAGATTGCGGTGAACCTGCGCGTAGTCAACGTCAGCACCGGTGAGATCCTCTCCTCGGTCAACACCAGTAAAACCATTCTGTCTTATGAAGTGCAGGCAGGCGTGTTCCGCTTTATTGATTACCAGAGACTGCTGGAAGGTGAAATTGGCTACACCTCCAACGAACCGGTGATGTTGTGCCTGATGTCCGCTATTGAAACGGGCGTCATCTTCCTCATCAATGATGGTATCGACAGAGGGCTGTGGGATTTGCAGAATACCACCGATCGCCAGAACGACATCCTGGTGAAATACCGCCATATGTCGGTACCACCGGAATCCTGATCATCAGGATAAAAAAAAGCGTGAGGATTACCTCACGCTTTTTTGTTTTCCGCGACCGTTCGCGTGTTTTGTCTTTCTCGTCGTGCCGCCAGCCACAGGCCGCTGTTTTTCATGGCATAGCCAAAGAGCAAACCGACCGCCAGAGAAGGCAGAACCAGTTTCCAGTCCCCTTGTCCGGCAAACGTCGCACATGCACCAATAAAGGTGCCAGGCACAAATGACAATAAAACTTGCTTTGCCTGAATACACATCAGGAAGGCCACAATGCCGGTGATCACATACCCCACCAGTTCCAGATGTGGCGTCAGCGCACTTCCGTAAATAATGACCAACGCCCACACCACGCCGCTCAACAGCGTGGAGGCCGAAATGGCCAACCCCTTTAACCCACCCTGCGGACAGGCGAAATAGGCAGTACAGCCTAAAAACCCAGCCCAACTCAGTAAGCCAAGAGAGACGGCCACCCATCCCCAGAGACCGGAGAGAATGCCCGTTGTGATTGCTATGGAAAGAAGTATGTTCATGCTGCGAATGATAGCAGAAAAGCGCAATATGAATGAGATCACGCACACAATTTATGCAATGAATCACTCGTGTTGCATTGTAATGTGATTTGAATCACATTCAAGCATCTGTCTCTTCTTCCAGTTCGTCCCACATCGCGCCAATAGCATCGCGTGTTAGCGGTGCCATTGTCCGCCAGAAAGGCGTCGTGGCATGCGCTTCAACTTTGCCGAGAAAAGTGTCACACCAGGGAAGGATGTAATCCGCGAACAGGGTTTCCAGCGCCTCGCTTTCATCTTCTGTCGACTGATCTTCCAGCCAGGATGCTGCCAGCAACAACGTACCAATATGATCGGCAGGTGTGTCGGCAAGCGGCATTCCGCGTGCGGAGAGGAACGTCCGCACCTCTGATTCTGTCGCCCCTTCTACCCACGCGCTGCGATACGGTGGCACCGCGCACTCCGCGCCGACGAACAACGCATTGTAATCTGCCGCCAGTTGAGCCATATCGCAGCTTTTCTGTAGACGCCCCAACAGTTCATCCTGCTCGAGCGGCCAGCTTGCCGGGAGTTTACCTTCGCGAATCAGGGTAAAGAGCGGAACCAATAAAGGATCCTGCGGTTGGCGGTAATATAGCGATCCCAGGACGCGGCACAGGATAGAAAACTCGTTCATCAAATATTCCAGCTCGTAGTGATTAAAGTTCAGCAAATTCAGGGATCGTCGGCATGCCGCGCGATTCGAGAAAATTGAGTAGTCGTTTCGGCGTCACGTTTAAAATTCGATCTTCCGGGAAGTTCACCGCCTCGAGGATTTTCAGGCACTCGCTAAAATCCCCCCATCGTAAAGGCGGTATGGGAATCTGAACCCAGCGCCACCCAGCCGCCAGCATCGCGCACCGCTGCCGCCACCGCGCGACAGTTTGCTTCACTGCCTTTGCGTGAATGAAGGAAGGAAGAGTTATTAATCTCCAGCGCAACATTGTATTTCGCCGCGGCCTGGGCAATCGCGGTGATATCAACAGGATATTTCGGGTTGCCGGGGTGGCTAATGATATGCACAACGCCGCTCGCCATGGTGGCGATCATCGCCTGCGTGTTGGTGGCTTCATCGTGAGGGGCAAAAACCGGTTCATGGAAGCCCGCGATAATCAGATCCAATGAAGTGAGCATCGGACCAGTACAGTCAATTTCACCTTCGATATTTTTGATGTTGGCTTCAATGCCTCGCAGGATCCCGACGCCATCCACCACACGCGGCCAAATCCGCATATTAATGAAATGCCAGTGGTGAGGCGCATCCGCCATGTCCGGGCCATGATCGGTAATCGCAAACAGTTTTAGCCCCTGGCGTTTCGCTTGCGCGATGTAATCGCTCAGGGTGCTATAGGCGTGGGTACTGGCGACGGTATGCATGTGCAGGTCAACGGGATACATGTTTCTCTCCTGTAGTCATTTTTCGACAAGGATAGCAGGAATCGCCAGCGTTTATTAGTCGAAACCCGGCAGAGGCCGGGTGGGTATCAGTAACCGCGTTGACGATCAACCTGCCCTGTCACCGCTTCACCGTTTTCAAGATGTGAAATGGTGCGGGATATATAGGCAACAGCTTCTGCAGGACGTGTGACTGCCGCAATGTGCGGCGTCATTGCCACGCGAGGATGTTTCCACAGTGGGCTATCCGCTGGCAGCGGTTCGCGGCTGAAGACATCCAGCATCGCGCCTTTCAGTTTTCCGCTGTTCAACGCAGCCAGCAAATCATCTTCATTGACGTGAACACCCCGTGCGAGATTGAGCAGATACGCGCCGTCCTGAAGTTGCTCAAGCCGTTCGCCATTGATAATGCCGACCGTCTCCGCCGTATTGGGCAGCAGGTTTATGAGCACGCGAGTCTGACTCAGAAATGCGTCCAACTCTTGCGTACCGGCAAAACTCTCAACGCCCGGCCAGGACTTGCGGCTGCGACTCCAGCAGCGTAACGGAAAGCCCCAGGCCTGCAGGCTTTCAGCCACTTTTGCCCCCCAGCACGCCCGCGCCCATAATCCCCACGGTAAATTCCTCGCGCGTATACTCCGGTAGCGGCTGCCACTGGCTTTCATTTTTTTGCGCCTGGTAATCATCAAAACGACGGAACCAGTGCAACACCTGGCTGACCGCGTACTCCTGCATTTGCAGGCCCATGCCGGTATCTTCCAGCCGAAAGAGCGGCACGGAAATATCAAGCATAGAGGGATGGGCTTTCAGTTTACTCAGGATCGAATCCACACCCGCGCCGAGCGCAAACACCGCCTTCAGTTTGCGGCCTTCCAGCATCTCTACCGGCGGATGCCAGACTAGCGCATAATCTGCCGGATCGTTATCGCCCTCTTTCCACTCACGAACTTTCGCACCGGGAAGGGCTTTTTCCAGAGCGTTAATCCACCAGGGGGTATCAAACGTAGGGTGATAGAAAATGATATCCATATTGACTCCTGCGGGTTGTTGTGCGGAATTTTGCGCACTTATTATCATCGTTTTCAAAGGGATCATCAGCATAGCAAATTCGCGGGCGCTGGCAAAAAAAGCGTTTTCCGCTTAATTAAGCGACAGGTTGTTTGAAGTTTGTGTAAATGCACGATTTTTTAGAAAAGTTAATTGACGCAGGCAGTGTATTTCCCTAAATTAGCGCCCGTTCCAGTTATTGCGGAACAACAATATGGTGAGGTGTCCGAGTGGCTGAAGGAGCACGCCTGGAAAGTGTGTATACGGCAACGTATCGGGGGTTCGAATCCCCCCCCCCTCACCGCCATATTTCAGATGAGAGCCGGTACTTATGTATCGGCTCTTTTCTTTTATATTTCCCATTAGGGGGGGGATGAGAATCCCCGACCGGGGTTCGACAACGGGCGCAGCCCGTTGGACGGAATGGCCGCAGGCCATGACGCCCGCAGGGCGAGCGAAGCGAGTCAATCCCCCCCCCCACCGCCATCCGGCAACATTCGTCTAAAAAAACAAAGCCCGGTCGTCCCGGGCTCTGAGCGAAAATGTGGCTAACTTAGCTATACGCATTCAGCGTCCGCTGGCAGAGCGCCGAGCGAACACAATCATCTTTACTGAAGCGGACAATGCCTATCATCTCATCTTCTTTAAAGCGGGCCAGCGCGTCACTGAGCCCTGACTGAACATGAGAGGGTAAATCGCACTGGGTGATGTCCCCATTCACGATAACCGTCACATTCTCCCCGAGGCGCGTCAAAAACATCTTCATTTGCGCAGCAGTGACGTTCTGAGCCTCGTCAAGAATGACCACTGCATTTTCAAATGTACGTCCGCGCATATAGGCGAACGGCGCGATTTCCACCTTACCGATTTCAGGTCGCAGGCAATATTGCATAAAAGATGCACCGAGTCGTTTTACCAGCACGTCATAAACCGGCCGGAAATACGGGGCAAACTTCTCCGAGACATCCCCAGGTAAGAATCCCAGATCTTCATCGGCCTGCAGAACAGGACGGGTGACAATGATCCGGTCGACATCTTTATGTATCAGGGCCTCTGCTGCTTTTGCCGCACTGATCCAGGTTTTGCCACACCCGGCTTCGCCCGTAGCGAAAATCAGTTGTTTACTCTCGATAGCATTCAGGTAGTGCGATTGAGCTTCATTACGCGCCATGATTGGGGTGGTGTCGCGACTGTCGCGCGCCATGCCAATCGCTTCTACGCCACTCATCTGCACAAGCGAGGTGACCGATTCTTCTTCACGCTGTTTATGACTGCGCGAGTCCCGTCTCAGCACACGTTTTGCTTCACGACGAGCTTTGATCACTGCTTTTTGTCTTCCCATGGATAGCACCTTGAGTTGTTGGTATTCATTACACGCGCTGCTGACAGCGCGATTATGCGCACAAACATCCGAGGAGTGGCTCCCTTGTAAGCCATATCTTGCCGGTTGAAAAGACGCCATACACGGCTACGCGCACCGAACAGGGCATCAGTATCTGGAATAGGTCGGGAAAGGGTGAGGAATTTTGCGGTGACACGGGTACAACCGGAGGAGAGACTTCCGCGCCTGGAACTGCAACGTCTATCAGAAACGAGTCCACAAGAGGACTTTACCATTCGCGATCTCCATAGTGAATGAACATCACAGCCGGGAACTACCGCTATTACGTATAATTACATCAGAACTTAGCAATAACGCAACAATATTTTCACTTGACGTTAACTAAATTCTCATTTCCTGCTGGCAACAGTCTCTTACGAAAATACTACAAAATTATTTCAAAAAACGGATCATATAAAAAAAAGAATATTTTCATCAGCGTGAGACACAACACGCCCCCCGCCCGCAGACGGGGTAATGCTGTCAGGCTTCAAGCAGAGACTGCCCCAGATAACGATCGGCCTGCTTAACACCCGGGAGTGCGAAGAAATAGCCACCGCCGATCGGCTTAACGTATTCTTCCAGCGCTTCACCATTCAATCGCTTCTGCACCGTCAGAAACCCTTTTTCCAGGTCATGTTGATAGCAGACAAACAGTAATCCCATATCGAGTTGTCCGGAATTGGTTACGCCAAGCGAATAGCTGTAGCCACGGCGCATCATCAGGCTCGACTGCGTCTGTTCGGTGCGAGGATTGGCCAGACGGATGTGGCTATCCAGCGCAATGACGTTGCCGTCCGGGTCGCTGGCGTAATCTGGCACATCATGCTCGTGCTGCATCCCCAACGGGGCACCGGTGTGCTTATCGCGGCCGAAAATGGTTTGCTGCTCTTTGAGCGGCGTGCGGTCCCAGAATTCGACGCGAAACTGAATCAGACGTACGGCCTGATAAGATCCGCCAATGGCCCACGCCGGTTCCCCCTGCTCTGCCGTCACCCACACCACATCCTGCATCAACTTTTCATCGCTGCTGTCGGGGTTCGCCGTCCCGTCTTTGAAACCCAGTAAATTGACCGGGGTCTCTTTGCCTTTACTGCGCGCCGCATGGTCGGAGATAAACCCTTCTCGCTTCCAGCGTACGCTCAGCAAATCCGGTGTATGTTTGATGATATCGCGCAGAGCGTGGATCACCGTGTCCTGGGTGTTAGCGCAAATCTGCAATAACACGTCACCGTGACATAACGCCGCATCTAGTGAATCGTTAGGAAAACGGGTCATTTTTTGCAACGCCTTTGGCTTCTGCGCCTGTAATCCAAAGCGCTCATCAAACAGCGAATGCCCCACCGACAACGTCACGGTCAGGTTATCCGGCGCGATGAAGGCGCCGAGGATCCCGGAATCCATCGGGGGTAAGCGCGGATTTGGCGTTTCCGGCGCTGGTCCGCCGGTAGTCAGGAAGGCGATACGTGCCGTAAGCAGACGGAATAAGCGTTCGAGCTCACTTTTATCGGACGCCAGTACGTCAAACGCCACCAGCATCATTGAGGCCTGTTGCGGTGTCAAAATCCCCGCCTGATGAGGGCCATAAAAAAGGCTGCGTTTCGCTGCGGGCATCCGGCGACAGCGTTCCCGGCGCGCTTTGCGGCTTTTGCGCGTGGGCGACAGGGCAACCGCCGGACAGTGCCAGCACGCCACCGAGCGCGCCCATTCCTTTCAACAAACGTCGGCGTGACGGTTCGCTCACGCCGTTTTTATCATCATGCTGCATAGTGCTTAATCCAGACCCAGTACACCGCGTAATTGCGCCAGATCTTCCGCCAGCGTTGTAATCGGCCCTTTCAGCGCATTGCGGTCCGCATCGGTCAGTTTATCGTAAGTCTCAAAACCGTCTTTGGTGCGATATTTGGCGAGGATAGCGTCCACTTTTTTTGAAGTTCGCATCCACTTTCGCTAAGAGCTCGCTGTTCTCTTTTTGCAGTTGCGGACGCAGCAGGTCTACTATCTTTTGCGCGCCGTCAACGTTCGCCTGGAAATCCCACAGATCGGTATGGCTGTAGCGGTCTTCTTCACCGCTGATTTTGCTGGCTGCGACCTCTTCGATCAGTCCAGCCGCTCCGCCCACTACTTTGGACGGCGGGAATGCCAGTTCACTGATGCGTTTTTGCAGATCCAGCACGTCGCTGTTAAGTTGATCGGCATACTTCTCCATCCCTTTGGTGGAGTTATCACCGAACAGCGCTTTTTCCAGACGGTGGAAGCCGGTAAATTTCGGGTCGGCGGCTTTTTGTTCGTAGTCGTCCTCACGGGCATCGATGCTGCCGTCGAGATCGGAGAACAATTCGGCAATTGGCTCAATACGCTCGTAATGCTGACGGGTTGGCGCATACAGTGACTTCGCTTTCTCCAGATCGCCCGCTTTAATGGCAGCGGTGAAGGCTTTGGTTCCCGCCACCAGTTGCGCGGTCTCTTCGGTCACATAGGCTTTATAGTCGGTAATGGCACTGCCCAGGCTTAACAAGGCGTCACTCTGCGCGGCATCGGCTGTTGCGTTGCCCTTAACAATCAACTTCCCTTTCGGGTTAGTCAGCAGGCCGCAGGTCATGTCATATTCACCCGGTTGCAGATTGGCGGTCATCTTCTGGCTGAATCCCGGCGCGATGTTTTCGCGCTCTTCAACCACCATCACGCCTTTCAGGATCTCCCATTCCAGCGCTTTCTGACTGTGGTTTTGAATGATGAACTGCGTTTTGCCGGCATTAACCGTAATGCTCATCGGCTCGCATTGTTTATCGGTTACTGTGACATTAACCTGCGGGATATCCGCAGCATGGGCAGTAAAAGCAGAAGCAAACAGCGCAGCCATGCCAGGCAGCAGCGCACTACGGCGAAAGTGATTCGTCATGACCATCCCTTTAAATAAGTATGTTGTAACTATAAGTAAACGTCTGCATCGCAAAGCGTTAAGGTGCGGTGCGTGACGCGGTTGTGCTTGTACGCGGTGGCAATGCAAATACCACCAGCGCGGGTATTAAGTAGATAAACCAGACTGCAACCTCACTGACGCTCGGAGCTTCCTGGTAGCCAAAAATGCCTTCCATCAGAGTACCAAACAGCGAGTGCGTCGAAAGAGTGGCGCTCATATCAAACGCCACATCCTGGAAGTGGTTCCACAGTCCGGCCTCATGGAAGGCGCGAATTGCCCCCCGCGGCAAGGCCTGCCGCCACCAGCAAAATAAACAGGCTGGTCCACTTAAAGAACGCGCCCAGATTGAGGCGAATACCGCCCCAGTAGAGTAAGAAACCGAGAACCACCGCCGTCGCCAGTCCCAGCATGGCCCCAACCGGCGGCCAGATCCCGACGTCCTGTTGAAAGGCCGCCAGCAGGAAAAAGACCGATTCCAACCCTTCACGTGCTACGGCGAAAAAAACCATCATGATCAGCGCCCAGCCGTGATGATTGCCGCGCTGTAACGCGCTGTCGACGGCCTGCTCCAGTTGTACTTTGACGTTACGCGACACTTTACGCATCCAGAACACCATCCAGGTGAGGATCACCACGGCAATGACCGCGACGATACCTTCGAACAGCTCTTGCTCCTTCTGCGGAAACTCGCCGGTGGTTTCATTAATGAAAACGCCTAATGCCAGGCACAGCGCCGCCGCCAGAAAGACACCAATCCACATAACGCCAATCCAACGGCCTCGTTGGGTACGCTTCAGATAGCTGGCAATCAGGCTGACTATCAGCGCGGCTTCCAGCCCTTCACGCAACATAATTAGAAACGGAACAAACATGCCAGACACCCTTAAACGTTATTCTTAGTCAACTGATGCAAAGAAAGGTAAATTACAGTGATAGTGATTATCATTACGGCAAAAGAAAACTCAAGCAGAATGTAATGATAATGATGTCAGAATGTAAACACTTAGCGGGTTAATGGTTATTGCACGAAGCGATGGCTGAAAAAACAAAAAAGGCCCGCACGAAGCGGGCCTGATTCGTCAGTGAATTGAGGCGTTAGCCTTCCTGCAAACGTGACGGTGGTGCGGAATGATAGTGCGCATCCGCCTCAGCAAAGCGTTTGAGCATCGCCGATGATGGCGCTTTACCCAACAGACTGAAGACGACGATTCCGACGCTGCCGAAGATAAAGCCCGGAATGATTTCGTACAGATCCAGCCAACCGAAATGTTTCCAGACGATCACCGTCACGGCACCGATAATCATCCCGGCCAGTGCGCCGTTGCGGGTCATGCGCGACCACATCACAGAAAACAGTACCACCGGGCCAAACGCGGCGCCAAAGCCAGCCCAGGCGTAGCTCACCAGACCCAGTACCCGGTTATCCGGGTTCGCCGCCAGAGCAATCGCCACCAGCGCGACCACCAGCACCATAATGCGCCCTACCCAGACCAGCTCCTGCTGGCTGGCGCCTTTACGCAGGAACGCTTTGTACAGATCCTCGGTAATCGCGCTTGAGCACACCAGCAACTGACAGCTCAGCGTCGACATGACCGCCGCGAGAATCGCAGACAGCAGGATACCGGCAATCCACGGGTTAAACAGGATTTGCGCCAGCTCGATAAACACGCGCTCCGCGTTTTGATTCACTGAACCCGCCAGCGCCGGATTGTTGTTGAAGTAAGCGATGCCGAAGAAACCAACCGCCACCGCGCCTGCCAGACAGAGGATCATCCAGGTCATACTGATACGACGAGCATGAACGATACTGTGGTGGGAATCCGCCGCCATAAAGCGCGCCAGAATATGCGGCTGACCAAAGTAGCCCAGCCCCCCAGCCCATCAGGGAAATGATGGCGACGAAGTTCAGCCCTTTAAGCATGTCGACGTTCTCAATGCTCTTCTGCTTGATAACTTCCAGCGAGTCGCCAAAGCCCCCCGACGCTGATGATGACGATTACCGGCGTGAGGATCAGCGCAAAAATCATCAGGCTGGCCTGCACAGTATCCGTCCAGCTCACCGCCAGGAACCCGCCAATAAAGGTATAAAGGATGGTCGCTGCCGCGCCTGCCCACAGTGCGGTTTCGTAGCTCATGCCAAAGGTGCTTTCAAACAGACGCGCCCCGGCCACAATGCCGGATGCACAGTAAATGGTGAAGAACAGCAAAATCACCAGCGCGGAGATAATGCGCAGAACCCGGCTCTTGTCTTCAAAGCGACCGGTGAAGTAGTCCGGCAGCGTCAGGGCATTATTATTATGCTCGGTGTGCACACGAAGACGCCCGGCCACCAGCTTCCAGTTGATCCACGCCCCTAACGTCAGGCCGATGGCAATCCAGCTTTCTGAAATCCCGGAAATGAAAATCGCGCCCGGTAAGCCCATCAGCAGCCAGCCGCTCATATCCGACGCACCCGCAGATAATGCGGTGACAAATGGCCCGAGACTGCGGCCCCCCAGAATATAATCATCAAAGTTCTTGGTTGAACGCCAGGCGATAAAACCAATCAGTATCATGCCAAAAATATAGACACAGAACGTCACCAGCATCGGTGTGCTAATTGCCATAAAATCTCCAGACTCTTCTGTTTTATTGCTCTGCCGGAACGTGGCAAAGCCTGTTGTATTTCCCGGGCGACCGTATCCTGCCGGAAGCGCGGTTTATTCACAATCGATTTAACACATCATTTACATCAAATTTAAATGCAGATGAACACTATTTTCTGGCAGGTTGCACTCTCTCACATTTTTCGCGGTTGCACCTTTTAAAAGTGTTAACTGCCGCAGAGAAAAAGATAGCGTTATTATTTTTCCCAACGTCATACATCTTTCTTTTATTAACATTTCATTCATTTTTAAGCTTGTTATACAGGTCACATTTAACGTGGTTGCACAAAGTTGCAACATAGTGGATATTTCTCGATAACGATAAGCAGTACCTCACTGAACAACAGGAGCAGAAGGCATGGGAACCACCACGATGGGGGTTAAACTGGACGACGCCACGCGCGAGCGGATTAAGTCAGCGGCAACACGTATTGATCGCACTCCGCACTGGTTGATAAAGCAGGCAATCTTTAATTACCTGGAAAAGCTGGAAAACGATGACGCATTGCCTGAACTTCCTGCGCTATTAGCTGGCGCCGCCAACGAAGGCGATGAGTCCACGGCGCCGCAGGAAGAGATCCATCAGCCTTTCCTGGAATTTGCCGAGCAGATCCTCCCACAGTCGGTCTCACGTTCTGCCATCACTGCCGCATACCGCCGCTCTGAAACGGACGCGGTTTCGATGCTGATGGAGCAGGCACGTCTGCCACAACCGGTGGCTGAACAGGCTCATAAACTGGCATACCAGTTAGCGGATAAACTGCGTAATCAGAAATCAGCCAGCGGCCGCGCCGGTATGGTGCAGGGGTTGTTGCAGGAGTTCTCTCTCTCCTCACAGGAAGGCGTGGCGCTGATGTGTCTGGCGGAAGCGCTGCTGCGTATTCCGGATAAAGCGACCCGCGATGCCTTAATCCGCGACAAAATCAGCAACGGTAACTGGCAATCGCACATCGGTCGCAGTCCGTCGCTGTTCGTCAACGCGGCAACCTGGGGTCTGCTGTTTACTGGTCGTCTGGTCTCTACCCATAACGAAGCCAGTCTTTCGCGTTCGCTGAACCGCATTATCGGCAAGAGCGGCGAACCGCTGATCCGTAAAGGCGTCGATATGGCAATGCGCCTGATGGGTGAACAGTTCGTCACCGGAGAAACCATTGCCGAAGCGCTGGCGAATGCCCGTAAGCTGGAAGAAAAAGGCTTCCGCTACTCCTACGATATGCTGGGTGAAGCGGCGCTGACCGCAGCCGATGCGCAGGCCTATATGGTCTCCTATCAGCAGGCGATTCACGCGATTGGCAAAGCGTCGAACGGACGCGGGATCTATGAAGGGCCGGGGATTTCAATCAAGCTCTCCGCTTTGCACCCTCGCTACAGCCGCGCCCAGTACGATCGGGTGATGGAAGAACTTTACCCACGTCTGAAATCGCTGACGCTGCTGGCGCGCCAGTATGATATCGGCATCAATATCGATGCCGAAGAGGCCGACCGTCTGGAGATCTCCCTCGATCTGCTGGAAAAACTATGTTTCGAGCCGGAACTGGCCGGCTGGAACGGGATTGGTTTCGTCATTCAGGCATACCAGAAACGCTGCCCGTTCGTCATTGATTATCTGATTGATCTTGCCACCCGTAGCCGTCGTCGTCTGATGATCCGTCTGGTCAAAGGCGCCTACTGGGATAGCGAGATCAAACGCGCCCAGATGGACGGTCTGGAAGGCTATCCGGTTTACACGCGCAAGGTCTACACCGATGTTTCTTATCTCGCCTGTGCGAAAAAACTGCTCGCCGTGCCGAATCTGATCTACCCGCAGTTTGCAACTCACAACGCCCATACGCTGGCGGCTATTTATCAACTGGCCGGGCAGAATTACTATCCGGGACAATATGAGTTCCAGTGTCTGCATGGGATGGGCGAACCGCTGTACGAGCAGGTGACGGGAAAAGTGGCGGATGGCAAACTGAACCGTCCGTGCCGCATTTATGCGCCGGTTGGCACCCATGAAACGCTGTTGGCGTATCTGGTGCGTCGTCTGCTGGAAAACGGCGCCAACACCTCCTTTGTTAACCGGATTGCGGATACCACGCTGCCGCTGGACGAACTGGTGGCCGATCCGGTCGAAGCCGTCGAAAAGCTGGCACAACAGGAAGGTCAGACCGGTCTGCCGCATCCGAAAATTCCGCTGCCGCGCGATCTGTACGGCAAAGGGCGCGAAAACTCTGCGGGGCTGGATCTTTCCAACGAACATCGTCTGGCCTCACTCTCCTCTGCCCTGCTCAACAGCGCGCTGCAAAAATGGCGGGCGTTGCCGATGCTCGAAACACCGGTTGCCGAGGGTGAAATGAGCCCGGTCATCAACCCGGCAGAGCCGAAAGACATCGTTGGCTTTGTCCGCGAAGCCAGTGAAGCCGAAGTGGAACAGGCACTACAAAATGCGGTGAACAACGCTCCAATCTGGTTTGCGACGCCGCCGCAAGAGCGTGCCGCCATCCTCCATCGCGCAGCCGTGTTGATGGAAGGCCAGATGCAACAACTGATCGGCATTCTGGTACGCGAGGCCGGTAAGAGCTTCGCTAACGCCATTGCCGAAGTGCGTGAAGCGGTGGACTTCCTGCACTATTACGCCGGTCAGGTACGTGACGATTTTGATAATGAGACTCACCGTCCGCTCGGCCCGGTGGTCTGCATCAGCCCGTGGAACTTCCCGCTGGCAATCTTCAGCGGACAAATTGCCGCCGCGCTGGCGGCAGGCAACAGCGTGCTGGCAAAACCGGCGGAACAGACTCCCCTTATCGCAGCCCAGGGCATTGCAATCTTGCTGGAAGCGGGTATACCGCCGGGCGTGGTGCAACTGCTGCCGGGACGCGGCGAAACGGTGGGTGCGCAACTGACCTCCGACAGCCGCGTACGTGGTGTGATGTTTACCGGTTCGACCGAAGTGGCGACGCTGCTGCAACGCAATATTGCCACGCGACTGGATGCACAGGGGCGTCCGATTCCGCTGATCGCCGAAACGGGCGGCATGAACGCGATGATCGTTGACTCGTCTGCCCTCACCGAACAGGTGGTGGTCGATGTGCTGTCCTCGGCGTTTGACAGCGCCGGGCAGCGCTGCTCCGCACTGCGTATACTCTGTCTGCAGGATGATATCGCTGACCACACGCTGAAAATGCTGCGTGGCGCGATGGCTGAATGTCGGATGGGCAATCCAGGGCGACTGACCACCGACATCGGTCCGGTTATCGACAGTGAAGCCAAAGCCAATATTGAGCAACATATCCAGTCCATGCGTGCGAAAGGTCGCCCTGTGTTCCAGGCGGCGCGTGAAAACAGTGAAGATGTCCGTGAATGGCAGAGCGGTACCTTCGTGGCGCCAACGCTTATCGAGCTGGAAAGCATTGACGAGTTGCAAAAAGAGGTCTTCGGTCCGGTTCTGCACGTTGTACGTTACAACCGCAATAATCTGGACGCGCTGATTGCGCAGATTAACGCCTCCGGCTACGGTCTGACGCTGGGCGTTCACACCCGCATTGATGAGACTATCGCCCAGGTTACCGGTTCGGCGCACGTAGGCAACCTGTACGTTAACCGTAATATGGTGGGGGCGGTCGTCGGCGTTCAGCCGTTCGGCGGTGAGGGGCTGTCGGGGACCGGGCCGAAAGCCGGTGGTCCGCTCTATCTCTACCGTCTGCTCGCCAACCGTCCGGAAAATGCGCTGTCCATTACCCTGGCGCGTCAGGATGCGGATTACCCGGTGGATGCCCAGCTCAAAGCCGCACTTATCCAGCCGCTGGAAGCACTGAGTGAGTGGGCCGCCGATCGTCCTGCGTTGCGCCATCTCTGCCAGCAGTTTGGCGAACTGGCGCAGGCCGGTACCCAGCGTCTGTTGCCAGGCCCTACCGGAGAACGTAACACCTGGACGCTGTTACCACGTGAGCGCGTGCTCTGTATTGCCGATGATGAGCAGGACGCGCTGGTGCAACTTGCCGCCGTCACCTCGGTCGGTAGTCTGATTTTGTGGCCGGACGATGCCTTCCACCGTGAGCTGGCAAAACGTTTGCCGGCAGCGGTTTCCGCCCGCATTACGTTTGCGAAAACCGACGGTCTGACGACGCAGGCGTTTGATGCGGTGATCTTCCACGGTGATTCCGATCAGCTTCGCGCCTTGTGTGAAGCGGTTGCTGCCCGCGACGGCGCGATTGTTTCGGTGCAAGGTTTTGCCCGCGGGGAAAGCAATATTCTGCTGGAAAGGCTGTACGTCGAGCGTTCGTTAAGCGTGAACACGGCCGCCGCAGGAGGTAACGCAAGCCTGATGACAATTGGCTAAGGCTGTGGTTAATTAAGGCTCCGGAAACGGGGCCTTTTTTTACATCCAGAGGGAATGATGAAACGAATACTACTCACCTGCGCAGCACTCCTGCTTAGCGCTCAGGCGCTGGCCGATGATTGCGCGAATGCCAACACACAAACCGAGATGAACACCTGTGCCGCCGCGCAATACAAGACGGCAGACAAAGAACTGAATGAGACATACCAGAATGCGCTGAAACGCGCGGCCCCGCCGCAGCGTGAACTGCTGAAAAAGGCGCAAACGGCGTGGATCGCCGTGCGTGATGCCGACTGTGCGCTCATCAGTTCCGGCACCGAAGGTGGAAGCGCCCAGGCGATGATCGCCAGTCAGTGTCTGGCGGATAAAACCGCCGAACGTGAAGCGTTTCTTGCCTCTTTGCTACAGTGTGAAGAAGGCGATATGAGCTGCCCGCTGCCGCCAGCCAATTAACGGACGCGGATCCCCTCGATAATCATGCGCTGAACGTTTTCAACCGTCTGATTAAAAAAAGGCTTCATCGCGCAGCGTTGCGCCCGTCACCGCCTCAACCTGAGGCGCAAAGTCGGCGTAATGCTGTGTTGAAGCCCAAATCATGAAGATCAAATGGTGCGGGTCGATCGGCGCCAGTTTGCCACTCTTCACCCACCCGGCAATCAGTGCAGACTTTTCATCAATCAGCATTTTCAGATCGCCCGTCAATTCATCCATTAACAACGGCGCACCGGCCAGCATCTCCATGCAAAAAAAGGCGCGAGGCCTGCGGGTAGTCACGGGACACCTCCAGCTTCAGCCGGATGTATTCTTTGATGGCGGCCAGTGGCGCAAAATCTTCCCGAAACGCTTTCAGAGGTGCAAGCCAGATATCCAGAATCTGGCGCAGGACGGCCACATAGAGCGCCTCTTTTGACGGGTAGTAATACAGGAGATTGGTTTTGGACACCCCGGCCTGTTCGGCAATGTGTTCAATGCGGGTGCCGTGAAAGCCATATTGTGAAAACGTATTTAATGCCGCTGTCAGAATCGCTTCGCGTTTCGCGCTGACCGCCTGCGAGCGCTTACCTGTTTTTTTCTCAGCACGTTCGGCCATGCCCTTTCCTTGTTCGGTGAATCTGTCAGTGGCGCATAGTCTGCGTGGCGTTTCCTTCCAGTTCAACCTGACGGGCAAAAAAAACCGCCGGATTTTCCGGCGGCGGTGGCGTCATCACGCAGTAAGGGGAGGCTGAACGTGATGATCGGCAAGTGCGGCAATGCTAGCTATTACGGCTGCCACCACTGCTCTTGCCCCCTTTCTTACCTGCTTCAGAGGCACGCTGCGGGTCGTTTTTAAAATTCCCCCCGCTGTGCTGACCACCTTTCTTACCTGCTTCTGATGCTCTTTCACGGTCTTCGGCAAAATTACCGGAACCGCCTCGATGGTTTGCCATTACTGACCTCCGTCATTGATTAGACATCATATTGCATAGGTACTGAGGAGTGACTCCTCACGCCGCGGATGGCGGATGCCATTCACCTCGCTGCGTGAACCTAAGCTTAGGCAATACAGAGTGTTTGACCCGCTGCTGGTAATATCCTGCAACAGCTTAAGTCCGCGTTGAGGAATAATCGCCACACTTAATCAATAAGCCTTTCTTATGATTAACAAAATTGAGCGACGAAAAATGTATCATTTTGCTACAAAACAAGTAGTCGTAAAATTTGTTATAAATCAAAGAAATGGTAGTGATATTTGCACTCTGAGCGCCACGTCATATCTTTAAAGAGGGTAGCGAATCGCTACAGACACGGTTAATACGAGGAGTAGTACAAATGGCTAAAGTTCTGGTGCTTTATTATTCCATGTACGGACACATCGAAACGATGGCGCACGCGGTAGCGGAAGGGGCAAACAAAGTGGACGGCGCAGAGGTCGTGATTAAGCGTGTACCGGAAACCATGCCAGCTGAAGTTTTTGCCAAAGCCGGCGGCAAAACGCAGAACGCCCCCGTCGCCACCCCGCAGGAACTGGCGGATTACGACGCCATTATTTTTGGTACGCCAACGCGCTTTGGCAATATGTCAGGCCAGATGCGTACCTTCCTGGATCAGACGGGCGGCTTATGGGCGTCAGGCGCACTGTATGGCAAACTCGCCAGCGTTTTCAGTTCCACTGGCACCGGCGGCGGCCAGGAACAAACGATTACCTCCACATGGACTACACTTGCCCATCATGGGATGGTGATTGTGCCCATCGGCTACGCCGCGCAGGAACTGTTTGATGTTTCACAGGTTCGCGGCGGCACGCCTTACGGCGCAACCACCATTGCTGGCGGCGACGGTTCACGCCAGCCGAGCCAGGAAGAACTTTCAATTGCACGTTATCAGGGCGAATACGTTGCCGGTCTGGCAGTGAAGCTCAACGGCTAATCTTCAACAGGAGGACAAGCATGCCAACTCAAGAAGCGAAGGCTCATCATGTCGGTGAGTGGGCAAGTCTGCGCAATACGTCGCCAGAAATAGCCGAAGCCATATTTGAAGTTGCCGGATATGACGAGAAACTGGCAGAAAAGATTTGGGAAGAAGGCAGTGATGAAGTGCTGATCAAAGCCTTTGATAAAACAGATAAAGATTCGCTCTTCTGGGGCGAACAAACCATCGAGCGCAAAAACGTTTAGTCCGTCACTTCCCCCGCTTTCGCGGGGGGAATCTCCTTATTTCGCGGCCTCATTCAACAGCGTGTCGAACTTGTCGATCGGACAAAAACCGTTGGCATCAATCGGGCACCCTTTCAGCTCAAGGGTCACTCGCTGCGCCGGCGCTTTCAGCGTCAGCACATCCGCATTACGCAGTTGATCTGAACTCTGATAGACATACTCAATTTTCATCAGATCGCGGTTGGCTTTGCTGTCATGCCAGCGCTGGAAGACAATTTTCCCGCCGATCGGCGTGCGTTCGTTCTGATCATGTAGCTGATAGGGTTTGAATTCCAGTGCGGTAAGCAGTGAGGCGATGTTGGAGTCATGGCCTACCAGCACAGTGATTTTTGGCGCTTTCGCCTGTTCGGTCACCAGCGCTTTGTCGATGTATTTCACCAGCGGTTTCGCCACATTACGCGCGACCTCCGGTGAGGTAAACAGGCTGTCCTGGTAGCCGTTCTTCAGTTTCGACAACACCTTCCACTGCTGATCGGACTTAATTTCACCCCAGGCCACCTGATCCATCGGGAAACCTTCGTAGTATTGCAGCGTGAAGGCGTCCACCAGCGAGTTACCCACTTTCAGCGGCCCGGAAACACCGGGTTCCTGCTCATAGTTCGCACTAAAGGTGTCTTTGGCCTCGGTCAGTGAACACTGCTGCTTTTCTTTGCACGATGGCGAGTCTTTGTAGTTGATCATCTGTTCCAGCAACTTGTAGCTGTCATCAAGTTGCATCTGGCTACGCTCTTTTTCCATCGCCTGCACGGCTTTCTCGCGGAAAGCCGCCGAGTCATCGGTGATCACCGGATTAAAGGTTGGGTCCATCGTGCCCATTTTTTCCTGATGATGTACCGGAACATCACAACCAGGGAACGCGCCGGTGATAAAGAACTGGGCGGTCGCCACCGTACGCTGCAGGCTATTGGCGTAGGTATAGACCGTATCCGGTGCCGGGCATTCGCCGGTCTTCACCATCCCCTGCTCAGCCAGCCATTCCCGCATGTAATGACCCATGTACACTTCCAGTACGCCACCTTTGGTGGTGAGCTGCCCGCCCGGCACCTCCCATTCAGGCCACTTATTCGGAGTGGACTGCTCGAGCACGCTACCGTTATTCGCCAGCGGCGCACGTAAGTTATGTCGACTCATCATCAATACTTGCTGTAGCTGGTAGCCTTCCGGCGCTGTCTGCGCCTGCGCGGCAGAAGACATCATCACAACCCCTGCCACAGCGGCGGCAATTAACGATTTGTTCATCCCTACGACCTCGTGTTGTTATTCGTCATTCATAAGTGTGACAGATATATGACACTTTTTTGGGAACGAGACCGCAAAATGAGGGATTAGCCTGTCGTTTTAATGCCAAATGCCGACTCCAGCCTGCGGATCCCGGAAGGTGTAAAGGTGACATGGCGGCTTCCCGGCGTCGTTTTGATCCCGCGCAGCGCAATAAACCAGTCCAGCAACGCAGCGCCCAGAACCCCCCGCCCAGATGATAACGTCGCTCGCTCCAGTCCAGACACCCGCAACTGAATTTGCGTCGTGACGAGCCGGTCTGAACCACGACGCCCAGCGCCGCCAGTTTTTCCTCACCCAGAGGCGTCAGGGTTTCGCCATCCGCCGTCAGCCACTGTCGGGAAACCAGCGTATCAAACAGTCTCACCGCCACTTCTCCCGCCAGATGGTCATAACAGGTTCGGGCCTGACGTAAACTCAGCGGCGTGGTGATTTTTCGCGAGGCCGTTGATGCCCAGGCAACGCCCATCAGACGCTCCAGCAGTTCCGCAATGTCTGCGCTTGCGAGGCGAAAATAGCGGTGCCGCCCCTGGGCGAGAGAAACCACAAACCGCTGCTCGCACAGACGGGCCAGGTGCGCGCTGGCGGTTGAAGCTGAGATATCCGCCACCGCACTCAGTTCTGTCGCCGTCCATGCCCGACCATCCATTAACGCGCACAGCATCCGGGAGCGCGACTTGTCCGCCATCACCGCTGCTGTCAGCGCCATTCGTGATTCGAGTTCGCCCTCTTCTTCATTCATTCCTGATAATGTCATGGTGGCCTCGGTGTCTGTGGGAAAAAGTAACGATGGCATGAATGGCTGATTAAGTCACCGCACGGAGTATCATTTCCGCACCGAGCCCCATCAGACAAAACAGGAAACAGCGCTTAAAGACCACGGGGGGAGATGACCCGCCGGATACGCGTGCCAGCCCACTGACCGATCAGCGCCGGAATGATGGCGAAGGCCGACACGCTTAGCGACTGTACGGGCAGCGCGCCATGCCACCATAGTCCAAACGCTAACGCCAGCGTGGAAAAAGTAAATGAGATCCCAAGCGCCTGCACCAGTTCATCTTTCTCAAAGCCCAGTGACTGGATCCACGGCACCGCCGGCATCACAAAGACGCCGGTCCCTCCGGTCAACAACCCCGTGGTGAATCCGACAATCAGCGAAAGCGGTTTTTCACGCTGCGGGCTGACCGCGATCCGTTTCCCTGCCAGCGTCCAGAGCGCATAGACCGTCAGCGCAAGCCCAAGTGCGAACTGGGTACGGGAGGTGTCGCCACCGGTTAGCCAGGCACTGGCTAACAACGTGGCAATCACCACGGTAAGCAGCATCGGCCATAACCGCTTCAGTAACGTTCGGGTGTTTCCGCCGCCGCCAAACTGAAACAGATTGCTGACCAGCGAAGGCAGTAACAGCATAGCCGCCGCCGCGACCGGCGAGATCAATGAACCGAGGATCCCCATCGCCACGGTGGGCAGACCCATGCCGGTAACGCCTTTCACCATCCCTGCGAGAACAAAGGTCAAGGCAATCATCACAACCTGGTCGGGGTCGAATGCAAAAAGAAGGGTCATGCTTCAGCGTCCTGTAAGGAGAAGATGACCCATCCTGAATGCTCACGAAGATACTTGCTTCGCCAGCGAACGAAATGTGGTTTCAGCTATTCAGAGATAATGACTTCATGGCGGATGTTACGCGCGCAGTAGGCTGTCCCGTCTTTGAGATACAATTCCTGAAAACGGCTGTTGTCCATCGGTTGCTGCAGTTGCGAACGCTCGGTATCGACAAACTCTTTTTTGCACGCGGTAATGTACCGCATCCTGTGTTTCGAATGCGATAAACTCGCGGGTGGCATAGGGTTTATGTTTCAGTTTGACATAGACGATGTACTGCACCGTGCTGAACGTGAGCCCGGTTCGCACGGCAATCTCCTTCAGGGTCAACGGTTCATCGGATTCATACAATGCCTGAACCTGTTGAATTCTCTTCTGGTTATACGCCGACACACGCAAACTGAGTTTCAGCCGGTAAGCCATATTGCGCACCACTGTCACATTGGTGCACAGCATCTGCGCAATGTGTTGCGTCGAGAGGACGCCCGCATTTTCACACAGGAGAGCCAGGCTCTCGTCGTTCCAGATAAATGCCATCAGCGGTATCCCTCCAGCGAAAACTTATCGCCCCGCGAGACGAGCGAACGTGGCGGCTAATTCCGTCGGTTTACGCATTCCCTGATGCCACTCCAGCACCCGGCCCTGGGGGTCAATCAGGACCGAGGTCGGTGTGCCGATGACCTGATATCGTTCCTGAGTGATCTTCATCTGATCGCGAAGGACCGGATACGACACCTGATGCTTCGCCAGCAGCGCATCCAGGCTGACCGTACCCGGATCGGTATTCACCGCCACCACTACCACGCTATCGCCCCATTTCTGGCTGAGCGTTTCCAGCGAATCCATCTCCGCCAGACAGCCACCGCAGCCTGCCGACCAGAAGTTCAGGTAGATGGATTTTCCCTGCCAGCGGTCCAGTCCGGACTCCTGGCCTTGCAAATCAAAGGCCGCCAGCGCCGGCGCCGTCTCGCCAACGGCCAGTTTTTCCTCTTTACAGCCACTGAGCAATACCGCCAGTGAGAGAATGAAAACGTTAAGCCAGCGCATGTTGCATCGCCTCCTCTCCCTGATACTTTCCGTGTTGCAGACGTAAAATGCGATCGGCAAACTGTCCAAGCGCCGGGTTATGCGTCACCATGACTATCGTGCGCCCCTGGCGGTGCAAATCGGTAAGCAAATCCAACACCCGCTGTTCATTCTCTTCATCAAGATTGCCCGTCGGTTCATCCGCAAAAATGACCGGCGGCTCATTCACCAGCGCTCTCGCAATACAGACACGCTGCTGCTCCCCACCGGAAAGCTGGCTGGGTAAATGGGTGACGCGGTGCCCAAGACCGACCTGTTCCAGTACTTTTCTGGCCGCAGCTTCATCCACCACACTGTGATAGTGCTGCGCCAGCATGATATTTTCCAGCGCGGTTAAAAAAAGGAATGAGATGGAATTGCTGGAACACCAGACCAATCTTCTCGGCGCGAAAACGACGCCTTCCTTCTTCGTCCAGTGCGGCGGCGTCCGTTCCATCAAGGAACACCTGACCTTCCGTTGCGGTATCCAGACAGGTGAGAATGTTCATCAGCGTCGTTTTCCCGGAACCGGAGGCTCCCATAATGGCGACAAACTCCCCTTGTGTAATTCGCAGGTTAATATCATCCAGGGCGGTAACATCGCCAAACCGTTTATAAAGATGACGAGTTTCGATCGCTACCTGTGGAATTTGCGTCACGGACATGGCGCTACTCTCCTTTCAGCACGTTAGCGGGTTCGACGCTGACCGCACGCCGTACCGGAACAATCGCCGCCAGAATGGCGACCAGTAAAGACAATACAAGGGTGATGGGTAGCACCGGCAGACGCAACGAGATTGCCGCGTTGAATACCGTCAGTCCCAACAGTTGCGCCAGCAAATAACCCAACAACCAGCCGCACACGACGGCCGCAAGGGCGATAATGCAGGTTTCCAGCAAGATTTGCCGTACGATGTCGCCATTGCTCGCGCCCAGCGCTTTTTGCAGAGCGAACTCGCGGGCACGCTCGCCGACTATCGCCATCAGGGTGGTATTCACGCACAGGGAAGAGAGCGCCAGAATCACCAGCGATACCAGCCCCATCAACCCTTTGATCTTATCCAGCACCTGCCCTTCTGAGGCGGAGACTTTACGCACCGGGCGAATCTCCAGATCCGGGTACTGGCTTTGCAGCCGGCTGGCATAGCGATCAACCTGGCCGACATCATTACTTACGCTCAACAGGCCGTGGCTGATTTTCCCCGGCTGATGCAGCCAGGCTTGCGCCACGTCAAGGCTGACGATCAGCATGTTGTCCGTGGCGTCACCGGCTTCAACAATGCCTTTAATCTGCAAATTTTTCCGCTGGTTATGATCGACCAGCGTAACGTTCTCGCCGGGCTGAACGTTGAGGCGCTCCGCCAGCTTGACGCCAATCATCGCGTTGCGATCGTCGAAGCTGACACCAATCCAGCTGCCCTGAACCTGCCAGTAAGGCACCAGTTTTTGTAACGATTCAAACCAGACACCGACGATCACCACTTTTTCCAGTTCGGTACGCGCCATGCCGTATAACCACGGACTGGCACCGTGAACCAGCCCTGGTGGCGCATCATCCAGAAGGGTCTGTAGCTCCTGCTGCGGCATACTCGCGCCGTGCCCCGGCCCGATGTAGAAGTTGGCACCGAAGGTGCGCAACTCTTCACTCATTTTAGTATTGATGTCGAACCATACCGCGCTCAGCGCCGTCACGATGGTTGCCCCCACCATCAGCGCGGCAAAAACCACGCTGACCCGCTGAAAGCGCAGGCGCAGCGCCCGCCACACCAGCAGCCAGAGCATTGTCAGTTTAGCGGCCATAGAGCACCTCCACGGGATAGAGTCGCGCAATACGTCGTGCCGGGAACCAGGTTCCGATCAGGGCAATCAACACCGCAACCACCAGTACACACGGCACCACAATCAAGGCGAAATCGAGCGGCGCGTCGAACAACATAACGCCAATCGCTTTCGCCAGCCCCCATCCGGCAACGCAGCCCAGCGCCCCGCCTGCCAGCCCACTGGAGGCGGCTTCGAGGTAAAAAAAGCAACATGATCTGCCACTGGCGCGCGCCAAGCGCCTTCATCAGACCGATCTCTTTGGCGCGCTCCATAATGGTGCTGGTCATTAGCGAGGCAATCCCCATTGCCGATGCCGCCAGCGCAGCAATCGTCACCACCGCCATCAGCAGCTGAATTTTATCAATCACCACCCCTTCAGATGCAGCGACTTGCCAGACCGGGCGTACCTCCGCCCCGGAGATCGCCTCCTCCAGTTGGTGGGCGATGGAAGAAACATAAGCAGTGCAGTACCAGAGGTCGTACTCTTCCGCATTGAGTGCATCCAGATTTTCCCGTGCGCGACGTGAAAGCTCATTTTCCGGTACCGTGAGCGCCGAAACACGAATGGCCTGCACCTTGCCGGGCAACCCCAGCAACGTCTGCGCCGTCGCGAGCGGCATCACCAGTTGGTTATCTTCCTCGCCGCCGCTGGAGAGGATCCCGCTGACGGTGACATGAACTGTTGTACCCGCGTTGTTTAGCGCCAGCGTATCACCCGCTTTCCATCCTGTTTGTCGCGCCAGCGCGTGCCCCACCAGCGTTTGCGGTGGGCTGTTCTCGCCTTCCTGCGGCCAGTCGCCGGTCACCTGCCAGAACGGGCTGACCGTTTTCTGTCCGGTTTCATATCCCTCTTCATCCGGAATATCGACCGGCTGACTGAAGAACGACCCCAGAATGCGCACCACGTTATCGTTCATCGTGACTTCACCGCCCAGCATCGGCGCAAAACCGACAATGTTATTGCGCCAGAAAATATCTTTGATATTTGGCAATTCAGCTTCATCAAGGAAATCTTGCCCCGAGAGCGGATTACTGCTTTCACTAAACAGCGCAGGCAATGCCGCTTGTCCGGCAGGCTCAATCAGGATGTTCGCGCCGTAGGATTTGAGCTCCCTCGACATTTTGTCACCGATGTCGATCGATACCGCCAGCAGCGCCGAGATCAAGCTGGCTGCAAGAAAGACCGTGATAATCGCCAGTCCTTTACGCCGCAGGTTGCGTCCCCAGGATTGTCGTAACATTCGCCACAGCATCGTTACTCCTCCCTCAGTTCAGCAGGAACAAACTGTTCCGGCGTTTTACGGAAACGGTCATAGTTTGCTTCGGAGGAGAAGAACCAGGTCTTACCGCCGTAGCTGTATTTGAAGTCCGCAGAGGTATTGGTCAGAGTTGAACCGTCAACCGGATCGGTGACCTGAATGGTCATCACCGTCGAGAAGTAGTTCACGCCAGCGGCCAGTTCTTTACCGGGGATCACTAACTCTTTTTCATCGTTGTGCCAGTTTTCAATCGGTACCGGATTGCAACCGCCGGGTTTGCCAATGGAAGGGATAAAAATGTGTACCCCGCAGGCGACGCAAATGACCTGATTTCCTTCCATCACATAGCCCTGATCGCCGCACAGCAGACAGGCATCAAACACCACGCCAAAGCGCAGTTTATCGGGATAACGGTTGATGATGAAAAAGCGTACGGCTTTGCCATCGTCAGCCACCCAGACAAAGCGATGCAGTTTACCATCCCGCAGTTGTTCAACAGGCAGGTGGACACTGCCATCGCTGGCGAGCGTTACCGGGATGGCTTGCGAAAGCTGCGGCGGTTGTGACGCAACGTTGTCCCACCACAGTTGCCCGGCAATCACCACCACGGCACAGCCGAAGGTGACGAGCCAAAGTCGCAGCGCATTACGCCGCTGCGCCAGCGCCAGGCGATGAGCAATCGGTTCTTCTGTTGCCCGCGTCTGACGATGGGCGCTTAGCAACGACGGCAGCCAGCACAGCGCCAGAATCAGCAGTAATCCCACCGCCATCCAGTTATAGGCTGGCGCATTATTGGTCACTTTCGCCACAAAGCTCAGCAGCGATTTCGCCAGCGGCAGTACCTGTAGCTTCATCAACAGCAACAGCAAATTACCGCTTAACGGCAGCCATAGCATGACCAGCAGAATGAGAGTGAACGGCCAGTACAGCACGCGGATTCGGCGCAGCAGCATGGCGCAAAGCGCACCCGCCAGACAGAGGATCGCAAAGGCAAGGACCACTGCCGTCAAATTCAGCAGCAGTTCAGTATTCAGGACATGCGTGCTGGTTAAGCCACCGAGATTCGGATCGAGCGCCCAGTGACGCGCTGCGCCAAAGACCATAATCCCCTGCCACAGATAGCGCACACGGTTTCCCGCCCACCAGAAGCTGAGCACAAACAGCAACGTGACCATCACTTCCGTTCCGACCAGTAATAGCTGTACCGGCTGTGAACCGCGCAGCGTCAGTCCTGCCAGCACGCCGGCCACCAGGCTAATAAGCAGCGTCCAGCCCAGAGGGCGTAAGGAAGGGGGAGCGTTTCGACTCCAGAGAACACCGGAAAGTAACGCGATGCAGAAAAAGACCTGTAACGTGGTGACGAAAAAGTAACTCATGACATCGACTCTGAACAGCGGATTGACTCGGCCGGGATGAGTTAGCATCCCGGCGCATCGGTTTTCTTAGTTCAGACCGACGTATTTAAATTCGTAGCTCACATCAAACGGTTTCCACCAGCGACCGACGCCGGTGTCACTGTCGGTGTGACGGTGCATCCCCGCTTTTGACGGTGGTTCAATGTGGTAAGTCACTTTATAGTTGCCCACGCCCATCATCTTGACGTTCGCGCCATAGTGAGGGCCATCGCTGGCGACCATCGGCATAAACGTTCCTTCCTGTTTTTCACCGGTATCGCTGTTGACCAGGGTGTAGCTGATGGTCAGATACGGGATCCACTCACCTGCGCCAAAGCCGTTTTTACTGCCTTCGACCGCGTGAATATCCGCCTCAAGGTGAATATCGGCTTTGGCTGCCGGTAAACCCATGCCGCGCGGTTCCATATCAATTGGCTGCAGATAAACGGCAGCCAGCTCCATTTCATTCATCACAACAGGCTCGCCCGCCGGATACTCTTTAAAGGCGAACGCTGCTGGTGCGGTAAAAATTCCGGCCATTACTGCACTGGCAATCAGGGTTTTCTTCATGGTCATCAGACATATCCTCTCGTCTAAAATCACAACTACAGAGTGTTTTTTATTGTTTCCCCTGGAACGGCGCTTTTTCGCCGCATGACCCACAGCGCAACCAGCGCAGCGAGCAGCAATACTGCCTGCGGTAACAGCGTTTCCACATAGGGATAAATCCCCAGCCAGCTGATTTCCGGGAAACCGTTAATCAACGTTGGCTGGAAAAGTTTGCCTTCCACCAGCTCCAGTACGCCTTTGCCCGCAAACACGAAGGCCATCAGGTACATGAAACTGCCGGTAAACATAAAGAAGGGTTTCAGCGGCAAACGCACCACCGAATAACGCATGACCAGCCACGCTGCCAGTAATACGACACAGCCAATGACAAAGCCCGCGCCAATCGCCATGTGTCCGGCGACATCTTTGGCATCGCCGATCAGGGCGTAGTAGAACAGAACCGTTTCGGCGCCTTCGCGATAGACAGCGAGGAAACTGGTCAGCCACAACCCCACCAGCGACCCTTTCGTCAGCGAGTGAGACAGCTTGCCTTCCAGCCAGGCCTTCCAGTGTCGGGCTTCCACTTTGGACAGCAGCCAGTAGCTCATGAAGAACAGCATCACGACCGCAATCAACATCGTAATACCTTCCAGCAGTTCCCGACTGGCGCCCGAGTTGGTGAACAGCAACTGGAAAATCACTGCGGTGATCACGCTGGCGACCAGAGCTACGATCACCGACTGGCGAATCAGCGGCAGCTTATCCTGATGATTGTTTTTCACCATGTAGGCGACAATCGCCGCCACGATCAGCAGGGCTTCCAGCCCTTCACGGACGATGATCATCAGGCTGTAAAGCAGTAGGCTCCATTGCGTCTCTTCACCTTCACCAAGCATCGTCACCGCTTTTTGCAGATCCAGCTCGAGCGCACTCGCTTCGGACTGGAGTCTTTCTGCCGGCTGACCGGCTTTCATTAAGCTGACCAGACGGGTGAAGTAGGCTTCCAGCGTGGTTTTGAACGCCGAATCACGGGAGCCGATTTTGTTTTCCATGCCGCTGGCTTCGAAGCGATCGAAATAACTATCCTGAACAGCCAGAATGGCATTCTGTGTCTCGCCGCGTTGATACCGAGCAATGGCGTCCTGAATGCTCTGATTGATTCCACCCGCCACCTCACCCCAGTTTGCGCGCGAGCTCTCCTCCTCCACCGCCGGACCGTTGTCCGCAGTTTGTGGAGCCGCAATCTGCTGATCGTCGCGGGTCGTCGGTAAGCCAGGCAGAATATCCTCAATGTCCTGTAACAGCGTAGTGACCTGATAAGAGACGTCGTTGAGGCGATCCGGTTGGGCGGCAAGGGCAATCAGTGCGGAAAACTGTTGGTTGATGGCGGAGGCATCTTTGGCCGAGCGATTCTGCCTGACCGACATTTCCATCTCAGAGTTTTTGAATCCCTGATAGTGCGCCTGCTGAACGTGCTGACTGGCCGTAGCGTAGTTCCCGGCCTGATAGTCATTCACCGCCTGGGCCAGCAGATCGTCGATAATACGGAAGCTCTCTTGCCAGTGGACCGCGATATCCATTCGGGTCAGCGCGGTGTGCTGCTCTTCCGCCACCAGTCGGTGTCCGCCGTCCAGCACCGGTTCGACTTCACGTAACGATGCCTTCAGCCAGTCGATTCGCGACTGCACATCAGCGAGCGGTTTTTTCTCGCCAATCATCCGCCGGATTTCACCGAAAGCGCTCTCCATTTCGTAACTTTTACTGGCGGAAATATTAATACGGATGGGACCTTCAAGATTTTCAAACACCTCAAAGTAGGCCATTTGCACCGTACGTCGCGCCTCATCGGTGTGCTGTTGAGAATAAAGTTCTGCTGTTTTATCAAGACGTTGCTCAATATCCTCAATAAACGGAGCATAGTTTGTCGCAGCCCATACGTTAAAGCATATGAGCAGACTGAAGAGAGTCACCAGCAGTGAGAGGCAAAACTTACGCACGATACGCACCAAATAACACAAATGATAATTATTATCATTATCGGTTTTTATTGGCGTTGTACATGACCTGGATCATAAAAATGTCAACGGGTGACAAGTTATGTAAATTTATTTCATCGATATGTGATGGAGGGCGAAATCTGACGGCGGATAATATACGCCACCCTACCGTCAGGAATTGAATGATTACGTTGCGTGAATCCGAAAAAAAATAATCATACTGCGCCTGGTGGCTTAAAGTAAATTAATCAAAAGCGCACATTATTCAGCGATACAACATCTCCGGATCTTGTTTCAGTCGCTGCAAAAATGGGCCATAGCCCTGTTCACTGATCCAGTAGTTAATACTTCTCTCAACGCCCGTTGACGTCAGCGTCGCCCCAGAAATACCATCAACGGTATATTCATTATGCTTCACTGATTTTTTCTGAACTATTTTCAACGCCGGACTTCCATTATCATCAGCCACTTTTTTCCCCGGCCATTGTTGACGCCAGCTTTCATCTTTCACTCTGGCCCCCCAGAAATGGCGTCTCCCTCTGCTGATAATAATACAGATTGTTCACCGTACGGCCGTCCAGTCCCAAAGAGAGAAATGCGTGCATCATCGATTTCGCCCCTTTGCCCGAAACAGGAATGATAACCTGCTGAATCTTATTATACTTATCTTTTACCAGATAAACTTCCGCCAGCGTACAGCGCTGACGAATCTGTGCAGGGTCCTGCTCCGGTATAAGTTTTTTTACATCTCTGTGCAGCTGTTTTATCCGTCACCCACTCGCCAGAATCAAGATTCAGCGTTCGCATGACAATCGCGCGCTGATATAAACTCTCGATCGATTTTTTACCCTGAGAATCCGTCTTAAATAATCCCGCAGCCTGTAAAACAGCGACTTTTTTTCCTCTTCCGTCGGCGCAGTCACTTCCCCCTGGAACAACATAAACCAGGCGATCGCGGTCAAAAAAATAAGGACACAAAGCACCATCATTGATGCAATAATAATTTTAGTTTTGCGCATTTCTTTATAATCCCTGTAAGCATTAACATCGTTATATCGCTACATGATATGCCATCACTCATCGTCATTTGCAATGACAAAAGCCGAGAAAATATTGATTAAGCCCGTTTACTTTCTGCCTTAAATATTTTAATCGCATGTTGTTACGACTATTTATGGTGTAAAAAAAAGCCGGGTTTCCCCGGCCTTCACTCAACGCATTTTCGCCCACCACAGGCGCAAGACCATGCCCCAGTAGCTGGTCCAGCCGCTGGTCGTTGATACGACCTGCCCTTTGGACACCACGACCAGCGTGGGGGTCACGCTGATATCCCAGTTGCGGGCGAACGTGCCGCTGACGTCATTGACCACCGGGAAAGAGAGCCCTTTACGCGCCATCCAGTCCGCGAGCATCCGGTCATCTCCCGAACGCAGCGCGAGGGTCAGCACGTTTTCCCCTTGCGCCTGCAAGCGTGCCACGTCCGGCGTGGTATAACGGCAGACGCCGCACCAGGTCGCCCAGAAATAGATGAGTAGCGGCTCTTCCTCGCTTAATGCCGCCAGCGTCACCTGTTCGCCATCCAGCGTGGAAAGCGGCGTACTGTCGAAAGAAGCCGGTGCCTGCGGCGCGCGCCAGGCATCCATCAGCAGCATCCCGCCCGCTAACAGGGCCAGAAAAATCAGCCCTTCACGCAGCCAGCGCCGTAACTTACTGATCATTTGCCACCGCCAGCTTTTCCTTGACGACCTCTTCAAGCACCTCCCAGGAGACCGCTCCGGGGAGCAATTCATCGCCAACGATTGTCGCCGGTGTGCCCTGGACGCCAACCAGACGTGCCAGTTGCAGATTGGTACTCAACGTTTCATTGCTTTTTTCATCCAGCGTGACCGGGCTGGCTCCCGCTTTCTCCTGCGCTTGCTTAATGCTGACGTCAGTGTGATATCCCTTCTTTTGCATCAGCTTTTCATGCAGCGCAAGGAACTGCTGCGGATGTTCACGCCAGGTGGTAAGCGCCGTTCGGGCAGACAGTACAGAACTTTCGCCTTTGAACGGCAGCGGTTTGACGATCACCGCCACATCAGGGTATTTCATCACGATTTTCTCCAGCAGCGGATCAAGCTGTTTGCAGTACGGACAGTTGTAATCCGTGAAGTTCACCAACGTCAGTTTTGCCTGTTTTGCACCTATGCGCGGGCTGGCCGGATCGTTAAACAACGCTTCATGAATGAGGGCTTCTATCTGTTTTTCCTGTTCCGGGGTAAATGGCGCGGCTTCTTTGGCGGCGCTGGACAGACTGAACAGAGAAAACAGGAGGATTATCAGTAATTTCATGGCGTTTCTCCTTTCGCGTCGGACAGCGTTTTTAACAGACCGTCGCGCGATAACAACGTTGGCAGCGCCTGACCTTGCGGTATGCCGGGGCCATAAATTTGGTTATACGGTACGGCGACCTGGCCGCGGGATTTCAGAAACGCGGTGATGTCATCAGATGGCAGCGTCCAGTCGCCGCGCAGGGCCACCACGTCCGACTGCTGTAGCGCTTTTTTGCACCTCAGGTGTATTCAATACGTTGTATTTATTGACCTTGCAGGTAATGCACCATTCAGCGGTCACGTCGATAAACACGCGTTGATGCTGCGTAAGCGCGTCAGTGATCGCCTGCTCGCTCAGCGGCTGCCAGCGGACACTCTCTTTCGCCGCACTCTGAGAAGTAAAGCCCAGATGCGGCAGAAGCAGCGTTGCCAGCCAGAGGGCCGAACCGAGCATCATTAAGCCGAGCAGGCGTCGTAGTCCGTTCATCCAGCGTCCCGGCTTCGGCAGACGAAGCGCCAGACCCGGACGCAGGGCGACCAGCAACCACGGCAGGCTCATCCCAACGCCGAGGGCGAAGAAAAGCCCCCACAGCACGGGCAGTGACGCCGCCAGCGCTACCGCCACCGCCGTACCGAGAAACGGCGCGCTGCACGGTGTCGCCAGCAGCGTGGCGAACGCGCCCTGCCAGAAATGCCCCGCCAGGCCGTTGCCGCCGTAAGTCGCCAGTCGGGTGGACATGGATGACGGCAGGCGAAATTCAAACAGGCCGAACAAACTGGCGCTGAAGGCAAGCATCACCAGGACCATCGCGCCAATAAACCACGGATTCTGGAACTGGATCCCCCAGCCCAACGCCTGATTACTCAGGAGAAGCACGGTCATCAGCAGCGCCAGAGCCATAAAGGAGAACAAAATACCGCCTACCGAGGCGAGGAACTGGCGGCGGATCTGTTGGCGGTTTTTCTCTTCGACGAGCAAAATCGATCCCAGTTTCATCCCCAGCACCGGCAGCACACAGGGCATCAGATTGAGGATCAGACCGCCCGCCAACGCCATCAGAATCACCTGCCAGAACGGCTGTCCGGCGGGATCCGCCCCCCGACGCGTCGCCAACGATAAGTTGGCTTTCCTGCGCCACGCCGTTATCCGCCAGCACCAGTGAGAGTGTCCTGCCGCGCAGATTCGGCGCCCCTTCCCCCCCAGCTATCGTGAACCGGGACCGTCGCACGGAGTTTGTCGCCATCGACCCGGATAAGCGGTTTGGCGAAATCCGCATCCTCAGCGCTATCAAGAAAGAGTGCCGGCGCACTCCAGCCACCGCTGCGCTGTGCCTCGATGATCAACTCACCATCGCGCGCACCGGCGCTCAGCGTTTGCGTCAGACCATGCGCCAGAGGCACGCGCCCCATCGCCTGTGCATAGTCATGCGCAAACCCGGCATCCTCCTGCGAAGGCGTGAGCGAGAACGGGTAGTCGGTCAGCAAACAGACGTTGCTACAGGTGGAGAGCGTCAGCACGCCGGAAAGGCTGGCGGGGACTAGTCCACGAACCACCAGCGGAAAGGTAACCTGCTGGTGATAGCCCTGCGTGGTGATCCCGGCGACGTCAAAACGGGCTGGCGTCGGCCAGAACCAGTCCACCGCAGGCACATCGCCTTTCCAGCTCACCGATGGCGCAACGCCACCTTCCCCCGGCGAACGCCAGTAGGTTTTCCAGCCGTCCTCCAGCTTAACGTCGATGAGTAGACGGGTTTCCCCCCTGTGCGGACGTATCAGCACGCAGTCGTACGCTGGCATGATCGTTCTGTTCAGAACGAAGCCAGCCGCTCTCAGCCGCCCATGACAAAGGCAGCCAGAGGAATAACAGGCAGAGCAGTCCCTGCCTGATGGCAAATATCATGTTTTTTCTCCATAAATGATTAATTAACTGACTGCAACAGCCGGTCTGTCATTCACGGAAAACACAGAATCTGAGATGGACCCGAAGCCGGGGAGGAGAAATAACCCGTTGCGGAAAGAACGGTAAACGTACCGATCTGAACGGCGTTAACAACGCGAGGAGTATACAGAGTGCAAGAATGGCGCCCTCGAACATCACCGGCGGCGCGGCCAGCAGCGACTTTGCGCTAAGCTCGCACGGGGTCACGGGGGGACGCTTCCTCCGGCGATGCCGTCGCCGCGATCGCGGTTGTCTCCATCTGCAACGCATGCAGGCCCGCCATGCGCTGCGCGGTACAGACCATCACCACGACACATGCCAGGCAGAGAAACCACCATCCCATCCGTTGACGTTTCGCCATCGCACCCTCACTCATTGACGCGAGTTATCTTAGCGGCTGGCGTGTTTTACGCAACCTCTGGGCTGTAAAGATATGTTGTTTCGCTGGTTGGCATTCGCTCGCGACGGGATTACCCTACACTTACTGGTGACACCTTTTAAGGGATCCCTTCAGCCTGTATTGATTAACCCGAGAGAACGCTATGGAATTAAAGGATTATTACGCCATCATGGGCGTGAAACCGACGGACGATCTCAAGACTATCAAGACCGCTTACCGCCGACTGGCCCGTAAATACCATCCCGATGTCAGCAAAGAATCCGATGCGGAAGCCCGCTTTAAAGAGGTTGCCGAAGCCTGGGAAGTGCTGAGCGATGAACAACGACGCGCCGAATACGATCAGCTCTGGCAACACCGCAATGACCCGCAATTCAACCGTCAGTTCCAGCAGGGCGAGAACCAGAGTTACAACGCCGAAGACTTCGACGATATCTTCTCCTCCATTTTTGGGCAGCACGCGCGTCAATCGCGCCAGCGCCATGCCAGCCGTGGACATGATATTGAAATTGAAGTCGCGGTTTTTCTTGAAGAAACGCTCGCTGAACACAGCCGAACCATTAGCTATAACCTGCCGGTCTATAATGCGTTCGGCATGATTGAACGTGAAATTCCAAAAACCCTGAACGTGAAAATTCCGGCAGGCGTCGGCAATGGTCAGCGCATTCGCCTGAAAGGCCAGGGGACGCCGGGTGAAAACGGCGGACCGAACGGCGATTTATGGCTGGTCATTCACATCGCGCCGCATCCGTTGTTCGATATCGTAAATCAGGATCTGGAAATTGTGGTACCGCTCGCCCCGTGGGAAGCGGCGCTGGGCGCGAAGATTGCCGTCCCCACGCTGAAAGAGAGCATTCTGGTCACCATCCCCCCCCCGGCAGCCAGGCCGGACAACGTCTGCGCATTAAAGGGAAAGGTCTGGTCAGTAAAAAACAGACCGGTGATTTGTATGTCGTGCTGAAGATAGTGATGCCGCCGAAACCGGACGAACGCGCAACGACGCTGTGGCAGCAACTGGCAGAAGCACAGTCAGGTTTTGATCCGCGCAAAGATTGGGGGAAAGCATAATGGCTAACGTCACCATCACCTTTACGGTTACCGAGTTTTGCCTGCATACCGGCGTGACGGAGGAAGACCTGAACGAGATCGTGGGTCTGGGCGTCATCGAACCTTACGCCGAAACCGCGGACAGCTGGCAGTTTGACGATCATGCGGCCACCGTGGTCCAGCGCGCCTTGCGATTGCGGGAAGAGCTGGCGCTCGACTGGCCGGGCATCGCCGTGGCGCTGACGCTGCTGGAAGAGAATACCCGTTTACGCCAGGAAAACCGCCTGTTGCAACAACGACTTGCGCGCTTTATTAATCATCTATAAGTTCAGGGCAGCATACGCCGCCCATTCATCAGGCAATGATATAAATCAACGCTGGCCTGAAGGGATAGCCGTACGATAGTGGTATATAAAATGCCACTTTATGGAAATCCACAGGCAATGAGTATGAAAAGCCGAACGCGCTGGCAACGCCGCCCTGGAACAACGGGCGGTAAATTGCCCTGGAACGACTGGCGTAATGCCTCCACCTGGCGTAAAGCCACGCAGTGGCTGCTGTTGGCGATCAATATTTATATTGGCGTGACGTTTTATTACTGGGTCCGTTACTACGAAACCGGCGGATCGAGTCTGCCTCTTCCCCGCCCCGGCGGTATCGAAGGCTGGCTACCTATTGCGGGGCTGATGAACCTTCGCTATACCCTGGAAACCGGTGTGCTTCCTCCGATCCACGCCGCCGCCATGTTGTTGCTGGTCGCGTTTATGCTGGTAAGTCTGCTACTCAAAAAATCGTTCTGCTCGTGGCTGTGCCCGGTAGGTACGCTGTCTGAGCTCATTGCCGATGTGGGTAAGAAATTGTTTGGTCGTAATTTTACGTTGCCCCGTTGGCTGGATATCCCTCTGCGCGGCCTGAAATATCTGCTGCTGGCCTTTTTTCTCTACATTTCACTGTCGATGCCGGCCCAGGGTATTCAGTATTTTTTTAATGTCGGCCTACGGGATTATCATCGATGTGAAGATGCTCGATTTCTTTCGCAATATCGGCACGACCACCCTGCTGAGCGTCGCCCTTCTGATGGTCATAAGCCTGTTCATTCGCAACGCATGGTGCCGTTATTTGTGTCCCTATGGCGCCTTGCTCGGGCTGCTTTCCCTGCTCTCACCGTTCAAAATCCGCCGCAATGCGCAAAGCTGTATTGATTGCGGAAAATGTGCCAAAAATTGCCCGTCGCAGATCCCGGTGGATAAGCTGATTCAGGTGCGAACGGTTGAATGCACAGGCTGTATGACCTGCGTGGAATCCTGCCCGGTGGCCTCTACGCTGACATTTTCCCTGCGGACACCAACGGGAAAGGCTGAAACACGTCGAGGAACGTTATCGGGCATGGCGATGACGCTGCTGGTACTCGGCATAATGTTTGCCATTATCGCATTCGCGATGCTGATGGGCGTCTGGGACAGCCCGGTGCCGGAAAACCTCTACTTCCGCTTGATTCCGCAAGCAAGAATGATTGGTCATTAATGGAGACCGGATGGGGCATCTGCCGCCATCCGGATTTGCATCACTTGGATTTATTATCCTCCGCGATGCCATCCTCAATAAAATCTTTATCAAGCTCTTCAGCATTCCCCGCGTGATCGCGCCCGGAAAGAATGTTCCAGCAGGCGATAAACAGCGCGGCAACGAGTGGACCAATGACAAAACCATTGATGCCATAAATCTCCATGCCCCCCCACCGTGGTGATAAGAATCAGGTAATCCGGCATTTTGGTATCTTTGCCGACCAGAATGGGGCGCAAAATATTATCCACCAGTCCGACAACCACCACGAAGAAACCGACAATGAAAAAGCCCTGCCACAGTTGCTGCGTCGAAAAAAGATAGATAGCCGCAGGTACCCAGATAATTGCAGAACCTACGGCTGGGATCAGTGACAGAAACGCCATCAATGCTCCCCACAATATGCTGCCCTCAATACCGACAATGTAAAATGCTATCCCGCCGAGCGTCCCCTGAACGATCGCCACTACCACGGTGCCTTTTACCGTCGCCCGGGAGACCGCCGCAAACTTGGCGAACAGATGTTGCTTAACAAAATTTGACAGCGGCAGCGAGTCGAGGATTTGCCGAACCAGAAACGGGCCATCCTTGAGCAGGAAAAAGAGCAGATAGAGCATGATGCCGAAACTGATCGCAAAACCGAAGGTCCCTTTGCCAATCAGGAAGGCGCTGCCCGCCAGATATTGCCCACCTTTGAGCGCCACATCAGACAGTTTCTGTTGAATTTTAGCGGCGTTATCGAGGGAGTGATCGGCAAGAAACGCTCGCGCCCACTCCGGCAAATGAGCAAACAAACTCGCCACCACTTCCGGGAACTGGGCGTCGTTATGCTGCAATTTGTTGTAAACCACGTTCAGTTCAACGGCGAGCGAGGAGAGGATCAGCATTAACGGGATGAACACAATCAGGCAGATAATACCCAGCGTCAGCAGAGACGCCACACCGTTGCGCTCTCCCAATGCCGAACGCAGCTTATTTTTAACCGGATAGAAGATGACCGTCAGAATCGCGGCCCATAAGATGGCGGAAAAGTACGGTGACAGCACGTCGAAGAAAGCCCATGTCACCATGGCGAGAAGAAAAAGGAAAAAGCCTTTATTCAGTCCGTTAAAACGCATCAGAGGATCCTGTAAACAAAGAAACTGTGTGGACTATAGGACTGATTGCGGATTTTACAAAGCCGACAAGAAGAAAACCACCAACCAATGCTTCACATTCAAAATGTGATAGTGCTCATTGTTTCACCAAAAGGAATTGCATTTAGCTCAAGAATAGATCAATCATAATCATATACACGAACACGGTCCGTATATACGAACAAAACGGAGAAATGATGAGCACATTTGATTACAGCAATCCGGTAAAGTTTTATTTTGGCGCAGGGAAATTCAATCAGTTAGGCGAGATAGCCGCGAAGCACGGGCAGAACGTGTTACTGGTCGTGTCTGACAGCACCAAACACACAGGCCAACTCGAACGGGCGCAACAGGCGCTTTCTGATGCCGGGATTACCTTTGCTATTTACGATCGCTTTATGCAGAACCCTCTTTCGACACTGGTTGAAGAAGGCGCAGCGCTGGCCAGAGATAAACACTGCGATCTGGTCATTGGGATCGGTGGCGGCAGTGCAATGGATATGGCAAAAGGCATCGCCTTTTGCGCCTGCAATGAAGGCAGTATCTGGGATTACGTGTTTGGCAAAAAACAGGCGCAGCACGCGTTACCGGTGATATTAATCCCCACCACGGCTGGAACCGGCAGCGAAGCGAACCGGACTGCCGTATTTACCAATCCGCAAACGCATGACAAAAAAAGGGCTGGTTAATCCGCTGATCTACCCTGTCGCCGCCATCATCGATCCCGAACTGATGCTCACCCTGCCCAAGCGCGTTATCGCTGGTCCGGGCGCTGATGTTCTTTTCCATGCCCTTGAATCTTATATCTCGCGTAACGCAAATCCATTCAGTGAGATGCTGTCCCTGCAGGCCATTCGTCTGCTGACGAAAAACCTGCCGCGGGTTTACGAGGACGTGAGCTGTCTGGACGCCTGGGAAAAGGTGACACAAGCCAGCACACTCGCGGGAATGGCGATCGACTGTGCGGGAACCACATTACCGCACGCACTACAACATCCGATGGGCGGGTTACTGGATGTGGTGCACGCAGAAGGGATTGCCGCGCTCTACCCTGTCTTTCTTGAATACACCTGGTCCGCCTCTCCAGAGAAGTTTGCCGCCATCGCACAAGCCATGGGCGTTAACACGCAGGAGATGACCACTGAACAAGCGGCGCAAAGCAGCGTTACCGCCGTCACCAACTTCCTGAAAGGCATCAATATGCTGCCGACGCTGAGCGAACTTGGGGTGAAAGAAGAGCACTTCGACTGGATCATTAATAACGTGCTAACCACGATGAATGTGGTTTTAAACAATAACCCACGCGTGCCTGATGCGAAGGCGCTTCGCGATCTTTTAACCCGTAGCCTTTAATCGATAAAGGAATAGCCATGTTTATTATTATAGATTCTGGCTCGTCAGCAACACGAATGTATCTTGTGGATTCAGGCGACCTCCAGGTCATTGACCGATCGGTTGTCCAGACTGGTGTCAATTCCACCATTGACAAGGGAAGCAATGAATTTCTGAAAACGGAGATGGCATCCGGAATAAAGGAACTACTTAACAGGCACTCACTGTCGACTGAAGAAATTGAATTCATTATCGCCTCAGGAATGATTACGTCTAATCTGGGGCTTTACGAAATACCGCACCGGGAAGCACCGGCAGATATTGAACAACTGGCTAAACATGCCGTGCGTTTTGCCGGTAATGCCCTGCTGCCGGTGAATATCCCGGTGATACTGATTCCGGGGATAAAAAATAGAACCACGGCCCAGTGGCAGAACCTGAGTGGCGTCGACCTCATGCGTGGCGAAGAAACGCAGGCCGCAGGCGTATTGTTAGCCTGGAACCCAACATTGCCCTGCACGCTGATTGAACTGGGCTCCACCACTAAGCTGATATCCATCAATGAAAAAGGCGAAATCGCCGGCAGCATCACTTCACTCAGTGGTCAGGTTTATGCCGCCATTCTGAAACAGACATTTGTTGCCGCCAGCATAGAGCATGCCGAAGACGCCAAGTTAGATGAAATGGTTATTGAGGCGGCGTACCGCTCTATTACGCAAAGCGGTTTCCTTCGTACCGTATTAATGACGCGCTTCTTACAATTTTCTTTACCCAGTACGGCGGCGCAAAGAAAGTTATTTCTTGAAAGCGCGATGGCCTGTGACGATCTCAAACTGCTGTCAGATGCCCAACACCAGGGATTTAATCTGAACGGTGACGTCTACCTCATCGGAAATGCGTCACGTTGCGCCTTATACCAACATATCTTTTCACATTATGCAGAACGTAATGCTCGCTTCCACATTATTTCCGATGCGGAAAGTATCGATATGCTGGCAATAACCGGAGCGAGCGCCATCGCCCGCGCAATACAAAATAACCCGCAGTAAGGTGAAAACAAGATGATCATTATTACCATCGATACCGGGACCACCAATACCCGCGTCTGCGCCTGGCAGGACGGAACATTACTGGCTGAAGCCGCGCGTTCCGCAGGCGTCCGGGACACCGCCATCACTGGCAGTACGGCCACGTTGATGCAAGGAGTCAGCGACGCCGTACAGGAGGTAAAGCAAAAAGCGGGCATCCTTTGCGACGCGAAGGTGATTTACCTCTCCGCCGGGATGATTACCTCCAACGTGGGTTTATGTGAGATCCCCCCACCTTGTCGCTCCAGCCGGATTAAAAGAACTGGCGGAGGGCATGACTCCCGCGCATCTGCCAGAGATTAGCGATGAACCCATCTGGTTTGTTCCTGGCATACGTAATCACAAAGACGCCGTTTCACTCGATAATGTCGAGCAGATGGACATGATGCGTGGCGAAGAAACGGAAGCGATTGGCGTATTCAGTAGCCTTGATATCCGTGGACCCGCGCTGATTATTTTACCGGGTTCGCATTCCAAATTTGTCAAAATTGATGCACAGAACCGCATCGAAGGCTGCGTGACCACCATGGGCGGTGAACTTCTGGAAGTGATTACCCGGCACACGATCCTGGCCAGCTCGTTGCAGCATCAATTCGCGACCGACATCGACAGTCCGTCGTTATTACAAGGGGCCCGCCAGTGTCTGCAGACCGGGCTTTCCCGCACCTGTTTCTCGGTTCGCGTGCTGGACATGTTTGCTTCCTTATCGCTGAACCAGAAAGCGAACGTACTGCTCGGCGCCGTCTTGCAGGATGATCTTCAGGCCGTCAAAAACAGTCGGGCCTTTGACTGTCCGCCGGATACGCACATTGTGGTGTGCGGTAAAGAGGTTCTTAAATTCGCGTTCGCCACCTTAATCGATCATGACCCGTGGTTTAACGGAAAAATAACCGTCGCGCCAGAAAATAAATCCTTATCGGCAGAGGGATTACTGGCGTTGGCGAAACGGAAAAACATTATTTAACTCCTTTGTACCCTACAAAAATAAAGGTTTACGTTATGAACACAACCGTAAAAGAAAGTGCCGTAGTCAAAAAAAAGAGGCGGTAAAAGATGGTTTGTTGTTTTCCTCTTATTAATCGGCGGGATAATTAACTATCTGGATCGCGCGAGTTTATCTATCGCCGCGCCCGATATGATGAAAGAACTGAATCTGTCTAACACGGATATTGGGCTTCTGGGGTCGGTATTCGCGTTAATTTACGCATTGTGCCAACTCCCGGCCGGTTTTCTGGTTGACCGCTTTGGCCCTAAGAAAGTGTATGGTTGGGCCGTCGCATTATGGAGCGGCGCCACGATGCTGACGGGGGCATGCAGCAATATGATGACCCTGATTTTCGCACGCGGAATTTTAGGCATTACCGAAGCCCCCTGCTGGCCTGGCGCAGCCAAAATTACGGCCTCGTGGTTCCCTAAGAAAGAGCGCGCGCTGGCTACAGGCTTCTGGGATGCCGCCTCAAAATGGGGGCCAGCCATTGCTCCACCGATTCTGGTGGCCATTATCGTGCCTTTTGGCTGGCGTTCTTTATTTTATATTGCCGGTGCAATTGGACTGGTCTTCGTGGTGTTCTTTATTTTTGCTTATCACCAGCCGGAAAAACACCCGAGTATCACTAAAGAAGAACTGGATTATATCAAGGAAGGCGGCGGTGGCACCGCAGAAAAACTGACCGGTGATGCAGAAAAAATCAGTTGGGGCGGCTTATTCAAATACCGTTGCATCTGGGGAATGATATTAGGCTGGTTTTGCTATGTGTGGATGATGAATATTTTCACCACCTTCCTGCCGCTTTATTTGATGAAAACCCAGAACATTCAGCTTAAAGAGTTAGGGATCTATGCCAGTATTCCTTATTTCGGCGGTATTGTCGGCGCCATTATGGGTGGATATATCTCCAAATGGTTAATCGATAAAAATATCTTTACCGACTCACTGAAAGCAAAACGCGTCACCATCAGTATCTCTGCGTTACTCGCGGGTATTGCGGTCATTGCCGTGCCGATGGTGGATGGTCTGTTTGCCACATTAGCGCTGCTGGTTATTGCAATGGCGCTGCTTTCCGCGCTCTCCGCGACCGGCTGGGCGCTGCCTGGCGACGTTGCCCCCTCCTCCATGGTGGCGTCAGTCGGCAGTATCCAGAACTTCGGCGGCTATTTTGCTGGATCGCTCTCCCCCCTTGCCACTGGCTTGATTGCTGATGTTACTGGCTCTTACACCCTGGCCTTCGTCAGCGGTGGGATCATCGCGGCCTGTGCCGCACTGTGTTACTGGTTCATCGTAAAAGAGCCGGTAAAAGTAGAAGAATAATATCGTCAGGGAGGAAATCTCCCTGACTTTTTACAGAGGTTATCAATGATTAAACATCGCGTTATTCACGCTATAGAACAGACCGGAGTGATTGCCATCGTGCGCGGTATCGAGCCTGAATCTGTTTTGCCTTTGGCTGAAGCGTTATATGCAGGTGGCGTTGAGGTGATAGAGGTGACGTGCAATTCCACGCGTTATCTGGAAAGCATCACTGCGCTAAAAACGAAAATGGGAGACAAGATGAAGGTGGGTGCCGGTACCGTCATCAATCCCGTGATGGCGCAACTGGTGATCGATGCTGGCGCTGATTTTGTGTTGTCGCCCGATTTCAATCCCGACGTCATCTCTATGGTTCATGAGAAGCAACGACTGATGATCCCGGCGGTGATGACACCATCCGAAATCCTCCAGGCCTGTCGTCTTGGTGTGGATCTGCTGAAGCTTTTTCCAGCAAACAGCCTGGGCATCAATTATCTGAAAGAGATCCAGGGACCGCTGGATAATCTCGCGCTGATCCCAGTGGGTGGCATCACGGTTGAAAATACAGCAAGCTTTGCCCGCGCGGGCGCGTTTGCGGTCGGTGTCGGCAGTGCGCTGACCAACAAACAGTGGGTAAGAGATGGCGAATGGGAGAAAATCACCCGACAGGGCGAGGCATTTATCCGGGCTTTTCGCGATAACAAGCAGCGATAAATGACCCCGGCGCATTGCCCTGCGCGTTTTTCCTTCATTGTGTTCATGAAGTCCGCCTGGCTATACTGCGGCTCATTAAAACTACAGTGAGGGAAGAACGTGTCTGAGAAGATTAACCGCTCTGTCGCGCGGGCACTGGAAATCATGGAGCTGATTGCGCAGAGCAAAGAAGATCTCACCATTTCAGAGATCAGCAAATTTCTGGCCATCCCGAAAAGTACGACTTTCGATATTCTGTATACCCTTCTGGAAAAAGGATATCTGGAACAGACCAGCGAAAAACAGAAAACGTTCAGGCTGGGCATGAAACTGTTCCAGACCGGCGCTCACTATCTCGACAGAACGCCTTTTCGCGATGTCGCCCACGCCACGCTGGAAAATCTGGTTGAAACCGCAGGCGAAACGGCCTTCCTCGCGATTCTTAATAAAGATGAGCTGGTGTACCTGGACAAGATTGAAAGCCCCAATTCCGTCAGAACCTCGGCGCGTATAGGCTCCAGTAACCCACTGTACTGTACTGGGCTGGGTAAAGCCATTCTCGCCACTCTGCCCGATGACGAGGTACGCGCAATATTAAAACGAACCGGTGGTCTGCAACCGGTTACTCCGTATACCATCACCGATGAAGCACAGTTTATGTCTATACTCGCCCAGGCCAGACAGCAAGGTTATGCGGTCGATGACAGAGAGCATAACAGCGAAGTCTTTTGCCTCGCAGCGCCGGTGTACAACCTCCACGGACGTGTTAGCGCAGCCATCAGCGTCGCCAGTTTATTTTCTAAAGTGAAGGACGATCGGCAAAAAATAGAGCAACTGGGGAAAATGATCTCAGCCGCTGCGCTGGAGCTTTCACACCGGATCGGCTATCGGGGTAATTCACTCTATGTGAGCGAGTAAGTTGAGGAGCGGTTTTAGCTGACAGAGTCGGCCCGTACGTTGAGACCGTAAGATCGTGTCTTCTCCGCGCCAGTGTGGAAAGGAAGGCCGGAACCTGTTGTCCAGCCCGCAGCTAGCATCCGTAAGCTCGGTTTGTTACTGATAACGCGCCACCAGGTCCTTAACCATTGCGGCATACGTTTGTTGCTTAAGTTGCGCAATCTGCTGTTCCGTCACGGCGTCTGCGCTATTTTTCTGCCCTGGCTGTGGGGTTAGCAGCTTTTCCTCATAATTGGAGGGTGACCAGGTGGCCCAATCGCCACTCGCGACATCCACCAGCGTGAAACGCACCAGATAGCGTAGCGATGTGCTGTCAGGCTGTTTCCCTGTTTTAAAATCCGACCAGACCATGCTTTTGGTCGCGGCGTCAAATTTGCCGGACTGCAATGTCTCCTGATAAACGATAATCGCTTTCTGATGCCCTTTCGCCGCAACATAGCGTAGCGCCTGCATCCAGTTGGTATTCTCAGCAACCGCGGCGTCCTGATTTTCGTCTTTGCTTTTATCTTTATTGCAAAGCGCTTTTCTTTGTCTGTCCGGGATGCCTGAGAACGTCGCAATCGTGTAATAGCGGCTCATTTCCTGCTGCATGACAGTCTCTGGTGCCCGACTGCCAGACTGAACCAGTATGACTGCCGAATTCAACGGTACACGAAAATTATCCTCTGCCAGTGCCGCCTGAATATCATCTTCAGAAACCGCCAGCGTGGTTTCATTGCCAAAAATATCCTTATCCTCCAGCAAGGGGGGTTGACGTCGAATTTAGAGTACGACTCTCCGCCTGCGATGTCGTTTTCTTCGCATCAATAGAGGAGTGAGATGCGCACCCCGTCAAAACAGAGAGCGTGACACATGATATTATTACTGACCTGGGTGATGCTGCCAACTTACTGATTTAGTGTATGATGGTGTTTTTGAGGTGCTCCAGTGGCTTCTGTTTCTATCAGCTGTCCCTCCTGTTCAGCTACTGACGGGGTGGTGCGTAACGGCAAAAGCACCGCCGGACATCAGCGCTATCTCTGCTCTCACTGCCGTAAAACATGGCAACTGCAGTTCACTTACACCGCTTCTCAACCCGGTACGCACCAGAAAATCATTGATATGGCCATGAATGGCGTTGGATGCCGGGCAACTGCCCGCATTATGGGCGTTGGCCTCAACACGATTTTACGTCACTTAAAAAACTCAGGCCGCAGTCGGTAACCTCGCGCATACAGCCGGGCAGTGACGTCATCGTCTGCGCGGAAATGGACGAACAGTGGGGCTATGTCGGGGCTAAATCGCGCCAGCGCTGGCTGTTTTACGCGTATGACAGGCTCCGGAAGACGGTTGTTGCGCACGTATTCGGTGAACGCACTATGGCGACGCTGGGGCGTCTTATGAGCCTGCTGTCACCCTTTGACGTGGTGATATGGATGACGGATGGCTGGCCGCTGTATGAATCCCGCCTGAAGGGAAAGCTGCACGTAATCAGCAAGCGATATACGCAGCGAATTGAGCGGCATAACCTGAATCTGAGGCAGCACCTGGCACGGCTGGGACGGAAGTCGCTGTCGTTCTCAAAATCGGTGGAGCTGCATGACAAAGTCATCGGGCATTATCTGAACATAAAACACTATCAATAAGTTGGAGTCATTACCCGTAATAATATGCGAATCGTTCATCAAAATCTGGGAACGACCAATTTGCCAGATACCGTAACCCACGTTGTTATTGCGTTGCGTTTCGATAGTAACCTGATCATAAATGCCTTTGGACGCCAGCGTCTGGTTGGGTACCGCATAATTTGAATCCCAGGATACCGCCGAGCCATAACTGACATCACCATGAATATAGGTATTCCGGGCAGTGATTTGTGCACCATTGCGGGCATTGAAACCGGTCGACTGGCCAAGGAATGTGATATCAGAATCCGTCACAAGAATGCTTGTGCCAATATCCTTAGCGGTCAATCCATGCATATGCGCAATCATCTCCGTATTATGGAACCTGGCCGTCGCACCATCCGATAATTGCGCAATATAATTGAAGCTCTCTATTCTGGAGTCAGAAATATCAACAAGCGAACCCAGACCATATGCCTGAATAGCTTGCGTACGGTCAGGGTCAAAACCCGTCATAGCATTTAAATGATTTATCGTTGCCCCTTTGAGAATAACCTGTCCCCCCGGCATAAGCGGCAATAACGGACCGACCACTGTTGCGGTAAGTGGTAGAGAGAAGCACATCTTCCCCCCCTAATCGTCCCCGTATTTGAAGCGCTTAAAACCAACCGATCATCAGTAGTGTGCTGCTCACCGGTGGTTAAAGTAATATCCTGCCCACTCGCGGCGATGACCGTTGTGGTCACCGCCGCATGAACCTGAGACGATGCCAGGGCAGCGCTGACGGCTAATGCAATAGCAGAAATATGGCAACTTTTTCTAAAACAACGAAGTATAGATGTATAGTCCATTAGCATTGATATCCTTTTCCTTAAGGGTTACGTCAAACGCCAGCGATCATCCAGCTATTTATTGTGGGCGACTAACAATAAATTGATAATTATTTTAACTCATATATTATCGTCAGCGCACGAAAAAGCAGCGTCCTGCACAATGAACAAAATACTCAGAATTTTATATAAAACGCCTTTCTCCGATATCATAAAATATACATATAAAGAGAATAAATAAATAAATTCAATAAGATAAAATAAACCGCGCTGTTGTCATCAGGTTAATTAACATTTATGGCATTGTAGACTTGCTAATTTTTACTTCATGCAAACACTGATATTTCGGAATTTTCGGTTATAAAACTGTAAAAATTACATCGATTTCAGGACGCTGATGGCGACATATATTAACAAGATCTCAGTGGGACCCGATATCCCACCAGGAAATTAATTTCACCCTTTCCTCATCAGCTCACGTCTGATTGCATCAGCGCGAACCGCATCAGAAAGGATAAATATCAAATCGTCATCACCGCGAGTTCTGGCGCAACAAGACCTTACCCAGCAGATACGTGGTTGCCTGTCCACCGATATGAACACGCTCCCCGACATTCTGACAGCGTAACTCCCCACCGCGTTCGGCTCCCTGATACGCCAGCATCTCCGTTTTGTTCAGTTTTTTCGCCCAGTAAGGAATGAGCATACTATGCGCTGAACCGGTGACGGGGTCCTCCGCGACGGCTTCTCCAGGACAGAAGAAACGGCTGACAAAATCGTATTTCCCTTCGCCCGGCGCGGTGACACAAACCATTTTTCCCAGCGGGAGCATAGCGTTGATATTCGGGCGCAGCGCGTCAACCTGCTGCTGATTATCCAGCACCACAAGGTAATCACGCGCCACGCGCACTTCTTTATATTCTGTGATACCCAACGCATTCAGAAGTAAAGGCGGCGGCGTGACGGGCTCGCTTTCCCAGGCCGGAAAATCCAGTGTCAACCATTCACCGCTGCGGGTGACTTTCAGTGGGCCAACAAACCGGGTAGTAAAATGGATAATGTCGCCCGGAAAATTCAGATGCTCAAAGATGACATGCGCGGCTGCGAGGGTAGCATGCCCGCACAGATTGATTTCGCCCTGCGTGGTAAACCAGCGCAACTCGAAGCCGTTTTCATTTGGGACAAAAAAAGCCGTTTCTGACTGGTTATGCTGTTTAGACATCTTCAGTAATGTCTCACCGGGCAACCATTCGGTTAGCGGGCATACTGCCGCGGCATTGCCGCCAAAGGTCGTGGTACTGAAGGCATCGATCATGTAGAAATCAATTTGTTGCATCGTGCAAACCTCGAATTATTTTTTGTGCACTTCCACTCTATCATGCCACGACGTCCTGTCGTCTTTTCATTTTCAGGTATTCCGATTCAGCGTAATGGCCGTGAGATAATACTGCACCTTAAAATGCGCACGCGATCACATTTAATTACCGCATTACGGTTCAGCATGTTGAACAAGGTCTATTTTGATCCTGGCAATGCCGATAATATTTATTCTACCAGCAAGAGGGTTTCACGATGGTTCGCAAAGGGTGTAATTCATTAGTCCGTGCCGAAAAAATACTCACCCACATCGCGTGGGTCGGCGTGGCGAGTTATATGGAATTATTAAAAGAATTTCAGTATCCCAAAAGCAGCCTGCTCAATTTATTGAATGTCATGGTGGAGTGTGGCTTTTTTAATTAAAAATAAAAACGGCCATTATTCGCTGGGAATAAAAAACTATGAGCTGGGTTGTCAGGCGCTACATCGTCAAAACATCTTTGAGGTGACGAAGCGGCCCATGCAGGAGTTGTCGCTGAAAAGCGGTCTGGTCTGCCATCTGGGAGCAATGGAGAGCTATTCTGCGATTTATCTCGACAAAATTGAGAGTCCGGACTCAGTGCCAACAAGCAAGAGCTGGATTGGTAAAAAACTGGAATTACATATCACCGCGCTGGGTAAGGCGTTATTAGCCTGGAAAACGCGGGAAGAGCTGGATTATTTTTTAGACGCGATCACACTGACGCCACACACACGCAATACGTTTACCGATAAAAAAGTTATTTCTGGAAGAATTGCAAAAAACGCGACTTCGGGGATGGGCGATCGATAGCGAAGAATCAACCTATGGCGCGGTCTGTTTAAGTATGCCGGTATTCAATATGTATAACCGCGTTAACTATGCAATTTCGCTTTCAGGCGATCCGGTCGTTTATTCAGGAAATAAGATCGACGGCTATCTGGAATTGCTCCGCAAATGCGCCGGCCAAATATCCTATGGGCTGGGCTACAGAAACGAAAATGAGTATTTACGAAAAGGAAACTGAGGTAATGAGAAAATTCAGCGGCATAATTCCACCGGTCTCCAGCACGTTTCATCGTGACGGAACCCTTGATAAAACGGCAATGCGTCAGGTTGCCGACTTCCTGATCAATAAAGGCGTAGACGGGCTGTTTTATCTGGGCACCGGGGGGCGAATTTAGCCAGATGAATACCGCCCAGCGAATGGCACTCGCCGAAGAGGCCGTTGCCGTTGTCGGCGGGCGGGTTCCGGTATTGATTGGCGTCGGTTCACCTTCCACTGACGAAGCGGTCAAACTGGCGCAACATGCGCAGGCCTGCGGCGCTGACGGCGTCGTTGCCATTAATCCCTATTACTGGAAGGTTGCGCCGCGAAATCTTGACGACTATTACCAGCAGATCGCCCGTAGCGTCACGCTGCCGGTGATCCTGTATAACTTTCCTGACCTGACAGGTCAGGACTTAACCCCGGAGACCGTGAAGCGTCTGGCGCTGCAAAATGAGAACATCGTTGGGATCAAAGACACTATCGACAGCGTCGGCCACCTGCGCACGATGATCAACACCGTTAAGTCTGTGCGCCCCTCATTTTCAGTGTTCTGCGGCTTCGACGATCATTTACTGAACACCCTGCAACTGGGCGGTGATGGCGCGATATCCGCCAGTGCAAACTTTGCTCCGGAGCTCTCTGTGGGTATCTACCGCGCCTGGGGCGAGGGCGATCTGACAACCGCCTTCACCCTGAATAAAAAGCTGCTGCAGCTGCCGGCGATTTATGCTCTGGAAACGCCGTTCGTCTCACTGATCAAATACAGCATGCAGTGCGTGGGATTGCCGGTGGAGACGTATTGCTTGCCGCCGATTCTTGACGTGTCGGACGAAGCCAAAGAAAAGGTCCATGCTTTGCTGGTTGCGCAGGGCATTTTATCGGACTGAGGAGAAAATCATGTCTGTTCGCTCTATTTTTGCTGACGAAAATCACGATATCTACACCGTCAGAACGCACGCTGATGGCCCTGACGGAGAACTGCCGCTCACGGCGGAGATGCTCATCAACCGCCCGAGCGGGGACCTGTTCGGGATGACGATGAATGCCGGAATGGGCTGGTCTCCGGATGAGCTGGATCGGGACGGCATTTTGCTGCTCAGCACGCTGGGAGGGCTACGCGGAGAAGACGGTAAGCCCATCGCGCTGGCGCTGCATCAGGGCCACTACGAGCTGGACATCCAGATGAAGGCGGCGGCGGAAGTGATCAAAGCGAACCGCGCCCTGCCCTACGCCGTCTATGTTTCCGATCCCTGCGACGGACGCACTCAGGGTACAACGGGAATGTTTGACTCACTGCCGTACCGCAATGACGCCGCAATGGTGATGCGCCGCCTTATTCGCTCCCTGCCCGATGCGAAAGCCGTCATTGGCGTGGCGAGTTGTGATAAGGGGCTCCCGGCCACCATGATGGCCCTCGCCGCGCAGCATGACAAAGCGACAGTGCTGGTACCCGGTGGCGCGACGCTGCCCGCGAAGGATGGAGAAGATAACGGCAAAGTGCAGACCATCGGCGCACGCTTCGCCAATGGCGAGTTATCGCTACAGGACGCTCGTCGCGCTGGCTGTAAGGCCTGTGCCTCCTCCGGCGGCGGCTGTCAGTTTCTGGGCACCGCCGGGACATCGCAAGTGGTCGCCGAAGGACTGGGGCTGGCTATCCCGCACTCTGCGCTGGCCCCTTCCGGTGAGCCAGTGTGGCAAGAGATCGCCAGAGCCTCCGCAAGGGCGGCATTGAACTTGTGCAAACAAGGTATCACCACCCGGGAAATCCTCACGGATAAAGCGATTGAGAATGCGATGACGGTTCATGCGGCGTTCGGCGGTTCAACAAACCTGCTGCTGCACATCCCGGCGATTGCCCATCAGGCCGGCTGTCATATCCCGACCGTGGACGACTGGATCCGCATCAATAAGCGTGTGCCCCGACTGGTGAGCGTACTCCCTAATGGTCCGGTTTATCACCCGACGGTGAATGCCTTCATGGCGGGCGGTGTGCCGGAAGTGATGTTGCATCTGCGCAACCTCGGATTGCTGCATGAAGACGTGATGACCGTCACCGGCAGCACTCTGAAGGAGAACCTCGACTGGTGGGAGCACTCCGAACGGCGGCAGCGATTCAAACAGCTTCTGCGCGACCAGGAACAGATCGACGCCGACGAGGTAATCATGTCGCCACAGCGGGCGAAAGAGCGTGGTCTCACCTCAACGATCACCTTCCCGGTGGGCAATATTGCCCCGCAAGGATCGGTGATCAAGTCTACCGCCATTGACCCCTCGGTAATTGATGATCAGGGTATCTATTACCATAAAGGCGTGGCGAAGGTTTATCTGTCCGAGAAAACCGCAATTTACGATATCAAGCACGACAAGATTAAAGCAGGCGACATTCTGGTCATTATCGGCGTTGGCCCTTCCGGCACCGGGATGGAAGAAACCTACCAGGTCACCAGCGCCCTGAAGCATCTGTCATACGGGAAGCATGTTTCACTGATCACGGATGCACGTTTCTCGGGCGTTTCGACTGGCGCATGTATTGGCCATGTAGGACCAGAAGCCCTGGCCGGAGGGCCAATCAGTAAATTACGCACCGGGGATATTATTGAAATTAGAATTGATTGCCGCGAGCTACAGGGCGAAGTCAATTTCCTCGGAACCCGTAACGATGAAACATTACCTTCACGGGAGGACGCTACCGCAATATTAAACGCCAGACCCAGCCATCAGGATTTACTTCCTGACCCTGAACTGCCAGATGATACCCGGCTTTGGGCGATGCTCCAGGCTGTGAGCGGCGGAACATGGACGGGCTGTATTTACGATGTAAATAAAATCGGCGCGGCCCTGAGCGATTACCTAAATAACACCTTAAAGCAAAAATAATAATATCCAGACCACTGAATAACTCCGCTACGCAGTATTTATATTTTGCGTAGCCGGGCTATGAGAGGTCGCAACCCTACAATGAGAGGACGTTATGCCGCTAATTATCGTTGTGGCAGGGATTGCTTTACTCCTGCTTTTAACTATAAAAATTAAACTCAATACCTTTGTCTCTTTAATTATTGTCTCGATTGTTGTCGCCATCGCCAGTGGAATGGATCTGAATAAAGTCGTCACCTCGGTCGAATCCGGTCTTGGCGGTACGCTGGGCCATATTGGTCTGATATTTGGCTTTGGCGTCATGCTCGGCCGCTTACTCGCTGACGCGGGTGGCGCGCAGCGAATCGCTCTGACCATGCTGAATTATTTCGGTAAAAAAGCGACTTGACTGGGCGGTCGTCTGTTCAGCCTTTATCGTCGGTATTGCGCTTTTTTTCGAAGTTGGCTTAATTCTTCTGGTCCCTATTTTATTCGCCATTGCTCGCGAAGCAAAAATATCGCCCATGTATATGTGTGTCCCCATGCTTTCCGGTTTGCTGGTCGCACATGGATTTTTACCCCCCCCACCCCGGCCCAACCGTCATCGCCCGTGAATATGGTGCAGATGTAGGACTGGTATTGATCTACGGCATTATTGTCGGCATTCCGACCTTTATTCTTTGCGGGCCGATATTGAATAAATTCTGTCAGCGGATTATTCCTGACGCGTTTAAAAAAGAAGGAAATATTGCCTCCCTCGGTTCAACCCGCCGGTTCAGCGAAAACGAAATGCCCGGCTTTGGCATCAGTTTTCTCACGGCGATGCTACCGGTGATCCTGATGGCGGTCGTCACCATTATCCAGATGACTCATGCTAAAAACGCCGCGGAATCCGGCACGTTCTATAACGTATTGCTGTTCTTAGGCAACTCGACGATTGCGATGCTGATCTCGCTGCTGTTCGCGATTTATACCATGGGTCTGGGGCGCGGAAAGACAATTCCTGAACTGATGGATTCCTGTGGGAAAGCCATTGCGGGTATCGCCGGGCTGTTGCTGATTATCGGCGGCGGCGGCGCATTCAAGCAGGTGCTCATCGATTCTGGCGTGGGACAGTACATTTCGACGCTGGTATCAGGTATGGATATTAATCCGATTCTGATGGCCTGGGGCGTTGCCGCGTTCCTGCGTATTTGTCTGGGTTCTGCCACCGTTGCGGCAATCTCTACCGCCGGACTGGTTATCCCGCTGCTGGCGGTGCATCCCGGTACTAACCTGGCGTTGATTACGCTGGCCACCGGGGCAGGCTCCTGTATCTGTTCCCACGTCAACGATGCCAGCTTCTGGATGATTAAAGACTTCTTCGGCCTGACCACCAAAGAGACACTATTGTCCTGGACGCTGATGTCCACGCTGTTATCCATCTGCGGACTGATATTTATTCTGCTCGCCAGCATGGTTCTTTAATTCCCCTCTCGCCAGTGGATCGCGTTGTCGATTCACTGGCACGCTCTTCATTGCTGACAGACAGGCAAGCGTTGAATGAGCGTCTCACCAGACTGTCTCTTGCCCGACATCCTTTCCGAAAAGCCGAGTCCTCCGAACCAGTAGCATGGCGAGCTCCCCTAATCCGCAGTTAAACAAAATAATTATTAAATTCAATGGGATATTGAAAATCTTTTTTTTCAGCCCCCTGCAATTAACAAAACGTGCTATCCGGGAAATAATTAGCGGGGCTAATATAACGTCTAAAATTCTTATCGCTGAATATAAATATCCTGGAATGCAGAGAAGTCTTTAGAATTAATACCGGATAAAACAAGATCTTTGAATAAGTGAATCTAAGATTTTATGCTCATCCCTCATTCAGCCGCAAATGTAAGTGCTCCCGAGGCAAGAACCCGGCATATTGACTGGCTTTTTACGCAATGCAACACTGAGCTTAAAAAATGACAGAAGGTTATCCAGTAGCCACTTTATATCTAAAGATACCTGCTGGAAGCCAGTCTGGAGAGCTTCAGAAATATTGCCGGGTTTGCCCTGAAATTGTTTACCTTTCAGAGACTATCAGACAATACCAATGTCTCCATTATGTTAATTTTTTTTGCGTAGCGTCAAGGCTTCGCCAGTGATAGCGTTTAAGTATCAAGAGATTAGACAACAGAATAAGAACCGGAAAATTACCACGCAATCTGCCTGTTCTTTATTTATCCGTATCAGCTGTTAACGGGGAGAGTAAATAAACCACCTCATTCTTTGTCATTATCCATTTTTCTAAAATGCCTTTCAGAAAATATTACTGAAAAGGTTGGTATTTCCTGTCACTCAGCGAAGGGACGCGAATATTCCTATTTTTTTACAAAAAAAATAAACAACGACACCAGACAGATTTGAACAATTAATGAGCGCGCAACATGCATAAAACATATATCGATATGCAGGCCAATCCGGTTAATACATATCTGCCGGAGTACAGAATTGCTCAGGTCAAATTCACCAGGAAAGTTAATGAATTGCTCGCGGTAAGTACGAATACCCGGTCATCACGTTGTGAAGACCATTAAAGAATTCAGGGTAAATGTGGAATTCCAACACCCCGTACTGATGCGGCGTAAGAGGTTGCTGCAATGAACAAAATCTATCGTGTTATCTGGAACCACACACTACGGGTCTTCCAGGTCTGCTCTGAACTGGTGAACGGGAAACATCAGGTTTCATCCGTCAGCCAGACGAGCTCCCCTCTTCCCTGCTTAAAGAATACCCTCTTTGCGGACCCTCTTCCTTCACGACTGCGTGTGCTTTCTCTACTGGTATTGATGGCCCTGCCCGGTACCTCTTTTGCTGAGCTGGTCGTGGACAGCAGTCTGGGCACCCCTAATCTGACCATCACCCAGGATAATCCTTATGCAGATGGCGGAAACATTATTGTGGGCGGTATCAGTGGCGGGACGGGAGAGCTCACCATCAGTAATGGTGGCACCGTCACGGGTGGTGCCAGTACGGCTGGATTGTCAGCCGGAAGCTCAGGAACCATCACGGTAGACGGCATAGGCTCGGTACTGAACACGGTTTCCATGACAGTGGGACATGCCGGTGAGGGGATGTTAACCATTACGAACGGTGGTGTTGTAAACAGCACTGCCGGCAGCACGATTGGATTACTGGCAGGCAGCAAAGGTGTGGTTGATGTCAGCGGCGGCAGCCAGTGGAATTTATCGGGACAAAAGCTGATTGTGGGCAGCGCAGGCACGGGCACGCTGAACATCTCCGGGGGGGAGTTCAGTGATTACCGGTAATAGCGGTACGTCAGTAGGTGCTGGCAGTAAAGCCACTATTGAGGGTACAGGTTCCAGTTTGTCATACGGAAACGGTGGCCTGCTGATTGATGGCGACCTCGCTATCACCGATGGCGGGCAAGTCATTGGCTTAAATAATCTTAGCCCAACCAATGTAAGCAGCGGCGGCACGCTCATGGTCGACGGCATAGATTCTAAACTGACCTCCGGAAATTTTACCGTGAATGACGGCGGCTTAATGGCTGTTAGCAACGGAGGCAATGTCGTCACTCACGGCAGTTCCGGCGATACGATCAATGGTACGGTGACGGTGGACGGTGCTGGTTCCGTATGGACGGACAGTGGCAACTTTTTCATGGGGACCATTACCGGCACTACTCCCACCATTGCCATTACAAACGGAGGTGTCGTCAATTTACCGTCAGGTGGTCAAATGCGGGCTAATGACGCGACCTCCCGAACTCTCATAACGATTGATGGCACAGGATCCAGTCTCGTCACGAGCGGAACCTTTTACATGGAAGGTAAAAACCCGGCAGACCCTACCGCCATACAGGTCACTAATGGCGGGGCATTGAGTACCTATACCATTAACATTGGCAGGCTTGCGACGGATATCGCCAGCGTTACGGTAGAAGGTAATGGTTCCACCTGGCTTACGAGATTTCAGACGAACATAGGATTTCAGGGTACGGGTGCCGTGACGTTAACGGATGGCGCGCAGATGACTTCCCGTAGCGTCATTTCGGTTGGCGCACAGGAAGGCAGTACAGGCACATTTGATGTGAGTGGCGGCGCCAGAGTGAATGCCATTAACGCCAGCGGCGTACTCCAGGGGCTGAACGTAGGTGCTGGCGGTACGGGTACCCTCAATGTCAATACCCTGAGCGCGGTTACCGCAGGAAGCACCAGCATTGGCGTACCCTATTATTCTGATATTGGTTCCGGCATCGCAAATGTTGATGGCGTCGGTGCTGAACTGAACACCACCACACTGGCCGTTGGAGACCGTGAACAGGGCACACTTAATATAACCAATAGCGGCACCGTGAACAGTAGTGGTGCCGGCATATTAGGTAACAGAGGCTCCCTTACGGGTAATGCTTCGGTCATCGGGGATGGCGTTGGCACGGTGAATGTCAGCAGTCATTCTCAATGGAACCTCATGAATGCTGGCGGAGCCAGACAGGCCCTGACGGTGGGCAGCAGTGGTACGGGCACACTTAATGTCAATACCACAGGTACGGTTACCGCGGGTAATACAACCATTGGCGGTAGTGCAACCGGTATGGGCACGGTGAGTGTGAACGGAACAGACGCTGTGCTGAACACGATCGCCCTGACTGCAGGCGGTAATGGTACAGGTACGCTCACCATTACGGATAGCGGCGAGGTGGACAGTATCGGTGCGGGCGTTATCGGGGGTACGACAGGAAGTACAGGTGTTGTCGATGTCAGCAGCGACGGCCAGTGGAATCTAGTGAATGCTGCTGGCGCCGGACAAACGCTGACGGTGGGCAGTGGCGGCACCGGGACTCTCAATATCAACACCACCGCTACCGTTACGGCTGGCAATGCCAATATAGGCTATGCGGCGACCGGTGTGGGTACTGTAAATGTGGAGGGTGAAGATGCCGTACTGAATACTGCAGCACTGATAATGGGGGTGAATGGCGAGGGTGAACTCACCATCACTGACAGCGGCGTTGTGAACAGTACCGGCACGGGCACCATCGGCAACGCCGCAGACGGTAGCGGTGCAGTTACCGTTGATGGCGCGAATTCTCAGTGGAACCTGACCGGCGTCCTGACTTCGGGCGCGGCAGGAACCGGCACGATGGCGCTGACAAATAGCGCCAGCGTCACCAGCAACGGCGGCATCGTGGGCAGTACCGAAACCGGAACCGGTACGGTGAATATCAGCTCGGGTAGTCTGTGGAATAACGGTATCGGCGCGCTGAAGGTCGGTGATGCGGGTACAGGCATCCTTAATGTCAACACGACCGGTACAGTGACGGCAGGTAACACCACGATCGGTAACGCCGCGGCGGGTACAGGTACGGTAAATGTCAGCGGTGTGAATGCCGTGATGAACACGACATCGCTGACTACAGGCGCCAGTGGTCAGGGAACGCTCGCCATTACTGAAGGTGGTGTGGTGAATACAACCGGCACCGGCATCACAGGCAGTGGCGCAGGCAGTACCGGTACCGTGACAGTCGACGGTGCGGGTTCGCAGTGGAACCTGACCGGTAGTCTGACCACAGGGGCCGCTGGTAACGGAACCATGACCCTGACGAACGATGCCGTAGTGACCAGCGTGGGCGGCTTTGTCGGTAATACCGGAGCCGGTAACGGTTCGGTGGATGTCAGTAACGGTGCCGTGTGGGACAGCACTGCATTAGCGGCGGGACAGAGCGCCAGCCTCATGGTGGGCAATGCTGCAACCGGCGCTATCAATATTCATGACGGCGGTGTCGTTGAGTCTTCTTCCGCTATTCTGGGGAATGCCGCAACCGGCGATGGCTCCGTGACGGTTGACGGCCAGGACTCAGTACTGAATACCGCTGACCTGACGGTAGGCCAGTCCGGTACGGGCTCACTGGAGATCACGAATGGTGGCAAAGTCAGTGTCACTAATATCAGTACAATCGGGGCAGGAGCAGGCGGTAACGGCACTGCCACGGTGGAAGGAGCGAATTCTCAGTGGATTTCTAACAGCCTGATTGTGGGGGGCTCAGGTAGCGGTACCGTAACGCTCACTGATGGCGCGTTACTGCAGAGTGGTTATGCTTCCCTGGGCAAATCAGCCGGGGGGGAATGGCACGGTTAATGTCAGTTCCGGTGCGGTGTGGAACGACAGCACGAACCTCATTGAGGTTGGCGATGCGGGAACCGGCTCTCTGAATATCAATGCGGGTGGTACGGTAAACACAGACAGCTTCGCGGTCGGGGTAAGTGCCGGAGGTGAAGGTACTGTCCTTGTAGACGGTACTGATGCCGTACTGAATACCGGAGTCGCTTCAGGCCCCTTCTGGGCCGTGGGGTATATGGGTACCGGTGACGTACAGGTCCGTAACGGCGGCCTGATGACATCAAAAGGCGGCTCGCTTGGGCAATATGCTGGCAGTAACGGCACTGTCACTGTCAGCAGTGGCGGACAGTGGACTATTGATGGCAGCACCCTGTCCCCGTTGATTGTGGGCGATGCAGGAACCGGGACGCTCACGATTACCGCTGGCGGTAGCGTCACTGCTGATGATATTACGGCTGGCGCGCAAGCCGGCGGTACGGGTGTGATTAACGTCAGTCAGACGGGTCATCTGGATATAGATGGTCTGGCGGTCATAGGGCAGTATGGTAACGGCACACTGAATATCACTGAGGGAGGGACTGTAAACAGTAATAACGGTCTCATCCTTGGGGGACTGAATGGCCCAGCCCAACCTGGGGCCGGCACCGGAGTCCTGAATGTGGAGGGGCCGGGTTCGACGCTTATCCAGAACGGTGTGGTTGGCCTGGCCGTCGGGCAGGCAGGAACCGGCTTCGTGAATATCCGTAACGGAGGCGTAGTCAGTGAGCAAACCGTCACCGGCGTCGGGGCGCTGGCGACCACCAACGGCACTATCACGGTGGACGGCGCGGGCTCCCTGCTTCGATCCCCGCTCGTTTACCTGGGGATGGCAGGCACCGGCACCCTCACCCTGAGCAACAGCGGTACGCTGGATACCAACAATCCGGTGGAGCTGGCGATGCAGGCTGGCAGTACCGGTACGCTCAACATTGGTGCGGCTCATGGTGAGTCGGCAGCAGGTGCCGGGTTTATCTCCGGCGCTGACAGTGTGAACATGGGGGCCGGCAGCGCCACGCTGGTCTTTAACCATACCAAGACGGACCCGACCACGGCGGGCGGTTACCAGTTCACTCCGCTGATTACCGGCAACGGTACGGTGATGCAGGACGCAGGCCATACAGTCCTGAGCAAAGAGAACACCTTCAGCGGTGCCACCCAGATTAACGGCGGCACGCTCACCACCACCTCACAGTCCACCACAGGCAATACGGGGCTCGGCACCAGCACAGTGAACATTGCCGCGCCAGGAACGCTGGACGTGGCCGGTGCCACAACCGACGGTACAGGTAATTTCACGTTCAGTAATGTGCTCACCGGCAGCGGCCTGCTGAGTGTGGACCTGGCGTCTGCGGACGACATCTTTTCATTTGCCTCTTCAGCCGGAACGGCCTTTACGGGCACAGCGGATCTGCAAAACAGCACCTTCGCCCTGTCCGGGGATAACGCCGCGGCGCTGACACAGGCCATGCTGATGACCAGTACCGGCAACACCACGATGGTAAGCGGCGGGGTTCAGCATACCGACGGACTGGCTTTCAACGGCGGTACGCTGGCGCTGGATATTTCCCTGCCAGGTGCAGCCCTGTCTGACGGCGTGCTTCAGACGGGAACGCTGGTTGCCGGTGCAGGCACCTTCAGCCGTAACGGTCGTGACCTTCAGGCGAGCGGCACCGGTAACGTTCAGGTGACACTAACGGACCCGTGGAATGACCCGGCTCTGACGGCCGACCCGGACACCCGTCTGAACCTGCTGCAGCAGGATGATACGAGACCGGCGATTCAGCTTGTCCAGGCCGATACGGTCATTGGCTCCGGCGGCGCCCTGACGCTCACCGACCAGAACGGGAATGCTATTGGCACCGACGAGAGTATTGCCATCGCGCAGAACGGCACGGTTGTGGCTGATGGTCAGTACGGTATCCGTCTGACCACCGCGCCAGGAGACGGTCTGTATGTGAACTACGGCCTGAAGGAAGTGGATATCCGTGCGGGTCAGACCCTGACGCTGGCTGAGTTCGCGGGCGCCATCGGTGCAGATGCGGACATGTCGGCGAAAATCTCCGGGACGGGTAACCTTGCCATCAGTACCGACGGACTGGTTTCCCTGTCAAATGGTCTTAACGACTACAGCGGGACCACGCTGGTTCAGGCCGGGACATTACGGACGGATGCAGACGGCGCGCTGGGTGATACCGGTGAGTTGCATATCTACAGCACTGCGAAGGCTGACCTGAACGGTACTGAGCAAACTGCCGGTCAACTGGCGGGTGATGTCGATTCCGTCCTCAACATTAACGGCGGTATGCTGAACCTGACCAGTGGCGGTTACAGCAACGGCAGCCTGACCGGTGCCGGTAGTCTGAATGTCACCGGCGGCACGCTGACGATTGACGGTGCCAACAGCGGTCTGAGTGCGACGACCACCATCAGCAATGGCGCGCAAGTGGTGATGAATGATGCACAGGGCGCAGGTAACGGTGATATTAAGGATAACGGCACCCTGATGCTGGACGGTGTGACGGGGTCGCTCGCGAACCGTCTCAGCGGACAGGGGATCGTATCGCTGAATAACGCAACGGATGTGATGGCGACAGCGGATAACCGCCTGTTTACCGGGACCTGGGATGTTACAGATGGGACCCGACTGCATGCTTCCGGGACGGAGAACACAGGAACAGCAACGGTCAGTACTCATAACACCGGTATCCTCTCACTGGATGCCTTTAACGGTGACCTGGACAGCCGGGTCACCGGTGCCGGTACGGTGGCCCTGACCAGCAATGCGGATGTGACGGTCACGGACACCGGCAGTTCGTTTACCGGTACATACGATGTACAGACCGGCAGCACGCTGCACGTCACTGACGCCACACTGCCAGCGGCAGCCACCCTGAAAGACAACGGGCTGATTGACCTCGCCAGCGCAGGCGCTTTCACCCTGCAGAATGTCCTGACCGGTGCCGGTGTGCTGAAGGTGGATACCGCAGACGGGGCATTTAACTTTTCATCAACAGCAGGCAACGCCTTTACCGGAACCGTTGACCTGAACAATGCGACACTGGAACTGAGTGGCGTGAACACCTCTGCCCTGACCAGCGCCATTCTGAAAGCGAATGTCGGCAGTATCACTACGGTGGCAGACGGGGAACAGACCGTCGGTGGCCTCGCCTTTGCCGGGGGTGAGATGGTATTTAACGCGACGGCGCCTGATGGGAAAATGGCTGACAGCCATATAACCGCCGGCACGCTGGATGCAACCGGTAACGGCACGGTGCAGATTCTCCTTCCTGAAACCTATGTTCCTGACCATGAGACCGACACCCGGGCGTCCCTGATGACCCAGGATGAGGCGAACGTCAAGCTTGAGTTGGCCAGCGCCGCTCAGGTTACCGGTAGTGGTGGAAACCTGATGCTGCATGATCAGAATGGCAATACCATCAGCGACGCCACGGAGGTGGATATCGCCCAGGGTGGCAACACAGTGGCTAAAGGTACCTGGGATTTCCGCGTGACCACCACCGGGACTACCGGCAGCCAGGATGGCCTTTATGTCAACTACGGTCTGAAAGAGCTGGAGATCCTGCAGAACCAGACCCTGACGCTCGACGGGACACCGGGTGCCACCGCCGCTGCCGCAGACCAGTCTGCCCGCATCACGGGAAGCGGTAATCTTGCCATCAGTACCACGGGCGATGATGTGCTGTCACTCTCCAACAGCAGTAACGACTACACCGGTGACACTACCGTGGTGAGCGGAACCCTGCGCACGGATGTGGACGGTGCGCTGGGTGCCACCGCGAAGCTGACGATTAACAGCGGTGCGAAAACAGATCTTAACGGCACCACCCAGTCAGCCGGACGACTGAATACCCTGCAGGACGGAACGCTGGCACTGAATAACGGGACGCTGAATCTGTCACAGGGTGGCCGCGTACAGGGAGAAATAACCGGGGGGCGGTCAGCTTAATGTGAGTGGCGGTATCCTGACGGTGGAAAGTACAAACAGTGACATGACGGCTGGCGTAGCAGTGGCTGACAGCGCCACCATCGTACTGGCTTCACCTGACACGGTACTGGGTGGCGCGGGTGCTGGTGAGGTCACGGTGGCCTCCGGTGGCATGCTGGGCGGACAGGGTCTGGTGGGAGGGAGTGTCATGAACAGTGGGACACTCATTGCCATGAACGCCCTACCCGGACATGAATCTGCGGCGGCGGCTCTCCTGACACTGGGCGGTAACCTGAGCAACAGCGGGACGGTGAACCTTGCCGGCAGCAAAACGGGCAACCAGCTGGTGGTCAACGGTAACTACACCGGCAGCGACGGACAGTTGTCGCTGAACACCACTCTGAACGGCGACAACTCACCGACGGATAAACTGACGGTACACGGTGACACCAGCGGTAACACCCGTGTTGACGTGAATAACGTCGGCGGTACGGGTGCGCAGACAATAAACGGCATTGAACTGGTGCAGGTGGATGGCCACTCAGCCGGTAACTTCGCGCTGACGAATGGTAGCGTAGAAGCCGGGGCGTATGTCTATACGCTGGCGAAAGGAACCGGTGAGGCGGCGAAGAACTGGTATCTGACCAGCAAATGGAATGGCGCAGTACCCGCGCAGGACCCGCCAGTTGTCGACCCGACGGCTCCGGACGCGCTGCGCCCTGAAGCCGGTAGCTATATCAGCAACATCGCGGCGGCCAACACCCTGTTTAACCACCGCCTGCATGACCGTCTCGGTGAACCGCAGTACACCGACGCCCTGCGTAACGGTGACGGCAATGTCAGCAGCCTGTGGATGCGCCACGTCGGCGGTCACGAACGTTCTTCTGCTGGCAGCGGGCAACTGAAAACGCAGAGCAACCGCTATGTGCTGCAGCTCGGTGGCGATATCGCCCAGTGGAGTGCCGATGGTCTGGACCGCTGGCATCTGGGCGTGATGGGAGGCTATGCCAATGAGCGCAGTCACACCCGCAGCGATCGTGCCGGATACGGTTCCGACGGACGTGTCAGCGGCTACAGCGCCGGTCTGTACGGCACCTGGTACCAGAACGACGCGGACAAAACCGGCATGTACGTGGACAGCTGGATGCTCTACAACTGGTTCGACAACACGGTGGAAGCGGATAACCGTGAGAGCGACAGCTACAAATCCAAAGGACTAACCGCTTCGCTGGAAGCCGGTTACACCCTGAAAGCCGGTGAGTTCTGGGGCAGCGAGGGCACGCTCAATACCTGGTATGTACAGCCGCAGGCGCAGATCACCTGGATGGGCGTGAAGGATAACGCGCACACCCGGCACGACGGTACCCGCATCGAAACACAGGGCGACGGCAATATCCAGACCCGCCTCGGGGTAAGAACGTACCTGAACAGTCACCACAAAATGGATGACGGCAAACAGCGTACCTTCCAGCCATTCGTAGAAGTGAACTGGATCCACAATACCGAATCCTTTGGCGTGAAGATGGACGGTACGACGGTGAGTCGTGACGGTGCCCGCAACCTGGGCGAAGTCCGCACCGGCGTGGAAGGCAAACTGAACGACCGCCTGAGCGTCTGGGGCAGTGTGGGGGGTGCAAATGGGTGACAAGGGCTACAGCGATACTCAGGGTATGCTGGGGGGTGAAATACAACTGGTAAATCACAGACAGTCAGCCGCCGAGGGCCTGGAGCCGGAATGACCGGCTCCAGGCCAGGTTCTGTTATCCCGGATCAGGGTGACGACAATATAAAAAAGAGGAACGAATGAAACGTTTATTAGCCGCAGCGGCATTGATTTGTCTGTCTTCGGGATTTCAGGCTCAGGCAGTTTTGCCTGATGGTGCCGATGCAGTGGTGCTTCAGGAGCGTTATGGAAACTGGATGGTTGTCTGTCAGGAAAATACGGACACAGCAGGGACAGTATGCTCTGCACTGCAGGTGCAGACACGCGCTGGTGCCAGAGTGCTCTCAGCACAACTGAGCGGTGACCCGGAGACATCATTAACCGGAACACTCACCCTGCCCTTTGGGCTGGCGCTTACAGAAGGTATCAGTCTGTCTGCTGACGAGAAGCCCCTGCAAGCACTGAAATTCAGTACATGTTTACCGGAAGGGTGTGTCGTTCCTGTTCAATGGGATAAAGAACAGGTGAAGATACTGATGAACGCGAGTAAATGGACGCTGACAGGCAAGAATTCAGGAGTGAGTGCTGAGAAAATTGAACTGCAGTTGCCGGTTAACGGCCTGGATAAAGCCCTGCAACGCATTCAGTTCTTACAGGCGAAAAAGACGGATACACCACCGTCTTCATGAGCATTTCAGAGAATCTTCTTTGCCTCAAAAACAAAGGGGCTACCTTTCGGTCACCCCTTGTTTAATCTGGCGGAAGCGCAGAGACTCGAACGCTGCAACCCTTCAGCGCGCTGCTTCTCTGCGCTGACAAAACCTATAAATTTCATAAAGATATATCACTTCAAAGACTGTCACACCTGGGTTTCTTTATATAAACCCAATAAGTTAACTTAACAAGTTAAGTCAATATATTTCACTATTGATTACAATATTATACTTTTTATTCACTTAATTAATGCAAACACCTCACACTAAATACTGTACATAACCCACATTGACGAGGTTGAAATAAATAGATTTCTTTAAATAACTTCGGATACCATAGGGTTAGTAGGGGATAGATTTATCAATAAGAAATAAACGTTGAGGTTACAGTAGACATGGAAAATTTGAAGGAGTGCCTGAGGGTTGAGGTTATAGGCGGTAAAGACAAAAAATTCTCATGGCCTCGCGCAATTCGGCATATCTGGCGTCAACCGAAACGTCGTTTTTTATTTTGGTGGCGTATAGCATCATATCTTTTTTGAAAAAAAAGGGAAGTCAGGCAAGAAAATTGCAAAGTTTCTAAACAGGCGTTTAATACATAAATATAATACTGAAATTGGGTTAGGCGCGAAGATTAAACCTGGGCTATGCATAGCTCATTATAATGGTGTTGTGATAGGTTCTGTCTGCGAGATAGGATATAATTTTTTTAATACGGCAAAACACCACCATTGGGATTAAACACCCGGAAAAATATGATGAGAGCTACAAAATCACCATTGGTGATAACGTTACGGTGGGTGCGAATAGTTGCATAATAGGTGATAACATTACAATTGGTAATGGCGTGACAATTGGAGCGATGTCTTTTGTCGTTGATGATATTCCTGACAATTGTATTTATTACACCGAAAAGAAAAGCAAAGTCGTCTACCGGGAGGCTTAAGCCTCCCCTCAATCGCTATGACTCAGAAGGCCGTTTAACCATACTTATAGTAGATACATCAACTCTGTTTAACAAAATACGATATTCTTCCATGCCATACGTTTAGCTTTCTCACTACAGGTGCACTATCAAGAGTAACAACATCTTGAAAGGTTCCTGTTTTTTCATATGCTGCCGTATCAAATTTTCATTTTTTAGAACGCCCACCTTCGGCAAGCGAAAAAAGATAACAGGAAGGTGCAAATCTGTCAGACGCTGAACCGTCCGCTTATTGGGGAAAGGTGAATTTGATGCACCAATTACTGTCATCCTGAAAAAGGGAGGCATCCTGTGTGCGTAACATTTGCCATATCCCAACCACGGGAAGAATACCTGTCATACCTGACTGACGACGATGTCCGGGATATTGCCTATGATCCCGAGTCAATTAACCGGTACAACGTGGCACGCGATACTTAAATCCTGTTACTCAGCGACGAAAAAATACATATTGATCCAGTCCTATGGTCATACACCCCTGGGTGGTGAGATGTAAGGCCATTGATTAACGTAAATGTCAAGACTGCGGCCACCAATAAAATATTTAAACCTCTCTGGCTGTAGGGCGAACGATATGCTTTGCTGATGGCTGCTTTGAATGGAAAAATGTAAGATACTGAATTGAGTGTTTTTAGCATTAAATTTTAATGGACACACAAAACATTAAGGTTTCCAGCGGAATTATTAGAAAAAGCAGTCCGTTTCAGGACTGCTTGAAAAGCACTAAAATGAATATTTAAAACCAATAACCGCTGAGGTATCAGAGTATCCTTCATCGCCAATCTGTTGATTAACAAAGCCTGTGATATTCAATTCTGGTGACATGCGGCCTTCAACGCCCATTTTCAATTCCCCAACGTTACGCGTACCGGACTGATTAACGCTTACTCCATCCATAACAACGCCTCGATTATGCATGTTATGAAGCCAGTTTGTTTCTACAAAGGGTTTAAAATTACGTGCTTTCTGGTTATCAATCGTACTATGCCCTTTGATGAACACTTTCAGACCAAGGCTTGTAGTGAGATTATTATCACCTTCCGTTTTCACCGCCGTGCCGTTTACTTCTATTAAATCCTTTGATTTTATGCCCGACCAGAGAATTTTTGCTTGCGGTTGAACAAACCATGCGACCGATTGTGCGTCATTACTCATAGGTAATACATAACCGGACTCAAGAGAGGCGCTAAATCCCTTTGAACTATATTTCTCTTCATCCAGAAGTTGCCCATTCACACGGTTGTTAAACCAGCTATGCTGTAAAACACCGTCGATGTATGCACCTTGCTCGCTATATCCATCAGCATACCAGGTGGCATAAAGCCCAGCCGTATAGCCATTCACGGACCCTTTCGCATGATATCTCGATAAACTGGATTGAGTATTGCTGTGATTATACCCGTAGCCTGCAAGTGCGCCGAAACGAAAAGCACCGCCTCCTTTGGTGAAGGCTGTGGCAAAATCACCGCCCAGCATCAGCACATAGCGGTTACTTTTCGTTTTGAGCTGTCCGGTCGAATCATTTATACGGCTATGACCTCCGGTATTTTTCATCCACAGGCTGGTCAATTTACGCTCAGCCGTCATCATGTCGGTGTATTCAGTCTCTCCCAGTCGATCCGAAAGCGTGGTGTTGAACATAGTATCAGCAGCGTAAGCGTTAGCAGCATAAGCACCAGCCTCAGGCCTCAGGGCATTGATTTCGTTACCACTGTTACCCTCCCCCGCTATTATCAGGCTGTGTTTCAACAAACGTACTGGATAGATACCAGTTGGCGCTATTAGCATCCAGACCACGAGCAAGTTTATATTCCCAGGCGCCAGCAACAATGCGCCCTTGCTGGACAAAATCCCCGTCTGAAGCACCACCGACGCTGATTATTTCAATACCATTAAGCGTTGATGCTCCAGTACCGCCAAGATTAGCAATTGCGACCTTGCTGCCTCCTGATGTGTTGCCAGTTATAATAACTTTATCCGTTAAAGAACTATCATCATCCAGACGCGTCCCCAGGTTGATAAGCCCCCCCTTCGCCGATATAATCGCCATTAATGGTCAGAACGGTACCCGGTTGCCCATCACTTAAGTTGATTGTTCCGCTGTTGGACACAGTACTTATTGTCTGGTTAAAGCCATTCAGATCAAGCAAAGCACCATCAGCAATATTGTAGGTCGCGTTATGGCTAAATGTGTTTATAGCTCCGGCTTTAAGGGTACCTGCGTTTAAATTTGCGGTCCCACTCCAGGAGTTTTGTGCGGTTAATATAGTTTCGCCGCTATTAACTTCAACGGCACCAGTCCCCAGAATCAGGTTTTCAAATATGTAGCCATTGTTCAAGTGGTTGAAATTTAGGATAGCCTTACCTTCACCAAAATTAATATTTGTCGCTGGAGCGATATAACCCGCAACGGTTGCCGCTTTATCGGAGACCGCACCAATATTGAGCATCCCAATTGCCCCCGCTTCGGCGGCGAGTATTATATCTTTAGTCCGCAGTTCGCCATTTTCCTGGAGGGTTAGAATCCCTACACCCTTATTGCCAATGATGGTGCGACCACCATTGGTATTAATCACTGAGTTTGAACCAGTAACAATAACGCTTCCCGTAGTATTTTCCGATAATCGCCCTAACTCCAGCGACTCTCCAATGGTAGAACTGCCAGATAACGACGTATTTAACGTGGCCCCCCTTAGAAACTGTGACTACCCCGCTTCCCAGAGTGTTGGAGCCAACATGTATATGATCGAGACTACTATAGACCGTTCCAGGGCCGGAGAGATGAAGTTCACCCTTTCCATTAATATTGCCTAGAGTCGTAAATGTGTTAGTTACCTGACTGCCATTGGTGACGTTCATAACTCCAGTACCATTATTACCAATAACAGTGTAACTGGACGATGCCAACACCCCGTTATCAATATTTACTACCCCCCAGAGAGTTTGCATAGCGCCCCACCCAAAACTCCGTGGAATTTACTGAAGCATTCTGGTCAATATTTAATATACCACTTCCGCTTTCACCGACATTAAGTGCACCGTTGCTATTCCATACAGAACCTTGACCGGAAATATTTACAAGACCACTAGCATTTCCCATGTATCCAATACTTCCAGCACCAGATCCGGAGGATGAGGTTGTTAAGGATGCACCATTCAGAATATTAAGTCGACCATAAGAATCACCCGCTGACGAAACAAAAATATTCTTATCCAAAGTTAGCGAAGTGCCCGCATCAGAGAGAGTGACCAAGCCAGAGGTACCTGATGAGCTTCCAATGTAAAGACTATTGTCTCCGGTCATTTGACTACCACTATTAACAAGCAACGTCCCAGTCGGAGCTTCAGGTGATCCATCAGTATCCGTTTTTCCTATATAAATAATCCCTGTATAGGATGTTAATGAATTATTGCCATTCGTTTTTTTTGTATCGCCAGTAAAAATGATATCTGCCGAGGAGTTGAATGTTGCCATAATAAGTATGGCTAAATATTTCTTTCTAAATAATCCGTTCATATAGCTATCCATTTTAGTTATAAGTTAACTCACCCAAGTTTGTTTTAAATTTCCAGATTAAATTTTCAGTATATTATTACTCATCTGTTTATTTAACTCAGTGACTGGCGAGTAAATTTGACATTAACAACAGGTCGCGACATATCAACACTCCGATGGAATTGCATTGTGTTAGCCCATACTCCTGCAACATTTTACGCTTTATTCGGTAGATTGACTTTGTTGTTAATCCTGGGGGTCTTGTAATTTCAGGCACTGATCCCCCCATAGCTTAATTGAGTGAATATATCCACTGCACGTAGTGATGTAATTTTACGACGCACAGGAATACTTTCTGCGTTATCAAGTATATTGATAAGTTCCTTTTTTCTCATTTTTTTGGATAATAAACAGGGAAAAGAATAACGCGTTCCCCAATGTGTTAAAGGGATGTCAACGAGGACAATCATTTTGGTTGATAGCAATGTCGGTATTTTAAGAAAGCAACTGCGAAGATGGTTGTTATCAACTGTAACAACAACAATATCATTTGCAGCTGGTTGTATTCCTGCCCATTGTTTATTCAAATCGATAAAAGCTAATTCTTGATATCGCTCTTCAGTTATCAGCTCAAGTGATTTAAGAAAGAAAACATCATCAGAAATAAACCAGTACTTCATTGGCCACCTCATCATCCATTTAATGATGCACTAAAAAATTAATTAGACTTCCATTTGACTTGTGGCCATCTTACCGGACTTTTTTTTATAATGTTTAATCGTTTTGGACCTGCCATTTTATTTCTTTTAATAGGCTTTAGCTATCAACTTAAATTCATTTCGCAACAATTACTACAGTTAATATTGCTAACATATTCAGTGAATTGAATATCACTGTTGTTGCTTTAATCACAATATCTCATTAATAAACAAAACAAAAACAAACAGAGACATACATAAACAGCATAAGATTACAATTAGTCAAGATAAAATGCTGTTAAGGGAAACAATTTCAACTGTTAAGATGGGGAGGATTCCTGGTGCCTGGATCATAATAATGTTAAACATCTATTAAATGAAATTCATTAAGTAGACGTTAGCATTTACATATAAAAATTCATTATTGATGAGAGAAATTTCTGAATAATTAAGTGATTATTCCTAATCATACCATCTGTAAAATGATATTTTCCCGGAGCATTAATCTTCGCTGCTGTCGAAGCCTAAGAATAATCACCCAAAAAAAACTTTTGATTACGTGATCCTGATCACCATTATTGTTAAGAGCATTAACATTACAAGGAATATTCTCAAAAAATAACTTTTACAGAATGAAGAATTTACTTGGCTTTTTTTTAATAAATGCATGACCCAGAATTTATGAGATTGTTTCGTGCCTCATAGATCAGACACTCTCATAAAAATCAGGAGATTGTTCTACACAAGCACAGTGGTGCCGTTTTGCATTAAAAACATTGCTACCTAATCAAAGATATCCTCGGCCTGCCCCTGACTTTCACAACATCTCACAGCGCAGACAAATAGAGATAAGATAAAGGGACCCCGACTCCTGTGGCTGTACAGCGATAAGGGGATGACCAAATCCAGGCGGAAAAGTGGTTATGACTGTGCGAACAGCTGCAGTTGACGAGCCAGTAATTGGTGAAAAATCCTTGTGTATACAGTGTTTTTTCTTAATGGTTGGATTAAGAGATTTTTGACAGGAGTTAAAACCGTTATGAATTTCTGAGAAAAAATTTCTTCTTGCCCTGGCTTTTCGGCTTTTACGGTCAGGCCGGTTTTGAAGGATCTACACAGTTTAATTTCACCGTGTACATTTCCTCTACTTCCACCTTTATCGCTTCATCACTTGTTGCGATGCCGAACTTTATAGCCCTCTTAAGCGGCGAGATAACTCACTCTGCATCTGCCATCAGTCCCGCGTTCACGGCTTCAGCTTGTGCAATGGCTGATTTTGGAGGGAGTAGTAAGGAGAAACAATTGTTCAGTGGGCACATGACCGAAAACCAGGTTGTGACCTATGACAGAAGGGTTAAAATTTCACCAGGGATGGACATCCCGATGATGAAAAAGATGACTGATATCATTGGCTGTACGGGGAAATATACCCAGTGAATATACCACTGGTATACCAAAAGCCAAAAAAACAAAGGGGTTACCTTTCGGTAACCCCTTGTTTAATCTGGCGGAAGCGCAGAGATTCGAACTCTGGAACCCTTTCGGGTCGCCGGTTTTCAAGACCGGTGCCTTCAACCGCTCGGCCACACTTCCGGAATGAGGCGCACTATAAACATCCCGATGCGCCGTGTAAAGCCCGAATGTGTTCGTTTGCCTGAAAAACAGTCAAAATGCTATTAATTGCCTGAAATAACAACAGATTGACCATTTATTCAGCATAACAGTCACACTTTATCAGCCATTCACCGTCATCCACGATGAAACCTGATTTAGATCAAATGAGTAAAGATGGGTAAAAGCGCTGGGTGCACGCCTGTGTTTTCATTATCCTCCATCATTAATTACATCTGTCATAAGAGAGTGACTCATGGATCGTATTGTTAGTTCATCACATGACCGTACATCGCTACTCAGCACGCACAAAGTGCTGCGCAATACCTATTTCCTGTTGAGCCTGACGCTGGCATTTTCGGCGATCACGGCCACCGCCAGTACCGTGCTGATGCTGCCTTCTCCAGGTCTGATTCTGACACTGGTGGGCATGTACGGGCTGATGTTCCTGACCTATAAAACGGCAAACAAGCCAAGCGGTATTATTTCCGCGTTCGCCTTCACTGGCTTCCTGGGTTACATCCTTGGGCCGATTCTGAACGCTTACCTGTCCGCAGGCATGGGCGACGTGATCGGTATGGCGCTGGGCGGTACCGCGCTGGTCTTCTTCTGCTGCTCCGCCTATGTGCTGACGACCCGCAAGGATATGTCCTTCCTCGGCGGTATGCTGATGGCCGGTATTGTGGTCGTCCTGATTGGTATGGTTGCTAACATCTTCCTGCAACTGCCGGCGCTGCACCTGGCGATCAGCGCGGTGTTTATCCTGATTTCTTCAGGCGCAATCCTGTTTGAAACCAGCAACATCATTCGTGGCGGTGAGACTAACTACATTCGCGCAACGGTTAGCCTCTATGTTTCGCTGTACAACATCTTTGTCAGCCTGCTCAGCATCCTGGGCTTCGCCAGCCGCGATTAACAGCAACAAAACATCCCTCCCGGCCCCGCTTATGCGGGGCTAAGACGAATGACAAAGGAGGAAAAAACGTGGTTTTTCCTCCTTTGTGGTTATCAGCCGAAAATCAATGAATTGATTTTCCAGGTTTTTAATGGGGTGACCTCTGCTTGTCCGGTATTGTAATAAGGTTTGTCATCCCTCCCGGCCCCGCTTATGCGGGGCTTTGTTTTTTGGTAAACTGCCGCCAGGTTGTCTAACGCAGTGAAGAATTATGTTGATCTTTGAAGGTAAAGAAATCGCTACCGACACCGATGGCTATCTGAAAGATAGCGCACAGTGGAGCGAAGCGATGGCGGTAGTCATTGCTGAAAACGAAGGAATTACCCTCTCCCCGGAACACTGGGAAGTGGTGCATTTTGTACGCGACTTTTATCTGGAGTTTAATACCTCGCCTGCGATTCGTATGTTGGTCAAAGCGATGGCGAATAAGTTTGGCGAGGAGAAAGGCAACAGCCGTTATCTGTATCGTCTGTTCCCGAAAGGTCCGGCTAAACAGGCCACCAAAATTGCTGGCCTGCCAAAACCGGTGAAGTGTATTTAATAGCGAATACTAAAGCCGGTAAACTCCTCACGAGGGCGGTGCGGCTCACTCAGGACTCTGTCTACCCGGGCAGAACGCGGGCCGCCGTCTTTGAGCCACTTCAGTAATTTATCGACCTGCTCCGCTTCGCCGCTGGCAACCACTTCCACGCTGCCATCATCCCTGTTCCTCGCATAGCCCGTTAAACCCAGGCGCCGCGCCTCATGCTGGGTGGTATAGCGAAATCCTACGCCCTGAACCCGGCCATAAACCCACGCGATAATGCAGACTCTCGACATTGTTATTCTCCTACACATCCTCGGGCGCGTTGCAAATCCGGGTAAAACTCAGGACAATGGCGCCCATTTCTTTGATTCGACAGAACCGTTAATTATGAGTGTACGTTTAGTGTTAGCCAAAGGGCGCGAAAAATCATTACTTCGCCGCCACCCATGGGTCTTTTCCGGTGCCGTTGCCCGCATGGAAGGTAAGGCCAGCCTCGGTGAAACCATCGACATTGTTGACCATCAGGGTAAATGGTTAGCCCGTGGCGCCTTTTCACCGGCGTCGCAAATCCGCGCACGCGTCTGGACTTTCGACAAGAACGAGTCTGTCGATATCGCCTTCTTCACCCGCCGTCTGCAACAGGCGCAACAATGGCGCGACTGGCTGGCGAAAAAAGACGGTCTGGACAGCTATCGTCTGATCGCAGGTGAATCCGACGGTTTGCCGGGCGTAACCATCGACCGCTTTGGCCATTTTCTGGTGCTGCAACTGCTCAGCGCCGGCGCGGAATATCAGCGTGCCGCATTGATTAGCGCGCTGCAAGCGCTCTACCCGGAATGTGCGATTTATGACCGTAGCGATGTCGCGGTGCGTAAAAAAAGAGGGGATGGAGCTGACGCAAGGTCCGGTCACCGGTGAGCTCCCCCCCTGCTCTGCTGCCCATTGAAGAGCACGGTATGAAGCTGCTGGTGGACATTCAGGGTGGCCATAAAACCGGTTATTACCTCGATCAGCGTGACAGTCGTCTGGCAACGCGCCGGTATGTCGAAAATCAGCGGGTGCTCAATTGTTTCTCCTACACCGGGGGGTTTTGCCGTTTCTGCGCTGATGGGCGGTTGCCGTCAGGTAATCAGTGTCGATACCTCCCAGGAAGCGCTGGATATTGCGAAACAGAACATCGAACTGAACAAACTCGATCTCAGCAAAGCTGAATTTGTCCGCGACGACGTCTTTAAACTGTTACGCGCCTATCGCGATCGTGGTGAGACGTTTGATGTCATCGTGATGGATCCACCGAAGTTTGTCGAAAACAAAAGCCAGTTGATGGGCGCATGCCGGGGCTATAAAGATATCAACATGCTGGCGATCCAGTTGCTGAACCCAGGGGGCGTGCTGTTGACATTCTCTTGTTCCGGTCTGATGACAACAGATTTATTTCAGAAAATCATCGCCGATGCCGCAATAGATGCGAGTCGTGATGTACAATTTATAGAGCAGTTCCGTCAGGCCGCCGATCATCCGGTGATCGCTACCTACCCGGAAGGGCTGTATCTCAAAGGGTTTGCCTGTCGCGTCATGTAACTTGAAAAGTGGAATTTTACCCTCATATCGAGAGTAATGATTTCCCGGGAGGTGACTATGATTGCCAGCAAATTCGGTATCGGCCAGCAGGTCCGCCATTCCCTGTTAGGATATCTCGGAGTGGTCGTGGATATCGACCCGGTCTATTCGCTTGCAGACCCGTCACCTGATGAGTTGGCGGTCAACGACGAGCTTCGCGCTGCTCCGTGGTATCACGTGGTGATGGAAGATGATGACGGTCGTCCGGTGCATACCTATCTTGCGGAGGCGCAGCTTAGCAGCGAAACGCAAGACGAGCATCCGGAACAGCCTTCGATGGATGAGCTTGCTCAGACCATCCGTAGACAGTTGCAGGCGCCTCGTCTGCGCAACTGATCCTTGCTAAGGCCCGATGGCGTATTGCTTATCGGGCCTGTTTCTTTTCGGCCATCAGGCCCGTCGACTTACTTCGCCAACCCCAGCCGTGGGATCTCGATGGCAGGACAGCGATCCATCACGACTGTCATTCCCGCTTCGCGCGCCAACACCGCCGCCTGCTCATTGATCACACCCAACTGCATCCACAGCGTTTTCGCGCCAATTGCTATCGCTTCCTGGGCAACGCCCCATGCCGCTTCGGAATTGCGGAACACATCCACCATATCCACTTTTTCCGGTACGTCGGCCAGGGTCGCATAGCCCTGCTGGCCTAACAGCGTCTTCCCGGCAACCTTGGGGGATACCGGAATGACGTGGTAGCCCTGATCGAGTAAATACTTCATCACGCGGTAGCTTGGACGGTCAGGTTTATCGCTTGCGCCAACCAGTGCAATGGTACGGGTCGAGGTCAAAATGCCAGCAATATCGGTCTCTTTCATCATCATTCTCCAGGCTGTTTTGCAAAGTGTACGACAATCCTGACAACCCAACCATGCGTCCCACCCGTAAGTATGAGAGCAAAACGCCAAAATATGTCTATATGTTAGTAAACATGATTATCGAAAAATTTTGATACATTCTTACCCGGCGGTCTTTGGACAGGAGAACCCTATGAAAACCGGCACAGTGACCCTGATGATTGCCCTCTGTTTGCCGGTCACGGTTTTTGCTACCACTCTCCGCCTTTCAACCGATATCGATCTACTGGTACTGGATGGTAAAAAAAGTCTCCAGTTCACTTCTGCGTGGTGCGGACAGCATTGAACTCGACAATGGCCCACACCAGCTCGTTTTTCGGGTTGAGAAGACTATCCGTCTGTCCAGCCATGAAGAACAGCTCTACATTTCCCCGCCGCTGGTGATCAGTTTTAACACCCAGCGCGTGGACCAGGTTAATTTTCACCTTCCACGTCTGGAAAGCGACCGTGAAGCCAGCCACTTCGATGCCGCTCCGCGTCTGGAATTGCTGGATGGCGATGCAATGCCGATCCCCGTCCAACTGGATATTCTCGCCATTACCTCTAAAAGCAAAACCATGGATTTTGAGGCAGAAACGGAGCGCTACAATAAAGCGGCAAAACGCGCCTCTTTACCTCAGTTTGCCACGATGATGGCCGACGACAGCACCCTGCTTTCGGGCGTTTCAGAACTCGATACCATCCCGCCGCAATCTCAGACGCTCACAGAACAGCGTCTGAAGTACTGGTTTCGCCAGGCGGATCCCCGGACACGCAGTACTTTTCTGCAGTGGGCGGAGAAACAACCCTCTTCCTGATGTCCTCGACACGTCCGGCTTTTTTTCGTCTTTCTCTTGCAGCATCAGACACATTCAGTACTCTGTAGCAAAACCCACAATGGAACTGAATGATGGAACTGACGACTCGCACTTTGCCGGCGCGTAAGCACATTGCGCTGGTTGCACACGATCACTGCAAAAAGATGTTGATGAGCTGGGTAGAACGCCACCAGCCGTTGCTGGAAAAACATGTGCTCTACGCCACCGGGACGACCGGAAATCTCATTCAGCGCGCGACGGGTATGGACGTTAACGCCATGCTGAGCGGCCCGATGGGCGGCGATCAGCAGGTCGGAGCCCTGATTTCTGAAGGGAAAATTGATGTGCTGATTTTCTTCTGGGATCCGCTAAACGCCGTTCCGCATGACCCGGATGTGAAAGCGCTGCTGCGTCTGGCGACCGTCTGGAATATCCCTGTCGCCACCAACGTCGCCACTGCGGATTTCATCATCCAGTCGCCGCACTTCAATGATGATGTTGACGTGCTGATCCCGGATTATGCGCGTTATCTGGCAGAACGCCTCAAGTAAATCGACCGTGTCTCAGGGTTTTCTCGCGACCGGTACGTCCAGGTCTTTGAGAACATCCACAAAGCGCGATGGATTATCTTTATTGTACAGGACCCAAACCCGATGGCGGGCGCGGGTCAACGCCACATAAAGCAAACGTCGCTCTTCGGCGTCAGGATAATCTTCCACGACCGGCAGCAATGCCTCTTCCATAATGGATTCACGCGCTGGCGCCGGGAAACCGTCGCTCCCTTCCTGTAATCCTACAATGATGACGTAATCTGCCTGTTGTCCCTTACTGGCGTGGATGGTCATGAAATCAAGCTGCAGCTTCGGCCAGCGGGTGGCCGCCTTTTCGAGACTGGCCGGTTTCAGATGATGATAACGCGCTAACACCAGAATACGTTCGTCAGTCTTTGCGTAACCCGACAGTTTATCGAGTAACGCATCCAGTTGTGTGTCGTCCAGCAGCGTGACGGCTTTTTTTGTCGCCCGTCGTCAGGCTGTTAAGCGGTTTCTTCAGCTGATGCGGATTCTGCTGAATAAAGCGGTTAGCGATTTCGCCAATACGGTTGTTGAAGCGGTAGGTAGTGTCGAGATCGCAACGGTCGCCCTCACCAAATGTCTGGTGGAACGCGGTCGTTAATGAAAGCTGCGCGCCGCTAAAACGATAAATGGCCTGCCAGTCATCGCCGACGGCAAACAGCGTGGTATGGCTGTTTTGCTTACGTAGTGCTGCCAGCAACGCCGCACGCTGCGGGGAGATATCCTGAAATTCATCCACCAGAATATGCTTCCACGGACTGACAAAACGCCCTTTTTCCAGAATCACAATGGCCTGATGAATCAGACCAGAAAAATCGACGGCGTTTTCCGCTTTCAGCGCACTTTTCCAGGCCTTCAGCAATGGCGCCATCAGCTTCACGCGCTTTCCAAACAGATCCCGAATAGCCTCCGGTGCGCTGGCGATCATCTCCGCCTGGGCTCCGCCATGCATGCGCATCAGGCTCACCCAGCGATCCAGACGCGAGGCCAGACGCCGCTGTAGTTTTTCATCGTCCCAGAAATTACCTTCCGGCACCGTCCACTGCATCTCCTCTTCCAGCCACTGTCGCCAGCCCTTCGCCTGCGCTTTTTTCTCGCTGCATTGCTGACGCCAGGTGCTGATTAACAGTTTATTTCGCGCGGCGGTGTCATTTTCAAGCTTACTGATGGTCGGCACTTTTTTTGCTGCCCTGCTGGATGATATGCAGCGCCAGGGCATGAAACGTCCGAGCCGTTATCTCTTCGGTATGCAACCGCTCGCGGATGCGTTCATCCATCTCCTGCGCCGCTTTGCGCCCAAAAGCCAGCAGCAGGATCTGTTCAGCGGCCGCTTCCCCCCCGCGCCAGCAACCAACCCGCACGCGCCACCAGCACGGATGTTTTACCGCTACCCGCGCCAGCCAGCACCAGCAAAGAATGCTCGCCATTAACCACCGCTCTGGCCTGAGCCGGATTGAGCGGCGACGACTCCACCTGCTGGAAGAAACCGGCGTATTCCGTCAACATTGTTTCGGTATACGCCTGGTTATGCTTCAGGCGACAGGCTTCAATATCTTTCAGCCACGCCTGGCACTGTCGCAGCGCATCGCGACAGTTATCAAACTCTTCCAGCCGATTCACCGGCAGCGGCAACGCAGCAAACGCACGCAGGATCTGCTGCTGTAACCCTGTCGTCTGCTCGCGCGTCAGCCAGGCATTTTGCCCCGTACGGGCCGCAATCAAATCCAGTTGCTCTTGCAGGACACCGGCCGCCACGTCGCTCATTTCCTGGCTCCATTGCTGCCAGCGGGTATTCAGATGGTGATGGAAGCGCTGGGTTTCTGCCCATTCAGTACCATGTAGCCGCACCACTTTTTCATCAGGTAGCACAAATTCCAGCTCGCCCCACACCAGCCCGCGCTTGCAGTGAATTGCCAGTAACTGATTGAAGGGAATGAGATACTCATGGCGATCGCCCGACACTTTAATGCCGGCATTAAGGATCACCGCCCGATCGTAAGGGTGTTGCGCCAGACGTTTTCCAAGAGACGTTGCTTTCAGTTCCATGACTTAGCCAATCCAGACAAAGCGTATTTCTTCTCAGTGTAACCGCCAGAGAATACGTGCTCCAGCCCAAAAAAACGTTACAATTGCCAGGAATCATAGAAAACCAGAATCAACCGAGGGTCTATGCGTACCGTTCTGAATATTTTGAATTTTGTGCTGGGGGGGATTTGCCACCACGCTGTCCTGGTTCCTGGCAACGCTGGTGAGTATTGTGCTGATTTTCACTCTGCCCCTCACCCGGTCATGTTGGGAAATCACCAAATTGTCGCTGCTGCCTTACGGAAACGAAGCGGTTCATGTTGATGAACTGGATCCGGCAGGTAAAAACGTACTGTTGAATACGGGCGGGACGTTGCTGAATATTTTCTGGCTGATCTTCTTCGGCTGGTGGCTGTGTCTGATGCATATTGCCGCGGGCATCGCTCAGTGCATCACGATCATTGGCATTCCCGTTGGCATTGCAAACTTTAAGATTGCCGCAATTGCACTGTGGCCGGTGGGACGTCGCGTTGTCTCTGTAGAAGTTGCACGTGCGGCGCGTGAAGCCAACGCCCGTCGCCGTTTTGAGTCATCAGGACGCTAAGTCAGTATGTTAAGTCCCCTGCTTCGCCGCTATACCTGGAACAGCACCTGGCTGTACTACGTGCGTATTTTTATCGCCCTCTGCGGAACGACCGCGCTGCCCTGGTGGCTGGGTGATGTCAAACTGACTATCCCGCTGACGCTGGGAATGGTCGCTGCAGCGCTGACCGACCTGGACGATCGTCTCGCGGGTCGATTGCGTAACTTAATCATTACGCTCATCTGTTTTTTTATCGCCTCCGCCTCAGTAGAACTGTTGTTTCCTTATCCGTGGTTGTTTGCCATCGGGCTGACGCTTTCTACCAGCGGTTTTATTCTGCTTGGCGGTTTAGGGCAACGTTACGCGACGATTGCTTTTGGCGCGCTGCTTATCGCCATTTACACCATGCTTGGCGCGTCGTTGTACGCGCAGTGGTATCAGCAGCCGCTTTTATTGCTGGCGGGCGCTATCTGGTACAACGGGCTAACGTTAACGGGCCATCTGCTGTTCCCAATTCGCCCCCTGCAGGACAATCTGGCGCGCAGTTATGAACAACTGGCTCACTATCTGGAGCTGAAGTCACGGCTTTTTGACCCGGATATTGAAGATGAAAGTCAGGCACCACTGTATGATTTAGCGCTGGCCAACGGTCAACTGATGGCGACGCTAAATCAGACGAAAGTGTCTTTGCTAACACGTCTGCGCGGCGATCGGGGACAACGTGGCACACGGCGCACACTGCATTATTACTTTGTGGCGCAGGATATTCATGAGCGCGCCAGTTCCTCACATATTCAATACCAGACGCTGCGTGACCATTTCCGTCACAGCGACGTCATGTTCCGCTTTCAACGTCTGATGTCAATGCAGGGCCAGGCCTGTCTGCAACTGTCCCGCTGTATTTTATTGCGCGTCCCCTATCAGCACGATCCGCATTTTGAACGCGCCTTCACGCACCTCGATGCCGCGCTTGAGCGAATGCGGGCAAACGGCGCCTCTGCCGATCTGCTGAAAACGTTGGGTTTTTTTACTGGCTAATTTGCGTGCCATCGACGCGCAGCTCGCGACGATTGAATCAGAGCAAGCGCAAGCCATGCCGCGCAGCGAATCGGAAAACCAGCTTGCCGATGATAGTCCGCACGGATTTAGCGATACCTGGCTGCGGTTGAGCCGTAACTTTACCCCGGAATCGGCCCTTTTTCGCCATGCGGTCAGGATGTCTCTGGTCCTCTGTATCGGCTACGCGATCATTCAGATAACCGGTATGCATCACGGTTACTGGATCTTACTGACCAGCCTGTTTGTTTGCCAGCCTAACTACAACGCCACGCGACACCGTCTGGCGCTAAGGATCATCGGGACGCTGGTCGGCGTGGCCATTGGTATCCCGATTTTATGGTTCGTTCCGTCACTGGAAGGCCAGCTCATTTTGCTGGTGATCACCGGCGTTCTGTTCTTTGCCTTCCGCAACGTCCAGTATGCTCATGCCACCATGTTTATTACTCTGTTGGTCCTGCTGTGCTTCAATTTACTCGGTGAAGGGTTTGAAGTTGCCCTTCCCCGCGTGATCGATACGCTCATCGGCTGCGCCATCGCCTGGGCGGCCGTGAGCTTCATCTGGCCGGACTGGCGTTTCCGCAACCTGCCGAGAATGATGGAAAGAGCGACCGAGGCCAACTGTCGCTATCTGGACGCCATCCTGGAACAGTACCATCAGGGACGCGACAATCGGCTGGCATATCGGATTGCTCGCCGCGATGCCCATAACCGCGATGCGGAACTGGCCTCGGTGGTGTCGAACATGTCTGGCGAGCCCGATGTAACGGCACAAACGCGTGAGGCAGCGTTCCGTTTGCTCTGCCTCAACCATACATTCACCAGTTATATCTCTGCACTAGGGGCGCATCGTGAACAACTCACTAACCCCGACGTGCTGGCACTACTGGACGATGCGGTCTGCTATGTCGATGATGCGTTACATCATCTCCCGGCTGACGAAGCGCGCGTGCAACAGGCGCTCACCGACCTGAAACAGCGCATCCAGCATCTGGAACCGCGCCCGGACAGCAAAGAACCCCTGGTGATTCAACAGGTAGGCTTACTGGTGGCCCTGCTGCCGGAAATGGGTCGGCTACAGCGACAAATCACTCAATCATCTCCGGAAATACCGGCGTCGGGGAAAGCATCTTAACCCACAAAGCAAGCTCCTCCCGGCGTATTGCCGGGAGCGCGGCTTCATGAATGCCATAAATGGCCCCTTCAAGATTAAACAGAACCTTATCGGTAATGGATTTGTTAATCTGCCGAAGCCGCAACCAGCACATTTTGGCTCCCAGCATTCGCAAAGTAGCGACATCGTAGATCCCCGACTCATTCAGCAGACTCTCCAGATGAAAGGTCATATTGGGGAGATCCTTAAGCCGCTGTTGAGAACCGCGAGTCAGCTTCTCCTGCAACGCGGCATCCAGCGAAAACTTCGATAACTGGATCAACTGCTGCTGGTCACGCCACAAACTGTCATCAACCTGATAATAGTTGAGCATGACCGGGCGCCCGCGTTTGAGAAAAGTCAGCCAGACAGGGGAATGCTGCACGCAATACTGTACGCTTTGTTCACAAGCGCGCAGATAAAGCTCACCATTCGCAACCATCGCAAAGACGGTATTGTTGATAGTCAGACTGTAGCTGCCAAACAGTGAACGGTAATGGATCGGCCCCAGAGAAGATAAATATTCCTGTGATTTATAGATCCTGTCGTAGGAGTGTACTTTCATAAAATCCCCTGTTAAATCATAAACTAAAAGAATGATTTGTTGCTGCGGATCCGTTAATGACGAAAATAGGCAACTTATTCTCAGGGGGGCAAGTTGTATTTTGTTTTTACCGCGACCATGAATAAAAATTGCGAGTTTGTTTCCGAAAATAAAGTTGATCTTTCACGACATCAGGGTTACTGTACATCCATACAGTAACTCACAGGGCTGGATTGATTATGTACACTTCAGGCTACGCAAATCGTTCTCCGTCACTCTCTTCCACTTCGAACACGATGGCGCGCGTCTCTTCTGAGAAAGCGTCCACCGGGCTTATCAGCGAAGTGGTCTACCGCGAAGACCAGCCCATGATGACACAATTACTGCTGTTACCGCTTCTTCAGCAGTTAGGTCAGCAATCGCGCTGGCAGCTCTGGCTGACGCCACAACAAAAACTGAGCCGTGAATGGGTTCAGTCTGCCGGCCTACCACTGACCAAAGTGATGCAAATTAGCCAACTTTCCCCCCTGCCATACGCTGGAATCGATGGTTCGTGCATTACGTACGGGCAACTACAGCGTGGTGATCGGCTGGCTGGCAGAGGAATTAACAGAAGAAGAACATGCTGAATTGGTGAGAGCTGCGGATGAGGGAAATGCGATGGGATTTATCATGCGTCCCGTAAGCGCACACACCCATGCCACGAGACAGCAAACCGGGCTAAAAATTCACTCAAATCTGTATCATTGAGTGAAATTAGGATTTATCCTGGAATTTTTTTTCACTCCGAAGCCAGGCATTGAGGACTCACATTTTTTTTCTGTGAACGCTTGGCGGACGCGGTTTCCGCGAAATCTGACCCAAAATTCTGCTGCACAAAATGTTAAATATTTTGTATACAAGCTTTTTTTTTCATATGCCTGACAGAGTTCACACTTGTAAGTTTTCAACTACGTTGTAGACTTTACATCGCCAGGGGTGCTCGGCATAAGCCGCAGATATCGGTAGAGTAACTATTGAACTACTCCCCCCGGTGAAGGATTTAACCGTGTTATCTCGTTGGAGATATTCATGGCGTATTTTGGATGATAACGAGGCGCAAAAAATGAAAAAGACAGCTATCGCGATTGCAGTGGCACTGGCTGGTTTCGCTACCGTAGCGCAGGCCGCTCCGAAAGATAACACCTGGTACACTGGTGCTAAACTGGGCTGGTCCCAGTACCATGACACTGGTTTCATCAACAACAACGGTCCTACCCACGAAAACCAACTGGGTGCCGGTGCGTTCGGTGGTTATCAGGTTAACCCGTATGTTGGCTTTGAAATGGGTTACGACTGGTTAGGTCGTATGCCGTACAAAGGCGACAACATCAACGGCGCATACAAGGCTCAGGGCGTTCAGCTGACCGCTAAACTGGGTTACCCAATCACTGACGATCTGGACATCTACACTCGTCTGGGTGGTATGGTATGGCGTGCAGACACCAAGGCTAACGTACCTGGTGGCGCTTCCTTTAAAGACCACGACACTGGCGTATCCCCAGTATTCGCAGGTGGTGTTGAGTATGCAATTACTCCTGAAATCGCTACCCGTCTGGAATACCAGTGGACCAACAACATCGGTGACGCTAACACCATCGGTACTCGCCCAGACAACGGTCTGCTGAGCGTAGGTGTTTCTTACCGTTTCGGTCAGGAACAAGCGGCTCCGATCGTAGCTCCGGCTCCGGCTCCGGCTCCTGAAGTACAGACCAAACACTTCACTCTGAAGTCTGACGTTCTGTTCAACTTCAACAAAGCAACGCTGAAACCAGAAGGCCAGCAGGCTCTGGATCAGATGTACAGCCAGCTGAGCAACCTGGATCCGAAAGACGGTTCTGTAGTGGTTCTGGGCTTCACTGACCGTATCGGTTCTGACGCTTACAACCAGGGTCTGTCTGAGAAACGTGCTCAGTCTGTTGTTGATTACCTGATCTCTAAAGGTATCCCGGCTGACAAAATCTCCGCACGTGGTATGGGCGAATCCAACCCGGTTACTGGTAATACCTGTGACAACGTGAAAGCTCGCGCTGCACTGATCGACTGCCTGGCCCCGGATCGTCGCGTTGAGATCGAAGTTAAAGGCATCAAAGACGTTGTAACTCAGCCGCAGGCTTAAGTTTCCGTCTTATGAAAAAACCCCGCGCTGCGGGGTTTTTTTTGGCCAGTGATAAACAAAAAGCGTTTAATGGAATGGATTATTCTTTGCCTAACAACGCCTGCAGGTCCTGCTTCAGTGAAGACATCTTGTTGGCATACTTCTCTTTATTCTCAGCATCTTCAATCAACTGCACTACGGTCTCGGATAATGTCTTGCCACGCCGCTGTGCCAGTCCGGCCAGTCTCTGCCAGACGATAAATTCCAGATCGATCGATTTCTTTCGCGTGTGCTGATGCTCGGCATTAAAATGCCGTTTACGCCGCGCACGTATTGTTTGCTTCATGCGGTTTTGCAGCGCGGGGTTCATATGTTCGTCAATCCAGAGATTGACCCGCACCGGTTCATTTTCCAGCGTAAGCAACAAATCCACGGCCTCCTGGGCAGCACTGGCCTCCACGTAACGGGTTATTAACTCCCCTTCGCGGTGCTTCTTCACCAGGTACTTCCACTTCCAACCGCTTTCAAGATTCTCAAGTTGTTGATATTTCATGGCGATCTCAATGTTACCGTGTCACTCTTATCAGAATATCAGCTTTTTCAGCCTGTGATGAAAAGAATCTTCAGGCTGTGAGCCACTCTTCACCCTCCAGTGCGTTTGCCGTTGCTTTCCACGTGTGAAGCGTGGACGGTTACGCTATAATCGCGTCTTTTACAACAGACTAAAAAACATCAACTTTGACCATTACGAAACTTGCATGGCGTGACCTTGTCCCTGATACCGAAAGTTATCAGGAAATTTTTGCACAGCCACATGTCACTGAAGAAAACGACACATTACTGAGTGATACTCAACCACGCTTGCAATTTGCCCTTGAGCAATTGTTACAGCCCAGAGCCTCATCACCTTTCATGTTGGCCAAAGCGCCCGAAGAGCTTGAGTATCTTAATCTTCTTGCCGATGCCGCACGTGCCTTACAGCACGATGCCGGTCAGCTGACGGGCGGTCATTACGAGATCTCTGGTCACACGATTCGCTATCGTGACGCTGAGCGGGTAGAAGACAATTTTGCCACCCTGGCACAGGTGGTGATTGCCGACTGGGTTGAGGCAGAACAGCTTTTTGGCTGCCTGCGTCAATTCAACGGCGACATCACGCTACAGCCAGGACTGGTTCACCAGGCCAATGGCGGCGTGCTGGTTATCTCGCTGCGCACCCTGCTTGCGCAACCCCTGCTGTGGATGCGCCTGAAGGCGATTGTCAGCCGCGAACGTTTTGACTGGGTAGCTTATGATGAATCACGTCCGCTGCCAGTCTCTGTCCCGTCTATGCCGCTGAAACTGAAAGTGCTGTTGGTCGGTGAGCGCGAATCGCTGGCGGATTTCCAGGAGATGGAACCTGAACTGGCTGAGCAGGCGATTTATAGCGAATTCGAAGATAACCTACAGATTGTGGATGCAGAATCCATGACTCAGTGGTGCCAGTGGGTAACATGGACCGCGAAACGTAATCAGTTGCCTTATCCTGCGCCCGACGCGTGGGAAGTACTGGTTCGCGAGGCAGTGCGTTATACCGGGGAACAGGATACGTTACCGCTCAATCCGTTATGGATCATCAGGCAGTTCACGGAAGTCGCGCCGCTGTGTGAAAGCGAAACCTGCACCGGTGAACAGCTTCGCCTGATGCTTGCCCAAAGAGAGTGGCGTGAAGGGTTCCTGGCTGAACGCATGCAGGATGAGATCCTCCAGGAACAGATTCTGATCGAAACCGAGGGTGAGCGCGTAGGTCAGATCAACGCCCTGTCGGTGATTGAGTTTCCGGGTCACCCCCGCGCCTTCGGTGAACCTTCTCGTATCAGCTGCGTCGTACATATCGGTGATGGCGAGTTCACTGACATTGAGCGGAAAGCAGAACTTGGCGGTAATATTCATGCTAAGGGGATGATGATCATGCAGGCGTTTCTGATGTCAGAACTCCAGCTTGAACAACAGCTCCCCTTCTCGGCTTCGCTCACGTTTGAACAGTCCTACAGTGAAGTTGACGGTGATAGCGCGTCCATGGCGGAACTGTGCGCGCTTATCAGCGCCCTGTCCGATGTGCCGGTGAACCAGAACATCGCTATTACCGGGTCGGTTGACCAGTTTGGTCGTGCCCAGCCGGTTGGCGGTTTAAATGAAAAAATTGAGGGCTTCTTCGCGATTTGCCAACAGCGTGAACTGACGGGTAAGCAAGGGGTGATTATCCCTTCTTCAAACGTCAGACACCTGAGCCTGCAACCCGCACTGTTACAGGCCGTTGAAGAAGAGAAGTTCACTATCTGGGCGGTGGATGATGTGACCGACGCATTACCGCTGCTGTTAAATCTGGTGTGGGATGGCGAAGGCCAGATGACGCTGATGCAGACTATCCAGGAGCGGATCGCTCAGGCGACGCAACAGGAAGGACGTCACCGTTTTCCATGGCCGCTGCGCTGGCTGAACGGTTTTTTTCCTAACTGATCGGACTTGTTCAGCGTACACGTGTTAGCTATCCTGCGTGCTTCAATAAAATAAGGCTTACAGAGAACATGGTAGATAAACGCGAATCCTATACAAAAGAAGACCTTCTTGCCTCTGGTCGCGGTGAGCTGTTTGGCGCGAAAGGCCCGCAGTTGCCTGCTCCTAGCATGCTGATGATGGACCGTGTCGTCAAGATGACTGAAACGGGCGGTAACTTCGACAAAGGTTATGTTGAGGCAGAGCTGGATATCAATCCGGATCTTTGGTTCTTCGGATGCCACTTCATCGGCGATCCGGTCATGCCGGGTTGTCTGGGGCTGGACGCAATGTGGCAGTTGGTTGGATTCTACCTCGGCTGGCTCGGTGGCGAAGGCAAAGGCCGCGCACTGGGTGTGGGCGAAGTGAAGTTCACTGGTCAGGTGCTGCCTTCTGCGAAGAAAGTCACCTACCGTATCCACTTCAAGCGTATCGTGAATCGCCGCCTGATCATGGGGCTGGCGGATGGTGAAGTGCTGGTGGATGGCCGTCTGATTTATACCGCGAACGATCTGAAAGTCGGTCTGTTCCAGGACACCTCAGCGTTCTGATGCCAGCCCGGTGAATGGCCAGACAGCGTCATTTATCTCTGGTCATAAAGGCGAAACCTCCGCAATGCGGAGGTTTCTTTTTTAAAGAGACAGAATCAGGCCATTACCACCCTGTCAGCCATGGCTTCTCGCCAGCCTCCCAGCCAATACGATCTCTGATTCAGCGTCTGATAGGGACACATTTCTTTCGAACGTCCGGCAATACCGGCCTGATAACCACGTTGATGTGCCCGTTCCAGGCGATCTCGTTTTTGTCTCTTCATGCCTCGTTTCCCTCATACTTATATCTGGTGGAAAAGATAACAGTGATTACGAAGTGTGCAATCACACTAAACGAATACCGCGAATCCCCTGTTCCGTCAATGCGCAAAATTCACACAGGTGTCATATTTGTGAGCTAGCGAAAAACTCGGTTGTACAAAAAATGTGAACCGGAACAAGTTCCTGGCCCCTCTCTACGGCAAAAAAAAACCGCCTCAAACACGCTGTCTGAGACGGTTTTATTTACAAAAATTTAAACTATGGAACGCGCTTCAATTCCTGAGCGATCGCCGCCGCTTCCTGACTCCAGACGGTCGCCAGCACTTTCACCATCTCATCGTAACCGTCCTGCGTCTGTACGGCTTCAATGTGGAACGGACGCTTAATGAGACGCCCCTGATGATTGAGCAGCCATTCGCCACTGACTACCACCTTGCCATCATAGCGACCGTGGAAACCGGTGACCGTTACGTTGAGCGTGTCCTGCACGCTGCCTAATGGTTGAGATGCCACCACCCAACCCGGCAGTTGTTTACTCAGATTGGCCACCAGTGTATTACGCAACTGCTGATCCAGCGGGCTGGCCCACAGATTATTATTGGCGATCACGTACTGCACATCGCTGGTCTGGTAGACGACGCCATTGCCGGCAAGATAATCCGGCACCGCAACCTGCTCAACCCACAGCAGACGGTTACCCTGGCTTGCACTGCTTTGCACGCCACCCTGCGCAACAGGAAGCTGGTAATAGCTTTTGTTATCTCCACTGGAGCTGCATGACGTCAGCCAGAATGCCATTGCTACCACTAGCCACTTTTTCATTGTTTCGCCCTCTTCGGCTCTGGATCTTTCTTGTCCTTCGCTTCAAATACCAGCGCGTTACTCTTATCATTCAGCGTTTTCAGCACCGGCTGTAGCTCGCGGAGCACCTGATCAAGACGTTGCATATCGGCCACCATCTTGTTGTAGGCTGCGGAGCCAGGCTGGAAGCCCTGCATGCTGCGGTTCAGTTCACGCAGAGTATTCTGCATATCTGCCGGCAGTTGTTGCATAGACTGGCTGGACGTAATCTTGTTCATGTTATCCAGCGTCGTTTGCAGATGTTTCATCGTGCGCTGGCTTTCACTCAACGTATTAGTGGCCTGCTCAATCATCGGATTCAGCGGCAGGTTGTTGATCTTATCCAGCGCTTCCATCAGTCGCTGCTGAATTTGCGCCAGACCTCCGCTCACCGTCGGGATGATCTGATAGCCGTTAAACTCGCGGATGCCGGTAATTGGCGGCTCTTTCGGATAGAAGTCCAGATCGACATACAACGCCCCGGTTACCAGGTTCCCTGTTTTCAGCGAAGCTCGTAAACCGCGCTTGAGCAGGTCCGCCAGATGAGCGCCCACGTCGGTATCTTCGCCCAGTTGTGCTTTCAGACGCTCCGGTTCGATGCGCACCAGTACCGGAATACGGTAATCGTTATTAAACACCTGGCGCATATTCGGCGCAAAGAACGGCACTTTACTCACCGTCCCCAGACGGATACCACGGAACTCCAGCGGCGCGCCCGGCTGCAGACCCCGGATCGAATCTTTGAAGAACATCAGATAATCAATATGTTCGGTAAACAGTGAATCCTGAATACTTTTCTGATCGTCATACAGGTTGAAAGCGGCTTTTTCAACAACTGGCTGACCCTGTTCAAGCCCTTCAGGCACGTCAAAACTGACGCCACCGCCAAATAACGTCGTCAGCGATCCCATTTCTACCCGCATCCCGGCGGACGTCAGATCAACAGCAATCCCGCTGTCCTTCCAGAAACGGACGTTGCTGGTGACCAGGCGATCGTTTGGCGCATTGATAAACAGCTGATAGCTAATGCTGCGTTTTTGCGGATCAAAAGTGCTGGTTTCCACCGATCCAACGCGGTAGCCACGGAACAGAACCGGATCGCCAGGGCTCAGTTGCCCGGCCTTTTTTGCTGTCAAGTACCACGCGGATCCCTTTCGCATCCGGCGGCGCCAGCGGCGGCGAATCCAGTAGATCATACTTTTCCAGTTTGCTCCCTTTATTCCCCGGCTGCAGTTCGATATAAGCGCCAGAAAGCAGCGTACCTAAGCCACTGATCCCTTCACGTCCAACCTGCGGCTTCACCACCCAGAATACGGAGTCTTTGTGCAACAGTTTTTCCATACCGGCGTTCAGACGCGCTTTGATTTCAACATGCGTCAGATCGTCGGTCAGCGTGGCGCTTTCGACGACACCCACGTCAACGCTGCGGCTTTTAATGGTGGTTTTTCCACCCTCAATGCCCTCTGCATTGGTGGTGATCAGGGTCACTTCCGGTCCCTGATGGCTGTAATGATAGAACAGAACCCATGCCCCAATCAGCGCAGTGACGATGGGAAAAATCCACACGGGAGACCAGTTTTTTTACCTTCTGGATTTTGGCTTCCCCACTTTTAGATTCCATGTTGTCAGGACTCCTCATGGTCTGGTTCTGGTTCACGATCCCACGACAGACGCGGATCAAATGTCATCGCAGAAAACATTGTCATAATGACGACTAGAGCAAACATCAATGCACCCATTGCTGGATAAATATTCATCAAACCTCCCATGCGCACCAGCGCAGAGAGCACGGCGATAACAAAGACATCAATCATTGACCAGCGACCTACAAACTCCACCACTTCATAAATCAGGTGCATGCGTTCACTGTCACGCTTGCCATGACCTTTGGCGTCCCAACACAACCAGGCAATCGCGATCATTTTTAGCGTCGGCACCATAATACTGGCGATAAAGATCACCGCCGCGACCGGGTAAGAGCCTTCGCTCCAGATTAAAACCACCCCTTCAAGAATGGTGGAAGGCAGTTTCGACCCCAGCAAATCCGTTATCATGATTGGCAGAATATTCGCTGGCAAATACAGCATGACAGAGGTGAACAGTAATGCCAGCGTCCATTGCAGGCTGTTTCTGCGGCGCACATACCCTTTCGTTTCGCAGCGCGGGCAAAGATGCTCTTCCGCCGGAAGGATCGCCGTACAGCAGGAACAAGAACGTAAACCCTGACAAATACCAGGGACGCCAGGCGTTAACGTCTGTTTAATCACGGGCATAGGGGCGATGTCATCCCATAGCCAGCGACGGTCAACGCACTGAAACGCGCGCAGTTGCAGAATGCAGAAGAAGCACCAGGGGATAAAGCTGCTGCCGACGCCGATATCGCCGTATGCCATCAGTTTGACGAAACTCACCAGCACGCCCGCGAGGAAAATTTCCGCCATTCCCCAGCTCTTCAGTTGAAACAGAATGCGAGCCAGTTGGGCTTTGAGCCTTGCGGGCATTTGTACCCGATTCACCAGCAACAGAATGGTTAACAGGCAAAACGCGGGAACCAACTGAACGAAAAGTAAAAAGAAAGTACCGAGGCTGGCGTAATTTTCGGAAAAGAGAACGCCAGGGATTTCCATCAGGGTCACTTCGCTGCTCACCCCGGCGACATTCATATTCACAAAAGGGAACAGGTTCGATAAAAGCAACATAAACAGCGCGACTAATGCATAAGCAGTGGGACGCTGTCTCGGCGCGTCCCACATCACCGTCAATGTTGTGCCACATCTCGGGCATGCCGCTTTCTGCCCATGCTCAAGGTGGGGCAATGCCACCAGCATGTCACACTGCGAGCACAAAATGTGCTTTGCGGCATGGTGATGTTCGCACATGGTGTGCTCCTTAATTATGCACCATTCTTTAACGCTTCAAGATACTCCCAGCGCTCAAAGGCCTGTTCAAGTTCTTGTTCTGCATTTGCCATATCGGCCAAAACCTGCTGCGTCTGCTCATGAGGCTGGCTGAAAAAGGCAGCATCGGCAACCTGCGCCTGCAGCGCTTCCAGTTTTGCTTCCAGCTCTTCCAGCAATTGCGGTAACTGTTCCAGTTCGCGCTGCAGTTTATAGCTTAGTTTGCTACTGGCGCGTTTTACAATTTCTGCTTTTGGCGCAACCACTTCCTCTGTTTTTTTCACCGCAGGCTGTTTAAACGCCAGATGCTGTTCCTGTTGACTACGTGCATCATGATAGCCGCCGACATAGCGACCGATTTTTCCGTTGCCTTCGAAAATCCAGCATTCGGTCACCGTATTATCGACAAACTGACGATCGTGGCTCACCAGTAACACCGTGCCCTGATAACCATCAATCAGCTCTTCCAGCAATTCCAGCGTTTCGACGTCGAGATCGTTGGTGGGTTCATCAAGAATCAACAGATTGCTGGGTTTCAGAAAAAGACGCGCCAGCAGCAGACGATTTCGCTCTCCACCGGACAGTGCGCGTACCGGGGTCATCGCCCGTTTCGGATGGAACAGGAAGTCCTGCAAATAGCCGAGTACATGGCGCGGTTTGCCGTTAACCATCACCTCCTGCTTACCTTCGGCGAGGTTGTCCATCACCGTCTTGTCCGGATCCAGCTCAGCGCGGTGCTGGTCGAAATAAGCCACTTCCAGTTTCGTACCGACATGGATACGACCGCTTTCCGGCGGCAACTGGCCTAACATCAGCTTCAGCAGCGTGGTCTTACCGCAGCCGTTAGGGCCGATTAGCGCGATTTTATCGCTACGCTGTACCTGAGCAGAAAAATCTTTCACCAGTTGTTTGCCATCGACCTGGTAATCCACGTTCTCAATTTCGAAAACGATCTTACCGGAGCGAGTGGCTTCTTCGACCTGCATCTTCGCCGTACCCATCACTTCGCGGCGTTCGCTGCGTTCACGGCGCATCGCCTTCAGCGCCCGCACGCGTCCTTCATTACGGGTACGACGGGCTTTGATGCCCTGCCGGATCCACACCTCTTCCTGCGCCAGCTTGCGATCGAACTCGGCGTTCTGGAGTTCTTCGACGCGCAGAGCCTCTTCTTTCTCAACCAGGTACTGATCGTAATTCCCCGGATAGGTCACCAGCTTGCCACGATCGAGATCGACAATACGGGTCGCCATGTTGCGAATAAAGGAACGGTCGTGGGAGATAAAAATAATCGTCCCGTTAAACGATTTCAGGAACCCTTCCAGCCAGTCGATGGTTTCAATATCGAGGTGGTTCGTCGGTTCATCCAGCAGTAAAACACGCGGATTACTGACCAGCGCACGACCCAGCGCGGCTTTACGCAGCCAGCCGCCGGAAAGTGACGAGAGCGCCGCATTCGGATCGAGCCCCAACTGCGCCAGCACTTCGTTGATGCGGTTTTCCAGTTGCCACAGATTGTGGTGATCGAGCTGCTCCTGTACTTTTGCCAGCTCATTTAAGTTTCTATCGCTCGGATCGGTCATCACCAGACGCGAAATTTCGTGATATCGCTTAAGGTAGACCGCCTGCTCTTCGATGCCTTCCGCGACGAAATCGTAAACCGTACCTTCAACGTTGCGCGGCGGATCCTGTTGCAGGCGTGCGACTATCAGATCCTGCTCATAAATAATGCGTCCGTCGTCCAGACCCTGCTCACGATTGAGGATCTTCATGAGCGTTGATTTGCCGGCGCCGTTACGGCCCACCAGACAGACGCGCTCGTTATCTTCGATATGCAGCTCTGCATTATCGAGAAGCGGCGCGTCGCTGAACGACAGCCATGCGCCATGCATACTGATTAATGACATTGTTTATCCTTTCAGGCTGCAGTAATCAGCCAGCAGTTGTGGATCTGGCGGTTACGGGCAAAGTCCTGGGAAAGCGTTTTTTGGGTGATTTCTTGTGCTTTCAGTCCCAGTGCCGCCAGACCGTCGAGATCCATACGGAACCCGCGTTTATTGTTGGAGAACATGATCGTGCCGCCTTTACGCAGCAGACGTTTCAGATCTTTCATCAGCGCCAGATGATCGCGCTGAACGTCAAAAGCATCCTCCATACGTTTGGAGTTGGAAAACGTTGGAGGGTCGATAAAAATCAGATCAAACTGTTCATTGGCTTCCCGCAACCAGGCCAGACAGTCGGCCTGGATCAGGCGATGCGCACGTCCGCTCAAACCATTGAGTCGCAGGTTGCGTTCTGCCCACTCAAGATAAGTGCGCGACATATCGACCGTCGTGGTGCTGCGCGCCCCTCCTAAACCGGCATGTACGCTGGCGCTGCCGGTATAAGAGAACAGGTTAAGGAAGTCTTTGCCGCGGCTCATCTGCCCCAGCATCCGTCGTGCGATACGGTGATCGAGGAACAGTCCGGTATCCAGGTAATCAGTCAGGTTCACCCACAGGCGAGCGTTATATTCGCCAACCTCAATGAATTCCCCCCTTCTCATTCATCTTCTGATACTGGTTTTTGCCTTTCTGGCGTTCACGGGTTTTCAGCACCAGTTTGTTCGGTGCGATTTCCAGCACCGACAGCGTGGCCGCGATGATGTCGAAAAGTCGCTGACGCGCTTTCTGCGCATCGACGGTTTTCGGCGGCGCATACTCCTGAATCACCACCCAGTCAGCGTAACGATCCACCGCAACGTTGTATTCGGGTAAATCGGCATCGTACAGGCGGTAACATTCGATCCCTTCCTGACGCGCCCATTTTTCCAGTTTCTTGATGTTCTTGCGCAGGCGATTCGCGTAATCTTCCGCCACCGTCGCCGGTTTACTGTCCGGCGTGTTTTCGGCCACATGATAGTTCTTCTGCACGCAGTCCAGCGGACCGTTTTTCGCTTTGAATTGCTTGTCAGCACGCAGTTGCAGGCTGCTCAACAGATCCGGCGAAGCGCTGAACAACGAAAGATTCCAGCCGCCGAACTGGTTCTTCATCGTGCGTCCGAGCAGACTGTGCAGCGCAATCAGCGCCGGCTCGCTGTCCAGACGTTCGCCGTACGGCGGGTTACTGATAACCGTCCCATGCGGACCTTTTGGTAGCGGATTACTCAGTTTCGCCACATCTTTCACTTCGAAGGTGATCAATTCGCCAATACCCGCACGACGGGCGTTGCTGCGCGCGCGTTCAATCACACGGGCATCGCTGTCAGAACCGTAAAAATGCGAGGTGTATTCAGCCAGGCCTTTGCGAGCGCGCGTTTGCGCTTCCGACTTCACCTCCTGCCAGATAGCGTCATCGTGCTGCGCCCAGCCGCTAAAGCCCCAGCGCCCACGGTGTAAGCCCGGAGCGCGATCGGTCGCCCACATCGCAGCTTCAATCAGCAGCGTGCCTGAACCACACATTGGGTCGAGCAACGGCGTCCCCGGCTGCCAGCCGGAACGCATCACAATCGCCGCCGCCAGCGTCTCCTTAATGGGCGCCAGACCGGTGCGATCGCGATAGCCTCGCAGGTGCAGGCCATCACCACTTAAATCCAGCGCAATGCTGGCGGTATCTTTATTCAGCCAGACGTTCACGCGGATATCCGGCGATTCGCGGTCAACATTCGGGCGCGGCAGATTTTTACGCGTAAAGGCATCAACAATCGCATCTTTGACTTTCATCGCGCCATACTGGCTATTGCGGATGGTGTCGTTCAGCCCGCTGAAGTGCACCGCAAACGTCGCGCCGGGATTGAACATTTCTGTCCAGTTAATGGCCTGAACGCCAAGGTAAAGGTCTAAGTCACTGTAAACTTTGCACTCACTCAACGGTAAAATAATGCGCGAGGCCAGGCGACTCCACATCAGGCTCTGGTAGACAAGCCGGGTGTCGCCCTGGAAATGGACCCCACCCTGAACCACCTGGCACTCCGCTGCACCGAGGCTTTCCAGTTCAGTTTTTAACAGCTCTTCCAGCCCGCGGGCCGTACTGGCAAACAAAGAATTCATAGCGTCACTTATACTCGAAGAAAATTGCTGCGCATTATAGCTAATATGGGCGCTATGTCATAAAGTTGAAGGCTTATTTCTTTCGAGGGACTGTACCGTGTTGACGCTATCCAGGCTTTTCATCCACCCCGTCAAATCAATGCGCGGCATTGGGCTGACCCACGCTCTGGCAGACGTCAGCGGTCTGGCTTTTGATCGTATTTTTATGATTACCGAATCCGACGGCACCTTTATTACGGCCCGACAGTTCCCGCAAATGGTGCGCTTTACCCCTTCTTTGCTCCATGACGGTTTGCATTTAACCGCGCCTGACGGCAGCAGCGCACAGGTCCGTTTTGCAGATTTCGCCGCTCAGGATGCGCCAACGGAAGTCTGGGGCAACCATTTCACCGCACGCATCGCCCCGGATTCAATCAACCAGTGGCTCAGCGGCTTCTTCTCCCGCAGCGTACAACTGCGTTGGGTCGGCCCACAGTTGACCCGTCGGGTTAAACGCCATGCGGGCGTGCCACTCTCCTTTGCCGACGGTTATCCGTACCTTCTGGTGAATGACGCCTCGCTGCGCGATTTACAGCAGCGCTGCCCGGCGGGTGTTCAGGTTGAACAGTTCCGCCCAAATATCGTGGTTTCCGGCGCGACTGCGTGGGAAGAAGATAGCTGGAAAGTGATCCGTATTGGCGAGGTCATTTTTGATGTGGCGAAACCGTGCAGTCGCTGTATTTTTACCACTGTCAGCCCGGAAAAAGGGCAAAAGCACCCTTCCGGTGAACCGCTGGCAACGCTGCAAACCTTCCGGACCGCGCTTGACAATGGCGATGTCGATTTTGGTCAGAACCTGATTGCCCGTAACAGCGGCGTCATTCGCGTGGGCGATGAAGTGGAGGTTTTATCGACCGGTCCGGCTCGCATTTATGGCGCTACCGACACCGGGGAGACGGTTGAAGCCGTGCAGCAACCGGATGCGACGGTCACCATCGACTGGCAAGGGCAAACATTTCAGGGAAACAATCAGCAGGTACTGCTGGAACAACTGGAAAATCAGGGGATTCGGATCCCTTACTCATGTCGGGCGGGAATTTGCGGGTGCTGTCGAATCAAGCTGCTCGATGGCGATGTGGATCCGCTGAAGAAATCCGCACGGGGTGATGACGGTACTATTCTCAGCTGTAGCTGTGTGCCTAAAACCGCGTTGAAGCTGGCGCCTTAAACCGCCTGTTCCAGGCTGAAGCTGTGGGGACGAAACTGCGGCTTCAGTCGGTCATTCATTATTTTAATGGCATCGCCAAGCTGCATCGTCCGCCCTGCCACGATCACGCCCGGTTGCGCCAGCAGACAGAGCGCCGCATTTTCGCCAGGCTCCACCACTAACAGATTGATTTGCTCATGCGTATCGCTCAGCCAGACGCAGGCTGCATCTCCGGTTCCGGGAGACCAGTTTTCGCCATGCGCCACAAAGTGCCAGCTTTTCGGCATCTGTGGTTTCAGGTAGCGAATGGCCACCAGTGCATTAAGCACCAGTTCTGCTTTCTGTTCTTTAGAGAGTTCAAGGTCGCGGCACTTTTCTTCAAACGAAAAATAGAGCGCGGCATCATCAACGCAAAAACCAGACGGTGCGAATGCATCCGGAGTGAGCATTTTGCGGGCAAAACGCGAACGAAATAACATGCCATTGGCTAAATCGAGCATCATTCGGTCATGCTCTTCGTCATAATACCAGCGCCAGTTATCGTCAGGTTTAATTCGCATTATGTTCTCTCCGCTCTCCATCACCCTGTTGCAAAATTGTCCTTTTTTTGCCGCCTCGTTTATTACCTTAATAAGCAAAGCCTAAAATGTTTAAATAAGCAACAGTGAAAGAATATAAAACAACCAAGGGAGGAAATAAACCCCTGGCTGTCTGATATTCTGATAAAGAGAGAGAAAAAATCAAATATGGGTAACGATTTCTTTAATCAGCGGCGGACCTTTAAAAATAAAGCCAGAATAAATCTGAACCAGAGACGCCCCGGCAGCCATCTTCTCGCGCGCGGCAATCACTGAGTCGATACCGCCGACGCCAATAACAGGCAACTGACCTTTTAATTCCTGAGACAGACGGCGGATAATTTCTGTACTTTTTAATTGCAGCGGACGACCACTTAATCCACCCATTTGATCGCAATTTTTCATTCCCTGAACCAGAGAACGATCGAGGGTTGTATTGGTGGCAATAACACCATCAATATTATGGCGTACTAAACTATCGGCAACCTGGATCAGTTCTTCCTCAGAAAGATCCGGCGCGATCTTTACCGCGATCGGAACATATTTCTGGTGGATCTTTTGCAGATCGTTTTGTTTATTTTTAATCGCTGTAAGCAAATCATCCAGCGCGTCGCCATATTGCAGTGAACGTAATCCCGGCGTATTTGGCGAGGAGATATTAATGGCAATATAACCGGCATAGGCATAGATTTTTTCCATACAAATCAGATAGTCATCTTTACCCTGTTCGACCGGTGTATCTTTATTTTTGCCGATATTAATCCCGAGTACGCCGTCATAATGCGCCTTTTTAACGTTCTCCACCAGGTTATCAACACCGTGGTTATTAAAGCCCATGCGATTGATCAAACCTTCAGCATCGACCAGGCGGAACAGTCTTGGCTTATCGTTGCCGGGCTGCGGACGCGGGGTCACGGTGCCGATCTCGATCGAGCCAAATCCCATCGCCCCCCAGGGCATCAATACACTCCCCGTCCTTGTCCAGACCGGCAGCCAGACCAAGCGGATTTTTAAAGGTTAATCCCATACAGGTCACCGGTTTTGCCGGGACTTTCTGGCGGATCAACGCTTCAAGCGGCGTTCCCGTCACACGACGTAATTGCTGAAATGTTAATTCATGAGCGCGCTCAGGATCGAGCTGGAAAAGGGCTTTACGAACGAAGGGGTAGTACATGAACTCTCCTGGATTCCCGGTGTGCAAACCGGGGGCGTATTATGAGCGATGTCGCACAAAAAAGGGAATTGACCTGCGGCAATAAAAAGCAAACGTTTTCCCTGCAATGTTCTTTTTATGCAATTTTCAGATTTTCTATTGCGCATAAATCATTTCGATTCCCGATCCCCCCTCTGTCAGACTGCAAAAATTGTTATCAATGTTAAATAAAAGCGAACAATTGGTTATAAGAGGAGAATGCATTTATGCGCGTCATCACTCTGGCGGGAAGCCCACGCTTTCCCTCTCGATCCAGTGCGTTGCTGGAATATGCCCGGGAAAAATTGAACGGTCAGGATGTCGAGATTTACCACTGGAATCTGCACAACTTCGAGCCTGAAGATCTGCTGTATGCCCGTTTCGACAGCCCGGCATTGAAAACACTGGTTGAGCAACTGAAAGAGGCGGACGGCCTGATCGTTGCTACGCCGGTCTATAAAGCGGCCTATTCCGGCGCGCTAAAAACGCTGCTCGATCTGCTGCCAGAGCGAGCGCTGGAAGGCAAAGTAGTTCTGCCGCTGGCGACAGGCGGCACCGTTGCACATCTGCTTGCCGTCGATTACGCGCTGAAACCGGTGCTCAGCGCCCTGAAGGCCCAGGAGATTTTACACGGCGTCTTTGCCGATGACTCCCAGGTGATCGACTATCAGCATAAACCGCATTTCACACCCAATTTACAGCTGCGTCTTGATAAAGCGCTGGAAACGTTCTGGCACGCTCTGCGTCGCCGCGACGTTAAGGTTCCCGCTTTTGATACGGTGCGAGGTGCGGCCCATGCGTAATCTTTTCAAAGCCCGTACGGCATGGCTGGCATTCGCCGGACTGCTGGCCTTTTCCGGACTGACACAGGCGGCGGAGCCCTCACCTGATGCCCTGCGGATAGGCTATCAGAAAGGCAGCATCAGTATGGTTCTGGCGAAAAGCCACCAGCTGCTGGAAACGCGTTATCCCGGAACCAAAATATCCTGGATTGAATTTCCCGCCGGACCGCAAATGCTGGAAGCCCTGAACGTCGGCAGTATTGATCTGGGTAGCACCGGCGATATTCCGCCCATTTTCGCCCAGGCTGCCGGCGCAGATTTAGTGTACGTCGGCGTCGAACCGGCGAAACCGAAAGCCGAAGTGATTCTGGTGCCGGAAAACAGTCCCATCAAAACGGTTGCGGAACTAAAAGGCCATAAAGTGGCGTTCCAGAAAGGATCCAGCTCGCACAACCTGCTGCTGCGTGCCCTGCAACAGGCCGGGCTGAAATTTACCGATATCCAGCCAACGTATCTTACCCCTGCCGATGCCCGTGCAGCGTTCCAGCAGGGTAACGTCGATGCATGGGCAATCTGGGATCCCTACTATTCCGCTGCATTATTACAGGGCGGTGTGCGCGTACTGAAAGATGGCAGCGATCTGAAACAAACAGGATCGTTCTATCTCGCTGCACGTCCTTATGCCGAGAAAAATGGCGCTTTTATTCAGGGCGTGCTCAACACCTTCAGTCAGGCGGATGCGTTGACCCTTAGTCAGCGCCAGGAAAGCATTGCTCTGCTGGCGAAAACAATGGGATTGCCGGAGCCTGTCATTGCCTCCTATCTGGATCATCGCCCGCCCACCACTATTTCACCGGTCAGCGACTCTGTGGCCGCGTTGCAACAACAAACCGCAGATCTGTTTTACGACAACCGCCTGGTACCGAAAAAAATCGACATCCGCCAGCGCATCTGGCACCCCACTCAACAGGAAGGAAAATCATTATGAGCCTGAATATGTTCTGGTTTTTACCGACCCACGGTGACGGTCACTATCTGGGAACGGAGGAAGGCTCTCGTCCGGTGGATCACGGCTATTTACAGCAGATTGCGCAGGCGGCAGATCGTCTGGGATTCACCGGTGTGTTGATCCCCACCGGGCGATCCTGCGAAGACGCGTGGCTGGTCGCAGCATCGATGATCCCGGTAACTCAGCGACTCAAATTCCTGGTGGCATTGCGCCCGAGCGTCACTTCACCGACGGTCGCCGCACGGCAGGCCGCTACGCTTGACCGCCTCTCCAACGGTCGCGCGCTGTTTAACCTGGTCACCGGCAGCGATCCGCAGGAGCTGGCGGGCGACGGCGTGTTTCTCGATCACAGTGAACGCTACGAGGCCTCTGCGGAGTTCACCCAGGTCTGGCGTCGTTTATTGCAGGGTGAAACCGTCGACTTCAGCGGTAAGCATATCCACGTTCGCGGAGCGAAACTGTTCTTCCCGCCCATCCAGCAGCCCTATCCTCCCCTCTACTTCGGCGGCTCTTCCGATGTCGCCCAGGATCTGGCCGCTGAACAGGTTGATCTTTACCTCACCTGGGGCGAACCCCCTGAACTGGTGAAAGAGAAGATAGCCCAGGTACGAGCCAAAGCCGCGGCGCGCGGGCGCACGGTGCGTTTTGGTATTCGCCTGCACGTCATTGTTCGTGAAACGAATGAAGAAGCCTGGCGGGCTGCGGATCGGCTGATTGCCCACCTTGATGATGACACCATCGCGAAAGCGCAGGCCGCGTTCGCCCGGACGGATTCCGTCGGTCAGCACCGAATGGCGGCACTGCATAACGGTAAGCGTGACCAACTGGAGATCAGCCCAAACCTGTGGGCAGGTGTGGGGCTGGTGCGTGGGGGTGCCGGGACCGCACTGGTCGGTGATGGTCCGACAGTGGCAGCGCGCATCAATGAATATGCCGAACTCGGCATCGATAGTTTCGTCCTTTCCGGTTATCCGCATCTTGAAGAAGCGTACAGGGTCGGCGAATTGTTGTTCCCGCATCTGGATGTCGCAATCCCGGAAATCCCACAGCCACAACGCTTACATCAGCAGGGCGAAGCGGTGGCGAATGAATTTATCCCGCGCAAAGTTGCGCAGAGCTGAGGAGAACCATAATGGCAACGCCAACGAAAAAGTGGTTGTTACGCGTTGCCCCCTGGTTTTTACCGGTGGGCATCGTCGCCGTCTGGCAACTGGCCTCCTCCATAGGCTGGCTCTCCGGACGCATTTTACCTTCACCGGAAGGGGTGGTCATTGCCTTCTGGACGCTCTCCGCCAGCGGGGAACTCTGGCAGCATCTGGCCATCAGCTCCTGGCGTGCGCTGATCGGCTTTTCGATCGGCGGCTCGATTGGCCTGACGCTGGGGCTGATTAGCGGTTTATCGCGCTGGGGGGGAACGTCTGCTGGATACCTCCATCCAGATGCTGCGCAACGTTCCACATCTGGCACTCATCCCGCTAGTGATCTTGTGGTTTGGCATTGATGAAACCGCGAAGATCTTCCTGGTCGCGCTGGGGACGCTCTTTCCCATCTATATCAATACCTGGCATGGGATCCGCAATATCGATCGCGGCCTGGTAGAGATGGCGCGCAGCTACGGGTTATCCGGCTTTTCGCTGTTTATCCATGTGATCCTACCCGGCGCCCTGCCCTCGATCATGGTCGGCGTGCGCTTTGCGCTGGGGCTGATGTGGCTGACGCTGATTGTCGCGGAGACTATTTCGGCCAACTCAGGAATCGGTTATCTGGCGATGAATGCGCGGGAGTTTCTGCAAACGGATATCGTGGTTGTCGCCATTATTCTCTACGCCCTGCTCGGTAAACTGGCCGACGTCAGCGCTCAACTACTGGAACGCGTCTGGCTGCGCTGGAACCCGGCTTATCATGTGAAGGAGGCCACCGTATGAATACCGCCCGTCTAAACCAGGGTACGCCGCTCCTGCTGAATGCGGTAACGAAGAAGTACGCGAGTAACATCGTACTGAATCAGCTTGATCTCCATATCCCGGCAGGCCAGTTTGTCGCCGTCGTCGGGCGCAGCGGCGGGGGTAAAAGCACCCTGCTACGCCTGCTCGCGGGGCTGGAAGCGCCGAATGCGGGTGAACTGCTGGCCGGTACCACGCCGCTTCGCGATATCCAGGACGATACCCGCATGATGTTTCAGGATGCCCGACTTTTGCCGTGGAAATCGGTTATTGATAATGTGGGGCTGGGGCTAAAGGGGAACTGGCGGGATGCTGCGCGTCAGGCGCTGGCGGCGGTTGGGCTGGAAAACCGGGCGACAGAATGGCCGGCGGCGCTTTCCGGCGGACAAAAGCAGCGTGTTGCCCTTGCGCGGGCGCTAATCCATCGACCTGGCCTGCTATTGCTTGACGAACCGCTTGGCGCGCTGGATGCGTTAACGCGCCTGGAGATGCAGGATCTTATCGTTTCGCTGTGGCAGGAACATGGTTTTACCGTGCTGCTGGTGACGCATGACGTCAGCGAAGCCGTGGCGATGGCCGATCGGGTGTTGCTGATTGAGGATGGTAAGATTGGGCTGGATCTGACGGTCGACATTGCGCGTCCGCGTCGTCTGGGCTCCGTACGTTTAGCCGAACTGGAAGCCGAGGTGTTAAATCGTGTGATGCAGCGCGGGGGGGACGGAACAACCCATTCGCCGGCATGGATAAGTATTCAGAACGGTTTTAGCCCGGTGAGCATAAACGCCACCGGGCATTTTGCCGGATAGCGGCGTTACCGCCTTATCCGGCCTACGAAACGACATCTCACGCTAACGCTTTGGTTATCTTCTCGTACAGATCGCCCGAGAGATCCTCCAGCCCTTTCAACTGTTCCAGCGCGGCACGCATTTTTTGCTGACGCTTCGCATCGTAACGTTTCAGGCGGATCAAAGGTTCGATCAGACGTGACGCCACCTGCGGGTTACGGCTGTTAAGCTCGGTCAACATCTCAACCAGGAACTGATATCCGCTGCCATCTTCCGCATGGAAAGCCGCCGGGTTACTGCCGGCAAACGCGCCAATCAGCGAACGAATACGGTTCGGGTTGCTCAGGCTGAACGAACGGTGTTTCAACAGGCCGCGTACCGTATCCAGCACATTATCCGCCGGGCTGGTGGCCTGCAGGATAAACCATTTGTCCATCACCAGACCGTCCTGATGCCATTTGTCGTCATACTCCCGCATTAGCGCGTCACGGCACGGCAACTGCGCCGCCACGGCCGCAGACAGGGCCGCCAGCGCATCGGTCATGTTGTTGGCTTCACGATACTGCCTGCTCACCAGCGTGTCCGCCAGCGTCGTTTCACCGAAGGCCAGGAAGCGCAGGCAGGCATTACGTAGCGTACGCTTGCCGATGTCCGCATGCTCGACGCGGTACTCTTCCAGCCGGTTGGCGTTGTAGATCGCCAGGAACTCATCCGCCAGTTCAGTCGCCAGCGTACGCGTTAACGCTTCGCGAACTTCAGCGATCGCCAGCGGATCGATGATATCAAACAACTCAGCAATTTCGTTTGCCGAAGGCAACGTCAGGATCTCCGCCGCCAGCGCCGGATCGATCTTCTCATCCAGCAGTACCGCGCGGAAAGCATCCGCCACATGCACTGGCAGAGACAACGGCTGCCCCTGCTGATGACGCGCAACATTGAGTTTGATGTACGTTGCCAACAAGCTTTGCGCCGCGTCCCAACGGGAGAAGTCATTGCGCGCATGGCGCATCAGGAACGTCAGTTGCTGATCGCTCCACTTGTATTCCAGTTTCACCGGTGCGGAGAACTCGCACAACAGCGCCGGTACCGGCTGGAAGTAAACGTTATCAAAGATAAACGTCTGCTCCGCCTGAGTGAAATTCAGTACCGAATTTACCGGGTGACCGCCTTTCTGCAGCGGTATCACTTTACCTTCGTTGTCATACAGCTCGATGGCAAACGGAATATGCAGCGGCAGTTTTTCCGCCTGATCCGGCGTTGGCGGCGTGCGCTGGCTGAGGGTCAGCGTGTATTGCTCGGTTTCCGGGTTGTAGTCATCTTTGACCGTGACAATCGGCGTGCCGGACTGGCTGTACCAGCGACGGAAGTGGGAAAGATCGACATTGGACGCATCTTCCATTGCCTGGACGAAGTCATCACAGGTCGCCGCACTGCCGTCGTGACGCTCAAAGTACAGCTGCATCCCTTTCTGGAAATTCGTCTCGCCCAACAAGGTGTGGATCATGCGAATCACTTCTGCGCCCTTTTCATACACGGTCAGGGTGTAGAAGTTGTTCATCTCAATAACCATGTCCGGGCGGATTGGATGCGCCATCGGGCTGGCATCTTCAGCAAACTGCAGGCCGCGCATGGTACGCACGTTGCTGATCCGGTTAACGGCACGGGAACCGAGATCCGAACTGAACTCCTGATCGCGGAAAACGGTCAAGCCCTCTTTCAGGCTCAACTGGAACCAGTCGCGACAGGTGACGCGGTTACCGGTCCAGTTGTGGAAATATTCATGGCCGATCACGCGTTCAATATCGAGATAGTCTTTGTCGGTGGCGGTATCGGTACGCGCCAGCACATATTTGGAGTTAAAGATATTAAGTCCTTTATTCTCCATCGCGCCCATATTAAAGAAGTCGACGGCAACGATCATATAGATGTCGAGATCGTACTCCAGGCCGAAGCGCTCTTCGTCCCACTTCATCGAATTCTGTAGCGAGGTCATCGCCCACGGCGCACGATCCAGATTGCCGCGATCCACGTACAGTTCCAGCGCCACTTCACGCCCTGACCGGGTCGTAAAGGTGTCGCGCAGCACGTCGAAATCACCGGCGACCAGCGCAAACAGATAGCACGGTTTCGGGAACGGATCCTGCCACTGAACCCAGTGGCGACCGTTTTCCAGTTCCCCCTCGCCGGTGCGGTTACCGTTGGAGAGCAGGAACGGATATTGACTTTTATCGGCAATAATTTTGGTGGTAAAACGCGCCAGCACGTCCGGGCGATCGAGATACCAGGTAATATGGCGGAAGCCTTCCGCTTCGCACTGGGTGCATAGCGCATCGCCCGATTGATACAGACCTTCCAGCGCGGTATTCCGGGCCGGGCTGATTTCATTCACAATACGCAGCGTAAAACGCTCGGGCAGATTGCTGATCACCAGCGCACCCGCTTCTTCTTTATACGCTGTCCACGGTTCATCGTTGATGTGGAGAGAGACCAGCGTCAGATCTTCTCCATCCAGTTTCAGCGGGGCATCCGATGCGCCATGACGAACAGCCTGGCTCACTGCCGTGACCACGGTTTTTTCAGCATCCAGGTCAAAGGTCAAGTCAATATCAGTAATCTGGTAATCCGGCGCACGGTAGTCGTGACGGTATTTGGCTTGTGGCTGTTGTGTCATAAAAAAACCTTTAGCATCTTTTGAAGAGTCTCAACTCCAGTCTATTCCTGTTGCGGAAATCACGCTACGCAGAATGTTTATCTTTTCAGGCACAAACACTCTTTTCGCTACATTTTTATAATATGAACTCATAAATTTTAAAATCGATAAAGATCGTCCAGGAGCGCATAAAACAAGGGATGAGCGATATCAGGAGAAAACCGAATTAACGAACTTTAACGAACTTCATGATGCGGTTTTGCCCCATCCATGCCCCACAACCAATTTCACCCCATATCAGGCGACATCTGGCATGTAGGTCAATTCGTTGATAAAAATCGAACAGATACAGCCCCAAAACCTAATCATACCCACGCAATCGGCCTTGACAGATTTAAATGCCACTGTATAAATACTGTATATCCAACCAGTAAAGGGAGAAGGTAAAAATGTTTGTTGAGCTGGTTTATGACAAGAGAAACGTTGCCGGGTTGCCAGGTGCAAGTAACATCATTCTGGCCGAATTGACGAAGCGGGTGCACCGGATTTTTCCCGATGCTGAGGTGAGGGTGAAGCCAATGCAGGCTAACGCCTTGAACAGCGACTGCACCAAAACTGAGAAAGAACGGCTGAACCGCATGCTGGAAGAAATGTTTGAAGAGTCTGACATGTGGCTGGTGAGCGAGTGAACTATGGACAGCTTGATCATATCGGGGATCAGAATCTATTTCCCTAAACCCGGTGAGCGCCTCCCTGTTCCACCGGACAATATGCGTAATTTTGCCGTCAAAGGTACGGTAGGCGAGCGTTGCTGCCTCCTGGCATATCTGCGCAAAAATTGGCATGTTCTCTCGCTTCCTGAATATGAACATACTGGAGCGGCCATTATGGAAGCCGTAAGGCAGGGAAAACAAAACTGGAGATAAAGTTCGCGTGGGAAAGGGGCCAACTGGCCCCTTCAGTTAATTAACCCTTCAATGCAGTTTTCAACATTTCGATCTCTGCCTTCAGGTGCTTCACATACCCCAGTAAGTCCATCACGATCGGGTTGTTGTCTACAGATGGCCGATCGCGAGTTTCCGCCCCAATCTTGTTACCGTCGTCATCCATGATATCGGCGATTTCTTCAGAGTTGTGTTTGATGTATTGCGGCGCTACCAGTTCTGCTTCTTCCGCGATAATGCCGAATCGCTCGCGGTTCTGCTCGTCGTCTTTATAAACGTAGTTAACCATGCGAAGCGCATCAATACGGTTTACTGCTTCCGCAAGGTCGGCATCTTTTATGTCGCGCTTATATGCCAGACCCGATGTACCCTGAAGCGCTAATGTGCCGCTTGAGTACGGCATGTTAATAACCAATTGCCCCACGTTCGACTGCTCGCGGTTACGGGCAATAAATTGCAAGCCTGATGTACCATTAAGCGACATTATCCACGTTTTTCCAACGGCATCGGCGTTTTCCGTATTCTGGTCACGAAGCCCTACGGCAATAAATCGGTCTCCGTTAGCAAATAACCCCCCAGGAAGGCCGATTTCGGCTTGCGTGATGAATTGACCGCTAGGGGTATTAGGCTTTATAAATCCAGCGTGGTTAAATGACCATGAAGCCGAAGCGTCTGTGCTCCTTGCTTCTATTACGGCACTCACATCTCTGAAACCGGAAGAATACGTGTTATGCGATACACTCAGTGACCCACGCGCCACTTCTACACCGGCGATTTTATAAGAGCTAATCACATTACCGCCGCGCGTTAATACTCCGGGGCCTGGTGCTTCTGCGTCCTCGTTAATAACGCTCCACAACGTGTTAGCCGCCGTAAACCCGCCGGATGCGCGGATGATCCAGACACCGACAAAAGAGTTAGGCCATACTTGGTTAGCGCTACGCCCATATACAGTGTTACTGTCGGAAGCCCTAAAAACAGCACGATCAGAAAAGGTAATGCCGATGCGTGTTGATGCTGCGTTTACCGCTTGCTGTACTGACGTTACAAGACCCTCTCGCGAAAATGCGCCTGTACTCCCGACGAATTCTGGATAATTCCCGCCCTGATAGTCGAGTGGTCGCACATCTAAGGTACCGGTAATGTTGGGCGCTGCCGATTCGTAAACACCCCCCAGACGGAAGCGCTCCACCTTGATCGCCACGACCAAATAGCCCCGGAATTGACCCGCTTTGAACACCGTTAAAGTCTGGCACCCTGAAAGTAGTCGATCCATCGCCGTTTGAGTAGTTGCCTCGCTTCCCTGGGTTAGCTAACCAATCCGCGTCCGAAATCGGTGTGTGAATCTGAGCATGTGCCCATAACTCGGGCCAGTCTGCACGGTTCAGTATCTGCCCGTCCGCCACTACCGACCAGGCCGGAATAAATGCGCGACTGGTCCACAATGCAGGCTGGCCAACACCGAAGTTTTGTACCCCGTTCATGGTTGGCCCGGTTCCACCTCCGCCAGATACATAGTTCTCCACCCAACGTTGCGTCGTTGCGTCATATGGGTTTACCGGGTCTCCCGCTAACGGGGTTGACCCGATCGGGCGAACGTTAAGCCAGGCGGCGGCACGGTCCGCCAGGTCTGACAGGTTCAGCGATTTAACGAGTGCCTCAGCAGGATTGTGAGATGCAGCTTCTGCTGCGGATTTCTTCGCTTTCTCCGAATAGTGAAGCGCTGAATATTCGTTATCTGTTACCGGGTCATCCTCCGGATTAAGCGCATATTTACGAGCCAGCTCCTTATAGCCTTCAGCATTCGTTTCGCTCTGGGCAGCCTCAGTGGCTGAGCCTTGCGCGCCGGTTGCAGCAGTGGATGCAGTCTGCGCATCAGTAGATACCTGCTGAGCAGTGTCAACGACCGTGTTTTTATCGGCTTCAACCTGCTGTGCATCCTGTTTGATTTGTGCAGCAAGTTGATCGAGATACTCAACATCCAGTGTGTTCAGAATGTTTGCAATACTTAACCACGAAGGACCAGAAAAGGAGGAGCCATCCGGCAACATGACGGTGATATGACCATCCACACTGAATACAGCCTGCCAGTTTTGTTTGTCATAGTTCAGCCCACGCAACGCCTCGGTGCTCTGCACTACCAGCGCCGCTGTCACCTGGTTCTGTGTGGCACGTGGTACTGCATTCCACGCAGAACCTTGATGTGTCGGTCCGGGATATTTGCTGATGAGGGTGATTTCAGTATCACCTTCAACGGACTTAACCGGCAGCGTGTAAGTAACGCCACCAACGGTAGCGACAACAAAATCACCAGCGGTCAGTTCCGTGGAAAATGAGGTGCCTGCCCCGGAGACCAAATCTGAGTTATTGGTCAGGGTTAACGTTCCTGCTGACATATTATTTCCTCAATACATGGGGGGAAGGACAAGAATTGGCATTGCGATGTTCTGGTTAAAATTATTGTTAAACCCCTGGTTATAATAATTACCGACAACCCGACTAAGCCCGGCGCGAATATTATTCCCGGACCGAATCATCCCCTTAAAGCGCACATTATCGTAGTCACCAATCTTGCGGCTATTTGACCCGACGAAACATAATTGTGTAAAGCTGGTTCCGACTGTCTGGTTACTGTCGGACACGGTAAGAAGGCGTTCGTAAATAAACGGTCGCTTGAGTGTGGAAAATGTCACCTGCCCCGCTGAGTTGGTCATGGTGATACCAGGTCCCCCAACCGGGGCCGTGTTGTTGAATATGACCAGGTCTAATGTAACGCTCCCGGTGACGTCATCAGACCCTGTGTAATTGGTATCCCGCACAATAATATTGGTACCGTCGAATCCTACTGATACCCCTCCGTTATCCCAGCGGGCGAAGGGTATCCCGCTAACAGGAAGGGCGCGGGACCCATTCACAACCCACTGCCCAACCCATGCGCATGTCATTAATTTTGCGTTGTTCGATATAGCGGTGAAATCGGTAGAGTCAGCCACAAGCAGGCCGGTGTTATAAGTTCCAGCAGGCAATATCTCAAGAACCGTGCCGCGCCAGTCCTGCGGGGTGAGGTTGTAACCGAACTGGGGACCGCCGTTGATGATTACTCCGCTATTTCCATTTCGTGCAACTGACGCCATTGATACTGGGATTTGAAGAAATACCTGGTTATCGATGATTTCCTGGACTTCTGCCGGCTTCGTTGGTACGACAATCACCTGTGACCCTGACGTTAGCGGAGTGCTTATTGTCATTTGATTACCGGCTGTGCCGCGCCCCGAGAAGTTCGTGCAAAACGACGGGGCACGAAGCCCCGCTGTAATCGCCATTACCGGGCGACCATCGTTATAATCAATCAGAATACCTTCCGGCATAATTCACCTACCATTTACCAACAACGACTCGCCCACCGCCAGACAGATTGACAGTAATTCCATTCCCGTTAATAACGACCGTATTATTCACACCGTTAAATGCAAACTGGCCGCTGGTCGCATACAGTTTCCCATGGAATTCACAGTCGCCACTTTTATCAATATTCCAGCCACGTGTTCCGGCGAGGAAATTATTCGAGCGGATATAGCTGCCAATTTTGGCGTTGGTGATACTGGCATCCTGAATAAGCGCATCGCGGATAAATACCTGTCCGTTATAGACAAAGAAAGCGGCGGTGTAATTTCCAGGATCGCTACCAGAATAAATGCCGAACTGATCAGCCGCAAAAACCACTGTGGATTTATATGTGCTGCCTGAAGGCTCGATGGACATGCCAAACCCGGTGTTATATTTCACACCGTTTCTGACAATCCCAAGGTTCAGTGTGTACGACGCTTTCGCAGTACCATCGTTGTTCACTTCGGCTGTTAATTTCTGATTTACAGCCGCCATCAGTTCCCCATCCGGCCCGATCTGCGCCTGTACATAATCAGCCAGTTCAGCTAATGCGCCATCCAGATTTGCAACCGTAGTGCTCACCGTCATAACTTCGGCTTTGACTTCACCATACTGCTCAAACTGACGCTGAACTGTACCGTGATTGGCGAGGGCATTTTCCATTATGCCTTCAAGGTTTGTATCAACCCCGCCTTTAACGTTCTGGAACGCTTCGGAATTCTGAACAGAATCATCAATGAGGTCGATCAGGCTTCCTGTATCCATTGAGCACAGAGCAGGGACTTCGATAAATGCAGAAGCACCGAATGCGTTAATGGTCCTGATATACCAGTAATAGGTATGCCCGACCTGCAACTGATTGCTGGTCCACATGGTGCCCATCCCCTCTCTGCTGGCGTTGCCCTCAACGATTTCAGTTGAGGTGCCCGACAGTTGCGTCTCACCTGATGTCCAGAAGTCGAACTGGGTGGAAACGTTGGTGATAGCAGCGAGGCGGGGGGATCATCGTCACCGCAAAGAACCCCTGCTCAATATCAACATGCGAGGGCGGCGGCGGCGCTTCAACACTGAACTCAAGATAAGCTTCAGGCGATTCAGCCCCCCATCTGATTCACCGCTGAAACATGCGCCGTGTAGGTATTCCTTGGCAACCCAGTCAGACGAGTGAAAGAACCCGGCACCTGAGCAGAAAGCACCATCTGGCCATTTCGACGAATGACGACTTTGTTATAGACAACCTGCCCGATATTTTCCCAGGACAGTATCCCCTGGACCACCTGTCCGATTTCTTCAACGGTGTACTTCATGTTCTGCGGCTGGGCAACACCACCGGACGGTAACTGAGTGAATGGAGGGCGCTCTATAGGCTTGCCAACAGCATCACCCCATACATCAGCCGTTTCCTGTTTTAGTGTCAGCTGCACGCCGTTCTGCACACCAAATTTCCAGTCCGTTACCCGCATCTCAACGTTCACGATACCGATAGACGGGAAATTGACTTTCACATACATTCCGGGGCGATATCGGTAGCCGCTGAGATTCAGCGTAACGTTCATCGTTCTGGCAATACGGGTACGCTTTAACTTCACATCAGCCAGGCGCTGCGCCTGAAACTCACTCGTCACAAATCGCAGTTTCATATCCTGCGAGATTTCGACGCCGTCCTCCGCCACCCACTCGCTTACCGATACGGATGGGAAGTCAGCCTCAGTAAACCCCTGCAGCGGATCGACGAAGGTTCCCTTGATAGTGTTTACACGCTCCGACTGGGAGACTTCCGGCATGATTTCGATATCACCGGCCAGCTGGCTTTCGGTGATCACTTCCGTTGCCGGGCCATAGTACGCGCCAACCAGCAAACCATGCTTACCGGCAATATAGGTCACGTCACCCGCACAGGCCGCAAGCATCCCCTCCAGAATGCTCACCTTGTTTTCGCTGAGGTCAAACTCGCCATTGATCGTGTAGCGTCTTTCGACAGTATTACCGCCGGTGATCACATCCTCATCGCAGATGTTGGCGGCTTCCTGAAACTGATCCCAGTTGATGTCTGAATCAGGAACCTTCAGGTAGTTGCGGTAATAGTCCAGGATGACCAGCGCAGCGTTATTGCTGTATCCGGTCAGGCCTGTTCTCGGGTCGTATACGACGCGCCCAAACTTCTCTACCTTGATATTGGGAATACCGGACGGGAATTTCTCTGCGCTGAATTTCAGGGAGACACGAAGCCATGTGATCCCCTTGCCGATCATGTCATTTTTCCATGACGGGCAGTTCGACAACATGAACGGATCAGAGGTCTGCCGGTTCGTGTGCAACTGGAATGAAGCATGCTCGGGATAACTGCTGATGGGTTCGTCGCCGAGCCATACCGTTCCGATGCTGGATAATGAATGCCCTGCGAGAGCAACGGCCAGGTGCAACATTTCACCATCATCCTGCTGGCCGGGCTGTTCTTCTGAAAAGAACAACGTACCGGCGGCAGTGGTACGTCCATACACAACCGTTTTGGCGCTGGCCGCTGCACGAAGAACCTGTTTACGTTCTGATGTGTCACGGTATGAATCGATGGATGGTTTTTTGGTGAGTGCCTGAGTTGCAACCTGGGCGGCAACAGTGATAGCCATTGCGATCCCGTAATACTGATATGAAGCAGCAGCACCTGCTGCAACGGTCGCAATGATAGGAATAGCAGCAGGCATTAGCGAACCCTCCAGACGCTCAGCGGTTTTACCCGTAAACTCACCAGACCATTTTCACCAGGCACCCAGACCGAACCGGAATACACCACACCAGCGCACTTCGCCCCGCCGTTCTCGACGATGGCGATGTCACCACGCTGCGCCAGTTTCACCGGAACCTCGTCAAGGTATTTGCCGATCACTTTTTCCAGCGTCCCGCCACCTGTAAGAATCGCTTTCTTTGCGCCGGTTTCACTGTCATAAGTTCCACGCCAGTCTGCCGCATAGTCATCGCCACACATGGCCTGTGCGCAGTCAGCCGCAAACAGGCAACAGTCATGCTTGCCCCATGAAAAAGGCCGCTCAATGGCGGCCTTCATCACTGCGTTTAGTCTGTTTTGCCAGTCAGGGTGCTTCATGCTTCCTCACTTATAAGTAAACCCAGGCGCATCCTTTTTTGTTGCCCCAGAAAATGGAACGCTCAGCCATTTGTGCCACATACCGAAATATGCGGTCGCCAGGATAAGAGGCCTGCTGTGATTCGTCGGTATAGCGATCCGGGAAAGGTCGTTGCCAGTCTTCGAAAACATTACTGATGGTGTATTGCAGGGCATTGGTCTCTCCGGCAGTGGCCCCGGTACCCGATACTTTCCCTTTAAACAGAAGATCGGCAACCTGCACCACGCCGTTGTCATCCATCGCAACCAGGTAGATTTCAGCATTGCGACCAACACAACGTTCATTCAGTGTTTTGGCGAACAGTGACAGGTCAAGCCCGGAAAGCGTCATCTTCACCTGCGTCGGGCTGGTCGTGTTCGTCTCAGTGGCGTCATCAATCGATCCCATGCGTCCCATGCCGTAATAGACGTAGCCACCCAGCACGATAGTGCCGGTACCGGAATGCACATACACAGTGCCGGACTCAAACTGGATATTAGCGGCGATCACCGCTGTCACCCGGTCGCGGGAAAGCCAGTCAACCATTGCGTCAGAAAATGGTGAATACAACATTAAAACGCCTCCTCAAGCTCCAGCGTATAACTGGTAAACACTCCCGGCACCCTGTTCCCCGCCCCCCTGCTGGTTATCCTTCAGCTTGAAAATGCCGTAAGGTTTCGCCACCTCAATCGCAGCATTAGTTGGCGGGGAGCTACGAAGCATTGGCGCAAAGGTAATCATGGCTGTCCCGTTCCCCGCACTCGTCACGTCGGCGGTGATCATCTTCAGTTCATCGTTCACAGTGATGTAATCGCCCTGCTTCAAAACCATTACGCCAGGAGTCCATCCGCGCGTCTGCAATTGTGTCCCTGTCTGACTGGCACCATTCACAACCGGTACACCTGCCGGAGTTCTTCCTCCCCGACCCCAGTCGTGGATTTTCACCCTGCCATACTCACCATCAAGTTCAGCAATTAGCGCATCAATACGTCGCGATTTCTCATCTGAAAGATTGTTAAAGGTCAGAGAACATACCCAACGGGTACCGGGGAAACGGACAGTCTGTGATGCGCCGTTGAAGGGAGATCGAAAAGTTTTGGTGTTACTTTCAGGTCGCCACGTCAAAGACGCCGGACAGACCTCATCCGGCCATTCAAGTGCAGCCATAAATCACTCCTGTCTTATACGCCGAGTAAGCGCCTCGCCTGGCCCCGATTGGAAAAGTCCTGCAATATATCCTGACGCGCCTTCTTAGCGCCGTCATTCGCCCCCCTGACGGGCAGCTTCCTGCATAGCCTGTTTAAGTGCCGCATCCCCGTTACCGGAGATGGAAAAATGCTGCTGAATGGTTTGTTGAACCTGGGCTCCACCGCCACCAACTGAAGAAACTGTATCATCCACCATACGGACGCCAAGATTACCGTCAGCGGTTCTGGTTAATGGCATGATGGCTTCATATCCAGCCTCCCCCCATAAGTCCCGCGCCTTTAGCGAAAGCAAACATGGTCGGACTGTTAACTATGCCGTTGCTGAATTTGCTCAGATCAGGCGAGTCGTAGACTCCACCTTTAGCATTAAGTGTTAAGCCATCGTAAAGACCTGAAGGGGTGCTACCTCCGGCAGAAGAACCACCGAACATCCCACCAATAGAACCAAACCAGCCGCTCTCACCAGCAGATTTCAGGCTATTTACCATGATTGCCCTGAGCAGAACTTTCTGGAGTTCGCTGAGCACGCTGTTTGCCCAGCTTGCCCAGTCGGCTTTATTTCCGCTTAGCGCATCGGCCATGTTATCCACCAGCCCATCAAGCGTGTTACCGACTAAATCGGATACTTGACTGTAATAATCGCTGGAAGTATCAACCCAGTTCGCCAGCCCATTTTTTGCACCAGCAATCCAGTCACCTTCAAGCTCATCCCGTTTTTTGTAATGGTCCTCCAGCAAAGCGAGCCGTTGCTGCAGAGCATCGCTAAGCGCCGCAGTTTCCCTGTCGTAAACGTTCTGGCTGATTTCATTGCTCTGCCTACGTTTCTGTAGGTCACTTTGTTGGTCAAGGAACTCACGCTCAATGGCAAGGCGCTCACGCAGGCGTTCACGCTCTTTGTCCCCCCAACCCGGCACCGACTATTTCTGCATTCATAGAAGCTGCTGCGTTAGCATTCTGTGCCTGGAGTGTTGCGACAAATTCTGCGACCTTTAAGTTCTCCTCATTGGCCTTTTTAACAGAATTAAGACGATCCACCTCTGTTGCCAGTTGTTCAAGGCGCTGCTTCTGGGCTTCATTAAGTCCGGTTAGCTTTCCACTAGCGATATCAAACTGTAGCTTTTGTTGTTCAGTTACTTCGGCGCTTTTCTTCCCGGTTGTATCTATAAGGGAAATCTGTCGAAGATAACTTGTCTCTATTGATTTAAATGCAGATTTAAGTTTTTTAGCGGAGGCGTCAGGAGTAATTTTACCGTTCTTTTCCCTTTCATCTAATGCAAAACCTGATCCCACTGTTGCAGCCCCAAGAGGTAAAGTGCCAACAACTGTTTTTGATAGCTTATCTCTGGTTTGGATAAGCGTAATTAGTTCGTCATTGAGGGCTTTGACGCTGTCGTCTCCTCCAGTTAACCAGGAGAACATGGATTTATCCTGAGAGTATATGCTCTCCCTTCCCTCAAGATTCTTTTGCAGATAAGCAATTCGCTCGTTTATCTGATCGATATTATTCAGGTCAATTTTACCGCTCAGAGCGGCAACTCTGTTACCGGTGCTAGCGGCGAGTTCGCCAGCGCCAGCAGCAGCTTTAACAAGCCAACCAGCAAGCTGTGCAACTTCAGCTACCAGATTGGAAATGCCCTGCAGCACGACAGGATCGGTTAACACATCATGGAGCTTATCGAGAGAGTTTTGCAGCGGGGTAAGGTCTACTTTTGCCAACCCTGCTGCAATCTCCATCTTAAGTCCAGCAACCTGTGCTTCCATGTCTTCGAATAACTGGTTTACCTTCACCAAGTCATCAATCGAAGAAGGGTCTGGAGCTACACCATAGTCTTTTGCCAGATCAATAAACTGCTTCAGTTTTTCATTATTGTTATCGAACAGCGGCAGCAGTTTTGAAAGGTCATTGCCAAGGCTTTCCAGTACAGTCGTTTTCTCGGCATTGGTGCCGATCTTATCCAGAGATTCACCAATCGCCAGAAGCTGTTTATCCGGACTTACTTTGGATAATTTCTCAGCAGACAAACCCAGAGCATTAAGGGCATCAACTGCCTCGCCAGATTTATTCAGAACGGCATCGCCGATCTTGTCACCAATATCTTTGAAGATATCAGCCATCTGATCGCCGGATACGCCTGCCTTTTCTGCTGCAAACTGCCAGGCTAAAAGCTCTTGGGTAGAAATTCTTAAAGACTTAGCCCATCGGTCAGTTTCGGTAATTTGCTTAGAAGTGCTTTTAAGCAACTGAAACCCTGCAGCACCAACAGCCAGCCCTGCTGCCACAGCCGCAGCTCCTACACCAGCCAATGCTGCACTTGAAGCAGCAGAATCATCCTGAGTCTGTTTACTCCATTTAGCAGATGCACGTTCGGCTTGGTTAAGCCCTGCTGTAAATCCACCAGTTTTAGCAATCAAATCGATGGTTAGCGTGCCGAGAGATTTACCAGCCATATGAACTCCAGACAAAATAAAACCCGCCTTGGCGGGTTATTATTAACTATTACTTTTTAACCTTTCAGTGAGTTCTCTTCGAAATTCTTTTTTAAAATCATCGGGAAGAGAATTCACCACCTTATCTATATAAGGGCCGTTTATTAGCATGATGTCAGAGATACTACTGCGCCCGTATTTCTTCAAAAGAACAATTGAAAATTCATCAATCGCTGCTTTATTTAAAACTCTTTCTCCGCCATTCAAAATTAAGAATGAATCGGTCACAAACTCGTTAGGCTCTTTGTATTTAATATCTGGTAATTTCTTTCTTCCTGTTATTGCACCAACAATGACACCGCCAATAAATAAAACAGCGGATACTATAATCAAATTTTGTTGAAGCGATAACAGCCCGATGTTGTTAACTCTAGTACCGTCAGGAAGCGCTACACTCACATCCATAAAAAAAGAATGCATAGACCGCGATCAAAACACCTAATAATGATAATACCCAACCTGCATTTTTCATCACATAACCCCTGTGTGCCTTTTCGGCGAAAGATTAGCAGGGTTCTGAGATATAACAAAATAAACGCTATCCCCAAGCCCTCATCGCTTCCTGAAGGCTGATCGGCTGATTTGCCGCCTCACGCTCTGCTGCTGCAATATGCGGTGCGAAGTCTGCTACCCGAAAAGGTGGCGTGTTTTTACTGCGGTTAACATTTGCCAGCACAGAAGAAACAAGAGCAGCCCCCCATTCTGTCCTCATCATAGGGTTTAGGCTTCCGTACTTCTGACGGTACTGAACCCACTGCTGAAACTCGAGGAAGCTCAGGCGCTCCCTCGCCTCCGCTATAGTGCAACCCCCCGATCCCGTTGAGAACTAATTCGCACCAGATTTCGTCTTCTGTGCTGAGTCCGTCTTTCCCAGATCGTTAACTTCCTGAATGGCGATAAGGAGCGCAACTGTCAGATTGCCATCCAGTGCGCCCCGCTCCGGGTCAGCCTCGCCGGTTACGTCAGCCACGGTAAATACCTGATGCCCGTTTTCATCACAGATTGATGCAGCGATGCGACCTGCCACGCCATCTACTTTTCCGAGACTTGCCAGAACATCCGAAGTTGCGGTGTGGTAACCCATCGGCCGCACGTAAGTAGTAGCAATATGCTCATTGCCTTTCTGGTCTTTCCACTTAATTTCTTTTTCAACAGGGCGCCCGGTGAAAGCACCATTCTGTTTAAGCGTATCGAGAGTCAGTTTCATTTATTTTTTCCGTTAATTCTGCCTGGCCTGGCGGGGTTTACCCCCGCATTGGATCAACTACCTGGCTGCTCTTTCGGTTTCCATGCACCCTGACCGGATCGCTGGATAGTTGCGGATGTCTGCACGACGGTATTCCCCTGGAAGTCAAACGGGAAGTCGGAAACGTAACCTTTGAAAACATACCAGGTTCGGTCAGATGGCAGGGACAGGCCGTCGACCGCATCCGTATCACTTTCCGTTGCAATAGTCGGTTCAGATTCACCATCAGACCAGCCGATCGCAAACGTTACGTCAGTCTGGTCGTTAGACTCAGCCATATTGCTGAGCATGAGGTGGCTGGCGTTCTGAGGATCGGCATTGAGTGTGGCTGTAGCCTGCCCAGGTGTACGTAGTCCCTTTTTTATATTTTCGGGTGTTTCGTTCACTCAGACAGGTATCGTCGATCTGATCTGCCGGGCTTCCTCCTGGTGAAAATGCCGTGATACATTCGATTTCGCTCACGACACCATTCGCGAGCACAAAAAGTTGAGTGCCTTGAGTCACTACTGACATAGTCATCTCCGGATATAAAAAAAACCGGCTTATAGCCGGTGTGATGTGAGTGGTTTGAGTTATCGGTTGACCAGCCAGTCAACGTCGAATGAATAACGGTATTTGAGGGTTGATGGGTCCCGCCCCTGAGCGTTCCAGCGGGTTATATTGGCCTTACTCTGAATGGCATCGCGCAGCGCTCGTGCCACAGCAATAGCGTCGTCGTCAGTGTCCCCATACACATCCACCTGGATGGAATAACGGTCAATATCAGGATTCTGTTTCAGGTAGTTTTCTGGCTCACCATCAATGTTTTGCCAGACTGCGTATGGATACACCAGGTCATCATCATGCATACCAAACGGATAAAGTCTAACCGGATCATCGCCCAGCAACTCCTTTACTTTCAGGTCCGCCGAGCAGACGGCAAAAACTGGCGCAATCATGCTGTTGTTCCTTTTTTTGGTAGCCTGACGAACGGCACGATCAATAGCCTTTTCCATTTCCTCAGCGAAAACACTGATAACCGCATTATCAACGCCATTCATGGCAGGTCTCAGTACAGGCTTTGCCGCAGCGTGTTCAGTTCCGAATTCCAGAAAACGCCAGTACCAGGTATCACCACCCGGATTCCCTTTATCGCCTGCTGTCTTGTATGTCCTACCGGCTCTGCCTTTTCTGACGTTTACCTTTGTATTTGCATACTGCCTGGCACCGCCCATTACCCCGACACGGAATGCCAGATCACCAGTCCTGCGAAATTGCTTGCTGCTGAAGCTGGCGACGATATTTTTGTGGATCGCTTCTTTAGTCAGAGGATCATCAACCCGTGACGCGTTGCTTCTGGCCCGGTCCCTTATAATGTTTGCCGCCTTACGCAATGCAAACCGACCGGCTTTATTACGGGTGACTTCTGATACAGCATCCATTTTCCCGAGAAGTGATTCAATCCCGGTAAGACTCACCTCAACACTATCAGCCATCATTAACCCCCCTCAGAACAGGGAAGCGTCAGGTATTCACGTCCGCTTTTTGGATCGGGTAGAACGCCATGGATGTTATACACAGCACCACGAAACAAGATGCGGTGTTTTCTGGTAACCCCGGCACGGTAGCGAATAACAATACGGGTGGTTATTTCACCCTGGGAAGCCTGCGCAGCAATAAATTCACGCGCTGACAATGGGGAAACTTCGGCCCAGACACTCGCAACATCCCGCCAGGTGTTATTGACCGAACCGGTTTCAGGATTCTGAATCTTTACCGGTTCCTGTATCGTTACCAGATGCCGTAATTTCCCAGCTTGCATGTTACCCCCCGAGTTTTTTGGCTGAGATATTGCGGAGTGATATCGCTAACGGTAGTAATATCAACTCTGTCTTCATCAGCCATCGTCTGAATAATGACGTCGCATAAAGCTACGTTTGATTCAGCCAGACGGTTTATCGCTTCCGTCTGTTCTTTCTGTGCTGCGGTCTGTTCCCGCAATGCCACTATCAGTTCGTTTACCAGTTGCTCGTTCATAAGCAATTCTCGCCCACTTTTTTACCCACTCGCGCCGCTGCGCGCATCCTGAGCAGGACATGTTTACACCCCATAGATACGGTAAGGTTGCAACAATGCCTCAACAGCAAAAGGAACTTCTGCCACGGTCTGACCAACGGAAACCGTTTCGCGATTTGCATACCAGTGACCAATTAGCAGTAGCATGGCCGCTTTCACATCATCATCAGGCAGAATTGAATCTTCATCCTCTGCGTAGCCAGGGCTGTTTTCATTTTCATAGAGCGTTCGCCGTGTCCATGTCTGGACATGCCGCGCCGCCGCTCCTGTGTATAAATTCAGCAGAGCATCATCGCCGGTAAAGTCGGAATCAATGCGGCAGTGCTGTTTCACCACATCAAGATCGACCATTATTTTTTCGCCTTCTTGTCCGCTTTTACTTCCGGCTGTTCCTGCTGCTGTTCCTGCTGCTGTTCCTGCTGCTGTTCCTGCTGCTGTTCCTGCTGCTGTTCCTGCTGCTGTTCCTGCTGCTGTTCCTGCTGCTGTTCCTGCTGCTGTTCCTGCTCTGCAGGATATTCTGATTCATCGAGCATCGCATAGCCTTTTTTGATGAGCTCGCGACCGTGCTGTTCCAGAGTTTCTAGCGGAAGCCCCTCAGTAACGACGGTACCGCCGAAATAAATCGGTTTAAGTGCAATCAGTTTCATTTTCCCACCTGTAAAAGCGGCCCGAAGGCCGCTATTTCATCAGCTACCAGCGCCAGTGCGGAATGCACCGTATACAAATGCCTCAGGGCGTTTGACGGCCAGCGCCAGACGTTCCTCGCAACGGATGGTGAGCATGTTTTTTTCGAAGTCGTCGGCGTTCTCCGTGGAGATCACCACGTTCGCATCTTCGCGGTCGAAGATTTGCGCGCCTGCGTTGAAAGCACCGGTCAGGAATTTACCCTGGAATGCTGCTGCTTCGGTGGCAACAACCGGCAGGCCCCACAGAGTCGGTCCAGTCAGCGCCGCAGGGTTAGCCAGAATGTAGCGGCCCAGGCTGTCTTTTGTCAGTTCGATCCGCGCCCAGTCAATGAAATGAAGGACATGACCGGAAGCCGGGAAGCGCGCCAGCTGCACCTGCAGCATTGCCAGACGCAGATCGTCAATACCGCTCTGCTGTTCAACAGTGAACGCTGGATCAAACGCTGACGCCTGAGGAACGATGCCATGCAGATGCACGCCGGTACCATCACCGAAGAGAATTTCCTGCTCTTCTGCGTACTTCAGCCCGTAGCGCATTTCGGCATCAACGGTGGACTGCAGCTGTGCGAAGTCATCCAGGATCTGCTTAGAGGCTTTGAACAAGTGGGCAATGGTGCTGACACCAGTGATTTTCGGCGTAAACTCAATTTCGCTGTATGGTTTCTGCGTGTTTTCAGGAACCACTTTCGCGTTATTGGTAAAGCCCGTCTGCTGCACCCAGAAGATAGCAGAGGAGGAAGTACGACCTGGAGCAATCAGATCGCGGATAAACAGGCGCTGTTTCGGAGCCGTATCAATACCCGGCAGGCGTTGTGGCTCCACAACACCATCAGGCACATCCACCGAAGTCAGGGCAGCCTTCACCGGGATGCTGATACGTTTGCCACCTTCAACACCAGCAGCAAAGGTTTTCAGCGCTTCAGCAGAGATCACCTGCTGGCCGATTGACTCCACAACATGCTTCGCGTTTGCCAGCGGCATCTGGGCAACATGTTGCTCCAGTTCGCCCATGGCTGCCTTCAGCGTTTTTTCTGCTTCGCGCAGGGCGTTAAACTCAGAAGCCATTTTATCGACGGCTGCCTTTGTTTCTTCAGACAGCTTGCCGGACTTCTGCGCCTCTTTGAGCGCGTCTTCTGCTTTCGCGTTGAACTTGCCGGTTGCCTCTTCAATGCTGGCCGTGACTTTTTTCAGAATATCGTTTACTTCAGACATAAAGGGTCCTTATTTGACTAACGCCGCCAGGGCGATTTCAAGTGAATTGATGGTTTCAGGTTTGATGTCTTCGGCAGCGCCCGGCGTACCGTCGTTGGTGGTGACAGCGCCAGGCATGCCACCGGATAAGGCTTTAATGAGTTTTCTGCGCTCAGAGCGCGGTGTGTTGGTCTTGGCCAGCAATGCATCAAGTTTGCGAAGCGCGGCAGCAGGCGATTCGTCGCCGTCGCTGACCGCATCAGCAGAAAGCAGGCTGTCTGCCAGTCCCTTCGCCACAGCATCACTGCCACCGATATAGCTTTCCGCGTCCATCAGCTTCTGCACAGCGGCCATATCAAGGCCGGAGCGCGCCGCGTAGATGTCAGCCATAGCGGTATCGAAGGGTTCCAGTGACTGTGCCAGTTCTGCAAAATCATGGCGGTTTCCCATCGCATATACCCAGCAGTTATGGATCATCAGGAAGGCACCGCGGCCAATCTGAATATCATCCCCGGCCATCGCAATTATCGAGGCGGCGCTGGCGGCAATGCCCAGCACCTTCACCGTTACACGGCCTTCGTATTCGCGGAGCAGGTTATAAATAGCCAGACCTTCGAACATGTCGCCGCCCGGTGAGTTGATATTCACCGTGACGTCGGCGCCGTTCATCGCCCGAAGCGCACCGGCAATACGTTTAGCTGTTACCCCTTCGCCCCAGTAGTCCTGCCCGATAACATCAAAAACAGAAATGCTGTTATCGTCGGTGGCCGCCGCTTTGATCCCGCCGTCCCAGCGGTCCAGTGCGGACGGTAATGTTTCACAGGTAACGCGCGCGCAGGGGCGACCCGCCGGTGCTACCGGAAGTTGTTTTTTGCTCATCAGGAAAGTGCTCCTAAGCGGCCTGTTTCAGCGGAGATTGTTCAAAGGAAATATCGGGGAATACGTGGTTATGCAGCTCTCGCAGGGCCAGTGCCTGAACAGCAGGGTTGCTGCTTTCGAGATTTTTCAGTTGCGTCAGGTTGAGCTGAACGGTGTAAATATCGCCCCCTTCAATCGGCGGCATGTTCTCAAGACGACGAACGTCATTACGGGACATCCAGCCATTCTGAAGCGCGCTGGTATAGTATGCCGCGCGACCGGCACTATCGGCTCGCAGCAGACCTTCAACAGAGAATTCTGCAAACACTTCGTCATCGCTGTCGAGTAAGCACCGGCTAATTTCCTGCTCAATATTCACCAGCAGCGGTCGAAGTGTATGAGTCAGAAACTGCAGGTTCATACCTTCCAGGCTGGATGCCCAGCTGCTTTGTTTCGTGGTGTGACCAACCATGAAAGGCGGCACGCGAAACCAGCGGCAGATCTCCTCAATGCTAAATGCGCGGCTTTCGAGCATCTGAGCATCTTCCGGGTTCATGGTCACGCCCTGGTACGTCAAACCACCCTCAAGAACCATGATTTTCCCGGCGTTTTTCGAACCGGTAAACGCCGCCATGTAACCGCGAAGTTTTTCACGTTGAGTATCATCCAGAGCTTTATCAGAAGAGAGGAATCCTGAACTCTGCAGGCCCTGTTCGAATATCTTCGCCGCGGACTCTTCAACGGCCATTGCTGAACCGATCACATCCCGGCCAGTCTTCATCGGCATCATGCCGCAAACACCGTCCAGACCGAACCCGCGAATGTGCATGATGTTTTTGACCGGAATGACGCGCTCGTTTCCGTTTTCAGTGTATTTGTATTCCAGCGCCCCGGTAGTGAGACGTTTAACCACCATGTTCTGCGGCAGTAAAGGCACCAGCGAAACCAGGCGGTTTGCGATGAATTTCTTCTCAATGAAGGCGTTCCCGCGCAGGCAAATACTGGCGACCACCATCAACATAAAGCGTGATGGTGTCATTTCTGAATTGGGGCGGCGGCACAGTATCGAATAGGCAGGATGATCGGTTGCGGCTTTGCGCGAACCGTCAGGCTGTCGAACGTATATTTTCAGCGGAAGGGTTGAAATAGACTCGCTTAACAGCCTTACGCATGCCCACACAGCCGATAGCTGGATGGCTTTATCGGCCGTGACCACCTTTCCGCTGCTGCTGGTGCCAAACCATTCCTCCCAGAACGTGCCGGTAGTCAGGCTGATAGGCACACCAAGCCAGTTAAGCAGAGCGCTTTTCACCCTGCCTGGCTGTTTGTTTTTTTTCATCAGAAACCTACCATGATGGGATTATTGAAGAATCCGGAGAGATCCTGCTGGTCGTTGCCACCGTTAACCAGAACGCGGCTCATTGCTGTGAACAATGCTGCCGGGCCATCAATCTTGGCCTCTGGTGTGGACTTGTTCGGGAAAATGTTCTCGTTCCGGTCAGGTTTGACGGTTACGTTGGACATCATCCAGTTCATTACCGGGTGATCGCTGTGATGGAAGCGGCCGCCGTATACCAGTGCTTCGACCTCTTTCATCGCCTCAGAGAAATTGCGAACCGTCTGCGGCACTTCCACCAGCGGCAGCCCTTCTTCTGCCAGCGCAAGGCTGAACTGCGTCGCACTCCACGGGTCGAAGCCAATTTCTTTCAGACTCTCGCCAGCAACCCACACCTGCAGCTCTTCCTTAATCTGAGCATGGTCGATTACATCCCCGTCGGTAAGGATCAGCTTGTCCATCTCGGCCCACTTACGATAGAGCTCTGCCATCTGGCGTGAACATTTCTCAAGGCGTCCTTCCGGCAGCCAGAATTTAAAATCCGCATGAACGTGACCACCTGGCGCGCGCCAGACTTTAGCGGCTGCACAGATATCAATTTTGTTTGAAAGGTCAACGCCCACCCAGGAGGGATAGGTTTTAAGTTCGTGCTGCGGGGCGATAAACTCGCATTTTTCCCATTTCATCATGTCCATCCAGGCAGACTCAGCGGTAACCCAGATATTCATGTGTTTGGTGAAAAAGTTAATCCTGGCCGAAACCTGCTCTTTCGCCTTTTTAGCCAGGCGGCGCAGGTCATCCCAGCGCTTACAGATACCCAGCCCCGGATTCGCCTTCTGCCAGACTTTTTCATCAAAGGGATCGTCACCTTCATCTAAGGTGTAGATGATGGCAAAAAACGTATCGTCTTTAACCAGGCCGCGCAGGACCTTGATTGCGTAATCGCGTAGTTCGTAACAGATGCCTTCTTTGTTGAAGCCGGCGGTGGTGATACCGAAAAGCAGAGATTGCAGGCGCGCGCCGGTGGCCGTCTCAAGAACGTCCCAGACGTCACGGGTTTTATGAGCATGCAGCTCGTCGACGATGGCACAGTGGATGTTCAGGCCGTCGAGGTTGTTCGCATCTGATGATAAAGGCTCGAATTTGGAGGCCGTTTGCTCCTGGTAGATAGCGAGCTTGTTGAATTCGAAGATCCGCCCAAGAGTGGCTTTCGCCTTCTTGACCATATTTTTCGCGTCTTCAAAAACAATTCGCGCCTGGTCACGGGTAGTTGCAGCGGAATAAACCTCCGCCCCGCCCTCGCCGTCTGCGCCAGCCATATAAAGCCCCACACCGGAGCAAAGCGTTGATTTGGCATTTTTACGGGCCACCTCAACATCTGCTGTACGGAAACGCCGAACCATCACCGGCCGACCGCTGCCGTCGTTACGCAGGACGGTTTCCCCCGTCTCTTCGTTCACCAGCGGGATAACAAAGCCAAAAATATTAATCAGGATGAAAACATGCCAGTCCATCAGCTCAATAGGCTGGCCTGCCAGCGCACCTTTGACGTGAGGAACAAAATTATAGAAATTCAGAATGTGCTGCGCGCGCGGCTCACTGAAGAAAATACCGCGCTCTTCGCCATGTGCCAGATCGTCAAGAAAACGCTTACAGGCAAGGCGCACATACTCACAGGCAATAATTTCCCCCCGCCACCACCCTCTCGGCGTAGCGGATGCCTTCTGCAACCTTAGCCATTAATCCCTCGCTTTCATAAACTCGACCAGCGGATCAACCGCATCAGGACCTTTTGCATTCACTTTAGAGCGGCTGGCTGGCGTCATGCCGAACTCACCGAGCATGGCGCGCAGACGTTTCCAGGCATCAGCTTTCATGACGGCTGCCGGGTGAGCCTTGATCATCACATCCCCGCTCCGCGTTTCGGTCCGGTAGGTGTACCCCTCAATTTCAAGCGTGTCGCAGTGGTGCCGGTATTCGGTATATGCCTCAACCAGCAACTCAAGTGCTCTGGCGTCCAGTTGGGACATCACACCGATAGCATCGAGCTCGTCGGCCATCCGCTTAAACCAGTATTTCCCCTGCTTGTCGAAATGCTTCGGCGTTGGGGGTACCCCTGCAGCTGGCTTTGGTTCGTTTTCATTAATCGGGCGTTTTGATGGGTTACCCCTCACCAAACGTAGATGGGTCGGGGTTTTCGGTGGTCCAGACATAATCGAAAACTCCTATTAATCATCGAGTGGGGGACCCCTAAAAAAAGTTTTCTAACCTGCGGCGATGTGAAAAGAGGTTAGGCGGCGGTCCTTTGGCGCGTCGTTCCTGAACTTTGGACCCGCCCTCCCCCTCGGTCGATTCAAATGAGAATCGATATCATTTGAGCCTTTCGACGGCTGTCTTCGCCCGGTGGCAGGGCTTGCAGAGACTTTCGAGGTTCGACAGGTCATCGGTACCCCCATTTGCTTTAGCGGTGATGTGGTCCACCGTCTCGGCGGGGGTGTACCTTCCATTTCGCAGGCATTCCTGACAGAGGTGTTTGTCCCTGTCGAGAATGATTTGGCGAAGCCTGTCCCACTTACTGCCGTAACCGCGCTGATGCCTGCTCTGTCCTCGCTGATGCTGCTGCCAGCCTTCGTTAAGATGCTTGGGACAATAGCCTGAGCGGTCTGTGGTTGTGCCAGGGCAGCCACGCTTGCGGCATGCTCTTGGTATTAACGCAGGCATGAGGCTAACCTCCACGCCCGGCGGCGTTCTGTTCGTGGCGCTGAGTCAGGGTGACGCTCAACAGGTTCACCATCTGCATGATCCACCAGCGAGTAACACGGATAAACCACTGCGCCGCCATAGGCATCACCAACGGCATAATCAGCTGGCTTGCTGTTGTCCCATTGAGAAAGAACCCGTTCAATATGCTGAGGGGGGTACGCTATAGCAAACGCCGTGTATAAGCCTCTGCAGGGTTATGTAATCAGCGTGAGTCTTATCAGCAACAATCAGCCGCTCGGCTATCTGCATTTGATACTGAGGTGGTCTGCCAGTGCCCAGGTAAAAGCTCAACAGTGTATCGGGGAAGCGACTCAACCATTTACCCACCAGCTCGTTAAAGCCAGCAACGGGCAGCGCATCGTCTTCCAGAATTACCACCCGGCAATCCTGCCATGATGCCCATTCAAGCGCACGGCGATGATTCCAGTTTGCGCCATGGTCTCCGCTATCAATCAGCAGTACATCCCCGAGAAGTCCAGCAAGACGCGCTGCCTGCTTATATCGGGAATGGTGACCGATAACCGCAAACTTCACTTGTGTTTCCACCATGCAGCCTCCTTACCAATGCCATCCGTTTTGAAAATGGTATGGATGCGCGGGCCAGTAACGACACGTTCACCGAATGACTTTGCAGCCATACCGAACGCGCCCATGTCCACCAGCGTGGCGGGTGCAGCTTCCATCTTCCAGAAGCGGTGGCTTTCAATCAGATAGTGCTGACGGATGATCCGGTGAGCAAAATCCATTACGTCTTTACGACTGCCACCAAGCAGACCTGCATTTAGCAGCGGTTCATCACGATGCTTTTCGAGGAATTCGCTGTAGGCTTTGCCGTGGTGATTGCCCTTCATCCATTCATCGGCATACGTCTTATGCTCTGAGCCCACGTAAATCTTACCCGGCTCCATTTCTGCCCAGGGCTCTCTCAACATCTCGACGTCTGTACCGTCGGTACACCAGACAAGGTGGTACTCAGGGTGCGCCCGAAGAAATTGATAGATGTGAAGCCAACGAGCAAAGTATGGGCTCATATCCACCAGCGGGACCTCGAACAGGCCGGCACCGGTTGGCGACTCTTTCAACTCGTCAGCCAGGACAACCGGCAGCGCACCTGATATTGAGTCTGCCCAGGACTGCATAGCCTGCGGGTCGGGTTTCATCTTGCCGGTGCGCTGGGGATCAGGCTGGCCGGTCAGTAACGTCGTTAAAACCAGATTCGGGTTTCTGCTGTACGAGGCAAAACCGGTATATCCGCTGTCGCGTCTCGCATTGAAGATGCCAACATTTCGTTTCACCAGCGCCTCACGGTCAGGCCGGGGGGATTGAGCGCGTTCCCTCCTCATGCTCATCCATCGAGTGAATCAGCTTTTCAGAACCAACCACATCAGCGAATGCCCAGGTCGATAACCCGGCGTTGTAGATCCGGAGGGCCAGATCAGGATGCTCATACATGCCGCGGCCATATACCGGATCGAAACCGCCTACTTTCTCGATGGCGCTGCGGTGGTAGTACAGCATCACGCCGCGCTGCCCGGTGTAAGCGATGTGCTTATCGTCCCGGTACAGCACCGCCATATCGTTCAGCTTGTTACGGCCTGCCAGATCCAGAAACTGGTATGCAAGATGAGGCTCAGGTGATTCGATATATGGCAGATGCCAGTTATCAGCGATAGGCCAGGCATCATCATCCCACAGGAAAAGATGCTCACATCCGGCATCCATCAGCGCGGTCAGACTGGCGTTCTTCGAAGCAACAATGCCGAGTGATGTTTCCTGGCGAACCAGTTGCACACCAGCAGGAACTACAGCAGCAGGCTTTGATCCGTCGTCTACAACGACCACCAGCGCGCCAGCAGGTAAAAACTTCATATGCTGAGTCAGGGCGAGGCTCAGAACGTCAGCGCGATTGTACGTTGAGATTGCTATCCCGATCCTGGCAGACGAATTACAGACAGGCGCATACGGGACATTATCAATAATGACCTGCATATTCTCTCCAGTAGGGAATTATCGGCGTTGAATGATTACTGCCCCGTAAAGCGTCTGCCGCTTCACTTCGCCGTTTTCTGTTGCCACGTAACCACGCTCATCGTGAACAGCAGCAATTACTTCGCCCTTCTCATCGTCTGCGGTGTAAACGTGTTTAACCTCTACGCCGTCGAGATAGACGGTGTACCGTTCAACACCGGGATTAATCTTCCTGCCTAGATCGCCATCTAATACTGTGAGACGCATATGACCTCCACTGGTTACCTAAGCTCACTATTGAAAGAATTTCTTTGATGTGCGCGTGCGATGCGCTTCGGTGTTACTACCAAGAGTGTTCGTATGCGATGTTGGTCAGTTCATCTGACAACTCACTGATGGTGTGGGCTATAGCCATTTTCTGTTCTCTGTTGAACGATGACCACAACTGACGCAAAGGATCGCTTAGGTGGTTTTGCCAGTGTTCACCGGCACTAAGCTCCTCCCAACCAGTGGGCAGAAGGTAAAGACCGCGTCCATATTTTTCTTCATCCGGTGTTAGAGGTGGCAATGGATTTGCCGCCGCACTGGTGTCGTTACCCCATGCACCAACGACAACACGCCCACCGCCCGCAAGGTGAACCGTTACGCCCTTTTCACCAATTTCAACAGCGTTATTCATCAGTAGCCTCCAGGAGTCATGCGTTATCGCAGGTACTCAGTCAATGCCTGCTGTAATGCCGCTAGTCGTCGAGTTGCAACACACCGTGCTCAAGTGACTCTGAGTACGCGATCAGCCCTTTATATTCAGGGATAATCTCGCCATCTTCCGCTTCGAATTCCGGGATTGTCCCAGTGGTGATGGTGTATTGAGGCGCACCGTCTTCTTTCGCGAAGACAGCCAAGTCTTCAATCTGCTTAGCTGTAAGAACTACTGTCATGCTCATTCCTCATTTGTTAAAAAGCCCCGCTATTGCGAGGCTATAGGTTTGTTGTTTGACTCTCTCACCGAGTCGTAAATCCGCTCACACGTCATTCCAGCGCGGTAGCGTTCGTCAGCGATTGCAGCATAACGTTTAGCTTCTGCTGCAATATCTCCGAGCATGTCGGCGAGCATTCCGGCGTCGGCTCTGGCTGTTTTGCTTCTGACGGCAGCGGCAAGATCTGCGGTGTGCTTTGCGGCGTCCAGGCGGGTGGCAAGTTTTGTTGCTTCGGTGCGCAGCTTGTTAACAGTGGCAGACAGGCCAGCAGCAGTGGCAGCAGCTTTGGCGGCATTCGCTTGTGCATCTTTAACAGCCTCATCTCGGGCAATAATGCGCCCTTGTTCAATCATGCGGGCGGCTGTCTGCGCGTTCACGGACTGTGACGACTCAGCGCTGTCGCGTTCTGCCCACTTCTTTTCCCAGCCCCGATCGCTCCATTCATTGCCAGCGAGAAAAGCAACAGTCGCCACTAACACAACAAAAGCGAGGTTCCAGTATTTTTCCACCAGCGCGATATTCATGTTTACCCCGCCAGTTCGACAGCCCGCACAAACGTATCGAAGCCGTAAGGCTGGCTGCCGTTCTCATGCTTAATGATGGCCTGTAACAACTTCATCATGAATCGGCTGTCGCTGGTATCGATGCGTTGGTCGGGGGAAACGCCCGTCGCCTGAGCCACGCTGTTGATATACGCCTGTGTGTTGTTCTCGTTCGGCGGTGCCCAACGTTTAATAATGCCGGTGACCGTGTTCAGTCCGTGCTTACGCTGGTAATTGCGCAGGATGACGATCATCGCCCGGACACCATACTCAGGTGTGGTGAACTGGCAGAATGATTTATCTGTACGCTGTGTCCTGGGTACCAGACCCTGCCATTCATCCCCCCCAGCGGATATTGCCGGGATTGTTGTTGCGGATACCGCGGGAAACATTACTGGTTGTCATCGTTCACTCCTGCCCGTTTTTTAAGTGCGCTGATAGCGATCTCGCGCAGCTTGTCCACGCCGACGAATCCAATCACGCCACCAACAAAGGGAGATATCGATACCGGAAGTCCGACAACATCAAGCGCACTGGTGATACATAAAGAAAGAGCGCCGCAAAGGACGCCCTCAAGCCATTTATTCTTACGTGTGGCCCCGTCGTATATCAGGCGACCGTAGGCAATGAGTCCGGCCATTGACGCCCCCAGAATCTGGGGCCACGCATTTTTGAGTCCGGTCAAAACCGCAGCCCAGAATTCAGGGTTTTTGTCATTCATTTTCATAGCCTCACCTCGCATAGTTAGCGGGTGCTGTGTTTGAAGGGTCAGGCTTCACGGGCTGGATTTTCAACAAAGCACGTAGTGATTGATTCCCGTGAGCCTGAATATGAAAAAGGCCACGCAAACGCGCAGCCTTTTAAATTCTTAAAATTAGAATGGAAAATTACTTAGTCCCAAAGTTTGACGGAATCATCCTTCACTGATTTTTTGCCAATTTGTTCATCATCAATTTTGTCAATGATTGATTCTTTAACAAGCTCGCAAAACTTACGAATGTCGGATTCATCTCTGATAGGCAAGGTGACATTATCATTAACGTTATCTTCCAGGATTGAGTACTCTAAATGCCCGTCAATGAAATAAACGTTTATGCGCACCGGGACAGGGCTTGGTATTGGCGGCTCATCATCAACAACTGTGTGTAATACAATCGATGCGCCATTAACCTTATCTACATCTAAATCATCCAGAGTTAGATCAAGAGATGCGAGACCATTTTTATTTACCACAAATACATAAGGATGTTCTTGCCCATCCACGAACTTAAAGGTTTCAGCAGGTAATTCTAGCGATTCAAAATATATCTTAAGAAATTCATTTATAGAATTCTTAATAGTCTCTCTATATTTATATTTACTTTCCTTTTTCTGACCCTTTTTATTTTTCAAGTCGTTAAATGTAATCATGCTGTGTTCCTGTGCTTATAGTCCACAGTTACAGTATGCCACAGAAAGCAAAAACAAAAACCCCGCCGACTGGCAGGGTCCATAATCAGTTTCATTTGGATGTACGTATCCATGATTAGAAGCATACAAGACAACTTCGGACAAAATCAAGTCCTATGTCGTGAAAATGCTAAAATTTGTGCACATCATCATTAAAACTGGTCGCTTTCTGAAAAGCAGCATCAGCCTTTCGCTCTTCCTGGTAACAAATATCCACCAGCGACTCCAGAAACGGTTTCCAGTTACGGGTCCATGTTCTGACATGCAGATCCTGGACACGCTTCAGAATCGCTTTATAGGCTGCAGTAGACGGCACGGCAGAAAATCCATTTCCGCTGCAGCGCTCGCAGGTTTTAAACACCGGAGCGCCGCGCTCGCTTGTGGCCTTGCGGTCTAGAACCTCGCCTTTACCGCCGCAACGACAACGGGCGCTGATCGTTCCCTTGCCATCGCAAGCATCACAGACCGCCGGTACAACCTCTGTTACCTCCGTCCACTGCTCCCAGTCAGACGGTCGAACAGCACGAGAGTGGCAGGCCCAGTATGGAGCTTTACCCCATGGGTACGAAACCTTGCGGGTAATCTGCTCGCGGGTTGTTCGTCCGGTACCACTGCAACTGTGACATGTCACGCTGGTGGCAGCAGAGCGGGAGTATTCCGCAAAGGCAAATTGCGCTAGTACCAGCATGCACCAGCCAAATTCACCACCAGCGGCTTTGCGCACATTTTTCGGTGCAACGCCCATCGCGTGACGCGCCAGCGCCTGAACCGCCAGTTGCTCATCCGTCTTGCTGATCCCCGCCTTACCAAAGAAGGCAGCCAGTCCGAACCGAGCGCGGCTGCTGGTCGTGCCGATAACCGCCATGACATCAGTGCCGGTTATCCGATCCGGGGAAGTTCCTTTCACACTGTCGCTGATGTGCATACCCTGAGGGCTGAAATGTTTTAGCGATGCTTCCAGTTTCATTATGCGGCCCTCTCGATCGAAGAAATTAAAATCTGCCCGGTTTCGCCCCAGACCTTAGTGACGCGAAAGTCCCAGATATGCGCATCATCAGCGAATAAGGCATCCATCAGCGCTTTGATCATGTTGTCGGCGTCTGGTTTATGCTGGTGGGCCTGCCCTTTCATGGTGGCGCGTTTCTTCTGGCTCCAGCTTTTTGGCATTGGCAGAACGAATGTGATGTGGCTACCCGCTTCCGGCATAACAACCTTGTTCAGCCTAACCTCATCGCAGAACGCCCGGTAACGCATAACTGCTGGTCGCGTTTTCCATTTGTCGGCCCGGGTCATTCGTGGCTTACCCATTGGGGTAATATTAAAAATCTGCATGGCCAGTCTGATTACCTTTTGAATAGCGTCGTGGTTGTGATTTAGGCATCGGTGCTGATTTTCGTTTTGCTTCTTCCTGGTCGATCGGCAGGAAATGCCCGTTGTAGAAGCGCCGATATACCGTGCCAAGAACACCATTTCGCTGCTTGGTGATGTTGATTTCCGCAATCCCCTTTGCCGGAGATTCCGGGTTATACACTTCGTCGCGATAGAGCATCATGATGATGTCAGCGTCAGCCTCGATTTCACCGGAGTTTTTCAGGTCTGAGTTCATGGGACGTTTGTTCTGACGGGATTCAACACCACGTGAAAGTTGACTCAAAGCCAACACAGGTGTCCGGTTTGTTTTGGCGAGTCGCTTTAGCCCCTTCGACAACTCACCTACAGCCAGGTCATAACGCGCTGCACTCTGGATTTTAATAAGTAACAGGTAATCAATAACCACCAGCGCAGTTTCAGGATGGGCTATCTGATGGCTGGTTGCCGTTTGCTGGATCTGCTCAAGCGTCAGATCTGTGGCATCTACCATCCACACACTTCGGCCCGTCAGGCGACCAACACCGGTTGAAAGTCGTGCCCAGTCTTCATCCTGGAATTTTGCTACCTCCTTGAGTCGGGATACCGACATACCACCAGCTGCTGACACCATGCGCTCACCAATCTGGATATTTGCCATTTCCATGCTGAAAAACAGTACGCCGTGTCCCTGCTCTGAAACCTTGTCGATAATATCCAGCGCCAGTTCTGTTTTTCCCATCGATGGCCGTGCGGCAATGAAGACCAGATCGGTTTGCTCAATCCCTCCGGTTTTCGCGTCCAGCTCGTCAATCCCGGTAAGCAAGGTTTTTGCTACATCCAACCCCTGGTGTCTGGCATCTGCGCGTTCGACGACGGCCGTGAGTACCTCGTCGATATGTACGGGCTGAACGGTGTCGGGAGTAAGAGAAATTGCGGCCATGGCATCTTGGGCGCTTTTCAGGGCCTCAACAGCGTTATCACCGTTGGACGCATTGCGGATCCCTGCCAGTGCCTTTTCAACCACCATCTCAGCATCGCGGACAGCGGCATTACGCTCCAGTGTGGAAACGTAATAATCCAGAGCTGACTTCGCCCAGGTGATACGACTGGATTCAAGAATGGTTGCGCTGTGCTCTGGCATGGTTTCGCAAAGCAGCAATGGATCTATCACTCCGATCCCACGAGCCTGTCGACAGATGCCGGAATAAATTTCACGATACTGCCGGACTGAGAATGCACTCGCCGGCAGGCGGGAAAGAATGCCCAGAACCTCAGGATCGGTATTGCGCAGAAAAATAGCGCCAATTACCGCACCTTCCAGATCATCGTTTCTCCATACCGGAGTCATCATGCTGCCACTCCACCAGCAATCGCACGATAGCTTTCCCAACCAAATGCCAGGCGGTTACGTCCACCATCGGTAACACGATCTACGATACGTTCGCCAATTGACTCTTTGAGTTGCTCAAAGGTCAGGTTACTTATCAGGATTGTAGGGAGTACGCTCTCATATCGGGCGTTGACAACCTCCTGCAGTATGGTCATTTCAGTCGGACTACCAAACTGAACGCCCACCTCATCGATAATCAGCAGATCCAGAGATGAGAAACGTTCAATTACTTCATCCTCGGTACTTTCTGCGCTGTGGCGCCATGTGTTTTTCACGGCTCGAGTCAGTCGCATAACGTCGGTGATTTCCACACTTGCAAGGTGATTGCGGATGATGCTTTTTGCCATGGATATGGCCAGATGATTTTTCCCGGTGCCGCAATTTCCCGTCATGACGAGCCCGGTTCCAGCCTTCAGGCGATCTGGCCAACTGGTGGTGTAACGCTGACATGCCGCCAGATTTTTGGCAGCATCCTGATTGACAGCCTGGTAGTTAGCGAATTCACATGCTTCAAAGCGTCGGGCGATCCCCGCATTGTCCATCAAATCTGCCACACGTAATTCACGCAAACCAGATTCGATGCCAGCAAGCTCCTCTTTCACGCAGTCCGGACACTGGGAATGTTTAACATTTTCGGCGCCACGAAACGCTTTTCCAGTTAGCGACATACGCTTATAGCCACCATGTTTTTCGCAGGAGACGACGTGAACTTCGCCTGACTCCCAGTTTCCCCACTGCCACGGTTTTTTATGTTCTACAGAAAAAGCCAGTTCTTCACGAAGACCTTCACGTTTCGTCAGCAGCGAATCCCTTTCCTCGCGTTGTTTGATGTTCAGCATTGTGTTTCCCCTTGTTACCAGTTGCAGTCTGATTGGCCGTAATCCTGTTCGCTGAAGCCAGATACCGGAAGCGCACTGCGACGCCCACCACCGGGAGCGGATGGAGTTTGCCAGGCTTCTTCGAAATGGCGATCAGGTCCAAAGAACGTTGCCGCCTGCTTGACGTATTGCGTGCCAACGCTACCAGTGGTGCGCACGTAGGCTGCATAGCGCTTAACGCCTGCCAGCATGTCTTCAGGTTTAACCCCGTCTTTCAGCCGAGCTTTCCAGGCCTTGAAGGCTGCTGCTTTTGAATTTCCACCAGCACGTTTGGGGTATGCCTGCCAGGCCTGCTCGAACTCGTTGGAATAGTTCTCTTTGGAAGAGCGATTTTCAGAAGAGGCTTTACCACACACGCCAATATCTTGTGATTCTTGTTTTGAATTTACTTGTGGATCATGTTTTGAATTTACTTGTGGATCTGGGGTCAGATTCTGACGGGTGAAAACGCCATTTTTGTCAGAATCTGACGGGTGAAAACCGCTTGAACATCCAGAATCTGACGGTTCAGAATTTGAAGGTTCAGAATCTGACGGGTGAAAACCGTTAGCCCTTCGCTGCTGTTTCAGCGCTGCCACTTTGTCCTTCTCAATGCGTGCCAGAGTCTCGAGACGGTCGGCATTCAAATGATAAAGATTGGACGTGTTGCGATTACCTTTACGGCGTGATTCACGACGCAGCCAACCGGAAGACTCCAGTTCTGCGATGGCGGTCCTGACCGTGCTTTCCCCGAGCCCCAGCTGGCGGCAAATAGTTTCAACACTCGGATAGCAGACACCATCATCATTCGAGTAGTCAGCCAGGCGTGCCATAATCACAAGTTTGGCTCCCTTAATGTCATGCGCTGCGCACGCGTCCCAGACGTTACCGAGAATTTTGCTACTCATACAAACTCCTGAACTGGCGTGATTGTGTAGCCGCGAGCTGGCTCAAGACGAACTGCAAGCCCGGTATCGAGAGCACCAATTTTTCTCACTTTCAGGAAACCTGCACGTTCAAGGGCCTTGATCTCCTTAAACATTGCCTGCTTTGAGCAGCAACAGAATTCGTAAAGTACCTGATGATCGATTACTCGCTCCCCTTCTCCATCCATGGATCCGCCCATCAAAATGCGAAGCATGACCAACCGCTGAAGTGGGTTATCGAATGAATATTTACGTACGAAGTCAGAGTGATTCATGATTCCTCCAGCATGCCGTGACATGTCACACCTCATTACCAGGGTGCGGGAAAAGAGTCGGCAAATCAGGACGCAGTTCATGAGGCTTAACAACTCCATTAACTGCGTTTGAGACTGCCACTGCATGGACCGGAGAAACTTTCTTTAACCCCCTGACCCACTTCCAGACAGCTCCTTGCGTAACGCCAACCTTTTTTAGCAAGCGAACTTTGCCCACCAGCAACGTACACGGCTTTCGCCATTGGGGATTCAAAAACCTCATCAGTCATAACAAAGCCCTTAGTATTAATATTAAAGATATAAAATAATACCAAAGGAATAATTAATCAAGTATTATCCGCTTGCCATGGTTAATCCTGTGGTATTAAATATGCACAGAAATCGGAGATACTTAGATGAACACACTTGCAGAAAGACTAAGGCTGGCGATGGCTCATGCCGGGGCTACTCAAAGTCAATTAGCGCATAGGGTTGGGGTAAGCCAGGGGGCCATACAAAAACTAACCTCAGGAAAAGCTCAGTCCAGCGGAAAAATCGTGGATATAGCCAAAGCGTTGGATGTAGATCCAATATGGTTAAGCACTGGTGAAGGCACCATGGGGCCCGCAAAAACTCCAGAACAAAGGATGTTTGGTATAGATCCATGGGATAAGCAAACGCCGCTTGAGGATGATGAGGTAGAGGTGCCTTACTTGAAGGATATCGAGTTCGCATGTGGAGATGGCAGCGCTCTTAATGATGATTACAATGGCAAAAAACTTAGGTTTTCCAAAGCAACATTGCGAAAGGTGGGAGCTAATAGTGATGGTGATGGCGTTCTATGCTTTGCTGCACACGGAAATAGCATGGAGCCAGTGATCGCTGATGGCTCTACTGTTGCCATAAACTGCCATGACAAGCGTATCGTTGATGGTAAAATTTACGGCATCAACCAAGGTGGATGGAAAAGGTTAAAAATCCTCTACAGATCTGGGCCAGATAAGGTGACAATCAGAAGCTATAACTCTGATGAATACCCTGATGAAGAAGTAGACATGGATAGCCTTGAGGTTTTAGGAAGACTGTTTTGGGTATCAACAATCTTCTGATCCGCTCCCAAAAAACCACCAAGCCGACCATAGCGTCGGCTTTTTTTATTACTAAAATAATCTTCAATAACAAATACATAAGAAAACTATTATTCTTTTTGTATTAATACCATTGACCTTCAATTAATACTTAAGTATTCTCATTTCATCGGCAAACAACGGAGCCAATGAGATGAACATAACCTCCCAACCAAACCCAGCGAGTAAGGAATTTGATATCCACGCCAAGCTCAAGGCAGCAAATTCGCACTGGATTTATTTACGAGCTGCGCAACCTCATCAGAATGATTTTGATTACGAATTTAACACCACTTTTATTGACGGTTTGGAATTCGCTATCTACGAACGTGTAGGTAATTATTTTGTTCTGGTTGATTTCTTCAAGTCATATGAAGAAGCATGTGATGATGCTAAAAAAATCATTGATGACCATCCTGACATTAAGAAAATGTTCTCTGCTATTTAACTAACTAATTAACTCAATTAATCATAATTAACACCTTTTAGGGTGGGGGGGAAACTCACCCTGAGGAAATGAAAATGCAAAATGCTATCGCGATTAATCAGCCAATAAAAACTCCTCAAATGCTGTTCGGTTCAGACAATATTAATGACTTTGGCAACCGCGTTCAAAGCTGCCGGATGGAAGGTGATTCAATGCAGCCGACCATAGAACCATGTGAGATTGTGGCTTTCGTTGATTGCGGTGGACGTGCGCTTACCTCTGGCATTTATGTTTACACAATGGATGCTTTTGGTCGCCCATGCCTTTTCATTAAGCGAATTGAGCCATTAGCTGATGGCTCATTAAAAATCATCTCTGATAACCATCATTACGAAACTTTCACCCTTAATACCGATGAACAGAAAGAAATCAAAATTCACGGTCGTGTGGTCGCTTCTTTTGCTGTGAGGCGCTTCGTATGACTTTCATCATTGATAAATCGGCATATAGATCAGCATGCCTTTATGCGGCCAGCGGTTACGAGGTAATCGCTCGTCTTTATCTTAAAAAAGCATATGGTCGTTAATTATGGGCGTTTTAAAAAGACAGGATATTCAGGAAGTGAATATCAAAGCGGAGAAGTTGTCAGGCTTGTCGCAAACATTATTTGAATATCACGACAAGTTAGACAGATTTCAACTCAAAACAATATGCGCTCTGGTTTATGACCTCGCCGCTGAGATTCATGGGTGGACCGAAAAAGAAGAGGAAATAGTTATGAGTTTGGAGGAGGAACAGCGCAATGGATAATTTAATCACTACGTATCGCCGACGAATTTTAAAAGCAGCGTTATTACGCCACCAGCGTAAAACAGGCAGTTACTGCCTTGTTATTAAGCTCAATAAAGGCGGTATTAACACGGTCGAGTTAACAGAGATTCTTCTCGATGGATTATTGAGGAAATTCGAAAGACTCGCGATCAGCGAATACGGAAATATCGAAGGCGTAAGAGCAATTAAGGGGATTTACAGCAGCGCTGTCGATGTTAATGGCAGTGGTGAATTTCTCACAGATAGCGGAAAGGAATTAATCGACGAGCTCATTTCTGAGCTGGTTGAGTTCGTCAAAAAACAAAAAAGTGGAGGTTCGGATCTGATGGCGCTGACAGCGATACGAATTCCTGAGTGGGTTCACCTCAAAGCGGTACACGTGTTAAGCCAGTTCAGGGCAAGGCGCATTCACCCCTGCCGAATGCACGGCTCCGGGAATTTGAGCCTCAAGGTTAACCACCGCTGGCGGCTACTCTCCCGCGATGGCGGCAAGAACTGGGAAGTAATGAGTCACGAACGATACAGCAAAGTTAAGGACCGGAAATGAAAGATAAACGCATCAGCACCACCTCAATCGACAGAGCATTTACTACGGAGTTGCAGCCAGTTTATGTCGTATCGAGGCACGGTTACTCGCGCCGTTTCCTCAGCAGAAGTGCGGCGATCAGCAACCTGGCTCACTACATGGTAACCAAAACCTTTCACCGGGCCGGTTTGACCACTAACGAACCAGACGAGCCGGTATTCAGCAATGGTGTACTCGTCAATCGCATGGGCCAGCACACTCAGCAATATCTCTTTGCACACAACCGCTGTATGCGGCGCATTCGGCGAATTCTGGAACGCAAGCGCGAAGCACGTAAGTGGCTGGCGAAATGGGACTCCATGCACGACCGCTACGTGAAAGAGCAGACAGAGCTACAGGCCAGTAAACCAGAAGGAGTTCGCTAATGGTTGATTCAACATTTAACCCAGAACCGACATCAACCGGCATCCGTTTTGGACGTCGAGTAATTGGCTATTCGACGGCTATTCGCTCGCTCGATAGCGGCCGCCATGACAGGAATCTGACAAAAGGTCTTGAAGTGCTCGCTTGCATTATGGAGGCAGAGGAAAGCGGTTGGATTAAGCTCGACATAGATAAGCAAATCATTATCTGGCGCTGGTTGCTCGCCGCGGTATTTATCATCGAGGAGCGGGAGAAGAACGGGACTGTAGACGTTCCGAACGACGAGGGCGCCGTAGATACAGCCGTTATCTATTCCGGCAAGCACGGCGCAATCAGCGTCTACCCAGGGCCAGAGCGCTTTGCTCTCGCTAACCATGTTGAGGCTGGAGCCATTGAGAAATACGGGCGTGATGTTGGCCAGCGTCTAGCGCTGCGGATGTATCAGGGCATGGTTGTTGCTGACGACGAAAGCGGGTTCAGGTTGTCCGCTATGGGTCGGGAAGGATTCAATCTGCTGCACGACAGCTTCATCGAACAGATTCAGAAAGAAGGCATGCCTGACATGCCGGTTATGCACTGAGGGAAATGATGATGAATAACTTGATCACCAGCAAGCCATCAATGACCAGCCTGGAAATTGCCGAGCTGGTAGAGAAGCGTCACGACAATGTGAAACGCACTATTGAGATGCTGATCGTGCGGGGTGTTATTACTTCTCCTCAAATTGAGGAAAAGCCCACGGCGGGGCGGCCAACATCAATTTATGTTTTTGAAAGTGAAGAAGGAAAGCGAGACAGCATCATTGTGGTCGCACAACTCAGCCCTGAGTTTACTGCCCGCCTGGTAGACCGATGGAAAGAGCTTGAAGAAGAACGGTCCCGTCCAAAATCACAGGCAGAACTGATCGCGGAAATGGCATTGCTGAACGTAGAGCAGGAGCGCCGGCTCTATCAAGTCGAAGAGCAAATGGAAAGCGTAGCGGAGGCAGTCGAGAACATAAAACGAGGGACCATGCGCGCCGGATATGTCGGTTACCGCCAGGTGGTAGCCAAAAGCGGTATGAGTGACGCCAAGTGCCGGAATCTGGTCAATGCCTATCGCATCCCGACAGACACGCACGAATTTATGACTCCAGAAGGGTTGTTGTCACGTAGGGCTATCGTCGAACTGGAGTCGTTTATGGCCGCATTTCGCCAGATGATGTCAGAAGCTGAACCGCGCGGCACCCGCTGGTATCACCCTAAAATGGGCCTGTTCCAGGCGATTGGGTGGGAGGGTTAAGAATGCACAAATTCTTCGTGGAGACAGACAACCTGAACACTATCAGCGATTGCCTGAAGCAGCTTGTTAACGCAGAAGAAGCACAGCTCAGTATTGAAGAGCAACTGGCGAAATCGAACAGCAGCAGTGACTGGAGTACATGGCGCAAAAAGGCAGAGAACGCGCTACGGCTGATCAAATGGAAGCGTCGAATCATCACAGCCCGACTGGCAGTCCTGCGTCATGAGGAAAAAGAACGCAACCTGGAGTTGCACCAGCAGCACAACGACTTCCTGGTTCAGGCTCTGCGCGAAATTGTAACGCCCTCCTCTTTTGCGCGTTGCGTGCGTCTGGCTAAAGAGAAAATGGAGGAGATCCATGCAAACCAGTGCTGAAATCGTTCTTCTGGTACCGAATGACTGGGTTAGCGAAAAGGTTCTGATTGCGGTTACCGGGCTCAAGCCCGGAACCATCACCCGCGCCAGAAAAGAATCCTGGATGTTGGGCCGCGAGTACCTGCACATTTCACCAGATGGTAATCCCAAGCCTTCGAGCGAATGCATGTACAACAGGAAAGCCGTTGATCAGTGGATCGAGGCGCAGAAAAAAATCAACCAGGTGCGAAGACAGCATGAAAAGCAGTACACTCGTCCACGCTCCTGGACGTCAGGAGGGATCAATGGCTAATGCATCATACCCGACAGGCGTCGAAAACCACGGCGGTTCGCTCCGCATCTGGTTTCTATATAAAGGTAAACGTGTCAGGGAAAACCTCGGTGTCCCTGACACTGCAAAAAATCGCAAGATAGCTGGTGAGCTGCGTTCTTCGGTTTGTTTTGCGATAAGGATGGGGAATTTTAACTATGCAGAAAAATTCCCAAACTCACCGAACCTTGCCCGGTTCGGTCAGGATAGAAAGGAAATTACTGTGCTGGAGCTTACCGAAAGATGGTCGGAGCTGAAGAGAATGGAGATCAGCTCTAATACCATGAGTAGGTACGAGTCCATCATAAAAAAACATGCTTCCGCGCATCGGCGAAAATAAAATGGTTTCTGCGGTGACCACTGAAGATTTGCTGTATGTCAGAAAGGAGTTGCTGACGGGTTTCCATGTAATGAAGAAGGATCACCGGACACAGGTAAAAGGCCGGAAATCGTCCACGGTGAATAATTACATGATGTTGATGGCCGAGATCTTCCAGTTTGGAGCTGATAATGGCTACGCAAAGGAAAACCCGTTTAGCGGAATTAACCGTCTCAGGAAGGCAAAAGACGAACCAGATCCACTCACGACAGATGAGTTCATCAGGTTCATTCAGGCATGCGGCCACCAGCAGATGCGAAATCTCTGGACCGTTGCCGTCTATACTGGAATGAGGCATGGGGAATTATGTGGTCTTGCATGGGAAGATATCGATCTCACTGCGGGCACCATTACGGTTAAGCGTAACCTGACCCAAACGTATGAGTTCACCCTGCCAAAAACCGAGGCAGGCACTGACAGGGTGATTTATCTCATACAACCAGCTATTGATGCCCTGAGGAATCAGGCCCAGTTGACACGCCTTGGCCGGCAGTTTGAGGTTGAAGTGAAGCTGCGGGAGTACGGACAATCTGTCATTCAACCCTGCACTTTCGTGTTCAGCCCTCAATGCGTCAAATGTGGACCTCGCACAGGATATCACTACGCGGTTAATTCGATTAATAAAATTTGGGCCCCGATAATCAAGCGAGCCGGTATTCGTTACCGCAACGCGTATCAGTCACGACATACCTATGCGTGCTGGTCATTATCAGCTGGTGCTAACCCAAACTTTATAGCAACTCAGATGGGGCATACCGATGCACAGATGGTTTACAAGGTGTATGGAAAGTGGATGTCAGAGAAGAGCGCCGATCAGGTTTCTCTGCTCAACCAGACGCTTTCACGCTTTGCCCCATCACTGCCCCAAAGCATGGTAATAGCGCAGTAGAAAACCTAAAATTCAAGAGGTTAGCAGTCGTATCGCTACATTTTTATAACACGAGGCACGAAATGCACTCGACCCTAACGTCAGCTTATGGTGTGATCGGGGTTCAATAAATCGCTAAACAGGGTATACTCCAGCGGTTTTCTTAGTTGTTTATTGTACTAAACGCTCCCGTGAGAGGATGCTACTGCGCACCTATGACACAATTCGCTTCTCCTGTTCTGCACTCGTTGCTGGATACAGATGCTTATAAGTTGCATATGCAGCAAGCCGTATTTCACCACTACTATGATGTGCAGGTAGCGGCTGAATTTCGTTGCCGAGGCGACGACCTGCTGGGTATTTATGCCGACACCATTCGCGAGCAGGTCAATGCTATGCAGCATCTGCGCCTGCAGGATGAAGAGTACCAGTGGCTCTCCGGCCTGCCCTTCTTCAAAGCGGATTACCTCAACTGGCTGCGTGATTTTCGCTATGACCCGCAACAGGTATCCGTCAGCAACGACAACGGGAAGCTGAATATCCGCTTAACCGGCCCGTGGCGTGAAGTCATCATGTGGGAAGTCCCACTGCTGGCGGTGATCAGTGAGCTGGTCCATCGTTATCGCTCACCAGAAGTGGGCGTCGCGCAGGCTCTCGATACGCTGGAGACGAAACTAGTCGATTTCTCTGCTTTAACGTCAAGTCTCGATATGTCCCGCTTCCACCTGATGGATTTCGGCACCCGTCGACGCTTTTCCCGTGAAGTGCAACAGGCTATCGTTAAGCGTTTGCAGCAGGAGTCGTGGTTTGTTGGCACCAGTAACTACGATCTGGCGCGTCGATTGTCGCTCACACCAATGGGCACACAGGCGCACGAGTGGTTCCAGGCGCATCAACAGATAAGCCCTGAACTGGCAACCAGTCAACGCGCCGCTCTCGCCGCATGGTTAAATGAATATCCGGATCAGTTAGGTATTGCTCTGACCGACTGCATCACAATGGATGCGTTCTTACGCGACTTTGGCAGCGAATTTGCGACCCGTTACCAGGGACTGCGCCATGACTCTGGCGATCCGGTTGAATGGGGTGAAAAAGCTATCGCTCACTATGAGAAGTTGGGTATCGATCCGCACAGCAAAACGCTGGTCTTTTCCGACAATCTGGATCTGAATAAAGCTGTCGATCTTTACCGGCATTTCTCCTCCCGCGTGCAACTGAGTTTTGGTATTGGTACACGTCTGACGTGTGATATTCCACAGGTTAAGCCGCTTAACATTGTGATTAAACTGGTGGAGTGCAACGGTAAACCGGTTGCCAAACTGTCTGACAGCCCGGGTAAAACTATTTGCCACGACAAAGCTTTTGTTCGCGCGTTGCGCAAAGCGTTTGATTTACCGCATATCAAAAAAGCCAGTTAATCCTGCCAGGGAGCCGCGTCGGCTCCCTTTTTAGCATTTATTTCTGAATTCTTTTCTTTTCCTGTTAATTCTACTTGTCTGATTGCAGATGCCAGGTAACATAGGAAATCCCCATTCCGGGGAACATGTGTTTATATATCGGACTATTAACAGAGAGAATATTATGAGCGTTGTGCCTGTAGCCGACGTACTCCAGGGCCGCGTAGCCGTTGACAGCGAAGTCACCGTGCGCGGATGGGTACGTACCCGCCGAGATTCAAAAGCTGGCATCTCCTTCCTCGCCGTTTATGACGGTTCCTGCTTTGATCCTGTACAGGCCGTCATTAATAATTCTCTGCCCAATTACAATGAAGAAGTGCTGCGTCTGACCACCGGCTGCTCCGTTATTGTCACCGGCAAAGTTGTCGCTTCTCCGGGACAAGGACAGAGCTTTGAAATCCAGGCCACGGATGTTGAAGTCAGCGGCTGGGTAGAAGATCCGGACACGTACCCGATGGCGGCGAAACGTCACAGCATCGAGTACCTGCGTGAAGTTGCCCACCTGCGTCCGCGTACCAACATGATTGGCGCCGTCGCACGTGTTCGTCACACGCTGGCGCAAGCGCTGCATCGTTTCTTCGATGAGCAGGGCTTCTTCTGGGTTTCCACTCCACTTATCACTGCGTCTGATACCGAAGGTGCTGGTGAGATGTTCCGCGTGTCGACGCTGGATCTGGAAAACCTGCCGCGTGACGATCAGGGCAAAGTGGATTTCGACAAAGACTTCTTTGGTAAAGAGTCCTTCCTGACCGTATCCGGCCAGTTGAACGGCGAAACTTACGCCTGCGCGCTGTCGAAAATCTATACCTTCGGCCCGACTTTCCGTGCGGAAAATTCCAACACCAGCCGTCATCTGGCGGAGTTCTGGATGCTGGAGCCGGAAGTGGCGTTCGCCAACCTGAGTGATATCGCAGGTCTGGCTGAAGGCATGCTGAAATATGCCTTCAAAGCCGTACTGACTGAGCGTGCTGACGACATGAAGTTCTTTGCCGAGCGCGTGGACAAAGAAGCGATTAGCCGTCTGGAACGTTTCATCGAAGCAGATTTCGCCCAGGTGGATTACACCGATGCCGTCGCCATTCTGGAAGAGTGCATTAAGAAAGGCAGAAAGTTCGAGAACCCGGTTTACTGGGGTGTCGATCTCTCCTCCGAGCATGAACGTTATCTGGCAGAAGAGCACTTTAAAGCGCCGGTGGTGGTGAAAAACTATCCGAAAGACATTAAAGCGTTCTATATGCGTCTGAACGAAGACGGGAAAACCGTGGCCGCGATGGACGTTCTGGCTCCGGGTATTGGTGAAATCATCGGTGGTTCTCAGCGTGAAGAGCGTCTGGATGTACTGGATGCGCGCATGCTGGAAATGGGTCTGAACAAAGAAGACTACTGGTGGTATCGCGATCTGCGCCGTTACGGTACCGTTCCGCACTCCGGCTTTGGTCTCGGCTTTGAGCGCCTGATCGCCTACGTTACCGGCGTACAGAACGTTCGTGACGTCATCGCCTTCCCGCGTACACCACGTAACGCGACGTTCTAAAACGGTTCTCAAGAAGGCCAGCGTTGCTGGCCTTTTTTTATCGCCTGAAATGTCAGTTTTTGTGAATAATAAGTAAGCAATTCTAAGATCAACCGTCAAATCCTCCACTACTGTTACCTGATATTTCGTCGTAACATTTCCGCACAAAAAATAATCCGTAGTCTTATTGCGGATTAGTATTTACTCATCCAATAGCACATTTTATACACAACTCTACAGCATTCCAGACGTCTAGATACTGCCATAAGCAAAACTGGAAACGTCTATTTTCTGTACGCCGTTTTTCTTTTATTCAAATTAAAGATAAGAAAATCATATAAATAGATATAAGTGGTGCGATCTGGCGCTGAAATCGATTCGAAATATGATGTCGTTCACAAAGTTCCAAAAATGTAATAATTGGTTACACATTTTTTCTTTCTGAAACCAATTCTTTATCTTTGTAGCACTTTCACGGTAGCGAAACGATAGTTTGAATGGAAAGATGCCTGTCAGACACATAAAGACACCAAACTCTCATCAATAGTTCCGTAAATTTTTATTGACGGAATTTATTGGCGGCAGTGGCAGGTGTCATAAAAAAACCAATGAGGGTAATAAATAATGATGAAGCGCAATATTCTGGCAGTGGTTATCCCTGCCCTGCTGGTAGCCGGTGCAGCTAACGCTGCAGAAATCTACAACAAAGATGGCAACAAACTGGACCTGTACGGTAAAGCGGTAGGTCTGCACTATTTTTCTGACAACGCAGGCAATGACGGCGACCAGACTTATGCACGTCTTGGCTTTAAAGGGGAAACTCAGATCAATGACCAACTGACCGGTTACGGCCAGTGGGAATATAACTTCGCCGGTAACAACTCTGAAGGTGGTTCTGACGCGCAGAACAACAACAAAACCCGTCTGGCATTCGCCGGTCTGAAATTCGGTGACGCGGGCTCTTTCGACTATGGTCGTAACTACGGTATCGTTTACGATGCGCTGGGTTACACCGATATGCTGCCAGAATTCGGCGGTGATACTGCGTACAGCGATAACTTCTTCGTTGGCCGTGTTGGTGGCGTAGCGACATATCGTAACGCTAACTTCTTCGGTCTGGTTGATGGCCTGAACTTTGGCGTTCAGTACCTGGGCAAAAACGAGCGCGCAAGCAGCTACGAAGTTGACGCTACCGACCCGACCAGCAACAACTTCAGCGATGTTCGTCGTTCTAACGGTGACGGCGTTGGCGGCTCCATCAGCTATGAGTTCGAAGGCTTCGCTGTTGTAGGTGCTTACGGTGCTGCTGACCGTACTAATGCACAGCAAGATCCGGCACTGCGTGGCAGTGGCGAAAAAGCTGAGCAGTGGGCGACCGGTCTGAAATATGACGCGAACAACATTTACCTTGCGACCAACTACGGTGAAACCCGTAACGCGACTCCGATCAGCGGTGGTTTCGCCAACAAAACTCAGGACTTCTTCGTTGTCGCTCAGTACCAGTTCGATTTCGGTCTGCGTCCATCCATCTCCTACAACAAATCTAAAGCGAAAGACGTAGAAGGTGTGGGTAGTGAAGATCTGGTGAACTACATTGAAGTAGGTGCTACCTACTACTTCAACAAAAACATGTCCACCTATGTTGACTACCAGATCAACCAGATTGATTCTGACAACAAACTGGGCGTGAACTCTGACGACACCGTTGCTCTGGGTATCGTCTACCAGTTCTAATAGCAGACCCCTTTGCTAAATGCCTAAAAAAACAGGACTTCGGTCCTGTTTTTTTTATGCCTGTCAGCAAAATCTTGCGACTTCAAAAAACCTTCAGGCTTTTCATCACTAACGGTTGGCATTTTGTAAATCTACCGTTAACCTGATAACGGATTTCCCTTCTGTAACCACAATGGAACCTCGTCATGTTTGAGAACATTACTGCCGCCCCTGCCGACCCCATTCTGGGTCTGGCCGATCTGTTTCGTGCTGATGACCGTCCTTCGAAAATTAACCTTGGGATCGGTGTCTATAAAGATGAAACTGGCAAAACGCCAGTGCTGACCAGCGTTAAAAAAAGCCGAGCAATACTTACTCGAAAATGAAACAACAAAAAACTACCTCGGCATTGACGGTATTCCAGAATTTGGCCGTTGCACGCAGGAGCTGCTGTTCGGCAAAGGAAGTGCGCTTATCAATGACAAACGCGCACGCACGGCGCAAACGCCGGGTGGCACCGGCGCACTTCGCGTTGCAGCCGACTTCCTAGCAAAAAATACGGCAGTAAAACGCGTATGGGTGAGCAACCCAAGCTGGCCGAACCATAAGAGCGTGTTTAACTCCGCCGGGCTGGAAGTACGCGAATACGCTTATTACGACGCAGAAAACCATTCTCTGGACTTTGACGCGTTGCAAAACAGCCTGAGCGAAGCACAGGCGGGTGATGTGGTTCTGTTCCACGGTTGTTGCCATAACCCAACCGGTATCGATCCTACGCTTGAACAGTGGCAAACCCTGGCTCAGCTTTCCGTCGAGAAAGGCTGGTTACCCCTGTTTGACTTCGCTTATCAGGGGTTCGCCCGTGGTCTGGAAGAAGATGCCGAAGGACTGCGTGCATTCGCCGCACTGCACAAAGAGCTGATTGTCGCGAGCTCCTACTCCAAGAACTTTGGCCTGTACAACGAGCGCGTCGGTGCGTGTACGCTGGTAGCCGCTGATGCAGAAACCGTTGACCGCGCCTTCAGCCAGATGAAATCCGCCATTCGTGCGAACTACTCTAACCCACCGGCCCATGGCGCATCGGTGGTTGCCACTATCCTCAGCAACGATGCGCTGCGCGCAATCTGGGAACAGGAACTGACCGACATGCGTCAGCGCATTCAGCGCATGCGTCTGCTGTTTGTAAACACCCTGCAAGAGAAAGGGGCGGATCGCGATTTCAGCTTCATCATCAAACAAAACGGCATGTTCTCGTTCAGCGGCCTGACCAAAGAGCAGGTTCTGCGTCTGCGTGAAGAGTTTGGCGTTTATGCGGTGGCTTCTGGTCGCGTCAACGTTGCCGGAATGACCCCGGATAACATGGCGCCGCTGTGCGAAGCTATTGTCGCCGTGCTGTAAGACGTGCAATAAAAGCAAAGCCCGCTTACTCGCGGGCTTTTTTTATTGGGTCTCACCAGACAGGCATTTCATCCTGCAGGAACGGGTTGTGCAACCGTTCATAGCCCAGCGTCGACAGTGGGCCATGGCCCGGAATAAACGTCACGTCATCGCCTAACGGCAACAGCTTACGTTTGATCGAGTCAATCAACTGACTGTGATCGCCGCGCGGGAAATCACTGCGCCCGACCCCACCTTTAAAAATCACGTCGCCTGAGATGAGAAGTTGTGAGCGCTCGTCAAAGAAAACCACGTGTCCAGGCGTATGGCCCGGGCAATGTAACACCTGTAAAGTCACATTCCCTACGCTGACACGATCTCCTTCGTTAAGCCAACGGTCAGGCGTCAGTGGCTGACATTCGCCGAGGCCAAACATGCGACTTTGAGCAGACAGGCCCTGCAGCCAGAACTCATCTTCTTTTTCCGGACCGATAACCGGGATGCCATAATGCTGCGCCAGTTCTGCCGCGGCTCCTACATGATCAAGGTGTCCGTGAGTGAGCAGGATCTGCGTCAACGTGGTACCGCTGGCGTCCACTTCCTGTTTGATTTTCTCAGCATCGCCGCCGGGATCGACAAGCGCTGCCAGACGCGTTTGCTCACACCAGACCAAAGAACAGTTCTGGGCGAACGCGGTGACCGGAATAATACGATAGTTCATACTGCTCCTGTTTCGTTAATCACCAGTGCCGCGCCGGCCCGGTGTCAATATGCACAAAGTTACTGCGTGGGTAGTATCCTACACCACCTGCGCGCATAGATAACGCAGCTTTGCGAATATTACTTAACGAAATGCCTTCAATATGAAAATCCATTGCCTGGCCTTTGGTGTGGTAGCTCTGTTTCGCTACCCCACGGCTATGGGCACGTAATTCATTGTTGGTATCCAGCGATCGATAACCGGAAATCAACTGAACAGGTTTACGCGTTCCAAGCAGCCCTTGCAGGCGGAAAAGCTGATCGAAAAGTCGGGGATCGATGGACTTCACCTTATTCGCGCGATAGTCACGGAAAAAATGGTTAAGTTTGGCTAATTCATCCTGAATATAAGCTCTGCCATCAAAAAATTCCGCTTTGATTGACTCTCCGGTGTTGAGGTTGCTCAGAGTCAAAATACGCGGACGCGGGGTAGAGAGTGTGGCAAACGCAGGCACAGGCAAGATGGCAGCCCCGAGGGCAGCACCACCTAACGCCAGCAGTTTGCGGCGATTAGCGTCAAATTTGTCCATGGTTTAAGGTCTACAGGTCAATGTTATCGTCGATATGCTTTAGCGCACGATAGGCACCTTAACTGGCAACCAAGCCGCCGTCAAGTTGGCCCAACCCCAGCAATGACGGGGCTTCCGGGCGAAGCCCCTGTCACTGCCAAATATTACGACAACAAATTTCCCAGAACCTCTTCATTTACCTGATTAATTGTTCTGCTTTTGCCACAATCTGTGCGCTGGATCGCGCTGTCAGATCATAATTGTAAATATCTGTACGATATTGAGTACGCCCATCCGCGCCAACAAACGCCGTCAGGTAGTAAAGATTGACCGGAATCGTCTGGCGAATATTCACGTAACGCGTGTCTCCCTGCTTCAGGGCATCAGAAATGCGCGTGTCGTTCCAGCCTGCGTCCTGCAACAGCATATTGGCCAGTTCAGACGCCTTGTTTACGCGCACGCAACCGGAGCTGAGCGCCCGGGTATCCTTCTGAAACAGATTGTGGTTCGGCGTATCGTGCAGATAAATAGCATCTGAACTTGGCATATTGAACTTATAGCGCCCCAGCGAGTTACGCGCTCCCGGCGCCTGCTGGAAACGGAACGGTAAATTTGACGGCGTGATGGTTGACCAGTCAACCTGCCACGGATCAATCGCCTCCCGGCTGTTCCAGCCACGCATCACGGTGTAGCCGTGACGTTCAAGATAACCCGGATCGTTCCACAGTTTGGGCAGGATGTCTTTACGTGCCAGCGTCGGCGGGACGTTCCACGGTGGATTGACCACCACGTTATTCAGCGCGCTGCTCATCATCGGCGTTTTACGATCGGGACGACCGACAATCACCCGGGACGCCAGCACCTGATTGCCGCCCTGATAGTAGACCAGCGAATACGCCGGAATATTCACCATAATTCCCGTCGATAGTTCAGACGGTAGCAAACGCAGACGCTGGATGTTGAGCGCCAGAACGCCCGCACGCTGGGCAGGCGTTACATTCAGCCAGTCGCGGGTAGCAGGGCCAATTGCGCCATCCGCGCCCAGCCCTTGCCAGGTCTGGAAGCGTTTTACCGCTTCGACCAGCTCTTTATCGTATGCAGCACGAACAGCCGGTGCGGGTTTACTACGCGGCTCGGTGTGTTTCGCGGCATCAACGCCTGGCGTTTCGACAGAAACCGCTGATGGGCTAACCACCGCGTCTGATGGGGTCTCATCGCCCGGCAGCGCAATTTTTGGCCCCCCCTTCCAGCATCCCGGTACGTTGCAGGATTTCGCGCAGCGCCGGTACATCGTTACTCCACTGACCCGGTCGCAGCGTCGTTTTGGCGGTTAACTGCGGCCACGGGCGCGAATCGCCCACCAGCGTTAATAACGATGCGTGCATCGGTGCGTATTGCGGGTGCTGAGGTGCCAGCCCGGCGATAAACGTCGGGAGTTGCCCATTATCCAGCGCAACCTGCCACTGATTGATGACTGACAGCGGCGGCGTGGCCAGCGCGTACGGCTTGCTGCTATAAAGCCAGCGATTACCTTTGACTGGAATATTGGCGATGAAATGAAGGTAGACCATCATGGCGTCAGACAGGACCAGATCGCGCGTCAGACCGCTAACTCCCGGATCGGTCAATAACGCCACCCAGGTGGTGAACTGAGGCTGGAAGCCAGCAATGGCGACTTCTGCCAACTGTTGCTGGAACGCTTTGACAGCTTCGCGATTTTCCCACATTGGTTTCATATCGCGCGCCGCATAAAGCAGTTCAAGTTGATTCATATAGACAGGCGTATAGCCTGAAGGAAGTTGCGACTGAAGCTCAGCTCGCGCCTTTTCCGCCGCCCCCCTCAGGGAGCGGCTGCAGGCCCGCCATCACTGCCGTTGCCCCAGATTGCGCCTGCGGTTGGGCGAGACTCTGCTCACTGGCAACAACAGGATTATCACCAGGAATAACCTCAGGCTCATCAGCCCGAACACTGGACAGTGGAGCGAATGCTACGGCCAGGCATAAACTCATTGCCGGGAGCCGACGACCACCAATTTTATTAAGCAACATCCCTTGCCCTCTGGTTACATTACGACATGCTCACATCTATCGGAGCTTTCCTTCATTATAGAAAGGCTGATATGCGATTGCCTAACCTAATGTAAAGAAGTTTAAAGAAAATGCACCTGAAATCCATCGTTTAAGAAATGAAAAAGACGGCTTTTCAGCCGTCCGAGAGTGATGACAAACTTCATCCCGATACCGGACAAGCAAAGATCACCTCATTAAAAACCAGGAAAATCAATTCATTGATTTTCGGCTGATAACCACAAGAAAGGAAAAACCACGTTTTTCCTTTCTTGTCAGCAGCCTAAGACGGCTTTTCAGCCGTCTTTAGGGTTTTAGCTGGCCTCTGACGGGGCGTCAGCCTCGCCGGGGAGTGGATCCGGCAACTGCGGCGCGAACCCGCGCAGCCCGACCACATGGACGTGTTCCGTATTCTGGAAGACTTTACGCACCAGCTTATAGGTGGTGCCCTTCTCCGGACTGATGTTTTCCGGCGCCGCGATGATAAGCTGCATCTGCAGACGCTCACACAGCTCAAACAACGTCGCGATAGAGCGCGCATCCAGACGGGCGGCTTCATCGAGGAACAGCAGACGGCATGGTGAGATATCTTTCCCGCGCAGACGGCGCGCTTCATCTTCCCAGCTTTGAACCACCATCACCAGGATCGACATCCCGGTACCGATCGCTTCACCGGTCGACAGCGCACCGGACTCCGCACGCAGCCAGCCATCAGAACCACGGTTAACTTCCACTTCCATTTCGAGATAGTTACGGTAGTCCAGCAACTCTTCGCCAATGGTTTGCGGCGTACGCTGTCCCATGTCGATCTGCGGATTCAGACGCTGATACAGTTTCGCCAGCGCTTCCGAGAAAGTCAGGCGATTGCTGTTGAACAGATCCTGATGCTGCTCATGCTGTTCAGATAACACTTCCAGCAGCGTGGCATGAGTTTCACGCACATTCACGTTCAGACGCACGCTGTGAACCTGGCCGAACGATACGCTCTGCAGCCCCTGGTTGAGTTGACGGATACGGTTCTGCTCGCGCTGGATGGTCTTACGAATAATGTTCGCCACGCTACGTGAACTGATCGCCAGTTTCTGCTCACGCGACGTCAGCTCTTCGGTCAGACGGCCTAACTCAATTTCCATCTGTTCGATGGCTTCCACCGGATCGTCTGTACGAATGATATCCTGACGGATACGTTCGCGCAGGTGCTGATACACCGCGACAAAGAACTGAATCTTACGTTCCGGGCGCTTCGGATCTTCCGACAGACGCAGAACGTCACGCAGATGTTCGTTATCAGCGACCGCCAGACGCAGCGCACCCAGCGCCTTATCCGACATCGAACGCAGTTCGTCACCCGAGAGATAGGCCAGCTCACGGCGGTGCAGACGACGCTCGACGCCGCTGTCTTTCACCAGTCGCATCACCGCGCACCAGCCTGCTTTCGCGGTTACCACCTGCTCACGCATTTCATGGTAATCGCGTTCCAGTTTGCGTAGTTTACGGGTCAGGTTATCCATCTCCGCTTCACAGAAGGTCAGCGCTTTTTCGAGCTGGTTACGCCGCGCACGGTTGTTGCTGAGCTGCGAATGCAACTCATCGCGACGAATGCGCGCACGTTCTTCCGCCCCGCTGTCGGCGCGAACGCCGATATCCTGCAGTTCACGCTGTAAATCGTTGAGCAGCTCTTTCTTGGTATCGTAAGAGCTTTTCAGCGAGGCCAGAACCTGGTTGTACTGACTCAGTTGCGCCGCATGACCGCGCAGGGCTTCACGGGCGCGGGTACGTTCAGCTTCCGCATGTTCCAGTCGCTCACGCAGTTTTTCGTTCAGATCGCTGTTGCCGCTGAGCATTTCCGCTGAGTCGGAATAACCAAAGTGCGCACGACGCTGAACGACTTCAGTCAGCGCAAACGCCTGCTGACGGGCATCGCGCTGCGTCTGCTGGGAGTACGCGTAATCTTCTTTCAGTTGTTCAAACTGTTCCGGATCGCTCTGCAACACCGAAACCATCGGTTCCAGTTTTGCCAGTTGATTACCGTGCTGCTGTACAAAACGAGCGGCTTCTTGCGCTTCATCCAGACGCTCGCGGATCTCGTCCACACGGTCCGCCAGGCTATCGTCAGCCAGCAGATTCAGACGCGGCAGCAGGCGGTTCAGCGCGGTAACGCCTTCTTTCGCCTGTTCGTACTGCAGACGCTGCTGCTGGTTGTCATTTTCGTGGGTGGTCAGCGCACGTTCCAGCTCAACGCGACGGCTGTTGAGCTGGCGAATTTCGGCTTCCGGATCGGATTCAAAGGCCACCGAAAGATGACTGCCAATGAAGCGGCTGAACGCCTGATGCAGACGCTGTGTTTTCTGCACGTCAAAAGAGAGTGTGGCAAAACGCTCGGATAATCCTTCACGCTCGGCATGCAGCGTTTCGATACGGTTTTCTCGCGCCGCACGACCAAACAGCGGTACGGACGGGAAACGCGAGTAGCGCCACTGGCGATCGGCAATTTTCACCACCACCGCTTTTTCCAGTTCGTCGACGCTGAAGACGCTGTCATCAAACGACTGCGGATCCCCTTCGATCAGATACAAATCTTCCGGGCAATCCGTCAACCCTTCCAGTTGTTCAGCGATTAGCGACAGATCCGGTACTACGATGGCGTGACGCGACGGACCATACAGCGCGGAGAAGTACGGAGCATCTTCCAGACTGACGTCGTCGTAAATTTCAGACAACAGCACGCCGCCAAAACGTTCCGCCAGCGCATTCAGGCGCTGATCTTCCGAACCGCCAGGCTGACTTAAACGTTCGATCTCTTCATCGACGGCGTTCTTGCGCGCGCCAACTTCATCGCGTTCCACAATCGCTTCACGTTCACGCTCGAGCAATTGCTGTAGATATTCAGTCACTTCCTGGCTGGAAGTAAACTCTTCACCACACTGTTCGCTGAGCTGGCTCAGGCTGTTTTGTGCCGCCAGCCAGACAGGCGCCCGCTGCATTAAGTGCTGAATACGCGACTGTAGCTGTTCCTGCTCCTGGCGCAGCGCCATGCGCTGTTCATGTGCGCTGGAAACGTTGTCAGACAGCGAGGCGATACGCGCTTCCAGTTCCTGATGCAGGGCTTCCAGTTCGTCAATATCGAAATTTTTGCCCTGACGTTTACAGAATTCCGCCAGCAGGCGTTCGGCTTCCTGCTGCTCACGCAGACGCTGTTCCAGCTCGCTCAGTCGCATACGCAGCGGCTGCACCTGTTCCGCCAGGTGACGCTGGTCAACGCCTTCGCGCAGCAGTTCGCGCGCCACGTCCCAGGCCTCATTTCGCGCCAGCGGGCCATTGATCGCCACCACCAGTTGATACGCCTGCTCGAACTGACTGTGCGCGGTTTGCGCCACGCTCATTTTCTGTTCCAGCGAGAGCATTTTTTCGGTCGCTTCCTGCTCTTTCGCCTGGAAGGTCTCCAGCCACTCAGCGGCGCTGTCGGCCGTCAGATCCGGCAGATGACACACCGCTCTGGCGCGCTCCAGCGCCGAGATCGCCTGATTGTACTGAATCGCGCGGGTCTGCTGAACGTCCAGCGCCTGCTGGTAATCCGCCAGTTGGCTTTTCAGCTCATCCACTTCCAGCTCGGCCGCTTCGGCGCGCGCTTCGTTCTCTTCCTGACGATCGGCGGCTTCTGCGACTACTTCGTTTTGTTCTTCGAGACGGATCTGCAACTCGTCGAGATCCGCTTCATAACGTTCAATTTTTTCCTGCTGACGCAGCGCGGTTTGCACCAGATTCAGGTGATCGCTGGCCGCCTGATAATCGGCTTCGAGATCGCCTTCCGCGCCGTTGTGCTCGCCCAACTCACGCGCCATGTCAACGTGCTTATACTGCTCCGCTGCCAGCTGTTTGCGTGAGGTGTAGAGTTCGCGACGAAATTCCAGCGCTTTGTCGAGGTGGATCCGGCGCTCATTGGCGTGGCGCATATAGTCCGCCGCCACATAGTTGGTGGCTTCGCTGATCAAGTGTTTAAACAGATCGCGATCGGACTGAGTAACGCGAATGGCTTCCAGCGTCAGGCGGTTTTCCCGCAACGCCGCTTCCATATCCTGGAACGCCTTACGCACCCCGCTGTTTTCCGGCAACAGGTAGTCGCGCAGAGAACGGGTGATCGCGCTGGAAATCCCGCCGTACAGCGAGGCTTCAATCAGACGATAGAATTTACTACGGTCAGACGCAGAACGCAGACGACGGGCGATGAGGCCCAGATCGAACATCAGCGAATGGTAATCGGTTATCGAGTTGAACTGCTTAAACTGCACGCCTTCCATCTCGTCGAGCTTTTCTTTCAGCTCCGTTAACGGCAGGACGCGCGCCTGACGTTCGTTCAGCGTCTCCGTCACCAGTTGCGTGGGCTGTACCGACATCGGCAGCCCCTGAATGGCAAACGGTTTGATGTCGACTTTACGGTCGCGTCCGGCAACCTGCTGCAAACGCACACCCACCACCACGCGCTGATGGCGCGAGTTGATCGTATCGAGCATCGAATAACAGACACCGGCTTTCAGCTTACCGTGCAGACCTTTGTCGCGTGAGCCGCTGGTCGCGCCTGCTTCAGTGGTGTTACGGAAGTGCAGCAGGGTTAAATCCGGGATCAGCGCCGTGACGAACGCCGCCATGGTGGTGGATTTCCCCGCGCCGTTCCCTCCGGAAAGCGTGGTGACCAGTTCATCCAGGTCAAAAGTGCGGGCAAAGAAACCGTTCCAGTTAATCAGCGTTAGTGAGCGAAATTTACCGCGTTCAATCATTATTCTTCTTCTCCACTGTCCGGCTGATTCTCTTCGGTCTCATCATTGAGCTGCAGGTGGTTTTCGACCGGCATCGCTTCACCATCGCGAATCAGACGACGCTGCGCTTCGCGCGGGTCGTCGCCCGTTCGTACATCCGCGCCAAAGCGAAACACCGATTCCGTAATGCGAAATTTGCTGCTGTCGTGCCCCATAAACCACACCATGCCTAAACGGCGCAGACGGTTTAATGACGAACGCATTTTTTCCTGTAACTTCTGGCGGTCAACGTCGGAACCGGTTGAACGGTTATTCACCAGCTTCAACAGTTTCGCTTCGTCAGCCAGCGTCAGCAGCTCGTCGTACAACTCCTGCTGAGTGAAAATCCCCTCGTTCGCCAGCCGCTCCGGACTGAGGTAGAGGTAGCAGAGAATTTTACCGACCATCATATCCAGTTCAGACAACACGGAACGCGGGATAATGGTCGTTGAACGCGGACGCAGGTAGAAGAAACCTTCCGGCGCGCGGATCAATTCCACGTTATAGCGGCTGTAAAACTCTTCCAGATAGTCCTGAAAATCCATCAAAAAAGGCATGATTATCCAGTTCATCCAGACCGATGTGGCGGCCTGAACGTAATGCGCTATCCAGCGCCGGAAATAACGGATTCGCCAGCGCCTGCGCCAGCTTAACCGGCATCACTTGTTCAATATTTGTCAATGACATGCGCCTGTACCTTGGCTCCGTAATCATTAATCGGCTGCCATTTGGCTGGCAGTCCGGTGAAGTCTGCTTGCGCTACGCCAAGACGTACCGCCTGATCGATAACAATGCGCGCAACGTCGAAATGACGCGCACGCGGATATTGGGCAAGATACTCGCGCACCACCAGACCGAGATCCAATGGGGTCTCTTTAGATTTGTAGATAGCCAGTTGGCCTTCAATAATTGCCGCCAGCTGTTCGCGGATCTCGTTAAACTCTTCGTACTCTAAATCCGGCGGAAGTTCCCCGGTAACCTCTTCATCACGCAACGCCATCTCTTCGTCACGCATATCCAGCAGACGATCGGCGTTGGCGTAGGTCAGTGCCCACGGCTCGTCAAAGTAGGTCTGTACCGACTGACGTAAGCGCTGGGCAAAGACGCGGTTTTTATCCATATCGATGGCGGTACGGATAAATTTGTGAACGTGGCGGTCATAGCCAATCCACAGATCGATCGACTGCTGGCCCCAACTGATAATACGATCGAGCTTGCTTTGCAGGTCAAACACCAGACGATCCACAAAATGCAGATCGTCATGGGCCAGCGTCGCATCCTGGATACGCAGCAGATTAGCCTGCAATTTATCGCCTGCCGCCTCCAGCGTATCCTGCAACTCGCGCAGCGTGCCGGAGGTTTCTGACAGGAGCAGTTCACAGCTTGAAATCGCCGCGCGCCAGTCTTTATTCAGCAGTTGCGCGATATCATCTTTCACCTGCTGCTGCTGTTCATCCATGATGCGTTGGGTCAGATCGATACTGTCGAAAATCTCAGCGACCGAATACTTGAGCGGTGCATAGACGTTGCGGTGCCAGTGGAATTCATCGCCACCCGCATCTGCCGCATCTGCCGCACGCTTGAGTTCACCCGCCACGATCGACAGCTGCATTGACAGACGCAGCGTGGAAAATTCACGTTGGCGGATGTAGTAATCGGTAATGCCAATGCCGAGCGGCGTCAAACGATAAATCGCGTTCCCTTCTGCCTGCTCACTGGTAAAGCGGTTCAGCAGACGTTGACGCACCATATCGTTGATCGCATTGTTCGCGCGCACGCCAATGGTTTCGCTGGTTTGCTCAAACGCATCACTTACATGGCGGAACGCATCCACCAGTTCGCCTTCGCTCATCTCACCGTCCAGGCGCTCGCCGTTCAGTGTAGCTACCGCTAACAGGAACGAGAGTCGGTCTACCGGCAGCGAGATAGAGAAGTCATTTTTTCTGGCCCAGGCAACCAGTTCGGGGACTGTCTGGGAAAATTCACTCATAGGTTATCCTTGCATCTGCGGTTTACGCGCGGTGACGTGAATGTAACGACCCAGGCTGACATAAGGCTCCTGGCGACAGTAACGCGTTTCTAATTCAAGCAATATCTCATAACCGTCACGCTGCTGATGTTTCTCACGCAGATAATCATGAAACACGCGTACGCCGGTCTTTCCGGTGATCTGCCAGCCTATCTGTTCCAGCCACTGGTAAACCTGTCCCGGTTCACGCGGATAGTCTGGTGAAAGGGTACGCTTCTTACGTTTGGGCATCCCTATCTGCACGTAGTCAAAGTTCCCCGCCACCATGTTATGCATCAACAGGCCGTTGGCATTGTAGAACATTAACGACAGTACGCCACCGGGGCGCAATACCGACCAAAGAGTCTCTAACACGCTGACCGGATCGGCGACCCACTCCAGCACAGCGTGAAACAATATCAGATCAACAGAGCTTTCCAAATGCGAAGCGACGTCCTGAGCAGCGCATTGTATAAAATGCATGTTGTGGCTCACACCTTTGGCTTCTGCCGCCCGTTGCGCACGGTCGATCATCTCACCAGACAGATCGCACAACGTCACATAATGGCCGCGCTCCGCCATTTTAATGGCTGTCTGCCCTTCACCGCCGCCAGCGTCCAGCACACGCAGTGGTTGTGAGCCGAAGTCTGCCAGAACGCGGTCGAGATCCTGCCACAGGATCGCCTGTCTTAGCTGCCCTTTTGTGGTGCCGTAAATATTACGGGAAAACTTCTCAGCAATGTCATCAAAATTGCGATCCCGCATCGGGTTCTCCACAGGCTGGCTTAGGTGCTTCTCTGATAAAACCGCTATTTTGTCACACCCGCGCGGAGAATGAACCTCTCTGGTGTAATATCACGATTATTCTTCTGCTATATGGTCAAAAAAAGGAACCAAAAAGGATGCTTTTTACGCTGAAGAAAGTGATTGGCGGCATGCTGTTGCCTCTCCCTTTTCTGCTCCTGATGATGGGTATCGGTCTGGCACTACTGTGGTTTAGCCGTTTTCAGAAAACCGGCAAGGTATTTATCAGCCTCAGTTGGCTGACGCTGTTCCTGCTCAGCCTGCAACCCGTTGCTGATCATCTGCTGCGCCCGATAGAAAATCGCTACCCGACCTGGCAGGATACGCAGAAAGTTGAATACATCGTCGTGTTAGGCGGCGGCTATACCTGGAACCCACAGTGGGCACCCAGTTCCAACCTGATCAATAACAGTCTGCCGCGTCTTAATGAGGGAATACGCCTCTGGCGGGCCAATCCGGGGGCAAAATTGATTTTTACCGGCGCGAATGCCAGAACCAATCCGGTGAGTACGGCAGAGGTCGGCGCACGGGTGGCGCAATCGTTAGGTGTACCGGAAGAAGATATCATCACGCTCGACAAGCCCAGGGATACGGAGGAAGAAGCCGCTGCCGTGAAGCAGGCTATCGGCGACGCGCCGTTCCTGCTGGTCACTTCAGCTTCTCATCTGCCGCGGGCGATAATTTTCTTTCAACAAGCCGGGTTAAACCCATTGCCGGCTCCGGCGAATCAACTGGCCATCGATTCGCCGCTGAATCCATGGGAACGCGCGATCCCTTCTCCCGTATGGTTGATGCATAGCGATCGCGCGAGCTATGAGACGCTGGGGAGAATCTGGCAGTGGCTGAAAGGCGCTTCAGGCGAGCCAGGGCAGCAGTGATTTCGCAGCGAGATCAAAATGAGATCGGTTAAAGCGCCCGGTGTTGACCAGTTGCGCGACTTCATCCCATAACACATATAGCCAACGCCGCCAGATGAACGACTCCGCCACTGGCGCGCGTTGCAGGTAATGCCAGAGTAGTCCTTCCGCCAGCGTGTTATCTACCAGCCGGAACAGTTCGTACTCCCGTGGCGCCCAGAGCATAATGCCGGGCCCCACCATCGCCAGAAGCTGATCGCTGCGGGCGTCTTTCAGCATGCTGCGCAAACTCAAATTGCCATGCACCAGCACGCAGTTGTCGTTAAAGCCTTCAAACAGCGCTGGCAGGCATTCTCGGGTGCGAAACAGAATGCGTTTATCCTGCATGGTTAGCCCGGTGTTGTTAAACTGGTTGAGCGTACTCCAGAGCACCTCAACCCGCTGGCGGTACCAGGAAGGCCAGATATTCTCCTGCGTGTTATCCACCGCGCCGACACACCCCCGGCTATCCTGGCGATGCCACGCCAGTAATCCTTCGACAATTTGATCTTTAAGCTGTTCCCAGCGCTCCGGCGTCCGGGCTGGCGCTTCAACCGGGACGCCACGCAGACGTTCCAGCAGCAGGACATCCGGACCGGGATGTTCATCGTGAGTCATCACCCCATAAATGACCGGCATGCGTACCGTGCCGCTACGCGCTAACATGGTGGTTTTCCAGGCCAGTTGCTGTGCGACTCCCGGCGTGGTGAAACTTTGGGCCATCAACGGCATCGGGTTGCCCTGGCTGTCATACAGTGACCACAGAGCCGTATCAGCTTTCTCATTCACGCATTCAATGCGGCTTAGTTTTTCGCCCAGTAAGTGACTGAGTTCGGCACGAAGCTGTTCCATTCAGATTGCCCCCATAAAAGCTACTGCTTTTATAATGAGCGCCACACCGACAGATGTCACCCGGATGAGATCAATTGTTGAAAAGAAAAAACGAGGAAAATCGCAACGGTACGACACTCCTCTCAACGAAAAGTGGAGTGTCGTAAAAGGAATTAACGCATTTCTGCGCGAACGCGCTCAAGATCTTCAGCCGTATCCACGCCCGTACCTGGCACCTCTTTTGCCACGGCCACATGGATTTTTTCGCCGTACCACAGCACGCGAAGTTGCTCCAGCATCTCGATATTTTCCAGCGGGCTTGGCTGCCAGCTCACGTAGCGGCGAATAAATCCGGCGCGGTAGCCGTAAATGCCAAGATGGCGCAGGAAGGTGTCACCCACAGCCTCACGACTTTTTGCAAAACGGTCGCGATCCCAGGGGATCGTTGCGCGCGAGAAATAGAGCGCATAGCCTTCAGCATCCAGTACCACCTTCACCGCATTAGGATTGAACGCCTCTTCTGCGCTATGAATGGGTGCCGCAAGCGTGGCCATTCCAACCTCACGCTGCGCCAGATTTTCCGCCACCTGGCGAATGATGACGGCCGGGATCATCGGCTCATCGCCCTGCACGTTAACAATTACGGTGTCATCGCTGAAGCCGCACTTCTCGACCACCTCAGCCAGACGTTCCGTCCCGGACTGATGATCGACGCGGGTCATGCATACTTCCCCACCCGCCGCTTCAACGGCCCGCGCGACCTCTTCATGATCGGTCGCGACGATAATGCGCTCAGCGCCGGATTCACGGGCGCGCTCCAGCACATGGACAATCATCGGCTTACCATTGATATCCTGCAATGGCTTACCCGGCAGACGCGTGGAAGCGTAGCGGGCAGGAATAATGACGACGAAACTCATGATTTACGCTCATCCGCCGCTAACACACGGGCCTCAGTTTCCAGCAAAACGGGAATACCCTCTCGCAGCGGAAAAGCGAGGTTATCCAGTTTGCAGATCAGTTCTTGTTTTTCCTGGTTGTACCAGAGTTTGCCGTTACAGACCGGGCAGGCAACGATTTCAAGCAGACGATGATCCATAGTTCCTCCAGATGGACCGGGTAATGAATGGGGAAATCTTATCATACTCGCTCATGCGACTGCGTCTATTTCCCACCCCTGCCGACATTGCGTAAATATCCCTTGCGGACACTGACCCAGCGTCACTCGAGCCGCTTTCTGCCAGCGGGCAAAATCGGTTATCGCCTGTTGTAAGCCGTTTTGCAGCGTCATACCCGGCTTTACCCCCTCCTGCAGATAAAGAGTAATCACTTCCAGCACGCCCGTTTTACGGTGCATTTTAGCGTCCATCCGCCCGACCAGTTGACCCCGATGCAATAAAGGAAGAACAAAATAACCATACTGGCGCTTTGGCGCTGGCGTGTAACACTCCAGCCGATAGCTGAAGTCGAACAGTTGCTCCGCACGCTTGCGATCCCAGACCACCGGATCAAACGGCGACAGTACCGCGCTATGCGTCGCTGTCAGCTTTCCTGCCTGCGCCTGTTCAAGCAGTGGCAGCAGATCCGCATGCAGCCATAGCGCCCCCAAATTTTCGACCTCAACGGGGATAATCTGCTGTTGCTCAACCCGCCTGTCACGCCAGTTTTGTAAGTCAGGTCGCTTCAGACGGTAGTAATCTGCCAGCCATTGCTCGCGAAAAATCCCCAGACTGCGCGCGCTGTTATCCAGCATGACAAATTCTGCTTGCGCCCTGGGCAGCAGATCGCGTTCATCATCCCAGTGCGGCATCACGCGATGCGTGAGATCGTACACACGCTGGAAGTTACGCCGTTCAATCACCATCACCTTCCCTGCCGTGAACAGCCCTTCCAGGTGTAACTTGTGCGGTTTCCAGTCCCACCAACCACTGCTGCCTTTACGCGGATGCTCAAAGTCCGCAGAGCGTACCGGTCCATTTTGATGGATATGCTGCAACAGTTGCTCAATTTCGTCAGCATGCTCTTTCATCCACGCCGCCTGGTACTTCCAGCCCATTTTTTCAGGTGTCAGCATCCGGTGGCGTATCAGCGAAAAGTCACTACGCGGCAGGAAACAGGCCTCATGAGCCCAGTATTCCATCAGCTCGCCCCGTATTAATGCCTCATCCAGCCACTGCGTTGTGTAATCACCCAGTCGGCTGAACAACACCAGGTAAGGGCTTCGCGCAACAATATTGATGGTGTCAATTTGCAGCAGCGACATGCGGGTAATCGTCGGCAGGATGTCGCTTGCCAGCGCACGACGTCGTGGTTTTTTCAACAATCCCTGGGCGGCGAGATGGAGGTTACGGGCATCCGTAAGTGAGAGGTGCGGCAACGACATTCATGATTCCCTCATTTGTACGCTGCCGTCATGGTGGTGTGCTAACGTGTCAGCGCGATCAATTTTTCGAGTAATGCCTCAGGCTCAGCCCCCGACAGAAGTGCGTCGACAGGGAGATACCACCAGTTATCTTCAGCAAACGCGCGGCATTTAACGGCATCCTTCTCCGTCATGACCAGCGTTTGTAATGTGTTCAGTAAGCCGTTGACATCACGTGAAGTCAATGCCTGATGGTCCGCCAGCGAAACACATTTTTGCGGCTGTACGCCACAAGCCTCTAACGTGGAAAAAAAGCGCGGCGGATGACCTATACCGGCCATCGCCACCACGTTTTGCAGTTGCGCGACATCACGACGCTCACCGGTACGCAGGTTCACAGCCAGTCCTGGCGCCAGGCGCATCGGGATCTCTCCCGGTTGCGGGATACCGCCATTGACGATGACTGCATCCACCGTTTTCAGGCGACCAGCCCGCTCACGCATAGGGCCTGCTGGTAGCCACCAACCGTTACCGAAGCGACGAACGCCATCCACCACCACTATCTCGACATCGCGGGCCAGGCGATAGTGCTGAAGGCCATCATCGGTAACAATGATCTGCACATCGTGATGCGCAAGAATCGTTTTGACCGCGTCAGCCCGGTTGGGAGACACGGCAACCGGCGCACCGGTGCGCTGATAAATCAGTACCGGTTCATCACCCGCTTCAGCAGTGGTCGTTTCGGCATTCAGTAGCAAGGGATAGGACGCCGCTTTGCCACCATAACCACGGGAAACGACTCCAACGCGAAGACCGCGCTGCTGGAGCTGTTCCACAAGCCAAATCACCACCGGCGTTTTACCGTTGCCACCCGCGGTCAGGTTACCGACCACCACCACGGGTACCGGCGCGCGCCAGGCGCGCTTAATCCCGAGCGTATAGCACAGGCGGATCCCCCCCGCTCACCAGACCGTACAGCCAGGAGAGAGGGAGTAACAATCGCCACAAGGGCGACTCACCGGACCAGATTCGCGCGATCATTGACCAAATTGCATTTTGTGCAGTTGCGCGTAGACGCCGCGATGTTCCAGCAGCTCACTGTGCGTGCCGCGTTCCACAATCAGCCCATCTTCCACGACCACAATTTCGTCGGCCTGCTCGATGGTTGAGAGACGGTGTGCAATCACCAGCGAGGTACGGTTTTTCTGCAGTTCGTCCAGCGCCGCCTGGATAGCGCGCTCTGATTCGGTATCCAGAGCTGACGTCGCTTCGTCAAGGATCAGAATCGGGCTGTCTCGTAGCAAGGCACGCGCAATAGCGATACGCTGACGCTGACCACCGGACAACAGCACGCCGTTTTCACCAATCACCGTATCCAGTCCATTATCCATCTTACTGATAAAGTCCATCGCATACGCCATGCGGGCCGCTTCTTCAATCTGTTCACGGGTGTACTGCTCATTACGCGCGTAGGCGATGTTGTTCGCCACCGTGTCATTGAACAGATGCACGTTTTGTGAAACCAGCGCGACCTGATTACGCAATGAGGCCAGGGTGTACTCACGCAAATCGTGACCATCCATCAGGATTTCGCCTTCATTGATGTCGTAGAAACGCGTAATCAGACTGGCAATGGTTGACTTACCGGAACCTGAACGTCCCACCAGCGCAACGGTTTTGCCTGCCGGAATTTTCAGGTTGATGTTACGCAGCGCCGGCACTTCGCGGCCCGGATAGGTAAAGGTGACATTGCGAAATTCCAGATCGCCAGTTGCACGATCAATCACACGTTTACCTTCATCTTTTTCCTGCTCGCTATCCAGGATCGCAAATAAAGTCTGGCACGCTGCCATACCGCGCTGGAACTGAGCGTTGACGTTGGTCAGTGATTTCAGTGGGCGCATCAGAGCAATCATTGAGGAGAAGACCACGGTGATCGTACCTGCCGTCAGGCTGTCCATAACGCTTGGAAAGCTGGCAGCGTACAGAACAAACGCCAGCGCCAGAGAGGCAATCAACTGGATGATAGGGTCGGAAATGGAAGAGGCAGAAACCATCTTCATCCCCTGCAAGCGCATCTTGTTACTGACTTTGTCGAAGCGCTTCGTTTCCACTCCCTGACCACCGAAAATCAGCACTTCTTTGTGGCCTTTCAGCATCTGCTCCGCGCTGGTTGTCACCTGCCCCATCGTATTCTGCATATTCTTACTGATAGCACGAAAACGTTTGGAGACTACGCGGATAGCAATTGAAACGATGGGTGCCAGCACAACCAGGATGATCGACAGCTGCCAGCTGTAATAAAACATCATGATAAACAGGCCGATAATTGATGCGCCTTCACGCACAACAGTAATCAACGCGCCGGAAGACGAAGAGGCAACCTGTTCAGAATCGTAAGTAATACGAGACAGCAGCGTCCCGGTGGATTGTTTGTCAAAGAAAGAAACCGGCATTCCCATCATATGACCAAACAGGCGACGACGCATAGTCATCACCACTTTGCCTGATACCCAGGAAATACAGTAGCTGGAGATATAGCTGGTGATACCACGTAATATCATCAGCCCAATAACCACCAGCGGCATCCAAAGCAACACTGAGCGATCTGTTTTACCAAAACCATCGTCCAGTAATGGTTTGAGGAGCGATAACATGAAGGTATCGCTGGCCGCGTTGAGGATTAACGCAACACCCGCCACGATCAGACCCGATTTGAAAGGCGCAATGGTTGGCCACAGTCGGCGAAACGTCTGCCACGTAGAGAGATCTTTATCGTTATGCATTCATGAAACCAGCATCTGTTGAAATAGCCGCATATTCTACCTGTTATCGTCTGACACGCCAAACCACTGATGATACCAACGAGGTAAAATTTGCTCCCGCAGGCTGACTATCTTCCAGTCCTGTGTTGAAAAATTCAGCGAAATTTGCCCCGCGTGCGGGGTGTCACTCCACTGGTATCCCTGCTGTAGATAGCGCTGCTTTACCTTCCAGGACGGCAGTCGCCAGGCGTTATAGCGGGAAGCGGAGGCCAGCGCCACCTTGCCATTCACGCGTTGAAGTAGCGCCAGTGAAGAAGAGGTGTTGCTGCCATGATGTGGCACCTGGATAACCGTTGCGAAAAGGTGCTGCCAGTAATGACTTAACATTTTTAGTTCCGCCGGAGACTCTATATCGCCCGTCAACAGAATACTATGCTTACCATCTTCAACCTTTACGACACAGGAGTGGTTATTTCCCTGCGTCGGGTCCCCCCTTCAACGGCCAGTGCACGCTAAAACGCAGTCCCTGCCATTGCCAGGTCTCGCCGCGATAACACGGCAGATGCCCCTGCCAGCCTAACGGACTGCGCACCCAAAGCAGTGGCCAGGTTGACTGTAAAGAGTGTAGTCCACCAAGGTGGTCAAGATGTTCATGACTGAGAATAATGCCTTCTGGCTGTAGATGGTGCCAGCGCAGCCACGGAATGATAATTTGCTGTGCGCTGTCGCCCCCCCGGCCAGGCCAGCCCGGTATCATAGAGTAGCGCTTTACCATTGCGGGCGATGACTATCGCCAACCCTTGTCCAACATCCAGCATATATACCTGCCAGGCGTCAGTACGCACCGGACTCCAGAACGGCCAGCTCAGTAACGCCAGCATCGCCAGACACAGGCCGGGGAAAGCGCGCCAGGCGATAAATCGCCAACCGGGTAGCATCAACCAGGGGATAAGGACCAGCCACTGCCAGCGAGTATCAACGTTAATCCACCCCACAGGCAGATGCTCAAGCGCCCAGAATAATGCGGCCAATGAGCGATCGGCCAGATACCAGAGTCCGCTCTCAAGCAGCAGCGGGCCGGTGAGGTGAGCGACCATTCCGGCAAGGATCAGTGGGACGCTGACAAACGTCACCAGCGGGACAGCGAGCAGATTCGCCACAAACGAGGTCAGGCTGACACCATGAAACAGCGCAATTTGTAGCGGCAGGAGCAACAGGGTAATGCCCAGTTGCAGGTGTGCCAGTTCAACCAGCAAGCGCCCGGCGCGTGATGTGGGCCTGGCGGGACAAGGAAACCATTGATACCAGAATAACAAAGCCGCAACGGCAAAGGCCGAAAGCCACAGGCTTTGTGAGATCACGGCAACAGGATCAACAACCAGAATGGCTGCCAGACAGCAGCACCAGACTGACCATCCGCTCCATTGTCGCCCACTTAATTTCAATGCCCCCCCACACCAGTAGCGCCACCACTGTTCGCAGCGCCGGGGGTTGGAGTCCGGTCAACCATGCATAAAACGCGGCGCAAATAAGTCCGCCAATCAGCGGGTGTTGCCAGCGGATCATGGCGGGCGGTAACAGAAACTGCACGCCACGAATCAGAGTGGCTATCAGTAAAGCGGCGAAAGCAATATGCAGGCCGGAAATCGCCATCAGATGCGCCGTTCCGGTATCACGCATGATCGCTTTGACTTCCGGTGGCACCAGCAGACGCTCCCCCCATCCCCAGACCTAGTATCACCTGCTGCCAGGGATAGTTTTTCAGAGAGGCCGTTAACGAGGCAAGATAGCGCGCTCGCCAACTGCATTTGCTATCGACAACCTTCGCCTGTAAAAAGCGGCCAGTGAGCGGCTGATGCTGTGCCAGGGCATAACGCTGACTGTCAAATCCGCCGTCATTCAACTCGCCGTGCGTGGCACGGACCTTCAGCGTCATTGCCCAACGCTGCCCCGCACAGGGAGAGATCGGCAAGTACTGGTCATAAAGCACAATACCTGCGGCAGGGAAGAGTCGCTGTCCATTAAGATGGGTGATCTGTCCGGCATGCGTGGCCATGTTATCTGTGGCCGTAAGCTCGACGATCGCCTCCTGCGTGGCGGCTGGCAGTGTATTTACCATCCATAGCGACTGCTTCGCCGACATGATGCCCCAGAGAAAAAACAGCAGGAGAAACCCGACACACTGCGCCACTTTACAGCGGAGCAGACCAGACAGACAGGCCAGCACCAACAGGATGCCAACAGCCCATGACCCCGGCAGCGTGGGCAGTAAGCATAAGGGGAAAATGCCCCCCTAACGCACACAGACTGACCGTCGTTAATTTCATACACACACCTCCGTGTTGGCGAAAGTGTGTGGGTTTCAACAGCCGTTGTCAGGGGGGAGAATGAGAGGTTTACGGCCATGATCCCGCAGTTTTCATCACTGCGAGGCAATGTGCGGTGTGAAATGCGAGTGGCATTCCAGGACTGAAAAGCAGGCAAGAAAAAAGCACCGTCAAGGTGCTTTTCTTACGTTACGTTTTGCGGAAACTTAACCGTAAATATTGGCGCGATCGCGCAGTTCTTTACCCGGTTTAAAGTGCGGAACATATTTTCCTTCCAGATCCACTTTATCGCCAGTCTTCGGGTTACGCCCGGTACGTGGTGCACGGTAGTGCAAAGAAAAGCTGCCGAAACCGCGGATTTCAATACGCTCACCCTGTGCAAGAGTCGAGGCCATATGCTCCAGCATCTCTTTTACTGCATCTTCAACCGCTTTAGCGGGAATATGAGATTGCTGAGTGGCAAGTCTTTCAATCAATTCTGACTTGGTCATGATTCCTCCGGTTCCAATAGGCTGCTGCTGTTGCATTGATTAAGGGCGGCCGTAGCCGCCCTTTGTCATTGATTACAGAACGAATTCTATAATCTGTCAAGTATTCTCATCTGACTTCGGGATGAAACATCCCGAAGTATCAAAGAATTACTCGCCTTTAGCTGCTTTGAAAGCTTCAGCCATTGCGTTGTTGGAGAAGTTTGCATCTTCCTGTTTGTTAACAGTCGCGATGGCATCTTTCTCATCAGCTTCGTCTTTAGCACGAACAGACAGGCTGATTGCACGGTTCTTACGGTCAACGCCGGTGAATTTAGCTTCAACGTCATCACCCACGCTCAGAACCAGGGTCGCATCTTCAACGCGGTCACGGGAAGCTTCAGAAGCGCGCAGGTAACCTTCAACGCCGTCAGCCAGTTCTACGGTTGCGCCTTTCGCGTCAACTGCAGTCACTTTACCGTTTACGATTGCGCCTTTCTTGTTCAGTGCAACCCAGTTGTTGAACGGATCTTCTGCCAGCTGTTTAACGCCCAGAGAGATACGCTCGCGCTCTGCGTCAACCTGCAGAACAACTGCTGCGATTTCGTCGCCTTTTTTTGTATTCACGAACTGCTTCTTCGCCTGCAACGTTCCAGGAGATGTCAGACAGGTGAACCAGGCCGTCGATGCCGCCGTCCAGGCCGATGAAGATACCGAAGTCAGTGATAGACTTGATTTTACCTTCAACACGGTCGCCCTTGTTGTGGGTTTCCGCGAACTGCTGCCATGGGTTAGATTTGCACTGCTTCAGGCCCAGGGAGATACGACGACGTTCTTCGTCGATATCCAGAACCATCACTTCCACGACATCGCCAACGTTAACAACTTTGGACGGGTGGATGTTTTTGTTGGTCCAGTCCATTTCGGAAACGTGAACCAGGCCTTCAACGCCTTCTTCGATTTCAACGAAGCAGCCGTAGTCGGTCAGGTTGGTTACGCGACCGGTCAGTTTAGTACCTTCCGGATAACGCTTAGCGATAGCTACCCACGGATCTTCGCCCAGCTGTTTCAGGCCCAGAGATACACGGGTACGTTCGCGGTCGAACTTCAGCACTTTAACAGTGATTTCGTCGCCAACGTTTACGATTTCGCTCGGATGCTTAACGCGTTTCCATGCCATATCGGTGATGTGCAGCAGGCCGTCAACGCCACCCAGATCAACGAATGCACCGTAGTCAGTGAGGTTCTTAACGATACCTTTAACTTCCATGCCTTCCTGCAGGTTTTCCAGCAGCTGATCGCGCTCTGCGCTGTTTTCGGATTCGATCACGGCACGACGAGAAACAACAACGTTGTTGCGCTTCTGATCCAGCTTGATAACTTTGAACTCAAGCTCTTTGCCTTCCAGGTGCAGCGTATCGCGCACCGGACGAACGTCTACCAGTGAACCTGGCAGGAACGCGCGAATACCGTTCAGCTCAACAGTGAAGCCACCTTTAACTTTGCCGTTGATAACACCGACCACAGTCTCAGCTTCTTCGTAAGCTTTTTCCAGCGTGATCCAGGCTTCGTGACGCTTAGCTTTCTCACGGGACAGCAGAGTTTCACCGAAGCCGTCTTCTACTGCATCCAGTGCAACGTCAACTTCGTCACCCACCTGGATTTCCAGCTCGCCCTGGGCGTTTTTGAACTGCTCTGCCGGAATGGCGGACTCAGATTTCAGACCGGCGTCAACCAGTACGACATCTTTGTCGATAGCAACAACAACACCACGAACGATGGAACCCGGACGGGTTTCGATTTCTTTTAAGGATTCTTCAAACAGTTGAGCAAAAGATTCAGTCATGTTTAATCTTCAGGTTTCATATTTAACGTCCACCTGGCTCCGTGCCGGATGGGGTTGTTTAACATACCCGCTGTCATTCCATTGCAACGGGGGGTACTGCAAATTCGGTCGCTCTTAAGCGAGTGCCAGTTTTTGGCGCGCGTATTGTAGCGCTTTTTCAATCACTTGCTCAATGCTTAATCGTGTGGAATCTAAAACTAAAGCATCAGCAGCGGGTACAAGCGGCGCTACAGCACGGTTCCGGTCGCGATCGTCGCGTTCTTTGATCTCGGCCAAAAGGCGTTCAAAGTTAACACTAAAGCCCTTTTCCTGCAACTGTAGCATACGACGATGCGCACGTTCCTCCGAGGAGGCGTCCAGGAAAATTTTAACTGGGGCATCCGGGAAAACGACTGTTCCCATGTCACGTCCGTCGGCGATCAATCCTGGCGCTTCCCGGAAAGCGCGTTGACGGCGCAGTAGCGCTTCGCGCACGCGAGGGAACGCCGCAACCTGAGAGGCAGCATTGGCAACTTCCTGCGTGCGAATTTCGCCACTGACATCTTCCCCTTCGAGGATCACTTCCAGGTTACCGTCAGTTGAGACAAAGCGGACATCAAGATGCGTTGCCAGCGGAACCAGCGCGTCCTCCGATGCGACATCAACATGATGATGTAATGCCGCCAGCGCCAGCACGCGATAGATTGCGCCAGAGTCCAACAGATGCCATTGCAATGCTTCCGCCATCGCTTTGCACAAGGTGCCTTTTCCTGCACCACTTGGGCCATCAATGGTAATTACCGGGGCAATTGCCGTCATCTTTATCTCCTTAAACAGGCGTTCTGTTAACGTAAACGCCGCGCATTATACGCGCCAACGCTCACAATCGTTAACATTGTGTGCAAAAACCAGTTTTGTCTGTATTCAGATGAAGAATAATTGCGCAATTATAGCGGGCTGGGGAGAAACCAGCCCGAAAGATGACAGTGTTTTACGTTTATCAGGCAGGCGTGCTAATGCGCGCCAGCTGTTCGAAATAGTCAGGGAAGGTTTTGGCGGTACATTTCGGGTCAAGGATCGTGACCGGCGTGTCAGATAACGCCACCAGCGAGAAACACATCGCCATACGGTGATCGTTATAGGTGCCAATTTCGGCAAATTTCAGCTGTGCCGGCGGCGTGATGCGAATGTAATCATGCCCCTCTTCCACTTCCGCGCCAACTTTACGCAGTTCGGTCGCCATCGCAAACAGACGGTCAGTCTCTTTGACGCGCCAGTTATAAATGTTGCGAAGCGTCGTCGTGCCTTTAGCAAACAGCGCCGCCGTGGCAATGGTCATCGCCGCATCCGGAATGTGGTTCATGTCCATATCAATAGCATTAAGTTCACCGCGAGTGCAGGCAATAAAGTCGTCACCCCAGGTGACGGACGCGCCCATTTTTTCCAGCACGTCGGCGAAACGGATATCGCCCTGCATGCTGTTGCGGCCAATCCCGGTCACTTTCACCGTACCGCCTTTAATCGCGCCAGCGGCCAGAAAATAGGAAGCCGATGACGCATCGCCTTCAACCAGATAGCGGCCAGGAGAGTGATACTGCTGGCCGCCTTTGACCACAAAGCGCTGATAGCGCTGATTCCCTATTTCTACGCCAAAGGTTTTCATCAGGTTCAGCGTGATATCGATATACGGTTTCGACACCAGATCGCCTTTAATACTGATCACCGTATCCTGCGGCGCCAGAGGTGCGGTCATCAGCAGCGCGGTGAGAAACTGGCTGGAGACGCTGCCGTCAACCTCAACCTGCCCGCCGGTAAATCCGCCACGCAGTCGAAGCGGCGGATAATTTTCCTGCTCCAGATACTCAATGTTCGCCCCACCCTGACGCAGCGCATCCACCAGATGACCAATCGGGCGCTCTTTCATTCGCGGTTCACCGGTCAGCACAATGTCGTTTTCACCCAGGCACAGCGCAGCAGCCAGCGGTCGCATCGCCGTTCCGGCATTACCCAGAAACAGTTCTAATGCGCCTTCGGCATGCAGAAAGCCCGCGTTACCAGTGATGTCGCAGCGGGTACGATCCGCTGAAAGCGTATAATCAACCCCCCAACGCACTCAGGGCATTGAGCATATGGCGAACGTCATCGCTGTCTAACAGGTTGGTCAGCTCTGTGGTGCCATGAGCTAACGCCGCCAGTAACAGCGCGCGGTTTGATACGCTCTTCGAGCCTGGCAGATTAATCGTGCCATCGACCCGTGCGATGGGTTGTAACGTCAGGGATTCCATGAAACTCAACTCTCAAAAGACAGAAATAAAAACCCCACAGACAACGCTGTGGGGATGAAAAGAGACACCAGATTAGCCGCGACGGCGCTCGAAATCAGTCATGAAATCGGCAAGCGCTTTTACCCCTTCCAGCGGCATCGCGTTATAGATAGAGGCACGCATTCCGCCGACAACGCGGTGGCCTTTCAGCGCGTGCAGACCCGCGGCAAATGACTCTTCGAGGAAGATCTTATCCAGCGCGCTGTCAGCTAACTGGAACGGCACGTTCATCCGTGAACGGTTCGCTTTCGCGACATCGTTACGATAGAAGTCACTGTTATCAATCACACCGTACAGCAGTTCTGCTTTTTGCTGATTGATTTTATCCATCGCCGCCACGCCACCATTAGCTTTCAGCCATTTGAACACCAGGCCGGAAAGATACCAGGCGAAGGTCGGCGGCGTATTGAACATAGAGTCATTGTCGTTCAGGACGGAATAATCGAGGATCGACGGGCACGCCACCTTCGCTTTACCCAGTAAATCTTCGCGTACGATGACGATAGTCAGACCCGCCGGACCAATGTTCTTCTGCGCGCCCGCATAAATGATGCCGTAGCGGGAGACATCCAGCGGACTGGAGAGAATGGTTGAGGAGAAATCGGCGGTCACCACCACATTCGAACCAAAATTGGGCGTTTCGTTAATCGCGATGCCATCGATAGTTTCGTTCGGGCAGTAATGCAGGTACGCCGCATCATCAGAAAGCTGCCACTCGCTCATCGGTTTCACGCCGCGCAGGCCATCAACCGAGACTTTGGCATCAATCACGTTCGGCGTGCAATATTTTCTCGCTTCTTTAACGGCGCTGGCGGCCCAGTAGCCTGCATCAACGTAGTCTGCCGTGGTTTTATCACCCAGAATGTTCAGCGGAATGGCGGAAAACTGGCCGCGACCACCGCCGTGACAAAACAGCACTTTGTAGTTGGAGGGGATATTCAACAGATCGCGCAAATCCTGCTCCGCTTCTTGCGCGACCTGGATGAATTCTTTGCCGCGGTGGCTCACTTCCATGACGGACGTACCAAGACCGTTCCAGTCACAAAGATCCTTTTGAGCCAGTTTGAGCACATCTGCCGGTAACATTGCCGGACCTGAACTAAAATTGAAGACCTGAGCCATTTCCCCTCACCACGTTGTGTTGTTATTAACCCAACCTCTTTTCATACATGAACAGACATTGGGTATAAGTTATTCCTGTGGATATCGGTTTTATCATTCAGTGACACGCGCCGCAATGGCTAAAACTGAGCAGAGCAAAAATGAGTATTCGCTCACACAACAGAATCTTCGGGATTGACGGTGAAAGACCGATATTTTTGCTGTCAGACGACCCGTTTTGCCCTGCTGGCCTTCGACCATTCTGGATTTTTACACCGCGGGCAAACCTGACGCTCGCCGGCTTTCATTGTGATCACTTCGCTGCATCGCACGCAGGAATAATCTCCTGCTTCAGGAACGACTTTATATCGCTGCGTACAATACTTCGGCAAAATGCTCAAGCCGGGTTTAACTTCACTGTCTTCAAAGAAATAAACGCTGATCTGACCATTCGTTTCAAGGATCGCCAGGCGCACCTGTCCCAGTTGCTCAACGCCATTCAGTCGCAACTCCATGAAAAACTCAAACTCGGTCATATTTGACTGATTCAGTTTTGCCCACGCCAGCTCGCCATCTTCAATAATCACGACGGGCTTACCTTCCAGTAAATCTTCCAGTTTTTCACTGCGCGCCATCAGCCACATCACCAGACGGTACAACAGCGCGAGGGTAATGAAGACCACCAGTACCGGCAACATCGGGACATCATCATAAAAGGCCACGTCCCCCCGCCGCCGACCCCAGCGTTAAAATAATCAGCACTTCGAAGAGCGACATCTGTCGCACGCCGCGTCGTCCTGTGAGCTTGAGAAACAGATAGACCAGTACGAAGGTATACAGACTGCGTAAAGCCACTTCACCGAGGAATTCCATTGGCACTTTATCGAGTGCCATCCGTTGTAAATCAAACGCTTTCATTTTTATGCTCTTATGGTGGATCACTGCATAAAAGCATAGCCAAAACTTTTATTTGCGCCGCTTCAGTGGTGGCGATAGCGTCAGTCTCGTAAAACCCGTATGATTGCGCGCTTTCCGTACGACAAAAGTGATTTTCATGACGCAAACATTTATTCCCGGCAAAGACGCCGCACTGGAAGACTCCATCGCTCGCTTCCAGCAAAAACTGCTCGACCTCGGTTTCCATATTGAAGAAGCCTCGTGGCTGAACCCGGTGCCAAACGTCTGGTCCGTACATATTCGCGATAAAGAGTGCGCGCTGTGCTTTACCAACGGCAAAGGCGCGACGAAGAAGGCTGCGCTGGCCTCTGCGCTGGGCGAATATTTTGAGCGTCTGTCGACCAACTATTTCTTTGCCGATTTCTGGATGGGTGAAACCATCGCCAATGGTCCGTTCGTCCATTATCCGAACGAGAAGTGGTTCCCGCTGACCGAAAATGACGACGTGCCGGAAGGCTTGCTGGATGCACGCCTGCGCGCGTTCTACGATCCCGAAAACGAACTGACCGGCAGCATGCTGATCGACCTGCAGTCCGGCAACGAAGAACGCGGCATCTGCGGTCTGCCGTTTACCCGCCAGTCGGATAACAAGACCGTCTATATTCCCATGAACATTATCGGCAACCTGTACGTCTCAAACGGGATGTCTGCTGGTAATACGCGTAATGAAGCGCGTGTGCAGGGACTTTCTGAAGTCTTTGAGCGTTACGTGAAGAATCGCATTATTGCCGAAAGTATCAGTCTGCCGGAAATTCCGGCCGACGTACTGGCACGTTACCCGGCGGTGGTGGAATCTATTGCAACGCTGGAAGCAGAAGGTTTCCCAATCTTTGCCTACGACGGTTCTCTGGGCGGTCAGTATCCGGTGATCTGCGTCGTGCTGTTCAACCCGGCGAATGGCACCTGCTTTGCCTCCTTCGGCGCACACCCTGATTTTGGCGTCGCACTGGAGCGTACGGTGACCGAACTGTTACAGGGCCGTGGTCTGAAAGATCTCGACGTCTTCACGCCACCGACCTTCGACGATGAAGAAGTGGCCGAGCATACCAACCTGGAAACGCACTTCATCGACTCCAGCGGTCTGATCTCCTGGGATCTGTTTAAGCAGGATGCCGACTACCCGTTCGTTGACTGGCGTTTCTCCGGTAGCACAGAAGAAGAGTTTGCGACGCTGATGGCTATCTTCAACGCGGAAGATAAAGAAGTATACATCGCCGATTACGAGCACCTTGGCGTGTATGCCTGCCGGATTATCGTTCCGGGGATGTCTGATATTTATCCTGCTGAAGACCTGTGGTTAGCCAACAACGCCATGGGCGCCCATCTGCGCGAAACCCTGCTCTCACTGCCGAACAGTAACTGGGGTAAAGAAGACTATCTCAACCTGATTGAGCAACTCGATGAAGAAGGGTTTGATGATTTTACCCGTGTTCGTGAACTGTTAGGCCTGGCCACCGGTCCGGATAATGGCTGGTACACCCTGCGTATTGGTGAGCTGAAAGCGATGCTGGCGCTGGCAGGTGGCGATCTGGAACAGGCGCTGATCTGGACTGAATGGACGATGGAATTTAATTCATCGATCTTTAGCGCTGAGCGGGCGAATTATTACCGCTGCCTGCAAACGCTGTTACTGCTGTCGCAGGAAGAAGAACGTGAACCGCTGCAGTATCTGAACGCGTTTGTTCGCATGTATGGCGCAGATGCCGTCGAAGCCGCCAGCGCAGCGTTGAGCGGTGAAGCCGCCTTTTATGGCCTACAGCCGGTCGACAGCGATCTGCACGCATTCGCATCACACCAGTCGTTGTTAAAGGCCTATGAAAAGTTGCAGCGCGCAAAATCTTCATTTTGGTCAAAATAAACCCAATTAAACCTACGCTGAGTAGGTTTAAATAATCGTCTGAGCTATATTACGGGGCGCGCTAAGCGCCCCTTTTTTACTTATTTTTGAATATCCCAAAATAAATGTAATAACAAGGTTAAATATTGGTAGTTGATATTACATAATTTAATGGATACTTGTTACTTTATCTGCCAATTACTCCATATTAATTAACCGGCTAACAGACCCGAAGAGGAAAACTTTCAACTCATTTGCTAAATTTTAAAATTTATTTTTATCAAATTAATCAATAAATTACCCCGAGATTGCATAAAAACCATGCGTATTGCGGGCCTATAAGCCAGGCGAGATATGATCTATATCAATTTCTCATCTATAATGCTTTGTTAGTATCTCGTCGCCGACTTAATAAAGAGAGAGTTAGTGTGAAAGCTGACAACCCTTTTGATCTTTTACTCCCTGCTGCAATGGCCAAAGTGGCCGAAGAGGCAGGTGTCTATAAAGCAACGAAACATCCGCTTAAGACTTTCTTCCTGGCAATTACTGCCGGTGTGTTCATTTCCATCGCCTTTGTTTTCTATATCACAGCCACGACCGGTACAGGTACGATGCCCTTTGGTATGGCGAAACTGATTGGCGGTATCTGCTTCTCTCTGGGGTTGATTCTCTGCGTCATCTGCGGTGCTGACCTCTTTACGTCAACCGTGTTGATTGTCGTCGCCAAAGCCAGTGGCCGTATCACCTGGGGTCAGTTGGCAAAAAACTGGCTCAACGTCTATTTTGGCAACCTGATTGGTTGCTTGCTCTTTGTGCTGTTAATGTGGCTTTCTGGCGAATATATGGTCGCCAACGGCCAGTGGGGACTCAACGTCCTGCAAACCGCCGACCACAAAATGCACCATACTTTTGTTGAAGCCGTCAGCCTCGGTATTCTCGCAAACCTGATGGTCTGCCTGGCCGTCTGGATGAGCTACTCAGGCCGTAGTCTGATGGATAAAGCGTTTATCATGGTATTACCGGTTGCGATGTTTGTTGCCAGCGGTTTTGAGCACAGTATCGCAAACATGTTTATGATCCCGATGGGTATTGTAATCCGTGATCTCGCCACACCGGAGTTCTGGAGCGCAGTTGGCTCGACGCCGGAGAATTTTTCTCACCTGACCGCGATGAACTTCATCACTGATAACCTGATTCCGGTTACGATCGGTAACATTATCGGCGGGGGTTTGTTGGTTGGGTTGACATACTGGGTCATTTATCTGCGTGACAACGATCATCATTAATTGATGTCGCGGTACACGCAGTGAATAAAAAATCCACTTAAGAAGGTAGGTGTTACATGTCCGAGCTTAATGAAAAGTTAGCCACAGCCTGGGAAGGTTTTACCAAAGGTGACTGGCAGAATGAAGTAAACGTCCGTGACTTCATTCAGAAAAACTACACTCCGTACGAGGGTGACGAGTCCTTCCTGGCTGGCGCAACTGATGCGACCACTGCACTGTGGGACAGCGTAATGGAAGGCGTTAAACAGGAAAACCGCACTCACGCGCCTGTTGACTTTGACACCTCTGTTGCTTCCACCATCACTTCTCACGACGCTGGCTACATCAATAAAGCGCTCGAGAAGATTGTGGGTCTGCAAACTGAAGCTCCGCTGAAACGCGCGATCATCCCGTTCGGTGGTATCAAAATGGTTGAAGGTTCCTGCAAAGCGTATAACCGCGAGCTGGATCCAATGCTGAAAAAAATCTTCACCGAATACCGCAAAACCCACAACCAGGGCGTATTCGATGTTTACACCAAAGACATTCTGAACTGCCGTAAATCTGGCGTTCTGACTGGTCTGCCGGATGCGTATGGCCGTGGCCGTATCATCGGTGACTACCGTCGCGTTGCGCTGTACGGTATCGACTTCCTGATGAAAGACAAGTACGCGCAGTTCGTTTCCCTGCAGTCCGATCTGGAAAACGGCGTAAACCTGGAAGCGACTATCCGTCTGCGTGAAGAAATTGCTGAACAGCACCGTGCGCTGGGTCAGATCAAAGAGATGGCGGCGAAATATGGCTGCGATATCTCTGGTCCGGCTACTAACGCTCAGGAAGCTATCCAGTGGACCTACTTCGGCTACCTGGCTGCAGTTAAATCTCAGAACGGCGCTGCAATGTCCTTCGGTCGCGTATCCACCTTCCTGGATGCATACATCGAACGTGACCTGAAAGCAGGCAAAATCACTGAACAAGACGCTCAGGAAATGATTGACCACCTGGTCATGAAATTGCGTATGGTTCGTTTCCTGCGTACGCCTGAATATGATGAACTGTTCTCCGGCGACCCGATTTGGGCAACGGAATCCATCGGTGGTATGGGCGTTGATGGCCGTACTCTGGTTACCAAAAACAGCTTCCGCTTCCTGAACACCCTGTACACCATGGGTCCGTCTCCGGAGCCGAACATCACCGTTCTGTGGTCTGAAAAACTGCCTCTGAACTTCAAGAAATTCGCCGCTAAAGTGTCCATCGACACCTCTTCTCTGCAGTATGAGAACGATGACCTGATGCGTCCGGACTTCAACAACGACGACTACGCTATCGCTTGCTGCGTAAGCCCGATGATCGTTGGTAAACAAATGCAGTTCTTCGGTGCGCGTGCAAACCTGGCGAAAACCATGCTGTACGCAATCAACGGCGGCGTTGATGAAAAACTGAAAATGCAGGTTGGTCCTAAGTCTGAGCCGATCAAAGGCGACGTTCTGGACTTCGATGAAGTGATGGAGCGTATGGATCACTTCATGGACTGGCTGGCTAAGCAGTATGTCACCGCACTGAACGTTATCCACTACATGCACGACAAGTACAGCTACGAAGCCTCTCTGATGGCGCTGCACGACCGTGATGTTATCCGCACCATGGCATGTGGTATCGCAGGTCTGTCCGTTGCGGCTGACTCCCTGTCTGCTATCAAATATGCGAAAGTTAAACCGATTCGTGACGAAGACGGTCTGGCAATCGACTTCGAAATCGAAGGCGAATACCCGCAGTTTGGTAACAACGACGCGCGCGTTGATGACATGGCGGTTGACCTGGTTGAACGTTTCATGAAGAAAATTCAGAAACTGAAAACCTACCGTGATGCAATCCCGACTCAGTCGGTTCTGACCATCACCTCTAACGTTGTGTATGGTAAGAAAACCGGTAACACCCCAGATGGTCGTCGTGCTGGCGCGCCGTTCGGACCAGGTGCTAACCCGATGCACGGCCGTGACCAGAAAGGTGCTGTTGCCTCTCTGACTTCTGTTGCTAAACTGCCGTTTGCTTACGCAAAAGATGGTATCTCTTATACCTTCTCTATCGTTCCGAACGCACTGGGTAAAGATGACGAAGTTCGTAAGACTAACCTGGCCGGTCTGATGGATGGTTACTTCCACCATGAAGCGTCCATCGAAGGTGGTCAGCACCTGAACGTGAACGTCATGAACCGTGAAATGCTGCTGGACGCGATGGAACATCCGGAAAAATATCCGCAGCTGACCATCCGTGTATCTGGTTATGCAGTACGTTTTAACTCCCTGACGAAAGAACAGCAGCAGGACGTTATTACCCGTACCTTCACTCAGACCATGTAATGTGTTTTGACTGAAATCACGCGGTAAAAGGCGTACAATAAAGGCTCCACGTAAGTGGGGCCTTTTTAACAGGTCGTTTCCCGACTGCAGCCTGTTTTGTCAGCTATCTATACTCAATGGATAACCGCCAAAACAGACTCGACACAGCCAATGAGCTGTGCACCAACACGGCCCCGGATGGGCCACATCTGGAGAAACACCGCAATGTCAGTTATTGGTCGCATTCACTCCTTTGAATCCTGTGGTACCGTTGACGGCCCGGGCATCCGCTTTATTACTTTCTTCCAGGGCTGCCTGATGCGCTGCCTGTATTGCCATAACCGCGATACGTGGGACACCCATGGCGGTAAAGAAGTCACTGTTGAAGAACTGATGAAAGAGGTCGTGACCTATCGCCACTTTATGAACGCATCCGGCGGCGGCGTAACGGCGTCAGGCGGTGAAGCCATCCTGCAAGCGGAATTTGTTCGTGACTGGTTCCGTGCCTGTAAGCAAGAAGGTATCCATACCTGTCTGGATACCAATGGTTTTGTTCGCCGCTACGACCCGGTGATTGATGAACTGCTGGAAGTCACCGATCTGGTGATGCTCGACCTCAAGCAAATGAACGATGAGATCCACCAGAATCTGGTCGGCGTTTCTAACCATCGTACGCTGGAATTCGCCCGCTATCTGGCAAACAAAGATATCAATGTGTGGATCCGTTACGTCGTGGTACCTGGCTGGTCCGACGATGACGACTCAGCGCACCGACTCGGTGAATTTACCCGCGATATGGGCAACGTTGAGAAAATCGAGCTTCTGCCCTATCACGAGCTGGGTAAACATAAATGGGTGGCGATGGGCGAAGAGTACAAACTTGATGGCGTACATCCACCGAAGAAAGAAACGATGGAACGCGTCAAAGGCATTCTTGAGCAGTACGGTCATAAAGTGATGTACTAACTCGTTGAGTCTTTTAGAAAGGCTGCCCGGCGGGCGGCCTTTTTTATTTTCTGTCAGGGAAGGCAGAGAATTAACCAAAACAGGATGCAATAACACCCATTGCATCCTGTTGGCGCTGAATTAAACGTGAGCAACCGGGTTCGGAGTGTGTCCGGCATTGCGCAACAGCATCAGCAAATAAATAAACGACACGCTGGCAATCATAATAAACAGCAGATTATCGGAATAATTCTGCATCAACATGGCGGTGAAGGAAGGCCCTAAGAGGCTGCCAACGGTGTAGCTCAGCAGCAGCGCCTGGTTCATCGCCACCAGTTGGTGATGTTCCACTTTTTCACAGGCCCAGGCCATAGCGACCGGATAGAGCGTAAAACCGGCAGCCCCCAGGATAAAGAGCGCAGGCGCCATCGCGGCCTGGCTTAACATCGCCATACTGCCGAGAATCACCACGAATACCTGCACACGCAGAACCAGCAGTCGACCAAACTTATCCGCCAGCCGCCCGATTGGCCACTGGCCGAGGATCCCCGCGCTAACCAGCACCGCCATCCAGAAACCGATACTGGCGTTACTCATACCCTGATGATTGAGATACAGCGGCATCAGGCCGTACAGCGAACCCAGCACAATCCCGGAAATAATGCAGCCGTTAACACCCAGCCGCGCCTGACGTAGTTTCAGCATTGAGGTAATTGGCGTGTCGTTGTGTTCATCAGACTGCTGATTCAGGATACGGGTAAAGAGCAGCGGTAAAATCCCTGCCAGAATCAGTCCTGTCGCCCACGGCAGCACGTTCATTAGCTCCGTCGAGACTTTGCTGACCAGCAGTTGTCCGAGGAAGGTCCCGACATAGTAAACCATCATGTAGGCCGCCAGCAGACGGCCTCGGTTGCGTGATGTCCCGCTGCACATCAGCGCACTCTCGACGACAACCCAGATCATCGCGCAGCCAACGCCAGCGACAAAGCGCCATGCCAGCCAGCTCCAGAAGCCGACCATCACCCCGAGGCCCACACAACCAGCCGCAAAGATCAGCGAGGCAAGGTAGTAACTACGGTTAAACCCGAGGCGCTTGATTAAAGCCCCTGTCAACAGCGTCCCGACCAGGTTACCGGTGAAATAGGACGAACTAATCATACCCACCTGCCACGTCGGCAGGTTTTCCTGGGCGAGCCAAAGCGGGACGAGCGTGTTAAGCACCGCAATCGCCAGGGTCAGCAGAAGTAGACCAGCCAGCAAAAGCAAGACAGGTCGGGTATAGGTGGACATGAGTATAAACCGTGAGGAAGTTCAAATTTCACGCGCATCATGCCACCAACAAAAACATTGTCAATCGGCTGAAACCGTGGCGTGGCGGCCCTTTTCCCTCTTCGATTGAATTTATTGATTAAGATTATGTATTATTGCTGCCGAACTCATTACAGGTGACTGTTTTTATTGATTTAACGCAAAAGAGTTCCGTTTCGTTTAGTTGAAAAATCTCATAGTCCCGGCAGTATTTTTTTCCGTTCTATGCTTTGAATAAACCATACGCACCTGAATGATTTCGGGCGCAGAGTTGACTCAAGCAAGGGGAAGAGAATGACCAGGTCTTATGTTCGTCTTGATAAAAACGATGCTGCGGTTCTTCTGGTGGATCACCAGGCCGGGCTACTCTCACTGGTCAGGGATATTGACCCTGATAAATTTAAGAATAACGTGCTGGCGCTGGGCGACTTAGCCAAATACTTCAAGCTGCCTACCATTCTCACCACCAGCTTCGAAACCGGTCCAAATGGCCCGCTGGTTCCCGAATTAAAAGCCCAGTTCCCGGATGCCCCATACATTGCGCGACCAGGAAATATCAACGCCTGGGACAACGAAGACTTCGTGAAGGCCGTCAAAGCCACGGGGAAAAAACAGTTGATCATTGCGGGGGGTAGTGACCGAAGTTTGCGTGGCATTTCCGGCGCTGTCAGCCATTGAAGAAGGTTTTGATGTCTTCGTCGTCACCGATGCGTCGGGTACGTTTAATGAAATTACCCGTCATTCAGCGTGGGATCGAATGTCGCAGGCAGGTGCTCAGCTCATGACATGGTTTGGTGTGGCCTGTGAACTGCACCGTGACTGGCGTAATGATATCGAGGGGCTGGCGACGCTGTTCTCCAACCACATTCCGGATTACCGCAATCTGATGACCAGCTACGATACGTTGACTAAACAGAAATAGTAAAACCGGGGCGAAAGCCCCGGTGAGAGTGATGACAAACTTCATCCCGATACCGGAAAAGCAAAGATCACCTCATTAAAAACCAGGAAAATCAATTCATTGATTTTCGGCTGATAACCACAAGGAAGGAAAAACCACGTTTTTGCTTTCCTTGTCAGTAATCTGACCGGGGCGAAAGCCCCGGTTCTTCACTTAGCCGGCGACCGCCATGCCGACGGTCATATGCAGACCGTAAAATACACCGCGACCAATCAGCTCGCCGACCAGCAGCAGAACAAAGGCCACGGAGAGTAACGGCACCGCAGGCTGATACCCTTTCAACTGCGGAACAATCCAGCAGCACAAGGCCAGCGCCAGCACCCCAATTCGCCAGGCCATCAGCGAACCGTAATCCGGAACCAGTGCAGATGCCTGCTGGACTGAACTGTGAATGCTGGCCAGCTCCGCCCCCTGCATCACCGACATGACAGCACTGACCACCAGCGCCAACAGTGAAACCGCAGGCAGCAGACGCATCGCCCAGCCGTCGACACCCGCCACGCGCAACAACAGATAACCCAGCAGCGGACCGCCCATCAGCAGAGTCAGGAAGAAGCCCAGCGGCGTCCAGACGCTGTACCAGGTCGGTACGGTATCGATGCTGTTATAGACACGCACCATCATCCAGACGAACAGAACGCCCAGAATCATGGTGACCAATAGCCACAGGTTACGCAGCGCGGGAGAGAGCTTTTTCGTCATCGCCAGCAACCAGCCGATCCCGCCAACCGCGAAGAAAATCGAACCGCTGGCAATTTCGTTACTCAGCGCCGACGACCCTACACGGTTAAGCGAGTTAAACGCCCGCATTGGCGAGCCGAGGTGCAGCATAGATGCGATAAAGCCAATCCCCATCAGCACCCACAGCGCGAACATGCAGGTAATCACGCGCTGCTGCGTCTCTGCCCACAGGTCGCCTTTCATCAGCGCCAGCGCCAGAACAATAAAACCACCGACCACACATTGTCCGAAGACCGTGAAGATCATCAGCGGCCATTCATGCCATCCACTTCCCATCTTACACCTCCTTCGGATTCGCCAGATAACCGGTGGTATCCCCGGTCGGGCGGCTGTTGGCATTTGGTTTGATCACAATACTCGGCTTCGTGAAGTGTGCGCCCGGCAGTGGGGCAACGGCAGCCAGATCGCCGTGTTTTTTGCGCAGTTCGTCAATCGGGCCGAAGTCCAGCGCCCGCAGCGGGCAGGACTCCACACAGATCGGTTTCTTGCCATCCGCCACGCGGTCATGACAGCCGTCGCACTTGGTCATGTGACCTTTGGCGGCATTGTACTGCGGCGCGCCGTACGGGCAGGCCATATGGCAGTAACGACAGCCGATGCAGACATCTTCATCAACGACCACAAAACCGTCTTCCCGTTTGTGCATTGCCCCGCTCGGGCAAACCTTAGTACAGGCCGGATCCTCACAGTGGTTACAGGCAATAGAGAGATAGTAGGCAAACACGTTCTGATGCCAGACGCCGTTATCCTCCTGCCAGTCACCGCCCGCGTATTCGTAAATGCGGCGGAAGCTGACATCCGGGGTTAAGTCTTTGTAATCTTTACAGGCCAGTTCGCAGGTTTTACAACCGGTGCAACGGCTGGAATCAATAAAAAATCCATACTGGGTTGTCATCGGTTACTCCTTACACCTTCTCAACCTGAACAAGGTTCGTATGTGACGGGTTCCCCTTCGCCAGTGGAGACGGGCGCTGGGTGGTCAGAACGTTGATACAACCGCCCTGGTCAATGCGTTTGGCATCCGGGTCATACCAGGCCCCCTCGCCTAACGCCACCACGCCCGGCATCATACGCGGCGTTACTTTCGCCTCGATATGCAATTCCCCGCGCCCGTTGTAGATGCGAACTTTGTCGCCGTTGTTGATTCCGCGCTTTTGCGCATCGAGCGGGTTGATCCACATTTCCTGGCGGCACGATGCCTTCAGGACATCCACGTTGCCATAGGTGGAGTGAACGCGAGATTTATAGTGGAAGCCCGTGAGCTGCAACGGATAATCTTTGGTCAACGGGTCGTTGTAGTTCTCAAAACCCGGCGTGTAGATCGGCAATGGATCGATGACATCGCCTTCCGGCAGTTCCCAGGTGGCGGCAATCTTAGCCAGTTCCTGCGAGTAGATTTCGATTTTACCTGACGGCGTGGTTAAGGGATTGGCCTGCGGATCGTCACGGAACGCCTTATAGGCCACGTGATGTCCTTGCGGATCGCGCTGCTTAAACAGCCCCTGCTTACGGAATTCCTCAAAGGTCGGCAGCTCCGGAATGGCTTTACGCGACTGTTCGTACAGATGACGCATCCACTCTTCCTGAGTGCGTCCTTCGGTAAACTGCTGCTCGACGCCCAGACGCTTCGCCAGTTCACTGGTCATTTCATAGATGGTTTTGCATTCAAAACGCGGCTTGATGGCCTGATCGGCGAAAATCACGTAGGACATATTCCCGCAGGAGGCATCCAGCGCGAAATCCATCTGCTCAGATGCCGTGCAATCCGGCAGCAGAATATCGGCATACTTCGCTGATGACGTCATGTGGCAGTCGATGACGACAATCATTTCGCACTTCTTGTCATCCTGCAGGATGTCGTGCGTGCGGTTGATCTCCGAGTGCTGGTTGATAAGACAGTTACCGGCGTAGTTCCAGATCATCTTAATCGGCACGTCGAGTTTATCTTTGCCGCGCACGCCATCACGCAGCGCAGTCATTTCCGGCCCACGTTCAATCGCGTCAGTCCACATAAACATGGAGATACTGGTTTCTACCGGGTTTTCCAGCGTAGGCATCCGTACAAACGGCAGAGAGTAAGAGCCTTCACGTGCGCCGCTGTTGCCGCCGTTGATCCCGACGTTACCGGTCAAAATAGCCAGCATTGAAATGGCACGGGTGGCAATTTCGCCGTTCGCGTGGCGCTGCGGTCCCCAGCCCTGGCTGATATAGGCCGGTTTTGCGCTGCCGATTTCACGCGCCAGTTTGATAATGCGGTCTGCCGGAATACCGGTAATTTGCGCCGCCCACTCAGGCGTTTTTGGCGTACCGTCATTCCCCTGCCCGAGGATATAGGCCTTATAGTGACCATTCTTCGGCGCGCTGGCTGGCAACGTTTTCTCGTCGTAGCCCACGCAGTACTTATCGAGGAACGGCTGATCGGCCATATTCTCAGTAATCAGCACATAAGCCAGCGCATTCACCAGCGCCGCATCGGTACCCGGACGAATCGGGATCCACTCGTCTTCTCGACCGGCCCCGGTATCGGTATAGCGCGGATCGATAATAATCATCCGGGCATTCGATTTTTGTCGCGCCTGTTCCAGATAGTAGGTCACCCCGCCGCCGCTCATACGCGTTTCGCCAGGGTTATTACCAAACAGTACCACCAGCTTGCTGTTTTCAATGTCAGACGGGCTGTTACCATCCGCCCAACCGCCGTAGGTATAGTTCAGACCTGCAGCAATCTGTGCCGAAGAGTAATCGCCATAGTGGTTCAGATAACCGCCGCAGCAGTTCATCAGACGCGCTACCAGGGTATTTCCCGGCGGCCAGGAACGGGTCATCGTACCGCCCAGCGTACCGGTGCCGTAGTTCAGGTAGATAGACTCGTTACCGTAATCTTTAATCAGACGCTGCATGTTGCTGGCGATGATGTCGTAAGCCTCATCCCAGGTGATGCGTTCGAATTTCCCTTCTCCACGCTTACCGACGCGCTTCATGGGGTATTTCAGGCGATCCGGGTTATAAACGCGACGGCGCATTGAGCGACCACGCAGACAGGCACGCACCTGGTGCAATCCCTCGTAGTTGTCATCGCCAGTATTATCGGTTTCAACGTATTTGATTTCGCCATCAACCACGTGCATGCGTAGCGGGCAGCGACTGCCGCAGTTTACGGTACACGCGCTCCAGATGACTTTTTCGCTGGCCTGCGCAGGGCTGAGCGCTTCTGCGGCATTAGCGATACGGGTAAATGGCAGGGTAAACGCGCTGCTGGCCATCGCCAGACCGCCTATCGCCGTCGTTTTGACTAAACCACGACGACTCACCTCAGCTGCCATCACGGCATCGGGGATCTTAGTTTTCATAAAGGCTCACTCTGCTTGCTCACAGTAAAAACAAAAATGACGTTATTTTTTTATACTTAAGTACCGCTATGTAGTCATATACATAGCGATTCAACAGGATAGCAGCGTAAAATGCTGAATTTCATTCGAAGGTAGTATTACCCCATAGGGGGTAATGATTATTGTCCGGTATCAAACAGGCATAAAAAAAAGCGCCTAAAGGCGCTTTTTAGAAAGGAAGAAACGAGAATTAGCCGATAAATTCCAGTCCGTTCATGTACGGACGCAATACTTCCGGCACTTCGATACGGCCATCAGCCTGCTGGTAGTTTTCCATCACAGCCACCAGGGTACGACCGACCGCCAGACCAGAACCGTTCAGAGTATGCACCAGACGGGTCTTTTTTGTCGGACTTGCTGCGGCAGCGAGCCTGCATACGACGCGCCTGGAAATCCCAGACGTTCGAGCAGGAAGAGATTTCGCGGTAGGTATTCTGCGCTGGTACCCACACTTCCAGATCGTAGGTTTTGCATGCGCCAAAACCCATGTCGCCGGTGCAAAGAATAATTTTGCGATAGGGCAAACCCAGCAGTTGCAGCACTTTCTCCGCATGACCGGTCATTTCTTCCAGCGCCGCCATGGAATCTTCCGGGCGAACGATCTGTACCATTTCAACTTTGTCGAACTGATGCATACGGATCAGGCCACGGGTATCACGACCGTAGGAACCCGCTTCAGAGCGGAAGCACGGTGTGTGCGCGGTCATTTTAATTGGCAACTGATCTTCATCGATGATCTCATCGCGCACCAGGTTGGTCAGCGGCACTTCCGCCGTTGGGATCAACGCGTAGTTGCTGCTGTCAGCTTCTTCTTCCAGCGGACGGGTATGGAACAGATCGCCGGCAAACTTCGGCAACTGACCGGTGCCGTACAGGGTGTCATGGTTTACCAGATACGGAACGTAGTTTTCGCTGTAGCCATGCTGCTCTGTGTGCAGATCCAGCATGAATTGCGAGAGCGCACGGTGCATACGGGCAATCTGCCCTTTCATCACCACAAAACGGGAGCCGGTCAGCTTAACGGCAGCGGCAAAATCCAGCCCGGCATGCATTTCGCCCAGCGTGACGTGATCGCGAACTTCAAAATCGAATTCGCGCGGTGTGCCCCAGCGGCTGACTTCGACGTTGTCGTTCTCGTCTTTACCGACCGGCACTTCGTCTGCAGGCAGGTTTGGAATGGCCAGCGCGATATCGCGGATCTCAGCCTGTAAAACATCCAGCTCCGCTTTTGCGGCATCCAGCTCTTCGCCCAGTTTGTTCACTTCCAGACGTAAAGGCTCGATATCTTCCCCGCGCGCTTTCGCCTGGCCTATGGATTTCGATCGAGAGTTACGCTCTGCCTGCAGGTTTTCAGTATTAACCTGCAAAACTTTACGACGCTCTTCAAGAGCGCGCAGCTTATCTACATCCAGCTTAAAGCCCCGGCGTGCCAGTTTTTCAGCGACTGCGTCTGGCTCATTACGCAGCAGATTGGGATCGAGCATGCTTATCCTGTGCTTATCGAATTGAAATGGGAAAATGTGACCACAGCCTGCAGTCACAGGGATACTTTGCCAACATTACCGCAACGTCTGCGCTAACGGTAGCGTTTTATAGGGCTATTTTGATCCTGTCCGGCGAGCCAGGCGAGCTTTTCGCCAATCTTGCCCTCAAGACCTCTGTTTGTGGGGTGATAATAGCGCGTTTGTGCCATCTCCTGGGGGAAATATTCCTCCCCTGCGGCATAGGCATTCGGTTCGTCATGCGCGTAGCGATATTCCTGCCCATAGCCCATCTCTTTCATCAACTTCGTCGGTGCATTGCGCAGATGAACAGGCACGTCATAATCAGGACGTTCACGGGCATCGGACATCGCCGCTTTAAAAGCGGTATACACCGCATTGCTTTTTGGCGCACAGGCCAGATAAACGATCGCCTGGGCAATGGCGCGTTCGCCTTCAGCAGGCCCCACGCGCGTGAAGCAGTCCCAGGCGGAAATCGCCACCTGCATCGCACGCGGATCGGCATTGCCCACATCTTCGGAAGCAATCGCCAGGCAACGGCGCGCCACATACAGCGGATCGCCGCCAGCCGTGATGATGCGCGCATACCAGTAAAGTGCCGCATCCGGCGCGCTGCCGCGAACCGATTTATGCAATGCGGAAATGAGATCGTAGAAACGGTCGCCTTTATTATCGAAACGCGCGCTGCGTTCACCGGCTATTTCCGTCAACAAGGCGGGCAGAAGGACACGCTTACCGCTGTCATCCACTTCTGCCATATCAGCCATCATTTCCAGCATGTTCAGCGCCCGACGCGCATCGCCGTTAACCAGTTCCGCGATGGCTTTGCGGGTTTCATCCGGCAGAACGATATCCTGCCCACCGTACCCCCGCGCCTTGTCTTCCATCGCCTGACGCAGAACCTGTTCGATATCTTCCGTGGTCAACGATTTGAGCAAATAGACGCGCGCCCGCGACAGCAGTGCGGAATTAAGCTCAAACGATGGGTTTTCGGTAGTTGCCCCGATAAAAGTGATTGTGCCGTCTTCGATGTGTGGCAGAAACGCATCCTGTTGGCTTTTGTTAAAGCGATGGACTTCGTCGACAAACAAAATGGTGCGACGCCCGGCATTTCTGTTCTGTCGGGCGCGTTCAATGGCTTCGCGGATCTCTTTCACGCCAGAGGTGACCGCCGATATCCGCTCAACGTCGGCATCGGCGTAGCGGGCAATCACTTCAGCAAGCGTGGTTTTACCGGTACCCGGCGGTCCCCACAGGATCATGGAGTGCAGATGTCCGGCTTCAATCGCCCGCGGCAACGGTTTACCCGCAGCCAGCAGATGTTGTTGACCAATATACTGCGCTAAATTTTCTGGCCGCATCCGCGCGGCCAGTGGCTGAAAAGTATTATCAGAAAAATCGAGCGACAGGTTGCTCACGCATACCTCTACTTACGTTGGTCGTCTACCGTTACGCCTTGCGGTGGGGTAAAGGTAAATTTCGATGCGTCGACAGCGCCATTCTGCTGAGACTTCAGCTGATAACTGCTGCGCTGGTCGTCCTGTTCCACGGCGCTGAACTGATGAATGGTTCCGTCACGTCCCACGTTGATAGTGAACTGCTTCAGGTTACCGTTACTCGTTTTCGGCGTCAGCACAAAGTCATCGCCGTTTTGTTTAATGTTGTACTGCTGCCAGTCGCTGGACTGGTTACGCGCAATCAGCATAAACGGCGTATTGCCTGTCGCATCTTTCAGCCAGGTTGCTGTCGCCTGTTCAACAAACGGGTTGAAGAACCACAACGTTTTGCCATCAGAAACCAGAATGCTCTCGTCGGGCTGTGTCATGTGCCAGTTAAACAGGTTGGGACGCTTCACCCACAAATCACCCTGGCCTTCCTGAACGGCGTTACCGCTGCCATCGGTCACTTTCTGTGTGAAGCTGGCGTGGAAGCTGCCGACTTTATCCAGGCGGCTTTTCAGATCGCTGGCGGCATCCGCCCAGACGCTGCTTACTACGAATCCTGAGAGTAATGCACAGGTGATTGCGAATTTTTTCATTGTTATTCCTCAAAATACGTCACTCCCGACCGGGAGATCCCTCTGCTGTCCATTCCAGGCCAAAAATCAGCGTGAGGAAAGAAGACAATACTGAATTACGTAACTTTGCATTTACTCAAACGGCGGAGGCGCCAGCACTTCGCGATTCCCATTATGGCCCTGCTCACTGACGATCCCCTGCGCTTCCATCTGTTCGATTATGCGCGCCGCGCGGTTGTAGCCAATACGGAACTGACGCTGTACGCCTGAAATCGACGCTTTGCGTTTTTCCGTCACAAAGTTCACTGCCTGATCAAATAACGGATCCAGCTCTTCGCCGCCGTCAAATCCACCGCCGCCGCCTTCACTTTCACTATCGGAAGTGATGCCATCAACATACTGTGGACGACCACGCGCTTTCCAGTCCTGCACCACCGCATGCACTTCCTGGTCACGGACAAACGCGCCGTGAACACGCACCGGCATAGTGGAGTTAGGGCCGGAGTAAAGCATATCCCCCCATTCCCAGCAGCGATTCTGCACCGCCCTGATCGAGGATGGTACGCGAGTCAATCTTACTGGATACGGTAAACGCGATTCGGGTCGGAATATTGGCTTTGATAAGCCCGGTGATGACGTCGACTGACGGACGCTGCGTCGCCAGCACCAGGTGAATGCCTGCCGCTCGGGCTTTTTGCGCCAGTCGGGCAATCAGCTCTTCAACTTTCTTACCGACCGTCATCATCAGGTCGGCAAATTCATCGACCAGCACAACAATGTACGGCAGTTTTTCCAGTACCGGATGCTGCGCGTCCATACTGTCGCCCGGTTTCCAGTACGGATCCGGAATCGGACGCCCCATCCGCGCCGCTTCGGCAATCTTCTCGTTGTAGCCCGCCAGATTACGCACGCCCAGAGCCGACATCAGTTTGTAACGACGTTCCATCTCGTTAACGCTCCAGCGCAGGGCATTGGCAGCGTCTTTCATATCGGTGACGACTTCCGTCAGCAGATGCGGAATGCCTTCGTATACCGACAGCTCCAGCATTTTCGGGTCGATCATGATGAAACGAACGTCTTCCGGCTGGGCCTTGTAAAGCATGCTGAGGATCATGGCATTCACCCCAACCGATTTACCCGAACCGGTTGTCCCCGCCACCAGCAGGTGCGGCATTTTCGCCAGATCGGCCACCACCGGATCGCCGGCAATATCTTTCCCCAACACGACGGTCAGCGGCGATGGGTTTTCACGGAACTTCGCATTATCCAACACTTCACGCAGGTAAACGGTTTGCCGTTTTTTGTTCGGCAATTCCAGGCCGACGTACGGTTTACCCGGAATCACTTCAACCACGCGCACCGCAACAGTGGAAAGCGAACGCGCCAGGTCACGAGAAAGGTTGGAAATACGCGCTGCTTTCACGCCCGGTGCCAAATTCAGCTCAAAACGGGTGATTACCGGCCCTGGGGAGTAATTCACCACATCAGCCTTGATGCGGAAGTCAGCCAGGCGGGCTTCAACCAGGCGCGCCATCTGCTCCAGCGCAAAAGTATCAACCGGTTCCACTTCACTCGGCGGCGGCGTCAACAGATCCAGCGAAGGCAGTGGCGTCGTCGGTCTTTGCAGCGGACGACTGTCACCGTTGCGCATCAGCAGCGGGTGAATCAGGCTTTCCTGCGGCTGTGGCGCGGCAGGTTGCTGCGGCTGTTGATAATGCTGCTGCGGCGCTATCGGCTGTTGCGGCTGCTGATAGTGCGGCTGCGGTGCTACCGGCTGTTGCGGCTGCTGATAGTGCGGCTGCGGTGCTACCGGCTGTTGCGGCTGCTGATACTGCGGCTGAGGCGCTACCGGCTGTTGCGGCTGCTGATACTGCGGCTGAGGCGCTACCGGCTGTTGCGGCTGTTGATACTGCGGCGCTGGAGTTTGCTGAACAGGCGCAGACTCCGGCATTACGCCCGGTGTAAACAGCGGCTCATGCGGCCCCTCATCCACCAGCGTTTTCATGGGTGAAAACTCAAAATCATCCAGCGAGAAGGGATTCGCTCCGGCTGGTTGCTCACCGGCGTAACGCTGTTGCTGTGAAGAAGCAAACTGGCGCGCCAGTTCAGCTTCCGCAGCGATATCTTCATCGTCCGCCTGCGTCGCCTCATGCTGATACTCGTCGCCATAACGACTTTGCTGCGACTGGGCAAACTGACGAGCCAGTTCGTCCTGTTGCATGGCGTCGATTTCATCATCGCTATACTGCGGATCGTGTTGACCGGCTTCACGCGCTCTCTCCTCAGCCATACGCTGAGAAGGCAATTTAATGCCATACGATGCCAGTTCACGGCGTGTCGGTACACGTACGCGATTGGGACGAGGCAGTTGCGGCCCAATCCCTTCTTTCACCTGCGGACGCGGCGCTCCGCCGTTTGCGAGGCTGAAGACTGGCGCTGCGGCTGCAGCAGTCGCACCGGCTGATAATGTCGCATCCTTCACGCCTGCAGCGATCGGCGCAATGGCCGCAGCGGCATCAACAGGCGGTATGGAAGGCGCAGCTGAGGATGCAGGAACCACCGGTTCTGGTGCGTTAACAGGTTCAGGAATCGGCTGATACCACGCGGCCAGTTGCTCACGTTCACGCGCGCGCTTTTCTTCCACTTCTTCAAAGTAGTACAGCGGCGGACGTGCAGGCTTCGTCTCTTCCACAACCGGCTCTGGCTCTACAGCGGAAGACTGTTGAACAAAAGGCTCCTGCGGCTGCAAAGGCTCAGGCTGATAAGTGGGTTGAGCATAAACCGGCTGCGGGACAGGCTCGGGTTGCCAGGACTGCTCTTGCGCAGGCTGTGGTTGCGGCCACGGCTGCTGTGGTGCGCCTGGCGGCGGATAGCCTGCTTCAGGGGCCGCAGGCGCAGCGTATTGCGGCTCAGTCGGAACAGGCTGCTGCCACGTTTCATACTGCGCCTGGTGCGGTTGCGCATACTCAGTCTGCGGCGGATAAGCGTCCGGCGCAGGCGCGATCACCGGCTCGCCGGTTTGTGGACCCGGAACCGGTTGCCATTCCACCGCAGGTTGGACAGGAACCGTTTCGGCCCCCGGTACGGGCGATGTTTGCATAACCGGATCAACCGGCGCGGCCCAGGTCTGAGTCGCAGTCGTTGCCGCCGCCGCAGCAGCGACCGGTTCGGTCACCGAATGACCGTTTAACAGCGGATCGTACTCATCATATTCCGGCTGCGTTGCACGATGGCCCGAGAACAGGACATCCTGAGGGTCGGCTGCGACGCCGCGCGCGCTGTAGGCTATCTCATCGTCATCATCCATGCGTCTGCCGGAGAAGAGCGCCGCATCGGTCTGACGACCATGCGGGTTGATAAATTTTTCAGCCAGACGTTTACGGCGCGCCAGCGCACCGCGAAGAATACGCGCACGACGGGATTCACGTTTCCCGCCCTCGGCTTCGTCTTCATACTCTTCATCGTCTTCGTATTCGTCGTCTTCCACCCAGGTGTCATCGCGGCGGGTACGGTTGCTGGCAAAGGTCAGGATATTGAGCAGCCAGCCGCCCAGTTTTTCGGCAATACTGACCCACGACCAGCCAGTGAAGAGCGTCAGCCCTGCCGCCCACACGCACAGAAGCGTAATCGTGCCGCCACTGCTGTGCAGCAGAGGTTGCAGCGTGGTACTCAACAGACTGCCAATCACCCCGCCGGATGCGAAATACCAGATATCATCTGCGTTAATCGCGGCAAGACCGCAAGACGTGAGGATAAGCGCCAGCACGCCAATGATGCGCAGCGAGACAGCAAAATAGTCGATATAGTCATCGGTCGCCTGATGACGCCAGGTAAACCAACAGCCACCCACAATGATGACAGGAATGGTGTAGGCCATAATCCCAAAAATAAAGAACAGGGTATCCGCCAGCCAGGCCCCCCGGCGCCCCACCCAGATTATGGATAGGTTCATGCCAGGCCGTTTGCGACCAACTGGGGTCAGAAGGATTAAAGCTCAATAAGGCTGCCATCAGCCAGACGGCAAAAAAGGGCAATAAGAATCAGCAACGCCTCCAGAAGTCGGCGCCCGCTGCTTAACTTTGTCAATGTGACTTCTTTGTCTTCAGTGTATTCCTGGCTCAAAAAAGGCTCTCCAGGTTTCAGGCTTTTCCTGCCCGATGCTAAAACGGACAACAGCACCGGGTTACCCCGGCACTGTTGCTGTATGGATTAACAGGAGTGTAATCAAAATACGCCGATTTTGCACCTGTTCCGTATTAGCGCGTCTTAATAACCAGACGATTACTCTGTTTGACTTCTTCCATGACCACGTAAGTACGGGTGTCATTGACGCCAGGCAAACGCAGCAGGGTTTCCCCCAGCAGCTTACGGTATGCTGACATGTCCGGCACACGTGTTTTCAACAGATAGTCGAAATCACCGGACACCAAATGACACTCTTGAATTTCTTCAAGTTTTTGTACGGCGGCATTGAATTGTTCAAACACATCCGGAGCGCCACGATTCAGAGTAATCTCAACAAATACCAGAAGTGATGCATCCAGATAATGCGGGTTTAACAAAGCTGTATAGCCCTGAATGAAACCCTGTCTTTCCAGACGACGCACACGCTCAAGGCAGGGCGTCGGGGAAAGTCCCACTCGTTTAGAAAGCTCGACGTTAGAAATACGCCCATCCTTTTGCAGCTCATTAAGAATGTTACGATCAATACGGTCGAGATCTTTGCCAGGGCGCTTCTTGCTATCTACCATTATTATTGTCTCTCTGTATTCCTTCCCTACTCCTGCCTGACTCATCAGACATCATGTCGAGAGTCGATGCCCATCACAATAGACCGAAACCCAGAGGATTTAACGGCGCGCAATGCCTGGTCTATAGTGAGAAGACCGTTGCCTGACGGCAGCTATCGACATCACGAATGGCGTCTGTCCACACCATGCGTAGATTTCGCTAGCCCGGTAACATGGTATTTATATGCATGATTATGCAGCACACACACAACACTGTTTTTTTCTTCCTCGAATGTTTTCGCAAAACAGCAGGGGATTGTCAAAGTAAAACATCGATTTTTAGTACAACATGCCAGTTATTCATTAAGCGTTAAGATGATTCATCATTTTATCACCTTATAACTGAGCGATTTTAAGTAGTATTCTTGATGGCGGGCCGCAGATTGGGTCACTCATTGGTTGTCTCTATTACACAAATTGTTAACAAAATCGCTGTACTCTTTTTTTACGCCGTCAAATTCCCTACAATCCAGCCCATTGCCTGCCAACAACAATGAGGATCTCATGGGCACGACCAAACACAGTAAACTGCTTATCCTGGGTTCCGGCCCGGCGGGATACACCGCAGCGGTCTATGCTGCGCGCGCAAACCTGCAGCCGGTTCTAATCACCGGTATGGAGAAAGGCGGTCAACTGACCACCACGACCGAAGTGGAAAACTGGCCGGGCGATCCGAACGATCTGACCGGGCCACTGTTGATGGAACGTATGCACGAGCATGCGACTAAGTTTGAAACCGAGATCATCTTCGATCACATCAATAAAGTGGACCTGCAGCATCGTCCGTTCCGTCTGATTGGCGACAGCGCGGAATACACCTGTGATGCGCTGATCATCGCTACCGGCGCGTCCGCTCGCTATCTTGGTCTGCCGTCAGAAGAGGCATTCAAAGGCCGTGGCGTTTCTGCCTGCGCGACCTGCGACGGTTTTTTCTATCGTAACCAGAAAGTCGCGGTTATCGGCGGCGGTAACACGGCAGTCGAAGAAGCACTGTATCTGGCGAACATCGCCTCTGAAGTTCATCTGATTCACCGCCGCGACAGCTTCCGCGCGGAAAAAATTCTGATTAAACGTCTGATGGACAAAGTGGAGAACGGCAATATCGTGCTGCACACCCACCGCACGCTGGAAGAAGTGACTGGCGATCAGATGGGCGTCACGGGTCTGCGCCTGCGTGATACGCAGAATGCGGAAAACATTGAGTCGCTGGACGTCGCAGGTCTGTTTGTGGCCATCGGTCACAGCCCGAACACGGCAATTTTCGAAGGACAGCTTGAGCTCGAAAACGGCTACATCAAAGTGCAGTCCGGAAGCCATGGTAACGCGACCCAGACCAGCATCCCGGGCGTCTTCGCTGCGGGCGACGTGATGGACCATATTTACCGTCAGGCTATCACCTCCGCTGGCACCGGTTGTATGGCGGCGCTGGATGCCGAACGCTACCTTGATGGTTTAGCCGACGCGTGCAAATAGTTTTTACAAATCAGTAACAAAAGTAAATAAGGCGACTATAAGTCGCCTTTATTTTTGCCCCGTTGTAACATTGCGCTGCCTAAAAATTCTGATAACTCACCTGCAAAGTGCGCAATGAATAAAACTCGTCAACAAGAGCTAACCCGCTGGTTAAAACAGCAAAGTGTCATTTCCCAACGCTGGTTAATGATTTCCCGTCTGCTGGGGTTCGTGAGTGGCTTACTGATTGTCGCTCAGGCCTGGATAATGGCCCGCATTCTGCAACATATGATCATGGAGAACATCCCGCGTGAGGCGTTGCTGTTGCCATTTGTCGTGCTGGTGTTGGTTTTTATCCTGCGCGCCTGGGTCGTATGGCTACGCGAACGCGTAGGTTTTCACGCAGGCCAGCACATCCGTTTTGAGATCCGCCGTCAGGTGCTGGACCGCCTGCAGCAGGCGGGTCCAGCGTGGATCCAGGGGCGACCAGCAGGAAGTTGGGCCACGCTGGTACTGGAGCAAATTGACGACATGCACGATTACTACGCACGCTATCTGCCGCAGATGGCGCTGGCAGTGTGTGTGCCCATCCTGATCGTGGCGGCTATTTTCCCGTCAAACTGGGCCGCTGCGCTTATCCTGCTCGGCACCGCGCCGCTGATCCCGCTGTTCATGGCGATGGTCGGTATGGGCGCTGCCGATGCTAACCGGCGTAATTTCCTCGCGCTGGCCCGTCTGAGCGGACATTTCCTCGATCGCTTACGCGGAATGGATACCCTGCGCATTTTTGGCCGTGGTGAAGCGGAAACGGAAAGTATTCGCGTCGCATCGCAAGATTTCCGCCAGCGTACAATGGAAGTGCTGCGCCTCGCCTTTTTATCATCGGGTGTACTGGAGTTTTTTACCTCGCTTTCCATTGCGCTGGTCGCGGTTTACTTTGGTTTTTCCTACCTCGGCGAACTTAATTTTGGCCACTACGGCACGGGCGTCACGCTGGCAGCAGGCTTCCTCGCCCTCATTCTGGCCCCTGAGTTTTTCCAGCCGCTGCGCGATTTGGGGACGTTTTATCACGCTAAAGCACAGGCGGTAGGCGCGGCTGACAGCCTGAAAACTTTTATGGAAACGCCGCTCGCCCATCCTGAACAAGGCGATATGGAACTCTCCACGCAAGAACCTGTTTCCATTGATGCTGAAGATCTCATCATCACCTCGCCGGAAGGTAAAACGCTGGCAGGACCGTTGAATTTTTCCGTAGCTGCCGGGCAGCGGGTCGTACTTGTGGGGCGTAGCGGTTCAGGTAAGAGTTCGTTGCTGAATGCGCTTTCCGGCTTCCTCTCTTATCAGGGATCGCTGCGTATTAACGGAGTGGAACTTCGCGATTTATCCCCGGAGTCCTGGCGTAAGCAGCTCTCCTGGGTGGGACAAAACCCGCAGTTGCCCGCGGCGACGATACGGGAAAACGTTCTGCTGGCACGCCCGAATGCCAGTGAGCAAGAGTTGCGTACCGCGCTTGATAGCGCCTGGGTCAGTGAATTCCTGCCGCTGTTACCACAGGACGTGGATACGCCCGTTGGCGATCAGGCCGGACGTCTGTCCGTTGGTCAGGCGCAACGCGTGGCGGTAGCCCGCGCGCTCCTTAATTCCTGCAAGCTGCTGCTGCTGGATGAGCCTGCGGCCAGTCTGGATGCCCATAGCGAACAGCGGGTCATGCAGGCGCTGAAAGCGGCCTCAAAACGCCAGACCACTCTGATGGTCACGCACCAGCTTGAAGATCTTGCTGACTGGGATACGGTTTGGGTGATGCAGGACGGACAGATTATCGAACAGGGTTCCTGGGCCGAACTGAGTACCGCCAATGGCGCATTTGCGACGCTGTTGGCCCATCGTCAGGAGGAAATCTAATGCGCGCGCTGCTGCCTTATCTGACGCTCTATAAACGTCACAAATGGATGTTAACGCTGGGTATTGTGCTGGCAATCATCACCCTGCTCGCCAGTATTGGCCTGCTGACGCTGTCCGGCTGGTTCCTTTCTGCGTCAGCCGTCGCGGGTTTTGCCGGTATCTACAGTTTTAATTATATGCTGCCTGCTGCGGGTGTGCGCGGCGCGGCCATTACCCGGACTGCCGGACGCTATTTTGAGCGACTGGTCAGCCATGATGCGACCTTCCGCGTACTGCAACATTTACGCGTTCATACCTTCAGCAAGCTGTTACCGCTCTCCCCTGCCGGACTGGCCCGTTATCGTCAGGGCGAACTGTTGAACCGCATAGTGGCAGATGTGGATACGCTGGATCACCTCTACCTGCGTGTTATCTCTCCACTGGTGGGCGCCTTTGTGGTGATTATGGTCGTGACGATCGGTCTGAGCGTGCTGGATGTTACCCTCGCCTGCACCCTCGGCGGCGTGATGCTGTTGACGCTATTTATTATGCCGCCGGTGTTTTATCGCGCCGGTAAAACTACCGGACAAAACCTGACGCATCTGCGCGGACAGTATCGCCAGCAACTGACCTCATGGTTACAGGGCCAGGCCGAACTGACCATTTTCGGCGCCAGCGACCGCTACCGCGCGCAGATGGAGACTACCGAGTTACAGTGGCACGAAGCGCAGCGTCGCCAGTCTGAACTTACGGCTCTGTCACAGGCGCTGATGTTGCTCATCGGTGCCGTCGCCATCTTACTGATGCTATGGATGGCGGCAGGCGGTGTAGGTGGTAACGCTCAGCCTGGCGCGCTGATTGCCCTGTTTATCTTTTGCGCGCTGGCGGCATTTGAAGCGCTGGCTCCGGTCACCGGCGCATTCCAGCATCTGGGACAGGTCATCGCCTCCGCCATGCGGATCACGGAACTGACTGAACAGAAGCCAGAAGTCACTTTCCCGACTGACGTATCCGACGCCCCGGATCGGGTCACCCTGACGCTGCGTGATGTTTCATTCAGCTATCCCGAACAGGCGCAAAAGGCGCTGGATTCGCTCTCTCTCCAGGTGAATCCAGGCGAGCACATCGCCATTCTTGGGCGCACCGGGTGCGGTAAATCGACATTACTCCAGTTGCTGACGCGCGCGTGGGATCCGCAACAGGGCGAGCTCCTGCTCAACGGTCGTCCGATTGCGGCATTGAATGAAGCGACGTTGCGCAAGGCTATCGGCGTTGTGCCGCAGCGCGTGCACTTGTTCAGCGCCACCCTGCGCGACAACCTTTTGCTTGCCGCCCCCGACGCCAGTGACGAACAGCTGGCAGACACGCTGCGCCGCGTCGGGCTGGAGAAACTCCTCGACGATACTGGCCTCAACAGTTGGCTGGGCGAAGGCGGTCGTCAGTTATCCGGTGGCGAACTGCGTCGTCTGGCGATCGCCCGTGCGCTGCTGCACGAGGCGCCATTGATGCTGCTTGATGAACCGACGGAAGGCCTGGATGCGACGACCGAAAGCCAAATGCTTGAATTGCTGGCAGAGGTGATGCGCGAAAAAACGTTACTGATGGTGACGCATCGCCTGCGCGGACTTGCGCGTTTTGATCAAATAATAGTGATGGACAACGGCCAAATTATTGAGCAAGGTAATCACGCAGATCTGTTAGCGCAGCAGGGTCGTTATTACCAGTTTAAGCAAGGTCTGTAAGCTATTATTGAACGATCCGACTCGCGTACTGGAGTTCTGCTGTCATGCGCCTGGTTCAGCTTTCCCGACACTCTATCGCCTTCCCTTCGCCGGAGGGCGCTTTACGCGAGCCAAACGGCCTGCTGGCGCTTGGGGGCGATCTCAGCCCTGCGCGCCTGCTGATGGCCTATCAACGGGGTATTTTTCCGTGGTTTTCGCCTGGCGACCCTATTCTCTGGTGGTCGCCGGATCCTCGTGCCGTCCTGTGGCCTGACACTTTTCATATCAGCCGCAGCATGAAGCGCTTCCATAAGCGTTCTCCATATCGCGTCACGCTGAATTACGCGTTTGGTCAGGTCATCGAAGGGTGCGCCAACGATCGCGATGAAGGCACCTGGATCACCCAGGGCGTGGTGGAGGCCTATCACCGACTGCACGAACTGGGACATGCGCACTCCATTGAGGTCTGGCGCGAAAATACGCTGGTTGGCGGGATGTATGGCGTTTCCCAGGGGGCTCTGTTTTGCGGCGAATCGATGTTCAGCCGACAAGAGAATGCGTCAAAAACTGCACTGCTGGTTTTTTGCGCAGAATTTGTCCGGCAGGGCGGCAAATTAATGGATTGTCAGGTGCTCAATAGTCATACCGAATCGTTAGGGGCGGTCGAAATTCCGCGCCGGGTATATCTGGAACACCTTGATGCATTGCGCCAGCAACGTTTACCTCGCGATTTTTGGGTCCCTCGCACGTTATTTTTGCCCCAGGGGTGAATGTTTTCGGCACATTTTTTGTCAGGGTGTTATAATTGCGGACGCAGAGTTGGTTTAGCCCATTACCCCGCTGCCGTTAAGGATCCGTTCGCGTCAGGTAACGCCATCGTTTATCTCATCGCTCCCTTATACGTTGCGCTTCACGTGCGGCTTTGTCGTGTGTTTTTGAAGCGATCCGGAGTAATGCGCCAAATTTTGTTTGCTGCGTTTTAAACGTGCAAATCTTTACTTATTAAAAGAACTTCGGCATTATCTTGCCGGTTCAAATTACGGTAGTGATACCCCAGAGGATTAGATGGCCAAAGAAGACAATATTGAAATGCAGGGTACCGTTCTCGAAACGTTACCTAATACCATGTTCCGCGTAGAGTTAGAAAACGGTCACGTGGTTACTGCACACATCTCCGGTAAAATGCGTAAAAACTACATCCGCATCCTGACGGGCGACAAAGTGACTGTTGAGCTGACCCCGTACGACCTGAGCAAAGGCCGCATTGTCTTCCGTAGTCGCTGAGTGTTTTCACGCCCGAATGGCGCCCAGATAATAAAAGGTCGGTCAAGCCGGCCTTTTTTTGTTGCATGAAAATCCCTACTCCTCCGCCATTCGCGCATACTCATCCGTCAGAAAATCCACCAGCGCTCTGACCGATGGCAGCAATCCCCTGCGTGAAGGGAAAACCGCGTGAATGACCTCTCTTCGTGGTTCCCAACCTTCCAGTAACGCAACCAGTTCTCCGACCGCAAGCTGTTCTTTCGCCATTAAGACAGGAAGTTGCACGGCACCGACGCCGGCAATGGCCGCCTCGCGTAATGCCAGCATGTCGGTCGTGATAAATCGTGGGGTAAAGTGCACTTCCGCTCTGGCCCCTTGTGGGCCATACAGTTCCCAGCGATGAATATGTTTGCCTGCCGAGAGACTCAGCCCGGGCCAACGGCTTAATTCCGACGGCACCGTAGGGGGGGCCCATGCGTGCGATCAGTGCCGGGCTGGCGAACAACCGGTGTGCGCGGTCCGCAAGCACCCGCATCACCAGATCGCTGTCCTCAATCGGTCGCGGACGCACTCTGATCGCAATATCAACGCCTTCCCCTACCACATCAACGCGACGATTCGTGGCTTCGAGTTGCAACGTCACATCGGGGTAGCGCGCCATAAATTTCGCCAGCATCGGCCCCACGTGGACATGAAGCAGCGTTACCGGACACGTCAGCTTCACCACGCCACGAGGTTCAACCTGCAATGCGGCAATCGCATCCTGCGCCGCCTGTGCTTCTACCAGCATCGCTTTGCAGTGTTCATAGAACGTTTGCCCCACTTCCGTGACGTTAAACTGCCGCGTCGTCCGCTGGATGAGTCGCACTCCCAGTTGCTCCTCCAGTTGCGCAATGCGCCGGCTGAGCTTTGACTTCGGTTCATCGAGTGCGCGACCGGCTGCGGCAAACCCGCCCTGCTCCACGACATGGACAAACCACGCAAAATCATTGAGATCCGGCTTTATCATTTATTGTTCCAATTTCAGAACGATGAGGTTTATTTTAGCCACTATTCACCTCACTGTCATGAATATAAGCTTATTCATAACGTAACAAGCCATTGAGGAGAGAATGATGAAACAGGTTACAGGCGTCTATACCGCACCTCGTCCGCACTGGGTTGGCGATGGATTTCCGGTTCGTTCACTGTTTTCGTACCAGTCCCACGCAGAGCAGTTGAGCCCCTTTCTGCTGCTCGACTATGCCGGCCCCCATACCTTCGCGCCGGGAGCGGAAAAGCGTGGCGTGGGTGAACATCCCCACCGTGGCTTTGAAACGGTGACAATCGTGTACCGCGGTGAAGTTGAGCATCGCGATTCAACCGGTCGCGGCGGCATTATCGGCCCCGGCGACGTGCAATGGATGACCGCGGGTGCTGGCATTCTGCATGAAGAATTTCACTCTGAAGCCTTCACCCGCAAGGGGGGGAGAACTGGAGATGGTGCAACTGTGGGTGAACCTGCCAGCAAAAGACAAAATGACGGCGCCGGGTTATCAGAGCATCACCCAGGATTTCATTCCGACCGTTGAGCTGCCGGACGATGCAGGGACAGCGCGAATCATTGCCGGTCAGTATCAGCAGACGACCGGTCCGGCACACACGTTCTCGCCGCTGAACGTCTGGGATATGCGGTTACAACAGGCGCGCCCGGTGACGCTTTCGCAACCTGAAGGGTGGAGTACCGCGCTGGTCATCCTGAAAGGCTCAATCACGGTAAATGGATCGACAACAGCAAGCGAGGCGCAACTGGTGGTATTAAGCCAGCAAGGGGACACGCTGCATCTGGAAGCCACCCGCGATGCCAGCGTATTGTTACTGTCGGGAGAGCCGCTGAATGAACCGGTCGTCGGCTACGGTCCGTTTGTCATGAATACCAGACAAGAAATCGCAGAAGCCGTTCGCGATTTTAATGGAGGCCGCTTTGGTCAAATCTGAGCGTGAGGAGGTCGTGAAGAGCCTCGAACTGCTGGATTCACAACGCTAAATCGCTTCCCCGACGGGTTCCGTTGGGGAAGATGTACAATGCGTAACCAAACGAGAAGCAAAGCGTAAATACTGCTTGACCGTTTTAACGCAACTCCCTATAGTAGCGCCCCGTTGCCCCCCAAGCGGTCAGGTAGCAATACAATATGGTGAGGTGTCCGAGTGGCTGAAGGAGCACGCCTGGAAAGTGTGTATACGGCAACGTATCGGGGGGTTCGAATCCCCCCCCTCACCGCCATATTTCAGATGAGAGCCGGTACTTATGTATCGGCTCTTTTCTTTTATATTCCCCATTAGGGGGGATGAGAATCCCCGACCGGGGTTCGACAACGGGCGCAGCCCGTTGGACGGAATGGCCGCAGGCCATGACGCCCGAAGGGCGAGCGAAGCGAGTCAATCCCCCCCCCCTCACCGCCATATTTCAGATGAGAGCCGGTACTTATGTATCGGCTCTTTTCTTTTATATTCCCCATTAGGGGGGATGAGAATCCCCGACCGGGGTTCGACAACGGGCGCAGCCCGTTGGACGGAATGGCCGCAGGCCATGACGCCCGAAGGGCGAGCGAAGCGAGTCAATCCCCCCCCCTCACCGCCATATTTGAGAAAGAGCCCGTACTTGCGTACGAGCTCTTTTCGCACAGAAAAAACCGGGCACGCGGCCCGGTTTATCAATCAGCTATCGAGAAGTGAGATTAATGCGCGGCTTCTGGTTTGTGCTTCTGTGCACTCTGGAAGCCATAGGTCAGCTCATTTTTCTCTTTATCCAGTGCCACGGTCACCTGCCCGCCATCCACCAGAGAACCAAACAACAGCTCGTTCGCCAATGGTTTTTTCAGGTTATCCTGAATCACACGCGCCATAGGACGTGCGCCCATTGCCCGGTCGTAGCCTTTCTCTGCCAGCCAGTTACGCGCTTCCTGGCTCACTTCCAGGGAGACGCCTTTCTGATCCAGTTGAACCTGCAGCTCGACGATGAACTTATCGACAACCTGATGGATCACCTCAGTAGACAGGTGTTCGAACCAGATAATATTGTCGAGACGGTTACGGAACTCCGGCGTGAACACTTTCTTGATTTCGCTCATCGCGTCAGTGCTGTTGTCCTGATGAATCAGGCCAATCGATTTACGCTCCGTTTCACGGACACCGGCGTTGGTCGTCATCACCAGCACCACGTTGCGGAAATCGGCTTTACGCCCGTTGTTATCCGTCAGCGTGCCGTTGTCCATCACCTGCAGCAGCAGGTTAAAGACATCCGGGTGCGCTTTTTCGATTTCATCAAGCAGCAGTACCGCATGGGGATGTTTGATGACCGCATCCGTCAGCAGACCGCCCTGATCGAAACCAACGTATCCCGGAGGCGCGCCAATCAGGCGGCTGACGGTATGACGTTCCATATACTCGGACATGTCAAAACGCAGCAGTTCAATTCCCAGCGCTTTAGAAAGCTGTACCGTCACCTCGGTTTTCCCGACCCCGGTCGGACCAGCAAACAGGAAGGAACCGACGGGCTTATGCTCGTGTCCCAGACCCGCACGGCTCATCTTGATGGCTTCAGTCAGCGCCTCAATGGCTTTATCCTGCCCAAAGACCAGCATTTTCAGACGGTCGCCAAGGTTTTTCAGCGTATCACGATCGCTTTGCGACACGCTCTTCTCCGGGATACGCGCAATACGCGCCACGACGGACTCGATATCCGCAACGTTGACGGTTTTCTTACGCTTACTGACCGGCATCAGGCGCGCACGCGCCCCAGCTTCATCAATTACGTCAATCGCTTTATCCGGCAGATGACGATCGTTGATGTATTTCACCGCCAGTTCAACCGCCGCACGCACCGCTTTCGCGGTATAACGGACGTCATGGTGCGCTTCATACTTCGGTTTCAGGCCATTGATGATCTGTACGGTCTCTTCGACCGACGGTTCAGTAATATCAATTTTCTGGAAGCGGCGCGCTAACGCACGGTCTTTTTCGAAAATATTACTGAACTCCTGATAGGTCGTGGAGCCGATCACGCGGATCTTACCGCCGGAAAGCAGCGGCTTAATCAGGTTTGCCGCATCCACCTGTCCACCCGACGCCGCACCGGCCCCGATGATGGTGTGGATCTCGTCGATAAACAGAATGCTGTTAGTATCCTGCTCCAGCTGTTTCAGCAGCGCTTTAAAGCGTTTTTCAAAGTCACCACGGTATTTGGTGCCCGCCAGCAGCGAACCGATATCCAGCGAGTAGATAGTGCAATCGGCCATCACTTCCGGCACGTCACCCTGCACGATACGCCAGGCCAGCCCTTCGGCTATCGCCGTCTTCCCGACGCCAGATTCCCCCCACCAGCAGTGGGTTATTTTTACGCCGACGGCACAGCACCTGAATGGCGCGCTCCAGCTCTTTGTCACGACCTATCAGCGGGTCAATACCGCCAACCCGGGCAAGCTGGTTAAGGTTAGTCGTGAAGTTCTCCATACGTTCCTCCCCGCCAGCTTGCTCGTCGGTATTGGGCTGACTGCCAGGATCAGACGACTGACTCGGCTCATCTTTGCGCGTACCGTGAGAAATAAAGTTGACCACATCAAGACGGCTGACCTCATGCTTACGCAGCAGGTAAGCGGCCTGAGATTCCTGTTCGCTAAAGATGGCGACCAGCACATTCGCACCAGTCACTTCACTGCGCCCGGAGGACTGAACGTGGAAGACTGCACGTTGCAGAACGCGCTGAAAACTCAGCGTCGGCTGCGTATCGCGTTCTTCTTCGCTGGCAGGCAGTACGGGTGTGGTTTGTTCAATGAAGGCTTCGAGTTCCTGACGGAGCGCCACGAGATCCACGGAACACGCTTCCAGCGCTTCGCGGGCCGATGGGTTACTGAGCAGCGCCAGTAACAAGTGCTCGACGGTCATAAACTCATGACGGTGCTCGCGCGCTCTGGCGAAAGCCATATTTAAACTGAGTTCCAGTTCTTGATTGAGCATAGGCACCTCCCCCCAATTTTTATGCCTGCATTCAGGCTTTTTCCAGCGTACACAGCAACGGATGCTCGTTCTCCCTCGCATACGTGTTCACCATTGCCACTTTGGTCTCCGCGACCTCTGCGGTGAAAACACCGCAGATGGCTTTACCGTGATAGTGAACCGCAAGCATCAGTTGCGTTGCACGTTCTACATCATAAGAAAAGAATTTTTGTAACACGTCAATAACAAACTCCATCGGAGTGTAATCATCATTGACTAATATCACTTTATACATAGATGGCGGTTTTAGCGCGTCACGCACTTTATCAGCCGCCAGCTGGTCGAAATCCAGCCAGTCGTTCGTCTTACCCATTGTCAGTCGTCATCTTCAGTTACGGTTACCGGCAGAACAGTCTGCCGCTGACAAGAGCGGATGTGCACAATCAATCTACCTCAATTAATAGATAACTATCATCTATCACTGGCATCCGCGACATCTGTCACATTCCCGCCAATAGCGTTAACTGCTTCAAATTTTTGATTCATTTTTACCCACTGCCCCCCCGTCTGACGCTTGACGCCCCGCCTGATTTCTCTAAATTGTAATTTCGAGAGTTGGCGAGGTTTTGAACAACCCCCACTCCACCACCGGTTCATTCCATCTTACTTATATAAGATTTACGAAGGATGTCGAAGCATGGAAACGGGTACTGTTAAGTGGTTCAACAATGCCAAAGGGTTTGGGTTCATCTGCCCTGAAGGCGGCGGCGAAGATATTTTCGCTCACTATTCCACCATTCAGATGGATGGTTACAGAACGCTAAAAGCCGGACAGTCTGTCCAGTTTGATGTACACCAGGGGCCAAAAGGCAATCACGCCAGTGTCATCGTGCCTATCGAAGCAGAAGCTGTTGCATAGCTCTTCTGTCTCATTGTGTACATCCCGCAGGTAAAATGCCAGCCCGATCGGCTGGCATTTTTATTTCCCGGGACGTTACTCTCGCGCTAACGCATCGACCGGATCCAGCCGCGCCGCGTTGCGCGCCGGTAGCCAGCCGAACAGGACACCGGTAAAGGTAGAGCATAAAAATGCTGTCAGCAGCGCGACCGGCGAGAAACCAATCTCCCAACCGGGCAGGAACAGTTGCAACGTGAAGGCGATCAGCATCGACAGACTGATACCCAGCGCGCCGCCCACCAGACAAACCAGCACTGCTTCAATCAGAAACTGTTGCAGCACATCACTGGCGCGTGCGCCAACCGCCATCCGGATCCCGATCTCCCGCGTACGCTCTGTGACCGACACCAGCATAATGTTCATCACACCGATCCCGCCAACCACCAGCGAAATCACCGCCACCAGCGTCAGGAACAGTTGAAGAGTACGTGTGGTCTTTTCGGCGGTTTTCAAGACACCGTCCATATTCCAGGTGAAGAAATCCTTTTTTGCCATGACGCAACGTCAGCAGTCGGGTGAGTTGCTGTTCGGCCTGTGCGCTGTCGAAGCCTTCCTTCACTCGTACGGTGATCGAGTTCAGCCACGACTGCCCCATAATGCGCCCGGACATCGTGCTGTAAGGCAACCAGACGCGCAGGATTTTGCTGCTGCCAAACATCGACTGTTTCTCTTCCGCCACGCCAATGACCGTCGCTGGCATGTTGCCCACGAGGATCACCTCACCCACCACGTTCGCCTTATGCGGGAATAGCTGACGTCGGGTGTTGCTGTCGAGCACCACCACCTGCGCACGGCCATTAAGCTGCTCGCGGTTAAAGGTGGTCCCTTCGCTGAAAGTCATGCCATAAACGTTAAAATAGTCGCCGCTTACCCCGTTCGCGCTGGCCGCCACATCGGTGTTGCCATAGCGTAAGCGCAGGTTTTGCGACACGGCGGGCGTGGCGGAAGTGACCCAGGGTTGTTTCTGGATCGCCGCCAGATCGTCGTATTTCAGCGCCTGCTGATACTGCGGGTCGTCATCGCCAAAATCTTTACCGGGGTAAATATCAATGGTGTTGGTGCCGATGGCGCGGATGTCCGCCAGCACCAGCTGTTTGGCCGCGTCACCAACCACCACAATCGACACTACCGACGCGATACCGATGATGATCCCGAGCATCGTCAGCAGCGTGCGCATTTTGTTGGCCGCCATCGCCAGCCATGCCATTGTCAGTGCTTCACGAAAGCCGCTGACAAACTGACTCCAGCCGGATGCCGTTTTCACCGTCGGTTCCTGAATGCCCTGTCCCTGCACGGCATGCTTTGCGGCCGGATTACGTACAATTTCGCCGTCATGGATCTCAATCACCCGCTCTGCCTGGGCAGCGACCTGCGGATCGTGGGTGACGATAATCACCGTATGCCCGCGGTCGCGCAATTGGTGCAGAATTGCCATCACCTCTTCACCAGAACGGCTGTCGAGCGCACCAGTGGGTTCGTCGGCGAGGATCACCTGTCCGCCGTTCATCAGCGCGCGGGCAATACTGACGCGTTGCTGCTGACCACCAGAAAGCTGCGAAGGTTGATAATCGACACGATCCCCAAGGCCAAGCCGCTGGAGCAGCTCCTGCGCGCGCGCCAGACGCTGTTTGCGTTCCGTACCGGCGTAAACGGCGGGGACTTCAACGTTTTGCGCTGCCGTCAGATGTGACAACAAATGGTAGCGCTGGAAAATAAAACCGAAATGCTCCCGACGCAGTTGCGCCAGCGCATCGCGGTCCAGCGTTGAAACATCGCGTCCCGCGACCCGGTAGGTGCCGCTGGTGGGTTTATCGAGGCATCCCAGAATATTCATCAGCGTGGATTTGCCGGAGCCAGACGCCCCGACGATCGCCACCATCTCACCGGCATGGATCTGTAGCGTGATGCCTTTGAGCACCTCCACCTGTTCTTCGCCGGAAGGATAACTGCGGCGAATATTGCTTAGATCAAGCAATGCCGTCATTGCGCAGCTCCCGGTTTACCCTCACCGGTTACCACTTCGTCACCCGCATCCAGCCCTTTCACAATCTCCACATCGGTGTCATTGCGCGCGCCAATAGACACTTCACGCTCACGGGTTTCGCCGTTACGCAGTAAAGTTACTTTGTAGCGATTGTCTCCGACCGGTTCGCCCAGCGCAGAAAGCGGGATCGTCAGAACATTTTTCACATCCGTCAGTTGAATATGAACCTGCGCGGTCATCTCCAGCCGCAGAATCCCTTTTGGATTGGGCACTTCAAAACGGGCGTAATAGAAAATGGCATCATTAACCTTTTCCGGCGTCGGCAGCACATCTTTCAGCGTCCCTTCGTAACGTGTCTGTGGATCGCCCAGTACGGTAAACCAGGCCTTCTGCCCTGGTTTAAGGTGAATAACATCGGCTTCAGAGACCTGTGCTTTCACCAGCATCGTACTCATGTCCGCCAGCGTGAGGATGTTCGGCGCCTGCTGCGCGGCAATTACCGTCTGTCCCTGTAGGGTGGTAATTTGTGTCACTTCACCGGCCATCGGCGCGACAATGCGGGTGTAGTCGAGATTGGTTTTCGCGGTATCCAAAGACGCCTGATTGCGCTTGATCTGCGCATCGATAGTGCCGATTTGCGCCTGCTTTACCGCCATTTCCGTCGCGGCGGTATCCAGATCCTGCTGGGAAACCGCCTGGGTTTTCGCCAGTTGCTGTTGACGCGAGAGCGTGACCCGCGCCAGTTTCCACTCGGCTTCAGCCTGCTGGCGTTGAGCGCGCAACTCCATCAGCGTTGCTTCCACCTCTTTGATCTGGTTTTCAGCCTGTTCGGGGTCGATAACGCCCAGCAACTGGTCTTTTTTCACCTTATCGCCAATCGCCACCGACAGCGTTTTGAGCTGACCGCTCACCTGTGCGCCCACGTCAACTTTACGCAAGGCATCGAGTTTGCCCGTTGCCAGCACGCTTTGCTGCAAATCTCCCGGACGCACAATCAGCGTCTGATAATTTGGCGCCGGCGCATTAAGCGTCCGCCACAGGACAATTGCCCCCCAGGATGAGAATGAATATAAGCAACAGATAGCGCTTTTTAATTTTATTTCCCTTAATACCCATAGCGATCCTGATGGTAAGTTTTCCGCTGAAATTCAACAGTATCTAAACAAACCGCAAGCGAAAAGGACTACGCTCAGGGCATTGACGATTGGTTAAGATTCAGCGTGTTTCAATTTTCGCAATCATTGCATTGCGGATTATGATCATGTCACAGATTACTGATAATACCTATTACCCGTCAGACGTTGCGTCCCCTTTACAATTATTTATGCGCCTGACGCGAGGTCAATTACTGCCGGGTAAATTCTGGCGAAAGGCCAGCTTTCGCCGTAAGTTTTTAATCCGCTCGCTGCTGATGCCGAGGGCCACCCGTCAGTTGCTGGAAAACCTGACCCAGTGGCCTGAGCTGAATACGCTGCTGACACGACAGCCCCGTTTGCCCATCCGTCTGCACCGCCCGTATATGGCGGTGAATATTAAGCGCGATACCGCGTTGACCGCGCTCTGTACGCATTATGATCTGCTGCGCCACCTGCTCAGCCGCGAACAGCTGGCTCGTTATTTAAGTCATTTCGGCCTCAACCTGGCAAAATTTGAGGCCAAAGACGGTGCGTCATTCCAGCTTGATTTAGTCAGTCTGGTCTCACTGGATAAAGAAGGTGAAAGTACCGTCGTGATCCGTGACGAGCAGATGCGTATTCTGGCAGAAATCACCTTCACATTCTGCACGTTGAACGGAAAACGCACCCTGTTTATCGGTGGCTTGCAGGGCGCAGCCAACGATGTTCCACATGAGGTCATTCAGCAGGCCACTAAAGCCTGTTACGGCCTGTTCCCCAAAAGAGTGGTGATGGAAGCGCTGTGCCAGGTCGCACAGATTGCCAGGGCGGAACAGATTCTGGCGGTCAGCAACGCGACGCACGTTTATCGCAGTTGGCGCTATATGGATAAAAAAACGCAAATGCATGCCGACTACGACGCTTTTTGGGCGTCCCTGGGCGGTGAAAAAACGCAGGAGGGCTACTTTTCTCTGCCACTGACCATTACGCGCAAAAGCGAGGCGGATATCGCCAGCAAAAAACGGGCGGAATACCGCCGCCGCTATGCGCTGCTCGACAGCGTTGTTATGCAGGTTCCGCAGCGCTTACAGGATTAATCCGCTCTGCCGCGCGCCAGCCACAGCACCCGGGAGAACATTTTTCTCAGCAGTGTCGGCACCGCCTCCACCCCCCCGCCGCCCCGCTTCCATTGCCACTTCGATGGCTAAATCGGGCTTCGATGAGCGATGGATCGCCTTCGAAATGATTTTGCGCATATTCATCGGCACATTTTCCGGGATTTGCGCCACCCGGTGAAAAACATCGGAAAAGCCCTGCCGGTACATAAAATGTTCCATGTCCAGCGCGGGCAGCGTGGTCAGGTGCTCACGCTCTTCTTCCCGATCGTCATTCAGCAGGCTTCGCACCGTAGCAGCATATTTTTTCCCGGCTTCATCGCCATCCACCAGCACGTGCCACTCAATGCCCATCCGCCGGGCGAATTTCACCAGCGGTTTAAGACCCGACTGCGCAAATTCGATCACTTTAATCCCTTCGGCGTCAAAGTGATGCCCACACTGACGGGCCAGTTCGTTGATCACCCAGGTTTCGGTTTCCCCTTCCACCAGAAGCCAGCAGCGGGCAAACAACGAGGAGGCACGATTAAAACGAATGTGAAACGCAATACGTCGGCCATCCTCTGCGCTCAGTCCGCCCGGCCCCAGACGCCAGGCCGCCACTCGCGAGGATTCGCGCACCAGGCGACAGACATGCTCCACAGGGGTCAGCGAAAGCAACTCGCCCGAGTTAGTGGTGGTGATGCGCTGAAGCGGCAGCAGATTCAATAACTGCCATGCCACAGACAGCATGATGGGATGCAGACGCGTTTCCGGGTCTTCCACCAACAGCAGCGGCCTGGCATCTTTATGCAGCCTGACCGTGCCCTTCGCCTGCAACAGCGTGGAGAACAGCCCCAACAGAATCACCCGGTGAGTACGTCCTCCCGGTTTGTCAATCATCCGGTTGATAATGTCGAGATAGCGCCAGCTTCGCTGTTCGTTGGTGGAGCGTCGGCGCATTAAGCGGTGGCGGGACTGCGAAGTCCCCTGTTCGGTAAAATAGTGCTCAAGCAGTTGCACCATCGCCGAAAGCCCCTGCCGAATCTGCCCGTCGGTAAGATTTTGTGGGCGTGTCGCCAGTTCGCGGGCGAGAAAATCCAGCTGTCGGGCAGTGACTTCGACATCGTCAACCTCCGGCACCGTACCGTTACGAATGCGGCGCATAAACCGCGCATCACGCAAACGCAGTACCGGCATCAGGCGCACCAGATGCCGCGCCTGCTCGTTGATATCGTCAACGTCCAGCGGATGCCCGTCACCGTCGAGAAAGCTGCGCAGCGTCATGACGCTGCCATCTTCAGCCGATTCCCCCCTCAAGCCGGTAAAAAATGCGTTGATAGCCGTCAGCGCACGGTGCCCAGCACGCCTCCAGCGGCCGGTAGCGGCGAACCCGGTGGCGACCCGGCTGTGATTCACGAAAGGTCAGCACAATATGCAGATGATGTTCACGGCCTTTTATATCGCCAGGAGGAAACCAGAAATCATCACGGTCAAAATGATACAGCTCTGATTCGGGTGACAACAGCAGCGTGAGCGCATCCAGTAAACTTGATTTACCCCAGGCGTTCTCACCAATCAGGACATTATTCTGCTCAAGCATCAACGACAGTCGATTGATACCACGAAATCCTACTATCTCAACGCGTTCGAGAATCATGTTTCCTCCAGAAAATCTTTCCTGTCCCTTTAAGCTCCTCGCAGTATAACCGCAAAACCTGGCACAGGACGTGACAGGGATATTATTACACTGGCTGATTGTGTGAAGGGTGAACGATTTATTCTGTTCTCTTTCGTTCGTAATAGAGAAAAGGTATCTGTTACAAGGTAAAAATAAATCCGTAATGGTCAATCCTCTTTTATATGACGATGCACTACACTTCCTTTAAGAGAAAATCTCTGGAAGGAATGACGCCGCATTGCCCTAAATCAAACTAACGGGCTTTATTTGACTAGAGAACGGATGACGATCGTTTTTAAAATAGCGAGCTATTTATTTGTCGTCATTCCGGCAGACAGTAAATATCAATTACCGCAAAACTGTTGTGGTTATTTTTTACATTGAGGTGGATATGTTCAGAAAATTAGCAGCCGAATGTTTTGGTACATTCTGGCTTGTTTTTGGCGGCTGCGGCAGCGCCGTACTGGCAGCAGCGTTTCCGGAACTGGGTATTGGTTTTGCGGGTGTCGCGCTCGCCTTCGGCCTGACCGTATTAACCATGGCCTTTGCTGTCGGTCATATTTCCGGCGGGCATTTTAACCCGGCGGTGACATTAGGCCTATGGGCTGGTGGTCGTTTTCCGGCAAAAGAGGTGATTGGCTACATTATTGCTCAGGTAGTAGGCGGTATTATTGCAGCGGCCGTCCTGTATTTGATTGCCAGCGGTAAAGCCGGCTTTGATGCAACCGCCAGCGGTTTTGCCTCCAACGGTTACGGCGAGCATTCTCCGGGCGGTTATTCCATGTTGTCCGCTATTGTTATTGAAATCGTACTGACGGCGGGTTTCTTGCTGGTTATCCACGGTGCAACGGACAAACACGCGCCGGCAGGCTTTGCGCCGATCGCTATCGGTCTGGCATTAACCCTGATTCACTTGATCAGCATTCCGGTCACCAATACCTCTGTAAACCCGGCACGTAGCACCGCAGTCGCCATTTTCCAGGGCGGCTGGGCGTTAGAACAACTGTGGCTGTTCTGGGTGATGCCCATTATTGGCGGTATTCTCGGCGGTCTTATTTACCGTACGCTGCTCGAAAAACGCGATTAATCACAGAGCGGCCCGACGGCAGATGGCCGTAGGGCCCTCCGCGCTTGAGCCGGATAAGACATCGTTCTTATCCGGCTTTTATTTTGCATCTTTACTGAACCCGCGTTATTGGGTAGTGTCATGGCGCTGTCTCGCTCATTCAAAGGACCCGGCTGTTCATGTTTTCAGGACTTCTCATCATTCTGCTCCCGCTGATCGCAGGTTATCTCATTCCGCTTCGGCACTCCGCGGCATTAAAACTCATCAATCAACTATTGAGCTGGATGGTATATCTGATTCTCTTTTTTATGGGGATAAGCCTGGCCTTTTTTAGATAATCTGGCGAGCAATCTGCTGGCGATATTTCACTATTCTGCCGTCAGTATTACCGTTATTTTACTGTGTAATATTGTCGCATTACTGTGGCTGGAACGATCGTTACCCTGGCGCCATAATCACCAGCAGGAGAAATTACCCTCTCGTATCGCCATGGCGCTTGAGTCGCTGAAGCTGTGCGGTGTGGTAGTGGTCGGTTTTCTGCTGGGGTTGAGCGGCTTGCCCATTTTGCAGCACGCCACGCAAGCGAGCGAATATACGTTGATCCTGCTCTTGCTGTTGGTCGGGATCCAGTTACGTAATAGCGGAATGACGTTAAAGCAGATCGTTCTGAACCGCCGTGGCATGATTGTCGCAGTCGTGGTGGTCGCCAGTTCCATGATTGGCGGTCTGATTAATGCCTTTATTCTTGACCTGCCAATGAAAACCGCGCTGGCGATGGCCTCGGGTTTTGGCTGGTATTCCCTTTCTGGTATTTTACTGACCGAATCCTACGGTCCGGTGATTGGCAGCGCCGCCTTCTTTAACGATCTGGCGCGCGAATTGATCGCGATTATGCTGATTCCGGGCCTGGTGCGCCGTAGTCGCTCTACCGCGCTGGGGTTGTGTGGCGCCACATCGATGGACTTCACCCTGCCGGTGTTACAGCGGACGGGCGGTCTGGAGATGGTTCCGGCAGCGATTGTTCACGGCTTTGTCCTCAGTTTGCTGGTGCCGATTTTAATGGCCTTTTTCTCCGCTTAACCCCTCTCTGGCGGTAGACATCTACCGCCAAAATTGCGCTAAATCAATCTCCCTTTAAGTTGTAGAAGAAATACCTTTTCTCCCCTTACGCACAGGCATAATCTTAAACATGTATATCAAATATAACTTTAAAAGGTGTGACCATGTTTTGTGTGCAATGTGAACAAACCATCCGTACTCCGGCAGGAAACGGCTGCTCATACGCGCAGGGTATGTGCGGTAAAACGGCTGAAACCTCCGATCTGCAGGATCTGCTGATCGCCTCCCTACAAGGTCTGTCCGCATGGGCGGCTAAAGCGCGTGAATATGGCATCATTAATCACGACGTGGATAACTTTGCGCCGCGCGCGTTCTTCTCCACCCTGACCAACGTTAACTTCGACTCTCCACGCATCGTCGGCTATGCTCGCGACGCTATCGCGATGCGTGAAGCGCTAAAAGCCCAGTGCCTGAGCGTTGACGCAAACGCGCACTGCGACAATCCAATGGCTGAACTGCAACTGGTCAGCGACGATCTGGGCGACCTGCAAAAACAGGCAGCAGAATTTACCCCGAACAAAGATAAAGCCGTAATTGGCGAGAATATTCTCGGCCTGCGCCTGCTGTGCCTGTACGGTCTGAAAGGGGCGGCGGCCTATATGGAACACGCCCACGTTCTTGGTCAGTACGACAACGATATCTACGCGCAGTATCATAAAATTATGGCGTGGCTGGGCACCTGGCCTTCCGATATGAACGCTCTGCTGGAGTGCTCAATGGAAATCGGTCAGATGAACTTCAAAGTAATGAGCATTCTGGATGCCGGTGAAACCACAAAATATGGCCATCCAACGCCCACTCAGGTCAACGTCAAAGCAACCGAAGGCAAGTGCATTCTGATTTCAGGTCATGACCTGAAAGATCTGTATAACCTGCTGGAGCAGACCGAAGGCACAGGCGTTAACGTCTACACCCACGGTGAAATGCTGCCTGCGCACGGTTATCCGGAACTGCGTAAATTCAAGCATCTGATTGGTAACTACGGTAGCGGCTGGCAGAACCAGCAGGTCGAATTCGCCCGTTTCCCAGGCCCTATCGTGATGACCTCCAACTGCATCATTGACCCGACCGTTGGCAGCTACGACGACCGCATCTGGACCCGCAGCATCGTCGGTTGGCCAGGCGTGAGCCATCTGGAAGGCGACGACTTCGGTCCGGTTATTGCGCAGGCACAGCAAATGGCGGGCTTCCCGTACAGTGAAATCCCACATCTGATCACCGTCGGTTTCGGTCGTCAGACTCTGCTGGGCGCGGCGGACACCCTGATCGATCTGGTGAGCCGTGAAAAACTGCGTCACATCTTCCTGGTCGGCGGCTGCGACGGCGCGCGTGGAGAACGTAACTACTTCACCGATTTCGCTACCAGCGTACCGGATGACTGCCTGATTCTGACCCTGGCCTGCGGTAAATACCGTTTCAACAAGCTGGAATTCGGCGATATCGAAGGCCTGCCGCGTCTGGTCGATGCCGGTCAGTGTAACGATGCTTACTCCGCTATCATTCTGGCCGTAACGCTCGCCGAAAAACTGGGCTGTGGCGTGAATGACCTGCCGCTGTCGCTGGTGCTCTCCTGGTTCGAACAGAAAGCGATTGTCATTCTGCTGACCCTGCTCTCGCTGGGCGTGAAAAACATCGTCACGGGCCCGACGGCACCAGGCTTCTTCACACCGGATCTGCTGGCGGTACTCAACGAGAAATTTGGTCTGCGTTCCGTGACCACCGTTGAAGAAGACATGAAGCAGCTGCTGAGCGCGTAAGGAGTAAAGAATGACAATGCCAACTCATCAGTGCCCATGGCGGATGCAGGTTCATCACATCCATCAGGAAACGCCGGATGTATGGACGATTTCGTTGCTGTGCCACGACTATTATCCGTATCGCGCCGGGCAGTATGCACTGGTAAGCGTGCGTAATTCCGCGGAAACGCTGCGCGCCTATACGATCTCTTCAACGCCGGGCGTCAGCGAGTACATTATGCTGACCGTTCGCCGGATTGACGACGGTGCGGGCTCACAGTGGTTAACCCGCGATGTGAAGCGCGGCGACTATCTCTGGCTGTCTGATGCCATGGGCGATTTCACCTGCGACGATAAAGCGGATGATAAGTTCCTGATGCTGGCGGCCGGCTGTGGCGTCACGCCGATCATGTCGATGCGCCGCTGGTTGGCGAAATACCGTCCGCATGCAGACGTACAGGTGATCTTCAACGTGCGTTCGCCGCAGGATGTCATTTTTGCTGAAGAATGGCGTCAATATCCGGTCACGCTGGTGGCGGAAAATAATGCCACTGACGGCTTCGTGCCAGGTCGACTGACAACCGAACTGTTGCAGCAGGTGCCGGATCTGGCTTCCCGCACGGTGATGACCTGTGGCCCGGCGCCGTATATGGATCTGGCCGAGCAGGAAGTAAAAGCGCTGGGCGTGACGCGCTTTTTTAAAGAGAAGTTCTTCACTCTGGTGGCAGACGCGGCAACCAGCGGCCTGAAATTTACTAAACTGCAACCGGCGAAAGAATTTTACGCGCCGGTTGGGACGACGCTGCTGGATGCGCTGGAGAGCAACAAGGTGCCAGTGACCGTTGCCTGCCGCGCGGGTGTTTGCGGTTGCTGTAAAACCAAAGTGATTTCCGGCGAGTATACGGTCAGCAGCGCCATGACGCTGACCGAGGCAGAGATAGCTGAAGGGTACGTGCTGGCCTGTTCCTGCCATCCTCAGGGCGATTTAGTGCTCGCCTGATAGCAGATTACCGGATGGCGTTACGCTTATCCGGTAATTTCTCACCGCCACGCTGAATTGCCAGCGAGCGAAAACCGTCCCGCCCCCCAGAAATGCCACCGCCAGTGCGCCAATAAAGAAATAGACCAGACTTTCAATTGCCCATGCGCCGGTTTTATCCAGCGCCCAGGTTTCATTCATTCCGACCATTAACCACGCCACTATCATGGTGAACGCCAGTACCAGCGCCGCGGGACGCGTCAAAATACCGAGAATAATTAAACACGGTGCAATCACTTCCCCCCACCAGCACTCCATAGGCGATAAATCCCGGAAAGCCTTTCGCGATAAGCATTCCGCTGATGCCATCAATCCCGGCAAACAACTTATGCAGTCCGTGAAACAGCATCAATCCACCCACCGCCAGGCGTAATAAAAACTTACCCAAATCCTCATGCGTAAGCATCCGATTCACTGCATTTAACAACGTTGTAAGCATCTGAATTTACCCCTGCTTCACTCTGATTTTTTTCACGCTACGCGTTATCCCCCCCCTGAAAGGAAGCTGCTGAAAATAAGGGGGTGCAACGCAGCGTAATCAGTATCTTCATCTAAACTTGTAACCGGTATCACAATTAAGGAGATGGAAAACCATGAAACAAACGGTTGCCGCTTTTATTGCTAAAACACTGGAACAGGCGGGGGTGAAACGTATCTGGGGCGTGACGGGCGATTCGCTGAACGGCCTGAGCGACAGTCTCAATCGCATGGGAACGATTGAGTGGATGTCGACCCGTCATGAAGAAGTTGCCGCATTTGCGGCGGGTGCCGAGGCGCAACTGACCGGCGAACTGGCGGTTTGTGCGGGCTCCTGTGGACCGGGTAACCTGCATCTGATCAACGGTCTGTTTGATTGTCATCGTAACCACGTCCCTGTACTCGCCATAGCCGCTCATATTCCTTCCAGCGAAATTGGCAGCGGCTATTTTCAGGAGACGCACCCGCAGGAACTGTTCCGCGAATGCAGCCACTACTGCGAGCTGGTCTCCAGCCCGGAACAGATCCCCCAGGTGCTGGCGATTGCCATGCGAAAGGCCGTCCTCAATCGCGGTGTTTCCGTGGTGGTATTACCAGGTGATGTGGCGTTAAAACCGGCGCCGGAAAACGCCAGCAGCCACTGGTATCACGCGCCGTTGCCTGTCGTCACACCTGCGGAAGAAGAGTTAAGAAAGCTGGCGCAACTGTTGCGTTACTCCAGCAACATCGCCCTGATGTGCGGCAGCGGCTGCGCGGGCGCGCATAAAGAACTGGTTGAGTTCGCCGCCAAAATTAAAGCCCCTATTGTTCACGCCCTGCGAGGCAAAGAGCATGTCGAGTACGACAACCCGTACGATGTGGGGATGACCGGGTTGATTGGCTTCTCATCCGGTTTTCATACCATGATGAACGCTGACACGCTGGTGCTCCTCGGTACGCAGTTCCCTTACCGCGCGTTCTATCCGAGTGACGCCAAAATCATTCAGATTGATATCAACCCGGCCAGCATCGGCGCGCACAGTAAAGTCGATATGGCGCTGGTAGGCGATATCAAAGCCACACTGACTGCGCTCCTGCCGCTGGTGGAAGAGAAAACCGAGCGTAAATTCCTCGATAAGGCATTGAGCGATTATCGCGATGCGCGCAAAGGGCTGGACGATCTCGCCAAACCCAGCGAAAAGGCGATTCACCCGCAATACCTGGCGCAGCAAATCAGCCATTTCGCCGCCGATGACGCCATTTTTACCTGCGACGTCGGTACGCCGACGGTGTGGGCCGCCCGCTACCTGAAAATGAACGGCAAGCGCCGTCTGTTGGGCTCGTTTAACCACGGCTCCATGGCGAATGCCATGCCGCAGGCGCTGGGCGCACAGGCCACCGCGCCGGGACGACAGGTGATCGCCATGTGCGGCGACGGCGGCTTCAGCATGCTGATGGGCGATTTTTTGTCAGTCGTACAGATGAAATTGCCGGTTAAAATCGTGGTCTTTAACAACAGCGTACTGGGTTTTGTGGCGATGGAAATGAAGGCCGGTGGTTATCTCACTGACGGTACGGAGTTGCACGACACTAACTTTGCGCGCATTGCCGAAGCATGCGGCATCCCCGGTATTCGGGTGGAAAAAGCCGCTGACGTTGATGAAGCGCTACAGCGCGCCCTGTTAATCGACGGCCCGGTGCTGGTGGATGTGGTTGTCGCAAAAGAAGAACTGGCCATTCCGCCGCAGATCAAACTGGAGCAGGCCAAGGGCTTCAGCCTGTATATGTTACGCGCCATCATCAGCGGTCGCGGCGATGAGGTGATCGAACTGGCAAAAACCAACTGGCTCAGGTAAAACAATGCACATCGCCTTTCAAACAATAGGGATGTGCAATGATTGATCTACGCAGTGATACCGTCACCCGTCCGGGTCGCGCCATGCTTGAAGAAATGATGGCCGCCCCGGTCGGGGATGACGTGTACGGAGATGACCCCACCGTTAACGCCCTCCAGCACTACGCCGCTGAACTTTCAGGAAAAGAAGCGGCGTTATTTTTACCTACCGGCACACAGGCCAATCTCGTGGCGCTGCTCAGCCACTGTGAGCGTGGCGAAGAGTATATCGCGGGTCAGGGTGCGCATAATTATCTGTATGAAGCGGGCGGTGCGGCGGTGCTCGGCAGCATTCAACCGCAGCCGATTGACGCTGCGCCAGACGGAACGTTACCGCTGGATAAAGTCGCGGCCAAAATTAAGGCCGATGACATCCACTTTGCCCGCACTCGTCTGTTAAGCCTCGAAAATACGCACAACGGTAAAGTGCTGCCACGTGAATATCTGAAAGAGGCGTGGGAATTTACCCGTGAGCGCGGTCTGGCGCTGCACGTCGATGGCGCACGTATTTTTAACGCCGTCGTGGCCTACGGTTGTGAACTCAAAGAGGTCACACAATACTGCGACTCCTTTACCATCTGTCTCTCGAAAGGACTGGGGACGCCAGTCGGTTCGTTGCTGGTCGGCAGCCGCGATTATATCAAGCGTGCTACCCGCTGGCGCAAAATGACCGGCGGCGGCATGCGTCAGGCCGGTATCCTGGCGGCAGCCGGACTGTATGCCCTGAAAAATAACGTTGCGCGCCTGCAAGACGATCACGACAACGCGGCCTGGCTTGCGGATCAACTGCGGGAAGCGGGTGCGGACGTGATGCGTCACGACACCAATATGCTGTTCGTGCGCGTCGGTGAGGCCGATGCCGCTGCGCTGGGCGAGCATATGAAAGCACATGGCGTGCTGATCAACGCCTCGCCGATTGTCCGTCTGGTAACCCATCTGGATGTTTCACGGGAGCAGCTCGCTGATGTCGTCGCCCACTGGCGCGCGTTCTTAAATCGCTAAGGAGAAAGACGTGTCGCAACGTATCGTGGTTCTTGGTGCCAGTGGTTATATTGGTCAGCATCTGGTGCAGGCACTCAGTGAACAGGGCCATCAGGTACGGGCGGCGGCACGCCGCATTGAGCGGCTGGAAAAACTGCAGTTGCCCAACGTCAGTTGTCATAAGCTGGACCTGAACTGGCCGACGGGCTTGCCTGCCCTGCTGACAGATATCGATACTGTCTACTATCTGGTACATGGCATGGGGGGAAGGCGGCGATTTTATCGCTCACGAACGCCAGGTCGCACTTAACGTGCGTGACGCCCTGCGTGAAACGCCGGTCAGCCAGCTTATTTTTCTCAGCTCCTTACAGGCGCCGGAACACGAACAGTCCGACCATCTTCGCGCCCGGCAGATCACCGCCGATACCCTGCGCGAGTCCGGCGTTCCGGTAACGGAACTGCGCGCCGGGATTATCGTTGGGGCGGGTTCCGCCGCGTTCGAAGTGATGCGCGACATGGTCTACAACCTGCCGGTGCTGACCCCGCCGCGCTGGGTGCGCTCACGTACCACGCCCATCGCGCTGGAAAACCTGCTGCACTATCTGGTAGCGCTGCTGGATCACCCGTCCCGTGAGCATCGGATCTTTGAAGCCGCCGGGCCGCAGGTACTCAGCTATCAGGAGCAGTTCGAGCACTTTATGGCGGTGAGCGGCAAGCATCGCTGGCTTATCCCCATTCCCTTTCCTACCCGTTGGATCTCCGTCTGGTTCCTGAATGTCATCACCTCGGTGCCGCCTACCACCGCGAAAGCGTTGATACAGGGCCTCAGACACGATCTGCTGGCCGATGATAGCGAACTGCGGGCGTTGATACCCCAGAAGCTTATCGCCTTTGACGATGCCGTACGCAGCACGCTGAAAGAAGAAGAGAAACTGATGAACTCCAGCGACTGGGGCTATGACGCGCAGGCGTTTGCCCGCTGGCGTCCCGAGTACGGTTTTTTCGCCAAACAGGCGGGCTTTACCGTGAAGACATCCGCCAGTTTGCAGGCGTTATGGCAGGTAGTGAACCGTCTCGGCGGCAAAGAGGGCTATTTCTTTGGCAATGCATTGTGGAAGATCCGCGCCGCGCTGGATCTGCTGGTCGGGCATCGGCTGGCAAAAGGTCGCCCGGAACACGAACTGCTGCAACCGGGCGATACCGTAGACAGCTGGAAAGTGATCATCGTCGAGCCAGAAAAACAGCTTACGTTACTGTTTGGCATGAAGGCGCCGGGGCTGGGGCGGCTCAGCTTTACCCTTGAGGATAAAGGCGATCATCGCGAGATTGACGTGCGCGCCTGGTGGCATCCGCACGGTATGCCGGGGCTATTCTACTGGCTGTTAATGATCCCGGCGCACCTGTTTATTTTCCAGGGGGATGGCAAAAAAAATTGCCGGACTTGCAGAACAAATCACAGATAAATCGTAAAAACTTGCTGTATTGTTTCACGTTTCCCATTGCATACCGACGTAATTCACGGAAGAATGCGCACGACGTTTTATTAAACACAGTGGACTGATATGAAGGTACTGGTTACCGGCGCAACCAGCGGCTTAGGACGAAACGCGGTTGAGTTTTTGCGCAACAAAGGCATCAGCGTCAGAGCAACCGGTCGCAACGAAGCGATGGGTAAACTGCTTGAGAAAATGGGCGCAGAGTTTGTGCATGCGGATCTGACCGAACTGGTCTCGTCGCAGGCGAAGGTCATGCTTGCGGGCATCGATACGCTGTGGCACTGCTCAAGTTTCACTTCTCCCTGGGGAACTCAGGAAGCCTTTGATCTGGCAAACGTTCGCGCGACCCGTCGTCTTGGCGAATGGGCCGTCGCCTGGGGCGTGCGTAACTTTATCCATATCTCCTCTCCATCGCTTTATTTCGATTATCACCATCATCGCGATATCCAGGAAGATTTTCGTCCACACCGCTTTGCCAACGAATTTGCCCGCAGCAAGGCCGCCGGCGAAGAGGTCATCAGCCTGCTGGCCCAGGCGAACCCGCAGACGCGCTTTACGGTGCTACGCCCACAAAGCCTGTTTGGTCCACATGACAAAGTGTTTATCCCCCCGTCTGGCGCACATGATGCACCACTACGGCAGCGTGTTGTTGCCGCACGGCGGCAGCGCGATGGTCGATATGACCTACTATGAGAACGCTATTCACGCGATGTGGCTGGCGAGTCAGGAACTGTGCGACAACCTGCCGTCTGGTCGGGTGTATAACATCACCAACGGCGAACCCAGAACCCTGCGCAGTATCGTGCAAAAGCTGATTGATGAACTGAACATCCACTGCCGGATCCGATCCGTACCCTATCCGATGCTGGATATGATTGCCCGCAGCCTGGAGCACTTTGGCAATAAGTCTGCCAAAGAGCCGGCGTTAACCCACTACGGGGTGTCGAAGCTGAATTTCGACTTTACGCTGGATATCAGCCGTGCCGAAGCGGAGCTGGGGTATAAACCGGTGATAACGCTGGATGAGGGCATCGTGAAAACGGCGGCGTGGTTGCGCGACCACGGAAAACTGCATCGCTAACCTTGCCCATACTTTTCCAGTAACGCCTCAGCAATCGCCTGCGTTTCGGCATCAGCAACGCCGTTCCATAACGTCGGGCGGAAGTGCATCTGAAACGCCATCACGACGCGCTGCTGTTCACGCGCGGTCATTTCGGGCTTGACGTCATACCCGTAGCGCCCCAGCAAATCCAGCAGTGACGCCATCTCAACGGGCATGTGCGGCGACCGTCCGGCGAGGTAGAAATTGACTCGCTGAGCGTCAGGCCAGGCGCCAATGCCCTGATCTGCCAGCGCTCGCCAGGGAAACAGCGGACCGGGATCGTCTTTTCGCTGCGGAGCAATATCCGCATGCGCGACCACGTTCTGTGGCTTGATGTCATAACGGGCGATAATGTCTTTCGCCAGCGGGATCAGCGCCTGAATCTGCGCAGGCTCAAACGGGGCAAAATATTTATCACCCACCGATTTTTGCCAGCCGCGATTTTCCAGCTCAATGCCGATCGAGGTGTCGTTGATGCGCGTCGCGCCGCGCCAGAAGCTGATACCGGCATGCCACGCCAGATCCTGTTCCGGCACCAGTTGCCAGATACGCGGTTTACCGCGATGCATCGGCGGCACGGACGGGATCAGATAATGCGCGCTGACGTTTTTATCGGTCAGCGTCGCCAGCGAGCTATCAAAATCATCCGCTGTATAGTGGATCACCAACACTTTGATACGCGGATAGGCCGCCTGCGCCTGATGACGGGTATCAAGCTGATAAACGTCTTTATCAACGATCCCTTTTTCGCCTGCGCATCCCGTCAGGAATAACGCAAAGGCCGCCAGCCATAACCCCTTTCTCATCGACGCGTTTTCACCGCCGTCCCGCTGACGCTGACCATCAGCATGCTGCTGTCTTTGCCGACCGTTTCATAATCGATATCAATGCCAACTACGGCGTCAGCGCCCAGCGCTTTCGCCTGTTCGCCCAGCTCTGCGAAAGCAATTTCACGCGCTTTGCGTAACTCTTTTTCGTAAGCGCCTGAACGACCGCCGACGATATCGCGGATACCGGCAAAAAAAGTCCCGGAAGATATTCGCGCCCAGAATGGCTTCGCCGGTGACTACACCGCAGTATTCCACGATGCTTTGTCCTTCAAGCGTGGGGGTTGTCGAAAATTGCATGATTTCTCTCCTGATTACATTCAGCACATTATCAGCGCCATACACTATCATTGAAAGGATATAATTGATTATCGTAGATGACTGTTATCTTAGAAGACTCATGGCAGAACGCTTATAAGGAAATCACTATGCGCTATTCGAAACTCTCCCTGCTCATCCCTTGCGCGCTGCTGCTCAGCGCCTGCACCACCGTTACGCCCGCCTATAAAGACAACGGTCCGCGTGCGGGAGCCTGTGTGGATGGTGGGCCGGACAGTGTGGCTCAACAATTTTATGACTATCGTATCCAGAACCGCAGTAATGACATCACCGCCCTGCGCCCTTATCTGAGCGACAGCCTGGCGAAACTGCTGTCGGATGCCAGTCGTGACAGTGCGCATCGTCAACTGATGGGCAGCGATCCGTTCTCCAGTCGGACAACGCCGCCGGACAGCGCCAGCGTCGCCAGCGCCTCGACCATTCCGAATAGTGATGCACGAAACATCCCGCTACGCGTTGCGTTGAAACAGGGCGATCAGAACTGGCAGGATGAAGTGCTGATGATCCGTGAAGGCCAGTGCTGGGTCGTTGACGATGTTCGCTATCTCGGCGGCAGCGTGCATGCCCCGGCCGGTACGCTTCGTCAGTCGGTTGAAAACCGTTAATCTCTCCGCTTAAACGCGCTAAAAATTGTAACCCCCGTAAATTGTCCGGCATTCTGCATGGAATGCCGACAATTGTTCTTGTCGCCCTTTCCCCTCGCTATTTTGTGCTATGTTTAAGGGGGAAATGCGCGCTATATTTAACTTTTAAAGCATAAATATTGCATAACTATTCTGTCAAAGGTACTATCTGCGGCTTCAATAGCTATCAGACGGCCAGTATACGAGTATCAATGAGTATTCAATTAAACGGCATTAACTGCTTCTACGGCGCGCATCAGGCGCTGTTCGATATCACGCTGGATTGCCCGCAGGGTGAAACACTGGTGTTACTGGGCCCAAGCGGGGCCGGTAAAAGCTCACTGCTGCGGGTACTCAATCTGCTTGAGATGCCGCGTTCCGGTACGCTCAGCATTGCGGGAAACCATTTCGACTTCCGCAAAGCGCCGTCAGATAAAGCGATTCGCGACCTGCGTCAGAATGTCGGCATGGTCTTTCAGCAGTACAATCTCTGGCCGCACCTTACCGTGCAACAAAACCTGATTGAAGCCCCCTGCCGCGTGCTGGGTCTGTCGAAAGATCAGGCGTTAGCGCGCGCCGAAAAGCTGCTGGATCGCCTGCGTCTGAAGCCGTACAGCGATCGTTATCCGCTGCATCTTTCCGGTGGGCAGCAACAGCGTGTGGCCATTGCCCGCGCGCTGATGATGGAACCGCAGGTTCTGCTGTTTGATGAGCCTACCGCCGCGCTGGACCCGGAAATTACCGCGCAGATCGTCAGCATCATTCGTGAGCTGGCGGAAACGAACATTACACAAGTGATCGTGACGCACGAAGTGGAAGTGGCGCGCAAAACCGCCAGCCGCGTGGTGTATATGGAAAATGGTCATATCGTCGAGCAGGGTAATGCGAGTTGCTTTACCGACCCGCAGACCGAAGCATTTAAAAACTATCTCTCTCACTAAGATTCGGGACAACACAATGAAAAAAGTTCTGATTGCCGCGCTTATCGCAGGCTTTAGCCTTTCCGCTACAGCAGCCCAGACCCTTCGTTTTGCGACCGAAGCGTCCTATCCTCCTTTTGAATCGATGGACGCGAATAACAAAATTGTCGGCTTTGATGTCGATCTGGCCAATGCGCTGTGTAAAGAGATTGACGCCACTTGCACCTTCACCAACCAGGCGTTTGACAGCCTGATCCCGAGCCTGAAATTCCGTCGTTTTGATGCGGTCATGGCCGGGATGGACATCACCCCAGAGCGTGAAAAACAGGTGCTGTTCACCACGCCTTACTATGACAACTCCGCGCTGTTCATTGGTCAGCAGGGGAAATTCACCGGCGTTGATCAGCTGAAAGGCAAGAAAGTGGGCGTGCAGAACGGCACCACTCACCAGAAATTCATCATGGATAAACACCCGGAAATCACTACCGTTCCGTATGACAGCTACCAGAATGCCAAACTGGATCTGCAAAATGGCCGCATCGACGGTGTATTCGGTGATACGGCTGTGGTCACTGAGTGGCTGAAAGACAATCCGAAACTGGCGCCGGTTGGCGACAAAGTGACGGATAAAGATTACTTCGGCACCGGTCTGGGCATCGCCGTACGCCAGGGCAATACGGAACTGCAGCAGAAATTCAATGCTGCGCTGGAAAAAGTGAAAAAAGATGGGACTTACGAAACCATCTATAACAAATGGTTCCAGAAGTAAGCCTTGATGAACGAATTTTTCCCCCTTGCAAGCGCCGCCGGGATGACCGTCGGCCTTGCCGTTTGTGCACTGATCCTCGGACTGGCGCTGGCAATGCTGTTCGCCGTCTGGGAGTCAGTGAAGTTTCGTCCTGTGGCGTGGACGGGGTCCGCGCTGGTCACCATTTTACGCGGCCTGCCGGAAATTCTGGTGGTGCTGTTTATCTATTTCGGCTCCTCTCAACTGCTGCTGATGCTCTCGGATGGCTTTACAATCAATCTGGGCGTCGTGCAGATTCCGGTACGAATGGAGATCGAAAACTTCGACGTCAGCCCGTTCCTGTGTGGTGTGATTGCGCTCTCGCTGCTTTACGCGGCCTATGCGTCGCAAACCCTGCGCGGCGCGCTGAAAGCCGTCCCGCTGGGTCAGTGGGAATCCGGCCAAGCGTTGGGACTGTCGAAGACCGCGATTTTCTTCCGGCTGGTGATGCCGCAAATGTGGCGTCACGCGCTGCCGGGGCTCGGCAACCAGTGGCTGGTATTGCTGAAAGATACCGCGCTGGTGAGCCTTATCAGCGTCAATGACCTGATGCTACAAACCAAGAGCATTGCCACGCGAACTCAGGAGCCGTTTAACTGGTACATCATCGCGGCAGCGATCTACCTGGTGATTACGCTGGTGAGCCAGTACATTCTCAAACGCATTGACCTGCGCGCGACACGTTTTGAGCGGAGACCAGGCTGATGTTTGAGTATTTACCTGAACTGCTAAAAGGGCTGCATACCAGCCTGACGCTTACGGTGGCGTCTATCGTCGTCGCCCTGATTCTGTCGCTCATTTTTACTATCGTGCTGACGCTGAAAACGCCGGTGGTAGTCTGGCTGGTTCGCGGCTATATCACGCTGTTTACCGGTACGCCGCTGCTGGTACAGATCTTCTTGATCTACTACGGTCCGGGGCAGTTTCCCTCTCTGCAGGAATATCCGGTTCTGTGGCACCTGCTGTCAGAACCTTGGTTATGTGCGCTGATCGCACTATCGTTGAACAGCGCAGCTTATACCACGCAGTTGTTCTACGGGGCGATTCGCGCGATTCCGGAAGGCCAGTGGCAGTCCTGCGGTGCGCTGGGGATGAGCAAGAAAGATACGCTGGCGATCCTGTTGCCGTATGCCCTGAAACGCGCCCTCTCCTCGTATTCCAACGAAGTCGTGCTGGTGTTTAAGAGTACGTCTCTGGCGTATACCATCACCCTGATGGAAGTGATGGGCTACAGCCAACTGCTGTACGGTCGCACTTACGATGTGATGGTGTTCGGCGCAGCGGGTGTCATCTACCTGATCGTCAACGGTCTGTTGACGTTAATGATGCGCCTGATTGAAAGCAAAGCGCTGGCCTTTGAACGTCGCAATTAAGCACTTTATTGCATAAATCAGTATCACCATGACGGACAAGCCTCTAACTTGTCCGTCTTTTTTTTATACGACAAAAAATAGTTAATCATTTTTATTGCATATAAATTCAATTGCTGGCATTGTAAATCTATGCCGCAGAAACGGCGCCTCATCACAACGGGAGTCCAACCATGAAAAAGTTAGTTCTGGCCACATTACTTGCCTCTTTCACCTTCGGTGCTGCTGCCGCAGAAAAAATCAGCTTCGGCGTTTCTGCGACCTATCCACCGTTCGAATCTATGGATGCGAATAACCAAATCGTCGGCTTCGACCTCGATCTGGCAAAAGCCTTGTGCAAACAAATGCAGGCAGAATGCACTTTCACCAACCATGCGTTTGACAGCCTGATCCCGGCACTCAAATTCAAAAAATATGATGCGGTCATTTCCGGTATGGATATCACGCCGGAACGGAGCAAACAGGTGGCGTTTACGACCCCCCTACTATGCCAACTCGGCGCTGGTGATTTCGAAGAAAGATACCTACAAAACCTTTGCCGATCTGAAAGGTAAACGTATCGGGATGGAAAATGGTACCACTCACCAGAAATACTTGCAGGACAAGCACCCGGAAGTGAAAACCGTGGCCTATGACAGCTATCAGAATGCGTTTATCGACCTGAAAAATGGCCGTATTGATGGCGTGTTCGGCGACACTGCCGTGGTCAATGAGTGGCTGAAAACCAACCCTCAGTTGGGTGTGGCGACTGAAAAAGTTACCGATCCGCAGTACTTCGGCACCGGGCTTGGCATTGCCGTTCGCCCGGACAATAAAGTACTGCTGGATAAACTGAACGCTGCGCTGGCGGCGATCAAAGCTGATGGTACGTACCAAAAAATCAACGACCAGTGGTTCCCGCAGTAATCATAATGAATATGGCCCGCAAATGCGGGCCATATTGGTAGTAAAAGCGTCAGTTTGTACCCACTAAACGATCAATAACGGGGTTAATTTTATATTCTGTTCCCCGCCACTTCATTAATGATAATCCCCCCTCCTGCCCGCAGATGAAAATTCGCTGAAGCAATCATCACCCCATCACGATTGATCGTAAAATCAGCCGAAGAAAGATACGGCACCACATCCCATGTGCGGTACGCTGTGTAATTCATAATATAGTGACAATTATCGGGTCGTTCAGTGGAAAAGACTTCAGAACGAATTTGATGATACTGAAGCCGTTGTTGAACAACCGAGAGTAAGTCACTCACCTTCACTGCATCATTTTTTTGAATACAAATACGATCGATCAGTTCAGTCTTCGGTAATGGCGTGACTTTAACTGACGTACAACCTGCCAGGCCGAGTGCTACCATCGGCAAAAGAATTATTTTATTCATCGTTGAGTTCATTAAGAAATATGGCCGGGAAGTATGCCACTCCCTCTCCCATTAAATATTGATGTCACTACGCTTAAATTCGAATTAGTAATGTCAGCACTTCATAATGTGCCGTATGCGGGAACATATCGAAAAGCTGAACCCGTTCGATGCGATAGCCCGGCAACGCGGCAATATCTTTTGCCATCGTCTGCGCATTACAGCTGGAATAGAGAATAAATTGCGGCGCCATCCGGCTGAGGTAATCACACAGCGGTTTTCCGATACCGCGGCGCGGCGGATTCACCAGCACCAGCTCCGGCGCTGCGCCTTGCTGAGTGGCAAACTGCGTGGAATCCAGCGCCTGAAAATGAAGATGGGTTAAGCCCAGTTCTTGCGCGGACTGCTTCGCGCAGGCAATGGCTTCCGGGGCAATTTCAATTCCGGTTAACTGCATCTGCGGTGTGGCGCAGTGCAACCCAAAACCGCCGACGCCGCAGAACAGATCCCACATGTGGTTTACCGGCAATTGTCGCACCCAGTCACGCGCGGTGGCATACAACTGGCTTGCCACCGCCGGGTTGGTCTGGAAGAAGCTTTGTGGGCGGATCCACAGCGGCACATCGTTAAACCGCTCAGCCAGCGCCTGCTGTTCAGTCAGGAAGATTTCCGTCTCCCCTTCCATAATCGCCATATGCACCGGCTGGAGATTGACGCTAATGACCTTCAGTTGCGGCAGTTGCGCCTGTAATTCTGGCAGCGCAGCACGTAATTGCGCCATTTTATTGTCGGAGCGCAGAACGAAACGCAGCATCATACCGCCATTAAACTGACTTTCCGTCAGCAAAATGTACTTCAGCTCGCCACGCTTGCGCGCCACGTTATAGGGCGTTAACCCGGCACGGGCGATAAACGGTTTTAGCGCAGCAAACACCGGCGCAAATGAGGCGGGATAGAGTGGACAATCGCACAAATCTTCCGGTGTTCCGTCGCGATGCAGCATCCCCAGCAGGGGTTTCTCGACACTGCCGCTAACAACCATTTTCGCTTTATTGCGAAACGCCTGCTCCGGGCCGCTGACCGGCGCGCACCACTCCCCCGACTGGAAAACCGGCAAGCAGATTTTGCAGATCGGCGGTTTTGGTGGTGAGTTGCTCGCCAACGGGCTGCGTTACCCACTGACAGGAATGACAACGACCGGCGTCATAGAGTGCGCACTGCATACGAAAACCTTTATCTGAACAGGGGCGAGGATTATACACATTATTGTAAACGGAAGAAGCGACGACTGGCCGCGGGCACAAACAGTAATAGCAGCACCAGCATATCGGGCAGTTTTTGCATCACCAGCGTACGCAGAATCTCCCGCTTTGACTCACCGGCAATGCTGAACAGCTCTGGATAGCCGTAGCCCAGCGAGGCCGCCCACAAATAGCCAGCGGCAATCACCTGGGTGAGCAGATACACCCAGCGCGCCCAGTTCCGCCCTTTCACCAGTGAAAACGCACACCAGATTTCAATAAACACCAGCACCAGGCTGCCGAGAAAAACCAGCGTTAAATTCCATGTCTGCACGCTGCGATGAATAAACTCAGCCAGTCCGCGAACGCCGAGGGTGTTGAAGATCATCAGCAGGTCGAGCCCACGGATCATAATAATGGCGAGCGCCGCCACCTGCACCAGCGTGGGCACATTCAGGCGGGCATGTGATGAGGATGTTTTTTTTAAAAATCCCAACGAATCGTCTTCCATGAAAACAATGCCGCGACGAGCGCGGCATTGTGTAGCCAGGTTGGCAGATTTTAGTGTCTTCAGTCGCGTCTTGCACGCTGGATATCGCGGATACGCTGTTTTTCGGTGCGCGCCATCAGATACCAGGCGATAAATCCGACAATTCCGACCACGCCGAGGATCAGCGTCGCCAGGGCGTTGATTTCCGGGTTAACGCCCATCCGCACGCTGGAAAAGACCAGCATCGGCAATGTGGTCGCGCCCGGTCCGGAGACAAAGCTGGCAATGACCAGATCGTCCAGCGACAGGGTGAACGCCAGCAGCCAGCCAGAGACCACCGCCGGCATAATCATCGGTAGCGTAATCACAAAAAACACTTTTAGCGGCGTCGCTCCCAGATCCATTGCCGCTTCCTCAATGGAGCGATCCAGTTCACGCAGGCGCGAGGAGATCACCACCGCCACATAGGCCGTACAGAAGGTGACGTGAGCCAGCCAGATAGTCAGCATACCGCGATCCGACGGCCAGCCGATCGCATGGCCCAGCGCAACAAACAGCAGCAGTAGCGAGAGCCCAGTGATCACATCCGGCATGACCAGCGGCGCGGTGATCATAAAGGCGAAGCCGTTCGATCCACGAAAGCGGCCAAAACGCACCATCACCACTGCGGCAATCGTGCCGAGTATGGCCGCCATCGTCGCCGCACAGGCGGCGATGGTCAGACTCAAACCCACCGCGCTCATCATTGCGCTGTCACGAAAAAGTTCGCCGTACCAGCGCGTGGACCATCCTGCCCACACCGTGACCAGTTTGGAACTGTTAAACGAGTAGATGACCAGCATCAGCATCGGCGCATAGAGAAAGGTAAACCCGAGTACCAGAATCATAATGCGCCAGGGCGAACGAATAACCGGTAAATTGTTCATCCGTGTTCCCCTCCACTTTTTTGCTGATGTTTGTGGAACCACATGATCGGGACGATCAGCAGCAGCAACATAACAATCGCGACCGCAGACGCCACCGGCCAGTCGCGGTTGTTAAAGAACTCCTGCCACAGTACGCGCCCAATCATGATGCTGTCTGGTCCGCCGAGCAGTTCCGGGATCACAAACTCGCCCACCGCCGGAATAAACACCAGCATAGAACCGGCAATAATCCCGCCTTTGGTCAGCGGGACGATCACGCTAAAGAAGGTTTTCAGCGGGCGAGCGCCCAGATCCAGCGACGCTTCCACCAGCGAATAATCAATCCGCGTCAGTGCGGTATAAATCGGCAGTACCATGAACGGCAGATAGGCGTACACAATGCCGATATACACCGCCAGATTGGTGTGCAGAATCGTCAGCGGCTGGTCGATCACCCCCCAGCCACAGCAAAAAGTTATTCAGCACACCATTATTTTTCAGGATCCCCATCCAGGCATAAACGCGGATCAAAAACGAGGTCCATGACGGCAGGATCACCAGCAACAGCAGAATATTACGCGTTGACGGCTTGCTGTGCGCCACCGCCCACGCCAATGGATACCCCAGTAGCAGACAGCAGAGCGTCGAGATCCCCCGCCACCTGTAGCGACTGCAGATAGGCATCAAAATAGAGCGGATCGTCCGTCAGTTGCAGGAAGTTACCCAGATTAAGCGTGATCGACAGTTGCCCGTCGGCCCACTCCATCAGCTCCGTATACGGCGGGATCGCCCGCGCCATCTCCGCCAGACTGATTTTAAAGACGATCAAAAAAGGCAGCAGGAACAGCAGGATCAACCAGACGTAAGGCAGCGCTATCACCAGTTTGCGCCCGTGTTTCATCTGCACGCGCGCCAGCCAGAACGTAAAGCCGCCCGGCTTTTCTACGCGTGCCGGAGGTTCAAGTGTACTCATCTTCGCTCCTTAAACCGTCAACACCACACAGCTGTCGGCATCCCAACACAGACGCACCTCATCGCCCCAGGTCGGCAGACCTTTGCGATAACGGTGAGCGTTTTGTAGCTGGGCACTGATCATCTGTCCGCTTTTCAGGCGAACGTGATAGATGGAGAGATCGCCAAGATAGGCAATGTGCACCACTTCGCCGACGGCGAAGTTAAAACCATCGGCAGGCGGTTCTTCGCACAGCATGATTTTTTCCGGGCGCAATGCCACGTGCACCGGCACGTTATCCACAACCGACGCATCCGGATCGACCTTCAGCGGATGCACCAGCCCCGGAGAATAGAGCACCAGGCCGTCTTCCTGGCGCTCTTTGAGCACGCCCTCAAAGACATTGACCGAGCCGATAAACTCCGCGCTGTAGCGCGTGGTCGGGTGCTCGTAAATTTCTTCCGGCTCACCGATTTGCACAAACTTGCCACGGTTCATGATGGCAATACGCCCGGCCATGGTCATCGCCTCTTCCTGATCGTGCGTCACCATCACGCAGGTTGCGCCAACACGCTCAAGGATATCAACCACTTCGAGCTGCATACGGTCACGCAGCTTTTTATCCAGCGCGCCCATCGGCTCGTCGAGCAGCAAAAGTTTAGGCCGTTTTGCCAGGCTTCTCGCCAACGCAACACGCTGACGCTGACCGCCGGAAAGCTGATGCGGTTTGCGTTTAGCGAACTCCTGCATATGCACCAGCCCCAGCATCTCTTCGACCCGACTGGCAATTTCCGCCTTCGGCAGTTTGTCCTGCTTCAGACCAAAGGCGATATTCTGCTCCACCGTCATATGGGGAAACAGCGCATAGGACTGAAACATCATATTGATGGGCCGTAAATAAGGCGGCACCTGAGAGAGGTCAACGCCATCCAGCATGATTTGTCCGGTGGTGGGTTGTTCAAACCCCGCCAGCATGCGCAACAGCGTGGATTTCCCACAGCCTGATGCGCCCAGCAGGGCAAAGATTTCGCCTTTATAAATGGTCAGACTTACGTCGTCGACGGCGTGCTGACCATCAAAGGATTTGGTCAGGTTACGGATTTCGAGGAGCGGCGTCAGCGCTTTACGGGTTTTCGCCTGCGGGCGTGGGGTGGCATCATTCACGGGGTGCTCTCCGGCAGAAACAAATCATGGTGCAGGCGCACCAGAACGGTGCGCCTGTTGCCGGGGGCGCTTCGCTTGCCCGGCCTACGGCAAAAGGTTATTTACCGCTTTTCACCTTAGTCCAGGCACGCGTACGGACGCGGTCAATCTTCGGATCCTGAACCTTCAGGGTAAACATTTTGGCGCGCACGTCAGCCGGCGGGTAAATGCCAGGATTATCACGCACTTCTGGGCTCACCAGCGCCGTTGCCTCTTTGTTGGCATTGGCGTAGAACACGTGGTCAGAGATATGCGCAATCACGTCCGGGCGCAGCAGATAGTTGAGGAACTGATAGGCCTCGTCTGTATTTTTGGCATCTGCCGGCATCGCGAAGACATCAAAGAAGGCCATCGCCCCTTCCTTCGGAATCGAGAAGGAGATATTGACGCCATTCTTCGCCTCTTTCGCCCGGTTGGCGGCCTGCCAGACATCCCCTGCCCAGCCAATTGCTACACAGGTATCGCCGTTAGCCAGGTCATTGATGTACTGCGAAGAGTGGAAGTAGCGAATATTTGGCCGCAGCTTAAGCAGCAGATCGGTCGCCGGTCCGGTATAGTCGTCCGCTTTGGTGCTGTTCGGATCTTTACCCAGATAGTTCAGCACGGTGGCAAACACCTCCTCCGGCGCATCGAGGAAAGAGACGCCGCAGCTCTTGAGTTTTTCAAGATTTTCCGGCTTCAGCACCAGATCCCAGCTGTTGACCGGGGCATCAGCGCCAAGCACCGCTTTCACTTTATCAACGTTGTAGCCAATACCTGTGGTCGCCCACATATACGGCATCGCGAATTTATTGTCCGGGTCGTGTTTGGCGACCAGTTTCAGCAATTCCGGATCGAGGTTTTTCCAGCCCGGCAGTTTGCTCTTATCCAGCGGCTGGAAAACGCCTGCCGTCAACTGACGTTCAAGGAAGCTCGCGGAAGGCACGACCAGATCAAAACCGGTGCTGCCCGCCATCAGTTTGCCTTCAAGAACTTCGTTGGAGTCAAAAACGTCATAGACCACTTTGATGCCGGTCTCTTTTTCAAAATTAGCGACCGTATCCGGCGCAATATAGTCAGACCAGTTATAGATATGGAGTGTTTTTTGTTCCGCAGCGAGCGTGCCGGCAGAGACGGCCATCAGAGCACCCGCAACCAGACCCGATAGCCATTTTTTATTTAAGGCGGTCATAATCTCTTTCCTTATCAAAGTCCGTTAACAAACGAACCAAAAAAAGTTGCACTCAATGCTATGCAAGAAACGTGCATAGTTTGTCATTCGGCAAAAACCAGGAAGAGTGGACGCTCTCCCGACCGTTATTGCTCGCTGTAATTAAGCTTCGCAAGAATAACTTTAGCCAGGGTTTCAGGCTATAGCCCAGATTAAAAAACGCCTTTTATCAATTTTTTATGCAATTTATGTCTATGTGATAAAGCGAAACAACGGGAAATGAAGTGAATAATTCTTTAAAGAAAGGTTAAATGCAGAATAAAAGAACGTAAACCACAGCCGCTCTGGCAGCGACTGCGCTATACGCTCGTACTTCAAGTTGAAATCAGTGAAGAAAATGGTTCTCAGTGCTGCTTCTTTGCGCGTCTTCTTCAGCGGTAAACAACATCTGGTGCGCGCCAGCTTCCAGAATAACCATCGATATCTGTTCTTCGCTCTGGCGCACGAACCATTCGAACTGCGCGTAAGTCACCCCTTGCATAACGGATAAAGACTGGCAAACCACAAGCTTTGGCAGATTATCATCCTGCATATCCAGAAACGCTTTTACGGTGAGAGAACTGGCGTTGATGGCAGACAAATCCGCCGCCAGGGGCAGTAACGCCGACGGCCTCACTTCCGCCATCGCGGAAAACAGCAACGTATTGTCGACAAGATCGATTTTCGCATCGTAGATGCCGTCAAAATTTTGCATGTGAGGTAAATGCAGAGCCTGGCAGGTATCACATTCAAAAAAACTCATGCCCAGGTCGTCGAGCCATTGTCGCAACGTATCCAGAGTGGGAACGACCAATTCTGTCATAATAATGTGCTACCTCTTACGATGAAAAAATACCGGCACAGCTTACGCAAAAAGTGTTCATCATTCCACGATCATCGGCGATATTAAGACTAGCCGCCTGTTTTGAGACAAAATTCAGCCGTCGCGTGGCGCTCGATCCAGTGTATCATCCGCCCGGCGATATCGATGCCGGTCGTTTTTTCGATCCCTTCCAGACCGGGAGAGGCGTTCACTTCCATCACCAACGGGCCGCGTTCGGCGCGTAAAATATCAACACCGGCGACATCAAGCCCCATCGTCTGCGCGGCTTTTATCGCAATCTCGCGCTCACGAGGGGTAATGTTAGCAATGCAGGCCACCCCGCCACGATGCAGATTAGAGCGGAAATCGCCCTCCTTCGCCCGCCGTTCAATGGCGGCGACCACCTCGTCACCCACGACCAGACAACGAATATCGCGACCTTTGGCCTCTTTAATATATTCCTGAACCAGAATGTGGGCATTCAGTCCCCGGAAAGCATCCACGACGCTCTCGGCGGCCTGGCGGGTTTCTGCCAGTACCACGCCAATCCCCTGTGTACCTTCAACAAGTTTCACCACCAGCGGCGCGCCGCCGACCATCTCGATCAGATCGCTGGTGTCATCCGGCGAGTGCGCAATGCCGGTAATCGGGAGATCGATGCCCTGCCGCGCCAGCAATTGTAACGAACGCAGCTTATCGCGCGCGCGGGTAATCGCCACCGATTCATTCAGCGGATAGCTGCCCAGCATCTCAAACTGGCGAAGCGCGGCGGTGCCGTAAAAAAGTGATCGCCGAACCGATACGCGGGATGACGGCATCAAAATGAGGCAACTTGCGCCCTTTATAGTGAATCGAGGATGCCGCCGGATTGATATTCATATAGCAGGATAGCGGATCGAGTATTTCGACCAGATGACCACGCTTCATCGCCGCTTCACGCAAGCGCTTACACGAATAGAGCGTTCCATCCCGGGACAATATGGCAATTTTCACCCTGCACCTCTCTGCGTAACCCGATCAAAATCCCGTGTATCATACACAGCGGCAGAATTTTTAGCGCGTGGCCCAGCCCTGTTTATGCAAATATTCCAGGATAAAGGGACGATTTTCCTTAATCAGCGTGCGGCGAATATGATCGCTCCACGTATCATGGCGATTGTTGCTGCCGCGGCTGAGATAATATTGCGCAAGCTGTTCGTCATAGTCAGCCAGCACGTCTTTGTCGAGCGGCTGATAGCGGTTCTCGTGCATGACAATCGAGGCTGGCAGGCGCGGCTTCAGATCCGGGTTATCCGCCGGCCAGCCCAGACATAGCCCAAACAGCGGCAGTACATGTTTTGGCAGCGCCAGCAACTCGGTGACGGATTCGATGTTATTACGTAGTCCACCGATATAGACACCGCCCAGCCCCAGCGATTCCGCCGCCGTCAGCGCATTTTGCGCCATCATCGCCGTATCAACGACGCCCAGCAGCAGCTGCTCTGCAAGACCGAGTTGCGCGTCCGGGCAAATCTGCAAATGGCGATTGAAATCGGCGCAGAAAACCCAAAACTCGGCGGCCTGAGCGACGTGCTTCTGACCCCCCGGTTAAGGGTACCAGCGCGTCACGTAGCGCCGGATCGGTAATACGAATAATCGATGTGCACTGCAAAAAGCTGGAGCTGGACGTTGCCTGAGCGGCCGCCAGAATTGCCTCTCGCTGTTCAGGCGTAATCGGTTGATCGGTAAAATGGCGAATCGAACGATGATGACGCAGGAGGTTAATGGTTGGAGTCATTCTCTTTTTCTCTGTCAGAACGGGATGAATCGGATGAGGGCTTCATCAACTGTGGCGCCAGCCGCTGCGCGACTTGCCAGACGAACGCCAGTGCGGCGGGGATCATCAACAGCACGCCCAAAAAAAGCATGATAATGACCGCTAACGGGCTGTTAAACGGGGCGGGAAGCGTCAGGTAGTGATTCAGCGACAGCAAAGCCAGCGCCAGAAGCACCATCCCCAACATTTCCAGAATCAATACACTTTTCGGTAACGCGCCGTTCATACGCACAGGAAGCCCTCTTTTGTGAGACATAGTGTAAGGCGTTCAGCGTGAATGTGTTTAACAGATATAGACTAAATGTATCGAAGTAAAAGGCGCAACCTACTGTTCAAGACTGGCGATTAGCGTCATCATAGCAGCCATTCGCCGTCAGGCTTTGAGTTCGAGGAGAGAGACTACAATGTTCACCGTTATTTTTGGTCGTCCGGGTTGCCCTTATTGTGTGCGCGCAAAAGAACTGGCAGAGAAACTGAGCAACGAGCGCGATGATTTCAACTATCGCTACATCGACATCCACGCGGAAGGCATCACTAAAGCGGATCTGGAAAAGACCGTCGGCAAACCGGTTGAGACCGTGCCGCAGATTTTTGTTGATCAGAAACACATCGGCGGTTGCACCGATTTCGAAGCGTGGGCGAAAGAGAATCTTAACCTGTTCGCCTGAGTGCTGTGAGTCATGTAATAACGCCCTCTTCTGAGGGCGTTATTGATTTTTACGCTGCCGCGGTTTGAACAGGCTGCTGATGAACAAAAAGCATAAAGCCCCCCAAAGCACACCAGAAGACCGCGCTGAACAACCACGCCAGCTCCTGCCACAACGAGCGAGTGGGCGTAAAGAAGAGCCGCGTGAGCAGCAAACAACAAGGCGCTGCAAGCATTGCACCGAGGAGCGGTTTGATCACTTCCCGACGATGAGAGCAAAAACTGGCGACCGCGCCAGGCAACGTAAAAAAACAGAAGCCCAATTTCAGGGTGCCCGGCGGCCCGAAATGCCCCTTTCACGTTCATTGTCAGAAAAAGACAGACAACCACAAAGAGGACAAAGCAACAGACCGCGCCGACCCAACCATGTTTATATTTCAATCATTTCTCCTGACACTGTCTCTATCAAACACACTTTTCGCCAATGGCGTTCAGTCAGATAAAGCCGTTCAGCATTCCGTGCCAAAATACGCCAACACGATTCTTATAGCCGTTGATACGTAATGAGATTAAACTAGCCAGATATATTGTTGTGCTGCTTATATTCGGGGTGTGAATATGTCACAATCCCCGTCATTGATGGAAAAAACAGTAGCCCAAATTACCATTTCTTTCAACAAGTTACTCGTAAACAAGAAGTTAGTCTCCGTGAATATAAACGTCGCTGATTTGTTAAATGGGAATTACATCCTGTTATTATTTGTTGTACTGGCTCTTGGCCTGTGTCTCGGTAAATTGCGTCTTGGTTCTGTCCAACTGGGTAATTCCATTGGCGTTTTAGTCGTCTCACTCTTATTAGGGCAACAGCATTTTAGTATTAACACTGACGCGCTGAATTTGGGCTTTATGCTGTTTATTTTTTGTGTCGGCGTTGAAGCGGGTCCTAACTTTTTTTCCATTTTTTTTCGGGACGGGAAAAATTACCTGATGCTGGCTCTGGTGATGGTCGGCAGCGCGCTGCTGATCGCCCTGGGGCTGGGTAAGCTATTTGGCTGGGACATCGGCCTGACGGCCGGTATGCTGGCGGGTTCAATGACGTCCACCCCGGTTCTGGTTGGTGCTGGCGACACGCTACGCCATTTCGGGATGGAGGGCGCACAGCTTTCCCGGGCGCTGGATAACCTGAGCCTGGGCTACGCGCTGACCTACCTGATCGGTCTGGTTAGTTTGATCGTCGGCGCACGCTATCTGCCTAAATTACAGCATCAGGATCTGCAAACCAGCGCCCAGCAAATCGCCCGTGAACGCGGTCTGGACACCGACACCAACCGGAAGGTGTACCTGCCGGTCATTCGCGCATACCGCGTTGGCCCTGAACTGGTGGCCTGGACCGACGGGAAAAACCTGCGTGAGCTCGGCATTTACCGCGCGACCGGCTGCTACATTGAACGCATCCGTCGCAATGGTATCCTCGCAAATCCGGACGGTGACGCGGTATTGCAGATGGGCGACGAGATTGCGCTCGTCGGCTATCCGGATGCCCACGCCCGTCTTGACCCCAGCTTTCGTAACGGCAAAGAAGTCTTCGATCGGGACCTGCTCGATATGCGGATCGTCACCGAAGAGATCGTGGTGAAAAATCACAATGCCGTGGGACGCCGTCTTGCCCAACTGAAGCTCACCGATCACGGCTGTTTCCTGAATCGCGTGATTCGCTCGCAGATTGAAATGCCGATTGATGACAACGTGGTGCTCAATAAAGGCGACGTATTGCAGGTCAGCGGCGACGCGCGTCGTGTGAAAACCATCGCCGACCGCATTGGCTTTATCTCGATTCACAGCCAGGTGACCGATCTGCTGGCCTTCTGTGCATTCTTCATTATTGGTCTGATGATCGGCATGATCACCTTCCAGTTCAGTAACTTCAGCTTTGGCATTGGTAATGCGGCTGGGCTGTTATTCGCCGGGATCATGTTGGGCTTCTTGCGCGCTAACCATCCGACGTTTGGTTATATCCCGCAGGGCGCATTGAATATGGTGAAAGAGTTCGGTCTGATGGTCTTTATGGCAGGTGTTGGCCTGAGCGCGGGTAGCGGCATCGGTCACGGTCTGGGCGCGATTGGCGGGCAAATGCTGATCGCCGGACTGGTCGTCAGCCTGGTGCCGGTAATCATTTGCTTCCTGTTCGGCGCCTATGTTCTGCGCATGAACCGGGCACTCCTTTTTTGGCGCCATGATGGGCGCACGGACCTGCGCACCGGCAATGGAAATTATCAGCGATACCGCACGCAGCAACATCCCGGCGCTCGGTTACGCAGGCACCTACGCGATAGCCAACGTGCTGCTGACGCTGGCGGGGACACTTATCATCATCATCTGGCCAGGCTTAGGATAAAACTGAAGTTAGCCCTTAAGTGAAAATTTTTTGCAAATACACAGAACTTTTCCTCAAGGCGTCAGTCATAACTATTGCCACTGCTTTTCTTTGATGTCCCCAATTTGTGGAGCCCATCAACCCCGCCGTTTTGGTTCAAGGTTGATGGGTTTTTTTGTTGCCTGAAAACAGGTATTACACCCGCGAAGAACCGGATAACTCTCCCTTTACCCGGCAATGCGTTTCACTATTTGCAGGATCTCTTCACGCGTCATCGGCGTCCGGTCGGTGACAAAATGTAGCGTCATCCCTTCAATAAAGGCGTCCAGCGCACGTGCGGTAATAGGATCAAACCACTGCTCAAGCGTTCTCTGGCTGGTTTGCATCCAGTCCTGCATCACACTTCTTAGCGTCGGTTTACGGTTCATCATCGCGTACAGCTGATACATCAGCTCCATATTACGCGGCGTCGTCACTTCTGAACTGTAAATGAGGGTGGTGATCGATTCGCAGGCCATTTCCGGTCCGGTCACCCCGGCAAAAAAATCACGATATTGCTGCACCATATCGCACGTAAAACGCGTGAACGCCTCTTCAATCAACGAGTCCATACCCTCGAAGTAATACGTCATGGATCCCAGGGGAACCCCTGCACAGCTGGCGATTTTACGATGCGTTACAGCACTGATCCCATGCTCAGCAATTGTCTCCAGAGTGGCCTGAAGTATCCTTTCCCGACGCTGCGGATCGTTTGGTCGTCTGCTCATAAATTCCCCTTCTGATTTATGTACAAATGTACACAAACTTGCTAGTGTTGTCGCTATTGTTGTACTTCTGGTGCTTCCCTGATGACATTGACTTCCTCACGCAAAGCCCTGCAACGTCGTACCTGGGCGCTGTTTATGTTCTTTTTTTATACCCGGTCTGCTAATGGCGTCCTGGGCCACGCGAACGCCTGCTATTCGGGACACGTTGTCTGTTTCGACGGCAGAGATGGGCGCGGTGCTGTTTGGACTTTCCATCGGCTCGATGAGCGGCATTCTTTGTTCGGCCTGGCTGGTGAAACGATTTGGCACGCGAAAAGTGATTCGCACCACGATGTCCTGCGCGGTGGCAGGAATGCTGGTGTTGAGTCTGGCGTTATGGCTAACGTCTCCCGTTCTGTTTGCCCTGGGTTTAGGTGTGTTCGGGGCCAGCTTTGGCTCTGCTGAAGTGGCGATAAATGTCGAAGGCGCCGCCGTAGAACGTGAACTGAACAAAACCGTACTGCCGATGATGCACGGTTTTTACAGTTTCGGCACCCTTGCAGGGGCTGGTGTTGGGATGGCGCTTACCGCTTTTGGCGTCGCGGCAACCACACATATTGTGCTGGCCTCGCTGGTGGCGATTGCGCCGATATTTATTGCGATCAAAGCGATCCCTGACGGGACGGGCAAAAACGCCCGCGACGGTTCTCATCACGAAGAGAAAGGCGTCCCCTTCTGGCGTGATATCCAGTTGCTGCTGATTGGCGTTGTCGTGCTGGCGATGGCGTTTGCCGAAGGCTCCGCTAACGACTGGTTGCCGCTGCTGATGGTTGACGGTCATGGGTTTAGCCCGACATCCGGCTCCCTGATTTATGCAGGCTTTACGCTCGGGATGACCGTGGGGCGCTTTACCGGCGGCTGGTTTATTGACCGTTACAGCCGTGTGGCGGTGGTACGGGCCAGCGCCCTGATGGGTGCACTCGGTATTGGTCTGATTATTTTCGTCGACAGCGCCTGGGTGGCGGGCGTCTCTGTCGTGTTGTGGGGCCTGGGGGGCATCACTCGGCTTCCCGTTAACTATTTCAGCCGCCAGCGACACTGGCCCGGATGCACCGACGCGTGTCAGCGTCGTAGCCACCACCGGTTATCTGGCGTTTCTCGTTGGCCCTCCGCTGCTGGGTTACCTCGGTGAGCACTACGGCTTACGCAGCGCCATGCTGGTGGTGCTGGCGCTGGTGCTGCTGGCAGCCGTTGTCGCCAGAGCCGTTGCCAAACCAAATTCAACTACGCAATCTGCAATGGAGAAGGGATAAATGAGTATTAAGTTAATTGCAGTCGATATGGATGGCACCTTTCTGAGCGATCAAAAGACCTACAATCGCGAACGCTTTCTGGCGCAGTATCAGCAAATGAAGGCACAGGGCATTCGTTTTGTCGTTGCCAGCGGCAACCAGTATTACCAGCTCATCTCTTTCTTTCCTGAGATTGCCCATGAAATCTCATTCGTTGCCGAAAACGGTGGTTGGGTGGTAAGCGAAGGTGAGGATATCTTCAATGGCGATCTGCCGAAGTCGGACTTTACCGCCATTGTCGATCATTTGCTGGCACGCGCTGATGTAGAGATCATCGCCTGCGGCAAAAACAGCGCTTATACCCTGAAAGAATACAACGACGAGATGAAAGCCACTGCAGGCATGTATTACCACCGCCTTGAGTTCGTGGATAACTTTAACAACATCAATGATGTGTTTTTCAAATTTGGCCTGAACATCTCTGACGATCGGATCCCGGATGTTCAGCAAGCGCTGCACGACGCCATTGGCGATATCATGGTGCCTGTTCACACCGGCTATGGCAGCATTGATCTCATTATCCCCGGCGTGCATAAAGCAAACGGACTGCGCCTGCTCCAGCAACGTTGGGGGGATTGACGATAGTGAAGTCGTGGTGTTTGGTGATGGCGGAAATGATATTGAAATGTTGCGCCAGGCGGGCTTCAGTTTTGCAATGGAAAATGCGGCGGATGCGATTGCGAAGGCCGCGAAATACCGTGCGGGATCGAACAATAAAGAAGGTGTGCTGGACATCATTGATTGCGTCCTGAAGCACGAAGCTCCGTTTAATTAACAACGACTCGCGTCATTCAGCAGGCTAAGGTATTTACACCGCCATCCGGCTTTATTGCCTGATGGCGGTGCGCTTAGCGGACCAACAATGTCGCCATTACCCTTCCCGCGTATTGCCGACCCGCTTATCTTTCAGGAATATGATCATCAGCAGCAGCCACAAAATGCCGCTCGCCAGATTAAACAAGCTGAACAGCCCATTCCCGCCGAGCAGATAAGCATGCTTACTCAGCTCAATCCCAACGGTAAAGATCAGCATTTGCAGCATTCCCATCGCCGCAGAGACCGTGCCTTTACTCATGTCGCTGGCGAACAGCGTCAGGCGCACCAGTCCGGCGTTGGCCACACCGATGCCAAAGGCGTAAACGCTCAGCCCCGCCGTCATCCACAGATACGCATGGGACGAGACGACGGTGGCCGCCGCGGCGATGAGCAGTCCCAGCACAATCGGCCAGCCGCCCATGATGATGAGCGAGCGTACCGTGCGCCTCGACGTCAGGCGTGCCAGCACAAGGTTGCCGGCAATTAACGCGCCGAAAATCGGCACCTGAAGCAGGCCGTACTCATAGCTACTCAACTGCTCGCCGCTAATGATAATAATCGGTGACTGAGCAATCCAGGCCAGCAGCGGCAGGCTGACGAACCCCAGCGCCAACGCCCCGGCGACAAAACGCCCATTTTTCAGAACCTGCCTGTAGTCGCTACCCAGAGCCTTAAGGGACAGCGGTTCGCCGATCCGCGTGGCGGTCTCCGGCATCGCTCGCTGCAGGCCAAAGAACGCGATTGCCGCCAGTGCCGCAAACATGACAAACATGCCTTCCCACGGGAGGGCATGCACCCATGCAGCCCCGACCAGCGGTCCCAACAGAGGTGCTATCAGCGCGACGTTCGCCATCAGAGCAGTGATTTTGATACACACCGCCTCCTCGAAGGATTCCTGAATGGCCGCATAACCTACCGCGCCAATAAAGCACAGGCTAATGCCCTGTAAAAAGCGCAACAGCGTAAATTGTTCAATATTTTGCGCCAGCAGCGTCGCCAGGCAGGTGACAATAAACCACACCACGCCCGCTAACATCACCGGACGACGACCAATACGGTCCGACAACGGTCCTAACAACCATTGCAAAAACATGCCGCCTGCCAGATAAGCGGTCATGGAGGTGGGCACCCAGTCTATCCCCGCCTGATACTGCTCCACCACCGCCAGCATGCCGGGTTGGATCATATCGTTGCCAATGTAGGTGGAGAATTCGTAGAGCACCAGACAGAGAGGGAAAAGCAGCGCCTGACGCCCAAGACGGGCACCTTGTTGTAAACGGTTTTGCATGCAATCTCTTCGACAATAAAAAATCGCGCAAAGTGTAATGAAAGTGCCTCACCTGAGATAGTGAATTATGCGTGGTAAAAGCAAAATGCGCACATTTTTACCCACACTTACAAACCGGCCCTGTGTTTAAGGTTAATCTAAGTTAAGGCGGTTACTCTGAGTGAAAAAGTTCAGGCGGTGTCTGAAACACCTTCATTTTACAGGTAAATAAGATAATCCCTCTTTACCCCGTGGACAGACACTTTTACTCTCAGCCTGCCTGGAAATTCATTAAACGTACTGAGTCTGAATGCTATGCTGGAAAATATTAACTATTCGCTTTTCTACTTAATCAATGCCACGCCGGACTCGGCATCGTGGATGATTTCCCTCGCCATTTTTATCGCCAGAGATCTCATCAATATCGTCCCGCTGTTAGCCGTTGTTCTCTGGCTGTGGGGACCGCGTGAACAGGTTTGCGCGCAGCGGCAGATGATCGTCAAAATGTCGATGGCACTGGTGGTCAGCCTGCTGGTGTCATGGGTAATGGGACATCTGTTCCCGCACGATCGTCCGTTTGCCGATCACATTGGCTACCATTTTCTCCAGCATGCGGCAGATGACTCGTTCCCCAGCGATCACGGCACGGTGATATTTACCTTCGCGCTGGCGTTTTTGTTCTGGCATCGTCTCTGGTCCGGCGTGCTGTTGATGGCGCTGGCCGTCACTATCGCCTGGTCCCGGGTCTATCTTGGCGTGCACTGGCCGCTCGACATGCTCGGCGGACTGCTGGCGGGAATGATCGGCTGCCTGAGCGCGCAGATGATCTGGCAAAAATTCGGTCCGGCCCTCTATCGTGGCCTGCAACACTGTTACCGCATCTGCTTCGCCCTGCCGATTCGTAAAGGCTGGGTGCGTGACTAGACGAAGGAAAAAAGAGTAATATTAAGCGCTCTGTAGCGGACAGAGCGCTTAATTATTCATCCAGGGGAATTATGGAAACACGTCGCGAAGAGCGCATTGGTCAATTGCTGCAGGCACTGAAACGCAGCGACAAACTCCATCTTAAGGAAGCCGCGACCCTGCTGGGCGTCTCTGAAATGACCATTCGCCGCGACCTGAATAACAACAGCGCGCCGGTGGTGCTGCTCGGTGGCTATATTGTGCTGGAACCCCGCAGCGCCAGCCACTATCTGCTCAGCGATCAAAAATCCCGTCTGGTCGAAGAAAAGCGTCGCGCATCACAACTGGCGGCAAGCCTGGTGCAGCCACATCAGACGCTGTTTTTTGACTGTGGGACCACGACGCCGTGGATTATTGAAGCAATCGATAACGAAATCCCGTTTACCGCCGTCTGTTACTCTCTGAATACGTTTCTGGCTTTGCAGGAAAAACCGTTGTGTCGGGCGATCCTCTCTGGCGGCGAATTCCATGCCAGTAATGCCATTTTCAAACCGCTTGATACCCGCGAAACACTCAGTAGTCTCTGTCCGGATATCGCCTTCTATTCGGCGGCGGGCATTCACATCAGCAAGGGAGCGACCTGTTTTAATCTGGAAGAATTACCGGTGAAACACTGGGCGATGTCGATGGCCCAGTATCACGTGCTGGTCGTCGATCACAGCAAATTTGGCAAGGTCCGTCCGGCGCGGATGGGAGATTTAACACATTTTGACGCGGTCATCAGCGACTGCTGCCCTGACGATGAATTTGTCAGCTTCGCCAAAGCACAACGGATAAAGCTGATGTACTAATCGCAATTTGCCGGACAGGCGTCAGCGCTATCCGGCAATCCACAAACGATTAAGAGAACCAGCTACCAAACCACTGATGGAATTTCATCAGCACGAAATCCCACATCCGGCCAAAGAAGCCGCCCTCTTCGACCGCTTCCATCACGATCAGCGGACGCTGCTCAATCGACTTGCCGTTCAACTGGAAGTCAATCGTCCCGACCACCTGACCTTTTTTCAGCGGCGCAGTGAGCTGCGGTTCGGTCAGCGTGAAGCTGGCCTTCAGGTTTTTCAGTTGACCGCGCGGAATGGTCACCGAGCCGGCTTCGCCCGCCCCCCAAATTCACCTCACTCTTGTCACCAAACCAGACGCGCTGGGTCACAAAGGTGGCATCCGGCTTGATTGGCGTTACGGTTTCATAGAAGCGAAAGCCCCAGGTCAGCAATTTTTCTGATTCATTAAAACGAATACGGTCGGTTTTGGTGCCTAGCACCACCGAAATTAACCGCATATCGCCCTGAGTCGCCGACGCGACCAGGTTATATCCGGCCCCCCGCTGTGGTGCCCGTCTTCATGCCATCAACGTTGAGATTAGAACTCCACAGCAGACGGTTACGGTTGGGCTGGCGAATTTTGTTAAAAGTGAACTCTTTCTCTTTATGGATCGCATACTCTTCCGGCACATCGTGGATCAGTGCCTTGCCCAGCAGCGCCATATCACGCGCGGTGCTGAACTGCCCTGGCGCATCCAGGCCATGTACCGTCTGGAAGGTGGTGTTCGTCAACCCGAGTCGTTTTGCATAGCCATTCATCAGACCGATGAACGACTCCTGACTGCCCGCGACGTAGTCCGCAAGTGCGATACAGGCGTCGTTGCCAGACTGAATAATCACCCCTTTGTTGAGATCAGAAACCGCCACCTGATCGCCAGGCTTCAGGAACATCACCGAGGAGCCGCGCAGCGCCGGGTTGCCGGTCGCCCAGGCGTCTTTGCCTATCGTCACCATGTCGGTCAGTTTAATTTTGCCCGCCTTGAGGGCCTGTCCTACCACGTAGCTGGTCATGATTTTCGTCAGACTGGCGGGATCCAGTTTTTCGTCGGCATTGCCTTCCGCCAGCACTTTACCGCTGGCGTAGTCCATTAAAATCCATGCTCGCGCATCGATGCCTGGCGGTTCAATGGTCTGTTCCGCCGCCATCACCGTTGGCGCAAAGAGAAATAAAAGGGCTGAACCCGCTGCGAAATTACGAAGGGAAGAAACGTATTGCGTCATAAATGCCACCCGAGTATCCATTCAAAAAATATACGTCATACCACCGTATAATAAGTGCGGTGAGTAATAACGCACTAAGAAGCGTAAGGGAACCGTAAGTTGGTAAAGTTTTTAAAGTTTATGCAATAACCCCCCCCCGCTGTGCTGCTGGGATGAGGAATTTTTTGTTCGCTGTTGCGTAAATGTTGGGTTTATCTCACCATGTGGAGTGAACACAGCCTTTAGGCTGTCCATTTTTTGAGGGGTAATTATGATTACGCTGTGGGGCCGGAATAACTCAACCAACGTCAAGAAAGTGTTATGGACACTCGAAGAACTGGAATTGCCGTTTAACCATATCCTCGCCGGAGGACAGTTTGGCCTGAACCATGATACCGAGTATCTGGCGATGAACCCGAACGGTCTGGTGCCATTGTTACGTGATGATGAAAGCGACCTGTTGCTGTGGGAATCCAACGCCATCGTGCGTTACCTGGCGGCGCAGTATGGACAAAAACGCCTGTGGGTCGAATCCCCGGCACGTCGGGCGGAAGGCGAAAAATGGATGGACTGGGCGAATCAGACCTTAAGTCCGGCACACCGCGTGGTACTGTTTGGTTTAGTGAGAACGCCGCCGGAACAGCGCGATCAGGCCGCTATTGATGCAGGCGCGAAGCAGTGCGACAAGCTGTTTGCAATCCTCGATGCGGCGCTGGCCGACCAGCCCTGGTTCTCGGGTAAAGCGTTTGGCACCGGCGATATCGCCATCGCGCCGTTCGTCTATAACTTGTTCAATGTAGGACTGACATGGACACCGCGTCCGCATCTTGAGCGCTGGTATCAACAGCTCAGCGAGCGCCCGGCGTTTCGTAAAACAGTCATGATCCCGGTCAGCTAAGCCGCTCAGGTACGCGGGCTAACTTTGAGTAACTCGCCGTCGGACTCGTCGGTTAAGACATACAAATAGCCGTCGGGCCCGATGCGCACGTCGCGGATGCGTTGATTTCGTTCACCCAGAATGCGCCCCTCTTCCGTCACTTTATTACCGTTTACGCTCATCACAATGACATCCTGGTCTTTTAGCGCGCCAATAAACAGTTTCTGCCGCCACTGAGGAAAGGTGTTGTGGTTATAAAAGGCCATCCCACTAACGGCAGGTGATTTCTGCCAGTAGAAAATGGGCTGTTCAGTGCCTGCCACCTTTTCACCCTGCGCTTCCGGGATTTTCAGCCCGCTGTAGTTGATGCCCCAGGTCGCCAGCGGCCAGCCGTAGTTTTTGCCTTTTTCGGGGATATTGATCTCATCTCCGCCGCGTGGCCCGTGCTCGTTAAGCCACAGCACTCCGCTCCACGGATTCATCGCCATCCCCTGCGGATTGCGGATCCCATAAGACCAGATTTCCGGGCGCGCGCCCGGCTGATTAACAAACGGATTGTCCGCCGGGATTTTTCCCTCATCGGTCAGACGCACCACTTTACCCTGCAGTTTGTCGAGATCCTGCGCCGTCGGCCGTTGGTTGTTTTCCCCCAGCCCGATGAACAGGTGCCCCTTGCCGTCAAACACCAGTCGCCCGCCGAAATGATTGCCTGTTGACAATTTTGGCATCTGGCGGAAAACGGTCTGGAAGTTTTCCAGCCGCGAAAGATCATCGCTGAGTCGACCAAAGCCCACCGCGGTTCCTGCTTTTCCCTCTGCATCAGCCTGCGCAAAACTAAGCCAGACGCGCCGGGAGTGACTAAAGTCCGGTGCCAGCGCCACGTCCAGCAGGCCGCCCTGCCCGTTTGCCCACACCTGTGGTACGCCAGGCAGCGGATCAGAAAGCCCTTTTCCTGACTGCCAGTGACGCAACTGGCCGCCCTTCAGGGTGATCAGCATGCCGTTGTCGCCCGGCAAAAAGGCTAGCGCCCACGGGTGGTCAAGTTTGGTTTGCAGCACCTCAACAGTCACCGCAGGCGTTTTTGCCTGAGCAAACCAGGGGGAAACGATCAATGGAATTAAGGGGATAAGCGAGCGATGCATAGCGCCTCCTTGTTGACTCTGGTTAAAGCGTAGTCAGCGAGGAACGTCGCGGAGCCATTTTTACAAAAACTTAACGACAAAGGGGGAGTCGCCTCCCCCCGGAAATCAGGCATCTTCAAGTGTTGAATGAGCCTGCAGACTCTGAATGCTCAGCGTTAACGTTGTCAGGCAGGAATTGAGTTTTTCTGCATTGACGGCAATAAAAGTCGGACAGTCATGGTGTCCGCTCATCAGGCACACCGCCGCAGCGGCGAGTGCGCCTTCGGCATGATGCAAAGCATCCCACTCTTCCTGATCGAGATGCAGGTTCAAGCGCAACGATTTATCGTGCAGCTCGCGGTTCAGTTCGAAAAAGTTCTCACGTAGATGATCATTCTCGCTGACTGACATGTATCCTTTCGCCATCCTTAGCTGCAGATACGCAGCGAGGTCAATCCTGGCGTTGATAAGCTTATTCAGCAGATCGGTTCTCAGTCTGTCAACGAACATACTTCGTTCCTCCTCTTCCAGCCATGGTGCAACACTATAGTATGGCTATTTTTTGTACTAATTGATGCCTGAGATCAATAATTCACTCGGAATTAACATAATTTACAATCTATATATAAGCTGGTGCAGACCGCCCTGACTCATCGGGTGAGATTGCGATACAATTTTTGCACGGAACTCTGTAGAATCCCTGCCCTGAACATTCCAATAACTGAACAATTTTTAAGCTATGAGCAAAGTAACCCACCAGCCGAAAATCGGCTTCGTTTCCCTCGGTTGTCCGAAAAACCTCGTCGATTCGGAACGTATCCTGACTGAACTGCGTACCGAAGGCTACGATGTCGTCCCGAGCTACGATGATGCCGATATGGTGATCGTTAACACCTGCGGTTTTATCGACAGCGCCGTGCAGGAATCCCTGGAAGCCATTGGCGAAGCGCTGAACGAAAACGGCAAGGTGATCGTCACTGGCTGTCTGGGCGCGAAAGAAGATCAGATCCGTGAAGTCCATCCAAAAGTGCTGGAGATCACCGGGCCGCACAGCTATGAACAGGTTCTGGAACACGTTCACCACTACGTGCCAAAACCAAAGCACAATCCGTTCCTGAGCCTGGTGCCGGAACAGGGCGTGAAGCTGACCCCACGTCATTACGCCTACCTGAAAATTTCAGAAGGCTGCAACCATCGCTGCACCTTCTGCATCATTCCTTCCATGCGCGGCGATCTGGTCAGCCGTCCAATTGGTGATGTGCTGAGCGAAGCAAAGCGTCTGGTCGATGCCGGTGTGAAAGAGATCCTCGTGATTTCTCAGGACACCTCCGCCTATGGCGTGGACGTGAAGCATCGCACCGGGTTCTATAACGGTGAGCCGGTGAAAACCAGCATGGTCAGCCTGTGTGAACAGCTGTCTAAACTGGGTATCTGGACGCGTCTGCATTACGTCTACCCGTATCCGCATGTTGATGACGTGATCCCGCTGATGGCGGAAGGTAAGATCCTGCCATACCTGGATATTCCGCTTCAGCACGCCAGCCCGCGCATTCTCAAACTGATGAAGCGCCCCGGCTCGGTTGACCGCCAGCTGGCGCGCATCAAGCAATGGCGCGAAATCTGTCCGGAGCTGACCCTGCGCTCGACGTTTATTGTGGGCTTCCCGGGTGAAACAGAAGACGATTTCCAGATGCTGCTCGACTTCCTGCAAGAAGCGCGTCTCGACCGCGTAGGTTGTTTCAAATACAGCCCGGTAGAAGGCGCTGGCGCCAATGCGCTGCCGGATCAGGTACCGGAAGAGGTGAAAGAGGAGCGCTGGAACCGCTTTATGCAACTGCAACAACAGATCTCCGCTGAGCGTTTGCAGGAAAAAGTGGGCCGCGAAATTCTGGTCATTGTCGATGAAGTCGACGAAGAAGGCGCGATTGGTCGTAGCATGGCCGATGCTCCGGAAATCGACGGTGCGGTCTATTTGAATGGCGAAACCAACGTGAAGCCGGGCGATGTGATCCGCGTGAAAGTGGAAAACGCCGACGAATATGATCTGTGGGGCACCCGCGCTTAACTCTCATTGACCCAGGCCGGATACGGCATTTATGCCGCCATCCGGCAATGCCTGATGATGACGCCAGCGCGTCTTATCAGGCCTACAGTTTATCCTTTTATTTTCGGGTCAAGCGCGTCGCGCAGGCCATCGCCTAACAGATTAAACGCCAGTACCGTCAGGAAAATCGCCACCGCCGGGAACAGCGCCACATGCGGCGCAATCACCATATCCGCCCGCGCTTCATTCAGCATCGCGCCCCACTCCGGCGTCGGCGGCTGTGCGCCCAGCCCCAGAAACGACAGACTTGCCGCAGAGATGATCGACGTGCCAATACGCATAGTAAAAAAAGACCACAATCGACGAGACGGTCCCAGGCAGGATATGACTGAAAATAATGGTCGCATCGCTGGCGCCAATGCTGCGCGCCGATTCGATAAACGTCTGGCGTTTCAGCACCAGCGTATTGCCGCGCACCAGACGCGCAAATGCCGGGATCGAGAAGATCGCCACCGCGATTATCACGTTGGCAATGCCGCTACCTAACACCGCGACCACGGCAATCGCCAGCAGGATACCCGGAAACGCGAACAGCACGTCGCAGATGCGCATGATGACCCGATCCCACCAGCCTTCATAGTAACCTGCCAGCAGCCCCAGTACGGTGCCAATAGCCGCGCCAATCAATACTGCAAATACCCCTGCCGCCAGCGAAATTTGCGCACCCACCAGCACGCGGCTGAAGATATCTCTGCCCAGCGAATCCACACCGAACCAGTGCATCATCGACGGCCCGTCATTCAGCCTGTCGTAATCGAAATAGTTTTCCGCATCGAATGGCGTCAGCCAGCGGGCGAAGATTGCCACCAGGATCAGCAGCAGCACAAACAGGCCTGCTATCAACGCCACATGCTGACGACGAAAACGTCGCCAGAATTCGTGCCACGGCGTGCGTACCCGTTCGGGTTTCACCATGGGCATGGCATCTAAAATCGCCTGACGGCGCCAGTTAAGTAATCGCATCCTTACTTGTACCTGATAGCCGGGTTAATGGCGGCATACAGCACATCCACCACTAAATTGATAAGTATAAATTCCAGTGAAAACAACAGGACTTCCGCCTGAATCACCGGATAATCGCGCATCTCTACGGAGTCCACCAGCAGACGGCCGAGACCGGGCCAGTTGAAGACCTTTTCGACCACGATAGACCCGCCGAGCAAAAAGCCAAACTGTAACCCCATCATGGTGACGACCGGTATCATCGCATTGCGCAGCCCATGCTTGAGCACCACCCAGGTTTCGCTGACCCCTTTCGCCCGGGCGGTGCGCATATAATCTTCACTGAGCACATCGACAAATGAGGCGCGGGTAAAGCGCGCCATCACTGAGGCCACCGCCGCGCCAAGGGTGACAGACGGCAGAATATAGTGCTGCCAGCTATCAGCGCCGACGGTCGGCAACCAGCCTAACTCCACGGAGAACACCTGCATTAACAGCATCCCCAGCGCGAACGCCGGAAAGGAGATCCCGGTAACGGCCAGCGTCATGCTGAGGCGATCCGGCCAGCGATTACGCCATACCGCCGCGACAATTCCCGCCGCCATGCCGAACAGAACGGCCCAGATCATACTGGTCAACGTCAGCCACAGCGTCGGCATAAACCGGCTGGCGATCTCCTCCGAGACCGGCCGACGGGAAACCATCGAAAGGCCAAAATCGCCCTGCAGCACGTTTGTCATGTAATGCCAGAACTGAATGTGCAGCGGCCGGTCGAGACCGAGTTGCTGACGAACCAGTTCAATCACCTGCGAGTCGGCTTCCTGCCCGGCAATCAGCCGCGCCGGGTCACCGGGCAACAGGTGAACAAATAAAAACACCAGCACCGCAACGATGAACAGGGTTGGAATCAACCCCAGCAGGCGTTTGAGGATATAGTTAAGCATCCGGTTTCCGCTGTGGCTTATTTCAAATCTGCATCATCAAAGCTGAATCCCGTATCTGGCATGATCCAGAAACCAGTCAGTTTGTTACTGTGCGCCGAAACCAGTTTTTCCACCACCAGCGGGATCCACGGCGACTCTTTCCAGACGATATCCTGTGCCGCTTTGTACAGGCGCGCTTTTTCTTGCGAATCGGTCGTTTTCAGCGCATCGGCAAGATCACTGTCAACCTGCGGATTGCTGTAGAACGCGGTGTTAAACAGGGTTGGCGGCCAGTTTTGCGAGGCAAACAGCGGCGACAATGCCCAGTCTGCTTCACCGGTCGAGGCCGACCAGCCAGTGTAGAACATTCTCACACCGCTCTCTTTCTGCCCTTTGCCCTCAACCTCCGACGCGCGCTGACCGGCATCCATCGCCGTCACCTGCACTTTAACCCCCACCTGCGCCAGCTGCTGTTGGGTAAACTGCAACACTTTCTGGGCGGTACTGTGATTGTGCGATGACCACAGCGTAGTGCTAAAACCGTTCGGATAACCCGCTTCTTTCAGCAGTTCACGGGCTTTTGCCGGATCGTAAGGCCAGGGCGCGTAGCTTTGCGCATAAGCAATCGACGGCGGCACCACGCCGGTCGCCGGGGTCGCATAGCCGGCAAACGCCACTTTCACCAGCGCCTGACGGTTGATAGCGTAGTTTAATGCCTCGCGGACTTTGGGATTGTCGAACGGCTTTTGCGTCACGTTCATGCTGATGTAACGCTGCATGATCGATGGACTGGCGACCAGTTGCAGATTTTTGTTTTTCTCTAACAGCGCCGCCTGCTCGTAGGGGATCGGGAAAGCAAACTGTGCTTCCCCGGTTTGCAGCATCGCCGCACGGGTATTGTTATCGGTGACCGGACGCCAGGTGATGCTATCCAGCTTCGGTAATCCCGGTTGCCAGTAACCGGCAAATTTCTTCACCTTCACAAAATCGGTTTGATTCCAGGTATCCAGCGTGTACGGACCCGTGCCAACCGGATGGAAGCCAATCTCTTTACCGTATTTCGCCAGGGCAGCTGGTGAGATCATCGCCGTTGCCGGGTGCGCCAGGATATTAATAAACGCGGAGAACGGCTGCTTCAGAGTAATTTTTACCGTCGCGGGATCGACAGCCTCTGTTTTGGCGATGTTTTTATACAGGTTATAACGCTTGAGGCTATTGGCGGGATCGCTGGCGCGATCGAGGTTAATTTTCACCGCTTCGGCGTTAAAATCGGTACCGTCCTGGAATTTCACCCCCTGACGCAGTTTAAGGGTATATACCAGGCCGTCGTCAGAGACGGTATAGCTCTCCGCCAGCACGTTCTTCAGCTTCATCTCTTTATCCAGGCCAAACAGCCCCTGATAAAACGATTTTGCCACCTGCTGCGATAAGGTGTCATTCGCGTCATACGGGTCGAGCGTGGTGAAGTTGGACCCCACCGCGACCACTACATCTTTTGCGGCAAACGCCGGGGACGCTGCCAGCGCGGTCGTCGCGCCTAATGCCAACAGCCAATGTCGGGCGAGCAATTTTGTCATCTTTTTTCTCCTGAACCCTGCCTGAATGTTATAAACGCGATAGCGCATTTTCTCGTTGTGGACGCGCGACATAATGTCCGGGCCCGACTAACTGCAATGAAACAGGTGCTGGCGCTTCGCCGCGCCGGTAAATGTTACTCGGCAGATCGTCCGACAGCAGTACCTGCTGCGGGCGGTGATGTCCGGGATCGGCAACCGGAACCGCCGCCATGAGCTTACGGGTATACGGATGCTGTGGATCCTCAAACAACGCGGCGCGCGGGCCGATCTCAACGATCTGTCCCATGTGCATCACCGCAACGCGGTGGCTGATCCGTTCAACGACGGCCATGTCATGTGAGATGAACAGCCAGGCGATCCCCAGTTCCCGCTGCAAATCGAGCAGCAGGTTGATAATTTGTCCGCGAATCGACACATCCAACGCGGAGACCGATTCATCGGCAATAACGACTTTGGGGTTGAGCGCCAGCGCACGGGCAATACAGATTCGCTGACGCTGCCCGCCAGAAAACTCATGCGGGTAGCGCCACGCATGTTCAGGTTTCAACCCGACGCGCTCCAGCAGCCACGCCACGCGCTCCGCCGCCGCCTTACCCTGCAACAGTCCGTGGACGCGCAGCGGTTCCATGATGGAATAACCCACGGTTTGCCGTGGGTCGAGCGAAGCGTAGGGATCCTGAAAAATAAACTGAATATTACGGCGCAAGGGCTGCAATTGACTGTCGGGCAGCGTATCGATTCGCTGACCGTCAAAAATAATCTCTCCGGACTGCGATTCCACCAGCCGCAATAGCGCACGCCCCGTCGTGGATTTGCCGCAGCCGGACTCACCGACCAGCGACAGCGTCTCGCCGGGCCAGAGATCAAAGCTGACATTTTCCACCGCATGCACCTCGCGGGTCACCCGATTCAGAAGCCCGCTGCGTAACGGAAAGCGCGTCACCAGGTTGCGTACCTGCAAAATGGGTTCACCCTCGACCACCGTATTTTGATCGACAGGCCGCTCATGCTTTTCCGGCGCGTTCAGGGAGAACAGCGGGAAACGGCGCGGATAAGGGAGACCTTTCATCGCCCCAAGTTGCGGTACCGACGCCAGTAATGACTGCGTGTAAGGATGCTGCGGCGAGCGGAAAATCTGTTCCACAGTGCCGGTCTCCACCCCTTCGCCCTGATACATCACCAGCACACGATCGGCGACATCCGCAACCACGCCCATATCATGAGTGATGAAAATCACCCCCCATCGACATCTCTTGTTGCAGGACTTTGATCAGTTGCAGGATTTGCGCCTGAATCGTGACGTCCAGCGCGGTTGTCGGTTCATCGGCAATCAGCACCGCCGGGCGACACGAGAGCGCCATCGCAATCATCACCCGCTGGCACATACCGCCGGAAAGCTGGTGTGGATAGCGCGAAAGAATGGCTTTCGCCTCCGGAATGCGAACCTGATCGAGCATCCGCTTTGCCTCCGCCATTGCCTCTTCACGCCCAGCCCCCCTGATGCAGGCGGATGGACTCGGCTATCTGCTCACCTACGGTAAACACCGGGTTGAGTGACGTCATCGGTTCCTGGAAGATCATAGCGATATCGGCGCCCCGGATCCGCTGAAGCTGCGACGTACTCTGTTCGCCCAGCTCAATCACCTCGCGGTTCCGACGACGCAGCAGCATCTGCTCGCACTGCACCTCGCCGCCGGACTGTTCAATCAGTCGCATCAGCGACAGCGCGGTGACCGATTTTCCTGAACCAGATTCACCGACAATCGCCAGCGTCTCGCCACGCCTGAGACGAAATGACAGGTCCCGCACTGCCTCAGTGCGCTGCTGGTCCTGTTGAAAAGCGATATTCAGATTGCTGACGGCCAGCACGTCGCTGGCGTCAAGCGCATCACTGTGTGGCAACGGTGTCCCCTTTTTCCCGGTAAATTCCGGTCGTTGGTGTATCCCCGGCATAACCCCAGGCGCGATACATTCCTTCGCAATTAAACGGCAAGGCCACATTTCCCTCATGATCGATGGCGATCAGCCCGCCGCTGCCGCCCAGCGCCGGTAACTTCTCCATCACTACCCGCTCACAGGCTTCCGATAAGCTCAGACCGCCGTAATCCATCAACGCAGCAATATCGTAAGCCGCCAGCGCACGGATAAACACTTCGCCCGTGCCGGTGCAGGAGACCGCCACGCTGGCGTTATTGGCATAGCAGCCCGCGCCGACGAGCGGACTATCGCCGACGCGGCCAGGTAATTTGTTGGTCATGCCGCCAGTCGATGTCGCCGCCGCGAGGTTGCCGTGTAAATCCAGCGCCACTGCGCCCACGGTGCCCATTTTCTTGCCTTCGTCCAGCGGTGCGCCGCTGTGATCCAGCACGGTCTCCCCACTTGAGCGCGCGGCCAGCAGTTGTTGATAACGTTCCGGCGTGGAAAAGAGATCCGCAGAGACCAGCGCCATCCCTTCTGAGGCCGCAAATTTTTCTGCCCCCCGCGCCGATCATCATGACATGCGGGCTACGCTCCATCACCAGTCGGGCCGCGAGGATCGGGTTACGCAGATGGCTGACGCCCGCCACCGCTCCGGCTTTCAGGGTATTGCCATCCATAACGCAGGCATCCAGTTCATGGGTCTCGTCATGGGTATACACCGCGCCGATCCCGGCATTAAACAGCGGGCACTCCTCAAGCAGTCGCACGGCTTCAGTGACCACATCCAGCGCGCTTTCTCCCGCTTCCAGCATCTTTTGCCCGGCGTCGACAATATCGGAAAGCGCCTGGATATAGCGTAACTCCTGCTCCTGGCTCATCTGTGCACGGGCAATCGCCCCTGCGCCGCCGTGAATTGCAATAACTGCTTTGCCCATGTTTATCGCCCGTCTTCTACAAATATCAGAATTCTGTAGAGTTATTGATTCGATTTTTGACTATAGAAAGATGCGATTCGCATGTAAAGCATTCACACCCTTCCTAAGTCCGAGGTGGCATACAGTCCCCTCGCATTTTCTGACATAATAGACGGATTCGATTTTGCCCCGCAGGAGTGTTTTCATGGAATTTACCGCCGGACTGATGCCGCTGGAAACGGCGCTTACCGAAATGTTGTCGCGTGTTACCCCGCTCACCGCCGTCGAGACGCTACCGCTGGTGCAGTGCTTTGGCCGAATTCTGGCGACCGACGTGGTATCGCCGTTGGACGTCCCGGGTTTCGATAACTCAGCGATGGACGGTTACGCGGTACGCCTGGCCGATCTCGCCAGCGGACATCCGCTGCCGGTCGCCGGTAAAGCGTTCGCCGGTCAGCCGTTTCAGGGTGAATGGCCTGCGGGGAGCTGTATTCGCATTATGACCGGTGCGCCGGTGCCGCCGGGATGTGACGCGGTGGTAATGCAAGAGCAGACAGAACAGACTGACAATGGCGTGCGTTTTACCGCCGACGTCCGCGCCGGGCAAAATATTCGCCTTCGCGGCGAAGATATCAGCCAAAATGCCGTGGTTTTCCCTGCCGGCACGCGTCTGACCACGGGCGAACTGCCGGTACTGGCATCGCTCGGCATTGCCGACGTCCAGGTCGTGCGTAAAGTGCGCGTCGCGCTGTTCTCGACGGGCGATGAACTGCAACTGCCCGGTCAACCGCTCGGCGAAGGTCAGATTTATGATACCAACCGCCTGACCGTGCACCTGATGCTGCAACAGTTGGGTTGTGACGTAATCAATTTAGGCATCATCCGCGATGATCCGCACGCCCTGCGCACGGCGTTTATCGAAGCCGACAGTCAGGCGGATGTGGTGATAAGCTCCGGCGGCGTGTCGGTCGGTGAAGCGGATTACACCAAAACCATTCTTGAAGAGCTGGGCGAAATCGCTTTCTGGAAACTGGCTATCAAACCTGGCAAACCGTTCGCTTTCGGCAAACTGCGCAACAGCTGGTTCTGCGGTCTGCCGGGCAACCCGGTATCCGCGGCGCTGACCTTCTACCAGTTGGTTCAGCCGCTGCTGGCGAAACTGAGCGGCAACACGGCCAGCGGATTACCCGCGCGCCAGCGCGTACGTACCGCTTCGCGACTGAAGAAAACGCCGGGACGTCTCGATTTCCAGCGCGGCATGCTACAGCGCACCGCTAACGGTGAACTGGAAGTGAGCACCACAGGCCATCAGGGTTCACATATTTTCAGCTCCTTCAGCCAGGGCAACTGCTTCATTGTGCTGGAGCGCGATCGCGGTAGCGTCGAAGTGGGTGAATGGGTGGAAGTCGAACCCTTCAACGCGCTGTTCGGAGGCCTGTGATGGCAGAACTCAGCGATCAGGAGATGCTGCGCTACAACCGGCAGATCATTTTGCGCGGCTTTGACTTTGACGGGCAGGAAGCGCTGAAGGACGCCAGGGTACTGGTTGTGGGCCTCGGTGGGCTGGGCTGCGCCTCCTCGCAGTATCTGGCGAGCGCTGGCGTCGGCCATCTGACGCTGCTCGATTTCGACACCGTATCGTTGTCGAATCTGCAACGCCAGACGCTGCACAGCGATGCCACTCTCGGTCAACCGAAAGTGGAGTCGGCGCATGTCGCGTTAAGCCGAATTAATCCGCATGTCGCTATCACCCCGATTAATGCGCTGCTGGACGAGACCGCCCTTCAGGCACTCATCGCCGAACACGATCTGGTGCTCGACTGCACCGATAACGTCACGATTCGTAACCAGCTCAATGCCGGTTGCTATGCGGCAAAAGTCCCGCTGATTTCTGGCGCGGCGATCCGCATGGAAGGCCAGGTCACCGTCTTTACCTACAAAGAAGGTGAGCCCTGCTATCGCTGTCTGAGCCGTCTGTTTGGTGAAAATGCGTTGACCTGCGTGGAAGCCGGAGTAATGGCGCCGCTGATTGGGGTGATAGGATCGCTCCAGGCAATGGAGGCGATAAAGCTGCTGGCGCAGTATGGTCAGCCTGCGGCGGGGAAAATCGTCATGTACGACGCCATAACCTGCCAGTTCCGCGAAATGAAGTTGATGCGAAATCCGGGCTGCGAGGTGTGTGGAACAGCATCAGCTTAACCAGGTTTCCAGGCCGGATAAGGCAATGCCGCCAGGAGGCAATGATGGTGCGAATTGCCGGATGATGGCGTTGCCTTATCCGGCCTGGAACTTACAGCGACGTGCGCCCAAAGGCACTCTGCCAGTCGTGTTCAAACTTCGCCACCGCCGCATCAACAGCCGGGGAGCTAATCAGCTGCCGGGCAACGTCCAGCGGTAAGGTGATGGACTCACAGCCCGCCAGCAGACAATCCAGCGCCTGACGCGGCGTCTTGAAACTGGCGGCCAGCACTTTGGCATGCGGCGCATGCATCTTCAGCAGATTCTGCAAATCGGTGACGGTCTGAATACCGTTGCCGCCCTGCGCGTCTACACGATTCACGTAAGGTGCAACATACTCCGCCCCCCGCCAGCGCCGACAGCAGGCCCTGTGCCGCACCGTACACCGCCGTTCCCAGCGTCGGGATGCCTTCCTCTTTCAGCAGTTTGATCGCCGCCAGACCTTCCGCAGTGACCGGCACTTTCACCACGATATCAGGAATGATCCCACGCAGTTTGCGCGCATCGCTCACCATCCCTTGTGCCGTTGTCGCCATCACCTGAGCAAACAGGCGGCCCTGTCCTCCCATCGCTTCATGTAATTGTGGCAATAAAACGTCCAGCGGTTTTTTCCCCGCCGCAACAATACTGGGGTTGGTGGTCACGCCCGCCAGCGGAAAAATTCGCGCCAGCGCTTTCACCGCGTCTACGTCTGACGTATCCAGGTAGAGTTCCATAATCATTCCTCAACGACTAGTTAGCATAAATGAAAGATACCACGGCAAAACCTCTCTGTTAGTTGACGCACGTCAACATAACTTTCATTCGAAAGTTATTTAATCTTTATATGAAACAAGAGAGGCCGTTTATGATTTTCAATATTCAGCGCTATTCTACACACGATGGCCCCGGTATCCGCACCGTGGTGTTCCTTAAAGGATGCTCTCTGGGCTGTCGCTGGTGTCAGAATCCGGAAAGCCGGGCGCGCACGCATGACCTGCTGTTTGATGCACGTCTGTGCCTCGAAGGCTGTGAACTTTGCGTCCAGGCCGCCCCCCGGCATCATTGAACGCGCGCTGAACGACCTCCTTATCCATCGCGAAAAACTCACTGACGCGCATCTTGCCCGCCTGACCGATTGTTGCCCCACTCAGGCGCTGACCGTCTGCGGCGAGGTGAAAAGCGTGGATGAGATAATGACCACCGTTCTGCGCGATAAACCTTTTTTATGAGCGCAGCGGCGGCGGTATTACGCTTTCGGGCGGCGAACCGTTTATGCAGCCAGAGCTGGCCGCGTCGCTGTTTAAAGCCAGTCACGAGGCGGGCATTCATACCGCGGTGGAAACCTGTCTGCATGTGCCGTGGAAATACATTGAACCTTCACTGCCCTGGATCGATCTGTTCCTTGCGGATTTAAAACACGTCGCCGACGCACCGTTTAAACAATGGACGAATGGCAGCGCGTCACGCGTGCTGGAAAACCTGAAAAAGCTCGCCGCCGCCGGGAAGAAAATCATCATCCGCGTTCCGTTGGTTCAGGGGTTTAACGCAGATGAAGAGGCCATTAAAGCGATTACCGATTTTGCCGCCGACGAACTGCACGTCAGCGAGATCCACTTTTTTGCCCTACCACACGTTGGGCATCAATAAATACCACTTGCTCAACCAACCCTACCACGCGCCGGATAAGCCGCTGGATGCACCCGATCTGCTCGCCTTTGCGCAGCAGTACGCCTGCACGAAAGGTTTGACCGCGACTTTACGAGGATAAACCCATGACCCAACTGAAACTGGATACGCTCAGCGACCGCATTAAAGCGCACAAAACCGCGCTGGTGCACATCGTCAAACCACCGGTCTGTACCGAACGCGCGCAGCATTACACTGAAATGTACCAGCAGCACCTGGACAAGCCGATTCCGGTACGCCGCGCGCTGGCGCTGGCGCATCATCTGGCGAAACGCACTATCTGGATCAAACACGACGAGTTGATCATCGGCAACCAGGCAAGCGAAGTGCGCGCTGCGCCGATCTTCCCGGAATACACCGTCTCGTGGATTGAAAAAGAGATCGACGATCTGGCGGACAGACCAGGTGCAGGTTTTGCGGTCAGTGAAGAGAATAAGCGCGTACTGCATGCCGTGTGCCCGTGGTGGCGCGGTCAGACCGTTCAGGACCGCTGCTACGGCATGTTTACCGATGAGCAAAAAAGGGTTGCTGGAAACCGGTATTATCAAAGCCGAAGGCAACATGACCTCCGGTGATGCGCACCTGGCGGTGAACTTCCCGCTGCTGCTGGAAAAAGGCATTGACGGTCTGCGGGAAAAAGTCGCAGAGCGCCGCTCTCGTATTAACCTGACCGTTCTCGATGATTTGCATGGCGAGCAGTTCCTGAAAGCCATTGATATTGTGCTGGTTGCCGTCAGTGACCACATCACCCGCTTCGCCGAACTGGCACGTAAAATGGCGAGCGAAGAGACGCGTGACAGCCGTCGCAACGAGCTGCTGGCGATAGCGGAAAACTGCGATTTGATCGCCCACCAGCCGCCGCAGACCTTCTGGCAGGCGCTGCAACTGTGCTACTTCATCCAGTTGATTCTGCAAATTGAGTCCAACGGTCACTCGGTGTCGTTCGGGCGTATGGACCAGTATCTTTATCCGTACTACCGCCGTGACGTGGAGCTGAACCAGACGCTGGACCGCGAACACGCCATTGAACTGCTGCACAGCTGCTGGCTGAAGCTGCTGGAAGTGAATAAAATCCGCTCCGGCTCGCACTCTAAGGCTTCCGCAGGCAGCCCGCTGTATCAGAACGTCACCATTGGTGGACAAAACCTGGTTAATGGTCAGCCAATGGATGCGGTCAATCCGCTCTCTTACGCGATCCTTGAATCGTGCGGTCGTCTGCGCTCCACTCAGCCTAACCTCAGCGTGCGTTATCACGCCGGGATGAGCAATGACTTCCTCGACGCCTGCGTGCAGGTGATCCGCTGTGGCTTTGGCATGCCAGCATTTAACAACGATGAAATTGTCATCCCGGAATTTATCAAGCTCGGTATTGAGCCGCAGGACGCCTACGATTACGCGGCGATTGGCTGTATCGAAACCGCCGTCGGCGGCAAGTGGGGCTACCGCTGCACCGGGATGAGCTTTATTAACTTTGCGCGCGTGATGCTCGCCGCGCTGGAAGGCGGTCGCGACGCCACCAGCGGGAAAGTCTTCCTGCCGCAGGAAAAAGCGCTTTCCGCCGGTAACTTCAATAATTTCGATGAGGTGATGTCCGCGTGGGATACGCAAATCCGTTATTACACGCGTAAATCGATTGAGATTGAGTATGTGGTCGACACTATGCTTGAAGAGAACGTGCACGATATTCTCTGCTCGGCACTGGTGGATGACTGCATCGAGCGGGCGAAGAGCATTAAACAAGGCGGGGCGAAGTATGACTGGGTTTCCGGCTTGCAGGTGGGTATCGCCAACCTCGGCAACAGCCTGGCCGCGGTGAAAAAACTGGTCTTTGAACAGGGGGGCCATCGGTCAGCAACAGCTGGCGGCCGCGCTGGCCGATGATTTTGACGGTCTGACCCATGAGCAGTTGCGTCAGCGTTTAATCAACGGCGCGCCGAAGTATGGCAACGATGATGACACGGTCGACACCCTGCTGGCTCGCGCGTACCAGACCTATATTGATGAACTGAAGCAGTACCATAACCCACGCTACGGACGTGGACCGGTCGGCGGCAATTACTACGCGGGCACCTCGTCTATCTCGGCAAACGTGCCGTTCGGCGCAGCGACCATGGCCACACCAGATGGCCGTAAAGCCCATACTCCGCTGGCCGAAGGGGCAAGCCCATCATCTGGTACTGACCATCTGGGGCCAACGGCGGTGATTGGCTCGGTCGGCAAACTGCCTACCGGTTCGATTCTGGGCGGCGTACTGTTAAACCAGAAACTGAACCCGGCAACGCTGGAGAATGAGTCTGACAAGCAGAAACTGATGATCCTGCTGCGGACCTTCTTTGAAGAGCACAAAGGCTGGCACATTCAGTACAACATCGTGTCCCGCGAAACCCTGCTGGATGCGAAAAAAACACCCGGATCAGTACCGTGATCTGGTGGTCCGTGTCGCCGGTTATTCCGCGTTCTTCACCGCGCTTTCACCGGACGCGCAGGACGATATCATCGCCCGTACTGAACATATGCTGTAAAAATAAGCCCGGTGGCGCTGCGCTTACCGGGCCTACATTGTCTCCCCCGTGGGACGGTTAAGGCGAAGCCGCCCCCCCGGCTTCCTGACTTTCATTCGAAATAAATTTGTGCTTTAGGTCACATTGTTATTAAAATGTTTCTGGTCGCAGTTTTGAGCCAGGAGCTATCTATGACCGTTAAAGTTATCGTCACCGATATGGACGGAACTTTTCTCAATGACGCCAAAAAGTACGATCACGCACGATTTATGGCGCAATACCACGAACTGAAAAAACGAAACATCGAATTTGTCGTCGCCAGCGGTAATCAGTACTTTCAGCTCATTTCTTTCTTCCCCGAACTCAAAGACGAGATCTCGTTCGTGGCCGAAAACGGCGCGCTGGTGTTTGAGCATGGTAAGCAGCTTTTTCACGGCGAACTCACGCGTCACGAATCTCAGGTTGTGATGGGCGAGTTGCTCAAAGATAAACAGCTCAACTTTGTGGCCTGCGGTCTGCAAAGCGCGTACGTCAGTGAAAACGCGCCGGCAGCCTTTGTTGAGTTAATGTCAAAACACTATCATCGCCTGCAACCGGTGAAGGACTATCACGACATTAACGACGTGCTGTTTAAGTTCTCGCTGAACCTGCCAGACGAGCAAATCCCGCTGGTTATCGATCACCTGCATACGGCGCTGGACGGCATTATGAAACCCGTGACCAGCGGTTTCGGCTTTATCGACCTGATCATTCCCGGGCTGCACAAAGCCAATGGCATCAGCCGGTTGCTGAAACGCTGGAATCTTTCGCCGAAAGAGGTCGTGGCGATTGGCGACAGCGGCAACGATGTTGAAATGTTAAAAATGGCGCACTACTCTTTCGCCATGGCGAATGCCACCGACAGCATCAAAGCAATCGCCCGCTTTCAGACGGATGACAATAACCATGACGGCGCGCTGAACGTAATTCAGTCCGTACTGGATAACACTTCGCCTTTTCACGTGTAACCCCATAACCGGGACGTCCTGTTCCGGTTCCTTTTTCTTCTCAACCTGTGCATTCCCTCAAGTTTTAAACTTGCATTAACTTTTTTATAACTTATATTATCATCTGTAAGATAAATAAGTTTCGAATGAAAGTTATGCGAGGTGGTTATGGCTTTTACCTTCACAAGCGACACATTACCGGTCGATCATAAAGCGGCTATCCGTCAGATGAAGCAGGAACTGCGGGCGCAGCTCGGCGACGTCCAACAAATTTTCAGCCAGATTAGCGATACCATTGCCACCCGCGTGGCGGAAATCAATGCGCTTAAAGCACAGGGAGCCCCGGTCTGGCCTGAGCTGTCGTATGCTGATATCAGCGCAGGTACAATCACGGCGCAGCTGCGCGAGCAGATTAAACGCCGTGGCTGCGCGGTCATTAAAGGTCACTTCTCTCGTGAACAGGCGCTGTCCTGGGATCAGTCGATGCTGGACTATCTCGATAAAAACCATTTTGACGAGGTGTACAAAGGCCCCGGCGATAACTTTTTTGGCACCCTCACCGCTTCGCGTCCGGAGATCTATCCGATCTACTGGTCGCAGGCGCAAATGCAGGCGCGGCAGAGTGAGGAGATGGCGAACGTGCAGTCGTTCCTCAACCGTCTTTGGACCTTTGAAAGCGAGGGCAAGCAGTGGTTTAACCCGGATGTCAGCGTGATCTACCCGGACAGGATCCGCCGCCGCCCACCGGGAACCACGTCAAAAGGTCTGGGCGCGCACACTGATTCCGGCGCGCTGGAGCGCTGGCTGCTACCGGCCTATCAGCGCGTATTCGCCAATGTCTTTAACGGTAATCTGGCGAAATACGATCCGTGGCAGGCCGCTCATCGCACTGAGGTGGAAGAATATTCCGTGGACAACACCACCAAATGTTCGGTGTTTCGCACCTTCCAGGGCTGGACCGCGCTGTCGGATATGTTGCCCGGTCAGGGTTTACTGCATGTCGTCCCGATTCCGGAAGCGATGGCGTATGTGCTGTTACGTCCTCTGCTGGATGATGTACCGGAAGATGAACTGTGTGGCGTGGCGCCAGGGCGGGTACTGCCGATATCTGAACAGTGGCATCCCTTGTTGATTGAGGCGCTTACCAGCATTCCGCCACTGGAAGCAGGCGATTCCGTCTGGTGGCATTGCGATGTGATTCACTCTGTGGCGCCGGTGAAAAATCAGCAGGGGTGGGGAAATGTGATGTATATTCCCGCCGCCCCGATGTGCGAGAAGAACCTTGCCTATGCGCGCAAAGTGAAAGACGCGCTGGAGAAAGGCGCATCGCCGGACGATTTCCCGCGTGAGGATTACGAAACAAGCTGGGAAGGCCGCTTCACGCCGGGGGGATTTGAACCTTCACGGCAAGCGTGCGCTGGGCATGTGTTAACGGTCATACAGGCCTTCTTGTTCAACGGCGGTGCGTCGTTTCCCCTGACGTATCCGCCGGACCGATTCCCGCACCGCAAGCGTACCATTGAGTAACAACGTACTGACTGGCGCATCCGGGCGCACCAGACGATGCTGGAGCATATACACCGCCTCTGTACCTAACTCATCCCGGGGAACATGTACCGCCGTTAAGGGAACATCCTGAATCGATGCGAGATTGAAACCATCGATACTCATCACCGAGATATCCTGCGGGACACGTAATCCCCGTTTTTGCAGCGCGCTGATCACCCCTGCCGCCATAAAATCTCCCCCGACTAAAAAGGCAGTGGGTAAATCTTGCCCTTTTCTCTCGCCGATCCATTCACTAACCAGTTGTTCTGTCTCTCTGGCGCTAAAGTTTGCGGCGACAAGAAGATGGCGTTTGTCACTGAACTTCAGGTTATTCGACCGCCACGCATCGCGGATCCCAGCTAAGCGTAACTCCATGGTGTATCGACGAAGGCAGAGCACGTTTACCACCTCGCGATGCCCCATTTCAAACAGATAGCCCGCCGCCCGCTCACCGATCGCGCGATGATCGGGCGCCACGACGGGAAGGCGCATTAGCCGATCGCGACAGTTAATCAACAGGCACGGTTTCCCCACATCCACGGCTAAGTCATGGATATGCGGGTCGTCGATCCCCAGCAAAATAGCGGCATGTGTATCCGGCTCGTTCATCCGCGCCAGAAACAATTGCGCATCGCTGTCATGTTCCTCAAGGGCGCAGTAGCGCAGCCGGACTTCGTGCGAGGTTAGCCCTTTGTTCACACTCTGGATCACACGGTAATAAAAGATGTCGGACCGCTCATCAAATGCCCGCTGTGGAGCAAAGACCATCAGGCTATTAAGCAGCAGACGTCCCGCCGCCATCCCCTCCATCACCCCCCAGTTCGCGCGCGCATTCCAGCACGAGACGCCTCGCCTTGTCGCTGGTGTTAGCCTTACCTGCCAGCACGCGCGAAACGGTGCTGATCGAGAGCTGCGTTCGGGCGGCAATTTCCGTGATTTTTAACCTTTTATCCATTTTGTGATCTTGCTCCATTTGCCTGATGAAAAAATTTTCACCACTTAACATCGTTGCGCTGACAGGCTTTGAATGAATATTGCCAGAAGACAAACTTTCTGTATGAGAAAGTTTGCACAAATTCCACTTCTGACGGCCCGTTTTCTCCCTTAAGGTCAAATTTGTCATACAGCTTCCATACTAGTTGTATAGCAACTTAATCGCTTAACGCAATAAAAACTAAAGCGATCAAACCGTATGACATTCAAAACATTCATCCCCTACCGTCCGTCTTGTGGAGACTGAAAATGAGTCAGGACATCAACAACACTGCAGCGGCAAGCAAACCCCGCCGCATCATAAAAAATCTGCGCTGGTATGTGCTGGTACTTTTTTTACTTGGCGTCACCGTTAACTACATCACCCGAAATTCATTAGGCATTCTGGCACCGGAACTGAAAGAGAGTCTGGGCATCACCACTGAACAATATTCGTGGATTGTCGGTGCATTTCAGATCGCCTATACCATTTTCCAGCCGCTGTGTGGATGGCTGATCGATGTGATTGGTCTGAAGATTGGCTTTATGGTTTGCGCCGGTATCTGGGCACTGATGTGTATTTTTCATGCCGGCGCCGGAAGCTGGCTACATCTTGCGATTCTGCGCTTTTTCATGGGTGCTTCAGAAGCGGCTGCCACCCCGGCCAACGCAAAAACGATCGGTGAATGGTTCCCGAAATCAGAACGTCCCGTCGCTGCCGGTTGGGCTGGCGTGGGTTTCTCGATTGGCGCGATGCTCGCGCCGCCTATCATCTACTTCGCGCACGCTTCGTTTGGCTGGCAGGGTGCGTTTATGTTTACCGGCGTGCTGGCGCTGGTATGGGTCGTCCTGTGGTGGGCGTTCTACCACAACCCTGAACAGCACCCAAATCTGAGTAAAGATGAACTGGCATTTATCAAACAGGATAACGAACCGCCTGCGGTCAAACTGCCCTTCCTCACCGCGCTGAAAACCGTGTCGAAAAATAAGCGTTTCTACGGCATCGCTATTCCAGCCTTTATGGCGGAACCGGCCTGGGCGGTACTGAGCTTCTGGGTGCCGCTGTATCTCGCTAAAGAACACGGCATGGATCTGAAGCAGATTGCGATGTTTGCCTGGCTGCCATTCCTGGCTGCCGATCTCGGCAGTGTAGCAAGCGGTTATCTGACGCGTCTGTATGCCCGTTGGTTCGGCTGCTCCCGCGTCAACTCAGTGGTGGCAAGCTCTGTGACCGGCGCCTTTCTGATGATCTCGTTGGGGATCGTTGCCATTACCCGCGACCCGTACATCACCATTGTGCTGATCTCCATTGGCGGCTTCGGACATCAGATAATCTCCTGCATGCTGAGCGCGCTCGTTGTGGAGTCGTTCGATAAAGGCCAGATGGCTACTGTCAACGGTATGCGCGGTTCGGCGGCGTGGATCGCCAGCTTCCTGTTCTCCCTTTTGATTGGTGTTACGGCTGACAAAATCGGCTTTAACCCCCTCTTCATCGCCATGGGCTTCTTTGACCTGATTGGCGCTGTTTTCCTGGTGGCATTTATTGCTGAACGTCGCGCCAAGCGCGCCTGATAGTGGATGTATTGCATATGAAAACCCTGAAAAACTGGACTCTTGATAAACAATCGGACACGCACCTTGAACTGGTGGTGGATAAACAGCACCGTCTGTGTCTTTACGTACTGGAAGAAAATCTCTTCCGCGTGCTGATCAAGCGCAAAGATGAACTGGCGCTGGACCGAACCTGGAGCATCGCACCTGAAAAAGACGTACCGTGGGAAGGCCGACACCGCGACGACATCAGCGGTTTTAGCTGCCCGCACTGGACGCTTTCGCAACAGAACGACACGCTCACCGTAGCAACTGAACAACTGCGCGTCACCGTCCATCAACCGCTGTGGCTGGAGTGGGAATATCGTAACGATGCCGGCACCTGGCAGTCGCTGGTGAACGATCGCGCCACCAGCGCCTACCTTCTCAACGCCCACGGTGACGGTGTCGCGCATTACCTGAATCGCCGTAAAGATGAACGTTTCTACGGCCTGGGCGAGAAAGCGGGTGATTTACAGCGCAACGGTAAACGCTATGAGATGCGCAATCTGGATGCGATGGGCTACAACGCAGTAAGCACCGACCCGCTGTACAAGCACATCCCGTTCACTATCACCCGCCGCGACGACGTGAGCTACGGTCTGTTTTACGACAACCTGAGCAGCTGCTGGCTGGATTTGGGTAACGAAATCGACAACTACCACACCGCCTATCGTCGCTGGCAGGCGGAAGCGGGCGATATTGATTACTACCTGTTTACCGGCAAACGGGTACTGGACGTCACTAAAGCCTTTGTGCGCCTGACCGGGAAAACGCTGTTCGGGCCGAAGTGGAGCCTGGGCTACAGCGGTTCCACGATGCACTATACCGACGCGCCAGACGCACAAAACCAATTGATGAACTTTATCCGACTGTGTGAAGAACACGCGATTCCGTGCGACTCGTTCCAGCTCTCGTCAGGGTATACCTCGATTAACGGTAAGCGCTATGTCTTCAACTGGAACTACGACAAAGTCCCACAACCTAAAATGATGAGCCAGGCATTCCACGATGCCGGGCTAAAGCTTGCAGCCAACATCAAGCCCTGTCTGTTGCAGGATCACCCTCGTTATAACGAAGTCGCGGAAAACGGCCTGTTTATTCGTGATTCAGAAACCGATACGCCAGAACGTTCCAGCTTCTGGGATGACGAAGGATCGCACCTCGACTTTACTAACCCGCAGGCCATTCAGTGGTGGCAAAACGGTGTGACGACGCAACTGCTGGAGATGGGCATTGATTCCACCTGGAACGATAACAACGAGTTCGAAGTGTGGGACGGTGAAGCGCGCTGTTACGGCTTTGGCAAGGAAATTGCCATCAAACACATTCGCCCGGTCATGCCGTTGCTGATGATGCGCGCCTCGCTTGAAGCGCAACAGCGTTTTGCCCCGAATAAGCGTCCGTATCTGATCTCTCGTTCGGGTTGCGCGGGAATGCAGCGTTACGTTCAGACATGGAGTGGCGATAACCGCACCCACTGGGACACGCTGCGCTATAACACCCGCATGGGGCTGGGGATGAGTCTTTCCGGGCTGTTCAACGTGGGGCACGATGTCGGCGGATTCTCCGGCGATAAACCCGATGCCGAACTGTTCGTACGTTGGGTACAGAATGGCGTGATGCATCCACGTTTTACCATTCACTCATGGAACGATGACCATACGGTGAACGAGCCGTGGATGTATCCGGGCGTAACGCCAGCCATTCGCAGTGCGATAGCGTTGCGCTATCGACTACTGCCCTACCTCTACACCCTGCTCTGGCAGGCGCATGCCGATGACGAACCGATGCTACGCCCGACGTTCCTCGATCATGAGCATGACCCGCAGACCTTCGAAGAATGCGATGACTTCCTGTTGGGCCGCGACATACTGGTCGCAAGCGTAGTAGAAGCGGGTCAGCGCAAGCGCCGCGTCTGGCTGCCGGATAACGAAACCGGCTGGTACGATTTTTACACCCACGCATGGTTCGCTGGCGGCCAGTCGATCGTCCTCGACGCACCGCTGGAAAAACTGCCGCTGCTGGTACGCGCCGGGGCGGGTCTGCCGCTCAGCGAGCGCATTACCCATGTGAGTGCCGAAAAAGACGATACCCGTGAACTGATGCTATACCCGGTCAACGGTGTCGGAACAACCTCTGGTCTGCTGTTTGAAGATGATGGTGAAAGCTGGGGCTACCAGAACGGCAATGCGCTGTGGGTGGAATGGGAAATGGTGTGCGACAGCGCAACCATCAATCTGAAGGTGGACGCTCGCGGCAATTATCGCCCGGCGTGGAAAGCGCTGAAGGTGTCATTACCGGCAGGAGAAAGACGTACTCTGTTGGTGAATGGTGTTGAAGGGAGTGAGTGGGTGCTCTAAACAATGCCGGGTGGCGGCGTCGCCTTACCCGGCCTACAACGTTGCTGTAGGCCCGGTAAGCGTAGCGCCACCGGGCTTTTTTTAGTTCTCGATACCTTTACTGCGCAGATAATCTTCGTAGTTGCCGCTGAAGTCCACTACGCGCTCTGGGGTGATTTCCAGCACGCGGGTCGCCAGCGAGCTCACAAATTCACGGTCGTGAGAAACGAAAATCAGGGTTCCCTGATACATCTCCAGCGCCATGTTAAGCGATTCGATGGATTCCATATCGAGGTGGTTAGTCGGTTCGTCCATGACCAGAATGTTTGGCTTCTGCATCATCAACTTACCGAACAGCATACGACCCTTTTCACCACCCGACAGTACCTTCGCCGGCTTTTTGATGTCGTCCTGGCTGAACAGCAGACGACCGAGGATGCTGCGCACCGCCTGTTCGTCATCGCCTTCCTGCTTCCACTGGCTCATCCAGTCGAAAACCGTCAGATCGTTTTCGAATTCATATTCGTGATCCTGCGCGTAGTAGCCAATACGCGCATTCTCAGACCATTTCACGGTTCCGCTGTCGGCGTCCAGATCGCCCACCAGCGTTTTCAGCAGCGTCGATTTACCCACGCCGTTGGTCCCCAGTACCGCCAGTTTTTCACCGACTTCCAGCAGCAGATTCACGCCTTTAAACAGCGGACCGTTATCAAAACCTTTGCTGAGCGCTTCCACTTCCAGCGCGTTACGGAACAGTTTCTTGTCCTGCTCGAAGCGAATGAACGGGTTCTGACGGCTGGAGGCCTTCACTTCGTCGAGCTTAATTTTATCAATCTGACGGGCGCGAGACGTCGCCTGGCGAGATTTAGAGGCGTTGGCGCTAAAACGGCTGACGAAGGATTGCAGGTCTGCAATCTGCGCTTTTTTCTTGGCGTTATCCGCCAGCAGACGTTCGCGCGCCTGGGTCGCGGCGGTCATGTATTCATCGTAGTTACCCGGATAAATCCGCAGTTCGCCGTAGTCGAGATCCGCCATGTGCGTGCACACCATGTTCAGGAAGTGACGGTCGTGCGAAATGATAATCATGGTGCTGTCACGTTCGTTCAGCACCTGCTCCAGCCAGCGAATGGTGTCAATATCCAGGTTGTTGGTCGGTTCGTCGAGCAGCAGAATATCCGGATTGGAAAACAGCGCCTGAGCCAGAAGGACACGCAGTTTCCAGCCGGGAGCGACTTCACTCATCGGACCGTAGTGTTGTTCCACCGGAATACCGACGCCAAGCAGCAGTTCACCGGCGCGCGCTTCAGCGGAGTAGCCGTCCATCTCGCCGTATTTCACTTCCAGATCGGCCACCTTGTAACCGTCTTCTTCGCTCATCTCCGGCAGCGCGTAAATGCGATCGCGCTCCTGCTTCACTTCCCACAGTTCACCGTGGCCCATAATGACCGTGTCGAGCACGGTAAATTCTTCAAAGGCGAACTGATCCTGGCGCAGTTTACCGATACGCTCATTGGGATCGAGGGAGACGTTCCCCAGCGTCGGTTCGAGGTCGCCGCCGAGAATTTTCATAAAGGTGGATTTACCGCTACCGTTAGCGCCAATCAGGCCGTAACGATTGCCGCCGCCAAATTTGACGGAAATGTTTTCGAACAGCGGCTTACTGCCGAACTGCATGGTGACGTTGCTGGAAACTAACACGGACGTATCCTAAAGAATATGTGACAAACCGCGTATTATGCCACAAGTCTGAAAGAAGATCGCGCCCTGTAGCGAACGACTACACTGGGGGGTGACAGGAAAAAAATGTGATTTCGTACACATCTGAATTCCCTGTGAACAGGAATGCACATATAATGCGCTCCCAACACTACAGAATTCTCAACCCAACAGCCTGCCAGGCAATGAATCTCGCATAACATGAATATGAAATTAACAACGTTTTTCGCGGCAGCACTCGCGGTCGTCGGCTTTTGCAGTACCGCATCTGCTGTCACTTATCCCCTGCCAACGGATGGTAGTCGCGTTATTGGTCAGAATCAGGTCATCACCATCCCGGAAGGTAACACGCAGCCGCTGGAGTATTTTGCTGCAGAATACCAGATGGGGCTTTCCAACATGCTGGAAGCCAACCCGGGCGTGGATACCTTCCTGCCGAAAGGCGGCACCGTGCTGAACATTCCGCAGCAGTTGATTCTGCCGGACACAGTGCACGAAGGCATCGTGATTAACAGCGCCGAAATGCGTCTGTATTACTACCCGAAAGGCACCAATACGGTGATCGTCCTGCCGATCGGTATCGGTCAGTTAGGTAAAGACACGCCAATCAACTGGACCACCAAAGTTGAGCGTAAGAAAGCCGGACCGACCTGGACGCCAACCGCCAAAATGCACGCTGAATATCGTGCCGCAGGTGAACCGTTGCCGGCTGTCGTTCCCGCCGGTCCGGATAACCCGATGGGTCTGTACGCGCTGTACATTGGCCGCCTGTACGCCATTCATGGTACTAACGCCAACTTCGGTATCGGCCTGCGCGTAAGCCACGGCTGCGTGCGTCTGCGTAACGAAGACATCAAATTCCTGTTCCAGAATGTGCCTGTCGGGACGCGCGTACAGTTTATCGATGAGCCGGTAAAAGCGACCACTGAGCCTGATGGCAGCCGTTACATCGAAGTTCACAACCCACTGTCGACGACTGAAGCGCAGTTTGAAGGCGGCGAAATCGTACCGATTACGCTTTCGAAGAGCATTCAGAACATCACCAATCAGGCCGATGTTGATCAGAGTATTGTGGAACAAGCGATTCAGAACCGTTCAGGGATGCCGGTTCGTCTGAACTGATACAGATCTGGACAGAAAAAGGGCGGATGATTTCTCCGCCCTTTTTTTATTGATTTTGTTCAGGATTATCTCAACAGCAGCAGCCCATACCCCACCAACGCCGCCCATATCAGCATCGGCAGCGAGTAAAGATGAAAGCGCCACCAGATGCGCCGATCATTCGCCATCCGTAAAGCAATCAGATTCGCCAGCGATCCCGGCAACAGACCAAATCCACCCACATTCACTGCCCAGGCCAGCAGTACCGTGGGAGGGACATAGTTCAACAACAAAATGGTGCCAGGGACATTACTGATAACCTGCGACAGGCCAATCGCCGTCAGCCACAGGCCAGCCCCGGAAAGCGTGCCGACGTGATTGAACACTCCCTGAAGAACCGGCAACTGCGTGAGTAAATGGACATCAATAAACATCGCCATAAACACCAGCAGCAGCGTCCAGTCCACACTCAGCACCACACGACGCGCCAACAGCAGAAACCCTAGCGCCACCAGCGCCAGCCCCACCAGTTCTTGTTTGAGTTCCAGCGCCGTCAGAAAGACGATATACAACCCCAGACATCCCCATACCAGTCGCGGCTGCCACTGCGGCGCAGGCGTGCCGGTGTGGTACGACAGTGGCTTATCCGGAAAACAAAACCAGCACATCACCAGCAGCGTCAACATCATCACAACGGCAAGCGGCGCCATCTGGCTGATAAATGCTAAAAATGAGAGGCCGGAACGCCCCCCACAACAGAATATTTTGCGGGTTGCCGATCGGCGTCAGCAGTGAACCGGCATTGACGGCCAGTGCTTCAAAGATGATTAGTCGGTTAACCGGTATCGCGCACAACTTCTTCAGGGTGATGGTGAGTGGTACGACGATAAAGAGCGCGACGTCATTAGTCAGAAAGGTCGAGAGCAGCGCTGCCGCCAGGACCATGAACATCGCCAGACGGCGTTCAGTGGCAAACCGGCGGGTCATTTTGCGACCGAGCACATCAAAGTAGCCGCTCAGCTCAACGCCCTTGGTTAGCAGCATCAAACCACTCAGCGTGATAATGGTATGCCAGTCAATGGCACCGGGCCAGGTCCGGGGCGTGAACGGCACCCACAGACTCAACGCTACACCCACGATAATCAGTAGCTGAAAAAAACGGTCGCGTTTCAGCGCCCGTAAAAAAAGGCAGATTCATTCTGATGATGTTCCGTGCTGCTCGGTAAACAGACGAAATGCGTCCAGCGTCTCCTGACTCACGTGATGTTCCATTCCCTCGGCATCGCGACGAGCAATCTCTGCGCTCACCCCCCAGCACCAGCAGAAAGTTCTCGACAATCTGATGACGTTCGCGGCTCTCCTGCGCCAGCTTCTCCCCTTCCGGGGTTAAGAAAACACCGCGCCAGGGAATCATTTCGATCAGTCCCACCGAGGCCAGACGCTTGAGCATCTTGGCCACCGTCGGCTGAGACACGCCAAGCCGGGCCGCCATATCCACCTGACGCGCTTCGCCGACCTCGATAATCAGGTCAGAAATCAACTCAATATAGTCGTCAATCAGTTCACGACGATGCGCCTCTCGAACCTGGCGAAACCCTTCGACGTGCTCCTCAACATTCACTAACTGCGTCACTTTTTTTGTTGTTGGCATACCTGCGCGACGACTCATTCTGCTTCCTCATTCCTGTGACGCATTAACCGCATCTAATTAGAGAACGGCCATTGTAAACCAGAGTTGCTTCGGCACAAAAAGTTAACGTTTTAGCAATAGCTATATAATATAGCTTTTATATATATAATATATTTCTTATTTTTCATAATGTTACTTACATAAAATCATCATAAATGTCGCAAATTTGTCGCAATGCTTATTGCCCAGAACTTTCTCATGAAATTTTACTAATCTCACTTGGCTGCTACTTTCTCTAAAATGTGATAATTTGTAGCCAAAAGTCAGGAGACACCTACATGACTGACCCGTTATCTACCGTTTTATCACACCTAACTAACTTAGTTTCGTTCCGTTCCTCTCTAAGATTATTAATTATTGCTGGCTCAATCATCGGTTGCTGGGTTTTAGTAGAACCCAAACTAGGCCAATTTAAAATACCTAATGAACTTTCTATTACATTAATAACAATTATAGGCTTTTCATTTGGTGCATTACTATCATCCATATTATTTGGCATTGTAGACTTATGCATTCGTTTTACTAAAGTAAAACTTAGCGTCAGACAGAATAAACTAGCATTAGATAAAAAAAGAAGAAGAAAAACGAAGAAATGACCTTAAAAAAATACAGCTATTGAAAATCAGTTTCAATGATTACTCTCATTTTGCCAAAGCCATATTGTTAAAGCTGAAAGATAAAGACTGCACAATACAACTGGAAAGATTTACCGATGATGAACACAATAAAGCATTCTTTGGACTTTTGGATGGTGAGATAGTTTTACCATTACATCGTTTAGATAAAACCACTACACTTTGTACTATCAATCCTATCTACAGAAATATCTTAACTGATTTATTTGAACAAAAACATCGTAAAGAAGTTGAAGATTTACTAAGTTCAAATCCTGACGGGTTAGATATTTTGTTAAGTAAATTCAAAAATAAAACCTATAAAGAAGAACACATTTTCAATATTTCATATGTTGTCTTTCAAAACAGATATAATTACTCTCCAGTCATAAAACATGAACTTTATGAAGAAGATTTCATAGATAATTGTAACATTCAATTTTATATTTCAGAATACCACATCCCTTACTTAAGTGAAAAATTAGGTGTAGAGATAAGAGATTATATACTTGGTTACTTTAACGAAGAAAAAGCATTAGTGCGGTCAGGAAAAAACTTTTAAAATGACTGATTGAATGTACCAACTTTTTTTCATAATATGTAATCCAACTTTATTTACTAAGGATAGAGCAAACAATGAGTAACACAACTTCACTAACCTTAGATGCGGATAAGTTATATGACAACGCAATTGCTTCAATACAACTTGGGATTGAAGATTTCCAGTTATCCCAACAACCTGATAACTCATTGCGAACTCTTTCATCCATACGTAATCTTTACGCTGGTTTATTATTACTATTCAAATATAAAATCGCCAAATCTGTTGACACGCCTGAGCATGCGTATGCGCTAATACATAACCCACCGTCTAAAATGCTTCCCCACCCCGATGGGAAAGGTGGGGTAGAATGGAAACCTGAAGGAAAGTTTAAAAAATCGACTATTGATGTTTGTGGCATAAAGGAGCGCTTTCATAAATTCAACATAGAAGTTGATTGGCCAGCCATTGAAAAACTTCAGGATTGCCGAAATCATCTTGAACACTTACATCCTCAAAACACTTTCGGCGAACTTGCTGGTTTTGTCGCCGATTTATTTCCAGTTCTTGAAAGTTTCATAACAAATGAACTTGATAAAATTCCACAAGATGTTTTAGGCAGTTCTTGGAGAACAATGCTGGAACACAAAACTTTTTATAATTCTAAATTATATGAGTGTAGGTCAACATGGGAGTATGCAGGCATTCCAGAAGGCATGATGGAATTTTTACCCGAATGTTGCTGCGATAAATGTGGTTCTAAACTTATAAAAGCCTCACAAGATAGTTTAGAAGAAGGTCTGACAGTAGAACATTTTGAAAGCGATTTTAAGTATTTGTGCGTTGCATGCGGGAATATTAATTTATTTACGCCTTTGCTTATGCAGGTCTTTGAGGATGAGTTTTTTTATTGGCCTCCTGATGGCGATGAACCGACTTATGAAGAATGTTTTAACTGTAATCATGACACATTTATCCTGACTGAGCAAAAATGTCGGTGGTGTGGTTATGAAGTTGACTATAATGAATGTTATATCTGTGGTACAACACTTTCCCAAGACGAACAAGATTTTGGAGGAATTTGTGGATATCACCATGATTTGATGAATAAAGATGATTAATTTATGCGAAAGGAATTAAAATGGACATTTTAGAGAAGGGAAAATTGTTTTTATTTGTACTATTCATTATGCCCGGATTTATCAGCATGCGAGTTTACAGACTATTTCACCCATCAGTTGATTCGGACACATCAAAAGTTTTAATTGACGTAGTTTCATATAGTTGCATAAATTTTTCATTTCTTTTAATACCAATTTATCTAATTGAAACAAATGACATTTTTTTGAAACATCCTTTTTTTATATTACATTTTTTACTTTTTAGTTTTAATTGTAATACCTGTGCTATTACCTGTTGCATTGCTAAAAATTCGTAACTGGGAAAAAGTCAAAAATATTCTCCCTCACCCTATAGGGCGCTCTTGGGACTACTTCTTCTCAACCAGACAACGCTGCTGGGTATTAGTCACACTAAAAAAACGGTAAAAAATATGGTGGTTTTTATGGAAGTGACTCATTTGCATCCAATAGTCCAGAACCCGAACAAATCTATCTTGAGAAACATTGGGCGCTTGATGAGAATGGCGATTTCGATCACGAACTAGCTGATACATTAGGCATAATAATCTTGACTAATGAAATAGAAAGTGTTGAGTTTATTAAGGTAAAATTGCATTCCCCCCAACAATAGTGAGGTAAAAAATGGCTGAAGAAAAACCGGCAAACAATACTAAGTATGATGGCTGGCAACCTATAAATGAGGGATATCAACCATCGAGTAGGCCAAATCAGCAGAACAATGGTTATCAACCACCAAGGCAAACGCAGCAAACGCAGCAAGTAGCCCCACCACCTAAAAAACGTTAATGCATACGCATGCTACCTTTGAGCGCTATGGCTGATCAATTTCAGTTGTGAAGACTTCATAAATTTACGCGCAGCCCGCGCCAGCACTTACAAGCGGGCTTATCTCTATGATGTCAGGCTTACCGCCCAACGATCCACATACACCGCCTAAAATTTAATTTTTCTTTTATATTCTGTAGGTTGTGGCTTCACAACGATCCTTCACAGATCCTTTTTACTGAAAAAAAATGAAATTTCTTTCAATCATTTCAGTTTCTGTTCTCCGCAAAGCCGCCAGTAATGGTGCGGTCTGGCGCTCTGGTTTGTAGAAAAATAAAACTGAAAAAATTTCCAGATCCAGAAACCGCAGGCGGGTGCGGTGTAGCGCCGTTTTTGTCTGCGAAAGATTTATTTTGTCGGTGCATCACTGCGCCTGCGCAGCGCCATGCGCACGATCTTTTATATGTGTTGCGTTGGGTTAATTTGTTGTTTTAAGTGCTGAGAACGCGTTCTGCTGCGTCTGAGGATGGGTATAAAAAAAGCCCGCATTATGCGGGCGTGTGGTCATGGTCAGGCAATTATATTCTGGTACTTGCTCCGGGTCTGCCCGGCTTTCGTCGCCGTCTGTGTGAACGCGTCGGCATTAGTTGGCGTCCCAACGGTGGGGTGCGAATGGCTCGCGCATTGCTGTGCCAGTTCTGCCAGTAAATCAATGGTATCCAACATCATGGTCAGGGCGTTGATACTCTCACTGCCAATATGGACAGTTGCCCCCATGACCTGCTGACCGCCAGCGGCCACTGATTTACGCAGTGCGGCAATTTTCTCTGTCAGGCTTTCGCCAACCTCCACGGCTACAGCACCGCCCACTTTAGTGGACTGCTGTCCTGCTATGTCCGTTTCTTCGTTTCCTTCAATACTGGCCAGCCTGTTACCTTTCACCGCCTGGCTATAATCACCGGCACTTACCTGCTGGATGGCTCCGGCCAGCAATGTGGTGGTTCCCAGTACCGTGGTTTTATCCGTGGCTTTCACCGTGGTTTCACGGCTGACCAGTTCGCGCTGTTCCGTATCGGCTTTTACGGTTCGCACCATCGATGTTTCACTGATGGTCTGATCGGTCTGTCTTACCCAGTCTCCTGCCTGAGTCACCCGCTGGGAAACTTCTTCCCGCTGCTGCTGCAATTGCTCACCGGGTTTAACGTCCGGCAGACTGGTGCCATCCGGCAGCGTCTGCCTGATAAAGGGTTTATCCGGTCGGCCTCCTGTGAATGCGACCTCAACCAGCGTCCCTTCTGGCGGGAACTGAAACATACCTGAATCATTCCCGGCCATTGGTACCGGCAGCGGCACCGCTGAATAAACAGGCGTCTGATTGTCCGGATTTCCGTCTGCGTCAAGCAGCTGCACGTCCACGGCATAACGTGGACGGAAGGGATCGGCAAAGTTACCGCTTTTTACTGGCTCTGAATGCGCCATGACTCTGGCCATCTTTGGCAAATGAAGCCCGGATGCCAGTTCCGGGTAATGGCTTTCAATCTGCCGTTGCGCCGGTGTTTTCTGTAAAGGTTTACCCGTTGCGCGGTTTCTCGGCGTCCATGTGATCGCCATCGTGTCATTAGTCAGGTGAACTTTAGTCACGCGTTCACCGTTCATCTCCACCCCTGGCCGCATAGTCTGGATCACTGGTAATGTCACAGAGTTACCGCCAGCAGCCCCCTGGCTGAACTCTGACGGGATTTCTACGGGACGACCGGCAAACAATGACTTTTCTGCGCCGCCGACGTAAAGCGAACCATCAGGCAACTGGTACCAGATGTAATCCAGGATACTGAACGCCCTGCCCAGATTGTTCAGCAACTGATAACCAGTACCGTTATGGGTAAAATGTGGGATGGGGGTATCGCTGTACTGTGCATCAGGCACACTGACCGTGATCCCGCTATTTTCTTCCAGCCAGCCCGCAATTTCACGCAAAGTCGGGTGTTGAAACGAACATGGCCACATCCTTTCAAACACACCTACCAGCTCACGAATGAACAGACGCTGAAAACCGTTTTCAGCGGGCTGCGATCGCTCCACATACCCCGTAAACCACCGCAAAAGCAGATCGGTATACCCCACATCCAGCCGCACCAGTTTTCCGGTGTAATCGGTTGTTGTCTCTGCGGTGATGAAGCCCCGGCCGCAGCTGTTCAGCTCCAGTACCAGGCTGGCATCCACCAGGTGAACTTCATCCGTTGAAAGGTAAAGGCGTTTTACTGGTTTCATCATTAACCCAAAGCATCATTGACGGGCTTCAGCACCTTGCGTTCAAACCACGTCAGTTTTTCTTCATCTTCTCCGGCAGACTGGCCACCGGACTGTCCCGCACTACCGGCAGTCTGTTTTTTTGCGGTCGTCTTACCTGTTGCCCTGGCTTCTCGCTTTTCCTGCACGCTGATATGTTCCGCCAGTGTGAATGTCACCATCCAGGACATTTTCCCGTCCTGCTGGGGTGCATCCAGCATCCCGCTGAACGTTGCTTCACGAAAATTAACAGCACGGGCAACTTCATGCGCCACGCGGTACTTCTGACGATTACCACTGGCATCGGTAGCACTGGCCAGCTCAAAAATACGCTTGAGTATTTCAGGCTGTTTAAAAGGTATTTCACCGCTGATCCGCAGTTCCTTTCCCTTTGCTCCCTGCTCTGATTTTGTTGTGGCACTGGTCTGGCCGGACTGATCTTTATCCTGAAATTGCTGTGAAACGGTCACCCGCATATTTTTCAGCTGGATGGCCTCGCCATTAAGCGCCAGTGTCGGGATCGAAGTCATGAATCATTCCCTTTATTCCATCAAGATTATCGCCAACCAGCATCATGGCAGCGGTGTAAACGGCAGACTGCTGCGGAATGTCCTTCACCAGTTCCAGTAACGTGGTACCGGTGTCTCCGCTGGCAGTAAAAACCCACACTCTGGCACTCTTCCCCTGTAAATCATTCAGGCCGCTGGCCACATCACTGATAAGCTGGTCACGCAGCTGCGTGAACTCGCCCAGCTGTTTTTTCAGCCCTTCGATATCAAACCCGGTACCCGCCGCCTTTTGTGCCTGGCTGATTGCCGCAGCAGATAAAGCTGCCCTGCTGGTTGGTACAGACAGCGGAATGGACGCCGGTAACGCAGCGGCGGTTTTCGCAGGGATCTGCATCTTTTCAATAGCCAACGCTGCGGCGGATTGCGCCAGCCGTTTGACCTGCGTGAATGCCGGGGCGGGGAAAATCCCGACCAGGTTATTCAGGCTGGCCATAAAGTTTTCCTGTGTCTGTCCGGTGACCATCATAATCACCACGTCCACATTCCCCCCCTGTTCCGGCCAGGCGTTCAGCAAGATAGCGAACAGCATTAACCGGACTGAGATATGCCCCGTTTGCTGTCTGCTGTCCCAGCCCATAAATCCACGGATGCGCAGGGACGATCGAACAGTTCAGCGCAGCAACAGAATCCGTGAAGGCCAGACGTGCTTCACGCCACATTTCCAGGCACCTCCGGCCACACAATTTCCGGCGCATCTTCCGGTTGAATACGATTCAGTAAAACGCGGTATTTTTTCCATGCGGTAAGCAGCAGTGCTTCTTCTTCGGTCGCCATGTCGAAATCAACGGCATCCTGCAATGTGGCAATGGCATCATTGGCCTGTTTAAGCAGTCTTTTCTTTTCGGCGTCTGCCTCGCTGACTAATGTAATTCGCATGGCCTCCGCATCATCCACCCACGCCTTACCATTCCATTTTTGCCAGGCATTAGCCGGTGCTGACGTGGTAGTCCCTTCCGGGTAAGCGCCTGGCTCGGTTATCTCCAGCTCATTACCGTTTTCCGTATAAAACACAACCTCACCACGATGATCCTCACGGGAAATCCATCTTTGCTTCTCTGAATCAAAAATCGCCACAAATCCCGCTTTTATTGCCGGTGGTTTTATTGTGGTGCAATTAGCTGGCAGTCCGGTATGTGCAGGAATAAAAGCGTCACCCGCACCAATAAATTCATTCGTATCGGAACGCAGGTTATAAACAGTAACTGTTTGATCGGTTTCACTCATTTTAAAAGTCATTATGCGAGTCTCACTATGTAGTTAAATGCAATATTCTTAACGGTCGTTTCTGCGTTACCCGACGCGGCGACGGTAATGGTGTGATTGTGTGCGCCTATTGCTACGGTGTGAGCATGAGCGCCGATACCTACGGTGTGATTGTGCGCACCAATTCCTACTGTATGAGCATGAGCACCTGCCGATGTAACCCTGTCTGTGGCTGTGGTAGCAGCGTGAACAGCCTGGTTAATGCGATAAACGCTGCTGCTACCATTAACACCGATCACGATTCCGTGAGTATGCGCTCCTGTTGTATTGGTCGTTTTTGTACCGTAATCAAACGTACTCGCCGTTTTAGTACCATAGTCAAAGGATGATGTTGATTTCGTTCCCAGATCGGTACTGGATGCACTGGCAGTGTGAGCATGGGATTTATTGCCATCATCTTCATAGGAAAGAACTGTGCGACCGTCTGGTTTCCCTTTGATAGTCTGCCCACGCGCATCAGGAATTACGCCCGATGGATACGCGATAGCCAGTAAAGGATATGCAGCCTTATCAAAAGATTGTCCCTGCATAATTGCCCACCCTGCCGGTGGGATATCTGTTGACCACGGAAGCGGCACACCAACCGGCAGAACATCACTTCGACTTAAAATAGCCAGTTCACCCAGATCAAGGCTCTTTCTTGCCTTTACCTTGTCGTTAACATCAGAAAGATTTGCATCCTTACGCAAAAAATCGCTGCTGGCCTGCTGTTCTCCCAGGCTACCTTTTGGCCGTAAATCCGTGATGTTGCCATCCACATCAATGCTGGCCACAGCAAACACATAATGCTGAACTCCGTTCTGAACGTAATCAGCAAGATTTGCAGCCACCGTGATTTTGCTCTGCACATTCCAGACACTGGTCAGCGTCCCTGTCCAGCACACATCCAGCCAGACTTTTACCGGCTTTGTCGTCACCGTAATATTCTGGTTCGCAGCCAGTGACGCGCGAAGTCCAGCCACATAACCTGTGCCTTTCGTGACAAAAAACTGATTGCCGGTTTTGGCTACCAGATACCCGTCACCAAAAAACGCCGCCGCGCCATAAATATCCATATTTTCCAGGCGCTGGCGCTCATCCATTCCGGCCATACGCGCGGTGAAATCAATCTGCCAGGTTTCAGCAGGCGTATTAATCCCGGTTTCCGTCTGTGCGCCGTTGTACTCCATCAGAAACGAGCGGGTCAGCACGTTTCCCTGTTGCCCTTCTTTTGTTTTCAGTTTCTGCTGTGATGGTGCATGGACAATCATTGCCAGCGTACCGCTGGCCTTATTGAGCAGACCGATCCAGTTAAAACTGAAATCACCCACATCAGCGCCCAGCACTACGGAATAAACCACTCCGTTTTCATTCACCACACCCGTGCGGGTAACAGCCTGCCGGTGAACAATCTGTGCTGTCGGAGGCAACGCTTCATTGCGGTCAACAGGTGTATCCGGGTTTAAATCCGGCACACTGGCAAAAACAAATTCGTCCAGTAGTACCGGTTCACCCGTAGCGCCCTGTTGCGCTTTCCAGTTTTCAAATGCCAGTGTGATGGCTGTCTGTGACATAAAAAACTCCTTACAAGCTCGCGCTGAATGTTGCGCTGCGGGCTTCCGTCCCTGCTAACATCGCCGGATAAACCACATATTCCCCCCTGATCCCATCCGGCTCTGATGGCCAGTTTTTCCGATGTGATCACCTCAAACTGATAGCGGCGGCATGTTCGCCCGTACTGACGGATTATCTGGATCATCAGTTGCGTGTTGTCTGCAATCTGGCTGTCTGTCACCCGAACAAGAATTACATCCCAGTCGATATCCGGTTGCCGTTCTAACAGCTCCACATAACCAATTCCCAGCCGTTCAAAGATATTGATAAACCCCTCTACTGAACCGGCATCCCGCGCATTCACGAAGGCAAAAGCCACGCGTTTGCGGAACAGGGTCAACGGTTCGCCATCAAAGCGGGTGATATCCCGGTCATAAGCCAGCAGATTCAGTAATGCCGGTGTACACGTCAGCGGATCAAACTGGTTCATTGGCCAGGTAACCCAGCCGTAAACCTCAGCCCAGAACCGCCGCGCCGCTTTCAGCAATTTCCCTGGTTCACCTTTATTCATCCAGGAAGGCAAGACCATCCCGGCCAGCTTTTTCATGAATTCATTCATTCTCAATATTCACCGTCAGTGATTTCAGACGCGGCACGCTCAGTTCACTGGTAATGTCTCCCAGCGAAAATGTCAGTGATTCCGTCTGCGCAAAGGTTTTATGAATTTCCCGCCCCAGTTGCGAAAATGAAAACCGTGAATATGGCCACGTCTTTCTGACGTCATAATCAGCATTTTCACGAAAGGCACAGCGGATCATGTTTTCAATGCCGCCCTTCAGCGTTTTCACTTCTTCGTCACTGAAGTTGTTCAGATTTTTGACATAAACCGTGACGGCCAGATCGTGAAGCGTTTCCGGCATGGGGTAACACTGCATATCATCACCATGCCCGTGGTGCCCCAGCGTGTTGATATAGTCATTCACTGCATCCACGAACGGCGCTGATGCCACCCCACTGTCCAGTAATAAAAAGGCGTTGGCTGTTCCTGGACCCCTCGGTGCTTCATGCTCAAAGAAAATCCGATCGATACTCAACCCGGCAACACTGGCGATCATTGAGCGATAAACCGCATCAGTGTGGTAATTCCCCACCAGATTGAACTGATTGCGGCAACGCTCGCGCAGTTCATCATCACTTTCCTCGTCAGCCCCCCGGCACGGTCAGCCAGTTTTCCTCACTGGCCACATGGTTGATACCACTGACCGCCACCGGCAGAATGCGGTAATATCCGGGCGCAAGGTTATACGCGCCTCCGGTGCCGGTGGCTTTCACCGGCAGTAATGCGCTGGCCGCACCGGAAGCGATCACCACATCCTCAGTGGTGGCCAGCTCATAAACTCGCCCGTTAATGCGTTCGGTCTGGATAACCGTCCCGGCTTTCACCGTCACAACGGCCTTTGCATCTTCTTTGAAGAAGCGGATCACCCCCTGTGCAGCGCTCGCCGGTTTTGCCGTGACGTTCACCGCCCAGGCCAGCAGACGCAACATGCTCCCGCTGGCTGTGGCCACAAACATATTGGCCAGCACGGTTAACACCAGAACGTCTTTAAGCCACATCACCGGGGCGGTCACAATGGCGGTGATTAATCGCCAGAATGGTGACATTCGGGATGTATTGGTGATAATTCCCTCATCCGCTGCAATCGCATTGAAGCGTTCCCGCACTTCGGCTTCCGTTACCGGCATACCGCTGTCCTTCACCACTTCTTCAAAATCAACCTGCGGTTTTTCCGTCATAAATCCACCTGCGCAGAGATCCCGCCAAAATCGTATGTACTCGCGGTTACCCACAGCCGCTTCTGACTTTCTTCACTGATTTCCACCGTACCCGGCACAATGCGTTCATCATCTTCAATCAGTAATTCCATGCGGGTAAAAATATCCGCTCTCATTGTCGGGCTACGTTCGGCAATTAATTCCGTCGCTAACCCACTTTCAATAATGGAATGAATAATGTCCTGCCCGATACTTTTTCGGTTATTACATAATTCAGGTTCATTACCGGTATTCAGAACAAAGTCACCGCCCTGAATCAGCAAATCGATATAAAGAACATCACTCATACGCCAAGCTCCTGCCATTCCATAAGCTGGGATGGAGAAAGTGCTTCTTTGGTATGGAAATGCACTTCACCAATTTTCCGGCTGTTATCGGTTACGGATTTACTGTTGCTGCTGATTGTTTTGCTGATACCACCTTTATCCACACCTTTTAAATCACCACCCGTTGACAGTGTATTTCCGGTTAATGGCTGCGTGGTTTCACTGGCCAGTGAAATATCCACGCCGGGAATTTTATTCAGTTTCTGAACAATCCAGTTCCACGACTTAAGAAATCCCCCCTTTGATTGACTTCCAGACATTATCAAACAGCGACATAATGCCGGAGGCCATCCCCTTTAACGCCTCAGACGGTGAAAATCCTGTCAGCAAAGAAATAAAGCTGTTCCATCCTTCACTGATATATTGCCAGGCTGAAGCAAAGATCCCCGCCAGCCATTTCACCACGGCGGCACATGTCTGGAAGGCTCCGGTATTCATCACCGCTGCTTTTATTGTGTCCCAGTGCTTAACCAGCAGATAACAACCGGCAACCAGCAGCGCAATGGCACCAATCACAAGCAGGATCGGCCAGCTCATCAGGTTGATACCAATTCCGGCCATTATTGCGGCCATGCGTACCGCCAGTAACGCACCGCGCAAAAACTTCAGCGTGGTATTCCAGGCGATTACCGCCATTTGCGCCAGCCAGACAGTGGCCGTGTAGATTTTCGTAACCGCCGTTAACGCCACCCAGATCCCGCGCAATCCCATCATGATGAACCTGGACACTCCCATCACGATATTGGCCACCGCACCCACGGCGGCAAAGCTCAGTAGTGCCATCGACGCATAACCAATCACACGGGCAATGTTAGGAAATAACTGCATCCAGCGGGCAAAGGTCTGCCCCATATCCGCCAGGCGATTCAGAACCGGATACAGCACCGGGATCAGCGTCAGCCCGATCACGGTCTGAATGGCTTTCAGGATTTGCACAAAGCGATCCCACGGCTTAACCATTTTTTGTGCCATTTCCTGGGTACGCTTCAGACCGTCCGCGCCGCCCAGTTCGGTGATGTTCCGCTGAAGTAACGCGACATTGCCGTAAAGATGTTTAACCACTGCCGAACTGTCACCAAAGGCTGCATCCAGCTCCGCCTGGGCTTTCAGGTTCCCTTCAAGGCTTTTGCCATATTTGCCCTGCAACTTGATCAGCATTTCAGGCATGGACAGCATTTTGCCGGTGGAGTCAGTAAAGGACAGCCCCAGCTTTTTTAGCGCCATCAATCGCGCCGGTCATAAACCCTTCATAGGCGCTGCTGGCTTCCGTTCCCAGTGTCCGCTGAAGTTGCCCCAGAACGGCCAGCTGTTCATCCAGCCCCACACCGTAGTTAGTCCCAACGCCACGCGCACCTTCCATCAAATCCTTGATAGTGGCCATTTCTGTGCCAAAGGTTTTGCGCATATAAACCATCTTGCCCGCCAGCTGCTCGGCAAATTCAACCTTGCCCAGTCTGGCGGCATCGGCGGAAAAGTTACCGAACATCTGCCCCATAAATTCCGCCGTGTCCGCCGCTGTGGACTTGAGCGCAAAAGCCAGGGTATTGGCGATTTTCGTCACCTTCGGCAGTTCATTACCCGTCAGTCCGGCAATGGAAGCGTTAATATTTTCCGTGGATTTAACGAACTCCACCGCGCTGGCACCATAGGTTGTACTGAAGCGCAGGGCATCACGCTGAACTGTCTTAAGCGCGGAATCATCAATCCCTTTTGCGGCGGCATCATTCAGCGCGTCATACATTTCAATCGCCGGTGATAACGCGCCCTTGATCGCCATCCCGATACCTGCCAGCGCCACCGCGCCGCCGCCAATCTGCATAAAGGCCGCTTTTGATTTTTCCGCAAAGCCGGTGACGTTACCCTGCACCTGTTTTAACGGGCGGGATAATTTATCAATCAGGCTCAATGTAAAATCTAATTGTTTCATTCAGTGCCTTTAAATGCTTTTGCCACACCATTGGCCACGGCTATTCCGGTATATTCCCAGTGACGATTGTCCAGCCAGATAGCGGCGGCGATATCATCAACGGAATCCTGTCCATGCGGTAAATAATGACGGCGGAGAATTAAATATTGTTCGAGTCCATTCCTTTCAATTTCATGGACTCGCTTTGTCAGTTTTTTACTTCAATTTCCAGTTCAGGCGCATAAATATCATTTACTTTGCCAACCAGTTGAAGCGCTGCACCCGGACGTTTTAATACTTCTGCCAGTGCTTCTTTACTTTCCGTTGCCACAATTCGCGTCAGATAGTTATGTGCCGGGGCGACTTTATTATCCATCGCCATTTCATTAATAAATTTGTTGTAGGCGGTCTGATTTGGCTCAAAAACAATATCAACGCCACAAACACACAGTTTAATTTGTTCCATCACTCATACTCTCTCTTAAATTAATTTCGTCCACTAACTGATTATGACGCGCAGCACATTGCCCATAAATTTCAGGATAAATTGTCAGTAATTCCGCTGCGTCTTTTCCTGTCGTACCGTTCAGGCGCGGCAGCTGCGTGGTGCATTTAGTTTTCAGGTTTTCCTGATAACGCACGTTCGGTACCGGCTGCGGCGCTGTTGTACATGCTGACAAACTCATCAGACAGGCAACGATTGGTAAAAACGGGCTTAAGTATTTCCGTGCGTATCTCTCGCGGTGCCACATTTTTTAACGCCTCCAGTTTATCTTCCAGCGCTCTGGCCGAATCACTGGCAATACCCTGCATTGCTTTTCGCGATTCATTACCGGCCACCTGCGCCGCTGTATTGATTGCCAGCTCTAAGCTGTCACGCCGCCAGTCAGCGGTCAGCCAGCCCCAGACAAACGCCAGCGCCACCACAACCAGCCACTGCCCGCTGCTCATCAGCGCACCCCGTTATGTTCCAGACTGAAATGATTACCATCCGGTCTGGATTTGAAGCGTCCGCCCCAGGCACCACCCAGTGATTCCCAGTATTCCCCCCAGTGGCAGATAATCTTCTGTGCGGGTTTTGTACTGACCGTTCACGAACAGATTGAAATCCACCGCCAGCCGCTGGGTGTGCAGACTGTTAGAAATGCCGCTGCCTTTCTTCGCATTCAGCGCGGCCTGTTCTGGTGTACGGTAAGCCTCACCGAACGTCAGTCTGTAGCCATGTTCTTCTGCCCAGTGGATCAGACTGGCCACCATGACTGTGAATAATTGCTGTTTTTCACTCAGGGTCATTTGTCTTGCTCCCGTTCTGCTTTCCCGCTGCACGCCTGCGCAGCCACACTTCCACCGCCTGATAACCGGCAATCCCCAGCGCCGCCCCCAGCCCCTGAATCGCCAGCGGGCTGGCATCCGGGATCTGAATCAGCACCGCCCCGGCCACCACTGAAACCAGACTGCCCAGGATCACGCGACCAGCAAACAGGCGCGGCGTGATGGGGTCATTACTGGTCAGCACATTGCCGATGGCAATCAGTGCGCCTATGATCAGCAGTGAATAAAGGCTCTTTTCATGCTCCTGCATCCCTGCCCCTTATCCGATCAGGTTTTCTGTGGCTTCCGCTTCCAGATACGGCACACCGTTGATGTTGACGAATTTCGGACTGGTCACGAAATATTTGATTTTGTGCGTGGTCACACCGCCACCTTTCGGATCAATATCCAGCAGGTTGCTGACCTGCAATTTATTGCCGAACGTCTCCACCTTCATTTCTTCGCTACTGGCTTTGGCATAGAAAAGAAAATCAAGTGGAGGAAGCCCACGCCATGAACCCGCTGCACGGGCTTTGGCTGTCAGCATCTGAAGTGTTTTTGAACTGACTTCAATCTCCCCCCTCAGCGGCAACATCGCCGTCCACATACCCGTCAGGGACGCCACGCGTCTGGGCGGCAGCGCTGTTATCCGTAATATCGAGCGTGATTTTCTCGATATGGATCAGATCGCCGTCCATATAGGTGTCAAACGACATACCCGAAATACGTTTGGTCATGCTGTGGCCTCCAGACTCGCATCCAGTAACAGACTGATGGTGATTTGCAGCGGCACTTCCCAGGTGCGCACCACAATGTAAATATCCACCGCCTTTTTGTTCTTCCAGACAATGGCCACATCACCATCCTGCGGCGGCTTCACCTCTCCCGGAAATGGCACACCGTTAATGCTGGCCGCAGTGGACATTTCACGCAGTGGACGGGCGAACAGTGTCTGATGTGCGGCGATACTTCCCGGCGTGCTGTTCAGCGAGCGATCCGCGATTTTGCTGATAGCCAGCAGACGAACACGGCGGGCAGCTTTATCCGCAACGCGCAGGGTTTCAATCGACTGATAATCGCCGCCCTCAACATCCAGCGTGCGGCCATCTGCCCAGTAAAAACCGTCATAATCCGGGTACCACATCGGCACACTGAAACGCTGTGCTTCAAGCGCCTGAAGTGTGGCCAGTTCCAGCACTTCTCCGGTACCATCAACCGGCATTTCATCACTGCCCAGATTCATCAGAGCACCGGTTTTAACCCGCGCCGGACTGTCAGCAATGGTTACCGCACGGCTACACAGGCGACCAGCCAGCACACCCGGTTCATTTCCCCACAGACGGGGAACAAGCTGCACCGCTTTTTCTGCAATGCCATCCTGAAGGGTGGCCATGCGTACCAGATAATCCGCCTGGGCTTCTTCGTCCTGCATTCCCTGCGCGGCCAGAATGAACCACACCCAGCGGCCATACTTTGAAATCAGGGTGGATCGTAACGTCACGGCCTGATTTACCTGCGCTTTAGCGGTCACATCGTCAGACAGCACCACGCCTTCCACAGAGCACACCACCTGCGCGGCCAGAACCGCTTTCACCCAGGCATCTGCCTCCGCATCAGCTGGCAGGACGTGAATGAACCCCCCACCAGTTCTGGCCAGCGTTCGCCAGCGCAGCCAGAACATCATTTTTCAGCGGGCTGGCTTCCTCGCCCAGCAGTGAATCAAAATCACTCTGGGCATTCACCGCCAGCGTTTTCCCCACATTTTTGGTACCCGTACCGATAAACAGCAGTGTGCGTTCCACCTCATTGGTTTCACCCAGCAGCTGATTTACCTGGTTTACGGTCACAATTGGCCAGGTCATGCTTTCCCCTTAATATCCTGCGCTTTAACGTCCCAGCCAAAGCCGATGGCCTGAAGCTGACGCGCCAGCGCCTTGTCAAATTCATCATCATTCATGCCCAGAAACACACGGGCAGGAAGATCCACTGTCCAGCTGGTTTTCACGGCTTTACCGCTGAGTTTTCGAATCAGCAGCCCCGCCTGGCTGTATGGCATCGCTTTGGTGATTTCGCCCAGTGTGGGCTTTTTCCATCGCTTACCGGTTTTCACCCGGTACCCCAGCGCCCGTAATTTTTTGGCCTGGGCAGGCGTCGCCATTTTCCCGGCCTCTGCCTTCCGTGGCTGATTACTGCGGCTGACCTTTACGCGCATTCCGTTTTGTTGCGCGTAACCCACCGTTCCGGCTGGTACCGGAGTTTCCCCGTTCCGGTATCCGCCGCCCTGTAAATAGATCCGCACAGCCTGAATTTCTGGCATTTCACGGATATGCAGCAGCTTTGGCAGGTTGCGCAGCATCTTCCCTTTGCGTTTTGTCTTACGTCCCGGCCACTTCTGGCCATCCGGGGATTCCTGATTGCGCACATGCCGTTTTGCCGCAGCAATCACGCCATATTTGGCCAGACGCCAGATCAGACGCTGCCGTTTTCTAGGCGGCAGCTCCATGCTGGCCAGTGCCTTGCGCAATTCGGCCAGCTGTTTTTTATTCAGCTCGCCACCGGCAATCATTCCCTATCCCCCCACCGGCGCACCGGCCTCATCCACGCTGTAAATACTGGCGGTCAGTGCCGTCCAGATTTCAGGCTCAACCAGCGACCAGCGCTTACCCCGCCACGGAATAGCCCCGTTTTCGTCCTGCCTGATCACCAGTTCTTCCACCATCGGAACAGTCAGCACGATAGTGGCCGTTTCCTCATCCTCCACCGACACATCCCAGTCCGGTTCGGCTTCACTCAGCCCCACTTCATCCAGTAGTTCCCTGTCGGCATCATCCAGCCACGCCGCCAGTAAGGACATAAGCAGCTGTGGCGGACACAGGCGATACGGAAAACGCTCCCAGCTCAGAACCGCGTCATATCGGATCACCGCCTGGCGATATTGTCCCAGCCCGTAATCCTTCGCCGCAGGAATGAACTTCATCTCATCCAGCACACTGTCAAATGACTGCATCGCACGGGGCGGGGCGTTCTCTTTAAAAAATGCGTGCAGGCTCTGGATCTGCGTCTGACTCATACTTTTTTCACCGTTGCCCGTTTCAGCCCTTTCATACGGCGGATAACCACCGACGCTTCAGCCAGTAACCCGGCGCGGGTTTCCATGCTTTCCTGTCCCGGATGGGTATCACGCCGCCCGATGGTGGCGAACTCACCCAGCAGATCCGCTTTTGCCCTGGCAAAAACGGCCTTCATGTACTGGGCACACAGACTGTTCAGTCCGCCCATTTTTACGCCCGGCACCTCTGCCGCCAGCGTATGGCCTTTCGCTTTCCAGCTGGCCTCCACGTTTTCCAGCTCCGCATTCACCTCCGCCACTGCCGCAAGTAGCGCCTGGCTGATGGTGTCAGCGTCAATATCTGGCGGTAGTGACCGCTGCGCCTGAAAATCCTTCAGATTCAGGTCTGGCCAGAATCCGTTATTGGTCAGCGGTTCATCCTGATAATCCAGCGGCTTTCCGCTAAACATAAATCCCCCCGAAAAAGGCGGACTGTCCGGTTTCCACGGCGCAATTACACACAAGATGCTCTGCCCTCCACCGCGTCCGCCTGGCTTGCGGTAGTCTTTACCCTTGTGTCAGTTTTCGGATACGGGCGGCAATTGTCTGCCGTGCCGTTCTGACGCCAATTTTTGAGTAGTGTTTTTCTGCAACAGCCAGCAACTGATCGGCCTTTTCCAGCGTTTCAATATCATCCACGCCCGCCGCCGTTTTCTGGCCATCGTCATTGCGTAGTAACTCCTGACCGGCAAACTTGAACCATTTGGCTGTCACCTGCTCATGCAGTCGCCAGGTGTTTGCCACCCGCTCAAACGTACGGGTGAAATAAGGCTCAACACTTTCCCCGCGCCCTGCGGTTTCCTGCGCCCATACCAGCATCGTATCCGCCACGAAAGTGGGAAAATTGCTGCGTAACCGATCCGGGGTTGCCTGCTGCTGGCTGATAGCAATGTCAGCCCAGTCCAGCGCCTTATCCAGATCGCCCACGTCAAACAGCCAGATAACACACCAGGCGAAAACCGGATTTGCATACACCTGGCCACTCTCCAGATAGGCTTCCACAGTGGGAACCCAGCGCGGCAACAGCACATCGCGTTTATACCCGACGCGATCGGCGATGGTAGGCAGACTTCGAACATGTTCCACATCCGTTTCCAGCGCCCTGATCAGCAGGTGCATACTTTCCGTGGTTTCCAGTGCCTGGCTGCGTTTCAGCTTTTGTTCCATCGCAATGCGCTGGCTGTGACGCTGCGCGGGGGGAAAGTGCCATTTATCAGCCCTCCACCGGTTCGGAGACTTTGCCGATCGTCACTGCGGATTCATCAATGGCCGCATACAGCTCCGGCACTTCCACCGCGTAACCTTCATTGCGCAGGTATTTGTTTTCGAACTGCTTACGATCTTCAACAAACTCCGCCTTACGCATACGGGTATTGCGCTGGGTGTAGATCTGCAGGTTAGAAAGCGGCGTAACCACCATGCGTTTACCCGGCATAAACGGCGGGATAATAGCCGGACGGCCAGCAATGGTACTTCCCAGCATCTGCGCCGCGATTTTTTCAGTCGGACGGTCTGCTGCCTGATACAGTCGGTATTGTTCAGCAGCGACCAGATCGGCACCAACCAGGACAACCAGACGCGGGTCATTACGGAACTGTGCCGGGATTTTGGCGTTAATCAGATCGGACGCCATTGCATCCAGTGATTTGTAATCCCCGGCCTCATCAAGCACCACGGCATCCGTCATAATCTGATTGCCGCCCAGCAGCGTTTTCATACGCTCATGCCAGCCAACGTTCACATCCTCGCCGTTCGGGTTAGTTTCCGGATCAGTGGTTTTCGCGCGACTTTTACCGTTAAAACCAATGCGCAACATATCCAGTGCAAAAGCCTGCGTGGTGAATGCCTGCACCAGGTTGTAAAACTCGTTTTCGTCCTTACCGGCGTTTGCCCAGACAGAAAGCAGATCCCAGCGCAACGCGGCACAACTGTCTGTTTCAACCAGGGAATAGTCATTACCATCAACGCCTACCTGACGAATGAAACGGCCATTTTCGCTGCGGCCGGTATGCAGCACAGAGGAACCGACAGAGATCACCTGGCCACTCAGCTGGTCAACATCCAGACAGGTGATCATGTTCAGGAACTCGACGGACTCCAGCAGCGCAAGACGCAGCGCATTTTCCTGCGGGTCATTCAGGGAAAAATATCGACTGGTATCACGCGCACCAAACTGCTGCGCCATCCCCGCCGAATATTTATCCAGTAAATCCCGCGCACGATTATTAAGGTGCATAAAACTCCCTCGCAATTAAGCGATTTAAAAATATGTTCTGGACTAATCAGCAATAAAGCGAATTACAGGAAATTAAATTTCCCAGCTTTATCTTTAATAGTACGCCCCGGTGTACGGGTGTTTTTATTACCCAGATCGTTAAAGCGGGTTACGATTTCTTTTGCATTATCGCGAATTGCCGCGAATTCCTGCGTATCCACCACTTCAGCGATTGTGTCAACATCCCCCCTGAACGTCATTCAGTTGAGTTTCAATTTTCGCCACTCGCGCTTCCAGATCGTTCACCACATTGGCAAGCGCCTGTAATTTATCTTCATCCGGGGCAGGATTATCCTGCGGCGTTTCATCTTCAAACTTTGGCTTAATACCAAACAGTTTCTGCCAGTTCTTCATTCTTGCTTCCTGTTTAATTTTTCCGTCACGGGAAATTACACAACTGTAATATCCCTGCTTTGTTAATTTATTGCGCCGACTACTAAAGCGCAGCCGTGTGGTGCCAACGCTGGCAGGTGTATCTGTTACCGCCAGCCCTTTCAGGTAAGTACGCCCGCTACCGCGCCAGTTTTCTTCCGGCTCAATGGAGAAGAACAAAAGCTGATCTTCATGATTTGCGAAAATCAGACGCATATTCGGGCAAAGGCTGACATATAACCGTGCCAGTCCATCTTCACCATCATTCCAGGTGGCTTCCAGCACTTCACCAAAATTCCCGCAATCATCCTCATGTTCTGGCCAGATTAAAGCGACATAGTGGCTATAGTCATAGGTTTCCCCCCATATCAATGATCCACTGCCGTTTAATTACCCTGCCGTCAACGGTATCCCCTTCAGTAGCAACACACAGCCAGTCAGTTTTTAAATGTGACATATCCCCCCCTGTTCCACTCCCTGACGCTGCATATCAATTATTGCCAAATAAAACCGCCACCGCATTACGCTTTATTCTGAACAGTTCGGTTATAACGCTTTACCGAACAGACACGAATTAACACCACCGTTTTTTCATCACAGCCACGGCATAATTATCCGCATGGCTAAATACTCTGAAGAATTAAAAGGTGTTGTTCGCGCACTTTATCTGCGCCGCTATACGCCAAAGGAAATCGCATCTGAATTAAATCTGCCGAATGCGCGGATCGTTTACTACTGGGCGGAGAAATACAGCTGGGCGGATTTGCTCAGTTTTGAAAGCACAGAGGAAGCGATTGAACGCCGTTACCAGCTACTGGCCAGCCGCGATAACAAAACCGATCTCGACCTGAAAGAAATGGACATGCTCATTGCTCATGCCACGAAACTGCGTGCGCAGAGTAATAAACACAAAGAGAAAATGGCCAGCGGTCAGAGTTCCGGGCAAGCAGCTGCGCGGGACAACAATGACGACGAACCGCGCAGCAAACGGAAGTACAAGAAAAACGATATTACCTTGCTGACGCAGGAGGACTTTGACGCATGGGCTGAGGAACATCTTTTTGAATATCAGAAACACCTGCGCAATAACATTGGCCAGCTTGTCAGGAACATCCTGAAAAGCCGCCAGATCGGTGCGACCTGGTATTTCGCGTTTGAAGCGTTTGAAAACGCGGTGATGACCGGCGATCCGCAAATCTTTCTGTCAGCGTCAAAGGCTCAGGCTGAAGTATTCCGGTCTTACATCGTGAATATTGCAGAGCAGTATTTCGGTATTACGCTGACCGGCAACCCGATCCGCTTAAGCAACGGCGCAGAACTGCGTTTTCTCTCCACCAACAAAAACACCGCCCAGTCCTACAGTGGCCACCTGTACTGTGACGAATATTTCTGGGTGCCAAACTTTGCAAAACTTAACGAAGTGGCCAGTGCAATGGCCACACATGACAAGTGGCGTACCACCTATTTTTCAACGCCATCAGCAAAAACGCACCAGGCGTACCCGTTCTGGACGGGCGATGAGTGGAAACAGGGCAGTAAAAAACGTGCGACCATTAAGTTTCCGTCCTTTAACGAAATGCGTGACGGCGGGCGACTCTGCCCGGATGGGCAATGGCGCTACGTCATTACGATGGAAGATGCCATTGCGGGCGGTTTCAACCTGGCGAACATCGAGAAACTGCGCAACCGCTACAACGACGCCACTTTTAACATGCTCTATATGTGCGTGTTCGTTGACAGTAAAGATTCCGTTTTCAGCTTTTCCGACCTGGAAGCCTGCGGCGTTGAAATCGACACCTGGCAGGATCACAACCCAGATGCAGCGCGGCCATTCGGTGACAGGCCAGTGTGGGGCGGCTTTGACCCGGCTCGCAGCGGGGATTTGTCCTGTTTTGTCATCATCGCCCCACCGATGCTCGCCGTGGAGAAGTTCCGCGTTCTGAAGGTGATTTACTGGAAAGGCATGAACTTCCGGTACCAGGCAAAACAGATCGAGCAGTTGTTCAAAAAATACAACTTCACTTATCTGGGTGTGGACGTTACCGGCATTGGCCAGGGTGTTTTTGACAACATTCAGCATTTTGCCATGCGCGTGGCCGTCCCTATTCGTTACGACCTGAACACCAAAAATAAGCTGGTACTGAAAGCGGTGGACGTGGTGGAAAGCCAGCGTATTGAGTGGGATAAAAACCTGAAAGAGATCGCCGCCAGCTTTATGTCTGTGCGCCGAACCACTACACAAAGCGGCAACGCCATGACGTTTGTCGCTGACCGCAGCCAGGATACCGGCCACGCGGAGGCGTTCTGGGCGATTACCCACGGTCTGCATAACGAACCCCTTAACTATGAAAACAAACCTAAATCCCGCTGGGGTGTAAGGAAAGAGGCAGCATGAGTAAAAAGAAACGCTTTGTTAAGCGCGACCAGCGCGGCGACAAATCAAAAAAAGATGAGCATTATCACATTCGGCAAACCTGAACCGGTTCTGACTACCGGCACAGATTACCGTGATATCTGGTACGACAATGCCGCCGATCACTTCACCCAGCCGATTGACCGGCTGGCACTCGCGCAACTGATTAATCTTAACGGTCAGCACGGCGGCATCATTCACGCCCGTAAAAACATGATTGTTTCAGACTACCAGGGGGGCGGGCTTATTCACGACCAGCTGGAAGCGGCAGCGTTTGACTATATAACCTTTGGGGATATTGCGATTGCCAAAATTCGTAACGGCTGGGGTGACGTGATCGCACTTGAACCCTTGCCCGGTCTGTATATTCGCCGCCGCAAAGTCAGAGATAACGCGCTGGATAAGCCTGGTGACTACGTGGTGTTACAGGAAGGGGAACCGCAGGTATGGCCAGAAGAAGATATTATCTTCATCAAAATGTATGACCCGCAACAGCATATCTACGGACTGCCGGACTACATCGGCGGTGTGCATTCCGCGTTACTTAACAGTGAAGCGGTCATTTTCCGACGCCGTTATTACCACAACGGTGCGCACACAGGCGGTATTCTTTATACCCGCGATCCCAGCATGACGGACGAAATGGAGGAAGAAATTGAACAGCAACTGCGTGACAGCAAAGGGATCGGTAACTTCTCCACCATCCTTGTAAACATTCCCGGTGGAGACGGTGACGCCATCAAATTCATTGAAATGGGGGATATTTCCGCAAAGGATGAATTTGCCAACATCAAGAACATCAGCGCCCAGGACATTCTGAACGCTCACCGTTTCCCTGCTGGCCTCGCAGGTATTGTCCCGCAGAACACTGCCGGACTGGGGGATGTTGAAAAGGCTGAACGCATTTACAAGAAAAGCGAAATTGCCCCCATCCAGCGCCGTTTTATGCTGGCCGTTAACAATGATCCCGAAATACCGGAAAGGCTACACCTTAACTTTGATTTAAGTTACACAGAATCAACGGATAAGGGTGCGGCATGAGGCGAAACAGGCTAAAATCCAGGCATCATTTAACAGCTGGAGCATGGAATATGCGAGTTCTGAAAATCGAATGCCCGGAATGCGGCTCAAAGGCTGTTATTCGTAAAACGAACAGGAAGCACCGGCAAATTGCGGATATTTACTGCGCCTGTTCAGATGTTGAGTGTGGCCACACGTTTGTTATGAATCTGACGTTCTCCCACACTCTCAGCCCCAGCGCTAAAACGGGTGATGCGATGGTGCAAAAAATACTGAATGCACTTTCACCCGATCAGCGCCAGATGGCATTAGACCTACTGAAAGCGACTCCCGCCGCCTGAAATGCCCCCATTCTGGGGGCGTTGCCCTTCCTTTTTAACCATTTCGCGAACCTCTCCCGCAAGCTCTCCAATCCAGGCCAAAGCGATTGTTTTTTCTCTCTGGTTACTTTCGTAAACATGGGCAATTTTGGCCAATAACTCAATGCGTTCCAGCTGTGCCGACGCCTCCAAAAGATCCATTTAGCCCCCACAAGCAATAAATGACTGGATATACATACAGTACACCTTAAAGCACGAATTGTGAAATTTAATTTCCTGCCATCTACTGACAAATGAATGTGTTACACACACATGCACACCTATAACCACCCCGGCCAAAGCTCCTGCAATGGTTCGTTTCGTGTTTCCTTCAACCGCCCATTGCGGTAAATCAGTGCCCCCCTGACCAAATATCAAACCACTACCCCGCAGGAGAATGGCTATTTCTTCATCGGACCCCTCAAAACCCCGACTGCGTAATTCCAGTTTTAACCGTCTGCGGGTTCCCCCCCTCCGTACAGTTATTGACAGAACTCCAAGGGGCGGCGTTGCCGCCAGAAAAACCCGCCTCCGCTGGCGCTTCGGCCAACTTCGCAACCTTTTGCCACTTAACAAGACGTGTGCAAACTTCTGAATCAGGAACCAAAGGAGAATAAACACCCTGTACGCGCTGCACGTCCTCCGCGTATTCGTTGCCTTGTTCCGTAATTTCATAGGCCAGACGGACAACCAGATCACGGCGGGCAACCAGTGCACCGCCCTGCGCCTGGGTATATGCAGCCCAGTCCCCGACATCAGCAGCGGCCAGAACCGCATCCATTCTGCGATCGGTCAGTACCTGATCCCGCAAACGGCGCAGCTCACGCCAGACGGTTACCGGCGCACCACCAATCTGCTGAAACTGGCGAATACGCCAGCGTGAAGCCCACGCGGAAACGGACTTAGCCATATCACGCAGGTTTTCGCCGGTTTCTTCGTCCTGCTCACCATCCAGCGCAAAACCATCAATATTTTTTGAAATGTATTTCGCGATATAGCCCGTGGCCGAACCTTTGGCGGGATCGATAGCTTCAACATGAAAACGCGCCTTCAGCGCCTTTTCAGATTGCAGCTCTTCAGAATCGGTAATTCTGGCGTGATAGCAAAGAATATCGCGTACCGTGTCCACGTCCTGCGGACGCATAAAAAGCAACATATGCCAGTGCGGTGTCCCGTCATGGTGAGGCTCAACAACCCGAAACCCAAATACATGAATACCCGCACGCGAGATCGCTGCGCGTGCTTTTGCCCATACGCCGCATAAATAGCGCTGGGTATCCTGCGGCGTACTTCCATCCCATTGCGATACAAAGCCCCCCTTTGCTGTGAACCGCATGGAAACGTGATGGCGCGGTGATAGTGTAAAACTCACCGGCCAGCCCTTCTTCATTGGCCATATCTTCAAATCCCCGCATTCTTACCATTAGTTCACATCGACGGATCGCCGGATTTGCAACGCTGCGGTGCACCATGCTGTCCAGTGCAATGCGTAGCCCCTCATCATTCAGCAGATCAAACTTTTTAAAGAACTCCAGATTCCGCTTTTTCTGGTCTATCCATTCGCCCAGTGTTTTGCGGGATACATAAGCGCTGGCCGCTTTTTGCACCTGTCCCACCGCAATGGCCATGTGCTCGCGCTGCGTATCACGCGCACGTTTAAGACGCAGGTACCACCATTCCGGCGCCATCATGCGCAGTATCCCGGATTCCGCCTTACGCATTTCTAGTTGACCTTCATTGGCCGCATGTTCAGCCCAGTACGGCGGCTGGTTATTCAGCATCAGGCAACAGGCACAAAGATGGCGGTAAGATTCCAGGGTGCGGCGATGCAGCTCTCTGGCGTCGTCAGTGCCGGAGTCAAACTGTTCGGTGAAGTCATAAAGTGACTGGGAAATCCAGCCAGATACCTGGCCGGCCAGTTTTTTAAGATCTGGACGGTCTAGTGACGGCAAGCGCTCCAGCGACTTACCGAAAGGAAGATCAGCAGCATCAGCGGCCAGCGAGTAACGCGCAGCCACTTTGCGCAGACGTGGCAATACACTCTCGCCGATAGTCTGGCGCAGGAATGTATTGGCACGGCGACGCCCGTCACGACCAGCAAAAAAGCTTTTCATAGCGACGGCCAAAATACCCGGCTAACCAGTCGGGTATCTCATGCAGATACCGGGATCGCCATTCATAATCCTGTGGGTTGACAGCCCACAGGCGGCGTTCTGTAATAGTCGCGTCTGCCGGTGTGCCTGGTGCGAAAGTTTCCCGCCTCCAGGCATCAACGGCATAGCATTGTTCGTTTATTGCCAGCGTCATGCGCTGGCCTCAGAAGTCGCCGGTAAAGGCCATTTAAGAATCAGCTCTGCCGCCGTTTTCGGGCTTGCAGCTGCCGCACCGACACTACGCGGCGCATTAACCTTTACGGCGTCAAATCCTGCATACAGGTAATGCACCATTTCCAGATCGCTGTTTGACGCGACAACGGGAATCCCACGTTCCGCCAGATGGCGCAGTTTACGCGCCAGCCGCCCCTGATCCATATGCGAAAAACCGCGCTCATAGTAAGCGGTGAAATTGTCGGCATCAGTCAGATAAGGCGGATCGCAGTAAACAACGTCACTCCCGCCCCGAACCAAATCAAGCGTTTCTGAATAGTGGGCAGTAATAAACGTTGCGCGTTTTGCTTTTTCAGCAAAGGCGCGGATTTCATCAGCGGGGAAATAAGGCTTTTTGTACTTACCGAACGGGACGTTGAATTGGCCTCGACGGTTATACCGGCACAGACCATTGAAGCAGTGCCGGTTCAGGTACAGGAAACGCGCAGCATTTTCAACAGATTCAGAACCGGCCTTACCACCAGAAAGATTGAAAGCATCACGCACTGCGTAATAGAAAACGGCACGGCTTTCTACATCACCCAACGAACCGGCAGAAAACAGGATCTCCAGCTCATTCAGCAGCGCATCAGTGTGATACGCCATCGCCTTATAAAGATTAACCAGGTCAGGATTCACATCTGCGATCAGATACTCGTCATAATCCGTATTCATCATGACGGCGCAGGAACCTGCGAACGGTTCAACCAGGCGTTTACCTTCTGGAAGGTGCTGACGCAGCTTAGGCATAAGGCGGGCTTTGCTGCCCACCCATTTAAGCGGAGTTTTTATTGCCATGCCGCACCGCCTTTGCTGCAAATAGCCGCGGCTTCTTCGCGGATTAACTCAACGATTTCCGCTGCGCTTAAACCTTCATTGGCCGCATGAGTGGCCAGCTTTTCCAGACGGGTGGAACACAGATCAGCAGCTGCGGCTTTACCTTCCTGCGTGGCTTTGGTGAGCATGGCCAGCAGGTCAGTGCCTGATTTTGTTGCGGGTAAATCCTGACGTGTCATGTGCATTTTGGTTTCCTTAAGACAAAAGAATCCCCAGCCACTTGAACCGTGGCCAAAAAATTCAGGCGGTTAATTAATGAAAAGTGGGTTGTACTGTGGCGGCTGAGTAGTTCGGTGCCGGAATCAGGTGCAGCTCATAGGTTGTCCGCCACCACTCCTGGATCAGCGTTTTTATCTCGCCAACTCCCAACGCTCCGGCTGTATAGAAAATTGCACGAATCCCCGCCAACGCTTCTATCTGGGCTTCTTTGCTTTCCGCTTCGCGATACACGCAGCACCAGAAAGCGGCATTGATCGCCAGCCAGTGACGCGGATTTGTCATGTGTTCAGTGTCATTGAAGAAGAACGGATGCAAAGCGATGCGGCCATTTTTACTGGTACTTTTCGCTGCAAACGCTACAGCGTAGTTATGCGGGACACCCCACACAGCCAGTTCAGCCCCCAACGATTTACCCTCAACGGAAATAATGGTCATTAGTGATTCCCCTGTTGCTGGAACTTATGGACGATATGAGGCGCGACCACCATCTGCACCCCACTACTGCTATAAATTGGATGTGCCTTTTTGATCGGGCGGTTCGCGGTGCGCTTTGAAAAATCGCTGTCACGTAAACTGCCGAAACCTTCAAACGTTAACCGTGCCCGTGAAATGCCCTGGCGCAGTTGAATCATGTCCCGATAGCCCAGGCGCTCATAAAGCTCCCGCCAGCAGCACTTGCTTAAATGGGCTTTAAATGCCCCGGTACCAGATGTAACCGCAGCAGCATGAAGCACTACGCCGCGCCATTCCGGTGTTAAGTTGTCCCACCATTCAGCGGCCTCGCTGCTTTCGCTGAAGTATTTGCGGCGGATCTGTTTTAAATGCTCCAGCCCGCGCTTTTGCTGTTCCTGGCTAATCGCCATAACGCCCCCCTATAGCCCCATCAGACGACGCCACCACGGGCGACGCTGCTGCTGGCCATTGAATTTGTACATGTGCCCAGGGTTCCAGCGCTGACCGTTCGGCAGTTCTATCCAGCCCGTTGAACCACTCGGCAACTGCATGGCTGGTGATTCTTTTTTCAGGTAAGTCACAAATGCTTTCATAGTGTTCCCTCACATCAGGCCGGTGGCGTTGGTTGTAACCAGATCCACCGCAGCGGCCAGAACCGGCGCAGAATGAATACGGCTTTCAACGGTATAAGCCAGCACGGATAAGCTACGGATTGCATCGCGGGCGCGATCCAGAATTTGAGTACGGCGGGCGGCGGTCATGTGGCCAGTTGATACGGCTTCCCCAGCAATCGCGCCTACACACGCAGTGGCGCTAAGCGCACACAGTTGCATATTGGCTTCAGTGGCATTGTTCACCGGCACGGATGGAAGGCAGTTAATCTGACCTAACATCCCATCAAGTAAACGTGCATCTTCGGTGTAATCCGTGATAGCCAAAAGCTCATCACAGGTCAGGCGGTGTGGTTGCGCTGGGTTCAACTTGTTGCGCAAGATCTGTGGCCTCATACCAACAGCAGCGGCCACATCTTCAAGATTGTGCTCAGTTGCAAATGCTCGGCAAGCCGCATCAAAGTGCGCATGTTTAGAGGTCTGGTAATCAAACATTGTTTGCCTCTCCCTAATCCGTAGGATGGATTACGCGTTAAGCGAAATGTCACATTCGCTTAAAGCCTGAATAGTGAGCGCGGCCATGTTGACTTCGACCAGGCCTTTCTTCTGCTTACCCTTCGGCTTAATAGGTAATTTTCCGTATTCGATCAGGTTCCTGGCGGTTTCTTTGTTGGTGCCAGTACGGCGGCAATACTCGTCTAAAGGCAAGTATGGCTCTGGAATGATGATTGTAATGTTCGGACGCATAAGGCAAACTCCACAAGTTAACCTGTACGGCAATACAGGTCTAAAAACGTCAATATTCGTAAAAAACTACAACACCGGAGAGGCTATATCGTACAAAGCGACAAATCAAGATTTTTTTCGCATTTTACGAGTCGCCATTGATGTAATGAGCAAATTCCCTTTTGAACAAATCGGACATAGCAGCGAAGTTTTAGACCGGGTCATTGAGGCATATGGTTTTACTTCTAAATTGATGCTCGCTGACCATTTCGATATGGCCTCTAGCAGTTTGGCGGGCAGGTACAAACGCGGCGGCTTTCCTGCTGATATGGTTGTGCGATGTGTAGCTGAAACTGGGGTTAACCTGGAGTGGTTGGCAACCGGCAACGGGCGCAAGTATAACGACGAAGAATTAGACATATTAAAGATCCCACGCCGTAAATTAGTGGATGGTCAACTATATGAATCAGGAATACTCCTGTTAGACAAAGTTACTTTTTTTACCGGGAAAACCATTACCGCAAAATCCTATCTGCGTTATTGATAACGCCATGCAATTCATTGTCGAACAAAACTTCTCTGAAATTTATGATGATGATTGGCTGGTTAATGTTGAAGGCAAGCACAGCATCAGAACCCTTACGCGTATACCTGTACGGAAAGTTAGAGTTAGCGGCGTAGGAATGGCTTTTGATTGTGCGATTGATGATATTGCTGTTATTGGTCGAGTTGTTCTAACAATAAATTAATTTATCAATACAAGGGAATATTATTGATATGATAAAGGTATTGTTTTTAAATTTACTAAAGATAGCAACCATATTTTTACTAATGATATGCGCGGTTGGGTTTAGCATCGAAGAAAATTTATCAAGCACCGCGCGTTTGATTCTGTCACCATTATTTTCAGTATTATTAATTTTCTTTTTTCATAAATGGATAATTAAGCCATTGCTGCTTAAGGCGAAATCAGCGAAAGAAACACGGCAATCGCTTGGGCGTAATGCGAATTATTCTGAATTTTCCGTTGTTCCGCTCGCAAGAAATGCTGCTCCTGCTCCTGCTCCTGCTCCTGAGAGTAAATTATTTAACAGTAATCCAGTTGTTGTTTGGAGCGGAACGACTAAACCACTTTCATTTCGATTATTCTCGGATAAAGAACGTAGAGAGGGAGTCTTTACGCAATTAGAAATCCATAAAGATGGTGATTTTTATTTTTTTCTGGCTGACCAATCTACAGGTGAGCTTACCTTGATAAAAGAAAGAGAAATTCAATCACGAATTAAAATCAATTCACAGACCTATGATTTTGTTGAACTGTGTAGAAAGGTATTAAAAATTGACCTTTCGGATTTATTTGAGCAAGCAAAAGAAATACGTAAAGCTGCTAATGAACCATATTTAATTGCAAAATTCCCACCAATAACAACAACATTCACGTATTTATCATCCAATGGTAAAGAAAGAAGAACCGTTGATATTGACCAAGTATTAAAAAATGGGAAGGATGATTATTATTTATCAGGGTTTTGTCATTTAAGAAAGGAAAGGCGAACATTTATTTCAAGCAGATTTCAAACAATGTTAGTAACCGAGGGGCACAAGAAATATTATTTTCATGACTGGTTGAAAAACGTTGCAAGGATTGATCATGAGCGTTCGTAAACTTCCTACAGGCGAATGGATCGCCGACTTCTACACCGTCAATCGCAGTAATGGCAAGAACGGGAAGCGTATACGTAAAAAATTTGCCACGAAAGGGGAAGCCCTGGCATTCGAAAACCATACGCTTCAGAAAGTAGACGCAGCTCCGTGGCTGGGTGAAGGGAAGGACAAGCGAACTTTAATAGATCTGATAACAATGTGGTATGAACGCCACGGGGTAGCTTTGAGCAATGGCGAAAAGCGTAAAGACGCTATGACCTGGGCGGCGGAATGCATGGGATTCCCGCTGGCCACAGAATTTAATGCCCAGTTGTTCACAGCCTACCGCGCTAAAAGGCTGGATGGGCATTATGCCCGCACCAACAGAGTATCTAAGGTTTCCCCGAAAACTATGAACCTTGAACATGCTTACTTTCTAGCGATGTTCAATGAACTAAAACGGATTGGTGAATGGTCAGCCCCCCAACCCACTGGAAAACGTCAGACAGTATCGAACTGATGAAACCGAAATGGCTTTCCTCACTACCGAAGAAATTGATCGGCTTTTACTGGAATGCAAACGAAGCAAAGTTAAGTACCTGGAATTAGTTGTCAAAATCTGCCTTGCTACCGGTGCAAGGTGGAATGAGGCGGCAACGCTGAAAAGTTCCCAGATCGCCGGGGGTAAAGTCACGTTCGTCAAAACCAAAGGGAAGCGCAACAGAACAATTCCCCTTGATGATGAACTTCTGTCCGAATTACCAGAAACAAAAGGCGCTCTGTTCCCCAAGCCCTGCTATAACGCGTTCCGCTCTGCTTTGGAACGCGCAGGCATTGAACTCCCCCTCCGGCCAGCTTACCCATGTACTGCGCCATACATTTGCCAGCCACTTTATGATGAACGGCGGGAATATTCTGGTTCTACAAAAAATTCTCGGCCACGCTGACATCACTATGACAATGCGTTATGCCCATTTCGCCCCAAGCCACCTTGAAGATGCCGTGCGACTTAACCCCTTAAAATGTCGCAAAAATGTCGCGACAGCTTAGAAATACTGCCGAATACTCACAGATATTAACTAACATAACTTATTGATAACACTGTAAGTTATTGTTTTTCGTAGATAGTTGATGCTTTATAATATAGCCTGTGCTATATCTGTATGTAATGCAGTCATCCCTCACGGATCGAGGGACCAGAAAGTCAGGAGGTCAATATGAACGAGTTCAAGAGGTGTATGCGCGTGTTTAGTCATTCTCCCTTTAAAGTCCGGTTAATGCTGCTCTCGATGCTGTGCGACATGATCAACAGCAAACCCGGGCAGGATAAACCCTCAGAAAAATAACGCGGCGTCGCGGTACGCCGCTTCATCTGGCTGTCATCTACGGCCGTTACACTTCTGTTTTTGTCAAAATAACCCTTCTTTTTGTCGGATTTGCTAACCCCTTCGCAAAACAATTTCTTTCTGCCAGTTGACCTTCACATTCACACGCTCTATCTTCTTGCAGCCCTGCCTAACTTGCGGCTCGCAGATGCGGACCTCTCCCTCTTCACGCACTCTCAGCAGGTAATGACCCTTGGCGCCAGGGTAAGCACATGGCGTTTTTACGATAGTGGCATATGAATTTAACCCTCAAAGACTCGCTTCTTGCCCGCAGCCGGACTCTTAGCCCGTGGACTGGCTTTTATGTTTTGCAGTCCCTGCTGATTAACCTGGCGCTGGGCTATCCGTTTAGTCTGCTCTATACCGCTGCCTTTACCTGCATTTTGCTGTTGCTCTGGCGTACTGCGCCAAAAGTACAAAAGGTGCTGATCGGCGTGTGTTCACTTGTCGCTGCCTGTTACTTTCCTTTCGGCCAGGCCTACGGATCGCCAAACTTTAATACGCTGCTGGCACTTCACTCGACCAATATGGAAGAGTCCACGGAAATCCTGACGATTTTCCCCTGGTACAGCTATCTGGTGGGGGTGTTTATCTTTGCGCTTGGCGTCATTGCCGTGCGTCGCAAACCTGAAGTCGAGAGAAAACGCTGGAACAGGTATGACAGCCTGTGTCTGCTGTTCAGCGTGGTCGCTTTTTTTGTCGCCCCCCGTGCAGAACCTGGCCTGGGGCGGCGTGTTTAAACTAAAGGACACGGGCTACCCGGTGTTCCGTTTCGCCAAAGACGTCATCGTCAATAACAATGAAGTGATTGACGAGCAGGAGCGCATGGCGAAGTTCGCCAGCATGAAAGACACCTGGACCGTCACCGCCGTGAAGCCGAAATATCACACCTACGTGGTGGTGATCGGTGAAAGCGCACGTCGTGATGCGCTGGGGGCGTTTGGCGGTCACTGGGATAACACCCCGTTTGCCAGCAGCGTTAACGGCTACCTGTTTGCCGATTACGTCGCGGCCAGCGGGTCAACGCAAAAATCGCTCGGGCTGACCCTTAACCGGGTCGTTGATGATAAGCCGCAGTATCAGGATAATTTTGTCACGCTGGCAAACCGCGCCGGTTTCCAGACCTGGTGGTTCTCGAATCAGGGACAGATTGGCGAATATGACACCGCCATCGCCAGTATCGCAAAGCGGGCTGATGAAGTGCATTTTCTCAAAAGCGGCGACTTCGAGGCGGATAAAAACACCCAGGACGAAGCGTTATTAAAAATGACCGCGCAAGTGCTGGCAACAGAACGTACCCAGCCGCAGCTGATTGTTCTGCATCTGATGGGGTCTCATCCGCAGGCTTGTGACCGCACAAAAGGGAAGTACGATACGTTCGTCCAGTCGAAAGAAACCTCCTGCTATCTCTATACCATGACCCAGACCGATGACCTGCTGCGAAAGCTGTACGATCAGCTTCGCAACAGCGGCGGCAGTTTCTCTATGGTGTACTTCTCCGATCACGGTCTTGCCTTTAAAGAGCGCGGGAAGGAAGTGCAATATCTGGCGCACGACGACCAGTTCCAGCAAAACTTCCAGGTTCCATTTATGGTGCTTTCCAGTGATGATAAAGCGCATAAGATAGTCAAAGCGCGGCGTTCCGCTAATGACTTCCTCGGCTTCTTCTCGCAGTGGACAGGCATTAGCGCAAAAGAGATTAAGATGAAGTACCGGTTTATCTCTGAACAGAAAGCCGGGCCGGTGTACATCACTAACTTCAAATTACAGAAAGTGGATTACACCCACCTCGGAACCGACATTTTTAGCACAAAATCGCGCTAAGCCGCCGCTAACAGCAGGCAAAAAAAATCCGCCTCATGAGGCGGATTTTTTTATATCACGAAAGTGATTAGAAGCGGTAACCGACGCCGGCAATCCAGGTACCAACATCAACGCTACGAATACGGCTCTGCTCGTAAGAGAAGTCCAGCGCAACGTTTTCGATCGGGTTGAACTGCAGACCGGCACCATAAGAGAAACCGTAGTCGCTGGTGTCATCTTTGTAGCCAGGGTAGTTAGTCTGCTGGAATTTACCGTAACCCACCCCAACAACACCGTAGATGCTGGCCCAGTCGTTCAGACGGTAAGCCGGACCCGCAGTGATGCCGTAGTACTGAGATTTGTTGTAATCGCCTGCACTGTTAGTACGATCTTTTTCAGTGTAAGTGAAGGAACCAATTACGCCCAGCGGGTTGTTGTCCTGCTCATAGCGATACTTCAGGTTGAAACCGTTCATTTTGTTCGCTACGCCCTGAGCATCGCTCTGAGCATAACCACCCGTAACGGTAGAAGTCGCAGCAACAGCGGAACCTGCGGAGATAGCCAGAACAGCGGCCAGTGCTGAAAGACATGCAATTTTTTTCATAACCACCTCAAATGTGCTTCAAATAAGTCCTAAGTTTTAAATATATCAAAAATTGATGAGAAACTCTTTACGATTAGCGATGTCTAAGGGGCCATTTCGTGTAACAGAACATTTCCACAAACCGCTATCCCTTTCAAATAACATCACTTTTCTGGATTTTCGCCCCATTATTACGCGCATAACAAAGGGTATTCATCCAGATTATTCCTAATCTGCCAGCATATTAATCCATCAATCTGCCGCCATTTTACGGCTTTCCTGAAATTTTTTTTCAACGAAGACTCAACCGTAGATGGTTATTTCCATTACACTGCCTCTTTTACTTTTCTATACATAAATCAGGCAAATTGCTGGTTGCCGTATATTTACAGTCATTGTCAGGAGAACGGATGCCCGGGTCGTCACGTAAAACACCAATTTGGTTACCCATTTTAGTACTGCTTATCGCCATGTGCTCGATCCAGAGCGGCGCATCGCTGGCAAAATCACTGTTCCCGCTGGTCGGCGCGCCTGGTGTAACGGCCCTCCGCCTGGCCCTGGGTACGCTGATCCTTATTGTTTTCTTTAAACCCTGGCGTCTGCGTTTTGTCAAAGAGCAGCGCCTGCCGCTACTCTTTTACGGTTTGTCGCTGGGAGGAATGAACTACCTCTTTTATTTGTCTATTCAGACGATCCCGTTGGGGATCGCTGTTGCGCTGGAATTCACCGGACCACTGGCGGTCGCCCTGTTCTCCTCTCGACGCCCCGTTGATTTTATCTGGGTGGTGCTGGCCGTTCTGGGGCTCTGGTTCCTGCTGCCATTGGTTCAGGATGTTTCGCATGTCGACCTGTTCGGTGCCGCTATGGCGCTTGGCGCAGGCGCCTGTTGGGCAATTTACATTCTTAGCGGCCAGCGCGCCGGCGCTGAGCACGGCCCGGCCACTGTCGCGGTAGGCTCGCTGATTGCCGCCCTGGTTTTCGTTCCGCTTGGGGTGGCGCAGGCCGGAGAAGCACTCTGGCACTGGTCGGTGATTCCGCTGGGTCTGGCAGTTGCGGTGCTGTCAACAGCGCTGCCCTACTCGCTGGAAATGATTGCCTTAACCCGTTTGCCTACGCGCACCTTTGGTACGCTGATGAGTATGGAACCGGCCCTGGCTGCGGTAGCGGGCATTCTGTTTCTGGGTGAAACGCTCACGTTTGTCCAGTTGCTGGCACTCGGTGCGATTATTGCCGCCTCGATGGGATCGACACTGACGATTCGACGCGAGAGCAAAATAAAAGAGATTGATGTAAATTAATTTTACATTTCTGCATGGTTTGCATAATCATGCAGAATATCTTTCCGCAATTCTTCGCGTATTTTCCTGATATTTATCCTCCACTCATCTCCTGCAGACTGACTATTTATTCTTACTCTCCTGTCACAGTGAAAATAGTCATAACCCAATCATTTACAGTCGCAACCACCTGAATAGTAATGCAATTAAATACTGATGTTGTTAACTGCTATTAAAGCGATAGGCAGGGCCAGAAAAGCAGGAATGATAACCGGTGCTATACTGAATCTCGTAAATTACCGGGACATAACATCAAGAGGATATGAAATTATGAGTACCGCTAAATTGGTAAAAACAAAAGCGTCCAATCTGCTTTATACCCGTAACGATGTCTCCGACAGCGATAAGAAAGCAACAGTTGAGTTGCTGAATCGTCAGGTGATCCAGTTCATCGACCTGTCGCTGATCACCAAGCAGGCCCACTGGAACATGCGCGGTGCGAATTTTATTGCCGTTCATGAGATGCTGGATGGCTTCCGTACTGCCCTGACCGATCATCTCGACACTATGGCAGAGCGTGCCGTACAACTGGGTGGCGTCGCCCTGGGGACCACGCAGGTTATTAACAGCAAAACGCCGCTGAAAAGCTATCCGCTGGATATCCATACCGTCCAGGATCACCTGAAAGAGTTGGCAGACCGTTATGCTGTCGTGGCTAACGACGTTCGTAAAGCCATCAGCGAAGCGAAAGATGAAGATACTGCTGATATTTTTACCGCTGCTTCTCGCGATCTCGACAAATTCCTGTGGTTTATCGAATCTAACATCGAATAATCGCATTATAAGTATTCCCTCTATAACCCTCGCCACGGCGGGGGTTTTGCACTTTTATGGTGCACCACATCGTCACACATCCGCTGTAAAGTAAAATATTTGTAATAATCACCTCACACAATCGTTAATGAAAGATTGTTTTATCAACGATCTTTGCGCTAAATAGGCAGACCGTTCACGCATCCTCCGGGCTGCACTAAAACAGCGCCCCAATACGGTGCAAAAAGGGAGCTTTGCTCCGCTAACGATGCAAAAAAGTATAAAACCCTCTTGTTAAAACAATGGGTTGCAAAACTGGCACGATTCTTTCATTACACTGATTGTTCTCGCAGGGGATCGCCCCGTGGATAAAAAAAGGAAATGCTATGAAGTCTGTATTAAAAGTTTCACTGGCAGCACTTGCCCTGGCTTTTGCGGTGTCTTCTCATGCCGCGGATAAGAAACTGGTCGTCGCAACCGACACCGCGTTCGTACCGTTTGAATTTAAACAGGGCGACAAATACGTTGGCTTTGATGTGGACCTGTGGGCCGCCGTAGCAAAAGAACTGAAGCTGGATTATGAACTGAAACCGATGGATTTCAGCGGCATTATCCCGGCGCTGCAAACCAAAAACGTTGACCTGGCATTAGCAGGCATCACCATTACTGACGAGCGCAAAAAAAGCGATCGACTTCTCTGACGGTTACTACAAAAGCGGCCTGTTAGTGATGGTGAAAACCAACAACAACGACGTAAAAAGCGTAAAAGATCTGGACGGTAAAGTGGTTGCCGTGAAGAGCGGTACGGGCTCCGTGGATTACGCGAAAGCCAACATTAAAACCAAAGATCTGCGTCAGTTCCCGAACATCGATAACGCCTACATGGAACTGGGCACCAACCGCGCTGATGCGGTTTTGCACGATACGCCGAACATCCTGTACTTCATCAAAACCGCTGGCAATGGCCAGTTCAAAGCGGTGGGTGAATCACTGGAAGCGCAGCAGTACGGTATCGCCTTCCCGAAAGGCAGCGACGAGCTGCGTGAGAAAGTGAATGGCGCACTGAAAACGCTGCGTGACAACGGTACCTATAACGAAATCTACAAAAAATGGTTCGGTACTGAACCTAAATAATAATGGCTTTGCCTTCAAATGTTGCCCGGAGGCGCTAAGCGTACCGGGCATTTGATTTTTTTCACCACGGTAACAGGAACAACATATGCAGTTTGACTGGAGCGCCATCTGGCCCGCCATTCCGATCCTGCTTCAGGGTGCCAAAATGACCCTGTGGATCTCCATCCTCGGTCTGGCTGGCGGTATTATCATCGGCTTGCTGGCGGGCTTAGCCCGTACCTACGGCGGATGGATCGCCAATCACGTCTCTCTCGTTTTTATCGAAGTTATTCGCGGTACGCCGATCGTCGTTCAGGTGATGTACATCTATTTCGCCCTGCCGATGGCCTTCCCGGACTTGCGCATCGACACCTTCAGCGCCGCGGTCATTACGATCATGATTAACTCCGGCGCCTATATCGCGGAGATCACCCGTGGTTCGGTCCTGTCTATCCATAAAGGGTTTAGCGAAGCTGGCCTCGCGCTGGGGCTTTCCCGTCGCGAAACCATCTTTCATGTGATTATGCCGCTCGCGCTGCGTCGTATGCTGCCTTCGCTCGGTAACCAGTTAATCATCAGTATCAAAGATACGTCGCTGTTTATCGTCATCGGGGCGGCGGAGCTGACCCGTAGCGGTCAGGAGATTATTGCCGGTAACTTCCGCGCCCTGGAAATCTGGACTGCGGTAGGGGTTATCTATCTCATCATCACGCAAGTCCTGAACATCGTGCTTCGTAGTCTGGAAAGAAGGATGAAAATCCTGTGATTGAATTTAAAAACGTCTCAAAGCATTTTGGCCCGACCCAGGTGCTGCATAACATTGATCTGAACATTAAGCAGGGTGAAGTGGTAGTCATTATCGGACCATCGGGTTCCGGTAAATCCACGCTGTTGCGCTGCATTAATAAACTCGAAGAGATCACCTCCGGCGATCTCTTCGTTGATGGGCTAAAGGTCAACGATCCGAAGGTAGATGAACGTCTGATCCGTCAGGAAGCCGGAATGGTGTTCCAGCAGTTTTATCTCTTCCCGCACCTGACAGCGCTGGAAAACGTTATGTTCGGTCCACTGCGCGTGCGTGGAACGAAGAAAGACGCGGCTGAAAAACAGGCGAAGGAGCTGCTGGCAAAAGTGGGTCTGGCCGAGCGCTCCCATCACTACCCTTCTGAACTTTCTGGTGGTCAACAGCAGCGTGTCGCCATCGCCCGTGCCCTGGCGGTAAAACCGAAGATGATGTTGTTTGATGAGCCAACTTCGGCACTCGATCCAGAACTGCGTCATGAGGTGTTGAAAGTCATGCAGGATCTGGCAGAAGAAGGGATGACGATGGTCATCGTTACGCACGAAATCGGCTTTGCCGAAAAGGTCGCCTCACGCCTGATCTTCATCGACAAGGGCCGTATTGCCGAGGACGGTAATCCGCAAACCCTGATTGAAAACCCGCCCAGTCAGCGTTTGCAGGAGTTCTTGCAGCACGTTTCCTGACGGCCCATCTCCCTTCCGCCTGGAAGGGAGGTTTCTCTACGACTCTTCCCATTTCGAATCGCCGCTCCCCCCAGCAACTATACTTATCTTTTTGTTCTGTTTTCTCACTGGAGGAGTCATGCGGTGGATCCTGTTCATCCTCTTTTGCCTGCTGGGCGCACCCGCCCAGGCGGTGACCATTCCTGGCGTCACAACCGGTACAGACGCCAACGCGCAAACGGCCCCTGCGCCAGAACCAGACGTAGAGCAAAAGAAAGCCGCCTACGGTGCACTGGCCGACGTACTGGAAAATGAGACCTCGCGCAAGGAGCTGATTGATCAGCTGCGTACCGTCGCGGCTACACCGCCGCCGGAGCCGGTGCCAAAAATCACCCCACCGGTGGTCGTTGAAGAAAAAACGGTGCTGGAAAACGTTACCGATCTCAGCCGCCACTACGGCGAAGCACTCTCCAACCGCTTCGCACAACTCTATCGCAACATTACCGACGCCCCGCACAAACCCTTTAACAGCCAGACCTTCAATAATGCTCTCAGTCACTTTCTGATGCTGGCCGCCGCGGTATTCGGTTTCTACTGGTTGATCCGTCTGTGCGCGCTGCCGCTGTATCGTAAAATGGGCAACTGGGCGCGAAAGAAGAACCGCGAGCGTAGCAACTGGGTCCAGCTACCGGCCATGATCGTTGGCGCGTTTATTATCGACCTGTTGTTGCTGGCGCTAACCCTGTTTGTCGGCCAGATGTTGAGCGACAGGCTAAACGCCGGCAGTCGTACTATTGCGTTTCAGCAAGGACTGTTCCTGAACGCCTTTGCGCTAATCGAATTCTTCAAAGCCATTCTGCGGCTGATCTTTTGTCCGAACGTGGCTGAACTACGGCCTTTTACCATTCAGGATACCAGCGCCCGCTACTGGAACCGGCGACTAAGCTCGCTCAGCAGTCTGATTGGCTATGGCCTGATTGTTGCTGTTCCGATTATCTCTAATCAGGTGAGCGTGCAGGTCGGCGCGATGGCCAACGTGATTATCATGCTGTGTATCACGCTGTGGGCGCTGTATTTGATTTTTCGTAACAAGAAGGAAATTACCCAGCACCTGTTGAATCTGGCAGAACGGTCGCTGGCCTTTTTCAGTCTGTTTATCCGTGCCTTTGCGCTGGTCTGGCACTGGCTGGCAAGTGCCTATTTCATCGTCCTGTTTTTCTTCTCGCTGTTCGACCCCGGCAACAGCCTGAAATTTATGATGGGTGCGACGGTACGCAGTCTGGCGATCATCGGCATTGCCGCCTTCGTTTCCGGGATGCTCACCCGCTGGATAGCCAAAACCATTACCCTCTCCCCCGCATACACAGCGCAATTACCCTGAACTGCAAAAACGACTTAACGGTTGGCTCTCTACCGCCCTGAACGTGGCGCGGATCCTGACGGTGTGCGTCGCCATCATGTTGCTGTTAAACGCCTGGGGACTGTTTGATTTCTGGAACTGGCTGCATAACGGAGCCGGAGAGAAGACGGTTGATATTCTGATCCGCATCGTGCTTATCCTGTTCTTCTCGGCGGTGGGCTGGACGCTACTTGCCAGCCTGATCGAAAACCGGCTGGCCTCCGATATCCATGGACGTCCCCTGCCCAGTGCGCGAACCCGCACACTGCTGACGCTGTTTCGCAACGCGCTGGCGGTGATTATCAGCACCATCACCATTATGATTGTGCTTTCGGAAATTGGCGTTAACATCGCGCCACTGCTGGCCGGAGCCGGGGCGCTGGGGCTGGCTATTTCCTTTGGCGCGCAAACGCTGGTAAAAGATATTATTACCGGGGTTTTTATTCAGTTCGAAAATGGCATGAATACCGGGGATCTGGTCACCATCGGGCCATTAACCGGTACGGTAGAGCGCATGTCGATTCGCTCCGTTGGCGTACGCCAGGACACCGGGGCGTACCATATTATTCCGTGGTCATCTATCACCACTTTCGCCAACTTTGTCCGCGGCATTGGCTCGGTGGTTGCCAATTACGATGTGGATCGTCATGAAGATGCCGATAAGGCCAATCAGGCGCTGAAAGAAGCGGTCGCTGCGGTAATGGAAATGGAGGACGTTCGTGGGCTGATTATTGGTGAGCCGTCGTTTGCCGGAATTGTCGGATTAACCAATACGGCATTTACGCTGCGGGTATCGTTTACCACACTGCCGCTGAAGCAGTGGACGGTCCGCTTCGCGCTGGACAGCCAGGTGAAGAAACATTTCGACCTGGCGGGCGTGCGTCCACCGGTGCAGACCTGGCAGATGCTGCCCAGCGCGCCAGTGGCAGCCACACCATCATCGCAGCCACCCGGCGAACCCACGCTCTAACGTTTACGCGTGCTAAAACGGCGGCGCTGGTCGTCGTCCATAAAGGTCCAGGCAATAAAGCGGCTCTGCTTTTGCCCCTGGGCCATCTCTTTTTTCACTACCTTAACCGCGCCTGCGTCAGTCAGCGCACGATAGAGCGGCGGCAGGTTTTCACCGCGGGACACCAGTGTAGTAAACCACATCACCTGACGGCCGAAAGCCTGGCTTTCAGCAATCATCGTTTTGATGAACGCCACTTCACCACCTTCACACCATAATTCCTGCTGCTGACCGCCAAAGTTCAACGCATCGTCTTTGCTCTGCCCAAGGTTGCGGCGCTTACGCTCGCTTCCGGCCCGTGCAGACTCAGCAGAGTCGTGGAACGGCGGGTTGCACAACGTCGCATCATATTGCTCATTCTTGTGAATGATGCCGTTAAAGACAGCCGTAGGAGTTTTCTGCCGACGCAGGCGAATCGCACGCGTCAGGCCCGGATTGGCGTTGATGATGGCCTGCGCGCTGGCTAACGCCTGCTCATGCGTCTCACTGCCCGTGAAGCGCCAGCCATACTCATGTACGCCAATCAGCGGATAAATACAGTTCGCGCCGACACCAACATCCAGGATCGTGGCTTGAGTCGGCACACTTCCCGTTGTCCCGGCAAGCAGATCGGCCAGATGGTGGATGTAATCGGCACGCCCAGGAACCGGCGGACACAAAAACCCTTCAGGAATATCCCAGTTGGCCACCCCATAGAAATGCGCAAGCAGCGCCTTGTTCAGCGCCTTTACGGCCAGCGGATTGGCAAAATCGACGCTTTGCTCGCCGGCGGGGGGTCAGGACGAGATACTGCGCCAGCTCAGGCGTGCCTTTGCAGAGCATGGCAAGATCGTAGCGACTGTGATGACGGTTGCGCGGGTGTAAGCCCGGTTTCTGGGGGGGACATAGCATTCTCCTGTTAACAGCGGCGTAAGATACCCGCATAACGCAACGCGGTAAACCAGGTTAATGTGAAACCCCCGCTTCGCGATGGCTTATCAGCGTACGAAACAGGGCGAAGAAACACAAATCACCCAAAATTCAGTGATATGCATGTCATTGTTTTGTCAACATTCGTCAATATTTTTCGTTCAAATTTTAAGCAGAACATCATCAATTTTTTACGTCATTCTTGCCGCACTACCGACCTAAACTTATCTGGCACGACACATTGTTTCACTAAGGAGCGCATCATGAAAAAATGCCTCGCATTACTCGTCGCCACCACGCTTGCCGGTGTGGCATTTGCGGCATCAGCAGCACAACCTCTCAGTAGCCCCGATACCGGACAGCTTCGCGCGTCAGGGACTGTCTCTGCCACTGGCGCAACCAACCTGAGTGAGCTGGAGGATAAACTGGCGGAAAAAGCGCAAGAACAAGGCGCGAAAGGTTTTGTGGTTAATTCTGCAGGCGGTAAGAACCAGATGTACGGTACAGCCACTATTTACAAGTAACCTTTCCTACGACCTGCCCGATAGCACTCCGCTTATCGGGCAATGCTCCCTTGACTGAGCAATTTTTGACCCCATCATTGACTATAATGATCTCTTGCATAAGCGTGAGGAGAATAGTGCTATGGCTTCGGGTTGGGCAAATGATGACGCGGTGAACGAACAGATCAACAGTACAATTGAAGATGCTGTCGCCCGTGCACGAGGTGAAATTCCGCGCGGTGATAGCCTGTATGAATGTGAAGAGTGCGGCGATCCGATCCCCGAGGCGCGCCGACAGGCGGTGCCTGGCGTAAGATTATGCCTCAGTTGCCAGCAGGAGAAAGATTCACAAAACACTTTGCACACAGGATATAATCGCAGAGGTTCAAAAGACAGCCAGCTACGTTGACTTCTCTTTACGTAAAGTCAAAGAACATGCCGTTTCGCTTACGCTCACGATAAATTGCATTCTGCGTAGCAAAATGTGCCGTTCACTGTTCAACTGTAAAGCGAACCGCGAAGAACCGTAAATTCACCTCCTGAATTAATTAATAATCAATAAGTTATTTGTCATTCAATTTATTTGATGAATGTTGTCAATTCTCTTCGATTTTATCTCTCAGCAAAAAAGCGTGATACTCATCACATCGACGGAACATCGTCTTCCTTACTAAATCACCTGCGAGAGATTAACAATGAAAACTATCAAATATGCTGTTGCCGCTGTTGCCCTGTCTACTCTGTCTTTTGGCGTTTTCGCTGCCGAACCTGTTACGGCTGCTCAGGCGCAAAGCATGAATAAAATCGGTGTGGTCTCTGCAGAAGGTGCAACCACGCTTGATGGACTGGAAGCAAAACTGGCTGAGAAAGCCGCTGCTGCTGGTGCGAGTGGTTACAGCATCACCTCTGCCAACAACAACAACAAAATGAGCGGTACTGCTGTTATCTACAAATAAGTTTTATCCCGTCTGCTGCCAACAGACACCCTGCTCCAACCCTCATTGAACCTGAATTACCCTTGTTTGCCCGTCCGCCACTGGACGGGCTTTTTTTATCTGCCGCGCTAAAAACTGTCGTTTACTCGCGCCAGTCCTTCCTCGAGCGTCGCCACTTCTGCCGTTGCCACCAGGCAACAGGCCATCTGGATTTTCAACGATGCGGGTACTGGCTCACTTCCCGCCAGGCAGCGTTCGATCCAGCGCGCGGTCGTCTCAGGATCTTTTGCCGCGGGCAGCGGTACAGGTTCGTCTGGCATGTCACTTTGCCGGTTCTGTAACACCCGGGAACCGTTGCTATCAATCAGGCTAATTTGCGGACAGCGTTGCGGATTGGCGTAAACCTCACCTTCTGTGCCGTGCATCAGCAGCCCACGCCCGCCAATATCACTGAAGAATTTTGCCACGCGTGGCACATATTCCGGATGCGAAACGCTGGCAAGTCGCAGCGCGGCGTCCTCGGCAAACGGCGTCGCCAGCTTCGCCAGCGTATGCGCGCTGTTGCGCACGCCCAGTCGCCAGCGCATAGCCAACTGTTTTTCCAGCGGTGGGCAAAGCGTACTCACCGGAATAAAGACCGGTTGATGTCCATCCAGTTTCGCCTGTGCCTGTCCGGCATGACGCGTCGGCGCAATTCCCATCAGCTCAAAAATGGTTTCCGTCAGCACGCGGGTCGGGTCTTCACTCACGCCATGCACGACTACCGGAAAACCCAGTTTGTGCAATAAAATCGCCAGCAGCGGCGTCAGGTTCGCCTGCTTGCGCGCGCCGTTATAGCTGGGGATAACGATCGGCATCGGCTTCGCAACTGGCGGGGTCAGCTTGATGGAATGGTTTTGCATCGCCTCATAAAAGCCCTGCATTTCGGCTTCGCCTTCCCCTTTGATGCGCAGCGCTATTAGCACTGCGCCCAGCTCCAGTTCCGGCACGTCGCCGTTGAGCATGTGGGTATAAAGGCCTCGTGCGGTATCCAGGTCCAGATCGCGGGCGTGGTTTTTCCCCCGTCCGATCTCTTTAATGATTTTGTGGTAATCCATCGAAAACTCCTTGCCTCACACTCACGTTATTTACGCCGACGGCGCACGGGTTTCATTTTTTCTTTCGCTTTGACGATAACGTCAGGCACTGCGGGTTGCTCTATCGGGAAAACAGGTAATGCATTCAGTAAACGCTGGCCGTAATTTTTGGTCAACAACCGTTTGTCATAAATCACCACTTCCCCCCAGCAGCCGTGGCTACGGATCAATCTCCCCACCTGCTGAATGAGATTAAACGACGCCGCGGGCAGGCTCTGCACTTCGAAGGGATAACGATTAAGACTTTTGAGCCACTCGCCTTCGGTGATCACCACCGGGCTGTCGATGGGGGGAAAAGCGATTTTGTGAATATGCACCTGGCTGAGCAACTCGCCTTTCAGATCCAGCCCCTCAGCGAACGATTGCAGCCCCACCAGCACGCTACGCTCGCCGTTCTCTACCCGTTTACGATGCAGCTCCACCAGCCGGTAGCGTGGTTGATCGCCCTGCACCAGCAGCAATAAACGCAGGTCGGCGACGTGTTCAAGAAAGCGCTGCATCGCCCTTCCGCTGGCAAACAGCACCAGCATGCCGGCGTGTTTTTTACTTTCCAGCTGTTCACGGAAATAAGCCGCCATTTCCGCAATATGCTGCTCTTCGTTGTCGATTAGCGGTTCATAGCGCATCTGCGGAATAATAATTTTACCCTGTTCGACATGGTTAAATGGCGAATCGAGCGCGACGAAGCGGTCTCCGGCTTTTTCCTTCAGGCCGCTCATCTCCTGCAGACGCGAAAAGCTATTAAGCGAACGCAGCGTGGCGGAGGTGACGATAATATGCGGCACACTGCGCCAGAGTAACCGCTCCAGTTGATCGCTCACGCGGATCCCCACACAGTGAAACCAGATGTGGGGCTGCCCGTCGCGCATGTCTCGCGTCGTCCATTTCGACACCGGTGCGCCGGATGACTGGGCCAGCGAGGCCAGTCGCCACAGTTTGCTTTGCGCTTCAAACATTCCCAGCGCACGGTTCATCTGCAATATTGCCCGGTGCAGGCGCACCACATCATGACTGCCGGTTTTTTCGCTGAGATCGTTTAAAAACAGCTCCGCCAGGCCGCGTAGCGTTTCAGTAAGCTTCGCCAGACGCTGACAAATCTCCATCACTTCATCCGGCAGTTCCCCCCATCGCGAAGCGATGTTCTGCATCCTGCCCGGCTGGCATATACAGACTGAGAATGTTATTGAGTGATGCGATCAGTTCATACAGCTCTTCGCAATGGGCGTTCAGACGCTCCGGATTCGCCAGCGGCGGCGTGGTCTTTGGGCGAAACTGCTCCATACAGGTCGCCACCAGTTTGCTGAACAGATCCAGTTGCAGGCGATACCAGGGAGCGGTAATTTCCGCACTCATTTCCAGCGCATCGCGGGCGACATCCGGCAGATGATGGCCTTCATCCAGCACCAGCAGCAGATTTTTCGGATCCGGTAACACCGCTTCGCTTTCCATCGCCGCCATTACCAGCGCATGGTTGGCGACCACCACTTCCGCTTCCTGAATCTCACGACGCGCCACAAAAAACGGGCACTCGCGGTAGTAGTGGCAGTTGCGGTTCAGGCAACTGGCTTTATCGGTACTCAATCGTCGCCAAAGATCGTCATCAATGGCAATATCCGTATGATCGCGCAAGCCGTCCCACTTGTAGCTGTCGAGATCGCCTTTTAGCTTTGCGCAGCGCTTTTGTTCTTCCTGGTTGTTCGGTGTGAGTTCATCGTCAAGGAATGCGAGCAGATCCTGCTGCGTCGGTTCGGTACTAGCCAGCGCCGTCAGATTTCGCGGGCACACATAGCGGCCGCGGCCAAACGCGGCGGTAAAGCGAAGATCGGGAATAATTTTGCGCAATAATGGCAGGTCTTTACTGTAGATCTGATCCTGCAACGCCACGTTGGCGGTACTGACCACCAGCGTTTTTTGCTCTTCCCGGGCAATCGCAATGCCGGGAATGAGATAGGACAGGGTTTTCCCCACACCGGTAGGCGCCTCAATCGCCAGATGACGCCCTTCTTCTCCGGTCAGCGTTTTCGCGACATCGGCAATCATCTGCCGCTGCGGCGCACGGGGGATGAAGTCGGGGATCTGTTCCTGAAGCGCCTTATACCAGGCGGCGATTTGCGCTTTGAGCGCAGCGGTTAATGCCATGAGAAAACCTGAAGTACTGTATAAACAGCCACTATTGTGGCACATTTCAGGTCCGGAACGTATATTTTTTGCCGCTTCTGGGAAGCGGTTCGCAATGCCGGGACGAATCGCCGGATGGCGGCTTACGCCTTATCCAGCCTACGGTAATACACAATCTTATGTTCGTAGGCCAGATGAGCGCAGCGCCATCAGGCAACTGCGCTGTGACTTAATAGTAACCCAGCAGCTTCCACCAAAGCATGCCAACCGCGAAAATGATAATGACGTTGAAGGTCACCACGCACAGGTTGATTCGGTAAAACCGTGGTCGCTCGAAATAACCTTGCGCAAAATAGATAGGGCCGGGTCCACCACCGTACTCGGTGTTCCCCCCACATCAGGTTACTGAAGATACCGAAGCAGATGGCTACCATCATCGGCGGCGCGCCTGCGGCAATCGCTGTGGCGGCAAACGGCGCGTACAGCGCGGCAACGTGCCCCGTGGCAGTAGCAAACAGGTAGTGGACGTAGATATATAAGACACCGAGCACGATGAAAGCTTCCATCGCACCGAATCCCTGAATCCCGCTGCCCAGCTTCACCGTCATCCACTTGATGAACCCCAGATCCGCCAGCCCCGTCGCCAGACTGATAATGACGCTGAACCAGATCACCGTGTCCCACGCGGCATGGTCATTGAGGAGACTTTTCCAACTGACGGCCCCGGTTGCAAACAAATAGGCGGCCAGACCCAGCCCGACCGACGTCGCAGAGATCCCGGTAATCAGACTGGTTCCCCAGCCGAGAAGTGCCAGTACAAACCCCACGGCCACTTTTTTCTCATTACTGCTCATATCGCCCAGTTCGCTCAGCGACTGTTTACCCATCGCTTTGGCTTCCGGTGTGTGCTTGAGTTCCGGATCCAGCAGCTTATAGACCAACAGCGGCATCAGGCAAAAACAGACCATCGCCGGAACAACCGCGGAAATAAACCAGCCGCCCCAGGTGATTTCCAGACCCAGCGTGGATTTTGCCAGACTTGCCACCAGCGGGTTCGCCGCCATCCCCGTTAAAAATATCGCCCCGGTGATCGGCGTGAACTGAAAGCAGACCATCGTTAAGAAATCACCAATCCGCTTGCCGGTTGCACCGGGCGCCGAGCCGAGTACATCATTGATTGAGCGGGCAATAGGGAAAATAATCCCGCCAGAACGCGCCGTCACCGACGGCATCGCCGGAGCCATAATCAGGTCGGAAACGCCGAGTGAATAGGCAATTCCCAGGCTGCTTCCGCCAAACAGAGACAACATTTTATAAGCAATACGTTTCCCGAGTCCTGAAGTCACAAACCCCAGTGAGAGCACATAGGCACAGAAAATCAGCCACACCGTACCCGAAGCAAAGCCCGAGAGTGCCTTCGCCTCAGTCAATGTATTGCTAAAGATCACCACGCAAAGCGCAATCAGCATGACCGCCCCCCGAAGGGAGCGGCTGGGTCAGGATTGCCGCAATGGTGGCGGCAAAAATCGCAAACATGTGCCAGGCCGCCGGCGTTAACCCTTCAGGAACGGGAATAAACCAGATGACGGCACCGATTACCAGCGGGATCAGAAATGAGAGAAATTTCCTTCCCGCGACAGAATTCGTAGACATAGCCCTATCCTTATTGCGTTAGCACAATCATGTTCATTTCCGTGACTGATATTTGGCCAGCACCTGATCGACCATTTCAGGCGCCATTCCCAGATAATTTGCCGGGTCGGTCAGTTGGTTAATCAGTTGCGGATCCAGTCGTTGTGCCACTGTCGGCATAGCATTCAACACGTCCGCCAGATGACCGCCCTTCTCGTTGACGATACGACAGGCGTCATAGACGACATCATGGGCATCCTGGCGGCCGATATACGGGGCCAGCCCCATCATCACCGCTTCTGCCACAATCAGGCCGTTGGTCATCCCGAGATTGCGCAACATCGCCGCTTCATCGACCTCCAGTCCGGCCAGCATGAAGTTGGCCTGATGCAGCGCCCCTGCGCTCAGGACGAAACTTTCCGGGATCGCAATCCATTCCGCATGCCACGGTCCGGTAGCGCGTTCCAGATCCTGAACCATGGCATCCAGCATCAGTCCGGCCTGTTGACGAACGCCTTTCGCGCAGGCCAGCATCAGTTCGCTGGAGATAGGGTTGCGTTTTTGCGGCATCGTGCTGCTCGCACCGCGCCCTTTTACGAACGGTTCATACAGCTCGCCAAACTCATTCGACGCCATCAGCATCACGTCATAAGCAATCTTCCCTAGCGAGCCGGTGATAACCGCCAGCAGGTTCACCGCCTCGGCGAAGCCGTCGCGCGCTACGTGCCAGGTGGAGGTCGGGACGTTAAGACCTAACTCTTCCATCAATGCTTTTTGTACCGACAGTCCTTTATCACCCAGCGATGCCAGCGTTCCGGCGGCCCCGGCAAATTCGCCGACCAGCACGCGCGGACGCGCCTGTTGCAGCCGCTCTGCGTGGCGTTCAAACATGTCCAGCCAGATGGCGGCTTTATAGCCAAACGTCACCGGCAGCGCCTGCTGTAAATGGGTGCGACCGGCCATCGGTGTATTACGATAGCGTTTCGCCAGGTCAGCCAGCGTCGCACGCAACCGGTTCATGTCCGCCTCGATCAGTTCAAAAGCATCACGGATTTGCAGTACCACCGCCGTGTCCATGATGTCCTGCGTTGTCGCTCCCCAGTGCACATAGCCGCCAGACTCTCCGGCCTGCTTTGAAATCTGATGCACAAGCGGCAGGATCGGATAACCGACGATTTCCGTCTCATGGCGCAGCAAATCGAAATCCAGCGTATCGGCATTGCATTTTTCGGCGATTTCTTTGGCTGCCGCTTCCGGGATCACGCCACAGCGGGCCTGCGCTTTGGCGAGCGCCACCTCCACTTCGACATATTTGCGAATGAGCTCGTAGTCATCAAACACGGCGCGCATTGCGGGTGTGCCAAAAGAATCTCTAAATAAAACAGAATCCATTACATTCGAAGCCATAAATCCCCCCGGTTTAATCTGATAATGTTAAGATGAGCGTTCGGCCCGGTTTACGACGCAACCGGGATAACAACAATGTACGAACATACTCAAATGTCCGTACATTTTAAATGTACGGACATTTATAATAATCATGACGAATCCAGGGAATAGCCCGTACTCTTTTTTGTGACTGTGATCATTAATTATTTGACGAAACTGCGATGAAAGAATCTCTGTACAAGCGGATAGCCCGTGAACTGGCCCAACAAATCTCGACGGGGACTTATCCGCCCGGTTCACTGTTCCCAACGGAAATGGAACTGTGTGAAATCTGGCAGGTGAGCCGTCACACCATGCGCGAAGCGTTGCGGGAATTAACGGAACAGGGGCTGATTTCGCGGCGTAAAGGCGCGGGTACGCGCGTATGTGAGCCGCCAGCAAGCGGGGTTAACCATCCGCTGTCGCATCTGGAAGATTTATTGCTGCTGGCGAAAAACAATCTGCGGGTGATTAAGAAGATCGATGAGATTGTGGCGGATATTGAGCTTTCTCAGCTGATAGATTGTCCGCCTGGTTCACGCTGGCTACATATCGCCAGTATTCGCGAGGATGCGCAAAACCCGGACGCCCCCATTTGCTGGACGGACAGCTACGCCAGCACGGATTACGCCAGGCTGCGCACGTTTATCCGTGACGATCCGCACTCGCTAATCAGCGATCTGATCGAAACGCACTACGGGATTAAAAGTCACGAAGTGCATCAGACGATCACCGCGGTGGGTGTACCGAAGAAAATTGCGAAGATACTGAATGTCGAGCCCGATTCGCCGGGGATGCGGATCGTGCGACGCTACCGGGATCGTGACGGAAAAGTGTTCGAGACCACGATTTCAATTCACCCGGCGGGACGGTATACCTGTTCTATTGTGTTGAAATCGCAGAATTCAGGGGGAGTGAGGGGGGCGTATACGCTTTGAGAAGCATATGCCCCTGTGGGACGAGTACCGTTCACCTCATGTTCGCAGCCAATCTGGTACACCAGTACCTGTAAACGGGTTAAGGAGGCTCGTCGCCGCCTCCTTAACAATCCTGGCTCCCGGCTGGAAAATTGTCGCTTCGCGAATTATTCGCCCCATCCATGGGGCTCACCCCTTCGGGGCCAGCACAAGTGCTGTTCAAAATTGCTCCCGGCAATTTTCAGCCGGACCTATCCATACCTGACCATCTCCACGGTTTGCTTTTTTTTACAGCGAAGTGAATTTAGCTGAAAAGCAGAGAATTGAAGCGATGGCATTGGTCCGGCGTGAAAATCGATGAGGCGTTGGCGGCTGACCGGGGCCGCCCGCAGGGAAGCGGGCGGAGGGAACGGCCTGCATGGATGCAAGCTCGACCACGACCCGACAGGCAGACGGCATAAGACGAATGAACCACGAAGTGGCGATTTTCCTTGCCGGGAGCCAGGGTTGCAAGGGAGGCGGCGGTGAGCCTCCCTTGCACGTTCACGTGTACTGCGGTTTCAGAGAATCACTGAATACAAAGTGAACGTAACATTTCTCAGAGTATCAGGCCTTCCTGACCCCCTTACTGCACGGGTGTAATTCTGCGCGGACGGCGCGGCGGACGCGGCTTTTCGCCAGCCGGTTTGCCTTCTGCGCTGCGGGGTTTGCCCTTCGACGCACCACCGTCCTGACGACGCGGCTGCTGAGCACGACCTGCGCCCTGCCCTTGTCCCTGACCACGGCCCCGGCCGCCGCCGCCACTACGCTGCTGGCGACCATTCTGGATCGGCTCAGCTTTGATCGAGGGATCCGGCTCATAGCCCGGCGTGGTAATACGCGGGATCTCTTTTTTCAGCAGCTTTTCAATGTCACGCAGCAGTTTGTGTTCATCAACACAGACCAGCGACAGCGCTTCACCGGTAGCGGCTGCCCGTCCGGTACGACCGATACGGTGCACATAATCTTCCGGAACGTTCGGCAACTCGTAGTTCACCACGTGCGGCAGTTCTTCGATATCCAGACCACGCGCCGCAATATCCGTTGCCACCAGCACGCGGATATCGCCTGATTTAAAATCCGCCAGCGCACGGGTACGCGCCCCCTGGCTCTTATTACCGTGGATCGCTGCGCTGCGGATACCGTCTTTGTTGAGCTGTTCCGCCAGGTGATTGGCGCCGTGTTTGGTGCGGGTAAAGACCAGCACTTGCTGCCAGTTGCCCTGACCGATCATCTGCGACAACAGTTCGCGCTTGCGTTTCTTATCGACAAAATGGACGTGCTGCGTGACCTGCTCTGACGCCGTGTTACGACGCGCGACTTCAATTTCCAGCGGGTTATGCAACAGCTTTTCAGCCAGCGCTTTGATCTCATCAGAGAACGTCGCGGAAAACAGCAGGTTCTGACGTTTCGCCGGCAGTTTTGCTAACACGCGGCGAATATCGTGAATAAAGCCCATATCCAGCATACGGTCCGCTTCATCCAGCACCAGAATTTCAATCTGATCCAGCTTCACCGCGTTCTGGTGTTCCAGGTCCAGCAAGCGGCCCGGCGTTGCCACCAGCACATCGACGCCACCGCGCAGTTTCATCATCTGCGGGTTAATGCTCACACCGCCAAAAACCACCAGCGAACGGATGTTCAGATACTTGCTGTAATCACGGACGTTTTCACCAATCTGCGCCGCCAGCTCACGCGTCGGCGTCAGGATCAGGGCACGCACCGGGCGACGCCCTTTGCCATGCGGCTGTTTGGTAATAAGGTGCTGTAACAGCGGCAGCGTAAAGCCCGCCGTTTTACCCGTACCGGTCTGCGCACTCGCCATCAGGTCGCGACCTTCCAGCACGGCGGGGATCGCCTGTTGCTGAATAGGGGTAGGTTCACGGTAACCCTGCTCGGCAATGGCACGCAGAATATCAGGGTTCAAACCCAGGGAATCAAAAGACATAACTACTCCGGACCGCCCCGACCGTTCCCGGTGTCGTTTTCAGGGAGATGCATACAATTTGGGAATGACAAAAACCACAATGTCATGAAGGGGCGGAGTGTAGCAGTTTTTGTGACGTACCGCATAAATTATCCCTGTTACCGGCACAGACAAAATAATCCACCTGACTGGACAAGGATGATTTTCAGTCATAATCTTAATCAATCGATTGATTAAGAATTGGGTCGCGTGATGAATACACCCACCATGACAACGAAAGGGGAACAGGCGAAAAGCCAGTTGATTGCCGCCGCGCTGGCGCAGTTTGGCGAGTACGGTCTGCATGCCACCACCCGCGACATTGCCGCACAGGCCGGACAAAATATTGCCGCCATTACCTACTATTTTGGCTCAAAAGAGGATTTATACCTCGCCTGCGCCCAGTGGATTGCTGATTTTATTGGCGAACAATTTCGTCCTCACGCGGAAGAAGCCGAACGGTTGTTTGCCCAGGGCAATCCCGACCGCGCCGCGATGCGCGAGCTGATTCTGCTCGCCTGCAAAAACATGATCATGCTGTTGACCCAGGATGACACCGTCAATCTGAGCAAATTTATCTCGCGTGAACAGCTCTCCCCTACCGCGGCTTATCAACGGGTGCACGAGCAGGTTATTGAGCCGCTGCACAGTCATCTGACCCGTCTTATCGCCGCCTATACTGGCTGTGATGCCAACGACACGCGGATGATTTTGCACACACATGCCCTGCTGGGCGAAGTGCTGGCATTCCGTCTCGGTAAAGAAACGATTCTGTTACGTACCGGCTGGTCGCAGTTTGATGAAGACAAAACGGCGCTGATTACGCAAACCGTGACCTGTCATATCGATCTTATCCTGCAAGGTTTATCGCAAAGGAGTCTGGACTGATGAAAAAACCTGTCGTTATTGGGCTGGTGATTGCGGCATTGCTCGCCGTGATTGCGGGTGGCACATGGTGGTATCAAAGCCGGCAGGATAACGGACTGACGCTCTACGGCAACGTGGACATCCGTACCGTTAACCTTAGCTTTCGCGTCGGTGGCCGACTCGCGTCGCTGGCAGTGGATGAAGGCGATGCCATTAAAGCGGGACAGGAGCTGGGCAAGCTGGATAACGCCCCTTATGAAAACGCCCTGATGCAGGCAAAAGCCGGTGTTTCCGTCGCAAAGGCCCAGTACGATTTGATGCTGGCGGGCTATCGTCAGGAAGAAATTGCCCAGGCGGCGGCGGCAGTGAAACAGGCGCAGGCCGCCTATGATTACGCACAGAATTTCTACAACCGTCAGCAGGGATTGTGGAAAAGCCGCACCATTTCCGCCAACGATCTGGAAAATGCCCGCTCGTCCCGCGACCAGTCGCTGGCCACGTTGAAATCGGCCCAGGACAAACTCACTCAGTACCGTTCCGGGAATCGCGAACAGGACATCGCCCAGGCGAAAGCCAGCCTTGAACAGGCGCAGGCGCAACTGGCGCAGGCCGAGCTTGATCTCCATGACACCACGCTTTTCTCGCCCTCAAACGGCACGCTATTAACCCGTGCAGTCGAACCTGGCAGCATGCTCAGCGCAGGGGGGCACCGTGCTGACGCTTTCTCTCACCCGACCAGTTTGGGTGCGCGCCTACGTCGATGAGCGCAACCTTTCCCAGGCGCAGCCGGGACGTGAGATCCTGCTTTATACCGACGGACGCCCCGATAAGCCTTACCACGGTAAAATCGGCTTTGTCTCCCCGACTGCGGAATTTACCCCAAAAACGGTAGAGACGCCGGACCTGCGTACCGATCTGGTTTATCGCCTGCGTATTGTGGTCACCGATGCCGACGACGCCCTGCGTCAGGGCATGCCGGTGACAGTGAAATTCGGCAACGAGGCCGGACATGAATGACGCCGTCATTACGCTGAGCGCGCTGATGAAGCGTTTCGCGGGCATGGATAAACCGGCGGTCGCTCCGCTCGACTGTACGATTCACGCCGGATATGTGACCGGGCTGGTGGGGCCGGACGGCGCCGGAAAAACCACGCTGATGCGCATGCTGGCGGGGTTGTTGAAGCCGGATGGCGGCAGCGCGACGGTGATTGGCTATGATCCTGTCAAAAACGACAGCGCGCTGCATGCTGTGCTTGGTTACATGCCGCAAAAATTCGGCCTGTATGAAGATCTCACGGTGATGGAGAACCTCAATCTGTACGCGGATTTGCGCAGCGTTACGGGTGAGGTGCGGGAAAAAACCTTTGCCCGCCTGCTGGAATTTACCTCACTGGGGCCGTTTACCGGTCGTCTGGCGGGAAAACTGTCCGGCGGAATGAAACAGAAGCTGGGGCTGGCCTGTACGCTGGTCGGTGAACCCAGAGTCCTGCTGCTGGATGAACCCGGCGTCGGCGTTGACCCTATCTCACGGCGTGAATTATGGCAAATGGTGCACGAACTGGCCGGTGACGGAATGTTGATCCTGTGGAGCACCTCGTATCTCGATGAAGCCGAACAGTGTCGGGACGTGCTGCTGATGAACGAAGGCGAACTGCTGTATCAGGGAGAGCCGACCCAACTGACGCAAACCATGGCGGGACGCAGTTTTTTGATGAACAGCCCGCAGGAAAATAACCGGAAACTGCTTCAGAGGGCGTTAAAACTGCCGCAGGTGAGCGACGGCATGATCCAGGGGAGATCGGTGCGTCTGATCCTGAAAAAAGAGGCGACCGCAGAGGATATTAGTCACGGTGAGGACATGCCGGCGATCGACATCAGCGAGACTGCGCCACGCTTCGAAGACGCGTTTATCGATCTGCTGGGCGGTGCCGCCACGTCGGAATCCCCGCTGGGCGCGATTCTGCACACCGTTGAAGGGACGCCGGGCGAAACGGTGATTGAAGCGAAAGCGCTGACCAAAAAATTCGGCGATTTCGCCGCCACCGATCACGTTGATTTCGCCGTCCAGCGCGGAGAAATTTTTGGCCTTCTGGGTCCTAACGGCGCGGGGAAATCGACCACCTTTAAGATGATGTGCGGTCTGTTGGTGCCGACTTCCGGCAAAGCGCTGGTGCTGGATATGGACCTGAAAGTCAGTTCAGGCAAAGCGCGTCAGCATCTGGGCTATATGGCGCAAAAATTCTCGCTTTACGGCAATCTGACCGTAGAGCAGAACCTGCGTTTCTTTTCCGGCGTATATGGCCTGCGGGGACGTGCGCAGGACGAAAAAATTGCCCGCATGAGCGACGCGTTTGGCCTGAAAAGCATCGCCTCGCATGCGACCGACGAACTGCCGCTGGGCTTTAAGCAGCGTCTGGCGCTGGCCTGTTCGCTGATGCACGAGCCGGACATTCTGTTTCTCGACGAACCGACGTCCGGCGTTGATCCCCTCACCCGCCGCGAATTCTGGTTGCATATCAACAGCATGGTGGAAAAAGGCGTCACTGTGATGGTGACAACCCACTTTATGGATGAGGCGGAATACTGCGACCGTATCGGCCTGGTCTATCGCGGAAAGCTGATTGCCAGCGGCACGCCGGACGATCTGAAAGCAAAGGCAGCCGATGATGACACGCCGGATCCGACCATGGAACAGGCCTTTATCCGGTTGATTAACGACTGGGATAAGGAGCATACCAATGCCTAATCGCTTTCTTTCATGGCGTCGCGTGCGGGCGCTGTGCGTCAAAGAGACGCGACAGATCGTCCGCGATCCCAGTAGCTGGCTGATCGCCGTGGTGATCCCACTGCTGCTGCTGTTTATTTTTGGCTACGGTATTAACCTTGACTCCAGCAAGCTGCGGGTGGGTATCCTGCTCGAGCAACAAAGCGAAGAGGCGCTGGACTTCACCCATGCAATGACCGGTTCGCCGTACATCGACGCCACCATCAGCGATAATCGCCAGGCGCTGATTGAGAAGATGCAGGCCGGGCGCATTCGCGGTCTGGTAGTGATTCCGGTCGATTTCGCCCAGCGGATGGCGCGCGCCAACGACACCGCCCCCATTCAGGTCATCACCGACGGCAGTGAACCCAATACCGCCAACTTCGTGCAGGGCTATGTGGAAGGGATCTGGCAAATCTGGCAGATGCAGCGAGCGGAAGATCGCGGGGAAACGTTTGAACCTCTGATTGAGGTGCAAACCCGCTACTGGTTTAACCCGGCGGCCATCAGCCAGCATTTTATTATCCCGGGCGCGGTGACCATCATCATGACGGTGATCGGCGCGATCCTCACCTCGCTGGTGGTGGCGCGTGAATGGGAGCGCGGAACGATGGAGGCGCTGCTCTCCACGGAGGTCACACGCGTTGAACTGCTGCTGTGCAAGCTCATCCCCTACTACTTCCTCGGCATGCTGGCGATGCTGCTGTGTATGCTGGTGTCGGTGTTTATTCTCGGCGTGCCGTATCGCGGTTCACTGCTGGTGCTGTTTTTGATTACCAGCCTGTTTTTGCTCAGCACGCTGGGGATGGGACTTCTGATCTCCACCATCACCCGCAATCAGTTTAACGCTGCCCAGGTGGCGCTTAACGCCGCTTTTTTTGCCGTCGATTATGCTGTCAGGTTTTATTTTTCAGATAGACAGTATGCCTGCGGTGATCCGCGCCGTGACCTATATTATTCCGGCGCGCTATTTCGTCAGCACCCTGCAAAGCCTGTTCCTTGCCGGCAATATTCCGGTGGTACTGGTGGTCAACGTGCTGTTTTTGGTAGCCTCAGCGGTGATGTTTATTGGCCTGACATGGATAAAAACCAAACGTCGGCTGGATTGAGTTAACAAACGGCAGTGTGCCTGATGGCGCTGCGCTTATCAGGCCTACGGGGTGCTTCATCGGGTTATAAGGGCAAAATTATGTTTCATCGTTTATGGACGTTAATCCGCAAAGAATTGCAGTCGCTACTGCGCGAGCCGCAGACCCGTGCGATTTTAATTTTGCCGGTGCTGATTCAGGTGATCCTGTTTCCCTTCGCCGCAACGCTGGAAGTGACCAACGCCACTATCGCCATTTATAACGAAGACAACGGCAAGCATTCGGTTGAACTGACCCAGCGCTTCGCCCGGGCCAGCGCGTTTACCCATGTTCTGCTGCTGAAAAGCCCACAGGAAATCCAGCCCACGATTGATACTCAAAAAGCGCTGCTGCTGGTGCGTTTTCCGGCGGACTTCTCGCGCAATCTGGATACCTTTCAGTCTGCGCCCATGCAGTTAATTCTCGACGGACGTAACTCGAACAGCGCGCAGATCGCCGCCAACTATCTCCAGCAGGTAGTGAAGAACTATCAGCAGGAATTAATGGAGGGCAAACCGAAACCCAACAACAGCGAGCTGGTGGTGCGCAACTGGTACAACCCGAACCTCGACTACAAATGGTTTGTGGTGCCGTCGCTGATCGCGATGATTACCACTATCGGCGTGATGATCGTCACTTCACTCTCGGTTGCGCGTGAGCGTGAACAGGGTACGCTGGATCAACTGCTGGTCTCCCCCACTCACCACCTGGCAAATCTTCATCGGCAAAGCGGTTCCCGCACTGATTGTGGCGACCTTTCAGGCCACTATCGTCCTGGCGATCGGCATCTGGGCGTATGAAATCCCGTTTGCCGGATCGCTGGCGTTGTTTTACTTCACCATGGTGATTTACGGCTTGTCGCTGGTAGGCTTTGGGCTGCTGATTTCATCCCTTTGCTCCACGCAGCAGCAGGCGTTTATCGGCGTATTCGTCTTTATGATGCCGGCGATTTTACTCTCGGGATACGTCTCTCCGGTCGAGAATATGCCGGTCTGGTTGCAGAACCTGACGTGGATTAACCCGATTCGTCACTTTACGGATATCACCAAGCAAATCTATTTGAAGGATGCGAGCTTGCAGATTGTCTGGGGAAGCTTGTGGCCGCTACTGGTGATCGCGGCCACGACAGGATCAGCGGCGTATGCGATGTTTAGACGCAAAATCATGTAGCTTTTTGTCTTTCGCCAACAGCGACACCACTGCGGGTCCGGCCAGGATGGCGAGTCCCGCTAACGCCAGCAGGACGTTGTTTTGTAAAACCCGGGACAACAGCCACAGCACGATCAGCGCCGCGCCGAAATACCAGGTGGTGGTGAGTTCTTCCAGCACGTCCGCGACTTCACGCCAGCGCTGTTCATGATGACGCTGTAACGCCAGCATCAGTAATACGGTCACGCCATACACTACGCATAATCCCAGGCCGACGTGCACCAAAGTGCCGCTCATCCAGCCCATGACCAACAACGCCACGACCAGTAAATGCAACATAATCTGCCAGCAACTTAACCCCGTTGCGACACGAACACGTTGTTGCCACCTCATGGCTTTTCTCCTGAAGGATTTCTGTCTAATGACTCAGAGTACCGCACTTTACGGAAAATTCCGTAACACCGCACCTTTTTGTGATGCCGACTACACTATTTCAATCAGGAGAGTGACGCCGACAGGAGAAATATGACCGGACATACACAGCGATTTTCATTCAATGTACTCACCATTAATACCCATAAAGGCTTTACCGCCTTTAACAAACGCTTCATTTTACCGGAGCTGCGCGATGCTGTTCGCACGGTGGGTGCCGACATCGTTTGTCTGCAAGAGGTAATGGGCGCGCACGAGGTCCATCCGCTGCACGTCGAGAACTGGCCGGATACCACTCACTACGAATTTCTCGCCGACACCATGTGGAGTGACTACGCCTATGGGCGCAACGCCGTCTACCCGGAAGGTCATCATGGCAATGCGGTGCTGTCACGCTATCCTATTGAACATTATGAAAACAGAGATGTTTCGGTTGCGGGCAGCGAAAAACGCGGTGTGCTCTATTGTCAGATTGTTCCACCGCAACTTGGAAAATCGATTCATGTGATGTGCGTACATCTCGGTCTGCGCGAAGCACATCGGCAGGCGCAGCTTAAAATGCTTGGCGACTGGGTCAACGCCCTGCCCGACGGCGAACCGGTGGTAGTGGCCGGTGATTTTAACGACTGGCGGCAGAAGGCAAACCGTCCGTTAAAAACGTCTGCCGGGCTGGAAGAGATTTTTACCCGTGCCCACGGTCGGCCAGCGCGCACCTTTCCGGTGAGTCTGCCGCTGCTGCGCCTCGATCGTATTTACGTCAAAAATGCAAACGCCAGTGCGCCGACGGCGCTGCCGCTGCGTAACTGGCGACACCTGTCTGACCATGCCCCCCCTTAGCGCGGAGATCCATCTATGAAATGTGACTGGCGTGAAGGCAACCAGATCCAGTTGCTGGAAAACGGCGATCAGTTTTATCCCGCCGTATTTGAGGCCATTGCCGAGGCTGAGCAAAGGATCATCCTTGAGACCTTCATCTGGTTTGAAGATAAGGTCGGTAAACAACTGCATGCCGCCCTGTTGAAGGCGGCACAACGCGGCGTGAAGGCCGAAGTGTTGCTGGACGGCTACGGCTCACCAGACCTGAGCGATGCGTTCGTCAGTGAACTGACCTCAGCAGGCGTGGTGTTTCGCTACTACGATCCGCGGCCGCGGGTGTTCGGTATGCGGACCAACGTCTTTCGCCGCATGCACCGCAAAATTGTGGTGATTGACGCCCGTGTGGCGTTTGTCGGCGGGATTAACTATTCCGCCGAACATATGTCCGACTATGGGCCAGAGGCGAAGCAGGATTACGCGGTGCGTGTCGAAGGGCCCATTGTGGCGGACATTCTGCAGTTTGAAGTGGAAAACCTGCCCGGTCAGAGTGCGGTGCGTCGCTGGTGGAAACGCCATCATCAGGCAGTGGAAAACCGTCAGCCCGGTGAAGCACAGGTGCTGTTTGTCTGGCGCGACAACGACGAACACCGTGATGATATCGAGCGTCACTACCTGAAAATGCTCACCCAGGCGCGGCGCGAAGTGATCATTGCTAATGCCTACTTCTTTCCTGGCTACCGGTTGTTGCACGCGATGCGCAAGGCTGCCCGTCGTGGCGTACGGGTGAAGCTCATTGTGCAGGGCGAGCCGGACATGCCGATTGTGAAGGTGGGCGCGCGCCTGTTGTACAACTATCTGGTGAAAGGCGGCGTTCATGTCTATGAATACCGGCGTAAACCACTGCACGGCAAAGTCGCGCTGATGGATGACCACTGGGCGACCGTCGGCTCCAGCAATCTTGACCCTCTGAGTCTGTCGTTGAATCTGGAAGCGAACCTGATTATTCACGATCGCCAGTTTAACCAGACGCTGCGCGACAACCTTAGCGCGATTATCGCCAGGGACTGTAAACAGGTGGATGAGTCGATGCTGCCCAGACGCACCTGGTGGAACCTCACCAAGAGTGTGCTGGCGTTCCACTTTTTACGCCATTTCCCGGCGCTGGTCGGCTGGCTTCCGGCACATACGCCGCGTCTGGCGCAGGTTGATCCCCCCCGCCCAGCCCGAGATGGAAACCCAGGATCGGGTAGAGGTTCAGAACACAGGAGCCAAACCCTGATGGCAAAATCACATCCACGCTGGCGGCTGGCGAAAAAAATCCTGACCTGGCTGTTTTTTATCGCCGTGATCGTGTTGCTGGTCGTCTACGCCAAAAAGGTAAACTGGGAAGACGTCTGGACGGTGATCCGCGACTACAACCGGGTTGCGTTACTCAGCGCGGTCGGGCTGGTGATCCTCAGTTATCTGCTGTACGGCTGCTATGATCTGCTGGGGCGCGCGTATTGCGGACATAAACTGGCGAAGCGGCAGGTCATGCTGGTGTCCTTTATCTGTTACGCCTTTAACCTGACGCTCAGTACCTGGGTCGGCGGTATCGGTATGCGCTACCGCCTGTATTCACGCCTCGGCCTGCCGGGAAGCACCATCACCCGCATTTTTTCGCTCAGCATCACCACCAACTGGCTGGGGTATATTCTGCTGGGCGGGATCATCTTTACCTTCGGCGTGGTGCAGCTTCCGGCTCACTGGTATATCGATGAGGGCACACTGCGTATTCTCGGCGTGGTGCTGTTGTTGGTGATTGCCGTCTATATGTGGTTTTGCGCCTTTGCTAAACATCGTCATATGACGATCAAAGGGCAGAAGCTGGTGCTGCCTTCATGGAAGTTTGCGCTGGCGCAGATGGGAATTTCCAGCGCCAACTGGATGGTGATGGGGGTGATCATCTGGCTGTTAATGGGTCAGGATGTGAACTACTTCTTCGTGCTGGGCGTACTGCTGGTCAGCAGTATCGCGGGGGGTGATTGTGCATATTCCGGCCGGGATTGGCGTGCTCGAAGCGGTGTTTATCGCGTTGTTGGCAGGTGAACATACCTCGCAAGGCACGATTATTGCCGCCCTGCTCGCCTACCGCGTGCTGTATTACTTTATTCCCTTGCTGCTGGCGCTGATTTGCTATCTGGTGCTGGAGAGTCGGGCGAAGAAGCTACGGGCCAAAAATGAGAAGGCGATGGCAAAATGACAAATCGTTGCCTGATGGCGCTACGCTTATCAGGCCTACAGGATCATTTTTGTAGGCAGGATAAGGCGTAGCCGCCATCCGGCACAACGAACTCAGCGGCGATTGCCGAAGATACGCAGCAGCATCAGGAACAGGTTGATAAAGTCCAGATACAGTGTCAACGCGCCGAGAATCGAATATTTACGCAGGTTAGAACTGTCGCGCACGTCGATTTGCTCGCCGATGTTTTTCAGCTTCTGGGTGTCATAGGCGGTCAGGCCGACAAACACCACCACCCCGATATAGGTCACCGCCCACATCAGCGCCTCGCTTTTCAGCCAGAAGTTCACCAGCGACGCCAGAATGATACCGATCAGCGCCATGAACAGCATGTTGCCCCAGCCGCTCAGATCGCGCTTCGTGGTGTATCCCCACAGGCTCATTACACCAAACATCCCACCGGTGACCACGAAGGTGCTGGCGATCGAGGAGTAAGTGTAGACGACAAAAATACTGGAAAGCGTGAGTCCGGTTAACGCCGAATAGAGCATAAATAGCGTAGTCGCCATGCCAGCACTGAGTTTATGCACCAACCCAGACAGCACAAAGACCAGCGCCAGTTGGGCGATGATTAAACCGAAGAACGTAATTTTGCTGGAAAAGACGAACATCATGACGGCAGGCGTATTCGCCGCATACCACGCAATAAACGCAGTAAGCAGCAACCCGACCGTCATCCAGCCATACACCTGCGCCATATACGTTTGCAGGCCTGAACGCGCCTGCACTATCGATTCGGATCGTGGAAATCGGTCCATTTCAATCTCCTGATTAAAGTGATAACTCAGAGTAAGCGTATCACATTATTGTACTACCAGCGTTTGGCGGCCTGCTGGTCGCTGTCGCGAGCGTCCACCCAGCGTTCGCCTTCTGGCGTCGCTTCACGCTTCCAGAACGGCGCACGGGTTTTCAGATAATCCATGATGAACTGTCCCGCCTCAAATGCGCTGCTACGATGCGCGCTGGTCACGCCGACAAAGACAATTTCATCGCCTGGCCACAGTTCGCCAATCCGGTGAATCACCGTGACGCGCCCCAGCGGCCAGCGAACGCGTGCCTGTTCAACAATCTCCGCCAGCGCTTTTTCCGTCATGCCTGGATAGTGCTCCAGCGTCAGCGCCTTTACGCTGTCGCCGAGATTATGGTTGCGCACTTTACCGGTGAAGGTCACCACCGCGCCGTCTTCGTCGCGTTCCGCCAGCCAGGGATACTCATCCCCTACGCTGAAAGGCGCTGGCCCGACAACGATTTTGGTTTCGCTCATCTCAGCCTCCCGTGACCGGAGGAAAGAACGCCACTTCATCCCCGTCAGTGAGCGGATGATCAAAGCTCACCAGCGTCTGGTTGACCGCCGCCAGCAGTTTGCCGTCTTCCAGCGCCAGCGCCCAACGATGGCTGTTAGCCGCCAGATGCTGACGCAGAGCTTCCACCGTCGGGAACGCTGCCGCGACGTCCAGCGTATCCGTACCCACCAGTTCGCGAACCTGGGCGAAGAACAAAACCTTAATCATTCGAATCCGCCTTAAAATCACCAGACTTGCCGCCGCTTTTCGCCAGCAGTCGTACCGGGCCAATCACCATGTCTTTCTGCACCGCTTTGCACATGTCGTAGATGGTCAATGCCGCTACCGACGCTGCCGTGAGCGCTTCCATCTCTACGCCGGTTTTCCCGGTGAGACGACACAGCGATTCAATACGGACACGGTTGTGTTCCGGCTGTGCCTGGAGCTGGACTTCCACTTTGCTCAGTAACAGCGGGTGGCAAAGGGGGGATCAGTTCCCAGGTCCGTTTGGCGGCCTGAATCCCGGCGATACGCGCGGTGGCAAACACATCGCCCTTATGGTGGCTGCCGTCGATAATCATGGCCAGCGTTTCGCTGCGCATGGTGACAAAAGCTTCCGCGCGCGCTTCACGCACGGTCTCGGTTTTTGCGGAGACATCAACCATGTGCGCTTCGCCGGCGGCGTTAATGTGAGTCAGTTGCGACATACTTATTTCTTCAGATGTGGGTGAAAATTACAGGGACGCGTACGGGCATCCAGCTGCGGGGCAATAATATTGTCCCACGCCGTGCGGCAGGCTTTCGTCGAACCCGGCATCGCGAAGATGAGCGTTTTGTTCGCGACACCCGCCACCGCGCGTGACTGCAACGTCGCGGTGCCAATCTCTTCAAACGACAGCATGCGGAACACTTCGCCGAAGCCTTCCACTTCGCGATCAAACAGCGGCAGCAGCGCTTCCGGTGCCTGGTCGCCATCAGTAAGACCCGTGCCGCCGGTGATCAACACCACCTGCACCTCTTCACTGGCAATCCACGCCGACACCTGCGCGCGAATGGCATAGCGGTTCTCTTTGACAATCGCTTTATCGATAATCTGATGCCCCGCTTCCTGCGCGGAATCACGCAGGAAATGACCAGAGGTGTCGTCCTCTTCGCCACGACGATTCGATACCGTCAGAATAGCAATGCGGGTCGGGATAAATTCAGCACTTACCTGACTCATGGAAAACTCCTTGTTCACGCGGCGTTAACCGCCGATGTATGAGAGGTTCTGGGTAATACCGGTGTTGTTCTGGTGCAGAAAATGGGTCTGCTTTTTCTCACGCAACGCCTGCGAAATGCGCGTTTCCAGCGCGGCTTGCTGTGTATCGTCTTCCAGCAGATCGCGCAGGCTAACGCCGCCCTCGCCGAACAGACAAAGATGGAGTTTACCCACGGAGGAGACGCGCAGACGGTTGCAGGTTGCACAAAAGTCTTTTTCGTACGGCATTATGAGGCCGATTTCACCCTCATAATCAGGATGACAGAAGACCTGGGCCGGGCCGTCGCTGCGCTGGCGTAGCTGATGGATCCAGCCGCGTAGCAGGAGTTCATCGCGTAACACCTGACCAGAGATGTGATGTTTGCGGAACAGATCGCTGCCCTCGCCAGTTTCCATCAGTTCGATGAAGCGCAGTTGAATGGGACGCGTCTGGACCCAGTCGAGAAAGGTATCGAGCTGATGATGGTTCACATCGCGCATCAGCACGGTGTTGACTTTAACTTTTTCAAAACCGGCATCAAACGCGGCGTCGATGCCCGCCATCACCTGCCGGAATTTATCCTGCCCGGTAATCGCGTGGAACTGACGCGCATCGAGGCTATCGACGCTGACATTAATGCCGGTCAAACCAGCCTCGCGCCAGTGGGCGGCATCACGCGCCAGACGGTAGCCGTTAGTGGTCACCGCCAGTTGACGAATCGCATCGTTCTCGCGCACGGCGGCAATGATATCGGTGAAATCCCGGCGTAAAGAGGGTTCGCCGCCGGTCAGGCGCACTTTTTCGGTGCCCAGATTCGCGAAAGCGCGGGTGACCCGACGAATTTCATCGACGGTCAGAAAACCCTTATTGGTGACGCCGCCGGGCTTGTAGCCGTCCGGCAGACAGTAGGTGCAACGAAAGTTACACACGTCGGTAATCGACAGGCGCAAATAATAGAACTTGCGTGCAAAAGCATCGGTCAGTTGTGAGGCCATGTACACCTTTCCAGATACGGGAGGCGAAGTCATTTCTTCCTGCGCCCTGGTGGCAACGCGTTTTGCATTGTCACGGCCAAAGCACCGTATCAAATGACTTAGGTGCAGAGGCTAGAGTGTTTATAGTGGTTATGCCGATACTAGCGCGTAAACAGGCAATATGCCATTTACACTTTACGCTATATAATCATAAACATAACGCCATGATCGTGCTAATTCGCTACAGAATAAGCAAAATGAGCACTTTTGCATTGATGTACATCATCTCGATCTCAGGGCAGCCTTATCCGAAAGAGGTAGCCTGTAAGAATTTATTTTACTGACTCGCCGTTGGTGAATTGCTGAAAAGCCCTTGTTTGCGCTACTGTAGCGCGGTAAATCTGACTTCAGGAATTTTTATGCGCAATCGTACGCTGGCTGACCTGGATCGTGTCGTGGCTCTCGGCGGAGGGCATGGATTAGGACGCGTTCTCTCTTCCCTCTCCTCTCTGGGCTCACGCCTCACCGGTATCGTGACCACTACCGATAACGGCGGCTCGACGGGCCGTATTCGCCGCTCGGAAGGGGGAATCGCCTGGGGCGATATGCGCAACTGTCTCAACCAGTTGATTACCGAACCGAGCGTCGCTTCCGCCATGTTTGAGTACCGTTTTGGCGGTAATGGCGAACTTTCCGGTCATAACCTCGGAAATCTGATGTTAAAGGCGCTCGATCACCTGAGCGTGCGGCCTCTGGAAGCCATCAACTTAATTCGTAATCTGCTGAAAGTGGACGCGCATTTAATCCCCATGTCGGAGCTGCCCGTTGACCTGATGGCGATCGACGATCAGGGACATGAAGTGTATGGCGAAGTGAATATTGATCAGCTCACCTCGCCCTTGCAGGAACTGATGCTCTCACCAAAGGTTCCCACCACCCGGGAAGCGGTCCAGGCGATCAACGACGCCGACCTGATTATTATCGGTCCGGGCAGCTTTTACACCAGCCTGATGCCGATTCTGCTGCTCGATGATCTCGCGCAGGCGCTGCGTCGCACGCGGGCGCCGATGGTTTATATCGGCAATCTGGGCCGGGAATTGAGCATCCCCGCCGCAAGCCTGACGCTTATCGATAAGCTAACCATTATGGAGCAGTATGTCGGCAAGAGAGTCGTTGATGCGGTTATCGTCGGGCCGAAGGTGGATGTCTCTGCGGTCAGCGACCGGGTGGTGATTCAGCAAGTGCTGGAAGCCAGCGATATTCCTTATCGCCATGACCGCCAGTTATTACACAGCGCGCTGGAGAAAGCCGTCCAGGCGCTGCGGTAAAGAGTTTATTGCCTGATGGCGCTACGCTTATCAGGCCTACTGATCACATCGAGCAGGCCGGGTAAATGGTTTACACCGCCATCCGGCAATCTGTCACGACGCGGCGATAAATAGCTCGCGCAGCTGATGCAACTGATCGCGGATCTGCGCGGCCTCTTCGAACTCCAGATTCTGCGCATGCTGCATCATCTGCCCTTCCAGTTCGTGAATCTTCTGCTGCAGCGCTTTTGGCGTCATATCCATTTCCACCACGTCCGTCTTCGCTCCCGAACGCGATTTGCCTCGGCCCTTCGCTTTGGTTTTCGCAATGTTCTGCCCCAGCGCCAGAATATCGACCACTTTTTTATTGAGGCCCTGCGGAACGATGCCGTGCTCTTCATTGTACTGCTGCTGTTTCTCACGACGACGCTCGGTTTCGCTAATCGCTTTCGCCATTGAGGCTGTAATTTTGTCGCCGTAGAGAATCGCTTTCCCGTTAATGTTACGCGCCGCGCGACCAATGGTCTGAATTAGCGAACGTTCGGAACGCAGGAACCCTTCTTTGTCGGCGTCGAGAATCGCCACCAGCGACACCTCAGGCATGTCGAGACCTTCACGCAACAGGTTGATCCCCACCAGCACATCAAACTCGCCCAGACGCAGGTCACGAATGATTTCCATACGTTCGACGGTATCGATATCCGAGTGCAGGTAGCGCACCCGTTCGCCGTGCTCTTCCAGATACTCAGTCAGATCTTCCGCCATGCGTTTGGTCAGCGTGGTCACCAGCACACGTTCGTTGATCTCCGCGCGCTTGCGGATCTCCGACAGCAGATCGTCCACCTGTGTTGCCACCGGACGGACTTCGATGACCGGATCCAGCAACCCTGTCGGACGCACCACCTGATCGACCACATCACCGCCGGATTTCTCGAGCTCATAGTTACCCGGGGTCGCCGAAACGTAGATGGTCTGTGGTGCCAGCGCTTCAAATTCTTCAAATTTTAACGGGCGGTTATCCAGCGCCGACGGCAGACGGAACCCGTACTCCACCAGCGTCTCTTTACGCGCCCGGTCGCCGCGGTACATCCCGCCAATCTGCGGGATCGTAACATGCGATTCATCCACCACCAGCAAACCGTCGGCGGGAAGATAATCAAACAACGTCGGCGGTGGTTCGCCCGGCCCGCGCCCGGACAGGTAGCGCGAGTAGTTTTCGATCCCCGAGCAGTAGCCCAGTTCGTTCATCATCTCCAGATCAAACTGGGTACGCTGGCTCAGACGCTGCTCTTCCAGCAGTTTGTCATTAGCGAGGAGGATTTTGCGACGTTCAGCCAGTTCGACTTTGATCTCTTCCATCGCCTGCACAATGCGCTCGCGCGGGGTCACGTAGTGCGTTTTAGGGTAGATGGTGTAGCGCGAAATAGTGGACTCCACCTGCCCGGTCAGCGGGTCAAACAGAGAAAGACGCTCCACCTCTTCATCAAACAGCTCCACACGCAGCGCGATGTCGTCGGACTCCGCCGGGAAGATGTCAATCACCTCCCCGCGTACGCGGAAAGTTCCTCGCTGGAAAGCCTGATCGTTACGGGTGTATTGCAGCTCGGCCAGTCGACGCAAAATGGCGCGCTGATCGATGATCATGCCCACCGTCAGGTGCAGCATCATTTTCAGGTATAAATCCGGATCGCCCAGACCATAGATGGCGGAAACGGAGGCCACAACGATCACATCACGGCGCTCCAGCAACGCTTTGGTGGCGGACAAACGCATCTGCTCAATGTGTTCGTTCACCGACGCATCCTTTTCGATGAACGTGTCCGAGCTGGGAACGTAGGCTTCCGGCTGATAGTAATCGTAGTAGGAGACGAAATATTCGACCGCGTTATCCGGGAAAAACTCTTTCATTTCGCCGTACAGCTGCGCCGCCAGCGTCTTGTTGGGCGCCAGCACCATCGTCGGGCGCTGCAGGTCCGCAATCACATTGGCGATGGTGAACGTTTTCCCTGATCCCGTTACGCCAAGCAACGTCTGATGCGCCAGTCCGTCCTCCAGTCCCTCTTCCAGACGGCGTATCGCCTCGGGCTGATCGCCGGACGGTTTAAATGCGGAATTCAGTTTGAACGGTTTACTCATGAGCAGCTACCTGAAGGAATGAGCGGGCAGGTGTGTAATTTTACTCGCAGGGGATAATATTGCCAGTAAAATATACTGGATGAAAAAACAGTAACACCTCATAATATTTGTGTTACGCATGGTAAAAGCGGACTGGAGTCGGCTAAAATTTCACCACTGGCAAGATATTACACTATGAAGCGGGTTTATCCCCAGACCATTGACCAGGTTAACATTGTCAAGATGTGTGATGAAAGTTTTATTGCATTCCATGACCACCATATGACAGCCATTGATTTTATCTAACTCGTTGTAAAACATGCGATATTTCGTAAAGACGGCTTTCGCACCAATTCGGCTGGAAGCCGCGTATTCTCTCGCTTGCCTTGTGTTTTCTAACTCTAATACACAAGGTTATCCACAGGAATGGTGGATAACTGCCTGCAGGCCATATGGTCTGCCGCCTGGCAAATTCCCGGTCCAGCCTGCCAGAGCGCCCATAAAAAAAAATTATCGCTAAATTTTGATTTTTATCAGCTAACGGAGCGCGTCTGGCAGACGAGATCTTGCTCGCAATTTCGCCTTTTATTCACCTGCAAGCAAAGCGAGATCCAGATATTGTCCTGTGGCCGCCTTTTCTGCTCCGGCTTCCAGCCACGGGATTTCACCTAACAGCGGCGCAGGGATCACCCGCTGAAGCGTCGCCATGTACTCGCGGTGGCGTTTCCCCGGCGGCGTGACGTCATTCGCCACCCACCCGACAAGCGGAAGTCCTGCCTGCTGTACCGCCTGCGCTGTCAGCATGGCATGATTTATACACCCCAGCTTCACGCCGACGACCAGGATCACCGGTAAGCGCTCGCTCTGCACCCAGTCGGCGAAGGTAAAATCTTCCGCAAGCGGGGTAAACCAGCCGCCAGCACCTTCTACCAGCAGCCACTCAGCCTGTGCCTCCAGCGCGTGGAGCCCTGCGGACATTACGTCTGCGTTGATGGGGCGGCTCTCATCGGCGCTGATGATATGCGGCGAGGTAGGTTCCGCGAAGGTATAGGGATTCACTGCCGCATAATCCAGCGCCAGACTGCTGTTGCGCTGAAGCGCCAGGGCGTCGCTGTTGCGCAGCCCCTCAGGCGTCATGTCACTGCCTGATGCCACCGGCTTATACCCGGCCGTCCGGTAACCCAGGCTGCGCGCCGCCTGGAGCAACGCACAACTGGCAACGGTTTTGCCGACTTCCGTATCGGTACCGGTGACAAAATAACGGTTAATCACGTTCAATCACTCCTGCAAAAAAGATGGTAGGTCAGAAGATACTTTCCCTGCCGCTGGGGCCAGGCCAGTTGAAGCTGCTGCAATTGCGCGCGGGTTAAGACGCGCGACTCGCGCCCCTCATGCAAATGGGTCGCACCGATGCCTTTCAGTGAGCGCATGGCGCTCAGGGCATCATCAAACTCCAGCGTCAGGGAGAGAGCGTGATGATGCCCTTGCCAGCCTTGCATCGCATCACACAGCGCCTCATGGGATAAAAACCGGTTGCCATGCGACCGGTTATCCACTGCCTGCCAGGCCTGATGAAGCTCCGGCAGCGAGTTCTGGGCCAGCGTGGTGAAGGCCACGCAGCCACCGGGGCGCACAACCCGGTGCAGTTCGCTCAACGCATCACGCAGAGTGTCACACCACTGCACAGCCAGATTGCTCCAGGCCAGATCAAACGTTGCGCTGGCTAACGGCAGCGACTCAATGTCACCGGCAAGATAATGATGCGCCACACCCTGACGACGCGCCTCGTCCAGCATCCGGGCGGAGAGATCCAGCGCAGTCACCTGACTGCCCTGTTCGCGCCAGTAGCGACTCAGACGGCCCGGCCCGCAGCCGGCATCCAGCACCTGCAAAAACGGGCGTTGCGGCAGCAATCCCAGCAGCGCGTCGGCGCTCAGGCGCTGCAATGCGGCATGTTGCTCATAGTGCGCTGCCGCCCGGCCAAACGCCGCCGCGATTGCCTGTTTATTCACCAGCCCCATGCAGCACCTCCAGCAAACGGTCGATATCCTCAGGTTCATGCGACTGGGTTAACGTCAGACGCAGACGAGCCGTACCGGCAGGCACGGTTGGCGGGCGGATCGCCGTGACCCAGCATCCCCGCTCACGCAATGCATTTGCCAGCTGCAGAGCGCGTGCGTTTTCGCCGACAATGAGCGGCTGGATCGCGCTGTGTGATTCTGCCAGCGTAAAATCTGCGGGATTAACTGCCGAGCGAAAACGCTGGATCAGCGCAGTCAGTTTCTCCCTGCGTGCATCACCTTCCGGGCTGCGAATCACCGAAAGCGACGCCTGTAACGCCATCGCCTGCGCGGGCGGCATGCTGGTGCTGTAAATCAGATGACGGGCGAACTGCAACAGATAGTCGGCAACGCTTTCAGAACAGAGAATCGCCGCACCGCTGACGCCAAAGCCTTTGCCGAAGGTCACCACTAACAGCTCTGGTTTTACCCGCTGCTGCCAACAGCTCCCACGGCCCTCTTCTCCGCTCACGCCAATGCCGTGGGCATCATCCACCAGCAGCCATGCTTTACGCGCCTGTGCGGCCTGCTGAATGTCCGCAAGCGGCGCATTGTCGCCATCCATGCTGAACACGCCTTCGGTTACCACCAGTTGTCGCCCGGAACAGGGGGCGTCAAGCAGGCGCGTGAGATGCGAGGCGTCGTTATGGGTAAAGCGGCGAAGCTGGGCCGGGCAAAGACTGGCCGCTTCCAGTAGCGAAGCATGGCTGAGACGGTCAGCGACAATCCGGTCATCCTTTTCCATCAGCGCCGCTATCACTGCCTGATTGGCGGCAAAACCGGAGATAAACAGCAGCGCGCGCGGATAGCCTAGCCAGTCGGCCAGTTCCTCTTCCAGTTGCTGATGGGCAATGGAGTAGCCGCTGACGTGGCCCGAGCCGCCGCTGCCGACGCCAAACTGCTCCGCCCCCTGCTGCCAGGCGCGGACAATCTGCGGATGGTGACTCAACCCCAGATAATCATTGCTGGAAAAATTGAGATAGCGCTGGTCATTCGTCTCCAGCCAGCGACCGGCGCCCTGCGCTACCGCGTAACGTCGGCGCAAAGTATCCGCCGAACGACGCGCCGCCAGCGCATCGTCGATTTTTTGTTGCCAGATCATACGGCAGCTGCGTTGTAGTAATCGTCAGTATCCGGTGTCAGCAATGCCTGCTCCAGACGCGCACGCTGCTCGTTATCCCCGGCGAGCACCGCCGTTTGCTGCGGGTTCAGCCCCAGCTTATGGAAAAGCTGGAGATCTTTGTCCTCTTCCGGGTTTGGCGTGGTGAGCAGTTTGCAACCGTAGAAAATAGAGTTGGCGCCAGCCATAAAGCACATGGCCTGCGTTTGCTCATTCATCTGCTCGCGACCGGCAGACAGGCGCACATACGAGGTCGGCATCATGATGCGCGCCACGGCAATAGTGCGAATAAAATCAAATGCATCAACGTCATCGTTATCCGCAAGCGGCGTACCTTTCACCTTCACCAGCATATTGATCGGTACACTTTCCGGCGGGGTCGGCAGATTTGCCAGTTGCAGGAGCAGCCCGGCGCGGTCAGTCACCGTTTCACCCAGACCGACGATGCCACCGGAACAGACCTTGATCCCGGCTTCACGCACTTTATCCAGCGTATCGAGACGCTCCTGGTAGGAGCGGGTGGTGATGATGTTGCCGTAAAATTCCGGCGACGTATCAAGGTTGTGGTTGTAATAATCCAGCCCCGCCTCCGCCAGCCGTTGCGCCTGTGATTCATCAAGCGTGCCAAGCGTCATACAGGCTTCCAGCCCCAGCGCTTTCACCCCCTGAACCATTTGTTGCAGATACGGCATGTCACGCTCATGCGGATTCTTCCAGGCGGCTCCCATACAGAAACGGGTGGAACCGGCGTTCTTCGCTTTACGCGCCGATTCCAGCACCTGCTCCACTTCCATCAGGCGCTCGGCTTCGAGACCCGTTTTATAGCGCGAACTTTGCGGGCAATATTTGCAGTCTTCCGGGCAGGCGCCAGTCTTGATCGACAACAGCGTACTGACCTGCACCTGGCGAGGATCAAAATGCTGACGGTGGATTTGTTGGGCCTCGAACAGGAGATCCAGCAGCGGTTTTTCAAATAATTCGGTGACTTGCGACAGCGTCCAGCGAGAATGAGTGGTCATAATTTTATACGTTTTGTTGTGAGAACGATGTAGACTCGTAAACCTAAATCTTTTTAATTTGGTTTACAAGTCGATTATGACAACGGACGATCTCGCTTTTGATCAGCGCCATATTTGGCACCCCTATACCTCCATGACCACCCCGCTGCCGGTCTATCCTGTTGAACGTGCCGAGGGCTGCGAACTGATTTTATCCAACGGTGAGCGCCTGATTGACGGCATGTCGTCCTGGTGGGCCGCCATTCATGGCTACAATCACCCGCAGCTCAACGCCGCGATGAAAACGCAGATCGATGCCATGTCGCATGTCATGTTCGGCGGGATCACCCACGCCCCCCGCCGTCACTCTGTGCCGGAAACTGGTTGCGATGACGCCCGCGTCGCTGGAGTGCGTGTTCCTCGCCGATTCCGGTTCCGTCGCGGTGGAAGTGGCGATGAAAATGGCGCTGCAATACTGGCAGGCGAAAGGCGAATCCCGTCAGCGCTTCCTGACGTTCCGTAACGGCTATCACGGCGATACCTTCGGCGCGATGTCGGTCTGCGATCCGGACAACTCCATGCACAGCCTGTGGAAGGGCTATCTGCCAGAAAACCTGTTTGCCCCTGCGCCACAAAGCCAGATGGACGGTGAGTGGGACGAGCGCGATATGGTCGGTTTCGCGCGCCTGATGGCCGCGCATCGTCATGAGATCGCGGCGGTTATTCTTGAGCCGATTGTTCAGGGGGGCGGGCGGGATGCGGATGTACCATCCACAGTGGCTGCGCCGTATCCGCAAAATGTGCGACCGTGAAGGCATTTTGCTGATTGCCGATGAAATCGCTACCGGCTTTGGCCGTACGGGTAAACTGTTTGCCTGTGAACACGCCGGGATCGCGCCTGATATTTTGTGTCTGGGCAAAGCGCTGACCGGCGGGACGATGACCTTGTCCGCCACCCTGACCACCCGCCGGGTAGCGGAAACGATCAGCAACGGCGAGGCAGGCTGTTTTATGCATGGCCCAACGTTTATGGGCAATCCGCTGGCCTGCGCGGTGGCGACTGCCAGTTTGTCATTACTCGAATCTGGTGACTGGCAGTCGCAGGTCTCGAGCATTGAAACCCAGTTGCGCCAGGAACTCGCCCCGGCGCAGGCATCGCCGTGGGTGGCGGATGTACGCGTGCTGGGCGCGATCGGCGTGGTGGAAACGACGCATCCCGTTAATATGGCGGCCCTGCAAAAATTCTTTGTCCAGCAGGGGGGTGTGGATCCGCCCGTTTGGTAAGCTTATCTATCTGATGCCGCCGTATCTTATCCAGCCAGAGCAGCTGCGCCGTCTGACACGGGCAGTGAACGACGCTGTGCGTGAAGAAACATTTTTTAACGTGTAACTGGCGGTAAGCTGTGAGGTTTCTGGCTACACTTTTTGGCGAGACTGAAGGAGAGTGCATGAAAGTAATCAGCAACGATTTTCGCGACGGGGAAAAACTGCCCCTGCGCCATGTCTTTAACGGTATGGGTTATGAAGGGGATAATATTTCCCCGCATCTGGCCTGGGATGACATCCCTGCGGGAACCAAAAGTTTCGTGGTGACCTGTTTCGACCCCGATGCGCCGACCGGTTCCGGCTGGTGGCACTGGGTGGTGGCTAATTTACCGGCCGATACCCGTGTTCTGACCCAGGGCTTTGGCTCCGGACTGGTCGCCGTGCCAGACGGCGTTATCCAGACGCGAACCGATTTCGGTAAAGCGGGATATGGCGGCGCGGCTCCGCCAAAAGGCGAAACCCACCGCTATATTTTTACCGTACACGCACTGGATGTGGACAAGATTGATGTTGATGAGAACGCCAGTGGCGCGATGGTGGGATTTAACGTCCATTTCCACTCGCTTGCCAGCGCGTCAATCACCGCGATGTTCAGTTGATCGAAGTTGTGCCGGATGACGACGCTCACGCGTCTTATCCGGCCTATGTAAGGGATTCACAGGCCGGATACGCGTTAGCGCCATCCGGCGCTGTTCAGAGAAATTCCGGCACGAGCGGCAACAAAGCCCCCTGCGCAAGCAGCTTTGTCGCGCACTCAATATCCGGGGCGAAGAAGCGGTCCTCGGTATAATGCGCCACCTGTTCACGCAATACGGTTCGTGCCTGCTCCAGTAACGGGCTTGAGGTTAACCCTTCACGCAAATCAATCCCCTGACACGCTGCCAGCCACTCGACGGCCAGCACCCCGCGGGTATTTGCCGCCATCTCCCATAGTCTGCGACCTGCCGCCGGCGCCATCGATACATGATCTTCCTGATTCGCCGACGTTGGCAGGCTGTCCACGCTGTGCGGATGCGCCAGCGCCTTGTTTTCGCTGGCGAGTGCCGCCGCCGTCACCTGAGCAATCATAAAGCCGGAGTTCACGCCCCCCGTTTTTGACGAGAAAAGGCGGCAACTGCGACATATGTTTATCCATCATCAGCGCTATACGGCGTTCGGAAAGCGCGCCGATTTCGGCAATCGCCAGCGCCAGATTATCCGCTGCCATCGCCACCGGTTCAGCGTGGAAGTTCCCGCCAGAGATGACCTCGCCCTGCTCAGCAAAAACCAACGGATTATCGGAGACCGCATTAGCCTCAGCCAGCAGCACCTCCATCACCTGACGCATTTGCGTCAGACACGCCCCCATCACCTGCGGTTGACAGCGCAGAGAATACGGGTCCTGCACCTTTTCACAATTGTGGTGCGACTGAGACAGCGCGCTGGTGTCCGTCAAAACATGGCGATACAGCGCCGCCGCGTCAATCTGCCCGCGCTGTCCGCGTGCGGCGTGAATGCGCGCATCAAACGGACGACGAGACCCCAGCACCGCTTCAGTGGTAAGCGATCCGCACACAATGGCGGACGCGAATAGCGCCTGCGCTTCAAACAGTCCGCGCAGCGCAAACGCCGTTGACGCCTGCGTACCGTTAAGCAGCGCCAGCCCTTCTTTTGCCGCCAGCGTGATCGGCGCCAGCCCGGCTTTTTTTAATGCTTCCGCCGCCGGTAGCCATTCGCCTTGCCAGCGCGCCTTTCCTTCCCCCCAGCAGCGTGAGCGACATATGGGCCAGCGGCGCTAAATCGCCGGAGGCCCCTACCGACCCTTTCGCCGGTATATGCGGCCAGACTTCGGCGTTCACCAGCGCAATCAGCGCTTCTATCACGCAAAGACGAATGCCGGAAAAACCGCGTGCAAGGCTGTTTATCTTCAGCACCATAATCAGGCGCACCAGCGCGTCATCTAACGCCTCGCCCACGCCTGCCGCATGTGACAGCACCAGCGAACGTTGCAGGTTTTGCAAATCTTCATCGGCGATGCGCGTCTGCGCCAGCAGCCCAAAGCCGGTGTTAATGCCGTAGGCCGTACGCCCTTCGGCGACAATGGTATTAACACACGCCACGCTGGCGTTAATGCCGTCAATCGCGCTGTCATCAAGACGCAGTTTAACTGGCTGCTGCCAGACGTCGCGCAGTTGTGTCAAACTCAGATGGCCTGGCGTTAAGGTCATGGTATTCATATCAGCGTTTCCCCTGCGTTGCCGCAACCATCGGTAGATTGAGACCCTGTTCCACGGCACACGCTACGGCGATGTCGTAGCCCGCATCCGCATGACGCATCACGCCGGTCGCCGGATCGTTATGCAGGACCCTGGCAATACGCTCAGCCGCTTCATCGCTGCCGTCACAAACAATCACCATCCCGGCGTGCTGTGAAAAGCCCATTCCCACACCGCCGCCATGATGCAGCGATACCCAGGTCGCCCCGCTGGCCGTGTTGAGCAGTGCATTGAGCAGCGGCCAGTCGGAGACGGCGTCAGAACCGTCGCGCATCGCTTCAGTTTCGCGGTTCGGGCTGGCGACAGAGCCGGAATCCAGGTGGTCGCGACCAATAACAATCGGTGCGGACACTTCACCACGACGCACCATTTCATTGAACGCCAGGCCCAGTTTTTGCCGCCATTCGAGGCCCACCCAGCAGATACGCGCTGGCAGCCCCTGAAAATTAATGCGCTCCCGCGCCATATCCAGCCAGCGGTGGAGATGTTCGTCATCCGCCACAATCTCTTTTACTTTGGCGTCGGTGTTATAAATATCCTGCGGATCGCCGGACAGCGCCACCCAGCGAAACGGCCCGATGCCGCGGCAGAACAGAGGGCGAATATAGGCTGGCACAAAACCCGGAAAGGCAAAGGCATTTTCCACGCCCATCTCTTTGGCCATCTGACGAATATTGTTGCCGTAATCGAACGTCGGTACGCCCATCTTGCTGAACGCCAGCATCGCCTCGACGTGTTTCGCCATCGAACGCTTCGCGGCTTCTACCGTGCCCTGCGGATCGGAGAGCGCTTTCTGCTGATAGGTTTCCCAGTCCCAGCCGGAAGGCAGATAACCGTGCAGCGGATCATGGGCGCTGGTCTGGTCGGTAACCATGTCCGGACGCACACCGAGCTTCACCAGTTCGGGCACGACGTCCGCCGCATTGGCGCACAGGGCAACCGATACGGCTTGACCTTCGCGGGTGTATTTTTCGATACGCGCCAGCGCATCATCAAGAGACGTCGCCTGTTCATCGACATAACGTGTGCGCAGGCGGAAATCGATGCGGCTCTGCTGACATTCAATATTCAGGGAACAGGCGCCTGCCAGCGTCGCCGCCAGTGGTTGCGCGCCGCCCATGCCGCCGAGACCGGCGGTTAACACCCAACGCCCGCGCAGGTTGCCATCGTAATGCTGTCGTCCTGCCTCAACGAACGTTTCATAGGTGCCCTGCACAATTCCCTGACTGCCGATATAGATCCAGCTTCCGGCCGTCATCTGCCCGTACATCGCCAGCCCTTTCGCATCCAGTTCGTTGAAATGTTCCCAGGTCGCCCAGTGCGGAACAAGGTTGGAGTTGGCAATGAGCACGCGCGGGGCGTTCTGATGGGTTCTGAACACGCCTACCGGTTTACCGGACTGGACCAGCAGCGTTTCATCATCGTTCAGTTCGGTCAGCGCGTTAACGATCGCGTCATAGCACTCCCAGTTTCGGGCCGCACGCCCTATTCCGCCGTACACCACCAGCTCATGCGGGTTCTCGGCGACGTCGGGATCCAGGTTATTCATTAACATGCGCAATGGCGCTTCGGTCAGCCAGGATTTGGCCGTCAGCGTTGTCCCTCGCGGGGCGCGGATATCTTGCTGACGATACTTGCTCTGAGACATAACAACGACTCCTCCCGGGCGTGCCGGATAAGGTTTATCCGGTAACGGGAATGATCGGGTGTGAGGTAAAGATATACTTGTCTATACAAGACATAACAAGCTTGCGTTTAACAAAAAAAGATACATTTTTGTTATATTGCGTCAGCAATCACGCTTTCAGTCCGCGTGATTCAGGAGGAGAAATGGCCCTGCAGGCGGTAACGAGAGCCCGGAAAGAGCAACCGAGCGTGAGAAACGATCTGCGAGGCAGACCAGGTGGTACGACGAATGAGCAGACAAGGATCGGTCTCGCTGATGTCGAGTAAAGCGCACTCTTGCGCCGTGGCGCGCACCGCTTCAACAATGTGCTCCCCCTTCCGTCAGCGGGGCAATCAACGACAAATACGCATGCGGTGTGGTCTGGCTGTAATCCTGCGCCAGATATTCCGGCACAATATCGGCATTCACACAGCGATCTTCAATCTGTACCGGCTGGTCGTTTTCAAAATGCACCATTACAGAATGGAAAATCGGCGTGCCTTCATTGACCTGAAGCGCCGCCGCCTGTCGGGCATTGGCCGCACTTTTTTCCAGAATCAGTACCTCGCAGTGATGGCGGTGCGCCCGTGCGGCGATTTCGTCGGCAATACTGCGAATTTCAAACAGCGCGGACTGGCCTTTCGGTTCCGCGACAAAGGTGCCCACTCCCTGCAGACGCACCAGCATCCCTTCGTCGGTCAGTTCACGTAGCGCCCGGTTGATGGTCATCCGGCTGAAGCCGTACTGCGCCACCAGTTCCGCTTCCGACGGAATACGATCGTGCGGCTGCCAGACGCCGCTGGCGATCTTTTCGCTGATCTCGCGTTTAACCGTCTCATAAAACGGCGCAGGAGCAGAACGAGGGCGAGAAAGTGTCATTGGAATGTTTACCTTATCGATCGGTTATTGCCACCAGTGGGCGATTTGCCAGCCAAGCCGCGCCGCCACGCGTGCCGACCTGCCATCATTATCAAAGCGCGGATTAAATTCAACCAAATCCACCGCCTGGAGCTTACCGCTGCGGCAAACAGGTTCAATCAGTTTCAGCAGGGTCGTCAGCGGCACGCCCAGCGCCGCTGGCGCCGATACGGCAGGCATCTCTCCAGCGGGCAGGACGTCAAGATCGACCGTCAGATAGAGTTTATCCACCTCGCGGATAAACGCCGCCAGCTGGGCATGGGCTTCGCTGCACTGCAAATCTTCCACCACCAGCACATTGCGCTTTTGCGCCTCATCCCACAGCGCCTGGGTATTTGCCGCCCGACTGACGCCGATGCAGGCATAGCGGAACTCGCGCTGCTGCTGGTCGCAAAGCTGTGCCAGTTGACGAAACGGCGTGCCGGAGGTCGCCCGTCCGGCGTTACGCAGATCCAGATGCGCGTCGAGGTTAACGATCCCGACGCGTTCGCCAGGGAATGCATCGAAAATGCCCGCGCCGTGACCGAAAGCCGTTTCATGACCGCCGCCAAGCACGAACGTACGCATCCCGGTCCGCTGACAGCGAGAGACCGCATCACGTAGCGCCTGCTGCGCCCCTTCCAGATCCGCCGTCGGGGCCAGCAGATTCCCCATATCCACCAGTCGCTCGTGTCCCGCGTGACTCGCAAGGTTAGCCAGCGCTGAACGCAGCGCGTCCGGCGCACCGGCGGCACCCGGACGCCCATGATTACGCTTGACTCCCTCATCGCAGGCAAAGCCGAGCAGCGCTATCTTGTCGCGATACTGTTCTGGCGAAAACATCTGGCTGCGTGCGATGGTCTGAAACAGACGCAGCGCGTTTGCGGCTTCGCCGCTGTCATCTCGTCCCTGCCACAGGCCAGGGGCAGCAGCTTCCCATTGCGTCATGTGATTTGCCCTCGAAATATGCGTTGATACAGCGGGTTTCGGCCAGGCTCATAAAGGATCTCTACCGGGTTTTGCGCATCCCAGACGTTAAAATCGGCAACGTAACCCGCCTTTAGCTGTCCGTGCGTCGCCTGGCGGCCCAGCGCCTGAGCGGCATGACGGGTCACGCCCGCCCACGCCTCTTCTGGCGTCAGGCCAAACTGAACGCAGGCCATGTTCATCGCCAGATGCAGGCTGATAAAGGGACTGGTGCCGGGGTTGAAATCGGTCGCCACCGCCATTGGCACCTGGTAACGACGCAGCAACTCAACGGGCGGATGCTGCGTCTCTTTGAGAAAATAGAACGCGCCCGGCAGCAACACGCCAACAGTGCCGCTGTGGCGCATTGCTGCCACGCCCGCTTCATCAAGATATTCAATGTGATCTGCAGAAAGCCCCTGATAACGACTGACCAGTTGCGCCCCACCAAGCAGCGACAACTGCTCGACATGCCCTTTGACCGGAATGCCCGCCGCCTGCGCCGCGCGCAATACCCGCTCGCTTTGCGCCAGGGTAAACCCCACGCTCTCACAGAACAGATCGACCGCTTCAAACAACCCCTTTTTCCATAGCTGCGGCAGTATCGTGTCGCAAACGTGGGTGATATAGCCATCAGGATTGTCCCGATACTCAACCGGCACAGCATGCGCCGCCAGCAGCGTGGGGCTGATTTCAATAAGATTCTCTTCGGCCAGGCGGGCAGCGACGCGCAGCATCTTTTCTTCGGCTGTCGCATTCAGGCCATAGCCGGATTTCACTTCCAGCAGAGTCACGCCCTCGCGCATCAGATGCGCGATCCGCGCCTGTGCAGAGGCAAAGAGCGCCTCCTCCGTCGCAGCACGCGTCGCCGTCACGGTGGCGTTAATCCCGCCGCCCTGCGCGCTGATCTGTTGATAAGAGACACCGTTCAACCGTTGATCCCACTCGCTGGCGCGGTTGCCGCCAAACACCAGATGAGTGTGACAATCAATCAGCCCAGGCGTCACCAGACGCCCTTGCAGGTCATGCGTATTGGCATGCGCAGCCGGGAGTGAAGCCTCCGGCACAATCGCCAGCACCCGTCCTTCACGGATAATCAGCGCATGATGGTCCAGCATGCCATACGGTGCCGTCTGCGCCGGATCGAGCGTCGCCAGACGAAGGTTTCGCCAGAGCGTATCATCAGGTAACAGGTGTTGCATGCCTTCTCCAGCTTGTCTTAGGTTGTATAGACATTTATTTGAGATCGCACGCGGGAAGTCAATCATCCAGGGCAAAAATGTTATTTAATTGTGACTTTAACAGTGCCACGATTCGCGGGAGTGGTTTAAAAAACAACTTTTTAGCTTTTCACCTTCCCGTTTTGCTCAACTTAGTATAAAAAAAGCAGGCTTCAATGGATACTTTTATAGCCCGGAGCAACTCGTGAACACATCATCAGTTTCCCGTCTGGCGCTGGCACTGGCTTTTGGCGTGACGCTGACCGCCTGTAGCTCTACCCCGCCGGATCAAATTCCTTCCGATCAAACCGCGCCAGGAACCTCCTCGCGCCCGATTTTATCGGCGAATGAAGCGCAGAATTTTGTCGCTAAAAACTATTTTTCTTCCCTGACGCCGAACACCGCGCCGTGGACGCCATCTTCCATTTCTCTGCCCGCGCAGCCTGACTTTGTGGTCGGTCCGGCCGGTACGCAGGGTGTGACTCACACCACCATCCAGGCAGCGGTGGATGCGGCGATCACCACGCGCACCAACAAGCGGCAGTACATTGCCATTATGCCAGGCGAGTATCAGGGAACCGTCTATATCCCTGCGGCGCCAGGCAGCCTGACGCTGTACGGAACCGGTGAGAAACCGCTGGACGTGAAGATTGGCGCGGCGATTGACGGTGAAATGAGCACCGCTGACTGGCGTCATACGGTGAATCCGGGTGGGAAATATATGCCTGGCAAACCGGCCTGGTACATGTTTGACAGCTGCCAGAGCAAACGCGGCGCGAATATCGGCGTGATGTGTTCAGCCGTACTGTGGTCACAGAACAACGGTCTGCAGTTGCAAAACCTGACGATTGAAAACAACCTCGGCGATAGCGTGGATGCGGGTAACCATCCGGCCGTCGCGCTGCGCACCGACGGTGACAAAGTTCAAATCAACAAGGTGAACATTCTGGGTCGCCAGAACACCTTCTTTGTCACCAACAGCGGCGTCCAGAACCGTCTGGAAAATGACCGTCAGCCACGTACCCTTGTGACTAACAGCTATATCGAAGGCGATGTGGATATGGTTTCCGGTCGTGGCGCAGTGGTGTTCGATAACACCGACTTCCGCGTAGTGAACTCGCGTACTCAGCAGGAAGCGTACGTCTTCGCGCCGGCAACGCTTGCGAACATTTACTACGGTTTCCTCGCGACCAACAGCCGCTTTACCGCCGCCGGTGACGGCGTGGCGCAACTGGGCCGCTCACTGGATGTCGACAGCAATACCAACGGTCAGGTCGTGATCCGCGATAGCGTGATTAACGAGGGCTTTAACATGGCGCAGCCGTGGGCTGACGCGGTGATCTCGAAGCGTCCATTCGCGGGTAATACCGGCGCGAAGGATGACAAAGGCGACACCCAGCGTAACCTGAACGACACCAACTTTAACCGCATGTGGGAATACAATAACCGCGGTGTGGGTAGCAAAGTCGTGGCTGCACCGAAGCAGTAAGCATAAAAAACCGGCATCCTGCGATGCCGGTTATTTTTATCGGTTGGCTAAAAAAGCACCCCCCAATTAATACGCGTTAACCACCACCCACATCGGGCCCTGGCCTACGGCATAACGCCCCTTCTCTGTTAACAGCCCCTGCTCACCGGCAATTTCGTACACCGCGATATGGTGTGACTTCTGCCCGGCGGCAATCAGGTATTTCCCGCTATGGTCAACGTTGAAACCACGCGGCTGCGTTTCGGTTGGCTGGAAGCCCTCTTTGGTCAGCACGCTGCCATCGTCTGAAACGCTAAACACGGTAATCAGGCTGGCGGTACGGTCACAGGCATACAGATGACGCCCATCCGGCGTAATGTGTATATCCGCCGCCCAGCGCGTGTCGGAGAAATCAGCCGGCATCATGTCCAGTGTTTGCACGCATTCGATATCACCGTGCGGATTTTTCAGTTCCCAGACATCCACAGAGCTGTTGAGCTCGTTAACGCAGTACGCATATTGCTGATTCGGATGGAACGCCATATGACGCGGCCCCGCCCCTTCCACCGTGGTGACTTCCGCTGGTTCTTGCGCCACCAGCTTACCGTCATCGCTGAGGGTAAACAGGCAGATACGATCCTGCTTCAGCGCCGGCACCCACAGGGTGCGGTTATCCGGAGAGATATTGGCGGAGTGACAGCCATCCATCCCTTCCACCACATCCACAACCCCGACCGGCAAGCCGTCTTCCAGACGGGTTACACTGACGTTACCCGCGTTATAGGAGCCGACAAAAACGAAACGGCCATGATGATCGGTTGAAATGTGCGTCGGGCTACCCGGCAGCGCGGATTCTGCGGCAAACGTCAGCGCACCATCATCTGGCGCAATCCGGTAAGCCAGAACGCGAAACTCAGGACGCACGCCCACGTAGAGATAACGTTTATCCGGGCTGACCACCATCGGCTGAACCTGCCCGGGCACATCAACCACCTGTACCAGCGTTAACGCGCCATCGTGATTCAGGCTCCAGACATGGATCTGTTGGCTTTCAGGGCTGGCGGTATAAACGGTTTGCTTCATGAATGCTCCTCTGCTTTTGGCAACTGGCTGCAATGATGGAATACAGCTTAAGGTAGTCGCTTTTAACGGTGAATGCTGAATCTATACCCGTCATACTTCAAGTTGCTGGTGTGTTGGCTGCAACTCGAATTATTTAGGGTATACGCACAAAATTTTGCCTGCTCCCCGTCCCGGTGTACCATTCAGGCAGACAAAATTTCAATGTTAATCGGGATGACGATATGACCGCTCGCGTGATAGCCCTGGATTTAGATGGAACCCTGCTGACCCCGCAAAAAAACCCTGCTCCCCTCGTCAGTCGAAGCGCTGTCACGCGCCAGAGCGGCAGGCTACCAACTTATCATCGTCACCGGGCGTCATCACGTCGCAATTCATCCTTTTTATCAGGCACTGGCGCTGGATACACCTGCAATTTGCTGTAATGGCACCTATTTGTATGATTATCACGCAAAAAACGTTCTCGCAGCCGATCCCTTGCCGGTTAACCAGGCGCTACAGCTTATTACGCTGCTGGAAGCACATCAGATCCACGGCCTGATGTATGTCGATGACGCCATGCTCTATGAACGCCCGACCGGCCATGTCCTTCGCACATCAAACTGGGCGCAGACGCTGCCGCCAGAACAGCGCCCGGTTTTCACCCAGGTGCCTTCGCTGGCGCAGGCGGCGCACGAGGTTAACGCGGTGTGGAAATTCGCCCTGACAGACGACGATATCCCTAAGTTGCAGCAATTTGGCAAGCATGTCGAAGAGCAGTTGGGCCTTGAATGCGAATGGTCCTGGCACGATCAGGTCGATATCGCCCGCCAGGGGAACAGCAAAGGCAAACGCCTGACCCAGTGGGTTGAATCTCAGGGCGGGTCGATGGAAAACGTGATTGCCTTCGGCGATAACTACAACGACATCAGCATGCTGGAAGCTGCCGGTACTGGCGTGGCGATGGGCAATGCTGACGACGCAATCAAAGCGCGGGCCAACGTCGTCATCGGCGATAACACCACCGACAGCATCGCGAAATTCATCTACACCCATCTGTTGTAATCAGGCGGTAATCGATACGCTCTTTATCTGCGCGTACAGCCACAGGCCAGGTTTGATCCCCAGTTCATCTCTGGCCCATGGGCTAATGCGCGCCCACAGCGTTTTGCCTCCCACCTCGAGCTGAACTTCTACCTGCCCGTTATCGTCGTAGCAGTGCGTCACCTTCGCACGAAGGATATTACGGATGCTGGTTTGCTGCGGCGGCTGTAGCACCAGCGAGACATCCGACGCCTGAATGCGAATACGCAGCGAGGCTTGCAGTGGCTTATTGAGCTTATTGACCCATAAATGCTGATCGCCCAGCGCCAGTGCCGTCATCGCGTAATGTGGATGATGCTCCAGCACGCTCACTTTCAGGATGCTGCTTTGCTGTTCTTTCGGCAGCCATGGGTGCATCACACTGCTGCTCCAGACCTCTTCCAGCGCGCCAAACGCCTTCACCTGCCCGTTTTCCAGCACCATCACGTTATCGGCAAGATGGAGGATTTCGTCGAGCGAGTGGCTGACGTAGAGCATCGGGATGTTGATTTCTCGCGCCAGACGTTGCAGATAGGGCAACAGTTCGCGTTTACGCGGAATATCCAACGAGGCGAGCGGTTCATCGAGCAATAGCAGTTCCGGTGCGGTCAGCAGCGCCCGGCCAATCGCCACACGCTGCTTTTCTCCACCGGAAAGTCCTCCCGGCAGTCTGTCGAGCAAAGACTCAATACCCAGCAGCGCCACCAGCTTATCAAACTGACCGGCCATGTTTTTCGCCATGCCGTAACGCAGATTGCCGCGCACTTTATAATGCGGAAACAAGCGCGCATCCTGAAACACGTAGCCTATGCGGCGTTTTTCTGGCGTCAGGCAGATGCCGTTTTCTGCGTCATTCAATACCCGTCCGTTGAGCACAATACGTCCTTTCTGCGGTCGCGTCAGGCCGCTGATGGCATTGATTAACGAGGTTTTTCCGGAGCCAGAGACACCAAAAATCGCGGTGATACCGCTGGCGGGCAACGTTTCGTTGAGCGTGACGCAGTGGGTCCCCAGCGTCTGGGAGAAATTAAGTTCCAGCATAATTATCGCCCCGTCCGCTCGCGGCTGAGTCGCGCCAGCCACTCAGCTATTAACAGTGAAATGAGCGCCAGGACGATGGAAATAAGGCACAGTCTCGCCGCCGCACTTTCCCCCCCCGGCGTCTGAATCAGGGTATACATCGCCGAAGGAAGGGTGCGCGTTTCGCCGGGAATATTGGAAACGAAGGTAATCGTCGCGCCAAACTCGCCGAGCGAGCGGGCAAACGCCAGCACCGTCCCGACAATAATACCCGGCAGCGTCAGTGGAAGAGTAATGGTGAAAAAGACGCGCCAGCGTCCTGCGCCCAGCGTCCGGGCGGCTTGCTCCAGCTTAAGGTCAACCCCTTCCAGCGCCAGCCGGATGGCGCGCACCATCAGTGGGAAAGACATCACTGCCGCCGCCAGTACCGCACCGCGCCAGCTGAAGGCAAATGTTATGCCGAACCAGTCGTACAGCCACTGGCCGATAAATCCGCGCCGTCCCATCGAAACCAGCAGCAGATAACCAACCACCACAGGCGGTAACACCAGCGGCAAATGCAGTACGCTGTCCAGCAAGGCTTTGCCTGGAAAAGTGCAGCGCACCAGTAGCCAGGCAAAGAAAATCCCGAATGGCAAACTAAACAACACGGCCAGGGAAGAGACTTTCAGGCTCAGAAACACGGCCTGCCATTCAGGATCGGTCAATATCATTACTTGGTCGTAAATCCGTAACGTTTAAAGATTTCAGCAGCCTGCGGTCCTTTCAGGTAATCATAGAACGCGCTGACCGTGGCGTTTTTATGTCCATCCACAATCGCGATGGGGTACTCCACTTTTTTGTGCGAATCTTCCGGGAAGGTGGCGACGACTTTAACGCCTTTGCTGGCAACCGCGTCAGAGCCGTAAACGATGCCCAACGGCGCTTCGTTACGCTCAACCAGCGCCAGTGCGCCGCGTACATCTTCCGCCGGTGCCAGTTTCGGTGACAGCGTCTCCCAGGCCCCCAGTTTCTGCAGCGCTTCTTTCGCGTAGATCCCCGCCGGAACGTGTTCCGGGTCGCCTACCGCCAGACGACCACCGTTCAGCAGCGTCATCCAGTGGGTGTTGCTGTCAATCGTAAAATCTTTCTGTTCACTGGCTTTTGGCGCCACCACCACGAGGCTGTTGCCCAGCAGCGTCTGACGCGTTGCAGTATCAATCGATTTCTTATCTACCGCGTAGTCCATCCATTTCTGATCGGCAGAAATGAACAGATCCGCTGGCGCACCGGCTTCTATCTGGCGAGCCAGCGTGGAAGACGACGCAAAAGAGGAGACCACGTCGACATTCTTCTCTTTTTTGTATTCTGTCGCGATATCCTGCATCGCATTGGTCAATGACGCTGCGGCAAACACGGTGATTTTCCCTTCATCCGCCAGCGTTTGTCCAGCAACCGACAGTGATAAGGTTGCCCCGGCAAACAGGCGTAACCAGGTACGAGCCATTTGTAACTCCTTTGCATATCGTTATGTATTTATAAATATAACGATAAGGCAACGATTTTCCCAGAAGTTATTGATACCTCTAAGAGGTTACGCAAAGAAAATATCGGCAGGAATGAGGAGAACTTGAGAAGCAATCCCAATGGGGCGCAACCAACAAGGATACGGTCTGAAAGATAAGAATACAAAAACGCCCGACTGAGCGGGCGTTTGGGAAATCAATGATTCTGTCTGGGCTGGTCTTTCTGACCGATACCGGAGAAAATGTTGAACACTTCACCGAGAGCGTAAATCAGACCCAGGATGATGGCCATCACCACAGGTACCATGATTACGGCGAATACCAGACTTTTCAATAACTCTAACATGGTTAACTCCTGATATAGTCCTCGTAGTATTCTAACCGCATCACTGAGAAAAGCACTCCCCTTTTGTGCGGTCGGCTTTGCGTCTTCGCGGTTTTCCGTCACAATAACCTTTTTTGCCAGGATCTTGTTATGCAAGCCGAAATCCTTCTTACCCTGAAACTTCAGCAAAAACTGTTCGCCGATCCCCGACGCATCTCTTTGCTCAAGCACATTGCGCTTTCCGGTTCCATTAGTCAGGGCGCGAAAGATGCAGGCATCAGCTATAAGAGCGCCTGGGACGCCATCAATGAAATGAATCTTCTTAGCGAACAAACGCTGGTCGAGCGTGCGACAGGCGGTAAAGGCGGCGGCGGCGCGGTGTTAACCCGCTACGGTCAGCGTCTTATCCAGCTTTACGATCTGCTGGCGCAGATTCAGCAAAAAGCGTTTGATGTCTTAAGTGACGATGACGCGCTGCCCCTAAACAGCCTGCTGGCGGCAATTTCGCGTTTTTCCCTGCAAACCAGCGCGCGTAACCAGTGGTTTGGCACCATTACTGCCCGCGATCGCAATCAGGTGCAGCAGCATGTCGATGTCCTGTTGGCCGATGGCGAAACGCGGCTGAAAGTGGCCATTACCGCCCAGAGCGGCGAGCGTTTAGGGCTTGATGAGGGCAAAGAGGTCCTCGTGCTGCTGAAAGCGCCGTGGGTGGGGATTACTCAGGACGACGCCATCGCCCAGGCGGCAGATAACCAACTCCAGGGCATTGTCACCCATATTGAACGCGGCACAGAACAGTGTGAAGTGTTGATGACGCTACCGGACGGCCAGACGCTGTGCGCCACCGTGCCGGTAAACGATGCTGTATCGCTGAGCGAAGGCACGAACGTAACAGCGTACTTCAATGCCGACAGAGTCATTATCGCGACACTGTGCTGATGTAGAACGCTGTCATTACGGCAGGTGCAAATCACATTGACTTTCCTTCCCGGAACACGTATCCCTGTTATTCATCGCTGCAAAAAATGGGATACAAAATGTCATCGTTGCATATTTCGCAAGGCACGTTTCGTCTTAGCGATATAAAAACCCTCCAGTTGGATTCCGTGACATTAAATACGGGTGAAAGCTGGGCGTTTGTCGGTTCAAACGGGAGCGGAAAATCGGCGCTGGCGCGTGCGCTTGCGGGCGAGTTGCCGCTGCTCAAAGGCGAACGGCAGTGCACATTCTCACGCATTACCCGTCTCTCTTTTGAGCAACTGCAAAAACTGGTCAGCGATGAATGGCAGCGCAATAACACCGACATGCTTAGTCCTGGCGAAGACGATACCGGACGCACGACGACGGAGATCATTCAGGACGAGGTGAAAAACCCGGCCCGCTGTGCGACGCTGGCACAGCAGTTTGGGATCACTCACCTGCTCGATCGCCGTTTTAAATATCTCTCTACCGGCGAAACGCGCAAAACGCTGCTCTGCCAGGCGCTAATGTCTGAGCCCGATTTACTGATACTCGATGAGCCATTTGACGGGCTTGATGTCGCCTCCCGCCAGCAGTTGGCTGTGCTGCTTGAAACGCTGCATCACGCCGGCATCACGCTGGTGCTGGTATTAAATCGCTTTGATGAAATCCCGCCGTTTGTTCAGTTTGCCGGCGTACTGGTTGACTGCGCTTTAACGGAAACCGGGGCGAAAGCCGCTTTACTCCAGCAGGCGCTGATTGCTCAACTTGCCCATAGTGAGCAGCTTGAAGGAGTGGCATTGCCCGAAGCAGATGAACCTGCCGCTCACTCTGTTTTGTCCGCCGATACGCCGCGAATCATCCTCAAGAATGGCGTCGTGTCGTACAACGATCGCCCTGTTCTCGATCGACTGAGCTGGCAGGTGAATCCCGGCGAGCACTGGCAGATTGTCGGCCCCAACGGCGCCGGGAAATCGACGCTGCTGAGCCTGGTTACCGGCGATCATCCGCAGGGATACAGCAACGATCTGACGCTGTTTGGCCGCCGTCGCGGCAGTGGTGAAACCATCTGGGATATCAAAAAACACATCGGCTACGTCAGTAGTAGCCTCCATCTCGATTACCGGGTGAGCACCACGGTGCGCAATGTCATTCTGTCGGGCTATTTCGACTCTATCGGGATCTATCAGGCCGTGTCGGACCGTCAGCAGAAACTCGCACAGCAGTGGCTGGATATTCTGGGACTCGATAACCGTACCGCCGACGCGCCGTTTCATAGCCTCTCCTGGGGGCAACAGCGCCTGGCGCTGATTGCCCGGGCGCTGGTTAAGCACCCGACCCTACTGATTCTCGACGAGCCCTTACAAGGACTTGACCCGCTGAACCGCCAGCTTATTCGTCGTTTTGTCGATGTGTTGATTAGCGAGGGCGACACACAACTGCTGTTTGTCTCCCATCACGCTGAAGATGCGCCGGCCTGCATTACCCATCGTCTGGAATTTGTGCCAGACGGCGAGACCTATACCTATCAGCAAACGCCGTTACGCTAGTTTTCATCCGTGGGCGCGAAAGCGCCCTTTTTTTTCGGATAAAAGCCGCAATCATTCTTAAAGTTAATGATTTACAATAAAATAATTGATGGTTTAGCATGCGAAATCGCGAGTGTAAACGATTCCACTATTTTATTCCATGTCACACTTTTCGCATCTTTGTTATGCTATGGTAATTCCATATCATAAGCTTAACGGAGCGAATTATGAGAGTTCTGGTCACCGGTGGTAGCGGTTACATAGGAAGCCATACTTGTGTACAGTTACTGAAAAACGGTCATGACGTCGTCATCCTTGATAACCTCTGTAACAGTAAGCGCAGTGTACTGCCTGTTATTGAACGTTTGAGCGGCAAACATCCAACGTTTGTTGAAGGCGACATCCGCAACGAAGCGTTGATGACCGAGATCCTGCACGATCATGCGATTGACACCGTCATCCATTTTGCCGGGCTGAAGGCCGTTGGTGAATCTGTCGCGAAGCCGCTGGAATACTACGACAATAACGTCAACGGAACGCTGCGGCTGGTAGGCGCCATGCGCGCCGCTGGTGTCAAAAACTTCATTTTCAGCTCCTCAGCAACCGTCTATGGCGACCAGCCGAAAATCCCTTATGTCGAGAGCTTCCCGACCGGCACGCCGCAAAGCCCTTACGGCAAAAGCAAGCTAATGGTCGAGCAAATCCTCACCGATCTGCAAAAAGCCCAGCCGGAGTGGAGCATTGCGCTGCTGCGCTATTTCAATCCGGTCGGCGCGCACCCATCTGGAGACATGGGCGAAGACCCGCAGGGCATCCCGAATAACCTGATGCCGTACATTGCGCAGGTTGCCGTTGGTCGCCGCGACTCCCTCGCCATTTTTGGCAACGATTACCCGACCGAAGACGGTACTGGCGTACGCGATTACATCCACGTCATGGATCTCGCTGACGGTCATGTTGCCGCGATGGAAAAACTGGCGGGCAAAAAAAGGAGTCCATATTTACAATCTCGGCGCCGGTGTCGGCAGCAGCGTGCTGGACGTCGTCAACGCCTTCAGTAAAGCCTGCGGAAAACCGGTGAACTATCATTTTGCTCCGCGTCGCGATGGCGACCTGCCAGCCTACTGGGCAGATGCCAGCAAAGCCGACCGCGAACTGGACTGGCGTGTAACGCGCACGCTTGATGAGATGGCGCAGGACACCTGGCACTGGCAGTCGCGTCATCCGCAGGGATACGAGGATTAAGAAACATCATGAGTCAATTCAACCCCGTCGATCATCCGCATCGTCGTTTTAATCCGCTCACCGGGCAGTGGATTCTGGTATCGCCGCATCGCGCTAAGCGCCCCTGGCAGGGGGCGCAGGAAACGCCCTCTAACGACGTGCTGCCAGCACACGATCCGGACTGTTTCCTGTGCGCGGGCAATACCCGCGTCACTGGCGATAAGAACCCGGATTACCGCGGAACCTTTGTCTTCACCAACGACTTTGCCGCGCTGATGACGGATACGCCTGACGCGCCGGACAGTCACGACCCGCTGATACGCTGCCAGAGCGCACGCGGCACCAGCCGCGTTATTTGCTTTTCACCGGATCACAGTAAAACCCTGCCGGAGCTTAGCGTTCCTGCCCTGACCGAAATAGTGAAAACCTGGCAAGAGCAAACCGCTGATCTCGGGAAACATTATCCCTGGGTACAGGTCTTTGAAAACAAAGGCGCGGCGATGGGCTGTTCGAATCCCCACCCCCACGGCCAGATTTGGGCCAACAGTTTCCTGCCCAACGAAGCTGAACGCGAAGATCGTCTGCAAAGAACTTATTTTGCTGAGCAAGGCTCGCCAATGCTGGTTGACTATGTGCAGCGCGAACTGGCTGACGGTAGCCGTACGGTAGTAGAAACCGATCACTGGCTGGCGGTCGTACCTTACTGGGCGGCGTGGCCGTTCGAAACGCTATTACTGCCGAAAGCACATGTGCTTCGCATTACTGATTTGACCGACGAGCAGCGAGCCGACCTTGCGCTGGCGCTGAAAAAACTGACCAGTCGTTACGACAATCTCTTCCAGTGCTCTTTCCCGTATTCGATGGGCTGGCACGGCGCGCCGTTTAACGGTGAAGAGAACGAACACTGGCAGTTGCATGCGCACTTTTATCCGCCACTGCTGCGCTCCGCGACCGTGCGTAAATTTATGGTCGGTTACGAGATGCTGGCAGAGACCCAACGCGATCTCACCGCGGAACAAGCGGCAGAGCGTCTGCGCGCAGTCAGCGACATCCATTTTCGCGAATCCGGAGTATAAAAATGAGTCTGAAAGAGAAAACACAATCTCTGTTTGCTGAAAAATTCGGCTACCCTGCGACCCACACCATTCAGGCGCCAGGCCGCGTTAACCTCATCGGGGAACACACCGATTATAACGACGGCTTCGTGCTGCCGTGTGCCATCGATTACCAGACGGTGATCAGCTGTGCGGCGCGCGACGATCGTAAAATCCGTGTCATTGCCGCTGATTACGATAATCAGAGCGATGAATTCTCTCTTGATGCCCCCATCGTGACGCACGACAGCCAGCAATGGGCAAACTATGTTCGCGGCGTGGTGAAACACCTGTTAAAACGCGACAGCAGCTTTGGAGGCGCAGACCTGCTGATCAGCGGCAACGTCCCGCAGGGCGCGGGTTTAAGTTCTTCTGCTTCGCTGGAAGTGGCGGTCGGCACGGTATTCCAGCAGCTTTATCATCTGCCGCTGGACGGTGCGCAAATCGCGCTTAACGGTCAGGAAGCGGAAAACCAGTTTGTCGGCTGCAACTGCGGAATTATGGATCAACTCATCTCTGCGTTGGGCAAAAAAAGACCATGCCCTGCTGATCGACTGCCGCACGCTCGGCACCAAAGCGGTATCGATGCCAAAAGGCGTGGCGATTGTAATTATCAACAGCAACTTTAAGCGCACGCTGGTCGGCAGTGAATACAATACCCGCCGCCAGCAGTGCGAAACCGGCGCGCGTTTCTTCCAGCAACCGGCATTACGTGATGTCAGTCTCGATACCTTTAATGCCGTGGCTAACGAACTGGATCCGTTGGTTGCCAAACGCGTCCGTCACGTGTTAACTGAAAATGTACGTACTGTGGAAGCCGCCAACGCGCTGGAAAAAGGCGACCTGCAACGCATGGGTCAACTCATGGCGGAATCACATGCTTCCATGCGTGATGACTTCGAAATCACCGTGCCGCAGATTGATACGCTGGTTGACATCGTCAAAGCCACTATTGGCGAGAAAGGCGGCGTACGCATGACCGGCGGCGGATTCGGCGGTTGTGTCGTGGCGCTGATCCCGGAAGCGCTGGTCCCTGCCGTCCAGCAGGCCGTAGCCAATCAGTACGAAAGCAAAACTGGTATCAAAGAAACATTCTATGTGTGCAAACCCTCACAAGGAGCAGGACAGTGCTGAATGAAACACCCGCACTGGCACCCGATGGTCAGCCGTACCGCCTGTTAACCCTGCGCAATGACGCAGGGATGGTGGTCACGCTGATGGACTGGGGTGCTACGTTACTCTCGGCCCGTATTCCCCTTTCCGACGGCAGCGTGCGTGAAGCGCTACTGGGTTGTGCCAGCCCCGAGCATTATCAGGATCAGTCAGCCTTTCTGGGCGCGTCGATTGGCCGTTACGCTAACCGGATTGCCGACAGCCGTTACACCCTTAACGGTGAGACGGTCAGTCTGCTGCCGAGCCAGGGCGCCAATCAGCTACACGGCGGGCCAAAGGGTTTTGATAAACGCCGCTGGCAGATAGTCAATCAGAACGAACGTCAGGTGCTGTTTGCCCTCACCTCCGACGATGGCGATCAGGGTTTTCCGGGCAACCTCGGCGCTACGGCGCAATATCGTCTGACCGATGATAACCGCATCTCGATTACCTATCGCGCAACGGTGGATAAACCGTGTCCGGTGAATCTGACCAATCACGTCTACTTCAACCTCGACGGCGATCAAACCGATGTGCGCAACCATAAGCTACAGATTCTGGCGGATGAATATCTGCCGGTTGATGAAAGCGGGATCCCGCGCAATGGTCTGAAACCAGTCGCCGGAACCTCATTTGATTTTCGCACTACGAAGACGATCGTCAGCGAATTTCTCGCCGATGACGATCAGCGCAAGGTGAAGGGTTACGACCACGCGTTCCTGTTGCAGGCGAAAGGCGACAGTAAAAAAGCCCGTTGCCCTGCTCTCTTCGCAAGATGGAAAGTTGCAGATGGAGGTCTACACTTCGGCTCCGGCGCTACAGTTTTACTCCGGTAACTTTCTCGGCGGCACCTCCTCACGTGGACCGAACGCCTACCTCGATTATCAGGGCCTGGCGCTGGAGAGTGAATTTTTGCCGGACAGTCCGAATCATCCGGAATGGCCGCAGCCTGACTGCTTCCTGCGCCCTGGTGAAGAGTACGCCAGCCTGACGGAATATCGCTTTATTCCTTCCTGAATTTTGTACTCCACAGTAAATACCCGATAGCCTGAGGTTATCGGGTTTATCCTCCTGCTGTTTGCTCAAAACCCCATCACTCGAAGACAAAATAGCAACGTATAGTTCACAAGAACCTTACACTGCGGCACTATTTTCGCTATGGTTATGCGTAAGCATTGCCGCTGACGCGTCACGGCAATATAATGAGAATTATTATCATTCGATAAAGTTTGAGGAGTGAGAGTATGGCTGTAACTAAGCTGGTTCTGGTACGCCACGGCGAAAGCCAGTGGAACAATGAAAACCGCTTCACCGGATGGTACGACGTTGATCTGTCCGAGAAAGGCGTGGGCGAAGCGAAAGCGGCAGGCAAACTGCTGAAGGCTGAAGGCTATAGCTTCGATTTTGCTTACACCTCCGTGCTGAAACGTGCCATCCACACGCTGTGGAACGTACTGGACGAACTGGATCAAGCCTGGCTGCCGGTGGAAAAATCCTGGAAACTGAACGAACGTCACTACGGTGCGTTGCAGGGTCTGAACAAAGCAGAGACCGCCGAGAAATACGGTGACGAGCAGGTTAAACAGTGGCGCCGCGGTTTCGCTGTTACTCCGCCGGAACTGACTAAAGATGACGAGCGCTATCCGGGCCACGATCCGCGTTATGCCAAACTAACTGAAAAAGAGTTGCCGCTCACGGAAAGCCTGGCGCTGACTATTGACCGCGTTATCCCTTACTGGAATGAAACCATTCTGCCGCGCATGAAGAGCGGCGAGCGCGTGATCATCGCGGCGCACGGTAACTCTCTGCGTGCACTGGTGAAATACCTGGATAACCTGAGCGAAGACGAAATCCTTGAGCTGAATATCCCGACGGGCGTACCGCTGGTTTACGAATTTGACGAAAACTACCAGCCAATCAAACGTTACTATCTGGGTAATGCCGACGAAATCGCGGCAAAAGCGGCTGCCGTTGCCAACCAGGGTAAAGCGAAGTAATTTTCCTTACGACGTAAAAAAAGCCGACTCAATGAGTCGGCTTTTTTATTCGCAAGACTTAACCGCGACGGGCTTTCACCGCATCCGCAAGCTGGCGCAGGATGGTGTCGGTATCTTCCCAGTTAATGCAGGCATCGGTAATACTTTTGCCGTACACCAGCGGCTCACCGCTGTCCGGATTCTGATTACCTTCTACCAGATGGCTTTCAATCATCACGCCCATAATCGCTTTCTCACCACCAGCGATTTGCTGGCAGACGTCAGCCCCGACTTCCATCTGCTTTTTAAACTGCTTACAGGAATTGGCATGGCTGAAATCAATCATGATTTGTGCGGGCAGACCCGCTTTCGCCAGCCCTTCTTTAACGGCTGCGACATGAGCTGCGCTGTAGTTCGGCTCTTTACCGCCGCGCAGAATGATATGGCAGTCGCCATTACCGCTGGTGTTCACAATGGCGGAGTGACCCCATTTGGTGACGGACAGGAAGCAGTGCGGCGCGCCAGCGGCGTTGATGGCATCAATCGCCACTTTGATGGTGCCATCGGTCCCGTTTTTAAAACCAACCGGACAAGAAAGCCCCGACGCCAGCTCACGGTGAACCTGAGATTCTGTCGTCCGTGCGCCAATCGCGCCCCAGCTCATCATATCCGCCAGATATTGCGGGGTGATCATATCGAGGAATTCACCCGCGGTCGGCAGACCGCTGTCGTTGATATCCAGCAGCAATTTGCGCGCAATGCGCAGGCCGTCATTGATCTGGAAGCTGTTATCCATGTGCGGATCGTTAATCAGCCCCTTCCAGCCAACCGTCGTACGTGGTTTTTCAAAGTAAACACGCATGACGATTTCCAGCTCATCTTTAAGCGCTTCACGCAACGCCAGCAGGCGACCCGCATACTCCTTTGCCGCAACCGGATCATGAATTGAGCAAGGGCCAATAACCACCAGCAGACGATCGTCGTTCCCTTTCAAAATTTTGTGAATAGCTTTACGCGCATGGGCAACCGTATTGGCGGCATTTTCTGTAGCGGGGAATTTTTCCAGCAGTGCGACAGGGGGTAATAACTCATTGATCTCTTTAATACGTAAATCGTCGTTCTGATAATTCATGTTTATTCCAGCGTTGCCATACTTATATTGATGAATGCAATCCCTTCAATCTATCTCTTCAGTCTAAAAGTGTAAACGGGCTTTTACACTTCGAACGGATTAATCCTGGAATAAAGCAAAAAAAACGCCAGAATGTAGCGGAAAACGAGATCTAACCTACACTTTTTAACTGTAACCACTCTGTTTATGAATGTTATCAAGATTCTCTACTGGGTAATTTTCCCGGGGGAGATCGTTAACCTTTGCCTGACCCTTGACTGGCATATGCACTGTTGGAAGACGTTATCCGACATCTCAACCATAACAGGAGCATCTGATGAAAATGACAAAATTAGCTTCACTTTTCCTGACCGCTACGCTCAGCCTTGCCAGCGGCGCAGCGCTGGCAGCCGAATCCAGTACCCAGACCAATAATGGCCAGGCAAACGCCGCCGCCGACGCGGGCCAGGTCGCTCCGGATGCAAAACAAAACGTCGCGCCAAATAATGTCGATAATGACAACATCAACTCAGGTGGCACGATGCTGCACCCGAATGGTTCATCTATGGACCATGAGGGGATGACCAAAGATGAGGTGCACAAAAATACCATGTGTAAGGACGGGCGCTGCCCGGATGTGAATAAAAAAAGTGGAAACCGGAAATGGCATTAACAATGACGTTGATACCAAAACCGATGGCACCACTCAGTAACACTGAAAATGGCTAATAACGGGAGAGCTCAGGCTCTCCTCTGACTGCTGACAAAGAAGGAAAAAACGTGGTTTTTCCTTCTTTGTGGTTATCAGCCGAAAATCAATGGATTGATTTTCCCGGTTTTTAATGAGGTGATCTTTGCTTGTTCGGTATCGTAATGAAGTTTGTCATCACTCCCGGGAGAGCTCAGGCTCTCCTTTTTTTAATTTATTAATCCAGAAACGGTATGATGTCATACAGTTAAGAAGAGAATAACCAAGGAATGACATTATGGCGCACTCACACTCTCATTCTGCCCCTCACCTGCCCGAGGATGGCAATGCCCGCCGGTTGCTGCTCGCATTTTGCATCACGGCGGGTTTTATGTTGCTGGAGGTGGTCGGCGGAATTTTATCCGGCTCGCTGGCGCTGCTCGCCGACGCCGGGCACATGCTAACCGATGCCGCCGCGCTCCTGTTCGCATTGCTGGCCGTTCAGTTTGCCCGCCGACCGCCAACTGTCCGCCATACCTTTGGCTGGCTGAGACTTACCACGCTGGCCGCTTTCGTCAACGCGATTGCGTTAGTCGTAATTACGATTTTAATCGTCTGGGAGGCGATTGAGCGCTTCTACACGCCGCGTCCGGTAGCAGGCGGTATGATGATGATCATCGCCGTCGCCGGATTGCTGGCGAATATCCTTGCCTTCTGGATCCTGCATCGCGGCAGCGAAGAGAAAAACCTGAACGTACGCGCCGCGGCCTTGCATGTGATGGGTGATTTGCTGGGTTCGGTCGGGGCTATCGTCGCGGCCGTGATCATTATCTGGACCGGCTGGACGCCCGCAGACCCCATTCTGTCGATACTGGTCTCACTGCTGGTTCTGCGCAGCGCGTGGCGCTTATTGAAAGATAGCGTGAATGAGTTACTGGAAGGAGCCCCGGTTTCACTGGATATCGCCGCGCTGCAGCGTCATCTCAGTCGGACGATCCCGGAAGTGCGAAATATTCATCATGTTCATGTCTGGATGGTGGGTGAAAAGCCGGTAATGACCCTGCATGCACAAGTCATACCTCCGCACGATCATGACGGCTTGCTGGAGCGCATTCAGCATTTCCTCATGCACCACTACCAGATTGAACATGCCACCATTCAGCTGGAGTATCAGCCTTGTCACGGGCCGGACTGCAATCTGAATCAGAAAGCGTCCGGCCATTTACATCATCACCACTAATGAGACAGCGCGTGTGAGCCTCGTTCGCGCGCGCTGTTAATCCACATCCTGCTGCCATTAAGCGCAATGAAGGTCAGGATCAAGTACTCCAGCGACATCGCATAGACCCCCCTGCAGGGCAAAGATCACCACGCTAATCACATTGATCACCACCCAGAGCAGCCAGTTCTCAACGTATTTGCGGGTCATCAGGATCATCGCCACAATCGACAGTACCATCATGCAGGAATCCCAGAACGGGAAAGCATCAGGCTGCAATTCCGGTACGGCAACCTGTAAACCCATCATCTGCATGATCGTTACCGCAATACGGGTCAGAAAAGCAAAGACCGGGTCGATATACACTGTCATCAGCCCGATCGCCACCACACAAACCGCCAGCCAGCCCAGCGCCTTAGGCAAGGGAAGCCAGCGAATTTTGAGTTCGGCCTCGTTCTGCGTCGTTTGCCGCGACCAGGCGTACCAGCCATAAATATTGGCCGCGAAGAAGAAAAGCTGCAGCAGCAGGCTGGCATAAAGCTGGATCTGAAAAAATATGATTGCGAATAGCGTGACGTTAATCAGGCCGAAAGCGTAGTTACTGATCTTTTCCATACTGGCGAGGCCAATACAGAGCAAACCGGCGATAGTGCCCACCGCCTCGATCCAGGACAGATCGTACCCCCCCTGCACCCAATGGAATATGTACCAGAATGTTCTGCGTGCTAAAAAAAGTCCATCTTTTCCCCCAGCGCGGTTTATTGTTCACGCACGTAGTGTAGCCGCAAATTCCAGCATACGGTTTAACGGCACCAATGCGCCTTCTCGAAGCGCTTCGTCAACGTGTATCTCATGAGTCTGCCCACCCTGCTCCAGGCCCTCTGCGATTGCTTTGAGGCCGTTCATCGCCATCCACGGACAATGCGCGCAGCTGCGGCAGGTGGCGCCTTCACCGGCAGTGGGTGCTTCCAGTAATTCTTTGCCCGGTACCGCCTGCTGCATTTTGTAGAAAATACCGCGATCGGTGGCGACGATAAGTTGCTGGTGCGGCAGAGTTTTAGCGGCATTAATGAGCTGACTGGTCGAACCGACGGCATCCGCCATGTCCACTATCGACTGGGGGGATTCCGGATGCACCAGGACAGCCGCATCCGGGTATAGCCCTTTCATGCGACTGAGCGCCTGTGTTTTGAATTCATCGTGGACAATACATGCCCCCCTGCCAGCAGAGGACATCCGCGCCCGTCTGCTTCTGGACATATTTGCCGAGGTGACGATCCGGTGCCCAGATGATTTTTTCACCTAAACTATCCAGATGCTCAATCAGTTCAACCGCGATACTGGACGTGACCACCCAGTCGGCGCGAGCCTTAACCGCCGCAGAGGTATTGGCGTAGACCACAACGGTGCGATCCGGATGGGCATCGCAGAACGCGCTGAATGCGTCAATTGGACAGCCGAGATCCAGCGAACATTCGGCTTGTAAGGTCGGCATTAAAATGGTCTTTTCCGGGCTGAGGATTTTGGCCGTCTCCCCCCATAAAGCGCACACCCGCGACAAGCAGCGTGGAAGCGGGATGACTGGCGCCAAAGCGGGCCATTTCCAGTGAATCAGAAATACAGCCGCCGGTCTCTTCAGCCAGTTGCTGGATTTCAGGATCGGTATAATAGTGTGCGACCATCACCGCATCACGCTCCTTCAGCAGGCGCTTGATCTTTTCGCGGTAGAACGCCTTTTCATCGACGCTCAGAGGTACAGGCTTCGGGGGGAAACGGATAGATTGCGGCTTCAGGATCAAACATCACGCTCATCATGCTTTCTCGTTTTGCTGGCTTAACGAATTAACCGACTTAAGGCGTGATGCATGCCATGATCGGTCATATTTGTTTTATATGCTAAACAAGATAGCGGATTGAGCGGCAAAAGTCACAACAATTGCGCTTGATAGCGCCGGATGGCAACTGACGTCTTATCCGGCCTGGAAGGGCGTAGCCATTGACCAGATAAATCATTCCGGGCCTGACAAGCAAAGCGTTGTCAGGCATTACGCAGGTTCGAATCGTTACATTCTGCGCATAGCAAAAAAGGCGCCTTTAGGGCGCCTTTTTTACACTGGTGGGTCGTGCAGGATGACTCGGCTTCGCCTCGCCCTTCTGGCCGTTGCTAAAGCAACGTTATCCTTCACGTTTAACATCAGGGTTTGATGTTAAATTGGTGGGTCGTGCAGGATTCGAACCTGCGACCAATTGATTAAAAGTCAACTGCTCTACCAACTGAGCTAACGACCCTTTACGGGAATTTCTTACTTAATCATTCAGGATGGTGGGTCGTGCAGGATGACTCGGCTTCGCCTCGCCCTACGGACCGTTGCTGATGCAACGTTATCCTTCACGTTCTCTACCAGTGACCACCTTTAATTTGGTGGGTCGTGCAGGATTCGAACCTGCGACCAATTGATTAAAAGTCAACTGCTCTACCAACTGAGCTAACGACCCATTCGGGTGTTACCTGAAAGATTTTTTACTCGGCACCAATTTAATATTCAATGTTAAATTGGTGGGTCGTGCAGGATTCGAACCTGCGACCAATTGATTAAAAGTCAACTGCTCTACCAACTGAGCTAACGACCCGAGTGGTGGGTGATGACGGGATCGAACCGCCGACCCCCCTCCTTGTAAGGGAGGTGCTCTCCCAGCTGAGCTAATCACCCGATACTACGCTGGATACTACTGACTGACTTTGTCAGTGGTGGGTCGTGCAGGATGACTCGGCTTTGCCTCGCCCTACGGGCCGTTGCTTTCGCAACGTTATCCTTCACGTTTTACTATCGCGTTCCACCAGAACGATTGGTGGGTCGTGCAGGATTCGAACCTGCGACCAATTGATTAAAAGTCAACTGCTCTACCAACTGAGCTAACGACCCACTTTTGTGCTGCTTTCGGGTTGTTTGATATCCCGTGGCAACGGCGGCATATATTACTGATTTAAGAATTCAGCGCAACAAAAATTTCGATGTAGATCACTCAACTGCTTATGAATCACACGACACGACCAGAAATAATTCGATTTCTGGTCGCATGCTGTGCATTACATCGCGCCAAGACGTTTCTGCGCTTGCTTCGCGCCTTCTGTGCCTGGGTATTTACTGATAACCTGCTGATATACCGCTTTTGCTTTCGCGGCGTCACCTTTGTCCTGCATGATCACGCCGACTTTATACATCGCATCTGCAGCCTTAGGTGACTTCGGGTAGTTTTTCACGACCGAAGCAAAATAAAACGCGGCATCATCTTTTTTTACCCTTGTTGTAATTCAACTGACCGAGCCAGTAGTTGGCGTTCGGCTGATAAGTCGAATCAGGGTACTTTTTGATGAAGTTCTGGAATGCCACAATAGCGTCTTCCTGGCGAGATTTATCCTGCACCAGCGCAATTGCCGCATTGTAATCGGTATTCGCGTCACCGCTTTGTACCGGCGCACCCGACGTCGCAGCACCCGCGTCAGGCGTAGCCGTCGCTGCTCCGCTCTGATCGCCACTTGCCGGTTGTGCGGCGGTCCCACCGTTACTCAGACTGTCCATCTGCAGCAGGATCTGCTTCTGGCGCTCAACCACCTGATTCAGTTGATATTGGCTTTCCTGAATTTGACCACGCAGGGAGTCTATATCGGCCTGATTATCAGAGAGTTGCTGCTGGAGTTGGGTTAAAAGCTGGCTGTGAGCGTTAGAAATACGCTCGAGTTGAGTGACACGGTCTTCGACCGAGCCTGAGCCGACACTACTGATTGGCGCCTGAGCAAAAGCGGCCCAGGGGGCCGCTATGCCAACCAGTAACGACAGACTCAACAGATGATGTCTGAAGTTACTGCTCATGCAATTCTCTTAGTAAACCAGTACGGCACGACGGTTTTTGGAGTAAGCCGCTTCGTCGTGACCCAGTACTGCAGGTTTTTCTTTACCGTAAGAAACGATGGAGATCTGGTCAGCAGAAACGCCTTTACCCTGCAGGTACATCTTAACCGCGTTCGCACGACGTTCACCCAGGGAGATGTTGTACTCAGGAGTACCACGTTCGTCCGCATGACCTTCTACGGTGACTTTGTAAGACGGGTTGCTACGCAGGAAGTTAGCGTGTGCATCCAGCATTGCAGCGAAGTCAGAACGGATATCGTACTTGTCCAGATCGAAGTAAACGATGTTGTTCTGCTGCAGCTGTTGCATCTGCAGACGAGCCTGCTCTTCAGAGGACATGTTGCCGCTGCCGTTTGCATCCATACCAGTGCCGGCACCCAGCATGCCTTCGCTGCCGTCATTGCTGGCGTTCTTGTTAGAAGAACATGCCGCAATAGCCATAACAGGCAGAGCAATCATCAGCCCTTTCAGCACTTTGTTCAGTTGCATTTCAATGATTCCTTTATTAATCAATTATTTATTATCACAGATACGGCGACCAGGCAGGGAATTTTACCTGTCCATCAGTTGCCGGAAGACGCGCTTTGAAACGCCCATCTGTAGAAACCAAATTCAGCACGGATCCCATCCCCTGAGAAGAGCTGTAGATTACCATAGTGCCGTTAGGTGCCAGACTTGGCGTTTCGTCCAGGAACGTTGACGACAGAACTTGTACGCCACCCGCTACCAGATCTTGTTTGGCAATGTGCTGCTGACCATTGGCCGAACTTACCATTACCATAAATTTGCCGTCGCTGCTGACATCAGCATCCTGGTTTTGTGAACCTTCCCAGGTAATACGCTGCGGAGCACCGCCATTAACGTTAACTTTGTACACTTGCGGACGACCCGCCTGATCCGAGGTAAAGGCCAGGTTCTGGCTGTCCGGGAACCAGGTCGGCTCCGTATTGTTGCTGCGACCATCGGTCACCTGACGGATCTGGCCAGAACCAATATCCATCACATACAGGTTCAGACTCCCGGTTTTTGACAAGGCAAACGCCAGTTTGCTGCCATCCGGAGAGAACGCTGGCGCACCGTTGTGACGCGGGAATGACGCAACCTGACGGACCGCGCCGTTAGACAACGTCTGAATAACCAGCGCAGAACGACCGCTTTCGAAGGTGACATACGCCAGTTTAGAACCGTCCGGAGACCAGGCCGGAGACATCAACGGCTGCGGTGAACGGTGAACCACAAACTGGTTGTAGCCATCGTAGTCAGACACGCGCAGTTCATACGGGAACTGACCGCCGTTAGTCTGAACAACATACGCGATACGGGTGCGGAATGCGCCTTTAATGCCCGTCAGTTTCTCGAACACTTCGTCACTGGCAGTATGGCCGGCATAACGCAACCACTGCTTATTTACTTTGTAAGAGTTCTGAGCCAGAACAGTACCCGGTGCACCGCCGGTGTCAACCAGCTGGTAAGCGACATTGTAGGAACCGTCCGGATTCGGAGTTACCTGACCGACCACGACCGCGTCAATACCCAGCGCAGACCAGGCAGCAGGTTGCACTTCCTGCGCAGTCCCCGGCTGCTGTGGCAAACGAGACCGATCTAATGGGTTAAATTTACCACTGTTACGCAGATCCGCGCCAACGATACCACCGATATCTTCAGGTGCAGCGCCCGGCCCGGCCCACTGGAATGGCACAACGCCAATCGGGCGCGCCGAGTCCACCCCCTGGGTTATCTCGATACGTACTTCTGCGTGCAGCACCGCTGCCCACAGCATCAGAAAACCAAATGCTACTCGTAATGCCTGCTTCATCATATCTCCCTTATCCAGGCGATCAGCCCACGATAATTTAGCAGAATGTTAACAAACTCAAATACGCAAAACTACCAGAACCCAGCGACTACCGCAGATTGTTTTCCCCGTCATCACGGGGAAAGTTTAGCTTACGGCTTAAAGTCCAGAGGTGCGTTTTTGAACACTTCATATACCGCCTGGCTCGGTGGTTTTGGAATCTTCGCTTGTCGGGCTGCAGCAAGCGCTGCCTGACAAAGCGCGGGATCGCCACCTTCAGACTGGATGTCGAGCAGCATACCGTCAGAGGCCAGTTTTATCCGCAGCGTACAGGTTTTACCTGCATAAGACGATGCGTCGTAGAACTTGCTCTCGATGGCAGATTTAATCTGCCCGGCATAGTTGCTGATGTCCGCGCCTGACGCGCCATTATTTTTAGTATTACCACTCCCCCGCAGGAGAAGCGTTGTTCCCTTTTTGCTCCACCGCCGGTTTTCGGCGCATTCTTACCTGAGCTGAGATCACCGAGCAGGTCGTCAACGCCGGATGCCGCCGCGGCTTTTTCCGCCGCTGCCTTTTTTAGCTGCCGCCGCTTTATCAGCGGCTGCTTTCTTATCGGCAGCCGCTTTTTCTGCCGCCGCCGCTTTCGCTGCCGCGGCTTTTTCAGCGGCCGCTTTCTTCGCAGCTTCCGCTTCAGCTTTCTTCTTAGCGTCCGCTGCGGCTTTAGCCGCTTCTGCTTCCGCTTTCTTCTTCGCATCCGCAGCGGCTTTTGCGGCTTCCGCTTCGGCTTTTTTCTGTGCATCCGCAGCGGCTTTTTTCGCCGCTTCTGCAGCTTCTTTCGCCTGCGCGTCAGCTTTCGCTTTGGCATCCGCCGCCGCTTTCTTCGCCGCTTCTTCTGCCTGTTTCTGCTGTTCCTGCGCTTTCTTCGCGTCAGCTTCAGCCTGCTTCTGCTGTTCCTGAGCCGCTAAACGTTCTTTCTCGATCTGCTTAAGCCGCTCCTGTTCGGCAGCCTGCTTCTCACGAAGCTCTTCCGCCTGCTGCTGTTCCAGTTTTTCACGTTGCTCTTTGGCACGCTGCGCGCTTGACTGTTGCTGCTGCTGACGTTCGTACTGCTGAACCACGGCGCCAGGATCAACCATCACAGCATCGATGGAAGAACCACCGCCGCCGCCGGCTGAAGCCTCTATATGCTCATCGAACGAACTCCAGATCAGGACTGCAAATAGGATGACATGCAGCACCGCTGAAATAATTATCGCCCGTTTGAGCTTGTCGTTTTGTTCGGTTGCCTTTGACACTCTCGGTTCCCAAAAACTGTTCGCCTGTTACACGCTCTCTTAAAAACAGAGACGCAAATGATCAGATAGGCTGCGTCATTAAGCCAACCGACTTCACACCCGCACTGTGCAACAAATTCAGCGCTTTAATTATTTCATCGTAAGGCACGTCTTTCGCGCCTCCGATCAAGAAGACCGTTTTCGGATTGGATTCCAGGCGGCTTTTCGCTTCGGCGATCACCTGTTCCGGCGGCAGTTGATCCAGACGATCTTTCTCAACCACCACGCTGTACTGCCCTACTCCGGAAACTTCAATAATGACCGGCGGATTGTCGTTACTGCTCACCGCCTGCGACTCGGTCGCATCCGGCAGATCGACTTCCACGCTCTGCGTAAGAATCGGCGCTGTCGCCATAAAGATCAGCAATAGCACCAACAGAACGTCGAGCAACGGTACGATGTTGATTTCGGACTTCAGGTCGCGACGACCTCGTCCACGCGATCTGGCCATGGCTTACCCCTTGTTGCTTTCGCTAACGGTAAACGCCTGACGGTGCAGAATCGCGGTGAACTCTTCCATAAAGTTGTCGTAATTCAGTTCCAGCTTGTTAACGCGCTGATTCAGACGGTTATAGGCCATGACCGCAGGAATAGCCGCAAACAGACCGATAGCGGTCGCAATCAGCGCTTCCGCGATACCCGGCGCAACCATCTGCAACGTCGCTTGCTTCACTGCCCCAAGGGCGATAAAGGCGTGCATGATCCCCCCACACGGTGCCGAACAGACCGATATACGGGCTGATGGAACCCACGGTGCCGAGGAACGGAATATGCGTTTCCAGCGTTTCAAGTTCACGGTTCATTGAGATCCGCATCGCGCGAGACGCGCCCTCCACCACCGCTTCCGGCGCATGGCTGTTTGCCCGATGCAGTCGCGCAAACTCTTTGAACCCGCTATAGAAGATTTGTTCCGAACCCGCCAGGCTATCGCGACGTCCCTGGCTCTCCTGATACAGGCGAGACAGTTCAATACCGGACCAGAATTTGTCTTCGAACGCTTCGGCTTCACGCGCGGCGGCGTTAAGGATACGGGTCCGCTGTATAATGATGGCCCAGGATGCGATTGAAAAACCAATCAAAATCAACATGATAAGTTTAACCAGAAGGCTTGCCTTCAGGAACAAATCAAGGATATTCATGTCAGTCACTGCTTAAACTCCGCGACAATAGACTTGGGAAGCGCACGAGGCTTCATTTTGAGTGGGTCAACGCAAACAATCAGAACCTCAGCCTCATTGAGTACAGTGTTCTCTGCGTTGACAATGCGTTGCGTGAAAACCAAAGAGGTGCCACGCATTGACGTAATTTCGGTCTGGATTTCGAGCATATCGTCGAGTCGCGCAGGTGCGTAGTATTCCAGCGTCATTTTACGCACAACAAAGGCGACTCGCTCAGCCAGCAGCACCTGCTGACTGAAGTGGTGATGGCGCAGCATTTCTGTGCGTGCTCGTTCATAAAAAGCAACATAACTGGCGTGATAAACCACACCACCGGCGTCGGTGTCTTCATAATAGACCCGGACCGGCCATCGAAATATATACTGACTCATTCCTGCGGCCTCTTTGTTGGCTTCGTCCACTTACACCCGTCACCTACTTCAGTAAGCTCCTGGTGCTTCGCGCACTTGCCGCCGCGATGCTTCAAGAATGCTGTTGTATATAGCGTTGTATTCACTTTACATCCCGGTAATGCAACAAAAGTTAGTGCTTTTAAACGTTGCTACTATACGCGCGCGATTGAGGCTTGGGAATGGGGGGAAGTTAAGGGAGAGTAAAAATATATGGGCTTATGCAAGCCCATAGATCATTCAGGATGTTTCTTATTCAAAAGAAGAAGAAAAACAGACCGACAATAAGCACGATATCGGCGAGCAATGGTGAGAAAATCCCCTGCCAGTGCGCGGCGCGAGGACGAAAACCCACACCATGAATAATGCCGGCACAGACCGCCCACATCAGCAGCAGACCGTGCCAGATTTCCAGCCCGCTGGTTTTAGCCGCAAAGCGGGAGGGATCCCAAAACATACATCCTGCTAACACTAACGCCATCACTAAAGAAAGCGCCCGTAACGGGCGCTTGTCCATCGCGTTATATTGCATCGCGATCAGGGTGGTCATCAGTGTTCTTCTTGACCGTCTTTGCTTGCCTCGACGTGCTCAAGGGCCAGCGCGGTGATGATCCCAAATGCACAGGCAAGAAGCGTTCCCAGAATCCAGGCGAAATACCACATAGTTTGCTCCTTACTTAGTACAGAGAGTGGGTATTGTTTTCAATATGCTCTTTGGTGATGCGACCGAACATTTTCCAGTAACACCAGCTGGTGTAGATGAGAATGATCGGAACAAACACCACAGCAACCCAGGTCATCAGATTCAGCGTCAGCTGACTGGACGTCGCATCCCACATGGTCAGACTTGCGTTCATCATCGTGCTTGAAGGCATCACGAACGGGAACATCGCGATACCGGCAGTCAGGATGATGCAGGCCAGCGTCAGAGAAGAGAACAGGAACGCCCATGCTCCTTTCTCCATACGGGAAGTCAAAATCGTCAACAGCGGCAGCACTACGCCCAGTGCCGGAACCAGCCACAGGATCGGGGCATTGTTAAAGTTCACCAGCCATGCACCCGCTTCACGCGCCACTTCTTTGGTCAGCGGGTTAGACGCCGCATGATGATCAATCGCAGAGGTCACCACATAGCCGTCGATACCGTACATGACCCAGACACCCGCCAGGGCGAAGCAGACCAGAGTGACCAGCGCCGCAATCTGCGATGTCGCACGGGCACGCAGATGCAGTTCACCCACGGTACGCATCTGCAGATAGGTCGCGCCCTGAGTGATGATCATGCCCACGCTCACTACGCCTGCCAGCAGGCCAAACGGATTCAGCAACTGGAAGAAGTTACCGGTGTAGTACAGACGCAGATACTCGTCGATATGGAACGGTACACCCTGCAGCAGGTTGCCGAACGCCACGCCAATCACCAGCGGCGGCACAAAGCTCCCCACAAAAATGCCCCAGTCCCACATGTTGCGCCAGCGGGTGTCTTCAATCTTGGAGCGGTAATCAAAACCGACCGGACGGAAGAACAAAGACGCCAGTACGAGGATCATCGCCACATAGAAACCGGAGAACGCCGCGGCGTAGACCATCGGCCAGGCCGCAAACAGCGCGCCGCCCGCGGTGATCAGCCATACCTGGTTACCGTCCCAGTGCGGGGCGATGGAGTTAATCATAATTCGACGCTCGGTGTCGTTACGACCGAGGAAACGGGTGAGCATGCCCACCCCCCATGTCGAAGCCATCGGTGACCGCAAAACCAATCAGCAGAATGCCAACCAGCAGCCACCAGATAAAACGTAGTACTTCATAATCGATCATTTGACGACTCCTGTCTTAGCGTGCCGGCTGAGAAGCCACGGTGGACTGCTCATAGTGGTAGCGACCCGTTTTCAGGCTGCTTGGGCCAAGGCGTGCGAACTTGAACATCAGGAACAGTTCAGCCACCAGGAACAGGGTATACAGGCCACAAATCAGGATCATGGAGAACAGCAGGTCACCGACGGTCAGCGACGAGTTCGCCACTGCGGTTGGTAATACCTCACCGATCGCCCACGGCTGACGACCATATTCGGCGACAAACCAGCCGGCTTCGACAGCAATCCACGGCAGCGGAATACCGTACAGCGCGGCGCGCAGCAGCCATTTCTTCTCACCGATGCGGTTACGAATCACGCTCCAGAAGGAGAGCGCAATGATCGCCAGCAGCAGGAAGCCACAGGCCACCATGATACGGAAGGCGAAATACAGCGGCGCAACGCGTGGAATAGAATCTTTCGTCGCCTGCTGAATCTGCGCTTCAGTCGCATCAGAGACGTTCGGGGTATAGCGTTTCAGCAGCAGACCGTAACCCAGGTCTTTTTTCATCACGTTGAACTGATCGCGAACCGCCTGGTCGGTAGAACCGGCACGCAGCTGTTCCAGCAGTTCATACGCTTTCATCCCGTTACGGATACGCTCTTCATGCTGCACCATCAGGTCTTTCAGACCGATAACCGGCGTGTCGACAGAACGTGTCGCGATGATGCCAAGTGCATACGGGATCTGAATTGCCAGTTTGTTTTCCTGCGAATCCTGATCCGGAATACCGAACAGAGTAAAGGCAGCCGGAGCAGGCTGAGTCTCCCACTCTGCTTCAATGGCCGCGAGTTTAGTTTTCTGCACGTCGCCCATTTCATAACCGGATTCATCACCCAGAACGATAACAGACAGCACGGCAGCCATACCAAAGCTGGCGGCGATGGCGAAAGAGCGTTTTGCGAAAGCGACGTCGCGGCCTTTCAGCAGGTAATAAGCGCTGATACCGAGGATGAACATCGCGCCGGTCACGTAGCCTGACGCCACGGTATGCACAAATTTCACCTGAGCGACCGGGTTCAGTACCAGTTCAGAGAAGCTCACCATCTCCATACGCATGGTTTCGAAGTTGAAATCCGATGCGATAGGGTTTTGCATCCAGCCGTTTGCAACCAGGATCCACAGAGCGGACAGGTTAGAACCTAAAGCGACGAGCCAGGTTACCGCCATGTGCTGAACTTTACCCAGACGATCCCAGCCGAAGAAGAACAGACCTACAAAGGTGGATTCGAGGAAGAAGGCCATCAGACCTTCGATCGCCAGCGGCGCACCGAAGATATCCCCAACGTAGTGGGAATAGTAAGACCAGTTTGTCCCGAACTGGAACTCCATGGTCAGCCCGGTTGCCACACCCAGAGCGAAGTTGATACCAAACAACTTGCCCCAGAACTTAGTCATATCTTTATAAATCTGTTTGCCGGAAAGGACGTAAACCGTTTCCATAATGGCCAGCAGGAACGCCATACCGAGCGTCAGTGGCACAAAGAGGAAGTGGTACATCGCGGTCAAGGCAAACTGTAAGCGCGACAGTTCGACTATATCTAACATCATGACTCCTTGCTCATCGCATGAAGACTCCGAGAGTGAACCCCGTTAGAAAGGGTCACACGCATGCCCCAATACAAAATAATTTGTGCGCTTTCGCCCTTGCTTTTTCGCAGGAAGGAAACAGAAAGGGTAAAAGGTTACAAACGTGTTAATAAAAAACTCAAATTGATCCCGCAATTATATTACGCCGCAAAATCCTTACAATAAACAGGTTTTTATTGAGGAAGATTTGCGTTTTTCGACAGTGATCAATTTATAGCGAATTTATCACCTTTCCACCAATTTGATCGGCGACAATTTAACTCGTTTCACGTCAGTTTTCCAATGTTTAAACATTGATTTAAATCAAAAACAGGAGTTTTTGTTAACCATGTTTAAACGGAGTGATTATAGTGAACAACATGTTGCAAACATGTATCTCTACGGGAGGGGTGGTTACTAAGTGAAAATGTATATATAAAAAAACAGTGTTTTAATTAACGTCAACACAGGAATTTCTCTTCCCTTTCCCGATGCGATCAGCGTAGACAATTTATTATTATTTGCCAGGATCTCCTTTTCGCGCGCGAGAATTTACAATTACTTCACCTTTACGATATCTGGAATTAACACCGCATAGTTATTATTCTGTTAATAAAAAAAGCCATGCAATGCGTGGCCTGTGTCTGTTTGCTGACTATTCACACAATCTTGTAGCTAAATGTCCGCGTTTGTCCCGGTAAAACCGGGCCGATGTCGTTGCGCTTTTCATCAACGCTCTTAACCGGCTGCTCATCCAGGCGCGTTTGGGTACACGCCTGAATCGCTCTGCCGGAGGCCACCGTTGCGTCAGATGACTGCGAATCTGAGGGATTAAACAGGCGCAGGATCAGTTCATCTCCCTCTTCTGCTTTCTTCAGGGTGTTCAACTGACACCCGACCGGCGGCATTGTGAACAGACTGTGTATCTGCCAGCGCACTCAGCAGGAGTTGATTCCTCTGCTACCCACTGAAGAGATGAGCCGCCTGCTTGTTATCCCGCTCACGAAACCCATCCCTGAAAAAGTGTCACGTGGCTTTTTAAAGGGAGGGCGGGTTACAGTCGTAATGCGTTTAATACTATTGCGATGAAGTGTTAACTGCTTCACAAATATAAATGAAACGTAATAGACAGAATTTCTTCTGTCCCACACTGGTAATGACAAACAACTCACCATTATATTTATCATTTTATTAACAGTAATAGAATGGCGTATAGAATCATCATGCTTTATTCCGTTACGCACCTCACATTTCTTCTTCTTAAATTATTTAAACACCTCTTTTACGTAAAGACAAATAAACAAGATTCAGATCACAAACATTGAATCCCGTTTAATAGAAATCTATACATTATAATATAAAGCCTGCTTTAAAATACAAATAACCACATGATAATAAATGATTTTTTATTTTTCATTCATAGAATAGTCGTTTTTAGAAAGATATTTTGAAAATAGATCAATTGCATCCATCGCGCCTCCCCACGACACTCCGTCCCTATTAAAACGCTTAAAAACATTTTTATTTCTTACCCTGAGTCCTGGAGAGGATTACCCATGAAAAAATCAACACTCGTTATTGGCGTCATTGGTGCTGACTGCCATGCCGTAGGCAATAAAGTTCTGGACCGCGTTTTTACTGCCCATGATTTTCGCGTAATCAATCTGGGCGTCATGGTGAGCCAGGATGAATATATCGATGCCGCGATCGAAACTGGCGCCGATGCGATTGTCGTCTCCTCTATTTATGGTCACGGCGACATTGACTGCCTGGGACTGCGCGAACGCTGCATCGAACGCGGCATTGGCGATATCCTCCTTTATGTTGGCGGCAACCTGGTAGTCGGGAAGCATGACTTCGCGGACATCGAAGCCAAATTTAAAGAAATGGGCTTCCAGCGCGTCTTTGCGCCAAGCCACGATCTCGAAGATGTCTGCCAGTTGATGGCGGCAGATATCAACAAGCGTCACGGCGTTGAAAACCGTTGTCTGGAAGAGGCTATCTGATGCAAACCGTCTCTGTCGATATCGGCTCGACGTGGACCAAAGCAGCCCTCTTCGCCAGGGAGGGGGGATGCGTTAACACTGGTTAATCACGTTCTGACTCCGACGACAACCCATCATCTGGCGGAAGGGTTTTTCGCCAGTCTGAATCAGGTGCTAAACGTTGCCGATGCGCGCCCACTGCTTAACAGCGGTGAAGTGACCCTGAAATACTCCTCATCGGCGAAAGGCGGCCTTGCCGTCGCCGCAATGGGGCTGGTGCCGTCAATCACCCTGGAATCGGCAAAAGTCACGGCGCATTCCGCCGGAGCGAAAATCGCCCAGTACTATTCGTACAAACTGAATCGCCATGATATTCAGGCGCTGGAAGCCTCCCCGCCTGACATTCTGCTGTTCACGGGCGGTACGGACGGAGGTGAAGAGAGCTACGGACTGGCCAATGCGCGCGCACTGGCAGAGTCCAGCCTTGACTGCGCCATTATCTACGCCGGCAACCGCGACATTCAGGACGATGTCCAGACGATTCTGGGACACAAAGATCTGACTACGGTGGATAACATTCTGCCTGACCTCGATCACCCCAACCCTTTTGCCGCCCGCAAGGCGATTTGCGATGTCTTCCTGTCCCGTATCGTGAAAGGTAAAGGGCTGGATGTGATTGTCGGTGAAACCGGCGAAGAACCCATGCCGACCCCATGGACGGTGTACGAACTGGTCAAAGCCATCAGCGATGTCGATAGCGCGTGGAAAGAGTTCATGCTCATTGATATGGGCGGCGCGACGACTGACGTCTACTCCGCCAGCGCCAACATGCTGTCGCCAGACACTGTGCTGCACGGCGTCCCGGAGCCGTTCGTTAAGCGCACGGTGGAAGGCGATCTCGGCATGCGTGTCTCCGCCGTGGTGGTTGGCGAAAGCACCCAGGAACTGGTGAAAGTGGTATTCGCTCAGCAAGCGGCGCGCCAGGAAGCCTTTTATGGCTATCTGCGCCATCTGGTTGCCCATCCCGATTACCTGCCGCAAACCGATGAAGAGCGTTTTTTTGATTCCCTGTTAGCCGGTTTGTGTGTCGGCTATGCCGCCGAGCGTCACGCAGGCACCAAGAAGCAGGTGTGTACCTGCGTGGGCAACGTCGATTTACAGATGGGCCGCGACCTGACCACCGTGCGCAAAGTGGTCGGCTCGGGCGGCTGGCTCTCCCGCGCCAGTCAATTTGATATCCATCGCTGGCTCAAATACCGCGAGCTGGACGATGAGGGCCGACGCATTCTTTTACCCACTCAGTTTGAGTACTACCGCGACGCAAAAGGTTTGCTTCCTCTGCTGGCGAACGTCGCCAGACTGGATCCGCAGGCCGCAGCCCGCACCAGCATTCACTGTTTAACCCTATAAAACCTAAGGCAGCGACGAATGGAACTTCGAAATAAAAAATTAACCCATGACGAATTTATGACCGAGCGGCATCAGGTATTGCAGACGTGGCATACCGGCAAGGACGTCGAAAATTTTGAAGATGGCGTGAAGTACCAGCAGACCATTCCTGAGAAAAAACGGTTTTCCCATGCCTTGCTGAAGGCCGATCAGGAAGGGAAAACGCTGAGCCAACCGCGTGCGGGTGTGGCGCTGATGGATGAGCATATCGAACTGCTGAAAACCCTGCAGGTCGAGTGCGACCTGCTGCCCAGCACCATTGATGCGTATACCCGTCTGAATCGTTATGAAGAAGCCGCTATTGGGATCCAGAAATCCATCGAAGCGGGCACTTCGAAGCTCAACGGGCTGCCGGTGGTTAACCACGGCGTCGCGGCTTGCCGCCGAATGACCGAAGCGCTGGAGAAACCGATCCAGGTGCGTCACGGAACGCCCGATGCCCGTCTGCTGGCAGAAATTGCGATGGCCAGCGGCTTTACCAGCTATGAAGGCGGCGGTATCTCCTACAACATTCCTTATGCTAAGCGCGTTACGCTGGAAAAATCGATCCGCGACTGGCAGTACTGTGACCGCCTGATGGGGCTGTACGAAGAGCACGGCATTCGCATCAACCGCGAACCGTTTGGCCCGCTCACCGGCACGCTGATCCCGCCGTTTATGTCTCACTCGGTGGCGATTATCGAAGGTCTGCTGGCGCTGGAACAGGGCGTGAAGTCAATTACCGTCGGCTACGGCCAGGTTGGCAGCCTGACGCAGGATATCGCGGCGATTCAGTCACTACGTGAACTGTCTCATGAATATTTCCAGAACTACGGTTTCGATGATTACGAGCTGAGCACCGTCTTCCACCAGTGGATGGGCGGCTTCCCGGAAGACGAATCCAAAGCGTTCGCCATTATTTCCTGGGGCGCGGCAGTAGCCGGTATGTCTGGTGCCACCAAAGTGATCACCAAGAGCCCGCATGAAGCCTTTGGTATCCCGACGGCAGCGGCTAACGCACAAGGGCTGCGCGCGTCACGTCAGATGCTCAACATGGTCAGTGACCAGAAATTCCCGCCGTGCGCCGCTGTCGAGCAGGAAGTGGAACTGATTAAGAGCGAAGTCCGCGCCGTTCTGAAGAAAGTGTTTGAACTGGGCAACGGCGATATCGCGCGTGGCACCGTGCTGGCCTTCGAAGCAGGCGTGCTGGATGTGCCTTTCGCTCCAGCCTCCTGCAACGCCGGTAAAATCCTGCCGGTTCGCGACAACGCCGGAGCGATCCGTGTTCTGGAAGCGGGCTCCGTTCCGCTGCCGCAGGACATTCTCGCCCTGCACCACGATTACGTCGCCGAACGTGCCCATTTCGAAGGACGTAAACCCTCATTCCAGATGGTTGTTGATGACATCAACGCTGTATCCCACAGTCAATTAATAGGAAGACCATAATGAAAATTAAACAGGCGCTTTTCACCGCTGGCTACTCCTCATTCTATTTTGATGACCAGCAGGCGATCAAAAATGGCGCAGGTCATGATGGATTCATTTACACCGGTGCTCCTGTCACGCCGGGCTTTACCTCCGTTCGCCAGGCCGGCGAGTGTGTTTCCGTACAACTGATTCTGGAAAACGGCGCCGTCGCGGTGGGTGATTGCGCTGCGGTGCAATACTCTGGTGCCGGCGGTCGCGATCCGCTGTTCCTGGCAGAACATTTTATTCCGTTCCTCAACGACCACATTAAGCCGCTGCTGGAAGGCCGCGACGTAGATGCATTCCTGCCGAACGCCCGTTTCTTCGACAAACTGCGCATCGACGGTAATTTGCTGCATACCGCCGTTCGTTACGGTCTGTCTCAGGCGCTGCTTGACGCCACCGCGCTGGCCTCAGGTCGTCTGAAAACCGAAGTGGTGTGTGACGAATGGCAACTGCCGTGCGTACCGGAAGCCATTCCGTTATTTGGCCAGAGCGGCGACGACCGCTACATCGCCGTCGACAAAATGATCCTCAAAGGCGTTGACGTTCTGCCGCACGCGCTGATCAACAACGTAGAAGAGAAGCTCGGCTTTAAAGGCGAAAAACTGCGTGAGTACGTACGCTGGCTGTCTGACCGTATCATCAGCCTGCGCAGCAGCCCACGCTATCACCCGACGCTGCATATCGACGTATATGGCACCATCGGTCTGATCTTCGATATGGACCCGGTACGCTGCGCCGAGTACATCGCCAGCCTGGAAAAAGAAGCGCAGGGTCTGCCGCTGTACATTGAAGGCCCGGTCGACGCGGGTAACAAGCCGGATCAGATCCGCATGCTGACCGCCATCACCAAAGAGCTGACCCGCCTGGGTTCCGGCGTGAAAATTGTCGCCGACGAATGGTGTAACACCTATCAGGACATCGTTGACTTCACCGATGCCGGCAGTTGCCACATGGTGCAGATCAAAACCCCGGATCTCGGCGGCATTCACAACATCGTTGACGCGGTGCTGTATTGCAACAAACACGGGATGGAAGCCTACCAGGGCGGCACCTGCAACGAAACTGAAATCAGCGCCCGCACCTGCGTCCATGTGGCTCTCGCCGCGCGTCCGATGCGTATGCTGATCAAACCAGGTATGGGCTTCGATGAAGGTCTCAATATCGTGTTTAACGAAATGAACCGCACCATCGCGCTGTTGCAGACTAAGGATTAAGAGATGGCACGCACATTTAAGATCTTATCGCCGACGGCTATCCTGGGTTATGGCTTCCCGGAAGAGAGCTTTCGCAACGCCATGGAAGAGTCACCGGATCTGATCGCGGTTGACGCAGGCTCCTCCGATCCGGGCCCCCCACTATCTGGGGGCAGGTAAACCGTTCACCGACCGGGCCGGAGTGAAACGCGATCTGCGCTATATGATCACGGCGGGCGTTAAGCACAATATTCCGGTGGTGATTGGCACAGCCGGAGGGTCCGGCGCCGCGCCGCATCTTGAGTGGTGTCGGCAGATAATCCACGAGATTGCGCAGGAAGAAAAACTCTCCTTCTCAATGGCGCTCATCCCTTCGGACGTTGAGAAAGAGGTGGTTCATCAGGCGCTGGATAACGGCAAAATCACCGCACTGGATTTCGTTCCACCGTTAACCCACGAAGCGATCGAAGAGAGCACTTACATCGTGGCGCAGATGGGGATCGAACCGTTCCAGCGTGCGCTGGAAGCCGGTGCGCAGGTGGTGCTGGGCGGACGGGCTTACGATCCGGCCTGCTTTGCGGCGCTGCCGATTATGCAGGGCTTTGATGAAGGTCTGGCGCTGCACTGTGGCAAGATCCTGGAATGTGCGGCCATTGCCGCCACCCCAGGTTCCGGTTCCGACTGCGCGATGGGGATTATCGACGACAACGGCTTTACGCTGAAGACGTTCAATCCTAAGCGCAAGTTCACCGAGACCTCGGCGGCGGCACACACCCTGTATGAGAAGTCCGATCCGTACTTCCTGCCAGGCCCTGGCGGCGTACTAAACCTGAAAGGGTGTAGCTTCAAAGCCGTAAATGATGGCGAAGTGTACGTCAGCGGTTCTCGTCACGAAGAGACGCCTTATGCGCTGAAGCTGGAAGGCGCGCGTCAGGTGGGCTTCCGCTGCCTGACCATCGCCGGCACCCGCGATCCGATCATGATTGCAGGCATTGACACCATTCTCGAAGACGTTCAGGCAAGCGTTGCCCGCAACCTCTCCCTGAATGATGACAGCATCCGCATGACCTTCCACCTGTACGGCAAGAACGGCGTGATGGGTAACCATGAACCAGCGCAAACTGCCGGGCATGAGCTGGGGATTTTGCTGGACGTGGTCGCGCCAACGCAGGATATCGCCAACAGCGTCTGTTCGCTGGTGCGCTCTACTCTATTGCACTACGGCTACGAAAACCGGATAGCCACGGCAGGCAACCTCGCCTTCCCGTTCTCGCCATCCGACATTCAAAGCGGGCCGGTGTATGAGTTCTCAATCTATCACCTGATCGAAGCCAGCGACGCCCTGCGTTTTGACTTCCATATCGAACAGGTGACGCCAGAAGGAGTTCAGGCATGAAACACGCGATTTGCAGCCTGGCGCAGGTGATTCGTTCTAAAAATGCCGGACCGTATGAACTGGTATTGGATATTTTATTTAAAACACGCGAAGACTATCAGCGGGTAAAACGTTCTGAGCAATTAACTCCACAGTTAATTGCCCGCTTATATAACGTTGAACCTGATTTTATTCATCGCATCGTCTGGTTTGACCCAGCGAATGCCGTAAAAATCGTGATGCCTCGCGATATTATTTCCGGCAACGTCGGTGACAATGATGTTTATGGCGCGCAGCAGCATGCGCCGTTATTAAGTATTGAGTTCGACCTGTAGTAAAAAATACAACAACATCCATTGGCGTACAGGATTTCGCTGTATCACTGTATTCCAGATAATTCATGCGGTTGGTCATAACCTGCGTGCGTCTGAGCTGCTGTCCGGCGTCAGGCGCACGCTACCCTACAACACTTCACAGACCAGCCTTGATCCGATGGAGTAAACATGAAGAAAATAAGTCTAACAAAAATGATCATATTAGGCCTGATACTCGGCATGATTGCCGGGGTGGCTATTAATAATATGGCATCGGCTGATACAGCAAAATCGTATGCGCAGGATATTTCTATTTTCACCACTATATTCTTACGTATGGTGAAAATGATTATCGCGCCGTTGGTTATTTCAACCCTGGTTGTCGGCATCGCAAAAATGGGCGATGCGAAAACGTTGGGTCGTATATTCTCGAAAACTTTTTTCCTGTTTATTTGCGCTTCGCTGCTGTCGATTGCGCTGGGTCTGGTGATCGTCAACCTGTTCCAGCCAGGCGCAGGCATTAACTTTGTTGCCCATGACGCCGGGGCCGTGGCGGCCGTTCAGTCAGAACCGTTCACGCTGAAAGTATTTATTTCTCACGCCGTACCGACCAGCATCGTTGATGCGATGGCACGTAACGAAATCCTGCAAATCGTCGTGTTCTCAATCTTCCTCGGCTGTAGCCTGGCGGCGATTGGCGAGAAAGCCGAGCCGATCGTGAAGGTGCTCGACTCTCTGGTTCACGTCATGCTGAAACTGACGGGCTACGTCATGCTGTTTGCCCCGTTAACCGTATTTGCCGCCATCTCCGGGCTTATTGCTGAACGCGGTCTGGGCGTAATGGTCAGCGCAGGGATCTTCATGGGTGAGTTCTATCTCACGCTGGGTATGCTGTGGGCGATCCTCATCGGTCTGTCCACAGTGATTGTCGGTCCGTGCATCAGTCGTCTGACGAAAGCCATCCTCGAACCGGCACTGCTGGCGTTCACCACGTCCAGTTCTGAAGCCGCGTTCCCTGGTACTCTGGATAAGCTGGAGAAATTCGGCGTCTCGTCCAAGATTGCCAGCTTCGTGCTGCCTATCGGGTATTCGTTCAACCTCGTGGGTTCAATGGCCTACTGCTCGTTTGCCACCGTCTTTATCGCGCAGGCGTGCAACATTGAGCTGAGCATGGGCGAGCAGATCACCATGCTGTTGATCCTGATGTTAACTTCCAAAGGCATGGCGGGCGTACCGCGTGCTTCGATGGTGGTTATTGCCGCTACCCTTAACCAGTTCAACATTCCGGAAGCCGGGCTGATCCTGCTGATGGGCGTCGATCCGTTCCTCGATATGGGCCGTTCTGCAACCAACGTGATGAGCAATGCGATGGGTGCGGCGATTGTCGGTCGCTGGGAAGGCGAGCACTTCGGTTCAGGTTGCCGCGGAACCGCACCGGCCAAAACGCCGGAACAGGAACGCCCTGCCACTGAGCCGTCAGAAGTGGCAATGTCCTGACAGCGAAAGGACGACTCATCGTAGGCCGGATAAGACGCGCCAGCGTCGCCATCCGGCAATGATGCCGCGTTTACGCCGGATGCCGGCGTAAACGCCTTATCCGGCCTACGGGATAGTTTTTCCTACAACACCACCGGAAATGCACAATGAATAAAGCAATGATCGGCGTGAGTCTCTTTACTTTCAGCGTTTTGTTTAGCACCGCCACGCTGGCGCAACCCGCACCGGACTATGCTGCGTTAGTCGAACAGGCGCACCAGAAGTACCAGAGTAACCACGACGGAAAAGTCGCCGACTACATCCCTGCCCTTGCCGCTTACAGCCCCAACAACTTCGCAATAACCCTCGCTACCGTTGACGGCAAAATTTACCAGGCCGGGGACGTCGAAAAAGCGTTTCCGATGGAGTCGCTGAGTAAAGTCTTCACCCTCGCGCTGGCGATGGAACAGCGCGGACCGCAGGAGGTGCTGGATAAACTCGGCGCCAATGCCACCGGCCTGCCCTTTAATTCCGGCCTCGCCGTCGAACTCACGAAGGGCGCGCCAGAAAATCCACTGGTCAATGCGGGCGCGATGAGTACCGTCAGCCTGATTGAGGCGAAAGATAAAGCCGACCGCTGGAACAAAATCCTCACCAACCTGAACGCCTGGGCTGACGCCAGGCTCACGGTCAATGAACCGGTGTTCAGGTCAGAAATGGAGACCAACCAGCACAACCAGGCGCTGGCGCAATTAATGGCATCGTATAACAGCTTCTACGGCGATACGCAGGAAGCCGTGGAGATTTACACCCGCCAGTGTTCGGTGGATATCACCGTTGAGCAGCTCGCCAAAATGGGCGTGGTGCTGGCCAATAAGGGGAAATCACCGTTCAACGGCAAACAGTTACTGAATGAACATTATGTGCCGCAGGTGCTGGCGGAAATGGCCATCGCCGGCCTCTATGACGGCAGCGGCAAATGGCTCTACACCGTCGGTATTCCGGCGAAAAGCGGTGTTGGCGGCGGGATGGTCGCGGTAGTGCCGGGACAATACGCTATTGCCGTTTACTCACCGCCGTTGGACAGCGCCGGGAATAGCGTGCGCGCCCAGCAGACCATTGAGTATGTTGCCCACGCCACGCAGGCCAACCTTTTTTATCGCGCATTAACCTGTAGGCCGGAGAAGGCGAAACGCCGCCATCCGGCGAAAAATCACGAGAGGCGAGAAGTCAAATGTCTAAACCCTTTGTCTGGCAAGAACTCTTTGTACAAAGCAAAGAGAGTACAGAATACGAATTACTGAGCAATCAGCATATTACGGTGACTGAGTTAGAGGGCGAAGAGGTCATCAAAGTGGCGCCGGAAGCATTAACGCTGTTGGCTCAACAGGCATTCTATGAAGCCTCGTTCTTCCTGCGCACCGGACATTTAAAGCAGATCGCCAGCATCCTGCACGATCCGCAGGCCAGCAGTAACGATAAATATGTCGCGCTTCAGCTACTGCGTAACGCAGAAGTCTCGGCGAAAGGGGTACTGCCTAACTGCCAGGACACCGGCACGGCGACTGTGGTCGCCAGTAAAGGGCAGCAGATCTGGACCGGTGGTGATGACGCCGAAGCACTCAGCAAAGGGATTTATACGACCTTTAAAGAAAATAACCTGCGCTATTCGCAAAACGCCGCGCTGGATATGTATACCGAGGTAAATACCGGCACCAACCTGCCAGCGCAAATTGATATCAGCGCCACGCCGGGTAACGAATACCGCTTCCTGTTTGTTAATAAGGGCGGCGGCTCCGCCAACAAAGCGGCGCTGTTCCAGGAAACCAAATCGATCCTGCAACCGGAAAAGCTCACCGCCTTCCTGATTGAGAAGATGAAATCGTTGGGCACGGCAGCCTGCCCGCCGTATCACATTGCCTTTGTGGTCGGCGGTCTGTCCGCTGATCAGGCGCTCAAGGTCGCCAAACTGGCCTCAACCAAGTATTACGACAACCTGCCCACCAGCGGCAACGAGCTGGGTCAGGCGTTTCGCGATACGGCGCTGGAGTCCACGCTGCTCAATGCCAGCCGTGAATTTGGTATTGGTGCGCAGTTTGGCGGCAAATATTTCGCCCATGATATTCGTGTGATTCGTCTGCCGCGTCACGGCGGTTCCTGCCCGATAGCGATGGCCCTCTCCTGCTCCGCCGATCGCAATATCAAAGCGAAGATCAACAAACACGGGATCTGGCTGGAAAAACTCGAGCATAACCCAGGCAAATTTATCCCAGAATCAAGCCGCATTGAGAACAGCGCGCAAAGCGTCACCCTGGATCTGAACCGCCCACTGCGCGAGATCATGCATGATTTATCCGCTCTGCCGGTCGGCACGCGGCTTTCGCTGAACGGCCCGATTGTCGTCGCCCGTGACATCGTACACGCCAAACTCAAAGAGCGGCTGGACAACGGCGAAGCGATGCCCGAATACATGAAAAACCACATTGTCTACTACGCCGGTCCGGCTAAAACGCCGGATCAAATGGCCTGTGGTTCACTCGGGCCGACCACCGGCGGGCGCATGGACGGTTATGTCGATGCCTTCCAGGCCGCAGGCGGTAGCCTGATCATGCTATCAAAAGGCAACCGCAGTCCGCAGGTGACCGACGCCTGTCATAAACATGGCGGCTTCAACCTCGGCAGTATCGGCGGCGCCGCAGCTTTGCTGGCACAGCAATATGTGAAAAGTCTGCGCTGTCTCGAATATCCCGAGCTGGGAATGGAAGCCGTCTGGATGATGGAAGTTGAAAACCTGCCAGCCTTCGTGCTGGTGGATGACAAAGGAAACAACTTCTTCAGTCAGTTTGAGCAACAACACCGTTGCGCAAGCTGCCCTGCAGGTCATTAAGGAGTCAGTATGCAAGCGCGAGCCAATGGCGACCGTCATCGCCAGCGTCAGCAAAAGCTGAAAGAACAGGTTGATATCCGCGTGGCCGCGGCCACCGAGCAAAAAGGGATTTTGATCGTTTTCACCGGTAATGGGAAAGGAAAATCCACAGCAGCTTTTGGCACTGCCACGCGCGCGGTGGGGCATGGTAAAACCGTTGGCGTCGCGCAGTTTATCAAAGGCCAGTGGGATAATGGCGAATACAACACCCTGCATCCGCTGGGCGTTGAGTTCCACATTATGGGCACCGGATTTACCTGGGAAACGCAAAACCGCGAGGCGGATATCGCGGCGGCGCAGGCCGTCTGGACAGAGAGCAAGCGCATGCTGGCGGATGCGCATTACGATCTGGTCGTACTGGATGAACTCACTTACATGCTGGCGTATCACTACCTTGATACTGATGAGGTAATTGCCGCCATCCGGGAACGTCCGGCGCAGCAGAGTGTGATTGTCACCGGACGGGGTTGTCACGCGCAGTTGCTGGAGCTTGCCGACACGGTGAGCGAACTACGCCCGGTGAAACACGCATTTGACAGCGGTATCCAGGCACAGGCCGGAATTGACTGGTAGTGGCGTTATTGCCGGATTGCGCATGCGCTAATCCGGCCAACTGTTCTCCGTCATCAGCGTTCCAGCGGTGACACCACCGATTTTTGCAACAACCACTCGCGGAAGACCTGTAAATGTCGGGATTCCGCTTTTTCTTCCCGCCAGGTCATGATGAAACGATTACCCGTACGCATGGGGACATCGCAGGGGATCACCATGTCGCCGTTGTCCAGATCGTGCTGGATCGCAAAGCGCGGGAGCAGCGCAACCCCGAGATTAGACCGCACCGCCGCGATCAGCATCGACAGCAGATCAAAGCGCGGGCCTTTGTTGACCAGTGGGCTACTGACATCCGACAGGGCGAACCACTCTTGCCAGCCGTTAATTCGCGTACTTTGATGCAGTAGAGGAAACTCATTGAGCAACTCTTCAACCGCCAGTTTCTGATTAGGCTGTGACAGCAGGCTACCGCTACAGACCGGCAGAATTTCCTCTTCGAACAAATACTCCACTTCTGACCACGGTGAACAGAAGTCTTCCCGCATGATAGCCGCATCATATTCCCGGTTGAGAAAATCGCCCATGTTCGCCAGCGAGTGAATATTGACGATAATATCAGGGTTAAGTTTGTTGAATTCACGCAGATTGGGGATCAGCCAGTGGGTGCTGAACGTCGGATTGACCGCCAGTTCAATGACTTCCACTGTGGGCTGCCAGGTCATTATGGTGTTGGTATCTCGCTCAAGTTTATTCAGCGTTTCCTTAACAATGCTCAAATAATGCTTACCGGCCGCGTTTAAAAAAATCCGCTTTTTGGCATGACTAAATAATTCTGTATGCAGAAAATCCTCAAGCGCATTCACCTGGCGAAATACGGCACTTTGCGTTAATGCTAACTCCTCCGCTGCACGTGTATAACTTTCATGACGTGCCACCACTTCAAACGTCACCAGTAATTCAGTCTTTGGTATCTTTCCTCTCATAACGTCTTCCATATGCCGCGTACAAAAAAAAGTTTAATTTATAAAAAATAAATGCAACCGACTCCCGATTAGCTCGAAAGTTATATTTTATTTCCTACCTGGATGTCATTGATCCACTCCATGATTTAATCAAACAGGAGGCGAACAAATAATGACCAATAATACGCAAGGCGGGACATAAACACAATTTAAATAAGGTTATTTTGCGACAAATAGCGCCAATAAGTTCTTAATAATTTTTCAAGATAACTTGTTTATCGGAGAAAAAACTTTGCGGGTTTAATCAATATTATTTACTTCTTATTTCAGGAGAATTTAGTTCACTAAACGATAAGCAAACGATGGCGTTTTTCCATCCGCTTTTACACTTTTTACTGTTTTTCCCGACAATAATTAAGGACGACATATGAAAAATTCCGGAAAAGTCTGGCTGGTTGGTGCAGGTCCTGGTGATATCAGCTTACTGACCCTCAAAGCCCTGCAATGCATTCAACAGGCTGATGTGATTATTTACGATCGGCTGGTCAATCCCAAAATACTTGAGTGGTGCCAGGCGAGCTGTACCTGTATCAACGTCGGTAAACATCCGGGCTATCATTGTGTCCCTCAGGAGGAGATCAATGCCCTGCTTATCCAGCATGCACAAACGCATCACAACATTGTGCGCCTGAAAGGCGGCGATCCTTACGTATTTGGTCGTGGTGCCGAAGAGGTGGAGTGTCTGGTCGAGGAAGGGATTGCCTTTGAAGTGGTGCCTGGCATCAGTTCTGCCATTGGCGGGCTAGCCTGCGCCGGGATCCCGGTGACCCACCGCGACATGGCATCAGGTTTTCATGTTGTGACGGGACACACTCGTGAAGGCAACCAGCAGCAGGACTGGCGTCAGCTCGCGAAGCTTAACGGTACGCTGGTGATTGTCATGGGGATCGCAAATCTGCCGTTTATCTGTGAAGAACTGCTGATGGGGGGCAAATCACCTGACACCCCCGCCGCCGTTGTGATGTCAGCCACCCGCGAAAATCAACGGCGCTTAACCTGTACGCTCGGTACATTACTGACGAAAGCGCAGGAAGCGAATATTGTACCGCCGGCACTGATTGTCATTGGCGATGTTGTACGACTGAGCGACCGGCTCTCTTTTATTCCAGAGGTGATGGAACACGACTACAGCGAAAGCTGTTCATGACGGAATGACTGCGGAGAGGTCTGGTGAGCCGCCCGGAACACCCGACAAAAGTAGCTGGTCTGCGCATACTGAAGTTTCCGGGCGATGCTGTCGATAGAGTGCTTAGGATCGCGCAGCAACTCGCTCGCCCGCTGCATTTTTTTCTGGTTCACCCAGGTTTTAAAATTCACGCCCTGCCGTTTCTTAAAGAAGCGACTGAAGTAGTTAGCACTCAGACACACGTGCGCAGCCACCGACTCCAGCGTCAGTTCCTCGTATAAATGCTCATCGATATAGCGCAGCGCGGCGACCAGTTTCTTTTCATGACGTGAAAGTTCCATTGCCGACATGCGCAGATCGCTCAACTGTACATCGGCGGTGCCCCGCGTTGTACTCTGGATCGGATTGATATTATTAATAATAAAACTGAGCAGGTTTGCTGCCGCCACCAGATGATTATTTTCTACAATGGCAACCTGATTCCACGCGGATTTAATTTTGGCATCGAAAACCCACTTTCTGTCGTCATCAATGACAATAGTTTTATATTCCGGATACTTTGCGCGCACCTGTCCACAAATAATAAATCCCAGCAAATGCCCCTGCCGAATTAATGGCATAGAGAAAAAACTCAACCCTGCATGGCAACTGAGTATTTTTGTTTTATCTTCTTTCAGCCCCTCGAAAGCGCAATATTTATCACATTTCTGACAACTTTTTTTGGTATTGCGGATCGGCACGCAGTAATGAGCAGAACGAATTAAAATTATGACAGGCGGAGAGTTCCCGACCATGAATGTCCACCACCACGGCAGCGAGCCCGGTCGCCTTAGAAAATACCTCTGCCAGTGAATAATAAGTGTGTAAGACATCGTCCTGAATATACTGAGGCACGTTACGTTCCCCCCCATTTTCTGAATAACGAGGCTACTATGCAAAATTTGTCCAGGTGAAAAAATGACCCTGACCGCAAAAAATAATCTCATTTATTCAGGTGATTATGATCAAATTGCAAGAGCGAGTCCCTTCTGCTCAACATCTTTCCGCTGGCTGCTATGACAACTTTTCCCAAAGATTAACGAATCTTCACATCCCGCTGTGAGCGGCATTTCAAAGCAAATAATCATTTTATTTATAATTTTCAATTTGTTATCAAAAATTCATACGGTTTTATGATGTGCTTATTTGTGAGAATCATCATGTGAATGTGAAACGCCCTCCTGAATAATAGGCTCAATGACAAGACAATCTGAACGGAGTGGATGTATGCCCGTCATGACAGGTGTTATCGCCGACGACTTTACTGGCGCAACGGATATAGCAAGTTTTATGGCCGAGCAAGGCTGGAGGGTCGCGCTGCTGCCCGGAATACCAGACGCCGCACAGCCGTGGAATGAAGAGGTCGACGCGATTGTCATCTCGCTGAAAAGCCGTTCTCTCCCGGCTGACCAGGCCATCGATCAATCATTACGCTGCTGGCAATGGCTGCACAACACGGCACGTGCGCGGCAGATTTACGTTAAATATTGCTCCACCTTTGATTCCACCCCCCGCCGGGAATATCGGTCCGGTGAGCGATGCGCTGATGGAAGCGATGCATGCGCCGTACATCGTTCATTGTCCTGCGCTACCGCAAAACGGACGGACGGTGATACACGGCCATCTGTTCGTGAATGGCGTATTGCTGAATGAATCCGGCATGGAGAAACATCCACTCAACCCGATGACCGATGCGAACCTTATTCGCCTGCTCACGGCGCAAACTACCAACACCGTCGGGCGCATTGACCTCAGCACGATTCTAAAAGGTGTGGAAGCGGTCACTCACGCGCTGGACCGCTGCCAGTCTGAAGGTGTACGTCACGTGATAGTGGATACCTTTAGCGAAGCCGATCTGCAGACCCTCGCTCAGGTCTTGCGACACACGCCGCTGCTGGCGGGCGGTTCCGGCTTGGGCGGCGCACTGGCCGCGTGTGCCTCCTCACAGCACAGGCAGGAGGCGGTACATTCTTTCCCGCAGCCGACAAAAACAGTCGTCTTTTCAGGAAGTTGTTCCACCATGAGCAACCGCCAGGTGAATCGCTATAAAGCACAGGCCGCGTCCCTTGCCCTCGACGTGGCGCGCTGCCTGACAGATGCAGAGCATTACAGCGATGAGCTGTCGCTGTGGACAATGGCTCATGTCGATGACGCGCTCGCACCGCTGATTTACGCCACCCAGCCGCCGGAAGCGCTGAAACGTATTCAACAGGAGTACGGCGAACAGCGCGCCAGCCGGGCGATTGAGCATACCTTTGCCAGACTGACGGTCAAACTGCAGGCCGCGGGCGTAAATAGTTTTATCGTCGCCGGCGGCGAAACGTCCGGCACCGTGGTGGAGGCGTTACAGGTGACGCGACTGACGGTCGGCAAAGCCATCGCACCCGGCGTGCCGTGGGTGTTTTCTGCCGAGCCGCCGCTCGCGCTGGCGCTGAAGTCAGGCAACTTCGGTGACGAAGAGTTCTTTTTCACCGCGCAGGAGTCTGCATCATGAGTGAGCTTAACGAACAACAACTCCGCGAACAGCTGGTGCATTACGGTCGCTCCCTGTTTATGCGCGGCTTCAGCAGCGGTGGTTCGGGCAACCTGAGCGTAAAACTGCCTGACGGTGGCTATCTGGTCACGCCGACCAACTCCTGTCTGGGCGAACTGGATGCCGCGACGCTCAGCAAGCTGGATGCTAACGGCGTTCATCTCAGTGGCGATAAACCGTCGAAAGAAGTGCCCATGCACCTGGCCTGGTACCGGCATCGTCCGACCTGCGGCGCGGTGGTTCATTTGCACTCGCCGTGGCTGACCGCCCTTTCCTGTCTGCCGTGCAGCACGCCGGAAAACTGTCTACCGCCGTTAACGCCATACTACGTGATGCGCGTGGGGCAACTGCCGCTTTTACCCTATTTCAAACCCGGTCATGAGGGTATCGCCAGCGCACTCAGTGAAATTGCGGCTGACCATACTGCGGCATTACTGGCCAATCATGGCCCGGTAGTCAGTGGCCGCTCACTCCGTGAGGCGGTGTTTAATGCCGAAGAGCTGGAAGACAGCGCCCGCATCTGGCTGACTTTAAAACCACTCGGCTACGCGCCGCTAACGGCGGAAGCAGTAGCAGAACTCGAACAATCCCGGCGAGCATGAGGTGAGAGGATGATCCCCGAACAACGACGTGATTTTATCTACCGCTACGTGCATGAAAAAAACGTCGCCTCGTTTAATGAGCTGGCGGATCTGATGAGCGTGTCGCACATGACCGTGCGCCGCGATATTCAGTTGCTGGAAGAAGAAGGCAAAGTCATCTCGATCAATGGCGGGGTGAAACTCAACAATTTGCTGAAATCGGAGCTGCCGTGGCGGGAAAAGGCCGAGCTGCATCATGACGTGAAACGACGGATGGGGCAACTTGCCGCCATGCTGATAGAGCCAGGGCAAACGTTGTATCTCGATGCGGGAACGTCGTTGTTTGAAGTGGCAAAAGCCGTCGCCGCCAGCCACTGCTTCAACCTGACGGTGGTGACCAACGATTTTTCCATCAGCCACTACCTGATGGATATGCCGCACATCACGCTGTATCACACCGGAGGACTGGTGGATCAGCGCAACCGCTCATGCCTTGGGAAAAGCGCCGCCAGTTTTCTGCGCACGATAAACATCGACGTGGCGTTTCTCAGCTCGTCCTCGTGGGATACCGAACGTGGAATGTCGACCCCCCAGCGAAGGCAAAGCCTCGGTGAAAGAGGCGGTGCTCACCGTCTCCCGCCGTCGGGTGCTGGTCTGTGACAGCAGTAAATTTGGCAAATACGGGATGTTCCACATCTGCTCGCTGGATCAACTGACCGACATTATTTCGGATACCCACTTGCCCGACGCGGCGCAGGACACCATTGCCGGCCAGGGCGTAAAACTGCATCTGGTGGATTGCCGGGAGGGAACGCACCATGCTGAAGTTAGCGGCTAACCTCGACTGGCTGTTTTGCGAATATCCCATTGCCAGGCGATTTCAGGCGGCAAAGGCGGCGGGATTCCACGGTGTTGAAGGACTGTTTCTCTGGCAGCAACCGCTGGATGTTCTGCTGGCGGCGCAACGGGAAACCGGTCTGCCGGTGGTGTTGATGAATGCCCCGGCAGGTAACTGGCAGGCAGGCGAGCGCGGACTGGCATCCCTGCCGGGCCATGACGAGGCGTTTCATCGCAGTCTGCTGATTGCCCGCGATTACGCCACGGCGTTGGGTTGCCGCAAGGTGCACGTCATGGCCGGATTGCGCGTGAATGGCCTTTCCGCCAGCACCCAGCATGAACAATTAATCGCCCGACTGCGTATCGCCTGTGATGTGATGGTCGAGGCCGGAATCGACGTGCTGATTGAACCGTTAAACCCGGAGGATATGCCTGGTTATTTCATTGATAGTTTTCCACTGGCCGAAAGCCTCATTAATGACGTGGCCAGAAATAATATCGGCTTACAGTTTGATATTTATCACTGCCAAAAAATACACGGTAATGTTGCGCACCTTATTGAACACTATTTACCGATAATAAAACACTTTCAGATTGCTTCCGTGCCGGGTCGCCATGAACCCGGCACGGGAGAATTAAACGAAGCATGGCTTTTTAATTTTATTAAGCAAACAGGTTATCAGGGCTGGATAGGTTGTGAATATAAACCGTCAACACCAGGGCCCGAATCGTTAATCTGGATGACACCGTACTTATAATTTTAATATCTCTGTACCGGAAAACCGGAGGAACCTATGTCGGATACTGTTATTATCTCGCTGGCACCCGTTGCCGCGGATTGTCCCCGCGTTATACCTGAAGAACTGGCGCAGGAAATACTGGCAAGCGTCGAACATGGTGCTGCCATCGTGCATTTACACGTTCGCGATAAGCAGGGTCGCCTGACGCCGGACACCACCGATTTTCAGACGACGATCGACCACGTCATGCGCCATTCCAACCTGATTATTCAGGCCTCCACCGGCGGTGTCTCCGCTATGTCGATTGCCGAACGCTGCGCACCGCTGGACTGTCCCGGCGTTGAAATGGCCTCGCTGAACGTCGGCTCTGTTAACCTCGGCGATGCCGTGTACGTTAATCCCGGTCCGGACGTCGAATATTGTTCACAACAAATTACCCAGCGCGGCATTATTCCGGAATTTGAAATTTTCGAAATTGGCATGATTAATAACATTCTGGCGCTGGAAGAAAAAATATCGTTCAAGAAACCGATGTTGTTCAATATTGTCCTCGGACACCGTGGAAGTTCACCGGCGACGGTAGATGCATTAATTGCCTTGCGCAGTATGATCCCACGCGACGCCTTATGGGGAATTACCCATTTTGGCCGCAAGAATTTCGATATTATTGCAGCAGCAGTCGGTATGGGCGCCAGTGAAGTGAGAATTGGTTTTGAAGACAGCGATTATTTAAGCGCCGAAGAAAAAGCTCAGCATAATTATCAGCAGGTTGCCAAACTCGCCACGCTGATTCGCAGTATGGATAAAAAAGGTCGCCACGCCGGATATTGCGCGGCAAATGTTAGCGATTCCACCTCGGCAGTAATAACGAGAGAAAGGACATTTCACCATGACTATCACAACCGTTATTCACAAAACCGGACTGGGCGTCTGCATCGCCGGTGGCGCACTGGCGGCAATTGGCGCGCTGATGCAGTCTCCCGCCCTCTGGCAGCCGGGGCTGGTGATGCTGACGACAGGGTTCGCCGCAGGCGCGGGCTACTGGACAAATCTTCGCAGCTACCAATTCACCCTGTGGATCATCGCAGGCTTTGTCGCGGCGATGACCTGGTCAACCGATCTGATCGTCTGGGGCGGATTCAACATCACCCATAAATGGATCGTCTTTTTTAGTGATCCAGGCGACCATGTTCAGTATGGGCACCAAACTCACGATTCAGGACTTTATCGACGTCGCTAAAATGCCCTGGGCAGTGTTCATCGGCACCTTCTGTCATTTCGTCATCATGCCTCTGCTCGGCCTGAGCATCACGCTGATCTTTGACTTCCCGCCGGAAGTGGCGGTAGGGATTCTGTTGATTGGTTCTTGTCCCAGCGGGCTCTCCTCCACCGTTATGGTGTATATCGCGAACGCCAACCTGGCGCTGGCGGTCTCTATCGCCGCCGTCTCAACGCTGGCGGCGACGGTCATGACCCCGCTGTGGGTGAATCTGCTGGCGGGGTCAATGATCGACATCCAGCTCACGGCGATGGTGATGGACGTCGTGAAAATTGTGCTCATCCCGATTGGCGCCGCGATTTTACACGACTATCTGAAAACCTATGCCGGCGTGCGGGGACGTCGTACCGTGCAAATTCTCGCCGGGATCAGCGCAGTCTGGCTGCTGTATATGATAGCCGGCGGCTGGGACGCGCTGTTTGGACTCGCCAGCGCCGACGCGCAAATGTATGCGGTGGTGCTGAATTTTGTGGCGGGCGGGATCATCTGGGCGCTGTTCTATAACTGGCTGTACGGACGCGTGGACGGCGTTAAGAAGATCATGCCGACCATCTCAATGATGGGCATCATTTTCTTCACCACCACGGCGGCAGCGGCCGGGCGCGACAACCTGGTTCAGGTCGGCTTTCTGCTCTGCTTCGCCATGCTGATGCACAACCTCGGCGGCTTCCTGATTGGCTATCTGATGAGCCGCTGGGTCTTCCGCATGGATGTCCAGTCAGCGCGGACGGTGGCCTTCGAAGTCGGTCTGCAAAACGGCGGTATGGCGTCGGGTCTTGCCGCCGCGATGGGCAAACTGGCCACCGTCGGTCTCGCCTCTGCGGTTATGACGCCACTTGGCAACGTCAGCGGGTCGTTATTGGCGAACTACTGGCGCAAAAAAAGATGCCCGGCACGCGGCCCTGAGCCAGACCACGCCTGCTCAGCCGGTATCAGAACCTCTGTCAAAAGGATAACTCACCATGATGACTTTAACCCTGCAACAGGCACGACGCGCGGTAGATTTCGCACTCGATCTCGCCGACACCCGTTATGCGCAACGTCCGCTCAGCGTGGCAGTCTGCGACGCCCACGGCGAGTTGCTGAGCTTTGCCCGTATGGATAACGCCAGACTCTTGACCATTGAGCTCACGCAGCGCAAAGCGCGCACCAGCAGCCGTTTAGGCTGCAGCACACAGGCGTTTTTACAGCGCCTGCAAAAAGAGTCTCTGGAGATCAGCTACTTTGCTGACCCACGTTTTACCGCGCTGCCCGGCGGCGTACCGATTCTTCACAACGGTAAATGCCTGGGGGCTGTTGCGGTTGGTGGACTGTCCGCCCAGGAAGATCACGATGCGGCCATGGCCGTTGCCGAATGTTTGCTCAAGGAGATCGAAGAATGAAAAAGATCGCTATGCTTCACACCAGTTCCGCCACGCTCGCCATGATGCAGCAACTGATCGGCGACATCATGCCAGAAGCGGACGTGATGCACCTGGTCGAAGAGTCGATGATTAAGCAGGTGATGAAGGCCGGAGGCGTGACGCCGAACATTGCGGCACGTATTGCCGACTACGTCCACATAGCCGAAAAAGCGGATTGCGAGATTTTCATTACCGCCTGTTCGTCTATTGGCACGGCGGTGGAGCAGTGTCAGTTTATGACGCCGCTGCAACTTGCCCGTATCGACTGTGCGATGGTGGAAAAAGCCATTAGCCTGGGTGAGAACATCGCCGTGCTGGCCACCGTCGCCACCACGATGAAACCGACGCTGGAGTATGTGCAACGCAAAGTGCAGGCCAGCGGTAAGCAATGCACGGTGACGCCGATATTGATGGAAGAGGCCTTCCATGCTCTGCTGGCGGGCGATATGGAAACTCACGATCGCATCGTCAGCGAAGGATTGCACAGCGCGTATAAACAGGCTGATGTGGTCATGCTGGCGCAAGCGTCGATGGCGCGTGTTTTGCAGCAGCTTCCGTCTCCGCCCGTCCCGGTGATGACCTCTCCGGAAAGCGGTATCCGTTGGCTGAAAACGTTGGCTGAAAGCGCATAGCCCATCAAGTCAACACTCCCCCCGTAGGCCGGATAAGCGCCAGCGCCATCCGGCAAACAGACAGGCAAAAAAAAAGGCCATCATCAGATGGTACCAACCATGTCGAAAATGGACCAGCCCTTTCCCCTGCATCACGGGTAAATGCAGGGGTTGGGCTGTTTTATTGCTTTTACTTAATGACGGCTTTCAGCGCTTCGCCGATATCGGCCAGGCTGCGAACAGTTTTCACACCAGCGGCTTCCAGCGCTGCGAATTTCTCATCCGCAGTCCCTTTACCACCGGCGATAATGGCGCCTGCGTGACCCATACGTTTGCCTTTCGGCGCGGTCACACCAGCAATATAACCAACCACCGGTTTGGTCACGTGATCTTTGATGTAGGCAGCCGCTTCTTCTTCCGCGCTACCGCCGATCTCACCGATCATCACGATCGCTTCGGTCTGCGGATCTTCCTGGAACAGCTTCAGGATGTCGATGAAGTTAGAGCCAGGGATCGGGTCGCCGCCGATGCCCACACAGGTGGACTGGCCGAAACCGTAATCCGTGGTCTGCTTAACCGCTTCATAGGTCAGCGTACCGGAACGGGAGACAATACCCACTTTGCCAGGCTTGTGAATGTGACCCGGCATGATGCCGATTTTGCATTCGCCCGGGGTGATAACACCCGGACAGTTCGGCCCAATCATGCGTACGCCAGCTTCATCCAGTTTCACCTTCACGGTCAGCATATCCAGCGTCGGGATACCTTCGGTGATGGTGATGATGAGCTTAATGCCTGCGTCGATGGCTTCCAGAATAGAGTCTTTGCAGAACGGCGCCGGCACGTAGATAACGGTCGCGGTGGCGCCCGTCGCTTCTACGGCTTCACGCACGGTGTTGAACACCGGCAGGCCCAGATGCGTGGTGCCGCCTTTACCTGGCGTTACGCCGCCAACCATCTGCGTACCGTAGGCAATTGCCTGTTCGGAGTGGAATGTCCCCTGGCTACCGGTGAAGCCCTGGCAGATAACCTTGGTATCTTTATTAATTAAAACTGACATTATTTCCCCTCCACTGCGGCAACAACCTGCTGAGCTGCATCCGTCAGACTTTTCGCTGCAATAATATTCAGGCCGCTGTCAGCCAGTTTCTTCGCGCCGAGTTCGGCGTTGTTGCCTTCCAGACGAACCACTACCGGAACGTTAACACCCACTTCCGCTACCGCGCCGATGATGCCGTCTGCGATCAGATCGCAACGCACGATACCGCCGAAGATATTAACCAGGACCGCTTTCACGTTATCGTCAGAGAGGATAATTTTGAACGCTTCGGTGACGCGCTCTTTGGTTGCGCCGCCGCCCACGTCGAGGAAGTTCGCCGGTTCGCCGCCGTGCAGCTTAACGATGTCCATGGTGCCCATCGCCAGACCTGCGCCGTTAACCATGCAGCCGATGTTGCCATCCAGCGCGACGTAGTTCAGTTCCCACTGCGCCGCCTGCGCTTCGCGCGGGTCTTCCTGAGACTGATCGCGCATTTCACGCAGATCCGGCTGGCGGAACAGCGCGTTGCCGTCAGCGCCCAGTTTGCCGTCGAGGCAGATCAAATCGCCCTGTTTGGTGATAACCAGCGGGTTGATTTCGATCAGCGCCAGGTCGCGCTCAAGGAAAATGGTCGCCAGGCCCATGAATATTTTGGTGAACTGCTGAACCAGTTTGCCTTCCAGACCCAGTTTGAACGCCAGCTCACGTCCCTGATACGGCATTGGGCCGGTCAGCGGGTCGAGCGCCACTTTGTGGATCAGGTGCGGGGTTTCTTCCGCCACTTTTTCAATTTCAACGCCGCCTTCGGTGGAGGCCATGAAGACCACGCGACGAGAGCTACGGTCAACGACCGCGCCCAGATACAGCTCTTTATCGATATCGGTCGCGGCTTCCACCAGAATCTGGTTGACCGGTTGACCATTGGCGTCTGTTTGATAGGTCACCAGACGTTTGCCCAGCCAGTGTTCAGCAAACGCGCGAATTTCTTCTTTGCTTTTTTACGACTTTCACACCGCCCGCTTTACCGCGGCCGCCTGCGTGAACCTGACATTTTACTACCCACGGACCCGCACCGATTTTCGATGCCGCTTCTTCAGCTTCACGCGGAGTAGTACAGGCATAACCCACCGGCGCCGGTAAGCCATAGCGGGCAAAAAGTTGTTTTGCCTGATATTCATGTAAGTTCATGTGTTCTGTCCATCCTTCAGGTAATCGTTATCTTTAAACCCGTAGACCGGCGTGGTGCTTGTGCCGGATGGCGCTACGCTCATCCGGCCTACGAGGCAGGTGATACTCTTGTTTACTACACGTCCAACAGCAGACGAGTCGGATCTTCCAGCAGTTCTTTGATGGCCACCAGGAAGCCCACGGATTCGCGACCATCGATCAGACGGTGATCGTAGGACAGCGCCAGATACATCATCGGCAGGATTTCGACCTTGCCATCTACCGCCATCGGACGATCTTTAATCGCGTGCATGCCGAGGATCGCGCTCTGCGGCGGGTTGATGATCGGCGTGGACATCAGGGAACCGAACACACCACCGTTGGTGATGGTGAAGTTACCGCCCGTCAGATCTTCCACCGTCAGCTTGCCGTCACGACCTTTAATAGCCAGCGTCTTGATGTTTTTCTCGATGTCAGCCATACCCAGCGTATCAACGTCACGCAGAACCGGGGTCACCAGACCGCGCGGCGTGGACACCGCCATGCTCACGTCGAAGTAGTTGTGATACACCACGTCGTCGCCGTCGATAGAGGCGTTCACTTCCGGATAGCGTTTCAGCGCTTCTACTACCGCCTTCACGTAGAAGGACATGAAGCCCAGACGAATACCGTGGCGTTTTTCAAACGCTTCACCGTACTGCTTACGCAGATCCATGATCGGTTTCATGTTGACTTCGTTGAAGGTCGTCAGCATGGCGGTGGAGTTCTTCGCTTCCAGCAGACGCTCGGCAACGCGTTTGCGCAGACGGGTCATCGGTACGCGTTTTTCGCTACGTGCACCCAGGGCCGGCTGTGCAGCAGGGGCTTCTGCCGGTGCTTTGGCCTCGGCTTTCGCCGGGGCTTTAGCCAGATGCTTATCCACATCTTCACGGGTGATACGACCGCCCACACCGGTGCCTTTGATCGCACTGGCGTCGAGGTTGTGCTCAGCCAACAGACGACGGATCGCCGGGCTCAGCGCATCGTTATTTTGCTCTTCCAGAGAAGCCTGCTGACGCTGCGCCGGGGTAGACGCTTTTTCTTCAGACTTAGCGCTGGTTTCTTTACCCGCGCTATTGCCTTCACGCAGGCGACCGAGGATCTGGCGCGAGGTCACGGTGGTGCCTTCGTCTTCCAGAACCGCATCCAGAATGCCGTCCGCTGATGCCGGTACTTCCAGTACCACTTTGTCAGTTTCGATTTCTACCAGCACTTCGTCACGAACCACCGCATCACCCGGTTTTTTGTGCCAGGTGGCTACAGTCGCGTCCGCTACGGACTCAGGCAGGTCGGGAACAAGAATATCTACGCTACTCATTATGTATCCTTTAATTAATCGACGTTCAGCGCGTCATTGACCAGATCTTGTTGCTGTTTCTGGTGAACGGACATATACCCTACCGCCGGAGAGGCGGAGGCCGGGCGACCTGCATAACGCAGAGCGGACCCAAATGGAATCACTTCACGGAAATGATGTTGGCTGCAGTACCATGCGCCCTGGTTGAGCGGCTCTTCCTGGCACCAGACAAAATCATGTACGTGAGCGTACTGTTTCAATACGTCCTGCATCGCCTGATGCGGGAACGGATAAAGCTGTTCGATGCGCACGATGGCGACATCTTTCTGATTGTTCTTGCGACGCTGTTCCAGCAGATCGTAATAAACCTTACCAGAACACATCACCACGCGCTTCACGCCTTTCGGATCGAGGTCATCCACTTCACCGATGGCCGGCAGGAAGGTACCGTTAGCCAGTTCGTCCAGGCTGGAGATGGCCAGCGGATGACGCAGCAGCGATTTCGGCGACATCACCACCAGTGGACGACGCATCCCGCGCAGCGCCTGACGACGCAGCATGTGATACACCTGAGCCGGGGTAGACGGTACGCACACCTGCATGTTCTGCTCGGCGCAAAGTTGCAGATAACGTTCCAGACGCGCGGAGGAGTGCTCCGGACCCTGTCCTTCGTAACCGTGCGGCAGCAGCATCACCAGGCCACACATCCGGCCCCATTTCTGCTCGCCAGAGGAGATGAACTGGTCGATAACCACCTGCGCGCCGTTGGCGAAATCACCGAACTGCGCTTCCCAGATGGTCAGGGTGCGCGGTTCCGCTGTGGCATAGCCATATTCGAAAGCCAGTACCGCTTCTTCAGACAACACGGAGTCCCAGACGCGGAAGGAGCCCTGCCCGTTGTGGACATGCTGCAGTGGTGTCCAGGTCGACCCGTTGGTCTGGTTGTGGATCACCGCGTGGCGGTGGAAGAAGGTGCCGCGACCGGAGTCTTCACCGGACAGGCGAATCGGGATCCCTTCGTCAACCAGCGTAGCGTAAGCCAGCGTTTCTGCTCCGCCCCAGTCGAACGGTTTTTCCCCGTTCGCCATCAGTTGGCGGTCGCCGTAAATTTTGGCCACACGAGACTGCATCTCAACGGTTTCAGGCACCGTACTGATGCGTTTCGCCAGTTCCTGAAGGCGCTTCATTTCAACCTTGTTCGGATACGCTTCATCCCACTCGTGGTTGAGGTACGGCGACCAGGTAAAGGAGTGCATGTTCATTGGACGCCACTCTTTCACCACGCATTCGCCCGCGTCCAGCGCGTCGCGATACAGGTTGACCATTTCGGTGGCATCTTCCAGCGTCGCGACTTTATCCGCTTCCAGCTTATCAGCATAGATTTTACGCGGGGTCGGATGCTTTTTGATTTTCTGATACATCAGCGGCTGGGTTGCGCTCGGCTCGTCGGCTTCGTTGTGGCCGTGACGGCGATAGCACACCAGGTCGATGAAGACATCGCGTTTGAAGGTATTGCGGAAATCCAGCGCCAGACGAGTGACGAAAGCGACCGCTTCCGGGTCATCCGCATTCACGTGGAAAATCGGTGCCTGTACCATTTTACCGATATCGGTGCAGTACGGGGTGGAACGTGCATCCAGAGGGTTAGAGGTCGTAAAGCCCACCTGGTTGTTGATCACGATGCGAACGGTACCGCCCACTTCGTAACCCCGCGCTTTCGACATGTTCAGGGTTTCCTGAACCACGCCCTGCCCGGTTACCGCGGCGTCGCCGTGAATGGTGATTGGCAGCACTTTGTTGCTGCTGGGTTCATCCAGACGATCCAGACGCGCACGCACCGAACCGATTACCACCGGGCTGACGATTTCCAGGTGCGACGGGTTAAACGCCAGCGCCAGGTGAACCAGACCGCCTTCGGTTTCGATATCGGACGAGAAGCCCATGTGGTACTTCACATCGCCAGTGCCGAGGTGTTCTTTATGTTTGCCCGCAAATTCGTCGAACAGATCCTGCGGTTTTTTACCCAGCACGTTGACCAGGACGTTCAGACGACCACGGTGCGCCATACCCAGCACCACTTCACGGGTGCCGCTGTTGCCGGCGTGACGGATCATCTCTTTGAGCATCGGGATTAACGCATCGCCGCCTTCCAGCGAGAAGCGTTTCGCGCCAGGGAATTTGGCGCCCAGATAACGCTCCAGACCTTCTGCTGCGGTGAGTTCGCTCAGGAAGCGTTTTTTCTCTTCGCTGCTGAATGCCGCGCGACCGGATTCGATGCGCTGTTGCAGCCAGCGTTTCTCTTCGGTGCTGGTGATGTGCATGTACTCAGCGCCAATCGGGCCGCAGTACGTTTGTTTGAGCGCGGAAATCAGCTCGCCCAGCTTCATCGTCTCTTTGCCGCCGGCAAAAGAACCTACGTTAAAGCTTTCCTGGAAGTCGGCCTCTGTCAGATCGTGGAAGGAGGGATCCAGATCTGCAACAGTGTCTTGCTGCCACAGTCCCAGCGGATCGAGATTCGCATGCTGGTGACCACGGAAGCGATAAGCGTTGATGAGCTGCAGGACTTTAACCTGCTTCACATTGGTGTCAGGGTCGGAAATCGAAGAAGAGTAACGCGAGGCATCCTTCGCCAGACGACGGAAATAATCACGCGTTTTTGAATGGAATTGATCCGGTTTGACTCCCGTACCAGGTAACTGCTGGAACGTCGAACGCCAGTTAGCGTCTACCGAGTCAGGATCGGTTAAGAAGTCTTCATAGAGCTGTTCTATCCAGCTCTGGTTTGCGCCAGAGAGGTAAGAAGAGTCCAACCAGGCTTTCAAAGCGCTGTTCTGCATCGTGATCCCTTAAGCATTTGTATGCTTACTTCGCCGTGGATACTACCACGCACAGTGATGTGCGTGCCGGGGTTCACTTGTTACGGACTGTCGTGTGATCTGCGTCCGCTAAGGAACCTTTAAAAACTGTCTAATAATCGTCGTTGTTCAGGCTGCGACTGCGTTGCACCCGTCTCTCACCCCGGTCACATAGTGAACTATGCTCCCGGTGATTCGTTCCGCTCGCGCCTTGTCTCGCGCTGAACATCTCGATTATTGCTATCAATGTGGCAGTTTTTAGAGGTTTCCTGCACTGATTTGCCTGATGGCGACCCCGTAGGCCTGATAAGCGAAGCGCCATCAGGCAACATGTGCCGGACGGCGACGTAAACGTCTTATCCGGCCTACAGGATTGCCACCGCGGGCAATGTCTACTTACGCACTGCGTTGCAACAACATCGACTTAATATGGCCGATGGCGCGCGTCGGGTTCAGCCCTTTAGGACATACACTGACGCAGTTCATGATGCTGTGACAGCGGAATACGCTGAATGCATCGCTCATCCCTTCCAGACGGCTGTCGGTTTCAGTATCGCGGCTGTCAATCAGGAAACGATACGCCGCCAACAGACCCGCCGGACCGATAAACTTGTCCGGGTTCCACCAGAAGGACGGGCAAGACGTTGAGCAGCATGCGCAGAGAATACATTCATACAGCCCATCGAGTTTTTCCCGCTGCTCCGGCATTTGTAAATGTTCGCGAGCCGGAGGATTTTGCCCATTATTCAATAAGTAAGGCTTAATCTTCTCATATTGTGCGTAGAATTGCCCCATGTCTACCACCAAATCGCGGATTACCGGCAAACCTGGCAGCGGACGGATAACAATTTTCTTGCCCGGTTGATTCAGCGCAGAAATAGGAGTGATACACGCCAGCCCGTTTTTGCCGTTCATGTTCAGGCCATCTGACCCGCACACGCCTTCACGACACGAGCGACGGAAAGAGAGGCTGGGGTCTTTCTCTTTAAGCTGCATTAACGCGTCCAGCAGCATCATGTCACGCCCTTCTTCGCCTTCCAGGGTGTAATCCTGCATGCGCGGAGCGTCGTCAACATCCGGGTTATAGCGATAAATTGAAAACTCGAGTTTCATTGTCCTGTCTCCGCATTAGTAAGTACGAATCTTCGGCGGGAATGCCGGGCGCAGTTTCGGTTCCATGTTGACTTCACGTCGGGTCATGGATTCCGTCTCTGGCAGATACAGGGAATGGCACAGCCAGTTTGCATCATCACGCTCCGGGAAGTCGAAGCGGCTATGCGCGCCACGGCTCTCGGTACGGAAGTTGGCGGACACTGCGGTTGCATAGGCAGTTTCCATCAGGTTATCCAGCTCCAGGCACTCTACGCGCTGGGTGTTGAATTCGCTGGAAGTGTCGTCCAGACGGGCATTTTTCAAACGCTCGCGGATGGCTTTCAGCTCTTCAAGCCCTTTCGCCATCGCATCGCCTTCACGGAAGACCGAGAAGTTATGCTGCATACATTCCTGCAGCGCTTTGCGAATCACGACCGGATCTTCACCATCACGGTTATTGTTCCAGCGGTTCAGACGCGCCAGGGACGCATCGATTTCGTCTTCTGTGGCATCACGCAGATCGCCCTGCTCGGCGATCGATTCCTGCAGATGCAGACCGGCCGCACGACCGAACACCACCAGATCCAGCAGCGAGTTACCGCCCAGACGGTTAGCGCCGTGTACCGATACGCAGGCGATTTCACCGACCGCAAACAGCCCCGGAATCACCACGTCTTCACCCTGCTCGTTCACCGTCAGTGCCTGACCGGTCACTTTGGTCGGAATACCGCCCATCATGTAGTGACAGGTTGGGATAACCGGAATCGGCTCTTTCACCGGGTCAACGTGTGCAAAGGTACGGGACAGTTCCAGAATACCCGGCAGACGGGATTCGAGAACATCTTTACCCAGATGGTCAAGCTTCAGTTTGGCATGCGGACCCCATGGGCCATCGCAGCCGCGACCTTCACGGATTTCGATCATGATGGAACGCGCCACCACGTCACGACCCGCCAGGTCTTTTGCATTCGGGGCATAACGCTCCATAAAGCGCTCGCCGTGTTTGTTCAGCAGATAACCACCTTCACCACGACAGCCTTCTGTGACCAGCACGCCCGCGCCGGCAATACCGGTTGGGTGGAACTGCCACATTTCCATATCCTGAACCGGAACACCGGCACGGATTGCCATCCCCCACGCCGTCGCCGGTATTGATATGCGCGTTAGTGGTGGACTGATAAATGCGGCCTGCGCCGCCGGTTGCCAGTACGGTGGCGCGGGCTTTAAAGTAGACCACTTCACCGGTTTCAATGCACAGTGCGGTACAACCGACCACTGCGCCATCGGCGTTTTTCACCAGATCCAGCGCATACCACTCGGAGAAAATGGTGGTGTGGTTTTTCAGGTTCTGCTGATACAGGGTATGCAGCAGCGCGTGACCGGTACGGTCAGCCGCCGCCGCGGTACGTGCCGCCTGCTCGCCGCCGAAGTTTTTCGACTGGCCGCCAAACGGACGCTGATAGATACGACCGTCGTCAAGACGGGAGAACGGTAAACCCATATGCTCCAGTTCCAGAATCGCTTCCGGACCGGTTTTACACATATATTCGATAGCGTCCTGGTCACCAATGTAGTCCGACCCTTTCACGGTGTCGTACATGTGCCATTCCCAATTATCTTCATGGGTATTACCGAGCGCAACGGTGATACCACCCTGCGCAGAAACGGTATGGGAACGGGTTGGAAACACTTTGGACAGCAGCGCACAGGTCTGGCCGCTCTGGGAAATTTGCAGCGCCGCACGCATACCTGCGCCGCCTGCACCAATGACTACAGCATCAAATTCTCTGACTGGCAGTTTCATTACACACCCCACACCACAACAAATCCATAAATCACGTAAACCACCAGTGCAACCACGATAGCCAGTTGCAGCGGCAGGCGAATTGCCAGCGGTTTAACGTAGTCGGTCAACACCTGCCACATGCCAATCCAGGCATGAATCAAGATGGAGAAAAGAGCCAGCAGGGTGAACACTTTGGTGAAAGCCGATGAGAAGAAACCGGTCCAGACTTCCCAGGTCAGGTCGCCGCTTGTGGCGAAGAAACCCACCATATAAATGATGTATAAGGTCAGAACGATAGCGGTAGCACGGACGAGGATGAAGTCATGTACGCCATTGCGTCCTAATGCGGAGGCGTTGCTTACCATACGAGGACTCCTGCGAGAATTGAAAGCACGACAGTGATTACAAATGAGATTTTGGCCGAGCGTTGACCCGCTTCGAATGTTTCTTCCAGATAACCAAAATCCATCATCATGTGACGAACACCGACCACGACGTGATACGCCAGCGCGGTGAGGATGCCCCACATAATAAATTTAACAAAAAAAGCTACCCATGATGGCGGATGCCTGCTGGAATCCTTCAGGGGAAGAGAGGCTGGTGCCCAGTAACCACAACAGGATCCCGACCGCCACAAAGGTGATCACTCCGGAAACGCGATGGAGAATGGACGCTATCGCCGTGATTGGGAACCGGATCGTTTGCAGATCCAGATTGACAGGTCTTTGTTTTTTCACATTTCTTATCATGAATAACGCCCACATGCTGTTCTTATTATTCCCTTTAGACTTCGGGTACAGAGGCACATCCACCTGTAGCCTGAAAGACGACGGGATTTCCTTCCTCCGGTCTGCGTGCGGGTCAGACAGCGTCCTTTCTATAACTGCGCGTCATGTAAAACACTGCTTCCAGATGCTAAAACGACACGTTACAACGCTGGGTGGCTCGGGATTGCAGGGGTTTCCGGAGACCTGGCGGCAGTATAGGACGTTCACAAAATCATTACAATTAACCTACATATAGTTTGTCGGGTTTTATCCCGAACAGTGACACGGGTCACGATAACAACATTTATTTAATTTTTAATCATCTGATTTGACAATCATTAAACAAAGTTGTTACAAACAACACCAGAAAAGGCATATAATGCGTAAAAGTTATGGGGTCACTCTTTAACCTGCAAATAAGTTATGTAACAGTAGGAAGATATTGACCGATCCCTTCAGTACAGTTAATAGTGATAGACAGGTTGAATAATTCGGATTGCTAAGTTGTTGATTTGTTGCTAATTCACCATGAGTTAACTGATTTACCTGCAAGCGCCCATTGCTCTGTACCCTGGTTTCTCCTCTTCACAGAGCGGCGAGCCGAATAACAAACTGGTAACGGTTGATTGATGTATCGATGGCAAATCTCACTTAAGTAGTCTTAAGCAATAAGGCGCTAAGGAGACCGTAAATGGCTGATACAAAGGCAAAAATCACCCTAAATGGTGATACTGCTATTGAACTGGATGTGCTGAAGGGCACGCTAGGTCAAGACGTTATTGATATTCGTAGCCTGGGTTCAAAGGGGATGTTCACTTTTGACCCTGGTTTCACCTCTACTGCATCCTGCGAATCAAAAATTACCTTCATCGATGGCGACGAAGGTATTTTGTTGCATCGCGGCTTCCCGATCGATCAGTTAGCTACCGAGTCTAACTATCTGGAAGTCTGCTACATCCTGCTGTACGGCGAAAAGCCGACTCAGGCAGAGTACGACGAGTTCAGAACCACCGTTACCCGCCATACGATGATCCATGAGCAAATCACCCGTTTGTTCCACGCTTTCCGTCGCGACTCCCATCCGATGGCCGTAATGTGCGGGATCACCGGTGCGCTCGCTGCGTTCTATCATGATTCTCTGGATGTTAATAATCCGCGCCATCGTGAAATCGCCGCCTTCCGCCTGCTATCCAAGATGCCGACGATGGCCGCGATGTGTTACAAATACTCAATCGGCCAGCCGTTTGTTTATCCGCGTAACGACCTCTCCTACGCCGGTAACTTCCTGAACATGATGTTCTCCACGCCGTGCGAAACCTATGAAGTAAACCCGGTTCTCGAACGCGCGATGGACCGTATTCTGATCCTGCACGCCGATCACGAACAGAACGCGTCTACCTCGACCGTACGTACCGCTGGCTCGTCTGGCGCGAACCCGTTTGCCTGTATCGCTGCCGGTATTGCCTCCCTGTGGGGACCGGCGCACGGCGGGGCGAACGAAGCCGCACTGAAAATGCTGGAAGAGATCAGTTCTGTTAAACACATTCCAGAATTTGTTCGTCGTGCGAAAGACAAAAATGACTCTTTCCGCCTGATGGGCTTCGGTCACCGTGTTTACAAAAACTACGATCCGCGCGCCACTGTCATGCGTGAGACCTGTCATGAAGTACTGAAAGAGCTGGGTACGAAAGATGACCTGCTGGAAGTGGCGATGGAGCTGGAGCACATCGCACTGAACGACCCGTACTTCATTGAGAAAAAACTCTACCCGAACGTCGACTTCTACTCCGGTATCATCCTGAAAGCGATGGGGATCCCGTCCTCAATGTTCACCGTGATCTTCGCGATGGCGCGTACCGTTGGCTGGATTGCGCACTGGAACGAAATGCATACCGATGGCATGAAAATCGCCCGTCCGCGTCAGCTGTACACCGGCTATGAAAAACGCGATTTTAAATCTGACCTTAAGCATTAATCGTCAGACTGCCGGATGGCGACGCTACCGCGTCCTGTCCGGCCTACGGTTGTCGATTCGTAGGCCGGATAAGTATTCGCGCCATCCGGCATTTTCCCCCTCTTTTCTTGACCCTCGCTATATTAATCTTCTCCCTCCTTCTCTATGATTTACGGAGAGTTTGTTCACTTTCTTCCGGGAGCACAGGATGCCAGTTCTGCAGTGGGGCTTGTTGTTTTTGCTGTCACTCCTTCTTTCCCTGCTCTTTCTCTGCATTCATCTTCCGGCGGCGTTGCTGCTTGGCCCGATGATCACCGGTATTCTGTTTAGTCTTCGCGGTATCTCACTGAAGCTTCCTCGCTGCACGTTCCTCGGCGCGCAGGCCATTCTTGGCTGTATGATTGCGCAAAATCTTTCCGCGTCTTTGCTAACGACCCTCGCAGCAAACTGGGTAGTGGTGCTGGCGGTTCTGCTGGTGACGCTACTCTCCAGTACGGTCGTTGGCTGGCTATTGGTTCGCTACAGTTCGCTACCGGGTAATACCGGCGCGTGGGGCTCATCCCCCCGGCGGTGCGGCAGCAATGGTCGCGATGGCGCAAGACTACGGTGCCGATATCCGTCTGGTTGCGTTCATGCAGTATCTGCGAGTCCTGTTTGTTGCCGGCGCGGCGGTACTGGTGACGCGGTTTATCATGGGCGAAAGCGCGGAAGCCGTCAGCCAACAGTTTGAATGGTTCCCGCCGCTGAGCGGCAATCTGTTTACTACGCTGCTATTAGCGGCAGTTGCCAGCGTTGTCGGACGGGTGCTGCGCATTCCCTCCGGCACAATGCTCGTGCCGATGCTGGTGGGCGCCGTGCTGCACGCAAGCGGCGTGATGGTGATTGAACTGCCGGAATGGCTGTTGGCGATAGCGTATATGATTATTGGCTGGCAAATTGGTTTAGGGTTCGACAAACATGTCTTCTTTATGGCCCTGCGACCGTTACCCCAGATCCTGCTCTCCATCTTCGCCCTGCTCGCCATTTGCGCAGCCATGGCCTGGGGCCTCGCCCACTATATGCAGATTGATTTTTTAACCGCCTATCTTGCCACCAGCCCTGGCGGGCTGGATACGGTTGCGGTGATTGCCGCCGGCAGTCACGCCGACATGTCGCTTATCATGGCGATGCAAACCCTGCGCCTGTTCAGCATTTTGCTGACCGGCCCGGCCATCGCCCGTTTTATTTCAGCCAAAGCGCCGCGACAGGCCCATTAATGCTGGCAATGCGGACACCAATAGAACGGGCGTGAGGAGAGCGTAGTTTTCTCGATGATCCCGCCGCAGCGTTCGCATGGCTGGCCATCGCGGTGGAAAACCTTAAAGCGAAACAGCGCGCCATGGTGTTTATTTTCATCGACCTGCCCACGCGTAGTGTAGGACAAGCGCGGAATATCCAGCAGCGCATGGGATAACGCCGCCAGTTGCGTCTCGCTGAGATCGCGCGCTTTATGCTGACCGGTTATCCCCACCTGCCAGAGAATTTCCACCCGCAGATAATTTCCGAGTCCGGCGAGAAAAGCCTGATCCAGCAGCAAACCGGAAAACTGGCGGTTGCGAAAACGCGGCGAGAGTAACCGGAGCCGAACCGCTTCCGGCGTCAGACGCGGGTCCAACACGTCCGGTCCCACCCGTTGCAGGAAGGGATGGGTGGCGAGCTGTTCCGGCGTTAACATTTCAATGTCAGACGCGCTGTAAAGCAGAATGGTTTTATCGACGGTCTGTAACTTAACGCGTAAAACGCGGGTCGTGTGTGGCGTTTCGCCGCGCTCCACCACGCGCCAGACGCCATACAGCTGGTTATGGCTGTAGAGCGTCAGACCGTCGGAAAAATGCGTGAGCAACGCTTTGCCCCGTGTCTCCATCTCCGTAACGGTCTGTCCAGTCAGTTGCGATTCAAACGGTTTTAACCGATCAAAAGCAAACCAGACATTCGTCAACGGTTTGCCTTTAATCGCCGCCTCCAGGGTATCCGCCGCGCGGCGAATCTCCGGGCCTTCAGGCATGGTTCTGTCCTTATCTGATCGGGTTAATGCGTGGCGCCGCCAGTTACGGCGATGTCATTGTCGACCTGTAGCGCGGTGGTAATGGCAATCTCCAGCGCCAGCCGTACCGTCTCGGCCGCCATACTGGGCGCACCGGGATGCGCCGCCGCCTGTTGTGGCAAATAAGGGATATGGATAAAACCCCCTTTTACCTCCGACAGGTCGCTCAGTTTATGCAGCAGGCCGTACATGACGTGATTGCAGACAAACGTCCCCGCCGTCTGTGATACCGACGCCGGCACGCCTGCTTCACGCATCGCGGCCACCATCGCTTTGATGGGCAGCGTGCTAAACCAGGCCGCTGGCCCTTCAGCAACAATCGGCTCATCCACCGGCTGCTGACCTTTATTATCTGCAATTCGCGCATCATCGACATTAATCGCCACCCGTTCGACGGTAATATCGGTGCGCCCGCCAGCCTGACCGATCGCCAGCACCAACGCCGGAGAAAGGGTATCAATGGCAGAATTCAGCACACTGAGCGATTCGTCAAACACACACGGCAGTTGGCGCGCCACCACGCGACACCCGGCGATAATAGCATTGTCGAGGCGCGAGACCACTTCCCAGGAAGGGTTAACCTGCTCGCCGCCGAAGGGCTCAAACCCGGTGATTAAAACCGTTTTCATCGGTCCTCCTTACAGGAACATCAGGAAATACATCAGGAATACGTTAACGAGCAGTAACAGCACGCCGGTCGGCACCTGCGCTTTAATGACCGCGTTTTTGTCCGGCAGCTCCAGCAGCGCGGCGGGCACGATGTTAAAGTTTGCCGCCATCGGCGTCATCAGCGTACCGCAGTAGCCGGAGAACATCCCGATAGCCGCCATCACCGCCGGGTTTCCACCGTGCTGAAGCACCAGAATCGGAATGCCAATCCCCGCAGTGACAATCGGAAACGCGGCAAACGCATTGCCCATCACCATCGTCAACAGGGCCATGCCAATGGTATACACCGCCACCGCAATAAAGCGGCTGTCGACGGCCAGATACTCTTGAGTAAGATACGAAATGCCACTGCCGACGCCTGCCGCCGTAAACAGCAGTCCTAACGTGGCGAGGATCTGCGGCAGAATAAATGCCCAGCCGATGGAATCCAGCAGACGGCGCGCCTCCTGAATCGGCTGGTGCACCTTCTCATGGGTCATTTTGATAGCCATGCCCAGGCCTATCAGTGAGCCTGCAGTCATCGAGAACAGCGTCACCAGCATGGCATGATTACCCGGTCCAAAAAGGTTTTCCTGCAAGCCCGGAATGTGGTTGAACATCAGCACACCAATCACGGTGACGACCGGAATAGCCAGCGCCGGATAAAACAGGCGGTTTCCCAGGCGCGTGGCGCTCTCTTCCCGCTGCTCGCGGGTGCGTTGATGATAACTGCCCAACTTCACGCCGCCAAAACCGGCGATCAACGCCATGAGCACCACCGCAACGCCGACGGCAATGTTGACCGTACGTTTGTCACCCACCAGTTGATACGTCCAGTCGCCCAGCAGAAACAACAGTCCGTACACACCCCAGAACAACCCGGTCGTCAGTCGACGTGGATTGGCTTTGTCCCGCCAGGACATGATGGCGACAATCAGCAGCACGATCCCCGCCAGCCAGTAGAGGTAGCTTTGTTGAAAATTCATTGCGCCTCTCCTTTGTGGGAGTCAACAGAACCGGCTTTCGCCATTTCGCGTTGTAGATAATTATCCAGCCGCCACAGGCGCGTACCATGGATCAAAAAGGCGCACAGGGCCGTAGGGATCCCCCCACAGGGCAATGTGCAGCGGTTCGGTCTGAATGCCGCCGGACTCCAGCATAAAGTTGTGCATGAAGATAATCGCGCCGAAAGCGACAAAAATATCCTCACCAAAGAAGAGGCCCACGTTATCCGTCGCCGCCGACATGGCTCGCAGACGGTAGCGCACCGCGCCGGGCAATGCTCCGTACGTTTTCTCCGCGGCCCCTTCCGCCATAGGCGCTAACAACGGACGCACCATTTGCGGATGACCGCCCAGGCTGGTCAGCCCCAGCGCAGCGGTGGCTTCACGAATAAACAGATATACAATCAGCAAGCGGCCGGACGTGGCGCTTCGAATTTTAGCAATCCACGTCTGGGCGCGTTCTTTCAGGCCGTGACGCTCAAGCAGGCCAATAACCGCCAGCGGGATCAGCAGAATGAACGGCAGGTTACGGGTGTTGAGAAAACCTTCGCCCAGTTTTTCGAGGATCGTGGCGATCGGCATTTGCGCCGCCAGTCCGGTGACGATCCCGGCGACAATCACCACCAGCACCGGGTTAAAACGTAAAAGAAATCCAACCACAATGACGGCGATGCCCATCAGTGGCCAGAGAGTGACTGCGTCTCCCATAATCCATTCCTGTATGTTGTGTTTTGTTGTGGTGTCTTTATATGCGCAGCCCCTCCGTGGAGGCTGCGTCAGTATATTTATGCAACAATATCGACACTGCGAGCTTCAAACGCCGCGCGTAAACGTCGTGCGAAGGCGAGTGCGTGCTCGCCATCCCCGTGAATACAGACCGTTTGCGCGACCACGCGTGTCCATTCACCGGTAATGCTTTTTTACGCGACCGGTTTCTACCATCTCCAGCGTTTGCGCCAGCGAGTGTTCTTCGTCTTCAATCAAAGCGCCCGGTTGGCTACGCGGCACCAGACTGCCGTCCGCCTGATAACCGCGATCGGCGAACACCTCCTGTCGGGTGGCGAGACCATAGCGCTCCCCGGCGCGGACAAGTTCGCTTCCCGCCAGGCCGACCAGAATTAACGCCGAATCACAGGCGTATACCGCTTTGGCAATGGCATCCGCCAGCTGTGGATCTTTTGCCGCCTGGTTGTAGAGCATGCCATGCGGTTTAACGTGGCGCATCACGCCTCCTTCCGCCCGGGCTATCGCCGCCAGTGCGCCAATCTGATACAGCGTTTGCGCATAGACCGTTTCCGGCGGCAGGGTCATTGCCGTGCGGCCAAAATTTTCCCGATCCGGAAAGCTCGGATGCGCGCCAATGGCAACGCCATTTTTCAGCGCCTCACGCACGCTCGCCAGCATGGTTTGCGCATCGCCAGCGTGAAAGCCGCAGGCGATATTGGCCGATGAGACCAGAGTCAACAGCTCTCCATCGCTGGCGCAGCCTTCGCCGAGGTCTGCATTTAAATCAATCTTCATCACTGAGTCGCCAGGTGAGTTGTTCGAGATAGCGCTGTTGGTCCTGACGCGCTTTCAGCGCCTCCTCCAGCGAACACTGAACAAAGTGAATAGGTTGACCGAGCGGAATCTGCGCCAGATGGTACATGTCAGCCTCGATAATACAGGCGATGCGCGGATAGCCGCCGGTCGTCTGGGCATCATTCATCAACACGATCGGCTGGCCGTTGTGCGGAACCTGAATCACACCAGGCAGTAAACCGTGTGACACCAGTTCCCGATCGGTCGTACGTACCAGTTGTTGTCCCTGTAACCGGTAGCCCATCCGGTTACTCTGCGGGCTAAGATGCCACGGCGAACGCCAGAAGGATTCCTGGGAAACCGGGTCAAACTCGTGATACTCCGGCCCTGGCAACGCCCGAATACGATTCCCCCCACAGCAGCTGTTTTACCCCTCGGGCTTCCCTGAACGGGCGTCGGGGTTGACCGATTGCCAGTCGATCACCATCTTTGAGCAAGCGCCCTTCCAGCCCGCCAATACCGACTTTAAGATCGGTACTGCATGACCCCATCACTTCCGGCACGTCAATGCCGCCCGCAACAGCGAGATAGCTGCGTACGCCATGCTGCGGACGCTTCAGCGCCAGACGCTGGCCCGCTTTCGCCGGCAGGCGCCAGCCCGTCCAGACGGGGTGATTATCCAGTTTCGCTTCACATCCCGCACCGGTCAGGGCAAACCAGCTGTCGGTTTCAAACTCCACAACCAGTTGTCCAAGCGTAATTTCCAGCACCGCCGCACTGGCCTCATTGCCCACCAGCAGGTTGGCGATTTGCATCGCGGGTTGATCCAGCGCGCCGCAGTGGCTAACGCCGGACTGGCGAAAACCGTGACGACCACCATCCTGAACGGAGGTGTACATTCCTGCGCGAATGATATTCAGCATACCCCCCTCCTTCTGCGGGATAAAGCGCACGCTATCGCCAGGGCGCAGGAGAACAGGTTCTTCACGTTTAGGATCAAACAGTGGCAGCGAAGTATGACCAATCAACTGCCAGCCGCCCGGCGTGGGCAGCGGATAAATGCCGGTTTGCGGTCCGCCAATACCCACCGACCCCGCCGGGACCATCAGACGCGGCTCTGCGCGTCTTGGCGTGTGCAGTTGTTCCGGTAAGCTGCCGAGATACGGGAATCCCGGCTGAAAACCTAAAAACCAGACCACGTACTCGACCGACGCGTGCAGTTCCACCACCTGCTTTTCGCTCAGGCCGCTGTGGCGGGCAACGTCCGCCAGATCGGGACCACCTGCGCCGCCGTAGGTCACCGGAATTTCGATATAGCGCGAATCAGGCTCCAGCGCCTCACTCTCTTCCCACCAGCGCTGCAGACGCTCAATGGCATCCAGCGCCAGCGTTTTCGGGTCACGCAGGATCACCGTGATATTGTTCATTCCGGGAATGGCTTCAACCACATTGGGTATCTCGACCAGACGCTGCGCCAGTCGCCAGATACGTTTCTGACTCGCCAGCGTCACCGGCGGCTCAAGCTCCAGCACCACCGCCGTTTCACCTAACAGATAACAACGCGCTCGTTGCACTTGCGTTCCTCTTGTTTTTACCACCCGCTTCATCAGGCGTTATTGTCGCAGCCAGTCTGGACTCGGACAGCGCGCAAAAACCGGAGCGTACAGGGAGTACGTGAGGATTTTGAGCACTGCCCAGGGCCAGAATGGCAAGTAAATAGCCCTTATGAGGCGGGTTATGCCGGGTTGGGAATATCAATAAATGTCACATCCAGATCGGTGTTCTCCGTCAGCCATTCACTGAGCGCACGGATCCCGCCGCGCTCGGTAGCATGGTGTCCGGCGGCGTAAAAATGCAGATTCTGCTCGCGGGCGGAGTGAATGGTTTGCTCGGAGACTTCGCCGGTAATAAAGGCGTCGACGCCATACCGGGCGGCGCTATCGATAAAGCTTTGCCCGCCACCGGTACACCAGGCAACGCGTTTCACGGTATCCGGACCAGTATCGCCACACCACAGCGGTTTGCGACCCAGGCGCGCTTCAATCCACGACGCCAGTTCCAGCCCAGGGACCGGCATCGTCAGTTCGCCCCAGGGAACCAGCGGCTCGATTTCACCCATCACGGTGATGCCCAGCAGGGTCGCCAGTTGCGCGTTGTTACCCAGTTCCGGGTGGGCATCGAGTGGGAGATGCCAGCCGTAGAGGTTAATGTCATTCGCTAACAGCGTTTTCAGACGATTACGCTTCATGCCGCGGATAACCGGCGATTCGCCTTTCCAGAAATAACCATGATGAACGATGACGGCATCAGCCTCCAGACGCACCGCTTCATCCAGTAATGCCTGGCTGGCGGTCACACCAGTGACGATTTTTTGCACCGTCTCTTTACCTTCAACCTGCAAACCGTTAGGCGCGTAGTCACTGATGGCGGCGCTGTTCAGCTTCTCGTTGATCAGCTGTTCCAGTTCGGTGTTTTTCATCATCGATCCCTTGTTTATTTATGCACTCCGTTAACATAGCGTCACTGCGCCTGTTCGTCGATAGACAATTCCAGACGCTGTCAAGAAACCATCATCACGTTTTGCGCTCGTCAAAATGCATCGCGAACGTCAGCTTTTTCGCGCCGCTTCATAAGCGGCAAGCGTCTGCTGGCGCGCCTGTTTGTGATCGACAATCGGCTGCGGATAGTCGAGCGAAATGCCCTCTTTCGTCGCCCATGTCCACGGCTCGTGAACCGCTTTGCCGGGGACATTGCGCAGCTCAGGGAGCCACTGGCGGATAAACTCACCGTCGCTGTCGAATTTTTCCCCCTGCGTTGTCGGGTTAAAAATGCGGAAATAGGGCGCAGCGTCGGTGCCGGTGGAGGCCGCCCACTGCCAGCCGCCGTTATTGGCAGCGAGATCGCCATCAATCAGTTGCGACATAAAATAGCGCTCGCCCAGGCGCCAGTCGATCAGCAGATCTTTGACCAAGAAGCTGGCGGTGATCATCCGCAGACGATTGTGCATCCAGCCGGTGGCGTTCAGTTGCCGCATCGCCGCATCGACAATCGGATAACCCGTTTTACCTTCCTGCCAGGCCTGTAAATCGCTTTCACTCTCTCTCCAGCGCACGCGATCCGTCCAGAGAATAAAGGGGCGGTGTTTGCACAGTTTGGGATGATATGTCATCAGATGGCGATAAAACTCACGCCAGATAAGTTCGTTCAGCCAGACGCTGCCCGCGCCGCCTTCGAGCGCCTGTGGCTGTTCGGCCAACAGACGATGCAGACACTGGCGCGGTGATAAGCCGCCGGTCGCCAGACTGGCGGATAAACGACTGGTCCCCTCAATGGCCGGGAAGTCACGTCGTTCTTCATACTCCCCCCGCCCCCCTGCTGGCAAAACTGGCGCAGCCGGGCAATCGCGGCTTTCTCCTCGGCGGGAAAAAGGACGGGGTCGAATTCCTGCTGCGGGTAATGAAGGTTAATCGGTAACAGCGCGGAAGAAACGATCCCGTTCTCCCGGCGGGCCGGGGCGGATACGCACTCCGGCATCCCCTCCTTTAGCCGTTTTAACCACGCGTTTTTAAACGGCGTGAAGACTTTATACATCTCGTGATTGCCAGTCATCACCGCACCTGGCGGCAGAATCACGCTGTCATCAAACCCTTCGCAAACGATATGCGGTAGCGCCTTCTCTACCGCCGCATCGCGTTCACGCTCGTTCACTTCATACTGATAGTTATAAAACAGGTGGCTGACGTCATGCTTTTCGCACACCGATTTCACCGTTTCAATGCTGGCCGTGAAGTCGTCGACTTCCTCAAACAGCAGCGGAATGCCTTTTTCCGCCAGCGCCTGCTGTAAGGCATTTAGCTGGACCTGGATAAAAGCGGCCTGACGCGGCGACATCGTGTGATTCGCCCACTGTTCAGGCGTGGAGATAAAGAGCGCCACGACGCGCGCCGTCCGGTGACGACAGGCGGCGGCGAGGGCAAGATTGTCATGCAGACGGAGATCGCGACGAAACCAGACCAGATGGGTGGACATAACACTCCTGAAAGTAAAAACTCAACTCCCGTAGCGCAGACGCAGGGCTTCCGGCCAGGGATCAAAATAGCGCTGCCCGCAGAGGTACGCATCCGGATATTCCGCCATATAGTGTTTGAGGAGCGTGACGGGTGCAAGCAAGGGTTGCGTGGCGCGCCGGTAACCCTCGATGAGAGAGGTGAGTTCTTGCCGCTGACGGGCATTGAGCTGTTTACGGAAATATCCCTGAACATGCATGAGCACGTTGGTGTGGTTACGTCGCGTCGCATGATGCGACATGAGATGCATCAGGCGTTGACGGTATTCAACGAAAAACGCCTCGAGACTGTCCCATTCGTGGATGGCGGCGACAAAGCGCCCCAGCTCACGATATTCCGGCTGTGAATGGGCCAACAGCAACAGCTTGTAACGGCTGTGATAATCAATTAGCGCGCCGCGCGTCAGCCCTTGCTGGCGGATGCCGTTCAGCTCATGCAGGGCATACAGTCGTTCGACAAAGTTTTCCCGGATATGCGGATCCTGCAAACGGCCATCTTCTTCCACAGGAAGCCACGGATAACGCGCCATCAGCACTGTGGTGTAGATGCCGCGCCCGGCTTTGCGATTGTTTTTTCCCTCCGCGTCATACACGCGCACGCGCTCCATGCCGCAACTGGGGGGATTTTGCACAAACAATATAGCCGCAGAGATGTTCGAAACGGCTAACGCGTTGCTCGCTGAAGGCGGTCATCGCTTGCGTTAAATCGCCCTCTCGCTTATCGCTAAACCGTAGCGCAGTCGCACCGTCCGTTTTCACCAGACGCAGCGCAGGGTGCGGCACTGGCAAACCTATCGCCATTTCAGGGCAGACCGGTTCAAACTGAACCCACGGCGACAACTCTTCTACCGCAAAGGTCAGGCGTTTATGTCCACCGTCAAAGCGAACCGCCTCCCCCTAACAAACAAGCACTGATGCCAACAGGGATTTTCTCGCTCATGACGACTCCTTTTCCATTTCTGATTAAGTGTAGCCATAAGATACAAAAAAAACCGCCACATTGCTGTTGGCGGTTTTTCAGAGCGCGATTCTGTTAGTAGAAATCGCAGGTGGCTTTCTCAGCCTGATCCATCCACACCGGCTTATCGCTGGTTTTAGACCAGACGCGATGCAAATAGCTGTAAAAACGGGCGCGGTCTTTCCAGAACAACATCACCGGCAGCGCCAGAACCCCAGCCACGACGGCGAAAGTACGGCGTAACAAAATAACATGTGCTGGATATTCTTTGTACAACTCCATGATCTTCTCCCCTTTATCTGGCCGGTAATCATCACCGGTAAAATTAATTTGGTTATCTGCTGAAAATAGTACCGCTTTGCGTGTAATTTTACTACTCATCCGACCACTTAATTTTAGTTATTTAGGCTTTATTTACATTCATTCCGTAATTAAGTTACAAGAAAGTTAAATTAATACTAATCATTAGTTAAATAATGGTCTTTGCCATTTTTATACTTTTTTTACACCGCAGCCGCCGATTTTGCGAAATCTTTGCAGGCAGATATTTACGCTCTGTTTATCACCTTTAAGCCACGGGAGGTGCACTGTGAGTGCAGGCGTGATAATCGGCATCGTGCTGATTTTTTTATTATTGGGTTATCTGGTGTATGCATTACTCCATGCGGAGGCATTCTGATGGCTGCGCAAGGATTTTTACTTATTGCCAGTTTTCTGGTGATTTTATTCGTACTCGCCAGGCCGCTAGGCGCGGGGCTGGCACGGCTGATCAACAATCATTCGCTACCCGCTACGTCGGGTGTTGAGCGCCTGCTGTGGCGCGGTCTGGGCATTTCGTCAGACGAGATGAACTGGAAACAATATCTGCTGGCGATCCTCGGACTGAATGTTCTGGGGCTGGCGATCCTGTTTGTGATGCTGCTGGCGCAGAACCTCCTGCCGTTCAATCCACAGCAGTTGCCCGGTTTGCCCTGGCATCTGGCGCTTAATACGGCGGTGAGCTTTGTCACCAATACTAACTGGCAGGCATACAGTGGGGAAACCACCTTAAGCTATTTCAGCCAGATGGCCGGGCTGACGGTACAAAACTTCCTGTCTGCCGCGACCGGCATTGCGGTGGTATTCGCGCTGATCCGCGCGTTTACCCGCCAGAGCGTGAGCACGCTGGGCAATGCGTGGGTCGACCTGGTGCGTATTACGCTATGGATCTTATGCCCCATCGCGCTGGTAATTGCGCTGTTCTTTATTCAGCAAGGCACTCTGCAAAACGTGCTGCCCTATCAGCCCTTCACCTCGCTGGAAGGCGTGCAGCAACTGCTGCCGATGGGGCCGGTAGCGTCACAGGAAGCCATCAAAATGCTCGGCACTAACGGCGGCGGCTTCTTTAACGCTAACTCTGCGCATCCGTTTGAAAACCCGACTGCGCTGACCAACCTGGTGCAGATGCTGGCGATCTTTTTTAATTCCCACCGCGCTCTGTTTCGCCTTTGGCGACGCGGCAGGCGATCGCCGTCAGGGACGAATGCTGCTGTGGGCTATGTCGCTCATCTTCATCGTCTGCGTGGCGGTGGTGATGTGGGCGGAAGTTCAGGGCAACCCCCATCTGCTGCAATTTGGCGCGGATTCCAGTCTCAATATGGAAGGCAAAGAGAGCCGCTTTGGCGTGCTGGTAAGCAGCCTGTTTGCGGTGGTGACGACAGCAGCCTCCTGCGGGGCGGTGATCGCCATGTACGATTCAATGACTGCTCTCGGCGGCATGGTGCCAATGTGGCTGATGCAGATTGGCGAAGTGGTGTTCGGCGGCGTTGGTTCGGGTCTTTACGGCATGCTGCTGTTCGTGCTGCTGGCGGTGTTTATCGCCGGACTGATGATTGGGCGTACGCCGGAATATCTGGGCAAAAAAGATCGACGTTCGTGAGATGAAAATGACCGCACTGGCGATTCTGGTGACGCCTGCACTGGTTCTGCTCGGCACTGCGCTCGCCATGATGACCGACGCGGGGCGCAGCGCCATGCTCAACCCTGGTCCGCACGGGTTTAGCGAGGTGCTGTATGCCGTTTCTTCGGCTGCCAACAACAACGGTAGCGCCTTTGGGGGGCTAAGTGCTAATACGCCGTTCTGGAACTGTCTGCTGGCGTTCTGCATGTTTGTTGGTCGCTTCGGGGTCATCATTCCGGTGATGGCAATTGCTGGATCGCTGGTGGCGAAAAAGAGCCAACCGGCCAGTCCTGGCACCCTGGCGACGCACGGCGCGCTGTTTGTCGGTTTACTGATCGGCACGGTGCTGTTAGTCGGCGCCCTGACCTTTATTCCTGCACTGGCGCTTGGCCCAGTCGCTGAACACCTTTCCTTACGCTAAGCGATGCGGAGCACAATGTTATGAGTCGCAAACAACTGGCGCTGTTCGAACCGTCTCTGGTCGCTCAGGCGCTGATGGACGCCGTGAAAAAACTGAGTCCTCATACCCAGTGGCGCAATCCGGTGATGTTCATCGTCTGGATTGGCAGCCTGCTGACCACCCTGATTTCCATTGCCATGGCGACCGGACAGATGTCTGGTAACGCGCTGTTTACCGGCGCCATCAGCCTGTGGCTGTGGGTCACCGTACTGTTCGCTAACGTTGCCGAAGCGCTCGCCGAGGGGCGCAGTAAAGCGCAGGCCAGCAGCCTCAAAGGGGTGAAAAAGACGGCCTTTGCCCGCAAACTGCGCGAGCCGAAATATGGTGCGAAGATGGACCACGTCCCGGCCGATGAGCTACGCAAAGGCGACATCGTACTGGTGGAAGCAGGCGATATTATTCCCTGCGACGGTGAAGTCATTGAAGGCGGCGCCTCTGTGGATGAAAGCGCCATCACCGGGGAGTCCGCGCCGGTGATCCGCGAATCCGGCGGTGATTTCGCCTCGGTAACCGGCGGTACGCGCATTCTCTCTGACTGGCTGGTGATCGAATGTAGCGTGAACCCCGGTGAAACCTTCCTTGACCGGATGATCGCGATGGTCGAAGGCGCCCAGCGCCGTAAAACGCCCAACGAGATTGCCCTGACCATTCTGCTGACAGCCCTGACGATTGTCTTTTTTGTTGGCAACCGCCACGCTGTGGCCGTTTTCTGCCTGGGGCGGTCATGCAGTCAGCGTCACGGTGCTGGTCGCCCTGTTGGTTTGCCTGATCCCAACGACAATCGGCGGGTTGCTCTCCGCGATTGGCGTCGCCGGGATGAGCCGTATGCTTGGCGCCAACGTTATCGCCACCAGCGGACGGGCGGTGGAAGCGGCGGGCGACGTGGACGTGTTGCTACTGGACAAAACCGGCACCATAACGCTGGGAAACCGCCAGGCCTCGGACTTCCTGCCTGCGCAGGGTGTCGATGAAAAAACGCTGGCCGACGCCGCGCAGCTCTCGTCGTTAGCCGATGAGACGCCGGAAGGCCGTAGCATCGTGATCCTCGCCAAGCAGCGCTTTAACCTGCGTGAGCGCGATGTCCAGTCGCTGCATGCGACCTTCGTCCCCTTTACCGCCCAGAGCCGGATGAGCGGCATTAACATCGACAACCGGATGATTCGTAAAGGTTCCGTCGACGCCATCCGTCGCCACGTTGAGGCCTGCGGCGGCCAGTTCCCGGCGGATGTTGAGCAAAAAGTCGATAGCGTCGCCCGTCTGGGCGCCACGCCGCTCGTGGTGGTGGAAGGCTCTCGCGTATTAGGCGTCATTGCGCTGAAAGATATTGTTAAAGGCGGGATCAAAGAACGCTTTGCTCAGCTACGCAAAATGGGCATTAAAACGGTGATGATCACCGGCGATAACCGTCTGACGGCTGCCGCCATTGCCGCCGAAGCGGGCGTGGATGACTTTCTTGCCGAAGCGACACCGGAAGCCAAGCTGGCGCTCATCCGCCAGTACCAGGCGGAAGGTCGTTTAGTGGCGATGACCGGTGATGGTACCAACGACGCCCCGGCGCTGGCGCAGGCTGATGTGGCAGTTGCGATGAACTCCGGAACCCAGGCGGCCAAAGAAGCGGGCAACATGGTCGATCTCGATTCCAACCCGACCAAGCTGATTGAAGTGGTGCACATCGGCAAACAGATGCTGATGACGCGGGGTTCACTGACCACTTTTAGTATCGCCAATGACGTAGCAAAGTATTTCGCGATTATTCCCGCCGCGTTCGCCGCGACCTATCCGCAACTGAATGCGCTGAACATCATGCGTCTGCATTCGCCGGACTCGGCCATTCTGAGCGCGGTGATCTTTAACGCCCTGATCATTGTCTTTCTGATCCCATTGGCGCTGAAAGGCGTGAGTTATAAACCGCTCTCCGCCTCCGCCATGCTGCGTCGTAACCTGTGGATCTACGGTCTGGGTGGTCTGGTGGTACCGTTTATCGGCATCAAAGTGATTGATTTACTGCTGACCCTGCTGGGTCTGGTATGAGGTGCTCAATGCAAGGTTTACGTCCGTTGTTTTCAACAATGATTTTCCTGCTGCTGCTGACGGGCGGCGTGTATCCGCTGCTGACCACCGCGCTGGGGCAATGGTGGTTCCCGCATCAGGCCAACGGTTCACTGATTCGGGATGAGCATGGCGTGCGGGGTTCTGCGCTGATCGGGCAGAACTTTACCTCTGAAGGCTATTTCCAGGGACGACCTTCAGCCACCGCTGAAATGCCCTATAATCCCATGGCATCCGGCGGCAGTAATCTCGCCGCCAGTAACCCGGAACTGGATAAACTGCTGCAAAGCCGGATCGCCGCCCTGCGCGCCGCCAACCCGCAGGCCAGTCGTCGCGTACCGGTGGAACTGGTTACCGCCTCCGCGAGCGGTCTGGACTACAGCCTGACGCCTGCGGCGGTGGCGTGGCAAATCCCCCCGCGTGGCGCAGGCCCGACATCTCACCATTGAACAGGTGACGCAACGGGTTGCAGAATACACGCAGAAACCGCTGGTGACCTTTATCGGTGAACCGGTCGTAAATATTGTCGAACTCAATTTAGCGCTGGACAGCATGAATGGCGAAGAATGAACCGCTACGCCCCGACCCCGATCGCCTGCTTGAGCAGGCGGTTGCCCCGCATCGGGGAAAACTGAAAATTTTCTTCGGCGCCTGCGCGGGCGTGGGGAAAACCTGGGCCATGCTGGCCGAGGCCCAACGGCTACGTGCCCAGGGGCTGGATATTCTGATTGGCGTGGTTGAGACCCACGGACGCAAAGAGACGGCCGCCCTGCTGGAGGGTCTTAGCATTCTGCCGCTGAAACGCCATGCGCGTCACGGGCGTCATATCAGCGAGTTCGATCTCGACACGGCGCTTGCCCGCCGCCCGGCGCTGATCTTAATGGATGAACTGGCGCACAGTAATGCGCCAGGTTCGCGCCATCCCAAGCGCTGGCAGGACATTGAAGAGCTGCTTGATGCCGGTATCGACGTTTTTACGACGGTTAACGTGCAGCATCTGGAAAGCCTGAACGACGTGGTCAGCGGTGTGACGGGGATTCAGGTGCGAGAAACCGTGCCGGATCCCTTTTTTTGATGCCGCCGACGAAGTGGTGCTGGTCGACCTGCCGCCTGACGATCTGCGCCAGCGCCTGAAAGAGGGCAAAGTCTATATTGCCGGTCAGGCTGAACGCGCCATCGAACACTTCTTTCGTAAGGGCAATTTAATCGCGCTGCGCGAGCTGGCGCTACGCCGCACCGCAGATCGTGTGGACGATCAGATGCGCGCCTGGCGCGGGCGTCCGGGGGAAGAGAAAGTCTGGCATACCCGTGACGCGATCCTGTTGTGCATCGGGCATAACACCGGCAGTGAAAAACTGGTGCGTACCGCCGCACGGCTGGCATCACGGCTGGGCAGCGTCTGGCATGCCGTCTACGTCGAAACACCGGCGCTGCATCGTCTGCCCGAAAAGCAACGACGCGATATTCTGCACGCCCTGCGACTGGCACAAGAGTTAGGTGCGGAAACCGCCACACTTTCCGATCCCAGCGAAGACAAAGCGGTGGTCCGCTACGCCCGCGAACACAATCTTGGGAAAATCGTGCTGGGTCGTGGCACGACACGGCGTTGGTGGCATCGGGAATCCTTTGCCGATCGGCTGGCGAAACGCGCCCCTGAACTGGATTTGATGGTGGTCGCCCTCGATGAGTCACCGGTCCGGACGTTGTCGTCACTGCCCGACACCCGCGCCTTTAAGGACAAGTGGCGGGTACAAATTCAGGGCTGCCTGGTTGCTGTTGCGCTCTGTGCGCTGACGACGTTTATTGCCAGCCAGTGGCTGGCGGCCTTTGATGCCGCAAACCTGGTGATGCTCTATCTGCTCGGCGTGGTGGTGATTGCCCTTTTCTATGGCCGCTGGCCATCGGTATTTGCCACGGTTATCAGCGTCGTCAGTTTTGATCTGTTTTTTATTGCCCCTCGCGGCACGCTCGCCGTCTCGGACGTGCAGTATTTACTCACTTTTGGCGTCATGCTGACGGTGGGGCTGCTCGTCGGCAATCTGACGGCGGGGGGTACGCTACCAGGCGCGCGTGGCGCGATACCGGGAACAGCGTACCCGTCATCTTTATGAGATGTCGAAAGCGCTGGCAATGGGACGCAGTGAAAAAGATATCGCCTCCACCAGCGAGCAATTTATTGCTTCGACGTTTCATGCCCGCAGCCAGATCCTGCTGCCGGACAAAGACGGCAAGCTGAACGCCCTCACCCATCAACAGGGAATGACTCCCTGGGATGATGCGATCGCTCGCTGGAGTTTTGACAAAGGGTTACCGGCGGGCGCTGGCACCGACACACTCCCCGGCGTGCCGTACCAGATCCTGCCGTTACGCAGCGCCGACAAAACGCACGGACTGGTGGTTGTCGAACCCGGCAATCTGCGCCAGTTGATGATTCCCGAACAGCAGCGTCTGCTGGAAACCTTCACCCTGCTGGTGGCAAACGCGCTGGAACGGCTGACCTTAACGGCCAGCGAAGAGCTGGCGCGAATGGCAAGTGAGCGGGAAAGCCTGCGTAACGCCCTGCTCGCCGCGCTTTCTCACGACCTGCGTACCCCGCTCACCGTGCTGTTTGGTCAGGCGGAAATCCTCACGCTCGACCTCGCCAGTGAAGGTTCCCCGCACGCCAGACAGGCCAGCGAAATTCGCCAGCACGTGCTTAACACCACGCGACTGGTTAACAATCTGCTGGATATGGCACGCATTCAGTCCGGCGGCTTCAACCTTAAAAAAGAGTGGTTGACGCTGGAAGAAGTCGTCGGTAGCGCGCTGAAAATGCTGGAGCCGGGTTTGCTTCACCCGATCAATCTTTCCCTGCCCGCGCCGCTGACGCTGATTCATGTGGATGGTCCCCTGTTCGAGCGGGTGCTGATAAACCTGCTGGAAAATGCCATCAAATACGCCGGACCGCAGGCGCAGATCGGCATTGACGCGCAGGTTGAGAGCGACCATCTGCAACTTGACGTCTGGGATAATGGGCCGGGTATTCCACAGGGTCAGGAACAGTCTGTTTTCGATAAATTCGCCCGGGGCAACAAAGAGTCCGCCGTGCCGGGGGTCGGGCTGGGGCTGGCCATTTGTCGGGCAATTGTCGAAGTACACGGCGGGACCATTGCCGTCTATAATCGCCCCCCAGGGCGGTGCCTGTTTTCGTGTTACACTGGCGCAAGAAGCCCCGCCAGAACTTGAAGATTTTCATGAGGATATGTGACAAACGTTCTGATTGTTGAAGATGAGCAAGCCATTCGCCGCTTTCTGCGCACCGCGCTGGAAGCCGATGGCTTGCGCGTGTTCGAAGCCGAGACGCTTCAGCGCGGTTTGCTGGAGGCGGCAACGCGTAAGCCCGATCTCATCATTCTCGATCTCGGCCTGCCGGATGGTGACGGCATCGATTTCATACGCGACCTGCGACAGTGGAGCGCCGTCCCGGTGATCGTACTCTCTGCACGTAGCGAAGAGAGCGATAAAATTGCCGCGCTCGACGCTGGCGCCGACGATTATCTGAGTAAACCATTTGGCATTGGCGAACTGCAGGCGCGCTTGCGCGTCGCTCTGCGGCGTCATTCTGCGACCCCCTCTCCTGAGCCGGTAGTACGCTTTTCCGATGTGGTAGTCGATCTCGCCGCCCACTTGATTCATCGCGGCGAAACGGAGATCCATCTGACGCCGATTGAGTTTCGTCTCCTGGCCGTCTTGCTTAACAACGCCGGAAAAGTGCTGACCCAGCGCCAGTTATTGAATCAGGTCTGGGGACCGAACGCCGTTGAACATAGCCATTATCTGCGTATTTATATGGGTCACCTGCGCCAGAAACTGGAGCAGGATCCGGCGCGACCACGTCATTTCATTACCGAAACCGGGATTGGTTATCGTTTTATGCCATGAATGGTTATTCATTATTTTTAAATAAAACTAAAAATTAATTTCCATTATTCTTACTTTCCCTAAATTATATTATTTCGGGAATTTAAGATTTTCCACAAAATTAATAAATACAGAGTTATAACAAATAATAAACAAAATGATATCTTATCGCCGACCATGCAGTAAAAACGACTAAATATTTTGAGAATGATCGTTTTTTATTGATCTCCTTCACGGATTAGGCCGTTTTCCTGGATAAAATATCTTCACCTTCTACTGATAAAGGAAAGGTAATCAAAATGGAAAACAATAGCCGTACTATGCCACATATCAGGCGGACAACACATATTATGATGTTTGCCCACCGTAATAGTTTTGACTTTCATTTCTTTAATGCCCGTTAGTCTTTCGACTAAGGGCACTCCAGCATACAGGTCTTCCTGACTCGCTGTATCGCAGGCTTACGCCTGTATCTCATAGTGCTCACACTGCTTAAACCTTGATTTGCCTGTGACCGGACAGGTGAGGTTTTTTGCATCCTGAAAAAAGCAATTCACTGATTTATTTATCAGGGGACAGACTTTGCTTTTATTCCGGCGTTATCAGTTTCTCATTCGGGAAATTGAGGACCTGCTATTATCTGAAAAATAAAGAGATGAAAATGTCTGAATTAAAAATTGCCGTGAGTCGTTCTTGCCCTGACTGTTTTTCAACGCAACGCACGATTGTGAATGTTGATGAAAGTAATTTTATTGATGTCGCTGCCGTGGTGTTGTCTGTCAATGATATTGAACGTGGAAAACTCGATGAAATTGACGCAACCGGATACGGTATTCCGGTATTTATCGCAACCGAAGAAGAAGAGCGCGTTCCGGCAGAACATCTGCCGCGCATTTCGGGCGTATTCGAATGCAATGAAGCCCGTACCGCTTTCTACGGTCGTCAGTTAGAAACGGCAGCCAGTCATTACGAAACACAATTACGACCACCGTTCTTCCGCGCGCTGGTTGATTATGTAAACCAGGGAAACAGCGCCTTCGACTGCCCCGGACATCAGGGCGGCGAGTTTTTCCGCCGTCACCCGGCAGGCAACCAGTTCGTGGAATATTTCGGCGAAACGCTTTTTCGTTCCGACCTGTGCAATGCTGACGTGGCAATGGGCGATTTGCTGATCCATGAAGGCGCGCCGTGCATCGCTCAGCAACACGCGGCGAAAGTGTTTAATGCCGATAAAACCTACTTTGTGTTAAACGGAACCTCTTCATCTAACAAAGTGGTGCTGAACGCGCTGCTGACCCCGGGCGATCTGGTGCTCTTTGACCGCAACAACCATAAGTCAAACCACCACGGTGCACTGTTACAGGCGGGCGCAACGCCGGTCTATCTGGAAACCGCACGTAACCCGTACGGCTTTATCGGCGGGATCGATGCCCACTGCTTTGAAGAGAATTACTTGCGCGAACTGGTCAGCGAAGTGGCGCCGCAACGGGCTCGCGACGCACGTCCATTCCGTCTTGCTGTTATCCAGTTGGGCACCTACGACGGCACGATTTATAACGCCCGTCAGGTGGTGGATAAGATTGGTCACCTTTGCGATTACATCCTGTTCGACTCCGCCTGGGTGGGCTATGAGCAGTTTATCCCGATGATGGCAGACTGTTCTCCACTCCTGCTGGAACTGAACGAAAACGATCCGGGTATTCTTGTGACGCAGTCCGTGCATAAACAACAGGCCGGTTTCTCCCAGACCTCGCAAATTCACAAAAAAAGACAGCCATATCAAAGGTCAGTCGCGCTATGTGCCGCATAAACGCATGAATAACGCGTTCATGATGCACGCCTCCACCAGCCCGTTCTATCCGCTGTTTGCCGCGCTGGATATTAACGCCAAAATGCACGAAGGCGTCAGTGGACGCAATATGTGGATGGACTGTGTCGCCAACGGTATCGACGCCCGTAAACTGATCCTTGATAACTGCCATCATATCCGTCCGTTTGTTCCGGAACTGGTTGAGGGTAAACCGTGGCAGTCATACCCGACCGCAGAAATCGCCAACGATCTGCGTTTCTTCCACTTCGTACCCGGTGAACACTGGCATGCGTTCGAAGGTTACGCCGAGCATCAGTACTTTGTTGACCCCTGCAAACTGCTGCTGACCACGCCGGGCATCAACGCACGTAATGGCGAATACGACACCTTTGGCGTTCCGGCGACCATCCTCGCCAACTTCCTGCGTGAAAACGGCGTGGTACCGGAAAAATGCGACCTCAACTCGATCCTGTTCCTGCTGACCCCGGCGGAAGACATGGCGAAACTGCAACAGCTCGTCGCCCTGCTGGTGCGCTTCGAGCGACTGCTGGAGTCTGATGCGCCGCTGGCGGAGGTACTGCCGTCTATCTACAAACAGCACGAAGCGCGTTATGCCGGTTACACCCTGCGCCAGTTGTGCCAGGAGATGCACGATCTGTATGCGCGTCACAACGTGAAACAACTGCAAAAAAGAGATGTTCCGCAAGTCGCATTTCCCGCGCGTCAGCATGAATCCGCAGGAGGCCAACTACGCCTATCTGCGCGGTGAAGTGGATCTGGTGCCACTGCCCGAAGCCGAAGGTCGTATTGCCGCGGAAGGCGCGCTCCCTTACCCGCCGGGCGTGCTGTGCGTGGTTCCTGGGGAAGTCTGGGGCGGTGCGGTGCTGCGTTACTTCAGCGCGCTGGAAGAAGGGATCAACCTGCTGCCCGGTTTCGCGCCGGAACTTCAGGGTGTGTACATCGAAGAACGTGATGGTCGCAAACAGGTGTGGTGCTACGTGATTAAACCGCGTGAAGCGCAGAACGGCCTGTTGAAAGGAGAAGTATTATGAGTAAAGCCAAATCCAATAAGATGGGCGTGATGCAGCTCACCATATTGACCATGGTCAATATGATGGGTTCCGGGATCATCATGCTGCCGACCAAACTGGCTGAAGTCGGTACCATTTCAATTATTTCCTGGCTGGTGACCGCTGTCGGTTCCATGGCGTTGGCCTGGGCATTCGCCAAGTGCGGAATGTTCAGCCGTAAAGCCGGCGGGATGGGTGGCTACGCAGAATATGCGTTTGGTAAATCCGGTAACTTTATGGCGAACTACACCTATGGCGTGTCGCTGTTAATTGCTAACGTCGCCATCGCAATTTCTGCTGTGGGTTACGGTACCGAGCTGTTTGGCGCGAGCCTCACCCCGGTGCAAATCGGTCTTGCCACAATCGGCGTGCTGTGGATTTGCACAGTGGCTAACTTTGGCGGTGCGCGCATTACCGGGCAGATCAGTAGCATTACCGTCTGGGGGGGTGATCATTCCGGTGGTCGGCCTGTGCATCATCGGCTGGTTCTGGTTTAGCCCAACGCTGTACGCCAATTCGTGGAACCCGCATCACGTACCGTTCTTCACGGCGGTCGGTTCCTCTATCGCGATGACGCTGTGGGCGTTCCTCGGTCTGGAATCCGCTTGCGCTAACGCGGAAGTGGTGGAAAACCCGGAGAAGAACGTACCGATTGCGGTACTGGGCGGTACGCTGGGCGCGGCGGTGATCTACATCGTCTCCACTAACGTGATTGCCGGGATTGTGCCAAATATGGATCTGGCCAACTCTACGGCGCCGTTTGGTCTGGCGTTTGCACAGATGTTCACCCCGGAAGTGGGTAAAGTGATCATGGCACTGATGATCATGTCCTGCTGCGGTTCACTGCTGGGCTGGCAGTTCACCATTGCCCAGGTGTTTAAATCCTCGGCCGACGAAGGCTATTTCCCGAAAATCTTCTCTCGCGTGACGAAAGTCGATGCACCGGTTCAGGGAATGCTGACGATTGTGATCATCCAGAGTGGTTTATCGCTGATGACCATCAGCCCGTCGCTGAACAGCCAGTTTAACGTGCTGGTCAACCTGGCCGTGGTCACGAATATCATCCCATACATCCTGTCGATGGCCGCACTGGTTATCATCCAGAGAGTAGCGAACGTTCCGCCGTCAAAAGCGAAGATGGCAAACTTTGTCGCCTTCATCGGTGCGATGTACAGCTTCTATGCGCTGTATTCTTCAGGTGAAGAAGCGATGCTGTATGGTTCCATCGTGACCTTCCTCGGCTGGACGCTGTATGGCCTGGTATCGCCACGCTTTGAGCTGAAAAATAAACACAGTTAATACCCCTTCCCGGACTGCATGTCACTGCGGTCCGGTTCCCTCAACTTCCTGGTTAAGACAGCAATCATGAGTAATCCAGAACGTATCGTCAGCGATCCTGATGAAATTCTCGCCATTATCAAAAATCACCCGATCTGCCGGATAGCGCTCAACGATGAGAGCAGTCCGTATATTGTGCCCGTCAATTTTGGTTATGAGTATCAGGACGGGCACTGGACTTTCTGGTTCCACGGCGCACGTAACGGGAAAAAGATGCGTCTGTTACGTAGAAATCCGGCAATCAGTATCGAGATTGATGGTGATCACCAACTGATGGAGGCCGAAGAGGCCTGCGACTATAGCTTCGCATATACCAGTATTATTGCCAGCGGAAGAGCGTTCGTTGTCCGGCAGCGAAGCGAGATGGAACACGGCCTGAACGTGATAATGCGTCAGGTTGTACCAGAAAAAACGTTCCATTATCGCGAAGAGATGATGAAAGCGGTATGTGTGGTTCGCATTGACTGCCAGACATTAACCTGTCGACGGCATACCGCAGTAGCCGCACCGTTATCGTAAACCTGATAAGCAAAGCGTCATCAACAATACTAACCGCATTTCGTCCGGCCCGCCGCTAACCTTTTTCGCGGTCTGTGACACTCATCATTAAAACGCAGTTTCATTTTTAATGAATGCATGTTCTATTTATTTCCTGAATGTCGTGACAATGTTTTATTTGGTTCAGGGGTCGACTAAGACCGAAAACCTCTATCAGGAGATGGACATGAAAAAAACCTTTTGTATGGCGCTCTTGCTGTTAAGCAGTTCTTGCTTTGCACAGAGCACAGACGTTAACGCGGTGACAGATGCAGTAGAAAGCATGCGTCAGGCGATGTTGAGCGGCGAAAAATCAAGTCTGGAAAAGGTGGGGTTACCTTCTCTGAGCTATGGTCACTCCAGCGGAAGAATTGAAAATAACGCCGAATTTGTTGACGCTATCGTGACCGGAAAATCACAATTTAAAACCCTGAATCTGAACGACCAGACGGTGCAGATTGATGGCGATGTCGCGATTGTCCGCCATATCCTGGAGGCCAAAACCAACGACAGCGGCAAGCCTGGCGAAGTAAAAATCGGCGTGATGCTGGTGATGAAAAAAAGACAGTGCCGGAGACTGGAAGTTATTAGCGCGTCAGGCATATAAGCTCCCCCAGTAATCGCGCGAACTTCCGACAGCGTACTAGCGTAGGCCTGATAAGCGCAGCGCCATCAGGCAATCAAACGGTAGCCAACGGGAAAAGCGTTCGGGAATAAAAAAAGGAGCCTCGCAGCTCCTTTTTGCATGCGGCTTATCAACTCAGGCGTTTTTCAACACTTCGCTAACAATTTCGACCGCTTCTTTCTCGATCTGCTTACGATGCTCTTCACCGAGAAAGCTCTCGCAGTAGATTTTGTACGCATCTTCCGTACCCGACGGACGTGCCGCGAACCAGCCGTTGTCAGTCATGACTTTCAGACCGCCAATCGACGCACCGTTACCCGGCGCTGCCGTGAGACGCGCAGTGATCGGATCACCTGCCAGCGTACTGGCGCTGACCATCTCCGGAGACAGTTTCGACAGCGCCGCTTTCTGTGCCGACGTTGCACCAGCCTGCAGACGGTTGTAGCTCGGCGCACCAAAACGGGCAGCCAGCTCGTTGTAGTGCTCCTGTGGGTTCTTCCCGGTGACGGCAGTAATTTCCGCTGCCAGCAGGCACATGATGATCCCGTCTTTATCAGTAGACCACGGCGTACCGTCGAAACGCAGGAAGGATGCCCCCCGCGCTCTCTTCGCCGCCAAAGCCGAAGCTGCCGTCAAACAGACCATCAACAAACCATTTAAAGCCCACCGGAACTTCGACCAGTTTACGCCCCAGATCGTTAACCACGCGGTCAATCATTGCCGACGAAACCAGCGTTTTACCGACAGCGACCTCTTTGCCCCATTGCGGACGATGCTGGAACAGGTAGTTGATTGCTACCGCCAGATAATGGTTCGGATTCATCAGCCCCGCCGGAGTGACGATACCGTGGCGGTCATAGTCAGGATCGTTAGCGAACGCCAGATCGAACTTATCGCGCAGCGCCAACAAACCGGCCATAGCACATTCAGATGAGCAGTCCATACGGATCGCGCCATCTTTATCGAGATGCATAAAGCGGAAGGTCTGATCCACCTGATCGTTTACAATAGTCAGGTTCAGTTTGTAATGCTCAGCGATACGCTTCCAGTATTCAATACCGGAACCGCCCAGCGGATCCACGCCCAATGTCAGGCCCGCTTTCTGGATCGCCGCCATATCGACAATGTCCGCCAGCCCTTCAACGAACGGCTGCACCAGGTCCTGCTCTTTGACATGACCGGACGCCAGCGCGGCATCCAGAGAAATACGCTTCACACCTTTCAGGTCATCAGCCAACAGCGCATTGGCGCGGTCTTCCACCACTTTCGTGACGTTGGTATCTGCCGGGCCACCGTTAGGCGGGTTGTATTTAATGCCACCATCTTCCGGCGGGTTGTGGGACGGGGTAATCACAATACCGTCAGCCAGCGGACCGCCTTTTTTTGTTGTGGACCAGAATGGCATTAGATACGGCAGGCGTCGGGGTAAAACCGTTGTTCTCCTGAACAATCACGTCGACGCCGTTCGCGGCAAGCACTTCCAGCACGGAGATAAACGCCGGTTCAGACAGTGCATGGGTATCTTTACCCACATAGCACGGACCAGTGACGCCGTTTTTTGCTCGTTCTTCCGCGATAGCCTGCGCAATCGCCAGAATATGGGGTTCGTTGAAGCTATGACGGCCTGCACTGCCGCGGTGTCCGGAGGTACCGAACTTTACCGCGTGTTCCGCATTTCCTTTTGCGGGTTTCAGTACATAGTATTGTGACGTCAGTTGCGCGACGTTAATCAAATCACTCTGTTGTGCAGGCTTGCCTGCACGGTCGTGGATTGCCATTGCCTGGTCCTTTTCTGCATGGATTAAATTGTGCCGCAAACCTTTTCAATCAATTCCGCCGGGAATTGCATTGACTGCATGATGTGTTCGATCATGCTGCATTTACGGCCAGTGTTAGTGTTGGTAATCACCCAATACGGCGTGCCTGGCACGTGTTTTGGTTTGGTCTGATTACCGTTTTTCAGCAGCGTCTGTTCATCAGGCGCGAAATAGACACGCGTACGGCCATGCAACGATTCCGTCGCCTCAGCAAACGCGTGTTGATCCAGTGTATAAAGTGTAGTCAGCACCAGCATAAAGCGGTTAACGGCTTTCTTCTGCTCCGCATATTCATCGGACAGAAGCAGTTCACGCACTGCGCGCACTTTATCTTTGACAAGATTGACAGGTTTCGCCTCGGTAACGACCGGCTGTGCGGCGCGAACCTCTTTTGTCACTGGCGTGACGGGCTGTGATGTGGCGGAAAACTTCAACATCCGCCGTAAAATCTCGGATGCGCTCTCGCCGATATGCTTCGTGTGGCTGGCAATATAGCTATAGAGTTCATCATCAACTTCAATCGTTTTCATCTTAATCCAGTGCGGTGTCTTATCTGATCTGAAATACAAATCGTTGGGAGTATAGGAGCAAATCCCAACAGCGAATAGCGTCAAACCTGGCTGAACAAAAAACTCGGAGAAAACCGAAGTGGTTGCAGCCCAGTGGCAGAATGGTCAACATAATACCCTAACCCGACAGAGCGAAAAAAAGAACTTTGCCATGAAATTGAATATCCGAGCGCAATCCGCACAAAACCTGCACAATAATTCTCCCATCGTACTGGTTCATGGTCTGTTTGGCAGCCTGGACAATCTGGGCGTACTGGCACGCGATCTGGTGAGCGACCATGACATCATTCAGGTCGATATGCGTAACCACGGTCTCTCTCCTCGCGACCCGGTGATGAACTACCCGGCAATGGCGCAGGATCTGCTGGACACGCTGGATGCGCAACAAATAGAAAAAGCCACCTTTATTGGTCACTCGATGGGGGGAAAGCGGTGATGGCGCTCAGCGCGCTGGCCCCGGAACGCATCGATCGTTTAGTGGCCATTGATATCGCCCCGGTGGATTACCACGTCCGCCGCCACGACGAAATTTTCGCCGCCATCAACGCGGTGACGGCATCAGAGGCAAAAACCCGCCAGCAGGCGGCAGCGGTCATGCGCGAACATCTTAATGAAGAAGGCGTGATTCAATTTTTGCTGAAATCGTATGTTGACGGCGAGTGGCGCTTCAACGTACCGGTATTGTGGGAGCAATATCCGCATATCGTCGGTTGGGAGACGATTCCCGCCTGGGATCACCCGGCGCTGTTTATCCCCGGCGGCAACTCCCCTTACGTCACCGAGGCGTACCGCAATGAATTACTGGCACAGTTCCCACAAGCACGCGCGCATGTGATTGCCGGGGCTGGTCACTGGGTGCATGCCGAAAAACCGGAGGCGGTGCTGCGCGCCATCCGTCGTTATCTTAATGAAACGGCTAACTGATTAAAAACTCAGCGTCCGTGCGCGATTACGCGTGTGAACGTTGGCGCGCCTCATTCGCTGATGTATGATGGCGCGCTATCCATCCGGGCAGAGGCCTGGCTGATTGTTTCCCCGAAGTCACCAATATCATGGCCAAAGAACAAACGGACCGTACGACACTAGATCTGTTCGCGCACGAGCGTCGCCCGGGACGACCGAAAACCAATCCGCTTTCGCGCGATGAACAGCTGCGCATTAACAAGCGTAATCAACTCAAACGCGACAAAGTTCGCGGCCTTAAGCGTGTCGAACTCAAACTCAACGCGGAAGCTGTTGACGCGCTGAATGAGTTGGCGGAATCCCGTGAGATGAGCCGTAGTGAACTGATAGAAGAGATATTGATGGCCCAACTGGCAGCGCTGCGCGGTCAGGATCTCGCCTGATATCCCCCCTTCTCCCACTTTCGTGTAGCACGGAGTGCACTTGTATGCGTTTGCTATTTCCGCATACCTGACTGTTCTGCTATGATTGCCCTTATCTGCGGGCAATTCGCCCCCACCATTTCAATAAGTTTCAAGAGGTTACTTTACTCATGGCAATCACTGGCATCTTTTTCGGCAGCGACACCGGGAATACCGAAAATATCGCAAAAATGATTCAAAAACAGCTTGGTAAAGACGTTGCCGATGTGCATGACATTGCAAAAAGCAGCAAGGAAGATCTCGAAGGTTATGACATTCTGCTGCTCGGCATCCCAACCTGGTACTACGGTGAAGCGCAGTGTGACTGGGATGACTTCTTCCCGACTCTCGAAGACATTGATTTTAACGGCAAACTGGTTGCGCTGTTTGGCTGTGGCGATCAGGAAGATTACGCAGAATACTTCTGCGACGCGTTAGGCACGATCCGCGATATCATTGAACCACGCGGTGCCACCATCGTGGGCCACTGGCCGACCGCCGGCTATCATTTTGAAGCCTCCAAAGGCCTGGCAGATGACGATCATTTTGTCGGTCTGGCGATTGACGAAGACCGTCAGCCGGAACTGACCGCTGAGCGCGTAGAAAAATGGGTGAAGCAGATTTCCGAAGAACTGCACCTCGACGACATCATTAACGCCTGATGTTTTGCGGCGCAGACAATGTTTGCGCCGCATCAATAGTCAGAACCAATCAAAATAATTGCTACAAATTTGTAACTTTCTTGCCCATCCCTGTACAATGTGCGGGAGTTTTTCGGTGGCGCTCTCATTTCCAGGCAATACCGACTATTTATTAACATTTGCCAGAGGCTTGCAGTTTTCATTTAGACACGGCAGTCCTATAATGAAACGCATTATCCCGAGTGCAATTTCTGTCACTTCTTGTATGAAGTGAATCGTTTAGCAACAGGACAGATTCCGCATGACTGACAACAATACCGCATTAAAGAAGGCTGGCCTGAAAGTAACGCTTCCTCGTTTAAAGATTCTGGAAGTTCTTCAGGGACCGGATAACCATCACGTCAGTGCGGAAGATTTATACAAACGACTGATCGACATGGGTGAAGAAATTGGTCTGGCGACCGTATATCGCGTGCTGAACCAGTTTGATGACGCCGGTATCGTAACCCGCCACAATTTTGAAGGCGGCAAATCCGTTTTCGAGCTGACCCAGCAGCATCATCACGATCACCTGATTTGCCTTGATTGCGGCAAAGTGATCGAATTCAGTGATGAGTCTATTGAAGCGCGCCAGCGTGAGATTGCGTCAAAGCATGGCATTCGTCTGACAAACCATAGCCTCTACCTTTACGGTCACTGCGCTGAAGGCGATTGCCGCGAAAACGAACACGCGCATGACGCGAAATAATCTGCATTATTCTGAAAAGCCAACCTGCCGGTTGGCTTTTTTTTATGCCTGCCATTCCCCATTCAGCGCTTTCCTCCGCCAGCATGTTGCTTTAATGTAAAATATCACCCTGCCTCACCCGGAGAATCGAAATGGAACTTCGCCAGCTACGTTATTTTGTCCGCATTGTGGAAACCGGCAGTATGGGCAGCGCGGCGCTCGATCTCGACATCGGCGTCTCTGCGCTCAGTCAGCAGATGACGCGGCTGGAAAACGAGCTTGCGATCCGCCTGTTGCAGCGAACCTCGCGTGGTGTGACCCCCCACTAACGCCGGTCTGGCCTTTTATTCACAGGCGCAACTGGCGCTGCGTCACGCCGATGATGCGATCCTGGCGGCTCGCGAAGCGCGGTTATCCGGACACGTCAGCGTTGGCATGGCGCCCAGCACCGCTTCCATCCTCGGAATGCCGTTTATTGACGCGATGCGGAAACACTATGCCGACGTGCGTTTGCACGTGGTGGAAAGTCTCTCCGGCAATCTGGAAAGATTGATCAACACCCGTCAGATTGATCTGGCGGTCGTGTTTCAGGAAAAGAAGATCCTGCGCTGGAGCGCCAGACCGATCCTCGAAGAGCGGCTGTTTCTGATTGGCACGTACGACCTGCTGGCGGATATTACGGATGACACCATAACCCCTGCTCAACTGGCGAATATTCCCCCTGATCATGCCAAGCCAGGGCCACGGACTGCGTGGCAGACTGGAAGGCATCTGTCAGGAACACGGACTGAAGGTGAATATCGCCACGGAAATTGACGGTCTGACGTTACTGATGCGCGCCGTTCGCAGCGGACTCGGCGCCACGCTGCAACCCGGTGCGGCCATTTCACATCTTGAGAGGGAAGCGCTAAGAGTGATCGGCGTTCACAATCCTATACTCAGCCGCCCTAATTTTCTGGTCAGCCTGTCTGACGATGAACTCACCCCCGCCGGTCTTGCAGCCCGCGTGATCCTCACAAAAGTGATGCGTGAACTGGTGGAAACCGGTAGTTGGCCGGGCGCAACCCTTTACACTCACTAAACAGCTCTTTAGCTTCCCGCCATAGCGGCCGTACAACCTGTGCGTATACATTTTAATTACAAATTTAACAAATAGTTAAATGGTAATGGAGTCTACGATGGTTGATGTACTGGTGATCGGCGGCGGTAATGCCGCGTTATGTGCCGCCTTAACCGCCCGCGAGGCAGGAGCCTCGGTGTTGTTGCTAGAAGCTGCGCCCAGAGAATGGCGCGGTGGAAATTCTCAACACACGCGCAATTTACGCTGCATGCACGATGGGCCTCAGGATGTGCTGGTCGAGAGTTATCCCGAAGAGGAGTTCTGGCAGGATCTCTGGCGTGTCACCGAAGGTAATACTAATGAAGCGCTGGCGCGTCTGGTGATCCGTACCTCTTCGCAATGTCGCGACTGGATGCGTCAGCACGGTGTTAATTTTCAGCCTCCGCTTTCGGGCGCGCTGCACGTGGCGCGAACCAACGCCTTTTTCATGGGGGGGCGGGAAAGCGCTGGTGAACGCCTATTATCGTAGCGCAGAAAAGCTGGGGGTACAGATTCGCTACAACACGCCGGTTCAGGCCCTCGAACTGCGCAACGGTGAGTTTGTCGCTGCCCTCGCCGGGAACGAACGCATTGAAGCCCGCGCCTGCGTCCTGGCCGCCGGCGGATTTGAATCTAATCGCGAATGGCTGCGCGAGGCCTGGGGAGAAAATGCCCGCGGCGAATGGCCGGCCGATAACTTCCTTATTCGCGGCACCCGCTTTAATCAGGGCGTTCTGCTCAAATTTATGATCGAGGCCGGAGCCGACGTCATTGGCGATCCCTCTCAGTCACATTGTGTCGCCATTGATGCCCGCGCCCCGCTGTATGACGGTGGTATTTGCACCCGCGTGGACTGTGTGTCACTTGGCGTGGTGGTCAATCGGGATGCGGAACGTTTTTACGATGAGGGCGAAGATTTCTGGCCCAAGCGCTATGCCATCTGGGGCCGACTGGTTGCCCACCAGCCCGGTCAGATTGGCTACTCCATTATCGACAGCAAAGCAATCGGTCACTTTATGCCGCCAGTATTCCCCGGTGCGCAAGCCAACACATTGGGGGAACTGGCTTGCCAGCTAGGGCTGGATCCTGAGCGCTTTACCCATACCGTGGAGCGCTACAACCAGGCCTGTCAGCCAGGCCAGTTTGATCACACCACGCTGGACAACTGCGCCACACAGGGACTAACGCCACCGAAAACCCACTGGGCGCGACCTGTCGACATGCCCCCCCTACTACGGTTACGCCCTGCGCCCAGGGATCACCTTTACCTATCTGGGGCTGAAAGTGAATGAACACGCCGCGGTCCACTTCGCTGGCATCCCCAGCAGGAACCTGTTCGTTGCCGGCGAAATGATGGCGGGTAATGTGCTGGGCAAGGGCTATACCGCCGGTGTCGGCATGTCCATCGGCACCACCTTTGGTCGCATCGCAGGAAAAGAAGCCGCACAGGCAGCACGTAAGGAGGCGCGTCATGAAGCAGCTTGAAAAACTGATTATCCAGGCCAAAATTCTCACCGAGCCAGAGGCTGAAGTCGAGCGGGTGATGCAGGTATGTAACGCCTGCCGCTACTGCGAAGGATTTTGCGCCGTGTTTCCGGCGATGACGCAACGGCTGGAATTCGGCAAAGCGGACATTAATTATCTGGCCAACCTGTGTCACAACTGTGGCGCTTGTCTGCATGCCTGCCAGTATGCACCGCCGCATGAATTTGCCATCAACGTGCCAAAAGCGATGGCGCAAGTGCGTCTGGAAACCTACCAACACTATGCGCTGCCTGCAGCTTTCGGCGCGTTGTATCGCCGGGCGGGCATCACCGTGACGCTGGCGCTGGTCTTTAGTCTGATCCTCTTTTTTACTTCTCGCGATGGGGCTAAAGGGATCGCTGCTCCACCCGCCGCTGGCCGGTGATTTCTACCAGATTTTCCCGCACAACCTGCTGGCCTGGATGTTTGGCTCGGTTTTCATACTGGCTATCGGGTTACTGATGGCAGGGGTTATCCGCTTCTGGCGCGAGATTTCTCCCGTCGGGCCGCGTTCGGCGGAAATTGCCGAAGCGTCGCACAATGCGCTGACGCTGAAATACCTCGATGGCGGACATGGCAAAGGCTGCAACGACGCTGACGATGCTTTCACATTGATGCGTCGTCGTTTCCATCACCTCACTTTCTACGGATTTATGCTCTGTTTCGCCGCCACCGTTGTGGCGACGGGCTATCACTATCTTGCCGGATGGGAAGCGCCCTATCCGTTCTTTAGCGTTCCGGTGATGCTCGGCACCCTAGGCGGGATTGGGCTGACGATCGGCCCGGGTGGGTTGCTGTGGCTAAACCTGAAACGCTCGCCGCTGCATGGCGATGCGCGACAAAAACCCATGGATCGCGGTTTTATTTTGCTGTTGCTGCTGACGAGTCTGACCGGTTTAGGCTTGCTGGCGGGAAGAGATACCTCATGGATGGGGATCCTGCTTGCCATCCATCTTGGCGTGGTCATGGCACTTTTTTTTGACCATTCCGTACGGAAAATTTGCCCACGGATTCTACCGCTGCGCCTCCTTACTCAAGTGGGCAATTGAGAAGCGTCGCGGAAAACAGGCGGGGATCGCAGGCGACTGACCCGCAAACTCTTACCTCTATAAATATTATGATAAGACAGTGGAGCAAACCTCAATGACCCAAACAACATCGCGCGCCGGTACGTTCGGCGCAATACTGCGTGTGACCAGCGGAAATTTTCTTGAGCAGTTCGACTTTTTTCTGTTTGGTTTTTACGCTACCTATATCGCAAAAACATTTTTCCCGGCAGAAAGCGAGTTCGCTGCGTTAATGCTCACCTTCGCCGTGTTTGGATCCGGCTTTTTTAATGCGCCCTATCGGGGCCGTGGTGTTGGGCGCGTATATCGACAGGATTGGTCGACGAAAAGGACTGATGGTTACCCTGGCCATTATGGGTTGTGGCACCTTACTTATCGCCCTCGTCCCCGGTTACCAGACTATCGGTTTGCTGGCCCCGGTGCTGGTTCTGCTGGGGCGCTTGCTGCAGGGCTTTTCTGCTGGCGTCGAACTGGGCGGCGTCTCGGTCTATCTTTCTGAAATCGCCACGCCCGGCAATAAAGGCTTTTACACCAGTTGGCAATCGGCCAGTCAGCAGGTGGCTATCGTGGTCGCCGCACTGATCGGCTACGGTCTGAATGCGACGCTGGGTCACGATGAAATCTCCGAATGGGGCTGGCGGATCCCGTTTTTTATTGGCTGTATGATTATTCCGTTGATCTTTGTTCTTCGCCGTTCATTACAGGAAACCGACGCTTTTTTACAACGTAAGCATCGCCCCGACACGCGGGAAATTTTTGCCACCATTGCAAAAAACTGGCGCATTATCACCGCGGGTACTCTGCTGGTGGCGATGACGACTACGACCTTTTATTTTATTACCGTCTATACCCCCACCTATGGGAGAGCGGTGCTGAACCTGAGTGCGCGTGACAGCCTGGTAGTCACCATGCTGGTAGGGATTTCTAACTTCATCTGGCTGCCGATTGGCGGCGCTATCTCTGACCGGATCGGGCGTCGTCCGGTGCTGATGGGCATCACCGTGCTGGCGCTCATCACCACCTGGCCGGTGATGAACTGGCTCACCGCCGCGCCGGACTTTACCCGCATGACGCTGGTACTGCTCTGGTTCTCGTTCTTTTTCGGGATGTATAACGGTGCGATGGTGGCGGCCCTGACAGAAGTGATGCCGGTTTATGTCCGAACCGTGGGTTTTTCACTGGCCTTTAGTCTTGCAACAGCCATTTTCGGCGGTCTGACGCCTGCCATTTCCACAGCGCTGGTCCAGTTGACCGGTGATAAAAGTTCGCCAGGATGGTGGCTGATGTGCGCCGCGCTGTGCGGGCTCGCCGCGACGGCAATGCTGTTTGCGCGTCTTAGCCGCAGTTATCAGACTGCAGAGAATAAGCTCTGAAACGCAAACGGGCGGAGAACACTCTCCGCCCGCCTTATGTTGTCTCTGACGCTTACTTCGCCGTATTGTTGCTGCGAATTTCCTGCCAGATCTTGTCACAATCGGCTTTCACAGCCTGGTCGTTACCGGTGCGGGTCGCCTGAATGCATTGCTGATAATCCAGCACGCGCACACTTTCCTGATTCGCAAACTGCTGATGCTGTTTTTCTTTTTTCAGCACATCCAGCACGCTCTGGCAGGCTTCGATTTTCTCTGGCGATCCCTGAGCCGTATTGATACAGGCGCTGTACGCCTCTTTCAACCGGCTGTCTTCTTTCGGGGCCGTTGACGGCGCACAGGCCACCAGTCCCGAGGCCATTACGGCAATGAGTAACAGTTTTTTCATAGCACAGTCCTCAACGAGGCGGCAGGCGCAGGGCCTGCCGCTGATGGCATTAGAAGATAGTGAATGGCGCGATCACGATGAACTTCACATCACGCTCATCCTGGAAGATGTTGCCGTAACCACCGCCCCAGCTCGGGATGTTGGAGTGGTTGTCATACTCGGTGAAGTGCAGTTTAAACATGGTGCCTTTCGCACGACCGTCCTGCAGGGTGTAGACCGCATCCAGGCTGTACGAAGATTCTTCGATGGTACGGTTTTTGTCATAGTAGGCGTCCGGGCTGCTCTGCCAGGTAGACGGTTTCGCGTCCCAGGCATACACATAAGAAGCCCCGACTGCCCAGCCAGGCAGGTTCCAGTTCTTCAGGTCATACATCGCACCAAAGAAGACTGCTTTTTCGCCGTTGGCGTTGAAGTCTGAACGGTTATCCCACCAGATATCCAGACGACCATTGGATGACGCATAGGTCGGCGTCATACGTTGCAGGAAGAACCCCTGTTGACCTTCAGCCTTCACCCAGGTTCCTTCCAGACGCAGGTCAACCACTTCCGCCACTTTGTAGCCGAAGGTTAACGCCTGCAGCCAGGCGGTTCCGTCATAGATATCGCTGGCGCTACGGTCATCAACTTTGTCACGCGCACCGTAGAACTGATAGCTGGTGGAGAATGGGTTCCCGCCTAAATCAAACTTGTAGCTGGCTTTCGCAAAGTACTGATCGACATAACCTTCAGACTGACCAAATGCGGCTTCCAGCACCAGGTCATTTTTGAAATCATATTTTGCGCCGACAGAGTGGAGATAATCGACTTTGGTTTTCTTATCGCCCTGGTAGAATTTATCGACTTCAGTGTGCCACGGCGCTTTATATTCATTGGCCCACATATAGGAGAAGCTCAGCGCGCCCGCATCGCCGTAGTCAAAGTTAGCACCCGCTTCAGCCCCCTGATAGGTCCCTGGCATAAAACTCCAGTGCGGCGCTAACAGCGTCTGACCGGTAGGCTGAATATAACCGGCACGTGCCCAGGCTGGACCATATTTGAATTTCGCGGCGGCCTTATACAGACTGATTCCGCTCTTATCGCCGGAATAGTCTTCATCATAGCCTTTGTTCTTTTTCGAAAAAGCGATTTCGTTTGGATGGCCGCTGTCGCCGTTTTCCGCCATTTCAATTGCGGTAAATGCCGCCACATCGAGACCGAACATATCTGCTGCATAGCCAGACTGGAAATCCAGGTTAGCGTTCCAGGTCGCGTGAGAAAGGTTGGTTTTATATTTATCTCCGTCGGTGACATCTTTACGGTCGCGCTCACGCTGCCAGTAATAAATGCCGCCCGTCAGGGTGGAATCATCGATAAAACCTTCGGCCTGTGCCTGCGGAACAACGACCAGACCCGACAGTGCTGTGATACTGGCGATAGCCAACGCCAGCGCACTACGTTTGCCACTAAACGTACGCATATGTTAATCCTCTTTGACGTATAAATTGCTGTTGCCAAAGGCAAAACAGCGAAAAAATAAAAATGTAAAAGTAGTACCGAGAAAAACCTCACTGACTACAGTGATAGACTATTTTTCGCGACGCGAATTATCAATACCTTTCTGTAACGAGAATGTAAGAGTATGAGCAACCGCACATATTTCATTGCTTCCTGTTACATTTCATTCATTAATCAAAAAAATGGCACAGGGGCTAGAAATTCCTTTGTTTTCCAGAAGGATGAAAGCGGTTTCATATTATTGTCAGTTTATTACGTAAGTTAGCCGAAACTCGCGTTTGTTAATGACTTTATTTCTGAATGGGAATTAATTCGCTTCGCAAAGTGAGAATACTCGTCGAAAAAAAACGCCGCAGAGTGCGGCGTTTGAAGGGAGTGCAGCAACAGATTATTCGCCGACCTTCGCCCAGGTGTCACGCAGGCCGACGGTGCGGTTAAACACCGGTTTTTCTGCGGTGGCATAACGGCTGTCCAGACAGAAATAACCTTCGCGCTCGAACTGGAATGCTTTACCGGCGACCGCATCTTTCAGCGACGGCTCAGCAAAACCCTGTTTGATCACCAGTGATTCCGGGTTCATGACGGACAGGAAATCTTCCGCCGCGCCTGGGTTTGGTACGCTGAACAGACGATCGTAGAGACGAATTTCAACCGGCAGCGCGTGCGCAGCGCTCACCCAGTGGATCACGCCTTTTACTTTGCGACCATCCGCCGGATCTTTGCTCAGGGTATCCGCATCATAGGTACAGAAGATGGTGGTAATAGTGCCTTCGGCATCTTTTTCCACACGTTCTGCTTTCACCACATAGGCGTTACGCAGACGCACTTCCTTACCCATCACCAGACGCTTGTACTGCTTGTTGGCTTCTTCGCGAAAGTCAGCGCGATCGATCCAGATCTCACCGCTGAAAGGCACTTCACGCGTCCCCATTTCCGGTTTGTTCGGATGGTTAGGCATGGTGACCATTTCACTTTCACCTTGCGGATAGTTTTCGATAACCAGTTTAACCGGATCGATAACCGCCATCGCACGCGGCGCATTTTCGTTCAGATCTTCACGAATGCAGGATTCCAGTGATGCCATCTCAATAGTGTTGTCCTGCTTTGTCACGCCAATGCGTTTGCAGAACTCACGGATCGCTGCGGCGGTATAGCCACGACGACGTAAACCGGAGATGGTCGGCATGCGCGGATCGTCCCAGCCTTCAACGTGTTTGTCCATCACCAGCAGGTTCAGCTTACGCTTGGACATAACGGTGTATTCCAGGTTCAGACGCGAGAATTCATACTGGCGCGGATGAACCGGAATGGAGATGTTATCCAGCACCCAGTCGTACAGACGACGGTTGTCCTGGAACTCCAGCGTACACAGAGAGTGGGTGATGCCTTCCAGCGCATCGCTGATGCAGTGGGTGAAGTCGTACATCGGGTAGATGCACCACTTGTTGCCGGTCTGATGGTGCTCGGCAAACTTAATACGGTACAGAACCGGATCGCGCATCACGATAAATGGCGACGCCATGTCGATCTTCGCACGCAGGCAGGCTTTACCTTCTTCGAAGCCACCGGTACGCATTTTTTCAAACAGTGCGAGGTTTTCCTCAACGCTGCGATCGCGGAATGGACTGTTTTTGCCTGGCTGCGTCAGCGTACCACGGTATTCGCGGATCTGTTCCGGCGTCAGTTCATCGACATACGCCAGACCTTTGTTGATCAGTTCAACCGCATAGGCGTGCAGTTGATCAAAGTAATCTGAGGAGTAGCGAACGTCGCCAGCCCAGTGAAAACCTAACCACTCAACGTCGTTTTTGATCGAATCAACGTACTCGATATCTTCTTTTACCGGGTTGGTGTCATCGAAACGCAGGTTGCACTGGCCCTGGTAGTCTTGCGCAATACCAAAGTTCAGGCAGATGGATTTCGCGTGGCCAATGTGCAGATAGCCATTTGGCTCCGGCGGAAAACGGGTATGGACTGTGGTGTGCTTACCACTGGCCAGATCTTCATCGATGATCTGACGAATAAAATTACTCGGGCGGGCTTCAGCCTCACTCATCGTGGATTCCTCAAAGCGTAAACAACGTATAACGGCATATGATCTTATAAGCCGGACTGACTGACAACCTTTAGTTACTGAAAAAGTGGCGTTGAAGAAAAATAGGAGGGAATTTGCTGCAAAAAAAAGCGGCGGAGGTTTTCCCCCGCCGCTTCAGGTTGCCGGATGGCGTCTTATGCCTTATCCAAACTACCCTTTGATTTCATACAGAGGCGTTTGACCGGCAACCACGTGCCCGTCGGCTTTAATCACCAGGCCGCTGAAATCGTCGATATTACTGCACACCACTGGACTTATCATGGAGCGCGCATTCGCGTTCAGGTAATCCAGATCCATTTCCAGAATCGGCTGACCGGCTACCACTTCTGCGCCCTCTTCCACCAGACGCGTAAAACCCTGGCCGTTCAGCGCAACGGTATCGATACCCATATGGACTACGATCTCCGCGCCCTTCTCAGTTTCCAGGCAGAACGCATGATTAGTGTTGAAGATTTTCACGATGGTGCCCGCAGCCGGAGAAACCACAGTTTTATCCGTTGGTTTTACCGCAACGCCGTCACCCACCGCTTTGCTGGCAAACGCTTCGTCAGGCACCTGCTCCAGCGCAACGACATCACCCGTTACCGGAGAAACCAGTTCGGCAATGGTCACCGCATTCGGTACAGCCTGCGGTTTTGCCGTCGCCTGGGCAACAGGCGCTGCAGAGGCTTCAGCCGCCGCAACCGGACCGGTTGTTTTCATCGCGTTAGCGATTTTCTCAGCCACGAAACCGACGATAATCTGCACGCTGGTTTTGTTCAGACGAATGACACCAGAGGCACCCAGACGTTTCGCCAGGCCTTCATTCACCAGCGACGAGTCTTTTACGCTCAGACGCAGACGGGTGATGCAGGCGTCAATACCGGTGAGGTTATCAGAACCACCGATGGCGGCGATGTACTGACGCGCCAGGGCAGAAACGTCCTGCTCTTTATCGCTGCTTACATTGAGGTCCTGACCATCCGCTTCGCTGCCAGCCACAGCCAGTTCGCGACCCGGCGTCATCAGGTTGAATTTGGTGATAACGAAACGGAACACCACATAGTAGATGGCAAAGAACACCAGCCCCTGCGGGATCAGCATCCACCACTGGGTCGCCAGCGGGTTACGGGAAGAAAGCACCATATCCACCAGACCCGCGCTGAAGCCGAAGCCAGCAATCCAATGCATGCTCGCCGCAATGAATACGGAGATACCGGTCAGGACGGCGTGAATCACATACAGCACCGGCGCAACGAACATGAAGGAGAATTCCAGCGGTTCAGTGATGCCGGTAAAGAATGCCGCAAACGCACCGGCCATCATAATACCCAGCACTTTCGCTTTATTCTCAGGGCGCGCGCAGTGGTAAATAGCCAGCGCCGCACCCGGCAGACCAAACATCATGATCGGGAAGAAGCCCGCCTGATAACGACCGGTAATCCCGACAACCGCTTTACCCGCTTCAATAGACTGGGCGCCGCCGAGGAAGTTAGGAATGTCGTTGATACCCGCCACGTCAAACCAGAATACGGAGTTCAGCGCGTGGTGCAGCCCCACCGGAATCAGCAAGCGGTTGAAGAAGGCGTAGATCCCCGCACCTGCGGAGCCCAGCTTCTGGATGTGTTCACCGAAGTTAACCAGACCATCAAAAATCATTGGCCAGATATACATCATGATGAACGCCACGATGATCATCACAAATGAGGTGAGGATCGGCACCAGACGGCGCCCGCTGAAGAAGGACAGCGCTTTTGGCAGTTCGACGCTGCTAAAACGGTTGTACAGCTCAGCAGAGATAATACCGACAAGAATACCCACGAACTGGTTACTGATCTTACCGAAAGCGGCAGGAACCTGATCGGCAGGGATCTTCTGAATCATGGAGACCGCCGCCGGAGAACAGAGCGTGGTCAACACCAGGAAACCCACAAAACCGGTCAGCGCCGCAGCACCGTCTTTATCTTTGGACATACCGTAAGCCACACCGATAGCAAACAGCACGGACATGTTATCGATAATGGCGGAACCGGACTTAATGAAGAATGCCGCAAGCGCGTTATCTCCACCCCAACCTACCGGGTCGATCCAATAGCCGACCCCCCATCAATATTGCCGCCGCAGGCAGCGTGGCGACCGGCACCATTAGCGCACGGCCGACCTTTTGCAGATAACCTAGAATACTCACTTTCTTCCCCCCTTTGAGACCCCGTTAAGGCTCGCTTTAAGCTGTGTTTTTATTTTGTCACTAACTTATTGAAATACTTTTGTTGCTTTACTGGCATTCTGAGTGTGTAAAAATTTAATTCGTATCGCAAATTAAAAGCGTGTTTTTTGTGAGTTTAGTCACCAAATATCGTTATATTCACTCCCTTTTACTGGCTATGTGAGAAAACTTATTTTATCATTCAAAAAATCAAGACAGATTGACCCAACTGATGCATGCCAGGTTACGCTTTACCATGCACCGACGCGCAATCCGTCAACGGCTTACATTTACTTTCTGAGGTGAAGAATGAGACTGATTCCCCTGACTTCCGCTGAACAGGTCGGCAAATGGGCGGCACGCCATATCGTTAATCGCATTAATGCGTTCAAACCGACAGCCGATCGTCCGTTTGTGCTGGGTCTGCCGACAGGCGGTACTCCGCTGACAGCGTATAAAGCCTTAGTCGAAATGCACAAAGCGGGCCAGGTTAGCTTCAAACACGTCGTGACGTTCAACATGGACGAATATGTCGGCCTGCCAAAAGAACATCCGGAAAGCTACTACAGCTTTATGTATCGTAATTTCTTTGACCACGTTGATATTCCAGCAGAAAACATCAACCTGCTCAACGGCAACGCGCCGGATATCGACGCTGAATGCCGCCAGTATGAAGAAAAAATTCGTTCCTACGGTAAAATCCATCTGTTTATGGGCGGCGTCGGTAATGACGGTCATATCGCGTTTAACGAACCCGCTTCCTCTCTGGCGTCTCGTACCCGTATCAAAACCCTGACGCATGACACCCGTGTGGCAAACTCCCGTTTCTTTGACGGTGATGTCGATCAGGTTCCAAAGTACGCGCTGACCGTTGGTGTGGGCACCCTGCTGGATGCCGAAGAAGTGATGATTCTGGTGCTGGGTTCGCAGAAAGCGCAGGCATTGCAGGCCGCGGTTGAAGGCAACGTGAACCACATGTGGACCATCAGCTGTCTGCAACTGCATCCAAAAGCGGTTGTGGTGTGCGATGAGCCATCCACGATGGAGCTGAAGGTTAAGACGCTGAAGTATTTCAACGAATTAGAAGCTGAAAATATCAAAGGTCTGTAATGTAGTCTCCGCCCTGCCATCGCGTTCAGGGCGGCATTTTTTTGAAATCGGGGGGTCGGAATGTATGCTTTAACCCAGGGCCGGATCTTTACCGGCCACGAAATTCTTGATGACCATGCGATTGTTGTCGCCAATGGCCTGATTGACCGCGTTTGCCCTGTGGCAGCACTGCCGCCAGAGATCGAACAACGTTCAGTAAGCGGGGCCATTCTTTCCCCCCGGCTTTATCGATGTCCAGCTTAACGGCTGTGGCGGCGTACAGTTTAACGATACGGCAGAAGCCGTCACCGTTGAAACGCTGGAGATCATGCAGAAGGCCAACGAGAAATCAGGCTGCACCAACTACCTGCCTACGTTGATTACCACCAGCGACGATCTCATGAAGCAAGGTGTTCGCGTGATGCGTGAATATCTGGCGAAACATCCGAATCAGGCGCTGGGTCTGCACCTGGAAGGTCCCTGGCTGAACCTGGTGAAAAAAGGGACGCACAATCCGAGTTTTGTCCGTCAACCTGACGCTGCGCTGGTCGATTTCCTGTGCGATAATGCCGATGTTATCACTAAAGTTACGCTGGCACCGGAAATGGTCCCTGCCGAAGTCATCAGCAAGCTGGCAAATGCCGGGATTGTGGTCTCTGCGGGTCACTCAAACGCCACGCTGAAAGAAGCGAAAGCCGGGTTCCGTGCTGGCATCACTTTTGCCACGCACCTGTTCAATGCTATGCCCTATATTACCGGGCGCGAACCGGGTCTGGCAGGCGCAATCCTGGATGAAGCCGACATTTATTGCGGCGTGATAGCCGATGGCCTGCACGTTGATTTTGCCAACATCCGCAACGCCAAACGACTGAAAGGCGACAAACTGTGCCTGGTGACGGATGCAACTGCACCAGCAGGGGCAAATATTGAACAGTTCATTTTTGCTGGTAAAACAATATACTACCGCAATGGACTCTGTGTGGATGAGAACGGGACGCTGAGCGGTTCATCACTAACCATGATTGAAGGCGTGCGTAACCTGGTTGAACATTGCGGCATTGCGCTCGACGAAGTGCTGCGCATGGCGACCCTCTACCCTGCGCGCGCCATCGGTGTTGAGAAACACCTCGGCAGCATCGCAGCGGGTAAAGTGGCGAACCTGACCGCTTTCACACACGACTTTAAAATCATCAAGACCATCGTTAATGGTAACGAGGTCGTTACTGAGTAAGAGAAAGTATGACACCAGGCGGACAAGCTCAAATAGGTAATGTTGATCTCGTAAAACAGCTTAACAGCGCGGCCGTTTATCGCCTGATTGACCAGCATGGGCCAATCTCGCGCATCCAGATTGCCGAGCAAAGCCAGCTTGCCCCCCGCCAGCGTAACCAAAATTACGCGTCAACTCATTGAACGCGGACTGATCAAAGAAGTTGATCAGCAGGCCTCCACCGGGGGCCGCCGCGCCATCTCTATCGTCACCGAAACCCGCAGTTTTCACGCCATTGGCGTGCGCCTTGGTCGCCACGACGCGACCATCACCCTGTTTGATCTCAGCAGCAAAGTGGTAGCAGAAGAACACTATCCACTGCCCGAGCGCACCCAGGAAACGCTGGAACATGCGTTACTCAAGGCCATTACCTCTTTTATTGACGGTAACCAACGCAAAATCCGCGAGTTGATTGCCATTTCGGTGATCCTGCCGGGTCTGGTCGATCCGGAAAGCGGCATGATTCACTACATGCCACACATCCAGGTAGAAAACTGGGGACTGGTCGACGCGCTGGAAAAACAGTTTCGCGTCACCTGCTTCGTCGGTCACGATATTCGTAGTCTGGCGCTGGCGGAGCACTACTTCGGTGCAAGCCAGGATTGCGAAGACTCCATTCTGGTGCGCGTCCACCGCGGTACGGGCGCCGGGATTATTTCTAACGGGCGAATTTTTATCGGTCGTAACGGTAACGTTGGCGAGATTGGACACATTCAGGTGGAACCGCTGGGCGAGCGCTGCCACTGCGGCAACTTCGGTTGTCTGGAAACCATAGCCGCCAACGCCGCCATCGAGCACCGCGTGCAGAATCTGCTTAAGCAAGGCTACCAGAGCCGCGTACCGCTGGATGACTGCACGATCAAAACTATCTGTAAGGCGGCCAATAAGGGCGACAGCCTGGCGTCAGAGGTCATTGAGCACGTCGGACGTCATCTGGGCAAAACCATTGCGATCGCTATCAACCTGTTTAATCCGCAAAAAATCGTAATTGCGGGCGAGATCACCGAAGCCGATAAAGTGCTATTACCCGCCATTGAAAGCTGCATTAACACGCAGGCGCTGAAGGCGTTTCGCACGAATTTGCCTGTGGTGCGTTCCACACTGGATCACCGCTCAGCCATCGGCGCCTTTGCGCTGGTAAAACGCGCCATGCTCAACGGTATTTTGCTCCAGCATTTGCTGGAAAACTGATGCGCTCTTATAGTATCGGATTATTAACACATCTCCTGGGTAGTTCATGACCATCAAGAATGTCATTTGTGATATCGACGGCGTGCTGATGCACGACAACGTCGCCGTACCAGGTGCGGCGGAATTTTTGACTGGCGTAATGGAAAAAGGCCTGCCGCTGGTGCTGCTGACCAATTACCCGTCGCAGACCGGCCAGGATCTGGCGAACCGTTTCGCGACCGCTGGCGTTAATGTGCCGGACAGCGTGTTTTATACCTCGGCAATGGCGACCGCCGATTTCCTGCGTCGTCAGGAAGGGAAAAAGGCATATGTGGTCGGCGAAGGCGCCTTGATCCACGAACTGTATAAAGCGGGTTTCACCATTACTGACGTGAACCCGGACTTCGTTATCGTCGGCGAAACCCGTTCCTACAACTGGGACATGATGCATAAGGCCGCTTACTTTGTGGCAAACGGTGCACGTTTTATTGCCACCAACCCGGACACCCACGGGCGCGGGTTTTATCCGGCCTGCGGCGCGCTCTGTGCCGGTATCGAAAAAATTTCCGGTCGTAAACCGTTTTACGTGGGTAAACCGAGTCCGTGGATTATCCGCGCTGCGCTCAACAAAATGCAGGCCCACTCAGAAGAGACCGTTATTGTGGGCGATAACCTGCGTACTGATATTCTTGCCGGCTTCCAGGCGGGGCTCGAAACCATCCTCGTGCTCTCCGGTGTTTCCACGCTGGATGATATCGACAGTATGCCGTTCCGCCCGAGCTGGATTTATCCCTCCGTCGCCGAAATCGACGTTATTTAAAACGAACCACGTCCCAGGACGTGGTTTTTCATTTTTGCCGCATGTAAAAATCAATCCATTCAACAAAAGCGGCAAAAAATTGATAATCCATCAATGAATACGCTCAATACGTAATCTTTTTTCACTAATCAACAATCACCATTGCGTTTTTTCTTTTTCAGACCGCAAACCCCTTGCGCCTCTTGTTCCTTTGCGGCATTTTCTTTAGCAAGCAAACACAAAAAGCATTACGCAACAGGTTAACGGAGAAGGTTATGTGTTCAATTTTCGGCGTATTCGATATTAAATCCGATGCAGGTGAACTGCGTAAAAAAAGCACTTGAGCTGTCACGCCTGATGCGCCATCGCGGCCCGGACTGGTCCGGTATTTATGCCTGCGATAAAGCGATTCTGGCCCACGAACGTCTGTCAATTGTCGACGTCAACGCTGGCGCGCAGCCGCTTTATAACGAAAAGAAAACCCACGTACTGGCCGTCAACGGTGAAATCTACAACCACCAGGCGCTGCGTGCAGAATATGGCGATCGCTATGCGTTCCAGACCGGTTCTGACTGCGAAGTGATCCTCGCGCTGTATCAGGAAAAAGGCGTGGAATTTCTCGACGACCTGCAAGGGATGTTTGCCTTCGCACTGTACGACAGCGAACAGGATGCATATCTGATTGGACGCGACCATATCGGCATTATCCCGCTGTATATGGGTTACGACGAGTTCGGCAACCTCTACGTCGCCTCAGAAATGAAAGCGCTGGTGCCGGTTTGCCGGACCATTAAAGAGTTCCCGGCGGGAAGCTATCTATGGAGCAAAGATGGTGAAATCCGTCAGTACTATCAGCGTGACTGGTTCGATTATGACGCGGTAAAAGATAACGTTACCGACAAAAACGAACTGCGCCAGGCGCTGGAAGACTCTGTCAAAAGCCACCTGATGTCAGACGTGCCATACGGCGTGCTGCTCTCCGGCGGCCTGGACTCTTCCGTCATCTCGGCGATCACCAAAAAAATTTGCCGCTCGTCGAGTGGAAGATGACGAACGTTCTGAAGCCTGGTGGCCGCAACTCCACTCCTTCGCCGTCGGTCTGGAAGGATCCCCGGATCTGAAAGCCGCGCAGGAAGTGGCGAACCATCTGGGGACCGTACACCACGAAATTCACTTTACGGTACAGGAAGGACTGGACGCGATCCGCGACGTGATTTATCACATCGAAACCTATGACGTGACGACCATTCGCGCCTCGACGCCAATGTATTTAATGTCGCGTAAGATCAAAGCGATGGGCATTAAAATGGTCCTGTCCGGTGAAGGTTCTGACGAAGTGTTCGGCGGCTACCTCTATTTCCATAAGGCGCCAGACGCTAAAGAACTGCACGAAGAGACCGTACGTAAGCTACAGGCGTTGCATATGTTCGACTGTGCGCGTGCTAACAAAGCGATGTCGGCCTGGGGTGTGGAAGCGCGCGTCCCGTTCCTCGATAAAAAAGTTCCTCGACGTGGCGATGCGTATCAACCCGGAAGACAAAATGTGCGGCAACGGCAAGATGGAAAAACATATCCTGCGTGAATGCTTTGAATCCTATCTGCCGGCAAGCGTCGCATGGCGTCAGAAAGAGCAGTTCTCCGACGGTGTGGGCTACAGCTGGATCGATACGTTAAAAGAGGTGGCCGCAGAGCAGGTTTCCGATCAGCAACTGGAAACTGCCCGCTTTCGCTTCCCGTACAACACGCCGTCTTCAAAAGAAGCCTATCTGTACCGCGAGATCTTTGAAGAACTGTTCCCGATACCAAGCGCGGCGGAATGCGTGCCGGGCGGTCCTTCCGTCGCCTGTTCTTCAGCTAAAGCAATCGAATGGGACGAAGCGTTCAAAACCATGAACGATCCATCCGGTCGCGCAGTGGGTGTTCACCAGTCCGCTTATCAATAAGCAAAGCTGAAGAGAAAGGGCCTTTCGGGGCCCTTTTTTTAATCCTGAAAAACGGTGCAGAAAGCGATTAATAACCAATAATTGCCGAATATTGCGCCACGCTGTTCGCAACCTAACCAAACAGTCACATTCCGGGCGTTTTCGATGAAAAAGGGGTTGACGCTTCAAGGCTCAATACGCATAATGCGCCCCGCAACGCCGATAAGGTAACGCGCGAAAAAAGAGGCTACGTAGCTCAGTTGGTTAGAGCACATCACTCATAATGATGGGGTCACAGGTTCGAATCCCGTCGTAGCCACCATCTTTTTTGCGGGAGTGGCGAAATTGGTAGACGCACCAGATTTAGGTTCTGGCGCCGCAAGGTGTGCGAGTTCAAGTCTCGCCTCCCGCACCATTCCCATAAAAGCGTTGCATGAATGGGGTGTATCCAGGCTGTAAGATAGCCACTAAGGCTAACAACAATGTAGTCTGAAGTCCTCTGTTCAGAAAATTTGTTGGGGTATCGCCAAGCGGTAAGGCACCGGTTTTTGATACCGGCATTCCCTGGTTCGAATCCAGGTACCCCAGCCATCTTTCTTCGAGTTTGCGGATCACCGCGACGGTTATTGGGGTATCGCCAAGCGGTAAGGCACCGGTTTTTGATACCGGCATTCCCTGGTTCGAATCCAGGTACCCCAGCCATCGAAGAAATACACTGGCTACGTAGCTCAGTTGGTTAGAGCACATCACTCATAATGATGGGGTCACAGGTTCGAATCCCGTCGTAGCCACCATATTCAGAACACGTTAGCTAAACGGGTTCAAAAGCAATTTGTTGGGGTATCGCCAAGCGGTAAGGCACCGGATTCTGATTCCGGCATTCCGAGGTTCGAATCCTCGTACCCCAGCCAAATTCATAGACGTTCGGTCCGTGAACACAAAAAGCACCACTACTGGGGTATCGCCAAGCGGTAAGGCACCGGATTCTGATTCCGGCATTCCGAGGTTCGAATCCTCGTACCCCAGCCACATCAGAAAAGCTCGCTTCGGCGAGCTTTTTGCTTTTCTACTCGCCCCCCAGTGAACAGGCCTGACGAGCGTAGCGCCATCAGGCCTCCATCAACGCTACAGCCCTAACGCGTACTTCAACGCCTGACGCTTTAACACGCCTGCACGTTCTGCCGCCATCAGCCCAAGATTACGGATAATCCGCAGCGGCTGCAGGTCATTACTGAATCCGGCGTAGAACAAGTCCATCCCGCTTTGCATGATGAAGTTATCCGCCATACGTCGGGTCTGATAACGTTTCAGTACCGGCTGGCTCGCCCAGGACTCGCCATAACTACGGGCATTCACCAGCACATCGATGAGGGCATCCACATCGCGATACCCCAGGTTTACCCCCTGCCCGGCCAGCGGATGAATGGTGTGCGCCGCATCACCAACCAACGCCAGCCCCGGCTGCACGTATTGCAGGGCATGGCGTCGCGTCAGCGGAAACGCCCCTGCCGCGACGGGCATCACCTGGCCCAGACGCGTCGGGAAGTGTTTTGCGATCTCCACCTGCAGTTGCGCCATACTCAGCCCCTGCAACTGACGGATCCGCGCCGGTGAGTCATACCACACCAGCGACGCCCAGTTATCGAACAGTGGCAGAAAAGCGCGCGGGCCATCCGGGGTAAACTGCTGCCAGGTGCTGTCGCCAGGGTCGTTCTCACACTGTACGGTAATCAGCATGCAGGATTGCGCATACTGCCAGGCGTGAATGCCAATGCCGGCCATCTGGCGTACCTGTGAATTTGCCCCATCTGCGCCAATCACCAGTTTTGCGATGATTCGTTCGCCACCGGCCAGTTCCAGCTCATGACGTTCGTGATGGCGATGCAGCGCAATCAGCGAAGCCGGAACCGGCAGCGTCACTTTCGGATGCGCTTCCAGCGCCTGCCAGAGCGCCTGTTGCAGAACGTTGTTTTCAACCATATACCCGAGCAGCGGCAGCTTCAGTTCGCTGGCGTCAAACACCACGTGCGCGTTTTCCCACTCCCAGGTTTCCAGCCGCCGATAGGGATGACTGCGCATCCCTTGTACGGCATCCCAGACGCCAAGCCCCTTCAGCAATGAAACCGAGGCGGCGCTGATCGCCGAAATACGCACGTCCGGCTGGCTGTGTGCTACAAACGGCGCAGGCGCAGCATGTTCAATCACCGTTACCGTGAAGCCGTGTTGTGCCAGCCCCAGCGCCAGTGCGCCACCGACCATTCCCCCCGCCGACAATGGCAATTTCCGTTGGTTGATTTGTCATGGTCAATCATCCTGTTGCATGAATAAGACAAGTTTACAGGATTTTTTACCCCTTGAGGCTGATAACGGTCATACTGGTCACCAGGGCAGCAAAGCATTACACTATGCGCCCTGCAATTCAGCCACTATTTCGCAAGAGCAAGTCGATGACCAAAAAACTCCATATTAAAACCTGGGGCTGTCAGATGAACGAATACGATTCATCGAAGATGGCCGATCTGCTGGATGCCACTCACGGGTATCAACTGACCGATGTGGCGGAAGAAGCGGATGTGCTGCTGCTGAATACCTGCTCAATCCGCGAGAAGGCCCAGGAAAAGGTCTTCCACCAGTTAGGCCGCTGGAAGCTGTTAAAAGAGAAGAATCCCGATCTGATTATCGGCGTTGGCGGGTGTGTGGCATCTCAGGAAGGTGACCATATTCGGCAGCGTGCGCACTATGTCGACATTATCTTCGGGCCGCAAACGCTGCATCGCCTGCCGGAAATGATTAACTCCGTTCGCGGCAACCGTAGCCCGGTTGTCGACATCAGCTTCCCGGAGATCGAGAAGTTTGACCGCCTGCCGGAACCGCGTGCCGAAGGCCCGACCGCTTTCGTCTCCATTATGGAAGGCTGCAACAAGTATTGTACTTACTGCGTGGTGCCTTACACCCGCGGTGAAGAAGTCAGCCGTCCGTCTGATGACATTCTGTTTGAAATCGCCCAGCTTGCCGCTCAGGGCGTGCGTGAAGTCAACCTGCTTGGTCAGAACGTCAACGCCTGGCGTGGGCAAAACTACGACGGCACCACCGGTTCGTTCGCCGACCTGCTGCGTCTGGTTGCCGCCATTGACGGGATTGACCGCATCCGCTTCACCACCAGCCATCCTATCGAGTTCACCGACGACATCATTGATGTCTATCGTGACACGCCGGAACTGGTGAGCTTCCTGCACCTGCCGGTACAGAGCGGTTCAGACCGTGTGCTAAACCTGATGGGGCGTACCCACACGGCGCTGGAATATAAAGCGATCATCCGTAAACTACGTGCGGCGCGCCCGGACATTCAGATAAGCTCTGACTTTATTGTCGGATTCCCGGGTGAAACCACCCAGGACTTCGAGCAGACCATGAAGCTGATTGCTGACGTTAATTTCGACATGAGCTACAGTTTCATCTTCTCTGCGCGTCCAGGAACACCGGCCGCCGATATGGTCGATGACGTGCCGGAAGAAGAGAAAAAGCAGCGTCTGTATATTCTTCAGGATCGCATTAACCAGCAGGCGATGGCCTGGAGCCGTCGTATGCTCGGCACCGTCCAGCGTATTCTGGTAGAAGGTACGTCGCGTAAGAGCATCATGGAACTGTCTGGCCGTACCGAAAATAACCGCGTGGTGAACTTCGAGGGCACGCCGGAGATGATCGGTAAATTTGTCGATGTGGAAATCACCGACGTCTGGACCAACTCCCTGCGCGGGAAAGTGGTGCGCACCGAAGACGAAATGGGTCTGCGCATTGCAGAAACCCCCGGAATCGGTGATTGCGCGAACCCGTAAAGAGAACGAGACTGGCGTCGGATTCTGGCAGCCTTAATCCTGCTCAAAAACGGACGACTTGCCCGATGGCGCTGCGCTTATCGGGCCTACAAAGACTCCCGGCCCGCTGTACAGGCGGGCCTTGTTATTCCCTTCTTTGCCCCCATCTTTATCGCAATGCTTGCGCCTTTACCCTGTGGCGTGAATAATTTCCTGACAGGCCGGTGAATGTTCATCTTCCGGCTCCCTATGCATAAGAGGAACAGTTTGAACACAGACACTCGCGAAATTACCCTTGAGCCCGCAGACAACGCCCGCCTGCTGAGCCTTTGTGGCCCGTTTGATGACAACATTAAACAGCTGGAACGCCGTCTCGGCATCGAGATTAACCGCCGTGACAACCACTTTAAACTGACCGGTCGCCCGATTTGCGTCACCGCCGCAGCGGATATCTTACGCAGTCTGTACGTCGATACCGCGCCGATGCGCGGACAGACGCAGGATATCGAACCGGAACAAATCCACCTCGCCATTAAAGAGGCACGCGTGCTTGAACAAAGCGCCGAGAGTGTTCCCGAGTACGGCAAAGCGGTCAATATTAAAACTAAGCGTGGCGTGATTAAACCGCGTACGCCTAACCAGGCGCAGTACATCGCCAACATTCTCGACCATGACATCACCTTTGGCGTCGGTCCTGCGGGTACCGGGAAAACTTACCTCGCCGTTGCCGCCGCTGTGGATGCGCTTGAGCGCCAGGAAATCCGCCGTATTCTGCTGACCCGTCCGGCGGTCGAAGCCGGGGAAAAACTGGGCTTCCTGCCAGGCGATCTCAGCCAGAAAGTTGACCCGTATCTGCGCCCGCTGTATGACGCGCTGTTCGAAATGCTCGGCTTCGAGAAAGTTGAAAAGTTGATTGAGCGCAACGTGATTGAGGTAGCGCCGCTGGCTTATATGCGCGGACGTACGCTGAACGACGCCTTTATCATTCTTGATGAGAGCCAGAACACCACCATCGAACAGATGAAAATGTTCCTGACCCGTATCGGCTTTAACTCGAAGGCAGTGATTACCGGCGACGTTACGCAGATTGACCTGCCGCGCAACATCAAATCTGGCCTGCGTCATGCTGTTGAGGTGCTGGCGGAAGTCGATGAAATCAGCTTTAACTTCTTCCACAGCGAAGACGTCGTGCGCCACCCGGTGGTTGCCCGCATCGTTAACGCCTATGAAGCCTGGGAAGAAGCGGAACAAAAACGTAAAGCCGAGCAGGCTGCTGAGCGCAAGCGTGAAGCTCAGGAACAACAGGAACAGAAATGAGTCAGGTGATCCTTGATTTGCAACAGGCGTGTGAGAACAACAGCGGTTTGCCAGAAGAAAGCCAGTTTCAGACCTGGTTGAATGCGGTTATTCCGCAATTTCAGGAAGAATCAGAAGTAACGATTCGCCTGGTGGACGAGGCCGAAAGCCACGACCTTAATCTGAACTATCGTGGGAAAGATAAGCCGACCAACGTGCTCTCTTTTCCCTTTGAAGCCCCGCCGGGGATTGAGTTGCCGCTGCTCGGTGATTTGATCATTTGCCGTCAGGTGGTTGAACAGGAAGCCCAGGAGCAAGGTAAGCCGCTGGATGCCCATTGGGCGCATATGGTCGTCCACGGCAGCCTGCATTTGCTGGGCTACGATCATATTGAAGACGACGAGGCAGAAGAGATGGAAGCCCTCGAGACAGAGATTATGCTTGCTCTGGGCTATGAGGATCCGTACATTGCCGAGAAGGAATAAGCGACCGGGCGAATGCCCGGTGGTTTCCGCTGACGCCATGCGCTGTGTTTGCGCGCATTGAGCTAGAGATTAACTAACAAGAGAACCCATACGACGCCATGAGCGACGACAATTCACACAGTAGTGACACGTTAAGCAGCAAGAAGGGATTTTTCTCCCTGTTACTGAGCCAACTTTTCCACGGTGAACCCAAAAACCGTGATGAATTGCTGGCGCTGATCCGTGATTCCGGGCAGAACGACCTTATCGATGAAGATACGCGTGACATGCTCGAAGGGGTGATGGACATTGCGGACCAGCGCGTTCGCGACATCATGATTCCCCGCTCTCAAATGATTACCCTGAAACGCAACCAGACGCTGGACGAATGCCTCGATGTAATTATCGAGTCCGCCCACTCGCGTTTCCCGGTGATCAGTGAGGATAAAGATCACATTGAAGGGATTCTGATGGCCAAGGATTTGCTGCCGTTTATGCGCAGCGATGCCGATGCCTTCAGCATGGAGAAAGTGTTACGCCAGGCCGTTGTCGTCCCTGAGAGCAAACGCGTTGACCGTATGCTCAAAGAGTTTCGCTCGCAGCGTTACCATATGGCTATCGTCATCGACGAATTTGGCGGTGTCTCCGGTCTGGTGACCATTGAAGACATCCTCGAACTGATCGTCGGTGAAATCGAAGATGAGTACGATGAAGAAGATGATATCGACTTCCGTCAACTCAGTCGCCACACCTGGACCATTCGCGCACTTGCGCCGATCGAAGACTTCAATGAAGCCTTCGGTACGAGTTTTAGCGACGAAGAAGTCGATACCATTGGAGGTCTGGTGATGCAGGCGTTTGGTCACCTGCCCGCACGTGGGGAAACCATTGATATCGATGGTTACCAGTTTAAAGTGGCAATGGCCGACAGCCGTCGTATTATTCAGGTTCACGTCAGAATACCGGATGACTCCCCCCAGCCAAAACTGGACGAATAAAACCGAACGGGAAGAAGAACTCAATGGCTTTTGCCTCATTAATTGAACGCCAGCGCATTCGCCTGCTGCTGGCGTTATTATTCGGTGCCTGCGGTACGCTGGCTTTTTCTCCTTATGACATCTGGCCCGCTGCAATTGTGTCGCTGATGGGCTTGCAGGCATTAACTCTGAATCGTCGCCCGCGCCAGTCAGCCGCTATCGGCTACTTCTGGGGACTGGGACTTTTCGGTACGGGAATCAACTGGGTTTACGTCAGCATCGCGCAGTTTGGCGGGATGCCTGGCCCGGTGAACGTCTTCCTTGTCGTACTACTCGCTGCGTATCTTTCTCTGTATACCGGGCTGTTTGCCGGCGTGCTGTCACGTCTGTGGCCGAAAACTAACTGGCTGCGGGTTGCCGTTGCCGCGCCGGTGGTCTGGCAGATAACTGAATTTCTGCGCGGCTGGGTGCTGACCGGATTTCCGTGGCTGCAGTTTGGCTACAGTCAGATCGATGGCCCGCTGAAAGGACTGGCGCCGGTGATGGGCGTCGAAGCCATTAATTTCCTGCTGATGATGGTCAGCGGATTGCTGGTCCTCTCGCTGGTCAGCCGTAACTGGCGTCCGCTGGTGGTCGCCATCGTCCTGTTCGCACTCCCTTTCCCGCTGCGCTATATCCAGTGGTTCACCCTGGAGCCGGAAAGAACGACCCGGGTGTCGATGGTTCAGGGCGATATCCCTCAGTCGTTGAAATGGGACGAAGGCCAGCTGATGAATACGCTCAAGATCTATCTGGATGCAACGCAGCCCGAAATGGGAAAATCGCAGCTGATCATCTGGCCGGAATCCGCCATTCCGGATCTGGAAATCAACCAGCAGCGTTTTCTGAGCATGATGGACGATCTGTTGCGTTCGAAGAACAGCTCGCTGATTACCGGTATTGTCGATGCGCGACTGAACAAACAGAACCGCTACGATACCTACAACACCATCATCACACTGGGGAAAGATAATCCCTATCGCTATGACTCTACCAACCGCTACAACAAGAACCATCTGGTGCCGTTTGGTGAGTTTGTGCCGCTGGAATCCATTCTGCGCCCGTTAGCGCCGTTCTTTGACCTGCCGATGTCCTCGTTCAGCCGGGGTCCGTACATTCAACCGCAGTTGCATGCGCATGGTTTAGCGCTGACCGCCGCGATTTGCTACGAGATAATCCTGGGCGAACAGGTACGCGATAACTTCCGCCCGGATACAGACTTTCTGCTAACTATCTCCAACGATGCGTGGTTTGGTAAGTCGATTGGCCCGTGGCAGCATTTCCAGATGGCGCGGATGCGATCGCTGGAGCTGGCGCGCCCGCTGCTGCGCAGTACCAACAACGGTATTACGGCGGTGATTGGTCCGCAGGGTGAGATTCAGGCGATGATCCCGCAGTTTACGCGCCAGGTGTTGACCGCCGATGTGACGCCAGCGACAGGATTAACGCCCTACGCTCGCACCGGTAACTGGCCGTTGTGGCTCATTACCGCACTGTTCGGTTTTGCCGCCGTGTTAATGAGTTTGCGTCAACGGCGCAGATAAAACAGTCCACCATCAAATACAGGCCGGATAAGGCGGTACGCCGCCATCCGGCGGTTGTGCCACATCGTGCCTGATGGCGCTACGCTTATCAGGCCAGCAAACCTCCCTCCCAAAAACCATTCTGGCACGTCTATTGCTTTGTAATTCAAGGTAAAGCTGTTTTACGTACCCGGTGCAACCTTGTCGCCCCAAAGCGGAACATCGCTAGCACCGAAACGGTGCAACGAGGGATTTTTGCCTCTAAACGGTGCGGCGCACTTCGCAAAAATAAACAATAACGCAGCAATATCTTTACATTAAGCCAGACTAAATGTTAACAAACAGGTAAAACACTGCACGCTTAAGTTGCAGGTGATAACAACACAGACACTCACAATAGGTATCACTGCGTCGACGGCGCAGACGATAAGGAGTTGGATATGCAATTACGTAAGCTAGCCACAGCAATGCTGGTTATGGGAATGTCAGCCGGTCTGGTACATGCTGAAGATGCGGCCCCTGCCGCAGGCAGCACACTGGACAAGATCGCCAAAAACGGCGTTATCGTCGTTGGTCACCGTGAATCCTCCGTGCCGTTCTCCTATTACGACAATCAGCAGAAAGTGGTGGGTTATTCTCAGGATTACTCCAACGCCATCGTTGAAGCCGTGAAGAAAAAACTCAACAAGCCCGATCTGCAGGTGAAGCTGATCCCGATTACGTCGCAGAACCGTATTCCGCTGCTGCAAAACGGGACGTTCGACTTTGAGTGTGGTTCCACCACCAACAACCTTGAGCGCCAGAAGCAGGCGGCTTTCTCTGACACCATCTTTGTCGTCGGCACCCGTCTGCTGGCGAAAAAAGGCGGCGACATTAAAGACTTCCCGGACCTGAAAGGCAAAGCGGTTGTTGTGACCTCGGGTACCACCTCTGAAATTCTGCTGCATAAGCTGAATGACGAGCAAAAAATGGATATGCGTATCATCAGCGCTAAAGACCACGGTGACTCTTTCCGTACCCTGGAAAGCGGTCGCGCCGTTGCCTTTATGATGGATGACGCCCTGCTGGCCGGTGAGCGCGCGAAGGCGAAGAAACCGGATAACTGGGAAATCGTCGGCAAACCACAGTCTCAGGAAGCTTACGGTTGCATGCTGCGTAAGAACGATCCTGAATTCAAAAAGCTGATGGATGACACCATCGCCCAGGCGCAAACCTCAGGCGAAGCCACGAAATGGTTTGATAAGTGGTTCAAAAATCCGATCCCACCGAAAAACCTGAACATGAACTTCGAACTGTCAGACGAGATGAAAGCGCTGTTCAAAGAACCGAATGATAAAGCACTCAACTAACAAAAATGAAATGGGGCGGGGACTCCTTGCCCTCACGATTGCTATGCAGCACGGACAGACTATATGCCTGATGGTCGTTCCCCATCAGGCCTGAAAACCGAAGTACGCTGGATAACAATCTTCGAGGGTAGCGCTGCTACCCTTATTTTTTCGGAGTAGATGTATGTCAATAGACTGGAACTGGGGCATTTTTTTACAACAGGCCCCATTCGGCAACACCACCTATCTCGGCTGGCTCTGGAGTGGTTTCCAGGTTACCGTCGCACTATCCATCACCGCCTGGATCATTGCCTTCCTGGTCGGTTCTTTGTTCGGCATTTTACGCACCGTCCCGAACCGCTTTCTTTCCGGGATCGGTACGCTTTATGTTGAGCTGTTTCGCAACGTTCCGCTGATCGTCCAGTTCTTCACCTGGTATCTGGTTATACCTGAACTGTTGCCAGAAAATCTTGGCATGTGGTTTAAGGCGGAGCTGGATCCGAACATTCAGTTCTTCCTCTCATCCATGCTTTGCCTTGGGCTGTTCACCGCCGCCCGCGTCTGCGAACAGGTTCGAGCCGCCATTCAGTCACTGCCGCGTGGGCAAAAAAACGCGGCGCTGGCAATGGGGTTGACCCTGCCGCAGGCGTACCGCTACGTGCTGTTGCCTAACGCCTATCGTGTGATCGTCCCGCCGATGACCTCTGAGATGATGAACCTGGTGAAAAACTCCGCCATCGCCTCCACCATCGGTCTGGTCGATATGGCCGCACAGGCCGGGAAGCTGCTGGATTACTCGGCGCATGCATGGGAATCGTTTACCGCCATTACCCTGGCGTACGTGTTGATTAATGCCTTCATCATGCTGGTGATGAGTCTGGTGGAACGTAAAATCCGCCTGCCTGGCAATCTGGGAGGCAAATAATGTACGAATTCGACTGGAGTTCTATTGTCCCTTCCCTGCCCTATCTGCTGGATGGGCTACTCATTACGCTGAAAATTACTGTCACCGCGGTGGTTATCGGTATTGTCTGGGGCACGATTCTTGCCGTTATGCGCCTTTCCAGCTTCGCGCCTGTCGCCTGGTTTGCAAAAGCGTATGTTAACGTCTTCCGTTCCATCCCACTGGTGATGGTATTGCTGTGGTTCTACCTGATTGTGCCTGGCTTCTTGCAGGATGTACTGGGGCTGTCGCCGAAAGCCGATATTCGCCTGATTTCAGCGATGGTCGCGTTTTCGATGTTTGAAGCGGCCTATTACTCCGAGATTATCCGTGCGGGTATCCAGAGCATTTCCCGCGGACAGTCAAGCGCGGCGCTGGCATTGGGGATGACCCACTGGCAGTCCATGAAACTCATCATTTTGCCGCAGGCGTTTCGCGCGATGGTGCCGCTGCTGCTGACGCAGGGCATCGTCCTGTTCCAGGATACGTCTCTGGTGTACGTCTTAAGCCTCGCGGATTTCTTCCGCACCGCGTCTACGATTGGCGAGCGTGATGGTACACAGGTCGAAATGATCCTGTTTGCCGGTGCCGTTTACTTTGTTATCAGCCTGAGCGCGTCGTTGTTGGTCAGCTATTTGAAGAAAAGGACAGTTTAATGATTACCCTGAAAAATGTTTCTAAATGGTATGGTCACTTTCAGGTGCTGACCGACTGCTCCACGGAAGTGAAAAAAGGTGAAGTGGTGGTCGTCTGCGGCCCGTCAGGTTCCGGAAAGTCGACGCTGATCAAAACCGTTAACGGCCTGGAGCCGGTGCAAAAAGGTGAAATCACCGTGAACGGCATTATGGTCAATGACAAAAAAACCGACCTGGCGAAATTACGTTCACGCGTCGGGATGGTGTTCCAGCACTTTGAGCTGTTCCCGCATCTGTCGATTATCGAAAACCTGACCCTGGCGCAGGTGAAAGTGCTTAAACGAGATAAAGCCCCGGCACGCGAAAAAGCGCAGAAGTTGCTGGAGCGCGTAGGCCTTGCCGCACATGCCAATAAATATCCGGCACAGCTTTCCGGCGGCCAGCAGCAGCGTGTGGCGATCGCCCGCGCGCTGTGTATGGACCCTATCGCCATGCTGTTCGATGAACCCACTTCGGCGCTTGATCCGGAAATGATCAACGAAGTGCTGGACGTTATGGTTGAACTGGCCAACGAAGGCATGACCATGATGGTGGTGACCCATGAAATGGGCTTTGCCCGCAAAGTGGCGAATCGGGTGATCTTTATGGATGAAGGGAAAATCGTTGAGGACTCACCGAAAGAAGAGTTCTTTGCCAACCCGAAATCCGAACGCGCAAAAGACTTCCTCGCCAAAATCCTGCATTAATCTTTTCGGCGCGCATGTCAGAGTGCGCGCCATCTCACGCTTTCTTGCCTCGCTCCTCGAATCATTTTCACCCCAGCGTTACCCTTGCCACAAAGTAGCATTCATAAGGAGCAACAATGGCACTGCCAATAATCATAGATTGCGACCCGGGTCATGATGACGCTATCGCACTGGTTCTCGCCCTCGCCTCACCGGAACTTGACGTTAAAGCCATCACCTCCTCCGCCGGCAACCAGACACCCGATAAAACGCTGCGCAACGTATTGCGAATGTTAACGCTGCTGAACCGTACGGACATTCCAGTGGCGGGCGGCGCGCCCAGGCCCTTGATGCGTGAGCTGATCATTGCCGATAACGTCCACGGCGAAAGCGGACTGGATGGCCCGGCGCTACCGGAACCCGCCTTTGCGCCACAGCCATGTACTGCCGTTGAGCTGATGGCAAAGACGCTGCGCGAAAGCGCACAACCGGTCACCCTTGTCTCAACCGGACCGCAAACCAACGTCGCGCTGTTGCTGAACAGCCATCCTGAACTGCATGACAACATCGCCCGCATCGTGATCATGGGCGGCGCAATGGGACTGGGGAACTGGACGCCTGCCGCCGAATTCAATATCTATGTCGACCCTGAAGCCGCAGAAATCGTCTTCCAGTCAGGGATTCCGGTGGTGATGGCCGGTCTGGACGTCACGCATAAAGCGCAAATTCATGTCGAAGATACCGAACGCTTCCGCGCCATTGGTAACCCGATTTCCACGATCGTTGCCGAGCTACTCGATTTCTTCCTTGAGTATCACAAAGACGAAAAATGGGGATTTACCGGCGCACCACTGCACGATCCGTGCACCATCGCCTGGCTGTTGAAACCTGAACTGTTTACCACTGTTGAACGCTGGGTCGGTGTGGAAACGCAGGGGAAATACACCCAGGGAATGACCGTGGTGGACTATTACTTCCTGACGGGCAATAAACCTAATGCCACCGTGATGGTGGATGTCGATCGTCAGGGATTTGTCGATCTGCTGGCAGAACGGCTGAAGTTTTACGCGTGATCAATGCCGGATGATGCTGACGCTTATCCGACCTACATAATCAGTCACCGTAGGCCTGATAAGATGCGTCAGCATCGTCATCAGGCTATATTACGGTTCAAATGGTCGACGCTGGAACTGGTCGTGTCCGCATTTTGGGCAGAGTGGCAACACATCCGGCGTATACACCGCTAAGTGGAAATGGCACTTCTCGCAGACCAGATTGCCCAACCCCACCACTTCCCCCGCTGTGATATACCCCGTGATGACTTAGATCCTGAAACACCTCACGCCATTCGAGCTGCGTTTTGTCCGTGATATCCGCCAGCTCCTGCCACAGGCTCTCTTTAATTACCCGCATAAAGACGCTGTCGGACTCCTCCTCCAGGCTCTCTTCGTAGCTGAGGGCAAATTCCTCCAGGTCACGTCGGACCGCGCGGATCAGTTCGTCCACTTCGGTTCGCGTTAACTCCCCGGCCTGCAAAACCCGCTGCCGCGCCTGTTCCACTAGCGCATCGATATCACGCTCGCCATTTCGCAGACGTTCACTTAATGACGCCACCAGTTCACGGTAATATTGAGCAACCTTGTTCATCGTTTCGCCTCCTGGGTCGTTAACTGTCTATAATAATAGACGTTATTTGGGTTGCGCTTTGCAAGACTGTCCACAGAGTATGTAAATTCGTGCAAGGATTACCGTTGCGTGAATTCGAACCTGAATGCGCGAAAGGCTGTTTTGACGCAGGCGTTTGGGCTATGCTATGCGGATCTGAAACACCACATCGAAAGCTACGTTTGTAGCTGTATTGAAAACAGGACCACTGGCTGCCATGCAAGAGCAATACCGCCCGGAAGAGATAGAATCCAAAGTACAGCTTCACTGGGATGAGAAGCGCACATTTGAAGTTACCGAAGACGAGAGCAAAGAGAAGTATTACTGCCTGTCTATGCTTCCCTATCCTTCTGGTCGACTACACATGGGCCACGTACGTAACTACACCATCGGTGACGTGATTGCGCGTTATCAGCGCATGCTGGGTAAAAACGTGCTGCAGCCTATCGGCTGGGACGCCTTCGGCCTGCCTGCGGAAGGCGCGGCGGTGAAAAACAATACCGCGCCGGCACCGTGGACCTACGATAATATCGCCTACATGAAGAACCAGCTCAAAATGCTGGGCTTTGGTTATGACTGGAGCCGCGAGCTGGCGACCTGTACCCCGGAATACTATCGCTGGGAGCAGAAATTCTTCACCGAACTGTACAAAAAAAGGTCTGGTCTACAAGAAGACCTCCGCGGTCAACTGGTGCCCGAACGATCAGACCGTACTGGCGAACGAACAGGTTATCGACGGCTGCTGCTGGCGCTGCGACACCAAAGTTGAGCGTAAAGAGATCCCGCAGTGGTTTATTAAAATCACTGCCTATGCTGATGAGCTTCTCAATGATCTGGATAAGCTGGATCACTGGCCTGACACTGTGAAAACGATGCAGCGCAACTGGATTGGCCGTTCTGAGGGCGTGGAAATCACCTTCAACGTGAACGGTTATGACAACACGCTGACCGTCTACACCACCCGCCCGGACACCTTTATGGGCGCCACCTACCTGGCGGTTGCCGCCGGTCACCCGCTGGCGCAGAAAGCGGCTGAAAATAACCCTGCACTGGCAGCCTTTATCGACGAATGCCGCAACACCAAAGTGGCCGAAGCCGACATGGCGACCATGGAGAAAAAAGGCGTCGATACCGGCTTTAAAGCGGTTCACCCGCTGACCGGCGAAACGATCCCGGTCTGGGCGGCTAACTTTGTGCTGATGGAATACGGCACCGGCGCGGTCATGGCCGTACCGGGTCACGATCAGCGCGACTACGAATTTGCTACCAAATATGGCTTAACCATTAAGCCGGTTATCCTGGCAGCCGATGGTTCAGAGCCGGATCTTTCCGAACAGGCGATGACCGATAAAGGCGTGCTGTTTAACTCCGGCGAATTTGACGGTCTGGCCTTCGACGCGGCCTTCAACGCCATTGCCGATAAGCTTGCCGCCAAAGGCGTGGGCGAGCGTAAGATCAACTACCGTCTGCGCGACTGGGGCGTTTCCCGTCAGCGTTACTGGGGCGCGCCGATCCCGATGGTCACCCTGGAAGATGGCACCGTACTGCCAACGCCGGAAGATCAACTGCCGGTGATCCTGCCGGAAGATGTCGTGATGGACGGCATTACCAGCCCGATCAAAGCCGATCCTGAGTGGGCGAAAACCACGGTTAACGGTCAGCCTGCGCTGCGCGAAACTGACACTTTCGACACCTTTATGGAGTCATCCTGGTACTACGCGCGTTACACCTGCCCGCAGTATCAGGAAGGGATGCTGGATTCCAAAGCCGCTAACTACTGGCTGCCAGTCGATATTTACATTGGCGGTATCGAACATGCCATCATGCACCTGCTCTACTTCCGCTTCTTCCACAAACTGATGCGCGATGCCGGGATGGTGAACTCTGACGAGCCGGCAAAACAGCTGCTGTGTCAGGGGATGGTACTGGCCGATGCGTTCTACTATGTGGGCGAAAACGGCGAGCGTAACTGGGTTTCCCCGGTGGATGCAATCGTTGAGCGCGACGAGAAAGGCCGTATCGTGAAGGCGAAGGACGCGGCAGGCCATGAGCTGGTGTATACCGGCATGAGCAAAATGTCCAAGTCGAAAAACAACGGTATTGACCCGCAGGTGATGGTTGAGCGTTACGGCGCGGATACCGTGCGTCTGTTTATGATGTTCGCCTCTCCGGCGGATATGACGCTGGAATGGCAGGAGTCCGGCGTAGAAGGCGCTAACCGCTTCCTGAAACGCGTCTGGAAACTGGTCTACGAACACACTTCCCGTGGTGATGTTGCGCCGCTGAACGTTGACACGCTGACAGAAGATCAGAAAGCGCTGCGCCGTGATGTGCACAAGACTATCGCCAAAGTGACCGATGATATCGGCCGCCGTCAGACCTTCAACACCGCGATCGCGGCGGTTATGGAGCTGATGAACAAGCTGGCGAAAGCCCCGCAGAATGACGAGCAGGATCGCGCGCTGATGCAGGAAGCGCTGCTGGCGGTAGTGCGAATGCTTAACCCGTTCACCCCACACGTCTGCTTTACGCTGTGGCAGGCGCTGAAAGGCGAAGGCGACATCGACAACGCGCCATGGCCGGTCGCGGACGACGCCGCAATGGTCGAAGACTCCACGCTGGTCGTGGTGCAGGTTAACGGCAAAGTGCGTGGCAAAATCACCGTTCCGGTGAATGCGACAGAAGAACAGGTGCGCGAACGTGCGGGTCAGGAACATCTGGTCGCAAAATATCTTGATGGCGTTACCGTGCGTAAAGTGATTTACGTACCGGGTAAACTCCTCAATCTGGTCGTTGGCTAAGCGCGGGAGGAAGCGTGCGATATCTGGCAACATTGTTGTTATCTCTGGCGGTGTTAACCACCGCCGGATGTGGCTGGCACCTGCGCAATACCACGCAGGTTCCGGACACCATGAAAACCATGATCCTCGACACGGGGGGATCCGAATGGTCCGTTAAGCCGTGCGGTGCGTAACCAACTGCGTCTGAATGACATTGAGCTACTGGATAAGAGTACGCTGCGTAAAGACGTGCCGTCTCTGCGTCTGGGCCGGGTCAGCATTTCGAAAGATACCGCGTCTGTCTTCCAGAATGGTCAGACAGCGGAATATCAGATGATTATGACGGTCAGTGCCTCAGTGTTGATTCCTGGTCACGATATTTATCCTATCAGCGTCCGGGTGTTCCGTTCGTTCTTCGACAACCCGCAGATGGCGCTGGCGAAGGATAACGAGCAGGATATGATCATCAAAGAAATGTACGACAGAGCGGCGGAGCAACTCATTCGTAAGCTACCAAGCGTCCATGCTGCGGAGCGTCGCTCATCGCAAGAAGAGGTTGCCGTTGACGATAAAGAAGCGGCTCCCGCTTCCTCTTCAACGCGTGTCTCCAGCACGCTGGGTAACTGATGATTCGGTTGTACCCTGAACAACTTCGCGCGCAACTCTCTGAAGGGTTGCGCGCGGCGTATCTGCTCCTCGGAAACGACCCGCTGTTGTTGCAGGAAGGCCAGGATGCCATCCGTCAGGTTGCGGCAACTCAGGGGTTCGACGAACACCACGCGTTTACTCTCGACAACAATACCGACTGGAACGCATTGTTCTCACAATGCCAGGCGATGAGCCTGTTCGCCAGCCGTCAGACGCTGTTGTTGCTACTGCCCGAAAATGGCCCGAATGCCGCGATAAATGAACAACTGGCAACGCTGGTTCAGTTGCTGCATGACGATCTGCTGCTGATCGTGCGCGGTAACAAGCTCAGCAAAGCCCAGGAAAATGCCGCGTGGTTTAAAGCGCTGACCGATCGAAGCGTACAGGTCAGTTGCCAGACGCCGGAGCAGGCGCAACTCCCCCCGTTGGGTGGCGGCGCGCGCAAAGCAAAATAATTTGCAACTGGATGACGCAGCAAATCAACTGTTGTGCTATTGCTATGAAGGTAACCTGCTGGCGCTGGCGCAGGCGCTGGAGCGTTTATCGTTACTTTGGCCCGACGGTAAGCTCACGCTGCCTCGCGTTGAGCAGGCGGTTAACGACGCCGCTCACTTTACCCCTTTTCATTGGGTTGATGCGCTGGTGATGGGCAAAAGTAAGCGCGCACTGCACATCCTTCAACAATTACGCCTGGAAGGCAGCGAACCGGTGATTCTGCTGCGTACCCTGCAACGCGAGTTGTTGCTGCTGGTTACGCTGAAACGCCAGTCGGCCCACGCCCCGCTGCGCACGCTTTTTGATAAGCATCGCGTCTGGCAAAACCGGCGAGGCATGATCGGCGACGCGCTGAACCGGCTCACTCCGGCGCAGTTACGTCAGGCGGTACAATTACTGACACGTACAGAATTAACGCTGAAGCAGGACTATGGCCAGTCGGTCTGGGCGGAGCTTGAAGGGCTCTCACTGCTGATTTGCCACAAAGCGCTGGCTGAAGTTTTTATTGATGGCTGATATGAAATCGTTACAGGCTCTCTTTGGCGGCACCTTTGATCCGGTGCACTATGGTCACCTCAAGCCCGTGGAAACACTGGCCAATCTGATTGGTCTGTCGCGGGTCATCGTCATGCCCAATAACGTCCCCCCCGCACCGACCGCAGCCAGAGGCGACCAGCGAGCAACGCAAAACCATGCTGGAACTGGCGATCGCTGACAAGCCGCTGTTTATCCTTGACGAGCGCGAACTGAAGCACGACACCCCTTCCTATACGGCGCAAACGCTGAAGGCCTGGCGTGAAGAGCAAGGCCCGGATGTCCCGCTGGCGTTTATCATAGGCCAGGACTCATTGCTGACCTTCCCGACCTGGCATGACTATGAAACGATTCTCGACAATACTCATTTGATTGTCTGCCGCCGCCCGGGCTATCCGCTTGAAATGGCGCAGGAACAGCATCAGCAGTGGCTGGATCAGCATCTGACGAATACGCCTGACGATCTGCACCAGCTTCCGGCCGGGAAAATTTATCTCGCCGAGACGCCGTGGTTCAATATTTCCGCCACGATCATCCGGGAACGTCTGGAAAACGGCGAACCCTGTGATGATCTGATGCCGCACGCGGTACTGGACTACATCAATCAGCACGGTTTGTATCGCTAAGCACCCCAGTTAACGCCGCCAGCAGGCGATCGTTCTCTTCCTGACTGCGTATTGCCACACGGAAATAGCGTTCATCAAGGCCGGGGTAATTGGCGCAACTGCGGATCAGAATATGCTGTGCCAGCAAAGCGCGCTGAAGATTGGTCTCGCAACACAGCAGAAGATAATTCGCCTGGCCGGGATAGACCGTCAGTCCCGGCAGCGCACACAGTTGCTGGTAAAAGCGTCCGCCCTCTTCCCGCAGCCACTGCCATGTCGCCTGTTGATACGCGGTATCCTCCAGCACCTGTTCCCCTGCCAGTGCGGCAAAGGCGTTGATCGACCACGGCATCTGGCGCGCCCTCATCGCCGCGACCGCCTGCACATCGCTGTTGACGAGATACCCCAGCCGTAGTCCCGGGATGGCATAGAATTTTGTCAGCGAACGCAGGACCCAGATATGCGGGTTATCCTTTAACAGCGGAATGAATCCCGCCTCGTCAACAATAAAATCGATAAACGCTTCATCAAGAATCAGCGCGATATCCAGCGTTTTACAGCGTTCAGCGATCGCCTGCAACAAGATGCGATCCGGCAACAAGCCAGTTGGATTGTTTGGCGTACACAAAAACAGGCAGTCCAGCTCTGCCGTCAATGCATCGAGAATCGCCCCGGTCAACTGCCAGCCATCCTCTTCACGGAGCATGAACGTATCAATGATGCATTCGCTACACTGCAACGCGCGGCGGTATTCGGCAAATCCCGGCGCGACGATCATCGCCCGTCTCGGTTTCAGGCCGTTGGCCAGAGTAAAGATCGACTCGGTCTCACCGTTGCCGGCGAGGATCCATTCGGCTGGCACCTGATGATGCCGGGCAAGCGCCTCGTGCAGATGGGTGTAATCGACGTCAGGATAACGTTCGGCAAGGTGTAAATTGTCGACAAGGGCGCGTTTTACCCTTTCAGGCATACCCAGCGGATTAATATTCGCGCTAAAATCCAGCAACTTCTCGGGTGAGATCCCGAGCAGTTCGGCAGCCTCACGGGTGTTACCGCCGTGGGCGCTGTTGAATAGAGACATCGTGCCGCTCCTGGCAAAAGAGGCTATTTTAGAGAAAACAACGCGCGCATTCAGGGCGAATATCATGTTTTGCGCGAATACGTATCATGAGGGAAAAATGCGACTCTGGTTAGTTCGTCACGGTGAAACCGAAGCCAATGTAGCGGGATTGTACAGCGGTCATGCTCCCACGCCGTTGACCAGGCGCGGCGTGGCGCAGGCGCAAACGCTGAATACGCTGCTCAGCCAGGTTCCCTTTGAGCAGGTGCTGTGTAGCGAACTGGAGCGCGCGCAGCACACGGCGCGTTTAGTGCTTCAGGGACGTGAACTGCCATTGCAGGTGAAGCCTGAACTCAATGAGATGTTCTTTGGCGACTGGGAAATGCGCCATCATCAGGATCTGGCTCGTGAGGATGCCGAGAACTATGCGGCCTGGTGCAACGACTGGCAAAATGCCGTTCCCACCAATGGGGAAGGATTTCAGGCGTTTGCACAACGTGTGGAGCAGGTAATCCATCTGCTTGCCGATTATCAGCATCATTCTCATGTGCTGATAGTCAGCCATCAGGGTGTTCTCAGCCTGCTGATCGCCCGGTTGCTTGCCCTGCCCGCCGCTGCAATGTGGCATTTTCGCGTTGAGCAAGGTTGCTGGAGCGCCATTGATTTCACTGGCGATTTTGCCACGCTTCGGGTGCTCAATAGCAGAGCGGTATGGACGCCCGTCGAGTAAAATATCTGTTTTTTATCGCCAGAAACGCTCCGCCCATTGACACCCCCCGGAGAGGCTGCTATTCTCCGCTGCCAGACTTTTCCCGCCCTTCAGCCTGTTGCAGAAATTGTTTTACAAAAATGGCGATGCATTCTGTTGCATGGGGTGGGATGATAGCCCACTTTCAAAAGCCGCCCGGTAACATTTGTCCCGAAAGGGCGGTGGGTTCAGGTATACTGACAGGCTTATTAATACTCATTCATGCACCCAGGGGGAAAACTTGCAGGGTAAAGCACTCCAGGATTTTGTAATCGACAAAATTGATGACCTTAAAGGTCAGGACATCATCGCCTTAGACGTTCAGGGCAAATCCAGTATCACCGACTGCATGATCATCTGTACCGGTACTTCCAGCCGTCACGTGATGTCTATTGCTGACCACGTCGTCCAGGAATCTCGCGCCGCGGGAATGCTGCCGCTGGGTGTGGAAGGCGAAAGCGTCGCCGACTGGATCGTCGTTGACCTGGGTGAAGTGATTGTCCACGTTATGCAGGAAGAGAGCCGTCGCCTGTATGAGCTGGAAAAACTCTGGAGTTAATGCGTGAAGCTTCAACTTGTCGCGGTAGGCACGAAAATGCCCGACTGGGTACAAACCGGTTTTACCGAGTACCTGCGGCGTTTTCCTAAAGACATGCCTTTTGAGTTGATCGAAATTCCGGCCGGCAAACGCGGCAAGAACGCGGATATCAAGCGTATTCTCGACAAAGAGGGTGAGCAGATGCTGGCTGCCGCGGGCAAAAACCGCATCGTCACCCTGGATATTCCCGGTAAACCCTGGGACACGCCGCAACTGGCGACCGAACTGGAGCGCTGGAAACTGGACGGTCGTGATGTCAGCCTGTTAATCGGCGGGCCGGAGGGGTTATCCCCTGCCTGCAAAGCGGCGGCAGAACAAAGCTGGTCGCTCTCTGCACTCACACTTCCCCATCCGCTTGTCCGGGTGCTGGTGGCAGAGAGCCTGTATCGGGCGTGGAGCATTACCACTAATCACCCTTATCACCGTGAGTGATCATTGAGCTTGAGTAGACTAAGCAGCGGATGAAATTACAGAATTCTTTTCGCGACTATACGGCTGAGTCCGCGCTATTTGTGCGCCGGGCGCTAGTCGCTTTTTTTGGGTATTTTACTGCTCACCGGCGTGCTTATCGCCAACCTGTATAATCTGCAGATCGTCCGTTTTACCGATTACCAGACTCGCTCGAATGAGAACCGGATTAAGCTGGTGCCCATCGCCCCCCAGCCGCGGCATCATCTATGACCGTAATGGCATTCCTCTCGCCCTGAACCGCACCATTTACCAGGTCGAAATGATGCCCGAGAAGGTCGATAACGTGCAGCAAACGCTGGATGCCCTGCGCAATATCGTCGACCTGACCGATGACGATATTGCGGCGTTCAAGAAAGAGCGCGCGCGTTCGCACCGTTTTACCTCTATTCCCGTTAAAACTAACCTGACCGAAGTGCAGGTGGCGCGTTTTGCCGTTAACCAGTATCGATTCCCCGGCGTCGAAGTGAAAGGCTATAAACGCCGCTTCTACCCGTACGGTTCTGCGCTCACCCACGTCATTGGCTACGTGTCGAAGATTAACGATAAAGACGTTGAGCGACTGGATAAAGACGGCAAACTGGCTAACTACGCTGCCACCCATGACATCGGGAAACTGGGGATTGAGCGCTACTACGAAGACGTGCTGCACGGTCAGACCGGCTACGAAGAAGTCGAAGTCAACAACCGGGGCCGCGTTATTCGCCAGCTCAAAGAAGTTCCGCCGCAGGCCGGGCACGACATCTATCTGACGCTGGATCTCAAACTACAGCAGTATATCGAAACGCTCCTCGCCGGTAGCCGGGCTGCGGTCGTGGTCACGGATCCGCGCACCGGCGGCGTGCTGGCACTGGTTTCGATGCCCAGCTATGACCCGAACCTGTTTGTCGACGGCATCTCAAGCAAAGATTACTCCGGCCTGCTAAACGATCCGAACACGCCGCTGGTTAACCGCGCAACGCAGGGGGGTTTATCCACCAGCATCAACGGTGAAACCGTATGTCGCTGTTTCTGCGTTAAGTGCAGGCGTTATCACCCGCAATACCAGCCTGTTTGACCCTGGCTGGTGGCAGTTGCCTGGTTCAGAAAAACGCTACCGCGACTGGAAGAAATGGGGTCACGGACACCTGAACATCACCAAATCGCTGGAAGAATCTGCCGATACCTTCTTCTATCAGGTCGCCTATGACATGGGGATCGATCGCCTTTCCGAGTGGATGGGCAAATTCGGTTATGGTCACTATACCGGTATCGATCTGGCGGAAGAGCGTTCCGGCAACATGCCTACCCGCGAATGGAAGCTCAAACGCTTTAAAAAACCCTGGTATCAGGGCGACACCATTCCGGTCGGCATCGGTCAGGGTTACTGGACGGCAACGCCGATTCAGATGAGTAAGGCGCTAATGATCCTGATTAATGACGGCGTGGTGAAGGTACCTCATCTGCTGATGAGTACCGCAGAAAACGGCAAGAAGGTTCCCTGGGTACAACCGCAGGAACCTCCGGTCGGCGATATTCACTCTGGCTACTGGGAACTGGCGAAAGACGGCATGTATGGCGTCACCAACCGTGGCAACGGGACCGCGCATAAATATTTTGCCAGCGCGCCGTATAAAATTGCCGCTAAATCCGGTACCGCCCAGGTCTTTGGCCTGAAGGCCAACGAAACCTATAACGCACATAAAATTGCCGAGCGTCTGCGTGACCATAAACTGATGACCGCATTTGCCCCCCTATAACAATCCGCAGGTGGCCGTCGCCATCATCCTGGAAAACGGGGGGGGCGGGCCCGGCGGTGGGGACTATTATGCGCCAGATTCTTGACCACATCATGTTGGGCGATAACAACACCGACCTGCCTGCGGAAAACCCGGCGGTTGCAGCGGCGGAGGATCAATAATCATGACGGATAATCCGAACAAAAAAACATTCTGGGATAAAATCCATATTGATCCCACCATGTTGTTGATTTTACTGGCTCTGCTGGTTTATAGCTCACTGGTTATCTGGAGCGCCAGCGGTCAGGACATTGGCATGATGGAGCGTAAAGTCGGTCAAATTGCGATGGGCCTGGTGATCATGGTGGTCATGGCGCAGATCCCACCCCGCGTATATGAAGGTTGGGCGCCGTATCTCTATATTTTTTGTATTATTTTGTTGGTGGCGGTCGATGCCTTCGGGGCAATCTCTAAAGGCGCGCAGCGCTGGCTCGACCTCGGTATCGTCCGTTTTCAGCCTTCTGAAATCGCCAAAATCGCGGTTCCTTTGATGGTCGCCCGGTTTATCAACCGCGACGTCTGTCCGCCGTCCCTGAAGAACACGGCCATCGCGCTGGTGCTGATTTTTATGCCGACGCTGTTGGTGGCGGCACAGCCTGACCTCGGAACTTCGATTCTGGTCGCGCTTTCCGGGCTGTTCGTGCTGTTCCTCTCGGGTCTGAGCTGGCGTTTAATTGGCGTCGCTGTGCTGCTGGTCGCGGCATTCATCCCGATCCTGTGGTTCTTCCTGATGCATGACTATCAGCGCCAGCGTGTAATGATGTTACTTGACCCGGAAACCGACCCGTTGGGCGCCGGTTATCACATCATTCAGTCTAAAATTGCGATTGGTTCCGGCGGTTTGAGCGGTAAGGGATGGCTACACGGTACCCAGTCGCAACTGGAATTTTTACCCGAACGCCACACCGACTTTATCTTCGCCGTGCTGGCGGAAGAGCTTGGTCTGATTGGGATACTGATCCTGCTGGCGCTGTATATACTGCTGATTATGCGTGGCCTGTGGATTGCCGCCCACGCGCAAACCACTTTTGGTCGCGTGATGGCCGGTGGTTTAATGCTGATTTTATTCGTTTATGTCTTCGTTAATATTGGTATGGTAAGTGGAATTCTGCCTGTTGTAGGCGTTCCGCTTCCGTTAGTCAGTTACGGAGGCTCAGCACTGATTGTGTTGATGGCCGGGTTTGGGATTGTCATGTCGATCCACACCCACAGAAAAATGTTATCGAAAAGCGTGTAAGGGGTGTGCAATGCGTAAGCAGTTGCCTGGTGTCTGCGTCGCGGCAGGAATTATGCTGCTCGCAGCATGTACAAGTGATGATGGTCAGCAACAGAATACCGTCGCGCCGCAGCCGGCGGTATGTAATGGACCCGTCGTTGAAATCAGCGGGGCCGATCCGCGTTTTGAACCGCTCAACCCGACCGCTAATCAGGATTACCAGCGAGACGGTAAGAGCTACAAAATTGTGCAGGATGCCTCACGCTTTAGTCAGGCTGGGTTCGCGGCGATCTACGATGCCGAACCCGGTAGCAATCTGACCGCCTCAGGGGAAGCGTTTGATCCGATGCAGCTCACCGCTGCGCATCCGACGTTACCGATCCCGAGCTATGCGCGAATCACTAACCTCGCCAATGGGCGAATGATCGTGGTGCGCATTAACGATCGCGGTCCCTATGGCAACGATCGCGTGATTTCGCTGTCGCGTGCAGCTGCCGACCGTCTGAATACCTCCAATAACACCAAAGTGCGTATCGATCCGATTATCGTGGCACAAGATGGTTCACTCTCTGGTCCGGGTATGGCCTGTACCACAGTGGCAAAACAGACTTACGCCCTTCCCGCTCGCCCGGACCTGAGCGGCGGTATGGGCAGCGCCTCCTCTGCGCCGGAAGCGATGCAGCCTCAGGGTGACGTTCGCGCCATCAGTAATTCCACGTTGCAAAGTGAAGATAATGCCGGCGCGCCGGTTCAAAGCAGCGGGTTCCTGGGCGCACCAACGACCCTGGCCGCAGGCGTACTGGAAGGCAGTGAACCGACACCAGCACCACAGCCCACGGCTGCGGCGCCCGTTAGCGCGCCAGTCAGTGCACCGGCAGCAACACCCGCTGCGACGGCTGCGCCTGCCGCCGCTTCCGCCAGCGGCAGTTACGTAGTACAGGTCGGCGCGGTGAGCGATCAGGGGCGTGCCCAACAATATCAACAGCGCTTAAGCCAGCAGTTTGGCGTTCCGGGACGCGTCACGCAGAACGGCGCGGTGTGGCGCATTCAGCTCGGGCCGTTCGCCAGCAAAGCGCAGGCCAGCGCACTGCAGCAGCGCTTACAATCTGAAGCCCAATTACAGTCCTTCATTACCGGCGCACAATAATGTAACACAGGCATCTGAAGTGTCAGTTTCTGTAAATGACGTTAACTACGTTAACAAAGTCATGCGGAAAGTCAGATGCCTGCCGGTATTGCATTTGCTATAGTAGGGCACTTTTTTTAATTCCATCACGGACGTCGTAGTTCAGACCATGAAGACCACTTTTTCCGCTCGTTTCCTGCAGCGCATGGCGCTCACCACGGCTCTTTGCACAGCCGCTATTTCAGGCGCGCATGCCGATGACCTGAATATCAAAACCATGATCCCGGGTGTTCCGCAGATCGACGCGGAGTCTTACATCCTCATTGACTATAACTCCGGTAAAGTGCTGGCGGAACAAAACGCCGATACGCGTCGCGACCCGGCCAGTCTGACCAAAATGATGACCAGCTATGTTATCGGTCAGGCAATGAAAGCGGGCAAATTTAAAGAAACGGATTTGGTCACTATCGGTAATGACGCCTGGGCTACAGGTAATCCGGTCTTTAAAGGCTCATCGCTGATGTTCCTGAAGCCGGGCATGCAGGTGCCGGTATCTCAACTGATTCGCGGGATTAACCTTCAGTCTGGTAATGACGCCTGCGTTGCGATGGCTGACTTTGCAGCTGGCAGCCAGGATGCGTTTGTCGGGCTGATGAACAGCTACGTGAACGTGCTGGGTCTGAAAAACACTCACTTCCAGACGGTTCACGGTCTGGATGCCGACGGTCAGTACAGCTCTGCCCGTGATATGGCGCTGATTGGTCAGGCACTGATCCGCGATGTGCCGAACGAATATTCTATCTACAAAGAGAAAGAATTCACCTTTAACGGTATTCGCCAGATGAACCGTAACGGGCTTTTATGGGATAACAGCCTGAAGGTAGACGGCATCAAAACAGGCCATACGGACAAAGCGGGTTACAACCTGGTTGCCTCTGCGACGGAAGGTCAGATGCGTTTGATCTCAGCGGTCATGGGTGGGCGTACCTATAAAGGGCGTGAAACCGAAAGTAAGAAACTGCTGACCTGGGGCTTCCGTTTCTTCGAAACGGTTAATCCGCTGAAAGCAGGCAAAGAGTTCGCGTCTGAACCCTCCTGGTTTGGTGATACCGATCGCGCCTCCTTAGGGGTTGATAAAGATGTCTATCTGACCATTCCGCGTGGCCGCATGAAGGACCTGAAAGCCAGCTATGTACTGAACAGCACAGAGCTGCATGCGCCGCTACAGAAGAATCAGGTTGTCGGAACCATCAACTTCCAGCTTGACGGTAAAACCATTGAGCAGCGCCCGCTGGTCGTGCTGCAGGAAATCCCGGAAGGGAACTTCTTCAGCAAAATCATTGATTACATTAAATTAATGTTCCATCACTGGTTTGGTTAAAAATTGAACACTTGAAAGTGTGATTTCCATCCCCATATACTAAGCATCAGTAAAACTCCCGCCCTCTGGCGGGAGTTGTTATTTATTTACGTTACGCCGGAGCTGACATGAAAACCAAACTTAACGAACTGCTTGAATTCCCTACTCCTTTTACTTACAAAGTTATGGGGCAGGCGTTACCTGAGCTGGTTGAACAGGTGGTTGAAGTGGTACAGCGCCATGCGCCAGGTGATTACTCTCCGACGGTAAAACCCAGCAGCAAAGGCAATTACCACTCGGTCTCGATTACCATCAACGCGACCCATATTGAGCAGGTTGAAACGCTGTACGAAGAACTCGGTAACATCGAAATCGTGCGTATGGTGTTGTAATCCAGGTTCGGGCCCCGACCGTGTTCGGGTGCCCACCTCACCTCCTTTTCACTGTGATATACTTCTCTCCCCTATTGGTTATTTCTCTACGGAGATGCTGTTTTGTCTCAGGATAAAATACTGGTCCGCCAGCTCGGTCTTCAACCCTACGAACCCGTCTCCCAGGCCATGCACGACTTTACCAACACCCGCGATGAACAGACTCCCGATGAAATCTGGCTGGTTGAGCACTATCCGGTTTTCACTCAGGGTCAGGCAGGGAAGGCAGAACATGTTTTAATGCCCGGTGATATTCCGGTCATTCAAAGCGATCGCGGTGGGCAGGTGACTTATCACGGACCGGGCCAGCAGGTCATGTATGTCCTGTTCAACCTTAAACGTCGCAAACTGGGCGTGCGGGAATTAGTCACGCTGCTGGAACAGACCGTCGTGAATACTCTGGCGGAGCTGGATATTGAGGCCCACCCACGTGCGGATGCGCCTGGCGTTTATGTCGGCGAAAAGAAAATATGTTCCCTTGGTTTGCGTATTCGTCGCGGCTGTTCATTTCACGGACTCGCATTAAACGTTAATATGGATCTTTCGCCTTTCTTAAGAATTAATCCATGCGGCTATGCCGGTATGGAAATGGCGAAAATATCTCAATGGAATGCTCAAGCGACGACAGATAATATCCAACCAAGATTATTAGCCAATATTTTAGCGCTGCTAAATAATCCCACTTGCGAATATATTACTGCTTAACTTATTGAATGCAATGGCCCAAAAATTCACGAGCCATTGCTCCCCTTCCCGTTCAAATGCTTTACAATGTCCCCTGGTTTCTATATTTTCTGTTTGTCTTAGCTTGAATTTTTAACGAGTTTACTTCGTCATAAAAAAACGAAGTAGGATTTTTCTTTATACGAACGTTAAACCTTCAATCAATTGCCATAAATGGTTATCGATACCGCGAGATGAACAATAGTGGTGTAAAACGCATGCTTACAACAAATACAAGCATCACTATTATTTATGATGTGAATTAAATTGGAGTAAGAACGTGAGTGAAAATAGTAAGCCGAAAGGACAATTCTACGAACATCGAGCCGAAGATAAGCCGCAAATTTTCAGAACGCTAAGAAATATTGACCTGAACCTGCTGACTATTTTCGAAGCTGTTTATGTCCATAAAGGGATCGTCAACGCCGCGAAAATTCTCAATCTGACGCCTTCCGCGATCAGCCAGTCCATTCAGAAACTGCGAACGATATTTCCCGACCCTCTGTTTATTCGAAAAGGCCAGGGCGTGACACCCACCACCTATGCCACTCATCTGCACGAGTATATTAGCCAGGGGCTGGAGTCCATTCTCGGCGCGTTGGATCTCACCGGCAGTTACGATAAACAACGCACGATTACGATTGGAACGACACCATCTATTGGCGCACTGGTGATGCCGACGATTTATCACGCCGTTAAAACGCGCCATCCGCAACTGCATCTGCGTAATATCCCCGTCCATGACGCCGAAACACAACTCAGTCAGTTTCAGAGTGACTTAATTATTGATAACCACATCTACAGCAACCGCGCAGTAGAGAACCATGTTCTGTTTTCAGATAAAATCGAACTGGTCTGTCGCCAGAACCACCCTTCCCTGACGCGCTCCCTGACCCCTGAAGCCCTCGATGACGCAGAACATAGTTTGTTAATGATCGAAGGACAAAGCTTCACACTCCTGCGCCAGCGTATCCAGGAGCTGTTCCCCGATCGGCAAATCAGCTTTAGCAGCTACAACATTTTCACGCTGGCATCGATCATTGCCCATAGCGATTTGGTGGGTGTTATGCCCGCGCGTTTCTTCACATTGTTCAGCCACTGCTGGCCGCTTCAGCGGGTCCCCCCACCCCTCCCTGAATCATGAAAAAATCGATTTCTCGCTGCACTACAATAAGCTGAGCTTACGCGATCCCATACTGGAGAGCGTTATCAAGGTGATCCGCGACGCTTTCTGAAAATGAATTGTTGCTACCTGGTCAAAACTGATGCTGGTCAAATGGCACAAAACAACAACTATTTTACATTTTGCCGGCCACTCTGGCTGCTTTAAGACCCGTTTCAATGATATACTGCATGCAGTGAATTCAAAAATAGTTGATAAATACAACATTTCCTTGAATTAAAACGCTTTCCCTCGTTATTCGCAACTGGAACACGCACGCTATGAGTAAACCCATTGTGATGGAACGCGGTGTTAAATACCGCGATGCCGATAAGATGGCCCTTATCCCGGTCAAAAATGTGGCAACAGAGCGCGAAGCCCTGCTGCGCAAACCGGAATGGATGAAAATTAAGCTTCCAGCGGACTCCACTCGTATCCAGGGCATCAAAGCAGCAATGCGTAAGAATGGCCTGCATTCTGTTTGTGAAGAAGCCTCTTGCCCAAACCTGGCTGAGTGTTTCAACCACGGTACCGCCACGTTTATGATCCTCGGCGCCATTTGTACCCGTCGTTGCCCATTCTGTGACGTCGCCCACGGTCGCCCTGTGGCACCTGATGCCAACGAACCGGTTAAGCTGGCACAAACGATTGCTGACATGGCTCTGCGCTATGTAGTGATCACTTCCGTTGACCGTGATGACCTGCGTGACGGTGGCGCTCAGCACTTTGCCGATTGCATTACCGCTATTCGTGAGAAAAGCCCTACGATTAAGATTGAAACGCTGGTGCCCGACTTCCGTGGCCGTATGGATCGCGCGCTGGAGATTCTGACGGCGACGCCGCCGGACGTTTTTAACCATAACCTTGAAAACGTACCTCGCATTTATCGTCAGGTTCGCCCGGGCGCAGACTACAACTGGTCACTCAAATTGCTGGAACGCTTTAAAGAAGCGCATCCGGAGATCCCGACCAAATCGGGTCTGATGGTCGGTCTTGGCGAGACAAATGATGAAATTATTGAAGTGATGCGTGATTTGCGTCGTCACGGCGTAACCATGCTCACGCTGGGGCAGTATCTGCAACCTAGCCGCCATCACTTGCCGGTGCAGCGTTATGTGAGCCCTGATGAGTTTGAAGAGATGAAAGCGGAAGCGATGGCGATGGGCTTTACCCATGCAGCCTGTGGACCCTTCGTCCGTTCATCTTATCATGCCGATTTGCAGGCAAAAGGAATGGAAGTGAAGTAATTCCGTAATGAATACTTACATTTCGCCGATAAAAAAACCCGCTAAATTCGCGGGTTTTTTTTATCGTCAGAGTCAACGGATGAGCATCCTGCTCCGGGCATTACTCTTTATGAGAGAGTTTTTCAGCCTGAATGGTGCTGTCTGCGTCTTTTTTCGCGGCCGCATCGTCATCATTCATCGCTTTCTTAAAACCCTTAATTGCCGTGCCAAGGTCTCCGCCCAGCGTACGTAACTTCTTGGTCCCAAACAGCAGAACGACCAGTGCGGCAACCACCAGCAGTTTGGTAATACTAATCTCACCCATAGATACCTTCTTGACTTAAAACAGGCTGCATAGAACGCCTTATTAACCTGAGAATATTAACGGTCATTTGACGCGCGCACACAATAGCAATCTGTAACAAGGTGAATCAAGCAGTGTTTAAAAAAACGTCATAATAATTGCGGTGGCGCAAATCTACGGTTACGCAGGACCGGCAATTGCGCCCGGACCTGACGGATCCGTTCAGCGCAGAATTCCGCCATGATGAGCGTCGGCAACTCTGCAGCTGCGGCAATGGTCACGCCAAACGGATCGACAATACGGCTCTGACCAATATTTTTGTTTCCACATTCCCCTGCGCCAACTATATAGCAGGTTGTGTCCAGCGCGCGAGCCGCCAGCAATGTCGACCAGTGATGTTCCTTTAGCGATCCTTTCACCCATGCTGCCGGCAGAACCAATATCTCTGCCCCCTGGAGCGCGAGAGCTATCGACAGTTCGGGAAAGCGCAAATCGTAGCAGGTCATCAGGCCCACCTTGACGCCCTCAACGTCCAGCAACGGCGCGGTGGCGTTGCCGGCATCAACATTGCGGGACTCCTGAATGGAGAATGCGTCATAAAGATGTAGCTTGGCATAGCTTGCCACAATTTTGCCCTCGCGCAGCGCCACCAGCGTATTCACTGCGCGACCGGGTAGCGATGGAACATGAACAGTGAGGATAGTGGTCATCGTATTCGATGCACTTTCCCGCAGCAGTATTTTCAGGAAATCGCCCTCTAAATGCTGGGCGGATTTTACCGACAACTCGGGATCCGAGTCGTCTCGCGCCAGCAACGCCTCTGGCAAAACCAGTAATGACGCACCGTTTTTCGCCGCCTGCGACATGAGCGTGACACAGGTCTTTGCATTCTTTTCCCACACAGGACTGACGGCAAATTGCCCCGCAGCAACCAGCATAATTCCTCCGTTCAGATTTATCAGACTCGCCAACGATGATTATTCAGCGTTACACTTATCTTATATATCAAACCAGATAGCAGGATTATGCGGTGTTACAACTTCTTTTAGCGGTTTTTATCGGTGGTGGCACAGGAAGTGTAGCAAGATGGATGCTCAGTATGCGGTTTAATCCCCTGCATCAGGCGATTCCAATGGGAACCCTGACTGCAAATTTATTGGGTGCATTTATCATTGGGATGGGGCTGGCATGGTTTAGTCGCATGACCAACATCGACCCAATGTGGAAGGTGCTGATTACTACCGGCTTTTGCGGCGGACTGACGACCTTCTCCACCTTTTCAGCGGAAGTGGTCTTTCTGCTTCAGGAAGGGCGACTGGGCTGGGCGTTGCTGAATGTGTTAATCAACCTGCTGGGATCGTTCGCGATGACGGCGTTAGCATTCTGGCTGTTTTCCGCCTCAAGCGCTCACTAGAGACAAAAAAAACCCGCTAATAAGCGGGTTTTGAAATCTTGCTGACGTAAGCTTACAGAGCAGTTACGTTTGCAGCAGAAGGGCCTTTGGCACCGTTAGTGATTTCGAACTCTACACGCTGACCTTCAGCCAGAGTTTTAAAACCATTGGTCTGGATTGCAGAGAAGTGTACGAACACGTCTTTGCTGCCATCTTCCGGAGTAATGAAACCGAATCCTTTGGATTCATTAAACCACTTAACGTTACCTTTAATCTTAGACATCAAAATTACCTTTACATGAAAAATAGACACAAATGCTGTGTCGGGTATCAGTACACCAATTGTGGTACGCTTTGTCCAGTCCAACTTTGGTAAAAAGTGATAAATGTCGCGTTATTTTTTCCACATAACCTTATAACTATTTGTTTTATATTCACTTTTATCCATTTTCCAGATCAGAACTGAAATCGCATCCATGCAAAGTAAACGTTACCGTTGTTATAAGTACCCGGGATATAGGTCATCTGAAACGTTGCCGGACCGTAGCCGATGGAGGCCAGCGGCAGCAGGACAGGAATAGGGATATAGTTCCAGTTATCGCGCGCCGTCACACCGGCGGTAAACCCGAGCCCCAGACGGAAATTGTCATCCGGCAGAGGTCGCCAGGTACTTTCCCAGCCATAACCGCCAATCGGCTCCCATTTATTCCATGAGTCTTTAAAGGCCATTATGTAAAGGCCGTGCCAGTTCCCCTTTTCATCCCAGCGCGACTGACCAAAGCCACCGCCCCACGGACGCTCGTTATAGCGATCGGTTTTTTCCTTATCATAGGCAAAACGCGCATGCCAGGTTATGGCGGGAATATACAAATCGTAATGTTCAGGCTGCTGCCAGGTCTCGGCAACATTGTCTGTAAAGGTCGTAAACCACCCTTTTTCTTCCGCTACTGCACGCGGCAGTATCGCTAACTGAATAAAAAGAAATGAAAAAAGAAGAAAATATTTTTTAACTGTACTCACAACGTTTATTACCATTCTTAAGTTCAGTCTGTATTGTATCAATAATAACTTGAATGAAACCTTAACAGCGGCTGCGCTGAGATAAATCAGATTGTTCCAAGATTCGAAATACCGTAATTAAGCCTCATTCTTAGCAAGGTTATTTATCACTAGATTATCAGTAAGATGTTGTATGATTTTCATCCATTTACGCTACAAACACTCTTTCGATGCCATTCATTAACAATAAAGCATCTCGAATAAAACAAATAAGAAACAATTAAGAATTTTCCAAAATATAAAAAATAAAATAATTTCGTTTTCATCACGCCACCGTAAAAATAATTGCTTACGATTGACTAATCGTTCTGTTTATTGATTTTAATCAGCAAGTAGCAGGCACTTATTCGGCACATTTTTACACCAGCTTATTAGCATTTTCTTAATTTTACTTCTGGGTGTCTACGCGACAGGGGAAACAATGTTGACATTTATCGAACTCCTAATTGGAGTTGTCGTTATTGTGGGTGTAGCGCGCTACATCATTAAAGGGTATTCAGCAACCGGCGTGCTCTTTGTTGGCGGCCTGGCGCTACTGATTATCAGCGCATTAATGGGCCATAAAGTGCTACCTTCCAGCGAGGCTACGACGGGCTATTCTGCGACGGATATTGTTGAATACATCAAGATCCTGCTGATGAGTCGCGGCGGCGATCTCGGCATGATGATCATGATGCTCTGCGGTTTTGCCGCCTACATGACCCACATCGGCGCGAATGATATGGTCGTGAAATTGGCCTCAAAACCGTTGCAGTACATCAACTCACCTTATCTGCTGATGATTGCCGCCTATTTTGTCGCCTGTCTGATGTCCCTTGCGGTTTCTTCCGCCACCGGACTTGGCGTGTTGTTGATGGCAACACTTTTCCCCATCATGGTCAACGTGGGAATTAGCCGTGGTGCTGCGGCGGCTATTTGTGCCTCACCTGCCGCGATTATCCTTTCCCCCACCTCCGGCGACGTGGTGCTGGCCGCCAAAGCAGCCGAAATGCCGCTGATCGATTTTGCCTTTAAAACCACGCTGCCCATCTCTATTGCGGCAATTATCGGGATGGCAATTGCGCACTATTTTTGGCAGCGCTATCTGGATAAAAAAGAGAATGCAGCCCACGAAATGCTGGACGTGAATGAAATCACCACCACAGCACCGGCATTCTATGCCATTCTGCCGTTTACGCCGATTATCGGGGTGCTGATTTTTGATGGTAAGTGGGGACCGCAGTTACATATCATCACGATTCTGGTGCTTTGTATGCTTATCGCGGCGGTGCTGGAATTTGTCCGGGGTTTCAATACCCAGAAAGTGTATTCAGGTCTGGAAGTGGCGTATCGCGGTATGGCCGATGCGTTTGCGAATGTGGTGATGCTGTTAGTCGCAGCAGGCGTTTTCGCGCAGGGTTTGAGTACAATTGGCTTCATCCAGAGCCTGATCTCCATCGCCACCTCGTTTGGGTCGGCAAGCATCATTCTGATGCTGGTGCTGGTGATTCTGACTATGCTGGCAGCAATGACCACCGGCTCTGGTAACGCCCCGTTCTATGCTTTTGTCGAAATGATCCCTAAGCTGGCGCAGTCATCGGGCATCAACCCGGCGTATCTGTCGATTCCAATGCTGCAGGCATCCAACCTGGGCCGGACGATCTCCCCCGGTCTCCGGTGTGGTCGTGGCGGTGGCGGGGATGGCAAAAATCTCGCCGTTCGAAGTTGTTAAACGCACATCCGTGCCGGTCATGGTCGGGCTGTTGATCGTTATCATAGCGACTGAAGTCATGGTGCCGGGTTCATCTTCCGCAGTGACGGGGGGGCTGATTCAGAGCCAATGCCGGATGGTGGCGCTGTGCGTCTCATCCGGCTATACACGTCATTAACCGTGGTAAATACGCTGCGGTCTCCCCACCTTGCCATGCACAATTTCCGCAATAATCAAATGCCGGCTGGCACAATATTCGAGATAGCGTCTCGCGGTCGTACGACTGATGGTCAGTGCTTGCGCGACCGTTTCGGCGGTATGCTGCACCTGAGGATCCGCAAACAATTTTTTTAACCGCATTAAGCGTTAACGCATCAATGCCGGTGGGCAGCTCATCTTTCGGCTCGCCTCGCGCGTAGGCATTAAACATCTCATCAATTTGTCGCTGGCTGGCGCTATTGTTTTCTGCCAGCATCCGTCTGCGCTGTTGGTAACGGGTCAACGTCTGCCCAAGCCGCTCATAGGCGATAGGTTTGATCAGATAATCGAACGCTCCGCTGCGCACCGCATCCGCCACCGTTTCCATATCGCTGGCGGCGGTCGTAAAGACCACCCCGCCGGGATAATGCGACGCCGTCAACTCATGCAGCAGCGTGATCCCCTTCCCATCCGGAAGGTAGTTATCCAGCAAAATGAGTCCCGGTTTGAAACGCTCAATCATCATTCTCGCCTGCGTCAGATTACCGGCTAACCAGATCTGATTAAAACCAGGAATATGGCGGATGTATTCTGCATGCATCTCAGCAAGCAACATTTCATCTTCAACGATTAGTAGGGTTAATGGTTCCGTCATTGTTCTTTTTCACTTTCGGAATAAAAAGAGAGAATAAGGTGCCGCAGGGATCGTTATCTTCCAGAGTAATCGTTCCACCACAGCGCCCCACATAACTTGCAATCAGGTACAGTCCGATGCCGTGCTCACCCGGCTCATCGGAACGCGTACTCACACCTTGTTCGAATATTTTCTCGCGCAATGCTTCCGGGACTCCGCATCCCTGATCGGCAACGTCTATCACCACATCGTCACCTTCATCGCTGAGGTACAGTTCCACGATCTTATTACCTTCCCCGGTACGCAAACTGGCTTCAAAGGCGTTATCGAGAAGATTCCCGACAATCGCCGCAAACTCGGTACTGTCGAGCCCTTCCGGTAGTTGGTGAAGCTGACTGCCGGGCACGATCGTCATTTTGAGTCCCAGTTCCCGCGCCCGCTGAACCTTGCCAAATAAGAGCCCTGCCACCTGGCGATCGGCAAACGCCTCGCGCAGACTGTCGATCAACTGCTGCTGCGCCTGCGATTCCCCCCTGCACCATCTCCCTGACCCGATCGTATTCTTTCATTTGTAGCAGGCCGTTGAGCGTTGACATCCAGTTCAGGTGTTCGTGGCGTAACGTTCTCAGACTCTCCACATATTGCTTAATCTGTGTCAGTTGCGCGTTCAGGGTCGCGATTTCGTCTTTGCTGCGAAAGCTGATAATCGCCCCCCAGCAGTTCATCTCCTGAACGGATCGCCTCACGGTTGGCAATGACGCTCAGACCATTAAAGTTCACCATCGCATCAACACGCTTTTCGGCAATCTGCTCGGTAAAAAAATCAGACGGATTCACAACCTCATGAATGGGTTTGCCCAACCATTGTCGGCCAGGCGAACGCAGGCCGAGCATCTTTCTCGCACTGCGGTTAATGGCCGTAATATAGCCGTCCGGATCCACGGCAATCAGCCCTTCATAAACCGAGCTGAACAGTGCTTCCTGCTGACGCACGACCCTCGCAATTTGCTTCGGCTCCATCCCCATCATCTGGCGACGAATGTGGGCGGCAAAAAGCCAGGAGAGCAGCATCAGTACCACCAGCAACAAAACAAACACACCGGCCATCGGCAGAATAAAGTCCAGCCGCCAGCTGTCAATTTTGCTGACCAGATAGCCAATAGAGACGACGCCAATAACGTTACCGTCATCGTCAAAGATTGGCGTTTTAGCACGCATCGCCAGACCAATTGACCCTGTTCCGGTAATGAAATAACTCTCCCCCCTCTCCAGCGCCCCCCGGCTTAGTGAACTGCATCGGGTAGCCGATCTTTTCCGGATTAGGGTGATAAAGTCGGATAGAGTGACTGTCGCCGATCACCACATAGTCAAAATCAGTATCGCTCTGCAGCTTGCCGGCAATGGTTGCCAGTCGTTTGTAATCGCGATCCTTCACCGCCGCAATGACGCTATCGTTGGCGGCAATAATCTTCGCCTGGTTCATCGCCATATCGCGAACGTGCGTACTCAAGTAATCTTCAAAGCTGGCAGAAAAATACTGTGCCAGCGCGGCAATAATGAACACCGAAAAAACGAGAATAAGCAGAAAAATGCGCAACGGAAATGCCAGTCGGCGAAAAAAAGAAAACGGCTTTTTATTTTTTTGAACCAACATGACGGTTCCTTAAAGGCATTATTCGGTAAAAGCTGCCAGCATATGTAATAAAATTGTTTTATCCTGACAGGCAGCAAATAAAGTCAATCGTTACAGATTCACCACATTAAATCAATTAAGTCATTTAACTCCACGTCACAATATGCAATAAGAATAATTAAAAAACTTAAAACCATTAAACTCATAAAAACCATCTAACTCTTTGTGAAATAAATCAAAATTTACCTCAAAGATACTCCTTACGATGTACGTATTCGGGAAATAAAGAAATATACCGTTGCAAAATCGTCCTTTTCCCGAAATGAAAACAAAACGTTATCAAATCGTATTTTCATACAACATACGAATAAAACTGGCAACAACAATATATCTTCAGGACTCTTCCACTATGTTTGGTAATAATGTGTTCACGCGCGTCAAACGCTCAGAAAATATAAAGATAGCGGCGATCACGCAATTCCTGAAAGAAAATGATCTGAGCATCGATACCACCGTTGACGTTTTTATTACCGTGACCCGTAACGAAAAGCTCATAGCCTGCGGTGGTATCGCCGGAAATATCATTAAGTGCGTTGCCATTAGCGAATCGGTACGCGGCGAAGGTTTAGCACTCACGCTGGCAACGGAACTGATCAATCTCGCCTACGAAAGACATTGCACGCATCTCTTCATTTATACCAAAACCGAGTATGAAACGTTGTTCAGGCAATGCGGATTTTCAACGCTGACTCGCGTTCCTGGCATCATGGTGCTGATGGAAAACAGCACCACACGTCTCAAACGCTACGCAGAATCATTAAGCAAACTACGTCATGATGGCCAGAAAATCGGCTGCATCGTGATGAATGCCAACCCATTCACCAATGGCCACCGCTATTTGATCCAACAGGCGGCGGCACAGTGTGACTGGCTTCATCTGTTTCTGGTGAAAGAAGACACTTCACGTTTCCCGTATGAGGACCGACTCGATCTGGTGCTTAAAGGCACGGCGGATATCGCGTGCCTCACCGTCCATCGCGGGTCGGAATACATCATTTCTCGGGCGACGTTCCCGTGCTATTTCATCAAAGAGCAGAGCGTCATCAACCATTGCTATACCGAAATCGATTTAAAGATTTTCCGTCAGTATCTGGCCCCCCGCGCTGGGGATCACCCATCGCTTTGTCGGTACAGAACCGTTTTGCGACGTAACCGCTCAGTATAACCACGATATGCGTTTCTGGCTGGAAACGCCGACCCTCCCCGCCCCACCCATTGAATTGGTGGAAATAGAGCGGCTGTGTTTCCAGGGGGACGCCGATCTCCGCTTCTCTGGTGCGCAAACTGCTCGTGAAAAAAGATCTCACGGCTATCGCGTCGCTGGTGCCTTCAGCCACTTTGCAGTACCTGCAAAGCATGCCTGAACGCGCGCCCGCTCGCGCGATAGTCCGCCAAAAGACCCCCCGCATTAGTAACAGGTGAAAAATGAAAATAAACCAGGCTGCCGTCGCCGGCACACTTGAGTCCGGTGATGTGATGATACGCATCGCCCCTCTCGATACGCAGGATATTGACCTGCAGATCAACAGCAGCGTTGAGAAACAGTTTGGCGAGGCCATTCGCGCCACCATTCTGGATGTTCTCGCGCAGTATAACGTGCGCGGCGTGCAATTGAATGTCGATGATAAAGGCGCGCTGGACTGTATTTTACGTGCCCGACTGGAAGCATTACTGGCACGCGCCAGCGGTATCCCGGCCCTGCCCTGGGAGGATCGCCAATGATTTCCGCTTCTCTGCAACAGCGCAAAACGCGCACTCGCCGCAGCATGCTGTTTGTCCCCGGCGCCAATGCCGCGATGGTCAGCAACTCGTTTATCTATCCGGCAGATGCCCTGATGTTTGACCTGGAAGACTCCGTCGCGCTGCGTGAAAAAGACACCGCTCGTCGCCTGGTCTACCACGCGCTGCAGCATCCGCTGTATCACGACGTCGAAACCATCGTGCGCGTTAACGCACTGGATTCCGAATGGGGGATCAACGATCTGGAAGCGGTCGTTCGCGGCGGCGCTGACGTGGTTCGTCTGCCGAAGACCGATACCGCTCAGGATGTTATCGATATCGAAAGCGAAATTCTGCGCATTGAAAAAGCCTGCGGTCGCGAGCCTGGCAGCACGGGTTTGCTGGCTGCCATCGAGTCACCGTTAGGCATCACGCGTGCCGTGGAAATCGCCCACGCCTCCGAACGTCTGATCGGGATCGCACTGGGCGCGGAAGATTACGTACGTAACCTGCGCACGGAGCGTTCGCCAGAGGGTACAGAATTACTGTTTGCCCGTTGCTCCATTTTGCAGGCCGCACGCTCCGCCGGGATTCAGGCCTTCGATACCGTCTATTCCGATGCCAACAACGAAGCGGGCTTCCTGCATGAGGCGGCCCACATCAAACAATTGGGTTTTGACGGCAAATCGCTGATCAACCCGCGTCAGATTGACCTGCTGCACAACCTGTATGCCCCAACGCAAAAAGAAGTGACGCACGCGCGTCTGGTCGTTGAAGCCGCAGAAGCCGCCGCCCGTGAAGGCCTTGGGGTCGTCTCCCTGAACGGCAAGATGGTCGACAGCCCGGTGATCGAGCGCGCACGTCTGGTGCTCTCCCGTGCAGAACTTTCCGGCATCCGCGAAGAATAAGGCAAAAACAATGACCCAGAAAAACGAACAGTCTCAACGACAGGAACGGGTAACGGCCTGGAGCCGTCAGGCTGAAAGCGACCTTTCCACCTATACCAGCGCCGCAAAACAGGCCCTGCAGGAACAAAAACCGCGCGACCAGAAACTGTGCGCCAGCCTGGAAGAGGCCATCCGCCGTTCCGGTTTGCAGGATGGCATGACCATCTCCTTCCACCATGCGTTTCGCGGCGGCGACCTGACCATTAACCTCGTGATGGCAACCCTCGCCAGCATGGGATTTAAAAACCTGACGCTGGCCTCCAGTTCGCTGAGCGACTGCCACGCACCGCTGGTCGACCATATCCGTAATGGCGTGGTCAGCCGCATTTATACTTCCGGTTTGCGCGGACCGCTGGCAGAAGAGATCTCTCGCGGCCTGCTCGCCGAACCCGTTCAGGTTCACTCCCACGGCGGCCGTGTACATCTGGTTCAGAGCGGCGAACTGAATATTGATGTCGCCTTCCTCGGCGTCCCATCCTGCGATCCGTTTGGTAACGCTAACGGCTATACCGGTAAAGCCTGCTGCGGCTCCCTCGGCTATGCCCGCGTTGACGCTGAAAACGCTAACCAGGTGGTGCTACTGACAGAACAACTGCTGCCTTATCCGCACAACCCGGCCAGCATTCCCCAGGATCAGGTTGATCTGATTGTGCAGATAGACCAGGTCGGCGATGCCGATAAAATCGGGGCTGATGCCACCCGAATGACCACCAACCCACGCGAACTGCTGATTGCCCGCAGTGCGGCAGAGGTCATCGCCCACTCCGGCTATTTCAAAGAAGGTTTTTCACTGCAAACCGGTACCGGCGGCGCCTCACTGGCGGTCACGCGTTTCCTGGAAGACAAAATGCGTAGCCGCGATATCCGCGCAGACTTCGCGCTGGGCGGCATCACGGCCACCATCGTCGATCTGCATGAAAAAGGGTTGATTCGCAAACTGCTGGACGTACAGAGCTTCGACCGCAATGCCGCAGAGTCACTGGCGCGCAACCCGAATCACATCGAAATCAGCGCGAACCAGTATGCCAACTGGGGTTCAAAAGGGGCTTCCGTTGACCGTCTGGACGTCGTTGTGCTGAGTGCGCTGGAAGTCGACACCCAGTTTAATGTCAACGTGCTGACCGGTTCTGACGGCGTCATTCGCGGCGCGTCCGGCGGCCACTGCGATACCGCCGTCGCCGCTGCGTTGTCAATCATCGTCGCACCGCTGGTACGCGGCCGCATTCCGACGCTGGTGGATAACGTGCTGACCTGCGTCACGCCGGGTTCCAGCGTCGACATTCTGGTTACCGATCATGGTATTGCGGTTAACCCGGCACGTCCGGAACTGGCGGAACGCCTGAAAGAAGCTGGAATGAAGGTGGTTTCCATCGAGTGGCTGCGTGAACGTGCGCAACAGCTTACTGGCGAACCACGTCCCATCGAATTCACCGACCGTGTTATCGCCGTGGTGCGCTATCGCGACGGTTCCGTGATCGATGTTGTTCATCAGGTGAAGGAATAAGCCATGCACCTGCTCCCTGAACTTGCCACCCGCCACGCCGTTTCTATTCCCGAGCTGCTCGTCAGCCGGGATGAAAGACAAGCACGGCAACACGTCTGGCTGGCGCGCCATCCCATTCCACTGGTCTCCTTTACCGTGGTAGCGCCTGGCCCGATTAAAGACAGCGAGCTCACCCGTCGCCTCTTTAATCATGGCGTCGCTGCCCTGCGTACGCTGGCGGCACAGGCGGACTGGCGCATCAGGGAACAGGCTGCGCTGGCCTCAGCCAGCGGGCCGGAAGGCATGCTCTCAATCGAGGCACCGGCCCGTGACATCAAGCTCGCGACCATTGAGCTCGAACATACCCATCCTCTGGGACGTTTGTGGGACATCGATGTACTCACTCCCGGAGGCGAAATCCTCTCCCGCCGTCATTTCGCACTTCCCGCTCGTCGCTGTCTGCTGTGCGAGCAGAGCGCAGCGGAATGCGCGCGTGGAAAAACCCATACGCTCTCCGATCTAATCGCCCACATGGAGGCGCTGCTGAATGCTGCCGATTCCCGATATGCGCGTTGAAACCACCGCCCTGCCCAGCTCGTTGTTTGATGCGTACGGCTATCTGGCGTGGCGCGCAATGCTGACGGAAGTCAACCTGTCGCCGAAACCCGGACTGGTCGATCGTCTGAACTGCGGCGCGCATAAAGACATGTCGCTAACGGATTTTCATCGCAGCGCGCTGGCGATTCAGGCCTGGCTGCCGCGTTTTATTGAATACGGCGCATGCTGCGCCCACCTGCCAGCTGACGCCGTATTAAACGGCTTACGCCCGTTAGGCATGGCCTGTGAAGCGGACATGTTTCGCGCCACAGCAGGCGTGAACACCCATAAAGGCAGCATTTTTTCTCTTGGTCTGCTCTGTGCCGCCATTGGCCGACTGCATCAGCAGCAGCAGCCCGTTACCCCGGAAACGATCTGTACTACCGCCGCCCGCTTTTGCCGCGGTCTGACCGAGCGCGAACTGCGCAATAACAATCAACAACTCACGGCAGGCCAGCGACTTTATCAACAACTGGGATTAACAGGCGCCCGTGGTGAAGCCGAAGCAGGATATCCGTTGGTTATCCGCCATGCGCTTCCGCACTATCGCGCCCTGTTAGCCGAGGGACGCGATCCCGAGCTGGCGCTGCTGGACACCTTACTTCTGCTGATTGCACGCAATGGCGACACCAACGTGGCCTCGCGCGGCGGTGCGGCAGGACTGCACTGGATACAGCAGCAGGCAAACGCATTGTTACAACAAGGGGGGCATCCGAACCCCCCGCCGATCTCGATCATCTGCATCAGTTCGACAGCCACTGTATTGAACGCAATCTCAGCCCAGGCGGCAGCGCCGACCTGCTGATCGTCACGTGGTTTTTAGCCCAGATTTCTCAAGTTAAACATTTACACAATTATTGAAAAGATCCTTTCCGGAGAATCACTTATGTCTTTATCGAAAGATAGTATATGGAAGTTGTTGGCTCCCCTGGTCGTCATGGGCGTCATGTTTCTTATCCCTGTCCCGGACGGCATGCCCCCCTCAGGCATGGCATTACTTCGCCGTTTTCGTGGCGATGATCGTCGGGATGATCCTGGAGCCGATCCCGGCTACCGCGATCAGCTTTATCGCCGTGACCATCTGCGTCATCGGCAGCAACTATCTGCTGTTTGATGCCAAAGAGCTGGCAGATCCGGCATTCAATGCCGGTAAGCAGGCGCTGAAATGGGGTCTGGCGGGTTTTTCCAGTACTACCGTCTGGCTGGTGTTCGGTGCGTTTATCTTCGCACTGGGTTACGAAGTCACCGGTCTTGGCCGTCGTATCGCGCTGTTCCTGGTGAAATTCATGGGCAAACGCACCCTGACGCTGGGCTATGCGATTGTCATCATCGATATTCTGCTGGCGCCGTTTACGCCATCCAATACCGCCCGTACCGGGGGGCACCGTGTTCCCGGTAATCAAAAACCTGCCGCCGCTGTTTAAATCGTTCCCCAACGATCCGTCCGCGCGTCGTATTGGCGGTTACCTGATGTGGATGATGGTCATCAGTACCAGCCTGAGTTCTTCGATGTTTGTTACGGGCGCTGCGCCAAACGTGCTGGGTCTGGAATTTGTCAGCAAAATCGCCGGTGTGCAAATTAGCTGGTTGCAGTGGTTCCTGAGCTTCCTGCCGGTCGGTATCATTTTGCTGATCGTTGCACCGTGGCTCTCTTATGTTCTCTACAAGCCTGAAGTGACGCACAGTGCGGAAGTGGCGGCCTGGGCGGGCGACGAACTCAAAACCATGGGCTCCCTGTCGCGCAAAGAGTGGACGCTGATTGGTCTGGTTCTGCTGAGCTTAGGACTGTGGGTTTTTGGTGGTGAAATGATTGACGCCACCGCCGTCGGTTTGTTAGCCGTTTCTCTGATGCTGGCGCTGCACGTGGTGCCGTGGAAAGACATCACTAAATATAACAGCGCCTGGAACACGCTGGTGAACCTTGCCACCCTTGTGGTCATGGCAAACGGTTTAACCCGCTCCGGTTTTATTGACTGGTTCGCCGGTACTATGAGCACCCATCTGGAAGGGTTCTCGCCTAACGCGACGGTGATTGTGCTGGTGCTGGTGTTTTACTTTGCTCACTACCTGTTTGCCAGCCTGTCGGCGCACACGGCAACCATGCTGCCGGTTATTCTGGCAGTCGGTAAAGGTATCCCGGGTGTGCCGATGGAACATCTGTGTATCCTGCTGGTGCTGTCCATCGGGATCATGGGCTGTCTGACGCCGTACGCAACAGGCCCTGGGGTCATCATCTACGGCTGCGGCTATGTGAAATCCAAAGATTACTGGCGTCTTGGCGCCATCTTCGGGGTGATTTACATTGCGATGCTGTTGCTGGTTGGCTGGCCGATTCTGGCGATGTGGAGCTAGTCCTGAGATAAAACGCTGAATGGATCAAGGCCCGCGGGGTAAAGACACCTCGCGGGCTTTTTTTTATGGTTAAATAGATACTATTCAGATTTTATATAAGTTCAGAATCATCATGAAACCGACCAGGCAAAAATGGGGATGGCTCGTCGCCGCACTTCTTCCCTTTTCTACGGCAACCGCAAACGAATTACAGGCAACGCAGTACGGTGATTTCGACCGTTACGTGCTGGCTCTCTCCTGGCAAACGGGATTTTGCCAAAGTCAGCATGATCGCGATCGTCGTGAACCGGACGAATGTCGCCTGCAAAAAAGAGACCGCCAACAAAGTCGATTATCTGACCGTTCACGGTTTGTGGCCGGGGTTACCGAAATCGGTCGCTTCGCGTGGGGTTGATGAACGTCGGTGGATGCGTTTTGGCTGCGCCACACGCCCTGTCCCCAATCAGCCAGAAGCGCGCGCCAGCCGTAAATGTGCGGCTCCAGAAACAGGGCTTTCGCTGGAAACTGCCGCTAAACTCAGTGACGTCATGCCTGGAGCGGGCGGACGTTCTTGCCTCGAACGCTATGAATACGCAAAACACGGTGCCTGCTTTGGCTTCGACCCGGATGCGTACTTCGGCACCATGGTACGGTTGAACAAAGAGATCAAGGCCAGCGAATTAGGGGCATTTCTGGGCGAGAATTACGGTAAGAGCGTCAGTCGCCGCGCCTTCGATACCGCGGTGGGCCGACGTTGGGGAAAAGAAGCCGTCAAAGCGGTTAAGCTGAGCTGTCACGGCAATCCGGCTTATCTGACGGAGATCCAGTTCTCGCTGAAGGCCAGCGCCATTAACGCACCGCTCTCCGCCGACTCGTTTTCCCCGCAACCCCATCCGGGAAACTGTGGTAAACAGTTTATCATCGACAAGGCGGGTTACTGATCTTTTGACCCGACGTGAAATCCGCGCCGGGTCAAAATCAACGTTTCGTACGCGCATCCGGGCGCACCAGATCAAAACGGTGCGACTCGCTGATCGCATAGTAGGCCGTTGGGCCGCCAGCGCGCAGCACGGGCTGTGCTTTTGCGGTCTGGTAAATCCCCTCTTCCAGCAGCGTTTCGGCAATATGAATCCCGACTACCTCACCGAGGATCAGCCAGGTTTCGATGGCTTCCCCCCTGCGCGGTCGTCAGTTGAATACTTTGCGACAGACGACATTCAAAATTCACCGGGCTTTGCGCAACGCGTGGCACTTTCACCAACCGACTTTCCGCCTTCGTCAACCCGGCGGCAAAAAATTCATCTTCGCCATGTGGCAGACTGGCAGAGGTTTCATTCATCGCGCTGGCTAACTCTCGTGTGGTCAGGTTCCAGACAAACTCGCCTGTTTCCATGATGTTGCGCACGCTGTCTTTCCAGCCGGTGCTGGCAAAACCGATAATGGGCGGATGATAATTGAAACAGTTGAAGAAGCTGTAAGGTGCCAGATTATCCCGGCCAGCGGTGTCCTGAGAGGCAATCCAGCCAATCGGCCGGGGGCCAACAATGGCATTCAGCGGGTCGTGCGGCAAGCCGTGTCCCTGCGAGGGTTGATAGAAATACATAGTATTCTCTGATGAATTTAACGTCGGCGAAGCACGAAATGCGCTCCGCTCATCCCCCCTGATGGAAGAGGATCAGCGTAGAGCAATCCGTTAAAGATTACGACTGAATAAAGTTGAGCAGATCCTGATTTATCTGCTGCTTATGGGTGGTACAGATACCGTGGGAACCACCTGCATAAACTTTTAGTTGTGCATCAGGCAGGATTTCCGCCGCCACTTTGCCGCAGGTTTCAAACGGGACAATCTGATCGTCATCACCATGAATGACCAGTGTTGGAATGGTCATATTGCGCAAGTCTTCGCGCAGATCCGTTTCCGAGAACGCTTTGATGCAGTCGTACAGTGCTTTTATTGAGCCCTGTAATCCCTGCTCTACAAAACTTTCCCGCACCGCTTTCGACTCTTTCGCTCCCGGGCGGTTATAGCCGTAGAAGGCGGCAGTGAGTTCATAGAAGAAGGCGGCGCGGTCATTGACAACGCCTTCACGGATACCGTCAAACACTTCTTTTGGCACGCCGTTCGGGTTGAACTCGGTTTTTATCATGATGGGCGTCACCGCGCCAATCAAGACTGCTTTTGCCACCCGCTGCGTACCGTGTCGTCCGATATAACGCGCCACTTCGCCCCCCCCCGTCGAGTGACCGACGTGTACCGCATTTTGCAGGTTCAGGTGTGCGGTCAGTTCAGCCAGATCGTCAGCATACTGATCCATCGTGTGCCCCTCCCACGGTTGCGCGGAGCGCCCATGCCCGCGACGGTCGTGGGCGATCACCCGAAATCCTTTCGAGCCAAGAAAAAGCATCTGATCTTCAAAGGCATCAGACGTTAATGGCCAGCCATGGCTGAAGACAATGGGTTGCCCATTGCGGTCACCCCAGTCTTTGAAATACAGATAGCTGCCATCTTTGAGAGTAATTTTGTCGTACTGGCTCATGAGATCTCCTGTAGTGGAACACTGAGAGTGTGGCGCACTCGCGGCACGCGCTTAAAAAGCATAATGCAAATTGGAGAACGATCACGTTTATCGAATAAAATTCATACTGGCGATGCTTTTTTTAGCTATTTGCCCGAATGTGAACTAAATCACTTCAAACCCAGGGTAAGTCTCAGTATCATCGGGAGAGTTAAACCCTTGCCGCCTGACGGTGAGGGTTTTCTTTTGGGAATATTACCTGCGGCAAAACGCAGTACTGACGACATGGAGTAAAAATGTCCAGACCAACTATCATCATTAACGACCTTGATGCAGAACGCATCGATCGCTTACTGGAACAACCCGCGTATGCAGATTTACCCATTGCCGACGCGTTGAATGACGAGCTGGATCGTGCCCAAATGTGTTCGCCGGAAACCATGCCGCATGACGTCGTGACCATGAACAGCCGCGTTAAATTCCGCAATCTCAGCGATGGCGAAATTCGCGTGCGTACGTTGGTGTATCCTGCGGCGATGACCGACAGCAATACACAACTGTCTGTGATGGCGCCCGTCGGTGCGGCGCTGCTGGGTCTGCGGGTGGGCGACACCATTCACTGGGAGCTTCCGGGCGGCGTATCCACCCACCTCGAAGTACTGGAGCTGGAATACCAGCCCGAAGCGGCAGGCGACTTCCTGCGCTAATCCCATCTGTATAAGCGATTTCCGCTTTACCCAGAGGATGCGCTCGCATCCTCTAAGAGTGATGACAAACCTCGTCCAGATACCGGACAAGCAGGGATCACCTCATTAATAACCGGGAAAATCAATTTATTGATTTTCGGCTGATAGCCACAAAGAAGGAAAAACCACGTTTTTTCCTTCTTTGTCTGCGGCCTGAGAGGATGCGCTCGCATCCTCTTTCCGGCATTCTTCCGTAAAATCACCCATTCTTCCTGGTTATCCTTTCGCCTGACTCGTCCACACTGAATCGGTTTCATTGGCAGGTGCGGTCATGAACGAAACAGTCAGCATATTACTGGGATTCTTCATCATGGCGGCGATCATCGTCGGAGCCGTGCTTTACCTGGAGAATCACTGGTAACGAATAAGTGAGGAATCAACGCCTGTGCGAAAAATCTCCTGCAGAAAGCAGACAGAAATATTATTATATGCTTGAATGATTTAAGTATTCATTAACAGGGAGAAACGGGTATGTATAAGACAATCATTATGCCGGTTGATGTTTTTGAAATGGAACTCAGCGATAAGGCGATTCGCCACGCTGAATTTCTGGCGCAGCAGGATGGCGTCATTCATCTTTTGCACGTGCTACCAGGTTCTGCCAGCCTGAGCCTGCATCGCTTCGCCGCCGACGTTCGTCGTTTTGAAGAACATTTACAGCATGAAGCCGAAACCCGACTGCAAACGATGGTCGGTCACTTCAGTATCGATCCTTCCCGTATTAAGCAGCATGTCCGCTTTGGCAGCGTCCGTGACGTCGTCAATGAGCTGGGTGAAGAGCTGAATGCTGACGTCGTGGTCATTGGTTCGCGTAATCCGTCAATATCCACACATCTGCTGGGTTCTAATGCCTCAAGCGTGGTACGTCATGCCACGCTGCCGGTACTGGTTGTGCGTTAATCATCTTATGACTAACAAAAAAAGAGGTGCCCATCGGCACCTCTTTCATTTTGCAGGTATAGTCTTACTTTCTTTTTTTATGCCGTCTTCGTACGAATCAGGTAATCAAAGGAACTCAGAGAAGCTTTCGCCCCTTCGCCGGTCGCTATGATTATCTGTTTGTATGGTACGGTGGTGCAGTCGCCCGCCGCGAATACGCCCTTCACGCTGGTTTCGCATTTCGCGTCGATGATGATTTCACCCATCCGGTTGCGTTCAATCGCCCCGTCCAGCCAGGTGGTGTTCGGCAACAGGCCAATCTGGACGAAGATCCCCGCCAGTTCAATGTTGTGAACGTCGCCGCTCACACGGTCGCGGTATTCCAGACCGACGACTTTCGTGCCATCGCCTTTCACTTCTGTCGTCTGCGCGTTCAGAATGATATCGACGTTTTTCAGGCTGCGAACTTTATCCTGCAGTACCTGGTCCGCCTTCATTTCCGGTGCAAATTCCAGCAGCGTCACGTGTTCAACGATACCCGCGAGGTCAATCGCCGCTTCCACGCCGGAGTTCCCGCCGCCGATCACCGCCACACGCTTACCTTTAAACAACGGACCGTCGCAGTGCGGGCAGTAGGTGACGCCTTTGGTACGATACTGATCTTCGCCCGGTACGTTCATGTTGCGCCATTTGGCGCCGGTCGCAATGATAATGCTGCGTGCTTTCAGCACCGCGCCGGACGCGGTTTCAATCTGGTGTAAACCGCCTTCGCTGGCAGCCGGAACCAGTTTGCTGGCGCTCTGGCTGTCGATGACATCCACGTCATAATCATCGACGTGGGCCTTCAGTGCGCCGGCCAGTTTCTGCCCTTCTGTTTTCGGTACAGAGATATAGTTTTCGATATCTACGGTATCGAGCACCTGACCGCCAAAGCGCTCGCCCATCAGACCGGTACGGATGCCTTTACGCGCAGAGTACACCGCCGCCGCCGCACCCGCCGGGCCGGAACCGACAATCAGAACATCATAAGCATCGCGCTGACTCAGTTCTTCGGCGGCGCGTTTTTCTGCGCCGGTGTCCACTTTCGCCACGATTTCCGTCAGTGTCATGCGACCCTGACCAAACTCTTTTCCGTTCATATAAACGGCCGGAACGCCCATCACATTACGCTCGGTGATCTCGTTCTGGAACGTGCCGCCATCAATCGCCGTATGCTTGATACGCGGGTTCAGCACCGCCATCAGGTTCAGCGCCTGCACCACGTCAGGGCAGTTATGGCAGGAGAGTGAGTAATAAGTTTCAAACTCAAAATCGCCGTCAATATCGCGGATCTGCTCAAGCAGAGACTGCGCTTCTTTTGACGGGTGTCCGCCGGTCCACAGCAGCGCAAGAACCAGCGAGGTAAATTCGTGTCCCAGCGGAGAACCGGCAAAACGCGGCCCCTGAGTAGAACCTGGATTAGTTATCTGGAAAGAGGGCTTGCGCACCGGCAGGCTGTTATCTTCTTTGAAGGTCACTTTCTCTGACAGATCGGCGATTTCAGCCAGCAGTTCCTTGATTTCAGCCGATTTAGCACTGTCGTCCAGCGTCGCAATCAGCTCAACAGGTTTGGTCAGTTTCTCAAGATAGGCCTTGAGCTGGGTTTTCATATTTGTGTCGAGCATTGTTCTTCCCTCTCTGAAAACATCATCATGCAAGCTGATTTGGCTGAGTCTGCATCAATACAACTTGCGTCATGGTGCTGGAATGAAATGGGCGCGGGTGCGCCCATTGATTGCCGGGTGGCACTTCGTTTACCCGGCCTACGATACTGTAGGCCTGTGCAAGCGCAGTGCCGCCAGGCTTTACAGACTTAGATCTTGCCGACCAGATCAAGGGATGGAGCCAGCGTCGCTTCGCCTTCTTTCCACTTAGCCGGGCACACTTCGCCTGGGTGAGAAGCAACGTACTGAGCGGCTTTGATTTTACGCAGCAGGTCAGACGCATCACGGCCGATACCTTCAGCGGTAACTTCGATCGCCTGGATGATACCCTGCGGGTCAACAACGAACGTTGCGCGGTCTGCCAGACCTTCGTCTTCACGCATGTTGTCGAAGTTACGGGTCAGGGCGCCAGTCGGGTCGCCGATCATCGCATATTTGATTTTGGCGATGGTGTCGGAGCTGCTGTGCCATGCTTTGTGGGTAAAGTGGGTGTCGGTAGAGACAGAGTAAACGTCTACGCCCAGCTTCTGCAGCTCTTCGTAATGATCTGCAACGTCGCCCAGTTCGGTCGGGCATACGAAAGTAAAGTCAGCCGGATAGAAGAAGAAGACGCTCCAGCGGCCTTCGGTATCTTTCTCGGTCACTTCGATGAATTCACCGTTTTTGAACGCCTGGTTTTTAAAAGGTTTAATTTTGGTATTAATCAAAGACATCTGTACTTCCTCCGTGTTTTCGTTGAGGGATAAGTTACCGAAGATTGACTGACAGGGCTAATGCGTTTCCTTTATCAAATCAATAAGCGTTAGCTAACAAACCTCTCAATTCAACGTTGTGAACGTGCTACGACGCAAAGTAAAAAAGGGCCACCTTTGCAGGCAGCCCCGTTACCTGAACTACCCGTGGGTAACTTCAGCGCCAGTGAAACTGGCTATGTGTTGCGCTCTACATTACCTTAACAAAGGCTGTAACAGCGAGATGGATTACACCACCCCACACTTCAAAGGGCAACGTTCCAGTCTGAGGTCTTATCTATGGCTGTGATAGGTTTCCCCACCATTCTCGCAATCGCTCTGATTTATAAGGATAAAAGATGTTAAAACGTACGCTTTTGCTCTCCCTCTTTCCTCTTATTGCCTGGGCCGAAGACCTGCCTGCGCCCGTTAAAGCGATAGAAAAACAAGGGATTACCATTATAAAGTCGTTCGATGCACCCGGCGGGATGAAAGGCTATCTTGGGAAATATCAGGATATGGGGGGTCACTATCTACCTGACGCCTGATGGCAAACAGGCCATTTCAGGCTACATGTACAATGAAAAAGGCGAAAACCTGAGCAATCAGTTGATAGAGAAAGAGATCTATACGCCTGCCGGACGGGAAATGTGGCAGCGCATGGAGAAAGCCGACTGGCTTCTCGATGGCAAGAAAGACGCTCCGGTGGTGCTCTATGTTTTTGCTGATCCTTTCTGTCCGTACTGCAAACAGTTCTGGCAACAGGCTCGGCCATGGGTGGAGTCCGGCAAAGTACAGTTACGTACGCTACTCGTCGGCGTCATCAAACCAGAAAGTCCTGCCACCGCCGCTGCCATTCTGGCATCGAACGATCCGGCAAAAACCTGGCATGATTATGAAGCCTCTGGCGGAAAAATGGCGCTTACTGTACCTGGCGCGATTTCTCCGGACCACATGAAAATCCTCAATGTAAACCAGAAAATCATGGATGATTTAGGCGCAAACGTCACGCCTGCAATTTATTATATGAATAAAGATAACGTTCTCCAGCAGGTCGTTGGCTTACCTGAAAAAGCGCAACTGGATGCTATGATGGCTCATCCATAATTAATACGGGTAATTATATGTAATTAAAATATAATTACCCTAAATATTTTTATGACAACCATTATAAATACTTTATAGGTAAGCCACTCCAAAATAAATTACAGAGAAACATTTCTTTTCAAATTATGTTGTTTTTAGCCACAACTCCTTGCATAGCGTGTATATAATATTTATGAAATATATTCAAATTTTATATATTAAATATGCGTTAATTTATTCACCGAAACGACTTAAGCATTGCACACTTGAAAAAAATTCTTATATTATAGAGAGATATCTGTTTCATACAGCTCGACTTTAAGGATGAGCGAGATATGTCAATTTATAAAGTACCATTAAACCAAAATGTTCTTGAAGCCGCTGAAGAACGCATTACCTGGACTCTCGAAAATCTTCCCCGCGTGTGTATTTCTTTTTCTGGTGGTAAAGATTCCGGCTTGATGTTACATCTGACGGCAAATATTGCGCGTAAGCTACACAAAAAAATCAATGTGTTATTCATTGACTGGGAAGCGCAATTTTCCTGTACCATTAGTTATATTACCGCGTTGCGCGAAATGTATGCCGATGTCATCGACCATTTCTATTGGGTTGCCCTTCCGCTCACCACCCAAAACTCACTGTCGCAGTTTCAACCTGAATGGCAGTGCTGGGAACCCGATGCCCAGTGGGTTCGTCAGCCGCCGCCAGACGCCATTACCGATCCCGGCTATTTTCCCTTCTATCAATCCGGCATGACCTTCGAACAGTTTGTGCGTGAATTTGCCGACTGGTTTTCGAATAAACGCCCGGCAGCCATGATGATCGGGATTCGGGCCGATGAGTCCTATAACCGTTTTGTGGCAATCGCCAGTTTACGTAAACAGCGTTTTGCCGATGACAAACCCTGGACGACCGCCGCGCCAGGCGGACATACCTGGTATATCTATCCGCTGTATGACTGGAAAACAGCCGATATCTGGACCTGGTTTGGTCGCACAAATTTACCCTGTAATCCGCTCTATAACCTGATGTATCAGGCCGGTGTCCCGTCCCGTTACATGCGTATTTGTGAACCATTTGGCCCTGAACAGCGCCAGGGATTATGGCTCTATCATGTTGTTGAGCCAGAAAGATGGGCAGCGATGTGCGAGCGCGTGAGTGGCGTCAGAAGCGGCGGGATCTACGCCGGGCAGGATAATCACTTCTACGGCCATCGAAAAATTCTCAAGCCCGATCACTTGAGCTGGCAGGACTACGCCATGCTGTTACTGCTCAGCATGCCAGTCACCACGGCAGAGCATTACCGCAACAAAATCGCCGTCTATTTACAGTGGTACAAGAAAAACGGCCTCGGTGAGATCCCGCAAACGCAGACTGGTGATATTGGTTCGAAAGATATCCCCTCCTGGCGACGCATCTGCAAAGTGTTATTGAACAATGATTACTGGTGTCGGGCGCTCTCTTTCAGCCCAACTAAACCGAAAAGTTACCAGCGTTATAGCGAACGCATGAAAGCGAAACGCAAGGAATGGGGAATTTTATGCAACAACGATTAACTCAGGATCTCCTTAGCTATCTCTCTGGCTTGTCTGATGACGAACGAATTAAGGCCATCAATGAGTTCAGAAAAGCGATTCACAGCGTCAGTCCGTTTCGTGACGAGCCAGTTGACTGTGTGTTATGGATAAAAAACGAACATATTTCGCCTAACGATTACAATCCCAATAACGTCGCTCCGCCGGAGAAAAAGCTGCTGCTGAAATCCATTGAGGCGGATGGCTTCACCCAGCCCATTGTTGCCACCCAATCCAGTCCGGAAGAGTATGAGATCGTCGATGGTTTTCACCGCCATGAACTGGGGAAAAGTAAAACCACGCTCAAATCCCGTCTCAAAGGTTATTTACCCATTACTTGTCTGGAGGGAGAGCGCCATGACCGCATGGCAGCGACCATTCGCCACAACCGAGCCCGTGGCCGTCATCAGATCCACGCGATGTCTGAGATCGTCCGTGAACTGGCATTACTGGGATGGGAAGACGAAAGAATCGGTAAGGAACTTGGGATGGACGAAGACGAAGTCCTGCGCCTGAAACAGATTAACGGTCTTCAGGAACTGTTTGCTGGCCGTCGGTTTTCAAAAGCCTGGACGGTGAAATAACCTGATTGTGCCGGATGGCGCGCTATCCGGCCCGAATCCTCTCACCTTCAACAGCAGCGCGCTCCGCCTTTACCGCCATAGCGTGCATCCTGGCGCTCACGGAAAAACTCCTCATAGGTCATTGGAGTCTGATCCGGATGGGTGATCCGCATATGCTCGACGTAGTTGTCATAATCTGGCACGCCAATCATTAGTTTTGCGGCCTGGCCCAGATATTTCCCGGCTTTCGAAAGCGTATCAAACATCATTACCACCTGTCAGAAAATCCCCCTCTCCCGATTGGGAGAGGGGCATAATTACACGTTAGTGCGCGCCTTTGGCCTGCGCAACAATCTCTTCCACATTTTCTGGCATTGGCTCATACGGTGTCTCTTTCGCCGTCGGCTTGTCCTCTTTGAGAGCGGCGAGCGCCGTCTTGATGGAGAACAGCGCCAGTACCACGACCACCACCATGAAGAAGATGGTCAGGCCCGCATCCAGACGGTTGTTAAACACCAGTTGCGCCAGCTGCGATTCAGTGTACTGCGGCGGGATATTGCCGCTGTCGATCATCGCCTGGAACTTATTGGCGATAGCCAGGAAGCCCACTTTCGTATCCGGGCTGAAAGATTTCTGCCAGCCTGCCGTCAGGGTACAAATCAGCAGCCATGCGGTCGGGACCAGCGCCACCCACGCATAACGCTGACGTTTCATCTTAAACAGAACAACTGCACAGAGCATCAGCGCCATACCTGCCAACATCTGGTTGGCAATGCCGAACAGCGGCCACAGGGTGTTAATGCCACCTAACGGATCCACCACGCCCTGATGCAGGAAATAGCCCCACGCCAGTACGCACAACGCAGTCGCCAGCAGGTTGGCTGGCAGTGAGTCCGTACGTTTAAGGCCTGGCGAAACCACGCCCAGCAGATCCTGCAGCATAAAACGTGCTGCACGCGTACCGGCGTCAACCGCGGTCAGAATAAACAGCGCTTCGAACAGAATGGCGAAGTGATACCAGAAGGCCACATCCATCATGCCGCCCAGCGCGCCGTGCAGAATATAGGCCATCCCCACTGCGAGCGTCGGCGCACCACCTGCACGGGAGATGATCGACTGCTCACCCACCTCGTTGGCAATCTGATGCAGCGTATCCGGCGTAATCGCAAAGCCCCAGCTACTGACCACCTGAGCGGCAGACGCCACCACATCCGTAGTACCGGCAGGCGCCAGCACGGCCATCGGGCTGTTCATGGCAAAGTAGACGCCCGGATCGATGATACAGGCAGAAACCAGCGCCATGATGGCCACAAACGATTCCATCAGCATACCGCCGTAGCCAATGAAGCAGGCCTGACCTTCGTTCGCCAGCATCTTCGGCGTGGTGCCGGAGGAGATCAGCGCGTGGAAACCGGATACCGCACCACAGGCGATAGTGATAAACAGGAACGGGAACAGGTTACCCGTCCACACCGGACCGGTGCCGTCGACGAATTTAGTCAGTGCAGGCATCGTCAGCGTCGGGCGCATGATCAGAATGCCAACCGCCAGACCGACAATCGTCCCGATTTTCAGGAAGGTTGAGAGGTAGTCGCGCGGCGCCAGCAGCAGCCACACCGGCAGTACCGCCGCCACGAAGCCGTAGCCCACCAGCATCCAGGTTAACTGCACGCCGGTGAAGTCAAAATACGGCGCCCAGGTTGGGCTTTCCGCGACCCAGCCGCCGGAAATAATGGCGAACACGAGGAACACCAGACCGATAACCGACACTTCGCCGATACGACCCGGACGCAGATAGCGCAAATAGATCCCCATAAAGATCGCCAGCGGGATGGTGAACGCGACAGTGTAAGTTCCCCACGGACTGTGGGTCAGCGCTTTCACCACAATCATCGCCAGCACAGCGAGGATAATCACCATGATCATGAAACAGGCCACCAGCGCAATGACGCCGGCGGTGGGACCCATCTCTTCTTTGACCAGTTCACCCAGCGAGCGACCATCACGACGTGTCGACACAAAAAGCACCATAAAATCCTGAACGGCCCCGGCCAGAACCACGCCAGCCAGCAGCCAGATCATGCCCGGCAGATAGCCCATTTGCGCCGCCAGTACCGGTCCGACTAACGGACCCGCGCCGGCAATCGCCGCAAAATGGTGGCCAAACAAGACTTTTTTATCGGTGGGGACGTAGTCGAGCCCGTCGTTATGGCGTACTGCAGGCGTCATACGTGTCGGGTCAACCGCCAGCACATTTTTCGCGATGTACAGACCGTAGAAACGATAGGCAATGAGATAGACACAGACCGACGCCACGACTATCCACAGTGCGTTGATCTGTTCCCCACGGTTTAGCGCAATATAACCCAGAGCAAATGCACCCATTACCGAGAGCACTGTCCAGATGAGGTATTTCCCTGATTTATTCATGGTTGTTATCCGTTTGCGTGTTCCAGAGAAGAGAGATGTTACATTTTGTTTCTATAACATCTTTTCTGGTTTTAACAACCTGACAACCCAATAAACCCGAAGTATCACCGACTATTTACATTGCATTGTTAACTGGATCACTTCATTCACCCGTTAACACTGCAAGCTCATAACATTATGTGTGCTCAACCCAACACAGTCGTTCCCAGACGACAGGTACAGCACCGCCGCCCTTGCTCATCAAACACCACGATTTCCCAGCTCTGGCTTTGCCGTCCCAGATGCAGCGGCTGACAGACACCGCGCATCTTGCCCTGCGACACCGCCCGATGATGCGTGGCGTTCAGTTCTGTCCCGACGACGCATTGCCCGTCGCGGGTCATCAGATAACCCGCCATGGATCCTAACGTTTCAGCCAGCGCCGCCGATGCGCCGCCGTGTAATAAACCAAACGGTTGATGCGTGCGGGCATCTACTGGCATTTCCGCTTCGAGTACATCGTCCCCAAGCCGGGTATAGACAATGCCCAGGTGCGCCACCAGCGTGTTCTGACTGGTGGCATTCAGTTCGTCGAGCGTTAAGTGACGTTTCCAGATCATCGTTATGCTCCCAGCGTGGAGCCACCGTCCACGACGATATCCTGCAACGTAATGTGGCTGGCCAGATCGGAGGCGAGGAACAGAATCGTGCTGGAGATCTCATGCGGTTGGGCTATTTTGCCTAAAGGAATACCGAGCTTAAACTGCTCGCCAAAGCCGCGAATGCGCTGCTGTTCCGCGTCATCGTTGAACCACAGTGTGCGCTGCATGTCAGTATCCGTGGATCCTGGCGACACCAGGTTACAGCGCACTCCACTGCCCGCCAGTTCCAGCCCAACGGTCAGCGCCAGACTTTTCAACGCCGCTTTCGACGCGCCATACGCACTCATACCGATGCGCGGCGTATGTGCGGCGTCTGAAGCCACGGTTACGATCGCCCCGCCCTGCTGACGGCGAAACTGCGCCATTGTCTGCTGGAACAGGTTAAAGGCACCACCAACGTTAACCGCAAACGTCTGCTGCCAGTCGTGCGGACTCAGCGCATCGGTTGCGCCCATGCGCAAAATCCCGGCCGCATTCACCAGCACGTCCAGCCGGTCGGTTTGCACCAGCAGGCGCTGACAAACCTCAGCCACCTGCCCGGCATCCGCCACATCCATCACCTCAGTGGCAAACGGATAATCCTGTAAAGCGAACTCGCGATCGAAGCCCGTAACCTGTGCTCCGGCCTCAACAAACGCCATCGCCGTGGCGTAACCAATGCCTTTACCCGCCCCGGTGACCCACACCGTTTTGCCGTGAAAATCAAATCCGGCCATTAGTGTACCTCGCGAGAGAGCAGTGCCCACCAGGCATCAATGGTCGGGTTTTTCGCCAGCATCACAAAGTCGATATCGCCATGCACTTTACGCCAGCGCGCAGCCAGCGCCATCATCCGTACCGAGTCCAGACCGTAATCGATCAGATTCTCATCATCCATCGGCTCATCAGACTCATCCAGAAGCGGTAAAATCAGCGCCCGCAATTCCTCTTTGCTGGCTGGAACCGGCGTGGGCAGAAGCTCCTGGGTCATCACCACACGGCCTGAGCGTCCTGCAACGTATTTCAGCGACATCAGGTGTTCTTCCCGGCTGAAATCGGCCAGCGCATCCGCCACCATAAACGGTTTGATATCGCGCATGAAAGCGTCCGTCGCGGTAGTCATGCAGCCGATGTGCGCATACACGCCGGTGATAATCAGCTGATCGCGGCCCGTTTCTTTCAGCATCTGTTCCAGCGGCGAGCGATGGAACGCGCTGTAGCGCCATTTCACCAGTACATTATCGGCTTCGTCGGGCGCCAGCGCCGCGACCACCTTTTGCTGTTCCGGCGAACGCGTCAATCCCGGCCCCCACATGTCGTTAAGGAGGGCGCGATCTTCATCGCTCTGTTCCTTCGGTTGCGCGGTGTAATAGACCGGAATGTTATGCGCTTTGCAGTAGCTACGCAGGGCGGCGATATTGGCGATCACCTGCGCCATCATCGGACAGTTTTCACCCCAGAAGCTGACGAAGTAGTCCTGCATATCGTGGATCAGCAGCGCTGCACGATCCGGGTCGAACGCCCAGTTAACCTTATTGACCGGAACATCGAGCGCGGTTGGCAGTGCATAAGCCTGCAGTTTAGGAATTGCCATTTCGTGTTCTCCTTCAGGCCGAACGTGTTGCCAGCCACTGACGTAATTGTTTTTTATCGACTTTACCGACCGGGGTCAGAGGCAACGCCTCAACAATCTCCACCTTGTCCGGTAACTTGAATTCAGCGACGCCCTGCTCACGCAGGAAGCGGCGCACCTGCACCGCACGCAGCGATTCTTTCACCACCAGAAACGCACAGCTTTTCTCACCCATCAGCTCATCTTCCATACTGACCAGAGCCGCATGAATCACCGCCGGATGACGCAGCAACAGGTTTTCGATCTCTTCTGCTGCAATTTTCTCGCCGCCACGGTTGATCTGATCTTTCTCTCGTCCCTGAACGGTGATGTAACCATCCGGGTCGATGGAAATCAGATCGCCTGAGCAGTAGAAACCGTTGGCATCAAAAGCGCTGGCGTTATGTTGCGGACTCTTGTAGTAGCCGCGGAAGGTGTACGGACCGCGCGTCATCAGGCGTCCCGTTTCGCCCTGTGGCAGCGGGTTGCCGTCTTCATCCGCCACCCATACTTCATCATCCGGGCACATCGGACGCCCCCTGGGTATTGATTACCCGCTCCGGGCTGTCGTCGAGCCGGGTATAGTTCACTAAGCCTTCCGCCATGCCGAAGACCTGCTGCAACTGGCAGCCGATCTCCGCCGGGATCCGTGCAGCCAGCGAAGCGGACAAACGCGCACCGCCGACCTGCAACAGCTTCAGCGAAGCCAGTTGCGCATTGCTGCCCCATTCATTAATCGCCTGCAGCCACAGGCTGACCGCTGGCGGAACCAGCGCCGTCGCGTTGATCTGATGTTTTTCAATCAGCGGGAAGCACAGCGTGGCGCTCGGGTCCGCCGCCAGTACCACGGTTCCGCCGGCGAGAAACACCCCCAGCGAACCTGGCGAGCTCATGGCATAGTTATGGGCGGCGGGGATTGCGCATAAAAAAACGCGTGTCCGCCGTGAAGTGACAAATTTCATTGCTGCGGCGGACGCTGTAGTAATAATCATTGTGGGTCCGCGGGATCAGCTTCGGTGTCCCGGTCGTGCCGCCGGAGAGCTGGAAGTAAGCTACTTCATCCGCAGGCGACGGCGTGGCGATAAAATTCTCCGCAGGCTGATTGATTGCTGCCTGCAAATTATGTTCACCCGCGTCATTGAGCAGATGCACGACGCGAATGGCGCTATGCTGAGCGATAAAGGTATTCAGGAAATCGTCACTGGCAAACAGCGCGTGCTCGCGATCGGCAATCAGCAGCGCGGGTTCGATTTGCTTCGCATACGCAGTCAGTTCAGTACGCTGATGGCTGAACAGGGCCAACACCGGCGCGACGCCAAGCTTCAGCAGCGCAAAGAACGTAATGTACAACTCAGCAACATTGCCCAATTGCACCAGCGCGGTTTCGCCGGATTTGATCCCCTGGCGGCGCAGCGTACAGGCAAGGTTATCCGCCGCCTGGTTCAACTGGCGATAACTCAAACAACGTTCACCGTCGATCACCGCCGGATGATCGTTTTCGGCGTGACGGGTTAAAATATCCGTGAGTGGCAGATCCTGCCAGTAGCCTTTTTCACGGTAACGACGGGCAAATTCGTCAGGCCACCGGGTGAAAGGAATGCTCATCATCGCTCCTTAATGCAATCCAAAAACGTTCAACATAGTGGAGAGTTTGACGCCCGTTTCGCGCCACTCCCCGACCGGCGAAGAGGCCGGGACAATCCCTGCCCCCCGCAAACAGACGCACCTGGTTTTTACGTAACGTCGCACAGCGGATCGTGACTACCCATTCACCATTACCTTCGGCGTCGCACCAGCCGACAATGCCGCCAAACAGTTCGCGGTCGAACGGCTCCAGTTCAGCAATCCACTGTTTCGCCACATGATGCGGGAAGCCGCTCAGCGCTGGCGTTGGGTGCAGCAGGCAGGCCAGCGTCAGGGCGTTTTCACCGACATTGGCCTTTCCTTCAAACGGCGTACCGAGGTGCCAGAGTGTTGGCGTGGTAATAAGCTGTGGAGAAGACGGAAACCGTAAGTTCTGGCTGCGATCGCGCAGCACGGCTTTCATTGCCTGCGTAACCAGATCGTGTTCATGGCGATCTTTTTCAGAGGCCAGCAGACGGTTGCCGGCTTCCCGATCCAGCACGTCATCCGGCTGGCGACGCGCGGAACCCGCCAGCGGCAATGAGCTAAAGCGATCGCCCTCTTTGCGCAGCAGCAGTTCCGGGCTCGCGCCGAGCAGAACGCCGCCGTCCGCCAGCGGTACATGGAAGTTGTAACTAACCGGGTTTTGCGCGACCAGACGCTCCAGCAGCGCGCCGCTGTTGATCTCAGCGTCGGTTGTGATATCAATCAGTCGCGAGAGCACCACTTTGTCGACGTCCGGCGTCGCCGTCAGCGCGGCAGCGCGCGCGACCATCTCTTCGAACATATCCTGTTCTGGAATCGCTTTACGTGCCGTAACGCTCAGCGCCTGATGAGCAGTAAAGTAGCGAGATGACTGTTGTTTTTCCTGGCGAGAAAAGGTCTGCCAGCTCTCGGGAATAAATAGCGATGAGGGCTGGCGAGTATCGAACGGAATCGCCCCCCACCATAACTGGGTTTGCGATACCCTGCGCTTTGGCATCGGTGAACAGGGCGTGTAATTTTTGTTGGAAGGGGCTGTCTGGCGAATCGCCGTGAATGGCGGGTTCATCGAACCGGGCGAAGCATCCCGACGTCGTGAAACTCCGATACGGCGACATAAAGAAAAAGCGATGGGGCGCAAGTGTTTCCATGGTGTGCTGAACTTCCTCGGCCAAAGACGTATCCATATCATCCTCCAAAAATGATAAAGGTTTTAATAATGATTATCATTTATATTTTCGGGCGCTAACCTAAAAGCAAACAGGCGACATGTCAACTCTTGAGGTCGCACAAAGTGCGACTAACGCTTGCATCCCTTTCGCTTAATAATGAAAATGAGAAGCATTAATAACTCAGCACAGGAACTGATTTGTGAGATTGCCTTCCCTGCTCGTTACGCTCTTTGTTTTCGGATTCTCCTCAGCGCACGCGGCGGACTGGCCGCGTCAAGTGACCGACGTCCGCGGCAGCCATACGCTGGAACACAAACCTGAACGCATCGTCTCTACCAGCGTCACACTCACTGGTTCATTGCTGGCGATTGATGCGCCGGTGATCGCCAGCGGGGCGACGACGCCAAACAACCGCGTAGCCGACGATCAGGGGTTCTTACGTCAGTGGGGCGACGTGGCGAAAGCACGCAAGCTGACGCGCCTTTATATTGGTGAACCGAATGCAGAAGCCGTGGCGGCGCAAATGCCCGATCTTATTTTGATTAGCGCGACCGGTGGCGACTCCGCACTGGCGCTGTACGATCAGCTCTCCCCCTATTGCGCCGACGCTTATCATTAATTACGACGATAAAAGCTGGCAGTCGCTATTGACGCAGTTAGGCGAGATCACCGGTCAGGAGAAACAGGCCGCCGAGCGTATTGCTGAATTTGATGAAAAACTGACTGTTGTTAAGCAGCAATTAAAATTGCCTCCGCAGCCGGTAAGCGCGCTGGTTTATACCGCTGCAGCCCATAAAGCCAACCTGTGGACGCCAGAGTCCGCACAGGGGAAAATGCTGGAGCAGCTTGGCTTTACGCTCGCCGCGCTGCCTGCTGGACTCAATGCCAGTCAAAGCCAGGGGAAACGTCACGATATCATTCAGCTTGGCGGTGAGAATCTGGCGGCCGGGCTGAACGGTGAAGCGTTGTTCCTGTTTGCCGGTGACGAGAAGGATGAGCTGGCGATTTACGCCAATCCTCTGCTGGCGCATCTGCCGGCGGTACAGAACAAGCGCGTTTACGCCCTGGGCACTGAATCTTTCCGCCTGGATTATTACAGTGCGATGCGAGTTCTCGACCGTCTCTCCACGTTGTTTTAATAATGTGGCCGGGTCGCACCGGCCTGCCTGCCGCTATGCCGGTTCCGGCGGCGTTTGCCGGAATCGACGCAACTCACTGAGCAACAGCAACAAAAGCAGTCCCACAATCACCAGGCCAAACCCGCTGACACTCGCCGAAGCCACTGGCGTCATGACGGCTCCCAGTCCGCCTAACAATGCTGCCCCAATGGCGTCTCCGGTGACGTTCTGCGCCGTCCACAGGCCATTGATACGCCCTAACATATTCTCTGGCGTCTGCGTTTGCAGCATCGTGTACTGCAGCAGCGAGCTAATAGCACTCAACCAGCCGAACAGCGCGAGGCACACCACGCCTAACGCCCAGACGGGCATCAGGGCAAACAGGCCAATCGCCAGAAACGACCCCACACTTGAGGCCAGCATAATTAATCCTGGACGCACGCTGTGCGCCAGTTGACCGCTGGTCAGCGCGCCGACCGCCGCCCCAAGCGGAATGGCAGCGTATAACATGCCAATCTGCGCCGCTGACATCTGCCAGCTCATTGCCAGTGCCGGATAGAGCACACGTACGGCACTGGCCATCGTCAATAAGCCCCCCGAGCAGCGCAATCCCGCCGATAAGCGGGCTGGCAAGCAGGAAGCGAAATGCCGCCAGCAAGGATTTCAGTGGATGTTCACGCGGCTGTGGCGGGGGCGGCAGTGCCGGAAGACTCAACAGCGGCAGTAAGGTGATAAAGGTACCTGCCGCCGCCAGACCGTAGTTCCAGGCCACGCCGCCGGTGGCGAGCAGTAATCCACCCAGCATGGGTGAAATCACCGAGCCAAGACGCACGGTCAGCATGGTAATCGCACCTGCCTGCATCAGATTTTCGCGGCCCACCAGTGCAGGTGTTGCCGCCAGCAGGGCCGTCACGCCCAGCGAAGCGAAAAAGCCATCCCACAGACCCAGCAGATAAATCGCCAACAGCGAAGGTTCTGGCAGCATGGCATTCAGACACAGGCCGATAAAGCCAATCCCGCAGGTACCGCGCGCCAGCAGAATGACTTTTTTTGCGTTCATAACGATCGGCCAGGACACCGCCTACCATCAGACCGACAAACATCGCGCTGCCGGTCAGCGTCACGGAGAGCCCCACCTGCCAGGTAGAATGCGTCATCATCTGGATCTGCACGGGTACCGCAACGCCGAGCAGTCCAAGAGAGACAATAGAGATAAAGCGGGCCAGGAAGACAGCGCGAAAAGCCGGGTGTGTCTTCAGCAAACTGAGGTTAAGCAGCCAGGATTGTCGATTCATTACAACGCCTTAATGCGATCTTATTTTCATTATCCATTCAATGGCTGCACATGCTAACATAATCAAATAAGATCGATAACGATAATTACTATCATTATCAGGGAAGTTGATATGTCATGTTCTGTTTCCGTGACGCGTGCCATTGCCGTGCCCGGATTGTTGTTATTACTGGTTATCGCCACGGCATTAAGTCTGATCATCGGCGCAAAATCCTTGCCCGTCTCCGTGGTTATGGAAGCGCTCACCAGCACCTGTCAAAGTGCCGATTGCACCATCGTGCTCGATGCCCGTCTGCCGCGCACTCTCGCCGGATTACTTGCAGGCGGCGCGTTAGGGCTGGCTGGCGCGTTGATGCAAACGCTCACCCGCAATCCGCTGGCCGATCCGGGTCTGCTTGGCGTTAACGCCGGCGCCAGTTTTGCCATTGTGTTGGGCGCAGCGCTGTTTGGTTTTTCTACACCCCAGGAACAACTGGTGATGGCCTTTATCGGCGCACTGGTGGCGTCGCTGGTGGTGGCATTTACCGGCAGCCAGGGCGGCGGTCAATTAAGCCCGGTACGTCTGACGCTGGCGGGCGTCGCGCTCGCTGCGGTTCTGGAAGGGCTCACCAGCGGTATCTCCTTGCTGAATCCGGACGTCTACGATCAGCTTCGTTACTGGCAGGCCGGCTCACTGGATATCCGTAGCCTGCAAACCCTCAAAGTGGTTATTGTGCCGGTACTGATTGCGGGTGCTACCGCGCTGATGCTCAGCCGGGCGCTGAACAGTCTCAGTCTGGGAAGTGATACCGCCACTGCGCTGGGCAGCAAAGTTGCGCGTACTCAACTCATCGGCCTGTTAGCTATCACCATCCTGTGCGGCAGCGCGACGGCAATTGTCGGGCCAATTGCGTTTATCGGTCTGATGATGCCGCATATGGCACGCTGGCTTGTGGGTGCCGATCACCGCTGGTTACTCCCGGTGACGCTTATCGCCACGCCTGCTCTGCTGCTTTTTGCCGATATCATTGGCCGCCTGATTGTTCCCGGTGAACTGCGCGTGTCGGTAGTAAGCGCTTTTATCGGGGCCCCGGTGCTGATCTTTCTGGTTCGTCGTCGTCCGCGAGGTGCCGTATGACGTACGTATCGCGTCGTTTGCTGATCGCGTGCCTGCTGCTGACGGTCGGCTGCCTGTTCTTCGCGCTCTGGGGTTTGCGCAGCGGCGCAGTGACGCTGGAAATCTCACAAATTATTGCTGCCTTTACCGGCGATGCGCCGCGCAGCCTGACGATGGTCGTAACCGAATGGCGTTTACCGCGCGTGTTGATGGCGCTGCTGATTGGTGCGGCACTCGGGGTCAGCGGAGCAATTTTTCAGTCTCTGATGCGCAATCCGCTCGGCAGCCCGGACGTCATGGGCTTTAATACCGGCGCCTGGAGCGGCGTACTGGTGGCGATGGTACTGTTTGGTCAGCATCTGACGGCTATCGCGCTGGCGGCGATGGCCGGCGGTATTCTGACTTCACTGGTCGTCTGGCTACTGGCCTGGCGCAACGGTATTGAGACCTTCCGCCTGATCATTATCGGCATCGGTATTCGCGCCATGCTGTTTGCATTTAACACCTGGCTATTGTTGAAGGCCTCGCTGGACACCGCACTGACCGCCGGATTGTGGAACGCCGGATCGCTTAACGGCCTGACCTGGGCCAAAACCTGGCCTTCGGCGCCAATCATTATTCTCATGCTGGCAGGCGCCGGACTGCTGGTGCGTCGCATGCGTCTGCTGGAGATGGGGGATGACAGCGCCTGCGCGCTGGGTGTCAGCGTGGAGCGCTCGCGGCTCGCTATGATGCTGGTGGCCGTGGTGTTAACCGCTGCCGCTACCGCGCTGGCCGGACCGATTTCCTTTATTGCGCTGGTTGCCCCGCATATCGCCCGTCGCCTGAGCGGCACCGCGCGTTGGGGATTAACCCAGGCCGCGCTCTGCGGCGCGCTGTTACTGTTGGCGGCCGATCTGTGCGCGCAGCAACTGTTTATGCCTTATCAGCTTCCGGTGGGTGTGGTCACCGTGAGCATCGGCGGTATTTATCTTATCGCTTTGTTAATTCAGGAGTCCCGCAAGAAATGACCGAATCAGTAGCCCGTTTGCGTGGCGACCAGTTAACGCTGGGTTATGGAAAATTTACCGTTGCCGAAAACCTTAACGTCACCATTCCCGATGGCCATTTCACCGCCATCATCGGACCAAACGGCTGTGGAAAATCAACGCTGTTGCGGACCCTCAGTCGGCTGATGACGCCGGCAAACGGTCACGTCTGGCTGGACGGCGAGCCGATTCAGCGTTATCCCAGCAAAGAGGTCGCTCGCCGCATCGGTTTGCTGGCGCAAAATGCCACGACGCCAGGCGATATCACCGTACAGGAACTGGTAGCACGCGGGCGCTATCCGCACCAACCGCTCTTCACCCGCTGGCGCCAGGAAGATGAAAATGCCGTAACACAGGCGATGCGCGCCACCGGTATTACGCACCTGGCCGGTCAAAGTGTGGATACGCTGTCCGGGGGACAGCGCCAGCGCGCATGGATAGCCATGGTTCTGGCGCAGGAAACGTCAATCATGCTGCTCGATGAGCCGACCACCTGGCTGGATATCAGCCATCAGATTGATCTACTGGAATTGTTAAGCGAACTTAATCGTGAGAAAGGCTACACCCTCGCCGCCGTTCTGCATGATCTCAACCAGGCCTGCCGCTATGCCACGCATTTGATTGCATTGCGTGAAGGTAAAATTGTCGCTGAAGGAGCGCCGAAGGAGATTGTCACAGCGGAACTGATTGAGAAAATCTACGGCTTACGCTGTACGATTATTGACGACCCTGTCGCGGGCACACCGCTGGTGGTGCCGCTGGGCCGTCGTTAGCCGATAGCCGGAAAGCTCAGCCCTTTCCGGCTGTCAGATCGGACCTTCACTGACCGTGGTTTCATCACTTTTACGCGATGCCATCGCATGCCGGAGAAGTACGCCACCGCAGGCCACAATCCCTCCCAACAAAGCCGCCAGCAAAACGATAATCTTTTTACCCGGCCCCTGTTGTTTTACCGGCAATGACGGTTCGAGTTGGTATTTGAACGGCGAAAATGTCACATCACGAATATTCACTGACTCCAGTTGTTCTACATAATACTGACGGTTCTGTAATTCCGCATTCAATTCAGCCACGTCGGTGACCGACTTTTCAATCTCTAGTTTTCGCTGGATCCCATCAGCCCCCCAGAGAAATAGAAAAATCCGGATCGTCTTTTACCGCCTGACCATTACTGTAAACCGGTTTTTTTAATACCGACTGCGTTAGCAATCTCCAGCGAATAATTGAGTCGCTTAATATTCGTATCCAGCTGATTTTTAAGTTTCACCCGATCCAGCGCCAGACGTTCTTTCTCAAAGCGGGTTTTGACTTCCAGTTGATTGCGAATATTCTCCAGCGAATCCTGTACCACAATCTGAGAGATAAACTGGATATATCCCGCCAGCACCTGTTGTGCCTCTTCTTTGTTCGGTGCCGTAAAACTCAGTACCCATGACGTAAACAGTGCCGTTTCATTTTTCTTACCGGTATTGCTGTCCACCGCATTCATCTTTTCGCTCAGCGCGACAATGGCCCGATGTAATTCCAGTTCATCGATTTTCGCGCCTTTTAATTGTTCCATGACATACGGGGATGAGCGTAAATATTGTTCCAGCAGTGAAGTCGATTGAAATTTCTTGATAAAAAAGATTAAAGGTACTGACGCGATCAACATTGATGTCGAGTTCCAGAACGCGCAGTCCCGTCAGCGTTCTCTGCAACGCCTGCCATTGAATGGATTCGGCGGGTGTGACCACCGCTTCGCTGGTCCAGCGTTGTGGCAAAAAGAACGTGACAAATAACCCTACGCATGCAAACGCGAGTGTACACGTAATAATCTGCTTTTTTAGCCTGCCATAAAATATCGATAAGGTTTAATAAATCGATTTCATTATGCTGAGCATCAGGTAACGTAAAACCCGTAACGTCCTTATTCTTACCTTGCTTAATATTAAGTGACGGCATACTGAATGTCCTGCTACATGTTCCATTAAAACATTTCCGGGCAACAGCGTAGCAAACCCTCAGAGCATTCCGAAATGTTAATTCAAAGATGAGGCTAATTTCGGAATTTGTCCTCTGGCGGTAAAATTCTGAATGTAATAAATTAATATTATAAATTCCCCCCGTAGCCATGGCTCATGATTACGGGGGAAATAGAGAGCCGAAATAGTCATCAGCGATGATGATATTTATTACAGCATGCGGCAATAATCGGACCAATATGCTCAAAGGCTGACGGAGAGATAATCTCCACATGCGCGCAGTCCTGGCGATACACCTCCAGCTCCGCAATCCACGGCGCCCAACTCTGCTCCGGGCTTACGCCTACAGGCAGCGTACGCTCGGCAACAAACAGCGTCGCGCGTCCATCAAAGGGAACGCTGTGCGCACTGGTGAGTAAGCGCACGGCATCAGCGTAATTACCTTCTATCGTGCTGAACAATTCGTCTGATGCGTTCCCCTGCTGCGCGGTCAGAAACGCTTCCCTCTCGCGATCAATTTCCGCCAGCACTTCCGGGTCGAGTCCATTGGCCTCTTTTTCTGACCAGTTTTGTGTTTCTGGCGGCCAGGTATCCAGCAAGCCGAGGAAAGCGACCGTTTCGCCCCGCGCCCGTAGACGTGCCGCAATACCGTGCGCCAGCGTGCCGCCAAGAGAATAGCCCAACAGATAATACGGGCCGTGTGGTTGCTGTTCAAGGAGCGTCGCCAGATGGTGTTCGCACACCACATCCAGATTAATTGCCGTCTGCATCGGCCCCTGTGGACGTGGCGACTGAATACCCGTAATCGACCATTGCGGACTGAGATAGCGTGACAAGACGCTAAACTGCCAGGCAAATCCTGATGCCGGATGGAAGCAAAACAGCGTCGGGCCGTCGCTTTTACGTAACGGCAGCAGCGTTTCAAACCCCAGACGTTGTGTCTGTACGTCATCGTTCGCCTCCAGCAATGCCGCCAGTTGCGCTACCGTCGAGGCCACCATGACCTGTCCCGGCGTCACCGGACGGGCGAAGGTCCGGCTGAGCTGCGCTGCCAGCTTCATAGCCAGCAGCGAATGGCCGCCCAGCGCAAAGAAATCCGCCTCAACGTCATTGATATCGCAGCCCAGCAGTTCACTGAAAGCCTCCGCCACCGCCGCTTCGCTGCCCGCTCGCGGAGCGCGACCTTTAGCACGCGGCGTTAACGCCGGCATCGGCAGCGCTTTACGATCCAGCTTTCCGTTAACGCTGAGCGGCAACTGCGCCAGTTGCAGTAACACCACAGGCACCATATGGGGCGGAAGTTTCTCACGCAGTTGCGCCTGCAGTGCCGGGATATCGAGCGGAAGTCCTGATTGCGAGACCAGATACCCCACCAGCTGACGGGCATCGCCTCCCGTCGCCGCCGCCTGATTAAAGACGCAGGCGTGAACCACCGCCTGTTCAACGTCAGGCAACGTCTGCATCACACGATCGATCTCACCCAGTTCGATACGCTGACCGCGGATCTTAAGCTGGTCGTCACTGCGCCCCAGATACTCCACCGCGCCGTTTTCCAGCCAGCGCGCAACATCTCCGGTACGGTACATCCGCTCTCCCGGCGCAAAGGGATCGGCGATAAAACGACTCGCCGTGAGGTCCGGTCTGCCGAGGTAACCCTGTGCGAGCTGGATGCCGGTCAGGTAAAGATCGCCCGCCACGCCGATGGGGACCGGGTGCATCATTGCATCGAGGATCTGCAGTCCCGTATTCCAGACCGGGAAGCCAATCGGTACGCTGCTGCCGGTGACCTCTGCCAGCGTAGTGCCCCAGGCCGGATACCAACTGACATCAACCGCCGCCTCCGTTGGACCATATAAATTGTGCAACGGGACCGGCGTCAGTTGCTCCCATTCACGACATAAATCGACGGGTAAGGCTTCGCCGCTGCAAAAGACATGCTGTAACGTTGCGCAGCTTTCACCAGCGCTTTCCGTCGTTAGCGAGGCAACGAACGCCGCCAGCATCGACGGCACAAAGTGGGTTGTTGTCACCCCGTAGTGAGCAAAGAAGCGCTGCATGGCCAGCGGATCGCGGTGCGCCTCCGGCTCCGCCATTACCAGTTTTGCGCCGGCAATAAACGGCCAGAAAAACTCCCATACCGAAACGTCAAAACTGCAAGGCGTCTTTTGCGCCACCACGTCCTTCGCCGTCAGGCCGTACTGGTTTTGCATCCACAACAGTCGGTTGACGATGGCGGTTTGCCCGACCATCACCCCTTTCGGTCTGCCCGTTGAACCGGAGGTAAAGATGATGTACGCCGTATGCTGTGGTTGCGATAACCTTAGCGGCGCGCTATCCCCTGCCTGCAACGGTGCGTTATAGCAGAGGCTTTTCAGTCCCGGAATATCGTTAAAGCGCGGTAATTGTTCTTCGGTAGTGATCAACAGCTTCGGTTGCGCGTCTTCCAGCATCATCCGCAGGCGATCGTCAGGATAACCGGTGTCCAGCGGCAGCCAGGCCGCACCCGCTTCAACGATCCCGTGCAGCGCCAGCGTCAGAAATACAGAACGCGGTAAGGCCACCGCGACGCTGTCGCCCGGGTGCACGCCGTGTTCGCGCAGCACGGTGGCGAGCGCCACCACCTGTTCGCGCATTTCGCGGTAGCTGAATTGATAGCGGGCATCGGCCAGCGCCGGCGCGTCCGGCGTTCTGTTCGCCTGCTCCGCCACCAGCGCGCTCAGCGTCGTGGACGGGATATCAACCGCCGTGGCATTAATCTGCGCAATCTGTTGATATTCAGCCGCAAGCAGTAGATCGGCATCACCGCAGGCCAGGGAAGGATTGGCGGCAAACTGTTCAATCAGCGCCATCAGACGCAATGCGTGCTGTTTGAGTATTGCCTCATCATAACGCTGTTGGTTGGCAAGAAGCTCAATGCTCAGCCCACCTTCTTCATCCGGGAATAGCGCCAGTTCCAGATCGTTAACCGGCCCGGTCGCCAGCGTATGGGTTTGCGCCGAAACGCCTGGCATATCCAGCTGATAGTCAAAAACTTTGACGTTAAGCACCGGGCCAAACAGCGGCGTCTCCCCTGCCGCTCGCCCACTGTCGCGCACGATTTGCTCCGCATCATAGCGCTGATGGCGGCGCATTTTCTTAAGCTGTGCGGAAAGTCGTTTTGCCAGTTCGGCCAGACTTTCTGTGGCATCAAGACGCACGCCCAGCGGCAATACGTTGAGTACCGGGCCGGTCGAGGTCAGTGCTGCCGATCCCATGCGACGCATAAAGATAAAACCGGCCGCATATTCCATCCGACCGCACAGCCGTCCCAGCCAGAGCGCGACCAGCGCCAGCGCCAGATCGGTTCGCGGCACCTCAGGCAGTTGCATCGCCAGATGGCGAAACGCGCCCTGGGGAGCATTCAGCTTCATGCGGTAAATTTCTGACGTCGCCGCGCGCCCCGGTAGCGGAGCCGGTGAAAGCGACACTGGTGGTGGCAGCTGTTTACGTTGTTCCGCCCAGAATGCACCGTCGCGCTGCCAGGCCTCACTCTGACGATACTGCTGATACTCTTCCACCACCCCGGCAAACGGCGTGAAGGGCGAGGCAGGCGTTGCATCTCCCCGGAGCAAGGCGCTGTAAATCGCCGCTATCTGGCGGGTAATTGCCGGGAAACTGAAACCATCGACCAGTAAATGATGATAGCGCTGATACCAGTACCACTGGCGATCCCCGACCCGAATTAACTCATGATGTACCAGCGGCTGACCGCCGTCGACGCGCAGGTTTTGCTGGAGATCGGCCTGCATCCGCGCCAGCGCGGCTTCATGCGGGTTCGCAGCGGTGCGAAAATCGCTAATCTGCGGTTCGGCAAAGGTACCGGCTTCATCCACCCATTGCCAGACGTCGCCGTTATCCTCGGTAAAACGCATCCGTAAGGTGTCGGCCTGCTGCATGCCGGTGACCACCGCACGCGCCAGCAACGGTGTATCCAGTTCGCCGGTTAGCGCCACATAATGGGCGACGCTCCAGGCGGAAGGTAGCGTAGAGAGTTTTTCAGCCATCCAGATGCCAGGCTGTGCGGCGACAAGCGGTAAACGTGGGCTCACTGCGCCTCCTGCGAAACGGCAAAATGACCGGGAATAAGCGTGGTCCAGTGACGTTCAAGCCACTGCTGGCAGGCCTCCTGAGATTGCGGTTCGCATGCCACCTGCCAGCCGGCAGGCAATGTACAGTGCTGCGGCCAGAGGCTAAACTGTTGCTGCGAATTTCGCAGAATGTAGAACTGTCCCTGCGGATTATCGAAGGGATTACTGAATTCCATACTCAACTCCTGTCGTGGAAAATCGCTTGCTCAGCGCTGCGGATTCCAGAGATCAATTAACCCCTGCATCAGGCCACCACGCCAGCAAAGCGCATCATGTCCGCCGTCAACCTGACGCCAGAAAACCGGCTGCTGTGTCGTCTGTAGTTGTGTGTAAAGCGCTAGGTTCGCCCGGAAGATAACCGGTTCTCGGATTCCCGCTTCGAGGACAATCCGCAGGCCCTTCGCAGACAGCGTACCGGCTTTAAGTTGTTCAATAATCAGCCCGTCATGTTGACCACCGCGATGAGGCCACCAGTAAGAGCCGGACTGACTGAGCACGCAGCCAAAGCGTTCCGGCCAGTGCAGACCAGCAAACAGTGATGACAGTCCACCAAAGCTTTGCCCTGCGACGATCGTCCGTTGCGGGTTAGAGCTAAACGGCGCAACGCTTTGCACCTGCGGCAATAATTCATGTTGCACTGCCAGCCAGAAATCTGCATTACAGGGAAGTTCCCGGCCGCGATGGGTGTTATCGATCGCATCAATGAGCAGATAAACCGCCGGTGGAAGTTGACCACGCTGAGTAAGTGAAGTGAGCGCAGGCCAGACGGGCATGCTCTGCGCCCAGAATTGCCCGTCGAGAAGGAGCGCCAACGGTCGGTCTTCTGACTGCGCATCGCCAGTAGTAAAAACCCACACGCGACGCGTATTGCCGAGACGCGTGCTGTTCCAGCGCAAAACCACTGGCGGTGTCGCGGGTGTCTGCGGGAGATCCCAGCCGGGCTGCACAGGGGCCTGCGGCATCTCGAGCGCGGAAACGGCGTGCCCTCGCCCGCCTTTCCAGCTCACCGGATTAAGCGGGTCGGCAATCGCCTGCGGTAACAGTTGTCGCCAGCCTTCGCGCAACGCCGCGCGGTCCGGGACGTCGTCCGCATTGAGGGCAGTAAACGTATCGTCGCGTTCTGTAGGAATAAAACAGTAGCTGCCGCGCCAGTTAGCGCTTAACACGGTCTGCCACTGCCAGACATCTGTTCCGGCAATGCGCTGCATCGTCTGAGGAAAGATATTCTGGTGATGATCGGTGACGCCGGTGATATACACCCAGACTCGCTGAATAGCAGAGTGACATTCACTTCCCTGCGGATCGCGCCACCAGAAGGTCACCCGGTAATTTCCGTCTGCTTCACGCGTCCATTGCGGACCGTTTTTTGACTGCCACCAGGTCTCGCTGCCTACCGTCAACGCCGTCACCTTCATAACCTCATGTTTATTGTGATTTTTTTCATTGTTTGATGAAATATATTGATAATATTATTGATAACTATTTGCATTTGCAATAGCGTATTGACGCGCCGTGGGAAGCGCGAACAGTTTTTAACCAACCGCGCTGCGGGCTTTTCTGGAATGAAGGGGTTTCGCAGAGGCGGGCGACATCGGGCCGGATACCGATCTCAGGTGTCTGGTACACGTGGCTAAAGAAAAGCAGGAAAGACAATGAACAAGAAGATTCATTACCTGGCCATATTGGTCAACTTAGGGATTTACGGCGTCGCACTGCCTGCGATGGCAGAAGACACCACCGATAACACTGCAGTCTCTCATGAAGATACGATTGTCGTCACCGCCGCCCAGCAGAACCTGCAGGCACCAGGCGTATCGACGATTACCGCGGATGAAATTCGTAAAAACCCTCCCGCACGTGACGTTGCTGAAATCATTCGTACTATGCCCGGCGTGAACCTGACCGGCAACTCAACCAGCGGTCAGCGCGGTAATAACCGTCAGATTGATATTCGCGGTATGGGGCCGGAAAACACGCTGATCCTGATCGACGGTAAACCGGTGACCAGCCGTAACTCCGTACGCCTCGGCTGGCGCGGCGAGCGTGATACCCGTGGCGATACCTCCTGGGTGCCGCCTGAGATGATTGAACGCATTGAAGTTCTGCGTGGGCCAGCGGCTGCGCGCTACGGAAACGGTGCCGCCGGCGGCGTGGTGAATATCATCACCAAAAAAAGGCAGCAACGAGTGGCACGGATCCTGGAACACCTACTTCAACGCACCGGAACACAAAGACGAAGGCGCGACCAAACGCACCAACTTTAGCCTGAACGGCCCGCTGGGCGGAGATTTCAGCTTCCGCCTGTTCGGTAATCTCGATAAAACCCAGGCCGACGCGCGTAACATCAACCAGGGCCATCAGTCTGAACGAACCGGCACCTATGCCGACACGCTGCCAGCCGGTCGTGAAGGCGTCATCAACAAGGACATTAACGGCGTGGTGCGCTGGGACTTCGCACCGATGCAGTCTCTTGAACTGGAAGCCGGATACAGCCGTCAGGGTAACCTGTATGCCGGGGACACGCAGAACACCAATACCAACCAGTTGGTGAAAGATAACTACGGCAAAGAGACTAACCGTCTCTATCGTCAGAACTACTCGCTGACCTGGAACGGCGGCTGGGATAACGGCGTCACCACCACCAACTGGGTGCAGTACGAACATACCCGTAACTCCCGTACGCCGGAAGGCCTGGCGGGCGGTACGGAAGGGATCTTCGACCCGAAAGCGTCACAGAAATATGTTGATGCCGACCTGAACGACGTCACGCTGCACAGTGAAATCAGCATGCCGTTCGATTTTCTGGTTAACCAGAACCTGACGCTGGGCACCGAATGGACCCAACAGCGCATGAAGGACATGCTCTCTAACTCGCAGACCTTTATGGGCGGCGATATTCCGGGTTCCAGCAGTACCGACCGCAGCCCCTATTCGAAAGCGGAAATTTTCTCGCTGTTTGCTGAGAACAATATGGAGCTGACCGACAGCACCATGCTGACGCCGGGTCTGCGTTTTGATCACCATACCATTGTGGGGAACAACTGGAGCCCGTCGCTGAACCTGTCACAGGGTCTGGGCGATGACTTCACCCTGAAGATGGGCATTGCGCGGGCGTATAAAGCACCGAGCCTGTATCAGACCAACCCGAACTACATTCTCTACAGTAAAGGCCAGGGCTGCTATGCCACAGGCGCCGCGACCGGTATCGGCTGTTACATGATGGGTAACGACGATCTGAAAGCGGAAACCAGTATCAACAAAGAGATTGGCCTTGAGTTCAAACGCGATGGCTGGCTGGCGGGTGTAACCTGGTTCCGTAATGATTATCGCAATAAGATCGAAGCCGGCACTGTACCAATGGACCGCACCTCTATTACCAGCAAAGGCAAAACCACCTACACCGATATCTATCAGTGGGAGAACGTACCTAAAGCGGTCGTGGAAGGGCTGGAAGGAACGCTGAACGTACCGGTTAGCAACACCGTTAACTGGACCAACAACATCACTTACATGCTGCAGAGTAAAAACAAAGAGACCGGCGAACGCCTGTCGATTATTCCAGAGTACACGCTGAACTCAACGCTGAGCTGGCAGGTACATCAGGATGTTTCTCTGCAATCCACCTTTACCTGGTATGGCAAACAGGAGCCGAAGAAATACGATTACCAGGGTAAACCGGTGACAGGTTCGGATAAACAGTCCATCAGCCCATACAGCATCGTGGGTCTGAGCGCAACCTGGGACGTGACCAAAAATGTCAGCCTGACCGGCGGCGTGGATAACGTCTTCGACAAGCGTCTGTGGCGTGAAGGTAATGCGCAAACGACCGGTAGCACGACCGATGTCTCCTATATGCGTGGCGCGGGCGCGTACACCTATAATGAACCGGGTCGTACGTGGTACATGAGCGTTAACACCCACTTCTGATACCCACTCCCCTCCTCCCTACGGAGGAGGTTTTTTTGGTTTTAATGACACGATGCAGACAACGCACTCCCCTCTCATTCTGGCTCACCACACCGTGCATTGTGTGACGTTTGAACCAGACACCTTCCATGAACACGATCTGCTGTGGCTTCCCCATCATGTACAACTGGCACATGCCGGGCGTAAACGTAAGGCCGAACATCTGGCTGGTCGTATTGCCGCGGTTTATGCGCTACGCGAGCAGGGACATAAAAATGTCCCGGGAATGGGCGAACAACGACAACCGTTATGGCCGGAAGGTCTGTCCGGCAGCATCAGTCACTGTGCCACCCGCGCGCTGGCTGTTGTTTCCCATCAGCCAGTGGGGGTTGATATTGAAGAAATAATGACGCCGCAGACGGCAGGAGAATTGTGCTCATCTTTTGTTGATAATGAAGAAGAACGTGTTTTACGTTCCAGCGCGTTGCCTTTCCCTCTTGCCTTAACGCTGGCTTTTTCAGCCAGAGAGAGCGTATTCAAAGCGCTGTCCCAATGGGCGCTGCCCCTACCGGGCTTTGCGAGCGCAAAAATCACCGCACTGACAACTACGCAGCTAACGCTACGTTTATTACCCCTATTTTCGCCTAATTTTGCCTATCATGAAGCCAACGTGTACTGGAAACAACATCAGGACACGGTCATCACGTTATTCCCTCATCTCGCATCAGGATCGTGATCCTTTTCTCCTTTTAAACAATTAGACGCACAAAACGTAGACAGTTCAATAAAGTCGATTTATCGTTACTTTGAATAATAAATCATATTTGAATATATATTCAATGTGGAGAAAACGATGAACACGACCTTTGTAAAATCCGTCTTACTGGCTTCGATCCTTACTGCATCCGGCTCGCTCTACGCAGCCGATAATGGACTCATCGCCATCATTACCCCATCCCATGATAATCCGTTCTTTAAAGCCGAGGCTGATGGCGCGGCGGCGAAAGCGAAAGAACTGGGCTATACCACGCTCGTCGCATCGCACGATGATGATGTGAACAAGCAGAACCAGCTCATTGAAACGGCGATTGCCCGTAAAGCAAAAGCCATCATTCTGGATAACGCAGGCGCCGATGCGACCGTCGGCCCACTGGAGAAAGCGAAAGCCGCTGGCGTTCCGGCATTTCTTATCGACAGAGAGATCAATAAAACCGGGGTTGCCGTGGCGCAGATTGTCTCTAACAACTATCAGGGCGCGCAGCTTGGCGCTGAAAAATTCGCCAAATTACTGGGCGGTAAAGGCCATTATGTTGAGCTGTTGGGCCGCCAGTCTGATACCAACGCCCACGTACGTTCACAGGGCTATCACGACATACTGGACGATTATCCGGACATGAAGATGGTGGCTCAACAGACCGCTAACTGGAGCCAGACGGAAGCCTTCACCCGTATGGAAGCCATCCTGCAAACCAACCCCGATATTGTGGGCGTTATCTCCGGTAACGACACCATGGCGCTCGGCGCTGAAGCGGCGCTGAAAGCCGCCGGGAAAAATAACGTCATTGTGGTGGGCTTCGACGGTAGCGACTACACCCGCGACTCCATCATCAACAAGAGCAATATCAAAGCAACCGTTCTGCAACCCGGCTGGCAGCAGGCACAAATGGCTGTCGAGCAGGCTGACTTTTATCTGAAAAACGGAAAAGCCCAGAAAGACGAAAAACAGCTGATGGACTGCGTGCTGATTGATGAGACCAACGCCAGCAAGCTGAACAAATTCAATCTGAGCCACTAAGCGGAGGCGTTATGTCGTTAACACAATGGGGTGCTGCGTTGTTAGGTTGCACCACCCTGTTGCTGACGGCCTGCACGGTAGTCGATCTTGACGAAAATGGTAAGCCCGTGATCCCCGCCGATCCGAATGCCAAAGCCAGCTTCGACAATCTGACGCCCCAGCAGATCGCGCAACAAACCTGGCAGCCTCGCGTACTGGACGCCGCGAATCAACACGCCCTGGATGCAACCGCGCTGAGCGCCCGTATGGCGACACCAACAGCCGCGCCGGAAAGCGTGTTCGTCCGTCTGACCAGTCGGATCGAAAAAGTCGATATCTCCAACACCAGGGAGAAATCATTTGTGATGAACGTCAACGGACACCCGATAGAAATTCAGACAGGACCAGTGATGCGCGGTAACGCGATTCGTGATGCCGCAGGCTTTAAGTTTGAGGACTTTACCAACCAGGTGCAGTTTGCACAGCTTTCCCGTGCCTATAACCGGGAGGCGGTAAACGCGCTGCCGCCGGTGGATGAGAGCTGGTCAGGCAAAACCGCGACGGTGACCCTCGCGGTGACCCTTAACGGCGGTAAACCAGAGAATGCCGCCGCCCTGGCGTTGAAACAGGAGGCTCCGTAATGAACGATGTCCCTGCTGATGAAGTCATCCTGGAAACGCAGGCTATATCGATGCTGTTTCCCGGTACAGTTGCGCTGGATGCGGTGGATTACCGCGTCTGGCGCGGCAAAGTGAACGTCATTATTGGCGAAAATGGCGCGGGGAAATCCACGCTGATGAAGATCCTTGCCGGCGTTCAGCAGCCCAGCAGCGGTGAAATGCGGCTTAACGGTCAACCCGTGCGCTTTGCCAGCACCCGGGATGCCGCCGCGCACGGTATCGGCATGGTGCATCAGGAGCTGAATCTGTTCGAAAACCTGAACGTGGCTGAGAACATCTTTCTGGGCCGGGAGTTACAAAAAAGGCGTCACGCCCATTAATGAGGCGGAACAGGAAAAGCGCGCCGAAGCCCTGTTACAACGTCTCGACCAGCCCATCTCGCCACGCGAACTGGTGGGCAATCTTAAGGTGGGACAACAGCAGCTCATCGAAATCGCCAAAGCGCTGGCAGAAGACGCCGACATTCTGATTCTGGATGAACCCACTTCTGCACTGAGCAAAACCGAAGTGGAAATTCTGTTCCGGGTGATCCGCGAGCTGACCCGCCAGGGCGTGTCAATTATCTACATTTCGCACCGTCTGGAAGAGCTGATGGCGATCGGTGACGTGATCACCATTTTGCGTGACGGCAAATTTCAGGCCGAAGCAAAAGTCTGCGATATCGACGTGCCATGGATTGTCCGTGAAATGCTGGGAAGCGATCCGGTCAGCAACTTCCTCGAACCTGGACGCACCTTTGGCGCGCCAGTGCTTGAAGCGGAACACATCACCTGCGTGAACGCAGCCGGGAACGCGGTCGTGAACGATGTCAGCTTCCGCGTCCATGCCGGGGAAATTGTCGGGATATATGGGCTGATGGGGGCGGGACGCACTGAGCTGTTTGAATGCCTTCTCGGCACCGAACGTAACTATCTGGGCAAGCTGTGGCTGGACAGCAAGCCGGTTCCGCAGCGACTCACCACCGCCGAACGTATCCGTATGGGGATGAGTCTGGTGCCGGAAGACCGCAAGCGCACCGGAATTTTCCCGATATCGTCTGTCGCCACCAATCTGACCATCGCCAGCCTGTGGCGACGACTTCAGCGCGGCTTTGCCATTTCTCGCCGTGATGAAGAGACCGTGGTAGCCAGTACGATTGGCGATCTGTCGATCAAAGTCTCGTCACCCGACGTAGAAATTCAGGCGCTGAGCGGCGGCAATCAACAAAAGGTGGTCATTGGCCGCTCGTTGCTGACCAATCCGAAAATCCTGTTTCTCGACGAACCCACCCGCGGTATCGACGTAGGCGCGAAAGCCGATGTCTTTCGCATGATGGTGCAACTCTCACAGCAGGGGATTGCCGTGGTCTTTTCCACCTCAGATTTAAAAGAAATTATGGCGGTGTCTGACCGCATTCTGGTGATGTCCGGCGGGAAACTGACCGCCGATATCGTACGCGATCGGGCCGAAGAATCGGCGCTGGTAACCGCAAGTGCTCAGGGGTTCTGACATGAAAACTGTTCAATCCGTCGCCATTGCCCCCCCGCTCCGGGGTGTCATTTTCACGAGAAAATATCCTGCTGCTGATCCTGAAGCTGCGGACCTTTATTGCGCTGTTTCTGATAGTCGGATTCTTTGCTTTTACCGTACCGGGATTTCTCTCCGGCGGTAGCATGGTCATCATGATCAAACATATCGCCATCAACGCCTTCCTGGCGCTGGGGATCACCTTTGTCATTATCACGGCAGGTATCGATCTGTCGATTGGCGCAACGCTGGGGCTGTGCGGCATGATTGCCGGCTGGTTGATAACCAAAGGGATTGTGCTGCCGATGTTTGGCATCGCCATTTTCCCCAGCGTCTGGGTAATCGTCCCGCTGGTGCTGTTGATTGGCGGACTCATTGGCGCCGCAAACGGCTGGATTATCACACGCTATAACGTTGCGCCGTTCATCTGTACATTGGGCACCATGTACGTTCTGCGGGGGGGCGGCGATGTTAACCTCCGACGGACAGACCTTTCCGGGGCTTTCCGGTAATCCGCAACTCGGTAATACCGGCTTTGATGAAATTGGCGCCGGTACGCTATTTGGCATCCCGTGGGCTATCTGGATGATGATAGTGCTGGCGTTAATCATTGCCTATGTGGCGCGACGCCTGCCGTTTGGCCGTCATGTCTATGCCATTGGCGATAACGAACGCGCCGCTGAACTCTCCGGCGTGAAGGTTAAACAGGTTAAGATCTGGGTGTATACCCTTTCCGGCCTGTGCGCCGCTATTGCGGGAATTGTGGTATCGGCGCAGCTTTCCGCCAGCCACCCGGCTAACGGCACCGCGTTTGAAATGAATGCGATTGCAGCGGTCGTACTGGGCGGGACCTCGCTCGCCGGGGGGCGCGGTACCATTCTCGGAACCCTGATCGGCGCATTTGTCATCGGCTTTCTCGCCGATGGACTGGTGATGATGGGGGTGAGCGAATTCTGGCAGATGGTGATTAAGGGGATCGTGATTATCGTTGCCGTCATCATCGACCAGATGCAGAACCGGATGCAGCAAAAAGCCGCAGTGGTTGCGCAAAAAGCGGCGATGGAAAGCACGTCGTAAAGCCCGGCTCAACTTGCTCCGGGTAAAATTCCCGGAGCAGATTTTCATCTCGCTACGCTTTCTTTATCAGGCTGCGGGCAGTCGGATAATCGGTAATCAACACGTCAATGTAGTTACCCTGCAGCGCGCCGCGAATGGCGTTACGCTTGTCTTTTCCCCCCGCCAGCGCAATCACATGCTTACAGTCACGAATTTGCGCCAGTTCCATACCGATCACGGGATCTTCTTCATGGCTCAGAACCGGTTTTCCGGCCGCATCATAATAGTGCAGGCAAATATCGCCCACCGCCCCGCGTTCAGCCAACAGTTTGAGCATCTCTTCGTTATAGTAGTTGCCGGAATTTTTCAGCAGTTGCGACGGCTCCAGTTCGCCTATCCCCACAATCGCCACGTCCACTTCGGCAAATTTATCGACTACAGCGGCAACATCCGGGCTATTCACCAACCGGGTGCGTTCTTCAACAGAGTGCTCAATGCTTTGCGAGGGTAATAGCCACGATGGGCAGCCCAGATGCGCGGCCAGTTGTTGCGTGAGGATCGTCGCCTGTACATTGCCATTTGGCCCAACACCACCCAAAAGTTGGATCACACCCGCCGCACGAATATTCTGCGGATGCATCTCATCGACCATGCAACGAATCGTACTGCTCCAGGAAGAGATTCCTACCAGATCCTCAGGACGAATGCGGGTTTCAACATAATGCGCCGCCGCACTGCCAATCGCGTGCTTGATTTGCGCTCCCGTCGGGTTGTCGCCAACATCCACCACGATCGCCTGGCGAATGCCGTATTGTTCTTCCAGCGCCTTTTCCAGCGAGACAAAAATATTGGTCGGCTGTACCACCGTTATTTTTACCAGCCCTTCTTTCTGGCATCGCGTTAACGCTCGTGACACAAAGGACTGCGAAAGGTGCAGCAGCGTAGCAATTTCTGACTGTTTTTTATTTTCGGCGTAATAGAGTGTGGCAATCTTCACCAACAACCGTTGTTCATCCTGCTTCGACATGGCAATCCCCCCCTGTAAAGTCCCGTTATTTTTATTCATACCTGAATAGATAACAAGCGATCTCCTGCATCCGCCCGCCAGGCAAGTGTGATCCTTTTCTCCTTTCTCCAAAATTTGCCTGCACAAAGCGTAGACAAACCTCAGGACAAGGAATATCTTTAATCATGAATAATAAATCAATAGTGAATATATATTCCATTGACCTATAAAGTCACGTAATAAGGAGAAAATCTCTTACCTTAGGAAGTCGTCAGGTTATTACATCCTGCTTGAATATATATTCATACAGGATTAAACATTCAAGAGGTGTTATATGAATCCGTTTTTGCTCTCTGTTGCGGAGCTTGAAAAGAAAGCGCGTGCGGTACGCCGTCGCATCATTGTGTTGAATGCTGAGAGCCCGGCGGGCGGCCATACCGGAGCTGATCTGTCGCAGGTTGAGCTGTTGACGGCGCTTTACTTTCGTATTCTTAACTGCTCTCCCGCCCTACAAGAGAGCGATGAACGCGATATTTATATCCAGTCAAAAGGCCATGCGGTCGGCGGATACTATTGCGTTCTGGCCGAAGCCGGCTTTATTCCGCTGGACTGGCTGGCCAGCTATCAGCATGCCGATTCGCATTTACCCGGCCATCCGGTGAAACATAAAACGCCCGGCATCGAACTCAATACCGGCGCGCTGGGACACGGCTTACCGGTCGCGGTCGGCCTCGCGCTTGCGGCAAAACGCAGTAACAGCAAGCGTCGCGTGTTCGTCATTACCGGCGACGGCGAACTCGCCGAAGGCAGCAACTGGGAGGCCGCCCTGGTCGCTGCGCACTACCAGCTCGACAACCTGATCATTATTAATGACAAGAATAATCTCCAGTTGGCCGGGGCAACCAAAGAGATCATGAACACCGATCCCCTTGATGAAAAATGGCGTGCATTCGGTATGCAGGTCACTACGTGTCGCGGCAACGATATGGCCGATGTCGTCAGGACACTGGAAGGATTAACACCGCAGGGCAAGCCCCATGTGGTAATTGCAAATACCACCAAGGGTGCCGGCGTTTCCTTTATTCAGGGACGTCCGGAATGGCATCACCGCGTGCCTAAAGGTGACGAAGTGGAACTGGCGCTGGAGGAACTGAAAGATGAGTAAAAGTGAACATCTCGCCACAGTGATGGTGAATGCCTTTATCGACGCGGTCGAAAGCGGAATGGATCTGGTGCCGGTTGTTGCGGATTCCACCTCCACCGCCAAAATTGCGCCATTTATGCAGAAGTTTCCTGGCCGACTGGTCAACGTCGGCATTGCCGAACAAACGCTGGTGGGCACCGCCGCCGGTCTGGCGCTTGGCGGTAAAATCGCCGCCACCTGTAACGCTGCGCCCTTTTTAATCTCACGCGCGAATGAGCAGATTAAAGTCGACATCTGCTACAACAACACCAACGTCAAGCTCTTTGGTCTGAACGCTGGCGCCAGCTATGGCCCACTCGCCAGTACTCACCACAGTATTGATGATATTGCGGTACTGCGCGGCTTTGGCAACATTGAAATTTATGCCCCGTCCTGCCCGGTGGAGTGCCGACAGATCATCGATTACGCCCTGTCGCATGTCGGCCCGGTTTATATCCGTCTGGACGGTAAAGCCCTGCCGGAATTACACGATGATGCTTACCGCTTCGTGCCGGGACACATCGACGTTCTGCGCGAGGGAAAAGACGTCGCCCTGGTCGCAATGGGGTCGACGGTGCATGAAATTGTCGACGCTGCCGCACAGCTGGCACAAGCCGGTATTGAAGCCAGCGTAATCAGTGTACCGTCTATTCGTCCCTGCAATACCGCACAACTGCTGGCGGCGCTGACGCCGTGCCGTGCGGTGGTGAGTGTGGAAGAACATAACATCAACGGCGGTGTGGGAAGCCTGGTTGCGGAAATACTGGCAGAAGCCGCCAGCGCGATTCCCCTGCGTCGTCTGGGCATCGCCGATGGTCAGTACGCTATCGCGGCGGACAGAGCGGCAACCCGTGCGCGCCATGAAATAGACGTCGCGGGTATCGTGAAGAATGCGACGGCCTTACTGAAGACAGCAAGATAAAACAATAACAACTCTGAACCCTTACTGGAGAAAGCTATGTCCCGAATCCCTCAACAGCTGACCATGGCGGTGATCATTGGTAACCGGGGTTTCTTCCCGAGTTATCTGGTCGCAGAAGCCCGCGAACAGGCAACTGCTTTATTTAACCGCCTCGGCATCAAAACCATCATGCTCGACGACACCCAAACCGAGCTCGGCGGTGTGGAAACCCGCCAGGATGCCAAAATTTGCGCAGAACTGTTTCGTGCGCATCGCGATGAGATCCACGGTGTCGTGGTCCTGCTGCCCAACTTTGGCGATGAAAAAGCGGTGGCCGAGACGCTGCGCCTCTCCGGTCTGAATGTCCCCGTACTGGTTCAGGCTCAGGAAGATAATCTTGATAAAATGGGACTGGCGACCCGCCGCGACAGCTTCTGCGGTAAAATCTCGCTATGTAATAACCTGCGTCAATACGGGATTCCGTTCACCCTGACCACCCAGCATGTGTGTGATTTAGCAGGGGAGGTATTTGAAAAAGATCTCAAACGCTTTGAGCAAATTTGCCGCGTTGTCAGCAGTATGCGCGGCGTGCGTGTAGGGGCCATTGGCGCGCGGCCTGCCGGGTTCAACACCGTTCGCTATAGCGAAAAACTGCTGGAAAGACTGGGTATTGCCGTTGAAACGCTGGATTTGTCCGAAGTATTTACCCGTATCAAACAGCTGCGCGATGACGATATCCGCGTGGATGAAAAACGCCGTCTGCTGATCGATAACGCCGACGCCAGTGCGATCCCCCGCAGATAAACTCGTCACCATGGCAAAACTGTTTGTGGTGATAAGCGACTGGGTGATCGCCAATGATATTGATACCACCGCCATCCAGTGCTGGACCTCGTTACAGGAGAATCTCGGCATCAACGTCTGCTCGATCATGAGCGTCATGTCCGGGCAACTGATGCCCAGCGCCTGTGAAGTGGACGTGATGGGCGCGCTCTCAATGTATGCGCTCGCCAGCAGTAATCTCAGTCCGGCCTCAATCGCCGACTGGAACAATAACTTCGGCGACGATCGCGATAAGTGCGTCCTGTTCCACTGTGGGAACTTCGCCTCAGCCAGTCTGGAAAACCCCAAAATGGGGACCGCAGACATCATCGGCACCACCGTTGGCAAAGAGAATACTTGCGGCGCCGTACACGGCAGGATGAAGCCCGGTACGTTAACCTACTTCCGCATGAGCACTGACGATTTGACCGGGGAAATCAAGGCCTACGTCGGCGAAGGACAGTCGGTGGACGATGCGCTCGATACTGTCGGTTGCCGGGCGGTGATTCAGGTGCCTCACCTGGAAAACCTGCTGGCGTGGATCTGTCGTAATGGCTTTGAGCACCATGTTGCCATGAACCATTCAGCCAGCGCCGAAATTCTGCATGAAGCCTTCACCCGTTACCTCGGCGTGGATACGTTTTTCCATCGCTAAGCCATCGGGACAATATAAGGCTGGAGAAGACTATGTCAGCAGAACAAGACATTATTATTGCGCTCGATGAAGGAACCACGAACGCAAAGGCGGTCGCGCTGGATGGCAATGGCAACGTGGTGGCGAAGTTTTCCCGGGCGTTGACGATTCAAACGCCGCGAGAGGGTTGGGTTGAACAATCCGGCGAGGCACTGATTGCCGCATCGCTGGCGGTGGTGGCGCAGGCGATAAAGGCCGTCGGGGCGAATCGCGTAGCGGCGCTGGCCATCAGCAACCAGCGCGAAACGACCATCGGCTGGTATCGGGCCAGTGGGCGGCCCCTCGGCCCGGCGATAACCTGGCAATGTTCGCGTACCGCTGATTTTTGCCGAACATTACGTGAACACGGCCGGGAGGCGCAAATTAAAGCCGTGACCGGGCTCCCCGTCGCCCCGCTGTTTTCCGCCTCTAAAATGCGCTGGCTGCTACAGAGCGTTCCCAATGGCTTTCAACTCGCACAGCAAGGTGAAATTTGCCTGGGAACGATTGACAGCTGGCTGCTGTGGAATCTGACCGGTGGCAACGCATTTCGCTGCGACCAATCCAATGCATCACGTACGCAATTACTTAATCTGACCCGCGGCGAGTGGGACGACGACATGCTGGCGCTGTTTGGTATCCCACGACAGGCGCTTGCGGAGATTTCACCTTCCAGTGCCCATTTCGGCGTAACCCAGGGACTGAGCGAGATCCCCGACGGCATTCCGATTCTGGCGATGATTGGCGACTCGCATGCGGCGCTGTTTGCTCACGGACTGGGCGCGCAGGGATGCGTCAAAGCCACCTACGGAACAGGTTCCTCGGTGATGGCGCCCGTGCTGTCAGCACAGTGCGACGTCAGCGCGCTGGCCACGACGGTCGCCTGGCACGATGGCGACAAACGGGTATATGGCCTGGAAGGCAATATTCCCCATACCGGTGACGCCGTGGCCTGGATGGTGGACAGCACCGGGTTAAGCGAGCTTCCTGAAGCGCAACTGGCTCATGAACTCAATACGCTACCCGCCACGGTCGATTCCACGCTGGGCGTCTATTTTGTTCCAGCCCTGACCGGGTTGGGCGCACCCTGGTGGGATGAGAATGCCCGCGGACTCATTCACGGATTAAGCCGCGGCGTGAAGCGTGCTCATCTGGTTCGTGCGGCGCTGGAGTCGATCACTTATCAAATTGCCGATGTGATGCTGGCGATGCGCCAGCACAGTGACTTTCAGTTGACGGCGCTGATGGTGGATGGCGGCCCGACCAAAAACGACTGGCTGATGCAATATCAGGCCGATCTGCTGGGCTGCCCGGTGATGCGCAGCGACGTGCCTGAACTTTCGGCGATCGGCGCGGCATTACTGGCACGCAAAGCCCTGCTCAACGTTAATACTGATCAGCTCCGACGTTATCTGCCCGAACATGTTACCTTCCAGCCCAACGCCGAACGCCATGGGCGGTTACAAAAACGCTGGCATGAATGGCAGCACGCCGTTGAACGTACCCGCTGGCAAACGCAGGAGAATTAAAAAATTCGCCCGCAGCCATGACTGACTGCGGGCGAGGTGATTAAGCGGGTGCCGTCTCATCCAGACCAGGCAAGCGGATACGCGGGGATAACTCCCCGCATAACGGCGACTTCTTCGATTCGTAAGCGAAAGCTGCCTTAAACTCAATGCCACGCTCCCTGACGCTGAATCACAGAGTGAGTCCCTCACCAGGAGCGTGAATCCCTGCACCGTAATGCAAAGTGCGATGACTGCCATTAAGGCATATTTCGTCAGCATGTATTGCCTCCATGCGAAGAAGAGACTGCAATCCGAATTGTTCAGGTTTGGAGTAGTAGCCTCAAGGTTGATAGTACTGTCACCCTGGGGCTTTCTTTTTTATTCATCACTGTATATTTATACAGATCAAACGCATTTTCGGAAAACGTTTAGAAAGTCCTACATGCCCGGGAACAACACGCCATTTCCTGGCGCTTCACGATCCAGATGAATGAAGTTCAGATGACGTTCGTACTGGTCGAGGATATCGGTAATCACCTGCTCTTTACTGTAGTCCATCAGATCATTGCCCTGACTGCCTTCCAGCAGGAAGGTCTCCAGCCGGTAATAGGTCGATTTCCCGCTGCGCGCACGGTAGGTGAAACCAGGCACGGCATACTGCTGCGGCCAGATCTGGTAGATAAAGTTACGTTCATCGCCCATATGCACCAGCAGGTCGAGGTGACCGAGATTATCCCCTTCTTCTGGCGGCATACTTTGCAGTTCAACCCTCGCGCCACGCAACCGTAGCTCCTGCGCGACCTCTTCCATCGCCGGATAACAGACCGTTTTCATCATCTCGCGGGTATAGCGCGTACCGGGGTAATTCATCAGTCGCGAGAGGCGTTTTTTCCAGCTCAGCCGATCCTGTGTTCCCATGGGGCGCGGCGCGGTATGGCGGCTGGCGCTCTCGCGGCGGTAATCTTCTACCTTGAGCGATTTATATAACCCGGCCATCACAAAGAAAATCACAAAGCTGAACGGCAGGCCCATGATCACCGTCGTGTTCTGCAGGGCTGAAATCCCGTTGGTCATCAGCATTCCCAGCGTCAGCAGCCCGATGGCCACCGACCAGAAGATACGGATCCAGTTTGGCGCATCGCTGTTGATATCCTTCAGCTTCGAGGTGAAGTTGCCCAGCACCAGCGCGCCGGAATCGGCTGACGTCACATAAAACAGCAGACCGGTGATGGTGGCGACGGAAGCGCTAAAGGTGAATGCGGGATATTGTGCCAGCAGGCTATAGAATCCGCGCTCCGGATGCGCCATCGCTTCCTGGGCAAAACCCGCATCGCCGTGGATAATTTCATACAACGCACTGTTGCCGAACACCGACAGCCACAACAGGGTAAAGGTAAACGGAATAATCAGCGTGCCGAAAACAAACTGGCGAATGGTGCGCCCACGTGAGATTCTCGCGAGGAACAGGCCGACAAACGGCGACCAGGCCACCCACCACGCCCAGAAAAAGAGCGTCCAGTTGTTCATCCATTCAACCGGGCGGTCAAAGGCAAAGCTGTTGAGCGTCATCCCCATAAAGCGATTCACATAGTCGCCCACATTGAGCACCAGCGCGTTAAGCAGGAACGAGGTGTCACCCATAAACAGCACAAACAGGATCAGCCCCAGCGCCAACAGAACGTTCAGCTCTGAAAGTACGCGAATGCCCTTATCCACCCCGGAGGTAACGGAGATGGTGGCGATCACCACCGACAGGACAATCAGCGCCGCTTTTGCCGCCATCGAGTCAGGAATATCAAACAACACGCTCAGACCGTAGTTAAGCTGCACCACACCAATGCCCAGAGTGGTGGCGATCCCGAAAATGGTGCCGATGACCGCTGCAATATCAACGCTATGCCCTATCGGTCCGTTGATGCGTTTACCAAAGATCGGATAGAGCGCAGAACGAATGGTCAGCGGCAGGTTATAGCGGTAGCTGAAATAACCCAGCGCCATGCCCATCAGGGCATACATCGACCAGCCGGTCAGCCCGTAGTGGAACAATGTCCAGACCATCGACTGACGCGCTGCCTCAATGGTCTGCCCTGCCCCTTCCGGTGGCTGCATATACTGCGTGACGGGTTCCGCCACCGAGAAAAACATCAGGTCGATCCCAATGCCGGCGGCAAACAGCATCGCTGCCCAGCTCAGCAGGCTGAATTCCGGCTTCGATTGTTCCGGACCGAGTTTCACCGAACCAAAGCGTGAGCAGGCGATAAAAATCACAAAGACGATATACAGCGTGGCGGCCAGCAGGTAGTACCAGCCAAAGGTTTTTGAGACCCAGTTTAGGGTCCGGCCAATCCAGACGGCGGAGAAATCACTAAAGAAAATGGTCGTCAGGGAAAACAACAAAATCAGCCCGGCGGAGGTGTAAAACACCACCGGATTGATTTTGTCCTTTTCTCTGCTCTGCGGAAGGTCTGACATCAATTATCCTCACTTTTCCTGTAACTATTTGAAATCAAATCCGCAACAATTAAGACACATTTATATTGAACGTTCAATCAATAAAAGGTTAAATACATAAACATTACTGATGAATGGAGCCGTAACATGCCCAAACTGGGGATGCAAACCCTTCGGCGCAGGCAACTGATTGACGCCACGCTGGAAGCGATTAATGAAGTCGGGATGCATGATGCGACGATTGCGCAAATCGCCCGCCGTGCCGGGGTCTCAACCGGGATCATTAGCCATTACTTTAAGGATAAAAATGGATTGCTTGAGGCAACGATGCGCGACATCACCAGCCAGCTTCGTCACGCCGTTTTGCATCGACTCCATGCGTTACAGGGAGCACGCGCCGAACTGCGCCTGCGGGCCATCGTGGCGGGAAACTTTGACGAAACGCAGATAAGCCATGCCGCCATGAAAGCCTGGCTGGCGTTCTGGGCCAGCAGCATGCATCAGCCGATGCTGTATCGCCTGCAACAGGTCGCCAGCAAACGTCTGTTATCGAATATCGTGTACGAATTTACGCGTGAACTGCCTCGTGAACAGGCGCAACAGGCAGGCTATGGACTTGCGGCGCTGATCGACGGGCTGTGGCTACGCGCCGCGCTAAGCGGTAAGCCGTTTAATCTCAGTCTTGCGCAGGCGTTGACCACCCATTTCATCAGACAGCACTTACCCAAAAGCCACTGACTCACCGAGGAGAATGCATGTCCCGAATGGCAGAACAACAGCTTTATATTGATGGTGGCTATACCAACGCCACCAGCGGTCGTACCTTCGAGACGATCAACCCGGCCACGGGTGAAGCCCTGGCAACCGTCCAGGCCGCCGGACGTGAAGATGTCGATCGCGCAGTAAAAAAGTGCTCAGCGCGGACAAAAAATCTGGGCGGCGATGAGCGCCATGGAGCGCTCGCGCATTCTGCGCCGTGCAGTGGACATCCTGCGCGAACGCAATGATGAACTGGCGAGACTGGAAACGCTGGATACCGGCAAACCGTTCAGCGAAACCGCCAGTGTCGATATCGTCACCGGCGCAGACGTACTGGAATACTACGCCGGGCTGATTCCCGCGCTTGAAGGGAGCCAAATCCCGCTACGCGAGACCGCGTTCGTCTACACCCGCCGCGAGCCGCTGGGCGTCGTCGCCGGGATTGGCGCGTGGAACTACCCGATTCAAATCGCGCTGTGGAAATCCGCACCTGCGCTGGCAGCAGGCAATGCGATGATCTTCAAACCCAGCGAAGTCACCCCACTGACCGCTCTGAAGCTGGCGGAAATCTACAGCGAAGCGGGTCTGCCGGACGGCGTCTTTAATGTCCTGCCGGGCGAGGGCGCGGAAACGGGCCACTATCTGACCGACCATCCGGGCATCGCCAAAGTCTCCTTCACCGGCGGCGTCGCCAGCGGTAAAAAAAGTGATGGCAAACGCTGCCGCCTCGTCGCTAAAAGAGGTAACGATGGAGCTGGGCGGTAAATCGCCGCTGATCGTCTTCGAGGATGCTAACGTTAATCTCGCCGCAGACATCGCGATGATGGCAAATTTCTATAGTTCCGGACAGGTCTGCACCAACGGAACCCGCGTGTTCATTCCGGCGCGGATGAAAAGTGCTTTCGAACAGACCCTTCTTGCTCGCGTCGCGCGGATCCGCGCAGGCGATCTGTTTGATCCCGCCACCAACTTTGGCCCACTGGTCAGCTTCCCCCCACCGCGAAAACGTCCTGCGCTATATCGAAAGCGGTAAAAAAAGAAGGCGCGACGCTGCTCTGCGGCGGTGATGTGCTGAAAGGAAAAGCATTCGATGAGGGAGCCTGGGTGGCACCAACGGTGTTTACCGATTGCCGCGACGACATGAGCATCGTGCGCGAGGAAATCTTCGGACCGGTGATGACCATTCTGACTTACGAGAATGAAGACGAGGTGATTCGTCGCGCCAACGACACCGATTACGGCCTGGCGGCGGGGGTGGTCACTCAGGATCTCAACCGCGCCCATCGCGTCATCCATCAGCTTGAAGCAGGGATCTGCTGGATCAACACCTGGGGTGAATCCCCTGCCGAAATGCCGGTTGGCGGCTACAAACATTCCGGTATCGGCCGCGAAAATGGCCTGATGACGCTGCAAAGCTACACCCAGGTGAAGTCCATCCAGCTCGAGATGGCCCCCTTCCAGTCCGTCTTTTAACCAGGAGGTTTCATTGCATTTTGACTACATCATTATTGGTGCCGGCTCTGCCGGTAACGTACTGGCTACACGACTGACAGAAGACAGCAATACCACCGTCCTGCTGCTGGAAGCGGGCGGCCCGGATTACCGTGCGGATTTCCGTACCCAGATGCCGGCAGCACTCGCCTTTCCGTTACAGGGAAAACGCTACAACTGGGCCTACGAAACCGAACCCGAACCGCATATGAACTACCGCCGGATGGAGTGCGGACGCGGAAAAGGACTTGGTGGATCTTCGCTGATTAACGGCATGTGCTATGTTCGTGGCAACGCGATGGATCTCGACAACTGGGCACAAGAGCCCGGACTCGAACACTGGAGTTATCTCAACTGCCTGCCCTATTACCGTAAAGCGGAAGCTCGCGATATCGGCGCCAATGACTATCACGGCGGCGACGGTCCGGTTAGCGTGACCACCTCAAAACCGGGCGTAAATCCGTTATTTGAAGCGATGATCGAGGCAGGTGTTCAGGCAGGCTATCCGCGGACTGACGACCTGAACGGCTATCAGCAGGAAGGCTTTGGCCCAATGGATCGTACCGTCACGCCTCATGGACGCCGCGCCAGCACCGCGCGAGGCTATCTGGATCAGGCGAGAAAGCGCCCTAACCTCACCATTGTGACCCATGCGCTGACTGACCATATTGTCTTTGACGGCAAGAAAGCCGTCGGCGTGGAGTGGCTGGAAGGCGACAGCACGATCCCGACCCGCGCCAGGGCAAACAAAGAAGTACTGCTGTGCGCAGGGGCGATTGCTTCACCACAGATCCTGCAACGCTCCGGCGTGGGTGATGCTGCGTTATTAAAGGCCTTTGCGATCCCGCTGGTTCACCACCTGCCCGGCGTTGGGGAAAATCTGCAGGATCATCTCGAAATGTATTTGCAATATGAGTGCAAAGAGCCTGTGTCGCTTTACCCCGCTCTGCAATGGTGGAATCAGCCGAAGATTGGCGCTGAATGGCTGTTTGGCGGAACCGGCATCGGGGCGAGCAATCACTTTGAAGCGGGCGGTTTCATCCGCAGCCGCGAAGCCTTTGCCTGGCCGAACATTCAGTACCATTTCCTGCCGGTGGCGATCAATTACAACGGTTCTAACGCAGTGAAAGAACATGGTTTCCAGTGCCACGTCGGGTCAATGCGCTCGCCGAGTCGCGGTCATGTACATTTGAAATCCCGCGACCCACGCGAACATCCGGCGATTCGGTTTAACTATATGTCAACAGAACAAGACTGGCAGGAGTTCCGCGATGCGATTCGTATCACGCGGGAAATCATCAACCAACCGGCGCTGGATAAATTCCGCGGGCGCGAGATCAGCCCCGGCATCGCATGTCAAACTGACGAACAACTGGACGCGTTTGTGCGTGAGCATGCGGAGACGGCGTTTCACCCCTGCGGCACCTGTAAAATGGGCTTTGACGAGATGGCGGTGGTCGACGGTGAAGGGAAAGTGCATGGCGTTGAGAATCTGCGCGTAGTGGATGCGTCGATCATGCCGCAAATTATCACCGGCAATCTGAATGCAACGACCATTATGATTGGCGAGAAAATTGCCGATGCCATTCGCGGTCGCGCTCCGCTGGCGAAAAGCACAGCGCGTTATTACGTGGCAGGCGATGCGCCGGTACGCAAACCGGCGCGACGTTAAGTCTGTTACTGTCGACACTGGGCCAGCGTTTTGATCTGCTGGCCCTGCGCGTCAAAATTCTCCGCCGCTAACCAGCGCTGCAACGCGCGGTCACATTCAGGCCACTCGCCATCAATCATCGATAGCCAGTCGCTGTCCCGGTTGCGGCCTTTACGGACGATTTTCTGGCGAAAGCGGCCTTCAAAGACAAATCCCAGGCGCTCTGCCGCGCGGCGCGACGCCAGATTCAGCGAGTCGCATTTCCACTCCACACGGCGATATCCCTGGGCGAAGGCGTAGCGCAACAGCAACCAGACAGCTTCAGTGCCGAGAACCGTATTTTTCATCCGCGGCGACCAGGTGACATGGCCAATTTCAACGCAGCCATGCGCCTGTTCGATAGCCATATAACAGACCAGACCTACCGCGCGTTCCGCATGACTATCCACGACGGCAAATGGCACCAGCGCGTCATCGTTCGCTTTTCCACTGAGCCAGTGGAGCGTCGCCGCAACGCTATCGGGTCGGCGGCTCGCCAGCCACGTCCAGTCCCGCTCGTCGTTCGCTTGCGCATAGGCATCGAACAGATCGGCGGCATGACGTTCAGGATCGAGCGGCTCAAGACGACAGTAGCGGCCTTCCAGCACGCTCCGTTGCAGAACGGACGCGCCATGCCAGTCCGGTAGCGCGTCGCCCACCGTCTGACCGTATTCATTTATTTCCGGCACCGATTACTCCTTACGCAAGGATAAAATCTGGTTATAGCAGTTCCCGATGCACCTTCAAAGCAGCGAATTCAGATTTCTTCCGCCACGCCGAAACCCGCGCTCGCTTCTATACTCATCTGACAAATCAAAGGAGAAGCGAACACTATGCCACTACCCGATTTTCACGTTTCTGAACCGTACACCCTCGGCATTGAACTGGAAATGCAGGTGGTTAATCCGCCGGGATATGATTTGAGCCAGGACTCTTCGACGCTGATTGCCGCAGTGAAAGACCGGGTGCGCGCCGGCGAAGTGAAGCACGATATCACCGAAAGCATGCTGGAGATGGCCACTGACGTTTGCCACAATATCGATCAGGCGGCGGCGCAGTTTTCCGCGATGCAGCAGGTGATCCTGCAAGCGGCGGCGGAACATCATCTGGAGATTTGTGGCGGCGGTACGCATCCGTTTCAGAAATGGCAGCGCCAGGAAGTATGCGATAACGAACGCTATCAACGCACGCTGGAAAACTTTGGCTATCTCATTCAACAGGCCACCGTATTTGGCCAGCATGTTCACGTCGGCTGCGCCAGTGGAGATGATGCGATTTACCTGCTGCACGGGCTGTCGCACTTTGTCCCGCATTTTATTGCCCTTTCAGCCTCTTCACCTTACATGCAAGGATCAGACACCCGCTTCGCCTCGTCGCGACTGAACATCTTCTCTGGTTTTCCGGATAACGGCCCCATGCCGTGGGTTGGCAACTGGCAGGAATTTGAAGGATTGTTCCGTCGACTCAGCTATACGAGCATGATCGACAGCATTAAAGATTTGCACTGGGATATTCGCCCCAGCCCCCATTTTGGTACGGTCGAAGTGCGAGTGATGGATACACCGCTCACGCTCAGCCATGCTATCAATATGGCCGGTTTAATTCAGGCGACCGCGCACTGGATACTGACGGAACGGCCGTTTAAGCATCAGGAGCGTGACTATCTGCTGTATAAATTCAATCGTTTTCAGGCCTGTCGCTACGGGCTGGAGGGGATTCTGACCGACGTGCATACCGGCGATCATCGTTCGATCTCAGAGGACACGCTGCGCCTGCTGGAAAAAGTCGCGCCGTCCGCCGACAAAGTTGGCGCCGCAAGCGCGATTGAAGCCGTGACCCGGCAGGTTAAACAGGGTACCAGCGAAGCGCAAAAAATGCGTGAGTTTGTCAGCGATGGCGGATCGCTCATCGGGCTGGTGAAAAAACATGGTGAGATTTGGGCCGGGTAAGCGGCGCCGGTTTGCGTTAGCGGTGAAGATCCCGGACAATGGCTTTTTTTAACTCACCTTTAACATTGCCATGAAACACCCGCTTGAATCACTGATGACCGCCGCCGGTATTCTGCTGATGGCCTTTCTCTCCTGCCTGTTGCTGCCAGCGCCTTCGCTGGGACTGGTGCTGGCGCAAAAGCTGGTTGCGACCTTCCATCTGATGGATCTCAACCAGTTCTATACGCTGCTGTTCTGCCTGTGGTTTTTAGCACTTGGCGCTGTTGAATATTTCGTGATTCGCTACGTCTGGCGTCGCTGGTTTTCGCTGGCTCACTGAGCCGGTGAAATCCCGCAATTTGTGGTGAACAGAACCGTGCTGTCATACAACACGGTTCTCTGTCACTTCAGTGCGCCCGACTGTGGTTTTCTTTACGGTAGGCACCCGGCGGCTGGTTGAATGTGCGGGTGAAAATGCGGGTAAAGGTCTGTTGAGAGTCAAACCCGTAACGCAGACAAATGTCATACACTTTTTCGTCGGACTCACGCAGATCCCGCGCCGCGAGCAGCAGTTTGCGCTCACGAATGTAGCGTCCCAGACTCTCCCCTTTGTACTGTAAAAACAGACGCTGCAGATGCCACTTGGAATACCCCGCGTGGCGCGCAATGTCGTCGATGCGCAGCGGCTGATTCAAATTATCATCTATCCACTCGACAATCGTGTCGATAACCTGAGCAGAAATGGTCATTCGGAACTCCTCTCCTGCAAATTTGAGGTCTGCTGCCACCAGACGGTGAACGGCTGCGCCGGGTCGTCCAGTTTTACCGGTTCACCCTGCATCGGCGTGAGCAGACGGTACGCTTTATGTCGACTGGCCAGCGCCAGCCGTTTGTACGGGTCGTCCCAGGTATGCTTGGCCAGCACAAAGCGGCCGGCGTGGCCGGGCAGTATCGCTTTTGCCCGCAAATCCACAGCGGCCTGAGCGGTCTCTTCCGGCATCATATGAATGTACTTCCAGTCCTGGTCATATTGACCGTTTTCCATAATGGCGAGATCGATGCCGCCAAACTGTTCGCCGATGGCCCGGAAATGAGGCCCGTAGCCGGAGTCACCGCTGTAATAAATTTTCTGTTCCGGCGTTTCGAACAGAAAACTGGCCCACAGCGTCTGGTTGCGCTTGATGCCGCGGCCAGAAAAATGCCGCGCAGGCAGAACGTGAATCATCAGCGAATCGTCAATTCGCACGGACTGATTCCAGTCACGCTCTTCAATGATGTCGCTATTCATTCCCCAATAACGCAAATGCGAACCGACGCCCAGCGGAGTCAGCACACGCTTCACTTTGGGCATTAACGCCTTGATGGTGGCATAGTCCAGATGGTCATAGTGGTCGTGCGAGATGACCAGCAGATCGATTGCCGGCATCGCCTGCACCGTCCACGGATAGTCTCCCGCAAAGGCCTTATTAAGGAAGGAAAACGGCGCGGCATAACTGCTGAGCACCGGGTCAATCAGAATACGTTTGCCGTCCAGTTGCAGATACCACGAAGAATGCCCGAGCCAGATCAGGGTATCTTCAATGGCAGGCAGACTGGCAAGATCGGTCGCAACCAGCGGCAGCGGCTGAGCGGGGCGCGCATTCTCACGCTTTGCGACCAGAAACTCCCACCACGCCGCGAGCATACTTTTGTTTCCGGTATAGCCCGGTGTCGGTATCTGATTATGGAATTGTCCGTCCCGGTAGTTTGCAGATTGTTCAACCTGGCTAAGCTGAGCCCCCCTGCGGCGCCTGGCCGAAGCCAGCATTAAGGACAAACGGTAACGCTGCTGCACTGGCAATGAGCATAATAACAACCACACAAACTGTGAGACGCTTCATATCCTGACCTGAAAACGCGCGCCTGTCCGATGGTTTGCGCGACTGACTCTTGATTATGAGTGAGTAAGCACTCATTATAGAAATCGGACGTTTCGCGTCAAGATGATTTTCAATCTTTGACATTCACCGTTGCGGCGCTGCATATGCCGTGTTTCAATCACATTTTTAGACCAACCTGAGGGTAAAGTGTAGTGGCTCGTCCGAAGAGTGAAGACAAAAAACAGGCATTACTGGAGGCAGCAACCACGGCAATTGCGCAGTCCGGGATCGCGGCGTCAACCGCAGTGATTGCCCGCAATGCTGGCGTGGCGGAAGGAACGTTGTTTCGCTATTTCGCAACCAAAGACGAGTTAATCAACGAACTGTATCTTTATCTTAAGCAGAGTCTCTGCCAGTCAATGATCGCCAATCTGGATCGTTCACTGACCGATGCCAAAGCGCTGACCTTTTATATCTGGCGCAGCTATATCAGTTGGGGGATAAACCATACGCAGGGGCATCGCGCCATACGCCAACTGGCCGTCAGCGAAAAAATCACCAAAGAGACAGAACAGAAAGCCGACGATCTGTTTCCTGAACTGCGCGATCTCTGTCACCGCTCGGTGCTGCCGGTCTTTATGTCCGATGAATATCGCGCCTTCGGCGATGCGCTGTTTTTAACGCTGGCAGAAACAACGATGGAATTTGCCGCCCGTGAACCGGCTCGCGCCGAAGAGTTTATTTCTCTGGGCTTTGAAGCCATGTGGCGCGCCCTCACCCGTGAGGAAAATTAATGGACGAAAAAAACGCTGCACGAGTGCGCGAAACGCCTGGCTTTAGCTTTCCCCTTTACTGAGCACTGCTGGCCGTTCGGCCCGGAGTACGACGTGTTTAAAGTCGAAGGAAAGATTTTTATGATCGTCACCGACGTTAACCGTCGCACGGTGATTAACCTGAAAGCCGACCCGGAAAAATCGTTGTTAAATCAGCAGATTTACCCCAGCATAACCCCCCGGTTATCACATGAATAAAAAAGCACTGGATTTCCGTTGCGCCCGGTGACGATATTACAGAGTCGTTACTGGAAGAACTGGTGAACGACTCGTGGAATTTAGTGGTCGATGGCCTGCCCAAACGCAGCCAGAAACGCATCCGCCCTGTCTGATTAGTCTCAAATAACGAAAACTGTGTTCGCCATTTCTCTCTTATCATCTCCGGGAGAACCCTGTAACCTGCGAAGATTAAAACCAACCGGGAGTCGTTATGGATATCGTTTCAGTTGCCTTAAAGCGTCATTCAACCAAGGCATTCGACCCAGCTAAAAAAGCTGACCGCTGAAGAAGCCGAAAAAAATCAAAACACTGCTGCAGTTCAGCCCATCCAGTACTAACTCTCAGCCGTGGCACTTTATCGTCGCCAGCACAGAGGAAGGCAAAGCGCGCGTGGCGAAATCTGCCGCCGGTAACTTTGTCTTCAACGAGCGAAAAATGCTTGATGCTTCGCATGTCGTGGTGTTCTGCGCCAAAACGGCAATGGATGATGCCTGGCTGGAACGCGTGGTTGATCAGGAAGAGGCCGATGGGCGTTTTGCTTCCGCGGAGGCGAAAGCCGCTAATCACAAAGGTCGCACGTTTTTTGCCGACATGCACCGTAAGGAGCTAAAAGACGATGCACACTGGATGGCAAAGCAGGTGTATCTGAACGTCGGTAACTTCCTGTTAGGCGTTGCCGCACTGGGTCTGGACGCAGTGCCCATCGAAGGTTTCGACGCCGCCATTCTTGATGCGGAATTTGGCCTGAAAGAAAAAGGCTTCACCAGCGTGGTGGTGGTGCCTGTCGGTCATCACAGCGTGGAAGATTTTAATGCCTCGCTGCCGAAATCTCGCCTGCCGCTGAGCACGATTATGACCGAATGCTAACACCTTCTGGCACGTTGCGCTGCGGCGTGCCTGTTCTTATTTCCCCTCCTCCTTAAGGCTTTTCCAAATTTCTTACACATTGTGTAACACCTCAGAAATATGTCGCGCAGAAATCATCCATACCCATGATCAATGTTTTTTTTCATTTGTTATACAGCCTCTTTTTCATATTACTCGATCACCGCATAAACATATTTCCATAGCGAATAATTACGCTATTTTTTTGCGCAACCAGCAATAGCTCACTTTTCCTTGTCACTCATATTTCCTGTGTAACTAAAATGAATCGTTACAAGTCCGTTTCAGGCATTTAGCGATTATATGGTTTCATATTCTCCCCATTTTTCATCACTGAAATGGGGAGTTTATATTCAAGGAAATACAAGGATAAGTAAATGAAAAGCAAAAACATTAATATCATGCGCAATAATCGTCAGGTTTTACATGCAAAGCTGGCTCCGACCTGCTTTGCAACGATGCTTGCGCTTGGAATGATTATGCCAGCTCACGCTGCGGTTGTCGCAGGTAATACTAACCAACCGGGTATTCATACCAACGCAAATGGCACTACCGTTGTTGATATTAATAAAGCCAGTGCGGGTGGCGTTTCACATAACGTTTATTCTGAATTCAATGTAGACAGCAACGGCGTTATTCTGAACAACAGCAGCAGCAATTCGAATACTCAGTTAGCCGGCCAGATTGATGGCAACGCTAATATGGCGAATGGCAGTGCAAAAGTGATTCTTAACGAAGTGCGCTCCTCCGATCCCAGCCAGCTTAACGGCATGATCGAAGTCGCCGGTCAGTCCGCTCAGGTTATTATTGCTAACCCATCAGGCATTACCTGCGACGGTTGCGGTTTTATTAACACCAACCACGCGACGCTAACCACGGGTACCGCCACATATGATAACCAGGGTAACGTAACCGGTCTGGACGTCAGCAAAGGCCAGGTTTCTATTACCGGTAAAGGTATGGACACCCGCTCCACTCAGTACACCGACATTATTGCCCGCTCCGTGAAGGTCAATGCAAAACTGCAAGCGAATGAGTTGAACATCATTACCGGTAATAACCGTATTGATAAAAATGGTCGCGTGCAGAAGAAATATGACGCCAGCGCCAACCCGGATGTCGCGCTGGATGTGTCCGCACTGGGCTCCATGTATGCCAACAAAATTTACATGGAAGGCACAGACAGCGGCGTCGGCGTGCGTATCGATCATGCGGATCTGACCGCGACCGATACCCTCTCTCTCAATGTTGACGGTGTTATCGAAAACAACGGCGGCCATATTAGCGGTAAAAACTCTGCGGTTGTCATGGGTTCATCCGTTCTGAACCATAATGGTCAGATCACGTCTGATGGCATGGTTTCCGTTTCTGCCGATGAATTGCTGGACAACAGCAAGGGTCAAATCAAAGGCGAATACGTCGATGTCTCTGGCAAAGACACCGTGAACACCCAAGGGAAAATTCAGGGCAATCGCCAAACCACCGTCATAGCGGATTCGCTGGATAACAACCAGGGTGAAATCACCAGCGAAGGCTCTCTGAGCATCGCTCGCCATTCTAACAACTATCACTCCTGGGGAGCGACCGGCGTCAATAATACAAACGGTCGTATCAATGCTAAAGGCACACTGACCGTGGACTCGGCAAATCTGGACAACTCGTCTGGCAGTCTGACAAGCAACGGCTCAATGAGTGTTAACGTCGATACGCTGACCAACAATAACGGGGTGATTTCTGCAGGTAATGGCTGGAATATGATTAACGCCTCTGTGTTGAATAATGATAACGGCGTTATTCAGGCTCAGGGACGTGACAGCCAGTTACAGGTAAGCGGCAATAATATGCTCTCTAACCATAACGGCATTATTCATAACGATGGTTCTATCTCTATCAATGGCGAACTGGATAACACGTCCGGCACGATTTCAGCCGGTAAAGATATCTTCATGTATGGTTCGTCTTATTATTCTGATCTTGCCAGTAAGCTGGAAGCGGGTCACAACATTGATATGACGGTAGCCAATACCTTCCAGAACGCAGGGACTCTTGCTGCGGGACAGAATATGTCATTAACCATCGGTTCCAACGGTTGGAACAGTTACGGTGGCCCAGCCCAGAACAGTGGTTCTATTACCGCCGACGGTAATCTGAATCTGCAGATGAATAGCAGCGTGTTTAATAACAGCGGTGCAATCCACGCTAATCAAATGGACCTGCAACTGTCCGATCTTGCTAACAGCGGTACGATCTCCAGTAACAATGACATCAACGTTAACGCCAACAATGTCTATAACCTGATGCATGGCAACATGAATGCGGGTCATAGCATCAGCATTAATACCTCTTCTCTGATGACCGATACCGGAAGCACCATCCATGCAGGCGAAGACGCAAACCTGTTTGTCATGTCAGGCATGAACAACACCGGTGATATCCGTGCAGAGCATGATGTAAATCTCAATGTCATGGGCAGCTATGGTTATTCACGTACGACGGTCTATAACAACGGTACTATTGCTGCTGGTAATACGTTAAATGCGCAAATGGACCGCGTCACATTGATGAATGCCGGTACGCTGACAGCCAATAACGGCGTTATTCTGTCCACTAATACCCTGAGTAACAGTGGAGCGATCGCCAGTGCGGGCGATGTTACGCTGAATAACGCGAATGGTATGTTTAACGAAAGCACCGGTACCATTACAGGCGATCACGTTTACACCACCGGTAACGTCAACAATATGGGCATCATCACCCAAACGGGTTCGACTAATCAGGATGATGGCGCGAATACTCCTGACAACAATAATACCGATAATGGCAGTTCGACCAATAACGGTGGTAATACTGATGAAGGTGGTTCTGCCAACAACGGTGGTAATACTGTAATTCAGCCTAACGGTACGCCGGAAGGTAATGGCGTCTGGGAGGATGGCGTAGTCTACCATCCAGGCGATCTTTACTATGGTTATGTGGTTCAGGATATTGTTTATTACCCAGGCGGATATGCTATTTACACTGCCATATAATTTTCATTAATTCAAAAGCCCCATAATTTCAATGGGGCTTTATTAATTTATTTACAAAATGCTTCTGAGGTTCAGTACCTACAGGGAATAGTAAAAACACCATGATTATTTATCGTATCAGCCTCAGTCTCATTCTTTTTTCACTGTTTGCAATACGCCCGGATATCGCGAAAGCCGAGCCAGTTTCAGGCCAAAGTGCCACAACTCAACAACAAGACCAGGCCAGACATAACCAGCTAGCACCACAAACTAAAACAGTGCTCACAGCGGAAAATGTGCAGGATAGTGATAAGCTGACCCTGCCAGAAGAATCGGTCTGCTATAACATGAAACATGTCATCATTGATAAAACAGCAGTCCTCCCCCACTGGCTAACTTTTAACGATCTGATTCATCAGACGGAAAACCGGTGTGTCGGCATTGAAGGAATAAAAGCCCTGCATAAAGCCGTACAGAACCGGTTAATCTCTCATGGATATATTACCAGTCGCGTTTTAGTGCCCGAACAAAATTTAAAAGAAGGGACATTAACCCTGAAAATTTTGCCCGGAAGAATCAGTAAATGGTTATTACAAAACCAGGAAGGTCGTACTGTTCATAGCTGGAATAACTTTCCGGAAGGAGAAGGCGAAGTTCTTGATTTACGCGGACTGGAACAAGGGCTGGAAAATTTACAACGTATTCCCGGTTCGCAGGCAAGTATTCATCTCGTACCAGGTGAAAATCCTGGCGATACGCAGGTGGAAGTGAGTCGAAGTCAGGGTAAAGCGTGGCGTCTGGGGACGTGGATGGATGATGCGGGAAGCAAAAAAACGGGGCGTTATGAAGGCGGGCTGGCCTTTTATCTCAATAACCCAACGACGCTGAATGACATTCTGTACGTCGCATACGGCGGCGGCTTTAAAAATGAAGATGGCCGGCGCAACGACAACACGTCCGCCTTCTATTCCGTTCCCTGGGGCTACTGGCTGCTCGAGCTTTATGGCTGTATATATCGTACGGTGCAGACAATACACAGTGGCGATTTCCACTATCAGTACAGCAGCACGGAAAAGTTACTGACTGCCGAAATTAAGCGCGTTATCTACCGCAGCGCCAGCCAAAAAACGACGCTGGGTTTTAAAGGCATCAAGCGTGATTCGCAATATAAACTCAACGATGTCGAAGTAGAAGTGCAGCACAGGGATACCAGTAGCTGGCAATTCAGTCTGGAGCATTTGGCCTATCTGCCCTTTGGACAGCTCACCTCCCGTCTCGGTTATCAGCACGCCGCACACTGGTTTGGTGAACAAGCCGATGCCGAAGAGATGGCAGGCAGCGCCGATCCGTTAGCGCGCATCATCACGCTGAGCGTCGACGGCACGTTTCCGTTTAAAGCAGGCGATCTGTCGATGAGCTATGAGCCTCACTTTATGCAGCAAACGTCGCCGGATAAGCTGACGCAGCCGGATAAATTCACTATTGGTAACCGCTGGACGGTGCGTGGTTTCGATGGTGAATCATCCATTTATGCCGATAAGGGCTGGTATCTGCGTAATGACATTAACCTGAACCTCCCCAGATGGGGAATGCAGCCCTATCTTGGTTTCGATTACGGGGAAGTCAGCGGTTCGAAAAATGATTACTGGAGCGGCACACGCATCGCCGGTGCAGTTGCGGGTGTACGCGGCGTCAAAGGCAATTTTGGCTATGATCTTTTCGCTGGCATTCCGGTGATAAAACCTGACGATATGCAAACCAGCCCGTTCGCGCTAGGCTTTTCGGTGCAGTGGCAATATTAAACCGATACCTGAATGGATATGTCTTAGAATGGACAGAGCTTAAATAGCGCCCTTTTAAGTGGGTAAATACAATACCGGTTTATCCACTTAAAAATATGATGCCCGCCCGAATGTTCGCTTTTCTCAAATCTGAGTCGATATTTATACCGCCATTCGCATCCTGAAAACTCGTGCTGAAGCGAATAACGTCTTAACCTGTCACTCAAAATAATGTAGTGCTTATCTGTCAATTTGAGGACGATAGAGTTTTGTCGCTAACAAGGTCCGGTAACACTGACTCTGGCAGGCAAATTAAACGAGTACTCACTAAAAGTGATATTTCCCACTACCTGAAGTCATCATCACTCAGTGTGATTTATTTAATTTCAATGAATTGCAATATTTACTTTCAACTTTAGCCCAAACATCCTCTTACACTATCCCATAAAACATTCGCCTTTTAATATAATAGAGTATAATCTTTAGATAATTTAATTCGAATTGCTATGCCTATATGAAGCCAGAACACAATGTCATACAAATAATTGATGCTATCTCTGACCCTTCCCGCATTCGCCAGGGCCGGGAACGTCAAATTATTTCTCTCGAACACCATGCTGAATCGATGAGTTTTGTGTTGCATAAAGGCACCGTAGGTGTTTACCGTAGCCGCGACCCGTTGTTACTTAAACATCTTAAGGCACCTATGATTGTTGGCATGAATGCGTTAATGAATACTAATGCCGATTTCTTTTATCAGGCCAGTGGGGAAATCCAGTTTGAGATCATTCCAACATCACAGGTGTTGGATATCATTGCGCAGAACGACCTCTGGCAGGATGCCTCATATACCTATATGTACGCGATTAAAAAGCTGCTGGAAGCACACCGTTCCTCTGTTGGTTTATCTACCTATGAACTGATTCGCACTAATCTCATCGCGTTGATGGCAGAGAAAGAAGAGCTGCGTCTGGCGGTTAACGCGAGTGATTACATCCAGGAAAAAACGCATCTTTCGCGTAGCCGTGTGATGAAAATTTTGAGCGATCTGCGTCTGGGCAACCATATCGAAATGGAGCGGGGTATTCTTATCCGGATCAACCGTCTTCCCGAACAGTACTGACCCGGCTCATTTGCATAATTCCCTTACAGCGGTCATCATAGGCCGCTGTTTTGTAAAGGAGAGGTTATGCAGGAATTAATTACTCGGGTCGAGGATTTAGCAGGTATTGAAATGGATCACACCACTTCGCTGGTGATGATCTTTGGTATTATTATTCTAACCGCCGTCATTGTGCATATTATTTTGCACTGGGTGGTGTTGCGTACATTTGAAAGGCGCGCCGTTGCCAGCTCCCGTCTGTGGCTACAAATCATTACGCAGAATAAATTATTTCACCGTCTGGCATTCACCCTGCAGGGTATTATTGTCAATATTCAGGCCGCGCTGTGGTTGCAAAAAAGGCAGCGAAGCCGCAGAAATTCTCACTGTCTGCGCACAGTTGTGGATCATGATATATGCCCTGCTTTCATTATTTTCGTTACTGGATGTCATATTAAATCTGGCGCAAAAATTTCCTTCCGCCTCTCAACTTCCTCTCAAGGGGATATTTCAGGGGATAAAGCTCATTGGCGCGATAATTGTCGGTATCTTAATGATATCGCTATTAATCGGCCAGTCGCCCGCGATTCTGATTAGCGGCCTGGGCGCGATGGCGGCAGTGCTGATGTTGGTATTTAAAGACCCGATTCTGGGGCTGGTTGCCGGTATTCAGCTTTCTGCTAACGACATGCTAAAACTGGGTGACTGGCTGGAGATGCCGAAATACGGTGCTGACGGCGCGGTCATTGATATTGGCCTGACGACGGTGAAAGTCCGCAACTGGGACAATACTATCACCACAATTCCAACCTGGTCGCTGGTTTCTGATTCGTTTAAAAACTGGAGCGGCATGTCAGCCTCCGGTGGTCGACGCATTAAACGCAGTATTAATATTGACGCCACCAGCATTCATTTTCTGGATGATGATGAAAAGCAAAAACTGTATAAAGCGCGTCTGCTGAAGCCTTATCTGGATACACGCCACCAGGAAATCGATGAGTGGAATCAACAGCTGGATGCGCCGGAATCGGTATTAAACCACCGGCGGATGACCAATATTGGGACTTTCCGCGCTTATCTTAATGAATATCTGCGAAATCATCCACGCATTCGTAAAGATATGACCTTAATGGTGCGTCAACTGGCGCCCGACGATCACGGTCTCCCTCTCGAAATTTATGCGTTTACTAATACCGTAGTCTGGCTGGAATATGAAAGCATCCAGGCCGATATTTTCGACCATATTTTTGCTGTCTTAGAAGAGTTTGGATTGCGCATTCACCAGTCACCAACGGGCAATGACATTCGCTCGCTGGCGGGGGTATTTCAGCGATAATGCGAAAACGCCGATCTCATTATGCAAATGAGATCGGCTTACCCTCAGCGTACTTTGCGAGAAAGTTTAAACGCGACAAACAGAAAGATGACCCATACCGGCAGCAACAGGGCTGACAGACGCATGTCATCAATGGTGCACATCAACACGAGGATCATCGCCAGGAAGGCGATACAGATATAGTTACCTGCCGGGTACAGCAACGCCTTGAACTGCGTGTCGCGCCCTTTGCGACGCATCGCGGCACGAAAACGCAGGTGCGCCAGACAAATCATGATCCAGTTCAGCAGCAGCGTCGCGACCACCAGCGCCATCAGCAGACCGAAAGCCTCTTTCGGCAACAGGTAGTTGATCAACACCACCAGCGAGGTGATAGCACCAGAGAGCAGCAGTGAATTCACCGGCACGCCACGACGGCTGACACGGGTCAGAAACTTCGGTGCATTGCCCTGCACCGACAGACCAAACAGCATACGACTGTTGGAATAAACGCCGCTGTTATAAACCGACAGGGATGCCACCAGAATCACGAAATTCAGCGCTGACGCCACCACATTGCTGTTCAAATCGTGGAAAATCATGACAAACGGGCTACTGTCAGATTTAACTTCCACCCACGGGTAGAGCGCCAGCAGAACCACCAGCGAGCCGATGTAGAACAGCAGAATGCGATATACCACCTGATTGACCGCTTTGGGGATGCTTTTATGCGGATCGCGTGCTTCCGCTGCGGTGATCCCGATAAGTTCCAGGCCGCCGAAGGAGAACATAATCACCGCCAGCGACAAAATCAGTCCCTTCCAGCCTGTCGCCAGAAAACCGCCGTGCTGCCACAGATTATCGATGGTCGCCCGCTCGCCGCCATTCCCCGAGAACAGCAACCACAAGCCAAAGCCGATCATACCGATGATCGCCAGCACTTTGATGAGCGCAAACCAGAATTCGGTTTCGCCGTACAGACGAACGTTCACCAGGTTGACGGCATTGATGATGATAAAGAAGGCCGCGGCCCAGACCCAGGTGGGAACCTCGGGTAACCAGTACTGCATATAGATGCCGGCAGCCGTCAGTTCAGCCATCCCGACCAGTACAAACATGACCCAGTAGTTCCAGCCTGACAGAAAGCCCGCAAACGGCCCCCAGTATTTATAGGCAAAGTGCGCGAAGGAGCCCGATACCGGTTCTTCAACGACCATCTCGCCGAGCTGGCGCATGATCAGAAACGCAATAATTCCGGCGATGCCGTACCCCAGCAGCACCGCTGGCCCCGCCATCTGAATCGCGGGCCCGATGCCGAGAAACAGCCCGGTACCAATCGCGCCGCCGAGGGCGATTAACTGAATATGTCGATTTTGCAAACCACGTTGCAGCGTCGGACTCTGCTCCGACGAAGCTTCAGAACGACCGATGCCTGAAGCGGATGACGCGTTTCTCACGTCCTACCCCTGTCTCTTTTTTAGAAGGGGCTCGTTTTAACACTTCATGCTGGAGGTAGCAAGTTAAAGGCACTGGAATGGATGGGGCATCCTTGCCCCTGATAACGAGGTGGAACTCAGAACTCGTAACCAACGGACACTTTAAAGGTGCGTGCTTCCCCCTGGGTGACGTACGTGCCGGAATCATCAACACTGGCCCAGTAGTTTTCGTTGGTCACATTATCGATGCCCGCGCGAACGGTCATCTGATTTTGGTTCTGGTTAAGCGCGAAGCGATAGCGCATGCCCAGATCCAGAGTTGTGTAGCTGTCGAGCTTTTTGCTATTAGCCAGATCCGCATACTGAGAACCGGAATGGTTCACACGCGCGGTAGCGGTCAGACCTTCAATCGGCTTGATGTCATACTCGGCCCCCAGCACGGCGTAAAAATTCGGCACGCCGATCGCATCGTTGCCCTGGTTCAGACCGTTGTTGGTTTTGGTCATCTCCGCCTGCAGCCAGGTGGCGCTGGCGTTCAGACGCATGCCCAGCATCGGCTCACCGAAGACATTCAGCTCAACGCCACGGTTACGCTGTTCGGCATCCAGACCATAATGTTTGGTTTCGCTATCGAGGATCGCCGATGGCATCTTGATCTCAAACAGCGCCAGCGAACCGCCAACACGCCCGAAGTCTGCCTTCACCCCCACTTCATTCTGCTTAGAATGGACAATACCGGTGCTCTGACCATAGTTGGTCGCCGTGTTGGGTGCTGTTTTACCCGGCTGTAACGCTTCGGTGTGGTTGGCGTAGAAAGCAATCTCTTCCCACGGCTTGTAGACGACGCCGTAAGTCGGCATCCAGCGGCTACCGTCAAAACCGTCGGCGGCGTTTTCCGCGCCGGTGACTTTGTCATAACCCCGAATCACCACTTTCTGATGGCGTGCCCCGACGGTAAACAGCAGTTTGTCATCCAGCACGCCCAGCGTGTCGCTCAGCAGCCAGCCCTGGGTCCGGGTACGTCCGCTGGTCAGCGGATCGCTGTAGTTACCGCCTTTACCGTTCGAGTTGGTACTGGCCGGCGCGTCAACGCCGCGGTTGTGATAGATGTTGGTATACGGGTTATCCGCCGCTTTTGACATCTTCCACGCGATTTTTTCATTTTTGCTTTGTGCCGAGTAGCCAACGTTCACTTTGTGCGAGACAAAGCCGGTCGCGAAATTACCATGAATTCCCGCCATGCCGCTGACCGTGTCGCTGATGCGATTGGTATCAAGGCGACTGACAGTGGCCGTCCCGCTCTTATCCAACAGTTTCGGCGCGCTGTAGAGACCTTCCTCGTGTGCGTGCTGAGCGCCAAGTCCGGTGTAGGCAGTCCAGTTGTCAGTGATGTCGTATTCGCTACGCCACATGCCGAACTCATTTTCAATGTCGCTATACGCCCATTTCTGCGAGAAGTTGCGGTCATTTTTGGGCGGCGTTGGAACGAAATCGACCGCAGAAATGTTGACGCTGGTTGGGCTGCCGTGGAAGGTTTTCTTCTGATAACCCACGTCCAGTGAGGTGCGGAAGTTATCGCTTCTGTAGTCCAGACCGGTGGAGAGCAACGTGGTGCGACGGCGATCGTCCTGAATTCGGGTTTCGCCTTCACGGTGGACCAGATTCACCCGCGCACCAAACTGATCGTTGTCGCCAAAACGACGACCGGCATCCAGCGTAGTACCAATCTGTGAATCCGACGTGTAGTCCACGCCGACTTTAGCCTGTGGGATGTCGCCTGCATGTTTCGGTTCAAGGTTGATCATCCCGCCGACGGCAGAACTCGCGGCGCCGTTCATCAGGGCGTTTGCCCCTTTGAAGATTTCGATGCGATCCACCATCTGCGCATCCACCACCTGACGCGGCAGGACACCAGAAAGGCCGCCAAAGGTCATATCATCGCCGTCAAATTTCAAACCACGAATGCGAAAGCTTTCCGCGCTGTTACCGTAGCCCTGGACATACTGCACGCCCGCATCGTTTGCCACGACGTCGGCGATGGTTTTCGCCTGTTGATCTTCAACCAGTTTAGAAGTGTAGCTGATGACATTGAACGGTACGTCCATCGCACTTTGTTGACCGAGCATGCCCAGTCTGCCGCCGTTGGCGACTTGTCCATCAAGAAATGCCGGCAGCGGCGTGTCGCCACCGGGTTTGAAATCATTTTGGGTTGTTGCCTGAACCACAATGGTGTCTTCCGCTTTTTTCGCGGTGTCAGCCGCCCAGGCCGAGCCAGAGATTGCGCCCATCGTCAGCGCCAGAATCGTTTTGGTGTTGTTCATGTGAATGCCATTAAAAAGAGTCAATGTGTCGGGGGACAACATCCGTCCCCCCGGCTGATTTTTATTATTTATTCAACTCAATACGTACAACGCTGTCAGGCGCGTCGGTTGAGTGATCTTTATTAAATTTCTGTTTTACGGTGACATACAGCGTCTGGCCATCAGCAGAGAGCAGCAGGCTGTTTGGATTCGGCGGCAGCTCCCAGCTTTTCTTCACGCTGTAATCGCTCGCGTTAAGGCTGAGCAGCTTCCCGGAATCACGCTGGGTGATGTAAATTTCGTTGCGTTTCGCGTTGAATGTCACCGCCAGAGAATCCCCCCACGTCCAGTTGCTTCAGCACCTTGCCGGTGCGGATATCGAGCACCAGCGTGGTTTTCGCTTTGGAGTTATCGGTCACAAACAGGCGTCCTGTTTGTGGGTCTTCCGCCATATTCAGCAGCAGAGCCGGTTTGTCGCCCAGCGGCTTCCAGCGTTTCTCAACGCGCTGGTTACGCGGGTTGATCACCAGGATTTCACCGCCGCCATTTGCGGCATAGATGCGCTGGGTCGCTTCAGAGTAGTGCAGACCGGTCATCCATTTGCCGGTGTTTTTAATGCGCGTTTTCAGCTTCAGCGTTTCGGCATCAACCACCCAGATCACTGCAGGATCGGCGACTGCCCCGATATACAGTAGGCCGTTATGCAGCAGTACCTGGCGGGCGCCATATGGGAAGCCCTCCGCGTTCCGCTCCGGGAACAGGACGCGATTTTTGACTTTGCCATCCGCAGTGTTCAGCGCGCTCAGGCCACCGTCCAGCGAGTTGGTGACGTACACCGTTTTGCCATCAGGTGAAATCGCCATACCAAAGTTTTTCAGATCCGTGTGGCTGCGACCCGTAGTCTTAAGGGTTTTGGCATCCAGCTTGTAAACCACCCCGCCCTGAACATCTTTAAAGCCTTCGGCACTGGCGACATACAGTGCGTCCCCGGCGGGATTTAACGCCATCTCATACAGGCCATCCGCCAGATCGCGTTTTAACGAATCGGTCGCCACCGCTGGCGTCGTCGCTTTTTCAACGTTATTTGACGGGGTAGTGGCGGGCGTAGTGGCCGCGCAACCGCTTAATGTTGCTGCGATCAGCACGGCCAGCGCCGTAATATTTTTTTCATTCCTGGGTTCCTTACCAAAAAAAAGACACGCATTAAATAATAAAGAGAATGAGAACTATACTTATTCTCTTTTTCGAAGCAGGCGTATTTCGCGCAAAAAATACCCTTAATGAAACAGAGGTTCGAATTGTGAGAGCCCAAACGAAAATGGCGAGTGAATGATAATTTCTGCGAATTATTCTGGACGAACAGGCCCCGCAGGCCACAGAATGCGATTTGCACTTTTTTTTATATTTTTCAAACGAATGACTTAACCTAAATATCGTCATTCATGTGTCGGTCACGCCAGGCAACGGTGTCATGAATAAAATCATCAAACGACTCGAAATCATTAAAAGCGCCATCGAACTTGAGGATGAAGAGATCATCCAGCAGCAGCTTGTGCATCTGCAGCGGGAATCTGGCGATCCCGTAATAACGGCAATTGTCCAGGCTATCGGGACGCGCCGGTTCAGTGATGCGATGCGTGAGATTGCCGCCTGGCTACAAAATCAGCATGCCATAACCCACTGGCAGGATCCGGCGATTGCCGCCAGCAAGCTGGAACTTAAGGCGCTGGAAAATCAGTTGCGTGAGCTGATCGACACCCGTAATACCCGCATTCAGATTCTGGATGAGTTTAACGACCAGTATCATCTGCGCCTCGGGCCTTTAATGAGCCGTATTCTCGAGCTGCGTAAACAGCTCGCAGCCAGCGCCCTGCGCCGTCAGGAAGCGGAACGCAGACGTCGCGAGAAAGATTACCTCTCCTGTCAGCAGTACATCTCACTTGCGGTCGATCGGTTAGCCCAGCTTAAACAGCAGTGGATGGGCATGGATTCGGCCTCTCGCGCTGCGGTCGACATCCGTCAGCGTATCCAGCAACAAACGGAGCTGATTACCGATCTCCTCGCCGAGATCCGCGAACTGGAAGATAATTTTTCCCGCCAGGACGACAGTGACACACGACAGGCGCAAGAAGAGGCAGCGCATGAATATGAGGAGTATCAGGAACAGCAGCAGGATGCTCAGCACCGTTTCGCTCGCGATCAGCGCCTTTCGATGGATGAGCGCAATGAGCTTAAACGTCTGTGGCGTCAGGCCAGCCGTTTGTGTCACCCGGACGTCGTCGCCGATGAGTTGAAAGAGAAAGCACACCAGATGATGGTGCAGCTTAATCTGGCACGACAAAACGCCGATCTGGCAACCATTCGTGCCCTGCTCACTCAGTTGCAAAGCGGTCTGGAGCCAATGATGGCAAGCGATCGACTGAACAACCTCGAGCATCTGCGGCAGAAAATCCAGCAATTGAGAAGTCAGATAGAGGCGCTGCTGAAAGAAATTGCCGGGCTGGAAGCAGAAAATGCCTGGCGTCTGGCGACATCGCTTCGCGATAAAGAGGCCTATTTTGCCGAGCAGGAACGCGCGTTGGCCGAACTACGCGATACGCTGGAGACCCAGGTCAAACACGTTGAGCAGGATCTGCTTGCAGGTTAACGCTTTTTTTGCAACAAATTGCTTACTGGTAAACCCGGATTGACCTGCCGGGACGGAATAAGCACGAATAGTCAAAAACAAAGTTTAATTTCATAAATTCCACTTAACTCAGCCCTTAATTTTATAGGAATCTCTAAAATACAGAACTATAGTCCATATAATTGAATTTTTCAGACATCTTCATCCGTGCGACACTTCACCACCCTCCTGTTTACCAGGAAAATTCTTAACCTGCGATACGTCGTCACGCCACGCTTATTCCACTTCACCAGCTTGTGCTGCTCTTTTCTCTTTTGTCTCTATTATTTTTTAGGACAACCCCGTATATCCTTCATTATTTTCTCTCCTGTCTTCATCAATCAATAAGTAAAATCTATCAATCATTCTCTGGAAGGCGAAACAAACGATTTATCTTAAATTTTAACAAAGCGTAATATTTCAATTGAGAATAATCCCAATACAGGATACGGATTAAAACGGATCACCAACCCGTGAAAGAACCCTTTTTAATGAATAAAGAGGGGCAGGATGCTATCGACGACGCAAGGAGAAATTTATGTCAAACGCTATTTTTTATGGTGATAATTATTACGCCTGGCTTGGCATAAAAAATATCCTGCGCGGCACATCAATTTATTATGGCATGCAATATTACGCGGCTAATTCATCCCCTTCCTCTCTTCCTGTGGTTCAGAATAATGATTACCTCATTATTCATCCTGAACCAAACAATATTCTAAAATACGCCAGCACCCTTCGTCATCTCTCTTCACAGTCGCCATTGGTGCTTCTCGTTCTGACGGATGCCGAAACCTTTACGGTGTTCCAGGCCATTTGCGGTATGCAGATGCACTTTATCGACCAGGCGTTGGGCCTTGACGCACTGCTTCGGCGGTTGACTGAACTTATTAACAGCAAGAACCAAAGCGTGAACCACCCGCTGGATAATGCCATAAGCGCTAATGAATTTAACGTCATGATGATGTTTTCACGGGGCTGGTCACTGACCAGGATCGCCCATTTCTCGCATAAAAGTGAAAAAACAATCGGTGCCTATAAAAGCAATATTGCCAAAAAACTGGGGCACAGCAATACCCATCTGAAATATATGCTTTCCCATTATCGACAACTTTAAAAAGAGGAAATAAGACACGGACGACTGACTATTTTTTAAGGCGTTTTCAATCAGTAAAAATTATTCCGCCCTGCGGAAGGGATTCCCGTTTTCGAAAATTGGCAACCAGGCCGCACACATTTTGAGCCGCCACTAACCACAAACGCAACATACCAACCAACAAAAATCAGAAATGCAGACGAGGTTATTATGAATAAGGTTTACAACATTATATGGAATGCGGCGCTCGGGCTTTGGGTTGTCGCCTCCGAATTATCAAAAGGGAAGAAAAAAGCAGCTCGCGCAAAACCGTACTGCTTGTCGCCTCTGGTTTATTCGCCGGCGTTTCTCTCACCGCCGTCGCCGTGCCGCTCGAGGCCACGGGCACACATGTTATCACCGAGGATTATCAGGACAGAATCACCGCTGGCGTCCATCAGAACGTCCACAACTACGGTTTTTTATATGAAAACATTACTGCTGGCAGCGAACTAAACATCACCGGCGCGATCCCCGACATCGCCTTCGGACAGAGCGGCATTGTGGAATCGTCAACCATCCGGGATCTGCTGGAAAGTAACAAAATTACGATTACCGCCACCAGCCCTGCCCACGAGCCAAAATCCATCACCACCATTGAAGAACTCGCGGAATACCTCAGTCATACGCAGTCGTCTACCCCGCAGCAAAGCGTGGAATTTCAGGTGATTGACCCGGCAGATCCAGAGACAACCTCTACCCTGAAAGTGTTTGATACCGCAAGCCTGGCAAACTTTATTAGCGTTTCGCAGATTGGTGACGCGGTGCTTAATACGTTTGATGCCAATGTATCGCAAATCTATAAGCAGTTTGGTTTTGCTGTTGCCAAAAATGGCGCAACCGCCAATCTGAATATCAGCAATACCCCACTTAACGCACGTGACAATGCTATCCGTCTGCTGGCAAAAGATTCTTCTCTGCTCGAAGCGCAAGGCTCAGGCAGTAAGGTCAACTGGCAATCCAATAACTACATCCAGTTCGGTGCGGCACCCGTCGTTCCGACCCAAACCTTTGCCGGTTCGAAACAGACCACCGTATTTGGCGATGATATTACCTTAATGACCTGGGGCTACGACGAAGAGGGCAAGGTTGTTGAAACGGGCAGCCGTACCTTTTCCATCAAAAGCGCGGCGGATCTGGCGAATTTCAACGACTGGCTGATTGGCGCTGGCAGTGAGAGCGCCAAAACACCTGACGGGCAAAATATCAGCCAGATTCAGCTATGGCTGGATTCTGGCACCATCAGTAAAGTTTCTGATGCATAGGCGTACTATGCCAGTCTCATCAATCAATTGCTGACCTCCAGCACCAATGCCGACCTGCTGACCTGGGATTACGATGTCTGGACCGACGGAGAGGCCCACATCAACAACACCACGGCTGGTCGAGGGGAACTGCATGCTATCTATGCCAATGGAGAAGGCGCCACCGGCACATTGGCCGCGGGAGCGACTCTGGCTGTCGATGGCAGCATCAATGGCGCAATGAAGGCCGATAGCAAGGGGTCTGTCGTTAATGACGGCAACCTGAACGTGCTGCGGACCTCTACCGGGCAGGGACTGGCGATTGGCATGCTGGCCAGTGACGCCAGCGCCACTAACCGCGGTACGATCAACGCCGGTTTGTTTATCGATAAGGATGGTAATCAAAAGGTCAACAGTTACGGTGCCTACGGTATGCAGGGGCTGGGAAACAGTACCGTAGTGAACGAAGGAACCATTAACCAGGCCATTACAACGAACAACTACGGAACCGCGGCGGCGGCCGATCCGTGGTCAACAGATAATCCTGACAGTTCGCTGACGCTTGCCATCGGTATGCAGTTGGCCGGAAATACCACCGGGATGAACAAGGGCGCGATTAACGTCGTTGACGGGCGCAGTAACGGCGTATCATTTGGTAAGGGGACAGCTTACGGCGTTGAAGTATCCGACAATGCCACCTTCACAAACATCTTTGATGCCACCATCTCTCTGGGACGTAACGCTAACGATCTCACACAGGATGTCGATATGGCAGGCGGCGCAAGCCCCAGCGCCGGGATCCTGACCCGAAGCTCAGGCGACGTCACCAATGCCGGAACGATCACCCTTGGAACCGGCGTACGTAACGCTGCGGGGATCCTGGTCGGCAACGCCAGCGGAAACGTCACTAACACGGGTAAAATCATCCTCAATGGCGACTCGTCCTGCGGCACCAGCCACAACTTCGGTATTTCGGTGCGCGACAGCGGCAGCGAAAGCAACCAGCAGATCCGCAATGACGGTGAAATTACCGTCAATGGTCACAACAACGTCGGTATCCATCTGACCGCCAGTTCGAAGAACGCGCATGTAACATCCAGCGATACTGGTGTGATCACGGTCGCGGGCGACGGTGGCACATCAAACCGTAACTATGCGATCTGGGCCGAAGGGAGTAAGACTGCTCAGGCAACCGTAGACGTATCTTAGTCGATCACACTCGAAGAAGTCGGCAACATCGGCGTTCATCTTCGCGATAACGCGGTGGCAAACATTAACAGTTCCAGCAGTCCGTTGTTCAAAAGTAGCGATCAAATTGGCTACTACCTGTACGGAAATGGCGCGACCGCCAATATCGGCAAAGCCGATATGAACGATAATGGTCAGGCGCGCACCACGTTGTTCCGCATTGCTAATGGCGCAAACTTTGCCGGAAATACGATCAATCCAGCGAATAAAGAGTCGTCTTCACTGAAGATGACCTTAACCGGTGAGCAATCCATAGGCGTCTTTGCGACCGGTAAAGGCAGCATCGTGGATACGGGCGAGGCGACCTTCACCGTTAGTGGTAAGGGGGGCTACCGCCCTGCTGCTCGAAGGGGGCGCAACAGGGACCATCAGCGAAAAGACGCTTATCGACCTGACCGGATTAAACACCACCGCCGGGATTGTCGATGGTCAGGCGCACCAGTTGAACGGTAACAAACAGGGTACCCCTGTCGAAACCATTCTTAACTCCAGCGCCATTATTAAATCCCTGGAAGACGGGCTGAACGTCATCGCCTATGTGGCGAAGAATCTTGGCAACATCGTTCTGCAACAGGACGCAGTTATCGATCTCGCCAGTAAAGATAGCATCGGCGTCGACGTGCAGGAGGGAGGACGGTTCACCAACAATGCATTAAAGGCATTGCATGTCAGCAACGGGATCGGCGTTCGCGCCTCCGGCAAAGATGCGCAGATCAAAAAGCTGGGCGCGATTGAGGTGGATGACGGTACTGCGGGGGGTGCTGCTTACCAACGGCGCAACGCTGAATATCACGACGGGAACCGGTGGCGTAGCCGATACCATTACCACCAACGGCTCGGCAGATGGGATTCGCCTCGAAGCAGGGGCCGGTTCGCTGACCGCCAAAGGCGTCACCATTAGCGCATTGGGCAGCGGCGCCGGGATTCAAAACCATGCCGAAAGTTCAAATATCACGCTGAACGACGTGACGATTAACGCCAACGACGGTCCGGGGATCCGCACCAGCGTGGCGCTGAACGTGAAAGACGGTGCCAACAATCTACTCAACGTCACCGGCGCGGGTTCAGGCTTTGCCTTCATGAAAGACAACGGCGACAACGCGACCGGCGATCTGGCTATCGGCACTGGTTATACGGTGCTGGTGCACAACGATGCCGGAAACGCCACGGGGAATGGGATCGATGCCCGTACCAACGGCAAACTGACCACCCGCGCCGATATTACCATTCAGGACGCGACGGGCGGTTCAGCGATTCTGGCAAAAGACGTTTCCGCCATCACCAACAGTGGCAAAATCACCTCTAACAGCGTGAACGGTCCGGTGGTGGATGCCAGTGGCGACAGCAGCAAAACCATCACCAACACCGGGACGATCCTCGCGGCCACCGACAGGGATGTCGTAATTCAGTCCGGTAAAGGCAATGACATCATCGACATCAGCAGCGGCAATACGCGCGGTATCATCAATACCGGCGCCGGTAGCGACCAATTTATCTGGAACAGCGGAACGTTCGCCGGGGAGGTGAACTTCGCAGGGACGTCCAACAACCAGGCCAACATCGGTAATGTATCGCTGGCAAACACACGTCACATCACCACGCTCGCCGGTACGGGTAACGCCCTCACCTTCACAAACACCAAGGGTAATATCGGTACGCTGCTGGGGGGATGACCTCAGTCTGGGAACCCACATCGGCAGCGGCTGGAATACCTTAACGCTGACGGGCGCGCAGGCGGACATGCGCATCGTGGACAGCCTGACGCTGGCTGACGGCACCCTGACTGTGAACGACGGCGCGACGCTGCGCACAGGCGACCATCGGGATGCCAGTAATACCGGTGCAACGATTGGCAACTACAGCATCACCACCAACGGTAAGGCCAGCAACATTATCTTTGATACCCAGGGCAATGGCGCTGACAGCCAGATTTATCAGGGCACTATCAGCGGTAGCGGCAACTTTATTCGGGCAGCGGGCGGCACGACGGTGTTCACCACCGACAACAGCTACAGCGGATCCACGACGATCAATCAGGGCGGGATTTTACATCTCGGTCAGGGCGGTACAACGGGCGGTATCGACCCGGTTTCGCAGATCGTTGATGACGGTATTCTGACCGTGAATCGCAGTAACAACGTCCTGCTTAACGGAGTGATTTCCGGTATCGGCGCGCTGGAGCAAATCGGTAAAGGCATCACCCGTTTAACGGGCGCCAACCGCTATAAAGGTGAAACCACCGTTGACAACGGCACACTGCTGGTCAATGGCGATCAGTCTGCCGCGACGGGCATGACAACCGTGAACGGCATTGCGACCCTGGGCGGTACTGGCACCCTCGGCGGCGACGTCGTGATGAATGACGCCACCACCCTTAGCGCAGGCGACGGCGGCGCGGGGACGCTGAAGATCAACGGGAGCCTGCAACTGGGTAGCAAAACCACCTCCGCATTTGAACTGGGACAAGCCTTCGTGCCCGGTGGCGCGCAAAACGATCTGGTGGATGTCGCCGGCAATCTGTTGCTCGACGGCACGCTGAACGTCAGCCAAAGCGCAGGCGGTACGTTTGGCCCAGGCGTCTACCGTCTTTATAACTACGGCGGCACGCTCGACAACCAGACACTGGAGTTGGGTGACGTTCCGGCGGGTCAGGATAAGAGCAATATTTTCGTCCAGACGGTGCTGGCGAATCAGGTCAACCTGGTCAACGCCAACGGCGTCACGCTGCAATTCTGGGACGGCGCACAGACGGGGGAAAACCACGGTAAAACCGGAATTGAAGGCAACGGTAAAATCGATGGTGGCGATGGCAAATGGATGGCCATTGGCAGCCTGGGCGATAACAACTGGACGCAGCAGGACGGTATCGGCAACGCGCCGTGGGCGCAAAAAGCCTTCGCGGTCTTTACCGGCAACGCCGGTACGGTCGAGGTCGATCAGAGCGCGGGCAATGTTCAGTTTTCCGGAGCGCAGTTTGACGCGGACGGCTATGTCATCAAAGGCGATGCGCTGAACGCGTGGGAGACCACCGCGGGCAGCAATGAGCTGATGCTACGCGTCGGTGCCGGTGGCGCAGGCGAGAATTTCACCGCAACGATCGAATCGACGATCCGCGAAGGTGACAGCGCGGATAGCCTGACGGTGGTCAAGACTGACCAGGGGCGTCTGATCCTGAGCGGTGATAACACCTATCATGGCGGCACGCGCATTGACGGCGGTACGCTGCAAATCTCGGCGGATAACAACCTGGGCCAGTCCGGAACTGGCGTCACGATCAACAACGGTTCAACGCTCCAGCTGGGCGCGGATTTCACCACTCAGCGCACCCTCACCCTGGGGACGTCTGGCGCGGCTGCGGTGTTCGATCTGAATTCGCACCACTTCTCTCCGGTCGGCGATATCACGGGCGCGGGTAACCTGAAAGTCACCAGTAGTACCCATGATGCGGCCAGCACGCTGTCGCTCGATCGGGCTAACAGCTATCAGGGCACGACGCTGATTGAAGGTACCGGACAAACTCACAACGTCACGGTAAATGCCAGTCAGACGGGAACATTTGGTAGTAACGCCAGCAGCACGGTGAGCGTAACGAAAGGCGCGACGCTGAACATCAGCGGCGCGGCAACCCGTTTGCAATCTCTGACGATGGAGATTACCGACAGCCTGTTAACGTTAAAAGACACGGTCACTGCCGCCGACGCGACGCTGAATCTGAACGGCACCGCGAAGGCGCTGATTGCAGGCAATGCGACGGCAGGACAATCCTCGATTAACGTGTCAGATGAGAGCATCTTAGCGCTGGAAGAGGATGCCAGCGGCGGCAGCGCAACGGTCACCAATAGCGGGCTGATGTCCTTTGCCGATCGCGCACTGGCGGAAATGACCACGGTGAAAAACCTCTCTGGCGGTAGAGTGGATATCAGCCATGTCGACAGCGCGACATCCATCGGTTCGCTGTCCGGCGCGGGTAACGTTGAGTTGGGCGACAAAACCCTCTCCCTCGGTAATCTTGGTCTCGACGACACCATCAGCGGCATCATCAGCGGTGACAGCGGCAATCTGGTGAAAATCGGCGACGGGACACTGACCTTAACCGGCGACAATACCTGGACCGGCACCACATCGGTCGATGAGGGCGTACTGTTGGTCAATGGTAATCAGGCGGCGGCGACCGGAGACGTAACGGTCAAAGCAGGCGCGACGCTGGGCGGCAACGGCATTATTGGCGGCGCGGTGAACGTGGCAGATAACGGACATATTACCGCTGGTTCCACACTTAACAGCGTCGGCAAACTGACCACCGGCGCTCTGACGCTCAATGATCTGTCGCAACTGGATTATCAGTTTGGTCAGGCGTATACCCCGGGAGGTGCCTTCAACGACCTGATTAACGTCAACGGCGATCTGGTACTCGACGGCAAGCTCAACATTGAAACCTCGCCCGGTGGCAGCTTTGACGTCGGCGTCTATCGCGTCATTAACTACTCCGGCACGCTGACCAACAACGTGATGGACATTGCCAATGCCCCAACGGCGGCGGACAGCTTGTACGTGCAGACATCGGTTAACCATCAGGTCAACCTGGTGAACCACGGCGGCCTGACCCTGCGCTTCTGGGACGGCGCCGGCGGTGAGAATGGCGAACTGAAAAACAACGGCGTCATTAACGGCGGCGACGGCATCTGGCAATCCAGCCACGGCAACGACAACTGGACCACCGATGAATCCACGCCGGAAGGCGCGCTGAATGCCCCGTTCACCGATGCCGCGTTTGCCGTCTTCCAGGGGGTGGCAGGCAATGTCACCGTGGATAACAGCCTCGGGGATGTGATCATCAGCGGAGCGCAGTTTGCCACCGATGGCTACCGCGTAGCGGGTGATGCCATCACTACCGACACCGCCAATACGCTGATTCGCGTCGGCGACGGCACCGTCGATGGCGCAGGGTATATCGCCACCATCGACAGCGAGATCCGCGGTTCCGGTGGCGTCAATAAGAGCGACCTCGGCACGCTGATCCTGACCGGCGAGAACAGCTACCGCGGCGGAACAACGATTACGGCAGGGACACTGCAGGTTTCCGGGGATAAAAACCTCGGCGCAGCCAATACCGGGATCACCTTTAACGGCGGCACGCTGAAGTATGGCGATGCGTTTAATACCGCCCGCCAGGTGACGCTGGAATCCGGCGGCGGGACCTTCGACACCAACGGCTTCAACGTCGAACTGTTGACCGAGGTTGAAGGCAGCGGCCAGTTGACGAAAACTGGTCAGGGTACGCTCATGCTCACGCTCGACACCACCTACACCGGCGGCACCCACGTCGTGCAGGGTACGTTGCAGTTGGGTAACGGCGGTGAGATCGGCAGCGTACAGGGCGATATCATCGCTGACGGCATACTGGATGTGAAACGCTGTAACAGCTACACACTGAGCGGCAATATCAGCGGCGAAGGACAGTTCCACCACACCGGCAGCGGCATCACCACGCTGGAAGGCGCGAACAGCTACAAAGGCGCAACGCTTATCGCCAATGGGGTTCTGCAGGCCGGCGGCACCAATACGTTGAGCGCAGCGTCTCATCACACAGTGGCGAGCAACACTGCGCTGAAAACGCAAGGCTACGACCAGACGGTCGCCGGATTAACCAACGGCGGCAGCGTATCGCTGACGGGGGCGGCGATCGGTTCCGCGTTGACGGTGAAAGGCGATTACAGCGGCAAAAACGGGACGCTTGAATTAGCCGCGGCGCAGAACAGCAGCGGTCAGGGTATTGCGGACCGACTGGTGATCGATGGCGGTCAGGTCAGCGGCAGCACGCTGCTGAAGGTAGACGGTTCCGGGCTGGGCGCGCCGACGGCGGGCGACGGGATCGAAGTGGTGACGGCGAAGAACGGTGCCACCACCACGGCGCAATCCACGCGTGACGGCTTCTATCTGGCGAATAACCGGATGTCTGCCGGGGCGTTTGAATACCAGTTGTACGCCGGCAACGCGAAAGGCCAGGGCGAAAACTGGTATCTGCGCAGCGCGTACCGTCCGGAAACCATGCTCTACTCCGGTCTCGCCAGCGTGGTACGTCAGAGCGATCTGAGCCTGTTAGGTAATATGCACCAGCGCATGGGGGACGACGCACGACCGGGTCTTGATGAAGATAACCGCGCATGGGCGAGAATGATTGGCTACTCCGGCAAAACCAAACTGGATGATGCTACGGGCACGCAGACCACCAACCATACGACGGGGATTCAGGCGGGAATTGACCTTTATGCGAATGCCAGCTGGAAAACCGGTGTATACACCAGCATTCTGGATATCGACAGCAGCGTCAAAGGCAGCAAATCCGGCAGCGCGGGTAAAGGCGGTAACATTGATGACAACGCGTTTTACCTGGGCAGTTACGCCACCTGGTTCTCCACCGATGGCATGTATATGGATAACGTCCTGCAATACGGTAACCATGACGCTCGTCTGTCGGCATCCGGAAACAATGGCTCCCATACCGTGAAAGGCCATACGCTGACCGCCTCGACGGAGATCGGTAAAGCGTTCCGCTTAGGGGCAAGCGCATGGAGTCTGGAACCGCAGGTGCAGCTGATCTATCAGTACAGCGATTTTGATGACAGCACGCTGGGCGGCTCGACGAAGACGAAGGTCAGACTCGATACTGCCGATGCCTTTACCGCCCGTGTCGGGCTGCGACTGAAAGCTGACTATGACACCCGTCACGGTAAAGTTCAGCCATATGGTCGCGTCAACCTGTGGCAGGGGCTGGGGTCAAAAGACAAAACCCGCTTCAGCAATGCCGTCGCAACGACAACACTGGAATCCTCGCAGCAGTATTCCAGCACCGAAGTGGCCGCGGGCCTGAGCTGGAACATCGACCGCGACCTGCAGGTGTACGGCGAACTGGGGACGCAGTTTAACAACGGCGGGCATAAATCGCAGGTGGAAGCGCCAGTCAATGCCTCAATTGGCTTTAAAAAGTCGTTCTGACAACCTCTGAGAGGATCAGGCCGGGTGACGGCAATGCCTCACCCGGCCTACGTTGTTCAGGACAGCTGAAGGCCTGATAAGCGAAGCGCCATCAGGCTAACGACAAACTCAGGATAAAAAAGATAACGGATGGTTGAATCTGACAATCAGTTTGTTCAGTTCGGCTGAATGGGCCAGACCCAGCCTGGCGATAATGCGCATTTTATGGGTCTGGACCGTTTTATAACTTACCCTTATCAGATCTGAAATCTCGTTTGGCGAATACCCGCTCACCAGCAAACTGAGGACTTGCTGTTCGCGATCGCTCAGCCGTTTTTGTGAACGAAATAAACGCGGATTCCAGCACCCTCCCGTCAGGGTCGTCAGTCGCCCAAAATCACGCAGCGGTGATTTATCCGTCAGCACAATAGCCTTTTCGACATACAGCAGCTCAATACACAATTTCGCCAGACGGCTATCGGCAATCACTACCACCGCATTATCGTACACTTTAAAGCGGTTCTTATTTAAATAACTGACAAAATCGGCATAAGACTGTTCATGGCTGATGATATTAAAAATCATCATCCGGTGGCGATAACGTGCGGAGTGATCCACCATCACCTGCCAGGGCACATTTGTTATCTCGGCATTTTTACTTTTTAAATACGTTGAGACACTGCTGCCGACAAAATCTTCATTTCCATACATCAACATAAAGTTCACCTTCCTTTATAAACTTTTTAATTTATTATCCATTAAAAAATGAATAATCACTTTTTCGACATCCAACACATCGCGGGAATGTTTAAATTCGAACTGACAGGAGATCTGCTGACAGGAATAAAGTTGATTATTTTCATCAAACTCATTGATATCCACGACATTGACAACCCGAAGATCACACTGCAGACGACCAAACTGTTCAAAATTGAGGGTCGCCCCTTTGATCAATGCATTTTTATAAAGAAAGCGCGTGTTTATTTTTTGTGAAATTAATGCACATCCGCCACGAGAGATATTTTTAATCTGCAGCGTGTAATTCTCTCCATTTTTATAGCGACCAGAACAATAAAAGTGATATCCCTTTAAAAAAGGAGAAGCGCTGGTGCTGGCGGCGCTGAACCAATACGATTACCTCCGGGATGCGATACGCCAGCCCGCACCCCACTTTATCGGTCAGCGACTGACTGAATCTGGCATTAAACTTGAGAATGCCACTGTCACTGTGCAAGATAAAAGACTGGATGGAAGAGAGAGGGATGTCGCGATTGTTAGCAATCACAAAGTAGTCGAAGTCGACCTTTTCTAATAGCGTGACCACGCTGGTTTCTTTAAATTTCAGTTCCACCTTAGTCTTTTTGAGAAGTTCTTCACGAATAATGGCCACGATCTCAAATTTATTGTCCTTTGCCATCCCAAATCCCATAGTAAAATCCTTATTTTTGTATTCCAGATACTTCTCATTTGTGTTTGATGTTAAAAGGTTAACACTGACTCCGACTTAGGGTTTTTGATTACCATAAGGGATTACCTTTCAGATATTTCGCATGATATTAAGTTTTTAGCTATTTTTATTGATTAATTGATATGTAAAAACATTCAGTGAAGTGTAAAAATGGCCCGCGTTATGCGTAAAAATGCCGAACTTAACGAAAACTTGATAATAAAATGGAATCAAATGCGATTAACTGTACGATTATGAAAGATAACGTCGATGTTTACACTATTTGCAACATTAGGATGACAGTTTGCATTTTTTATACACAACCTGCTGAGAAGCAACGGTAAAATAAAGTATTAGACGTGTTAATATGACAACAATGGGGATTCAGGAAGGGATAAACGTCATCAGCAGAAAATAGATTTTACAGTATTGCTGAATATGTCAGAAAGAAGAAAATTTATACTTTCAGCATAATGTTATCCGGCCTGGTCTATTGTCGCAGACCGGATAATGATGGCATTAATGGGATATTTTACGCTGACGATGCATCCACATTAACTTATAAGCCGCAGGGATAATAAACAGTGACAACAGCGGAGCCGTGATCATACCGCCGATCATGGGTGCAGCAATCCGGCTCATCACTTCCGAACCCGCTCCTGTTCCCCACAAAATGGGCAACAGACCGGCAATGATCACCGCCACGGTCATCGCTTTGGGCCGTACCCGTAGCACCGCCCCGTGATACAGCGCCTCATCCAGTTTCTCTGCGCTGAACGTCTGCGGGTTGTCCAGTGAAGGATCGGCCTCAATGGCATGGCGCAGGTACATCAGCATCACCACGCCAAACTCTGCCGCCACGCCCGCCAGCGCGATAAACCCGGTCCCCGTCGCCACCGACAGATGGAATCCCATCCAGTACAGGAACCAGATCCCCCCCCACTAATGCAAACGGCACGCTGGTGATGATAAGCAACGCCTCGCCGACCCGGCGGAATGCCAGATACAGCAGAACAAAGATAATCATCAGCGTCATGGGCACCATCAGCTTCAGCTTATGGTTTGCCCGCTCCAGCAACTCAAATTGACCAGAAAACGCGACGCTGGTGCCGGACTTCAACTGGACATTATCGGCAATCGCCTTTTTCAGATCGTTGACCACGGAAACCATATCTCTGTCGCGCGCATCAATGTAGATCCAACTGGTGGGCCGCGCGTTCTCCGTTTTTAGCATCGAGGGCCCCGGCGTGATGTTGATTGTGGCCACATCCCCCCAGCGTAATTTGTTGCTTCATTGGCGTCAGGATCGGTAACTGGCGCAGCGCCTGCGGGCTGTCGCGATAGCTCTGCGGATAACGCAGGTTCACAGGATAGCGGGCAATCCCCTCAACGGTCTCCCCGACCATCGCCCCACCGACGGCAGAGGTAATAAACAACTGCACGTCACCCACCGTCATGCCGTAGCGGGCTGCTTTCTCACGATTAATATCGATGTTGAGATAGCGGCCGCCTTGCAGACGCTCAGCAAGCGCGGATGTTACGCCGGGAACGGTTCGGGCAACCTCTTCAATCTGCTCGGCCAGCGCATCGATATCGGCCAGTACGTTACCCGAAACTTTAATCCCAATGGGACTCTTAATCCCGGTAGAAAGCATATCAATACGGTTACGAATCGGCGGCACCCACAGGTTTGCCAGCCCCGGCAGACGGACGGTGTTGTCCAGTTCCTCAATGATTTTGTCCATCGTCATCCCAGGACGCCACTGATCCTGCGGCTTAAGCTGAATGGTGGTTTCCACCATTTCCAGCGGTGCCGAGTCCGTCGCGGTCTCCGCTTTCCCGGTTTTACCAAAGACCCGGGCGACTTCCGGTACGGTCATGATCAGCTTATCGGTTTTCTGCAGCATGCTTGCCGCTTCTGCCGCCGAAATCCCCGGTAGCGTGGACGGCATGTACAGTAGATCGCCTTCGTTAATCTGCGGTAAGAACTCGCCCCCCCACTTTACTCAGCGGCCAGGCAACGGTCAGGATCGAGAGCACCGCCACCAGCAGCGTGGTTTTCGGCCAGTGCAATACTTTCAGCAACAGCGGGTGGTAAATACGGATCAAAAAGCGGTTGAGCGGATTGCTGTTTTCCGCCGGGATTTTCCCGCGGATCCAGAGCCCCATCAGGATCGGGATCACCACGATCGCCAGAAATGCCGCCCCTGCCATCGCATACGTTTTGGTAAACGCCAGCGGTCCGAACAAACGCCCTTCCTGTCCTTCCAGGGTAAAGATAGGAATAAAAGAGAGCGTGATGATCAGCAAACTGATGAACAGCGCCGGACCGACCTCTACGGACGCATTGGTTATCACCTTCCAGCGCGTTTCGTTATCAAGTGCTTCGCCCGGATGCTGATGTTCCCACTCTTCCAGTCGCTTATGGGCGTTTTCGATCATCACAATGGCGGCATCCACCATCGCCCCTACGGCGATAGCGATCCCGCCAAGCGACATAATGTTGGCGTTCAGCCCCTGGAAATGCATCACGATAAAGGCGATACACAGCCCCAGCGGCAGCGAAATAATTGCCACCAGCGCGGAACGCACATGCCAGAGAAACAGCGCACAGACCAGCGCCACGACGATAAACTCTTCCAGTAGCTTATAGCTGAGGTTATCGATGGCGCGGTCAATCAACTGGCTGCGATCGTAGGTGGTCACCACTTCCACGCCTTCCGGCAGACTACTTTTCAGCGTCTCAAGTTTACTTTTGACCGCCGAGATCACATCACGCGCGTTTTTACCGGAGCGCAAGATAACCACCCCGCCAGCCACTTCGCCATCGCCGTTGAGTTCAGCAATCCCCCCGGCGCATTTCCGGGCCTGTCTGCACTCTCGCCACATCGCGCAGGTAAACCGGCACGCCGTTTTCCCCTGACTTCAGAACGATGTGACTGAAGTCATCCAGCGTTTGCAGGTAACCGCTGGCGCGCACCATGTATTCCGCTTCCGACAGTTCCACCGACGAGCCGCCCGCTTCCTGGTTAGAGGTATCCAGCGCCCCCCTTCACCTCCGACAGGGTAATGCCATACTGAGCGAGTTTCATCGGGTCGATCACCACCTGATACTCTTTCACCACGCCACCCACAGAGGCCACTTCCGACACATTCGGGATGGTTTTCAACTCATATTTCAGAAACCAGTCCTGCAATGACCGCAGCTCCGCCAGGTCGTGCTTACCGCTGCGATCGACCAGCGCATATTCGAAGATCCAGCCCACGCCGGTGGCGTCTGGCCCCATTTCCGCGCTGACGCCCGCCGGGAGCTTACCCTGCACCTGGTTGAGATATTCCAGCACGCGAGAACGCGCCCAGTACGGATCGGTGCCATCTTCAAAAATGACATAGACATACGAGTCGCCAAACTGCGAGAAGCCGCGCACCGTCTTCGCGCCCGGCACCGAAAGCATGGTGGTGGTCAGCGGATAAGTGACCTGATTCTCGACAATCTGCGGCGCCTGCCCCGGGTAGCTGGTTTTGACGATCACCTGCACGTCGGAGAGATCGGGCAGCGCATCCACCGGCGTGTTAACGATGGTCCAGGTCCCCCCAGACGCTGAGAAAGAGCGCGCCAATAATGACCAGAAAGCGGTTGGCGACCGAGCGACGAATAATCCATTCAATCATCTGCATTCTCCTCAGTGCGCGTGGGCCGCACTCTCGGGCGTCGCCGAGGGTTGCTGTGCGCGCATCCGATCCAACGCACCGGAAATGGTGGCTTCTGAATCAATCAGGAACAAACCGCTGGCAACCACCTTCTCACCTTCAGCCAGCCCGGAACGGATCGCCGTGACGCCCTGCGAGGCCTGGAAAACAGAGACGGCTTTAGGGACAAAACGTCCTTCAGCGTCCACCGTGATCACCCGCTGCTCGCTGCCGGTATCGATAAGCGCCTTAGAGGGGATCAGCAGCATTGGCTCACTTTCTGTTTTCAGATTGAGATAAGCGTTCATCCCTGGTTTCAGCGCTTCGTCAGAGTTATCAACTTCCAGACGCAGTTGCAGCGTCCGGGTGGTGGCATCGGCGCTGGGCAACAGTGTCCACTTGCGAAAGGTGAAGGACTTGTCCGGACGCGCCGGAACGGTCAGCGAAAACGACGACGCGTCCTTAATCAGCCATGCGATGGATTCAGGCACGGCGGCAGTGACCCACACCGGGTCCATACCCTGAATTTTCGCCACCACGTTGTCTTTGGCGATATTCATGCCCGCGCGTAAATCAAAGGCGGTAATGACCCCGTCAATAGGGGCAGTCAGGGTAAAGCGAGTCTGAATTTTGCGCGTTGCGGTCAAACGCCGAATATCCGCTTCCGGCATTCCGGCCAGCCGTAGTCGCTCCAGAATCCCCTCAATTTGGGTTGCCGTGCCGCCAGTCTCTTTCAGCAGCAGATATTCACTCTGCGCTTCCACCCAGTCAGGGATCGTGAGTTCGAGCAGCGGTGCGCCTTTTTTCACCTTATCCCCTACGGTGAGCGGCCAGACTTTCTCGACAAACCCGGCGGCCCGCGCCTGCATAATCACGAACTGGTATTCGTTGTAGCTGACGTTGGCCGGGAACGTCTGGGCAAACGTGAGGGGGGCCACGGCGCACGGCTTCGGTTTTCACACCGAGGTTTTGCGTTTGCGTGGGATCAATACGCACGCCCGGCGCCGCGGCGCTGGCAGACTCTTCATCGGCATATTTCGGCACCAGATCCATATCCATAAAGGGCGATTTTCCGGGTTTATCGAAGCGGGTATTCGGGTACATCGGGTCGTACCAGAACAGCACCTTGCGGGCTTCTTTTTCCGTGGCTGGCGGTGTATTCGCCGACGGGTGCGCCGCGGCGAAATACGCGTAGCCGCCCACGGCGATAATGCCGCCCGCCATCATGCTGCCGATAATCAGCGCGATATTTTTCATGAAGTCATGCTCAACGTTAAAATAAGAGAGAATTACTGGCTTTTAATATCCTGCAATAAAGAGAGATTGCCCTGCTGGATAAACGTAAACGCCACGTTGTCACCGGGTTTAATATCGTTGAGCTGCGTTTGCGGTGTGAGGGTAAAACGCATGGTCATGGCCGGCCAGTTCAGCGCGGGGATCGGGCCATGTTCAATAGTAACTTTGTTGCTTTCTCTGTCTATGCCTTTCACCACGCCGGTGGCGCTGACCACCGGGCTTTGTTCGGCGGCAGGCATGGCGCTCATCATATCGCCGTGATGGTGTTCATTGGCCTGAGCGTTAATTGCCAGCGTAGAGAAAATTGCGAATACCGCCGCTTTACATACTGTGTTCATGTCTATCTCCTGTGATGTCTTTCGGTTTATTCCAGCCAACCACCGCCAAGCGCGGTATAGAGCGTAATTTCGTTAACCTGTCGGGCGTAATTAAGGTCAAGCAGGGTTTGTTGCGTCGCAAAGAGCGAACGTTCGGCGTCCAGCACTTCGATATAGCTCACCGCACCGTGGCGATAGAGCGCTCTGGCACGCTGAAGAGTGATTTGTAGCGAGGTCAGGTAACGCTGCTGACCGCGAATCTGATCGGCCAGGCTCTGGCGTAGCGCCAGCGCGTCGGCAACCTCTTTAAAGGCGTTCTGGATCTTCTGCTCATAATTGACCACCGACTGCTGTTGGCGGATTTCAGCCAGATCGAGGTTGGCCTGATTTCGCCCGGCGTTGAAGATCGGTAACTCCACTTTTGGAATGAAATTCCACATGCCGCTTGCCGGCGAAAACAGACTGGAGAGATCGCTGCTGCTGCCGGAGATCCCGCTGGTCAGCGTAATGGAGGGGAAAAACGCCGCCCGCGCCGCGCCGATATCGGCGTTTGCCGCCATCAGCGCATGCTCGGCTTCCATGATGTCCGGACGCTGCAACAGGATTTGCGATGAAAGCGACGGCGGTAACGTCACACCATTGATATCGCCGACGTTCTGTCGCGTATCGTCCGGCAGCGTGCCGTAGCTCCCCAGCAACAGCTGCAACGCGTTGTTCGCCTGCGCCAGTTCTCCCTGACGCTTTGCGATGTCACTGCGGGTGCTTTCGATCAGGCCACGCGCCTGTTCCAGCGCCAGCACGTTGGTGCTGCCAGTGACCAGTTGTTTTTCCACCAGCGCATAGGCACGTTCGTAATTGCTCAGCGTTTCTTGCGCCACCTGCAGCTGCGCATAGGCCAGACGCTGTTTGAACCCGCTCTGCGCCACACTGGATACCAGCAGGATATGCACTGACCGGCGCGCCTCTTCGCTGGCGAAAAAGCGCTGTCGATCGGCTTCGCTCATATTTTTCAGCCGGCCAAAGAAATCCAGATCAAAGCTCAGATTCAGCCCGGCCTCATATTCCCGCGTGCTGCGGGTGTCACCCTTGAGTTTCCCACTCCAGTTTCCGCTACTTTCTGCGTTCAGTTGCGGGTAGCGATCGGCGTCGGTCACCCGATATTGCGCCCTCGCCTCCTGCACTTTCAGCGAAGCCATACGTAAATCACGATTGCTGCGCAGCGCCTCGTCAATCAGCTTTTTCACCTGCGGATCGACGAAAAACTGCCGCCAGCCGCTGTCCTGATACCCCACAGGAGACGTGACTAACTGATTGTGACTCAGAGAAAACTGTTGCGGCACCGGGAGCGCCGGGCGCTGATAGTCCGGCGCGAGTGAGCATCCTGCCAGCAGTAACGCCATCGAAAGCGTGAGAAGCTTAAAATTACGCATAAGCCTGATTTTCATGTGGGTTGATATCAGCCACTTTACCTGGCGCTCTCTGTTCAGCCCGTGACAGCAAAATGACAAAGCTGTCATTTTCCCAGAATGCGATTGCTATCCGATCTGGCTTCTCTAGAATTGAGAGGCCCCATGACTGTCGCGTGGTGAAGGAGAATGCGTTGAAGATTTTGATTGTCGAAGATGAGAAAAAAACCGGTGAATATCTGACCAAAGGGCTGACGGAAGCTGGCTTTGTTGTCGATCTTGCCGACAACGGTCTGAACGGCTATCACCTGGCGATGACCGGCGATTATGACCTGCTCATCCTTGACATCATGCTGCCCGATGTTAACGGCTGGGATATCGTCCGGATGCTGCGCGCCGCCAGTAAAGGGATGCCAATTCTGCTACTTACCGCGCTGGGAACGATTGAACATCGGGTGAAAGGGCTGGAATTAGGGGCGGATGATTATCTGGTTAAGCCGTTTGCCTTTGCCGAGCTGCTGGCGCGCGTCAGAACGCTGCTGCGCCGGGGGGGCGGCGGTGATTGTCGAAAGCCAGTTTCAGGTAGCCGATCTGATTGTTGACCTGGTGAGCCGCAAAGTCAGTCGTAGCGGCACCCGCATCACGCTCACCAGTAAAGAGTTTACCCTGCTGGAGTTTTTCCTGCGCCATCAGGGAGAAGTATTGCCCCGTTCGCTGATTGCTTCTCAGGTGTGGGACATGAATTTCGACAGCGATACCAACGCCATCGACGTGGCCGTGAAGCGCCTGCGCGGCAAAATTGATAACGATTTTGAACCTAAGCTGATTCAGACCGTGCGTGGCGTGGGATATGTGCTTGAGGTGCCGGATGGTCAGTAAGCGATTATCCCGCCCTTTTTCACTGGCAACGCGCCTGACCTTTTTTTATCAGCCTCGCGACCATTGCCTCCTTTATGGCCTTTGCCTGGATCATGATCCAGTCGGTAAAAGTGCATTTTGCCGAACAGGACATCAACGATTTAACCGAAATCAGCGCCACTCTGGAACGTATTCTCAGCTCCTCTGACGAACCGGAATCCCGGCGTCTGGAGATCCTGAAAAACGTGGTGGCCGGTTACTCAAACGTCGTCATTTCACTGGAAGGCGCAAACCAACAGGCGCTCTTTCACTCCCCTCATGTGCCGGACATCCGCCAGTTTGTTGCCCGCGCCACGCCGGATAAAACCGTTCCGGGCGGCAATGTCTACTTGATTAACGGCCCCTCAATGCAGATAGCGGGCCACGGCACCCATTCCAGCTGGCGCATGATCCGCCTGCCGGTCGGGCCGCTGATCGACAGTAAACCGTCTTATACTCTGTATCTGGCACTGTCGATCGATTTTCACCTGCATTATATTAACGACCTGAAAAACAAACTGATCATGACCGCCTCGATCATCAGCATGGCGATCATTTTTATCGTGCTGTTTGCCGTTTATAAAGGCCATGAACCGATCCGCAGCGTTAGCCGACAGATTCAGAACATCACCTCGAAAGATCTCGACGTCCGACTGGATCCCCGGTCGGTGCCGATTGAACTGGAACGGCTGGTGCTCTCGTTTAATCACATGATCGAGCGTATCGAAGACGTTTTTACCCGCCAGTCCAATTTTTCAGCTGACATTGCCCATGAGATCCGTACTCCTGTCACCAACCTGGTGACACAAACGGAGATTGTCCTCAGCCAGCCCCGTAGCCAGAAGGAGCTTGAAGAGGTGCTCTATTCCAACCTCGAAGAATTCAGTCATATGGCGAAAATGGTCAGCGATATGTTGTTTCTGGCACAGGCCGATAACAACCAGCTGATCCCGGAGAAAAAAGCGATCAATCTGGCGGAGGAAGTCAGTAAAGTGTTCGACTTTTTTGAGGCGCTGGCGGAAGAGCGTGAGGTCGGGCTGCATTTTGAAGGAAGCCCGTGTCTGGTTTACGGCGATCCTGGGATGCTACGGCGGGCTATCAGTAATCTGCTTTCCAATGCAATGCGCTACACACCGCCGGGCGAGACTATTACCGTCCGGTTGAAAGAGGTCGATGAGCTGGTGCACATCACCATTGAAAACCCGGGCACGCCCATCCCGGCCGAACATCTGCCACGACTGTTTGATCGCTTTTATCGCGTGGATCCGTCCCGCCAGCGCAAAGGCGAAGGCAGTGGCATCGGACTGGCGATCGTAAAATCGATTGTGACTGCACACCACGGAAAAGTGTCGGTGACTTCCGATGCGAATATGACCCGGTTTACTTTGAGTTTGCCGAAAGAGCAGGCCTGACTGGCCTGCGCTTCGTGCCGTAGCCTCCCTCTTCAGCACCGCCAGCGCTAAGATTCATCCTAAAAAAACAGCGGTTTATCTTGACTTATTTTTCATCGATACAACTTTTTTTACATTTGTTTCACTTTCTACGCTTCGCCAATCCCCTTCTGTGGCAGCATGGCTGGCCGTCGATCTTCTCTCTTCTGTCCGATACCCCCCTTGCCCGTTACCGAATGAATCTCTCTGTCCACGCCGTTTCTCATCACCAAAAATTCAAACTACTGCACAAAATTCGTCACTGAAAGGAAATAATAATCCGAAAAATTGCCTATCCAAAAATTCTGAAACATCGCAGAAAAATTATCTCGGATTTTTCAAAAAGCAATCAGGAACTTATCTGTTCCCCCTTTCACCTTCACTATTGTTAATATGGCGTTGATATTTTTTAAAAGGTTTAATTTTTAATTATTACAATCAGAATAAAACATGGTTTATTTTTTATTGTGGAATCAGCCTCTGACTGATACCGTAAAAATACACACGGACAGTTATAAATATAAACAGGAGATGACATAAAATCTTATGCAATATAACCTCCTGTGGCTGGTTTGGGGGCTCTGGATTTACCTCATCATCCATTACGGCGTAGGGGATCAACATTTTTACATCACGTTGAAGTCGCGATGGAAGATTGTTGCCGCAATTATTTTAAGCTGTGGTTTAATTTATGCTGTTTATTTATTTTCATCATCGACGGGGATCCGGACTATGTTTAAACGTAAAGGGCAAAACGCGACTTTTGCTGATACCAATGCAGATATCAACATTGCATCTTCTCTTAATTCTTCCCAGGTCTCCTACCTCGGTGACGACGTAGAAATCACGGTAAAACCTTCGCACAGTGCGCAGATGGAACCCTCCGTTGCGGTTATTCCTGAAACCTGCATTATTAAGGGCGAACTGAACTCTACCAGTGACATTCACGTCAATGGTCGTATTGACGGTATTATTCGCTCAGAGAAAACCGTCCATATTTTAAAAAGTGGACACGTGGAAGGTGATATTATTGCTTACGCTATCGCCATTGATGGCGTGCTGAATGGCAACTGTATTGGTGGAGAAGTCAGTATTAATGCGCAGGGTATTGTAAATGGTCAGGTGAAAAGTGATTCTCTGGCTATTCACAAAAATGGCCGTTTCTATGGTAACTCATTACCACGTGAGGAAGAAGAAGAGCATGAAAATGCGTTTATTTCTGCAATGGAATCAGTGAAAGAAAATACGGTCGATATTTCAGACTTTTATCGAGAATAATGTATTTATCGATATGCCGGATACTGGCGATGCCTGATCCGGCCTACACTGCCCAGAAAGGCAAGGATGGCGCCCCCCTACAGGATTCGAACCTGTGACCGACGGCTTAGAAGGCCGTTGCTCTATCCAGCTGAGCTAAGGGAGCATTGAACTGCAATGCGGGTGATACAAAACTGGTCGGTATTATACGTTCACAACCTTAACGGTCAATGGCTTTCCTCTCAACTGCTTGAGTTATGAGCATCCCGCCTTTGCGCAGGGCAAATCCCCTTTGGATAGCCATCTAAAACAGCGCCAATGGTAAGCGGTAACTGACAACCGCCTTCACTTCTGACAAAATAGCGCCATCCCCTTTGACGTGAAGTAACAGATGGAATCCTCTCTCTGATGGCAGCAAAGATTATTGACGGTAAAACGATTGCGCAGCAGGTGCGCTCTGAGGTTGCTCAAAAAGTTCAGGCGCGTATCGAGGCCGGACGTCGCGCTCCTGGCCTGGCGGTAGTGCTGGTAGGCAGCAACCCGGCTTCGCAGATTTACGTGGCAAGCAAGCGTAAAGCCTGTGACGAGGTGGGATTCGTCTCCCGCTCGTATGACCTGCCGGAAACCACCAGCGAGGCGGAGCTGCTTGAGCTGATTGACACGCTCAACGCCGACAACACCATCGACGGTATTCTGGTGCAGTTGCCGCTTCCGGCGGGCATCGATAATGTCAAAGTGCTGGAGCGGATTGATCCGGATAAAGATGTGGACGGTTTCCATCCGTACAACGTCGGTCGTCTGTGCCAGCGCGCCCCGCGTCTGCGCCCCTGCACGCCGCGCGGGATTGTCACCCTGCTTGAGCGTTACAATATTGACCTCTACGGTCTGAACGCGGTCGTGATCGGCGCCTCTAACATCGTGGGCCGCCCGATGAGTATGGAGCTGCTGCTGGCGGGTTGTACCACCACGGTAACCCACCGCTTCACTAAAAATCTCCGTCACCACGTTGAGCATGCCGATCTGCTGATCGTTGCCGTCGGTAAACCGGGCTTTATACCAGGTGAGTGGATCAAAGAAGGCGCTATCGTGGTTGATGTCGGCATTAACCGTCTGGAAAATGGCAAAGTGGTTGGCGATGTGGTGTTTGACGACGCCGCTGCGCGTGCCTCATACATTACGCCCGTACCGGGCGGCGTGGGCCCCATGACGGTCGCCACACTTATCGAAAACACGCTTCAGGCGTGCGTTGAATATCACGATCCCCAGGACAAATAACATGGCGACATTTTCTTTAGGCAAGCATCCTCACGTTGAACTGTGCGATCTGCTGAAACTGGAAGGCTGGTGTGAAAGCGGCGCTCAGGCGAAAATTGCCATTGCCGAAGGGCAGGTAAAGGTTGATGGCGCGGTGGAAACGCGCAAGCGCTGCAAGATTGTCGCGGGGCAGACCGTGAGCTTTGAAGGCCAGAGCGTAACCGTTACGGCCTGAGCCGTCTGATGCCCGGTGGCGCTACGCTTACCGGGCCTACGTACTCTCTCCGTTTGTAGGCCGGGTAAGGCGAAGCCGCCACCCGGCAATTTCTCTCACCATCCCCTTACACCCATCACGGTTAATTATCGATCAACTTCAAAGAATCGCGATTTCATTTGATGAAGCGTGAAATTTCAGTTGCGCAAAATTCATGCCTTCATCACGATAAGTATAACGTTCTACTATAACGTTATACTTACAATAACAGCGTCAATAAAAACGCTACTCGGGGGGAAAATCAGCATGAGTCTGATATCAGGGTTTATTAAATCGTTGTCGAAATTATCGATGATTGGTCGCGCCTTAATGCTGCCAATTTCACTGCTTCCCGCTGCGGGCCTGCTGTTGGCCTTCGGGGATAAATTCCATCTGCCGCTGATGATGAACGCCGGCGGCGTTATCTTTGATAACCTGCCAATGCTGTTTGCTATCGGTTCTGCCGTCGGTCTCGCTTCAGAATCAGGTATCGCGGCGCTGTCGGCGGCGGTCTCCGTGTTTGTCACCAATATCACCATCAGTACGGTGCTGAGCATCACGCCGGAGATGGCCTCCCAGGGCGGCAAATACGCGATGGTGGTCGGTATCCCGACGCTGCAAATGGGCGTCTTTGGCGGTCTGATTTGCGGTATTCTCGCCGCCTGGTGTTACAACCGCTTTCATACCATGCAGTTGCCGGAATTCCTCGGCTTCTTCTCCGGTAAACGTTTTGTAGCCATCGCCACCGCGTTTCTCTCCTTTGTGCTCGGCCTGCTGCTGCCCTACGTCTGGCAACATATCCAGTCCGGTATTGATGCGCTCTCAGTGGTCGTTAACGGCGATAATCAGGCGGTCTCAACCTTTATTTTTGGTCTGGTTGAACGTGCGCTGATCCCGCTCGGTTTACATCACATCTGGTATCCCTCTTTCTGGTATTCCTTTGGGGATTACACCACTCAGGCCGGCCAGGTGATCCACGGCGATCAGACAATCTGGTTCAAAATGCTGGAGGAAGGGGTGAAATCCTTCAGTAGCGATACCTATCAGAACGCCGGTAAGTTCATGCAGGGTGAGTTCCCGCTGATGCTGTTCGCGCTGCCTGCGGCCTGTCTGGCGATGTATCACGAAGCGCACACGAAGAATAAGAAAATTGCCGCCGGTATTCTGTTCTCGGCGGCACTCACCTGCTTCCTGACAGGGATCACCGAGCCGGTTGAGTTCACCTTTATTTTCGTGGCGCCAATTCTGTACGTCTTCAACGCCGTGATGGCGGGTCTGGCCTATATGACCATGTACCTGCTGCATGCGCATATTGCCAAATCGTTTTCCGCCGGTTTCATCGACTACCTGTCGTTTGGCATTCTGCCGTCCTTCAATGGCTATCAGACCAACTTCCTGAACGCCATTATCATCGGCGTGCCAATGGCGCTGATTTACTACTTTACCTTCCGCTTTGTCATTCGCCGTTTCGATATCAAAACGCCAGGCCGTACCGAAGTGACCGCTAATGCAAACGATAAGACGGATACAGAGATTGCCACTGAAATCATTGGACTGCTGGGCGGTGCGCAGAATATCGACTCCGTCGGCTCCTGCATTACCCGTCTGCGTCTGGAAGTGGCGAAAAGCGACGTGGTCGATAAAGACGGGCTCAACAGTCTCGGCGCGCGCGGCGTGGTCTTTGTCGGGGACAATGGTATCCAGGTGATTTTCGGTGCCAGAGCACAGTTTATCGCCCAGACCATGTCCACGATGATCGGCAAATAATAAGATGTCTGAATGACACGTCTCCTGTAGTCTGGGAGACGTTGTTGTATCAGGCTGATAACCGGTATTTTTCAGGGAGCGATTTTGAAGAAAGTCAGCATTATTGATGTCGCAAAGCAGGCGGGCGTTTCGGTTTCAACCGTCTCTCTGGTGCTACGCCAGAAAGGGAAAATCTCAGAGGCAACCATTGAGAAGGTCCATGCTGCTATCAATACGCTTGGGTATGTTCATAACATCGCCGCGGCAAATCTTCGCGCCAACACCTCTAATCTGATCGGCCTGACCCTGCGCGATTTCAGCGACAGCTTTTCCATCAAGGTCATGGCAAGCCTTATTCAGGAACTGGAAAAACACGGTTTTATGGTTTTTCTCGGTCAACCGCTCAACGATAACGATCACCTCGAACGTTGCTTGTTGTCGTTTAAACAGCAGGGCGTTGCCGGGGTGATTTACCTCGCCTCCGATAATCGTGCCTCAACTTTGCCGGAAAAAATCCGCCACTGCCCGCTGCCGCTGGTGGTGGTGTCTCAGTCGTTACTGGAAGACAAGTGCAATCTGGTGATGCGCGATAATCGCCAGGCCGCAAACCTGGCAGCTCGTTATCTCATTGAGCGTGGACACCGTAACATCGCCTATATCGGCGGTCAGGAAGGCTGCCGCATTCGTGAACAACGGCTGCTGGGTTTTCGCAATGCAATGACACAAAACGGCCTGGTGTTTCGCGAGGAGTCCGCGCCGGCCTGTAGTGACGACACTCTGGCGGCGGGGCTCGCCACGCGTCAGTTACTGGAAAAGAACAACACATTCACCGCCCTGCTCTGTCATTCTCCTGCCGCGATGATTGGCTCTATCTCCGGCATTCATCAGGTTGGACGCACGGTTGGGAAAGATGTTTTCCTCACACAGCAGGTCGCCCTGATTGGTTTTGAAGACATGCTCCATGTGAATCTGACGTCACCATCATTGACCTATGTTTCATCTGCCAGTGAAGAGACCGGGCGCCAGGCGGCGTTCCTTATGATTCGCAAATTGAAGGAACCGGATCTGCAAACCCAGCGCATTACCCTTTCCGGTCAACTGGTCGTGCGCGAATCGGCGTAATTTCGGAATTCACCCGCCCCCCTCTCCCCGCTTGCCACTGCTATATTGCTATGATTTGCCAGGGTTAAAGCCAATGCCTACCGTTATTACGCACGCCGCCGTCCCGATTTGCCTGGGACTCGGTCTGGGACTGAAAGTGATTCCCCCCACGCTTACTCTGTGCCGGGATCGCGCTTGCGATGCTGCCGGACGCCGACGTTCTTTCGTTCAAATTCGGTGTGGCCTACGGGAACGTGTTCGGACACCGCGGATTTACCCATTCGCTGCTGTTCGCATTAGTGGTTCCGCTGCTCTGCGTGTGGATGGGGCGACGATGGTTTAAAGCCGGATTACTGCGCTGTTGGTTGTTTTTGACGGTTTCGCTGCTGTCGCACAGTTTGCTGGATTCGATCACTACCGGCGGTAAAGGTGTTGGCTGGCTGTGGCCGTGGTCGGACGAACGCTTTTTCGCGCCGTGGCAGGTGATTAAGGTCGCGCCGTTTGCTCTGTCGCGCTATACCACACCGTACGGGCATCAGGTGATTATTTCCGAATTACTGTGGGTATGGTTGCCGGGAGTTATGATGATGGGTGTGCTCTGGTGGTACAGACGTCATTAATAGTGCCTGATGGCGCTACGCTTATCAGGCCTACCGATCATTCCATCGTAGGCCGGATAAGGCGTTAGCCGCCATCCGGCAATTCAGGTAATTACTTACGACGCCAGGTGGTCCCCTGCGGGCCATCTTCCAGCACGATGCCCATCTCATTGAGACGATCACGTGCTGCATCCGCTGCCGCCCAGTCTTTTGCTTTACGGGCATCCAGCCGCGCCTGAATCAGCGCCTCTATTTCTGCAACTTCACCGTCGTCCGCCTGTGCGCCGCTTTGCAGAAACGCATCCGGCTCCTGCTCCAGCAGTCCCAGCACACCTGAAATCTTACGCAGGTGAGAGGCCATTGCGTTTGCGGCAGCCATATCTTCGCTCTTCAGACGGTTCACTTCACGCGCCATATCAAACAGTACGGAGTAGGCTTCCGGGGTGTTGAAATCGTCATTCATCGCCTCAACAAAGCGCGCTTCAAATGCCTCGCCACCGGCTGGCGCGACCGACGTATCTGTCCCGCGCAGCGCAGTGTACAGGCGCTCCAGCGCAGAACGCGCCTGCTTCAGGTTCTCTTCGCTGTAGTTCAACTGGCTACGATAGTGGCCGGACATCAGGAAGTAGCGCACCGTTTCCGCATCGTAATACTTCAGCACGTCACGCACGGTAAAGAAGTTACCCAGCGATTTGGACATCTTCTCACGGTCAACCATCACCATCCCGGAGTGCATCCAGTAGTTCACGTACTCACCGTCGTGCGCGCAGGTGGACTGAGCGATTTCGTTTTCGTGGTGCGGGAACATCAGATCAGAACCGCCGCCGTGGATATCAAAATGATTACCCAGCTGTTTGCAGTTCATCGCGGAACATTCAATGTGCCAGCCCGGACGACCTGCACCCCACGGTGATGGCCAGCTCGGCTCGCCCTCTTTGGACATTTTCCACAGCACGAAATCCATCGGGTTACGTTTCACATCGACCACATCCACGCGCGCACCGGCCTGCAGTTGGTCCAGATCCTGGCGCGACAGTTGACCGTAGTTCGGGTCGGTCGGGACATCGAACATTACGTCGCCGTTATCCGCCACATAGGCGTGACCTTTAGCAATCAGCTGTTGCGTGATTTCAATGATTTCAGCGATATGGTGAGTCGCGCGCGGCTCCAGATCCGGACGCAGAATATTCAGCGCATCAAAATCGTTGTGCATTTCGGCGATCATACGATCCACCAACGCCACAAAGCTTTCGCCGTTTTCATTCGCACGCTTAATGATTTTATCGTCAATATCGGTGATGTTACGCACGTATTTCAGTTTGTAGCCCAGGAAACGCAGATAGCGCGCCACCACGTCAAACGCCACAAACGTACGGCCATGACCGATGTGACAGAGATCGTAAACGGTAATACCACACACGTACATGCCGACTTCCCCGGCATGAATAGGTTTGAATTCCTCTTTTTGGCGCGTCAGTGTATTAAAGATTTTTAACATCGAAGATTCCGTGTAAGACGTGTGTGGATAATAAAGTCTGTATAATAACCATAATTTGGACCGGAAGCAGCACACTTTGCGAGGTGATCGCAGCCTGCGGTTATGCTATAACACACCCCTAACTCTGACCCTTAGCTGGGTTAAAGCACCACAATCTCGGAACAGGATGCAAAAATGGTTACTTTCCACACTAATCACGGCGATATCGTAATCAAAACGTTTGATGATAAAGCGCCTGAAACAGTTAAAAACTTCCTGGACTACTGCCGCGAAGGTTTTTACAACAACACCATTTTCCACCGTGTGATCAACGGTTTTATGATTCAGGGCGGCGGTTTTGAACCTGGCATGAAACAGAAAGCCACTAAAGAGGCTATCAAGAACGAAGCCAACAACGGTCTGAAAAACACCCGTGGTACGCTTGCAATGGCGCGTACTCAGGCTCCGCACTCCGCAACAGCTCAGTTCTTCATCAACGTGGCTGACAACGACTTCCTGAACTTCTCCGCCGAAAGCATGCAGGGCTGGGGCTACTGTGTATTTGCCGAAGTGGTTGAAGGCATGGACGTGGTTGACAAAATTAAAGGGGTTTCCACCGGTCGCAGCGGCATGCACCAGGACGTACCGAAAGAAGACGTCATTATCGAAAACGTGACCGTCAGCGAGTAATCGTGGCGACACTGTTTATTGCAGATCTTCATCTCTGCACGGAAGAACCGGCGATCACCGCCGGTTTTCTGCGTTTTTTTAGCGGGTGAAGCCCGTCAGGCCGACGCATTGTATATCCTGGGCGACCTGTTCGAAGCCTGGATTGGCGATGACGATCCCAACCCGTTACACCATGAAATAGCCGCCGCCATTAAAGCGGTTGTTGATTCCGGCGTCCCCTGTTTCTTCATTCACGGTAATCGTGACTTCCTGATTGGCAAACGCTTCGCCTGCGAAAGCGGCATGACGTTGCTCCCCGAGGAAAAAGTGCTCGAACTGTACGGTCGCCCGGTGCTTATTATGCACGGTGATACGCTGTGCACCGATGACGCGGGTTATCAGGCGTTTCGCGCAAAAGTCCATCAGCGCTGGCTGCAAACGCTGTTTCTCGCCCTGCCGCTGTTTATCCGCAAACGCGTGGCCGCCCGAATGCGTGCCGACAGCAAAGCCGCCAACAGCAGCAAATCGCTGGAAATCATGGACGTCAACCAACATGCGGTGATCGCAAAGATGGAAAAACACCACGTTCAGTGGCTGATTCACGGCCATACTCATCGTCCTGATGTTCACCCGCTCACGGCGAATGGCGAACCCGCCTTTCGCGCTGTTTTAGGTGCCTGGCATACGGAAGGTTCAATGGTTAAAGTCACACCGGACGATGTGGAACTGATCGCTTTCCCGTTTTGAGAAAAACGTCCTCATTATAAAATCATGATTCAGATCATTACTCTCTAAGTTTGGTTGGTTATGCTAAAACAAATTTAAAAAGTAAGGGCAATGATGAATATCGATCAGGATTTTATCCGTACAACTGTGCTTAGTTTTCATCGGAGCTTAATGAGGAATGGTTTTTTATGTGACCATTCCGAATTTTTACCTTTGAATGATAACTATGATGACGAAATCTACCAAAAAATATATGCGTTAAAATATCTTCCCGCCTACTATTTTGAATATTGCATTTTAGCCAACTTACTGCTGAAAAGGCTAAATAATAATAAAGTAACCGACATAAATATTGCCTCTATGGGATGTGGGCTATACCCCGATTACTTTGCCCTCCTTCATAATCTTACTGGCATCAACTTTAACTATTATGGCTACGATGTATGTCACTGGAAAACAAGACAACTGCTACCACAAGGAAAAAACAACTTATATCTGACATCACGTGCTGTTAACCAAATCAGCTCTAAGACACTGGGAAAATTTGATGTGTTTATTTTTCCTAAATCACTTAAAGATATTGAGCAGTCATCAAATGTTCAACAATTTGCTCATGACATTGCAAAAACCAAGAAAAACAAGCTCTACTTTCTCAACTCTTATATAAACACTTCCTTTGAGCTGTCAAGTATACATGTAGGTATTTTCAAAATTATTCATGACGCATTAATAAAAAATGGTTTTTCAACAATTGACAAGCATGATGTTACTCAATATATGGGGAACGCTGGTCAGGGTCTGAAAGCGCTGGACATTCACTTTGAATATCCAAAGGAATGTCTGATCCTGTGCCAGGAAAAAGACGATAGCTGTAAATGTAAAATAACGGATAACCCTATATTAACTAACAGATATCTTGACTATCAAATACTGGAATACTCGCGATGATCATTAGTGCCAGCCGTCGCACCGATATACCCGCTTTCTACAGTGAGTGGTTAATGAACCGCATTCGCGAGGGGTTTTTGCTAACCCGGAATCCCTTTAACTATCACCAGATTTCTCGGGTGTCATTGCTGCCAGAAGATGTTGATGCGATAGTATTCTGGACACGCAACCCCACGAAACTGCTTCCCTATATCGATGAGCTCACTGACATCGGTCACCGTTTTTATTTCCAGTTCACCCTCACCGGTTATCCGCGGCTGATTGAGTCTAAAACCTTAAATCCGCATAAAGCGCTCGACGTATTCAAACGACTGTCAGCAAAAGTAGGCCCTGAAAAAGTCATCTGGCGCTACGACCCCATTTTGTTTTCAAATCTCCTCCCGTTTGATGAACATATCCGGTTGTTCAGTAAAATCGCCACCGAATTAGAAGGTCATACCCGCCGCGTCATGATTAGCTTCGCTGATTTTTATCAAAAGACGGAAAAAAACCTGAAGGCGATTGATTCACTTATTTACAGCGATATCACGAAAAACCAGGAACTCTGCTTATCGCTGTCGCAAAAACTGGCGGATATTGCCCGGCAACACGGACTGGATATTTACTCCTGTGCAGAAGAAGTCAATCTTACCGGGCAGGGAATTCAGCACGGTAAGTGTATTGATGAAGCGCTCATTAATGACTTGTTTGGCTTATTAATACCCAATAACAAAGATACAGGTCAAAGGGAGGCCTGTGGATGTGTCAAAAGTACAGACATCGGTGCCTACAACACCTGCCTGCATGGATGCCAATATTGCTACGCGACTTACAATCAGAATCAAGCCAACAGCAATTTCAAAAAGCATGATCCACTGAGTCCCTTTTTGTCAGGGGGCACAGAGGGGGTTGATCCGCTTCTGTTAGAACCGGTACGTTTCCAGCAAAATCTCTTTTGACGTTGCAGGAAGCCTTAAAATCCAGCTACGCAACCGTTTTCCTTGCCGTCGTATCATGTTATTCTCTGTGGCCTCAAAAGCAGCGTGTCCCGCACCACAGGAGTTTTCCGACGCATGTCTTCCCGCAATAATCCGGCGCGTGTCGCCATCGTGATGGGGTCCAAAAGCGACTGGGCTACCATGCAGTTCGCCGCCGAAATTTTCGAAATCCTGGATGTTCCGCACCATGTTGAAGTGGTTTCTGCCCACCGCACCCCCGATAAGCTGTTCAGCTTTGCCGAAAGCGCGGAAGAGAACGGTTATCAGGTGATCATTGCTGGCGCGGGTGGCGCCGCTCATCTTCCAGGTATGATTGCGGCGAAAACGCTGGTGCCGGTACTGGGCGTTCCGGTACAAAGCGCGGCGCTGAGCGGCGTCGACAGCCTGTACTCTATCGTGCAGATGCCGCGCGGTATTCCGGTCGGTACGCTGGCGATAGGTAAAGCGGGTGCAGCTAACGCGGCACTGTTGGCGGCGCAAATTCTGGCGACGCATGATAAGGCATTGCATCAGCGCCTGAACGAGTGGCGCAAGGCGCAAACGGATGAAGTGCTGGAAAATCCGGACCCGCGAGGTGCGGCATGAAACAGGTTTGCGTACTCGGCAACGGTCAGTTAGGACGCATGTTGCGTCAGGCCGGTGAACCGCTGGGCATCGCCGTCTGGCCGGTTGGGCTGGATGCAGAACCCGCCGCCGTGCCTGTTCAGCAGAGCGTGATCACCGCAGAAATCGAGCGCTGGCCGGAAACCGCGTTAACGCGTGAACTGGCGCGTCATCCCGCGTTTGTTAACCGCGACGTATTTCCGATCATTGCTGACCGTCTGACGCAAAAACAGCTATTTGATAAGCTCGGTCTTGCGACCGTGCCGTGGCAATTGCTGGCCGACAAAAGCGAATGGCCTGCCCTCTTTGCCCGTTTAGGCGAACTGGCGATCGTCAAGCGTCGCGTCGGCGGTTATGACGGTCGTGGTCAGTGGCGTTTACGCGCCGATGAAACCGATCAGCTGCCGGACGATAACTACGGCGAGTGCATTGTCGAGCAGGGGATCAATTTCTCAGGCGAAGTGTCACTTGTGGGCGCACGTGCGCACGATGGCTGCGCCGTGTTCTATCCGTTGACCCGTAACCTGCATCAGGACGGCATTCTGCGTACCAGCGTCGCCTTCCCGCAGGCTAACGCGAAGCAACAGGCTCAGGCCGAATCGATGCTTTCGGCCATCATGCAGGAACTGGATTACGTTGGCGTGATGGCGATGGAGTGTTTCGTCACACCGGAGGGGCTGCTGATCAACGAACTGGCACCCCGCGTGCATAACAGCGGTCACTGGACGCAAAACGGCGCCAGCATCAGCCAGTTTGAGCTGCATCTGCGCGCAATTACCGGTCTGCCGCTGCCAACACCTGTCGTCAATAGCCCCTCGGTGATGGTGAACCTGATTGGCAGCGATCTCAATTATGACTGGCTGAAACTGCCGTTAGTGCACCTGCACTGGTACGACAAAGAGGTGCGTCCGGGACGTAAAGTGGGTCACCTGAACCTGACCGACAGTGATACTGCGCGCCTGAGCGCCACACTGGAAGCCCTCGCACCACTGCTGCCGACGGAATACGCCAGCGGTATCCTCTGGGCGCAAACGCAGCTCAAATAAGCTTTATCATGCGGGGAAGCTTAACTTCTGCTTCCCCGCCCTCTCCTTCAGCGCGTAAAATCCCGTCCATTGCTGTTTGTCTTTTCAGGATTTCACATGAACGATGGAACGGACTATCGCGCGATTCTTATCGCCGGTACGCCCTTAATCGATGTCCGTGCGCCTGTTGAATTTCAACAGGGCGCAATGCCGGGCGCCATAAACCTGCCCTTAATGAATGATGAGGAACGCGCCGCCGTAGGCACTTGCTATAAACGTCAGGGACCGGAGGCCGCACTTGAACTCGGTCATCAACGGGTCAGCGGCGAGATTCGCCAGCAACGTCTGGATGCCTGGCGCGAAGCCTGCCGTCAACACCCGCAGGGTTATCTGTGCTGCGCCCGGGGCGGTCAGCGTTCGCACATTGTCCAGCAATGGTTACGCGAGTCTGGCGTGGATTACCCGTTAATCAAGGGTGGCTACAAGGCGCTACGCCAGGCCGCCATTGTTGCCACAGAAGAACAGGTCCAAAAACCGATCGTGCTGATTGGCGGCTGCACCGGCAATGGCAAAACGCAACTGGTGCAAAAGCAGGAAAACGGAGTAGATCTCGAAGGTCTGGCGCACCATCGCGGCTCCTCATTTGGTCGCACGCTGGAACCCCAGCTCAGTCAGGCGAGTTTCGAAAATCTGCTGGCGGTAACGCTGCTTAAAAAAGCAGGCTTCACGTTGGGTACTGGAAGATGAAGGCCGGATGATTGGCGCTAACCATCTGCCGGAATGCTTGCGCGAGCGCATGACGCAGGCCACTATCGCGGTAATTGACGATCCGTTCGAGCGGCGTCTTGAGCGTCTGCGGGAAGAGTATTTTGTGCGTATGCATCATGATTTCACCCATGCCTATGGCGAAGAGCCGGGATGGCAGGAATACAGCAACTATCTGCATCATGGGCTTTTTGCCATTCAACGGCGCCTGGGGTTGCAGCGGTTTAACGAGTTAACCGCCAGGCTGGACGTGGCTCTGAAGGAACAGCGTCAGACCGGCAGCACCGAAGCACATTTCAGTTGGTTAGTGCCGCTGCTGGAAGAGTATTACGATCCGATGTATCGCTATCAACTGGAAAAGAAAGCCAGGAAAATTGTGTTCCGCGGGACGTTTGAAGAGGTTGAAGCGTGGTTGTGCGGTTGAAAAATGCCGGATAGTGATCATTTGTCGGCCCGGTAAGCATCAGCGTCACCGGGCCAGGCATCAGACTCAGAAGTCGTAACGCAGACGCACCAGGTTCATATCACCCAGGTTGTCAGTGCTGGAGGTAAAGACGTGTTCGTAATCAACACGGAAACCGTAATCCAACTGGAAGCTGATACCCACGCCGTTGTCAGTACGCAGGTAATTGCGGCCATTCACGTATTCAATGCGATCACCCATGAAATACGGCTGAACGGATTTCAGTGCATACTGGTTGATTGGGAAGGTATAGCCCGCAAAGTATTCCAGACCCCATGCGTCACCGGCAAAGTAGTCGTTAACAGACACTTTTTTTGGTGGTCATAAAGTTCTGATACCAGCCGCCGCCAAGCGATAAGGTCCAGTTATCCGGCGTCCAGCTCAGTGCCGTACCGACGATGTTCTGATCGTACGTTTTGTTGCCGTTACCGCGCATTTCCGCACGGGTGTAGTTCCACGCCGTACCCCAGCTCAGATCGTCCGTAATATGATAATCCGCGCCCAGTGAACCACCGCCTTTACGCTTGTAGTTCAGGCCGTTGTTCGGGTTGTAGTCGTCGCTGAACAGATAAGAGGCGTAGAGATCAACATCGCCGACCGTTTTCTTATATTTCAGCATCTTGCGTGAACGGTAAGAACCGTCATAGTCGCCGTTAATCCCGTTACCCGGCGCCTGACCAATCATGTCGTAGTCCCAGATATCGGTTTTCGCACCGACCACATCGTAGTAAATGCTGTTCTGTTGACCGAAGGTCAGCGTACCCCAGGTATCGCTCTTCAGACCGGTGTACAGCATACGGCGGGTGGTATCGTGCGCGCCGTCTGCGTAGTGGTTGTCCCAGTTGAACTGCGCCGGAATGTTCACGCCCAGCTCATAGAAGCTGATCCAACTGATGTCATCAAACAGATAGTAATCTGCCGCGAAGCGGAAACGGGTGCCGCCATCGAAGCCATTACGCTTATAGCCATTTGCGCCGTCGTCACCCGTCATATTCTGGAACTGAGGACGGATACTCCCGCCAACGGTAAAGTTGAGACGGCTCAGCGGATTGCCCGCCTGCGGATCTTGTTTCAGAATCGTGATTTCCGCCTGAGAGGCGAAAGACGTCAATGCCACTGCTGCGCCGATCGATGCCGCCAGCGCTGTTGTTTTTATAGTCATTATTTTTCCTTGATAGATTTCCTGCTAACTATTCAGCAATTGAATATTAACTGGTATTAACACTGACGTGTTGGCGGGTTTTTAATGATTTGTGCCGTTAAACAGCGAGGGATTATCAATTTATGCTACTAAGAAAGTACGCGCCAGCATAAAAACCGGCGCGTCATTATCACGGGGTTAAACAGTAAACTGACGGAATAGTGCTTTCCCTTTCAACAGACGAACGCCAAGCCAGCCGCCGCAAGCGGATAGCAAAAGCGCGCCGCAGACAGGCAGGACAATCCACAAGCGCCAGTCAGGTTCCCACGGGAAGTCAAACACCCGGGTTTGCAGCACCGCCAGCGCCGTTTCCGCGCCAATAGCCGCCACCAGCCCGGAGACCAGCCCCAGCATGGCAAATTCACACCACAACGTAGTGCGCAGAAGTTTCTTGCCCGCGCCTAACGTACGCCAGACCACCAGCTCCTGATGACGCTGACGCATACCGACCTGTACCTGCGCCAGTAACAGTAGCATGCCGCAGGCGGTCACCAGAACGACCATGACCTCCAGCGCCCGACTGACCTGTTCCAGCACCTGCCCGACCTGCCTGAGGATCGCGCCGATGTCTAACAGACTAATCGTCGGGAACTCACGGTTCAGTTGCGTCAGCATGCCGTTGCCGTTCTCCCAGCGAAAGCTTGTCAGCCAGCTCTGCGGCTGACCCTCCAGCGCGCCGGAGGGGAAGATAAAGAAAAAGTTAGGTCGCAGGCTTTCCCAGTCGACCCGGCGCAAACTGGTCACTTTCGCGCTGAACTCCTGGGTGTCGCCCATAAAGGTTACGCTGTCGCCGAGCGAGATGTTAAGCCGTTTTGCCAGCCCCTCTTCCATCGACACTTCGCCTTTTTCTGGCGGCCAGTTACCGGCGGTGATGGGGTTGTGGTCGGGACGGGCATCCTGCCAGGTCAGATTCAGCTCACGGTTCAGGGACTCATCCTGCCCGCCTTCGGTCGGCGTGTTATTGATCGCCGTTAACCGCGCCCGCACAATCGGGTAGAACGCTTCCGGGATCACCTGATGCTCGGAGAGAAATGCTTTCACCTGCGGCACCTGATCCGGGGCAATGTTGATCAGAAAATAGTTGGGACTTTCCGGCGGAAGCTGCTGCTGCCAGCGATCCAGCAGGTCACCGCGTAAAACCAGCAGCAGCGCCAGCAGCATAAACGACAGCGAAAACGCTGACAGTTGACTCAGCGTCGACCACGGCTGGCGTAGCAGGCGACTGACCGCGAGGCGCAGCGGCAGCGACGACAGCGTCATCCCGCGCAGCACGTTCAGCAGCATCCAGCCCAATACGCCACACAGCAGAGCCAGTACCACTGCACCTGCCAGCACTGCCCACAGCAACGGACTTCCACCCATGAGTCCGGCCAGTAACAGCACCACCACCACGGTCACGACAGGCAAATAGAATTTCAGCGGCCAGACGTTGGCCACCACGTCACGACGCAACACGCGCAGAGGCTGGGTGGCTAATAACAAGCGATACGGACGCAAACCGACCAACAACGAGATCACCGTCATGGTGCCCAGCGCCCAGATCCACGGCCAGAAACTGGCAGGCGGCAGCGCGGCGGGCAACACCGGTTTGAGCAGCACCATCAGCATCTTTTCAAATAGCAGACCGATTGCCCCGCCCGTCACGGCGGAAAGCGCCAACACCATCATCCACTGCCCGACAATCAGTTTTCGCAGTTGCGCCCTGCCCGCGCCGAGCGTCTTCAGAATCGCCACCAGATCGTAACGGCTGCGACAGTAGTGATTCATCGCCACCGCCACGGCAGCGACGGCCAGCAGCAATGTTAACAGTGCCGAAAGAAGAAGAAATTGTTGCGAACGCTCAAGGGATTTCCCCAGCGCGCCTTCATCCTGTTCAAGTCCGTACCATCGATGCTCCGGCTTCAGCTGCGGTAGCAACCACTTTTCATAGCCATCAAGCTGTTGCGGCGTGCCGCCAAATTTATAGCGCCATGTGACGCGGCTGCCGGGCTGCACGGCGCCGGTTTTCGCGACATCCGCCGTATTCATTAACAGACGCGGCGCCATCTGGAAGGGGTTAAAACCGGCGTCCGGCTCTTGTACGACTTCACCGGCAATGCGCAGCGTGGCATCACCGACATCAAGGGTGTCGCCGGTTTTCAGGTTCAGCAACGCCATCAGTCGCGGCGCCAGCAGTACCGTTCCCTGCTGTGGCTTGAGCCCTGGCGGGTTGGTTTCCAGTTCACCGTACATTGGGTAGATATCATCAACCGCTTTGACATTCGCCAGTTGTGGCGTGTCGCCGGCAAAGGTCATGGTGGCAAAGGTCAGTTGTTCTCCGACCTTCAGACCGCGCTGACGCGCTTCGTCAATCCACGCCTGCGGCACCTCGCGAGAACTGCGCAGTGCCCGGTCACCCGCCATAAACTCACGACTTTGCTGACTCAGCCCTTTTTCCATACGGTCGCTGATATTGCCCAGCGCCAGCACACAGGCCACCGCCAGACTCAACGCCAGCCAGACAATCAACAGCGACGGCGAACGCCATTCGCGCCAGAACCAGCGTGCGATCATGCCTCCTCCTGCAACTGCCCGTTCACCAGACGCAGTCGCCGGTTGCAGCGCGCCGCCAGTTGCGGATCGTGAGTCACCAGAATCAGCGTGGTGCCGTGTTCGCGGTTAAGAGAAAAGAGCAGATCGGCAATTTTCTCGCCGGTCTGTCGGTCGAGGTTCCCCGTCGGCTCATCCGCAAACAGGACGTCCGGACGACCGTTAAAGGCGCGCGCCAGCGCCACGCGCTGCTGCTCACCGCCGGAGAGCTGCGCCGGAAGATGATCCAGACGCTTACCCAGTCCCAGTTGCTCAAGCAGCGCTTTCGCCCCGGCTTTGCTTTGTCCGCTGTTTTCGCCGCGTAGCAGCGCAGGAAGTTCGACGTTTTCCAGCGCGTTCAGCGTGGGAATCAACATAAACGACTGAAAGACAAAGCCGACATGTTGCGCACGCAGTTGGGCCCTGGCCTCTTCATCCATTTGATGCAACGGTTTACCGACCAGATAAACGTCGCCGTCGCTACCATCGTCCAGTCCGGCGAGGATCGCAAGCAGCGTGGATTTACCTGAACCCGACTCGCCAATCAGCGCAATGGTCTCGGCGCGTTTGACAACCAGGTCAACTCCGGTAAGGATGGAAAGCTCGTGCTCCCCCCTGACCGACGGACTTCTTAAGATGATGAACTTCAACAATGTTTTCCGCTGGCATTTGCCTTTCCTGTTCCTGATCCTGTTTACCTGTCGGGCCGCTGCGGCTGACACGTTGTTAATCCTCGGTGACAGCCTGAGCGCCGGATACCGCATGTCCGCAAATGCCGCCTGGCCTGCGCTGCTCAACGACAAATGGCAGAGCAAAACCACGGTGGTGAATGCCAGCATTAGCGGCGACACCTCCCGGCAAGCGCTGGCGCGTCTGCCTGCACTGCTAAAACAGCATCAACCGAGCTGGGTGCTGATTGAGCTGGGTGGTAACGATGGACTGCGCGGCTTTGCGCCACAACAGACCGAACAGACGCTGCGCACCATTGTGCAAGCGGTTAAGGCGGCAAACGCCAAACCGTTGCTGATGCAAATTCGTCTGCCCGCCAACTACGGTCGTCGGTATAATGAAACCTTTAGCGCGCTCTATCCAAAGCTCGCCAGTGAGTTTGATATTCCTCTGTTACCCTTTTTTATGGAAGAGGTCTATCTAAAACCGCAATGGATGCAGGATGATGGTATTCATCCTAACCGCGATGCCCAGCCGTTTATCGCCGACTGGATGGCGAAGCAGTTGAGTCCTTTAGTAAACCACGAGTCTTAATTCAACGGAGATCCTGACAGGTAAAGTTATGCAAAAATCGGTCTTAATAACAGGATGTTCCAGCGGAATCGGTCTGGAAAGCGCGCTGGAGCTAAAGCGCCAGGGCTTTCAGGTCCTCGCCGGCTGCCGCAAACCCGACGACGTCACGCGCATGAATAACATGGGTTTCACCGGCGTGTTGATTGATCTCGACTCGCCCGAAAGCGTGGATCGCGCCGCTGACGAGGTGATCGCCCTGACCGATAACTGCTTATACGGGATCTTTAATAATGCCGGATACGGCGTTTACGGTCCGCTTACCACCATCAGCCGCGAGCAGATGGAGCAGCAATTTTCCACCAATTTCTTTGGCGCGCATCAGCTTACTATGCGTCTTTTACCGGCTATGCTGCCGCACGGCGAAGGTCGTATCGTGATGACCTCCTCAGTGATGGGGCTTATCTCAACGCCCGGGCGCGGTGCCTATGCGGCCAGTAAATACGCGCTGGAAGCCTGGTCAGATGCATTGCGCATGGAGCTGCGCCACAGCGGAATAAACGTCAGCCTGATTGAACCAGGCCCCATCCGCACGCGCTTTACTGAAAACGTTAACCAGACCGAGAGCGACAAACCGGTGGAAAACCCCGGTATTGCCGCCCGTTTTACGCTCGATCCTGAAGCCGTGGTCGCCAAAGTGCGCCATGCTTTTATCAGCGATAAACCCAAACTCCGTTATCCGGTCACGCTGGTCACCTGGGCCGTTATGCTGCTCAAACGCCTGCTGCCGGGACGCCTGATGGACAAAATTTTGCACGGATGAGTTGAAGCGTACGTCTCAGCCCCCATGTAAAAAAGAAATCGACACAAGAGAGTGACTCCATGTCCACAAAGAATATTGTCAACATTAACGAATCGAACCTGCAACAGACTTTAGAACAGTCGATGACCACGCCGGTCCTGTTTTACTTTTGGTCTGAACGCAGCCAGCACTGCCTGCAACTGACGCCAGTGCTGGAAAGTCTTGCCGCGCAGTACAACGGCCAGTTCATTCTGGCGAAGCTCGACTGCGATGCTGAGCAGATGATCGCCTCGCAGTTTGGTCTGCGCGCTATTCCGACCGTCTATCTGTTCCAGAATGGTCAGCCGGTTGACGGCTTCCAGGGACCGCAGCCAGAAGAGGCGATTCGCGCCCTGCTCGACAAAGTATTGCCGCGTGAAGAAGAACTGAAAGCGCAGCAAGCCATGCAACTGATGCAGGAAGGCAACTACATTGAAGCCCTGCCACTGCTGAAAGATGCCTGGCAATTGTCTGAGCAGAACGGTGAAATTGGCCTCCTGCTGGCGGAAACGCAAATTGCCCTCAATCGCTCTGAAGAGGCAGAAGCGGTATTAAAAACTATCCCGCTTCAGGATCAGGATACCCGCTATCAGGGACTGGTCGCGCAGATTGAACTACTGAAACAAGCAGCGGATACGCCGGAGATCCAACAGTTGCAGCAACAGGTGGCGGATAACCCGCAGGATGCCGCACTGGCAGCGCAGCTGGCACTGCAACTGCATCAGGTGGGACGTAACGAAGAAGCGCTGGAACTGCTGTTCAGCCATCTGAAAAAAGATCTCGCCGCCGCCGACGGTCAGGCGCGTAAAACGTTCCAGGAAATTCTCGCTGCGCTGGGTACTGGCGATGCGCTGGCATCGAAATATCGCCGTCAGCTCTACGCGCTGTTGTACTGATTGACGTTGCCCGATGGCGCTACGCTTATCGGGCCTACGCAAGCCCCGGTTACGATTTCCTTAAATGCGTCACCACCAGTTGGTGGCGCGAGTTATAAAACTTCCGATAGGTTAAATAGCAGGCAATGATGGTCGACAGGCTCGCCGTTGAGAGCAACATAAAGGTCACCATAATCTGATACTTAATCGCTTTGACCGGATCGATACCGGCAAAGATCAGCCCTGACATCATCCCCGGCAAACTCACCAGTCCAACCGTTTTCGCGGAGTCGATCGTTGGGATCAGCGAGGCGCGAATGCTGTCGCGGATCAAGCCGGCAGACGCCATTTTTGGCGTAGCGCCCAGGCTGAGTTTTTCCTGAATCTGCTGCTGTTCACTGCTGAAACGCTGACCGAGATTGTTGTAGCACAACCCGACAGCCACCATCGCATTGCCCGCGATCATCCCGGCAATCGGAATGACCTGCATGGGAATAAACTCAATCGACCCGGATAAAACCAGTACCGTCAGCGTTAAACCCGCCCCTGTCGTAATGGCGATAAACGAGGAAAGAAACGCTTTATCAATATATTTACTGCGTTTCTGCGCGTTATACGCGGCGTTAAAACAGATAAACAGTACCATCAGCAGCGTCAGGACGACATGATTCACCGCGAAGATATATTTCAGCACATAGCCGACAATAATAAGCTGAACGACCGCACGCGCGACGCTCCAGAGAATATCTTTCTCCAGCGCCAGTTTCTCTTTGTGGCTTATCAGCATCGCCACTACCACCAGCATCATCGCTAATGCCAGTGACTCGTTGGTAATATTATGTTCATTCATTGCACGCTTCCTGCATTTCTCCGGCATGCGGCATCAGGGTGATTATTTTATCCGCATGATTAATTTCGTCTTTATCGTGAGTGACCCACAGTACGCCAATCTTCTTATCGCGAGCATAGTGATGAATAATCTCATTCACGTTGCGCTTATTGCTTTCATCCAGCGCGCTGGTGATTTCATCAAGCAGTAAGACCTGCGGTAAAAATTGTAAATTGCGGATCAGGGAAATACGCTGTTTCTCTCCACCGGAGAGCTCGTTGATATTTTTCGTCAGTATCGTTTCCGGCAACTGAAAGCGGGCCAGGTCAGCCACAAAGGCCCCGGATTCCGGATGCTGATGTCGGATCTGCCAGGGGAAAATCAGATTATCGTAGACGGTATCGCCAAACAGCGCGGGCGTCTGGGCGCAATAGGAGACCTGCTGGCGATAATTCTCTGGGTTGAGGGTGGTGATGTTCTCTCCGGCAAAGAGGATCTCACCGCTATTCGGACTGAGCAATGACGCGATAATCTTCAGTAAAGTGCTTTTCCCGCATCCGGAAGGCCCGGTAATTAATTTAAATTCACCGGGACGTAAGTCAAAACGGATGTTATTCAGAATTTTCGTGGTCCCAACCTGGTAACCCACATTGTTTACCTGCAGCAAAATGCTATTTGTACGCATTGTCTATCCTGTTTTCGCGTTTTATCGCAAAATAGTGTATCCCTCTAATTAACGGGAGGGGAACTCTCTTTAATGAATCAGGTATAATTTCAAGAGTAACGTCGCTAATCACGACATCATGGACAGTTCAACAGGAGGTTTTTCAATGCTTATCGTTATTCCTATTCTCATTTTTGTCGCGCTGGTGATCGTCGGAGCCGGCGTGAAAATTGTCCCCCAGGGATACCAGTGGACGGTCGAGCGGTTTGGCCGCTATACCAAAACGCTGCAACCGGGCTTAAGTCTTGTCGTACCGTTCATGGATCGTGTTGGCCGCAAAATCAATATGATGGAACAGGTGCTGGATATTCCTTCACAGGAAGTTATCTCGAAAGATAACGCCAACGTCACTATTGACGCCGTCTGTTTTATTCAGGTGATCGACGCGCCGCGTGCGGCCTATGAGGTCAGCAATCTGGAGCTGGCGATCATCAACCTGACCATGACCAACATCCGTACCGTTCTGGGTTCGATGGAGCTTGATGAGATGCTCTCTCAGCGTGACAGTATTAACACGCGTCTGCTGCACATCGTCGATGAGGCCACCAATCCCTGGGGCATTAAAGTCACCCGTATCGAAATTCGCGATGTCCGCCCACCGGCTGAACTGATCTCCTCCATGAACGCCCAGATGAAAGCGGAACGTACAAAACGTGCCTATATTCTGGAAGCCGAAGGGGTGCGCCAGGCGGAAATCCTCAAGGCGGAAGGGGAAAAACAGTCGCAGATCCTGAAAGCTGAAGGGGAACGTCAGTCCGCCTTTTTACAGGCAGAAGCCCGCGAACGTTCCGCCGAAGCGGAAGCCCGCGCGACCAAAATGGTGTCTGAAGCGATCGCCTCCGGTGATATTCAGGCAGTGAACTACTTTGTGGCGCAGAAATATACCGAAGCGCTACAACAAATCGGCTCGTCCAGTAACAGTAAGGTGGTGATGATGCCACTGGATGCCAGCAGCCTGATGGGCTCCATTGCCGGGATCACTGAACTGATCAAGGACAGCGCCAGCGAACGGAAGAAATAATGATCGAGATGATTGTGGGGCATCCCCATATTTTCTGGCTCAGCCTCGGCGGTCTGCTTCTGGCTGCTGAGATGCTGGGCGGCAACGGTTATCTGTTATGGAGCGGGGTCGCGGCGGTCATTACCGGTATTCTGGTCTGGCTGTTGCCCGTCGACTGGGAGTGGCAGGGCGTTATCTTTGCCGTCTTAACGCTGCTTGCCGCCTGGCTCTGGTGGAAGTGGCTGGCAAAACGTGTGCGTGAACAAAAACCGGCGGACAGTCAGCTCAACCAGCGCGGCCAGCAACTGGTCGGCCGTCGGTATGTGCTGGAAACCGATCTGGTCAACGGACGCGGGCATATCAGAGTTGGCGACAGTTCGTGGCCGGTAAATGCCATTGAAGATCTGCCTGCCGGAACCCGCGTTGAAGTGATTGCCGTTGAAGGCATCACGCTCTATATCAGACCCCTACCCCGATGACAGAAATGACGTGAGGGTCTACCAGGCGCTTAAGCACAACAGGCGAGTGCTCCACGAGCATTCGCTTTTTATTTTCTCAGACGTTAAGCCTGCGCCTTGTGGTGGCAACAGCCAGAAAGGTTGTCGATAATGGGGCATTCCGCGCTGTCATCGCCCGGACATGACTCCGCCAGCGTCAGCAACTGTACGCGCATTGACTGTAGTTCGCTGATATGGCGCTCAATTTCCGCCACTTTCTCCAGCGTCCGCTTTTTTGACATCCGCGCTGTGACGTCCTGGATCGTTAAACAGGTTCACCAGCTCGCCACACTCTTCAAGGTTGAATCCGACCTGACGCGCCTGGCGCAGTAGCGTCAGTTCATTGAGATGCTGTTGCCCGTAAGTGCGATAACCGTTTTCGCTACGCAGCGGCGGCGTGACCAGCCCTTTTTCTTCATAAAAGCGAATCGCTTTTGTGGTTAAACCGGTTTTTTTTAGCAACATCGCTGATATTCACACATCCTCCGCATCTTAAGCTGTGGCATGGCGTCATTATAACGTACTTGTGGCTGACACCGCACACCCTCATCCCTGTTGATGCCAACAGCCTCATCTCATTTCATTCGCGATAAGCGACATCTCTGCCACGTTCAAATTTTCTCCGAAACCGCCGATCGTTCGAACGTCATAAACAGTGAAGAACATCGAAGCCGTGAGACCTTTTTTTGTAACAATGGCTTGTTATAAGTGATCGCTTTCGCAATTTCAGTTCTTTTAGCTGGTAATTCTACGCGGGTAGATTTATTTATCTCCGGTAAAAACATAATATCTACGCGAGTAGAACACGAAGCGTATCAACCTGTGACGTATGTCGACAGATAACTTCAAGGAGTTCTTATGAACACGCATTCATCCTCTGTTCCCCTGACGGATAACCAACAGGCCGCTCAGGAGCGGCTGGAAACCCCCGAGGGACGCCGCGAGTTTTGGCGAGCCACCTTTTCCTGCTGGTTAGGCACCACGATGGAGTATGCCGATTTTGCTCTGTACGGCCTTGCCGCAGGCATTATCTTTGGCGATGTTTTTTTTCCGGAAGCGACACCGGTCATGGCGTTACTTTCCAGTTTTGCCGCCTATTCTGTTGGGTTTATTGCTCGCCCTATCGGTGCATTGCTGTTCGGCTGGATAGGCGATAAACATGGCCGCAAGATTGTCATGGTTATCACCATTGGATTGATGGGCATGTCGACCATGCTAATCGGTTTAATCCCAAGCTACGCCCAGATTGGCGTCTGGGCGCCGGTATGTCTGGTAATTCTTCGATTTTCTCAGGGCCTGGGGGCCGGAGCGGAGCTTTCAGGCGGTACCGTGATGCTCGGTGAGTATGCTCCCGTAAAACGCCGTGGGCTGGTTTCTTCGATTATCGCGCTGGGCTCGAACAGCGGAACATTACTGGCTTCGCTGGTTTGGCTCATCGTCCTGCAAATGGACAAAGATGACTTATTAAGCTGGGGATGGCGTATTCCTTTTCTTTGCAGCATTCTTATTGCCGCCGCAGCGCTATTAATTCGTCGCCATATGCGCGAAACGCCCGTCTTTGAACGTCAAAAAGCCCTTCTGCAGGCCGAGCGAGAAAAGGTTCTTCGCGAGGGAAAAGCGCAGCAACAACATGACACACGTAGCTTCTGGAAACGGACCCGTGCGTTCTGGACCATGGTTGGATTACGCATAGGCGAGAATGGTCCTTCCTACCTCGCTCAGGGATTTATCATTGGCTATGTCGCTAAGGTGCTGATGGTGGATAAGTCTGTACCGACTGTGGCGGTGTTTATCGCGTCGGTTCTGGGATTCGCCATTATTCCTCTGGCGGGCTGGCTTTCCGATCGATTCGGCAGACGGATCATCTATCGTTGGTTCTGCTTGTTACTGATCCTGTATGCCTTTCCGGCATTTATGCTGCTGGATTCCCGTGAGCCGTGGATTGTTATCCCAACGATCATTACCGGGATGGGAATCGCGTCACTGGGTATTTTCGGTGTTCAGGCTGCATGGGGCGTTGAGCTTTTCGGTGTCACGAATCGTTATACCAAAATGGCATTTGCCAAAGAGCTCGGTTCGATTATGTCTGGCGGGACGGCGCCGCTTATCGCCTCTGCACTGCTCTCGTTTTACGGACACTGGTGGCCGATCGCGCTTTATTTCGCCCTGATGGCCGCAATTGGACTGGTAACCACTTTCTTTGCTCCAGAGACCCGCGGGCGGGATCTTAATTTACCCGAGGATGCAATTTGAGGCCGCAGAACGTGAGATACGCGTTCTTTACCCAAGATTTTTGGGTCATAACGCCTTATGCTGTCTGGAAAAAATCACTCTGAACGCAATCAGGTAGGTGCCTCGTGACTCAATCACATTCACAACGCGTAACACGTTCTGACGTGGCAAAAGAAGCGGGAACATCCGTCGCTGTCGTGAGTTACGTTATTAATAATGGTCCGCGTCCCGTTGCCGAGGCGACCCGACAACGTGTCCTGCAGGCCATTAAGAAAACCGGCTATCGACCCAATGGCATCGCTCGCGCGCTCGCTTCAGGGAGTACACAAACGTATGGGCTTGTCGCACCGGACATCTCGAACCCGTTTATCGCCTCTATGGCTCATGCTCTGCAACACGAAGCATTTGCTGATGGCAAAGTACTCCTGCTGGGTGATGCTGGTGACAATAGCTGCCGTGAACGTGAACTGATTAATAATATGCTGCACCGCCAGGTTGACGGACTGATCTACACCAGCGTTGATCGCCATCCTTATATCAATTTGATTCAGGAGAGCGGTACGCCCTGCGTCATGCTCGATCGCGTGGATCCCGGACTTAACGTCAGCGTTATCCAGGTTGATGAACAACTGGCGGCGATGCAGGTCACACAACATCTTATTGATCACGGATACCGCGACATCGGTATCATTTGTGGTCCACGTGAAATGCTGAATACGCAGGATCGTATCCGGGGCTGGCAGCAGGCGCTGGAAGCCTCATCGTTAGTGGTCAATCCCTCATGGATTTTTTCGACCAACTATACCCGCGCCGGAGGTTACGAGGCGACAAAACGTATGCTGCAGAGCCAGCCGCCGCGCGCGCTGTTCGCGACGAATGAGCAGCAGGCGCTCGGTTGTTTACGCGCGCTGGCGGAACACGGGTTGCGCGTTCCTGAAGATGTGGCTCTGGTCTGCTTTAACGCAACACAAGAATCGGCTTACAACGTCCCTTCTTTAACCGCTGTCCGACAACCGGTCGATAAGATGGCCCGTGCAGCCATTGACATGCTAAAGAATTGGGATGGCGAGGTTCGCCGCGTTGAATTTGAGTTTTATTTACGAACAGGAGAATCGTGTGGCTGCCAGGGACATAAAGTACAACCCGAAAAAACAGAAGAATGAATCGATGCGTATCATTATTGACTGTGATCCGGGCAATGGCATTCCCGGCGCCAATATCGATGACGGCCTGGCGCTGGCGCTGGCGATTGCCGCTCCGCAAATCGATTTGGAGATGATCACCACTGTTGCAGGAAATACGCCGGTAGACGTGGGATATGCCGTCGCTAATGATCTGATTACGCAACTGGGTATTCCCGTCGCGCTCTACCGTGGTGCCTCTCGTGCGCTCCGGGAAGATCCGCAACCGTGGCGTGAGAAATTGGATCATGGCGTTGATTATGCTGGCTTACGACAACTCTGGTCGAATGTTCCTGCCCCGGCGTTGTGCCAGAAGGTGAAACCCTATGCGCCTGAGGCAATGGGTGAACTCATCTGTCATAACCCCGGCGAAATCACACTGGTTGCTACCGGCCCTCTCACCAATGTGGCCATTGCCCTGCAGCTTTACCCGGAGATTGTTCACTCGGTCAAAAATATCGTCGTTATGGGCGGCGTATTCAATGTTCCGGGCTATCTGAAAGATACCAATTTTGGTCTGGACCCTGAGGCGGCTCATGCGGTGCTCACCAGCGGTGCGCCCGTCACGCTGGTGCCGATGGATGTGACAACAAAAACCCAAATGCTTCACGCCGATTTGGATCGTCTGGCAAAAGCTGAAAACGGACTTAGCCGCTATCTGGCGCAGACCATTCGCCCGTGGATCACCTACTCGATGCAAACCCGCAATCTTCCCGGATGCTGGATCCACGACGCGTTAACCGTTGCCTGGTTACTGGAACCCTCTCTTGCCACGATGGAGGAAGATTATCTGGATGTTTCTCTTGAAGGCATTACGCGCGGTATGACCTGTCGCTATGGACGTGACACATTGCGCCTTAATGTGGGGATCCCGGAACCAACAGGTGAGCGGATAAAAATTCTGCAAAGCATCGATAACCCGCGACTTCTTTCGCTGATTGAGCACTATATCCATACCTACCGCGCATAGCGTTACGGGTCAGAAATGGAGACCGTTGTACGCTGTTCGGAGTGAGTTTTTCCGGAGGAAATATGAATACGTTATCCTTCCTCTTATTCGGTGAAGGAGAATCTCTGTTAATTACCCTGGGCAAAATTTGCGTCGCTTTTATCCTCGGTGGGATCATCGGTCTGGAAAGGGAATCGAAAGGAAAGCCTGTCGGATTTAAAACGTGCGTCATTATTTCCGTCGCCAGCTGCGTTCTCACAGTTGTCTCTATTCAGTCCGCAGAGTATTACGCGGAAATCTCGATGAATATACGTAGCGATCCGATGCGTCTGGCCGCACAAATTATCAGCGGCGTAGGCTTTCTCGGTGCGGGAGTTATCCTTCATCGCCATGATGACGCCATATCCGGCCTGACAACCGCCGCTATCGTTTGGGCTTCTGCGGGTGTGGGAATTACCAGTGGCGCTGGTTTTTATATGCATGCTCTGCTTGCCACGGGTTTATTCCTGCTGGCCATAAAACTCAGCTATTTTGTTATCTTTTTACAAACCAAAAATCAATTGCCAGGTAAAGTAAAAATTCGCGTTATTCTTGACGAAAAATCCGGGCTACAAACGCTGGTAGAAAGTATTAATCAGCAAAAAAAACATTATTGAAGCGATCACCATCCGCGATGTCAAAAAAGGGAAAAATAGAAGTTAACCTTAAAGTCGTGATTAGAAAAAAAATGACCTTACCGGAACTTTACAACAATCTTTCTACGCTCGATCATGTTTGCGCTATCGCACTGGAACATTAAAAAAACAGGGTGACAATAAATCCCTTGACCTTCCCCTTGCTGGAAGGTTTTCAAGAAGCGCAGTACCGCAAGGCACTGCGCCAATTCAGTATTTTTAAACTTAACTCGCCCTCAAAACACCCGTATTGGTCCCAGTGTAAGGACACTATGCGGACATTCCACACAGGGAAGTCTAGCTCACCGCATCCAGTAAACAGTGCAGCGTAGCGCTAAACCGCGCCCGCTAGCGTCGTTTTGCGGAACATACTGACCGCATACTGATGCCTACACAACACAGGGCAAAAGGGAAAAGCTTATTGCTTTGCTGCCTGTTCGTACCGCCGTTTGAACACAGTGCTTCTACTCTCAACATACTTATACATAACAGGCGCAACTATACCCGCTGTAACCATGGCGCAAATTTGCCAAATATAATCACCATAACTATATAAATAATGTTTCGATATTGTTTGAGTAATCCCGTGAATTAAATAAAGAGAAAAGCTACATGTTCCAAGCATAGTAATGGGACGTGAAGTTAGCAATCCAAAGTAATCACACCCGCACTTAATTGTATAAAACACAACAAACATATAAAGTGGAGTTGTTGTGTTATAAGCATGCCTGGTAAAATATAAGGCTAAAAAAAAGCAACAATACGCATATTAGATCTGACGGCCTTTTGTTGGTTTTTATTGTTGCAACCAAAAAACCCGCAAGAAAATACATGATATAACTCAAGTACTGCTCATTACCAATGAGATATTTATAACCTAAGACAAGCACCATTAGAGAAACGACAAATACTTCCTTATACTTTATTTTTTTCATAATTATATATATAAATGGTATCGCAAAGTACAGGCGTAACTCCCACACTAATGTCCAAAAAACACCAGACGTGGCAATCTGAAGAGACATACCATTGATATCCGCTCCGGGTGCCTTGAAAATAAAAGGAAGTGACGATATAAACCATTCCCAAACAGGAGTGTGTCCCCCCCACACTCATGATAAATGTTGTAATGTAAATTATAAACAACGTTGCAATTACTGGTGGGTATATCCTCATAAACCGTGAAATAGCGAAATCTTTAACATTAAATGATTCCGCAAGTGCTTTTCTAAAAAATAGAAATGCAGAAAGCATAAAAAAACACACCGACAGATAACTCACCAGTTAAATATATAGATCTTTTAATATTACTAGCAATATAATCAAGAGACCAATAGAAATCAGATTCCCCGCCAGCACGCCAATATAAATGAAAGACGGCAACCATAGCAGCGCAAATTCCGCGCAAACCATCAAGAGCGGCATACTTATGCTTTTGCGGTTTAATACCCAAAGACCTCGATGTAATATAGACGGTCACAATTAATATGCTAAGATAGAATCCATATTCAAGTATATATTTCATTATTTTTCTTGTTTAATCTCATTACTTTTGTGGATGTTAACATCTCTTTCATCAATGGTGAATCATCACTGTTGTGACTTACGCATCGGCTCACAGCTTTGTCATTGTAATATGGACACTTTTGTCGAAGTATGGACGCTAATTTTAAATTCCTGTCAATCAGCAATTTAAACACTTGACCTTCCCCTTGCTGGAAGGTTTAACCTTTATCACAGTCAGTTAATCCCTGTTATAAAGGAGTGGAATGATGTCTCAAACTATCGACCTGACTCTGGACGGCCTGTCCTGCGGTCACTGCGTCAAACGCGTAAAAGAGAGTCTTGAACAGCGCCCGGACGTTGAACAAGCAGAAGTCACCGTTACCGAAGCGCATGTCACCGGTACTGCCAGCGCCGAAGCGCTTATCGACACCATCAAACAAGCCGGTTACGGCGCAGAGTTAAGCCACCCAAAGGCTAAACCGCTGACGGAGTCATCAATCCCGTCGGAAGCGCTGGCAGCGGTCCCTCCTGAGCTTCCGGCAGCAACGGTTGAAGATGAGAGCCAACAGCTGCTGCTAAGCGGCATGAGCTGCGCCAGCTGTGTTTCCCGGGTACAGAATGCGCTGCAAAGCGTCCCGGGGGTCACACAGGCACGGGTAAATCTCGCGGAACGTACTGCGCTGGTGATGGGCAGTGCGTCCGCCGCCGATTTAGTCCAGGCGGTGGAAAAAGCCGGCTATGGCGCGGAGGCGATTGAAGATGATATCAAACGCCGGGAGCGTCAACAGGAAACCGCCATCGCCACGATGAAACGCTTCCGCTGGCAGGCGATTGTCGCCCTGCTGGTGGGTGTGCCGGTGATGGTCTGGGGAATGATGGGCGATAACATGATGGTGACCGCCGACAACCGCAGCCTGTGGCTGGCGATTGGTCTGGCGACGCTCGCCGTGATGGTGTTTGCCGGTGGACATTTTTACCGCAGCGCGTGGAAAAGCCTGATGAATGGCACTGCCACCATGGACACCCTGGTCGCGTTGGGGACCGGCGTCGCCTGGTTGTACTCAATTAGCGTTAACCTGTGGCCGCAGTGGTTCCCGATGGAAGCGCGTCATCTTTATTATGAAGCCAGCGCGATGATCATTGGTCTGATTAACCTCGGACATATGCTGGAAGCCCGCGCGCGTCAGCGTTCGTCTAAGGCGCTGGAAAAATTACTCGATCTCACGCCGCCAACGGCGCGAGTGGTGACAGAAGACGGTGAAAAAAGCGTACCGCTGGCAGAGGTTCAGCCAGGTATGCTGTTGCGTCTGACCACCGGCGACCGCGTCCCGGTTGACGGTGAAATCACCCAGGGCGAAGCCTGGCTTGATGAAGCAATGCTCACCGGTGAACCTATCCCGCAACAAAAAGGGGAAGGCGACAGCGTGCATGCCGGGACCGTCGTGCAGGATGGCAGCGTGCTGTTCCGCGCCAGCGCGGTAGGCAGCCACACTACCCTGTCGCGCATTATCCGTATGGTGCGCCAGGCGCAGAGCAGTAAGCCGGAAATCGGTCAGATGGCCGATAAAATTTCCGCGGTGTTTGTTCCGGTTGTGGTCGTGATTGCGCTGATCAGCGCGGGCATCTGGTACTTCTTCGGCCCGGCTCCACAAATTGTCTACACCCTGGTGATTGCGACCACGGTACTGATTATTGCCTGTCCGTGTGCGCTGGGTCTGGCGACACCGATGTCGATCATTTCCGGCGTCGGACGTGCCGCAGAGTTTGGTGTATTGGTACGCGATGCCGATGCGCTGCAACGCGCCAGCACACTCGACACGGTCGTCTTTGATAAAACCGGGACGTTGACCGAAGGTAAACCGCAGGTGGTGGCGGTTAAGACCGTTGGCGTTATCGACGAGGCACAGGCGTTACGCCTCGCCGCCGCGCTTGAGCAAGGTTCCAGCCACCCGCTGGCACGGGCAATTCTCGACAAAGCCGGTGACGTGGCACTGCCGCAGGTTAATGGTTTCCGTACTCTGCGGGGATTAGGCGTTAGCGGCGAAGCGCAAGGTCACACGCTGCTGTTAGGTAATCAGGCTCTGCTGAACGAACAGCAGGTGGATACCCGCGAACTGGAAGCCGAGATGTCTGCCCAGGCCTCTCAGGGCGCTACACCGGTGCTACTGGCAATTGATGGCAAAGCGGCGGCACTGCTGGCCGTGCGCGATCCTTTGCGTAGCGACAGCGTGGCAGCCCTTCAGCGGTTGCACCGCGCTGGCTATCGTCTGGTGATGCTAACCGGTGATAACCCCACAACCGCTAATGCGATCGCCAAAGAAGCGGGGATTGATGAGGTCATTGCCGGCGTTCTGCCGGACGGTAAGGCCGATGCCATTAAGCGTCTGCAAAGTCAGGGCCGCCAGGTGGCGATGGTCGGTGACGGCATCAACGACGCTCCCGCGCTGGCACAGGCGGATGTTGGGATTGCGATGGGCGGTGGCAGCGACGTGGCGATTGAAACCGCTGCAATTACCCTGATGCGTCATAGCCTGATGGGCGTAGCGGATGCGCTGTCCATCTCCCGCGCGACGCTGCGTAATATGAAGCAGAACCTGCTCGGAGCGTTTATTTACAACAGCATCGGGATCCCGGTTGCGGCGGGCATCCTGTGGCCGTTCACCGGAACGCTGCTCAACCCGGTGGTAGCCGGCGCGGCAATGGCGCTCTCCTCCATTACCGTGGTGAGCAACGCGAACCGACTGCTGCGTTTTAAACCGAAAGAGTAAGCGATGCCGGATGGCGCTGACGCTTATCCGGCCTACTGCGTGAATGTGAAACGGCAAGGCCGGATGAGGCGCTTTAGCGCCACCATCCGGCAATTCACACATTGCGCACTCCCGGACCACGCGCTAGCATGGGGAATGACTTAGGGAGGCCGCATGGATCTGTTTTACCGGGTAAAAACGTTCTTCGCTGGGTTATCCGGCAATCGCTATACCTGGCCCGCCATTGATGTTTCATTGCCCGGCCACCGCCATTTCCATCTGATTGGCAGCATTCATATGGGCAGCCGCGACATGTCCCCTCTTCCTGCCAGGCTGCTCAAAAAGCTTCACAACGCCGATGCGTTAATTGTTGAAGCCGACGTCTCCGGCAATGACAGCCCTTTTGCCGACCTACCCGAATTTGCCGCGCTGGAAGAACGCATCAGCGAGGAGCAGTTGCGCAATCTGTATAGCGCGACCGATGAACTGGGGATCTCTCCTTCCCTGTTCTCTACGCAACCGCTGTGGCAAATCGCGATGGTATTACAGGCGACGCAGGCGCAGCAGTTGGGGTTACGCCCGGAGTACGGTATTGATTATCAACTGTTGCAGGCGGCTAAAAAAGGCAGCAAAACCGGTGATTGAACTGGAAGGTGCTGCCAGCCAGATTGCACTGTTGTGTGAGCTGCCGGATAACGGCCTGGCGCTGCTGGAGGATACGCTAACGCACTGGCATACCAATGCCCGTCTGTTGCAACAGATGATGAGCTGGTGGCTTGACTCCCCGCCGTACGACAATCACCTGACTCTGCCGAACACCTTCAGTCAGTCGCTGTACGATGTGCTGATGCATCAGCGCAATATCGCCTGGCGGGAACGTTTGTCGGCGCTGCCGGCGGGGCGCTATGTAGTCGCCGTCGGTGCACTGCACCTTTATGGAGAAGGGAATTTAGTGGAGCTGATGCGGTAAAAAAAGTGGCCAATATTTCTATTGGCCCGTCAAAGAGGAATTTCATCATTATTATTATCCCGTCGCTTAATGCGACGGTGTATGTCGATTGTCGCTCAAACTCTGCATCCTGCCAACATAATTGCGCAAGATGGTACTATATTTCGAACATTCGTCAGAGATACGCTTGACTTGTCATTTGGTTTAGCCAGGAAAAATAGTTATGACACCCGCCGTTAAATTACTCGAAAAAAATAATATTCCGTTCAGGATCCATACCTACGACCACGACCCCGCCGAGACCAACTTCGGTGATGAGGTAGTGCGCAAGTTAGGGTTAAATGCCGATCAGGTGTACAAAACGCTGCTGGTTGCCGTGAATGGCGATATGAAACATCTGGCGGTTGCGGTCACCCCCCGTAGCCGGGCAACTGGATCTGAAAAAAGTCGCCAGGGCGCTGGGCGCAAAAAAAGGTTGATATGGCCGATCCGCTGGTTGCGCAACGCACAACCGGTTATCTGGTCGGTGGGATCAGTCCGCTGGGGCAGAAAAAACGGTTGCCGACGCTGATCGATGCGCCAGCCCGGACGTTTGACACCATTTTTATCTCTGGCGGTAAACGCGGACTGGACATTGAACTGGCGGCAGGCGATTTGGCCACTATTCTGGGCGCGAAATTCGCCGATATCGCCCGCCGGGACTAAATGCGTATTTGTGCCGGATGGCGACGAACGCGTCTTATCCGGCCTGGAAACCGTACTGACCTGTCGGCCGGATAAGGTGCCCGCACCGCCATCCGGCACTCCGCCTGGTTACTGCCAGCTGACTTCCCCCCTTCGGCGCATACGCGTTCGCATCCAGCGGTGAGTTTTTTTGGATGTACTCCTTCAGCACCTCCGCATCGATAAAACCGGTATTGACGTACCCCGGTTTGTTATCAATGCGCGGATAGCCGTCGCCGCCGGTGGCGTTAAAACTGAGCGTCGCCATACGGTAGGTTTTCGCCGGGTCAACCGGTTCGCCGTTAATTTTCAGAGCGTTGAGCTTACCGTCTTTCGCGACAAAGCTGACGTTGGCAAACTGCGGATAGGCGCCGGAGTCCGGTTTCATCTGTGCTACAGCGGTCAGGTAGTCTGTCACGTCCTGACCGCTCATATCGGCATAGACGACAACGTTGCCAAACGGCTGAACCTTCAGCACGCTTTTATAGGTGATATCCCCGCCGTCAATCGAGTCACGAATGCCGCCGCCGCTCATGACGCCGAAATCCGCACCGGTACGCGCCATTTGCGCCGCCAAAATCAGGTGTCCCATATTGGTTTGTTCGAAACGAACTTTGCTGCGATCCCCCCTCCAGACGTTCGTTCACCGTACCGATTTTCACATCCAGTTGGGCTTTACCTTTATTCTGGAACGGTGACAGCAGCGAGAGCATCTGCGCATTTTCAGCGATTTCCGGGGTGTAAAGTACGCGCTCACTTTTCCCGTCTTCCCAGGTCACTTTCTTCTTCAGGTTTACCGGAATTAGCTGGTAGTTGACCATTTTCATCTCGCCGTTGCGGAACTCAAAGTCAGCGCGGCCCACGTATTTCCCCCCATTCGTGAGCCTGAACAATCCAGATGCCGTTCTGTTTGTCCGGCGCGCAAGGTGTGCCAGGAACGTAATCGACCTGCTTTTTGTTTTCCGCAGCCATGCACACCGGGTCCTGTGAGTGACCACCCACAATCATCGCCAGCGCACCCGCTGGCAGACTCCGCGCCATTTCGACATCGCCCGGCGCATTTGAACCGTGGTTGCCATTGTCATAATGGCCCATATGAGTGGTCGCAATCATGATGTCGGGCTTTTCATTCATTTGCAGTTCCTGAATGACCACCTTTGCCTCTTCCGCTGGTTTGCGGAATTCGATATCAGTGAAAAATTCAGGGTTGCCGATTTTCGCCGTGTCATCGGTGGTCAGACCGATGACCGCGATTTTCAAATCCTGGCGTTTAAAAATCGCCCAGGGTTTAAACAGGCGTTCGCCGGTGCTTTTCTGATAGATGTTGGCCGAGAGAAACGGGAACTTCGCCCATTTTTCCTGCTGGCGCAGCACGGTGAGCGGATTATCAAATTCGTGGTTGCCGACCGCCATTGCGTCATAACCGATCAGGTTCATCCCACGAAAGTCAGGTTCAGCATCCTGTAGATCCGATTCGGGTACGCCGGTGTTGATATCGCCGCCCGACAGCAGCAGGACGCTCCCGCCTTCGGCAGCCACCTCCCGACGAATCCCGTCCACCAGCGTTTTTTGCGCCGACAGACCGTACTCACCGTATTCGCTGCGCCAGAAATGGCCATGATGATCGTTGGTATGGAGAATGGTGATTTTATAGGTTTTATCTTTTTCGTAAGCCTGAGCAGGCTGACTTGCCAGCGTGAATGCGGCGAACAGTGCCAGCGCCACACCCCGTTTCAAAAATTTCATGTTTCTCTCCCTGATTCCTTCACTCGGCTGAAATTACAATTATCTGAAATAATAGTCGAATAAGTTTTCAGAATTGAGACTTCCTTCAAACCGTGTCCGCAGGTATGTTAGTCAGGTAATAATCACAATGACGATATTCCCCTGTGCGCAACCGTATTCACGCTGCATCCGGGTAGCGTGAAGGCTAAAGCGCATACATCGCAAATCAGACAGAAGTGACTTTTTTATGGCAATGAGTGAACAAACCCAGCCAGCACCTGGTGCGTCCGCGCCAGTGGCTAAAGCCCGTACGTCGTTCGGCATTTTAGGCGCGATCAGCCTGTCTCACCTGCTTAATGACATGATTCAGTCGTTAATTCTGGCGATCTATCCGCTCTTACAGTCCGAATTCTCACTGACCTTTATGCAGATAGGGATGATCACCCTGACCTTCCAGTTGGCCTCTTCGCTGCTGCAGCCGGTGGTTGGCTACTGGACCGACAAATACCCAATGCCGTGGTCACTGCCGATTGGCATGTGCTTTACGCTGAGCGGTCTGGTGCTGCTGGCAATGGCGGGCAGTTTTGCCACCGTGCTGCTGGCCGCCGCGTTGGTCGGCACCGGCTCTTCAGTATTTCACCCGGAATCCTCTCGCGTGGCGCGTATGGCCTCGGGTGGACGTCACGGTCTTGCCCAGTCCATCTTCCAGGTAGGCGGTAACTTCGGCAGCTCCCTTGGCCCGTTGCTGGCGGCGGTGATTATCGCCCCCCTACGGTAAAGGCAATGTGGCCTGGTTTGTCCTCGCCGCGCTACTGGCCATTGTCGTGCTGGCGCAGATCAGCCGCTGGTATGCTGCGCAGCATCGCATGAGCAAGGGAAAACCAAAAGCAACGGTTATCAATCCACTGCCGCGCAATAAGGTGATCCTCGCCGTCAGCGTCCTGCTAATCCTGATTTTCTCCAAATACTTCTATATGGCGAGTATCAGCAGCTATTACACCTTTTATCTGATGCAAAAATTCGGATTATCGGTACAAAACGCCCAGTTTCACCTCTTTGCCTTCCTGTTTGCAGTAGCGGCAGGAACGGTAATCGGCGGGCCTTTAGGCGATAAGATTGGCAGAAAATATGTAATTTGGGGCTCTATCCTCGGTGTTGCGCCGTTTACGCTAGTTTTGCCTTATGCCACGCTGCACTGGACCGGCATTTTAACGGTGATCATTGGTTTTATCCTCGCCTCTGCGTTTTCCGCCATTCTGGTGTATGCACAGGAGCTACTCCCGGGTCGTATCGGCATGGTTTCTGGTCTGTTTTTTGGTTTCGCCTTCGGAATGGGTGGTCTGGGAGCAGCGGTATTAGGTCTGATCGCAGACCATACCAGTATCGAGTTAGTCTATAAAATCTGTGCTTTCCTGCCACTTCTTGGGATACTGACCATATTCCTGCCTGATAACCGGCATAAATCCTGAATTTCTTGCGGCTAAAGCTAAACTTTAGCCGCCCTCACCGCCTGCTGCCATAAGCCTTTGCTCTCTCTCCAGCCCACACGTTTTCCGATCCGTGCCTTTTTCGCCTCGAATTGCAGTTTTATTCAAAATTCAACAATTATTCATAAACATAATAATCAAAATTGTCATAAACTATTACCTGAAATCGTGGAAATCAGCTACCAAAGGAGACGGAATGCATCACGCCACCCCGCTTATCACCACCATTGTTGGCGGCCTTGTGCTCGCTTTTATACTCGGCATGCTTGCCAACAAACTGCGTATTTCTCCTCTGGTGGGATATCTGTTAGCGGGCGTTCTGGCTGGTCCTTTTACGCCAGGCTTTGTCGCTGATACTAAACTGGCACCGGAACTCGCTGAACTTGGCGTTATTTTGCTGATGTTCGGTGTCGGTCTGCACTTTTCACTGAAGGATTTGATGGCGGTAAAGTCAATCGCCATTCCCGGCGCGATCGCCCAGATAGCCGTGGCGACGCTGTTGGGTATGGCGCTTTCCGCCGTGCTGGGTTGGTCGTTGATGACCGGCATCGTCTTTGGTTTATGTCTTTCAACCGCCAGTACCGTGGTGCTGCTGCGTGCGCTTGAGGAACGGCAGCTTGTCGACAGTCAGCGAGGGCAGATAGCCATCGGCTGGCTGATTGTTGAAGATCTGGTAATGGTCCTGACGCTGGTGCTGCTACCCGCCGTTGCCGGAATGGTGGAAAAAGGTGACGTCGGCTTCGCCTCGCTGGCGGTCGACATGGGCATGACCATCGGTAAAGTTATCGCCTTTATCGCTATCATGATGTTGGTGGGGCGCCGTCTGGTGCCGTGGATTATGGCGCGTAGCGCGGCAACCGGCTCCCGCGAGCTGTTTACTCTTTCCGTGCTGGCGCTGGCGCTGGGCATTGCTTTCGGCGCCGTTGAACTGTTTGATGTCTCCTTCGCGCTGGGCGCGTTCTTTGCCGGTATGGTGCTGAACGAATCAGAACTGAGTCACCGCGCGGCCCACGATACCCTGCCGCTGCGCGACGCGTTTGCCGTCCTGTTCTTTGTCTCCGTCGGTATGCTGTTTGATCCGCTGATTCTGATCCAACAACCGCTGGCCGTACTGGCAACGCTTGCCATCATTATCTTTGGTAAGTCGGTCGCCGCCTTTTTCCTGGTGCGTCTGTTTGGTCACTCGCCGCGTACCGCGCTGACCATCGCCGCCAGCCTGGCGCAGATTGGTGAATTCGCCTTTATTCTCGCCGGTCTGGGGATGGCGCTGAACCTGCTGCCGCAGGAAGGGCAGAATCTGGTGCTGGCAGGAGCGATCCTGTCGATAATGCTCAACCCGGTGCTGTTTGCGCTGCTGGAAAAATATCTGGCAAAAACCGAGACGCTGGAAGAGCAGACGCTGGAAGAGGCTATTGAAGAAGAGAAGCAAATTCCGGTGGATATCTGCAATCATGCGCTGCTGGTCGGCTTTGGCCGCGTCGGCAGTTTGCTTGGTGAGAAGCTGATGAAGGCGGGCATTCCACTGGTGGTGATTGAAACATCACGTACCCGGGTTGATGAGCTACGCGAGCGCGGGATCCGCGCGGTGCTGGGAAATGCCGCCAATGAAGAGATTATGACTCTGGCACATCTTGAGTGCGCACGCTGGCTAATCCTCACGATCCCGAATGGCTATGAGGCCGGCGAAATTGTCGCTTCTGCCCGTGAAAAATGCCCGAATATTGAAATTATCGCCCGTGCCCATTATGACGATGAAGTGGAATACATTACCGAACGCGGGGCGAATCAGGTCGTGATGGGCGAGCGCGAAATCGCCCGAACGATGCTGGAACTGCTGGAAACACCTCCCGCGGGTGACGTGGTTACGGGGTGATCATCGTTACCCAGCACGGTGAGTCCTGTCTGTAGGCCGGATAAGGCGTTTACGCCGCCATCCGGCATGAGGATTCTTGCCTGATGGCGCTTCGCTTATCAGGCCTACGTGATGACACCGATAACGGCAACGGTAGGCCGGATAAGGCGTTTACGCCGCCATCCGGCATGAGGATTTTTGCCTGATGGCGCTTCGCTTATCAGGCCTACGTAATGACACCGATAACGGCAACGGTAGGCCGGATAAGGCGTTTTCGCCGCCATCCGGCATGAGGACTTAACGATCCCAGTACGACTCTTCGAGGCTATCTTCACGCTCAGGCAACCCACGCGTCAGCCGCGGTGAGTGCTGATTCAGCACCTGATAACTCACACGGTTCGCATATTTACACACCTGAGCGAGCGATGAATAGGTCAGCCAGGTGAACTTATGCTTACTGGAATTCGGCACGTTCGAGCGATGGTAACTGTTGGCGGTAATATCGTGCAGAAGCGCCGCCAGCGCACCATCGCCTGCGCCGTTGGTGTTCATGATCTTTTCCGGGCCACCCATATACGGCGCAATATGAGAATAGACGCGTAGTGGATTGCGACAGTCTTTATGGCGCATCGCGCGGCTGAACTCATACTGGTTAAATTCAGCAATCGCACCAGGCAGCAGCGGATGCTGGGTTTTGCGTTTGGCCTCTTCTTCAGTAAAGCCTGCCATGTACAGCCCTACCGGTCCGGCGGTACACAACACCAGATCAACCCAATCCAGCGCTCTGTCAGACGCCAGCAGCGGATCGTTTTCCCCGGTTAGCGCTTCAGCCTCTTCTTCATTCATCGCCAGGATTGAAACGTTCTCTTTGAGGAAATCCTGCCACCATTGTGGGTTATCGGCGATGACAAATTTGGTTCCGAGCGTCAGCACCACCGGCACATTGTGTTTTTTCGCATACTCAATAGCCTTCATGGTGGCTTCCGGCATCGGTTCGCCCGGCTTACAGCGCACCAGATACGAGGTCAGCACCAGCGCCGATGCCCCGGCGATCACCGCCTCCGGAATGCTTTCTGCGCGCAGTTGATTCATGTGCCCGGGGCTGATGGCGAAGGTACGCTCACCGGATTCGCCTATCAGAGTAAAGCAGCGGCCTATTGGCCCGTCGACGCCCTGCAGATAGTTGAGGTCGGTCCGACTGGAGGTGTTGCACAGATAGCGGTAGGCATAGCTACCAATTTCGATGTTGCTGCACATCACGCCCAGCAGCACCGAACGGTCATCGGCCAGCACGGAGTAGTTGTGCATGGTGTTACCAATGGTGCCACCGGCAAACTGATGGGTGATCAGATTTTCACGCACCAGTTCCTGATACAACGCCTCCGCCACATCATCCTCAATCACCAGTGAATGCCCGGCGCTCAGTCCATAGCGTTGCACAAATGCGTCATCGACTTTCGCTTCAATATCCACGAGTGTTTGATCGATCCCCACCACCCACGCGGCGCTGGTTTCGTTTTCAGGCTGGATTTGTTGCAACAGCGGATCGCGTGCATTGACAGGAAAATAGTGTTTGGATTTGCGTTTACCGGGAAATTTCATGGCTGTTTTTACGGGTGGCTAACGGAGCGGTGCATGGTAGCACATTCCCCTCAGGACGACAGAGTTTCAATAACGGACGAACGGATCGCAGTTTCCACGACGAAAGCTTTTACAATGGTTCGATTTCACAAGGAGCGTTTTATGAAACCAGAGAATAAACTTCCCGTACTGGCGAGTATTTCAGACGAGATGCGTGCGGTGCTGAATGTCCGGCAGGACGATTTGCCTCCCTGGCCTGCCGCGGATGACGTGCCAGCGATGCGCCAACACTACATTCTTGAGCGCCGTTTCTGGAACGCGGACGCACCGCAAATGCCAACGCGGGAATATGCCATCCCCACGGCATGGGGAGAGGTGACAACACGCCTGTATAGCCCAACGCCGGACAGCCATGCCACGCTGTTTTACCTGCACGGTGGCGGTTGTATTCTCGGGAATCTGGATACCCATGATCGCATCATGCGCCTGCTGGCAAACTATACCCAGTGTACGGTAATCGGCGTCGACTATTCGCTCTCGCCTGAAGCGCGCTTTCCGCAAGCTCTTGAAGAAATCATTGCTGCCTGTCAGTTCTTTTATCAGCAGGCGGACGACTATCAGTTGAACATGACGCAAATTGGCTTTGCCGGCGATTCCGCTGGCGCCTTGCTGGCACTCGCCAGCGCGCTGTGGTTGCGGGATAAGCAGATTCACTGTGGAACAGTGGCAGGTGTGCTGTTGTGGTACGGCCTGTATGGCTTGCAGGACTCGGTGAGTCGTCGGCTGATGGGCGGTGAGTGGGACGGTCTCAGCCGCCAGGATTTGGAGATGTACGAAAAAATGTATTTGCGAGATGCCGACGATCGCGAGTCGCCGTACTATTGCCTGTTCAACAACGACCTGACGCGCGACGTGCCGCCCTGCTTTATCGCTGGCGCGGAGTTTGACCCGCTGATCGACGACAGCCGTCTGCTCTTCCAGACGCTTCAGGCGCACCAGCAGCCCTGCGAATACAAAATGTATCCCGGCACGCTGCACGCCTTTCTGCACTACTCACGCATGATGAAATCTGCCGATGAAGCGCTACGCGACGGCGCGGACTTCTTTACCAGGCAGTTGCGCTAATATCAGCGGTACGCTTCCGTAAGTTTTAGCATCATATCGATATGTTCCGGCGAGGCATTCAGCGCCGGAATATATTCATACTTTTTGCCGCCCGCTTCGAGGAAGATCTCTTTATTCTGCACCGCGATTTCTTCCAGCGTCTCCAGACAATCCGCCGCAAAACCCGGGCACATCACCTGAATATGCCCCATCCCTTTCTCACCCAACATTTTGAGCGTTTCATCAGTATAGGGCGTTAACCACGGCTCACGGCCAAAGCGCGACTGGAAGGTCATCATCACTTTTTCCGGCGGCAGACCGAGCGCGGAAACCAGCTCACGGGTGGTATCGCGACAGCGCTGCGGATAGTCGTCGCCTTCATCAGCAAAACGCTGGGGAATACCATGATAGGACAACAGCAGCAAATCCGGTTCGCCATGTTTCGCAAATGAGGCGCGTGCACTGTTCGCCAGCGCGTCAATATAGGCGCGGTCGTCGGCATAATCGCGAATAAATGAAATGCCGGGAATACGGCGTTTGCGTTTAAGAATACGCGCCAGTTCATCCCAGACGGCAGCAACCGTTGAGCAGGAGTATTGCGGGTACAGCGGCAGCACGACAATGTGATCAACGTGGTTTGCCAGCAATTCGTCTACCGCGCTTTCCAGCGACGGCGAGCCGTAACTCATACCCAACGCGACAGGCGTGTCCGGTAAGCGTGCGGCAAGCGCCTGCTGCTGTTGACGGCTATAAACCATCAGCGGCGAGCCGCCTTCCATCCAGACAGACTGATACAGTTTTGCCACACGCGGGGCGCGAAGCGGCAAAATCACGCCGCGCAGCAGCGGCCACCACAGCAGGCGGGGCGTATCGACGACGCGTTTATCGCTTAAGAATTGCCGGAGATAGCGTGTTACTGCCGCCGGAGTGGGGGCATCGGGAGTGCCAAGATTTGCCAGCAGGATACCGGTTTTCGTCTGACGCATTACCGCCTCTTATCGATTCAAATTGTTGATAATTGTAGCGGAAAAGAGAGGAAGAAGAACTAATTGCTGTGAGAGGTAAGACGAGAATTTGCCTGATGCCGCTAACGATGCCCGTAGGCCGGATAAAGCGTTTACGCCGCCATCCGGCACCCATAGCCTGATGGCGCTGCGCTTATCAGGCCTACACGATAATGGCAGGCCTGATAAAAGGTTCACTACGCGAAAAACTTAACCGAGGATTTTTTCCAGCGCAGCGCGCACGTCAGCCACGGCCTGAGTCCCGTCGACTTTCGCGTATTGGGTGTTGCCCGCTGCCGCTTCCTTCTGGTAGTAACCAATCAGCGGCGCCGTCATCTGATGGTATTCCACCAGACGCTTACGCACGGTTTCTTCCTGATCGTCTTTACGGGTAGTCAACTCTTCGCCCGTCACATCGTCTTTCCCTTCCACTTTTGGCGGATTGAATTTGATGTGGTAGACACGACCAGAGGCGGCGTGTACGCGGCGACCCACGATACGGTCAACGATCAGCTCATCCGGTACGTCGAATTCAAGAACATAATCCACGACGATACCCGCTTCTTTCATGGCGTCAGCCTGCGGAATCGTGCGCGGGAAACCATCTAACAGAAAACCGTTACGGCAATCTTCCTGCGCGATACGCTCTTTCACCAGCGCGATCACCAGCTCATCCGTCACCAGTTTGCCAGCGTCCATGATGTCTTTCGCTTGTTTGCCCAGCTCGGAGCCAGATTTCACGGCGGCACGCAGCATATCACCGGTGGAGATTTGCGGAATACCATACTTCTCCATGATGAACTGAGCCTGAGTTCCTTTACCCGCGCCCGGAGCGCCAAGCAGAATGATACGCATTACGAAAATCCCCTTAAAGGTTGTCGATATTTTTAAAAAAGCGCTAAACGATACCACCATCACGCCTTTGTCTCAAGGAAGGTGCTCTGCGCTGAAACGGTTAATGACGGGAAAATTAAAAATAAGGAGAGAAATTGCCGGATGGCGGTGTAACACCTTATCCGGCCTACGATCAACGAGATGTTGTAGGCCGGATAAGCGTTAGCGCCATCCGGCATTACATTGTGACTATCAGGAAACCAACAGCTGGTTCATACGACGGATAAACTGGTTCGGATCTTCCAGCGTGCCGCGCTCAGCAAACAGCGCCTGATCCAGCAGCAGTTCAACCCACTCGCTGAACTTCGCGTCGTCTTCCGTCTCCGCCGTGCGTTTCACCAGCACGTGATCCGGATTGAGTTCAAAGATGTATTTCACGTCCGGCACAGCCTGGCCCGCCGCGGCAAACAGTTTCGCCATCTGGGTGCTCATTTCGTCCGCATCGGTAGTGACAATCGCCGGCGTATCGGTCAGACGATGCGTCAGACGCACCTCTTTTACCCGATCGCCCAGCAGATTTTTCACGCGCTCAACGAACGGCGTCAGCGCTTTTTCCGCTTCTTTTGCGCTTTCATCAACGTCATCCGCCAGCTTGTCGATGGATTCGTCTGCTTTGGCAACGGACTGGAACGGCTTGCCGTCGAACTCGGTCAGATAGTTCATCATCCACTCGTCGATGCGATCGGAAAGCAGCAGCACTTCGATGCCTTTCTTACGCAGCAGTTCCAGGTGCGGGCTGCTCTTCGCCGCCGCATAGCTGTCAGCAGTAATGTAGTAAATCTTCTCCTGCCCTTCTTTCATGCGGGAGACGTACTCTTCCAGAGAGACGGTCTGTGCAGAAGAATCGGTATGCGTCGATGCGAAACGCATCAGTTTAGCGATGGTTTCCTGGTTAGCGTGATCTTCCGCCGGCCCTTCTTTCAGCACCAGGCCAAACTGTTTCCAGAAAGTTTGGTATTTTTCTGCGTCGTCCTTCGCCAGTTTTTCCAGCATCTGCAGAACACGCTTAGTCAACGCGCTACGCAGGTTACGGGTGACGGTGCTGTCCTGCAGGATCTCACGAGAGACGTTCAGCGGCAGATCGTTGGAGTCAATAAGTCCTCGCACGAAGCGCAGATAGTTCGGCATGAACTGCTCGGCGTCGTCCATGATAAAGACGCGCTGAACGTACAGCTTCAGGCCATGTTTGTGATCGCGGTTCCACATGTCCCACGGCGCCTGAGACGGGATGTACAGCAGACTGGTGTACTCCTGCTTCCCTTCCACACGGTTGTGGCTCCAGGTCAGCGGATCGGTAAAATCGTGCGCGATATGCTTGTAGAATTCCTTGTATTCGTCGTCTGAAATTTCCGACTTATTGCGCGTCCACAGCGCCTGCGCCTTGTTGATTTTCTCCCAGGAAACCACGGTTTCGCCGTCTTTCTCTTCCTGCTTTTCAATCTCAACCGGCAGTGCGATATGGTCGGAATATTTGCTGATGATGGAACGTACGCGCCAGTCATCAAGGAACTCGTCTTCCCCTTCACGCAGATGCAGGGTGATTTCGGTGCCACGATCGTCTTTGGTGATATCAGCGACGGTGTACTCACCTTCGCCCGCTGATTCCCAGAACACGCCGTTCTCCGGCTTGTCGCCTGCCGCGCGAGTGCGAACGGTCACTTTATCCGCAACGATAAACGCCGAATAGAAGCCTACGCCAAACTGACCAATCAACTGGCTGTCTTTCGCCTGATCGGAGCCCATGGATTCGAGGAAGGATTTGGTGCCGGATTTCGCGATGGTTCCCAGATGATCGATCACGTCATCACGGTTCATCCCCACGCCGTTATCGGCGATGGTCAACGTACGCTTATCTTTATCGAAGGAGACCCGCACGCGCAGTTCACCGTCGCCTTCATAGAGGTCCGGGTTCGACAGCGCGCGAAAACGCAGCTTGTCCGCCGCATCGGAGGCGTTAGAGATAAGCTCACGCAGGAAAATTTCTTTATTGGAATACAGAGAATGGATCATCAGGTGCAGAAGCTGTTTTACCTCTGACTGAAACCCACGAGTTTCTTGTCCTTTCATGTAGATCTACCTCAACAATGCCATTTTGAATGGTAAAAACACGTTGAGGGTGAAATGGGGACAACCGTGGGGGATTTCAAGCGGAGGCCGCGAGCGCAGCCTCCGTTTGTTCAGAATTTAATCTTGTGACGTCCTGCCAGAGAATGCGACAGCGTGGTGCCGTCCACCATCTCCAGTTCACCGCCGACCGGCACGCCGTGGGCGATACGGCTGGCGTCAACGCCATACTGCGCGCAGAGTTCAGCGATGTAGTTCGCGGTAGCTTCCCCTTCAACCGTCGGGTTGGTCGCGAGGATCACTTCACTGAGTTGCTCACAGGAGAGTCGCTGCTCAAGGCGGTCTAGGCCGATATCATCCGGCCCGATTCCATCGAGCGGCGACAAATGCCCCATCAGCACAAAGTAGCGCCCGGAAAACTGCCCGGTCTGTTCAATCGCATAGATATCCGCGGGACTCTCGACCACGCAAATCTGGCCGTTTTCCTGACGACGCGGATTCGTACAGATATTGCAAACCTCCTGCTCGGTGAAGGTGCGGCAATCGGCGCAATGGCCGATTTCCGACATCGCCCGGGTGAGCGCTTGCGCCAGGCGCATCCCGCCGCTGCGATCGCGCTGTAGCAGCGTAAACGCCATGCGCTGCGCCGACTTCGGGCCAACGCCCGGCAGGCAGCGCAGTGCTTCCATAAGCTGAGTTAACAGCGGGCTGGTTTGCATCAGAACGGCATCTTAAAGCCTGGCGGCAGTTGCATACCGGAGGAGACAGAGGCCATTTTTTCTTTCTGGGTCTCTTCAATGCGACGGGCAGCATCGTTAAACGCAGCAGCGACCAGATCTTCCAGCATCTCTTTATCATCTTCGAGCAGGCTTGGGTCGATCTCCACACGACGGCAGTTATGCGCACCGTTGATGGTCACTTTCACCAGACCCGCGCCGGATTCACCGGTCACTTCCAGCTTCGCGATTTCTTCCTGCATCTGCTGCATTTTTTCTTGCATCTGCTGGGCCTGCTTCATCAGGTTACCCAGACCGCCTTTACCAAACATAGGCTTCTCTCTCAATCACGTTAAGGGATGACAACCATAAGCGTCGCTTACGATCAAATGGGACGAATACTCTCTTCATCCAGATCCGCATCAAAAAAGCGACGCAGGGTCTGGATGTTGTTATCCGCAACTATCGACTCACGCGCCTGCGCAAGTTTCTCTTCATAAATCGCCTGACGCCACTCCAGCGGCGTTCGCACCGCCGGATTATCATCTTCTACGATGGTCAGTTCAACCGTTGATCCCGCAAGCTGACTCAGTGCTTCCGCCAGCTTTTGCTGTGCGCCGCTGGAATTCAGGTGACGCTGGCTGGAACGCAAATGCAGACAGACCGCATTGCCGTTCTCTTCTTTCCAGGCGTTGAGCGCGACCTGTTCAACCAGTTTTGGCAGCGAGAGCTGGCTGACCTGCGCCGCCCACGGATCGCGTTCAATCGCCTCTGCGGCAAGCTTTGCGGCCAGTTCCGGCGTTTTCTCATGCTCCAGCGCTTTCTTCAGCGCTTTCGGCGTCGCCACCACCTCTTTCACTTCAGCAACCGGCGTGGTCGCCTTCCAGCGATAGGCTTCTTTCTTCGCCGGAGCCTGTTCGAGCGCAGACGGCGCAGGACGAGCCTGCACGCGTTCTGATACCGAAGCCAGTCTTTCCAGCGCAGCGTTATTCACCGGCCGCGCGCGGGTGCGGCTGCCGGTTCACTCTTTTTTGCTTTGGTTGCTCCCTGCGCGCGTTGCAGTTGGTTGCGCGCCGCCAGCACCTGACTGGTGGATTCCGGCAATGGTACAGCGGAAACCTGATGCGCAGGCGCAGACTGTTGCGGCACCTGCGTCGGCGTCATTACCGCGGTGGGTGCGACAGGAGCAAAAGATTGTCGCGAAACCTCGGGTTCCGGTAGCGGCATGCGTGGATGAAACGCCAGCGCCCGCAGTAAGGTCATTTCAACGCCCATCCGTCTGTCGGGCGCATACGGCAGTTCTTTACGGCCTATCAACAGCGTCTGGTAATAAAGCTGAACATCCGTTGGCGGCACGGTGCGCGCCAGCTCACGCATGCGCACTTCGATCGTCGCCATGTCGCTGCCCAGCGCGGCGGGAGAAAGCTGAACCAGCGCGATACGGTGCAGCAGACCAAGCATTTCAACCAGCAACGCTTCCCATTCGATGCCCCGCCCTGCGGCTTCGTTGACCAGCGACATCACCCGTTCACCGTCAGCGGCAATCACCGCTTCAACCAGCGACAGCGCCTGATCGTCATCCAGCGTGCCGAGCATCGCACTCACCGCCTGAGTGGAAACCTGGCCGTCACCGCTGGCAATCGCCTGGTCGGTCAGACTCAACGCATCACGCAGGCTGCCGTCGGCCGCACGGGAAAGCAGTTGCAGCGCACGCGGCTCGTGAGCAATGTGTTCTTCGTCAAGAATGTGTTCGAGCTGATGGCGGATCTGGTCGACATCCAGCGCCTTAAGATGGAACTGCAGGCAGCGGGACAAAATGGTCACCGGCAGTTTCTGCGGATCGGTCGTCGCCAGCAGGAATTTGACGTGCGAAGGCGGCTCCTCAAGCGTTTTGAGCAGCGCGTTAAAACTGTGACGAGAGAGCATGTGCACTTCGTCGATCAGATAAACTTTGAATCGACCGCGAGCCGGGGCGTACTGGACGTTATCCAGCAGATCCCGGGTATCTTCAACTTTGGTGCGCGACGCGGCATCGATCTCAATCAGATCGACAAACCGCCCCTGCTCGATTTCGCGGCAGTTATCACACACGCCACACGGCGTGGCGGTAATGCCGGTTTCGCAATTCAGCCCCTTTGCCAGCAGACGGGCAATAGATGTTTTACCGACACCGCGGGTACCGGAAAAAAGATAAGCATGGTGAATACGCCCTAACGACAAGCCGTTCGCCAGTGCGGTCAACACATGTTCCTGGCCGACGACGTCAGCAAAGGTTTGTGGGCGCCATTTTCGGGCTAAAACCTGATAACTCATTGGCTGGCTCTGAAACGCTGGAAGGTGGATTCATAGGGGGGGAATGCTAACACAACCTCGCACATTCAGCGAGGTTGAGAGGTGATATTCAGGCGTCATCGTTGCAGCCAGTTTGGTGACGGACAGCGCGCAAAAACCGGAGCGTACTGACAGTACGTGAGGATTTAGAGCACTGACCGGGGCCAAAATGGCAAATAAGATAGCCTGAATCAGTGCCCCGGAAAAGGAACCAGGCTATAACAGTTAATGCCCTGCTTTTCCAGGCGCTGTTCGCCGCCGATATCAAACAGATTAATGATGAACGCCGCATCGGTCACTTCGCCGCCCAGACGACGGATCAGTTTCACGGTCGCTTCAATCGTGCCGCCGGTCGCCAGCAGATCGTCAACTACCAGCACTTTATCACCGGCGTGGATCGCATCAACGTGGATTTCCAGCTGATCGGTGCCGTATTCCAGTTCGTAGCTTTCAGCGATCGTTTCACGCGGCAGCTTGCCGGGTTTACGCACCGGCACAAAGCCAACGCCCAGACCCAGCGCGACTGGCGCGCCAAAAAGAAAGCCGCGAGCTTCGGTACCGACAACTTTGGTGATGCCTGCATTTTTGTAACGCTCAACCAGCAATTCGATGCTGAGCGCGTAAGCTTTCGGATCTTCCAGTAAGCTGGTGACATCACGGAAAAGAATGCCCGGTTTCGGGTAATCCTGAATGCTTTTAATGCTGTTTTTGAGAAACTCAAGCTGCTGTGCAGTTGCGGTCATAAGTTTGTGCCTGATTAATACGGTGTTACTTCACGGCGCACTATACACTTCATCCTTCAAGCGGCCTCTTTATTGGCTGCATTAATTTGACCCAGTGCGCCTGTGCTCGAAAACGGTCGAATTTACTGGCTACTGCCCGCAATTGCAACCGCGATTATTATGCTTCAGTGCTTTTGTTGTTTTTCGTCAATCACAGGTATTCGCCACATAAATATCAGCAAACACGTCAGGATCACCAGAAGCAGGATCCGTACCCACCACATCGGCGTCAACCACAGCGATACGGCGAAGGTGATGAGGATCATCACGATCGCGCGGGGCTTAACGCCCGGCGGCATGGCCTTATATTTCTGCCAGAAGCGCAAATAGCTGCCAAACCACGAGCGGTAGAGTAACCAGTCATGGAAACGCGGCGATGAGCGGGCAAAGCACCAGGCAGCCAGCAGGATAAACGGTGTCGTCGGCAGTACAGGCAGCACGACGCCCAGAGTCCCTAATACAACCGCCAGCCAACCCGTGATGATTAAAAGGATTCGTTGCATAATAAAGGCATGTCGCAAACCAGAACGCTACTTTAGCATAACAGTTATCATTTTCATCGGAGTGTTACAGTGAAAACCGCCATGCTGCTGCAAAAGCTGGAAGATCAGCTCGCCCTCCTGCGCCAACGTAGTGCGCCGGTGGCGCAGCATGCTACGCTCAGCGCCCGCTTCGATCGCCATCTTTTTCAGACCCGCAGCACGCTGTTGCAGGCTTGCCTGGATGAAGCCGGAACGAACCTTCGCGCACTACGCCAGGCGGTGGAAAAACAACAACTCCCTCAGGTTGCCTGGCTGGCGGAACATCTGGCGTCGCAACTGGAAGCTATCGCGCGTGAAATCGCCAGTGGATCGCTCAGAGAATGGGACTGCGCCTCGCCGGGTCTGGCGAAATGGCAGCGTAAACGCATTCAGCATCAGGAGTTTGAGCGACGTCTGCAGGAAATGACCGCGCAGCGCAAGGCGCGACTGGCTCAGGTCACCCGTCTGGACGAACAACAAAGCCTGCAACGTGAAGTGGAAATCTATGAAGGTCGTCTGGCGCGCTGTCGTAAGGCGCTGGACAAAATTGAACGCGTTCTGGCGCATTTAACCCGCTAGTTCCTGGAGAATATATGTCACTTGAGAACGCCCCGGATGAGGTCAAACTGGCCGTCGATTTGATTGTGTTGCTGGAAGAAAACAATGTCGCCCCGGATACCGTTTTGAAAGCGCTGGAAATGGTGAAACGGGACTATGAAAAAAAGTGGCTCAGACTGCTGACAAACCGGATTGAGTTTTGCCTGATGGCGCTGCGCTTATCAGGCCTACATTATCTGAGCAGGTATTGGAAAATACCCTGCGTTGTAGGCCGGATAAGACGCAAGCAGCGTCATCAGGCAGGCAAGTGTTTGTTTACACCGCTGGCGTCGGGTCGTCGCCTTTGATCTCACGTTTCACTTCTGTCACCTCATCCCCCCTTCTCGTTGCGCAGATGCACTTCAAGCTGGTTAAAGGCGATATCAATGTTGTTTTCACGACACAGGCGATCGATTGACCGGTTCAGTTCATCCACCGTGTGGCTACGATCGCGTAGTTCACGCACGTACAGACGCAGTTCGTGATCAAGAGTACTGGCACCGAAGGTGGTGAAGAAGACCGCCGGTTCAGGATCGTGCATCACTTTTGGATGTTCCGTCGCGGCCTGGAGCAGGACTTTTTTCACTTTATCCAGATCCGATCCGTACGCCACGCCAATACGAATCACCAGACGGGTGGTGGTATCGGACAGCGACCAGTTGATCAGGCGCTCGGTCACAAACGCCTTGTTCGGGATGATCACCTCTTTGCGATCGAAATCAGTAATGGTGGTCGCACGGATACGGATCTTGCTGACGGTACCGGAAAAAGTACCGATCGTCACCGTATCGCCAATCCGCACCGGACGTTCGAATAAAATGATCAAACCTGAGACAAAGTTACCGAAGATCTCCTGCAAACCGAAACCGAGACCGACCGATAACGCCGCCGCCAGCCATTGCAGTTTATCCCACGACACGCCGAGCGAGCCGAAAACCGTCATCGCCCCAACGGCAATGATGATGTAGTTCAGGATCGTGGTGATAGCGTACGACGCGCCCTGGCGCATTTTGAGGCGCGACAACACCAGCACTTCCAGCAGACCCGGTAAGTTGCGGATCAGCGCCCATGCCACCATCGACGCGATAATGGCAAACAGCAGACTGCCCATCGTCACGCTTTTCACTACCGCCGCGCCCGCTTCGGTACCGTTGTAGTGCCAGAGCGTAATGCTGTCGAGATAACTGAACACGGTGATCAGATCGGACCAAATCGCCCAGAACATCACGGCAAACAGTGAAACCATCAGCAGCATGGTGATACGCAGCGTTTGCTGGTTTACCTGCTCCAGCGCGATGGTCGGTTCCTCCTGCGGTTCCGCCCCTTCGGCCCCCTCTTTCACCAGATTCTGCCGGCGCGCCAGCGCACGACGCCAGGCGATTCGCCGCGCCGCGACGCTTAAACCGCGCAGCACCGTCTGGTAGAGCAGGTTCCAGATGATGACCAGATAAACGGTCTCAATCCAGCGGCCCGAAAGGCGCAGCGTGGTGTAGAAGTAGCCGGTCGCCGTCAGCACCATCAGCGCAATCGGGATGATTGACAGGATGGTGATCGTCACCAGGCGCAGGCCATGCGACTCTTTATCACGCCAGCTCTCGCGGCACATCGGCCAGACCAGAAAAGCGATCAGCAACAGGTTGAGGAAAATCATCGCCTGCCCCAGCACATCGTCCATCAGATGCAAAGGAGAAAGCTCGGCCACGACCGACCAGAAGTGCAACGGCAGTAACGCCAGGCTGATGCGCACAATCTGGCGACGCCAGTGGCTGGTCAGTTGCGCAGGCATACCGAAATGGCGAATCGCCACCCCGTCTTTTTCGAGGACTTTCCAGCACAACCCGAAAACCAGCCAGAAGATTGCCAGCTTTTTTACTGAATGCCCACAACAGGTCACTGATGTTCAGTTGCATGGTCAGCAAAATCAGGCCGACCGCCAGAATCAGAAGGCACACCGGCAAGGCGCGGATCAGATCGATCAGAATCGCTTTCGGCGTGTTTAACTGACTGTCATTGCGCAGCGATCCCACCGCGGCGGCGAGCTTTTGTTGATACGCTTTAAGCCATTTCAGACGCCAGCGAATCAGTCCGGCGATCAGCAGCAGCGGCAGCCCGGCCAGGAAAGCGATAAACACCGCCGGCCACGCCTTTTCCCAGTTCACCGTGATTTTCATCGCTTTGAACTGATCTCTCAGCGACTGCGGGAAGGCTTTTATCCAGTCCCAGTCCATAGGACGGTTACTGTTCACCCAGAAGATTTGTTGGGTCAGGATCTCTTTCAGGCTTTTCGAGACGCTCATTAACTGCTGCTGATTAATTTGCAGGTTAATGGCCATCATGAGCTGATTACCCAACTGCTTATTAAGCTGGTCCAGCAGTTCACGGCGCATATCGACAACCTGTAACAGCGCGTCATGCACTTCGTCATTCACCTCGTTGCTGTGGCCTTCTTCCAGTTTGGCCACGAACGCATCGTTCTGGAACAACGCGTCACGCTGCTGGTTGATTTCGAACTGTTCCAGACGGAGGTCGGCAATGCGGTTGGTCATGTCCGAGAGTTCATCCGCCGACGGCAGCGTTTGCTGCTGCTGATAGAGAATACGCGACAGCAGCAGGCTGCCTTTCAGCACTGCGATTTGTTCTTTGATATTACGTTCGGATTGCAGCGCACGGTCCAACCAGTTTTTGACTTTGATGTTTTGCTGCATCAGCGAGTTGCCATTTTCCGTCGCGGTGATCAGGCGCTGGCTGAGCTGGTGGTTAATTTCCAGTTCTTGCTTCACCAGGGGATTGGCCTGGATCCGCGCGGTTTCATCCGGGGAAATGGCCTCCTGCGCTGTTTTTTCCGTTAAGGTCAGACGCTTGCTGTTGACCGCTTCCTGCAACAACTGCATCTGATGTTCAAGCCGGTTGCTGTTTGCAGTGACATAGTCACGCTGCTTTTGCAGAGTGTCCTGCAACACCGTATTGCCTTCCAGACTTTTACGTTGTTGATCGATCTGGGCATTGAGTAACGCCTGCTGCACCTGTAAAAGCACCTGCTGCGTCGGTCGCAATGCTGCATCGCCCACATTGGTGCCATCCAGTCGGTTACGGATCTGCTGAAGTTGCTGAGACGCGGTGTACATCGCATTCTGTACGCGTTCGGGCTGCGTTTGCAGGGAGACCAACTGGCTGTTATAGGTGGCGAGATCGTTTTGCGCGTTCTGCAAATCATCCAGTACCTGCGCCACGCGAAGTTCTAACTGGCGTAATGAAAGTGTACTGAGCGTTTTACGCGTTTCATCATCATTATCCACATCGCTGAGCGCACTCAGCGCCTCTGTCGCCTGACGCATTTTTTCCGGTGCCTGCGCCACGCGCTGACGAAGCTGGGTCGTCTCGTCTTTTACCCGATCGATTTTCTCAAGTGTTGCAATGGTCTCGACGAGATCCTGCTGAATTAATTTATCCTGCGCGGAGAGGTCTTTTTTGCTTATTGAGCGTATCCAGTTGGCTTTGCACATCCGCTTTCGACGGCAGATCGCTGTTTGACGACGCGCGGGCAACCGCCAACGACTGGCACGACAGCATTAAGATAAATACAGCCACCGTGATGAATACAAGGTGCTGTGCACGTTTATAGAGCGGCAACATAATCATGTGAATGAAGGTTTCTGAACCGAGAAGACGACCGAAAATAGTCAGCGTGAAAGAATATCACGGCTCTGGCAGACAGAATAGCGACAACGAAACCGTCCAGGATAATTCCTGGAGTGGCGTCAGGACACGGTGTCAGGCCCCGCCGACTGTAGCGTGGGACAAAATGTTAACATTTCCAGCAAAACGGCGACGTAATCCCGCGCTTCTTTTTTTGAGATCAAAAGATTGGGGGGCAAAGAGCCAGTTTTCCATCATGCCCGAAATCGTGGCGCGCATCATCACCGCCGCCCGACGAGTAAGCAGAGTTGCCGGTAGCATTTTTGAATGAATACAATGGGATAAAGTTTGTTCAATGCGATCATAGCTTTCAAGACAGATGTTTCTTTGCGCCTGTTGAACTATAGTCATTTCTCCCACAAATTCACATTTATGGAATATAATCTCCATCAATAAACGTCGCCGTTCTTCCGTCACGGTAGATTCCAGGAGATGAACGAGTATTTCTCTTAACACTGATAGTGGATCGTCGGGGAATTTTGCCTGATACTCAGTCTCAAGCTCACCAATACTGGATTCTGATAGTTCCCAGATTTCACTAAATAAATCCGACTTGTTTTTGAAATGCCAGTAGATTGCGCCGCGAGTGACGCCAGCGGCTTTTGCAATCTCCGCAAGCGAGGTGGAAGATACCCCTTGTTGCGAGAACAATCGTAGCGCCACATCCAGGATGTGTTGTCGTGTTTCCTGCGCTTGTTGTTTGGTTTTTCGTGCCATATGTCGGTGAATTTACAGGCGTTAGATTTACATACATTTATGAATGTATGTACCATAGCACGACGATAATATAAACGCAGCAATGGGTTTGTGGACTTTTGACCATTGATCAATTTGAAATCGGACACTCGAGGTTTACATATGAACAAAAACAGAGGGTTTACGCCTCTGGCGGTCGTTCTGATGCTCTCAGGCAGCTTAGCGCTTACAGGATGTGACGACAAACAGGCCCAGCAAGGGGGCCAGCAGATGCCAGAAGTTGGGGTTGTGACGCTCAAAACTGAACCTCTACAGATCACAACTGAACTGCCGGGTCGCACCAGTGCTTTCCGTATTGCGGAAGTTCGTCCTCAGGTAAGCGGGATTATCCTGAAGCGTAATTTCGAGGAAGGTAGTGATATCGAAGCAGGAGTGTCTCTCTATCAGATTGATCCTGCGACGTATGAAGCCACGTATGAGAGCGCAAAAGGCGATCTGGCGAAAGCCCAGGCTGCTGCCAGCATCGCTCAGGTAACGGTTAACCGTTATAAAAAGCTGCTGGGGACGCAGTACATTAGTCAACAAGATTACGATCAGGCGCTGGCCGATGCGCAACAGGCAAATGCTGCCGTCGTTGCCGCGAAAGCCGCCGTTGAAACAGCGCGTATTAACCTGGCCTACACCAAAGTGACTTCTCCGATTAGCGGCCGTATTGGTAAATCAGCCGTGACGGAAGGCGCACTGGTGCAAAACGGTCAGGCGACCGCACTGGCAACCGTACAGCAACTCGACCCTATCTATGTTGACGTCACGCAGTCGAGCAACGACTTCCTGCGCCTGAAACAAGAACTGGCTAACGGAACGCTGAAACAGGAAAACGGCAAGGCGAAAGTCGAGCTGGTGACCAGTGACGGTATTAAATTCCCGCAGACGGGTACGCTGGAGTTTTCAGACGTGACCGTCGATCAGACCACCGGTTCTATCACCATCCGCGCCGTCTTCCCTAACCCGGATCACACCTTGCTGCCGGGGATGTTCGTTCGCGCGCGTCTGGAAGAAGGGACCAACCCGACTGCGTTACTGGTACCACAACAAGGCGTGACCCGTACGCCGCGCGGCGATGCGACCGTACTGGTTGTGGGAGCCGATGACAAAGTGGAAAACCGTCAAATCGTGGCCAGTCAGGCGATTGGCGATAAATGGCTGGTGACAAGTGGTCTGAAAGCAGGCGAACGCGTCATTATCAGCGGGCTGCAGAAAGTGCGTCCTGGTGCGCAGGTGAAAGCACAAGAGATTACCGCGGATAACAAACAGCAAGCCGCCAGCGGTAGCCAGCCTGAGCAGTCTAAGTCTTAACTTAAACAGGAGCCGTTAAGACATGCCTAATTTCTTTATCGATCGCCCAATATTCGCGTGGGTGATCGCCATCATCATCATGTTGGCAGGGGGGGCTTGCGATCCTCAAACTGCCGGTCGCGCAATATCCGACAATTGCGCCGCCCGCAGTGACGATCTCCGCAACCTACCCTGGCGCTGATGCTAAAACCGTGCAGGATACGGTCACGCAGGTTATCGAACAGAATATGAACGGTATCGATAACCTGATGTACATGTCCTCAAACAGTGACTCCACGGGTACTGTGCAAATCACCCTGACGTTTGAATCCGGTACGGATGCAGATATCGCGCAGGTTCAGGTGCAGAACAAACTGCAGCTGGCGATGCCGCTGCTGCCGCAGGAAGTACAACAACAGGGTGTGAGCGTTGAGAAGTCGTCCAGTAGCTTCCTGATGGTTGTCGGGGTTATCAATACCGACGGCACCATGACGCAGGAAGATATTTCGGATTACGTCGCCGCCAACATGAAAGACACCATCAGCCGTACTTCCGGCGTGGGTGACGTTCAGCTGTTTGGTTCACAGTATGCGATGCGTATCTGGATGGATCCGACCGAACTCAACAAGTATCAGTTGACCCCGGTCGACGTCATTGCCGCAATTAAAGCGCAGAACGCCCAGGTGGCAGCCGGTCAATTAGGCGGTACGCCGCCGGTGAAAGGCCAGCAGCTTAACGCGTCGATTATTGCCCAGACACGTCTGACCTCAACCGATGAGTTCGGCAAAATTCTGCTGAAAGTGAACCAGGACGGTTCTCAGGTTCGCCTGCGTGACGTCGCGAAAATTGAGCTGGGCGGTGAGAACTACGACATCATCGCCAAGTTTAACGGTAAACCGGCCTCCGGTCTGGGTATCAAACTGGCGACCGGTGCGAACGCGCTGGATACCGCCGCGGCGATCCGTGCTGAACTGGTGAAGATGGAACCGTTCTTCCCATCGGGCCTGAAAATCGTTTACCCGTATGACACCACCCCGTTCGTGAAAATCTCTATTCACGAAGTGGTGAAAACGCTGGTGGAAGCGATCATTCTCGTGTTCCTCGTGATGTATCTGTTCCTGCAGAACTTCCGCGCGACGCTGATCCCGACCATTGCCGTACCGGTCGTTCTGTTGGGCACCTTTGCGGTACTTGCCGCATTCGGCTTCTCGATAAATACCCTGACAATGTTCGGGATGGTACTCGCCATCGGCCTGTTGGTGGATGATGCCATCGTGGTGGTCGAGAACGTCGAACGTGTTATGTCAGAAGAGGGGCTACCGCCGAAGGAAGCCACGCGTAAATCCATGGGCCAGATTCAGGGCGCGCTGGTGGGTATCGCGATGGTGCTGTCTGCGGTATTTATCCCGATGGCCTTCTTCGGTGGGTCAACCGGTGCGATTTATCGTCAGTTCTCTATCACCATTGTGTCCGCAATGGCGCTGTCGGTACTGGTTGCGTTGATCCTGACGCCGGCGCTGTGCGCCACCATGCTTAAACCAGTTGCCAAAGGCGATCACGGTGAAGGCAAGAAAGGCTTCTTCGGCTGGTTTAACCGCATGTTCGATAAGAGCACGCACCATTACACCGATAGCGTAGGCAATATTCTGCGCAGCACCGGTCGTTATCTGCTGCTGTATCTGATCATCGTCGTCGGCATGGCGTTCCTGTTCGTCCGTCTGCCAAGCTCCTTCCTGCCGGACGAAGACCAGGGCGTATTCCTCAGCATGGCCCAGTTGCCTGCGGGCGCGACCCAGGAACGTACGCAGAAAGTGCTTGATGAGATGACCGACTACTTCCTTACCAAAGAGAAGAACAACGTTGAATCGGTGTTTGCGGTTAACGGCTTCGGCTTTGCAGGTCGCGGTCAGAACACTGGTATTGCGTTCGTCTCATTGAAAGACTGGGCTGACCGTCCGGGCGAAGAGAACAAGGTTGAAGCCATTACCCAACGCGCTTCTGCCGCCTTCTCACAAATTAAAGACGCCATGGTCTTCGCGTTTAACCTGCCCGCAATTGTGGAGCTGGGTACGGCGACCGGTTTTGACTTCCAGTTGATTGACCAGGCGGGACTCGGTCACGAAAAACTGACGCAGGCACGTAACCAGTTGTTTGGCGAAGTGGCGAAACATCCGGATCTGCTGGTCGGCGTTCGTCCGAACGGTCTGGAAGATACGCCGCAGTTCAAGATTGATATCGACCAGGAAAAAGCACAGGCGCTGGGTGTTTCCATTAGCGATATTAATACCACGCTGGGTGCTGCATGGGGCGGAAGCTACGTAAACGACTTTATCGACCGCGGTCGTGTGAAGAAAGTTTACGTCATGTCCGAAGCTAAATACCGTATGTTGCCGGAAGATATCGGGAACTGGTATGTCCGTGGTAGCGATGGTCAGATGGTGCCGTTCTCCGCGTTCTCATCTTCACGCTGGGAATACGGTTCACCGCGTCTGGAACGCTATAACGGCTTGCCATCCATGGAGATCTTAGGTCAGGCAGCACCGGGTAAAAGTACCGGTGAAGCGATGGCGATGATGGAGCAGTTGGCCAGTAAGCTGCCATCCGGTATCGGCTATGACTGGACGGGAATGTCCTATCAGGAACGTCTGTCCGGTAACCAGGCCCCTGCCCTGTATGCCATCTCACTGATTGTCGTCTTCCTGTGTCTGGCAGCATTGTATGAGAGCTGGTCGATTCCGTTCTCCGTGATGCTGGTGGTTCCACTGGGGGGTTATTGGTGCGCTGTTGGCGGCAACTTTCCGCGGTCTGACCAACGACGTTTACTTCCAGGTAGGCCTGCTCACAACCATTGGGTTGTCGGCGAAGAACGCGATATTGATCGTCGAATTCGCCAAAGATCTGATGGATAAAGAGGGCAAAGGCCTGATTGAAGCGACGCTGGAAGCAGTTCGTATGCGTTTACGTCCGATCCTGATGACCTCTCTGGCGTTCATTCTGGGCGTTATGCCACTGGTTATCAGCTCTGGTGCCGGTTCCGGCGCGCAGAACGCCGTAGGTACTGGCGTAATGGGCGGGATGGTCACCGCAACGGTTCTGGCTATCTTCTTCGTTCCGGTCTTCTTTGTGGTGGTACGCCGCCGCTTCAGCCGGAGAAGTGAGGATATTGAGCACAACCACTCTGTAGAGAGTCGCTGATTCTCGTCAGATAAAAGGCCGCGCAAGCGGCCTTTTTTTCACCTGAGATCAGTAAAAGGGCTTATTGATACTTTTTTTGACTTTTGGTTGCGGATAATAAACGTTATAATCCACAAGAGAATGAAGGCTATTTCAGGCCATTTGGCTTATGGCTTATACCTTGCTTAATTACTCATTATTAAGACAATTCCTGGGAAGTATCCGTTTCTGGTTTCGCGCCAGAGGTAAGCGCAGGAGGAGCGAAAGAGAAGATAATCTGATGAATTGCAAAATAATCACGTAATTATCTCATTTCGACGCGGGTTGGCGGCATGCTATAATGATAAAGATGAACGAACTTCCACTTTCCTTCGTATTACATTTATTGTAATTTTTCGTAATATAGCGATGAAATCTTTTTTTAGAGTAGATTATAGTTAAATCATCAAGCGTAGAAGGCAAGTACCAGGTCAGTTAGTTGTACCCATCCCGAAAGGTGTTCGGTTAGTTCAAGCCACTAAGAAGGGGATGCGTTATGGATGAATACTCACCTAAAAGACACGATATAGCGCAGCTTAAATTTCTTTGTGAAACGCTTTATCACGACTGTCTTGCAAACCTTGAAGAGAGCAATCATGGCTGGGTTAATGACCCGACCTCGGCGATCAACCTTCAACTCAACGAATTGATAGAGCATATTGCAACCTTCGCACTTAATTATAAAATTAAGTATAATGAGGACAATAAGCTGATTGAACAGATTGATGAATATCTGGACGACACATTTATGTTGTTCAGCAGTTATGGCATTAATGCGCAGGATCTGCAGAAATGGCGGAAATCGGGAAATCGCTTGTTCCGCTACTTTGTGAATGCCACCAGGGCTAATCCTGTCAGTTTGTCTTGTTAAAAATTATTACAATCATAGGTAAGATTTATGTCCGATAAACCATTAACTAAAACTGACTATTTGATGCGTTTGCGACGTTGTCAGACAATTGACACGCTTGAGCGTGTGATCGAGAAAAATAAATATGAATTATCTGACAATGAACTGGCTGTATTTTACTCAGCTGCCGATCACCGTCTCGCAGAATTGACGATGAATAAACTTTACGACAAGATCCCTTCCTCCGTCTGGAAATTCATTCGTTAAATGGATTACTGAGCCTCAGGAAATACGGAAGTTTTCCTGAAAAACAATTATCTTATTCATAATAACAATAGTATGACTATTGTGATTTCTATCACAATATAGCTCAGGGATCGTTCCCCGGTTCTCGCTGACACTCTACTGTATTGCCTTCATGGTGAGCCGTCAGAGAGCGCAGGATGAGTGAAGAGAAACGGAAAATGATTGCGGGTGAACGGTATCAGCCGGCAGATGAACGCCTGCGCCATGACAGACTACAGGCGCGTCGACTCGTTCACCGCTACAACCAGACCTCCCCGGATGAAAAGGCCGAACGGCTGGCTATCCTCCACACCCTGTTAGGCCAGTGTGATCGGCCCACTATTGAGCCATCATTCCGCTGTGACTACGGCTACAATATCTTTCTGGGTAAAGAATTTTACGCCAACTTCGATTGTGTCATGCTGGATGTCTGCCCGATTCATATTGGCGATAACTGCATGCTGGCTCCCGGTGTCCATATTTATACCGCCACACATCCGCTGGATGCGACAGAGCGTAATAGCGGGCTGGAGTTCGGCAAGCCCGTCACGATTGGCAATAATGTCTGGATTGGTGGACGTGCAGTCATTAATCCCGGTGTCAGTATTGGTGACAATGTGGTTGTCGCCTCCGGTGCGGTAGTGACCAAAAATGTGCCCGCCAATGTCGTGGTGGGTGGCAATCCGGCACAAATCATTAAAACTCTGTAAATACAATTGTAACTGTTATGCTAAATTGTGGTTAATCTGTTACTTTTTTCACGCGAATCGCCCCCTTAAAATAGGGCGTTCCCCCTGTAAGTAGCGAAAATCACGAAGGCAGAAAATGACAGAAATACAACGCCTGCTCACCGAGACCATCGACGATCTAAACGTTCGTGAGAAGCGCGATAATAAGCCCCGCTTTAGCATCAGTTTTATCCGCAAACATCCTGGCTTATTTATTGGGATGTACGTCGCCTGGTTTGCCACGCTGGCAGTTATGCTGCAATCAGAAACACTGGTCGACTCAGTCTGGCTACTGGTCGTGCTATTTGTCATCCTCAACGGTTTTTTCTTTTTTGATGTCGCGCCACGCTATCGCTATGAAGATATCGACGTGCTGGATTTCAGGGTATGTTACAACGGTGAGTGGTACAACACCCGGTTTGTGCCCTCTTCGCTAATCAGCACCATCCTTCACTCTCCGCGCGTCGACGACGAGCACAAAGCCCAATTACAGAAGATGTTGACGCGCAAGGGCGAGCTGTCGTTTTACGATATCTTCACGCTTGCCCGTGCAGAAGCCACGCCATAACCGATAGATCTTGCCGGATAGACCTTTTCGCTATCCGGCCTTCTTCTCTCTTTAACGCCGTTTTTTCCTTCCCTGTACCGCTTTAAAACGTGGGTTGCTCTTACAAATTACATATAAACGCCCTTTACGCTTTACGATCTGACAGTCCGGATGGCGCTGCTTTGCGCTACGTAATGAATTTAAGACTTGCATGATATCCTCATCACCGCTGATTGATGTAATAATATAACATTACTTTATCGTTGAATGCATGACCGTGCAATGCTTTCTGCCTTACTACGTCGATGCTTTCTCTCTTTGCAAATGGTGAAAATCCCCGCTCTCATCAAAAAAAAGCGCAGATTAACGACATCAATTACAGGGCTTTTTTCACGATCGGATATACTTTCTCTACAATGCGTTATTAAGGATATCTGCGTGAGAACACGACATCTGGTCAGTCTGGTCACAGGAGTGCTTATCCTCGCCGTGTTGGTTCCGGTTGGACTGAGCATCTGGCTCGCTCATCGCCAGGTCGAAAAGAAATTTATCGAAGAACTGGATACCTATTCATCGCGTGTCTCTGAACGGACAGAACGCGTGGTGACGCAGGCGAAACAGGCATTACAGCAGATGAACGCCATAAAGAGCACGCCGTGCTCACATGAGCATTTACTGGCCATGCGCAGACTCTCCTTTAGCTATCGCTATGTACAGGAAGTCCTTTATCTGAAAAACAACACACTACGCTGTTCCTCTCTGGAGCAAGAAAGTCATTCCGGGGCCTTCCCTGCACCGATGAAAATCACTAGCGACGGCTACCGCGCCTGGTTTACCGCACAAAACGATCTGGGGATCGCGCGCTACATGGCCGCGCTGGGCTATGGCGACTACATTGTGATGATTGATCCAGACTCCTTTATTGACGTAGTCCCTTTTGGCGCCTGGCAGATCGATGTCGCGATAATTGGCGTAAAGCGCAATACCGTTATTGCCAGCAGCAGCGCGCTTGCGCCGAATATTCTGCAGTTCACCCAGGAAAGCACGCCTCACCATCTGGAAAGCCATGGCATAATTTATGAGATTCGCCCTTTCCCGGAAATGGGGATTACCATTGTCAGTTGGGCGTCTACTCTGCCGTTGCAGACAATCTGGTACCGACAGGCGCTGATCTGGGTTCCCGCCGGGATCCTGATTGGGTTGCTGGCCGCCGCCTTTATTCTGCGTATTTTGCGACGGATCCAGTCACCGCATCACCGGTTACAGGATGCGATTAATAACCGGGACATAAAGGTCCATTATCAGCCTATTGTGTCACTCAGCACCGGCAAAATCGTGGGGGGCGGAAGCGCTGGCCCGCTGGCCGCAAACCGACGGTAGCTTCCTGTCGCCCGACATTTTTATTCCCCTGGCCGAACAGACTGGCCTTACCGACCCCCCTCACCCGCTTAATCATTGAAACGGTGTTTGAGGACATGGGGGGAATGGCTGAAGCAACATCCCGAACAGCATATTTCGATTAACATTGAGGCGGCGGATCTGGCCTGTGAGAAGCTTCCGATGCAGCTCAGTAAACTGCTTAACCGCTACCAGCTTGCCCCCTCACAGATAGCTTTGGAACTGACGGAACGGGGATTTGCCAATCCGAAGACCAGCTCACCCATTATTGCCCGCTACCGCAAAGCGGGGCATGCCATCTATATTGACGATTTTGGCACCGGCTATTCGAGCCTCAGCTATTTGCAGAATCTGGACGTGGATATCCTGAAAATCGACAAATCGTTTGTCGATGCGCTGGAATACAAGAACGTAACACCACATATCATCGAAATGGCCAGGACGCTGAAGCTGAAAATGGTGGCGGAAGGAATTGAAACGGCAAATCAGGAAGACTGGTTGCGCCAGCACGGTGTCGATTACGGGCAGGGCTGGCTGTACAGCAAAGCACTTCCCAAAGAGGCGTTTATTCTGTGGGCGGAAAAACACTTATAACGCTGAAATGGCTGGCGGCACGCCGCACAGCCAGTCACGTTAGTCGTCGATAATAGGAGAGAAACCGCCGTAAATCATGCGCTTGCCATCAAACGGCATTGACTCGCCAAACGCCTTCATGCGCGGATCGGACATCATCTTCTGATTCGCCGCATCCCGGACCTCTTTCGACGGGTATTCAATCCAACTGAATACCACCTCTTCGTGCTCCTCGGCTTTCACCGCCATGCGAAAATCGGTGAGTTTGCCATCTGGCACATCATCGGCCCAGCATTCCACAATGCGGAGCGCGCCAAATTCCTTGAACAGCGGTGCTGCTTTTGCCGCCATCGCCTGATAAGCCTCCTTGTTTTCGGCGGGTACGGCAAGGACAAAGCCATCCACATACTTCATGAGAATATCCTCCGAAGTCTACTGCGCGACAAGCCTGTTCCAGCCGCGTCAGTCGTGAATAAGTTTAGTCGCCTTCTCTTTTCTATGCCGTCTGAATCCGCGCCCGGGGTTTATAGCGAAACCACGGCAGGCAGATCTGGATCAACGGCCCAATCGCCAGCGCATACAGCACCGTCCCGACCCCCCAGGGTTCCACCCAACAGCCAGCCACTCAGTAAAACAGAGACTTCTATCGCCGTACGGATCGTACGTACCGACCATCCCGTGCGGGCATGAAGGCCAGTCATCAGGCCATCTCTCGGCCCGGCGCCAAAACCCGCGCCGATGTACATTCCCGTCGCCAGCGCATTCACAACCACGGCGGCCACCAGCACGAGGCTGCGCACCACGAGGGAGGAAAACGCTGGCATCACCGCCAGCGCGGCATCCGCGGCCAGTCCAATCACAATCACGTTACTGAGCGTCCCCAATCCTGGGCGTTGACGCAGGGGGATCCACAGCAGGAGTACCAGCGCGCCGACGATAATCATCACCACGCCAATTTTCATCGACAACAGATTCGCCAGCCCCAGATGGAACACATTCCACGGGTCGGCCCCTAAATCCGCGCGCACGAACATCGCGGTTGATACCCCATACAGAGCCAGCCCAAAGTAAAGTTGAACCAGACGACGCCCCATTTTCACCCTCCTCGTTCAGATTGCATTCATCTTCTCTACAATTGGCATTATGATTAATGACCAGTTTTGAGAAAGTGGACTGAAATGTCAGCACGTCGGTATGGAAGTCAGTCTCTACAGCGCCTGCTGGGGCACTGGCAGGACAACGCATCAAGAACCCCGCTCTGGCGACAGCTGGCTGAAGCACTGCGTCTGCTGATCCTTGACGGGCGTCTGGCGATCGACAGCCGTTTACCCGGAGAACGCGAACTGGCTGCGGTACTCGACGTCAGCCGGACGACCGTGGCCAGCGCACTGGCGCAACTGCGGGAAGAGGGATATCTGGAAAGTCGACAAGGCAGCGGGTCGCGCGTGATATTGCCGGGCCATATCCGCGAAGTGCCAACGCGCGCCGGTACGACAATGGCGCTGGATCTCTCTACCGCCGCCCTCAGTGCCGGACCTGAAATTCATCAGGCTTATCAGCAGGCGCTGCTTGCCATGCCGCCACATTTGCTGACATCGGGCTATCAGCCGCAGGGATTACTCTGCTTACGCGAATCGCTCGCCCGGCATTACTGTGCGAGAGGACTTCCTACCACGGCGGATGAAATCATGGTGGTTAACGGTGCGGTCAGCGGCCTGTCGCTGATTCTGCGCTTACTGACCGGCCCCGGCGATCGCGTGGTGGTCGATCATCCCACGTATCCACTGGCGATTGCCGCTATCCAGGGGGCCTCCTGTCGGCCGGTGGGCGTCTCCTTGCCCGAAGAAGGTTGGGATACTGATGGACTGGCAGCAATTATTGCCCAGACCTCACCGAGAATGGCCTATCTGATGCCGGATTTTCACAATCCCACCGGGCGGTGTATGGATGATGGGACGCGGCACGTCATCGCGGACATCGCCGCCCGTACGCGTACGACGCTGGTGATCGACGAAACAATGGTGAATCTCTGGTACGATGCCCCTCCGCCCCCACCACTGGCGGCGTATCACCACGATGCCCCGGTGATTATGCTGGGTTCGGCGGGCAAAAGCTTCTGGGGAGGATTGCGACTGGGCTGGGTGCGTGCGCCATCACGCACCATCGCAGCGCTTGTGCAGACGCGGGATACGGTCGATCTCGGCTCACCGATCATCGAGCAGCTCGCTACCACGTGGTTGCTGGATAATGCCGATTCATTCTTGCCGCAGCGCAGACAGCAGCTAGCCGCACGGCGCGCACTCTGTGACTCACTGATGCGCACGCACTTTCCCGAATGGCGCTATCAACAACCGCAGGGTGGATTATCCTTCTGGGTGGAATTACCGGATACGCTGGCGACGCTTTTCGCTACGCGTGCGGAAAGCGTCGGAATTCAACTGGGCACGGGCACCCGCTTTGGCCTCGCGGGCGCGTTTGATCGTTTCTTACGCATGCCGTTCGCCTTGCCGGAAGACTCGCTTCGCACCGCGTTTAACACCCTGGAACCGCTCTGGGAAACACTGCGTCTGCAGTCCGGAAGCGGTAAGGTGCGGAAGATTATTTAATGCTGGCGGGGAACCGGAAAACCTTTGAGGGAAATCACAAAGTTATCGCCCTCTTTCTTTATTTTGGCGCCGGCATCGCACCAGTCTGAGGCAATGCGGAAAAACTCATCGCTGCCGACATTCCAGCTCAGGCAAACATGCTTAACATACCCCGAGCGGAGCAATTCACAGGCTTCGCCATAGTTACTGGCGATGGAGAGCGTTTGCTGTTTCATTTTTTCTTCTTCAGTAGTCTGCGCAATGCTTTGATTTCTTTAGGCGTCAGCGGCTCAACAAGAGCCTCTTCCGTGTGTTGGCTATCGATATCGCCAGCCGAGACGCCCGCCTCTGCCGCAACGTCGAAGGCAATCAGCAGCAGTTTTTCTGTCGTGATGCTTAAATTCTCATTATTCACTTCAGCGTAATGACGAAGTTTTTCTTTTAATACCTCATCAATTTTGACATTCAGTACTGCAGTAGCCATCGTAAAAATCCTTGTGGGCAGGCAAAAGCACGACTCCAGCGACGACAGAATCGCCACGGCGTGAAAAGAGAACTAAGCGCCAGGATTTAACATCCCAAAAACACTCTGCCAGTATTTGATGACAAAAAAAATGATAAAACGATGACAGCAGCAAGAAGAGAAACAAAGATGTGATGCCGGATGGCACAAATGGGTGGGGGCCCTGCCAGCTACATCCCGGCACACGCGTCATCTGCCTTGGCTGCTTCCTTCCGGACCTGACCTGGTAAACAGAGTAGCGTTGCGGGAGAACCAACAGAGCCCCCCATTGAGAGCGTTGTTAACCAACGCGCAGGCGCATTATCACTGCTGCCCCCCTGTAATTGCAAGCCATCGGCGGTCAGATGCTGGTTTCTTGCGCAATGGAACTTCCCGCGCCCGCCATTCCAGATTATGCTGAGGAATTACCGTTGGAAGGAAACCATGGACAGACAAGACACATTCCCTCAGCGCGTCTGGCAAATTGTTGCCTCTATTCCCGAAGGCAGCGTCACGACCTATGGCGATATCGCCATGCTCGCGGGATCCCCGCGCGCGGCCAGACAGGTTGGCGGCGTACTCAAACGTTTGCCCGAAGGTAGCACCCTGCCCTGGCACCGCGTGGTGAACCGGCACGGCGCAATTTCGCTAACAGGTCCAGACCTACAGCGACAGCGGCAGGCCTTACTGGCGGAAGGCATTGTGGTGTCAGGAAATGGGCAGATCGATTTGCAGCGGTATCGCTGGAAATATTGACCCTCTCCGGGTAGAGAGGGTCAGAGAGGACTTAGTACTGTGTCGGGGCCGGAACCGCTGAAGACGGATTCACCTGCGTCGGCGAAGTTGAAGGCACCGTTGTCGCTGCCCCACCGCTTGCCTGTACAGGCACTGCCGTCTGCTGAACCGGCACCAGCGTCAGATCGGCTTTTGTACCGCCCTGGTTGATGACCGGTTGCACGGTATCGGTAATAAACACCAGTTTGTCATTCACCGTAATGGCTGCACTCAGGAGAATGCGGGCGTTGGGCTGCACGTCAGCCGGGTTAAATGGCAGGACGAAGCTGAATGGCGACTGTTTCCCTTCGGTACGAACCGCTTTCTGGGACAGAACTTTCGACGGGGCGTCGGCCAGCGACGCATCCGACAGCGTCACGGTTAATACGGCGTCAGGCGGCAATGCCACTTTCTGACGGATCCATACGGTACCCGAGACATTAGGTTGCTGTATAACAGGCTGTGTGGCCGTTGCTGAAGTATTTGGGTTCGGTGCTGGCGTCTGGATATCCGCACTTTTATCCGCGCAGGCAGCCAGAGCAACCGCGACCGCTAAACCACTTACCATGTGCATGAGCTTCATTAAATTCTCCTTATCATCAATGCACCAGCAGGTTTTCCTCCCGCCGGAAGAGTGGTTAACAAAAACGTAACGTAGCTAAGTGTGGCACACATCACTTATTTCTGCCTGGAATTGGTCAGTTTTTCAGACTATTGCACCCATCGGACCACTTCCAAAATTGCGTTATACTCTGCCTATCTCGCTTCGGCGTCGTTGTTACCTGGAGAGTATGTATGAGTCAGGCACTGAACAATTTGCTGACATTATTGAATCTGGAAAAAATTGAGGAAGGACTCTTTCGGGGCCAGAGTGAAGACTTAGGGTTACGCCAGGTATTTGGTGGACAGGTCGTTGGTCAGGCGCTCTATGCAGCAAAAGAGACCGTACCAGAAGAAAGACTGGTCCACTCGTTTCACAGCTATTTTTTACGCCCCGGCGATAGCCAGCAACCCATTATTTACGATGTAGAGGTTCTGCGCGACGGCAACAGCTTCAGCGCCCGCCGCGTTGCCGCCATCCAGAACGGCAAGCCCATCTTTTACATGACAGCCTCATTCCAGGCGCCGGAGCCGGGTTTCGAACATCAGAAAACCATGCCACACGCCCCCCTCGCCGGAAGGGTTAGCATCAGAAACTGACATCGCCCGGACTGTGGCGCACCTGCTACCGCCAATTTTAAAAGATAAATTTCTCTGCGATCGCCCGCTGGAAGTACGCCCCGTTGAGTTTCATAACCCATTACAAGGCCATGTGGCAGAACCTACGCGCCAGGTGTGGATCCGCGCGAACGGTGCGTTACCCAACGACATTCGCGTCCATCAGTATCTGTTAGGCTACGCTTCCGATCTCAATTTCCTGCCCGTTGCCCTGCAGCCTCATGGCATTGGTTTTCTGGAAAAAGGGATCCAGATTGCGACGATCGACCACTCCATGTGGTTCCACCGGCCGTTTGATTTGAATGAATGGTTGCTGTACAGCGTGGAAAGCACGTCGGCCTCCAGCGCGCGCGGATTTGTTCGCGGCGAGTTCTACACGCAGGACGGAAAACTGGTGGCGTCGACCGTACAGGAAGGGGTGATGCGTAATCACAACTAAAAAAAGCCGGATGGCATGGCTGCGCATCCGGCGGTATCCTACTGTTGCCCGGTCAAACTCGCCGGGCATTTTCTGTTATGCGTTGTAAGCATTCTCGCCGTGGCTGTTCACATCCAGCCCTTCGCGCTCTTGTTCTTCCGGTACGCGCAGACCAACGGTCATATCCGCCAGCTTGTAGCCAACAAAGGCGACTACGCCAGACCAGACGATCGTGATGGCGATACTCTCAAGCTGCACCAGCAGCTGATGCCCCATCGTCACCCCTTCAGCAAAGCCCACGCCGCCCAGCGCGCTTGAGGCAAAAACCCCGGTCAGAATACAGCCGACAATTCCACAAACACCGTGAACGCCGAACACATCGCACGGATCATCAACACGCAGCAGTCGTTTGAGCATGGTCACGCCCCATAATCCGGCCAGGCCAGCCACGACGCCAATGATTAACGCGCCACCGACACCGATGTAGCCGCATGCCGGCGTTACGCCAACCAGACCGGCAATCGCCCCTGAGCAGGCGCCCAGCAGAGACGGTTTACCACGCAGCGCCCATTCGCCGAAGATCCAGCCGAGGATCGCGGCGGCTGTGGCAACAACGGTGTTCACAAAGGCCAGCGCAGCAATTTCGTTCGCCGTCCCCGCGGAACCGGCGTTAAAGCCGAACCAACCGATATAAAGGATCGCCGTACCGGTAAAGACCATCGGCAGGTTATGCGGTTTGAACGCCTCTTTGCCGAAACCCACGCGTTTGCCAATCAGGTAGGCCCCCACCAGGCCAGCGATGGCGGCGTTGATATGCACCACGGTACCGCCCGCAAAGTCCAGCGCACCATGCGATCCCAACAGACCGCCGCCCCACACCATATGGGCAATCGGAATGTAGGAGAGAGTCAGCCAGACCACCACGAAGATCAGCACGGCCGAGAAACGGATACGCTCTGCCAGCGAACCGACAATCAGGCCGACGGTTATACAGGCAAACGATCCCTGGAAAGCAACGTGAATGTACTGGTAGATACTGCCCATCACAGCGGTCAGCTCAATGTTTTTCAGCATCACCCAATTGAAGTTACCGAAGAAGCTGTTCCCTTCGCCGAACGCCAGTGAATAACCGAACACCACCCACATAATGCACACCAGCGCGAAGGTGACGGTGACCTGCGTCAGCATCGACAGGACGTTCTTCCCGCGGATCAAACCGCCGTAGAACAGGGCGATACCCGGTATGGTCATAAACAGCACCAGCGCGGTACAAATCATCATAAAGGCGTTATCGGCTTTATCCGCCACTGCCGGAGCCGCCATTGCGAGACCAGGCAGCAGTGCCAGAGAAGTAAGGCCCGTTTTCATCGTTGCTATCTTCATTTTGTCGTTTCCCGTTACTGTGTGCCAGGCTTTACAGCGCTGCTTCGTCAGCTTCGCCGGTGCGAATACGAATGACGCGTTGCAACTCCGCGACGAAAATTTTGCCGTCGCCAATTTTTCCGGTGTAGGCCGCCTTGCTGATGACATCAATCACTTCATCCAGCTGGTCGTCGGCAATAGCCACATCAATCTTCACTTTAGGCAGGAAGTTGACGCTGTACTCTGCACCCCGATATAACTCGGCATGACCCTTCTGACGTCCGAACCCTTTCACTTCGGTGACGGTCAGCCCTTGAATACCAATAGAAGAGAGCGCTTCGCGAACGTCTTCCAGTTTGAACGGTTTGATTACCACGGTAACCAGCTTCATAGATCCCCTCCAGTCAGAATTCGGCATATGGTGCGACTACACGAATAATGTATTGCAAGGGGTATGCCAGAATTGAAAAAGGAGAGCCTGTGTCTGTTTACAGGCCGTCTGACGGGCGATTCAGAAAGAAAAACGGAACGGGAAAAGAAAAACGCACCATGACAGTGCATGATGCGTTACATTTTTGCACCACCGCTGAAGTGGCCCGGCAGCGGCGGTGCATCAGGCGGGAAACGACTCCTCGCGAACGCTGGCTGCCAGCTCTTCGCCGGCGAGCTGGAGCTGATACATCTGCCAGTAGCGCCCTTGCGCCGCAAGCAGTTGCTGATGTGTACCACGCTCTACCGCCTGTCCACGATGAAGCACCAGAATGGTGTCCGCCTCGACAATGGTCGACAATCGGTGAGCAATCACCACCAGCGTGGTGTGTTCGCGCACGGCGGCCAGCGCATGCTGAATAGCCTGCTCGGTACCGGAATCGATGCTGGCGGTCGCTTCATCGAGGATTAAAATTTGCGGCGTGGCCACCAGCACCCGCGCCAGCGCCAGCAGCTGTTTCTGCCCGACGGAGAGATTGTTCCCCTGCTCGCCAAGTTGGGTATGAATGCCTTCGCTCATTCCGCGAGCCAGTTGAGCCAATTGCACCGTCTCCAGCGCCTGCCACACTTGTTCTTCAGAGATATCCCGCCCCAGCGTCACGTTTGCCAGGAATGAATCCGCCATCACCACCGGATCCTGTTGCACCATCGCGACACCCTGACGCAACGCGCTGTGACTAAGCGAACGTAATGGACGCCCGTCAAGGCGAATCTCCCCCTGACTCAGCGGGTAATAGCCCATCAGCAGACTGGCGAGCGTACTTTTACCGCTGCCGGTGTGCCCTACCAGCGCAACAAAACTGCGGGACGGCACGGAAAGGCTGACATTTTGCAGCACCAGGTTATCGTCGCGATAGGCAAACGACACATCCTCAACGTCAATTTGCCCGGATGCCAGCGGTCGCGGATCCTGCCCATAACGCTGGCGGGGTCTGTCCATCAATTCAAATACGCGCTCGCCAGCCACTACGGCCTGTTGCAGCATCGACTGCTGAGTGGTCAGTTCAATCAGCGGCTCATTCAGGCGCCCCAGATAACTGATGAAGGCGTAGAGTACCCCGACTTCTATTGTTCCTGCCGAGGTAAAACTGAACAGCATCAGCAGGCCGCAGAGAATAAGCGCGGAAAACAGGCTCAGCAGAGGCCGCAATAAAAAGCCATCTAAACGCAGCGTCTGCATGCGCGCCAGATAATGCGAACGGCTGGCTTCGCCCATGCGTTCCCCAAAGCGCGCCTGCTGGCGAAACTGCTGGATCACGCTCATGCCGTTAATGACTTCGTTGAAGCCGTCATTGATATCGGCGAGATAAGCCCGTACGCGGCGGACTATCGGCGTGCTGTAACGCTGATAGATAATCATCACCACCAACACCGCCGGGAAGATCAGGATCGCTACCAGCGCCATGCGCCAGTCGAGACTGAACATCGCCACCAGCATCGCGCCAATCAGGGCAGCGCTGCGCATAACCGTCGCCACTACCGTGACATACAGATCGCGAATCACTTCGGTATCGTTAGTGACGCGCGAAATGAGCTGCCCGACGGGCTGCGTGTCAAATTCACTCAACGGCTGGCGCAGCGCAGCATCCATTACGTCGGTACGCAATTGCTGCACCACGCCGACCGCTGCGCGGTTAAACAACAACGACTGAGCATAGTGCAGGCTGGCGGCGAGAATCTGTAGCCCGAGATAGGCGGCAATCAGCCCGGTAACCACCCCTAATGGCAGGTTGTTCTTTGCCACCATATTGTCGATAAAGTAACTGATCAGCAGCGGCCCGCTGACCTCTGCTGCTGCCGCAACCCACAGCATAATCACGGCAACGCCTAACGGTTTTCGCCACGGAGAACCATAGGCCAGCAAGCGTTTGAGGGTCGGCCATAACTGCCCAAAACTACGCATTTACCGCCTCCTCGTCGTTTTCTGGCGCGTCATCCAGCGCCGCTTCCAGTTGCTGATAACGGTACATATCGCGATACCAGCCCTTCTGCTGCACCAGCGCCTCGTGATCGCCACGCTGCGCGATATGGCCATGCTGCATCACGATGATTTCGCTCGCTTCGGTCAGCGCCGAAAGGCGGTGCGCGCTGATAATCACCGTACGCCCTTCTCCCCCACTGGCGCAGATTGTGCAGGATCTGATGTTCCGTTCGTCCGTCGACAGCCGAGAGCGCGTCGTCCAGGATCAGGATTTCGGCATTCAGCAGCAGCGCCCGCGCGATAGAAATACGTTGCTTTTGCCCGCCGGAAAGCATGACGCCGCGCTCACCGACTTCGGTGTCGTAACCCTGTGGCAGGCGGAGAATATCTTCATGCACGCTGGCTAAACGCGCCACATGTTCAATGTCCTGTTGCGTGGCGCCGGGGCAGCCCAGCGCAATGTTATTGGCTACCGTATCCGAAAACAGGAATGGCGTCTGACTGACCACCGCCAGCCGACTGCGCCAGCTATCCAGTTGCAGACGTGGCAGAGGGATATCATGAAAGCGGATATCTCCCTGGACGATATCGAAATGGCGCTGAATCAGCGACAGCACAGTACTTTTACCCGCGCCAGTCGGCCCGCAGATACCCAGCATCTGTCCCGGTTTGAGCCGAAAATTGACGTTTTCCAGCGTCGGATGCGTGGTTTGCGGGTAGCTGAACTCGCGGATCGCCACCGCCAGCTCGCCCCGACCTTCCGGCACTGGTTCACTGCCATCGTTCACCACTGGCGCTTCGGCCAGCATCGCGCGAATACGCCCATAAGCCGCACTGCCGCGCTCCACGATGTTAAACATCCACGCCAGCGCCAGCATTGGCCAAATCATCAGCCCGAGATACATCATAAAGCTGGTCAGTTGTCCCAGCGTCAGCGAACCTTGTACGACCATCCAGCTACCGCCGCCGATAGCCAGCAGGTTCGCCGTCCCGATGGCGATATAAATCGTCGGATCAAAGCGGGCATCGATGCGCGCCACACGCATGTTTTTCTTCCCGGTATCTTCCGCGTCGGCCGCAAACAGCGCGGACTGCCGATCTTCCAGGCCAAACGCTTTGATCATGCGAATGCTGGTCAGACTCTCCTGGGTACGGTCGTTGAGGCTGGAAAAAGCTGCCTGCGCCAGCCGGAAACGATCGTGCAGACGATCGCCGTAGCGTTTGATCATCAGCGCCATTACCGGCATCGGCAATAGTGCAAACAATGTGAGCTGCCAGCTGATCTGCGTGGACATCACGATCAACACTGCGCAGCCCATCACCAGCGAATCCACCAGCGTCAGAACTCCTTCCCCCTGCGGCAAAGACCACGCGGTCCACGTCATTGGTGGCGCGAGCCATAAGATCACCCGTGCGATGGCGCAGATAAAACTCAGGATGCTGGCGACTGAGCTGGCGGTAGTAATCTTCACGCAGCTCCACCGCCAGTTGGTAGGAGGCGCCAAACAGCAGCACGCGCCAGACGTAGCGCAACAGATAGACCACCACGGCAATCAGCGCGATGGTGCCAATCCACATCATTATCTGTTGCGGCGTAAAGTGTTGTGTGGACACGCCATCCACCACAATACCCACCACTTTTGGCGGAATGAGTTGCAAAATAGCGATGAGGATAAGCAAGGCAACCGCCCCGAGGTAGCGACGCCACTCCCGGCGAAAATACCAGCTTAATTGAGCAAATAATCGCACGTTTTATGTCCTGACTGATTTTCCGGCAAAGCGTACCGGGAGAGTTATTCGATTGGCAGCGCAGTGGTGTATTTAATTTGTTCCATGGCAAAACTCGACGTGACGTCAGATAGCCCGGGAACGCTGTTTACCAGACGTTTGTAGAAGTCGTCATAGCGCTTCATATCAGCCACCTGAACCCGCATCAGATAGTCATATTCCCCGGCCATACGCCAGAACCCTAAAACTTCCGGCATCTCACTGACTACGGTCACGAAGCGGCAATACCAGTCACTGCTGTGGTGCTGAGTTTTGATGAGCACAAAGGCCGTTAACCCCAGCCCCAGTTTTTCCGGGTCCAGCAGCGCGACTTTGCCGACCAGAATGCCGTCCTCTTCCAGTCGTCTGAGACGTTTCCAGCACGGTGTGGTGGTCAGATTAACGGCATCGGCCAGCGCCTGCAAAGAGAGGGTGCAGTCCTGCTGCAGCAAGGAGAGCAGCTTGCAGTCAATTTTATCTAACATACCGGCACCTCAGAGAAGAATTTTCTCCTTACATTCTATTTTAAAGGCCAAATGGCAACAATTTTTTCCGTGCTTTTCGCTACTCTTGGCACAAAATGACAAATGGACAGTAATGATGAACAGCACCTGGGTTAAAAACGCGATTAATGAGATTAACGCGGATTATCAGCGCTCTGCCGATACGCACCTTATTCGCCTGCCGTTACCTGCTTTTGAGGGTATTCATCTGTATCTGAAAGATGAAAGCACTCACCCGACCGGTAGCCTGAAGCACCGACTGGCGCGTTCGCTGTTCCTCTATGGGCTGTGCAACGGCTGGATTAAGGAAGGCACGACGATTATCGAATCCTCTTCGGGTTCAACGGCAGTATCCGAAGCTTATTTCGCCCGTCTGCTTGGCTTGCCGTTTATCGCCGTCATGCCTGCCTGCACGGCAAAACGAAAAATCGAACAGATTGAATTTTATGGGGGGTCGCTGCCATTTCGTGGAAAACGCCTGCGAGATTTATGCTGCCTCAGAACAACTGGCGCGCGAGCTGAACGGCCACTATATGGATCAGTTCACTTATGCCGAACGCGCTACTGACTGGCGTGGTAATAATAATATTGCCGACAGCATCTTCCGCCAGATGCAGTGCGAACCGCATCCCGTACCGAAATACATTGTCATGAGCGCCGGAACCGGTGGCACCTCCGCCACGATAGGCCGCTACATTCGTTGCCAGGGCTACAATACACAATTGATGGTCGTGGACCCGGAAAACTCCGTCTTCCTGCCTTTCTGGCAGGAACGTGATGCCTCGCTGCGCAGCCCTGTCGGCAGTAAAATTGAGGGCATTGGTCGCCCGCGCGTTGAGCCTTCTTTTATTCCTGACGTGGTCGACGAAATGCTGCGCGTTCCTGATGCTGCGAGCGTGGCCACTGCGCACTGGCTGGACACACAGTTAGGCCGCAAAGTCGGCGCCTCTACGGGCACCAATATGTGGGGCATGCTGCAACTCGCCAGCCGCATGCGCGAAACCGGAGAAACCGGCTCGCTGGTGACATTACTGTGCGACAGCGGCGAGCGCTATCTGGACACTTACTACAACCCTGAATGGGTAAGCGCGCACATTGGCGATTTAACGCCGTGGCAATCTCAACTGTCACACATCCTGAATCAGCAATAAAAAAAACGGGCATATCACTATGCCCGTTGCTGGTAGGGTCTCTCATTCGGGGGGAATAAGGAAGATTTGGATAGTCCAGCCAATGTGTCAAAAAGTGTGATACCGCCTGATTGCGGCAATGCCCAATCACCGGTAAATGGGGAAGTTCGGCAATAAGTTGCGGCATGGCATTGCCCATGATCAGCCCCCGTCCAACGCTGCCTAGCATTTCGCGATCGTTCATCGCGTCGCCAAACGCCATACATTCCGCCAGCGACAGCCCCAGATGTCCGCTCAGGACCTCCAGAGCAGAACCTTTGTTACAGCCCACCGGCAGCACTTCCAGGCAATCAACCGACGAGAAGCAAAGATGGGCCCGCGCGCCTAATGCCTCTTCAAGCTGAATTTTCAGCCGTGTCAGATCGTCATGATCGCCACAAAAACAAACTTTGGTGACGTTATCTGCCGGGATGCGCGCGACATCCACAATCTGATAACGAAACCCGCTATAGACGTGAGCGTGCAGCATCTCGGGGATCTCTTGCCCGGTAAACCAGCCGTTATCGTTGAAGACATGCATACTCGCCTGCGTGTCCCAGGCCTGATGTAGAACAATCTCCGCCACTACCGGATCCAGATCCCGATGATGCAGCACTTCGCCTTCCAGCGAGTGAATACGCGTCCCGTTACCGGTTATCAGAAAAGCATCGAGTGAAAAAGTGCCAAGAATATGGCGCATTTCCAGCACATGACGCCCGGTGGCAAACGTCAGGGTAATGTCGCGTTCGCGTAGACGCGCAAGAGTAGAGAGCGTTTCATCACCCAAAAGGTGATTTGGCATCAACAGGGTGCCATCCATATCAAATGCCGCCAGGCGTGCCATCTCTTTCTCCACTCTGTGACAAATTAACTTGTGATCGAGTATTACCTGATATATACGGAAGTAATAGTGAATAGATAAAAAAAATTGTTCCGGGTTTATATGCGACTACTCAATCGGCTTAATCAGTACCAGCGACTCTGGCAGCCTTCTAATGGCGAACCGCAGAGCGTGACTGTCGCAGAACTGGCTGAACGCTGCTTCTGTAGCGAGCGACACATCCGCACGTTGTTACGCCAGGCGCAGGAGTCGGGCTGGCTGGTCTGGGAAGCACAGTCCGGGCGCGGTAAGCGTGGGCAGTTACGTTTTCTGGTAACGCCGGAATCGCTGCGCACCGCCATGATGGAACAGGCGCTGGAGAAAGGACAACAGCTTAGCGTGCTGGAACTGGCGCAACTGGCACCCGGTGAATTGCGGGCAATGCTGCAGCCCTTTATGGGCGGTCAATGGCAAAACGACACGCCCACGCTACGTATTCCCTATTACCGTCAGCTTGATCCGCTACACCCTGGTTTTCTTCCTGGACGCGCCGAGCAACATCTGGCAGGGCAAATTTTCTCCGGCCTGACGCGTTTTGACAGCCAGACGCAGCTTCCCTGCGGGGGATTTAGCCCACCACTGGGACATCTCCGCCGACGGGTTGCGCTGGGACTTCTATATCCGTTCAACGCTGTTCTGGCATAACGGCGACGCGGTAGAGACGACACAACTGCATCAGCGACTGCTGATGCTGCGTGAAATCCCGGCGCTAAACCGGTTATTTACCAGCGTGAAGCGCATTGAGGTGACGCATCCTCAGTGTCTGACCTTTATCCTGCATCGTCCTGACTTCTGGCTGGCGCACCGACTGGCAAGCTACGGCAGCCTGCTGGCGCATCCGGAACATCCCGTCATCGGAACGGGACCTTTTCGTCTGACGCTGTTTACGCCTGAACTGGTGCGCCTGGAAAGCCACGATCATTATCATCTCGCGCATCCATTGCTAAAAGCCATTGAGTACTGGATCACGCCTCAGCTTTTCGCGCAGGATCTCGGCACCAGCTGCCGCCATCCAGTGCAGATAACCATTGGCAAACCCGAGGAACTCGCCACGGTGAGTCCGGTAAGCACCGGCATCAGCCTCGGTTTCTGCTATCTCACGCTGAAAAAGAGCCCTCGCCTGACGCCACAGCAGGCTCGTCGGCTGGTCAGCCTTATTCATCGCTCTTCGCTGCTGCAAACGCTGGATGTGGGGGAAAATCTGATTACCCCCTGCACTGAGCTGTTGCCTGGTTGGGCCATCCCGCAATGGGAGGGGCTGGACGAGGTAGAATTGCCAAAGGAAATGACGCTGGTTTATCACCTGCCGGTGGAGCTGCATACGATGGCAGATCACTTGCGTCATACCCTGAAAGCATTGGGATGCGAACTGACGCTGATCTTTTATAACGCAAAAACCTGGGAGGGCTGCCAGCAACTTGCCAGTGCGGATCTGATGATGGGGGGATCGCCTGATTGGCGAGGCGCCCGAATATACTCTCGAACAGTGGCTACGCTGCGATTCACTCTGGCCGCATGTACTTGATGCCCCGGCATTTTCGCATTTGCAGGCGACGCTGGATGCGCTGCAAATCAGGCCAGAAGAAGAGCATCGATATGCCGCATTACAACACGTCTTCGCCAGCCTGATGAACGAAGCGACGCTGACGCCGCTGTTTAACTATCACTATCGTATTAGCGCGCCGCCGGGCGTAAATGGGGTGCGGCTGAACCCGCGCGGCTGGTTTGAGTTCACCGAAGCCTGGCTTCCGCCGCCCGCATCGTGAAGAAGCTGGTCGCCAGGCAACTCTGGCGCTACCATAACCTCTTTATACACGTCATCCTTCAAACGGCCCCTTTGTTGGCCAGGTCTGTTCACCCCAGTCATTTACTTATGTAAACTCCTGGGGATTCTCAACATGTCGCCTCAAGGCAGGTTGAATGATTTCGTGTACAGCCATTTATCAGGATTAACCATGAAACGTGCCGTCGTAGTATTCAGTGGAGGTCAGGACTCCACGACCTGTCTGGCGCAGGCGCTGCATCAGTATGATGAAGTGCATTGCGTGACTTTTGATTATGGTCAGCGACACCGTGCGGAGATTGATGTTGCACGTGATCTGGCTCTGAAACTGGGCGCGCGAGCGCACAAAGTGCTCGATGTAACGCTATTGAGTGAACTGGCCGTCAGCAGCCTGACTCGCGACAATATCCCGGTTCCGGATTACGAACCGGATGCCGATGGGATCCCGAATACCTTTGTCCCTGGGCGCAATATTCTGTTTCTGACCCTGGCGGCGATTTATGCTTATCAGGTAAAAGCTGAAGCGGTCATTACCGGCGTCTGCGAGACCGATTTCTCGGGTTATCCTGACTGCCGTAATGATTTTGTCGAGGCGCTGAATCATGCAATCAAACTGGGCATGGCGAAAGATATCCGTTTTGAAACACCGTTGATGTGGATTGATAAAGCCGAAACCTGGGCGCTGGCCGACTATTGGGGGAAACTGGATTTAATCCGGGAAGAAACCCTGACCTGCTACAACGGCATCAAGGGCGACGGTTGCGGCCACTGTGCGGCCTGTAATCTACGCGCAAATGGCCTGAATCATTACCTGGCGGATAAACCAACCGTAATGGCAGCCATGAAGCAGAAGACCGGACTGAAATAATTGTGGGTTTCGCCGGATGGCGGTGCCTGGCACCTTATCCGGCCTACAGGTGAATCAACCACACCTACTTCACCATTTGCTCCAGCTTTTCGCGCAACTCCCCTTCCAGGGGCAGCGCTTTTTGCGATTTCAGATCGATACAAACGAACGTAATGAGCGCATCAGCCACCACCTGTCCTTCCGGCTCCAGCGTTATCACCTGGCTCAGAATACCGCTTTTCCCGTTTAACTGTTGCACCTGACTGGTGACGGTCAACAGATCGCTCAGAACCGCCGGACGGCGATAGTTGATATTGATGTTGACCACCACGAAAGCGATATTGTGGGCAGTCATCCATTGAAAGCTATCGCTGCTCTCCAGACCATCCCAGCGCGCTTCCTCCAGAAACTCAAGATAGCGGGCATTATTCACGTGCTGATAGACATCAAGATGATAACCACGGACTTTGATCTGTGTTTGCATAGCGCAGAAACCTTATGTTTTTGTTATTGGTAGACATGAGTAGAGAGGTCATAACTGGTATGACCTCTCTCAGTCTGGCAAATATTTACCAGTGTGCAAGTGATTAAAGAGTTAAAACTGACAGATTACGCTCTACTAACGCATTTCCCATCCCCGGCACCTGTTTGAGATCTTCCACCGTTTTAAACGGGCCGTACTCTTCTCGGTAGCTGACTATCGCCTGTGCTTTCTTCAGACCGACTCCGTTCATCGCTCGCGCTAACTCTTCTGCCGATGCCGTATTGATACTGATCCTGGTACCTTCCTGATCGCTGGTCTTCGCCGGGGTTGCCGATTTGTTTTTGCCTGCGACGGGTGCTTCCGCTTTGGTTTCCACCGCCGCAGTCTTCGCCTCTGACGACGCCGCCAGTGCGCTTTGTGACATGCCCGCACAGACAAAAGAAAGGCTGATAAGCAACGCTTTAATTCCATGTTTCATACTGTTTTCTCCTTGTTTGTTAACAGTGGAATCACGATAGCGAGGGAGATACTCACGGACAAATGGCAAAATTCAGAAATGGAAAAGGCCGCGAAAGCGGCCTTTAAACGTTACAACAGTTGCGTAATACGCTGCGAGACGTCTCGAAGATTACTGCTGCTGATCCATCGCATCGCCGATCTTAATTTTCGCGGCTTTACGCAGGTTACTCATCAGCGCTTCAAAGACAATCTGCGCATTGTTCTGGGTGATCCCCTGAACCATGGCTTTTTTCTGTTCTTCTGGCATAGAGCCCGCTTTCACGTCATCAAGCGCCAGCAGAACCACATTACCCTGCATATCGCTGGCAATGCCGTAGCTCGGCTTATCTTTCGCTGGCAGGCTCAGACCAAACGCCGCCTGGCTAACCGGATCCTGACCCGTACGGCTCAGCGTTTTAGACTCGCCAAAGCTCAGACCAGCGGCTTTCATCGCTTCTGCGCCTTTACCCGCCTTCAGCTCAACCAGCAGTTTTTCCGCATCCAGTTTCGCCTGCTGTTCTGCTTTGTTGTGCTTAACCAGCGCCATAACCTGATCTTTCACGTCAGCCAGGGGTTTTACGGCTTCGGCTTTGTGATCGCTAATACGCAGAACAAACGCGCGATCGCCATCGACGGTAATGATGTCGGAGTTTCTGCCCGGCGCGCCGTTTTCACCCACCAGAGCGCCATCAAAAATGGCGTCAGAAACCGGTTTGAAATTCAGCTCTTCCGGCAGGTTCTCGTGGCTGAACCAGCCCGTCTGTACCGCTTTCGCGCCAGCCGCCTGTTCGGCGCCCGCAAGAGATTCCGTATCATTGTTCGCCGCGTCGCTCACCTTCTGCTGCAGGGCAAAATATGCATCGAGCGCTTTTTCCTGCTTCACTTTCGCGGCAATGTCATCGCGGACTTCGCTCAGCGGCTTCACAACTGCTGGCTGAACGTCGTCCAGACGCACAACCAGGAAGCCAACAGAGGATTTAATCACACCAGAAAGCTGACCTTTCTCTTTCAGACCCGCATTTTTCAGCTCTTCCGGCGTTGTGGCGTCTTCCAGCCAGCCCATATCACCGCCGTTACGGGCAGAGATGATGTCTGCGGATTTCTCTTTCGCCAGCGCAGCAAAATCGCCGCCTTTGTTCAGCGCGTCAAGCACCGCTTTCGCTTCATCTTCCGTTTTGGTCTGGATGATGCTGTAACGGTTACGCTGCGCCTGGGTGAATTGATCCTGATGCTGATCGTAATAAGACTGGATATCTTCATCGCTGACCGGCTTTTGCATCGATGCTGCGTCCAGCTTGATGTAGCTTACACGGAACTGTTCCGGCGTCATGAAGCTGTTTTTGTGCTGCTCGTAGTAGCTGGCCACTTCCTGGTCCGTCACTGACTGCTTCGCCGCGAGCGCATTAACGTCAATCGTGGCTTCACGCACGACGCGCTGCTGAGAGACCAGCGCCGCCAGCGCATCGGTCTCGCCTTTGAGCATGAAATCAGTGCCGGCGATGCCGCTAATAATCTGCTGAGTAGTCAGTTGGTTACGCAACGCCTGCGCATACTGATCGGCGGTCATTCCCATTTGATTCACGAGCGCATTGTAGCGATTGTTATCAAACTTACCGTCGACCTGGAATGCCGGCGTGGAGAAAATAGCCTGCTTCACCTGCTCGTCGCTGATGCCCAGTTTCAGTTCGCGGGCATACTGGTCAAGCAACGCTTCATCGATCAAGCGATTGAGCGTCTGCTGGCGCAGCGTTTTCATGTAACCTTCGTTCGCCGCGAGCTCAGAATACTGATCGCCCAACTGCTGCTGCATGCGATTACGTTCGCTGTTGAACGCATTCTCAAATTGCCCACGGCTGATTTCCTGGTCATTCACTTTAGCGGCGTAGTTGTTGCCTCCGCCAATCAGGTAACCACTCACGCCGGTCAGAATGAACGACACGATAATGATTCCGAAAATAATCTTGAGCACGAGACTGTTAGCAGCCGTGCGTAAGCTGTCCATCATGGTGTAACCACACTCCGCTGTAGGTGACGATACACTGCATCATTCAGGTTGCTTCGTCTTCAACCGCCACGATGCAACGTGAATACTTTGTGTATATACGCGTTACGCAGCATAGCGTTTCCTGAACGCTGCGCATAAAGGTCTATTGTGACAAGAAACAGGGGCAATTGTCAGCCCACAACGAGTATAAAAATCGCTGCAAAAATAAAAAAAGGCACATCAATTGATGCGCCCTTGTACTGAGTCCTGTCCCCGAAGGGGGGATCACGCTTAGTTTACTGCGTCTTTCAGTGCTTTACCTGCACGGAAACCAGGTACTTTGGCGGCAGCAATGGCGATCTCTTTACCTGTTTGCGGGTTGCGACCAGTACGGGCAGCACGCTCTTTAACAGCAAAAGTACCAAAACCTACCAGCGCAACGTCATCCCCTTCTTTCAGAGATTCGGTAACAGAAGCAATAATTGCGTCTAACGCACGCCCTGCCGCAGCTTTGGAGATATCAGCCCCTGCAGCAATTTTGTCGATCAGTTGAGATTTATTCACTCTTCTCTTCCTCATTATAATTTATATCGCACCAGAATCCTTCAAAGTGCGACCGCGCAGCAGTTATATCAGGCCTGCCGTGCCCTTACAACACCCGATAATGATGGCAGACCTAATCCGTCATCTAAATTAGCTATACAAAAAAAGGCTGGCAAGTACGAAATGGCCTGCCAGCCCTGTTTTTATTAGTGCTCTTTGCGCGAGGTCACTATTTTGCCGTCACAACCTGCATTCCGGAGGGTTCGTTTTGCAGAGCAAGTGTCAAAACCTCTTCAATGCGTTTCACCGGATGGATGTCCAGATCGGCGATAACGTTGTCCGGAATCTCTTCCAGGTCACGTTTGTTTTCATCCGGAATTAAGACCGTTTTGATACCACCACGGTGCGCAGCCAGAAGTTTTTCCTTTAACCCACCGATTGGCAGAACCTGACCACGCAGGGTGATCTCACCGGTCATTGCCACATCGGCACGCACCGGGTTACCGGTGAGGCAAGAAACCAGCGCCGTACACATGGCGATACCGGCGCTCGGACCGTCTTTCGGCGTTGCCCCTTCCGGTACGTGAACGTGAATGTCGCGTTTTTCGTAAAAGTCCGGATTAATACCCAGTTTTTCCGCGCGCGCGCGCACCACGGTCAGCGCAGCCTGGATGGACTCCTGCATCACTTCACCCAGCGAACCGGTGTAGGTCAGCTTGCCTTTGCCCGGTACGCAGGCGGTTTCGATGGTCAGCAGATCGCCGCCCACTTCGGTCCACGCCAGACCGGTCACCTGGCCCACGCGGTTTTCATTGTCCGCACGGCCATAGTCAAAGCGCTGTACGCCGAGGTAATCGTGCAGGTTATCGCCATTAATCACAATGTGTTTCAGTGACTTATCAAGCAGCAACTGCTTAACGGCTTTCCGGCACAGTTTGGAAATTTCACGTTCCAGACTACGCACGCCAGCCTCGCGAGTGTAGTAACGAATAATGCCGATAATGGCGCTGTCGTCGACCGTCAACTCGCCTTTCTTCAGCGCGTTACGCTCAATCTGCTTCGGCAGCAGATGCTGTTTCGCGATATTCAGCTTCTCATCTTCGGTATAACCGGACAGACGGATCACTTCCATACGATCCAGCAGCGGCGCCGGAATGTTCATGGAGTTGGAGGTCGCCACAAACATCACGTCGCTGAGATCGTAGTCCACTTCCAGATAATGATCGCTGAACGCCACGTTCTGCTCTGGATCCAGCACCTCAAGCAGTGCGGATGCCGGATCACCACGCATGTCGGAAGACATTTTGTCGATCTCATCGAGCAGGAACAGCGGGTTTTTAACGCCCACTTTCGCCATTTTCTGGATCAGTTTACCCGGCATAGAACCGATGTACGTCCGACGGTGACCGCGAATTTCCGCTTCATCGCGCACGCCGCCCAGCGCCATACGGATGTATTTACGCCCGGTCGCTTTGGCGATGGACTGACCCAGAGAGGTTTTACCTACCCCCCGGCGGTCCCACCAGGCACAGAATGGGCCCTTTGATTTTGTTCACACGGCTTTGTACCGCGAGATACTCAAGGATGCGGTCTTTCACGCGCTCCAGACCGTAATGGTCGGTATCAAGGATTTCCTGCGCCTGACGCAGGTCTTTTTTTGACCTTGCTACGCGCATTCCACGGCACCTGTACCATCCAGTCGATGTAACCTCGCACCACGGTCGCTTCCGCCGACATCGGAGACATCATTTTCAGCTTCTGCAGTTCAGCTTCGGCTTTCTCTTTCGCCTCTTTCGGCATTTTCGCCGCGTCGATCTTCCGCTTCAGCGCTTCGTTTTCGTCCGGCGCATCGTCCATTTCGCCGAGTTCTTTCTGAATCGCCTTCATCTGCTCATTCAGGTAGTACTCACGCTGGGACTTCTCCATCTGCTTTTTCACACGGTTGCGAATACGCTTCTCAACCTGCAGCAGATCGATTTCAGACTCCATCATCGCCATTAGATATTCCAGACGTTCATTCACGTCTGACATCTCCAGCACGGACTGCTTGTCCGCCAGCTTCAACGGCATGTGCGCGGCGATGGTATCCGCCAGACGCGCCGGATCGTCGATGCTATTGAGCGACGTCAGCACTTCCGGTGGGATTTTCTTGTTCAGCTTGATATAGCCTTCGAACTGGCTGATAGCGGTGCGTACCAGCACTTCCTGTTCGCGCTCGTCGATAGCAGGCGAATCAAGATATTCCGCTTTCGCAGAGAAGTGCTCGCCGTTATCAGACAGCGCAGAAATACGCGCACGTTGTAACCCTTCGACCAGCACTTTGACGGTGCCGTCAGGCAGTTTCAGCATCTGCAAAATAGAGGCCACGGTCCCGACGGTGAAAAGATCGTTTACACCCGGCTCATCCGTTGATGCTTCTTTCTGGGCGACCAGCATGATTTTTTTATCATGGTCCATAGCCGCTTCCAGACAACGGATAGATTTTTCCCGCCCTACAAACAAGGGTATGACCATGTGCGGATAAACCACCACATCGCGCAACGGCAATACGGGGATTTCAATGCGTTCAGAACGCTCAGGATTCATAGAGCTCTCTCTTAGTTTAGTGTCCGCCAGGTAATCAGGCGGCATCGCTGTGCTTCACGCCACCTTTAACATGTATGTCAGTATATGGGGATGTTTCCCACACATTCAACGCCATGATTACGGAAAAAATAAAGGGGAGATAAAATCCCCCCCCCTTTTTGATTAACTGATTGTATGAATTGGCTAATTATTCACCAGATGCCTGCTGGGCTTCCGGCTTGCCGTAAATCAGTAAAGGCTTGCTCTGGCCGCCGATCACCGACTCATCAATGACCACTTTTTCGACGTCTTCCATCGAAGGCAGATCGTACATGGTATCCAGCAGCGCGGCTTCGACAATAGAACGCAGACCACGGGCACCGGTTTTACGCGCCATCGCTTTGCGGGCAATCGCATCCAGTGCTTCGTCGCGGAACTCCAGGTCGACACCTTCGAGGTTAAACAGCGCCTGATACTGCTTCGTCAGGGCATTTTTCGGCTCTTTCAGGATCTGAATCAGCGCCTCTTCACTCAGTTCACTCAGCGTCGCCACAACCGGCAGACGACCAATGAACTCAGGAATCAGACCAAACTTGATCAAATCTTCCGGTTCTACCTGCGAGAGCAGCTCGCCTTCGCTGGCTTTATCGGACTGGGCTTTCACCGTCGCGCCAAAACCAATGCCGGAGCCGGTTTCAACGCGGTTGGCGATCACTTTATCCAGGCCGGCAAACGCACCGCCACAGATGAACAGGATCTTAGAGGTATCCACCTGCAAGAACTCCTGCTGCGGATGCTTACGTCCACCCTGCGGCGGAACGGCGGCAACCGTCCCTTCAATCAGTTTCAGCAGCGCCTGCTGTACGCCTTCACCGGAAACGTCACGGGTGATCGACGGGTTGTCAGACTTACGGGAAATCTTATCAATTTCATCGATATAGACGATACCACGCTGCGCTTTTTGCACATCGTAGTCGCATTTCTGCAACAGTTTCTGAATGATGTTCTCAACGTCTTCACCCACGTAACCCGCTTCGGTCAGCGTGGTGGCATCCGCCATAGTGAACGGGACGTCCAGCAGGCGCGCCAGCGTTTCCGCCAACAGCGTTTTACCGGAGCCAGTCGGGCCGATCAGCAGGATGTTACTTTTACCCAATTCGACGCCATTACTGGTGTCGCCATTGCGCAGACGTTTGTAGTGGTTGTATACCGCGACCGCCAGCACTTTCTTCGCCTGTTCCTGACCAATGACGTAATCGTCAAGGTGGTTACGAATTTCGTGTGGCGTTGGCAGCGCACTGCGTTCACGATGCGGTGCAACTTCCTTAATCTCTTCGCGAATGATGTCGTTACACAGATCGACACATTCATCGCAGATATACACGGATGGACCGGCGATGAGCTTACGCACTTCATGCTGGCTTTTGCCGCAAAAAAGAGCAGTACAACAATTTGCCCGAGCCATCTTTGCGTTTATCTGTCATGAGTCAAAACCTCTTCTTTGTTCTTTGTGCCGCACACGACGACGCAAAATGCCATTCTCAGGCGCAACTCGCTTTGTCGCGTTGTGCCGCCCCTGGTAAGTATAGCGGCAGAGTTGCGCCCCGGGCATCAATTACGATGGGTCAAAATCGAGTCGACTAAGCCATACTCCACTGCCTCAGCGGCAGAGAGGAAGCGATCGCGCTCAGTATCACGCTCAATCTGCTCAAGAGATTGACCCGTATGGTGTGCCATAAGTTCGTTCATGCGCCCTTTTACTTTCAGGATTTCACGGGCGTGAATTTCAATATCCGTCGCCTGGCCCTGGTACCCCCCCAACGGCTGGTGAATCATAACGCGGGAGTTCGGCAGGCAGAAACGTTTACCTTTCGCTCCGGCCGTCAGCAAAAACGCGCCCATTGAGGCCGCCTGGCCCATACAGATGGTGCTGACGTCTGGTTTAATAAACTGCATGGTGTCATAAATCGACATCCCTGCGGTGATCACGCCGCCCGGAGAGTTAATGTACAGATAGATATCTTTTTCCGGGTTTTCGGCTTCCAGGAACAGCATCTGCGCCACAATCAGGTTAGCCATATGATCTTCGACCTGCCCGGTCAGAAAAATGACACGTTCCTTAAGTAGACGAGAGTAGATATCAAAAGAGCGCTCACCACGTGAGGTCTGTTCAATGACCATCGGCACCAGCGCCATATGGGGTGCAAAGTTATCTCGTTCGCCGCTGTATGACATTTCCGTCTCCTGGATAAAAATTGAAAAAACCTGCTGTACCGATTGTAACCTTATGGACGGATTATCAGCTAGTCCCTCTGTTATGGGTACGGCATCGCCATAATTCAAGCATAACAATCTTTTGCTTGAACGCTAACACCGAAAAGGGCTTTTTCGCACGCTTCCCTGCAAAAGTCGTGACAAAAAAAAGACCCACCACCTGACGGTGACGGGCCTCTGTGCGAAATTCGCGCGATTAAGCGCAATTACGCCTGCTGGTTCATCAGCTCATTGAAGGTCGTGGCTTTTTCAGTCACTTTGGCTTTCGCCAGAACCGCTTCAACCGCCTGTTCTTCCAGAGCGACGTTACGCATGTTGTCCATCAGCTCTTTATTTTTGCTGTAGAACTCGATCACTTCTTTCGGATCTTCGTAAGCAGAAGCCATCTCTTCGATCAGGCCCTTCACGCGATCTTCATCCGCTTTCAGTTCGTTGGTGCGAATCACTTCGCCCAGCAGCAAACCGACCACTACGCGGCGCTTAGCCTGTTCTTCGAACAGTTCACGCGGCAGTTCCAGCGCTTGTTTCTCGTTGCCACCGAAACGCTGAGCAGCCTGACGACGCAGAACGTCGATTTCGCTGTCAATCAGTGCGGCAGGAACGTCGATGTCGTTCGCTTTCACCAGACCGTCGATTGCCTGAGATTTAACACGGTTACGCACCGCACCTTTCAGCTCGCGCTCCATGTTTTTACGGACTTCAGTACGCAGACCAGCAACGGAACCATCTTCAACGCCGAAACGTTTGATGAATTCTTCAGTCAGTTCCGGCAGCTCACGCTCTTCAACTTTCTTCAGGTTGATGGCGAATTTCGCCGCTTTACCTTTCAGGTTTTCAGCGTGGTAATCTTCCGGGAAAGTCACGTCGATAGTGAACTCTTCGCCTGCTTTGTGACCTTTGATACCGTCTTCAAAGCCTGGGATCATACGACCCTGACCCATCGCCAGTACGAAATCAGACGCTTTACCGCCTTCGAACTCTTCGCCGTCTACAGAACCGGTGAAGTCGAGGGTAACGCGGTCTTCTGCGTCCGCAGCGCCGTCTTTATCTTTCCAGGTCGCCTGCTGTTTACGCAGGGTGTCCAGCATCACGTCTACATCCGCGTCGGTAACTTCAACAACCGGTTTTTCAACTTCGATTGCTTCCAGGCCGGTCAGTTCAACTTCCGGATAGACTTCGAATTCTACCGCGTAGGTGAAATCTTCACCCAGTTTGTATTCGCCCGGAACGTAGTTCGGTGCGCCAGCCGGATTGATTTTTTCTTTGATGATGGCATCAACGAAGTTGCGGCTCATCAGGTCACCCAGAACGTCCTGGCGAACAGACGCGCCATAACGCTGAGCAACAACATTCATCGGTACTTTGCCTTTACGGAAGCCGTCAATACGTACTTTCTTCGCTACGTTGACCAGCTCGCTTTTAACAGCGGTCTCGATGCTGTCAGCAGCGATAGTAATCGTTACACGGCGGCCAAGGCCTTGAGTGGTTTCAACTGAAACTTGCATCTTGTTACCTCAAAAAATCACAGTGCTCGGTCAACTCTACTCCGCAAGCACAGATTATTAGCTTCGCGGAACCGGGATGTTCTCTTAATCAATCACATTCCCTGTCGTCAGAATCATCCCGAAGACATTCAAATAAGACGCGGCATTATAGCGGCATCACTTTTATGAGTCGAGAACGGTTATTGCGCGTTGCTGCGGCATTTTTCACAATTCCCGGCTATTTTTGCCCTGAAAAGGGTTTGACCCGTGCAAAATTCAGACAAAACAAAACGGCCCGCAGGCCGTTTTCACATAATCTTTAGCAACATACTGGAAAAGCGCCAGCGGTTGCAAATGTGTTTTTACGCGATGCTACCCGCACCACGACATGGCGGTGACGCAAAGATCGTATCCTGCAACCCTTCCCACTCTTTGATGGTATAAGTATGCAGAGCCAGCGCGTGGACCGTTGTGGATAGTTCTGCGGTTAATGTCCCGTAGATCATCCGATGACGATTCAAAAAACGCTCGCCGGTAAAGCGATCGCTAACCAGAACGACTTTAAAGTGGCTTTCTGAACCAGCCGGGACATTATGACGATAGCTTTCATCCACGACCTCGAGGAACACGGGTTGGAACGCTGCCCTTAATTTTTCTTCTATTTGCTCACGTATCATCATGATATATCTCCTCAAACGGCGCTGAGATGTCACCCATCCCTTTAAATATTAGCCGCTTTTACCCGTTCCATTACACTATTACAACAAAAATTTAGCCTTCGTCTGATTTTCGCCGTCAACGCGATGAAGTTTACTGATTCAACCCGTTGGAGGATGGCATAAAGACCAAATTTGGTCTCTATAACTTCATTATCAGGACAACATAATGAATTTACATGCGTTACCCACTTCCCCTCGCCGTTGGCGATGTTATGATGGCGGGAATTATTCTCTATCCATATGATTAAGAGTTACTGAGAGCACGAACATGTTAAAAAAAATCCTCTTCCCGTTAATCGCGCTTTTCATGCTGGCAGGCTGCGCGACGCCGCCAACCACGATTGACGTTTCGCCTAAAATCACGCTCCCGCAGCAAGATCCCAGCCTGATGGGCGTGACCGTTAGCATCAATGGCGCCGATCAGCGTCCGGACCAGGCGCTGGCGAAAGTGACCCGCGACAATCAACTGGTCACGTTGACGGCCTCCCGCGATCTGCGCTTCCTGTTACAAGAAGTACTGGAAAAACAGATGACCGCACGCGGTTATATGGTTGGCCCGAACGGTGCGGTGAACCTGCAGATCATTGTTAACCAGCTGTACGCGGATGTGTCTCAGGGCAACGTTCGCTATAACATCGCCACCAAAGCCGATATCGCTATCATCGCGACGGCAGCCAATGGCAACAAGATGACCAAAAACTACCGTGCCAGCTACTCAGTAGAAGGCGCATTCCAGGCGACCAATAAGAATATCGCCAACGCGGTTAACAGCGTCCTGACCGATACGATTACTGATATGTCTCAGGACACCAGCGTCCACGACTTCATCAAGCAAAACGCCCGTTAATCTCTGCTCCCTGACCCGGCACCGCGCCGGGTCAGCTTTATAAGCCCATGCCCAACCAATACTTACGCATATTTCAGCAACCAAAATCAGCTATATTGCTGATGTTGGGTTTTGCCTCCGGCCTGCCGCTCGCGTTGACCTCTGGTACGCTTCAGGCGTGGATGACCGTCGAGAATATCAATCTGAAAACCATTGGTTTCTTTTCGCTGGTCGGTCAGGCGTACGTCTTTAAGTTTCTCTGGTCTCCGGTCATGGACCGCTACACGCCGCCCTTTTTAGGACGTCGCCGTGGCTGGCTGTTGACTACGCAATGTCTGTTGCTGTTATCCATCGCAGCGATGGGTTTTCTGGAACCTGGAACGCAACTACGCTGGATGGCAGCACTGGCGGTGGTGATTGCTTTTTGCTCGGCCTCGCAGGATATCGTGTTTGATGCCTGGAAAACGGACGTCTTAACCGCGGAAGAACGTGGAACCGGCGCGGCGATTAGCGTACTCGGCTACCGTCTCGGGATGCTGGTGTCGGGCGGACTGGCTTTGTGGATGGCCGATCGCTGGCTCGGCTGGCAGGGCATGTACTGGCTGATGGCAGCGTTACTGATCCCTTGCATCATTTCCACCCTGCTCGCCCCCGAACCGACCGACAGCATTCCTGTGCCGAAAACGCTGGAGCAGGCAGTGGCCGCACCATTGCGCGATTTCTTCGGTCGCAACAATGCCTGGCTGATTTTACTGCTCATCATCCTTTATAAGCTGGGTGATGCCTTCGCCATGAGCCTGACCACCACCTTTTTAATTCGTGGTGTGGGTTTCGACGCCGGTGAAGTGGGCGTCGTCAATAAAACGCTGGGGCTGATCGCGACGATTATTGGCGCGCTGTACGGCGGGCTTTTAATGCAGCGGCTGACGCTGTTCCGCGCGTTATTGATTTTCGGCATTCTGCAGGGCGTCTCTAACGCCGGATACTGGCTTTTGTCGGTGACGGACAAGCACATGTTCAGCATGGCTGCTGCGGTATTTTTCGAAAATCTGTGTGGGGGGAATGGGCACCTCAGCATTTGTCGCGCTGCTGATGACGCTGTGTAATAAGTCGTTTTCCGCCACCCAGTTTGCCCTGCTGTCAGCACTTTCTGCCGTCGGGCGCGTCTATGTTGGCCCGGTTGCCGGTTGGTTTGTCGAAGCACACGGCTGGTCGACGTTTTATCTTTTCTCTGTTGTCGCTGCCGTTCCAGGTCTGCTACTGCTGTTGTTGTGCCGGCAAACGCTGGAGTACACGCGACAGAGCGAAAGTTTCCTGCCGCGAACAGAATTCCGTTCAGCCTACAGTCTGGCGTTATGGATTTTGATGGCGGGATGCGCGTTGCTTGCCGTCTGGCTGCTGTTGCTGTCGATGAACGCGCTGGATTTCACTAATTTCTCCTTCCTCGCCGGACTGCTGGAAGTCGCGGTGACTATCGCCATTTTCGGCATCGTGTTTGGCGGATTGCTCGACTATCTGGCGCTGCGCAAAACTCGCCTGGTGTAAGCGCCCCTTTATTTAGCCGTTGTAATCACCCTGCGTAATTATATCGGCTAAATAAGCAACAACTGGAAAAAATAATATTTGTTGTTTTGTGCGCAATAGAATCTGGAAATTATTGACGCCTTTTATAGGTTTTATTTTCCTTACTCGATTCAGCTTGAACACATTTATTTTTTGTATTTTATTTGTCTCTTTATTGATAATCACTTGTTAACCAATTGTTTTATTTTTGCATTGGTTATACCAATTGCCCTCCCGCCACCTGCCTGAAGTCCCCTTTCGTTATAACGTGATGTTGCAACAGGTTCTTAATGCTGAGACGACATATCTTGCAACATATGTGACACGGGCGGCAGAACCCGGTAACACAGATCCAATGATGTTTACAGTAATGTAACCTTCCCGTAAAATGCCCACACACTTTAAACGCCACCCGGTCCCGTGGAATTGAGGTCGTTAAATGAGACTCAGGAAATACAATAAAAGTTTGGGATGGTTGTCATTAATTGCAGGCACTGCATTACTCAGTGGCTGTAATTCTGCGCTGTTAGATCCCAAAGGACAGATTGGACTGGAACAACGTTCGCTGATACTGACGGCATTTGGCCTGATGTTGATCGTCGTTATTCCTGCAATCTTGATGGCTGTAGGTTTTGCCTGGAAGTACCGTGCTAGCAATAAAGATGCGAAGTATAGTCCGAACTGGTCACACTCCAATAAAGTGGAAGCGGTGGTCTGGACGGTCCCTATCTTAATCATCATTTTCCTTGCCGTACTCACCTGGAAAACCACTCACGCTCTTGAGCCAAGCAAGCCGCTGGCACATGACGAAAAGCCCATTACCATCGAAGTGGTTTCCATGGACTGGAAATGGTTCTTCATCTATCCGGAACAGGGCATTGCTACCGTGAATGAAATCGCCTTCCCGGCGAACACTCCGGTGTACTTCAAAGTGACCTCTAACTCCGTGATGAACTCCTTCTTCATCCCACGTCTGGGCAGCCAGATTTATGCTATGGCCGGTATGCAGACTCGCCTGCATCTGATCGCCAATGAAGCCGGTACCTATGACGGTATCTCCGCAAGCTACAGCGGACCTGGCTTCTCCGGTATGAAGTTCAAGGCTATCGCAACCGAGGACCGCGCCGCATTCGACCAATGGGTTGCTAAAGCGAAACAGTCACCGAACACCATGAGCGACATGACGGCGTTCGAAAAAGTGGCTGTGCCAAGCGAATACAACCAGGTGGAATATTTCTCCAACGTGAAACCCGATTTGTTTAAAGACGTGATTAACAAATTCATGGCTCACGGTCAGAGCATGGACATGACCCAACCAGAAGGTGAGCACAGCTCGCACGAAGGGATGGAAGGCATGGACATGAGCCACGCGGAAGCCGCCAACTCAAGGGGCTGAGGAAGAATACGATGTTCGGAAAATTGACACTGGATGCAGTTCCGTTCCATGAACCCATCGTCATGGTTACGATCGCTGCTATTATCATCGGTGGTGCGGCTTTACTTGGCCTGATTACTTACTTTGGTAAGTGGAGCTACCTGTGGAAAGAGTGGCTAACTTCGGTTGACCACAAACGCCTTGGCATCATGTATGTCATCGTCGCCATCGTCATGTTGGTTCGTGGCTTTGCTGACGCCATCATGATGCGTAGTCAGCAAGCGCTGGCCTCTGCAGGTGAAGCGGGCTTCCTGCCGCCTCACCACTACGATCAGATATTCACGGCTCACGGCGTGATCATGATCTTCTTCGTGGCAATGCCATTTGTTATCGGTCTGATGAACCTGGTGGTTCCACTGCAGATCGGTGCGCGTGACGTTGCGTTCCCGTTCCTGAACAACCTGAGCTTCTGGTTCACCGTTGTCGGCGTTATCCTGGTTAACCTGTCTCTGGGTGTTGGCGAATTCGCGCAGACCGGTTGGCTGGCGTACCCACCGCTCTCGGGAATAGAGTACAGTCCAAGCGTCGGGGTCGACTATTGGATATGGGCAGTCCAGTTGTCCGGTATTGGTACAACCCTGACCGGTATCAACTTCTTTGTGACTATCATTAAGATGCGCGCGCCAGGCATGACCATGTTCAAGATGCCGGTCTTTACCTGGGCATCGCTGTGCGCGAACATCCTGATTATCGCCTCCTTCCCGATTCTGACGGTTACCGTCGCGTTGCTTACCCTGGATCGCTATCTGGGCACCCATTTCTTTACCAACGATATGGGCGGCAACATGATGATGTACATCAACCTGATTTGGGCCTGGGGCCATCCGGAAGTGTACATTCTGATTCTGCCGGTATTCGGGGTGTTCTCGGAAATCGCCGCGACCTTCTCACGTAAACGTCTGTTTGGTTACACCTCGCTGGTGTGGGCAACCGTGTGTATTACCGTATTGTCGTTCATCGTCTGGCTGCACCACTTCTTCACTATGGGTGCCGGTGCGAACGTTAACGCCTTCTTCGGTATTACCACCATGATTATCGCCATCCCGACCGGGGTGAAGATCTTCAACTGGCTGTTCACCATGTATCAGGGTCGTATCGTATTCCACTCAGCAATGCTGTGGACGATTGGCTTTATCGTGACCTTCTCAGTCGGCGGGATGACCGGCGTACTGCTGGCGGTCCCGGGCGCGGACTTTGTCCTGCACAACAGTCTGTTCCTGATTGCGCACTTCCATAACGTTATTATCGGCGGCGTCGTATTTGGTTGCTTCGCGGGTATGACCTACTGGTGGCCAAAAGCGTTTGGCTTCACGCTGAACGAAACCTGGGGTAAACGCGCATTCTGGTTCTGGATCATCGGCTTCTTCGTTGCCTTCATGCCGCTGTATGTGCTGGGCTTTATGGGGATGACTCGTCGTCTCAGCCAGCAGATTGACCCTCAGTTCCATCCGATGCTGGTTGTTGCTGCCTGTGGCGCCGCGCTGATTGCGCTGGGTATCCTGTGCCAGTTCATTCAGATGTACGTCTCTATTCGCGACCGCGAACAGAACCGTGATCTGACCGGTGACCCATGGGGTGGCCGTACGCTGGAATGGGCAACATCTTCCCCGCCTCCGTTCTATAACTTTGCCGTTGTACCACACGTTCATGAGCGTGACGCCTTCTGGGAAATGAAAGAAAAAGGCGAAGCGTACAAACAGCCAGCGCATTATGAAGAGATCCATATGCCGAAGAATAGCGGTGCCGGTATCGTCATTACCGCCTTCGCTACGCTGTTTGGTTTCGCCATGATCTGGCATATCTGGTGGCTGGCTATTGCAAGCTTCGCAGGCATGATCATCAGCTGGATTGTGAAAAGCTTTGATGAAGATGTTGATTACTACGTGCCGGTCCCGGAAGTCGAAAAACTGGAAAACCAGCATTTCGATGAGATTACTAAGGCAGGGCTGAAAAATGGCAACTGATACTTTAGCGCACGCGACTGCCCACGCGCACGAACACGGGCACCACGATGCAGGCCAGAACAAAATCTTCGGATTTTGGATCTACCTGATGAGCGACTGCATTCTGTTCTCTATTCTGTTTGCCACCTATGCCGTTCTGGTGAACGGCACCGCAGGTGGCCCGACAGGTAAGGACATTTTCGAACTGCCGTTCGTTCTGGTTGAAACATTCCTGCTGTTGTTCAGCTCCATCACCTACGGCATGGCGGCGATCGCCATGCACAAGAACAATAAGAGCCAGGTGGTTTCCTGGCTGGCGTTGACCTTCTTGTTTGGTGCCGGCTTCATCGGGATGGAAATCTATGAATTCCATCACCTGATTGTTAACGGTATGGGCCCGGATCGCAGCGGCTTCCTGTCTGCGTTCTTCGCGCTGGTCGGCACGCACGGTCTGCACGTCACCTCCGGTCTTATCTGGATGGCCGTGCTGATGGTGCAAATCGCCCGTCGCGGCCTGACCAGCACCAACCGTACCCGCATCATGTGCCTGAGCCTGTTCTGGCACTTCCTGGATGTGGTGTGGATCTGTGTGTTCACTGTTGTTTATCTGATGGGGGCGATGTAATGAGTCATTCTAACGTGAACAGCGGCGCGTCCCATGGCAGCGTAAAAACTTACATGACAGGTTTTATCCTGTCGGTAATTCTGACAGTCATTCCGTTCTGGATGGTAATGACGGGCGCTGCTTCTCCGGCCGTAATTCTGGGGACTATCCTGGCAATGGCAGTGGTGCAGATTCTGGTGCATCTGGTGTGTTTCCTGCACATGAACACCAAATCTGATGAAGGCTGGAACATGACGGCTTTTGTCTTTACCGTGCTGATCATCGCCATCCTGGTTGTCGGTTCCATCTGGATCATGTGGAACCTCAACTACAATATGATGATGCACTAAGAGCGGCGGTTATGATGTTTAAGCAATACCTGCAAGTAACGAAACCAGGCATCATCTTTGGCAACCTGATCTCGGTGATCGGGGGGTTCTTGTTGGCCTCTAAGGGCAGCATTGACTATCCCCTGTTCATCTACACGTTGGTCGGAGTGTCACTGGTTGTGGCGTCGGGTTGTGTATTTAACAACTACATCGACAGGGATATCGACAGAAAGATGGAAAGGACCAAGAATCGGGTGCTGGTAAAAGGCCTGATTTCTCCTAAAGTCTCGCTGGTGTACGCCACCCTGCTGGGTATTGCTGGCTTCATGCTGCTGTGGTTTGGCGCAAACCCTCTGGCCTGCTGGCTGGGGGTGATGGGCTTTGTGGTCTATGTGGGCGTTTATAGCCTGTATATGAAGCGCCACTCGGTCTACGGAACGCTGATCGGCTCCCTCTCCGGCGCGGCGCCGCCGGTGATCGGCTACTGCGCGGTCACCGGCGAGTTCGACAGCGGTGCGTTAATTTTGCTGGCGATTTTCAGCCTCTGGCAGATGCCGCATTCGTATGCCATCGCGATTTTCCGCTTTAAGGATTATCAGGCGGCTAACATCCCGGTTCTGCCGGTGGTGAAAGGCATTTCCGTCGCCAAGAACCACATTACGCTGTACATCATCGCGTTTGCTATCGCGACGCTGATGCTCTCTCTGGGCGGCTATGCAGGTTATAAATATCTGGTGGTGGCTGCGGCAGTGAGCGTCTGGTGGTTAGGCATGGCGCTGCGGGGTTACAAAGTGGAAGATGACAGAGTCTGGGCACGTAAGCTGTTTGGTTTCTCCATCATCGCCATTACCGCGCTCTCCGTGATGATGTCCGTCGACTTTATGGTGCCGGATTCGCACAATCTGCTGACCTACGTCTGGTAAGTTAATCGTCACATCTTCTATGCCGGATGGCGGCTGACGCCTTATCCGGCCTACAAAAAGCACATTGCGAGTAGGCCGGATAAGAAACGTGAGTATCGTCATCCGGCATTTTCGTCTCTGGCCGACACCACTCACAACCCCAACATTTGTTAATAAAGGGCATATTTACCCCGCCTGCTTAGCGCTTTACACTAGGCGCGAAATTGAGACAGAGGTGGGAATGAACGATTATAAAATGACGCCGGGTGAGTTGCGCGCCACCTGGGGTTTAGGGACCGTATTTTCGCTGCGCATGCTTGGCATGTTTATGGTCCTGCCGGTTCTGACCACATACGGTATGGCGCTACAGGGTGCCAGTGAAGCCTTAATTGGACTCGCCATCGGCATCTATGGGCTGGCGCAGGCTATCTTCCAGATCCCCTTCGGATTGCTTTCCGACCGTATCGGTCGCAAGCCGCTGATTGTCGGCGGGTTGGCAGTGTTTATCCTCGGCAGTATTATTGCCGCGCTGTCGGACTCCATCTGGGGCATTATTCTTGGTCGCGCGTTACAAGGTTCGGGCGCGATTGCCGCTGCGGTGATGGCGCTGCTGTCAGACTTAACCCGTGAGCAAAACCGCACAAAAGCGATGGCGTTTATCGGCGTGAGCTTTGGTATCACCTTCGCGATCGCCATGGTGCTTGGGCCAATCATCACCCATGCGCTGGGGCTTAATGCCCTGTTCTGGATGATTGCCATCCTTGCGACGCTTGGGATCGTCCTCACTCTGTGGGTCGTTCCTGACAGCGCGAATCACGTTCTGAATCGCGAGTCGGGGATGGTCAAAGGCAGCTTCAGCAAAGTGCTGGCGGAACCTAAGCTGCTGAAACTCAACTTTGGCATTATGTGTCTGCACATACTGCTGATGTCCACGTTTGTCGCCCTGCCCGGCCAGCTTGCCGACGCGGGTTTACCGGCCGCCGAACACTGGAAAGTGTATCTGGTGACAATGCTGATTTCGTTTGGCTCAGTCGTCCCGTTCATCATCTACGCTGAGGTGAAACGCCGGATGAAACGGGTGTTCCTGTTCTGCGTGGCGCTGATTGTAATCGCTGAAATTGTTCTCTGGGGCGCAGGCAGCCATTTCTGGGAATTGATTATCGGCGTACAGCTGTTCTTCCTCGCCTTCAACCTAATGGAAGCCCTCCTCCCTTCGCTCATCAGCAAAGAGTCTCCCGCGGGTTACAAAGGGACAGCGATGGGCGTTTATTCCACCAGCCAGTTCCTCGGCGTGGCGCTGGGCGGCTCACTGGGCGGCTGGGTTGACGGGATGTTTGACGGTCAGACCGTTTTCCTGGCGGGCGCGTTTTTAGCCGTTGTCTGGCTCGCCGTCGCCAGCACCATGAAAGAGCCGCCGTATGTCAGCAGCCTGCGCATCGTGATTCCACCGGAGATAGCGGCCGATGACGTGCTGAAGCAGCGTTTGCTGGCTACAGAAGGCGTCAGTGAAGTGTTGATTGCACAGCAGGAACATTCTGCTTACGTGAAGATCGACAGCAAGGTGACTAACCGCTTTGAGATTGAGCAGGCCATCAGGCTGACGTGAAGATTGCCGGATGGCGGCTATCACCTTATCCGGCCTACCAATAGCGTCTGCTACCTGTAGGCCTGATAAGCGTAGCGCCATCAGGCATTACGACTTAATCGCGGAAGTTTTTGAACTGGAACGGCTGTCCCAAATCGCCACCGCGCACCAGCGCCATTACGGACTGGAGGTCATCGCGGGATTTCCCGGTCACGCGAATCTCTTCGCCCTGAATCTGCGCCTGCACTTTCAGCTTGCTGTCTTTAATCAGCTTGACGATCTTCTTCTGCACGGCACTCTCGATGCCCTGCTTGAGCTTCGCTTCGACAAACCAGGTTTTCCCGCTGTGCACGAACTCTTCCGGCACATCAAGCGATGCCCCTTCAATGCCGCGCTTGAGCAGCTTCGCCCGCAGAATATCCAGCAGTTGGTTGACCTGGAAATCAGATTCGCTCAGCACTTTAATGGTTTTACTGGCATCGTTCAGCTCAATGCTTGCTTCAACGCCACGAAAATCAAAACGTGATTCAACTTCACGGATTGCGTTATCTACGCCGTTACGCGCTTCCTGAAGATCCACTTCAGAAACAATATCGAAAGATGGCATCTTTTCCTCTCCCTTCATTTTTGATGCGAAGCATAATACCTGCAAAGTCACTCAACAGACAGCGCTATACTATGTTAGCAAACACCTGGTGCTGTTGCAGGTGAGGAGGAAGAATGAAAATTACCGTACTGGGATGCGGAGCCTTAGGACAACTCTGGCTTTCAGCACTGTGCAAACAGGGACATGAAGTACAGGGCTGGCTACGTATCGCGCAGCCCTATTGTAGTGTGAATGTGATTGAGACGGATGGGTCACTATTTAACGAATCCCTGACGGCTAACGATCCGGAATTTTTAGCGACCAGCGATCTGCTACTGGTGACGCTGAAAGCCTGGCAGGTTTCCGACGCGGTTAAAGCGCTGGCGTCAATGCTGCCGGCAACAACCCCCATTTTGTTAATTCACAATGGCATGGGAACGATTGAGGAACTGCGAAATATCCACCAGCCGTTGCTGATGGGAACGACCACCCATGCCGCGCGACGTGATGGCAATGTCATTATCCATGTCGCGAACGGCACCACGCGCATTGGAGCGGCGCGCGAGCAGGATGGCGATTTCAGCTATCTTGCCGATATGCTGCAATGCGTACTGCCCGACGTCGCCTGGCATAACAATATTCGCGCCGAGATGTGGCGTAAGCTGGCGGTGAACTGCGTGATCAATCCGCTGACCGCACTGTGGAACTGCCCGAATGGTGAACTGCGTCACCATCCTGAACAGATCAACCTGATTTGTCAGGAGGTTGCGGCGGTCATTGAGCGCGAAGGACATCATACTTCAGCCGACGATTTACGCTTTTATGTCGAGCAAGTCGTTGACAGCACAGCAGAAAATATTTCGTCTATGCTGCAGGATATTCGGGCCATGCGTCATACCGAGATAGACTATATTACCGGCTATCTGTTGAAACGCGCCCGTGCGCACGGGATTGCCGTTCCGGAAAACAGCCGCCTGTTTGAGTTAGTAAAACGAAAGGAGAGTGAGTATGAGCGCATCGGCACTGGTATGCCTCGCCCCTGGTAGTGAAGAAACCGAAGCGGTTACCACTATCGACCTGCTGGTTCGTGGTGGAATCAACGTTACCACCGCGAGCGTCGCCAGCGACGGCAGTCTGACCATTGTCTGTTCACGCGGCGTAAAACTGCTGGCGGATGCGCCGCTGGTTGAAGTCGCCGACGGGGATTACGATATCATCGTCCTGCCGGGCGGCATCAAAGGCGCCGAGTGTTTTCGCGACAGTACGCTGCTGGTTGAAACCGTTAAACAGTTTCACCGTTCCGGACGGATTGTTGCCGCCATTTGCGCAGCCGCCGCTACCGTACTCGTTCCGCATGACATTTTTCCCATCGGCAATATGACCGGCTTCCCGGCGTTGAAAGATAAAATCCCCGCGGAGCAGTGGCAGGATAAACGCGTGGTGTGGGATCCACGGGTGAAATTACTGACCAGCCAGGCACCGGGCACCTCTATCGATTTTGGCTTAAAGATTATCGACCTGCTGGTGGGGCGCGAGAAAGCCCACGAAGTGGCGTCACAACTGGTGATGGCGGCAGGCATTTATAATTACTACGAGTAAGATGACGCCACGCCTGCAGTCCTCAGGCCGGATAAGATGCTTTAGCGTCTTATCCGGCAACATCGATAAGTTAATGCCTGATGGCGCTGCGCTTATCAGGCCCTCGACCAATCATTCAAAACCAGGGCGCGCCGCTCATCACATTGCTGTAAAACAGCATTCTACCGGCCAGTTCTCCCGTGATGATTAATGCCATCCATGCCCAACTGCGCATCCCATTGTTCAGCCGCGAAATGCCCCACACCGCAACACAAATACTGGCGAATAGCTGCCACCAGAGCAGAAGACTGGATGCATCGGCGCCCGGTATCTGATAGCGAAGCCCCAGTGCGCCTGCACTCAGTACAATGCCCGTCACGATCCCCGCATTACAAACCGTTGATGGTGAAAGGTGCCAGTACGCTCTGGCAATGGCGACGCTCATAAATCCCGTCAGCAGCGCCGTACCCAGGAACGCGGCAGGCGTCGCGACGTTGTGCCAGAGCGGGTGCAGTGGCATCTGGTAATAGACCTGAGACGTCACCAGAATGGTGCCCAATCCCACCAGTGCCGTTACGCCGCCGAGAAACGTCACGCCGCGTTGTTCCGGCCTGAACCAGCACAACAGTAGCCAACAAAACATCACGCCATTGAGCACAATAAATGCAATCACTTCCCGACTGAGCCAGGAATGTCCTGACCCGGCAAGGGAGCGGTAAGCGCCTTCAGGCGATCCCAGATGCGCCAGCGAGGCAAAAGATCCCAGTACGGTGATTATCCAGAATCCCAGCGCCAGCGTTCGGTACTGCGCGGTACTGAACTTCCACTTACGGCCAGACTGACACAGCGTCAACGCCAGTACGCCGCCAATCCCCCCACTGGGCAAAGACGGTAAAGAAGACCAAGGGTAATTCATAGTGTTCCATCTCGTTTTCCTCAGTCCTGTGGCGGAATAATGACAATGTTAGGCTGACTGATCGTGTGATCGGGCAGGTTGTAGCGTTTTTCCAGCACCGCCCATTGCGTCGTATGCTCCTTACGCAGCTCGGCGATCTCGCCAAAACGTAATACGCCAGCCGGACAGGATTCCACGCAGCGCGGCTGCAATCCTTCATCGAGACGTTCAGCACACAGATTGCACTTACTGGTTTTCCCTTCCGCGGGGTCGTATACCGGCGCGCTCCACGGACAGGCCATGATGCACATTCGACAGCCAATGCAGCGATCGTGATCCTGCACGACAATGCCGTCGGTGCGTTTACTGTACGTCCCCGCCGGGCAGACTTTCATGCACTGCGGATCATCGCAGTGATTGCACGACATGCTGATGAAGGCTTGCGTATTGGGCTCATCCGTATGACGTTCACGAACCCGACGCCAGAGCACGCCCATCGGCGTCATGTTTTCTGATTTGCAGGCCATGCTACAGGTTTTACAACCGTAGCAATTTTGCATATCAATAAGAAATCCATACTGTTTCATCACGATCATGCCTCCCTTCTCACATCCACCAACGTACTGTTGCAACAGTGTCCATTTCCCAGCACTTCCACCTGATCGTTCGTGACATGGCTACTGCTTCCTCCCTGCTGTTCCCACCAGCCGTTGTCCAGACTCACCACCCCGCGTTTGATATGAGTGGTCACGTCGGCAATCGCCCGATGCTGACCGCGATGATTGAACACCACGACCCACTCTCCGGGCTTAATCTGGCGCTGACGGGCATCTTCCGGGTGGATCATCACATTCGGGCGGTTACGCTGAACCTCAAGGATCCATTCGTTCATGCCATGACTGGAATGCACGCTGCGCGCCAGCTTGCGCTGCACCGCCATTAACGGATAGGTTTTCGCCAGTTCAGGCGATCCTTTGACCGACTCTTTCACCTGCTTCCAGGTCACCACCGGCAGGAAATCCTTTTTCGCCCATTCCTCGATGTACAGATGCGCTTTACCTGTCGTGGTCCGAAACTGTCCATCTTTAAATGGGATCCAGTCGTCCTCGACAGGGCAAACTGGCCCCTTTTTCAGCATGTCACGGGTAATACCCGAGCCTTTCAGGCAGGCGTCGATGTAGTGCTCAATGGGCTGATTAAAGACTTCGCCAAAGCCAAAACGCTCGGCCAGACGGGCAAAAATCCAGTAGTCGGGTTTGGCTTCTCCCGGTGGCTCCACTGCCTTCTCCATCAATTGCACATAGTGGCTGCGCACACCTGCCATAAGGCTGACATCTTCAAAAATAGTCGTGACGGGAAGCACCAGATCGGCATATAGCGCAGACGAGCTCATCAGATTGTCGGCTACCACCACAAACGGTACCTTTTTAAAGGCCTCTCTGACCTGGTTGGTATTGGGCAACTGGGTCATCGCACCCAGTGTCATATTCCACCAGAACTTAATTGCATGCGGTTTTTCGTTAACAACCCAGTCACCGATTTTGGGTATAGGAATGGCGGGAATTTTGGCCGCATTTGGTGCCGGAGGAACGATGGGCGAGAATGTTGCCATCTGTCTGACGCCACCCGCATCGCAGACCCCCCGCCCCGGCTTTGCCGATATTGCCGGTGATCAACGCCAGATAGAACTGGCTGGCGGCAACGTAAGTCCCAAACTCGGTTCTCTGTGCCCCCCGACATGTTCTGCACAATCATTGCCGGCTGCGTTGCGGCATAATCGCGCGCCAGGCGCAGCACCGTCTGCGCGGGCACGTCAGTCTCTTCTTCCACCTTTTGCGGCGTCCAGGGTTTTGCCTGCGCCCAGACGTTATCCAGCACGGTAGTGAATTCACTGTTGGCAGGTAATTCCTCGCTCAGCAAAGCGGGTACGATGCCAGGGGTATCATGGCGTTTCAGGGTCTGACTCTGGGTATCAAACACCAGATAGCTGTCCGCATCTTTAGGATCGGCACGCATCAGTTGCTGCTGCGGATCCACCAGATAAACCGCGCCGGTATGCGCGCGCAAGAAATCCGCGTCATAGCGTTTCTCCAGCATGATGGTGTTAATCATCCCTAATGCCAGAGCGATGTCGGTACCCGGCACGATCGGTACCCACTCGTCGGCTTTGGCCGCCGTTTCGTTAAATCGCGGGTCGATCACCACCAGTCGTGCGCCGTTTCTCTGCGCCTGCGAGTAGTTTTTAAAATAGGCGTGCATGGTGACCGCCGGGTTATTCCCCCCAGCACAGGATGTAGCGGCTATCCTCAATGGTGTCACGGGTATCGGCATAACGCAGGCCAACCATCGGCATCATAGCGGCGGTCACCGCTGCGCAGCAGAGCGAGCCGGCGGTTTTGGTACTGCCACCCAGATAATCGAAGAAGGCCTTGGCCATATCGTTCTTGATGGAATCCATGTTCCCCGAAGCGGCGGTGAGCAGTAAGCCTTTATTGCCCTCAGTGGCAATGGTCTCCCGGATATTCTTTTCAATCAGATCCAGGGCTGCGTCCCAGGTGATGGGTTTAAATTTACCCTCGCCTTTTTCTCCGGTTCGCAACAGCGGTTGCGTCAACCGTAGCGGATGATAGACCCATTTGGTGCGACTAATTCCCCGTAAACAGCACTTCACATTGAAGCCTTTCGTCGCTTCAATTTTCATTAAACGGTCTTTCCAGACGTACGCCGTCAGGTTGCAGTGTAAACACTCCATTGCACAGGTCGAGCGAAACGTCTGGTAATCCGTTTGCTTAAGCCGTACCCGGGGCAACGGCGAACCGTTAGCCTGACGTAACGTCAGAAATGTGGGCACCAGTGACGATAACCCCACTACACCGAATCCTTTTAGCAGGGTTCTTCTTTTTTAATCGGATATTGCTCAATGCGTTCATGTTCTTACCCCTAAAATAGTTCATTATTAGTTAACCCAGGTTCACCAGTAATTAACCTGACACAGGTCAACATCTAACCATTTAGGAGTAGTGAGCTTTTTAAAATGCGAAGGCAGTACTGATTTCAGCCGCGATGGTATACTCCTGGAGAATCAAAAAAAGAGAACGCATATGGCTGAAACATCGCAAGGGGTCAATTCGGTTGATATCGCCGTCAACATTCTGGCGTTTGTTGCCAGTCAAAACGGCCAGACACGCGCCATCGATATCGCCACGGGATGCAACTTGTCCAAGAGTCGTTTACACAAGTATCTGGTCTCACTCTGTCGAGCCGGTATGCTGAGGCAAAACGAAAAAGGACTGTATTGTCTGGGGTCGACCCTTCTTCAGATGGCGGGGCATCCAACGGCGGTACGCGATCCGGTGAGTGAACTCAATACGGCGCTGATCGCGTTTCGCGATACCTTTAACCACTCTACCGGCGTGGTGGTTGAGACGGACGGCGGATTAGTCCTGAGGCATTACAATCGCAGCTTCCGTAATGTGGATATCGATTTTCTGCCTAACACGCCCGTTCCGCTTCACGCCAGTTCAGCGGGCCAGGTATTCATGAGTTATTCCACCTGGCAGCCGCAAAGCCAGGCGCAGGCACAACTGATTGAGCAGATACGCTCTCGGGGCTACGCGGTGCGTCACAATCCGACACAGGGGATCCCTGGCGCACAGTCGATTGCCTGTCCGTTACGCAATAAAAAGGGAGAGCTGGTGGCGATTGCCGTGACGATGGGGTTCTTTAGTACAGACGACATGCCGCAGATTGCCGGACAGTTAGTGAGAAGCGTCGAAGCGCTTCATCTGCAGGAGTAAGATTCCCCCCGGCGCGGATGGCCGGGGGAAATTGCGATTACGGGCGATACACCTTCACATTTTCAAAGCCCTGCTCACGTAGATACAGCGCCTGCAGACGACTCATCACGCCGCGTTCGCACCACAGCAGCCAGGTTTTATTCTGGTCAAGATCGCCGAATTGAGTGCTCAGCTTGTAGAACGGCAGTGAAACCACATCCACGCCTTCTACCTGCAGCGGCTTATCGTCCTGCTCGTCAATGGAGCGGATATCCAGAATCACGTCGTTCGGCCCGAAACCGCTGACGGTTTCAACTTCCACCACGTCCTGCTGAGTCTGCTGGGCGATGTCGCGAATATCGATATTACTGGCTTCTTCAACCACCTTATCGAGGATGCTGAAGTCAAAGTTCTCTTCTTCCGCTTCAATCTTCGCCTTGATGGCTTTCACCGTTGGGCTTTTTGAAATCACACCGCAGTATTCCGGCATCGTGCGGGCAAAATCTTCAGTCCCAATCTGGCGCGCCAGATTGATGATGTGTTCTTTATCATAAGAGATGAGCGGACGCAGAATCAGCGTATCAGAGACGTTATCGATCAGACGCAGGTTGGTCAGCGTCTGACTGGAGACCTGGCCCAGCGCTTCGCCGGTGACCAATGCCTGCACGCCATAGCGCTCCGCCACTTTCGACGCGGCGCGAACCATCATACGTTTCAGCACCACGCCCATCTGTCCATCATCGACTTTCTCAAGGATCTCACCGACCACTGGTTCAAAGTTGATAGCGACAAAACGCACACGATGCGAACTGCCGAAGCGGTTCCACAGATAGTGCGCCACCTGACGAACGCCGATTTCATGGGCCGCGCCGCCGAGGTTAAAGAAACAGTAGTGCACGCGGCAACCACGACGCATCAGCATATAGCTGGAAACGCCGGAGTCGAAACCGCCGGAGATCAGCGACAAAACGTCTTCCTGGGTCCCGATCGGGAAACCGCCGATCCCTTCGTAGCGGCCTTTAATCAGCAGCAGGCGATCATCTTCCACTTCCAGATGAACAGTGACATCCGGGTTGGTCAGCTTCACACGCGCCGATTCAATATGCTGGTTTAAACCGCCGCCTACGTAACGTTCCACGTCAATCGAGCTAAACTCGTGTTTACCGCGACGTTTAACGCGCACGCAGAAGGTTTTGCCTTCCAGCTGATCGCGGTATTGCACCAGCGCCTTCTCGAAAATATCGTGCATGTCGGTAAACGGCACGTCTTCAACTTCGAGTATGTGGTGAATGCCCGGAATACGGGTCAGCGCGTCGCGGATCGCCAGACGCTGATTTTCATCTTTCGCGCGAACTTCGATGTTATCCCAGTGATGGACAACGGCGAGGGTCTCATCATAGTGCTTTAAAACGTTACGAATGTTCCCCGTCAGCATTTTTATGAAGCGCAAACGCACAGATTGGCTTTTGATGGTGATTTCCGGGAACAATTTAATGATAAACTTCATGGCGGCAATGGTTCTTAAGCAAGCCATCTAAGGCTTGTATTGGAGAAAGAGTACAGCAACCCGTTAACACGGCTGCATCCAGGCGCGGAAGTATACCACTATCCCGCCGAACCTGTGCACATTGCGCGTTATACACTAAATAATTCGAGTTGCAGCCAACGCAAATGCCGCTTGAAGTATGACGGGTAAATTTGATAATTGCTCTGAGTCCGTTACCATATCAGGGCTGAAAATACTGAGAGTCAGACATTTATTATGGCGAAGAAAAATGAGGCGCCGGTCAGCTTTGAAACGTCGCTGAACGAGCTGGAGCAAATTGTAACGCGTCTGGAAAGTGGCGACTTGCCGCTGGAAGAGGCGCTGAACGAATTCGAACGTGGCGTGCAACTGGCACGTCAGGGGCAGGTAAAATTGCAACAGGCTGAACAGCGTGTGCAAATCCTGCTGTCTGACAATGAAGACGCATCTCCTACGCCTTTTACAGCGGATAACGAGTAAATGGATTTTTCGCAGCAGCTTCAGGCCTGCGTCGAGCAGGCCAACCAGGCGCTGAGCCGTTTTATTGCCCCACTGCCCTTTCAGAACACTCCCGTGGTCGAAACCATGCAGTATGGCGCATTATTAGGCGGTAAACGTCTGCGTCCATTTCTGGTGTATGCGACCGGTAAGATGTTTGGTATCAGCCTCAACACGCTGGATGCCCCGGCAGCCGCCGTTGAGTGCATTCACGCCTACTCGCTGATCCATGACGATCTGCCCGCAATGGACGATGACGATCTGCGGCGCGGCCTGCCGACCTGTCACATCAAGTTTGGCGAGGCCAATGCGATTCTCGCGGGCGATGCCCTGCAAACGCTGGCATTCTCGATTATCAGCGACGCGCCGATGCCGGAAGTCGCTGATCGCGATCGGATCGCGATGATTTCCGAACTGGCAAACGCCAGCGGCATCGCCGGAATGTGCGGCGGTCAGGCACTGGATCTCGATGCCGAAGGAAAACAGGTGCCGCTGGAGGCGCTGGAGAAAATCCATCGTCATAAGACCGGCGCATTGATTCGCGCCGCGGTACGCCTGGGTGCATTAAGTGCCGGAGAAAATGGCAGAAAAGTGCTGCCAATACTCGACAAATACGCAGAAAGTATCGGTCTGGCATTCCAGGTTCAGGATGACATTCTGGATGTGGTGGGCGATACTGCAACGTTGGGTAAACGTCAGGGCGCCGACCAGCAGCTTGGCAAAAGTACCTATCCTGCACTTCTGGGCCTTGAGCAAGCCCGGAACAAAGCCCGGGATTTAATCGAAGAGGCCCGTCAGTCGTTACAACAGCTGGCCGCACAGTCACTCGATACCTCGGCACTGGAAGCGCTAGCGGACTACATAATCCAGCGTAATAAATGAACACTCTGTCTTACTTAAAGGCCTCTGATGAGTTTTGATATCGCCAAATACCCTACCCTGGCACTGGTCGATGCCACCCAGGAGTTGCGACTGCTACCAAAAGAGAGTCTGCCGAAACTCTGCGACGAACTGCGCCGCTATTTACTCGACAGCGTCAGTCGTTCCAGCGGACACTTCGCCTCCGGGCTGGGCACGGTAGAACTGACCGTGGCACTGCACTATGTCTATAACACCCCGTTTGACCAGTTGATTTGGGACGTGGGCCACCAGGCTTATCCACACAAAATTCTGACCGGTCGTCGCGATAAAATTGGCACTATCCGTCAGAAAGGCGGCCTGCATCCGTTCCCATGGCGCGGTGAAAGCGAATACGACGTCCTGAGCGTGGGCCACTCCTCCACCTCGATCAGCGCGGGTATCGGCGTGGCGGTTGCTGCGCAAAAAGAGGGTAAAGATCGCCGTACCGTCTGCGTGATTGGCGACGGAGCGATTACCGCCGGGATGGCGTTCGAAGCGATGAACCATGCGGGCGATATCAAGCCGGATATGCTCGTTATCCTCAACGACAACGAAATGTCGATTTCTGAGAACGTCGGCGCGCTGAACAATCACCTCGCGCAGTTGCTCTCTGGCAAGCTTTACTCTTCCCTGCGCGAAGGCGGAAAAAAGTATTCTCTGGCGTACCGCCGATTAAAGAACTGCTCAAACGCACCGAAGAACATATTAAAGGCATGGTCGTGCCCGGCACGCTGTTTGAAGAGCTGGGCTTTAACTATATCGGCCCGGTCGACGGTCACGATGTACTGGGACTTATCACCACGCTGAAAAACATGCGCGACCTGAAAGGTCCGCAGTTCCTGCATATCATGACCAAGAAAGGTCGGGGTTATGAGCCAGCGGAAAAAGACCCGATTACTTTCCACGCCGTACCGAAATTCGATCCGTCCAGCGGTTGTCTGCCGAAAAGTAGCGGCGGCCTGCCGAGCTATTCGAAAATCTTTGGTGACTGGCTGTGCGAAACAGCGGCCAAAGACAGCAAACTGATGGCGATCACCCCGGCCATGCGCGAAGGATCCGGCATGGTCGAGTTCTCGCGTAAATTCCCGGACCGCTACTTTGACGTGGCGATTGCCGAGCAGCACGCGGTGACCTTTGCCGCCGGGCTGGCGATTGGCGGTTACAAGCCGATTGTCGCTATCTACTCAACGTTCCTGCAACGCGCGTACGATCAGGTGATTCATGACGTGGCGATTCAAAAGCTACCGGTGATGTTTGCGATTGACCGTGCGGGGATTGTCGGGGCTGACGGACAAACGCACCAGGGGGGCGTTCGATCTCTCCTATTTGCGCTGTATCCCGGATATGATCATCATGACCCCGAGCGATGAGAATGAATGCCGCCAGATGCTGTTTACCGGTTATCACTACAGCGATGGCCCAACGGCGGTACGCTATCCTCGCGGCAATGCCGTCGGCGTGGAATTGACGCCGCTGGAAAAACTGCCGATCGGGAAAGGGCTGGTGAAGCGTCATGGCGAGAAGGTGGCGATCCTGAACTTCGGAACGCTGATGCCCGAGGCGGCGAAAGTGGCGGAATCGCTCAACGCCACACTGATCGACATGCGCTTTGTGAAACCACTGGATGAGGCCCTGATCCTTGAAATGGCGGCTCGTCATGAGGTGCTGGTGACGCTGGAAGAAAACGCCATTATGGGCGGCGCTGGTAGCGGCGTGAACGAAGTGCTGATGGCGCATCGCAAACCGGTTCCGGTCCTGAATATCGGCCTGCCGGACTTCTTCATTCCGCAAGGAACCCAGGATGAAGCCCGCGCCGGGCTGGGTCTGGATGCCGCAGGCATTGAGGCCAAAATCAAGGCCTGGTTGGCATAATCCCCTCTTCGCTCCTGCTATGCTTACTGAATAACGAGCATAACAGGAGCGAAATAATGCAATACAACATCTTAGGAAAAACGGACCTCCGGGTTTCCCGCCTTTGTCTGGGCTGCATGACGTTCGGCGAGCCGAATCGCGGCAACCATGCCTGGACGCTTCCCGAAGAGAGCAGTCGCCCTATCATTCAGCGCGCCCTTGAGGGCGGCATCAACTTTTTCGATACCTCGAACAACTATTCAGCCGGCAGCAGTGAAGAGATCGTTGGTCGCGCACTGCGTGATTTCGCCCGTCGTGATGAGGTGGTGGTTGCCACAAAAGTGTTTAATCGGGTGGATGACCTGCCGGAAGGATTATCCCGCGCGCAAATTCTGCGCTCTATTGATGACAGTCTGAGACGGCTGGGGATGGACTACGTCGATATCCTGCAAATTCACCGCTGGGATTACAACACACCGATTGAAGAGACGCTGGAAGCGTTAAACGATGTGGTCAAAGCCGGTAAGGCGCGTTATATCGGTGCCTCATCAATGCACGCCTCGCAGTTTGCCCAGGCGCTGGCGCTGCAAAAACAGCACGGCTGGGCGCAGTTTGTCAGTATGCAAGACCACTACAACCTCATCTACCGCGAGGAAGAGCGCGAAATGCTGCCGCTATGTTATCAGGAAGGCGTGGCGGTGATCCCCTGGAGTCCGCTGGCCCGCGGGCGTCTGACGCGTCCCTGGGGAGAAACCACGGCACGTCTGGTCTCTGATGAAGTGGGTAAAAAAGCTGTATAGTGAAAGCGATGAAAACGATGCGCAGATTGCCGCACGGCTGGCTGGTGTGAGCGAAGAGCTTGGCGCAACGCGTGCCCAGGTAGCGCTGGCGTGGCTGTTAAGCAAACCCGGCATTGCCGCGCCGATTATTGGCTCATCGCGGGAAGAACAGCTCGATGAGTTGTTGAACGCCGTGGATCTCACGCTGAAACCCGAGCATATCGCCGAACTGGAAACACCGTATAAGCCGCATCCGGTCGCCGGATTTAAATAGCCTCACATTGCCCGATGGCGCTTCGCTTATCGGGCCTACGCACACGATCCCAGAGGCCCGAACGTACGCTTGTAGGCCGGATAAGGCGTAAACGCCGTCATCCGGCGCCGGCATCACCCGTCAAATAATCCCAATCGGCCAGTGATGGCCAATGAAATAGAGAAGCCCCGCGGAAATCACTCCGGCGACAATATCGTCCACCATGATCCCCATCCCGCCATGCACGTTACGATCGAACCAGCGGATCGGCCACGGTTTCCACATATCCAGAATGCGGAAAATCACAAACCCGGCGGCGACCCACTGCCAGTCGAGGGTCGGCAGCGCCATCAGGGTGATCCACATTCCGATGAATTCATCCCAGACGATACTGCCGTGATCGTGCACGCCCATGTCTTTTGCCGTCTGATGGCAAAGATAGACGCCGATACAGATGCCCAGCATCACCACCAGCGAATAGAGCTGCCATGGCAGAAAGGTCATCAGATACCAGAAGGGGATCGCCGCCAGCGATCCCATCGTCCCTGGAACAATCGGACTGAGGCCGCTTCCAAACCCGGTCGCCAGTAAATGCCACGGATTACGCAGATTCAGGCGGCTTTTGGCGACATCTTTATGGCGTGGCAAAATGGTCATATCCTTTCCAGTCAAAAGTGACAGGCATTCCGTCACGCATGAAATGAATCCCTTCGACATCCGCGCTCATCTGCCCAATACAGGTAAAGGGAACACCAAGCTGGCCCATTGCCACCTCGAGCGCGCCCCGATTCAGTTCCGGTACGGTGAAGCATAACTCGTAATCTTCACCACCGGACAACGCCCAGCGCAGCGCCTGTTCGGACTCAACGTGACGCGTCATCGCGCCTGACCACGGCAGCGCATCAAGATCGACGCGCGCGCCGCAGGCGCTGGCTTTAACAATATGTCCAAGATCGGAAATCAGGCCGTCAGAGAGATCAATCGCTGAACTGGCCAGATCGCGCAGCGCCTGGCCCTGCAAAATACGCGGTGTCGGACGCAGATGGCGTTTGAGCAGATATTCGCGGTCGTCCTCATCGGCAACCTGCAACTGATTCTGCAAAATCGCCAGACCTGCGGCGCTGTCGCCCGGCGTGCCGGTCACGTAAATCCAGTCGCCTGGTTTCGCCCCGGCGCGTTTCAGGGCTCGTCCGGCAGGAACAAAGCCGTGGATACCCAATGTCATCGACAGCGGACCCCGCGTGGTGTCACCGCCGATCAGTTGCATATCGTAGTAATTCAGGAGATCAAACAGACTGTCGCTGAAGGTTTCCAGCCAGCGTTCGTCCACCTCAGGCAAGGTGATCGCCAGCGTCAGCCACGCCGGATCGGCCCCCATCGCCGCCAGATCGCTTAAGTTCACCGCCAGCGCTTTGTACGCCAGATCGGCAGGATCAATGTCGGCCAGGAAATGGTTGCCCGCCACCAGCGTATCGGTACTGATCGCCAGCGTCTGTTTATCGGGGATGTTCAGAAGTGCACAGTCGTCGCCAATACCGGTTTCGACGTCAAGACGAGAGCTTCTGACACGGTCAAAATAACGGGCAATCAGGGAAAATTCGCCGCATGCCATACGTTATGCCTCAGCAGAAAAAAGAAAAAGCCGTCAGGACAGAGGAATAGATTCCACTTCGCTGACGGCCTGGAGATTACTTTTTGTTGGGGCGAATCGCAGGCGCTGCTTTATCCAGAACGCCGTTGACGAACTTGTGGCTGTCTTCCGCACCGAACGTTTTTGCCAGTTCGATCGCTTCGTTGATGGCCACTTTGTATGGCACATCACTGCGTTTAGACAGCTCGAACAGCGCAATACGCAGTACGGCTTTTTCCACCTGACCCAGCTCTTCCAGCAGACGAGAGAGATAAGGTTTCATCAAACCATCCAGGTACGCGCTGTTAGTCGCCACCCCGGACAGCAGTTCACGGAAGTACATGACGTCAACATCTTTCACGTCCTGTTCTGCCAGGAACTGGTATTCAACATCAGCGATGTCGTTCTGGGACAACTGCCAGGAGTAGAGCGCCTGAACGGCACACTCACGAGCGCGGCGACGAGCAGCAGGTTTCACGGATTTCCCCTTACAAAAATCAGGCCTTGATGGCTTTCAATACATTAATCATTTCAAGCGCGGTCAGTGCAGCTTCCGCGCCCTTGTTGCCAGCTTTGGTGCCGGCACGTTCGATAGCTTGTTCAATGCTTTCGGTGGTCAGTACGCCAAAGGCGACCGGAATTTCGCTGTCCTGAGCGACGTGCGCCAGGCCGTTGCTTGCACCGCCAGCGACATATTCGAAGTGAGCTGTGCCGCCACGAATAACCGTACCCAGTGCAATCACCGCGTCATATTTACCGGTTTTCGCCAGCGCGCCAGCGGCCAGCGGCAGTTCGTAGGCACCCGGAACCCAAACGACGGTAATGTTTTCATCTTTGACCTGACCAATGCGTTTCAGGGCATCAATCGCACCTTCCAGCAGGCTGTCATTGATAAAGTTGTTGAAACGCGCAATGGTGATGGCGACGCGAGCGTCCGGAGTAGCAACGTTAGCTTCAATAATGTTCATATTCTTCCTTCGGGTTCGATATGGCCCCGTAAGGGGGGGCGGATTTTATCATAATATTCTGTGCGCTGCTTCCTCTTATTCAGAAAGCCTCACGCAGGGGTTAAATGCAGGCAAACGTCCGGGCCCACCTGGCGTATCTCATTGAATTTGAAATGGGGGGGCGTCAGCCAGTTTCTCAAGCCCTGGCAGGACACATAATCCCCTGGCGTCACTGCCTAACAAGGCAGGGGCAAGATAAACAATAAGTTCATCGACCACCCCCGCCTGCAGGAGCGCGCCGGCAAGCGTTGGACCGGCCTCCACCCACAGGCTGTTAATTTGCTGTTTGCCGAGCAGCATCATCAGCACCACCAGATCCAGATGCCCGTTATGCTCCGGCACTAAAATCGTGCGAACCGAATCGGGCCAGACGCGCGCGTCTTCTTTAGTGCGCGCAATCCAGGTTTCTCCTGGCTGCTGTACCAGACGGTGCTCTGGCGTCACGCGGTTCTGACTGTCTATCACAATTCGCACCGGCTGGCGCACGGCTTCCTGCGGATAAAGATCCTGTGTCGCCTCGCCGAGTTCTGACCAGCGCACGGTAAGTAGCGGATCGTCCGCCAGCACCGTCGCGCTGCTGGTTAAAATGGCGTGGCTTTGCGCACGCAGACGCTGAACATCGCGTCGTGCCTCCGGTGAGGTAATCCACTGGCTTTCGCCGCTGGCCATCGCCGTACGACCGTCCAGCGAAGCGCCGAGCTTCAGTTGCACATAGGGAAACCCGGTGCGCATCCGTTTTAGGAAACCTTTATTTAACGCTTCGACTTCACTCATCATCAGCCCGTGGCTGACATCAATGCCCGCCTGCTGTAAACGGTATAATCCGCGTCCCGCCACTTGCGGATTCGGGTCCTGCATCGCCGCGACGACACGGGAAACGCCCGCGGCGATCAGCGCGTCACAGCACGGCGGCGTGCGCCCATGATGGCTACAGGGTTCAAGGGTGACGTAAGCCGTTGCCCCTTTGGCCTTTTCGCCCGCCATGCGCAAGGCATGCACTTCCGCATGCGGTTCGCCCGCACGATGGTGAAAACCTTCACCGACAACCTCGCCGTTATTGACGATCACGCAGCCGACGTTAGGGTTGGGATGGGTGGTAAACCGCCCGCGCTGCGCCAGCTTCAGCGCTCGCGCCATGTATAACTCATCCTGCATGGCTTAATCCTGTAGGCGAGCGATCTCTTCGCCAAATTCTTTGATATCTTCGAAACTGCGGTAAACCGAGGCAAAGCGGATGTAGGCGACTTTATCGAGTTTTTTCAGTTGTTCCATCACCAGATTGCCAATCATCTTACTGGGGACTTCACGTTCGCCGGTGGCGCGCAGTTGCGACTTAATATGATTCAACGCCATTTCGACGTCATCGGAACTCACCGGACGCTTTTCCAGCGCACGTTGCATTCCACTGCGCAGCTTTTCTTCATTAAACGGTTCGCGCACGTCGTTGCTTTTCACAACGCGTGGCATCACCAGTTCTGCCACTTCAAAGGTAGTGAAACGTTCATTACAAACCAGACACTGCCGACGGCGGCGTACGGAAGAGCCCTCGCCCACAAGACGAGAGTCAATTACCTTAGTGTCTACGGCGAAACAGAATGGGCAATGCATACGGCGTCCTGACCAGGTGGTTAACAGAAATCTATTTTAACCTGAACTGACGTGACAACAAAGGCGCAACGCTTTTGAGACAATGGATCGATGCCTTTGATCATATTACGAACTACCATGATGGTATCGCGACTATTCAGGAAATAAGAGAGATGACAAGACGTTACCTAAGAATTCTCCTGGTGGGAAGTCTCTTTAGTCTGAGCGCCTGCGCGCAACAAAGCGAAGTGCGCCAGATGCATCAAAGCGTTTCGACGCTGAATAAAGAGATGAATCAGCTCAATCAGGAAACGGTGAAGATTACTCAGCAAAACAGTCTGAACGTTAAATCTACCCGTGGTGTTTACCTGCTACCGGGCTCCAATACGCCAGCACGTCTGAACAGTCAGATAGGCACACTTCGCATGTCGCTTATCAACATTGCGCCGAATGCCACTGGCACCCGGTTGACGCTGCGCATTCAGGGGGGAGTCCAACGATCCGCTGCCGGCCTTTAGTGGCACCGTTGAGTATGGACAAATTCAGGGAACAACTGACAATTATCAGGAAGTGAATGTGCAGAATCAGTTGATCAATGCCCCGGCCAGCGTGCTGGCGCCGAGCGATGTGGACATCCCGCTGCAGTTGAATGGCATGACTCCCGACCAGTTAGGATTTGTGCGTATCCACGACATCCAGCCTGTTACGCAATAAACCTCCTTGCGGAACGTTTTGTGCGTTCCGCAACATCCCTCTGCCACTTTTTGTTACTCCTCTGACATCCGCGTCATTTTTTAACAACGTTGGCAATCAGCATGAAAGTCAGTACAATCGCCGCGCTAAAATACGCAAACGTGAACGCAATCGATTACGCATATGATAGAACTGTGAAACAAGACATATTTTTGTGAGCAATGATTTCTATAATAGGCTCCCAGAAACATGAATTATTAAGAAACGCTATTTGCGCCTTTTTCACTCCCGTCAGGGATTTCAAACAGTGGCATACAATATGAAAAAAACATTACTTGCAGCCGGTGCCGTGCTCGCGCTCTCCTCGTCATTCGCCGTTAACGCTGCGGAAAATGACAAACCGCAGTATCTTTCAGACTGGTGGCACCAGAGTGTCAACGTTGTCGGTAGCTATCACACCCGTTTCGGACCGCAGCTCCGTAACGATACCTACCTGGAATATGAAGCTTTCGCCAAGAAAGACTGGTTTGACTTCTATGGCTACATGGATGCGCCGGTTTTCTTCGGGGGGTAACACCGACGCGAAAGGGATCTGGAACCACGGTTCTCCGCTGTTTATGGAAATCGAACCGCGTTTCTCCATCGACAAACTGACCGGCACTGATCTGAGCTTCGGTCCGTTTAAAGAGTGGTACTTCGCCAATAACTACATCTACGACATGGGTCGTAACAAAGATGGCCGTCAGAGCACCTGGTATATGGGTCTGGGTACCGATATTGATACCGGCCTGCCAATGAGCCTGTCTCTGAACGTATATGCTAAGTATCAGTGGCAGAACTACGGCGCCGCTAACGAAAACGAGTGGGACGGCTACCGTTTCAAAGTGAAATACTTTGTTCCGATTACCGAACTGTGGGGCGGTAACCTGAGCTATATCGGCTTCACCAACTTTGACTGGGGTTCCGATCTGGGCGACAACGACTTCTCCGATCTGAACGGCAACAAAGCGCGTACCAATGACTCCATCGCCTCCAGCCATATTCTGGCGCTGAACTACGATCACTGGCACTACTCGGTCGTCGCGCGTTACTGGCACAACGGGGGGTCAGTGGAATGACGACGCTGAGCTGAACTTCGGTAAAGGCAATTTCAACGTGAAATCCACCGGCTGGGGTGGCTACCTGGTTGTCGGTTACAACTTCTGATAACGTCCTGTTTCCTGCAAAAGCCAGCCTGAGCGCTGGCTTTTTTTATGCGTGCGTTTCGTCACGGATCTTACGTAAAAAATCACTCAGCGAACGGTCGGCGCACTCACTAAATCGCCTGTCGAGCGGCGTGATGCTCAAACAGCGATCGACACGAAAACAGCGATAATCCTCGCGCCGTTCGCACCAGGCTACCAGCAGCCAGAACTCTCCCTGGAAAAAAATCCCTAGCGGCTGGACGTCCCGCCAGGTGAGCTGCCCCGCCTCGTCACGATAATGTAACGCCAGCACCTGTTGCGTGCTCACCGCCCGGTGGATCACATCGAACGCACTGCGTGAATGCTGCTGTCTGCCAAAATCCGGGGCGAAGATACGTGCCTGCTCGGCCTTACGTCGGCTTTCTTCCGGTAATATCGCCAGTACTTTTTCCTGCGCCGACTCCAGTTCTCTGGAGAGCAGATCACCGCCCCAGGTATGCAACAGACGAATGGCGGCAATCAGCGCTTCCGATTCCCGGTGCGTCAGCATCAGCGGCGGGAGATCAAACCCCGCCATCAGCCGATAGCCGCTACCCGCCTCCCCCTTCGACCGGCACGCCGGAGAGCGAGAGGTCACGGATATCACGATAGATCGTCCGCTCTGACACCTCAAGCCGCTCCGCCAGCAGCGCTGCCGTTGTCAGCCGCCTGCCACGCAGGATCTGCACTATCTGGAACAAACGGTCAGCGCGACGGGTCATAGTTGCTCTCTGTGATTAAGCCGGTTGATGTAAACCCACACGATTGCCTTCGCTGTCAGTAAACAGCGCGATGGTACCAATCTCTTTACCGAGATCGAGCGGACCAAAAACACAGTTGCCACCGGCACTGGCGACGCGATCCAGCGTGGCGCCGAGATCGTCCGTATGCAGATAAACAATGGCACCCTGTAATGAAGGCGCAATGCCGTCAAACTTCGCCAGCGCACCACCGGTGGCCGGATCGTCATACGGGAAAACCGCCAGATCGGCAAAGCCCATTTTTTCACGACGCAGCGACAGCCCCATGACCGGCTCATAAAACGCAATCGCGCGCTCCATATCCGTTACGGGAATTTCAAACCAGTTAATAATGCTTTTCATCGTTCCTCCTGCCTGTGTGGGTAAGTTCAGGAAGAGGATAAAACAGGGCTCCTGACAGCATAGTGTCAGTAGTGATTGCAGGACAAGAGAAAGGGAGAAAAGAAAAATCCCGATCGAATGACCGGGATTTCTCAGCGTTAACTGAAAATCGGGTTACGGCAGAATTGACGGCTGATCTGCCCCTTCTTTCTCAACTTTCTGTTGCAGCATATGCTCGCGCTTCATACCAAGTTTCAGCGCCAGCGCCGATGCCACGTAAATGGACGATGCCGTACCGATGGACACCCCGATAAGCATGGTCAGCGAGAAGCCTTCCAGCACCGGACCACCAAACAGGAACAGCATCAGGATAACCATTAACGTCGTACCGGAGGTAATCAACGTACGGTGCAGCGTCTGGGTCAGTGACACGTTAAAGATTTCGTAAGGCGTCCCGCGACGAATTTTGCGGAAGTTTTCACGAATACGGTCAGAAACCACGATACTGTCGTTAAGCGAGTAACCGATAACGGACATCAGCGATGCCACGATAGTCAGGTCGATCTCGATATGGAATAACGACAGGATCCCCAGCGTAATGATGACGTCGTGCGCCAGCGCGATAACCACGCCCGCCGCCAGTCGCCATTCGAAACGAATACCCACGTAAACCAGGATAGAGATCAGCGCTGCCAGCAGCGCCATCGCACCGGTTTGCGCCAGATCGGCACCGACGCTCGGTCCGACGAATTCAATGCGCTTCACCGCGGCATTCTGATTGGTGGATTCGTTAATCACACTCAACACTTTGCTGCCCAGCACCTGGCCGCCGTTGGCCCCTTCGGTCGGCGGCATACGGACCATGATGTCGTGACTGCTGCCGAAGTTCTGTAAAAGCGGATCAACAAAGCCCGCTTTTTCCAGCGCGTCGCGCATCACGTCCATCTCGGCCGGTTTTTCCAGCGTGATTTCGATCACCGTACCACCGGTGAAATCGAGACCCCAGTTAAAGCCGCGCACGCCCATCACGATGATGGCAGCAACGAGCAAAAGACCCGAGATGCCGAAAGCCCAGTAGTCCCAGCGCATAAAGTCCCAGACTTTACGGCCGTGGTTCAATTGTTCAACAGTATATTCCTGTGCCACTTCGCACTCCTCAGATTGACAGCTTTTTGACGCGCTTGCCGCCATACAACAGGTTTACGATGGCACGCGTACCGACGATCGCGGTAAACATCGACGTCGCCACACCGATACCGGTAGTAATCGCGAACCCTTTAATTGCCCCGGTGCCGACTGCGTACAGGATAATGACCTTAATCAGCGTCGTAATGTTCGCATCAAAGATGGAACTGAACGCGCCCGCATACCCTTCGTTGATCGCCTGCTGCACCGAACGTCCGTTACTCAACTCTTCTTTGATACGTTCGTTGATGAGGACGTTCGCATCGACGGCGACGGCAAGGGTTAAGACGATCCCCGCAATCCCCGGCATACTCAACGTTGCCCCTGGCAGCAGCGACATAATGCCGACAATCAGCACCAGGTTAGCAATCAACGCGCTGGTCGCAATCAGACCAAATTTCTTATAGAACAGGATCATGAACAGGATGGACACCGCCAGACCGGCCAGGCACGCTTCCAGACCCTGCTTGATGTTCTGCATCCCCAGCGTTGGACCGATGGTCCGCTCTTCCACAATCTGAATCGGCGCAATCAGCGCACCGGCACGCAGCAGCAGAGAAAGCTGGCGCGCTTCGTTCGGGTTGTTGATCCCGGTAATACGGAAGCTGTTACCCAGACGAGACTGGATGTTGGCGATGTTAATCACCTCTTCCTGTTTCACCAGTACCGCACGACCGTTTGCATCTTTCTTACCGCTGTCTTTGTACTCCACAAACAGGGTCGCCATCGGTTTACCGATATTGTCCTTGGTGAAGTTAGACATGATGTTGCCACCTGCGCTATCCAGCGAGATGTTTACCTGCGGTTGGTTGTATTCGTCCTGGCTTGAAGTGGAGTCAGTGATATGGTCACCGGTCAGGATAACGCGTTTGTACAGCACAACCGGCTGACCTTCACGCATCTGTTTCACTTCGGAGTCACCTGGAACACGCCCGGATGCCGCCGCAGACTGATCAACGTTGGTGTTGACCAGACGGAATTCCAGCGTTGCTGTCGCGCCGAGAATTTCTTTCGCCCGCGCCGTGTCCTGAATACCCGGCAGTTCGACCACGATACGGTCGGCGCCCTGACGCTGTACCACCGGTTCGGCGACGCCCAACTGGTTCACACGGTTACGCAGGATATTGATGTTCTGTTGTACCGCGTATTCACGCGCTTCGCTCAGACGCGCATCGGTCATCACCGCGCGCAGCGCATTGCTGCCCTGACTTGAAATCACCAGATCCGGGTGACGCTTGCTGAGGTAAGCAATCGCTTTATCACGTGCGTCAGCATCACGGAAATTGATGCTCAGGCCGTAATTATCTTCTTTACGAACGGTAGTATACGGGATGCCTTCTGTACGCAGATCGCTGCGCAGGCTATCGATATTTTGTTCCTGCAGTTTACCCAGCGCGGTATCCATATCCACTTCCATCAGGAAGTGAACGCCGCCACGCAGGTCAAGACCGAGTTTCATCGGTTCTGCTTTGATGGCCGCCAACCAGCGCGGAGTTGCCGGAGCAAGGTTAAGCGCCACGACGTATTTATCACCCAGCACGTCCACCAGCGCTTCACGTGCGCGCAGTTGGGTGTCGGTGGTGTCGAAGCGCGCAAGAATCGCGCCCTCTTCCAGTGCCACAGACTTAGCGGTAATTTTTTCTTTTTGTAACGTATTCTGGACCTGGATCAGCGTTTGCTCACTGGCGGCGACACCGCGCGCGCCAGTGATTTGAACGGCCGGATCCTCACCATACAGGTTGGGAAGCGCGTACAGCAGACCGACGACAATGACGACGATCAGCATGATGTACTTCCACAAAGGATAACGGTTTAACACGGCAGTTCCCTTAGGGAAAAGTTACTATTACAGCGCCTTCATGGTGCCTTTCGGCAGAACGGCAGCTACGAAGTCACGTTTGATAACCACTTCAGTGGTATCGTTCAGTGCGATAGCGATGTAACCCGATTCAGCAACTTTGGTCACACGGCCTACCAGGCCACCGTTAGTCAGGACTTCATCACCTTTCGCGATAGAAGCCATCAGGTTTTTATGTTCTTTGGTGCGCTTCTGCTGTGGACGCAGGATCATGAAATAGAAAATCAGACCAAACACCACCAGCATCAGAATCAGAGACATCGGGCTGCCCTGCGCCGGAGCACCTGTTGCCGCTACCGCATCAGAAATAAAAAAAGCTCATTCAAATTCCCTCATTATTAAAATTAATCAACGTTCAAAGGTGGAACCGGTCGACCCTGACGTTGGTAAAAATCGGCCACGAAGCTCTCTAATTTACCCTCTTCGATAGCCTTGCGTAAACCCGCCATCAAACGCTGGTAGTAACGCAGGTTATGAATCGTGTTGAGGCGCGCGCCCAATATTTCGTTGCAACGATCAAGATGATGCAAGTAGGCACGCGAATAATTGCGACAGGTATAGCAATCACACTCAGCATCGAGTGGGCTGGTGTCGCTCTTATACTTCGCATTACGAATTTTCACCACGCCATCGGTCACGAAAAGGTGACCATTACGGGCATTGCGGGTTGGCATCACGCAGTCAAACATATCGATACCGCGACGCACGCCTTCAACCAGATCTTCAGGTTTACCGACGCCCATCAGGTAACGCGGTTTATCTGCCGGAATTTGCGGACAAACATGTTCCAGGATACGGTGCATGTCCTCTTTAGGCTCACCCACAGCCAGACCGCCGACAGCGTAGCCATCAAAGCCAATCTCTACCAGACCTTTCACAGAGATATCACGTAAATCTTCGTAAACACTGCCCTGGATGATGCCAAAAAAGCGCATTTTTATTGCCCAGACCGTCAAAACGGTCGCGGCTGCGCTTCGCCCAGCGTAAAGACATCTCCATCGATCGTTTAGCATAGTCCCAGTCCGCCGGGTACGGCGTGCATTCGTCAAAAATCATGACAATATCGGAACCGAGATCGTACTGAATCTCCATCGACTTTTCGGGATCGAGAAAAATCGGATCGCCGTTGATTGGATTACGGAAGTGCACGCCCTGTTCGGTGATTTTACGGATATCGCCCAGGCTGAAGACCTGGAAACCGCCGGAGTCGGTCAGGATCGGGCCTTTCCACTGCATAAAGTCATGCAGGTCGCCGTGCAGCTTCATAATCTCCTGGCCCGGACGCAGCCAGAGGTGGAAGGTATTACCGAGGATGATTTGCGCGCCGGTCGCTTCGACTTCTTCCGGCGTCATCCCTTTAACGGTGCCGTACGTGCCAACAGGCATAAAAGCAGGCGTTTCGACAACGCCGCGATCAAACACCAGGCGGCCACGGCGGGCGCGACCGTCAGTGGTATCCAGTTCGAATTTCATTTTTTCTCCAGTACGTCAGAAAAACAGTCCAACGTGTCAACCAGCGCCGCGGATTTATTCCCCAACGCGTTCATTCAAAGCCTGCGGATTGTACGTGATAAACATCGCGTCCCCGTAGCTAAAAAAGCGATATTTTTGTTCTACCGCAGCCTTGTAGGCATTCATTGTATGCTGATAGCCGGCAAACGCCGAGACCAGCATAATCAGTGTTGATTCAGGCAGATGGAAGTTGGTTACCAGCGCATCAATCACCTGATACTGATAGCCAGGATAAATAAAGATTTGCGTATCGCCAAAGAACGGCTCAATAAGGCCGTTTTTCGCCGCCTGCGCCGCGCTTTCCAGAGAACGCACAGAGGTAGTGCCTACCGCAATGACCCGGTTGCCGCGCGCTTTCGCCGCCAGCACTGCATCCACCACCTCTTGCGGTACCTCGGCGTACTCAGAGTGCATGATGTGGTCTTCGATGGTGTCCACGCGCACCGGCTGGAACGTGCCCGCGCCGACATGCAGCGTCACAAACGCCATTTCAATCCCTTTCTCGCGCAGTTTTTCCAGCAGTGGTTCGTCAAAGTGCAGCCCCGCCGTCGGTGCCGCGACTGCGCCTGGCTTCTGGCTGTAGACGGTCTGGTACAACTCGCGATCGGCGTCTTCGTCCGGGCGCTCAATGTACGGCGGCAGCGGCATATGGCCGATAGCGTTAAGGATATCGAGCACCGTGCGCGCGTCATCAAACTCCACCTCGAACAGCGCGTCGTGACGCGCGGTCATGGTCGCTTTAATGCTCTCGTCATCGCCCAGCAGCAGTTCCGCACCCGGTTTCGGCGCTTTAGAGGCGCGAATATGTGCCAGAATACGTTTATCATCGAGCATACGTTCGACCAGCACTTCAATCTTACCTCCGCTGGCTTTACGGCCAAACAGACGCGCCGGGATCACGCGGGTATTATTAAACACCAGCAGATCGCCAGGGTTGAGCTTGTCGAGCAAATCGGTGAACGTACCGTGCGTCAGCTCGCCCGTTGGCCCATCCAGTGACAGTAAGCGACAGCTGCTGCGCTCAGGCATGGGATAGTGAGCAATCAGTGATTCAGGTAGTTCAAAGGAGAAATCGGCGACGCGCATGACGTATACTCGTGACTTAAAAACAGGCGGCATAGTCTAGTGCTCACACCCTCTTGCTGCAACAACTAGCCGCTTCTGGAAAAATAAAACGCATGAATTTTCTCGCTCACCTGCATCTCGCTCATCTCGCTGGCAGCTCGCTTTCCGGCAATTTGCTGGCCGATTTTGTGCGCGGCAACCCCGCGGAGGACTATTGCCCGGAGGTTGTCGACGGTATTTTTATGCATCGCCGCATCGATGTGCTAACCGATAACCTGCCCGAGGTAACGGAGGCCAAAGCGTGGTTTCGCCCGGAAACGCGTCGTGTTGCGCCGATCACGCTCGACGTGATGTGGGATCATTTCCTGTCGCGCCACTGGTCACAGCTGTCCCCGGACATGCCGCTACCGGAGTTCGTGCGCTATGCCCATCAACAGGTGTCGGTTATTCTGCCCGATTCGCCGCCGCGTTTTGTCAATCTGAACAACTATCTGTGGTCAGAAAAGTGGCTGGAGCGATATCGCGATATGGATTTTATTCAGAATGTGTTGAATGGAATGGCGAGCCGCCGACCGCGTCTGGATGCGCTGCGCGACTCCTGGTATGACCTTGACAACCATTACGATGCCCTGGAAACGCGCTTCTGGCGGTTTTATCCGCGCATGATGGAACAAGCCAGGCAGAAAACGCTCTGATCCCCGTTTGATCAGGCGACCGGATAAGGCAAAGCCGCCCTCTGGCGATTTGAACGGTGGCGCTTTCGCTTACCGGGCCTACTGAGAATATTGATAGGTAAAAGCTCACTGAACGATTGTCAGCGCCTCTTTGTCTTATTCACCATCACCTTCTATACTGGCCCGCGTTGCGTTCCAAAAACCCTTAACTTTGCAGGAGAATAATATGGTACTGGTGACTCGTCAGGCTCCGGATTTCACAGCAGCTGCGGTACTCGGTAGCGGTGAGATTGTTGAAAACTTCAATTTCAAACAACACACCAACGGTAAAGCGACCGTTCTGTTCTTCTGGCCGATGGACTTCACCTTCGTTTGCCCGTCTGAGCTGATCGCGTTCGACAAACGTTATGAAGAATTCCAGAAGCGCGGCGTTGAAGTGGTTGGCGTTTCTTTTGACTCTGAATTCGTCCACAACGCATGGCGTAACACCCCTGTCGACAAAGGCGGCATCGGTGCAGTGAAATACGCAATGGTTGCTGACGTGAAGCGTGAAATTCAGAAAGCCTACGGTATCGAGCACCCGGAAGCGGGCGTTGCGCTGCGTGGTTCTTTCCTGATCGACGCAAACGGCGTGGTTCGCCACCAGGTCGTTAACGACCTGCCGCTGGGTCGTAACATCGACGAAATGCTGCGTATGGTAGACGCGCTGCAGTTCCACGAAGAGCACGGCGAAGTGTGCCCTGCACAGTGGGAAAAAGGCAAAGAAGGTATGAACGCGTCTCCGGACGGCGTAGCAAAATACCTGACCGAAAACGTCTCCAGCCTGTAATCGGCATGAATTGACGAAAGGCTCGCCACGGCGAGCCTTTTTTTGTTTTCTTACTGCTTCTCCCCACCATGTCGCAACAGCTTTTTTAACGCATTGTCATACAAATATTGATAACGTAAATGAGTAAAATCGCCCATCAGCCTGATTTTTGCCAACTCGTTCAAACTTTGATAAAAAAAGCGCCTCATTATTTGTGACTGACATCGAATTTCTTGATTTTAAATTCAGACATTTGACTTCTTATCATTACTCTCCGTTTCTCCCGAGTAAAAAAAACAACCTCTAACATATTGATATAAAACGACTTAATAAATAAACCTTTTACTGGCAAAATAATTCCAAACCTCGCCCGATGTGATCAACTTCAATATTTAAAAACCTATCTGTGATCTGAGCCATAATTTTTGTTGCCATTGTTGGCCATGATCAAGTTCAGGAATATGAACGCATTAAGGATCGGATTATGGACATTATTTTTAACCCTGGACTGATTGCGCTTAAGCAGAATATTTCCAGCCCCGAGCAAGCTATTGAACTGGCTGGCTCGTTACTTACCCGGCAACATATTTGTCGCCCGGAATATGTCAGTGAAATGCTCGAAGTTTACCGGGGCTTCGGTTCCGCTATTGTTCTTGATGATGGCCTTGCAATGCCCCACGCCCGGCCAGAAAAAGGCGCATTGCGCACTGGGTTTTCTTTAGTCACCAGCCAACAACCGATCGTCTTTGGTCATGAGGAGTTTGATCCCGTTAACGTCATCATCGCCATCGCAGGCGCGGATGCCGACAGTCATATAAGAATGATCCAGCTGATCGCTTCACTGATTGAGTCCGACATCGTGACCTTTCTTCAGCAGGAGAATGACAGTAATTCAGTATTACATTTCATCCAAAAACATATGGAGTCGTCATTATGTTAGTTATCAGAACGGTTTGTGGTAACGGTATTGGCAGTTCATTAATGGCTGCGAATAATGTCAAAAAAATTTGTGATGAATTAGGCATCAAAGCCGACGTTGCTTCCGTTGATTTCGCTAACGCTGTCGGTGAAAAAGCCGATCTTTATGTCACGATTAAAGAGCTGGCAAATCAGTTTCCGGCACACTGTAACGTCGCCATTATTCGTAGCTACGTGCACAAAGCGAAAATTGCTGAAGATATTACCGAAGCACTCACTAAAATTGCTGCAACTCACTCTTAATCATTATTGAGGGAACGCTCATGCAGGCTATTCTCAGTTTCTTATCAGAAATATTTAGCCAACCCGCATTCCTGATGGGGATTATCGCATTTGTCGGTTTAGTGGCGCTGCGCTCTCCCGGGAATAAATTGCTCACCGGTACCTTAAAGCCTATTTTAGGGTATTTAATGTTAAGTGCCGGTGCAGGTGTTATCGTTGCCAACCTGAATCCGCTTGGCGGCATTATCGAAGCCGGATTTAATATTCGCGGCGTAATCCCTAACAACGAGGCCATTGTTTCCGTCGCACAGAAGGTGCTGGGTGTAGAAACCATGAGCATCTTGCTGCTAGGTTTTATTTTTAACCTCATTATTGCTCGCTGTACTAAGTACAAATATATCTTTCTGACCGGCCACCACTCTTTCTTTCTGGCGTGTCTGTTCTCGGCGGTGCTACAGGCAGCGGAATTCCGCGGCTGGATGTTAGTTTTAATTGGCGGATTCTTACTCGGTTCATGGTCGGCCATATCGCCAGCTATCGGTCAGCGTTATACCAAACAGGTGACTGAAGACGGCGGTATTGCAATGGGGCATTTTGGCTCGCTGGGCTATTACATCTCCGCCTGGATCGCCACCAAAACCGGTAACCCGGCAAATTCATTCGCCGATACTGAAATCTCAGAAAAATGGGGTTTTCTGCGCGATACCACAGTCACAACCGGGATTGTGATGTTCATTATCTACTTTGTCTGCAGCGCCGTCGCCGGAACTGAATACCTGCGTACGATAACGGATCAGAACATGTTGATCTTCTCTGTCCTTACCGGTCTGCAGTTCGCGGTTGGCGTCGCCATCGTTTACAACGGCGTGCGGCTGATCCTCGGCGATCTGGTTCCGGCATTCCAGGGGATCAGCCAGAAACTGATACCTGATTCGATCCCTGCGGTTGACTGCGCGGTGTTCTTCACCTTCAGCCCAACAGCAGTCGTCGTAGGCTTTATCAGTTCATTTGTGGGCGGCCTGGTCGGTATGCTCATGTTAGGCGGACTGGGAATGGCGCTGATTATTCCTGGCATGGTACCGCACTTCTTCTGTGGCGGGACGTCCGGGGTATTCGCCGACAAGCTTGGGGGGAAACGTGGCTGTGTCATTGCCTCGTTTATCGGCGGCATATTCCTTGCTTTCCTGCCAGCCATGCTGCTTCCGGCGTTGGGTAATCTGGGCTTTGAAAACAGCACCTTCGCTGATTTTGACTTCGCCGTATGGGGAATCATTATTGGTAACGCCTTCACGCAGTTCGGCCAGATCACTATCTATCTGATTTGCCTGGCGCTTATCGTCGCACTGCTGGTGCCATTCTGCTTCCGTTCGGTTCGTGTAGTCGGTGACACGCTCAGCTATGAGGAGCTCACTGCGGATAAGAAAAATGAATAAGTCGTTTCATTTTTCCCTGCGGGAAGGGATTTCTTCCCGCAGCTGACAAAATAATCAGGAGTTGTTATGGCTATCTTGTCCATTGGGTTTTCATGTTTTGATCAGTTTTTCTTTTTGAACGAATGGCCGCAGGAAAATACAAAGAATTTCTGCCATGACTTTATTGAAAGCGGCGGCGGCCCGGCAGCAAACGCAGCGTGGCTGCTGGGATTATGGGGCGAAGATGTTTATTACATCGGCCATCTGAACCAGGACCTTTATGGCCAGCGTATTATTGATGAGTTTGCGCAAGCGGGCGTCGATACCAGTCAGGTCGTCTTCTCCGATGAAATGATCACGCCGCTGGCCTCGGTACTGGTGAACCGCTTAACCGGGTCGCGGACGATTATTACCCGTAAAATGCAGACGCCGCCTTCGCTGACCTATGATCAGAAGCTCAGGCTTGATGATCTGGCTGAACGGTTGATTGCATCAGAAGAACCGGTAACGCTATTAATTGATGGTCATGAAGCCGAAATCAGTGAATATTTAATTAAGAAACTCCCCTCGGCACGTGTGGTCATGGATGGCGGTTCATTACGTGACAGCAATATTAAACTAGCGGCCTGGACCGATTACTTTGTGGTGAGCGAGCATTTTGCCCGTGACTATATGGGATATCGCGCGCTGGATACTGAAGCAGAAATTAAAACTGCGCTTATCGAGTTAACGAAAATTTGTCGTGGCGAAGCGTTTATTACCCTGGGAGAAAAAGGGTGTGCGCTATTAAAAAATGGCATGCTGCAAATTGTGCCAGCCTGGCTGTGCAATGCCGTTGATACCACCGGCGCAGGAGATGTATTCCACGGAGCCTTTACTTACGGCGTTCATTACTCATGGCATATTGATAATATTATTTTATTTGCCAGCCTGACCGCTGCCATTTCCATAGAGAAAAAAGGCGTACGCGAATCCATGCCGGATCTTGCCGTTGTCCATAATTCGTTAAATAGCTACGAAAGAAACTTAAAGCAATATTTTGGTGAGTAATTGCTTTTAATAAACATCAAGAGGTGACTATGTTAGTTTCTATGAAGGACATGCTTCAGCATGCCCTACGGGACGGTTACGCCGTAGGCCAATTCAATATTAATAATCTGGAATGGGTCGGTGCCGTATTAAGCACCGGACAACAGCTGCGCTCTCCGGTTATTTTAGGCGTTTCTGGCGGTACGGTTAAACATATGCTGGGATTAAAATGCATTCATGACATTGTGGTGAATGCGATGGATTATTTAAACATTGATATTCCCGTCGCACTGCACCTCGATCACGGGACCACCCGCGAAGCCTGCGAAGCGGCTATTAATGCTGGATTCAGTTCCATTATGTTTGACGGTTCGCACCTGCCGTTTAACGAGAACCTGGCCATCACCCGCCATCTGGTTGAGCTGGCCCATAGCAAAGGCATTTCGGTTGAGGCAGAGCTCGGCACCATCGCCGGCAGTGAAGATGGTATTGTCAATTCCGAGGTCATCTATGCCGATCCTCAGGAGTGCTACACCCTGGTCAAAGAAACCCAGGTTGATTGCCTGGCAGCCGCGCTGGGTTCAACCCATGGCCTGTATAAAGGCAAAGCAAAACTGGGGTTTACGGAGATGAAAACCATTTCTGAGTTGGTGAAGGTCCCGCTGGTATTGCACGGCGGCACCGGTATTGCAGACGACGACATGCGTAAAGCCATTGCCTGCGGGACGGCAAAAATTAACGTCAATACCGAGAATATGTACGCCTGGTGCCAGGAAGTGAAAGCGATATTTGCTGCCGATACCGGTCACGACGTAAATGACCCGCGGAAAGTGATCAATCAGGGGCTAAAACCGGTACGTGAGATGATTGCGCGGCGCATCGAGCTTTTTGGCTCGCAAAACCGCTATTAGAAACGTTTGGCTTTATAGACTGACGTAATACCAGGGAAAACCCGCCGCCGGAAAACACCGGGGCGGGCAATATAGTGCTGACGACGAACCTTTTTTATCGCTTACTGCGTACCGTCCTTTTTTGACCTCGCGCCAGATGCGCCAGGCCATCAACGCCAGGATGGCAACACCCATTATCAGCGCCGCCCACACCAGCACAGTTTTCCACTGGCTTTGTTGCTCAGCGACTGATGTTGCCGTTAATCGCACCTCACCGCCGAGGGCAACATCCTCCTGAGGCGTGGCCCGTGGCAGAGAGTCCAGCGCCTGCGTTTTACGTAGCGACGCGGGAATCAACAGATCAAGACCAATATCCGCTTTTTGCGCCGCCCGGTTGCCCCAGGCCAGCATGTAAGGCCCTTTTCCCTGAGTGTTAAACACCAGTTGATAGCTGTCGCGCGCGCCGCTCAGCACAGGCAGTCTCTCCGGCAGGCGAGCATTAATGGTCGTCATCCGAACGGCTTCAACCAACTGACCGGACAGACGAACATCCTCAGATCGCTGGCCATTCAGGCGATAAAGCACGGTTTTCGTTAACGGCTGCCAGGGCGATTTTTCACCACTGCGCCAGGCCAGCTCCACCGGTAATACGCCTTCATCGTCGAGAACGATTCTGAGCGAAGTCAGAGGCTGCGGCTGTGTCCAGCGCCAGATCGCTTCGTCATTGGACACCTTCTCCTCTTGTGCGTCGATCTCGATTCGTGCGGATTCCGGCGCACTGTTTTCCGCAATAGCGGTCACGCTGTTTAACGTCAGCGCCTGACTTTGCGAATCGAGGATCACCAGCAGATAACGATTCCCATCGGCGGAGAGTCTCAGGCTGGCGCTGATGGTGTCCATTTTCAGTCGATCGTTATCACGCGTCAGCGTCATCAGCGGCGCCTCTTCCTGCACGGACCGCCAGTAGCGTAAATCACGACTGACGTAGACCGACGCTTTTCCCTGCCAGTTGCCCGTCGGGGTATCCCAGTTCAGACGCAGTTGTTCCAGGAAAAAGTCGTCTTTCATCCCCTCCGGGAGCATCAGTAAATAGCTCTGCCCAACCGTTTTAACGTCATCACTTTCCAGATGAATTTCAATGCCGGTCTTCGAGCGTAAGACAAAAGATTCCCCGCGACGTCTGCCCTCTTCACGCGGCGGGACGGGTGACATATCCAGCGGGAAGAGTCTCAGCGTGACCGTTTGCGGCGTGACCGGCTGGGTTTTCTGCGCCACCAGCGTAAATGGCACCGTTTCTCCGGCGTGGTTAAAAACGCGGACATCACGTAAATCGGGCCAGGCAGTGCCCTGATACACCGGCTGCGGGAGCGATACGCGATACCACGGCGATGCGCCGAGGGTTTCCAGCATAACGCCCGTCGCGTAATCCCTCGGTGACTCCTTCACGTCATCACTGCCGACGGCGGTTCCTGCCACGCCCAGCAGCACACTACATAATACCGCTTTCATCCATTTCATTTTTCTTCTCCTGCTTTGGGCGGTAACGGTGAAAAATACCCGACAATGAGCACCAGTATAGCCACACCGATAAACGCAACCGCGCGCGCCAGGCCGCCGCCACGCGCGCTGTCCACCAGCATCAGTTTCACAATCACAATCCCTAACAATACCGCCCCGCACAGCCATTCCCGGCGTGAACGATAGCGAGTCGCACGCAGCATCACCATCAGCGCCGCCAGCATCCAGAACAGCGCAAAACAGGTCTGAATCAGCCGTGAATGCCATAGCGCTTCCACGTTCCACGCCACGTCGCCATACCAGGCCAACGCTCGTAGCAGCATCCCATTCAGCCACCAGAAGCCGAGTACGACCAGGGCAACCACCGGCCACGGACGACATACCGACAGCTGCACCGGGAAAAAACGCAGGGAGGCGCGATAAAATACAATCAGCCCCAGCAGCGCAAAAGCCGCCCCCTCTTCCAGAGGATTCACCAGCGGCAGCCAGGTCTGACGATAAACCACGCCATCCTGTAAATTGGTCAGCACTAACAGACCGACCAGTGCCGCCGCGACGGGAATCAGCGCCTGACAGGCATACAGCGCAGGCCAGACCCGGAACGGCCAGAGCTGACGGCGAACAGCCATTGAGACGAGGAAAATCAACGCACCGCCTGCCGCCATTGCCACACCGCTACCCCAGGCCGCCATTCCCCACGGCAGGTCGCGGGCAAACCAGAACAGTTCCGTCGCCAGCGCCAGCAGAAGCATCCAGAAGAACGAGAGATGCGCCAGTCTGGACAGACGCGGCGGTAACGCCACAGCATCACGCCAGAGCAACGCCACCGCAGCGGGTAACGCCAGACACCAGGCCAGATTCTGCCAGCCTGCGGCAAAAATCTGCTGCTGAGAAATCTGATACAGCAGCGCCGCCAGTATCGTCGGCCACAGCAGCCATTTGCAGGCATCCAGCGCCTGCCACGTCAGGCGTGCGGCGGCAATTCGCCAGCCCCAGACCGACACGGCCATCAGCGCCAGCACGCCCGCAATTACCTGCGAATCGGTGGTCAACAGCCACTGTGATGCCCCTGTGAGCGCCACAATCCAGAAAATCACCCCGCCCGCCAGCAGTCCCATGCTGCCGCGTAGATGAATCTTGCGCCACAGCCATGCGCCAGCCAGCCAACTGAGGCTGAGTACGGCAAAGATCAACATCAGCGAAAGCGCAGTGGTGCCGTTCGCCTGTGACCACAGTGCGCTGCCAAGCGCTAGTACCAGCAGCGCGGTGCCGCTGTAACTCATGCGTCGCTGCTGCTGTTGCACGCCCAGCCACAAAATACCCAGCCCTTCTAGCGCCCAGGCCATGGCCGTCCACTGTGCCGACAGCGCCAGCGGGATCGCCAGCGTGGTAAACGCACCGCCCAGCGCCAGTGCGGCCAGCACCAGCGGACGCCCCAGTGACGGGTAGTGGCGTAATGCCAGCCAGGCCAGCACCAGATAAAAACCGCCGTAGCCCAGCGCGCTGAGCGCCGGGCCGTATTCCCAGTGACGAGTCATGGCATACTGCATGCCAAAGCCGATCAGCGGCGGCGCAAACAACAAAACGCCATCAATAATCTGCCTGCCTTTCTCTTGCGCCCGTAACGAGAGCGCCACGCTCAGCACGCCAAAAAGCAGAATGTTGGCGATCAGGAACAATTGGCAATTCAGGTAATACGCCGGCTGATAGTCATCCAGCCCCCCAGAGACCGCCAACGCCAAAGGTAAAGAGCAGGCCGAGCAGATTAAGCTCGCGCCAGTGCTGCCAGGCGCTGATCGCCAGAATGCCGACCGACAGCAACAAATAGAAGGAGAACAGCGCCACATAATTACCGCTTCCTGTCGACAGCAGTAGCGGCGCAAGATAACCGCCGAGGCTTGCCAGCATCGCCAGACTGAGCGCCTTTTGCAGAATCGCCAGCCCCACGCTCGCCGCACAGATAACCACCAGCAGCACAAAGGCCAGCGTCATCGGCAGCATCTGCCAGAGGCGGAAGGCGCCAAAAACGGTGAGATAGAGCGCGCCCGTAGCGCCCCCCTGCAAAATAAGCGCATAAACCGGTTGTTTATGCCGTAACCGCCAGCCAATCGCCAGCAGGACGATCGCAAACAGCGCTGCCGCCACCAGGCGAAGTTCAAGCGGGAAGAGAGAATGCTCGACCGTATAGCGCAGCAGGAAAGAGAGGCCGAGAAAGAGAAGCAGGATCCCCAGCTTAGCCAACGGGTTACCCTGCATAAACCAGCGCACCAGTGATGAAATGACCCCGCCGAAGGCAGAAGGCTGTTTTTCAACAGCGGGAGCACGCGGGGGGAATTTTTTCGACGCCATCAGCAGCCGGTTGCGTATGAGCACGCCACGGACTGGCAGGTTCAGGTTCAGATTCCGACACGGCGACCGGTATCGGCTCGCTTTCCGTGACTGTCTGCGTCGGCGGCACCGGCGCGGTCTGCATCACCGTCGGTACCACGACGCCACGTTGTTCAAGCTCCTCCACCCGACGGCGTAAGCGGGCAAGCTCATCACGCGTCGTTGAACTTCGACTGATGGCGACAATCGCCAGAACAGGCACCACCACCAGTGCGAAGAACAAAATGATGCAGCCGAGGATTAAAAGGTCGTCCATGTATTCACCTTCACTATACGGGATCGACTAAGATTGACACAAATTGTTGCATTCGCGCTATCTCTGAAGGTGAAAATGCCGGATATGCCGTTAACGACACATCCGGCTGGCGCGTTAAAACGCGAAGCACGAGCAGCCGAGCGCGCCCCAGAAGGCCCGATCGTCAGACACCGGGATCCCCGACTGGCGGGCAATATCATGCTGATGACCGTGTACGCCGCAGCTCCCGCAGCACTGGTGCATCTGCACCATGGCGCCCACTTTCGCGGCGGCTGGCGGCGCCGAGCGATAGTGTCCCGGTACGTTCACCACCGGAGACCAGTCCGGGACGACCGGGATCGCTGGCGGCGCGAGCGGAGAGAAATTCCCGGCGGCATACACCACTTTACCGTCAACCACGGTCATTACGGACTCAATGCCTTTGATCTCCTCTTCCGGCACGCTGAAGTAGTCTTTGGATAACACCACCAGATCAGCCAGTTGATCGTTAGCAATATGCCCTTTTTTTGCCTTGCTCGCTGGAGAACCACGCGCTGCCCGCCGTCCACAGTTCCAGCGCCACGTCGCGCGGCAGGCGGTTGTTATCGTCATACATTACCGTCCCGCCCACCGTACGGCCGGAAACCAGCCAGTACAGCGCCGTCCACGGGTTATAGCTGGCGACACGGGTGGCATCCGTTCCGAGCCCCACCGGCACTCCAGCGGCCAGCATTTTCGCCACCGGCGGCGTCTGTTTCACCGCCTCTTTCCCATAGCGGTCGATAAAGTATTCACCCTGAAACGCCATGCGATGCTGTACCGCAATGCCGCCACCCAGCGCTTTCACGCGATCGATATTGCGCTCGCTGATGGTCTCGGCGTGGTCAAAGAACCAGTGCAGACCGTTAAACGGAATATCACGGTTCACTTTCTCGAACACATCCAGCATCCGGCTGATCGATTCATCGTAAGTGGCATGCAGACGGAACGGCCAGCGGTGCTCGACCAGGTGGCGCACCACACGCTCCAGTTCATCTTCCATTCCTTGTGGTAAATCCGGGCGCGGTTGCAGGAAGTCTTCAAAGTCCGCTGCGGAGAAGACCAGCATTTCCCCGGCCCCGTTCGCACGATAGAAATCGGTCCCCTGACCCGGCTTAAGCATATCGGTCCAGCGCTCGAAGTCGTCCAGTTCCTGCTTCGGTCGCTGGGTAAACAGGTTATAGGCGATGCGCACCGTCATCTGATTGTTGGCATGCAGTTGCTCAATGATCTCGTAATCTTCCGGGTAGTTCTGAAAACCGCCCCCCGGCGTCGATGGCGCTGGTCAGCCCGAGCCGATTCAGTTCACGCATAAACTGGCGGGTGGAGTTCGCCTGCATCTCCAGCGGCAGTTTTGGCCCTTTCGCCAGCGTCGAGTAAAGGATCATGGCGTTAGGTTTGGCGATCAGCATCCCGGTGGGGTTACCGTTGCCATCACGGACGATCTCGCCGCCTGCCGGATCGGGTGTCGCTTTGGTGTAGCCCACGGCTTTCAGCGCCGCGCGGTTTAACAGCGCGCGATCGTAGAGGTGCAGAACGAAAACGGGGGTATCCGGCGCGGCGTCGTTAAGCTCCTCCAGCGTCGGCATCCGGCGTTCGGCAAACTGAAATTCACTCCAGCCGCCCACCACGCGAACCCATTGCGGCGACGGGGTTCGGTCAGCCTGTTCTTTCAGCATGCGCAACGCATCGGCCAGTGACGGCACCCCTTCCCAGCGCAGCTCAAGGTTATAATTCAACCCACCCCGGATCAGATGCAGGTGGGAATCATTAAGCCCCGGGATCACCGTGTGGCCTTTCAGATCAACCACCTGCGTACCGTCAGCGGCAAAACGCATCACCTGATCGTGCGTTCCCGTGGCGAGAATTTTTCCATCCTTGATAGCCACGGCTTCCGCCTGCGGATTTTGCCTGTCGAGGGTATGAATTTTGCCGTGGGTCAGAATTAATGAAGCAGAGTGAGACATAACATTCTCCTGATAAGCCGATCAGGCCTTTTTCAGCCAGCCGGCAAACAGACGGGTTACGATGGGCATCCACAACCAGACCACCAGCGCAACCACACAGGCATCGTTAATCAGATGCAGTAATAGCGTTCCCTTCAGCGAGGGCACCAGCATGCCGGTCAACCACGGCACCAGATTCGTGCTGGGGAAGATAACCAACAAGGTGATCAGAAATTGCTTCCAGCGCAGCGGTTGACGGACGTGCGGCGCGGGCGGCGTAAACCAGAATGCCGCTTCGGTGTGGATCTCGGTTTTATCGCCTTCCGCCAGCAGCGGGGCGATCTCTTCGACCAGCAGCCGCCGCGTATCGGATTGCGTCCAGTTATAGAGATGCTCGAGCGTGTCGAAGCGAATAATGATGTTCCACAGATTTTGCCCATCCGTCGGGCGAATGACGTTCGCGCCAAGGTGTCCGGGAAATTGCGCCGCAACCGGCATAATTTTTCCCAGCCATTGTTCATACCGCGCGGCCTGATTGGGCTGCAAAGTATGCGTAATCACCAGCGTCACAGGTTTACTCTGCGCCATGAAAAGTTCCTTGCTGAAGGTTAATGGCGGGTTGCCCCGCCATCAGGCTGCTGACAAAGAAGGAAAAGCGGAGTTTTTCTTCTTTGTGGTTATCAGCCGAAAATCAATGGATTGATTTTGCTGGCTTTTAATTCAGAATCAGGCCTTACGTTCCGGTGCGCCATGCACCAGAGTGTAGGCATAATCCACGCCCATGCCGTAGGCGCCGCTGTGCTCACGAACCAGATCCATCACCGCGTCATAGGTCTCTTTACGTGACCAGTCACGCTGGTACTCCAGCAGAACCTGCTGCCAGGTCACCGGTACGGCACCGGCCTGTACCATACGGTCGATGGCGCGTTCATGCGCGTCAACAGAGGTGCCGCCGGAGGTGTCCGTTACTACATACACTTCGTAACCGGCTTCCAGCGCCATCAGTGCCGGGAAGGTCAGGCACACTTCGGTCCATAGCGCAGAGATAATCAATTTTTTTACGTCCGGTTGCCGCCACGGCTTTCACAAATGCCGCGTCTTCCCAGGAGTTCATGGAGGTACGCTCAATGGGTTTCACATCCGGATGTACCGCCAGTAACTCAGGCCAGATGTAACCACTAAAACTTTTTGTTTCGACTGACGTATAAATGACCGGCACATTAAATATCTTGCCTGCTTTCGCCAGCGCGACGGTATTATTTTTCAGCGTCTGACGATCAATATTCGCTACCCCAAATGCCATTTGCGGCTGATGGTCAATAAAAATGAGCGTCGAGTTAGATGGATTAATCAGTTCCCGAATAGACATAATACACTTCCTTAATCAATGAGTTAGAAATTGACGTCTGGTATCCGCCGTCAGCCATCAAATCCTGAATCAGAAAGCCTGTTTAGTATAGTTGGAAATTTCTAACGACTTATTAAAGAAAACTGACCAGCGCGTGGAATAACCCTTTTCCGGCGATATATTCTGGCACCTTCAAAAAAATGCGGTTCTTCCGTCTAATTTCTTCACTGGTTTTGTTTATCGCTATTCGGTACAACAGAGGGGTTTTCATTCAGGGATATTTTCAGCTTATGCGCATTAATCTGGACGTTCTGCTTATTCTGGACGCAATCGATAAATACGGTACTTTTGCCGCCGCAGCCGAATCGTTGTTTAAAACCCCCCGCGGCGCTCAGCTATATGATTCAAAAGCTGGAAAAAGATCTCAATATCGAACTGCTTGACCGCTCCGGGCATCGGGCAAAATTCACCGATACCGGACTGATGATGCTGGAAAAGGGGCGTTTGTTGCTGAGCGCAGCCAAAGATCTGGAAAAGCAGGCGCTGCAGCTGAGCTCCGGCTGGGAGAAAGAGCTGGTCATTGCGCTGGATGTCTCCTTCCCCTTTGAGGTACTGTTACCCCACATTGAGGCCTTCCACGCGCTGAACAAACAAACGCTGCTTAAATTTTCGTATCACACGCTGGCAGGGTCATGGGAAGAACTCACGCATAATGGCGCGGATATCATTCTTGGCGCGATTAACGAACCGCCGACGTCTGCGGCGTGGTCCTACAAAATGTTAGGCACTCTGGATAATGTTTTTGTCGTGGCCCCCAATCATCCGCTGGCCGCATTCTCTGACAGATTGACGAATGAACAACTCTGCCTGCACCGCGCCATTGTCATCAGCGACAGCGCGCGTTTTTGCCATCCGCTGCAAACCAACCTGATGGAAGAACAGCCGCAGATCCATGTCGATGATTTTCATAGTAAAGTGGCGTTGCTGCGCGCCGGGATGGGCTGCGGGTTTCTTCCGCGGCATATCGCCAGCCCGTGGCTTGCCACGGGCGAACTGATCGAAAAAAGCGTCATCTCTTTTCGCGAAAAAGATGTCGCTTATATGGCCTGGCGCGATGGCAACCACGGGCTGGCGCAACACTGGTGGCGGGAAACGCTGCTTGCCAGCCGCGACATCGCGCAGTTGTATCAGTGATTCAGCCAGAGGGTGGCAGAAATCGCCGGCAGCGACAGGACGTCCTCTATCCTCTGCCCTTTTCCTTCTTTACAACGCCATTCTGTTACGTTCAGCAGCGGTGACGCCGGGAGCACCACTTCACAGGCTTCACCGCGATTAATGGCTACCAGCACGCGCTGCTGCTGGTAGACGCGCAAGAACACCACCACGTTACCTTCCGCATAGACCACCTGGCACCCACCGTAGCGCAGCGCCGGAATGCTATGCCTCAGCTTTGCCATTCTCTGATACAGGGCAAGCAATGTGGCATCCTGTTTTTCTGCCTGCCAGGGGAACGTCTTGCGACAGAAGGGATCGTTATTGCCATCCAGTCCCACCTCATCGCCGTAATAGATACAGGGCACGCCGGGCCAGCTAAACAACCAGACCACCGCCAGCGGCAGGCGGGCAACATCTTTGCCCAACAGCGATTTGAAACGGGCGGTATCGTGGCTGTCGAGCTGGTTGAACATCCTCAGTTGCTGCTGATGCGAAAGTCCGGCGCGGTAATTTTCCATCCACGCCATACAGGTTTGCGCGTCAATCTGTTGCGGGTCATATGAGATATCGGTATTGGCCAGAAACCCCCCATAGCGGAAAGGTAAAGCCCCGGTAGTTCATCGCCGCATCTTCTGCATCCGCCTGCAGCCACTGTCGCGCATCACCAAAGTGTTCACCAAAGACGTAGGCTTCTGGCTGCGTTTCCTTTGCCGCCTGGGTGATCCCGGCGACATGCTGAAGGTTATTGCGTGCACCGCCCGCTTCTCCCAGCATATGCACCACATCAAGCCGCCAGCCATCCATGTTCCACGGCGCTTTCAGCCAGTGACGCACGACGCTGTCTTCACCGCGATAGATTTCATTGACCAGACTTTCGGACTGATAATCCAGTTTTGGCAGACTGGGGTAACCCAGCCAGTCCAGCGCAACGCCGTCTGGAGAAAAGCTGTACCAGTCGCGCCAGGGCGATTCTGGGTTATGGCACGCGCCGCCGGTGCCGCGGTTGTGGCGGTCAAACCAGGCATGAGAATCGCCGCTGTGGTTAAACACGCCGTCCAGCACCAGCCGCATTCCCTGCTGCTGCGTTTTCTCGCGCAGACGCAGTAACGCGTGATCGCCGCCAAACTGCGGATCAACATGGCGATAATCTTCGGTGTCGTATTTATGCACACTCGGAGCAGTGAACACCGGATTCAGGTACAGCGCGGTGACGCCCAGTTTTTTCAGGTAAGGCAGTTTTTCACTGATACCGTCGAGGTCGCCGCCATAAAACGTGGATCCACCGGCCTGCGCGGTCACCGGTTCGTCCCAGTCACGCAGCACAATCTCCTGCCCGGCGGCGTGATGGTAATAGACCTTATCCTGCTGTGCGTCGCGTGACGAACTGCGGGCAAAACGGTCAGGAAAGATTTGGTAGAAAACCTGATCGGCTACCCACTGCGGTCCGCTGTCTGGCGCATCCACGGCAAATTGCTCCAGACGCGCGGGAGGAAAACGGCTGAACCCAAGCGGTGTGAACCACAACTGACGATCGTGCCAGAGCAGCTTGAAACTGTAGCGTCGACGCGGTTGCCCACTACGAAGATCAATCGCCGCACGCCAGGCGGTCACACCCGGCGATGGCTGCGTACGCCGTTTGTGCATCACCAGCGTAGTTTCTTCGTTGTCGTTCTCCGCACGTAGCGTGACCCGCTGCGGCAGATTCTCTCCGGTCAGCCAGAGCGTAATGGTCAGTTGGTCTTTGTTTTGCTTAACAAATGGGGCAACCGGTAGGTGCCAGGCGTTCAACATCACGTATCCCCTTTGATGAAAATGAGCTCACCTTGCCATAGCGATTTACAGGATAACTCATCATCTGACGGTTAATTGGGGGGAGGAGTTCGGGGGGAGGAGAAATGACCGGATGGCATTCGCGCCACCCGGTACAACATTACTGCACTTGCGCCATCTGGCGATCGTGGCGACGTTTGAAAATCCAGCCAATCATCAGCAGAACAATCCAGCCACACCCCACATACAGCGAGATGCGGGTGTCAGGATGATAGCCAATCAGCCCAATGATAAAGACGAGAAAAATCAGGCCCGCAATGGTCGTTGCCACACCGCCTGGTACTTTAAACTTCAGCGCTTTCACCTCTTCCGGCGGCAGACGACGACGGAAAGCGATTTGCGACAGCAGGATCATAATCCACACCCAGACCGTCGCGAAGGTTGCCAGCGAAGCAATCACCAGGAAGACGTTCTCCGGCATGATGTAGTTCAGATACACCGCAAACAGCAGCGCGATAGTCATCACCATAACCGTGACCCACGGGATCCCCCCGACGCGAGGTTTTGGCGAACACTTTCGGCGCACTCCCCTGCTCCGCCATCCCGTGCAGCATACGACCGACGCCAAAGACGTCAGAGTTGATTGCTGACAGTGACGCGGTGAGTACCACAAAGTTGAGAATACTGGCGGCAAAGGTAATACCGAGATGCTGGAAGGTCAGCACAAACGGGCTACCGTCGGTTCCCACCTGGTTCCACGGGTAGATAGACATAATGACGAACAGCGTCCCTACGTAGAACACCAGAATACGCATTGGCACCGAGTTAATGGCGCGTGGAATAGATTTTTCCGGATCTTTCGCTTCACCGGCAGTGATACCGATGATTTCAATACCGCCGTAGGCAAACATCACCATCTGCAGCGACATCACCATCCCCAGCCAGCCGTTGCTGAAGAAACCGCCGTTACTCCACAGGTTATGGATCCCGGTCGGTTGCCCGCCGTTGCCAATCCCCCAGATGATGATCCCAAAGCCTGCCACAATCATGATGATGATGGTGGCGACTTTAAAGAAGGAGAACCAGAATTCCAGCTCACCAAATACTTTCACGCTCATCAGGTTGATGGCACAGATGATCAGCACCACGCTGAGCACCCAGATCCAGTGCGGCACCGTCGGGAACCAGACGCCCATATAGATACCGAATGCGGTCACGTCAGCAATAGCGACAATCAGGATTTCAAAGCAGTAGGTCCAGCCGGTGATGTAACCCGCGAGTGGGCCGAGGTTTTCCTGCGCATAGCGCGAAAATGAACTGGCGGAAGGGTTGTGTACCGACATTTCCCCCAACGCGCGCATAATGATATAGGCCGCCACGCCGCCAATGATGTAGGCCAGCAGCACGCTCGGCCCGGCCATTTTGATGGCATCCGCAGAGCCATAAAACAGCCCGGTGCCAATGGCTGAGCCCAGGGCCATAAAGCGAATGTGTCGGGTGCTTAGCCCACGCTTCAGCTTGTTATTACTTTCCATCGATTCCTAACCCATCAACACAATAAAAAACCACGGGGCCAGTAATAGCCCCGTGGTTAAAACACTTTTCCCGCAATCTTAGTGTGCGCTGGAGGTCACCTGTCGACCCGCTGCGCGATCCCAGATAACCGCCAGGACCACCATCACGACAGTGGGCATTAACCACGCCAGACCTTGTTCCGCCAGCGGTAGGCGCTGGGTCCAGGCCGGTAACACGTCGCCGATTGCCGATGCTTTAATACCATCAAGGATACCAAAAATCAGGCTGATAAACATTGCCGGTGCGATAACGCGGGTCGAATTATGCCACCATGAACGGGTAAAACTTAATACAACCAGTGCGATACATGGCGGGTAGATGGCCGTCAGTACCGGAATAGAGATCTGAATCAGATGGCTAAGCCCCAGGTTGGACACCACCATCGAGAAGCCGCCAAGAATGAACACCAGCGTGCGGTAGGAGAGCGGCACATACTGGGCGAAGAACTCCGCGCAGGCGCAGGTCAGACCGACCGCCGTCACCAGACAGGCGATAAAGATCAGTGCCGCCAGCAGCAGGCTGCCCGCACCGCCAAAGGTGTGCTGAACATAGGCATGCAGGATTGCCGCGCCGTTCGCCGACTGATCGACCAGCGTGGCGCTGTCAGATCCGAGACGGAACAGCGCCAGGTACAGCAGCGTTAATCCTACGCCTGCCATCAGGCCAGCCCAGACGGTATAACGGGTCAACAGACGCGCTTCGGTCACGCCGCGAGAACGCGCCGCGTTAACAATAACGATACCAAAGACCATCGCGCCCAGCGTATCCATCGTCAGGTAACCGTTAACGAAACCATTGGAGAACGCAGCGGTCTGGTACGCTTCCATCGCATGGCTGATCGGGCCGGCAGGCCAGATGATGGCCGCAACGGAGAGCACAATCAGCGCCAGAATCTTCAATGGCGCCAGGAAGTTACCCACGGTATCCAGCAGTTTGCCCGGATAGAGCGACACCAGAATGACAATCGCGAAGTAGACCACGCTGTAGATCAACAGCGGCAGCGTCGAGTCGCCGGTCAACGGCGCAATGCCCACTTCAAAAGAGACCGTCGCAGTACGCGGGGTGGCGAATAATGGCCCGACGGCCAGATAGCAGACGGTCGCCAGCAGTACGCCTGCGACTTTACCGATTGGCGTGCTCAGACTATCGACACCCCCCGCCCACTTTCGCCAGCGCGATAACGGTCAGCACCGGTAGGCCAACAGCGGTGATCAGAAAGCCGAAAGCTGCTATCCAGACGTTTTCGCCGGCCTGCAAACCAACCATTGGAGGAAAGATGATGTTCCCTGCGCCGACGAACAGCGCAAAAGTCATAAAGCCCAGCGCAATGATATCGCGCGATTTTAACTGATGGGTCATAAAGCTTACGGCCTGTGGATGTGGTGTTGATTAAAGTGACTTATTGTCTTTCCCTGTGGGAAGAAACAGCGGTTTTTTTAAGCCATTCCAGAGGGATATATCCCATAACCTGGAAAGCAAAGAATAGTTTTTCGATTTACCGCCTGAATACAGTCAGTCTGACAGCATCTGGGGCGCAATTTAAACGCTTATAACGTTTTAAAGCAAGGTGGGATCTAAAAACTGGAAGATTATAGCGATATCAAATTATACATCAGTATAAAACACCATTCATCCGGAAAAGTCCTGGCTTATCATGCGAACAAAAAACAACCAGACGTTAATTAATTCAGCAGACTTATCTTAGCCGCAAAGAAAATAAGCCAGCATTGGCTGGCTTATGGAAAGAAAACCTTACGATTGTACTTTAAGCACTTTTTTTTGGCAATTAATCGTTCCGGCAGCACAAAACTAAAGCGCGTCCCTCTGCCCGGTTGACTGTCGATATTCAGGCGGCTTTCGTGATGATTCACCGCGTGTTTTACGATAGCCAGCCCCAGGCCACTGCCGCCCGTTTGTCGCGATCGCGCTTTATCTACCCGATAAAAACGCTCCGTTAAGCGCGGGATATGTTCCGGCGCAATACCCGGCCCGTTATCCTCCACGCTAAACTCCGCGCCGTGCGGCACACGATGCCAACGCACGATAACATGCGTTCCCGCTGGCGTATGGTTTACCGCGTTATAAACCAGGTTCGACATCGCACTACGCAGTTGTTCTTCATTCCCCAGCACTTTGAGCTGGTTATCCACCTCAAAGTGGAACGTATGCTTCTGCTGGCTGAGCGTCTGCGCTTCGCGTTCAACCATGTGCAGCATCATCGGAACATCAACCTGCTCATTGAGCAAAAGCGTCGGCGCGGCTTCAATTTTCGACAGCGTCAACAACTGCTTCACCAGCCCTTCCATGCGCGAGGTCTGGTCACGCATCGTCAGCAATGCTTTTTCACGCGTGGCGCCTTCCAGTTGCTGCTCGTGCATCATCTCAAGATAGCCCTGCAACACCGTCAGCGGGGTACGCAGCTCGTGGCTCACGTTGGCGAAGAAATTGCGTCTCGCACCTTCAAGCTGATGCATCTGTGTCATATCACGCGCCACCATCAGCAATTGCTTATCGGTATACGGCATGACGCGAATTTCCAGATGCCGGCCGGTGTTGAGCACCAGATTTAACGGTCTGCTGAAATCCCGCAGCTTAAGATACTGCGTGAACTCCGGGTAGCGCAGCAGGTTCAGGATATTCTGTCCGCTGTCGTCTGGCCAGCGTAAACCCAGCACCTGTTGCGCCAGGCCGTTACACCAGAAGATCCCACCCTCTTCGGTGGTCAACACCACTGCATCGGGCAGCGACTCTGCTCCGCTGCGAAAGCGTTTAATCAGATTGCCCAACTCGCGACGGCGCTTTTTTATTGCGCAGTTGCATCTGATGCAAGCCGTACAATAGCGGTTCCCAACTGCCTCGTCCCGGCGGCGGCGTCATGCTTCTGTCGACCCACAGCCACCATGAGAGGCGCAATAAATTCCAGAAATGCCAGATAAGCAGTCCTGTTACCGATGCCAGTAAAAACCAGGGCAGGTAACCCAAAAATGCACTTAGGATCAAGGCCGGGATACAGCAAAATATCAGCTCCAGCACCAGCCTTTTCCATGACAGCCGTTCCAGCACGGGTCACTCTCCCTTCAGAGCCAGGCTCTTATTCTTGCCTTTCAAAAACGGGTCGAAAAACGATACCCAGTCCCGCGAACCGTCTGCACCATCCGATCGTGGCCACTGGTTTCTAGCGCCTTGCGCAGACGGCGAATGTGCACATCGACGGTGCGATCCTCAACATAGACATTGGTGCCCCAGACGTGATTCAGCAGTTGTTCACGACTGTAAACCCGCTCAGGATGCGTCATAAAGAAATGCAGAAGTTTAAATTCCGTCGGCCCCATATCGAGCGGGTTTTCACCGGTCATCACGCGATGCGAGGTCGGATCCAGGCTCAGCCCCTGCATCTCAATAACCTCTTCCACCGCCATCGGTGAAATCCGGCGCATCACCGCTTTGATGCGGGCAACCAGCTCTTTCGGCGAGAACGGTTTGGTAATGTAGTCGTCCGCGCCAGTTTCCAGGCCGCGCACCCGATCCTCTTCTTCCCCTCTGGCGGTCAGCATCATAACCGGGATATCCCGGGTCATCGCTTCGCGCTTGAGGTGTTTAATAAACTGTAGACCAGAACCGCCGGGCAACATCCAGTCAAGGAGGATCAAATCCGGCCAGGGTTCATTAAGCTGGTTCACCGCACTGTCATAATCTTCAGCTTCAACGGGTTGAAAGCCATTTTGCTCAAGCACGAAACAGACCATTTCGCGAATTGGAGCTTCATCTTCTACGACCAGAATACGTCTCGCCATGATTTGCCCTGTTATATAAGTTGCTTGTCATCATCAGTCTTAATGCGGCGTCATTATGCGTCAGTTTTATGACAGATTTATGAAAATGCGTGCTGACGTTAACCTTAGGTTGTTGATTTATGACACCCGATAAACGAGATATTACAGCCCCCCGAATGGTTATAATCCCCTTTATGCTTTTTTGCCATGGAACCGTTATGCGCATCCTTCACACCTCTGACTGGCATCTTGGACAAAATTTTTACAGCAAAAGCCGCGCCGCTGAACATCAGGCCTTTCTCGACTGGCTGCTGGAAACGGCGGTTGAGCAGCAAGTGGATGCGATCATCGTGGCGGGCGACATTTTCGATACCGGCTCACCGCCAAGCTATGCCCGTGAGCTCTATAACCGTTTTGTGGTCAACCTACAGCAAACGGGCTGTCATCTGGTGGTGTTGGCTGGAAATCATGACTCCGTCGCTACCCTGAATGAATCTCGAGAAATACTGGCGTTTCTCAATACCACAGTGGTCGCCAGCGCCGGCCATGCTCCCCAAATCCTGAATCGTCGCGACGGCCAACCTGGCGCGGTGCTGTGCCCGGTACCGTTTTTACGCCCACGCGACATTATCAGCAGCCAGGCTGGGCTGTCTGGTACAGAGAAGCAGCAGCATCTGCTGGGGGCCATCACGGAATACTACCAGCAACAATATGACGCCGCCTGCGCGCTGCGCGGCGATCGCGCTCTGCCGATTATCGCCACGGGTCATCTCACTACCGTGGGCGCCAGCAAAAGTGACGCCGTCCGTGACATTTATATTGGTACGCTGGATGCTTTCCCGGCGCAGAATTTCCCGCCTGCCGATTATATCGCCCTGGGCCACATCCACCGGGCGCAGAAAATTGGCGGCACAGAACATATCCGCTACTGCGGGTCCCCCCCTCGCGCTGAGCTTTGACGAATGCGGCAAAAGCAAATACGTGTATCGGGTGGACTTCCAGGACGGCAAGTTAGCCAGCGTCGAGGCGCTCACCGTTCCGGTCACCCAACCACTGGCAGTATTAAAAGGCGATCTCGTTGCCATTACCGAACAACTGGAACAGTGGCGTGATAGCGATCGGAACCCTCCGGTCTGGCTGGATATCGAAATCACCACGGATGAGTATCTGCATGATATGCAGCGCAAAATTCAGGCGCTAACGGAAACGCTGCCCGTTGAGGTGCTGTTAGTTCGCCACAGTCGGGAGCAGCGCGAACGCATGTTGAGTAACGAACGCCGTGAAACGCTGAGCGAGCTGAGCGTGGATGAGGTTTTTGCCCGCCGACTCGCGCTCGAAGCCCTTGAACCTCCACAGTGCGAACGCCTGACATCACTTTTTCACTGCACACTACAAACACTGTCCGGGGAGCATGAGGCATGAAGATTCTCAGTCTGCGCCTGAAAAACCTCAACTCGCTGAAAGGAGAATGGAAGGTCGATTTCACGGTGGAACCCTTTGCCAGCAACGGCCTGTTTGCCATTACTGGGCCTACCGGAGCAGGCAAAACCACGCTGCTCGACGCGATTTGCCTGGCGCTATACCACGAGACGCCGCGCCTGAATACCGTGTCGCAATCGCAGAACGATCTGATGACCCGTGATACCGCGGAGTGCCTGGCGGAAGTGGAGTTTGAAGTGAAAGGGGAAGCGTATCGGGCATTCTGGTGCCAGAACCGTGCGCGCAACCAGCCCGACGGCAATTTGCAGGTGCCACGCGTGGAGCTTGCACGCTGCGCCGACGGGAAAATCCTTGCCGATAAAGTGAAAGACAAACTGGAAATGACGGCAGAACTGACCGGGCTGGATTACGGTCGTTTTACCCGCTCGATGCTGCTCTCGCAGGGACAGTTCGCCGCCTTCCTCAATGCGAAGCCAAAGGAACGCGCGGAGCTGCTGGAGGAATTGACCGGTACGGAAATTTACGGCCAGATCTCCGCCCAGGTTTTTGAGCAGCATAAAATCGCGCGTACCGAACTGGAAAAATTACAGGCGCAGGCCAGCGGCGTCGCACTGTTAGCGCCAGAGGCGTTGCAGACGCTGACAGAAAGTTTGCAGGCGCTCACTGACGAAGAAAAACAACTGCTTGCCCAACAGCAGACCGGACAACAGCAACTGAACTGGCTGACGCGACAACACGAATTGCAGGCCGACGCGAACCAGCGGCAGTTGGCGCAGCGGGCTGCACAGGAAGCGCTGGAAAACGCCCAGCCACAGCTGGCCACCCTCAGCCTCGCACAGCCTGCCAGAGCGTTGCGCCCGCTATGGGATCGCATTCAGGAGCAATCCGCTACTGTTTCCCGCACGCGTCAGCAGATTAACGAAGTAAATGCTCGCTTACAGAGTAGATTCACACTGCGCAATCACATCCGCCGCCTGGCAGAGCGGCAATCCATCGCTCTGCTCACTACCCAGCAGACGCTGAACGAGTGGCTAAACGAACACGATCGCTTTCGCCTGTGGAGCAACGAGTCAGGAGGATGGCGCGCCCTTTTTTGCTCAGCAAGTCAGCGATAAGGCGCAACTGGCAAAATGGCAGCAACAGCAGATAAACGATAGCCGTAAGCTGGAAGCACTGCCGCCAGTGGCGCTAAACCTGACGGCGGATGAGGTCACAACGGCGCTGGCGCAGCACGCGAAACAGCGCCCTCTGCGCCAGCAGTTGCTTTCCCTCCACGGGCAGATTGTTCCCCGACTGACACGTCTGCGCCAGCTACAGGCGGCGATGGCGCATAATCAACAGGAACTCGCCCGACTCAATACCCTGCTGGAGGCAAAACGTCAGCAGTATAAAGATAAACATCAGCAGTATCAGGATGTTAAAACCCTTTGTGAACAGGAAGCGCGAATCAAAGATCTGGAAAACCAGCGTGCACTGTTACAGGCAGGTCAGCCCTGCCCGCTTTGCGGTTCAACCACTCATCCTGCTGTCGCGGCATATCAGGCGCTTGAGCCCGGAGTTAATCAGGCACGGCGTGATGCGTTAGAAAAAGAGGTTAAAGCGCTGGCGGACGAAGGCGCCGCCTTGCGTGGGCAGTCGGAAGCGTTAAACCAACAGCGACAGCGTGACGAAAGCGAAGCGCAGACGCTGGCTAAAGAGGAGCAAGCGCTCACTCAACAGTGGCAGACCACGATCGGCGCTCTGAAAATCACGTTACAACCGCAGGATGATATTCAACCCTGGCTGACGGCACAGGACGAGCACGAACAACAGCTCTACCAGCTTAGCCAGCGCCATGACCTACAGGCGCAAATTACCGCCCATGCGCAGCAGGTGGCGCAGTACCGCCAGCAAATCGACCAGCGCCAGGCGACGCTGACAGCACAGTTAAGCCGCTATACGTTGTCACTTCCTGAGGAAGGCTTCGAGGAAGCGTGGTTAGACGCGCGCGCGGCAGAGGCACAAACGTGGCAACAGCGGCAGACGGAATTGACGGCGTTACAGGCGCAGATCGCGCAACTCACCCCGCTGCTCGAGACACTACCTGTCGCAGATATCGACGTTGAGGATGATGAAAGCGTATCGCTGGAAAACTGGCGTCAGGTTCATGATGAGTGTCTGTCGCTGATGAGTCAGTTACAGACGTTACAACAACAGGAGCGGCAGGAGACTCAGCGCGCCGCCGACGCGCAGGCGCAGTTTGATGCCGCGCTGGCGCAGAGTCGGTTTGTCGATCAGGCAGCGTTTCTTGCCGCGCTGCTGGATGACGAGGCCATCACGCGTCTGGAACAACTGAAGCAGTCGCTGGAAAACCAGCTTCAACAGGCGCAGACACTCGCCACGCAGTCAGCCCAGGCGCTGGCGACGCATCAACAACAGCCACCGGCAGGACTGGACCTCGCGCAGTCGGTCGAAAATATTCAGCAAGCCGTGGCACAGCTTAACGATCGGGTGCGCGACAACGCCACGCGTCAGGGCGAGATTCGCCAGCAGCTTAAACAGGATAGCGATAACCGCCAACATCAGCAGGCGTTAATGCAGAAAATCAGCGATGCAATGCAACAGGTTGAGGACTGGGGGGTATCTGAATACGCTGATCGGCTCTAAAGAGGGCGATAAGTTCCGTAAGTTTGCTCAGGGGCTAACGCTGGATAATCTGGTCTGGCTGGCGAACAACCAGTTGACCCGCCTGCATGGCCGTTATCTGTTACAGCGCAAAGCCAGTGAAGCGCTGGAACTGGAGGTGGTTGATACCTGGCAGGCCGACGCCGTGCGCGATACCCGTACCCTTTCCGGTGGCGAGAGCTTCCTGGTCAGTCTGGCGCTGGCGCTGGCGCTCTCCGATCTGGTCAGCCACAAAACGCGCATTGACTCGCTGTTCCTTGATGAAGGCTTCGGCACGCTCGACAGTGAAACACTGGATACCGCCCTTGATGCGCTGGATGCGCTCAACGCCAGCGGAAAAACCATTGGGGTGATTAGCCATGTAGAAGCGATGAAAGAACGGATTCCGGTGCAGATCAAGGTGAAGAAGATTAACGGCCTGGGCTACAGCAAGCTCGATCGGATGTTTGCCGTGGAATAACAGGACGACAGGCCGGAGAACGCCGGCCTGTCCTGAGAGTCGTTATTCCTGCGGCCACAGCCACGCGGCGCCGCGCACGCCGCTGGAATCACCGTGCAGGGCTTTGCGCACCGGCGTTTCGCACTCACCACCGAACACAAACTGTTTAATCAACGGTGGAATTGTTTTGTACAGGCGATCAATGTTGCTCATCCCGCCGCCGAGAACGAAAACATCCGGGTCGAGAATGTTCACCACATGGGCCAGCGATTTCGCCAGCCGCCGTTCATAGCGGCTGAGCGCCAGTTCGGCCAACGCGTTTTGTTCCTCCGCCAGGCGGATTATTTCACTGCCTTTAAGCGAATTGCCACTCAGTCGATGATAATCGGTGGCGAAGCCGGTGCCGGAAATAAACGTCTCAATACATCCCTGTTTTCCACAGTAACAAGGCACTTCAGCGCGATAGCGCAATTCATCTTCATCCATCCACGGTAAAGGGTTGTGTCCCCATTCGCCCGCCGTCCCATTGCCACCGATGTGCGCCCGCCCGTTGAGCGCCACGCCCGCGCCGCAGCCTGTACCAATGATCACCGCAAAAACGGTCTGCGCTCCGGCTGCCGCCCCATCCACTGCCTCAGAAACGGCCAGGCAGTTCGCGTCATTCGCCAGACGAACCTCACGTTGCAAACGCGCGCAGAGGTCTTTATCAAACGGTTTTCCATTCAGCCACGTCGAGTTGGCATTCTTCACCACGCCGGTATAAGGCGAAATGGAGCCGGGGATGCCCATCCCCACCGTGCCCGTTTGCCCGGTGGCCTCCTCCGCCATCGCCACCAGCGTGGCAATGGTTTCGATGGTTTGTTGATAGTCGTTTCGCGGCGTCGGCAGACGATGGCGGAACAGTTGCTCCCCTGCCTCACTGAGCGCAATCACTTCCGTTTTGGTGCCGCCTAAATCAATACCAATACGCACACGGTGTTCCTCATTTTTTTAGGGAATATCAACAGAGTAGAGCGAGGCTTTGGGAATGGCAATGCAAGCCCGCCGACAATTCGTTACTATACGCGCTGGATTTAACGACAAGGCCGTGGAAATTATCATGCTGTGGTTCAAAAATTTAATGGTTTACCGTCTTAGCCGCGATATTTCATTGCGTGCCGAGGAGATGGAAAAACAGCTAGCCTCAATGACGTTTACCCCTTGCGGTAGCCAGGATATGGCAAAGACGGGCTGGGTGCCGCCAATGGGATCGCACAGCGATGCGTTGACGCATACTAACAACGGCCAGATTTTGATTTGCGCGCGTAAAGAAGAGAAGATCCTGCCCTCTCCGGTGATCAAACAGGCGCTGGAAGCGAAGATCGCCAAACTGGAAGCCGAGCAGGCGCGCAAACTGAAGAAAACCGAGAAAGATTCGCTGAAGGATGAAGTACTGCATTCACTGCTGCCACGCGCCTTTAGCCGCTTTAGTCAGACCATGATGTGGATCGATACCGTGAACGGGTTGATCATGGTGGACTGCGCAAGCGCGAAAAAAGCGGAAGATACACTGGCGCTGCTGCGTAAGAGCCTCGGATCTCTCCCGGTGGTTCCGCTGGCACTGGAAAACCCGATTGAGCTGACGCTCACCGAATGGGTGCGTTCTGGCACCGTGGCTCAGGGCTTCCAGTTACTTGACGAAGCCGAACTGAAAGCAATGCTGGAAGACGGCGGCGTGATTCGGGCGAAAAAACAGGATCTGGTCAGCGATGAGATCGCCGTCCACATTGAAGCCGGTAAAGTGGTAACCAAACTGGCGCTCGACTGGCAGCAGCGTATTCAGTTTATGATCTGCGATGACGCTTCGATCAAGCGCCTGAAATTCAGCGATGAACTGCGCGATCAAAACGAAGATATCGACAGGGAAGATTTTGCCCAGCGCTTTGACGCGGACTTTATCCTGATGACCGGTGAACTGGCCGCGTTGATTCAGAATCTGGTGGAAGGTTTAGGCGGCGAAGCGCAGCGCTGAGTGAATTTGCCGACTCCGTAGGCCGGATGAGACGCGCTAGCGTCACCATCCGGCGTTTAGCGGTTACAAATAGCGGCAAAGATAAGAGGTTGGTTCAGCGACCTGTAAATGAAACTCGCTATGGCCCGGGACGTTGAATACCTCTCCTGCAGCATAGACTTTCCACTCGGTGGCATCTGGCAGCAACACATTCAGCGCGCCGCTCACCACCGTCATCTCTTCCGGTTCGGCAGTACCAAATGTGTATTCTCCTTCCAGCATCACGCCGACACTGGCGCGGCCAGTACTGCTGCTCGTAAAGCCAATCGATTTCACTTTGCCGGAAAAGTATTCGTTACTTTGAAGCATAAACAGACCCTGTCTCGTTGGTAGATTGACAACCAATATAGGGGCCAGCCCTTTGGCCTGTCACGCAAAATTACGTCAGCAGTTCTGACGCCAGGCGTGCAATCAACACGTTGGAGAGCAGCACCGGAACATCCAGCGATTTTTGCAGAACATCGCGGTGACGCTGATGAAAACCAAGTGAATCCAGCATAATGACATCGGCCCCTTGCTCCAGCAGCTCTTTACCGGCTTCAATCAACTGCTCGGTGGTACCGTGTACGGGATTCGCCAGCGAGAATAACGGCGGCGACTGTAAAACCTGCCATTTCTCCGCCTGATCGGCCATCAGATCTTCAACTGGCACAATGACCCCCACCTGATGTCCGTCAACAATCGAGGCCACCAGCGGCGGAATAATGCGCAGAGGTTCAAGCAGAATGCTGTTACGGGCTGTCATGCTGGCAATCGACACGGTGCTCATCAATAAAATAACGTCATAGCCCTGGTTATCCAGCACTTCGATGACGCTTTGCAGGTCACGCTCCACTTTCTGTCGCGAAACATACGCCAGTTCATTATCGTTAAGCAGGGTTAAAAGTGAGTCTTCGCCAGACTCCAGCGCGTAATCTGCCAGAACGTCATCACGATTCATTTTTCCCAGCAGACTGTGATGGGTGATATGTTCTTCGTCGATGTACTCGGTCAGAAGCGGTAACACTTCACTCATGGGCACAACACCGATTGTGAGGATAGCCAACGACGCACTCATTTTTTCCACCTTCTTTTTTACTTCGTCGTTTATTCCCGGGCAAATGCGCTGCACCACTGCCGACACTTACCTTCGCAAATGCAAAAAAGCGTAGCAGGCGCAGAACAAATCGCTGTGTAAAGATTCCAGATAACTCCAGTAATAGATTGTTATTGTTTGATGTTAGCTTTCAGGTACTACGGATCATTGGTGAAAAGTGTGATGCTGGTAGGATTTACACTCACTCAGATTCCATTCCGAGTTATTCAGTCATCAGGTTTTATCGGGATCTTCGTAGCGGACTTTTGCATCCATCGCTTCTTGTGCGCTGGGATGCTCGCTAATGAGCGAATCCGGTTTCGGGTGATCGGCGCGCAACTGGTACCAGGTGACCGTCTGTCCCGGCGCTCCTTTTTCAATGGTGACAATATACGCTTCGCGTGGATAAGGCGGTTTGGTTGGCATAGTGCTTCCTTCTGTTGAATGAAGTTTAAGTATAGACCCCACCTTGTCTGCGCAGCGTGCTATGCGCCAGTCTGCGCTGAATTTCAGAAATCACCTGGCTGGGTGAATTTTCTGCATCAATAATGAAATGAGCCGCCTCGCGATACAGCATGTCCCGCTGTTGTAGCACCTCTTGTACCTCTTCGCTCAGAGGCTTACCGGTCAGCGTAGGGCGCAACGCTTCTTCAGGCGACGCCTCAAGACGATTAACCAGCGTCAGAACCGGCGCGCTTAAATAAATGACAATGCCGTTATCACGCATAAAGTGGCGGTTATAGTCCGTGAGAATGATCCCCCCCGCCGGTCGCGATAACCGTCGATGGCGCGGTCACCGCCTCCAGCGCCGCCGTCTCTCTGGCGCGAAATCCCGACCAGCCTTCACGTTCGACGATTTCCGCCACGGTCATTTGTACCTGCGACTGCAGCCATTGATCGGTATCGACAAACCGACAGCCAATTGCCGTCGCCAGCGCCATGCCAACCGTTGTTTTTCCACAGCCGCGCGGGCCAACAAGATAGAGCGGTTGCGTCATAGTGGGCGTTCCCCAGAAAGCCGCAAAGCTGCGGGTTCAGATGTCATTAAAGAAATAATCATACCATCAAACTAGTACGGCGTTAAATGTAAAGATTTCATTCCACAAAAAGTGGAGATATCAATCCATGCCCTACTATATCAAGAAATATCACCGAGGAAAGTGTAAAAAATAAATTACATCATGCTTTTCGGCGTTGAACTTCCAGCCACCATTTTTCCAGCTCCGCCGCAAAATGCTGACGATCCCGCGCAGAGAGGCTGTCCGGGCCGCCTGTCTGGATCCCGCTGGCGCGTAAGGTATCCATAAAATCGCGCATCGTCAGACGTTCACGAATGGTCGATTCGGTGTAGCGTTCACCGCGCGGATTAAGTGCCGCCCCGCCTTTCGCCAGCACCTCGGCAGCCAGTGGAATGTCGGCCGTGATGACCAGATCGCCTGCCTCACACTGACGCACAATCTCGTTGTCGGCCACGTCAAAGCCTGCCGGAACGCGCAGCGTGCGAATATACGGCGACGGCGGCACGCGCAGGCTCTGGTTCGCCACCAGAATTAGCGACATTTGCATACGCCCGGCGGCACGATAGAGGATCTCTTTAATGACGTTCGGACACGCATCCGCATCCACCCATATGGTCATACTGTCTCCCGTTTCTTGTGCAAGGGGTTATTGTCTCGTGCTTTTGCGCTGGGGCAAAGTGCTGTTTATCCTTCATGCGTCTTTCAATCCGCGCTAAGCTAGGCTTTATCAGACAAAACAACAACTATCACCCATAGGGAGTGACGAGATGGAGAAGAAAATCGGTTTTATCGGCTGCGGTAATATGGGGAAAGCGATCCTCGGCGGCCTGATTGCCAGTGGTCAGGTGCTTCCAGGCCAGATCTGGGTCTACACCCCTTCCCCCCGATAAAGTTGCCGCACTGCATGACCAGTACGGGATCAACGCTGCGCAGTCCGCCCAGGAAGTGGCCCAGATTGCAGATATCGTTTTCGGCGCCGTGAAGCCGGGCATTATGATCAAAGTGCTCAGCGAGATAACTTCCAGCCTGAACAAAGACTCGCTGGTGGTCTCGATTGCGGCAGGCGTGACTCTCGATCAACTCGCCCGCGCACTGGGGCACGACCGGAAAATCGTACGTGCGATGCCGAACACACCGTCGCTGGTGAACGCCGGAATGACCTCAGTGACGCCAAACGCGCTGGTGACGCCGGAAGATACCGCAGACGTGCTGAATATTTTCCGCTGCTTTGGTGAGGCCGAAGTGATTGCCGAGCCGATGATCCACCCGGTGGTCGGCGTCAGTGGTTCTGCCCCGGCATATGTCTTTATGTTTATCGAAGCGATGGCGGATGCGGCCGTTCTGGGTGGCATGCCGCGTGCGCAGGCCTATAAATTTGCGGCTCAGGCGGTCATGGGCTCAGCGAAAATGGTGCTGGAAACCGGTGAGCACCCTGGCGTATTAAAAGATATGGTCTGTTCGCCTGGCGGCACGACGATTGAAGCGGTCCGCGTACTGGAAGAGCGAGGATTTCGTGCGGCGGTGATTGAAGCGATGGCGAAGTGCATGGAGAAGTCAGAGAAACTCAGTAAATCCTGAGTGAACAACCGGACGTCAGGCCGCCACTTCAGTACGGTTACGTCCGGCTTTCTTTGCTTTGTAGAGCGCCAGATCGGCTGATTTCAGCCATTCCCGGTAGTGACCGAACTGCGGCGTTAACGGTGCAACGCCAACGCTGATATGTAAAATGACCTGCGGCGCGCAGGCCAGGCGTAACCCGCGTAATCCCTCGTGAACCCGCGACATCGCTGCGATAGCGCTTTCCGCTGACGTCCCGCACATAATCACCGCAAATTCATCACCGCCAAAACGGCCGATGATATCGCTCCCGCGCAGGGTCATTCTTAACTGCCGGGTCAGCGCCAGAATGGCTTCATCCCCCCACGTCATGCCCCCAGGTATCGTTAATACTCTTGAAGTGGTCGATATCGATAATTAGCAGCGTGGCATCCCGATGCTGGCGACGGCTGTGCTCAAATTCGTTACGCAGTAAGATTTCCCAATGCCGTCGGTTGTAAACCCCCCGTCATGCCATCACAGGTGCTCATCACTTGTAACCGGCGCTTGTGCTGCGCCAGTTTTGTCGCAGCCTGATAGCTGATCCAGGAAAATAACAGCGGGTAGATCACCATGACCGGCAGCGTCAATCCCACTTCTGGCGGCGCGCTTCTTATCGCCAGCGAGACGCCCGTCAGTTGCAGCGTGACCAGACAAGCGATCACCATCAGGGCGAGCCCGGCAACAAACAGTCGTACACCGCCTGCCCCCATCAGATTCATGCAGGTGATCATCAACAACGCGGCGGAAGGCAGCGCATTGGCCCCCATCAGAGCGACCCATATTCCCGCGAGGATCGCATCCGCCTTGAGATTGGCACATTCCCGACTCCGCGGATCAACCGCTCTGCTGGCGATCTGCCAGGCCAGGTGAGGCCAGACAAACGCCCATCCCACCAGTAACAACCACCAGACGCCGGAGACGGGGGTTGCGACCAGCGCAGTTGCAACAGGAAAAAACATTCCCCCCCAGCGCCACTGCGCGCGGCACTCTTAACCGCCGGGCGAATCGCAGTCCAGAACGTTGATGGTCATTTTTCTGCAATGAAAGAGAGGCTTCATCCAGCTCGACCGCGTTTTTGTAAAAGTTTTCATCATTCATTATTTTTTGGGAACATTCTGAAACAATTTTCCCAAATTATAGAGACGGGGCGGGTGAGGAAAGTATGATATTTCGGGTGAGCGTTTTTCTCTGCTCACCCGTTAGCACTATGTCGGCGCTACGCCGCTTTCTTCAGGCAGGCACTCATAAATTTACTGCGATCGTCACCTTTCAGCGATTGTTCCGTCGCTTTGACGTTGCATTCGCGCATTTTTTGCTGTTGCGGCGTCAGACTTTTTTCATCAGGAGCGGACTTGCTGTTTTTAAGGCAATCGCTCATGTACGCCTTACGGGCATCTCCTTTCAACGTTTTCGCCGTCGCCTGTTGATTACAGGTGGTCATGCGCTGCTGTTGTGGCGTTAACGTCTTCTCTGCCGCGCCAACAGTTGTTAAAAAGATCAAACCAAATAATAGGGTAACCAGTAATGTTATTTTCATAGCACCATCCTTTTTTTGAGTATTCACTCGACTATCTCGCGCGGGGAAACGCGCAGATATGCAGATAAGTCTGGCTGCTAACGATAAAAAAACCACCCGGCAGCAAAAGTTATCCTGCCGGGGGGTTGGATTATTTCAGGCCTAACGCCGCTTTCATGGTATAAAACAGGTCGGTTTGATCGGTCAGTCCGACCACATTAGCCGCATGAGGGCCGTAGGCCGCAATACGCAACTGACTGCCGGTATGCTCCTGCGATTCCTCCTCGGAGTTACCGTAACTGATCACCATCACGGCGCCATCTTTGGTGTTTAATGCCTGGGTCAGGCCCGGCGCTTTCGTTTCCGGCGCGACGATCTGGCTGGCGTGGGCGTGATCGGCGGTGACGATCACCAGCGTGTTACCCTCTTTCTTCGCAAAGGCCAGTGCGCGCTGTACGGCTTCGTCCAGATCCACCGTCTCGCCAATCTGTCCGCAAGGGTTGGCGGCGTGATCCTGCTTATCAATAGAGGCCCCTTCTACCTGCAGGAAGAAGCCCTTCTCATTTTTGCTGAGCAACTCAATGGCTTTATCAGTCATTTGTGCAAGCGTCGGCACGCTTTCGTCGCGTTTTGGATTCGGCGTACAGGTCACGGCCGGTTTATCAATATTACCGTGGTAAGAGGCTTTCGGGCCTTCCCAACGCACCGGCATATTACCTTCAGAGAAAAGCCCCAATAGCGGTTTATCCTGATTAGCGTCGGTAACCGCCGTTAATGAAGCCGCATCACCGACCAGTTGATAACCCCGGGCCTCGGCCTGTTCACGCAGCGTTTTTCCCTGCCACTCGCCCGCCGTCGCGATCTCGGCGAACGTTTTCGCACCGCCCCCCCAGCGTCACATCCGCACGGGCATTCAGCAGTTGTTCAGTGATCGAACCTTTGCCGCCTTTTTCCAGTGCATTCGTCGGGCATTTTTCGCTCGTCACGCCCGGACCATAGCATTTGCGTGATGTCACGTGCGCCACCAGCGCAGCAGGCGTGGCGTCCTGCAATTCTGCGGTCGAAACGTTACCTGTCGCCAGTCCCGCCGCTTTTGCCATTTCCAGTAGCGTCGTATGATCTTTTTCGTGAATATCAACGCCCAGGGCACCGTTATAAGTTTTGACGCCGGTGGTCCATGCGGTTGCCGACGCCGCTGAATCTGTCACGTAATCCGGCTTACCGGTTTTTTTATTCAGCGCATAATGGGTGTATTGTCCCGTGAGCGGTAAGGCATCAATCCCTTTAAAATAGCCACCTGCGCCTTCAGCATAATTTCTCGCCGCGGTGATTTCTGAATCTCCCATCCCATCGCCAATCAATAAAATAATATTTTTTGCGGGCTTATCATTCAGTGATTCGCGCAATGCTTGCGTTTGATCGGCTGATAATCGGCGAGCGCCGCCTGGCTTTGTAATATCACCCTGCGCGGCACGGTTGTCTATGACCGAGATTGATGATGTTTCTGAATGACTGGCAGGGATATACAACAGAGGTAACAATGCAAGAACGATAGCGCTTTGTTTCACTTTATTTTCTCCATGTACTAAATACACTTAAAATAAAAACAAAGCGACTATAAGTCTCTGACATGACAGGTTTATGACAGTGTAAAACGGCTAAAGCTAGTAACGAGGATGCTTCAACAGCTTCTGTACATACTGGCGCAGCAACTCCGTATCGTTATCCGGAACGCTGGCATCGGGCTTTACGCCATCAAGTGCATCCTCTACCTGATGAATCAGCAGTTGCTGCTCGTTCTGAGCCATATTGCGCAGCATCGCTGTAACGATTATCTCTAATGCTTCTACCTGAGCAACGAGTTCTTTTGACTCTTCCTCTTTCTGGGCAAGCTTAAGCAACAACTCAGCTATTAGATTTTTCATGACCGCATTTCCTTATCCAAAGAAAGCTGACGGTATCATTATGAATCCATGCTGCCTAGAGTCTTAAAGTAGTATTTTTATAAGAAAGGAAAGACTTTGCGTAAATAATCACAGAATACGGGGAGCGAAACGTTTCTCTTGCGGAAACAGAATACACAATTAAAAGTCAGGAATAAAATAGTCACCCCTGACCATAATCTAACGTTATGATAAAAAAACGGCCAGTTTCACTTAAGTCATTTCTTTTTTTACCATTTCACACCCGCTTACGCATATTACGCCGCTGGCGCAGGACAAGCGCTAACTGACAAATGTTAATCATCACAATGACTGCCGTGGCAATAAATACCCAACGAAATCCCGCCATTGCGGATACCGTTGCGCCCATCAGCGGGCCAGCGACATTGCCAAGGTACATAAACGATTGGTTATAACCAAAAATACGCCCGGTAATTTGGTCGCTGGAGTATTTAACCAGCAGCGTCTGAACGGCAGGCAGCATCGCACCATCGGCGAAGCCAAGCAGAAAGCGTAATACCCCAAGCTGGAAAGGCGTCGTGACCCACGACATGGCAAAAAACAGCACGACCGCACAGATTAGCGTCGCCATCAGGATCCTTTCGGTGCCAATGCGATCCCCAAGTTTACCCAGTCGGGGGGCGGATACCAGCGCCGATACCCCAGGCACCGAGGCAATCAACCCGCTTAAAAAGGCAATATTATTGCTGTCCGGAGCCATCGACTTAATAAACAGCGCCAGAATCGGGCTAATTGAGCCATTACATAACTGAATCACCAGCGTGGTAAAAAACAGACTGATCACCAGCGCCGGGTACGGCAGCGATGCAAAGACGGCTTTCCCACTCAATCGTTCGCTCTTTTTCAGCGACGGACGCACGCCTTCTTTAATCAAAAAGAGTGTGACCAGAAAGCTGACGACCAACAACATCGCGGTGATAAAAAAAGACCGGGCGTAACCCCACATGGTCGGCAATAAAACCGCCCATCAGCGGACCACCAATCACGCCGCTGATTTGCGCGGTCGCCAGAGTACTGAGCGCCCATCCGCTACGTTCACGGGGCACCTGAGACGCCACCAGCGCCATCGCGTTAGGAATATAGCCAGACGTTAAGCCCATGATGCCGCGCAGCAGGAAAAGCTGCCAGACGTTGGTGGCGAAGGCTTGCAACAGTATCGCAATCGCCATGCCGAGTGAGGCGCGCAGCAGCATCAGCTTTCGACCTTTACGGTCTGCCAGGCTACCCCAGAGCGGAGAGACAATCGCCGAGATTAAGAATGTGACGCTGAACGTCAGACCAGACCACATCGAGAGCGCTTCGTGGGAGGTTACCCCCAGCTGCGAAATATACAGCGGTAAAAACGGCAGAATTTGACTGATTGCCAGACCGGTAAAAAAAGCAGCCGAACCAGACGGAAATGAGATTAACTTTCCAGGATTCCATAAACGCTCATCGTGATAAATAACAGAAAACGCCGGCTAGTGTAGCAATCTCCTCGTCTGACAGGGGATCCAGAGGTGCGCTGCCGCGTAATTTGCTATTTTATCTTCCCGTTCACCAGATTTGTGAAATACATCACATTAAAGCCCCTTGGTCAGTAGGGTTTCCTGCTTATCGGCAGAGTCCATAGCCGCGCATTCCCAGGTGAAAATGGTTCGCGTGAGCAGCGTTATAGTCTGGTCCTAAACTGTTGCCGTAATACGTGCAGCTCGTGCTGAGCAGCGTCCGTAGCCACGGGGCGCTGTCCTCCTGCTTCCAGCCTTGCAGGACGGTAATGTGTCGGCCATCGGCAAGGATAAAGCCGCTGATATCCAGGGCCTGTGCGCTGGCGTGTTCGCTACGGCGCGCATCAGGGCGATGGTAAATGTTGCGGCAGGCATAGCTGCCGAGATGCTCTACCCGGATCAAGCGGCTCTTCATCATACGTTCCGTTAAGGGTGCAGCCTGCTGACCGACATACAGCGCAGAACGCAGTGCCAACGGACAAGAAGCAAGAAAACTGTTGCTCAGCTTGACTGCACCAAAATCCCGCACCCGTACCACGTCAGTTAAGGGACATTCGCCAGCGCTGTCTGCCACAGGCTGTGAGGTAATCAATTTTTGCTGGTTTGCCTGCTCCAGTAACGCCTGACAACGCGCCGGTGTCAGACGTTTAAACTTAAATTGAGTGATCCAGTTTGGCGGATCGGATAGCTCAAGGGGGGGCGAGCGGATCGTAATACGACGGCAGATAGCGATACACCACGCCGCACGCCACGCCCAGAATGATCATCACCAGCCAGCCTTTTCCTTTCACGCCCCCCTCCTGCGCAATTCTCCCTAACATTATGGCAGAAGCCCGCGAATCCCTCGTTTTGTCGTGGTAATGTATACGCTTTGTGTTCGAGGGAATGGGTTTAAGATGGCAAAATTGCGGGTAGGTATCGTTTTTGGTGGTAAATCAGCGGAGCATGAAGTGTCATTGCAATCGGCAAAAAATATTGTCGATGCCATCGACAAGTCCCGCTTCGACGTCGTGCTGTTAGGCATTGATAAGCAAGGGCAATGGCACGTCAGCGATGCCAATAATTACCTGCTTAACGCGAACGATCCGGCACATATTGCGCTGCGTCCTTCGGCGACCAGCCTTGCGCAGGTTCCAGGCAGACACGAACAACAGTTAATTGATGCCCAGAATGGCCAGCCGCTGCCGACCGTGGACGTGATTTTCCCGATTGTGCATGGCACGCTGGGTGAAGATGGTTCCCTGCAGGGCATGCTGCGCGTGGCGAATCTGCCCTTCGTCGGTTCTGACGTACTGGGCTCTGCGGCGTGCATGGATAAAGACGTCACCAAACGCTTGTTGCGTGATGCCGGACTGAATATCGCACCGTTTATTACGCTGACGCGAGCCAACCGCAACACGATAAGTTTTGCCGAGGTAGAAGCCCGTCTTGGCCTGCCGCTGTTCGTTAAGCCCGCCAATCAGGGATCGTCTGTCGGCGTCAGTAAAGTTACCAGCGAAGCGCAGTATGCGCAGGCTGTCGCCCTGGCGTTCGAATTCGATCACAAAGTGGTGGTGGAGCAAGGGATCAAGGGACGCGAGATCGAGTGCGCGGTGCTGGGTAACGATCACCCGCAGGCCAGTACCTGTGGCGAGATCGTTCTCAACAGTGATTTCTATGCCTACGACACCAAATACATTGATGATAATGGCGCGAAAGTGGTAGTTCCTGCGGCGATTGCACCTGAAATCAACGACAACATTCGCAAGATCGCCATTCAGGCGTATCAGGCGCTGGGCTGCGCTGGCATGGCACGCGTCGATGTCTTCTTAACGGCCGACAATGAGGTGGTGATCAATGAGATCAACACCCTGCCAGGCTTTACCAATATCAGCATGTATCCGAAACTCTGGCAGGCCAGTGGTTTAGGTTACACTGATTTGATCAGCCGATTGATCGAACTGGCGCTGGAGCGCCACGCTGCGGATAACGCGCTGAAAACGACGATGTAATCTGTACTTCCCGGTAAGCCTGACAGCGGTTTGTTGTCAGGCTTACGCCGCTTCATCCTCCACACGACGCCGAATAATCAATCCTGCCAGCCAGAAACTGACTATCCAGGTCACCAGGCCCACGGCATAGGTTTGCCAGCCTTTGGCTTCAAACCCCAACAGCCCGATAACTCCGTTCAGAATGAAAATCAGGCCAATAGCAAAGGCGTAATAGTGCCAGTCACGGCGTATTTTTAGAGGCAGGTTCATGGCAACTCCGCAGCGAAAAAACGTATCGTCACATATTACGGGAAACCGGTCTGTGTCGTGTACGGAATTTCTTAAATGTTGCCAAATTTGATTTAAGGTAACCAATTTGTGACAACTAACAAAAATCTGCAATTCAGGATTCATCCCAGGCTGAAATTACCATCATTCTGATATTGACAAACGCGATGACCTGTCACACTCACGGTAAGTTACTGGCATGGTGTCAGAGATGCAGAATCACTCGCGGAGGTCATTTATGGCTGATTTCACTCTCTCAAAATCCTTGTTTAACGGGAAACATCGAGAAACCGCCTCTACGCCAGGCAACATCGCTTATGCCGTGTTTGTGCTGTTCTGCTTTTGGGCCGGGGCGCAGATCCTGAACCTGCTGGTTCACGCGCCAGGCGTATACGAGCACCTGATGCAGGTGCAAGAGACTGGACGCCCGCGCGTAGAAATTGGGCTGGGCGTCGGCACCATCTTTGGACTGGTGCCCTTCCTGGTCGGCAGTCTGATTTTTGGCGTCATCGCCGCTATTTTGCGCTGGCGCTATCGCCGTCAGTAATGATCTCCGGCCATTACTGACCCATACACTTAGCACGACGATCGTCGACCCGTTTTGCAAACCAGGCCGTAGTGAGATTACGCGTGATTTTCGGGCTCTCCAGTTGAATACCCGGCAGCATTTCCCGCGGTAATTTCTTCCCTGTCTTTGCTTCAGCAAGCGTAAACACCTTTTCGTAAAGCGCCGTCTCTTCAAACGCAAGACTGTCGCCTTTCTCCAGTTGGCGACGGATCGCGCTGTCGCTGAGATCCAGTTTTCCTGCCAGCTTACGCACCGCCAGCTCCGTTTTCCCGGCATCTTTACTGCCGTAAGCGATCAGGTCGCCATCCAGCGCCAGTTTGACGCCGCTGGCTTTACTGACCGCGTTCTGAAAAGCGGCGTTTCGACTGGCATACCATCCGGCGTTAAAGTCGGCAAAGCGGAAAATCGGCGCGCTGTAGTTGGCCGGGTAATTGAGCAAATGGTAGGTTCCGAACCAGAGGCCACCGCGACGGCTGAACACTTCCTGGCGCACCGTTCCCTCCATCTTCCATGGATACCCTTTACTGTGCTGCTCGGCAAACGCAATGCTCACCTGCATTGGTCCGCCGGTGTGGACCGGATTGAGTGAGCCGAACAGCGTCTGCCCCATCGGCACCATATTGATAAAATCATCAAAAATTGCGCTGAGCTGCTTTTCCGTTTTGACGGTATCCAGACGCTCGCTGTAGCTTTTCCCGTTCGGGGAGGAGATTTTCAGCGTGGTATGCACCAGGAAAACCGGAATGTGCATCCGTTCGGCGCGCCGGTCTATCTCCTGCCAGGCAATTTTGTTTAATCCCGGAACAGCCGGATCGGCCTGATAGTTGGACTCCTGCTGCGCGACCGCCAGCACTGAACAGATATTTTCCACGGTTGGCGCCAGCTTCTGGCTTTCAAAGGTTTTGGCGATATCCTGCGCCCAGGCGTCCCGATCCTTCACGCTGGCCGGCATTTTCTGTCGTACTACGCTCGCGACATCGACCGGTTTCTCGCCTTTTTTTGAGCGGTTGCGAAGGCTGGCTGCTACAGCCTGCCAGCACCAGTCCGGCCAGCAATGACAAAGGATAAAGACGAGATACCACCGACATAACGTTTCCTTTTGTTAACCAAGTGTGTGGGTGACAGCCTGAATATCCCGCTCGTCCAGTTCGCGCTCAAAACTGCGCAAACGCTTATAGATAGACATCAGTTCAACCAGCGTCGTCCACGAGTTGATCAGGTACTGGAACGCGCCCCGCACCTGGCTAAAGACGTTGGTAATTTGCGTCATCAAACCCAGCGTAATCGTACCGGCAACAATCGACGGAAACAGCAGGAACAAGCCGAAAACGTTATCGACCTGCAGGTAGAGAATGCGCGCGATATTAAAATACATGTAGTGAAAATAGAGACGGAAATAATTCTGACGAACCGCACTGAACAGCTCGCGAACGGTCGGCGGCGTGGCGCGACTGGCATCGTCTTCCCCGTACACCAGTTCTTTACGGTAAGCCGCTTCAACTCGCTGATTTTTAAATTCCAGCCCAGGGAGTTTGATCCCGACCACCGCCAGCAAACCGGTGCCCATCAATGACCAGACGATTGCCGCAATCACCAGACCGTAAGGCACGTGGCCGACAATCGGCAGTTCAGGCACATGTGGCGAAAGCGCAACCAGTACCGGCAGGAAGGCAATCAGCGTCATAATGGCATTGATGAAGCTCACGCCCATGCTTTCCAGCGTTGACGCAAAACGCATGGTGTCTTCCTGCACACGCTGTGCCGCCCCTTCGATATGACGCAAATGCTGCCACTGCGCCATGTAATATTCGTTCATCGCCGTACGCCAGCGGAACACATAGTGGCTGACAAAAAAATTGTTCAGCACGCTAATCACCACGGCAATCAGCGCGATGCCAAGAAAGATCCCCAGTTCGTTATAAAACTGGCTCATGGTGACTTTGTGCGGTGCGCTGAGGGCGGTCTGGATCAGATCGTAAAATGGCGCGTACCAGGCGTTGACGGCCACCCCAACTTCCACCAGAAACCAGGTGACGAAGATAATCAGCGAGGTGCCAAGAATTGACCAGTACTGCCAGCGATGCGGACAGTAAAGAAACCAGAACAGTGCAAACAGTCCAACGCAAAGGACATAGTAGGCATAAAAAATCAGATAACTCAGCGACCAGAAACGGGCGGCGCTAATGGGGACGGCGCCCGTTGCACCAGTCAGCCGCGCAACCCAGTCCCCACCACCGGCTTGCCAGAAGATAACCGCGACAAGTGCCCAAATAAAAGCCGAAAGAAAAAAAGGACCCGGCTTTGGGAAAAAAGACTTAAACATGATGCTCTCCTGCTAACTTCTTATCGTTATGACAACTGCTGTGTTTGTGCTTTTTGCCGCTACGTGGGCTAAAAATAAACGCTCACAACAGGCGAAACCGCCCATTGTGACCAACATGGTGGCGCTTAGTTCGTTTTCCAGTTCTGAAGAATTGTTTCGACGGGTTTCACCAGCACCGGATTATCCGGTACGGTAAGATTACGCCAGACATCATTATGGTGTGCAATCAGCGTCTGCGCCGGTGCTGCCGGGCGATGGGCGGTGGTGTGGGCATCTTCCGCAACCGTAATGCGATAACCCCGACTGGCACCGTTTCTGATGGTGGTATCAACGCAATAGTCCGTCGCGCAGCCGCAGATGACAAAGTGTGAAATCGCCTCTTCGCGGAGCAATTGTTCGAGCGCCGTTTTGTAAAAAGCATCGCAGGCGGTTTTCGTGACATATTTTGCGTTCGCGGGCGTATCCAGTTCAGGCAGCAGCGCAAACCCCACGCTCCCCTCCTCCAGGCCACCCGCCTCGGTGTGCTGAATAAAAATGGTGAGATCGGCCGCCCGCGTCAGCTGATTAATACGTTCTACGCACTCAGCCCGATGAATACGCGGCGTGGCAAACACACCGATTTGCATATCAACAACCATCACAACCCGTTTTTCAGACATCGTAAGCCCCTTTCAAGCGTGGTAATGAAAGATTATTGCACGCCCAGGATCACAAAAGCGGACTTTCTTTCACGACAAAAGTGCCGTGTTTACGCGCCGTTACGTTTTTCTCACTATCCTTGCTCTAATTAGCGCTTTGCAACAGGCGGTACAGTAGTATAAATACGCTTAGTTTTTTACTCTCATTCATGGACACCACCGTTGAAACGTAGTCTGCTTTTTTCTGCCGCGCTGTGTGCGGCGTCATTGACCTCAGTCCAGGCAGCCCAGCCTGTCGCCGACCCTGTTTTCGCGTCTGATATTGTCGAGCGTTACGCTGAACATATCTTTTATGGCAGCGGAGCGACGGGGATGGCGCTCGTCGTGATCGACGGTAATCAGCGCGTCTTTCGCAGCTTCGGCGAAACCCGCCCGGGAAATAACGTGCGCCCACAACTGGATTCCGTGGTTCGCATTGCGTCACTGACTAAGCTGATGACCAGTGAAATGCTGGTCAAACTGCTTGATCAGGGCACGGTTAAACTGAACGATCCGCTGAGTAAATATGCGCCTCCGGGCGCGCGCGTACCGTCGTATGAGGGAAAACCGATCACGCTGGTTAATCTGGCGACGCACACCAGCGCGCTGCCCCGTGAACAACCCGGCGGCGCGGCAAAGCGTCCGGTATTCGTCTGGCCAACGCGTGAACAACGCTGGAGTTATCTCTCCACCGCGACATTGAAAGCAGCGCCTGGGTCACAGGCGGCCTATTCCAACCTGGCATTCGACCTGCTGGCGGATGCGCTGGCAAATGCCTCTGGCAAACCTTATACCCAACTGTTTGAAGAGAAGATCACTCGTCCGCTTGGCATGAAAGACACCACATACACGCCCTCTCCCGATCAGTGCAAACGTCTGATGATAGCGGAGAAAGGGGCGAGCCCGTGTAATAACACGCTGGCGGCCATCGGCAGCGGTGGGGTTTATTCAACTCCGGGGGGACATGATGCGCTGGATGCAGCAGTATCTTTCCTCTGATTTTTACCAGCGCAGTAATCAGGCCGACCGAATGCAAACGCTGATTTATCAGCGCGCGCAGTTAACGCGGGTAACCGGCATGGATGTCCCCGGCAAGGCCGATGCGTTAGGCTTAGGCTGGGTTTATATGGCGCCGAAGAATGGACGCCCGGGAATTATTCAAAAGACCGGCGGCGGCGGCGGGTTCATTACCTATATGGCGATGATTCCGCAAAAAAATGTCGGTGCTTTTGTCGTCGTGACTCGCTCTCCGCTCACCCGATTCACAAGCATGAGCGACGGTATTAATGAGCTGGTGGTCGAACTGAGCGAAAATACACCGCGCGCGGTTCCGGCGTCTTAATTAATAATCAGAAGGCAGACGGTTTATTCCCACCAGTTTGCCTTTATTCATTTCGATGTAGCCGCCTTTTCGTAACGCAGCAAGGACTTCTGCCACCACGGAGCGCGAAATTTGCGTGCGCTGGTGAATATAGTTCATCACCCCAATTCTGGAGCGTAAACCTTCATCCCACTCTATCATCGAGAGCAGGGTGGTTCTGATCTGTTCGTAGGAATTATTGCCAATTAATTGGCGATCGCGTTGCTGCAGGACCCGGTTCTGCCAGGTTAACCAGTAAAATGCTTCACGCCACAGCTGGCATTCTTCAATAATCTCAACAGCGTGTGACGACGAAAGGTGATAGCCTGAACAGATTCCCTCGCTGATGAGATCATAATGAGCATCATTTTTCATCACCCCATTACTCAAACCCATAATGAAAGGGGCCTGGGCGATACCTACCAGAATGTGTTCATTACGCCTTAATGAAATAATCCCTTCAAGAATGACTATCGTTGTATCGGAATTCTTTTCATTAGAATAAAGAAAATGTTTTTCATGGACATTTTCAAAGCGCGTTGCAAACTTAGACAAAGCCTTATCGAGCTGAGCAAATTCTTTTAGCGGCTTATTCAGAGATAACATCTGTGCATTCCTTGCAGTAATGCCCGTCAAATCCTTGACGGGCATTATTTAGATTAACTACGCGATATCCATTTCCATAAGGGAATGATTACCAGGTATATTTCACGCCCGCGTTAGCCGCCCAATCCTGATCAACATCGCCGCCACCGAGGTAGTTTGCATCGGTATACGCACTAAAGTTCTTGGTAAAGCTGAACTGTGTACCCAGCCCAACGCGAACCGCTGAACCTTTGGTACCATTGTTGATAGAATCGCCGTTAACATCAGCATGGTTACCCTGATCGTCATACACGTACGCCAGTTTGAAGTAAGGCGTCAGAGCCTGATCCTGGCTGTAGGTGAAGGTATAGCCGGTGTCCACGCCCAGTTCATAACGCATGCTGTCGTAAGACTGACCGTCAAGACGCATGTCGTTGCTCAAGCGATAGTCGTCACCAGACTGGAACAGACCAGACACGCTGCCGTACGGCGTAACATAACCCGCATCACCCACTTTCCAGTCGTAGCCCACTTTCAAACCGAAGCCCCAGGCATCTGTTGAGGTGTTGCCATCGACATACTGACCGTCGCTCATATTGGCAGACAGGTCGTTGTTGAAGTGAGAGTAGCTCAGGTTGCCATCCACAAAGATGTCATTGGCAAATCGGGCAGAGGAGTACAGGTAAGCAGACTGACTATCCTGATCCACCTGACCGGTATGGTCGCTCATATCGCCTTTCGCGAAACCGGCTGCCGCACCGACAATCCATTTAGCGTTGTTACCATCAACTTTGGTATCCACACCCACCATGATGCCGTTGACATCCTGGTCGTAATTAATGGTGCCATTGTCGCCGCTGAAACCGCCGCCGAAGTAGCTGACCCATGCGCCGCCGTTATCAGCCAGACCGTGGCGAGAGTTGGTCAGACGTGTTCCAACGGTATCCTGCTCCAGGTTCCAGGTATTGGTGTTTGCAGACGGGATGCTCAGCGCCATATTGGCATAGTCAGTCAGCTCCATCTGTTGCAGAACAACCGTATTACCCTGCTGCTGAGCCTGGTAGGTGTATGCACCCAGGTCTGCTTTATTAGCCGCAGAGAAGGTCGCGGTGCTGTTCTTATCATTAACGTAGATCAGCTCTTTGCCTTTGTAATCGGCAATAGCGCCTTCACCCGTGGCGTTATCGATACGCACTTTGTAGTTACCGGTTGCCGCCGCAATGCCGTCGCCCGCGTTATCCACTTCGGACAGGTCAGCGGTGTAAGCATCGCCGTTACCGTTAATCGTCAGGTGACCATCGGAATTCATGCCGATAACACCGTAACCATAGTTAGACTTGGTAGTGTCAGCGGTGCGATCGTTCACCAGATCAGAGTTCAAAACGTAGTTGTTGCTGTGAATGTCAAACACGCCGGCATGAACATTGCCACCCGCATCGGTGGTGCTGGTCAGATTCAGGGTATCCGTCTGCAGCGCATAGTCCGCGCTGTTACCGACATCCAGAACACCGTCGTTTGTGACCTTAATGGTGTTGGCATACAGCGCAGCATCACCCACGCTCCAGCCTGCAGCCACATCATCGGCGATAGTTACGGTACTGTTGTCAACCGTCAGGGTATCCGTCGCTACATGACCATCTTCGTTAATGTTCAGCGCTGCGCCACCGGTCAGGCCAATGGTGTCAGAAACCAGAGTGGAGTCCCCAACATTCACCACAGAACCGCTGTTGATGCTCAGCGTGTCAATCAGAGAGGTTTTGGTGGTATCCCACTGTGAACCATTCTTCAGCGTGACGTTGAACAGACCACTTTGATAAACCTCTTTACCCACAACATGACCATTTTCGTCATAGGCGGTATCGCCATTATCAATGCCATACGTTGAGGTTGGCCACAGGCTGTTAACCGCGACATCAATCAGCGTAGCAGTAGCGTCTGTACCCGCAGCAACGCTGTCGTACACACCGTCGCCATCGGTATCCACCTGATGGACGGACATCGCCGCACCGACCCATTTGCTGCCGTTATCTAACGTCAGATCCAGACGGTCGGTACCATCCCAGCCGTTGGTATCGACATTTGCATCGGTATCACGATAGCTGTCAGCGCCGTTCGGGAAGAAGTTTTCGTCAAAGTTGCTGGAGAAAACCACATCGCCCATCAGTGTAGAATTACTGAAAGTCGCGGTAGTCTGCATCGCGTTATCCGCTGCCGGATTGGCAATCACAGCTAATGCAATATCATCTGCAGTATTTGTACCGCTGTAATCGCTGGCGTTACCGTTATTGCCGAACCAGCCCGTGGTGCCTTCGTCAGACAATGAGCCTGAGGTCACGGTAGAGTCCTTCACGGTAATGGTGTTATTGAACACTTCAGTACTGTTCACGCCGGTGCTGACGGTATTATCGTCAACATCCTGCCACTCATAACCCTGAGTCAGGGTGATACCGGCAACATGGGAGTTGTTGCTGATAGCCAGGTCAACTTCCTGATCCAGGGTGATTGCAGTACCCAGATCATAAACATCAACAACATGCGTATCTGCAGTGCCGTCGGTATAGGTGCCGTTGTAGGTATAATGCTCGTAGTTGTCGTCGATGGTTGAGTTATCAACGGTCAGCGCCAGACGATCATAAACATAGCCCGTCGCATCACGACCGGTACACTCTTCCGTCATGCACTGTGAGGTAATCATTCCGTGAACAGTACTGTTTTTAATCGTCAGGCTGTTACTGTTGGTGTTGGTCGCCAGACCATCATCCAGATAGTACGTTGAAATCACGCCGTTAACGGTCGCGTTATTGATGACCGGATAGATGTCTCCGTTATACACGCTATCGGTGCCGTAGTTATTCCAGCCGACATAACCATCGTAGTAGACACCATCCGCATAAGTCGCGTCGTTAAGGTGTTCAAAGGTGGTGTAAGTTTTGCCAGAAATATCTGTTGAAGCATTCGCCTGAGAAGTGATTGCCAAAGTGCAGGCTAATGCTAATTGTGAGACTACAAGTTTCTTTTTCCAGGAGTGCATTTGTCATCCCTCCTCAGGGACGTAATAGTGTTGATCCATCAATATCAATGCATAGAAAACATTTTGTTTTGCGAGGAGGATTATGCGGTCTCCACAATGAAAGGTTCAATTATTCTTTCCCTGTAGTCCGAATACAGACAATAACAAAAACCAGGAAAAAATTCAATTGAAAAATAAAAAATGACTTATAAATCAATGCAATAAAAAAAGCAAAAGACAGGGAAGCATATAGTAAAGTGATACTTAACATAGCGGACAGTGATAACGATGAATAAATAAAGAATTAATTAATTTATATGTAGTTAAATTCAAACAAATAGATATTTTAAATAATCTGACAAATAACAATCACACTTCCAAATATGAATTTTTAGCTATTCACATTAAAAAATTGTCATGCCATGGCTTTTATTTATTAATAAAACAGAACCATAAGGCCAATTTTCGTAAAACACTCGCCCGCGGCTTCAGGTATACTATGGCTCACACTTTCACAAACATCAGGCATCCCATGACAGACTTAATCCATCGCCCTCGCCGTCTGCGCAAATCCGCAGCGCTACGCGCCATGTTTGAAGAGACAACACTCAGCTTGAACGATCTGGTGTTGCCGATCTTTGTTGAAGAAGAACTCAACGACTACAAAGCGATTGAGGCTATGCCCGGCGTCATGCGCATCCCGGAAAAACAGCTGGCGCGCGAGATAGAACGCATTGCCAATGCCGGTATCCGCTCCATAATGACCTTTGGCATCTCCCACCATACCGATGACACCGGCAGTGATGCCTGGAAGGAAGACGGCCTGGTGGCGCGGATGTCGCGTATCTGCAAACAGACCGTTCCGGAAATGATCGTGATGTCAGATACCTGCTTCTGTGAATATACTTCCCACGGTCACTGCGGCGTGCTCTGCGAGCACGGCGTGGATAACGATGCAACGCTGGCAAACCTGGGTAAACAAGCCGTTGTCGCGGCCGCCGCAGGCGCAGACTTCATCGCCCCTTCCGCGGCGATGGATGGACAAGTCCAGGCGATTCGCCAGGCGCTGGATGCCGCAGGCTTTACTGACACCGCCATCATGTCCTACTCCACCAAATTTGCCTCGTCGTTCTATGGTCCGTTCCGCGAAGCCGCAGGCACCGCGCTGAAAGGCGATCGCAAAACCTACCAGATGAACCCAATGAACCGCCGTGAAGCGATTCGTGAATCGCTGCTTGATGAAGCGCAGGGCGCGGACTGCCTGATGGTGAAACCGGCAGGTGCCTATCTGGATGTGCTGCGTGACATCCGTGAGCGCACAGAGCTGCCGCTCGGCGCGTATCAGGTCAGCGGCGAATATGCGATGATCAAATTTGCCGCCATGGCGGGCGCCATTGATGAAGAAAAAGTGGTGCTGGAAAGCTTAGGTGCCATCAAACGTGCCGGCGCGGATCTGATCTTTAGCTACTTCGCGCTTGATCTGGCAGAGAAAAAAATCCTGCGTTAAGTTTTCGTTATTTTGCCGGGTGGTTTCGCCATCCGGCCCTTCCTCAAAACGTCATTCAAACGTCATACCCGCGACACTTACCGCTTCTACTGTCAGCACAGGACAGAAGGAGGTGGTGTTATGTTCAGTCTCGATAACGTACTCAGCGACCTTTGGCCCGAGGCGAGGACCGCGCCCTGGCAAAAAAAGGTGTTACAACACCTGTTATATGAAAAAGAGTTCCAGCAGTTTGCTGCCTGCCATCGCCATCTGAAAGGCGTGGATATGGTGGAGCAAATCCTGGAGCACCTGCAAATACGTTGTGAAATCCCCGAGCACCACATCGAAAACATCCCCGAAAATGGCCCGCTGGTGATTATCGCTAACCACCCTACCGGTGCACTGGACGGACTGGCGCTTATCTATGCCCTCTCCCGCGTGCGTCGCGATATCAAAGTGGTGACCAACCGACTGCTCTCTCATCTGGAACCTCTGCGCGCGCTGTTCATCCCGGTAGACAATATTCAGGGGCGGACGCCAAAATCATCGTTACAGCAAATGGATGCGCACTTGCAGGCGGGCGGCGCGCTGGTTTTCTTTCCTGCGGGTGAAGTCTCGCGTCTGACGCTGAAAGGGATAGCCGAACGCCGCTGGCATTCCGGGTTTATTCGCATGGCGGAAAAATACCGAACGCCGCTGCTGCCGGTACATATTCAGGCGTATAACAGCCCGCTCTTCTATGCCTGCGGGCTGATTTCTTCCCGTGCCACGCTGCTGCTGTTAATGCAGCAAATGTTTCGCCGTCGCGGCAGCACGCTGCCTGTACGCATCGGTCAACAGATTGCCTGGGCGCAGTGGTCCGTCAGCAAAAGCCACGTTCGCGAGCAGGCGGAAAAATGCCGGGAGCACGTGAATGCATTGGGAAAAGGCCGTCCTGCTCTCTTTCGGACTGAAGCGACCATCGCGCCGCCAGAAAACAGGGTGCGTCTAAAGCGCGAGCTGGCGCAGGCGGAGTGCCTCGGGCGCACCGCCGATGGCAAACGCATTTATCTGTGGCAGCACAACGGCCAGGAAGAGGCGACAATTCTGCGCGAGCTGGGACGGTTGCGCGAAATTGCCTTTCGCGCCGTCGGCGAAGGGAGCGGCAAGCGCAGAGATATCGATCGCTACGATGATGACTATCAGCATCTGATCTTATGGGATGAGGAGGAGCTGGAAATCATCGGCGCTTACCGGTTTATCTCCTGCGCACAGCAACTGGAAAAACAGGGGCTGGAAGGACTCTACAGTCACAGTCTGTTTGACTACGACGAGCGAATGGCAAACATCATGCAGCACGGTATTGAGCTGGGACGCAGCTTCATTCAGCCTCGCTACTGGGGACGTCGCGGGCTGGATTATCTCTGGTCAGGAATCGGCGCATACCTGGCGCGTTACCCGCAGTATCGTTACCTGTTTGGCCCCGTGTCTATTTCCGGAGGATTGCCGCCAGATGCACGCGATCTGCTGGTTGCCTTCTATCGACTGTGGTTCCCACCCACTCATCCATTGGCCATCTCGCGCCAGCCGTATCCTGCTTCGCTGCCGGACGTTCTGGCGCAGTTTTCAGGCCGTGATTACACAGAAGATCTGATCCGCCTGAAATCCTTACTGGGAAATCTGGGCTGCGGTATTCCCCCCGCTCTATAAGCAATACTCGGAACTGTGCGAACCGGGCGGCGTTCAGTTCATCGATTTTGGCAGCGACCCGGATTTTAACCACTGCGTAGATGGGCTGGTCCTGGTGGATTTAACCCGTCTGAAAACCAGTCGTTATCAGCGCTATATTGAGGCACATTTATAACGCCGTTGCCCGACGCTCAAGGCGCGCGATAAAACGGTTTGTCACCCAAAATCGTCGCCCGGTGCATAATGCGCCGCTGCGGCAGGTAATCTGCGTTCGCGTAATGCTGCGTCACGCGATTATCCCAGATCGCCACGTCATTGGGTTGCCAGCGCCAGCGCACCTGAAATTCCGGTTTAGTGATGTGGGCAAACAGGAAACTGAGCAGCGTCTCACTCTCCTTTTCTGTCACATCAACAATGCGCGTCGTGAAACCTTCGTTAACAAACAGCGCCTGCTTACCGCTCACCGGATGGGTTCGTACCACCGGATGCGTAAGCGGGGGGATGTTTCGCTACCGCTTCACGCCAGCGCTGATGTTCCTCTTCCGTCTTACGGTATTTATATTCCTGAAAGGATTTTCGGAAATCGTGCTCCGCCCGCAGGCCGCTCAGCAACTGACGAAACGGCTCCGACAGCGCTTCAAACGCCGCAATGCCGCTGGCCCAAAGCGTATCGCCGCCGGTTGACGGTAACTCTTTTGCTGCCAGAATCGCTCCGGCAGGCGGCGTCTCAATAAACGTCACGTCGGTATGCCAGTTGTCGTTATCCGGTGGATTATCATTGTGCGTATCCAGCACGATAATCTCCTCCACGCCCTCCGCATGCGGATAGACCGGATGAATATGCAGATCGCCAAAGCGCTGGGCCAGCGCCCGTTGCTGCTGCGGCGTAATAGCCTGCTCGCGCAGGAACACCACCTGATGTCGCAGCACCGCATGGTAAAGCTGCTCAAACTGATTGTCGCTGAGCGGGCGGGTTAAGTCCGCACCGCTAATCTGTGCGCCGATGTACGGTCCCAGCGGGGTAATGCTCAGACGTTCACTCATTGGACTTCTCCATGCCAGGGCGTCAGGCGGCGCTGAAGCGCACGCAGACCCAGTTCTAAAATAAAGGCGATAATCGCAATCACCGCGATCCCCGCCAGCACCACGTCGGTCGCCAGAAACTCACCGGCCGACTGCACCATAAAGCCTAATCCCCGCGTCGCCGCAATCAGCTCCGCCGCCACCAGCGTTGACCAGCCCACGCCGAGCCCAATACGTAATCCGGTGAGGATCTCGGGTAACGCGCCCGGCAGGATCACCAGCCACAACACCTGCGCCCGACTTGCGCCCAGCGATCGGGCGGCACGGATCCGCACCTGTTGCGCACTTTTCACGCCCGCCAGCGCGGACATCGCGACCGGAGCAAAAATCGCCAGGTAGATCAGCAGGATCTTGGAGGTTTCACCAATACCGAACCAGATAACCATTAATGGCAGATAAGCCAGCGGCGGCACCGGACGGTAAAGTTCAATGATCGGATCGAGAATGCCGCGTAGCGTCGGGCTGAGCCCCATCGCAATCCCGACCGGAATACCGAACGCCACCGCGGCCAGCAGCGCCAGCACGATGCGGGTCAGGCTGGCGGCCAGATGCTGCCACAGCGTGGCATCCATAAACCCTTGCGGACCGGCGATGGTGATAAGTTTTTGCAGTACCTGATCCGGCGGCGGCAAAAAAAGCGGGCTTATCAGTTGCAGTGCAGCAACTATCCACCACACCGCCAGAATCACCGTCAGCGTCGCCAGGCTCAGCGTAATCTGCCGGGAAAACGGCCAGCGCCATTTCAGTGCCCGTTGGCGCGGCTTGTCGTTGATCACCACACTCATGAGAAGGCCTCCCGTTGTTCAAAGACGCGGCTTAAGACATATTCGCGGGTCGCAATAAACTGCGGATCGGACTTAATACTGCGACTCGCTTCGCCTGCCACAAAACGGCGGGCAAAGGTCAACGGCAGACGCTCCAGCACGCGGCCTGGTCCGGGAGACAACAGCACCAGTTCGGTCGCCATAAATACCGCTTCTTCAATATCATGCGTAATCAACAACACCTGTTTACCGGTCTCATGCCAGAGCTTCAGCAACAGGGTTTGCATCTGTTCGCGGGTAAAGGCGTCCAGTGCGCCAAAGGGTTCATCCAGCAGCAAAAGCTGTGGATTCGCCGCCAGTGCGCGGGCAATGCCAACGCGCTGGCGCTGACCACCGGAAAGCTGCCAGATAAAGCGTTTTCCTGCGCCTTCCAGCCCCACTTTTTTCAACATTTCCTGAGCGATGCTGATACGCTGCACTTTCCCGACACCTGCCAGTTGCAAACCTAACGCGACGTTATCCTGCACGTTGCGCCACGGCAGCAGCCCTTCATGCTGAAACACCACGCCGCGCTCTGCCCCCCGGCCCGTCGACACGTTTTCCCGCCAGTTGAATACTGCCGTGCTGATACGGCACAAATCCGGCAATCAGGTTCAGTAGCGTCGTTTTGCCACATCCCGAAGGCCCCAGTACCACCAGCAGCTCACCGCTGTCGAGCGTCAGATTAATATCTTCCAGCGCCGGTTTACCGCCGTAATCGGCGTACAGATGAGAAAGTTGCAGCATCAGCGCCTCCTTTATTGCACGAAGCGATCGGTGACGTACTGACTGTAATCGCTTGCCACCGCAGGCACCTTACCCTGCTCTTTCAGAAACTGCGCGGTGTCGATAATCGCTTTGTTCACCGGTCCGGTCAGCTCAGCCGTCTGCTGTTGAGGGGTAAGATAAGTGTTGCCTTTCACCAGCCCCGGCACATCGGCTTCCGGCACGCCGCTCAGACGCGACAGCTTGCTGATGTTCTCCGGTTTTTTCAGCCATTCGTCGGGATTGGCAATATAGGGCTGCTGCGCGTCAATGGCGCTTTTGGCGAAGGCTTTCACCACCTCCGGATGCTTCTCGGCAAAGTCTTTGCGCACCACCCAAACGTCCAGCGTCGGTGCGCCCCACTCACCAACTTTTTCCGAGTCGGTCAGCACCTTGCCATCTTTTTCCAGCGCGTTAACGGCAGGCGCCCAGACGTAAGCTCCATCAATATCTCCACGTTGCCAGGCGGCGATAATCGCCGGTGGCTGCAGGTTCACAATCTCCACCAGGCCGGGTTTGATCCCCCCAGTGTTTCAGTGCCGCCAACAGGCTGTAGTGAGTGGTAGAGATAAAGGGCACCGCGATACGTTTGCCGATCAGGTCCTCGGGTTTGCTGATCGTTTTCTTCACCACCAGTGCTTCGGAGTTGCCGAGTTTTGACGCCAGCAGGAAAACCTCGATAGGCACCTGTTGGCTGGCAGCAACCGCCAGCGGGCTGGAGCCGAGATTACCGATTTGCACGTCGCCAGACGCCAGGGCGCGCACAATGCTCGCGCCGCTGTCGAACTTACGCCAGTCGACGGTGGCCCCGCTCTCTTTGGCAAAGGTGTTATCCGCCTGCGCCACTTTCGCCGGCTCAGCGGAGGTTTGGTACGCGACGGTGACGTTTACCGCCTGCACCTGAAAGGTGATGAATGCCAGTGCGGCAAGAATTGTGTTACGCGATGAAACGGCCATAGTGTCTGCTCCCCTGTCTTGTTATGGAGGCAGTATTTCGTTGCGGCTGAATTTGATAAAGGAATTAAACGTTCTTGTTAAGAACAAAGCGTTTTTAGAAAAAAACGGGAATGGTTAGTCAGGATATGACTTTCATGTCACTCCTTTAAAGGGTTCCGTTCACCCTACGAACCGTGATTCTCTGGACGTAAATTTCCCTCGGACGTGTTAAGGAGGCTCGTCGCCGCCTCCTTAACAATCCTGGCTCCCGGCAGGATAATTGTCGCTTCGCGAATTATTCGCCCCATCCACACCTGACCATCTCTGCGGTTTGCTTTTTTTACAGCGAAATGAATTTACCTGAAAGGCAGAGAATCGAAGCGATGCCGTTGGTCCGGCGTGAAAATCGATGAGCCGTTGACGGCTGACCGGGTCCGCCCGCAGGGAAGCGGGCGGAGGGGACGGCCTGCAGGGATGCAGGCTCGGCCCCGACCCGACAGGCAGACGACATAAGGCGAATGGACCACGAAGTGGCGATTTTCCCGGCCGGGAGCCGGGATTGTTAAGGGCGTGGCGGAGAACGCCCTTAACACGTTCGCGGGTAAGTGAGTTCCAAAGAAGCAACAGTCATAAAGCGAACGGAACCCTTTGATGAAGTGACATGAAAACACCTGACAACCCGTACGGAGCATAACGAGAACGGAACCGTATGCAATAAAACATACCCCTTGTGAATATCACCATTTTGTTACATACATTCCATAACTGTACCTGATTGATTGCCAGCACAGCGGCGCCAGGCATCATAGAGATATTATCCGGCAAGAGAGCAAAATCATGATCCGTGTAGTGCTGGTGGACGACCATGTGGTGGTGCGTTCCGGCTTTGCGCAATTACTCAGTCTCGAAGAAGACCTCGACGTCGTGGGCCAGTACAGTAACGCGGCCGAAGCCTGGCCTGCGTTGCTGCGTGACGATGTCAACGTGGCCGTGATGGATATCGCCATGCCGGACGAAAACGGACTGAGCCTGTTGAAACGGCTACGGGCGCAAAAGCCACAGTTTCGCGCCATTATTCTTAGCATCTATGACACGCCCGCCTTCGTGCAGAGCGCACTGGATGCGGGAGCCAGCGGCTATCTGACTAAACGCTGCGGGCCGGAAGAGTTAGTGCAGGCCGTCCGCTCGGTGGGCCTCGGTGGGCATTATCTTTGCGCCGATGCGCTACGGGCGCTGCGCGGTGGTAAGCCTTCGTCACCGGTGCTGGATGTACTGACCCCACGCGAACGAGAAGTCTTTGATTTACTCGTCAAAGGCGACAGCGTGAAGGAGATCGCCTTCAAACTCGATCTCAGCCATAAAACGGTGCACGTGCACCGCGCCAATGTGCTGGGCAAACTGAACTGTCACAGCACCATCGATCTGGTGCATTTCGCCCTCGACCACCAGTTGCTGGCGGGGTATTAATGTCGCGCAGCCTCCGCCACGCCGTTCTCTCATTATTCATTGTATTGGCCTGGGGTACCGGCTGGCTGATGTTGTGGACGCTCGGCTTTTATCTGACACACAACGGTCAGCAGGCGGCGCTGTTTTTGCCGCACGGCGTCTACCTGGCGCTGCTGATCCTGCTGTCACGCCGCTACTGGCCCGCGCTGGTGCTGCCACCGATGCTGATGATGCTCTGGCTGCACAGCGAACAGCTGCTTAATGGCTATATTCTGCTGGCCACGCCGCTCATCAGCGTGATTCCCGCCAGCCTCGCGCAGACCTTCTGGTACCGTTTTCCTCTTTACTGGCAGCGGCTGACGTTATTGCTGGCCACGGTCACGGCGGCGTCACTGCTCAACGCCGCCCTGCTGTCGCCGTTTGTCAAAAGTCCGGCGATGTTGCTTGGGCTGGCGTCGTTTACCGGCGGCGTGTTGCTGACGCCGTTCGTCTACCTGATCTTCGAATTTTTGCGCCAGCAGCATCGCTACCACCTGCTGGGGCTGGACACCAATAACCCGCCGCTACGTACCTCGCTCATCATCTGGTGCAGCCTGTTTTTTATCATCGGGATTGGCACCCAGATGGTGCTGTCGCCGGAAATTGAACGCCTGCTGCTGATTGTGGTGTTCCTGCCTAACGTAGTGATGGCGTGGAAATTCGGCTGGCAGGGCGGCGTGCTCTCGGGGCTACTCGGCAGCATGATGATCACCATCGCCCGCCAGATAGGCGTGGGGTTTAGCAATCTGGTTGAACTGGAGATCTTTCTCGCAACGCAGTCACTGCTGGGAATGGGGCTGGGGATCGCCATCAGTCGTCAGCAACATCTGGCGCAAAACCTGCACCATTACCGCCAGCGGCTGGAAGCCGAACTGGCGGCGCGGCGGGCACTGGCGGAAAAACTGGTGCACACCGAAGAGGATACGCGTAAAAGCCTGGCCCGCGAGCTGCACGACGAAATCGGGCAGAATATCACTGCCATTCAGATCCAGTCACAACTGGTGAAACGGGCGCACGATCCGGCACAAGCCCAGGCCGCCGCCAGCCAGATCAACGATCTTGCCCGGCGCATCCACCACTCGACCCGCCTGTTGTTACGCCAGCTTCGCCCCCCCCCGCGCTCGACGAGCTGTCGTTCAAAGAGGCGCTACTCCATCTGCTCAACGAGTTCGCCTTCACGGAGCGCGGTATTCGCTGCCAGTTTGATTATCAACTCACCGCCACGCCAGAGAATGAAACGGTACGCTTCACTCTCTATCGGCTGTTACAGGAGTTACTCAACAACGTCTGTAAACACGCCGGGGCAAGTGAAGTGCAGATTATCCTGTGTCAGCAGGGAGACATATTGCATCTGGAAGTGACCGACAACGGCGTGGGGATCAGCGCAGACAAAATGGCCGGTTTCGGCATTCAGGGGATGCGTGAGCGGGTCAGCGCCCTCGGCGGCGAACTGGCGCTGGAGTCGCGGCACGGTACGCGGGTTAGTGTTAACTTGCCCACAAATTTGCAACAAATCGCCTTCTGACCAGGAAAAAGTCTTAGTCAGTCCGGACTTTCTCTCATCCCCTTTTGATCTCTCTTTCTTATAGTCAGCAAAACGGAGACGGCTATGCACGCAGCAACTGACATCACTCAACGTTACCGGACGCTGCGTCCCAGGCTGCTGATGTACATGGTCATCGGTTACGCCGCGTTTTACCTGACGCGTAAAAGCGTGAACTACGTACTTCCAGCGCTGCAAACCGATCTCGGGCTGGATAAAAGCGACATCGGTCTGCTGGGTTCCCTGTTTTATCTGACCTATGGCTTGTCGAAATTTACCGCCGGACTGTGGCATGACAGCCACGGGCAGCGTTGGTTTATGGGCGTTGGCCTGTTCGCTACCGGCCTGCTGAACGTGGTGTTTGCTTTTGGCGAGTCGCTGACGCTGCTGCTGGCGGTCTGGACACTGAACGGATTTTTTCAGGGCTGGGGGTGGCCCCCCTGCGCCCGCCTGCTGACCCACTGGTACTCGCGCAACGAACGCGGTTTCTGGTGGGGATGCTGGAATATGTCTATCAACATTGGCGGGGCGATTATCCCGCTGATCAGCGCCTTCGCCGCCCACTGGTGGGGCTGGCAAGCTGCAATGCTGGCGCCGGGGATCATCAGCATGGCTCTGGGGATCGGGTTAACGCTACAGCTGAAAGGCACGCCCCAGGAAGAGGGATTACCGTCGGTTGGCCACTGGCGTAACGATCCGCTGGAACTGCGCCAGGAACAGCAAAGTCCGCCGATGGGGTTGTGGCAAATGCTGCGCACCACGATGCTGAAAAACCCGATGATATGGCTGTTGGGCGTCTCGTATGTCCTGGTCTATTTGATTCGCATCGCGCTCAACGACTGGGGCAATATCTGGCTGACGGAAAGCCACGGCGTCAACCTGCTCAGCGCCAACGCCACGGTGATGCTGTTTGAAGTGGGTGGGCTCCTCGGCGCGCTGTTTGCCGGCTGGGGTTCGGACCTGTTGTTTAGCGGCCAGCGGGCGCCGATGATTTTGCTGTTTACGCTGGGACTGATGGTTTCCGTCGCCGCGCTGTGGCTGGCACCGGTTCATCATTACGCCCTGCTCGCAGTCTGTTTCTTTACTGTGGGCTTTTTTGTCTTTGGCCCGCAAATGTTGATTGGCCTGGCGGCGGTGGAATGCGGACACAAAGCGGCGGCAGGTTCCATCACCGGTTTTCTCGGCCTGTTCGCTTATCTGGGGGCAGCGCTGGCGGGCTGGCCTCTGTCGCTGGTCATTGAACGCTACGGCTGGTCGGGGATGTTCAGTTTGCTCTCGGTCGCCGCGGTACTAATGGGTTTACTGCTGATGGCGGGCATCACCACCACTCTCAGTCAAAGGATAAAACAATGAAAATGACCCTTACCTCTACTCTGATTGCCTCCGCCGTTGCGCTGGCGACCTTATCGGGCGCTGCACAGGCGAAAGGTCGTCTGGTGGTGTATTGCAGTGCCACCAACGAAATGTGCGAAGCGGAAACCAAAGCCTTTGGCGAAAAATATGATGTGAAAACATCGTTTATCCGCAACGGCTCAGGCAGTACGCTGGCGAAGGTCGATGCCGAGAAGAAAAACCCGCAGGCCGACGTCTGGTACGGCGGCACGCTGGATCCGCAGTCGCAGGCCGGTGAAATGGGCCTGCTGCAGCCGTACAAATCCCCGAACCTGGAACAGGTGATGGAGAAATTCCGCGATCCGGCGAAAGTGAAAGGCAACCTCTCTTCCGCAGTCTACGTAGGCATCCTCGGTTTCGGCGTCAACACCCAGCGCCTGAAAGAGAAAAACCTGCCGGTGCCGAAATGCTGGAAAGATCTGACCAAACCGGAATACAAAGGCGAAATTCAGATTGCCGATCCGCAAAGCTCTGGCACTGCCTACACCGCGCTGGCGACTTTCGCCCAACTCTGGGGCGACGATCAGGCCTTTGATTATCTGAAACAACTAAACGCCAACGTCTCGCAGTACACAAAATCCGGTATTGCCCCGGCGCGTAACGCGGCTCGTGGCGAAACCGCCATCGGCATTGGCTTCCTGCATGACTACTCGCTGGAAAAAGAACAGGGCGCGCCGCTGGAGCTGATTTCTCCGTGTGAAGGTACCGGTTATGAAATCGGCGGCGTCAGCATCCTGAAAGGGGCGCGTAACCTTGACAACGCCAAACTGTTCGTCGACTGGGTGCTGTCGAAAGAGGCCCAGGAACTGGCGTGGAAGAAAGGTAAGTCCTATCAGATCCTGACCAACACCACCGCAGAAACCTCGCCGAACTCGCTGAAGCTCGACGACCTGAAGCTCATCAACTACGACATGGACAAATACGGCTCCACAGACGTCCGCAAAGCGTTGATCAATAAATGGGTCAGCGAAGTGAAGATGGGTAAATAAGCCCACACGATGACTTCCTGACGTTAAGGTTACGTAGGCCGGGTAAGGCAATGCCACCACCCGGCAATCATCGTCACCCTGAATGCCGGATGGCGCTTACGCTTATCCGGCCTACTCGGGATTGAACACCGGAAAACGTATGTCACACACACTTGCACTCCATCCCGTGAAAAAACGGGATGCGATATTCCTTTGGGTTTTACTCGGCTGGCTGGCATTCGTCCTGCTGCCGAGCTGGAGCCTGGATTACGGTCTGCTGGAGTCCACGAGCGATGAAATCCTCGAGGCCTACGGCTGGTCACGGTTCAATATCAGTTGGCTGTGGTATCTGCTGCCGAGCCTGCTGTTGATTCGCCCGCTCCACGAAGCCAGACGCGAGCAGCGCAGCCGCCACACCCTCGATGCTGGCTGGGCGCTGTTGTGTATGGCGTTTATTGTTGTCAGCGCCACCGTTGAAGGGCGGGGTTTAGGCTACGCCACTATCGTGCTGTTTGTAGCGCTGGGGGCGATCATGACTCTGGCGCTGACCCGCCTCGAATGGCTGGGCGGCGACCGGTTTGTGATCGGTTCGCTGGTCACTATCGTGGCGCTCATCGGCATCTTTATCGTCTGGCCGAGCATCGCCATTTTCATCCCGATGTTCACCAACGACGCCGGGGAGTTCGCACCGCTGGCATTTATGAATGTGCTGTCGCAGGCGCATATCATTCAGGTCATTATTAACTCCATCGTCCTGTCGATTGCGGTGGGTGTCGGCTGTACCTTCTTCGGTCTGGTGCTGGCGATTTATACCACCCGTATCGCTCAGCGAAGCGCCATTATCGGACGCATCTTCTCAATTCTGCCTATCGTCACCCCACCGTTTGTGGTGGGACTGGGCGTCACGCTGATGATGGGGCGTTCCGGTTACGTCACCGAATTTATGGTGGAATGGTTTGGACTGACCAACACTAACTGGCTGTACGGATTCACCGGTATCTGGCTGGCACAGGTGCTGGCGTTTACCCCTATGGCGTTTATGATCCTCGACGGGGCAATAAAAACCATTCATCCGTCGCTGGAAGAGGCGTCATATACCCTGCGCGCCAGTCGCTGGCAGACGTTTAACGGCGTGTTTGTCCCACTGCTGAAACCGGCGCTGGCAAACGCGTTCCTGATCGTTATCGTGCAGTCGCTGGCTGACTTCAGTAACCCGCTGGTCCTCGGCGGTAACTTCGACGTGCTGGCGACGCAAATTTACTTCTACATCACCGGCTCGCAGCTCGATTACCAGGCTGCCAGCACGCTCGGCGCGTTCCTGCTGCTGTTCTCGCTGCTGGTGTTCTGCGTGCAGTACATGTGGATTGGCAAACGTTCGTACGTTACCGTTTCGGGTAAATCATACCGTGGCGACGTCCAGCCACTGCCGGTGACGCTGGTCTGGAGCGTGATTGTCATTCTGGCGGTCTGGATCGCTTTCAACGCCCTGCTTTATGGCAGCATTTTCTACGGCAGCTTCACCGTGAACTGGGGCGTGGACTACACCCTGACGCTGGACAACTTCATCAAGCTGTTCGGCCAGGGCATGAGCGACGGCGCATGGCCTTCCCTGCTCGACACCCTGCTCTATGCCGGAATTGCCGCGCCGATCACCGCCGCGTTCGGCCTGCTGATCGCCTGGATTGTGGTCCGCCAGCAGTTTAAGGGCAAAAAAGACCATCGAGTTCACCACTATGCTGTGCTTCGCCGTACCGGGCACCGTGGCAGGCGTCTCCTACATCCTCGCCTTTAACAGCGCCCCGGTATACCTCACCGGTACCGCCGCCATTGTCATTATCTCGATGGTGATGCGTAACGTGCCGGTTGGTATTCGCGCCGGGATCGCAGGACTCGGACAGATCGATAAATCGCTGGATGAAGCCTCGCTGAGTCTGCGTGCCGGGAGCCTGCGCACCATCACGCACATCCTGCTGCCGCTGCTGCGTCCGGCCATTCTTTCAGCGCTGATCTACAGCTTTGTGCGCGCCATCACCACCGTCAGCGCGATTGTCTTCCTCGTTACGCCGGACACCCGTGTGGCAACGGCCTACATTCTGAACCGCGTGGAAGACGGCGAATACGGCGTGGCGATTGCCTACGGGTCGATTCTGATCGTGGTCATGCTGGCGATTATTTTCATCTTTGACTGGCTGATTGGGGAAGCGCGTATTTCCCGGTCCAAAGCCAAAAACCAGGCGTAATGGAGCGCACTATGAGTCAGAAAAATTTCGTTGAACTGCGCAACGTCACCAAACGATTCGGCAGTAACACAGTTATCGACAATATTAATCTCACCATCCCGCAAGGGCAGATGGTGACGCTGCTTGGCCCGTCCGGTTGCGGCAAGACCACCATTCTGCGCCTGGTCGCCGGTCTGGAAAAACCGAGCGAAGGTCAAATTTTTATTGATGGCGAAGACGTCACCCATCGTTCTATTCAGCAGCGCGATATTTGTATGGTGTTCCAGTCGTACGCCCTGTTCCCGCATATGTCGCTGGGTGAAAACGTCGGCTACGGTCTGAAGATGCTGGGCGTGTCGCGCGCCGATGTGAAAACGCGGGTGAAAGAAGCGCTGGCGATGGTCGATCTGGAAGGATTTGAGGATCGCTACGTCGATCAGATCTCCGGCGGGCAGCAGCAGCGCGTGGCGCTGGCGCGCGCGCTGATCCTCAAACCGAAGGTGCTGTTGTTTGATGAGCCGTTAAGCAACCTCGACGCCAACCTGCGCCGCAGCATGCGTGACAAGATCCGCGAACTGCAAAAGCAGTTTGATATCACCTCGCTGTATGTGACCCACGATCAGAGTGAAGCCTTCGCGGTTTCTGACACCGTGCTGGTGATGAACAAGGGGCATATCATGCAGATCGGCTCGCCACAGGATCTCTATCGTCAACCGGCATCCCGTTTTATGGCGAGTTTCATGGGTGACGCCAACCTTTTCCCGGCGACCTTCAGCGAAGCATCTGTTGATATCTTTGGTTATCGTCTGCCTCGCCCGACACATTTTGCATCCCAGGGGAAAGGCACCGTTGGCGTACGCCCGGAAGCGATCACCTTAAGCGACCGGGGAGAAGAGAGTCAGCGCTGTGTGATTCGCCATGTCGCCTATATGGGGCCGCAGTACGAAGTCACGGTGGACTGGCACGGGCAGGAGATCCTGCTACAGGTCAACGCCACTCGTCTGCAACCCGATATCGGCGAGCAGTATTACCTTGAAATTCATCCGTATGGAATGTTTGCGCTGACGGACGCGGAGTAGGTTTTCGTTGTTTTGTAAGCCGGATGACGCCACGCGCATCCGGCCTGGGCTAATCCCCTTCCCCCTTGCACCAGCCGCAGCCGTCCGCGTGGCGCGCTTAACACCGGGAAAGGCGTAACAATAAGGAACAGAATGGGTCGCCAGCTCATAACGCCTCCGCTTCAGGGGGGTTATCTATACTCTGGCAGGTGCAAAGCAGGCTGGCACTAAGACGAAAGCAGGAATGCTGCGCACTTGTTCATACTACAACGTGCGGGGCAAGTAAGAGATAAACAGCCATCCCGGCAAAAAAACCGGGATGGCTGGAGAAACATCATAAGGCTAGAACTGGTATTTGATTCCCAGTACGCCGCTTGTATCGCGAAATCCGTTATTACCCATTTGTTGCGCAACATTGCCCCAGACGCTCAGGTCCCGGGTCAAACGCCCCTCGACGCCCACTTTCACCTCGCCAACGTTTCGACTTCCCTGCAGGGAGGTGCTCGTGTCATTCATCCTGACGCCGTACTGCTTCGAGTTGTGTATCCAGTTCGCCTCGATAAAGGGTTCAAACTCGCGTACGGTTCGTTTTTCCGCACTGCTTTTACCATTGGCGTAAAGGCGCATGCCCAGACGGGTCTGAATATTGTTATCGCCCTGCCCCTGAACCCGCGTGCCGTTTTTCTCCGTATGGTCGTTTGCCTTCACCCCCATCCAGGTGACCTGTGCCTGTGGGCGAATATAGACATTACTTTCCCAGTCGCCTGGCGCCGTGAAAGACCCCATATGGAAAGCGTAACCCGATTCCAGCGACGCCGTCAGCCCCTTGCTTTTATAGCTTTCCTGAGCAAGCTCATCACCTTTAACCGTGTTGTCAAACCAGTTATAGAGTACCCATGAATCGACGTACAGACCGGTTTTATCCACGGCGTTCTGATACCAGGTTCCGTACAGACCCGCGCTGTAGCCGCTCACCTCGCCACGAGAACCGTAGCCTGACAGGCTGTTATGGATGTCGTTATCCTGCTTACCATAGCCTGCCATTACACCCAACTGATAGCTATCCGTGCCGTTCACACTCCCCTGGAGCAACGCGCCGCCGAGCTGCACTACCACGCGGTTGGACGACGATGTGTTCTGACCGTCCGACATCCGCCCCTTGCTGTGCCCGCCTGACGTACGCAGCCACAGACTGGTCATATGCCGTTCCCCGGTAGCAGGGTCGGTATACCAGGAACCTCCCTGACGGTCCTGCAGTCGGGTGTTAAACAGCGTATTTGCTGCCGCGAGGTTGCTGGCATAGCTTCCTCCCTCAGGGCGATAGACGTTGACAGCATCCGAAGGTTCGCCTGGCGCAGGACGATCGTTATCAATGACATCAGGGGCATCGTCAGGGTCAGGCGTGTCCGCCTGGTGGGTCAAATACCAGTTATTCCTGTCGCTGCCGGAAGCCGTTCCCTGCTTCACGTGATATTCATAGCTTCCCGCCACGATACGACCTTGTTGCACAAAAGCCTCTGGCGTTGAACTGCCGGTCTCAATAATTTTAATCCCTTCATGCAGCAAGGCCCCTGAGCCATTCTCATTGTTGACATGCACATAGGTCGTGCCAGTCGCGTTGCCGGTAATCACCAGCTTATCCGTCAGGCTGCTGTCGCCGCCGAGAACGGTGCCCAATGAAAGGGTGCCGCCGTGACCCGCATAGTCACCATTGATGGTCAATGTATTCCCGGCGCTGGTCACGCTGTTGTTAAGAATGATATTGCCGCTATTCGTCACATCGCCCGTCAGCATAACGTTGAGAGGAGAGGAAGGCGGAACACCATAATCATCAATCAGCAGGGTGCCACGGTTATCCAGCGCATTGACGGTCTGGCTGTTGCCGTTAAGGTTAAGCGTCCCTTCCTCGCCAATAGTGACGCCGGAGGTACTGGCAAATGCATTCGACGTCGTCGTCTTCAGCATGCCTTCACTGACAGAAGTCGACCCCGTGTAGGTATTTTCCGCTGACAGTATCAGCGTGCCTTCTCCCGCTTTGGTCAGGCTTTTACCGTCCCAGGCCGGGTTGACGTGCGCCGTATTGTCAGCCAGGGCGACACCGAGATCGAAAGCTCTGCCCTCATCAAGCGTGAACGTTCCGTGCGCATCGGAATCCAGCCCGTTCCAGTACAGGGAGTATTTGATGATCCGTGAGCCGGCATTGATATAGGCAAAATCCGGTTGGTTCATACCTGCCACGAGGGCATTACTGTAAGAAAACGCGCCCGTAATCCCGTTTGTGGTTTCAACCAGAAGAATGTCCTGCATATCCCAGTGGGTAATGTTGGCATTAAGCGAGGCGTTATTGCCAACCGAAAGCGACGCCGCCTTGAGGCTGACGTCACTGCCAAGAGTGAGCGCTGCGCCTTCGGCAAACGACGCATTACCGGTAAATTCAATCGGTTGTTCAGACAGCGTTACGCTGGCCGACTGACCCACCGTCAGATTACCGTTGATGGCTCTGTTTGCTTCATCATTACTGACGATCTGCAACGTTGTCGCGCCATCGGCCAGCCTGATATCGCCGGTGATCGTCGAGTCGGTATTCAGTGTCAGCATGTTGCTGCCGCCGGTAAGACTGATAGCCGCGCCAGCTTCGCCACCGCTCGAGTACGGAGCGCCGCCGGTAATCACGCGGTTATTGATTATCGTCAGATTACTGCCGGATATCGCTGCGCCACCGACACCGTTAGCGCCACCGTTACTACTGTAACTGCCTTTGCCTCCAACGATAGAACCGCTGTTGCTAATCCCCAGGCTGTCACCGAATATTCCGACGCCGCCGTTACCGCCGTTGCTGATGTTAGTACTATTTGTGCTGCCGCTGTAACTGCCTTTTCCACCAGTGATGATGCCGCCAGCCAAATTGCTGATGGTCAGGTTGTGACCGGATATAGCCGTGCCACCGTTTGCACCGTCAGGGCTTGTCGTATCGCCGCCAGCAAAGGCGCCTTCGCCACCGGTGATGGAACCTCCATTGTTGATGGCCAAATTATCACCAAGTATTCCCGTGCCGCCAGCGGAAGGTCTCCCGGCACCGCCGAGGCCGTCCAGGCCTCCACTGCCACCCTCACCACCGGTAATTGAACCTCCAGCTAAGTTGTCAATGATGATCTCGCTGCCAGATATGCCAGCACCCGCATTGCTGGCATTCTCTCCGTAGCCGTAGCCATACCCTCCTTCGCCACCGACAATGGATCCGCCGTTGCTGATCCTCAGGTCGGTACCCGATATCGCATCGCCACCTACGCTGCCGGATTCGCCTGCCCCACCCGTAATTGACCCACGGGCAATATTATCAATCACTATATTGCTGCCGGATATTCCGGCGCCGGCATTGCCACCTTCCACCCCATCATAGCCAAACCCTCCTTCGCCCCCCGACAATAGATCCGCCGTTGGTGATTCTCAGGTCGGTACCCGATATCGCATCGCCACCTATGCTGCTGGAATTGCCTCGACCACCCGTAATTGACCCACGGGCAATATTATCAATCACCATATTACTGCCGGATATTCCGGCGCCGGCATTGCCACCTTCCGCACCGTTATAGCCAAACCCCCCCACCGCCACCAAGAATAGCGCCGCTGTTGGTTATGGACAGCGCAGAACCCGATATGGCATCGCCTCCTGTGCCACTGGAATTGCCTTCGCCACCGGTAATACGGTAAGTATTGATAATCGTCAGGTCAGTGCCGGATATTCCGGCGCCGCCAATGCCGCCCGTCCCCCCCGTTGTCATCATAGCCGTAACTGCCATCACCTCCGGTAATCGCGCCATCGTTGGTTATCATGAGGCTGTTACCAGCGATCCCCGCACCGCTAGCGGAATATCTGTCCCCTTCGCCACCGGTGATGGAGCCAGTACGAGAATTGGTTATCGACAGGTCAGTACCCGAGATTCCCTTACCACCTGTGCCAATGCCGCTAGCGCCATAGCTCCCTTCACCGCCCGTAATCGCACCGCCGTTCGTAATGGTTGCACTGGTACCGGACATTCCGTCGGCACCCTCGCCGCCAGCGTAGCCATTACCACCTTTTATCGTAATGCCACCCCCGACGCTTACGCTGTTATCCGCCGCGGTCGTGTCCGGGTTCGGCGAGAGTACATACCCGGCTCCGGCGCCTTCACTGCCCCCGCTACTCCCGTGAGTCCCTGTGTTGGATTGCGCCGCATAAGGAAATGAGCCATCAACATGGATCGTGGCGCCGATTACCGGTCCGGATGAAATGAAGATTGAGGCAAGCAATAACGCTATTTTATTTTTATTAAAATGTTGCATAAATAACTCCTTTGTTAGTTTCTACAACATTTAATTCATTTCAATGCATTATTTAGATAATAAATAAGCCTGAAAAAACTAACGAGTAAGAGAAACAGTGAATATTTAAATTACGGAATTTGCTTAACGCGTAATGGATAGAAAAGATAGTATTTGAAAACTACCTAAACACTGTCATAGAGTAAATAGCAGTAAAAAAAACAAACCAAAATTCTTAAATAAGTTTATATTTCACGCAACAACAATATTAACATTTTAAAATCAATTAGATAGACAAAAAATAAATAACCACACCATTAATGCACAGAGAATCATTTAAGCAAAAACATTAATTTAATCTTTGATAAAAACAAGCTGTTACGCCTTGTGACCCACAATATAAAGCGGCGCGTTTATAAATCCTTATATCTTTTTATTTCATCTGCAACCGACAAATAAGATGGGAAATGTAGAAGCGGCATTCGGATTCTTATCATTCACCGCATCGCGGAGATCTGCCGATGACCTTCCTGGCTAAAGATATTACTTTTCGTGGCTATCGCGCGGATAATATCTCCGGTATCGAAATGCAACATTGCACACAAATACTTCACGGCACAGAAACCCTCTGTTGGCCCAATCTCATCGGTATTCGCCCATTTGCCCACATTCAGCCTCTGGTTAACACTCTACGATGGAACCACTGACCGTCTCACGTGGAGTCTCGCCATGAACATTACCCTTATTCGCAATGCCACCCAGTTCATTACCTTTGGCGGCAAAACCTTTCTGGTTGACCCAATGCTCGCCCCGCAAGGCGCGTATCCCGGTTTTCCCGGCACGGCGCGGGCTGAAATCCGCAATCCTGGCGTGGAACTTCCGTGCGACATCGACACCCTGTTGCAGGCGGATGCAGTGATTGTCACCCATCTTCATGCGGACCATTGGGACGAGGTCGCCGCAAAGGTCGTGCCAAAAGAGAAGCCGATTTATGTACAAAACGACCAGGATGCACAAATTCTGCGGGAACAGGGTTTCAGCCAACTCACCGTACTGACGAACGAGACCCGATTGGGCGATATCACCCTGCGCAAAACGGGCGGCCAGCACGGCTCCGACCGGCTGTACGCCATTCCCGCCATGGCCGAGCGGATGGGCGAGGCCTGCGGGGTCATCTTCCAGCATCCGCAAGAAAAAACGCTCTATCTGGTTGGCGATACGATCTGGCGCGATGAGGTTGAAGCTAACCTCATCGCTTTCCAGCCGGATGTAGTGGTCCTGAATGCCGGATTTGCGCACGTGATCGGGTTTGGCGCGATTATCATGGGCGCAGAAGATGTGTTGAAAACCCATCTCACCCTGCCCGACGCGCAGATTGTGGCTGTTCACATGGAGGCGTTAAACCACTGCCTGCTGACGCGCGCCGCGCTCAGGGAATATGTGCACGACAACCAGATTGCAGAATCTGTCCGGGTACCGGAAGATGGAGAAACCCTGACGTTTTAATCCCCAGCCGAGGAGTGGTATGCGCCCTGTCTCCGTCGCGATCGTCGCCGTTGAAGATTTCAGTCCGTTTCACTTCTCGGTGCCGTGCATCATGTTCAGTGAAAAAGCAGCAACAAAGAAACGCTTTGAGGTGCTGATTTGCGCTGAAGTCCCTGGTGTCGTCACCTCTGCGGAGGGATTTTCCGTCACCGCCACGCATGGGCCTGAAGCGATGTCCGGGGCCGATATCGTGATTGTCCCCTGGTGGGGGGACGACCGCGAATCGTCCACCGCAGTCGCTGCTTGATGCGCTGGTTCAGGCCCGGCAAAACGGCGCGCAGGTGGTTGGGCTGTGTCTCGGCGCCTTTGTGCTGGGTTATGCAGGGCTGCTGGACGGCAGACGCGCCGCCACTCACTGGGAGTTTGAAGAGGATTTCCAGTCACGCTTTCCCGGTGCACGCCTGGATATCAACGCCCTGTATGTCGACGATGACGGCATTATTACTTCGGCTGGTACCGCTGCCGCGCTTGACTGTTGTCTGTATCTTATCCGCCAGCGGTTTGGCAGTACGGTGGCGAACCAGATTGCTCGCCGGATGATCGTGCCCCCCGCATCGCGAAGGGGGTCAGGCACAGTTTATTGCCCAACCAGTGGCGAAAAATACCCAGGATCAGCGGATTAACGGCCTGCTGGAGTACCTTCGCCAGCACAGCCATGAACAACATGACCTGGATTCGCTGGCGCAAAAGGTGATGATGAGTCGCCGTACCCTGACCCGTCACTTTATGAAAGCAACCGGCTCAAGCGTGGCAGAATGGCTGATCGCTGAACGCCTGCGCCGCAGCCAGGAACTGCTGGAATCCTCCCGGCTTCCGGTCGAGCGTATCGCCACAGAGGTCGGCTTTCTCTCGCCAGTCACCTGGCGTCAGCATTTTAAATCGCGCTTTGGCGTCAGTCCGATGGAATGGCGAAAAACCTTTCAGGGCGTGACGCAAGCAGATTCTGAGTGAGTGACCTCACTCATTCCTCTTTCTCACCTTTACAGGCTTTCACCGCGCACCGTATCTTCAGCAACCTGTGAACGAAAAAACTGCGCAACAGGATGCCTCCATGACCTTCAGCACGAATTCACTCGCCGCCATACTGGCCCGACGCGACTGGGAAAATCCCGGCGTCACGCAACGTAACCGCCTGGAGGCGCATCCGCCGTTTGCCAGCTGGCGTAACGCCACCGATGCCCGCGATAATACCCCTTCGCCGAACGTGCGTTGCCTGAACGGGACGTGGAAATTCAACTGGTTTGCCTCACCAGAGGCGGTGCCGGAAAGCTGGCGCATTTGCGATCTGGACGACGCTGATACGATCGCCGTCCCCTCAAACTGGCAACTGGAGGGGTATGACGCGCCGATTTATACCAATGTCACCTATCCGATTCCGGTAAATCCGCCGTATGTCCCCGCTGAAAACGCCACAGGATGTTATTCGCTCACCTTTACCGTCCGCGAGCCTGAACTGCGAGGCGGCCAGACACGGATCATTTTCGACGGCGTGAACTCTGCGTTTCATCTGTGGTGTAACGGGCGCTGGGTCGGCTACGGTCAGGACAGCCGTCTGCCGTCTGAATTTGATCTCAGCGATTTTCTGGTCAGCGGTGAGAATCGTCTGGCGGTAATGGTGCTGCGCTGGAGCGACGGCAGCTATCTGGAAGACCAGGACATGTGGCGAATGAGCGGCATCTTCCGGGATGTCAGCCTGCTAACCAAACCCGCCACGCAAATCAGCGACCTGCGTATTTCCACCCATTTTAATGACGATTTCAGCCGGGCAACCTTTGCCGCCGACATCCGAATGCGTGGCGAGTGGCGAGACAATCTGCGCGTGACCGTGCAGTTGTGGGAAGAAGAGACCCTGATCGGCGAGCGAACCGCCCCTTTTGGCAGCGAGATCATTGATGAGCGCGGAGCCTACGGCGATCGCACCACCGTGTGTCTGGAAGTCGACACACCGAAACTGTGGAGCGCCGAAACGCCGCATCTTTATCGTGCGGTTGTGCTGCTCCATACCGCTGACGGCACACTGATTGAAGCCGAGGCCTGCGATGTCGGCTTCCGAAAGGTCTGCATTGAAAACGGCCTGCTGTTGTTGAACGGTAAACCACTGCTGATTCGCGGCGCCAACCGTCATGAACATCATCCTGAAAACGGCCAGGTGATGGATGAAGAGACGATGGTGCAGGACATTATTCTGATGAAGCAGAACAATTTTAACGCCGTGCGCTGCTCCCACTACCCGAACCATCCGCGGTGGTACACGCTCTGTGACCGCTACGGCCTGTACGTGGTGGATGAGGCCAACATCGAAACCCACGGCATGGTGCCGATGAATCGCCTGAGCGACGATCCTGAGTGGCTGCCCGCCATGAGCCAGCGCGTAACGCGCATGGTGCAACGCGATCGTAATCATCCCAGCATTATCATCTGGTCACTGGGCAATGAATCCGGTCACGGCGCTAACCATGACGCCTTATACCGCTGGCTAAAATCAGACGACCCGTCGCGCCCGGTGCAGTATGAAGGTGGCGGGGCGGACACGTCAGCAACGGATATTATTTGCCCGATGTATGCCCGCGTCGATCAGGATCAGCCGTTCCCGGCGGTGCCGAAATGGTCAATCAAAAAATGGCTGTCGCTACCTGGCGAACAGCGCCCGCTGATCCTCTGCGAATACGCCCACGCCATGGGTAACAGCCTCGGCGGGTTCGCCAAATACTGGCAGGCGTTTCGCCAGTATCCGCGTTTGCAGGGCGGCTTTGTCTGGGACTGGGTCGATCAATCGCTGATTAAATACGATGACGAAGGCAACCCCTGGTCCGCGTACGGCGGCGACTTTGGCGACACGCCTAACGATCGCCAGTTCTGTATGGACGGACTGGTGTTTGCCGACCGCACGCCGCATCCGTCGTTGTTTGAGGCGAAACACACACAGCAGTTTTTCCAGTTCACGTTGCTGCCTGGCGCGAAACGCCAGATTGAGGTCACCAGCGAATATCTGTTCCGCCAGAGTGACAACGAGATCCTTCACTGGTCGATTGCGCTGGAAGGCAACCCCATTGCCTCCGGGGAGGTCGCGCTGGATATCGCGCCGCAGGGTCGTCAGGTCATCACCCTGCCGGATATTGCGCAGCCTGACGCGGCGGGTCAGCTCTGGTTGACGGTGCGCGTGGAACAACCGCAGGCAACCGCCTGGTCGCCTGCCGGTCACATCAGCGCCTGGCAACAGTGGCCGCTGGAGGAAAAACTGAGCGTCGTATGTACACCGCGCGCCAGTACTGCGCCACAGCTCAGCGTCAGCGACGCGACGTTTACCGTGACGCTCGGCCATAAACGTTGGGCATTCAGCCGTGAGCAGGGCACGTTAACGCAATACTGGACTGGCGATGAACCGCAGTTACTGACACCGCTGCGCGATCAGTTTACCCGTGCGCCGCTGGATAACGATATAGGTATCAGTGAGGTGACACGGATCGATCCTAATGCCTGGGTTGAGCGCTGGAAAGCTGCTGGTCATTATCAGCTACAGGCAGTACTGCTACAGTGCGATGCCGACGCCCTTTCCGACGCGGTACAGATAGCCACCGTTCACGCCTGGCAGTATCAGGGCGAAACCTTGTTTATCAGCCGTAAAATCTGGCGCATCGACGGCCACGGCGAAATGCTGATCACCGTTGATGTCGATGTCGCCAGCGGCACGCCCCATCCGGCACGTATCGGCCTGACCTGCCAGTTGGCGCAGGAAGCAGAACGGGTGAACTGGTTGGGGCTTGGTCCGCATGAAAACTACCCGGACCGCCTGTCTTCAGCCTGTTTTGATCGCTGGGACTTATCACTGGATGAGATGTATACCCCTTACGTTTTTCCCAGTGAGAACGGCCTGCGCTGCGGCACGCGTGAACTGAAGTTCGGGGCGCACGTCTGGCGCGGTGATTTTCTGTTCAATATCAGCCGATTCAGCCAGAAGCAACTGATGGAGACCAGCCATCGGCATCTGCTACAACCGGAGGCCGGGGCCTGGCTGAACATTGATGGTTTTCATATGGGCGTCGGCGGCGACGACTCCTGGAGTCCTTCGGTGTCACCTGAATTTCAACTGAGCGCCGGGCGCTATCACTATCAGGTGAAATGGAGTTAGAGAGCAGATTCAGTGCCTGATGGCGCTACGCTTATCAGGCCTACATTTTGGGTCATTGTCGTTAAGTGCCTGATGGCGCTACGCTTATCAGGCCTACGGCTGGTTTTGTAGACCGGATAAGGCGGTACGCCGCCATCCGGCGCCCAGTTTACTCCTCAATGACCTGGCGGATTTGCTGTAGCGCCGCCGGATCGTCAAGCGTGGTGAGATCGCCCGGATCGCGGCCTTCGCAAATGGCCTGGATCGTGCGCCGGAGCATTTTGCCGGATCGGGTTTTCGGCAGTTGTGAAACAAACCAGACGTGGGCGGGACGGCCAAAGTTGCCAATCTGGCTGTCCACCAGCGCCATGATCGCCTTCTCTTCCGAATGCGCCACATCGCGGTCTTCCAGACTGTCGCTCTGTTTGGGGATCACAAACGCCACCGCCACCTGCCCTTTCAGCGCATCTTTCACCCCGACCACCGCGACTTCCGCGACGTTCGGATAGCTGGAGATACTCTCCTCAATTTCCCGCGTGCCCAGGCGATGTCCGGCGACGTTAATCACATCATCCGTCCGCCCCAGAATGAAGTAGTAGCCGTCGGCGTCACGAATACCCCAGTCAAACGTGGCGTATACCTGACGATTAAACAGCGACCAGTAGGTATTCACAAACCGTTTATCATCGCCCCAGATAGTCTGAATACAGCCGGGCGGCAGCGGCCCTTCGATCACCACCATCCCCTTCTCGTTGGCGCCGCAGGGTTCACCGGTTAGCTCATTGAGCAACTGCACGTTATAGCCATACATGGGCACGCCGGGGCTGCCGAGGCGCGAGGGCCGCTCATCCAGACCACGCGCCAGCGCCATAATCGGCCAACCGGATTCCGTCTGCCAGTAGTTGTCGATAACCGGTACGCCCAGCGTTTCTGTCACCCAACTTGCGGTCGGTTCGTCCAGCGGTTCACCTGCCAGATAAAGAACCTCCAGCGAGGAGAGATCGTGATTGCGGATTTGCGCGGTCGGGAACTTCTTCAGCACGCGAATAGCTGTCGGTGCCGAGAACATCCGGCTAACCTGATATTTTTCGACAATTTTCCACCACACGCCGCAGTCCGGATAGGTCGGAAGCCCTTCATACACAATCGTTGCCATCCCCCGCTAACAGCGGCGCATAAACGATGTAAGAGTGGCCAACAACCCAGCCGATATCTGAAGCGCAGAAAAACACCCCGCCCGCTTTGCCGCCAAAAATGGTCTCCATTGAGGTCGCCAGCGCTACCGCATAACCGCCGACATCGCGCTGCACGCCTTTGGGTTTACCGGTGGTGCCGGAGGTGTAAAGAATGCAGGAGGTTTCGTTGGACTCCAGCCACGTCACCGGTACTCTCGCCCCGAGGTGCTGCTGGCGCAAAGTCGCGAAGTCGAGATCGCGACCAGCCACACGCACCATTTTCGCTAACCCACGATCCACCAGCAGCACCTGTTTCGGCTGATGCTGGGCCTGATCGATCGCATCATCGAGCAGTTTTTTGTAGGGCAACACTTTGCCGCCGCGCACCCCGGCATCGGCGGAGACGATCAGCACCGGCTTCGCGTCATCGATCCGCGCCGCCACGCTGTGCGAGGCAAAACCGCCGAACACCACCGAGTGGATCGCCCCAATCCGCGCGCAGGCCAGCAGCGTGATATGCGCTTCGGCGATCATCGGCATGTACACCAGTACCCGATCGCCGCGCTGCACGCCGAGCGATTGCAGCATCGACGCCGCTACGTTCACTTCGTCATATAACTGACGGAAGCTAAAGGTGCGCTCCTCTTCGGTCTCGGATGAGACGGCAATGAGAGCCAGCGCATCCGGCTGTTTATCCAGCCAGCGATCAATGGCGTTATGACACAGATTGGTGGTTCCGCCGCAAAACCAGCGGGCAAACGGCGGATTGCTGTGATCCAGCGTGTGGGTAAACGGCTGCTGCCAGTCAATGCGCCGGGCTTGTTCGGCCCAGAACGACGCCGGTTGCGTAATGGAACGCTGATAAAATTCGCTATAAGACATAACGGGTGATGCTGCCAACTTACTGATTTAGTGTATGATGGTGTTTTTGAGGTGCTCCAGTGGCTTCTGTTTCTATCAGCTGTCCCTCCTGTTCAGCTACTGACGGGGTGGTGCGTAACGGCAAAAGCACCGCCGGACATCAGCGCTATCTCTGCTCTCACTGCCGTAAAACATGGCAACTGCAGTTCACTTACACCGCTTCTCAACCCGGTACGCACCAGAAAATCATTGATATGGCCATGAATGGCGTTGGATGCCGGGCAACTGCCCGCATTATGGGCGTTGGCCTCAACACGATTTTACGTCACTTAAAAAAACTCAGGCCGCAGTCGGTAACCTCGCGCATACAGCCGGGCAGTGACGTCATCGTCTGCGCGGAAATGGACGAACAGTGGGGCTATGTCGGGGCTAAATCGCGCCAGCGCTGGCTGTTTTACGCGTATGACAGGCTCCGGAAGACGGTTGTTGCGCACGTATTCGGTGAACGCACTATGGCGACGCTGGGGCGTCTTATGAGCCTGCTGTCACCCTTTGACGTGGTGATATGGATGACGGATGGCTGGCCGCTGTATGAATCCCGCCTGAAGGGAAAGCTGCACGTAATCAGCAAGCGATATACGCAGCGAATTGAGCGGCATAACCTGAATCTGAGGCAGCACCTGGCACGGCTGGGACGGAAGTCGCTGTCGTTCTCAAAATCGGTGGAGCTGCATGACAAAGTCATCGGGCATTATCTGAACATAAAACACTATCAATAAGTTGGAGTCATTACCGACATAACGTTCTCCTGTTGAACTTACGCCTGATGAGGCGGGTGCTAGATGACATAAAGGTCCATGTACTCATTGACCGGCATCTGCTCCAGGCGAGTTCTGTCCAGGGAGACCTCCAGGATGCACTGCTGCTGACGGGTTGGAAACTGGCGCGCCAGGTTAATTTTGAATTTCTCGATAAGTTTCGGGATCCCGTCATTGCGCCGACGGGCGTGACCAATCGGGTATTCCACCACCACCTCGTCGAACCGAGAACCGTCGGTAAATTCGAGAGTAATGGCGTTGGCGATGGCACGTTTTTCCGGGTCGTGATAGTCCGCGGTAAACGCCGGATCTTCAAAACAGCTCATTTTCTCGCGCAGGGAATCGATGCGTTTGTCCTGCGCCACATCGTCCTCATAGTCTGCCGCCGTTAAGCGTCCGAACAGCAGCGGGATCGCCACCATATACTGAATACAGTGATCGCGGTCAGCCGGATTATTTAGCGGCCCTTTCTTATCAATAATGCGAATGCAGGCTTCGTGGGTACGAATGGTGACTTTCTCGATATCCGCTGCGGTTTTGCCTGCCGCCTGCATCTGTGCATACAGGGTCATCGCCGCTTCGACCGCCGTCTGTGAGTGAAACTCCGCCGGGAACGAGATTTTGAACAGCACGTTTTCCATCACATAGGAGCCGTATGGACGCTGAAAACGGAACGACTCCCCTTTGAACGAGACATCATAAAAGCCCCAGGTTTTCGCCGTCAGCGCTGACGGATAACCCATCTCCCCCGGTTTTCGCCATCAGCGCCAGACGCACCGCGCGCGAGGTCGCATCACCCGCGGCCCAGGATTTACGCGTGCCGGTGTTCGGCGCATGACGATAGGTGCGCAGCGACTGTCCGTCCACCCACGCCAGCGAAACCGCGTTGAGGATCTCATCACGTGTTAATCCCAGCATTTCTGCCACCACGGCCGTAGAGGCCACTTTCACCAGCAGAACGTGATCAAGGCCGACGCGGTTAAAGGCGTTCTCCAGCGCAATGCAGCCCTGAATTTCATGAGCCTTGATCATCCCGGTCAGCACCTGCTTCATGGTCAGCGGCGCTTTACCCGCCGCGACCGCGTTGCGCGATAGCCAGTCCGCCGTCGCCAGAATTCCGCCGAGGTTATCAGAAGGATGGCCCCACTCTGCCGCCAGCCAGGTGTCATTGAAGTCGAGCCAGCGAATCATTGTGCCGATGTTAAACGCGGCCTGTACCGGGTCGAGCTGAAACTGAGTACCCGGCACGCGCACACCGTTGGGCACCACGGTTCCCGGCACAATCGGGCCAAGTAGTTTTTTACAGGCCGGATACTCCAGCGCTTCCAGGCCACAGCCAAGCGTATCGAGCAGGCAGTAGTGGGCGGTGTCATACGCCACCGTTGACGCTATCTCGTAACTCATGACGTAATCGACGATATCAACGATTTCACGATCGAATTCCGGGCGAACATTTAAAATTTGAGCGGACATAGGGTACGTTTCCTGTTTTTTTATCTTTAGAGGTAATGAATTACTGACGCTGATCGATCGGGACAAACTCACGATCTTCCGGGCCGGTATAGTTAGCGGAAGGCCGGATGATTTTGTTGTCCTGCCGCTGTTCAATAATGTGTGCCGCCCAGCCGGTGACGCGAGCGATGACAAACAGCGGAGTAAACATTTCGGTGGGGACGCCCATCATGTTGTAGGAGACCGCCGAGAACCAGTCGAGGTTAGGAAACATCTTCTTCGTCTCCCACATCACCGCTTCCAGCCGATCGGCAATGTTGTACATCTTCAGCGAGCCGCCCTCTTCGGAAAACTGCTTCGCGACACGTTTGATCACCTGATGACGCGGATCGGCAAGGGTATAAACCGGATGGCCAAAACCAATCACTACCTCTTTGTTTTCCACGCGCTTGCGGATATCGGCTTCAGCTTCGTCCGGCGTTTCGTAGCGCTGCTGGATCTCCAGCGAGACCTCATTCGCCCCGCCGTGTTTCGGGCCGCGCAGTGCGCCAATCGCGCCGATAATCGCCGAATAGACGTCAGAACCGGTTCCCGCAATCACGCGGCTGGTAAAGGTGGAAGCATTGAACTCATGCTCGGCATACAGCACCAGTGAAACGTGCATCGCTTTTTCCCAGCTCCGGGACGGCTTTTCGCCGTGCAGCAGGTGAAGGAAATGGCCGCCGATAGAGTCGTCATCGGTTTCCGGCTGAATACGTTCACCGTTGTGGCTGTAGTGATACCAGTAGAGAAGAATGGAACTGAGCGAGGCCAGCAGCTTATCGGCGATATCGCGCGCACCGGAAACGGTATGCCCCTCTTTTTCCGGCAGCGTGCAGCCCAACGCCGATACGCCGGTGCGCATGACATCCATCGGATGCGACGCCGCCGGTAGCGCTTCCAGCACGGTACGCACGTTGGCAGGCAGTCCGCGCAGCGCTTTGAGTTTACTTTTGTAGGCCTGAAGTTCGTCACGGGTCGGGAGTTTGCCGTGAATCAGCAGATGCGCGACCTCTTCGAATTCGCACTGCCGGGCGAGATCGAGAATATCGTAGCCGCGATAGTGGAGATCGTTGCCGCTTTTGCCGACGGTGCACAGCGCGGTATTGCCCGCCGGTACGCCGGACAACGCGACGGATTTTTTTGGCTTAATGACATGGGTATTATTTTGCAGGATCGTTGTGTCGCTCATGTTGTCCTCGTCATTATTATCATGTGTAGGGTACTGAGGGTTTTCGTCCAGCCTGATAAACGCAGTGCTATCCGGCATTGCCTGATGGCGGCTACGCCTTATCAGGCCTACTTTTTGGTGTACAACGCGTCGAGCTTCTCCTCGTACTGGTAGTAGTTGATACTTTCGTACAGCTCGTTGCGGGTCTGCATGGTGTCGATGACGCTTTTTTGCGTCCCTTCCTGGCGCAATACGTTGTAGACCTTTTCGGCGGCCCGGTTCATGGCGCGGAATGCCGAGAGCGGATAGAGCGCCATCGCCACATTCGCGCTGCGCAGTTCATCGGTGGTGAACAACGGCGTAGCGCCAAATTCGGTGATATTGGCAAGAATGGGCACCTGGACTGCATCAGCAAACTGGCGATACATCGAAAGCTCGGTGATCGCCTCCGGGAACAGCATGTCGGCCCCGGCTTCGACATAGGCCCGGGCGCGATCGATCGCCGCGTCTAACCCTTCCACTGCCAGGGCATCGGTACGCGCCATGATCACAAAGTTGGGATCGGTACGGGCATCCACCGCCGCCCGAATGCGATCGACCATCTCTTCTTTTGAGACGATCGCTTTATTAGGCCGATGACCGCAGCGCTTTGCGCCGATCTGATCCTCGATGTGTAGCGCCGCCGCTCCGGCTTTGATCATCGACTTCACGGTACGCGCCACGTTAAACGCCGATGAGCCAAAACCGATATCAGCGTCCACCAGCAGCGGCAGCGGACACACATCGGTGATGCGGCGAATGTCAGTCAACACATCATCCAGGGTGGAGATCCCCAGATCAGGCAGTCCCAGCGAACCGGCTGCAACGCCGCCGCCAGAAAGATAAATCGCCTGATATCCGGCACGCTGAGCCAACAACGCATGGTTGGCGTTGATGGTGCCGACGATTTGTAAGGGGTTTTCTTTGGTGAGTGCAGCGCGAAATGCCTGACCCGGAGAATCCAGAGACATAGTCCATCCTCGTGTTATCAACTTGTTACTTACGTTGATTCACATAAAGCAAGGGCTATGCCAAAGGCTATTCAAGATCGGTTATTTAAAAATAACTGCATCTATAACAATAAGATAAAATAACACATGCCATATTGAACATAAAAAAAGCGTGTCAGCTAACGTTTCATGAAACGCCCTGTTCTGTTTCATTGAAACAATGATGAAACGCGACTACACCCAATACTCTGTCTTTAATTTGGGTTGGCTATGGCGACGACAAATCTTCCCCCCACGGGTGAATGATGATAAACCGGTAATCTGGACGGTCTCGGTAACGCGACTGTTCGATCTGTTTCGCGACATCAGTCTGGAGTTTGATCACCTGGCGACTATCACCCCGATCCAGCTCGGTTTCGAAAAAGCGGTCACCTATATTCGCAAAAAAGCTGGCGACTGAACGCTGTGATGCCATCATCGCTGCCGGGTCAAACGGCGCGTATCTGAAAAGTCGCCTGTCGATACCGGTTATTCTGATCAAACCCAGCGGGTTTGACGTGTTACAGGCGCTGGCAAAGGCCGGAAAACTGACCACTTCTATTGGCGTGGTGACTTACCAGGAGACACTCCCCGCGCTGATGGCCTTTCAAAAAACCTTTAACCTGCAACTGGAACAGCGCAGTTATGTCACCGAAGAAGATGCGCGCGGGCAAATCAACGAACTAAAAGCGGGCGGCATTGAAGCGGTGGTCGGCGCTGGGCTTATCACCGATCTGGCGGAAGAGGCCGGCATGACCGGTATCTTTATCTATTCCGCCGCCACGGTGCGCCAGGCGTTCAGCGATGCGCTGGATATGACGCGTATCACCCTGCGTCAGCATGGGCGCTACGCGTCAGATCGGACGTTGCGCACCCGCTATGCGCTGGGGGGATATACGTGGCGACTCTGCGCAGATGGAACAGGTGCGCCAGACAATTACGCTGTATGCCCGCTCGCCGGCCTCGGTTCTGATTCAGGGGGAAACCGGCACCGGAAAAGAACTGGCGGCGCAGGCCATCGTCATGACAAATCCTCGCATCCCTTTGTCGCGATAAACTGTGGGGCGATTACCGAATCGCTGCTTGAAGCGGAATTGTTCGGCTACGAGGAAGGGGCTTTCACCGGGTCGCGCCGCGGCGGCCGTGCCGGGCTGTTTGAAATCGCCCACGGCGGAACGCTGTTTCTTGATGAAATCGGTGAAATGCCACTGCCGCTGCAAACCCGGTTGCTGCGCGTGCTGGAAGAAAAGGAGGTCACCCGGGTAGGCGGACATCACCCTATTCCGGTGAATGTGCGGGTGATAAGCGCCACCCACTGTAATCTGGAAGATGAAGTGAAGCGGGGGCAGTTTCGTCGTGACCTGTTTTATCGCCTGAGTATTTTACGTTTGTCGCTGCCGGCCCTGCGTGAACGACCCGCCGACATCCTGCCGCTGGCGGAAGTTTTTTTAAAACAGTCGCTGGCCGCACTTTCTGTACCGTTTACCGGGTCGGTGCGCGCCGGACTGGCGCAGAGCGCCTGCCTGTGGTTGCACTATCACTGGCCGGGGAATATTCGCGAATTGCGCAATATGATGGAACGCCTGGCGCTGTTTTTAAGCGTTGAACCGATGCCACAACTGAATGAACATTTATTACAGCAGATACTGCCGGAACTGGCGCTGAACGAATCGCCGTCATCCCCTTTAACTTCCGCTACGCCGCAGCAGGTGCTGGCGCAGTTTAACGGTGATAAGCGCGCCGCTGCCCGCTATCTGGGGATCAGCCGAACCACATTCTGGCGACGGCTGAAGGAGTGAATTGCCGGATGGTGACGCGTGGCGTTTTATCGGGCTGACAACCCTTACAGACCAGTACCATCCGGCACGCTTACGAATTATTTTTTCTTGTAAATATTGGCTGTACCATGAATTTTGTTGTCGGTTTGACCAGAAGTCAGCACGACCACATCAGCCCCTTTTTCTTCCGCTTTTTTGAGCAGATCTTCCTTCGCATCCTGAGTGGACGTTTCATTGCTGGTATTGATATTACCAATCAGGGTGTACTGCGACTCCACCTTCTCAAACTCAGCTTTTGTTAACAGTTCCGCTGCAAACGCGTTTGTCGCCACAAAAGCCAATGCACCAATCAACACTTTATATCCAGTTTTCATAGTAAAGCTCCAGGTTATGTTATGACGCTATCATCACTCCTGAATGCAGGCCGCTGTTCAGGGATGATTAATAACTAGTTCAGCTTCCATAAAAAAATCCAGAGCCCCTTCAAGGATATGTTGCTTTTGTGGTTTCAGCCTGCTCAGTACTTCTTTATGCGTTCTACAGTAAAATTGCGTTATTTTTTTCATATCACTATCCAGACGGTAAACGCCTCTTTTTTTAATAACGCATGAACGCTGTGAGAATATGAAATTCTCCGTTTGGCATAAGACCACTTAAGATTATTATTAAAACCCTCCAGACATTATTGGTAATAATCTTAATAATGTCAGGAAAACCCGCAAATTACTTCCCTTTTAAAATTTGACGTTCATCAAGAAAAAGATATTTTCTCAGCCTGAAAAATCTCAAAAAAAAGCACATCCGCACCTAATTAAAAACATGAGCAAGCTTACCAGATTAACGTTTAGCCGTAACATTCATTCAGCCTCGCTTATCGAAGACTTAGTCTATCTTGTTGTTTTTGATTTTAAATTTGCATTATTCCTGGATAAAAAAAGAAAACCAATAAAGATTAATAATCAAATGATTAGCAACAGTGCGAGCAATTTTCACTCATTAATGAACATTAATAGATTCAACCTATCGATACCTGATACAAATCGGCCGTAAAACGATTACGCTATTTCCCGCACAACAAATACCATTAGAATTAATCCGTACCTGCTTACCCTAAGCAAATATATTAATAACCGACTATTCAGCATGGAGGTTTCTTGTCCATGCACAGGAGCAATAGTTAAATCTTAAGGAAGAGTCAATATATGAAAATAAATGCGCTGCATTTCCCTGAATCCCTATTAGCCATGGCAATTTCGATTGCCTTAACGTCCACGGCAACCGCCAATAATACAATTTCACCACCAGCGACAGTGGACGATACTATTATCATTAATAATGGCCAAAGTATTACGCTTTCCACAACGGAAAATACCGACCCGGCATGGGATAACTTCCGCAGTCTCTGGGTGGGTGAGAACTCCGACGGCTCACTGCTGATCGATGGCCGGGATATCGCCACCGCCGCCGGTATGATAGGGAACGGCGCGAACGGCAGCGTGACGATGACAAATGGCGCAACCTGGACACTGGGTAATCTGAATCTGGTGCTCGGAACTCATGATGGCTCAGGAACACTGCGGGTCAGTAACGGCAGTAAAATTAGCGGTATTGATGAACTACGCATTGGCGAATATGCCGCCAATGCCCAAGGGACAGTCACCATCGATGGGGCTAATTCGTCCATCTCATCCGTCTGGAGCGTGGTCGGCGATCAGGGGCGCGGCAACCTGAACATTACCCGCGGAGGCACTCTCTCCTTAAGCGAGCATATGAACATCGGCTACGTCGGCAACACAAGTAACACCAGTCGTAATGGCTACGGTGTCACACTCGTGGACGGTGAAAACTCACTGCTGGATGTGACGGAAGGTATTTACCTCGGGGGGGTTCGCAACAACGCCCAATGACGCCACCGGGATCCTCACCGTCAGCAACGGTGCAACGGTCCGCTCGGGTAACTTAATCTGGCTGGCAGTGGGAGAAGGCAGTACCGGCATCCTGAATATTGGCGGCGCAAAGGGAGAAGCACAACAGGCCGCGGGGACGCTGGATCTACCGTGGATTTATCTTGGCAACGCCAGCGGTCTGAACACCGCTGAACTCAATTTTAACCACAACAGCGACGACTTCGTGCTCTCGGCCAAAATCACCGGCGCGGGTGAAGTGAACCATGTCGGCTCGGGGACAACCACGCTAACCGGGGCCAACACCTACCTTGGCCCCACCCACGTTGCGAACGGCACGCTGCGCGCTGGAGCAGAAAATACCCTAAGTGCAAGATCGGATTATCATGTGGACAGCGGTGCACAACTGGATCTTAACGGCTATTCACAAACCCTGAACTCGCTGGAACTGGCAGGCGCGGCGATACTCTCTTCTCCGTCGCGGGTGAAAGCCGCCTTTACCCCAACCACGTTAACCATCAATGGCGATTATACCGGCAACAACGGTCTGTTGGCCTTGCGTACCGTACTGGGTGATGACCTTTCGGCGACAGATAAGCTGATAGTGAAAGGGGATACTCACGGCACCACGCGCGTCAGCGTCAGTAACGCGGGCGGTAACGGAGCCGCGACGATTGAAGGCATCCGCATAGTTGACGTTGAAGGCGTCTCTGGCGGGACCTTTGTCAAAGAAGGTCGTATCGTCGCGGGTGCCTATGACTACAACATTGTGAAACGAGATAACCAGAACTGGTCGCTGACCAGCGTGGCCCTGCCTGGGCCGGTTCAGCCGACCCCACCGGTTGAGCCGAAAGAGCCCGTGATTCCTGTCCCTCCGACACCGGAAGGTGAACATCAGTATCGCCCGGAAACCGGCAGTTATCTGGCGAACACCCTTGCGGCCAACACGCTGTTCACTACCCGTCTGCACGATCGTCTGGGCGAAACCCAGTACACCGATGCGTTAACCGGCGAACAGAAAGTTACCAGCCTGTGGATGCGCCATATCGGCGGACATAACCGCTTCAAGGATGGTTCCGGGCAGATCAGTACCCAGAGCAACCGCTACGTGATGCAACTGGGCGGCGACCTCGCCCAGTGGAGCACTGACGGTCTGGATCGCTGGCATCTGGGTCTGATGGCCGGTTACGCCAACAGCAAGAGCCGCAGCCACTCCAGCCTGACCGGATACAGCTCACGCGGGGAAATCAGCGGCTACAGCGCTGGTCTGTACGGTACCTGGTATGCCAACGACGCCGATAAAACCGGAGCTTACGTCGATGGCTGGGTACTCTACAACTGGTTTGACAACACCGTGTCAGGCCAGGGACTGGCATCTGAGAAATATGACTCAGACGGCATCACCGCTTCTGTTGAAACGGGCTACACCTGGAAACTGGCCGAATTCAGCGAGCGCAACGCGCTGTATATTCAGCCTAAAGCGCAGGTGACCTGGATGGACGTGCAGGCCGATACGCACGTTGAGAAAAACGGCACCCGGGTGGTCGATAAAACCGACGGTAACCTGCAAACGCGTCTTGGCGTGAAGGCCTACCTGCAGGGGCATAACGCCATGGATGACGGGAAAGGCCGCACCTTCCAGCCGTTTGTGGAAGTCAACTGGATCCACAACACGCAGAATTACAGCGTGCAGATGGATGACATTAACAACGACGTGAAAGGCAGCCGCAATATTGGCGAACTGAAAGCCGGTGTTGAAGGCCCGTTGACGAAAAACGTCACCCTATGGGGTAACGTCGCGCAACAGGTTGGTGATAACGGCTACAGCGATACGCAAGGTATGTTAGGGCTGAAATACAGCTTCTGACCTTCCACCACCCGTGGCAACACGGGTGGTATTCTTCTCCCTGCACTCCCTTTGTGATCCCATTCGCATCCCTCCGATTTTATGAGAAATAAGATGGAGTGACGTTATCCAGCTCAGGGAAATGTGGTTTATGGACCCTCTTCACGCGGTATTCCTCACCGTCAGCCTGTTCGTCTTAACCTTCTTCAACCCCGGCGCCAACCTGTTTGTGGTGGTGCAAACCAGTCTGGCCTCCGGACGACGCGCTGGAGTATTAACGGGCCTGGGTGTCGCACTGGGTGACGCTATCTATTCCGGTCTGGGATTGTTCGGCATGGCGACGCTTATCACCCAGTGTGAGGCGGTATTTTCGCTGATAAAAATTGGTGGTGGCGCGTATCTGCTGTGGTTTGCGTGGAACAGCATTCGTCACCAGGCCACCCCACAGATGCCGGCGCTTCAGCAGCCCGTTAGCGCGCCGTGGACGGTGTTCTTTCGTCGCGGCTTACTGACCGATCTGTCGAATCCGCAAACCGTCCTGTTTTTTATCAGTATTTTCTCCGTCACGCTGAGCGTGGATACGCCGACATGGGCAAGGATGATGGCCTGGGCCGGGATTGTACTCTCTTCGGTTATCTGGCGCGTCTTTCTGAGTCAGGCTTTTTCGTTGCCCGCGGTGCGTCGGGCCTACGGCAGAATACAGCGCGTCGCCAGTCGCATCATCGGCGCGATAATTGGCCTGCTGGCGTTACGGTTAATCTACGAAGGCATTACCCATCGCTAAATTCCTCCCCCCTGAAATAAAGTAGTTTCAGGGGGGCAGTATTTGCCCCAGCCATTCTCTTTGCTGTAAAACATTATTACCCGAAAAATTAAGCACTCTCTTTTAAATAAATTCAACACAGAGAGAGACAGTTTAATTATTCATAATAATGGCAGAATGGGAACAATCTGATGTTAAAAAATAAACCACTCCTTTTATTACCATTTATTCTCGCCGGCTGTACGATGAGCGACAACGATATGCGCAAGGCCTACAGCAACCACTACCAGCAGTCAGCAGACTATGTGGCAGTCTATAAGGAAAAAATCGCCGGAATGGACAGTGCCGCGCTGGCAAAATATGCGGCAGCAGAAGAACAGAAAAAAATGCGCGGCCAGTCCAGTGTGAAAATTGATGATTACATTACAGCGCAAAACATTCAGGCCAGGGGGCAGCGCGTGGTCTTTGATTATTCACTTTCAAAGAAATGGTTAGCGCTTCCCCCCCGCACAACAACTCGAAAAACAGAAGCTAATGGAAAAAGATTTGATATACCGTACCTGTTCACTGGAGACGGTAAAACTGGCGCAGGAAAAAGGACTGGAAGAAGAGCATAATTATTACAGTAACTATCCCGGGAAGATCGCCTTTACCCTGCGTACCAGCGGGCAAATCTGTATCAATAATGGTTTTGCACGATAATCCCCGAAGCCCCGGCATCAGCGGGAATTCCCCCCGGTCGCATTGCGCCACCGGGGGGGTTGTCATCAGAACGACGCTTTAATACCGATCATCGCTGAAGTGTCGCTGTAGCCGTTGTTGCCAACCTGCTGGGCGACGTTACCCCAGAGGGCGACGTTTTTCGTCAACTGTCCTTCAACACCGGCTTTCAGTTCGCCAATATTGCGGGCGCCCTTCAGATTCACGTTTTCACCATTCATTGAGACGCCAAAGTCTTTGCTGTTGTGGATCCAGTTGGCTTCCACAAACGGCTGGAAGGTGCGGCCTTTGCCGTCGTCCAGTTTGTTGTGGCCCTTGCCGAACAGACGCACGCCGACGCGAGTCTGGATGTTGCCATCGCCGTTACCTTCGACGCGAGTACCATTAACTTCTTTGTGCTCATCCGCCTTCACGCCCATCCAGGTCACCTGGGCCTTGGGCTGAATATACAGCGTGTTACGCTCACTCAGCTCCGCCAGTTTCCAGGTATAACCGGATTCAACAGACGCGGTGAAGCCTTTGGAATCATACTCTTCTGATTCGACACCACGACCAGAAACGGTGTTATCAAACCAGCTGTACTGCGCCCAGGTATCAACGTAAGCCCCTTCGTACGTGGCGTTGTTTTGCAGCCAGGTGCCATACACACCGACGCTGTAACCGTTAACGCGGCTGTCAGCACGGTTGCCATTACGCTGGTTCTCGGCACGGCTCTTCTGGTTAGCATAGCCTGCCATCAGCCCCAGATGATAGCGATCGGTATTGTCCGAAGACCACTGCGCGATATCGCCGCCCAGTTGCATTACATAACGATTTGCCTGCATATCCAGTTGGCCGCTGCTGTCTTTCTGACGGGTATGCCCGCCAACGTTACGCAACCACAGGCTGGTAACCGCCTCTTCGCCGGTCAGCGCATTGACGTAATGCGTTTCCCCCCAGACGATCCTGCAAGCGGGTGTTAAACATCGTGTTCGCCGCCTGCAGGTTCATGCCGTACAGACCGGCTTCCGGACGTACCGCATGTTCGCGCGGCGTCGGGGTTGGCTGCTGCGGATCGGTGGGATCGGCGGGATTCACAGGATCCACTGGGGTAACCGGAGACAGAGCGCTGCTCAAATACCAGTTTTTGTTGTTCTCGCCTTCACCGCGATGCAGAGTGTAGTCATACGCACCCGCCACGACACGGCCATTCTGTTTAAACTCACCGTCAGAATTGCCAGCGACGCTAATCAGTTCGATACCAGCCGTCGTCAGTCCACCTGCGCCACCGGCGTTCAGTACTTTAACGTTCGTGGTGCCGGAAGTGTTGCCCGCAACGATCATCCGGTCAGTTGGCGACGCGTCGTCACCCAGTTGGGTGTTCATCACGAGGTTACCGTTAGCACCGGCGTAATCACCATCCACCGTCAGGGTTTTGAAACTCGTGGCATCACGTGCCAGTTTCAGGATCTTCGTACTGGCTGGCATAAAGGTCAGCGTGGAGTCATTCAGCGTCAGGTTGGTGAGCTGAGAACTTTTAGTCATGTTCCAGGCTGAGCCATCGGCCAGCGACAGGTTATTCACCGCATTGCCGCTGGTGACCATCCCGCCGACGAAACGCGACTGGTTTATTGCACTAACATCAACCACCGCGGAATCCAGAGCTTCAATCGTCCCGACAACCTGGATTTGCTGCGGGTTAATCGTCACGCGAGAGTCGGCGTTTTCAGCCAGAATGGCGGTGGCGTCCGGGTCATTGTAGTTAACCCCCATCTGTACCCCACCGTTCAGCGTGATTTCACCGCCCTTGTCCGCACGGACGTAGTTCCAGCTCCCGCTGCGGGAAGTATCGACAACATCAATGTTCAGACGACCATTAATGTCGATTTTACCCGCAATGAGTGCATCTTCTTTACTGGCCCGAATGCCGGTACCGATTGTTTGCTGATGTCCCTGAGTATCCAGCGTGATATTCAGGTCGTTACTGGTAAACTGCGAAGCTCCCACAGACTCGACACCACTGAGAATGGTACTCTCCGCGCCCGACTTCAGCAGCAGGCTCGTCGTCCCTGCCATGGTCACATGCGCATCCAGATCAACGCCGGTGAGACCATCTGAAACCCAGATCCCGGAAATCACACCATTCGCATCGTTTACGGTGACATCAATAGAGGTGTCACCCAACGCTTCAACGTCAGCCCCGTTGGAACTGATACCGTCCGCATACTGATCGGCGACGGATGTAATCGTGGCATTTTTATAACGAATCAGTGAACGGTTGGCATCCACCGCAGATTCCGAATCGAGGCCAACGGCGTAGAACGTCCCCTTACTATTGACGATCAAATTTTCAGCGTTGATTTTCGATCCCGCCTTCGCATAGATTGCGAAATTCTTACCATCCGCCCCGGTCACTGCCGAATTAACCGTAGTGGTGCCGGTTAAGGTAAAGACGCCATTGTATTTATTGCCCAGAATGCCGGCAATATCTTTGCCATCACGCGTTTGACTCATATTTACCGTCAAATTATCGGCAACGATCGCGCCTTTTTGCGCGAGATAGGCAGCACTGTCGCCACCAACCTGCACGATACCCACCGCGTACATAAACTGATAATCGGCATCCAACGGAATGTCTGGTCGCCCCTCGACGGTGCCAGGAATGACATCGCCGATGATATGATTCACAGTAGTCCCTGAACCTAAATCAATGGTTCCGCTATTGGCGACAATCACTGTCCCGTTGGAAATTAAAAAGTCGCCGTTTTCAAATTCGCCCCCACCCGAGACAGTCGGCGTGCCACCCGGGTTGGTAATGGTCACTCCGCCATTATTCGCCACAGAGATCGTATTGTTTTCCCCTGCGGTGCTGATGATTTTATATTCCTGATTTTCAGCGATAATTCCGCTTCCGCTAATAATACCATCTACATCATGAATGTCTGCACCGGCATTATTTGCCATTAACAGACTACTGATTAACAACGCCATAGTTGTTAATTTAAATTCTTTTCTCTTCATATCAATTCCACGGTATCGAAATAATAGCACGCTATACATCGCATGTTTAAATGCAGTGTATTTGTGTATGTTTTATGTAAAAGTCGCGGCAATGTAACGTATGTCCTTCCGCCCCAAACGCCCTGAGTCTCATTGCGGTATTTAGGCAATATTCTCCAGATATCAGGCGTGAGAACAAATGAAATGATCTTAGCAATGAGGACAATTCAACCGTCTTAAAAACCACCTCATCAAAGGATATAACTCCTTAAATAACATTATATACAGCACATTATTTCATTAAGTGCCATTCAGAAATGAGGTGTTTAAGAATAATTTATCTCTACTTAAGATCTTTCCTCATTTGCCAGATATAAGGGATCTTGTGAAACATCATTTTGTGAGGGAGTGAGACGGTATTTCGTCGGTCATTTCCTGTAACACAGTGATAACAGGCCGACGTTTTGAGCCTGAATAGATGTTCTGGTGGGAATAGCATTAACGATTATAAGGCGGGCGCCTGTTCGTCAGAATAAAGATTTTACCGGGCGAGAAAAAATAAAACCGGTGTATCAGGCACCGGTTTTATCAGTGAATATTTATTATCGATCAGCTATTTTCCGCCGGTTTTGGTTCTGTTTTAACCTGCGCGTTTTCCAGCATCCGACGCACCGGCACAATAAGCACAATCAGAACTGCCGCACAAATTAGCAGCGCAATGGAGCAACGGGCGAAGAGGTCAGGCAGCATATCGAGTTGGTCAGCCTTAACGTGCCCGCCAATCAGACCCGCAGCCAGGTTACCCAAAGCGCTGGCGCAGAACCACAGGCCCATCATCTGGCCACGCATTCTTTCTGGCGCTAACAGCGTCATGGTAGCCAGACCAATCGGGCTCAGACACAGCTCGCCCAGCGTCAGCATCAGGATGCTGCCCACCAGCCAGAACGGCGACACGCCAGCTCCACCGTTGTTCAGGACATTCTGCGCCGCCATCATCATCAGGCCAAAGCCCGCCGCCGCGCACAGGATACCGATAACGAATTTAGTAATACTGCCTGGACGCACATTTCGGCGCGCCAGTGCCGGCCATGCCCAGCTAAAGACCGGTGCCAGCAGGATAATAAACAGGGCATTGATTGACTGGAACCAGACAGCAGGAATTTCAAAATCACCGATCATCCGGTTGGTATAGTCGTTCGCGAACAGGTTAAACGAGGTTGGTTTCTGCTCAAACGCAGACCAGAAAAAGGCCGCTGAAACCAGCAAAATAAAGCAGACCAGCAGTCTGGCGCGCTCCTTGCGGGTCAGTCCGGCAAACGCGAACAGGTAGATAAAATAAAGCGCCACAGACGCGGCAATGACGTAAACCAGCATGCTGGCAACGGCAACCGGGTTAATAACAATCACTTCCTGGGCAATCAGCGTCACAATAATGGCAACGCCGACCGCCAGCGCCAGCAACCAGCGCCCCACGCCGTTTCTCTTGACGACCGGGCTGTTCCAGGTCGAATCGAGCCCCACTTCGCGGTCATAACGTTTCATAGAAGGAACGGCAAACACGCGGAAGATGATCAGCGCGACCAGCATCCCGATGCCACCGATACCAAAGCCCCAGTGCCAGCCGTGAGATTTGATCAACCAGCCAGAGATCAACGGGGCAATGAATGACCCCATATTAATCCCCATGTAGAACAGCGAGAAACCACCGTCACGGCGGGCATCGCCTTTCTTATAGAGGGTTCCCACCATGACTGAGATACAGGTTTTGAACAGACCCGACCCCAGCACGATAAACATCAGACCGATGAAGAACAGGTTGTCGCCCATCCAGGCCGACAGGGCAATCGACAGATGGCCGAGCGCGATCAGGATCGAACCGTACCACACCGCGCGTTGTTGTCCGAGCCAGTTATCCGCCAGCCAGCCGCCCGGCAGCGCCGCCAGATACATGCTGCCGGCAAAAATACCGACAATCGCGGACGCATTTTCACGCGCCAGTCCCATGCCACCGTCGTAGACGGTCGCGGCCATGAACAAAATCAGTAACGGACGAATGCCGTAAAACGAAAACCGTTCCCACATCTCCGTGAAGAACAGTGACCCCAGCGGATAAGGATGGCCGAAGAACGTTCGGCTTTCGTTTTTATTAACAGAGGAATGCATAATTTCTCCCGAAATGGTGTGTTGTCTTGCTTGTAGCCACTGAATTACCCGCCGACCATTTATCTATCTGGCCGATCATTCACATTCAGCGAAATATTATTTAACCATTTGATAACCGTAAGACAGTTTTGTCTAGTGCCAACATCAGGACTTTAAGATGAAAACTCGATAGATGTCTAGTTTTGTAGATTTTCTGTTTGATAAACAAGGATAATGATTGACTTTAAAAGTCCGGAAAATATCCCCAGACAATTCATTAATAAACAAGGTGTTATCTTCATATATTATTCCCGGAAGCGCGAAATGATTGAGCTGTATCGTCCAGGGCATTTTTTACTGAGATACTTGCACGGGGGGGGTGAATCGCTTCGCCGTCGCCAGAATGACACGGCTGAGTCCTCAGCCTGAGGATGAATCACATCCTCGCTGGGTAAGGTTCTCCGTTATAGCGAAAAAGCCCGACAGCGTAAGCCATCGGGCATCGGGTTTATCTGGTCGCAGCGAAGAAAAATTGCCGTTTATACCGTCTCTCGACGTGCCATCAGGGCAAAGAGCTTCCCGGCAAAGGTTTCACTGACCGGCCAGTCATCAGCGGCAATACGGGCCGTCGTGTGAAAACCGCACTGCGCCAGCAGTTGCAAATACTCGTCGTCCCGCCAGGCACGCGTCTGACTGCTAAAATGCGCAATGCTGGCATCGGCTTTGAGCGCCCAGAACGTCGTGGTGCTGGTTTGTGTTTCTTCATCCCAGCGATTTTCGCTCAATAACAGATGCGGTTCGGCGAGAAACAGCCCCTGCGGGCAGCGCTGCCAGGACGCGGGGGGCCATCCCCTGTCTTTTAACTTCGTCAAACGTATGCACTTCAATCAGCAACGAGCCTCCCGGTTTCAGCCAGGCTGCGCTGCGCATCACCAGCCGTTGCGCATCCTCAAAACTGAAGACATTGATTTCACCGAAGGTCATCATGATGAAATCAAAGGGGTCGTCAGGCTGGTACTCGCGAACATCCTGTTCCACATAATTGATCTCTAACCCTGCACTCTGCGCCTGTTCCCGCGCCCACTGAACGGAGGCGGGAGAAAAGTCGACGCCGGTGCAATCAAACCCACGCTGTGCGAGACGTTGGGTGTAAAAACCGGGGCCGCATCCCAGATCAAGTATCCGGGCACCCGCGGGAAGCTGACGGGCTATCCAGCTAACCTGTTGCTCAATAACCGGGAGTCTACGACTGGCCCAGTCGTGATCCTGCGACAAATGGTTTTCCAGCATTCTGCGGCTGAAGTCTGGCTCATTCCATGGGATCTTTCCGCCCGTTTCGTCACCATCGTATTGTCCATTCAGGAGAGTCAGTTCAAGAAGGTTCATCCGTTGATCTCATCATAAGGTATCTGGTGGCTGAAATATCACTCCAGCCTGCCTTCACTGCAGGCGCATTATCTCATGCTTCCGTGATTATTTACCCCTCCCAACTCACACCGATTCAGATTTATCAGCAGGAAAATCTGATAAGCGAACAGGATTAATCACCTTCAGGGTTTTATTTTTGTGTTGAATAATCCCTTGCTGCGCAAGTTTTATCAGCGCACGATTGAGTTGCCTGACAGAAACGCCCAACATGGCCGCGAGCGACTCTCTTTTCTCCAGTTGAATTGTTGCGCCTTCGTTTTGCATTTTAAAAAGTAAGAATTTACGCAATTTAGATTCCACCGAAATCGCGCCACTGGAATGGATCAGTGAATTATGCAGCAGTTTATGACTTAAATTCTGACACATAAAAAGAAGAAAAGCAGGATCGCTCATCGCATGTTCTTTTACGGCCTCGACCGGTAGGGTCAGTAACCATGAGTCCGATAATGCCTGAACGGAACCGACAGCCTTACTTTTCTTAATGGAGAAAAGTTCCATTTCGCCAACCACCGAAAAAGGCGTCTCAAAAGAATAGACCGCGTGCGTCCCGTTTGGATTATGGCGCTCGACCTGCAGTTTACCGTCTACCAGGAAATAGATATGCGTCAAATAGGTGTTTTGCGTCATCAGATACTCCCCGGCATCAATTTTGACCAGACGCAGTGCCGCTAACAGGGAGGGGTTAATTATCGCAGATAGCCCGTGCGTTAAAATAAACCGCTCTTTTAAGGCACTGTCGTTAATATTTTTCATCTTCCCTCCGCGCTATCCCCTTCTCCCTTTATGGGATAGCACAATAAAGTGAGCGCGGCGATCACAAAAAAGGACATCTGTCCCTTTTATTATCGCCAACTCCCAGTGTTGTCACATTGATGCGAACTGACGGCTGTGCGTACCACACCTCTTCATGACGTGTTCAGGAACTCAGTTCCGCTTAAGTGTCATCAACCTGTCTTCACGGCAGGAGGCACCAGAGGTCTGCGCTACGACGCTGGAATATATTTGTTATGCAAATAAGATGTAGCGCTCATTTTTTGAACATAGCCAGCCCTATTCTGTGAACCGTTTTCAGGAGGTCAAAAACATGAAAAAGCTTCTGATATGTTGTTTGTTCGGGAATACGGCAAATTCTCTTGCCAAAAAAGATGCAGGTACTGGCAGAAAGCCGCGGCTATCCTCTCATGATAAGTGCGGTGGGGCTGGATAATTTCGCCAGCGTGGCTCCCGCTTTTGACGGTTTTCTCATTGCGCCGCATATTCAGTACAAGCTCAATGAAATCTATGACATTGTCGGAAATGCACGACCAGTCGCCATTATCGAAAGTCTGCCCTTCGCGTCGCTGGATGCGGAGAAAGTTTTAAACTTTGTGAAGGAGAAAATGCCTGAGCTGGCAGCCTGACCCCTGGAGTCGCAACGTATTTGCGGCTTCCGCTGATGAATGATAATAACAGGGGCAACCTCTAAAAATAAAACCCGGTGCGTTACGCCGGGTTTTTCTTAGGTTAATAAAGCGTCACTTTGTCAAGAATTTCAAGTGTCTTCGGCAGTGCGCCCGCCCAGGGTTGGCTGCTGCCCATTTTGATGTTGGGCTTGTTTTTACCGTGAAAATCGCTGCCGCTGGTCGCCAACAACGCTTTATCCAGCGTGAACTGATAAAGTTCGCGACGAAATGCTTCATCATGATAGCTGGAAAAGACCTCCACACCCTGTACGCCGAGCGGCAACATTTGCTCAATCACCGACAACGGTTTTTCCTTTACGTTGGCGCCGATATGCGCAATGACCGGAATACCGCCGTTATCAATAATCATCGACGCCATTTCAGCCATGGGTGGCAGATCAACCTTCACATGGCAGGGTTTATCGCGGCCAAAAAAATCCCAGAAGAAATTGATCAGCGGCATGTCGCTGCGAGGGTTCCCGGCCCGGTACGGCAACAACAGTTCATGATTCGCATTGCGCGCATCCTCTAAAATTAATTCCGCCATCTGCTCTTCCTGCGGAACGCGATCGCCCACCAGGGTATACAGGCGATCGACGTCAAGCTGAAACCCGAGCGCCCGAAGTTTCGCCAGTTTCAGCGGTGTTGCAACACTTTCCAGATGGTGGAAATTCTGCTCGACGACGTCAAAATCCCGGCAATCACGACGAAAACCGTAGCCCAGCAAATGAAAGTTATTGCCTGCAAACGAGCAGTCAATTTCAATTCCCGTCATCACGCTCACGCCATTTTCATTGCCATAGCGAATAGCCTCCTCAACGGACCGCGCCGAGTTGTGATCGGTTATTGCCAGCGCCGCCAGGTTCGCCGCTTTCGCCATGATCAGCAAATCGCTGACAGGGAAATCCGCATCGTCGCTGTATACCGAATGCATGTGCAAATCGATACGCTTCATCATCTTCTCCTTAAGCTGATATTCAGGTACTGCAGGCACTATATGACCAGGCATGGGATTAATACAGCGCAGCGCGCGCGAAAATTCTGAGTTTGAAAATCAGTAGAAATATCGGCGCAGGCTAATTCTTTTCTCATGAGGAGAACCGAGGGGATCATCACGTTCGTCCCCTCATTGTAATAATGATTAATTTTCCGAATAAAGGAAATAATCAAAATCGGCATGAATGCGCTCGCCGGTGAAATCCTGACAGCACATCCCGACAAACGCCCCGGTGAAGCGTTCAATGCCTCTTTCTTTAAAATACTCATCGGAAAGTTTACTGTATTCCACATGGTCACCTACCGGGAACCAGGTGCGTTCATCCAACGAATAATAGAACCTCGCGGAATCGTCTTTCACGCAGACTTTCAGATACACCTGCCCATCACTGGCAATCGTAATTCCTTCCCCCATCGGCAGTGAGAATTGGTTAAGATCGTTAATCATCAAATTCACCGTTCTCTCGCCTTTTTCACTACAGGAAATATGCAAATAAATATAATTAGACGTGTCGTAATAACAGACCAGTCCAGCCATATGCTGGAATGAACGGGGTTGAAAATCGACGCAGGTTTGCGCAGTGAAGACAAAACCGGTTTGTCTTCTTGCCAGTAAACTTTGATAGTGACGGGAACTCAGCGATTCACGACCGCGCAAACGTAACCAGCCTTTTCTCTCTTTCAGCCTTTCAGCGAATACATCTCTTCACTTAAGGGGATGCGCAACGACTGATAGTGCAGCGGCAGTATGGGCGTATCAAAATCATCTTTTTCAGGCAGCGCTGGCCACGGGTATTCTCTCAGAGACGTTTGTACCCTCAGATCCGGCTCGACGGTGTTATTTACCAGTCGCAGCCAGCCTTCGTCATTCCAGTAAACCTGTTGAATCGCCGTTTCTCGGGCCCGCAGGATGTAATCGAGACCGGTTTTCGTCTCTAATTTTCAAAAAAATAATCAGCATTAATGGGTGTCGGCATATGTTCTTCAAAGAACCGAGAAGTATTCAGGATGTGATAGCACATGGGCAAAACGGAGTACATCGGATTTTTATTTTACGCCGCAGATCTCCACCTGATTCAATCGTTGCTCAACAGTCATTTCACATAGTCAGCATTATTAATAATTATCTGGCTATGTTTTCTCTTCACACGGAACAAGTAACTTTAAAGAAATCTGCCACAATGACAGATTTCTTTAATTAATCATTAGAGATTTGCAACGTTATGATATACTTTTTGCACATCATCATCATCTTCAAGGGCATCAATAAGTCCTTCAAAGATTTCTAAATCCTCTGATGAAAGTTCAACTTCTGATTGAGCAATCATCTCTAATTCTGTTGTTGAAAACTTAGTAATCCCAGCTGCTTTTAGCGCTGCAATTCCTTTATGAAGATCTGTAGGTTCAGTATAAATAACGATGTTTCCTTCTTCTTCGGTTACATCGCGAACATCAACTTCAGCATCAAGCAAAATTTCAAAAATATGATCAGGGTCTGATCCTTCAAATACAATCACGCCAGTATTGTCAAACATATAGCTGACAGCACCTGCCGCTCCGATATTCCCGCCTTTTTTTATTAAAAATTGTGCGGACATTAGCAATCGTACGGTTAACATTTGAAGTCAACGTTTCAGCGATAACCATTGAGCCATTGGGACCGAAGCCTTCATAACGCCCTTGCACGAAGGTTTCATCTCCGCCACCTTTGGCTTTATCAATTGCTTTATCAATAACATGTTTTGGAACCTGCGCTTGTTTCGCACGTTCAATGACGAATTTTAATGATGAGTTTGACTCAGGATCGGGTTCACCTTGTTTTGCAGCAGCATAGATTTCCACACCGAATTTTGCATATACTTTAGATGTTGCACCGTCTTTAGCCGTTTTTTTAGCAACAATATTGGCCCATTTACGTCCCACTGGAATGGTCTCCTGAAGAATTTATTTACATTACTGGCAGATTAATAATCTGCGTTTTTTTCTGTCATATTATATCATAATGAATAGATCCTCGTCTATGATAAAGAAAAATACCCCAATGTTACGGAATGTCATTTTAATTTTATCAATCGTTAATATTGTAGTTCAGTGTTTTATTGATCTTCTTCTTTTTTTTATTCTTCACTATTCAACTGCAGCAATAATACATAAGAAATAAAAGTGATAATCCAAGCAAAAAATGGAATGTCTCCATGCCGTAGATATATCAGCTCTGTCACCGGAGCACCGGAGGAGTCCAGGGCACACCACTTCTGTCCCTGAATTTAAGTAAAGACGGTCTGCTGGCCAGCTGAGCGGGGCTATTCCATTGCTGGATATTTGTACAGCCCGGCGTGTCAGCCCAAAGGATTAACTGAAGGCCAGCAGGATGGCTCAGTAAAATGGGTTTTACGCGGAGTGATCTCCTTCGCTGGCAAATTGATTCTGCCTGATGATCTCTAAATGTTAATGGCTCGCGGAAGTGGACGCGTTATTTTATCACTTCATTGTAACAACGTAGTTTTTAGTTATAACAATAGAAGTAACGTAAATTTTTTTTAAAGGTTCCTGAGATTTTTCTTAAGCTTCTATATAATTTGACATCTTATTGCTTAATTTAACTCTAAGGTATTAGATGGAAGGCCTATACTTGCTAAATAATCTTGTTTATTTTGATCCAACTACAGGAATGCTCTCTTCGTCACTGTGTTTTTCACGCAAGATTTCACTGAGCAAGCCTGCATCACAATGTTTGAAATTACTTATTTCTAAACAAGGACAAGTATGCAACTACCCTTTTATTAGTAGTCATGTATGGGGAGAACGGGGAAAATGGATGAGTCATAATACGATTCACCAGCATATATATCAGCTACGTACCCGTCTTAAAACAGCGGGTATCGATAAAGAAGCGATCATTACGATTCCACGTATGGGTTTTCAACTGAGTCCAAATCTGCGCGTATTCCCGGTGCCCACCCGCCATACCAGGAGCCATCCTGGTATGGCGGACACAGCGTTTAAAAAACGATACTTACTGCCATCATCGAATTCTAACCGTATTCTTTACACGCTGCTAATATTAAATTTAATCAGTATGTTAACGTTGATAACTACGCTTTTACTGTAATGATTCACTCGTAGTTAATCGTAAAATTGGCCGTCGCATTGGCTTCTCCGGCCTTTATTTTACTTTCTGTTTGGACATAACGGGCTGTAAACCCGTAATTATTAGTTCCGCTCGTGCTTGTCGTCCCCAAAGAAACAGCCTCTCCCAGGTTGACTATTTTTTGTCCGTATAACATTTCCACACCCACCCCTTTTGCCGTGGTCGTCGCATCGGGATCGTTTAACAGTAAAACTGTTCCGGTAGAAACTGTTGTACCAGTAAATGTAATGGTGGGTTTAATATTGGTGTCGCATTGCATCCCTAGCGAAAAATTGGTGCTTCCGGCATTACTGCCAACGCCATTAAAATGAGAGACATGCACCTCATTTAAATAAACTGTCGGCGTTTTATTCAATACCTCGCAACCTTTAACATTTACGACAAAACTATTGAGCATAATGTCAACCAGATTAACGCCATCGGATGTGCGCCAACGAGCGACTAATCCACCAGGTACGACACCGCCCTGCGATACAGGTCCCGCCTTATATAAATAGAGCTTTCCATTACCGATATCGAGCCAGCGCCCCGAACCGAAGTTTATTCCGGCTGAAGGTCGGATATAATCGCCTCCCGCGGTAGAAGGAAAACGAATCCCCGTTACGGTTCCCTGGGTAAAAACCATGTACAGATAAAGATTGGGGATGCCGATGTCAATGAAGCCTGTCCCACCCGGAGAGTTGCCTGGCAGGAGACTGTAGGTACTGTCAGTGAGCATAAAATCTTCATTGGCGTCACACTTAACAATCTGCAATGAGTTACTGGCAAGCCCCATTGCAGACGCCATCTGATTTGAGCTCATGGCGAAGTTACGTACATCCCCAACATTAGCAGCGGGGTTAAGATTTTCCGTCGGGAACGTCGCCGTCACGGTGCCGGCTCGGCCACCATTTGCGAGTGTACAGGTTGCCATTGCATTGCCGCCCCCCCGCTAACATCGTAACCAGCACAGTCGAATAGACAGATAATTTCATTATGGCTCCTTAATTCGCCCTGCATTCCAGTTTCAAAATGGCAATACCATTGACCTTCTTCACCCCATCAAAATTGACGCGAGCCACGCAGCGTTCATTGCTCCCCCCACGAGACATGTAAGGTTGCACTCTCTTTGAGCCCGCTGAGGTAGACCTCACCATGTTCATTCACAATGCTGGACTGATCTTCTCCTGCGCTCACCAGCGCGCCATAAGGCACATTTTTTCCCTGCCACAGCAGGTGGGCATAGAGCCGATTCCCTCGCTGAGGCTCGAATTCCGCCAGCACCAGCGCACCACGGCTCGGGATCACCCGCTGCATGGTGTTGCCGATTTCGACATCATCCGCCGCGCTCTGGGCATCAATAGGGATGATATTTTCCTGATATACCGTCAGCCACGGCACAATCGCATTTCCCATACTGTCGGTGGATACGCCGGTGGTATTGTTGACTTTTAGCTCGCCGCCGCCGGGAGCGCGAACCAGAGCGCTCGCGCCGCCTTCCGGCAGTTCCTGGCCAAGCGTCACGCCGTAAGGATGCGCCACCACCGAGCCTTGTAACCCATAATTGAAGCGGCGATTCTGGCCGTATTCAGTGGAGTACCCCACCGAGGCGACGCCTTTACTGCCGGTGTAACGCAGGCTGGCAGCGCTGCCGTTACGCGAACCCGATTGATCATCATGCGCATAGGTTTGCGACAGGGCATAGTTCAGATTGTTATCGCTAAGCGCGGTACCCGACAGGGTGGCCTGATTCTGGCTTCGCCCGCGCCGGGAACCGGTCTGGCTGTAGCTTAGCAACGTCGTATTGCCTGGGCTCATCCAGAGATTCAGCGGAACGGACAGGTTCAATGAATAAATTTTGTCTTTGCCATCGCGGCCCTGAGTTTGATTATCGCTATAGCTGAACGACATACCGACACCGGCGACGTTAACGTTATAGCCCAGCGTCATAGAGCGCGTTTTCCCGCCATTTCCCTGCCAGTAGTTTTGCTGATAGGCGGACAAAGAAAGCCCGCCCCACCCGCCGAGGCTCTGATTAAGCAGTAGCTGCATTCGCTGTTTGGGTTGCCCGTATTGACGAGAAGCGCTATTGCGCCAGGATTCACTCGCTTCTTCAAAGGTGTAATATCCGGCGGTTGAATAGCGGTAACCTGCGAGTGTCATCGTCGTGTCTGTCGCGGTTATATTTTTGCTATAGCGGAACTGTACTGAATTCCCTTTCTCCGCCTCGCGGTTTAAAAAACGGCTGCGGGCATGGGTCACATCAAGAGAAACGGCACCCCATTCTCCCAGCCCCTGGCCCACCCCCATCGCCAGCGCAGCATAATGTTCCGCCCCGACTACACCGCCATACAGCGTGGTCGAATTCATCAGACCGTAAACCACTTCACTTTGCGCAAAATTTTGTTCGATCGCTTCAGCGGTATCACTGCGATATTGTCCGCCGCTGAGCGCATACTTCAGTTGCCCTTCCCGCACCATGGCCGGAGCGGAGGAAAACGGTTGCACAAATGTTCTGACGCTACCATCTTCTTCACGCACGATGACATCGAGATCGCCACTCGAAGAGGTTGGATAAAGGTCGGTAATTTCAAATGCCCCCGGCGGTACCCAGGTTTGGTAGATAATATTACCCTTCTGGCGGATCTCGACCTGCGCATGACTCATGGCGATACCACGAATAATGGGCGCAAATCCCTGCTGGCTCTGCGGTAACATGCCATCGTCGGAAGCCAGCATCAGCCCGCTAAAGTTAACGCTGTCAAAAACCAGCGCCGTCGTCGCGCTTTCACCAATGGTCAGACGCGAGCGCAGCGCTCGAATATCGCGCTCCAGCCAGGACTGCATGCTTTTCCATTGGCTGGTACCATGATTATCGTGGCTGTAATAGCTATAGTTACGCACTCGCCAGGCTCCAAGGTTCGCCCCGCTGCGCAGGTTCATATACTGGGAACTGTCTTTACCTTCGTTGTAACGCGCCTCCATACCATTGATGTTATAGTTCGCAAATAACATCGGCAGGCCGTCATCCCATTGCTCTGGCAAAACATCGCCACGGATCATAGGTTTTAACGCCGCCTGCGGTACGGACAATTGCAGTTGCTGCTTTCCGCTATCAAAAATGCTCGTGGCCTGCGGAATATATTTTGCGATATCGGTCAGGGTCTGGTCTGAGGCTAATGCGGAAAGCGCCGGGAATTGATCCGTCCGTACGCCAAGACGCGCCAGGAAAGCAGGCGAATAGCTTGCGCACAGTGATTCACCGCAGGCTTCAAAGGTAACACTCTGCTGCCCCATTGACGTCCCGTTCACGACAAGGTCTACGTCCCAGGTCCCGGGTGATGCGGTCTTAACGTCAATAAATGACTCAAGATTGAGCTGCTGTCTCTGCTCGCTGGAGAGGTCTAACGCGTTAGTATCAAAATAGAGATCGGCATAAACTGTAAACGGCGAACAGCCCCAGGTCAGCAACAGTGCCAGCTTTCTTACTTTCATCATCCATGTCCATATTATTCTGTTGCTTAAAGATCAAGCGTGGCAACTGCGGTTAGCCCGCCATAATCGTTAATGGCCTGAAGCTCAATGTGTCCTTGAGACTGAGTATGGCGAATGGTATGGCTTGAAAAAGGCGCGATATAACCCGGCGAATCAACGGATTTTCCATTAACACGCATAGCGCCAATATTGATCACATAAGGCGTTGGAGGTGATGCTGCCAACTTACTGATTTAGTGTATGATGGTGTTTTTGAGGTGCTCCAGTGGCTTCTGTTTCTATCAGCTGTCCCTCCTGTTCAGCTACTGACGGGGTGGTGCGTAACGGCAAAAGCACCGCCGGACATCAGCGCTATCTCTGCTCTCACTGCCGTAAAACATGGCAACTGCAGTTCACTTACACCGCTTCTCAACCCGGTACGCACCAGAAAATCATTGATATGGCCATGAATGGCGTTGGATGCCGGGCAACTGCCCGCATTATGGGCGTTGGCCTCAACACGATTTTACGTCACTTAAAAAACTCAGGCCGCAGTCGGTAACCTCGCGCATACAGCCGGGCAGTGACGTCATCGTCTGCGCGGAAATGGACGAACAGTGGGGCTATGTCGGGGCTAAATCGCGCCAGCGCTGGCTGTTTTACGCGTATGACAGGCTCCGGAAGACGGTTGTTGCGCACGTATTCGGTGAACGCACTATGGCGACGCTGGGGCGTCTTATGAGCCTGCTGTCACCCTTTGACGTGGTGATATGGATGACGGATGGCTGGCCGCTGTATGAATCCCGCCTGAAGGGAAAGCTGCACGTAATCAGCAAGCGATATACGCAGCGAATTGAGCGGCATAACCTGAATCTGAGGCAGCACCTGGCACGGCTGGGACGGAAGTCGCTGTCGTTCTCAAAATCGGTGGAGCTGCATGACAAAGTCATCGGGCATTATCTGAACATAAAACACTATCAATAAGTTGGAGTCATTACCCACCGTCTTTACTGGGAGTGATCCACCCCCCATATGCCACCCGGACAATCTCTGGAAGGTTTCGAGCGAACAACAATAAACCATCCCATTGAATCCACTTCCGTCGCTGTACACAGTTTTCTGACCTGTCGGTGGGCATCACACCAGAATATATTCCCACTCTTATTATTCACTGCCGCAGGCAGGAACCCGCTATAAGGACGTGCTGCATGAGCATTACCTGCGATAAGTAAGGGGAACAACATGACTGGTAGTAAAGACAATAAGTTCAATTTTTTCATTGCATTAACCTTACATTTAATTATGGAGACCATCTCTAATCAGTTTGTCCGGATTGCCCTCGACTTTCTGATGGAGAAAATGAATTCAGCGACTGTTGAATAAAACGGAAATGAGGTAAGGCTAAGATAAAATGTTTGTCCTCCGACAGCTGATGGAGAAGCTCACTGCGAATAAATGTTTCCCGGGATGGCCTTACCAGATGAATCTCATCCAGCCGGAAGACACGTAGTTGCCTGTTATGTTCAGCGACCAGATACCAGTAACCATCCAGGGCGATTAGCCGGTAAGGTGCAACGGCCTCATGACGCTCCCCTTCAGTCAGAATGGTGATGCGCTGACATCCCGAAATAGCTCTGACCAGCCTGTAGAAGCAGAGCTTTCCTGCCGGGGGGATGAGGTCTGTCCTGATGCCATACCAGACAAGGTCGCTCATCACAGTCCAGCAGGCTGCTGACCAGTCGCCGGTCAAAGCCCGGGAAAACCCCGGCCAGCCCTGTGCGGTGAGCAAAGGTCAGAATATCTATTTCCTGCCGCGTACTGTGAATATCCGAGCGCAGACTGCACTGCCCCTGGTAGTAATCCAGGTCGAGATACATCAGACGTTCCCGAAAGTCACGACGCAGCGTGCGCTCTGACACCCCGAATTCAGTTGCCAGTTTGCGAATAAACAGAGTTTCACCGGACACCAGGCGGCTGATAATCAACGACAACCTGACGGCAAGCCGGTCATGTCGCCGTTCCTGAAGCGTCATGAAAGATTTCTCCTGAGATGTTAACTCTCTGAATTAATAATGATTACTTTAAAGGAAGGGGTGGACAGGGTATGGACAACATCGGAACTATTTTTTATGAGCAGCACGGGCTTGTGGGCGCTCGTCTGACAGATAATGATGCTTCGTCTGATTTAATTGATGATAAAACGCAGTGGAAAGGACATGTCCACAATCAACAAATCATTAACAACCAGTTCATCATTCGCAGAGAAAATTGCAATATCAGAAGAATATCCAGTCCCAGACGGCCCGTGCGACCGACACCACCGCATCACGCACGCTACGAATCACCGTTTTCAGCGATGCAGGCATGAACGAAGATGATTCTGCGGTATCGAAAACCCGGCCCACAGCTTCACCGAAATTGTTACGGGCCTGCGACTTTACCGGCTCTGTGCAGAGTCTCCCGTGCAGTTGTGTCGCTACCGGGCTGGTGGCGCGGTCAGGCAGACAGCGCATCATGGTTGCCACCATCTCCTCAATACCCCAGCCAGTGCTGGCTGACACCACACAGACCGGATGATACGGTTTAAACATCGCCATAATCGCAGCCTGCTTTGCTTTAAGATTTCCCAGTTGGTGCGGTGAAGGTTTGCTGGTGAGGGTATCCCATTCATGACAGGGTTCGATTTTGTCGGACTGGTTAATCACAAACTGTACCTTTTGCCTGTAAGGTTGCATTACGCCGTGCCAGAACTGCTCGTCCACGGTCAGTGCCCTATCATCGGCCTTAATGAGCCACAGCACCAGATCCAGCTCCGGCAGGATTCGACGGTACAGGGCCCGGTATTCATGATCCCGTCGCCCGCTTTCACCTACACCCGGTAAATCGACAATCACCAGACTGTGACAACCGCTGCGCAGCCGGAAGCGCAGTACGTCGCGAGTACAGGCGTTCACGTCACTCACCGGGGACACCTCGCCCCGGAAAAGTTCGTTGCAGAGAGAGGATTTACCAGCACCACTTTTGCCCATGATGCCAATCACCGGCTCGTAGTGAGTCAGGTTCTGGATACGTTCAAGAATAAGCTGGCGAAGCGTGTACGGAAGCGACGCAAGCGGTTGTTCAAAGGCCTGAAGGCCATCAGGTTTATTCATACAGTAGTCTCAGCGTGAAAAATTAAAAACCCCGCGTTCCAGTCAGGAAGGCGGGGGGATTCACAGAGATGATATCTATCTGAAATTACTTGGGATTTTAGATTAACACGTAAACGGACTTCTGCAGGGCAGAACTAAAAGATGTCCGCTTAGTGCCAATGGCAGACGTTGTTAAGCTCATGCAGTATGGATTCACGAAGAACATACGTTATTTTTTGTCCTGATTGACTCGGAATGAAAGCTCCTGATGGCTCTCTTTTCACTCGCTGTAGCGATCTGCAAGATAACCGGTTTCTCCCTTAAGCAGCACTGTGATTTTAAACAGCGCCTCGGCTACATCGACGGAACTAAATGTTTCTCGACTATTCTCTAAGGCAACTTGCGGCATTTACAAAAAAAGAGCCGGGTTTTACCCGGCTCTTTTTTAGCTGATTTCAAAATCTTTTAATTCCCCACCTTCAGCAATCAGATTTGAGATCCGCTTCGGCATTCGCCCCTGACCTGACCATGTTTTTGACTCTCCAGTTTCGTTAGTATATCGATACTTCGCGGGGCGGGGGGGAGCGCGTCCTTTTAGCCTTACCCGGAGAGCCAATAGCAGCTAAAAGTTCGGAGGGGTCGATACCCTCATCAAGCATCATCTGACGAAGTGTTTCCAGTTTATCGCGGCGCTGACTTTCATTTGCAAGACGTAATGTCTCTTCTTCTCGTCGTTCTATAAGAATAATTTTAAACTTTTCCAGAACATCTTCCAGTACATCTAATGACATTTCACGAGTCTGAGAACGTAAGGTACTTAAAACTATGATGCCAGGAGTCATCCGGAGAGCCTTTTTTATATCCTCATAACTTATTGCTTCAGTCACACCTGATGAGATTTAAAATGAGGAGAGACAGCGCCGCCACTTAGCAAGGTTTTTCACAAATGGCAAGATAGCACGCAGGGGAGAGACACCTGCATTTTGTCAGAAGGTAGCGAATTACTCTCTCTTTATAGAGGTGTTTCTAAAAAAAGTGTAATGTAAAAAAAAAGCCTGCTGTTAGCAGGCCATAAATGTTTTCAACTCATTTTTGTTCGATTCTGATAAATAGGGTAAGCATGCAATTAAACGTGGAGCAGAGAGCATGACAAAAATGCTATAAATATTTCCTGGCCGCATCAAGTATCTCCTGTGACGTTAACTCCCTGTCAGTAGCCACGTAAACAATACCATGATCGCCAGTTAAGGAAGGAAAACCTGCAGACATAATCCGAAGATGTGTTTCTTCACCGTTTGGATATTCCTGCCTGATAGAGGATATACCTTCCAGAACGGTCATGACTTTACAGGATTCAGCATTAAAGAAAACAAGGACTTTAATCATATTCTATTACCCTGTTCTCTCGTGGATATTAACTGGCAGATGCCATTAAGGTCAAAGCCATTACGCACTTCTTATTTAACATGTGGTTAGTTTGTGCTTTTAGACTTTTTATGCAGTAGTACTGCACTTCATCACATCGGTTAGCATACTCATAATTTTGAAAAATATGCTGATCAGATATTATGAATAAACGACTTTCATCTGATTTAAGTTATGGATCTGTCTACTCAGGAATAATCCTTTATAGTTATCGCAGACCCACAATGATTTATTTATCGCAAAGTGTTACGTTTGCAGCAGCAGGACCCTTGTCTCCGCGGTGAATGGCGAATTCAACTTTCTGACCTTCAAATAAAGTTTTAAAGTTGTCGCCATCAAGTGCAGACAAATGGACAAAGATATCTTTGCTGCCATCAAGAGGAGAGATGAAGCCAAAACCTTTGTCTTCGTTAAACCATTTAACCAGGCCCATAATTCTAGAGGTCATACTGACTCCGTTATACATGATTGTATTGATAGTAAACGTATAGGATTAAATATATGGACTCAAAAGAGGGGATATCAACGATAGCGCCTGGTAATGAGAACTGCCCGGAAAATTTCTAACTTTCATTAGTACATCGAACTGATGGGATTCATTAAGGCACAGGGAATCGATATAAGCAAATTATCTTTTAGCCGTCCAGAGGTCCTGTAGGGAAAATAAAAGTGGCTGAATGCCATTTTCAATGTATAGTCTTTACGTGTTTTCAATAAGGAATTGACTTGTCCCATAAAATGACAGGAATTGTCAAAAGCTTTGATATTCTTAGTGGTAAAGGCCTCATCATCCCATCTGATGGACGAAAAGACGTTCTGCTTCACATTTCAGCCGTTAACTCTCGCGAATCAGAATTACTCATCCCTGGAAGCCGCATAGAGTTTTGCCGGATAAACGGTCTCAGGGGGGCCTGTGGCTGCGAACATTTATCTTTCCTGATTTTCAGTGTGTCAAAATAGATAGATTAAAACTTAACCACATGTGGTACGGTGAAGCTCATTCATTGAAAGGTTAATGGTTATGTCTGTTATCAATTACGCAATGAAATTCTTCAGCAGTGCGTCTACTGCCACTGCTGCCTGTCCTGTTTGTGGCTTAAAATCAGTACAACCGTTGTCAAAAATCCGGCTCAACCAGACCATGCTTTGCCCCGGATGTAAGGCTCTGTTTATCTCCCGACGCTAGCTCGACCAAAACCGCAGAACAGAGCTCATGTCCTATACTTATGTTAGATTCCGGCAGCTGTTAAATCCCTGATGCCTGACGCCCATCCTGAGAGAACGTTTCTGAACTGATTTCGCAACTGCTCCTGCGCGCTAACGTCGCATCAGAGCAATGCTATGAAAATGATCCCCAGAGCGTGGTTTAACCGCTCCCGTATTCTGATGAATGCTGCCGAAAACATAACGTTTTCGGCGAACGATCCTGCCGGTGAAAGCTCGCCGCGGTCAGAACTCTTTTCGACCGTCCAGATGGAACGCTACGGCCAGAAGCTGGCGCGGACTCATAAAGTATCACCGGATAGGCATCCTTATTATCTTCTGAAACGGCTTGGCGACAATGAGGCCGTCATTACCCAAAACTGCTATGAGCTTAACGCGGGTAAAAAAGACCAGTATCATGCCCGCCGGTGAATGGCTGCTGGACAATTATTATCTGATTGAGGAACAAATCCGCACTGTCCGCCAGCATCTGCCGAAAAGCTTTGGCAAAGGTCTTCCGTCGCTTGTATCGCCGTTGAATTGCCCACGAATTTATCATATTGCATCAGAGGCCATTGCTCACGGCGATGGCCGCTGGGATGCCGCCAGCCTGACCAGCTATCTCACTGCCTATCAACAGGTGACGCCGCTGACGCTGGGTGAAGTCTGGGCGTTACCGGGAATGCTGCGCCTTGCGCTGATTGAAAATCTTCGTCGTATCAGTATGGAAGTGATAAAAGCGCAGCAGGACAGAAACCTTGCTGATACGTGGATAACAAGGATTGTCGAATGCGCAGAGAGTGCGCCTGGTGATTTAATCATGGTGGTTGCCGATATGGCGCGCTCCCGACCTCCGTTAACCAGTGCGTTTGTCGCAGAGCTGGTGCGGCGCCTGCAGGGGCATGGCAACGCGCTGTCGTTACCTCTGACCTGGGTTGATCAGTGCCTTCGGGAACAGGGGATCACCACTGACGTTCTCATACATAGTTTCAATCAGCAGCTTGCCGCCAGCCAGCTGTCCGTCAGTAACAGCATCGCGGGCCTGCGTTTATTGAGTGAAACGGACTGGGCTGATTTCGCCGAAACGATAAGCGTTGTCGAACAGGCATTACGCAATGATCCTGCCGGCATCTATCCCCGGATGCACTTCAATACCCGGGATCATTACCGGCACGTAGTTGAGGTTCTGGCCAGGGACAGCGGTCTCAGCGAGCCTGAGGTTGCTGAGAAGGTGCTGGCGCTTTCAGAGGAAAAAGCGCCCGATACACCGGAACATCATGTTGGTTATTATCTTGCGGGCGAAGGTCGACAGGCGCTGGATATTCATCTCCTGGCAGACGCCTCAAGGCTCATACGCTTGCGGCACAGTTTCAACAGAATAACCCTGCTGTCATGGCTTGGAAGCCTGGCGTTGCTGACAACCGCAGCGACCGCAGCAATATTGCACGAAACCGCCATGCAGGGCGCAGACTGGCTATTGATCGCGGTGATATTACCTCTGATTATCGCATTAACTCAGTTAATGAGCGATTTGCTCAGTGATGCAACCACCCGTTTTCGCGTTCCTCGACCCTTACCGGGGATGGATTTTTCAGCCGGTATTCCCGCTGACAGTGCCACCATGTTAGTCATTCCCTGCATGTTGACCAGCCACGAAAGTTTCAGCCAGCTCCTCACCAGTCTTGAAGTCTGCTGGTTGGGGAATGAAAACGAAAATCTCAGGTTCGCGCTGCTCACTGATTTTGCTGATTCTGAAAATGAACCCTCGCCGGAAAGTCACGCGCTGCTCAGACAGGCTATCGCCGATACGCAGGCGCTTAATCGCCGCTACCCCTCCGGCCGACCACGTTTTTATCTGTTACATCGCCAGCCTGAATGGAACCCCTCGGAAGGAGCGTGGATGGGCTATGAACGCAAGCGGGGAAAACTGGCGTTACTGAACAGCTGGTTGCGCCATCCCGGAACGCAATTCGTCAGCGTTGCAGAGATGCCTGCCCACCTTTTACCGGGTCACATAAAATACGTCATTACCCTGGACAGCGATACGGTGCTCCCGCGCGATACGGCACACAAACTCGTCGCGACGATGGCGCATCCGCTGAATACGCCTGAGTATGATCCGGTACGCCAGAGGGTTGTCAAAGGATTCGGTATTTTACAGCCCGGTCTTGCGGAGGAGATACCACGCAACGGTCAGGGGCGTTACGCAGCCCTGCGCAGCAGCGTACCGGGCAATAACCCTTATTCGATGATGTCTTCGGATATTTATCAGGATCTCTTTGGGGAAGGCTCGTTTGTGGGCAAAGGGATTTACGATGTTGATATTTTTATGCAGGCCACTACCAACATCTGCCCGGAAAATCTGGTACTCAGCCACGATCTGCTTGAAGGATGCTATGCACGTTCGGGTCTGCTGAGCGAGGTGTTACTGTACGAACAGTACCCTAATAATTATCTGTCGGATGTTGCACGACGTTCACGCTGGATCCGGGGTGACTGGCAACTGCTTAACTGGCTAAAACCACGCGTCAGAAAAGCCGATGGAACCCGGGTCAGGAATCCGCTGACCGCGCTTTCTTACTGGAAATTACTCGATAATCTACGTCGCAGTCTGGTCGCCCCCCTCCTTACTGATATTGCTGTTCTTCGCTCTGCTTTGGGTACCCAACCCGGTTTACTGGCTGGGCATACTGTTGCTGATATGGCTGTTGCCAGCCATCCTCTGCATCAGCCACGACCTTCTGCATAAACCTCTGCGTCGCCGCGTGAAGCCGCATCTGTTAATGGTGGGGGGCGGGCGCGCTAAAGCGTCTGTCAGGTATCAGCCTTAATTTTGCGATACTGCCGCACGAAGCCGGATATTCGCTGAAAGCGATCGCCGTGACGCTATGGCGACTGGGGATAAGCAGGCGTCACCTCAGCCAGTGGGTCAGCCACAGCCAGGACAGCAGTCAGGCCAGACCCACTGTTGCACGTTTTTATCAGGCGATGTGGCTGAACGTTGCCGGTGGCGTGGCGCTGACAATACTGACCGGACAATTTGCCCCACAGCTGCTGGGGATTGCGTTACCGATCGGTTTGGTATGGTGTGTGGCACCGCTGCTGATGAGCTGGCTGAGTCGCCAGCCCGTGCGTAAGGTTTTTTCGCCTAATCAGGAACAAAAACAGCTGTTACGCCAGACAAGCCGTGAAATCTGGGCTTTTTTTGAAACATTTGCCACAGCAAAAGAGAACTGGCTTCCGCCTGATAATTATCAGGAAATACCACAACCGACGGTGGCACACCGAACTTCTCCTACCAATATTGGTCTTTCACTTATGGCTAACCTGACGGCATGGGACTTTGGCTACCTGCCTGGCGGAGAGGTGCTCCGGCGCGTGTCGCTCACGCTCGACACGATGGATAAAATGGAGCACTACCGGGGCCATCTCTACAACTGGTATGACACCCGTACGCTGGCCCCCCCTAAGTCCACGCTATATCTCCAGCGTCGACAGCGGCAATATGGCCGGGCATTTATTGACCCTGCGTGCAGGCCTGTCCGCCATGCGTCATCAGCCTGTTTTAAGCAACCAACAGATACTGGCAGGACTGAACGATACGCTGGATATTCTGGAAAAACAGTGGGGTAAGAACCCACCTGACAGCCTGAGACTGCTGCGCAAGCATTGCCTGAACGCGGTGTCGCTCTCTCCGCAGGCGCTTTTCAGCGAACTGAAAAGCATGCGCACCCAGTGCAACCATCTGACCAGCGCATGTCATCAGGGATCTCCTCTTCAGATGCGCTGGGCTGGACATCTGGAGCATCAACTGGTTCAGCTTTGCCATGAGTGGTCTCTGTTGCTTGGCTGGTTGCCTGCATCCTGGAATGAACAGACGCTGCCGACGCTGAGCGAGCTTGCCCGTCCGACATTAACCGGTACAGGAACGCCTCCGGCGTCAGTGGCGGAGCAGGCCCGAATGCGACTCAATATTATCACCGAGCTGGAACAGCGGCTGGATGAGCATGCCCGGATGGATTTCGCCTTTCTGTACAGTGAAGCAACCAGTCTGCTCAGCGTCGGTTATAACTGTGACACCAATATGCCTGACAAAAGCCACTACGATCTCCTGCCGTCTGAAATCCGCCTGACCAGTTTTCTTGCCATTGCGACTAATCAGCTGCCTCTTAAAAGCTGGTACGCGCTGGGTCGATTGTTTACCACGATTGATAATGAAACTGCCCTGATGTCATGGAGCGGATCCATGTTTGAATATCTGATGCCGAATCTGGTGATGCCCACCTGGCCCGGCAGTCTGCTCGATGAAATGAGTCAGTCGGCGGTTATGCGCCAGATTCATTGGGGGAAAGAACGCGGGGTACCATGGGGTGTTTCAGAGTCTGGCTATCATGCTTTTGATGTTCAGCATAATTATCAGTATCAGGCATTTGGCGTACCGGGGCTCGGTCTACGCAGGGGACTTGCCGATGACATGGTTGTTGCTCCTTACGCCACGCTGCTGGCGCTGATGGTTTCCCCACAGAGAGCCTGTGAGAACCTGTTCAGGCTGCAAAAAAATGGTGCACGCGGAGAATACGGTTTTTATGAAGCGCTGGACTATACCCCCTCACGTCTTGCAACCGGTCAGCTCTATGCGGTGGTACAGTCCTGGATGGCGCATCACCAGGGTATGGCATTTCAGGCGCTGGCTCATGTGCTGCTTGACGCCCCCCATGACTGAACGCTTTATGTCCAGCACGGTATTCCGGTCAGCGAGTCTGCTGTTACAGGAGCGCGTGCCGGATGCGGTCGATCTGTACAGTCCGCGCCGTCATTTTGAATCTCATGAGGGCATGGTCAAACCCGTTCGCTATGAACCCCGTATTTTCTATAGCGTGGATACCCCCTCCCCCGGATATTCAACTCCTGTCCAACGGCCATTATCATCTGATGTTGACCGCGGGCGGCGGTGGTTACAGTCGCTGGAATGATATTGCACTAACGCGCTGGCGCAGTGATACCACCCGTGATAACTGGGGAGCATTCTGCTACATCCGCGATACCCAGACGGGAGATGTGTGGAGCAATACTTGGCAACCAACAGGCTACACCAGCGGACAAGACGAGGAAGTGTTGTTCACCGATGCGGGGGGCAGAATTCAGACGCAGCTTAGGGGGGACTCAGCGTCAAAACTCAGGTGGTGATCTCTCCGGAGGATGATGTTGAATTGCGACGGCTCACACTGATTCATCGTGGTCGTAAGCCTCGCTCTCTGGAGCTGACAACCTATGCTGAAGTGGTACTGGCACCTGATGCCAGCGATCTGGCACACCCGGCATTCAGCAATTTGTTTATTCAGACTGAGCTGGCTCCTGAGCGTGACGCTATTCTTTGCCACCGGCGCCCGCGCTCACCGGATGAACCGGGCCCTTGCCTGTTTCACATGATGGTGGTGCACGGCGATAACCGACATAACGTGTCGTTTGAAACGGACAGGGCAAGGTTTATTGGACGTGGCAGAAACCCTGCGAATGCACAGGCAATAGAGACGGGAGGGATGCTAGGCAACACGTCGGGCTCGGTGCTGGATCCGATACTGGCAATTCGCAACGCCATCATTCTGCAGCCAGGGCAGCCGGTTACGATTGATATCATTTATGGCATCAGCGAGACCCGTCAGCAGAGCCTGGCGTTGCTGGAGAAATATCGCGATTACCCTATTGCCGATCGCGTCTTTGAACTGGCCTGGTCTCACAGTCTGGTGGTATTGCGCCAGATGAACGCCAGTGAAGATGATGCCACGTTGTTCAATAGTCTCGCCAGCGCTGTGCTTTACCCTGTCCAGGAGCTGCGCGCCGAAGGCCAGGCGATAGGCCGCAACCGGCGTGGCCAGTCCGGACTGTGGGGCTGGGCAATTTCAGGGGATCTGCCGATAGTGCTGCTGAGTATAACCAGCGAGGAAAGTATCACCTCAGTGACCACACTGATTCAGGCACACCGTTACTGGAGACAGAAAGGGCTGGATGTTGATTTGGTTATCCTGAATAACAGCCCCGGCGGCTACCAGCAGGGATTACAAAATCAGATTATGGAGTTAATTTATGCCGGGTCTGAAGCCAGTCTGCTGGATAAAAAAGGGCGGGCTTTTTTGTCCGGAACGGTGAGCATCTCTCCGCTGAGGATAAGTTGCTTTTGATGAGCGTGGCCTGTCTTTATCTTGATGACCGCGCAGGGGGGTATTAATGAGCAGCTTAACCAGCGTATTCATACCCTGAAATCGCCGGCAAGGGCATTCATTCCGCGTGCTGTGCGCGAGCGTAATCAACATACGGACTGGAGCCCTGATACCAGTCAGTTATGCCATTTCAATGGGTACGGTGGATTTTCTCAGGATGGGCGGGAGTATCAGATCGTCCTTCGGGAAAATGCGCTTACACCGGCTCCCTGGTCGAACATACTGGCAAATTCTCGTTTTGGCAGTGTGATCTCAGAGGCAGGGCAGGCCTATACCTGGTATGAGAATGCCCATGAATACCGGTTGACGCCGTGGGAGAACGATCCGGTGAGCGATCGCAGCGGCGAGGCATTTTACCTGCGCGATGAAGAGAGCGGGGAGTGCTGGTCGCCGACGGCTTTACCTGTTCGCGGACACGGTGACTACCTGACCCGCCATGGTTTTGGCTACAGCGTTTTTGCCCATCGTGAGAGTGGTATAGACAGCGAGTTGACGGTCCTGGTTGCTGAAGAAGATCCGGTTAAACTGGTGCTCCTGACGCTCAGTAACTCCTCGGGACGGACACGTCAACTTTCCGTCACAGGCTATGTAGAGTGGACGCTCGGAGAAACACGAACGCGCTCAGCCCCTCACATTGTGACACATGTGGCCAGAACGCCCGGTGGCTGCGGGGTGCTTGCGAATAACTTTTATGGTGATAATGGTGGCGGCCGAACTGCATTTTTTGCCGTCAGCGGTAATGACTGTTCTCTGACAGGGGATCGCCGGGAGTTTATTGGCCGTAATGGTTCCCTTCACGCCCCTTCGGCCATGAAACTGCAAAAGCTTTCTGGTAAGACGGGGGGCCGGTCTGGATCCCTGCGGAGCGGTGCAATCGGCGGTTACATTAATTGACGGGGACCAGAGGACGTTTATTTTTATCCTCGGCGCAGAGGAGAATGATGTTTGTGCTCAGGAGACGCTGGCCCGCTACATGAACGAGGATACGGTCCGCCAGGAGCTGAACCGGATTCATAATCACTGGCACAATGTTCTCGATAAAATCGTAGTTAACACCCCCGACACGTCCGTAAATTTACTGGTTAATGGTTGGCTGCTTTATCAGACGGTCGCCTGCCGTCTTATGGCCCGGAGTGGCTACTATCAGTCTGGCGGTGCATTTGGTTTTCGCGATCAGCTGCAGGATACGCTGGCTCTGAGCCACGCTGCTCCGGACCGGATGCGTGAACAGATAATACTCTGTGCATCACGGCAGTTTATCGAGGGGGGATGTGCAGCACTGGTGGCACCCGCCACACGGCAACGGTGTGCGTACCCGCTGTTCCGATGACTATCTTTGGCTGCCGCTTGCTGTTTGCCACTATGTTGAAACGACGGGGGGATATGGATGCACTGGAAATACGCATTCCTTATCTGGAAGGACGCTCGCTTCAGCCTGGTGAAGAGTCTGTCTATGACACGCCGGTCATCAGCGGCACCGAAGAGACACTCTGGTTACACTGCGTCAAAGCTATTCACTATGGACTTCGCTTCGGGGAGCATGGCCTGCCGCTGATGGGGGCTGGTGACTGGAATGACGGGATGAACCGGGTGGGTATCGAAGGCAAAGGTGAAAGCGTCTGGCTGGGCTTCTTCCTGTACGACATTTTGCAGCGGTTTGCAGCGCTGGCGGAGCACAGGCTGGATGAAAGCGTCGCCGCGATGTGCCGTTCACAGGCTCTGCGCCTGCAAAGTAATCTCGAAGCCCACGCCTGGGATGGGGAATGGTACCGGCGCGGGTATTTTGACGATGGTACTCCCCTGGGATCGAAAACCTCACAGGACTGCCGGATTGATGCGATTGCACAGAGCTGGTCTGTATTGTCCGGCGCCGCGAGCCCGGGACGGTGCGCAAAGGCCATGCAGGCGCTGGATAAGCACCTTGTGGATAACGAAGGAGGGCTGATCAAACTGTTAACGCCTCCTTTCGACGGACACGGTCCAAATCCGGGCTACATACAGGGGTACCTGCCCGGCGTGCGGGAAAACGGAGGGCAGTATACGCATGGCGCCATCTGGGCAGTGATGGCCTTTGCCCGAATGGGGAATACCGAACGAGCCTGGCAACTCTGGTCAATGCTCAGCCCTATAAATCATACCCTGAATGCGGACTCTGTCGGGATTTATAAAGCTGAGCCTTATGTCATGAGTGCTGATGTCTACAGTGTCGCTCCCCATACCGGACGTGCAGGGTGGAGCTGGTATACCGGTTCCGCAGCCTGGGCCTGGCGTTTACTTACCGAGGGATTACTGGGGATAAAACGTTCCGGCACTGACTTTAGTGTTCATGCCAGGTTACCGGATGAGTGGTCCTCTTTTTCTATGGCATATCAATATGGTGAAAGCCATTATCAGATTAGTGTTTCACGCGGCGATGCAGAATATTGCGTGACGCTGGATGGTGTTCTCCTCCCTGATGACAGAATACCGCTGAAGGATGATGGACAAAACCATACGGTTGAGATCATTCAGAACTGACACTGATCCCGGAGGTGCATTAACGTCTGCCGTTAATGCGCTGATTATCCCTGAGAACATCAATCGCAGTCTGCATGGCGATTTTGTCATCCCGCCTTTTTTGTTTGTCCTGTATGACCTGAAGGTATTCCAGCAAGGTGCGGGTATTAATCGGTCGGCCCTGTTTACCCACAGCCAGCACGGCTTCTCCAAGAATAATTTTCACAGGCGGTAATTGTGCCGGATACCAGTCAAGGGTGTCTTCTGATTTCATCTTAAATTTCTCACGGAAGGGTAGTGTATCATAAATAAGACGTTCAATTTTCAATATCTGATATCCTGATTCAGACACAACTTAACATAACTTATGCCAGTTATTTTTTTATTAAAGCGTATAATAATTACTCTATTCCTCAGAGAATTATTTATGTCTTATACAAATGGGCTCAGGTATTTTAAAGAAAGACCGGTTCATGTTGCCTGTCCGGTATGTGCACACAGAGCCGATCAGAAAGCAGGTAAACTAAGAAAAGATGCGGTTCTTGAGTGCCCTGCCTGCGGACTGTTGTTCAGACCTTCAGAATGCTGGTGTATCGGCGGCTGATCAGCTTCTGCCACTTAACGTCAGTGATGTCGGAAAATGACAACATTCCTCCTGTACTGCTGTTGTCGAGGGTATGATAATGAAATCTAAAAAATCTGTTTTTATTGAAGGGCATATTATGTCGAACAGCTGTCACGGACAGGCTGGCCAACCTTTCTGTATTCACAGGGTCAGGTTTAGTAATGGTAAATATGCGATTATTCGGGTGGCATCCGGGATATGTTTCAAACCAGACGAAATTATTCAACGAAACGATTGTGAGTGGTTTTGTAAACTTACCAAAATTCGGCTTCTTTCTTTTGAGTACCTTGATGATGATGAATCAAGAAGACAATTCCTTGAGTATCAATGATAAAACCATGGATTTATAACAGGATAAATTTACTGGCTTACAATTCACTCCTGGTTCTTTAAATTATTCACCAGCCACTGGAAAATATTTTTTCCTGAATTTAGATGAATTTAAATCATCTAAAACAAAATGTATCGCTAAAGACGAATTGCCTCATTGTTTTCCTTTTGCGTTATAACCTTCATTAGCATTAAGGAAATTTATGGCACAGACTTTTACTCATAATTTACTTCATCCTCGTCACTGGCTTACCTGGTCTGGTTTGGGTCTGCTGTGGCTTCTCGTTCAACTTCCTTACCCGGTTTTACATATTCTGGGCTCTGGCCTTGGAAAAATATCAAGACCCTTTCTGAAACGCCGGGAACGGATTGCGATTAGAAATATCGAACTGTGCTTTCCCGAGATGACACCGTTTGCCCGGAGCCAGATGGTCAATAAAAACTTTGTTTCTCTCGGGCTGGGACTGATGGAAACAGGAATGGCCTGGTTCTGGAGCGATGCGAGAGTCAAAAAATGGTTTGATGTCGAAGGGCTTGAAAACCTGACCGGTGCGACAAGAGGAGTAATGGTTGTCGGGATTCATTTTATGTCCCTTGAGTTGTGTGGAAGAGTAATGGGGTTATGCCATCCTATGATGGCAACGTATCGCCCACACAATGATCCATTAATGGAATGGGTACAGACAAAAGGGCGTATGCGTTCAAATAAGGCTATGATTAATCGACGTAATTTATCAGGTTTTGTTCATGCGCTAAAAGCAGGTGAAGCCGTTTGGTTTGCACCAGACCAGGATTATGGGTCTAAAGGAAGCGTTTTTGCACCTTTTTTCTCGGTAAAAAAAAGCAGCAACGACGAACGGAACGTATGTTCTTTCAAAACTCGCTGGTGCGCCCTTGATCACACTTAGCATGATTCGACGTAGCGATAAAAAAAGGTTATCACATGTATATCAGCAAGCCGTTGTCAGGCTATCCAGGGGAAGACAAGGTCGCCGCAGCGGCTTATATGAACAAGATCATCGAGCGTGAAATTCTCCGTGCTCCTGAGCAATACCTGTGGATGCATCGCAGGTTCAAAACGCGTCCTGAAGGCGAAGTCTCTTTATACAAATGAACAACTCTACTTGTCACGAGCCAGAGTCTATCTTTCTTGCCACTGCGTATTTGTAAAAAATGCGATAAGGAATTTTCGATCGGATTCATGCTAACGATGGGTTGACTGACAGCCAAGGTTAATCAATTAAACCGGTTCGGATTTGAAGGTCCGTTTTTCGCTCACAGCGTACCTTCAGCTCAGTTAGCTTGTAAGATTCGAGCCAAAAACATATATTCTAGTAAACAGGAAACCGCTCCATCATCCATACCCCGCCATATTAATCTTTAACAAGTATGTGCTCTCTACGTAACGGGACAAGAGAGAGATAGCTATAGACCTTGGTCCATTAAGATTCATTACAATACTGAGAAATCAGACGAAGAAACCACTGAGATCACAACGCTATTTAGCAGATCGCCGATAAGATTTCGCCGCTTGCCAGGCATGTTTCATCTTCTCAATAAACTCCAGCTTCTCTTCAGGTTGGACGTTCCACACATCTATAGCCGCAATAATCATGTCATAACGCATAGACATATTATAAGGGCGAAGATAGCCCGCTATTCGTCCTTTTCCTTTGAGATAGTCCCAGAGATAAACTAACTGAGTTTCATCATCACGTGATATCCAGTCAAAATCTGTCAGAAAAAAATCATATTGCTCAAGCCAGCGTTCATGCAGTTTTTTGAAATAAGTGATCTTATCTCCAAGTGAGCATGGAGCTTCATCAATGAACCTCATCACACCATTGATGAGTTCACGCTCAGTTACCGGAGTGGGGTTGTACAGATCGGTACTTGCTCCCGCGTTCAGATAGAATCGGGAGAAAACGCGTTTCGGTTTTTTCGAAGCAGTAGCCTGTGGATTTTTTATCAGGTCCCAATCTATATCGTCCAGGTCGATATTCAAATTAGAGAAATCAATATTTGTGAAGATATTATCATCCATTAAAAGAGAATTAAAACTACCAGAACCACCGACGTCATTCCCCAACCCACCAAGCGTCAGCCCTGCAGATAATACTGGGTATTCAAAAATATAATGGTGAGCAAACCACAATGCTCTTGGTGTACCTTTAAAACAATCAAAATAATCTTTATCAATCAGTAGCAGCTCAGCCCATTCTTTAAGAGTTTTCCGACCAACTTTGATCCTGTCCTGATCGCCTAGGAAATGCCGTTCAAGGATCTCAGAGATTAAACGTCGAAACTGATCCGGCGAATCATAAGTACTCCACTGTAAGGAGTAATCAGTGTTGGAAAGCGCACCAAGCATTTTTAGGTACATTATCTCGTAGCGGATCATATCGTAATGCAACATCGTCTCTTCCCTCTAATTCTGGCTCCTGAACACAGATTAGCATGAGTATCTTTTAGGTAGAGGGAGGCAGGTCACAGGCTGAGGAATGGCTGGTTTTTTACTGATATCCTACTGATTTTATTGTGATAAAACTCTGACACCTTACTGCATTATTCCTGTTATTTTCACTCTATGACCCTCCTCTTTTCACCTCATTAGAATCGTTCACCAGCAGATATGAACATTTGGGTTTTTAGTATAATTAAAGGGGGCTCCCTGTTTCTATACCACCCTGTTCACAGCTTCTTCCCTCATTCATTAACCCTGCCTGTATTCCCCTGGATACATAGTTCCCTGTATCTGCCGTATCCCTGCTTCTCTTAAAAATTACATCTTATCCCAATCCTTTGTACTCCACCTGACAAAGGATAAATCAATGCACACACCTTACCCTTTTAATTCCAGATACACGATGAACTGGTTTCTGCTGTCTCTACTCAATGACCACCTGAATCAGCTACTGAACCGATACTCCCGAATACAGGCACTCAGACTCGACCTGTTCTATCAAAAAGGTACAGAGCGCTATAAACGTCATTCATGGAATGAAACCGAGCGCGAGGTGCGCATGCTGGTTGAACGCACCCTGCAGCACACAAATCTGGCAGGATATTTCTGGGTTCTCGAGAACTCTGTAGACCACGGGTGCCATGCCCATATCGTGTTCTATCTCGACAGGCACCTTAATCAGGCTACCTACCCAATAGCTGAGAGAGTAGGAACAATATGGCGGGAAATAACGCAACGAGAAGGCTATTACAACCGCTGCGAATACAAGTCCACTTATGAAGTCAGTATTGATAAGCCAGTGAACTACGATGATACCGAAGCCATCGATAACCTGCGCTACATCATCAGCTACCTTGCCAAAGAAGAACAAAAGCACGGTCACTATTACTACGGAGCCAGTGAGGTACCGCCGCCCAGCGGACTGGGGCGTCCTCGCACGGTGTAGCTCGCGTTCTGCACTTTTTTTACGTATCAATCCATTGATGTGGAAGGGCTGGTGGTAACGAGCAATCAACCGCCAGCTCAGGATGATCCCACAATGGAAGACAGCATCATGACAGAACAAATTTCTTTGCTTGATGACCACCTGGTGGATATGCGGTTCATCACGAAGCTAACGGGGCTGACAGATAAGTGGTTTTACAAGCTGATTAAAGATGGCCTATTCCCGAAGCCGATTAAGCTGGGCCGCAGCTCCCGCTGGCGACAGAGTGAAGTCGAAGACTGGCTATTAGAACGCATCCGTTGTTCGCGCGAGTACTAAGAGCACGCTATCGGTCTGAACATCAACGGGGGAGTAATCCAAAAATGTCAGTAGGCGCAATAAGTCTTGTTTGGAAATACAAACCGAAGCTGTGTTAATCAGAGGGTGAAAACCCAGTGACCGACTCGCTGATACAGAAGTATCGATAACAATTCGAATATCCTTCTCCTTGTTATGTGCAATAGCGAAAGGCGTAACCCCGCTAGGTTCCACACCGAGTATTTCTATTAACTCGTCTGGTTTAGCGAAAGACAGACGCGATTCATTACGCTGGAGCGCTAACTCGCGAAGATCTGCCTTTTTTATTGCCATCAAGAACATACAGGTAGAAATGCTTACCAGAACTATTTTTGAGTAACAGGTTCTTCAGCAACTGTGCCGGAAAATCCGCAGCAAAACTCGCATGGTCAGCGACCGTCTTCACTTCCGGATGTGATATGTACTGAAAAGATATATCCAGCTCTTTAAGCAATTTCAGAACCGCATGCTCATTCATATTTCCCCCCTAAGTTTCATCACTGCCTGTAGCTTATGTCACAGGCAATGTAATTCACCTGAAGCTCATCTTGAATCTGTCCTTCTGCTAAGCCATTACCCTACTGGCACAACCGACCTCAAGATGAGCTTCTTACTTTTAACGATGCGTCAGAACGATCCTGCGCCGGGCGAACATCGTTTCCGCAGATAGCTGGAAGTGATATTCCGCTGCCTTCAGCTTTCTCGATTTAAGCATTTTCAGCGTAACTCCACCTATATGCCCTACTGCAACCCTTCTCTGAATTTCACCAGCGCTCAGCATGAGCTGCTGCTTCAAAATCGACAACAGGCTGACCTGGAATGAACGGGAAATCCTGACACTAACGCGGACCCGCTGGTGGGCAGTGATGCTTACCGGCCAGCGTTCCTGAACGGTAAAATCAGGCCGACCCGATAGCTCGGCATTATTTCGCTTCAGCGTAGCTGTGTCATAGGCAAAATGTAGAACCGTGGCTGCATCGTTCATCATCAATCGGTGATGAAGTTCGCGGTCAATTTTGCTGACGTGCAGGCGCGTAAACAGGGATATATTCCAGGTGTAATCGCAGTGTGTGCATTTGTAGATACTCCACACGTCCAGCACCTTCTTTTGCGAATTAACCCGAAATGCCCCCCGAAGGCAAAAAGTCCCGTTTAATGCTGCATGAAGGGCAGCGTTTCGCGATGCGCTGATACCCCACAGGCGTGACGGTCCATGTAACTTTCATAACGTACCTTTTTTTAACCCATACAAAACCGGATCCGCACTGAACGGACCATAGATGTTTATGTTCGAAAAATATTTAAGAGTTATTTTTCAGCGGGTTAAAAAAAGATTTCCAACGTTACAATCCTGTCAACGACCAAAGAGATACAGTAAGACTATCAAAGCGGCATTCATTGGACATATGAGTTGAGTCAATATTCATAATGTTATCAGCAGCATCTCTTGATCTGACCCGCTAAACGCCGCGCAGCAATTCTGTATATTTAGTAGACAATTAAACGACAGAAGGTGCGTGTTATGACATAGCACGAACAGTTTTGTCAGGCCTATGAGATGCCGATATCCGCCTGTATTCTTGCTTAGAGCGCATTTACTCTTTCCGGTGATGCAACTCGATGGATTTACTTTCTGCTGGCGGCAGGATGACCTTCCACTACGCGGCACTGCTAGCCGGTATAGCCGTCATCTATTGGTTTCCGGTCTGCTTAAACTGGGCAAGCAGCACCAGGGGCAGTCAGTATCACCGGTAGGCTGCCAGGAGCAATAATGCAAAAGAGATTAAGGAGGGTTTATGTTTTCTTACGTGATGCTGGGTACTAACGATCTACAGCGCGCCATAAGGTTCTACGATCCGCTGATGGAATTGCTTGGACATCCAAAGGCAGGCCGTAATGAAGAAGGCGCATCCTGGGGGACGTTCAGCAATAACCATACCATCGGATTGTGCGTCGGCAGGCCCTTTAACCAGCAACCAGCGAGCGTTGGTAATGGCACGATGGTCGCACTGAATACCCACTCGTTTGAACACATCCAGCAGTTGTACGAACTTGCTATCAGTCTGGGTGCCAGGGATGAAGGTACACCGGGGCACAGGCCACAATACGGACAGGGATTCCATAGTGCCTATGTACGCGATCCGGACGGGAATAAGCTGGCGTTTGTGTTCTATGCCGATGAGGGTTGAAAATCAAACTGACAGTTTTCGTGTTGTGTATGAAAGCGGCGACGCACCGGACATAGTCAGAGAGTAGCCGTCGGGAGTAGCGTCAGGCGGTAACTCTTGTAGTCGCAGAGACTGGGGCAGGAGAATCATTAAACAGGAAGCCTTATGCAAATAATATCGTCAAGATGCATCATTCGACCATTTCAGTCACACGAAATTGATAGTTTTATGGTGTATCGTAATGATGCTGAGTGGATGAAATATCAGGGATTTAAGGGGCTAACAAAAGAGGACTATGAAGCAGAGTTGCTGGGAGTTCTTACACTTGCTCGCGGTATTCAATTGGCCATTGTCAACAAGCTGACGCAGGTTTTGATTGGTGATATTTATTTACGTCAGCAATGCGATGTGTTTTGGCTCGGCTATACCATCAGTCCCGCTTATGCTCGCCAGGGATATGCAATTGAAGCAATTACCGCCACGATCGACTGGATAAAAGAGAACGGTTTTTCACTCATCAAAGCCGGTGTGGATCCGGAAAATACCCTTTCAATAAAATTACTTATCAGGATTGGCTTCAACTTTTCAGGCATCGAAGATGGGTGAGCATATTTATGTTCTGGATTTAACAAAAGGAGAATAACCTCCGGAGGGGAAAAGCCAATGAGGCCATATAAGGGGTACTAAAACCTGCATTCGACAGTGCACCTGCCTTTTTTCAGTAAATGAGCTGGCGTTCGATTTCCGAAGTACATCACACTTTTTCTACTGAAACATATCCCTGCTAAAACTACGTGTTATTATTCGCTCCGTAAATACCTTTCATCTCTACCCGAGGCTTTGATGCTGGAGAATGTAATCATCCGATAATCAGCTTACCGACCTTTTCAGGCCGGACTGATTATCAATGCGCCGAAATCGAATGCGGACACCGCTGTGTGTTTGCACGTTTTGCACATGATGATTAAACAGGTTCTTCAGTATGAATTTATCCCGTCAGGAACAACGTACGTTACACGTTCTCGCTAAAGGTGGACGTATTGCGCACGTCCGCGATTCTTCAGGCCGCGTCACTTCCGTTGAATGCTACACCCGCGAAGGGCTGTTGCTGACCGACTGCACGCTCGCCGTCTTCAAAAAACTCAAAACCAAAAAACTTATCAAGTCCGTCAATGGTCAGCCCTATCGAATCAACACTACCGGGCTGAATAACGTTCGCGCTCAGCTCGATAATCGCTAAGGAGAGTTTCTATGACAGCACACCACTTCACTTTTCAAATCACAGATGAAAGTGATGCCAGTGATATCCGGGAAGTCGAAACCCGCGCATTTGGCTTCAGCAAAGAAGCCGATTTAACGGCCTCTTTACTTGAGGATGAAAGCGCGCGCCCTGCGTTATCGCTGCTGGCCCGACATGAAGGCAAAGCCGTCGGGCATATTTTATTTACCCGGGCAACCTTCAAAGGGGAAATGGATTCACCGCTGATGCATATCCTCGCTCCCCTGGCAGTCATACCGGAATACCAGGGGGATGGGCGTGGGACGACGGTTGATACGCACTGGCATCGAGCACCTGAGGTTGATGGGCTGCCAGACAGTATTTGTGCTCGGCCACGCCACCTATTACCCCAGACATGGGTTCGAACCCTGTGCCGGAGACAAAGGCTATCCGGCACCTTATCCCATCCCGGGGGGAGCACAAAGCCTGCTGGATGATGCAATCACTCACCGCTCAGCCCATGAACGTGACCGGCCACATCCAGTGCGCGCAGGCCCTGATGAAACCGGAGCACTGGCGTGAATAACAATCTTGTTGTGCCCTTTTTTGGTGCTTAACCCAATAACAGGAATTAAATAATGGATATCCCACGTATTTTTACCATCAGCGAAAGTGAACACCGCATCCATAACCCGTTCACCGAAGAGAAGTACGCCACGCTGGGTCGTGTGCTGCGTATGAAACCGGAGACCCGCATTCTGGACCTCGGCAGCGGCTCGGGCGAGATGCTCTGCACCTGGGCCCGGGATCATGGCATTACGGGGACTGGCATCGACATGAGTTCGCTCTTCACCGCGCAGGCCATACACCGCGCGGAAGAACTCGGCGTCAGCGAACGCGTACATTTTATTCATAATGATGCGGCGGGTTACGTCGCCAATGAAAAATGTGACGTAGCAGCCTGCGTCGGCGCGACCCGGATTGCCGGAGGCTTTGCCGGGACAGTCGAACTGCTGGCGCAGAGCCTTAAACCGGGCGGGATCATGCTCATCGGTGAACCTTACTGGCGTCAGCTTCCGGCAACGGACGAGATAGCCCAGGCCTGCGGCGTCAGCTCGACAAGCGATTTCCTGACGCTGCCAGGACTTGTGAGTGCATTCGATAAACTCGGCTACGACGTAGTGGAAATGGTGCTGGCAGACCAGGAGGGCTGGGACCGATATGAAGCTGCGAAATGGCTGACCATGCGCCGCTGGCTGGACGCCAATCCTGACGACGACTTCGCCGCCGAAGTCAGGGCCGAGCTAAACATCTCGCCGAAACGCCACGTAACGTACGCGCGGGAATACTTTGGCTGGGGCGTGTTCGCGCTCATCGCCAGGTAAGAACAGGTTCCCGGTATTTCTGACTGGAGATACCGGGAGCTTCGCCTTTGCTTTGATCTGATGCATCACCTGCACAATACATATTCAGTATGTTTATTAATCAGGATGTCATCATAAGGAGCATCATATGTCACAACATGAACAGTTCTGTCAGGCTTGCGGAATGCCGATGTCGGCACCCGATGCACACAGTGCCAGTGATAAATATTGCGCGTACTGCTGCGACAGCAACGGCAATCTTAAACCCTGGGAAGAAGCGGTATCAGGCTTAGCCAGCTTCCTTGATTCCTGGCAAAAAGTCGGCCCGGAAGAAGCACAGAAGCGGGCAAAACGTTATCTGACGGCAATGCCCGCCTGGGCTCATAAAGCGGACGAGTGATTTGAGCTGATTATAGTCACTCCCCCCTGAATCCATTAAGGAGAGCCCATGTTTTCTTACATTATGCTTGGAACCAACGACCTGCCACGCGCCATTACATTCTACGATCCGCTGATGGATATGCTGGGGTATCCCCGTGGCGGCAGGAATGAGGACGTCGCATGGTGGGGCGTTTTCAACGGTAATAACACGACGGCACTGGGTATCGGCAGACCTTTTGATAAACAGGATGCCACGACCGGAAATGGTGTGATGGTCGCCCTGATTGCCCGCTCTGCCGAACATATCCAGCAGCTTCACGCGCTCGCTTTAAACCAGGGCGGCACGGACGAGGGAGCACCTGGCCTGCGCCCGCATTACGGCGAAGGTTTCTACAGCGCTTATGTTAGAGATCCCGATGGCAACAAGCTGGCTTTCGTCTATTACACCGCACAATCCTGAGTAAGATAAATCGGGGGCCTCAGCGCCCCCACCTGAAACTAAACCGATCCCGCAAATTTCAGAGGAGCGTTGGACGAGTTGATAAATGCCGAGATGTCTGACTTTTTTTACGCCAGAACTCTATAGTGTGACAACCGCAGCACTATCACCCTCTCAAACCCTTTAAACCTTTCAACCGCATGGCTTTTGTCTGCCCTTCAGGGACGGCTTATGCCTGCGTGTTGGTTGGCTGGAGCCTAGAATATGTTCGTCAAATCCTTTCTCGCTCTCGACGGTAATGGTCGTCTGACAGGTGCCAGAACGGTGCAGACTGCGCCATACGATCGCTGGTGTGGTGTTCCCCTGGATGGCTCGCTGCCCAATCTTCAGGTCAGCCGTATCGACCCGAAGGTAGAGACAGAGCACTATCGTCGTTTTGTTCTGGAAAATCAGGGCAAAGGGTTAGATGCGGAAGGGCTGGCGGTGCTGGAGGAAGACCTCCGCTCGCCATGCACTGAAGAGATTGCTGTCTTCCAGACATTCTCACGGATCATCAAAGAGGCCGACGACCATTTTGTCATTATGGACACCGCGCCAACGGGTCACACACTTCTGCTACTGGATGCGACTGGAGCCTATCACCGGGAAATGGTGCGCCAGATGGGGCAAACACATGACCATGTGATGACGCCAATGATGCAATTGCAGGACCCGGAGAAGACGAAGGTGATTATCGTGACGCTTGCCGAAACGACACCTGTACTGGAAGCAGCAAACCTGCAGCAGGATCTGCGTCGCGCTGGCATCGGGCCGTGGGCATGGGTTGTTAATAACAGCCTGGCGGCAGCTGAACCGTCTTCACTTTTCCTGAAGACCAGGGCGAACCGCGAGTTACCTCTCATCTCTGATGTGGAAGAGCAGTATGCAAAGCGTATTGCATTAACAGCGCTACAGAGCGAAGAGCCGGTTGGTATTGACCTGCTGGAAGAAATGGCGAAGTAACAATGAAGGGGGGCAAATGCCCCCTTCATCTTTATTTCAGTCTTTTACCTGCATCATCAACGACTTTTTCACCGTCTTCTTTGGTGAAAGCTGCTTTCTGAGCATCTGGAAGGATATCCAGAACGACCTCGGAAGGACGGCAAAGTTTAGTTCCCAGTGGCGTCACTACGATCGGACGGTTGATCAGAATCGGATGCTGCAGCATAAAGTCAATGAGCTGGTCGTCAGTAAATTTATCTTCTGCAAGACCCAGTTCCTCATACGGCTCGACGTTCTTACGCAGCAAAGCACGGACGGAAATGCCCATATCCGCAATGAGTTTGACCAGCTCATCGCGTGAAGGTGGAGTCTCAAGGTAAAGAATAACGGTCGGCTCATTACCGCTGTTGCGGATCAACTCCAGCGTATTACGCGACGTGCCGCAGGCCGGGTTGTGATAAATGGTGATGTTGCTCATATCAGTATCTCATTACAAAGTGAAAGAGAGACGTAGCGCCAGCGCGGCCAGCGTTACAAACAGCACAGGCAGAGTCATGACGATCCCGGTGCGGAAATAGTATCCCCAGGTGATGGTCATATTCTTCTGTGAAAGTACATGCAGCCAGAGCAGCGTTGCCAGGCTACCAATAGGTGTAATTTTCGGGCCCAGATCGCAGCCAATCACGTTGGCGTAGATCATTGCCTCTTTAATAACGCCAGTTGCAGTGCTTCCATCAATAGAAAGAGCGCCAACCAGCACGGTAGGCATGTTGTTCATGATGGAAGACAGGAAAGCCGTCAGGAACCCAGTACCCAGCGTCGCAGCCCAGAGTCCTCTATCCGCCAGTACGTTCAGCACACCTGAAAGGTATTCGGTTAGCCCGGCGTTGCGCAGACCGTAGACCACTAGGTACATCCCCAATGAGAAGATGACGATCTGCCAGGGTGCGCCACGTAGCACTTTGCCGGTGTTAATGGCATGGCCTCGTTTCGCCACGGTAAACAGTATTACCGCCCCAACTGCAGCAATTGCGCTTACAGGAATCCCGAGCGGCTCGAGGACGAAAAAACCAACCAGCAGAAGAATCAAAACTATCCAGCCGGTGCGGAACGTAGCAGGATCTTTTATTGCTTTTGTCGGTGTCTTAAGGAGAGCCAGATCGTAAGTCGGCGGAATATCCTTGCGGAAGAACAGATGCAGCATAACCAGCGTGGCAGCAATGGCTGCAATATCCACCGGCACCATTACCGACGCATATTCGGTGAATCCCAGACCAAAGAAGTCCGCCGAGACGATATTCACCAGGTTCGACACGATAAGCGGCAGGCTGGCTGTATCGGCAATAAACCCGGCAGCCATGACGAATGCCAGTGTCGTGCCTTTGCTGAACCCTAATGCCAGTAGCATGGCGATGACTATCGGCGTCAGAATAAGTGCCGCACCATCGTTGGCAAACAGTGCCGCCACCGCTGCACCGAGCAGAACGATATACGTAAAGAGCAAACGGCCACGACCGTTACCCCAGCGCGAAACATGCAATGCCGCCCATTCGAAAAAGCCTGATTCATCAAGCAGCAGGCTGATAATAATCACGGCAATAAAGGTCGCCGTCGCGTTCCAGACGATATTCCACACCACCGGAATATCGCCCACATGCACAACGCCAGATATCAGAGCCAGTCCCGCGCCCAGCATTGCACTCCAGCCGATCCCTAATCCCTTTGGTTGCCAGATAACCAAAACAATGGTCAGGACAAAAATAGCGCCTGCCAGTAACATAAAACCTCCTGACAGGGCGACTTTGCCGCCCTGTATATGCAAAAAAATTAACTCATCAACTCTCTGAGCTTTTTAATACCGGCGGGCTCTGACGCCAGCACCGGAACAAGCGCTATGCGCTCAGCGTGCTGATTCTTAACAGCCTCAATCTGAGGCCGTTCCTGCCGGGCGCGCTGGCAAAGCAACGGAGAACGCGTATCCGCAATGGAAAGGCTGTTATTGATAATCCAGCCCCACGGATGAATCCCCGCTCTTTCAAGGTCAGCCTGTAGGCTTGCCGCTTCCAGTACCGGTGTGGTTTCAGGCAGAGTGACCAGCAGGACTTTGGTGCGTTCCGGGTCCTGAAGCTGCATCATCGGAGTGGTAAAATGACCTTTATCCCCCATCTTCTTGGCAATCTCACGGTGATAAGCCCCGGTAGCATCAAGCAGTAATAGCGTATGCCCGGTAGGTGCCGTATCCATGACCACAAACCGTTTGCCTGCTTCACGGATTACGCGTGAGAACGCCTGGAACACCGCAATCTCTTCCGTGCAAGGAGAACGTAAATCCTCTTCGAGCAGCCGTTTCCCTGCTTCGTCTAGATCTCTTCCCTTCGTCTCAAGGACATGCTGGCGATAACGTTCGGTTTCATCGTGAGGGTTGATTCGGCTGACCTGAAGGTTTTTGAGGCTGCCGTTCAGCGTTGTACTCAGGTGCGCAGCAGGATCAGAGGTCGTGAGATGCACGTCAAATCCCATGTCTGCCAGCCTGACGGCGATAGCCGCTGCCATCGTGGTTTTACCTACGCCACCTTTGCCCATCAACATAATCAGGCCGTGCTCACTGCGAGCGATATCATCGACCAGGTCAGAGAGCGATAAGTTTTCAGGCGTGTACTGGATGTTCGTTACCGGGAGCGGTAATGCCTCAGAACCGGTATCCAGCAGTCCCTTCAAGGCTGAAACACCAACCATATTGACTGGCTGTAGTAATAGGGTATCTGTCGGTAGCTCAGATAAACCGGCAGGAAGATTTGCCAGTACCTCCTGCTCACGTTGCCATATCGCAGCGGCCAGGGCGTCATGTTCAGCTTCGGTTTTAGGCAGCACACCATTAATAACCAGGTACTGATTTTTCAGGCCAATTGCAGCCAGTTCTTCATGGGTGCGGGCGACTTCCTGCAGCGTAGATTTTTGCAGTCGTGCAACCAGAACCAGGCGGGTACGTTCAGGATCGGACAACGCCTCTACTGCATGAGCATACTGCTCACGCTGCTTTTCCAGCCCGGCCATTGGGCCAAGACAGGAAGCACCATCTGGATTACTTTCAATGAAGCTACTCCAGGCACCGGGAAGCTGGAGAAGGCGAATCGTGTGGCCCGTCGGCGCTGTATCAAAAATGATGTGATCGAAACGGGTCAGCAGGGAAGCGTCTGTCAATAAGCCGGTGAACTCATCAAACGCCGCAATCTCAGTGGTACAGGCTCCTGAAAGCTGCTCGCTGATACTGTTAACAACGTCATCAGGCAGAAGACCTTTGATAGGATCAACGATTCTGGCGCGGTATTGCTGGGCGGCTTCCTGCGGGTCAATCTCCAGAGCAGAAAGCCCAGGAACTGCCGTCACAGGGCGAATGGTATTACCGATAGCCTGATCGAACACCTGACCGACATTGGAGGCCGGATCGGTACTGACCAGCAAAACCCGCTTACCCTGTTCAGCAAGGCGGATTGCCGTCGCGCAGGAAATAGAAGTTTTACCTACACCTCCCTTACCGGTAAAAAACAGGTAAGGTGGGATATTCTGTAAGAATTTCATATGTCCTCCTGACATATTCAGCAACAGGAAGTATTACCACCACAGCAGCTGGTGGGAGCTAACCCTACCTTCTCCAGCGGAATACCGAACCAGCGAGCCAGCTCAGCACGTTTTGGGTATCGCCCTGCCATCACCGTTTCACCGTCCAACAGCAGTAGCGGAAGACCTTCTGCTCCAGATGCTTCGAGGAATGCTTTCGCTTTCTCATTCTGCACAAAGCTCATGGGCTGCTGCGCCAGGTTGTAACGTTCAACCTGTCCACCACGTCCTTTCAGCCACTGCACATCAGCAGAAAAATCAACCAGAACCTGATCGACATCTGAGCCACATACGCCGGTACTGCAGCACATTGCCGGGTCAAACACCGTTAACGTCTTCATTCTGAATACCTCACATTTGGAAAAACATATATGTTCAGGCAAATTTTTTAGATGCAAACAGCCTTACCGCTACCAGAGCAGTTTGCCGATGCCAGCTTACGGGCGATGGCCTGTACGTCGTCCTGTTGGCTTAACCAGGCCTGCTCAATCACCTGAGCAGCCCAGGAAGGAATATGCGGGGATAAGCGGTAGTGAACCCACTTGCCCTGCTTGCGATCCAGCAATAGACCACTTTCCCGGAGCATTGCCAGGTGGCGGGAGATCTTGGGCTGTGACTGTTCTAGCGCAGTACAAAGGTCGCACACGCACAGCTCTCCCATCTCTCTAAGCAGCAACACAATGCCCAAACGAGTCTCATCGGAAAGGTTTTTGAAGAGCTGTAGGGAAGTTAGTGTCATTGAGCCTCCTGAATGTCTAAAAAATATAATACACTGTAAGTAAATAAGATCAAACATATATTCGATAAAACGCATATGAGAATCGATATAACTCTGAACAGAGTCATATCATGCCGGAATTCAGTTGTTTAATGGAGTAGGATTTCAGGCCAAAGTTGGGCGAAAGATCATTTAAAAATGAAGGGTTAAGCTAAGAAAGCGTGGGGTAAAACTGCTAGGGCGGATACTCCAAGTGATAACTTCAGCATAATAAAAATTAATATTAGAGAGAAAAAGAGCATGTAACCAATTTAAACTACACACTCTTATTTAAGGCTGTAAAGCATAAACTCACTTTTCTGCATTATTATTTATAGTCTGCCCTACGTTTCCAGCTTTTAGGAATCAAGGCCTCCCCAGATTCTCTAGTCCAACGTTGTTTTGTTGCTTCAACATATCGAACATCATCTACAAAATAAGCGTGCTCTAATAATATAACCTGTAATCCTTCCTCTCTATTGACCTCATCAAAGAGAAAATTAATATGTTTTCTCATTGCCCTAAAGTCTTCATCATTAGAGTCTATTTGAGTTTCATCTACGCCATTTGATTCATCTTCTTCATGAGCATTAGAATTAATATTTATTTTACTAGGCGAATTAGAAAAATATGGCCGGCTCAATTGATCTAACACTAACAATCCAGGAATAGGACGTTCTTCTTTTGCAAAATACCGCTGCAAACCAAATGATAATGCTATGTGAACAGCTAAGTAGTTTTGATCAGAACCAATATCAGCCATTGATAAAATAGAACCATAAGGACCTTTCTCTACGAGACTAACTTTAGGCTCTCTGGAAGAGAATAATATTTCAGCATTAGTACAAGGTTCTTCTCTCGGTAGCATTTGAAATGCTTGATTAGAAAAGTTAGAAATCAAGTTCTCCGCTCTCTGTAACCTTACCCTTCTGTTATCTAGGTCTACAACAGACTCTAACTTATTGATTTCACCTTGCAAGCCACTTAAGTCTTTTGCAGAATGTAATAACCTATCATCGAGTGTCTCGAGGAAAAAACTAGCTTTACCACGAAAATAAGCATGCATTTGAGCTAAACTAGTTAGTCTTTTTCCATTCTGTATTTGAGATAATTTTGATTCAATTGCTGCATCAACTTCTCTAAGTTTTAAACTAAGGTTAATTTCACCTTCAGATAGTTCATCCATTTGTAAGCTAAGATGAGGTTTGATTCGCCCAACCTCACTATTTTCAGAACTTAAAACCTCAAGTGAATGTTTTATCTTTTGAGCAACTTCTGCACCTTTCTTAGTTTCAGAGTTGCAAATGGGACATGTTGTAGGGATTTCTGACAAGTTCAAATACTCAGCTATCCTTAACTTCTCATGTTGTTTTTTAATAGCACATTGATAATCATTTGATTCTTTCAATGCCATGAACATTGCACGTTTCTTACGTTTAGTTCGATTGAGATCATGTAGGATATTTTTTCGATAATCATGTAACTCTGAAAGCTCATTCTCGTCAGGATAATTTAAAGTATCCATGGGGTTATTCATGGTGCTTTTTAATAAAAAAATAAGCTCATGCTCATCAATACCATATAAATCTCTCTCTGATAACAATCCTATTTCTTGGGCTTCTGCTAAAAGAACTCTTAAACGTTGTTTTACTAACCCATCTTTTGAACGGCGAGCTTCTACTCTGCTACTTTCAATTTCCAGTACTCTACGAAGCTGGCGCAAACGTTTTTCAGCAACGACTGAAGCTTCTGAACTTACGCCTAAAAAATAAGGAAGAGTTGAGATAATTGCTGGGGATTTTTTTATTATCGTCCAAGCCATGAAGGAGTACTGTTTCGCTATCTATAACTTCCTTCGTAACAAATATGTATGGTGTTATATGTCGAACTGTAGCTTTCTCTGTATATTGACGATTAGAGTCTAAATCATTATTTAAGTCGCCAATCTGAAAAGCTCGCTCTAAAATAGCTTTTGCTGCAGATACTGTAGTACGCCCCTCAAGTTCTTTAATATTCTTTGGAACAGAGAGTTCTCGCCCCGAAGTAATATACATACAATCACTTGATTTTTTACCAACGGGAGGAATTTGGCGACACACAATCAACTGGTCCTTCCCTTTTGACCATCTAACTCCCACAACGGTACAATGGCGCTTAATATAAGCGGGTAATTCACACGAAGAAGAGCCCAAGCAATAATCAATTGCTTTTATTATTGCGGATTTACCTGTTCCCGAGGCTCCAGTAATAATATTAACTTTACCAACATCAAATTGGATCTCACGAAATAAATCTTCAACCCCAAAAAAAAAGATTCTTTCGATATTCCATCTTTTCATAACGTAAGTCCCATAGCTTCAAAAGTGGCCCTCGTTGATCCCATTTCAGAAAACCAATAAGCTAATAAACGTGTTTTCTTTAGGGATAGACTATTGTCTTTCATAAGACGCTCTAGCTTAATATTATTTCCAACTACTGTTCCATCAACATTTAATTTCAATATTTTTGAAATACATCCAAATCTAATGGCTTCAGTTGTAATAGCTAATGTAGAGTTTACTCGCTTAGTTAATTCATTAAGCACACTTGGATTCCTTTCCAACCAAACTAGCAAACCAGTCTTTATATTGCATCCTAAAAATGTTGAACTTAAATCCTCTGATAAAACAATAGGAAGAACTAAGTAGATGAGAGGAATTTCTGGATTTATCTCAATGGAAGTATTATAGAAATCACAAAACCCCGATAATAAAAACGAGCAAAATACAGGGTTCGTTTCAGCATATATATCGTGAGCTAAAATCATTTCTTATCCCTTAACAAACCCTTGTAATCAGGATGCCATCCCACTTTTAACTCTATTGATAATAATTGATAGGTCCCACGAACATAATAGCTAGCATTCCAATTCGGAGCAAAAGAACGTATCTGGGTATGAGCCAAGTCAAAAGACCATCTGAACAATTGATATCCTTGTTCTTCTTTATGATGACCTTCACAATCCTCACACTCCTCGGCCATTCTTTCATACTTATCAGACCATGTTTCTAATAGTAATTTATCGTATTGATCTATTCTGCTCGCCATATCAAATCGTTCATTGCACCACTTGTGCCGTTGAGATCTTGCCCTCCATTCTTCACGAGTTGCTTGCGATATATCAACCCGCCGCCCCTTAATAAGCTCTATTTGATTGACAATCATTGAATGTGGATTGTAGTTACTAGGCAAAATTGCATTTTCAAAATCGGCGTTCAGTTCGTCCCTTTCTAGTTCACCAGATATTTCTGATAATCTTTGTTGAACCTCAAGCTTATATATAACCCTTTCTCTTTTCCCACACAAAGAGAATATCACTTGAAGATCCCACCACTCCAGTAATCGTTGACAGATTAATTCACGTTTACTTGGAGGGAAGTTAGTTAACTTGCTTTCTATATCTTTACTTATATTTGATATGTTTTTTTTCACTTGCAAAAAGCACTACTTTTCCCAATAATTCTTTTCGAGTATCTTTTTGCAATTCTAAAAATGATTTACATGCATTATATCGCTGGACATGTGGTGCTGGAACTTTCTTTTGAGCTAATGAATGTTCATGTTCTTCTACGACCCGAGTAGCCTCATCGATGAGTTTTAGTAGTAGTAATTCACGGTCTGAATTTTCTTGAGTTAAAACAAACAATTCGTCTTTATTACCGACAGGTGCAACAGTAATTAATTGTAGTCTTGTTTCATCTAAATTAATTTTAGGTAAAAGATCTATCCAAACCTTGAATGTTTTCCATAACAATGTAGATGTGATCGTGACTGAGGCTGGATTAGGCTTAATAGAATGCTTTAATTGTGATAAAAGGCTTTCGCCATTAGCTACAATCTCGACGTCATCTAGGCGTTCAAGACAAAGAGCTGCATCATCATGCTCGTTTTCGAGGATTGCTTTAAGTGCATAGAGTGACTGGTAGTAAAAACCAAGTGCAGCTCCTTCTGCGGTATGGTTCACAGCTCGACTCATGCTCTTCCCTCTCTTAGAATCTAATACATTTCATATTCCTAATGAAAGGCCTTGTTTGAAGAGATTAAAAAGCCTTAGATTTTAAAGTATATGAAACGAGCAAAAACCTAATGACACCGATAGTAACGTAGTTAGCTCACTAAATGCACTTTATTTTAGTAATAAATTGATATCACTCATATTTTTACTTTTCATTGCTTTCTTGTAAAGATGTAATATTCTCACAGATATCCCACCTGATAATTTAACTCATTGATTAAACTGATCATATAGTGAGATTTCTGTTATGTCATGGCATTAGATTGAATGCTAAACTAAAAAACCAAGCTGCGGTAGATTACGTTTGCATACTTCTCTTGATGTTTCGGTAAACTTCATAATGTAGCAATCTATCTATATGATTTGCATACCACTGCATCATCTCTCTTCGCCCTTCCAGATACAACGCATGGTTATACGTCCCACGGATCGCATTCTTATCGACATGCGCAAGCTGGGTTTCAATCCATGCCGTATTAAACCCTTCCTCATGCAAAATTGTACTCATCGTGTGCCTAAAACCATGTCCAGTAACCTTCCCCGTATATCCAATCCGCTTAAACACCTGATTTATACTCGCTTCGCTCATCGTTTTACGGGGGTCATTCCTTCCAGGAAACACCAGTGGATATTGACCAGACATCACTTTGAGTTGCTGTACGATTTCCAGCGCTTGGGTAGAGAGGGGTACCAGATGAGGCCGTTTCATCTTCATACGCTCTGCAGGGATTTCCCACACTGCTTTCTCAAGATCAAATTCACTCCAGAAAGCACCTCGGAGCTCGCCAGTACGAACCCCCGTGAGTATCAGCAGCCGAGCGGCAAGAACAACTAACGGGCTTCCAGTATAGCTGGATAGGGCTTTAAAGAAGTCTGGTAACTCTTCAACCGTCAGGAAGGGATAATGCTTCGATTCATGCCCTGACATCGCGCTGGTTAGATCCGCTGCAGGATTGTATTCCGCACGACCGGTAACTATGGCGTAGCGAAAGACTTCACTGCAGCGCTGGCGAACCTTCTTAGCCTTCTCTGTCGCGCCACGGCTTTCCATACGACGCAGCACATTCAGCAGAACCAGTGGTTTGATTTCATTCACCGGCAGTTGGCCGATATAGGGGAAAATATCTTTATTGAAGGCTTCGATGATGTCGGAGGCATAGCCTTCTGACCATCTGCTCACCTTCGTACCGTGCCACTCAAGCGCCACAGACTGGAACGTGTTATTGAGCTGCACATCGCGAACCAGCTTTTCTTCTTTCTTGGCAAACGATGGATCGATACCCTCGGCTAGTTTTTTCTTGGCTTCATCACGCAGTGCTCTCGCTTGTGCAAGGGACACTGCCGGATAGACCCCAAAAGCCATACGCTTCTCTTTTCCATTGAAGCGATACTTCATCCGCCAGTATCTGGAACCAGAGGGAACAACCTCAAGATACAAACCAGCACCATCTGCCAGCTTATAGGCTTTCTCTCTGGGTTTAGCTGCGTCTACCTGTCGCGCATTTAGCTTCATTGGGGGCATCTCCCAGGACCGAACACAGAATGCCCCCACTTATGCCCCCAACTGCGACTTGATTTCAGTTGAGTCCAGTTGATAACAGGAGATAAGATACGGGCCATAAACCGCAGTATACGGGCTTTTAGTTGATTTCGGTAGACTTGGGAAGAGTTTGAAATGGTGCCGATAATAGGAGTCGAACCTACGACCTTCGCATTACGAATGCGACGTTATTATATTTTTACCCCTTTAAAAACCCACTCTTAAAACAAGTAATTCATTATAAAACATTGCGTTATGAAAAACACCTGTTGATAAAAATTGACAGGTGTTGATGTTTATTCCCCCATTTTACTTACACCAGCAGTTACATTATGGTGATGTAACATTTCTCATCTGGAGCCCCAAAATGGCACTTCCAAGACAAAAACTCACCTTCGAGCGCATTCGAAAATTTGCTTTATCTGAAGGAAAAACCCAGGCATTTCTTTGGGATGCGGACGTAACTTCCCTGGCATGTCGGGCAACTCGCGGAACAAAAGCTTTTGTGTTCCAAAGCGTATATGCGGGAAAAACCCTTCGCATGACCATTGGCAACATTAACGATTGGAGGATTGATGATGCCAGGGCCGAAGCCAGGCGGCTGCAAACATTAATCGATACTGGGATAGATCCGCGTATAGCTAAGGCAGAAAAAATTGCTGAAGCGGAATCACAGCAGGCTGAATCTCGTAAAACGAAGGTAACCTTCACAAGCGCTTGGGAAGATTACCTTGAAGAATTGAGAACCGGAATCAGCGCAAAAACTAAACGCCCATATTCTACTCGATACATTGCCGATCACATTAACTTGTCCAGCCGTGGAGGGGAAAGTAAAAAAAGAGGCCGGGGCCCAACCTCGGCTGGACCATTGGCTAGCTTACTCGACCTACCGTTATCGGAACTAACACCAGAGAACATTGCCGCATGGCTAAGTACAGAGAGACAAAATCGGCCTACCGTCACTGCACATGCCTACCGGCTGTTGCGTGCATTTATCAAATGGGCTAATTACCAGAAAAAATATCAGGGAATAATCCATGGCGATATTGCACAAGATCATAACGTGAGAAAAGTGGTTCCAGTATCAGCGAGTAAAGCGGGAGATTGCTTACAAAAAAGAACAGTTAAAAATCTGGTTCAGTGCCGTACGTAGCCTCAATAATCCCATTGCATCGGCCTATCTCCAAGTACTTTTGCTCACCGGTGCACGGCGTGAAGAAATTGCGTCACTTCGGTGGTCTGACGTAGATTTCAAATGGTCAAGCATGAGGATTAAAGACAAGATCGAAGGCGAACGTATCATCCCTCTCACTCCTTATGTTTCTGAGCTGTTAAGTGCGCTAGCGCAATTCCCAAATTCTGACGTAAATAAGGAGGGTTGGGTTTTCAGAAGTAACAGCAAAAGTGGCAAAATTATTGAACCGCGTTCAGGACACAACAGAGCGTTAGCTCGAGCTGAGTTACCACATATCAGCCTTCACGGCTTACGCCGTAGTTTTGGCACTCTTGCTGAATGGGTTGAAGTGCCAACAGGTATTGTTGCTCAAATTATGGGACACAAACCAAGTGCACTGGCGGAAAAACACTACCGCCGTCGTCCGTTAGATCTGTTGCGCAAATGGCATGAAAAAATTGAGAGGTGGATCTTACAGCAAGCAAATATTGTAAAAAAATAACCGTTGATATGCGTTGATTTCATTTAATATCAATAGATTACAGAACAACATCCATCGTTGACATAAGTGTATTTTAAGGTTTAAATTCCATCGTCCACTTTTAAATCAGGAGATAAAGCATTATGTCTAATTCTTTGATGAGTTCTGCGCAAACTAGCTCAAAGGCTCGAATAGTACGGGTCGTGGGTAAGATCAAAGTTGTTCGTTCTAGTAAGCAGCGACAAACCTGTGCTGAGTCCATATTTCAGGAAAGACAGATGAACATCAGGATTCGAGCTGCTCTTGAACACCTCAATGAAAAAAACTCTTTATACAATAAAAACAATCGACATAAAACTTTGGGCGTTTTTTTTGCACGTATCATCTCGCACAAAAATCTGGCCGAAAACTCGCAAGGTAATGCGTCTAAATCAACTAAAAGTACCTCATCCGGCTCAAGCGAAGGTAGTGACCCTGACCCTGAAGCTTATTCAAGCTTGGCTTTTTCGTTTTCTTTTTGGTCCTTTCTTTCCCTTCTAATTTCATTACTTTTTGTATATGCCTGCATCTCAATCATTGAGGTGGTAGCATGAGCATATATGAGCAATCCAGAACATCTTTATCTGAACTTGTTTCCACAAGTGAGTTAGCACATCTATTAAACCTTAAAGCCCAAACAATTCGAAAATGGCTTTGCCAAGACAAGCTGCCTAATGGTTTACCACGCCCAAAGAAAATTAACAGCCGACATTATTGGTTACGCAAAGACATTGATAGGTTCCTATTAACCTTCTCAGTATATTGTAATTAACAGCAGCCTCAAAATCATAACTCCCCAGCTATTCTAAAGAATAGCTGGCTTAATTAACAGAAACAATCCGTCAATAAAAGATACTAAATCACCACCGTTTATCACATTTTACATTAACGAAAGTCAAGGATACATATGAAAAAACGCATCACTTTCAGCGCAAACAAAAAATCAACTATTGATGCAATCGACGACTATAGCAATGCAAAAGGATACTCTAGGTCAGAGGTGATATCATTTTTGTTAAACGCCACAGCCCCAGCATTGAATAAAATAACATCGCAATATCATATAGCTCAAACTTTGGAGTCAACATTAGGCTGTATTTTTGAAGAGAAGGCCCCCCTCAATCGCACGGGGTGAGCCAAAATTAACTTACGAAGAGTTTTTTTATTCCGTCTGGAACACTCACATTCGACACCGGAACGAGGTTGTCGATCAAGATTTTTATGCGCACAAAATACCTCATGATAAGATGGGTAAGAGCGAAAAAAAATTAATTCATGAAAAGCTCTCATACATTATAAAAAGTTTCAATGTAAAAAAAAGCAATTTTTATTTACACAGATCGGCGCGTGAACCGCAAACATCTCATTGCAGGAGGGTTATCTAATATCATACTGATAAAGGACACAGTCTACGATGGTTGTTTTTTTGATTTGAGCAGCATTGTGATTATGCCAATCTTTGAACTTATTACATTTGGAGTTGAGGCAGTATTGAAAAGAAATAAAACTCCCCCTAAACAATCATGCTATTGCTGGATACCAATTTATTACACAAATGATCTAGCGGTAATGGTTCCGGTAATTGCCGAAGGCGATACACCTCAAAAGGCGATGAAAGGAGGAGATGCCATCATTATTAATCCCTTTAACGGTGAAGTAAACCATACATTCTGATACCGATGTTAAGCATAACCACTTAGTTTACATACATCTCGACAGTATGGAGTTATTGCCTAATAGCTAGATGAGAGCAAAAGATGCCTACTAACAAAACAAAACCAAAGAAAATGCAGGGAAGACCTGAAGGAAGTAAATATTCTTATCTAATTCAGAATGAGAAGGCTAAGCATTACTCTCAATCCAAGGTGGCAAAGATCTTAGGAATAAGCATTTCCACGGTAAAAAGATACTGGGATAATGGTATCTTTGGATGATTATAATTGCAGAGTTACTTTTTAAGTATTTTACTGCACGGGTAATGGGTTGATAACAAGTTTTATTGTTGGAAAGGTATTATAAAGCAATCATTACTACCAACAGTTAATTAACATAACTAATTACAGACATTCAACTATGTCTTATCATATTACTATATACGGCTATCGAAAGCCGTAGGACTAGCTACAGGATCGAAACATGGAATTATATCATGGTTCACATGGTGAGCATGTGCTCGCCTATAAAAAAAATATTGAACGAGTCGTCAATGATGCACTCAGTGAATTCCCCAGAACAATGGCATTACGTGTTGATGTACATTACCCCCCCATTCTAGACAGAGGTGATACTGTTTGCTGTTTTCCTAATCTAGAGCCTGGTGCCATATCCCGTTTCCGTAATGCATTAAATGCCATGTTGGAGGCCAATGAGAGAGCCAGAGCCGCCAACGGTAAAAGAATATATCCAAACCGAGTTCGTCATGTTTGGGTAAGGGAGTTTTCCGAAGAGGGAAAATGTCATTTTCATATTGGTCTTTTTTTTTAACAAAGATGCTTATTACCATTTAGGTGATTATGAGGCTGAAAGCAATTTAAGGATGATGATTGTAAGAGCATGGTATAGCGCACTGGGATTGGAACTGGATGATTATCCGGGATTGGTTCACTACCCTGAAAATTGTCGTTATATATTAGACGTCAATGATTTTAACTTTGAAGGAGAATACAATAAATTACTGAATCGTCTTGACTACCTGGCTAAACTTGATACAAAAGTATACGGAGATGGCGACCGTAGCTTCGGCTGCAGTCGCGGGTAATTTATTTTTTTACAGAAATGGCCTTTCTTATGGATGGAAAGGCCAAACCCATCAGTTAAAGATGGTTGTTTTACTATAATCGAGACTGTAATTTAAATTGTGTATCTGCCTGTTTTTGATATGTTCATTCCAACAACGGAGACAGGCAAATTATGGACGAAAAGAAACTCAAAGCGCTGGCGGCTGAACTGGCTAAGGGCCTTAAAACCGAAGCCGATCTTAACCAGTTTTCTCGTATGCTGACGAAGCTAACCGTCGAAACAGCGTTAAATGCTGAGCTGACCGACCATCTTGGGCATGAGAAAAATGCGCCCAAAAAAAGGCTCTAATACCCGCAATGGCTACTCGTCAAAAACGCTGCTTTGCGATGACGGCGAGATTGAGCTGAACACGCCGCGTGATCGTGAAAATACCTTTGAACCTCAGTTGATTAAGAAGAACCAGACGCGTATCACGCAGATGGACAGCCAGATTTTATCCCTCTATGCCAAAGGCATGACCACACGGGAAATCGTCGCCACGTTCAAAGAAATGTACGACGCCGATGTGTCGCCCACGCTGATATCTAAGGTCACCGACGCCGTAAAAGAGCAGGTCACTGAGTGGCAAAACCGGCAGTTGGATGCGCTGTATCCCATTGTTTATATGGACTGCATTGTTGTCAAAGTCCATCAGAATGGCAGCGTAATCAACAAAGCCGTCTTCCTGGCGCTGGGTATCAACACCGAAGGCCAGAAAGAATTACTGGGTATGTGGCTGGCCGAAAATGAAGGCGCAAAGTTCTGGCTGAGCGTGCTGACAGAGCTTAAAAATCGCGGGCTTCAGGACATCCTGATTGCCTGCGTGGACGGCCTGAAGGGCTTCCCGGATGCGATAAACAGCGTCTATCCGCAGACCCATATCCAGCTGTGCATCATCCATATGGTACGTAACAGCCTGAAATACGTGTCCTGGAAGGACTACAAAGCCGTCACTAGCGGACTGAAGGCGGTTTATCAGGCTCCGACCGAAGAGGCGGCGCTGATGGCGCTGGATGCGTTCGCGGGCGAATGGGACGATAAATATCCGCAAATCAGCAAAAGCTGGCGTGCGCACTGGGAAAACCTGAATACATTCTTCGGCTACCCGCCGGATATCCGCAAGGCCATCTACACCACGAATGCGATAGAATCGCTGAACAGCGTGATCCGAGCTGCGATTAAGAAACGCAAAGTGTTCCCGACAGATGACTCGGTGCGGAAGGTTGTGTATCTGGCGATCAAGGACGCGTCGAAAAAATGGAGTATGCCGATCCAGAACTGGCGGCTGGCAATGAGTCGTTTTATTATCGAGTTCGGTGACCGCCTGAGCGATCACCTTTAACGAGTGGGCAGTTACACAGAATTACTGACAGGCTCTTTGGCTACAGCCGAAGTTACGGTCTCCTTCACCAAACACTTTGCTTTCAACTTTGGTCAGGTAGTCCAGTCGGGTTAACAGCGCCTGGTAGTTCTGCTGGAAGTCAGTACTATTGGTGTCTAGCACATACTTACAGTTTTCAGGAAAATGGACCAGACCAGGGTGATCGTCTCTCTCCAGTCTCAGGGCGCTGTACCAGGCTCCTGTGATCATCCCTCTAAGGTTATCGTCCTGATCGTAATCCCCGAGGTGGTAGTAAGCGTCTTTGTTGAACAACAGGCAAATGTGATAGTGGCATTTACCTGATTCAGAATACTCTTTCGCCCATATAATAAATAAAGGGCAACGGTAAATGCGTTTATCCTCACGCACCTTACGGGTACGGTCAGCCTCCAGCTTAGCTCTGAGGGATTCACGCATCCGGGATATCACCCCAGGTTCCAGGTTAGGGAAGCAACAGATATTGTCACCGTTATCAACTATTTTGGGATAGTGGAGATCGACACGTACAGCAATTAACCTAAATAGCTGCGCCTAATACCGCTACACTTTTGCCTGACCATGTTTTCCTCCGGGGAATGGGCTGGCGGTTTCCATAAAATGGCGGACCTTTTTCAGTAACTGCCACATTGAGCGGCACTGATGATTACGGGTTATCGTGTCATGAAGTGCCTGCCATAGCTGTTCCACATGATTCACCCACGGCGAGTAAACCGGCTGGTAAATTACCCTGAACTTGGGATTTGCTTTCAACCAGCGCTGTGTTTCGCGGCTTTTATGGATAATGTAGTTATCAACGATCAGCGTGATTGTTTTCGCCCGCCGGTAAGTGGCTTTCAGGTGCTTCAGCAGAGCGATAAACAGCGCTGAACTTTTGCTGTTGCCGCCCACGTAGCTGACTTTACCCGTGCCACTGTGCAGTGCGCCGGCCAGATAGTATTTTTCGTTCTGCCCCGGCGTCACTACCCGTTTCTGCTGTCCGCGCAACTGCCAGTCCGCACCGATTTTAGGATTAAGGTAGATATCCACTTCATCTTCATAAAATACCGGATGCTCTGCGCTGCATTCATCCAGCGCTTTGTGGATTACCGCCATCTTTTCATCTTTATGTGGGTCACGGATACGCAGAGTTGGCGCGGCCCTGCGCCATACAAGCCCCGCAGATGGCAACCAGCGGCGAACGGTTCCTGCATGTAACTGGCAACCGGTTATCTCATTGATTTTTATTGCCAGTAATTCGGTGCTCCAGCGTGAACGTTGATAACCAAAATCGCCGGGAGAATGCTTTATCAGCTCACGTAACAGGGTGCAGATATGTTCAAAAGGCCAGCGTCGGGAGCGCCCTGCGGGTAAGGATTTCAGGCCTTCAATACCTGAGTGCGTAAACCAGTTAATCCAGCGACCAACGGATGAACGGGCACAACAGAGAGTTCTGGCAACATCGCTGACCCGTTCACCCCGATGAAGCATCAGCATGGCCGTGAGTCTGCGGGCATGATTTTTATCACGCGTTTTATGAATAGCTTTCTGCATCAGGCGTCGTTCGCCACGGGGTATTGGTACTATGATCGGCATCGCTCAGTCCGGTTGGTGATTTTGGTTGGTTTGGCGATTGATCAGATCGCACAATCCGGGCTGAGTTCCCTTTCAGTGATCTACTATTCCGCGCAGCTATTTAGCTAGCCACTTTACGTACACTCATCCTTCCACGCATACACAAAACACTGCAATTAATAAAAAACTACATTACATTAAGATATCAAATACAGATTACATCAGTGAAAACAAGAACTGTAACCCTACCTACTTCACAAACAAAGACAACAGCACACATGTGATTTATCGGCATTTCTGGCATGATCTTTAGTGTGTTTAATAAAGATTAATCAGTTGAATCAACATTCTAATTGTACACACTGGAAAAATGTCTGACGTTGAGATATATTCACGGAATGTATATTTTATGTGGAGATATCCTCCCATGTTTCATGGTAAGGCCTACGAATTCGAAAATGTCGATTATTTTTGAAAAAGATGTGTTTCAGCAGCAAGGCCAACATAAAGTGATACGAAAACACAAAATTGCATAAGCTATCAGTGCGGGATACCTACGAACACATAATAACACATTGCAATTAATTTATTACTTATTATTTAAATGCTCTTTGAATAGCTCTTTTGACATCTTATAACTAATACAATAATCAGTAATGTCGGACAAAATCATTACTAATTCTAAATTTTTAGTTGATACAGCTTGCTTGTCGTTACTTAATTATTTTTAAGGAAAAAGATTGTGAATACATTTAACCGAACTACCACATGCATCGTGATTTCCGCAGCATTGTTACTTGGAGGCTGTGCCAATACCGGAAGCTCTCTCCTGTCTGGGACAAAGCCGGATCCTCGCCTTACCACCACAGAACAATCACAGTTCTTTAGCGCTTCTGGTGCACAAGGTTGTGGCGTAGGCGCCGTATCCGGCGCAGCTCTCGGCGCGTTAGTAGGGGCGCTAGCAGGTGACTCGAAGAAAGCGCTTGCCGGCGCTGCAATTGGTGGCGCTGCTGGCTGTGCTGCAGGTATGACCGCTAACTACTATCTTGACGGACTGAAAAAAGATTATGCCTCCACCGCCGATCGTCTGCAGGCAATGGATAACGACATCAGCAAAGATACCGCAGCGGTTGAAAAATCGACGCTGGCGATGAAACAAGTTATTAGCGAAAACCAGGCCACCTTAACCAAAATCAGCATCCAAAAAGATAAAGCTGGATTTGATAAAGCCGGTGCGAAAACCCAGCTGGCGCAAATTGATGCCAACATCAGCAAGATGAAAGAGACCATGAAAGGCATGAAGGATAAAGAATCTGCCTATAAGGTCGCTTTACAAGGTCAAACGACCACCACAAGTGCAGAGAAAAGCAAGCTGGCAAATTTGAACAAAGAATATGCCAATCTCAATAGCAAGATTGCTGCTCTGGAACAAGAAACCAACGAGCTGTATGAACAGCGCCAGGCGATCTCCCTTGGTTAACCCTTTCGGCCGATAGCATTATCGGCCGGTTTAAGACTGCTTAAAGCAGCGTTATTCGACGCTAATGATGGATTATTTGATGAGAAAATACGCACTTCTTGCCGCCCTTGTCCTTACGGGTTGTACTACGTCTCCCCAGGACTGTGATTTACACGCACAAGATCCAAGCTTTATTACCAAACTGAGCTGCGCCACGTCGGGTGGTTATCGTCAGCAGGTTGATCAAAAAGAACAGCAGGTTCGCCTGAGCCAATATCAAAATGAATCGGCCAAGCAACAGCAGGATTATACCCAAAACAGACAGCAGACCTTAAATCAAAAGCTGGCAGATGAACAAGCAAGGCTAAATGCCGTGCGTTCGGATCTGTCGCAGACTCTCGCAAAACTGAAATCAAGCAAGATTCAAAGCCGCGAACGCCAGCAGGAAATTGCCAAATTGCAGGAGCTGCAGCGCCAGTCACAAACGGCAACGAGCGCCAGCGAAATTTCAGCGATTGAGAAAAAGGTCGCCGAAGCCAAGCACAAAATAAAAGTTCTCGAAGAAGCAAATACGCTCCGCTAAAAGCGCAGAAAACGTTCCGGCTGTCTGAGATGCGATGATACACATCTCATGCATATCACCCACAACAATAATGATTTGCTTATGCAACGATTAACAACTGCCGCGCCGATTCATGAAGCAACGCTGACAACCTATGAAGAGACGGTCGGTATCATACATCGTCATCTTCCCCCTTCACTGGCGCTGCTGTATGCCACCGCGCGTCGCAATGCCGAAGGACGCCTGGAGTGGTGGACAGCACGTCAGGGGCTGGCTAAACCTTTTTCCGCACTGAATGACGCCGAACGGCTGACTGTTGAGAATAAACGTCAGCAATATCAGGACATTCTGGCGGGGTTAATCAGCCAGCTGGCCGCGCGCGGCGAAGATAAGTCAGCACATGTGTTGCAAACGCTACTCACCCAATCACACCACCTCGACGGCTATAGCGTCGGCGGCGAACCGGTGTTGGTCAATTGGGCCACAGCCAGCACAGCGGCGCCCCTCCATACGGTAGTGGTTATCCCCTGGTGCCGCGGTTTTCTTCCTTGGCTGGCATTATTGCTACTGCTGCTCCTACTCGTCGGTGTCTGGTGGTGGTTTACACATCGCCCGGCCGTGACGCTCCCCGTTGTTACACCAACCCATACCGAATTAACTGACACCAATCCCAGCGTGAAGCTTGAGAAACGTCAGGATTTTGGCCGGATAAAAATCAATCTGCAGTGGAAGCAGGGGGACCACAAAGAGCCTGTCGATCTCGATATTGCCGCCTTTGTGCGCTTAAAAAACGGTGAAATCAGCGGCGCTGAGGCGCTGAGTCATTTGCCCGGCAACTATGACCAGCCACCGTATCTGCTGCTGCAGGAAGATCTGCGTGAAGGCAATGACGTGGATGGCGAATGGCTTTTCGTCAACGGCAGCCACTGGCAGGACATTGATGAGGTGCTGATTTATAGCTTCATTTACGCTGGCACCGATAACTGGCAAGGGACAAACGCCTCCGTCACCCTCTATGTCCCCGAACAGCAGCCGATTACATCCATGCTCACGGATAGCGACCAGCGTAATAATGTCGCCGCCATCGCCAGGCTCAAAAATGTCGATGGCAATATTCAGGTTGAACGCCTTGACCGTTTCTTCCCCGACCGCGAGTCGATGGATAAGCACTATGGCTGGGGTTTCAAATGGACGCCCGGCGCGACCAAAAATTAGCCTGCACCACTGTGGCTTTAGTCAAATTACAGCCTTTAAGGGTTAGATAATGCGAAATTCGATTCAGGGACCACTACTTCGTACCGGAAATAACTCTTCATTCAAGGCGCTGGGTGAAACGGGCTATCCTGTTTTCAAGATGGCCTTCCAGCTACGCGAAGCCATCTATCGTCTTGATGCAGGGCGCGATCTGGCCCGTCATCTGGCTATCCCGCAAAACGATCAGGACGGTGACAGAACCGACTGGTACAGCAGTTTTCCCGGCGATGTTATCCCGTGGAGCGGCGCAAGCGAAGCGGAGCGAGAATCGGCGCGCCAGCAATTTAATGCGTTTCAAATGGCAGTGCAGTCACTAAGCGAACAGTTGCTCAACGCGGAGCAAAGCGGAACCGGCGGCGATCGTCGGGTCTTTGCCCAGTTGCTTAAATCTGTGACCCATTTCCCCGATTATGAGTTTGTCTATCTCGTTAATGGAACGCTGGTGATCACCTTTTGGGGGGTTTGTCCACCCGGAAGGGGAACAACGTCACCCGATGCATTGGCTGAGTTCATCGTCCGTTCCCGCCGCCGCCCTCGCGGCCGTTCCGCCGCAGGCCAGCGCCACGGAAAAAACCGTCGAACCCGCTCCCGCGCCCTTTGTTGATGTTCGAACGCGCCGCTGGCGCTGGCGTTGGTTGCTATGGCTACTTTTGGCGTTACTGCTGCTGGCGCTGCTGTTAGGGCTGCTCCGCGGCTGCGCTCCTTCTCTTTCCCTGCCGGGCCTCCCTGGTCTTTCTGCGGATAAAACCACGGTCACCGCTGAACCTGTGGCTACGCACCCGGCCACCAGCACCCATGACGTGGCGATCAGGGGGTCAGAAACCGCCGTTGGCGCTCGCGCCGTACCCGGCATTGTGGAAGGGTCAACCGCGGACGCGCATCCTGCGCTGGATTCAACGGTGCCCGCGATGCCTGCCGACACATCTGACAGAGCGGTAGACGGCGATGCGACGCCGCCGCCGGCTAACGCAAATGAAGCCAGCGTAAAACCGCCACTGCCGCCCGGCGTACAGGATACCCACGACGAGCAGACGCCTCCGGGCGTGACTCCGGTAACCGCCCCGCCGCTCGTTGCGCCGCAGGGCGAACCGTTAACCCTCCCGGCCACCCTGCCGGACGGCCCGGCGAAGTTTCTTAACGGCGAATGGCGCGTGAATGGCGGTATTCAGGACAAGCACACCGGACGCCCGCTCCAGCTGCAATATAATTTTGACCAGGGCAACGGCACCGTCAGCGTCCGCCAGTCCAGCGGCGTAACGTGCCGTGGCCCAGCCAACGGTAACGTGCAGCAGGGGGCGCTCAACATTACCAACCCTGAGCAAATGACCTGCAGCGATGGCTCAAACTTTATTGTGCCGACCATCGAGTGCAAATCACCTTCCGCGGGTCATGCCGATTGTATTGGCAGCAACGATGGGGAAAAAACCTTCCCGATTCGTATGCTTCAACCTAATTCCTGAACAGGGACGAGATAACTATGTTGCCCGAGATTGTATCTTTTGATCGTCAAGTAACCCTGGTAGGCGACTCCGGGATCCAGTTTATGGATTTTGGTTTGTCTCCAGGACGTTTGCCCGCCGGTGAATTTGTTAAATTAGCCAATGGCGTATTGACCCGTTTAATCTACAACGAACAGCGTGATTACTATTTTTATCAGCCCAGCCCGGCAAATATCGAGAAGGCTAAAAGCCAGTACGATATTCCCGTTGAGCAGAGTCTTAAGCTGTTTGACGGGACATGGTTGCCGCTTCCCCTACTCCGTTTCAGCCCGCCTGACGTCTATCAGGAAGGGCCGCTAAACTGGGCGCGTTTTCGTATCGTCAAGCTGGACAAGCCTGATATGGATGGGCATAGCCATCGAATGACGTTGGCTATCGATACTCGCGTAATGGCCAAACAGCAGGCCGCCGCCGACCTCAGCCCGAACCAGGAAGATGTCAATGCCGGGGCAACCTTTGCGGTGGCGACAGCCACCTATGCCCTCAACTGGTATCTCACGCAAGAGTGGATTGTCGACTGGCTGAAAGAGGTATTTAAAGAGGCGAGCAAAGGCCGGGATATCGACGAACGCGAGCAGGAGCTTAACCAGCAGTATCCGCTGGCGCACTACCTTAACCTTCTTTCACTGATGGCGATTCCCGTCGAAGGTTTGCAAAGTCAGACCGCCCCCATCATTGAATTGCCGCAGTTCAGGGTCATCGCCAATCGGGAAACTAACGCTATCAAGCCTATTCCCGTTGATTTGATCCTCGATGTCGGTAACTCACGCACCTGCGGTATTCTCATTGAAGATCATGGGCAATCAGGTTCAGGTATGCAGCACAACTATGTGCTCAAATTGCGCGATCTTAGCGCGCCGGAACATGTTTATACCGAACCCTTTGAAAGCCGGGTCGAATTTTCACAGGCCTTCTTCGGCAAAGATCACTGCTCGGTGCGTAGCGGCCGCCACGATGCCTTCCAGTGGCCGACGATCGCTCGTATCGGCGGAGAAGCGGGTCGTTTAGCGGCGCGCCGAAAAGGCAGCGAAGGTTCAACCGGCCTCTCCAGCCCTAAACGTTATCTTTGGGATGAAAAATATTACGGTCAGGGCTGGCGATTCAACGGTAGCTACGTGCAGGACAGTAATCCACTCGCCACCGCTGCGCCGTTCGCGAATCTGATCGATGAACGGGGCGAGGCGTTACACACCATCGAAGATGAGATGGATCGCATCCCGGTCTTTACGCCACGCTATTCCCGCAGCTCGCTGATGACCTTTATGCTCGCGGAAGTATTAACCCAGGCGATTAGTCAGATTAATAGCCCGGAACAACGCATACGTCAGGGACACGCAGGTATTCCGCGTCAGCTACGCCATATTATTCTGACCGTGCCGCCCGGTATGCCGATGGCTGAACGTTGCGTACTGGATGACCGTATGCGTCAGGCGGTCGGTTTAGTCTGGAAAGCGCTACGCTGGCACAACGGCGAAAACGATCCTTATGAGGATGAGCAAGAAGATCATAGTCAGACAAACATTAAAATTCCGCTGCCGAAAATCAGGGTCGAGTGGGATGAAGCGTCCTGCGCGCAGTTGGTTTATCTCTACACCGAGATAAACCAAAACTTTGCCGGTCACCCGGAGTCGTTTTTCGACGCCCTTAGCCGACCCGACAGCACGCAACGTGAAAGAATATCCATCGCATCTATCGATATCGGCGGCGGCACCACCGATCTGGTCATCACCGATTATCATCTCGATCGCAATGGTCATAGTGGGGGGCGGCGCTAACGTCCATATCATCCCGCAGCAGCGTTTTCGCGACAGTTTTAAAATTGCCGGCGACGATATTCTGCTGGATGTCATCCAGTCCTATGTGCTTCCAGCCTTTGAGCAGGCGCTGCGTGAAACGGGGGTCATATCCGTTGAGACGCTGATGTCTCAACTGTGCGGCTCGCAAAATATTAGCGCGGCGGAATCCGTGCTGCGCCAGCAGCTCACCCTGCAACTCTTCGTTCCCCTCGCGTTGCACATTCTGGGTAAATACGAGCAATTCGATCCGCTGGACGAGCAAACGCATATCGTGATTAACCAACGTGTCGGCGATCTACTGCCGGTAGGTTCTCTGCGTGATGAAGTCGAGAGCTTTGTTCGCCGCGAAGTACAAAAAGCTGGTGGTCCGACCGATTTCAAACTGGCGGAGGTAATGCTCACTCTGCCGCTCGCCAGAGTGCATAACGATTTGTGCTCGGGTAAGTTCAACATTGATAAAGTGCTAACCGCGCTGTGCGAAGTGCTGAGCTATTATCATTGCGACCTGCTACTGCTGACGGGCCGCCCTTCGCAGCTGCCGGGCATTCAGGCAATTATCCGTCGCAACCTGCCGTTGCCGCCGGGGCGTATTTTACCGCTGCACGGTTATCAGACCGGCACCTGGTATCCGTTCCATAAAAATGGCCATATCGACGATCCGAAGAGCACCGCCTCCGTTGGCGCGATGCTCACGCAACTGTGCGCAAATCACAGCATTCCTAACTTCCATTTCCGTACCTCGGCGCTGAAGCCTTACTCAACGATTCGCCATATTGGCACCATTGATATGGATAACCTGATTCGCAGTGCCGATATCGTTTATCGCCATATCGAATCGGAGAACGGGCAGATAAAACTGCCGACATTCACCGACGAAAATGGCGAGAACACCACGCAAAGTATCATCATGCGTGGCGATTTGCGGCTGGGTTATCGTCAACTGGATGCCGAACGTTGGGCCGCCGCACCGCTTTATACCTTACGTTTTAGCGAAGAAGGCCGTAAGAAGTTTTCCGCCGCCTTCTCCGTGGATAACGGTTCACCGTACCTGAAAGTGAGACTGGCTATCGACAAAGGCAAACGGGCGCGCCAACTGGGCTTAATCAGCGATCGGCTGATGATTGCGGATATCACCAGCAACACCGATAAGTCATTCAGCAAGCGTGATGTAGATCTGGAACTCAATACTATGCCCGATACGGGGCTCATTGATAGCCGACACTGGCTCGATAGCGGGAGTGTTAAAAAATAATGAATAGCGATCAAAAATCTCTCACTCAGGGTTGGGCAGCTATCGCTCAGGGCTGTCAGGACGCACTTGGCTGGGTTGATGCAGTGCGTTCCGGTTCACGTCGCCTCGACAACGAGGCGGATAAACTCAACCTTAGCTTGCTCCGCACGCGTAACCAGGCCAATAGCCTGACGTTGGTCGCCAGAACGCCAATGACCGTCGGTTTTTTCGGCATTTCTCAGGCCGGGAAATCCTATCTCATCTCCGCATTGGCAGCTGGCAGCAATGGTTCACTGGAAGCCCTTTATGGCGAACGGCGCGTCGACTTTATCAAAGAAGTGAATCCCGTCGGCGGCGGTAAAGAGGCCACCGGCCTGGTCACCCGCTTCACCCGCCAGGCCCCCGCCGCGCCTGCGGGCTATCCTGTGCCTCTGCGCCTGTTCAGTGAAATCGATCTGGCCAAAATTCTGGCAAACGCCTGGTTTAATGATTTCAACCACGAGCAGCTGAGCTTTCAACTTGATGAAGCCAGGGTTGAAGAGCGACTGCGCCCCTTCCTGCAACGCGCCACACAAGCAAAAAGCTATAACGGCGTGAGCCAGGAAGATGTGGTTGCCTTATGGGATTACCTGAACGCCTCGTTCAGAAAATCGGTTGAAAAACTTGAACACGCCTATTGGCCGCAGGTGTTGAAAATTGCCCCTGCGCTGAGTCCTGGTGAACGCGCAGAGCTATTTTCTTTATTGTGGGGAGAACTGCCGGCCCTCACCGAGACCTATCGTTCATTAGCCAATGTGCTGACCAAACTCAATCATGCCCGGACGGTGTTCGCCCCGCTGGAGACGCTTATCGATCACAGTAATGGCAGCATTATGAACGTCGACAGCCTTAACCGGCTAGGCTCCAGCCAGGATCGCCACGTGGAGATCCGCTACTGGAAAGAGGAGCAGCAAATCGGCAGCGCCAGCTTAACCCAGGCGGAACTGGCAGCGTTAACCACCGAGCTTATCTTCCCGTTAGCGGAAGTCGAGGCCGACAGCGTCGTGGAGCAGGTCGATCTGCTTGACTTCCCTGGGTATCGCGGGCGTCTTAAAATTACCGCACTGGAAGAGGCCGGTAGAGAGGGGCTTAATCCCATTTGCCAGCTTCTGCTGCGCGGTAAAGTCGCCTATCTGTTTGAACGTTACACCGATAATCAGGAGATGAACGCGCTGGTCGTGTGCGCCAGCTCCGCCAAACAGAGCGATGTTGCTGACGTTGGTCCGGTATTAAACCGCTGGGTAGAAAAAACGCAGGGTAAAAGCGCCGAAGAACGTCAGGGCCGTAACCCTGGGCTGTTCTGGGCCATCACCATGTGCGATATGCGCATCAACAGCAGTCTGCAACTCACCACCGAACAGTTAAAAGAAGGCTGGGAAGGTATGCTGCACATGACCTTGCTGGAGCGTTTCGCCCAATATGATTGGCTGCAGCAATGGGCGCCCGGCCAGGCGTTTAATAACTGTTTCCTGGTGCGAAAACCGGGGCTGGATAATCCGTTCATCGACCTAAAAGACGGTACAGAGCAGGAGCGAAACAAGGAAGCGTGCATCACCGAGCGCTATCGCCAGAAGCTCGACGAAATGGGCAGCACCTTCATTAGCGCTAAAAACGTGCTGCAACACGTCACCGAGCCGAGCAAAGCCTGGCACGCGATGCTCGAGCTCAACGATGGCGGCATGGGACGCTTAACCAAAGCGCTGCGCGGCGTCGCGCATCTGGAATTCAAGCTGGCACGTTTGCAGCAACAACTTGAACAGTGTCGCGAGGAGACCGGCAATCGCCGCCTGGGCCGCTGGTACGAAAAAGACGGCGACGGGCAGCTCGTGAAAAAACAGGCCATCGCGAAAGAGCTATGGCAGGGGCTGTCCGCCTGCTCCCACAGTATGGGAGAGCTAATTAATCGTCTGGATCTGCCGACGCAGGAGCTTAATAACATCTATTTAAGCATTCGCGACCGCAACCCGGAACCGTCAAACGATGGCGACAGCCTGGCGGCAAACGCGTTTACCGCCAGCCCATTTGGCAACACCCCCTTCGGTGATAACCCGTTTGGCAGCGATCCCTTCGCCGACGCACCGGCTGAAATCGCCGTGGTTGACGCGCCAGCGTCAACTGCCCAGGAAAGAGTCGGCCAGGACGATGATTTCGCCCATCAGGCGTTTAAAGCCTGGGTCGCGCATTTGCGTGAACTGCCGCAGCAAGCGCCGCAGTGGCGTCAGTTGGGGATGAACAGCGAACTGATTAATCATCTCAGCGAAGAATTGATCACCGCAGCCACGCGCCTCGATCTGGAAGGCACGCTGAAACGCGCGCTGGCGGGTCAGGAGCAAGCGGGTACGCGGCGTGAACATCTTATGGCACGCCAGGTTCTGCGCGCCCAACTGACTATGCGTGATTTTATCGCCTGGTTTGGTTATCTCACTCTACCGCCTGAAAAGGTGCCCAACAGCTATGTTGGCGAGAAAAATAAAGTCTTCCTGCGCCAGAAACCGCTGATGAACGACGAGCTGCCGCAGCTCGCCGCCGTTGCGCCGCAGCCGGGTGTCTCTTATCTGGGAGACTGGCTATCCGCCCTGATGAGCGTCGTACTTGATAACGCTGGTCATAGCGCCACGCGCGATATTTCCGTCGAACATAATCGCCAACTTGGTCAAATTATCAGCCAATTGAAACAAGAGAACATGCCATGCTAGCTAAAATCATCGCCTGCCAACCGGCAGAGCCGGGTACCGCACAATTGATGGTTCGCCTGCGCGGCGAAACTGCGGTGCTGCCCGATCTGACCTTTACGCTTTGTAATAACGAGCAGAACTATCTGCAGCCCGATGGCAGCTGGAGCCCTGCACAGCACTGGTTTACTGTCAACGGCGGTTACTCCCTGGCCAACGGCAGCGGCTTTCGTATCGGCCCTACTCTACTTGACCCTTTGCTGGCAAACGCAAGCCAGGTCCAGATTCAGATCAAGCTGGCTTCAGGAGAAGTGCGCAATACCACCCTCCAATTGGTGCGTGATGAGTTGCTCTCTTCTGAAGCCAGGGGCGCGACGGGTAATTACAGCAGCAGCAGTATGCTGGCAACCCCAGAAACCGACTCCGCACCAGCGGCCATCGTAGAAGCGCCCGTCGCAGAATCTGAAACCATTGCGCCGACCATTCATGCCGAGCCGCAGCCGCAACAAAAACCTGCGGCTTCCCGCCTCCCGCTCATCATCGCCGCCATCCTGCTTTTAGTGGTGATTGCTGGCGCGCTTTGGTGGTTCATGGGCCGGGACAAAGGTCAGGAGGTGGTCCCGGCGGTACAAGCTCAGCAAGCCCCCGCCGCCGCCGCCCCTGAAGCGACGAACACCGAGCCTAAAGCCCCGGCTGGCTGTTCCGCACAGAGTTTAGACACGCTGAGCGAGCTTGAATTCGTGCAGACGTGCGTTCAGGAAAAACTCGATAGCGATAAACTGCTGGCCATTATCCAGTCAGCGAAAGAGGCGAAGAAATGCGGCGTCGCCCAGCGCCTGTACGCAAATCGCGCGCAGGGCGGCGATACCAAAATCGCCCTGATTTACGCCGGTGAGTACGATCCGAAATACCATCAGGCAAGCGAATGTTTCAAAGAGGCGGATAAAGATACCGCGGCCTATTGGTACGAAACGGTACTGCAATCAGAACCCGAGAACCAAACGGCTAAGCAGCGCCTTGAGGAGCTAGCAAAATGACCCGGACTTTTTTTGCCGTCTGGCGCTGCCCTTATGCGGCCTGTTGTTCAGCGGGCACCTCTTTGCCGCCGAGGGCGATAAACCGCTGCTTCAGGAAGGGAAGAAAACGCTATACCAGCGCATCCTGACGACGCCAGGCTGTAAGCTTAGCGACAACGCCGGGGATGAAAATGGGCAGCTTCAGCCTGCCTTTAGCAGCCTTTATGTTTATCAAAAGGAAGAGGCTAAGGGGCAAAGCTGGCTTAAAGTCGGGCCGGATAGCTATGGCAAAACCCTTGGCTGGTTGCCGAAATCCTGTACCGTAGACTGGAAAATGCAGCTGACGCTGGCGTTTACCAACCCGGCCAACCGCGATCGGTTACTCTTTTTCAAAGAGAAAGAAAGTCTGGATAACATTCTTTCTGCCCCCCGATCCTGTCTCTCTGGTGGCGCCGCTGCGCGCCAAATTGAAGCGTGACGGCCACGCTGAAGGTATTCAGGCCCAGGAGCCGGAATATTTTGTCGATCTGCAAAAGCAATTTTATCTGCTGCCAATCCTGAGCGGCGAAGAGGTCATGACCGAAGATGGCTTCTATACGCGCCTGCTCAACGTGGCCTCCGTCAGCAAGGCGGATGATAACGCAGCGGCAAAACAAGATAACGACGTAAACCAGTTGAAAGGCTTTAACGCTTCGGTGGTGTTCGTTATCGATTCAACCATTTCAATGGGGCCGTATATTGAGCGCACTAAAGAGGCGGTCAATAAGATCTACGACAAAATTAAACAAGAGCATCTGGATGGGCAGGTCAAGTTTGGTTTGGTCTCTTATCGTTCAAATACCAAAGCCGTACCGGGACTTGAATATAACACCCGCATTTTCGCCGACCCTAACCAGGTCAAGGACGGCGCGGATTTTCTGCAGAAAGTCGCCGATCTTAAAGAAGCGAAGGTCTCAAGCTCTTTATACGACGAGGATGCCTATTCCGGCGTGTTATCAGCTATTGATGACATTGACTGGAGTCCATTCGGCGCCCGCTATATGGTGCTGATTACCGATGCTGGCGCGATTGAGGGCAGCAATAAACTTTCAGGAACCGGCCTTGATGCCAGCCAGCTCCGTCTGGAAGCCGGTAACCGCGGCATTGCTATTTATACGTTGCACCTGAAAACCGCCAGCGGCAAAGCAAACCATACCAAAGCCGAGAGCCAGTACCGCGATCTCTCCAATTTTGATAGCACGCAATCTAACCTTTATCAGGCGGTGAATGCAGGCGATATCAAAATGTTCGGTCAGCAGGTTGATGCCCTGGCGTCAGCCATTACGGAACAGGTGAAAGCCGCCTATATGGGGGGATGCCGCCATTGGCAGCGCGCTGTATGCCAAAGATGAGGGGCAAAAGCTCACGGCGGAGCAGAAATTGCTCCAGGATACGGCGTTAATCGGGCATGCGATGCAGTTAGCCTATTTGGGCAAACGCAACAGCACCCAGGCCCCGCTGGTGTTCCAGGCCTGGATTAGCGATCGCGATCTGATTAAGCAGAACATCCCCACAACAGATGTTCGCGTGCTCTTAACCAAGGGACAGCTGAGCGATTTAAGCGATGCCGTCAGCCAGATTCTGAAAGCCGCTAATGAAGGGATGATCTCGCCCACTAAGATGTTTGAACAACTGCGCACCGTTGCGGCAACAATGGGGACCGATCCTAACCAGTTGAAACAGCAAGACAGCGCGAGCATCGGCGATCTTGGCGTGCTGGGCGAGTATCTGGCCGATCTTCCCTACAAAAGCGATGTGCTGAATCTCGATGAAGAAACGTGGAAAAGCTGGGATGGGCTGTCACAGGAGAAATTTATCCGCACACTGTCATCCAAGCTGCGTCACTATCAAAAATATAATGCAGATGTCGACCGCTGGGTCGAGCTGGCGCAAGGTAGCGATCCGCGCGATCGCGTGTATCCCATCCCACTGGAAATGATGCCCTGATGCTGCACATTGAAGACTTGTGCGTGGTTCGTGGTCAGGATCATCAGGCTCACCGTGTTTACCTGCCGCAGCTTTCGCTGCGGCCAGGCGAGGTGGTGGCGGTAACGGGTGAAAGCGGCTGCGGTAAAAGCACGCTTCTGGAAGCCATTGGTTTAGTGTTGCATCCCAGCAAAATTGGGCGTTACACGCTCAGCAAAGGGACACAGCAGCAGGATATTGCCGCGTTGCTTCTGGGCGAGCGACATAATACACTCGCTGCGATTCGGGCACGCGAACTTGGCTTTGTATTACAAAACGGTGGCCTCCTTCCCTACCTGAACGTCAAAGATAATATTCTCTTGCCGTGCCAGCTGCTGGGAGCCCGCCCTGACAGCACCATGCTGGATAGGGTCATCGACACGCTAAAACTGTCGCCACTACTGGCAAAATATCCTACCCAGCTCTCCTTTGGCGAACGGCAGCGCACCGCTTTTGCGCGCGCGATATTACATCGCCCGGCGCTGGTACTGGCAGATGAACCGACGGCGGCGCTCGATCCCTACAATGCCCAGAAATTATTTAGCCTGTTTATCGAACTAGTCCGTCAGGAAGACATGATGGCGCTGGTCGTTTGCCATGACTGGCCTCTGGTCAAACACTTCAATTTACCCTGTTTAGCTGCGCAGCCAGAATCGCTGACGGCGTCATCACAGAGCGAACGGGGAGGTACTTACTTTGTCCTTTAATCGTGCAAGACTGCTCGGTCGCCTTGCAATGCAAGACCTGTGGCACGATCGCATCATCTCTTTTTGCATCGTCTCCTCTCTTGTTGCGGTCATCGCCCCTTTACTGCTCCTTTTTGGCCTGCGCTTTGGCATTGTGAACCAGTTACAAAACGATCTGGCCAACGATCCCCGCAATCTGGAGATCCGCATGTTGAGCAGCGGAAGCTACGATCAGCACTGGATCACGCAGCTACGGCAGCGGCCTGATGTCGGCTTCGCCATCGGGCAAACGCGCTCGCTCAATACGCTGACTGACTTGCAGACGGACAGCACACATTTTATTGAAAATGCGGAAGTCATTCCGACAGAGGCTGGCGATCCTTTGCTCGGCACGCAGGTGCTCCATCATGACCATGAAGTTGTTATTACTCAGGAAGCGGCACGCAAGCTGGCGGTGAAAACCGGTGATACGCTCACGCTACGCGTGAGTCGTATGCTCGATGAACGCCGCGAATGGGGACGTAAGCGCGTGACCGTGGTGGGGATTTTGCCAGCCACCTATTTTAATCGCCCCGCTATCTTTACCCGCCCTGCGTTATTAATGGCTCTTGAACATTTTCGCGATGGCTATGCGGTAACAGCGTTAGGGGTCGCCAGCGGCGCTCAGCTTAACGGTAACGCGCCGCGCTACGCCCGCGCAAGGTTGTACGCACGCGATATTGACCATGTCGCCAGCCTTGAACGCGATTTGCGCGCCCAACGCATCGAAACCACCAGTCGGCTGGCGGATATTGAGAATGTAAAAAAGCATTAACCGTGTGTTGGGCATCATCTTTAACACGATCGCCATCACCGCGCTCATTGGCTGTATCGCCTCGTTAATCGGCTCGTTTATCGCCAATGTCGATCGTAAACGTAAGCATATTGCTGTACTTCGTCTGCTGGGCTTCACGCGACCAGCCGTAGGCGTTTACGTCATTAGTCAGGGCGCTTTGCTCAGCCTGATGGCCTATATCGGCGGTTTTGGCATCTATTTTTTAGCCAGCCAGATATTTAACCGGGCGCTGTCCACAAGCCAGGCCACCGGTCAGATGATTTGCAAGATAACGCCCTTACACGGCCTTATCGCCCTCTTACTGACGCTGGTTGTGGCGACGCTGGTTGCCGGTATCGGTGCCTGGCGCGCGATCCATATTGAACCTGCGCAGAGCCTGCGCGAGGCATAACCCTTATTTTTTTAATTTGCCCTAAGCATCTATTTTAGCGGAGATCGTTAATGGCCTTTACTCCTTCCACATTATCGCGCTGCCTGGCGCTAGCCCTGCTGGTGAAGATCTCCCCCCGCGCTGGCAGAACCGTGGGCAGAGAAAACCTATAATCCGAAGCCAGATAGCGATGACGTGATTTTGCCTATGCCCTGCGAAGGTTCGATGGTATTTCGTCGGGTAGAAATTCCAGTAGCCGGTCCTCTGGATGATATTCCCATCACCTTAGGGGAAGATGGCGGTGAATGGGGCTTTGTGGAACACAGTTATCCCACGTTTATCGCCGGTAGCTTTACTGAAACGCCCCAAAATAAAGGCCGTTATTATTTAATGGCGAAATATGAGCTGACGGCATTGCAATATCAGGCATTAACTTCCGATACTTGCCCGACACCATCGCGTAAACTTAGCCTCCCTCAAACCAGCATCAGTTGGTTTGAGGCCGTTAATTTCTCCGATAAATATAACCAGTGGTTACGCGCAAACGCGCTCGACAAGCTGCCGAAAGAAGATAACAAGCCAGGTTTTTTACGACTGCCCACCGAAGTAGAGTGGGAGTTTGCCGCGCGCGGCGGTCTGAAAGTGGATACCGCACAGTTTCGTGATTCCCGTTATCCGATGGACGACATCAAAAATTATGAGTGGTATTCCGGTTCGCAGTCCTCAAACGGGAAACTTCAGCTCATCGGTCTGTTAAATCCTAACCCGCTCGGCCTGTACGATATGTTAGGCAACGTCTCTGAGATGATGTTTACCCCCTTCTACCTCAATAAAATTAATCGATTGCATGGCCAGGCTGGCGGTTTTGTGGTGCGTGGCGGCAGCGTGATGTCCAGTGAGTCGGATATCCGCAGCGCTAGCCGTAAAGAAATTAACTATTACGATAATGCCCAGCCTTTTACCAGTAAAACAATGGGCCTGCGGTTGGTGCTGGTTTCCCAGGCAATTACCTCAACGGACCGGGTCAAACTTCTTGAGAAAAACTGGTCGACTCTCGGTGATGATAAAACGGGCGCAGAGAGCAGCAAATCCGGGTCCAATGATACGGCGAAAGCGTTAGGTAGCCTGGCTTCTGGCGTTGAAGACGGCGAGCTGAAGAAAAAGCTGAAAGATCTGGAAAACCAACTTCGTGCCAGCAACCAGCAGCAGCAAGAAGAAAGAGCACAGTCTATCCGCGCCAGCCTGAATCTGGGCTCTTTTCTCTGTACCAAATTACAGGACGATGGTCGTTTCCTTGACTTCCTCAATCACAATTATGAGCTGCTGTGCAAAGATAAAGACAGCAGCGATGCCAACTGTGCCATCCGCAAAAATAAGCTGGCGGAACAAACCGATCGTCTACAGCAGCTAACGAGCTACTACGCCAGCAGTCTGGTGGATTCCGGCACCCTGTATGGGCAAGCAGGGCTAAAAGGCGAAGTGAACGTGTTCAATCAGATGCTGATGCTGAATAAACGTCTTTCCGGTCTTAAGCCGTTCCTCGCTGCTCATTGGCAGAATCAGCAAAAATACCTAGCGAACGGCAAAATTGATACAGCTGGCTGGCTGGATACCTGCAAACAAGTAAAGAACGGCCACTAATCTTAAACATGTCAGTTTATAAAGGAGTAAGGAACGTGAAATTAACTCTACGAATTGCGGCGTTGACCATTGTCTGTATGTCACTCAGCCAGACAGCTTTAGCTGCGTCTTACAGTGCGGAGGATCAGGAACAATTAACGCTGGAATGCCTGCTCACCAATAATAAATACGCCAGCGCCTTTATTGCGCAGGATAGCGCGGGATATGCCCTGGGAACCCAGTCTGCTCCGACTGCTGAGCTGAATCTTGTCACTAATCAACCGGGGGGTTAACGCCTACTATAATTCTCAGATGATCGCCGGTGGCTCGCTTTACTGGATACGTGTCGTCAAAGGCCCCTATGAATATATTGTTTACGATAAAGAGCAGCACGGCGATATGTCAGGTGTGGTTGTCACAAAAAAAGGGAAAAGAATCTTCCACAAAGATTGCAAGGAACCTATCAAGGTGGGTACACAAAACGATGGCAGCATCTTTAGCCGATTTGCGCAAGAAGATACAGAAGGCGATCGTATTATCGATTTAATCAACAAAGCATAAACGCTTATTTCGTCGTAATGGGGATGTATATCTATCATCCCCATGGTAATGACTCCAACTTATTGATAGTGTTTTATGTTCAGATAATGCCCGATGACTTTGTCATGCAGCTCCACCGATTTTGAGAACGACAGCGACTTCCGTCCCAGCCGTGCCAGGTGCTGCCTCAGATTCAGGTTATGCCGCTCAATTCGCTGCGTATATCGCTTGCTGATTACGTGCAGCTTTCCCTTCAGGCGGGATTCATACAGCGGCCAGCCATCCGTCATCCATATCACCACGTCAAAGGGTGACAGCAGGCTCATAAGACGCCCCAGCGTCGCCATAGTGCGTTCACCGAATACGTGCGCAACAACCGTCTTCCGGAGCCTGTCATACGCGTAAAACAGCCAGCGCTGGCGCGATTTAGCCCCGACATAGCCCCACTGTTCGTCCATTTCCGCGCAGACGATGACGTCACTGCCCGGCTGTATGCGCGAGGTTACCGACTGCGGCCTGAGTTTTTTAAGTGACGTAAAATCGTGTTGAGGCCAACGCCCATAATGCGGGCAGTTGCCCGGCATCCAACGCCATTCATGGCCATATCAATGATTTTCTGGTGCGTACCGGGTTGAGAAGCGGTGTAAGTGAACTGCAGTTGCCATGTTTTACGGCAGTGAGAGCAGAGATAGCGCTGATGTCCGGCGGTGCTTTTGCCGTTACGCACCACCCCGTCAGTAGCTGAACAGGAGGGACAGCTGATAGAAACAGAAGCCACTGGAGCACCTCAAAAACACCATCATACACTAAATCAGTAAGTTGGCAGCATCACCCTTGCATATTACAGCTACGTCCGGAGCCTTAAACCTTACAGGCGCCAACAAACCATAGCCCTCAATTTAGGTCTTGTGCTCCGCCGCACCCCTGCGGCTTAAAAACGCGGGTCGTCGATGCCGGATTATTAACCAGCTTCTCCACCGCCCTGCGGGGCCGTCTGACCAGCTCCCCACCACAGTTAGGGCAACGCATATTCATCTTCCCGGCGCACGCTATACAGAAAGTGCACTCAAAAGAGCAGATCAGCGCCTCGCCGGAGTCGGGAGGCAGATCGATATCGCAGCATTCACAGCCGGGCCTGAGTTCCAGCATCGATGTTTCCTTCTATTAACGGGGCAGGATAGCTCAATCCCCCCATCCCCACAGTATACATAACTGCTGGTATTAATAGCATTAAGTAACTACTGGTCTTCTGTCAGCTCAACCGCGTCAGTCCACGCTCTTTTCAACGATACTCTGTTTCGGTGCAAAAATTAGTATGTACCCTTGCAACAGAAAAAACTGTATAGATAACCAGTGAACATAACTATCAGGTAACCTATATGAGCAGAGACAGATATAACCTTTCCATCGCCGTATTCGTTTTGCTTCTTAAAGATAATGAGATCTGCATGCTGAGACGAGGTAACACGGGCTGGATGGATGGCTACTTTAGCTTGCCCGCCGGCGGGCTGGAACAGGGCGAACCCCTTTCGCACGCAGCGATCAGGGAACTGAGGGAGGAGACAGGGGTTGTTGCATCCCCTTCTGAAATAACACTTGCCCATACCATGCATGTGCGGACTGAAAACCGCTCATGGATAGGCCATTATTTTATATGCCAGAAGTGGAGCGGTGTTGCTTTTCTCGCGGAACCGGACAAACACGCTGAACTCATCTGGCGAAATATCGCTACTCTGCCTGAAAATACCATTCCGTATGTCCGGCAGGCGATCGAAGCCATACAGGTTGGCCAGCGTTATTCAGAGTTTGGCTGGAGCAGCATTGGTTAAGTACGTCCCTTTCTGACGCCACTCAGCCCCGGGCGCTTGCCGTGGCATGAAAACTTAAACGCCCTTCAGCAGAGGAAGCAGATGGTTTTCGGTAAGAGGAGCGAGCTTAACATCCTGATGCAGTTCCGGTTCAAACCAGATGACTTCCTCAATTTCAGCAGTGGGTTCGAAAGCGCTTCTGTCCGCGCTGATACGGAAGATATCAGCACATACAGTATGACCAGGCTCATTAGCGGCGGTATCGGTGAAACGACCAACGGGTACAAGCTCATCCGGCGCAACGGTGAAATGGAGTTCCTCTTCAAGCTCGCGTATAAGTGCGGCTTCCGGGCGCTCGCCCGCTTCAGGCTTGCCTCCGGGTTGCATAAAGTAAAGCGTGCCGCGCTTCCTCACTAGCAGGCAGCGCCCTCTGCTATCAGTGATAATTGCCGCTGCAATATTAATTTGTCCTGTGGTTTTCAAAAACACCTCATCTGTAGTTGTTGAAGGCTTCCGGAGCCCGCAGACTAGCGGGCATTGACGGCACTCATCAGATCCTGCCACAGCGCATTGGCTGTCGCCTGATAGCCTTCCGCCGTCAGGTGAATAAGGTCCGGACGGGCTTTACCCTGGTTTGCCAGACGTTCAATACTGCAACGACCACCCATCCAGGCGTACCAGTCCCAAAAGAGCGTATGTTCGTTTTGCGCAACCTGCTTCTGGATATCAATAATCGACTGAAGCACGGGGGATTCCCGCTGGCTACAATCAGCGCCTTTTTTTATTCATCACGCTGCTTCCCGGGCCGACTAACAAGACCGCGGCGTCAGGCTGCATCTGACGTATGATTCTGATCTGTCGGGTCAGGTTTCGCTGATACTCCGCCAGATCAATATCCGTGTTAAAGGCTTCGTTGGTGCCGTAGGCGAGGATCACCAGATCCGGTGCCAGCTTATTCAGCACCGCGCCCCAGTTATCATGCCATTTGTCGAGAATAGAGATCTGCGCGCCATTGGTGCCCAGCGCGCTGACAATAACGCCATGCGGCTGCGCAGATGTCAGCCACAGACCGGCAAGCTGCGCCCCGCCGCCGTCCGCAAGTGACAGAGAAAATGAAGAAGGAACCTGCGCCGCGTCGGACAGCGCCCAGTGTCCCTGCGTATCCCCGAGTGCCAGCGGCTGTTGCTGGAGTTGCAGGGTCGCTGCCCCCTGGGAGCGATACAGCACCTGAGCCTGAATTTGCGCCTCGCCATCACGCACATTAACCTGAATATCGCTGCTCCCGGTGAGCGGAGTGGCAATATTGCCGCCCAAGGTAAAGCCAGGATTGCTCAGCCGCCGGCTATTCTCAAGCTTCCAGTTTTTTGTTTTGCCATAACTCACGTTGTTATAGCGGTTTCCGGGAACGGCCATCGGGCTGACAAAGCCAATACCGCCATTGCCATACTTTTCCTGAAATGCCTGCCGGAGCTGGCCGGAAAGAAAATCAGCGGCGGTATGCGAGTCCCCCCAGCACCAGAATATGTGTGCGCCTGGTGTTACTGTTGCGCAGTTTTTCAGCCAGCGCTGTCAGCCCCGGATCGCCATTATCCGTCCATAACCCGTGTGATTCCTGACGCGGCGCGGAGGCTTCTTTCACCCGATCCGCCGTTTGAGTGCAGGATATGAGGGCCAGCGCCGAAATCAGCAAAATGACGCTGGTGGAAAATAGCAGACGATTATTTTTCATAAAGCTCCTCACTTGCCGGTGACACAAAGTGAATTTGCTCAACAATCTTGCTGGCAATGAGCTGAGCACCGGCCGGGGTATAGTGTATACCGTCGCTGGCTCTGACGCTCTTAAGCTTGCCATTAATCATCGCGGAAGAGGCATAGAGGTCTGCCTGATATCCAAACAGCGTATTGACGCTGATAACCACCCCGCCGACCTGTTTCACTTCCGATTCATACAGCCTGTTGAGAATTGCCATCCCCTTGTTTAACTTGGCCTTCTGCATATTTGGCGGCAATACCCAAATCACCGGGATATTGTACTGGTTACCCAGCTCAAGAATTTGGCGGATACGACTGCGGTATTCGTCATCCCATGGTTCACTACCAAATCTGAGGTAGGTTCTGCTGTTTTTTACCGGCATATCCCAGGGATCATTCGGCCCGAGGAACACGGCGATAAGACCGATATCTGCATTACCCATCAGCGCCTTTTTAACGGTAGCTGGCCAGTCAAAGAAGCCTGGATAAGCAAGGCCGGTGCTGCGTTTGCTCAGATCGATGCCGGAGGCCTGGTAATCATCATGCAGTATCTTCAGCACTCGCGGCGCCACACCTTCCATCATGGAATCGCCAACCATCAGCACCTTGCGTCCGGAAGGCAGAAGCGCTTTGCCCTCTTCATCATATAAGTGACTGGCCACCTCGAATCCGCTATTTGCCTGCAGCTCGTAGATAAAAGATGGCCGACGGGTGGAAATCCATTTGCCCAGTTGCCGTTCGTCAACAGGGGTATCCGCCGCCACATCAGCGGAAACCAGCAGATCTGCCGGGGTGTTCAGGCTCGCAGGCGTCGGCATCAGCGCACTGCCCGTGAGTTGGGCGATAAAGGTCCCTTTTGCCACTTCCGCCGCAGACATGACTTTTGCGCCGGTCAACCAGACAGGTGAAGTAACAGATGCCCAGGGACTTTCCCGATGAAAATGTAATGCCCAGTACTGATTCAACGACTGCTGATTAAGCCATATCAGGCCCAGCATGCTCGTAAAAATGATCAATGAAGATTTGAGCGTCTTGTTGATAATGTCGGCGTAATCAGAAATTTGCATAAATGAATCCAGGCACCCCTGACGGAGCAAAGAAAAAGGCAATCGCCAGCACGGGAATAATCACCAGTGGGAGCGCATACCATTTGATGTTCAGCAGGAATGTCGCCAGCTGATTACGTATCTCAACAATCCACGGGTAGCAGATAAAGAATGCGGTAAACATCGCGATTATCGTCATATCGTCCATGGTGACAGAGGCGAGATCCCCCCTGAACCATATTCAGAATGAGACTGCACGCATCCGGAAGATTCCCGGCCCGGAAAAATATCCACGCAAAGCAGACAAAATGAAAGGTGATCAGACGCGCCAGCAGATCCGGCAGAACTATTTTTTGCAGCGCCGGCGAGCGTTTTTCCCACAGATTGTAGATAACCAGCCCCGCACCGTGCAACGCGCCCCAGATGAAGAAATTAAACCCTGCCCCATGCCAGATGCCGGAAATAATCATCGCCAGCATCAGGTTGATTTGGGTACGCGAAAACGAGCCCCGGCTACCGCCTAAAGGAATATAGATATATCTGAGGATGAAACTGGACAAGCTCATATGCCAGTTTCGCCAGAACAACTTAAGGTTCGCGGCCTGATAAGGATGGGAGAAGTTTCGTGCAATTCGGAAGCCAAGCAGTAACGCCAGCCCGGTGACTAAATCGCTATAGCCGGAGAAGTTAAAATAGATATTCCACGCCCAGCCATAAATGGCAATCAGGGTTCTGGCGGCGGTTTGCCCCTCTGGCAGTTCGAATACCCCAGTGACAAAGCTGTCATTGAGCCATGAACTGAGCAAAAAAGAGCTTCACCAGCGCCAGCGCAATCAACAGCAGTGCACGTTTAAACTCCAGTATTCCTGGTCTTTTGCCGCTGATTTGCGGCAACAGCTCACTGGCATTATTCACCGGCCCGGCAATCAGTGTTGGGATAAAATTGACGTATAAGAATGTACTGAGGACATCGGGCCTTTTCAGCTTCCCATCAATGACACTCATCACCATGCTGATAGAGTTGAATAGATAAAATGACATCCCCAGCGGCAACAGCATCGTCATTACCGGTAACGAGAGATGAACACCGAGCGCCTCAAGGTTAATTTGCAACCACTCATTCATGGAGGCGTAATATTTAAATACGGCAAAAAAAGACAACCACCAGAACAGACAGCGCCAGGATCGCGGTTTTTTTTCTGGTGGATTTATCAGCGAAACAAACCAGTCCCCAGACCAGCAGACTCCAGGATAGCAGGACCAGCAGCGCGTTTATTCCGCTCAACCAGACAAAAAAAGTATCCCGCCAGCAACAGCATCACATTTTGCAGCTTAAACCAGGGGGCCAACAGCCAGTAAACAATGAAAAACATCCAAAAAATCAGTAAAAACTCAATGGAAAACAGCGTAGCCATAGATATTAATCCCAGGAAATCCCTTCAGGTGTGGCAGTACCAGCCGAACCAGAAACGCAATTCCCAATCTGTTTATGATGCTGTACGGCGTAATCGCTAAGGAGGATGGCTCCTCTGGGGGGCAGCATATCGGAGTGGCAAGCGTCGTCTCGAGTTCGCAGATCGACATAGCATGCGCGAAGAGATCCCGGCATGGCAGAGAGTATTATGAACAGAGAGGTGGCGATAATACGGGCGAGAAAAAAGATATTCTGTGAAGCTAACTAACTGTTCAACAGAATGCGTCATTCTTATCATTTTGGTCGTTCACTATTAAAAAGTTAGCAAGAGGCAATTCTGATTTAGCGCAAAATGTTAACCAGAGAAATCCCAATGCAAAGCTACTATTTTTAATGGTTTTGTCAACAGCCGGTGCACCCCAGAAGCGACATGCATGGTCATTATTTATACATTGATGCTAATGGCGCGCAAGTGATAAGTTATTTAGATGATTTATTTGCGTTAAGTTGAAATAATACAGCAATTCACAATGCCACTACAGAGGAAGTTATCTGCCATAATTAAGACCCTGAGGTGGTTATTATTAATCGTTTCTTATAATAGTCACGATGACCTTTGCTAAGGAAGGTGCGAATAAGCAGGTCATTTCTTCCCAAGCTGACTCGCTGATTAAAATTTCGCGGATCTGGGCCGATTTTTTTCCCGCAAACACATCGAATCAGCCTATTTAGGCTATTTTTTCCACCATTTCTGGCGTTATTTCCGGTTTTTACTGAGATCTCTCCCACTGACGTATCATTTGGTCCACCCGAAACAGGTTGGCCAGGGTGAATAACATCGCCAGTTGGTTATCGTTTTTCAGCAGCCCCTTGTATCTGGCTTTCACGAAGCCGAACTGCCGCTTGATGATGCGAAACGGGTGCTCCACCTTGGCACGGATGCTGGCTTTCATGTATTCGATGTTGATGGCCGTTTTGTTCTTGCGCGGATGCTGCTTCAAGGTTTTTACCTTGCCGGGACGCTCGGCGATCAGCCAGTCCACATCCACCTCGGCCAGCTCCTCGCGCTGTGGCGCTCCTTGGTAGCCGGCATCGGCTGAGACAAATTGCTCCTCTCCATGAAGCAGATTACCCAGCTGATTGAGGTCATGCTCGTTGGCCGCGGTGGTGACTAGGCTGTGGGTCAGGCCACTCTTGGCATCGACACCAATGTGGGCCTTCATGCCAAAGTGCCACTGATTGCCTTTCTTGGTCTGATGCATCTCCGGATCGCGTTGCTGCTCTTTGTTCTTGGTAGAGCTGGGTGCCTCAATGATGGTGGCATCCACCAAAGTGCCTTGGGTCATCATGACGCCTGCTTCGGCCAGCCAGCGATTGATGGTCTTGAACAATTGACGGGCCAGTTGATGCTGCTCGAGCAGGTGGCGGAAATTCATGATGGTGGTGCGATCCGGCAGGGCGCTATCCAGGGATAATCGGGCAAACAGGCGCATGGAGGCGATTTCGTACAGGGCATCTTCCATGGCACCGTCGCTCAGGTTGTACCAATGCTGCATGCAGTGAATACGCAGCATGGTCTCCAGCGGATAGGGCCGTCGGCCATTGCCCGCCTTGGGATAAAACGGCTCGATGACAGCGGTCATATTCTGCCATGGCAGAATCTGCTCCATGCGGGAGAGGAAAATCTCTTTTCGGGTCTGACGGCGCTTAGTGCTGAATTCACTATCGGCGAAGGTGAGTTGATGGCTCATGATGTCCCTCTGGGATGCGCTCCGGATGAATATGATGATCTCATATCAGGAACTTGTTCGCACCTTCCATAACTCATTCATTGCCTGAGCCAGCAGTCGCGCAGCTGCCTCAAGCGCAGAGGATTGAAAAAATCTTCAGATATATATCATCACTCTGAACATACGCAATTAACGGCGGAATCTCACGATTCTACCGTTTTTTATTATTTTTCAGAGGAGTAGTGATGAATAATTCTGAAGGTTTGAAGTCGTTTCAGCAATCGCTTGCTGATCTGCCGCAATGGGTATCAGAGCGGCTTCTGCAGCAAATTAACCAGTTAACTAACTACGAGCCAGTGATCGGCATTATGGGTAAAACCGGTGTTGGGAAGAGCAGTCTGTGCAATGCCCTGTTTGCCGGAGATATATCACCGGTCAGCGATGTGGCGGCCTGTACACGTGAGCCACTGCGCTTTCGCCTGCAAGTCGGCGACCGCTATATAACGCTGATGGATCTGCCCGGCGTGGGCGAAAGTGGCGCTCGCGATACCGAGTATGCTGCGCTGTACCGCGAACAGCTTCCTCGCCTCGACCTGGTACTGTGGCTGATTAAGGCCGATGACCGGGCGCTGACGGTGGATGAACATTTTTATCATCAGGTGATTGGAGAGGTATACCGGCATAAGGTGCTGTTTGTTATCAGCCAGTCGGATAAGGCCGAACCTACCAGCGGTGGGGGACAGTTGTCCACGGCGCAGAAGCAGAATATCAGCCGCAAAATCTGCCTGCTGCATGAGCTGTTCCAGCCCGTCCATCCGGTGTGTGCTGTGTCGGTCCGTCTACAATGGGGGCTTAAGGTGATGGCCGAGCGGATGATTAAGTGCCTGCCACGTGAGGCCACCAGCCCGGTGGTGTCGCAACTCCATCCTTCCTTTCGCACGACGGTAGTCCAGGAACAGGCTCGTAGCGATTTTGGTGAAACCGTCGGGGCCGTACTCGATAGCATCAGTGCCTTTCCCCTGATACCCGCCCCGGTGCGGGCCGTCATTCAGGCCGTGCGCACCACGGTGGTGTCAGTGGCCCGCGCCGTCTGGGATTTCTTCTTCTGAGTATTTAACCCATCCCTGTTACTTCCCTGCCCCTGTCGCCGATGCGACGGGGATCCCTTTTATTTGTTTTCCCGTTATGAGGAGTCTGCTTATGACCCGTCTGGCTTCGCGCTTTGGCGCAGCAAACCTTATCCGTCGCGACCGTCCGTTAACCCGTGAAGAGCTGTTTCGCGTAGTGCCCAGTGTATTCAGTGAGGACAAACACGAGTCCCGTAGTGAGCGTTATACCTATATACCCACCATCTCCCTGCTCGACAGCCTACAGCGAGAAGGCTTCCAGCCATTCTTTGCCTGTCAGACCCGCGTGCGTGACCCGGGTCGTCGTGAACATACAAAGCATATGCTGCGTCTGCGGCGGGAAGGGCAGATCACCGGTATACAGGTGCCGGAAATTATTCTACTCAACTCTCACGATGGAACCAGTTCGTATCAGATGTTGCCGGGACTATTTCGTGCGGTTTGTCAGAACGGGCTCGTCTGCGGTGAGTCGTTTGGCGAGGTGCGGGTGCCACACAAGGGGGGACGTGGTGAGTCAGGTGATTGAAGGCGCGTATGAGGTGCTGGGGATTTTTGACCGGGTGGAGGAGAAACGGGATGCCATGCAGTCGTTGCTGTTGCCACCCCCCGGCACAGCAGGCACTGGCAAAAGCCGCCCTCACATACCGCTTTGGTGAAGACCACCAGCCGGTGACTGAATCGCAGCTCCTCTCCCCTCGCCGCTGGCAGGATGAGAGCAATGACCTGTGGACCACGTACCAGCGTATTCAGGAGAACCTGATTAAGGGCGGGCTCAGTGGCCGTAATGCCAAAGGAGGACGGTCACATACCCGTGCCGTTCGCGGTATCGACGGGGACGTGAAACTTAACCGGGCACTGTGGGTGATGGCGGAAGCCCTGCTCACGCAACTGCAGTGACCGTTTAATGTTGCTGCTTTGTTAATATCGGACACCACCTGTCCGCATCGCACCGTGCTGACGGTCCTCACTCACCGAGGGAAGGCCTGTAACCCCCCGCTGCCTCTGGCTTTTGCAGAAATGAAAAATAGTTTCTGTGGTGTCCATACCCTGTCCGACCCCCTCTTTAAAGTAATCACATCATTTTCAGTCAGTTAACTTTCACGGAGAACGTCTCATGACACAGGCAGAACGCCGCCATGACCGGCTGGCTGTCAGGCTGTCACTGATAATCAGCCGTCTGGTGGCAGGGGAAACGCTGAGTGTGCGTAAGCTTGCCGCTGAGTTTGGTGTGTCGGTGCGCACGCTGCGGCGTGATTTTCGTGAGCGGCTGATGTATCTGGACCTGGAGTATCAGTCCGGATATTGCCGCTTACGCACTGCGGGCAGTGAGACGCAGATGGTGCCCGACGTGCTTATCTTTGCCCACCGCAGCGGGATGGCCGGTCTTTTCCCTGGCTTTGACCGTCGTCTGGTAAACGCACTGCTGATGTGCGATGAGTCTCCCTGCGTAATCGCACCCGCCAGTCCGGCTCCTTCGCCATCAGGCGCATTGTCTTTCTGGCGACTGATTCAGGCCATTACCGGGCGCAGGCGGGTGACTCTGATTGCCGAGGGGCAGCGCTGTGAGCGGCTGGCTCCCTGCCGGTTACTTATCCACCAGCAGGCCTGGTATCTGGCGGCAGAGCACGACGGACATATCGCCGTATTCTCCCTGGATGAAATCCATCTGGTTCAGCCCCTGCAGGAGACTTTCCGGCGTAACGACAGTCTGTGTCGTCTTGTTGAAGACCCGGGCTTTATTCAGTCCTTACCCCATTTTCGCTTTATCCAGCAGTCACTGCTTACGTTTGTTCCGGCCGACAGCCCACCAGAATAGCGTAAGCGTTGTTATCAACCCGGCAACAGGGAGGAGCCCTATGCCCGTTATTGCCATTATCGCCATTGTTGTCATCGTCATCATTCTGAACAAAACCGGGGTGTCCGAGAGCCTCACGGCCCTGACCCTTGCCACTGTTGCCGCACTGCTGACGGGCGGAGGGGCAGCAGGTGCCGCCAGTGTCGCGCTGACACCGTTCGTCGGCGTGCCGGTGGGTATTTTCGTGGGCATTTATGTCTTTGCCAAAGTGGTTCGTCTGATTTCAGGAAAAAAATAATGAAACGTAAAACACTGCCTCTGCTGGCGCTGGTTGCCACCACTCTGTTTCTCAGCGCATGCGATGACAGAAGTGATGACCTGAAGGCCATCAGTAAATTTAAGGACCTCACCCCACCGCGTTTCAGTGATGTGGTCAGCCACCAGGATGATGTCAGCGAAGAATGGTCACAGGTTGACTACTTATCCGGTCCCACCTCGCAGGTTTTACGTACCCGCCAGTCGCCCGATGGCTGCGAGGGTGGCAGTTACTACTACCTCGTGGATATGCAGGAAAAAACCGTCCAGCCACTGATGAATGCGCTGTGTATTGCCGATAACATCAAACTGGAATACCAGGAGGTGACGGACCCGTATACCAAAGAAAAATACTTTGAGTACGCCCATGACGGCAAACTGATGGGGCGACTGCTGATACCCTCAAACCCTGAGAACCAGTAATAAAACAACGACAAAGGAGACAAGAATGACAATACTTTCACTAAGTCGGTTTATGCTGGCGGGTGTACTGCTCGCGAGCTTTAATGCCTCTGCTATCCCGGGGTTCTGGCAGCAGGGTTACGGTCAGGGCAATACGGAATACAGCGTGACCGAAGCCAGCGGGAAGACGTTTACCATCAACTGCACAGGGAACCCGGACCAGAATGGTTTCTATCAGCATTCAGTCTTTCTTACCCTTGCCGATGACAAGATGGTCAGTTCGCACGATGACGACACTACTATCACCGTAGTGATGGATCACCAGCAGTACATTATTCCGTCCAGCCTGGGCTGGCGTAACGGCGATAACGCCTGGTTTGACTTCATCAGCAATATCTCTGAGGCCGGGCAGTTCGACGTCTACGTCAATGACCACAAAGCAGGGACCTTCACTGCGGACCGGAAGAACGCTGAGAAAGTTCTGTCCACTCTCGGAGACTGCAGCAACGACTGATAGTAGTATCTTCCCCAGCAAATCCACCCCGACAGCTAGCAGGCTGCCGGGGTTTTCTTTTATCAGGAGCCCGAAAATGTCCCAATCCGTGTTGCTGCCACCGGGGCCTTTCACCCGGAGACAAGCGCAAGCGGTCACTACCACGTACAGCAATATCACACTCGAAGACGACCAGGGCAGTCACTTCCGTCTGGTGGTTCGTGATACTGAAGGCCGGATGGTCTGGCGGGCATGGAACTTTGAGCCGGATGCCGGTGAAGGTCTTAACCGCTATATCCGCACCTCAGGCATCCGTACAGACACGGCCACCCGCTGATCGCGAAGCATTTACCCGCATTCACCTCCCCCGAACACACTTTATATCCCCATACGCCAGCCATCGCCGCTGGCGTTTTTATTGACGGAGACATACCCATGACAACACAGACGCAGCACGACCTCGCACCCGCTAACCAACCCGAATTTGAACTGACCGTCACGCCGGTCCCCGATGAACAGCGTATCGATTTCTGGCCACAGTACTTTGGCGCTATCCCGCAGTGGCTACTCCTGGAGCCGCATATCTTCGCCTGGATGGACCGCTTCTGTGAGGGCTACAGCGGTGGTATCTGGTCGTTCTACACCCTCAGCAATGGCGGCGCATTTATGTCCCCCCGATCCTGACAACGATGAGACATGGCGTCTGTTTAACTGCCTGAACGGTAACGATGCCCAAATGAGTGCAGAAGCAGCAGGTATTGCTGTCTGCCTGATTGCGTATAGCCACCATGCCTGCCGTACAGAATGTGACGCGATGACCGCACACTATTACCGCCTGCGGGAGTATGCCATGCAACATCCAGAGGCTCACGCCATTCTGCGTATTATCGACTGACCGAAGGAGCAACAGATGAAACAGCTTTCCTTTTTTACCCGGCGAGATGACGCCACAGGACCGGCGTCTCATTCAGCGGGCGCTCAGGGCTCTGGACCGCCACCTGCATGAGCCCGGCGTAGCCTTCACCTCTACCCACGCCGTACGTGAATGGCTGCGACTGCATATGGCCGCGCTTGAGCGGGAAGAGTTCCGGGTGTTGTATCTGGACAACCAGAATCAGTTGATTGCCCATGAAACGCTCTTCACCGGCACGATTAACCGCACCGAGGTGCATCCCCGGGAGGTGGTCAAACGTGCTCTGCACTTCAACGCGGCGGCGGTGATACTCGCGCATAACCATCCTTCCGGCGAGACGACACCTAGCCAGGCCGACAAAACCCTCACGCAGCGACTGGTTCAGGTGCTTCAGCTGGTGGATATCCGTGTCCCTGACCATCTGATTGTCGGTGGCAGGCAAATCTATTCGTTCGCAGAACACGGTCTGCTTTGAGGTATTACATGAAAATTATCAGTAAACGCAGGGCAATGACGATATACCGCCAGCATCCTGAGTCCCGAATCTTTCGCTACTGCACCGGCAAATACCAGTGGCACGGTAGCGTCTGTCATTACACCGGCAGGGACGTTCCGGATATCGCCGGAGTCCTCGCGGTATACGCCGAACGCCGCCAGGACCGCAATGGGCCCTATACCTGCCTGATGAGCATCACCCTGAACTGACAATAGTGGAGAACTGTAATGAGCAACCCTACCAGGGGCCTGCAGCGGGAGATTACACTGCGCCTGGGAGCCCGTCTGGTGCAGGAAGGCAACCGACTGCATTATCTGGCTGACCGGGCCAGCATCACCGGCAAGTTCAGTGACATCGAATGCCGGAAGCTGGATGAAACATTCCCGCACTTTATCCGCCAGATGGAATCGATGCTGACCACCGGTGAACTCAGCCCCCCACCATGCCCACTGCGTTACCCTGTACCACAACGATTTAACCTGCGAAGCCGACACCCTTGGCAGTTGCGGCTACGTATACATCGCCATTTACCCCACTCAGCGTTAATTACCTACACGAGAGCAAACATGAAAACTTTACCTGCAACAACTCAGCGGGCGGTGAAGCCCTGCCTGTCACCCGTGGCTGTCTGGCAAATGTTACTGACACGTCTGCTGGAACAGCACTATGGTCTGACAATAAACGACACGCCATTCTGCAATGAGGCTGTGATTAAGGAACACATCGATGCCAGTATCACCCTAGCCGATGCCGTGAATTTTCTGGTAGAAAAATACGAGCTGGTTCGTATCGACAGGAAGGGATTTAGCTGGCAGGAACAATCTCCTTATCTCCGGGCTGCAGACATTCTGCGAGCGCGGCAGGCAACTGGCTTGTTGCGGCAAAGCCGTAACAACGTAGTACGATGAACATTGCGTACAACCTTCCCGATTTACATTTCTGAACTTCCTCCCTTGTTTACCTATTGCGTAATGCGCCTGCTACTACCCGGCAGGCGCGTTATCTTTTTACGGACAAACAATCATGCAACCAGAAGTTGAAGTATTAACCGATCATAATGAGCTAATTTGTTCGAGCTTTATTGAACACATTGCCAACACATTAAATTTAGGAGTGGTGTACAACTAAACCTGCAGCCAAGGATGTATAGTGAGCGAAGCCCTATCAGGCCTTTTTGGTCAGTAGATAAGATTGATCTTCGTTGATAGAATTTACTTACACCAGCTGTTACATTAAGATAATTTTTTGGTGGGAGAATGATAAGATCTTACGTAACAATTTGATTTTAATGGTGCCGATAATAGGAGTCGAACCTACGACCTTCGCATTACGAATGCGCTGCTCTACCAACTGAGCTATATCGGCCCTGAAGAGGACGTGACCACGAGTGTGAACACGGGGTAGAAGGTTAAAACTAACCGGGCGATGCGTCAATAGCCTTGCGAATCAAGTGGCTGATTTTGCATCACCCGGCATTAATTAGGCACGAATCGTATCGTCACCAAAGCCGATCCACTTATAGGTGGTCAGCGCTTCCAGCCCCATCGGACCGCGGGCATGCAGTTTTTGCGTGCTCACCGCCACTTCCGCACCGAGACCGAACTGTCCGCCATCGGTAAAGCGGGTCGAGGCGTTGACGTATACCGCAGACGAATCCACTTCATTCACAAAACGGTTCGCGTTGTGCATGGTGCGCGTCAGGATAGCGTCGGAATGCTGAGTGCCGTGCTCGCGAATATGCGCGATGGCGTCATCCAGGTCCGCGACGATTTTGACGTTCAAATCCAGCGACAGAAACTCGTCATCGAACTCTTCCGCTTTCACTGCCACCACGTTTGCCGGACCCGAGCTCAACAGGGCAAGCGACCGTTCGTCCGCATGCAGCGTTACGCCGCTCTCCGCCATCTGCTGGCTCAGCGCAGGCAGAAAACGCGCCGCGATGTCCTGATGTACTAACAGCGTCTCGACCGTGTTACAGGTGCTCGGACGTTGCGTTTTCGCATTGACGATAATCTTCAACGCCGGGGCAATCTCTGCGCTGTCATCGACAACGATATGGCAGACGCCAATCCCACCGGTGATCACCGGAATGGTCGACTGCTCGCGGCACAGCTTATGCAGACCTGCGCCACCACGAGGGATCAGCATGTCGATATACTTATCCATGCGCAGCATCTCATTCACCAGCGCACGATCAGGGCTTTCAATGGCCTGAACCGCCGCCTCCGGTAGCCCGCAGGAGGTTAATGCCTGCTGGATCACGCGGACGGTGGCAGCATTGGTGCGATACGTCTCTTTACCGCCACGAAGAATCGCCGCATTGCCCGTTTTCAGACACAGAGAGGCGACATCGACGGTGACGTTCGGGCGGGCTTCATAAATCACGCCAATCACGCCCAGCGGCACACGGCGACGCTCCAGACGCAGCCCACTGTCCAGCAGCCCTCCGTCAATCACCTGCCCGACCGGATCCGCCAGATTGCAAACCTGACGAACGTCATCAGCAATTGCCTTCAGGCGCGCAGGCGTCAGCGCCAGGCGATCAAGCATCGCCTCGCTCAGGCCATTCGCGCGCGCTTCGGCCACGTCCTGCGCATTGGCGTTCAGGATAGTTTCCGTTTGCGCTTCAAGCTCATCAGCCATTTTTTCCAGCACGCGATTTTTTTCACGACTGGAGAGCAGCGCCAGTTTGTACGACGCCGCTTTGGCAGCAATGCCCATTTGTTCCAGCATTTATCTGCTCCTTAACGGGTAATCATATCATCACGATGGACAGCAACCGGGCCGTATTCATAGCCCAGAATCGCGTCAATTTGCTGGGAGTGGTGGCCGGCAATGCGGCGCAACGCGTCGCTATTGTAGCGGCTCACGCCGTGGGCAATGTCACGCCCTTCCAGATTACAGATGCGAATCACTTCACCACGTGAGAAGTTGCCTGTCACGCTTTTAATGCCTTTCGGTAGCAATGAACTACCACGTTCCAGAATCGCCGCCGTTGCGCCTTCATCCACGGTGATTTCACCGGCAGGCGGCGCGCCGAAGATCCAACGCTTGCGATTCTCCAGCGGAGAGGCCTGGGCATGGAAGCGGGTGCCGACAGAAATCCCTTCCATCACGTCACCAATCACGCCCGGTTTGCTGCCAGCGGCGATAATCGTGTCAATCCCGGCGCGACAGGCGACGTCAGCGGCCTGCAACTTAGTGCCCATGCCGCCCGTTCCCAGCCCCGATACGCTGTCGCCAGCGATAGCGCGCAACGCATCATCAATCCCGTAGACATCTTTAATCAGTTCGGCCTGCGGATCGGTACGCGGGTCGGCGGTGAACAGCCCCTGTTGATCGGTCAGCAGCAGCAGTTTGTCCGCCCCGGCGAGGATCGCCGCCAGCGCGGAGAGATTGTCATTATCCCCTACTTTAATTTCCGCTGTAGCAACCGCATCGTTCTCATTGATAACCGGAACGATATTGTTATCCAGCAGGGCACGCAGGGTGTCGCGCGCATTCAAAAAGCGCTCCCGGTCTTCCATGTCCGCCCGCGTCAGCAGCATCTGTCCGACGTGAATGCCGTAAATCGAAAACAGCTGTTCCCACAGTTGGATCAGTCGGCTCTGCCCGACCGCCGCCAGCAGTTGCTTGGTGGCAATAGTCGCCGGCAGTTCCGGATATCCGAGGTGTTCACGCCCGGCGGCGATAGCCCCCGACGTGACGATAACAATACGGTGTCCTGCGGCATGCAACTGCGCGCACTGACGAACAAGTTCTACGATGTGGGCACGGTTCAGGCGGCGCGATCCGCCCGTTAGTACACTGGTGCCGAGTTTTACCACCAGCGTCTGGCTGTCACTCATGATTCTCTGCCGTTCAAAATGGGGAAAATGATAGTAAACGAACGTTTTAGCAGGACTGGCCCCGGTTGCCAACAAGCAGCGCACAAAGCATGGAATTTTGTTGTGCTGGATCAGCAAGCGTAGCGGCAATTTTTGACGTTTTTATTACTGAAACAGAAAAACATCCTTTTTTTAAAATTATTCTTACGTTGTCATAAAACCTTCACTCCAGAACGTTAAAACCCTCCTGTCTTTCAACGGGGATCACACCCAGTAAATAATAGCGCGTACGTTAAATCAGGACTGAAAATGAAAAAGAGCACTCTGGCATTAGTGGTGATGGGTATTGTGGCATCGGCATCCGTACAAGCAGCGGAAGTGTTTAATAAAGACGGTAATAAACTGGATGTGTATGGCAAAGTTAAAGCGATGCACTATTTCAGCGATAATGACAGCAAAGACGGCGACCAGACTTATGTCCGCTTTGGCTTTAAAGGCGAAACGCAGATTAACGATCAACTGACCGGTTATGGTCGTTGGGAAGCGGAATTTGCAGGCAACAAAACCGAAAGCGAATCCGGTCAGAAAACGCGTCTGGCGTTTGCCGGGGTCAAGCTAAAAGATATCGGCTCTTTCGATTATGGTCGTAACCTGGGCGCACTGTATGACGTTGCCGCCTGGACCGATATGTTCCCGGAATTTGGTGGTGACGGTCTGGCTCAGACCGATAACTTTATGACCAAACGCGCCAGCGGCCTGGCGACATACCGGAATACCGACTTCTTCGGCATGATCGATGGTCTGAACATGACCCTGCAATATCAGGGCAAAAACGAAGACCGTGACGTGAAGAAACAAAACGGTGACGGGTTCGGGACATCACTGAGCTACGACTTCGGCGGCAGCGATTTCGCTATCATTGGCGCCTACGCCAACTCTGACCGTACCAATGAGCAAAACCTGCAGGCGCGTGGTCATGGTCAGAATGCTGAAGGCTGGGCAACCGGTCTGAAATATGATGGTAACAATATCTATCTGGCAACCATCTATTCTGAAACCCGCAATATGGCGCCGATCTCCGGTGGTTTTGCCAACAAAGCGCAAAACTTCGAAGCCGTCGCGCAATATCAGTTTGATTTCGGCCTGCGTCCGTCTATCGGTTACGTTCAGTCGAAAGGCAAAGATATCGAAGGTATCGGTGATGAAGATATCGTGAAATATATCGATGTCGGCGCGACCTATTATTTCAACAAGAATATGTCGGCGTTTGTTGATTATAAAATCAACCAGATTGATGACAACAACAAACTGGGCGTCAACAGCGATGACATCGTGGCGCTGGGTATGACCTATCAGTTCTGATGCCAGAATGATCCGGATGAGTTGACTTATCCGGTGAACAAAACAGAGAGGCCGGATGATTCATCCGGCCTCTTTTTTGGATTACGCCGTTAATTTCACCGGCTCGTCACGGAAATCATCAGCCGGCTCCAGTGACAGATGCAGCGAGTTTAACAACTCACGCAACTTCTCATGAAACTCGCGCAGGGTATATTCCAGTCGCTCAACCACTTCTTTATCTTTGACAGGCACGCTTGTCCAGTCGCCCGCTTTGTCGAACAGACCAAATTTGTAGCTATAAGTAAAACGCTTTTCGTGCGCTTCCAGTTCCATCCACCAGCCCCAGAATTCGCGCACTTCAGGCGCGGGCTTCACGTTGACGCAAACAGCCAGGCAATCGAAAAAGAATCGATTATCTTCGCACTTTCCTTCGCGGATATAAGGGCCAAGCGCGGTGAATTTCTTGATTAATCTGCTCTTCGGGTGTCCACTCGGTAACGTCATTGCGATCTCCTGTTGTGAAGCAACTGTTTTACCAAAACAGTAGAATTTAGCAAATTATTAACACAATCTCTTTTCAATCCAGCGAGTGATTTCCTGTAACGCGTTGTCAAAATTGCGATACACCGGATTGAAGGGAATCTCCAGCAGCTTACCGTCGGAAGATGAAGAGGTGATTAAGCGTGACTCCTCTTCCGGGCTGAACGGATCGTTCTTCCAGAAGCCCGACAGCATTGGCGTCGGGCAACGTCGGCCAAGCAGCCCCTGTACCTTCAGCGAATAGCGATTAAGCTCTACACGCAACGCTTCATCAGACGCATCGTGCATCCCCAGCCGGCTCGCCAGAACGTCAAGATACATTTCCGGTACTGTCCCCTGACGTAACGGCTCGCTCAGCAACGCATGCACAACCGGCCCCAGGCAGGCCACCGCTTTCAGACGTGGCGATTCAAGATAGGCCAGACGAACGGCCACGTTGGCGCCAAAACGGAACCCAAACGCTGCCACACGGGTATGATCGACCCACGGCACGTTAGGTAAGGCTTTCAGTACATGCTGGTGCAGCAGGCTGGAGTCCTGCGTCAGCTTCCACTTCGAAGAGAAACCGATGGAAGGCATGTCCAGCGTGAGCATGGCGATGCCGCGCGGCGCGAAATAGCGCTCATACAGCGTGTAATAGTCGGTTTGCATTGAATCCAGACCGCCGCACATCAGCACCGTCGGGAACGGACCGTCGCCTTTTGGCATATGCAAGAAACCGGTGACGGGGGGAACCGCCGGGCACGCTAAATTCCATCTCGCGTAACGTTCCGGGCAGTCGCTGCGCGGCTTCTTCATAGGCACGGTTAGATAATGCCTGCGCCTGTTCCGCCAGATCGTCCCCTTTCAGGTGCGGATAAGCGGCGATGTTGTACAGCGTCGAGGCGTGCAGCCAGTAGCGACCACTGCGCTCAGGGTCCGTTTCCTGGCAGGCTTTCTGCTGCCAGTCCATCGCCTGTTTTGCCCATTCATAAATCCAGTTGCCGCCACGGTAACCGATCACCGTATCGTAAAGATCGGCATCGGTGCGCTCGGCGTCACTCATCACGATACGCGCCTGAACGTCCAGAATTTCTCGCGGATCCACCCCGCGCCAAATCCACATCAGACGGTTAATCATGCGATACCAGTGAGGAATGTTCTTGCCATCCAGCGCTGATTGCACAGGCGGCTGCGTCCCGGCATTAAAACGGCGAACCAGGGTCGACGTTTCGGGATGTTTAAAACGGGGTTTGAACAGGATTTCGCTAAGATTAGCCTGTGACATACGTTCAGCCTCCTGGAATACTGATTAAGGCGTATTGTAACCTGTCATCGGCTAAATAAAACAACGCCCGGCAGAGCCAGGCGTTGAAAAGTGTTGAGATTAGCGACCGGAAATCGGCGGAACGAAGGTCACGCCCATATCCCACGGCTGCTCAATCCAGGTATCCTGCGGGATATCAATCACATAATCATCAACCAGCGGACGGCCTGCCGGTTTAGCGAAAATGGTGACAAAGTGAGCTTTGGGATACATTTCACGGATAGCCACCGCAGTACCGCCGGTATCGACCAGATCGTCGATGACGATGAAGCCTTCACCGTCGCCTTCAGCGCGTTTCAGTACTTTCAGTTCACGCTGGTTATCGTGATCGTAGCTGGAAATGCAAACGGTATCGACATGACGAATGCCCAGTTCACGTGCCAGCAATGCGCCCGGCACCAGGCCACCACGGCTAACGGCAATAATGCCTTTCCACTGTTCTGAAGGCATCAGGCGGTTTGCCAGCTTGCGTGCATGGATCTGCAGCATGTCCCAGGTGACGACGTATTTTTCGCTCATGTGAAGTGTCCCAGCCTGTTTATCTACGGCTTAAAAAGTGTTCGAGGGGGGAAATAGGTTGCGCGAGATTATAGAGATCTGAGCCATCAAAAACCAGCATTTCGCGGAATCCGCACCTCTTTTTTACATGCTTTATACTCGCAGTGGGCAAAGAAAGTGGTATTCTCGACCGCATCTCGCAAGCCAGACTTGTGGTAATAACTAACCTGCTAACCCGGTGACCTGTAAGCTTGTTTGCAGCGCATCTATACCCTGAACACCGCCAAAAGTATGACGGGTATACAAGGAGAATTATCGTGTCTGAACTATCTCAACTCTCCCCGCAACCGCTGTGGGATATTTTTGCAAAAATCTGTTCTATTCCTCACCCGTCCTATCATGAAGAGCAGCTCGCAGAGCATATCGTCGGCTGGGCAAATGAGAAAGGCTTCCACGTCGAACGCGACCAGGTGGGGAATATCCTGATTCGTAAACCGGCCACCGCCGGGATGGAAAACCGCAAACCAGTAGTGCTGCAGGCGCACCTGGACATGGTGCCGCAGAAAAACAACGACACCGTGCACGATTTCACCAAAGATCCGATCCAGCCTTATATTGATGGCGAATGGGTGAAAGCGCGTGGCACCACGCTGGGTGCCGATAACGGTATCGGGATGGCTTCCGCGCTGGCTGTGCTGGCTGACGACAGCGTCGTTCACGGCCCGCTGGAAGTGCTGCTGACCATGACTGAAGAAGCAGGTATGGACGGCGCGTTTGGTCTGCAGGCCAACTGGCTGCAGGCGGATATTCTGATCAACACCGACTCGGAAGAAGAGGGTGAGATCTACATGGGTTGCGCAGGGGGGGATCGACTTCACCTCAAATCTGCCGCTGACCCGAGAAGCTGTTCCGGCGGGTTTCCAGAGTTTTAAACTGACGCTGAAAGGTCTGAAAGGCGGTCATTCTGGTGGCGAAATCCACGTCGGCCTCGGCAATGCCAATAAACTGCTGGCACGCTTCCTGGCCGGTCATGCTGAAGAGTTGGATCTGCATCTGGTTGATTTCAACGGCGGCACGCTGCGCAACGCCATTCCGCGTGAAGCCTTTGCCACCGTTGCTGTCGCAGCGGAAAACGTCGAACAGTTAAAAGCTCAGGTCAATACTTATCAGGACATCCTGAAAAACGAACTGGCCGAAAAAGAGAAAAACCTGGTGGTTCTGCTGGAAAGCACCGCTAACGATAAACCCGCGCTGACTACACCGTCTCGCGACGGCTTTATCCGTCTGCTGAACGCCACGCCAAACGGGGTGATCCGCAATTCCGACGTGGCAAAAGGCGTGGTTGAAACCTCACTGAACGTGGGTGTGGTCACTATGACCGACGACAACGTTGAAATCCACTGTCTGATCCGTTCGCTGATCGACACCGGCAAGGATTATGTTGTCAGCATGCTGGATTCACTGGGCAAACTGGCGGGTGCGAAAACCGAAGCGAAAGGCGGCTACCCAGGCTGGCAGCCGGATGCGAACTCACCGGTGATGCATCTGGTGCGCGAAACCTATCAGCGTCTGTTCAACAAGACGCCGAACATCCAGATTATCCACGCGGGTCTGGAGTGCGGACTGTTTAAAAAACCGTATCCGGAGATGGATATGGTTTCTATTGGGCCAACTATTACTGGTCCACACTCCCCGGATGAACAGGTTCACATCGAAAGCGTCGGTCATTACTGGACGCTTCTGACCGAACTGCTGAAAGCGATTCCGACGAAGTAAGTCACAGCTGTGGTGCTATAAAAATGCCGGATGGCGGCGCGTTGCGCCTTATCCGGCCTACGAACACTCAGCAGCGTTGTAGGCCGGATAAGTGAAACGCCATCCGGCAGTTTGTTATTTATAGCCCCAACAGAAGCTGCCGTTCCAGTTGCGGATCGAGCAGCGTAACGTGCAGCCCCACCAGTCTTACGCCCCGCCCTGCCCGCCGCTCATTCCAGGTTTTACGCGCAGTCGAAATCAGGTCTTCTTTATTCAGCTTCGGCCAGACGTGTTCCTGGGTGGTTTGCTGAAAGTCATTGAACTTGAGCTTTACGCCCTGGCGAGCAATGCATAAATCAGGTTTCACTTTTGCCAGCCGCCGTTCAAGTTCAGGATATAACTGTTCAATGATCGCCTCACAGTCGGACCAGTGATGAATATCTTCTGCCATCGTACGTTCAACGCCGACTGACTTACGTAAGCGTTCATTATTGACGTCCCGCTCGTCGATCCCCTGACAACGCTCCCAGAGCACCCGGCCAAATTTGCCAAAGCGTTTCAGTAAGGTCGCCAGATCGAACTGCTGCACATCGCCGCAGGTGCGCAGCCCCATACTTTCGAGCTTCGCCGCAGACACTTTGCCGACACCGGGAATTTTCCCCAGCGGTAACGTACTGAGGAACGCTGGCACATCCTCTGGCGTGATGACATATTGTCCGTTGGGTTTATTCAGATCGGAGGCGATTTTGGCCAGAAACTTCACCGGCGCCACGCCCGCCGAGGCGGTAAGTTGCAGCTCGTTGAATATCGTCTGACGGATCTCCTGAGCGATAAGCGTGGCTGAACCATGACAATGGCGACTGTCCGTGACATCCAGATACGCCTCGTCCAGCGACAGCGGCTCAATCAATGAGGTATAGCGGGCGAAGATAGACTGAATTTGGCGGGAGGCCTCTTTGTAGGCCTCATAACGGCCCGGTAGTAAGGTGAGATGCGGACACAGTTTCAGCGCCATACCGGTCGGCATCGCGCTACGCACGCCAAATTTACGGGCAGGATAGTTGGCGGTGCTGATGACGCCTCTGCGCTCACGGCTGCCGCCAATGGCTATAGGGATATCGCGTAGCGCCGGGTTGTCACGCATCTCAACCGCGGCGAAAAAACAGTCCATATCAACATGTATGATTTTACGCATCACCCACCTCCCGAAACACTGTTTAAGTATACAGTATTATTCTGCAATAGGAAGCCGATGAGAACGCGTTAAAGTAAATCGCGACGGGTTGCGACAAAGAAATATCCGGGCTCGTTTTAGTATAAATTGTAAACGCACCACGAGGGACTTGCGAAAAACTGTCGTGGTGTTAATGTGAGCGCTCTAAATCCAGATTCGTCCGATTTTGGGTGCAGTTTTTGCCGTTCTGGCGTGGGTAATCGTTTTATCAAGGAACAAGCAGTATGCGTAAAATCGCATTGTTTATTGCGATGCTTTTGATTCCGTGCGTGTCATTCGCCGGCTTGCTGAGTAGCAATAGCTCTACAACACCGATCAGCAAAGAGTATAAGCAGCAATTAATGGGATCCCCTGTCTATATTCAGATCTTCAAAGAAGAGCGCACGCTTGATCTCTACGTCAAGATGGGCGAACAGTATCAACTTCTCGACAGCTACAAGATTTGTAATTACTCCGGCGGCTTAGGACCAAAACAGCGCCAGGGCGATTTTAAAAGCCCGGAAGGTTTCTACAACGTCCAGCGTAGCCAGCTCAAACCCGATAGCCGCTTCTATAAAGCCATTAATATTGGCTTCCCGAACGCCTATGACCGCGCCCACGGCTATGAAGGTAAATACCTGATGATTCACGGTGCCTGTGTGTCCGTTGGCTGTTACGCCATGACCGACAGTGGTATTGATGAGATTTTCCAGTTTGTCACCGGTGCGCTGGTGTTCGGACAGCCAAACGTCCAGGTCAGCATTTATCCCTTCCGTATGACCGACGCCAATATGCAACGCCACAAGTATTCGTATTACAAAGAGTTCTGGTCGCAGTTAAAACCGGGATACGATTACTTCGAGCAGACCCGCAAGCCACCGACCGTTTCCGTTGTCGATGGCCGCTATGTCGTCAGCAAACCGTTGAGTCATGAAGTGGTTCAGCCGCAGCTGGCGTCAAACTACACGCTCCCCGAGGCAAAATAACGCCCACTCGCCTGGCATAATCTTTTGCCAGGTTTCATTGCCTGTCAGCGGCTGCGTCGCAATGACGGTGACCACATCGTTCGGTGTGGTCTCTTTCTGAAAATCGATCTCCACATCCTGATCGAGCAACGTGGCGACCCCAAACGGCGCACGACGCGTGATCCAGAACAGATTCGTCGAGCAGAATGCCATCACGTAACGCCCGTCAGACAACAGCATGTTGAACACACCTTTCTCACGCAGTACGCCCGCCAGTGTTGCGATGTATCTGAATACCGCCGTCATGTTGCCAGGCGTGCGCGGGTAGCGCTGGGTGAGTTTATGCAACAACCAGCAAAACGCCTTTTCGCTGTCGGTTTCACCGACCGGGCGGAAATTGCCGGTTTCCAGCGACTTATACCCTGAAAGCTGGCCGTTGTGCGCATAGGTCCAGTGGCGTCCCCACAGTTCACGCGTAAAGGGATGGGTGTTTTCCAGCGCCACTTCGCCCCGGTTAGCCTGGCGAATATGGGCAATCACGGAACAGGATTTGATCGGGTAATCCTGAACCAGTCTGGCAATAGGGGAATTAAAGCTGGGTTGCGGATCTTTGAACGTGCGGCAACCTTTGCCTTCATAGAAGGTGATGCCCCAGCCGTCTTTGTGCGGCCCGGTTCCTCCACCACGCTGCACCAGCCCGGTGAAACTAAAGCAGATATCGGTAGGCACATTGGCGCTCATCCCGAGCAATTCGCACATACATCACCTCCACAACTGCGGGGGCGAAAAACCCCCCGGCGAAGACTTACTTTATCATCTCTTTTTCAATCAGCTGAATCAGGATATGAATCACTTTAATATGGATTTCCTGAATACGATCAGCATAACCGAAATGCGGAACGCGGATTTCGATGTCCGCCGTACCGGCCATTTTGCCACCGTCTTTACCGGTCAGGGTGATGACCTTCATCCCCTTCTCACGCGCAGCAGCGATAGCTTTGATCACGTTACCCGAATTGCCGGAGGTGGAAATGCCTAACAGCACGTCACCTTCGCGGCCAACTGCTTCAACGTAGCGCGAAAAAACATAGTCGTAGCCGAAGTCATTGCTGACGCAAGAGAGATGACTGACATCGGAAATCGCAATGGCCGGATAGCCCGGACGGTTTTCGCGATAGCGCCCCGTCAGTTCTTCGGCAAAGTGCATAGCGTCACAATGGGAACCGCCGTTACCGCAGGAAAGCACCTTACCTCCTGCTTTAAAACTGTCTGCCAGCAGGACCGCCGCGCGCTGAACGGCATGAATATTGGCATCATCTTTTAAAAAATTCGCCAGCGTTTCCGCCGCTTCGTTCAGTTCGTTACGAATAAGATCCTGGTACATGAGGATATCCTTCAGCATGAATGTAAATGACAGGATGCAGTGTACCGGATAGCGCTGGCAGCGAGAAGTATAAGCCTCGTCAATGCCGCCGCCTTTTTGATTTTTCGTGCCGCTGAAAACGGCAACAATGTGAGCTTTGTTGTAATTATTTTGTAAACACATTGCTAAAAGAATTCACATCCACTACAACCATATCATCACAAGTGGTCAGACCTCCTACAAGCAAGGGAGCTTTTTGTTATGATGATTTTGAGTATTCTCGCTACGATCGTTCTGCTCGGCGCGCTGTTTTATCACCGCGTGAGCCTGTTCCTCAGCAGCCTGATTCTGCTCGTATGGACGGCCGCGCTTGGCGTGGCCGGACTGTGGAATATCTGGCTGCTGGTTCCGCTGGCCATTCTCCTCGTACCGTTCAATGTGACGCCGATGCGTAAACCGATGATCTCCGCGCCGGTGTTCCGTGGCTTCCGTAAAGTGATGCCGCCGATGTCGCGTACGGAGAAAGAAGCGATTGATGCCGGTACCACCTGGTGGGAAGGCGATCTGTTCCAGGGCAACCCGGACTGGAAAAAACTGCATAACTACCCGCAGCCGCATCTGACGGCGGAAGAGCAGGCATTTATCGACGGTCCGGTAGAAGAAGCGTGCCGTATGGCGAACGACTTCCAGATCACTCATGAGCTGGCCGATCTGCCGCCGGAACTGTGGGCGTTCCTGAAAGAACATCGCTTCTTCGCGATGATCATTAAAAAAGAGTACGGCGGGCTGGAATTTTCAGCCTACGCACAATCCCGTGTTCTGCAGAAACTGTCCGGCGTCTCCGGCATTCTGGCGATCACAGTGGGCGTACCGAACTCCTTAGGCCCGGGCGAACTGTTGCAACATTACGGCACGCAAGAGCAGAAAGATCATTACCTGCCTCGCCTCGCACGCGGTCAGGAGATCCCTTGCTTTGCACTGACCAGCCCGGAAGCGGGTTCCGATGCGGGCGCCATCCCGGATACCGGTATCGTCTGTATGGGTGAATGGCAGGGTCAGCAGGTGCTGGGGATGCGTCTGACCTGGAACAAGCGCTACATTACCCTCGCGCCTATCGCGACCGTGCTGGGTCTGGCGTTTAAACTCTCTGACCCGGATAAACTGCTGGGTGGTGAAGAAGAACTGGGGATCACCTGCGCGTTAATCCCAACCTCTACGCCGGGCGTGGAAATTGGTCGTCGTCACTTCCCGCTCAACGTCCCGTTTCAGAATGGCCCGACACGCGGTCAGGATGTGTTTGTTCCTATCGATTACATCATCGGCGGCCCGAAAATGGCCGGTCAGGGCTGGCGTATGCTGGTGGAATGTCTGTCGGTGGGTCGCGGAATTACGTTGCCGTCTAACTCAACCGGCGGCGTGAAATCCGTTGCGATGGCCACCGGCGCTTATGCCCACATTCGTCGTCAGTTCAAAATCTCTATCGGTAAAATGGAAGGGATCGAAGAGCCGCTGGCGCGCATTGCCGGTAACGCCTACGTGATGGATGCCGCAGCATCCCTTATCACCTACGGCATTATGTTGGGTGAGAAACCGGCAGTGCTGTCGGCCATTGTTAAATACCACTGTACGCACCGCGGTCAGCAGTCGATTATCGACGCGATGGATATTACCGGTGGCAAGGGCATTATGCTCGGCGAAGGAAACTTTCTGGCGCGTGCCTATCAGGGCGCACCGATCGCCATCACCGTGGAAGGCGCTAACATTCTGACTCGTAGCATGATGATCTTCGGTCAGGGGGCGATTCGCTGCCACCCGTATGTCCTCGAAGAGATGTCAGCCGCACAGAATAACGATGTGAATGCGTTCGACAAACTGCTGTTTAAACATATCGGTCATGTCGGCAGCAACAAGGTGCGGAGCTTCTGGCTGGGTCTGACGCGTGGCTTAACCAGCCAGACCCCCACCCGCGATGCGACGAAGCGTTATTATCAGCATCTTAACCGCCTGAGCGCGAACCTGGCGCTACTCTCTGACGTGTCGATGGCTGTGCTGGGCGGAAGTCTCAAACGCCGTGAGCGCATTTCTGCTCGTCTGGGTGATGTGTTGAGCCAGCTGTATCTGGCCTCTGCGGTTCTGAAACGTTACGACGACGAAGGCCGTCATGAAGCGGACCTGCCGCTGGTTCACTGGGGTGTGCAGGATGCGCTGTATAAAGCGGAGCAGGCAATCGACGATCTGCTGCAGAACTTCCCGAACCGCCTGGTCGCTGGCCTGCTGAACGTGGTGATCTTCCCGACCGGTCGTCACTACCTGGCCCCTTCCGACAAGCTGGATCATAAAGTCGCGAAGATATTGCAGGTACCGAGCGCCACCCGCGACCGTATCGGCCGTGGACAGTATCTGACGCCGAGTGAGCATAACCCGGTGGGATTACTGGAAGAAGCGCTGCTGGATGTGATGGCCGCCGACCCTATTCATCAGCGTATTTGCAAAGAGATTGGCAAAAACCTGCCGTTCACCCGTCTGGATGAACTGGCGCAAAACGCGCTGGCGAAAGGTCTCATTGATAAAGACGAAGCGGCGATTCTGGTCAAAGCGGAAGAAAGCCGTCTGCGCAGCATCAATGTGGACGATTTTGAACCCGAGGAGCTGGCGACGAAGCCGGTAAAGCTGCCAGAGAAAGTGCGTAAAGTCGAAGCCGCGTAAGCAATGATATCTCTCCTTCAAGCCTCGCTTCGGCGAGGCTTGAGAGTGATGACAAACCTCACCACAACACAGGATAAGTAGAGATCACCTAATTAAAAACAAGGAACATCAATTGATTGATTTTCGGCTTATAGCCACAAAGAAGGAAAAACCACGTTTTTTCCTTCTTTGTCAGCAGCCTGAAGCCTCGTTTCGGCGAGGCTTTTTTATTGCCAACGACAGGTGAAAGCACGTGCTACAGTGAGTGAATGCTGTTCAACGTGGAGTTCCGATTGTGCCTGGTTTGAAAATTACACTACTGCAACAACCGCTGGTCTGGCTGGATGGCCCGGCCAATTTGCGTCACTTTGACCTTTTACTGGAACTTATCACCGGGCGCGATCTTATCGTCTTACCCGAAATGTTTACCACGGGGTTTGCGATGGAGGCTGCCATAGAAGCCCCCTCTCAGGAGGAGGTCATTTCATGGATGAAAAAACAGGCGCAGCGGACGAACGCCCTGATTGCCGGTAGCGCCGCGCTTCTGACAGAACGTGGCGCGGTGAACCGTTTTTTACTGGTCGAGCCAGAAGGTAACGTGCACTTTTATGATAAACGCCACCTGTTTCGAATGGCTGACGAACATCATCATTACCAGCCAGGCAACCGCCGCGTAATCGTGGAATGGCGTGGGTGGCGCATTCTGCCGCAGGTCTGTTATGACCTGCGTTTTCCGGTCTGGTCACGCAATTTGAATGATTATGATCTGGCGCTCTATGTCGCCAACTGGCCGGCGCCTCGTTCTCAGCACTGGCAGACACTGCTGGCGGCGCGCGCGATTGAAAATCAGGCCTGGGTGGCGGGGTGTAATCGCGTCGGCACCGATGGCAATGGGCATCACTATCGTGGCGACAGTCGGGTTATCAGCCCGCAGGGTGAAGTCATCGCGACAGCGGAAGCCCATCAGGCTACCCGCATTGATGCCGAACTGTCGCTAAGTGCGCTAAAAGCGTACCGGGAAACCTTTCCAGCCTGGCAGGATACCGACCCGTTTATTCTGTGTTGATCCCCTCACCTTCTCCGCTACGGAAAGCGTCGGTAGCGGGAGTGTTTCGCGCCATAACCCTGCGCAAAACAATTTCGCGCGTAAATCTCTCACCGCCACGTATTCTGACTCCGTCTTTTACTCGCGCTAATCGCTTGGCATTCCTGCACAACCGCTTCCTTAGCAGGATGCAGAGCCCCAGATTGCGTCCAGACGGTAATAGCGAAATAAAATGCAGCACGTGGTTGGTGATGCTGCCAACTTACTGATTTAGTGTATGATGGTGTTTTTGAGGTGCTCCAGTGGCTTCTGTTTCTATCAGCTGTCCCTCCTGTTCAGCTACTGACGGGGTGGTGCGTAACGGCAAAAGCACCGCCGGACATCAGCGCTATCTCTGCTCTCACTGCCGTAAAACATGGCAACTGCAGTTCACTTACACCGCTTCTCAACCCGGTACGCACCAGAAAATCATTGATATGGCCATGAATGGCGTTGGATGCCGGGCAACTGCCCGCATTATGGGCGTTGGCCTCAACACGATTTTACGTCACTTAAAAAACTCAGGCCGCAGTCGGTAACCTCGCGCATACAGCCGGGCAGTGACGTCATCGTCTGCGCGGAAATGGACGAACAGTGGGGCTATGTCGGGGCTAAATCGCGCCAGCGCTGGCTGTTTTACGCGTATGACAGGCTCCGGAAGACGGTTGTTGCGCACGTATTCGGTGAACGCACTATGGCGACGCTGGGGCGTCTTATGAGCCTGCTGTCACCCTTTGACGTGGTGATATGGATGACGGATGGCTGGCCGCTGTATGAATCCCGCCTGAAGGGAAAGCTGCACGTAATCAGCAAGCGATATACGCAGCGAATTGAGCGGCATAACCTGAATCTGAGGCAGCACCTGGCACGGCTGGGACGGAAGTCGCTGTCGTTCTCAAAATCGGTGGAGCTGCATGACAAAGTCATCGGGCATTATCTGAACATAAAACACTATCAATAAGTTGGAGTCATTACCCGCAAACGCATGGCCACAGGTTTCGGCGTGCACGCATAATACCGAAGGTTCCTGATTCCAGGCGGCCATCGCCACATCAAACATCTGCACTGAAACCCGGCCCACATCCCGCTGTACCCAGATATCAAAAATCTGATTGAGGAATTCACCATACTGCCAGGCTGGTACCGTCCACGGAGCCAGTTTTGCAGCACTTTCCCCCCGGCATCACTAAATGCAGTAGCGAATCATCGGACGTACTCAGCCGCTCGACAAGCGGAATAAACTGTATATAGCGGGATCCAGCCTGTAATAAAAACTGATACACCTCAACAGCATGCGCAACGTTATGCTTTCCGACAACCGTGAGCGTATTAAAAGCGACATCATATTGTTTCAGTAATGCCAGCGCCTTCATCACCCGTTCATGTGTTCCGTTACCCGATCGGGTTACCCGATAGCGATCGTGCAACGGCTGCGGACCATCGAGCGAAAGGCCTATCAGAAAATGGTGTTCTGCAAAGAAAGCGGCCCACTCATCATTCATCAACATGCCATTAGTTTGCAGCGCATGTTGGATCTGGCGACCCTGACCATAGGTTTCACAAAGCGAGATGACGCGGCGGAAAAATTCAACCCCCATCATAGTCGGCTCACCACCCTGCCAGGCAAAAACAACCTGTTCCGATGCCTGCGCCGCGATATGTTGCCGGATATATTTTTCCAGCGTCTCATCAGACATTTTCCAGTGCTGCTGGCGCTCAGGATATAACGCTTCTTTTTCCAGATAAAAACAGTAGTGACAATCGATATTGCAAACTGAGCCGGTGGGTTTTGCCATCACGTGACAACCTGAAATAGCCATTCTTCGGTGTTCCTTATCCCGTTAATATGAAAAGCGAAAAGATACAGGCTCTCGCAGAGATTCTTTTGCCCGTTCTGGCTTATTTAAAATATTCCATCTTGTTTTATGGTGTAATCAATTCCCCCCACCTTTGCAATGCCCAGGTGCATAATCATACTCCCGTCGCTAATATGACAGTTGCCCCAACTCGCCCAGGCTCAGTCAGCCCTCTTTTTCGGCAATGAGGCATTTTAATTCGATTCTGAATGATATCGGCCAGGCAACCCCTTCGCTGGCGGTGGAATTAACCGCCGTGGGTAAAAGGTTGCACGGATACAAGGAAACTTTTACAACGGCAGCGATGTCAATTCCGGCTGCGCACCTACCAAAATTCTGTGCAAACCAGGTGATTGAAGTCGCGTATGAAGTCCCCGGTGTTTTTGGCTGTATCGAGTAGGGAAGGAAGCGATGCATCTGTCACTCATCGCACTATACGCGGAGGCTTGCTGCGTTATAGTCGAAGATAGCAGGTGAAGGGAAGCCTGGAGGCGATGGCCTGCTGAGCGGCATAGCGGAAATTCAGGTAAAGAAAAGGGCCATGTTAATTAATAACATGGCCCTGAATAGTGGCGGAACGGACGGGACTCGAACCCGCGACCCCCCTGCGTGACAGGCAGGTATTCTAACCAACTGAACTACCGCTCCGCGATGTGTTCCGCTTGGGAACGAAGCGCATATTACGGATTGCCACACACCTCGTCAACGCTTTTTCTCACGTTTTTAATCGTTTGCTGTAAAAATCACCCAAGCGGCAATTTTTACCTCATTAACTCACCTTCTACGCTCTCCAGAGGCAGCTTCCGCCTTTCTTTTCCACCAGGTCGAGTCGTGACTCATGGGCGGCCACTTCTTCATCTGTGGCGAAAACAACGCGTAATTTACTGGCCTGACGTACAAGACGCTGGATCCCCGTGTTGTCCTGCTGTTGCGTTTCGCCTTCCATCGAGAAAGCCATCGTCGTCTGACCGCCGGTCATCATCAGATACACATCAGCCAGAATCTGGGCATCGAGCAATGCGCCGTGCAGCGTACGTTTGCTATTGTCTATCTCATAACGCGAGCATAACGCATCAAGGCTGTTACGCTTGCCAGGGAACATCTTCCTTGCCAGCGCCAGGCTGTCGGTAACCTTACAGAAGGTGTTGGTTTTCGGAATATCACGCTGGAGCTTTGCGAACTCGTAATCCATAAAGCCGATATCAAACGATGCGTTATGAATAACCAGTTCTGCCCCGCGAATATAGTCGAGAAACTCATCCGCCACTTCGGCAAACGTTGGTTTATCCAGCAAGAACTCATCCGCAATACCGTGTACGCCAAACGCTTCCGGGTCCACCAGTCTGTCGGGTTTCAGGTAGACGTGAAAGTTATTCCCTGTTAAACGTCGGTTCACCACCTCTACGGCACCAATTTCAATAATCTTGTGCCCTTCGTAGTGCGCGCCGATCTGGTTCATACCGGTAGTTTCGGTATCGAGAACGATCTGTCGTGTAATTGCAGTGCTCATAGCGGTCATTTATGTCAGACTTGTCGTTTTAGGGTTCGATTCAATAACAGGAAGTCTACCAGAGATGCTTAAACAGGTAGAAATTTTCACCGATGGTTCGTGCCTGGGAAATCCAGGGCCCGGTGGATACGGCGCGATTTTACGCTATCGCGGGCGCGAAAAAACGTTCAGCGAGGGTTATACCCTCACGACGAATAACCGCATGGAGTTAATGGCGGCGATAGTGGCGCTGGAGGCGCTGAAAGAGCATTGCGAGGTCATTTTGAGCACCGACAGCCAGTATGTACGCCAGGGCATTACGCAGTGGATCCATAACTGGAAAAAGCGCGGCTGGAAAACTGCCGAGAAAAAACCGGTCAAAAATGTCGATCTCTGGAAGCGTCTCGATGCGGCGCTTGGCCAACATCAGATCAAATGGGAGTGGGTAAAAGGCCATGCCGGCCATCCGGAAAACGAACGCTGCGATGAACTTGCGCGTGCCGCTGCCATGAATCCCACTCACGAAGACGTTGGCTATCAACCCGAAAACTAAACATCCGGTTTGCGGTATTGCCGCGTAGCGCCAACGGCCTGAGGTATACGCGCTTTGGTTTTATTCTGCTTCATCGGATTAAGCGTAAGCGGAATCGTTCGCTTACGCGCGACGATGACCTGCATACAGCCCAGCGCGGGAAGGTGCGCACTTAACATTTTTCCGCCCTGTTTTTTCCACGGTAATACGTGAAAGCGGCTGTAGTGTAGCACTTCAAAATTGAGCAACGAGAGCCAGTCGAGCTGACGCATCAGCGTAAACATACGACTATTATAGGGGGGGTGATTTACGCAGCACCGGCACCAGTTTGCGCAACCCCATCAGACTCACCGGGTTAAATCCGCTTAGCACCAGCCAACCATCGTCAATGAGAACCCGGTCGGCTTCACGCAGTAAACGGTGAGGATCGGCACACCAGGGTAATGTGTGCGCCAGCAGACAGACATCAACGGATTTATCCGCAAAAGGCAGATGAAGCGGATCGGCCTGAACCTGCACCGGCGAACCTTTGGCAGAAACATTAACCTGATGCGAAACCGCACAGGCCTCTGAGTTGATTTCTGCGCTTAAATTGCCCACCTTAAGCAGGTGAAAACCATACATTTTTGCAAACCACGGGTTAAGCTGTTGTTCCAGCGCCTCACGATAGTACTCGCCCCAGGGCAAATCGGCCCAGCGAACGGGGGCTACAACTGTCTGAGGGTTCCTTGCCGGTTTCATCACAACCATCCGTTTTGCCTATAGAGAGGTAATTTATGAATCTTAACAGTATTCCGGCCTTTGAGGACAATTACATCTGGGTTCTGAACAATGATGAAGGACGTTGTCTGATTGTCGATCCCGGTGAAGCCGCGCCAGTATTAAAGGCGATTGCTGAGAATCAATGGCAACCGGAGGCCATTTTACTTACGCATCATCACAATGACCACGTTGGCGGTGTGAAAGAACTGGTGCAGAAATTCCCACAAGTTGTGGTTTATGGGCCTGCGGAAACACAAGATAAGGGCGTGACGCAGGTAGTCGAAGATGGCGATTCCGCCCTCATTTTGGGGCATGAATTTAGTGTATTTGCTACGCCCGGTCACACTTTAGGACATATCTGTTACTACAGTAAACCTTATCTGTTTTGCGGCGACACGCTTTTCTCTGGCGGCTGCGGACGCCTGTTTGAAGGCACCCCTACACAAATGTATCAATCACTTAAAAAAGATAAACGCACTTCCTGACGACACGCTTGTTTGTTGCGCACACGAATATACATTAGCAAACATGAAGTTTTCGCTAAGCATTCTTCCGCACGATCCGTCAATAAACGATTATTATCGTAAAGTTAATGAGTTACGGGTAAAAAAAACAAATAACACTCCCCGTTATTCTGAAAAATGAGCGTAAAAATAATATTTTTTTGAGAACAGAAGATATTGATTTAATTAATGAAATTAACAAAGAAACAATATTGCAACACCCTGAAGAGCGTTTTGCCTGGTTAAGGTCAAAGAAAGATAGCTTCTGATAATTGCAGGTTGCCTTTTCAAAACTTCGCCGTTATGATCGGTCGTCTTTTAAGCAACTATTGACACACACATGAAGGCAAAAGCGATCTTACTCGCCTCTGTCCTGCTCGTGGGTTGCCAGTCGTCTCAAAACGCCGGCAATGTCCAACAGCACGCACAGAGCCTTTCTGCAGCTGGTCAAGGGGAAGCCGGAAAGTTTACGAGTCAGGCACGATGGATGGACGATGGGACGTCCCTCGCGCCGGATCAAGACTTGTGGGCTTTCATTGGCGACGAGCTAAAGATGGGAATTCCGGAAAATGACCGGATTCGCGAACAAAAACAGAAGTATTTACGCAATAAGAGCTATCTCCACGATGTAACTTTACGGGCAGAGCCGTATATGTACTGGATAGCCGGGCAAGTTAAGAAACGTAACATGCCTATGGAACTGGTACTACTACCCATAGTGGAGAGCGCTTTTGATCCTCACGCGACGTCTGGCGCCAATGCCGCAGGCATCTGGCAGATCATTCCGAGCACGGGGCGCAATTATGGTTTAAAGCAGACCCGCAGTTATGATGCGCGTCGCGATGTTGTGGCCTCCACAACCGCAGCGCTCGACATGATGCAGCGTCTGAACAAAATGTTTGATGGCGACTGGCTGTTGACCGTTGCGGCTTATAACAGCGGTGAAGGTCGTGTCATGAAGGCGATTAAAGCGAACAAGGCGCGTGGGAAATCCACCGACTTCTGGTCGTTGCCATTGCCTCAGGAGACAAAGCGGTACGTGCCGAAAATGCTGGCTTTGAGTGATATTCTCAAAAACAGCAAGCGCTATGGCGTACGTCTGCCAACACCAGACGAAAGCCGTGCACTGGCGCGTGTTCGCCTGAGTAGTCCGGTTGAAATGGCGCAGGTTGCCGATATGGCGGGTATTTCCGTCAGTAAGCTGAAGACCTTTAATGCCGGAGTGAAAGGCTCTACGTTGGGCGCAAGCGGCCCGCAATACGTGATGGTGCCAAAGAAGCATGCAGACCAACTGCGTGAATCGCTGGCTTCAGGCGAGATTGCTGCGGTGCAGTCCACGTTGGTCGCTGATAACACGCCGTTGAACAGCCGTAGTTACACCGTTCGCTCTGGCGATACGCTTTCTGGCATTGCTTCACGTCTTGGCGTGAGCACGAAGGATCTGCAGCAGTGGAACAAACTGCGCGGTTCAACACTGAAAGTGGGCCAAAGTCTGACGGTCGGTGCAGGTAACCGAGCACAGCTACTCGCCAAAAACAGCGACAGCATTACCTATCGTGTACGTAAGGGCGATTCACTTTCGAGCATTGCTAAACGTCACGGCGTCAACATCAAAGATGTCATGCGCTGGAACAACGATACGGATAATCTGAAGCCAGGCGATCAGTTGACGTTGTTTGTGAAAAACAACAGCATGCCTGACTCATAATTGCGTAAAAAGTTAAAAGGCACCGATTCCCCCCGGTGCCTTTTTTATTTATGCTGCCTTATGCGCTTCCGCCATTATCGTATCGCTGGTAAACGAACCATCTTCCTGCAATGAGAAGTACGTTTTCACCTCTGCGGAAGCACTCTTCTGATACGATCGAATGGCCTCTACCAGTTCGTCGGGGGTACGCATCCTCGCGACCCATGAACCAAACTCCAGCGGCAAACGGTCGCTAATCAACGAATCGACAATCAGGTTTGCGTCATTTATCAGTCCCAGCCACTCACCGCTGGAATAGTTGCGAACGTGTGACGTGTCGCGCAACGCTTCAACGGTCTGTAACCAGATATCCCTGACCGGATGCCCGGGAGACATGACATCCATTATGATCAGCACACCACCCGTTTTTAATACACGGTTGACTTCACGCAACGCCCTGCCGACATCATGCCAGTGATGCGCCGAGTAACGACTGATGACAACATCAAAGACGCCATCTTCAAACGGCAGGCTTTCAGCATAGCCTTGCTTTGTCGTGATATTGGCTAATCCCTTCTCTTTTGCCGCCAGTGCAACGACCTCAAGCATCTGCGAAGATAAATCGTAAGCCACCACCTGTTTCACATTCTGAGCGGCGATAAAGCTGGCATGTCCGGCACCGCACCCCATATCCAGTACGCTGGCCTGGGGGAAAGCAGACAGACGCTCTGCCAGTCGCTGTAAGTCGCGACCGGAAGCATGTACGGTACTGGTTAAATAGGCGTTAGCCTGAGAGCCAAACTGCTTTTCGACGTTGGCGTGGTGGGAGTGTGTTGTCATTGTGCTGTCCTTTGGTTGTTTGCAAGAGAAAGGGCAGCACCACTACAGGTCTGCCCCAACGGCAGACCTGACACACCTTACTGCTCAGGTTTGCCGGGACTGAATTCAACGAGTAGCGGATTGTGATCGGATGCGCGCGTGACCAGTACGGAAGCCTCGCTAACGTTCAGACCACGATAAAAAACAAAATCCAGGGGGCGACCAAACGCGCGACGGCGCTGATCGTCAGTAAAACGCACCTGGCGCAACGACATTTCGCGCGCGAAGCGATACAGCGCATTCATGCGGCGTCGACTCCAGGCATTAAAATCGCCGGCCATAATCACCGGACCACTGTGATGCGCAATCTGGTCACCGATTGGAAGTAACTGCTTACTATACACATCGACCCCCCAGACTAAAGTTAACTGCATGGATGTTAACGACCATCAACAGTCGCGTATCGGGCAACGGATAGACGGTGACCAGCGCCGATTTCGCCAGGCGCAGGATAGGTTCACGCTCGCGAAGCGGACAGCAGTACACCGGATGCGCAGATGAGAGTGTCATTACCCCTGACGGATGTTGTGGCAGAACGAATGCCGGCACCTGATCGGCTGCCAGGTAATTCGCCGTCGCAAACTTCACCAGTTCCGGCGTCGTTTGCGCTTCCTGCAATAACACCAGATGCGCATCTTTGCCGAAATTCTTCAGCACTGAAAGCCATTCCGCCCGCTGCTGCTTAAAAATGTTCCACACCAGGATACGGATCCGATCTTCGCTGCTTAACGGCGCCCCGGCGGGTAATGCCTGCCCGATGCTCGAAAATGACCCGGGCGGCAATATCCGCTCAGCGGGTTGTCCGGCAACATAGCGCATGGCATAGGTATTTTTTCGCACTTTTAACTTTCAAACCTCTGTAACGTCAACCCATCCGATGCCGGACAGGTTCTTCTGTTATAGGGATTTTAGCTCACACTTTCAACGACCAATTGCAGATTGTTTTGTAAGCAAGCGCTTACCCCTATGACCCATTATGGGGGACGGTTAATGATGACATACGATAATGATTCAGATGACAGAAAGTAGTGGTGATGGTTTAATAACAAAATCGTCTAAAATATCAGTTATATTTTGCATCGGGTGCAAAAATGAAAGCAACGTCAGAAGAGCTCGCTACGTTTGTTTCAGTGGTTGAAAGCGGAAGCTTCAGCCGGGCGGCAGAACAACTCGGCCAGGCGAACTCAGCGGTAAGCCGGGCAGTCAAAAAGCTGGAAATGAAACTCGGCGTCAGTTTACTCAACCGTACGACACGACAGCTTAGTCTGACAGAAGAAGGCGAACGTTATTTTCGTCGGGTGCAGTCTCTGTTGCAGGAAATGGCGGCTGCTGAAACGGAAATCATGGAGACACGCAATACACCTCGTGGACTATTGCGTATCGATGCCGCCACACCGGTCGTTCTACACTTTCTGATGCCGTTAATTAAACCTTTTCGCGAGCGTTATCCGGAGATCACCCTGTCACTTGTCTCCTCTGAAACTTTTATTAACCTGATCGAGAGAAAAGTGGATGTCGCGATCCGCGCAGGCACACTGACAGATTCCAGTCTGCGTGCCCGCCCCTTATTTACCAGCTACCGGAAGATCATCGCCTCACCAGACTATCTCGAGCGTTTTGGTAAACCGGAAACGGTGGAAGATTTGAAAAAACATCTGTGCCTGGGCTTTACAGAGCCGGTGTCACTGAATATCTGGCCCGTTGCCTGCCATGATGGACAACTTCATGAAATTACGTGTGGGATATCATCCAACAGCGGTGAAACGCTAAAACAGCTTTGCCTCACCGGGAATGGCATTGCCTGTTTATCGGATTACATGATCGATAAAGAGATCGCACGCGGTGAATTTGTGGAGCTGATGGCCGATAAGCGTCTGCCGGTTGAGATGCCGTTCAGCGCAGTCTATTACAGCGATCGAGCCGTAAGTACGCGTATTCGGGCATTTATTGACTTTCTGAGCGAACATATCAAAACAGCTCCCGGAGGAGCTGTTAAAGAGGGTTAAAGGCACTCAAGGGTTAATCTATTAGTCCCACTGCGGGGCCAGGCCTTCCGGGCTTACCAGGCGATCGTTGCAATCCAGTGCCGCGATCGCTTTTTTTATCTTCAACATCTAACGTCAGACCCAGAGCCAGCAGGTTGCTCGCCAGGTTTTCACGCTTCGTAGAGGATGGGATGACGGAGTAACCTTCTCCCATCGCCCACGCCAAAATAACCTGTGCAGGCGTTGCATTGTGCTTCGCAGCGATGCGAGCAATCACTTCATCTTTCAGCGCCTTACCATACGCAAGGGTCATGTAAGAGGTGATGTGGATACCGTGATCTTTCGCCCAGTTAACCACTTTACCGTTTTGCAGGTAAGGAGACAGTTCGATCTGGTTAGTCGCGATATTTTCAGCACCGACCGCCGCAATGGCTTTTTCCATCAGTGGGATAGTGAAGTTAGAGATACCGATTTCACGTGTCAACCCCTGCTTTTTCGCTTCCAGTAGCGCTTGCATAAACTCTTCGACCGATACGGCATCGTTTGGCGATGGCCAGTGGATCAATGTCAGATCAACGTAATCGGTACGCAGTTTTTTCAGACTTTCTTTAAGGCTTGGGATCAGTTTGTCTTTGCTCAGATTCTCGATCCAGATCTTGGTCGTAATGTACAACTCATTGCGCAAAACGCCGCTTTCTGCAATTGCCTGGCCGACAGCAGCTTCATTATCATAGATTTGTGCTGTATCGACAGCGCGATAACCGAGCTCCAGAGCCGTTTTTACAGATGCAATAACCACATCGTCCTTAAGACGGAAAGTACCTAAACCGAAGGCTGGGATTGTCATAATTATTCCTCTTTGATTCATCATGTTCGTTAACTGAGAGAATTATGACGTTTAGCGGAGTGGGGAAAAAGAGCGGAAAAAGCAGAGGATTTTTGCGATATTAGCAATAATCAAATTTCAGGCAAAGAAAAAGCCCTGAGTGTTAACTCAGGGCTCTCAATAAGTGGCGGAACGGACGGGACTCGAACCCGCGACCCCCTGCGTGACAGGCAGGTATTCTAACCAACTGAACTACCGCTCCACCGAATTTTTCTACAACACTGATTTTTACATCAGTTTACTGCTTAATTTGATGCCTGGCAGTTCCCTACTCTCGCATGGGGAGACCCCACACTACCATCGGCGCTACGGCGTTTCACTTCTGAGTTCGGCATGGGGTCAGGTGGGACCACCGCGCTACAGCCGCCAGGCAAATCTGTTTTATCACCCCGTTTTCACGCAGTGACATAATCTGAATCTAAGCTGAAATTCTCTCAAATCCACCAAAACATCTTCGGCGTTGTAAGGTTAAGCCTCACGGTTCATTAGTACCGGTTAGCTCAACGCATCGCTGCGCTTACACACCCGGCCTATCAACGTCGTCGTCTTCAACGTTCCTTCAGGACCCTTAAAGGGTCAGGGAGAACTCATCTCGGGGCAAGTTTCGTGCTTAGATGCTTTCAGCACTTATCTCTTCCGCATTTAGCTACCGGGCAGTGCCATTGGCATGACAACCCGAACACCAGTGATGCGTCCACTCCGGTCCTCTCGTACTAGGAGCAGCCCCCCCCTCAATTCTCCAGCGCCCACGGCAGATAGGGACCGAACTGTCTCACGACGTTCTAAACCCAGCTCGCGTACCACTTTAAATGGCGAACAGCCATACCCTTGGGACCTACTTCAGCCCCAGGATGTGATGAGCCGACATCGAGGTGCCAAACACCGCCGTCGATATGAACTCTTGGGCGGTATCAGCCTGTTATCCCCGGAGTACCTTTTATCCGTTGAGCGATGGCCCTTCCATTCAGAACCACCGGATCACTAAGACCTGCTTTCGCACCTGCTCGCGCCGTCACGCTCGCAGTCAAGCTAGCTTATGCCTTTGCACTAACCTCCTGATGTCCGACCAGGATTAGCTAACCTTCGTGCTCCTCCGTTACTCTTTAGGAGGAGACCGCCCCAGTCAAACTACCCACCAGACACTGTCCGCAACCCGGATTACGGGCCTACGTTAGAACACCAGCCATTAAAGGGTGGTATTTCAAGGGCGGCTCCATGCAGACTGGCGTCCACACTTCAAAGCCTCCCACCTATCCTACACATCAAGGACCAGTGTTCAGTGTCAAGCTATAGTAAAGGTTCACGGGGTCTTTCCGTCTTGCCGCGGGTACACTGCATCTTCACAGCGAGTTCAATTTCACTGAGTCTCGGGTGGAGACAGCCTGGCCATCATTACGCCATTCGTGCAGGTCGGAACTTACCCGACAAGGAATTTCGCTACCTTAGGACCGTTATAGTTACGGCCGCCGTTTACCGGGGCTTCGATCAAGAGCTTCTCCTTACGGATAACCCCATCAATTAACCTTCCGGCACCGGGCAGGCGTCACACCGTATACGTCCACTTTCGTGTTTGCACAGTGCTGTGTTTTTAATAAACAGTTGCAGCCAGCTGGTATCTTCGACTGATTTCAGCTCCATGAGTAAATCACTTCACCTACATATCAGCGTGCCTTCTCCCGAAGTTACGGCACCATTTTGCCTAGTTCCTTCACCCGAGTTCTCTCAAGCGCCTTGGTATTCTCTACCTGACCACCTGTGTCGGTTTGGGGTACGATTTGATGTTACCTGATGCTTAGAGGCTTTTCCTGGAAGCAGGGCATTTGTTGCTTCAGCACCGTAGTGCCTCGTCATCACGCCTCAGTGTTAAAGTGAACCGGATTTACCTGGAACACACACCTACACGCTTAAACCGGGACAACCGTCGCCCGGCCAACATAGCCTTCTCCGTCCCCCCCTTCGCAGTAACACCAAGTACAGGAATATTAACCTGTTTCCCATCGACTACGCCTTTCGGCCTCGCCTTAGGGGTCGACTCACCCTGCCCCGATTAACGTTGGACAGGAACCCTTGGTCTTCCGGCGAGCGGGCTTTTCACCCGCTTTATCGTTACTTATGTCAGCATTCGCACTTCTGATACCTCCAGCATGCCTCACAGCACACCTTCACAGGCTTACAGAACGCTCCCCTACCCAACAACACATTGTGTCGCTGCCGCAGCTTCGGTGCATGGTTTAGCCCCGTTACATCTTCCGCGCAGGCCGACTCGACCAGTGAGCTATTACGCTTTCTTTAAATGATGGCTGCTTCTAAGCCAACATCCTGGCTGTCTGAGCCTTCCCACATCGTTTCCCACTTAACCATGACTTTGGGACCTTAGCTGGCGGTCTGGGTTGTTTCCCTCTTCACGACGGACGTTAGCACCCGCCGTGTGTCTCCCGTGATAACATTCTTCGGTATTCGCAGTTTGCATCGGGTTGGTAAGTCGGGATGACCCCCCTAGCCGAAACAGTGCTCTACCCCCCGAAGATGAATTCACGAGGCGCTACCTAAATAGCTTTCGGGGAGAACCAGCTATCTCCCGGTTTGATTGGCCTTTCACCCCCAGCCACAAGTCATCCGCTAATTTTTCAACATTAGTCGGTTCGGTCCTCCAGTTAGTGTTACCCAACCTTCAACCTGCCCATGGCTAGATCACCGGGTTTCGGGTCTATACCCTGCAACTTAACGCCCAGTTAAGACTCGGTTTCCCTTCGGCTCCCCCTATTCGGTTAACCTTGCTACAGAATATAAGTCGCTGACCCATTATACAAAAGGTACGCAGTCACCCCATTAAAGAGGCTCCCACTGCTTGTACGTACACGGTTTCAGGTTCTTTTTCACTCCCCTCGCCGGGGTTCTTTTCGCCTTTCCCTCACGGTACTGGTTCACTATCGGTCAGTCAGGAGTATTTAGCCTTGGAGGATGGTCCCCCCCATATTCAGACAGGATACCACGTGTCCCGCCCTACTCATCGAGCTCACAACATATGCACTTTTGTGTACGGGGCTGTCACCCTGTATCGCGTGCCTTTCCAGACACTTCCACTAACACACATGCTGATTCAGGCTCTGGGCTGCTCCCCGTTCGCTCGCCGCTACTGGGGGGAATCTCGGTTGATTTCTTTTCCTCGGGGTACTTAGATGTTTCAGTTCCCCCCGGTTCGCCTCGTTAACCTATGTATTCAGTTAACGATAGTGCAACGAATTGCACTGGGTTTCCCCATTCGGACATCGCCGGCTATAACGGTTCATATCACCTTACCGACGCTTTTCGCAGATTAGCACGTCCTTCATCGCCTCTGACTGCCAGGGCATCCACCGTGTACGCTTAGTCGCTTAACCTCACAACCCGAAGATGTTTCTTTCGACTCATCATCGTTTTGCGAAAATTTGAGAGACTCGAACACACCTTTAACGGTGCGTCGTTTCAATTTTCAGCTTGATCCAGATTTTTAAAGAGCAAATATCTCAAACGTCACCCGAAGATGAGTTTTGAGATATAAAGGCAGGTGACTTTCACTCACACAAACCAGCAAGTGGCGTCCCCTGGAGGTTTGCACCTCATCAGTTAACGCTTGGCGTCCCCTAGGGGATTCGAACCCCTGTTACCGCCGTGAAAGGGCGGTGTCCTGGGCCTCTAGACGAAGGGGACACGAAAATTGCTTATCACGCGCTGCGTGATATTTTCGTGTAGGGTGAGCTTTCATTAATAGAAAGCGAACGGCCTTATTCAGTTCAGCCTCACTCCCAACGCGTAAACGCCTTGCTTTTTACTTTTCATCAGACAATCTGTGTGAGCACTACAAAGGCAGGTTCTTTAAGGTAAGGAGGTGATCCAACCGCAGGTTCCCCTACGGTTACCTTGTTACGACTTCACCCCAGTCATGAATCACAAAGTGGTAAGCGCCCTCCCGAAGGTTAAGCTACCTACTTCTTTTGCAACCCACTCCCATGGTGTGACGGGCGGTGTGTACAAGGCCCGGGAACGTATTCACCGTGGCATTCTGATCCACGATTACTAGCGATTCCGACTTCATGGAGTCGAGTTGCAGACTCCAATCCGGACTACGACATACTTTATGAGGTCCGCTTGCTCTCGCGAGGTCGCTTCTCTTTGTATATGCCATTGTAGCACGTGTGTAGCCCTGGTCGTAAGGGCCATGATGACTTGACGTCATCCCCACCTTCCTCCAGTTTATCACTGGCAGTCTCCTTTGAGTTCCCGGCCTAACCGCTGGCAACAAAGGATAAGGGTTGCGCTCGTTGCGGGACTTAACCCAACATTTCACAACACGAGCTGACGACAGCCATGCAGCACCTGTCTCACAGTTCCCGAAGGCACTTTCGCATCTCTGCAAAATTCTGTGGATGTCAAGACCAGGTAAGGTTCTTCGCGTTGCATCGAATTAAACCACATGCTCCACCGCTTGTGCGGGCCCCCGTCAATTCATTTGAGTTTTAACCTTGCGGCCGTACTCCCCAGGCGGTCTATTTAACGCGTTAGCTCCGGAAGCCACTCCTCAAGGGAACAACCTCCAAATAGACATCGTTTACGGCGTGGACTACCAGGGTATCTAATCCTGTTTGCTCCCCACGCTTTCGCACCTGAGCGTCAGTCTTTGTCCAGGGGGCCGCCTTCGCCACCGGTATTCCTCCAGATCTCTACGCATTTCACCGCTACACCTGGAATTCTACCCCCCTCTACAAGACTCAAGCCTGCCAGTTTCGAATGCAGTTCCCAGGTTGAGCCCGGGGATTTCACATCCGACTTGACAGACCGCCTGCGTGCGCTTTACGCCCAGTAATTCCGATTAACGCTTGCACCCTCCGTATTACCGCGGCTGCTGGCACGGAGTTAGCCGGTGCTTCTTCTGCGGGTAACGTCAATGAAAATGGTTATTAACCACTCCCCCCTTCCTCCCCGCTGAAAGTACTTTACAACCCGAAGGCCTTCTTCATACACGCGGCATGGCTGCATCAGGCTTGCGCCCATTGTGCAATATTCCCCACTGCTGCCTCCCGTAGGAGTCTGGACCGTGTCTCAGTTCCAGTGTGGCTGGTCATCCTCTCAGACCAGCTAGGGATCGTCGCCTTGGTGAGCCGTTACCTCACCAACAAGCTAATCCCATCTGGGCACATCCGATGGCAAGAGGCCCGAAGGTCCCCCTCTTTGGTCTTGCGACGTTATGCGGTATTAGCTACCGTTTCCAGTAGTTATCCCCCCTCCATCGGGCAGTTTCCCAGACATTACTCACCCGTCCGCCACTCGTCAGCAAAGCAGCAAGCTGCTTCCTGTTACCGTTCGACTTGCATGTGTTAGGCCTGCCGCCAGCGTTCAATCTGAGCCATGATCAAACTCTTCAATTTAAGTTTGATGCTCAAAGAATTAAACTTCGTAATGAATTACGTGTTCACTCTTGAGACTTGGCATTCATTTTTTGTCCGAAGACATTAAGAATCCATGTCACTTTGAGTGCCCACACAGATTGTCTGATAAATTGTTAAAGAGCAGTTGCGACGCGCTTTAGCGCTGTGTCACGAGGTGGCGTATATTACGCTTTCCTCTTTCAGAGTCAACCCGTTATTTCAGGATTTTTCTCTTCAACCGAACCGGCTGTTTGTGTGAAGTGATTCACATCCGCCGTGTCGATGGAGGCGCATTATAGGGAGTCGACTCAGGAAGACAAGCGGAAAAATACAGATTTGTTTTAACCGCTCACCTTTTAACCATAACGCCTATTTTTGCTGCTTTTTTTATCGCCGAAGGGAGATCCGCAAGGCTGTTTAATACCCAATCCGCCGCATTTTCTGCTTCCGGGGTAATCGGCTTGCCGGTACGCACCAGCACTTTTGTCCCGACGCCTGCCGCCGTAGCCGCCTGCATATCTTCTAATTTGTCACCCACCATATACGAGGCGGCCATATCAATGTGCAAAAAAGTCGCGAGCCGAGATCAGCATTCCTGGATGCGGTTTGCGACAATCGCAAACCTGGCGATACTCTTCCACACTTCCCTGCGGGTGATGCGGGCAGTAATAGATACCATCAAGGTCGACATCGCGATCCGCCAGCGACCAGTCCATCCATTCTGTTAATGTCTCAAACTGCGCTTCGGTGAACTTGCCGCGCGCGATCCCTGACTGGTTGGTGACAACCACCAGCGCATAGCCCATCGTCTTGAGCTCACGCATGGCATCAATAACACCGTCGATAAATTCGAACTCGTCGATTTCATGTACGTAGCCGTGATCCACATTAATAGTGCCGTCACGGTCGAGAAAAATTGCGGGTACGGACTTTGCCACCTTTTATAGCTCCTGAATAAGGCATGTGCCGCTAGTATCGCATTTTTCGGCAGGCAAGAAAGTGCTCATCGTAGAAACCCTGATTGATTTAGACGTCTGGATGCCTTAACATCCATTTTGTTGACGGTTTTTGACCGTATCAGGCAGACGAAAATGCCACGGCTAACTTCATTACGATAATAAATAATCAATGATTAAACTTTCGAATATCACAAAAGTGTTCCATCAGGGGACTCGCACCATTCAGGCGCTGAACAACGTTAGCCTGCATGTCCCTGCCGGACAAATTTATGGCGTCATCGGTGCTTCCGGTGCCGGTAAAAGTACGCTGATCCGCTGTGTAAACCTGCTGGAGCGCCCGACAGAAGGAAGCGTTCAGGTTGGCGGACAAGAACTGACGACACTATCTGAATCTGAACTGACTAAAGCGCGTCGTCAGATTGGCATGATTTTCCAGCACTTCAACCTGCTGGCCTCCCGAACCGTTTTTGGTAATGTCGCGCTGCCGCTGGAACTCGACAACACGCCGAAAGATGAGATCAAACGCCGCGTGACAGAACTGCTTGACCTTGTGGGGCTGGGTGATAAGCACGACAGCTATCCGGCAAACCTTTCTGGTGGTCAGAAACAGCGTGTCGCTATCGCCCGTGCACTGGCAAGCCAGCCGAAAGTATTGCTGTGCGATGAAGCCACCAGCGCGCTGGACCCAGCCACTACTCGCTCCATTCTCGAACTGCTGAAAGACATCAACCGTCGTCTTGGTCTGACCATACTGTTGATCACGCACGAAATGGATGTGGTGAAACGCATCTGCGACTGCGTAGCCGTCATCAGCAACGGTGAGCTGATTGAGCAAGATACTGTCAGCGAAGTGTTTTCCCACCCGAAAACCCCGTTGGCGCAAAAGTTTATTCAGTCTACGCTGCATCTGGATATTCCGGAGGATTATCTGGCGCGCCTGAAGACAGAATCGACGACCGACAGCGTCCCGATGTTGCGCATGGAATTCACCGGTCAGTCGGTGGATGCGCCGCTGCTTTCCGAGACGGCGCGTCGCTTTAACGTGAATAACAATATTATCAGCGCACAGATGGATTACGCCGGCGGCGTCAAGTTCGGCATCATGCTGACCGAAATGCACGGCACACAAGAAGAAACGCAAGCCGCGATCGCCTGGCTGCAGGAACACCATGTAAAAGTAGAGGTACTGGGTTATGTCTGAGCCGATGATGTGGCTGCTGGTACGCGGCGTCTGGGAAACGCTGGCAATGACCTTCGTATCCGGGTTCTTTGGTTTTGTGATTGGTCTGCCGGTGGGCGTTCTGCTTTATGTGACGCGTCCTGGGCAAATTATCGAGAATGCAAAGCTCTACCGTACGCTTTCTGCGGTCGTGAATATCTTCCGTTCGATTCCTTTCATTATCTTACTGGTATGGATGATCCCGTTCACCCGCGTGATTGTGGGCACTTCTATTGGTTTGCAGGCTGCAATTGTCCCGCTCACCGTCGGCGCGGCGCCGTTTATCGCCCGCATGGTGGAAAACGCGCTGCTGGAAATCCCGACCGGCCTGATTGAAGCCTCGCGTGCGATGGGCGCGACGCCGCTGCAAATCGTACGTAAGGTGCTTCTGCCAGAAGCGCTGCCAGGTCTGGTGAACGCGGCGACCATTACACTGATTACCCTGGTCGGTTATTCCGCGATGGGCGGTGCCGTGGGCGCCGGCGGTCTTGGACAGATCGGCTATCAGTACGGTTACATTGGATACAATGCAACCGTGATGAACACAGTGCTGGTATTACTCGTTGTTCTGGTTTATTTAATTCAGTTCGCGGGCGATCGTATCGTCCGTACGGTGACGCACAAGTAACGTTCGACAAAACACAACATCACATTAAGGAAATAAGCATGGCGTTCAAATTCAAAACCTTTGCGGCAGTTGGGGCCCTGATTGGTTCTCTGGCACTTGTGGGTTGCGGTCAGGATGAAAAAGATCCAAACCACATCAAAGTCGGCGTGATTGTGGGTGCAGAGCAGCAGGTTGCTGAAGTTGCACAGAAAGTCGCAAAAGAAAAATACGGCCTGGATGTCGAACTGGTGACCTTCAATGACTACGTTCTGCCGAACGAAGCGCTGAGCAAAGGCGATATCGATGCCAACGCCTTCCAGCACAAGCCGTACCTGGATCAACAAATCAAAGATCGCGGATACAAGCTGGTTGCCGCAGGCAACACCTTTGTATATCCGATTGCAGGTTACTCCAAAAAAATCAAATCTCTGGATGAACTTCAGGATGGCGCGCAGGTAGCGGTTCCGAACGATCCGACCAACCTGGGACGTTCCCTGCTGCTGCTGGAGAAAGTCGGTCTGATCAAACTGAAAGAGGGCGTGGGCCTGCTGCCGACCTCTTTAGATATCGTCGAAAACCCGAAAAATCTGAAAATTGTCGAACTGGAAGCACCTCAGTTGCCGCGTTCTCTTGACGATGCGCAGATTGCTCTGGCGGTGATCAACACCACTTACGCCAGCCAGATCAACCTGACGCCGGCAAAAGACGGTATCTTCGTTGAAGATAAAGATTCCCCGTACGTTAACCTGATCGTGACCCGTGAAGATAACAAAGACGCGGAGAACGTGAAGAAATTCGTCCAGGCTTATCAGTCCGACGAAGTTTACGAAGCGGCAAATAAAGTCTTCAACGGTGGTGCTGTTAAGGGCTGGTAATTTTTAGGCGCTTTTCACAAACTGTAATATCATTCAGGACGGGCATTTGCCCGTCTTGTCATTTATGCAAGCTCCTGATTCAATATGTGACAGTTAGATCATTCATTGAGGAAATATTATGCGTGCTTTACCGATCTGTTTATTGGCACTCATGCTGAGCGGCTGTTCCATGCTAAGCAGATCCCCTGTTGAACCCGTTCAAAGCACCGCAACCCCGCCAAAAGCGGAGCCGGAAAAACCGAAAGCGCCGCGCGCTGTTCCCGTCAGAATTTACACCAATGCTGAAGATCTGGTCGGCAAACCGTTCCGCGATCTCGGTGAAGTGACCGGTGAATCCTGTCAGGCCTCTAATCAGGACTCTCCACCGAACATCCCGACGGCACGTAAACGCATGCAGATTAACGCGTCGAAAATGAAAGCCAATGCCGTTTTGCTGCATAGCTGTGAAGTCACCAGCGGGACGCCAGGCTGCTATCGTCAGGCTGTCTGCATTGGGTCTGCCCTTAACATCTCGGCTAAATGAGTCATTTTCAGTTCGGGCAAATCGGCGTTATCCGCTCACCTTACAAAGAAAAGTTCGCCGTTCCCCGCCAACCGGGGCTGGTAAAAAGCGTCAACGGCGAACTGCATTTATTGCCGCCTTATAACCAGGCCGATGCGGTACGCGGCCTGGAGGCATTCAGCCACTTATGGGTGATCTTTGTTTTCCATCAGACGATGGAAGGGGGGATGGCGTCCAACCGTACGCCCGCCTCGTCTTGGTGGTAACGCGCGTATGGGCGTGTTCGCCACACGCTCAACGTTTCGCCCCAACCCTGTCGGCATGTCGCTGGTCGAACTGAAAGGCGTTGTCTGTCAGAAAGATCAGGTCATTCTGCAACTGGGCAGTCTGGACCTTGTTGACGGTACGCCGGTCATCGACATCAAGCCCTATCTACCGTTTGCGGAATCTCTGCCGGATGCCACAGCCAGCTATGCGCAACAGGCGCCGCTGGCTGACATGCAGGTGAGTTTTACCGACGAGATTGAGCGCCAGTTTCTTGCGCTGGAAAAACACTACCCGCAATTGAAGACGTTTATTCGTGAAGTACTGGCGCAGGACCCGCGTCCTGCCTATCGAAAAGGGGAAGAGACGGGCAAAACCTACGCCGTCTGGCTGCATGATTTCAACGTGCGTTGGCGCGTAACCGAGACGGGTTTTGAAGTCTTTGCGTTGGAACCCCGCTAATTTCACGCCCTTCTCTTTTGACATCCCTTTCTCGCTGGTAAACTAAATCACTTTTTTTGTGTCAGGCTCGCATTGAGCCTGTTCGATCGTTCAACTGGAACCGTAACAACATGCGTACTAGCCAATACCTGCTCTCCACTCTGAAGGAGACACCTGCCGACGCCGAGGTGATCAGCCACCAGCTGATGCTGCGCGCCGGGATGATCCGCAAGCTGGCCTCCGGGTTATACACCTGGCTGCCGACCGGCGTGCGCGTCCTGAAAAAAGTTGAGAACATCGTGCGTGAAGAGATGAACAACGCTGGCGCGATCGAGGTGTTAATGCCGGTGGTTCAGCCTTCTGAACTATGGCAAGAGAGCGGCCGTTGGGAACAATATGGTCCGGAACTGCTGCGTATTGCTGACCGTGGCGATCGTCCGTTCGTACTTGGCCCAACGCACGAAGAAGTGATCACCGATCTGATTCGTAACGAGCTCAGCTCTTACAAACAGTTGCCGCTGAACTTCTACCAGATTCAGACTAAATTCCGTGACGAAGTGCGTCCGCGTTTCGGCGTGATGCGCTCCCGTGAATTCCTGATGAAAGATGCGTACTCTTTCCATACCTCTCAGGAATCGCTGCAGGAAACCTACGACGCGATGTACGCCGCGTACAGCAAAATCTTCAGCCGCATGGGGCTGGATTTCCGCGCGGTACAGGCTGACACCGGTTCTATCGGCGGCAGCGCTTCGCACGAATTCCAGGTACTGGCACAAAGCGGCGAAGACGATGTGATCTTCTCTGATTCCTCGGATTACGCAGCAAACATTGAATTTGCGGAAGCCGTTGCGCCGAAAGAGCCGCGCGCCGCTGCAACGCAAGAGATGACGCTGGTTGATACGCCGAACGCAAAAACCATCGCCGAGCTGGTTGAACAGTTCAATCTGCCAATCGAGAAAACCGTGAAAACCCTGCTGGTGAAAGCCGTGGAAGACAGCAAGTCTCCGCTGGTCGCACTACTGGTTCGCGGCGATCACGAACTGAACGAAGTCAAAGCTGAAAAACTGCCGCAGGTTGCCAGCCCGCTAACGTTCGCAACCGAAGAAGAGATCCGCGCGCTGGTGAATGCCGGTCCGGGTTCTTTGGGCCCGGTGAACATGCCAGTGCCGGTGATTATTGACCGTACCGTTGCCGCAATGAGTGATTTCGCGGCAGGTGCTAACGTGGATGGTAAGCATTACTTTGGCATTAACTGGGATCGCGATGTCGCAACCCCGGAAGTCGCTGACATCCGTAACGTCGTCGCCGGCGATCCAAGCCCGGATGGTAAAGGCACGCTGCTTATCAAACGCGGTATCGAAGTCGGTCATATCTTCCAGTTGGGCACCAAGTACTCTGAAGCAATGAAAGCCGCCGTTCAGGGTGAAGACGGTCGCAACCAGATCCTGACGATGGGATGCTACGGCATCGGGGTAACGCGTGTGGTAGCCGCCGCCATTGAGCAAAACTACGACGAGCGCGGGATTGTCTGGCCTGACGCTATCGCCCCGTTCCAGGTAGCGATTCTGCCAATGAATATGCATAAATCCTATCGCGTGCAGGAACTGGCCGAAAAACTGTATGCCGAACTGCGTGCGCAGGGCATCGAAGTGCTGATGGACGATCGTAAAGAGCGCCCGGGCGTAATGTTCGCAGATATGGAACTGATCGGTATTCCGCACACTATCGTGCTGGGCGATCGTAACCTCGATAACGATGATATCGAATATAAATATCGTCGTAATGGTGAGAAACAACTGATCAAAACCGGCGACATCGTTGACTATCTGGTCAAAGCCATCAAAGGTTAAACCATAAAAAAAACCCCGCTCCGGCGGGGTTTCTGGTCCTGGCGCAGGATTATTTACTGCTGCAGTCCTGACCGGGGATAAATTTAATCTCTTTATCCGCCATCAACGTCTTCACCGGTTCCTGAGTATCCGGATTCGCCTCCAGCGTGAAGTGCCCTTCTACAGACAACAGCACGGGTTTTTCACTGGCACCACGTGCGGCAAGATAACCACGCTCCAGTTCTGCATTGCTGGCAACGGCAACGCGCTTACCGGTCGCACAGTCGGTAAAGGTTGCGGCGTCCGCCATATAGAAGTACATGCCTCGCATCGCCATCGGCGTGACCGGCAAACTGGATTTCACCGGTTCAAGCGTATAGTTGAACTGAGACTCTACCGGATTACCTTCCCGATCGAGCATCTCCAGCGCTTCGCCTTTCGCGCGGTAGTAAGACTTCTCACCCTGACTGTCGGTCAGTACCAGTTTATCGGCTGTGCGCGCCCAGGTGCCATAGGAAGCAAAAGAAGAGGGTTCTTCACGTACGCCCTGATAGCGTTCGTTCATTACCCATGTGCCATCTTTCTCCAGAAACAGTGAGGTCTCAATCCCTTCGCAGTCGGCACAAGGCAGAATGCCCCGCCAGCTTTGCTGCATCGGTTTTAATTCCGCAACCTGCGTCGGCTGGATAACGTCAACCTCGGAACGGTGGTTACAGCCAATCAATGCGAAGAGCGTAAACGCCGCCATCGCTGAAAGTAGTGTTTTTTTCACCCTGACTCCCTATCAAATTTTATTCCTGCCCGTCATTCATCGCGACGGACTTTACCGCGAAGGGCTTTTACTGAAGATTTCTGCGCCTTCGAATTTAATCTTCTCTCTTTCGATGCCCGCGTCGGTCGGGTTGCGCGTCGGCTTTTTTTGTTCTACAGTGAGTTCTTTTATCACCGCCACCAATCTGGCAAGCGCCGCTTCCCGATTCAACTCCTGGTTGCGGTACTCCTGCGCTTTGATAATCACCACGCCATCGGCCGTAATCAGATGATGGCTGGCGGCCAACAGACGTTCCTTATAATACTCTGGCAGGCTGGAGGCCCGAATGTCAAAACGCAAATGTATCGCCGTTGAGGTTTTATTCACGTGCTGTCCGCCAGCTCCCTGTGCGCGAATGGCGGTGATCTCCAGCTCATCGTCGGGGATCGAGACGGTTCGCGAAATCACAATCATGCCGGTTGCTGCCACGCCGCCAGATGGATTTCCAGATTATTCTGAGAATCAGACAGCCAGATGGCCCCGTCCTGAATCGTCGCCTGTAGCGTCATGGTGCGATCAGCAAAGGCGCTGAGTTGAGCCAGTTGTTCATCATCCAGATACCAGACGGTCAGATTAGAAAACGTCGCGCATTTGCTCTGGTTTTGCTGCCACCAGATGTGCGCCGCCCGATTATTGTAGGTAAACAGGGCAACCTCCGCGGCCTGAGTACAGGCTTTTTTGATACGCCGTTCATCCGGCAGGCCCAGCTCTATCCACAAATCGATCCCCAGATGATCGTTACGCAGCCACGCTTCCGGTTCGTCTTCCGCGCTCAAACCGCGGGTAAATTGCAGACGCTCATTGGCGTACTTAATCCACGCCAGCAGGCGCAACATCATACGTTCCTGGGTTTCCGAGGGATGACGCGCTAACGTCAACGCCGCATCCAGAAACTGGTTGCGGTCAAGATCCGCCACGTTGACGACGGCTTTATAAATTGTCGCTTTAAGCGCCATGAAAAACTCCTTTCGAATCAGGCGGCCATTGTAGCGAAAACCACGCCAAAAGGCTGTCAAAGGATAGTCAATCAAGGCGCTGATATTGCCTGAATGGCTGTGGTATAGTCACCTTGCTAAACAGAGTTTATCTTCGTAGGCTTAGACTTGCATCCACGGTGAAGTCAGAATGCTGACAGGAGGGCATGTGGAAAAATATTGTGAGTTAATACGCAAGCGGTATGCGGAAATCGCCAGCGGAGACTTAGGGTATGTCCCGGATGCGCTGGGTTGCGTATTGAAAGTGCTTAATGAAATAGCGGCTGACAGCGCCCTTTCAGAGTCGGTCAGGGAAAAGGCGGCCTATGCTGCGGCGAACTTACTGGTGAGCGATTATGTCAATGAATGATACATACCAACCCATCAATTGTGATGACTACGACAACCTCGAGCTCGCCTGCCAGCATCATTTATTACTGACGCTGGAAATGAAAGACGGCGAAGTTCTGCAGGCAAAGGCCAACGATCTGGTTTCACGTAAGAACGTGGAATATCTGATCACCGAGGCGGCGGGTGAAACACGCGAGCTTCGTCTCGATAAAATTGCCAGCTTCAGCCACCCGGAAATTGGTACCGTGGTGGTTAGCGAATCCTGAAAAGATGTTGCCGGATGACGGTACAAGCACCTTATCCGGCCTACTCGCCAAGCGATATGTAGGCCGGATAAGCACAACGCCATCCGGCATTTCAGCCGATATTATCCCACACCAGTTCCACACCCGGTTCCTCACCCGCCGCTCCGTCACGCGTAACAAATACGCCTGCAGCCGCAATCAGCGTTTCGCCATAAAACAGCAAGGGCGTGGTCTCGCGTCGCCAGGGCGGCACGTTCCGCTCCTGCCAGATTTTCTTGAGCTTACGCCCGCCGTTGCGTCCCACAATGTGCAGCAACCCGGAGGCGGTAAAGCGAATGCTGACCCGTTCATCCTCACGCGGCATACGCAATTCCCCCCCCGGCTGTAGCCGGACAATACCCAGTTCGGCAGGTAATACCAGCGATGATTGCCCGCGAGGCCAGTGCAGTACGGCATCACGTTGTCCGGCAACGGATTTAATCCACCATAGTTGATCCTGATAGCGCCGTACTTCGAACTCGCCGAAGCGCAGACAAGGCGATGCGTCTTCACGCGCCATCGCCACCTCCAGCCATAGACGCTCCAGCCCATCGCGCGAAGGCATCGGCGCATTCTGCTTCGCCAGCCAGCGTCTGAGCAGCGCGGCGCGACGAACCTCGCTCATCCCCACCAGCGGCGTTAGCGCCAGCGTGCCGTTTACGGTGATACAAGCCGACAACTCTTCGGCCAACAGTTCATCCAGCAGGCTTTCCTGTTCAGCGCACAGCGCTGCGCTGCGCGCCGTGGCATCAGCAAAATGCGGCCAGCGCTGTTGCAAGCGCGGAAGAATATGCAGCCGCAGGAAGTTACGATCGTAGGCATCATCCTGGTTGCTTTCGTCTTCAATCCAGCGAAGCTGATGTTCTCTCGCCCACTGTTCCAGCGCATTGCGGCTTTGCGTTAACAGCGGACGAATAAGCCGGGTTCCGGCAAATGACGTTACCGCCGCCATGGCAGACAGCCCCGCCGGTCCGCTACCGCGCTTAAGCGCCAGTAAAAAAGGTTTCACACTGATCGTCCAGATGCTGCGCCGTCGCCAGCTCCTCGCCAGGAAGTAGCGTCTGCGCAAAAGCCTGATACCGGGCCTGTCTGGCATGCGCTTCAATTCCCAGTCCCGCCTCTGCCAACGTTACGCGCTCCACCACCAGCGGCACTTGCCATTGGGCACAAACGGCTTCGCAATGCGCCACCCACGCATCAGCATGCGTGCTTAATCCGTGGTGGATATGAATCGCACGCAGAGAAAGTGCAGGCTGCTGCGCTCGCCATTGCACCAGTTGGTGCAGGAGTACGGTTGAATCCAGACCGCCGCTATATGCGACCAGAATCTGTTGCGAGGAAAAAAGCGATGTATTCAGCGTAAGTGTTGTCATAGCGATTATTTACAGTGACGTTGCCCGGCACGTTACCGGGCAATCATCGCAATAACAAGTCTTACTGTTCATACAGTTCGAGCGGCAGACCATCCGGGTCTTTAAAAAAAGGTGAAGCGTTTGTTGGTGAAAGGATCAATGCGGATGGCTTCGCAATTGACACGATTTGCCTCAAGATGTGCCACCGATTTATCGAGGTCATCCACGCTGAACGCCAGATGGCGCAAACCGCAGGCTTCCGGATGACCAGGACGCGCTGGCGGGAAAGGAAATGAAAAAAGCTCAATCACATATTGTCCGTTCAGCGCCAGATCGCCCTTCCACGAGTCTCGTTCTGCGCGATAGGCCTCGCTCAGCAGCGTAAACCCCAGAATATCGCAATAGAAGGACTTACTCGCGGCATAGTCTGTCGCAATAATCGCAATATGGTGAACCTGTTTTAATCCCAGCATAGTGTCTTCATCTCCGTAATTTATCATCAGCACGTTACCCGCCCGGGAGCGCTCAGAGCAAGTCGTTATGCCGTTTTTAAGACTCGGACGAGGTATACGCCGTCGTCATCCTGTTTCGCGCCATGGATATCTGTTTCAAAGCCCGGATAATGATGGCCGACAGAACAGAGCATCAGCAGGAAATCGAGTACGGCGCGGCTTTGTTCAGTAATCATTTCTCCCGGCATCAATAGCGGCACGCCTGGCGGATACGGCAGGATCATATTCGCCGACACGCGTCCGACCAGTTGATCAAGCGTTACCGTTTCGACTTCGCCTTTGATCTGTCTCTGCCAGGCCTGATGTGGTGTCATGATCATTTCCGGCAACGTGTCAAATGCGCGCAGCATCAGTCCGGGCAGATCGTGCTGGCGGATAAGCGAATGGATCCCCTGAGCCAGATCCTGAATACGCATATTGCGATAAAAATCGGGATCTTCCGCATACAGATCCGGAAGCATATTTTTTTACGCGCAGATTGAGATCGTAAGCACGCTTAAATTCGGTCAGGCCACGCAACAGCCCCATCGCCCGGGTTTTATCAATACCGATGCTGAAGAGAAACAGCAAATTGTAAGGCCCGGTTTTCTCGACCACTACGCCGCGCTCATCAAGGAATTTCGCCACCAGCGCAGCGGGGATCCCGTCTTCACTCATGTTCCCCTGCTCATCCATACCGGGCGTCAGAATGGTCACTTTTACCGGATCGAGGAACATATGGTCATCGTCGGCATCGGTAAACCCGTGCCAGTCTTCACCAGGGGCAACCGGCCAACACTCCGCTTCATCCACCTCTTCCGGCTGCCAGATATCAAAGAACCAGCCGTCAGACTCCTCGCGCAACCGCTGTACTTCTTTGCGAAAATGCAACGCGCGCTCCACAGAGCGATTGATTAATCGCTTACCGGGATTGCCCCGCAGCATCGCTGCCGCCGTCTCGATGGAGGCGACAATCGGATAACTCGGCGAGGTCGAGGTGTGCATCATAAACGCTTCGTTGAAGGTCTCTTCGTCATAGTCCCCTTTTATATGGATCAGCGACGCCTGCGATAGCGCCGCCAGCATTTTGTGGGTGGACTGCGTTTCGAAAATCACCTTACCCGGCACTCGTTCACCGCTCATCCCGCTTTTCCCCTGATAAATGGGGTGAAAATGGGTATACGGCACCCAGGCGGAATCGAAGTGGATCGAAGGGACATCCAGCGTCTGTTTGATCCAGTTGGTGTTATACAGCAAACCATCGTAGGTTGAGTTGGTGATGACGGCGTGAACCGGCCATTGCGCCTGCGCGGTCGCGGCCACCTTGCTCGCAATACTTTCACGTGTAAATTCGCGCCGTGGAATGCCACCCAGAATACCAAGAGCGTTACGCGTCGGCTTCAGCCAGACAGGTACTACGTCGCTCATCATCAACAAATGTGCCAGTGATTTATGGCAGTTACGGTCAATCAACAGCGTGCTTCCACTCGGCGCGGCGTACATCCCCACAATTTTGTTGGAGGTTGACGTGCCGTTGGTCACCATGTAGCTCTGCTCCGCGCCAAAGGTACGGGCGATGTACTCTTCCGCTTCCAGGTGCGGCCCGGTGTGGTCGAGCAACGATCCCAGTTCTGTTACCGAAATCGACACATCCGCCTTGAGCGTGTTGCCGCCGAAAAAGTCATAAAACAGGCAGCCCACCGGGCTTTTTTGATAGGCCGTTCCGGCCATATGACCCGGCGTACAGAAGGTATATTTCCCCTCTTTTACATAGGTGAACAAGGCCCGGGTAAAAGGTGGCGTGATATTGTCGAGATATTCGCCGGTGTACTGGCGAATACGCGTCGCGATGTCTTCCGCCTGACCCAGCGCATACTCAAAAAACCATAGCGCCATGCGCATGTCGTGAACGCTGACGTCCATCGTCGAATGCGTGTTGATAAACGCGTACAGCGGTAAATACTCATTAAGCTGGTTAATCTCGCTGCACAGATCAAGACTGTACTCATCCCAGTCAAAAATGACGCCGCAGATACGCGGGTTGTGTTCAATAAATTTCAGCAGGTCGACGCTGTTTTGCGGCCAGATAATCTGAAATCCCTGTGATTGCAGCGCACGCTCAAGCTCTTTAATGGGCTCGTCTTTATAAAAAACCCCGTGCGGTCCCATAATAGCGATGATATTCATGCGTTCCTCCTGGAAAAACCTTAGCTAATCATAGCCTGTTCAAACCGCAGGTAAAAAAAAGGGCCACAATTTGTTGTGGCCCTTTTCGGAATCGTCAACGCTTACGCGTAACCGTAGCTCATCAGACGCTGATAGCGACGGTTTTTCAAATCTTCAGTGCTCAATACCTCGAGATCCGCGAGGTCAGCCAGCAGTTGCGCTTTCAGTGAAGCCGCCATCGCTTCCGGATTACGATGCGCACCACCCAACGGTTCCGGAATGATCGAGTCGATAAGCTTCAGCTCTTTCAGACGCGGCGCAACGATACCCATCGCTTCTGCAGCCAGTGGCGCTTTGTCCGCACTTTTCCACAGAATGGAAGCACAGCCTTCCGGGGAGATAACGGAATAGGTGCTGTATTGCAGCATATTCACTTTATCGCCCACGCCGATCGCCAGCGCGCCACCGGAACCGCCCTCGCCGATCACGGTACAGATAACCGGCACGCTCAGGCGTGACATTTCACGCAGGTTACGCGCGATTGCTTCAGACTGTCCGCGTTCTTCCGCACCGACGCCTGGGTAAGCACCCGGGGTATCGATAAAGGTAATGATCGGCATGTTGAAACGCTCAGCCATCTCCATCAGACGCAGCGCTTTACGATAGCCTTCCGGCGCCGGCATACCGAAGTTACGACGGATTTTTTCTTTGGTCTCACGGCCCTTCTGATGACCAATGATCATCACCGGACGACCGTCCAGACGCGCGATGCCGCCGACGATCGCTTTATCGTCGGCATAAGCGCGATCGCCCGCCAGTTCGTCAAATTCATCAAACGCCAGGCGAACATAATCCAGGGTGTAAGGACGCTGCGGATGGCGTGCCAGTTGGGCAACCTGCCATGCGCCAAGATCGGCGAAGATTTTGCGCGTCAACTCTACGCTCTTTTCACGCAGGCGATGCACTTCTTCATCGATGTTAATATCCAGTTTCTCGTCCTGACGGCTCACCGCAGTCAGAGAATCGATTTTTGCTTCCAGCTCTGCAATCGGCTGTTCAAAATCAAGGAAATTCAGACTCATAGTATTCCTGTATTAGTCAAACTCCAGTTCCACCTGCTCCGAACCAATGAGGCCACGGAGATCGTTTAGCAAACGATCGCTCGGAGAGACACGCCAGGTCGCGCCAAAACGCAACCGCGCACGTGCATCCGCCCTCTGATAGTAGAGATGTACTGGAATTGTCCCCGAGCGGTGGGGTTCCAGAGACTGACGGAGTCGGTTTAAAAGCTGGTCATCAATTTGCCTGTCCGTCAGCGAGATAGCAAGCCCGCGAGCATATTTTTCCCGGGCTTCGTCAATATCCATCACTTCGCGGGCGGTCATTTTAAGCCCCCCCCGCTGAAGTCATCAAAGCTGACCTGTCCGCTGACGATAAGTATGCGGTCTTTTTCCAGCAATTGCTGGTATTTATCCAGGGCGTCGGTAAATAACATCACCTCCAGACGTCCGGAACGGTCATCCAGCGTACAGATGCCGATACGATTGCCGCGCTTGGTGACCATAACCCTTGCGGCAATGACGAGCCCCGCAGCCGTGGTCACTTTACCACGTTCTGTCGGATGCATGTCTTTCAGCCTGTAGCCTCCGACATAGCGCTCAATTTCTTTTAAATACTGATTGATCGGGTGTCCCGTCAGGTATAACCCCAACGTTTCGCGTTCCCCATCTAACACCACCTGCTCTGGCCACGGCTGGCAGCTGGCGTAGGACTGTTCGATTTGCTCCGGCTCTTCCGCCAGTACGCCGAACATATCCGCCTGACCAATCGCTTCCGCTTTCGCGTGCTGGTCAGCGGCCTTCAGCGCATCGCCCAGCGAGTTCATCAGCGCAGCGCGATGTGGTCCGAGCCTGTCAAAAGCACCGGACATGATCAATTTTTCCAGCACGCGCCGGTTGAGCTTTTTGGTATCGGTACGGGCGCAAAGATCAAACAGCTCGCGGAAGTAACCGCCGTTGTTACGCGCCTCGATGATCGCCTCGATCGGGCCTTCGCCAACGCCCTTGATCGCGCCGATGCCGTAGACAATCTCGCCGTCGTCATTAACGTGGAAGTGATACAGCCCGGAGTTGATATCCGGCGGCAGGATCTTCAGCCCCATACGCCAGCACTCGTCCACCAGGCCAACCACCTTCTCAGTGTTGTCCATATCGGCCGTCATTACCGCCGCCATAAATTCAGCAGGATAGTGAGCTTTCAGCCACAGCGTTTGATACGACACCAAAGCATAGGCGGCGGAGTGGGATTTGTTAAATCCGTACCCGGCGAATTTCTCCACCAGATCGAAGATTTTCATCGCCAGTTCGCCGTCAATACCGTTTTTCTTCGCGCCGTCTTCAAAGATGGAGCGCTGCTTGGCCATCTCTTCCGGCTTTTTCTTACCCATCGCACGACGCAGCATATCCGCACCGCCAAGAGTATAGCCAGAGAGCACCTGGGCAATCTGCATCACCTGTTCCTGATACAGGATGATGCCATAGGTCGGCTCCAGTACCGGTTTCAGGCTTTCGTGCTGCCACTGCACATCCGGATAGGAGATCTCTTCGCGCCCGTGCTTACGGTCGATGAAGTTATCAACCATCCCGGACTGCAACGGCCCCGGACGGAACAGCGCCACCAGTGCGATCATATCTTCAAAGCAGTCAGGTTGCAGACGCTTAATCAGGTCTTTCATGCCGCGGGATTCAAGCTGGAAGACCGCGGTGGTTTCCGAGCGTTGCAGCATGTCGAAGCTTTTTTTGTCATCCAGCGGGATAGCCGCAATATCCAGCGGCGACTCGCCGTTCTTCTCGCGGCGGGCGTTGATCATCTCCAGCGCCCAGTTGATGATGGTGAGCGTACGCAGGCCAAGGAAGTCGAACTTCACCAGGCCGGCATATTCCACATCGTTTTTATCAAACTGGGTAACCGGGTGCAGCCCCTGTTCATCACAGTACAGCGGCGCGAAGTCGGTGATTTTCGTTGGGGCGATCACCACGCCACCGGCGTGTTTACCGGCATTACGGGTGACGCCTTCCAGCTTACGCGCCATGTCGATCAGCGCTTTAACCTCTTCATCTGCCTCGTAGATTTCTGGCAGTTGTGGTTCAGCCTCGAAGGCTTTCGCCAGCGTCATCCCCGGATCGGGCGGCACCAGTTTTGAAATCCTGTCGACAAAACCGTACGGGTGGCCCAGTACACGCCCCACGTCGCGAATAACCGCTTTCGCGGCCATTGTACCGAAGGTGATAATCTGCGATACCGCATCACGACCATACATGTCCGCCACATGTTCGATCACCTGATCGCGTTTCTCCATACAGAAGTCAACGTCGAAGTCAGGCATGGAGACACGTTCCGGGTTAAGGAAACGTTCGAACAGCAGGTCAAATTCCAGCGGATCGAGATCGGTGATTTTCAGCGCGTAGGCCACCAGCGATCCCGCACCGGAACCACGACCCGGACCTACCGGTACGCCGTTGTCTTTTGACCACTGGATAAACTCCATCACGATGAGGAAGTAGCCCGGGAACCCCATCTGGTTGATCACCTGCAGTTCAATATCCAGGCGTTCATCGTAAGGCGGGCGTTTCTCTTTCCGCTCAGCTTCATCCGGGAACAGGAATTCCAGACGCTCTTCCAGCCCCTCTTTCGATTTCACCACCAGAAAATCTTCCGTGGTCATATCGCCGGTCGGGAACTGCGGCAGGAAATACTCGCCCAGACGCACCGTTACGTTACAACGTTTGGCGATTTCAACGGTGTTTTCCAGCGCTTCCGGAATATCAGAAAAGAGTTCGCACATCTCCTCTTCCGAGCGCATATATTGCTGCGGCGAGTAGTTACGCGGACGTTTGGGATCGTCGAGGGTGAAGCCATCGTGAATAGCGACGCGAATTTCATGTGCGTCAAAGTCATCACTGTTGATAAAGCGCACATCGTTGGTGGCGACCACCGGCAAACCACGCGCTTCCGCCAGCGCAACGGCAGCATGAAGATAGTTCTCTTCATCGGGACGACCGGTACGGATAAGCTCCAGGAAGTAACAATCCGGGAAGTGTTCTTCATAGAACGCGACGCACTCATCGACCAGCGCGCTGTTGCCGCGCAGCAGGCTGCGCCCGACATCGCCCATGCGCCCGCCGGAAAGCAGGATCAAACCTTCTTTCAGTTCAATCAACCAGTCACGATCGATGATCGGCCCCGCCGCGCCATAGCCACGTTGATAGGCTTTTGAAATCAACAGCGTCAGATTTTGATAGCCGGTGTTATTGGCGGCGAGCACTGTCAGATGCGTCAGTTCATCACCCATCAGCTCGCTCTGAACATGGAAATCGGCGCCAACAATAGGTTTAATCCCTGCGCCATGACCCGCTCCGTAGAACTTCACCAGACCACAGAGATTGGTAAAATCGGTGATCGCCAGCGCAGGCATGCCTAACGCGGCCGCCTTTTTCACCAGCGGCCCGGTTTTCGCCAGCCCATCGATCATGGAGTAGTCGCTGTGCACCCGCAGGTGAACGAAACGAGGTTCAGACATCTTGAGATTCCTTCAACACAAGAATCAGGACACGAGTCCCAGTGCGCGTTTAACGGGAGCAAAGCTACGTCGGTGATGCTCCGTTGCGCCATGTTTAGCCAGTTTTTCCAGATGGAAAGCGGTTGGATACCCTTTGTGTTGGGCAAAACCATATTGCGGGAAAACGATATCCAGCGCAGCCATTTCAGCGTCACGCGTGACTTTTGCAAGAATAGATGCGGCGCTGATTTCCGCTACACGGCTATCGCCTTTGACGACCGCCATTGATGGCACAGGCAAGACCGGGCAACGATTGCCGTCGATCAGCACGTATTCCGGCGCAATATGTAACCCCGCCACCGCTCGCTGCATGGCCAGCATCGTGGCGTGGAGAATATTCAGCTCATCAATTTCGTACGGTTCCGCACGACCGAGGCTCCAGCTCAACGCTTTTTCTTTGATTTCGTCATACAGCGCCAGACGGCGCTTTTCAGATAATTTTTTGGAATCGTTAAGACCCACAATCGGGCGAGCAGGATCGAGGATCACGGCAGCGGTAACGACCGCACCGACCAACGGACCGCGCCCGACTTCATCCACACCCGCCACTAAATGCGTGTGCGGATAAACAAATTCGATCATCGTGCTAACTCCAGGACCGCATCCGCCGCCTGCTCATCGGCGTTACAGCGGATCTGCTGATGCAGTTCGCGGAAAGTATCATGCATGGCGTGGCTGGTCTTCCCGTTGGCTAACAGGGGCAGTAGCGCCTCAGCCAGCTTCTGCGGCTCGCACTCTTCCTGCAACAACTCTTTCACCAGTTCTCTGCCCGCCAGCAAGTTGGGTAGCGAGACATAGTCGGTTTTTACCAGACGCTTAGCCAGCCAGAACGTGAAGGGCTTCATACGGTATCCCACCACCATCGGGCATTTCGCTAACATGCACTCAAGGGCGGCCGTCCCCGACGCCAGCAATGCCGCGTCACTGGCCACCATCGCTTCACGCCCCATGCCGTCGAGCAGGTGAACAGGCAGTTCCGGAGCGATTTCCGCTTTTATTTTCTCGAACTGCTCACGCCGTTTGGTATTCACCAGCGGCACCACCACTTCAAGATCAGGGTAAGTCTGACGCAACCGTTGAGCGGTTTTCAGGAAATCTGCGCTGAGCATTTCGACTTCCGCGCCGCGACTGCCGGGTAATAACGCCAGACAGTGCGCATCATGAGGGATCCCCAGCACATCCCGCGCCGCGTTTTTATCCGGGTCAAGCGGCATCGCATCCGCCATCGTGTGGCCGATAAAACGGCACGGCACATTATACTTATCGTAAAACGCTTTTTCGAAAGGCAGAAAAGCCAGAACCATGTCGGTGGATCTGCCTATTTTGAAAACGCGTTTCTGTCGCCACGCCCAGACGGACGGACTGACGTAATGAATCGTCTTGATACCCTGCTTTTTCAGATTCCCTTCAAGTGTGATATTGAAATCAGGTGCATCAATACCGACGAAGACATCGGGCCGCAGCTCAGTGAATCGACGGGTCAGATCGGCACGGATATGCAACAGACGACGCAGACGTCCGAGCACTTCCACAATGCCCATTACCGCCAGTTCTTCCATTTCATACCAGGCTTCACAGCCTTCAGCCTGCATTCGCGGGCCGGCGACGCCAACAAAACGCGCGTCAGGTACGCGCGCTTTTAGCGCCCGGATCAAGCCGGCACCAAGAATATCGCCGGAGGTTTCTCCGGCGACCAGGGCAATCGTTAAGGGGCGCTGCTCAGCCATTAACGAATCAGGCCGCGTGTTGAGCGGGCAAAGAAATCGCTGAACGGCTGCACTTCCGGGTACTGCTTCGCCAGTTCGGCGATTTCCGGTTTTACTTCGTCCAGGGTTTTGCCGCTACGGTACAGCGCTTTGTAAGCATTGCGAATCGCAGTGATCGCCTCGCGGGTAAAACCGCGACGCTTCAGCCCTTCAATGTTGACGCCATACGGCGTCGCGTGGTTGCCCTGAGCAATAACGTACGGCGGAACGTCCTGAGCAACGCCAGAACAGCCGCCGACCATCACGTGTGCGCCAATAATGCAGAACTGGTGCACGGCGGTCATGCCACCGATGATGACGTAATCATCCAGCGAGACGTGACCAGCAAGCGTAGCGTTATTGGCCAGAATACAGCGATCACCGATAGTGCAATCATGTGCCACGTGGGCATTGATCATCAGTAAGTTATCGCTGCCCACCTTCGTCAGTCCACCGCCCTGCACTGTGCCACGATGAATGGTAACGCTTTCGCGAATGCGGTTACGATCGCCAATTTCCACGCGGGTCGGTTCACCAGCATATTTCAGATCCTGGTTCACTTCACCAATGGAGGCGAACTGATAAATCTCGTTATCACGGCCAATTTTAGTATGACCGTTAACGACAACGTGAGACTTCAGTACGGTACCCTCACCAATTTCAACATGGGGTCCAACAAGGCAAAAAGGGCCAATGTGAACATTAGCGCCAAGTGAAGCGCCCTCTTCCACAATGGCGGTCGGATGAACAAAGGCGGATTTATCAATCACGTATCAGGCCTCCCGGCTACGAGCACACATCATCGTTGCTTCGCAAACTACTTTACCGTCGACCAGAGCAACCCCTTTGAAGCGGGTCAGGCCACGGCGCGTTTTCTCGAAAGTGACTTCCATGATCATCTGATCGCCTGGCACGACAGGACGCTTGAAGCGCGCTTCATCGATACCAGCGAAATAATAGAGTTCTCCCGGCTCCAGTTTACCGACGCTTTTAAACGCCAGAATACCGGTCGCCTGTGCCATTGCTTCCAGAATCAGCACGCCAGGGAAAATCGGTTTACCCGGGAAATGGCCCTGGAAAAACGGCTCGTTTACGGAGACATTTTTCACTGCGCGCAGAAAACGACCTTCTTCAAAGTCCAGCACACGGTCTACCAGTAAAAACGGAAAACGGTGCGGCAGAAGTTCTAAAATCTCTTCAATGTGCAGAGTATGAGTGTTAGTAGTCAAAATACTCTTCCTGTCCAAATATGCTAAAAGCCAATAATAACACGGCCTGCCGCAATCGTATGAATGCCGACAGGCCGTAAAGTATGTGTGACCGGGTGAGAGTTTAGTCTTGTTGATTAACCTTGCGCTCAATGGCTTTGAGGCGCTTGCTCATATCATCAATGTTCATCACCAGTGCGGCTGTCTTACGCCATACTTTGTTAGGTTGCAGCGGAATACCTGAGGAATAGACGCCCGGTTCAGTGATGGGACGCATCACCATCCCCATGCCCGTCACGGTCACCTTATCGCATATTTCCATATGCCCGTTGATCACGCTGGCACCGCCAATCATGCAGTAACGGCCAATCTTCAGGCTGCCCGCCATAATGACGCCACCGGCAACCGCCGTATTGTCGCCAATCACAACGTTATGTGCAATCTGACACTGGTTATCAATGATAACCCCATTGCCGATCACAGTGTCATCCAGTGCGCCACGATCAATAGTGGTACAAGCACCGATCTCCACACGATCGCCAATAATGACGCGACCTAACTGCGGGATCTTCACCCAATTGCCACGATCGTTAGCGTAACCAAATCCGTCAGCACCAATGACTGTGCTGGACTGGATCAGGCAATTCTGACCGATCTGAATGTCGTGGTAAACCGTTACATTCGCCCATAAGCGCGAACCGGCCCCAATTTTCGTATTTTTCCCGACGAAGCAACCCGCGCCGATAATCACGTTATCGCCAAGCTCCACGCCACATTCAATCACCGCATTTGCGCCAATTGAGACATTGCTACCCAGCGTTGCCGTCGCATCAATCACTGCACTCGGTGCAATGTTCTGCGCCGGCTGCGGCGTGGTATCTAAAATTTGTGCCATACGCGCGTACGTCAGGTAGGGATTCTTCACTACCAGCGCAGCACTCTTAGCAAAAGGGAGGGAGTCCTGCGTCATGACAACAGCAGACGCCTGGCATAAGCCTAAGTGCTCACGGTATTTCGGATTCACCATGAACGTAATGTGACCCGTTTGCGCAGATTGCATGGACGCAACGCCGGTGATGACGATATCGCCATCACCGTGTAATTCTGCATCCAACTGCTCTGCTAAATCAGCCAGTCGAATTGAAGGCATTACTTATTTAACCTGTTTCAGTACGTCGGCGGTGATGTCTTTTACATCGCTGCTGTTGTAAGCAACGGTGTTCGCGTCAACGACCAGATCGATGCTCTGGCTGCTGGCAACAGATTTCACCGCAGTCTGGATACGAGTCACCAGTTTGCCGCGTTCTTCGTTGGAACGACGTGCACGATCCTGCTCAAAAGCCTGCGCTTTTTGAGAGAAGGTCTGGCGCTGAGCCATTACGTCTTTTTCCAGCTTAGTACGATCGCTACCTGCTTTCATGGACTGCAGACGCTGCATTTTAGATTGCAGATCAGATTCCATACGCTGCAGTTCGCTCGCGCGGCCTTTAAACTCATTTTCCAACGTGTTGGAAACACCGGTCTTCTGTGCAACCTGCTGGAACAGGCTACCCATGTTGACGATAGCAATTTTGTCAGCAGCCTGTGCAGACGTAACCATTGCTAAACCGAGACCTGCCGCTAATAACCACTTTTTCACAATAAACTCCTTACCATCCCATTTGCACCCGAAGGTACAGTTCTTTGCGTGGCCAGGCGATCCCATGCAAGATCGCCTAAAGTCATCGCTACACTACCATTACATTCCTTTGCGAAGAACAATTACCAGGTTTTACCAATGTTAAACTGGAACTGCTCTTTTTTGTCTCCATCGTAATCCTTAAACGGCTGGGCGTAGGAGAAGACCAACGGCCCCAATGGGGACATCCATTGTAATGCGATACCAGCAGACATACGGATATTGCTTGGATCACTGTAGTCTGGATAACCGGAATATGCACTTGAATCCCAGTTAGTATCCCAGACGGTACCCATATCCCAGAAGAACGAAGTACGAACCGAGTTGGCGTATTTATCACTGATGAACGGCGTTGGGGTAATGAACTCAAGGCTGGCGACAGCCATGGCGTTACCACCCACTGCGTCATCCGATTTACACGGCGCTGACTGCGTGCTTTCACATTCGTTATCGTAGTCGTTATCGCCATCATGACGACTGCTGGACGGGAAATAGACCGCCTTAGGACCAATGGTATTGGACTGGAAGCCACGCACGGTGCTGGAACCACCGGCATAGAAGTTCTCATAGAACGGCATCTCTTTGCCGCCGAATCCATCTCCATAGCCCCAACGGGTACGACCGAGGACCACCCACTTGTGATCGTCATCGATCGGTACGTAGGTCGCGGTATCCAGTGTCGCTTTGTAGAACTCGTTATCAGAGCCAGGGATCGTCACTTTACCGTTCAGGTTGATACGCGTCCCTTCCGTCGGGAAGAAGCCACGGTCAAGCTTGTTATAGGTCCAACCGTAGTTGAAGGTGAAGTCGTTTGCGCTGTAGGAGTTGCGGTCATTCGAGTTATCCGGGTATTCGCCCACGGAGTTCAAATAACGCCACATCGCGACCTGCGGCTGCATGTTGGACAGGGAGTTATGCACATACCCTAAGCCAGCACGCAATGTGTTGTATTCGTTGACAGGGAAGCCCAGCGTGACGTCTGTACCATAACTTTTGTTGGTATAGTCAGACAGATCCGCATCGTTCGCATCAAAGTCGTTATAGAAGACACGACCACCCAGACTCACGCCATCAACGGTGAAGTATGGGTTAGTGACGGACAGTTCGCTGTAGGTCTGGTAATCGTTCTTGGTCCCGTTAATCCCTACCGCGTAACCCGTACCCAGCCAGTTATCCTGCTGAACACCGGCCTGGAAGCTTACACCGCTTTCCGTACCGTAACCAACACCGAAGTTGAAGCTACCGGTGTTACGCTCTTTCACCTTATAGACCACATCAACCTGGTCCGGGCTGCCCGGAACACGCTGCGTGTCGGTGTCGACCGTTTCAAAGTAACCCAGACGGTTCAGACGCTCTTTACCCTGATCAACCATATCACTGCCCAGCCATGCCCCTTCCATCTGGCGCATTTCGCGACGCAGGACGGCATCTTTGGACGTGTCGTTACCTTCAAAACGGATCTTACGCACGTAGAAACGGTTACCCGCATCAACGTTTACGCGCAGCATAACGGTTTTGTCAGTATCGTTGATTTCCGGCTGTGACTGAACACGCGGATAGGCGTAACCATAACGACCCAGAAGCTTCTTAATATCATCTTCCATTTTGGTCACTTTGGTGCCGTTATAGAGTTCGCCCGGCTCAATTTTGGTCAGGCTTTCGATCTCCGCAGAGTGCCCCGCCAGGTTCCCCGTTACCTGAACGCCAGAAAGCTTGTACTGCTCGCCTTCCGTGATGTTCACGGTAATGTAGATCCCTTTCTTATCCGGGGTCAGGCTGACCTGCGTTGAGTCGATGTTGAAACGCGCGTAACCGCGATCCAGATAGTAACTGCGCAGGGTTTCAAGGTCACCCGCCAGTTTCTGCTTCTGGTACTTGCGATCGCCAACAACGTTCCACCACGGAACCTCATCACGCAACTGGAAGTGAGAGATCAGTTCATCCGTGCTGAAGGCATGATTACCGACGATATTGATCTGCTGGATCTTCGCCGATACCCCTTCCTGGAACACCAGTTTAAGGTCAACACGGTTGCGCGGCAGCGGCGTGACAACGGCTTTCACGCTGGCACTGTATTTACCGACGCTGTAGTAGAAGTCTTCAAGACCTTTCTCGATATCGGCAATGGTGGTGCGATCCAAAGATTCGCCAACACGCACGCCAGAAGCCTCGAGGTTTTGCTTCAGCATGTCATCTTTCACCGATTTGTTACCGGAGAAGGTGATGCTGGCAATGGTCGGACGTTCTTTTACCTGAACCAGAAGCGTATCGCCATCGCGTAGGACACGAACATCCTCAAAGTTGCCAGTGGCAAACAGTGCGCGAATGGTATTACTGATATCTTCATCATTAACCGTGTCGCCTGTGCGCACCGGCATACTGAGGAGGGCCGCACCAACGGCGACACGCTGCAGGCCTTCGAAATGAATGTCCTTCACTACGAACCCTTCAGCACCGTATACGGTCGCGCTGCTAAACAGCAGCGACGCTATGAGCAACTTTTTCATCGCCATCGTTATTATGCGTTCTTCCTAACTAACTCTCTTACAACCGAGAGAAATCATTGAAAAGTGCAAGCCCCATTAACAGCACCAGCAATATCGAGCCAATGCGATAACTAAAGTCTTGAACCCGCTCGGATACCGGCCCGCCCTTAAGCTTTTCAATCGCCAGGAACAGCAGATGCCCCCCCGTCAAGTACGGGCAACGGAAACAGGTTGATTATCCCTAAGTTCACGCTGATTAGCGCAAGGAACATCAGATAATAAATCACCCCGAACTCCGCTGACATCCCAGCCCCCCTGAGCGATAGAAATCGGCCCACTGAGGTTGTTCAGTTTCACATCACCGGTTATCAATTTTCCCAGCATACTGACCGTCAGCTTCATCAACTGCCACGTTTTATCCGTGGCCTGTGCAATGGCGCTGAACGGCCCATACTGGCGTACTGTCTTGTACTCATCCGGCAGAGGAATGATTTTCGGCACAACGCCGGCAAACCCTTCTGCCTTCCCATTACCCGTTTTCGAATCCGGAATTAATGTTAAAGACAAGGCACTGCCCTGCCTTTCAATTTCCAGCGCTAACGGCTGACCCGGATTATCGCGCACCAGGTTCACGAACGTCATCCACTGCGTTAACGGCTGACCATCGACTTTAACGATCCTGTCGCCGGCTTGCAAACCCGCCTTACTTGCGGCGGACTGTGCCTGGACTTCTGACAGCACCGGTTCAATCTGTGGCCCGCGTGGTCGAATCCCTAAAGAAGATACAGGATCTTCCTTATCAGGCTCAAATGCCCAATGCCGCAAATCCAGTGTTTTTTCCTGCCGCTGGTTGCTGCCGAAAGGCGCTACGCTGATTGTCGTCTGTTGATCGCCAATTTTCGCGATCAGTTGTAAACGCACTGCGTCCCAATCAGGGGTTTCGATACCATCAACGGCTTTAAGTTCCGTGCCAGGAATAATTTGCGCCTGAGCGGCAATCGAGTTGGGCGTTATTTCACCAACAACCGGACGAACGCCAGGAACACCGATGATAAACACCAGCCAGTAAGCGAAGATAGCGAAAAGGAAATTAGCAACCGGACCGGCGGCAATGATCGCTGCGCGCTGGCCGACGGTTTTATTGTTGAAAGCGTGGTGACGCAGTTCCGGGATCACCGGTTCCGCGCGCTCATCCAGCATTTTGACATAGCCGCCCAGCGGGATCAGGGCGATGACATATTCGGTCCCAGACCGATCGGTACGGCGCCAGAGCGCTTTACCAAATCCAATAGAAAAGCGCTCGACACGGACACCGCAGCGCCGGGCAACCCAGAAATGACCAAATTCATGTACGGTGATCAACACACCCAGTGCGACAATGAATGCAGCCAGATTCCAGAGAATACTCAGCATAAAACCTTCCGTTAAAGCGTCTTGAATACCAGTAACAACAGGCAAGCAAAGACCGGTACTGCCGCCGTCAGGCTGTCAATACGGTCCAGAATACCACCGTGCCCTGGAATCAAATGACCGCTGTCTTTAATTCCTGCTTCACGCTTAAACATGCTCTCGGTCAGATCGCCCAGCACAGAGGCCAGCGCAGCGACAATAGAACAGATTAATAGGGTGACAGGCGCAACATCCAGATTCGCCCACATACCGTAACCCCAGGAGATAACGGCTGCCGTGGCAAGGCCACCAAAAAAGCCCTGCCAGGTTTTCCCCGGCGACACTTTTGGTGCCAGTTTATGTTTGCCAAACAGTTTACCAAACATGTACGCCCCGGAGTCGGCTCCCCAGACCAGGATCATGACATAGAGCAGCCATATTGCGCCACTGTAATGATTCTCGTCGTAGTGCCAGGCTCGCAGCGCCAACATTCCCCAGAAGAAGGGAACGATCGTAAGCACGCCAAAAATTAGGCGTAATGTCTTCGAATGACGCCAGATCGTCGCCGAGCCGGGGTAGAAAAACACCAGCGCTAGCGCAGCGACCCACCAACCCAACGATGCCCACAGAGAGACCTCGACCAGCGGCTGATGAATATTATGGTGATATTCCGGCAGCAGAAACAGCATCAGTGCGAGCAACAGCCCACACAGCACCGCCAGCCAGACGCGTTGCGTGCGCGTGGCAAAACCGCTTAACTGTCCCCATTCCCACGCGGCAAGCATACAAACAACCAGCGTTACGATGGCGAACCCCACCGGCGGCAGCAAAAACAGCGCCGCGATGACCACGGGTATTAAAACAAAAGCAGAAATCAGGCGATACTTCAGCAAAAGCGACCCCCCATCAGGCTTTATCATCACCGGGCTCGGTGCCGCCGAAACGACGCTCTCGATTAGCAAAGGCATGCAGCGCACCTTCAAAGTCTTGTTCATCGAAATCGGGCCAGAGAACATCTGTAAAGTAAAGTTCGGCATAGGCAATTTGCCAAAGCAAAAAGTTACTTATTCGATGCTCTCCCCCAGTCCTAATTACTAAATCTACCGGAGCCAGCTCATGCATACAGATTTGTTGGTTAAGCATGTCTTCATCAATCTGATCAGGACGCAGTAACCCTTCCTGCACCTGTTCTGCCAGTTGTCTGACTCCCTGGACAATATCCCAACGTCCGCCGTAATTCGCCGCAATATTCAGCGTCAGCCCGGTATTCTGGGCGGTAAGCGCTTCAGACTTACGAATACGTTCTTGCAAACGCGCGTTAAATCGGCTGGTATCGCCAATAATGCGCAGGCGAACGTTATGGCGATGCAGGCTTTTCACTTCACTGTCCAGCGCCCACACAAATAACTCCATTAACGCGCTCACTTCCTGCGCCGGACGATTCCAGTTTTCACTACTAAAGGCATACAGCGTTAACGCATCAATACCATTATTGGCAGCAAAAGAGACGGCACGGCGGACGGATTTCGCTCCGGCCTTATGCCCAAATGCACGAATCTTCCCTTGCTTTTTCGCCCAGCGACCATTGCCATCCATAATGATCGCGACATGACGGCAGCCATGTGCAGGCAAATTTTCGCTTTCTGGTTGAGTTGCAGACAACATAACGCGTTTTAGTCCCTGAAAGGATTTAGCGGTACTCAGGAATACTGAAGCCTTTTGCTCTTCATCCTTCAGGCTGCCTCTTCGCTGGCGGTGATCACTCGCCCCAGTCACATACTCTTTGTATGCTCCAGGGAACTCATTCACATGCCGCCTTGATGCAACCTGAATGATTTTGTGCATCCACAAAAAAAGCCGTGTCAAACCACGGCTTACCTGACCCAAAAAAGCCAACTACCTGCGATCAGGTGGCGCAGACTATATCACTGAAGCACAACGCTAACAAATAGCACAATCTCCTGAGGAAGGATTATCCTCAGCTTGCGAGTCGCATCACTTGTTTTCTGGCGACTTCTCGCGCAATGGCATCCACCTGCAACACGTCATCCACGCTCTGCGGTTCCTGCAGGTCCATCTGCTCCAGCACGGCTAAATTGAGATCGGCAATATCGGTAAAGCGTATTTCTTCAGCAAGAAATGCAGCAACGACTACTTCATTGGCTGCATTCAGCGCAGTTGTGGCTGCCTGCCCCTGCTCGAACGCCTCCATTGCCAGTTTCAGGCAAGGATAGCGCTGGTAATCCGGCGCGCTGAAGGTTAACGCACTGAGTTTGCAAAAATCGAGCGGCTTCACACCAGAGGTTACGCGATTCGGCCAGGCCATCGTATGGGCGATAGGCGTACGCATGTCCGGTTCACCCAGTTGTGCCAGAACGCTGCCGTCCTGATAACGCACCATTGAGTGAATGACCGACTGCGGGTGAATCAGCACTTCCATCTGGCGGGCACTGGCATTAAACAACCAACGCGCTTCAATGTATTCCAGACCTTTATTCATCATGGTGGCGGAGTCGACGGAAATTTTACGTCCCATCGACCAGTTCGGATGACGACATGCCTGATCGGGCGTCATCGACACCAGTTCATGCAGCGGCGTTTCCCGGAACGGGCCACCAGACCCGGTAAGCAAAACCGACATCACGCCATTTTGCTCCAGGTCAGCGTATCCCAGATTGTGTTGAATGGGTTGGGGCATACTCTGAAAAATCGCGTTGTGTTCGCTGTCTACCGGTAAAAGTTGGGCTTTGCTCTGCTTCACCGCGTCCATAAACAGGCGTCCACAGGTCACCAGTGACTCTTTGTTAGCCAACAGAATGGTTTTTCCCGCACGAATCGCAGCAAGCGTCGGCAGAAGGCCGGCGGCGCCCACGATAGCGGCCATCACCTGATCGACCTCATCAAGCGCCGCCATCTCACAAGCTGCCTGTTGCCCGCTCAGGACTTCCGTCCGGCTACCCTGCTGTTTCAGCGTGGCGTTGAGAAGGCGAGCGCTGGCGTCATCATCCATCACGGCATAACGCGGGGAAAATTCCAGGCACTGCTCAACCATACGGCTGACATTTTTACCGGCCACCAGCGCGATAACGCGAAAGCGCTCAGGGTTATGGCGCACCACGTCCAGCGTGCTGCAACCGATAGAGCCGGTCGAGCCCAGAATGGTTAGTTGCTTCATGAAATGTCCGAAAAATGAAACAGATAAAAAAAGCAAAACGCCGCCAGCCGATCGTATGATCTTCTGAGCGGCGTTTTGAGCGTACAGGAGAATCAGAACTGCATCAGTTCCGCTTCTTTATCTGCCAGCGCCGCATCCACTTTCTTGATAGCAGCGTCCGTCATTTTCTGTACGTCGTCCTGAGAACGGCGATCGTCATCTTCGCTGATCTCTTTGTCTTTCAGCAGTGCCTTCACTTTGTCGTTCGCATCACGGCGGACGTTACGTACCGCAACACGCGCCTGTTCAGCTTCGCCACGAACGATTTTCGTCAGATCTTTACGACGTTCTTCCGTCAGCGGAGGCAGCGGAACGCGAATATCGCTGCCCGCAGAGCTCGGGTTCAGACCGAGGTCAGAGGCCATAATCGCTTTCTCAACGGCCGGGCTCATTGAGCGGTCAAACACGTTGATCTTCAGGGTACGGGAATCTTCTACCGTAACGCTTGCCAGCTGACGCAGCGGCGTAGGCGTGCCGTAATATTCCACGACAATGCCATCCAGCAGGCTGGGAGAAGCACGACCCGTGCGTATTTTGCTGATTTGGTTTTTGAACGCTTCTACGCATTTTTCCATGCGTACTTCAGCATCTTTTCTGATATCGCTAATCACGTTACGAATCCTTGAAAACTTGTCTCAGTCAGACCAGACAGTACACCTGTAGAGGTGTGCTTAGTATAGCCCTGATTAAAATATTACGGGTAAGCCCGCGATATTAACGCGGAATCTTACCCCGATTTCGACATTACGGGAATTATTCCGTAATTAATGTGCCTTCTTTTTCACCCATGACCACGCGACGCAGTGCGCCAGGTTTGTTCATGTTAAAGACACGAATCGGCAATTTGTGGTCACGCGCCAGCGTAAACGCAGCCAAATCCATCACTTTCAGTTCTTTATCCAGAACCTCATTGTAGGTCAACTGCTCGTACATCGTAGCAGCAGGATCTTTCGCCGGATCGGCGGTAAAGACGCCATCGACTTTCGTCGCTTTCAGCACCACGTCAGCTTCGATTTCAATACCGCGCAGGCACGCCGCAGAGTCAGTGGTGAAGAAAGGATTACCAGTCCCCGCAGAGAGGATCACCACGCGGTTATTACGCAGCAGGCTGATTGCCTCTGCCCAGCTGTAGTTATCGCACACGCCATTGAGCGGAATAGCGGACATCAGGCGGGCGTTCACATAGGCGCGGTGAAGCGCATCGCGCATTGCCAGGCCGTTCATCACGGTGGCCAGCATGCCCATGTGGTCGCCCACAACGCGGTTCATACCCGCTTTCGCCAGACCAGCACCACGGAACAAGTTACCGCCACCAATCACCACACCAACCTGAATACCCAGTTCAACCAGTTCTTTGATTTCCTGAGCCATACGATCCAAGATGCTTGCGTCAATACCGAAGCCTTCCGAACCCTGCAGAGCTTCGCCACTTAACTTAAGCAGAATGCGTTTATAGACGGGTTTTGCATTGGTAGCCATGTTTCTTTCCTGAGACTGTCAACGATTTAAAATGAGGGGTAAATTCTGGCGACAATGATATGTCGCTTCTCAGTACAACGAAATAAGAGCCATACTGATTTTGCGTGACGGGTGACAAAAAAGAAGCCGCCCTCAGGCGGCTCCTTTTCGACAATTAAGACTGCTTGGACATCGCAGCAACTTCTGCTGCAAAGTCAGTCTCAACTTTCTCGATGCCTTCGCCCACTTCGAAGCGGATGAAGCCAGTTACGTCAGCGTTGTGCTCTTTCAGCAGCTGACCAACAGACTTGCTCGGCTCCATAACGAAAGGCTGGCCAGTCAGAGAAACTTCGCCGGTGAATTTCTTCATGCGGCCTTCAACCATTTTCTCTGCGATTTCTTTCGGCTTACCAGACTGCATCGCGATGTCCAGCTGAACCTGGTACTCTTTTTCTACCACTTCAGCAGACACGTCTTCCGGCTTAACGAATTCAGGCTTGCTTGCAGCAACGTGCATAGCCAGCTGTTTAACCAGCTCTTCGTCAGCGCCTTTAGCGGCAACCAGAACACCGATGCGCGCACCGTGCTGGTAGCTGCCCAGAACGTCGCCTTCCAGGGAAGCGATACGACGGATGTTGATGTTCTCACCGATTTTTGCAACCAGCGCAACACGCTCTTCTTCGAACTGCGCTTTCAGCACTTCAACGTCAGTGATTTTGCCAGCAACCGCTGCGTCCAGAACTTTGTCAGCAAATGCCTGGAAACCGCCGTCTTTAGCAACGAAGTCAGTCTGGCAGTTAACTTCCAGAATGAAGGCGATGTTGCCGTCGATTTTGGTTTTGATTACGCCGTCAGCAGCAACGTTGCCTGCTTTTTTCGCTGCTTTGATAGCACCGGACTTACGCATGTTTTCGATTGCCAGCTCGATGTCGCCATTCGCTTCAGTCAGTGCTTTTTTTGCAATCCATCATGCCTGCGCCAGTACGTTCACGCAGCTCTTTTACCAGGGATGCGGTAATTTCAGCCATTCTAAAATCCTCGGAAGATGTGATCTGCCCGGCGTCAAACCGTACAGATTTAAAAGTGAAAAAGGGGGCCATATACAGGCCCCCCTAACCAAACATGATACTACCTGGTTTATAAGGGCTCTTCCCCTTCATATTCCGAGCCGCAGATGCGTTATCCTCGCTCGCTCATCCCGGTCACTTACTGATGTAAGCTCCCGGGAGTTCTCGAGCTTGCCGCCTTTCTGCAACTCGAACTATCTCGGGGAAGTTATCAAGCCTTATTATTCAGCTTCTACGAAGCTTTCTTCCGCCTGGGAAGCCAGATCCTGAGAACGGCCTTCACGAACGGTTGCAGCGACAGCGCCCAGGTACAGGCTAACAGCACGGATTGCGTCGTCGTTACCCGGGATAACGAAGTCAACACCGTCCGGATCAGAGTTGGTATCAACGATAGCAAATACCGGAATACCCAGGTTGTTTGCTTCTTTGATAGCAATGTGCTCGTGGTCAGCATCGATAACGAACAGAGCGTCCGGCAGACCGCCCATGTCTTTGATACCGCCCAGGCTGTTTTCCAGTTTCTCAAGCTCACGAGTGCGCATCAGCGCTTCTTTCTTGGTCAGCTTTTCGAAAGTACCGTCCTGAGACTGAGTTTCCAGGTCTTTCAGACGTTTGATGGACTGACGAACGGTTTTCCAGTTAGTCAGCATACCGCCCAGCCAGCGATGGTTCACGAAGAACTGATCGCAGCTGTTAGCAGCGTCTTTCACCGCTTCGCTTGCAGCGCGTTTAGTACCAACGAAAAGGATTTTACCTTTGCGAGAAGCGATCTTGTTCAGTTCAGCCAGCGCTTCGTTGAACATCGGTACGGTTTTCTCAAGGTTGATGATGTGAACTTTGTTACGCGCACCGAAGATGAACGGCTTCATTTTCGGGTTCCAGTAACGGGTCTGGTGACCAAAGTGAACACCAGCCTTGAGCATGTCGCGCATGGAAACAGTTGCCATGTTTAAAACCTCTATAGATAAAGTTGGGGTTATGCCTCCACGTATCCCATATTACCGACCCCAAAGGGCACCCCGGAATATGTGCCGATACGTGTGTGTTGTTACACAAAGTGAGATTTGTCGCTTCCGTCCATTCTGTGTATATGAAATGAGATCGGAAGTCCGGCGCGCTTTATACCACAAATACGCCGTGGACACCAATAATTGTTGGCTTGCTGTGCTGTTAATGATTCTCAATTTGGCAGCATGTATGCTGGACTGATACCATTGACAGCACTTACACAATTATTGTCGAAATAATCGACACTGATGGACAGAATTCATGGCTATCTCAATCAAGACCCCTGAAGAAATCGAAAAAATGCGCGTCGCGGGCCGTCTGGCCGCCGAAGTGCTGGAGATGATCGAACCGTATATCAAGCCGGGCGTCAGCACGGGTGAACTGGATCGCATCTGTAACGACTACATCGTTAACGAGCAACACGCGATCTCGGCTTGTCTCGGCTATCACGGTTATCCTAAATCCGTCTGCATCTCCATTAATGAAGTGGTGTGTCACGGGATTCCGGATGACGCCAAGCATCTGAAAGATGGCGATATCGTCAACATCGACGTGACGGTCATTAAAGATGACTATCACGGCGATACGTCCAAAATGTTTATTGTCGGCAAACCGACCATTCTGGGCGAGCGCCTGTGCCGCGTCACTCAGGAGAGCCTGTATCTGGCGCTGCGTATGGTGAAGCCAGGCATTCGCCTGCGTACGCTCGGCGCGGCAATCCAGAAGTATGCCGAAGGTGAGGGCTTCTCCGTGGTGCGTGAATACTGCGGACACGGCATTGGTCGCGGCTTCCATGAAGAGCCGCAGGTGCTGCACTATGATGCGGACGACGGCGGCGTGGTGCTGCAGCCGGGCATGACCTTTACCATTGAGCCGATGCTGAACGCCGGTGATTATCGTATCCGTACGATGAAAGACGGCTGGACGGTCAAAACCAAAGACCGGAGCTTGTCTGCGCAATACGAGCATACTATTGTGGTGACCGAAAACGGCTGCGAAATTCTGACGTTACGCAAGGATGACACCATCCCGGCGGTCATTACGCACGACGCATAACTTTTTTGCCTGATGGCGCTATCGCTTATCAGGCCTACAAATGGCACCTTTACTCAAAATCATTCGAGTTGCTTCAAGACGGCAAGAGAGTGAATCTCCAGGAGCGTACAAAAGTACGTGACTGGAGTGAACGAGCGCAGCCAACGCAGAAGCAGCCTGAAGGATGAAGAGTAAATCCGTAGGCCGGGTAAGGCGCTTTCGCCATATCCGGCTTTTTTAATGGGTGGCGACAATGAATACTCTTCCTGAACAGCACGCGAACACCGCACTCCCCACCCTACCCGGCCAGCCGCAAAACCCGGGAGCCTGGTCACGCGACGAACTCACCGTCGCCGGGATCAAAACGCATATAGACACCTTCCAGCAATGGTTAGGCGATGCCTTCGACAGCGGGATTTCCGCTGAACAGCTCATTGAAGCGCGTACGGAATTTATCGATCAACTGCTGCAACGCCTGTGGATTGACGCCGGTTTTGGGCAGATTGCCGATCTGGCTCTGGTCGCCGTCGGCGGCTACGGGCGCGGTGAACTGCACCCACTTTCCGATATTGACCTGCTGATCCTCAGCCGCAAAAAAATTACCGGACGATCAGGCGCAAAAGGTCGGCGAGCTGCTGACATTGCTGTGGGACGTCAAACTGGAAGTGGGACACAGCGTGCGCACGCTGGAAGAGTGTCTGCTGGAAGGGTTATCCGATCTGACCGTCGCCACTAACCTGATTGAAACCCGTCTGTTGATTGGCGACGTCGCGTTGTTCCTGGAACTGCAAAAGCATATTTTCAGTGAAGGGTTCTGGCCGTCTGATAAGTTTTACGCCGCCAAAGTAGAAGAGCAAAATCAGCGCCACCAGCGCTATCACGGCACCAGCTATAACCTTGAGCCGGATATCAAAAGTAGCCCCGGCGGTCTGCGCGATATCCACACGCTGCAGTGGGTCGCTCGCCGTCATTTTGGCGCCACCTCACTCGACGAAATGGTCGGCTTCGGCTTCTTAACCCAGGCGGAACGCGCTGAGCTCAACGAATGCCTGCACATTCTGTGGCGCATTCGTTTTGCCCTGCACTTAGTGGTCAGTCGTTACGATAACCGCCTGCTGTTCGATCGCCAGTTGAGTGTCGCTCAGCGCCTGAACTACAGCGGCGAAGGCAACGAACCGGTTGAGCAGATGATGAAGGATTACTTCCGCGTCACCCGCCGCGTCACTGAACTCAACCAGATGCTGCTGCAGCTGTTTGACGAAGCGATCCTCGCGCTGTCCGCCGACGAAAAGCCGCGTCCTATTGATGACGATTTTCAACTGCGCGGCACGCTGATCGATCTGCGTCAGGACGATCTGTTCATCCGCGAACCGGAAGCGATCCTGCGGATGTTCTATACCATGGTGCGCAACAGCGCGATCACCGGGATCTACTCCACTACCCTGCGCCATCTGCGCCATGCACGCCGCCACCTGAACCAGCCGCTGTGTTATATCCCGGAGGCGCGGTCGCTGTTTCTCAGTATGCTGCGCCATCCTGGCGCAGTCAGCCGTGGTCTGCTGCCGATGCACCGCCATAGCGTGCTGTGGGCCTATATGCCGCAATGGTCACGGATTGTCGGGCAGATGCAGTTTGACCTGTTCCATGCCTACACCGTTGACGAACACACGATTCGCGTGATGCTGAAGCTGGAAAGTTTTGCCAAAGAAGAGACCCGTCAGCGCCACCCGTTGTGCGTGGATCTCTGGCCGCGTCTGCGACAGCCGGAACTGATATTTATCGCTGCGCTGTTTCACGATATTGCCAAAGGACGCGGCGGCGACCACTCGGTGCTGGGCGCACAGGACGTGCTCAAGTTTGCGGAACTGCACGGACTGAACTCGCGCGAAACGCAGCTGATTGCCTGGCTGGTTCGCCAGCACCTGCTGATGTCGGTGACCGCTCAGCGCCGGGATATTCAGGATCCCGAAGTCATTAAACAGTTCGCCGAAGAGGTACAAACGGAGCACCGCCTGCGCTTTCTGGTCTGCCTGACAGTCGCAGATATTTGCGCCACCAACGAAACGCTGTGGAACAGCTGGAAGCAAAGTCTGCTACGTGAACTGTACTTCGCCACGGAAAAACAGCTGCGTCGGGGAATGCAAAACACGCCGGATATGCGTGAACGCGTGCGCCACCATCAATTGCAGGCGCTGGCGCTTCTGCGCATGGACAATATTGATGAAGAAGCGCTGCACCATATCTGGTCGCGCTGTCGCGCCAACTACTTCGTGCGACACAGCCCAAACCAGCTGGCCTGGCATGCGCGTCATCTGTTACAGCACGATCTCAGCGAGTCGCTCATTCTGCTTAGCCCACAGGCCACGCGCGGCGGGACGGAAATCTTCATCTGGAGCCCGGACCGTCCGTATCTGTTTGCCGCCGTCTGCGCCGAGCTGGACCGGCGTAACCTAAGCGTCCACGATGCGCAGATTTTCACGACCCGAGATGGCATGGCGATGGACACCTTTATCGTACTGGAACCGGACGGCAGCCCGCTCTCATCAGACAGGCACGAAGCGATCCGCTTTGGACTGGAACAGGCGATCACCCAGCGCACCTGGCAACCGCCGCAACCACGTCGACAGCCGGCCAAATTGCGTCACTTTACCGTCGATACCGAGGTCACATTCCTGCCCACGCACACCGACCGCAAATCGTTCCTCGAGCTGATTGCGCTCGACCAGCCTGGACTGCTGGCGCGGGTCGGGCAAATTTTTGCCGATCTGGGAATTTCGCTTCATGGCGCCCGAATTACAACCATTGGCGAGCGAGTAGAAGATTTATTCATAATCGCCACAGCGGACCGGCGTGCGCTTAATAATGCGCTGCAGCAGGAAGTGCATCAACGGTTGACAGAGGCCCTCAATCCAAACGATAAAGGGTAGTGTGTTTATTTATAGGGAAAGAGTTTAACAATGCAGCAGTTACAGAACGTTATTGAGACCGCTTTTGAGCGCCGTGCCGACATTACTCCGGCCAATGTGGATACCGTGACCCGTGAAGCGGTGAATCAGGTGATTTCTCTGCTGGATTCCGGCGCACTGCGTGTGGCAGAAAAGGTGGACGGTCAGTGGGTGACTCACCAGTGGTTGAAGAAAGCGGTGCTGCTCTCTTTCCGTATCAACGATAACCAGGTGATTGATGGCGCGGAAAGCCGCTACTTCGATAAAGTGCCGATGAAATTCGCCGACTACGACGAAGCGCGCTTCCAGAAAGAAGGTTTTCGTGTGGTTCCGCCGGCGGCGGTACGTCAGGGTGCGTTTATCGCCCGTAACACCGTGCTGATGCCGTCTTATGTCAACATCGGCGCTTATGTTGATGAAGGCACGATGGTCGATACCTGGGCAACCGTCGGTTCCTGTGCGCAGATCGGTAAGAACGTTCACCTGTCCGGCGGTGTCGGCATCGGTGGCGTACTGGAGCCGCTACAGGCGAACCCGACCATCATTGAAGACAACTGCTTCATCGGCGCGCGTTCGGAAGTCGTCGAAGGCGTAATCGTCGAAGAAGGTTCCGTGATTTCCATGGGCGTCTATATTGGTCAGAGCACGCGTATTTACGACCGTGAAACCGGCGAAGTCCATTATGGTCGCGTGCCAGCAGGCTCCGTTGTCGTTTCCGGCAACCTGCCGTCGAAAGACGGTAAGTACAGCCTGTACTGTGCGGTGATTGTGAAAAAAGTCGACGCCAAAACGCGTGGCAAGGTCGGTATCAACGAGTTATTGCGAACCATCGACTAAGGATGGTTTGAAAAAGCGGGCTTAGCCCGCTTTTTTTCACTCTGCGAGTGGCGCAAACAGGGCTTTTCGTTAATTATTCAATAGTTATAGTGAGCTTAAGGGTACCGCTATGTATGACAATCTGAAAAGTCTGGGCATTACTAATCCTGAAGAAATCGATCGTTACAGCCTGCGGCAAGAAGCCAACAACGATATCCTGAAAATCTATTTCCAGAAGGATAAAGGTGAATTCTTTGCCAAAAGCGTGAAGTTTAAATATCCTCGCCAGCGCAAGACCGTGGTCGCCGATGGAATTGGTCAGGGCTACAAAGAAGTGCAGGAAATCAGCCCTAATCTGCGCTACGTGATCGACGAACTCGATCAGATCTGCCAGCGCGATCGCACTGAAGTTGATCTAAAACGTAAGATCCTTGACGATTTACGCCATCTGGAAAGCGTGGTGGCGAATAAGATTACCGAAATCGAAGCCGATCTGGAAAAACTGACGCGTAAATAATTCGTTTGTTGCCGGATGGCGGCGTCATACGCCTTATCCGGCCTACTGGTACATCCTCGTAGGCCTGATAAGCGTAGCGCCATCAGGCAATTAATCACTGCTGATCATCCAGCTGCAACGCCACGTACAGCAGCAGTCGATCGTCGAAATTTCCCAAATCCAGCCCGGTCAATTCCGAGATGCGATTCAGTCGATACTCCAGCGTATTCCGGTGAATAAACAGTGCCTTAGAGGTCGCCAGCGGCTGCACGTTATAGCGAAACCAGGCCGCCAGGGTGCGGCGCAATAAACCGTTATTGTCCATCGCTTTCAGCCGTACCAGCGGTCGTGCCAGCTCATTGGCCTGCCAGCCGCCGCGCAGACTGTCGAGCAGTACCGGCAGCATCAAATCCTGATAAAAGTAGCTGCGGCTTTCCGGCATTCGTTGTTTGCCGACCATCATTGTCGTTCGCGCAGTACGGTACGAACGCGCAATGCTGCCTGGTCCGGTAAAATAGTTGCCCAGCGCAACGCGAAAACGCAACTGCCCGTTCTCTTTCATACGCGCAATAAGTTGCTCAACACGCTTGCGGTGATCTTCGGCATCCCAGCGGCCAAACGCATTCAGCGCCGGTTTTAACACCACCATCTCGGTCAGCGAAACAATCGCGATCAGGTTATTACGTTCCGGGGTGGTTAGCGCGTTCTGGAGCTGTTGTAGCTCAGCCATCGCACTGTCCACACCAAGCTGGCCGCTGTCGACTTCCACCACCGCCACCACGCGCGGCTGATTAAGATCGATCCCCAGGCGTTGCGCCCATTCGGTCAACGACGGGGTGTTCTCTTCTGCCTGGATCAGGTTCATCACCAGTTCTTCGCGCAGACGGCTGTCCTGCGCCAGCAGGTGCATCAGACGCGACTGCTCCAGCATCATCTCCGCCGTCATGCACACCAGTTCGCCATATTTGCGTAAATGCTCAGGTTCACCGGTCAGGCCAATCACGCCGACAATTTCGCCTTCCAGACGCAGCGGCAGGTTAATCCCCTGACGGACCCCATGCAGATGACGCGCGACTGCATCATCAATATCCACCACGCGCCCTTGCGAGAGGACTAACAACGCCCCTTCGTGCAATTCACCAATACGTTCGCGATCGCCGCTACCGATGATCCGCCCACGGGCATCCATTACGTTGATATTGGTATCAATGATGCGCATTGTGCGCGCCACGATATCCTGCGCCATTTTGGTATCAAGATGCCAGCCAGCCATAAATCCCTCCTGTGAGCAGAGCTCCAGCATAAGGAAGATCACAAACGGCGGCATTGTGCAGATGCACAAAGCAAAGGAGAGAAGTATGGAGTTGTGGGTAGTATCACAAAAAAGAAACCCCCCTCCTGTCACAGGAGGGGGGCTCTGGAAGGGATTACTGCATCAGCAAATAGATAGTGCTGTCGCCACGCTGAATGTTCAGCGCCAGAACAGACGGTTTGCTGTCGAGGATTTTCCGCAGCTCAGCGATGTTTTTCACCGGCTGCTGGTTAGCACCGATAATCACATCACCTTTTTTCAGGCCAATCTGCGCTGCCGGGGTGTTCGCTTTCACGTTATTCACCACCACGCCTTTGTCCTGACCTTTATTGCTCATTTCAGCCCCTTCAATACCGCTGAAGATAGAGCTGGAGTCAACCTGAGTCTGGCTGCTTTGCTGAAGTTCCAGATTCACCGTGACCGGCTTGCCGTCGCGCAGCAGACCGAGGGTAATTTTGCTGCCTACCGGCATGGTGCCGACCTGCGCACGCAGTGCGGCGAAGCTGCTGATCGGCTTGCCGTTCAGGGAGGTGATCACATCCCCGGCTTTAATCCCGGCCTTCGAGGCAGACGAATTCGGCATAACCTGGCTGACAAACGCGCCGCGCTGCGCGTCAACTTTCATCGCTTTCGCCAGTTCGGAGCTCAGTTCGGTCCCCATAATGCCCAGCTCACCGCGTTTCACCTGGCCGAACTCAACCATTTGAGACGTCAGGTTTTTCACCATGTTGCTCGGGATCGCAAAACCGATACCGATGTTGCCGCCGTCCGGCGCGAGAATCGCTGTGTTAATACCGATCAACTCGCCATTCAGGTTAACCAACGCGCCACCGGAGTTACCGCGGTTGATCGCCGCATCGGTCTGGATGAAGTTTTCATAGTTCTGCGCATTCAGGCCGCTACGACCCAGCGCAGAGACGATACCGGAGGTAACCGTCTCGCCCAGACCAAACGGGTTACCGATGGCGACAGTGTAATCCCCCACGCGCAGCGTGTCGGAGTCAGCCAGCTTAATCGCCGTCAGGTTTTTCGGATCCTGAATCTGGATCAGCGCGATATCGGAACGCGGGTCTTTGCCGACGATCTTCGCGTCGAATTTACGACCATCGCTTAACTGAACTTTAATCACCGTGGCGTTATCCACCACGTGGTTGTTGGTCACGACATAGCCTTTCGCGGCGTCAATAATGACACCGGAACCCAGCGCCATAAATTTCTGCTGCTGGCCGCCGCCATTACCGCCCTGTGGGCCGCCCTGGCAGAAAGGTGAACTCTGGAACGGGGAACCGTCCTGGCAGAACGGGGAATCATCACCAAAGAACTGCTGGAAATTACGCGGCATACGCGGCGTATTCACGGTCGTGCTACCTTCCACGTTAATGCTGACCACCGATGGCATCACTTTTTCGAGCATCGGTGCCAGACTTGGCATCTGCTGCGCGGTCGTCGCTGATGCTGTTTCAGCGGCCGTGGCAGAAAGCGGGGATAACGCCAAACCTAAACTCAGAGCCAGTGCACTCATTGCTAATGTGGTTTTTTTCATGTGTCTCAATCTCAATTAACAGATAACGCAAAATTGCTGTGTACGTCAGATTCATTTTATAGCGCTAAGTTCCGGACAGAAGTTTATGGAAAAGGTAAAAATTTATTGTCCGTCTTTACAAAACTCCGCTTATTGTTCGACTGCCATCAGTCGCCGATATTCATCCCATGCATAGAGATCGGTCATCCCGCTGATATAATCCTGAATAAGACGACAGCGGTAATAATATTCCCACAAGGGATACTCAGTTGAATCTGTTCTTAATTTACCCACAGCCTCCACATAGGCCAGCCGATGGCGCGTTGACAGTTTCTGAAATAAGCGGGATTCGATAGGGAAGCGCGGCAGGCGCTCTTTTTCCACCAGCTCGCTAAAATCCGCCAGCGGCAGGCTTAATAAAGGACGGTAGATATCGAGTAAACCGCTGATCACCCGATAGCCCTGTAATTCAAGCTGCTCAACGTCTGGATGGCTAAACACATGTTTAATCGCCACATTTTTATAAAGCTTCAGCAGTCGGCTGTAATTACTGCCATCTTCCAGCAATGCCTGATTGAACGTGCCGTCGAAAACCTGCGCTAAATTATCAATAAAGCGCTGCGCGGCGTAAGGCACCAGTTTATTTAGCGTATTGACCCGCAAATACATGAAGAATTGATCTTCAGTGCTGCGGCTCAGAGAATTGGCGCGCGATTTCTCCCAGGCATTTTCAACAACCTGCGCAAAGAGCGAACCTTTCTCGTGCTCCCCCCAGGCCTCATGTAAATGGTGATAAAGTTGCTCAACGCTGAAGATTCTTTTCTCTACCGCGTCCTCCAGATCGGCGACGCAATAAGAGATATCGTCAGCGGCTTCCATTATCCACGTTAACGGAAAGCGACTGTAAACCGCGAGATCGAGTTCTTTACGTAACCTCGCAATATACGGTTCTTCAGAAAGGTAATAACCTGGTTTTTTCATTAAATAGTTGTGCGTTGCGGGTGTTTCTCCCCCGCCACCATGCCGGACGGGTATATTTTAAGATCCCGCCGACCTGGGCCCAGGTCAGGTTCATGCGCATCAACGTATGTACCAGACGAATACCTTGCGCATTCCCTTCGAAATGGCACAGATCCTGGCGCACCTTACGGCGGAGATCGTTTAGCACTTCTTCACCCTCGCGCAGACGCAGCGTCGCCACAATGCAACGATCTTCAGTTAAGGGTTGGCTTTCGGCATCAGCAGGATGCAATCGCTGGCGAAACCAGTCATTGATCGCCGCCTCGCCAAAGTGCCCAAACGGCGGGTTGCCTATGTCATGCATCAGGCAGGACATCTCGACAATGCTCTCAAAAGGTCCGGTCAGCTCGTCCAGTCCGTACTGTTCCAGCAGCTTCAGTTCTTTAAGACGGCTTAACACCTCTTTGGCGATATAGCGCCCCACCTGCTGAACTTCCATGGAATGAGTCAGGCGCGTGCGAACCGACGCATTACGTTCGAGGGGAAACACCTGGGTTTTTTGCTGCAGGCGACGGATCGCCGGGGAGTTAATAATCCGCCCGCGGTCGCTTTCAAAAATGCGCAGGATCTCATGCTCGGTTTTAACACCCTGCGGTGAACGATAACGACGGTGCCAGTTTATTTTTTTCCGGAAATCAATCTGTGACATGTCCTCTCCCGCGTGAGAATGCACTTCACCTTAAGCGCATGGTAAACTATGCCTTTAAATCTCACCTGGCGCGAGTAAATCTATGAAAATCGGCATCATTGGTGCAATGGAAGAAGAGGTTACGCTGCTGCGTGACAAAATCGAAAATCGTCAAACTCTCACTCTGGGCGGTTGCGAAATTTACACCGGTCAGCTTAACGGAACCGACGTTGCGCTACTGAAATCCGGTATTGGTAAAGTGGCGGCGGCGCTGGGCGCGACGCTGCTGCTCGAACGCTGCAAACCGGACGTCATTATTAATACCGGTTCCGCTGGCGGTCTCGCCCCGACGCTGAAAGTCGGCGACATTGTGGTCTCTGATGAAGCGCGTTATCACGACGCTGACGTCACCGCTTTTGGCTATGAATTCGGCCAACTTCCGGGTTGCCCGGCCGGTTTTAAAGCCGATGAAAAACTGATTGCAGCGGCAGAGTCCTGCATCTCTGAGCTGAACCTGAACGCAGTACGCGGCTTGATTGTCAGCGGCGATGCCTTCATTAACGGCTCCGTGGGGCTTGCGAAAATCCGTCATAACTTCCCTCAGGCCATAGCCGTTGAGATGGAAGCCACTGCGATTGCGCATGTTTGCCATAATTTCAGCGTGCCGTTTGTGGTGGTCCGCGCAATCTCTGACGTTGCCGATCAGCAGTCTCATCTGAGCTTTGACGAGTTCCTGGCCGTTGCCGCGAAGCAGTCCACGCTGATGGTCGAAACGCTGGTACAGAAACTGGCGCATGGTTAACGCACTCTTCAGGGCGCTTGTCGCCCTGCTGTTAGCTCTTCCGGTGTGGCTACATGCCGCACCTCGCGTGATTACCCTCTCTCCTGCCAATACGGAACTCGCCTTTGCCGCCGGGATCACCCCCGTTGGCGTCAGTAGCTATTCTGACTATCCGCCGCAGGCGCAACACATTGAACAGGTTGCCACCTGGCAAGGGATGAATCTGGAACGGATCGTGGCGCTGAAGCCGGATTTGGTTCTCGCCTGGCGCGGCGGCAATGCCGAACGGCAAGTCAATCAGCTCACGTCGCTGGGTATCAAGGTCATGTGGATCGACGCCGTCACCATTGAGCAAATTGCCGACACGTTGCAAAAGCTGGCCGACTTTAGCCCACACCCCGAAATGGCAAAGCACGCCGCGCAAACCTTGCTGGACGACTATTCGCAGCTAAAATCTCAGTATGCAGGCAAAGCGAAAAAACGCGTTTTTTTGCAGTTTGGCATCAATCCGCCCTTCACCAGCGGAAAAGGATCGATTCAAAACGAGGTTATTGAGCTTTGCGGTGGAGAAAATATCTTTGCCGGTAGTCGGGTTCCCTGGCCGCAGGTCAGTCGCGAACAGGTGCTGGCGCGTTCTCCGCAAGCGATCGTTGTCGCCGGCGATGCAGGTGAAATTCTCAAAATTAAGCAATACTGGGGTGATCAACTACAAATTCCTGTCATTCCCCTCAACAGTGACTGGTTTGAACGCGCAAGCCCGCGTATTATCCTCGCCGCAAAACAACTCTGTAATGCGCTTTCCCTGGTGAATTAGCGCCTGCCCCAACAGGTGTGTTGTGAGGATTTGATCATGCTCGTCTATTGGCTGGATATTGTCGGCACAGCGGTATTTGCTATCTCTGGCGTATTGTTGGCCGGGAAACTGCGTATGGACCCGTTTGGCGTGCTGGTATTGGGCGTCGTTACCGCCGTGGGCGGCGGGACGATTCGTGATATGGCATTAGATAACGGACCGGTTTTCTGGGTTAAAGATCCAACCGATCTGGTGGTGGCAATGGTTACCAGCATGTTGACTATCCTGCTGGTACGCCAGCCCAGACGCTTACCCAAATGGATGCTGCCGGTGCTGGACGCCGTCGGCCTGGCCGTATTTGTGGGGATCGGCGTCAACAAAGCGTTTATTGCAGGGACAGGGCCGCTGGTGGCTATCTGTATGGGCGTCATCACCGGTGTGGGCGGCGGTATTATTCGCGATGTGCTGGCACGAGAAATCCCGATGATCCTGCGTACGGAAATCTACGCAACAGCTTGTATTATCGGCGGGATCGTTCATGCAACCGCACATTACACCTTCGCGATGCCGCTGGAGGCCGCCAGTATGTTGGGAATGGTCGTCACGCTGGTGATTCGCCTGGCGGCGATCCGCTGGCATCTGAAGCTGCCGACTTTTGCGTTAGATGAGAATAGCCGTTGACTTGATTTTGCCCGATGGCGCTGCGCTTATCGGGCCTACAACAGAACAACACCGTAGGCCGGATAAGGCATTTATGCCGTCATCCGGCATGACAGACAGCACTCAGATGCTGAAGGAAGAACCACACCCGCAGGTGCTTTTCGCATTCGGGTTGGTGACTACGAAGCGGGAACCTTCCAGACCTTCGGTGTAGTCAACAGAACCACCGACCAGATACTGCAGGCTCATTGGGTCAACCACCAGGCCAACGCCCTGCTTTTCGATGGTCATATCGCCTTCGTTGACCTGGTCATCAAAGGTAAAACCATACTGAAAACCGCTGCAACCGCCACCGGTGATATAAACACGCAGTTTCAGATTCGGGTTTTCTTCGTCCGCGATCAGGCTTTTTACTTTATTGGCTGCTGCTTCAGTAAATTGCAGTGGCAGCGCTACGTCATCACTCATATTTTTGCTCCAAACGACATCGGCAATTGGGCAAATTCTGACCCAATACTGGCGTCATTATCTAATACCCTGGTATTTCATTCAAGTATTCTCGCCAGCAGTGGTCGTCTGACTTTTTGCCGCCTGCTCCGCTTCCTGCTTTGCCAGCGTGCGGGCAAGAATGGTTGAGTATAGCGGTTTTCCGCCGAGGAATTGCGCCAATAGTGTTGCGCCAAGGCAGGTAATAATCATTGGCAAAATGAGCTGATAGTTATCGGTCATTTCCAGCACCAACACGATACCGGTCAGCGGCGCACGCACGGAGGCCGCCAGCAGCGCGCCCATTCCGGCAATGGCGAACGTTCCGGCCTCAAGCTGGTAATGTGGAAATCCTGCCGCCGCTGCCATCCCAAATGCGGTGCCCAACAGTGTACCCAGCGCCAGCATCGGGGCAAAAATCCCGCCGGGCGCACCCGAAGAGAAGCAAAGTAAAGTAGTGATCACACGGGCAATAAAGATAAACAGCAGCAGTCCGACGCTAAAATTGCCCGCTGCGGCGATTGGAATAAGGTTAAAACCGCCGCCAGACGCCGCCGGTTCAATCAGCCCCAGAATGCCGCACAGGCCGCCAATCGCACCGCCCATCAGCACCCATTTGGTGGTGTTTCCATGATGAAAGCGCTGGAACATATCCTGAGTGCGCAACACCAGCTTATTAAATACCGGCCCCACACAGCCAAAAATCATCCCGAGGATCAGATACAGCCACAGCGTATTGACCGGCGCGTTGGACAATTTCCCCACCTCAATGATCGGCGATTCGCCGTTGAAAATGCGGAAAACAATGCTCGACATGATCACGCCGGTAAAAACGGCTTTGATCGAGATGAGGTTATAGCGAAACTGCGGGCGCATCTCTTCAATGATAAACAGAATGCCCGCCAGCGGCGCGTTGAACGCCGCCGAGAGGCCCGCTGCCGCACCGGTCGCCAGCAGGGTATGGCGCGCCTCGGCGCTGCGCATACGGAAAATATCCAGCACCATACGACCAATATTCCCGCCAATCTGCACCGTCGGCCCTTCGCGCCCCAGCACCATGCCCGCGCCCAGCGTGCCCATCCCGCCAATAAACTTGACCGGCAACACACGCCACCAGCGCACAGGGCGAAGCTCTTCCAGCGCGCCTTCGATCTCGGGGATCCCGGAACCGCCCGCTTCCGGCGCAAATTTACGCACCAGAAAATAGCCGACCATTGCCAGTAATGCGGAGAGAATAAACGCCAGCGGCCAGAGCAGAAGCGGATGGTCAGCTACATTCACCAACGCGCCGATACGCAGATTTTGCACCCAGCTCACCGCTTTTTCGAACGCCACGCCCGCCAGACCGGTAAGCGTCCCCACCACTGCCGCCATCAATAAGATCGCCAGCGGCGTTTTATCCCGCTCCAGCAACCGACGTATTTGGTCTCTGCGCCGTAAGCGCACAATTTGCTGTGCTTCAAAAGAGGGAGTTTCTGTCTTCATCAGATGATCATTAATTGGTAATACAAATGCAGAGGCGGCATTGTACTCGCCTCTTACCCGAAAATCCCCTTCAAATCGTAATGTTTCAAATGCGCAAAACTTTCATAACCTTCTCTGAATAACTAGAATAGCGGGCATTCACTTTTTCTACGAACCAGGAACCCATCCATGAGTAAGTCTGAAAACCTCTACAGCGCAGCACGCGAGCTAATCCCCGGCGGCGTTAACTCCCCTGTTCGCGCCTTTACTGGCGTGGGTGGTACTCCGCTGTTTATTGAAAAAGCGGACGGCGCGTATCTGTACGATGTCGATGGCAAAGCCTATATCGATTACGTCGGATCCTGGGGACCAATGGTGCTGGGGCACAACCATCCGGCGATCCGTAACGCGGTAATCGAAGCCGCCGAACGCGGCCTGAGCTTCGGCGCGCCAACCGAGATGGAAGTCAAAATGGCCGCGCTGGTCACCGAACTGGTGCCGACGATGGATATGGTACGAATGGTGAATTCCGGAACAGAAGCAACGATGAGCGCCATTCGCCTGGCTCGCGGCTTCACCGGACGCGATAAAATCATCAAATTCGAAGGCTGCTATCACGGCCACGCCGACTGCCTGCTGGTAAAAGCCGGTTCTGGCGCGCTGACGCTGGGCCAGCCAAACTCTCCGGGCGTGCCGGCTGATTTCGCGAAGCACACCCTGACCTGCACCTATAACGATCTCAATTCCGTGCGTGCCGCGTTCGAGCAGTTCCCGCAGGAGATCGCCTGTATCATCGTTGAGCCAGTGGCAGGCAATATGAACTGCATCCCGCCGCTGCCGGAATTCCTGCCTGGTCTGCGCGCACTGTGCGATGAGTTCGGCGCACTGCTGATTATCGACGAAGTCATGACTGGCTTTCGCGTAGCGCTTGCCGGAGCACAAGATTACTACAACGTGGTGCCGGATCTGACCTGTCTGGGCAAAATCATCGGCGGCGGTATGCCCGTGGGCGCGTTCGGTGGTCGCCGTGACGTGATGGATGCGCTGGCGCCAACCGGCCCGGTTTACCAGGCGGGAACCCTTTCCGGTAACCCGATTGCGATGGCGGCCGGTTTTGCCTGCCTGACGGAAGTCGCGCAACCCGGCATTCACGAAACGCTGGATGAATTAACCACGCGCCTTGCCGACGGTTTACTGGAAGCCGCGCAGGACACGGGGATTCCGCTGGTCGTTAACCATGTCGGCGGCATGTTCGGGATTTTCTTCACCAACGCAAAAACCGTGACCTGTTATCAGGACGTGATGGCCTGCGATGTGGAACGCTTTAAACGCTTCTTCCACCTGATGCTGGATGAGGGTGTTTACCTTGCGCCATCGGCGTTTGAAGCGGGCTTTATGTCCGTGGCGCACAGTGTGGAGGACATCAATAACACTATCGACGCCGCGCGTCGGGTGTTTGCGAAGCTGTAACAGGGTACGTTTTAAACCGTAGGCCGGGTGAGGCAAAGCCCCCCACCCGGTTTTTTTATTGCCGGATGGCGACGCGAAGCGTCTTATCCGGCCTGCACGAAAAATATCCGAATCAACGACTCTGCTTACGTAACAGATAGATAAAGTACGGCGCGCCGATAAACGTCGAAAGTATCCCCGCCGGGATCTGATACGGGAACAGCACCATCCGCCCGCACCAGTCGGCAAAGATGAGCAATAAGCCCCCCCGCCAGCGCCGACATCACAATATGTGGCATCGTTCGACGAAAACCTAACATCCGCGCGATATGCGGTGCCATCAGCCCGACAAAACTCAGTGGACCAATGGTCATCGTAGCCGAGGCCGTCAGGCTGGCCGCCAGTAACAGCAGCGCGATACGCGACGGGGTCAGCGCCATCCCAACGGCACGAGCGGTATCGCCACCCAGCGGTAAAATGGTTAGCCAACGGCGGCACAGCGGCGTGATGGCTAACAGGACAACCATCACAATCCCGGTGCGCAGCACCTGTTCGCTTGTCGCGTTATAAGTCGAGCCGGAGATCCAGGTTAACACGCCGGCCATACGCGGATCGCCGCTTGCCTGTAACATCATCAACAGCATAGTGAAGGCCGTGCTGAGCGCCATCCCGGCCAGCAGCATACGATGGGGGGGAGAATCCTCCCCGTCCGGCAGCAATCATAATGATCAACAGCGTGGCGGCAGCACCGAGACTCCCGACGGGCAACAGCCAGCCAAACGCATTGCCCGGCACCAGAAACAGCATCAGCACCACGCCAAACGCCGCGCCGGAGCTGATCCCCAGCACCTCAGGACTCGCCATCGGGTTCCCGGTCAGGCGCTGAATAATGCAGCCTGCCACCGCCAGCATGATACCGGCAATCATTGCAGCCAGAATACGCGGCCAGCGCCAGGGCATCAGTTCTTCAAGCTGTGCGCCGCTGGCCCAGTTCCAGCCCAGCGCGTCACGCCCCAGCGACAGCGCGACATATGCCCCGATCAACAACAGCACGCCGCCGAGCAGCGCATAACCCAGCACATGCTGACGTTCCGTCGCCACTTGGTTGCTGACGTTCATGTCCGGCGCGCTCTGACTTCGCAGTCGCGGTAGCAGCCACAGCAGCAACGGTGCGCCGATCAGCGCCGTCACAGAACCGGTGGACACTTCCATCCATACACGGGTCAGCCAGAGAATGACCTGATCGGAAAGCCAGAGAATCAGCGCGCCGATAAGCGGCGCCAGCATCAGGCGCGCCAGCAGACGCCGCGCGCCGAGCATTTTCGCCAGCAACGGTGCAAACAGGCCAATAAAACCGATAATCCCCACCGCATTGACCAGCAGCGCGCTGAGCACGATCGCCAGCGATAGCGCCGCCAGACGCGCCAGCGACAGCGCCAGCCCTAAATTACGCGCCACGCCGTCGTCCAGCCCCATCAGGGTCAGCGGGCGCAGCAGTAACAGAGTGAGCATTACCCCGCCCAGCAGTTGCGGCCACAGACGCTGCACCCCGCTCCAGTCGGTTTGCGTCAGCGTACCGGTGCTCCACAGAAACATACTTTGCAACTGATCGTGATGGAAGATAACCAGTAACTGGTTGATTGCCCCGCAGTACAAGCTAACGACCAGGCCCGCGAGGATCAACGTGACGGGAGACAGACGTTTGCCCCAGGCGACGCCAAACACCAGCGCCCCGACGATACACGCCCCCGCCAGTGCGGCGAACTGCGCGGCCAGTACGCCTGGAATCGCCCACAGCGTAGTGACCGTTATGCCCAACTGTGCGCCGGTCGCCACACCGAGTGTGGTCGGTTCTGCAAGCGGGTTACGCAGCACCTGTTGAAAGAGCACGCCAACCAGGCCCAGTCCAGCCCCGACCAGCAGGGAGATAACCAGACGAGGGAGAAGACTGTAATGGAAAATCATCTGTTCGATGATATCGATATTGGGCGACCACAGCGCCTGCTGCCACTGAGCGCGCGGCAACGCGATGGAGAAGTTCGTCCAGGTCAAGCCCACAGCGACGATGAACAGCAGCAGCAGGAGGGAGGCCGGGAAGAGTGCAATCCGTTTGCTCACGATTTGCCCCCCTAACGCCTTATCCAGAATACGCACAAACTGCATGGACGATAACGTCGCGCCGTAGAACCACACTGCCGGTACGCGCTGAAAACGACCTTCACGCACGAACGGCATCGCCTGCCAGAGTGGCGTCGCCATCAGCGTTTCCATCTCTTTGTTATTGCCATGGTCAAAACAGAGCACGTCGGCGTCTTTATAAGCGGCCAGGCGATCGATACCCACCGCAGTACTGCCCCAGAAATTGGTTTCGCCCTGCCAGGCGTTACGGATGCCGTACTCATCCAGCACTCCCTGGAACAGACAGTTCGGGCCGAAAACCAGCATATGACGCGGATCGAGCAGCGTCATCAACAGCAACGGACGATCGCCTCGCTGCACAAAGCGCGGCTTCCGGCTGGCAATAAACTGATCGTATTCCGCCAGATGTCGCTCAGCCGCAGATTCCAGATTCAGCATCTGCGCCATGTCGATCAGCGATCGACGCGCTACGGCTAAGGGCTGTTTGCCATCGCTGAAGTTGAAGCCACGTCCGGGCGCAATTCGCGCCAGCGTTTCGGGGGGAAGGACCGTACCCTGTCGACCAGAACATATAGGAGGGCTTCATTTCGGTCAGCAGTTCAAGATTCGGCTCGGTGCGTAATCCAACATCAATCACCGACGCAGGCAGCGGCGGCTCGTTCACCCACAGGCGGTAGTTGGGAATATCCGCCACGCCATAAGGCGTCACGCCAAGCGCCAGCAGCAACTCGACGGGCAGCCACTCCAGCGCCACGATCCGGTGCGGGTTAACCGCGGTCGCACGCGCCGTGTTCATCTGCCAGAGCAGTGGGGAGAGTGCCATCGCCGTTAATAAACGACGACGAGTGATGGGGGGTAATCCGCGCATTAGTAGACAAAACTCACGGGCGCGGCCCCTGCCGGATGCGGCAGGATCCCCATCGGGAGACCATAAATCAGCTCCAGAGTTTCGCTGCGCATCAGCTCAGCAGGCGTACCCTGGGCAATCATTTCGCCACCGCGCAGCGCGACCAGATAGTCGCAGTAGCGGGCAGCCATATTAATATCATGCAGCACCGCGATCACCGTCAGCCCCCGCTGTTGGCTGAGACGATGCACCAGCGCAAGGACATCGACCTGATGAGCAATATCCAGTGCCGAGGTGGGTTCGTCCAGTAACAGGCAGCGACTGTCTTGTGCCACCAGCATTGCTATCCATGCGCGCTGACGTTCACCACCGGAGAGGCTATCGACCAGACGATGCGCCAGCGGTTTTAACCCTACCAGCGCGATCGCCTCTTCCACTTTTTCTCTGTCCGCCACGCCAAAACGTCCCAGCGCCCCGTGCCACGGATAGCGACCGATCGCCACCAGTTCACGTACGGTCATCCCTTCCGCCGCTGGCAACTGCTGCGGTAAATATGCCACCTTGCGGGCAAACGCTTTGCTGTTCCAGCTGTTCAGCGGCTGGGCATCGAGCAGGATATCCCCTTGCGACGGCGGCTGGTGGCGGCCCAACATTTTTAACAACGTGGATTTACCTGAACCATTGTGACCAATCAGGCCAGTCACTTTACCGACGGGAAAAGTTAACGACAGAGGGTGCAGAAGCGTGCGACCGGGCACGCGAAAGGAGACATCACGCAGTGCAAACGTGGTATCGGGATGATGGGTCTGTTCCTGCATAGCGGCCAACTTGTAAAGCGGGCACGCAATGCGTGCCCAAAGAAAAATTAGAAACGGAAGGTTGCCGTCGCAACGACCTGACGTTCCGCGCCCCAGAAGCAGCCATAGGTGTTAAAGCAGCTGGCGACGTATTCGCGGTCAAACAGGTTGTTGACGTGCAGCGCGACGTTGGAACCCGCCATGCCCAGACGTGCAAGATCATAGCGGACCAGCGCATCCACCAGGGTGTAGCTGCCGACTTTAAAGGAGTTAGCCGGATCGCCATAGCTGGAGCTGGTATAGCGGACGCCGGTGCCCAGAGTCAGACCGGAGAGCGGGCCGTCAAACATCGTGTAATCGCCCCACAGCGACGCCATATGTTTTGGCACCTGTGCCGGAGTGTTGCCTTTGTAATTGGTGTCGGTGGTGTATTCCGCATCTGTATAGGTGTAGGAACCGACCACGTTAACGCTGGCAGACAGCGCCGCTTTTGCTTCCACTTCAACGCCGCGGGAGCGAATCTCACCGCCTTCAACCGAGAAGAACGAACCGTTCGGATCGGCCATCAGGTTGTTGGTTTTGGTCAACTGATAGACCGCACCGGTGAGCACGATCGGACGATCGTTCGGGACATATTTCACGCCCGCTTCGTACTGCTTGCCTTTAGACGGAGCAAAGATGCTGCCATTCGCGCCCACGGTAGACGCCGGTTCGAACGATTCGCTGTAGCTGAAGTACGGAGTCACGCCGTTGTCGAACAGGTAGTTTACGCCGCCGCGCCAGGTGAACTCGTTATCATTACGCGAGTGCTGAGTATTCTCTTCACGATCCAGAGTGTCCTGCTGCGCCCAGTCGTAACGACCGCCCAGCGTAACCAGCACCTTGTCCCACTGCATCTGATCCTGCACATACGCCCCGGTCTGCTTCTGCTTGTTAAGCACGCGATAGGCTGCGCCTGGGCCTGGATGGGATCCGAAGTCGAAATCACTGCGATCAAGGTTGTAGATGTCAGACGGCGCAACCGAACCCGCCCAGCCAAACCAGGAATTGATGTCGTTACGCATACGCATGAAGTCAACACCGGTCAGCAGTGTATGATCCAGAGAGCCGGTCGCAAACTTGCTTTGCAGTTGGGTATCCACAGAGAAGTTCTGCAGTTTTTCGTTATCATCGACGTACTGACGGGTCAGCGTATGACCCCACTGTGACTGCGGAATACTTTTACATGGGCTTAATTTGAGTGCAGCTACGTCTTTGGTGTACAACGGATCGGAACACATGCCGTAGCCGTATACACTGTTCTGCGAAACTTTGTTTTCCGCGTAACGCAGGTTCTGACGCACGGTAAAAGTATCGTTGAATTCGTGGTCGAAGCTATACCCGACCATCTTCTCATTACGAGAGTAGGTATTGTTTTTCGCGCCTTCATTGAAGTCGGTCGACAGACGCTTACCGTTCGGCAGCGTGCTGACGGTCCCTTCTTTCGGCAGCCAACCGTAGTAACCGGTCTCGGGTTCGTTCTGGAAGTAGGACAGGAACGTGAAGTTGGTTTTGTCATCCGGACGCCAGCTAAAGGACGGCGCGATAGCATAACGCTGTTCTTCCGCCCCCCTGTTGCTGCGCATTCGCCGAGCGGGCCAGACCCGTTAAACGGTAAGAGTAAACGCCGTCGTCGTCCAGCGCATCGCTGAAGTCAAAACCGGTCTGGAACAGGCTGTCCGTACCCATTTTAAACTGAACTTCTTTCAGCGGCTCGGTGGTCGGACGCTTGCTGACCATATTCAGTAAGCCACCCGGGTTGCTCTTTCCGTACAGAACGGAAACCGGCCCACGCATCACTTCCGCGCGTTCCAGCATATAAGGGTCAATCACCGCATCGTTGTAGAAATTCCCCTGCATCTTCAGGCCGTTCAGATAGTTATTCTGACTTTGGCCATCGGCAGCGAAACCGCGAATGATCAGGTAGTCGTAGGTGTTGGACGCGCCACGCGTTCCTACTGCGACGCCAGGCGTGTAGCTGAGCGCTTCTTTTACGGATTTCGGCTGGTGCAGCGCCATCTCTTCGGCAGTCACCACAGAAATAGACTGGGGAACTTTCTGAATCGGGGTATCCGTTTTGGTCGCAGTGGCAGATTGACGTGCCGCGATGGTTGCCGCCGGGCCCCATGCACTTTCCTGCGGAGCAGGAGCTGCGGTGACGGTGATCGTGTCTTCTTTTTTCGGTTCAACCGCCGCCTGTGCACAGACAGACATGCCGCTAACCGCTGTGGCAACTACAGCTGCAATTTTACGCAGCGAGTGTTTTGGCTGAGCAGTTTTTTTGACGCGCCATTGGTATATCTCTGATGGAAAGTGAATGATAACGTAAACGAGAATTATTATTATGACCGCAGAATAATATTCGAAACGCGGTTGCGATAGCAAGCGATACGCGTCCCTACCAAAACTGAGGGGTTAAGAAATATCCAGATGAAAAGAAAGGGTTAAAAAAGAAGTCAGAAATGTTTCTGCGAAGTCATTGCCGGATGGCGGCGAAAGCGCCATCCGGCACGGCGATTAATTACCGCCAAACATATCTTTAATCCAGCCGGCAACCCCGTCGCTGTCTTTCTTCTCTTCTTTCGGCGGCTGCTGTTGCTGCTGCGGTTGCTGCTGAGAAGATTGATCGAACGGATTTCCGGTCGGCTGTTGCATCATCTCACCCTGCTGGCAGAGTGAATCCGGGTCTGAGGTCCAGACCGGCAACGTGCGCATACCGCCGCTGCAGACGAAATTACCGTCATAGTCGACGCCCATCTCCGCAATATCCTCCGGCGGAGTTAACGTCAGCGGCGTCGGCGTCTGGTTAGCCAGATAACGCTGATAAATCGACATCGCCCCGCTCGCACCGTACAGCTTCGTCGGCTGGTTGTTATCGCGCCCTACCCAGGTGATGGTCACCTGACTGCCGTCGATACCGGCAAACCAGGTATCGACGTTGTTGTTGGTGGTCCCGGTTTTACCTGCCAGATGCAGATTCGGGTACTTCGCGCCCAGCTGACGACCCGTACCACGCTGCACCACCTGCTGCATCGTCCACAACGTCATATAGGCCGCCTGAGCCGGAACGGCGCGCTCCGCCTGCGGGAAGCTCTGGTACAGCACGGTGCCATCTTCAGCAATCACCGAACGCAGCGCGGAAAGCGGCGCGCGGTTACCGCCGCTGGCAATGGTCTGGAACGCCTGTGCCACTTCAATCGGCGTCAGGTTCAGCGCCCCCCAGCAGCATAGCCGGAACCGGATGCAGCTGTTCTTTCGGTACGCCCAGTTTCAGCCAGGTATCGGTAACGGCTGGCAAACCAAGCGCCATCCCCAGATTAACCGTCGGCACGTTCATGGAGCGCGTCAGCGCATCCACCAGCATCACTTTTCCGCTTTCGCTATAACGGCGATCGTCATTCTGCGGCGACCACACCTGGCCGTTCGGCTGGCGCAGCGCAATCGGCGCATCGGCAATCCAGGTGTTCAGACGATAGATTTTCGGCTGGCTTAGCGCAGTCAAATAGGTCGCCGGTTTTGCCAGAGAACCAATCGAACGACGTGCCTGCATCGCACGGTTATAACCGGCAAACTGCGGCTCCGCCCCACCGACCATCGCACGCACTTCACCACTGAAGCGGTCTACCACCACAATCGCCGTTTCCAGATCGCTCAGCTTGCGCTGTTTCTTCAGCTCCGGAATTCCGTCAACCGCCGCTTTTTCTGCGGCATCCTGGGCAACAGAGTCAAAGGTGGTGAAGATCTTCACGCCGGAGAGATCTTTGACTTTATCACCCAGCTTCGCCTGTAACTCCTGACGCACCATCTGCATGAACGCGGGCTGTGGTGAGATCACCCCACCGCGCGGCTGCACGCCTAACGGACGCGCGCTCAGCATGTCGTACAGTTCCTGATCGATCACCTGCTGTTGTTGCAGCAGACGCAGCACCAGGTTGCGACGTTCCAGTGCCAGTTTCGGGTTACGCCACGGGTTGTAGATTGAGGCCCCTTTCACCATGCCGACCAGTAGCGCCTGCTGATCGAGACTCAGCTCTTCCACCGGGCGACCAAAGTAGTAAAGGCTCGCCAGCGGGAAACCACGAATTTCGTTGTCGCCGCTCTGACCGAGATACACCTCGTTCATGTAAAGCTCAAGAATACGATCCTTGCTGTAGCGAGCGTCCATCAGCAGCGCCATGTAGGCTTCGTTGGCCTTACGCCAGTACGAACGCTCGCTGGAAAGGAACAGGTTTTTCACCAGCTGTTGGGTCAGGGTACTTGCTCCCTGAACCGTGCGTCCGGCGGTCAGGTTCGCCAGTACCGCGCGACCGATGGAGTACAGACTCACCCCATCGTGCTCGTAGAAATGGCGGTCTTCGGTTGCCAGCAGAGTATCCACCAGCAGGTCCGGGAAGCCGCTGCGCGGAACGAACAGACGCTGTTCGCCGTTTGGCGACGACAGCATGGTGATCAAACGCGGATCGAGACGGAAGAAACCGAATTGGCGGTTGTTGTCCATGTTGACGATGGTGTCCAGATGACCGCCATCGAACGTCAGACGCGCGCGCACCTGACCCTCCTTGCTGTCCGGGAAATCAAACGGACGGCGGATCATCTCAATGCTGTTCGCCTGCACGGTAAACTCGCCAGGACGCGTCATCTTGCTGACCTGACGATACTGGGTCGCTTCCAGCAGTTTAACCATTTCGTTTTTGCTGACCGACATTTCCGGCTCAAGGTTGACCATCCGGCCATACACCGCCGCCGGCAACTGCCAGACTTTGCCATCAATACGGCTACGGATTTTTTGATCCAGATAGACGCCGTAAATAGCCAGCAGAACCGCAAAAACAATCGCAATTTTCAGCAGCAGCCACAACCAGCCGCGCTTACCACGAGGCTTACGCCCTTTGCCCTTACCTTTACGCGGCATCGGTTCTTCATCCTCATAGTCATCATCATAATCGTCGTCATACTCATCATCTCTGAGTTGGCGACGGCTCACCTTTTGTTTCACCGGACGCGTGGGTTTCCCTTTGCGTCCAATTGGCTCGCGGTCATTCCCGGCCATGCTTTTTCTCCGCAACATTCAGGCGCAAAGGCCTGATTCTCTGTTCTTCTGTCAGAAGACAGAAGAAGAAATCTCTCAATTATCTGGCTGATTTGCCGGATGACGCTTCGTTTATCCGGCCTACGAATACTTTTTAGTGCGCCGCGTCGGCGCGGTATTCGCCGGATCGTCCGGCCAGACATGTTTGGGATAGCGCCCTTTCATCTCTTTTTGCACCTCGCGATACGACCCTTGCCAGAATGCGCCCAAATCGCGAGTGATCTGCAACGGCCGCTGCGCAGGGGATAAGAGCTCCAGTACCAGCGGCACACGGCCCTCCGCAATCGTCGGCGTGCTGGCCTCGCCAAACATCTCCTGCATTCTGACCGCCAGCGCCGGCGGGTTATCTTCGTGATAACGAATGGCAATCCGACTTCCCGTCGGCACAGTGTAATGTGTGGGTAGCGAACTCACCAGACGTTGCTGTAGGGAATAATCCAGTAATCCGCTTAATGCCTGGTGAACATCCAACGATTTCAGGCCGCGCAGCGAATGCACGCCGGCCATGTGCGGCAACAGCCACTCTTCCAGCGTCGCCAGTAACGTCTCGTCATCAACCGCAGGCCAGTTATACTCCGGCAGCCATTTCGCCGCACAGTGCAGACGTAACCGCAATTGTTCCGCCGCCGGTGTCCAGTTGAGTACACTCAGTCCTTTATCGCGGATGCCGTTAAGCATCGCCAGGTGTAGCTCCTCTTCGGACGGTTTTGCCAGCGGCTGGACTTTGACTGTCAGTTGCCCTATCCGCATTCTGCGCCACGCTTTCAACGTCCCCTGCGCTTCATCCCACTCAATAGTATCAGACTGCTGGAGCAATTCAGGGCAACGCTGAACAAGCGCGTCGATATCCAGCGGCAACGCCAGCAGAATGCGCGCATCCGGCGAGGTACTGCCCTGCAACAGCAGAGGCGCAATCAGCCACTCATGCCGTCCCAGCGCATCATCGGCGTCCAGCGCCGCGCCCATACCGTTGGCAAGTTGGTAACGCCCATCCTGGCTGCGTCGACGCGCAATCCGGTCGGCAAAGGCCCGGGCGAGAAGCGATGCCGTATGCACGGCATCCTCTGCGCCGCTACGGACATGCAGACGTCTGAGAAGTTGCTGGCTGCGCTGCTGCCAGGCGGGGTGATGTCGGGAAAACGCCCCCCCCCAGATCGGTATTGCCCATTCGCGGCGGCTCCTCAAGAATGGCCGCCAGCTTTGCCGCCGTAGCCGCTTCGTCAGGCGTGGAGGCGCTGGCTAACATCGCCGCTAAGCGCGGGTCATTACCTAACGCCGCCATTTTTTGCCCCATCGCACTGAGCTGCTCGCCGTCCAGCGCGCCCAGCATGTGTAGCAGCCGTTTCGCCGCCTGTAAGTTGACGGCGGGCGGTAGATCCAGCCAGGTCAGTTGCGCGGGATCGCGACATCCCCACTGCAATAGCTCCATCAGCAATCCTGAGAGATCGCTGTGCAACATCTCAGCATCGCCCTGCGCCGCCGCACGTTCCGCCTGCTCTTTCGCCAGCAGGTGCAGGCAGATGCCCGGTTCCAGACGCCCGGCGCGACCGGCGCGTTGGGTCATTGATGCCTGGCTGATGCGCTGAGTGATCAACCGGGTCAAGCCGGTGCGTGCATCAAATCGTGCGACGCGCTCCTGTGCGCAGTCCACCACCAGCCGGATGCCCTCAATGGTCAGACTGGTCTCCGCAATATTGGTCGCCAGCACGACTTTGCGCATCCCGTCCGGGGCAAGCAGAATCGCTTTACGTTGCTCATTCAGCGACAGCGCGCCATACAGCGGGCACAGCAATGTATCGCTGCCGACTCGCGTACTTAATTGCTCCTGCACGCGCAGAATTTCCCCGACGCCGGGTAAAAACAGCAGCAGCGAGCCGGGCTCTTTGCGCAGTAGTTCGGCGCAGGCGACCGCCACGGCCTCGTCAAAACGCAATTGCGCCGCCAGCGGCTGATAGCGGCGTTCAACAGGAAAAGCGCGCCCTTCGGAAACGATCGCTGGCGCATCCGGCAGGCACTGTTGCAGGCGATCGTTATCCAGCGTGGCAGACATGACCAGCAGTTTAAGATCGTCTCGCAGCCCTTGCTGCACGTCCAGCAGCAATGCCAGCGCGAGATCCGCCTGCAGACTGCGTTCGTGAAATTCATCGAGGATCACCAGCCCCACGCCACTGAGTTCCGGATCACGCTGGATCATACGCGTCAGAACCCCTTCGGTAACGACCTCAAGCCGCGTCGTTGGCCCCACACAGGATTGCGCCCGCATCCGGTAGCCAACGGTCTCGCCAGGCGCTTCACCGAGCAGTTCCGCCAGTCGTTGCGCCACATTGCGCGCTGCCAGACGGCGCGGTTCCAGCAGAATAATCCGCCCACTGATCCCCTTATGCGTCAGAAATTGCAGCGGTAGCCAGGTTGACTTACCGGCGCCCGTCGGCGCGCTCAGCAATACCTGCGGCGCAGAATCGAGGGCAGTAAGCAGTTCAGGCAAAACAGCGGCAACAGGCAATGACGTCACAAATGGCTCCAGAGGGTTAACATTCTTCGCGCTGCATTGTAGCATCGCGTTAATTCATAACCGAGTACCGACGATGTCTGAGCCGAAACGGCTGTTTTTTGCCCTCGAACTCCCCTCCACCGTGCGCGAAGAGATAATACAGTGGCGGGCGGCGCACTTCCTCCCTGAGGCGGGACGCCCCGTTGCGGCTGAAAACCTGCATCTCACGTTGGCCTTTTTAGGCGACGTCAGCGCGGATAAGGAAAAAGCGCTGGCGACGCTTGCCGGGCGCATTCGCCAGCCCGGATTTACGCTCAGGCTGGATGACGCCGGCCAATGGTTACGTTCGCGGGTGGTCTGGCTCGGGTCGCGTCAGTCTCCGCGCGGGCTGCTGCAACTGGCCAATATGCTGCGGGCTCAGGCAGCACGCAACGGCTGCTATCAAAGTCCACAACCGTTTCATCCCCACATCACGCTGCTGCGCGACGCCAGCCATGCGGTGGCGATCCCACCGCCGGGCTTTTGCTGGTCCTTTCCGGTCACGGAATTTGCCCTCTATGCCTCGACCTTTGCACGCGGTCGCACGCGTTATACGGAACTTCAGCGCTGGTCGCTCAGCGAATAATTAAGGAAATGCGCGATGCACTTTACGCCCCCTCTCCAGCGCGCGACGCTGGTTCAACGATATAAACGCTTTTTTAGCCGATGTGATCACACCGGACGGGACGGAACTCACGCTACACTGCCCGAATACCGGCGCGATGACGGGTTGTGCCACGCCCGGTGATACGGTCTGGTATTCGACGTCAGAGAATATCAAACGCAAATATCCGCACACCTGGGAATTAACCCAAACCCAGACGGGCGCGTTAATTTGCGTGAATACGTTATGGGCGAACAGACTGACCAAAGAGGCCATTGAACAGGGACGTATTTCAGAGCTTTCAGGCTATTCCACGCTGAAAAGCGAAGTAAAATACGGCGCCGAACGAAGCCGCATTGATTTTATGTTACAGGCAGATTCACGGCCTGACTGCTATATTGAAGTGAAATCGGTAACGTTAGCGGAAAAGGACTTTGGTTATTTTCCCGATGCCATTACTGAACGAGGTCAGAAACATCTTCGGGAACTGATGAACGTAGCGGCTGAGGGCAAACGCGCGGTGATTTTCTTTGCCGTTTTGCACTCTGCCATTACACGGTTTTCACCCGCGCGCCATATTGACGCGAAATATGCGCAACTATTATTCGAAGCACAGCGTAAGGGGGGTAGAAATTCTGGTTTATAAAGCGGAACTTTCTGCCGATAGTATGACTTTGATAGAGCCATTAACTGTCACTTTATAGTGTTGTAAACAATTGGTTATTTAGTATTCTGGTCGCGTGCGCAAATACGCTTTTCCTCACAGGGTTGTCAAGTGTTACGTTTAGTTAATTGCTATCCTGAAAAGCATCTGCTATTTATAGCGACCTGATTTTTCCCCCCGAACATGGGGATCGATAGTGCGTGTTAAGGAGAAGCAACATGCAAGAAGGGCAAAACCGTAAAACATCGTCCCTGAGTATTCTCGCCATCGCTGGGGTGGAGCCGTACCAGGAGAAACCGGGCGAAGAGTATATGAACGAAGCCCAGCTGTCGCACTTCAGGCGTATTCTTGAAGCATGGCGTAATCAACTTAGGGATGAAGTCGATCGCACCGTTACTCATATGCAGGATGAAGCTGCCAACTTCCCGGATCCGGTAGACCGTGCCGCGCAGGAAGAAGAGTTCAGCCTCGAACTGCGTAACCGTGACCGTGAGCGCAAACTGATCAAAAAGATCGAGAAAACGCTGAAGAAGGTTGAAGACGAAGATTTCGGCTACTGCGAATCCTGCGGTGTGGAAATTGGTATTCGTCGCCTGGAAGCGCGTCCAACAGCCGATCTGTGCATCGACTGCAAAACGCTGGCTGAAATTCGCGAAAAACAAATGGCAGGCTAAGCCTCCCCATTTGATCACATTTACAACAGGCGGGGTTTTCCCCGCCTTTTCATCTTTCTGCAACGATGACTGACTCACACTATATTGGCCGATTCGCCCCGTCACCTTCCGGTGAACTGCACTTTGGCTCCCTTATTGCAGCGCTCGGCAGCTACTTACAGGCTCGCGCCCATAAGGGAATATGGCGAGTACGTATCGAAGATATTGATCCCCCCTCGTGAAGTTCCCGGTGCCGCTGACACTATTTTGCGTCAACTGGAACATTACGGCCTGCACTGGGACGGCGACATTTTATGGCAGTCACAGCGCCATGATGCCTACCGCGAAGCGTTCGCCTGGTTATACGACCGAGGGTTGAGCTACTACTGCACCTGCACGCGGGCGCGAATTCAGAGTATTGGCGGGATTTATGACGGCCACTGCCGCGCGTTGCAAAACGGGCCGGAACAGGCGGCAGTGCGCATTAAACAGCGGCATCCTGTCACCCGTTTTCACGATCGGCTGCGCGGCGACATTCAGGCCGACGAACGCCTTGCCAGAGAAGATTTTATTATTCATCGCCGTGACGGACTGTTCGCCTATAACCTGGCGGTGGTGGTGGACGATCATTTCCAGGGAATCAGTGAAATCGTGCGCGGTGCCGATCTGATTGAGCCGACGGTACGACAGATTTCGCTGTACCAGCAGTTCGGCTGGACGCCCCCGGACTATATTCATCTACCGCTGGCGCTCAATGAACTAGGCGCTAAACTTTCCAAACAGAATCATGCCCCTGCCTTGCCGCACGGCGATCCGCGCCCCGTTCTGATGGAGGCGCTGCGCTTTCTCGGGCAACACAGTGATTTGCCATGGCAGGAGATGCGCGTCGACGAGATCCTGACATCTGCGGTGGCAAGCTGGACGCTTTCGACAGTCCCGAACTCGGCGATTGTAAATCCGGCATTCTCAAATACGTCGTGCTGAGCTATGATTAGCCGCTATTTTTACACAGCAAACGATTTGAACTGAATTTTGAATATTGTTTGACACTACCGAGGTGCACTATTTTTACCCGAGTCGCTAATTTTTGCCGCAAGGTGCTAAGCCGCGAGGAGAGCGAGGCCGAAATTGCCGTCGCCCGTCCGCGTATGACGGTCATCCCGCGCGAGCAGCACGCTATTTCACGCAAAGATATCAGTGAAAATGCCCTGAAGGTAATGTACAGGCTGAATAAAGCGGGATACGAAGCCTGGCTGGTTGGCGGTGGCGTCCGTGACCTTCTGCTCGGCAAAAAACCGAAAGATTTCGACGTCACGACGAATGCGACACCAGACCAGGTGCGCAAACTGTTCCGCAACTGCCGCCTTGTCGGCCGCCGTTTCCGTCTGGCACACGTCATGTTTGGCCCGGAAATTATTGAAGTCGCCACTTTTCGTGGTCATCACGAAGGCAGCGAAAGTGACCGCACCACGTCCCAGCGCGGACAAAACGGCATGCTGTTGCGCGACAACATTTTCGGTTCCATCGAAGAAGACGCCCAACGACGTGACTTCACGATTAACAGCCTCTATTACAGCGTCGCTGATTTCACCGTTCGCGACTATGTCGGCGGCATGCAGGATCTGGAAGATGGCGTGATCCGCCTGATTGGCAATCCGGAAACCCGCTACCGCGAAGATCCGGTGCGCATGCTGCGCGCCGTACGTTTCGCGGCAAAACTCGATATGCAGATAAGCCCGGAAACGGCAGAGCCGATCCCGCGCCTGGCAACCCTGATCAATGACGTGCCGCCTGCCCGTTTGTTTGAAGAGGCGTTGAAGCTGCTGCAGGCGGGCTACGGCTACGAAACCTATAAAAAGCTGCGCGAATACAGTCTGTTCCAGCCGCTGTTCCCGACCATTACTCGCTATTTCACCGAGAATGGCGACAGTCCGATGGAACGCATCATTGCGCAAGTGCTGAAGAATACCGATAACCGCATTCATAACGATATGCGTGTTAATCCGGCGTTCCTGTTTGCCGCGATGTTCTGGTATCCGCTGCTGGAAATGGCGCAGAAAATCGCCCAGGAAAGCGGTCTGGCCTACTACGACGCCTTCGCGCTGGCGATGAATGAAGTGCTTGATGAAGCCTGCCGTTCGCTGGCGATCCCGAAACGTCTCACCTCGCTGACGCGTGATATCTGGCAATTACAGCTGCGCATGTCCCGTCGTCAGGGTAAACGTGCCTGGAAGCTGATGGAGCATCCGAAGTTCCGCGCCGCGTATGATTTACTCGCGCTGCGTGCCGAAGTGGAAAATAACGCCGAACTGCAGCGTCTGGTGCAGTGGTGGGGTGAGTTCCAGGTTTCCGCACCGCCAGAGCAGAAAGGGATGCTGAACGAGCTGGATGAAGATCCGTCGCCGCGCCGTCGTCATCGTCGTCCGCGTAAACGTGCGCCGCGTCGTGAAGGAACGGCATGACCCTCGCTTACATCGCACTGGGTAGCAATCTGGCCTCTCCTCTGGAGCAGGTCAATGCTGCCATCAATGCGATACGCGAGATCCCTGAAAGCCGGATTGTCGCCCTCTCTTCTTTTTATCGAACCCCGCCGCTGGGGCCGCAGGATCAGCCCGATTACCTGAACGCCGCCGTGGCGCTGGAAACGACGCTCGAGCCAGACGCCTTGCTCGATCACACTCAGCGTATTGAACTCCAGCAAGGCCGGGTACGCAAAGCTGAACGCTGGGGACCGCGCACGTTGGATCTGGATATCATGCTGTTTGGCGATCGCATCATCCGCAGCGAACGGTTGACCGTGCCGCACTACGATATGAAAAATCGCGGTTTTATGCTCTGGCCGCTGTTTGAAATCGCCCCTGACCTGCATTTCCCTGACGGCCTCTCATTGCATCACATACTTACTCACCTTGGCGCAGAAAAACCCGCACGCTGGTAATGGCCCTAACCTAAATTCCTGATTATTGCTTTCGCGCAAACAGTTGCTCAAAACAATTGCCCCCCCTGAATGTGACTGCTAGAATGCCGGTAAATATGACGTCCACCATCAGGAAATGTTATGAAACCGACCACAATCTCAGTGTTGCAAAAGTGCAAACAAGAGAAAAAACGCTTCGCTACTATCACTGCTTATGACTACAGCTTCGCGAAGCTGTTTGCCGACGAAGGTATCACTGTGATGCTGGTCGGAGATTCCCTGGGAATGACGGTACAAGGGCATGACTCTACCCTGCCAGTAACCGTAGACGACATCGCTTACCACACACGTGCAGTGCGTCGTGGTGCGCCGAATTGCCTGCTGCTCGCCGATCTGCCGTTTATGGCTTACGCGACGCCGGAACAGGCCTGTGAAAATTCCGCCATCGTCATGCGAGCGGGCGCGAATATGGTCAAGATTGAAGGCGGCGCCTGGCTGGTGGATACCGTGAAAATGCTCACCGAGCGTGCGGTGCCCGTCTGCGGACATTTAGGTCTGACGCCTCAATCGGTCAATATCTTCGGCGGCTATAAAATTCAGGGGCGTGGCGATGCCGGACAGGTTTTGCTGGACGATGCGCTGGCACTGGAAGCGGCAGGCGCACAGCTCATTGTGCTGGAATGCGTACCGGTTGAGCTGGCTAAACGCGTGACGGAGGCGCTCGCCATTCCGGTTATCGGTATCGGCGCCGGCAACGTCACCGACGGACAAATTCTGGTGATGCACGACGCCTTTGGCATCACCGGCGGCCATATTCCGAAATTTGCCAAAAATTTCCTTACGCAAGCAGGCGACATGCGCGCCGCGGTACGGCAGTATATTGCCGAGGTTGAGTCCGGCGTCTATCCGGGCGAAGAACACAGTTTCCATTAAGGAGTCTTGTTGTGCTGATTATTGAAACCCTGCCGCTGCTGCGTCAGCATATCCGCAGAGCCCGTCAGGAAGGTAAGCGCATTGCGCTGGTGCCGACGATGGGCAACCTGCATGACGGCCACATGAAGCTGGTTGATGAAGCCAAAGCCCGTGCGGACATCGTGGTAGTGAGTATTTTCGTCAACCCGATGCAGTTTGACCGTCCGGACGATCTCGTGCGCTACCCTCGCACGCTGCAGGAAGACTGCGAAAAACTGAACAAGCGTAAGGTGGATTTCGTCTTTGCTCCCGCGCCGGACCAAATCTATCCTCAGGGCACCGACGGGCAGACCTACGTGGACGTACCCGGCCTTTCGACGATGCTGGAAGGCGCCAGCCGTCCTGGCCACTTTCGCGGTGTTTCTACCATCGTCAGCAAACTGTTCAATCTGGTACAACCGGACGTCGCCTGCTTTGGCGAGAAAGACTTCCAGCAACTGGCGCTGATCCGCAAAATGGTTGCTGATATGGGCTACGACATCGAGATCGTCGGCGTGCCGATTATTCGTGCCAAAGACGGCTTAGCCCTGAGTTCACGTAACGGGTATCTCACCGCCGAACAACGCAAAATCGCCCCGGGTTTGTATAAAGTGATGAGCCGCATCGCTGAGAAACTACAGGCCGGCGAGCGTGAACTGGAAGAGATTATTGCCATCGCTGAACAGGAGCTGACGGAAAAAGGCTTCCGACCCGATGATATTCAGATCCGCGATGCTGACACGCTGCTTGAGCTGACCGAAAGCAGCCAGCGCGCGGTGATTCTGGTTGCTGCATGGCTTGGCCAGGCACGGTTAATTGACAATCAGACGGTTGCATTAACCCAGTAGACAGGGGTTAAAAATCGGGCAATACTGCCTGAGAAATTTCTCAAAGCAGGTTTCGGCCTGCTTCGTTATCGATACGAGTTTAAGGTAGACGTTATGATTCGCACTATGCTGCAGGGCAAACTCCACCGCGTGAAAGTGACTCAGGCGGACCTGCACTATGAAGGTTCCTGCGCCATCGATCAGGATTTTCTGGATGCCGCCGGGATTCTGGAAAATGAAGCCATTGATATCTGGAACGTGAGCAACGGCAAACGCTTCTCTACTTATGCGATTGCCGCCGAGCGCGGTTCAAAAATCATCTCCGTCAACGGCGCGGCGGCACACTGCGCCAGCGTGGGCGACATTGTGATTATCGCCAGCTTCGTCACCATGTCCGATGAAGAAGCGCGCCGCTGGCAGCCAAAGGTCGCTTACTTCGAAGGCGACAACGAAATGAAACGCACCGCGAAAGCGATTCCGGTTCAGGTTGCGTAAGCGAACTACCCCTGCGGCTGATTGCTGATCAGCCGCGACATGGTCTCCAGCGAATCCGTTCTCAAGATATACAGGCGTTTCAGTAAATACGGATTATCCCCCCGGCTTCACCTTCCCTTTCACCGTTGTCACCGCCAGGTGAAATCCAGCCTCTTCTGCAGCTTTCACGGCCGTCGCGTTATAGCCGCCAAAGGGATACGAAAGATAAAGCACATGCGGATTAAACGGGGCCAGCGCACGCCGGGAGCGGGCAAAATCAAACAGTATATTGTGATGGCTGCGGCTGAGCAGGATTGGCCGTCGATAGCCATCTACCCGATGTAAAAAGTGCGTATGAGACTGAAAGTCAAACACGTCGCGGATGCCATTGAGTTCTGAAATGCTCATGAACTGCAGCGATTTGGGATCCCATTTTTGCGGCCGCACTTTAATTCGCGACGAGATAATAAAGGCCGTCGCTTTCATGCCGTACTGCTTCAGTACCGGATATGCATAGCGGCTCACCGACTTCAGACCATCATCAAAGGTAATCACTACCGCCCGCGCAGGCAGATTCAGTTTATTGCGTACATAACCGTCCAGTTGAGCCATCGTCAACGTGCTGTAACCGCGATCGCGCAGCCAGGTCATCTGGTTGCTGAAGGCGCGAACGGATGTCGTGGTGGAGGTGTGGCGAAAGCGCGTATTCTCTTCATCGCGCAGAATATGGTGGTAGGTCAGCACCGGCAGTCCACGGTCTTCCTGCGCGTCAAGGGCGCTGATCCAGGCCAGTCGGTCACCAATGCGGATCTGATACCAGGTTTGATTCAGCCGGTCTTTGAGCTTGCTGATAATGGGATAACGCAGATTTTCCACCAGTACGCCAAACGGTGCGCTGCCGACATTCGGCGCGTTATAGATGGGCGTGGCTTGCCAGGTAATTAGATTCTGGTTGCTGAGCGGTTTATTGAGATCGCCGAGGCTGTCCTCAACGCGTTGTTTACCCTGCACCGGCTCCAGATGCCCCTTGTCGATAAACCCGGTACCGAAACCAAATTTAAACTCGTAATAATCGGCGGCAACTGGCGTCACTGAGATAATCTGCCCGGCGCGAATATTCCCCACGGTAATCATGTTATCGCCAATTTGCGCCCAGATAGCCGCATCTTCTGTGGTTTGCATATAACGGGCAGGTAAAACCGCACTGACGACCGTCGAAAAGGTCAGCAACAGCAAACAGAGGTATTTGATCATCAATAATAACCGGGGAAAGAAACAACGCGACGATTGTACCAATTCACCTCATTAATAAGAATGATTAATACTCATACAAATCGTGTAACAGAACAAAGGGGGGGATTTTTCTGCTGCTGATGCCACAGGCTGGTGACGTCTGGTCCACCGAGAGCAACAATCTGGTCACGAAACGCCGAACTACTCATGAATTCTCGCGCTGGGAGCATTTGCTCCAGCAACGTTACAGAAATGCCAGAAATGACTTCACACTGCGGATGCTTATGGCTCATCAGTGACGCCACGCGATACGGCGCCTCGCCGGGAAGATCCGTGAGAAAGATGACCCCATCTCCGGAATCTGTGGCGTGTAATGCATCGCACATCATCCGACTCAACATGTTCGCGCTCAGCCCATGCCAGAAATTCACCGCCCGGCATTGCGCCAGCGGGCCGTGTTTTTTTCCAGCAGGCTTAGCAGTTCCTCGGCCTTATCGTCGTGACAGGTAATGACCCAACCCAGCATTTCTCACCTCATTAGCAGGCAAGTAGTTTATCAGAGTGACAAATTGAGAATGATGACAATGGTCAACAATCACCCTCTCCTCGCACAGAGAAGAGGGTGAAAACGGTTAACTACGTAAGCCACGCCCACGCTGGATTAAAGACCAGCACAGCAGATAGAACGCCACAATAAAGACCACCAGCACGCCAAATGTCGTCACCAGCGGCACATCGTGAATGCCGAGGAAGCCGTAGCGAAAACCGCTGATCATGTAGACGATGGGGTTCAGTTGCGACAAGCCCTGCCAGAACGGCGGCAGCAGCGTCAGCGAGTAAAACACTCCACCGAGGTAGGTCAACGGTGTCAGGACAAAAGTCGGGATCAGGCTGATGTCGTCAAAGGTTTTCGCAAATACCGCGTTCAACAGACCCGCCAGGGAGAACAGAATGGCGGTCAACACCAGCGTCAGCGCGACAAAAACCCACGAATGCACCTGGAACGGGACAAAGAACAGCGAAATCGACGTGACCAGAACTCCGACACACAGTCCGCGCGCCACACCACCGCCAACAAACCCGGCAATAATAACGTGCGTCGGTACGGGGGCCACCAGCAGCTCTTCAATGTTGCGCTGGAACTTGGCGCTAAAAAAAGACGAGGCGACATTCGCGTATGCGTTGGTGATCACCGCCATCATGATAAGCCCCGGCACGATAAACTGCATGTAGCTAAAACCGTGCATCTCGCCAATGCGGGAACCAATCAGATTACCGAAGATAATAAAATAGAGCGTCATGGTAATGACCGGCGGCACCAGCGTCTGGATCCAGATCCGCATAAAGCGGTTGATCTCTTTCGCCCAGATGCTTTTTAACGCGACCCAGTAAAGCTGCATCATGCGCGATCTCCTTGTTTTTCATGAACCAGTGACACAAACAGCTCCTCAAGGCGGTTCGCTTTGTTACGCATACTTAGCACCTGAATCCCCTGTTCGCTAAGCTGGCTAAAGACGCTGTTAATCCCTTGCTCGCGCAGCACCTCCACTTCCAGCGTTGAGGTGTCCACCAGCCGGTACTGATAACCCTCCAGCTTCGGCAACGGGCTTTTCGCCGCCAAATCGAGAATAAAGGTTTCGGATTTGAGTTTAGAAAGCAGGTTTTTCATCGAAGTATTTTCGACCAGCTCGCCGTGCTGAATAATCCCGATATTACGGCAGAGCATTTCCGCCTCTTCCAGGTAGTGCGTGGTGAGAATGATCGTGGTGCCTTTATCGTTTAAATCCTTCAAAAACCCCCCACATCGAGCGGCGAAGTTCAATATCCACTCCCGCAGTCGGTTCATCAAGGATCAGCAATTTCGGTTCGTGCATCAGCGCGCGGGCAATCATCAGACGGCGCTTCATCCCGCCGGACAACATCCGCGCACGTTCGTTGCGTTTTTCCCAAAGATCGAGCTGTTTTAAATACTTTTCGCTACGCTCAATTGCCTCTTTACGCTCAACGCCATAGTAGCCCGCCTGATTCACCACAATCTGTTGTACGGTCTCAAACGGGTTGAAGTTAAATTCCTGCGGCACCAGCCCGAGCTGACGTTTGGCGTTAACGACATCTTTCTCAAGATCGTAGCCAAAGACGCTGACGCGCCCGGACGATTTATTCACCAGCGAGCTGATAATGCCGATGGTGGTCGACTTGCCTGCCCCGTTAGGCCCTAAAAGCGCGTAAAAATCCCCCCGCTTCGACCTGTAAATCTATCCCGCGAAGCGCCTGAACGCCGCCGGGATAGGTTTTTTTAAGTTGTTGAAGTTCCAGTGCAATGGTCATAAATTTTTACTTACCTTACGTACTTACACTTTATATGTGGTTTAAATAATCCCGGAGTTGCCCTATATTAGCCCAACGCACTTATTTGGTTACAGGTCGTTAACCTCCATGAAAGACATAGATACACTCATCAGCAACAATGCACTATGGTCAAAAATGCTGGTGGAAGAGGATTCCGGATTTTTTGAGAAACTGGCGCAAGCGCAGAAACCGCGCTTTCTATGGATTGGATGTTCCGACAGTCGCGTTCCCGCAGAACGTTTAACCGGTCTTGAACCGGGCGAATTGTTTGTCCACCGTAATGTGGCCAACCTGGTTATCCACACCGATCTCAACTGCCTCTCCGTTGTTCAGTATGCCGTTGATGTCCTCGAAGTTGAACACATTATTATCTGTGGGCACTACGGGTGTGGCGGCGTACAGGCAGCGGTCGATAATCCTGAACTGGGGCTCATCGACAACTGGCTGCTGCATATCCGTGATATCTGGTTCAAACATAGCTCATTGCTGGGTGAAATGCCGCAAGAGCGCCGTATGGATACGCTGTGTGAACTGAACGTGATGGAGCAGGTATACAACCTGGGCCACTCTACCATCATGCAGTCAGCCTGGAAACGGGGTCAGAAAGTGACTATCCACGGCTGGGCCTACGGTATTCACGACGGACTACTGCGCGATCTGGAAGTGACCGCGACCAGTCGCGCCACGCTTGAACAGCGTTATCGCCAGGGCGTGTCTAACCTCAGCCAGAAACACATCAACCATAAATAAAAATCCCCGGTCATGTACCGGGGATGTATCCAGTCAAAGCCGGGTTATCCCGGCTTTTTTTACGCTTACTCATCGAGTAAGACCACTTTGCCGACATACGGCAGATGGCGATAGCGCTGGGCGTAATCAATACCGTAGCCGACCACAAACTCATCCGGAATAGAGAAGCCGACAAATTCGACCGGCACATTCACTTCACGACGAGAGGGTTTATCCAGCAACGTACAAATCGCCAGTGATTTTGGCTCACGCAGGCTCAGGATCTCACGCACTTTCGACAACGTATTACCGGAGTCGATAATGTCTTCCACAATCAGCACGTCTTTACCGCGAATGTCTTCGTCGAGATCTTTGAGGATTTTCACATCACGCGTGGTGGACATGCCGCTACCGTAGCTGGAGGCGGTCATAAAATCGACTTCATGAGATACCTGGACTTCACGGCACAGGTCCGCCATAAACATGAATGAGCCACGTAGCAGACCCACCAGCACCATATCACTGCCGCTGTCTTTATAACGCTCAGTAATCTGACGACCCAGTTCGGCGATACGCGCTTTGATCTCCGCTTCGGGGATCATGACTTCTACAGTATGTTTCATATCTCTAACCATATGATTTAAAAACAAATCACTCAATGCCTGCTCTTGATAAGTCAGCATCTAAGCGCAAGGCACGCAGTATACCAGTAAAAGCATTTATTCGCGGCATCTCTTAATAAAGCTCATTTTGTGATGACGATCACACATGTTAAATCCTATAATTAATTGCTACTAAAAAATTAACAAATTGAGATGGTGTATTTTTATGGCAGATAACAACGCACGTTCGCCACGGTTACTCGTGACGCTAACGGCCCTCTTTGCAGCGCTATGCGGGCTTTATCTTCTGATCGGTGGAGGCTGGCTGGTCGCCATAGGCGGCTCCTGGTACTATCCGATTGCAGGACTGGTGATGCTGGGCGTTGCCGTATTGCTCTGGCGCAGCAAACGTTCCGCGCTCTGGCTCTACGCCGCCCTGCTCCTCGCCACCCTGATCTGGGGCGTCTGGGAAGTTGGCTTCGATTTCTGGGCGCTGACGCCGCGCAGTGACATCCTGGTCTTCTTCGGCATCTGGCTGATTTTGCCGTTTGTCTGGCATCGCCTGGTCGTCCCCCTCTCGCGGCGCCGTGGCTGCACTGGTTGTCGCCCTGCTGATTAGCGGCGGGATCCTCACCTGGGCGGGCTTTAATGATCCGCAGGAGATCAACGGTACGCTGAGCGCAGACGCCACACCGGCCGAACCTATTTCCACCGTTTCGGATAACGACTGGCCTGCGTATGGCCGTAATCAGGAAGGCCAACGCTTCTCGCCGCTCAAGCAGATCAACGCCGATAACGTCCACAACCTGAAAGAAGCGTGGGTATTCCGTACCGGCGATCTGAAGCAGCCGAACGATCCAGGTGAAATCACCAATGAAGTGACGCCGATTAAGGTTGGCGATACGCTGTATCTCTGTACCGCCCACCAGCGGCTGTTCGCACTGGATGCCGCTACCGGTAAAGAGAAGTGGCATTTCGATCCGCAACTCAATACCAATACCAGCTTCCAGCACGTGACCTGTCGCGGCGTGTCGTACCATGAAGCGAAAGCCGATAACGCTTCCCCGGAAGTGGTTGCCGATTGTCCACGCCGCATCATCCTGCCGGTGAACGATGGTCGTCTGTTTGCAGTGAACGCCGAAACCGGCAAGCTGTGTGAAACCTTTGCCAACAAAGGTATTCTGAATCTGCAGACCAACATGCCGGACACCACGCCGGGTCTGTATGAACCCACGTCACCGCCGATCATCACTGATAAAACTATCGTGATTGCCGGTTCGGTAACGGATAACTTCTCGACGCGCGAAACGTCAGGGGTAATCCGTGGTTTTGACGTCAATAACGGCAAACTGCTGTGGGCGTTCGATCCGGGCGCGAAAGATCCGAATGCAATCCCTTCCGATGAGCACTCTTTTACCTTTAACTCGCCGAACTCCTGGGCTCCTGCTGCCTACGATGCGAAACTGGATCTGGTCTATCTGCCAATGGGCGTGACCACGCCGGATATCTGGGGGGGGAACCGTACGCCAGAGCAGGAACGCTATGCCAGCTCGATTCTGGCGCTAAATGCGACGACCGGTAAGCTGGCCTGGAGCTATCAGACCGTTCACCACGATCTGTGGGATATGGATATGCCTTCTCAACCGACGCTGGCGGATATCACCGTCAAAGGTGAGAAAGTCCCGGTCATCTATGCACCGGCAAAAACCGGCAATATCTTTGTTCTCGACCGTCGTAACGGTGAACTGGTGGTTCCGGCGCCGGAAAAACCGGTTCCGCAAGGTGCGGCGAAAGGCGATTACGTCACGAAAACGCAGCCGTTCTCCGAGTTAAGCTTCCGTCCGAAGAAAGATCTGACCGGAGCGGATATGTGGGGCGCCACCATGTTCGACCAACTGGTGTGCCGTGTGATGTTCCACCAGATGCGCTATGAAGGCATCTTCACCCCGCCGTCTGAGCAGGGCACGCTGGTGTTCCCGGGCAATCTTGGAATGTTCGAATGGGGCGGAATCTCAGTCGATCCGAACCGTCAGGTGGCGATTGCCAATCCGATGGCGCTGCCGTTTGTTTCTAAGCTGATCCCGCGTGGGCCAGGTAATCCGATGGAACAGCCGAAAGAGGCAAAAGGCACGGGCACCGAATCCGGTATTCAGCCGCAGTACGGCGTGCCGTTTGGCGTCACCCTGAACCCATTCCTGTCACCGTTTGGTCTGCCGTGTAAGCAACCGGCATGGGGTTATATCTCTGCACTGGATTTAAAAACCAACGAAGTGGTGTGGAAAAAGCGCATTGGTACACCGCAGGACAGCATGCCGTTCCCGATGCCAGTTCCGGTACCGTTCAACATGGGGATGCCGATGCTGGGTGGTCCTATCTCAACGGCAGGCAACGTGCTGTTTATTGCCGCTACGGCGGATAACTACCTGCGTGCCTATAACATGAGCAACGGTGAGAAACTGTGGCAAGGCCGTTTGCCGGCAGGCGGACAAGCGACGCCGATGACCTATGAGGTTAACGGTAAACAGTATGTGGTCATTTCAGCCGGGGGCCACGGCTCATTTGGTACGAAGATGGGCGATTATATCGTCGCTTACGCATTGCCTGACGACGCGAAATAATCATATTGCCCGGTAAAAACCGGGCATATTGCCGGATGGCGGCTACGCCTTATCCGGCCTACAAAGATATATAAACCCAGGCCTGATAAGCGAAGCGCCCCGGCATTTTTATACCGTAAAGCCTAACATCATTCCTGTATCTTCATGTTCCAGCAAATGACAGTGCGCCATATAGGCGTGCTCTTTCGGCGCATCATGATCAAATTTCACTAACACCTCGCTGACGCCGCCTTCCACCCGAACGGTATCTTTCCAGCCCGTACGATGTGCTGCTGGTGTCTGGCCATTTTCTGACAAAATGCGGAACTGCGTGCCGTGAATATGGAACGGGTGCAGCATCATGTCGCCCACCCCGGAGATAACCCAGCGTTCATACTGACCTTTGCTGGCCGCGAACATCGGCTTGTTCATATCGAACGCCACGCCATTTATCTTATTAGCGTTATGGAAATCAAATTGGCCGCCGTGGTTCATGTGGCCCATGTCGCCATGCTGCATGTTACCCATATGTCCCTGCATCTGCCCATGATGCATGCCCGCCATCGCCTGATCGCCGTACTTTTTCATCAGCATCTGCATCCCCATCATGTCGAGCATCGGATCCATCGACAGTTGCAGATTACGCACCGTCAGCCCGTCAACTGAAGGTAACGCAGGCATTGAGCTGAGGGTGTCCGGCAGCGTACCGGAGGCATTCACGGCAACCGGCTGAATACGCATGACCGGATGCGGCTTATCAAACGGCGCAATCGCCATCCCCATCTGGCTGACCGGCAGGGTAACCAAATCAAACGGTTTACCGTCACTAACGTCCACCAGCACTTCAAAACGCTCGCCCATCAGCATGGGCAGTTCGTTGACTTTTACCGATTCCGCCAACAGCCCGCCATCGCTGGCAATGACGTACAACGGACGCTTATCGCTGGCGGCAAAATTAAGTGAACGGGCGTTACAGCCGTTAAGCAACCGCAGACGCAACCAACCGCGCGGTGCCGCATGCTGAGGATAAATAGCCCCGTTGGTCAGCAGCGTATCGCCAAACCATCCTACGGCCGCCGTCATCACATCCAGTTGGTAATCAATCTGCCCGTCCGTGTTAAAGCGTTTGTCCTGGACAATCACCGGAATATCATCAATGCCCCACTGTTTTGGCAGCAGCAGTTTATGAATCTCTTCATCTTCAATCAGAACCAGACCGGCTAAGCCCATCGCCACCTGATGCCCGGTTTTCCCGTGCTGATGAGGGTGAAACCAACAGGTCGCCGCACGCTGTTCCGGCGTAAACGTGACGGTACGTTTTCCGCCTGCCGGGATTATCCCCTGCGGCCCGCCGTCCACCTCGCCCGGCACTTCCAGTCCGTGCCAGTGCAGCGTAGTCTCTTCGTTAAGCTGGTTATGGATATCCACCGTTACCGCCTTACCTTTTTGCAGCTTCAGCGCGGGTCCGAGCAAGGAGCCGTTATAACCCCATGTCGTTGCCGTTTTTCCGGCAAAAGTCGACTGACCGGCTTTCACCATCAGCGAGATATGGTTACGCGCATCGGCGGTAAGAAGCTCAGGAATGGGTAATGCGGGGCGTTCGGCGGCAAAGACAGTGCGACTCCAGAGCGGTAAGGCGGATGAGAGCCCAAGAACCACAGAATATTTTAAGAAATCACGGCGTTGCATAATCATTTCCTTATTTTGCTGCAGGCGAAATAAAGCCAATTCTTGAGCATAGACCCTCCCCTTACGGCAAGGTCAAGTCAGTGATCTCACTTAATGCACAATAAAAGTCGTCGCCTCGCCTCCAGTATGCTAACGTTGATATTCCGTGATGCAGTGGTAGAAGCAATGAAGACGTTTTTCAGAACCGTGTTGTTCGGCAGCCTGATGGCTGTATGCGCAAACAGCTATGCGCTCAGTGAATCTGAAGCCGAAGATATGGCCGATTTGACGGCCGTTTTTGTCTTTCTGAAAAACGACTGCGGCTACCAGAATTTACCCAATGGACAGATTCGTCGCGCGCTGGTTTTCTTTGCACAGCAAAACCAGTGGGACCTCAGCAATTACGACACCTTCGATATGAAATCCCTCGGTGAAGACAGCTATCGCGATTTAAGTGGTATCGGTATTCCTGTCGCCAAAAAATGCAAAGCGCTGGCCCGTGATTCCCTGAGCCTGCTGGCCTACGTAAAATAAACTCCCGTCGGTATTGCTGAAATAATGACCGTGCATCAACGGTCATTGTTAGCTATGATGTTGCGCCCTTTTTTCACAGATGTTAACAAAGGAGGCATCACCCCATGGCCGAAAAATCACAGTGGCATGAAACGCTACACGACCAGTTTGGGCAGTACTTTGCCATCGATAACGTTCTCTATCACGAGAAGACCGATCATCAGGATCTCATCATTTTCGAAAATGCCGCGTTTGGCCGCGTGATGGCGCTGGATGGCGTGATCCAGACCACCGAGCGCGATGAATTTATTTATCACGAAATGATGACGCATGTTCCGTTAATGGCTCACGGTCATGCGAAGCATGTGCTGATTATTGGCGGCGGCGACGGCGCAATGCTGCGTGAAGTCACCCGACATAAAAACGTCGAAACCATCACCATGGTGGAGATTGACGCTGGCGTGGTTTCGTTTTGCCGTCAGTATTTACCCAACCACAACGCCGGCAGCTATGACGATCCGCGCTTTACGCTGGTCATCGATGACGGCGTAAATTTCGTCAACCAGACGCAAAAAACCTTTGATGTGATCATCTCCGACTGTACCGACCCGATCGGCCCCGGCGAGAGCCTGTTCACCTCGGCGTTTTATGAAGGCTGCAAGCGCTGCCTGAATCCGGGTGGCATTTTTGTCGCGCAGAACGGCGTCTGTTTCCTGCAGCAGGACGAAGCGCTCGACAGCTATCGCAAGCTCAGCCACTACTTCAGTGATGTCGGTTTCTATCAGGCAGCTATTCCGACCTACTACGGCGGCATTATGACCTTCGCCTGGGCGACGGATAATGACGCGCTGCGTCACTTGTCGACTGAAATCATCCAGGCCCGTTTTCGTACCTCCGGCCTGAAATGTCGCTATTACAACCCGGCAATCCACACCGCAGCGTTTGCCTTACCTCAGTATCTGCAAGACGCGCTGGCGACAGCATCGTCCTAAGGAGAAGATAAGAAATTGAAAAAAACTGAAACTGCATGGTTTTAACAATCTGACCAAAAGTCTGAGTTTTTGTATTTACGATATCTGCTATGCCAAAACTGCAGAAGAACGTGATGGGTACATCGCCTATATCGACGAACTCTATAACGCCAACCGTCTGACCGAAATCCTGTCAGAAACCTGCTCTATTATCGGCGCCAATATCCTGAATATCGCCCGTCAGGATTATGAACCCCAGGGGGCCAGCGTCACCATTCTGGTGAGTGAAGAACCTGTCGATCCGCAACTGATTGATAAAACAGAGCATCCCGGCCCGCTACCGGAAACGGTGGTGGCGCATCTCGATAAGAGCCATATTTGCGTACATACCTATCCGGAGAGCCATCCGGAAGGCGGCTTGTGCACCTTCCGCGCCGATATTGAGGTTTCAACCTGCGGCGTGATTTCCCCGCTCAAAGCGCTGAATTATCTGATCCACCAGTTAGAGTCCGATATCGTGACCATTGATTATCGCGTGCGTGGATTTACCCGAGATATCAACGGGATGAAGCACTTTATCGATCATGAGATTAACTCCATCCAGAACTTTATGTCCGAGGATATGAAGTCGCTGTATGACATGGTGGACGTGAACGTGTATCAGGAAAATATTTTCCATACCAAAATGCTGCTTAAGGAGTTCGACCTTAAGCACTACATGTTCCATACCCGACCAGAAGACTTGACCGACGCGGAGCGCAAAGAGATCACCGCTGCGCTGTGGAAAGAGATGCGAGAGATTTACTACGGGCGCAATATCCCGGGCGTGTAAGAAAAATGCTCAGGCGCGTGTCGGCGCGCCTGAGCCAGGATCTTTATTGACTCAATATGTCATGCAGTACAGTTGCCAGCGCCGCTGGATTTTCCCAGAACATTGAATGCCCGGCGTCTGGCACGATGGCAACAGGTATGCCGTTATCGCTGACATACTCCAGGTCACTGTCCGGTAAAGATTGTTCGCCAAAAACCAGCGCACGTGAACAGGACAATCTCAGGAAAGTGTCCATGCACGATGACGAAGTGCACTCCTTTCGTTTCGAGGGTAGATATAAGAGAAAAGCGAGGCCATTTCAGCCCGGTGGGTCTTATTGTTGCCTAAGGCTACTGCTTTATGATTTGGTTATACTTAAAGCGGTTGTACTTATTTACGCTGCAATTACCCGGTTTTGCATGTCTATTTAATTCATTGGCTAATCTTGAAAAACGTTTCCCGCGTGAATACTTCCTTATCTGCGGGGTTTTTCTTGCTGTACTGATTGATGATCACATAGTCGCCTGTAAGCTGGAGATCTTGCGCTTCATCTACGCTATCGGGAAGGCTGGTTAGTTCCCGGTACACACCGTTATCACTATCTATCACCTTAGCGTAAAACCACGGAAAAACTCCGCCCATATCGTAGAAACGGAAACGGATCACACCATCCCTAACCGATTCAATCTCTAACTGTCTGCCCATTGTGGGGCAGTTGCCAAACTTATTGGAGCCGTCCGGGTTAATACCCTTGCAGTACACGTAATCGCTATCACTACCGCTATTTACGTACATAGTAGCAGAGGCATTTAGAGAGATAAGAGACAACACCAAAGCGGCTAAGGCGTGTCCTGCTTTCATTGTTCACACCCCTGATTTTTCGAATGATAAAACGGCTTAGGATCCACCGCTTCTCCGCTGGCTTTCTCAAAGATTTTGTTATTGTCGATTGCTTCATAATCCGTGAATTGATCAGGATCGTTATAGAATTTCATGTAACTAACGCTCACTTTTCCATCGCTTGCGTACTGCACAACGTCAATTTCTTCCAAATTATCCCGGCTCCTAAAGATGGTGTTAGTAAGCGCTGGTGTAGAGGCGGCATTAGGGTTGTACAGCGGGTAAAGCACACCGCCCATAATCAATCCCTTCTCTGTGATACGCATAGGAGACGGGGAAACATCCTTGCACGTAAACGGCTTTGAAAGGTCAATTGAACTATCAAATATCCCCGCTTTGGCGGATACGGCTGCACCTGACATGATCCCACTTATGATTAATAACACTGCTTTATGATAATTTTTCATTCAATACCTACTCCCTTACACACCTACAGCACCTGGCACTGTAAAAAATTTCCTACACCCTCGGCTTTGAGCCTGTACCAAATTTTGTGTAATTGCCTGGTTTTGACATATTCAATCCAGCATCAAAAGAAGGTTAATTTATGGGCGAAAAACAATTACAGAGGGACTATTCATTTCCCCAACGATTCAGGAATTCTGCGATATCATCGATGCGTTGCGCGTCAATGCCAGCTTCGACCGCCATCTCCTGCTGCGCCTCTTCGCCGATCTCTTCGTTATTTGTTAAGCGAGTAATCAGTAGCTGGAAATAGCGAGCAAGGGCATCACGCTCCGACGCGTTAACTGGCTCTGCGGATTCCGTCGAATACTCATCCACGATGTCATAAAATTTCAGTGGTATTTCATTACCCATCACTTATCTCCAGGGTTATCCCAACGTCTGTCACCGGATTATTAAGGTTGTACCAGCGTCAGGGCGACGGATTGCGCTTTCAGTTCGGCCTGCACGGCCTGCGGTAAATTAACATCGGTGATGACGTCGGTAAAGCGGCTGAGAGAGGCGACATTAAACAGTGAATGGGCACCATATTTACTGCTGTCAGCCAGCAACACCTTACGCTGGGCGTTAGCGATAATTTCCTGCTTCAGCCCCGCTTTGTCCTCGGTCGGCGTGGTCACACCCTTTTCCATACTCCAGGTGTTACAGCTCATAAAGGCGATATCCGGGTAGACGCTGCGCAGCATTTTGCGACCAAACTCACCGATGCAGGACTGGCTGCTGTCATCAATCCGGCCGCCGACAATGGTCACTTCTATCTGGCGAAACTCCGATAAAAACAGGGCGATGTGCAGATCAACGGTGATAATGCGTAATGGAAGATGCGTTAAACACTTCGCCAGTTCCAGCATGGTTGTACCGGCATCGAGCACTACGGCATCGCCAGCCTGGACCAGAGATGCCGCATAACGCGCAATCGCCCGTTTTTCGGCGGGCGATCGCAGTTGTTTCTCGTTGGTGGTGGGTTGAGCAGGTTCAAAGCGCCGTAACGCAACACCGCCGTGGCTGCGACTGATCACCCCTTGTTCATCCAGTTTGATCAGGTCGCGTCGGATCGTCGCCGGGGATGCGTCAACGGCATCCACCAGTTGTTCCACGGTCACCAGCGTATGATTTTTCAAATACGCCACTATCTTATCCAGACGGTGTTGTCCTTTCATAACAGGAAATTACGCCAGTTGCATTGCCAGTTTAATCGATACGGCCATGCTCTCAGATTTTGCTTTTCCCGTCCAGGCGATATCAAATGCCGTCCCGTGATCGGCAGAGGTGCGGATAAACGGCAACCCCGCAGTGATATTGACGCCATCGTAAAAACCAAGCAGTTTCAGTGGGATATGTCCCTGGTCGTGATACATCGCCACCACCATGTCATATTGCCCTTCATACGCCTGTAAAAACACGGTATCCGGTGGGCACGGACCGTAAACATCTATCCCCTTCACCTTCATGTTCTCAATCGCCGGACCGACGATGCGAATCTCCTCATCGCCAAACAGCCCGTTCTCCCCGGCATGGGGGGTTCACTCCGGCCACGGCTATACGCGGCTGCGTATAACCCACACGCTTCAGAAAGGTGTCGGCGATACCAATCACCGTTTCCACGCGCTGTCCGTTCAGGGTATCGAGGAACTTACGCAGGGCGATGTGGGTGGAAACATGAATGACTTTCAGCTTATCGGTATAAAGCACCATTGCGTAATCACGGCTTTCCGTCAGCGTCGCCAGCAGTTCGGTATGCCCTGGGAAATGGTGTCCACCCAGGTGCAGCGCTTCTTTATTCAGCGGCGCAGTGGCGATGGCATGAACATCGCCTTTCATCGCCAGTTCTGTCGCCCGTTTTACGCAGCGATAGGCCAGATCGCCTGCCTGTGCTTGTACTTTACCCGGCTCCAGCGCTTCCGGCTGTGCCAGCGGTTCATCAATCACATGAATAATGCCAGGTGCGAATCGGGCGTCCGCCACCTGCTTAATAGCGCGAAACGTCACGCCTTCAGCCAGACCCGCAGCCTGTAACCGCTTCAGCGTTTGCAGGCATCCCACCACCACCAGCGGCGCGCCGTTAAGTTCATCTTCACTGAGCGCTTTAACAATAATTTCCGGACCGATCCCCGCAGGATCGCCCATCGTAATCGCGACTGTTTTAGTTACCACTGTACATCTCCTCAATAAAATAAAGCGCATCACAAAGGGTGCTGTCGGAGCCGAATCCTCCTGCTTTGGTGATCACCGGCAGATCGTCAATTTCGCTGTTCACAAACGTGCCGCACGGAATACACGGCGCCACCTCGCGTTGAATACGATACCCTTCCGCCCCCCAGCGCACTGGCAACAGCGGTCGCAATATCCCCTCCGGTCAGGAACAGGCCGCCAATACGCGCCTGCTCAATAATGCGTAATGTGATTATGCCAAGACGCTGGCTTAACCGTTCGCCAAGCGCCTGACGGCTCATTCCCACGCTGGCACATAGCGTGTCGATCATCTGTCGGTCTTCTGCGCTCCGGCTGGTACGTAAAATCGTATGCTGTTGGTGGCTCAGTAACGCACAGGCCTGTTCCACCACCGATGCTATCTCCTGCCCGAAGTGGGCAGAAACCAACCGTGAGACATCGATATCAACAACCTTTGCTCTCCCCTGACACAGCGCCTTGTCTACCTGACGCCGTGTGGCTTCACTCATCGAACCCGCCACCACCAGCACCGGGAGCTCCTGCTTTTCCTGCATGAACATTCTGACGGGCAACGCATTGGCGAGCCCGGCGGCTCCCACCAGTAACGGCAGTGTCTCCTGTTCACAGATGGCTTGTGCAATCAGCGACAGATCGCGATCTTCCACCGCGTCCACCACGACCATGCATTCGCCCTGTTTAGCCAGGGCGCTCAACAGCGCGCTCAGTTGTCCGCGACGGACATCATCGAGCGACACTTCATGCACCGGAATGTCACTTTGCAGCGTGACCAGTTCCGCAATGCGCGAAGAGATAATCGGCGTTTTGGGATCGCTGGCAAATTCGGTCTCCAGAAGTGGGATGCCATTGACCAGGCACAGTCCGTCATGCGTCGTGCGCCCTGCGGCAGGGATTGCCGCAGCAATCACTGCCAGCTTGCGGTTAGCGGCGCGCATCGCCGCCGCCACCTCGGCGCCCACGTTGCCACGAAAGGTCGAGTCGATTTTTTTATACACCAGCGGCGTGTTTGCCCCTTCGCACCAGGGGGCTAAAGCCTGATGGACGGCCTGCGCGGCGTTTGCCGCAGGAATTGCCCGACTTTCGGTGTTGATCACCAGCACATCAGCACGGCGGGAAGGCTTCTGCGTCGGGGTGAGCATTACCTCCGTGCGCGCCCCTTTTTTCGCCAGCTGTACGCCGGTATCGTTAGAGCCCGTAAAGTCATCGGCGATAACGATCATTTTCATGCTTTATTCTCCTGAGCAACCTGACGCGCCTGCTTTTTTGGCTACCCACGAGGTGAGGATCGGCGTCAGGATCGCGGTAGTGATCACCGAGGCGGCAATCAGCGGCGCAGCAGCAGCGGCAACTTGCGCTAGCGAAGGGTCAGCCTGCGCAATCGCCAGTGGCGTCGCGACGGCATTACCCGCCGTACTGGAGGCTGCCGCACCGGCAATTCCACTCCCCCCCACCAGACGGTCTGCGCGAATGTTGAAAAAACCGCCGACGAACGTGGTCAGCACACCCAGCAGGATACCCGCCAGACCGCCCTGCAGCAGCATCTCCAGGTTAATACCGGCCCCCAGCGCAAAAGCGAAGAACGGAATCAACAGCGGCCCGCCTTTGGTCAGGAAATCACGCATGTTGTGATCGAGGTTGCCGAGGATCATGCCGACCACCAGCGGAACCAGGACCGCCACCAGCGCCATGATCGGAATGTTGGCCATTCCTGCGGCGCCCAGCGCGATCATCGTAAAGAACGGACCGTCATTGAGAGACAGAATGGAGATCGCGCCTACATCGCGTTCATTGCCGAACTCACCGACTAACGCCGCGTACAGCCCGCCGTTGGAGTTACTCATGGCGGCAATAATCGCCACGCCGCTCAGGCCAAAGATCCCATCCGCGCCGAACAGATGCTCAACGCCCAGACCGATCGCAATGGCAATCAGCAATTTAGTCAGTGTGATCGTACCGCCTTGCAACAACGCCTGGGGCGCTGCTTTTACGCTGATCCCAGCCCCCCATACACAGCAGGAATGCGCCGATCAGCGGCGCAGCGCCGTTTTTAAACAAGGCAGTGGTAAAGCCGCCGATCTCCAGCGCCTGCGGGGCAAAGGTATTGATAATGGCACCGATAACCAGTGGCACGACCATCATGCCGCCGGGTACGCGTTCTATTGCCTTTTTTGATGTTCATGGTCTTCCCGCCTGTTGTTATGTTGTGATTAAATTAAATCATAACGATTATATTTAATCAAATTAAGAACACAAACGCGCCGGATCACAGTTTTAAAATGATTAATAAAAATCAAACAATCATTTTTTGGATAAAAAAAAGCCGAACGCAAACGCCCGGCTTCATTGTTGATTGAAATCATTCAGGATTGACGCAGAAATTCCCGGTATGCGTTTATCACCTGAAGAAAATCCTCAACGCCGCACAGCGACAGGCTCTCTTCATCGTAGTAACTCATCCCTTCTTCCATTTCGTCGCCCGAAAACTCCAGTTGATTGGCGCGGATCATGACCTCTTCGCCATCCATCCAGAGCGTATATTCATGCCCTGCCCGTTGCCAGGAACGTTCGCTGCCTTTCAACGCGTGTGCCGCTTGCTCCACTTCCTCCAGCAGTGCCAGGTTTTCTTTCACTTCTTCATTAAACCAGTGCCCAACCACTTCGTGCCCCATGGACATGCGCACCAAAACTCGCCCGGTAACATCACGCAGAAATTCGTAATCCATAATGTAGTCCTCTGCTCCCGGCAATGCGCCAGTACCGCATTGCGCCTTGGTTTAATTATCGCAGCCTGGACGCAGAAAAAAAGCGGATCGGGTATAAGGAATAGAAAATAAAAATGCCCGGAGAAGCGCGCTTCTCCGGGCATTGACGCATTTTTACGCGAAAGGCGTTAACGCATTACACTGCGGTCTGAAAAATCACACCGTCTGCTTTCTCGGTGTACTGAGAGAGCTGGTCGAAGTTCAGGTAACGATAGGTATCAACTGCCGTTTTATCCACCTGCGCTACATAGGTCTGGTACTCTTCCGGCGTCGGCAGTTTGCCGATCAGCGCCGCTACCGCCGCCAGCTCCGCTGAAGCCAGATAGACGTTCGCGCCAGTCCCTAAACGGTTCGGGAAGTTACGTGTAGATGTTGAAACCACCGTCGCGCCGTCGGCAACACGCGCCTGGTTACCCATGCACAGTGAACAGCCCGGAATTTCAATACGCGCACCGCTCTTACCAAAGACGCTGTAGTAGCCCTCTTCAGTCAGCTGCGCGGCATCCATACGGGTTGGCGGCGCCACCCACAGACGCGTCGGCAACTGGCCTTTGTGCGCATCCAGCAGTTTACCGGCCGCGCGGAAGTGACCAATGTTGGTCATGCAGGAACCAATGAACACTTCATCGATTTTGTCGCCCTGCACATCAGAGAGCAGACGCGCATCGTCCGGATCGTTCGGCGCACACAGGATAGGCTCTTTGATATCGGCCAGATCGATGTCGATCACCGCAGCGTATTCCGCATCCGCATCGGCTTCCAGCAGTTGTGGATCCGCCAGCCATTTTTCCATGCCCTGAATACGACGTTCCAGCGTACGACGGTCGCCATAGCCTTCTGCGATCATCCACTTCAGCAGAACGATGTTGGAGGTCAGGTATTCCACGATCGGCTCTTTGTTCAGCTTGATGGTACACCCTGCCGCAGAACGCTCGGCGGAGGCATCAGTCAGCTCAAACGCCTGCTCGACTTTCAGATCCGGCAGACCTTCGATTTCGAGAATACGGCCAGAGAAAATGTTCTTCTTGCCTTTCTTCTCAACGGTCAGCAGACCCTGTTTGATCGCATACAGCGGAATGGCGTGTACCAGATCGCGCAGGGTGATACCCGGCTGCATTTTGCCTTTGAAGCGCACCAGCACCGATTCCGGCATGTCCAGCGGCATGACGCCGGTCGCCGCAGCAAACGCCACCAGACCCGAGCCCGCCGGGAAGGAGATGCCAATCGGGAAACGGGTATGGGAGTCACCACCGGTACCGACGGTATCCGGCAGCAGCATGCGGTTCAGCCAGGAGTGGATAACGCCATCGCCCGGACGCAGCGAAACACCGCCGCGGTTCATAATAAAGTCAGGCAGCGTGTGGTGCGTGGTGACGTCAACCGGCTTCGGATAAGCGGCTGTGTGGCAGAAGGACTGCATCACCAGGTCCGCAGAGAAGCCCAGACACGCCAGGTCCTTCAGTTCGTCACGGGTCATTGGACCGGTGGTATCCTGAGAACCTACGGAGGTCATCTTCGGTTCGCAGTACGCCCCCCGGACGGATGCCCGCTACGCCACACGCACGACCTACCATTTTCTGCGCCAGCGAGAAACCACGGCTGCTTTCAGCCACGTCTTTCGCCTGACGGAAAACGTCTGAGTGCGGCAGGCCCAGCGCTTCACGCGCCTTGGTGGTCAGACCGCGACCGATGATCAGCGGAATACGACCGCCCGCACGCACTTCATCAATCAGCACGTCGGTTTTCAGTTCAAAGCTTGCCAGCAGTTCGCCAGTTTCATGGTTACGTACTTCACCTTTGTACGGGTAAACGTCGATCACATCACCCATGTTCAGGTTTGACACATCCACTTCGATCGGCAGTGCGCCTGCATCTTCCATGGTGTTGAAAAAGATAGGGGCGATTTTACCGCCGAGGCACAGACCGCCGCCGCGCTTGTTCGGCACATGAGGAATGTCATCCCCCCATGAACCACAGCACGGAGTTGGTGGCGGATTTACGTGAAGAACCGGTCCCAACGACGTCACCGACGTAAGCCAGCGGGTAACCCTTTTGTTGCAGGGCTTCAATCTGTTTGATCGGGCCTACGACGCCCGGTTGATCCGGCTCGATACCTTCGCGGGCGTTTTTCAGCATCGCTAACGCGTGCAGCGGGATATCCGGGCGAGACCATGCATCCGGCGCCGGAGACAGGTCATCGGTGTTGGTTTCACCGGTCACTTTGAAGACGGTGACGGTCATTTTTTCAGCCAGCGGCGGACGGCTCAGGAACCATTCAGCGTCGGCCCAGGACTGCATCACCTGCTTCGCAAATTCGTTACCCGCTTTGGCCTTTTCTTCTACGTCGTAGAAGTTATCGAACATCAGCAGCGTATGGGAGAGCGCTTTGGCGGCAATCGGCGCCAGTTTCGCATCGTCCAGGGCGTCGATCAGCGGATGAATGTTGTAACCGCCCTGCATGGTGCCGAGCAGTTCAATCGCTTTTTCAGGCGTAATCAGTGGGGAGGTCGTTTCGCCTTTCGCGACGGCAGCGAGAAAACCCGCTTTGACATAGGCGGCTTCATCGACGCCAGGGGGAACACGGTTGATCAACAGGTCTAACAGGAATTCTTCTTCGCCCGCAGGCGGATTCTTCAGCAGCTCGACGAGCGCGGCCATTTGGGTTGCATCTAAGGGTTTGGGCACAATCCCCTCGGCGGCACGTTCTGCTACGTGCTTACGGTATTCTTCTAGCACGACGGTTCTCCTCGCTCTCATTGTCATAGTGCGGCGCTTTATCGATGGGCGATTCTCTTCACGCTCCTGTGAGACAGCAGTTTGTAGGGTAAATGCCCGGTTCCGCAATGGGCAGAATAACAGGATTTTAGCGGGGTGTTAATCTGTTTACAAAAAAAGCAACATAAAAAAAGTGGCTGAATCGTTAAGGATGGTCTAATGCCCTTTTCCCTTCACGAAGCGGGGTCGATATCGCTGTTACGAATGGTCACATTATTTCGTATTCTTATAATCACGGAACGACACCGATCCCAAGATTAGTCAAAAATTAAACTATCGTCTCTTTATACTCACGCATCACTGCACCTGCGGGTGGCAGCACTTCGACCATAGCGATTTCCAGGAAATCGGGAGTAAGAAAATGACGTTGCCCTTTAAACCCCACGTGCTTGCGCTGATCTGTAGCGCCGGTCTACTCGCTGCTTCAGGCGTGCTGTATGTCAAAAGCCGCACGCCGGAAGCCCCGACTCAGCCCACGGCTCCCGTCGCCGCACAACCGGTCACAGAAGCGCCCCCCTGTTGCTAAAAGCACCTTTAGCACCGCGCAAATCGATCAATGGGTCGCACCGATTGCCCTCTATCCGGACCCGCTGCTTTCTCAGGTTCTGATGGCCTCGACCTACCCGGCGAATGTCGTTCAGGCAGTACAATGGTCGCGCGATAATCCGACACAGCAAGGCGATGCCGCCATTCAGGCAGTCGCAAACCAGCCGTGGGATCCCAGCGTGAAATCGCTGGTTGCTTTCCCGCAACTCATGACGCTGATGGGGGAAAACCCGGAGTGGGTACAAAATCTCGGCGATGCGTTTCTGGCGCAACCGCAGGACGTGATGGATTCCGTGCAACGCCTGCGCCTGCTGGCCCAGCAAACCGGCTCGCTCAAATCCACTCCGCAGCAGACAGTAACCAGCACGCCGAAAAAGAGCGCCACAACTGCGCCCACAAGCACAGCCTCCGCGACAAAATCCAGCGCCGTTTCCGCCGCCCCAGCCTCCACGGTGATTAAAATTGAACCTGCCGATCCGCAGGTGGTATACGTCCCCAGCTATAACCCCTCCACGGTTTATGGCACCTGGCCTAACACCGCGTACCCGCCGGTGTATCTCCCGCCGACACCAGAGGAACAATTTGCCGGCAGTTTTGTGAAAGGGTTCGGTTACAGCCTGGGCGTCGCAACGACTTACGCACTGTTCAGCAATATCGACTGGGATGACGACGATCATCACCACGATGATCACCATCATGATGACGATCACCACGGCGGCAACGGTTATCAACACAACGGCGATAACATCAATATCAACGTGGATAACTTCAACCGCATCTCCGGGCAGAATCTGAAAACGCAGAACATGACCTGGCAGCACAACCCGGCGTATCGCGGCGGCGTGCCGTACCAAAACGCCTCAACGGCGCAGCGCTTCCATACGACCGACGTCAGCGGCGGCCTCAGCGCCACACAACAGCCTGCTGCGACCGCCTCCCGGGACAGCCAGCGTCAGGCGGCGATGGCACAACTGCAACAGCGTCATCCGGATGCGTCAAAAACGCTGGCTCAGCAACCAACGGCCACAACGCGTGATGCCCAGCGCAAAGCGGCGTCTCAGCAGTTGAATCAGGTTGCCCAACGCAATAACTATCGCGGCTATGACGACAACAGCAACAACGCGCGTCGTCAGAATGCGCAGCAGACGCTGAAACAATCGACCACGCTGGCGCAACAACCGCATCGTGACGATCTCAGAGCCAAAGCGCAGCAACACCCTGTCTCACAACAACAGCGGGAGACGGTACGTCAGCGCGTCGAGTCCTCCTCGCCACAGCCGCGCCAGACGTTTCAGCAAAACCGGGCGAACGTTTTTAGCGGCAATGACAGTCGTTCGCCAAACTGGCAATCACAGCAACAGCGCGGCCAGGAGAGCCGCCGTCTGAGTAACGTCAGCAATGAGCAACGAGCCCACATGCGCGAACGCGCATCTGAACACCATGAATTTCGTCGTCGTTAACGGGAGCCGATAATGAAAAAAGTACTGTTAAGCACCCTGCTGCTCTCGCTGCCGTTAATGAGCTACGCCCAGCAGATGTTCTCCACACCGGACGAAGCCGCCAGCGCCTTTGCCCGTGCAATTGCCGGCAATAACGATGCGCAACTGAACGCTCTGTTAGGTGATGACTGGCGACAGTTTTTACCGCCTGAAGGCGCGGACCCGGAAGCCATTGCGCGCTTTAACCGCGACTGGAAGGTCAGCCATCAGATTGTGCAACAAGGTAACGTGGCCCACCTGAACGTCGGTCAGGAGAACTGGCAGTTGCCCATCCCCATCGTGAAGGCGAGTAAAGGCTGGCATTTTGATATGTCTGCCGCGCAGGATGAGATCCTCACGCGTACGATTGGCCGCAACGAACTCTCGGCGATTGAAGCCATGCGTGCCTACGTCGACGCCCAGTATGACTACTGGCAGCGCAAACAAGCTTTTGCCACCCGAATTATCAGCCATGCCGGTCAACAGGACGGTCTGTACTGGCCAGTCAAACCCGGTGAAGCGCCCAGTCCGTTAGGTCCGGCCTTCAGTCCTGAGTCGCCTGGCGAAGGATATCACGGCTATTATTTCCGCATTATCGCCAGCGATAACACAAAAGGATTTGCGCTGTTCGCCTGGCCGGTTACCTGGGGCGAAACGGGTGTGATGAGCTTCATGGTCAGTCAGGACGACCGGGTGTATCAGACGGATTTAGGCAAAGATAGTGGACTAAAAGCTATCGCGATAGAAAAATTTACGCCACACGAGCCGTGGAAGCCGGTGGAGTAACAGGCATAAAAAAAAGCGGCATTTACGCCGCTTTTTCGTTACCGGAAGGCTGAAGATTACTTCTTCTTCTTCGCTTTCGCGTTCGGCAGGTCAGTGATGCTACCTTCGAACACTTCTGCCGCCAGGCCAACAGACTCGTGCAGAGTCGGGTGAGCGTGGATGGTCAGCGCGATGTCTTCTGCGTCACAGCCCATTTCGATTGCCAGACCGATCTCACCCAGCAGCTCGCCGCCGTTGGTACCGACAATCGCACCACCGATAACGCGGTGAGTTTCTTTGTCGAAAATCAGTTTGGTCATACCGTCTGCGCAGTCGGAAGCGATAGCACGGCCAGAAGCAGCCCACGGGAAGGTGGCTGTTTCATAGCTGATGCCTTTCTCTTTCGCTTCTTTCTCCGTCAGACCAACCCATGCTACTTCTGGTTCAGTGTAGGCAATGGATGGTATCACTTTCGGATCGAAGTAGTGCTTCATGCCCGCGATAACTTCGGCGGCAACGTGACCTTCGTGAACACCTTTGTGCGCCAGCATCGGCTGACCGACGATATCGCCAATAGCAAAGATGTGCGGCACGTTGGTGCGCAGCTGTTTGTCAACACGGATGAAGCCACGGTCGTCCACTTCCACGCCTGCTTTGCCAGCGTCGAGGTTTTTACCGTTCGGCACACGACCGATTGCCACCAGCACGGCATCATAACGCTGCGCTTCAGCAGGGGCTTTTTTTGCCTTCCATGGAAACGTAAATACCGTCTTCTTTCGCTTCAACGGCAGTCACTTTGGTTTCCAGCATCAGGTTGAATTTCTTGCTGATGCGCTTGGTGAAGACTTTAACAATGTCTTTGTCGGCCGCCGGAATAACCTGGTCAAACATTTCAACCACGTCAATCTCTGAACCCAGCGAGTGGTACACAGTCCCCATTTCCAGACCGATGATACCGCCACCCATAACCAGCAGACGCTTCGGTACGGATTTCAGTTCCAGGGCGTCAGTGGAATCCCACACGCGCGGATCTTCATGAGGAATAAACGGCAACTGGATCGGACGGGAACCCGCCGCGATGATCGCGTTGTCGAAGTTGATCACGGTTTTGCCGTTCTCGCCTTCCACTTCCAGGGTGTTCGCCCCGGTGAATTTACCCAGACCGGTAACCACTTTCACTTTACGGCCTTTCGCCATGCCAGCCAGACCGCCGGTCAGCTGAGTGATTACTTTTTCTTTCCAGGTACGAATCTTGTCGATATCGGTTTTCGGCTCGCCGAAGACGATACCGTGTTCTGCCAGCGCTTTGGCTTCTTCGATAACTTTGGCTACGTGCAGCAGTGCTTTAGAAGGGATACAGCCGACGTTCAGACAAACACCGCCGAGGGTGCTGTAACGTTCTACGATGACGGTTTCCAGACCTAAATCAGCGCAACGGAAGGCTGCAGAGTAACCTGCGGGGCCTGCCCCAAGTACCACGACCTGAGTTTTGATTTCAGTACTCATCATGACCTCTTAATTTATTTCCGGCGAATCCCTGGTCTTGTCGCCCATCGTCCACCGGGTCGTTCTATCCGTCCGTATTTTACAAAATTGTTAACAATTTTGAAACAACAAAACGGCAACGATTTATCTTTAGCACTAATAACCCCAAAACCATCATGAGATTACCAGAAAAAAGCCGGCCGTCGGGCCGGCTTTTTTTGCTTACATCACCAGGCGGCGAATGTCAGACAGCATATTGTTGATGATGGTAATGAAACGCGCACCATCAGCACCATCAATCACGCGGTGGTCGAAGGACAGAGAGATCGGCATCATCAGACGCGGTACGAACTCTTTACCGTTCCACACCGGCTCCATCGCGGACTTGGAGACACCGAGGATAGCCACTTCCGGCGCGTTCACAATCGGCGCAAAGTGAGTGGTACCCAGGCCGCCGATGCTGGAGATAGTGAAGCAACCGCCCTGCATTTCGCCAGCAGTCAGCTTACCGTCACGCGCTTTCTTAGAGATCGCCGTCAGTTCACGAGACAGCTCGGTCACGCTCTTCTTGTTCACATCTTTAAAGACCGGAACCACCAGACCATTCGGCGTATCTACCGCCACACCGATGTTGATGTATTTCTTCAGCGTCAGACGCTGACCGTCTTCGGACAGAGAGCTGTTGAAGCGCGGCATCTGCTCAAGAGCAGCGGCAACGGCTTTCATGATGAACACAACCGGGGTGAATTTCACGTCCAGTTTGCGCTTCTCAGCTTCGGCGTTCTGCTGTTTACGGAACGCTTCCAGATCGGTGATATCGGTTTTGTCGAAGTGAGTCACGTGCGGGATCATCACCCAGTTACGGCTCAGGTTAGCACCAGAGATTTTCTGGATGCGGCCCAGTTCCACTTCTTCGATTTCACCAAACTTGCTGAAGTCCACTTTTGGCCACGGCAGCATGCCCGGGATGCCGCCGCCGGTGGCAGCAGCAGGTGCAGATTCAGCGCGTTTCACCGCGTCTTTTACATAGGCCTGAACGTCTTCGCGCAGGATACGGCCTTTACGACCGGTGCCTTTCACTTTCGCCAGGTTAACGCCGAATTCGCGCGCCAGGCGGCGGATCAGCGGGGTCGCGTGCACGTATGCGTCGTTTTCAGCGAATTCAGTTTTGCCTTCCGCTTTAGCCGGTGCAGCGGCCGGTTTCTCTGCTTTCGCAGCCGGAGCCGGAGCAGCCGCTTCCTGCTTAGCAGCCGGAGCCGCGGCAGGCGCAGCGCCTTCCACTTCGAAGATCATGATCAGGGAGCCGGTGGAGACTTTATCGCCGGTGTTGATTTTGATCTCTTTGACGGTGCCCGCGAACGGCGCCGGGACTTCCATTGAGGCCTTGTCGCCTTCAACGGTGATCAGTGATTGTTCAGCGGCCACTTTATCGCCCACTTTCACCATCACTTCGGTCACTTCAACTTCGTCACCGCCGATGTCCGGTACGTTAACTTCTTTAGAGCCGGATGCCGCGGCCGGAGCGGAAGCCGCCTGCTCTTTGACTTCAGGTTTTGCAGCCGCAGCCGGCGCAGCGCCTTCCACTTCGAATACCATGATCAGGGAGCCGGTGGAGACTTTGTCGCCAGTGCTAATTTTGATCTCTTTAACCTTGCCCGCGAACGGAGAAGGAACTTCCATGGAGGCTTTGTCGCCTTCCACGGTGATCAGAGACTGCTCAGCGGTCACGCTGTCGCCAACTTTGACCATGATTTCGGTGACTTCAACTTCGTCGCTGCCGATATCCGGTACGTTAACTTCTTTCACGCCGCCCGTTGCAGCAGGGGCTGCCGCCGGAGCCGCTTCTTCTTTCTTCTCTTCTGCCTTGGCAGGTGCAGCGTCAGCTGCACCGTCGGCGGAATCGAAAATCATAATCAGTTTGCCGGTCTCGGTTTTGTCGCCGACAGAGACTTTAATCTCTTTTACGACGCCAGCCTGCGGAGACGGGACTTCCATAGAGGCTTTATCGCCTTCTACGGTGATCAGCGACTGTTCGGCTTCTACCTTGTCGCCCACTTTGACCAGGATCTCGGTGATTTCAACTTCATCTGCCCCGATGTCCGGTACTTTGATTTCGATAGCCATTATTCTTTTACCTCTTACGCCAGACGCGGGTTAACTTTTTCTGCATCGATGTTGAATTTGGTAATTGCGTCTGCGACCACTTTCTTATCGATTTCGCCACGTTTAGCCAGTTCGCCCAGGGCCGCGACTACCACGTAGGAAGCATCCACTTCGAAGTGGTGACGCAGATTTTCACGGCTGTCAGAGCGACCGAAACCGTCGGTACCCAGTACGCGATAATCATCAGCCGGTACATAAGTACGAACCTGTTCGGCAAACAGTTTCATATAGTCAGTTGATGCTACAGCCGGAGCGTCGTTCATCACCTGAGCGATGTACGGAACGCGCGGAGTTTCCATTGGGTGCAGCATGTTCCAGCGTTCACAGTCCTGACCATCACGCGCCAGTTCAGTGAAGGAGGTGACGCTGTACACGTCAGAGCCCACGCCGTAGTCTTTCGCCAGGATCTCTGCCGCTTCACGCACGTGACGCAGGATAGAACCGGAGCCCAGCAGCTGAACTTTACCTTTGCTACCTTCCAGGGTTTCGAGTTTGTAGATACCTTTACGGATACCTTCCTCAGCACCTTCCGGCATGGCTGGCATGTGGTAGTTTTCGTTCAGCGTGGTGATGTAGTAGTAAATGTTCTCTTGCGCTTCACCGTACATGCGTTGCAGACCATCGTGCATGATCACAGCAACTTCGTAGGCGTAAGACGGATCGTAAGAGATACAGTTCGGGATAGTCAGAGACTGAATATGGCTGTGACCATCTTCGTGCTGCAGACCTTCACCGTTCAGCGTTGTACGACCAGACGTCCCGCCAATCAGGAAGCCACGCGCCTGCTGATCGCCTGCTGCCCAGCACAGGTCGCCGATACGCTGGAACCCGAACATGGAGTAGTAGATGTAGAACGGGATCATCGGCAGATCGTTGGTGCTGTAGGAAGTCGCCGCAGCCAGCCAGGAAGACCCTGCGCCCAGCTCGTTGATGCCTTCCTGCAGAATCTGACCTTTCTCGTCTTCTTTGTAGTACGCAACCTGCTCACGGTCCTGCGGGGTGTACTGCTGACCGTTCGGGCTGTAAATACCAATCTGGCGGAACAGACCTTCCATACCGAAAGTACGCGCTTCGTCGGCGATGATCGGAACCAGACGATCTTTGATCGATTTGTTCTTCAGCATCACGTTCAGGGCACGAACGAAAGCGATAGTGGTGGAGATCTCTTTGTTCTGCTCTTCCAGCAGCGCACCGAAGTCTTCCAGAGTCGGCAGTTCCAGCTTCTCGGTGAAGTTCGGCTGACGAGACGGCAGATAACCGTGCAGCGCCTGGCGGCGTTCGTGCAGGTATTTGTGCTCTTCAGACCCTTCCGGGAAAGTGATGTAAGACAGTTTTTCAACCTGCTCATCGGTGACAGGAACGTTGAAGCGGTCGCGAATGTAGCGCACGCCGTCCATGTTCATTTTCTTCACCTGGTGAGCGATGTTTTTACCTTCGGCGGTGTCACCCATGCCATAACCTTTGATGGTATGGGCCAGAATGACGGTAGCTTTGCCTTTGGTTTCCTGCGCTTTTTTCAGTGCAGCGTAGACTTTCTTCGGATCGTGACCACCACGGTTCAGCGCCCAGATCTGCTCATCAGTCCAGTCGGCAACCAGTGCTGCGGTTTCCGGATATTTACCGAAGAAGTGCTCACGAACGTATGCGCCATCTTTGGATTTGAAGGTCTGGTAGTCGCCGTCAACGGTTTCGTTCATCAGTTGGATCAGTTTACCGCTGGTGTCTTTACGCAGCAGTTCATCCCAACGACCGCCCCACATCACTTTGATCACGTTCCAGCCAGCACCTTCGAAGATACCTTCCAGTTCGTTAACGATTTTGCCGTTACCGGTGACCGGGCCGTCCAGACGCTGCAGGTTGCAGTTGATGACGAAGACCAGGTTGTCCAGTTTTTCACGGGTCGCAATGGTGATAGCGCCCTTGGATTCCGGTTCGTCCATTTCACCGTCGCCGAGGAAAGCGTAAACGGTCTGTTTAGAGGTGTCTTTCAGGCCACGGTGTTCCAGATATTTCAGGAATTTAGCCTGATAGATAGCACCGATTGGGCCCAGACCCATAGAAACGGTCGGGAACTGCCAGAATTCCGGCATCAGTTTCGGGTGCGGGTAGGAAGACAGGCCATTGCCATGAACTTCCTGACGGAAGTTGTCCATCTGCTCTTCGGTCAGACGACCTTCCAGGAATGCGCGGGCGTAAATGCCCGGGGGAGATGTGGCCCTGGAAGTAAACCAGGTCGCCGCCATCCTGCTCATTGCGGGCACGGAAGAAGTGGTTGAAGCACACATCGTACACGGTCGCAGAAGACTGGAAGGATGCCATGTGGCCGCCCAGCTCGAGGTCTTTTTTCGACGCACGCAGCACGGTCATGATGGCGTTCCAACGGATAGCAGAACGAATACGACGCTCCAGCTCCAGATTGCCCGGATATTCCGGCTCATCTTCAACGGCAATAGTGTTGATGTAATTGCTTGCCCCTGTACCTGCCGCTACTTTCACGCCGCCTTTGCGGGCTTCAGAAAGCAGCTGGTCAATCAGATACTGAGCGCGCTCAACACCTTCTTCACGGATGACCGATTCGATCGCCTGTAGCCAGTCGCGAGTTTCGATCGGATCCACGTCATTTGGGAAACGTTCTGACATGGGGGTATTCCTTATCTATCTAATACGTTGAGTTATCTGGAACCTGTCCCATTAAACTTTCGCCAGAAAGTTTAATAAGACAGGTTCTGCGTTTAGTTGCCGCGCTTTTAATTCATTAGCGCTTGATTTACAACATCTTCTGGCTAACGAGCTACCAGAAAAATCACTAATTCTTTCGCTGCTCCAGACGACGTAAGGCGCGTTCACGGCGGCTCTCCTCACGACTGCGATCGAGCAGAATCTCTTCGATAAACGCCAGATGGCGATGTGATGCTTCACGCGCCTCTTCTGGCTTACCGGCAATAATCGCTTCGAAAATACGGGTGCGGTGACTACTCACCAGCGGAAGCATCTCGCGACGCGAATAGAGCAACTCGAAGTTCTGACGAACGTTCTGAGCCAGCATGGGTTCCATACACCTTAGCAGATGAAGTAGCACCACATTGTGCGCCGCTTCAGTGACGGCAATTTGATACTGGAGAACCGCATCGGACTCGGCATCGCGGTCGCCCGACTCTTGCGCCAGTTCAATGGCATGGTGCAGTTCACGAATGCGCGTTTTGTCTTCATCCGTGCTGCGCAGCGCTGCGTAATATGCAGCAATGCCTTCCAGCGCATGGCGCGTCTCAAGCAGGTCAAACTGGGATTCAGGATGGTCGGAGAGCAGTTCTACCAGTGGATCGCTAAAGCTCTGCCACAGGCTACTCTGAACAAAAGTGCCGCCGCCCTGGCGACGAAGCAGCAATCCCTTCGCTTCGAGACGTTGAATCGCCTCGCGCAAGGAGGGACGGGAGACGTCGAACTGTTTCGCCAGTTCGCGTTCCGGAGGGAGTTTTTCTCCGGGGCGCAGTGTGCCCTCAAGGATCAAAAACTCCAGCTGTTGCTCAATCACATCGGATAATTTTGGTTGGCGGATTTTGCTGTAGGCCATGATGTCCTGTCTTAAGCCATTTGCCCGAAGTCAATTGGTCTTACCAATTTCATATCTGTGACGCTAAAGTAACAAAGTATTCACCTTATGTCCATACAGGTTTTGATTGAAATCAGTAAACCAGGCACATTTTAACAACATTACAGAAATAACGTTTCAAACATGTAACTATGCACAAATGTTAAATTTACCTCCCTCGAGGTGGTTTTAACCTTAATGAAACGAAGAAAAATCCTGGTTGAACCGATTCAAACGCTTATTTATGCAAAATAAGAGCGTAATTAGTTACTTCAGGTCTGATGAAAGTGTTACCAGGGGGTAAAATGAGGGACGGGTAATTGCTCTCTTTTTATTCAACTCGTCAGCATCCATTCACAAAGCAGGTGCATTCCCTGCCGCATACCATTATTCTGATCCTGACAAAAGAGTTTCGGCGACATTTTAAAAACCATTGCTGTAAACAAAATAATACAACAAACGGAATTGCAAACTTACACGCATCACTGCGTAGAACAAATAATAATGACTCAAATTGCCTGGTCGCCATAACGCAACCGGGTACTAAAGGGTAAACCACACACGAGGTTTCATGATGGATAGTCAGCAGCACGGCGAGCAGCTAAAGCGCGGCCTTAAGAACCGCCATATCCAGCTTATCGCGCTGGGCGGTGCAATAGGAACAGGTCTGTTCCTGGGGAGCGCCTCCGTTATTCAGTCCGCGGGCCCCGGTATTATTCTGGGTTATGCGATTGCGGGTTTTATTGCCTTCCTTATTATGCGCCAGTTGGGTGAGATGGTGGTTGAGGAGCCGGTTGCCGGTTCGTTCAGTCACTTTGCCTATAAGTACTGGGGGGAGTTTTGCCGGCTTTGCGTCAGGCTGGAACTATTGGGTGCTGTACGTGTTGGTCGCGATGGCGGAACTGACTGCCGTCGGCAAGTACATTCAGTTCTGGTGGCCCGAGATCCCGACATGGGTTTCGGCAGCCGTCTTCTTCATCGCTATTAACGCCATCAACCTGACCAACGTAAAAGTGTTCGGTGAAATGGAGTTCTGGTTTGCCATCATCAAAGTCATCGCCGTGGTCGCGATGATTATCTTCGGCGGCTGGCTGCTGTTCAGCGGCAACGGTGGTCCACAGGCGACCGTACGTAACCTGTGGGAACAGGGCGGTTTTCTGCCTCACGGCATGACCGGGCTGGTGATGATGATGGCGATCATCATGTTCTCGTTCGGTGGGCTGGAGCTGGTCGGTATTACCGCCGCTGAAGCTGATAACCCGGAGCAAAGCATCCCGAAAGCCACCAATCAGGTTATCTACCGTATTCTGATTTTCTATGTGGGTTCACTGGCCGTTCTGCTCTCTCTGCTGCCGTGGACGCGTGTCACTGCCGACACCAGCCCGTTTGTCCTGATCTTCCACGAGCTGGGTGATACCTTCGTGGCGAACGCGCTGAATATCGTGGTACTGACCGCGGCGCTGTCGGTGTACAACAGCTGCGTTTACTGTAACAGCCGCATGCTGTTTGGGCTGGCGCAGCAGGGTAACGCCCCCAAAATACTGCTCTCTGTCGATAAGCGCGGCGTGCCGGTGAACACCATTATTGTCTCCGCACTGGTCACAGCGCTGTGTGTACTGATCAACTACATGGCGCCGGAGTCCGCCTTCGGTCTGCTGATGGCGCTGGTGGTCTCCGCGCTGGTGATCAACTGGGCGATGATAAGCCTTGCGCACATCAAATTCCGCCGCGCCAAGCAGCAACAGGGGGTGAAAACCCGCTTCCCGGCGCTGTTCTATCCGCTGGGTAACTGGGTTTGTCTGGCCTTCATGGCGGCGGTGCTGGTGATTATGCTGATGACGCCGGGTATGGCGATTTCGGTTTACCTGATCCCGGTATGGCTGGTTGTGCTGGGCATCGGTTATCTGTGCAAACAGAAAACCGCGAAGACAGCAAAAGCGCATTAATCCTTCTGACCCTCACCCGTCCTGGGTGAGGGTTGTTACCTGCCTCACACTTTTCCCCCAACAGCCATTTCGTCCATATCAGCGGCGCTATCCTGCAACGCAATTCATGGCTTACAGACGAATAATTCTTTCCATCACCTTGATGGGGAGACATCTCAATGGATACAGGTAAGCTGTCGGTAAGAGAAAAGATTGGTTATGGCATGGGCGATGCCGGATGCAACATCATCTTTGGCGCTATCATGCTGTTTGTGAACTACTTTTATACGGATATCTTTGGTCTCGCCCCGGCGCTGGTCGGGGTATTATTACTGTCAGTACGCGTTATTGATGCCGTTACTGACCCCATTATGGGCGCTATTGCTGACCGGACCCAAAGCAAATATGGCCGTTTTCGTCCATGGTTACTGTGGATTGCCTTCCCTTACGCGCTGTTCAGCATTCTGATGTTCACCACCCCGGAATGGACTTATAGCAGCAAGGTTATCTATGCGTTTGTCACCTACTTTCTGCTGTCAATTACCTACACGGCGATTAATATTCCCTACTGTTCGTTAGGCGGCGTGATCACCAACGACCCGAAAGAACGCGTGGCCTGCCAGTCTTACCGCTTTGTGCTGGTCGGAATCGCGACCCTTTTGCTGTCGCTGACTTTGCTGCCGATGGTTGACTGGTTTGGCGGGGATAATAAAGCGAAGGGCTATCAACTGGCGATGACCGTGCTGGCGATTATCGGCATGTGCATGTTCCTGTTCTGCTTCGCCAGCGTTCGTGAGCGCGTACGCCCTGCTGTCCCCACCCACGACGATATGAAGAACGACTTCAAAGACGTGTGGAAAAACGACCAATGGGTACGCATTCTGCTGCTGACGCTGTGTAACGTCTGCCCGGGCTTCATCCGGATGGCAGCAACCATGTATTACGTCACCTGGGTCATGGGACAAAGCACCCACTTCGCCACGCTTTTTATCAGCCTCGGCGTTGTCGGCATGATGATCGGTAGCGTACTGGCGAAAGTACTGACCGACCGCTGGTGCAAGCTGAAAGTCTTCTTCTGGACCAACATCGCACTGGCGATCTTCTCCTGCACGTTTTACTTCTTCGATCCCAAAGCCACGGTGATGATTGTGGCGCTCTACTTCCTGCTCAACATTCTGCACCAGATCCCGTCACCGCTGCACTGGTCGCTGATGGCGGACGTTGACGACTATGGTGAATGGAAAACGGGTAAACGCATTACCGGCATCAGCTTCTCCGGCAACCTGTTCTTTCTGAAGCTCGGTCTGGCGATTGCCGGCGCGATGGTCGGCTTCCTGCTCTCATGGTACGGCTACGATGCCGGAGCGAAAGCGCAAAGCGATTCCGCGATCAACGGTATCGTGCTGCTCTTTACCGTCATTCCGGGCGTCGGCTATTTGATTACCGCCGGCGTGGTACGTCTGCTGAAAGTCGATCGGGAATTGATGAAACAGATTCAGGACGACCTGGAAAAACGTCGTACTAACTATCGCGAACTGAATGATTATCAGGAACTGAAAGCCACTGAAACCGTAAGGAAAGCCTGATGCAAAACTGGCCCAACCCATTTATCGAACAACGCGCCGATCCGTTTATCCTGCGCGACGGCAGCGATTACTATTTTATTGCTTCAGTACCGGAATACGACCGACTGGAAATCCGCCGGGCGGATTCGCTGGAAGGATTGCGCACAGCGACACCCGTTATCGTCTGGCGCAAACCCGAATATGGACCGATGAGCGAACTGATCTGGGCACCGGAAATCCATCATCTCGACGGGAAATGGATTATCTACTTTGCGGCCGCGCCTACCCGGACGCTCGACAAACTGGGCATGTTTCAGCATCGGATGTACGCGCTGGAGTGCACCGGTACCGATCCGCTCACCGGCAGCTGGGTTGAGAAAGGCCAGGTGAAAACGCCATTTGATACCTTTGCACTCGATGCCACAACCTTTCACCATCAGGGAAAACAGTGGTATCTGTGGGCGCAAAAATCACCGGATATCGCCGGTAACTCCAATATTTATCTGGCTGAGCTGGAAAATCCGTGGACGATTAAAGGCCAGCCGGTGATGCTCAGCAAGCCAGAGTACGATTGGGAGTGTCGGGGCTTTTGGGTAAACGAAGGTCCGGCGGTATTAACTCACGGTGACCGGCTGTTCATCAGCTACTCCGCCAGCGCCACGGACGAAAACTACTGCATGGGGCTGTTATGGATTGATATCCATGCCGATCCGTTAAACCCGGCAAACTGGCACAAATCCCCGCGTCCGGTGTTCACCACCAGCCAGGAAAATCGTCAATATGGACCCGGGCACAACAGCTTTACCCAAACACCGGAGGGGGATGACGTGCTGGTGTATCACGCACGCAACTACACCGAAATTGAAGGCGATCCGCTTTACGATCCTAATCGCCATACCCGTCTGAAGCTGATTCACTGGGATGAAAACGGAATGCCGGATTTTGGCATCCCGCCTGCGGATACACTGTAAAATCGTTGCCCGGTAACACGCGACTTACCGGGCGTCCTGCCGGTACGTTAAATTAACGTGCCATAAATGGTGAGCACGGCAATCACCACCACTAAGGCAAACGACGTTTTCTTCGCCATGGAAACTGCCGCTCTCGGCGTTTCAACCTTATCGGTATGCGGCTCGCGCGCCAGCGAGAACTGCGCCAGACGCGTCAACACCTGATACTGCGATGTACGCAGATCTGCCAGAGAGGCAAACCATGCGGGCAGCGCTTTTTCGCCATGACCGATCAGAGCATACACCACGCCCGCCAGGCGCACCGGGATCCAGTCCAGCACGTGGAGAATGGCATCAATACCCGACTGTAAACGTTCAAGCGGCGTCTGGTAGCGCGCCAGCCAGGACTGCCACGAGCGCAGAAAGGCATAGCCCACCAGCAGTACCGGCCCACAAGAACCGCCGACAATCAGCCAGAACAGCGGCGCGATATAGAAACGGAAGTTAATCCACAGCAGCGCGTTTTGCAGTTCACGTAAAAACTCGCGCTCATTGCAATCCGGTGGAACGCCATGAATCATCGTCAGTTCGCTGGCCATCGCCGTACGGGCATGCGCATCATCACGCGACGCCGCGTTAAGATAGGCATGGTAGTGCATTCGTACTTTGCCCGCACCAATGCACAGCAACCCAATAAGGATCCACGCCACAATCGTTGGCACATTAAACAGTAGTCCATCGAGCGCTCGCAGCAGCAGGAACGTGACCACCATTGCGATAATCATCATCCCCAGCGTACGCGCCATCGAGAAGCGTTTGACCCGGCGGAAAAACGCTTCTAAACGGTGATCGAGCTGCCAGTGTTCGCCCAGCTTAAACAGGCGCTCGACGAGCAGCACCAGTAATGTCGTAAACAGCGTCATGTCATCTCCTTATCTGACGAGGCGGTGATCAGGGCGCGAAACTTTGCCCAGTCAAAAGCCGGACCGGGATCGGTCTTACGCTCAGGCGCAATATCGCAGTGCCCGGTTATGTTTTCGGCAATAGCCGGGTAAATCTTTATCAACGCATCCGTGATGGCGGCCAGTTGTTGGTACTGGACATCGGTGTAGGCCAGTGAATCGGTCCCTTCCAGCTCAATGCCAATCGAAAAGTCATTGCAGCGTTCACGCCCATGATAGTTCGACACACCGGCATGCCATGCACGCTTATCAAAAGGAACATACTGAACGATTTCGCCATCGCGACGAATCAGACAATGGGCGGAAACGCGAAGATGCGCGATTTCGGCAAAAAAAGGGATGGGCGTTGGGATCAATTGTTCCAGTGAATAGTGCGTCAATCCACGGACCGCCAAACTCACCGGGCGGCAGGCTGATATTGTGCACCACCAGTAAGGAGGGAACTTCATCATCCGGGCGGCAATCATAATGCGGAGAAGGAACGCGACGCGCTTCTGCCAGCCAGCCCTTGTCTAACAACATGCCGAATCTCCTTTTGAGTGGTGCTTATAGCCGCTTCAGAGTAGCATGTTTCTACCTTATGATTCGTTAGCAATTTGGAGTTTTCTCATGCCGCCTCGCCGCTATAACCCTGACTACCGACGTGACGCGCTGTTGGAACGTATTAACCTGGATATCCCAAACGTTGTCGCTCAGGCGCTGCGTGAAGATTTAGGCGGTGAAGTGGATGCCAGCAACGATATTACGGCTCAACTTTTACCGGAGAACACCCGTTCTCATGCCACGGTCATCACCCGTGAAGACGGCGTTTTTTGTGGCAAACGCTGGGTAGAAGAGGTCTTTATTCAACTGTCCGGCGATGATGTCAGCCTCACCTGGCATGTGGAAGACGGCGACAGCATCAAGGCGAACCAACCGCTGTTTGAGCTGGACGGCCCCTCTCGCGTGTTATTGACCGGCGAGCGTACCGCGCTGAACTTCGTGCAGACCCTGTCAGGGGTTGCCAGCGAAGTGCGTAAGTACGTTGATATTCTGGCGGGCACAAAGACCCAACTTTTAGATACGCGTAAAACCCTGCCGGGGCTGCGTACCGCGCTGAAATATGCCGTGCTCTGCGGCGGCGGCGCGAATCATCGACTGGGGCTTTCGGATGCCTTCCTGATCAAAGAGAACCACATTATTGCTTCCGGCTCAGTGCGTCAGGCGGTGGAAAAAGCCTTCTGGCTACATCCGGATGTGCCTGTAGAAGTCGAAGTTGAAAACCTCGATGAACTGGACGATGCGCTGAAAGCCGGTGCCGACATCATCATGCTGGACAACTTTGAAACAGAACAGATGCGTGAGGCGGTAAAACGGACCAACGGCCAGGCGCGCCTGGAAGTTTCCGGCAACGTAACCCACGAAACGCTGCGGGAATTCGCGGAAACCGGCGTCGATTTTATCTCCGTTGGTGCGCTAACCAAGCATCTCCGGGCGCTCGATTTGTCCATGCGCTTCGCTAACGCGTAATCATGATACGGCCCGATAACGCGCTGCTTATCGGGTCTTCTTGACCCTTCCCGCCATTAAATTCCTCGTAGTGCCTCGCAACAACATGTCTTACGGCTGCAAACCGATAATATTCCTCTGAAGCCACCTTCCCGATTCATTTTTTGCTGCTCGCCTGGCGTACCGGCGTTTGCCAAAGTGACGTTCACTCACTCAAGGAGCGAACAATGGATAAACAACGCGGATTTACCCTTATTGAACTGATGGTCGTCATCGGCATTATTGCCATCCTCAGCGCCATCGGCATTCCGGCTTATCAGAACTATCTGCGCAAAGCGGCGCTGACCGATATGCTGCAAACCTTTGTCCCCTACCGCACTGCCGTCGAACTCTGCGCCCTGGAGCACGGTGGCACAGACACCTGCGACGCAGGCGTCAACGGGATTCCCTCTCCTACAACAACGCGCTATGTCTCAGGAATGAGCGTCGAAAATGGGGTGGTTTCTCTTACCGGCCAGGAAAGCCTGAACGGACTTAGCGTCACCATGACGCCGGGATGGGACAAAGCAGAAGGCATTACGGGCTGGACGCGTAACTGCAACATCCAGAATGACAGCACGTTAAAACAGGCCTGCGAAGATGTCTTTCGCTTTGATAGCCATTAAGGAAGCGCCATGAACACGACGCAACTCAGCGCGCTGTGCCAGCGCTACCAGGGAATATTACTTGATGCCAATAACGATGCGGTACACATTGCCGTCGAAAATGCCCCTTCTCATGAACTGCTGGACGCCCTGCATTTCGCCACAACTCGCCGCATTGAGATTGCCTGCTGGACGCGCCAGCAAATGGAACAACACCAGCATCACTCCTCACCCTCGTTGCCTTCCGTGGTACCTGAAAGCAGCGTCAGCGCAGCGGTTGTGCTGGATAAAACATTACAGAGCGCGCTGGCGAAACGGGCCTCGGATATCCACATAGAACCCGCTGAGCATCACGTTCGCCTTCGCTTACGGGTTGACGGCGTGCTGCATAGCTTACCCGATATCGCCAAAGAGACCGGCATCGCCCTGACGGCACGCCTGAAAGTGTTAAGCCATCTGGATATCGCGAAACACCGCTTGCCGCAGGACGGGCAATTTACCGTTGAGCTAAACGGCGCTACCGTCTCTTTTCGTATCGCCACCCTTCCTTGCCGCTATGGCGAAAAGGTCGTGCTACGGTTGCTGCAACAGGTGAATCAGGCTCTGGATGTCTCCAGGCTGGGAATGCATGACACGCAGCTCGCTGCCTTTATCCACGCCCTGCAACAACCACAAGGGCTGATCCTCGTCACCGGCCCTACGGGTAGCGGTAAAACAGTCACCCTTTATAGCGCGTTGCAAACGCGGAACGCACCGGAGGTGAACCTGTGTAGCGTTGAAGATCCCGTGGAAATTCCCCTCGACGGTATCAATCAGACGCAGATCCATCCGCGTGCCGGACTGACCTTTCAGGGCGTGTTACGAGCACTGCTACGTCAGGATCCTGATATCATCATGGTGGGCGAAATCCGCGACGGCGAAACCGCAGAAATTGCCATTAAGGCCGCACAGACCGGGCATCTCGTGCTTTCCACGCTGCATACTAACTCAACCTGTGAAGCGCTGGTGCGCTTACAACAAATGGGCGTGGCGCGCTGGATGCTCTCTTCCGCGTTAACCCTGGTCGTGGCACAACGCCTGGTCAGAAAGCTGTGTCCACATTGTCGGCGGCTTATTGACGATCCGATTCGTTTACCGCCCGCATACTATCCAACGCCGCTTCCCCGCTGGCAGGCGGTTGGCTGCGAACACTGTTATCACGGATTCTATGGTCGCGCAGCGCTGTTTGAACTGCTCGCGATCACTGCCGAACTGCGTCATCAAATAGCCAGTGATATCTCAGCAGCAACGCTGGAAGCCCATGCGAAACAGGCTGGAATGAGCACACTCTTTGAAAGCGGGTGCCGCGCCGTCGATCAAGGGCTAACCACGTTCGAGGAACTGGTGCGTATTCTGGGAATGCCCAATGTCCACTAACAAACTATGGCACTGGCAGGGAATGTATCCCGATGGCCTGCCCGGGGAGGGAACCCTCTGGGCAGGAAACCGATTCCTGCTGATGCAAGAACTGGAACAACGCCAGGTCATGCCCCTTCGCGTGAAACTTTTGCGCGTAAAACGTGCGCTTTGGCGCAATGACCAATGTACGGAAGTCATTCACCAACTCGCCACGCTCCTGAAAGCGGGTTTGACACTCTCCGAAGGGCTGGAACTGCTCGCCGGACAGCAACCAAGCAAGCAGTGGCAAGCATTGCTGGGGAGTCTTGCGTACGAACTGGAACACGGTACGCCACTCTCCAGCGCGCTGGCGCAGTGGCCAGATGTCTTTCCGCCGCTGTATCAGGCAATGATTCGTACCGGTGAACTGACAGGGAAACTGGATGAATGCTGCTTTGAACTCGCCCGGCAACAGAAGGCGCAAAGACAGTTAACCGATAAGGTCAAAAAAAGCGCTGCGTTACCCCATCATTATTTTAACGATGGCGGCCATGGTTGTGCTGGCGATGCTTCACTTTGTCCTGCCTGAATTTGCTGCCATTTACCAGACCTTTAACACGCCGCTACCTGCTCTCACTCAGGGGATCATCGCGTTTGCCGACTGGAGTCAACGCTGGGGCTGGCTGATTATCCTGCTGGCCGTCATGCTTATCGTGGCCAATAGTCTGTTGAACCGAAAGCCCGAATGGCAAATTCTGCGCCAGCGCGGATTACTCCGCATGCCTGTTATGGGACCGTTAATCCGGGGCCAGAAACTCACACAAATCTTTACTATCCTCGCACTGACTCAGACAGCGGGGATCGCTTTTTTTACCCGCACTTGAGAGTGTGAAAGAGACGATTCAGTGCCCCTACTGGGCACTGCGACTGGCACAGGTACAGCACGATATCAGTACCGGCGTGCCCGTCTGGCAGGCGCTCAAAAATGCGCAAGAATTTAGCCCGCTGTGCCTGCAACTGGTCAGGACAGGCGAAGCCTCAGGTTCGCTGGATATCATGCTGCGCAATCTTGCCCGTCATCATGATGAACATACCCAGGCACTGGCGGACAACCTGGCGGCGTTACTGGAGCCTGCGCTGCTGGTGATTACCGGGCTTATCATCGGCACACTGGTCGTGGCGATGTATTTACCGATTTTCCATCTGGGCGATGCGATGAGTGGCGTGGGATAACGAAGGAAAGCCAAAAGCAGAACTGGCGCTGAATGCAGCGCCAGTACAGGAAATTACAGGCTATTGAAAACGCGGTTTTCTTGTTCCTGAACCCGGATAAACGTCGTACGTTTGGTCAGCTCTTTCAGACGAGAGGCGCCGACATAGGTACAGGCTGAACGCAGGCCGCCGAGGATATCGCGCGCGGTGTTCTCCACCGGGCCACGCAGCGGCAGCTTGACGGTTTTCCCTTCGGCAGCCCGATACTGCGCAACGCCACCGACATGACGGGTCATAGCGGATTCAGAGCTCATGCCGTAGAACAGCATGAATTTTTCGCCGTTTTCTTCAACGATTTTACCGCCACTCTCTTCGTGACCGGCCAGCATACCGCCAAGCATCACGAAATCAGCGCCGCCGCCGAATGCTTTCGCCACATCTCCAGGCATGGTACAACCGCCATCGCTGACAATCATCCCACCCAGACCGTGCGCCGCATCAGCACATTCGATCACCGCAGACAGTTGCGGATAACCAACACCGGTTTTCACACGGGTGGTGCAGACGGAACCCGGACCAATCCCGACCTTAACGATATCCGCGCCGGACAGAACCAGCTCCTCACACATTTCGCCCGTCACCACGTTACCGGCGCAAATGGTTTTGGTCGGCCAGGCTTCACGCGCTTTCGACACGAACTGGACGAAGTGTTCGGAATAGCCATTGGCAACATCGATGCAGACAAAGTTCAGTGCCGGATCCAACGCCAGAATCTCTTTGGTCTTCTCGAAATCCGCATCGGACGTACCGGTAGAAACCATAACGTGCTTGAGAACATCAGCAGACGCCGTGCCAACGAAGGCCGCCCAGTCTTCAACGGTATAATGCTTATGAACGGCGGTCAGCACATCGAAAGAGGCGAGAGCCGTTGCCATCGCAAATGTTCCGACGGTATCCATATTAGCAGCAATAATCGGAACGCCGGACCAGGTCTGACCTGAGTGTTTGAAGGTGAATTGACGTTCCAGCTCAACGTCGGAACGACTTTTAAGAGTAGAACGCTTAGGGCGGATAAGAACGTCTTTGAAACCTAACTTCAGATCTTCTTCAATACGCATGTGCGGATTCCTGGGGTTAAGGGCTATTGGTATGAGAGCGCAACTCCAGTGACGCTATCATACGCACTAATCAATGCCGCGCAAGACTGCGAAAATCTCTTTTTTTTACGCTACAATCCCATAAATTTACCTGGTGAAAGGCAGGCGATCCCTGCGTCATCATGGCCAGTGTACGTTCAACATTTAACCAATTGATTATCATAGTGAATTCCCGGGAAGCAAACGTATGAGATATACAGTAGCCTTAACTGGCGGCATTGGCAGTGGTAAAAGCACCGTCGCGAATGCCTTTGCTGATCTCGGAATTCAGATAATTGACGCAGATATTATTGCCCGACAGGTGGTCGAGCCGGGCACACCTGCACTGGATGCCATAGCGGCACATTTTGGCCCTGAACTGATTGCCGTAGACGGCACGTTGCACCGTCGTCTGCTGCGCGAACGGATTTTTGCTGATCCGCAAGAGAAGGCCTGGCTCAGTGCCTTGCTTCATCCGCTCATCCAGCAGGAGACCCAACGTCAGTTGCAACAGGTGACGTCTGCCTACGTGCTGTGGGTGGTGCCATTGCTGGTTGAAAACGGCCTTTATCGCCAGGCAAACCGCGTGCTCGTCGTGGATGTCACCCCCCGAGACGCAGCTTTCCCGGACCATGCAGCGCGACGACGTTACGCGCGCGCACGTTGAACAGATTCTCGCAGCCCAGGCATCGCGTGAAGCGCGCCTTGCCGTGGCAGACGATGTTATTGATAATAATGGCGCACCAGACTCCATCATGTCGGATGTCGCCCGCCTGCACGCACGTTATCTCCAGCTTGCGTCGCAGTTTGTCTCACAGGAAAAACCGTAATGCACACCCAGGTCCTTTTTGAACACCCTCTCAATGAGAAGATGCGTACATGGTTGCGCATTGAATTTTTGATTCAACAACTCTCCACCCGCTTACCGATTGCAGAGAGTTCAGATGCCCTGCACTTCTTTCGTAATGCCGGAGATTTGTTGGACGTATTCGAACGTGGCGAAGTGCGTACAGAATTACTGAAAGAGCTTGAGCGTCAGCAACGTAAGCTTCAGGCATGGATTGAAGTCCCGGGTGTCGATCAGAGCCGTATTGATGCTCTGCGCCAGCAATTAAAAACGGCTGGCAGTGTTTTGATCTCCGCGCCGCGTATGGGACAGTTTTTGCGTGAGGATCGGCTGATTGCCCTGGTCCGCCAGCGTTTGAGCATTCCCGGCGGTTGCTGCAGCTTTGATTTACCGACGCTACATATCTGGCTGCATATGCCGCAAACGCAGCGTGATGCGCAAGTCAATAGCTGGCTTGCCAGTCTGAACCCGCTAAACCAGGCGCTGACATTGATCCTGGATTTGATTCGCAACTCAGCCCCGTTCCGTAAGCAAACCAGCCTGAATGGCTTTTATCAGGACAACGGGGAAGACGCAGATTTACTGCGCCTGCAGTTGCCGCTGGGTTTACAGCTTTACCCGCAAATTTCAGGTCATAAGAGCCGTTTTGCGATCCGCTTTATGCCGTTCGATAGCGATAATGGCGTCGTGCCTGAACGCCTGGATTTCGAACTGGCCTGCTGTTAAGGAATAAACATGTCAGAGACAATCACCGTAAACTGCCCAACCTGCGGCAAAACAGTAGTATGGGGCGAGATAAGTCCGTATCGCCCGTTCTGCTCAAAACGTTGTCAGTTAATCGATTTAGGCGAATGGGCTGCCGAAGAGAAACGCATTCCCAGCAGTGGCGATCTCTCCGAAAGCGACGACTGGAGCGAAGGGAAAGAGTAAATCTGCCGTCACGCAGGCGGGCAGGTGCAGTACCCCGCCAAACTTTGCCGGATGACGGTCTGCCTTATCCGGCCTGCAGATTTTGTTTTAACTTCGCAATCACGGGTTCATTTGCCGGTGGAAAATCCTCCGCCTGCAATACCCCGGTGGCAATCCATTTCCCAGGCTGTCCTTCTTTCCCCCCACGGCTCGCCTTTCCAGCTTTCGACCAGCCAGAACCACAGCGTGATATGCCTGTCCGGAAACTGATATTCCAGCTTCTCGAAAAGTGTGGCGCCTACCGGCGTAATTCCCACCTCCTCCTCGAGTTCGCGACTCAGCGCCTGCTCCGGCGTCTCTCCGGCCTCAATCTTTCCGCCAGGAAATTCCAGTTTGTTCGCCATATGTGCGTCAGGCGCACGCTGGGTGATAAAAATTTCGTTATACGGATTACGGATAATCCCGACGGCGATATTCAATTTTTTCATATTGTCGTATCCATAAAAAAAGGCGCAGTTTCCTGCGCCTCATCGTTATTATTCAGATCTTAGCTCAGACGGCCGTGGCACTGTTTGTATTTTTTACCGGAACCACACGGACACGGATCGTTACGACCCACCTTACGCTCGCCCGTTTGCGCCGCCAGATCGGCCGCTGCGGCGCTGTCATCATCCTGGTGGCTCAGCTGCTGCATCTGCGCTAAACGCTCTGCTTCTTCACGACGCTGTTGCTCCATCGCTTCGACTTCTTCCGGCATGCGTACCTGAACTTTGCTCAACGTACTGATCACTTCGTATTTCAGTGACTCCAGCATGGACGCGAACATCGCGAAGGATTCACGCTTATATTCCTGCTTCGGATCTTTCTGCGCATAGCCACGCAGGTGGATACCCTGACGCAGGTAATCCATCGCTGCGAGGTGCTCTTTCCACAGGGAATCAAGCGTTTGCAACATGACGCCTTTTTCAAAGTGACGCATCATCTCTGCGCCAACCACTTCTTCTTTGCGCTGATACACTTCGATGGCCTGCGCCAGGATACGCTCACGTAACGTCTCTTCATGCAGCTCCGGCTCTTTATCCAGCCATTCTGCAATCGGCATATCCAAATCAAAGTCATTTTTCAGACGTTCCTGCAGGCCCGGAACATCCCACATTTCTTCCAGAGACTGTGGCGGAATGTAAGCATCAATGGTGACTTTAAACACGTCCTCACGGATGCTGTTAATGGTTTCGCTAACGTCGCTGACATCCAGCAATTCATTACGCTGGCTATAAATTGCGCGACGCTGATCGTTAGCAACATCATCATATTCCAGCAGTTGCTTACGAATATCGAAGTTGCGGCTTTCCACTTTACGCTGCGCATTGGCAATCGCTTTAGTGACCCACGGGTGCTCAATAGCCTCGCCCGGTTTCATCCCCAGTTTACGCATCATGCCGGACACGCGGTCAGAGGCAAAAATACGCATCAACGCATCTTCCATCGACAGGTAGAAACGCGAAGAACCCGCATCCCCCCTGACGACCGGAACGACCGCGCAGCTGGTTATCGATACGGCGAGATTCATGGCGTTCAGTACCAATGATGTGCAAACCACCGGACGCCAGCACCGCTTCATGACGAACCTGCCAGTCAGCTTTAATCTGTGCAATTTGCTCTGGCGTTGGGTTCTCCAGCGCGGCCACTTCTGCCTGCCAGCTACCACCCAGCACAATATCCGTACCACGACCGGCCATGTTGGTGGCGATGGTCACTGCTGCCGGGTAGCCTGCCTGCGCAACAATCGCAGCTTCGTTGGCGTGGAATTTGGCGTTCAGCACGTTGTGCTTGATACCGGCTTTGGTCAGTTCATTAGAAACCACTTCGGATTTCTCGATGGAAATAGTCCCCACCAGAACCGGCTGACCATTGGCTGTGCGCTCTTTGATATCTTCAATGATCGCCTGGATTTTTTCTGCTTCGGTCATATAAACCAGATCCGGCATATCCTTACGGATCATCGGACGGTTAGTCGGCACCACCACGGTATCCAGTTTATAGATTGAGCTGAACTCGAACGCTTCGGTATCTGCCGTACCGGTCATACCGGCCAGTTTTTCATACAGACGGAAGTAGTTCTGGAAAGTGATCGAGGCCAGCGTCTGGTTCTCGTTCTGGATCTCCACACCCTCTTTCGCTTCTACAGCCTGGTGCAGGCCATCGGACCAGCGACGGCCCTGCATGGTACGACCGGTGTGTTCGTCAACGATGATGACTTCACCGTCTTTGACGATGTAGTCAACGTCGCGGGTGAACAGCGCGTGTGCACGCAGCGCCGCAGTCACGTGGTGCATCAGCATAATGTTGCCCGGAGAGTACAGCGACTCGCCTTCATCCATAATGCCTTCTTTCACCAGCAGTTCTTCTATCAATACCAGCCCGCGTTCGGTCAGGTTAACCTGACGCGCTTTTTCATCGACGGAGAAGTGACCTTCGCCCTGGAAGGTGTCGGAATCTTCTTTCTCCTGACGAATCAGGTGCGGGATGATTTTGTTCACTTTCTTGTACATTTCCGAGCTGTCTTCCGCCGGGCCGGAAATGATCAGTGGCGTACGCGCTTCATCGATCAGAATGGAGTCAACCTCATCCACCAACGCATAGTGCAGCTTACGCTGTACACGCTCTTCAGGGCTGAACGCCATGTTGTCACGCAGGTAGTCAAAGCCATATTCGTTGTTAGTGCCGTAGGTAATGTCAGCGGCATAGGCTTCGCGCTTGGCTGGCGCAGGCATCCCCGGCAGGTTGATGCCGACGGTCATACCCAGGAATTCGAATAGCGGGCGGTTGTTTTCAGCGTCACGCTGCGCCAGGTAGTCGTTCACGGTAACGACGTGAACGCCTTTGCCGCTCAGCGCATTCAGGTAAGCGGGCAACGTTGCCGTCAGGGTTTTACCTTCACCGGTACGCATTTCCGCGATGCAGCGTTCGTTAAGCACCATCCCACCGAGCAACTGAACGTCGAAGTGACGCATGCCGAATACACGCTTACTGGCCTCACGTACGACAGCAAACGCTTCCGGAATCAGGCTTTCCACGCTTTCGCCTTTTTCCAGGCGCGCACGGAATTCACCCGTTTTCGCTTTCAGTTCCTCATCGGAGAGTTTTTCCATCTCCGGTTCCATGGCATTGATCACTGCAACTGCTTTACGCATACGACGCAACGTACGATCGTTACGGCTACCGAATACTTTCGTTAATAATTTGATTAGCATATTAAAATCTCAAACGCCCCGCGATGTGGGGTCATAATAATGTAATGAAGTTTATTGGGTTTTTTTAGCTGAGGCGTTGAGGGCCGGCGCGGATCCCCTGCGCCTGACTGATCCAGGCGGGAACGGTGAATACGGCCTGAGGCGTAAAATGAGCATACGTTATACACGGCGCACTTGCCGAAGGCATCCCTTCCTGAGTCAGCATCGCGCTGAGTGTGTTCAGTAAGGCTAAATGGTGCGCCTGGAGCGGTAACGGTTCTTCAGCAACGGGCAGCGCCTGTGGTGCCATTGCGAAGGAAAGATGACGGATGACCGTACGAATAGCATGCTGGTGCCAGTAGTCGACGGTGAAATTAGGGCGACGATTGCTCGCTTCCAGCAATGCCAGCTGGCTGAAATTGACTTTAACGCTTTGATCGTGGCTGCTGGCTGCTGCTTTTGCAGGCGTCGTCGGCTCAACGCTGTTCCCGAGCGCGGGCAGACCAAAGCTCGCCGCGACCATCCCTAATAAGAGATGCGGCCAGAAATAGCGTCTACCTAACTGTCGCCAGCGCGTCAGTATTCCACTCACGTTATTGCCATCCCAATCGTGTTATTCAAAACGTTTTTTGCGCACAAATCTTATCATTAATGCGCAGGCACTACAGCAGTATTGATGAGAAGTTGCGGGTAAAAGTGCTTAAGAAAGCAGCGTTCGCACAGCATCGCTATTCGGTATGTGCACGAACAATACCGAATGACGCTTTTGATGACAGGCAGAGCAGAAAAATGCCAAAAAAAACGACTGGCTTACCTGGCCGGAGAGAGTGCCAGATTTACCAGTCGAATTTATGCGACAACCTGTGTCGTTATGCCAGTACGGTCGAAGGCGCTTTGAAAGCCAGCGGCAGTTCTGCGTCGTCCTGGAAGGTCACAAACTCCCAGGCTTCCTGTTTTGCCAGGACGGCCTGCAGCAGTTTGTTATTCAATGCATGACCGGATTTATACGCGGTAAATGCACCAATAATATTGTGACCACACATGAACAGGTCGCCAATGGCGTCGAGCATTTTGTGACGAACGAATTCATCTTCAAAACGCAGACCGTCTTCGTTCAGTACGCGATAATCGTCAACAACGATGGCACAATCGAAGCTACCGCCCAGGCACAGGCCACGGGACTGCAGATATTCGATATCACGCATGAAACCAAAAGTACGCGCGCGGCTGATCTGGCGCATGAACGCGTCAGCAGAGAAATTCATCGCATAGCGCTGAGTGCTGGAGTCGATCGCCGGATGATTAAAGTCGATGGTGAAATCCAACGTAAAACCATTGAACGGTCTGAACTCGGCCCACTTGTCGCCATCTTCGACCCGAACAGTCTCTTTAATGCGTACAAATTTCTTGGCGCTGTTCAGTTCTTCAATACCGGCGTCAAGCAGCAGGTAGACAAACGGAGCAGCACTGCCATCCATGATCGGGATTTCCGGAGCATCGACTTCGATAACAATGTTATCGATACCCAGACCCGCCAGAGCAGCGTTAAGATGCTCAACGGTTGAAATCCGTACATCATGCTCATTAACCAGACACGTACAGAGCATGGTATCACGCACAGATTTGGCATCGGCCGGGAAATCTACCGGTGGATTCAAGTCGGTGCGACGATAGATGACCCCGGTATTAGCCGGCGCAGGGCGTAATGTCAGGGTGACTTTCTTGCCGGTATGCAAACCGACGCCAGTCGCCTGAACGATACGTTTAAGTGTCCTTTGTTTGATCATCGTATAATCTCGCCAAATTACCTATCCAACCGAAGTGTACTATACATTCGGTGGGCCAGTTTAGCACAAAGAGCCTCGAATCCCAAATTCCAGCCAATTCTTAGTCAGCTTGCTTACGCAGGAACGCAGGGATATCCAGATAATCCGGTTCTTTCGCGGTTTGCGGCGTATTGTCGTTCACCACTTTCGCGACCGGTTTCTGCTCTTGCGTCAACGGTGCCATGCCGTGCTGCTGGTAACGGTCCATCACCGGCTGCTGCACCTGTTTATTGGTGACCAGGGTAATTTCAGGACGCTTGTCCATACCGATACCGGTAGCAACAACGGTGACACGCAGCTCGTCGTTCATATCCGGGTCGAGAGAGGTACCGATCACCACGGTTGCGTTATCCGATGCAAAAGCACGGATGGTGTTACCCACGGTTTCGAACTCATCCAGACGCAGGTCGAAGCCGGCCGTGATGTTGACCAGTACGCCACGCGCACCCGACAGATCGATATCTTCCAGCAGCGGAGAAGAGATCGCCATTTCAGCGGCTTCTTCCGCACGGTCTTCACCGCTCGCCACGCCGGAACCCATCATCGCATAGCCCATTTCAGACATCACGGTGCGTACGTCAGCAAAGTCGACGTTCATCAGACCCGGACGGGTGATCAGTTCCGCGATACCCTGCACCGCGCCTTTCAGCACGTCGTTCGCCGCGCCAAACGCGTCGAGCAAGGAGATACCACGACCGAGGACTTTCAGCAGTTTGTCATTCGGGATGGTGATCAGCGAGTCCACATGCTTGGACAGCTCAGTAATCCCCTGCTCGGCGAAAGCCATGCGCTTTTTGCCTTCAAAATTGAAAGGCTTGGTCACGACCGCAACGGTCAGGATCCCTAAATCTTTAGCCACTTCCGCAACCACTGGCGCTGCACCGGTACCGGTACCGCCGCCCATGCCTGCGGCGATGAACACCATGTCAGCTCCGTCAAGCGCGGCACGCAGCGCTTCACGGTCTTCATCTGCTGCATTGCGACCAACTTCCGGGTTCGCACCCGCACCCAGACCTTTGGTAATACCGCTACCGATCTGAATAGTCTGGCCAACCGCCGTCTTTCGCAACGCCTGAGCGTCGGTATTTACCGCGAAGAATTCAACACCCTCAATGCGCTCGCGCACCATGTGTTCAACGGCATTACCGCCGCCGCCACCGACGCCGATGACTTTAATCACCGCGTCGTTGGTCAGTTCCATAGGTTCAAACATAGTTTCTCTCTCCGTTGTGCCTGTCGCCTGAGGCCGTAATTTTCGCCGGCCTCATAAAAAATTAAAACTCTTTTCGCAGCCAGCTGTTAAGACGTTTAATCCAGGAGCCGACTGAAGCCGTAACACGTTTTTCTACTTCCGCTTCGCCACTTAAATGGGACTCTTTCCCGTAGTGAAGCAGCCCCACCGCCGTTGAGTAATACGGCTCCTGAGCGTAATCCGTCAGACCGGTAATATTCAGCGGCGCACCGATACGCACTTGCGTATGGAACACGCGCTGGGCACAGGCGGCAAGACCTTCAATTTGCGCCGCGCCACCGGTCAGTACAATCCCCGCCGCCAGGTGATGTTTTACCCCTTGCTGGCGAAGCTGTTCCTGTAATTGCAATATCTCTTCGTTGACCAGATTGAGCAGTTCGGTATAACGCGGCTCAATCACCTCTGCCAGCGTCTGTCGTTGCAGACTGCGCGGTGGACGTCCACCCACGCTTGGCACTTCAACGCTTTCATCTTTTCCGACGATGGATCCCAGCGCGCAGCCGTGGCGAACTTTAATCGCTTCGGCGTCGCTCGGCGGCGTACCGAAGGCATACGCGATGTCGCTGGTGACCACATTACCTGCATAAGGGATCACTTTGGTATGGCGCAAGGCTCCGCCAGTATAAACGGCGATGTCCATTGTACCACCACCAATATCGACGACGCAGACGCCCAGTTCACGTTCATCTTCCGTCAAGACGGAATAACTGGCCGCCAGTCCGGCGAATATCAGTTGGTCAACTTTCAGGCCACAACGTTCCACGGCTTTAACAATGTTCTTCGCCATATCGTTGTGGCAGGTGATCAAATGCACTTTTGCCTGCATGCGAACACCGGAAAGACCGACCGGGTTTTTAATCCCTTCCTGATAGTCAATCGCATATTCCTGCGGGATAACGTGCAGAACACGGTGCTCATCGCGAACGCGCACTGATTTCGCGGTATGCACGACGTTTTCCACGTCTTCCTGCGTCACTTCTTCTTCCGAAATCGGCACCATGCCGATTTCATTCTGACAGCTAATGTGTTTGCCCGAAAGCGCCAGATAGACTGATGAAATCTGGCAATCTGCCATCAGTTCTGCCTGGTCAATGGCGCGCTGCACGCATTTCACCACGGATTCGAGGTCGTTCACCCCGCCTTTATCCATCCCCCCGTGACGGGCAACTGCCCACGCCAATGATATTGACCATACCGTCGGGCAGAACTTCCCCTACTAAAGCGGCGACCTTCGCGGTGCCAATCTCCAGTCCAACTACCAGTTTTCTGTCCGTCGCCTTGATCATTGTTGTTCTGCCTGTGCCTGATTCTGTTGCTGATTAGATTCCTCAGGAGGTAAGGGAACCCACCCTACTGCCGCCCCCCGAGTCATAACGCAAATCAACGTAGCTAATCCGTTTGCCATCGGTTTGCGCCTGCTGCTGTAAAACCGGGTAAAGTTCTACAAAGCGAGCCAAACGTTTCATCGTGTCGCCCCTGCCAAGGTTGAGCTTAATATCGTTATTAAGCGTCAACTGCCAGGAACGACGTGCGGTCATTGCCGCTTCCTTTAGGGTAAACCGGTCTTTCGCCAACACCTGCGACATTTCACGATATCCCTGCAACACTTCACTCGCACTGCCTTCCGGGCCAGATAACATAGGTAAAACCTGCTTACTGGTGCGATCGGCCGGCACGCTGAAGGCATTTCCTTCGGCGTCTACCATATGCTGATCATTCCATCGCGCAATCGGCACATATTCAACCAGATGAATCTTCAATTCATCAGGCCATTGCTTTCTGACGCTGGCCTGCTTAATCCATGGCAAGCGTTCAATCTGGCTCTGGATGATATTCACATCCTGAGTCATAAAGGTGCCTGGCGCGCCCAGCGCCAGAATCGACTGGCGAATATCATCATTCTTCGTGTAATGGCGCTCACCGGTTAACACCAGCTTTGACAGCGGCAAACGCTGCGCATCTTCCATCCACCCCAACACAACCCAGCCGCTGACCAGCACGGTACACAGCACCGTCAGCAGGAAGAAAATCCCTGCAAGACGCGTTCCATTATTGCGACGTGAGGAAGAAGTCTCTTCTTCACTGTTTCGCGTGTTCAGCGCAGCCTGCGACATATCAGTCCGCCAACGCCAGAATTCGTACCACCAACTGCGAGAAACTCATCCCCGCCTGTCGCGCCGCCATTGGCACCAGACTGTGGCTGGTCATTCCCGGTGAGGTATTCGCTTCCAGCAGATAAAACTGGCCATCGTTATCCAGCATGACGTCAATGCGCCCCCCAGCCTTTACAGCCCAGGGTTGTCCATGCTTTCAGCACTAATTCCTGCAAAATAGCCTCTTGTTCGCTTTCCAGACCCGCAGGGCAGAAATACTGTGTTTCATCAGACAGATACTTCGCCTCATAATCATAGAAGGTTCCTGCGGGTTGGATACGAATTGCGGGTAAAATTTCTTCACCCACAATCGCTACCGTAAATTCTGGACCGCTGAGCCATTTCTCGATCAGAACGTCTTCATCATGCTGAAATGCCAGCGTTAATGCATCCTGTAAAGCGTCATATTCTGACACTTTCGACATTCCCACGCTGGACCCTTCACGGCTGGGCTTCACAATCAGCGGTAAACCCAGCGCAGAAATTTGCTTAACCTGTTCTTCAGCAAGGCCTTTTTCAAACTGAGATCGCGTCAGCGAGACCCACAGCGCGACAGGTAATCCCGCCCCCCTGCCACAGCAGCTTGCTGCGCAGTTTATCCATGGAGATCGCCGATGCCATCACGCCGCTGCCGGTATAAGGCAAGCCAACCAGCTCCAGCAGTCCCTGTAAGGTTCCGTCTTCCCCGCCACGACCATGCAGGGCGATAAAAACTTTCTGAAAGCCCATCGATTTCAGCTGCGTCACGTCGACCTCTTTCGGATCGACCGGATGCGCATCCACACCGCCTTCACGTAAACCGGCCAGCACTGCCGCGCCGGAATTCAGCGAGACATCACGTTCAGCAGAGGTACCGCCTAGCAGGACCGCGATTTTATCAGCCATGTTGTTCGTCCTCCTGAATTTGCGGCTTCAGTTTGATTTCAGCTAAGGAACGCGCGATTTTGCCGATATTTCCCGCACCCTGCACCAGAATCAAGTCGTTGCCGGTTAATACGGGTGCCAGCATTTCTGCAACCTGCGCCGGATCGGAAACCAGAATCGGGTCTATTTTTCCGCGACCGCGAATCGTGCGGCACAGCGAACGGCTGTCCGCCCCTGGAATCGGCGCTTCGCCCGCCGCGTACACATCCAGGATCAGCAACGCATCAACCTGGGTCAGCACGTTGGCAAAGTCGTCATACAGATCACGCGTACGCGTGAAACGGTGCGGCTGAAACAGCATCACCAGATTTTTGTCCGGCCATCCCGCCCGCGCCGCTTTAATGGTCGCGTCCACTTCCGTCGGGTGATGACCATAATCATCCACCAGCATTGCCGTACCGGTTTTACCGTTAACCGGCTCAAGCGGGAATTCACCGAGGAAATCAAAACGGCGCCCGGTACCCTGGAAGCTTTCCAGCGCGCGCAGAATGGCGTCGTCTTCAATACCTTCTTCCGTCGCGACGGCGACGGCCGCCGCTGCGTTGAGGGCGTTATGGCGACCGGGCGCATTCAACGTCACGCGCAGCGCCGGCATCCCTTGACGCAACAGGGTGAAATGCCCCTGCGGCCCCACCTGCTGATAATCTTCAACGCGAACGTCAGCGTCATCGCTAAAGCCATAAGTTGTGGTCTGACGTCCCACGCGCGGCAACAGCTCGCGGATCACAGGGTCATCAACACACATCACCGCACGACCATAAAACGGCAGGTTATGCAGGAAATTAATAAACGTCTGTTTTAAATTTTCGAAATCGCCATGGTAAGTATCCATGTGATCGGCTTCGATATTGGTGACAATCGCCACCATCGGCTGCAGATGCAGGAACGACGCGTCGCTCTCATCCGCTTCCGCAATTAAGTAACGGCTATGGCCCAGACGCGCATGCACGCCTGCCGCTTTCACCAGACCGCCATTAACGAAGGTCGGATCCAGTCCAGCTTCCGCGTAAATGCTGGAGACCATCGCGGTAGTGGTTGTTTTACCGTGCGTTCCGGCTATCGCAATGCCGTGACGAAAACGCATTAATTCTGCCAGCATCTCCGCGCGACGAATGACCGGGATACGCGCTTCATGCGCCGCCACAATCTCCGGGTTATCGGCAGAGATGGCGCTGGAAACCACAACCACGCTCGCATTAAGGACGTTTTCCGGGCGATGATTGAAATAAATCGTTGCGCCCAGGTTCATTAACTGCTGCGTCACCGGGTTTGGCGCTAAATCGGAACCACTGATCTGATACCCTTCATTGGCAAGAACTTCGGCAATACCGCCCATCCCGGCACCACCGATGCCGACAAAGTGGATGTGCCGAACGCGACGCATTTCGGGCACGATGGAACGCAGTTTTGCCAGTTGTTGTGTATTCATTCTTTACGCCATTAACTTCGAAAAAACCTGCGATGCAAAAGGCACCGCTACAATTACGCCCGGGCAGCCCGGCTCACTTCAGTGGCGACACGCTCAGTGGCATCCGGAATGGATGCAGCGCGGGCACGTTCTGCCATGGTTAACAAACTTTCTCGCGACCACCCGGCCAGGGTGCTGGCGACAGCATCCACAGTAAACTGCGGCTGCTCGAGAATTTTGGCTGCGCCCGCTTTTTCCAGCGGCAGCGCATTCCAGTACTGCTGTCGGTCTTTATGCTGAAAAGGCACAAATAGCGCGGGTAAACCGGCAGCGGCAATCTCACTTACCGTTAATGCGCCAGAACGACAAACCACGACATCGGCCCACGCATAGGCGGCCGCCATGTCATCAATAAATTCCGTCACCTTATGCTGCGGTTGCCCCGCCTCGGCATAAGCCTGTTCTACGGTCTGCTGCGCGCCTTTGCCACTCTGATGCCAGATGGTTACCGCGTCACCCAGTCTGGCGGCAACCTGCGGTAAAGTCTGATTCAGGACGCGAGCGCCCTGCGATCCGCCCACCACCAGCACACGGATCGGACCTTCGCGTCCTGCCAGACGATCCTGCGGTAGCGGCAGCGCGAGCACGTCGGTGCGAACCGGATTGCCCACGACTTCCGCTTTCGGGAACGCGCCAGGAAATGCCTGCATCACTTTAGTGGCAATTTTCGCCAGCCATTTGTTGGTTAACCCGGCGATACCATTTTGCTCGTGCAATACGACCGGAATGCCCAGTGACCACGCGGCCAGGCCGCCGGGACCAGAAACGTAGCCGCCCATTCCCAACACCACGTCGGGTTTAAAATGCTTCATGATCGCGCGCGCCTGACGCCATGCGTTAAAAATACGCAAAGGGGCGGCCAACAGCGCTTTCACGCCTTTCCCACGCAATCCCGAGATACGGATGAAGTCAATGTCGATGCCATGTTTTGGCACTAAATCCGCTTCCATACGATCTGCGGTACCCAGCCAGCGAACTTCCCAGCCCTGGGTCATTAAATGGTGCGCGACCGCCAGTCCCGGGAACACGTGTCCACCGGTACCGCCCGCCATCACCATTAACCGCTTCGCTTGACCACTCATCGTGAACCTCGTGTAAACGCCTGCGCTTTTTCCAGACGCGTTTCATAATCAATTCGCAACAAAAACATGATAGCTGTCGACATAATCAGCAAACTCGAGCCACCATAACTGATGAGCGGCAGCGTCAGACCTTTGGTTGGCAGCATTCCTGCCGCCGCGCCGACGTTCACCAGTGCCTGAAAACTAAACCAAATACCGATGGAGCAGGCCAAAAACCCGGAAAAACGGTGGTCGATCTGTAGCGCTTTGCGGCCAATCGACATCGCGCGAAAAGCGACGAAGAATACCATTAAAAGCGCCAATACCACACCGATATAACCCAGTTCTTCCCCAATGATGGCGAAGATAAAGTCCGTATGCGCCTCCGGCAGATACTCCAGTTTTTGTACCGAATTACCCAATCCTTGCCCCCACATTTCACCGCGACCGAACGCCATCAGTGATTGGGTGAGCTGGTATCCGCTACCAAACGGATCTTCCCACGGGTTCCAGAACGAGGTCACACGGCGAATACGATACGGTTCGGCAAGGATCAGCAGAACGACCGCTGAAATCCCCATGCCGATAATGGCGATGAACTGCCACAACTTCGCCCCGGCCAGAAACAGCATCGCCAGCGTGGTCACGAACAGCACCACCACCGTACCAAGATCAGGCTGCGCCAGCAGCAGGATCGCCAGAACCAGAATCACGCCCATCGGCTTTAAAAAGCCGCGCAGGTTATTTCGGACTTCGTCAACCTTGCGCACCAGGTAGTTCGCCAGATAGCAGAACAGCGACAGCTTGGTAAACTCAGCAGGCTGAATACGCAGAGGACCTAATGCAATCCAACGCGATGCCCCGTTCACCGAACTCCCCCACCACCAGCACGATCAACAGCATAATGATCGAGGCGATCAGCATCGTGGTGCTGTACTTCTGCCAGAACTCCATCGGCAGACGCAGCGTGATCATCGCCAGACAAAATGCCAGAAAAATGTAGAGCGCATCACGCTTGGCAAACAGAAACGGATCGCCCGCCAGACGCTGCCCAACGGGCATGGATGCTGACGTCACCATGATAAAACCGATCGCCGCAAGGCCTAACGTCAGCCATAGCAGCACGCGATCGTACATGATCAGGCTGTCAGAATCTTTGTCCCGTGAGGCCATCACCCAGCCTTTAAGCGCCGCAAAAACCCATCCCAGGATGCCAAATCCCGGCAGGCGCGGCATTCTCAGGCGAGGGAGAGATAAACGCATCAACCCAACTCCTTCGCCAGACGGGTAAAGACATCGCCCCGTTGCTCAAAATTCTTAAACTGATCGAGACTGGCGCAGGCCGGAGACAGCAACACCATGTCGCCCGGCTTCACGCGAGGCGCCAGCAGGCGCATGGCCTCTTCCATCGTCTCGGTTTGTTCCGCGATGTCCGGTCGCAGCGCCGCCAGTTGCGCGCCATCGCGGCCGAAGCAGTACATCCGCACGCGATCGCCTTCCAGATAACGACGCAGCGAAGTGAAGTCCGCCGATTTGCCATCGCCGCCCAGCAGCAGATGCAACGTACCGTCAACGTGCAGACCGTTCAGCGCCGCTTCGGTGCTGCCGACATTGGTGGCCTTCGAGTCGTTAATCCAGCGTACGCCGTTATGTTCCAGCACCAGCTGGAAACGATGCGCCAGCCCGGTGAATGTCGTCAGCGCTTTCAGACTGCTGGCGCGCGGCAGGCCTACGGCATCAGCCAGCGCCAGCGCCGCCAGGGCGTTGGTGTAGTTATGCTGACCGGAAAGCGTCATCTCTTTCACGTTCAGGATCTTCTCACCTTTGACGCGCAGCCAGGTTTCGCCCTGCTGACGGTTAAGATGATAATCGCCCATATTGACGCCAAAGCTCACGCAGCGCTCATCGGCACCACGAATCGGCATCGTCAGCGCATCATCAGCATTGACCACGCAGACTTTCGCGTTCTCGTAAACGCGCAGTTTTGCCGCACGATACTGTTGCAAACCAAACGGATACCGGTCCATGTGATCCTCGGTAACGTTCAGAATGGTGGCCGCAGCCGCCTGCAGGCTGAACGTGGTTTCCAGCTGGAAGCTGGAGAGTTCAAGCACATACAGTTCGCGTTCTGCATCCAGCAGCATCAACGCAGGCAGACCAATGTTGCCGCCCACGCCAACGTTCACGCCGGCCGCTTTCGCCATTTCACCAACCAGTGTCGTGACCGTGCTTTTTCCGTTGGATCCCGTAATCGCCACTATCGGTGCCTGCGCTTCGCGACAGAACAGTTCAATATCACCGACGATCTCAACGCCCGCAGCGGACGCCGCGCTCAACGAAGGATGCGCAAGCGCGATACCAGGGCTTGCCACAATCAAATCCGCCGCCAGCAACCAGTCGTCGTTCAGACTACCGACATGGCGTTCTACCGCTTCCGGTAACTTATCCAGTCCCGGCGGTGTCGCACGGGTATCCATCACGCGAGGGGTGACGCCACGAGCGAGGAAAAAGTCCACGCAAGAGAGTCCGGTTAACCCCAGACCGATAATGACGACGTTTTTACCCTGGTAATCAGCCATGATTAACGTACCTTCAGCGTTGCCAGGCCAATCAGGACCAGCATCAGCGAAATAATCCAGAAGCGCACAATCACGCGCGGTTCCGGCCAACCTTTCAGTTCATAGTGGTGATGAATCGGCGCCATACGGAAAATACGCTGACCGCGCAGCTTGAAGGAGCCGACCTGCAATATGACCGACAGGGTCTCCACTACAAACACTCCGCCCATGATCACCAGCAGGAACTCCTGACGCAGCAGCACGGCGATAATACCGAGCGCGCCACCCAGCGCCAACGAACCGACGTCGCCCATAAAGACCTGTGCCGGATAGGTGTTAAACCACAGGAAACCTAAGCCTGCCCCGACGATCGCCGTACAGACGACCACCAGTTCCCCGGCGTGGCGTAGATACGGAATATGCAGATAGTTGGCGAAATTCATGTTGCCAGTCGCCCACGCCACCAATGCGAAACCACCCGCGACGAAAACAGTTGGCATAATCGCCAGACCATCCAGACCGTCGGTCAGGTTCACCGCGTTGCCGGTACCGACAATCACAAAATACGCCAGAAGAACGTAGAACAGCCCAAGCTGCGGCATGACATCCTTGAAGAACGGCACGACCAACTCTGTCGCTGGCGTATCTTTGCCTGCCAGATACAACGCGAAAGCGACGCCCAGCGCAATGACCGACATCCAGAAATATTTCCAGCGGGCAATCAGGCCCTTGGTGTCTTTGCGGACCACTTTGCGGTAGTCATCGACGAAGCCGATAATGCCGTAACCAATCAGCACCACCAGCACGCACCAGACGTACGGGTTGGATGGATACGCCCACAGCAGAACAGAAATGACGATCGCCGTGAGGATCATGATCCCGCCCATCGTTGGCGTTCCACGTTTACTGAAGTGGGACTCCGGACCATCGTTACGCACGACCTGGCCGAAGGAGAGTTTTTGCAGACGGGCGATCATGCGCGGTCCCATCCACAATGAGATGAACAGCGCGGTCAGCAGGCTGACAATGGCGCGAAACGTCAGATAGGAAAAGACGTTAAAGCCGGAATAATATTTGACCAAATGTTCGGCCAGCCAAACTAACATGATCCTTTCTCCTGTAATGCGCGTACTACCTCTTCCATGGCGGCACTACGTGAACCCTTCACTAAAATAGTCATTATTTTTTGTTCAACGATCAGCGCGTTAAGACGTGCGACCAGCGCGGTTTTATCCGCAAAATGTTCGCCAACCCCGCTCGCGTCGCTGATGGCTTTGCTCAGTTTCCCTGCGCTCAAGACACAGTCGATACCCGCCGCTTTCGCCGCTTCGCCCACCTGCACATGGCAGGCTTCACTTTCGCCGCCTAACTCAGCCATATCACCGACCACCAGCACCCGATAACCCGGCATTTCAGACAGAACCTGTACCGCTGCGGTCATTGAGCCAACGTTGGCGTTATAGGAGTCATCGAGCAGCAGTTGATTTTCCGCCAACTGGACAGGGAACAGACGCCCCGGCACCGCTTCTAAATTCGCCAGACCGGTTTTGATCGCCTCCAGCGTCGCGCCAACGGCCATCGACAGCGCCGCCGCCGCCAGTGCATTGGCAATATTGTGACGCCCCGGCAACGGCAGCAGCACATCAATGCTCCCGCCAGGCGTTTGCATCGTGAACTCGGTGCCATGGGAAGTCACGTGCACATTTGTCGCGGTGAAATCGCTGTTGGCGGTATTCGGTGAAAAACGCCAGACTTTACGATCGCCGATGATACTCTGCCAGTTCAGCCAGTCATTGTTATCGGCATTCATAATAGCGATGCCGTTTTCAGGCAGACCGGTGAAGATTTCGCCTTTCGCTTTCGCCACTCCCGCCAGGGAGCCAAAGCCCTCCAGATGCGCCGCCGCCAGGTTGTTGACCAGTGCGGCTTCCGGGCGCGTCAGGCTGACGGTCCAGGCAATTTCGCCCTGGTGATTAGCGCCTAATTCAATGACCGCATAATCATATTCAGCGGTTAAGCGCAGCAACGTCATCGGCACGCCGATATCGTTATTCAGGTTACCTGCGGTGTAGAGCGTGTTTCCGCACTGGCTGAGAATCGCCGCCGTCATCTCTTTCACGGAGGTTTTGCCAGAAGAGCCCGTTAACGCCACCACGCGTGCCGGAACCTGAGCGCGAACCCATGCCGCCAGCTCACCGAATGCCAGACGGGTGTCTTTCACCACCACCTGCGGCAGGTCGATATCCAGGGGACGACTCACCAGCAGTGCGCCCGCCCCACCCTCTTTTGCCTGTTCGACAAAATCGTGGGCATCAAAACGTTCACCTTTGAGCGCCACAAACAGGCAGCCAGGCGTCAACTTACGCGTATCGGTGGTGACGGCATCAAGGGAGAGATCGTGCCCTTTCAGTTCGCCGCCGAGAATACCGGCAAGTTGGCTGAGCGTTACGCGAATCATGCGATCACCCCCCAGCAGACGCGCCGCGGTCACGCGGTCGGAATAATCGAGACGCTGAGTACCGACAATCTGGTAATCCTCGTGGCCTTTACCCGCCACCAGCACCACATCGTTATCTTTCGCCTGCATAATGGCGTTGGTCACCGCTTCGGCGCGACCTTCCATCACTTTTGCCCGACCAGCGTCCAGCATGCCTGCCAGAATGTCGTCGATAATGGCGCGTGGCTCTTCAGTACGCGGGTTGTCGTCCGTTACGACCACAACATCAGCGAACTCTTCGGCAATCGCCCCCATCAGCGGGCGCTTGCCTTTGTCGCGATCGCCGCCGCAGCCAAAGACACACCAGAGTTGCCCGGTGCAGTGCAGGCGCGCCGCCTGCAGCGCTTTTTCCAGCGCATCAGGGGTATGGGCATAATCGACCACCACGGTGGTTTTACCCGGCGCACTAAAAACCTCCATGCGCCCGCATACCGGCTGCAGACGTGCCGCGGTGTTTAACAGGTCAGCCAGCGGATAGCCCAGCGCCAGCAGCGTGGCCAGCGCCAGCAACAGGTTGCTGACGTTAAACGCGCCCATCAGGCGGCTTTCAATTTCGCCTTCGCCCCAGCTTGAGGCAAAGCGGATGGTTGCGCCGCTATCGTGATAATTCACCTCAACCGCTTTCAGCCAGCGGCCATGACAGTTCGGATTAATGTGGTCTTCCATCGAGACGGCCACAGCATCCGGCAGATTCGCCAGCCAGCGGCGACCGACTTCATCATCCGCGTTGATAATCGCCTGCCCACAATGGTGCGTGGAAAAAAGCAGCCATTTCGCGGCTTCGTAATGTTCCATATCGCCGTGATAATCCAGATGATCGCGGCTTAAATTAGTAAATACGGAGGCGGCAAATTTCAGTGCCGCGACGCGATGCTGCACCAGACCGTGGGAAGAGACTTCCATCGCGCACAGGGTCGCCCCCTGGTCAACCAACCCCGCCAGTACCTGCTGAACGTCAACGGCTGAGCCGGTGGTATTTTCCGTTGGGATCACTTTGCCGAGCAGACCGTTTCCGACCGTGCCCATTACCGCACTGGTTTCGCCGAGCAGTTGGCTCCACTGCGCCAGCAACTGGGTCGTGGTGGTTTTACCGTTAGTCCCGGTAACGCCGATCAGACGCATATTTTCAGATGGCTCGTGATAGAAGCGGCCCGCCAGTGCAGATAAACGCTCGTTAAGCTGGCTCAAATAGACAACCGGTACGCCGTGCATTTCACGCACTTCACCGTCGGTCGCCTCATCTTTTGCTTCTGCAATAATGGCAGCCACACCTTGCGCTATCGCCTGCGGGATATATCGACGCCCGTCCGCCTGATGACCTTTCACTGCCACAAAGAGATCGCCCGACGCAGCCACACGGCTGTCGAGTGTCATCTCTCGCAGTTCTCGCGCAGGTAAACCGGTTACCCACGGAGCAAGAAGGTCGCGCAAATTACGATCTGCCACCTGTTCCCTCGCCTTGATTAATTACGAATTCACTTTTTTCGCCCGTTGCCAGCGCGTCCGGTTCGATGTTCATGGTGCGCAGAACGCCGCCCATGATGGCACCAAACACCGGTGCGGAAACGGCGCCGCCGTAGTATTTACCCGCCTGCGGATCGTTGATAACAACAACCAGCGCGAAGCGCGGCTGACTCGCAGGCGCAACGCCTGCGGTATAAGCAATGTATTTGTTGATGTAGCGGCCATCCGGACCAACTTTCTTCGCCGTACCGGTTTTAATCGCGATGCGATAGCCCTTGATCGCCGCCTTCACGCCGCCGCCGCCCGGCAGCGCCACGCTTTCCATCATGTGCACAACGGTACGTACGGTCGATTCCGGGAAAATGCGCTCACCGGGAACCGGTGGATCAACTTTGGTGATCGACAGAGGACGATAAACGCCGTAGCTGCCAATCGTTGCGTAGACTCGCGCTAACTGTAACGGGGTTACCATTAGCCCGTAGCCGAAAGAGAAGGTGGCCCTCTCTATGTCAGACCACCGTTGTTTTTGAGGATATAAGCCACTGCGTTCTCCGACCAACCCCAAATTGGTCGCTTTTCCCAGCCCAAAACGTGAGTAAGTGTCTACTAACGCTGAGGACGGCATCGCTAACGCCAGTTTAGAAACACCGACGTTACTCGACTTCTGTAAAACCCCGGTCAGGGTCAATTCGCTGTAGCGTGCCACGTCTTTGATTTCGTGGCCGTTAATTCGGTAGGGTACGGTATTGAGCACGCTGTTTTCCCGCACCACGCCGCGCTGAAGCGCGGTCATCACCACCATCGGTTTGACGGTAGAACCCGGCTCGAAAACGTCGGTAATGGTACGGTTACGCATCGCGTCTTTTGGCGTGCCGCTCAGGTTGTTTGGGTTGTAGGAAGGGCTGTTGGCCATCGCCAACACTTCTCCGGTGTTCACATCCACCAGCACCGCGCTCCCGGATTCCGCCTTGTTAAACGCCACGGCATTATTCAGTTCACGATAAACCAGCGCCTGCAGACGTTCGTCAATGCTCAGCGCAAGGTTATGCGCCGCCTGGCTGTCGGTGGAGGAGATATCTTCGATCACGCGCCCGTAGCGGTCTTTACGCACGATACGCTCGCCCGGTTGCCCGGTGAGCCATTTATCAAAACTCTTCTCAACGCCTTCAATCCCCTGGCTGTCCACATTTGTGAAACCAATGAGGTGAGCGGTCACTTCGCCGGAGGGGTAGTAACGACGGGATTCTTCGCGCAGATAAATACCCGGTAACTTCAGCTTTTTTGATGTAATCCGCCATGTCCGGGTTTAGCTGGCGCGCCAGATAGATAAAGCGCCCTTTCGGGTTAGCATTGATACGGGCGGCCAGCTGATCAAGAGGGATATTCAGCGCGGTAGAGAGCGCTCGCCAGCGATCGCCAACGCTGACGCCACCGGCGGCATGGACTTCTTTCGGATCGGCCCAGATAGCCTTCACCGGGACGCTGACGGCCAGTGGACGTCCAGAACGGTCGGTGATCATGCCACGCGAGGTTGCCACTTCCTGTACGCGAAGCGAACGCATGTCGCCCTGACGTACCAGCATGTCTGGCGCGATAATCTGCAGCCACGCGACACGGCCCAGCAGGAAACCCAGCGCCAGTAGAATGCAGCCGCACAGCAACGCAAAACGCCAACTGATAAAGTTGGCCTGTTCTTCCTGACGTTTTGGTTTTAGCGTTTTTGCCGCTGCTTTCATGCGTCGCGTTATTCCTTATTTTTGCACTACGATATTTTCTTGTGAGGGATCCACATGCTGCATTTGCAGCTTCTCCGTTGCGATCCGTTCCACCCGGCTATGATCGCCGAGCGCATTCTCCTCAAGAATCAGGTTGCGCCACTCGATATCCAGCGCATCACGCTCCAGAACCAGTTGTTCACGTTGCGCAGTCAGTAACCGTGTATGGTGCGCAGTGGTGACGACGGTTACCGCCGTCACAATGATGCAAATGAACAGGCAGAGTGGCAGCTTCCCAAATCGCAAAAGATCGTCACCGATCATGCCAGGCAATGCATGGCGCTCGTGGCTTCCAATCGATCCCTTAACTTTGCTGAGGGCTTCTGTCACTCTGCTGATCATGCGTTCGTCCTCTCTGCAATACGCAGAACTGAACTACGGGCACGAGGATTCTCTGCAACCTCTTCTTCTCCCGGCATCAACTTGCCTAATGCTCGTAACTCACGACCGCCCAGTTTTTTGAGCTGCTCTTCCGTCATCGGTAACCCAGCCGGAACCTGCGGACCGCGGCTTTGCTCACGCATAAAGCGTTTCACAATACGGTCTTCCAGAGAGTGGAAACTGATGATGGAAAGCCGCCCACCCGGGGCCAGCACGCTGAGCGAGCTTTTTTAGCGCCTGCTCTATCTCCTCCAGTTCACTGTTCACCCAGATGCGCACCGCCTGGAAGGTACGGGTCGCGGGATGTTTGAATTTGTCCTTCACCGGCGTTGCCGCCGCGACCACTTCCGCCAGTTCTTTGGTGCGGGTCATGGGCTGTTCGCGGTTGCGCTCAACGATGGCGCGGGCAATACGTTTCGCAAAACGCTCTTCGCCAAAGGTTTTCAGTACCCAGGCGATATCAGCTTCTTCTGCGGTTTGCAGCCACTCGGCAGCCGACTGACCGCGCGTGGGATCCATGCGCATATCCAGCGGTCCGTCGCGCATGAAGGAAAAACCACGTTCTGCATCGTCAAGCTGCGGTGAAGAAACGCCAAGATCGAGGAGAATCCCATCGATCTTGCCGGTCAGTTCGCGCTCGCTAACATAATCAGCCAGCGCAGAGAAAAGGCCATGAATGATGGAGAAGCGGGGATCATTGATGGTCTGGGCGACAGCGATCGCCTGCGGATCGCGATCGATTGCCAGCAGACGTCCCTCCTCGCCAAGCTGCGAGAGAATGAGACGCGAATGACCACCGCGACCAAATGTTCCATCAATGTAGATGCCATCAGGGCGAATATTCAGACCGTTTACGGCCTCGTCCAGCAGCACCGTGGTGTGTTTAAAATTTTCCATCATCTTATAGAGACAAGTCCTGCAGGCGCTCCGATAACGTTCCGGTCGCGCTCTGCTCTGCGTCGATATCTTCCTTGACCTGTTGATACCAGGTCGTTTCATCCCACAGCTCAAACTTGTTGAACTGCCCAACCAGCATCACTTCTTTTGTCAGCCCGGCATGTTGCCGCAGGACAGGCGCAACCAGCAATCGCCCGGCGCTGTCCATCTGACATTCGCTGGCATGCCCCAACAGTAAGCGCTGCACGCGGCGCTCTACCGGGTTCATGCTCGACAGACGCGATAATTTTTGCTCGATAATTTCCCATTCAGGCAGGGGGTAAAGCAGCAGGCACGGGTGATGGATGTCAATGGTACAAACCATTTGACCGGTAGCGCTCTCGATCAGTTGATCCCGGTAACGGGTAGGCACAGATAAACGCCCTTTACTGTCGAGATTGACTAACGTTGCTCCCCGGAACATGCCAGTCTCCCCCCCTCATTACCACTTTGCCCCACAAATTCCCACTCAAAGGAGTTTACGGAGCGGAGGAAAACCTTGTCAAGCGAGTCACAACGCTTACCAGAGTAAAAAAACCCAATGTTTACGGCTAATATCAGCTTTGATTAAATTCTGTCCAACGAACGAAGCAAATTAACGTCATGAATATTTGTAAGAAAAAAATCCCAAAACTCATCACCGTTTTAAAACGAACATTTATTCTCAGGAGGGAATATAAAGTGTCAGTTTGCGACGCGAGCGGCATTTTAGGACATATTGCATCATGAATACAGCCCCTGTTTATCACTGCTCACCCCGCGCACCGACGAGTCCGCAGAACATTCGCTTCGCAAAGACAAGAAATGTCTGTTAATTCGGCAATTCACGACAAGCATGTAACAAAATAATACAAAGCTAACTTGCCGTTACGTCTCAATAACCTGAAACCCGCTTTGTTTCGTTTAAATTCAGTTTATTTAGGTAAAGTTGAGAAAATGATAAGGAATAATCTTAATTACGGTGAGGGTATAAGTGAGAGGAAATCCTTAAGCTGCGCCAGAAAAATTGTCTTCTGACGCAGAATTCAGAAATTGACTAGCTGCGGCTCAATACGCCCCGACGATAGAGATTACGTTTAATACGCGTTAAACCTGGTTTTGGTTTACGCGGTTCATCCAGACTCGCCAGGACAATTTCCAGTACACGCTCTGCGACATCACGATGGCGCTGCGCCACTGCCAGGACCGGGCACTGCAGGAAATCCAGCAGTTCGTTATCGCCAAAGGTCGCAATCGCCAGATCGGATGGCAGCTTACCGTCGCGCCGTAACGTCACATCCATCACCCCTTGCAATAGGGCAAATGAGGTAGTGAACAACGCCTGCGGCATCGGATGCGTTTCCAGCCATTTTTCAAACAGTTGTGCCGCTGCTTCGCGCTCATAGCTGTTGGCATACAGGAAATTCACTTCACGCGGATCGTCTTTCCAGGCGGTACGGAAACCCTGCTCGCGCAAGAAACTGACGGATAACTCCGGCAGAGCGCCCAAATAAAGCACCGTGTCAGCCGGGAACTTACGCAACTCTCCGGCCAACATTTCAGCGTCGTCCTGATCGGCACCCACAACACTGGTAAAATGCTCACGATCTAATGCACGATCCAGCGCCACAATGGGGAACGTGTCGTTGGCCCAACGCTGATAGAACGGGTGCTCCGGCGGCAGCGAAGTGGAAACAATGATCGCATCAACCTGACGCTGTAAAAGATGTTCAATGCAGCGCATTTCGTTATCGGGCTGATCTTCCGAGCAAGCAATCAGCAGTTGGTAACCACGCTGGCGCGCCTGACGCTCAAGATAATTTGCAATGCGGGTATAGCTCGTGTTCTCCAGATCCGGGATAACCAGACCGATGGAACGTGTGCGTCCAGCACGTAGCCCGGCGGCCACAGCATTCGGGTGGTAATTATGCTCGCGCACCACCGCCATGACTTTCTCAACAGTCTTGTCGCTCACGCGGTATTGCTTTGCTTTTCCGTTTATCACGTAGCTTGCAGTCGTTCGCGATACACCAGCCAGCCGAGCGATTTCATCCAGTTTCACAATTGCCCCTTGCGTAAAATGTACAAACCATAACCATTGTAACGGCATGGGTTAAAATCGGTAACATCTAAGCGCAGAATAGTGACTGCGGCAACCGCTTTTATTCCGGGTTACCACGAATTTCGCAAAAAAAAGCCCAACCGATAATATTGGGCTTATGCATTAACGAAAAGAGAATGGTTAGCGCATTATTTTGTCACCGCGGGATAGCCCCACCACACCGGAACGGGCAACCTCAACGATTTTTGCCACCTCACGCAGCGTCGCCAGAAAAGCGTCCAGCTTATCGCTGGTTCCTGCCAGCTGTACGGTATAGAGGGTCGGCGTGACGTCAATAATCTGTCCGCGGAAGATTTCGGTATTGCGCTTCACCTCCTCACGTCCATAACCGCTGGCCTGGATTTTCACCAGCATGATTTCACGCTCAACGTGCGCGCCGTGCCCCAGTTCGCTGACCCGTAACACATCCACCAGCTTGTGCAGTTGCTTTTCAATCTGCTCCAGCACCTTTTCATCACCTACCGTCTGGATGGTCATACGAGAGAGTGTAGGATCATCCGTCGGCGCCACGGTGAGGCTTTCAATATTGTAACCACGCTGAGCAAAAAAGGCCGATTACGCGCGACAGCGCACCGGATTCGTTCTCCAGCAATACTGATAATATCCGGCGCATAATCAGGTCCTCTCCGTTTTACTTAACCACATTTCATCCATCCCGCCGCCGCGAATCTGCATCGGATAGACGTGCTCGCTGCCATCAACGGTAACGTCGACAAACACCAGGCGACCTTTTTTCACTTGCGCCAGGGCTTCACTCAGTTGATTTTCCAGTTCATCAGGACGGGAAATCTGAATCCCGACATGTCCGTAGGCCTCTGCCAGGCGAACAAAATCAGGCAGCGATTGCATATACGATTGAGAGTGACGCCCCGAGTAAATCATGTCCTGCCATTGCTTCACCATACCCAGGTAGCGGTTGTTCAGGTTTAGCACCAGAACCGGCAGTTCATACTGTAGCGCGGTTGACAGTTCCTGAATGTTCATCTGAATGCTGCCGTCGCCTGTCACACAAACCACCGTTTCCTCTGGCAACGCCATCTTCACCCCGAGTGCCGCGGGCAGGCCGAAGCCCATCGTGCCGAGACCGCCGGAGTTAATCCAGCGACGCGGCTTATCAAAGGGATAATACAGCGCCGCAAACATCTGATGCTGACCGACATCAGAGGTCACATACGCGTCGCCATTGGTCAGACGCCAGATAGCCTCGATAACCGCCTGCGGCTTGATACTTTCACTCTGCGTGTCATATTTCAGGCACTGGCGCGCTCGCCAGCGTTCAATTTGTTGCCACCAGTCGCGAATGTCATCCAGCGGTTGCGGTGCCGTTTCCTGCGGCAGTAATTCGAGTATCTGCTCAAGCACCTGACGCGCATCGCCCACAATCGGGATATCTGCCGTCACCGTTTTGGAGATTGACGTCGGGTCGATATCAATGTGCAGTACCGTCGCATTCGGACAATACTTGGCCAGATTATTCGTCGTGCGGTCGTCGAAACGAACCCCGACGGCAAAAATTACGTCGGCGTTATGCATTGTCATGTTGGCTTCATAAGTGCCATGCATGCCCAACATCCCGAGCGACTGACGGTGTGTTGCGGGAAATGCCCCAAGCCCCATCAGTGAAGAGACCACCGGCAGGTTAAGCGCTTCGACAGTCCGGTGCAGTTGCTCGTGGCACCCCGCCGTCACCGCCCCGCCGCCAACGTAGACAACCGGTTTTTTTCGCCGCGACCAGCGTTTGCAGGGCGCGCTTAATCTGTCCTTTATGTCCCGCGGTGGTCGGGTTATATGATCGCATGCTGACCGTTTCAGGCCAGGAATAAGGCAATTTTTTGCCGGGATTAAGAATGTCCTTCGGCAAATCCACCACCACCGGTCCCGGACGGCCGCTCGCCGCCAGCCAGAAAGCCTTTTTCAGCACCTGTGGAATATCTTCCGTCTGCTTCACCAGAAAACTGTGTTTCACGACCGGGCGGGAGATCCCCACCATGTCGCACTCCTGAAAGGCGTCATAGCCAATCAACGAGGTCGCGACCTGACCGGAAAGAATCACTAACGGAATAGAATCCATATACGCCGTTGCGATGCCGGTAATCGCATTGGTGGCGCCAGGACCCGAAGTCACCAGCACCACACCCACTTCTCCCGTAGCCCGCGCCAGGCCATCGGCCATATGCACGGCAGCCTGTTCATGGCGTACGAGCACATGATCGATCCCACCGACCGTATGCAACGCATCATAAATATCGAGGACGGCGCCCCCCGGGATAACCGAATACCTGCTTAACGCCCTGATCGATAAGCGATCTGACGACCATTTCGGCTCCAGACAACATCTCCATGGCTTGCCTCACTGAATGACGATTAATGATGTGTAAAACACCTTAACCGCTCCCCAGGACACAGGCAATTCAGAGAAAGGGGCAAAGACGCCGGAAAATAAGCATAAATGAGAGGGAGGCGACAGATAAATGGTGAATAAAACTAAATTTTATTCATGTAATGATAATTAATCGGCTTAAAATGGGCACATACAGCGAATCATCAATTTTTTCGTGGGCAGAAAAAAGAATGACAGACTCAAATCAGGATAAAATTCCAGAAAATCAAATCAAGGCAGGATAAACCGGATGTTTAACCCGGTTTATCTCATTCGCGGCTAACGCTTACAGACGGAGGCCAATAATTCTTCCATCCATTGATGTCCTTTATCCCGCCCCGCAGCTTCATGCCATGAAAGATAACATGTTCTGCTATTCAGTTTTAAAGGTAACGGTAATATCTGGAGATCCAGAGAGGTCGCGAACTCTTCAGCTAACCAGCGCGGGGCAATGGCCACCAGATGCGTTTGCGATACAACATTCAGAACGCTGATTAATGCCATTCCCTGATAGGCCACACACGATTGTGAATCAACCGTGTCGTACCAGGGTCGGCTAAATGAGTCAAAACGGTCAAGTGAAACAACAGCATGTTGTTCATTATAAACATCACTTTCCACTAATGGCCCGTTAATGCGTGGATGCTTACGGCTGGCGACCAAAACCATTTCATCATTAAACAATGGAACACTTGTAAATTCAGGACGACGGAATTCCTCATAACTAATGACAAATTCTGTTTCCTGATAACGTAACTGGTGTTCAGTATCTTTATTTAAGGATGACTTAAATACAACATGAATATTCGGTGCGATTTTTTCAACACGATTATAAATCAGAGAGGTCAGGGTATTATCTAAAGGACTGCAAACACAAAGATGGAAGATGCGCTCACTGCTGCCAGGTTCAAAGCCGGAGCCGGGCAATTCATTCTGCACTAATTGCAGCGCCTGGCGGACGGAACCGAAGAGCTGGAAAGCCCGCGCAGTGGGCTGGATCCCACGACCGTAACGCACAAAAAAGTTCATCATTAAACATCACCTTAAGACGCGCCACGGCGTTACTTACGGCAGGTTGTGACATCCCGAGGGCATGCGCGGCACGAGTAATATTTTGCTCCTGCATCACCGCATCAAATACAGTCAACAGGTTAAGATCAACCATACGAAGTTGCGGTTTATCCATCTCTAAATGAGGGGGGGTTGGGTTTATCTACAGTTACTTCTGGCATACTTAACTCCATTGTCACGCTTAACTCCCTTTTTCTTGCCGGAATGTAGAGAAATAATCTCAGAGAATATGATTTACCATGCATATAAAATAAGAAAAAGGGCAGAGATTGAAATTAGGAAAATATAAATGTGCGGGAAGAACATCGTAGAAACCCACATCAGAACGAGGCCTAACTCTTCACAACACGGTAAATCATAAATTTTAATGACGGGAGCAATATAAACATAAGCAAGGCAAATAAACAATCATACGTTTAATGAATAAAACGCCATCATCCAATAAAATATTTATATTACTTATGCGTTAAATATTAACATTCACTTATCATTAAGCCTATTACCAGAAATTATAAATTAATTATTATTCGCAATAAAATCCTCAAAATCATAAAGATAAACAATTCATTTTTGCCCTGTCCTGCCAAAACATCCCTGACTCATTTGAAAGTAAACATGCTTAAATATGTCAAACAATGAAAAGTGTAAGCCCACCGCCATTTTTTCATCGCCAATAGCAGAAAAAGTTCAGCACAATTAGCTAAATCATCGCCTCCTTTTTCTTCTGCCTGCCGCGGTGTTTTCACAGACAGGGTTGACATCCGTCATCGTATCCAGTACCACTAAAAGCATATCGCATTCGCATGGAGTTGATTTAATGATTCGTATCGCTCGCTTCAACGGTCTACTACTACTAAACGCATCTTCGTTGCGCGGTAGACTGGTGAGCGGCATTCAGCATTAAGTCGTATCCAGTTAGATAAAAAAACCCGCGCCGTTGCGCGGGTTTTTTTTATGCTCGAAGCAAGGCGCCCTAAAGACCAAGGACCTAAAACATGAGCCAGCAAGTCATTATTTTCGATACCACTTTACGCGATGGAGAACAGGCGTTACAGGCAAGCCTGAGTGTGAAAGAGAAGCTGCAGATTGCGCTGGCCCTTGAGCGTATGGGTGTTGACGTAATGGAAGTCGGTTTCCCTGTCTCTTCTCCTGGCGACTTCGAATCCGTACAAACCATCGCCCATGAGGTTAAAAATAGCCGGGTTTGCGCATTAGCCCGCTGTGTGGAAAAAAGATATCGACGTTGCAGCTGAGTCGCTGAAGGTCGCCGAAGCCTTCCGTATTCATACCTTTATTGCCACCTCACCGATGCATATCGCCACCAAGTTGCGCAGCACGCTGGACGAGGTGATTGAGCGCGCGGTCTATATGGTCAAACGCGCCCGTAATTACACCGACGATGTCGAGTTCTCTTGTGAGGATGCAGGCCGTACGCCGATCGCCGATCTGGCCCGCGTTGTGGAAGCCGCCATTAATGCTGGCGCTAAAACCATCAACATCCCGGACACCGTCGGCTACACCATGCCCTTCGAGTTCGCAGGCATTATCTCCGGTCTGTATGAGCGCGTACCAAACATCGATAAAGCGATCATTTCCGTCCACACCCATGACGACTTAGGTCTGGGCGTCGGCAATGCGCTGGCGGCGGTTCACGCTGGCGCACGTCAGGTAGAAGGCGCGATGAACGGAATTGGCGAGCGTGCCGGTAACTGCTCGCTGGAAGAGGTGATCATGGCGATTAAAGTTCGCCAGGACATCCTGAACGTCAGCACCCGCATTAACCATCAGGAAATCTGGCGTACCAGCCAGTTAGTCAGTCAGATCTGCAATATGCCTATCCCGGCGAACAAAGCCATTGTCGGCAGCGGCGCGTTTGCCCACTCCTCCGGCATCCACCAGGATGGCGTACTGAAGAACCGTGAAAACTACGAAATCATGACGCCGGAATCCATCGGTCTGAATCAGGTGCAACTGAACCTGACCTCCCGTTCCGGGCGCGCAGCGGTAAAACACCGTATGGATGAGATGGGTTATAAAGAGAGTGAATACAGCCTGGACAATCTCTACGACGCCTTCCTGAAGCTGGCCGATAAAAAAAGGTCAGGTGTTTGATTACGATCTGGAAGCGCTGGCGTTTATTGGCAAACAACAGGAAGAGCCAGAGCACTTCCGCCTGGATTATTTCAGCGTCCAGTCCGGTTCTAACGATATTGCCACCGCCTCCGTCAAGCTGGCTTGCGGCAGCGAGGTCAAAGCCGAAGCGGCTAACGGTAACGGTCCGGTCGATGCGATTTATCAGGCGATCAACCGCATTACCGATTACGACATTGAGCTGGTGAAATACAGCCTGTCCGCCAAAGGACACGGTAAAGATGCGCTGGGTCAGGTGGATATCGTCGCGAACTATAACGGACGTCGCTTCCACGGCGTCGGTCTGGCGACGGATATTGTTGAATCGTCCGCGAAAGCGATGGTGCACGTACTGAACAACATCTGGCGTGCCGCAGAAGTCGAAAAAGAGTTGCAACGTAAAGCTCAGAACAACGAGAACAACAAGGAAACCGTGTGATGTCGAAGAATTACCATATTGCTGTTTTGCCGGGCGACGGTATTGGTCCGGAAGTCATGGCGCAAGCCCTGAAAGTCCTGGAAGCCATTCGCCATCGATTTGAGATGCGCATTACCACCAGCCATTACGATGTGGGCGGCGAGGCGATCGACAGCCAGGGTGAACCGCTGCCGAAAACAACCGTCGAAGGTTGTGAGCAAGCTGACGCCGTGCTGTTTGGTTCCGTCGGCGGCCCGAAATGGGAACATCTGCCACCGGACAGCCAGCCGGAGCGCGGCGCGCTGCTGCCGCTGCGCAAGCACTTCAAACTGTTCAGCAATCTGCGTCCGGCAAAACTGTATCAGGGCCTGGAAGCCTTCTGCCCACTGCGTGCCGACATTGCAGCAAATGGCTTCGACATTCTGTGTGTTCGTGAACTGACCGGCGGGATCTACTTCGGTCAGCCAAAAGGTCGCGAAGGCAGCGGCCAGCATGAAAAAGCGTTCGATACCGAGGTCTATCACCGCTTTGAAATTGAACGTATTGCGCGCATCGCGTTTGAATCTGCGCGTAAACGCCGCCGCAAAGTGACCTCTGTCGATAAAGCGAACGTTCTGCAAACCTCTATTTTGTGGCGCGAAATCGTCAATGAAATCGCCAAAGAATATCCGGACGTTGAGCTGGCGCATATGTACATCGACAACGCTACCATGCAGTTGATTAAAGACCCGTCCCAGTTCGACGTACTGCTGTGTTCCAACCTGTTTGGCGACATTTTGTCTGACGAATGCGCGATGATTACCGGCTCGATGGGCATGCTGCCCTCCGCCAGCCTGAACGAGCACGGTTTTGGTTTATATGAACCGGCGGGCGGCTCCGCACCGGATATTGCCGGCAAGAATATTGCTAACCCGATTGCGCAGATTTTGTCGCTGGCGCTGCTGCTGCGCTACAGCCTGGATGCCGATGACGCGGCATCCGCTATTGAACGTGCGGTTAACCGCGCATTAGAAGAAGGTATCCGCACCGGTGATTTAGCCCGTGGCGCGGCGGCCGTCGGTACAGATGAAATGGGCGACATCATTGCTCGTTATGTCGCACAAGGGGTGTAATCATGGCTAAGACGTTATACGAAAAATTGTTTGATGCGCACGTGGTCTATGAGGCGCAAAACGAGACCCCGCTGTTATATATCGACAGACATCTGGTGCATGAAGTGACCTCTCCGCAGGCGTTCGACGGCCTGCGTGCGCACGGCCGTCCGGTTCGTCAACCGGGTAAAACCTTTGCCACGATGGATCACAACGTCTCCACGCAGACCAAAGATATCAATGCGTCCGGCGAGATGGCGCGTATCCAGATGCAGGAACTGATTAAGAACTGCAACGAGTTTGGCGTTGAACTGTACGATCTGAACCACCCGTATCAGGGCATCGTTCACGTGATGGGGCCAGAACAGGGCGTCACTCTGCCGGGAATGACCATCGTCTGCGGCGACTCGCATACCGCGACCCACGGCGCCTTTGGCGCGCTGGCGTTCGGTATCGGCACCTCCGAAGTGGAGCACGTGCTGGCGACCCAGACCCTGAAGCAGGGTCGCGCCAAAACCATGAAGATTGAAGTCAAAGGCACCGCAGCGCCGGGAATTACTGCCAAAGACATCGTGCTGGCAATTATCGGTAAAACCGGTAGTGCCGGCGGTACCGGCCACGTCGTTGAGTTTTGCGGCGATGCCATCCGCGCCCTGAGCATGGAAGGCCGAATGACCTTGTGCAATATGGCAATCGAAATGGGTGCTAAAGCAGGACTGGTCGCGCCGGATGAAACCACCTTTAATTACGTCAAAGGTCGTCTGCACGCGCCGAAAGGTAAAGATTTTGATGACGCGGTAGCGTACTGGAAAACGCTGCACACCGACGCCGACGCAAGCTTTGATACCGTTGTCACCTTACAGGCTGAAGAGATTGCCCCGCAGGTGACCTGGGGTACCAACCCGGGCCAGGTGATCTCCGTGACGGACAACATTCCCGATCCGGCTTCATTTACCGATCCGGTTGAGCGTGCCAGCGCCGAAAAAGCGCTGGCCTATATGGGGCTGAAACCGGGTGTGCCGTTAACGGAAGTGGCGATCGATAAAGTGTTCATCGGCTCGTGCACTAACTCGCGTATTGAAGATTTGCGCGCCGCCGCAGAGGTCGCCAAAGGTCGTAAAGTCGCGCCGGGCGTCCAGGCGCTGGTGGTTCCTGGCTCCGGTCCGGTGAAAGCGCAGGCAGAAGCGGAAGGACTGGATAAGATCTTTATCGAAGCCGGTTTCGAGTGGCGTCTGCCGGGCTGCTCCATGTGTCTGGCCATGAACAACGACCGTCTGAATCCGGGCGAACGCTGCGCGTCGACCAGCAACCGTAACTTTGAAGGGCGTCAAGGCCGCGGTGGGCGTACCCATCTGGTCAGCCCGGCGATGGCCGCTGCTGCTGCCGTTGCCGGTCATTTTGCCGACATTCGCAGCATCAAATAAAGGAGACTCCCATGGCAGAGAAATTTACCCAACATACAGGCCTGGTTGTCCCGCTGGATGCCGCCAACGTCGATACCGACGCCATCATTCCGAAGCAGTTTTTGCAGAAGGTGACCCGTACCGGTTTTGGCGCACACCTGTTCAATGACTGGCGTTTTCTGGATGAAAAAGGTCAGCAGCCGAATCCGGCGTTCGTCCTGAACTTCCCGGAATACAAAGGGGCGTCAATTCTGCTGGCGCGTGAAAACTTCGGCTGCGGCTCTTCTCGTGAGCACGCGCCGTGGGCGTTGACGGACTACGGCTTCAAAGTAGTGATTGCGCCGAGCTTCGCGGACATCTTCTACGGCAACAGCTTTAACAACCAGTTGCTGCCCGTTAAGTTAAGTGATGAAGAAGTCGACGAGTTATTTACGCTGGTACAGGCGAATCCAGGTATTCACTTCGAAGTGGATCTGGAAGCGCAGGTTGTGAAAGCAGGCGAGAAAGCCTATCACTTTAACATCGACGCCTTCCGCCGCCACTGCATGCTGAACGGTCTGGACAGCATCGGGTTGACGCTGCAACACGAAGACGCGATCGCCGAGTACGAAGACAAGCAGCCCGCGTTTATGCGCTAAGCACGCAATGCCGGATGCGCTTCGCTTATCCGGCCTACGGATTCCTGTAGGTCGGATAAGGCGTTAGCCGCTATCCGGCAATCCATAAATCAAACGTCTTTCACCCGCCCGGTCATCACCAGCGTAACCAGCGAAATCGCCGCAATCACCCAGTACACCGCGAAATGACCATAGCTTTGGGCAACCGCACCCTGAATGACCCCGGCCAGAATCACGCCGGTCGAAATACTGTTAGTAAATAGCGTCGTCGCCGATCCGGCCCGCCCCGGCATCAGGTCCTGGAACCAGAGCATACCAATACCCGCGATAATCCCGATAAACACCGCATTAAACAGTTGCAGCATCAGCAGCGCCTGATGGCTATGGAAGAAAATCAAACCGAGATAAAACAGCACGCCCGCGGTGACGGCAATAAGCATCATCCGGCGCTTGCCGAAGCGTTTTACGTAGAAGCCGGCAAGGATCATCATCGGGATTTCCAGTCCTGCCGCGGTACCCATCAGGATCCCGGCAAGCTTATCCGGCAGCCCAAGCTCAGCGCTAATCCAGAGCGGCATATCGATGATGTACATGGTGTTGCAGGTCCACATCAGCGTGGAAGCGATAAACAACATTCGTACGTTTTTATCCTGCCAGCCGCCAGTCTGGATCACCGGCGCATCCGCCGGTTGCTCAACGCGGGCGACGGACGGCAACATAAAGGCAATCAGGATGAAACTGAGCGCAAAAATCGCGGCGGCAATTGAAAACATCGCGGTAAAGCCGTAATTCAGCGCCAGCATAAAGGCCATCGGCGGGCCAATCACCCACGCCAGTGAAAGCTGCGCACGCATCACCGAACTGAACATCACCACTTCACGCGCCGAGCTGTCGGCATATTCCCGCGCCAGCGCGAACAATTGCGGCATCGCGGTATTTGCCAGCGACGCCAGCAGTACACCACAGGTGATCAGCGTCAGGTAGTGGCGGTTAAAGGCAAACAGCAGCGCATTACCGACGGCCATCAGGCAACAAAACAGAATCAGCTTGCGCCGATCTCCCTGGCTGTCCGAGCGTGTTGCCAGCGCAAGACTCACCCCAATCCCGGCGATGGCGTTAACGGTGTAAAACAATCCCACCCAGAACGGCTGCGCCCCGACCTCACGACTGAGAAACAGGCTCAACGTCGGCGCCTGTAGCGCCCCCCGCCACCCCCATCATAAAAGCGACGAGCATAAACGCCGCGTACACACCGTTGAGACGTCGTCCCATCGTCATTAACCAGAGCATATTTTTCCTTTATCAGCGCAGCCAAAACGAAAAAAGCCAGCAGATAATACCTGCTGGCGCGGTGATTAACACCAATACTCAGTCACACATGATGTCTGCCATTCTGGGGTCAGGCTGTCACCTCCCACTGCATCAGTTCTTCCAGTATCTTTAAGCGCTGCGGCGCGCTCAGGCAAGCCAACCAGGACAACCCTTCTGTCGCGGCAAAGTACTTCTGATAAAACTGGCGCATAGATGACCCCTTCATAGTGCTTCATCGGAATGTATTATTGGCCTAATATAGGGATAATAAAATTGCTGAGTTTTCCGCAGGAGTTCCCCTTTTATGTCCTCTGGTCGTCTGCAACAACAGTTCATCCGCTTGTGGCAATGCTGCGACGGCAAAGCACAGGACACCACGCTGAACGAACTGGCGGATCTGCTGAGCTGCTCGCGTCGCCATATGCGCACATTGCTCAACACCATGCAGGAACGCGGCTGGCTGACGTGGGAGGCTGAGGTCGGGCGCGGAAAACGTTCACGCTTAACCTTCCTGTATACCGGACTGGCACTCCAGCAGCAGCGTGCGGAAGACCTGCTGGAACAGGACAGGATCGATCAATTAGTACAACTGGTTGGCGACAAAGCCGCCGTACGGCAGATGCTGGTTTCCCATCTGGGCCGCAGTTTCCGCCAGGGGCGCCATATCCTGCGCGTGCTCTACTACCGCCCGCTGCAAAACCTGCTGCCAGGTACAGCGCTGCGACGTTCAGAAACCCATATTGCCCGCCAGATCTTCAGCGCCCTGACCCGCGTAAAAGAGGAAAATGGGGAACTGGAAGCGGACATTGCCCACCACTGGCAGCAAATATCGCCCCTGCACTGGCGCTTTTTTCTGCGTCCGGGGATCCATTTTCACCACGGTCGTGAACTGGAGATGGACGATGTGGTGTCGTCATTAAGGCGCATTAATACGTTACCGCTCTACTCGCACATCAGCGAGATCGTCTCGCCAACGCCCTGGACGCTGGACATCCATCTTTCGCAGCCCGATCGCTGGCTACCGTGGCTGCTGGGCCAGGTTCCGGCAATGATCCTCCCGCGTGAGTGGGAAACCCTGAACAATTTCGCCAGCCATCCGATTGGTACTGGCCCGTACGCAGTGATACGCAATACGCGTAATCAGCTAAAAATTCATGCCTTTGATGACTTCTTCGGTTTTCGCGCCCTGATTGACGAGGTGAATGTATGGGTGTTGCCAGATATCGGCGACGAGCCGAACGGCGGCCTGACGCTGAAAGGCCCTACTGAAGATGAAAAGGCCATCGAGAGCCGACTTGAAGAGGGGTGTTATTACCTGCTGTTCGATGCCCGTACCCATCGCGGCGCCAGTCAGGAAGTCAGAGAGTGGGTCAGTCGTGTGCTCTCGCCCAGCAACCTGCTTTACTATGCCGATGAACAGTATCAGCGCCACTGGTTCCCGGCCTATGGTTTGCTGCCCCGCTGGCATCATGCGCGACCGGGACATGGCGAAAAACCCGCCGGGCTGGAGACGCTCACACTGACCTATTATCACGAACACATCGAACATCAGGTGATTGCGCAGATCATGAGCCAGCTTCTGGCGCAACATCAGGTGAAGCTGAATATTCAGGAGATCGACTACGATCAATGGCATGCCGGGGAAATTGAGAGCGACATCTGGCTTAACAGCGCCAACTTCACTCTGCCGCTCGACTTCTCGTTGTTCGCGCATCTGTGTGAAGTCCCGCTGTTACAGCACTGCATTCCGCTGGACTGGGAAGCCGACGCCGCACGCTGGCGCACCGGCGAGATGAATCTCGCCGTCTGGTGCCAACAACTGCTCGCCAGCAAAGCGATTGTGCCACTGATCCATCATTGGCTGATTATCCAGGGCCAGCGCAGTATGCGCGGCTTGCGCATGAACACCCTCGGCTGGTTCGACTTTAAATCCGCGTGGTTCGCGCCGCCGGATCCATGATTGCCGCAACGCGGCAAAATCACTACACTAACGCCGTTCTCAACGGGGTGCTAATTAAACATACACAAAATCATGCAAGCTGCATCAAGGCGGCAAACGAGTGAATCTCCGGGAGCATAGAACACTATGTGACTGGGGTGAGCGAACGCAGCCAACACAGAGGCGGCTTGAATGATGAAGTGTATGGGCTGAGATAATACCCGTCGAACCTGATCCGGATAACGCCGGCGAAGGGATTTGAGGCTACCGCTCAAAATCCTTTGCCACCCATTTTTTGAGGTGCAAAGTGTTAAAAAAATGTCTTCCCCTTATTCTTCTGTGTGCAGCGCCCGCCTTCGCCAAACCTGTACTTACTGTCTATACCTACGATTCGTTCGCCGCAGACTGGGGCCCTGGCCCGGCGGTGAAAAAAGCCTTTGAAGCCGACTGCAACTGCGAGCTGAAGCTGGTGGCGCTGGAAGATGGCGTGTCGTTACTTAATCGCCTGCGAATGGAAGGGAAAAACAGCAAAGCCGACGTGGTGCTGGGGCTGGATAACAACCTGCTGGAAGCGGCGACGCAAACCCAGCTGTTTGCAAAAAGTGGCGTCGCCAGCGAAGCGGTCAATGTACCGGGCGGCTGGAAAAATGACACCTTTGTCCCGTTTGATTACGGCTACTTTGCATTTGTGTATGACAAAAACAAACTCAAAAATCCGCCGAAAAGCCTGAAGGAACTGGTCGAGAGCGATCAGAAATGGCGGGTGATTTATCAGGATCCGCGCACCAGTACGCCAGGCCTTGGGCTGATGCTGTGGATGCAGAAAGTGTATGGTGACAAAACGCCGCAGGCGTGGCAGAAGCTGGCGGCCAAAACCGTCACGGTCACCAAAGGCTGGAGCGAAGCCTATGGCCTGTTCCTGAAAGGTGAAAGCGATCTGGTGTTGAGCTACACCACCTCACCGGCGTATCACATCATCGAAGAGAAAAAGGATAATTTCGCCGCCGCCAACTTTAGCGAAGGTCATTATCTGCAGGTAGAAGTCGCCGCGCGTACCGCGGCCAGTAAGCAGCCTGAGCTGGCGGAAAAGTTCCTCAAATTCATGATCTCGCCCGCGTTTCAGAAGGCAATCCCCACCGGCAACTGGATGTATCCGGTGGCGAATGTCACCCTGCCCGCCGGGTTTGAACAACTGGCTAAGCCCGCAACTACCCTGGAGTTCACTCCAGCGGAAGTGGCGGCACAACGCCAGGCATGGATTAGCGAATGGCAACGCGCCGTCAGCCGCTAATTGCCGGCTGGCTAATTCCAGGCCTTTGTGCCGCCACGCTGATGGTGGCGGTAGCACTGGCCGCCTTTCTGGCCTTGTGGTTCAACGCGCCGCAGGCGGCATGGTCCTCGCTGTGGCGGGACAGCTACCTGTGGCATGTGGTGCGTTTTTCCTTCTGGCAGGCCTTTTTTGTCGGCAGTGCTTTCGGTGGTTCCGGCCATCTTCCTTGCGCGGGCGCTGTACCGACGCCGCTTTCCGGGGCGGCTGGCTTTGCTGCGCCTGTGCGCCATGACGCTGATCCTCCCGGTGCTGGTTGCGGTATTTGGTATTCTCAGCGTCTACGGACGCCAGGGCTGGCTGGCCTCGCTCTGGCACATGCTTGGGCTGGAGTGGACCTTCTCGCCTTACGGCTTGCAGGGCATCCTGCTGGCTCACATCTTTTTTTAATCTGCCAATGGCAAGCCGCCTGCTGTTGCAGTCGCTGGAAAATATCCCCGGCGAGCAGCGCCAGCTTGCGGCACAGCTCGGTATCCGCGGCTGGCAGTTCTTTCGCTTTGTCGAGTGGCCGTGGCTGCGTCGCCAAATCCCGCCTGTCGCCGCGCTGATTTTTATGCTCTGTTTTGCCAGCTTCGCGACCGTACTGTCGCTGGGCGGCGGGCCGCAGGCGACGACCATTGAGCTGGCGATTTATCAGGCGCTGAATTTCGACTACGATCCCGCGCGCGCTGCCATGCTGGCGCTGATCCAGATGGTGTGCTGTCTGGCGCTGGTACTCCTCAGCCAACGATTAAGTAAAGCTATCGCTCCCGGCACCACCCTGGTTCAGGGATGGCGCGATCCGGACGATCGGCTGCACAGCCGTTTAACCGATGCTTTGCTGATCGTCCTCGCGCTGCTGCTGTTGCTTCCACCGTTGTTGGCGGTGATGGTCGACGGGGTGAATCGCCACCTGCTGGACGTGCTCGCTCAGCCCATTTTGTGGCAGGCGGTGTGGACTTCGCTGCGTATTGCGCTGGCAGCGGGTCTGCTGTGCGTGATCCTGACGATGATGCTGCTGTGGAGCAGCCGCGAACTGCGCGCCCGTCAGCAGTTATTGGCAGGACAAGCGCTGGAACTCAGTGGGATGCTTATTCTGGCGATGCCCGGCATTGTGCTTGCCACCGGCTTTTTCCTGTTGCTTAACAACAGCATCGGCCTGCCGGAGTCCGCTGACGGCATCGTGATTTTCACCAATGCGCTGATGGCCATTCCCTACGCGCTGAAAGTGCTGGAAAACCCGATGCGCGATATTACCGCCCGCTACACCATGCTGTGTCAGTCGCTGGGGATTGAGGGCTGGCAGCGGCTAAAAGTAGTAGAGCTACGGGCATTAAAACGTCCGCTGGCGCAGGCGCTGGCTTTTGCCTGCGTACTGTCGATCGGTGATTTCGGCGTGGTGGCGCTGTTCGGCAATGACGACTTCCGCACCCTGCCATTTTATCTTTATCAGCAAATTGGCTCTTATCGCAGTCAGGACGGAGCCGTCACTGCGCTCTTATTGCTGATCCTGTGCTTTATTTTATTTACTGTTATTGAGACGTTACCGGGGCGAAATGCTAAAACTGACTGACATCACCTGGCTTTATCATCATCTGCCCATGCGCTTTACGCTGTCCGTGGCACGCGGTGAACAGGTGGCGATTCTGGGGCCGAGCGGCGCAGGGAAAAGCACATTGCTGAGTCTGATTGCCGGTTTTCTCAAACCAGCCCGCGGCAGCCTGCTGATCGAAGGAGAAGATCACACCACCACGCCGCCGTCACGCCGCCCGGTGTCGATGCTGTTTCAGGAAAACAATCTGTTCAGCCACTTAAACGTTGAGCAAAACATTGGTCTGGGGCTGGATCCCGGACTGAAATTAAGCGCTGAACAGAAAGAGAAGCGCCGGCATATTGCGCAACAAATGGGGATCGAGACATTGCTGGCCCGCCTGCCCGGTGAGCTTTCTGGTGGTCAGCGCCAGCGTGTCGCACTGGCGCGTTGTCTGGTGCGAGAACAGCCCGTGCTGCTGCTGGATGAACCGTTTTCGGCCCTCGATCCCGCGCTGCGCCAGGAGATGCTGACGCTGGTAAGCGATATCTGCCATGCCCGGCAACTGACGCTGCTGATGGTTTCACACAGCGTGGAGGATGCGGCGCGCATCGCGGCGCGCTCTGTCGTCGTGGCCGACGGTCGCATCGCCTGGCAGGGCGATACGAATGAGCTGCTGAGTGGCCGAGCCAGCGCCTCAGCGCTGTTAGGCATTAAAGAATAATGGATTGTCGGATGGCGCTTACGCTTATCCGGCCTACGCGGATTCCTGTCTGTAGGCCGGATAAGCGTAAGCGCCATCCGGCAGAAATATCAGTAGCCCACCACTTTTCGCAGAATATCGATGTACATCGGCATCAGCGGGTGACGCAGCAACGTCACCAGCGCGACAATCCCCATCCCCAGCACCACCGGCGCCAGCCAGAGCAGGCGTCCTTTTGGCAGGTAGGGCGTTAAGCGGTCCGTTGCAGCTTTTCCGCTGCGCCACAGGCGCCAGCACAACCAGCCACCGAGCCACAGCAGGATGGCTGTCGCCAGCAGCAGCCACTTAAACTCACCGCTTTGCATCCCCGCCGGAATATCAATTGCCGCACCCGCCAGAATCCCCGGCAGAAAATAAAATGGCGGCCAGAGCAGGCAGCCAATAATGTTGGGCGTGATGAATTTCGCCACCGGCAGATCGAGCATTCCGGCAACCATCGGCACCAGCGGGCGGGTTGGGCCAACGAAGCGTCCCACCAGAATCGTGAACATACTATGCTGATGCAGCGCATGCTCGGTTTTATCGAGCAGCGCCTTGTTCTTTTTCATGAACGACCAGCGATGCAGCGGTTTTTTGAAACGCCAGCCCAGCCAGAACGAGATCCAGTCGCCAAGCAGACAGCCGACAATTCCCGCCAGCCATGCATGCCAGAAGTTGAGTTCCCCCGCTGCCGATCAGGGCGCCCAGCCCGGCCATCAATACCGTTCCCGGTAAAATCAACCCCACCAGCGCCAGCGATTCCAGAAAGGCCACCAGCGCCACAGCAATCAAAGCGTACATGGCGGACTGGAGAATAAAGTGTTCCAGCAATGCTTGCATAATGCGTCCGTCAGTTTTACGAAACAGGGATTCTGCAAACCCATCCCTGCGACGTCAAGCGACCAATCATCTGAATAGTTACAGGTTATGACATCTTTACGGACACATCATTCACTTTTTCTTCACAACCGGCGCGGAACTCGCTCGGACTGGCGCCGGTGCATTTTTTAAAGACGCGGGAAAAATAGAGCTGGTCGTCGAACCCGACATTACGTCCGACGGTGGCAATCGGCATGCGTGTTGTACTGAGCAGCAGTTTCGCCTGGCTGATACGTTGATCCTCACGCCAGCTCAACACGCTGATCCCCAACTGCTGGCGGAACAGGTGCGACAGGCGTGATGGCGACAGGCAGACATGCTGGGCAACGCTGGCAATATCGAAGTGGCTGTCCGCCAGATGATCGCTGATGTACTGACAGGCATCGCGCACGCGGTTATCCATCGGCGGATGCAGCGAGGCGTTGATCGCCTCCATGCGCCTCAGTAGTAACTGCTCCAGCAGGTTGATCGCCAACAGTTCGCAGTAGCGCCCTTCTCCCTGCCCGGCACTGATGATCTGGCCGAACAGTTCATTAAAGTGCGGCTGGAGCGCCTCGTCCGGACGGAAAAATCCGGTCTGCGCAAAAATAGGCGGCCAGGTCAGCCACTCCTGCCAGTATGCACGGGGGCGGAAGTAAACCCACTGGTGATACCACTCGCTGGCATCCGGATGGCGCCCGTAGTGATGAATTTCGCCTGGCGGGAACAGCAAAATATCGCCAGGTCGACAGACAAACTCCCTGCCGTGATTTTTGATCACCCCTTCACCCCGAATCGTGAGGTTAAGGATATAACCTTTCATCCCCAACGGCCTGTCGATAAAAAAATCCAGATAGCCGTTGGCGTCTATCGGCGTTAGACCCGCGACCAGATGCGCGTTAAACGAGTACCCCGGCAGGAGAGGGTCATTTTGCGGTTCAGCCATAATTTCACGACTCCCGAGGTTCAGTAAGGAAACAAATTGTCCATATTACGCAAGGCAGCCTTGTTTGCGCCCTGCTTCGCCGCCGCATTATCGCTGGCAGTCCATCAACCCCGCTTGTGAAAAGCATTATGTAACAACTCAGCGCGATGACTGTGGCAAAAACGGGTAACAAAAGTGTCTATAACTGGAGCAGAAATGTCCACATTGATTATTTGCACGGCGTCACACTTTGCGATGCCATAGCATTTTAATCCATAAGATTAGCGGATCCTACCTGACGGTTTTTATCCCTACTCACTACTGTTTCTCCATACCCGTATTTCTGGATGGAGTAAGAGGATGGCAATTGCAATTGGCCTCGATTTTGGCAGTGATTCTGTGCGCGCACTGGCAGTGGAATGCGCGACCGGCGAAGAGATCGCGACCAGCGTAGAGTGGTATCCACGCTGGCAGGAGGGGCGTTATTGCGACGCGCCGAACAACCGGTTCCGCCATCATCCACGCGACTATATCGAATCGATGGAAGCGGCGCTGAAAAGCGTGCTGGCTGAGCTGAGCACGGCGCAGCGCGCGGAAGTCGTTGGGATTGGCGTCGACAGTACCGGCTCAACGCCAGCCCCCATTGATGCTGACGGCAATGTCCTTGCGCTCCGGGAAGAGTTCGCGGAAAACCCGAACGCGATGTTTGTCCTGTGGAAAGACCACACGTCGGTGGAAGAAGCCGAAGCCATTACCCGTCTATGCCACTCGCCGGGCAAAGTAGATTACTCCCGCTACATTGGCGGCATTTACTCCAGCGAATGGTTCTGGGCCAAAATTCTTCACGTCACCCGCGAGGACAGCGCCGTCGCCCAGGCCGCCGCCTCCTGGATTGAACTGTGCGACTGGGTGCCCGCCCTGCTTTCTGGCACCACGCGCCCGCAGGATATCCGCCGGGGCCGCTGCAGCGCCGGGCACAAATCGCTGTGGCATGAAAGCTGGGGCGGTCTGCCGCCCGCCAGCTTCTTCGACGAACTCGATCCGATCATTAACCAGCATTTACCGTATCCCCTTTTTACCGACACCTTCACCGCCGATCTGCCGGTCGGAACGCTCTGCAAAGAGTGGGCGCAACGCCTGGGTCTGCCAGAAAGTGTGGTGATCTCCGGAGGCGCGTTCGACTGCCATATGGGCGCGGTTGGCGCAGGCGCACAGCCCAACGCGCTGGTGAAAGTCATTGGAACCTCCACCTGCGACATCCTGATTGCGGACAAACAGAGCGTCGGTGAGCGTGCCGTGAAAGGTATTTGCGGCCAGGTCGATGGTAGCGTGGTGCCCGGTTTTATTGGCCTGGAGGCGGGTCAGTCTGCCTTTGGCGACATCTACGCATGGTTTGGACGCATTCTCGGCTGGCCGCTTGAGCAGCTCGCCGCGCAGCATCCTGAACTGAAAGAGCAGATTAAAGCCAGCCAGAAACAACTCCTGCCCGCGCTGACCGACGCCTGGGCGAAAAATCCGTCGCTGGATCATTTGCCGGTGGTGCTTGACTGGTTTAACGGCCGCCGTACGCCGAATGCAAACCAGCGTCTGAAAGGGGTGATAACGGATCTGAATCTGGCCACGGATGCTCCGGCGCTATTTGGCGGGCTGATCGCCGCGACCGCCTTTGGCGCGCGCGCCATTATGGAATGCTTTACCGAACAAGGTATTGCCGTTAACAACGTGATGGCGCTGGGCGGCATCGCCCGGAAAAACCAGGTCATTATGCAGGCCTGCTGCGATGTCCTGAACCGTCCGCTACAAATTGTCGCCTCCGATCAGTGCTGTGCGCTGGGGGCAGCCATTTTCGCCGCCGTGGCAGCCAACGTGCATGCCGATATCCCTGCCGCCCAGCAAAAAATGGCGAGCGCGGTGGAAAACACGCTGCAACCTCGCCCCGCGCAGGCCCAACGTTTCGAACAGCTTTATCGCCGCTATCAGCAATGGGCGGTAAGCGCTGAACAACATTATCTTCCGACTGCCGCCCCGGTAAATCACACACCGGCTGACCAGGCAACCCTGACTCACTAAGGACACGACAATGACTATTTTTGATAATTATGAAGTGTGGTTTGTAATTGGCAGCCAGCATTTATACGGCCCACAGACGCTGCGTCAGGTCACTCAGCACGCGGAGCACGTCGTCAAGGCGCTGAATACCGAAGCGAAACTGCCCTGCAAACTGGTTCTGAAACCACTGGGGACCTCGCCGGATGAGATCACCGCCATTTGCCGTGATGCCAACTATGACGATCGCTGTGCGGGTCTGGTGGTCTGGCTGCATACCTTCTCTCCGGCCAAAATGTGGATCAACGGCCTGGCGATCCTCAACAAACCGCTGCTGCAATTCCACACCCAGTTCAATGCCGCCCTGCCGTGGGACAGCATCGATATGGACTTTATGAATCTGAATCAGACTGCGCATGGCGGCCGCGAGTTCGGCTTCATCGGCGCGCGTATGCGTCAACAACACGCGGTGGTCACCGGCCACTGGCAGGATCAGCAGGCGCACAAACGTATCGGCGCCTGGATGCGTCATGCCGTATCGAAACTCGATACCCGTCATCTGAAAGTGTGCCGCTTTGGCGACAACATGCGCGAAGTGGCTGTGACCGATGGTGATAAAGTCGCCGCGCAGATCAAATTTGGTTTCTCGGTGAACACCTGGGCAGTGGGCGATCTGGTGCAGGTGGTGAACGCCGTCAGCGACGGTGATATCAATGCGCTGATCGATGAGTACGAAAGCTCGTATACCCTGACCCCCCGCCACCCAGGTTCACGGCGACAAACGCCAGAACGTGCTGGAAGCGGCGCGTATCGAACTGGGCATGAAGCGCTTTCTGGAACAGGGCGGCTTCCACGCATTTACCACCACTTTTGAAGATTTGCACGGTCTGAAACAGCTTCCGGGTCTGGCCGTACAGCGCCTGATGCAGCAGGGCTACGGCTTTGCGGGCGAAGGCGACTGGAAAACTGCCGCTCTGCTTCGCATCATGAAAGTGATGTCTACCGGTCTGCAGGGCGGCACCTCCTTTATGGAGGATTACACCTATCACTTCGAGAAAGGCAACGATCTGGTGCTCGGCTCCCACATGCTGGAAGTCTGTCCGTCGATCGCGGTGGACGAAAAACCGATCCTCGATGTCCAGCCTCTCGGCATTGGCGGTAAAGACGATCCCGCCCGTCTGATTTTCAATACGAAGACCGGCCCGGCGGTAGTCGCCAGCCTGATCGACCTCGGCGATCGCTATCGTCTGCTGGTCAACTGCATCGACACCGTGAAAACCCCGCACTCGCTGCCGAAACTGCCGGTTGCCAACGCGCTGTGGAAAGCCCAACCGGACCTGCCGACCGCGTCCGAAGCGTGGATCCTGGCCGGCGGCGCGCACCATACCGTCTTCAGTCATGCACTGGATCTCAACGATATGCGTCAGTTCGCCGAAATGCACGATATCGAAATCGCCGTGATTGATAACGATACCCGCCTGCCCGCCTTCAAAGACGCGCTGCGCTGGAACGATGTGTATTACGGGTTTAAACGTTAAGCGAATGGTTGCCTGATGGCGCTTTGCCGATCGGACCTACATTTCTGTGTAGGCCCGATAAGGCGTTTACGCCGTCATCAGGCAGGGAGAAAAAACATGCTAGAAGATCTCAAACGCCAGGTACTGGAAGCGAATCTGGCGCTGCCAAAGCACAACCTGGTCACGCTCACCTGGGGGAACGTCAGTGCCGTCGATCGCGACCACGGCGTCTTTGTCATTAAACCTTCCGGCGTTGATTACAGTGTGATGACCGCTGACGATATGGTGGTTGTCAGCATCGCGACGGGTGAAGTGATTGAAGGTCAGAAAAAGCCCTCGTCCGATACGCCCACCCATCGTCTGCTGTATCAGGCCTTTCCCACCATTGGCGGTATCGTGCATACCCATTCGCGCCACGCGACTATCTGGGCACAGGCCGGACAGTCCATTCCGGCAACGGGCACCACGCACGCCGACTATTTCTACGGCACCATTCCCTGCACCCGCAAAATGACCGACCACGAGATCAACGGCGAGTATGAGTGGGAAACCGGCAAGGTGATCGTCGAAACCTTTAAGATGCATGAAATAGACGCCGCGCAAATGCCAGGCGTACTGGTGCATTCACACGGTCCCTTCGCGTGGGGGAAAAACGCCGAAGACGCGGTGCATAACGCCATCGTCTTAGAAGAGGTCGCCTATATGGGCATTTTCTGCCGCCAGCTCGCGCCACAGTTACCTGATATGCAGCAAACGTTGCTGGATAAGCATTACCTGCGCAAGCACGGCGCTAAAGCCTATTACGGGCAGTAGCGCCGATAAAGACTGTATAAAACCCCAGCACAGCGTACTGAACCAGGCTATAATCATGCCTGGTTTTTTTTAATGGATAAACAGCGTGGCGCAGGCAGGTTTTATCTTAACCCGGCACTGGCGGGATACGTCGCAGGGAACCGAAGTCTCCTTCTGGCTGGCAACAGACAGCGGGCCTTTGCAGGTATCGCTTGCGCCGCAGGAATCCGTTGCGTTTATCCCCACCGCGCTTACCGCCCGCGTCACGTCGTTATTAAGTGGGGAAAATGGCTACCGCCTGGTGCCGCTTAACCTCAACGATTTTCATCGGCAACCCGTTTCAGGTCTTTACTGTCGTTCGCATCGCCAGTTGATGCGACTGGAAAAGCTGCTGCGTGAGAACGGCGTGACGGTTTATGAAGGCGATGTCCGTCCGCCGGAGCGCTATCTGATGGAACGCTTTATCACCTCACCGGTATGGGTCGAAGGTGAGCGGCACAACGGAGCGATCGTCAACGCGCGATTAAAACCCCATCCCGACTATCGTCCGCCGCTCAAATGGCTTTCTCTGGACATTGAGACAACGCGCCACGGCGAGCTGTACTGTATTGGTCTGGAAGGCTGCGGGCAGCGCGTTGTCTATATGCTCGGCCCCGAAAATGGCGATGCCTCAACGCTTGATTTCCAGCTTGAGTATGTCAACAGCCGCCCACAACTGCTGGAAAAACTGAACGAGTGGATTGCCCGTCACGATCCCGACATCATCATCGGCTGGAACGTGGTACAGTTTGACCTGCGCGTGTTGCAAAAACATGCTGAGCGCTACCGTATTCCCCTGCGTTTTGGCCGCGATAACAGCGAACTCGAATGGCGTGAGCACGGTTTTAAAAATGGCGTTTTTTTCGCCCAGGCCAAAGGGCGACTGATTATTGACGGCATTGAGGCGCTGAAATCTGCGTTCTGGAATTTCTCGTCATTTTCGCTGGAGACCGTTTCGCAGGAACTGCTTGGCGAGGGCAAATCGATCGATAATCCCTGGGATCGCATGGATGAGATAGACAGACGTTTTGCCGAAGATAAACCCGCGCTCGCGACCTACAATCTGAAAGATTGCGAGCTGGTGACGCGGGTCTTTCATAAAACCGAGATCGTGCCGTTCCTGTTAGAACGCGCTACGGTTAACGGTTTACCGGTCGATCGTCACGGCGGTTCCGTTGCCGCATTCGGCCACCTCTATTTTCCACGTATGCACCGCGCCGGATACGTTGCGCCGAACCTCGGTGAAGTGCCGCCCCACGCCAGCCCCGGCGGTTACGTGATGGATTCGCGTCCCGGCTTGTATGATTCGGTGCTGGTGCTGGATTACAAAAGCCTGTACCCCTCGATCATTCGCACCTTTTTTGATAGACCCCGTGGGTCTGGTGGAAGGGATGGCGCACCCGGATCCCGAACACAGTACCGAAGGATTTCTCGACGCCTGGTTCTCGCGGGAAAAACACTGCCTGCCAGAGATCGTGACGTCGATCTGGCAGGGTCGTGAGGAGGCAAAGCGCCACGGCAACAAACCGCTTTCTCAGGCGCTGAAGATCATCATGAATGCCTTTTACGGTGTGCTCGGCACGACGGCCTGTCGTTTCTTCGATCCCCGCCTGGCGTCGTCGATCACCATGCGCGGTCACGCGATCATGCGCCAGACCAAAGCGCTGATTGAGGCCCAGGGCTATGACGTGATTTATGGCGACACCGACTCCACCTTCGTCTGGCTGAAGCGCGCCCACACAGAAGAGGAAGCGGCGAAAATTGGCCGCGCGTTAGTGGCGCACGTCAACGCCTGGTGGACGCAATCGCTTCAGGAGAAGAACCTTACCAGCGCGCTGGAACTGGAGTATGAAACGCATTTCTGTCGCTTTCTGATGCCCACTATCCGTGGGGCGGATACCGGCAGCAAAAAACGCTACGCGGGTCTGATTCAGGAAGGAGAAAGCCAGCGCATGGTGTTTAAAGGTCTGGAAACCGTGCGTACCGACTGGACGCCGCTGGCGCAGCAGTTCCAGCAAGAATTGTATCTGCGTATTTTTCGTCACGAGCCGTATCAGGATTACGTGCGCGAAACCATTGATCGGCTGATGGCTGGCGAACTGGACGATCGTCTGGTCTATCGCAAGCGCCTGCGTCGACCGTTGAACGAATACCAGCGCAACGTTCCGCCACATGTACGCGCCGCCAGACTGGCTGATGAAGAGAATCTGAAGCGAGGGCGCCCGGTGCAGTACCAGAACCGCGGCACCATTCACTATGTCTGGACCCTGAACGGCCCGGAGCCAAAGGATTACCAACACTCGCCTCTGGATTACGAGCATTACCTGACGCGCCAGCTCCAGCCCGTTGCGGAAGGAATTCTTCCGTTCATTGATGATAACTTTGCTACACTACTGACAGGCCAATTAGGGTTATTTTGACGCGTGACGAATCCATCGCCATCCATTACCATAGCGCCCTTTCCATTCCTGGACCCAATTTACCTTGCTGCCACCATTTTTCTCTGGCAGAGGGTGATTATTGCCTGCAATTAAAGATATAGAGCCGAACAAATATGCCTTTTACACTTGGTCAACGCTGGATCAGCGATACAGAAAGCGAACTGGGACTTGGAACCGTTGTCGCCATGGATGCCCGTACCGTCACTTTGCTTTTTCCTTCCACCGGTGAAAATCGCCTGTATGCGCGCAGTGACTCCCCCCGTGACCCGCGTGATGTTCAACCCAGGCGATACCATTACCAGTCATGAAGGCTGGCAGCTGCAAATCGATGAAGTAAAAGAAGAAAATGGTTTGCTTGCCTACATCGGCACCCGCCTTGATACCGAAGAAGCCGGGGTGACGCTGCGTGAAGTCCTGCTCGACAGTAAACTGGCATTCAGTAAACCGCAGGACCGCCTGTTTGCCGGTCAGATTGACCGCATGGACCGCTTTGCGCTGCGCTATCGCGCACGTAAATTTCAGAGCGAACAGTACCGTATGCCGTGGAGCGGCCTGCGCGGTCAGCGCACCAGCCTGATCCCTCATCAGCTCAACATTGCCCACGACGTGGGTCGTCGTCATGCCCCGCGCGTACTGCTGGCAGATGAAGTCGGTCTGGGTAAAACCATTGAAGCCGGGATGATCCTGCATCAACAACTGCTTTCTGGCGCGGCAGAACGAGTGCTGATCATTGTGCCGGAAACTTTGCAGCATCAGTGGCTGGTCGAAATGCTGCGCCGTTTTAATCTGCGTTTCGCCCTGTTTGACGATGAACGCTACGCCGAAGCGCAACACGATGCCTATAACCCGTTTGAAACCGAGCAACTGGTTATCTGTTCGCTGGATTTTGCCCGCCGTAACAAACAGCGTCTGGAACACCTGTGCGATGCTGAATGGGATCTGCTGGTTGTCGATGAAGCTCACCATCTCGTCTGGAGCGAAGAGGCGCCGAGCCGTGAATATGTCGCGATCGAACAACTGGCGGAACGCGTGCCAGGCGTACTGTTGCTGACCGCCACCCCGGAACAACTGGGTATGGAAAGTCACTTTGCCCGTCTGCGTCTGCTGGATCCTAACCGTTTCCACGATTTCGCACAGTTTGTTGAAGAGCAGAAAAACTACCGTCCGGTCGCCGACGCCGTAGCCATGCTGCTGGCCGGTAACAAGCTCAGCAATGAAGAGCTCAACATGCTGGGCGAACTGATTGGCGAGCAGGATATTGAACCGCTGCTGCAAACCGCGAACAGCGACCGCGACGGTGCGCAGAACGCGCGTCAGGAACTGGTCTCCATGCTGATGGACCGCCACGGCACCAGCCGCGTGCTGTTCCGTAACACCCGTAATGGCGTAAAAGGTTTCCCGAAACGCGAACTGCACACCATTAAGCTGCCGCTGCCGACGCAGTATCAGACTGCCATTAAAGTGTCCGGCATCATGGGGGCCCGCAAAGACGCCGAGGACAGAGCGCGTGACATGCTCTATCCGGAACAGATTTATCAGGAATTTGAAGGCGATACCGGTACCTGGTGGAACTTCGACCCGCGCGTCGAGTGGCTGATGGGCTACCTGACCAGCCATCGCTCGCAGAAAGTGCTGGTGATCTGCGCGAAGGCGGCAACCGCCCTGCAACTTGAGCAAGTGCTGCGCGAGCGCGAAGGTATCCGCGCCGCCGTGTTCCACGAAGGGATGTCGATTATCGAACGTGACCGTGCCGCCGCCTGGTTTGGCGAAGAGGACAGCGGCGCGCAGGTGCTGCTGTGTTCAGAAATCGGCTCGGAAGGTCGTAACTTCCAGTTCGCCAACAACCTGGTGATGTTTGACCTGCCGTTCAATCCGGACCTGCTGGAGCAGCGTATTGGTCGTCTCGACCGTATCGGACAGGCTCATGATATTCAAATCCACGTCCCGTATTTAGAGAAAACCGCCCAGTCGGTGCTGGTTCGCTGGTATCACGAAGGTCTGGATGCGTTCGAACATACCTGCCCGACCGGTCGCGCTATCTATGACTCGGTTTACAGCAACCTGATTAACTATCTGGCTGCACCCGAAGAGACCGATGGCTTTGATGAGCTGATCAAAAGCTGTCGCGAACAACACGAAGCGCTGAAAGCGCAACTGGAACAGGGCCGCGACCGCCTGCTGGAGATCCACTCCAACGGCGGTGAAAAAGCGCAGCAACTGGCAGAAAGCATTGAAGAGCAGGATGACGACACCAGCCTTATCGCCTTTGCCATGAACCTGTTTGATATCGTGGGGATTAACCAGGACGATCGCGGCGAAAACCTGATAGTACTGACGCCATCCGATCACATGCTGGTTCCGGACTTTCCGGGGCTGCCGGAAGACGGTTGTACCATTACCTTTGAACGTGACGTGGCGCTGTCGCGTGAAGACGCCCAGTTTATTACCTGGGAGCATCCGCTGATCCGTAACGGACTGGATCTGATCCTCTCCGGTGATACCGGTAGCAGTACCATTTCCTTGTTAAAGAATAAGGCGCTGCCGGTCGGTACGCTGCTGCTGGAACTGGTATACGTTGTGGAAGCCCAGGCACCGAAGCAGTTGCAGCTTAACCGCTTCCTGCCGCCGACGCCGGTGCGCATGCTACTGGATAAAAACGGCAACAACCTCGCGGCGCAAGTGGAGTTTGAAACCTTCAACCGTCAGTTGAGTGCCGTAAACCGCCACACCGGCAGCAAGCTGGTTAACGCGGTGCAGCAGGATGTTCACGCGATTCTGCAACTGGGTGAAGCACAGGTTGAAAAGTCCGCCCGCGCCCTGATTGACGCTGCACGCAATGAAGCGGATGAAAAACTGTCTGCTGAATTGTCGCGCCTGGAAGCGCTGCGCGCCGTCAACCCGAACATTCGTGATGACGAACTCGCGGCGATTGAAAGCAACCGTCAGCAGGTGCTGGAAAGCCTGAGTCAGGCAGGATGGCGTCTGGATGCGCTACGTCTTATCGTCGTCACGCATCAGTAACGGAGCCGACTATGGGGATGGAAAACTACAACCCGCCACAGGATCCCTGGCTGGTTATCCTGTATCAGGATGAGCACATTATTGTGGTCAACAAGCCGAGCGGTTTGTTGTCCGTGCCGGGGCGTCTTGAGGAGCACAAAGACAGCGTAATGACGCGTATTCAACGCGACTTTCCGCAGGCAGAATCTGTGCATCGGCTGGATATGGCCACCAGCGGCGTGATTGTAGTGGCCCTCACTAAAGCGGCGGAGCGAGAGTTGAAGCGTCAGTTTCGCGAGCGCGAGCCGAAAAAACAGTATGTGGCGCGGGTATGGGGACATCCCGCGCCCGCAGAAGGACTGGTGGATTTACCGCTGATCTGCGACTGGCCGAATCGTCCGAAACAGAAAGTGTGTTATGAAACCGGCAAAGCGGCGCAGACCGAATATGAAGTGGTGGAGTTTGCGGCAGATAACACCGCGCGGGTCGTGTTGAAGCCCATCACCGGGCGTTCGCACCAACTGCGCGTGCATATGCTGGCGTTAGGCCACCCCATTCTCGGCGACCGTTTTTATGCTCCGCCCGACGCGCTGGCGATGGCTCCCCGACTCCAGTTGCATGCCGAGATGCTGACCATCACTCATCCCGCATACGGCAACAGCATGACGTTTAAAGCGCCAGCTGATTTCTAACAATAATGCCTGATGGCGCTACGCTTATCAGGCCTACGTTCGGGCTTTGTAGGCCGGATAAGGCGCGTTGCGTCGCCATCCGGCAAAAGCATTATTTAAAGCCTTTCTGCTCTTTGATTAGCTCGTAAGCCTTCTGAATTTCCTGCGCTTTCTGCTTCGCCATTTCCATCATTTCCGGCGGCAGGCCTTTCGCCACCAGCTTATCCGGATGGTGCTCGCTCATCAGCTTACGGTAAGCGCGTTTAATCGTGGTTGCGTCGTCGGTAGGTTTAACGCCGAGGACGTTGCAGGCATCCTCCAGCGTCGGTCCACGCTGCGCCTGCTGCCAGCCACCGCCGCCGGACTGCTGCTGATAACCGCCGCCAAACTGCGCGCCCCCCCTGCATCATGCGCAGGAACTGATCGAACTGAGTTCGGGAAATGCCCAGCTCTTCGGCAATCACATACAGCACTTCACGCTCGTTGGGATGCAGCGAACCATCGGCAAACGCCGCCTGAATCTGAATTTCGAGAAACATGCGGATAAGATCGAAACGGCCAAAACAGACGCTGCGAAACTGGCGCATTTTTTCACGTAACGGGTAGTTGTCCGATTTTCCGATACGAAACGCATTTTGCGCAGCCGATCGCGATTCGCCATGCAAATTCATCCTGTCCATCAGCACATTGGCGACATGGATGTCGGCTTCGGTCACCCGACCTTTCGATTTGGTTAAGTGCCCCATCACCTCAAAGGTGGTGGCAAAAAAACAATGCCTGACGCTCACGCTGGTTGGCAAACCACGCCATTTTGCGGCTACGGGCTTTGTCGAACATGTGGCCGATTAACAGCCCCAGAACCACGCCCCAAAAGCCGCCGCCCATGAGCAGAGCCACGGCCACGCCAATTATTTTTCCCCAGTACTGCATAGACTCCCCAATTTGTCTCACTCTCAGTGAGGCCAGGTCCCACAAAATAAGCGGCTTTCTACGATCTTTCGGCTACGGTCAATTGTGGGACATCGCCTATAATTTGCATTATCATACCTGTCATTCACAGCCGTGACTAACACCACAGACGCTATAGCGGCAGGATTAACACTAGCGCTACGAACATGAGTAAGTTAGGCTGTGGCGGTTTGTCACGCGCGACGCTACTGATGATGGAACAATAAAATACAACGTATGAAAAAACGTATTCCCACCCTCCTGGCCACCATGATTGCCACTGCCCTTTACAGTCAACAGGGTCTGGCAGCCAGTCTCGCCTCACAATGTATGTTAGGCGTGCCAAGCTATGACCGTCCTCTGGTGCAGGGCGAGACAAATGAACTCCCCGTCACGATTAATGCCGATCACGCGAAAGGAAATTATCCTGATGACGCGGTGTTTACCGGCAATGTGGACATCATGCAGGGCAACAGTCGCCTGCAGGCCGACGAGGTGCAGCTTCATCAGAAAGAGGCTCAGGGTCAGCCTGAGCCTGTGCGTACCGTCGATGCGCTCGGCAACGTCCATTACGATGACAACCAGGTTATCCTGAAAGGACCGAAAGGCTGGGCGAACCTGAACACCAAAGACACCAACGTCTGGGAAGGCGACTACCAGATGGTGGGCCGTCAGGGCCGCGGGAAAGCGGATCTGATGAAACAGCGCGGCGAAAACCGCTATACCATTCTTGAGAACGGGAGTTTCACCTCCTGTCTGCCGGGTTCTGATACCTGGAGCGTCGTCGGTAGCGAAGTGATCCATGACCGTGAAGAACAGGTCGCGGAAATCTGGAACGCCCGCTTTAAGCTGGGTCCGGTTCCTGTCTTTTACAGTCCGTATTTGCAGTTGCCGGTGGGGGATAAACGCCGCTCCGGTTTCCTGATCCCTAACGCCAAGTACACGACAAAGAACTATTTTGAGTTCTATCTGCCGTATTACTGGAACATCGCGCCAAATATGGATGCGACCCTGACGCCGCACTATATGCACCGTCGCGGCGGCGTGATGTGGGAGAACGAATTCCGCTACCTGAGCCAGGCGGGCGCAGGTCTGATGGAATTTGACTATCTGAACTCCGATCGCGTCTACGATGATGAACACCCGAACGATAGCAACTCGCGCCGCTGGCTATTTTACTGGCAGCACTCAGGGGTAATGGATCAGGTGTGGCGCTTCAATGTCAACTACACCAAGGTGAGCGACTCCAGCTACTTTAATGATTTCGATAACAAGTATGGTTCCAGCACCGACGGTTACGCCACGCAGAAATTCAGCGTCGGCTATGCGGTGCAGAACTTTGACGCCACGGTCTCGACCAAACAGTTCCAGGTGTTCAGCGATCAGAACACCAGCAGCTACTCCGCTGAACCACAGCTAGACGTCAACTTCTATCAGAACGACCTGGGTCCGTTCGATACCCGTATTTATGGCCAGGCCGTGCATTTTGTGAATACCAGAGACAACATGCCGGAAGCGACGCGTCTGCACCTGGAGCCGACCATCAACCTGCCGTTGTCGAACCAGTGGGGCAGCATCAACACCGAAGCGAAGCTGCTGGCGACCCATTATCAGCAAACCAATCTGGACTGGTATAACAGCCGTAATACCACTCAGTTGGATGATAGCGCCAACCGCGTGATGCCACAGTTCAAAGTCGACGGCAAGATGGTGTTTGAACGGGATATGAATATGCTCGCGCCGGGTTATACCCAGACGCTGGAGCCGCGCGCGCAGTATCTATACGTGCCGTATCGCGACCAGAGCAACATCTATAACTACGACTCTTCCCTGCTGCAATCGGACTATACCGGCCTGTTCCGGGATCGAACCTATGGCGGGCTGGACCGCATTGCCTCAGCGAACCAGGTCACGACGGGCGTCACATCTCGCGTATATGATGAGGCAGCGGTTGAACGTTTTAACGTTTCTGTGGGTCAAATCTACTATTTCACGGAGTCTCGCACCGGCGATGACAACATCCAATGGGAGAATGATGACCAGATAGGTTCATTAGTATGGGCGGGTGACACCTACTGGCGTATTTCGGATCGTTGGGGCCTGCGTGGCGGGATTCAGTACGACACCCGTCTGGATAGCGTCGCCACCAGCAGTTCCAGTATTGAATATCGACGTGATGAAGACCGTCTGGTTCAGTTGAACTACCGTTACGCCAGCCCGGAGTATATTCAGGCGACATTGCCAGCACGATATTCCACGGCTGAGCAGTACAAAAACGGGATTAGCCAGATCGGTACCGTCGCCAGTTGGCCGATTGCCGATCGCTGGTCGATTGTGGGTGCCTACTACTTCGACACCAACGTGAATAAACCCGCCGACCAGATGTTAGGTGTGCAGTACAACTCCTGCTGTTATGCGATCCGCGTCGGTTACGAGCGTAAGCTGAACGGTTGGGATAGCGATAAAGAACACGCGGTTTATGACAACGTGATTGGCTTTAACATTGAACTTCGTGGCCTGAGCTCCAACTACGGTCTCGGCACGAGTGAGATGTTGCGTTCCAACATTTTGCCATATCAAAACTCTTTGTGATCTGATTGATTTACCACGTAATCCGCAGTGCGGTTAATTGAAATGGAAAAAGTATGAAGAACTGGAAAACGCTGCTTCTCGGTATCGCCATGATCGCGAATACCAGTTTCGCTGCCCCGCAGGTAGTGGATAAAGTCGCAGCCGTCGTAAATAACGGTGTGGTACTGGAAAGCGACGTTGATGGCCTGATGCAGTCTGTCAAACTGAACGCTAACCAGGCGGGTCAACAGCTTCCGGACGACGCTACGCTGCGTCATCAGATCCTGGAACGTCTGATCATGGATCAGATTGTCCTGCAAATGGGTCAGAAGATGGGCGTAAAAATCTCTGACGAACAGCTTGATCAGGCAATTGCCAACATCGCCAAACAGAACAACATGACGCTGGACCAGATGCGCAGCCGTCTGGCTTACGATGGACTGAACTACTCAACCTATCGTAACCAGATCCGCAAAGAGATGACCATCTCTGAAGTGCGTAACAACGAAGTGCGCCGCCGCGTGACGATCCTGCCGCAGGAAGTGGATGCGCTGGCGCAGCAGGTTGGCAATCAAAATGATGCCAGCACGGAGCTGAATCTGAGCCATATCCTGATCCCCCCTGCCGGAAAACCCAACATCTGATCAGGTGAACGAGGCTGAATCCCAGGCACGTTCCGTTGTTGATCAAGCCCGTAATGGCAGCGACTTCGGTAAGCTGGCGATCACCTACTCTGCTGACCAGCAGGCGCTGAAAGGCGGCCAGATGGGTTGGGGTCGTATTCAGGAACTGCCGGGCATTTTTGCCCAGGCGCTGAGCACCGCGAAGAAAGGCGACATCGTTGGTCCGATTCGTTCCGGTGTCGGCTTCCATATTCTGAAAGTGAACGATATGCGCGGCCAGACTCAGAGCATCTCTGTCACTGAAGTCCATGCTCGCCATATTTTGCTGAAGCCGTCACCGATCATGACCGATCAGCAGGCGCGTCTGAAGCTTGAGCAGATCGCGGCAGATATCAAGAGCGGTAAAACCACCTTTGCCGCGGCAGCAAAAGAGTTCTCTCAGGATCCGGGCTCTGCTAACCAGGGCGGCGATCTGGGCTGGGCGGCTGCGGACATTTTCGATCCGGCATTCCGTGATGCGTTAACCCGCATGAACAAAGGCCAGATGAGCGCACCGGTGCACTCCTCTTTCGGTTGGCACCTGATCGAACTGCTGGATACGCGTAACGTCGATAAAACCGACGCCGCGCAGAAAGATCGCGCTTACCGTATGCTGATGAACCGGAAGTTCTCAGAAGAAGCAGCAACCTGGATGCAGGAACAACGCGCCAGCGCTTACGTTAAAATCCTGAGCAATTAATGACGGTTGCTCAACGCGTAGTGATCACTCCCGGCGAGCCCGCCGGGATTGGTCCGGATCTCGTCGTTCAACTTGCCCAGCGCGACTGGCCGGTTGAACTGGTGGTCTGCGCCGATGCCACGGTATTGGCTGACCGGGCGGCAATGCTCGGTCTTCCCCTCACGTTACGCCCTTATTCCCCACAAAGCCCTGCTAAACCGCAGACTGCCGGCACGCTTACGCTATTACCGGTCTCGCTTCGTGCGCCTGTCGTTGCTGGGCAGTTGGCCGTGGAGAATGGCGAGTATGTGGTGCAGACGCTGGCCCGGGCCTGTGACGGTTGTATCGAGGGTGAATTTGCGGCGCTGATTACGGGTCCTGTGCATAAGGGCGTTATCAACGACGCAGGCGTGCCTTTTACCGGTCATACCGAGTTTTTTGAAGAGCGCTCGCAGGCGAAAAAAGTGGTGATGATGCTGGCGACGGAGGAGTTACGCGTCGCACTGGCGACGACCCACCTGCCGCTGCGTGACGTCGCCGATGCCATTACGCCAGCGCTGCTGCACGAAGTGATTGGCATTCTGCATCACGATCTGCGCACCAAATTTGGCGTGGGCGATCCACACGTGCTGGTCTGTGGTCTGAATCCACATGCCGGTGAAGGGGGGGCATATGGGCAGCGAGGAGATCGACACGATCGTTCCGGTGCTCGACACGCTACGCGCGCAAGGGATGAAATTGACAGGTCCATTACCCGCCGACACGCTGTTTCAGGCCAAATATCTGCAACATGCGGATGCGGTGCTGGCGATGTACCACGATCAGGGTCTCCCCGTGCTAAAATACCAGGGATTTGGTCGCGGCGTGAATATTACGCTGGGCCTGCCCTTTATTCGTACCTCAGTTGATCACGGCACCGCGCTTGAACTGGCGGGTCGGGGCGAAGCTGATGTCGGCAGTTTTATTACGGCGCTTAATCTCGCCATCAAAATGATTGTTAATACCCAATGAATAATCGAGTCCATCAGGGCCACTTAGCCCGTAAACGCTTCGGGCAAAACTTCCTCAACGATCAGTTTGTGATCGACAGTATTGTCTCCGCCATCAACCCGCAAAAGGGTCAGGCGATGGTCGAAATCGGCCCTGGTCTGGCCGCGTTGACGGAGCCGGTTGGCGAACGTCTGGATGCGCTGACGGTGATTGAACTGGACCGCGATCTGGCCGCACGTCTGCAAACGCATCCCTTCCTGGGGCCGAAGCTGACTATTTATCAGCAGGACGCCATGACCATGAATTTCGGCGAATTGTCTGAAAAGATGGGTCAACCGCTGCGCGTGTTCGGTAACCTGCCTTATAACATCTCTACGCCGCTGATGTTCCACCTGTTTAGCTATACTGATGCCATTGCCGATATGCACTTTATGTTGCAAAAAGAGGTGGTGAATCGTCTGGTTGCAGGACCAAACAGTAAGGCGTATGGTCGATTAAGTGTGATGGCGCAATATTATTGCAACGTGATCCCGGTGCTTGAAGTACCGCCGACCGCCTTCACACCACCGCCCAAAGTGGATTCCGCCGTTGTACGCCTGGTGCCGCATAAAACGATGCCATATCCGGTAAAAGATGTTCGCGTGTTAAGCCGTATCACCACGGAAGCGTTTAACCAGCGTCGTAAAACGATTCGTAACAGCCTCAGCAACCTGTTCAGCGTTGAGGTACTGACGGAACTGTGTGTAGACCCGACAATGCGAGCGGAAAATATCTCTGTCGCGCAGTACTGCCGGATGGCGAACTATCTGTCAGAAAACGCGCCATCGAAGGAGAGTTAAGCATGATCAATTCGCCCCGAGTGTGTATTCAGGTTCAAAGCGTCTACATTGAGGCGCAATCTTCACCTGATGATGAACGTTACGTTTTTGCCTACACCGTAACCATCCGCAATCTGGGGCGAGCGCCCGTACAGCTACTGGGTCGCTATTGGTTGATAACCAACGGTCATGGCAGAGAAACTGAAGTCCAGGGAGAAGGCGTGGTCGGCGTTCAGCCACACATTGATCCTGGCGAAGAGTACCAGTATACCAGCGGCGCCGTTATCGAAACGCCGCTGGGCACCATGCAGGGTCACTACGAAATGATCGATGAGAATGGCGTCGCTTTTACCATCGACATTCCCGTTTTCCGACTCGCCGTCCCTACTCTCATTCACTAAAACAATAGCTATGGCAACATACCTTATTGGCGACGTTCACGGTTGCTACGACGAACTGATCGCATTGCTACAACAAGTCAATTTTACCTCTGAAAGCGATACGCTGTGGCTGACGGGTGACCTGGTTGCCCGTGGCCCCGGTTCACTGGACGTGCTGCGTTATGTGAAATCACTCGGCGACTGCGTGCGCCTGGTGCTGGGCAATCACGATCTGCATCTGCTGGCGGTGTTTGCCGGAATCAGTCGCAATAAACCAAAAGACCGTTTGACCCCATTGCTGGAAGCGCCGGACGCGGATGAACTGCTCAACTGGTTGCGCCGTCAACCGCTGTTGCAGATAGATGAAGAGAAGAAACTGGTGATGGCACATGCGGGTATCACGCCGCAGTGGGATTTACAGACCGCCAAAGAGTGCGCGCGCGATGTCGAAGCGGTGCTGTCGAGCGACTCATATCCCTTCTTTCTTGATGCCATGTATGGCGACATGCCAAATAACTGGACGCCAGAATTGAGCGGGCTGGCACGCCTGCGCTTTATCACGAATGCCTTTACCCGGATGCGTTACTGCTTCCCGAACGGGCAACTGGATATGTACAGCAAAGAGTCACCGGAAGATGCCCCGGCCCCCTTAAAACCGTGGTTTGCTATTCCCGGACCGGTCAGCGAAGCCTACAGTATTGCGTTTGGTCACTGGGCGTCGCTGGAAGGAAAAGGAACGCCGGAGGGAATCTATGCGCTGGATACCGGTTGCTGCTGGGGAGGGAATTTAACCTGCCTGCGCTGGGAAGATAAGCAGTACTTTGTGCAGCCGTCAAACCGGCAGATGGATCTGAATGAAGGCGAAGCCGTTAACGCCTGATCTGTTTTGCCTGATAGCGCTACGCTTATCAGGCCTACGAGATGGGTTTGTAGACCGGAGAAAACATTCACAGCTCCATTCTACATTTATGTCGTCTTTTCGCCTGATGGCGCTGCGCTTATCAGGCCTACGAAAGGGTTTGTAGGCCGGATAAAACATTCACAGCTCCATTCTACATTTATGTCGTCTTTTCGCCTGATGGCGCTGCGCTTATCAGGCCTACGAAAGGGTTTGTAGGCCGGATAAAACATTCACAGCACCATCCTGCATTTATGTCGTCTTTTCGCCTGATAGCGCTACGCTTATCAGGCCTACGAGAGGGTTTGTAGGCCTGATAAGACGCTAAGCGTCACCATCCGGCACTCATCGCTTAGCGGCGTTCCAGAATCTCGAAGCAATAGCTGTGTGAGTTCTGCCCGTCGGCGTCGTGAAACTCGCTGAACACTGATTCCCAGTCATCCGGTTCGTAGTCCGGGAAATGCGTATCCCCTTCCACTTCTGCGTCGATGTGCGTCAGATACAGTTTTTGCGCTTTGGGCAGGAACTGCTCGTATACGCGACCACCGCCAATCACCATAATTTCTGGCGCGTCGCCGCAGGCCGCAATCGCTTCATCAACCGATTTCACCCACTGCACGCGATCGTCAGTACCCGGCTGGCTGCTGATGACAATATTTTTACGTCCTGGCAATGGTCGGCCGATGGATTCCCAGGTATGGCGTCCCATAACGACAGGTTTATTTAACGTATTACGTTTAAACCAGGCGAGATCGGCTGGCAGATTCCACGGCATGGCGTTTTCCATGCCAATAACGCGATCTACTGCTAATGCAGCAATCAGACTGATCATTGAATATTTCCCGGAAGCAAAAAAAATTGTCGCCACTATACGGAAAGTGCAATCTTTCGTCGACTAACGAACAGAAGAAGAGCACGAAAATTTTCCGTTCTGCTGGCGAGTCCACGACTTCGCGGTGGACTCCCGACATTACAGTATTTCAAAAACAATCGGTTAACAGTAAAGTTTGCAGTACATCACAATTTTGACTCAGGTTGACGGTTTAACGTCTGGCTCATCGGCAACGTCTCCCGTGTGTTTACCTTCTTCAGTTCCCTGCCAGCCATGACGCTGAATTAACGACAGATGCTCGCGGTCCTCGGTGATGATTTCACTCAGCATCGCGCTGGTCCGTTTATAGACTGCCGCCCGGGAGGTGGCATCATCCTCACCTTTCGCCATCTCTTCTACCATTTGCGTATTAAAGCGACGGAACAGGTCCGCGCGCTCCCGCGCTTCATAACGGCCCAGTCCGAGGCTTTCCAGCGCCAGACGCCCAGTTTTAAGCGCGCCTTCAAACGTTTCACGTTCCGGCTGATCCACCCCCCGCCTGACGCAAACGAATGTAATGATCGACATCACGCGCCCGGGCAATGATTTGCAGGTTCGGGAAATGCTCTTTTACCATCTCCGTCAGCTCCAGGCTGGTTTGCGGATCGTCGATGGCATTGATCAGCACTTCCGCTTTCGCCGCGCCAGCGGACTCCAGCAGATCCATCCGCGTCGCATCACCGTAGAACACCTTCATGCCAAATTTACGCAGCGTCTCGATGTGGTCCGGATCGTGATCGAGAACGACCATTTTCACACCGCTGGAAAGCAGTAAGCGGCCAGTGATCTGCCCGAAGCGCCCAAACCCGGCAATAATCACCCGCGGCTGCTCTTCATCAATCTCATCGGCTTCTCGCTCTTCACCGGAGGCTGATTTCTCCATTCGTGTGAGGATGACCAGGAAAATCGGCGTCGCGGCCATCGACAGCGCGACCGCCAGCGTCAGCGCCTTCGCCCATTGTGGATCGAGCACGTTCGCCATCTGCGCCGCGCCAAAGACCACGAACGCGAACTCACTGCCCTGCCCCAGCAAAACTGCAAACCAGCGACGCTGTTTATTGGGTACCTGCAAAGGACGGGCAATCAGCCACAGCATCCCAATTTTAATCACCAGGAAGCCAACCAGAAGAATGACGATACGCAGCGGATTATCGATAAGCGTCCCAAAATCGACAGACATGCCGACGCCGATGAAAAACAACCCCAGCAACAATCCCTTAAACGGCTCAATGTCGCTTTCCAGCGCGTGACGGTACTCAGAGCTTGCCAGCAATACGCCGGCGAGGAACGCCCCCCATCGCCATCGACAGCCCCACTTCTTCAAGCAGCAGTCCGAAGCCGAAGACCAGAAACAGCGCCACGGCGCTGAACACTTCTCGCAGACCTGAACGCGCAACGAAACGCAGCGCCGGGCGGGTGACATAGCGCCCCAGCACGACCACCAGCACCAGCGCGCCGGCGACCTTCAGCGCCGACAACGCGAATGCCCCAAGCGTGGTTGACGCCCCGCTGGTCGCCAGTAGCGGAATCATTGCCACCAGCGGAATCGCCGCGATGTCCTGGAACAGCAGCACGGCAAAGGCGCTGCGTCCCATCTGCGACACGGTCAGGTTGCGCTCATTCATCGCCTGCATGGCAATTGCCGTGGAGGAGAGCGCCAGCGTCATACCGATCAGCTCCGCCACCTGCCAGCGCAGGCCGAGGAACATACAAAACAGGCCAATCAGGCCGCCGCAAACCACCATCTGTAGCGCGCCGCCGCCAAACACCGAGGCGCGCAGTTTCCATAAGCGCTGAGGATCGAGCTCAAGACCAATGACAAACAGCATCAGTACCACGCCGATTTCCGCAAAATGCAAAATGGACTCGGCGTCCGTCACCAGCCGCAATCCCCAGGGGCCAATAATGCACCCGGCGATGAGATAACCCAGCACCGAGCCTAAGCCCAACCGGACGGCAATCGGCACGATCAGCGCCGCTGAGCCAAGATAAATCAGCGCCTGTATCAGCGTATGGCTATCCATTGTGCGCCTCCTGCCATTCCATCAGTCGTTGCTTATAATGACGCGCCTGCGCCTGCAGCGTTTCGTCGTCGCAGATAAACGTACAATGCATAGCAAACGGCGCAAGCCAGTTGAGCCCGCAGTAGATCGCTGTCGCCTGGAGGGGTTGTGAGAGTACGTCGAAACCCGGATGCGAGCCGATATTGAAGTGATTATCGCCACCGCCAGTGGTAACCGCCCACATCAGCGGTTTACCGCGCAGCGCGGTCCCGCCGTGACCATAAGCCCAGCCGTGGGATAGCACTTTATCCATCCACAGTTTGAGTAAGGGGGGGAACGCTGTACCATTGCATGGGATGCTGCCAGACAATCAGATCAGCGCGAGAAAGCGCCTCTTGTTCCGCAGCAATATCGATATTGAAGTCAGGATAGAGTTCATAGAGCGAACGAACTTCAACGCCTTCCAGCGTCCTTGCCTGCTCAAGCATCCGTTTATTCGCATGCGAATGCTGCGGATAAGGATGCGCATAAATAATGAGGATCATGTTTAGCCTGTTGTTTTACCGCTCTGTTTTATAAGAGAGTGTAGTCAGTAATCCAACAGGCTAATAGTGAATATTATTGAGCAGATGAATGGAGAAAACTGAACTAGTTATCCAGTTCGCTCATGTTTTTCACCTGATCGCGGTTGATTTGCTCCGTCTGGCCCGTTTCTGCGTTTTTGTAGGAAACCAGGCCCGTGTCATCGTCCACCTGCGGTTTACCGTCGGTAACAATGGTGCGGCCATCAGTCGTACGCACAGCCTGATTCGAAGAGCAGCCGGCAAGGGTGAAGACAGTTGCTGCGGCAAAAATGGACGCGATTAAAAGTTTCTTTTGCATGGTGTTCTCCCTGCTTTTCAGTCATTTTCAGTGATATACCCATTAACTGTAGACCCACTGACTGAGGTTGAGGGTAAATACAGAACACTCTGAAGACTCACCTTAACACAACGGTTTCCTGCGAATTGTCATCGTACTGGTCTGGGCAAGCGTCAGGCCGCGCGTTTCTGGCGCGAAGGCGATGGAGACCAACAGCCCGACCAACGAGATTCCTGCCCCCATCAGCATCACCTGACTAATGCCATATTTAGTGATGAAAATAGGCAACGCCCAGGTGGAGAGAATGGTACCGACACGACTCAACGACATAATCACCCCTACTGCGGAGGCGCGGATGTCGGTTGGGAACAGTTCATTGGGATAAAGCCATTGCAAATTCCCCGGCCCGCCAGAGAAAAAGGCGTACACAGCGAATGCCGTCACCACCAGCCAGATGCCCATTTCCGGGATCAGCCCCAGCACCGCCAGCGCCAGCGTCATCATCACGAAGCTGCCAATCAGCAGCGGCCTCCGCCCCGCGCTGTTCAGCCAGAACATCGGCGGGATACAGCCCAGCATAAAGAACAGGCTGATCACCACATTTCCCAGCGCCGCGCTCTTTCCGGCCCCCCAGTCCCAGCAGACCGACAATCTGCGGACCAAAGGTGTAAATGGCAAACATCGGGATCACCTGACAGGTCCAGATCGCGGCAACAAACAGCACAAACGGGAAGTGGCGACGATTAAACAACTGCAGAAAGCGTGTCTCCTGCGCTGTGTCTTCATCGAATGCCACCGGCTCGCCGAACAGCTTGATCATCATCGCTTCACACTCTTTGACCCGCCCTTTGCGCAACAGCCAGCGTGGAGATTCGGGCAGATCGAAGCGGCCGATCAGGATCAACAGGCAAGGGATCGCCGCGCTGCCCAGCATCCAGCGCCAGCCGCCCTCAACGTCATAGAGCCAGTAACCAACCAGATCGGCACAGGTCGCGCCGACGTACCACATCGCCGCAATAAAGCTTATTGAGAAGGCGCGTTGACGGGTGCTGGAAAACTCGGTAATCATCGAGGTGGCAATGGGATAATCCGCACCAATCACCACGCCAATCAGCACCCGCATCACCAGCAGTTCAACCGGGGATGAGACAAACATGGTGGCCACCGATATCACCCCAATGGCGATGATATCGATGAGAAACATTTTGCGCCGTCCCACTTTATCCGAGATATAACCAAACAAAGAGGTGCCAACAAACAGCCCTGCCAGCGTCCCCGCGCCCAGCAGGCCAATCCACTCAGCATCCAGTTTCAGCGCTGGAGTGAGCTGTTCCAGCGCAACGCCAATCATCACCAGCACATAGCCGTCCAGAAACGGCCCGCCGCTTCCCCACAGCATGATCCTGCGGTGAATCGAGGAGAACTGAATATCATCAAAGTTCCTGGGCTGTTGCATGGCAATGTCCTGTTTGCCGACATTCGGCATTAGTGCTTAACTGTCTGATGGCGCTGCGCTTATCAGGCCTACTTATCCCTACTGGCCGGATAGGGCGTTTTCACCGCCATCCGGCATCGGTACTCTCACTGCCTGATGGCGCTGCGCTTATCAGGCCTACTTAACCCCACAGGCCGGATAGGGCGTTTTCGCCGCCATCCGGCATCGGTACTCTCACTGCCTGATGACGCTGCGCTTGTCAGGCCTACTTATCTCCTGTAGGCCGGATAAGGCGTTTTCGCCGCCATCCGGCATCGGTACTTTCACTGCCTGATGGCGCTGCGCTTATCAGGCCTACTTATCTCCTGTAGGCCGGATAAGGCGTTTTCGCCGCCATCCGGCATCGGTACTCTCATTGCCTGATGGCGCTGCGCTTATCAGGCCTACTTATCCCTACAGGCCGGATAGGGCGTTTTCGCCGCCATCCGGCATCGGTACTCTCATTGCCTGATGGCGCTGCGCTTATCAGGCCTACTTATCTCCTGTAGGCCGGATAAGGCGAAGCCGCCATCCGGCACCTGGTTTAACCGTAGCGAAACTCCACGCCGAAGGTGCCGCGGGGGGTACTCCCATTTTTCCAGCGCCGTATCAAGTCCGAGAATCCGACAGGTGCCGCACTCCAGGCAACCGGCATAATCAAAGCGCACGCTGCCGTCATCCTGCTTTTTGTATAACCCGGCCGGACAGGCTTTGATCAACACTTCCAGCACCTGTTTGTCCGGCGCGGTTTTCATGATGATGTGCGGATGCTCTTCATCGACATTGAATTTGTTGACGCCCAGTTTGACGTCCACGTTGACGGGAGAAGTCATAATACGGTCACTCCTTTAATGCCATCCTTCATCAGGTTGATGAATCCGACCTTCTTCGCATGGCGCAGGATCGTCTTACGCATCGGCACCGGCGCACTGCCGTCGACGGTAAAGAGATCGCGTGCAATACCGACGACCATTTCCGGATAGCGAGTAAACATGCGTGGGTTATCAAGGAAGGCGGGCAGCCGCTGGTACATACGCATATCGCGCATCGGACCGTCGTCGAGATGTTGACGATATGCCGCCAGTCCCTGACGGCTAAAGTCGTTGCTTTGCATGGCTGAGAGCACCGTCTTCGCCGCCGCTTCACCTGCCGCCACCGCGAGATCCATCCCGCGGATCGTAAAGCCGAGGTTCATACACATGCCTGCCGCATCACCGGCAATCAACACACCGTCGCCCACCAGTTCTGGCTGCATGTTCATCCCCGCTTCCGGCACCACATGCGCCGCGTACTCCATCAGCTTGCCGCCGGCGATCAGCGGCGCAACGGCCGGATGCTGTTTGAAATCTTCCAGCATTTGCGGGACTGATTTTTTCGCTTCTTTCAGATGATGAAGTCCGCACACCAGCCCCAAAGACAGGGTGTTTTCGTTGGTATAGAGGAAGCCACCGCCCATCAGGCCATCCGTTGGCGATCCGGCAAACAGGCAGGCCGCCCCTTCGTTGCCCTGCAACTGGAAGCGATCTTCAATCACCGACTTCGGCAGTTCGATCAGCTCTTTCACGCCGACCGCCACGTGTGCGGCCTCAACGCGTTTTGCCATCCCCAGTTTTTCCGCCAGCAGGGAGTTGACGCCATCGGCGAGGATCACCACTTTTGATTCAATGATGTCGCCATCCGCTTCTACGCCAACGACTTTGCCATCGCGCTGCACGACGTTATCCACGCGGATCCCGGTGATCAACTGCGCGCCGGCCTCTTCCGCCTGCTCCATCAACCAGGCGTCAAATTTACTGCGTAACACCGAGTAAGAAACCTGCGACGGGCCGGCCTTTTCGCCATTAAGATAGTCCACGGTCATCGCCCCGTTATCGGTCATAAAGGCGAGCTTTTCATGGGTAATGACTCGCTCAACAGGGGCCTGCTCAGCAAAGCCTGGAAGAATGCGCTCCAGACTGTGGGCGTAAATGCGCCCACCGGTGACATTCTTCGCGCCAGCGGAATTTCCGCGCTCGATAACCAACACCTGGGCCCCTTCACGGGCGAGCACCAGGGCCGCGACGGAACCGGCAAGCCCCGCGCCCACGATGATGGCATCAAAGATATCTTCGGACATACGTACTCCCTGCCTGAATGGGTTAGCGTGCCAGTGCGGTCGTCAGCGCGGGCAGGATCTTCAGCGCATCGCCGACAATGCCGTAATCCGCGTACTGAAAAATCGGCGCATTTTTGTCTTTGTTGATGGCAAAAATAGTCTGCGCGCCGTTTGCCCCTACCATGTGCTGGATCTGCCCGGAGATCCCCACCGCCAGGTACAGTTCCGGCTTGAGCATCAGATTCGAGATCCCGACATAGCGTTCATGCTCCATCCATTTCTCGTTTTCGGCGACCGGACGCGAGCAGGCCAGCTCTGCGCCAATGGCCTGACACAGCGCCTGCGCCAGTGAGATGTTCTCTTTGCTGCCGATACCGCGCCCCACGCTGACCACCAGCCGGGCCTTGTCGAGATCGACGCTGTTACTCTGACGTGGCTGCGTGGCGGTGCGCGTGACGGTAATTCCCGGCGCCTGCCAGGCTACGCTGTGCGTTTCGCCGCTGCGGGTCGCATCCGGCTGTTGCGCCTCAAAGGTGCCGCTGCTAAGCGTCAGTACCGCAAACGGCGTGGAGAGCGTCTCTTCACCCATCGCCAGACCGCCATACACCATGTGTTTGACCGTCGCCCGGCCATCCTGCTGCGTCACGGCGCTGGCATCATTAGACACCGCCGCCGCAAGGCGATAGCCCAGTTTTGCCGCCAGCAGTTTGCCGCGACGGGTGTTGGGCAACAGTAACAGGCCAGAATCGCCCTGTTGACGAACGGTCTGTGCCATCACGTCCGCATAATCTTCCACCATGCGATCGTCTGGCTTGCCGCTCAGTTGCCAGACGTGATGTGCGCCCAACTGAATGGCCGCAGTAGCCTCATCGGCGCTTTGCACAAACGCGTTAATTTTTTCACCTAAAATCTGCGCGCCGCTCATCAGTTCCGGCAGGCGAGACGCGGTATCGCTGAATACCCAGACGCTGGAAAACTTGCTCATAACATCCCCTTCTTAATTAATGATTTTGCGCAGACTATCGGCAAACGCAGCGATCTGTTCTTCACCATCGCCTTCAATCACAATGCGCTGGCGCTCACGTTGTTTCGGTGCGGCCACCGTTTGCGTGGACCAGGCGTCCCCGGCGCTAAAGCCAATGTCCGCCGCCGACCAGACCTGAACCGGTTTTTTCGCCGCACCCAGAATGGCTTTCATCGATGGAATTTGTGGGGAGTTAATATCGGTGGAAACGGCCACGACCGCCGGAAGCGGAATGCTCAGCGTTTCAATTTCATCTTCCAGTTCACGTTCAACGGTCAGCATGGTTTCCGTCAGGGAGAGGATTTTGCTCACGCCGTTGATGGCCGGAATGCTCAGCGTTTCGCCCACCAGCAGGCTGACCTGCTGGGCGTAGAGATCGGAGGAGCCATCGCCGCAGAGAATCAGGTCAAAGCCCGACTTTTGCGCGGCAGCGGCCAGCGCCGCTGCGGTTTGCTGTGGCAGTGCCTGCTCAAACTGGTCGTCAATGACCACCACCAGTTCGTCCGGGCCGCGGGAAAGGACATCCTTACGGCCTTTCGCGTTGGTTAACGCCTTGCCGCCCACACTCAGGGCGATCACCTGCGCGTCGCTGGCCTGCTGTTTCAGTTGGCAGGCAGCTTCAATCGCATTCAGATCGTACTGGCTGATTTTGCCATCTGCTTTGCTGAAATCTAATGAACCATCTGCGTGATTGACAACAATATCCTGTTCATCAGGTACGCACTTGTAGCAAGTAATTATCTTCATTGCATCTCCAGATATCATGAAGGAAACGTATTTATATCGGCGGTGTTAAATACAGATATCACGCTCTTTAATTCGGAAATAAAACCATAATCACCAATATTGAAAATGTCACACACTGATATTCGCAACTTTCAATATTGTTAAGCACCTCACCAATATTGAAATTCGGCGTCAAAAAGAAATATTTTCAATATTGTCTGGCAGATCACCAATATTGAACGCCAAACGGTGAAAAACCCGACAAACACAAATCTAACACAATGATTAATAATCATTTTAAAAGATAAAGAGCGCCAAAACGCCCCAGACAAAAAGTGTGACGAAGATTACAGAATGCCGCAAAATGAATACCCATTATGAGTTACTCGCCAACGCGTCCTGAGGTTAAAAGAGTAACAACAAATATTTAATAAAAATAAACAAAAATAAAACAAACGGGAACGCTAAATAAATTTCGTTTTCAACCTGGAATTCACTCATGAAAAATGAAAAGAGAAAGTCTGGAATTGAGCCAAAGGTTTTCTTTCCGCCGCTAATAATCGTCGGAATACTTTGCTGGCTAACGGTACGCGATCTCGATGCCGCAAACGTCGTTATTAATGCCGTCTTCAGTTATGTCACCAATGTCTGGGGATGGGCATTTGAGTGGTATATGGTCATTATGCTCATCGGCTGGTTCTGGCTGGTGTTTGGTCCCTACGCAAAAAAGAAATTAGGTGACGAGAAACCGGAGTTCAGCACCGCCAGCTGGATCTTCATGATGTTCGCCTCCTGTACCTCTGCCGCCGTGCTGTTCTGGGGGGTCGATAGAGATTTACTACTACATCTCCACGCCGCCGTTTGGCCTGGAGCCTAATTCCACCGGGGCGAAAGAGATTGGCCTCGCATACAGCCTGTTCCACTGGGGACCGCTGCCGTGGGCGACCTATAGTTTCCTCTCCGTGGCCTTCGCCTACTTCTTCTTTGTGCGCAAGATGGACGTCATTCGTCCCAGCTCCACGCTGGTGCCGTTGGTTGGCGAAAAGCACGCCAAAGGGCTGTTAGGCACCATCATTGATAACTTCTATCTGGTCGCACTGATCTTCGCGATGGGCACCAGCCTTGGGCTGGCGACGCCGCTGGTCACCGAATGTATGCAGTACCTGTTTGGTATCCCGCACACGCTGCAACTCGATGCGATCATCATTACCTGCTGGATCATTCTGAACGCCATTTGCGTGGCCTGCGGCCTGCAAAAAGGGGTCAGGATCGCCAGCGACGTGCGTAGCTATCTGAGCTTCCTGATGCTCGGCTGGGTGTTCATCGTCAGCGGCGCCAGCTTCATCATGAACTACTTCACCGACTCCGTCGGGACGCTGCTGATGTATCTGCCGCGTATGCTGTTCTACACAGACCCTATCGCTAAAGGCGGCTTTCCGCAGGGCTGGACGGTCTTCTACTGGGCGTGGTGGGTGATTTACGCCATCCAGATGAGCATCTTCCTGGCGCGTATCTCTCGCGGTCGTACCGTGCGTGAACTGTGCTTTGGCATGGTGCTGGGCCTGACGGCCTCCACCTGGATCCTGTGGACGGTGCTGGGCAGTAACACTCTGCTATTGATGGATAAAAACATCATCAACATCCCACAACTGATTGAACAGCACGGCGTCGCGCGCGCGATTATCGAAACCTGGGCTGCCCTGCCGTTCAGTACCGCCACGATGTGGGGATTCTTTATCCTCTGCTTTATTGCCACCGTTACGCTTATCAACGCCTGCTCTTACACCCTGGCGATGTCAACCTGTCGTGAAGTGCGCGATGGCGAAGAGCCGCCGCTGCTGGTGCGTATTGGCTGGTCCGTGCTGGTCGGTGTGATTGGCATTGTGCTGCTGGCGCTCGGCGGCCTGAAGCCGATACAAACCGCGATTATCGCCGGAGGATGCCCGCTGTTCTTCGTCAACATTATGGTGACGCTCTCCTTTATCAAAGACGCCAAAGTGCACTGGAAAGATAAATAAACCTAATTACCCCATGACATAGAGGTTAGAAGATGGATTTCAATTTCAATGATGAGCAGGAACTGTTTGTCGCCGGTATTCGTGAACTGATGGCCAGTGAGAACTGGGAAGCCTATTTTGCCGAGTGCGATCGCGACAGCGTGTATCCGGAGCGTTTCGTGAAAGCGCTGGCGGATATGGGTATCGATAGCCTGCTGATCCCGGAAGAACATGGCGGCCTGGAAGCCGGATTCGTCACCGTAGCTGCCGTCTGGATGGAACTGGGACGCCTCGGCGCGCCTACGTACGTGCTGTATCAACTGCCAGGCGGATTTAATACCTTCCTGCGCGAAGGTACCCAGGAGCAGATCGATAAAATCATGGCATTCCAGGGAACCGGGAAACAGATGTGGAACTCCGCCATCACAGAACCGGGAGCGGGATCGGATGTTGGTAGTCTGAAAACCACTTATACCCGCAAAAATGGTAAGGTTTATCTTAATGGCAGTAAGTGTTTTATCACCAGTAGCGCCTACACCCCCTATATCGTGGTGATGGCAAGAGACGGCGCTTCCCCGGATAAACCTGTCTACACCGAATGGTTTGTCGACATGAGTAAACCCGGCATCAAGGTCAACAAACTTGAGAAGTTGGGTCTGCGCATGGACAGCTGCTGTGAAATCAACTTTGACGATGTCGAACTGGACGAAAAAGACATGTTCGGTCGGGAAGGGAATGGCTTTAACCGCGTAAAAGAAGAGTTCGACCACGAACGTTTCCTGGTAGCCCTCACCAACTACGGTACTGCAATGTGCGCCTTTGAAGATGCGGCGCGCTACGCCAACCAGCGCGTGCAGTTTGGCGAAACGATCGGTCGTTTCCAGTTGATCCAGGAGAAGTTCGCCCATATGGCGATCAAATTAAACTCCATGAAAAACATGTTGTTGGAAGCAGCCTGGAAAGCTGACAACGGGACTATCACCTCGGGTGATGCGGCGATGTGTAAATACTTCTGCGCCAACGCGGCGTTTGAAGTCGTGGATACCTCCATGCAGGTTCTCGGTGGTGTAGGGATTGCGGGTAACCACCGCATCACCCGCTTCTGGCGTGACCTGCGCGTTGACCGCGTATCCGGCGGCTCTGATGAAATGCAGATCCTGACGCTCGGTCGTGCCGTGCTGAAACAATACCGTTAAGACCGCGACATGCCCGGTGGCGCTGTGCTTACCGGGCCAATGCTTGTAGGCCGGATAAGGCATTTATGCCGCCATCCGGCATCGACAGCCTGATGGCGACGCTTTGTGTCTTATCAGGCCTACAAATTTATCAGGAGCATTTTATGGATCGTCTACCAATGCCTGCTTTTGGGCCGCTTGCCGGGCTGCGGGTTGTCTTCTCCGGGATCGAAATCGCCGGACCCTTCGCCGGGCAGATGTTTGCTGAGTGGGGCGCTGAAGTTATCTGGATTGAGAACGTCGCCTGGGCCGATACCATCCGCGTTCAGCCGAACTATCCGCAGCTGTCGCGGCGTAATCTGCACGCGCTCTCGCTGAATATTTTTAAAGATGAAGGCCGGGAAGCGTTTCTGAAACTGATGGAAACCACCGATATCTTCATTGAAGCCAGTAAAGGTCCGGCGTTTGCCCGCCGCGGAATTACCGATGAGGTCCTGTGGCAACATAACCCGAAACTGGTTATCGCTCACCTGTCCGGCTTCGGTCAGTACGGTACCGAGGAGTACACCAACCTTCCGGCCTATAACACCATCGCTCAGGCCTTCAGCGGTTATCTGATCCAAAACGGCGACGTTGACCAGCCGATGCCCGCGTTCCCGTATACCGCCGACTACTTCTCTGGTATGACGGCGACCACTGCCGCGCTGGCGGCACTGCATAAAGTGCGTGAAACCGGCAAAGGCGAAAGTATCGATGTGGCAATGTACGAAGTCATGCTGCGCATGGGTCAGTACTTCATGATGGATTACTTCAACGGTGGCGAAATTTGCCCGCGCATGACCAAAGGTAAAGATCCCTACTACGCCGGCTGTGGGCTGTATAAATGCGCCGACGGCTACATCGTGATGGAGCTGGTGGGGATTACGCAGGTCACCGAATGTTTTAAAGACATCGGTCTGGCGCACATTCTCGGCACGCCGGAAGTGCCGGAAGGAACACAGCTGATTCACCGCGTCGAGTGCCCGTACGGACCGCTGGTCGAAGAAAAACTGGATGCGTGGCTGGCCGCACATACCATCGAGGAAGTACAGGCGCGTTTCGCCGAGCTGAATATTGCCTGCGCCAAAGTGCTGACCATTCCGGAACTGGAAGGCAATCCGCAGTATGTTGCCCGCGAATCCATCACCCAGTGGCAAACGATGGATGGCCGCACCTGCAAAGGGCCAAACGTGATGCCGAAATTCAAAAACAACCCAGGGAAAATCTGGCGCGGCATGCCGTCGCACGGCATGGATACCGCCGCCATCCTGAAAAACATCGGTTACAACGACGCAGACATTAAGGAACTGGTCAGTAAGGGTCTGGCCAAAGTTGAGAACTAAACGCGGCGCGCTGGCCGGCTCGTCCGGTTAGCGCTTTCGCCCGTGAAAAATGGAAAGAGGTGCAATGGATATCGTTGGCGGACAACATTTACGTCAGATGTGGGACGACCTGGCTGAAGTTTATGGCTCCAAAACGGCGCTGATTTGCGAATCCTGCGAAGGGGTCGTACGCCAGTACAGCTATGCCTCACTTAATGAGGAAATTAACCGGACGGCAAACCTTTTCCACACGTTGGGGATCCGCAAAGGCGATAAGGTCGCCCTGCATCTGGATAACTGCCCGGAGTTTTTCTTTTGCTGGTTTGGACTGGCGAAAATTGGCGCGGTCATGGTGCCGATCAATGCCCGACTGCTGCGTGATGAAAGCGCGTGGATCCTGCAAAACAGCGAGGTTCAGTTGCTGGTGACCAGCGCCGCTTTTTATCCGATGTATCGTCAGATCCAACAAGAGGAGACGACGCCGCTTAGCCATATCTGTCTGATTGGTGAGGCGTTGCCGGTCGCTGATGACGTAAGCCATTTTACGACGCTTAAGGACCAGCAGCCGACAGCATTGCGCTATACCCCACCGTTATCCACGGACGACATGGCCGAGATCCTCTTTACCTCCGGTACCACCTCTCGTCCTAAAGGGGTGGTCATCACCCACTACAACCTGCGTTTTGCCGGCTACTATTCGTCGTGGCAATGCGCCCTGCGCGATGACGATATTTACCTGACGGTCATGCCTGCGTTTCACATCGACTGCCAGTGCACTGCCGCCATGGCCGCATTCTCCGTTGGGGCCACCTTCGTGCTGATTGAAAAATACAGCGCCCGTGCTTTCTGGGGACAAGTGCGTAAATACCGCGCGACCGTCACGGAATGTATCCCGATGATGATCAGAACGTTGATGGTTCAACCCGCCTCGACGCTGGACAGAGAACACTGCTTACGGGAAGTGATGTACTACCTCAACCTGTCAGTGCAGGAAAAAGACGCGTTTCTGGAGCGCTTCGGGGTACGTCTGCTGACCTCCTACGGCATGACGGAAACCATTGTCGGCATCATCGGCGATCGCCCCGGTGATAAGCGACGCTGGCCATCCATTGGACGCCCCGGTTTTGGCTATGAAGCGGAAATTCGTGATGAGCAAAACCGTGCGCTGCCCGCCGGTGAAATTGGGGAAATTTGTATCAAGGGCGTGCCGGGTAAAACGATTTTCAAAGAGTACTACGGCAGGCCGGATGCCACCGCCAAAGCGCTCGAGCCGACCGGCTGGTTGCATACCGGTGATTCCGGCTATCGCGACGAAGACGGTTTTTTCTATTTTGTCGATCGCCGCTGCAACATGATTAAACGTGGAGGAGAAAACGTCTCCTGCGTGGAACTGGAAAATATTATTTCAGGGCATCCCAAAATTCAGGACATCGTCGTTATCGGAATTAAAGATTCAATCCGTGACGAAGCGATAAAAGCCTTTGTGGTACTTAACGAGGGTGAAACGCTCAGCGAAGAAGAGTTTTTCAGCTTCTGTGAAAATAATATGGCGAAATTTAAAGTCCCTTCAATTATGGAGATTAGAACCGACCTGCCCCGAAATTGTTCAGGAAAAATAATCAAAAAAAACCTGAAATAACCCTACAGGCAGGAATAACCCCTGCCAGACATCCTATTACTGGAGATGAATCATGAGTGAATCTTTACATTTAACCCGCAACGGATCGATTCTGGAAATTATGCTGGATCGACCTAAAGCGAATGCCATTGATGCAAAAACCAGTTTTCAAATGGGCGAGGTTTTTCTTAATTTCCGTGACGATCCCGAACTGCGCGTGGCGATAATTACCGGTGCGGGCGAGAAGTTTTTTTCCGCCGGCTGGGATTTAAAAGCCGCGGCGGAAGGTGAAGCGCCAGACGCCGATTTTGGCCCCGGCGGATTCGCCGGCCTGACCGAAATCTTCAATCTCGACAAACCGGTGATCGCCGCCGTCAATGGCTATGCGTTCGGCGGCGGCTTTGAACTGGCGCTGGCCGCAGACTTTATTGTCTGTGCCGATAACGCCAGCTTTGCCCTGCCAGAAGCGAAACTCGGCATCGTACCAGACAGCGGCGGCGTCCTGCGCCTGCCGAAAATCCTGCCCCCGGCTATCGTCAACGAAATGGTGATGACCGGCAGACGCATGGATGCAGAAGAAGCCCTTCGCTGGGGCATTGTTAATCGAGTGGTCAGCCAGCAGGCATTGATGGACAGTGCGCGTGAACTGGCGCAACAGCTGGTGAACAGCGCACCGCTGGCCATCGCCGCACTGAAAGAGATTTACCGCACAACCAGTGAAATGCCGGTGGAAGAGGCTTATCGCTTTATCCGCAGCGGCGTGCTGAAGCATTATCCGTCCGTGCTGCACTCCGAAGATGCGCTCGAAGGGCCGCAGGCGTTCGCAGAAAAACGCGAGCCGGTCTGGAAAGGACGTTAATGCCTGATGGCGCTGCGCTTATCAGGCCTACTCCGTCCCCTATATTTACGCCGCCATCCGGCTATAAACACACTGTCCCGTAGGCCGGATAAGGCGCTTACGCCGCCATCCGGCAAAAACAATTGAGGAATGTCGATGAGCTTCTACGCCTTTGAAGGCTTAATTCCGGTGGTTCATCCTGAGGCGTATGTGCATCCCAGCGCGGTGCTGATTGGCGATGTCATCGTCGGGGCTGGCGTGTACATCGGCCCGCTTACATCGCTACGTGGTGACTATGGTCGCCTGATCCTTGAAGCCGGTTCCAACCTTCAGGATGGCTGCATCATGCATGGCTACTGCGATACGGACACGGTGGTACGCGAGAATGGACACATCGGACACGGTGCTATCCTGCACGGTTGCGTGATAGGCAGGGACGCACTGGTCGGCATGAACAGCGTGATTATGGACGGTGCGGTGATCGGCGAAGAAAGCATTGTCGCCGCCATGAGTTTCGTCAAAGCCGGATTTATCGGCGCAGCACGGCAGTTGCTGGTCGGTACGCCAGCCCGCGTCATTCGTGACGTCAGCGAACAGGAACTGCACTGGAAGCGGCTGAATACACAGGAATATCAGGATCTCGCCGTACGCTGTCGGGCATCGCTACGGGAAACGTCGCCATTAACGGCGGTTGAAGCAAACCGGCCACGCCTGAAGGGCACAACCGGGGTGAAGGCTAAAGCGGCAAGGTAATCATGCCGGATGGTCGTGTGCCATCCGGCAAAACAGAGCTTACCGACGCATACTTTTTGACAGCATCATCTGCCATTTCTGCTCGCGGTTCAGTTCTGACGGCGGCACTGCCGTCATCCGCGGCGATTTGCTGACCATCTTCTCCTGCGCGCTATGCCCCAGGCGGGCATACAGCTGTGGATCAATGTGTGTCACTCTGACCAGGCGTTGACACTGACATCCACGACCTTCCAGTTGATTAGGGATAGTCTTAGTCTCGCAATTAATTTCCCCGACCTCAGCGAGAATATAAGAGACCGTATTGATCGCTTTGCAGTGATCCATATTAAAGTGCTTCGCAATCTCTTTTGCACTCACCCAACGCTTTTCTGCCATCACCCAATCGGCAATTAACAGGTAAAGCGGCTTTTCAACATATTCTTCACACATAAGCACACCATTTCACAAATTAAAAATCTTGTTATGCCCTGTCTGTAAAATACAAAAACAAGACCCTATTTAAATTGTGGGATCTAATGATAGTAAGCAACTTAACGGCGCATTAGTGTGAGCCAAATCTTGCTTGTTACATTGAATACTGTCCATCTGTGCAATATATCCCCAGGAATGAACTGAGTGCATAAAAAAAACGGCTCCGTTTCCGGAACCGTTTTTGCAGCAGACGCAAATGATACCGCTGATTATTTTTTAATTTGCGCGTGCATTTCCTGAACGGAGGTCACTTTCTCCGTCGCATCGGCATTCAGCGCCATCGCGGTGGCAAAGCCTCCGTTCAGCGTGGTGTCGTAGTGCACTTTGTACTGCAGCGCGCTACGGCGAATCACCCTGGAGTCTTCGATGGCGCGACGACCTGCGGTGGTGTTGATGATGTAGGTGTATTCGCCATTCTTGATACGGTCCTGAATGTGCGGACGACCTTCATGCACCTTGTTCACCAGGCGTGGGTTAATACCGGCTTCACCCAGCACAATCGCGGTACCGTGGGTGGCGTCCAGTTCAAAGCCCTGCTTCAGCAGTTTCGCCGCCAGGTCAACCACGCGCTCTTTATCACCTTCACGTACGGAGAGCAGCGCACGGCCCTGTTTTTTCATGGTAGAGCTGCTGCCCAGTTGCGCCTTGGCGAACGCTTCCGCAAAGGTACGACCCACGCCCATCACTTCCCCGGTAGAGCGCATTTCTGGCCCTAACAGCGGGTCAACGCCCGGGAATTTGTTGAACGGCAGCACCACCTCTTTCACCGAGTAGTACGGCGGGATAATTTCTTTGGTCACGCCCTGCTCGGCCAGCGATTTACCGGCCATCACGCGCGCCGCGACTTTCGCCAGCGGTACGCCGGTCGCTTTGGAGACGAACGGTACAGTACGCGCCGCACGCGGGTTAACTTCAATCAGGTAGACTTCGTTATCTTTCACCGCAAACTGCACGTTCATCAGACCACGAACCTGCAGTTCGAAGGCCAGCTTCTGCACCTGCTGGCGCATCACATCCTGAATTTCCTGGCTCAGCGTGTAGGCCGGCAGAGAACAGGCGGAGTCACCGGAGTGCACGCCTGCTTGTTCGATGTGTTCCATGATGCCGCCAATCAGCACCATTTCGCCGTCGCAGATGGCGTCGACATCCACTTCTACCGCATCATCCAGGAAGCGGTCGAGCAGAACCGGCGCATCGTTGGAAACGCTAACGGCGGTCTGGAAGTAACGGCGCAGGTCAGCTTCGTCGTAGACGATTTCCATCGCCCGACCGCCCAGCACATACGACGGACGCACCACCAGCGGATAGCCAATCTCTTTGGCTTTTTCGACAGCCTGTTCGATAGCCGTCACGGTGGCGTTAGCCGGTTGTTTCAGCTTCAGACGGTCAACCGCATGCTGGAAACGCTCGCGGTCTTCCGCGCGGTCAATTGCGTCCGGGCTGGTGCCGATAACCGGCACGCCAGCCGCTTCCAGCGCACGGGCCAGTTTCAGCGGAGTCTGCCCACCGTACTGCACGATCACGCCCTTCGGCTTCTCAATGCGCACGATTTCCAGCACATCTTCCAGCGTGACCGGCTCAAAGTAGAGGCGGTCGGAAGTGTCGTAGTCGGTAGAGACCGTTTCCGGGTTACAGTTGACCATGATGGTTTCGTAACCGTCTTCGCGCAGCGCCAGAGAGGCGTGTACGCAGCAGTAGTCGAATTCGATGCCCTGGCCAATACGGTTTGGACCGCCGCCAAGCACCATAATCTTGTCGCGGTCAACGGACGGGTTCGCCTCGCACTCATCTTCATACGTGGAGTACATGTAAGCGGTATCGGTGGCAAATTCTGCCGCGCAGGTGTCCACACGCTTGTAGACCGGGTGCAGATTGTACTGGTCGCGCAGTTTGCGGATTTCTGCTTCACGTACGCCCGCCAGTTTAGCCAGACGCGCATCGGCAAAGCCTTTGCGTTTCAGCTGGCGCAGAAAGTCAGGGGTCAGGCCGTTAATGCCCAGCTCAGCCACTTTTTCTTCAAGACGCACCAGCTCTTCAATTTGTACCAGGAACCAGCGGTCAATGTTGGTCAGGTTAAACACGCCGTCAACGGAGAGGCCCGCGCGGAAGGCATCGGCGATATACCAGATACGCTCAGCGCCCGCGTCTTTCAGCTCACGGCGGATTTTTGTCAGCGCTTCCGGGTCATCCAGGCTCACTTTCGGGTCAAAGCCGGTAGCACCCACTTCCAGACCACGCAGCGCTTTTTGCAGAGATTCCTGCTGGGTACGGCCAATCGCCATCACTTCGCCGACCGATTTCATCTGGGTCGTCAGACGGTCGTTAGCGCCAACGAATTTTTCGAAGTTGAAGCGTGGGATTTTAGTGACCACGTAGTCGATGGACGGTTCGAACGATGCCGGGGTACGACCACCAGTGATGTCATTCATCAGCTCATCGAGGGTGTAACCCACCGCCAGTTTCGCCGCGACTTTCGCAATCGGGAAGCCGGTGGCTTTCGACGCCAGCGCCGAGGAGCGGGATACGCGCGGGTTCATTTCAATCACGATCAGGCGACCGTTTTTCGGGTTTACCGCAAACTGCACGTTTGAACCGCCGGTTTCTACGCCGATTTCACGCAGTACCGCCATCGAGGCGTTACGCATGATTTGATACTCTTTGTCGGTCAGCGTCTGGGCCGGCGCAACCGTGATGGAGTCACCGGTGTGAATGCCCATGGCATCGAAGTTTTCAATAGAGCAGACGATGATGCAGTTGTCGTTTTTATCACGCACCACTTCCATCTCGTACTCTTTCCAGCCAATCAGCGACTCGTCAATCAGCAGCTCGTTGGTTGGGGAGAGATCCAGACCGCGGGTACAAATTTCTTCAAACTCTTCGCGGTTGTAGGCAATACCGCCGCCGGTGCCGCCCATGGTAAAGGAAGGACGGATAATGCACGGATAACCGACGTCAGCCGCGACCGCCAGCGCCTCTTCCATCGTGTGCGCGATACCGGAACGTGCGGTGTCGAGACCAATCTTCTTCATTGCGATATCGAAGCGACGGCGGTCTTCCGCTTTATCAATTGCGTCGGCGGTCGCACCAATCATGGTGACGCCGAACTCTTCCAGCACGCCCTGGCGTTCCAGTTCCAGCGCGCAGTTCAGCGCCGTCTGTCCGCCCATGGTCGGCAGCACCGCGTCCGGGCGCTCTTTTTCAATAATCTTGCGTACCACTTCCCAGTGAATCGGCTCGATGTAGGTCGCATCGGCCATTTCCGGGTCGGTCATAATCGTTGCCGGGTTGGAGTTCACCAGAATGACGCGATACCCCTCTTCACGCAGCGCTTTACACGCCTGCGCGCCGGAGTAGTCAAACTCACACGCCTGACCGATCACAATCGGGCCCGCGCCGAGAATCAGGATACTTTTTTATGTCTGTACGTTTTGGCATGGCTCTCTTAACTCCTGATTATTTCGCGGACTGACGGTATTGCTCAATTAACTCGATAAAATGGTCGAACAACGGCGCGGCATCGTGCGGCCCCGGGCTCGCTTCCGGGTGTCCCTGGAAACTAAATGCCGGTTTGTCGGTGCGATGAATCCCTTGCAGGGTGCCATCAAACAGCGACTTATGGGTCACGCGCAGGTTGGCCGGCATCGATGCTTCATCCACCGCAAAGCCGTGGTTCTGGGCGGTAATCATCACCGTATTGTTGTCGATATCTTTGACCGGATGGTTACCACCGTGGTGACCGAATTTCATCTTCACAGTTTTCGCCCCGCTCGCCAGCGCCAGCAGCTGATGGCCTAAGCAGATGCCAAACACCGGAATATCGGTCTCGAGGAATTTCTGAATGGCGTCGATAGCGTAATCGCACGGCGCCGGGTCACCAGGGCCGTTCGAGAGGAAGATGCCGTCCGGGTTCATCTTTAGCACGTCTTCTGCCGACGTTTTTGCCGGGACAACCGTCAGGCGGCAGCCGCGGTCCACCAGCATGCGCAGGATGTTGCGCTTAGCGCCAAAGTCGTAGGCGACAACATGGAACGGCAGTTCGTCTTCTTTCTTTGCTTCCGGCAGGTCATCCGCCAGCGTCCAGCTCCCCTGGGTCCAGCTGTAAGATTCCGTGGTGGTCACTTCCTTCGCGAGATCCATACCATTCAGGCCCGGGAAGGCTTTCGCTTTTTCCAGCGCCAGCGCCGCATCCGGGTTATCACCCGCGATGATGCAACCGTTCTGCGCCCCTTTCTCGCGCAGCAGACGCGTCAGCTTACGGGTATCGATATCGGCAATCGCCACGATGTTATGGCGTTTCAGGTAAGAAGAGAGGTCTTCGGTATTGCGGAAGTTACTGGCAATCAGCGGCAGGTCACGGATGACAAGGCCTTGCGCATGGACCTGGGAGGATTCTTCATCGGCGGCATTGGTGCCGACATTACCGATATGGGGATAAGTAAGAGTAACGATTTGGCGGGAATAGGAAGGATCAGTGAGGATTTCTTGATAACCGGTCATTGAAGTATTGAAAACGACTTCCCCAACCGCCGAACCTGTTGCCCCTATGGCCCGACCGTGAAACTGGGTTCCGTCTTCCAGAACCAATAGCGCTGACTTAATCAAAACACCCTCCAGAGAATATTCACTCACTTTATTTGCATATTAATGCATTTTCATGGCATGGATCAATGCAAATTTGCTTACCCGCGGATTTCTGGCAAACGGCGGCATTCTGGAGATATGGCAGGCAAAAGTCAACTTAAAGGCGGTATTTTTTATATTCTTTTGCGACTCAGGATGAGATCAAAGGATTTAACAGGCAAAAAAGATCAGCTAACCCTGGCAGGAAAACGCTTGCGTGAACAATTATGCGTAGAAAATAGCCTCAGGCTTCGAAAAAGTGGACCATCTGGTCAAAATTTACATTCAGGTAACGTAAAACAGAGAGAAAAGATAAATTTTTACGGCATTCGTAATGAAAATCACCTGTAGCAAGCAAAATAAAAGGGCAATAAAAATATTGCCCTATGTAATCAATGTATTGAGATTACAATAACCACATCACGAAAGGTAATAATTGACTATAAATTGTTGAGATCAAGCACATCTCGCATATCAAAAAAGACCATTTTGTTTGGCACTGACCCAAAGTGCCGATCTCACCGCACCATTGGCAAAAGTCATACGGCTGGACGCTTTATGGGTGATTTCGACACGTTCGCCGATATCCGCAAACATTGCAGTGTGTTCACCTACAATATCCCCGGCGCGGACGGTGGCAAAACCAATCGTTCCAGGCACGCGTTCGCCGGTATAACCTTCACGACTGTAGACGGCACACTCTTTCAAATCTTTATCCAGCGCATGAGCAATCGCCTCGCCCATCGCCAGCGCCGTGCCTGACGGCGCATCCACTTTATGACGGTGGTGCGCTTCAATAATTTCGATGTCGGTATAATCGCCCATCACCTTCGCCGCTTTTTCCAGCAGCTTAAGCATCACGTTGACGCCGACGCTAAAGTTCGCCGCGAAGACAATGCCAATTTCCTGAGCGGCGTCGCGAATCGCCTGTTTTCCCGCATCGTCAAAACCGGTGGTGCCAATGACCATCCCTTTGCCATGCTGACGACAAAACGCCAGATGATTCAGCGTGCCTTCCGGACGGGTAAAATCAATGAACACATCGAAATCATCTTTTATTGCCTCAAGGCGACTTTGCACGGTAACGCCTGTCTTCCCGACGCCCGCCAGTTCTCCGGCATCGCTACCCAGCAGGGATGATCCTTCGCGCTCAAGCGCCGCACCAAGCGCAACGCCTTCCATCTGTAGCGCTGCCTGAATTAACTGGCGGCCCATACGGCCACCCGCGCCCGCTATCGCGACACGGACCTGTGCATCATGCATAGTTATTCTCTTACGTTAAAATGATGTAAATCGTTTTCAGATTAACCAGCACAGTGTCATGCCGCTAGCCAAAAACGTCGATAATTAGAATTTAATGATAAACAGAGAGTGATATCAGTAAAAGGCATGACGATCTGGAATAAATCTCGCCATACCGTTATTGGCGTTTGGGTTTACGGTGCCAGCGCCAGAACCTCCGCCACCCACTGCTGGAAACCTGCAACATCAATATCCAGCGCAACCTGCACATTCGCCGGTTGGCTCATTCGCCCCTCAATATCCACCACGGTGGTCCCTGCGGTATAGTCCCCCCCGGGTTTCAACCGCGACAAAACATGGCTTGACGGTAAACAGTTCCGGACGCACCAGCCAGGCAATCGCGCAAAGGTCGTGCATTCGCACGCCGGTGCGCATTGTTCCGCTGCGATAGTGGCTGAACAAGGCATGTAACATCTTCCCCGTGCGATTGAGGGCGGGCAGCGAGGCCAGATAATCCGGCGTCAACATCGCCTGGTTTGTGACATCCAGCCCACACATCACAATCTCAATACCACTCTGGAATACGCGCGCTGCGGCTTCCGGATCAACCGCGATATTGAATTCGGCATTAGGGGTGAAGTTCCCCCCGCCCGGCAGAACCGCCCATGATCACCAGACGGCGGATGTTGAAGGTGCACTCCGGATAGTGCATCAGCAACAGCGCAATATTCGTCAGCGGACCGATCGCCACCAGCGTGATCGGCTGCGGGGCGCTGATCAGCGCGTCACGAAGGGCGATAAACGCAGGTTTCGCCAGCGGCTGCCGGTCATGGCCGACAAAGTCGTAACCTTCCATACCGGATTCACCGTGAACATAGGCGGCGTCGCGTAGCGGGCGCAACAGCGGCGTGGCAGCGCCCTGTGCCAGAGGCACATCGGCATTCCAGAAATGCAGCAGTTGCAGGGCGTTGCGGGTGGTTTTCTCCACGGAGACGTTTCCGGCAACCGTGGTCATCAGTTGTAGATCGAGCTGCGGGGCAAACAGCGCGGCGGCAATCGCCGCAGCATCATCAATGCCCGGATCGGTATCGAGAATAATGGGCAGACGTTCCATAAGTGATTCTCCCTTATGCGTTTATTAGCCATTTTGCTGTCATTTAGCTTACTATATAGCCCATCACTGTGAAGGTATTTAGCCAGGAAATGCAATGAAAGTCGTGCAGGCCAGTCTCTCCGAATCCGTTACCCAGCATCTTGCCGGGCGCATTCTGCGCGGCGAACTGGCGGCAGGCAGCGCGCTGCCAGGTGAAAATGAACTGGCGACCGAGTACAACGTCTCACGTACCTCGCTACGCAATGCGTTAGCAACACTCGCCGCCAAAGGACTTATCTCTATTCAGGCGAAAAAGCGTAGCACCGTCAATGCCCGCGACCAGTGGAGCTTGCTGGATATCGATGTCCTGAACTGGCTGGCGACAGGTAAAGTCGATGCCGAACTGGTGGAACAACTGATGGTCACGCGTCTGATGTTTGAACCCAATGTCGCCACGCTTGCGGCGCTGAATGCCAATGGTCACGATCTGGCCGCAATGGAAGATGCGCTCACACTGATGCGAAGCGGTCAGCTGGAAGCTGAAAAAACCAAATTTGAAGCCGGCGATGTCGCCTTCCACCAGGCACTCCTGCGAGCCACACACAACCCTTTCCTGCTGGCACTGGGCAATGCGCTTAGCGCCGCGATGGTCCTCTCTTTCCGTCAGACGCTGGAAGAAGATCTGCATGAGACGAAAACGGCGGTGGATGAGCATTTTCAATTGTTTGAAGCCATTCGCCTGCGCCAGGCAGATGACGCGAGGGCATTTATGCGCAGTATTCTGCTGCATGCCGCCGGAAAAAGTATCTGGCAGGATCGCCCCGCCTGCGTTGATCATCTTCTTTAATCCCTCACTGACATAATTTCGATCTCTCTCACAGATCGTGGTGTTTTTTTGCTCTAGCATTCTTGTATTACAAGATTAACTTATTTGTATTACATGAAATGAAAAAAACACTGGATCGCCGTCGACTGGGGCACGACCAACTTTCGTGCATTTTTACTCAATTACCAGCAGGTTATTGCTTCAATATCAAAAGCATGCGGGTTACTTTCTCTTACTAAAGCGGAATTTGGCGCTACGCTGCATCAGCACCTGGAACCGTGGCTCAACGAGCACGGCGCACTTCCGGTGGTAATGGCTGGGATGGTCGGTTCACAGCAGGGCTGGCAAGAAGTACCGTACGTTTTCACCCCCCGCTTCGGCGCAAACGTTGCGGAAAAATGCGCTACCCATGACCACGCCATGGGGCAGCCAGGCATGGATTATTCCCGGCGTAAACTCCGACAGTGCGTTCGGCTTACCCGACGTGATGCGCGGTGAAGAGGTCCAGTTGATGGGACTGAATACTCTTCATCCGGCAGATGAGGTTTACGCCATTTTGCCTGGCACTCACAGCAAACACGCCCAACTGAGCCACGGTGAAATCACCCATTTCACCACGCTAATGACGGGCGAACTCTTTTCGCTGCTCAGTCAACACTCGTTGTTGGGGCGGGCGTTACCAGAACAGCAGGATGATAGTGACGCCTTTATGAAAGGCGTATTGACCGCCCAGGCGCATATCCCCTTCAGCCATCTCATTTTTTCTGCTCGTACCCGTCGCCTGAATAACGAACTGGAGCCGTCATCGATTCACAGCTATCTCTCTGGGCTGCTGATTGGTTATGAGCTCTCCAGCATGTCTGCAGAAAAAGAGAACTGGCTCGTCGGCTCGCCTGCGCTTTGCCAACGCTATCTGCACGCTGCAAAAGCAATGCAAATTTCATTGCGTATTGCCGACGGTGATACCTGCTTTTTTACACGGCATGGCCGCTCTTTATACACAGCTACAGGAGACACACGCATGACCCCAGAGATTTTTTTTGAACACTGGCGAAAAGAACCGCTGCCGCTGATTGCTATTCTTCGCGGTATTACGCCAAAGGATGCAGTGAGCGCCGCAGAAATTCTGATTGAAGCCGGATTCCGCTGGCTGGAAGTGCCGCTCAATAGTCCATCAGCCCTGGAATCTATTCGACTGATGCGCCAGTGCGCTGGCAATAACGCAAAGATTGGCGCGGGTACGGTGTTAACTGCCACGCAGGTCGACGAAGTGGCTGAAGCAGGCGGTCAGTTGATTATCTCACCAAATGCCGATGCCGCTGTTATTCAGCGCACCCGTCAGCGCAACATGGTGAGTCTGCCTGGCGTGATGACGCCAACAGAAGCGTTTGCCGCGCTAGACGCGGGTGCCAGCGCCCTGAAACTGTTCCCGGCGGAACAGCTTTCCCCGGAATTATTAAAAGCGCTCCGCGCGGTTCTTCCCCGCAATCTTGCCTGTTTACCGGTGGGCGGAATTCGCCCGGATACGGACCAAATGCAGCGCTACGTGCAGGCCGGAGCCAACGGTTTCGGGCTGGGTGGCGCACTTTATCAGGCAGGAATGCCGCTGGATGAACTGGCGAAACGCGCCGACGCATACCGCCAGGCATGGGAGCAGGTGCAATAACGATGAATCGCTTGATGGCAGACAACCTGCGTTGTGTTGGCGATTACCGGGCGCAGCTTGGTGAAACACCGATCTGGTGTGAGCGCAGCGCTTCTCTGTTGTGGGTCGACATTCTGGCGGGGAAACTGCTGCGCCACTGGCCGCAGGCTCAACGTACTGAAATACACGAGGTGCCAGAGTTTACCAGCGCCGTGCTGTTAACCACGCTTCAGGACGTGTTCATTGCAGTCAGTCAAAGCGGGATCTGGCGTTATGACTACCTCAGCCTCACGAAAACATTGCTTTCACCGTGGCCGGAAGTGGAAAAAGGGAAGCGCCCCAATGAAGCGGCGATAGCGCCAGACGGATCGCTGTGGTTCAGCACGATGGATCCAAAAGCGATAGAGACGTCTGGCGCGTGGTATCGGCTGGATGCCGCGGGCGGTGAAGCAAAAAAGATGCTCGGCGCACAGCAGGTGCCCAACACGCTGCAGTGGTACGACGACTACGTCTGGTTTGCCGATTCCCTTCGTCATCAAATTCACTGCGCGAGGGAAACCACCGATGCGCTGATTATTGAGCAATCCTGGACCGTTCCCGGCATTCCGGACGGTTCAGCGCTCACCACCGATGGCCTGTTGATAAACGCTCGCTGGGGCTCGTCTTTACTAACTGTTGCGGCATTAAAGAAAACAACCATGACGCCGCTCTATGACCTGCCGCTGCCGGTATGCCAACCCAGTAGCTGTACGCTTGGCGGACCTGAATTTTCCGATCTTTTTTATTACTTCCGCACGCGATGGACTGCTGAGTCCTGGCAGCATCGACGGTGCACTTATCAGCATAAAAACCCCCCTACACGGGCAGACCTGCGAACCGCTTCAGGCTCTGACCGGGAATAAGAAAGGTAATGTTATGACGACATCTTCTTCGACTCTCAACCGACAGGCGCTGAGCGTCTGCTTCCTGGCTGCCCTGGCAGGCCTGCTGTTTGGTCTGGATATGGGCGTTATCGCGGGCGCGCTGCCGTTTCTTGCCCAGGAATTCCAGCTCAGCAGCCACCAACAGGAAATCGTGGTCAGCATCATGATGTTCGGTGCGGCACTAGGCGCGCTGGGCAGCGGTCCAATGTCCTCTGCGCTCGGTCGTCGTAAAAGCCTGTTGCTCGGCGCTCTGCTGTTTATTGTCGGCTCCGTCGGTTGTGCTTTTTCCGCCAGCATGGAAGTGCTTGCCATTTCTCGCTTTATTCTCGGTCTGGCGGTGGGTGTTGCCTCTTTCACCGCGCCGTTGTACCTGTCTGAAATTGCAGCAGAAAACATCCGCGGCAGCATGATTTCACTGTACCAGTTGATGATAACCATCGGCATCCTGGCCGCGTTCATTTCTGACACCCTCTTGAGCGGAGGCGGACACTGGCGCTGGATGCTTGGCGTGATTACCTTCCCGGCGATCATTTTGTTTATTGGCGTGCTGACGTTACCGGAAAGTCCTCGCTGGCTGGCGATGAAAGACAAGCACGCGCTGGCGGAAAAAGTCCTGTGTCTGCTGCGTAACAGTCAGCGTGAGGCACGTGAAGAACTGGAGCAGATCCGTGAAAGCGTGAAGATGAAGCAGCGCGGCTGGCAGTTATTTCGCAACAATCGCCATTTCCGTCGCTCAACCGGTCTGGGGATTCTGCTGCAGTTTATGCAGCAGTTCACCGGCATGACCGTCATCATGTATTACGCGCCAAAGATTTTTGAGATTGCCGGTTTCGCCACCGTTCATGAGCAAATGTGGGGCACGGTGATCGCCGGATTGACCAACGTTTTAGCCACGTTTATCGCCATTGGTCTGGTGGATCGCTGGGGTCGCAAGCCCATCCTGAAACTGGGTTATGCCGTGATGGCGGTATGTATGGGGATCCTCGGTTATATGTTCTACAGCGGGATCACTGGCCTGACTGAACAATACGTCGCCGTTGCCGTACTGCTGATCTTTATTACCGGTTTTGCGATGAGCGCCGGCCCGCTGATCTGGGTGCTCTGCTCGGAGATCCAACCGCTTGCCGGACGCGACTTTGGCGTCACCTGCTCCACCATGGCGAACTGGATCGCCAACATGATTATCGGTGCGACCTTCCTGACGCTTATCGACACTATAGGTAGCCCGAATACCTTCTGGCTGTATGGCGTGCTCAACGTTATCTGCATCGGCCTGACCATTCTGTTTGTCCCTGAAACCAAAAATATCTCTCTGGAACATATCGAACGCAATCTGATGAGCGGCGCTGCACTACGCGATATCGGGCAGCGTGACATCCCTCAGCCTGAAAACCGCCCGGCGGTTAATTAAGCGAGAGCACAAAAATGACAACGACTACTGAAGACAGCGTTTACCGTAAAGTGACCCGCAGACTGATCCCGTTTTTGATCCTCTGCTACTTCTTTGCCTACCTGGATCGCGTCAACGTCGGGTTCGCCAAACTGCATATGCAGGATGCGCTGAACTTCAGCGATACGGTATATGGACTTGGCGCAGGCATCTTCTTTATCGGTTATTTTCTGTTTGAGTTGCCGAGTAACCTGTTGATGCAGCGCTTTGGCCCGCGCTTCTGGATAGCCCGTATTATGGCCACGTGGGCCATTCTTTCCGCCGCGATGATTTTTGTTACCACACCCACACAGTTCTATGTGCTGCGTTTCCTGCTCGGTGTGGCGGAAGCGGGATTCTTCCCGGGGATCGTGTTCTATCTGACGCTGTGGTTTCCTTCATGGCGCTCGGCGCGTACGCTGGGGCTGTTTATTCTGGTCACGCCTCTCTCCACCATCATCGGCAGCCCACTGTCCGGCCTTATCCTGAAACTGTTTGAAGGTGTGGACGGCCTCCATAACTGGCAGTGGCTGTTCCTGGTCGAAGCCATTCCGTCATTCCTGCTGGCTTTCGTGGTGCTGCGCTATCTCGATAATGACGTGAAATCAGCTAAATGGCTGAACGACGCTGAAAAGCTGATCATTCTCAGCGACCTGGCTCGCGATAACCACAATCGTGAACAGGCCAATGCGGGCCAGGCCAGCAGCACGCTGAGCGCCATGTTCCGCAATGGTTATGTCTGGCTGCTGGCGTTAATTTTCTTCAGCTTCAACATCGGTTATTACGGCATCAACTTCTGGCTGCCGTCGATCATCAAAAGTTCCGGCATCAGCGATGACCTGCACATTGGTCTGCTGGCGGCGCTACCTTATGTTTTCGGCGCAGCGTTTATGGTCTGGAACAGTCGCCATTCCGATCTCAAACAGGAACGCCGCTGGCATATCGCCATTCCTGCATTGATTGGCTGCGTGGGTCTGGCGCTCAGCGCTTATTGTAGCGGCTCGACATTCTGGATGATGGCCTGGATTTGCCTTGCCATGTCCGGCACGCTGGCATTGATCCCAACCTATATCAGCCTGCCGGGGGCAATGCTTTCCGGCACCGCTGCCGCCGCAGGCATCGCACTGGTGAACTCCGTCGGCAATCTCGCCGGGTTCTTTGGCCCCACGGTACTCGGCTGGCTGAAAGACACAACCGGCAGCACTGACGGCGGGCTGTATATTCTCGCCGGTTTCCTGCTACTCGTCGTGCCGCTGATCCTGCTGTTACCCGCCCGGCTTGCCAACCCAAAACGTCAGCCACGTCCTGAACAACTCAATGGGCAGCACGACGCTTCCCAACACACTAATTAACCATGATGAAAGAGAATGCTATGAAGAGTGAATGTGGAGGATGTGCCAGTTGTGGCACGCATTTCAGCCCCATCCTCGAGGGTGATGATGGCGCGTTAAAACGCGCCCTGTATAAATCCATGGGCCACACAGACGAACAACTGCGCCGTCCGGTGATTGCGGTGGTCAACAGTTACACCAATGCCACCGCCGGGCATGCCAATCTCAATGAACTCACGGCAAACGTGCTTAAAGGCATCGACGAAGCGGGCGGCGTAGGGATGGTATTCGGCACTATCGCCCCTTGCGACGGCATCGCCGAAGGGCATCTGGGGATGCGCTACATCCTTGCCGCCCGGGAAGTGATCGCTATGTCGATTGAGAGCATGATGCGCGCTCACCGCTTTGACGGCATGGTGTTACTTGGTTCGTGTGACAAAATCGTGCCTGCCATGCTGATGGCGGCGGCCCGTCTGGATATCCCTGCCATTATGGTCAACGGCGGTCCGATGTATCCGGCAGAGTACAAAGGCAAACACTGGGACGGAAATATCGTCACGGAAGCCATTGGCTGGAAAACGCGGGGTGAAATAACCGAAGAGGAATTCGCCTACATCGAAAATATCGCCGAACCCGGGCCGGGCTCCTGCACCATGTACGGTACAGCGAACACCATGTGCTGTATCGCGGAAGTACTGGGCATGAGCCTGCCGGGTAGCAGTACGCTGCCCGCCGTTTCGCAGGAACGACGCGTCTGTGCAGTAGAAACCGGAAAACAGGCTGTAACCCTGGTGCGTGAGGGGATTAACGCGCGCCAGATAATCACGCCAGAATCCATTCATAACGCCATGGTCTATCTGCTGGCGACGGGCGGTTCCACCAACGCCATTCTTCATCTTCAGGCTATTCATTACGAAGCGGAACTGGGGCATTTACCGCTTTCCTCCTTCGATAAGCTCAGCCATCAGGTGCCGCTGGTCGCGTCGCTCTACCCGGCTTCTGAACATGACATGATCGATTTCTGGGAAGCGGGTGGCGTTCGTGCCGTTGAGCATGAAATTGCAGCACTGATGAACCGCGATGCGCTGACCGTGGTCGGAAAAACCAAAGCAGAGCTGTTGGCTGAAGGGCACAAAACCACGCGTCCGGAAGTGATTCGTTCGCTGGCAATCCCGGTGCGCAGTGAAGCAGGCGTCGCTGTTCTGCATGGCAATCTGTCACCACTGGGCTGCGTAGTGAAACCCGCCGCCGTCCCTGAAAATCTGATGACCTTTCGTGGCCCGGCCGTGGTATTCAACAGCGAACAGGAGTCGGTCGACGCCATCATGTCAGGCAATATTAAGCCGGGTAGCGTGCTGGTGTTGCGCTACGAAGGACCCAAAGGCGGGCCGGGCATGCCGGAAATGTATAAGCCGATGAAATGCCTTGAAGGGATGGGACTTTCTGACAGTTGTGCGCTGATCACCGACGGACGTTTTTCCGGTTCCAACCGCGGGTTGTTCGTCGGCCATATTTCACCGGAAGCCACTGAAGGCGGCGCGCTGGGGCTGGTAGAGGATGGCGACGAGATCGCCATCGACATTCCAGCGCGTTTGCTCACTCTGCATGTGGATGAAGCGACACTCGCCCAACGCCGTGAAATCTGGAAGCCAGTCTATAAAGAAGTGCCGCGTGGTTTTCTGCGCCTTTATCGCCGCTGGGCATTACCCGCCGCTCAGGGGGGCGGTACTGGCCGATCAGGAGGATATGGAATGAGTACGCATTACACCGCCGCCCACATCTGCGGCGTAAACCCTATCGTGGCGATGCCGTTCACCTCACAAGGCGAAATTGACGAACGTAGTTTTATCCGCCTCCTGGAGCATCTCGCCACCAGCGGTGCGAACGGCGCGACGCTGTTTGGGATAGCCAGCGAGTTTCCAAAGCTTGATGACAGTGAGCGCGATCGCCTGGCGCAGTTGATGATCAACACGCTGGCAGGCAGCCCGCTGTATCGTGCTTTTTCCGTGACGGATCACAGTACAGAAATCGCTATCAAGCGGGCCACGCGCTATCAGGCGCTGGGTGCCGATGCGCTGATGCTGCTGCCGCCGTTTTTTCTCTCGCCCAGCCCTCAGGCGATTCAGGAACATATTTTCGCCGTGCTGGAAGCCGTTGATATTCCAGTGATGGTGCAATATGCGCCAGGCGAGACCGGGCTACCGATTACGCCAGAGCAGCTCGCCACCGTGGCGGAACGTTATCCACATGCCGTGTTTAAAATCGAGTGCAACCCGCCCGTGGAGTACACGCGCGAGTTTTTGCGCCATGCTCCGCAGGCCAACGTACTGAACGGCTATGCTGGATTGTATATGTTGCAAATGCTGGAAGCGGGCGGCAAGGGCGTGATGCCGGGCTGTTCGTTTACCGAAGTATATGTGCGGATTTATCGCCACTGGCAAGCAGGAGAAATCCAGCAGGCAAAAGCGCTTCACCAGCAACTGTTGCCGTTTATTCAGCGCTGGATGAGTCATTGCGAATACATTATTCAGGTGGAAAAAACGCTGCTGATGCAGCGCGGTATTATCGCCAGCGACTACTGTCGCCGTCCTGGCTGGGCGCTGGACACAGACGATCGGCAGGCGATTACCCAACTGATCCATGATTTTAACTTAGCGTAAGGGATAAATATGACCACGCAACATACGCCCCGCATCGTGTTGGTCACCGGGACCAGCCAGGGCATCGGCGAAGCCATCGCCCGCACCTTCTTGCAAAATGGCGATATCGTGATTGGCTGCGCCTTTTCGTCACTGGAGAAAGCCGCCAGCGCTCGCCAGATGCTGGAAGAATTCAACGGGCGCTATCACTACTTTTCGGTTGACGTAACACAAACTGCGGCAATTAAACAGTTCGTCATTGAGGCAGAAAAGCTGTACGGACGCATTGATGTTGTTGTTTCTAACGCCGGGAAAAACGTGTTCAAAGGTATCGACTGCGAAGAGAGCGACTGGTCGCATAATCTGGATTTGAACCTGCGTTCGCACTGGTATCTGGCGAAATCTGCCCGCCCGGCGCTGCAAAAGAGTCACGGCGTGATTTTAATTATCACATCGAATCACGCCTTCTCCACCATGCCGGGCTGTGCGCCGTATAACATTACCAAGCGTGCATTACTGTCGCTTGTGCAAAGCCTGACTATTGAATGGGGGCCAGAGATCCGCACCGTTGGCATCGCACCGGGCTTTATTGATACCGCCGGGAATCAGGCGTGGTTTGATGGGCACCCTGATGCCCGAATTGCCCGTGAGAAAACGGTGAAGAAGCATCCCGTTGGACGCATCGGCAAGCCGGAAGAAGTCGGTGAACTGTGTCTGTTTTTAAGCAGCGAAAAAGCTGGATTTATTGCGGGCACCACTATCGTGATGGACGGTGGGCGTAGCGCCATCATGCAGGATGAAGACGACGAGTAAGATAAAAGGGGGCTTATGCCCCCTGCAGACTGCTGACAAAGAAGGAAAAAGCGTGGTTTTTCCTTCTTTGTGGTTATCAGCCGAAAATCAATAAATTGATTTTCCTTATTTTTGAGTAAGGTTACCTCTGCTTGTCCTGTATCGGGATGAGGTTTGTCATCACTCTCAAGGGGGGCTTATGCCCCCTGGTTTAATCAACCTGCTGAATGTCGAGTCGCAACTCTTTCGGCACTTCGAAAACAATATTTTCTTCACGGCCTTCCAGCGGGATAGCCTCGCCGCCACCCAGTTCCTGCAGACGCTTGATAACGTTTTGCACCAGTATATCCGGCGCCGACGCCCCTGCGGTAACGCCTACGCATTTCACCTCTTTCACCCAGGCTTCCTGGATATCGGTCGCATCGTCAATCAGAAACGCCGCTTTCCCCATCCGCTGCGCCAGTTCGGCCAGACGGTTTGAGTTTGACGAGTTCTTTGAACCGACTACCAGCACGACATCCGCCTGTTCCGCCAGCGCACGCACTGCTTCCTGACGATTAGTAGTGGCGTAGCAAATGTCATCTTTACGCGGCCCGACGATTTTTGGGAAGCGCTGGCGCAACGCGTCAATCACGTCTGACGTATCGTCGACGGAAAGCGTAGTCTGGGTCATAAAGGAGAGTTTGCCTTCGTTTTTCACATTCAGTGAAAAAAACATCTTCCGGCGATTCCACCAGATACATGCCCCCTGCCGGGTTGCTGTACTGCCCCATCGTGCCTTCCACTTCAGGGTGCCCGGCGTGACCAATCAGGATCGACTCCTCGCCCCGACGGCTGGCGCGCGCCACTTCCATGTGCACTTTGGTTACCAGCGGACAGGTCGCGTCAAAGACAGTGAGATCGCGACTTTTCGCTTCGTTGCGTACCGCCTGAGAAACACCATGTGCGGAGAAGATCAGGATCGCGCCGTCCGGCACTTCGCTGATCTGCTCGATGAAAATCGCCCCGCGTTCGCGCAGGCTGTCGACAACGTAGCGGTTATGTACCACTTCATGACGAACGTAAATCGGCGCACCGTAAATGGCCAGCGCGTTTTCAACAATGCTGATAGCGCGGTCTACGCCGGCGCAAAAACCGCGCGGGTTGGCCAACAGGATCTGCATGTTATGCCTCCAGTGCCGGATCGACTTCCAGCACTTCAATATCAAAATGAACGGTATGCCCGGCCAGCGGATGGTTGAAATCGACGGTTATCGAATCACCGTTAATTTCGCGGATCACGCCAGGCATCTCACTGCCGTCCATTGCGGTAAAGAGCATAATAGCCCCGATTTCAGGTTCGCCTGCGTCCATAAATTCACGGCGCGAGAAGTACTGAATCAGGTCAGGCGTCGTGATGCCAAACGCGGCATCCGGCTCCAGGGAAAAAGTGGTTTTATCGCCGTCTTTCAGTCCAAGAAGATGTTGCTCCAGTCCTTCAGACAGAGAACCATCCCCCCAGGCGGAAAAGCGCGGGCTTGCCGTTATTACGGGTTGACTCTGCGGTGGAGCCATCGTCGAGTTTTAAGGTGAAGTGCACCAGCACCGCACTGTTACTCTGTACTGATTTAGACATGCAGGTTGCTCACTTGTTGTGACTCCCCTGTTAGCCCGATGGCGCTTGCGCTTATCGGACCTACAAGGATCGCGCTACTTTGTAGGCCGGATAAGGCGTTTACGCCGCCATCCGGCACATGTTTGCCTGATGGCGCTAAGCTTATCAGGCCTACAACACCTGATCAGCGCCATCCGGCATTTTGTTACGCCTGCTTTTTCGGCAGGAAACCTTCCAGCACAATCAACGCGGCACCGACACAAATCGCTGTGTCCGCCAGGTTGAAGGTCGCAAAATGCCAGTCCCCGACGTAGAAATCGATCATGTCGACAACGAAGCCATGCCACAGACGATCGAACAGGTTTCCTAGCGCACCACCAATGATTAAAGCGTATGCGATGTTATTCAGCTTCTGCGTGGCTTTCGAACGGTACATCATTACCGCCAGAATGACACAGATACCGATCGCGATACCGGCAAAGAACCAGCGTTGCCAGCCGCCGCTATCGGCGAGGAAGCTAAACGCCGCACCATAGTTACGCGCATAATGCAGATTAAGCGACGGGAACAGCGATACCGTATCCCCCCAGAGCAAAATTCTGGAGGATCAGGTACTTACTGCCCAAATCGATAATCAGCACGACTACCACCAGCCACAGCCAGCGTAGCCCTGTTGAACAAAGAGGCTTACTCATCAGGCAAACTTACGTTTTTCGCCATCACCGGCGACGTTGCTGACACAGCGGCCGCAGATTTCTGCGTGTTCCGCCACCTTGCCGACATCGGTGGTGTAGTGCCAACAGCGCGGACACTTATCACCTTCGGCTTTACTCAATGCAATTTTCAGCCCTTTGAGCAGTTCGCTTTGCTGAGCATCCGCAGAAGCCCCGGCATAGTCCGCGACTTTCGCTCCGGAGGTCAACAGGACAAATCGTAATTCGTCGCCCAGCGCAGTCAGCTTAGCCGCAAGTTCAGGTTCCGCGTACAGGGTCACTGCCGCTTCCAGAGAACCGCCCACTTTCTTATCGGCACGCGCCTGTTCGATGACCTTGTTCACTTCGCCACGAACCTGCAGCAGCACATCCCAGAAACCGTCGTTCATCGCTTCGGTATCCGCCAGACCAAACAGGCCGGTGTACCATTCGCCAGTGAAGACATATTTCTCGCGATCGCCCGGCAGATAACCCCAGATTTCATCTGCGGTGAAGGACATGATCGGCGCCATCCAGCGAACCAGCGCTTCCGCGATATGCCAGAGCGCGCTCTGACAGCTACGACGCGCCACACTGTCTGCCTTCGCGGTGTACTGACGATCTTTGATGATATCAAGATAGAACGAGCCCATTTCCACAGAGCAGAAGCGCATCAGGCGCTGTACCACTTCATGGAAATCGTACGCTTCATACGCTTTCAGGATATCTTCCTGTGCCGCTTTCGCGCAGCCCACCGCCCATCGGTCCAGAACCACCATCTCTTCCGGTTTCACCATGTCTTTAACCGGATCAAACCCGTTCAGGTTCGCCAGCAGGAAACGCGCAGTGTTGCGGATACGACGATAGCTGTCGGCGGCACGTTTGAGGATCTCATCCGAAACCGCCATTTCACCAGTGTAGTCGGTAGAGGCGACCCACAGACGCAGAATGTCCGCGCCCAGTTTGTTCATCACATCCTGCGGCGAAACGGTATTGCCGATGGATTTGGACATCTTGCGGCCCTGACCGTCGACGGTAAAGCCGTGAGTCAGTACCTGGCGATACGGCGCTTTGCCTTTCATCGCCGTGGAGATCATCAGCGAAGACATGAACCAGCCACGGTGCTGGTCGGAGCCTTCCAGATACATATCCGCGGCTTGACCGGCGAATTCCGGACGCACATCCACAACGGAGGCATGTGTGGATCCTGAATCAAACCAGACGTCCAGAGTATCCGGCACTTTCACGTACTGATCGGCTTCGTCGCCCAGAATCTCTTTCGGGTCCAGATCCCACCAGGCCTGAATACCGTCAACTTCAACGCGCTTCGCCACTTCTTCCATCAGTTCGATGGCGCGCGGATGCAGCTCTTCAGTGTCTTTGTGAACGAACAGAGACATCGGCACGCCCCAGGTACGCTGACGGGAGATACACCAGTCAGGGCGGTTGGCAACCATTGACTCGATACGCGCCTGGCCCCAGTCCGGGATCCACTGCACGCCTTTGATCTCTTTCAGCGACTGCTGGCGCAGACCTTTCTGATCCATGCTGACAAACCACTGCGGGGTCGCACGGAAGATGATAGGCGTCTTATGACGCCAGCAGCACGGATAGCTGTGCTGCATTTTCTCGACGTGCAGCAGCGCGCCTTTTTCGCTCAACAGCGCAACCACAATATCGTTCGCCTTAAAGACGTTCACTCCGTCCAGCGTCGGATAGGTGCCCGGCAGATAAGCACCGTCCGGTCCTACCGGGTTAGCGACTTCCAGACCGTATTTCTGGCCGATGACATAGTCATCCGGACCATGGCCTGGCGCGGTATGCACAGCGCCCGTACCGGCATCCAGCGTTACATGATCGCCGAGGATCGCCGGAACGTCGAAGCCCATAAACGGATGGGTAAAGCGCAGCAGTTCAAGCTCCGCCCCTTTTACGGTAGCGAGAACGGTAAAGTCCGTCGCGCCAATACGCTGCATCACGCTTTCAACCAGATCTTTGGCGAGGATCACCGCCTGACCGTCGATCTGTACCAGCGCATAGTCAAAGTCCGGCGCAAGGGAGATCGCACGGTTTGCGGGCAGAGTCCACGGCGTGGTGGTCCAGATAACCAGCGAAATCGGGCCGTTAACGGAGGAGACGCCAAATTTGGCCTTCACCGCGTCCTGATCGGCGGCAACGAAGGCCACGTCGATGGACGGAGAGGTTTTGTCATAATATTCGACTTCCGCTTCTGCCAGCGCAGAACGGCAGTCAACGCACCAGTGCACCGGCTTCGCGCCTTTATGCAGGTGACCGTTACCGATGATTTTACCCAACGCGCGAATGATATTGGCTTCAGTTTTGAAGTCCATGGTCAGATACGGATGAGACCAGTCGCCAAGCACGCCCAGACGGATAAAGTCTTTGCGCTGGCCGTCAACCTGCGTCGCTGCATATTCACGGCACTTCGCACGGAACTCCGCAGCGGTAAATTTCTCACCCGGCTTACCGAATTCCTGCTCCACTTTCAGCTCGATTGGCAGACCGTGGCAGTCCCAACCCGGAACATAAGGCGAGTCATATCCCGCGAGTCCTTTGGACTTCACGATAATGTCTTTCAGAATCTTGTTAACCGAGTGACCAATATGAATGCTGCCATTCGCATAAGGAGGGCCATCATGCAGAATGAAGGTTTTTTTGCCTTTTTTTGGCCGCACGAATGATGCCGTACAGGTCATCATCAGTCCAACGCGCCAGCATTCCCGGTTCGCGCTTCGCGAGATCGCCGCGCATCGGGAACCCTGTTTCCGGCAAATTCAGGGTTGATTTAAAGTCACTCATCAGATTCTCGGTTCCGTATTGATTACCCAGGCCTTTAAGCCGGTTTTGTTAGCCCAAAAAAATCACGGGCAGTTAATTCATCACGCGCAATCTGCGCTTTGAGTTCATCCAGCGAGGCAAATCGCTGTTCATTGCGTATTTTTTTTACGCAGCACTACATCTATATGGCGACCGTAGAGGTCCATTGCAATATCCAGCAAATGCACTTCCAGTTGCTGGCGCACGCCCGAGACCGTCGGACGTGTCCCGATGTTCGCCACACCGGGCAATGGCTTTTCGCCAAGCCCCATCACTTCTACCGCATAGACCCCTTTAACCGGGGAAACCTGACGACGCAGCGGTAAATTTGCCGTCGGGAAACCAATGGTGCGTCCAAGTTCATCACCGTGCACAACGCGACCAGAGATGGTAAACGGATGGCCCAGCAGGCTTTCGGCAAGAGACAGGTTGTCCTGCGCCAGCGCCTGACGCACGGCGGTACTGCTGATACGAACGCCACCCTCGCAGAAGGTTTGGGTGCTGGTAATATCGAAACCATATTCCACACCCGCCTTCTGTAATAACAAGAAATCGCCTTCGCGACCAGCGCCAAAGCGGAAATCATCACCCACCGCGAGAAATTGCACCCCAAGACGCTTCACTAGCAGATCGCTGATAAAGTTCTGTGCCGTGAGGGCGGCAAAACGGCGGTCAAATCGCACACACAGCACGTAGTCGACGCCGCATTGCGCAAGATAACGCAATTTTTCACGCAGGCGGGTCAGGCGCGCAGGCGCTTTGTCCGTCGCAAACAGTTCAAGCGGCTGCGGTTCGAAAATCATCACCATCACCGGTAAGCCACGTCTGCGCCCTTCTTCCTGCAAACCTTGCAGCAGCGCACGATGACCACGATGCACGCCGTCGAAATTACCAATAGTCAGCACACACCCGTGCGGGGCCTGACTGAGATTATGTATGCCGCGTATCAGCTTCATGTCTGGCTCAAAACAGTGAAAATCGCCAAAGTATACCTTGTACGGCGGTCAAGGTTAACCGGCGATTGATGTGGTGAAACAGAAAGCAGATGGATTTCATTACCCTGAGACAAAACTCATCGCCCACTGACAACGCAATTCAATTTTTATCGCTGAAAAGCTGTATTCACAGCCCGCAAGCTGGTAGAATCCTGCGCCATCACTACGTAACGAGTGCCGCGAGATTAACGGCGCTTATTTGCACAAATCCATTGACAAAAGAAGGCTAAAAGGGCATATTCCTCGGCCTTTGAATTGTCCATATAGAACACATTTGGGAGTTGGACCTTGGCTAATATCAAATCAGCTAAGAAGCGCGCCGTTCAGTCTGAAAAGGCTCGTAAGCACAACGCAAGCCGTCGCTCTATGATGCGTACTTTCATCAAGAAAGTATACGCAGCTATCGAAGCTGGCGACAAAGCTACTGCACTGAAAGCATTTAACGAAATGCAACCAATCGTGGACCGTCAGGCTGCTAAAGGTCTGATCCACAAAAACAAAGCTGCACGTCATAAAGCAAACCTGACTGCACAGATCAACAAACTGGCTTAATCGCCTGTTGATTGTTGCTTTGTGAAAAAACCCGCGCAAGCGGGTTTTTTTTATGTCTGGACTATTTGTTCTGGGGCGTAAATAACGCCGAATAGTTCGTATTGCAGATACGCTGAACCGCCGGGTGCTGAATCATCCTCTCGGCAAAGATGGCATGATATTCCTCCATCACATTCTCCACGCGACCAATTTCGACCACCGAGTCATCTGCGTAAAAATCATTCGCATAGAGTGTCGGGGCCACGAAAATCGCGTTGTGCGTCGCACCAAAGGCTTTCATCAATGCGGCGTCGTCAAACTCCCCCCAGAATTTCAACCTTCAGCCCCTGGGAATTAATCCAGTTCAGTAACTTGCGCCCCAACATCGAACGCCGTCCAGGGATCAGCAGACGTCGCTCTTCCAGGCAGGCCGGGAAGGATTTTTCCGGTAACGGTTGGGTACACCAGAAGCTTACGCTACACTCGCCAATCTTCACCGAAAACAGCCCTTCCTGCTGCGTTGAGTCAATCGGGCAGTCCGAGATGATCATGTCGAGCTTATGCTGGCTGAGCTGCTCCAGTAGCATCTCATGGGTCGATTCAAAACAGCGCAGGTGGATCTGTTCCCCTTCAACGACGGCGGCATCCAGTACATTGCTGACCAGTCGCTTCGACAGCGCATCCGCCACGCCAACGTCAAATAACAGATTGGACTCTTTACGGTAGTTCACGATATCCAGCATCTCCTGGCTGAGGGTAAACATTTTATCCGCATAGCGAAAAATCAGTTCGCCGAGTTCGCTGGGCTCCAGACCGCGCCCCTTACGCTTGAAGAGTTTACCCTGCAGGCGCTCCTCAAGCGCTTTAATCTGCCCGGTGATGGTTTGCGGCGTTAAATAGAGCGCCTCCGCCGCACCGACCACTGAGCCCTCTTTATAGACGTGCCAGAAATAATAGAGATGGTTGTAATTAATATGGGACATACACTCACTCTGATAAATGTGACAAAGTGGGAGCCGTAAGAGGCTCCCCAGCTAATTCGCCCGTTCAGGCAGACGGGCGTAAACGCGCGCGCAGCAAGCTGTAGCCAATCACCGCCGACAGCAGGGAGCCAATCAGGATCCCTAGCTTCGCCCAGTTAATCAGCTCTGGATCCACGCTGCTAAAGGCCAGGCTGGCGATAAAGATCGACATCGTAAAGCCAATGCCGCACAGGATGCCGACCGCCATAATTTGCGGGAATGAGGTTCCCTCCGGCAGATGCGCCAGCTTAAGGCGCAGCGCCAGCCAGCAGAACAAACTGATCCCCAGCGGCTTGCCCACCAGCAGACCCGCAATAATGCCCAATGGCAGAATGGAGGTCAGCCCGTCCATCGTCACGCCCTGCAAAGAAACGCCCGCATTGGCGAAGGCAAACAGCGGCAGGATCAGATACGCCACCCACGGATGCAGAACATGTTCCAGACGCTTCGCGGGGGGAACGCCCGTATTTCTCTTTCAATGGAATGAAAAAGCCGACAATCACCCCTGCCAGCGTCGCATGGACGCCGGATTTCAGCACGGCGGTCCACAGTACCGCGCCAACGAGGATGTACACCCCCGTGCGCCGGACGCCGCACAGATTCAGAAGCGCCAGCAATGCTATGGCAAACGCCGCAACGCCCAGCGAAACCATCGACAGATCGTTGGTATAAAACAGAGCAATAATGACTATCGCGCCGAGATCGTCGATGATCGCCAGCGCCATCAGGAAAATTTTCAGCGCCAACGGCACCCTGCTGCCGAGCAGCGCCAGAACGCCCAGCGCAAACGCGATATCTGTGGCAGCCGGGATCGCCCAGCCTTCGCGAGTGATCGGATCGGCATAGTTGAATGCCAGATACAGCAGCGCCGGGACAATCATTCCGCCGATGGCGGCAACCACCGGGAAAGCCGCCTGGCGCAGACTTGCCAGAGAGCCCTGCATTAACTCGCGCTTGACCTCAAGGCCAATCAACAAGAAAAACACCGCCATCAGGGCGTCGTTAATCCACAACAGCATGTTTTTATTGATCTCAAGCGCGCCAACGCGCAGTTGGACAGGCGTCTCGAGAAAGGCGTGATACCATCCGCTGGTCACACCCATATTGGCCATCAGCATGGCCAGCACTGCGGCGATGATAAGAATGATGCCCCCAGAGGCATCACTGCTAAAGAAACGATGCAGATGTTTCACTTTTTATTCTCTCTATAAGGTGAATACTTCGTAATTACTATCATACCTTTCATAAATAATCGTTAAAACCAGATTATCCATGATAGAACGCTCGCTTTTTTCCGATCTATAGAGACATAAAATAAAAAAAGCCTGAGATCTCGCAATCCCAGGCTTTATGAGCGATATGGCAAGAGGTGATTAGCGCGTCAAATCGTCAAAGAACTTTTTCACGCCGTCAAAGAAACTCTTGGAGCGCGGGCTGTTGTGTTCACCCGTTGGACCGCCAAAGCTTTCCTGCAGATCTTTGAGCAGTTGTTTTTGCTTCTCATTGAGACCAACCGGCGTTTCGACTACGACACGGCACAGTAAATCGCCCTGCGCGCCACCACGAACCGACTTCACGCCTTTGCCGCGCATACGGAACAGTTTTCCGGTCTGCGTTTCGCTGGGTACTTTCAGCTTCACGCGGCCATCCAGCGTCGGCACTTCAATCTCGCCGCCGAGTGCAGCCATCGCAAAGTTGATCGGCACTTCACAGTACAGGTTGTTGCCTTCACGTTCGAAAATTGGGTGCTGTTTCACCTGAACCTGAACATACAGGTCCCCTGCCGGTGCGCCGTGCTCACCGGCTTCACCTTCGCCGGAGAGGCGAATTCGGTCACCGGTATCCACGCCAGCCGGGATTTTAACCGACAGCGTTTTGCTCTTCTCGACACGACCATGACCGTGGCACTTATTGCACGGATCTTTAATCAGCGTACCGCGTCCCTGACAGTGCGGACAGGTTTGCTGAACCGCGAAGAACCCCTGACGCATCTGCACCTGGCCGGAACCATGACAGGTTGGACAGGTCTGCGGCTGAGTCCCCGCTTTCGCGCCACTGCCGTGGCAGACATCACACTCTTCCAGCGTCGGAATGCGGATCTCTTTGGTCACGCCACGTACGGCTTCTTCCAGGGTGAGATCCATGTTGTAACGTAAATCGGCCCCACGCGCAGCACGTTGACGACCCCGACCACCGCCAAAGATATCGCCAAAAACGTCACCAAAGATATCGCTGAAGTCAGCGCCGCCGCCAAAACCGCCGCCGCCGCCCATACCGCCTTGCTCAAACGCAGCGTGACCGTACTGGTCATAAGCGGCGCGTTTTTGCGAGTCGGTCAGGACTTCATACGCTTCTTTGATCTCTTTAAACTTGGCTTCGGCCTCTTTATCACCCTGGTTACGGTCCGGGTGAAACTTCATGGCCAGCCGCTTATAGGCCTTTTTGATTTCACGCTCTTCCGCTGTTTTGGAAACGCCTAAAATCTCGTAATAATCAAGCTTCGCCATCTTTTTTTATCTGCCCTTAACATGCGTGCACGGGCGGAGAGGAAACCTCTTCGCCCGTGCCAGTAATTACCCGTTCAAAGGGCGATTATTTTTTATCTTTCACTTCTTCGAACTCAGCGTCGACAACATCATCATCTTTCGCGTTGTTGGCGGAAGTATCAGCGGAACCCGCCTGCTGCGCATGCTGTTGCTGAGCAATTTCCATCAGTTTCTGGGAAACCTGCGCCAGTTCCTGCATCTTCGCTTCGATAGCCGCTTTGTCTTCGCCTTTCAGCGCCGTTTCCAGTGCGGTCAGTGCAGACTCGATAGCCGTTTTGTCGTCAGCCGGCAGTTGTTCGCCTGCTTCTTCAACCTGCTTGCGAGTGCTGTGCAGCAAATGATCGCCCTGGTTGCGGGTCTGAACCAGCTCTTCAAATTTACGGTCAGACTCAGCATTCGCTTCCGCTTCGCGAACCATTTTCTGAATTTCTTCTTCATTCAGACCAGAAGAGGCCTTGATGGTGATCTTCTGCTCTTTACCGCTGTTTTTGTCTTTCGCGGAAACGTGCAGGATACCGTCAGCATCAATATCGAAGGTTACTTCGATCTGCGGCATGCCGCGCGGTGCCGGGTTGATCCCATCCAGGTTGAACTGACCCAGAGATTTGTTATCAGACGCACGTTTACGTTCACCCTGCAGCACATGGATGGTTACCGCAGACTGGTTGTCTTCAGCGGTAGAGAACACCTGGCTGTGCTTGGTCGGGATAGTGGTGTTTTTAGTGATCAGCGCCGTCATTACGCCGCCCATGGTTTCAATACCCAGAGACAGTGGGGTAACGTCGAGCAGCAGTACGTCTTTCACATCACCAGTCAGTACACCACCCTGAACGGCAGCACCGATCGCTACGGCTTCGTCCGGGTTCACGTCTTTACGCGGTTCTTTACCAAAGAACTCAGCCACTTTTTTCTGCACCATTGGCATACGCGTCTGGCCACCAACGAGGATAACGTCGTTGATATCAGAGACGGACAGGCCAGCGTCCTGCAGAGCGACTTTCAGCGGCTCGATGGAACGGTTCACCAGGTCTTCGACCAGGCTTTCCAGTTTCGCGCGAGTCACTTTGATGTTCATGTGTTTCGGACCGGTGGCATCTGCAGTGATGTACGGCAGGTTCACGTCGGTCTGCTGCGCAGAAGAAAGCTCGATTTTCGCTTTTTCTGCCGCTTCTTTCAGGCGCTGCATGGCCAGCGGATCGTTACGCAGGTCAATGCCCTGATCTTTCTTAAATTCTTCAACCAGATAGTTGATCATACGGCTGTCGAAGTCTTCACCACCCAGGTGGGTATCACCGTTGGTTGCCAGAACTTCGAAGGTTTTTTCGCCGTCAACTTCATCGATTTCGATAATAGAGATATCGAAAGTACCACCACCCAGGTCGTAAACCGCGATAGTACGGTTACCGACTTCTTTATCCAGACCATATGCCAGCGCGGCGGCAGTCGGTTCGTTGATGATACGTTTTACTTCCAGACCTGCGATACGGCCGGCGTCTTTGGTTGCCTGACGCTGAGCATCGTTAAAGTAAGCCGGTACGGTGATAACTGCTTCAGTTACCGGTTCACCCAGGTAATCTTCAGCCGTTTTCTTCATTTTCTTCAGCACTTCTGCAGAGATCTGCGGCGGTGCCATTTTCTGACCTTTCACATCCAGCCATGCGTCGCCGTTGTCGGCGCCAATGATTTTGTACGGCATGATGGAAACATCACGTTGAACTTCTTCGTCCTGGAAGCGGCGGCCAATCAGGCGTTTAATCGCAAACAGGGTGTTTTGCGGGTTTGTCACGGCCTGACGTTTAGCCGGCTGACCAACCAGAGTTTCACCATCCTGGGTATAAGCAATGATAGAAGGCGTGGTGCGATCGCCCTCGGCGTTCTCCAGCACACGTGCAGTAGTGCCATCCATAATCGCTACACAAGAGTTGGTAGTACCCAGGTCGATACCAATAATTTTACCCATCTAAACGTCTCCACTAAAAATTCGGTCAACATGTGGTTGTGAGTCTGTAATAAGGGCGAAACGTGCGGTTTCAACTACCTGATTCGTTTTTTTTCAGACTCACCACTGCGGTTGACTACTAAGTGGGGTCGTAACCCACTTCATCAAGGGGGGGAATGAAAAAAAATTTTCTCTCTCCACCCCAATAAATCGTCATTAAAACCAGAACAGACGATCAGCGATGGTTTTTTGATGGCCTAAATATTCACAAAAAGCATGAGAGGGAATGAATGATTCATCGAAAAATTGTAATAAAAAGAAAAGATTACAAACCTGAATCCTTGCAATGAGGGGCGTAAGATAACGACCATTTTACTGACCTAAACAACGAGAAAGACCATGAAATCGATTCTGACGTTTTCCGTCAGCCTGATGGTGGGCGCTCTGTTAACCACGAGCGTTCAGGCTAACGACCACAAGGTATTGGGGATCATTGCAATGCCTCGAAATGAAACCAACGATCTGGCGCTGAAGATCCCCGTCTGCCGCCCGGTCAAACGCATTCAGTTAACCAGCGGGCACGGCGACGTTCAGCTTAGCGGCGCGTCCGTCTATTTCAAAGCCTCTCGCAGCGCTAATCAGAGCCTGAATATTCCGCACCTGATTAAAGAAGGACAGACCACTGAGTGGATCAACATCAATAGCGATAACGACAATAAGCGTTGCGTCTCCAAAATCACCTTCTCGGGTCACACGGTGAACTCTTCTGATATGGCAACGTTAAAAATTATTGGCGACGACTAAGCCGCTGCTTTTTCTCCGTAACACCTGACAAAAAATGGACGCAGAACAGCGACAGGAATTCCTGCAAGCCATCAACGCCAAAGTCACCGAACTGGAAGAGTTGCTGCCGCTCCTGCTGAAAGATCGCCAACTGGCAAAAGGGGTTTCACACCTCCTCTCCGGTCAGCTCACCCGAATTCTACGCACCCATGCCGCGATGAGTGTATTGGGCCACGGTTTGCTTCGCGGCGCACGTCTCGACGGCCCGGTAGGCGCTGCTGCAAATTGCCTGTTTGCGTCGGGTCTATAACGCCACAAGAGCGTGATGTTCATCACTGGGGAAAATAATCCATTTTCCCCTTATCAGATCATAGACAGCCCCTTCTCTCCTGATTATCATGCCGCGCCCCGAACGGTGTCATGTTTTGGCAGGGGTAACTATTTCACCATTCAATTAATGATGATTTTGAGGATTTATGGGCAACACTAAGTTGGCTAACCCGGCACCGCTGGGCCTGATGGGCTTCGGCATGACCACCATTCTGCTTAACCTGCATAACGCGGGTTTCTTCGCCCTTGACGGTATTATTCTCGCGATGGGAATTTTCTATGGCGGTATCGCGCAAATTTTTGCCGGCCTGCTGGAATACAAAAAAGGAAACACCTTCGGTTTGACCGCCTTCACCTCTTACGGCTCATTCTGGCTGACGCTGGTTGCAATCCTGCTGATGCCGAAAATGGGTCTGACAGAAGCCCCGAATGCACAGTTCCTCGGTGCCTACCTGGGTCTGTGGGGCGTATTCACCCTCTTTATGTTCTTCGGCACGCTGACCGGCGCACGTGCGCTACAGTTTGTGTTCCTGAGCCTGACCGTTCTGTTCGCCTTGCTGGCTGTGGGTAACATTGCGGGTAACGAAGCGGTGATCCATTTTGCCGGCTGGGTTGGCCTGGTATGTGGCGCAAGCGCCATTTATCTGGCGATGGGTGAAGTGCTGAACGAACAGTTTGGCCGTACCATCCTGCCGATTGGCGAAAAACACTGATTGTCCTCACGGCTGCTTCCCGGCAGCCGTTTTTATTATTCCCGGTTATATTCCGCGGCCAGATACTCCAGTAACCAAACCACATTACGCGGTGCCAGTCGGGTTAACTGTGACCAGATGGGATGCACGTAGAGCCAGCTCTGAAAGACGCGGGCGGGCTTTAGAATCGCGTGTCGAAACGATGACTGCCCCTGTTCGCCGGTAAGATAACAGACCGCTAACTCATAGCCACGTTGCGAATAGCAATGCCAGGTGTCGTGCCAGATAATATCAGATAAAATGGTTTCACTGCGCAGTCGCCGACTCACATCGCGAGTGCCGATTTCATGGACAAATCCCATCCGGGTGCTTTGTTTCACCACTTCATTACGATTTGCCATCAGGCAGCCGCCATACAGAAAACACTCATGCTCCAGCCAGTGCTGTACAGACAACACGCGGTCATGCGTTAACGCATAGACCAGATCAAAGTGACGATAGGCCGCAAGTACGGGTTTAACGATTGCACCACCATCATCACGCTTCAGTCGCGCAGGGCCATACGAGATATCATAATAGAGCGGACGGCGGGCAATCGTTCTGTCCTTATCGAAGATCCGCCGCACCACGCCCTGTGCGCTTATCTTCTCGCTGGGTGCACAGAAGTACATCCATTCCGCCGGAATGCCCTCGCGCGAAGCGACATAATTCGTCGACAACGCAATCACCCTGCCCGTTTTATTCTCTGCCGTCACAATGACATACAGCAGGCTTTCACTGCCGTTGAAAGGCACCCTGAACGTTACAGTAGAAAACTCAGCGTCGAGCGATACCCGTTGGGAGTGCACCTGCTCAACCCCGGCCCAAAAAGCCAGTCGCGAGAGTTCCCGTCCCATCACCTGACTCCTCCCCTCGACGGACCGAAGCAACGCACCGTCAGCAATGGCGTCACGTAGCGCCAGGAGTCGACTGTCATAAACAACGGGCCCCGCATAATGGGTAAAGGAACGATGACAGGTGCGGCAGTGCCAGCGTTGCCGTTGACTGCCGCTTTTCCCGTGCCGGACCAACATTCCCTTTGGTCCGCAAACCGGGCAGCACAACATGACGCCTGAATAATGCCGGTTGGTTTGTTGACTGTAAGCGTCGAGCGCCATGGTTGAAATCAGCGGAAATAAAAAGCCGCATTCCGGACAGCGACAGTTAAGACCTGCAGATTGCCAGGCAGGGCTGTGCGCGACACCGAACAGAGAGCAACCGATCGTTTTGCAGCAGTTCACATGCTCCCAGCGTGTCATTCTGCATCCGCCTTATTAACCCAGATAATGACGGATATCGGATGGCGCATATCCCTGCTCCCAAAGCGATTTCATCATCAGCATATACGGCTCGACGAAGCCGAAGAAGGCGCGGTAGCCCGCACAAAAAGCATTGAGTTCCGCAAGACCACGTGAAGAAAGGGCCACCCTGTCTTTCGGGCATCCGCCGTGACAGGCAAAACGATATTTACAGGCGATACACTCCGGAGCTTGTGGCTGCCTGGCATGACCAAACTGTTGATTTTTGTCACTTTCAAGCATCTGCCTGATTGTCTGCTGATGGAGATTACCCAGCAAATGCTGAGGATTCACAAAGTGATCGCACTGGTAAAGGTCTCCGTTCTGTTCAAGGGCAAAGGCGCTGCCGCAAGATGGCGCAAAGACACAGGTCAACGCGGGCAATCCGCACCAGGCAGCAAAGGCATGCTCAAAAAGGGGAACTTCTATGATGCCAATATCCAGGCGCACCCACTGGTAAAAAATAGTTTTCAAAAACGTACCTAACGCAGCGGGGCTTACACTTCTGGTGGTGGCGCTATCAGGCGAGGTTTCGAGCAGCGGAATGAACTGCATATGACGACTGCCGAGGTGTTTAAGGTATTCATACACCCGCAGTGGATGTTCACTGTTCACGGCATTGACTACCGTCAGGGTGTTAAACGCCACTTCATACTGTTGCAGCAATTTCACCGCTTTCTCAACACGCTGATGCGTGGGTTTTCCGGAAACGGTTTTGCGAAAGACGTCGTGCAGGGCGGCATCGCCATCAATCGAGATGCCAATCAGAAACTGATGCTGATGGAAAAACTGGCACCAGGCGTCATCAAGTAAAATCCCGTTGGTCTGGAAGGTATTAATAATGGTTTTACCCTGTGCCAGTTCCTGTTGCAGCGCCACGGCGCGGCGAAAAAAGTCCAGTCCGGCGAGCGTCGGTTCTCCTCCCTGCCAGGTAAAGATCACCTCTTCGGTATCCTGGGCGGCGATTTGCTGGCGGACTAACCGCTTAAGGGTCTCATCATCCATACAGCGGTCGCGACGATCCGGGTAAAGATGAGCCTTATCAAGATAAAAACAGTAATCGCAGCCCAGATTGCATTGCGCCCCGGTAGGCTTCACCATGACATGACAACTTTTCATCACAGATTTCCTTTGCGGTTGCGGCTCTGTCTTGATACCCGCAGAGCCGCAACCCGCGTTAGTTCCAGTCCACAGCGGTCGGTTTATCGCCCCGAGCTTCCATTAACGCATCATGCTCAATGCTCTCTTTGTAGCTGGCGAGAGCCGCCGTCAGGCGCTTCTCAATGTCCGGCTGCTTGCCCAGTTGGTTCATCGTTTCGCCGCGATCCAACTTCAGGTTGTAGAGATATTTCGGCTTGCTCTCTCGGTCGAAAATCATTTTCCAGTCGCCGTCCCGCAATGCCCACATATCGGTCGGATCGTCCTGGAAAGGCATATCGATTGCGGTCAGAATCGGTTTATGACGTGTGATGTTCTGCCCCTCAAGGACCGGCACGATGGACTCGCCGTCAATGATGCGATCCTTCGGCAATGCAAAGTGGGCAAGTTCGGCGAGGGTCGGCAGGACATCCAGGCCACTCACCGGCACATCAGAGACTGTCCCTGGTTGCAGGTGCTTGCCGTATTTCACAATCGCCGGCACACGGATACCGCCATCCCACAAATTATCTTTACGTCCGCGCAATCCGTCGGTCTCACCGGCAAGATTTAGCTCATACCATTTACGCGCTTCGCGCGTCACCGGACCGTTGTCGCTGGTAAAAATCACAATGGTATTGTCTTCCTCACCCATCGCCTTAATTTTTGCCAACACCTTCCCGACCTGCGCATCCATATAACTGATGTTGGCGTAATATTCGCCCGGGCCACGATAAGGTTTATCCGCCCAGTCGGCATAGAACAGGTCCGGATGCTGTTTCTCGTAGTCGCTCATGTAGTTTTTGTACATTTTCAGATACTTTTTCGGCGAGGCGAGCGGGCTGTGGACTTCCGTAAAGGCGACATACATAAAGAACGGGTTACGATCTTTTTTTATGCTCCAGCCAGTTAATCGCCTCCTGGCTGACAAATTCCCCCGCTTATCTGGTTAACCGTCCCCAGCGCTTTACCGTTACGGTAAAAGCCGTTGGGATAGACCACGCCGTAACGGGGCCGCGTTTTCACCTTATCGAGATCGCTTGTGACGAATCCGGCGGCATTAACCAGCGAATAGTCAAAACCGGCCTCCTTCGCCTGCGGTTGATCCTGACGGTCAGCCCCTGCATTCAGGTGCCATTTCCCCATCATCGCGGTGTCATACCCTTGTTCCTTTAAATAATTGGCTATCGTTTTTTCATTTCGCCCCAGCGCAACATTTTTCGTTACCGGGATCCAGGAACGAATATTGGTCCGAAACGGCGTTCGTCCGGTTAATAACCCGGCGCGGGAAGGCGAACAAAGTGGCGCAGGGGCATAATATTGCGTAAAGCGCACCCCTTCCTGTGCCAGCTTATCAATATTTGGCGTTTTAACGACCGGATGTCCGTAAATACCTAAATCGCCATAGCCTAAGTCATCAGCAAGAATAATAACAACGTTAGGCTTATTGCTATCACCTCTCGTTTTCTCTGCCGCAACGACATTATTTACCGCGCCAGCGGAGCACAGTGCGGTACCGACCAGAATGGCCAGAACATGTTTTTTCATCATAAAATCCTTGTTAAAGAAAAATCAGAACTCGTAGCCGAGCATATAAATGAGTTGGTCCCCATAATTGTCATAGCCGAGTTTGTTATCGAAATAACGGTATGTCACACTGGCTTTTAAATGCGGATAGAATTTCCAGGCTAACGTTAATCCTCCGTTAATCCCGTTTCTACCGTGTTGCTGTTCTGCGTAAGCGTCATTACGATCCAGTTCAAATTCATTCCAGTTGGAAAGCACCATGTTTTGCCCCCACAGGTCGAACATCCAGGCGGAGGTCCAGCCGACAACATAACCATTCAGACCGTTGGCTTGCCCATGTTTTGAGGAGGTATAGTCATTAGAGAGGTTATGCAGCGCAATATAGGGTTTAAAAAAACCAGAAGGGCCAGACCAGCCTAAATAGCCAAAGCCATACATCATATTAAGTTCATCGCCCCAGGTATTTTCAAACTGGCCGTATAATTTCCCCATCACACTGAAATCAGATCCTAATAAACGAATATGGGTCTGCGCGGACATAACATGGTTACGTCCCTCTACCGGATGGTTTAATACATTACTTTCATAAAAAAGAATAAAATTCGCCTTTATCAAATACCGCGCCAAAGTCTGCCGTGGCTTTCCAGACCTCACCACGATGAGTATTAATGAATCCATTATTCCAGTTAGCATATCCGGCATTTATCGAACCATAGGTATATTTTAATTCTGTTGATTGTGCGGCGCACGAGAAGAGAACTGCCAGCGTCAGTACTCCTCCGCAGAGGGTATTCATTTTCATCATTAACGCTCCCTGATGTCATATCCAAAGAAAGGAAAAATTATTTCATCAGGATGCATGGTAGGGAGAGTAATCCTCATATTACGTGATAATTTTCACACATTTCTTGTGAGAAAATTAACACCCTCGAGAGGTCACAGAAAGTGGGGATATATCAGGTTTAACGAGTTGAATACTGGATGGCATCATCCAAAAAAACCGCTGATGGCCACGGCCTGTCAGCGGCTTCACGTCCTCAGGCGTTGCTATCACGCCTTGCACTTTTCGGGCGAAAAGATGCGACGATCTCCGGCGCGGTTTCCACATACGGCCCTTCAAGAAGCTGTATACAATACGGTACACTTGCGAAGATACCCGCCACGACCACATTCCCTTCAGCATCCTTCACCCCTTCCAGGGTCTCTTTGATCGATTTCGGCTGACCGGGCAGATTGAGAATTAACGCCTGTTTACGGATCACCCCAACCTGGCGCGACAGGATCGCCGTCGGCACAAAGTGCAGACTGATCTGGCGCATTTGCTCGCCAAAGCCTGGCATCTGGCGATCGGCAACCGCGAGGGTCGCATCCGGCGTCACATCACGACGCGCAGGACCGGTGCCACCAGTGGTGAGCACCAGATGGCAACTCATCTCGTCCACCAGCTCACACAGCGTTTGTTCGATGATGGCCTGCTCGTCAGGAATCAAGCGTGTCTGGACCTCGAAAGGGGTGGTCAGCGCCGTCGATAGCCACTCTTCAAGCGCCGGAATGCCTTTATCCTGATAGACACCGCTGGAGGCGCGGTCAGAAATGGAAACTAAGCCAATACGTAAGGTGTTCATGATTATTCCGTTTAAACAGTCTCGTTAAACAGAATGATACACTGCGAAGGGAAGGACAGACAGGGTTCAGAAGAGGTAGCGTGACCGGCGTACCAGCCACGCTATATCAGGCACAACGGATTACAGCAGATCGCCGATCATTTTTTCCAGTTTTTCCTGGTCGACAGCAAACTTACGGATACCGTCCGCCAGTTTATCTACCGCCATCGGATCCTGGTTGTGCTGCCACAGGAACTCAGACTCGGTGATGCGCTCCGGACGCGCTTTCACTTCGCCAGAGAAGGAGAGTTTACGTTCGATAGCCCCTTCGCTTTCCGCCAGCTCTTTCAGCAGTGCCGGTGCGATGGTCAGGCGGTCACAGCCGGCCAGCTCAAGGATTTCGCCGATGTTGCGGAAGCTTGCGCCCATCACAACGGTCTCGTAGCCGTGCTGTTTGTAGTATTCGTAGATCTCCGTTACGGAAACCACGCCCGGATCTTCCGCCGGCGCATACTCTTTCTTGTCGGTATTGGATTTATACCAGTCAAGGATACGGCCCACGAACGGGGAGATCAGGTACACACCAGCTTCCGCACAAGCACGCGCCTGCGCAAAGGAGAACAGCAGCGTCAGGTTACAGTTGATGCCTTCTTTTTCCAGCTGCTCTGCAGCGCGGATGCCCTGCCAGGTCGACGCCAGCTTGATCAGAATACGATCGTTGCTGATACCTGCATCGTTATACAATTTAATGATGCGTTTCGCTTTGGCGATAGAGGCATCGGTGTCATAGGACAGACGCGCATCCACCTCAGTGGAGATACGTCCCGGAACCAGTTTCAGGATCTCCAGACCGATGTTCACGGCCAGTTTGTCGGTAGCGTCAACAATCTGCTGCGCGCGGTCGCTGCTCTGCTGCTTAGCCCAGGCAACAGCGTCATCAATCAGCTTACGGTATTCTGGGATCTGCGCTGCGTTAAGAATGAGAGAAGGGTTGGTTGTGGCATCCTGCGGCTGATACAGCTTCATTGCCGCGATGTCTCCGGTGTCGGCCACCACGGTGGTGAACTGACGAAGGGAGGTCAATTTGTCCGTCATGATAGTGTTTCTCTTTAAACAGCTTGTTAGGGGGATGTAACCGGTCTGCCCTGATGATAACACGACGTTGTGACAGCGCAACCGAAGACAATGCGGTTATCCCCATGAAGGCATCTGCGGACAATTTCTGGTCCGGGCTTGATGTGACGCCCCATTCAGGTACGCAACCTCATGTATACTACGCGGTCGCTATCAATTGCCCGGCAGCGTATATACTATTCGACAATTGGTAACGCTTACACAGGGTTGTTAAGGCGTACCGGCAGCAACAAGAGGGATGTTAATGCCTGATTTTTTCACGTTTATTAATGATGTGCTCTGGGGATCGGTGATGATCTATCTGCTCTTCGGAGCAGGATGTTGGTTTACCTGGCGCACAGGCTTCGTACAATTTCGTTATATCCGCCAGTTTGGCAGAAGTCTGAAAAACAGTATTAGTCCGCAGCCGGGTGGGTTAACCTCGTTTCAGTCGCTGTGCACCAGCCTTGCCGCTCGTATCGGTAGCGGTAACCTGGCGGGTGTGGCGCTGGCCATTACCGCAGGTGGACCAGGCGCTGTGTTCTGGATGTGGGTCGCCGCTATCATTGGTATGGCGACCTCGTTTGCTGAATGTTCCCTCGCACAGCTTTACAAAGAGCGCGATCGCCATGGTCAGTTTCGCGGCGGCCCCGCCTGGTATATGGCACGCGGTTTAGGCATGCGCTGGATGGGGGTTCTGTTCGCCATCTTTTTTGCTGGTAGCCTATGGACTGGTGTTCAATAGCGTACAGGCCAACTCCGTTGCCCGCGCGCTGAAATTCGCTTTCGATTTTCCACCGGTCGTCACCGGTTGCGTCATGGCGCTCGCCGCCCTGCTGGTCATCGTTCGGGGGGATGAAAGGCGTGGCGCGGATGATGCAGTGGTTCGTCCCCTTGATGGCGCTGATGTGGGTGATCACCAGTCTGGTGGTTTGTCTGATCAACCTCGAACAACTGCCGGATATCATTATCTCCATTGTTAAAAGCGCGTTTGGCTGGCAAGAAGCGGCGGGCGGCGTGGCGGGATACACGCTGAGTCAGGCGTTAACCAGCGGTTTCCAACGCAGCATGTTTTCCAATGAAGCCGGAATGGGCTCTACGCCTAACGCGGCTGCTGCCGCCGCATCCTGGCCACCGCATCCTGCGGCGCAGGGGATTGTGCAAATGATTGGTATTTTTATCGATACGCTGATCGTCTGTAGTGCAACGGCAATGCTGGTTTTACTGGCCGGTAACGACGCCACCTATGCGCCGATGGAAGGGATCCAACTGCTGCAGAAGGCCATGAATACGCTGGTCGGAGACTGGGGCGCGGCGTTCGTTGCGATCATTGTGATTCTGTTTGCCTTCAGCTCTATCGTGGTCAACTACATCTATGCGGAAAACAACCTGTACTTTCTGAACCTGGACAATAAGCGCATCATCTGGGTTTTACGCATTACCACCTGTTCAACCGTCATAGCCGGAACCTTGCTCAGCTTCCCGCTGCTGTGGCAAATGGCGGATATCATCATGGCCTGTATGGCGATCACCAACCTGACGGCGATATTACTGCTTTCTCCGGTTGTACATACTCTGGCCAGCGACTACCTGCGTCAGCGCAAACTGGGCATTCGTCCGGTCTTTGATCCACTGCGCTATCCGGACATCGGACAGCAACTGGCGCCGGATGCCTGGGACGATATACCGCGAGACTAATCGCAACTATCGATCAACTCAGCCCTGTTTTTTGCTACAGTCGCAGTAAATTTCCTGCAAGGACTGGATATGCTGATTCTGATTTCACCTGCAAAAACGCTCGACTACCAGAGCCCGCTGGCAACAACACGCTATACGCTGCCTGAGCTGCTGGACTATTCCCAGCAGCTGATTCACGTGGCACGCCAACTTTCTGCCCCACAAATCGGTAAACTGATGCACATCAGCGATAAGCTCGCCGATCTGAACGCCACCCGTTTTCACGACTGGCAGCCGGACTTCACGCCGGAAAACGCACGTCAGGCCATTCTGGCCTTCAAAGGCGATGTCTATACCGGATTACAGGCCGACACCTTCAGCGAAGCCGATTTCGATTTTGCCCAGCAGCATTTGCGTATGCTCTCAGGTTTGTACGGCGTGCTGCGCCCGCTGGATCTAATGCAGCCTTATCGTCTGGAAATGGGCATTCGTCTGGAGAACGCCAAAGGGAAGGATCTGTATCAGTTCTGGGGCGATGTCATCACGGATAAGCTAAATGAAGCGCTCGCCGCACAGGGCGATCAGGTGGTGATTAACCTTGCCTCAGATGAATATTTTCGTTCAGTGAAGCCGAAAAAACTCAATGCCGAGCTGATTAAACCCGTCTTCCTCGACGAGAAAAACGGCACGTTCAAAGTCATCAGCTTCTACGCCAAAAAAGCGCGCGGCCTGATGAGCCGTTATATCATTGAAAATCGCCTGACGACGCCAGAACAGCTCACGGACTTTAACAGTGAAGGTTACTTCTTTGATGAAGCCGCGTCTGGCAACGGCGAACTGGTGTTTAAGCGTCACGAGCAGTAATGCGCATTTCGCCGGATGGCGGCTACGCCTTATCCGGCCTGCCCATCTCCACCGTCTGACAGGCCCGGTAAGCGATGGCGCCACCGGGCACACTGTTTAGCGCGTCATCATCAGCTTACGCAGAGCGGCAAAATCCGCAGGCAAATGTTGCGAAAGCAGCGGTAGATCCGCGCGTTCGGCCAGTTCTTTCGGCAGATCCAGCGTTTCATTGAGGATCGCTTCCACGCTCTCTTTAAACTTCGCCGGGTGCGCCGTGCCGAGGAACAGGCCGTACTCGCCCGGATTGAGCTGGTCACGCAGAGCGCGGTAAGCCACGGCGGCATGAGGCTCAGAAGTGTAGCCCTTTGCTTTCAGTTCGCGCATCGTTTCCTGCGTGGTCTCATCATCCACCGCCGCATAACCGAGCTCGTTCAGACGCCAGATTTTACGGCGGAACAGTTCCTCTACGCGCGGCCAGTTGTTTGGCTGACTAACATCCATCGCGTTAGACAACGTCGCCTGAGTCGCTTTTGGCGCCCACTGCCCGTCCTGCAGGAAGCGTGGCACGGTGTCGTTAACGTTGGTGGCGGCGATAAAACGCTTCACCGGCAGGCCGAGAGATTTCGCCAGCAGGCCCGCCGTCAGATCGCCAAAGTTGCCGCTCGGGACAGAAACCACCAGCTGATTCCGCGCTTCCTGCGGCAATTGCGCCACGGCTTCAAAGTAGTAGCAAATCTGCGCCAGCAGCCGACTGATGTTGATAGAGTTTGCCGAATTCAGCCCCAGCGCCGCTTTCAGCTCTTCATCATCAAACGCCTGTTTAACCAGCGCCTGGCAGGCATCAAAATCACCATCGATGGCGACAGTTTCAATGTTGCCACCCAGCGTGCAGAACAGTTTTTCCTGCAGCGGACTGATTTTGCCATTCGGATAGAGGATCACCACGCGCACGTTCGGCAGACCATAAAACGCATGCGCTACCGCCGCTCCAGTATCACCAGAAGTCGCCGTCAGAATGGTCACCGGCTTGTCACCACTGATGTGGGTCAGCATCTGCGCCATAAAACGCCCGCCGAAATCTTTAAACGCCAGCGTCGGGCCATGGAACAACTCCAGACAGCCGACATCGCCTTCCACCCGGGCAACCGGCGCCGGGAAAGCAAAAGCAGCGCGTACGCGTTCTTCGAGGATCTCCTGTGGGATTTCATCGCCAATAAACGCCGAAAGGATCTTCGCGCTGCGGCTGACAAAGTCCAGGTTCAGCATCTCATCCACTTCTGTCAGGTTGAATTCCGGCAGTTCGTGCGGGAAAAACAGCCCCTGATTTTTACCCAGCCCCTGCGTGACGGCCTGCGCAAAACTAACCTGTTCGTTGTGATCTTTAAGATTGTAGAGTTTCATCAATTATCCCAGTACTCGTGCGCCCGCCGTGTCCAGCCGGCAAATATGAACAAAGCCTTCCTGATTTTGCAGATAGTGACTGCCAAGCCAGTCCGCCACGCGCTGCGCGGTCTCCGTTTTATCGCAGAGCGCAAACAGCGTCGGCCCTGAACCGGAAATACCGCTCGCCAGCGCGCCAATTTCCGCGACGGCCTGACGCGCCTGAGCAAAACCAGGCAGCAGACGTTCGCGGTACGGTTCGGCAATCACATCCTTCATCAGTTTCGCCGCAAGCGCAGGCTGGCGGGAATAGCAGGCGTGAATAAACCCTGCCAGGTGACGCCCGTGGGCAATGCAATCCTGGCGACGATACTGCGCAGGCAAAATCGCCCGCGCTTCTGCCGTGGAGACTTTAATGCCAGGATAAGCCAGCACCCACAGCCACTCATCAAAGCCTGGCACCTGCTGACTGATAATGCCGTTTTCTTCGATCATCAACTGCATACCGCCGAGGAAACACGGCGCGACGTTATCGTAATGAATACTGCCGGAGATACGCCCTTCCAGCTCGCCCATGATCGCCAGCAGGCGTGTGTCATTGAGCGGCTTACCGCAGTGCTCATTCATCGCCACCAGCGCGGCCACGACGGAGCAAGCGCTGGAACCTAATCCGGAGCCGATCGGCATATTCTTTTCCAGCGTCATCGCCACCGGAATTTGTTTACCCAGTTCCTGACAGAAACGCTCCCAGCACTGGTAAACAATATTCTCTCGCGGTTCTGGCGGCAGTTTGTCGGCAAAACGGCCCAGATTATTCAGGCTGAAATCGTCCGCCGCCTCGACCGTTACCACATCGCCCAATAGTGAACCATCAACTGGCGTCACCGCCGCCCCAAGCACATCAAATCCAACGCTCATATTGGCACTGGAAGCCGGGGCATAAACTTTAACCATGTTAAACTCCTAGCTTCCATGAGAGAGTGCGCAGCAGATCAGCAAACACCCCTGCCGCCGTGACGTCGTTACCTGCACCATAACCGCGCAGAACCAACGGCAGCGGCTGATAGTAGTGGCTGTAGAACGCCAGCGCGTTTTCGCCGTTTTTCACTTTGTACAACGGATCGTTACCGTCCACTTCGGCAATCTTCACCCGGCAGACGCCGTCTTCTTCGATGTTGCCAACATAGCGCAATACTTTGCCCTCATCACGGGCTTTCGCCACGCGCGCGGCGAAGGCATCATCCAGTCGCGACAGGTTCGCCATAAACGCGGAGACGTCGCCAGAATCATCAAATTCTTTTGGCAGAACCGGTTCAATGACGATATCCGAGAGCTCCAGCTCGCGTCCGGTTTCACGGGCAAGGATCAGCAGCTTGCGCGCCACGTCCATTCCCGAAAGATCGTCACGCGGGTCCGGCTCGGTATAACCCATTTCACGCGCGATACGGGTCGCTTCAGAGAGGCTCATACCCTCGTCGAGCTTACCGAAGATAAATGACAGCGAACCGGACAGGATGCCGGAGAACTTCAGCAATTCATCACCCGCATTCAACAGGTTTTGCAGGTTTTCGATCACCGGCAAACCCGCCCCCACGTTGGTGTCATAGAGGAATTTGCGCCGTGACTTCGCGGCAGCGAAACGCAACTGATGGTAGTAATCCATCGACGAGGTATTCGCCTTTTTTGTTCGGCGTAACCACGTGGAACCCTTCGCGCAGGAAATCAGCATATTGATCGGCAACCGCCTGACTGGACGTACAGTCCACAATCACCGGGTTCAGCAGGTGATATTCCTTCACCAGGCGAATTAAGCGACCAAGATTGAACGGCTCTTTCGCTTGCGCCAGTTCAGCCTGCCAGTTTTCCAGGTTCAGGCCATGCACATGGGTCAACAGCGCTTTCGAATTCGCTACGCCGCACACGCGCAGATCGATATGTTTTTTCTTCAGCCAGGTTTGCTGACGCTTAAGCTGTTCCAGTAACGCACCGCCTACACCACCGACGCCGATAACAAACACTTCGATCACCTGATCGGTATTGAACAGCATCTGATGGGTGACGCGTACGCCCGTCGTGGCATCGTCGTTATTAACCACCACCGAAATGGAACGCTCGGAGGAGCCCTGAGCAATCGCCACGATATTGATATTCGCACGCGCCAGAGCGGCAAAGAATTTCGCCGAAATTCCGCGCAGCGTCCGCATGCCATCCCCGACGACGGAGATAATCGCCAGCCGTTCGGTGACCGCCAGCGGTTCCAGTACGCCCTCTTTAAGTTCGAGATAGAACTCATCCTGCAAAGCTCGCTGTGCGCGGGCACAGTCCGCCTGCGGCACGCAGAAACTGATACTGTATTCAGAGGATGACTGAGTGATCAGCACCACGGAAATGCCTGCGCGGGACATCACCGCAAAGACGCGAGCCGCCATTCCCACCATCCCTTTCATGCCAGGACCGGAGACGTTGAACATCGCCATATTATTCAGGTTAGAAATGCCCTTCACCGGCAGATCGTCTTCATCGCGACTGGCGCCAATCAGCGTACCCGGCGCCTGCGGATTTCCGGTATTTTTGATGAGGCAAGGGATCTGGAACTGCGCGATGGGGGTAATTGTACGAGGGTGAAGGACTTTCGCGCCGAAATAGGAAAGCTCCATCGCTTCCTGGTACGACATCGACTTCAGCAACCTGGCGTCAGGCACCTGCCGCGGATCGCAGGTGTAAACGCCGTCGACGTCTGTCCAGATCTCGCAACAATCGGCACGTAAGCAGGCCGCCAGGACTGCCGCGGAGTAATCGGAGCCATTGCGCCCCAGCACCACCAGTTCGCCTTTCTCATTACCGGCGGTAAAACCGGCCATCAGCACCATGTGGTCCGCAGGAATGCGCCCGGCAGCAATGCGGCGAGTCGATTCGGCAATATCGACGGTAGATTCGAGGTAATGCCCCACTGCCAGCAGTTTTTCGACCGGATCGATAACGGTAACCTGATGGCCGCGCGCTTCCAGTAACCCCGCCATGATGGCGATCGACATCTTTTCGCCGCGGCAGATGAGCGCGGCGTTAATGCTGTCCGGGCACTGCCCAAGCAGACTGATCCCATGTAATACATGCTTAATTTGGGCAAATTCCTGCTCAACAAACACTTTCAACTGCGCCAGCGGAAAGCCAGGCTGGGAGTCGGCGAGTCCCTGCAGAAGTTCGGCGAAAATACGTTCGGCATCGCTGATATTGGGCAATGCATCCTGACCTCCGATGGTTTTTTCAATCATCGCCACCAGATGGTTGGTAATTTTAGCGGGGGGCAGAAAGTACGGTCGCTACCTGCCCCTGCCTGGCATTGCTTTCCAGAATATCGGCAACCCGCAGAAAACGTTCTGCATTTGCCACTGATGTACCGCCGAACTTCAACACTCGCATGGTTGTTACCTCGTTACCTTTGGTCGAAAAAAAAGCCCGCACTGTTCAGGTGCGGGCTTTTTTCTGTGTTTCCTGTACGCGTCAGCCCGCACCGTTACCTGTGGTAATGGTGATGGTTGTGGTAATGGTGGTGCTGATGCGTTTCATGGATGTTGTGTACTCTGTAATTATTTACCCTAAATAATTCGTGTTGCAGGAAGGCGGCAATTGCGTGAAGACCCTGAAGCATAGAAAACTATGTGACTGGGGTGAACGAAAGCAGCCAACGCACATGCAACTCGAAGTATGACGGGTAATCTGTCTGTGCTGTATGTCTATATTGGTTAAAGTATCCGGTGACCTAAGTCAATAAATATTTGATTTATTACCCTGACGAAACTTGTTCACGTGCTGCTGGTGAAGGGGGTATTTTCAACTTATACCGCAGGAACACCCCTCTTGCATTTAGCATCTATCACTAAAAAACAGGAAATTGTCAAACTATTATTTTGTGACATTTTTTTCAATATCATGAACCAAACGGTGCAACATTGCCGTGTCCCGCTGCCCTAATCGTCCTAAACGCTGTTGCAGCCAGTCGACCAGTTTGACGTCATCCGCGACCTCCAGTGTGGTCAGTAACGTCATTATTCGTGATCGTAATGCCTGTAATTGAAATTCATCAGATGAATCGACTTCTTTAGCAGGTTGTTGCATTAAATTTGCTAATTGATAGCAGTAGACCATCACCGCCTGCCCCAGATTCAAGGAAGGATAATCTGCAACCATTGGCACGCCGGTCAGAATATCCGCCAGCGCCAGTTCGTCATTGGTGAGCCCTGAATCTTCACGACCAAAAACCAGCGCGGCGTGATTCATCCAGGTCGATTTTTCTGTCAGCAGCGGAACCAGCTCCGCTGGCGTCGCGTAATAGTGGAATTTTGCCCGGCTACGCGCCGTGGTGGCGATGGTAAAATCTACATCGACAAGCGCATCCGCAAGGGTCGGGAAAACGGCAATATTATCAATAATATCGCTGGAGCCATGCGCCACCCAGCGCGTAGCGGGTTCAAGATGCGCCTGGCTGTCGACGATACGCAACTGCGTAAACCCCATAGTTTTCATCGCGCGAGCCGCGGCACCGATATTTTCCGCTCTGGCGGGAGCGACAAGGATAATACTAATGCGCATTTTTCTTCTCTTCATGCCTGTCCGCAGTCAATTGTGTGACATGTGTCAAGATATTACGCGGAGCGAATTTACAAATTTTTAACGAAAAAGTCTGAAAAAGTGTTTCACCATTGGTAATTAACGCTAAACTATTTCCTTACTTTACTAACGTTTTTTATGTTAACAGAAACAGCATATCCTCCTGTTTATCAGCGGTAATTTGATTTAAAATGAATCTCATTTATAGGATTCGCCGTGTTAATTAGTTATCCTGTGCAACTAGTTGGATTATTGCAATTTTGTGATGAAAGCTAGCATTTAGATACGATGATTTCATCAAACTGTTAACGTGCTACAATTGAACTTGATATATGTCAACGAAGCGTAGTTTTATTGGGTGTCCGGTACGTCTTAGCCTGTTATGTTGCTGTTAAAATGGTTAGGATGACAGCCGTTTTTGACACTGTCGGGTCCAGAGGGAAACTACCCACGACCAAGCTAATGATGTTGTTGACGTTGATGGAAAGTGCATCAAGAACGCAATTACGTACTTTAGTCATGTTACGCCGATCATGTTAATTTGCGACATGCATCAGGCAGGTCAGGGACTTTTGTACTTCCTGTTTCGATTTAGTTGGCAATTTAGGTAGCAAACATGCAGACCCCGCACATTCTTATCGTTGAAGACGAGTTGGTAACACGCAACACGTTAAAAAGTATTTTCGAAGCGGAAGGCTATGATGTATTCGAAGCGACTGATGGCGCGGAAATGCATCAAATCCTCTCTGAATATGACATCAACCTGGTGATCATGGATATCAACTTGCCAGGTAAAAACGGTCTTCTGCTGGCGCGTGAACTGCGCGAGCAGGCTAACGTTGCGCTGATGTTCCTGACTGGTCGCGATAACGAAGTCGATAAAATCCTCGGCCTCGAAATCGGTGCAGACGATTACATCACCAAGCCGTTTAACCCGCGCGAACTGACTATCCGTGCCCGCAACCTGCTGTCTCGTACCATGAACCTGGGTACCGTCAGCGAAGAACGCCGTAGCGTTGAAAGCTACAAGTTCAACGGTTGGGAACTGGACATCAACAGCCGCTCTCTGATTGGGCCTGATGGCGAACAGTACAAACTGCCGCGCAGCGAGTTCCGTGCCATGCTTCACTTCTGCGAGAATCCGGGCAAGATCCAGTCTCGTGCTGAGCTGCTGAAGAAAATGACCGGCCGTGAGCTGAAGCCACATGACCGCACCGTTGACGTGACTATCCGTCGTATTCGTAAACATTTCGAATCAACGCCGGACACGCCGGAAATCATCGCCACGATTCACGGTGAAGGTTACCGTTTCTGTGGCGATCTGCAGGATTAATCGGGTTACCACCGTCATAAAAACGGCGCTCAATGCGCCGTTTTTCTTATCCATTTTTCACTAAATTTACTTCCATATGCGTAGCGTATCGTCCTCTGCCGCTGTGGGTGTCGGTTTCGTACGTGAAAACGCATACCAGTCCAGATGCCGCGTCAGGAACATCACACTGCCCAGCGCCAGCAACAGTACGCTCGTCCCCAGTAGCAGCGAGCTGTCTTGCGAACGTAGCAAAACCCACATCACACCATCCAGCGCCAGCAATGCCAGGGTAAAGACCACACTACTGCGCCAGCCCTGCAACACGGCCTGGAGATACACCCCGTTCATTAATGCTCCTACCAGGCTTGCGACAATCCATGCCAGGGTGAAACCAATATGTTCTGAAAGCGCCAACAGCAGCAGATAAAACATCACCAGCGACAACCCCACCAACAGATACTGCATCGGGTGTAGTTTTTTTCCCGTCAACGTTTCGAACACAAAGAAAGCCATAAATGTCAGTGTAATCAGCAGAATGGCATATTTTGTCGCCCTATCCGTCAGTTGATACTGATCGGCAGGAGTGGCAACCGCAACGCTAAACGACGGCAGGTTATACCACCCGTCTTTTTGCGCATCGGCAAACCGATCGCCCAGGTTGGTGGCAAACCAACTGCTTTGCCATTGTGCCTGAAACCCTGACACGCTGATTTCGCGCTTATCCGGTAGAAAATCACCGAGGAAATTAGGATGCGGCCAGTTACTGGTGAGCATCATTTGGCTACTACGCCCCAGCGGAACTACCGAGAAAGCGCCGGTCCCGCTCAAATTGAGCGACATCGTCAGGTTAAGATCGCGCATCGCCCATTGCGCATCCGGAAGCGGAATGTGAAGCCCCTCCCCACGTCCCGTTAACCCTGTTCCCGGCTCGACGGTGAGCGCCATCCCGTTCACCTTCGGTGGTTTTACTACACCAATGCCACGCGCATCGCCCACGCCAACCACGATAAACGGTTTCCCAAGGGTTACGTTGGGCCGGTTCAGTTCGCTCAATCGGGCGACATCAAACTGCGCTTTCAGCGTGACATCGGTATGCCAGACCTGCCCCTCGTAGATACCCACTTTTCGCGGTTCGACGTTCTGGTTACCCTCCACCATCAGCGACTCCGGCAGCCAGAAGCGGATAAAACTGCGTGTGTGCTGCACCTCTTTCTCGTTTTCCAGCACGGTGTATAACTCGGTCACGGGTACGGCAATGAGCGGGCCGACCACTTTTTGCGGTCCGCTGGTACTCTGCCGAATGGCATCCTCTACCACATCACGATAATCAGCACGTTCCACAATAATCTGCCGGACCATCATAAGTGGTATCAACAGCAGCACAATCGCGCCACCCAGGGTGACGATTTTCCAGAACAGGGGGGGATTTCAACATAGCGTTCTCCTTATGCAATATCGTCAGAGTACGCACGCTATGTGGGGCGAATTTGAAGTTATGTGAAGTGACGGTGAAGTGTGAGGATGGCCTCGACGCCCCCTTCTGGCCGGTTGCGTAATTCCACACTCCCCCTTCAGCAGGCGCGCCACTTCGCGGACGAACGCCAGCCCCAGGCCGCTGCTTTTGAGGCCATTCTCACGCGGCAAGGAGTAAAAGCGCTCGAAGATACGTGCCAGGGCGAAATCGGGAATGCCGGTGCCAGTATCGGCCACCGTCAATGTCACCTTATCTGCATGCGCCTGCGCGCTGAGGGTGATCGTTCCACCTGCCGGAGTAAAATCAATGGCATTGTCCAGCAGATTGCCCAGCGCCTGCCCGAGCAACGCCGGTTCCGCTGAGACGGATAACGCTGAGGGGACAATCTCCAGCGATATCGCCTTCGTCGCCAGTTGAATGGCGCGCGCGTCGCTGATTTGCGCAAACAGTTCATCGACCACAACCGCGGAGAGGGCAATATCCTGACGGTTCTCCAGCCGCGCCTGACGCAGCAGGGTTTCCACCAGCATCTGCATGCGCGCGTTTTGGCTGAGAATATTGTCGGTAAAGCGTTTAACAATGTCCGCAGGCGGATTTTCCCGCAGGATTTCCGCCGCGCCGCGAATGGCCGCCAGCGGACTCTTTAGCTCGTGAGTCAGTGCATACACGTACTGTTCGATGTAATTCTTGCCTTCCAGCTTCAGACGCATGCTCTCTAGCGCCTGCGCCAGCTTGCGTAACTCACTGCTGCCCAGTTCTGGCAGCGGCATCGGCTGGTTGTCGGTCACGGAATCCGCATAGCGCGTCAGGCGGGCAATCGAGCGGTTAATCCACCAGACCATCCCGGCGCCAATCACCAGCGCAATGCCAAGCAGAATCGCGCTGGCCCAGAGGATTCGCCGCTCGCTGCGTTTAATCACCGGCGCCATCGCCGCATTGGGTTTCCCTACGCTGAGCACGCCGATGATCTTTCCGTCGTCGACAATCGGCGCGGCAACGTACATGACCGAGCTTTCCGCATCGGCAGGATCCAGCGGCGTGCTGCGCGCGCCATACTGCCCACGCAGCGTTAGCCAGACATCGTTCCAGCGGGAGTAATCCTGCCCGACCGCTTTATTGACGGAATCAAACACCACTTTGCCCTGCGCGTCCGTCATGTAGACATGGTATTCGTTGCGGACTTTATTAATTCCGCTGATGTTGGCGCGAAAAGGACGGTTATGCAGTTGCGTAAACGCCTGCGCCAGTTGGCCATGCGCCGGGTTACCGGAGAGCAGATCGTCACGTGCCAGCGCCGCCAGCAGCGTGGCGGTATCGATCAGCGTCCCTTCCGTTGCACGCCGTACGCCAGGTTTAATTTCCTGCACAAAAATGGAGAGAACAAACCACGCAGCAACAGCGACAATCAGGAAATAGCCCAACAGCAAACGCATGCCAATGCGCATCAGAGACTCCTCAGACTGTAGCCCATCCCACGATGCGTGTTGATTGGTGAGAGCGTCGGGTTGATAGCGCGCAGTTTGGCACGTAGCGTTTTGATGTGCGTATCGACCGTACGATCATAAGTATCCTGCGCATCAGCCCAGACGATATCCATCAGTTGCTGGCGGGAATAGACGCGTCCTGGTGATAGCAGCAGCGTTTTCAGCAGCAAAAACTCATAGCGCGTGAGTGACAGGGGCGTCCCAAACCAGGCCACTTCAGCCGCCGGTTCATTCAGCTCAAAATGGCCGGTTTTGACGATCGGCGAGGGCGTGGAAAACTTCTTCACCCGGCGTAGTAGCGTGCGGACTCTGGCGCAAACTTCCCGAGGAGAAAACGGTTTGGCGACGTAATCGTCAGCACCGATTTCCAGCCCCAGCAGGCGATCCACCTCGTCACTGCGCGCCGTCAGAAAGAGGATCGGCAATGCCGGATGATGCGCCAGCAACCGCCGACACAGTTCAAAGCCGCTGATATCCGGCAACCCGACATCGAGAATCGCCACATCCGGACACTGATGACGCGCTTTGTCCAGCGCGGGCAGTCCGCGCTCAAAGGCTTCCACGCTGAACCCTTCCTGCTGGAGCATATAAATCAGGGTATCCGCGATACCCTGCTCATCTTCCACCAGCCAGACCGACACCTGCTGCATAGTGCTTCCCTGTTATTCGCGCCACGGCATGATAGGTACCGCGCTAATGGCATTTTTCGGCGATCCGTCGACAACCTTGTCGGAATAGGCCAGATAAGCCAACGCGTTGCGTTTGGCATCATAGAAACGCACGACCTGTAAGGATTTGAAGACCAGCGAAGTGCGTTTCTTAAAGACCACTTCGCCCTGCGCTTTGCCGTTCTTAATTCTGTCGCTCAGTTCTACGGGCCCCACCTGCTGGCAGGAGATGGCGGCATCGGAGGTGTCTTCGGCCAGTCCCAGACCGCCTTTAATGCCACCGGTTTTGGCACGGCTGACGTAACAGGTCACGTTTTTGACATCGGGATCGTCAAACGCCTCCACGACGATTTTATGATCCGGTCCAAAGATTTTAAACACCGTATCGACGGAACCGATCTGCTCGGCGGACGCCAGCGGTGCCAGCATTAACAACAAAGTAGAAAGGACTAAATTCTTGTATTTCATATTGTTACCATTCTTTAAAATTACGCCGCGCAATAATTCGTCATTGTAAAAGAAACTGTTTACAGATCACAGGATTACAATAATCACGTTTTATCGAGGTGAAAAAAAGCATTAATGCGCAAAAAAAACACTGAATGCTAAAACAGCAAAAAATGCTATTATCCAATAATCTGATGTCAGGTGTTTGTAGTTGAAAGGATGAGGATATTTTATGGATCAGGCCGGCATTATTCGCGACCTATTAATCTGGCTGGAAGGTCATCTGGATCAGCCGCTGTCGCTTGACAATGTGGCGGCAAAAGCGGGTTATTCCAAGTGGCACCTGCAGAGAATGTTTAAGGACGTGACGGGCCATGCGATTGGCGCATATATCCGCGCACGCCGCTTATCGAAATCCGCTGTTGCGCTTCGCCTGACGGCCCGCCCGATTCTGGATATTGCCCTGCAGTACCGCTTCGACTCTCAACAAACATTCACCCGCGCCTTTAAAAAACAGTTCTCCCAGACACCTGCACTGTATCGTCGTTCGCCGGAATGGAGCGCGTTTGGTATTCGCCCGCCTTTGCGTCTGGGCGAGTTTGCCCTGCCTGAGCACAAGTTTGTCACCCTTGAAGAGACGCAACTGTTGGGCGTCACCCAGAGTTACTCGTGTTCGCTGGAGCAAATTTCCGATTTCCGCCACGAAATGCGCGTGCAGTTCTGGCAGCATTTCCTTGCGCATGCTCCGGCGATCCCCCCCGTACTGTATGGGCTGAACGAAACGCGGCCCAGTCTGGAAAAAGATGACGAACAGGAAGTATTCTACACCACTGCGCTACCTCAGGAGCAGGCCAACGGCTACGTGCAATCGGCCCACCCGGTGGTGTTACAGGGTGGTGAGTATGTGATGTTTACTTACGAGGGGCTGGGAACAGGCGTTCAGGAGTTCATCCTGACGGTTTATGGTACCTGCATGCCAATGCTGAACCTGACGCGCCGCAAAGGACAGGATATCGAGCGGTACTATCCGGCTGAAGATGCAAAAGCCGGTGACCGCCCAATCAACTTGCGCTGCGAATTCCTGATTCCGGTTCGCCGTTAACGCTGTAACTCATCCAGTGCAGGGGCATCCAGATGCGAAATGTCCCCTGCCGTTTCCACTACCCATCCCGGCGCCAGCCACAGGCTTTCCTGATAATCCACCCGCGAAATTGAGCAGTTACGCAGGCGTAAACGGCGTTCAGCATACGCGGGAAGACCCAGAATCGTACTGACCAGACAGCCCAGCGCGATACCGTGGCTGACCAATAGCGGGCGACTCCCCTGCGGCAATTCCAGACACGCAGCGAGCGCGCCATGTACGCGATCGCTCAGTTCCTGCATCGACTCTCCTTGTGGAATACGTCCATCAACGGTGCCGTTGACTAACTGGCGACGCCAGTTCTCTTCTTCTTCCGTTAACGTATCGATATGGCGTTTTTCCAGCACCCCCCATATGCAGTTCGCGCAGGCGAGCGTCTAAAGTAATATCGCAACCGCAAGCCTGGGCGATGATTTCAGCGGTGCGGCGGGTGCGTCCCAGATCGCTACTGATGACGTGGGTGATGCCGAGGTTTTTCGCGCGTTCACCAACCTGCATTGCTTGTTGCTCACCTTTAGCGGTCAGCGGACTGTCGGACTGGCCTTGAATGCGTCGCTCGGCGTTCCACTGCGTTTCACCGTGGCGAACAAGGTATACCTGTAACATGCTATTTTTCCGTATACTGCGAAGAGTTTTTATAAAATCGAGCTTAATTATGTACCATGTTGTCTCAGCAACCACCAATCCCGCCAAAATTCAGGCAATTCTGCAGGCATTTAACGAGATTTTCGGTGAAGGATCCTGCCATATTGAGTCTGTGGACGTCGAGAGTGGCGTGCCGGAACAACCCTTCGGAAGTCCTGAAACGCGTGCTGGCGCACGGAATCGGGTCGAAAATGCCCGTCGTGCACGACCCGATGCCGACTTCTGGGTGGCTATCGAAGCGGGTATTGATGAAGACGCGACCTTCAGTTGGGTGGTGGTCGAAAATGCCACTCAGCGTGGTGAAGCACGTTCAGCAACGCTGCCGCTGCCTGCCGTGATCCTCGAAAAAGTGCGCGAGGGCGAAGCGCTTGGCCCGGTGATGTCACACTTCACGGGCATTGATAAGATTGGCCGAAAAGAAGGGGCGATTGGCGTGTTTACCGCCGGGAAACTGACGCGCGCCAGCGTGTATCACCAGGCGGTGATTCTGGCGCTTAGCCCATTTCACAACGCGATTTATCGTTGATTTCCCAGGCCGGATAAGACGAAGTCGTCATCCGGCGATGGGGCGGTTGCAAGCCTGATGGCGCTACGCTTATCAGGCCTACGAAAACACTTTTCAGGCGTTTTTCAACAATACGGTTTCCAGCCACTGACGCAGTTCAACAGGGGCAGATTTCAGGCTATTAGAGCCGCGAGTGATCGTCGCAATCCCCGCGCCCAGCTCGTTTTTAAGCTCGCGCTGGCTCATTTCGCCACGTAATAACTCTTCGATAATGCGTACACGCGTCCCCAACGCTTCGCGCTCATCCGGGGTCAGCATCAACTGCAACAGCGGTAAGTGCAGATCCTCTGCGTAAGACTGGCGGAGCAACTCCACAAAACGAAGCCACTCCTGATTACGTTGTTCGGCCATCGCCGATGAATAAGGGGAATGCTGGGTCATGTTATGTCACCCTGTTGTACTCATACACGAGTACAAATCATAACATAACCCACCGGATTAATAACGTCTCTGCCACTCAGAATCGCTCATCAGGGTGTCTTTCTGCCCCATGAAATAGCGATAGTAAGCGTCGTAAGCCAGCACATTCTTCACATAACCGCGTGTTTCCGAGAAAGGAATACTCTCGACAAACGCCACGGCGTCAATCCTTCCGGCGCTGTTGCCAAGCCAGGTGCGCACGCGCCCCGGTCCGGCGTTGTAGGCTGCTGATGAGAAGATCCGATTATTTCCGAACTGCTGATAGACGTACTGAAGATAGCTGGTGCCGATGTTGATATTGGTTTCCGGATCCAGCAACTGGCTCTGGCTGCTATAGCCCGGAATCGAAAACATCTTCACCGTATGCGTCGCGGTGCCAGGCATAATCTGCATCAGCCCGCTGGCGCCGACCGGCGATTTCACCTTCGGGTTCCAGGCGCTCTCCTGACGCGCGATCGCCATCGCATAGCTTTGCGGAATGTCTTTGCCACGGGTATAGCGGGTAAAGAGATCCTGATACGCCAGCGGGAAGCGCTCCTCCAGATGATCCCAGAGTTTACCGGCGATCGTCGCCTGCACGCTCAGATCCCACCACTGATTATTGAAGGCATAACGCGCCAGCTGCGCCTGCTCGGTCTTCGTGCGACTGGTGACCAGGTTTGCCCATTCGCTGCGGGCGGTGTTATCCAGATTCCAGTACATCAGTTCGCGAACGCGGGCCATTTCGGGTCCCTGAGTTAACGCGTTATTCACATTATCGGGCGCCTTATCAATTTTCAGGACGTATTCTTCTCCCAGACGCTGCGCCGCCGCCATCGGGTAGAAACCGCGCTGTTGCATAAGCGCATGCAGGATCTCTTTTGCTTCTGCTTCACGTCCTCGCTCCAGCAACAGATCCGCCTGCCAGTAGCGCCATTCGTCCTTCTCTTTCGCTTCCATCGGCAGACGCGCCAGCCAGGTATTCAGGCCACGGCGATCGCCGGTCCCGAGCGCCATCCGCACCCGACGCTCCACCAGCGTCGTGGACTGCGAGCGCATAATTGCGTCGTCTCGCCATTTCGCCTGCTCGTCGGTGACGTCGTTGCCCATTAATCGCCAGGCGACGATATCGCGCAGTTCCTGGGTTTGATCCTCATTCAACTGCTGCGCCTGCACCAGAGAGGGGATCATCAGACGCGCGTTTTCCGCATCCTGACGAGCGACGCTGGCAAAGGCCACAGCGGCCATCTGACGGGTGAAATCGGTCGCACCGGTGGTTCGCGCAAAGGTCATGACGCTGTTCGGATCGTTCGCCAGCGAGATAATCGCTGACGCGATAGTCTGGTACTCCGCCGGCATCTGCCCGGCCAGTACCGTCACCAGTCCGTTATTTCCCGCTTTCATTGCCAGGCGAATGCGCTCCAGATAAGCGAGCGGATCCTGAGTGCCAGACGCGCGCCAGACGCTGAACAGTTTGTCACAGGCATTGGGTTGGCTTTTACCGGTCAACCACAGCTCTTTCGCCCCCTGCCAGGCTTCTTCTGTTTGCCCGGTATTCCACTTCGCGTAATAGTAATTGCACTGCGCCTCGGTGGTTCTCGGCTTCTCCGGGCTAAACGCTAATAATCCGCGCCAGTCTTCACGCCGCGCCAGTTCGTTAACGAAACGCGATTCCAGCGTACGCGCTGGCGGCAGGGTTGGGTTAGCACGGACAAAGTTGGTCACTGTAACGGTCGGCTGATTCATTAAATCGTCAGTGATCTGCCGATATTCCAGATAGGGATACAGGGGATAATTCTTCAGGCCCGGCATCATCTGTTCGACGACATCCATTTGTCGATTATCCCAGGCCTGCTTAATTTGTGCGTAACGGTTACGCTGTTCATCCAGTGAATCGGCTCGCGCAGCCTGACTTAACGTCAGCAGGCACACACCGGCGACAATGAGACGCCAGGTAAATCGTTGGGCTTTGTCCACAAGCTCTTCCTCTAAATATGATACGTCGTTGCAGCTTCATGCCGCCTAATGATTTCATGCTAACCAGTCATTGGCATTTACGCCACGTCGCGGACACTTTTTTTACTTTTACTGCGAGTGAGATCTGCTGGCTGGGATTGAGAGGGGAAAACGGCTACACTTCGCCTTTGAAAACACTTATTCAATAAATACAGAGGCGAGTCCAACGTGGCCCAATTCGTTTATACCATGCATCGTGTCGGCAAAGTCGTACCGCCGAAACGTCATATTCTTAAAAACATCTCTCTGAGTTTCTTCCCTGGCGCAAAAATCGGCGTACTGGGCCTGAACGGTGCCGGTAAGTCAACGCTGCTGCGCATCATGGCGGGCATCGATAAAGATATCGAAGGTGAAGCCCGTCCGCAGCCTGGCATCAAAATTGGCTATCTGCCGCAGGAACCTCAGCTCAATCCTGAGCACACCGTTCGCGAATCTGTCGAAGAAGCGGTGGCGGAAGTGGTCAACGCACTGAAAGGTCTGGATGAGGTGTACGCGAAGTACGCTGAACCAGATGCTGACTTCGATAAACTGGCTGCGCAACAGGGCAAGTTTGAAGAGATCATTCAGGCGCACGACGGTCATAACCTGAACGTGCAACTCGAGCGCGCGGCTGATGCCCTGCGTCTGCCAGACTGGGACGCGAAAATCGCGACGCTTTCCGGGGGTGAACGCCGCCGCGTAGCGCTATGCCGTCTGCTGCTGGAAAAACCAGACATGCTGCTGCTCGACGAACCGACTAACCACCTGGATGCGGAATCCGTGGCCTGGCTGGAACGCTTCCTGCACGACTTCGAAGGTACCGTGGTGGCGATCACCCACGACCGTTACTTCCTCGACAACGTGGCAGGCTGGATTCTGGAACTGGACCGTGGCGAAGGTATTCCGTGGGAAGGTAACTACTCCTCCTGGCTGGAGCAGAAAGATCAGCGTCTGGCGCAGGAAGCCTCTCAGGAAGCAGCGCGTCGCAAGTCTATCGAGAAAGAGCTGGAGTGGGTGCGTCAGGGCGCGAAAGGCCGTCAGTCTAAGGGCAAAGCCCGTCTGGCACGCTTTGAAGAGCTAAACAGCACTGAATACCAGAAACGTAACGAAACCAACGAACTGTTTATTCCACCTGGACCACGTCTGGGCGATAAAGTCGTTGAAGTCAGCCACCTGCGTAAATCCTACGGTGACCGCGTGCTGATTGACGATTTGAGCTTCTCCGTACCGAAAGGCGCCATCGTCGGCATCATCGGTCCAAACGGCGCGGGTAAATCTACCCTGTTCCGTATGATGTCCGGTCAGGAACAGCCAGACAGCGGCACCATTACGCTCGGTGAAACCGTTAAGCTGGCGTCCGTGGACCAGTTCCGTGACGCCATGGATAACAGCAAAACCGTATGGGAAGAAGTGTCCGGCGGGCTGGATATCATGAAGATCGGCAACACCGAAATGCCAAGTCGCGCCTATGTTGGCCGCTTTAACTTCAAGGGTGTTGATCAGGGCAAACGCGTGGGCGAACTGTCCGGCGGTGAGCGTGGTCGTCTGCATCTGGCGAAGCTGTTGCAGGTTGGCGGCAACATGCTGCTGCTCGATGAACCGACCAACGACCTGGATATCGAAACCCTGCGCGCGCTGGAAAACGCCCTGCTGGAGTTCCCGGGTTGCGCAATGGTTATCTCGCACGACCGTTGGTTCCTTGACCGTATCGCCACCCACATTCTGGACTACCAGGATGAAGGGAAAGTAGAGTTCTTCGAAGGTAACTTCACCGAATACGAAGAGTACAAGAAACGCACGCTGGGCGCTGACGCGCTGGAGCCAAAGCGTATCAAGTACAAACGTATCTCGAAGTAATCGATAAGAGATGGCCGGATGGCGGCGTAAACGCCTCATCCGGCCTGTTTTTGTAGGCCGGATAAGCGCAGCGTCATCCGGCACAGAAGGTTATTTCGCGGTGGTGGTTGCCGCAGGCTGCTGACTCCCCGCAGGTTCCAGCTGGAAGACCACATCGACCTGATCGTCAAACTGAATTGCCGCCTGCTCGTACGTTTCCTGAGCCGAAACCGGTGCTGCATCCGCTTTCATCATCCGCACCATCGGAGTGGGTTGATAGTTCGAGACATGGTAGCGCACGCTGTAAACCGGGCCCAGCTTGCTGTTAAAACCAGCCGCCAGTTCCTGCGCCTGATGAATCGCATCATCAATCGCCGCTTTGCGCGCTTTATCTTTGTACGCATCCGGCTGCGCCACACCCAACGACACAGAACGAATTTCGTTCAGCCCCGCTTTCAACGCACCGTCCAGCAACGGATTAAGTTTATCTAACTGGCGAAGCGTCACTTCGACAGTACGCACCGCTCGATACCCTTTCAGAATGCTTTTGCCGTTCTGATAATCGTAATCCGGTTGGGTACGCAGATTGGCAGAACTGATATCTTTCTTCGCGATCTGATTTTGTTCAAGGAAGGAAAGGTATTGCGCCACGCGCTCATCGGCCTGTTTCTTGGCCGTCGCCGCATCCTTTGCCGCCACATTGACCTCAATGGCCAGCGTAGCGATATCCGGCGCGGCGTCCACGCTGGCCGTCCCGGAAGTGACAATATGTGGGCCGTCAGGCAATTCGCCTGCCTGCACCGACATCGCACTGAATCCCATTAATGCCGCCAGGGCAATCACTTTGAACTTCACTGTCGCTCCTCCTTGTTACGTGAGTTGCCCTGAATTTCAGGGCGCATGCAGGCAAGCTTAGCGCGAAATAATGTGTTGTCCATCAGACATCGCTTAGTTGAACAAGGCGTGAACATGCGCAACGCCTTCTTTTGCCAGTTGAAAAGCAATAAACCACATCACCAACCCCACCAGCGTATTAATGATCCGTTGCGCTTTTGCGGTACGCAGTCGCGGCGCGAGCCACGCCGCCAGTAACGCCAGGCCGAAAAACCACAAGAAAGACGCGCTGACGGTGCCAAGCGCGAACCAGCGCTTAGGTTCCACGTCCAGTTGTCCACCCAGACTCCCCCAGCACCACAAATGTATCCAGATAGACGTGCGGATTCAGCCATGTCACCGCCAGCATGGTGGCGATAATCTTCCAGCGCCCCTGCTTCATCACTTCCGCGCTGGCCAGTTCCAGATTGCTGCTCATCGCCGTCTTTAAGGCGCCAAAGCCGTACCACAGCAAAAAAAGCTACCCCGCCCCAGGTGACCAGCGCCAACAGCCACGGCGACTGCATTAGCAAGGCGCTGCCGCCAAAAATACCGGCGCAAATCAGCAGTAGATCGCTGATGGCGCACAATAGCGCAATCATGATGTGATACTGGCGGCGTATTCCCTGATTCATGACAAAAGCATTCTGTGGGCCGAGCGGAAGTATCATGGCCGCACCAAGTGCAAGACCTTGAAAATAATACGATATCACAGTAATTATCCTGAACGTTGTCTCTATAGCGCAGACTATAGCTCGGGAAGATTATTAGCGGAAATGGATAATATTAATCGTGGATTAGGGAAATTAATGCTGAGGGAGTTATGCCGGATGTCGCAATGCGCATCCGGCACACTATTACTCTGCCGCGCTTTCTTTCACGCGTTTGAAATTTACATCCATCTGCGGATACGGGAAGCTAATACCGGCGGCATCAAACTCACGCTTAATCCGTTCCAGCACGTCCCAGTACACGTTTTGCAGATCGCCGCTGTTACTCCAGACGCGCACCACAAAGTTAATTGATGACGCGCCCAGCTCATTCAAACGCACCGTCATTTCGCGATCTTTCAGAATGCGATCGTCTGACTCGATAATCCCGGTGAGGATCTGTTTCACCTTATCAATGTCAGAGTCGTAGGCGACGCTGATAATAAATTCATTACGGCGCACGGGTTCGCGGGAAAAGTTAATGATATTGCCGGCGATAATTTTACCGTTCGGGATCACCACAATTTTACCGTCGACAGTGCGCATGGTGGTGGAAAAAATCTGCACATTCAGCACCGTCCCGGCAACGCCGCCCAGATCCGCATACTCACCGGCGCGGAACGGACGGAACATGACCAGCAGAACGCCTGCGGCAAGGTTAGATAACGACCCCTGCAATGCCAGACCGACCGCTAAACCGGCGGCACCGAGCACCGCAATCACCGACGCCGTCTGTACCCCGACTCTACCCAACGCGGCAATCAGCGTGAAAGCGATAATCCCGTAGCGCACCAGCGCCGAGAGGAAATCTGCTACCGTCGCATCGATATGACGCGCGACCATCAGGCGGTTAACGGTATTCGACACCAGACGCGCCACAATCATCCCGACAATAATAATGGCCACTGCCGCCACGATGTTGACGGCATAGCTCAGCAGCAACGCCTGATTGCGGACCAGCCAGGTCCCCGCGCCGTTGATGCTGTCGACAACATTCAAATCTTCCATTACATGTTCCTTGGTCATAACTAATCAGAGCAAATGAGATCAATCTCACGAAAACACCCCGTTAAAGGTAAACAATAATGGGTGAATATGCCATTTTCGTTATGTTCAATTCAGGATCACACGATTTTTTTCTGCTCAGCGGGACGATCCACCATCCGCAAAAATCCGCTCACCAGCGCATTCTTTTGCTTAAAGATTTCTGCCATTTCGCTGACCACTTTCCCGCTTCCGGCATTTTTCCAGGCGATAGAGAGTGGTGACGGCTGACGCGGGTTCACCACCGAACGGGCCACCAGTGCGCCCGACTCGACGTAAGGACGACACAGCCGTTCTGGTAAAAAACCGACGCCCAGGCCGCTTAAATGGCAGGCCAGCTTGGTGCTGAGATCCGGAACCTTTATCTCCTTTTGCCCACTCAACAGCCAGGCCACACGGCGGGTAAGCGTGCGCGACGTATCTTCAATATTGATGGCGGGATAGCGACGCAGCATGTCATCCGTTAACACAGCCGCCGGATGGCTGGCTAACGGGTGATTCTGCGCCACCACAAACTGCCAGCTAATGTCGCCCAGCGGCAGTAGCGAAATGTTATTTGACAGCGATTCAGAGCCCGTCACGCCAATCGCCAGCTGATAGTCGTCATACAGCAGCGAATCCCACACGCCCATATAGACCTGACGGGAGATCTGGAAGCGGGTGAAGGGAAATTGTTGATGCAGCCACGTCAGTAAATCGGCGGTCGTCTGCGGCTGATAGAGCAAATTGTTGATGACAATATTAACCTGACGCTCAACGCCCGCATTGATCTGCTGTAACTCATCGGGCATGGCGTCCAGCCAGTTGAGCCACTGGCGGCAATGTTCGAGCAGATGCTGTCCCGCCAGCGTCAGACTGACGGAACGTGTGGTCCGTAAAAAAAAGCTGCGTCCCCACCTGCTCCTCCAGCGTTTTTATGCGGTAGCTGATTGCCGCAGGCGTTTTATGCAGCGAGCTGGCGGCACGGGAAAAGCTCTCCGTCTCAGCTACCCGAATAAATGTGCGTATTGTTTCCTGATCGAGCATGCATTCCCCTTGAGTCAGCCTTCTGTAACCAGCGTTGCGCCAGCGCAATCCCCAGCACGGTGTCGGCGCCAGAAGTGTGTCCCACCGTGAGCAACCGACGAAGCGCACGACCTGCGTCACGCCCACTTTGCAGGCTTCGCATCACGCCCAACACCGGCGTTGAAAATTCACCAACTCTGGCGCTATTAAGATAGCTACAGCTTACCGATGTTGTCAGCCGTGCGAGTTGATCCGCCGGGGGGTAAAAAAAGCTGAACCGGCATCCCGACCGCGATAAAGACCGCCAGCATTCCGGTCAGCATATCATCACCGCTGGGCGTGAGTCCGGGTCCTCGACCGATAAGCCAGCGCCAGTCTGGCGCGACGCCACTCTTCCAGCGTTCCAGGCCGGCAATAATATCCTGATAACAGTTCAGGGTAGTCAGTGGTTGATTGAGTAAGCTTCCCAGGCCGGTTTGCTGACTACAAGAAGACAGGTCAAGAGGCGCGATGGCGATGGGATTTAGTTGTAATCTGAGCGACCGCTGAGGGCGAAGGGTGAGTCCCTGCCCGCTCAGCAGACTCCCGGTTTTGTACAGTTGCGAAACCGCATTCAGGCAAGAAAACTGAGTACGGCTCAACAGCACGCCGGTCGGCCCCAACCCTTTGCCGTAGCGGTATAACGTCAGTAATTCGCCGTTGGCATGGCTGAAATTGATCGCCTGCGAAAAGCGACTGTGCAGCGTCCATTCACCATCAGGAAGTCGATAAAGCCCGGTGCAGGCCAGAGCATTGAGAATGAACATAGGTTGCTCCGAAATGCCGGATGGCGCTTCACCGTATCGGCCTACGAGTGACACCGCCCCGTAGGCCGATAAGCGTCAGCGCCACCGGGTATAGTGGTTACGCCGTGATGTGATGCTCTTCCGCCAGCGCTTCCAGCGCTTTTTCAAAACACAGCAGCGGTGCGCGAACGGTGCCCGCCCCCCACCTGGCCAATCCCTGCTTCGCGGTGAGCGATACCGGTATTGATGAGTGGCGTAATTCCCGTTTCCACGACGCGACGGATATCCAGCCCCAGACATGCGCCTTTGAAATCCCAGGACGGGATCTGGAACAAAGGGTTGTTAGCGAGGTAGATTTCCGCCATCTCTTCAGAGGTTTCCAGCGCAGCTCCCATACCACCCGCGCCAACGAAACGCGTCACGCCAGGGGCGGCAATCATTGCTGCGCCACCGATACCCAGCGTTTCAGTAATGGCGCTATCACCTATGTCCGGGTTGGCATCCGCCTGGCTGTAGCCGGTAAAGAACAGGCCCTGCGGCGTATTCACCGGTGCAGTAAACCAACGGTCGCCGGTGCCGCTGACGCGGATCCCGAACTCACGCCCGTTGCGCGTCATTGCCGTCACCACCGAACCGGCTTTTATCACCGCCGCCGCATCCATCACCGCTTTGCTGTAGGCCATCGCCAGGTTAAGGAAGAACTGATCGGTCACGCTCAGGAATTGCAGCACCTCAATGATTTCGGCTTTCGGTCGGTCCAGGCCCGCAATCACAGGAGACAGTGTGCGCAGCAGCAGCGACGAGGCGGCGATATTACGCTGATGGAATTCGTCACCCATCGTAATCGCCTGGGCCATCATCGCCGTCAGATCAACGCCATTCTCCATGCGCGATAAAGCGTCCTGTAATACCGGTGCCAGCGTATCGCGCATCCAGCGCAGCCGTGTCTGCACATCCTCACCGTAAGCGCCGAAACGCATGACCTTGCCGATCCCTTCATTCAGGTTGCAGCAGGATTGATTGCCGTGCACCACGTCTCGCACCACCAGCACGGGCATGTTTGCAGAGGTGATCCCCCCCCCCATCGGGCCGACCGCGCCAACATGGTGACAGGGGATAAACTCCACCTCGCCCTGGCTCAGGAGAGTCACGGCCTCTTCTTCACTGACCGCCCAACCCTCAAACAGCGAGGCGCCGATGCAGGCACCGCGCATGGGTCCCGTCATCGCTTCCCAGGCAATCGGCGGACCGGCGTGCAGCAATTTACGCCCGGTGGACAATTCAACGACCGCTTCCTTCGCAGGACGGACTGCCACCCAGTGCGGGCGCGCGGCTTTAATGCGTTCAATAATGGCGTCATTGGCCTGTGCAATTGATGAATACATATCGGTACCTCTGAATTAATGTAACTGCTTGAGTAAACTGGCAAGACGCGCATTGCCACCGGCAATCGGCGCCCATTGATAATGCACAACCGGCGTGCCGCTGCTTTGCAGATCCAGCGCGAAGCTGCGCAGCCCGGCATTGATCACCTGTACGCCATCCAGCAAGGGGTTAGGTTCAACTGATGGGCGGGAGTCCTGATGCTGTGTCAGGCTGATGGCGAGCAACACCGCCTCTTCCAGGGTTTCCACTACGGCGATACCTGCGTCACGCAGGATGTCCGTTTGTCCGTTGCGCCCCTGTGGATCGGCGTCGGTTCCGGTCAGGGTCGCAATGGTGACCAGCGGCGCGCTGCGCGTCGCGCGGACCTTTTCGATGGCTTCAACAACGGCGCCCGCGGGATCAGCACAGGCGCCATAACCCAGCACCACATCCAGCAGCAGTACCCCCCACGTCAGGCATCGCGGCCAGCTTTTCGATTTCAATGCTGCGGGTTGTTGGATCGATCATCGGGTGAGGTCTGCCCAGCGTGTAGCTGTCATCCCCCCAGATCAACAATGCGGTGTCCCTGTGCGTCGAGCATGACGCCAGCAGCGTGGCTTTCGCTCACCGGCACATCCAGTCCGGCTGAAAGCAACATCGCTGCCTCCGCCGCAAGGGTTCCGCCGGCATACAGCCCATAAATCCCCTTTCCTGCCACCTCGGGTTGCATCAGGCGCTGCTGAGCCACGCGCATCAGCAACACGGCCAGTTGGGCGGCATCTGAGAGCGAATTCGCCAGCCAGACATTCCCCTCACGGCGCTGTTCCGGTTTATTACCGAGAAAGAGCGCGACCACCGGTTTACCTACCTTTTGCATCGCATTGATAATGCGGGTTCTGACCTGCGGCGACGGCGGCTTAGAGACAAACGCGATCACCCGCGTGGCATCATCAGCCGCCAGCATCTCCAGCGCCGTTAACGCACTGATGCCTCCCACTTCCGCACTCAGATCGCGCCCCCCCAAACCGATGGCATGGCTGATGCCCTGTCGGTGCAGCGCAATCTGCGAAGTGACCTCCTGAATACCGGTCCCGGATGCGCCTATCACGCCAATGCCGCCTTCCGGTAATACGTTCGCGAACGCCAGTGGGCTACCGGCAATCATCGCCGTCCCGCAGTCCGGCCCCATCACGATCAGCCCTTTTTCGCGAGCCAGCGTTTTCAGCTCAACTTCCTGCTCCAGCGGCACGTTATCGGAAAACATCATCACGTTCTTACCCGCCAGCAATCCCTCTTTTGCCACGGAGGCCGCATATTCCCCGGCAACCGAAACCAGCAGCAGATTAGCCTGCGGTAATTTCTGGCACGCGCTCTCCCAGCGACGTGCCTTCAGCAGTTGCTGTGAACTGCCCGAGGCGCTGGCAATCGCGCTCAACTCTTTTTCCAGTTGCTCACGAATTAATTCGAGGATCTCCGGTTGCTCGTCATGCGTTCGTACCGCCACACAAATATCGTTCGGTGTGGCCTCGACAAAATCGCCATGCCAGAAGCCGGTAGAATCCAGCATTGCTTTATTCGCCGGCGTGCCCATCATCACGGAAACCTGGTCAACTTCCGGTCGCTCACTTAATTTCCGGGAAATGATCATCAGGCTGACGGAATCCTGAAAACTTCCCTTTTTAATAAAGGCGTAAATCATTACCGCTACCTCTTATGTACGTTTTTCTTTCAAAAACAGCATCGCAACCAATCCAATAGCTAACAGAATGGCTGACACATAAAAACTGGATGCCAGGCTGCCTGTAATATCGCGCGCCGCGCCGGCAATAATGGGTGCAAGAATAGAAGAGCTCATGCCGATAAAATTAAATAAGCCAAACGCGGTGCTGTAATTATTTTCATCGACGCTATCAGCAACCAGCGCAACCAGCACGGGATCCAGCGCCAGTTTGCCGACGAGACCGTAAACACACAGAGCGACAATCACGCCGGTCATATTTGGCATCCAGACAATGGATAGCATGCTGAGGATCGCCACCGGAACAAGGAACATAATTAACGGTTTGCGTTTGCCTAATTTGTCAGACAGGCTGGAGAATAACAGCGCGCCGGGGATTGAAATCCAGGCGACCAGCGAAGAGATAAACCCGGTTTCACTCCCGGCAATACCCCGCTCATTTTGCAGATAATAGGGAAGCCAGGTCAGAATAACGAAGAATCCAAACAGGCTGCAGAACACCATGATATAGGTCAGAACGAGGTTGCGGTTTTTCAGGAGATCGCTGAATTTGCCTTTTTTCACCGGCTGACCGTCGGTATCTACGGTACGTTTCTTTTCTTTCACAAACAGCCAGATCGCAATCCCCACCAGTACCGAAGGAACTGCCATCGCGTAGAACGGCATCCGCCATGAATGGCCCTGATCGTATACCAGCCAGCTTGATGTCATCAGCCCGAGCGCAATACCAAAGGCCATACCGCTATTGATAATTGCACTGCCCAGCGAGCGGTATTTTTTAGGGATTTGCTCAGAAGAAAGCCCATACTGAGGCCCGTAATAGGTCCCTTCTCCCGCGCCCGTTACCACGCGGGCAAACAGCAGCGTGTACCAGCTTTTTGCCCAACCGGTAACCGCCGTGAATACGCCAAAGAGAATAAACCCTGGCACCAGCACTTTTTTCTTACCGATTTTGTCACCCAGTATTCCGGCCGGAACCTGTAGTAATGCATAAGAAAAATAAAACACAGAATTAAGAATACCTAATTGCGTTCCACTTAAGCCAAACTCTTTCTCCAGCTCGCCCATTACCGGGTTCAATACCGTCCGGTCGGCATACATAAAAATCCATCCCAACCAGAACAGGAAAATGGTCACCCACCAGGCCGGTATTCCTTTTTTCTTCGTGACCTCAGTCACTTCACATGATTCAGACATAAGCAATCTCCCGGTAATATTTACCGTTGAACACCTCAGGTTATCTGACGATTGATGAGGCTTGATGTTTTAACTCTGCTCACCATATCGGGCCACGACGCCATTTCGTTTGAGCAAAGTCACACAAAATCCATTGTTATAAATTCCTGGGAACTGACCGCAGCATTATTAAAAAAACTCTAACAATCATTTTTTAAATAATTTAAACAAAGCAATTAAAAATAATCCGAATTAACGCGTTATTTTTATCAGTCAATAAGCTGTTGAAGAAGTCACATTATAAATAGCCAGGAACGTTATTTTGACCACGAGATATTTTGCACATTGAGGTCATAATGAAAAAGAAACTGGTCATTGCGCTGGGTGGAAATGCTTTATTGCAGCGCGGAGAAGTACTGAGCGCGGAAAACCAACAGCGCAGCATTCAGGTTTTTGCGCAACGGGTGGCGACGCTGGCCCGCGATTATCAACTGGTGATTGTTCACGGAAACGGGCCTCAGGTCGGGTTGCTGGCGTTGCAGAACGCGGCCTACACGGAATCTCCCGCCTGGCCGCTGGATATTCTGGTGGCTGAGAGCCAGGGTATGATCGGTGCCGCTATCGCCCAGGCGCTGACGCAAAACGTGGGCAACTCCTCTGTCACCACGCTGATGACGCGGGTCGAAGTAGACCCACAGGATGAAGCGTTTGCCGCTCCGGGTAAGTACATTGGCCCTGTCTATCAACCGGATCAACAAGCTGAACTGGAGCAACGCTATGGCTGGACGATGAAGGCGGATGGGCAGTACATTCGTCGGGTCGTTCCCTCACCGATGCCGCAAAACATTCTCGACAGCGATGCCATCAGGATACTGGTGGAAGCGGGACACACGGTGATTTGCTGTGGCGGCGGCGGCGTTCCGGTGGTGGCACAGGGCGAAGGATACCAGGGAACCGAAGCGGTGATCGATAAAGATCTGACAGCCGCGGTGTTGGCGAATGCCATCAACGCCGATCATCTGCTGATCCTGACCGATGCCGATGCCGTCTATGAATACTGGGGGACGCCGCAGGCGCGTGCGTTACGCCATGTGACAACCGAAGAGTTGGCGCCTTTTGCGGCACCGGATGGCGCAATGGGACCAAAAGCGGCGGCAGTGATCCAGTTTGTTAAGCAAACCGGGCGTTCGGCGTTTATTGGCGCGCTGAAAGATGCACCGCAGATACTCACGGGTGAGAAAGGCACCTGCGTGTCGCAATAACGCCTTATTGCCGGATAAAATGTGTCTCAACAAGTAAAAAAAATGGCTTCCCGAAGGAAGCCATTTTTACAATCAGCAGGCTATATTACAGAACGTCAATCGCGTTCAGTTCTTTGAAAGCCTGTTCCAGACGCGTGATCATAGAAGTCTGGCCAGCACGCAGCCATACGCGCGGATCGTAGTATTTCTTGTTCGGCTGATCTTCGCCTTTCGGGTTGCCCAGCTGACCCTGCAGATACGCTTCGTTATCTTTGTAGTACTTCAGAACACCTTCCCAGGTCGCCCATTGGGTATCGGTATCGATGTTCATTTTGATGACGCCGTAGCTCACAGAGTCTTTGATTTCCTGAGCAGTAGAACCGGAACCACCGTGGAAGACGAAGTTCAGGCTGTTGTGCGGCAGGTTATGTTTCTTAGAAACATAGTCCTGAGAGTCACGCAGGATGGTCGGGGTCAGAACCACGTTACCCGGCTTGTAAACGCCGTGTACGTTACCGAAAGAAGCCGCGATAGTGAAACGCGGGCTGATTTTGCTCAGCTCGGTGTAGGCGTAATCCACGTCTTCCGGCTGGGTATACAGGGCAGAAGCGTCCATATGGCTGTTGTCCACGCCATCTTCTTCACCACCGGTGCAACCCAGTTCGATTTCCAGGGTCATGCCCATTTTGGACATGCGCGCCAGGTATTTGGAGCAGATTTCGATGTTCTCTTCCAGAGACTCTTCAGAAAGGTCGATCATGTGAGAAGAGAACAGCGGTTTACCGGTCGCCGCGAAGTGTTTTTCACCCGCGTCCAACAGACCGTCGATCCACGGCAGCAGTTTCTTCGCGCAGTGGTCAGTGTGCAGGATAACCGGAACACCGTAATGCTCAGCCATCTGATGTACGTGGTGCGCACCAGAGATTGCGCCCAGGATTGCCGCACCCTGAGGAACATCAGTTTTCACGCCTTTACCCGCGATAAACGCAGCGCCACCGTTGGAGAACTGAACGATAACCGGCGCTTTCACTTTTGCAGCGGTTTCCAGAACGGCGTTGATAGAGTCGGTACCGACGCAGTTAACTGCTGGCAGAGCGAAGTTGTTTTCTTTTGCTACCTGGAAAACTTTCTGTACGTCATCACCGGTGATAACGCCAGGTTTTACGAAATCAAAAATTTTAGACATGTTACGAGTCCTGTATCTTCGGCCTTGGAAAGGGGTGCGTGCCACTATAGCGCGCTGAAAATTGGGCAGGTTTCCCTGCCCATGAATGTCTTACTTCTTAGCGCGCTCTTCGAGCATCGCTACTGCAGGCAGAACTTTACCTTCCACGAATTCGAGGAATGCACCGCCGCCAGTGGAGATGTAGGAGATTTTGTCAGCAATACCGAACAGGTCGATCGCCGCCAGCGTGTCACCGCCGCCTGCGATAGAGAACGCGTCGCTGTCAGCAATCGCGTTAGCCACGATCTCAGTCCCTTTACGGAAGTTCGGGAATTCAAACACGCCAACCGGGCCGTTCCACAGAATGGTTTTCGCATTCTTCAGGATTTCAGCCAGCTGCTGTGCAGAAGCGTCACCGATATCCAGAATCTGCTCGTCTTCTTTCACGTCGTTGACGGATTTCAGCGTAGCGGCAGCGCTTTCAGAGAACTCGGTCGCGACGCGAACGTCAGTCGGAACCGGGATATCGCACGTGGTCAGCAGACGTTTGGCTTCGTCAACCAGATCGGCTTCGTACAGGGATTTACCGACATTGTGGCCCTGAGCGGCAACGAAGGTGTTCGCGATGCCGCCGCCAACAATCAGCTGATCGGCGATTTTGGACAGGGAATCCAGAACGGTCAGTTTAGTGGAAACTTTAGAACCGCCAACGATAGCGACCATCGGGCGAGCTGGCTCTTTCAGCGCTTTACCCAGCGCATCCAGTTCAGCGGCCAGCAGCGGGCCGGCACACGCGACGTCAGCGAATTTGCCGATACCGTGAGTGGAAGCCTGCGCGCGGTGAGCCGTACCAAACGCGTCCATTACGAACACATCGCACAGCGCAGCGTATTTTTTGGACAGCGCTTCGTCGTCTTTCTTCTCGCCTTTGTTAAAGCGAACGTTTTCCAGAACCACCAGTTCACCCGCAGCGACTTCAACGCCGTCGAGGTAATCTTTCACCAGGCGAACCGGGTTAGACAGTTTGTCTTTCAGGTAATTAACAACCGGCAGCAGAGAGAATTCTTCGTTGTACTCGCCTTCGGTAGGACGACCCAGGTGAGAAGTCACCATCACTTTAGCGCCTTGTTTCAGGGCCAGTTCGATGGTTGGCAGAGACGCACGGATACGCGCATCGCTGGTCACTTTCCCTTCTTTAACTGGTACGTTCAGATCCGCACGGATAAAAACACGTTTACCAGCAAGATCCAAATCGGTCATCTTGATTACAGACATGGTGAATCCTCTCGTTGATTCTTGATAAAGTTTTGCAGACGCTCTTGCGCCCTACCTGAAACCTTTTGCAGCCATCGCTAACGTGGTGTCGAGCATTCTGTTCGCGAAGCCCCATTCATTGTCACACCAGACCAGGGTCTTAATCAGGTGCGCACCACTGACTCGCGTTTGAGTACCATCTACAATGGCGCTGTGCGGGTCGTGATTAAAATCTACTGAGACCAACGGTAATTCCGTATAGTCAACTATATCATGAAATGCACCTTGTGCCGCTTTTTGCAGCAACTGGTTGACTTCATTCGCTTTTACCGGCTTCATCACCGTGACACTCAGGTCGATTGCCGTGACGTTTATCGTGGGTACACGCACCGCAATGGCTTCAAAACGATCGTTAAACTGCGGGAAAATACGGGTGATGCCCGCCGCCAGTTTGGTATCGACCGGAATGATCGACTGACTCGCCGCACGTGTACGGCGCAGGTCAGGGTGATACGCATCAATGACCTGCTGATCGTGCATCGCGGAGTGAATTGTCGTCACCGTACCGGACTCTATGCCATAGGCATCATCCAATAATTTGATAATGGGAATGATACAATTCGTGGTGCAGGACGCATTGGAAACGATGCGGTGTTCCGCGCGCAGTTGGTCCTGATTGACGCCAAATACCACAGTGGCGTCGAGATCGTTGCTGCCAGGATGTGAAAAGAGCACTTTCTTTGCTCCCGCGGCGAGATGCGCTGCGCCGTGTTCGCGATTACCGTAAACCCCTGTGCAATCCAGCACGATATCAACGCCCAGTTCGCGCCAGGGTAGCGCGTCAAGCGCGGGCTCATGCAGAATGCGGATCGCGTCGTCGCCGACATAAAGTTGTTCGCGCTCCTGGCGAACATCCCATGCAAAACGCCCATGGCTGGTGTCATATTTCAACAAATGCGCCATGCCCGAAGCATCCGCAAGTTCATTGATTGCCACCACGGTGATTTCCGCCCGACGTCCGGATTCATATAAAGCACGAACCACATTACGTCCGATGCGACCGAAGCCATTAATCGCTACGCGTACGGTCATAGATCTCCTGCAAGGCTATCCCGATTCAGATGTGGCTGACAGAGTAATCCAGCGCATCGTTCAGGGAAACCTTACCTGTCGCAAACTGCGACTGATTGATTATTTGTCGAACATTTAATCGACTGAAACGCTTCAGCTAGAATAAGCGAAACGGGGAATAAAAGGAATGATTGTCCAGACGATTAAGCCAGCTATATGACCTGCATCACATTTTACCCGCTACGGACGGGGGTAATTATTCCAGTAAGCCGTAATAATCATCACGTCTTAGCTGGAATAATTTATCGTCAGGCGAGACGGTATTCCCCACTGAGGTTCATCTCCAGTAGCAGGCTGGCAGGGCGACTTTCGCGCAGCACTCGCTCAACATTGGGCCCATCTGTGCGTTCGTAAAACGCCCCGGCATCGGCTGGTGATAATCCACCGGCCCGTTTGCGCTCAACCAGTCGGGCTCGCAGGGCCTGGGCTGGCGCACGGATAAAGAGGGAAAAATCGCAGAACGCCGCCAGCGCCCGCCATCTCTCGTCATCCCGCAGCAGCCAGTTTCCTTCCACAATGACAATCGGCGCGTTTACGACAATCGCGTCTTCGACCGGATCGTGTTTTTGCCGATCGTACTGCGGCCAGGTCCCTTCGCCGTCCCGTATCTGGCGCAGATTCTGCGCAAGCTTATCAACGTCAAAGGTCTCTGGTGCCCCTTTATATGCACGCAGATTGTGGGCGTCCAGCCAGTCATTGTAGTGATGAAAACCATCCATCGGCAGCGTCTGGATCGTCGGCAAAAAAGGGATCCTGACGAGAAAGCCATTCCCAGAACGTGGTGAGTGTGGATTTTCCGGTCCCGGGCGGCGCACTCAGAAACACAACGGTGCGCCGTCTGGTGTTCGCGGAATGGATGTTTGCCAGTCGCTGTAATAACGGCTTATGAACGTTCTCTATCTCATCATCATGATAATGGGCTTCAACCCGCAACCCGTTGACCATCAGTCCGATTTTCACGGTGTTAATTCCTTCAAAATTGACGTCACCGCCAGCGCCATTGCCGTCTTGACCATTGCGGAAAAACGAACCTCCGACCACGCCGCAAAATCGGCAAACTTCATCGACTCCAGCGCGCTATATAAGGTCGTGTTTCGGGTGATACTGTTGACGTTGCTGATAAAATCCCAGGTGATGTCATCAGCAAATCCTGGGATTTCATCCCGTTCGCTGACGTACTGATAAAACTGCGAAAAATGCGTAATGTCGGCATAAAGCCATTTGTCCATTTTTCCCAGCGCATAAATCAGGCGTAGCGCAACGTCAATATCATCAAGCGGCCCACTCTGGGCAAGTAACGGCTTCACTGCATATTCCACAATCTCTTCATCGTTATCGACAAACAGCGACGGCAGAAAGCGCTTTATGCCCTGCAGCAAAATAGTATGTGCCGTCGTCATAAACGAAAGTAAATTGTTCTGAGCATCCAGTTGCTCAAGCACATCGTCTTCTGTCAGCGTCGTCATTCGTATCCCGATAAATCACCATGAATGCAGAGAGTCTATTATATTACACGTTCGGTCCGCCCCGCCGATCAGTAAAGTTTGCGTGCGTACCCCCTTTGCAACCTGTTGGATCCCATTCACCAGATCGCCTCTGGTCACCCCGGTCGCGCTAAAAAAGGACGTCATCTCCTGCCACCAGTTCGTCGAGTGTATAAACCCGATTAACCTCGACACCCATTTCAGCACACCGCTGGCGCTCCTGAGCAGCAATCAGCCGATGCTCTGCGGTATCGCCTTTTGCTTCACAAAAATCGACAAGCTCGGCTTGCATATCGCCCCCCCAATGCTTTCACCGCGCAGGCAGAAATCACGCCTTCCGGCGCACCGCCCGTGGTATACATCAGGTCATAGAGGTTATCCTGCAAACAGGCCAGCACGCTGGCGGCCACATCGCCATCGGGCAGGGCGTAGACTTTCACCCCCAACTGTGTGGCTGCGGCAATCTCCGGTTGAAGTCGCGGTTTATCCAGTGTGACCATGCGCAGTTGCTCCAGCGGTTTGCCCAGCGCTTGTGCCACCTGACGCAGATTATCTGCCAATGGCAGGGCAAGATTAATCCCCCCCTTTCGCCTGCCGGTTAACGACCAGTTTTTTCATGTACATATCCGGGGCGTGAAGCAAACTTCCCCGCGGCGCAAACGCCATCACTGCCAGCGCATTGCTCTGCCCCATCGCAACCATCCGGGTACCTTCAATGGGATCGACGGCGATATCCACCTCCGGTCCGCCGCCATTGCCAACCTCTTCGCCAATCCACAACATCGGCGCGTGATCTATTTCGCCCTCGCCAATGACGATGCGCCCGCGAATGGCAATGTCATTCAAGGCCGTACGCATCGCGCTCACTGCCAGTCCATCGATTTTGTTCTTATCGCCGCAGCCGGTTTGCGGCCAGGCAGCCAGCGCTGCCTGCTCCGTGATGCGAAACAGCGGCCATGCCAGGGATTTCATGCCGCCTCCCCGATATCCACGCCAAACTGCGCCAGCAGATACTTTTCTGCTTTTTCATTCCAGATTCCGTGTGTCTCCTCCACAAGACGCGCCAGTTCCCTGAACAACGGATCGGTTTTGCCTTTCTCGGCGAAATCAGCAATTGCCGTCAGCGGCATCGTGACGCCGTTATAGATGAGCTTCTTACCGCCCGGAATATCCGGTAAGTTCAGAACGGTATCTGGCACCGCATCAAGACCGCCGATATGGGTCACCATAAACGATGGTTGCAATTGTCCTGTTGCGCTCAGCGCGATTGCCTCTTTCATGTCCTCGGTGGAACCGCCAGAAGTTCCGACTACGTGAGTGCTGTTGTAATGCACGTTGTAGAAATTAAACGGCACCTTGAAACGGCTATCCGTCGGACCGGCAAAGAAATTCAGACATCCATCTTCTGCCAGAAGGTCGTCCGCCAGTTCAACAACGGACGGCACGGCGGCATAGACAAAAACGTCATCGAACCCGGCACCGCCCGTTAATTCGCGCAGTTGCGTCGCGGGGTCGGCCATACCGGACGAATTCACATAGGTGAGTTCGATTCCCTTGCGCGCGGCCAGTTCCACCGGCAGCAGCTTTTTTAGCCTGCTCCAGACGCGTTTCATCAATATCCACAACCACCACGCGTGCCGGTTGGATCCCGCCATTAATCGCATAATCAATCGCACCAATACCCATTGGCCCGGCGCAGGCTAAAAGCGCAATATTGCCGCCGGGCTTAATCCCCATTCGGTGCTCATACACATAAGGCGTCGTATGGTAATTCGCTTTATAAGCACCGATAATGCAGCACATTGGTTCCGCCAGTGAAGCAGCCGCAAAATAAGAACCGTGATATGGCAATACGCATCCCAGGTTTATCGCGACTTCAGGAATAATCATATACGTGGCATTACCACCAAAATATTCGTAGCTGTACCCCGCGGAATAACCGCTCGGCAATCCCATTGCGGGTTGTAAAACAAAGCGTTGCCCTTTTTTTATATTTCCCGGTTAAATTTTTTCCTACTTCAACAATAATCCCGGCGCATTCGTGACCGGTAATCACCGGATGATTTTCCAGATCATCCGGAACACGTTTATGTTCACTGGCTAATGTCGCTGCCTTCCAGGTGGATAAGCATACGCTGTCGGAAATCACGCTGACTAATAGTTCATTATCCGTAATTTCAGGTAATTCAAACTCACGGATACGCACATCCTGCTTGCCATAAATTGCAGCCACTTTCGTTTTCATATTAACTCCAGGAACCAGAAATACTAATTCGACGTTAAGTGATTAAATAAATCGTCAAGCTGCGGGTCGCCAATATAGTTTTTGATCAACACCAACGGTTTATCGCTAACGCGTTTAACGCGCCCTTCAAGACTGGCATGGGTAACAATAATATCAGCGTCAACTGGCACATTTTCGATGGCATAATGCTTCACCTCGACAGCCAGCCCCGCTTTTTCCAGGCGCTTACGAAACGTCGTCGCCCCCATCGCGCTGGACCCCATTCCCGCATCACACACAAAGGCGATACGTTTGACATGGCGATATGAAAAACTACCTGCCTGCTTCATGGCTTTGACAGCGTTGGCGGAATCACTGAACGTCTCTTCACTTTCGGCCAGACCATTTTTTTCCATTTTCAGGATCAATGAGGTGATGATAAAGGTCACTACCGTTCCCGCCGTGACGCCCGCAATCGTGGCAAGGAAAGAACCTTTTGGCGTCAAGGCCAGGTAAGCGAAAATCGTCCCTGGACTGGGGCCCGCAACCAGGCCGCCGCCTAACAGATTGAACACCCATGTTCCGCTCATTCCCCCCGGCAATCATGCCGATCAGGGTCAGTGGCTTCATAAGCACGTACGGGAAGTAGAGTTCGTGAATGCCGCCCAGGAAATGGATAATCATGGCGCCGGGAGCCGATTTCTTCGCCATTCCTTTACCAAAGAAGGCAAACGCCAGCAGTAAACCTAAACCGGGGCCAGGATTTGAGGCCACCATGAAGAAGATGGATTTTCCTGTTTCCGAAGCCTGCTGCATTCCCAACGGATAATAAACTCCCTGGTCGATTGCATTATTCAGAAAAAGGATTTTTGCGGGCTCATTAATCAATGAAAGCAGCGGCAGATAACCCGCGTGCACCAGTGATTCAATACACTCTTTCACAAAGTTATTGGCAATGAGAACCGCCGGTCCAATAACTTCAAACCCCAGCAGGCACAACATCATTCCGGCAATGCCTAAAGAGAAGTTATTGATCACCATCTCAAAGCCCGCGGGGATACGCTGGTCCAGCAGCCGGTCAATGTATTTAATCACCAGGCCACCCAGTGGCCCCATTATCATTGAACCGAGGAACATCGGGATATCCGCGCCAATAATCACGCCGATCGTACCGATTCCCCCCCATCACCGCCCCACGCTTCCCACCGACCAGATGTCCACCGGTGGAACCAATCATTACGGGTAATAAATAGGTAATCATCGGGCCGACAATTTTGGCGAAATGCTCATTAGGCATCCACCCTGTCGGAATAAATAATGCAGTAATAAAACCCCAGGCAATAAAAGCACCGATATTCGGGATGACCATGGCAGTCAAAAATCCGCCAAAAGCCTGGACCTTTGCACGAGCAGACTTGTGTTCCATATTATTATCCTGTCGAGGAGAAATGATTATGCGCGGGCGATAATATCCGCCAACTGCTTTTCTGATTTGGCTGCTAATAATGCAGCCAGAGTTTCCTCTTCACAAAGAAGTTCGCTTAATGCCTGGATAGCGCCAATATGTGAATCGGCATTCGCCGCCGACAACCCGATGAGCAATTTTACGGGTTCGTCATCGTCGGAAAATTGCACTTCCTGTTTAAGAAGCGTTAATGACATTCCTGTTTTTAACGCACCACATTCTGGCCGGGCATGCGGCATCGCCACACCGGGTGCCAGAATATAATAAGGACCATTGTTAATCGTTGAATCTTTTATAGCCTGGATATAATTGGCATTCACATAATGATTCGCCAGTAATGATGACATGGAAAAATCAATGGCTTCCTGCCAGTTCTTTGCCACCGGTTTTATTGAAATAGAAGCTTCAGGAAAATAGTCAATCAACCGCATAAATTGTCCTTATTTTATTTTTAGGGTACAACGTCTTGCTAAAAACAAAATACGCGTGCGACCAAATGAAATCAATCGAGGAGAAAACAGAGACAGGGAAAAGAGACAATAATACAAATCATTAAAAAACAGATTGTTATAACTAAAGATAAAAATAGCAATATTAATTATGTGATGAGCATTGCAAATTCAATAATATACTAAATATCAATTCTGTGAAGCAGATCTACAATAACCCCTTGCCCGAGCAGAAATAATTACCTTTTTAGATGATAACGGGCCGCCGAAGCGACCCGTTAGCGACTGTTGTAATGATTACAGCAGCGCTTTTGCTTTCGCGACAACGTTGTCGACGGTGAAGCCGAACTCTTCGAACAGCAGCTCTGCCGGCGCAGATTCACCGAAGGTGGTCATACCGACGATCGCGCCGTTCAGACCCACGTATTTGAACCAGTAGTCAGCGATACCGGCTTCCACGGCCACGCGAGCGGTAACTGCTTTCGGCAGTACGGATTCGCGGTACGCCGCATCCTGCTTGTCAAACGCATCGGTAGACGGCATGGAGACCACACGCGCTTTCACGCCTTCGGCAGTCAGTTTTTCCCATGCGGCAACCGCCAGCTCAACTTCAGAACCGGTCGCGATGAAGATAAGCTCAGGCTGGCCTGCGCAATCTTTCAATACGTAGCCACCGCGAGCGATGTTCGCCAGTTGCTCTTCGGTACGTTCCTGCTGTGCCAGGTTCTGACGGGAGAGGATCAGCGCGGTCGGGCCGTCCTGACGCTCAACGCCGTATTTCCACGCCACGGCGGATTCAACCTGGTCACACGGACGCCAGGTGCTCATGTTTGGCGTGACGCGCAGAGAAGCCACCTGCTCTACCGGCTGGTGAGTCGGGCCATCTTCGCCCAGACCGATGGAGTCGTGGGTGTAAACCATCACCTGACGCTGTTTCATCAGCGCTGCCATACGCACCGCGTTACGGGCATATTCCACGAACATCAGGAAAGTGGAGGTGTACGGCAGGAAACCACCGTGCAGGGAGATACCGTTGGCAATCGCGGTCATACCGAATTCACGCACGCCGTAATGGATGTAGTTGCCCGCAGTGTCTTCGTTGATCGCTTTAGAACCCGACCACAGAGTCAGGTTAGAAGGCGCGAGATCTGCGGAGCCGCCGAGGAATTCCGGAAGCAACGGACCAAAAGCTTCGATCGCATTCTGAGATGCTTTACGGCTGGCGATTTTTGCCGGGTTAGCCTGCAGCTTAGCAATAAACTCTTTCGCTTTTGCGTCGAAATCAGACGGCATTTCACCTTTCATACGACGGGTGAACTCAGCGGCTTCCTGCGGGAAGGCTTTGGCGTAGGCGGCAAATTTCTCGTTCCAGGCAGACTCTTTCGCCTGACCGGCTTCTTTCGCATCCCACTGGGCGTAGATTTCAGACGGGATTTCGAACGGCGCGTATTTCCAGCCCAGTTGTTCGCGAGTCAGTGCGATTTCTGCATCGCCCAGCGGCGCACCGTGGGAGTCGTGGGTACCCGCTTTGTTCGGGGAACCGAAACCGATGATGGTTTTGCACATCAGCAGGGACGGTTTGTCGGTCACCGCACGCGCTTCTTCGACTGCGCGTTTGATGGCGTCTGCGTCATGACCATCAACACCACGTACCACGTGCCAGCCGTACGCTTCGAAACGTTTAGCCGTGTCGTCAGTGAACCAGCCTTCAACGTGACCGTCGATAGAGATACCGTTGTCATCGTAGAACGCTACCAGTTTGCCCAGCTTCAGCGTACCGGCCAGAGAGCATACCTCGTGAGAGATACCTTCCATCATGCAGCCATCGCCCATAAACGCATAGGTGTAGTGGTCAACGATGTCATGGCCCGGACGGTTAAACTGTGCAGCCAGTGTTTTTTCAGCGATAGCCATACCGACCGCGTTCGCAATACCCTGACCCAGCGGACCGGTAGTGGTTTCCACACCGGCGGTGTAACCCACTTCCGGGTGACCCGGGGTTTTGGAATGCAGCTGACGGAAGTTCTGCAACTCAGACATCGGCAGATCGTAACCGGTGAGGTGCAGCAGGCTGTAAATCAACATGGAGCCGTGGCCGTTGGACAGCACGAAGCGGTCACGATCGGCCCAGGACGGGTTGCTCGGGTTGTGCTTCAGGAAATCACGCCACAGGACTTCGGCAATGTCAGCCATACCCATCGGGGCACCCGGGTGACCGGATTTGGCTTTCTGTACTGCGTCCATGCTCAGCGCACGAATAGCATTGGCAAGCTCTTTACGTGAGGACATTTTGACTCCAGATCGGATGATGAAGGCCATGCCCGTAACGACTTGACGACAGCGCGTTTTGGGCTAAGCCGGAAAAAAGTGCCAACAATGTAACCCAAGCCGCGTGTCATGTACATGGAGCATCCTTTTGCCGCTTCAGAAATCTCCGGATCACACTCGCATGTTGCGCAATCTGCTCGCCCGCTTGTTGTTCTTTTCTTTATACTTAGCGTGAGCGCGGATTCATCTGCAAATCGCGCACTTTTAGAACCCTCCTCATTTCGTGTGGAAGAAAAAAACATGAAGATTCGCGCGTTACTGCTTGCTATGGGCATGGCGACGGTGCTGACCGGCTGCCAGAATATGAACTCCAACGGACTGCTCTCCTCGGGAGCCGAAGCTTTCCAGGCTTATAGCCTGAGCGATGCGCAGGTTATCGCGTTAAGCAACCAGGCCTGTACGGAAATGGATGGTAAAGCGACTATCGCGCCAGCCGGCAGCGAGTACGCTAAACGCCTGAGCAAAATCGCCACGGCGCTCGGCGATAACATCAACGGACAAGCGGTCAACTATAAAGTCTACATGGCGAAAGACGTGAACGCCTTCGCGATGGCGAACGGCTGTATTCGTGTATATAGCGGCCTGATGGACATGATGACGGACAACGAAGTCGAAGCCGTGATTGGCCATGAAATGGGTCACGTTGCGCTCGGACACGTGAAGAAAGGTATGCAGGTGGCGCTGGGCACTAACGCCGTTCGCGCAGCCGCAGCCTCAGCGGGTGGGATCGTCGGCAGCCTGTCGCAGTCACAGCTCGGCGATCTGGGAGAAAAACTGGTGAACTCGCAGTTCTCCCAGCGTCAGGAATCGGAAGCGGATGACTACTCGTACGATTTGTTGCGCAAACGCGGTATCAGCCCGGCGGGTCTTGCCACCAGCTTCGAAAAACTGGCGAAACTGGAAGAAGGTCGTCAAAGCTCCATGTTTGACGATCACCCGGCCTCCGCAGAACGTGCGCAACATATTCGCGATCGTATGAAAGCGGACGGGATTAAGTAACATTCAAGCGTGCCGGATGACGGCGTAAACGCCTTATCCGGCCTACAGAACTACAGAACTACAGAACTACAAATTTTGTCCGGTGATCGGGCGTTATTGGCGAAGCCAGTTTGGGCCTGGACAGCGCACAGCCACCGGAGCGTACACGTAGTACGTGAGGATGGCGAGCACTGCCCGGGTTCAAAATGGCGAGTAAAATAGCCCGAAACCCGTTACTCGCCTTTCTTCGCCGCCTGAATGTACAGCATCTCCAGCGCCAGCGTTGCCGCCGCCAGGGCGGTGATTTCTGACTGATCGTAAGCCGGCGCTACTTCCACCACGTCCATCCCTACGATGTTCAGATCTTTCAGTCCGCGCACCAGCTTAATAGCGCGATCGGAAGTCAGACCGCCAATCACTGGCGTACCGGTCCCCGGCGCGAATGCCGGATCCAGGCAGTCGATATCAAAGGTCAGATAGACCGGCATGTCGCCGACAATCTGCTTCACCTGGGCGATGATGTCATCAACGCCGCGATCGTTCACCTGACAGGCGTCCAGCACGGTAAAGCCGTTGTCTTTATCGAATTCCGTACGAATACCGATCTGCACAGAGTGATGCGGATCGATCAACCCTTCGTTCGGCGCAGTGTAGAACATGGTGCCATGGTCGAACTCACAGCCATTCGCATAGGTGTCGGTGTGGGCATCGAAATGGACCATTGCCATTTTGCCAAAGTGTTTTGCGTGCGCGCGCAGCAGCGGCAGCGTCACAAAGTGGTCACCGCCAAAAGAGAGCATCCGTTTACCGGCAGCCAGCAGTTTCTCTGCATGCGCCTGCAGTTTTTCACTCATTTCACGCGCGTCGCCAAAGGCGTAAACCAGGTCGCCGCAGTCCACCACGTTCAGGCGCTCACGCATGTCGAAATTCCACGGGAAGCGATTGTGTTCCCAGGCCAGATTCGTTGACACCTGACGGATCGCCGCCGGGCCGTGACGCCCGCCCGCGCGACCGGACGTCGCCATGTCAAACGGCACGCCAGTGATCACCCAGTCAGCATCGCTGTCATACGGCTGGAAGTTCATTGGCAAACGCAGGAAACCAAAGGCGTTTGAAACCAGGGAGTTATCGTACTGATGACCTAAGGTGCTCATGGCAAAAACCTCATATTCGTCGATATAAAAAAACCCTCCCGCGTCGTTAGGCCCGACGAGAAAGGGTTTGATTCGTAAACACAGTAATTGAGTAAATTATCGCTGCTTATTTGCCCAGGTTCAAGTCGCCCGGGCACAGGCATTACTCATCTTCGAGATACGTATAGCCGTACAGACCCGCTTCAAACTCTTCGAGGAACTGCTGCTGCAGCGCATCGTCCAGGCCGGTTTGCTTCACCTGATCGCGGAAGTGTGTCAGCAACGTTTTCGGATCCAACTGTACATATTGCAGCATGTCCGCCACGGTATCCCCTTCATCCGACAGCTCAACTTCTACGCTACCGTCCGGGAAGACAAACACGTCCACCGCCTCGGTATCGCCAAACAGGTTGTGCATGTTGCCGAGGATCTCCTGATACGCGCCGACCATAAAGAAACCGAGCATTGGCGGATTCTCCGGATCGTACTCTGGCATCGGCATGGTAGTCGCAATGCCGTCGCCGTCGATGTAGTGATCGATAGCGCCGTCGGAATCGCAGGTGATGTCCAGCAGAACCGCACGACGCTCAGGCACCTGATCCAGCCCTTCCAGCGGCAGGACCGGGAACAGCTGATCGATCCCCCCACGCATCCGGCATTGACTGGAACAGCGAGAAGTTGACGTACATTTTGTCCGCCATACGCTCTTGCAGTTCGTCAATGATCGGACGGTGCGCGCGGTTTTGCGGATCCAGCTGTTTCTGCACTTCGTGGCACATGCTCAGATAAAGCTGTTCCGCCCACGCACGTTCCTGCAGGCTGAAAGTGCCGGAGGAGTAACCGATGTGAATGTCATGCAGATCCATCTGGCTGTCGTGCAGCCATTCACGCAGCGAGCGACGGGTGCCCGGCTCGTGCATCTCCTGCCAGGTTTCCCACATGCTTTGCAGCGCGCGCGGCGCGTCGTCAGCCGGCGCAACAGGTACGGTATATTCGTTACGCTCAACGCCGATGATGTTGGACACCAGCACCGTGTGGTGCGCGGTCACCGCACGACCGGACTCGGTGATCACCGTCGGATGCGGCAGGCCGTTTTCTTCACAGGCATCGCCAATCGCCCAGATGATATTGTTGGCGTATTCGTTCAGACCATAGTTCACCGAGCAGTCAGACTGCGAACGGGTCCCTTCGTAGTCCACACCCAGACCGCCGCCCACGTCGAAGCACTGGATGTCAACGCCAAGCTTATGCAGCTCAACATAGAAACGGGCAGACTCACGCACGCCGGTAGCAATATCACGGATATTCGCCATCTGCGAACCGAGGTGGAAATGCAGCAGTTGCAGGCTATCGAGACGCCCGGCTTCACGCAGCGTTTCCACCAGTTGCAGGACCTGCGTTGCCGCCAGGCCGAATTTGGATTTTTCGCCGCCAGAGGACTGCCATTTGCCAGACCCCTGCGAAGCCAGACGCGCACGCACGCCCAGACGCGGAATGACGTTCAGACGTTCGGCTTCATCCAGCACAATGGCGATTTCCGACATTTTCTCGATGACCAGATAGACTTTATGGCCCATCTTCTCGCCAATCAGCGCCAGGCGAATGTACTCACGGTCTTTATAGCCGTTACACACAATCACGGAACGGGTCATCCCGGCATGGGCCAGGACCGCCATCAGTTCCGCTTTGGAACCGGCTTCCAGACCCAACGGTTCGCCAGAATGGATTAAGGATTCGATGACGCGACGATGCTGGTTAACCTTGATGGGGTAAACCAGGAAATAGTCGCCGTTATAGCCGTACGACTCACGCGCGCGTTTGAACGCCGCGTTAATGGAGCGCAGGCGGTGTTGCAGGATCTGCGGAAAGCAGAACAGCGCTGGCAGGCGTTGCCCTTGCGCTTCTCGCGCTTTCACCAGCTTAGCGAGATCGACGCGCGCTTCGGGGACGTCAGGGTCCGGGCACACGCTAATGTGACCCAGTTCATTGACGTCATAGTAGTTATTGCCCCACCAGGCAATATTGTAAGTACGCAGCATCTTGCTGGCTTCCTGGGAGCTCATTGCAACCTCCTGCATGGAGCGTAGTACACCCTGTTCGCCTGCTGACGAAGGCGAACCCAAAGACATGTCGTCAGACATAGCGAACCTCAAATTTTATTAACAAGTGTAAAACAGTTGACTACTATCGCAATCCGAAGAGGCGATAACAACCCATAAACAGTCGGATTTTCCAGCAGAAAGTGCTGGTGCTCCGCCTGCGCGACCGGTTTCTTTTTCATATCATTGTAAAACACGTAACCGAACTTACGTATGACGGTTCGGCGAAACCACGAGAAAACTCTTGTTTCCACAAGAGCGCCCTTGTTCAGTCCTTAGTGCCAGTTACCGGCTCTGGAGTCCTGAGAAGCGCCGAGATGGGTATAACATCGGCAGGTATGCAAAGCAGAGATGCAAATTGTGGAGGACATACGCACACCAGAACGGTGCGACAGATTCAGCAGAATACAACGGTTCATTATCTCTTATCACCTCCATGGTCGCTCCAACAGGAACGCACCAACAAGCCAAAGCTAACGTTTTAACCCGGCTGGAAGTGGCGACACGAAGAAAACGTCGTGTGCTTTTTGTCTATCCAAAATAATTCGAGTTGCAGGAAGGCGGCAACGCAGTGAGTCCCCGGGAGCTTACATGAGTAAGTGACTGGGGCGAACGAGGAAGCCAACGCACATGCAACTTGAAGTATGACGGATATGAGCCGCGCGCCGCGTTTTATACCGACAACAGAATCAAAAAGCAAAACATAAATGCGCAGATTGTCAGCAGTGTTTGTAAAAATTTCCCCTCATGTTTTCAACACAGTGAGAGCTGATTCAAAAAACAGTGGAAATCGGGTGAAGAAGTGACCTAAAATAGCCATCCAGATGTTAATCCATCCATACTGATTAACACTCAGACTGCCAGTGTCACTAACCTGCAGGCCTTGGTAGAATCTTCTGCTTTGGCTTTTCCGCACAACAGTTTGAGCTAACCAAATTCTCCTTAGGTGAAATAAAACATGGCAAAACACCTTTTTTACGTCCGAGTCCGTATCAGAAGGGCATCCTGACAAAATCGCTGACCAAATCTCTGATGCCGTGCTTGATGCCATCCTGGAACAGGATCCGAAAGCGCGCGTCGCGTGTGAGACCTACGTGAAAACCGGCATGGTTTTAGTTGGCGGTGAAATCACCACCAGCGCCTGGGTCGATATCGAAGAGATCACACGTAACACCGTGCGCGAAATTGGCTATGTGCATTCCGACATGGGCTTTGATGCCAACTCGTGTGCAGTCCTGAGCGCAATTGGTAAACAGTCTCCGGATATCAACCAGGGCGTTGACCGTGCCGATCCGCTGGAACAAGGCGCTGGCGACCAGGGCCTGATGTTTGGCTATGCCACCAACGAAACCGACGTGCTGATGCCTGCACCGATCACCTACGCACACCGTCTGGTGCAGCGTCAGGCTGAAGTGCGTAAAAATGGTACCCTGCCGTGGCTGCGCCCGGATGCGAAAAGCCAGGTGACCTTCCAGTACGACGACGGCAAAATTGTCGGTATCGACGCCGTGGTGCTCTCCACCCAGCATGCGGAAGATATCGATCAGACGACGCTGAAAGACGCGGTGATGGAAGAGATCATCAAGCCGGTTCTGCCAACTGAATGGCTGACCTCAGCTACCAAATTCTTCATCAACCCGACCGGTCGTTTTGTTATCGGTGGGCCAATGGGCGACTGCGGTCTGACCGGTCGTAAGATCATCGTTGATACATACGGCGGCATGGCGCGTCACGGTGGCGGCGCGTTCTCCGGTAAAGATCCGTCGAAAGTGGACCGTTCTGCCGCGTACGCTGCACGTTACGTGGCGAAAAACATCGTTGCGGCGGGCCTGGCTGACCGCTGTGAAATTCAGGTTTCCTACGCAATCGGCGTGGCGGAACCGACCTCCATCATGGTGGAAACCTTCGGGACTGAGAAAGTGCCTTCAGAACAACTGACTCTGCTGGTGCGTGAATTCTTCGACCTGCGCCCGTACGGTCTGATCCAGATGCTGGATCTGCTGCACCCGATTTACAAAGAAACCGCTGCATACGGTCACTTTGGTCGTGAGCATTTCCCTTGGGAAAAAACCGACAAAGCCGCTCTGCTGCGCGACGCTGCCGGTCTGAAGTAATTCGACTGAGCGTTGTGTTGAAAAAGCCAGCCTTCGGGCTGGCTTTTTTCTGTCGGATGGTGGCTGCGCCTTACCAACCTACGGGTTTTTGAGGTGTTTGTAGGCCGGGTAGGGCGCAGCCGCCACCCGGTAACGTTTGAAACCGTTTACACCACGCCCAATATATCTCGCTTTCAGAATAATCCCTTTTCGTGATCGCCTTTCTTCTGCTGTTACATTTCATTTCAGTTAAGTCTGAAACTCATCCAGATGCGATGCACATCACCCCTTTTACCTCTATATTTTCAAAGTCTTAATTATTTTTACGCTTATGCGTTAGTGTAACCGATTACACTAACGTGATAACTATCACATATTTTTGCGGGTTACTCGCCTACCCTTAACATCAACAAAACTGATAACCCAACCGGAGGGCATAATGCCTGACAATAAAAAACAGGGGCGTTCCAATAAAGCCATGACATTTTTTGTCTGCTTCCTTGCAGCCCTGGCAGGATTACTTTTTGGCCTGGATATCGGCGTTATTGCTGGCGCATTACCGTTTATCACCGATGAATTCCAGATTTCCGCACACACTCAGGAGTGGGTCGTCAGCTCCATGATGTTCGGTGCAGCAGTCGGTGCCGTCGGCAGCGGCTGGCTCTCCTTCAAGCTCGGGCGCAAGAAAAGCCTGATGATCGGCGCGATCCTGTTTGTCGCCGGTTCGCTGTTCTCCGCAGCGGCGCCGAATGTTGAAGTGCTGATCCTGTCCCGCGTCTTGCTGGGTCTCGCCGTTGGCGTGGCCTCGTACACCGCCCCGCTGTACCTGTCTGAGATCGCCCCGGAAAAAATTCGTGGCAGCATGATCTCCATGTACCAGTTGATGATTACCATCGGGATCCTCGGCGCCTATCTGTCGGATACCGCCTTCAGCTACAGCGGCGCTTGGCGCTGGATGCTGGGCGTGATTATCATCCCGGCGATTCTGCTGTTGATCGGCGTTTTTTTCCTGCCGGACAGCCCGCGCTGGTTCGCCGCGAAACGTCGTTTCGTTGATGCCGAACGCGTATTACTACGTCTGCGTGATACCAGTGCAGAAGCCAAACGCGAGCTGGATGAAATCCGTGAAAGTCTGCAGGTGAAACAGAGCGGCTGGACGTTGTTCAAAGAGAACAGCAACTTCCGCCGTGCGGTGTTTCTTGGCGTACTGTTGCAGGTGATGCAGCAGTTCACCGGGATGAACGTTATCATGTACTACGCACCCAAAATCTTCGAAATGGCGGGTTACACCAATACCTCTGAGCAGATGTGGGGTACCGTGATTGTCGGTCTGACCAACGTGCTGGCCACCTTTATCGCCATCGGCCTGGTTGACCGCTGGGGGCGTAAACCGACGCTGACGTTGGGCTTCCTGGTGATGGCAGCCGGAATGGGTATCCTTGGGACGATGATGCATGTCGGCATCCACTCGCCGTCCGCACAGTACTTCGCTATCGCGATGCTGCTGATGTTCATCATTGGTTTCGCCATGAGTGCCGGTCCGCTGATTTGGGTGCTGTGTTCTGAAATCCAGCCGCTGAAGGGCCGCGATTTCGGCATCACCTGCTCTACCGCCACCAACTGGATTGCCAACATGATCGTTGGCGCGACGTTCCTGACTATGCTGCAAAACCTCGGCAATGCGAACACCTTCTGGGTTTATGCGGGTCTGAACGTGCTGTTTATTCTGCTGACACTGTGGCTGGTGCCGGAAACCAAACACGTTTCACTGGAACATATCGAACGTAACCTGATGAAGGGACGTAAGCTGCGCGAAATCGGCGCACACGATTAATCTGCCCTTTGCGTCCTCCCCCCATGGGAGGACGCCTTCCTCTTGCAGTCCCGACCCTGTCGCATTATCCTCTGCCGTTATGAAAGCCCCCCGTCTCCCTATCGCCGTCCAGCAAGCCGTTATGCGCAGCCTGCGGGATAATCTCGCTCAGGCAAACCTGAAGCTTGGACGCAGCTATCCCGAACCCAAACTGGTGTATCAGCAGCGCGGCACCTCTGCCGGCACCGCCTGGCTGGAAAGCTATGAAATCCGGCTGAACCCGGTCCTGCTCATGGAAAATGTTGAGGCGTTTATCAACGACGTGGTACCGCATGAACTGGCGCATTTACTGGTGTGGAAACGCTTTGGCCGGGTTGCGCCGCACGGTAAAGAGTGGAAGTGGATGATGGAAAGCGTGCTCGGCGTTCCCGCAAGACGCACCCATCAGTTCGAACTGCAATCGGTACGCACTAACACTTTTCCTTACCGCTGCCAGTGTCAGGAGCATCAACTCACCATCCGCCGCCATAATCGCGTCGTTCGCGGCGAAGCCACCTATCGCTGCGTTCACTGTGGCGAACCCTTAGTACCGCTTAAATAACCTGAACGATCAGGAACTTTCCTGATCTGACTGATTGCATCACACATCAACTTTCGTTACGTTGCGGGCTCGTTTTGATACGGAGTTCATGATGTACCGTTGTCACACATTCGCTGCCGCTCTTGTTGCGGTAGTCATTTCCGGCCCGGCGTTGGCCACTGGCATTAACAGTTTTTCACAGGCAAAAAGCGCGGGCGTCAAGGTTAACGCTAATGTTCCGGGCGACTTCTATTGCGGATGCAAAATCAACTGGCAAGGGAAAAAAGGCGTCGTCGATCTCGACTCCTGCGGCTACAAAGTGCGGAAGAACGAGAATCGCGCCAGCCGAATCGAATGGGAACACGTGGTTCCGGCATGGCAGTTTGGTCATCAGCGTCAATGCTGGCAGGATGGCGGGCGGAAAAACTGCACCAAAGATCCGGTGTATCGCAAAATGGAAAGCGATATGCACAACCTGCAACCCGCCGTTGGCGAAGTGAATGGCGATCGCGGAAACTTTATGTACAGTCAGTGGAACGGCGGCGAAGGCCAGTACGGGCAGTGTGCGATGAAAGTCGATTTCAAAGAAAAGCTGGCTGAACCTCCTGCACGCGCCCGCGGCGCGATTGCCCGCACCTATTTTTATATGCGTGACCAGTACAACCTCACGCTTTCTCGTCAGCAAACCCAACTTTTCAACGCCTGGAACAAGATGTATCCGGTCACCGACTGGGAGTGCGAGCGCGACGAACGTATCGCGAAGATTCAGGGAAACCATAACCCTTACGTGCAACGCGCTTGCCAGGCGCAAAAGAGCTAACCTACACTAGCGGGATATTTGATTAACCCCTTACCCCGCGCGGCGAGCCTGCGTGGGGAGATGACGCGGATTTATAACTATGCGTATTCCCCGCATTTATCACCCAGAGCCCCTCACCGCCGGCAGCCAGATTTCCCTGTGTGAAGATGCCGCCAACCATATTGGACGCGTCCTGCGGATGGGGCCGGGCCAGGAACTGCAACTGTTTGATGGCAGCAATCAGGTTTTCGCTGCCGAAATCACTCGCGCCAGCAAGAAAAGCGTGGACGTAAAGGTGTTAAGTGGCGAGATTGACGATCGGGAATCGCCGCTGCACATCCACCTTGGTCAGGTCATGTCGCGCGGCGAAAAAATGGAGTTCACCATCCAGAAATCGATCGAACTGGGTGTAAGCCTCATTACGCCACTTTTTTCTGAACGCTGCGGCGTTAAACTGGACAGTGAACGTCTGAACAAGAAGCTTCAGCAGTGGCAGAAAATTGCTATTGCCGCCTGCGAACAGTGTGGTCGCAACCGGGTGCCGGAAATTCGTCCGGCGATGGATCTGGAAGCCTGGTGTGCGGAACAGGACGAGGGATTGAAGCTGAACCTCCATCCGCGCGCCAGCGACAGTATTAATACCTTGCCGCTGCCGGTTGAGCGCGTTCGTCTGTTGATTGGCCCGGAAGGCGGGTTGTCAGCAGAGGAAATAGCCATGACCGCACGCTATCAGTTTACTGATATCCTGTTAGGACCTCGCGTTCTGCGTACTGAGACAACTGCGCTCACCGCCATTACCGCGCTTCAGGTGCGATTTGGCGATCTGGGCTAACGGAGAAGAATAATGATCAAGCTCGGCATTGTGATGGACCCCATCGCAAACATCAATATCAAGAAAGATTCCAGCTTCGCTATGCTGCTGGAAGCGCAACGTCGTGGTTACGAACTTCATTATATGGAGATGGCCGATCTTTATCTGATTAACGGTGAAGCCCGCGCTCATACACAGACGCTGAGCGTCGAGCAGAACTACGATAAATGGTATGAGTTTACCGGCGAGCAGGATCTACCGCTCGACGAGCTCGACGTCATTCTGATGCGTAAAGATCCGCCGTTTGATACGGAGTTTATCTACGCCACTTACATCCTGGAACGCGCAGAAGAGAAAGGCACGCTTATTGTCAACAAACCGCAGAGCCTGCGTGACTGTAACGAAAAACTGTTCACGGCCTGGTTCCCGGACCTGACACCGGAAACGCTGGTCACCCGCAACAAAGTGCAAATAAAGGCGTTCTGGCAAAAGCATAGCGACATTATCCTTAAGCCGCTGGACGGCATGGGCGGCGCATCGATCTTCCGCGTTAAAGACGGCGACCCGAACCTCGGCGTGATTACAGAAACTCTGACCGAGCATGGCACCCGCTACTGCATGGCGCAGAACTATCTGCCCGCCATCAAAGATGGCGATAAGCGCGTATTGGTTGTGGATGGAGAACCGGTTCCGTACTGCCTGGCGCGTATTCCACAAGGCGGTGAAACCCGTGGTAACCTGGCCGCTGGCGGCCGCGGCGAACCGCGTCCGTTAACCGACAGCGACTGGGAAATCGCACGCCGTATCGGGCCGACGCTGAAAGCCAAAGGGTTGATTTTTGTCGGTCTGGATATCATTGGCGATCGTCTTACCGAAATTAACGTCACCAGCCCAACCTGTATCCGCGAAATCGAAGCCGAATTCCCGATCTCCATCACCGGGATGCTGATGGACGCAATCGAAGCGCGTTTGCAAAAATAATCAGCCATAAACCAGCGTTGTAGGCCTGATAAGCGTAGCGCCATCAGGCATTAAGACAGCGATGCCGGAGAACGACACAGGCGTCTTATCCGGCCTACAGTAGTGACATCCGTGCGCTTTACCCACATACTGACCCCTGTTGCTTTTTTGAACCAGGAAACAGAACCTCTGACAATGAATTTACAGCATCACTTTCTTATTGCCATGCCTGCTCTCCAGGATCCGATTTTCCGCCGCTCCGTGGTGTACATCTGCGAACATAACGAAGACGGCGCAATGGGGATTATTGTGAATAAGCCTCTGGAAAATCTCCAGATTGAAGGGATTCTGGAAAAACTGAAAATCACGCCGGAACCACGTGATGCGGCGATTCGTCTCGATAAAGCAGTGATGCTGGGCGGCCCGTTAGCAGAAGATCGCGGGTTTATCCTGCACACCCCGCCGTCGCGTTTTGCCTCCAGCATCCGCATCTCGGATAACACGGTGATCACCACATCACGCGATGTGCTCGAAACCTTAGGCACGAGCGAGCAACCTGCTGATGTGCTGGTCGCGCTCGGCTACTCCTCCTGGGAGAAAGGCCAGCTTGAGCAGGAACTGCTGGACAATGCCTGGCTGACCGCCCCTGCCGATCTCAATATTTTGTTCAAAACGCCGATTGCCGACCGCTGGCGTGAAGCCGCCCGGCTGATTGGCATCGACATCCTGACGATGCCCGGCGTGGCAGGGCATGCCTGATGAGCGGAACATTACTGGCTTTTGACTTTGGTACGAAAAGTATTGGTGTGGCGATTGGTCAGCGAGTAACCGGCACGGCGCGCGCGCTGCCCGCGATAAAAGCGCAGGACGGCACGCCGGACTGGAACCTGATCGAGCGGCTACTCAAAGAGTGGCAGCCCGATGAGATCATCGTTGGCTTACCGCTCAACATGGACGGCACCGAACAACCACTCACCGCCCGCGCACGCAAATTTGCCAACCGCATTCACGGTCGCTTTGGCGTTACCGTCACCCTGCATGATGAACGGCTTAGCACCGTAGAGGCACGCTCCGGACTGTTCGAACAGGGCGGTTATCGCGCACTGAACAAAGGCAAGATCGATTCGGCTTCTGCCGTCATCATCCTCGAAAGCTACTTTGAGCAGGGCTACTGACCCTGCAGTTTCTCAAAGCCGCCCTTGCGCTTGTCGCTGTTGCAGGCTCTGGGAAAAGGTCATCATCCCCACCTGCTGCCCGGTCTGAATGACGTGAGGTAGCTGATGGGATTTCCCTTCGCGAATTAAATTCCCCCGCTGCGGGGGGTGTTAATCAGTAACTCAAACAGCGCGACACGCCCTTCCTGCTTATCAGGTTCGAGTTTTTGCGACAACACGGCCCGCAGGCTGCTTGCCAGTTGGCTGCGTACCGGGTCTTTCTCCTGAGCCGGGAAAGAGTCCACCAGGCGCTCAATCGCCTGTGCCGCGCCGCGTGTATGCAGCGTCGCCAGCACCAGATGTCCCGTTTCCGCTGCCGTGAGTGCCAGACGAATGGTCTCGCTGTCGCGTAACTCGCCCAGCAGAATCACATCCGGATCTTCACGCAGCGCGGCGCGCAGCCCTGCGGCAAACGAGGCACAGTGTAACCCCACCTCACGCTGCTGAATCAGGCAGCAATCGCTGGTGTAGACATACTCGATGGGATCTTCCAGCGTCAGAATATGCTCCTCCACATAGTGATTCAGCCAGCCCACCATCGCCGCCAGGGTGGTGGATTTACCGCTGCCTGTCGCGCCCGTCACCAGGATCAGGCCGTTCTCGCTGCGAAGCAGTTCCACCAACACGGCGGGGACGCCTAACGTTTCCAGCGTCGGGCACTGCGTCGGCAGTAGCCGCAGCGCCAGCGACGTCCCCTGCCGCTGGTGAAAGGCGCTGGCCCGCAGGCGTTGGTTATCCGCGAGCGAAACAGCGAAATCCAGTTGCCCATTTTGTCGTAACGCCGCCTGCTGCCCCTCATCCAGCCAGTCTGCCAACAGTCCGTTAATATCGGTTGCGGTGAACGGGGCACGTTCCATGCGCCCCCCGTTTACGCCAGCGCGCAGGCCACGCATTGCTTAGGTGTAGATCCGAGACGTTATGCTTTACACTAAGGGCCACAATTTCTTCCATATTCATACTCAGATCCTCGGAAAATGAACGATATCGCGCATAACCTGGCACAGGTCCGGGACAAAATCTCAGCCGCCGCATCGCGTTGCGGGCGTGCTTCAGAAGAAGTTACGTTGCTTGCAGTGAGCAAAACCAAACCTGCGAGCGCCATCGAAGAAGCCATTGCTGCTGGGCAGCGGGCCTTTGGTGAAAATTATGTGCAGGAAGGGGTGGAGAAAATTCGCCACTTTCGTGAAAAAGGCACGGCAGGTCTGCAATGGCACTTTATTGGCCCGTTACAGTCCAACAAAAGCCGTCTGGTGGCCGAGCACTTTGACTGGTGCCATACCCTCGACCGCCTGCGCATTGCGACCCGGCTGAATGAACAGCGTCCGGCAGAACTTGGACCGCTGAACGTGCTGATTCAAATCAACATCAGCGATGAAAACAGCAAGTCTGGTATTCCCCTGGAAGAACTGGATGCGCTTGCCGCAGAGGTCGTCGAATTACCGAATCTTCGTCTGCGCGGTTTGATGGCGATCCCCGCCCCTGAGTCAGATTATGTAAGGCAGTTTGAAGTTGCCCGCCAAATGGCTGTAGCATTTGCCGGGCTGAAAACGCGCTATCCTAACGTCGATACCCTGTCGCTGGGTATGTCGGATGATATGGAAGCCGCCATTGCGGCGGGTAGCACGATGGTACGTATCGGCACCGCCATTTTTGGTGCACGTGATTACACAAAAAATTAAGGAAATCTGAGGAACGCCATGAATACGTTGACCTTCTTGCTCTCAACGGTAATTGAGCTGTACACCATGGTGCTGTTATTGCGCGTGTGGATGCAATGGGCTCGCTGTGACTTTTACAACCCTTTCTCCCAGTTTGTGGTGAAAGTGACGCAACCGATAATTGGGCCGCTGCGCCGTATTATTCCGCCGATGGGGCCGGTTGATAGCGCCTCGCTGCTGGTTGCGTTTATCCTCAGCTTTATCAAAGCGATAGTGCTGTTTAAAGTGGTGACCTTCCTGCCGATCGTCTGGATCGCCGCCGTGCTGATCGTCCTCAAAACTATCGGCTTGCTCATATTCTGGGTGCTGCTGGTGATGGCCATTATGAGCTGGGTAAGTCAGGGCCGTAGCCCGATTGAGTTTGTGTTGATGCAACTGGCCGATCCGCTGCTGCGCCCGATCCGTCGTATTCTCCCCGGCATGGGCGGTATCGATTTCTCGCCAATGATCCTCGTCCTGCTGCTGTATGTGATTAACATGGGCATTGGCGAACTGCTGCAAGCGACCGGTAATATGCTGCTGCCGGGGCTGTGGATGGCGCTATGAGTGCCGTCACACGCTGTGATGACGGACTGGTGTTACGGCTCTACATTCAGCCGAAAGCCAGCCGTGACAGCATCGTGGGGTTGCATGGCGACGAACTGAAAGTCGCCATTACCGCCCCACCGGTCGATGGCCAGGCGAACAGTCATCTGGTGAAGTATCTCGGTAAGCAGTTCCGTGTGGCAAAGAGCCAGGTTGTCATTGAAAAGGGCGAACTTGGCCGTCATAAACAGGTTAAAATCATTCATCCGCAACAGATCCCGCCCGAAGTCGCGGCGTTAACTGATTAGGTATCCTATGCAAAAAAGTTGTCCTCGCAACCGGCAATGCCGGTAAAGTGCGTGAGCTTGCGTCGCTGCTCAGCGATTTCGGGCTTGATGTGGTGGCGCAAACCGATCTCGGCGTCGATTCTGCCGAAGAAACTGGGCTAACCTTTATTGAAAATGCGATTCTGAAAGCGCGTCATGCTGCGCAAATCACCGGTTTACCGGCGATTGCCGACGACTCAGGTCTGGCTGTGGACGCACTGGGTGGCGCGCCGGGCATCTATTCTGCACGCTATTCTGGCGAAGATGCGACAGACCAGAAGAACCTGGAAAAGCTGCTGCTTACCCTGAAAGATGTGCCGGACGATCAGCGCCAGGCGCGCTTCCACTGCGTGCTGGTTTATCTGCGCCATGCAGACGATCCCACGCCGCTGGTGTGTCATGGTAGCTGGCCGGGCGTCATCACCCGTCAGGCGGCAGGCAACGGCGGCTTTGGTTATGACCCGATTTTCTTCGTCCCTTCGGAAGGGAAAACCGCCGCCGAACTGACCCGTGAAGAAAAAAGCGCCATCTCTCACCGTGGACAGGCGCTGAAACTGCTGCTGGACGCCTTACGTAATGGTTAAGTTGCCGCCGCTGAGTCTTTACATTCACATCCCGTGGTGCGTACAGAAATGCCCGTACTGCGATTTCAACTCGCATGCGTTAAAAGGGGAAGTCCCGCACGATGATTACGTCCGGCATCTGCTGAGCGATCTCGACGCGGACGTCGCGTATGCGCAGGACCGTGAAGTGAAGACGATATTCATCGGTGGCGGTACGCCAAGCCTGCTTTCTGGCCCGGCAATGCAAACGCTGCTGGATGGCGTGCGTGCACGCCTGAATCTGGCAGCAGACGCAGAAATCACCATGGAAGCGAATCCGGGTACGGTCGAAGCCGATCGCTTTGTTGATTATCAGCGTGCCGGAGTGAACCGTATTTCCATCGGCGTGCAGAGCTTTAGCGAACCGAAGCTGAAGCGTCTGGGACGCATTCACGGCCCGCAGGAGGCCAAACGTGCGGCAAACCTGGCCAGTGGATTAGGTCTGCGCAGTTTTAACCTCGATTTAATGCACGGCCTGCCGGATCAGTCGCTGGACGACGCGCTGGACGACCTGCGCCAGGCGATTGCGCTGAATCCGCCGCATCTCTCGTGGTATCAGTTGACGATTGAACCGAATACGCTGTTTGGTTCTCGCCCACCAGTGTTACCGGATGATGATGCATTGTGGGACATCTTTGAGCAGGGTCACCAGTTGTTAACCGCCGCAGGTTATCAGCAGTATGAAACCTCGGCCTATGCCAGACCGGGCTATCAGTGTCAGCACAACCTGAACTACTGGCGATTTGGCGATTACCTGGGGATTGGCTGCGGCGCACACGGCAAAGTGACGTTCCCGGATGGCCGCATTCTGCGTACCACCAAAACGCGCCATCCGCGTGGCTATATGCAGGGGCGTTATCTGGAAAGTCAGCGCGATGTGGAACAGGTCGATAAACCGTTTGAATTTTTCATGAACCGTTTCCGTCTGCTGGAAGCGGCTCCGCGGGCTGAATTTACGCAGTATACGGGACTGAGTGAAGAGGTGATTCGTCAGCCGCTTGATGAGGCCATAGCCCAGGGGTATCTGACCGAGAGTGATGATTACTGGCAGATTACTCAACACGGTAAGTTGTTTTTGAATTCGCTGCTGGAGCTGTTTCTGGCGGAGTAAACGGTAACGATGTAGTGAACGTAGGCCTGATAAGCGTAGCGCCATCAGGCAATTTGCCAGATGGCGACTGCGCCTTTCCGGCCTGGAACAGGCCAGGACGCAGCCGCCTTCAGCGATTAATATTGATTAAACATCGTCTGGATCTGTTTCGGATCTTTAGTCTGAGTCAGCGCCAGTTGCAGCAGTACGCGTGCCTTCTGTGGGTTCAGGGAACCAGAAGCAACGAAACCGTACTTCGCATCATCGATTTCAGCATCCTGCGTGGTTGAACCCGTCGGTACGCGGGAAGAACGCACCACAACCGTCCCTTTATGCGCCGCGGTTGCCAGCGTATCGAAGACCGTTTTATACAGGTTGCCGTTACCCACACCGGCGCTCACAATTCCATCATAACCAGCATCCACCAGCGCTTTTGCCGGCAGATCTGAAGCATTCGCGTAGTTATAGACGATCCCCACCTTCGGTAGTTCATTCAGCTTAGAAACGTCGAACGGCGTGGAGGTGGTGTGCTTACGCGCAGGCGTGCGTTGATAGTCGATTTTGCCGTTATGAATGTAGCCCAGCGGTCCGTAGTTTACGGATTTAAAGGTCGCCACATCTGTGGTGTTGGTTTTGGTCACGTCGCGCCCGTCAAGCACGGTGTCGTTCATCACCACCAGCACGCCACGGTTGGCAGAGGCTTTATCCGCCGCGGTCACTACCGCGTTATAGAGGTTGAACGGACCGTCCGCGCTCATCCCGGTAGACGGACGCATTGCGCCGACCAACACTACCGGCTTGTTGCACTTCACGGTCAGATCGAGGAAGTACGCCGTCTCTTCCATGGTGTCAGTACCGTGGGTAATCACGAAGCCGTCGGTGCTGTCACACTCGTTATTGATCTTTTTCGCCAGGGTTAACCAGACGTCGTCGTTCATATCCTGCGAACCGATATTGACGACCTGCTCACCCTTAACGTTAGCGATATCCTTAAGTTGAGGAACGGCTTTGACCAGATTCTCTACGCCAACTTTGCCCGCCGTATAGTTAGATTTGGTTGCGGAGTCACCGCCACCGGCAATCGTCCCGCCGGTCGCTAAAATGGTAACGTTCGGTAAGGCGAGTGCTGCACCGCTGAAACCCATCACCAGTGCCGCCAGTGCCGTTTTCCTGAAAAACTCCATGTTATTTCTCCAGTTACGTGAATTTGCCGCATTATCCCAATGCCAGAGCTGAATAATGTGATTTCATCCAATTAACCAGACAAATGTATTTTTTAGATTGTTAAATTTAGAGGTGGATATCAAAACGAAGCGGAAAGGCAAAACAAAATGGCACAGAGACGATCTGTGCCATTGTTTTAAAAGAAAAGTTTATTTAAGCGTGCTGACCAGCGCCTTGCGGTTATCTTCCAGCGTCACCACGCGGCTGCACACGTCTTTACCGAACTGCTGGAAGTCTTTTTCCTGATTCTTCCATTCGGTCTGGATCGCGGATTGCAATCCGCCGAGGCTACCCAGCACGCCCTGCAGTGGATTCCCACCGCCTTTCAGCACGGCTTTCGCCCCCATCTCGTTGATGCTGTCCTGCAAAATGCCGCCCATCGCCTGGTTCACCAGTTGCTGACCGTCGGCACGCACCTGATCGATAGCTTTATAGTGGAAGGTCAGACCGTCGGTACGATGCTCAATAATCCGGTTCATCTGCTCTTTCAACTGGGCATCCAGTTTCGTCAGACGTCCGCGCATGTTACTGCTCTCGCCGACTTCTTTGGCGATAATTTTATCCAGCGCCACGCGCCCTTTTTCGACACGGTTTCGGGCGCCTTCATCAATCCATGGCAGCGCGCTGCGCAGTTCGGCCTGGTAATCTTTCGCCTGCTCGCGCTGTGCGGCGCTCAGCGTGTATTGTTTACCGTTGTACATCACGTTGCCATCCGGCGTGATCACCAGGTTGCCGTTTTCGCCCTTCACCTGCACCGTCTGCGGGCTCAGAATCACATCGTCACGCGGCGTGACGCTGCACTGGTAATCTGCATGAGCCGCCATCGCCGTTACAGAAAGGGCTGCCGCCAGCAGCGTTTTGCGCATCATAACTTTCCCTCAAGACAAATCGGGCCAGCAAATGCTGGCCCCGTATGTGTAGTTAGTCCCACCAGACGTCGAAAAGTTCGCTGGTACGCACTTCTTCAAGTTTGTGCTCCTCCAGCCACTTACGCACAATCGCCTGATGTTCTTCCGTGCACTTGCCGATTTCCTGCATGCAGATCAGACCTTCCCAGGCCAGATAACCGCTGCCGTCAAAGGCCAGTTTGTTGGGTTCAATAACGTCGTTGATAAAGTCATCAACGATTTTATCCACCTGCTCTTCAGATGTGCCTTCCGGGAAACGCCATGCCACCGAAAATCCTAATTCCTGGAATTCGTCGATGTGCATTTTTTTACGCAGACGACGGCTACGGTTCTTTGCCATTATTTCACCCTCTCGAACATTAAGTCCCATACGCCGTGACCAAGACGATGGCCACGTTGTTCAAATTTGGTTACCGGGCGCGATGGTGGGCGCGGTACATAATCTTGACTCTCTGACAGGTTTTTATACCCGTCAATGGAGGACATCACTTCAAGCATGTGCTCCGCATAGGCTTCCCAGTCGGTCGCCATATGAAAAACCCCGCCCAGCTTCAGTTTGCTTTTCACCAGCTCAGCAAAAGGCACCTGAACGATACGGCGTTTATTATGACGTGCTTTATGCCACGGGTCAGGGAAAAAAGAGCTGAACCATCGATAAAGAATTGTCAGGAATCATTTTATGCAGCACTTCAACGGCGTCATGACACATCACACGCAGGTTCTCGACGCCCTCTTCATGGGCCGATGCCAGACAGGCGCCCACGCCCGGCGAGTGAACTTCAATACCGAGGAAATTTTGCTCCGGGCGCGCTTTCGCCATCGCCACCAGAGAAGCCCCCATACCGAAGCCAATCTCAAGCGTGACCGGCGCTTCACGGCCAAACAAAGTCACGAAATCCACCGGCTCTTCGCTGAATTCAACGCCCATCACCGGCCAGTAGTTTTCCAGCGCGTGCTCCTGCCCTTTGGTCAGCCGCCCCTGGCGACGAACAAAACTACGAATCCGGCGCAGTGGACGGCCGTTTTCATCAAATTCCGGTGAGATGACGTCGTTTTTCATAAAAGTTAAGTCTGCTTGTGATTAAGGTCTGAAAACGGGCATTATCCAAAGTTAGTTGCCGGATGCAAGTAAAGGAAGCGCTCGCGCTGCGGAAAGTTCCGGTTTACACCCCGTTGCCTCTGTGCTGCAATCTGGCCCCCAACAATAATGAATTCGGTGACCATGCAAGCGTCTCAATTTTCAGCCCTGGTTCTGGACTGGTACGATAAATACGGGCGAAAAACCCTGCCCTGGCAAATTGATAAGACGCCTTACAAAGTATGGCTCTCTGAAGTGATGCTGCAACAGACGCAGGTGGCGACGGTTATTCCCTACTTTGAACGGTTTATGGCCCATTTTCCGACGGTGACCGATCTCGCCAACGCGCCGCTGGACGAAGTGCTCCACCTGTGGACGGGGCTCGGTTACTATGCCCGCGCGCGCAATCTGCACAAGGCGGCGCAACAGGTTGCCACTCTGCATAACGGCGTGTTCCCGGAAACCTTTGAAGAAGTGGCGGCACTCCCCGGCGTCGGGCGTTCAACCGCCGGGGCGGTGCTCTCTCTCTCGCTGGATAAACCTTTTCCGATTCTGGACGGCAACGTTAAACGCGTGCTGGCGCGCTGCTATGCTGTTAGCGGCTGGCCGGGTAAAAAAGAGGTTGAGAAAAAGCTTTGGGATCTGAGCGAGCAGGTTACGCCAGTGAACGGCGTAACGCGTTTTAACCAGGCGATGATGGATTTAGGCGCAATGGTATGTACGCGCTCAAAACCGAAATGCTCGCTGTGCCCGTTGCAGAACCGTTGTGTCGCCTGTGCGAACGGCAGCTGGTCGCTTTACCCCGGCAAGAAACCGAAACAGACGCTGCCAGAGAGGACAGGCTATTTTCTACTGCTGCAACATCAGGACGAGGTCTTACTGGCACAGCGCCCGCCAAGCGGATTATGGGGTGGGTTATTCTGTTTTCCACAGTTTGCCAGTGAAGAGGAATTACGGGAATGGCTGGCACAACGGCATGTTAACGCTAATAATTTGACCCAACTTAATGCGTTTCGCCATACGTTCAGCCATTTCCATCTGGATATTGTGCCTATGTGGCTTACTGTGTCCTCTATGGGTTCATGCATGGATGAAGGCAACGCGCTCTGGTATAACTTAGCGCAACCGCCATCCGTTGGCCTGGCGGCTCCGGTGGAGCGTTTATTACAGCAGTTACGTACCGGTGCGCCCGTTTAACGCACCGGACGATGAAGAGGATAAGTTATGAGCAGAACGATTTTTTGCACTTTCCTGCAGCGTGAAGCAGAAGGACAGGATTTCCAGCTGTACCCGGGCGAACTGGGAAAACGCATTTATAACGAGATTTCAAAAGAAGCATGGGCGCAGTGGCAGCACAAGCAAACTATGCTTATCAACGAAAAGAAACTCAATATGATGAACGTCGAGCATCGCAAACTGCTGGAACAAGAGATGATCAACTTCCTGTTTGAAGGCAAAGACGTGCATATCGAAGGTTATACGCCGGAAGATAAAAAATAAGCACGTTGCCGGATGGCTCAACGCTGTCCGGCAACACCGCACAACGACAAACACAACACGCACTCCCGGAATGATGAAAAAATTTCTCGCGCTTGCCGTTATTGCGCCGTTGCTCATCTCCTGTTCCAGTTCGACCAAAAAAAGGCGATTCTTATAATGAAGCCTGGGTCAAGGATACCAACGGTTTTGACATTCTGATGGGGCAGTTCGCCCACAACATTGAAAATCTGTGGGGGGTATCAGGAAGTGCTGATCGCCGGTCCGAAGGACTACGTGAAGTACACCGATCAGTACCAGACCCGCAGCCATATCAACTTTGACGACGGGACCATTACCGTTGAGACTATCGCCGGGACGGAACCTGCGGCACATTTGCGTCGCGCCATCATTAAAACGCTGCTGATGGGTGACGATCCCACCTCCGTCGACCTCTACTCTGACGTCGATGACATTCAAATCTCCAGAGAACCGTTCCTGTACGGCCAGGTGCTTGATAACACAGGCCAGCCGATTCGCTGGGAAGGTCGGGCCACGAATTTCGCCGATTACCTGTTGCAAACGCGGATGAAAAGCCGCAGCAACGGGATCCGCATGATTTTCAGCGTGACAATTAATCTGGTGCCGAATCACCTGGATAAACGTGCGCATAAATACCTCGGCATGGTGCGCAAAGCGTCCCATAAATATGGCATTGATGAGTCGCTGATTCTGGCGATTATGCAGACGGAGTCATCTTTCAACCCATACGCAGTGAGCCGTTCTGATGCGCTGGGGCTGATGCAGGTGGTTCAGCATACCGCCGGAAAAGACGTTTATCGTTCCCAGGGTCGCTCCGGTATCCCGAGCCGCAGTGAACTGTTCGATCCCGCCAGCAACATTGATACCGGTACCGCCTATCTGGCGATGCTCAATAATGTCTATCTTGGCGGCATCGATAACCCAACGTCACGACGCTATGCGGTGATCACCGCTTATAACGGCGGGGCGGGCAGCGTACTGCGCGTCTTCTCCAGTGATAAAGTGCAGGCCGCGAATATCATCAACAGCATGACGCCAGGGGATGTGTACCAGACGTTAACCACCCGTCATCCTTCTGCTGAATCGCGCCGCTACCTGTATAAAGTCAATTCCGCGCAAAAAACCTATCGACGGAACTGATCCTCCTCTTCCCCGCTCCCGGTAAAACGGCGAGCGGGCGCGCCAAAAGCGTGACAACCATCACCATTTCGCATTGCAAAAAAGGTATTGTTTTGCAATTATTTGTCACAGGTAACAAAAAATCACCCATTGTCGTTGATAGAATCACATCATACAGTCACGGCATTTGTGCCAATCGAAACATCCATTCGCCTTCCTGTGTGAGGAAATTAACATGAATCTTAAGCTGCAGCTGAAAATACTCTCCTTTCTGCAGTTCTGCCTGTGGGGAAGTTGGCTGACCACCCTCGGCTCCTATATGTTTGTCACCCTCAAATTTGACGGTGCTTCTATTGGTGCTGTCTATAGCTCGCTGGGGATCGCGGCGGTTCTGATGCCGACCCTTTTGGGGATCGTGGCGGACAAATGGCTCAGTGCAAAGTGGGTTTACGCCATCTGTCACGTGGTGGGTGCAGTAACGCTGTTCATCGCCGCAGAAGTCACGACGCCGGGTGCGATGTTCTTTGTGATCCTGCTTAACTCGCTGGCGTATATGCCAACGCTTGGGCTTATCAACACCATTTCCTATTACCGCTTGCAGAACGCAGGCATGGATATCGTTACCGACTTCCCGCCGATTCGCATCTGGGGCACCATCGGTTTCATCGCCGCCATGTGGGCAGTAAGCTTCTCCGGTTTCGAACTGAGCCATATGCAGCTGTATATTGGCGCGGCGCTCTCTGTGGTGCTGGTGCTGTTTACGTTGACCCTGCCGCACATTCCGGTGGCGAATCAGCAGAAGAATCAAAGCTGGACCTCGATGCTGGGTCTGGATGCCTTCGCGCTGTTTAAAAACAAGCGTATGGCTATCTTCTTCATCTTCTCGATGATGCTGGGGGGCTGAGCTGCAAATTACCAACATGTTCGGGAACACCTTCCTGCACAGCTTTGATAACAACCCGCTGTTCTCCGGAAGCTTTATCGTTGAGCACGCGTCGGTGATGATGTCGATCTCGCAGATCTCCGAAACCCTGTTCATTCTGACCATTCCGTTCTTCCTCAGCCGTTACGGGATTAAAAACGTCATGTTGATCAGTATCGTGGCGTGGATGTTGCGCTTCGGTCTGTTCGCCTACGGCGACCCGAGCCCGTTTGGGACCGTGCTGCTGGTTCTGTCGATGATTGTTTACGGCTGCGCCTTCGACTTCTTCAATATCTCCGGTTCGGTGTTCGTTGAGAAAGAAGTCCGTCCGGAAATTCGCGCCAGTGCGCAGGGCATGTTCCTGATGATGACCAACGGCTTCGGCTGTATCCTCGGCGGCGTGGTGAGCGGGAAAGTGGTAGAGCATTACACCCTGAACGGCATTACCGACTGGCAGACCGTGTGGCTGATTTTTGCCGGCTACTCACTGGTTCTGGCCTTTGCCTTCGTGGCGCTGTTTAAGTACAAGCACGTTCGCGTACCGGCGGGCACACAGACCGTCGCACATTAATCTCTTTGCCGGATGACGACGCTTACGCGTCTTATCCGGCCTACGCTGAACTGCAGGCCGGATAAGCGCGAGCGCTATCCGGCTACGCTTCTTCGATTACTTCAACACGTACCCGTACAGCCGCTTAATTCCGTCAGCATCGGTTTCACTGTAAACGCCCTGCAACTCCGGCGAGAACCCAGGCAGCATATTCACCCCCTCTTCCAGCGCCAGGAAATAACGCTGCACCGCACCGCCCCAGATTTCTCCCGGCACCACGCATAGCACGCCAGGAGGATACGGTAGCGCCCCTTCCGCCGCGATACGGCCTTCGGCATCACGAATGCGCACCAGTTCAACATCACCACGAATAAAGGCGCTATGAGCATCCTGCGGGTTCATCGCCACCGTCGGGAAGCTCTCCTGACGGAACATCGCTTTTTTGCAGATCCTTCACGTCAAAGCTGACGTACAGATCATGCATCTCCTGACACAGTTCGCGCAGGGTGTAGTCGCGATAGCGCACCGGATATTTATTAAAGATAGTCGGAAGCACCTGCGCAAGCGGCGTGTCGTCTTCGATATGCTGTTCGAACTGAGCCAGCATCGCCGTTAAATGCGCCATTTTTTCCGGACTCTCGGCGGGCGTCAGCAGGAACAGAATCGAGTTGAGATCGCACTTCTCCGGCACAATACCGTTTTCACGCAGGTAGTGGGCCAGAATGGTAGCCGGAATACCAAAATCGGTATAACGTCCGGTCTGCGCATCAATACCCGGCGTGGTAAGTAGCAGCTTGCACGGATCGACAAAATACTGATCGTCGGCATACCCTTCGAAGCCGTGCCATTTCGCGCCCGGCGCAAAGCTGAAGAAACGCCGCTCGCGGGCAATCACCTCAGTGGGATACGACTGCCACGCCTTCCCCTCCACAACAGGCGGAATAAACGGCGCAAGCAGCTTACAATGGGTCAGGATAGCCTTACGCGCCTCAATCCCCAGCGTCACGCACTCTGCCCACAGACGTCGACCACTCTCCCCTTCGTGGATTTTGGCATTAACGTCCAGCGCGGCAAACAGCGGGTAGAACGGACTGGTTGAAGCGTGCAGCATGAACGCATTGTTCAGCCGCTTATGCGGACAGAAACGCGCCTGACCACGAATGTGATTATCTTTCTTGTGGATCTGCGAGGTCTGTGAGAACCCGGCCTGCTGTTTATGCACTGACTGGGTGACGAAAATACCCGGGTCGTTTTCATTGAGCTCCAGCAGCAGCGGCGAACCGTCGGCCATCATCGGAATAAACTGCTCATACCCAACCCAGGCAGAATCAAACAAAATGTAGTCACAAAGATGACCGATTTTGTCGATCACCTGACGGGCGTTGTAAATCGTGCCGTCGTAAGTTCCTAACTGGATGATTGCCAGCCTGAAGGGGCGCGGCAACTCTGCCTTTTCTGCTGCTACATCGCGGATCTGTTCGCGCAGATACGCTTCATCAAAGCAGTGTTCATCGATCCCGCCGATAAAACCAAACGGATTACGGGCGGCCTCCAGATAGACCGGAGTGGCTCCCGCCTGAATCAGCGCACCATGATGATTCGACTTGTGGTTGTTGCGATCGAACAGCACCAGATCCCCGCGCGTCAGCAGCGCATTGGTGACCACTTTATTCGCCGCCGACGTACCGTTCAGGACGAAATAGGTTTTATCGGCGTGGAAGACTTTGGCGGCAAACTTTTGCGCATGTTTGGCCGAACCTTCGTGAATCAGCAAATCACCCAGTTTCACGTCAGCATTGCACATGTCGGCACGAAAAACATTCTCACCAAAGAAGTCATAGAAATGACGTCCGGCGGGATGTTTTTTAAAGAATGCGCCGTGCTGATGTCCCGGGCAGGCGAACGTGCTGTTTTTCATATCCACATACTGCGTCAGCGTGTCGTAAAACGGCGGCAGAAGATCTTCTTCGTACAGGCAGGCAGCGGATTCCAGCTCCAGCCACTCCTGCGCATTTCCGCTAATGAGCGCCGTCGCGCCTGTGGGCAGATCCATTTTCTCTTCAGTGAAAATAAAGACCGGCAAATGAAAACCCGTACGTTTGAGCAACGCAAGAATGCCGCTACGGCTATCGGCAACGGTCATGACGACGGCAGCGACATCGGTAAAGTCGGTACTGTCCAGCGCCACCACGCCGCGATGAGTAGATAAACGAGAAACCAGTTCACTACTGGCGGCAATGTTCATTGATTTCATAAGCGCAAAAACCCGTTTCGGGAGAATAAGAGTCCCGGACAAGGCTCATTGCCCTGCCCCACGAGATGTTCAGGTCAAACTGGTCACCAGCTCCGACCGCCAGACATCAGTAAAAGCAGACCGCTTCTGATTTTACTGTTGTCCTGCAGTGAGCATACGTTGCCCTCACCGCATGGTGAGAAAAAGGGAAGGAATAACGAGAAGGGGCAGCCATCGCGCTAAGCGGCGATGCGAAAGGCGATGTGAAGGTGAAACGTTCATCCCATGCGGCCCCAAACAGACTGGAGAAAATTCGCGCAATCATGGCACCTTTGACCAGGAGGGGCAAGATTTAATTCTTATGCACACTTGTTGCGGTTAAACAACACTGGAAATGAGAACCAGGTCATAATAATGCAATCTGAAAACATAATGAGTGGGAGCAAACGTGGTAATCGGACCTTTTATTAACGCCAGCGCCGTTTTGGTGGGTGGCGTTATCGGCGCCCTTCTTAGCCAACGTTTACCGGAACGGATTCGTGTCTCAATGACCTCTATTTTTGGTCTTGCATCACTTGGCATTGGTATCTTACTGGTGGTCAAATGCGCCAATCTTCCCGTCATGGTGCTGGCGACGCTGGTTGGCGCGTTAATTGGTGAATTCTGTTATCTGGAAAAGGGGATCAATAACGCGGTCGCCAAAGCGCAAACTCTCTTTATGAGGCCAGGTAAAAAGCAACCTCATGAGTCGTTTATCCAGAACTACGTCGCCATCATCGTGTTGTTCTGCGCCAGCGGGACGGGGATTTTTGGGGCGATGCGCGAAGGGATGACCGGCGATCCGAGCATCCTGATTGCTAAATCCTTCCTCGATTTCTTTACCGCCATGATCTTCGCCTGTTCGCTCGGTATTGCCGTTTCGGCTATCTCGGCTCCGATGCTGCTCATCCAGCTTTCGCTGGCGACCTGCGCGGCGTTGATTTTGCCACTCACCACCCCCGCAATGATGGCCGATTTCAGTTCGGTCGGGGGGATTATTGCTGGTTGCCACCGGTTTACGCATCTGCGGAATCAAAATGTTTGCCGTGGTCAATATGCTCCCCGCGCTACTGCTGGCGATGCCGCTTTCTGCCGCCTGGACCGCGTACTTCGCCTGAGAATGCGTGCAATAACAGCAAAGTGGTGATAGATTGTGCAGTCTTCGTCGATTTGAAGAAATTTCGTTGACGAAACGAGGCGGATCGGTTTTAATGCGCCCCGTTGCCCGGATAGCTCAGTCGGTAGAGCAGGGGATTGAAAATCCCCGTGTCCTTGGTTCGATTCCGAGTCCGGGCACCACTATTCAGAGAACCCGCCCAAAAGGCGGGTTTTTGCTTTTGGAGAACCGGACTCCTCATCGAACTCCGTTCGATTATTCGCCGCAAGCGGCTCACCCCTTCGGGGTCAGCGCGACAAGCGCACTGTTCAACGCCTGCGGCGTTAGTCCGAGTCCGGGCACCACTATTCAGAGAACCCGCCCAAAAGGCGGTTTTTTGCTTTTAGGTCTACGGTAGATTCCTGGTCGTCGCAACACATTATCGATTTGCAGGATTTGTCGCCATTTTTGCAGATGCTTCATCTTTTTTAAAGGCATCGATACCCTTTAACAGGCTTTCTGTTAATTTTCACCATAGTCTGTCCACATACAGTTTAGGATGATCGCATTTCTAATTATTCTTGATAATTCAACGCTAAGGGAATATCTGATTTAGCTGTAAACAGAAGCTATCAGTATTATATGAGTAAATAACACCAATATACTCAGTCAAAAATATCCCCTCACTAACCGGGCATTTCAACAGTAGTCTAAGTACTTTTTTAAAAAGTAGGAGTATAATTCCAACTGAATCATCATTTTTATAATTCACTACTACCCAAGAATTAAGCTTTTGCCAAGAGGGTAATGACTCCAACTTATTGATAGTGTTTTATGTTCAGATAATGCCCGATGACTTTGTCATGCAGCTCCACCGATTTTGAGAACGACAGCGACTTCCGTCCCAGCCGTGCCAGGTGCTGCCTCAGATTCAGGTTATGCCGCTCAATTCGCTGCGTATATCGCTTGCTGATTACGTGCAGCTTTCCCTTCAGGCGGGATTCATACAGCGGCCAGCCATCCGTCATCCATATCACCACGTCAAAGGGTGACAGCAGGCTCATAAGACGCCCCAGCGTCGCCATAGTGCGTTCACCGAATACGTGCGCAACAACCGTCTTCCGGAGCCTGTCATACGCGTAAAACAGCCAGCGCTGGCGCGATTTAGCCCCGACATAGCCCCACTGTTCGTCCATTTCCGCGCAGACGATGACGTCACTGCCCGGCTGTATGCGCGAGGTTACCGACTGCGGCCTGAGTTTTTTAAGTGACGTAAAATCGTGTTGAGGCCAACGCCCATAATGCGGGCAGTTGCCCGGCATCCAACGCCATTCATGGCCATATCAATGATTTTCTGGTGCGTACCGGGTTGAGAAGCGGTGTAAGTGAACTGCAGTTGCCATGTTTTACGGCAGTGAGAGCAGAGATAGCGCTGATGTCCGGCGGTGCTTTTGCCGTTACGCACCACCCCGTCAGTAGCTGAACAGGAGGGACAGCTGATAGAAACAGAAGCCACTGGAGCACCTCAAAAACACCATCATACACTAAATCAGTAAGTTGGCAGCATCACCTGCCAATGCAACCGCAAACAGACAATACTGGGAACCAGATTAAGAAACATAAAAAAATCCGTAATCCCTGGGAGATTACGGATTTTTACACAACGACTATATCGGTCAGCAACCCGGCATTAGGACATGCTCCGGCTTTAACCGTATCCTGCTGAGAGCTCACCCCTTCAGCACAATCAGCGGTTCGATATCGCTCTCTTTTTTTAATAACCAGCGATTCGTCGCCGCGCAGGCAGGTGCCGCCGTAGTTGCCGCCAACGGTAAAAGTGCACACCTGAATGTATTTACCGGCAACGTTTGGCAGGCACCATAATTGCTGATAGATGTTCTTCTGCGCAGCAAATTTCCCGCTGGTTTTGTCCAGCAGTTCTTCCTGATGGCTGACCAGATCGATATTGCTGCCACAACGACCAGCAATTGGTTTCACCGCATAACCGGTTTGAGCCAGCTCATCATTGACGACAAAATCGGTATCCAGCAGATAGCGGTGGTGCGGGAAGAGTTGCCACAGGATCGGCAGGATCGCTTTGTTACCCGGGATTACCGTCCACAGCGGCTCAAAGACCAGCACTTCAGGGCGCAGCAGCACATCGATCAACCGTACGTCCTGATGGGTATGCCCGGTACGAATCGGCACCGCGGCATACTCGGTTTCGCTGACTTCACGCACCTGTTCAATCGCCGTTTCCCACGCCCAGGTTTTCCAGACGCAGTTCACCAACCGCCCGTCGCCATCAATCAACTGACCGGCATCGTCCCAGCGCAGTTCATCCAGCCCACGCAGGATCTTACTTTCAAACCCGGCCTGATGCAGCGCCTGCTGCATAAACTGTGCGTGGTAGTTCTCCTCAATATCCTTATCCTGCATGATGTGCACGAAAGGACGCGCGTGGCTGTGCTTCCAGGCCCCCGCCAGCTCATTGATCAGTCCTTCCGCCGGGTTATGTCCTTTTCCGGTATAGCCCTGCTCCGCCCAGCGTTCGAGGATCAGCCCCGCTTCGGTATGGCACGACGCGGAATCAGCGTTGTATTCGTACACCTTCAGCCCGCGCTCATCCATGCAGAAATCCATACGACCGGTGATCATATGGTGGCGTCGACGCTGCCAGGAGAGACGCAAACGCGGCCAGAGGATTTTAGGAATGTCGAACAGCGCCAGCAGGTTGTCGTCTTTCAGCACCTTGTCTGTAGCGTGCAGATACATCAGATGCAGCTCGTTGGTCGCTTTGATCAACTCCTGTTCGGCACTCTCGGTCATCGTGAAATACTGATACGGATCCTGATTGATCACGTGACCGTTCGCCATCACATAGGCTTTTTGCAGCGGATCCTGTTCATCCAGCCATTTACCGTCAAACTGGCCCTTTTCTTCCAGTCTTGCCGCGCCAATATTCAGCGAATCATTGGCGATCTCCGGCTGCGGCAGGCTGTGCCCGGTATCGTCGGTCTGGATCATCCAGCCCAGAATAGTGGTGTCGTCAAAGGTGTCTTTCAGGGTATAGCAGCCATTTTCCACCACCATCTCCAGCTCACGCGTCCATTGCTGTCCGGGAGGAAGCGGCGTGTGAATGACGTTCTGCTCGGCGATGCGGATTTTGTTGTCCAGCAGTTGCGTGATAATCGCAACGTGGCCGGTGTCTTTAAATTCTCCGCCTTTCTGCCAGATGAGCAGCGCCCCGGCGACCGGTGCGCGAGGTGAACCGTTAGGAAACGCCTGCAACGGCAGAATGTTGTCGTTCACCACTTCGCGCAGGAAACGCAGCGAAAAAATCTCCCACGCCATGCCGACATCGGTGAACACCGCACCATAATTCAGGAAGAGAAAACGGCGCGCGAATTCGACGCACTGCCATTTATGGCCCATATATTCGTTGTCGATGTAGCTGCGAAACGCGGCGTCATCGTCATAGTCCCGCGGGTCGAGGGAGCTGTAATCTGAAGAGTAGATCGCTACACCACCGGGGGGCATAGCCCAATAATGTCCCGAACGGGGCATCCTGACTGGTCGTTCCTTTGCTCATGCACCTTACCTCAAAACTGTACGGCTGGGCAGCTTCTGCTTGCCTGCCCTACACCGCCGACCATCATACACCTCAACGCAGCGGGTGCATGCGCAACAACAAAAAATAGGCAGGTGTAAATGTGCCGATCTGTTAAAGGTACGGATGGCGACCTGCTACACTGCTTCAACACAACCACTCAGAAGGCAGGTCAACATGTCAGATAACACTTATCAACCCGCGAAAGTCTGGACGTGGGAAAAATCCAATAGCGGTGCGTTTGCCAACATCAACCGTCCTGTCTCCGGTCCGACGCACGACAAAACGCTTCCGGTCGGTAAACATCCGCTTCAGCTTTATTCGCTGGGCACGCCGAACGGTCAGAAAGTCACCATCATGCTGGAAGAACTGCTGGCACAGGGAGTGAGCGGTGCGGAATATGATGCCTGGCTGATTCGCATTGGCGAAGGGGATCAGTTCTCCAGCGGCTTTGTGGAGGTAAACCCTAACTCGAAGATCCCGGCACTGCGCGATCATTCGCAGAATCCGCCGGTGCGCGTGTTTGAGTCGGGCTCGATCCTACTGTATCTGGCAGAAAAATATGGTTATTTCCTGCCACAGGATTTAGCAAAACGTACAGAGACATTGAACTGGCTGTTCTGGCTGCAGGGTGCAGCGCCGTTCCTCGGCGGCGGCTTCGGTCACTTCTATCACTACGCGCCGGTGAAGATTGAGTACGCGATCAACCGCTTTACGATGGAAGCTAAACGCCTGCTCGACGTGCTGGATAAACAGCTGGCGAATAACGCTTACGTGGCAGGCGATGAGTACACCATTGCCGATATGGCTATCTGGCCGTGGTTTGGCAACGTGGTGCTGGGCAATGTGTACGATGCGGCAGAATTTCTTGACGCGGGCAGCTACAAAAATGTGCAGCGTTGGGCAAAAGAGATAGCTGAACGTCCGGCAGTTAAACGCGGGCGGATTGTGAACCGGACCAACGGGCCATTGAATGAGCAGCTTCATGAACGTCATGATGCCAGCGATTTCGAGACCAATACCGAAGATAAACGCCAGAATTAACGCAAAAAAATGCCGGACAGAACCTATCCGGCATTCATTCTCATGCGCTGGTGACGTCGTACTCCATACGGCGTAGCGCATCGAGCGTGGCTTTGGCTTCCGCTTCATCGATGATACTCATCGCAAACCCCACATGGACCAACACCCACTGCCCGACCAGTTCTGCGGGATGACCTTCACAGATCAGCGCAATATTCACATCACGCTTGATGCCGCACACTTCCACCTGGGCTAACTGGTGAATATCTTCGCCAACGGCCAAAACCTGGCCCGGTACGCCTATACACATATCTGACTCCGCCCCATGTCACATCATGGGTTATTCAACTTCAATACTTTTCACTTTCAGCGAATCGCCGGTATCAACACGCAGTCGGTCGCCATGACAACGCGGACATCGCGCATCGTGCTGCGTGATTTCAACTACCTGGCTGCAATCCCAACACCATGCCTGCGCCGGTTTGTAGTCGATGTGCAACTCACAACCCTGCGCGACCGTACCCTGGCAGACGATATCAAAACTAAAACGTACCGCACTCTCTTCGACACAGGAAAGCGCGCCAATCTCCAGCCACACGCCGGTGACGCGCTTTACACCGTGCTGCTCAGCCTGCTGTTGAATGATTTCAACCGCACTCTGGCAAAGAGACAGCTCATGCATTCTCGCCGCTCCGACGCCCGAAGAGCAGCGCACGCCGACTCGTCTGGGGCGCATCCGGATGACTGACCGGCAACGACAACAGCATGCGCGCGCAGTCATCAGCCAGACGTACGCCCTCTTCAGCCGACATACTGTGGTTGAGCGGCGACATCAAGGAACAGGAGAGATATTGCGATACGCCATCCAGTTCGCCCACCGTGAACGTCATCTCACCATATGGCAGACGCAGACCAAGTTTTTCACTGACTTTGCGCACCGGCCAGAGCTGATCTGGACCGGGGAAAATCAGCGCACTCAGCATCCACGGCGTTATCACGCATCCCGTCCACTGCCCTTCAAACAGCGTAAAGTCCGAAACATACACCGGCATGCTGGGATGCAGGAACGAGAGATCGTGCATTGAATGCTGCGCAATCGCTTCAAATGCAGCCTGAACCTGCGTCCTCGGGGCAGTCTGGAATCCGGAAATCTCCTCAGACATGAGCGGCCTCCCGTGGGAGAGCGTCAACACCTGACTCACGCAGCGCGGCCAGAACCTGCGCAAGCGCAGGTTCAATCATCGCTTCAACCGTTGGCGTTAAGCCAATGTTCGGGTCCAGCGATTCCGGAATAACGCCAACCAGCGTCAGCTTTTTTCGGAAATTCGCCGGTGAAACGCAGGGCCGACAGTACGTCGGCCAGGCCTAACTGATGCGGGGAGATTTTGTTGGTAAACAGCGCCGGGACTTCATCATCCCGCAGGACCATGATCGTACCCGGCGTGTTTTTTCTTGAGACAATGGCGTCCGCGATGATCAGATGATCCCGGTTCGCCATATCGCCAAGAAGTTCCATTCCCGCCGTGCCGCCATCGAGGATCTCAACGAAATCCGGCAATACGTATCGCTGCTCTAAGGCCTCAACGATACGCACTCCGATGGCTTCATCGGTCAACAAAATATTGCCGACCCCTAAGACTAAAATCCGCATTACAGAACCTTCACAGAGACAACTTCGTTCCCGTCGGCATCAACAACGTGCACCGCACATGCCATGCAAGGGTCGAAGGAGTGAATCGTACGCACCACTTCCAGCGGTTTTTCCGGATCGGCGATCGGCGTACCGACCAGAGACTGTTCGTACGGCCCAACGTCATCATTGAAGTTACGCGGGCCAGAGTTCCAGGTTGACGGCACGACCGCCTGATAGTTACTGATGATACCGTCTTTAATCACCATCCAGTGAGAAAGCATCCCGCGCGGTGCCTCAAGGAAGCCCACACCTTTAAATTCGCCTGTCGCCGGAATATTCGGTTTCACAAACGTGGTGTGATCGCCCTTGCCAATATTCGCGATCAGCGCGCTGTACTGATTCTGCAGGATACCCTGCAGCTCACAGCAGTGAACGGTACGACCAATAATACGCCCCAGCGTGGAATGCAGTTGTGCGACTTCGATGGTTTTACCGGTCAGCTTCTGATAAATCGCAACGATTTCGTTCAGCTTCGCCTTCGTGGACTCGCGCCCGGATGCCAGTTTAACCAGCATATTCGCCAGCGGCCCCACTTCTACCGTTTTGCCGTAGAAGGTTGGTGATTTCACCCACGAATATTTTCCGTCGTCAGACCATCCGTCGTACTCAGGGATCGTGGTGCCTTCCCACGGAGCCTGCGGTGCTTCGTCTTTATACCAGGCGTGTTTCGCACTCTCCTGAATCCCTTTGATCAGGTACTCGTCAGAGTGAGAGGTGATCGGACGATAGCTCGCCAGATCGGCATTCTCGATATAACCGCCAGGGAACAGGAAGCTACCGTTTTTACCGTCGGTCGGGAATTCCGGCGCGGCCAGATAGTTAACAGCCCCCCTTACCGCGCTCCAGCCATTCTGGATAGAATGCGGCGATAACTGCAGTATCGACCTTGTACACCTGTTCAACAAAGTCGCCCAGCTTGTCGATGAAAGACTTGATGTACATCAGACGTTCCAGGTTCAGAACGCCCAGGCCGTCGAGGTTGATCGGGTTAGCAACGCCACCCACCGCCAGGTTCTGAATGTGCGGCGTTTTACCGCCCAGCAGCGCCACCACGCGGTTGGCATCACGCTGGCATTCCAGCGCCTGCAGATAGTGAGCTACCGCAATCAGGTTCACTTCCGGCGGCAGTTTCATCGCCGGGTGTCCCCAGTAACCGTTAGCGAAAATCCCCAACTGGCCGCTGGCAACCAGGTCTTTGATCTTGTTCTGAACCTTCGTGAACTCTTCCGCGCTGTTCAGGTGCCAGGTCGACACGCCCTTCAGCATTGCAGAAGCTTTCGCCGGATCGGCATTCAGTGCAGACGTGATGTCCACCCAGTCAAGCGCCGAAAGCTGATAGAAGTGAACGATATGGTCATGAGTGGTATGCGCTGAAAGAATGATGTTACGGATGTATTGTGCGTTAACCGGAACGTCAATGTTCAGCGCGCTTTCTGCCGCACGAACCGAGGAGATCGCGTGCGTGGTCGTACAAACGCCGCAAATACGTTGCACAATCATCCACGCATCACGCGGATCGCGATTTTTCACGATCTCTTCCATGCCGCGCCACATGGTACCGGAGGCCCATGCTTTTGATACAACGCCGTTTTCGATTTCGCAATCGATACGTAAGTGCCCCTCAATACGGGTTACAGGATCAATAGTAATTCTCTGGCTCATGCTTTGCTCGCCTCATGACGATTGTGATCGTTTTGTTTTAAAGGAGGAAGTATCGGCAGTAGACGAATGAGTACGATGTAAGCGCAAATCTCAATAGCCACAAAACCAATAGAAATCAACAGCTCTTCCCAGGTTGGGAAGTAGTGGTAACCGCCGCCTGGATTAAATGCCACCAGCGAATAGGACAGACGCCATGTCGCGCAACCGAGCAGCGCGCTGAGCGCAGACAGGTACAACATGCGTGAATCATTACGCCATTTAGCAACGCGCAGGACGACCAGCGGGAAGAGCATCAGTACGACTTCAAGCCAGAACATGGCCGAGTAGAAATCGCCGGCAAAGGCATACGACAGCTTGTCCCGGTAAATCAGCTCACCGAAGCGCAGGACGACAAAAATCGCCAGCATCACGCTGATCGTATTCGTCAGCTTAATAAACAGGCTCTTCTCATCCGGACCATTGCCTTTCAGACCGGCCTGAACCAGCGAACCTTCAAAAATGACGATCGAGAAGCCCATGATGAACGCGGTTAATACCGAGAATAACGGCAGCATTTCATAGCTTTGCCACAACGGATGCACTTTGTAACCCGCCGAGATCATCAGCGATCCCATTGAAGACTGGTGCATCGTCGGCAGCAGAGCGCCCAGGGCGATAATGAAGAACATCAGCTTGTTCAGGCGTTTTAACGACACCTTCCAGCCCAGTCGTTCAAACAGCGCAGGAGCAAACTCCAGCGCCATCACCCCGATATAGATGGTCATACAGACCGCCGTTTCGAACAACACCGAGTTCACGTTAAAGTGGCCCGGAATGTAGAAATACGGCAGGTTCCAGTAGCGACCCACATCAATGGTGATCGACAAGCCACCCAGTGAATAACCAAACAGGCTCGCCAGCAGCGCCGGACGCACCAGCGGATGGTATTGTCCCCGGTTGAAGACATACACCGCCCACGCCAGCGCCCAACCGCCACAGGCAAAGCCGGTGCCGATCAACAGGTCAAAGGCAATCCAGACGCCCCACGGGAAACCGCCGTTCAGATCGGAGACAGACCCCAATCCAAATACCAGACGCTTCACGATCAAGAGCATACAGAGGATGATTAACGGCCCGAAGATGATGACCGGTTTGCTGATAATTTTGCCGCCCAGCGGTTTAGGATCATGACTCATGATCGTCTCCTCCGTCGTGATGGTCGTTTTTGGTATTACGACGAACCAGCACGGTCAAGCCCGCCAGCACGGCCAGTGGTAGCATCATGCCTTTATACAGGGTGTGTTGAACATGTTCGGAACGCGCGCCGGTTGAAATCTCATCCAGCTTCGGCAGATCCAGATTCTCGTAAGGCACTCCGGTCAGTACCAACACCTGAGTTCCGCCGCCCTCTTTCTCACCGTAAAGATGCGGATAGTACTTCGGTACGGTATGCACGTAGGTATCGCCCGTTTTCAGGGTTTGGCGTGGATAGTGGTATTCGCTGCCAGGCTTCAGCGCCAGACGTTTTTGCGCCTCAGCCATCAGCTCTTCGCGAGTGCCATAAATCACCGCGCCCGCAGGGCAAACCTCGACACAGCCCGGCAAGCCGCCTTTATCAAGACGCTCAACGCCCTTCTGGTTACACAGTTCACATTTGTGAAGCGCACCAAACGGGTTGTTATAGTCATATTTCGGCACATTGTATGGACAGGCAACCATGCAGTAACGGCAGCCGGTACAGACGTCTTTGTCGTAATGAACAATGCCGGTTTTGGGATCTTTTTTCAGCGCGGAAACCGGGCAGACGGAAACGCAGTTGGGATCGACGCAGTGCATACACTGTTTCTTAATGTATGCATAGCCGTTCTCTTCCTGATCTTTATTCACGCCTGTGCCGCTACGCCACACCTGAATAATGTTATTGGTGTACGGCGACAGCTTGTCGTTGTTCGACCAGGTCTGCTCCCCTTCCGGGTTACGCGCCGGGAAGTTGATATCCTGACACTTGGTCACACAGGCCTGACAGCCCACGCACAGCGTCGAGTCATACAACATACCCAGAGAACCGGGGATGGGCGGGCGATTTTCTGCAGCCGCGTGGCTGATAGACGGCGCAGCGCCTAACAGCAACGCCCCGCCGGAGGCTGCTTTGATAAAGTTACGTCTGTTCACGGTTATTCTCCCCGTGAGTCAGCGTTATCTTTCTTTTGCTGACGCCCCAGTTCACGAACCGCCATCACGCTGACGCCGGCAACCAGACCAACGACGCCGCCGAGTAACCCAATGGCACCCGCAGACACGTTGCCGCCCTCTTTCATGTTCACATCAGGTTTTTCGGAGCGGGGTGTCTGGTTTTCCACATGAGCAAGTTGGTGAATGCCCTTATGGAAACCAACGCCTTCTTCGTTGCAGCCGTAGCATGGGTGACCAATCGCGACCGGCCATACGCCACCAACGTCGCAGAATTGTAGTGTGGAACAGTTACCCCAGGTTTCTGGACCTTTACAACCAAGGTGGTAGAGGCACCAGCCTTCACGGTGGCCTTCATCGCCGAACTCTTTGGCGAAGCGCCCGGCATCGAAGTGCGGACGACGTTCGCAATGTTCGTGAATAAGGCGGCCATAGGCGAAGGTTGGACGGTTTTTCGCATCCAGCTTCGGCGGCTTACCGTAAGTAATGATATGGGCAACCGTCGCCAGGAAATTATGCGGGTTCGGCGGACAGCCCGGAATGTTGATGATGGTTTTACCCGGCAGAACTTCCTGCAGGCCAACCGCACCGGTTGGGTTCACGCCAGCAGCGGCGACGCCGCCCCACGCAGCGCAGGAACCGATAGCGATAATCGCTGCCGCGCCTTCTGCCGCTTTGCGGATATGATCCACAATGGGCTCACCGGCAACCATGCAGTAAATACCGTTATCTTTTAGCGGGATGGAACCATCAACGACCAACACATACTGCCCTTTGTACTTCTCGAGCGCATTGTGTTTGTTCTCTTCAACCTGGTGGCCGAAGGCGGCGGAAAGCACCTCATGATATTCCAGAGAGATGGTCTCCAGGACAAGGTTTTCTACCGTGGGGTGGGTCGCGCGAAGCAGGGATTCGGTACAGCCCGTGCATTCCTGAGCACCAATCCAGACAACCGGCGGGCGCTGCGGACGGGATACCGACTCAGCCATTTCGGCGGCGGCTTTGCTGCTGAGCCCCATTGTGGCGGCGAGTGCTGCACAAAGCTTCATGAAATCACGGCGGTTGACGCCATGGGAATTGATGAGAGTGTTATCTCCAGTCATTTTATAGTTATTCCGTTACGAAGACCTGGCTCTTATTTTGCATCAATCGCAAAACCGTAACTGCGATCGGTGCGCCATTTACCACACTTTTGTTATGGTTATGTAGCCTATGATACTGCGAGGGGATACTAAAACGAAGGGAATAGCCGGTAGTGTAATTAATTAAAGCAAGATAATACCCCCCTTTGGATCAACCTTCGAGTCGATAGCCGGCCATGAAAAAACGAATCGTGATGCTGGACTGATTTTCCCGAAAGAAATCCATCACCATTTCTTTATCTAACCCATAGCGGCGCGTCAGGATCCCCGCTTCCCAGGCGCTGAGTTGCCTGTCGCCGGTTTTTTCAAACATGCGATGCGAGAATCCTAATACGAAGCCACGTTTATAATCCGAACAAAATTTCGCCACATTTCGGGCGCTGTCAGCCTGCGTGGCGCGTAATCCGGCCATCAGGCCCTTGCCAAAATGATTGTTCATGACCTCTCCTTAATCGCTATACAATAAATTATATAGCGATTTTTTAAGCAAAGGCCAGAGGGTTCAGCGACTTTTTTACTGGGCCTTAGAATGCCACCCATTCATCGCCTGCCGCAGCGGGCTCCGGGCGTCGCTGCCCGGCAGGAGCGGCACCTTTTTCGGGGAGACTGGGGGGCGTCATTTTGCGATAACCGGAATTGTTGCACAGAACGTTGTAAGTCTTCCGTTTGTCTCTCCAGCGCCGCAGCGGCGGCGGAAACCTGCTCCACCAGCGCGGCGTTTTGCTGCGTGACGCCATCCATCTGAGTAATCGCAACGCCCACCTGAGAAATCCCTTTGCTCTGCTCTTCAGACGCCGAAGCAATCTGCTTCATAATGGTGTTCACTTCCGTCACGCCACGCAGAATTGCCTCCATCGTTGAGCCGGTATCCTTCACCAGGGTCGCGCCGTGGTCGACACGGCGCACGGATTCAGCAATCAGCGTTTCAATCTCTTTTGCCGCGTTTGCACTACGGCTTGCCAGATTACGTACTTCACCGGCGACGACAGCAAATCCACGCCCTTGCTCACCCGCACGCGCCGCTTCGACCGCAGCGTTCAATGCAAGAATGTTGGTCTGGAAAGCAATACTATTGATGACGGTTGTGATTTCAGCAATCTGCTTCGAGCTGGCGGAAATCCCGTCCATGGTTTCAACCACTTCAGACACCAGCGAGCCGCCTTTTCCTGCGGTGTGTGATGCGGCATCTGCCAGAAGGCTAGCCTGACGCGCGTTATCCGCATTCAGCTTCACCGTGGCGGTAAGCTGTTCCATGCTGGCGGCCGTCTCTTCCAGCGCCGCGGCCTGCTCTTCCGTTCGTGATGAAAGGTCATTGTTACCGCTGGAGATTTCAGTGGCGCCCCGCCAGATATTGTCACTGCCGGAACGGATGGTGTGGACCGCGTCGCGCAGACTGTCCTGCATTGCGCGCAATAAAGGCACCAGTTGACCGACGCAGTTACGCCCAATATCGTCAATCGGCTGGCTGAGATCGCCCTGAGCTATCTGGCGAAACTGTTGACGGATCCGCGCCAGCGGTTTCACCAGCATGGTCACCAGATAGCGATCGGTGAAGAAGAGGATTGCAATGCCCAGGATCACCGCGCCAATGATCAGGGTACGGATGATCGACGTTTTACCGTCCACCATCACGCGGGTTTGATCGAGCATCACGCCTGCGGCCTTATTAAAGCGTTCCGCACTGGCACCAAACGCCCGGCTCAGCGCAGGCGTCACATTATTCGCCTGCTCACTCCAGGCGCTCTGCGTGCCCTGCTGCGCCAGTTGCATTTGCGGCGTGACGCCTTTATCGAGCAGATCCTGCCAACTCGCCAGCACTGCTGCGGCAACCTCAGGATCCATTGGCCCAGGCGAGAGTGTTTTCATTTCCTGCAACTTTTTGCTCATATTATCCAGCGCCTGCTGCACGGGGGCGAAATCTGGCGTTCCGCCGCTGGCTTTCAACTCCATCGCACGGCTGAGTCGGGTAACAAAACGGAAATACTGATCGTTGCCCTGGCTGAGCACCGTCATCTGGCGAACAAGATGGCGATCGACTTCGTTGCCTTCCGCGACACGGGAAAGAGACCAGGTGCTGTACAAACCCACACCCACCCACATTAAACAGAAAATACCCAGAATCGTCAGCATGACGACACGGATAGTGAAATTACGAAGTAGTTGCATAGTTGTTCCTTGCCGTTAGGGAAAAGTCGCCCAGAGGCGAGTCTTAATCTCGTTATCGGCAGAAACGGACGAAGTTATAATCTTTCAGAACTCTTTTTTATAAAAATAATTGCGGTCATCCTGTGTGAGAAAAAAACAATCTCAGAGTATGAAATCCCTTTGCAAAGGAGATGTTTTATCTTTTCAGCGAATGTGAAAATGTAAAACACTTGCTCAGCAAATTACCCTCATGTTCCGAATGGGTTATGGGGTTTATTCGATCCTGTCTATGGATTGCGCAGAATTTAGATAAGAGCCTAATAATTTGCCCACTAAGCGAACTGCAACATTGATTTTAAAAATGCGAAGTACGTTATTAATCAGTTTGAAAAATAGAAATGTCACCTAATCATTTTGAGTCCAATTTTAGACTTTATTACATCTGCACCACTTAAGATGTTTCTTAATTCCATTTATTTCCATTAAAAAAGAGATCAAATTCAATCCAATCCCAAATGGAATTAAAAATGCGCAAAATAATGAACCGTACACTATTATCCCAATGTGTATTCGTCGCTTTAGCCTCCTTTAGCGCTTATGCTTCCGCTGCCACTAACACACCATGTGCTGATGGAAATACCTCACAGACCTGCGGTTTAAGGGCTGCCACAACCACAGACGGAATTAACGTTTATCAGCAAGACACAGGTGTGAGCAATGCGGTAATGGCGGACCCAACATCAGGCTCGATTTTTATGAATGGGCATACCGGTGCAGACGATACCCAGTCGTTAATCGTTAGCGGCACAAATATGACCGGCAGTTATATCCAGGGGAGTAAGGGTGGCACGGCAAATATTACCGTTACCAACGGCGCAACCGTCGATATGATTGAAGTGGGCGATGTCGGCTTCACCACCAATACCACTGTCACTGTCGATCATTCGACGCTAAATGGCGAAAACGATGCTGTTTTATATCCGAATAAAAAAGGATTATATGCTGGGTGCGGCCATTTATCTCGATCCTGCTGATAACGGTTATCATACTGCCAATATTACTAATGGCAGCGTTTTACACGGCAGTATTATGAGCGGTGGCGCAGGGACACAAACGATATCCATGAGCGACAGCACCCTGGATAAAGGCGGTATTTATGCCGGTAGCGAAAATTCTGATACCACAATTTCACTGACCAATTCGACGGTAAATGGCACCGAGAGTCGAGTGGCGTTGAATCCTGATAAAGCCGCTGACTTTTTGAAAAAGACAGTATTTGAAGGCGCTAACCTTGATGCGAATAGCGATCTTGCCGTCGCGATGTTTGGTACCACCAATACGTCGCTTTCACTGAATAACAGCAGCGTAACCGGTGAAGTCGGTATAGAAAATGAAAATGGAAAGGGAACGAGCAAAATTTCTCTCACCAACAACAGCAGCATCAACGGTAATGTCATTCTGAGTGGCGATTCAAGTAATAATATTACGGTCGATAACAGTGCCATTAATGGCAACGTGGACGCCAGCGCGAACACCGGCAATACCACCATCACGTTGCAAAATAATGCCAACGTCAAGGGAGATATTACGACAGGGGCGGGTAATGACACGGTGGTACTGACGAATAACTCCCACGTGAGCGGCAATGTTAACGGCGGCGACGGTAGCGATTCCCTGTCAATGGATGCAGGCAGCTCTGTTTCCGGCCAAATCAGTCAGTTCGAAACGGTCAATACCACCAGTAATAACAGCATCAACATCGATACGATTAACGATGCGACAATCTGGAACCTGCAAAGTGGTTCAAGACTGGTCGCCAGCACGACGGGCAGCAATGCGTCGGTCAGCATGAGTACCGACAGCTTTGTTGATTTTGGCACTATTACGGGAACGAATAATACTGTCATCGTGAACAGTATTTCTCCGTCCTCACAGAATCAGTCAAACCTGATGCTGGGCTCCTTCAGGACCTCGGGCACCGCTGACCCAAAAACCTACGCAGCCGCCTCATTCACTAACGGGCAGCAATCCGTTGAAAACCGCAGCGGTGCCTACAACTACGACAACAGCCTGGATATTGTCGCTGCCGACACCTCACCGCAGACGATGCTGAAAGCGGAGAATAGCCAGACCTGGAATATCCTGTTCAGCAGTTCCCAGGGGGCGCTGGCAAGCGACGTTCAGGGTCTGATTGCCGGTCTGGATGCCGCCGAACAGGCGGGCCATCAGGTCGCTGACGACATCAGTAATCATATGAACCAGGTGCATCTCGCCAGCCTGTTTGGCGAACAACAGGACGGAGCGCAGGTGTGGGGCGATTTCCTGTACCAGAACGGTAACTTCAGTAATGACGTTGACTATAAGAGCATCACCCAGGGCGCACAGGGCGGCGTTGACTGGACGGCGCATCTGGATAATGGCGACAGCGTAACGGGGGGGATCGCACTGGCCTGGACCCGCAGTCGTGTGCAGGACACCAGTAACAGCGCAGATAGCTTCAAAGACACCGTTTACGGCAACTATTACAGCCTGTACGGCGGATGGCAGCAGGCATTAAACGGTAAGGACTGGGGTCTGTTCGCGGATGGTAGCTTCAGCTACGGCGACATGCGTTACTCGCTGTCAGCCAATAACGTGACTGGCGATACCAGTGGGATGACCGAAGCGCTGAGCGGTTCTACAGATGGCAGCCTGTATATGGCGCAAGGCCGTACCGGCGTCAACATTTTGCTACCGGGCGAAACGCTGCTGCAACCGTATGCAACACTGGGCTGGGATCAGACCAAAGCCGATAGCTTCTCCGACCAACAGATCGCTTTCTCTGACAGCCAGGTCTCCTCCTGGAACGGCGGCGCGGGTATTCGTCTGACGACAGCTATCCGCGATCTGAACAAGAATGTGCAGGTGATGCCGTGGATCGATGCACGCTTCCAGAAAGAGTTCAGTGATGATACTGACATCCAGGCCGCGGATTATCACAACACCGCGGGTCATAACAACACGATGGGCATCTTTGGTGCGGGCATCAATGCGACTATCGCGCATAACTTCTCTGTGAATACCGGCGTTTACGTCGGAACGGGTGATGTGGATAACGATGCCAGCGTGCAGGCCGGTATGAGTTACAGCTTCTAAGTGAGACAGATTGCCCGGCTGTGTTGTCTCTGCCGGGCAATTTTCGCTAGCGCAAATATTTCTCAAACCACTCTAACGTTCGTTTCCACGCTATCTCTGCGGCCGCATCGTCATAACGCGGTGTGGAATCATTATGAAATCCGTGGTTTACGCCCGGGTAGATCCAGGCTTCAAAGACCTTATTATTGGCCTTTAGCGCGGCTTCATACGCAGGCCAACCTTCATTGATATTTTTATCCAGTTCCGCGTAATGCAGGAGTATCGGCGCTTTTATCTTCGGCACATCCGCAGCGGCAGGCTGGCGACCATAAAACGGTACTGCGCACGCCAGTTCCGGATAAGCCACGGCAGCCGCATTTGAAACGCCTCCACCGTAGCAAAACCCGGTGATCCCCACTTTTCCGCTCGCCTCAGGGTAGTTTTGCATAAACTCGATGGCAGCGAAAAAGTCGTTCATCAACTTCGTCGGATCCACTTTCTGCTGCAACACTTTCCCTTCTTCATCGTTCCCGGGATAGCCACCCACCGAACTTAAGCCGTCGGGCGCCAATGCAATGTACCCCGCTTTCGCCACCCGTCGCGCCACATCTTCGATATAAGGATTCAACCCACGATTCTCATGCACTACCACCACGGCGGCGACTTTACCCGTCGCGTTCGCCGGCTTCACCAGATAACCGCGCACGTTGCCATGACCGTTTGGCGATGGATAGTGAATATACTCAGGCAAAATATCAGGATCGGTAAATTTCACCTGCTCCGCCAGCGCATAGTTAGGCTTGAGCATATTGAACAACGCCAGCGCTGTCACCCCGCCAACGGCGTACTTTGCTGCGAGATTGAGGAACTCCCGTTTCGAAATTTTCCCGTGCGCATAGTAGTCATAATAATCGAGTAATGGCTGGGGAAAATCTTTGGCTGTCAGACGCGGCATCGCATATCTCCCGGATTTGTGATTTTATAAGCATAGAATGAAAACGCTGTTTCGAAAATTCATCACAAGAAAGGAGACATCATGTCCTGGAACGCCTCCCCTGGCCGCTACGAAACGATGCAGTACCGCTACTGCGGTAAAAGTGGCCTCCAACTCCCTGCACTGTCGCTCGGTCTGTGGCACAACTTCGGCCACATTCAGGCCCTCGACTCACAGCGCGCGCTGTTGCGAAAAGCCTTTGATTTAGGCATTACTCACTTTGATTTAGCCAATAACTATGGGCCGCCTCCGGGCAGCGCCGAAGAAAATTTCGGGCGTCTGCTGCGCGAAGACTTTGCCCAGTATCGTGATGAACTGATTATTTCGACCAAAGCCGGCTACGACATGTGGCCAGGCCCTTATGGCTCCGGCGGCTCGCGTAAATACCTGCTTGCCAGTCTCGATCAGAGCCTGAAGCGTATGGGGCTGGATTATGTCGATATCTTCTATTCTCACCGCGTGGATGAAAACACACCGATGGAAGAGACGGCATCTGCGCTGGCTCACGCCGTACAAAGCGGTAAAGCGCTGTATGTCGGTATTTCGTCATACTCGCCGGAAAGAACGCAAAAAATGGCCGAACTCTTGCGCGAGTGGAAGATCCCACTGCTGATCCATCAGCCTTCTTACAATCTGTTGAATCGCTGGGTGGATAAAAGCGGTTTGCTGGATACGTTAAAAGCTAACGGCGCGGGCTGTATCGCCTTTACGCCACTGGCGCAGGGATTGCTCACCGGGAAGTATTTGAACGGCATCCCGGAAGGATCTCGTATGCAGCGCGAAGGGAAGAAAGCGCGCGGTCTGACAGAAAACATGCTGACGGAAGCCAACCTGAGCAGCCTGCGACTGCTTAATGAAATGGCGCAGCAGCGCGGTCAATCCATGGCGCAAATGGCGTTAAGCTGGTTGTTGAAAGACGATCGAGTCACATCTGTCCTGATTGGCGCAAGCCGCCCGGAACAACTGGAAGAAAATGCGCAGGCACTGAAGAATTTGTCGTTCACTGCAGAAGAGCTGGCGCAAATCGATAAGCATGTCGCTGATGGCGAGCTTAATCTCTGGCAGGCATCGTCAGATAAATAACGCACAAAGCCGGGTAGCGACGCGGCTGCCCGGCCTTTTTCAGTGCTGATGACGAGTCAGTCTGTCGGGATATCCCCGCTCTGCAACATCAGATCAACACACTTCAAACGTCCTTAGGTTCGACCTGTGGACGCTGATACTCAGGCCACACCAGCGCTACCAGTGCAGGATACGCCTCGACGCTAAACTCCCGGAAACACTGGCGTAAGTTCAGCACATCCAGATCGGAATGGGGAACTTTTTCGCCGTTGAGACAGCGTTTTTTTATCGTATCGTAGTATTTATACACCGCGGAATTGAGATCGCTACAGCGCCGTTGCGCATCAAACAGCCCTGGTGTGTCATTCAATTGCGCCATCGTCATGCGTTTTATCGTTGCGTGAAGGAAATCAATATATTCGTGATTGACGCGCCAGTACCATACCGGTGTAATAGCATTCATCAGCGCGGAAAAATGGTCCTCCCCCTCTTCTTTAGTCAGCGGCATTGATTGCGTCGCAGAGGCCAGTTCTTCGGCGTTGCGCGGTTTATTAAATTCGCGCATTAATAAAAGCACGCCGACGGTCAGCAATAGCAAAGTAATGACAGAATAAAAAATACTGTTCATAGAATGACTCCATTTTTTTTGATTCTAAAATTACCCCATGTTATTGTCAACGCGACCTGCCAAATAAAAATAACTATACTTTTGATATTAAAGGATATTGTGACATGCTTCCCGAGCATCTGGTCCCGCCGCGTTTTCATCTGTCAGCCGCACGCAAGACAGAAGAAACAGCAGAAAACAATGTTAATTTCACTCAGGGCAAAATAAGCCTCAGCGATTATGAGGCCGATATCTTAATGAGTACCACACCCACCGGGCAATCTAAAAATATCCTGCTTGAAGAACGCGATCGTCATTTTAAAGAACGTCTGGAGCGGGTGGCAAAAATTGAGACTTTCGCACGGGTTATTAATGCGTTACAGGCCGAAGGCGATATCGACGCGCAGACCTTAAGTAAAATACTGGCTGAAATGACCACGCATATAAATGAAAACGGCAATGAAATTTGGCTTAATTTAATTACCCGGGAAAAAGACTCGTCCCTTTTCTATTCTCTGGATGATAACAATGATTAAAGATGTTGAAGATAACAATGTCTATTTGGCTTTAGATAATAATAAAAGCGATCAATTTATCTTAAAGCAGAATCTTGCTGCGCTGATCGCCAGTAAAAATGCCATTCTTGAAAGTGTGGCGCAGGAGGTCACCTCTATCCCTGCAGCACTGGTACGTCTGAAATGGCAAAACCGCCGGGAAATCTATGCGCTACAGGTTAAAGAAGAAATTTATGGCGCGACGATTAACGCCATCATCAGGCGCAACCCGGAACTGCGTGACAAAATTATGGCGCGTCTGGAGAGTACCTGGCAGCATTTTTTGGCACGCGAGACGGCAACGTTGCGCCTGACACGTAAGCTTGCCGAAGGTAACTACCGCACAATCAATATCACCACCGTCGCGCTTAATGAACATCTGGCGCAGAAGAAAAGCGAGAAGCCATAAAAAAAGCCGGGCTGCAATAACGCATGACCCGGCCTTTTATCTCATCGCATCGCGACGACACGGCTATTTCGCTTTCGCGACCTCTTCACCGACCAGACCAATTTTCAGATAGCCTGCCTGGTGCAAGGTGTCCATCACCTTCATCAGAGTTTCATAATCGACGGTTTTATCTGCCCGGAAGAAGATCGTGGTGTCTTTCTTGCCTTCGGTCAGCGCGTTCAGTTCCGCAATCATGGTTTCGTCCGTCACCGGATCGTTGCCAATAAACATGCTGTTATCTGCTTTCACCGACAGATAAACCGGTTTTTCCGGACGCGGTTGCGGCGTGCTGGTGGAGGCTGGCAGATTCACCTTCACATCCACGGTCGCCAGCGGCGCGGCCACCATAAAGATGATCAATAGGACCAACATGACGTCGATAAACGGCGTCACGTTGATTTCATGCATTTCACCGTTATCGTCCAGATTTTCATTAAGACGCATTGCCATGAAGCCTTACCCTACACGTAATTTCTGCGCGGTACGCACCGGATGCGCGGATGCGCTTGCATCCAGATCCAGATCGCGACTTTGCAGTAACAGCACCTGCGCCGCCACATCGCCCAACATCGCTTTAAGACCGCCAATCTGACGGGCGAAGATGTTATAGATAACCACGGCGGGTATAGCTGCAACCAGACCGATAGCCGTCGCCAGCAGCGCTTCCGCAATACCTGGTGCGACAACGGCAAGGTTAGTCGTCTGCGTTTGCGCAATCCCGATGAAGCTGTTCATGATGCCCCAGACCGTACCGAACAGACCGACAAACGGTGAAATCGCCCCGATGGTCGCCAGGTAACCATTGCCACGCCCCATATGGCGTCCTGCCGCCGCAACGCGACGCTCAAGACGAAAACCGGTGCGCTCTTTGATCCCTTCGTTGTCTTCGCTGCCCTGTGACAGTTCCAGTTCGTTCTGCGCTTCATTGAGTAATTGCGTGCTGAGACTGTTAGCAGCAAAGTTTGCGGCGATGTCACTTGCCTGATCCAGAGAGCGGGCGTCAGCTAACAGTTGCTGTTCGCGCTTCAGTCGGCGCTTCTGGGAGAAGAACTCGACACTCTTACTGAAGAAGATAGCCCAGGTGACCACTGACGCCAGAATCAGACCAATCATCACGCACTTAACCACAATATCGGCGTGCTGATACATACCCCAGACGGAAAGATCCGTCTGCATCAAATTATTACCCACTCTGTATCTCCAGGACGCAAATCACAAAACCTGAGCGTAATAATATCAAAACGACGTCGAATTGATAGTCGTTCTCATTACTATTTACATAGTGCCGCACCTTTGGTTTCTTTTCTTTGCGTTTACGCAGTAAAACATCACGCGAGACGATTTTGATAAAATATTGTGCTTAATCCCATTCCCTGGGATGCGTATTTTATCATTCGTGGTAGTTTAGACGTCCAGACGTATAAAAACAGGAAACACAACATGGCAGACAAACAACTGGACACGAAACTGGTCAGCGCCGGGCGCAGCAAAAAATACACGCTGGGATCGGTAAACAGCGTGATTCAACGCGCCTCATCACTGGTATTTGAAACGGTCGAGGCCAAAAAAGCACGCCACCCGCAACCGCGCTAACGGCGAACTCTTTTACGGACGCCGCGGCACATTAACCCATTTCTCGCTGCAGGAAGCGATGTGCGAACTGGAAGGCGGCGCAGGCTGCGCGCTCTTCCCTTGCGGCGCTGCTGCCGTTGCCAATACGATTCTGGCTTTTGTCGAACAGGGCGATCACGTGTTGATGACCAACACGGCCTATGAGCCGAGCCAGGATTTCTGTAGCAAAATCCTCGGGAAACTGGGTGTCACCACCGGCTGGTTTGATCCGTTGGTGGGCGCCGATATCGTAAAGCATATTCAACCCAATACCCGAGTAGTGTTTCTTGAGTCGCCGGGTTCTGTGACGATGGAAGTGCACGACGTACCGGCGATTGTCGCCGCCGTCAGACGCGTCGCCCCGGACACCATCATCATGATCGACAATACCTGGGCGGCGGGCGTACTGTTCAAAGCGCTCGATTTTGGTATCGATATCTCCATTCAGGCCGCGACCAAATATCTGATTGGTCATTCTGACGGCATGATCGGCACGGCCGTCGCCAATGCCCGCTGCTGGGATCAGTTACGTGAGAATGCCTATTTGATGGGACAGATGGTCGATGCCGATACCGCCTATATGACCAGCCGCGGACTGCGAACCCTGGGGGTACGTCTGCGTCAGCATCATGAGAGCAGCCTGAAGGTTGCCGAATGGCTGGCTGCCCATCCGCAGGTCGCACGGGTTAATCATCCGGCGTTACCAGGCAGTAAAGGACACGAATTCTGGAAACGTGACTTTACAGGCAGCAGCGGCCTGTTCTCGTTTGTGCTGAATAAAAAGCTCAATAATGACGAGCTGTCCGCTTATCTCGATCACTTCAGCCTTTTCAGCATGGCCTATTCGTGGGGGGGATTTGAGTCGCTGATTCTGGCCAATCAGCCTGAGCAGATTGCGGAAATTCGCCCGGAAGGCGGTGTGGATTTCAGCGGAACGCTTATCCGTGTGCATATTGGTTTAGAGAATGTTGACGATCTGATTGCAGATTTAGCCGCCGGATTTTCGCGTATCGTGTAAAATTGACGCCAATGGACATCTGTGCAGACACTTTTTCCCGAAATTGTCTGCATGAGTTGCGCCTGGGATCAAGGCATCCGGGGTTGTTCAGGAGTACAATAGGACCATTAAGGCGTAAACGCTGTTCCACAGGAAAGTCCATGGCTGTCATTCAAGATATTATCGCTGCGCTCTGGCAACACGATTTTGCCGCGCTGGCGGACCCACACGTTGTTAGCGTCGTCTACTTTGTGATGTTCGCCACGCTGTTTTTAGAAAATGGCCTGTTACCGGCTTCATTTTTACCCGGCGATAGTCTGCTGCTTTTAGCCGGCGCACTAGTCGCGCAGGGTGTCATGAGCTTTGTTCCTACCCTGCTGATCCTGACGACAGCGGCCAGCCTCGGCTGTTGGCTCAGTTATATTCAGGGGCGCTGGCTGGGCAATACGCGAACGGTAAAAGGCTGGCTGGCGCAACTTCCGGCGAAATACCACCAGCGCGCGACCTGCATGTTCGACCGCCACGGTCTGCTGGCATTGCTGGCAGGACGTTTTCTGGCGTTCGTGCGCACCCTGCTGCCCACCATGGCGGGGATTTCCGGGCTCTCCAACCGTCGCTTCCAGTTTTTCAACTGGCTGAGTGGGCTGCTGTGGGTCGGGGTGGTCACCAGCTTTGGCTACGCGCTCAGCATGATCCCGTTTGTGAAGCGCCATGAAGATCAGGTCATGACCTTTCTGATGATCCTGCCCATTTTTCTGCTGGCGGCGGGGTTGATCGGCACGGTGGTGGTAGTGATTAAGAAGAAATACTGCAGCGCCTGATACGTTGATTGCCGGATAGCGTTCTGCTTATCCGGCCAGCGCCGTCCGTTAACTCCCCCTGCATAGTGCGGATCCGCGCCGCATCTTCTCCCGGCGTCACACCAAAATAGCGCTTAAATTCACGACTGAACTGCGACGCGCTTTCATAACCCACCCGCATGGCCGCCGCGCTGGCCTTCATGCCATCGTGGATGATCATCATCCGCGCCTTATGCAGCCGATAGGTTTTCAGATACTGCAGCGGCGATGTGCTGGTTACTGACTTAAAATTATGGTGAAACGCAGAGACGCTCATGTTGGCTTCAGCCGCCAGTTGCTCTACGTTGAGGTTTTCGGTGTACTTATTTTCAATGCGTTTGAGCACGCGGCTGATCAGGCTGAAGTGGGTTTGCCTGCTTACTAACGCCAGCAGCGCACCGCCGCGCGGTCCGGTCAGGACGTGATAGAGGATTTCACGGATAATCTGTTTACCGAGGATCCGCGCGTCCAGCGGGCGCTCCATGACGTCGAGCAGACGTTCTGCCGCGCAGAGAATCTCCTCAGAGAGCGTCGCGGAATTGATCCCGCTTGCCGCCATCGACGGCTGAAAATGTTCGTCCTCGCCAATATCCATCAGCAGTTCCTGCAATTGCAGGATATCGACATTGATGCGAAATCCGGCGAGCGGTACGTCCGGTGTCGCATAGGTTTCACATTCGAAGGGTAAAGGTACGGTCAGCAGCAGGTATTCATTGGCGTCGTAACGGAAAACCCGCTCATTGATGTAACCGATTTTATGGCCGGAAAAGAGAAATATGATGCCGGGGTCGTACATCACGGGTGTCCGTAAACCCGGTTCGATACCATACAACAGACGGATGTCCGGCAGCAGCTCACTGAGTTTATGTTCATTGTTTTTCAACTGCTTAACTTTATCTGTCAGCAGTAAACAGATCTCTTCGCGGTTCATAACAGGTTATTTTCTCAACGGATGACGACGCCTTGATTGTGCGCAAATTTATCGTTTTTCTCCAGCACTCTGGAGAAATGGGCAAGACATTGGCAGAAATGAGCATTGAGAGGATAGCCGTGCGCGACCACAATGTTCTCCATCAGGCAGACCTCCGCCTGCCCTCTTTTTTTACCCACATAAGGGAACGAGCAATGAATAATTTTAATCTGCATACCCCGACTCGCATTCTGTTTGGTAAAGGCGCAATTGCTGAACTGCGTGCGCAAATCCCACAGGATGCTCGCGTTCTCATCACCTATGGTGGCGGCAGTGTGAAAAAGACTGGCGTACTGGCACAGGTTCAGGACGCCCTGAAAGGTCTGGACGTGCGCGAATTTGGCGGCATCGAGCCTAACCCTTCCTACGAAACGCTGATGAACGCAGTCAAAATCGCCCGTGACGAGAAGGTGACCTTCCTGCTGGCCGTCGGTGGGGGGGTCTGTCCTTGATGGCACTAAATTTATCGCCGCTGCCGCGCATTACCCGGACGGTGTTGATCCATGGCGCATCCTGCAAACCAGCGGGAGCGACATCAAAAGCGCAATCCCGATGGGGTCCGTGCTGACGCTGCCCGCCACCGGTTCGGAATCCAACAAAGGTGCAGTTATCTCGCGCAAAACCACCGGCGATAAGCAGGCTTTCCATTCTGAACATGTGCAGCCGGTCTTTGCGGTACTGGACCCGGTTTATACCTACACCCTGCCGCCGCGTCAGGTGGCCAATGGCGTGGTTGATGCGTTTGTGCATACCGTTGAGCAGTATGTGACGTATCCGGTCGATGCCAAAATTCAGGATCGCTTTGCGGAAGGCATTTTGCTGACGCTGATTGAAGACGGCCCGAAAGCGCTAAAAGACCCGGAAAACTATGACGTTCGCGCCAACGTGATGTGGGCAGCGACTCAGGCGCTGAACGGCCTGATTGGCGCTGGCGTGCCGCAGGACTGGGCAACGCATATGCTGGGCCACGAACTGACGGCAATGCACGGTCTGGATCATGCGCAGACGCTGGCGGTCGTACTTCCCGCGCTGTGGAATGAGAAACGTGATACCAAACGCGCTAAATTGCTGCAATACGCCGAGCGCGTATGGAACATCACCGACGGCACTGAAGACGAGCGTATCGACGCAGCCATTGCGGCCACCCGTAATTTCTTCGAGCAACTGGGCGTCCCGACGCGCCTGTCTGGCTATGGCCTTGATGGCAGTTCAATTCCGGCCTTGCTGGCGAAACTGGAAGAGCACGGCATGACGCAACTGGGTGAACACAAAGATATTACCCTGGATGTCAGCCGCCGCATTTACGAGGCAGCTCGCTAAGCTTTTTTCACCTCTGACTTTCGTTTTTGGGCATTTCGTCCAGACTTAAGTCACCCCACATCACCGGAGGCTTCCCTCCGGTGATGAGTAAATGAAGGAGGAAAAATGGCAAACCAAACCGTAATTAAGCTTCAGGATGGCAACGTAATGCCCCAACTGGGGTTAGGCGTATGGAAAGCCGGTAACGACGAGGTCGTCTCCGCCATTCATAAAGCACTGGAGGTCGGCTATCGTTCCATTGATACCGCCGCCGCCTACAAAAATGAAGACGGCGTGGGTAAAGCGCTAGCCGACGCCGGTATCCCCCCGCGATGAGTTATTCATCACCACGAAACTGTGGAATGACGACCAGAAACGCCCCCGCGACGCGTTGATGGAGAGTCTGGAAAAACTACAGCTTGATTATCTTGATTTGTATCTGATGCATTGGCCGGCTCCGGCAATCGATCACTATGTTGACGCCTGGCAGGGCATGATTGAGCTACAAAAAGAGGGGCTGATTAAGAGCATCGGGGTGTGTAATTTCCAGGTTAACCACCTCCAGCGTCTGATTGATGAAACGGGCGTTACGCCGGTGATTAACCAGATAGAGCTGCATCCGCTGATGCAACAACGCCAGTTGCATGCGTGGAATGCGACGCATAAAATCCAGACCGAATCCTGGAGTCCCCTGGCGCAAGGCGGCGAAGGCGTATTTGATCAAAAAAATCATTCGCGACCTGGCAGACAAGTACGGGAAGACGCCGGCACAGATTGTCATTCGCTGGCACCTCGACAACGGGCTGGTGGTGATCCCGAAATCCGTTACGCCATCGCGTATCGCCGAGAATTTTGACGTCTGGGATTTCCGCCTTGATAAAGACGAACTGAGCGAAATTGCAAAGCTCGATCAGGGCAAACGCTTAGGCCCCGATCCTGACCAGTTCGGCGGCTAATTCTCGCCTTTCAAGCCCGGTTTCCTGCCGGGCTTTTTCTCTGACACATTAAGAAACAATTGACGCCAGGTTATCAGTGTATTTTCCGCACATCCCAGTGCAGCATAACCTTCAGATAACCCACTAATTATCAATGGTTATTATAAATAACATCAATTCATATTAAATATTTATAGGTGTCAACACTGTGGCGGAAAACAGACCTCAGGGAGTTAAATGGCTCCCATTAATTCTCATTCTTATTATTGCCGCCATACTCTGGCAACTGACCCCACCGACAGGGTTAAGCGCGCCTGCCTGGCATTCGGCTATTATCTTCGTTGCCACCATTGCCTCGATTGTCGCAAAGGTCTTGCCGATCGGCGCGGTAGGTATTATCGGGATTACGGTTTTTGCCCTCGCTTATGCCGCAGGGGATAAAACCGCCAGTGGGGCCATCACAACAGCCCTGAGTGAGTTAAACAGTTCGCTGATCTGGCTTATCGTCGTGGCCTTTATGATCGCCCGTGGCTTTATTAAAACCGGGCTGGGACGACGGATCGCCTTACAGATGATTCGTCTGTTAGGAAAAAGAACGCTGGGGCTTGCCTATGGTCTGGCCTTTGCCGACCTGATTCTCTCGCCCGCTATGCCCAGCAATACCGCACGCTGCGGCGGCGTTATCTATCCGATTGCCGACTCGCTGGCACGCAGTTTCGATTCTCGCCCGGAAGATGAGTCGCGCAGTAAAATCGGGACGTTCCTGATCACCTGTATCGGTAACGTCAACGACGTCACCGCCGCTCTGTTTATGACCGGCTATACCGGAAATCTGCTGGCGGTAAAACTGGCGGCTAACGCTGGCGTGACGCTGACCTGGGGGGAGTTGGTTTATGGCAGCGCTACTGCCGTGCCTGGTATCGCTGCTGATCGTGCCGGTGCTGGTGTACTGGCTGACCCGCCCGGAAATCAAACACACGCCCGATGCCCCGGCGCTGGCGCGTAACGAGCTGGCGCAAATGGGACCGATGTCGCGTGGTGAGTGGCTGATGCTTGGCACCGTCGGCGTATTGCTGATTCTGTGGATTTTTGGCGATGTGCTGGGCGTTGATGCGACCACGGCGTCGTTCGTGGGCCTTTCCATCCTGCTGCTCAGCAGCGTCCTGAGCTGGGAAGATGTTAAAAGCGAAAAAGGCGCGTGGGACACGCTCATCTGGTTTGCCGCACTGTTGATGATGGCGAATCAGTTGAAAAAACTGGGCTTCACCACCTGGTTCGGCAATCTCATTGGCGACAGCATCGGCAGTACGATGCACGGCACCAGCTGGGTTATCGTGTTGTTGTTACTGAACGCCGCCTATTTCTATACCCATTACTTCTTTGCCAGCGGCAATGCGCAGATCGCCGCGCTGTATGCCGTGTTTCTCGGCGTCGGGCTACACCTGCATATTCCGGCAGCGCCCATGGCGCTGATGCTGGCCTTCACCAGCAGCCTGTATTGCTCTCTGACGCAGTACACTCACGCTCGCGGGCCGATTTTGTTTGGCGCCGGGTATGTCCCCACGGGCGTCTGGTGGCGAACGGGTTTTGTCATCAGTCTGTTTAATCAGGCAGTCTTTTTTGACCGTCGGTCTCGCGTGGTGGAAGGTGTTAGGACTGTATTAAGCAATAAAAAAAGGGCTGCCAGCGCAGCCCTCATGCTTACCATCACACCCACCCGTTATACCGGGAAGGTTGATTTATCGCCCGGCCACCTTACCGCGCTTTTTATTGGCGGCAAGGCTCTGACGCTGATGCGCCACCGGCGTGTGTTTGGTCAGCGCCGGACGGGTGTTACGGTTCTGACGACGCGCCTCACGCATCTCTTCCAGCGTCGGCGCAGGCACCAGACACTCGCGACGTCCGCCAATCAGATGTTTTTTCCCCATCTCTTCCAGCGCCTGACGAATAAGCGGCCAGTTTGCCGGATCGTGATAGCGCAGCAGCGCTTTATGCAGACGACGCTGCTTATCGCCCTTCGGCACCACCACATCTTCACTCTTATAACCGATTTTACCCAGCGGGTTTTTGCCGGTGTAATACATGGTGGTCGAGTTGGCCAGCGGCGACGGGTAGAAGTTCTGCACCTGATCGAGACGGAAGCGATGTTTCTTCAGCCACAGCGCCAGATTTACCATATCTTCATCACGCGTCCCCGGGTGAGCAGAGATGAAGTATGGGATCAGATACTGCTCTTTCCCCGCCTGCTTCGAGTAGAGGTCGAACAGTTCTTTGAAGCGATCATAGCTGCCCATGCCCGGCTTCATCATCTTCGACAGCGGCCCTTCTTCCGTGTGCTCCGGCGCAATCTTCAAATAGCCGCCAACGTGATGGCTCGCCAGCTCTTTGATATAGCGCGGATCTTCCACGGCAATGTCGTAACGCACGCCGGAGGCGATCAGGATCTTCTTGATGCCTTTCAGATCGCGCGCACGGCGATAGAGATTTATGGTCGGTTCGTGGTTGGTATCCATATGCGGACAGATATCCGGATAAACACACGATAGGCGACGACAGGTCTGTTCTGCGCGCGGTGACTTACAGCGCAGCATATACATGTTAGCCGTCGGTCCGCCGAGATCGGAGATCACGCCGGTAAAACCAGGCACAGTATCACGGATCGCTTCGATCTCATTGATGATCGAATCTTCAGAACGGCTCTGAATAATGCGTCCTTCGTGTTCAGTGATCGAACAGAAGGAACATCCGCCGAAACAGCCGCGCATAATGTTGATGGAAAAACGGATCATCTCGTAGGCCGGAATACGGCTGTTGCCGTATGCCGGGTGTGGCACGCGCTTATACGGAAGGGCAAAAACGCTGTCCATCTCTTCAGTGGAGAGCGGGATCGCCGGCGGGTTGATCCAGATATAGCGGTCGCCATGCTTTTGCATCAGCGCACGCGCACAGCCGGGGTTGGTTTCATGATGCAGAATCCGCGAAGCGTGCGCATACAACACTTTGTCGCCCTTCACTTTTTCAAAGGACGGCAGCAAAACGTAGGTTTTTTCCCACGGTTTCGGACGCGCGGGTTGCACGGTAATGGCTTTTGCTTCCTGCTTTTTCGGTGCCACCGGTTTGTTATCCGCGCACGGTAAGTCTTCACCATACGGATGCGGAATCGGGTCAATTTTCCCTGGCGTATCCAGACGCGTGGAATCCACGCCGCTCCAGCCTGGCAGCGCTTCTTTCACCATGATCGCGGTGTTACGCACATCGCGGATCTGGTCGATGCTTTCGCCCATCGCCAGACGGTGCGCCACTTCCACCAGAGGACGCTCGCCGTTGCCAAACATCAGCATATCGGCTTTAGAATCCACCAGCACGGAACGGCGCACGGTATCGGACCAGTAATCGTAATGCGCGGTACGACGCAGACTCGCTTCGATACCGCCGAGGATCACCGGCACATCTTTCCAGGCCTCTTTACAGCGTTGGGTATAGACCAGCGTGGCGCGGTCCGGTCGCTTGCCCGCGACGTTATCCGGCGTGTAGGCATCGTCATGGCGCAGGCGGCGATCGGCGGTGTAGCGGTTGATCATGGAGTCCATGTTGCCGGCGGTTACGCCGAAAAACAGGTTCGGTTTGCCCAGACGCATAAAGTCGTCTTTGCTGTTCCAGTCGGGCTGCGCAATGATGCCGACCCGGAAGCCCTGGGCTTCCAGCATACGGCCGCAAATCGCCATGCCAAAGCTTGGGTGATCGACATACGCATCACCGGTAACCAAAATAATGTCGCAGCTATCCCAGCCAAGTTGATCCATTTCGTCGCGTGACATCGGCAAAAAAAGGAGCGGGACCAAAACAGGCCGCCCAGTACTGAGGCCAGGAGAAGAGATCTCTGTCTGGCTGGATCAGGGATATTGCGCTCATAGTGCTTCCAAAAATGGTAAAAAAATAATCAAAGGCCGGCGATTATATGCCGGAACGTAAGAGAAATCGAAAGATAATCTCTCTCGCGTAGCACCGCGAGAGAGAAGAGGATTACGGCGCCGGATTCACCAGAATTTGACCGATGGAACCACGGTCCGCCATTTCCAGCGTCTGGCTGTGGAAGTAGAACGGGAAATGCGCCCAGGAAGGCTGTCCGTAGTAAACCAGCAGATCGACCTGCCCATCCACCCAGACGGTATCTTTCCAGCCACGATCTTCCGGGAACGGCATCGCGCCGTTGACGTTACGCACCAGGAACGACACGCCTTCGATGTGGAACGACTGCGGCATATCCGCCCGCACCGTCCAGCGCTCCCAGGAACCCTGCTGGGCAGTGACATCAATGCGGTTCACGTCCCACAGTTGCCCGTTGATGCCCGGATCGTCGCCCAGGCTGATATCGCGGCTACGAATCGGCGCACCGCTCATGATTTCAGTCGGCAGCAAACGCATCGGCAGGCTGTCAGTGACCAGCGGTAACAGGCCAGTTGGACGCAGCGTCAGCACCAGCGTCGAAACCAGAATGCTCGACGGCTCAAAGAAGCCACGGATCCTGTCGACAATGCTCGCCGCTTCGCCGCAGGTAATCGACACTTCATCGCCATTAGTCATATCGACCAGAATTTCACGGCGCTCGCCCGGCGCCAGCGACAGTTGTTTTACCGACACCGGCGCAGGCAAAAAGCCCTGATCGCCCGAGATCACGTGCAGCGCACGTCCGTCACTCATCTGCAACTGATAGCGGCGCGAGTTAGAAGCGTTTAACAAACGCAGGCGCACCCAACCGCGAGAGACTTCCACGTAAGGACTTTGCGCACCGTTAACCAGCAGCGTATCGCCAACAAAGCCCCCCGCTTCCGGGTTCGCTGTATTCCGGCGTGCCGAAGTTATCCAGACGCTTGTCCTGAATAATAATTGGGAAGTCATCGACACCGTAATGGTTGGGGATCGGCAGCGATTTACTGACCTCATCCTCTACCAGCCACATCCCGGCCAGGCCATTATAAACCTGCTGCGCGGTACGGTTCGGCGTATTGGCGTGATACCACAGCGTGGCGGCGTTCTGACGGATGGGGAGTACCGGCGCCCAGTCGGCGTTTGGCGACATCATGCGCGCCGGACCGCCCATCAGCGGCCCCGGAACCTGTAAACCCGCGATAGTCATCGAGACGTTTTCCGCCAGACGGTTACTGTAGATCAGCTTAACGTCATCCCCTTTCCAGACGCGGATCGTCGGCCCGAGGTAACGCCCGTTAATCCCCCCAGACCGGCGCACGCGTCCCTTGGGTAAACGACCAGTGCGAACGCTGCAGCGTCATAAACAGCGGCTGGCCCCGGCGGGACTCCAGGAGCGGCGGAACGGGCAGCGGCTGTTGCTGACCGGCAGCATTGGCCCTCAGCGGAACGGCACCTGCGCACAGAGCGATCCCCGATGCCTGAATGAACTGACGCCGACTGAGTGACATATAAGCTCCATGTAAAACTGGCTAAAATACGGGCAGGAACTCGTTTCCTGCAAAAAACCTGAATCAAACCTTCCCGGCGGCTTCTCGCTCGGCGACTTCTTTATCCAGTTCAGCAATCTTTTGTTCCATCAACGAGCGGCAGTGCGCAGCCAGTTCACGAACCTGATCTTTACCATACTGACTGATATCCACCGGCGGCAGCATTTCCACAATCACCAGGCCATTCTTCAGGCGGTTAAGATTAATTTTATTCGAGGTATTGGACACGCACACCGGAATAATCGGGACGCCGGCCGCAATCGCGGCATGAAAAGCCCCGGTTTTAAACGGCAGCAGGCCACGCCCCCCGGCTGCGGGTCCCTTCCGGGAACATCCAGATGGAGATACGACGCTTTTTAAAATGGTTCACTACTTCAGCAATCGTGCCGTGCGCTTTCGCACGATTATTGCGGTCGATCAGCAGGTTACCCGTCAACCAGTACAGCTGGCCAAAAAACGGGATCCACAGCAGGCTTTTCTTTCCGACAGTGACGGTCGGTGGCTGAACGATATTCGCGGCGGTCACCATATCGTAGTTATTCTGGTGATTGGCAATATAAATTGCGTTGCCGTAACTTTCCGCATCCGCGGGTTTACGACACTCCACCTTCAGACCGAACACCGGCGCCAGACGACCAAACATATGGCCGAAGGTCGCGACGTGCTTTGGGTTACGCGGGCTGAGCAGGCAGTAAAGAGAACCAAAAACACACACCAGAATGGAATAGATAACGGTAATAATAAGTCGAAAAATAAATAGCATAACAACCTCTGAAGGCCTAAGAGCCCGGGATTCTACGTCACCTGCTATCAGGTTAGGGTATTGTTAATGTGGCTCTCTGGAAAACGGTATTGTTAATCGCGCCTCACGAATAAACAACGGTTTTACGGGAAATTTTACTGTTTTCCGGCCTGGCGGCATCATTCAAACCGCAGGCCGGATTAGGTATTAACGCCGCCATCCGGCATGATAGTGTTGCCTGATGGCGGTGCGTTGCGCCTTATCGGCCTACTCATGCCTTCAGGCGCTTAAAACGTCTTACTCTTCGCTGTCGCCACTACTGGCACGACGCGGCGAATCAATGTCGATGCGATCGATACGTTGCAAACCGCGCATCAACGTCCCGCGACGGCCGCGCTCGCCTGCCACCTTCTGCAACTCTTCAGGACGCAGTTTGATCTTACGTTTGCCGACGTGAATCGTCAGCGTACTTTGCGGCGGCAGAACGTAGAGTAACGCCAGCGCATCATCGCCTCGCGCCGCTTCAGCAGACGGAATGTTGATGATCTTGTTCCCTTTGCCTTTCGACAACTGCGGCAGATCGCTGACCGGGAACATCAGCATACGTCCGGCCGTCGTTATCGCCAGCAGCATGTCCGTTTCATCTTCAATCACCACCGGCGGCATCACACGAGCATTATCCGGAAGCGTAATCAATGTCTTACCGGCACGGTTACGTGCCACCAGATCGTTGAACGTACAGACGAAACCGTAACCCGCATTCGATGCCATCAACAGTTTCTGCTCATCGCCTTCCATCAGCATATGCTCAACGGTCGCGCCTGGCGGCAGCGTTAGTTTGCCGGTCAACGGTTCGCCCTGACCCCGCGCCGACGGCAGCGTGATCGGATCAATAGCGTAGCTGCGCCCGGTGGTGTCGATAAACACCACGGGCTGATTGCTCTTCCCTTTCACTGCGGATTTAAAGCTGTCGCCCGCTTTGTAGTTCAGCCCCTGCGCGTCAATGTCATGACCTTTGGCGCTACGCACCCAGCCCATCTGCGACAACACGATCGTCACCGGCTCAGACGGCAACATGTCATGTTCGCTCATCGCTTTCGCTTCTTCACGCTCGCGCAGCGGTGAACGGCGATCGTCGCCATAGGCGTCGGCATCGGCCTGCAGCTCTTTCTTCAGCAGGGTATTCATTTTGCGTTCCGACGCGAGGATGGCCTGTAACTGATCGCGTTCTTTCGCCAGTTCATCCTGCTCACCGCGAATCTTCATCTCTTCCAGTCTGGCGAGATGACGCAATTTCAGTTCGAGGATCGCTTCGGCCTGTGTTTCGGTGATACCAAAACGCGACATCAGCGCCGGTTTGGGTTCATCTTCCGTCCGGATGATCTCAATGACTTCGTCAATATTGAGAAACGCCACCAGCAAACCTTCCAGGATATGCAGGCGTTTGAGGACTTTCTCGAGACGATAGTTCAGACGGCGACGCACGGTATCGCGACGGAACGCCAGCCACTCGGTGAGGATCTCCAGCAGGTTTTTCACCGCCGGACGCCCGTCAAGACCGATCATATTGAGGTTAATACGATAGCTCTTTTCCAGATCGGTGGTGGCGAACAGGTGGTTCATCACCTGCTCCATGTCCACGCGATTGGAACGCGGCACCACCACCAGACGGGTCGGGTTTTCGTGGTCTGACTCATCGCGCAAATCGTCTACCATCGGCAGCTTTTTATTGCGCATCTGGGCCGCGATTTGCTCCAGCACGCGCGCGCCGGAAACCTGGTGCGGTAGCGCGGTAATCACCACCGCGCCGTCTTCTTTCTTCCACACCGCGCGCATGCGCACGGAGCCGCGCCCGTTTTCATAAATTTTACGAATTTCGGCGCGCGGAGTAATGATTTCCGCTTCGGTCGGGTAGTCCGGGCCGTGGACAATATCCAGCAGCTCGTCCAGCGTCGTTTTCGGCTGCTCAATCAGGGTGATCGCAGCTTTTGCCACTTCACGCAGGTTGTGCGGCGGAATATCGGTCGCCATGCCGACCGCGATACCGGTCGTGCCGTTAAGCAAGATGTTCGGCAGACGCGCGGGCAGCATTTTCGGCTCCTGCATCGTTCCGTCGAAGTTTGGTACCCAGTCAGCGGTTCCCTGGCCGAGTTCGCTCAGCAGCAGTTCGGCGTATTTTGACAGGCGGGATTCGGTATAACGCATCGCCGCGAAGGATTTCGGATCGTCCGGCGCCCCCCCAGTTCCCCCTGGCCATCAACCAGCGGGTAACGGTAAGAGAACGGCTGCGCCATCAGCACCATCGCCTCATAGCAGGCGCTGTCTCCGTGCGGGTGGTATTTACCCAACACGTCGCCGACGGTACGGGCGGATTTTTTAAATTTGGCGCTGGCGTTCAGCCCCAGCTCTGACATCGCATAGACGATGCGGCGCTGAACGGGTTTCAGACCATCGCCAATAAACGGCAACGCCCTGTCCATGATGACGTACATGGAATAATTCAGATAGGCGTTTTCCGTGAATTCATGCAGCGCAAGGCGCTCTGCCATATCGCTCATTAATCGTGATTCCTCAACTGTAAGCCCGCCAGATACGCGGTATCTTTTCGGGCAATATTGCCGCAGATACTACCTTATCTGACGCGTTGAGTCACAAAGAAAAGGGCCGCGAACGCGGCCCTGACAGGGATTATTTGCTGACTTTAGTGATTTGCTTCACGTCAATTTCGACGGAATTCCAGTCTTTGTCCACTTCACCTTGAATTTCAACGGTATCCTGCGGGGTGACCGTCACACCATTCCAGCGTTTATGGTCAATGTCGACATTGATCGTACCGGTGGCATCTTTGAACACGTAGAGGTCATCGGAAATGCGTTCAACGATGTTGCCACGCAGCGTCACCCAGGTGTCATCACGCAAGGATTTCGCACTTTCTACCGTCGTACTACTGCCGTTAGGTCCCTGGAAGCCGCCGCTCTGCGTTTGCGTCGCAGACGGACCGGAAAAACCACCCTGTTGCGCCGCCAGAACCGGTGCGGAACAGATCGCCATAACAGCGAAAATTGCAGCTAATTTCTTCATGTTCATTTCTCCCTTTGATGTCATCTCACGAGCATTAAACACGGTAATCCTTAACGAGTTCTTAAGGCAAAAAAAGTCTCTTTTTTTGCTGTACAACACAGGCGACATCAGGGTTTACTTGCCGTTATGACAGCAGGCGCAGGGATGAAAAATGCGAATTTTACTGGTTGAAGATGATGCGTTGATTGGCGACGGCATCAAAACAGGTTTGAGTAAAATGGGGTTTAGCGTCGACTGGTTTACCGAAGGTCGTCAGGGGAAAGAAGCGCTCTACAGCGCGCCTTACGACGCGGTGATCCTCGATCTCACCTTACCGGGAATGGACGGACGCGACATTCTGCGCGACTGGCGCGAACAGGGAAAGCGCGAGCCGGTGCTTATCCTTACCGCACGCGATGCGCTGGCCGAGCGTGTGGAAGGCCTTCGCCTCGGAGCGGATGATTATCTGTGTAAGCCTTTTGCACTGATTGAGGTCGCCGCCAGGCTGGAGGCGCTGATGCGTCGTGCCAGCGGGCAGGCCAGCAGTGAACTGCGTCACGGGCAGGTTACCTTAACGCCCGGCGATCGGGTTGCAACGCTGGCGGGTGAACCACTGATACTCAAGCCTAAGGAATTCGCACTTCTGGAGTTACTGATGCGTAATACCGGGCGTGTGCTGCCGCGCAAGCTCATCGAAGAGAAGCTGTATAACTGGGACGAAGAGGTCACCAGCAATGCCGTCGAAGTGCATGTTCACCACCTGCGGCGCAAACTGGGCAGCGATTTTATTCGCACCGTCCACGGCATCGGCTATACGCTTAGCGAGGCCTCCTCATGACCCGGCGGCTCAGCCTGCGCGTCAGGCTTACCCTCATCTTTTTGATTCTGGCTGCCATCACCTGGGCGGCGTCGAGTTTTGTCGCCTGGAAAAAAACGACCGATAATGTCGATGAATTGTTTGATACGCAGTTAATGCTCTTCGCCAAGCGGCTGATTACGCTCGATATCAACGAACTGCATGCGACAGAACGGATGGCGCATACGCCAAAAAAATTCAAGCACGGGCATATTGACGATGATGTGCTGACGTTTGCCGTCTATACCACGGAGGGCAAGATGGTGCTGCATGATGGCGACAATGGTCAGAACATCCCTTATAGCTACCGCCGGGAAGGGTTTGATGACGGTCAATTAATTGGCGATGACGATAAATGGCGCTTTATCTGGCTGACCTCCGCCGATGGTAAGTACCGCATCGTCGTCGGCCAGGAATGGGAATACCGCGAAGATATGGCGCTGGCGATTGTGACGGCGCAACTGATCCCCTGGCTTATCGCGTTGCCATTAATGCTGCTGTTGCTGATTATGCTGCTGCATCGGGAACTCATGCCGCTGAAAAAGCTGGCGCAGGCGCTGCGCTTACGCGATCCAGAGTCCAGCGAGCCGCTCAGTTCAGACGGCGTACCGAGTGAAGTGCGCCCGCTGGTGGAATCCCTCAACCAGCTCTTTATCCGAATCCATAAAACAATGGTGCGCGAGCGGCGCTTCACCTCTGACGCCGCCCACGAACTGCGCAGTCCGTTAACGGCGCTGAAAGTCCAGACAGAGGTGGCGCAACTTTCAGATGATGACCCGTTAGCGAGGGAGAAAGCCCTGATGCAACTCCATACGGGCATCGATCGCGCCACACGTCTGGTCGATCAGCTTCTGACGCTCTCCCGCCTCGATTCGCTGGATAACCTGCAGGATGTGGCAATGCTCTCTCTTGCGGACGTGCTTCAGTCTGCCGTTATGGATATCTGGCAGCCCGCACAACAGGCGCAGATTGATGTGCGTTTGCAAATCAATGCCCACGATGTGACGCGCGCCGGACAACCACTGCTGTTAAGCCTGCTGGTGCGCAATCTGCTGGATAACGCCATCCGCTACAGCCCGAAAGGCAGCGTGGTTGAAGTTACGCTCGACGCCAGACAGTTTACCGTCAGAGATAATGGCCCAGGCGTCACGGCGGATGTCTTGCCCCACATTGGTGAGCGTTTCTATCGCCCGCCAGGCCAGCAGGTTACCGGCAGTGGGCTGGGGCTGTCGATTGTCCGCCGCATTGCCGCGCTGCACGGAATGACGGTGTCGTTTGGCAATGCGCCAGACGGCGGTTTTATCGCCACAATGCGCTGGTGATCCTCGATTATTGCATCAAAAGCAAAAGACTTTGCACATTTTGCTAATTTCACCGTGCCGCATGTTGACGTAAAATTAACCTCAAACGCATTTCTGAGAGAGATTAATAATGAGCAACATCCTGATTATCAACGGCGCGAAAAAATTCGCCCATTCCAACGGCCAACTGAATGACACGCTGACGGAAGTCGCTGACGGCACGCTGCGTGACCTCGGGCATAACGTAAAAATCGTTCGCGCTGACGGCGATTACGACGTGAAAGAAGAAGTACAGAACTTCGTCTGGGCTGACGTGGTTATCTGGCAGATGCCGGGTTGGTGGATGGGTGCGCCGTGGACCGTTAAAAAATACATTGATGACGTGTTTACCGAAGGTCACGGCACACTGTATGCCAGCGATGGTCGAACCCGCTCAGATGCCTCGAAAAAATACGGTTCCGGCGGTCTGATTCAGGGCAAAAAATATATGCTTTCCCTGACCTGGAACGCGCCGATGGAAGCCTTCACCGATAAAGATCAGTTCTTCCACGGCGTGGGTGTTGATGGCGTTTATCTGCCGTTCCATAAGGCGAATCAATTCCTGGGAATGGAAGCGCTGCCGACCTTTATTACCAATGACGTCATTAAAATGCCGGATGTACCACGCTCAATTGCAGAATATCGCGAGCATCTGACGAAAATTTTTGGTTAACTGGTTATCTGAAATTAGAAGGAGTTAACCATGCTTACCGTTATTGCTGAAATCCGCACCCGTCCGGGACAACATCACCGTCAGGCCGTCCTGGATCAGTTTGCGAAAATCGTTCCAACCGTACTGAAAGAAGAAGGCTGCCACGGCTACGCGCCGATGGTGGATCATGCGGCTAACGTGAGTTTCCAGACCACGGCACCGGATTCAATCGTGATGATTGAACAGTGGGAAAGCATCGCGCATCTTGAAGCGCACCTGCAGACCCCGCACATGAAAGCCTACAGCGAAGCCGTTAAGGGCGACGTACTGGAGATGAATATTCGTATTCTGGAATCCGGTATTTAAGCGTAGTGCCGGGTCTCAGACCCGGCCAATACGCAGTCAGGGCAATGCTTTTTTCAGTCTCCGCACTGCTTCTTCCAGTTCATCCGCCGTTGGCGTCGCAAAAGACATCCGCAGCGTCCGTTTGTCCGGATTATCGCAGAAGAAAAACTCTCCCGGTACGAATACCACTTTTTCCTGCAATGTGCGGGAAAGCCAGGCGGTGGTATCGAAATCGTAACGGAACGTCCCCCCACAGGAACATCCCTCCCTGCGGCATATGGAATGAGATATGCTCGCCCAATTCGCTACGCATCGCATCCGCCAGCACATTACATTTCTCACGATACGCCTGACGAATGAGCGTAATTTGATCGTCCAGACGGCCTAACGTCAAATAGCTGGCCGCCATCGCCTGCGAATGCGCGCTGGTATGCAGATCCGTCGCCTGTTTAACGATGGTCGCTTTTTGTCTGATCCATTCCGGCAGTACTACCCAACCCACACGCAGACCTGGGGCCAGAATCTTGGAAAAGGTCGAGGTGTAAATCACTCGCTCAGGGCACCCGCTCTCCCGGGCATGCTGGGACAGCGTTTTATAGGTCTCGTCGGTGAAGTTAATTTCGCCGTAGGGATCATCTTCGACGATGGCAAAATCATGCTGTTTCGCCAGTTGTACCAACTTCTGACGACGGGCATCACTCAGTACCACGCCGCCGGGGTTACCAAACGTTGGCACAATGTACACAAACTTAATCGTGTTGTTCTGTAGCAACACTTCCAGATCGTCTACGATCATACCGTCTTTATCCGTGCCAACAGACAAAATATCCGCCTGAGAAAGTTGCAGCACCTGCAAGGCGGCAAGATAAGTCGGACGTTCGACGACCACTTTGTCGCCCGGATTGATCATCGTTCTCGCCAGGATATCCAGCGACTGCTGTGAACCATTGGTCACCAAGATTGCGTCAGACGCGGCCTGAATACCTCGTTTCTGACATAACTGACTGATGGCTTCACGCAGAGGCGGAAAACCTTCGCTCAGGCCGTACTGGAACGCATCCAGAAACTGGTTTTCCATCATGTTGCGCGTGGCCATTTCCAGCCCTGTTTTATCAAACAGTTCCGGGCTGGGAATACCGCCGCCCAGCGAAATCACGCCAGGCATTTTGCTATGTTTGAGTAATTCCCTGATAGCGGAGGGTTTAAGGGCGTCGACGCTCTTAGAGAGATGTGTGTTGTTCATCCTGTTTCCTTATTATGTATTTTTGGCGTCCATCCCCGGTCAGTGCCATAACGTCAATCCGCGTTCTCGCCTCGATTGAGCCTAATAGACCTCTCTGGCAAGATCAATCAGATATCCTGAAAGCAAAAGGGTAAGCCATCATGGCTTACCCTTTTGATTAACAATGAAGCGGATAATTACCCGTCGATATCCGCGAGGTCGCCTTTTTCCTGCAACCAGTTACGGCGATCTTCGGAGCGTTTCTTCGCCAGCAGCATATCCATCATGGCGTTAGTGCGCTGATCGTCCTCATCATCAATGATAAGCTGGACCAGGCGACGCGTGTTGGGATCCAGCGTGGTTTCTCGCAACTGCATCGGGTTCATTTCACCCAGCCCTTTAAAGCGCTGTACGTTCGGCTTACCTTTCTTGCGCTTTAACTGTTCCAGTACGCCCGCTTTCTCTTCTTCCGTCAGCGCGTAATAGACCTCTTTGCCGAGGTCAATACGATACAACGGCGGCAGCGCGACGTAGACATGTCCGTGTTTTACCAGCGTGCGGAAATGCTTCACAAACAGGGCGCAAAGCAGCGTGGCGATGTGCAGACCATCGGAGTCTGCATCCGCCAGGATACAGATCTTGCCATAACGTAACTGACTCAGATCGTCGCTGTCCGGATCGATGCCGATCGCAACAGAAATATCGTGGACTTCCTGCGAGGCCAGCACTTCATCAGAAGAGACTTCCCAGGTATTCAGGATCTTACCCTTCAGCGGCATGATCGCCTGATATTCACGATCGCGCGCCTGCTTGGCGGAGCCGCCTGCTGAGTCCCCTTCCACCAGGAACAGTTCGGTACGATTCAGATCCTGCGCGGTACAGTCCGCCAGTTTTCCCGGCAGCGCCGGACCGCTGGTCAGCTTTTTTGCGCACCACTTTTTTCGCCGCGCGCAGTCGGCGCTGGGCGCTGGAGATCACCATCTCCGCCAACTGCTCGGCTGACTGGACGTTCTGGTTCAGCCACAGGCTGAAGGCATCTTTCACCACGCCAGAGACGAACGCTGCACACTGACGCGACGAGAGACGCTCTTTGGTCTGTCCGGCAAACTGCGGATCCTGCATTTTCACCGACAGCACGTAGGCGCAGCGATCCCAGATATCTTCCGCTGAGAGCTTCACGCCGCGCGGCAGAATGTTGCGGTATTCGCAGAACTCACGCATCGCGTCAAGCAACCCCTGACGCAGACCATTGACGTGCGTCCCGCCCTGCATGGTTGGGATCAGGTTCACGTAGCTTTCGGTCAGCAGTTCGCCACCTTCCGGCAGCCACAACAGCGCCCAGTCGACCGTTTCCGTGTCACCGGAAAAATTGCCGATGAACGGTTTTTCCGGCAGCGTAGGCAGGCCGTTTACCGCTTCGCGCAGATAATCGTTCAGGCCATCCTGATAGCACCAGCGCTGTTCGCTGTTATTAACTTCATCTTTAAAGGTGATTTCAACGCCAGGGCACAGCACCGCTTTCGCTTTCAGCACATGTGTTAAGCGGGAGACGGAAAAGCGTGGACTGTCGAAAAAGGTTTCGTCAGGCCAGAAGTGAACGCTGGTGCCGGTATTACGCTTACCGCAGGTGCCAACAACCTGCAAATCCTGAACTTTATCACCATTTTCAAACGCAATATTATACACCTGCCCATCACGGCGCACGTTCACTTCCACGCGCTTCGACAGGGCGTTAACCACGGAGATCCCTACGCCGTGCAGGCCGCCGGAGAACTGGTAGTTTTTATTCGAGAACTTGCCGCCCGCATGCAGCCGACAGAGGATCAGTTCAACCGCCGGAACACCTTCTTCCGGGTGAATGTCCACGGGCATACCGCGACCGTCATCGATAACTTCCAGAGATTGATCGGCATGTAAAATCACATCCACGCGTTTCGCGTGGCCTGCCAGTGCTTCATCCACACTGTTATCAATCACTTCCTGCCCAAGATGGTTAGGGCGCGTCGTATCGGTATACATCCCCGGGCGACGGCGTACCGGCTCAAGCCCAGTGAGTACCTCAATGGCATCAGCGTTATAAGTTTGCGTCATGGTTTTAATAGCAATTCGAAATGATTGTCAGCAACTGTGCAGTCCAAGGAAATCGACAATCGGGTTGAAATAATCTTCGAAGCCAGTGAATGCGTGGTTTCCACCTTCAATTACAGTCTGTCGGCAAGAAGCGTAATACGCCACTGCCTGGCGGTAATCCAGCACTTCATCACCCGTCTGTTGCAGCAGCCAGAGTAAATCTGACGCTTCCAGCGGGTCGATCTGCATGACTTTTAGATCGTAAATATGGCGTGACTCTAGCACATATTGCTGCCCCGTGTAGGGGTTCTCGTTCTGACCGAGGTAGTCAGTCAACAGTTCAAATGGCCGGACCGCCGGGTTGACGACCACCGCGGGCAGCATAAAGCACTGTGACAGCCAGGTGGCGTAATAACCGCCCAACGACGATCCCACTACGCCCAACGGCTCGCCGCCATGTTCCAGCACGATAGACTCCAGCATCTCTGCGGCATCAGCCGGATACGGCGGCAGTTGCGGCACAATCATTTCGATATGAGGATACTGTTCGCGCAGCCAGTTCTTCAGCAAACAGGCCTTCGCCGAACGGGGCGAGCTATTGAAGCCGTGCAAATAGAGAAGCGTAGACATCAGTAGCCTTCAGAAGCGGTATCAGGTCGGAACTCAGCACCCTGCAAACGACAGACGTCCGTTTTCAACGTACCGTCGGCAAACAGCTCCAGCGTACGCCAGCCAGGAGCGATGTTATCAAGGGTAAAGTTCGCGCAATGGGGTTTAAACTGAACGCAGGTGGAGGGTGTCGCCAGCAGACGGCGCCCATTCCAGTCGAGATCCAGTTCCTGATGAATATGCCCACACAGCAGATACTTCACGCACGGGTAATTCACCAGCACGTTGTCCAGTTCTGCGGCGTTACGCAAGCTGTGTTGATCCAGCCAACTGCATCCTGCCGGCATCGGATGATGGTGCAAAAGCAGCAGAGTGTGGCGCTCAGGGGCTTCGGCCAGTTTGCGCTCCAGCCACTCGAGCTGAAATTCACTCAGTTCGCCGTGAGGCACGCCGAAGACCTGACTGTCCAGCAGGAGGATTTGCCATTGCTCACCCACCATGACGCACTTTGCCGGGGGAGATCCCCGCCTCTTGTAACGCACTGTACATCGCGGGCTGAAAGTCATGGTTACCGGGTAACCAAACGCAAGGCGCACGAAAGCTTGCGATACCTTCAGCAAAATGCTGATAGGCCGCAGCGGTTTGATCCTGCGCTAAGTCACCTGTCGCCACGATCAGATCGTATTCCTGCCCGTTGGCGTGGATAGCATCCAACACGGCCTGGTAGCTTTCCCAGGTGTTTACGCCCAACAGCGTTTCGTGCTTTTCGGCAAACAGGTGAGTATCAGTAATTTGTAAGATCCTGACCCTGGCCTCACCAGCCAGAGAAAGGTTTAACAGGCTTTCCAAATGGTGTCCTTAGGTTTCACGACGCTAGTAAACCGGAATCGCCATCGCTCCATGTGCTAAACAGTATCGCAGCCAGTCAGCCAGAAACTGATTAATTTGATGCTTTTCGTCGCGTTGATGCAACTTTTTATTTGGATAATCATACCGCGCTTTGAAGCGAAAGATCTGCTGACTTGAACACACTTCGGCGACCATCGCGTCATGATAGAGCCGTACAGTCAGCGACGGCAGGCTCCAGTAGGTGATGGTCGGCGCCGTCTGCTCGATAGTCACCAGCGTCGTGTATCGGGTCGATTCAACGATCGTAATCCGATATTGTGCGTTGCCCACCTGGTAACTCACCGTTTCGCCAGGCGTATCATTGCGCGGCAACAGGCGTCTCAACTGCGAAAAATTGGTTTCGCAAAGACGCATCATTTCAGGGAAGTCAGGTGTATAGCGCTTCATTTTTTCCACTCGTGTATTAACTCTTTATAGTGCAGCTGTAACCATTGCAAGGCGATGACCGAAGCCGCGTTATCAATTTTCCCCTCTTCTACCCAACGGTAAGCCTGCTCCCGGCTTACCACATGAACCCGAATATCTTCGTTTTCATCAGCCAGACCGTGGATCCCGTTCGCGGTCGTGGCGTCCACTTCACCCACCATAATTGACGAGCGCTCGCTGGTGCCGCCAGGGCTTGCCAGATAACTGAGCACCGGTTTCGTCCGTTTTACCACGATGCCGGCCTCTTCCATCGCCTCACGGCGGGCCACATCTTCAACAGTTTCACCGTCTTCGATCATCCCGGCCACCAGCTCAAGCAGCCACGGCGTTTCACTGGTGTCATAAGCGGCAATACGCACCTGTTCAATCAGCACCACTTCATCCCGCTCAGGGTCAAAGGGTAGCAAGACTGCCGCGTGACCGCGCTCAAAAATTTCTCTGCGCACTTCCTGACTCATTTCGCCATTGAATAAACGGTGGCGAAAGCGATAAAGATCCAGCGAAAAAAAACCGCGATAAAGCGTTTCTCGTGCAATAATTTCTACATCGTTTTTGGCGAAAGTTACTGGCGAGTTGCCTGATTTACGCATTGTGCCGTCCTGTACCAATAGTGATTTAAATGTGAATATCAAGGGCGTTTGACTGCCGTTTCATCGACCTTGTGGTAAATTGGTGCAAATTAACGCCTGATGGCACAGAACGCCAACTTTTTGCAGTGGCGGATTCTGCTAGAATCAGCAATTATTTTTACAATTTGATCAGCGCTAAATACTGCTTCACAACAAGGAATGCAAATGAAGAAATTGCTCCCCATCCTTATCGGCCTGAGCCTGTCGGGGTTCAGCACACTGAGCCAGGCAGAGAACCTGATGCAAGTTTATCAGCAAGCACGCCTGAGCAACCCGGAATTGCGTAAATCCGCCGCCGATCGCGATGCTGCATTCGAAAAAATTAACGAAGCACGTAGTCCTTTACTGCCTCAACTGGGCTTAGGTGCCGATTACACCTACAGCAATGGCTACCGCGATGCAAACGGCGTGAACTCGAACGCTACCAGCGCTTCCCTGCAATTAACGCAGACCCTTTTCGATATGTCGAAATGGCGTGCGCTGACCCTGCAGGAAAAATCGGCGGGTATTCAGGATGTAACCTTCCAGACGGACCAGCAAACGCTGATCCTCAACACCGCGAGCGCCTATTTTAAAGTGCTGAACGCCATTGACGTTCTCTCTTATACTCAGGCGCAGAAAGAGGCGATTTATCGTCAGTTGGATCAAACCACCCAGCGTTTCAACGTGGGTCTGGTGGCGATCACTGACGTGCAAAACGCCCGCTCGCAATATGATACCGTGCTGGCGAACGAAGTCACCGCGCGTAACGACCTCGACAATGCGGTAGAAGAGCTGCGCCAGGTTACCGGCAACTATTACCCGGAACTGGCGTCGCTGAACGTTGACAGCTTTAAGACCGACAAACCACAGGCAGTGAACGCCCTGCTGAAAGAAGCCGAAAACCGCAACCTGACGCTGTTGCAGGCGCGTCTTAGCCAGGATCTGGCCCGTGAGCAGATTCGCCAGGCGCAGGATGGCCACCTGCCAACGCTGGATTTAACCGCCTCTACCGGGGTGTCTGACACCTCCTATAGCGGTTCGAAAACCCGCGGCGCGGCAGGCTCCCAGTATGACGACAGCAACATGGGTCAGAACAAAGTTGGCCTGAGCTTCTCGCTGCCGATTTATCAGGGCGGGATGGTGAACTCGCAGGTGAAACAGGCGCAGTACAACTTTGTTGGCGCCAGTGAGCAACTGGAAAGCGCCCACCGTAGCGTGGTGCAGACCGTACGCTCCTCCTTCAATAACATCAATGCGTCAATCAGCAGCATTAACGCGTACAAACAAGCGGTGGTTTCCGCCCAGAGCTCATTAGATGCGATGGAAGCAGGCTATTCCGTGGGTACACGTACCATTGTTGATGTGTTGGATGCGACTACCACGCTGTATAACGCCAAGCAACAACTGGCGAATGCCCGTTATAACTACCTTATCAACCAGCTGAATATTAAGTCAGCGCTGGGTACGTTGAACGAACAGGATCTGGTGGCGCTGAACAACACGCTGGGTAAACCCATTTCCACGTCTCCGGAACACGTCGCGCCGGAAACCCCGCAGATGGACGCTAACGCCGACGGCTATGCCGCGAATTCGACAACGCCCGCCGCGCAACCGGCATCGGCACGTTCTTCCAGTAGTAAAGGTAATAATCCGTTCCGTAATTAAACGCGATGACGGGGCTTCGGCCCCGTCTGAACGTAAGGCAACGTAAAGATCCCGCCAATGTGCCGCATTCCAGCCTCTTCTCGCTTCATTTTCAACCACTCATCCTCTATCCTGAGCAGTAATAACCACTGGGTCCAGGAAAGACGAAAATGAAACGGACAAAATCCATACATCACGCCTCGTTCCGCAAAAGCTGGAGCGCACGGCATCTGACGCCTGTGGCGTTAGCCGTTACCGCTGTGTTTATGCTGGCGGGCTGTGAGAAAAGCGATGAAACCGTATCGCTGTATCAAAATGCGGATGACTGCTCGGCTGCCAATCCGGGTAAAAGTGCGGAATGTACCACCGCCTACAACAATGCGTTGAAAGAAGCGGAACGTACCGCGCCGAAATATGCCACTCGCGAAGATTGTATCGCCGAGTTCGGTGAAGGCCAGTGCCAGCAAGCCCCTGCTCAGGCAGGCATGGCGCCAGAAGCTCAGGCACAGCAGTCCAGCGGCAGTTTCTGGATGCCGCTGATGGCGGGTTATATGATGGGCCGCATGATGGGTGGCGGCGCGGGCTTTGCGCAGCAGCCGCTGTTCAGCTCGAAAAACCCGGCCAGTCCGGCTTACGGAAAATACACCGATGCGGGTGGTAAAAACTACGGCGCCGCACAGCCTGGGCGTACGATGACGGTCCCCAAAACCGCCATGGCGCCAAAACCTGCCACCACCTCTACCGTTACGCGCGGCGGCTTCGGTGAATCCGTTGCCAAACAGAGCGCCATGCAGCGTAGCGCAAGCGGCACCTCCACCCGTTCAATGGGTGGCTGATCCGCATGGAAAGAGTCAGTATTACCGAACGCCCGGACTGGCGCGATAAAGCTACTGAATACGGTTTTAATTTTCACACCATGTACGGCGAACCGTACTGGTGTGAAGATGCCTATTACAAGCTGACGCTGGCCCAGGTTGAAAAGCTAGAAGATGTGACCGCAGAGCTGCACCAGATGTGCCTCAGGGTGGTCGAGAAAGTGATCGCCAGCGACGAGCTGATGACCAAATTCCGTATTCCTAAACACACCTGGGGCTTTGTCCGTCAGTCCTGGCAGACAAACCAGCCGTCGCTCTACTCGCGTCTTGATCTGGCGTGGGATGGCACCGGCGAACCGAAGCTGCTGGAGAATAACGCCGATACTCCGACCTCGCTGTACGAAGCGGCGTTTTTCCAGTGGATCTGGCTTGAAGATCAGATCAATGCGGGCAATCTGCCAGAAGGCAGCGATCAGTTTAACAGCCTGCAGGAAAAGCTCATTGAGCGCTTCGCCGAGTTGCGTGAGCAGTACGGTTTCCAGCTTCTGCATTTAACCTGTTGTCGTGCTACCGTTGAAGATCGCGGCACCATTCAGTATCTGCAGGATTGCGCTGCTGAGGCGGAAATCGCCACTGAATTCCTCTATATTGAAGATATCGGGCTGGGTGAAAAAGGCCAGTTTACGGATCTGCAGGATCAGGTGATTGCCAACCTGTTCAAGCTCTATCCGTGGGAGTTTATGCTGCGCGAGATGTTCTCCACCAAACTGGAAGACGCTGGCGTACGCTGGCTGGAACCGGCCTGGAAGAGCATCATCTCTAATAAGGCGCTGTTGCCGCTGCTGTGGGAGATGTTCCCGAACCATCCGAATCTTCTTCCCGCCTATTTCGCCGAAGACGACTATCCCCAGATGGAAAAATTCGTCGTGAAACCGATCTTCTCACGTGAAGGCGCGAACGTTTCCATTATCGAGAATGGTAAAACGATCGAAGCGGTGGAAGGACCGTACGGTGAAGAAGGCATGATCGTGCAGCAGTTTCATCAACTGCCGAAATTTGGCGACAGTTATATGCTGATCGGTAGCTGGTTGATCAACGATCAGCCTGCCGGGATCGGTATTCGCGAAGACAGAGCGCTGATCACTCAGGATCTGTCCCGCTTCTACCCGCATATTTTTGTCGAGTAAGATGGCACTACTATGTAGGCCTGATAAGACACTCTGTGTCGCAATCAGGCAATAGAGACTTGCCGGGTAGCGGCTTTGCCTTACCCGGCCTGCCCCACCTGTACCGACAACATACTCAGGCTGCCCATCTCAATCCCATCAACCGGGATCGTCACCGGTTCTTTACCATCCCACGCGCCCAGTACGTACAACAACGGCAGATAGTGATCTGGTGTCGGGTTCGACAATGAACCGCCTTCATGATCGAGATAATTGACCAGCGGATGCTGTTCAACCGGTCCTTGCCAGCTCAGGTTCGCTTTGACAAAATCATTGAACGATGTTGCCCACGGATATGGGTTATTATCGCCGTGCCAGCGCGCCGTACGCAGATTGTGCACAACGTTGCCACTGGCCACCAGCATGATGCCTTCATCACGCAGCGACGCCAGTTTGCGCCCAATTTCAAAATGCCAGGCCGCTGGTTTGGTACTGTCGATACTCAACTGCACCATCGGGATATCGGCATTCGGGTACATCTTGATCAGCACCCCCCCAGGAACCGTGGTCAAAGCCCCAGGCTTCTTTGTCGAGCGCAACCGGCACCGGTGCAAGCAAATCAACCAGGTGCTGTGCCAGTTCAGGGGAGCCGGGCGCCGGGTAATGCGTGTCGTACAACGCCTGCGGGAAACCGCCAAAGTCATGAATGGTTTTAGGCGCTTCCATCGCGGTGACGCCAGTGCCTCGTGTAAACCAGTGAGCAGAGACGACAACAATCGCTTTTGGACGCGGCAATGTCTCCCCAAGCTGCTGCCAGGCGCGGGTATACAGGTTATCTTCCAGAACGTTCATTGGGCTACCGTGTCCCAAAAACAATGCTGGCATACGAATTGAAGACATGATGATATCCTTACTCAGGGAGTCATTTTGATAGTCTTACGATACGCTCTTTCGATGAATGAAGAACTCTGATAACCATGATGATGATCATCAGTTATTTTGAAGGTCAGTGAGATGTATGAGGAGTCATTGATGTCAGTACCTTTAATTCTGACCTTACTGGCGGGGGGCCGCCACGTTTATTGGCGCGTTTCTTGGCGTGCTGGGACAAAAACCGTCGAACCGCCTGCTGGCGTTTTCGCTCGGATTTGCCGCCGGGATCATGCTGCTGATCTCCTTAATGGAGATGCTGCCTGCCGCATTAGGTACAAAGGGAATGTCGCCCCTTCTGGGCTACGGCATGTTTATCATAGGTTTGCTGGGTTACTTTGGTCTGGATCGTCTTCTTCCCCACGCCCACCCACAGGATCTGGTGCAAAAAAGAACGCAACCGATTCCCGGCTCGATCAAACGTACTGCCATTCTGCTCACGCTGGGGATCAGTTTGCACAACTTCCCGGAAGGAATTGCAACCTACGTGACCGCCAGCAGCAACCTGGAGTTAGGATTTGGTGTCGCGCTGGCGGTTGCTCTGCACAATATCCCAGAAGGTTTAGCCGTTGCCGGTCCGGTATACGCCGCCACCGGCTCTAAACGCACCGCTGTTTTCTGGGCGGGCATTTCCGGCATGGCGGAAATATTAGGCGGCGTGCTGGCATGGCTGATTCTTGGCAGCCTAGTGTCGCCCGTCGTTATGGCGGCGATTATGGCGGCTGTCGCAGGTATTATGGTGGCGCTGTCGGTGGATGAATTGATGCCGCTGGCAAAAGAGATCGATCCCAATAACAACCCCAGCTATGGCGTTCTGTGTGGAATGTCGGTGATGGGGTTGAGTCTGGTGGTACTTCAGACGATGGGGATTGGGTAACGCAGAGAGCAGGAAGCGGTTATTCCTGCTCTTTTGTCATGACGCGTTCTTCATCATCACGACGAAGTAATTTATTGCGAATTTCCAGTAGCGCATCACGATCCTGTCGAAACGCTTTACAGTAGCGTTTCATGTGGCAAACATAGCCCACAACCACCAGTGCAATTAAGACAATCCAGTACCAGGCAATAAACATCCTTTTACCCTTAAAATTTAACATTAACAGATATTTAGCGTTAATATTTAACATACCTATTTTTAGGTAGGTTTATATACTGGCACAGTATGAAATCGAAAAGATGATTTCGATCATAGAGAAAAAGATTGGATGTTTATTAACCGAAAGAATGTTTGAAAAAGCGGAATTTGCCGGATAAGGAGCGTGTTCCCCTATCCGGCAAGGCAGGATTAGCTGGCTTTACGTTCGTGTGCCTGGCGGTAAGCCACCAGGTCTTCGATCGTCACCACGGCCATATTGTGTTTGCCTGCAAATTCGATGCACTCTGGCGCGCGCGCCATGCTGCCATCGTCATTCGTCAGCTCGCACAGCACGCCTGCTGGTTTGAACCCCGCCAGCGTGACCAGGTCGATAGTCGCTTCGGTGTGACCGCCGCGCGTCAATACCCCACCCGCCTGAGCGCGCAGCGGGAAGACATGCCCCGGACGGTTCAGATCGGAAGGTTTTGCGCCATCGGCAATTGCCGCGCGAACGGTGGTTACGCGATCGGCAGCAGAAACACCGGTCGTGACCCCTGTCGCAGCCTCAATGGTCACGGTAAAACCGGTGCCATAAGCGCTGGTGTTATTTTCCACCATCATCGGTAGATCGAGTTGTTTACGACGATCTTCGGTGATGCACAGGCAGACAATACCGCTACCGTGACGGATGGTCAGCGCCATCTGCTCAACGGTCATGGTTTCTGCCGGGAAAATCATATCGCCTTCGTTTTCACGATCTTCGTCGTCCAGCACCATCACACCGCGGCCTTCGCGCAGCGCAGACAGAGCGTTTTCGACACGTTCAAAAGGCGTACCAAAAGAGGAAAGTAGCGTCTGATTCATGGTAAAAAAAACCTCACTAAATTTATGGTTACCAGAATCAGGGCAGTCTTAGGAGTACCGACAAGCGGCAAAAAAATAACGTGAGCGGGTCCATGCCCGACTGGATCGTTACTCTCTCCCATCCGGACTCTAACCGTCGGCCCCGGAATTACACCGGATCTGCTGACCTTTAGGTTTGCACCCAAAGCGCTCGCGGGCTTTCAACCTGAGTTGATTTACCGCCGGTGGGGAATTTCGCCCCGCCCTGAGAATAAGCGGATTAACTATAACGCTATTGATTACCTTCATCAACGCCTTTACCCGCATTAACATCACACAATTCTGGTTTATGCCTTTCGCAGATCGCACTACAATGGGCAGTAACACTTACCAGTTCAGGGAAACCACTATGATTGACCCGAAAAAAATTGAGCAGATTGCTCGCCAGGTTCACGAGTCGATGCCGAAAGGGATCCGGGAGTTCGGGGAAGATGTCGAGAAGAAGATCCGTCAAACGCTGCAATCTCAGCTGACGCGTCTCGATCTGGTGAGCCGCGAAGAGTTTGATGTTCAGACCCAGGTGCTGTTACGTACTCGTGAAAAGCTGGCGCTGCTGGAGCAACGGTTGAGCGAGCTGGAAGCACGTCAGGCTACTGAAGAAGTCAAACCCGCACCCGCCATCCCGCCAGTAGAACCGCAAGCGTAAAAACAGCAACGGGCCGTAAGGCCCGTTGACATATCAATGTTCCACTTCTAACTTTCTGGCGTTCAATGCCTGCTGGCAGTAGTGCGCGTAGCGTTTGCAAAACCAGCTGCGGTGCTCCTCATCCATATTGCCGGTAACGGCCTGGATATCAACAGGGCGACCTTCAGCCTGCATTCTGGCAAAACTCCGCGCCAGGAAATCGAAATTGTTCATCGAATAAACGCTGTTGTTCATTAGCATATCCTCCAGTCGGTGAATCTCTGTTAAGGTCATATGCTTTTTTCTGATACCAGTATTTACCGGGAGGCGTAGCAGGTTTGTACATATTGTGCGCAAATCAACGGCCTGATGTCACACTTTTAGGGAAATCCTTACTGAAGTTTTTTTATTCCTAATAACCCTTTTCCCTTCCCGATATGACGTTTTGCGTAGACGCTCCAGTAATTCAAAATTGCCGGAAGAAAGGGCTGTACCTGTCAGATGAGTTCGCGAACAATCGTTGAGTCAGCAAGGAGCTGAGACGGGAAAGCCCCTCCCGAAGAAGGGGCTTTAATAAGGAAAGGGTTATGATGATACGGGTCATCATACTGGTTGTGCTGTTACTGATAAGTTTCCACGCTTACTAACAGGCAATCAGCGAGGGGAGCAATCCCCTCTCACCCTTATTCCTTTACTCTAGGTCGAAAAAACAGCAGCGTCAACCGTGAGGAACGCACCGATATAAAATGTTCGATGCGCCTCCAGCATTCATCCTTTATCGCTGTCTTTCTGAATTTTCTTGATGATATTGGTGGTGGAGCAACCGTCTTCAAAGTTAAGCACCAACACTTCACCGCCGTTGGCCCACACTTCTTCGCTGCCTGCTATCTCTTCCGGTTTGTAATCTCCGCCTTTCACCAGCAGATCCGGCAATACGCCTGCAATCAGACGCTGCGGCGTGTCTTCTTCAAAGGAAACCACCCAGTCAACGGCTTCCAGCGCGGCCAACACAATCATACGTTGTTCGAGCGGGTTCACCGGACGCGTTTCCCCTTTCAGGCGTTTCGTCGACGCATCGCTGTTGACCGCGACAATTAAGCGATCGCCCAGCTTACGCGCATTTGCGAGATAGGAGACATGGCCCGCATGCAGAATGTCAAACACTCCGTTGGTCATGACGACTTTCTCACCGCGCTTACGGGCGCTGGCGACCGCCTGTTTCAACGCTTCTTCAGTCATCACACCAAAGCCGGTTTCCGCACGACCACGTACCGCGTTTTCCAGTTCGATAGGCGAAACGGTAGAGGTCCCCAGCTTACCGACCACGACGCCTGCCGCAGCGTTGGCAAAGAAACACGCTTCTTCCAGCGAATTACCGGCCGCCAGCGTCGCCGCCAGCACGCCAATCACCGTGTCGCCTGCACCGGTCACATCATATACTTCCTGCGCCTGCGTCGGCATGTGCAGCGGCGCTTTACCCGGTTGCAGTAGCGTCATCCCCTGCTCGGAGCGTGTCACCAGCAGTGCGGAAAGCTCAAAATCGGCAATCAGCTTCATGCCGCGTTCCACAATCTCTTCTTCGCTTTTGCATTTTCCTGCCACCGCTTCGAACTCAGAGAGGTTCGGCGTCAGCAGCGTCGCACCACGGTAGCGTTCAAAATCGGTCCCTTTCGGATCAATCAGTACCGGCACACCGGCTTTACGCGCCAGGGCGATCATCTGCTGGACGCTGGCCAATGCGCCTTTGGCATAGTCAGACAGCACCAGGGCGCCAATAGAGCCCAGCGCCTGGTTAATGCGTTCATGCAGCGGCTGTGGGTCTACACCTTCAAAACCCTCTTCAAAATCCAGACGAATCAGCTGCTGATTACGTGAAAGAACGCGCAGTTTAGTGATCGTCGGATGGGTCGGCACAGAAACGAAGTCGCATTTCACGTTGACGTCCGCCAGCGTTTTGCTGAGCGCGCGTGCGGCATCATCGATACCGGTCAGTCCGACCAGACGCGAATTTGCGCCCAGAGAGGCAATGTTCATCGCCACGTTGGCTGCACCGCCCGGTCGTTCTTCGATGGTATCCACTTTCACCACCGGTACTGGCGCTTCCGGCGAAATACGGCTGGTGGGCCCGTACCAGTAGCGATCCAGCATCACATCACCGACGACCAAGACTCCTGCACGTTCAAACTCTGGCAGCGTTACTTTCATTCCTGTCTCCTGAGAGATTCAAAATTTGCGCGCGATGATAGCACACTTCATTCTTCAACCAGCCACTTCTGCCAGCTTGCCCGCACCAGCGTGCGCTCGGCGTCAAAACAGGTTTGCGCCACATGGCCTGGCAGTTCCTGTAAAGCAAGATGATGTAACTCATCGCGCAGCGTGGTATAGGCGTGGGTCAGTGCCATCGCCTCCTGCTCATCCATAATGTCGTTTTGCGCTAACAGTTCCAGAATGCGCACATTATCCGACCAGCGGGTCAGTTTAGGTTTGTCATGGGCATAACGTAACACCAGATATTGCGTGATAAATTCAATATCGGTAATACCGCCTTCATCGGCTTTAATATCAAAGCGATCGCGATGTTTATTGCCCAGATGCGCGCGCATTTTTTCACGCATTTCGCGCACCTCCGTCTGCAACGTTTTGCCGTCGCGAGGCAGCGTCATGATATCGCGACGCACGGCATCAAACTGCGAGGTCAGTTGCGGGTCGCCATAAACGACGCGGGCACGCACCAGCGCCTGATGCTCCCACGTCCAGGCCTCATTTCTCTGATAATCCGCAAAGGCCTCGGCAGAGGTCACCAGCATCCCCCGCAGCACCCGACGGGCGCAGACGCGCATCCACTTCATACAAAATGCCGGAAGAGGTGCGGGTGCTGAACAGATGCATAATGCGCTGTGCCAGACGCAGGTAGAACTGGCGCCCGTCAATTTCGCGCTCGCCGTCAGTCATCACGTCAACCGGGCAGTCATGCAGAAAGATCAAATCGAGATCGGAGCTGTAGCCCAATTCCCAACCGCCCAGTTTGCCGTAACCCACCACCGCAAAGCCGCGCCCATCCCGTTCAGCCAGATGCGTCGGCTGGCCATAGCGCGCGGCCATTTGCAGCCACGCCTGCTGGACAACGGCATCAATCATCGCCTCCGCCAGCCAGGTCAAATGATCGCTCACTTTCATCACCGGTAACGTTTCGGCGATGTCGGCGGCAGCAATACGCAGAAGCTGCGCCTGTTTAAACTGACGTAGGGCTTCCAGTTGTTGTTCTTCATCCTCTTCCGGCACGCGCAGCAGATATTGACGAAGCTCATCGCGATAAGCATCAGTCGCCGTCGGCTGATAGAGCGTAGCCGGATCGAGTAGCTCATCCAGCAACAACGGATAACGCGCCAGTTGGCTGGCGACCATCGGCGACGCGGCGCAGAGCGAAATCAAATGCTTGAGCGCACCGGGAAATTCACTCAACAGTTCGAGATAGGTGGTTCGCGTAACAATGCCCACCAGCAGCGGCGTAATGCGCGACAGAGGCACGGCGGGATCCTGGCGCGTACAGACATCGCTCAGCAAGTGCGGCATGAGATGATCGAGTACCTGACGCCCGCGCGGACCAATGGTGCGCTTATCCAGCTCTTTACGAAAATCAGCAATTAAGGCCAGCACGCGAATACGATCGTCATCTGCAAGGTGTGACAATACGGGCGGCGTATCGTCCTCCTGCAAGGCGTCCTGCCACAGTTCGCGCCACTGTTCTGACAGCGCATCTTCCTGGGTTTCCGTTTCATCATCGCCGATCAGCTCATTAAACACGCGGCGCACGTTCGCCATGTGCGCCTCGAGCATTTCGGTTAGTTGCTGCCAGTCATCAGCATTCATTCCCCAGGCCAGCCGCGCCCGGTTAAGTTCATCCCCCCGGCAGTGTCTGCGTTTGTTCATCATTAATACTTTGCAGCAGGTTTTCCAGACGGCGCAGGAAGAGGTAGGCCAGTCGCAACTGTTCGGCATCGTTTTCCGGCAGCAGATGCAGTGCGGCGATCGCACGTAAAGTCGGCAGCAGCGAACGGGATTGCAGCGATGGCTCGCGGCCGCCACGAATCAACTGAAACACCTGCACGATAAATTCAATCTCGCGAATGCCGCCCGCACCGAGCTTAATATTGTCTTTCAGCCCCCCGACGACGCACTTCACGGGCAATCATCCCTTTCATATTGCGCAGCGACTGAATCACGCTGAAATCGATATAGCGGCGGAACACAAACGGGCGCAGCATGGCGCGCAGCTCATCGACATAGCGACCATCGGTATCACCCATAATCCGCGCCTTCACCATCGCATAGCGCTCCCAGTCGCGCCCTTGTTCCTGGTAATAATCTTCCAGCGCGGCGAAGCTCAATACCAGCGGGCCGCTGTCGCCAAACGGACGCAGCCGCATGTCCACACGATAGACGAAGCCATCCTGGGTAGGTTGATCCAGCACCTTAATCAGCCGCTGTCCCATGCGGGTAAAAAACTGCGCGTTATCCAACTCCCGACGTCCACCCTGAGTGGAGCCGTGCTCCGGCCAGGCGAAAATCAAATCAATATCCGAAGAGAAATTCAGTTCGCCGCCGCCCAGTTTGCCCATACCCAAAATCAGCAACGGCTGTGGGATACCGTCCTGGTTGCACGGCGTTCCCCATTCGCGACAGCAGGCGTCGTACAGCCAGTCACGTGCACCAACAATCAACGTCTCGGCCAGATGGCTTAGCTGCTGCAGAATATCGGTATCGTCCACTAACGACAGCGCCTGCGCCCAGGCAATTCGCACCATCACACGGCGACGAAACAGACGTAGCGCATGCATTAGCGCCGCTTCATCATTCACCGTTGCCAGCTTCGCCTGCAACCATTCTCCGTACTGCTGCCACTCATCAGCCTGCGGCGGCGTGCTTTCCAGCTCCGTCAGCCAGTGAGGATGAGCGATAACGCTGTCCCGCACAAAATCACTGAATGTAAGTACTGACTTCGTTTGTACGCCAGATACGGATTCAGGTAACTGTTCTGCAATGATTTGCCAGTACTGCTGTAACGGTGAAGAGAGCGGCTTCATTAAAAGGTTCCTTTAAAGTTACCGGAGGGCAGCGTTGCGTCTTATCCGGCCTACACAACATGTCAGTCTGCAGGCCTGATAAGCGTTGCGCCACCAGGCACTTCAGTTAACGTTTTCCGCTGTGCAACCAGAACGGTTCCTGGTTATTCGCCTCACTGCGGAAATGTTCAATTTCAATATGTTGACCGTTGGCGATAGCGTGATATAGCCCTTGCCAGTTCTCCAGCCAGGCACGAACAACCACGTCTTCGTAATAACCCGCCAGCAGCAATACGCTGTCGATATCACGGCGTAAACGCGGCAATTGATCACGATACTGGTCGCCCAGCGGCTGACCAAAAACGCTTTTCAGCTCTGCAGCGGTACGTGAAAGATGGATATCGGCGAACCGCTTGAAAGAGTCAGCCATTTTCGCCTGCGCCTTTGCATCAAGGAACGGCTGCCAGGCTTTGGTCACCAGCCAGTCGGTCAACGCCAGTTTCGCCATTGCCGTTTGGGTGGTGTAAACCGCAGTGACGGCAGACACCGCAGAGACAATCGTCGCTTCCGATTGAGTGAGCAGATCGCGTAAGTGAGTGCTCGCTTTACGCGGAACAATACCGCCAAACAGCGTCAGCGTATGGCGAACGAGACCCATCGCAGCCAGAACGTCTGCTTTCGCCGCCTCATTGCCACGCACCCAAAGTTCTTCATGGTACTGCCATTGCGCCAGCGCCAATTCCAGAGACGCTTCCAGCCCTTGCTCCACGCTGGCTTTCGCGGGCGCTTTCAGTACGTTGGTGGGTTTGATTTCGCGTGGGGGATTCCCCTGCGCCAGATGATAACCGCGCGCGGCTTTACTCAAACTGCCCTGACGCAGCCCCGCCTGGCTCACCAGTTGATTTGCCAGCTTCAGCACCGCACGGGTGTTACCATTCAGCAGTTCAAGCTCCAGCTCGCAAATCGGCTCAGCCAGCTCGCCCGCTTTCACTTCGCCCAAATCGAGAGCGATTTCAATCTGGCTGCCATCCACCTCCAGCAGCCATTTTTCGCGTTCAAAATCAGTGCTGAACAGCGGCTGCACGCGAGTGACGAGATCGGCAGGCAACTCACCGTTTGGCCACACTTGCGGCGGAAACTGCGTTAAATCCAGCGTGGGCTCGTTCAGGGGGGACGTTGTATTCGGGTCGCTGATGTAAACCGCCGGTTACTCGCCCGGCGATTTTCAGGGTCATCTCGTAGCGCCCTTTTTCCCCACGGATACGCAGCCCCATATCGTGGCGACGCAGCCAGTTATCTTCAGTTTCGTAATATATATTGAGTAACGGGCTGGGCGCATGATGCTCGCCTTCGAGCGTATTGAGGTGGTCACGCAGCGCATCGACGGCTTCGCGATGGACGATAAATTTTAATTCAATTTCCTGAGCCATGGCCTTGTACTTACCGGTTATGTCACATAAGAGAGGATCACGACGAACTAACGGTGATCTTTTTTGTCAGTAGATAGTATTTTGCGCCAAATTGCCATGCAACGAGCAATTTGACGGGCGTAAAAGTTTTGAAGTAGCGGTAAAACGGACACAGATGATTCCGATTGATGTTGAATGCTTTGCGTAGAGACACTGATACCACTACTATCGTTCCACTTTCTATGACAATAACGACAGCCTGATGCCAAAATTACGCCTGATTGGATTTATGTTACTCGCACTTAGCGCTACTGCCGTGTCACACGCCGAAGAAAAGCGCTATGTCTCTGATGAACTGAACACCTGGGTCCGCAGTGGTCCGGGGGATAATTATCGCCTCGTCGGCACGGTCAACGCGGGCGAAGAAGTCACACTGTTACAAACTGACGCCAACACGAACTACGCGCAGGTTAAAGACAGCACCGGGCGGACGGCCTGGATCCCGATGAAAGAGCTGAACAGCACGCCCAGCCTGCGCACCCGCGTGCCGGATCTGGAAAATCAGGTCAAAACGCTGACCGATAAGCTCAACAATATCGACACCACCTGGAATCAACGCACGGCGGACATGCAGCAAAAAGTGTCGCAGAGCGACAGCGTGATCAACGGGCTGAAAGAAGAGAACCAGAAACTGAAGAATGAGCTGATTGTGGCGCAGAAGAAGGTCAGCGCCGCGAATTTGCAGCTTGATGATAAGCAACGCACCATCATCATGCAGTGGTTTATGTATGGTGGCGGCGTACTGGGGCTCGGCCTGCTGCTCGGTTTGATCCTGCCGCACATGATCCCAAGCCGGAAACGCAAAGACCGCTGGATGAACTAAATCGCCTTCTCCGCCACACTGTCATATGATTAAGGGATTGTATTTCCCTGGAGAGGTGGTGTGGCGTGAAGATTTATCTGGTCGGTGGTGCGGTACGTGATGGATTGTTAGGGCTGCCGGTTAAAGATAAAGATTGGGTGGTGGTTGGCGCCACACCGCAACAAATGCTCGACGCGGGCTACCAGCAGGTAGGTCGCGATTTTCCTGTTTTTCTCCATCCGCAAACCCACGAAGAGTATGCCCTGGCGCGAACCGAGCGTAAGTCCGGCTCAGGCTATACCGGGTTCACCTGTTATGCCGCGCCGGACGTCACGCTGGAAGACGATCTTCAGCGCCGTGACCTGACCATTAACGCCCTGGCGCAGGATGATGACGGTGAGTTAATCGATCCCTATCACGGTCGCCGCGATCTGGAGCAACGCCTGCTGCGCCATGTTTCGCCGGCCTTTAATGAAGATCCGCTGCGCGTCCTGCGCGTGGCGCGTTTTGCCGCTCGCTATGCGCATCTGAGCTTCCGCATTGCTGACGAAACCATGGCCCTGATGCGCGAAATGACGCACGCCGGTGAACTGGAACACCTGACGGCAGAGCGCGTATGGAAAGAGACCGAAAACGCCTTAACCACACGCAATCCGCAGGTCTATTTCCAGGTCTTACGCGACTGCGGCGCGTTACGCGTGCTGTTCCCGGAGGTTGATGCGCTATTTGGCGTCCCTGCTCCGGCGAAGTGGCATCCGGAAATCGATACCGGAATTCATACTCTGATGACGCTGTCGATGGCGGCGCTGCTCAGCCCAGCCGTTGACGTGCGCTTTGCCACACTGTGCCATGACCTCGGAAAAGGCCTGACGCCGCCGGAGCTCTGGCCGCGTCACCACGGGCACGGCCCGGCGGGCGTCAGGCTGGTCGAACAGTTATGCCAGCGCCTGCGCGTCCCGAATGAAATCCGTGAGTTAGCCAAACTGGTGGCGGAGTTCCACGATCTCATCCATACCTTCCCGATACTGCAACCAAAAACTATCGTGAAGCTGTTTGATTCGATCGACGCCTGGCGTAAACCGCAGCGCGTGGAGCAAATTGCGCTCACCAGCGAAGCCGACGTGCGCGGACGGACAGGATTTGAAGCGGCGGATTATCCGCAGGGACGTTTGCTGCGTGAAGCGTGGGAAGTGGCGCAATCGGTACCCACCAAAGACGTTGTCGAGGCCGGATTTAAAGGTATTGAGATTCGCGAGGAGTTGACCCGACGCCGGATTGCGGCACTTGCCCGCTGGAAAGAGACCCGTTTTCCGAAGGCGGTCAATTAAGGTGTGAATGCCGGATGGCACGGCGCTTATCCGGCCTACGATATCGCATCTCAACGCGTAGGCCGGATAAGGCGTTTACGCCGCCATCCGGCATAAGAGGTCTGTCAGAAAAACACCACATAAACCGCAGCGGCGACGATAAAGCGATAGATTGCGAACGGAATGAACGAGATCCGCTTAATCAGTTGCAGGAACGTTTTGATAGCAACCAGCGCAACCACAAAAGCGGTGACAAACCCAACGGCAAACATCGGAATATCGGCCACGGTCAGGAACGACCAGCTTTTGTAGAGATCCAGCGCGGTTGCCCCCATCATCATCGGCACCGCCAGCAGGAACGAGAATTCAGAGGCCGCGTAACGGCTTACGCCCATCAGCATCCCGCCGGAAATGGTCGCCCCGGAACGGGAGAATCCCGGCCACAGCGCCAGACACTGGAAGCAGCCAATCATGAACGCCTGACGGTAAGTCATGTCATCCAAACCAGGCGCGCGCGGCTCCTTTGGCTTCAGGCACTCTGCGGCGATCAACAGTAAACCTCCGACCACCAGCGCATACATCACATTAACCGGGTTAAACAGCGATTTGATCGTATCGTGGAACACCAGTCCCAGCACCACTGCCGGGATCATCCCCAACAGAATGTGGATCAGCGTTAAGCGGCCTTTGCTTTCCCCTTCACGCTGCAACGGACGACCAAAGTGAATGCCGATCAAACCAAACAAACGCCGCCAGAACATCACGACGACCGCAAGAATGGATCCTAACTGGATCACCACCTCAAAGGTCTTTGCCGTATCACCCTCAAATCCCAGCAGATGGCCCACAATGATCATGTGACCGGTGCTGGAAACTGGCAAAAACTCCGTCAATCCTTCGACCACACCCAAAATTGCCGCAATCAGCAGCGAGTGCATATCGCTCATCAATAAACCCCTAAGTAGAAAAATTTACAGCGCAAAATGATCCAGCTTTATACCCTCAATAATTCGAGTGCAGCCAACGCACATGCAACCTGAAGTATGACGGGTATAGGACTCTTTTATATCCGTTTGGTTTAACAAAGATGAAGATAATTATTTTTCTTTCAGATTATTGCTACGCTCAATGATTACGCCCACATTGGCCGCGCGCGCCACCGCACCAGGCTTGCTGAGTTTGATGCGCACCCAGGGTGAGTTAAAGCGTGTGAGCAGCAGTTCGGCCACCTCTTCGGCTACGCGCTCCACCAGCGCAAAACGCCCACCTTCTACGTGGTTAACGATCGTCTCGGCGATATCCGCGTAGCTCAGGCAGTCGGCGACATCGTCACTTTTTGCTGATTTTCGGTTATCCCACGCCATTTCGATATCGAACACCAGCTTCTGTTCTATCGTCTGTTCCCAGTCGTAAACACCAATCGTGGTGATGACCGAAAGTTGCTCTATAAATACAATATCCATCACGACCTGCCTGCTTTTTGGCTAACCCGGATACCACTTCCGGCGAAATATGCGTATTATCCACAGAAGTAGCGTTTTACACGACATTTTCAAAACGGAACAGCTTATGAGTGCAATCGCGCCTGGAATGATCCTCTTCGCGTACCTCTGCGGCTCCATTTCCAGTGCCATTCTGGTGTGCCGCATTGCTGGCTTACCCGACCCGCGCAGCAGCGGCTCCGGTAATCCTGGCGCGACCAATGTGTTACGAATCGGTGGCAAGGGAGCAGCCGTAGCGGTCCTGATTTTTGACGTCCTGAAAGGGATGTTACCCGTCTGGGGCGCCTATGCGCTGGGCGTCAGCCCGTTCTGGCTGGGTCTTATCGCCATCGCCGCCTGTCTGGGGCATATCTGGCCAGTCTTCTTTGGCTTCAAAGGTGGGAAAGGTGTCGCCACAGCGTTTGGCGCTATCGCCCCTATCGGTTGGGATCTCACCGGCGTAATGGCAGGCACCTGGTTGCTCACCGTCCTGCTAAGCGGTTATTCGTCGCTGGGGGCAATTGTCAGCGCGCTGATCGCGCCGTTCTATGTCTGGTGGTTCAAACCGCAGTTCACCTTCCCGGTCTCCATGCTGTCATGCCTGATTTTGCTGCGCCATCATGACAACATCCAGCGCCTGTGGCGTCGCCAGGAGACAAAAATCTGGACCAAATTGCGTAAGAAACGCGAGAAAGATCCTGAGTAAGATTGAGCGGAAAAGGGGGATGTCAGGCGCAGCTTACAGCACCTGATAGCCTTCGTCCGGTTTGCCTAATCGCTGCTGACACCATGCCGCCAGAAATTCCACGCAGACTCTGAGCTTCACGCTGCGATACAGCGGCTCCTGATACACCGCCCAGATATTGGCGCTCTGTGCGTACTCCGGCAATACCCGCACCAGTTTGCCGCTCGCCAGAAACGGCTGCACATCCCACTCCGAACGCAACATGATGCCTTTACCTTCCAGCGCCCATTGCAGGACGACTTCACCACTATTGGAAGAGAGATGCCCGCTGACTTTGACCGATTTTTTCGTGGTGCCATTGCCCAGTTCCCATATTCCGTGCGTCATATCACGTTCTTTTGTCACCAGACAATCGTGGTGACTTAATTCCTGCAAGGTTTTGGGTTCTGGATATTTTTGTAAATATCCAGGAGAGGCACACAATATTCTTTTATTCTTTGTTAACAAATGCGCAATATAATAATCCGGAATTTCATCGTTAATACGAATATCAAGATCGATATTATCCTGAACCAAATCAATTTGCCGATCGAAGAGTTCAAAATGCACCTGTAATTCAGGATAATTGCGCATCAATTCAGTAATGGCAGGCGCAATGTGACTGCGGCCAAATCCGAAGCTACAGCCAATACGAATCATTCCTTCCGGGCGCGTTTTGATTTGCGTCACATCATCAATCAGGCGCTGATATTGCGTCAGGATCGCCAGCGCCTGTTCGTAACAGCGATGACCACTTTCCGTCAGCGCCACCCCGCGTGCGGAGCGGTTAAGCAGCGTAGCGTTGAGCGTGGTTTCCAGGATCTGAATCCGCTTCGTTACAAAGGCAGGCGTTTGTCCGAGGGCACTTGCCGCTGCGCTAAAGCTGCCCGTATGGACAATTTCCACCAGCACCTGAAGGTCTTTGGCTAAGGGCCAGTTTTTCAACATTTTCGGGGTATCCATAAAATTGATACCTGAAGTGTAATTCGCGATTTGAGGATAATCTCTGCCTTTGCTCAATTTTCATCGTCTTTCTTCGCCATCATTCACGAACTGTTAATTGCACATACACAGCGACAACGAATATAAAACCACACTTTTGATGGTAGTTTATGAGGGAGAATTTATTTCCAGACAAATAAAAGAACTGGAGTTGACATGATGAGCAATAAAAATAACCAAAATGCGGTTAATACGCTGACGGAAATAGTCGCCAATTTTACCGCCATGATTTCTACCCGAATGCCAGACGATGTGGTGGACAAATTAAAACAGCTGCGGGATGCCGAAACCTCGAAGATGGGGCAAATCATCTACCACACAATGTTCGACAACATGCAGAAGGCTATCGATCTTAACCGTCCGGCCTGCCAGGACACCGGTGAGATCATGTTCTTCGTGAAGGTCGGTTCCCGTTTTCCGCTATTGGGTGAGTTGCAAAGCATTCTCAAGCAAGCGGTGGAAGACGCTACAGTGAAAGCGCCACTGCGCCACAACGCGGTAGAAATTTTTGACGAAGTGAATACCGGTAAAAACACCGGTAGCGGCGTACCGTGGGTGACGTGGGACATCGTCCCTGATGGTGAAGACGCGGAAATTGAAGTCTACATGGCCGGTGGTGGCTGCACGTTGCCAGGGCGCTCCAAAGTGCTGATGCCTTCCGAAGGCTACGAAGGCGTGGTGAAGTTCGTCTTTGAAAACATCTCGACGCTGGCCGTCAACGCCTGCCCGCCGGTGCTGGTCGGCGTGGGGATCGCCACCTCCGTTGAAACCGCCGCTGTGTTGTCGCGCAAAGCGATCCTGCGTCCGATAGGCACCCGCCATCCGAATCCCAAAGCGGCAGAGCTTGAATTGCGTCTGGAAGAAGGACTCAACCGGCTGGGCATTGGCCCTCAGGGGCTCACCGGCAACAGTTCGGTGATGGGCGTGCATATTGAATCCGCCGCGCGCCATCCGTCCACCATTGGCGTGGCGGTTTCCACGGGTTGCTGGGCACACCGTCGCGGTACGCTGCTGGTCCATTCTGACCTCTCCTTCGAAAACCTGTCTCACACCCGGAGCGCGTTATGAAAAAGATCCTCACAACCCCGATCAAAGCTGAAGACCTGGAAGACATCCGCGTGGGCGATGTGATCTACCTGACCGGCACGCTGGTGACCTGTCGCGACGTCTGCCATCGCCGACTGATCGAACTGAAGCGCCCGATCCCCTACGATCTCAACGGCAAAGCGATTTTCCATGCCGGACCTATCGTGCGTAAGAACGGCGAAAAATGGGAGATGGTCTCCGTTGGTCCAACGACCAGCATGCGCATGGAAGCCTTTGAAAAAGAGTTCATTGAGCAAACCGGCGTCAAACTGGTGGTGGGTAAAGGCGGCATGGGGCCGCTAACGGAAGAGGGTTGCCAGAAATTCAAAGCGCTGCATGTGATCTTCCCGGCAGGCTGCGCGGTGCTGGCAGCCACCCAAGTGGAAGAGATTGAAGAAGTGCACTGGATGGAGCTTGGTATGCCGGAATCGCTGTGGGTCTGCCGGGTAAAAGAGTTCGGTCCGCTGATTGTCTCTATCGACACCCACGGCAACAACCTGATCGCCGAAAACAAAAAACAGTTCGCCGAACGTCGCGGTCCCATCGTCGACGAAATCTGCGAACACGTGCATTACATCAAATAACCCTTCCGGAGAGGCCTGTGCCTCTCCCTCTTTCGCAGGGATACGACAATGGCACCTTTATCTGGTTGGTGGCGATATCTGGCTCCGCTGGTGGTCATCGCCATTATTGCTGTTTTGCCCGTCCCCACCGGTCTTGAGAGCCACACCTGGCTCTACTTTGCGGTCTTTACCGGGGTTATCGTGGGACTCATTCTGGAACCTGTACCCGGCGCGGTGGTGGCGATGATCGGCATCTCGATTATCGCGGTCCTCTCACCGTGGCTGCTGTTCAGCCCGGAACAACTCGCCCAGGACGGCTTCAAATTTACCGCCAAAGCGCTCTCGTGGGCGGTTTCTGGTTTTTCTAACTCGGTGATCTGGCTGATTTTCGCCGCCTTTATGTTTGGCACCGGTTATGAAAAAACCGGCCTCGGTCGGCGTATCGCGCTAATGCTGGTGAAAAAAATGGGGCACCGCACGCTGTTTCTCGGCTACGCAGTGATGTTTTCCGAGCTGATCCTCGCCCCTGTCACGCCGTCTAACTCCGCGCGCGGCGCAGGGATCATCTATCCGATTATCCGCAACCTGCCGCCGCTCTATAACTCAAAACCCAACGATCCCAGCGCCCGTTCCATTGGTTCATACATTATGTGGATGGGGATCACCGCCGACTGCGTGACCAGCGCCATTTTCCTCACGGCAATGGCGCCGAACCTGCTGCTGATAGGCCTGATGAAAACCGCCTCCCATACGGCGCTGAGCTGGGGCGACTGGTTCTTAGGCATGCTGCCGCTGAGCATTCTGCTGGTGCTGCTGGTGCCGTGGCTCGCCTATGTGTTGTATCCGCCCGTGCTGAAATCGGGCGATCAGGTGCCGCGCTGGGCAGAGTCGGAACTCAAGGAGATGGGACCGCTCTGCTCGCGTGAGAAAAAGATGCTGGTGCTGATGGTAGGCGCGCTGGTGCTGTGGATCTTCGGCGGGGACTATATTGATGCCGCGATGGTCGGTTACAGTGTGGTGGCGCTGATGCTGGTGCTGCGCATCATCTCCTGGGATGACATCGTCAGTAATAAATCGGCGTGGAACGTCTTCTTCTGGCTGGCCTCGCTGATTACGCTGGCAACCGGACTGAATAACACTGGCTTTATCACCTGGTTTGGCAAACTACTGGCAGGCAGTCTGAGCGGCTACTCACCGGTGATGGTGATGGTCGCGCTGATCGTGGTGTTCTGGCTGTTGCGTTACTTCTTTGCCAGCGCCACAGCGTATACGTCCGCACTGGCACCGATGATGATCGCTGCCGCACTGGCGATGCCGGAAATTCCATTATCGGTATTCTGTCTGATGGTCGGGGCGGCTATTGGTCTGGGCAGCATTCTCACCCCGTATGCAACCGGTCCAAGCCCTATCTACTACGGTAGCGGTTATCTGCCGACAGTAGATTACTGGCGGTTGGGAGCGATTTTCGGCCTGATTTTCCTGATACTGCTACTGGCAACCGGGCTTATCTGGATGCCTCTCGTTTTGCTTTAACCCCGTTGGGGCGGCAGGGCTGTCGCCCCTTTTTTCCATAAGCGTCTCATATGACCGTTTTCCCGCCGCGCTGAGGCATACTTTTTGCTATGCAAACACTCTCACGCTGAGAAGGGAAACGTTCTGGAAACCGTTGCGCACAAGACACCGACACGGGGCTGGCAGGCCGAAATCGACCTGCGGTTTACTTGCACCGCGGCCAAAACGGTACTCACCTGCGCACGCCACGTCGGTCCCCTGACAGTTCAGCGCCCGTTTTATCCGCAAGACGGCGTTTGCCACCTCTATTTACTCCATCCCCCCCGGCGGCATTGTCGGTGGCGATGAGCTACGAATTTCCGTCACGCTGGACGAAAACAGCCACGTATTAATCACTCAGCCCGGCGCGGGAAAATTTTACCGGAGCGCGGGTCCGCTTGCCCGACTGTCTCAGACGTTTACGCTCGCGCCGGATGCCACACTCGAATGGTTGCCACAGGATACGATCCTGTTCCCCGGCGCAAACGCCAGCCTCCGCTCCGTGTTTCATCTGACATCACAAAGTCGCCTGCTGGGCTGGGATCTGCTCTGCCTCGGGCGACCGGTCATGCAGGAAACGTTCAGTCACGGCACGCTACAAAACCGTCTGGAGATCTGGCGCGACGGGCAGCCGCTGCTTATCGAGCGTCTGAAGCTAACGGGTGGAAATCTCACCGCCGTCGCCCGTCAACCGTGGTGCGGCACGCTGTTCTGCTATCCGGCCACGGAACAGATGCTCGACGGTGCGCGGGAACGTCTGGCTCCGCTCGGTGATTATGCCGGGGCAACACTCGTCGACTCACTGCTGACGGTTCGTTTTCTGGCGGATGACAACCTGATTGTTCAGCGCGTCATGCGCGAAATCTGGCAGTTTTTACGCCCGCTGTTAACCCAAAGGCCGCCGCACCTGCCGCGCATCTGGCAAACCTGAGAGACACCTATGGAACTGACCCCCCAGAGAGAAAGATAAGCTGTTGCTCTTTACCGCCGCGCTGGTGGCGGAGCGCCGTCTGGCGCGCGGACTGAAGCTGAACTATCCGGAATCAGTGGCACTCATCAGTGCTTGGATTATGGAAGGCGCACGCGATGGCAAAAGTGTCGCCTCGCTGATGGAAGAAGGTCGCCATGTCCTGACCCGCGAACAGGTGATGGAAGGCGTTCCGGAGATGATCCCGGATATCCAGGTCGAAGCGACCTTTCCGGACGGCTCAAAGCTTGTCACCGTTCATAGCCCGATTATCTAAGGAGAACCCATGATTCCAGGTGAATACCGGATCGCGTCGGGAACTATCCCGATCAACACTGGACGGGAAACACGAACGATAGTGGTGGAAAACCATGGTGATCGCCCCATTCAGGTGGGATCACACTACCACTTCTACGAGGTGAATCCGGCGCTCCGCTTTGCCCGCGAATCTGCGCTGGGTTTTCGCCTGAATATTCCGGCAGGGACAGCGGTGCGTTTTGAGCCGGGGCAAAAAAAGGGAAATCGAGCTGGTTCGCGTGGCGGGTGCGCAGCGTATTTTTGGCTTTCGCGGTGAAGTGATGGGCACGCTGGAGGTGAAACATGACTGAGATTTCCCGACAGGCTTATGCTGACATGTTCGGCCCGACCACCGGCGATAAAGTGCGTCTGGCGGATACGGATCTGTGGATCGAAGTGGAAAACGATCTCACCACCTACGGTGAAGAGGTGAAATTCGGCGGCGGCAAAGTGATCCGCGATGGCATGGGCCAGGGACAGATGTCTGCCGACGCCTGCGTGGATCTGGTGATCACTAATGCGTTGATCGTCGATCACTGGGGGGATCGTGAAAGCGGACATTGGCATTAAAAACGGCAGGATCGTGGCCATCGGCAAAGCAGGCAATCCTGATATTCAACCGGATGTGACAATCCCGATCGGCGTCGGGACCGAAGCGATCGCCGCTGAAGGGAAGATCGTCACAGCGGGTGGCGTGGATACCCATATTCACTGGATCTGTCCGCAGCAGGCAGAAGAAGCGCTGGTCTCCGGCGTGACGACCATGATTGGCGGCGGCACCGGGCCTGCCGCTGGCACTCACGCCACCACCTGCACGCCGGGCCCGTGGTATATCGCCCGCATGTTACAGGCCGCCGATACCCTGCCCGTCAACATCGGCCTGCTTGGCAAAGGTAATGGTTCCACAGCCGATGCGCTGCGCGAGCAGGTTGCTGCCGGAGCGATCGGTCTGAAAATCCATGAAGACTGGGGCGCAACACCTGCGGCTATCGACTGCGCGCTGACCGTGGCGGAGGAGATGGATATTCAGGTTGCGCTGCACAGCGATACCCTGAACGAATCCGGTTTTGTGGAGGATACGCTGGCGGCGATTGGCGATCGCACCATTCACACCTTTCACACCGAAGGGGCTGGCGGCGGGCACGCGCCGGATATCATTACCGCCTGCGCGCATCCGAATATCCTGCCCTCTTCCACCAACCCGACGCTGCCCTACACCGTCAACACTATTGATGAGCATCTCGACATGCTGATGGTCTGCCATCACCTGGATCCGGATATCGCCGAGGACGTGGCTTTTGCCGAATCACGGATCCGCCGGGAGACCATCGCCGCCGAAGATGTGTTGCATGATATTGGCGCGTTTTCGCTGACCTCATCAGATTCTCAGGCAATGGGGCGTGTGGGGGAAGTGATCCTGCGCACCTGGCAGGTTGCGCACCGGATGAAAGTACAACGCGGTCTGTTAGCGGGAGAAACGGGTGAGAACGACAATCTGCGCGTGAAGCGCTATATCGCCAAGTACACCATTAACCCGGCGCTGACTCACGGCATCGCCCACGAAGTCGGTTCCATTGAGGCCGGGAAGCTGGCGGATCTGGTGCTCTGGTCTCCGGCCTTTTTCGGCGTGAAGCCTGCCACGATTGTGAAAGGCGGAATGATCGCCTGCGCGCCGATGGGCGACATCAATGCCTCCATCCCCACGCCACAGCCGGTACATTACCGCATGATGTTCGGGGCGCTCGGCGCGGCGCGTCATCACACTCGTCTGACTTTTCTTTCACAGGCCGCGGTGGAAAACGGCGTCGCGCAGCAGCTCAATTTACGCAGCACCACCGCCGTGGTGAAAGGCTGCCGGACGGTTAAAAAAAGCCGACATGATCCACAACAGCCTGCAACCCAATATTACCGTCGATGCCCAGACCTATGAGGTTCGCATCGACGGCGAGCTCATCACCAGCGACCCCGCTGACGTTCTGCCAATGGCGCAACGTTACTTTTTATTTTGAGGAGCCAGAATGCTGTTATTGACGCAACGCGTTGAATCCCCGGAGCAGGTAACTGCCACGCTGACGCTGCCAATCGATATTCGCGTGAAAAGCCGGGCCAAAGTCCAGTTGAATGACGGGCGGGAAGCGGGTCTGATGTTACCCCGTGGTCTGCTGCTGCGCGGCGGTGATTGCCTGAGCACAGAGGACGGTACAGAAATCGTGGAGATTATCGCCGCCAGCGAGGCGGTTTCGGTGGTGCGCTGCGCCGATCCGTTCCTGCTCGCCAAAGCCTGCTATCACCTCGGCAACCGCCACGTCCCGCTGCAAATTTTGCCGGACGAGCTGCGCTATCATCACGATCATGTACTCGACGCGATGCTGCGCCAGTTCAGGCTACAGGTGACGTTTGCCCACCTGCCGTTTGAACCCGAAGCGGGAGCGTATGCCAGTGAATCCCACGGCCATCATCATAGCCATGCACACTGATGCGTGATGCACAACAGCAGTTGCGTCTGCTACAGCTCGCCAGCAGCAGCCTGCCGGTGGGATCGTTTACCTGGTCCCAGGGGCTGGAGTGGGCGGTTGAAACCGGCTGGGTGAATAGCGTGGAGGCGTTTGACCGCTGGCAAATCCAGCAGATGGAAAACAATTTTTTCACAGTCGATCTGCCGCTGTTCGCCCGTCTCTACCACGCCTGTGAGCAGAACGATATTGACGCCGCACGTCGCTGGACGGCGTATCTGCTGGCCTGTCGGGAAACCCGCGAGCTGCGTGAAGAAGAGCGTAGCCGGGGCGCGGCGTTCACCCGACTGGTGATGGACTGGCAGCCTGAATGCCCGCCCGCGTGGCGCGCGTCCTTTGCCGACAGCCAGTTGTGCGGTATGGCCTGGCTCGGTGTGCAGTGGCGCATTCCGCTGCATGACCTGGCGTTAACGCTCGGCTATAGCTGGATCGAGAGCGCCGTGATGGCCGGCGTCAAGCTGGTGCCGTTTGGTCAACAGGCCGCGCAGCGTCTGATTCTTTCGCTTTGTGCACGCTATGCTGAAGGCATGACGCAGGCGCTGGCGTGCCCGGATGACCATCTGGGTTCTGCCACACCGCTCGCCGCCATCGCCTCTGCACGCCATGAAACCCAATATTGCCGATTATTTCGCTCCTGAGGAGAAACAATGAGTGAGTATAAACATCCCCTGCGCGTTGGCGTTGGCGGCCCGGTCGGTTCCGGTAAAACCGCCCTGCTGGAAGCGTTATGTAAAGCGATGCGTGACCGTTATCAACTGGCGGTGGTCACTAACGACATCTACACCAAAGAGGACCAGCGTATCCTGACGGAAGCGGGCGCGCTGGCGCCGGACCGCATTGTCGGTGTAGAAACCGGCGGCTGTCCGCACACCGCCATCCGTGAAGACGCCTCGATGAATCTGGCGGCAGTGGAAGCGCTAAGCGAAAAATTTGGCAATCTGGATCTGATTTTTGTCGAGAGCGGCGGCGACAACCTGAGCGCCACCTTCAGCCCGGAGCTGGCCGATTTGACGATCTACGTGATCGACGTGGCCGAAGGGGGAAAAGATCCCGCGCAAAGGCGGGCCGGGGATCACGAAATCCGATTTTCTGGTGATCAACAAAACCGACCTCGCCCCCCTATGTTGGGGCATCGCTGGAGGTAATGAAGCGCGACACGCTGCGTATGCGCGGCGACCGGCCGTGGACCTTTACCAATTTAAAAACGGGTGACGGTCTGGCGACGATTATCGCGTTTCTGGAAGAGAAAGGAATGCTGCGGGTGTAATGCGGTGTATTGCCTTGTGGCGGCTTCGCCTGACCCGGCCTACGGTCTTGTCGATCCGGTAAACGCAGAGAAGAGATTCGTCGGCCCGGTAAGCGTAGCGCCACCGGGCAGGACAAACCACTCTTAAGCAGCAGGCAGTTCCGCCAATGGCCAGCGCGGACGTACGGTCACGCCGAGATCCGCCGTGACGCCCGCTTTAAAGCGCACCATGCCAGCATAGGCGATCATTGCCCCGTTATCGGTACAAAATTCCGGGCGGGCATAGAACACTTCGCCGCGACGCTTTTGCATCAACTCCGCCAGCTTCGCCCGCAGCGTACGGTTGGCACTGACGCCGCCCGCCATCACCAGACGTTTAAAGCCGGTCTGATCCAGCGCGCGTTTGCACTTGATCATCAGCGTATCGACCACTGCGTCTTCAAACGCCCGGGCGATATCGGCGCGAGTTTGCTCATCGTCGCCGTTGTTACGAATGGTATTTGCCGCAAAGGTTTTCAGCCCGGAGAAGCTGAAATCCAGTCCTGGACGATCGGTCATCGGGCGCGGGAAGACAAAACGCCCGGCGGTGCCCTGTGACGCCATTTTTGACAGCATCGGGCCGCCTGGATAGTCGAGACCCAGCAGCTTGGCGGTTTTGTCAAAGGCTTCACCCGCCGCGTCATCGATAGACTCACCCAGCAACGCATATTTGCCAATGCCCGTTACGCTTATCAACTGAGTATGACCGCCGGACACCAGCAGCGCGACAAACGGGAACTCAGGCGGATTGTCTTCCAGCATCGGCGCCAGCAGATGCCCTTCCATGTGGTGTACGGGGATAGCGGGCACATTCCATGCAAATGCCAGTGAACGACCGACGGTTGCGCCGACCAGCAGCGCGCCAACCAGACCCGGTCCTGCGGTATACGCCACCGCATCAATCTCTTTTGCACTCAGTCCCGCCTCTTTCAGTGCCGCCTGGATCAGCGGGACGGTTTTGCGAACATGATCGCGGGATGCCAGTTCAGGTACGACGCCGCCGTAATCAGCGTGTAATTTCACCTGACTATACAATTGGTTGGCTAACAGACCTTTTTCGTCGTCGTAAATAGCGATGCCGGTTTCATCGCAGGATGTTTCAATTCCCAGTACACGCATGACTTGTTTTTACCTCACATTATTACCGCGCAGTGTAGGTCGAATGCGGGTAGATGTATACCCTCAGCCCCGATTTCGTGTATACTCTCCCCCCTTATAAAAGTCCCTTTCAAAATCGCATCGGTGCTTTACAAAGCAGCAGCAATTGCAGTAAAATTCCGCACCATTTTGAAATAAGCTGGCGTTGATGCCAGCGGCAAACCGAATTTATTAAAGGTGAGAGTTACATGCCGGTAATTAAAGTACGTGAAAACGAGCCGTTCGACGTAGCACTGCGTCGCTTCAAGCGTTCCTGCGAGAAAGCAGGCGTTCTGGCGGAAGTACGTCGTCGTGAGTTCTATGAAAAACCGACGACCGAACGTAAGCGCGCTAAAGCTTCTGCTGTGAAACGTCACGCGAAGAAACTGGCTCGCGAAAACGCACGCCGCACTCGTCTGTACTAATCTCTGTCGGGAGTTACGGCTCTCGATTCAGACTGAGTTGTCGTTGTAAGGCCGTGCTTCCGGAAGGAATGCGCGGCTTATTTTCGTTTATGCATTAGCATATACACAGAATCATTCTCGGTGCCTTCAAGGCGGTCAATCAATGACGCCAACATCAGGGTAGCCTGAACGGTAATGCGTATAAAAGGGGCATATGGCTGGACGAATTCCACGCGTATTTATCAATGACCTGCTGGCACGAACCGATATCGTCGATCTTATCGATGCGCGGGTAAAGCTGAAAAAGCAGGGCAAAAATTATCACGCGTGTTGTCCGTTCCATAACGAAAAAACCCCCCTCTTTCACCGTGAACGGTGAAAAACAGTTTTATCACTGCTTTGGATGCGGCGCGCACGGTAACGCTATCGACTTCCTGATGAACTACGACAAGCTCGAGTTCGTGGAAACTGTCGAAGAACTGGCGGCCATGCATAACCTTGACGTCCCGTTTGAAGCAGGTACGGGCCCCAGTCAGATAGAGCGCCACCAACGGCAAAGTCTTTATCAATTGATGGATGGCCTGAATACGTTTTATCAGCAATCTCTGATGCAACCCGCCGCTACCCCTGCGCGCCAGTATCTGGAAAAGCGAGGACTCAGTAGTGAAGTGATCGCGCGTTTTGCTATTGGCTTTGCGCCCCCCCGGCTGGGACAACGTCCTGAAACGGTTTGGTGGCAATAGCGAAAATCGCCAGTCACTGGTGGATGCGGGCATATTGGTCACCAACGATCAGGGACGCAGTTACGATCGTTTCCGCGAACGGGTGATGTTCCCCATCCGCGACAAACGTGGCCGGGTAATCGGTTTTGGTGGGCGCGTGCTGGGTGATGCCCTGCCGAAGTACCTTAACTCCCCCGGAAACCGATATTTTCCATAAAGGTCGCCAGCTGTATGGCCTTTATGAAGCGCAGCAGGATAACGCCGATCCGCAACGACTGTTGGTGGTGGAAGGCTATATGGATGTGGTGGCGCTGGCGCAGTATGGCATTAACTATGCTGTTGCCTCGCTGGGTACATCAACGACAGCTGATCACATCCAGCTCTTGTTCCGCGCCACGAACAACGTCATTTGTTGTTATGACGGTGACCGCGCCGGACGAGACGCGGCCTGGCGTGCGCTGGAAACTGCGTTGCCGTATATGACAGATGGTCGTCAGCTACGCTTTATGTTTTTACCTGATGGCGAAGACCCCGATACGCTGGTGCGTAAAGAGGGGAAAGAGGCCTTCGAAGCCCGGATGGAGCAGGCCCTGCCGCTCTCCGCGTTTTTGTTTAACAGCCTGTTGCCACAGGTGGACTTGAGCACGCCGGATGGGCGGGCGCAGCTCAGTACGCTGGCGTTGCCGCTCATCACGCAGGTTCCGGGCGAAACATTGCGTATTTATCTGCGCCAGGAACTGGGCAACAAGCTGGGCATTCTGGATGACAGCCAGCTTGAACGCTTAATGCCGAAATTGTCTGAAAGTGGGGCTTCCCGACCCGCACCGCAGCTAAAACGTACGACCATGCGTATACTGATAGGATTGCTGGTGCAAAATCCGGAGCTGGCCCCGCTGGTGCCGCCGTTAAGCAATCTGGATCAGAACAAACTGCCCGGGCTTGGCTTATTTGCGGAACTGGTCAACACGTGTTTGTCCCAGCCTGGACTCACCACCGGACAGCTTTTAGAACACTATCGTGGCACAAATGATGCGGCCACCCTTGAAAAACTGTCGATGTGGGACGATATAGCAGATAAGGATATTGCTGAAAAAACCTTCACCGACTCACTCAACCATATGTTTGATTCGATGCTTGAGCTGCGCCAGGAAGAGCTAATTGCCCGCGAGCGCACACACGGTTTAAGCAGCGAAGAACGCCGGGAACTCTGGACGTTGAACCAGGAACTGGCGAAGAAATGAATTGAAACAGACAATATCATTCAGGTTTTATCAGAGCAGCAAGAGAACATCGCTCTCGCAAAGACAACCTGAAGGATGACGTATTTAACGGCTTAAGTGCCGAATATCGCTCGGGAAGCCCCCGACAGCCGCACTGAGAGGCAGCGGCACAAATATAAGTACGCCCTCGCTTTAAATGTTGGCAGCAACGGCTTGCTGACGCTAATCAAACGAATTAAGTGTGGATACCGTCTTATGGAGCAAAACCCGCAGTCACAGCTGAAGCTTCTTGTCACCCGTGGTAAGGAGCAAGGCTATCTGACCTATGCCGAGGTCAATGACCATCTGCCGGAAGATATCGTCGATTCAGATCAAATTGAAGATATCATCCAAATGATCAACGACATGGGTATTCAGGTGATGGAAGAAGCACCGGATGCCGATGATCTACTGCTTGCTGAAAACACCACCAGTACCGACGAAGACGCGGAAGAAGCGGCTGCGCAAGTTCTGTCCAGCGTAGAGTCTGAAATCGGTCGTACCACTGATCCGGTTCGCATGTACATGCGTGAAATGGGTACCGTTGAACTGTTGACCCGCGAAGGCGAAATCGATATTGCGAAACGCATCGAAGACGGGATCAACCAGGTTCAGTGCTCCGTTGCCGAATATCCGGAAGCGATCACCTATCTGCTTGAGCAGTACGATCGCGTTGAAGCCGAAGAAGCGCGTCTGTCCGATCTGATCACCGGTTTTGTCGATCCGAACGCGGAAGAAGATCTGGCGCCTACCGCCACACATGTCGGTTCTGAGTTATCTCAGGAAGATATGGATGACGACGAGGACGAAGACGAAGAAGAAGACGACGACAGCTCTGACGACGATAACAGCATCGATCCGGAACTGGCGCGTGAAAAATTTGGTGAGCTGCGTACGCAGTATGAAGTCACGCGTGACACCATCAAAGCCAAAGGTCGTAGCCACGCCGACGCTCAGGCCGAGATCCTGAAGCTGTCTGAAGTGTTCAAGCAGTTCCGTCTGGTGCCGAAGCAGTTCGACTACCTGGTGAACAGCATGCGCGTCATGATGGACAGGGTTCGTACCCAGGAACGTCTGATCATGAAGCTCTGCGTTGAGCAGTGCAAAATGCCGAAGAAGAACTTCATCACCCTGTTCACCGGCAACGAAACCAGCGAAACCTGGTTCAACGCGGCTATCGCGATGAACAAACCGTGGTCCGAAAAACTGCACGATGTGGCCGATGACGTTCACCGTGGCCTGCAGAAACTGCAACAGATCGAAGAAGAGACTGGCCTGACTATCGAGCAGGTCAAAGACATCAACCGTCGTATGTCCATCGGCGAAGCGAAAGCGCGTCGTGCGAAGAAAGAGATGGTTGAAGCCAACTTGCGTCTGGTTATCTCTATCGCCAAAAAATACACCAACCGTGGCCTGCAGTTCCTGGATCTGATTCAGGAAGGCAACATCGGTCTGATGAAAGCGGTCGATAAGTTCGAATACCGTCGTGGTTACAAGTTTTCCACCTACGCAACCTGGTGGATCCGTCAGGCGATCACTCGCTCTATCGCGGATCAGGCGCGCACCATCCGTATTCCGGTGCATATGATTGAGACGATCAACAAACTCAACCGTATCTCTCGCCAGATGCTGCAAGAGATGGGTCGCGAGCCGACGCCGGAAGAACTGGCTGAGCGCATGCTGATGCCGGAAGACAAGATCCGTAAAGTACTGAAGATCGCCAAAGAGCCGATCTCCATGGAAACCCCGATCGGTGACGATGAAGATTCGCATCTGGGTGATTTCATCGAGGATACTACCCTCGAGCTGCCGCTGGACTCTGCAACCACCGAGAGCCTGCGCGCTGCGACGCACGACGTACTGGCCGGTTTGACCGCGCGTGAAGCGAAAGTCCTGCGTATGCGTTTCGGTATCGATATGAACACCGACCACACGCTGGAAGAAGTGGGTAAACAGTTCGACGTAACCCGCGAACGTATCCGTCAGATCGAAGCGAAGGCACTGCGTAAACTGCGTCACCCGAGCCGTTCTGAGGTCCTGCGTAGCTTCCTGGACGATTAATCCCGTCGCGAAAACAGCAACGCCACCGTTCAGGTGGCGTTTTTTTTACCTTCCGCGCACGATCAGCGCCTCATCCAGTTCCTTGAAGGCTTCCACCAGTTTATCCAGGGTAATTCGGCTCAGTCCGCTGGTATTCGGCAACACCCACACCTGCGTTGCGCCAATCGTTATGCTCTGCTTTCCCCACTGCACGCCACGCTGGCTGAAGCCTTGTTCAAATGCCTGCTTACCTAAAATCGCCAGAGCCTGCGGCTGATAATCTTCGATTTTGGCAATCAGTTGACGACCACCATCATGCAGTTCTTTACGCGAAACTTCAGTCGCCTGCACCGTCGGTCTGTCGACCAGTTTGGTTACGCCACAGCGAAAATCCAGTAAGTGTTCTGCTTCTTCCGGCTTGAGCTGGCGGTCAGTAAAACCGGCCTGATGAATGACCTTCCAGAAACGGTTCGCCGGGTGCGCAAACGGAAATCCCGTCCCGGCAGAAGAGAGCCCCGGATTGATGCCGCAAAAGACCACTCGCAGACCCGGCGCTAAAATATCTTTTACCATGAATACCTCACAACGTTACGTCATGAGAAAAGTATAACGGATTGAAAATACGTTGTTTAATAAAACAGCATACGTACGGTTATCGCTGGATTGCTCGCAGGAGTTACTTTATAATTCACCGCCACGGCCCCTTAGCTCAGTGGTTAGAGCAGGCGACTCATAATCGCTTGGTCGCTGGTTCAAGTCCAGCAGGGGCCACCAGATAAAACAAGGGCTTAGATAAGAAATTATCTAAGCTTTTTTTTGCGCAAAATTTGGGGCAGGTAACGTTTTGACTGGACTTCCCCCCACAACCTGAAACAAATTTTGTCCTCACGACAAGGCAAGATCGCCTACCGGAGCGGGTTCATTCCACATTTCACAGGGCGCATACACCTTCACTCAAAACTCATTGAATCTTGTTATGTGTCAGGTATGATTGCCGCCGGTATCAATCACACGCTCCCCATAACGATGAACATGGAATTCCTTAAAGAGTGCATACGCGTCGAAGTCATTGGTCGGGATCACTCTTTCTCATGGCGCAAAGCGCTCACCCGTATCAGGAACAACCGTAGAAAGTATTATATGTTCTGGTGGCGAGTAGCTTGTTATCTCTACACCCGGGGCGGTATTAAGCGGCGTTTCGCAAAGCGAATAGAAGCAAAACTTCTACGCCTTTATGATGTTGAAATACCGTTAACGGCCAAAATTGGCCCGGGTCTGGATTTAGCGCATTTCTCCGGGATCGTGATTACCGATCTCTGCGTTATTGGTAAAAACTTGCATCTGAAACAGGGCGTGACAATCGGCAGAAGAACGCCACCCGCAGAGACATTGATTGAAATTGGAGACAACGTAGACATTGGCTGCAACGCCTCCGTTCTGGGTGGAAAAATTCGTATTGGCGACAATGTCACCATTGGCGCGCATTCGCTGGTACTTAAGCCAATTCCTGATAATACGATTTATACCAACAAGATAACGCCGGTACTGATCCCGAAAAGCAGATAAAAAGCGCGGTTTTTACTGGCCAGTTAAGGCTCTGAGCGAGTAACGCAACACAAAAAAGAATGCTCTCACAGCAACGGCGAGAGCATCGGGGCTAAGTGATGGGGCATATTACGCGCGCTCAACGTCGACCAGTTCCTGAAGTTGCTCGCGCATATACAATGAAAAATACTCAGGGTCTCTAATCAAAACCCGCTCTCCGGCTTCAAACTTCTCAGCCCACTTAACCAGTTTTTGCGTAAATCCAGGGTTCCACCCCTCCCGCTCCCCACGCGCAACGATATCCGACGCACTTGCCGGGCAGCCCAGTTCTTTCAAATATTTCAAAATCCCTTTCGCCGTGCTTTCATCCATGGGTTCTGGAGAAGTGGCCGAGGTGTTCATCCCGTTGATGAAATCTAATGCTTTATCAATGACTGCTGGCATACTTTTATCCTTAAAATTTACCATGTAAAACACAAGACGACCCTTTGACCTTAAACCGATTTCAGCCTCAAAGAAATCATTAAATTTCGTTAATCATAGCTAAAGCAGCAGACCTCACATTTTCAGTCTTTTAGGGTGGTTATATTCTCCTGCGTAATACGTCATTCTCCCGGTCACCAGTCCTGCTCCTGCCCCAGCAACGTCAAAATATCCTGCCGGTGTTGTAACAAAAGTGGAGCGTCACGATGCCGGGGGTAACTCAGCGGTACGGTAAATTCAGCGAGGATCTTCGCCGGGCGCGGTGACATCACAATCACTCTGTCACTGAGCAGCAGCGCCTCTTCAATATCGTGAGTGACCAGCACGCTGGTATAGCCCTGGCTCTGCCAGAGCGTAATCAGCTCACGCTGCATGCTCATCCGCGTCAATGAATCGAGTTTGCCCAGCGGTTCATCCAGTAAAAGCAGACGCGGCTGATTCAGCAGCGCCCGCGCCAGGGCCGCGCGTTGCGCCATGCCTCCGGAGAGCTGTTTCGGATACGCATGCGTAAATTCACCAAGCCCCATGCGCGCAATCAGCGCATCCGCTGCCGCATCCAGCCCCGACTTTCCCTGCGCCTGTGGGCCAAGCAGAACGTTTTGTCGCACGGTTCGCCACGGATAGAGCGTCGGATCCTGAAACACCAGAATCCGTTCGGGTTCAGGTTGCTGAATCGTACGCCCATCAGCAAGGAGTTGGCCGCTCTGTACCGGATCAAGTCCCGCCAACAGACGCAGCAATGTCGACTTACCGCAGCCCGAAGGCCCCAGCAGCGAAACGCTTTCGCCTGGATGAATGGTCAGTGAGAGATTATCCAGCACTGGCAGCGTCTTTTTTGCCGAGGTGAAAAGCGTGGCTGAGATGTTGAATATCAATCGTCAGGCCCTGCGTCGTCGTATCGAATTTCTCAGCCAACGTCACCATTGCACTGCTCCTTTTTTGCCAGCTCAACAGACGATCGCGGATCAGAAACAGGCCACTAATCAAACCGGAACACAGAAAGGCCATCACCAGTAGTGCAGCGTACATATTGGGATAGGCCGCCCAGCCCTGCGCCCATTGCAGATAAAAGCCGATCCCTGATTTTACCCCGACCATTTCAGCGACAATCAGCACCGAAAATGAAGCGCCAAGCCCCATGAACACGCCGACAAAAACATGTGGCAAGGCTGCCGGAATCGCCACCCGCAAGATGAGAAAACGCTGGCTGGCGCCGAGCGTACGCGCCACGTCGTACCAGGCTTTATCGATACTGGCGACGCCGGACCAGGTAAGCACCGTCACCGGAAACCAGGTACTCAGGGCAATCAGAAACACACTGGCGCCAAAACTGCTGGGAAAAATAAACATACATAACGGCAACAGCGCCGTCGAAGGAACCGGCCCTAACAGACGCAGCACCGGATGCATCCAGTAACCTATACGCTGTGACCAGCCGATGGCAATGCCGGTGACAAACCCCAGTGAGGTGCCGACGATCACTCCCAGCCCCAGCAATAACAGGGAATGTGCGAGACTTTCCAGCAGACGCCGCCAGTCATCATGCAGCACTTCAATCAGCGCCTGCGGCGGCGCAAAAAAAGGCACCGGCAGCGTACCGGTTTTAACCGTCAGCAGTTCCCAGACGCTGAACAGCAGCGGCAGCGCCACCAGCCATTTCCCGGCATTTTGTAACCGTACCGCCCGCCCAGACCAGTAGCGAAAAGTCAGTGCAGAGAGCAACAACGCGCCACTCAGCGCCAGCTGGATCCCCGCCCAACTCTGGCTGAACGGCCACTCCCGGTTCAGATTAGGCCACCAGAGCGTCACCGTTGCCGTCGCCAGCCAGCTCAGCGCGGCGAGGAGGCCGTTACGCCAGAACAGTACGCGTCGCGGTGACGATGTGGACAGCGCGGTTTCAGGAAAATACGTCGACATAAATACTCTCCGCAAACTGATGAGGATCGGTGGTCGGCTTAATCACCTGGACTAACTTCAGATCCGTCACGTACTGGGCTATCTCGTTTACAAACGCTTCGCCGACCGCATGATGCCCATGCCCCTGCCCGTGCAGAATGCCCTGCACTTCCGCCACGTTAGTGTTTAACGCATGAGCCATAAACGCATCCGCCACACTTTCCGGATGCTGCGCGGCATAGCTGTGCGCCTCCAGAATCGCCTGAGTTAATGCCGCCGCAGCCGGTTTATGATCCCGTGCGAGCGAACCACTAACGCCAAGCACACAGCAGCTCAGATTGGCATATTCACCAGTCATGTTGCTGGCGAGCAACTGGTATTTACCCGTCTCCAGCAGACGGTAGCTGAACGGCTCGCTACCGCTGATTGCCGCGATCTCCTGTTTATCCAGCGCCACGCTGAGCAGATCGGCGGGATACACTTTCCACTGCACATCAGCAATCGGATCGATGCCGTGACGCTTAAGCAAAATGGCGAAGAAGTTTTTATCCGGCCCGGCCATGTCCGTCACGCCGATGGTCTGGCCTTTCAGTTTCTCCAGTTGGGTGAAGGGGGGACTGTTTCGCGGTTAACAGGTTCAGGCAGCCACCGTGCGTTCCTGCCGTCAGCTTCACATCGAAGCCTTGCTCCAGCGCCTTCAGCCAGCGCAACGCCATCCCCACTCCCGCATCAGCTTTTCCGGTGGCGATGGCCTCCAGCAGGACGTCGGTGGAGTTGCCGAAGTTCACCAGCTCGACATCCAGATTGTATTTACTGAAGAATTTTTGCTGCTCCGCCACCGTGACAGGTGCCAGACAGACCGCACTCTTATTCACCGCAAGCTTGATTTTGACCGGTTCCGGCAGTCGCAGAGCCAGATTCTGCGAAGACGGCGGAACATGATCGTGCGCCCACAGCGCCGGAGAAAAACCACCAAGCGCAGGCAGCGCCAGCGCACCACCGCTCAGGCGTAAAAACTGACGGCGTGAAAAAAGAGAGGTCAGGCTCATGGGAGGATCTCCGTGGCGGGCGGTACGGTGAAGTCATGATAAAAGGTCGGCTGCACGTCCAGCTTCTGGCGAATTAATCCGTTTGCCTGATAAAAATCTGCCGTGGCCTGCTGCTGGCTGACGGTCTTCGTATCGACGACCTGCCAGCGCGACTGGCGGTTGGCAAACTGCGCACGGGCGATCTCAGGAGGGAACTTAATAATCTCTCCCAGCGTTTTGCCGTAGCTGTCGAGGTTGGCATAGGCCCAGCGTTCTGCCTTCGCCAGTCGGTTGAGGTAATCCTGCAACGCCGCACGTTTTGCCGGATCGGCAAGCGTGGTGTCCGTGGCAGCAAGGAAGGTATTCCCCGGCAGCAGACCTTCGCCGCTGACCAGTATTTTCCCCTGCGCTGTTTTCACCATTTGCGTGGTGTACGGTTCCCAGGTTGCCCAGGCGTCCACGGAGCCACTGACCAGCGCAATTTTGGCATCCACCGGTCCGAGGAAAACCCACTGCACATCCTCCGGTTTTAATCCGGCCTGTTGCAGCGCTTTCAACGCGACAAAATGTCCAATCGAGCCTTTACCGGTGGCGATACGTTTACCTTTCAGGTCCTGCGCTGTTTTCAGCGTCGCTCCGTCTGCCACCAGCACCGCCGTCCCAGCCGGATTACTTTTATCCACCGCTACCGCTTTTACCGGCGCGCCGTTCGCAAGCGCGAACAACAGCGGCGCATCGCCGATGATACCGACATCCACCGCTCCGGCATTAAGCGCTTCCGCGAGCGGAGCCGCCGCCGGAAATTCCGCCCATTTGATGTCGTAAGTGAGGTTCTGCAAGCCATTCGCCGCCTCAAGCTGGGAACGCATACCGCCTTTCTGATCGGCAATGCGCAATGTAATGCGCTCCGCTGCCCACGACTGCGAACTAAAAACCAGTAATAACGCACTGATAAGCCACGATTTATAACGTTTTTTCATGATAATCCTGTTGAGTCAGTGACTGACGACCGGCAGCAATCCAGGCGCTGTCTTGTTGAGGGGTATGTACTCTGCCGCAAAGGACATTGCGATAATGGCGCTCCAGTGGGTTATCACGCGTCAGTCCGTGGTTGCCAGTGAGCGACAGCGCTTTTTCCACCACCTGCACCGCATATTGCGTGATAGTGACCTTAGCCAGATTGGCCTGTTCCGTGGTCAACGCCAGCGCTGCGGCCTGACGCAGCAAGCTCTTGTTTACCAGCAGCCACTCGTCGATTTGCCCCACGCTCTCCTGCACGCGAGGTAATGTCGCTAACGGATGACCGAGACTGCCCGGTACGCGATGGCGCAGCCAGCCGATCAGCCACTGCGTGGCGGCACGCGCAATGCCGTCATAAATCGCCGCCAGCAGTGCGGTGTGGCGATTGGCAAACAGGCGCGTCTGCTCAGCGTTTGCCGTGGGTGGCTGGTCAAAGGCAAAGGTGTCAACGGCATTTTCCAGCGGAACCCTCACATCGGTCAGGATCACCTCGTGGCTGCCGCTGGCCCGCATACCTATGTGATCCCAGCTTTTCACCACACGAATCCCCTCGCTCTCCCGCGGCACCAGCCAGACACCAACCTGCGGCGTGGGATCGTCACTACGCGCCCACAGCGCCAGCCAGCTCAGCCCTTCGATGCCAGTGGTGTAGATTTTATGACCATTGATTCGCCAGCCCTGCGGCGTGCGGGTCGCTACCGTCTGCGGCAAACCGCCGCGAGCGGGCGAGCCCAGTTCTGGTTCCACGCGCAGGCTGTTAATCAGCGCCCCTTTTTCCCTGGCGCTTTCTGTAACCTGCTGACGTAACGCTGAGGGCCAGCTATCGTTATCGGCCAGCCGCAAATGATGCAGATACTGCATACAGACGATCAGCGCCGTAGACGGTTCGCCCTGGGCAATGGCGCTAATCACCCGCTGGAGCGTCGCGAGATCCGTGTCGTCATGACAGGCAAGGCTGAGCCAGCCAAGCTGTTGCAGGCGGGCCAGATTGTCATGCGGAAAATCACCCTTTTTATCGAGCGCCCCTGCCTGTTCAGCCAGTTCAGCGGTCAGGCGAGTGAGCACGTCCGGTGTAGGAGGCGTGACGGGCGGGCGCATATCAGGACGCCTTTTCCTGAGCATCACGCTGCGCCACTTTCTCACGCGTGATCGGCAGCAGCGCTTTACCGTAGTCCTGCGCATCGTTAAGCGGGTCGAAGCCGCGGATCAGGAAATTACGCACGCCAAGATCGTAGTAATCCAGCAGCGCGTCGGCGACCTGCTCCGGCGTTCCCACCAGCGCCGTGGAGTTCTGCCCACCGCCGACCAGGCTGGCGATGCCGGTCCACAAACGTTTATCCACTACGCGGCCCAGCGCGGCGGTTTCGCGCAAACGCTGCGCACCCACGCTGTCAGGTTTGATGTTGTAACCGCCGCCGACTTTGTCGGCACGCTCAGTGGCAATGTGGAGGATCTCTTCCGCCTTTTCCCAGGCCTGCGCTTCGGTATCCGCGATAATGGGGCGGAACGAGACGCTGAAATCTATTTCGCGCTGATGTTTTGCGGCTTCTGCACGCACGCGGTGAATTGTCTCTTCCGTCTGCGCCAGCGATTCGCCCCACAAAGCGAAGACGTCGGCATGCTTACCGGCAACCGCGATGGCCGCATCGGAAGAACCGCCAAAGTAAATCGGGATATGCGGTTGCTGGAGAGGACGAATCGCGGAATACGCCTGCTCGACCTGATAAAAGGCGTTGTTAACATCAAACGGCGCAGACTGCGTCCAGGTCTGGCGCACCACCTCAAGAAAGGCGTCGGTACGCGCATAACGCTGGTCGTGGTCAAGATAATCGCCGTCGCGGCGTTGCTCCGCATTATTTCCACCGGTGATAATATGCACCGCCAGTCGCCCGTCCAGCAGATGCTCAAGCGTCGCCAGTTTACGTGCCGCCAGCGTTGGGGAGACAAACCCGGGGCGGTGCGCCAGCAGAAAGTGTATTTTTTGCGTGGACAACCCCGCCAGCGCGGTAACCAGAAAGCCGTCCGGTTGATCGGACCAGTGTCCGACCAGCAGGCGATCGAAGCCCGCCGCCTCATGAGTCTGTGCAAAGCGCACAATATAATCACGATCGAAAATCGGGCCGACGGGGGCGATAGTTTCTGAAGAGAGGCGATGACCAATCATGCCGATGAACTGAACGCTCATTAGAACTCCTTCTGTCAGGATGTCGGGTACAGGAAGCCGCAAGCTGCGGCGATGTAGAATTACCCTATACGCAACGTTCTAATGAACTAAATGCATTTTTATCATAACTTAATATGCCATATGCGCATACTAAGAGATAAACAAATAATTTCAGTCAGTTACTGACAGCGCCTGGACTACTTTCCCGGAAAAAAAGTCACCGGATGCTGAAGGCTGCCGAGATCATGCGTGCTGACCTGCCAAATGTGCACCTGCGGCTGAAAATCTGCCAGCGTCAGGATGTCAATCTCATCGCGGAGCGGATGCTTCATTAGCGCTGCTTTTGGCACCAGCCCCAATCCCAGCCCTTGCGCAACCAGCGAAATTTGGAGTTGTGCCGAAGGCGTTTCGACACTGAGGGGTAGACTCAGCCCTTGCGCCTGTAGCGTGCGAATCAGGCCCGCACGCAGACCACAGCCGTCCGGATTTAACAGCCAGCCGTGCGCAGCGCAGTCCCGCAAATCCTGTGCGCGCAGACGCAGGTTTTTACCGGCAATGACAACAATGTCCAGGGGACAGAGCGCACGCCCGTACAGCCCCTCCCGGAAAGTTTGCTGCGCCGGGCCCATCGCCAGCACGCTGTCCAGTTCTACGTTCTCCAGCCGTTTTTGAAGCTGCCCGCTCCAGCCGCAGGTGACGCGGATATCCAGTTGAGGATAATGCGCCTGCAATGCTGTCAGTGCGGGCTGCAGGGCCAGCTCGCTGATACTCTGCGGGACGCCAAGACGCAGCACGCCGCTGGGTTCCGCATCGCTGTTAAGCAGACTTTCGAGTCGTTTCGTTTCACGTTTAATGGTCAGACATTGCTCATAAACCCGGTGTCCTACTGCCGTCAGCGTCAGGGGTTTAGTTTGTCTGTCCAGCAGCGTCGCGCCGAGGGTTTGTTCCAGGCGCTGCAAACGGCGGGTGATCGCTGACTGCGTAATACCCAGATATTCTGCCGCCTGGTTGAGTGAGGAGAACTGCACGACCGCCAGCAGTGCATCAATGTCATCAGTACGCATGGTTTCCTTAATGTCTATTTTGCATATTAGAATATGCATTAAATGCATTTATATAATATTAAGGCCTTTGTTATGGTGTTGACCAGTGCTTCAGTAAGGAATCCACCATGACAACACCTCTGAGACTCGATCGGTTACGCCTGCTCATCGAACAGTTGGCGCACCTCACTTCGCATACTGTTGATGAACCAGCACGCCTGGCAACAGCGGCAAATTACGTTGCCGAACTGGTGCAACACGACGACTGGCTGCCTGAGGCGTACAGCCTCCCGCATCCGCAGCACTACCAGCAGTATTTACTGCATGTGGATTCGGCGCAGCGCTTTTCTGTCGTCAGTTTTGTCTGGGGGGCCGGGACAAGCCACGCCGATTCACGATCATCGGGTCTGGGGAGCGATCGGCATGCTGCGTGGAGCAGAAAAAAATGAACGCTTTCGCCTCGACCGTCACGGCGTTCCCCTCCCCCTTTGGTGGCGAGGAAACACTCCACGCTGGGCAGGTCGAAACCGTCTCGCAATGGGATGGCGACATTCATCGGGTCAGCAACGCCTATACCGATCGCACCTCGATCAGTATCCATGTTTATGGCGGCAATATCGGCGCCGTCAGACGTGCCGTCTACACGCCTGACGGCACAGTTAAACCGTTTATCTCCGGGTACTCCAACAGCCACATCCCCAATATCTGGGATCTTTCAAAGGAAAATTGACCATGGCCCGTTTTCAGACCCGTCATTTTAGCCAGTTGCGCCAGCAGCTACTGGCGAAAGAAGAAGTCGCGATTATCGATGTCCGTGAAGAGGCCGACTTCGCCCAAAATCACCCGCTGTTTGCCGCGAATCTGCCTTTGAGCAAACTCGAACTGGAGATCTTTCGCCGCATACCCCGTCGCCACACTGCCATCACGGTCTATGACAATGGCGAAGGATTAGCGGCGCTGGCGATCGCGCGACTGCAACAATGGGGCTATACGGATGTGGCACAACTGGAAGGAGGGCTTGCTGGCTGGAAAGCGGCGGGGGGGTGAACTGTTCCAGGATGTGAATTCCCCCCAGTAAAGCCTTCGGTGAATTTGTCGAAGCGAATAAAGCCACGCCCTCGCTCAGCGCACAGGCTGTGAAATCGTTAATCGATCAGCAGGCAGACATTGTTATCGTCGATGCCAGACGCTTTGATGAGTACCAGACGATGAGCATCCCCGGCAGTATTAGCGTGCCGGGAGCAGAACTGGCGCAGCGCATAGCCGCCCTCCTCCCTCATCGCGAAACGCAGGTGATTGTGAACTGCGCCGGACGCACCCGCAGTATTATTGGCGCCCAGTCACTGATTAACGCCGGTATAGAAAATCCGGTCTTCGCGCTGCGTAATGGCACGATTGGCTGGACGCTGGCAGGCTTTACGCTGGAGCACCAGCAGCAACGCTATTATGACGATGCCGCTGTCGCCCCCCGAAGCTACGCGTGTGCAGGCCCGGGCGCTGGCTGAACGTGCCGGGGTCATTTTCATCGACAACGCCACGCTTGCCCGCTGGCGACAGGATGACTCGCGCACCACCTATCTTTTTTGATGTTCGCAGTCAGCAGGAGTTCGAAACCGCGCATCTGCCGGGCAGCATCAGCGCCCCCGGCGGGCAACTGGTCCAGGAGACCGACCACTTCGCCAGCGTTCGCGGAGCGCGGATAGTGCTGATTGATGACGACGGGGTGCGCAGCGCGATGACGGCCTCCTGGCTAGCGCAGATGGGGTGGGAAGTGGCCGTGTTAAACGCCAACCCGGCGGCGTTCACGGCATCGGGCGCAGCCATCGCTGAGCTGCCGCCCGCCCCGATTGCCGAAGAGATCTCTCCGCAGCAACTGGCTGATGACTTAACCCAGGACGGCACGGTGTTGCTTGATTTCACCACCAGCGCGTACTATATCGCCCGGCATATTCCTGGCGCATGGTGGCTGACGCGCTCACAGCTCCCGCAGGCGCTGGAAAACATACCAGAAGCCAGGCGCTATGTTCTGACCTGCGGCAGTAGTCTGCTTGCCCGTTATGCAATAGCAGATGTCGCCGCGCTGACCGGCAAACCGGTGAAGCTCCTGGCAGGCGGCACTCAGGCATGGATTGCGCAGAATCTTCCGCTGGAACACGGGGCACAACGGCTTGCGGTCGCCCGTCGCGATCGCTATCGTCGCCCTTATGAAGGAACGGATAACTCTGCGCACGCGACGCAGGCTTATCTCGACTGGGAGTACGGACTGGTAGCCCAGCTTGAGCGCGACGGTACGCACGGTTTCTACACCGTCTGAGGGCACACACGTTGCCGGAGTGCCTGGCGACCGCTTATTTCTTATGCCAGTACGCCGCGGCGCGCACTAACTGTTGATCAAACGGTTCCTGCTCAAAGCGGCGGCTGAGGTTTTTCACCACCTTCCCTTCGCCGGTGATCCAGATGAAGTAATCGTCTTGCGGCACCTCGATCTGCGCCAGTCGTGCGGCAACCGCCTGCTCATCGTGCCCCAGCCATTCAATGGAAAAATCGCCCAGATGCGCGAGGTAATCCTGATATGCCGGATCGGCGACGCTCACCAGCGCAGTCACCGTCGGTTTTACCGGTAAGCGACTCAGTGCTTCAAGACGACGACGCAACGCTGGCATACCGGACTCATCGCAAACATAAACCTGGCAGGCGTAATCTTCCGGTACCACCAGCGAACCACGTGGCCCGCCGACAGTCAGCCTGTCGCCTTCACGCGCCTGCAACGCCCAGGCACTCGCCACGCCGCCCTCATGGATGAAAAAATCCAGCGCCAGTTCATGGCGGGCTTCATCATACAGCGGTGTGTAATCGCGGGACGCGGGGCGCACGCCCTCTCCCCAGACAATGCCTTCATCGGTTACGGTTGGCGGAACGAAATGGCTTCCCGGCTCGGGAAAAAAGACCTTGGTGTGATCGTCAAAACCGTGCGAGCGAAAGCCTTCCAGCGCCTCGCCGCCCAGCACAATACGCTGAAAACCGATACCGATACGTTCTACGCGCAGAACGGTAAGTTCGCGAAAGCACAGTTCATTGCGCACGCGCTGGGGATAGCGTGAGGTTTTATTCGTCATTGTTTGCCTTCGTTTGTGTCGTCGTATGATAATCAGATATATCGAAATCGAGATTTAAATGATAATGATTGCTAATAACCAGAATTGCAAGCACTTTTTTTGATAGGTTTTACCGGTCCTTTTCTGATTTGTTTTTCACGTTTAAATTCAGCTCGTTAGATTTTTTGAGCTAACACCACTTGCTTTAAATATTAATTTAGATATAGATTAGATATATCTAATTAGTATCAGGAGAACATCATGCGACATCTTCATGAAGGCTGCTGTAAAGGCGAAGGGCATCATCACGACGGTTGCGAACATCGTCACGGTAGAGGCGGCGGTGGTCGGCGTCAGCGTTTTTTCGGTCACGGCGAACTGCGTCTGGTGATTCTGGACATTCTCTCCCGCGAGGCCAGCCACGGTTATGAGCTGATCAAAGCCATCGAGAATCTGACGCAGGGCAACTATACACCGAGCCCTGGCGTGATCTACCCGACGCTGGATTTTCTCCAGGATCAGGCATTTATAACCATTAGCGAAGAGGATGGCGGACGCAAAAAAATCACCATCACTGATACCGGCGCGCAATGGCTGGAGGAGAATCGTGAGCATCTCGGCCACATTCAGGAACGCGTTCAGGCGCGCAATGTTGGCGTTGAGCTGCGTAAGAATCCGCAGATGAAGCGGGCGCTGGAAAACTTCAAAGCGGTGCTGGATCTCCGGGTGAATCAGGGTGAGATCAGCGACGCGCAGCTTAAAAAGATCATTGGCGTGATCGACCGCGCGGCGCTGGAAATCGCCCAGCTCGATTAAACCGGCAGGGCGTCGCCGTCACGAACACGGAATACTTTCACCATCTCTTTTAAGTGTAACGCCTGCTCGTTTAGCGACGCCGCCGCCGCAACCGACTCCTCGACCAGACAGGAGTTCTGCTGCGTGGTGGCGTCAATCAGGCCAATCGCGCTGTTAATTTGCGAGATGCCGTCAGTCTGTTCACGGCTGGCCTGACCGATCTCGCGCAGTATTACATCCATCTCTTCAACGTTAGTCACCATGCCATTAATCAGGGCATTGGCTTTCTCCACCAACAGCATCCCTTCCTGGGTCTGCCCGGTGGAATCCTCAATCAGATGACGGATCTCGCTGGCAGAGGAGGCACTTTTCTGAGCCAGTTGCCGCACTTCTCCCGCCACGACAGCAAACCCACGCCCATGTTCACCCGCCCGCGCCGCTTCAACCGCCGCATTCAGCGCCAGAATATTGGTCTGAAAGGCAATAGCGTCTATCAGGTTGATGATGTCCGACATCCGATGAGAGGTTTCATTAATCACGCGCATTTTTTGCGTGACCTGATTCATCATTTCGCCATTATTTTTCACCACCGTTGCCGCCCCCCGCAGAAAGCTTCGTCGCCTCGCCGGTATGCTCTGCGGTGTTTTTTACCGTGGCGGTGATCTGCTCCATCGACGCGGCGGTCTGTTCAACGGAACTGGCCTGTTCTTCCGTTCGCGCGGCCAGGTCCTGGTTTCCGGCAACAATCTGCGCTGCGGCGCTGGAAATATTCTCTGAGCCGTTCTGAACTTCCTGGACAATCTCCAGCAGGCGGGTTTTCATTGCCATGAGAGCATGCAGCAGTACGCCGGTCTCATCTTTCTGCGTGGTGATGATATTACGCGTCAGATCGCCCCCGGCAATCGCTTCGGCAAACTGCACCGCCTCATTCAGCGGCCGGGTGATGGAACGTACGATATACCAGCCCATCATACAGCCGGCAGCAATACCGATAAGCGCCAGTGCGCTGAGCAGCGCCCGATTCGTGTGAAAATCGCTTTCCACCTGCGCGCCAGCATTGACCATCTGCGCATCTTCAATGGCAATCAGTTCATGAACTTTGGCTTTATAAGCCTGCTGTAGATTGACCGTTGTGGTCATCATCTCCTGCATCGCCGCCTGACGGTTATGACTCTGCAGCGCCTGTAAAATACGGAAACGGGAAGCAAGGTACTGTTCACGCACGTCGCGGATCCCGGCAATCACCTTTTTCGATTCGGCATTCAGCGGCGCAGCGCTTAGCTCATCCAGCAGTACCGTAATCTGTTGGCTAATGGTGTCGAGTTTTTTCTGCGATGTCTGGGTCCATCGCCCTTCCTCGTCCATCAGCATCAACTGCTGCGTACTGACAAAATCCTGGAAATGGTCAATGAGCTGGTTGGCTTTTACCGTGATGGGATAATCATTGGTAATGATGTTTTGCATACCGCGGTTGGCCCGGTCCAGGCTAAATAATGAAAGGCCCGAACTCACCATCATCAGTACAATAAACAAACCAAACGCGATAAATAATTTCGAGCGAATCTTTACGTTACGCAAAAACATATATTCTCCCTGGAGATAGTTTTCTTCAGACAGATTCCTTTATCGGTAACAAACTCACTAACTTTATGATATTGATCGCTTTTTTATTATCTTTCCACGTCTATAAATAGTTTTTGACGATGAATAAAGGCAGACCGATCGTTATATAAACGATTTTTTCTCATTTCTAAATAGCCAGAAGACAGAAATTGAAACACGTGAATAAAATAAAAAAACCACCCGCAGGTGGTATTATTTAATATATCATTAACATTATTATTACAATAACGCTTACCATCACGGTAAGCGTTGGCAGGAAAATTGACCAGGAATTAATGCAGTACCGTTACAGCATCTTCCAGACGGCTGGCGCGGTGTTTCACCATGGCGGACACCTGAGCGCTCTCTTCAACCAGCTCGGCGTTCTTCTGCGTGATGTTATTAAGCTCATCTACTGCACGGGTCAGACTGGTCAGCCCGTCAGACTGCTCCAGCGTGGAATGGCTGATCTGCGCAATCAACTGGGTGACATTCTGGACCTGAGCGACAATATCGTCCATCGTGCGCCCCGCCGCATGAACCTGCCGGGAACCCGACTGCACTTTATCTGCGCTGGCATCAATCAACTTACGAATATCGTTCGCCGCGCTGGCGCTACGGCTGGCCAGATGGCGTACCTCGCCCGCGACAACCGCAAATCCTTTCCCCTGCTCACCGGCCCGCGCCGCCTCAACGGCAGCATTGAGAGCAAGGATATTGGTCTGGAACGCGATGTCGTTAATCAGCGTGGTGATAGTGCCGATGCGCTGCGTACTGTCGGCGATGTCATCCATCGTTTTAATCACGGTATCCATCGCCTCACCGCCTTGCGTCGCCGCGCTGCTGGCGGCAATCGACAATTTATCGGCAGCGGATGCGGTTTCTGAGTTTTGTTTAACCGATGCCGCCATTTGATTCATGGTGGCCACCGTCTGCTGTACATTATCAACCGTTTGACGAGTGTGCTTATTCAGATCGTCGTTGCCTTTTGCCAGTGTTTCACTGCCGTTTCTCACACTCGACACCTGACTTGAAACGTCGTTGATTAGCCAGCGACACATCAGCCCCAGTTGCCCGACGGCGCGAAGCGTCAGCCCCAGTTCGTCGCTGCGATTAAGATGCGCCACGCTGTTGCGCTCACCGGTCGCGACCTTCAGCGCCTGTTTTGCCACATTCTCAATGGGACGAACAATCTGCCACTCAAACGCCGCCGTACCCAACAGCATCACCAGCGCGCACATCAGTTGCGCGATCCCTGGGGCAGCAGAAAGTTGCAACGTTGCCGCCAGCACTACATAGAGAAGCGCCATCACGCTGCGAACCCGCCAGCGCACGGGCATTGCCGGCAGTTTACCGAGCCAGCCTTTACGCACCACCAGTCCTTTGTGGATCCGGCGTCGACAGCGGCCTTCATTGAGCGCCTGATATAACGGCTCAACGGCGGCGATCTCGTCGTCCGTCGCGCGAGTGCGAATTGACATGTAACCCGTCACCTCCCCCCTCACGCACCATCGGTACGGCGTTGGCCCGAACCCAATAGTGATCGCCATTTTTACGACGATTCTTGACGATACCGCTCCACGGCTCGCCCTGTTTCAGGGTGTACCACATGTCGGCAAAGGCTGCTTTCGGCATGTCCGGATGACGCACCAGATTGTGCGGCTGCGCCAGTAATTCCTTAAGCGCGTAACCGCTGATGTTAACGAATGTATCGTTAGCGTGAGTAATATAACTGTGGAGATCGGTCGTCGACATGAGGGTCGTATCGTCATCCAGCGGCGTATTTTGCTGGGTAACGTAGAGCTGAGAAGACATAATCGCGTCCTGTGCAGGTTATCTGGTTGTTAACTTTTTGTCAGAGGTTATTTCGGCGCTAACGGATTTATCTTTAGATGTTAAATTTGATTTAGATCGCAATTTGCGATTAAACCTCATAATTTGTACGAATTCTAATTGATTGATTTAAAATACTTTCATATTGAAACTATAAAATCGCACTATAGTACCCGCACCGTTATCGCGCAAATTTTGCACTATTTCAGCGCAATCGCCCCTTCTGACACCGCTCTCGCCCGGTCTTCATTTTGCGCAAAAAACCAACAACTGTTAACAAATGAGATTAAATGTTGCGCAATAACTGTTCTCCCTGGTGTTTATCCCGATTTTCGTCAGCGCCGCCGGGATGGCGCAATCCCTGCAATACTTAAATCGGTATCATGTGATACGCGAGCCCCGGGAGTCTATTTTGAACAGGTTACCTTCCAGCGCATCGGCTTTGGCCTGTAGCGCACACGCACTGAATCTCATTGAAAAGCGAACGCTTGATCATGAGGAGATGAAAGCACTTAACCGAGAGGTGATTGATTACTTCAAAGAGCATGTCAATCCGGGGTTTTTAGAGTATCGCAAATCTGTTACCGCCGGCGGGGATTACGGAGCCGTAGAGTGGCAAGCGGGAAGTCTGAACACGCTTGTCGACACCCAGGGACAGGAGTTTGTCGACTGTCTGGGAGGTTTTGGAATTTTCAACGTGGGGCACCGTAATCCAGTTGTGGTTTCCGCCGTACAGAATCAACTTGCGAAGCAACCGCTTCACAGCCAGGAACTGCTTGACCCACTGCGGGCTATGCTGGCAAAAACCCTTGCTGCCCTGGCGCCCGGAAAACTCAAATACAGCTTCTTTAGCAACAGCGGAACCGAATCGGTCGAAGCGGCGCTGAAACTGGCGAAAGCGTACCAGTCACCGCGCGGCAAATTTACCTTTATCGCCACCAGCGGCGCGTTCCATGGGAAATCGCTGGGCGCATTGTCCGCTACCGCCAAGTCCACTTTCCGCAAGCCGTTTATGCCGCTACTGCCGGGCTTCCGTCATGTGCCGTTCGGCAATATCGAGGCTATGCGTACCGCGCTCAGCGAGTGCAAAAAAACCGGAGATGATGTGGCGGCGGTGATCCTGGAACCCATTCAGGGCGAAGGCGGTGTGATCCTGCCTCCACAGGGCTATCTCCCTGCCGTGCGTCAGTTGTGCGATGAGTTTGGCGCGCTGCTGATTTTCGACGAAGTACAGACCGGGATGGGGCGTACCGGCAAGATGTTTGCCTGCGAGCATGAGAACGTGCAGCCTGACATCTTATGCCTGGCAAAAGCGCTGGGTGGCGGCGTAATGCCGATTGGCGCGACGATCGCCACCGAAGAGGTCTTCTCGGTACTGTTTGATAACCCGTTCCTGCACACCACCACCTTTGGCGGTAACCCGTTGGCCTGTGCGGCCGCGCTGGCCACCATCAATGTGCTGCTGGAGCAAAATCTGCCCGCGCAGGCGGAGCAAAAAAGGCGACATGTTGCTCGACGGTTTTCGTCAGTTAGCGCGGGAGTACCCGGACCTGGTGCAGGATGCGCGTGGGAAAGGGATGCTGATGGCAATCGAGTTTGTCGACAATGAGACAGGCTACCGTTTCGCGAGCGAAATGTTCCGCCAGCGGGTACTGGTTGCCGGGACGCTTAACAACGCGAAAACGATCCGCATCGAACCCCCCGCTCACCCTTACCATCGAGCAGTGCGAACTGGTGCTGAAGTCGGCACGAAAAGCGCTGGCGGCACTGCGGGTAAGCGTAGAAGAGGTGTAGTCTGCAATACAGGATGGCGCTGCGCGTATCCCGCCTACAATAGCATCGCGCCCGTAGGCCGGATATACGCAACCGCCACCCGGTATTTTAACCGATTAGACAATTCTCACGCCGGCGGGCATTGCACGCTCCGGCGTTAACAATACGCTTTCGCTGCCGTCATCAGTTTCTGCGCATAACAGCATACATTCTGACGTTTCACCGCGCATTTTCGCTTTTTGCAGATTACACAGCACCACCACCGTTTTTCCTAACAGTTCGTTTTGCGCGTAATAGGGTACCAGGCTGGTAACAGTTTGCAGGGTCCTTTCTCCCACATTCACCTGCACGATATACAGCTTGTCAGCATTCTCATGACGCTTTACCTCAGTGATCTTCCCAACCCGAATCTCCATACGCGTAAAATCGGTAAACGCAACGCTTTCCATATAATGCCTCCAGGTAAATTTTTACTAAATCATAGCAAAACATTTTATTGCCGAGGCGCGTGAGAGGAGGAAAACGTTGTACAGATCACATTCAGAATCTTCGGTTTTCCCCCCGAGCGCGTCAAATATTCACGCTTTATTTACTGAAAACAGATGCATAGAAAAGCGCTTCCTTTACAATGAAAATGCATCTCGGGGCAACGTTGACATAAGGTAACCATGGCCACACTAAAAGATATTGCAATTGAAGCACGTGTCTCCCTGGCAACAGTTTCCCGGGTCCTGAATGACGATCCCACGTTGAACGTGAAGGAAGAGACGAAGCATCGCATCCTGGAGATCGCGGAAAAACTCGAATACAAAACCAGCAGCGCCCGCAAAAGTCAGAGCAGTTCGGTCAGCCAGCACCATATCCTTGCCATTTACAGTTATCAGCAGGATCTCGAAATTAACGATCCTTACTATCTGGCAATCCGGCATGGCATTGAAACACAATGCGAAAAGCTGGGCATTGAGCTCACCAACTGCTATGAACATAGCGGGTTGCCCGATATCAGAAACATCACCGGTATTTTAATTGTCGGTAAACCGTCGCCAGCCCTGCGCACGGCAGCGACTGCGCTGACCGACAACATTTGCTTTATCGACTTTCACGAACCCGGCAGCGAATATGATGCTGTTGACATCGATCTGGTGCGAATCAGTAAAGAGATCATTGATTTTTATAGCGCCCAGGGCGTGAACCGCATTGGATTTATCGGTGGTGAAGACGAACCCGGTAAAGCCGATATCCGTGAAGCGGCATTTGTTGAATATGGACGTCTGAAGCAGGTAGTCCAGGAAGAGGATATCTGGCGTGGCGGTTTCTCCAGCTCCTCCGGCTACGAACTCGCGAAACAGATGCTGGCGAAAGCCGATTATCCGCGCGCGTTGTTTGTGGCATCTGACTCTATTGCCATTGGCGTTTTACGAGCCATCCACGAACACGGCCTGGCGATCCCTGCCGATATTTCACTGATTAGTGTGAACGATATACCGACGGCGCGCTTCACCTTCCCACCGCTCTCCACCGTACGTATTCACTCAGAAATGATGGGAAGCCAGGGGGTAAACCTGCTTTTCGAAAAAGTCCGCGATGGTCGTGCGCTGCCGCTTCTGGTCTTTGTTCCCAGCAAACTGAAACTACGCGGTACGACCCACTAATCTCTGCACCTGTCCGGCTTTGTACCGGGCGGGTCGTTGCCTGTCTCGATTCTCCCCCCAACACGCTTTTTCGTGATCCAGTTAAAGTAAATCACTATGCCCGCTATATTTTAGTAAAATTTTTACTAAAATCACCGTAATTCACTTACTCACCATTATCTTGCATGGTTCCGATTTCTCTCCACCGGGAGGCCCTATGAATCGCTGGGAAAACATTCAGCTTACTCATGAAAATAGACTACCGCCACGCGCCTATTTTTTTCCTTATGACTCCGTTGCCAAAGCCCGCTCTTTTGTCCGCGAAACCAGCAGCGCGTTTTTGCTACTGAGCGGTCAATGGAACTTCCGTTTCTTTGAGCACCCTTTGTACGTACCCGAAACCTTTACCTCTGAATATATCGCGGGCTGGGATACGATCACGGTGCCCTCCATGTGGCAGATGGAAGGTTATGGCAAACTGCAATACACCGATGAAGGCTTCCCGTTCCCCATCGACGTGCCGTATGTCCCAAGCGATAACCCGACCGGAGCCTACCAGCGTATCTTCACCCTGAGCGAAGGGTGGCAAGATAAACAGACCATCATCAAATTCGACGGCGTCGAAACCTATTTTGAAGTGTATGTAAACGGCCACTATGTTGGTTTCAGTAAAGGCAGTCGCCTGACCGCAGAGTTTGATATCAGCGCGGTTGTCAAAACCGGCGACAATCTTCTTTGCGTACGTGTGATGCAATGGGCTGATTCCACATATGTTGAAGATCAGGATATGTGGTGGTCGGCGGGGATCTTTCGCGATGTCTATCTTATCGGTCGAGATAAGACACATATTCAGGATTTCACCGTACAGACCGATTTCGATTGCGACTATCGCGACGCGACGCTCTCCTGTGACGTTGAACTGGAAAACCTGAAGGCAACCCCGGCAGTCACGACGCTGGATTATGTGCTGTTTGATGGCGAATCGGTGGTCCATACGGGCACCATTGATAATCTGATCATCCATCAACACGCCGCTACGCACTTTGCATTTACGGTGAAAAATCCGCAGCAGTGGTCCGCTGAAACCCCCTATCTTTATCACCTGGTTCTGACCCTTAAAGACGCCGCCGGAAAGATACTGGAAGTGGTTCCGCAGCGTGTAGGCTTTCGCGATATTAAAGTGCGCGACGGTCTGTTTTACATCAATAACCGTTACGTGATGCTGCACGGCGTGAACCGTCACGACAATGATCATTTAAAAGGTCGGGCGGTTGGCATGGATCGCGTGGAAAAAGATCTGCAATTGATGAAATTACACAACATCAATTCAGTCCGTACCGCGCACTACCCAAACGATCCACGTTTTTACGAACTGTGCGACATCTACGGTCTGTTTGTCATGGCTGAGACGGATGTCGAATCACACGGTTTCGCCAACGTTGGCGATATCAGCAGGATCACTGACGACCCGCACTGGGAACCGGTGTATGTAGAACGCATCGTGCGCCATATCCATGCGCAGAAAAACCACCCCTCCATCATTATCTGGTCACTCGGTAATGAGTCCGGCTACGGCTGTAATATCCGCGCGATGTGCCATGCCGCGAAAACGCTGGACCCGAGTCGCCTGGTTCACTATGAGGAAGACCGCGACGCTGAAGTCGTTGACATCATCTCCACGATGTACACACGCGTCCCGCTGATGAATGAGTTTGGCGAATATCCACATCCGAAGCCGCGCATTATCTGCGAATACGCCCATGCGATGGGTAACGGCCCCGGTGGCCTGACGGAATATCAGAACGTCTTTTATCAGCACGATTGTATTCAGGGACATTATGTCTGGGAGTGGTGCGATCATGGTATTCAGGCGAAGGATGACAACGGTAACGTCTGGTACAACTACGGCGGGGATTACGGCGACTATCCGAACAACTATAACTTCTGCCTTGACGGTCTGATTTACTCAGACCAGACACCGGGGCCGGGATTAAAAGAATACAAACAGGTCATTGCCCCGGTGAAAGTATTTGCACAAGACCTGTCACGCGGTGAATTGCGGATCGAAAATAAGCTGTGGTTTACCTCGCTGGATGACTACACCCTGAATCTGGAAGTTCGTGCCGAAGGCGAAACGCTCTCCACACAACACATCAAACCACGCAATGTTGCACCCAACAGTGAAATCGTACTGTGTTGCACGCTGCCGGAACTGGATACGCGGGAAACGTTCCTCAACGTCACCGTTACGAAAGACTCACGCACGCGTTATAGCGAGGCGGGGCATCTTGTTGCCTGCTATCAATTCCCGCTCAAGGCCTGCACCGCGACGCTTACGCCATTCAACCAACCACAGGCCTGTCCGCTGGTACTGGAAAGCGATCGCCTGAGCTGTACCGTTCGTGGGGACAGCTTCCAACTGACTTTCTCCAGACTGAGCGGCAAACCCACAGCGTGGAGTGTCAATGGCGAAGCGCTGATAACGCGTCCCCCCGCAGATCAACTTCTTCAAACCGACAATAGATAACCACAAGCAGGAATTTGAAGGTCTCTGGCAGCCGAACCATCTGCACATTATGCAGGAGCATTTGCGCGAATTTAGCGTTGAGCAGACAGAGGATGCCGTACTGATTACCAGCCGTACGATTATTGCCCCGCCGGTATTTGATTTCGGTATGCGCTGCACCTACCGCTGGCGCATTGCGCCAGATGGCCAGGTTAACGTAACGCTTTCCGGCGAACGCTACGGCGACTATCCGCATGTGATTCCATGCATAGGTTTCACGATGGGTATTAACGGAGATTTCAGCGAAGTCGCTTATTACGGGCGCGGTCCTGGTGAAAACTATCCCGACAGCCAGCAGGCCAACATCATTGATATCTGGCAAAGCAGCGTGGATGCGATGTTTGAAAACTATCCTTTCCCGCAAAACAACGGCAACCGCCAGCACGTGCGCTGGGCGGCATTAACCAACCGTCAGGGTAACGGCTTGTTGGTGGTGCCGCAGCAGCCAATTAACTTCAGCGCCTGGCGCTATACCCCAGAAAACCTGTTTGCCGCGCAGCACTGTAATGAGCTTACACGTAGCGATGACATCACGCTGAATCTGGACCATCAACTTCTTGGGCTGGGATCTAACTCCTGGGGAAGTGAAGTGCTTGATAGCTGGCGCGTCTGGTTCAACGACTTTCGCTACGGCTTCACGCTGCTGCCGGTTTCCGGTGGTTTCACCACCGCGCAAACTATCGCTCGTCACACCTTTGGCGGGGATTTCTTTTCCACGAATTTGCACAGCGAGAATCAACTATGAGAATCCTCGATAATCTGGCGCAGTTTCGCCAACTCTATTCCTCCGGGCGGAAATGGCAGCGCTGCGTTGAAGCCATTGAAAACATCGACAATATCCGGCCCGGCGTCGCACACTCGATCGGCGATTCGTTAACCTACCGTGTGCAAATCGACTCTGCGACGGATGCCCTGTTTACCGGACATCGCCGCTATTTTGAAATTCATTATTACCTGCAAGGGCAGCAGAAAATTGAGTTCGCCGCTAAGGATCAGTTGCAGGTCGTCGAATATTACCGCGACGAAACCGATCGCGAATACCTGAAAGGCTGCGGTGAAACCGTCGACATTCATGAAGGACAAATAGTCATTTGCGATAACCGTGAAGCGTATCGTTTTATTTGCCAGGATGCCGTAAAAAAAGTCGTACTCAAAGTCACCATCGAAGATGGTTATTTTCATAACAAATAAAAACTTAGGCGCGGTTAATGTCGCGCCGCCTACTACCCTGTCCCTATAGGAAGTGTGTTATGTCGAATATAAAGCGCAACACCATCGGCAAATTCGGACTACTTTCGCTGACCTTTGCCGCCGTATACAGTTTTAACAACGTTATCAATAATAATATCGAGCTTGGGCTAGCCTCTGCGCCGATGTTTTTCCTCGCCACGATATTTTACTTTATTCCCTTCTGCTTAATTATTGCGGAATTTGTTTCACTGAACAAAAACTCAGAAGCTGGCGTTTACGCGTGGGTAAAAAGTTCGCTGGGCGGCCGCTGGGCGTTTATTACCGCCTATACCTACTGGTTTGTGAATTTGTTCTTCTTTACCTCGCTGTTACCCCGCGTGATCGCCTATGCTTCCTATGCGTTCCTCGGCTATGAATATATGCTGACGCCGATCGCGACAACGGTATTAAGCATGGTTCTTTTCGCCTTCTCAACCTGGGTATCCACCAACGGGGCGAAAATGCTGGGGCCGATTACGTCAGTCACCTCAACGTTGATGTTATTACTGACCCTCTCTTACATTCTGTTAGCCGGTGCCGCGCTGCTTGGCGGTGTACAGCCTGCCGATCCGATTTCCGTTGAGGCGATGATCCCCAACTTTAGCTGGGCATTCCTCGGCATCACGACCTGGATTTTTATGGCGGCAGGTGGCGCCGAATCCGTCGCTGTCTACGTTAACGACGTGAAAGGCGGCTCGAAATCGTTTGTGAAGGTGATCATTCTTGCCGGCCTATTTATCGGCGTTCTGTATTCGATTTCCTCAGTGCTGATTAACGTCTTTGTCAGCAGTAAAGAGCTGAAATTTACCGGGGGGTTCCGTGCAGGTCTTCCACGGTCTGGCGGCATACTTTGGCCTGCCGGAAGTCATAATGAACCGCTTTGTTGGTCTGGTCTCCTTTACCGCGATGTTCGGCTCCCTGCTGATGTGGACGGCAACCCCGGTTAAAATCTTTTTCTCCGAAATTCCTGAGGGTATTTTTGGCAAGAAAACCGTGGCGTTGAACGAGAACGGCGTCCCCGCTCGCGCGGCGTGGATCCAGTTTTTTATTGTCATTCCGCTGATGATTATCCCGATGTTGGGATCCAATACGGTACAGGATTTGATGAATACCATCATCAACATGACCGCTGCGGCATCGATGCTGCCGCCATTATTCATCATGCTGGCTTATCTCAACCTGCGCGCCAGACTGGACCATTTGCCTCGTGACTTCCGTATGGGTTCTCAGCGCACCGGCATTATTGTCGTCTCAATGCTCATTGTCATTTTTACCGTGGGTTTCATTGCGTCCACATTTCCGACTGGCGGCAATATCTTGACGATTATTTTTTATAACGTCGGCGGCATTGTTATTTTCCTCGGCTTCGCATGGTGGAAATACAGCAAATATATAAAGGGATTAACCCAACAAGAAAAAGATATTGAAGCCGCTCCGGCGACCACTATCCAGTAACGATAAAAAATAAACAGGCTGTCAATTTTTAAGGCATGGAATAAAAAATGGAATTGTCTATCCCGTATTGCAGGGCATTCATTGCCCTGTCCTTTTGCTGCGCTTTTTCACTCGCAGCCGAGGAGATTCGTCCGGCGGAACACGATGATACCCGGACACCCGCTATGACTACACCCGCTTTTCGTTTTTATGGCGAAATGGGCGTCGGCGGCTACATGGATTTAGAAGGCGAGAATAAATATAAATACAGCGACGGCACTTATATTGAGGGCGGTCTGGAGATGAAGTACGGCTCCTGGTTCGGCCTGATTTATGGCGAAGGCTGGACGGTACAAGCCGATCACGACGGTAACGCCTGGGTGCCCGATCACAGTTGGGGAGGCTTTGAAGGCGGCATCAATCGCTTTTACGGCGGCTATCGCACTGACAATGGCACGGAGATCATGCTGAGCCTGCGTCAGGACTCCTCGCTGGATGACCTGCAATGGTGGGGGGGGATTTCACGCCGGACCTCGGTTACGTCATTCCCAACACCCGCGACATTATGACCGCGCTAAAGGTGCAAAATCTGACCGGCCCGCTGCGCTATAGCGTAACTGCAACGCCCGCCGGGCATCACAATGAAAGCAAAGCCTGGCTGCACTTCGGCAAGTACGATCGCTATGACGATAAATACACCTATCCGGCGATGATGAACGGCTACGTGCAGTATGACCTGGCTGAAGGCGTCACCTGGATGAACGGGCTGGAGGTTACCGATGGCACCGGGCAGCTCTTTTTTAACCGGTCTCCTCTCACCTCACTTTGCCGCTCGCGCCTGGCACCACACCGGACGCGCGAATGGTCTGGATGATCCGGGGAGCGAAACAGGCACGATGGTAAGCGCCATGTATGAAGCGCTTAAAGGCGTTTATCTCTCCACCGCATACACCTGGGCTAAACATCGCCCGGATCATGCCGACGAAGAGACCACCTCCTTCATGCAGTTCGGCATCTGGTACGAGTACGGCAAGGGGCGTTTTGCCACGGCGTTCGACAGCCGCTTCTATATGCAGAACGCTTCTGGCGATCCCAGCGATCAGATCTTCCTGATGCAATATTTCTATTGGTAAGAAGGACAGCGATACCATGAAAATCCACACGTTACTCACGCCGCTGGCCTGTACGCTGCTGCTGAGTGTTTCCGCCCATGCCACTACCGCTAATGATTTTAAAAACGTCATTAACCGCAGCGGTACGCCTGGCTATATGCACGATTACGATTACGACGACCATCAACGCTTTAATCCGTTTTTTGATCTCGGCGCCTGGCACGGCCATTTACTCCCGGACGGTCCTGCTTCTATGGGCGGCTTTCCTGGCGTCGCGTTGCTAACGGAAGAGTACATCAACTTTATGGCGGCCAACTTCGACCGCCTGACGGTCTGGCAGCATGGCAAGAAAGTCGATTTCACCCTTGAGGCGTACAGCATTCCCGGCGCACTGGTGCAGAAACTGTCATCAAAAGAAGTACAGGTGGAGATGACGTTACGCTTCGCCACACCGCGCACCTCTCTGCTGGAGACGAAAATCACCAGCAGCCAGCCGCTGGATCTGGTGTGGGACGGTGAGCTGCTGGAGAAACTGGAAGCCAAAGAGGGTAAGCCTACTTCTGATAAAACGATTGATGCGGCCTTTCCCGATTATCAACGCAAGATGATCGCCACCCGCGACGGTCTGAAGGTGACCTTCGGCAAAGTGCGCTCAACGTGGGATCTGTTAACCAGCGGCGAGTCGGAATATCAGGTGCACAAATCTCTGCCCATTCAGACGAAAATCGACGGACACCGCTTTATCAGTAAGGCGCACATTACCGGTTCCACCACGATTTACACCACCTATTCTCATCTGCTGACCGCCGGGGAAGTGACGAAAGAGCAGATGCAGATCCGCGATATTCTGGCGCGCCCGGCGCATTTCCTTACCGCGTCACAAAAGCGCTGGGAGGGCTATCTGCAAAAAAGGGTTAACTAATCCACATGCTACCCCGGAACAGACGCGGGTCGCAGTGAAAGCGATAGAGACCCTGAATGGCAACTGGCGCTCGCCAGGCGGCGCAGTGAAATTCAATACCGTCACGCCGTCAGTGACCGGTCGCTGGTTCTCCGGGAATCAGACCTGGCCGTGGGATACCTGGAAACAGGCCTTCGCCATGGCGCACTTCAACCCGGAAATCGCCAAAGAGAATATCCGCGCCGTCTTTTCCTGGCAGATCCAACCCAGCGATAAGGTGAGGCCGCAGGACGCGGGTTTTGTTCCCGATCTGATCGCCTGGAACCTCAGCCCTGAACGTGGCGGCGATGGCGGCAACTGGAACGAACGTAACACCAAGCCGAGCCTGGCGGCGTGGTCGGTGATGGAAGTCTACAATGTCACCAAAGATAAGGCCTGGCTTGAAGAGATGTATCCGAAGCTGGTGGCTTACCATAACTGGTGGCTACGCAACCGCGATCATAACGGCAACGGCGTGCCGGAGTATGGCGCAACCCGCGATAAAGCTCATAACACCGACAGCGGCGAAATGCTGTTTACCGTTAAGCACGGTGACAAAGAAGAGACGCTCTCCGGCCTGAAAAACTATACGCAACTGGTTGAGAAAGGTGAGTACGACAGCATGGAGATCCCGGCGCAGGTCGCCGCATCGTGGGAATCCGGTCGTGACGACGCGGCGGTGTTCGGCTTTATCGACAACGCTCAACTGGATAAATACGTCGCCAACGGCGGGAAGCGTAGCGACTGGGTAGTGAAGTTCGCGGAAAACCGCAGTCAGGACGGCACACTGCTCGGCTATTCCCTGTTACAGGAATCGGTCGATCAGGCCAGCTATATGTATAGCGACAACCACTACCTGGCGGAAATGGCCTCGCTCCTCGGAAAAGAAGAAGAGGCGCAACGTTACCGTGAGTTAGCGCAAAAGCTGGCGGATTACATCAACACCTGCATGTTTGACTCCACCAGCGGCTACTTCTATGACGTGCGTATTGAGGACAACCCCTTGCCCAACGGCTGTGCCGGGAAACCTATCGTTGAGCGAGGAAAGGGACCGGAAGGCTGGTCGCCGCTGTTTAACGGGGCGGCGACGCAGTCCCATGCTGATGACGTCGTGAAGGTGATGCTGGACCCGAAAGAGTTCAATACTTTTGTCCCGCTGGGCACGGCAGCGCTGACCAACCCGGCGTTTGGCGCAGATATCTACTGGCGCGGTCGCGTCTGGGTGGATCAATTCTGGTTCGGTTTAAAAGGTATGGAGCGCTACGGTTACCGTGACGAAGCGCTGACGCTGGCAGACACGTTCTTTAAACACGCGAAAGGGTTAACCGCCGACGGCCCGATTCAAGAGAACTATAACCCGCTGACTGGCGCGCAACAGGGAGCACCGAATTTCTCCTGGAGCGCGGCGCATCTGTACATGTTGTACAACGGCTTTTTTTAAGAAACCGTAATGAGGTGAACAGTGCCGGGTAATGGCTTCGCCTTACCCGGCCGAGCACAACTGTCCGGCGACGTTTTTTGAATCCCATCACAATCATCGCACTCCCCTTTTCCCTTTTCCCTGCCGACGGCTAAATTAGACACTCATCCGACCACATAACAATAATTTTACATACTGGACACTCTTATGCGCTATCCGTCGTTGTTCGCCCCGCTTGATCTTGGTTTTACTCAGCTTAAAAACCGCGTGCTGATGGGTTCAATGCACACCGGGCTGGAAGAGCGTCCTGACGGGACTGAACGCCTGGCCGCCTTTTACGCTGAACGCGCACGGCACGGTGTCGCACTGATTGTCACGGGTGGCATTGCCCCGACACCGTCTGGCGTCACGATGGAAGGCGGTGCGACGCTCAATGACGCCCATCAGGTGCCGCATCACCGCATCATCACCGACGCGGTTCATCGTGAAGGCGGAAAAATAGCGCTACAGATCCTGCATACCGGGCGCTACAGCTATCAGCCACAACTGGTGGCGCCTTCCGCGATTCAGGCTCCGATAAACCGTTTTACCCCGCATGCGCTCAGCCACGAAGAAATTCTGCAACTGATAGAAGACTTCGCACACTGTGCCCAACTGGCACGCGAAGCGGGCTATGACGGCGTTGAAGTCATGGGGTCGGAAGGTTATCTGATTAATGAATTTCTCACCCTGCGCACCAATCAGCGCGACGATGAGTGGGGGGGGCGACTATGCCAGGCGCATGCGTTTTGCGGTTGAAGTCGTACGTGCGGTACGTCAGCGGGTCGGTAACGACTTTATTATTATCTATCGCCTGTCGATGCTCGATCTGGTGGAGAATGGCGGCACCTTTAGCGAAACCGTCCAGTTAGCGCAGGCCATCGAAGCCGCAGGTGCCACCCTTATCAACACGGGTATCGGCTGGCACGAGGCGCGCATTCCCACTATCGCCACGCCGGTGCCTCGCGGCGCCTTCAGTTGGGTGACGCGTAAACTGAAAGGTCACGTTTCGCTGCCGCTGATCACCACTAACCGCATTAACGATCCGCAGGTTGCCGATGAGATTCTGGCTCGCGGTGACGCTGATATGGTGTCGATGGCGCGGCCATTCCTCGCCGATGCTGAACTGTTATCGAAAGCGCAATCAGGGCGTGCCAATGAAATTAACACCTGTATAGGCTGCAATCAGGCGTGTCTGGATCAGATCTTCGCGGGCAAAGTCACCTCGTGCCTGGTCAATCCCCGCGCCTGTCATGAAACCAAAATGCCCATCGTTCCTGCTACTGCGCTGAAAAATCTGGCCGTCATCGGCGCGGGTCCGGCGGGCCTTGCCTTTGCCATCAATGCTGCTGCGCGGGGACATCACGTCACCCTCTTTGATGCGTTAGGCGAGATCGGCGGGCAGTTCAATATCGCCAAACAGATCCCCGGTAAAGAGGAGTTCTATGAAACGCTCCGCTATTACCGTCGGATGCTCGACGTCACCGGCGTGACGCTGAAACTCAATCATTATGTGGTGGCAGAGGATCTGTTGGCATTCGATGAGGTGATCCTCGCCAGCGGGATCGAACCGCGCAGACCGCCGATCGAGGGCATCGATCATCCGAAAGTATTAACCTATCTCGATGTCCTGCGCGACAAAGCCCCGGTAGGGAATCGGGTGGCGATTGTCGGTTGTGGCGGTATCGGCTTTGATACCGCAATGTACCTGAGCCAACCCGGAGAACCCACCAGCCAGAACATTGCCGATTTCTGTGTGGAATGGGGTATCGACACCAGCCTGCAACAGGCCGGCGGATTACGTCCGGAAGGGCCGCATCTGGCACGCAGTCCGCGTCAGATTGTGATGCTCCAGCGTAAGGCCAGCAAACCCGGCGAGGGACTGGGAAAAACTACCGGTTGGATCCACCGCGCCACGCTGCTTTCCCGCGGTGTGAAAATGATCCCGGCGGTGAGCTATCAGAAGATCGACGATGCGGGTCTGCACGTGCTGATCGGCGGCGAAGCGCAAACACTCAATGTCGATAACGTCATTATCTGCGCCGGGCAAGAACCGCGACGCGAACTGGCAGAGCCGTTACGCGAAGCAGGAAAAATCGTACATTTCATCGGCGGCTGTGATGTGGCGATGGAGCTGGATGCTCGTCGGGCCATTGCCCAGGGCACCCGTCTGGCGCTGGACATTTAATTTGCCTGATGGCGCGGCCTACAGAATAGCTTCCCAATATCCAGGCCTGATAAGCGTAGCGCCATCAGGCAGTAATGCCGGATGATGGCTGCGCCTTATCCGGCCTACGGAATAGCCTCCCAACACCCAAACCGTCATCCGGCAAAACGTTAGCGACGGCGTCCCAATTTCACCGCTTTGAGCACCACAAACTTATTGTTGGTGGCGACGGTGGCGCAGTTGCCGAAGATCTTCTTCAGCTTGTGGAAATAGTCGAGGTGACGGTTGGCGACGATATACAGCTCACCGTTGATCTTCAGGCAGCGACGGGCATGGTGGAACATTTCCCAGGCGATATTATCCGTCAGCGCATGCTTCTGATGGAACGGCGGGTTGCACAGTACGGCGTTAAAGCGAAAAGGCTCCACTCCGGACAGCGCGTTGTTAATCATAAACTCACAGCGATCGATAGCTTCAGGCAGGTTAGCTTCCACATTCAGACGGCTGGAAGCCACCGCCATTGGGGATTCATCGACAAAGACCACGCTCGCCAGCGGATTTTTTTCCAGCAGCGTCAGACCAATTACCCCGTTTCCACAGCCGAGATCGACAATCTCCCCTTCCAGGTTTTCTGGCAGGTGCTGCATAAAGAAGCGCGCGCCAATATCCAGCCCGGTACGGGAAAAGACGTTGGCATGGTTATGAATGGTCCAGTCGGTGCCTTCCAGTTTCCAGCTCAGCGTTTCCGGTGCATCGGCCAGCGCGGGTTCGCTGAAGGTACAGTTGATGAGACGCGCCTTTTTCCACGCCAGCGTGGTGGTCGTTGGACCGAGCACTTTCTCAAACAGCTCCAGCGTGGAGTTATGGATATCCCGCGCCTTCGCGCCAGCAATGATACGGGTTTGCGGGTTCACCACTTTTCGTAACGCGCGCAGCTGTTGCTCAAGCAGCGCCAGTGTTTTTGGCACTTTGATCAGCACCACGCCGGGCGCCTGCGGATACTCCGCCGTGCTGTCGAGAAATTTAACGCTGGACTCCGCGATGTCGTTATGGCGCAAGTTTTCCCGCGTTGCCAGTTCGCTTAAATACGAATCGCCAATGCTGTACGGCGACTGCTCCGCCAGCGCACAGCTCAGCGCGCCGAAGGTATCATTCAGGATCAGCACCGGGCCGCGAATCTCCGTATCGTCCAACTGTTGCAGCAGGTATTCATCGGCTGCTTCCCACGCCAGCAGTGGGTTAACGTCGTCCGTTTCCGGGAAACGTTTTAGTGTCAGTGAACGGAAACCGTTGTCTGTGTGGCTCATCGGCCCTCCTGAATGGTAAAATTTTGGCGTATCCCGTAAAAGGGTGCGTGAGTATACACTTTTTTATGATTTGCATGGGTGACGATGAGCCAATTAACTTACCTCCAGGGCTACCCGGAGAACCTGCTTTCTCAGGTGCGCACGCTGATTGCCGAGAAGCGGCTGGGCGCGGTGCTGGAAAAGCGCTATCCGGGAACCCATGATTTCGCGACGGATAAAGCGCTCTGGCAATACACTCAGGATCTGAAAAGCCAGTTCCTGCGTAACGCCCCGCCGATCAATAAAGTGATGTATGACAATAAGATCCACGTGCTGAAGAATGCGCTTGGCCTGCATACAGCAGTCTCTCGCATACAGGGCGGTAAACTGAAAGCGAAAGCCGAGATCCGCGTCGCCACCGTGTTTCGCAACGCGCCGGAACCCTTTTTTGCGCATGATCGTCGTCCACGAACTGGCACATCTGAAGGAAAAGGAACACAACAAGGCGTTTTATCAGCTTTGCTGTCACATGGAACCGCACTATCACCAGCTGGAATTTGATACACGTCTGTGGCTTACACAATTATCGTTAAAGGAAACTGCGCAGTAGCGCACTGGCTTTGTCATAAAGGCGTGCTAAATTGACGTCAGAATCCCTTTATGGAGCCTGAAGGCGTTTATGATACGTTTCGCAGTGATTGGCACAAACTGGATCACCCGTCAGTTTGTGGATGCCGCCCATGAGACCGGCAAATATAAGTTAACCGCAGTCTATTCCCGCAGCCTCGAACAGGCGCAAACCTTCGCCAATGACTACGTCGTCGAGCATCTGTTTACCTCGCTTGAGGCGATGGCGCAAAGCGATGCGATTGACGCCGTGTACATTGCCAGCCCGAACTCGCTGCATTTTCCGCAAACACAATTGTTTCTCAGCCATAAAAAAGCATGTGATCTGCGAAAAGCCACTGGCGTCGAATCTGGCCGAAGTCGAAGCCGCCATCGCCTGTGCGCGGGAAAACCAGGTGGTACTCTACGAAGCGTTTAAAACCGCCAGTCTGCCTAACTTCCTGCTGTTACAGCAGTCGCTGCCAAAAGTCGGTAAAATGCGCAAAGCATTCCTCAACTATTGCCAGTACTCTTCACGTTATCAACGCTTTCTCGATGGCGAAAACCCAAATACCTTTAACCCGGCCTTTTCCAACGGCTCGATCATGGATATCGGTTTCTACTGCCTGGCCTCTGCCGTGGCGCTGTGGGGCGAACCACACAGCGTACAGGCCTCTGCCAGTCTGCTGGAAAGCGGCGTCGATGCCCACGGCGTGGTGATAATGAATTACGGTGATTTCAGCGTCACCCTCCAGCATTCCAAAGTGAGTGATTCCGTTGTCGACAGTGAAATTCAGGGCGAAGCCGGATCGCTGGTGATCGAAAAAATCTCCGAATGCCAGAAAGTCTGCTTTGTTCCGCGCGGCGGGAAAACGCAGGACCTTACTCAACCACAGCACATCAATACTATGCTGTATGAGGCAGAGGCGTTTGCAGAGCTGGTGGACGCCAATGAAGTAAATCACCCTGGGCTGTCGAACAGTCGCATCACGGCAAAACTGCTGACCGAAATTCGTCGCCAGACCGGCGTCGTCTTTCCGGCAGACGATGTTACCCGCGCAGCGACTGCGTAAAACATTGTAAAACAGATGTTACGGGCCATTGACGGAATGCGTGGCCTGTCATATTTTGTTACCTGCAAAGGGGAGTAACTTCATTGTCGGTCGATCGTCATTACGATGTGTGAAAAACCACATCCGGTCACCGGGCAACAACAAAGGAATGCGCTAACGCATTCTTTTTTTGTTGTAAGTGAGACCTTGCCGGAAGGCGAGGTCTATGCATAAAAAAAGCAGCGGCTGACGTCTTCCGACGTTGGCCGTTTTTTTATGTGTAAGGAATGAAGATGAATACTGTCGGCACACCGTTGTTATGGGGCGGATTCGCAGTCGTTGTGGTGATTATGCTGGCTATCGACCTCTTTTTACAGGGGCGTCGTGGCGTACATACAATGACCATGAAGCAAGCGGCTGCCTGGTCCCTGGTCTGGGTCACGCTCTCATTACTGTTTAACGCCGCCTTCTGGTGGTATCTGGTTCAAACCGAAGGCCGCGCCGTCGCCGATCCCCAGGCGCTGGCGTTCCTCACCGGCTATCTGATCGAAAAATCCCTCGCCGTCGATAACGTTTTTGTCTGGCTGATGCTGTTCAGTTACTTTTCCGTACCGCCTGCCCTGCAACGCCGGGTGCTGGTCTACGGCGTGCTGGGTGCCATTGTACTGCGTACGATAATGATTTTTGCCGGTACCTGGCTGATTACGCAGTTCGAATGGATGCTGTACGTGTTTGGCGCTTTCCTGCTGTTTACCGGGGTAAAAATGGCGCTGGCGAAAGAAGATGACGCCGGTATTGGCGATAAGCCGCTGGTGCGCTGGCTGCGCGGGCACCTGCGCATGACGGATACCATTGAGAACGAACACTTCTTCGTGCGTAAAAAAGGGTCTGCTGTATGCCACGCCACTGCTGCTGGTGCTGATTCTGGTGGAACTGAGCGACGTAATTTTCGCGGTCGACAGTATTCCCGCCATCTTCGCCGTTACCACCGATCCGTTCATTGTACTGACCTCGAACCTGTTCGCGATCCTGGGCCTGCGTGCCATGTACTTCCTGCTATCGGGAGTGGCAGAGCGCTTCTCAATGCTGAAATACGGTCTGGCGGTGATCCTGGTATTTATCGGCATCAAGATGCTGATCGTGGACTTCTACCATATCCCCATTGCGATTTCGCTGGGCGTGGTGTTTGGCATCCTGGTCGTCACGTTGTTGATTAACGCCTGGGTTAACCACCAGCACGATAAGAAACAGCAGGCATAACGCCTCTTGTGCCGGGCGGCGCTAGCGCGTCCCCGGCCAATAGATACTCTGGCATCTGCGTTTTGTAGAACATGTCACAACATTGTTAATGTTAGGTTACAAAACATGACCACAGCATGAAATCCAGCATATTTCGCTTCCCGAAGCGTCATCTTTCCTTATACTCAACCAGGCAAACACTTTGTTACATCCGGAAAGAGGCGTCCACAGAACGCGCGAAGGATGAGCAACAACACACTGTAAGGATCAAGAAATGACTACGCAACGTTCATCGGGGCTGCTGCAGCGTTTGGCTCAAGGAAGCCTGGTAAAACAAATATTGGTAGGTCTCGTACTGGGGATTTTACTGGCATGGATTTCCAAACCGGCGGCTGAAGCCGTTGGCTTGCTCGGCACACTGTTCGTCGGCGCGTTAAAAGCCGTCGCCCCCGTTCTGGTTCTGATGCTGGTAATGGCGTCGATCGCCAACCATCAGCACGGGCAGAAAACCAGCATTCGCCCGATTCTGGTTCTCTATCTGTTGGGGACGTTTTCTGCGGCGCTCGCCGCGGTAGTCTTCAGCTTCGCCTTCCCTTCCACGCTGCATCTGGCCACCAGTTCGCATGATATCGTGCCGCCGTCAGGTATCGTGGAAGTGCTGCGCGGTTTGCTGATGAGCATGGTCTCTAATCCTATTGATGCGCTGCTGAATGCCAACTATATCGGCATTCTGGTCTGGGCGGTGGGTCTCGGCTTTGCCCTGCGTCACGGCAATGACACCACCAAAAACCTGGTCAATGACATGTCGAATGCCGTCACCTTTATGGTGAAACTGGTGATCCGCTTTGCTCCGATTGGTATTTTTGGTCTTGTCGCGTCGACCCTCGCCACCACCGGCTTCTCTACGCTGTGGGGTTACGCGCAACTACTGGTTGTGCTGGTCGGTTGTATGGCATTAGTCGCGCTGGTGATCAACCCGCTGCTGGTGTTCTGGAAAATCCGTCGCAACCCGTATCCGTTGGTCTTTGCCTGCCTGCGTGAAAGTGGTGTTTATGCATTTTTCACCCGCAGCTCTGCAGCGAATATCCCGGTGAACATGGCGCTGTGTGAAAAACTGAATCTGGATCGCGATACCTATTCCGTTTCGATTCCGCTGGGTGCCACCATCAATATGGCGGGCGCGGCGATCACCATTACCGTGTTGACGCTGGCAGCAGTGCATACGCTGGGCGTTCCGGTGGATCTGCCAACAGCGCTGCTGCTGAGCGTGGTCGCCTCGCTGTGTGCCTGCGGCGCATCCGGTGTTGCAGGTGGCTCGCTGCTGCTGATCCCGCTCGCCTGTAATATGTTTGGTATCCCGAACGATATCGCCATGCAGGTGGTTGCCGTTGGCTTTATCATCGGCGTGCTGCAGGATTCCTGTGAAACCGCGCTGAACTCGTCAACTGACGTTCTGTTTACCGCGGCGGCCTGTCAGGCTGAAGATGAACGCCTGGCGAATAACGCGCTGCGTAGCTAAGCTTTAAACCCTTCCGTCACCTGGCGGAAGGGTTTTCTTTCTGTACCGCATTCTCAATTTTGAATGGATCGATTCCCCCGGCGTTTCATACGCCAGAAACGAATAATGTTCAGCCCGTTCATCACCAGAAAACTGCCTTCAATCAGCGTACCGCCGATCGATCCCAGCCAGAAGTTGTGTACCACCCAACAGGCAGTCGCACACCACATCACGCAGCGCACCGTTAATCCTTTACAGCGGAACAGCGCCCAGGTACTGGCGAGCGTGCCGATGATGGGCAGAATTTCCATCGCATGCTGGAGTTTCGCCAGCCCAAGCACCAGCGTGAGGATAATGAACAGCGCCATCACCCACAGTTTACGGGTGCGCATCGACACCAGGGTACGCACGGTATTGAGTTCCGCGCTCATCCCGGCGGGCCAGGCCCCCATCAGAAAGAAGTGTACGCCGATTGTGGCGCTATAGACGGCAAGCTGGAGTCGGAAGCGACGCTCGTCGCGGTTGAAAAACGTAGTAATGCCAATCAGAAACGCGAGCACACCAACGCCCTGAGCCAGCCAATACGCGGTCATAAACGACATCAACTCCATTAACAATGCCTGATGGCGCTGCGCTTATCCGGCCTGGCTGCGTAGGCCGGATAATGCGTTTCGCCGTCATTCGGCACTTTTTACAACGTGACGCCGCTTTTAAAGATAGCCAGCTCGCGGAAATCATTGCGTTCGTTGCAGGTCTGCTTACCGTTGGCGAAATCGACGATGGTATCAATGAACTCATTTAGCAGTTGCGGCATCGCTTTACCGTGGATCAACTGGCCCGCATCAAAGTCGATCCAGTGCTTTTTCTTCGCCGCCAGTTCGCTGTTGGTGGCGATTTTTACCGTTGGCACAAACCCACCGTATGGCGTGCCACGACCGGTGCTGAACAACACCATATGACAACCGGCCCCCGCCAGCGCACTGGTGGCAACCGCATCATTTCCCGGCGCGCTCAGCAGATTCAGACCGTGGGTTTTCAGACGTTCGCCGTAGCGCAGCACGTCAACCACCTGACTGGAACCCGCTTTCTGCGTACAACCCAATGACTTATCTTCCAGCGTGGTGATCCCACCGGCTTTGTTACCCGGTGAAGGGTTCTCGTAAATCGGCTGATTGTGGGCGATAAAATACTGTTTGAAGTCATTCACCATGGTCACCAGCTTGCCGAAGGTCTCTTCGTCGCGACAGTGACTCATCAGCAGTTGCTCCGCACCAAACATCTCCGGTACTTCGGTCAGTACAGTGGTGCCGCCGTTAGCAATCATATAGTCAGAGAAACGCCCCAGCATCGGGTTGGCGGTTATCCCGGAAAGCCCGTCAGAACCGCCACACTCCAGACCAAACTTTAGCTCGCTCAGTTTACCTGGCTCGCGCTTGTCGTGGCGCATCACCTCGTAAAGCTGATGGAGATGCTCAAGCCCGGCTTCTACTTCATCGTCCTGATGCTGACAAATCATAAAATGCACGCGCTCAGGGTCGAAGTCGCCCAGCGTTTCACGGAAGGCATCGACCTGATTGTTCTCACACCCCAGGCCAATCACCAGCACAGCGCCAGCGTTCGGATGATGTACCATGTTTTGCAGCATAGTGCGGGTATTGATGTGATCGTCGCCAAGCTGTGAACAGCCGTAGGTGTGGCTGAACAGGAAGACACCGTCTGTGCCTTCCGCATCATTCGTCTCTTTCAGGAAACGGTTCTGGATCTGGCGCGCAATCCCGTTGACGCAGCCAACGGTCGGCAGGATCCAGAGTTCGTTTCGTACCCCGACGTCCCCATTAGCGCGACGATAAATCTGCACGTCGCGATCCGCAGGTTGCGCAGGTAGATCCTGAAAATCGGGTTGATAGCGATACTCATCCAAATCGCTCAGATTGGTGCGCGTATTGTGGGCGTGAATATGCTCACCCGCCGCAATGTCCGTCAAGGCATGGCCGATAGGCTGGCCATACTTCATCACGTACGCCCCTTTCTTGATGTCACTCAGCGCAAATTTATGTCCGCGAGCAACATCCTGGCGAAGCGTTACGGTGTGGTTGTCGACAGTGACTTCCGTTCCCTGCGCCAAATCAGCCAGCGCGACCGCAACGTTATCCTGCACATGGATTTTGATGTATTGCATATCAACCCCGGACCTTAGTTCAGTTCAATGGCGAAGTAATCACGCGCATTGTTAAAGCAAATATTTTGCACCATCTCGCCCAGCAGTTGACTATCTGCCGGCGCTTCACCGGCCTGTACCCAGCGGCCAATCATCTGGCAGAGAATGCGGCGGAAGTATTCGTGACGGGTATAAGACAGGAAGCTGCGGCTGTCGGTCAGCATGCCGACAAAGCGGCTTAACAGACCCAGTTGCGCCAGTTGCGTCATCTGACGCTCCATGCCGTCTTTCTGATCGTTGAACCACCAGCCGGAACCGAACTGCATCTTGCCCGGCATCCCTTCCCCCTGGAAGTTGCCGATCATGGTGCCCAGCACCTCGTTATCGCGCGGGTTCAGGCAATAAAGGATGGTTTTCGGCAACAGATTCTCTTCATTTTGCTTGCTGAGCAGTTTTGATAACTCTTCCGCCATCGGACGGTCGTTGATGGAGTCAAAGCCCACATCCGGCCCTAACAGTTTGAACTGACGCAGATTGTTATTGCGCAGAGCGCCAATGTGGTACTGCTGTACCCAACCGCGACGCGCATATTCTGCGCCCAGGAAGACCAGTACCGCCGTTTTGAACTGCGCCACTTCATGTTCGCTGAGCGTCTCGCCTGCCAGGCGACGTGCCAGAATACGGTCCAGTTCGCTTTCGTTTGATTCCGCAAACAGCACCACATCCAGCGCGTGGTCGGAAACTTTGCAGCCGTGCGCCGCGAAGTGATCCAGACGTTTCGTCAGCGCGCTTTGCAGATCGCTAAAGCGACGGATGTCAGTGTCTGAGACTTCACCCAGTTTCGCCATGTAATCGTTAAAGGTTGCCTGCTCGATATTAAAGGCTTTATCCGGACGCCAGCTCGGCAAAACTTTCACGGTGAAGCTGCTGTCTTTTGCGACCGCGGCGTGATGTTCCAGCGAATCAATCGGATCGTCAGTTGTACCGACCATTTTTACGTTCATCTGCTGCATGATGCCGCGCGCGGAGAACTTATCCTGCGCCAGCAGTTCGTTGCATTGGTTCCAGATTTCATCGGCGGTGGACGGGGAAAGCAACTTGCCGGTCACACCAAACGGACGACGCAATTCAAGGTGTGTCCAGTGATATAGCGGGTTGCCGATCGTATGCGGAACGGTAGCCGCCCACGCGTCAAACTTCTCACGGTCGGAAGCGTCGCCGGTACACAGGCGCTCAGCAACACCGTTAGTGCGCATCGCGCGCCATTTGTAATGGTCGCCTTTCAGCCAGATGTCATACAGATTCTTGAACCGGTAGTCTTCGGCGATTTGCTGTGGCGGCAGATGGCAATGGTAATCGAAGATAGGCTGGTCTTTCGCATAATCATGATACAGACGGCGGGCAAATTCAGTATCAAGTAGAAAATCTTCAGTCATAAACGGGGTCATTATCGTCTTCCTCTCAACGAGTACGTCTGATTGCTTATGTAGCGATGCTGACAAAGTTATCACACCAATTTCCAGAGCCTGTAGAAATTTTCGTGAGATAGATCAATAAATGCTGACAAATTGTATACCCTCAAAGAGGTAAACGCCGTCGCAGGCCGCGCCAGCTCTGGCGTCATCAAATCGAAATAATAACCACGCTAAGATTCATACTTTTGTGATGGCACTCACCTTTTAAAGTTGTATGACAAGTTATCTTTCTGCCGTCGCGATACATAAGCCGACGGAATGCAAAGTTGCCGATGATTCATCATCGGATTGACCGGTACGGAAACCGAATTAGCAAATTTAATTTATGGCAACGTTCGGGCGTACCGGCTTTTTTTTGGTTACCCCGTCGTAAACAGCATCCTCTGCCACGGGCAGGAAGATGACCGCGATCCTTGCGGAAATAACAAAACGATGAGGTTTTACATGCGTAAAATTAAAGGGTTACGTTGGTACATGATTGCACTGGTGACGCTTGGCACTGTGCTGGGTTACCTGACGCGTAACACTGTGGCGGCAGCTGCGCCAACTCTGATGGAAGAGTTGCACATCTCCACCCAACAGTACTCCTATATCATCGCAGCCTATTCTGCTGCTTACACTGTCATGCAACCTGTTGCGGGCTACGTGCTGGACATACTGGGAACCAAAGTCGGCTACGCGATGTTTGCCGTGCTATGGGCCGTTTTCTGTGGCGCAACCGCACTGGCGGGAAGCTGGGGTGGTCTGGCGCTGGCGCGTGGTGCGGTCGGTGCGGCCGAAGCGGCGATGATCCCGGCGGGTCTGAAAGCCAGTTCCGAATGGTTCCCGGCGAAAGAGCGCTCCATTGCGGTCGGCTACTTTAACGTCGGTTCCTCTATTGGTGCGATGATTGCCCCGCCGCTGGTTGTCTGGGCGATCGTGATGCACAGCTGGCAGATGGCCTTCATCATCTCTGGCGCCCTAAGTTTCATCTGGGCCATGTCCTGGCTTATCTTCTATAAACACCCGCGTGACCAGAAAAAAACTGACGGACGAAGAGCGCGACTACATTATTAATGGTCAGGAAGCGCAGCACAAAAACAGCACCAAAAAGAAAATGTCTCTTGTGCAGATCCTGCGTAACCGCCAGTTCTGGGGTATCGCCCTGCCGCGTTTCCTGGCAGAACCGGCCTGGGGGACATTCAACGCCTGGATCCCGCTGTTCATGTTCAAAGTTTATGGCTTTAACCTGAAAGAAATTGCGATGTTCGCCTGGATGCCGATGCTGTTCGCTGACCTGGGTTGCATCGTGGGCGGTTACCTGCCGCCGCTGTTCCAGCGCTGGTTTGGCGTCAACCTGATCGTTTCCCGTAAAATGGTCGTTACGCTGGGTGCCGTGCTGATGATTGGCCCGGGGATGATCGGTCTGTTCACCAGTCCGTACATCGCCATCATGCTGCTGTGTGTAGGCGGCTTCGCTCACCAGGCCCTCTCCGGCGCGCTGATTACGCTCTCTTCTGACGTCTTCGGTCGTAACGAAGTGGCAACGGCGAACGGTCTGACCGGCATGTCCGCCTGGCTGGCAAGCACATTGTTTGCCCTGGTCGTCGGCGCGCTGGCTGACACCATCGGCTTCAGCCCGCTGTTTGCGGTACTGGCGGTATTTGATCTGCTCGGTGCGCTGGTTATCTGGACGGTGCTGCAAAACAAACCAGCCAGTGACGTCGATTCCGGCCCGCAGTTCGATAAACCGGCGGAGCAGAGTTAGCCTGACGGTGGATAAGACATAAGCAAATCAGGCCGTCTGCAGGCACTCGCAGGCGGCTTTTTCGTTTCTGCGTATAGAGCCAACCTCGCGAAAGTGGTATAACAAATACAGTCTGCGTATCATGCCTGGAGTGCATATGGAAATCACTGAACCACGACGTTTATATCAACAACTTGCTGCTGACTTAAAAGAGCGCATCGAACAGGGCGTTTATCTGGTAGGCGACAAATTGCCTGCAGAACGTTTTATTGCCGATGAAAAAAATGTCAGCCGCACCGTGGTTCGTGAAGCCATCATCATGCTGGAAGTCGAGGGGTATGTTGAAGTCCGTAAAGGTTCCGGAATTCATGTGATTTCCAGTCAACCGCGTCACCAGCAGGCCACTGACGAATCACTGGAATTCGCTAACTACGGCCCTTTTGAATTGCTCCAGGCGCGCCAGCTTATCGAAAGCAATATTGCGGAATTTGCGGCAACGCAGGTCACCAAGCAGGACATCATGAAACTGATGGCTATCCAGGAACAGGCGCGCAACGAGAAATGTTTCCGCGATTCCGAATGGGATCTGCAATTCCATATTCAGGTAGCGTTAGCAACACAGAACTCTGCGCTGGCCGCTATCGTGGAAAAAATGTGGACGCAGCGTAGCCACAACCCGTACTGGAAGAAACTGCATGAACACATCGATTCGCGTACCGTCGATAACTGGTGCGACGACCACGATCAAATCCTTAAGGCGCTGATCCGCAAAGACCCGCATGCGGCAAAACTGGCGATGTGGCAGCATCTCGAAAATACGAAAATCATGCTGTTTAATGAAACAAGCGATGATTTTGAATTTAATGCCGACCGTTACCTGTTTGCTGAAAATCCGGTCGTTCATCTTGATACGGCGACTAACGCGACAAAATAAACGTTATTGATTCAACAGGCGCGGCACAGCGCCTGTCAGTAAGCGAAAGGTATAAAGTGTCAGCCTGTGTAAATCCTCTCGCCACCCTCCCCTGCGATCAGCAAAATCACCCTTCACGGACGTGTAATTTCTATAACGGACTACGTTGACCTTTGTTACAATTAGATGCAATTCGAATTTATGTTTGTTAGTGCTTGCTTACTTCATAACTTTTAACAGGGAATAGTTCAGGCCGCGGCTTTGCGCCGTCCGCACACCATGCAAAACATTAACAATGATGCGGCGTAGCAAACTGTTAAACCCGGCGTGACGTTAACCAATTCGACCTGGAATACTGAATGGAACTTTTGACTCAATTACTGCATGCCCTGTGGGCGCAGGATTTTGAAACACTGGCCAATCCTTCCATGATTGGCATGCTGTACTTCGTTTTATTTATGATTCTGTTTCTGGAAAACGGGTTGCTACCCGCTGCCTTTTTGCCCGGTGACAGTTTGCTGGTTTTAGTGGGCGTTCTGATTGCCAAAGGCGCAATGGGCTTTCCGCAAACCATTCTGTTGCTGACCGTGGCGGCAAGCCTCGGTTGCTGGCTGAGCTATATTCAGGGTCGATGGCTGGGCAATACCCGCATCGTACAAAACTGGTTATCGCACCTGCCCGCCCACTATCACCAACGCGCCCACCATTTGTTCCATAAACATGGTCTTTCCGCCCTGCTTATTGGCCGTTTTATCGCGTTTGTTCGTACCTTGCTGCCGACCATCGCGGGTTTATCCGGCCTGAACAATGCCCGCTTTCAATTTTTCAACTGGATGAGTGGCTTGCTGTGGGTGCTGATTTTAACCAGCCTGGGTTATCTGCTGGGGAAAACACCGGTATTTCTGAAGTATGAAGATCAACTGATGTCGTGCCTGATGCTGTTACCCGTCGTGCTGCTGGTTTTTGGCCTGGGCGGCTCACTGGTCGTTCTGTGGAAAAAGAAATACGGGAATCGAGGGTAAGGAATGCCGAAACCACACATCACGCTTAAACAACTGGGCTGGAGCACGGCCTTTCTGGTGGCATTAAGCGCCATGTTGTTGGTCTGGTCAGCGGTGCGTCAGCAAGAATCCACGCTGGCGATCCGTGCGGTCCATCAGGGCGCCAGCATGCCGGACGGTTTCTCGATCTGGCATCACCTCGACGCTAATGGCATTCGTTTTAAAAGCATTACACCGAAGAATGACACTTTGCTCATCACTTTCGATTCCAGCGCCCAGAGTGCCGCCGCCAAAGCGGTGCTTGATAAAACGCTGCCGCACGGCTACATCATCGCCCAACAGGATAACAGCAACCAGGCCGTACAGTGGTTGTCACGTTTACGCGATACCCCACATCGGATAGGGTAATCTCCAGGAATCCGAATCATATCACCCACTTTGGTGATTTCTACGATTAATGTCTATGATTAATGAGGCGATGGGGTTGCCCCGTCGCGTATCACTGGATCATCGTTCCTGAATTCATGGGAACGAGTCACAATGGAAGGTTCAAGAATGAAATACCGCATTGCTTTCGCTATCTCCCTTTTCGCTCTTAGTGCTGGTAGCTACGCCAACACCCTCTGTCAGGAAAAAGAGCAGGACATTCAACGGGAAATCAGCTACGCCGAGAAGCACAATAACCAGAATCGTATCAATGGGCTGAAAAAAGCACTCAGCGAAGTCAGGGCCCACTGTACTGACAGCAAGCTGCGTGCCGATCATCAGGAAAAAATTGCTGAGCAGAAGGAAGAGATCGCCGAACGTCAGCGCGATCTCGCCGAAGCGAAGCAAAAAAGGCGATGCGGAAAAAATTGCCAAACGCGAGCGTAAACTGGCTGAAGCTCAGGCAGAACTGAAAGAGCTTGAGTCTCGCGACTACTAAGTATCAGTACCACTTACTCACCTGGAGAAAACTATGTCGAAAGAAAACACATCAGAACATCTGCGCGCTGAGTTGAAATCCCTGGCCGATACGCTGGAAGAGGTGTTGAACTCCTCTGGTGATAAATCGAAAGAAGAGTTGAGTAAGATCCGCAGCAAAGCCGAGCGTGCGTTGAAAGAGAGCCGCTATCGCCTCGGTGAAACGGGTGATGTCATTGCCAAACAGACCCGTGAAGCCGCTGCACGTGCTGACGACTATGTTCGCGAAAATCCGTGGACCGGCGTCGGGATTGGCGCGGCAGTAGGCGTCGTGCTTGGCGTTCTGTTGTCGCGTCGTTAATGATGGCGGATCCTCATCACGCACAAGGGCCCGGGAAAAGCGTTCTGGGTATCGGGCAGCGGATTGTCACTCTTCTCGTTGAGATGGTGGAAACCCGTCTGCGTCTGGCGGTGGTTGAGCTTGAAGAAGAAAAGGCGAACCTTTTTCAGCTTCTGCTGATGCTGGGACTGACCATGCTCTTCGCGGCATTTGGATTGATGAGCCTGATGGTGTTAATCATCTGGGCCATCGATCCGCAGTACCGGCTCAATGCGATGATCGCCACCACGGTCGTGCTGCTGGCGCTGGCGCTGATTGGCGGAATATGGACGCTGCGAAAAGCGCGGCGCTCCACATTGTTACGCCATACCCGTCATGAACTGGCGAATGACCGGGAATTGCTCGAGGAGGAGAGTCGTGAGCGGTAAAGTCGAACGTGAACAACGTAAGGCCCGACTGCTTCGTGAGATCCAACAGCAACGGCTGGATCTTTCAGCCAGTCGTCGTGACTGGCTGGAAGCCACGGGCGCTTATGATCGAGGCTGGAACACGCTATTGAGTTTGCGCTCCTGGGCGCTGGTCGGCAGCAGTGTGATGGCTGTCTGGACCATTCGCCACCCCAACATGCTCGTACGTTGGGCCCGGCGGGGTTTTGGCGTGTGGAGCGTCTGGAGACTGGCTAAAAAAGACGCTACGCTCAACAGTAGCCTGATGGCGCTTCGCTTATCAGGCCTACGCACTCGACCTCTTCCTACTTCGCCTGATGGCGCTTCTCTTATCCGACTTTGACATTCACTATGTAGGCCGGATAAGGCGTAGCCGCCATCCGGCAACTGTACCGGAGCGCTTCGCTTATCAGGCCTACGCACTCGACCTCTGCCTACTTCGCCTGATGGCGCTTCTCTTATCCGACTTTGACATTCAGTATGTAGGCCGGATAAGGCGTAGCCGCCATCCGGCAACTGTACCGGAGCGCTTCGCTTATCAGGCCTACGCACTCGACCTCTTCCTACTTCGCCTGATGGCGCTTCGCTTATCCGACTTTGACATTCAGTATGTAGGCCGGATAAGGCGTAGCCGCCATCCGGCAACTGTACCGGAGCGCTTCTCTTATCAGGCCTACGCACTCGATCTCTTCCTATTTCGCCTGATGGCGCTTCTCTTATCCGACTTTGACATTCACTATGTAGGCCGGATAAGGCGTAGCCGCCATCCGGCAACTGTACCGGAGCGCTTCGCTTATCCGATCGTCACTATCGCCTCACTACAAAATCAATTTTTTTGAAAAATATTGACAGTTTTCCTTGCTAACAATTCTCATTCTTCAAGATTATGATTCTCTCCATCGACAGCAATGACGCGGAACACCGCGAAATTGCGACAAAAAACAAGATGTATAGCCTGAGTGGTTTCCTGGAGAGAAGAATGAAAAAATTAGAAGATGTTGGTGTACTGGTAGCGCGTATCCTGATGCCAATCCTGTTTATTACCGCAGGTTGGGGAAAAATCACCGGTTACGCGGGCACCCAACAATATATGGAAGCGATGGGCGTTCCGGGATTCCTGCTGCCACTGACCATTTTGCTTGAATTTGGCGGCGGTCTGGCGATTCTGTTCGGTTTCCTGACGCGTACCACTGCGCTGTTTACCGCAGGCTTCACGCTGCTGACCGCGTTTATCTTCCACAGCAACTTTGCAGAAGGCGTGAACTCCCTGATGTTCATGAAAAACCTGACCATCGCTGGCGGCTTCCTGCTTCTGAGTATCACGGGTCCGGGCGCTTTCAGTATCGACCGTGTGCTGAACAAAAAGTGGTAAGCACTCTATAATGAATGAAAAGAACGAGGGGATCTTCTCCTCGTTTTTGCTATCTGAGGGAAAGAAATCATGGGACAACTGATCGACGGCGTCTGGCATGACGCCTGGTATGACACCAAATCTACCGGGGGTAAATTTCAACGTTCTGTATCGGCATTCCGCAACTGGCTCACGGCGGATGGCGCGCCAGGTCCTTCCGGCGAAGGCGGCTTTGCTGCGGAAAAAGACCGCTATCACCTGTATGTTTCACTCGCCTGTCCGTGGGCGCACCGTACGTTAATCCTGCGTAAGCTTAAGGGACTGGAGCCATTTATCTCCGTCTCGGTCGTGAATCCACTCATGCTGGAAAACGGCTGGACCTTTGACGATGATTTCCCGGCGGCCACCGGCGATACTTTATATCAGCACGAATTTCTGTATCAGCTTTACCTGCACGCCGATCCCCACTATAGCGGTCGCGTCACCGTACCGGTGCTGTGGGATAAAAAAATCATACGATTGTCAGCAATGAATCCGCTGAAATCATTCGCATGTTCAATACAGCATTTGATGCACTGGGCGCAAAAGCCGGGGACTATTATCCCGCTGAACTGCGCGATGAAATCGACGAGCTGAACGGCTGGATTTATGACAACGTTAACAATGGCGTTTACAAGGCCGGTTTTGCGACCAGCCAGCAAGCCTATGATGACGCCGTTGAGAATGTCTTTACCCATCTTGCCCGGCTGGAGCAGATCCTCGGTCAGCATCGCTATCTGACGGGCAATCGGCTGACAGAAGCGGATATTCGCTTGTGGACAACGCTTATCCGCTTTGATCCGGTCTACGTTACACATTTCAAATGCGATAAACACCGTATCAGCGATTATCTGAACTTGTATGGTTTTCTGCGCGATATTTATCAGATGCCAGGCATCGCGGAAACGGTTAATTTTGATCATATTCGCCATCACTATTTCCGCAGTCATAAGACTATTAACCCGACGGGTATTATCTCCATTGGCCCGTGGCAGGACCTTAACGAACCTCACGGGCGTGACAGCCGTTTCGCCGAGTGAACTCAGGCACCCTTCAGGGTGCCTGCTCAATTTATCCTTCAAATATTTACCGCCTCATCATTCGCAACTATTCTTTCTTTGATTGCTTTAAAAACAAGTGATTGACACACGATTGAGGTAAAAATGGATTGGTACTTAAAGGTTTTAAGAAATTATATCGGCTTCGGCGGACGCGCCCGGCGGAAAGAGTACTGGATGTTTATTCTGGTCAACGTCATTCTGACATTCGTTCTCGGCGTACTGGATAAACTTCTGGGCTGGCAGCGTGCCGGAGGAGAGGGCATTCTGACAACGATTTACGGGATCCTCGTCTTTTTGCCCTGGTGGGCCGTACAGTTTCGACGTCTGCACGACACCGATCGATCGGCCTGGTGGCTGTTATTGTTACTGATCCCTGTCATCGGCTGGCTGGTGATTCTCATTTTTAACTGTCAGGACGGTACGCCCGGCGAAAACCGCTTCGGACCCGACCCGAAATCTCTCCCCCTGAGAAAGTGAAAAGGCAGCGTTACCCGCTGCCTTGATCCTATTATTTACGGTAAACTATTGTTCTGGTTCGTGCCCGGACATTAATTCAGAATCAAAACATATTATTTAAAACTATTAATAATAGATATATTCCTCTTAAATTTTCTTAAATGGTAAGAATGCCAATGACCTTCATAAAATACCATGATATATTTCGGCATCTTTTTTTAATTAATAAGGATGTTATATGAATTGGTATTTGAGTGTAATAAAGAATTATACCGGCTTCAGCGGTCGCGCACGTCGAAAAGAGTACTGGATGTTTGTGTTAATCAACATGATCATCTGCGCAGTCCTGAATGTAATTCAGTCTGTAATTGGCATGGAAACACCCTATATATCAATCATTTATAGCCTTGGTGTTCTGCTGCCGAGCATTGCGGTGGCAATCCGTCGTTTACACGATACCGATCGCTCCGGCTGGTGGGTGCTGCTCAGCCTGATTCCGATTATCGGAACGGTCGTTATTATCATATTCCTGTGTCAGAACGGAACTGCCGGTGCTAACCGTTTCGGTGCCGATCCCAAGCAAAACGAGATCAATTAATCCTGTTTCGGGGCAATCTTTTTGCCCCGATATCAGTCACCTGTAACGCGTTATTTTTTCATAAAGAGTTTCGGTATTTCACGCAGGCACCAGGCCTTTGCTTCTCCCATACTGTCTCGCCGCCAGGCCATAATAATATCAATCTCGCTGGTCGATTCCGGGCTGACCACGCGCAGACGACCTTCGGCAATATCCTTTTCCACCAACGGATAAGGCATCGTCGCCACCCCTAATCCTGCCAGTAATGCCTGACGCTTATCTTCGATGGTGCTGACGGTGAGGCGCGCTTGTTTATCCAGCAGCTGCACTGTTAATACCGGCCGTTCACGCGCGGTATCCGCAACCGCGACACCGCGATATTTCACCCGCGTCACTTCTGATAACGGTTCCGGCTCCTGATGAATCGGGTGATCCGGCGCGGCGACATAGACGTTCATCAGGGTATACAGCTTGCGGGAGTTGATTTCAGACGACGAACGAAAATGCATATCCGGGGCAACGACGATATCCGCCCGACCTTGTTCGAGCCGTTCCCACGCCCCCCGCCAGCACCTCGGTGATCACTGAAAGCTGCGTGTTCGCTTTAACAGCCAGTTTGTCGATCAGCGGGAAAAAGGCCGGTGTCGGCACCAGCGCCTCGGTCACAATGGTCAGATGTGTTTCCCACCCACGCGCCAGCGCTTCGGCATCGGTGGTGAGCTTATCTGCCGCCTCCAGCAGGACGCGCCCTCTTTCCAGCAGCATACGCCCAACGTTGGTGAATTTTGTGCGGTGTCCGGAACGGTCAAACAGCACGACATCCAGTTCCTCTTCCAGCTTCTGCATGGTGTAGCTGAGTGCAGACGGCACGCGTCCTAGCTCATCTGCCGCTGCAGCAAAGCTACCACGGCGATCTATCGCGTCCATTACGCGTAATGCCTCAAGCGTTAACGCCCTTTCTTTGGCCATATCGTTCTCATTCAGGAAATTTGAACATACCGGGCAGAATATCTGGCTAACAATGCAGCGTCCAGCCCCTTAACATAAAAGGAAGTAAAGAGAGGTCAAGAACTATGATTACTACCCGAACAGCCAAACAATGCGGACAAGCAGACTACGGATGGCTGCAGGCCCGTTACACCTTCTCCTTTGGACACTATTTCGACCCAACATTGCTGGGCTATGCGTCGCTGCGCGTGCTCAACCAGGAAGTGCTGGCGCCTGGCGCGTCCTTCCAGCCGCGCACCTGGCCGAAAGTGGACGTACTTAATCTGATTCTCGAGGGCGTTGCTGAGTATCGTGACAGTGAAGGCAACCATGTGCAGGCCCAGGCGGGTGAAGTGTTGCTGCTCGCCGCCCAGCCGGGTATCAGCTACAGCGAGCATAACGTCAGCAAAGACAAACCGCTAACGCGTATGCAGCTATGGCTCGATGCCTGTCCTGAGCGCGAGAATGCTCTGGTGCAAAAGATAAAACTGGCGAAGGCCGAACAGCAGTTGATCGCCTCACCCAATGGTGAGAACGGCAGCCTGCAGTTGCGCCAGCAGGCGTGGGTGCACCATATCGAGCTGAATCAGGGCGAATCGCTGAGTTTTCAGCTTCACGGCCCACGCGCCTATTTGCAGTCGATTCACGGTACCTTTCACGCCATTACCCGCGATGAAGCGCGTGAAGCGCTGACCTGTGGTGATGGCGCTTTTATTCGTGATGAAGCTAACATAACGCTCGTTGCCGATACGCCTTTGCGTGCTTTGCTGATAGATTTGCCAGTGTAATGGGTAACGGGAGTTGTATATGAGTAAGAAAGCGAAAAAACAGGCCCCGACAGTAAAAGTGACAACGGCAGAAACCGACGCCGCGCCCCGTGCATTTGACTACGAGGCGATGCTGACCGAGCTGGAAGCGATTGTGGCTGACGCCGAAGTTCGGCTGGCCGAGGAAGAAGCCGCCGCCTGATCCCCGTTGCCGGATGACGGCACAAGCGCCTTGTCCGGCCTACATCCATTTTTTACCATCGGCGCTGTAAGCGTGGTTTCTGTAGGCCCGATAAGCGAAGCGCCATCGGGCAATCAGACATCCGGTTAATGCGCTTTACGCGCCATGATCTCGATAATTTGCTTATCCGTTTGCTGCATGGAATGACACGCCAGAGCGCACAGGTTGGATATGGACTGTTCGACATCGTGCGCCACAATCCCTTCGTTTCCCGTCACGGCAGTCTCGTCCAGCGCCATCAGGACAGCCTTCCACGCCGCCGATGCGCTGGTAGAGACTTTCATCGCACAGCTGTTCGATGCGCCATCGCAAATCATTCCGCTTACATCGCCAATCATGCTGCTGATCGCCATCGAAATCGTGCGATAGCGCCCTTCGTCCACCAGCCAGGCCATCCCCGCCGCCGCGCCCATTGCCGCCGTTGTTGCCGCGCATAGCGCCGACAACCGCGGAAGTTGATGATGAATATAGATAGCGCTCAGATGGGAAAGCATCAGTGCACGCGCCAGTTTTTCTTCATCCGCGCCAAAGTGCTCCGCGACAACCATCACCGGCACCGTGGCGGTGATCCCCTGATTGCCGGAACCGGAGTTACTCATGGCAGGCAACGTCGCACCGCCCATGCGCGCATCTGAGGCCGCGCTGGTCCGGATCAGGATCGTCGTCGAAAGATCGTTAGCCAGCAGACCACGCGCGCACTGCTTTTGCAGCGTCGCACCGATATGCAGTCCCCAGGTTCCGCGTAGCCCCTCTTGTGACAGCGCGCCGTTGAGTCGGGCTGCATCAAGAATAAAGCGAATATCCTCAAACGGAACCGCATTCACAAACGCCAGGATCTCCTCCAGAGAGGTCTTAGACAACACCGCCAGAGGCGACTCGTGTTCCTCACCATTCGTCCCCGCTTCCTGCGCAAATTTGACGCCGGTATGCGTTTCGATACGCACGATATGGGTATGACCGCCAACAATCGTGACGCACGCCCAGCCGTCACGGCTATAGACCTTTGCCCGGGAAAACAGAATGTCATCACAGGGTTGCTGCAACATCACTGACACCTTACCTGTTTTCAGCATAGTTTTCGCATCGGCAATCGCCCGGGCAGAGGCATCTTTCAGCACCTCCAGTCCGGCATTTGCATTTCCGCCCAGCGCCCCCCAGCGCAGCGGCGATGGGCAGTCCAACCATACCGGTTCCCGGCACCGTTACCCCCCAGTCCGTTTTTCATCAGATTGGGCGAGACCCAGGCATCGATACGCTCGACCGCGCCGTTTAATTCAGAGGCCGCAACCGCCGCCGCCAGCGCCAGCGAAATGGGCTCCGTACAACCAAGCGCGGGTTTCACCTCCTCCTGAACGGCGAGGATGAAACGCTGCCACAACGGATTTTCTTTAGTCTCAAACATAACAACAACCTTCAGGATATATCAGGAAAATGCCAGGAACGGAGATACGCACAGCAACAAACCGGTGACGATAATCAAATACAGCGACGCCCCTTTGTATTTGTGCAGCGCCGGAACTTTGTAGACCAGCCAGGCGGGGATCAAACATCCCACCATGCCGAAAATTGGACTACAGATGGATGTAAAACTCAGTACCGGCGCGTTGAGCACGATGGCGCTCCATGCCAGTAAGATGGCGAACAGCATGATGCCGCGCTGCACCAGCGTTTCGTTGATCTTCTCAGCAGGCATCTTACGGCGCAGGATATTCATCACGATCCCTTGCGTCGCTTCGCGAAAGCCCAGGTAAACCCCGAAAAACGCCGTCATTACCGCAAAAATATTGAGGATCACGCTGACCACTTTCACCCAACCCGCTCCCGCGCCGCTAATAAACTGAGCGGCAATCGCCAGGGCAGAAATATTCTGCTCGTAAGCTTTTACTGCTTCGTCGTGCCCCATCGCCAGCGTAAAGGAGACGGCGTAGAAGAAGACGGTGACAAATAAAATGCCGAAGGCAATATTCATGGCGCGCAGCGCTTTGTGGCGCGCCACCTCAACGGATTTCTCACGTGAACGGTAGGAGATCACCATCGGACTCAGGGTCTGGATAAACAGGATCGAGGTCAGGGTAAACGGCAGTGTGATAATCGCATTCTTCACCAGCAACGCCATCGGTGGCAACGCGCCAATATTGTACAGGTGCCACATGCCAACCATCGACACGCCCAGCGCCGCCACAACCAGCAGTTTGGTCAGCACCATGCCGGTCGAGATTTTGAACAACAGCTTTTCGCCGCGTGATGAGATGGCGACCAGGATGCAGATCAGCAGCAGGCCATAAAACGGGCTGTCGGAAAGCAGTCCCTCGGTTACGCCAAAAGTGTGCAGGTAAGAGGCGCTGTCGTTGGTGATCGCGGTGGAATAGACGAACATCCAGATAACCAGCATCACAAAGTACAGTGCGCCTAACAGGATGCCCCAGTTTTTCCCCAGATACCCGCTGATGACGCTGGGATAATCTTTGCACTCCGGGGACTCCGCCAGCGTATTAATAAACAGACGCTGGAACAGATACATCGCAGGATAACCGATAATCGATGAGAGCAAAAAAGACCCACAGTCCCATCAAACCGACCTGCACCGGGAGAAAAACGATCCCTGCGCCAATCGCCATCCCAATACTCATAATGACCCAGCCGGTGTCGATGCTGTCGAATTTAATCGCTTCCCGCCATTCGCTTTCTGTCATTCCCGCCCTGCGCGCCGGGGCGCTGGCGTCGAGCACTACGCTGCTGTTCGTTGCCGTTTCCATAAAATTCTCGCTCATTTTGTAGGGTACATTTTTATTTTTTGTCGTGCCGCATCAAGGCGATACGCGGTACGGGGAAGTGCAGGCGAGTCGTTAGAATGGGAAAAGCATACCCCTGGAAGCAGAGAAAAACTTTACAAACAAACCCCTGTTTTTTCTAAAAGTTAATAAATATTTTCTCTTTTTATACACTAAAGTAGATTTAAATTTTCTTTTTTGAAGGCGATCACAACAAAAAAAGCACACCGAAGTGTGCTTTTAGATGGCTGACAATGAATGAAATGCCCGATGGCGCAAGCTTATCGGGCCTACGAACTTATCGAGCCTGTGAACGATGAACCTGTAGGCCGGATAAGGCGACTGCCGTCATCCGGCAAGCTTTCTGGCGTTCGCTAATTACACACCACTTTAATCGCCAGACCGCCGCGCGACGTTTCGCGGTACTTATCGTTCATGTCTTTACCCGTTTCGTACATGGTCTCAATCACTTTATCCAGTGAGACACGGGGTTCGGAGGTTCGCCGCAACGCCATACGCGCAGCATTGACTGCTTTTACTGCGTTAATCGCATTGCGTTCAATACACGGAATCTGCACTTGTCCGGCTACCGGATCGCAGGTCAGGCCGAGGTTATGCTCCATCGCAATTTCCGCGGCGATGCAAACTTGTGCCGGACTCCCGCCGAGCAGCTCGGTTAATCCCGCCGCCGCCATGGAACTGGCCACACCGATTTCCCCCTGGCAGCCAACTTCCGCCCCGGAAATTGACGCATTCATTTTGTACAGTGCTCCGATAGCCCCCCGCCGCTAACAGATAGCGGGCAATGGAATTGGCATTCACCGGACGACGGAATTTATCGTAATAGGCCAGCACAGCTGGAATAATGCCGCATGCGCCGTTAGTCGGTGCCGTCACCACACGCCCGCCTGCTGCATTTTCTTCACTGACGGCGAGAGCGAACATGTTAATCCAGTCGATGACGTTCATCGGGTCGCTGGAGAGGTTGTCGCTGGAGACCAGCAAGCGGCGTAATGCCACCGCACGGCGCGGTACATTCAGCGGGCCGGGTAAAACACCCTCAGTATTCATCCCACGTTCAATACCGGCATGCATCACTTCCCAAATCTGCGCGAATCCGGCATCAATCTCCGCCTTGCTGCGCAGCGCCAGTTCGTTTTGCATCATCAGCCCGGAGACCGAAAGCCCATTGCGTTCGCACAGTTTCAGCAATTCGCTGGCGGAATGAAAATCATAGGGGACCGGCGCTTCCACGTCATGCGCCTGACCAAAGCGCTCTTCGTCCACGATAAACCCGCCGCCAATCGAGTAGTAGGTTTTACACAGCAGCGTCTCCTGGTTTTCCCAGGCGGTGATCCGCATGCCGTTCTCATGTCTTGGCAGCGTTTCTTCATGGAAGAGAATGCTGTCGGCGACCGGGAATTCAACGACGTGAGTACCTTCAGCGACCGGTAAGCGACCGGTTCGGGTCACTTCGCCAATAAACGCGGGGATGGCGTCAATATTGACACTTTGTGGGCTGCTTCCGGCCAGCCCCATCATAATAGCGGTATCAGTCGCGTGGCCTTTTCCGGTCAGCGACAACGAACCATACAGATCAACCGATATGCGCGTCGTGCGCGATAAGCTTCCACTGCTGACCAGTTGATCGATAAACCGTTTTCCTGCATTCATCGGCCCTACGGTATGTGAACTGGAAGGACCAATGCCAGGTTTGAAAATATCGAATGCGCTAATCATTTCTACACCCTCGGACTCGTTCAGTGGAGACCAGGTTTTCATACGCATAATGACTCGGGGCGATCTGCAGACCGCCCCGATAACGTTACATCGCCTGGGTGAAAGTACGCGAAATGACGTCCTGCTGCTGCTCACGGGTGAGCGCGTTGAAACGCACGGCGTAGCCGGAGACGCGGATCGTCAGGTTCGGATAGTTTTCCGGATGTTCAATGGCATCCAGTAACATCTCCTTGTTCATTACGTTAACGTTCAGATGCTGACCGCCTTCCACGTGCGCCTCATGGTGGAAGTAACCATCCAGCAGCCCGACCAGGTTGGTTTTCCGCACCGGATCCTCTTTGCCGAGTGCTGCAGGCACAATCGAGAAGGTATACGAAATCCCGTCCTTCGCGTAGGTGAATGGCAGTTTCGCCACGGAGGTCAGCGAGGCGACAGCGCCTTTACGGTCACGCCCGTGCATCGGGTTCGCACCCGGTGCGAACGGCGTTCCGGCGCGGCGTCCATCCGGGGTATTCCCGGTTTTCTGTCCATACACTACGTTAGAAGTGATGGTCAGAATCGACTGCGTCGGTACTGCGTTCCGGTAGGTCGGCAACACCTTAATTTTCTTCATAAAGCGCTCAACCAGATCGCAGGCGATGCTGTCCACACGCTCGTCGTTATTGCCGTACTGCGGGTATTCCCCCCTCAATCACGAAATCGACCGCCAGTCCGTTATGGTCGCGAACTGGTTTCACCGTCGCGTACTTGATAGCAGAGAGCGAATCCGCCGCCACCGACAGCCCGGCAATCCCGCACGCCATCGTGCGATAGACGTCGCGATCGTGCAGCGCCATCAGCGATGCTTCGTAGCTGTACTTATCGTGCATGTAGTGGATGATGTTCAGCGCGCTGATGTACTGCACCGCCAGCCAGTCCATAAAGTGGTCCAGGCTGTCCATCACCGTGTCGTAGTCCAGCACGTCGTCCAGCAATGGCGCGGTTTTCGGCCCCACCTGGATTTTCAGCTTCTCATCCACCCCGCCGTTGATGGCGTAAAGCAGCGTTTTGGCGAGGTTGGCGCGCGCGCCAAAGAACTGCATCTGCTTACCGATTACCATCGGGCTCACGCAACAGGCAATCGCGTAGTCGTCGCTGTTAAAGTCGGTACGCATCAAATCGTCATTTTCGTATTGTAGCGACGAGGTAACGATTGAGACCTGAGCAGCATACTTTTTTAAATGCAATCGGCAACGCTTCTGACCACAGCACGGTGAGGTTAGGCTCTGGAGCCGGTCCCATCGTGTGCAGCGTATGCAGGTAACGGAAGGAGTTTTTGGTGACCAGCGTGCGACCATCCAGCCCCATCCCGCCGATCACTTCGGTCGCCCAGATCGGATCGCCGGAGAACAGCGTGTCAAACTCCGGCGTACGCAGGAAACGCACCATCCGGATCTTCATGATGAAGTGATCGATCAGCTCCTGTGCCTGTTGCTCTGTCAGGATCCCGGCGTTGAAGTCGCGCTCAATGTAGATATCCAGGAACGATGCGGTGCGGCCCAGCGACATCGCACCGCCGTTTTGCGATTTCACCGCCGCCAGATAGGCGAAGTAGACCCACTGTACCGCCTCCTGCGCGTTACGCGCTGGACGCGAGATATCGCAGCCATATTTCGCCGCCATCTCCTGCATTTGCAACAGCGCGCGACGGTGCTCCGCCAGCTCTTCACGCAGACGAATCGTGGCTTCCAGACTTTGTCCCCATTCCAGATTCGACTGGAGATCGGCAAACTGCAGTTCACGCTCACGTACCAGGTAGCGGATACCGTACAGCGCCACACGGCGATAATCGCCGATGATGCGTCCACGACCGTAACCATCCGGTAAACCGGTCAGGACGCCGGACTTACGACAACGCAACATGTCCGGCGAATAGGCGTCAAAAACACCCTGGTTGTGGGTTTTACGCAGCTCGGTGAACAGGTATTCGAAGTTCGGATCCATTTCACGACCATAAGCATCGAACGAGCTTTTGATCATGTTAACGCCGCCAAACGGATGCAGCGCACGCTTCAGCGGCTTATCCGTTTGCAGACCGACGATCTTTTCCAGTTCCTGCTCGATGTAACCCGCATCATGCGCAGTAATGGTGGTCGCAATATTGGTATCGAAATCGACCGGCGCATGGGTCGCGTTTTCGATACGAATGCCCGCCATCACCTTTTCCCATAATGCGGTCGTTGCAGGCGTCGCCTCCGCCAGGAAAGATTCATCTCCCTCATAAGGCGTGTAGTTGTGCTGAATAAAATCCCGGACATTTATTTCTTCTTTCCAGTCCGTACCTTTAAAGCCAAGCCATGCTTCGGCATACAGCATATCGCTGGTATCGATATCTACCTTCATGAAAAATAATCTCTCTACAGAACAACAAATAAATTAGGCGTATTCTACGGCTGCGTTAATGCGGCCTAATTGAATCGCATCGAGCGCAATCATTTTTTCTTCGTTCGTCGGTATTACGGCGCAAATAACCCGGGCAGCAGGGGTGGAAATAATGCGCTCGCCATGAGAATTCGACAGGTTATTTCTTTCACTGTCGATATTCCCCCCCCCAATACCGCCAGATGCTCAACCACCAGACGACGAATTAATACCGAGTTCTCACCAATACCGCCGGTGAAAATAATGCCGTCCAGACGGTGTAACGAAGCGGCATGTCCGGCAATATGACGGGCAATACGGTGAACAAAGGTTTTAATCGCCAGCTGTGCGCGCTCGTGTCCTTCATGCCAGGCTTTTTCCAGCACCCGCAGGTCAGACGACAGGCCCGAAATCCCGAGCAGACCGGACTCTTTATTCACGACCCGCTCCAGATCGCTCAGGGTCTGGTTTGTTTCACTGGCCACCCACGCCATCGCACCGAAGTCGACGTCGCCACTGCGCGTGCCCATCATCAGCCCTTCCAGCGGCGTCATTCCCATTGAGGTGTCAACGCTGCAGCCATTACGGACGGCACAAATTGATGCGCCATTACCTAGATGGGCAATCACCAGACCGGAGTCCTGTTCCGACAAGTCGAGCAGCTCATGAGCACGATGAGAGACGTAGCGGTGTGACGTCCCGTGGAAGCCGTAGCGCCGCACGCCCAGTTCTTCGAAATACTTCCACGGCAGACCATACAGATACGCCTCAGGCGACATTGTCTGGTGGAAGCTGGTATCAAACACCGCCACCTGCGTGACGCCAGGGAACAGATGCTGTGCGGATTCAATGCCGCTCAGGTTCGCGTAATTATGTAATGGTGCCAGTGGTGAAACACGGCGAATATTGTCGATAACCTCATCAGTAATAATCGCGGATTCGGTAAAGATATTTCCGCCGTGGGCGATACGGTGGCCAATTAAGGCCACGCTGTCGTTTAAATTGCGTTTTTCCAGTTCAAATGCAATCGCCTTTAATGCGCCTTCGTAGCTGTGGTGAGCCAGCGTCACTGGCTCACCTCCATTTACCGATAAGAACGCATTTTCCGAGTTAATACCATCTGCAATACCCGCCATTAATACGTCGCAGTTATTTGCATCCAGTACTGAAAACTTAATTGAAGACGATCCACAATTAATTACCAGAACTATCGGAAACTCATTCATTTCACTACTCCGCTCATCCTGAGCTTAAGGATTAAAACAGTTTGTATACGATGTTCAGAATGGTCAGCAGACCGATAACAGTGACAAAGACGTTATCCAGACGACCACGGTATTTCGCCAATGACGGTGCCTTACGAATGGCATACATCGGCAGCAGGCACAGCAGTGAGGCAATAATCGGCGCGCCCATCGCTTCAATCAGGTCCAGAATGTTCGGGTTGGCGTAAGCCACAATCCAGGTGGACCCCATGATGAAGATCATGCTGATGGTGTTAAGTTTGCCCATCGAGACTTTGGTTTTGTCACCTTTATAACCGAACTTCAGCACCAGACCGTTCAGCCCTTCCAGCGTTCCCAGGTAATGACCGAAGAAGGATTTGAAGATGGCAACCAGCGCAATAATCGAGGCGCCATATTCCAGCACGGTGGCGAAAGTCGACTTCGTTCCGGACAGGGAAGCGAAGTGGTTTGCCAGATAAGACAGCACCGGAATGTTCTGCGCTTTCGCATCGGCCATGTTTGCCGGAGAGAGCGTGAACAGGCAGCTAAAGGCGAAGAACATGACCACAGCGACCATCAGCATGCTGGCGCGAGAGATTATCTGCGAACATTTCTGCTCGGTGTATTCACGGCCAAAATCTTTCTCGTATTCTTCGCGTTTAGAAACCACGAAGGACGAAACGATCGGCGAGAAGTTAAATGAGAACACCATGATGGAGATGCCCAGCCACACGGTGACCAGGATGCCATCGTGACCGGTCAGCGCGATATTACTGAGATCCACCTGATCGATAACCGCTGAGTTCCAGTAAGGGATCAGCGACAGGGAGATCAACACCAGGCTGGCAATGAACGGCCATACCAGGTAGCTCATCACTTTAACCATCAGATCCTTACCAAACCAGATAACGAACGCCATCAGCAACAGCAGGAACAGCGCCACAAAACCGCGATTCAGCGCTGGCATCTGCAACTGGTTTTCCCAGAACGTCATGAACGTGTTGGTAATGGTGACGCCATAAATCCACAGCAGCGGACAAATCGCAAAGAAATAGAGGAACGTGATGACCACGCCGCCCGTCTTACCAAAGTGCTCTTCAACCGTTTCCGTGATGTTGCCAGATGGGTTTGATCCGGACAGACACAGACGCGCCAGCGCGCGGTGGCAGTAAAAAGCGATGGGGTACGCCAGTACCAACATCAGAAGAATGGGGATTAAGCCGCCAAACCCGGCGCGGATGGGGAAGAACAACACCCCGGCGCCGATGGCAGTACCAAATAAACCCAGTGTCCAGGTGGTGTCTGATTTACGCCAGGACGACTGTTTTGTCTGGCTGGATACAATGCTGTCAGTAGTACTCATATCCTATCCTCAACGAAAAGATTAATAGCCGGATTTACGCGTCTGCTAAACCCGTAATTTGTGATACACGAGAAAGATCGATATTGCCGCCAGAAATAATGCTGACCGTTTTTCTGTTCTGGATATAGGCATCTAATTTCCCGCTTAATAAAGCAGCACATGCCAGCGCGCCTGCACCTTCTGTCACCACTTTATTGCGTTGAATTAAAGCAATCATGCTGTTACGAATTTCGTCTTCGCTGACAAGGACAATGTCGTCCACTAATTCACGCACAATTTCATAAGTTAAATTACCCGGGCGGGAAACATCGCAACCATCCGCCAGGGTGCCGGTCGTTCGGTGCGTGGTTATTTCTCCAGCCTGATAAGACGCCGCCATGCCGTGTACGTTTTCAGATTGCACGCCAATCACTTTAATGGTCGGGTTAATAGATTTAATGGCAATAGCAATACCGGCGATTAAACCGCCGCCGCCAATAGGAACAATCACGTTATCCACATCATACAGATCTTCCATAATCTCCAGACCGATGGTGCCCTGGCCGGCAATCACTTTCGGATCGTCATAAGGTGGAATAAAAATACGCCCTTCCATTTCGACAATCTCACTCACCTTGGCGATGGTGTCGTTAAAGTTGTCACCGTGCAGTATCACTTCCGCAGAGTAGTCACAGGTCGCAGCCACTTTCGACTTCGGTGCGCCTTTTGGCATCACCACTTTGCCATCAATGCCCAGCATCGCGCAGGAGAGGGAAACACCTTGAGCGTGGTTGCCCGCTGAACACGCAACAACCCCTTTGCGTTTTTCTGCATCTGTCAATGAACTGAGTTTGTTAAATGCGCCACGAATTTTAAATGAGCCCGTACGCTGCATATTTTCAAATTTAAGGAATATTTCCCCTTTGCACTGCTCACTAAAATAGTTTGAGCGAGGCATACCTGTTTTATATATTTTCCCCGCCAGTCGTTTTTTTGCTTCGAGGATATCTTCAATGGCAACCGGGAGATCGTAAGTAATGTGCATTGTAACCTCTTACCTGATAGTAAAGTAATAGATAGCCGTAACCAACTTTTGATATATTAAGAACGCTGGTATGAATAGGTGATTAAATTAAATTTAATCGACTAGTTAATTTCTATTAATTGCTTTCGCCTACAACTCTTATAAGATGAATACTCTTTAGCTAATTCAACCAAAACCGATGCGGCTTTTTTAATACGATAATTTTTTGACCATATGGCGGCATAGCGCGCGATAGGTAACGATTCTTTCACCGGAAGCGTAATAAATTGATTTGAACCAAAAAGGTGCGGCCATATCGCACGGGATCACTGTCAGAAAATCAGCATTGAGAACAAGATTGTAAATGGTCACAACGGAGTCGGTTTTAACGATGTTTTCAATGCTGATGCCATTTCTTTGCAGGGTGGTGAGGAGTTCGCTGTAGTAGCCCATATTCGTTTGTGGCAACACCCACTGTTCGTTCTGCAACGATTCCAGCGTGGTGGTGCCGGTGCATGTTCGGGACTTATTCGCCACCAGCACGAACTCTGACTCAAAGAGCGGCTCAACATGCAGATCCTGCAATTTCATTTCATTGCTGAGCGTACCAATCGCGAAGTCCAGTCGCCCGTCGCGGATAGCCGGCAGGAATGAGGAGAGTTGCGCCTCATACATAGAGACTTGCGATTTTGGATAAACCTCTTTGAACTTCTGGATCATATCCGACATAAAGGTAAAACCAATCAGCGAAGGAAACCCGAATGAGATATCAACCACCGTATTGTCGGTCATGCTGTTCATCTCATTCACCATGTTCTTCATCTCACGGGTGATGGATTCGGACCAGGAGAGCAAAACCTGCCCGGCATGGGTTAAGGTAACGCCAGTATTTTTACGGACCACCAACTCAACGCCGAAATATGCTTCAATATCGTTAATAATTTTACTGACAGCGGGTTGAGTTAAGCCTAATTCTTTTGCCGCAGAACCAATAGAACCGCTTCTGATTACTTCCTGAAAGACCACCAACTGCTGTGTTTTTGGGAGAGCAAACGTATTCATATCGACCTGCGTTAATAACATTGTTGACGGCCTGAAGTGTAACAAATTACGAGAAGAAGGATATGTGCGACCACTCACAAATTGCCTTCACCTATATTTCAAGTGGTTATTATAAAATAAATAAATACTTTAAAATCAAATGATTATGTAAATTCAATGTCACTTTAGTCTGATTTTTGTCAAAAAAATAGGGGGGGGATAACAATATTTTATGGCGATAACACAGGTTATTTTTCTGTCACGTTTAAAAATGAGGAATGACGATATTTCAAGCAATTATCGTGCAATTAACGGTCAAATTATTCATTAAATTTAATTCGCAATTCATCAAATTTAATTATATTTAAAACATAAATTGGGTTAAATAATGTTATACATCACGTTTTTTTTGCTTTATTTGTTTGTAAAGAAACATTGAATTTATCATTAATTAAATATACACACACAAACAATTATCATTCACAACAATATATTAACACTGCGTTTTGTCATTTCTATAGCGTGTAATATTGTGAAGGCGATCGATTGCTTTTCGTTTCTCTCGCCAGATTCACTCCAGACAGCGTTTTGTGTTGGTTGTCACATAACAAGAAAAATCTTACCGGGAGTGGGTTTCAAAACGCTGCCGGATGGCGATGCTACGCATCTTATCCGGCCTACAAGATTCAATTCGTAGGCCTGATAAGCGAAGCGCAATCAGGCAACAGCGTTGTAGCCGCCTGTATGTTTTTGCAGTCTATAAAAGCAAAAACCCCGCCTGGTGGCGGGGTTCTTAAAGTGGTGAAGCTGACCGATAAGGCGGCTTCGTTCAACCATACGTCAGACATCTGCGGCGCTGGAGTTGTCTTGTGTTGCAGACTGTATCCCATTTTGTATCGCAACAGAAGTCCTAAGATCTTACTCGCTGTCAGCCGTATCGAAGGTCCTGCTGTAGGGGCAGTGTTTTGACTTGGTGACGTAGGTGAAGGTGTAAATGCTGTTGCTGTACACGCACAAGGTCTGTCCGTTAGCCGTGGTTGTCTGTTCCGGGTTGCTCATGGTTATACGTCCGGCGCTAGCGTTGAACGACAACAACAAACTGCAAAATATCAATATATTAACTTTCATCCTTAACCTCTCAATGTTTGTTATTCACCAATAATCACTACCTAGTAGCCTTCTCTCGTCCAAGCGATTATAGTAACCATATTGATCAATTTTAACGATCGATTTTATAATTTCGATCGATTAAAGTGATTAATGTGTATTCATGTATTTGTCGATGGTGTACTAGTTATTTTCAGCCAGGAGGCTGTTTTGAAAAAGATTTTTTCGGTATTTCTGGGGCTTGGTATATGCAGCGGTGTGCTGGCGGATGATGGCTCACCAGAACTAAAAGCGGAAAGCCAGGCGGTCATTCGTCAGGCTGGCTATCAGTGTGACAAGGTGAACGGAGTTTACCCTGCGGCATTCGGCGGTTCTGTAACTGTGTTCTGTGACGATGTTTATCAGTACACAATCAAGGACAAAGGCGGGCGGTACATTGTTGAAGTTGATGATTAAGGATGATCAATTATGGCGATGAAGTCCTGTCGGGAATGTGGTCATAAGGTTTCCTCTGAGGCAAAAATATGCCCCGGATGTGGAGTAAAAAAAACCATATCAATCTCCGGTTCGCGGATTAATTTTTATTGGTATTGTTGTTATCGCCATCTATAAGGGTTGTAGTGGTGAGGGAAGTAGTACAGATAATTCCTATTATTCAAACGATGTTGCCAGTAGTAATGCACCAACAAGCCAGCCTTTTGTTTCACCGGACGTCGTTAAGATTAAAAAAAGCCTCTCCTGTCAACCTGTCACCAGCAAGCACCGCGCCGTTCACAGCAGCTCAGGTGTGTAAAGCCACGATAGCGGGAATGTTCGGACGCGATATTAGCAGTATAAAAACAGCCAAAACAGGAACTACTGGGGTTTACACTGTTTCGTATCGTCACCCATCGGACAATCAGAGATTTTCATACGACTGTAAACTCTCTGATGATAATGTCATCTGGCGTGAGTCCGGGCAAAGTTCCGAACGATGGAACGGGGTCGGTAATGTTGAATTCAATGTGGCATATGCAGTAAAGGAGTCAACGTTGAGGATAACCGAATTACATGCAGATTCTGATGACGTAACGTATACATTTTCAATAAAAGATTTTCGGTAAGTTATTCGTTGGGGCGGCATTCAGGCTCCCCAACGCCCCCCCTCGGCGCGAAGGCTTCAGAAGTACCCCTCCCCAAATTGTACTCAGAAGAAAAATATCAACGGTGCTATATCTGATCGGTCTGACCGATTTTCCCCGCTCGCAAGAGTCACGCTGATTCTTTACCAAATATCAGTGGGGTGTTTCTGGTGTCTGTTGTTGTGGTATCAACAATTGTTCGTTTTGTGATACCAGTGAGCATCCCACAAAGTAGGTATCAATAAATTAGCTTATTGACATTGTGATACCAACAGCTAATTATGATACCGTTTTTGATACCAATTGAGGGGGGATGTTATGAGCCGTACTTTTGCATATTGCCGTGTTTCCACAAGTGAGCAATCAACCGAAAACCAGATTATGGCAATCCGTCAGGCTGGTTATGACGTGCCAGATCATCGCGTTGTATCGGAAACCGTATCCGGTGGCCTACAGGCAATGAAGCGTAGAGGCTTTGCCGATATGGTCACCCACAAGCTGGAAGAAGGGGATCGGCTGGTAGTGCTGAAGCTGGATCGCCTGGGTCGTGATAATCTCGATGTACAGCAGACTATCGCAATGTTGATGAAGGAAGGAATCGATGTTGTATCGCTGGATTTGCCAGCACATAACCTCGCAAGTGCCGAAGGAAAGTTGATGCTTCAAATGTTTTCGGCCTTCGCTGAGTTCGAAAAGTCTCGAATCATTGAACGCACAAAAGAAGGTCTGGCGCGGGCAAAGAAAGAAGGTAAGAAGTTAGGCCGTCCAGCGGCGACTGATACTTTTAAGCGTGTGCAGGAAGCTAAGATGGCGGGTTTGAGTCAGTCTAAAGCGGCGCTTGAATTAAAATTGAGTCTGCCAACCATTAAGCGTAACTGGAATACTAAAAGGGAATCACAGTAACAAACTAAAAATAAGGGCAATTTGGTGTATTACGCATGATGTTTCTGTACGCGATTGTAGCCAATGCCAAGCCCGTTCTGCATATAAAAACATCATTGATCAGATGGTTATTGAGTTGTATATTTGTACAGGCTGGACACTAAAACAGGTTACTAACAACTAAGGCGGGTCAATGGCTGCAAAGTCTGAGTTTTTTTCCAGTTTCGTCGATATAGAAAAGCGTCCGCGCTTCTCCTCTGAATGTGAAATCAGTCCTGAAAACTTCAAAGCTCTGGTTGGTGAATACCGATTGGATGAAGATGTCATTTGCCAGGTGAAAGGTCACAAGGGAATTTGCCATCAAAAGCATAGAAGCGGTTGGTTAGGGGTAACCAGTGATGGGCTGGAAGTTCTAATCGGCGGTCACTGTGCCCGTAACTATTTCAAAGCGGATAAATCATTTGCACTCGAACGAAAGCGTGTTCGAAAAGAAATTGATAGAAAGATTGCCTTGTATAAGCTGGAAGAGTACCGAAAAAATAAAATGAGCATCAATGGTGAGCTGTCCTGCTTGCGACAAGAAATCATTGATACCAGAATAAAACTCGACCAGGTTCACAAGCATTTTCCAAATGCGGTCCTTAGCTTTATCGAGAATGCTCAGAAAACCAAAAACTGGGAGCTGAAAATCGATGTGCAGGACGGATTCGCGGATGACGGCGAAGCTAAATGGGTATCAGGTTCATTGGGCAAAAGGAAGACGCTGCCATATAGCTATGAAGTCTTTGGATTGATGAACAATGTTAAAACCCTTTCCGCAACTTTTGACGAAGCATGTCAGGTCAATCTAGACGACATCAAAACACCAAAACTTAAGAGAATAATCGAAATTCTTAATGAAAAAGAAGAGCTTAAAAAATACAGCTCAGCTCTACACAGAGATGTTTTTGCCTTCATTGATCCACGGAATCTGGAACCGTTAATCTACACATGTGATGACTACGAAGAGGAGTTCCTCGCAACGAAAGCAATCATGGCGATCACAGGGGCGAAAGTGTCGAGTGAAGGGCATATCAATCTACGACTGAGACGCATTAAGGAACGTATAGAGAAGCAATTTGACGGCAAGCTTGTCAGGAAAAATCAGATTTCCGAAAGGTTCCAGCGTCGAAGCGCATTCGTGGGTTAGTCCCTTTCTTTATCTTTTATAAGAGCCTCGCCAGCGTGCGAGGCTTTATTTTGCGTGTATTTCGGGTATTTGATCCGGGAAAGTCTCGGACAGCTTCACAGACAAAGAGCATTTTCTGATTGAAAATTTTCTCGCGAAGTTGAGAATAAATAGCTATATTTAAAAATTAACCAAAGGCAGGATGGATAAATCCCTGTTAAGCGCAATATGCGCCATTGTGAGCGCGTTTTGTGGTATGGGTAATGCGTAGGTACTGACTTTTGTTTTCGGTGGCGTATAGAGCGTTACACGGAGGATTTTGCGATTATGACTTTTTGTTACGAAACTGCGAAGTCGAATGCACCTTATCGCCATTCCCGGTTTGATACTTTCCGCGCTCTTTCGCTAGATAGGATAACCAGTATAACGGTCCTTCCAGCGTTTCAGGTTTACCACGCTCGATAACGTAATGATTCGCGAACTTGTCGCTTGATTTCGGCAACTCCACCAGCGCGGCTTCACCTCCTGACAGATTCATCCAGATTTCAGTGATCACACCAGCAATGCCCGTAGTCGGGGTTCCAAGTCTCCTGACCTGCCGATGTGGAAGGGCTACCCAACAATGGTAGTGCACATGTTTTGCTCTTTCCTTTTCCCTCACCCAGCCGTAAGCAAAGTTGAGGATCGGAGCTGCCAGTCCTTGAGGTCTGCGAGATTTCGATTTCAGTCGTTCGCGTAGTTTCTTGAATAACTGGCGCATCCACTCGTTGCTGGTTTCCAGTGGTGTGCCAGCAGGTAAGCGAAGATCAAAGCGAGTTAAGTAAATGCGGCTGTAAGCTGATAACATCGCGTCAAGTTCTGCGGCTATTGGTGTGAGGATGTCGAGCCTGACACCGGATTCCTTTGTGGTGTTGACTGGGTAAGCGTAGCCGTTATGAATAAACGTATCACCGACGATGACCGGATAGCGCCCGTGGTCGTGAGTAACAGTCTTGTAAGGTGTAGTTAGCTGTTGTACTGATTGCGGGTGCTGTGGTTGTTCTGCCTGGCGTGTTAGTTCTGGTTGTGTCTGCTGTAACAAAGACCCCCCCTTGTTTATTTACATAAGTTAACTCTCATGTGCGTCTATACGTGTACGCGCCTATAAGTTATTACCCCAGCCCACCGCGAAACCCGACAGATGGAAGTTACTCCAGCCTATGCAATTAAAGGCATCAACGGGTTAAAAATGGTGTGCATTATTTCGTACAAAGTTTACATTATATAAATACCCAATATAAATACTACAGTCAATGATTTTATGGTGCAAGAATTATTTTACTCGGCGGTATTTTTCCGGGTGAGCATCTGCAATTTCCTTTGCTTTCTGAATGGCTCGTTTTAATGCTGCTTCGTCGATAACAGTGACGGGGCAGACTTGCCCCTTAGCTTGGTTGGTTTGCGCTGTCATGCCTTCATCCTACCAAGGGCAGCTCGCAATTGGTCACGCATTGCAGCTTCTTCGGCGGCTGCTTGCTGTGCTGCTTTAAGCTGTGCGTCCTGTGCTGCTTCGTGCATCAGTTCGTCAATCTCGTTTTCCATTTTGGAAAATAATTCATCGGTGTAATTGTCGGAGACTTTGGAGCGTAGAACCTTCAATTCCTCTTCGATAACGGATTCAGGCTTATGCAAGGTAACCGCAATCATCGCGACGTTGGAAAGCACTGAAGAATTAGCAGAAGGGCAAAACCGCCAGCCGTCCAGGATCAAGGTCTGGAGTTTATCCACCAACCGCGTGGGAATATCGGAAAACTGTTGCGTTCGGTTATAGCGTGCTTCTGCATTTGCAATTTGACGCTGTAGAACTTCCTGATCAGGCTGATACTTTGCTGCGATGTTGTCGAGGTAAGTTTGTAACTCCGGGGAAATTTGGATCTGTGGTTTCTTTTTTTGTAGTCATGTAGGGTCTCCGTATCGGTAATAAATAGGCGTATCTGTTCGCTGGCGCTGGTGGTATGCGTCAGTAGTACTATTTTGCGTGATTTCTTGGTGTATCAGTAAGCAGGGTTGAAAGTCTGGTTGCAGGCCGGACAATAGTTAGTGCGTCCACTGGTCAGAAGATACCAGCGGCAGACGCTTGAACGGTCAACGATAAAATCAACCAGCCCAAAATCAGCGAACATCGAAAGATTTCGATGCACTGTTGAAAGCGGCAGGTTTACCAACTTTGACAGGTCGAAGGCGGTTAACGGGATCTGGTTTTGTGTCAGGTGGTGCAGAAGGTGGATCCGCGAAGTCGTCAGGGTCAAACCTGCGGTCTTCAGGATGCTGACCAGCTTTTTACGTTCGCCAGCCGATGGTGGATAAAAAAGCTGGCGGTATTAAGGCAAAGCACAAAGCAACCTCTCATAAGCTATTAATTACAAGAGGTATTTTATCATGAATGGCTCAAAATGTCAATTAAATGAGAATTAATATCATTTAAGCCAATCGATACAATCAATGACCGGAAGTAAAGCTGAAACGTTAAACTCATGTATATACACTTGTGTTTGACCAAGGCGAGACAGCTCGTGTCCGACCGTCCGTTGTACAAGTAGCGGATGGTTAGTTTTCGTCGCTTCAGTGATAAAGGTATGGCGCAAACTATGGATAATACGACGACGCTTAAAATCATCTATGTAATCTATATCCAGCGTTTCACGTATGCCGTGAAAAATGCGCGTTAACTGAGTCTTATTAGTGATTTGAGGGAAAAGTTTTGCATCTGGATTCTTGTCTTTGACGTAACTTAAAAAAGTTCATTTCTACCAAGCGAAGCGAAAGAGGAATTTGTCGTATTCCTGCATCAGTCTTACTGTCTTGGATCATAATGTAGTGCCGCTGGCTATCATCATCCAGACGGATATCCGAAACGTTCAAAGCTGCGATTTCAGAGCGGCGAGCACCTGTATATGCGAGCAGCAAAAACACCCATTTTTTCCAGTCCTCAAGAGTTGCAAAATACGCTACCAGCTTTCGCATCTCAGTAAAGCTGTAGCTGCCATAGCTGCGGCTTTTCGCCTCAAATTTGACATTATTCGTAGGTGATGATTCAAGGACATCTTCTTCTTTGACTAGGTAGGCAAACAATCCCTGACACAGCTTTAAATAACCGTTAACTGTTCTCGAAGATACCAGATCGCCCTCAGGGATATCATCCGCATCAAGGCACTCCTGAGTAGTCATCCTGTTGTACGGCTTTTTGTTCTGTTGAGGAAGGCCCGCAGCCATCTCGAGTAAATTTTTGATATCACGACGGGTAATGCTATTGACGGTAGTATCAGCCCCCCAGAACAGCCTCTATGACTTCGTAATACTTTTCACTTTCCTGCCGAATCTTAGGAGTCCAGTCCGACTTAAATTTTACAAATCCCTTCCATGCTTCAGATAGTGACAAAGTAGAGGCCTGTGATTTTTCAGGCTTACCAACTGAACCGGGAACATAATCGCTTTCAGGTCGCATAGAGTTAACAATTTGCCGATAATCAGAATGCCGTTGGTCCATAAAAGCGATATGAGCATCGCAGTAATGTCGCCAGAGGAGATCATACTCTGAAGCCAAATAATCGATTTCATCCTCCATACCCGTAAGATCAAACTGGCTACCAAGTTGCTCTATGACTGAATCTGTCGACAGCGGTTCAACATCTTGTTTAAAGGTTCCATCAAGTAGCAGTCCAAAATCACGAGCATTTCGTTTTTCGCGGGCCAATGAACCGGATTCTCGCAGGGAGCTACGTACTGTTGAGGGAATTTTTTTTGCTGCGGCGTAAAAACCTGCCTGAATTTTAAGTAAATAACGATCAATATCGTCTTGTTCTAGCTTCTTCATTTTCTGCACTATATCCAATAGTAGGGCTGGTTTCATCTTTGACGATTTTACAAGAGAAATGAACATGGAGAGACGAGAAGATATAAATCTTGCTCTACTGGCTGAATCGCAGCCCAGAGACACACGAAAGAAACCACCTGAAGGTAGTCTGAAATGAAGGCTGTAGCGGTTGCCACGTTTTAGGATATTCGGAATGGAACAGCCGTTGGTGTGCCTCGTCTGTATCACAGTTTGTGTCACATTTTCACCTGTTAAGGCCTGAGACACACCAACGTATTGTTTTAGAAGAAGTTGAAGCTGACCGATAAGCCGGGTTCTGTCGTGGACAGTCATTCATCTAGGCCAGCAATCGCTCACTGGCTCAAGCAGCCTACCCGGGTTCAGTACGGGCCGTACCTTATGAACCCCTATTTGGCCTTGCTCCGGGTGGAGTTTACCGTGCCACGGACTGTTACCAGCCGCGCGGTGCGCTCTTACCGCACCCTTTCACCCTTACCTGATCCCGCTTACGCGGGCCATCGGCGGTTTGCTCTCTGTTGCACTGGTCGTGGGTTTCCCCCCCAGGCGTTACCTGGCACCCTGCCCTATGGAGCCCGGACTTTCCTCCCCTCCGCCCGTCTCCCCCCGAAAGGGACGACGACGAAGCGGCGACTGTCTGGTCAGCTTCGGCGCGAAGTATAGAGGGTTTGCGTGCCCTTGTCACCCCGCACTGCGCATTCCCACCGCCAGCGTCGCCGCAATGTTTCGCGATGCCCGGTAAATGTTGTCAAAAGCGCCACGAAAGGCCTCTTCCAGCGTGCCAATACTGGTTAACACGCTGAACACAGCATCGATTCCATATTGATGCACCACGCCGACATCCCGCGTCAGACTGCCCGCGATGCCAATCACCGGCTTGTGATATTTTTTCGCGACACTCGCCACGCCGACCGGCACTTTGCCGTGAATACTCTGGCTGTCGATGCGTCCTTCACCAGTGACCACCAGCGTACAGTCGTGAATATGTTCTTCCAGATTGAGCGCCTGGGTGACGATCTCAATTCCGCTTTTCAGCTCTGCGCCGAGAAAGGCCATAAGCGCCGCGCCCATGCCACCGGCCGCACCTGCGCCAGGCACGTTTCTCACGTCCATACCCAGTGATTTTTTTAATCATATCCGCGTAGTGAGCCAGATTGCGGTCCAGTTCGAGGATCAGCGGTTCCGTCGCCCCTTTTTGTGGGCCAAAGATCCGCGAAGCTCCCTGTTCGCCCACCAGCGTATTGGTCACATCACAAGCAACGCGAATAGCACACTGTTTAATGCGCGGATCCAGACCAGACACATCAATGGTGTTGAGAGTGTTCAGGCTACCGCCGCCGTAGCCAATTTCAGTTCCGTTGGCATCACACAGCTTCGCGCCCAACGCCTGAACCATCCCGGCACCGCCGTCATTGGTCGCGCTTCCGCCAATGCCGATAATAATATTGCTTGCTCCACTGTCCAGCGCCTGCAAAATAAGCTCCCCCGGTGCCACGCGAAGTGGTAATCAGGGGGGGTTACGTTTTCCGGGGGGGAACCAGCGCCAGTCCGCTGGCGGCCGCCATTTCTATAAACGCGGTCTTTCCGTCGCCTGACATGCCCCAGCTGGCATTCACTTTTTCACCCAGCGGTCCGGTCACCAGAGCGGAATGTGCAGAACCGTGCGTGGCGGCAATCATAGCTTCAACCGTCCCCTCGCCCCCATCGGCGACCGGAACGGAAACATACTGCGCATCGGGGAAAATTTCCCGAAATCCTTTTTCTATCGCCTGAGCTACCTCAGTAGCAGAAAGGCTTTCTTTATAAGAGTCTGGGGCAATTACGATTTTCATGATGATCGCCTGTTACTGCACAACGCTGTACAACGCCGGATGACGTTTCACTTATCCGGCCTACTGTGTAGGCCCGGTAAGCGTAGCGCCACCGGGCACGACGTCATTAGCGAGTGACTTCCACTTTCGCCAGTTTTTCGTAGTAGCATGCCAGCGCGCTATGGTCGGCAGTTCCCAGGCCGTCAGCACGCAGCGCCTGCATCATCTCCATAACAGCCGCGGTCAGCGGAAGCTGAGCGCCAACACCATGAGACGTATCCAGCGCGTTTGCCAGATCTTTAATGTGCAGATCGATACGGAAACCCGGCTTGAAGTTACGATCCATCACCATCGGCGCTTTCGCATCCAGTACGGTGCTGCCCGCCAGACCACCCCGGATCGCCTGATAAACCAGATCCGGGTTTACGCCGGCTTTGGTTGCCAGGGTCAGCGCTTCAGACATCGCGGCAATGTTCAGCGCCACGATCACCTGGTTCGCCAGTTTGGTAACGTTACCCGCCCCGATATCACCGGTATGAACAACGGATCCCGCCATCGCTTTCAGCAGATCATAGTATTTATCGAAAATCGCCTTGTCGCCGCCAACCATCACCGACAACGTGCCATCGATTGCCTTTGGCTCACCGCCGCTCACCGGCGCGTCCAGCATGTCGATGCCTTTGGCTTTGAGCGCGTCGCTGATTTCACGGCTCGCCAGCGGTGCGATGGAGCTCATATCGATCAGCACCGTCCCCGGTTTCGCCCCTTCGATAATGCCGCCTTCGCCCAGCGCAACCTCTTTCACGTGCGGAGAGTTCGGTAGCATGGTGATGATCACATCACACTGCTCAGCAATCGCTTTGGCGTTAGACGCGGTTTCTGCACCTGCCGCGATAACGTCAGCGATCGCGTCAGGATTACGGTCAGAAACCACCAGCGAGTAACCTGCTTTCAGGAGGTTTTTACTCATTGGTTTACCCATGATACCCAGGCCAATAAAACCAACTTTCATCGTCATATCAATTATCTCTCTTGTTTCGGTGGTGGTTATTTCTTAAAGGAATCAGCCAGTTTCTGTGTGGCGGAGCGGAACACGCCCAGGTCGCTGCCGACGGCAACAAACGTAGCCCCCCCATTCCAGATAGCGACGTGCGTCGGCGTCAACTGGTGCCAGTATGCCGCTCGGTTTGCCGTGCGCTTTCGCACGGGCAAAGATGTGCTGAATAGCTTTCTGAACTTCCGGATGAGACGCATTGCCGAGGTGGCCTAACGCCGCAGCCAAATCGCTTGGACCAACGAAAATACCGTCGACGCCTTCGGTGGCGGCGATAGCGTCGACGTTATCCACGCCCTGCTGGCTCTCAATCTGCACAATGATGGTGATGTTTTTGTTGGACTGCGCGAAGTAATCCGGGACGGTGCCAAACATGTTGGCGCGATGCGATACGGACACGCCACGGATCCCTTCTGGCGGATAACGCGTCGACGCCACGGCGTTCACCGCCTCTTCTTCTGTTTCCACAAACGGGATCAGGAAGTTGTAAAAACCGATATCCAGCAGGCGCTTGATAATCACCGGTTCATTGGTCGGTACACGCACAACCGGCGCGCTGGAACTGCCTTTCAGCGCCATCAGTTGCGGAATAAAGGTGGAGACATCATTTGGCGCATGCTCGCCATCCAACACCAGCCAGTCGAAGCCCGCCAGTCCTAAGACTTCGGTACTGATGGGGCTTGCCAGCGCTGACCAGCAACCAATCTGAATCTGATGCGCAGCCAGCGCTGCTTTGAATTTGTTCGGGAAGATGTCGTTATTCATCACTTTTACCTTGTCACTTAACCGTTAATTATTTCTGCAATTCCATACGTTTAATGTCACCGACAATAAACAGGTAGCACACCATTGCCATCAGCGCGGAACAGCCAACGAATACCAGCGCGGCGTTGAAGGAATGCAGTTCACTTACCAGGTAACCGATAACCAGTGGCGTTACGATAGATGCCACATTGCCAAAGACGTTAAATACCCCGCCGCACAGGCCCACAATCTCTTTCGGCGCGGTGTCCGAAATCACCGGCCAGCCCAGTGCGCCAAATCCTTTTCCAAAGAAGGCCAGCGCCATCAGCGTCACCACCAGCGCGGTGTTGTCGGTGTAGTTGCACAGAATGATGGTGGAGGCCAGCAGCATTCCCAGCACAATCGGCAGCTTACGCGCTACGGTGATTGAAAAACCGCGCTTAATCAGATAATCCGAGAACACACCGCCCAGTACGCCGCCAGCGAAACCACACAGCGCCGGAATCGAAGCCACCAGCCCCACTTTCAGGATCGACATTCCTTTTTCCTGAACCAGGTAAATCGGAAACCAGGTCAGGAAGAACCAGGTGATCGTGTTGATGAAATACTGTCCGAAGAACACGCCAAGCATCATGCGGTTGGTCAATAACTGTTTGATGTAATGCAGTTTTGGACCACTTGCCACTGCGCTGCCCGGTTTCTTGTGGTCCATATCCACGACCGCACCGTTTTCAGAGATGAACTTCAACTCTTCTGCGGACATCCGTGGGTGATCGGTGGGGTTATGAATCAGTTTGACCCATAGCGCCGTCAGGACAAACCCTATCACGCCCATCACAGTGAAGACGTGCTCCCAGCCCCAGGCAAAGGTCAACCAGCCCAGCAGCGGCGAGAACAGCGCCAGTGAAAAATACTGAGCAGAGTTAAAGATTGCCGACGCGGTTCCACGCTCTTTAGTCGGGAACCAGGCCGCGACAATACGGGCGTTTGCCGGGAACGAAGGCGCTTCCGAGAAACCCAACATAAAGCGCATAAAGAACATGGAAACCCCTGCCCAGGCCAGCGGGAACATATCCACGAAGCCTTGCAGGAAGGTGAACAGCGACCAGAAGAACAGGCTGTAAGTGTAAACTTTTTTCGAACCAAACTTATCGAGCAGCCAGCCGCCGGGGATTTGCATCAGCAGATAGGCCCAGCCAAAGGCAGAGAAGATGTAGCCCATTGACACAGCGCTCAACTGCAACTCTTTAGCAACTTCGGTACCGGCAATGGATAGCGTCGCCCGGTCCGCGTAGTTAACCGCTGTGACAATAAAAATTATCAGCAGAATTAAATAGCGGGTATGCGTACCTTTCTTTTTTTCTACCACGGTATCCAGAATCATTTTATTTACCTCAGGCACTTAACCAGACATTTTTATTATTATTTATTGATGACAGACGCTATCGCTTATTAATAAATGCAGAGACTCAGTTCGTAATTCAGTATAATCAGGCAGAAAGCATTACGCATTGTGCAGATGCTCATTAACAACGTTAATTGCAAATAATATCTTGAGCAAATGCCCATAACGCTGGGCGCTGATGCACATATTTACGCTTTACCACCCCTGATAGCCGGGCTTTCACCATAACGAGTGATCTGGATCACATTCTTATTTTTGAACTCCTGACATCCTTATTTCACGACAGCTTTTCCTTATTTTAATAATCAGATTCGCAGAACTCTCTATATTAATATCACCCCGGTTGGAGAATACTGGACAATGGCCAACATCGAAATCAGACAAGAATCGCCGAGCGCATTTTATATAAAGGTCCATGAAACAGATAATGTGGCGATCATTGTTAATGACAATGGTTTGAAAGCCGGGACGCGATTCCCGGATGGACTGGAGCTGATTGAACATATTCCACAGGGACATAAAGTCGCGCTGGTGGATATTCCGGTTCATGGCGAAATCGTACGTTACGGTGAAGTGATCGGCTACGCCATGCGCAACATTCCGCGCGGAAGCTGGATTGATGAATCCATGGTTGAGCTGCCGAAAGCGCCGCCGTTGCACACTCTGCCACTGGCGACCAAAGTCCCGGACCCCCCTGCCGCCACTGGAAGGCTATACCTTTGAAGGCTACCGCAACGCCGATGGCAGCGTAGGCACCAAGAATCTGCTCGGCATCACCACCAGCGTGCACTGCGTGGCGGGCGTAGTGGATTATGTCGTCAAAATCATTGAGCGCGATCTGCTGCCCAAATACCCGAACGTCGATGGTGTGGTCGGACTTAACCACCTGTACGGTTGCGGCGTGGCAATTAACGCGCCGGCAGCCGTGGTGCCGATTCGTACCATCCATAACATCTCGCTGAACCCAAACTTTGGCGGCGAAGTGATGGTCATTGGCCTGGGCTGTGAAAAACTGCAGCCGGAGCGTTTGCTGGAAGGTACCGACGATGTGCAAAGTATTCCGGTCGACAGCGCCAGCATCGTCAGCCTTCAGGACGAGAAGCATGTAGGCTTTCGTTCTATGGTCGATGATATCCTGCAGGTCGCTGAGCGCCATCTGGCTAAGCTGAATCTGCGCCAGCGTGAAACCTGCCCGGCGTCTGAACTGGTCGTCGGCATGCAGTGCGGCGGCAGCGATGCTTTTTCCGGCGTGACGGCGAACCCGGCGGTGGGCTACGCCTCTGATCTGCTGGTACGCTGCGGCGCCACGGTGATGTTCTCCGAAGTCACTGAAGTGCGTGATGCGATTCATCTGCTGACGCCGCGTACCATCAACGAAGAGGTGGGTAAACGTCTGCTGGAAGAGATGGCCTGGTACGACAACTATCTCGATATGGGGAAAACCGATCGTAGCGCGAACCCCTCTCCGGGTAACAAAAAAGGGGGGCTGGCGAATGTGGTGGAAAAAGCGCTGGGCTCAATTGCGAAATCCGGTAAAAGCGCGATTGTCGAAGTGCTCTCTCCGGGCCAGCGCCCGACCAAACGCGGTCTGATTTATGCCGCAACACCCGCCAGCGATTTTGTCTGCGGCACACAGCAGGTCGCGTCCGGGATCACCGTCCAGGTGTTCACCACCGGTCGCGGCACGCCGTATGGCCTGATGGCCGTGCCGGTGATTAAGATGGCGACGCGAACCGAGCTGGCAAATCGCTGGTACGATTTAATGGATATCAACGCAGGTACTATCGCCACCGGCGAAGAGACCATTGAGGACGTCGGTCAGAAGCTGTTCGAGTTTATTCTCGATGTCGCCAGCGGCCGTAAGAAAACGTTCTCCGATCAATGGGGACTACACAATCAGCTGGCCGTCTTTAACCCGGCGCCAGTGACCTGATCTTTCGAAACGAAAGCAACCGGGAAAACGGGGAATGCTCCCCGTTTTTCTTTCCTGTCCGCGAAAGATAAGGTGATAGTGCTCGCAGTTTTGAAGGTTAATTTTTCGCCCGCCATTTTTCGCTTTTCGTCGGTAGAAAAATCCTAACCCGTTGAAAGAAAGAACAATGCCTGAAGCCTCCCTTTTCGCCCTCTTTTCGTTTTGATAAAAGAGAAACCTACCGAAAAGCCAGGTTGTTTTAATGCGATAATTCGCTCATTTTTCCCTCTTTGACTTTCCCCTTTGTTACACAGAAGATTCAATGGCTTCTGTAATTTACCTCACCGACATTCTGACCCGAATAAAGAGGGAAGTTATGTATACCTTGAATAAAAATAATGTTGCCCTGGCATGCCTTTTTTCCTGTTTACTGGCCGCACCGGCTGTTACCAGTGCAGAAGGCCAGACAACAGATAAGCCCGTTAAATTACGCTACACGCTATGGGATCGAAATCAACTTCCCGGCGAACAGCAACTGGTTAATGAGTTTGAAAAAAATAACCCCGGTGTGAAAGTTGAAATTGAACTAACACCCTACGATCAATATTTCATAAAGCTCAGTTCTGCTGTCGGGGGTAATGTGGCGCCGGATGTATTCTGGATGAATATGCCGAATTTTCAACAGTACGTTAAAAACGGCATGCTGGAACCACTGACCCCTTATTTAAAAGATAATTCATCACCAAATCTTGATGATTTCGTGAAAAGCTCTGTCGATGCTTATCAGTACCAGTCTCAACAATACGCTATTCCACGTGATATCGACGCGATTGCCGTGTGGTATAACAAAAAAATGTTTGATCAGGCTGGCGTAACCTATCCCGATAAAAATTGGACATGGGACGATTTAAAACAGAAATCGGAACAGTTACGTAAAAATCTGGATCAGCATTCTTATCCGTTGGCGATGGATCTCGGCAGCGGTCAGGACAGCTACTTTAACCTGCTGCTCCAGGCCGGCACTCAGATTGTCCTGCCAGAGGGTAAAACGGACGTTGCCAGCAACAACGCGATCGCCATGTATCGCGACGTTCAGGGCATGCTGAAGGCAGGACTGCTCCAGCCGCCAGGCGAAATGAAAGCTGCCGATGTCTTCCAGTCCAATCGGGTGGCGATGATCTACGCGGGCTCGTGGTGGGCGCTGCCGTTCTCACAGAACGAACTGATTAACGATCATGTCGGGGTAGTTCCGATGCCCAAAATGGCAGAACAGGCTGGCGTCTCTCATAGCCTGGCATTCGCCATGTCTGCCAAAAGCCAGCATAAAGAGGCCGCCTGGAAGTTCATTGAATTCATGAGTTCAGAACATGCGCAGCAAACGCTGGCAGCGGGCAAAGTGGTGATTCCGGCTAATCAGAAAGTCGCCAAAGCATGGGCGGATGGCTTTAAGAGTGTTGATGTTTCCGCCTATATCGATTCACTGGCGTTTTCTCACCAATATCCCACCGCCGGTTCAAATACCGCGAAATGGAATAGCATTCTCAACGACGGGCTGAAAAAAGTCTGGATGGGAAATGATCCGCAACAGGTTATGCCGGGTGTCGCCAAACGCGTTGAGCGTGAAATGCAGAAATAATAGTGAGGGAGCTTTGCTCCCTCTCACCTCTCCTGCGTTAACCCATTTATTGTTTGTAAAGTGAGCATCCCGGAGTCTGTATGAGCTATTCAGATGAAGCGGCATCCCCGCCGTTATCGGCCAGGGAACCCAATAAAAAAGCCCTGACACGACTGGAAAAAGAAGAACGTTTCTGGGGGTGGATAATGATTCTGCCGCTGTTGGCAGGATTAGTTATTTTTTACTTTACGCCGTTCTTTCAGAACGTATTTTACAGTTTTACCGATCTGGGCGAGTTTCAGATCTGGACGACTATCAGTCTGGATAATTACATTAATTTATTCAGCGATGATGAATTCCGTTCGGCGATAGTTAACACGCTGGCCTATGTTTTTATTTGTGTGCCGGTGATCACGGTCCTGTCTTTACTGTTGGCGATGGGTTTAAACCAGGCGATTCGCGGTCAGTGGCTATTTCGTACGCTGTTATTTCTTCCGGCCGTTACGATGCCTGCCGCCATTGCGATGGTCTGGCAGTGGTTGATGAACCGTAATTTTGGTTTGCTCAATCAGATCCTGGCTTATTTCGATATTCCCGCCATTGGTTGGTTATCCGATCCGGATATTGTCCGTCTGAGCGCCTCACTGGTCATTATCTGGTCGGCTATCGCTCTGAAGATGATCATTTTGCTCGCCGGTTTGCAGGGGATCCCGAAGCAGATTTATGAAGCCATGTCCCTGGATGGCATCAGTAAACTACGCGGCTTCTGGTCAATTACCCTGCCGCTAATGATCCCGACGCTGTTCTTCGTTCTGGTGATCTCGTTTATCGAAACGCTGCAAATCTTCGATGTGGTGTATCTGCTGTTTGGCAGTTCTTCCATGGTGGACGATCAGACCATGACCATCGCTTATCTCTTTTATAAATACGCCTTTATCTACCATGAAAAAAGGGTACGCCTCAGCGATTGCCGTGGTGATTTTCGTTATCACGATGGTACTGACCCTGCTGCAGATATGGATAGGCAAACGGCTTAAAGCACAGTAAGGCAACCACTATGTTCATGACAAAACGTGAAAAATGGCTGATTTATGGCCTGATGATCCTGGCGACGCTGGTCACGGTGGTTCCCTTTCTCTGGATGATCATCACCTCGTTTAAAACTCAGGCGGAAAGTATTGCCTTTCCGCCGATCCTGCTGCCTGCCAATCCAGGGTTTCAGGCGTACGATAAAATCTTGCATGAGATGCCGTTTGGTAGTTTTTATTTTAACTCGATCGTTTACACGCTGATTATCGTCATCTTACAGACGCTGATTGCCGCGATGGCGGCGTATGGTTTCTCGCGCCTGCGTTTTAAAGGGCGCGATCTCCTCTTTATGCTCTGCATTTCGATTCTGATGGTTCCCGGACAGATCTTTTTGATCCCGCAGTTTTTAACGATCGAGAAAATAGGTCTGCTGAACTCAATTCCAGGTCTGGTGCTGCCGGGATTATTCAGTATTTACAGCGCCTTTTTATTGCGTCAGTTTTTTCTGTCCGTACCGAAAGAGCTGGAAGAGGCGGCCATTATGGATGGCTATAACCATTTGACGATCTTTTTCAAAATCATGCTGCCGCTGATTAAACCCGGGCTTATCGCCTGCGTCATTATTAACGGGTTGTGGAGCTGGAATAACTTAATGTGGCCGCTCATCGTCAATACCTCAATGGACAAAATGACGCTGCCGGTGGGCCTGGCCTCGCTCTCAGGTCGCGCCGGGGTGGAGTATCCCATGCTCATGGCGGGGGGCGTTGCTCGCGATTATCCCCATGTTGTTACTTTATATTTTCTTCCAGCGCTATTTCATTCGTGGCATCGCCGGTGCCGGAATTAAAGGATAAGGGGCATTGTTATGTCAGGCATTCAATTACAGTCAGTAGGCAAAATCTATCCGAATGGCTTTCAGGCGATTCATGGCGTTGACCTTGAAATTCACGATGGCGAATTTATGGTCTTTGTCGGACCCTCCGGCTGCGCCAAATCAACGTTACTGCGCATGATCGCCGGTCTGGAAGAGATTACTCATGGTCATATTTCCATTGGCGAACGGTGCGTTAACGACCTGCTGCCAAAAGAACGTGGCGTGGCGATGGTTTTTCAAAACTACGCCCTCTATCCCCACATGACGATCTACAAAAATATGGCCTTCAGCCTGCAAGGCAAAATGGACAAGCAGGAGATAGATGTTCGCGTGCGGGAAGCCGCGCGAAAACTGGAAATCGAAACGTTACTCGACAAAAAACCGGGTCAACTTTCAGGGGGGCAGTGCCAGCGCGTTGCCGTCGGCAGAGCCATTGTGCGTAAGCCTGAGGTGTTTTTGTTTGATGAGCCGTTGTCCAATCTCGACGCCAAACTACGCGTGTCAATGCGCGTGCGCCTGACGGAACTTCACCGCCAACTGCGTCACGAAGGCGTGAACGCGACAATGGTGTATGTCACACACGATCAGATTGAAGCGATGACCATGGGTGACCGCATTTGCGTGCTCAACGGTGGACGGATCATGCAGGTCGACACACCGGGCAATATCTACCATCAGCCAAAGAATAAATTCGTGGCGGGTTTCATTGGTAACCCGGCAATGAATATCCATCTTCTGGCGCTCGACTCGCACACGCACGGACTACGTCTGGATGACGCGCTGACCTTACCCTTAACCGCACGACTGGCCTCCCAACTGACGGATTATCCGCACGACAGCGTCTGGTTTGGTATTCGCCCGGAGGCGATTCAGTTGGCGCAGCACAACGATCCTGCGGCTTTCGATGCCCGGATCACCAACGTGGAAAGAATGGGCAATGAAGATCTCCTGCATTTCGATATCGGCGCGCAGCAAATGATTCTGCGAGTCAATTCGTCACCGGACTGGAGTCCGCTACCCGGCGAATCGATCAGGGTGAAATTCAATCTTGATGCCGCTTTTTTATTCGATAAGCAGAATGAAGAAAATTTAGCCGCTGCCTGATGTCGCGAACGTCATCAGCAGGTGCAAGAAATTCCAGTTTGTTTTTTTAATGCCCCACAGCGCAGAACAACGCGAACGCAGGCGAGGGCAAAATGAGAGGCTTATATGTGTGCAAAGAAAGTGACCGTGTTAGTGGTGGGCGCAGGCGCGCGCGGCGAAATCTATTCTCGCTACGCGCTTGAGCATCCGGACCGCATGCAGGTGGTCGGCGTGGCGGAACCCAGAGAGGCGTATCGCCAACAATTTGTCGCTCAGCATCAAATTGAGCAGGAAAACATCTTTCGCGACTGGAAAGAGGCGGCAGCCCGCCCACGAATGGCAGACGTTGTACTGATTTGTACTCAGGATACGATGCACAAAGAGCCTGCCGTCGCGTTTTCCGACCTCGGCTATCATATTTTGCTGGAAAAACCGATCGCTCCCACGCCGGAAGATTGCCGCACCATCATCGCTGCGGTGAAGCGTAACAACGTCTTATTGGGTGTCGCCCACGTTTTGCGCTACACACGCTATACGCAAAAACTTAAGTCCCTGCTCGACAGCGGGGTGATTGGCGATATCGTCAGCATGCAGCATCTCGAGCCGGTAGGTTACTGGCACCAGGCGCACTCTTTCGTTCGCGGCAACTGGCGTAACGAAGCGGAATCGTCGTTTATGCTGTTACAGAAATCCTGCCACGATATGGACTGGATCCGCTACATCATGGGCGACCACTGTCAGGATGTGACCTCATTTGGCAACCTGAGTCATTTCGTGAAGGAGAACCAGCCGGAGGGTGCCGCCGACCGCTGCCTGGATTGCCAGATTGAGGCGACCTGCCCCTGGTCAGCCTGCAAAATTTATCTCGGTAAGGATCACAAATGCACACCTCATTTCCGTCGCGTGCTGACAGCGGATCCCACCGAGGAAAATGTCCGTCAGGCGCTGCGCGAAGGTCCGTATGGCCGCTGCGTTTATCGCTGTGATAACGATGTAGTGGATCACCAGGTGGTTAACTTGCGTTTCGCGCATCAGCAAACCGTGACGTTCACCATGACTGCCTTTACGCGTATGGAAGATCGAAAGACGCGTCTTTTCGGTACGAAAGGCTATCTCGAGGGCAATGGCGAGCAGATCCGGGTGTTTGATTTTCTGACGGACAGCGAGACGATCTACACGATCGACGAGATCGCCGCAGGCACGCAGACCCAGATGGGAGGCCATGGCGGCGGGGATTACTATCTGATGGATCGCTTTATTCACGCCGTGATGGCGGGCGATCAAAGTATGATTCTCTCCGGCCCGGATGAATCGCTGGAAAGTCACTTAATGGTCTTTGCCGCAGAGCGCGCTCGCAAGGAAAACTGTCTGGTTACACTGTGAAATTCGAGGAGATGTGGCATGTTTTACGGTGTTGATATTGGCGGCACAAAAACTGAAATTGTCGCCTTTGATAAGGAAATGCAGGTTTGCTGGCGCAAGCGCGTAGCCACGCCGGTGCAGGATTACGAACTCTTTCTCTCGACTTTTACCTCGCTCATCGATACCGCCGACTGGGCAACGGGAATGCAGGGCAAAATCGGCATTGGCATGCCCGGGTTGATGGACAGACATACCGGAAAGCTGCTGTCGTCGAACGTCCCCTGCCTGACCGGACGACAGGTGATGGACGATCTGGCGCACCGACTCAACCGCTCGGTGGCCCTGGACAATGACTGCTGCTGCTTCGCGCTGTCGGAGGCGCATACCCAGCAGGCCCGTCAGTTCTCGCGAATCTTTGGCGCCATTATTGGCACCGGCATGGGCGGAGGACTGGTGATCGACGGGCAACTTTATCGTGGGCGTAACCGGATGGCCAGCGAGTTTGGGCATTTACCGCTGCCCGCCACCTTTATGCGCCGTTATAACCTGCCGGAGATCACGTGCGGCTGCGGCTTACAGGGCTGTCTGGAGCGCTACCAGTCCGGCCCCGGTTTACTCTGGCTGCATAAGCACTTCTGCGGGGGAACAGCTCAAAATGGAGACGCTGCTGGAAAACTACCGTCATGGTAATGCCAGCGCCGTCGCCACGGTTGAGGCGTGGATTGATATGCTGGGCTGTACGCTGGCGCAGTTGCAGCTCATTCTGGATGTTGACGCCTTTGTTCTGGGCGGCGGCGTCTCCAACATTGAGGAAATTTACACCTTACTGCCAGGCGCCATGTCGCGCTATCTCTTCCCGGGGCTGGCCCCCGCGAATGTCTTCCCGGCCGTGCATGGCGCATCCAGCGGCGTACGCGGCGCCGCCCTGCTGCTGGTCGAACAGGATGCGCTGATGCACTAAGCGATCGCCGGCAAAACGCGTTTTTGCCGGCGTTCTCTCTTATTCATCCACGATAACGACATCCACGCCCATCTGGCTGAGCGCCTGATGATAATGCTCCGGAATACCACTGTCGGTAATCACCCGGTCAATACCGCTGATTTCACTGATCATGCAAAAACTTTTGCGGCCGAACTTGCTGGAATCCGCGACGACCGTCACCTCCTGCGCCACCTGACACATCACCTGGTTAAGGTGCGCTTCCCCCCGGATGCGGTGTGGTGATCCCGGCTTCCAGACAAAATCCATCAACGCCCAAAAAAGAGCTTATCAAACCGATACTGTCTGAGCTGATGTTCCGCCGAAGGACCATACAGCGAGTAAACGCTTTGCCTGACATTTCCCCCCTAATATCATGACATCCACCCGTTCAAAATTGGCGAGTTCCCAGGCAATGTTCAGCGCATTGGTCATCACCACCAGATCACGACGACTTTTAAGCAACGGAGGAATAAGCGTGGTGGTCGAGCCAGAATCGAGAATCAGCGTGTCGCCATCTTTCACAAAACTGGCCGCTTTTTCAGCAATCCGCGATTTCACATCGCGGTTCAGCCGGTCTTTGTCCTGTAAGGGGCGATCGAGGGCAAAGTGTTGATTTAATACGGCTCCGCCATAAGAACGCATGACGCAGCCTTTCTGCTCGAGATAACGTAAGTCATTGCGGATCGTGACGCTTGAGACGCCGAAATGCACACTCAGGGGTTCGACACGAACACTACCTTGATCGCATAACAGATCGATTATTTGCTCGCGACGTCTTAGGTTATCCAGCATTGCTTTTGCTCCATTGCATATTGTTATGTTTTAGCGATTTATCGCTTTCGTTTTCTTTTTAATATATTAAATCAGAAGACTTAAGGCGAATTTGTGAACACGTCCGCAGCACGGATTTTGGCAAAAAAGCCTGTTTTTCTTTCGTTTTATCTAAACCGAAAATGAAAAATGCGAAAGATCGAAAAGCGTGCAGGACAGGTGAGCGGGAGAATGAGACGAAAAATCAGTGCAAAAACGAAAGCGGGTTCGACAAAAACCCGCTGACATTTTTCTTTTTGCTTAATTGAAGGACATCACATTTTTGTGATTTTCACGACGCAGCCTGGACGATAATGACCTCAACGCCACTGCGATGAAACTCTTTCAGGCTCTCTTCAGGAATGCCTTCATCGACGATGATGGTGTGAATACGCTGGGTATCAATAATTTTATGCAGGCTCGAGCGGTTAAATTTACTGGAGTCAGTGACCACGATAATCCGTTCCGCCACTTCACACATCCGACGATTCAGCCGGGCTTCGTCTTCGTTATGAGTGCTGACGCCCCGCTCTAAATCAATGGCGTCGACGCCCAGAAACAGCATATCGAAGTGATAATTCTGCAAAGACTGCTCGGCCTGGTCGCCGTAAAACGACTGCGACTGACGACGCAAATGTCCACCGGTCATCAACAATTCCACGCCCTCTGCTTCCAGTAAGGCATTGGCGACGTTCATTCCGTTGGTCATCGCAATCACGTCAGTATGTTGGCGCATCAGACGCGCAATTTCATACGTCGTGGTGCCAGAGTCCAGGATCACGCGGTGACCCGGTTTGATCAACTCCACGGCGGCTTTGGCGATACTGCGTTTCACCGCCGTGTTCAGTGAGCTTTTATCTTCGACGGAAGGCTCCGCGCCTGGCGTATTACTGTCGCAAATCAGTGCACCACCGTAAGCGCGAACGGCGATCCCCTGCTTTTCCAGGAACGCCAGATCGTTACGGATCGTTACCGTGGAAACGCCAAATAATCCCGAAAGATCGTTGACCTGTACGCTTCCCTGCTGCCGTAACCGCTGGATAATCTGCTCACGCCGTTCGCTGGTGCCTGACACCCGCTTGTCTCCAGAAGCATCGGTATTGCTCATAAGAAATCCTTTGTCAGATTCTTTCGTTTCATTTCGTTTCACCTATTAACGCCTTTCTTTTATCAGAATGCAAGCCGAAAAAAGCCGAGCGAAGGGGCGAAAACTCCCTCACAATGCTTTCATTATGTTTCTTTTGTGAAACAGATCGGAAAACTATTATCTTTCGTTTTATTTTTATAAGACCATGATGCAGGATTAAGTGAAACAAAACGAAAGATTAAACGTCGCAGTTACCTGACCTGGAGAGGAAAGTGAAACATCTGACTGAAATGGTGGAACAGCATAAACGCGGCAAGGCAAACGGAATTTACGCCGTTTGTTCCGCGCATCCGCTGGTACTGGAATCCGCAATACGTTACGCGCAGGCAAATCACTCGCCGCTGCTGATTGAAGCAACCTCAAATCAGGTTGACCAATTTGGCGGTTACACGGGCATGACCCCAGCCGATTTTCGCCATTTTGTCTGCCATCTGGCCGACTCGCTTAATTTCCCTCAGGAGCAGCTGATTCTGGGGGGGTGACCACCTCGGCCCCAACCGTTGGCAAAACCTGGCCGCAGAACCGGCAATGGCCAATGCCGACGAACTGATCAGAAGCTATGTCGCCGCCGGATTCAAAAAAATCCACCTTGATTGCAGCATGTCCTGCCAGGGCGATCCGGTGCCATTGACCGATGACATCGTCGCGGAACGTGCCGCACGTCTGGCGAAGATCGCCGAAGAGACCTGCATTGCTCATTTTGGCGAGTCTGATCTGGTTTATGTGATTGGCACTGAAGTGCCGGTACCGGGCGGAGCCCATGAGACGCTGACCGAGCTGGCGGTAACCACGCCTGAGGCCGCGCGTGCGACGCTGGAAGCTCATCGTCACGCCTTTGAAAAGCAGGGGCTCAATGCCATCTGGCCCCGTATCATCGCGCTGGTCGTGCAACCCGGCGTTGAGTTTGACCATACTCACATCATTGATTATCAGCCACAAAAAGCCGTCGCGTTAAGCAAGATGGTGGAAGCGTATGACACGCTGGTTTTTGAGGCGCACTCCACGGACTACCAGACGCCGCAGTCACTGCGCCAGTTAGTAAAAGATCATTTTGCCATCCTGAAAGTCGGCCCGGCGTTAACCTTCGCCCTGCGCGAAGCGCTGTTCTCGCTGGCCGCCATCGAAGAAGAGTTGCTCCCGGCAAAAGCCTGCTCCGACCTGCGTCATGTCCTTGAGAGCGTCATGCTCGATCGTCCGGAATACTGGCAGAGTCACTACCACGGCGATGGCAATACCCGTCGTCTGGCGCGCGGCTACAGCTATTCCGATCGTGTGCGTTACTACTGGCCAGACAGCCAGATTGATGAGGCGTTTGCACGGCTGGTGCGCAATCTGGCGGATGAGCCGATTCCCCTGCCGCTCATTAGCCAGTATCTGCCGTTACAGTACGTGAAAGTGCGCGAGGGAGATCTCAATGCCACACCGCGAGAACTCATCATCAACCATATTCAGGACATACTGCAGCAGTACCATGCCGCCTGCCAGGGCGTAACGTCCCAAAACGGATAACAAAAAAAGAGGAACACGCTATGCCAAATATTGTACTCAGCCGTATCGACGAAAGGCTTATTCATGGCCAGGTCGGGGTGCAGTGGGTCGGGTTTGCGGGGGGCAAATCTGGTCCTGGTCGCTAACGATGAGGTGGCGGAAGATACTGTGCAACAGAACCTGATGGAGATGGTGCTGGCAGAAGGGATCGCCGTGCGTTTCTGGTCGCTGCAAAAAAGTGATCGACAACATTCACCGCGCTGCCGACCGACAGAAAATTTTGCTGGTCTGCAAGTCCCCCCGCTGATTTCCTCAGGCTGGTCGAAGGTGGGGTTCCTGTTACACGCATCAACGTCGGCAATATGCACTACGCCAATGGTAAACAGCAGGTTGCCAAAACGGTCTCTGTCGACTCGACCGATATTACGGCGTTTAACGGCCTGAAAGCCGCCGGGGTGGAATGCTTTGTTCAGGGCGTTCCAACAGAACCCGCGCAGGATCTCTTTAAACTCATCTGAGGCCTTCACCATGGAAATCAGTCTGTTACAGGCTTTTGCATTAGGTATCCTCGCCTTTATTGCCGGCCTGGATATGTTCAACGGATTAACACACATGCACCGCCCGGTGGTGCTTGGGCCGCTGGTCGGCCTGATTCTGGGCGATCTGCACACCGGTATTTTAACCGGCGGTACGCTGGAACTGGTGTGGATGGGACTCGCGCCGCTGGCGGGTGCACAACCGCCAAACGTCATTATCGGCACCATCGTGGGTACGACGTTCGCCATTACAACAGGGGTGAAACCGGATGTCGCCGTGGGCGTCGCCGTGCCGTTTGCCGTGGCAGTCCAGATGGGGATTACGTTCCTGTTCTCCGTGATGTCCGGGGTGATGTCCCGCTGCGATCGCATGGCGGCAAATGCCGACACCGCAGGCATTGAACGGGTCAACTATCTGGCGTTACTGGCTCTGGGGATTTTCTATTTTCTGTGTGCATTCCTGCCGATTTACTTCGGCGCAGAGCACGCGAAAACGGCCATTGATGTTCTGCCGGAACGGCTGATTGACGGACTCGGCGTCGCGGGCGGCATCATGCCAGCCATCGGCTTTGCCGTACTGCTGAAAATCATGATGAAAAACGTCTATATCCCTTACTTTATCATCGGCTTCGTGGGAGCCGCCTGGCTCAAGCTGCCGGTACTGGCGATTGCCGCTGCGGCACTGGCCATGGCGCTGATCGACCTGCTGCGTAAATCTCCCGAACCGACCCAACCTGCGGCCCAGAAAGAGGAATTCGAAGATGGCATCTAATCAACAAACTCTTCCGACTGTTTCCGACAGCGAAGAAACGCTGCTTTCCGGCGTAAACGAAAACATCTATGAAGATCAAAATATTGGCGCAGAGCTGACTAAAAAAAGATATCAACCGGGTGGCCTGGCGTTCCATGCTATTGCAGGCGTCATTTAACTATGAACGTATGCAGGCTTCCGGGTGGCTATACGGGCTGCTGCCTGCGCTGAAAAAGATCCACACCAACAAACGCGACCTGGCGCGCGCCATGAAAGGCCACATGGGTTTCTTCAATACTCACCCTTTCCTGGTGACATTTGTCATTGGCATCATTCTGGCGATGGAGCGCTCAAAGCAGGATGTTAACAGTATTCAGAGCACCAAAATTGCCGTTGGCGCGCCGCTCGGCGGGATTGGCGATGCGATGTTCTGGCTGACGCTGTTGCCTATTTGCGGCGGCATCGGGGCCAGTCTGGCCTTGCAGGGTTCCATCCTCGGCGCAGTGGTCTTTATTGTGTTGTTTAACGTGGTCCATCTGGGTCTGCGTTTTGGCCTGGCGCACTATGCTTATCGTATGGGGGGTTGCCGCCATTCCGCTCATCAAGGCCAATACGAAGAAAGTGGGTCACGCGGCGTCTATCGTCGGGATGACGGTCATTGGCGCGCTCGTGGCGACCTATGTGCGTCTGAACACTACGCTCGAAATCAAGGCGGGTGATGCGGTCGTCAAGCTCCAGACAGACGTTATCGACAAACTGATGCCCGCTTTTTTTACCGCTGGTCTATACCCTGACGATGTTCTGGTTGGTCCGTCGCGGCTGGAGTCCGCTGCGCCTTATCGGTATCACCGTGGTACTGGGTGTTGTCGGCAAGTTCTGTCACTTCCTGTAAAGCAAAGAGGTCTTCGATGTTAGGTATTATTTTGACGGGGCACGGTGGGTTTGCCAGCGGTATGGAAAAAGCGATGAAACAGATCCTCGGCGAGCAGTCGCAGTTTATCGCCATCGATTTTCCGGAAACCTCCACCACCGCACTGCTCACCTCACAGCTTGAGCAGGCGATTGAACAACTGGACGGCGAGGAAGATATCGTTTTCCTGACCGACCTGCTCGGCGGCACGCCGTTTCGCGTCGCCTCTACGCTGGCGATGCTGAAACCCGGCCGGGAAGTGATCACGGGTACTAACCTGCAACTGCTGCTGGAGATGGTGCTGGATCGCGAAGGACTCAGCAGCGAAGCATTTCGTGTTCAGGCGCTGGAGTGCGGGCACCGCGGCCTGACCAGCCTGGTCGATGAACTGGGACGCTGCCGTGAGGAGCACCCGATCGAGGAAGGAATATGACGCAGGTTTTGCGCGCCAGACGTCTGCTCACCGAGCAGGGCTGGCTGGACGATCGCCAGCTGCGCGTTGAAGAAGGCATCATCACGGCCATCGAGCCGATTGCTGCGGGCATCACCGTACGTGACGCCGAGCTACTGTGTCCCGCTTATATTGACACCCACGTCCACGGTGGCGCGGGGGGTCGATGTAATGGACGATGAACCGGACGCACTCGACAAGCTGGCGATGCACAAAGCGCGTGAAGGGGTTGCCAGTTGGCTACCCACCACCGTCACCGCGCCGCTGAAAACGATTCAACGTGCGCTGGAGCGCATCGCTCAACGCAGTTTTTCCGGCGGGCCTGGCGCACAGGTGCTCGGTAGTTATCTGGAAGGCCCCTACTTCACGCCGCAGAATAAAGGCGCCCATCCTCCGGAGCTGTTTCGTGAACTGGACCTCACGGAACTCGATGAGCTGATCGCCATTTCGCGTCAGACCCTGCGGGTGGTGGCGCTGGCACCGGAAAAACCGGGTGCCTTGCAGGCGATTCGCCACCTCAGGCAGCAGGGTGTGCGGGTAATGCTGGGACATAGCGCGGCAAGCTGGGCACAAACCCAGGCCGCCTTTGATGCCGGCGCGAACGGACTTGTACACTGCTACAACGGCATGACCGGACTCCATCACCGGGAGCCAGGAATGGTCGGTGCGGGACTCACCGATCCACGCGCGTGGCTGGAGCTCATCGCCGACGGGCACCACGTCCATCCGGCCGCCATGAAGCTCTGTTGCTGCTGTGCCAAAGATAGGCTGGTGCTGATCACCGATGCGATGCAGGCCGCCGGTATGCCTGACGGAAGCTACACGCTTTGTGGTGAAAAGGTCGACATGCACGGCGGAATTGTGCGAACCGCATCGGGTGGCCTCGCAGGCAGCACGCTGTCGGTCGATGCGGCCGTGCGCAATATGGTTGAACTGACCGGAATCGCCCCTGAGGACGCGATCCATATGGCCTCGCTCCATCCGGCGCGACTGCTGGGGATCGACAGCCATTCAGGATCGTTAGCCGTGGGTAAACGCGCCAGCATGATCGCTCTCGACGGCGGATTGCATTTACAACAGATCTGGATTCAGGGTCAGCGCTTCCCCATTTGACCTTTTTTCTCCCTGGCCTTCGATCATGAGTCGTAAGGCCTTTCTTTTCCTTTCGCTTAAGAAAACCCTCATCCCAGAACGTTCAGAGAGAGTGATTACAGATCAATAAGATAAAAACGCTCTCCGTACAATCGATCACACTTTTCGTTTTATTTCATTTTGCATCATTGAACTTTCGATTTCTTTCCTATAGATTTTAATTAATCGATCATATGAACAAGTGAAACGAAACGAAAGATAGCGACATTTTGCCAGCGTCTGATGTGGAATTCACAAGACTAAGGACTTACGTTATGCCAGAAACCTATACCCCTGCAGCGGCAACCACCGGAACCTGGACTGAAGAAGAGATCCGCCAGCAGCCTGCTAGTTGGATCCGATCGCTGACGAATATTGACGCGATGCGCACCACGATCGACAACTTTCTCGCGCCCCTGCTGCGCAAAGACGATCTGCGGATCGTCCTGACCGGAGCGGGTACCTCGGCATTCATTGGCGAGATCATCGCCCCCTGGCTTGCCAGCCACACCGGGCAAAACATCAGCGCAGTACCGACCACCGATCTGGTCACCAATCCGATGGATTATCTGAATCCGACGCATCCGCTGCTGCTGGTTTCGTTTGCCCGTTCCGGCAACAGCCCGGAGAGCGTCGCCGCAGTGGAACTGGCAAACCAGTTCGTCCCTGAGTGCTATCACCTTTCGATCACCTGCAATGAAGCGGGCAGCCTGTACCAGAACGCGGTGGCAAGCGATAACGCTTTTGCTCTGCTGATGCCGGCAGAAACGCACGATCGCGGTTTTGCGATGACCAGCAGTATCACCACCATGATGGCCAGTTGCCTGTCGGTGTTCGCACCGAAACTCATCAACAGCCAGACCTTCCGCGACGTCGCGGATCGCTGCCAGACGATCCTGTCTTCACTGGGTGATTTCAGCCACGGCGTATTTGGCAATGAAAACTGGAAGCGGATCGTCTATCTCGGAAGCGGCGGGTTACAGGGTGCGGCGCGCGAATCGTCCCTGAAAGTCCTTGAACTGACCGCCGGTAAGCTGGCCGCGTTTTACGATTCGCCAACCGGCTTTCGCCACGGTCCGAAATCTCTGGTGGATAACGAAACGCTGATCGTGGTGTATATCTCCAGCCACCCTTACACCCGGCAGTACGATCTCGATCTGCTGGCGGAGCTGCGTCGCGATGATCAGGCCATGCGCGTTGTCGCTATTGCGGCCGAAAGCGATTCCCTTATCGAAGCCGGCCCGCACATCCTGCTGCCGCCCGCACGACATTTTATCGATTGCGAACTGGCGTTCTGCTACCTGATGTATGCCCAGGTCTTTGCGCTCACCCAGTCCATTGCTGTCGGTAACACGCCGGATACCCCTTCCCGCAGCGGTACGGTCAACCGCGTGGTGCAGGGCGTCATTATTCACCCGTGGCAGGCTTAAGAGGATCCGATCATGAGCATTATTTCCACGAAGTATCTCCTGCAGGACGCCCAGGCAAAAGGCTACGCCGTACCGGCTTTTAACATCCATAATGCCGAGACGATCCAGGCGATCCTTGAAGTGTGTAGCGAAATGCAATCGCCGGTGATCCTCGCCGGAACTCCTGGCACCTTTAAACATATCGCGCTGGAAGAGCTTTACGCATTGTGCACCGCCTACTCAACCACTTACGGTATGCCGCTGGCGTTGCATCTCGATCATCATGAATCGCTGGACGACATTCGCCATAAAGTGAACGCCGGAGTGCGCAGCGCCATGATCGACGGTAGCCATTTCCCGTTTGAGGAGAATGTGAAGCTGGTGAAATCGGTGGTGGATTTTTGCCACGCCCGCGATTGCAGCGTTGAGGCGGAACTAGGACGATTGGGTGGCGTAGAAGACGACATGAGCGTTGACGCAGAAAGCGCCTTTCTGACCGATCCGCAGGAAGCCAGACGCTTTGTTGAGCTGACCGGCGTCGACAGCCTTGCCGTCGCCATCGGCACCGCGCACGGCCTGTACACCAAAAAGCCGAAAATCGATTTCCAGCGTCTGGCTGAAATCCGTGAAGTGGTGGATATTCCGCTGGTGCTGCACGGCGCGAGCGATGTACCTGACGAGTACGTGCGCCGCACAATAGAACTGGGCGTCTGTAAGGTTAACGTCGCCACTGAACTGAAAATTGCCTTTGCCGATGCCGTGAAAGCGTGGTTTGCCGACAATCCACAGGGCAACGATCCGCGCTACTACATGCGCGTTGGTATGGATGCAATGAAAGAGGTCGTAAGAAGTAAAATCAATGTCTGTGGATCGGCCAATAAACTTGTGGTCGACCACGAGTTATCGTAAGCGGGTCGGCTTTATCATTATTCAAAAGCGCTATCTGATGAATATCAGGTAGCGCTTTCTGACCAAATAGCGGAGGAGAATAACGAGATTACATCACGCTGAATTAATTAATGAATGCGATACGGTAAGAATAATATATTTCAACAAGCTCAGTCATTCAATTATTTTATGGTGAGGATTTAAGTATGAGCAGTCCAAATATCCTGTTAACGCGTATTGATAACCGACTGGTGCATGGTCAGGTGGGTGTCACCTGGACATCAACGATCGGCGCCAATTTGCTGGTCGTCGTGGATGACGATGTCGCTCAGGATGAGATTCAGCAGAAATTAATGGGTATCACCGCAGAAACCTACGGTTTCGGTATCCGCTTCTTCTCTATAGAAAAAACCATCAACGTCATCGGTAAGGCCGCGCCGCACCAGAAGATATTCCTGATTTGCCGCACCCCGCAAACGGTCAGAAAGCTGCTCGAAGGCGGTATCGCGCTCAACGACGTGAACGTCGGCAATATGCACTTCTCGGAAGGCAAAAAGCAGATCAGCAGTAAAGTTTATGTCAATGAGCAGGACCTTAATGATCTGCAGTTCATTAAGAAGCACGGCGTAAACATTTTTATTCAGGATGTCCCTGGCGATCAAAAAGAAGCGATCCCGGAGTAAATAACAAGCCAACGTTTTCATAGTAAAGGGACTTATTTACATGAGGTGTTTACAATGAATGAAATAACGCTTTTACAAGGGATATCCCTCGCGGCATTAGTTTTCTTTCTGGGAATTGATTTTTGGCTGGAAGCTCTGTTTTTATTCAGACCGATTATTGTCTGTACGCTCACCGGTGCCATCCTGGGCGATATTCATATCGGTTTGATCACCGGCGGTCTGACCGAACTGGCTTTCGCTGGTTTGACGCCCGCTGGCGGTGTTCAACCGCCAAACCCTATCATGGCGGGGCTGATGACCACGGTGATCGCCTGGTCTACTGGCGTGGATGCCAAAACCGCCATCGGCCTCGGCTTGCCGTTCAGCCTGCTGATGCAATACGTGATTCTGTTCTTCTATTCCGCCTTCTCTCTGTTTATGTCCAGGGCCGACAACTGCGCGAAAGAAGCCAATACCCGCGCATTTGCTCGTCTGAACTGGCTGACAACGCTGATTGTCGCCTGCTCGTATGCCATTATCGCGTTTCTCTGTACCTATCTGGCGCAGGGCGCAATGCAGGCACTGGTGAAAGCCATGCCCGCCTGGCTTACTCATGGTTTTGAAGTCGCGGGCGGTATTCTGCCTGCCGTTGGTTTTGGCCTGTTGCTGCGCGTGATGTTTAAAGCACAGTACATTCCTTACCTGATCGCAGGCTTCCTGTTTGTCTGCTATATCCAGGTCAACAACCTTCTCCCGGTCGCAGTCCTCGGCGCAGGCTTCGCCGTGTACGAATTTTTCAATGCCAAAGCTAAACAGCAGGCGCAACCCCTGCCTGTCGCCCGTAAAAATGATGATGAAGAGGATTACAGCAATGGGATCTGAAATCAGTAAAAAAAGACATTACCCGTCTTGGCTTTCGCTCTTCGCTTCTTCAGGCGAGCTTTAACTATGAAAGGATGCAGGCGGGCGGCTTTACCTGGGCGATGCTGCCGATTCTGAAAAAAATCTATAAAGATGATAAGCCGGGCCTGAGTGCGGCCATGAAAGATCATCTGGAATTTATCAATACCCACCCGAACCTCGTCGGTTTTCTGATGGGGCTGCTTATCTCAATGGAAGAGAAAGGAGAAAACCGCGACACCATTAAAGGTCTCAAAGTGGCGCTGTTTGGCCCGATTGCCGGGATTGGCGATGCCATTTTCTGGTTCACCTTACTGCCGATTATGGCGGGGATTTGCTCCTCTTTCGCCAGCCAGGGCAATTTACTGGGGCCGATTCTGTTCTTCGCCGTCTATCTGATGATCTTTTTCCTGCGCGTCGGCTGGACTCACGTCGGCTATTCGGTCGGGGTAAAAGCCATTGATAAGGTGCGGGAAAACTCGCAGATGATCGCCCGCTCGGCGACCATCCTCGGGATCACGGTGATTGGCGGTCTGATTGCGTCTTACGTCCATATCAATGTCGTCACCTCTTTTGCTATCGACAGTACACACAACGTGGCCCTGCAAAAAAGACTTCTTCGATAAGGTCTTCCCGAACATTTTACCGATGGGCTACACGCTGCTGATGTACTACCTGCTGCGGGTAAAAAAAGCGCATCCGGTATTGTTAATTGGCGTCACTTTTGTGCTCTCTATCGTCTCTTCCGCACTCGGTATTCTGTAAACCAGACTGGGGGTAATCGCGTGTTACCCCCTCCTCAAAAGGAACATGGATCAATGCAAAACATACAGTATTGCAAGAGTTATGAGGCGCTCAGCGAACTCGCCAGCGAGCGTCTGGTCGAGGTCATCACAAGTAAACCAGACGCCACAATCTGCCTCGCGACAGGGGCCACACCTGAACTGACCTATCGCTTCTTTGTCGAGAAAATACAGCAACGTCACGTTGATATCCGGAACGTGACCTTCGTGAAGCTCGATGAGTGGCTGGGAATTCCCTTACACACGCCGGGTACCTGCGAATCGTTCCTGCAACAGCACATCGTACAACCGCTTGGCATACGACCGGACCAGTTGATTGGCTTTCAGTCGGAAAATATTGACGAGGCGGAGTGCGAGCGCGTGACAGATTTGATTGCCCATCGGGGCGGCCTTGATTTATGTCTCCTGGGCCTCGGTAAAAATGGTCATCTGGGACTCAATGAACCAGGAGAAGCGCTGACGCCATTTTGCCATATCAGCAGGCTTGATGAGAAAACGCGCCAGCATGATATGTTAAAAACGGCTGGTCGCCCGGTGACGCACGGCATTACGCTGGGACTGAAGGACATCATGAACACAAAAGAGGTAATGCTGCTGATTGCTGGAGAAGGTAAATCGCTTGCGAGCCGTCAATTTTTAACTCAATCTATTACAACATCGCTTCCTGTATCATTTTTATGGTTACATAACAATATGCACTGCCTGATTGTTCACTCATGCTTAGATTATAGCTAATCCGTCCTCTAACTTTTTCACCAGACAGGTTTATTTCCTGTCTGGAAACAATAAAATTAAATCATTTTACACTTCATCTCTATTCACACTGTTAATATTTAGGGGAATGAGATCGAGGCTTACCCAAAAAATAATATTATAAATATAACTTAAGTATTTCCAACGCTGTCCAGAATCATACCATATACTCTAATTATCATTATTTCAATATTTCGCGCTCACATCTAACCATTTTCAATAACCTTATTAACCCAGCAACCAATAAAAAGCATAGACCTCAAGAGGTTAACTGTTTTCTTGAATATATTTTTTAACATACTATTAATAACCACTCATCTAATCAATTAAAAATCCAAATATAAATAGAATCCGAAAATTAGCCACCCTTAATCTTCCCCCATTTCTACGCGGTATACTCTTTAGAGTAGTTTCTTATCCATTTAATATTCATATTATATTTTTATATGATAGATGAGGAAGTTTTGATGAACATTATCAGCAAAACCGCTATTGCGAGTTTATTAACGTTTGCCGCTTGTCATGCCTGGGCTACAGATGGAACGATCGAATTTACAGGACAAATACTGACCAGCACATGCGAATTTGCTGGGGATGATATTGTTGAAATCGAGCTTGGACATTATGCCGCAGGTCAGTTCAAGTCGATAGGCGATAAAACACCCAGTATTCCTGTCGCTATCCCACTGAAAAATTGTCCAACTGATCCCTGGGAACATGTTGATGGTACCACAGATGCTTCTTTTCAGCTTTGGTTAGAAACGCTTAGTGGCGGAACGGTTGGTGCGAATGATGACTTAGTCGAAGTCACTGGAATGGACACGACCGCAACAGGTGTTGGTATTCGTATCGACAGCAGTGATGGCACTCAAATGGCGCTGAACAAACTCAACGATCCGAAAGTGTCTTTCCCTATCACAGGGGCAACCATGAATATCAATTTAGTCGCTTATTACGTATCCACAGTTGACTCAAAAGATATAACCGCCGGTGAAGCAAATGCTTCGGTTGATGTCACGCTTGACTATCGTTAATCGATCGCTCATGTCTCTTTATCCTTTTTTTAAAGAATAAAGAGACACCATCATGACTCTTCGGACAGTAAATCATGTTCAGAACAGCAAACTTCGCTTTCTTACTCTTGCTTATTGGTTGGATGGGCTCCTCGTATGCGGGCGGCATCGTGCTGGAAAGAACGCGAGTCATCTATGACGCCAGCAAAAAAAGAGGCAGCGCTGCCGCTTGCCAACCGCAGTGAAGAAATGCCTTATCTGCTTCAGTCATGGGTAGAAAACGTGAGTAATGGTTCTCGCGGTCCTTTTATTGTTACCCCTCCCCTTTTTCGTCTTGATGCTGGAGAAGACTCAACGCTACGCATAGTAAAATCGGATGGTCTGATTCCAGGAGAAAAAGAGTCATTATATTTTATTAATGTAAGAGCGATTCCGGCACAAAAAAAAACGGAAATAGTCAACACCAACGCACTGACTCTGGTGTTTAAAACCCGTATCAAAATGTTTTACCGGCCAAAGGGACTTAAAGGCAGAGCCAGCGACGCGGTTAAAAAACTGGAGTTCAGTATTAGTGATAATCAACTCACTATTTACAATCCTTCATCCTATTATGTCGTTTTCGCTGGACTCTCGTTTGGTAAAACTGACCTGACCGATAAAATAGAATACATCGCACCGCTGGAGAAAAAAACGCTGACATTGGCCTCTGCTGCAGGGAAAATAGTAAAATGGGCAGCCATTAATGATTACGGTGGCACTTCTCAAACAGAAACACGCTCTCTACTGTAAATAGCATAAGGTTAAACTATAAGGGACACATGAGCTATCAGCGGGTTAAATGCTTTAAAGAATCGAATAATATACGTACAGCAATGAATTGTCTTCATTGCTGTATCAAACGTATATTACCGCTGACTATTATATGTGGAAATATTATCAGCACCAATGCTTTAGCAACTGAATATATTTTTGACCCTTCCTTGCTTGAAAGGAATAAAAGTGGGCAAGCTCCTGTGGATCTCACCCTTTTTTCTCACGAAAATTCACAGCAGCCCGGGAGTTATTCCGTTGACGTTTTCATTAATAACATAAAAATCAAACAACAAACTATCGTTTTCGTTACATCAAAAAATCAACAGTTACAGCCACAATTCACTGTAGGCCAACTACGAGAATTAGGTTTTAAAATCGACGAATATCCATTTTTTAATGACGCTGAGAATAGCAAAACGGTAGACGACCTGGCTAAAGCCATCCCCGGTTGCGTGGCGGTCTTTGATTTTAACCATAGCAAACTAAAATTGACCGTACCACAAATCGCACTTTATCGAGATGCCAGAGGTTATGTCGATCCTTCACGCTGGGACAGTGGCGTTCCCGTTGTTTTTAGTAATTACACTTTTACCGGTTCGCAGAGCCATTACGGAAATGGCGATCGCAGCCAACGCCAGTATATGAATCTGCAAAATGGCGCTAACGTTGGCCCATGGCGGGTACGTAATTACTCAACCTGGTCACATAATGATGATTATACCCAGTGGGACAGCATTAATAGCTGGTTGCAAAGAGACATCAAGAGGTTAAAAGCTCAATTCATCGTCGGTGAAAATACAACAGAAGGCACCCTGTTTCCGGGCTATCAATTTACAGGCGCTCGACTTTACTCCGACGATAGCATGTTACCAAACAGCCAAAGAGGGTTTGCGCCCACGATCCGTGGCATTGCCAACACGAATGCCATTGTAACTGTACGTCAAAACGGCTATATCATTTACCAGAGCAATGTTCCCGCAGGCGCATTTGAAATCAATGATCTTTATCCCTCGTCGTCCAGTGCTGATTTGGACGTGAGTATTGAAGAGGCCGACGGTTCAGTACGTCATTTTGTCCAGCCATTTTCTTCTCTCCCGGTAATGCAAAGACCTGGCCACCTGAAATATAGCCTGACCGCCGGACGTTTTCGCGCATCACAATCCGCAGACAGCAATGAACCTGATTTCGTTGAAAGTACCGGGATTTATGGGGTTAGTAATGCTATCACGCTCTATGGTGGCCTGCTGGCCTCGAAAAATTACCGCGCTACGTCATTTGGCATAGGAAGCGCCCTGGGCGAATTAGGGTCGATTTCGATGGATGTGGGCCGGGCCGATACGCAATTTGATAATAGCCGCAGTTATGAAGGCTATGACTGGCGTATCCAGTACATCAAGGATATGCCCGAGACGGGAACCAACCTGTCGCTGGGCTATTATCGTTATAGCAGCGGCGGTTACTACAATTTTTCCGATGCCAATCTGCGAGACGTTGATGACAGTTATCGGCAAAAAAAGTGAATCGCAATTTAGCATCAGCCAAACGCTGATAGAGGACGTTAGTCTCTATGCCTCGGGTTCGCAGCGAGATTACTGGGGTGAGCAACAGAAAGAGAATAATTACTCTGTTGGGTTAAATGGCAACATATATGGGGTTAGCTATAACCTGAATGGACAATTCACTGACTCCTCGGATCGCGACAGCGAGCGTTCTGTTTCGCTCAGCCTGAGCATACCGTTGGATCGCTGGCTTCCGCATGCCCATGCGACCTGGCGTACCACCACGGAGAAAAATAGAGCCACACAGCATGAATCAGGCATTAACGGCTCTCTGCTGGATGACAACCGCCTGAGCTATAGCGTTAAGCAGCGACAAAGTGAAGATAACGAAAATAACGGCAGTAGTCTTTCAGGAAACTATCGCTCGGCATTTGGCTCGGTTAGCGGCAGTTACGATTACAGTGCTGACAGCCGTCAGCTGGGATATGGGCTTTCTGGCGGCATCGTGGCCCATCCACACGGCGTAACGCTCTCGCAGCCCCTGGGAAATTCCTTTGCGCTGATCAATGCCAACGGCGCAACCGGTATTCGGGTTAAAAACTATCCCGGTATTACAACAGACTATTTTGGTAACGCGGTCATCCCGTTTTTAACACCTTACCAGGAAAACCGCATTTCGCTGGATACCACTACGATGCCGGATGATGTTGACGTCACTGAAACTGCAAAAATCGTTGTGCCGGGACAGGGAGCCGCAGTGATCGCCAGTTTCAACGCCCAAACGGGTCGGCGGATCCTGCTGGCGCTCACGGATGCTCAGGGGACGCCCATCCCTTTTGGCGCCATAGCCAGCAATGAAACACTGCCTGCGCAAAGCATCGTTGATGAAGGTGGCGTGCTGTATCTCACGGGGGTCAATGACACGCCTCAGACCTGGTCTGTACGCTGGGGGGAGTGACTCCAGCCAACAATGCCACTTCACCTATAGCCTGCCAGAAAACCGGCAGAGCGCTTCCTCTATTTTACAAGAAACGGCTCGCTGCCAATGAAAATTAATCCGATACGAAAATATGCGTTGATCATTATTCTGATACTGAACGTCCAGACATTTATTTCACCTGCGCAGGCAGGAACCGGGCTTTGCGAAGCAAATGGCCATTTTACTACCGATGCCTCCGCGGACTGGACGAAAGAGCAGAATATCTCCGGTGTCACCTGGTCCGTTGCGAATTCGTCTACAGGTGGGAGTTATCAAATCACTTGTGATTGTGCAACTGGCACAAAAGTGAGTCTCTTTTACTTTCTAACGAGTGCGATAACCGCAACCGGGCACCTGACCGGTTATTATCATTTGAATGATAACCTGGATATTAAAACTGAAATCAGCAACATTCCGGGAACGACGGGTCCCGTGACCGTTCCAAGCAAAGTAAATACTTCAATTAAAGATGGATCTGGATCCTTCAGCACGGCTTCGAACAGGGGGGTGTGTGAGGGTGATCCTCCGGAAAAACACTTACCAGATGTCTCAACGGGCGCGGACAACACTTTCACGCTGTACGTTAGCAAACCTTTTTTGGGTGAGCTTATCATTCCGGATACACCCATTGCTTACCTACAGGCTGCGTGGAGTACTTCTTCAACGCCTCCAAAAACATTCAACAATATTGCAGAGCTCCATATCCAGGGAAGAATAACCGTCCCTCAAAGCTGCAAAATCAATCAGGGGGGATGTCATCCAAGTCAATCTTGGCGTCATCAGTGCGGCATACTTCACCACTAAGGATGAAATGCCGGAGCACTACACGCCTGTCAACTTTGACATCACCTATGATTGCGGGGATATGTCTGATATTAAAAACAGCCTGTATATGGAGATTGAAGCGAGCGATTTAGCAAGCCAGTATGTGCTCATCGCTCGCCGCCGGGAAACGGATAATGTTCCGGATGTAGGTATTCGCCTGGTTGATATCACAAAGACCAATGTGAATGTTCCCTTTAATCCGGGTTCAATCCTGATCGACAGTTCGGGACGTGGCGTCACCCATATGGAAGCCTATCCCGTTAATTTGACCGGTGGAGTTCTTTCTCCGGGTAATTTCAAAGGGACCGCCACAATTACCGTTATCGTGAAGTAGCAGGTTATTCCTGCTGCTCCAGCGCGTACTTATACAGCGCATTCTTTTTTGACACCGTGAATTTCAGCCGCCAGCGCCGCGGCTTTCTTCAACGGCAACTCGGCCTGTAAGAGTGCGAGAGTGCGCAGGGCGTCAGCGGGCAGTTCATCTTCCTGCGCCTTGTGTCCCTCCACAATCAATACCATCTCGCCTTTGCGCCGGTTTTCGTCCTCTTTAACCCACGCCAGCAGTTCACCCACCGGGGCACCGTGAATCGTCTCCCAGGTTTTGGTCAGCTCACGCGCCAGCACCACATAACGCGACTCGCCCCACACCGCAACCATATCTTCCAGACTGTCTAACAGGCGATGAGTGGATTCATAGAAAATCAGTGTGCGCGGCTCGGTTTCGATAGCTTTCAGCGCATCACGGCGTCCTTTTGATTTCGCTGGTAAAAAACCTTCATAGCAGAAGCGGTCGGACGGCAACCCCGCCGCGCTTAACGCGGCAATCGCCGCGCAGGGGCCAGGCAGAGGAACCACACGGATGCCCTGCTCACGACAGGTGCGCACCAGATGATAGCCCGGATCGTTGATCAGCGGCGTCCCGGCGTCAGAAACCAGCGCGATGTTCTGCCCCTCTTTTAGCTTCGCCACCAGCGTTTCTGCTTTTTTGCTGCTCATTATGATCGTGCAGGGCGAACAGTCGGGCATTAATCGCGAAATGCTGCAATAATAATCCGGTATGACGGGTATCTTCAGCGGCAATTAAATCAACAGCTTGTAACACTTCGAGCGCACGCTGGGTAATGTCAGATAAATTCCCGATAGGAGTAGGTACAATAAAGAGTTGGCCGCGAGAATTATCCGCCGATTCGTGTTGTGTCATTGTGTCGTCCGTATTGCCGATTTAATATTGAGCATTGCGTATAAAAAATATCACTGGATACAGTATGGTACCCTTAACATTTTCTCGTTTGAAAGCCGCGCGCTGTCTGCCCATCGTTCTGGCAGCCCTGATTTTCGCCGGCTGTGGCACCCAGGCACCCGATCAGAGCACTGCCCATATGCAGGGCACGGCGCAAGCTGATTCCGGCTTTTATCTGCAACAGATGCAGCAAAGCGCAAATGATAGCAAGACCAACTGGCAATTACTCGCCATTCGTGCACTGCTGAAAGAAGGCAAAAGCCAGCAGGCTATCGAACTGTTTAACCAGTTACCGCAGGATCTGAATGATTCCCAGCGCCGGGAACAGTCGCTATTGGCCGTTGAAATCAAACTGGCGCAGAAAGATTTTACCGGCGCGCAGTCGCTGCTGGAAAAGCTTACCCCGTCTGATTTTGAGCAAAATCAGCAGGCTCGTTACTGGCAGGCGCAGATTGACGCCAGCCAGGGCCGTCCGTCTCTCTCGCTGCTGCGCGCCCTGATTGCTCAGGAACCGCTGCTTGGCGAAAAGGATAAGCAGAAAAACATCGACGCCACCTGGCAGGCGCTGTCGTCAATGACGCCGGAGCAGGCTCAGGCTCTGGTGATCAATGCCGATGAAAACGTGCTGCAGGGCTGGCTGGATCTGCAACGCGTCTGGTTTGATAACCGCAGCGATCCGGACATGATGAAAGCGGGTATTGCCGACTGGCAAAAACGCTATCCGCAAAATCCAGGCGCAAAAATGCTGCCAACCCAACTGGTTAACGTACAGAGTTTTAAACCCGCATCCACCAGCAAAATCGCCCTGTTGCTGCCGCTAAATGGTCAGGCTGCGGTGTTTGGCCGCACCATTCAACAAGGCTTTGAAGCCGCCAAAAATCTCGGTACGCAGCCTGTTGATGCCCAGCCCGCCGTGCAACCGACGCCAGTTGCGGCCCCTGCACCAACGCCCCAGCAACCGCAGGCTACCGATGGTGTCGCCAGCCCTTCCCAGGCATCCGTGAGCGATTTGACTGACGAACAACAAGCCGATCAGCCTGCTCCCGCTAGCGCCACGCAACCAACGTCTGCGCAACCAGCCATCGCAAGCGTGGCGGCGAATCCTTCCGCAGAGCTGAAAATTTATGACACCAGTGCCCAACCGCTCGATCAGATCCTGACGCAGGTTCAGCAGGACGGCGCGAGCATCGTGGTCGGCCCGCTGCTGAAAAACAATGTCGACGAACTGGTCAAAAGCAACACCCCGCTGAACGTACTGGCGCTTAACCAGCCGGAATCGGTGCAGAGCCGGGCAAACATCTGTTACTTCGCCCTCTCACCAGAAGATGAAGCGCGTGATGCCGCGCGCCATATTCATGAACAGGGAAAACAATCGCCGCTGCTACTGATCCCACGTAGCGCGCTTGGCGATCGTGTGGCTAACGCCTTTGCTCAGGAATGGCAAAAACTGGGGGGCGGTACGGTGTTGCAGCAGAAATTTGGCTCAACGGCGGAACTGCGTATGGGCGTTAACGGCGGTTCCGGCATTGCCTTAACCGGTAGCCCGGTTGCCGCCAGCACGCCGTCTCAACCTGGCGTCACCATTGGCAATTTAACCATCCCGGCGCCGCCAACGGATGCGCAAATCAGCGGTAACGGAGGCCGTGTGGATGCTGTCTATATTCTGGCAACCCCGAATGAGATAGCCTTCATCAAGCCGATGATTGCCATGCGCAACGGTAGCCAGAGTGGCGCCACCTTGTATGCCAGCTCACGTAGCGCACAGGGAAATGCCGGCCCAGACTTCCGCCTGGAAATGGATGGCCTGCAGTACAGCGAGATCCCAATGCTGGCAGGCGCGAACCCGTCGCTGATGCAGCAGGCACTCGGTGCTGTGCATAACGACTATTCGTTGGCGCGCATGTATGCAATGGGCGTGGATGCCTGGTCGCTGGCAAACCATTTCTCCCAGATGCGTCAGGTGCAGGGCTTTGAAATTAACGGGAATACCGGCGCGCTGACCGCCAGTCAGGACTGCGTGATTAACAGGAAGTTATCATGGCTCCAGTACCAGCAAGGGCAGATCGTCCCCGCCAGTTAACGAGCAAACAGGCCGGTGACGCGTGGGAAACTACCGCACGTCGCTGGCTTGAGCGCAAGGGACTGCATTTCATCGCCGCCAACGTGCGTGAACGTGGCGGTGAAATTGATCTGATTATGCGTGATGGCAAGACAACCGTCTTTATTGAAGTCCGCTACCGACGCTCTGCGGTATTCGGTGGCGCCGCTGCCAGTGTAACACGCAACAAGCAACACAAATTATTACAGGCTGCCCGCTTGTGGCTCGCGCGCCACAATGGGAGTTTTGATACTGTGGATTGCCGGTTCGATGTGTTAGCCTTCACCGGAAATGACGTTGAGTGGTTGAGAAATGCCTTTACCGACTGCTCATAATTGAAGATTCAGAGCAGACCCATTGGGCGCATATTATTGCAGCCGGTCTGGACACGGACAGCGCGGAACAACCGCAGCGTATTTGTCGTACGTGAGGAGTGTGAGCACTGTCCTGGTCCAAAATGGCAAATAAAATAGCCTAATAGATTAGCTCTTAAGGATTAGCGTGTTAGACAGAATCAAAGTCTGCTTTACCGAAAGCATTCAAACGCAAATTGCCGCGGCAGAAGCCCTCCCGGATGCTATCTCTCGTGCCGCCATGACGCTGGTTCATTCACTGCTCAATGGCAACAAAATTCTCTGTTGTGGTAATGGGACATCCGCTGCCAACGCACAGCATTTTGCTGCCAGCATGATTAACCGTTTTGAAACAGAACGCCCCAGTTTACCTGCGATTGCACTAAATACGGATAATGTGGTCTTAACAGCGATTGCTAACGATCGCTTGCATGACGAGGTTTATGCAAAGCAAGTTCGCGCACTGGGCCATGCGGGCGATGTCTTACTCGCCATTTCAACGCGTGGCAATAGTCGCGATATTGTGAAGGCCGTGGAAGCCGCCGTTACGCGAGACATGACGATTGTAGCACTAACCGGGTATGACGGGGGGTGAACTGGCTGGACTGTTAGGGCCACAGGATGTTGAGATCCGCATCCCTTCGCACCACAGCGCACGCATTCAGGAAATGCATATGCTGACGGTAAACTGCCTGTGCGATCTGATCGATAACACGCTTTTCCCTCACCAGGATGATTAAGGAGTACACATGAAGGCTTTATCGCCAATCGCAGTCCTTATTTCTGCTCTGCTCTTGCAAGGTTGTGTGGCCGCCGCTGTTGTCGGTACCGCCGCCGTCGGCACCAAAGCAGCAACAGACCCACGTAGCGTAGGCACTCAGGTGGACGATGGAACCCTGGAACTGCGCGTCAACAGTGCGTTGTCGAAAGATGAACAGATCAAAAAAAGAAACACGTATTAACGTGACGGCTTATCAAGGTAAAGTGTTGCTGGTCGGTCAGTCGCCGAATAGCGAGCTCTCCGCACGCGCCAAACAGATTGCGATGGGCGTTGACGGGACCACCGAAGTCTATAACGAGATCCGCCAGGGTCAGCCCATTGGCATGGGCACTGCGTCAAGTGACACGTGGATCACCACCAAAGTGCGCTCTCAGTTGCTGACCAGCGACCAGGTAAAATCATCAAACGTGAAAGTCACGACCGAAAACGGCGAAGTATTTCTGTTGGGTCTGGTAACCGACCGTGAGGCCAAAGCGGCGGCGGATATTGCCAGCCGGGTCAGCGGCGTGAAGCGCGTCACCACAGCGTTTACGTTTATCAAATAAGTCAGTTGTGTGCCGGATGACGGCGTAAACGCCTTATCCGGCCTACAGAATGTACGACCGTAGGCCGGGCAAGCGAAGCGCCCCCCCGGCCTTCCTGTTTTATATCAACGCAATACTTCCCACCATCACACCCGAAATCGCCACCAGCGCACCGGTCAGCCAAAGCGCTTTTGCCGGAAATGCTTTTCGCAGCATGATCAAGGACGGCAGGCTGACGGCGGGTAGTGTCATCAGCAGTGCCAGCGCGGGCGCAGTTCCCATCCCTGCCAGCATCATGGTCTGCACAATCGGGATTTCTGCGGCAGTTGGGATCACAAACAGACAACCGGCCACCGCCAGCGCAATCACCCACAGCAGGCTATTATCAATAGCTCCATCGGCATGCGGGAACAGCCAGACGCGCGCCGCACCCAGTACCAACACGGCCAGAATGTAGACCGGAATGGTGCTCCAGAACAGCGTCCATAGCGCATGGCCCCAGCGAACAAAGAACCCGCCCTGCTCGTCCGGTTGCGTGATTTCCACCGGCAATTCAGCCTGCGGAGGCTCTTTCACCCATTTTTGCACCAGCGTCGCCACTACCAGCACCATCGCCAGACCCGCGACCAGACGGATCGCCGCGAAATGCCAGCCGAGGACAAACCCCATAAATACCAGCGTAGCCGGGTTTAACAGTGGATTCCCCATCCAGAATGCCAGCGCACCACCCATTGAAACCTGCTGGCGACGCATCCCCGCCGCCACCGGCGCAGCACAGCAGGTGCACATCATGCCGGGCAGAGAGAAAAGCGTACCGAACAGCGTGCCGCGAAAACGTGCCTGTCCAAGCGTGCGTAACAGCCAGTCACGCGGGATCAAAACCTGAATCAGCGAGCCGAGAATGACCCCCCAATACTGCTGCCTTCCAGACCGCAATGAAATAGACCATCGCATAGTCCCAGGCCGCCTGCCAGGGGTTCGCGTCGGCCTGCGCCAGAATGGATTTTCCAATGCTGTGAGTTTCTGCGGCGGTGAAGGCTTTGCCGTAGTAAGGCTGCCATTTCACATACCAGAGACCGACGATAACAACGAGAAAGAAAAGAGCGGGTTTCCACCATTGAAACGGTGTTGCCGCCTGAGACGAAGACTGACCAGCCATAGCATTCCCCAGGGAGTGTGAGATAATTTCGCCGGTGAATACTACGCCTTTGGATAATGTTTGGAAATGCTATATTGACGCCGCCTTTTCCCGCAGTTGAGACGATGTCAGGATTGTTACCCCGCCATGTTCAGGCGCCAGCGCTTCTGCCAGCATCGCGCGTGCCACGTCCCGCGCCTCAATCGATTTCCAGTTGCCCGGCAGCAACCGGAACAACGGCGCAAACAGGGTTTCGTTCATCCGCTGCTTTGACCGATCGCCGAGCAGCATTGAGGGCCGAGCGATCGTAAGCGTTGGCCAGTTCTGGGCAATAAGCGCCTCCTCCATTTCCCCTTTTACGCGATTATAGAAAAACGGCGAATGGGCATTAGCCCCCATCGAACTCACCACCAGCATATGCTGCGCACCCAGTCGGCGAGCGGTCAACGCCGTATCGACCACCAGCGTATAGTCAGCATGGATAAACGCCTCTTTACTGCCGGCTTCCCGGCGGGTCGTGCCCAGGCAGCAAAAAACGATATCGACAGGATCGGTGACCTGCGCCAGCGCATCGGTCAGTTGCGGATCGTGGGGATTATAGACGCCAGGCATATCCGCCAGCGGACGTCGCGTTGGCGCGGCAATGGAATGGATCTTCGGCTCGTTAAGCAACATCCGCAGCAGATGTCCGCCAACCAGCCCCGTTGCCCCGGTAATCAGTACCTGACTCATCCTCACTCCTTTCCAGAATTGTCCGCCTTGCACCCTCAGCCCTATCGACCAGGCTTAGTAGTTCACAAGGTAATTATCCATCATCAGGGAAAAATTGCCTTATCCAATGCAGATCCAGCGGAGGAAGCATGAGTAAGAAGATTGCCGTTTTAATCACTGACGAGTTTGAAGACTCAGAATTCACCTCACCCGCGGCAGAATTTCGACAAGCCGGACATGAGGTCATTACGATCGAGAAACAGGCCGGGAAAACGGTGAAAGGGAAAAAAGGCGAGGCCAGCGTCACCATTGATAAAGCGATTGATGACGTGCGTCCGGCCGATTTCGATGCGTTGTTGTTGCCTGGCGGCCATTCACCGGATTACCTTCGCGGTGATGACCGTTTCGTCACCTTTACGCGCGATTTCGTGAACACGGGTAAACCGGTCTTCGCCATCTGCCACGGACCACAGTTGCTGATCAGTGCCGATGTGATTCGCGGGCGTAAACTCACCGCCGTGAAGCCGATCATTATCGATGTGAAAAACGCCGGTGCAGAATTTTACGATCAGGAAGTGGTGGTGGATAAAGACCAACTGGTGACCAGTCGTACCCCTGACGATCTGCCGGCGTTCAATCGTGAAGCCTTACGCATTCTCGGTGCCTGACTGACGTAACCACACTAATTTTTTGCCAAAACCCAGGGTGTTGTCGGTGAACTTGAGTTCATCCAGGCGGATTTCCCATACCGGCGCGGACAGCATTCTGGCAACCGGGAAGCGGCGAAGATAGGCCTGTCGCGCCGCGTCGCTTTCCTCTCCAACCAGCTGGCGAATCTCCCCTTTAAACTGCACGCCGCGAATCAATGCGACCGTTTTCGGTTGGCCATTTACCGTTCCGGCAACGGGCGCACGCGGTCCGGACATCTGCGCATGACGCGTTTTCTCTTCCGTCAGCAGATAAAAAACGACCTTATTGGCGTCGAAAAAGTAAAACGCATTTGCACACCACAGTTCACCTTCGCGATGCACACACCAGGTCACAACATGTTGTTTCGCCAGCCAACGACTGATCGCAGTAAGTGTTCCCATCTCGGTTCTCTTTTATACTGGATGCCAGAAACGTAACACGCCGAAGGCCACGATGACACCCTGGTATCTCTATCTGATTCGCACCGCCGACAATGCCCTGTATACCGGGATCACGACCGACGTGGCGCGCCGCTATCAACAACATCAACAAGGAAAAGGGGCAAAAGCGCTGCGGGGAAAAGGAGAACTGACGCTGGCGTTTTCGGCGCCCGTTGGCGATCGCTCACTGGCGCTGCGCGCAGAATACCGGGTCAAAAAACTCACTAAGCGGCAGAAAGAACGGCTTGTCGCAGAAGGCGAAGGGTTTGCAGCACTGCTGCACGACCTGCAAACCCCGGCGCTTAAAAACGATTAAAGTGATCGTGATACTCGACCAGTCCCGTGACGCCGTTGAGCGCATCCTCCGCTAAGCGATGCACCTGGAACGCACTTTCCGTGCCAGGCCAGCGGCAATGCAGATCGTGGTGGGCGGCCAGTTCGAAACCAAAACGGCTGTACAGTGCCGGATCGCCCAGGGTGACCACAGCGGCATAGCCAAATTCGTTGAGTGAATCCAGTCCTTCATAGACCAGCTGGCGCGCCAGACCTTGTCCACGATAGTTTTCATCGACCGCCAGCGGCGCCATACCGACCCACTGAAGATCTTCGCCCTGCACGTCTACGGGGCTGAATGCCAAATAACCCACCACCTGACCTTCATCATCTGTGGCGACCAGACCGAGCGTCAGAAAACCATCTTCACGCAAATCGTGAACCAGTTTTGCTTCCGCATCACTTTCGAATGAACGACGCAGCAGGGCATCAATGCCAGGCGCGTCAATGGGAATTTCTACTCGAATCAGCATGGTTCACCTACCGATGTCTGTTTGGTTTCGGGCGAGTATTTCATGCCCGCCTCAACAAAATCCGCCAGTTGCAACAGCATAACGCGCAACGCTTTGGGCATCTGCTCCAGCTCAATGGCATCCATCAGGTTTTTCACATACAACCCTAACTCCGTATCTCCTTCGATCACCAGGCGGCGCTGGAAGAAGAGTGTATCCGGATCCTGCTTACGCGCGGCGATCATTAACAGATCGCTGGCATCAGCGCTAAAACTCACGTCAGCTTGCGCATCCTCGCTAACGATCAGTTTGTCATTCTCGACCGAGGTATACCACTTCAGGCCAATATCGCGAACCGTAATGCTTAACCAACGGCCTTCAAGGAACTCCAGCTCCCCATCAGCCAGGGCCTGGCGAAACTGCCAGCTCAGGACCTGCTCCAGAACCTGGCGCTGCAGTGCAAAGGGCGTCAGTTTAACTGGCACACTCATCAGAGACGGACCGAAATGTACTAAGCGTGAACGCAGCTTATCTAACACGAGCTTTACTCCCTGTTTCAATTATCCTGCTATTTTGCCATATCAGATAAATGACATAGCGGCATAAATCAACAATTGCGTACGAAATCTCTACCTCTTTATTACTGATATCAATACGACTTTAACTGCCTTAAATCAAAAATTGTCGCAGCAAGGTTAACTAAAATCCTTGTTCGTTAACAATTATGCGTCCCAGGCGGCGCAATCTTCAGGATAAATTATGGAGCTGCTCTGCCCTGCCGGAAATCTCCCGGCGCTTAAGGCGGCCATCGAAAACGGCGCTGATGCCGTTTATATCGGGCTAAAAGATGATACCAACGCCCGCCACTTCGCCGGCCTTAACTTTACCGAGAAGAAATTGCAGGAAGCGGTGAATTTTGTCCATCAACATCGCCGCAAATTGCACATCGCAATTAATACGTTTGCGCATCCGGATGGCTATGCCCGCTGGCAGCGTGCGGTGGATATGGCCGCGCAACTGGGGGGCGGATGCGTTGATCCTCGCCGATCTTGCTATGCTCGAGTATGCCGCAGAACGTTATCCGCAAATTGAGCGCCATGTCTCTGTTCAGGCTTCGGCGACCAATGAAGAAGCGATCAACTTTTATCATCGCCATTTCGATGTCGCCCGCGTTGTTCTGCCGCGCGTGCTCTCAATCCATCAGGTGAAACAACTCGCCCGTGTGACGCCGGTTCCGCTGGAGGTTTTTGCTTTCGGCAGTCTGTGCATTATGGCTGAAGGCCGCTGTTACCTCTCGTCCTGGTTGACCGGCGAATCACCTAATACGGTAGGTGCCTGCTCTCCGGCCCGTTTTGTGCGCTGGCAGCAAACGCCGCAAGGGCTGGAATCACGTCTGAATGAAGTGCTCATCGACCGTTATCAGGAAGGAGAGAACGCCGGTTATCCGACGCTGTGTAAAGGGCGTTATCTGGTTGACGGCGAGCGTTACCACGCGCTGGAAGAACCGACCAGCCTGAATACACTGGAACTGCTGCCAGAGCTGCTGGCGGCGAATATTGCCTCGGTGAAAATCGAAGGTCGTCAGCGCAGCCCGGCCTATGTCAGCCAGGTCGCGAAAGTGTGGCGTCAGGCGATTGACCGTTGCATCGCCGATCCACAGCACTATGCGCCGCAGCCAGCGTGGATGGAAACGCTCGGCGCGATGTCCGAAGGCACCCAGACGACGCTTGGCGCGTATCACCGTAAATGGCAGTGAGAAAAGCAATGAAATATTCCTTAGGGCCCGTGCTTTATTACTGGCCGAAAGAGACGCTGGAAGATTTTTATCAGCAGGCCGCCGCCAGCAGCGCGGATGTTATCTATCTTGGCGAAGCGGTGTGCAGCAAACGCCGCGCCACTAAAGTCGGCGACTGGCTGGATATGGCGAAATCACTCGCCGGTAGCGGTAAGCAGGTCGTGCTGTCCACGCTGGCGCTGGTTCAGGCCACTTCTGAGCTGAACGAACTGAAGCGCTATGTCGACAATGGCGACTTTCTGCTGGAGGCCAGCGATCTTGGCGTGGTGAACATGTGCGCCGACCGTAAGCTACCGTTTGTCGCCAGTCACGCGCTGAACTGCTACAACGCGGTTACGTTGCGTCTGCTGCTCAAACAGGGGATGGTGCGCTGGTGCATGCCGGTGGAACTTTCCCGCGACTGGCTGGTGAACCTGCTCAATCAGTGTGATGAACTGGGAATTCGCCAGCAGTTTGAAGTGGAAGTCCTGAGCTATGGGCATCTGCCGCTGGCGTATTCCGCCCGCTGTTTTACTGCCCGCTCGGAAGACCGTCCAAAAGATGAATGCGAAACCTGCTGTATTAAGTACCCACAAGGCCGTAATGTTCTCACTCAGGAGAATCAGCAAGTCTTCGTTCTCAACGGCATTCAGACTATGAGCGGCTATATCTACAACCTGGGTAACGAACTGACGTCGATGCAGGGACTGGTCGATATCGTGCGTCTGTCACCGCTTGGCACGGAGACATTCGCGATGCTCGACGCCTTCCGCGCCAACGAAACCGGAAAAGCGCCGCTGCCACTCGCGGCGCATAGCGACTGCAACGGCTACTGGAAACGTCTGGCTGGCCTTGAATTACAATCCTGATAAATAGCTCACTTTGTTAACAACATTAACTAATCTTTAATGCAGTATGAAAAGATTAACTGGTAACAAAGTGAGCCGTTATGACTGACAAAACTATTCCTTTCTCGGTGCTGGATCTGGCGCCGATTCCCGACGGATCCTCAGCGAAAGAGGCGTTCTCACACTCGCTCGATCTCGCGCGCCTCGCTGAAAAGCGCGGCTATCATCGCTACTGGCTGGCGGAGCATCACAATATGACCGGTATCGCCAGCGCGGCAACCTCCGTGCTGATTGGCTATCTGGCCGCGAATACCCAGACTTTGCATCTCGGTTCCGGTGGCGTCATGCTTCCCAACCACTCACCACTGGTCATTGCCGAACAGTTCGGTACGCTGAATACGCTCTATCCAGGACGCATTGATCTCGGTTTAGGACGCGCGCCGGGTAGCGACCAGCCGACGATGCGAGCCCTGCGCCGTCATATGGGCGGCGATATCGATAACTTCCCCCCGCGATGTCGCTGAACTGGTGGACTGGTTTGATGCGCGCGATCCTAATCCGCAGGTACGCCCGGTTCCTGGCTACGGTGAGAAGATCCCGGTCTGGCTGTTAGGCTCCAGTCTCTATAGCGCGCAGTTAGCCGCACAGCTTGGCCTGCCGTTCGCCTTTGCCTCCCACTTCGCACCGGATATGCTGTTCCAGGCGCTGCACCTTTACCGCACCCAGTTCAGGCCGTCCGCGCGACTGGATAAGCCGTACGCTATGGTCTGTATCAATATCATTGCCGCCGACAGTACCCGTGATGCGGAGTATCTGTTCACCTCGATGCAACAGGCATTTGTGAAACTGCGTCGTGGCGAGACGGGTCAGCTTCCGGCGCCGATTCAAAATATGGATCAGTTCTGGTCGCCGTCAGAGCAGTACGGCGTTCAGCAGGCGCTGAGTATGTCGCTGGTGGGTGATAAAGCGAAAATACGCCACGGGCTGGAATCAGTTCTACGTGAAACGCAGGCCGATGAGATTATGGTTAACGGGCAGATATTTGACCATCAGGCGCGTCTGCATTCGTTTGATCTGGCGATGCAGGTGAAAGAAGAGTTGGTGGGGTAGTTTTTTGCCGGATGGCGGCTTCGCCTTATCCGGCCTACGCGATCCCTGTAGGCCCGGTAAGCGTAGCGCCACCGGGCAATGTGTTTAATGGTAAACAGGCAACAGGTTAAAGCTCGACAGCACATGTACCAGCGCGTTGCCGATACCAAACACCAGGATCAGGACAATCATCGGCTTGCCACCCCAGACGCGGAATTTCGGGCTACCGAAACGCTGACGTGATTTGCGTGCCAACAGCGCCGGCACAATCGCCGCCCAGATGGTTGCCGCCAGTCCTGCATAGCCAATGGCATACAGGAACCCGTTCGGCCACAGCAGACCACCAACGATTGGCGGAGCAAAGGTCAACAGCGCGGTTTTAAAACGTCCTATCGCCGAATCATCAAAACCAAACAGATCGGCCAGATAGTCAAACAGACCCAGCGTGACGCCAAGGAATGAACTCGCCACGGCAAAATTAGAGAACACCACTAACAGCAGATCCAGACTACGGCTGTTCAGTACGCCGCTAAGTGCCTGCACCAGCACATCAATATTGCCGCCCTTCTCTGCGATACCAATAAATTCCGGACGCGGAATGTTCCCCATCGTCCCCAGCAACCAGACGGTATAAAGCACCAGCGCCAACAGCGTGCCGTAGACCAGGCACTTCACAATGGTGCGCGGATCTTTACCGTAGTATTTCATCAGGCTTGGGACGTTACCATGATAGCCAAACGATGCCAGACAGAACGGCAGCGTCATCAGCAGGTAGGGCGCGTAAGAGGCGTTGCTTTCCGCGACGTTAAACAGCGTGGTCGGCGTGACATGCCCCAGCAGACTGCCGAAGGTGAGAAAGAAAGTAATCACCTTCGCACCCAGAACAATCGCCGTCATGCGACTTACCGCTTTAGTACTCAACCACACCACAAACGCTACCAGTAGGGCAAAGCCAAACCCTGCCGCTCGCGCAGGTACATTCAGCGACATTTCGCTGAAGGTATGGTGCAGAATTGAACCGCTCGCCGAAATATAGGCATAGGTCAGGATATAGAGCACGAAGGCAATCGAGATGCCGTTCACCACGTTCCAGCCTTTGCCAAGCAGGTCTTTGGTGATGGTGTCAAAACTTGAGCCAATCCGATAGTTTAGGTTAGCTTCGAGGATCATCAGACCAGAGTGCAGCATACAAAACCAGGTAAAGACCAGCGCCGCCATTGACCAGAAAAACCACGCCCCGGACATGACCACTGGCAGAGAGAACATCCCTGCGCCGATTATGGTGCCGCCGATGATCACCACGCCGCCGATGAGCGAAGGTGATGTCTGGGTGGTGGTTAGTGTTGCCATTTAGCGATTTCTCCAGCGAATAATAGTGTGACCACATTCTAATGTGCTGCACTGTACCAGTACGATAGTACAAATGGAATAAAAAAAAGCCCCGATATTTTCATCGGGGCTGTATTTATTACTTTACGTCAGTAAACGAGATGTTTACGCGTCACGACGACGGCTGGAACCTTCATCACGACGTGGTGCGCGGCTACCTTCGCGACGTTCGCCGCTGAAACGACGACCATCACCACGACCGCCTTCACGACGCTCACCGCCAAAACCGCGACCACCTTCACGACGCTCGCCACCAAAGCTACGACCCCCCGCCACGACGTTCGGTGTGTGGCTGTGCATCGCCCACCAGTTGCATGTTCATCGGCTTGTTCAGAATGCGAGTGCGCGTAAAGTGCTGCAGGACTTCACCCGGCATACCTTTCGGCAGTTCGATGGTGGAGTGAGACGCGAACAGCTTGATGTTACCAATGTAGCGGCTGCTGATGTCGCCTTCGTTTGCAATCGCGCCAACGATATGACGAACTTCAACACCATCATCACGGCCCACTTCAATGCGGTACAACTGCATATCGCCAACGTCACGACGTTCACGACGCGGACGGTCTTCACGGTCGCCACGCGGCGCACGATCGTTACGGTCACGCGGACCACGATCGTCACGGTCACGGAACTCACGCTTCGGACGCATCGGCGCATCTGGCGGCAGAATCAGCGGACGTTCGCCCTGAGCCATCTTCAGCAGAGCGGCGGCCAGAGTTTCAATATCCAGCTCTTCGTCTTCCGCCGTCGGCTGCAGTTTAGCTAACAGCGCACGGTATTGATCCAGATCGCTGCTTTCCAGCTGCTGCTGTACTTTAGCGGCAAATTTTTCCAGGCGACGTTTACCCAGCAGTTCTGCATTCGGCAGTTCCACTTCCGGAATGGTCAGCTTCATGGTGCGTTCGATGTTACGCAGCAGACGACGCTCGCGGTTCTCAACGAACAGCAGCGCACGACCCGCGCGACCCGCACGACCGGTACGACCGATACGGTGAACGTAAGATTCGGAGTCCATCGGGATATCGTAGTTAACTACCAGGCTGATACGCTCAACGTCCAGGCCACGGGCCGCAACGTCGGTTGCAATCAGGATATCCAGACGACCGTCTTTCAGACGCTCCAGGGTTTGCTCACGCAGCGCCTGGTTCATATCACCGTTCAGCGCGGCACTGTTGTAACCGCTACGCTCCAGCGCTTCCGCCACTTCCAGAGTCGCGTTTTTGGTACGAACGAAGATAATCGCCGCATCAAAATCTTCCGCTTCCAGGAAACGTACCAGCGCTTCGTTCTTACGCATGCCCCAGACAGTCCAGTAGCTCTGGCTGATGTCCGGACGGGTAGTGACGCTGGACTGAATGCGCACTTCCTGCGGCTCTTTCATGAAGCGGCGGGTAATGCGACGAATCGCTTCCGGCATTGTGGCAGAGAACAGTGCGGTCTGATGACCTTCCGGGATCTGTGCCATGATGGTTTCAACGTCTTCGATGAAGCCCATACGCAGCATTTCATCGGCTTCGTCCAGTACCAGACCGCTCAGACGAGACAGATCCAGGGTACCGCGTTTTAAGTGATCAAGCAGACGACCCGGCGTACCGACGACGATCTGCGGCCCTTGACGCAGGGCGCGTAATTGCACGTCATAACGCTGGCCGCCGTACAGGGCAACCACGTTCACGCCGCGCATGTGTTTAGAGAAATCCGTCATCGCTTCGGCGACCTGAACCGCCAGTTCGCGGGTCGGTGCCAGCACCAGAATCTGAGGTGCTTTCAGCTCAGGATCAAGATTGTTGAGCAGCGGTAAAGAGAACGCTGCCGTTTTGCCGCTACCGGTCTGGGCCATACCCAGAACGTCGCGACCGCCCAGCAGATGCGGAATGCACTCTGCCTGGATTGGAGATGGTTTTTCGTAACCCAGATCGTTAAGGGCTTCAAGGATAGGAGCCTTCAGGCCCAGATCTGCAAATGTGGTTTCGAATTCAGCCATGTAGTACGTGTGCCTCAAAATTAATGGCGGCCAGTCTACATAACTCATCATGAAATTGATCAGCAATTTTCATTGAAAAGTGTGAACCGGCTCAAAGTAGGTGTATTAACGAACAACAACGCCCTCACCCGCAAAGGTGATGGCAATCAAAAAAAGATTACGGGCTGATGTGTACGTCAGCTATTGCTGGTCCGATTCTGCCAGGTCATCTTTGTCCTGGCCCAGGAGCGATAATTCCAACAATGCATATCGGTGCTCAACAAAGTTATGAACGTTGTTAGCGACCGCCAGTTTGAACAATGCCGTAGCGTTGTCCAAATCCCCCCAGACTTAGGTAATACTTACCTAAATAGAAGTTGGTTTCACTGAGATGCTCAGCGAGCGAGGTGTTATCCGTTGCGTCCGCCTTGAGCCTTTCCATCAGCGTTGCTTCGCTAATGTTGCCCAGGTAGAACTCGACAATGTTCCATCCCCATTGTTCTTTATCCGATTTCTCGAAGCGCTCGTTCAGCGCCACTTTTGCCTGCTTCTCATCGAGCTTCTGCTCAGCGAGATAAAGCCACAGGCTGCGGAAAGGATCATTGGGATCGTCTTGATAAAACGCCAGCAGATCATCTTGCGCTAACTTCTCGCGACCGCCGTAATACAATGCGATACCGCGATTTAAGTGCGCGTAGTTGTAAGTTGGATCAAGCTCAAGTACAGAATCAAACGCTTCATAGGCAGCATCAAAATTGCCTGCCTGCGTTAAATAAATGCCTAAGTAATTGAATACTTCAGGCATATCGGATCGGATTGCCAACGCTTGTGAAAAATCATTTCGCGCTAATGCCCTCAGACCGAGACTATCATACAACACTCCGCGCTCATATAAAAGCTGTGCGCGTTCGTCATCGGTTAAAGCCCGACTGGCAAGAATTTGTTCCATGCGTGCCAGAATCACTTCCTGCTGCAAAGTCGGTTGCAATGGTACTGCGAGGACCTCACTCTTACGCCAGGTGGAATTACTGCATCCAGCCAGCGTGAGTGCTGTTGCCACGAAACACCAGCGCAAAAAAAGGCTTCATTTCCCACTCCCGAAGACAACGATTAATTGAACGTCCTGTTCCCCGGTTGCTAACAAGGCGTCCTGCCAGGTTAAAAGCCCTCCGCAGAAGCGAAGGGCAAATGGCAACCTTACTCGCCCTGTTCGCTTGCCGGAGCTTCCGGTGCTGCGGCAGGCTGAGACTGCTCAGTTGCTTCTTTAATGCTCAGACGTACACGGCCCTGGCGGTCAACTTCCAGAACTTTAACCGGTACTTCCTGGCCCATCTGCAGGTAATCGGTCACTTTCTCAACACGCTTATCCGCGATCTGAGAGATGTGGACCAGACCTTCTTTACCGCCACCGATGGCAACAAACGCGCCAAAGTCAACGATACGGGTCACTTTACCATTGTAGACGCGACCCACTTCGATTTCGGCAGTGATCTCTTCGATACGACGGATAGCGTATTTCGCTTTCTCACCGTCGGTCGCTGCGATCTTCACAGTACCGTCATCTTCGATTTCGATTGTCGTGCCGGTTTCTTCGGTCAGTGCACGGATCACAGAACCGCCCTTACCGATCACGTCTTTGATCTTATCCGGGCTGATCTTGATAGTGTGGATACGTGGAGCGAACTGAGAAATGTCGCCACGCGGCGCGTTGATCGCCTGCTCCATCACGCCCAGGATGTGCAGACGCGCACCTTTAGCCTGGTTCAGTGCAACCTGCATGATCTCTTTGGTGATACCTTCAATTTTGATATCCATCTGCAGAGCAGAGATACCGTCGCGGGAACCCGCCACTTTGAAGTCCATATCGCCCAGGTGATCTTCGTCTCCCAGAATGTCAGACAGTACGACATAGTTGTCGCCTTCTTTCACCAGACCCATTGCGATACCCGCAACGGCCGCTTTGATCGGTACACCCGCATCCATCAGCGCCAAAGAAGCGCCACAGACGGAAGCCATAGAAGAAGAACCGTTAGATTCGGTGATTTCAGAAACCACACGTACAGTGTACGGGAATTTATCCAGATCCGGCATCACGGCCAGAACGCCGCGCTTCGCCAGACGACCGTGACCAATTTCACGACGCTTCGGAGAACCGACCATGCCGGTTTCGCCGACGCAGTACGGAGGGAAGTTGTAGTGGAACAGGAAGTTGTCAGTACGCTCGCCCATCAGCTCGTCGAGGTTCTGCGCATCACGGGTGGTCCCCAGGGTTGCGGTAACCAGCGCCTGCGTTTCGCCACGGGTGAACAGTGCAGAACCGTGAGTACGTGGCAGTACGCCAGTACGCACGTCCAGACCACGGATCATGTCTTTTTTCGCGGCCATCGATACGCGGCTCACCTGCCAGCACGCGGCTACGCACCACGTTTTTCTCGATCGCATGCAGGATTTCACCCAGTTCGTTAGCGTCCAGGGATTCATCTTCTGCAACCAGCGTCGCGATGGTTTCAGATTTGATCACATCAACCTGAGCATAACGCTCTTGTTTGTCGGTGATACGGTAAGCATCGCTCAGGCGAGATTCGGCCAGGGCTGCAACGCGCGCGTTCAGCGCATCGTTCACTGCTTCCGGCTGCCAGTCCCAACGCGGTTTACCGGCTTCTTTCACCAGTTCGTTGATTTCTTTGATAACAACCTGCTGCTGATCGTGACCAAACACGACAGCGCCCAGCATCTGGTCTTCGCTCAGCAGTTCTGCTTCGGATTCAACCATCAGTACGGCGGCTTCGGTACCGGCAACCACCAGATCCAGCTTGCTCTCTTTCAGCTCGTCCTGAGTCGGGTTCAGTACGTACTGGTCATTGATATAACCCACACGAGCAGCGCCGATCGGGCCGTTGAACGGAATACCAGACAGAGACAGTGCAGCAGAAGCACCAATCATCGCCACGATATCCGGGTTAACCTGCGGGTTAACGGAAACCACGGTTGCGATAACCTGTACTTCGTTCACGAAACCTTCCGGGAACAGCGGACGAACCGGGCGGTCAATCAGACGCGCGATCAGGGTTTCGCCTTCGCTCGGGCGGCCTTCACGACGGAAGAAGCTGCCCGGGATACGACCAGCAGCGTAAGTACGCTCCTGGTAGTTAACAGTCAGCGGGAAGAAGTCCTGACCCGGCTTCGCTTTTTTCTGGCCGACAACGGTCACGAATACCGCAGTGTCGTCCATGCTAACCATAACAGCGGCAGTGGCCTGACGGGCCATCATGCCGGTTTCCAGCGTGACGGTATGCTGACCGTACTGGAATTTACGAACGATCGGATTAAGCAAAATAATATCCTTTCCAATTTTGGCGACACGAACTGAATCGCCGTTAATACCCGATCTTCTGCGCATCCTCGCGACTAATGACAACCCTAACCCATACGATATTGGGTAAAGCCTCTCATTAGCCGCGCGAACCTCTGCAACGGAAGATCATTCATAGCAACAATACAATAGTTTCCAAGGAATTGCTGCCATCTGCTTGAAAAAAGGGGCCATGAAGGCCCCCTTTTATGAAACTCGCAAGAATTAGCGACGCAGGCCCAGACGCTCGATCAGCGCGGTATAGCGTGCAACATCTTTACGTTTCAGGTAGTCGAGCAGTTTACGACGCTGAGAAACCATGCGCAGCAGACCACGACGGCTGTGGTGATCTTTTTTTGTGCTCTGCAAAGTGGCCCTGCAGGTGGTTAATCTGTGCAGTCAACAGAGCAACCTGAACATCGGTAGAACCGGTGTCGTTTGCATCACGACCGAACTCAGAAACGATTTTAGCTGTAGCTTCAGTACTTAGAGACATTTTAAAACTCCAAAGTATTAAGTATGAAAGGACGCCGATCTCTAATTCAGCGTTCCCAGTGTACGCCGTGTGAACTGTTAAAAAATTCACGCAACGTTAAGCGGCAGTATTCTACTCGTAGCGCCTTCTTATCGCAAGACGAACCCGCGCTACGCTGGATATTCAACCACTAATCTGCGGGGCGCCACGCGACCTTCGTCGTCGATCTCACCCATGCCAATAAACTTACTGTCGTCACCTTCCGTAACACGAACCAGCCCTTCCAGTGGCGCGCCGTTCGTGCGAACCGGATTACCGTTCTTAAAGTAAACCGAAGAGGTTAACGGCAAATTAACGATGGGGTAGTCCGAAGCCGGACTATCCATCGGCATCAACAGCGGATCAAGCAGCTGTGCAGCCGGGATCCCCCTGTTGCTCCGCCTGTTCGACCAATTCGCGCAAATGTTCCAGTGTGACCATACGCTCCACCGGATATTTGCTGACCGTCAGACGACGCAGGAAGGAAACATGCGCGCCACAACCCAGTTTCTCACCCAGATCGTCGATAATGGTGCGAATATAGGTGCCTTTGGAACAATGCACTTCCAGCTCCAGCTCATCCCCTTCATGGCGGGTAAACAGCAGCTCGTAAACGGTTATCGGTCGTGCTTCGCGAGGGACTTCAATGCCCTGACGCGCGTATTCGTACAGTTTTTTACCCTGATACTTCAGCGCCGAATACATCGATGGCACCTGTTCGATATCGCCGCGGAACGCGTCCAGTGCGACAGCCAGTTGTTCAGGGGTGAAAGTGACCGGACGCTCCTGCACAATTTGTCCATCGGCATCGGAGGTGTCTGTACGCTGCCCCAGACGGGCTATAACCCGATAACGTTTGTCAGAATCCAGCAGATACTGCGAAAACTTAGTCGCTTCCCCGAGGCAAATCGGCAGCATGCCGGTCGCTAACGGATCCAGCGCCCCGGTATGTCCGGCGCGGTTGGCGTTATAGAGGCGTTTCACTTTTTGCAGTACGTCATTACTGGACATGCCCTGCGGTTTATCCAGCAGCAGGACACCGTGAATGTCGCGACCACGACGACGAGGACGACTCATTAGTCCTCCTTGCTGTCGTCCGCTGGGTTAACACGACGTTCATCGTCATGTTTCACCACGCTGGTCACCAGGTTGGACATGCGCATCCCTTCCACTAGCGAGTTATCGTAGAAAAAGGTCAGTTCCGGCACGATGCGCAAGCGCATCGCTTTGCCCAGCAGGCTACGGATGAAACCTGACGCTTCCTGCAACGCTTTGATACCCGCTTTAATCGCGTCTTCATCTTTGTCATTGAGGAAGGTGACATACACTTTGGCATACGCCAGATCGCGGGACATTTCGACCCCCCGATACGGTGGTCATCATGCCCAGACGCGGGTCTTTAATTTCGCGCTGCAGGATGATTGCGATTTCTTTTTGCATCTCCTGTCCCACACGCTGCGGGCGACCAAATTCTTTCGCCATAATAAATTCTCCAGACAAAAAAAGGGGCCTTGAGCCCCTTTTAAAAATTATTGCCGGGTGGCGCTTTGAAGCCTGATGGCGCTACGCTTATCAGGCCTACAACCCGGACGTAGGCCCGGTAAACGCAGTGCCACCGGGCATAACGAAGATTATGCGATCGTACGCTGAATCTCGATGATCTCGAACACTTCGATCATATCGCCAACGCGAACGTCGTTGTAGTTCTTCACGCCGATACCACATTCCATACCGTTACGGACTTCGTTAACGTCATCTTTGAAGCGGCGCAGGGATTCCAGCTCACCTTCGTAGATAACCACGTTGTCACGCAGGACGCGGATTGGGTTGTGACGTTTGATCGTTCCTTCGGTAACCATACAGCCCGCGATGGCACCAAATTTCGGCGATTTAAACACATCACGAACTTCAGCCAGACCGATGATCTGCTGTTTCAGTTCCGGAGACAGCATACCGCTCATCGCCGCTTTCACTTCGTCGATCAGGTTATAGATGACGGAGTAGTAGCGCAGATCCAGGCTTTCAGATTCAATCACTTTACGCGCAGAGGCATCAGCACGGACGTTGAAGCCAACCAGAATCGCGTTGGACGCTGCGGCCAGGGTTGCGTCGGTTTCGGTGATACCACCGACACCAGAACCGATAATCTTCACTTTCACTTCGTCGGTAGACAGTTTCAGCAAGGAGTCGGAGATCGCTTCCACAGAACCCTGTACGTCGGCCTTCAGCACGATATTCACTTCGTGAACTTCGCCTTCGGTCATGTTGGCGAACATGTTCTCAAGTTTAGATTTCTGCTGACGAGCCAGTTTGACTTCACGGAATTTGCCCTGACGATACAGCGCAACTTCACGTGCTTTCTTCTCATCACGTACGACGGTCACTTCGTCACCTGCTGCCGGCACACCGGACAGACCCAGGATTTCTACCGGAATGGACGGACCCGCTTCCAGGACTTCCTGGCCCAGCTCGTTACGCATCGCACGAACGCGACCGTATTCGAAGCCGCACAGTACGATATCGCCTTTATTCAGCGTACCTTCACGTACCAGTACCGTTGCAACCGGACCACGACCTTTATCCAGGAAGGATTCGATAACCGCACCGCTCGCCATCCCTTTACGAACCGCTTTCAGTTCGAGAACTTCAGCCTGCAGCAGGATCGCATCCAGCAGTTCGTCGATACCAGTACCTGCTTTTGCAGAAACGTGGACGAACTGGCTCTCACCGCCCCACTCTTCCGGCAGAATACCGTACTGGGACAGTTCGTTTTTAACGCGATCCGGATCGGCTTCCGGCTTATCGATTTTGTTTACCGCAACCACAACCGGCACACCCGCCGCTTTCGCGTGCTGGATAGCTTCGATGGTCTGCGGCATTACGCCGTCGTCTGCTGCAACAACCAGAACCACGATATCCGTTGCCTGCGCACCACGAGCACGCATAGAGGTAAACGCGGCGTGACCCGGGGTGTCCAGGAAGGTGATCATACCGTTGTCGGTTTCAACGTGGTAAGCACCGATGTGCTGGGTAATGCCACCCGCTTCACCAGAGGCCACTTTCGTTGAACGAATGTAGTCCAGCAGAGACGTTTTACCGTGGTCAACGTGACCCATGATGGTCACAACCGGTGCGCGCGGTTCAGCCGCAGCGCCCGTGTCACGGTCGCTCATTACCGCTTCTTCCAGCTCGTTTTCACGACGCAGGATAACTTTGTGGCCCATCTCCTCGGCAACCAGCTGCGCGGTTTCCTGGTCGATGACCTGGTTGATGGTAGCCATAGCGCCCAGTTTCATCATCGCTTTGATGACCTGAGAACCTTTAACCGCCATCTTGTTAGCCAGATCGCCAACAGTGATGGTTTCGCCGATCACAACATCACGGTTAACGGCCTGAGCTGGCTTCTGGAAGCCCTGCTGCAGCGTGGAACCTTTACGCTTCCCGCCTTTACCACCGCGAACGGCAGCGCGTGCTTCTTCACGATCAGCTTTGGATTCAGCATGTTTGTTGCCTTTTTTCGCCGGACGCGCCGCTTTCGTGTTGCGGCCACGGCCGCGACCGCCTTCCACTTCACGATCGTTTTCGTCTTCGGCCTGGCGCGCATGCTGAGAAGTGGTGACGTGATAATCGCTCTTATCTTCTTCCACTTTTTCTTGCTCCGCCCACACGCCGGCGTTCTCTTCCGCCATACGGCGAGCTTCTTCCGCAACACGGCGCGCTTCTTCTTCAAGCTTGCGACGTGCTTCTTCTTCCGCTTTACGCTTCAGCTCTGCAGCTTCATTCTCACGGCGGGCTTTCTCGGCCTGGGCGGTTTTGGTCATATCGTCAGTCTGTTGATTGCTCACTTTGTCTTTTTCCGCAGCTTCACGTTTCGCTTTATCAGCGGCGTCACGCTTAGCTTGTTCTGCGGCCTCACGGTCAGCTTTTTGTTGCGCCTCGCGTTTGGCCATTTCTTCTGCCTCACGACGGGCTTGCTCTTCCGCTTCACGCTGCGCTTGCTCTTCCGCGGCAAGGCGTTCGGCCTCTTGCGGATCACGTTTCACAAAGGTGCGCTTCTTGCGGACTTCGATTTGTACCGATTTGCTTTTTCCACCGGTACCTGGAATGTTCAGGGTGCTACGCGTTTTACGCTGCAGCGTCAGCTTATCCGGGCCAGAACCATTTTCACGGTTCAGGTGCGCCAGTAAAGTCTGTTTTTCTTGTGCGGACACAGAGTCATCAGCAGACTTCGGGATACCGGCATCAGCGAATTGCTGTACCAGGCGATCCACGGAGGTCTGTATCTCTGCGGCCAGCGCTTTTACGGTTACATCTGTCATGCTGTTCCTTCCTGCTACAGTTTATTACGCTTCGTCGCCGAACCAGCAAATATTACGGGCAGCCATAATCAGCTCACCGGCTTTTTCGTCGGTCAACCCTTCGATATCAGCCAGATCATCAATGCCCTGTTCGGCGAGATCTTCCAGCGTACAAACACCACGGGCAGCCAGTTTGAAGGCCATATCGCGATCTAATCCTTCCAGATTCAGCAGATCGTCAGCCGGCTTGTTATCACCGAGGCTTTCTTCCTGGGCCAGTGCCAGAGTGGTCAGTGCGTTTTTAGCACGCTCACGCAGTGCTTCAACGGTCGGCTCATCAAGGCCATCGATTTCCAGCAGTTCTTTCATCGGCACATAGGCCAGTTCTTCCAGAGTTGCGAACCCTTCTTCAACCAGAACAGTGGCGAACTCTTCATCAATATCGAGATATTTGGTGAAGGTATCGATCGCGGCATGTGCTTCAGCCTGATGTTTAGCCTGGAGGTCATCAACGGTCATCACGTTGAGTTCCCAGCCGCTTAATTGCGAAGCCAGGCGGACGTTCTGACCATTACGTCCAATTGCTTGCGCCAGGTTACCGGCTTCAACGGCGATATCCATGGTGTGTTTATCTTCATCCACCACGATAGACGCAACGTCAGCAGGCGCCATAGCGTTAATCACGAACTGCGCCGGGTTATCATCCCACAGGACGATATCGATACGCTCACCGCCCAGTTCAGTCGAAACCGCCTGAACGCGCGCGCCACGCATACCGACACACGCACCGACCGGGTCGATACGCTTGTCGTTGGTTTTCACCGCGATTTTCGCACGAGAACCCGGATCGCGAGCTGCGGCTTTAATTTCAATCACTTCTTCGCCGATTTCCGGCACTTCAATGCGGAACAGTTCGATCAGCATTTCCGGTTTGGAACGGGTCACGAACAGTTGCGCGCCGCGTGCTTCCGGGCGAACAGAGTAAAGAACGCCACGAATACGGTCGCCAGGACGGAAGTTTTCACGCGGCAGCATATCTTCACGCAGGATCACGGCTTCAGCATTGCTGCCCAGATCCAAAGAGATGTTATCGCGGTTCACTTTCTTCACCACGCCGGTGATGATTTCACCTTCGTGTTCACGGAACTGATCGACAACCATTGCACGTTCAGCTTCACGCACCTTTTGTACGATAACCTGTTTCGCTGTCTGAGTGGTGATACGGTCAAAGGTCACAGATTCAATCTGATCTTCAACATAATCACCCACGTTCAGGCTTTCGTCTTCAAAACGTGCGGCTTCCAGCGTGATCTCTTTCGTCGGCTGGGTCACCTCTTCAACGATCACCCAACGACGGAAGGTGTCAAAATCACCGCTTTTACGATCGATTTCTACGCGAACGTCAATCTCTTGTTCATATTTTTTCTTTGTCGCTGTAGCCAGCGCACTTTCCAACGCTTCAAAAATTTTCTCGCGTGGCAGCGCCTTTTCATTGGATACGGCTTCAACAACAGCCAAAATTTCTTTGTTCATCGCGGGCATTTCACCTCATCCAGACTGTTAAAAGTGGGGAACCAGGTTCGCCTTCTGGATATTACTCAGCGCGAACACTTCATCTTTTCCTTCGACTGTGACGGTGATCATTTCACCATCTACCGCTTTGATAACGCCCTGCCATTTACGGCGGTTCTGTACCGCCATGCGGAGTACCAGCGAAACTTCTTCACCCAGGAAACGCACATAGTGTTCAGCAGTGAACATTGGGCGATCGAGACCCGGAGAGGAGACTTCCAGGTTGTAAGCCACAGTAATCGGATCTTCAACGTCCAGAACTGCGCTCACCTGGTGGCTCACATCAGCACAATCATCAACCTTGATGCCATCTTCACTATCAATATAGATGCGCAGTGTGGATGTGCGACCGCGAATAAATTCGATGCCGACCAGCTCGTAACCTAAGGCTTCAACTGGTGCTGTAATCATCTCTGTTAATTTTTGCTCTAATGTGGACAAGCCCACCCCCCAAGACATAAAAAAAAGGGCCTAAAGCCCAGTTATTCTGTAGTCAGATAACAAAAAAACCCCGATAAATCGGGGCTTTAGATAACTGAACCCTATAACCGCAACTGCGGTCTGGAGAACCTTCCGAAAGAATTTTTTTCAAATCCAGCTACGAAGGCTATGGTCTTCACAGTATATTTGAAAAAGAACTCTAAGGGAAAGTGGTTGCGGGGGCCGGATTTGAACCGACGACCTTCGGGTTATGAGCCCGACGAGCTACCAGGCTGCTCCACCCCGCGCCTGAAACGTGGCAAATTTTACTCGTTTTGGGTAAAAGATGCAAATACTGCTGGGATTTGGTACCGAGGACGGGACGTAAAATCTGCGCGTATTATAATGATTATCTCCACATTTTGTCAACCTTATTGACGGCATCATCTGCTCACGGCCTTGCCTTTATTTACGGAAAAAAACACGAAACTCTTCCTGTCTCCGCAAAAAAGATGATTAAATGAAAACTCATTTATTTTGCATAAAAATGCACTTAAAGCAGAAAGCCGATCTCACCATCAGTCTAGCAAGCAGGGTTTTATTTTATGACGACGATTCTCAAGCATCTCCCGGCAGGTCAACGTATTGGTATCGCTTTTTCCGGCGGTCTGGACACCAGCGCGGCACTGCTGTGGATGCGACAAAAAAGGGGCTGTCCCATATGCATATACTGCGAATCTGGGTCAGCCAGACGAGGAGGATTATGATGAAATCCCTCGTCGTGCAATGGAATACGGAGCAGAGAACGCTCGCCTGATTGACTGCCGTAAACAACTGGTTGCTGAAGGTATCGCCGCAATTCAGTGCGGGGCATTTCATAATACCACTGGCGGGCTCACTTATTTTAATACCACGCCGCTGGGCCGTGCGGTCACCGGCACCATGCTGGTTGCGGCAATGAAAGAAGATGGCGTCAATATCTGGGGCGATGGCAGTACCTATAAAGGAAACGACATTGAGCGTTTCTATCGCTATGGCCTGCTGACAAACGCTGAACTGCAGATTTATAAACCGTGGCTGGATACCGACTTTATCGATGAACTGGGTGGTCGTCATGAGATGTCTGAGTTTATGATTGCCTGCGGTTTCGACTACAAAATGTCCGTCGAGAAAGCCTACTCCACGGACTCCAACATGCTCGGCGCGACGCACGAAGCCAAAGACCTTGAGTTTCTGAACTCCAGCGTCAAGATCGTCAACCCAATCATGGGCGTGAAGTTCTGGGACGAGAATGTGAAGATCGCGGCGGAAGAAGTCACCATTCGCTTCGAACAGGGCCATCCGGTAGCGTTGAACGGTAAGACCTTCAGCGACGACGTTGAAATGATGCTGGAAGCGAACCGCATCGGCGGGCGTCACGGACTGGGCATGAGTGACCAGATTGAAAACCGTATTATTGAAGCCAAAAGCCGCGGTATTTATGAGGCCCCGGGGATGGCGCTGCTGCATATCGCCTATGAGCGTCTGCTGACGGGTATCCACAACGAAGACACCATCGAGCAGTATCATGCCCATGGTCGTCAGTTAGGTCGCCTGCTCTATCAGGGTCGTTGGTTCGACTCTCAGGCGCTGATGTTGCGTGATGGTCTGCAGCGTTGGGTTGCCAGTCAGATTACCGGTGAAGTGACGCTGGAACTGCGTCGCGGCAACGACTATTCGATCCTCAATACCGTGTCTGACAATCTGACCTACAAGCCAGAACGTCTGACCATGGAGAAAGGTGACTCCGTGTTCTCGCCGGACGATCGTATTGGGCAATTGACCATGCGTAACCTGGATATCACCGATACCCGCGAGAAACTGTTCGGTTATGCCCAGTCAGGACTGCTTTCTGCCTCTTCAGCAACGGGCCTGCCACAGGTCGAAAACCTGGAAAACAAAGCGAAGTAACGTTTTGATTCTTAAATGAAGGCCGCGAAAGCGGCCTTTTTTTGTGGGCGAAATTATAGTGTGATGGTTGTAGGCCTGATAAGCGTAGCGCCATCAGGCGTTGTCAATTATGTCGGATGGCGGCGTAAACGCCTTATCCGACCTACAGAACGCCACAACAGCCCCAAATCACGGACGAAAAAAAGACGCTTTGCAGCGTCTCTTTTCTGGAATTTGGTACCGAGGATGGGACTCGAACCCACAAGCCCGTTAGGGCACTACCACCTCAAGGTAGCGTGTCTACCAATTCCACCACCTCGGTACTGAATACTTACTGCGGGATATCGCTGGTCGGCTTAGCCGGAGCAGCTGGCTGAGGTTGTTCGGTTTTTGCCGGCGCACTCAGATTTTCCCACTCACTTCCTTTATTGGTTTTGTTGCTGTTGATATTGCCCAGCACCAGACTGATGATGAAGAATAACGTCGCCAGCACAGCTGTCATACGGGTCATGAAGTTACCAGAACCACTTGAACCAAACAGCGTAGCGGAAGCGCCTGCTCCGAAGGAGGCTCCCATATCAGCGCCTTTACCTTGCTGCAGCATGATCAGGCCTACAAGGCCAATTGCCACAATAAGGAAAACTACCAAAAGAGCTTCGTACATAATCAACCTGTTCCTTGCGGAGTTGCCGCATACCAATGCTTCTGACCAATAAAGCGGGATTTTTACGTTTCCCACTGAAGCGGGTGTGAATACTAACCAAAGCGAATGACCTTCGCAAGGGCAATTTTAGTGCATTGTATCAACTGCGGAAAAAAACAGCAAAAGCCTGGTTTCCCTTTAATAAAAAAGGCAGCAAATGCCGCCTTTTTTATGCAGTTAAGTTTGTCTTACACCGCTTTGACCGCATCCGCAATGCGATGGGCAAACTCGGTCACCTGCGCTTCATCTTCACCTTCAACCATCACGCGGATTAACGGCTCGGTGCCGGATTTGCGCAGCAATACGCGTCCACGGTTCCCGAGAGCCGTTTCAACTTCAGCCGTCACCGCTTTCACGGCGTCATTTTCCAGCGGGTCACCGCTGCCTGCGGTGTAGCGCACATTCACCAGAATCTGCGGGAACATTTTCATGCCGCTGCACAGATCGTGAAGACTCATATGGTTACGCACCATCGCGGCCACCACCTGCAGACCAGCAACAATGCCGTCCCCGGTGGTGGTTTTATCCAGCAGAATGACGTGGCCGGAGTTTTCCGCACCGATACGCCAGCCTTTTTCCTGCATTTTCTCCAGCACGTAGCGGTCACCGACTTTCGCACGGGTAAACGGAATGCCGAGTTGCTTGAGCGCCAGTTCCAGACCCATATTGCTCATCAGCGTCCCGACCGCGCCACCGCGCAGTTGTCCCTGACGCAGGGCTTCACGGGCGATGATATACATGATCTGATCGCCATCGACTTTATTGCCTTCATGGTCAACCATGATCACGCGGTCGCCATCGCCATCCAGCGCGATACCCAGATCGGCTTTTTCCGCGACCACCCGTGCCTGCAGGGCACGCACATCGGTGGCACCGACTTCTTCGTTAATGTTCACGCCATTGGGCTCACAGCCAATGGCAATCACCTTCGCGCCCAGTTCACGCAGCACGTTCGGCGCAATATGGTAGGTTGCCCCATTGGCGCAATCCACCACGATAGTTAATTCGTTCAGGCTCAACTCGTTCGGGAAGGTGCCTTTGCAAAATTCAATGTAGCGACCCGCAGCGTCGACAATGCGGCTGGCTTTACCCAGCTCAGCGGAGTCCACACAGGTGATCTCTTTTTCCATCTCTGCTTCAATGGCTTCTTCAACGGCATCGGGCAGTTTGGTTCCGTCGATAGAGAAGAATTTGATACCGTTATCATAGAACGGGTTATGCGATGCCGAGATAACAATCCCGGCTTCAGCGCGGAAAGTACGCGTCAGGTAGGCAACCGCGGGCGTTGGCATTGGGCCAGTGAACGACGCGGACAACCCTGCCGCCGCCAGACCCGCCTCAAGCGCAGACTCCAGCATGTAGCCGGAAATACGGGTGTCCTTGCCAATGATGATTTTACGCGAACCGTGGCGCGCAAGGACTTTACCCGCCGCCCAGCCTAGCTTCAATACAAAATCAGGCGTAATCGGTGCATCGCCCACACGACCCCGGATCCCATCGGTGCCAAAATATTTACGGTTACTCATAGCGTTTGTTTTCCTTTGCGGACAATGTGGCTTCCACCACACGCATCGCTTCTACGGTTTCTTTGACGTCATGGACACGAATGATCTGCGCCCCTTGCATAGCAGCAATGACCGCACAGGCAAGGCTACCGCTCAGACGCTCTGATGGACCCACGTTGAGCAGTTGGCCCACCATCGATTTACGTGACATTCCCACCAGCAGCGGCAGATTAAAATGGTGAAATTCAGCCAGTCGCGCCAGTAATGTATAGTTATGGGAGAGATTTTTACCGAAACCGAATCCTGGGTCGAGCAACAATTTCTCTTTTGCGATGCCTGCCCTTTCACAACGCGCTATTTGCTCAATAAAGTAGCGATTCACCTCGGCAAACACGTCCTCATATTTGGGCGCTTCCTGCATGGTCCTCGGCTGTCCCTGCATATGCATCAGACAAACTGGCAAACCGGTTTCTGCCGCCGCCTCCAGCGCGCCGGGCTCAGAGAGCGAGCGAATATCGTTAATGATGTGAGCGCCCACTCTTGCCGATTCGCGGATCACTTCAGGCTTAGAAGTATCCACAGAAATCCAGACTTCAAAACGCTGAGCAATGGCTTCAACCACCGGGATAACACGCGCCAGCTCCTCTTCCACACTCACATCCGCCGCACCGGGGCGGGTTGACTCACCGCCGACATCAATGATGGTCGCCCCGGCATTAATCATCAGATTGGCATGTTTAACCGCCTCAATCAGCGTGTTATGCGTTCCACCATCTGAGAAAGAGTCAGGCGTGACGTTAAGGATCCCCATCACATGAGGATGGCTGAGATCCAGTGAAGTGCCCTGGGCATAGAGTTTCATGGTGTTATCCCTGGTATAAATTGATAAGAAAAAACCCCGGAGCAAGCCCCAGGGTTTTCAATAAAACGCAGTCATCAACAACGGTAACTTATTTGTCGCCTAACTGCTCTGACATGGTATTACCTGGGTTCGGCGTGCGCGGTTCATCAACCGGGCGCGGCGCACGAGGTGTGCCATTGTTGTCAGAATTGTTAGAGCCCGGCTCTTCCCAGCCAGCTGGCGGGCGAACATCGCGGCGAGCCATCAGGTCATCAATCTGCGGCGCATCAATGGTCTCATATTTCATGAGCGCATCTTTCATGGCGTGCAGGATGTCCATATTGTCATTCAGGAGCTGACGCGCACGATTGTAGTTACGCTCAATCAATGCTTTCACTTCCTGGTCGATGATACGCGCGGTTTCATCAGACATATGTTTCGCTTTAGCAACGCTACGGCCGAGGAAAACCTCACCCTCTTCTTCCGCGTACAGCAACGGACCGAGTTTGTCGGAAAAGCCCCACTGGGTCACCATGTTACGCGCCAGGTTGGTGGCAACCTTAATATCGTTCGACGCACCGGTAGAAACATGTTCTACACCGTAGATGATCTCTTCTGCCAGACGACCGCCGTACAGCGTGGAGATCTGGCTTTCCAGTTTCTGACGGCTGGCGCTGATCGCGTCCCCTTCAGGTAGGAAGAAGGTCACACCCAGCGCACGTCCACGCGGGATAATTGTCACTTTATGCACCGGATCGTGTTCCGGCACCAGGCGACCGATAATCGCGTGGCCTGCTTCGTGGTAAGCGGTTGATTCTTTCTGCGCTTCCGTCATCACCATGGAGCGACGTTCCGCACCCATCATGATTTTGTCTTTCGCTTTCTCGAACTCAACCATCGACACGACGCGCTTGTTGCCACGAGCAGCAAACAGCGCCGCTTCGTTCACCAGGTTCGCCAGGTCCGCACCGGAGAAGCCAGGCGTACCACGGGCAATGATTGCCGCGTCGATATCCGGCGCCAGCGGTACGCGACGCATATGCACTTTCAGGATTTGTTCACGACCACGGACATCCGGCAAGCCGACCACAACCTGACGGTCGAAACGGCCTGGACGCAGCAGCGCAGGGTCAAGAACGTCCGGACGGTTAGTTGCCGCAATAACGATGATACCTTCGTTACCTTCGAAACCATCCATCTCAACCAGCATCTGGTTCAGGGTCTGTTCACGTTCATCGTGACCGCCACCCAGACCTGCGCCACGCTGGCGACCTACGGCATCGATTTCATCGATGAAGATAATGCACGGAGCTGCTTTCTTGGCCTGTTCGAACATGTCACGCACACGAGATGCACCCACACCGACGAACATTTCCACGAAGTCAGAACCTGAAATCGTAAAGAATGGAACCTTCGCTTCACCTGCAATGGCTTTTGCCAGCAGGGTTTTACCGGTACCCGGAGGGCCAACCATCAGGACGCCTTTCGGGATTTTACCGCCCAGTTTCTGGAAGCGGCTCGGCTCGCGCAGATATTCAACCAGTTCCGCGACCTCTTCTTTCGCTTCGTCACAGCCTGCGACGTCAGCAAACGTGGTTTTGATCTGATCTTCTGTCAGCATGCGCGCTTTGCTTTTACCAAACGACATGGCACCTTTGCCACCGCCGCCCTGCATCTGACGCATAAAGAAGATCCAGACGCCGATCAACAGCAGCATCGGGAACCAGGAAATGAAGATAGAAGCCAGCAGGCTCGGCTCTTCTGGTGGTTCACCCACAACCTTGACGTTCTTAGTCAGCAGGTTATCAAGCAGCTTCGGATCGTTTACCGGAATGTAAGTCGTGTAACGGTTACTATCTTTCTTGGTAACGTTAATCTCACGTCCGTTGATACGTGCTTCACGAACCTGGTCGTTGTTGACCTCTTGCAGGAAGGTAGAGTAATCCACCTTACGGCCATTAGACTCGCTGGGCCCAAAGCTCTGGAATACTGACATCAGCACAACGGCAATGACCAGCCAGAGTATTAGGTTTTTCGCCATGTCACTCAAGGGATTAACCTCTTATTACAACTGTGTTAAAAACAGCGTCAGGATACTCTATATCCAGCGTCTTTCAAACTTTCGTCTGAAATCGACCAGTTATGGTTTACGCCCGGTCGCTACAATATACACTTCACGCGAACGTGCGCGAGAAGAGTCCGGCTTACGAACTTTCACCTTCGTAAACAGGGAGCGAATTTCCCTTAGATACTCATCGAAACCTTCGCCCTGGAACACCTTCACAACAAAACTTCCACCCGGCGCTAGCACATCACGACACATTTCTAACGCCAGTTCCACCAGATACATGGCGCGGGGGGATATCCACCGCCGGTGTTCCGCTCATGTTTGGTGCCATATCTGACATGACAACCTGAACTTTACTGTCACCCACACGTTCCAGCAGCGCTTTCATAACGAGTTCATCACGAAAGTCGCCCTGAAGAAAGTCCACACCAACGATAGGATCCATAGGTAAAAGATCGCATGCGATGATACGGCCTTTGCCGCCTATCTGCGAGACCACATACTGTGACCAGCCTCCTGGCGCGGCACCGAGATCGACTACCGTCATCCCCGGCTTAAAAAGTTTGTCACTTTGCTGTATTTCATCAAGTTTAAACCAGGCACGGGAACGCAACCCCTTTTTCTGTGCCTCTTGAACATATTTATCGCTAAAGTGTTCCTGTAGCCAGCGACTCGAGCTGGCAGAACGCTTCTTACCTGTCATTTAACTTTCCCATCGGGGCAGAACATCGTTGCCATAAGGCGTAAATTTCCACGCACTATTTGGCGATATATGGGAGATGGCGGTAGAATGACCCGTTTTCAATCCCAACGTAAGCAAAAATATACGATGAATCTGAGTACTAAACAAAAACAGCACCTGAAAGGTCTGGCACATCCGCTCAAGCCGGTCGTTATGCTTGGCAATAATGGTTTGACCGAAGGGGTACTGGCCGAGATTGAACAAGCGTTAGAGCACCATGAACTTATCAAGGTGAAAGTCGCGTCTGAAGATCGCGAAACCAAAACCTTGATCGTGGACGCTATCGTGCGCGAAACCGGCGCCTGTAATGTACAGGTCATCGGTAAAATGCTGGTGCTTTATCGCCCGAGTAAAGAACGCAAAATCTCGCTGCCACGCTAAGAATATCCTAAAGTCAAACACAAAACCTGTGTAAAACGAGGGATTTCCCGCAGGCAGGAGAGCAAAATGCCATGCTCTCTTCGTTGATAAAAGGCCGCTATGCGGCCTTTTTCCTTTCTTTACAATACATCAACATCTTGAGCACTTACAGGTATTCTACTTTAGTGATCTCATATTCCACTTCGCCGCCAGGGGTTTTAATCACCACGACGTCATCCTGTTCTTTGCCAATCAGGCCACGTGCAATCGGCGAGTTGACGGAAATCAGGTTCTGTTTGAAGTCCGCTTCGTCATCGCCAACGATGCGCCATGTCTGCTCTTCGTCGTTATCAAGGTTCAGAACGGTGACCGTCGCGCCAAAGACGACACGACCGTTATTCGGCATTTTGGTGACATCAATGATCTGCGCGTTCGACAGCTTCGCTTCAATGTCTTTGATACGACCTTCGCAGAAACCCTGCTGCTCACGCGCCGCGTGATATTCCGCATTTTCTTTCAGGTCGCCGTGTTCACGCGCTTCGGCGATAGAGGCGATAATTTCAGGACGGCGCACAGATTTCAGAAAATCCAGCTCTTCGCGTAATTTTTCTGCGCCACGTAAGGTCATCGGAATCGCTTGCATTTGTTATACCTCTTGAACATTCCTGTAGGGGGGCGATCGCTGTGCCCCGGCTGTTAAGCCTGCCCCGGTATGGCGTCATACCCGGACCAGAAGCAAAAAAATACCGACCCGGACATAAGGTCCAGGTCAGCTACAATTCTTAATTTGATACTCATTTTACCCTGGAGTTCCCTATGGGTCATCGTTTACTTTTCAGGGCATTGCGCCGTAGTATGACGGCTTGTTTCCAGGTTGTTAGCGCGAGATTATGCGATTTTCCAGATTTATCATCGGATTGACTACCAGCGTAGCGTTCAGCGTCCAGGCCGCGAACGTTGACGAGTACATCAACCAGCTCCCTGCCGGAGCCAACCTTGCCCTTATGGTTCAGAAGGTCGGCGCCCCGACTCCCGCCATTGATTATCATAGTCAGCAAATGGCGCTTCCTGCCAGTACGCAGAAAGTCATTACCGCGCTGGCGGCCTTAATTCAGCTTGGCCCAGACTTCCGCTTTACCACTACGCTGGAAACCAAAGGCAGCATTGATGCGGGCGTATTGAAAGGTGACTTAGTGGCGAGATTTGGCGCCGATCCGACGCTAAAACGTCAGGATATTCGCAATATGGTGGCGAACCTGAAAAAAGCAGGCGTCACGCAAATCACCGGAAACGTCCTGATTGATACCTCCGTTTTTGCCAGTCACGATAAAGCGCCGGGTTGGCCCTGGAACGACATGACCCAGTGTTTCAGCGCACCGCCTGCGGCCGCGATTGTCGATCGAAACTGCTTCTCGATTTCGCTCTACAGTGCGCAAAAAAGCGAACGATTTAGCCTATATTCGCGTGGCGTCTTACTATCCGGTCACCATGTTCAGTCAGGTTCGCACCCTCGCGCGCGGTTCAGCGGAAGCGCAATATTGTGAGCTGGACGTGGTTCCTGGCGATTTAAACCGCTTCACACTGACCGGTTGTTTGCCGCAGCGCGCCGAGCCCCTCCCACTGGCGTTTGCCATCCAGGACGGCGCCAGTTATGCCGGAGCAATCCTGAAAGATGAGTTAAAACAAGCCGGTATTACCTACAGCGGAACATTGTTACGCCAGACGCAGGTCAACGAGCCGGGTACTGTTGTGGCGAGCAAGCAATCAGCACCGCTGCACGATCTGCTTAAGATTATGCTGAAAAAGTCGGACAACATGATTGCCGATACCGTCTTTCGTATGATTGGTCACGCGCGCTTCAATGTACCGGGAACGTGGCGCGCAGGTTCCGATGCCGTACGTCAGATCCTGCGTCAGCAAGCGGGGGTTGATATTGGCAATACAATTATTGCCGACGGTTCCGGTCTGTCGCGCCATAACCTCATTGCACCGGCGACCATGATGCAGGTGCTGCAATATATCGCACAGCACGACAATGAACTGAACTTCATCTCTATGCTGCCGCTGGCGGGCTATGACGGTTCTCTACAGTACCGCGCAGGTCTGCATCAGGCGGGCGTCGACGGTAAGGTCTCCGCGAAAACGGGGTCATTGCAGGGCGTGTATAACCTGGCGGGCTTTATTACCACCGCCAGTGGGCAACGGATGGCGTTCGTACAATATCTGTCGGGTTATGCGGTAGAACCTGCCGATCAACGTAACCGTCGCATTCCGCTGGTTCGATTTGAAAGCCGATTGTACAAAGATATTTATCAGAATAACTGAGTCAGCAGAAACAAAAACCCCGGCAACATGGCCGGGGTTTGCTTGAGATTAACGCTTATAGATGAATTCGACGCCTTCTTCGTCGTCTTCGTCCCAGTCGTCATCCCAGTCATCTTCCGCTTCTTCTTCCACTTCAGCGATTTGCTGGCGATGATAATCATCCCACATGAACTCCACTTTCTCTGGCTGCTTCGCTTCTTCCGCCTGAGTAATTGGGTTCTCGATGATAAAGGTCATCACATCCCAGCAGAGATCTTTCACGCCCAGCTGACTGGCGGCGGAGATCAGGTAGTATTTATCTTCCCAGCCCAGCGCCTGCGCGATAGCTTTGGCTTTTTCTTCCGCTTCGGCTTTGTCCAGCAAATCGATCTTGTTGAACACTAACCAGCGAGGTTTAGCCGCCAGATCCTGACTGTATTTTTCCAGCTCGCCGATGATGATCCGCGCATTCTCTACCGGATCGGAACCGTCAATCGGATCGATGTCGATGAGATGCAATAATACGCGGCAACGCTCAAGGTGTTTCAGGAAACGGATACCCAGACCGGCACCTTCCGCAGCGCCTTCAATCAGTCCGGGAATGTCCGCCACCACGAAGCTCTTCTCGTTATCCATACGGACAACGCCGAGGCTCGGCACCAGCGTGGTAAACGGATAATCCGCCACTTTCGGTTTCGCCGCGGAGACCGCGCGGATAAAGGTGGATTTACCCGCATTTGGCATCCCCAGCATGCCCACGTCCGCCAGCAGCAACAGCTCCAGCAGCAGGTCACGCTTGTCACCCGGCGTCCCCATCGTTTTCTGACGTGGCGTACGGTTGACGGAAGATTTAAAACGGGTGTTACCCAGGCCATGCCAGCCACCTTTTGCAACCATCAGACGCTGGCCGTGCTTAGTCATGTCGCCCATGGTTTCGCCCGTGCCCTGGTCGATCACACGCGTACCTACCGGCACTTTAATAGTGACATCTTTCCCGCGTTTACCGGTACAGTCACGGCTGGCGCCATTCTGACCGCGCTCAGCGCGGAATGATTTCTCAAAACGGTAATCGATCAGCGTGTTCAGGTTTTCGTCGGCTTCCATCCAGACGTCGCCACCATCACCGCCATCGCCGCCGTCCGGGCCGCCTTTCGGGATATATTTTTCACGGCGGAAGCTTACGCAACCATTACCGCCATCGCCTGCAACGACCAAAATCGTTGCTTCATCAACAAACTTCATTTTACTCTCCGTAAATCATTCGCCTGAGCGGGGCTGCGATACCACCGATTCATGCTTACGTAATCCGCCCCAAATACGATGACCAATGGCGGAGTACATCGCGCCCGCAACCACGACAAACGCACCGAGATAACCTAAAAGGTTTAACATCGGTCTGGCGAAGAAATCGGGCCAGGCCATAGATAAAAGATCTGAAAATAACAGCGTAAACAGCGGCGTGAGCGTGATTAATGCGCTCACCTGAGCTGCCTGCCAACGCGCCATCGCTTCCGCCAGGGCGCCATATCCTACCAGCGTATTCAGCCCACAGAAAATCAAACAAGCAAGCTGCCAGTCATTGAGCTGGGCTATCACGCCAGGCTTTGCCAGCGGCAATAGCGCTATCGTACATAAAGTGTACAGTAAAAACAGGATCTGCGGTGACGCCAGCCGCCGCAATAACACCTTTTGCGCGACGCCATAACTGACCCAGACCATCGCCGCACCGACGCCAAAAATGACACCCCAGGTGTAATCCGTCAGTTTGGTAAAAATTTCGATCAGACTGGTGTTAAAGAACATCACCAGGCCACTCAGCAGCATTATCGCGCCGACAATCTGCGTACCGCGCATTTTCTCTTTAAGAATAAATACGCTTGCGACCATCATCCCCACTGGCGACAGTTGACCGATCACCTGCGAAGCCGTCGGGCTCAAATACTGCAGGGAAGAGCTGAACAGAATAAAGTTTCCAAAGAGTCCAGCGGTAGCAATTGCCAACAGGATCAGCCAGCGCGCTTTGCGAAAAATTCGCAACGGCGGCAGCTTACGCTTCGCGGCCAGAATCGCGCCGAGGCCAATACTGGCGATTAAAAAAACGGTAAAACACGATGGTAGGAGGTTCCATCACCTCCAGCACCTGTTTCATAGCAATTGGCAAAGCGCCCCAACAAATCGCGGTCGTGAGTGCCAAAAGAATACCAATGCCAGCCTGCTGCTTCATGCCCGTTTTCCCTGCAAGGGCTCGTTATCCCATACAAACGGTTTCACGAGCATATTTACCGGTCATCGAATGTAAAAAAGCCCCGCAACAAGGTGCGGGGCTTTTATCCGTTACCGGACCACGAAAAACTTACTCAGCAACGATGCTGATGTATTTACGGTTGTTCGGGCCTTTAACTTCAAATTTCACTTTACCGTCTGCTTTCGCAAACAGAGTGTGGTCACGACCGCAACCTACGTTAGTGCCCGCGTGGAACTTGGTACCACGTTGACGAACGATGATGCTACCCGCCAGAACGGATTCGCCACCGAAACGCTTAACGCCAAGGCGTTTAGCTTCTGAATCGCGACCGTTACGAGTGGAGCCGCCAGCCTTTTTTATGTGCCATTTAAATCTCTCCTCAGGTCTTAGGCGCTGATGCCAGTAATTTTCACATCAGTGAACCACTGACGATGGCCCTGCTGCTTACGATAGTGTTTACGACGACGAAACTTAACGATTTTAACTTTCTCGCCACGACCGTGAGCAACAACTTCAGCTTTGATAACGCCGCCATCAACGAAAGGAACGCCGATTTTGACATCTTCACCGTTTGCGATCATCAGAACTTCAGCGAATTCAATAGATTCGCCAGTTGCGATGTCCAGCTTTTCCAGGCGAACGGTCTGACCTTCGCTTACTCGGTGTTGTTTACCACCACTTTGGAAAACCGCGTACATAAAAAACTCCGCTTCCGCGCACACCTTTTCAATGATTCAGAGCGCGCTATAAATATTCACAATAGGGCGCGAATATTACGCAAAACGTGAGCCTTTGACAAGTGCTACAGTCAATACATGAAGAAAAAAAACACAACGTGTACGGTAACGTTTATCTGCGGCGTTTTTTCAGTACAATCAGCATATATTTCTAACCCTAAACCCTAAGTTACCTTGCCGCATGATGAGGTAAACGGGGCGAAAAGCCCGGCTTTTGCGATGAATTTAGAAAAAATCAATGAGTTAACCGCGCAAGATATGGCGGGTGTCAATGCGACAATCCTTGAACAGCTTAATTCCGACGTCCAACTGATCAATCAGTTAGGCTATTACATTGTCAGCGGTGGCGGTAAACGCATTCGTCCGATGATCGCCGTCCTCGCCGCGCGCGCCGTTGGCTATCAGGGAAACGCCCATGTCACGATCGCGGCGCTGATAGAATTTATTCACACTGCAACCCTGCTTCATGACGATGTGGTGGATGAATCTGATATGCGCCGGGGTAAAGCGACGGCGAATGCCGCGTTTGGCAATGCTGCCAGCGTGCTGGTTGGTGATTTTATCTATACCCGCGCTTTCCAGATGATGACCAGCCTCGGCTCGCTGAAAGTACTGGAAGTGATGTCTGAAGCCGTGAACGTTATTGCTGAAGGTGAAGTCCTGCAGTTAATGAACGTTAACGACCCGGACATTACGGAAGAAAGCTATATGCGGGTGATCTACAGTAAAACAGCGCGTCTGTTTGAAGCCGCAGCGCAGTGTTCCGGTATCCTTGCAGGTTGTAGCGAAGCGGAGGAAAAAGGGCTGCAGGACTATGGTCGCTATCTGGGCACCGCATTCCAGTTGATTGACGATCTGTTGGATTATAACGCCGATGGCGAGCAGCTCGGTAAAAATGTCGGCGATGACCTGAACGAAGGCAAACCTACGTTACCGCTGCTGCATGCGATGCGCAACGGCACGCCTGAGCAAGCGCAAATGATTCGTAGCGCTATTGAACAAGGCAATGGCCGACACCTTCTGGAACCGGTGCTGGAAGCGATGAACGCCTGCGGCTCACTGGAATGGACACGCCAGCGTGCGGAAGAAGAGGCTGACAAAGCCATCGCCTCGCTGCAAGTGCTGCCGGATTCCCAATGGCGCGAAGCGTTGATCGGCCTGGCACATATCGCTGTCCAGCGTGACCGTTGATGACAAGGTAATCATCCCGCCAGTCCGTGCGGGATGATTCCAGAAAGCTCTGGTAAAAACCACCCCACCTCTCTTTTCCTTTGCAATCAGCGCAATAATCCTTAATAAATTCTGAATATATAAACTCTTTACTCGAACTTATTAGAACATCAGTTCTCTGAGCGTATAGTGTCTTCTACAGGTTAAATGTTCAAATCAACAATGAAGACCACGAGCGAGGGGAAAATGGAGAGCAAACTCATTGACTGGCATCCGGCAGATATCATTGCCGGGTTACGTAAAAAAGGAACATCCATGGCTGCCGAATCGCGCAGACATGGATTAAGTTCCTCCACGCTGGCAAACGCTTTAACCCGACCATGGCCGAAAGGCGAGTTGATTATTGCGAAAGCACTCGGGACGGAACCCTGGGTGATCTGGCCGTCACGCTACCATGATGCCAAAACACACGAATTCATCGACAGGACGCGTCTGATGCGAGCTGCGCGCCGGGAAAAGCAGGATGTAGAGTAAGCCTCGAAGCAGTAGCCCCGCACAGCGCCTCGGGGCTACGCAATGGCGCACAATTATTCGGCTTTCACGCGCTCGATATTGGCGCCCAGTGCACGCAGTTTATCTTCGATACGCTCGTAACCGCGATCGATATGATAAATACGATCAACAACCGTCGTTCCTTCCGCAATACAGCCCGCCAGTACCAGACTGGCAGATGCACGGAGATCCGTCGCCATTACTTGCGCACCGGAAAGTTTATCAACACCATGACAAATCACGGTATTGCTTTCGATTTCTGCGTGAGCACCCATACGACTCAGTTCAGGCACGTGCATAAAGCGATTTTCAAACACGGTTTCCGTGATGAACCCTGTCCCTTCCGCCACCAGGTTCAGCAGCGTGAACTGGGCTTGCATGTCTGTCGGAAATGCCGGATGCGGCGCGGTGCGCACGTTGACGGCTTTCGGACGTTTACCGTGCATGTCGAGGCTGATCCAGTCTTCACCCACTTCGATATCCGCGCCGGCATCGCGCAGTTTCGCCAGTACCGCGTCCAGCGTATCCGGCTGCGCGTTACGGCAGATGATTTTGCCGCGAGAAATCGCCGCTGCCACCAGGAAAGTCCCGGTTTCGATACGGTCCGGCAATACGCGATAGACACCGCCGCCCAGACGTTCTACGCCCTCAATGGTGATACGATCGGTACCCTGGCCGGAAATTTTCGCTCCCAGCGTAATCAGGAAGTTGGCCGTGTCGACAATTTCTGGTTCACGTGCGGCGTTTTCGATGATGGTGGTGCCTTCCGCCAGGGTGGCGGCACACATGATGGTGACCGTTGCGCCAACGCTGACTTTATCCATAACGATATGCGCACCTTTCAGGCGGCCATCCACAGAGGCTTTCACATAGCCTTCTTCCAGCGTGATCGTGGCGCCCAGTTGCTCCAGACCGGTGATATGCAGGTCAACCGGACGTGCACCGATCGTGCAACCGCCAGGCAGAGAAACCTGACCCTGACCAAAACGGGCTACCAGCGGTCCCAGGGCCCAGATCGATGCGCGCATGGTTTTCACCAGTTCATACGGAGCGCAGAAAACATTTACCTCGCGGGCATCGATGTGCACGGAGCCATTGCGTTCCACTTTCGCGCCAAGCTGACCCAGCAGTTTCATCGAGGTATCAACGTCCTTCAATTTCGGGACGTTCTGGATCTCTACCGGCTCTTCTGCCAGCAGTGCAGCAAAAAGGATCGGCAGAGCGGCGTTTTTCGCGCCAGAAATTGTGACTTCGCCCTGGAGCCGGGTTGGCCCCTGTACACGAAATTTATCCATGATGTTGTTCTCAGTTAAAATTCATCGTCGTTACCGGTGCGTCACCCGTAACTCAAAAACCATTTAGTTTGCGATCGCGCGCCCACTCTGCGGGGGGTATATGCTTTGATCGACAGGGCATGAATGCGGTTGTCGGCAATGTACTCCATCAGCGGCGCGTAAACCGACTGCTGCTTCTTCACCCGGCTCATGCCGTCAAACATCTCACCCACGGCAATAACCTGAAAGTGACTGCCATCGCCAGAGACGTGGACTTCCTGGAGGGAGAGTGCGTTCATCAGCACGCTCTGAATTTCATTATTTTCCATGGGCTCTTCATTCGTCAGATTGAGAAAACAGCCCAACATCTTAGAGCAAAGTTGCGCTGTCATAAATAAGCAAGAAGATAAGCGGCTAAATCACCGCAGCAAAAAGCCGGATGGCGACGCTAGCGCGTCTTATCCGGCCTACGAAAACAAGAAGAAGTGTAGGCCGGATAAGGCGTCTACGCCGCCATCCGGCATGGATTACAGGCGGGGAAGCACGTCAGCCGGCAAATTATAGAGTTTCGCCAGAGTAAAGACTTTGTCGTTCACCCCCCGTCAGCGACACCTCGTTGCCCTGCTTTTTTTGCCAGACTGATGAGATGAACCAGCAACGCCAGTCCCCCCTGTATCCACTCGGGAAACCTGGCTGAGATCGATACAGGTCACGCCCGTCATCGCCTCGACGCGCGCATCCCATAAGGGATTCAGCACGTCCTGGTCCAGTTCTCCCACCAGCGCCAGTTTGTCACCGTCACGCGTCCAGTTGAGTGACTGGGTCATTACTTCTTCTCTTCCAGCGTGATTTTTTGCTGCGCGATAGATTTCAGTTGCGCCGTCAGACCATCGATTCCTTTAGTACGCAGCAGATCGCTCCACTCATTCTGTTTGGTGGTGATCATGCTGACGCCTTCGGCAATCATGTCATAGGCCTGCCAGTGACCCGTCTGCGTGTTTTTACGCCACTGGAAATCCAGACGTACCGGAGGACGACCGTTTGGATCGAGGATCGTCACGCGGATCGGAACGATGGTCGCATCGCCCAACGGTTGTTCCGGAGCAATCTGGTACGTCTGGCCGTGATACATCGCCAGCGCCTGACCGTAAGCCTGTTTCAGGTATTCACGAAACGCGGCGAAATAGGCTTCACGCTGCGCCGGCGTGGCCTCTTTGTAGTAACGGCCCAACACCAGCGCACCAGCATATTTCACCTGCACATACGGCAGCAGCTCCTGGTCAACCACATCACGCAGATAGTCCGGATTAGAACGGATTTTCGGCTGTTCGTTTTTCAGGCGGTCGAAGGTTTTCTGCGCCGCTTCATCCATCAACTTGTAAGGATTGGTTTGATCGGCTGCAATGGCGGTGCTCAGCGGTGCAATCACCAGCAGAGCCACCATCATTAAACGCTTAAGCATAATTCGATTCTCCTGAGATTAATTCGTTGTGCCCGCAGGCCCAGTGGCTTCATTATGGCCTTCGTTCGGTGCCGACGCATCGCCAGAATTCTTATTGTCATCGCCTTTACTGTTGCTGTTGTAAAGGAACTGACCAATCATGTCTTCCAGCACCATCGCGGATTTGGTGTCCTGGATTGTGCCGCCATCTTTGAGGATAGACGTTCCCAGTTCAGGATCTTCAAAACCGACGTTCAGCGCCAGATACTGTTCCCCCCAGCAGACCCGACGTGCGGATGCTCAGAGAACTGGTATCAGGGATGTGGTTATAGCGCTCTTCGATGTCCAGCGTCACGCGCGGTAAATAGGTCTTTGGATCCAGGGATATGTCCGCCACGCGCCCCACCACCACGCCACCGATACGCACCGGCGAGCGCACTTTCAGGCCGCCGATATTATCGAATGTCGCGTAAATCGTGTAGGTCGGTTCTGTACGTATAGAGGTCACGTTGGCCGCCTTCAGGCAGACAAACAGCGCGGCCAGCAATGCGGCTAACAAGAAGATCCCCACCCAAATTTCATTTTTTTTCGTTTGCATGAACTCAATTCCCAAACATCAATGCGGTCAGTACAAAGTCCAGACCCAGAACGGCCAGCGACGAATGCACAACGGTGCGTGTGGTTGCCCGGCTGATTCCCGCCGAGGTCGGAATCGCATCATACCCATTGAACAATGCAATCCAGGTGACCGTGATAGCGAACACCACGCTTTTAATCAAACAGTTGACCAGATCCAGACGCCAGTCGACGGCATTCTGCATCGCAGACCAGAAGAAGCCGGCATCAATCCCCTTCCAGCTTACGCCGACCAGAGAACCGCCCCAGATCCCGACGGCCACAAACAAAATCGTCAGCAGCGGCAGCGAAATCACGCCCGCCCAGAAACGCGGAGAGATCACCCGGCGCAGTGGATCGACGGCCATCATTTCCATACTGGAAAGCTGCTCCGTCGCGCGCATCAGGCCAATTTCAGCGGTCAACGCAGAGCCCGCACGCCCCGCAAACAGCAGCGCGGCGACGACCGGACCGAGTTCACGCAGCAGCGACAACGCCACTAACATCCCCAGACTGGTTTCCGCACTGTAGGTGGTGAGTACCAGATAGCCCTGCAAACCCAGCACCATGCCGATAAACACGCCAGAGACAATAATGATGAGCATCGACAGGACGCCCACATTATAAAGCTGGCGCACCAGCAGTGGCGCGTGTTTACGAAATTCCGGTTTGCCGACCAGCGCATTGAACAACATTAACCCGGCACGCCCGAACGTTCTGAGGGTTTTAATCCCCTTATGTCCCAGCGTTGCCAGTGCATTTAACAGCATGAGTGGCTTAACTCCCTGTTCCGAGTAAATCAGAGTGATAATCGCCCGCAGGATAGCGGAACGGGACCGGCCCGTCTGCAATGCCATCCAGGAACTGACGCACACGCGGGTCGTCATTCTCTTGCAACGCCTGCGCGCTGCCGTGGGCCACAATCTTTTTTGTCCGCCATAATCCAGGCGTGATCGGCAATGCTCAGGACCTCAGGCACATCGTGAGAGACCACGATACAGGTCACGCCCAGCGCACTGTTTAATTCTGAAATCAGTTTGACCAGCACACCCATGGTGATCGGATCCTGGCCGACAAACGGCTCATCAAACATGATGAGATCCGGTTCCAGCGCAATGGCGCGCGCTAACGCCGCCCGGCGCGCCATCCCACCAGACAGCTCTGAGGGCATCAGTTTTGCCGCCCCGCGCAGACCGACCGCTTCCAGTTTCATCATCACCGTGCTTTTCAGTAACGGTGCGGGAAGCGTGGTATGTTCGTGCAGCGGATAGGCAACGTTATCAAACACGTTCATATCGGTGAACAGCGCCCCCGACTGAAACAGCATACTCATCCGTTTGCGTACCGTGTAGAGGCGCGAGCGAGACATCTCAGGAATGTTCTCGCCATCAAACAGGATCTCTCCTTTATCAGGCGGAATTTGTCCGCCAATCAGGCGCAACAGCGTCGTTTTACCGATGCCTGATGGCCCCATGATCGCGGTGATCTTTCCACGCGGCACGGTCAGGGAGATATTATCGAAAATGCAGCGATCGCCACGCGTAAAGCTGACATCGCGCATATCGACTAAATTCGCCACAGACTCACCCATTGATTCATCCTTCGTGTTGCTTGTTGATCTGAGCATGGCGCTGAATTTGACCATGAACTCATCATATTTACAGAATATTACCTGCCCTGGTTAGCGAAAGCTGGCATTTGTTTTACTTTTTAGCTGCATAAAGTCAAAATTAAGACTTCGTTACGGTTTCCAGACGATCCCGGTGGACCGGCGAGTATACCTGAAGAAAGGACTTTAGATGCTTTTAGCAACGGCGCTGTTAATCATTGGTTTATTATTGGTCGTCTACGGCGCCGACCGCCTGGTATTTGCCGCGTCAATCCTGTGCCGAACGTTCGGGATCCCGCCGCTGATTATCGGTATGACGGTAGTCAGTATAGGCACATCTCTGCCTGAAATTATTGTTTCTGTCGCCGCCTCTCTGCACGGGCAGTTAGATTTAGCCGTCGGCGCCGCGCTCGGCTCTAACATTACCAACATTTTATTGATCCTCGGCCTTGCCGCGTTGATCCACCCTTTTACCGTGCATTCCGATATTCTGCGTCGCGAATTACCGCTAATGTTGCTGGTTAGCGTGGTAGCCGGATCCGTACTCTTTGACGGACAACTCAGCCGCAGCGATGGTATCTTTCTTTTACTATTGGCCGTGTTATGGCTGCTGTTCATTGTTAAAATCGCCCGTCTCGCTGAGCGTCAGGGCAATGACAGCCTCACCCGGGAACAGGTTGCCGAGTTGCCGCGCGAAGGCGGGCTACCGGTGGCGTTTTTATGGCTGGGCATTGCGCTGATTATCATGCCAATGGCCACCCGAATGGTGGTGGATAACGCCACGGTGATTGCCAATTATTTCGCGATGAGCGAACTGACAATTGGCCTGACGGTAATCGCAATTGGCACCAGCCTGCCTGAACTGGCTACCGCTATTGCTGGCGTGCGCAAAGGTGAGAACGATATCGCGGTGGGCAATATCATCGGCGCGAACATTTTTAACCTCACCATTGTCCTCGGCCTTCCCGCTCTGATTACGCCGGGTGATGTCAACCCGCTGGCGTTCAGCCGTGACTACAGCGTGATGCTGCTGGTGAGCATCATCTTTGCATTACTCTGCTGGCGGCGTCCCCGCCAGTCCGGTCGCGGCGCGGGCGCGCTGTTGACCGGCGGTTTTATCGTATGGCTGGCGATGTTGTATTGGCTATCGCCACTTCTCGTTGGATAACTGGAAACAGACATATGTCGCACTTAGCGTTACAACCGGGTTTTGACTTTCAGCAAGCCGGCAAAGAAGTTCTGGCAATTGAACGTGAAGGCCTGGCGGAGCTCGATCAGTACATCAACCAGGATTTCACTCTCGCTTGTGAAAAAATGTTCAACTGCACCGGCAAAGTGGTGGTGATGGGCATGGGGAAATCGGGGCATATAGGCCGCAAAATGGCCGCGACCTTTGCCAGCACCGGAACCTCGTCATTCTTCGTTCATCCTGGCGAAGCCGCCCACGGCGATCTGGGAATGGTGACCTCGCAGGATGTCGTGATTGCCATCTCCAACTCCGGGGGAATCCAGCGAGATCGCGGCCCTGATTCCGGTTCTTAAGCGACTGCAGGTTCAGCTCATCTGCATCACCGGTCGACCAGAAAGCAGCATGGCGCGTGCTGCGGATGTCCATCTGTGTGTTAAAGTACCGCAAGAAGCCTGTCCGCTTGGACTGGCTCCGACCAGCAGCACCACCGCCACATTAGTGATGGGCGATGCGCTGGCGGTGGCGTTGTTAAAGGCGCGCGGATTTACCGCGGAGGATTTCGCGTTATCGCATCCGGGCGGCGCGTTGGGGCGTAAACTGCTGCTGCGCGTGAACGATATTATGCATACGGGTGATGAGATCCCGCATGTCACCAAAGAAGCCAGCCTGCGCGATGCGCTGCTGGAAATCACCCGCAAGAACCTCGGCATGACCGTGATTTGCGATGAAGCGATGAAGATCGACGGTATCTTCACCGACGGTGATTTACGTCGCGTCTTTGATATGGGCGTTGACGTGCGCCAGCTCGGTATTGCCGACGTGATGACGCCTGGGGGCATTCGTGTGCGTCCAGGAATTCTGGCGGTCGATGCCCTGAACTTAATGCAGTCCCGCCATATCACCTCCGTGATGGTTGCCGATGGCGACCAGTTACTGGGTGTGTTACATATGCATGATCTCCTGCGTGCAGGCGTTGTGTAGAAATTCAAGGATAACGAGAAATGAGCAAAGCAGGTGCGTCGCTTGCGACCTGTTATGGACCCGTCAGCGCGGACGTCATCGCCAAGGCAGAGAATATCCGTCTGCTGATTCTTGATGTCGATGGCGTGCTATCGGATGGCCTGATTTATATGGGCAACAACGGTGAAGAACTGAAGGCTTTTAACGTCCGTGACGGTTACGGGATCCGTTGTGCGCTGACGTCTGATATTGACGTCGCCATCATTACCGGACGAAAGGCTAAACTAGTAGAAGAAAGGTGTACCACACTGGGTATTACGCACCTGTATCAGGGGCAGTCGGACAAGCTGGTCGCCTTTTACGATCTGCTGGCAAAGCTTGAGATTGCACCGGAAAACGTAGCCTACGTCGGTGACGATCTGATTGACTGGCCGGTAATGGAAAAAATTGGCCTGAGCATTGCCGTTGCGGATGCGCATCCGTTACTGCTTCCGCGCGCGGATTATGTCACGAAGATCGCGGGCGGGCGCGGCGCGGTACGAGAAGTCTGTGATTTATTATTACTGGCGCAGGGTAAGCTTGATGAGGCCAAAGGGCAATCGATATGAGTAAAGCCAGACGTTGGGTTATCATTCTCCTGTCATTGGCCGTGCTGGTGCTGATTGGGATTAACCTGGCCGATAAAGACGACACGGCGCAGGTGGTCGTGAATACAAGCGATCCGACCTATAAGAGCGAGCATACGGACACCATGGTCTACAGTCCGGAAGGCGCGCTGAGCTATCGTTTGATCGCCCAACATGTTGAATATTATTCCGATCAGGCCGTTTCGTGGTTCACACAACCCGTATTAACGACGTTTGATAAGGACAAGATCCCGACGTGGTCAATCAAAGCGGATAAAGCCAGGCTGACCGAGGATCGGATGCTGTATCTTTATGGTCACGTTGAAGTCAACGCGCTGGTGCCTGACGCTCAACTTCGAAAAATTACCACCGATAACGCGCAGATCAATCTGGTGACGCAGGATGTTACCTCTGAAGACCTCGTCACGTTATACGGAACAACTTTTAACTCCAGCGGACTGAAAATGCGCGGCAACTTACGCAGCAAGAACGCCGAGCTGATTGAAAAGGTTAGAACCTCCTATGAAATTCAAAACAAACAAACTCAGCCTTAATCTTGTGCTTGCCAGCTCACTTCTGGCCGCCAGCATTCCGGCGTTCGCCGTCACCGGCGATACCGAACAGCCGATCCACATCGAATCGGACCAGCAGTCTCTGGATATGCAGGGCAACGTTGTGACCTTCACCGGTAATGTCATTGTGACCCAGGGCACTATCAAAATTAACGCCGATAAAGTGGTCGTGACCCGCCCTGGCGGTGAAGAGGGTAAAGAGGTCATTGACGGCTTCGGCAACCCGGCCACGTTCTATCAAATGCAGGACAACGGTAAGCCGGTAAAAGGTCACGCGTCGAAAATGCATTATGAACTGGCGAAAGATTTTGTCGTGCTCACCGGCAATGCATACCTGGAACAGCTCGACAGCAACATCACCGGGGACAAAATTACCTATCTGGTGAAAGAGCAGAAAATGCAGGCCTTCAGTGAGAAAGGCAAGCGTGTGACCACCGTTCTGGTGCCGTCGCAGTTGCAGGATAAAAACCAGACCCCGGCTCAGAAGAAGAGTAACTAATTCGCTATGGCAACATTAACTGCAAAGAATCTGGCGAAGGCCTACAAAGGCCGCCGCGTCGTGGAAGATGTCAGCCTGACCGTCAACTCGGGCGAGATTGTCGGTCTGCTTGGGCCGAACGGTGCGGGTAAAACCACCACCTTCTACATGGTCGTTGGCATTGTGCCGCGTGATGCCGGTAACATCATCATTGATGATGAAGACATCAGTCTGCTGCCGTTGCACGCCCGCGCGCGCCGCGGAATTGGCTATCTGCCGCAGGAAGCGTCGATTTTTCGTCGCCTGAGCGTGTACGATAACCTGATGGCCGTTCTGCAAATTCGTGACGATCTCTCCAGCGAACAGCGTGAAGACCGCGCTAATGAGCTGATGGAAGAGTTCCACATTGAGCATCTGCGCGACAACATGGGGCAGTCGCTCTCCGGGGGGGGGAACGTCGCCGTGTGGAAATCGCCCGTGCGCTGGCCGCCAACCCTAAATTTATCCTGCTGGACGAACCGTTTGCCGGCGTTGACCCCATATCTGTTATCGATATCAAACGCATTATTGAACATCTGCGTGACAGCGGTCTTGGCGTATTGATTACCGACCATAACGTTCGCGAAACGCTGGCCGTGTGTGAGCGGGCCTATATCGTGAGCCAGGGACACCTGATCGCGCACGGTACGCCAACAGAAATCCTGCAGGACGAACACGTGAAACGCGTATACCTTGGGGAAGACTTCAGACTCTGATAGGGTAGAAGTTTGCGACGTCATAGCGGGAGAAAACAACTCTGAACATGAAGCAAGGTTTGCAACTCAGGCTGAGCCAACAACTGGCGATGACGCCGCAGCTACAGCAGGCAATTCGTCTGCTGCAGTTGTCCACGCTGGAACTGCAGCAGGAACTCCAGCAAGCGCTGGAGAGCAATCCACTGCTGGAGCAAACCGATCTTCACGACGAAGTTGATACCCACGAAACCCAGGACAGCGAAACGCTGGATACCGCCGACGCCCTCGAACAAAAAGAGATGCCGGAAGAGTTGCCGCTCGACGCCAGCTGGGATGAGATCTACACCGCCGGTACGCCTTCAGGCACCAGCGGTGACTACATTGACGATGAGCTACCCGTTTATCAGGGTGAAACCACGCAAACCCTACAGGATTACCTGATGTGGCAGGTGGAACTCACCCCGTTCTCCGATACCGACCGCGCCATCGCCACGTCGATTGTGGATGCGGTTGACGACACCGGTTATCTCACCGTTTCGCTGGACGACATCCTCGAAAGCATGGGCAATGAAGAGGTCGGTCTTGATGAAGTTGAAGCCGTTCTCAAACGTATTCAGCGGTTTGATCCCGTAGGCGTGGCGGCAAAAGATCTGCGTGATTGCCTGCTGATCCAGCTTTCGCAGTTCGACAAGGCGACCCCTTTCCTTGAAGAAGCCCGGTTGATCATCAGCGATCATCTCGATCTGCTGGCGAACCACGACTTCCGTACTCTGATGCGCGTCACACGTCTCAAAGAAGAGGTGCTCAAAGAAGCGGTCAATCTGATCCAATCGCTCGATCCACGCCCCGGGCAGTCGATCCAGACCGGTGAACCGGAATACGTGATCCCTGACGTGCTGGTGCGTAAGCATAACGGCCACTGGATGGTCGAGCTCAACGGAGACAGCCTCCCTCGCCTGCAGATCAATCAGCACTACGCCGCGATGTGCAACGGTGGGCGTAATGACGCCGACAGTCAGTACATCCGCAGTAATTTGCAGGACGCGAAGTGGCTGATTAAGAGTCTGGAGAGCCGCAACGATACCCTGCTGCGCGTCAGCCGTTGTATCGTTGAGCAGCAGCAAGCCTTCTTTGAGCAAGGCGAAGAATTTATGAAACCGATGGTGTTGGCGGATATCGCTCAGGCCGTCGAGATGCACGAATCGACCATTTCTCGTGTGACGACGCAGAAGTATCTGCACAGTCCACGCGGCATTTTTGAACTGAAGTATTTTTTCTCCAGCCATGTGAATACCGAGGGGGGGTGGCGAAGCTTCCTCCACCGCGATCCGCGCACTGGTGAAGAAGTTGATTGCGGCGGAAAACCCTGCGAAGCCCCTGAGCGACAGCAAGCTAACATCGATGCTGTCGGAACAAGGCATCATGGTGGCGCGCCGCACCGTTGCGAAGTACCGAGAGTCTTTATCCATTCCGCCGTCAAACCAGCGCAAACAACTGGTTTGACCCAACCGATAAGGAAGACACTATGCAGCTCAACATCACTGGAAACAACGTCGAGATAACAGAAGCCCTGCGTGACTTTGTTAATACCAAGTTCGCCAAACTCGAACACTATTTTGACAGAATCAATCAGGTCTATATTGTGTTAAAGGTGGAGAAGGTCACCCACATCTCGGATGCAACACTGCATGTAAACGGTGGCGAAATTCACGCCAGCGCGGAAGGTCAGGATATGTACGCGGCCATTGATGGCTTAATCGATAAGCTGGCAAGACAGCTCACAAAGCATAAAGATAAACTGAAACAACACTAATTGTCCGGGCAGTTAGCGGGTGCAGGACGGCCTGTTGTGCACAACAACAGGCCATTTGTACAGTTAGCGCTCCGAATTTGTCTCGCCGCGGCGGGGCAAATTCTTAGGTGAAATTATGATAAATAACGATACGACTCTACAACTGAGCAGTGTACTTAACCAGGAATGTACGCGCAGTGCCGTTCACTGCCAGAGCAAAAAACGCGCGCTGGAAATCATCAGTGAACTGGCGGCAAAACAGCTCAGTTTACCGCCGCAGGTCGTTTTTGAAGCGATCCTGACGCGCGAAAAAATGGGCAGTACCGGCATCGGCAATGGGATCGCCATTCCGCACGGTAAGCTTGAAGAAGATACCCTGCGTGCCGTCGGCGTGTTTGTGCAACTGGAAACACCCATCGCCTTCGACGCGATTGATAATCAACCCGTTGATCTGCTTTTTGCCCTGCTGGTGCCAGCGGATCAAACCAAAACGCACCTGCATACATTATCGCTGGTGGCTAAGCGTCTGGCGGATAAAACGATCTGCCGTCGACTGCGCGCCGCGCAGAGCGATGAAGAGTTGTATCAAATCATCACTGACACCGAAGGCGGTCAGGATGAAGCATAACTCCCCTTTTGTCGTGGTGAGGAGAAACAGTACATGGTACTGATGATCGTCAGCGGTCGTTCAGGGTCAGGTAAATCTGTCGCCCTGCGCGCGCTTGAAGATATGGGTTTTTACTGCGTGGATAACCTTCCCGTGGTGCTGTTACCCGATCTGGCTCGCACGCTTGCCGAACGCCAGATTTCGGCAGCCGTCAGCATTGATGTACGCAATATGCCGGAGTCGCCGGAAATTTTTGAGCAGGCGATGAACAACCTGCCTGAGGCGTTCTCGCCGCAACTGCTGTTCCTTGATGCCGATCGCAACACATTGATTCGTCGCTACAGCGATACCCGTCGTCTACACCCCCTTTCCAGCAAGAATCTGTCGCTGGAAAGCGCCATCGATCAGGAAAGTGACTTACTGGAACCGCTGCGTTCTCGCGCCGACCTGATTGTCGATACGTCAGAAATGTCGGTGCATGAACTGGCGGAAATGCTGCGGACCCGCCTGCTGGGTAAACGTGAGCGTGAACTGACGATGGTGTTTGAGTCCTTCGGCTTTAAGCACGGGATCCCCATCGATGCCGATTACGTCTTCGACGTCCGCTTTCTGCCGAACCCCCCACTGGGACCCGAAACTGCGTCCGATGACCGGTCTCGACAAGCCCGTCGCCGCCTTCCTCGACAGGCACACAGAAGTACACAATTTTATCTACCAGACTCGCAGCTATCTTGAGCTATGGTTACCCATGCTGGAGACCAACAACCGTAGCTATCTGACTGTGGCTATCGGTTGTACCGGCGGGAAACACCGTTCGGTGTATATTGCAGAACAGCTGGCAGACTACTTCCGCTCACGCGGTAAAAACGTACAGTCACGCCATCGTACGCTGGAAAAACGCAAAACATGACCGTGAAGCAAACTGTTGAAATCACGAACAAGCTGGGCATGCATGCTCGCCCAGCAATGAAACTTTTTGAGTTAATGCAGGGATTTGATGCGGAAGTCCTGCTACGAAATGATGAAGGCACCGAAGCGGAAGCCAACAGCGTTATTGCGCTGCTGATGTTGGACTCTGCCAAAGGCCGACAAATTGAGATTGAAGCCTCCGGTCCGCAAGAGGTCGAAGCGCTGGCTGCCGTCATCGCCCTTTTCAATTCGGGTTTCGACGAAGACTAAATTTTCACGCCCGACGAATATCTTCACAGAAAACACCACCCGGCGTTTTTTTATTTTTTTTGCCTCATACCTGTACAAATCGTGCGCTTTTTCACTTAAGATATACCTTAAGAAAACCTTAAGACAAGTCGTTTAGGTTTCATTTAACTTGAGCGTTCATACTGGATTATTGTCAGTAAATATTTCCAGGATATCACTTATGATTCGTTTATCAGCAGAGACTCCCCTGGGCACCGGACGACATCGTAAATGTTATGCGCATCCGGATGATGCCCAGCGTTGTATTAAGATCGTTTACAACAGTGGTCAGGGCGGCGACAGAGAGACACAGCGCGAACTGAAGTACTATGCGCATCTCTCTCGCTATCTGAAAGACTGGAGTGGTATCCCGCGTTATTACGGCACGGTAGAGACTGACTGCGGAACAGGTTACGTTTACGATGTGATTGCCGATTATGATGGCAAGCCATCCATCACCCTTACCGAATTTGCCAAACAATGTCGTTACGAAGACGATTTTGCCGAGTTGCGTCAGTTGCTGAAGAAGCTAAAACGCTATCTGCGTGATAACCACATCGTGACCATGACGCTAAAACCGCAGAACGTTCTCTGCCACCGAATCAGCGAATCGGAAGTGGTGCCGGTGGTTTGCGATAACATTGGTGAAGGGACATTGATTCCGCTGGCGACCTGGTCAAAATGGTTCTGCCAACGTAAGCAGGAAAGATTGTGGCAGCGTTTTATCGCGCAACCGGTACTGGCCGTCGCGCTGGAAAAAGCTCCCCAACCCAAAGAACACGGCGGGCTGTCTCTCTCTTCGCGAGAAGCTTAATCCAGTGCATGGCGGGTCATAAACGACTCGCCGCCCAACTGCCGCATTTGACGCAGTATCCACGCCTGACGGCTACGCACATAGCCTGAGGGCGCTGCGGCCTTAAAGCGCAAGGGATTGGGTAATACGGCAGCCAACAGCGCCGCTTCGGACTGAGTCAATCGGCTGGCCGGTTTATTAAAATAGCGCTGAGCTGCGGCTTCCACACCAAATACACCATCACCAAATTCCGCAATATTCAGATATACCGTCAGGATCCTCTTTTTGCTCCAGACAGTTTCAACACCGACCGTAAGCCCGGCTTCCAGCCCTTTACGCAGCCAACTGCGACCATCCCAAAGAAAGAGATTTTTAACAGTTTGCTGTGACAACGTTGAGGCACCGCGAATACGGCTTTCATGGCGTTCATTATGTGACAGCGCTTTTTCGATGGCAGCAACGTCAAAACCCCAGTGGTCCGGGAAGGTCTGGTCTTCTGCGGCAATTACCGCTAACCCCATCCACGGAGAGATCTCATCCATGCTCACCCAGTCGGAATGAGCAACATAGCCAAAGTCACCCTGTAGCCAGGCGCCTATCTGCCGCTCGGCCATTACCGCCGAAAAAGGCACAGGCACCACGCTAAACAGCGCAATGCCACCGCCCCAAAACACGGCGAGGATAATCACGACGCGCAATATCACTCGCCTCAGAAAGGCGAAAACCCCTTTCTTCATTCCGCCAGAACCAGCACGCGTGATACCAGTTTTTCGATACCCATTGCCGCCTGAGCGATATCCTGCGCCAGCATATAGGCAGGCGTAGTGACGATTTTATTGTCTTCATCAACAACGATATCGTCGACCGGGCACGGCACATGCTCCGCCCCCCATCTCTTCCAGCACTTCTGCCGTATCGATATCAGTTCCGATTGTCAGACGCAGCGGAAAGTCGAAAATTTTCGGCAGCATGGCCGGTGCGATGCACATAAAACCCAGCGGCTTGCCCGACTGATGCATCGCCAGAGCAAGCGCGGCTAAATCCGGATCAATCCTGCATTCGCTGCCCAGGCTTGCAAAGTTGCTTAAATTTTTAGCCGCGCCAAAACCACCGGGAACAATCAGCGCATCCAGATCCGCTGAGACTGCCTGAGAAAGCGGACAAATATTGCCGCGTGTAATGCGAGCCGCTTCGATCAGTACATTACGGGTTTCCGCCATCGGTTCGCCCGTCAGATGATTAATCACATCGGCCTGCGCTTTGTCAGGCGCAAAGCAGACGGCCTGCGCGCCACTGCGGGCTATAGCCAGCAACGTCAGTACGGCCTCATGAATTTCAGCACCGTCATACACGCCGCATCCACTAAGAACTACGCCTATTTTTTTCATTCAAATGTCCTTTTCGTTACGATCAGCAGCACATTAATAATTGTGATTAAAATGCTACGCTTCACACATTTAACTGATTCATGTAACAAAGCATTTAAGATTTGCTATCTTAACTGCGTGCGGCCCGAATTTGAGTGCTGCGCCTTTAAATCACAATTAACACTTACGGCGCAGCCACGATTTCCCTGGTGTTGGCGCAGTATTCGCGCACCCCGGTCTAGCCGGGGTCATTTTTTTCCAGCGTTTGCCACCCAGGCCTTCAATACTGCAACGTCGTGTTGCCACTCCTGCTTCATCTCTTCAATCCATTCACCCACGTTATCTTCCCACGCAGGAAGATCGGGTGACTGGATCTGCTGCCCCAGTTGTTGCAGATGACGAAGACCAACGGAACCGGCAGCGCCTTTAATTTTGTGCCCTTCTTCCACCACACCTTTTTTGTCACGCGCGGTCAGATTGGACTCCAGAACGCTTAAATAGCCCGGCATCATCTTCTCGAACACCGCCAGGCCATCGGTAATTAGCTTCGGCCCCACCAGCTCTATGTACTGTTCCAGCATCGGAATATCTAATAGCGCTTGCGATTTACTGCTCTCTTCAGATTTCACCGTGCACTCCTCCTCGTCTCGGGTATCCCAGTACTTCTTAATCATGGCGGTTAATGCCGGTACTGACAGCGGCTTGCTCAGCACGTCATCCATACCCGCATCCAGATACTCTTTTTTATCTTTCAGGACATTCGCCGTAAGCGCCACCAGCGGTGGCAGATCTTCACGCGCGTAACGCTGAGTCAGTTCTCGTGAGATATCGAGGCCGGTCATATCCGGCAACTGAATATCCAGCAACACCAGGTCATATTCGCCTGGCGTGAACATCTCCAGCGCCGCTTTCCCGGTCATAGCGACATCTACGCTATTGCCCAGTTTTTCCAGCACCGAGCGCGCCACAATGACGTTCAGTTCGATATCTTCCACCAGCAGAACGTTCAACGCCGGCAGTGGCAAATCGTCATCGTCAAACGCATCTTCGACTTCTTCTGCCACTGCTGGCGCATTCACTGTCAGGGTAAAGACAGAGCCTTTGCCTGGCTGGCTTGCCACGGTGATATCCCCACCCATGTTTTTCGCCAGACGACGCGAGACCGCCAGACCGATACCCGTACCGGTCGCCGGTTTTCCGCCGTGGCTGTCTTTGACCTGATAATACATGGCGAAAATTTTGTCCTGCTCGTCCTGTGGAATGCCAATACCGGAGTCTTCTACTTCAAAATGCAGAATGCTGCCTGCGTCATAACGTACGCGCACGGTCACCTGGCCCTGCTGGGTAAATTTCACCGCGTTGCTGATCAGGTTCCACAGTATCTGGCGCAAACGCGTGCCGTCAGTCACCACTTTATGCGGCAGCGGTAAGGTCGGTTCGAGCACAAAACGCAATCCTTTCTGTTGCGCCTGCAGGCCGGAGAGGTTTTCCAGATCGGCCATAAAGCTCGTGAAATCCACCGGCTGATTATCCAGTTGAACCTTACGCCGCTCCATCTTATCCATATCAATGATATCGTTGAAGATATTCCCCAACGTCACGGCGGAGACATGGATCGTTTTCAGGTATTTTTCCTGTTCGGCCGTCAGATCGGTATCCAGCAGAATGCGGCTCAGGCCGACAATTCCGTTCAGCGGCGTACGCAGTTCGTGGCTGATGGTGGAAATAAAAGTGGTTTTATCGCGGCTGGCGCGCTCAAGCGCATCCTGATAGCGCTTGCGCTCGGTAATATCGCGACCAAAACCCATCAGGCCATGACGTTTACCGACGCGATCGTAATAAGGGACTTTGCGGATTTCAAAACAGGCTTTACGCCCGTCCGGATAATCAAGCCATTGCTCATAGGTCAGCGACACATTATGGCGGAAGACTTTTTCGTCGGTCTCAATGACCTTTTCGGCCGCCTCCGGCGAGTACACGTCAGCAGGCTTTAAATGCACCAACTGCTTTTCGCTTTTGCCGGTGAGCAGTTCCATCGCCCGGTTACAGCCGGAAAACTCTTTATCTTCATTGCGATAAAAAACCAGATCCGGTGAGGCGTCCAAAAAGGAACGCAGGAAGGAGGATTGTTGTTCAAGCTGAATCTGCGCTTCTTCGCGTTCTTTGATCTCAACTTTGAGCTGCTCAAACGTTGACTGGCGTTCCGCCTCTGCCTTTTCGCGGTCGGCAATCTCCTGATTCAGCTGCGAAATATTATCTTTCAGTTGGACGTTGAGCTTAAGGTCGCGCTCACGCATCTCCTCCAGCTTCTGCACCAGCCGGGATAACCGCTGACGAGACTCCTCCAGTTGCTCCACCACCACCGACAAAAAATAGACCGCCCAGGGGGTGATTAACAAACCAAAGAAAATAGAGCGGATGACATCGATCTGTTCGACCCGACCATGCAGCACCATGGTGACCGCCATCTGCACCACAATTGCCAGCACAACGAGCGCTAACGCCAACAGCAGCGAAAAGCGCACCAGACCCAATTTCATCATCAGGTCCACATAGTACTGCGCCAGCATACGAATTTGCTTCATCAGGGATTTCCTTTACGACAACCTGGCACAATAATACTCAATTCTGGGCAAGACGTTAGAGAATGTGCAAGAAATGCGAATGCCCGTCATACTTCAGGTTCCGGGCGGAACCCATGCCCGTCCGAGCGCAGAACCCTGCACGCCGAGCGTATTCAGATAACGATCCAGCTCGACCATTCCGGTCCAGCGGTTTTCGCACCACAGCGGTGCCAGTAACGTGGGGCGTCGTGCACTGGCAGAAATGCGATGATAAATCACTTCTGGCGGCGTATGCCGGATCATTTCGCCTGCGGTTTGCGTGTAGTCATCCAGTTCGATCCCGTTCAGACGCCCTGCTTCCCAGGCTTTTGCCATAATGCTGCCCTTCACGATATGTAACGGATGCAGTTTGATGCCATCCACTCCGGTGTCAACCACCCGTTCGAGCGTTTGCAGGCATTCCGCTTGCCCTTCTCCCGGCAGGCCGACTATAAGGTGCGAACAAACTTTCAGACCGCGCTCACGGGCAAGGCGGGTCGTGCGTTGGTAACAGGCAAAATCATGGCCGCGATTGATGCGGTGCAGGGTTTTGTCATGCGCGGTCTGCAACCCCAGTTCCAGCCACACTTCGTAGCCCTGGTCTTTATATTGGCAAAGCAGATCGAGCACCGCATCCGGTACGCAGTCGGGGCGTGTTCCCACGCACAACCCGACGATACTGGCCTGGCTGACGGCCTGCTGGTACATCGAGCGCAACACCTGTACTTCAGCAAAGGTACTGGTATAGGCCTGAAAATAGGCCAGATAGCGTTTCGCGCGATTAACCAGATGCGCCTGATGTGCGAGTTGTTCGGCGATCGAATGATGCTGCTGCGCTTCATCCGCAAAAGAGGCAACATTACAGAAAGTACAGCCGCCGCGTCCGATGGTGCCATCGCGATTCGGACAGCTGAATCCGCCGTGAAGCGTCAGTTTATGCACCTTTTGCCCATAACGACGAGAAAGATCCCCACCAAACATATTGACTAATTTCTGTAACTGCATAATCTGATAGACCGCGCCTTGAAAAGAGGCCAAAGCCTGCCATTTTTAGCCCTTGTCGGCGATGACCTGGATCAATCGCCCCGGCAGGCTTTTATCATTTGCATATATATTCGAAATAAACGATATTTCATTCACAACCCAGCCAATTACTTTTCCTTATCCCCGGCCATTTTTTTTATCTTCTGACGTCGATTGCGCAAAAACAGTATCATGAAACGCCATACCACAACAAACCAGCATAAAACACTGCATCTGACGATGAATAAAGCGAAGACATGAGCTAACAAGCGGTTATGACAGTGAGACAGATCACACTCCTCGTCTCGTTTCCAGAACGTTAATTCAATGTCAAAATGATAATATCTTTAATATTTTCATCAATATACATGCTCTATAGCACATTATTTGATAAATAAGATTGCCATTTGACCTGTGTGTGGATTCCCGATAAGTTGGAAATCCGCTGGAAGCTTTCTGGATGAGCGGTGTGCTCATCATATTTATGCAGTAATTGAGATTCCCTCTGACAGCAAGTCCTCAAACTTGTTTGACCTAAGCGCAATGGATGATAAAGAGGGCGAATGCGAGGTAAGCGTATGACACGCAAACCCCGTCGCCATGCTCTTGGTGTGCCCGTGCGCAAACGGTATCGGAAGGGGTCACGCAGAGCCTGGGGAGGTTCACTGATATGTTGTACGATAAATCCCTTGAGAAGGATAACTGTGGTTTCGGCCTGATCGCCCACATAGAAGGCGAACCTAGCCACAAGGTGGTGCGTACCGCCATACACGCACTGGCCCGTATGCAGCACCGTGGCGCAATCCTCGCTGATGGTAAAACCGGCGACGGTTGTGGTCTGCTGCTGCAAAAACCTGACCGCTTCTTCCGCATCGTTGCGCAAGAGCGCGGCTGGCGTTTAGCCAAAAACTACGCGGTCGGCATGATCTTCCTGAACAAAGATCCTGAACTGGCCGCAGCATCTCGCCGTATTGTCGAAGAAGAGCTTCAGCAAGAAACTCTGTCGATTGTTGGCTGGCGCGATGTGCCGACCAACGAAGGCGTACTGGGCGAAATCGCCCTCTCCTCCCTGCCGCGTATTGAACAAATTTTTGTGAATGCGCCTGCGGGCTGGCGTCCACGTGATATGGAACGTCGTCTGTTCATCGCCCGCCGCCGTATTGAAAAACGCCTGCAGGAAGACAAAGACTTCTACGTCTGTAGCCTGTCAAACCTGGTCAACATCTATAAAGGTCTGTGTATGCCGGCGGATCTGCCGCGCTTTTACCTGGACCTCGCGGATCTGCGTCTGGAATCAGCCATTTGCCTGTTTCACCAGCGCTTCTCCACGAACACCGTGCCGCGCTGGCCGCTGGCACAGCCGTTCCGCTATCTGGCGCACAACGGCGAAATCAACACCATTACCGGTAACCGCCAGTGGGCTCGCGCCCGTACTTATAAATTCCAGACCCCGCTGATCCCGGATCTGCACGACGCCGCGCCGTTCGTTAACGAAACCGGCTCCGACTCCAGTTCTATGGATAACATGCTGGAACTGCTGCTGGCGGGCGGGATGGACATCATCCGCGCCATGCGTCTGCTGGTGCCGCCCGCCTGGCAGAACAACCCGGATATGGACCCGGATCTGCGCGCCTTCTTCGACTTTAACTCCATGCATATGGAGCCGTGGGACGGCCCGGCCGGTATCGTCATGTCCGACGGGCGTTTCGCAGCCTGTAACCTCGACCGTAATGGTCTGCGTCCGGCGCGCTATGTCATCACTAAAGACAAGCTGATCACCTGCGCGTCTGAAGTGGGGATCTGGGACTACCAGCCTGACGAAGTCGTCGAAAAAGGCCGCGTCGGCCCTGGCGAACTGATGGTTATCGACACCCGCGGCGGTAGCATTCTGCATTCCGCCGAAACGGATGACGACCTGAAAAGCCGCCATCCATATAAAGAGTGGATGGAGAAAAACGTCCGCCGCCTGGTGCCGTTTGAAGATCTGGCTGACGATCAGGTGGGCCAGCGGGAGCTGGATGACGATACACTCGCCAGCTACCAGAAACAGTTTAACTACAGCGCCGAAGAGCTGGATTCCGTTCTCCGCGTGCTCGGCGAAAACGGTCAGGAAGCGGTCGGTTCAATGGGTGACGATACCCCATTTGCCGTACTTTCCAGCCAGCCGCGCATCATTTACGACTACTTCCGTCAGCAGTTTGCCCAGGTGACGAACCCCCCCTATCGATCCGCTGCGTGAAGCGCATGTCATGTCGCTGGCCACCAGCATCGGTCGCGAGATGAACGTCTTCTGCGAGGCGGAAGGTCAGGCGCACCGTCTGAGCTTTAAATCACCGATTCTGCTGTACTCCGATTTCCAACAGCTCACCACGATGAAAGAAGAGCACTATCGTGCTGACCGGCTGGATATCACCTTCGATGCGACGCAAACCACGCTGGAAGAGACGGTCAAAGCACTGTGCGATACCGCCGAGCAGATGGTACGCAGCGGCACCGTTCTGTTGGTGTTGACGGATCGTAATATCGGCAAAAATCGTCTGCCGGTCCCGGCCCCAATGGCGGTCGGGGCGGTACAGACGCGGCTGGTAGAACAGAGCCTGCGCTGCGATGCCAACATCATCGTCGAAACCGCCAGCGCCCGTGACCCGCACCACTTCGCCGTACTGCTGGGCTTTGGCGCGACGGCTATCTACCCGTACCTCGCGTACGAGACGCTGGGACGTCTGATCGACACCCAGGCGATCGCCAAAAACTACCGTACTGTGATGCTGAACTACCGTAACGGCATCAATAAAGGGTTGTACAAAATCATGTCCAAAATGGGCATTTCGACCATCGCTTCCTATCGTTGCTCCAAACTGTTTGAAGCGGTGGGCCTGCATGATGATGTCGTGAATCTCTGCTTCCAGGGCGTGGTCAGTCGCATCGGCGGCGCGGGCTTTGCTGACTTCCAGCAGGACCTGCTGAACCTGTCCAAACGCGCGTGGCTGGCGCGTAAACCGATTCCCCAGGGCGGACTGCTGAAGTATGTGCACGGCGGTGAATACCACGCTTACAACCCGGACGTGGTACGCACGCTGCAACAGGCGGTACAGAGCGGTGAGTACAGCGACTATCAGGAATACGCAAAACTGGTCAATGAACGTCCCGCGACAACACTGCGCGATCTGCTGGCGATTAATCCTGGCGACAACGCGGTCAGCATTGATGACGTTGAACCGGCGAGCGAACTGTTCAAACGGTTCGATACCGCGGCGATGTCTATCGGCGCACTGAGCCCGGAAGCGCACGAAGCGCTGGCGGAAGCGATGAACAGTATCGGCGGGAACTCAAACTCCGGCGAAGGCGGCGAAGACCCGGCACGCTACGGCACCAACAAAGTCTCCCGCATCAAACAGGTGGCTTCCGGTCGCTTTGGCGTAACGCCAGCATATCTGGTCAACGCCGACGTGATTCAGATTAAAGTCGCGCAGGGCGCGAAACCGGGCGAAGGCGGTCAGCTACCGGGTGATAAAGTCACGCCGTACATCGCCAAACTGCGCTACTCGGTGCCGGGCGTGACGCTGATCTCCCCGCCGCCGCACCACGATATTTACTCTATCGAGGATTTAGCGCAGCTCATTTTCGACCTGAAACAGGTGAACCCGAAGGCGATGATCTCCGTGAAGCTGGTGTCCGAACCGGGCGTCGGTACCATCGCTACCGGCGTGGCGAAAGCCTACGCTGACCTGATCACCATCGCCGGTTATGACGGCGGTACGGGCGCAAGTCCGCTCTCCTCGGTGAAATACGCGGGTTGTCCGTGGGAACTGGGGCTGGTGGAAACTCAGCAAGCGCTGGTTGCCAACGGCCTGCGTCACAAGATTCGTTTACAGGTCGATGGTGGTCTGAAAACCGGCGTGGATATCATCAAAGCGGCGATCCTCGGTGCTGAAAGCTTCGGCTTCGGTACCGGCCCGATGGTAGCGCTGGGCTGTAAATACCTGCGTATTTGCCATCTCAACAACTGTGCAACCGGTGTGGCAACCCAGGACGACAAACTGCGCAAGAACCATTATCACGGTCTGCCGTTTAAAGTGACCAACTACTTTGAGTTTATCGCTCGCGAAACGCGCGAACTGATGGCGCAGCTTGGCGTGACGCGTCTTGTGGACCTGATTGGCCGTACCGACCTGCTCAAGGAGCTGGACGGGTTTACCGCCAAACAGCAAAAACTGGAACTGTCCCGACTGCTGGAAACCGCGGAGCCGCATCCCGGCAAAGCGTTGCACTGCACCGAAAACAATCCGCCGTTTGATAATGGCGTGCTGAACGCGCAGTTACTGCAACAGGCGAAACCGTATGTCGATGAGCGCCAGAGCAAAACCTTCTGGTTCGATATTCGCAACACCGATCGTTCCGTTGGCGCGTCGCTCTCTGGGTACATTGCCCAGACACATGGTGACCAGGGGCTGGCCTCTGACCCGATTAAAGCGTACTTCAACGGCACGGCAGGCCAGAGCTTTGGCGTCTGGAACGCGGGCGGCGTGGAGCTGTACCTGACCGGCGATGCTAACGACTATGTCGGTAAAGGCATGGCGGGTGGTTTGCTGGCGGTGCGTCCACCGGTCGGTTCCGCTTTCCGCAGCCATGAAGCCAGCATCATCGGTAACACCTGCCTGTATGGCGCGACCGGTGGTCGTCTGTATGCCGCAGGGCGGGCAGGCGAACGTTTTGCCGTGCGTAACTCCGGCGCAATTACCGTGGTAGAAGGGATTGGCGACAACGGGTGTGAATACATGACCGGCGGGATCGTCTGTATCCTCGGCAAAACCGGGGTGAACTTCGGCGCGGGTATGACGGGCGGGTTCGCCTATGTGCTGGACGAAGATGGTGAGTTCCGTAAACGCGTAAACCCGGAACTGGTCGAAGTGCTGGGCGTTGATGAACTGGCTATCCACGAAGAGCATCTGCGTGGCCTGATCACCGAACACGTGCAGCATACCGGTTCACAGCGCGGGGAAGAGATCCTGGCTAACTGGTCAGCCTTCGCTAACAAATTCGCGCTGGTTAAGCCGAAGTCCAGTGATGTAAAAGCACTGTTGGGTCACCGTAGTCGTAGCGCAGCAGAGCTGCGCGTGCAGGCGCAGTAAGGGGTAGCAGCAATGAGTCAGAACGTATACCAATTTATCGACCTGCAGCGTGTTGATCCGCCGAAGAAACCGCTGAAGATCCGCAAAATCGAGTTTATTGAAATCTACGAACCGTTTTCGGAAGGTCAGGCAAAAGCGCAGGCGGACCGTTGTCTTTCCTGCGGCAACCCGTACTGTGAGTGGAAATGCCCGGTTCATAACTACATTCCGAACTGGCTAAAGCTCGCCAACGAAGGGCGCATTTTCGAAGCCGCGGAACTGTCTCACCAGACCAATACGCTGCCGGAAGTGTGCGGCCGCGTGTGCCCGCAGGATCGTCTGTGCGAAGGTTCCTGCACGCTAAACGATGAGTTCGGCGCCGTGACCATCGGCAACATCGAGCGTTATATCAATGATAAAGCGTTCGAAATGGGCTGGCGTCCGGATATGACCGGCGTTCGCCAGACTGACAAGCGGGTCGCGATCATCGGTGCCGGTCCAGCCGGGCTGGCTTGTGCCGACGTGTTGACCCGCAATGGCGTGAAGGCTGTGGTGTTTGACCGTCACCCGGAGATTGGCGGCCTGCTGACCTTTGGCATTCCGGCCTTCAAGCTGGAAAAAGAGGTGATGACCCGCCGCCGTGAAATTTTCACCGGCATGGGAATCGAGTTCAAACTGAATGTGGAAGTGGGACGTGACGTCCAGCTCGACGACCTGCTGAAAGATTACGATGCGGTATTCCTCGGCGTAGGTACCTATCAGTCCATGCGCGGCGGGCTGGAAAACGAAGACGCAGATGGCGTATTCGATGCCCTGCCGTTCCTGATCGCCAATACGAAGCAGATCATGGGCTTTGGTGAAACGACCGACGAACCGTACGTCAATATGGAAGGTAAACGCGTAGTGGTGCTGGGCGGTGGCGATACCGCTATGGACTGCGTGCGGACCTCCGTTCGCCAGGGCGCAACGCACGTCACCTGTGCCTATCGCCGTGACGAAGAAAACATGCCGGGTTCCCGACGCGAAGTGAAAAACGCGCGTGAAGAAGGTGTGGAGTTCCAGTTCAACGTGCAGCCGCTGGGTATTGAAATCAATGCGAATGGTAAAGTCAGCGGTGTGAAAATGGCCCGTACCGAAATGGGCGCGCCGGATGCAAAAGGCCGCCGTCGTGCGGAAATCGTCCCGGGTTCCGAGCATATCGTTCCGGCGGATGCCGTGGTGATGGCATTTGGTTTCCGCCCTCACAGCATGGAGTGGCTGGCAAAACACAGCGTCGAGCTGGACTCTCAGGGGCGCATTATCGCCCCGGAAGGCAGCGATAACGCCTTCCAGACCAGCAACCCGAAAATCTTCGCCGGTGGTGACATTGTGCGTGGTTCAGATCTGGTAGTTACCGCCATTGCCGAAGGTCGCAAAGCCGCCGACGGGATTATGAACTGGCTGGAAGTGTAATAAACCTTTCTGACTCCCCTGCTCTGAGTACGCGATCAGAGAGGGGAGTCCCCCTTACTCTTCGCACTATCCCACCTTCATTCTTCGAAAGCGGCTCGCAAATTTCGCCGTAAGTAAATGTAATGGGCTGAGAAGAATTGACCGTATATCCACTTAAGTGTACTGATAGCGATATATTTTCAATCTGTAACTAGGTGCTAAACTGATTGAGCACCTGTCCGTAGATTTAACCCGCCGCTATAAACGTGGTTTTTCTACAAGAACCCTATGGCAAATACGTACTTTTTATCTTTATTTTCAATACATTGAAATTCCGCAGACACTGTCTGCGGAATCTCCTCTTCTTGTACAACTCGCCAGGATATTCCCGCTGCCCTGGTCAGCTTATGTCCGTCTCCTGTCAGTTAAAAAAACCCGAAGCCCGCACCATTTACGAGAAAGAGACATTACGCAACGGCTGGTCGGTACGACAACTCGATCGGCAAATCGCGTCTCAGTTTTACGAACGGACACTGCTGTCTCATGATAAACCCGCCTTGCTGCAACAGGCTGCGCCCACCGCGCCCGAAGTCTTACCAGAACACGCAATACGCGATCCCTTTATTCTCGAATTCCTCGATCTGAAAGATGAGTATTCGGAATCCGATCTGGAAGAAGCGCTGATTAACCATCTGAAAACGTCAATCCGGATGGTAAAAACCATCCGGCATTATCATGCGACTAACAGGCTGGCGCGAACCTTGACGACTACTTTCTTAATCTCTTTCGGTTCTCCCACGCTGCATCCCGGTTTGTGCGGCTCACCTGGCATAAACACCGCGAACATGCCTGGTTGTAGGGTAATGCTCTGACGGCCAGCAATCTCACGGCAAAGTTGATAATCCTCCTCAACATGACACTCTTCACACTGGCGCGCGGAGTCCGCCACGCCGAACTGAATGCGCTCCTCTCCAGCCAGCAGTAGCTGGATATCGATGTATTGCTCGTGCAGTTCGGCCTTTTTCTCTGTGGCCGATTGCGTGGCAAACTGCATGACATTCATAAAGATATCGTCCCCGCGTAGCTCAACGCGACCAGGGGCTTGCTCCTGGGGTCTGGCGGTTAACGCCAGCGTCAGCGCCTCTTCCAGCACGGGATGTAAACCGGCAGCAGACAACGAACGAACTTCACCTAATATCATCCTTCTCTCCTTGCGCTAACAATGCCGCGCCCAGCAGTCCCGCGTCGTGGCGGTAGTATGCCGTGCTTAATTCTACGTGATAAACCGGGGGGCATGCGTTCGAGACAGGCGCGGACTTGCGCGAGATACCCCTGCGCCAGCCCAACGCTGCCGCCAACAACCACCCGCTGGCAATCCGTGATCGCCTTCGTATCGGCAATCAGCCGCGCCAGCACCTGTGCGGAGTCAGCGATCAGGCGACTGGCCTGTTCATCACCCTCTGCCGCGTGGGAAAAAATGGTTTTTGCATCGCATCCGGCAAGCGAACCTTGCGCCGCAGCAGCAATACCGCGTCCCGATGCGATAGCCTCGACGCATCCTACTCGTCCACAGCCGCACACCGGCCCATTTGGGTCCGCGAGGGTATGACCCAGGTGTCCGGCCAGACCACCGATACCGGTGACGAGCTTACCGTCGCTGACCACACCACCGCCTACGCCAGTTGAAACGGTGATAAACACCATATCCCGCGTATCCTCGTTCAGTGCGTGGTATTCCGCCCATGCCGCAGCCTGAGCATCATTGATTGCCAGCGTTGGCAAACCGGTGAGATCTTCTAACGTTTGCACCAGCGGAAAGTGAAGCAACCCGCCCAAATTTCTCGGGTTTATCGCCAACAGGTTGCCTTCGCGGATAATCCCCGTCGAGGCTATCGCCACCCGATGCGCTTGCGACTGCAACGGTTCCACCAGCGTTTTCAGCGCCTCCCTCAGCGCCTGCGACGTTTTACTGGCGGGCGTAGGCAGCTCGCGACGTTCGCGAATCTGCAAATCTTCCCCCCACCAGTGCGGCGGCAAGCTTCGTACCGCCAATATCAATGGCCAGCGTCGTCATAAAACCGCCTTTTTCAGCGCCGTGTTATACCACTCACAGATGTGCTCCAGACGGGTAATCGCAGATCCCACCGTCACCGCCCAGGCACCGTGGCGCATCGCTTCGCCAGCCTGCGTCGGGGTGTTGTAGCGGCCTTCAGCAATCACGCGACAACCCGCTTCGCTCAGCGCTTTCACCAGCGCCAGATCCGGCTCTTCAGGCGTTTCTGCCGTGGTGTAACCCGAAAGCGTGGTGCCAATAATTTCCGCACCGAGTGCCTGACAGGCCAGGCCGTCCTCCCGCGTCGAGCAATCGGCCATTGCCAACAGCTGGTGATGATGGATACGGGCCAGCAGCGACGCTACCGGAACCGGGCGCACGCGGTCGGTGCCATCTATTGCGATAATGTCAGCGCCGGCCTGCGCCAGGGCATCGACATCTTCCAGAAACGCGGTGATGCGCACCGGTGAATCCGCGAGATCGCGCTTGAGAATGCCGATTATCGGTACGGAAACCACGGCACGCGTCGCCTTAAGATTCTCAACACCTTCAATACGTAACGCGACGGCCCCCGCCTGCTCAGCTGCCAGCGCCATCGCCGCCACAATCTCAGGTTTATCCAGCGGGCTGCCGGGAACCGGCTGGCAGGAAACTATCAGACCACCACGCGCGGCAATGCTTTTATCCAGTTGTGTAAGTAACGACATGCTTCTTCCCTTACGAGTATTGCCCGGTGCATGACCGGGCAAATGGATTAACTTTTGCTTTTGACTAAGGGGCTTTTATCACCGCCGAACGGGATGGCGCCGCTAAACGGTTTACCGTCGATAGCATCATGCGTACGCAGCGCCTCTGGTCGCAGCCAGCGCTGGACGCGGGATGGCATATCCAGACCAATCAACAGGATAACCACAAAGGTCAGGCTGAAAGAGAGCGAGCCCAGCGCAGTACCCAGATCCAGTCGCTGGGCAATCAGCGCCCCCCAGAATCGGTGCCAGTGCTCCGCCGAGCGCCCCGACGTTATAGGTGAAGCCCAGACCGGCGGCACGTTGATCGGTATCGAAATAACCGCCAATCAGTTTCGGTAAAATCCCCGAAATCCCTTGCCCCAACATCTGCTGGAAAAACAGAAGCAAACCAAGTACCCAGACGTTGGTACCGCCAATCGCAAACACCGGAATGATTAGCACCTGCGAGGCCAGCAGGCTACATACATAAGCTTTGCGGGTCCCCAGCCAGTCACCGAGGAAGCCCCCCACGCAGCAGCCGACCGCCGCGCCAAAACCGCTAAAGAACAGCACCCGCGCCACGGTGGAAGGATCGTATGCCAGTTCCGTTTTCAGATAAGTAGGCAGCAATGCCTGAATCGGCCACGAGTAGAGGAAAGCGAACAGGACAACGATCATGAGCATCACGCCCGTTGGCCAGCGCTTGCCGCTGCTTTGCACCATAAAGCTGATAAAGATCACCGCACACAACAACCCCAGCACCGCGACAATCGCTGCATTTTGCAGGTCACCGGCAAAGCAGAACCACAGTGCCGTCGCGGCCGCCATCGTCATCAGAATATTGACGACGCGATGATCACCCCGGTAAAGAATATCGACCATCGTACGTACCGGCGCTTTGCCTGCATGCTTCTCTTTCCAGTCCTCAGCTTCTGGTATGTTTTTGCGCAGCCAGAGGGCAAAAATAATCGGCAGAATGCCAATGAAGAACAGCGCGCGCCAGCCCCAGACCGGCACCACCAGGCTGTACACCTGAGCTGCGATGACGGCGCCAACGGAGAAACCTGAGATTAGAAAACCACTGGCTTTATTGCGCAGGTGTTTCGGCCAGCTTTCAATAACATAGGTCGCACTGGAGCCGTATTCGCCTGCCATCCCCATGCCAATCACCAGTCGGGCGATAAACATGGTGGTGTAACCCGGCGCAAAACCACAGGCCAGCGTCCCCATGGAAAACAGAATAATACTGGTGACCATCGCCAGTCGACGCCCATAACGGTCGCCCATTGCGCCCAGCATTAACCCGCCAAACCAGCGGGAAATAAAGGCTGCCGAAATCAGGCTCGCCGCCTGAACCGTCGTCAGCCCGAACTCTCCTTGCACTTCCGTCAGCACAAGAGCAATCAACACAAAATCAAAACCATCCAACAAATATCCCAGCCATGCGGCAGAAAATGCCCGCCATTGAGCCCGGTTGAGATGGCGATACCACGGGATGCTTTGGGTAGAAGTACTCATTTTACTCTCCCGACGATTTCTTTATTGTATTGCCGGATGGCGGCTTCGCCTTATCCGGCCTACGTATCGTGTTCTGTTGTGTTTTGTTGGCCGGATAAGCGTCAGCGCCATCCGGCACCCCGTCAGGAACGTTCCGCCAGCAATTGTTCCGCCAGTGCTTTCAATGCAGGCACGTATTTTTCATCCACAGGGGCAAACGGTTTGCGGCACAGCGGGACAGAAACCACGTCCATATAGTGCAGAACCGTTTTCAGCCCGCGGAACACGCCAGCCTTAATGAGGAGATCGATAACCTTATTGCACTCTGTTTGCAGCTTTTGCGCTGTCCGGATGTCACCTTCTTTGAGCGCTTTCACAATTCCCAGATAGCGCCAGCCCATGATGTTGTAAGTGCTGCCGATACCGCCATCTGCTCCCGCCAGCAGGCCTGAAGCGAAAATTTCGTCATAACCGTTATAAAGCACCAGATCCGGATGCTCGCGACGGATCTGCTCCATCTGGAACAGATCGCCCGATGTTTGCTTCAGTGCGCCTACACCAGGCAACGTCACCAGCGTGTTGATCTGATCCAGCGTTAACTTCACGCCGCTTAACGCCGGTATGTTATAGACCACCATCGGCAAACCATCCGCCGAATCAATAATGGCCCGGTAATGATCGCAGTGCTCTTCAAAGCTGAACGGATAGTAGAACGGCGTCACCGCTGAGACGGCGTCAAAACCGCAACGATGCGCTGCACGGGCGAGCTGCTGGCTCTCGTGGGTGCTGACTGTTCCAACATGAGCGATCAGCGTGACCTTGCCCTTCGCCTCTTCCGCGACCACTTCCAGCACCTGCTCCCTTTCCGCACAGCTCTGCACAAAGGCTTCACCGGTGGAGCCGCCCACGTACAACCCATCGATTCCCTGCGCGATGTTGAAACGCACCAGTCGGCGCAGGCTCTCAATATCCAGTTTCTGTTGGTTATCGAAAGGGGTTAACAACGCTGGCATTACGCCTCGTAAATCTTTTGCCATAACGACCTCTGTCTTGATTAGTGTTATCTGACTGCATACCTTTATACCTGTTATACCAGATCAAATAAGCAGCAATACAATACAGAACGCTTATAGTGCGATCTGCTTCACTAAACGATCGTCAGGATCGCGATCACTTGCGCATTTTTGAATGTTTCCCGAGGGCGTGCCAGGTGGCGGAAACGCTGTTGAGATGAGATTGCAGGGCGCGATCGGCCTCGTCGGGATCGTGCTGGCGGATGGCCTCCACAATGGCAATATGCTGCTGATAACTCACGTTATTATGCTCGTAAAGCTCGCGATCCGGCACGGTCGGGCGTGCGGCGATCAGCCAGTCCAGCAGCGCGACGTGGATCGCCATAAAGATAGGATTGCCAGGGATCTCCGCCAGTACGCGGTGGAAATCCACGTCCGAGCGGATAAACAGGGTATTGTCATCCAGCGACTGGCTGTTGATCTCTAGCGCTTTTGCCAGTCGATCGATTTGTTCATCCGTGGCGTTCTCCGCCGCATAGCGCACAAGGCTGGATTCAAAGAACAGGCGTAGCTGCTCAAAATGAGCAATGCCGCCGGGATGCGCGAGGAAATCTTTCGCCATGCCGGAGAGCTCGCCAATGATGGTGTCCGCCGAAGGGCGCGAAACGCGGGCGCGTTCACCGTTATTGATTTGCACCAGACCTTTACGCTTCAGCGCCGCCAGCGCTTCACGCACGGAGGGGCGACCAACGTTGAAAAAAGCCATCAGCTCCCGTTCGGACGGCAACTGTTCCCCCCTCGCCAAACTCACGGCGACGGATCATCTGCTCTAATTCTTCTTCAACCATTTCCGACAGCTTTTTTACGTGCCAACGGACGACGACGAAGGCTACGCCCAATGGTTGCTGGAGAATCTTCTGCTTGCGGATCGAATGTGTTCATAGGACCTATTTGCGAGTCACGGTGACAAACAACAGCAGGCTCATCGTAACACAGGATCGGAAGGAGGGTGAAACCACGGTCGGCGCGATCAAAAACAGGCCCTGTGGGGCCTGTTTTTATCTATTTAACAACACGTAATGCTGGTCGTCCACCGCGTGGCGGCGGCGGATCGTCATCCGGATTGTTGTCATCGTCATGATCCGGCTTATCACTGTCAATAACTGACATAACGGTTTCGCTCTCTGCGCCTGATGTCGCGTCATCATCATTGAGACTAGCCACATCTTCGTCATAAGCGGCTTCCGGTTCGAACATCGTTCCGGCACCGTTTTCACGTGCATAAATCGCCAGCACCGCCGCTAACGGCACAGAAACCTGGCGCGGAACGCCGCCGAAACGCGCGTTAAAACGCACTTCGTCGTTAGCCAGCTCCAGATTCCCTACCGCACGCGGTGCAATGTTCAGGACAATTTGCCCGTCACGGGCATATTCCATTGGAACATGCACGCCAGGCAACGTCACATCCACCACCAGGTGCGGCGTGAGCTGGTTGTCGAGCAACCACTCATAGAAAGCACGCAGCAGATAAGGACGGCGCGGTGTTAGCTGTGACAAATCCATCCGTATTATCCCCGGCCAAGACGCATTTCGCGTTCAGCTTCGGTTAAGGACGCCAGGAAAGAATCACGCTCGAAGACGCGAGTCATATACCCTTTCAGCTCTTTCGCTCCCGCACCGCTGAACTCAATACCCAGTTGCGGCAGACGCCACAGCAGCGGCGCCAGGTAGCAATCTACCAGGCTGAATTCATCGCTCAGGAAATACGGTTTCTGACCGAATACCGGCGCAATAGCTTGCAGTTCTTCACGCAGCTGTTTGCGGGCAACGTCAGCTTCTGAAGCAGACCCGTTCACGATGACGTTCATCAGCGTGTACCAGTCTTTTTCGATACGGTGCATGTACAGGCGGCTTTCGCCACGAGCAACCGGATAAACCGGCATCAGCGGTGGATGCGGGAAACGCTCATCCAGGTATTCCATAATGATGCGAGATTCCCATAGGGTCAGCTCACGATCCACCAGTGTCGGGACGCTCTGATTCGGGTTGAGGTCAATCAGATCCTGAGGCGGATTGTCCTTTTCCACATGCTCGATCTCAAAACTTACACCTTTCTCAGCCAGCACAATGCGGACCTGATGGCTATAGATGTCAGTAGGACCAGAAAACAGCGTCATTACCGAACGTTTGTTGGCAGCGACAGCCATGAAAACCTCCAGGTATATTCAGAATTTTTACTGCTACCGGCCATCGCATGGCCAGTCAGAAGTGATGTCACCCGCTTCGGAAATGTCATCATCGTTCAAAAAGCAAACAAAAAATGAGCAATACCCGATATTTGGGCAGAAAATTGGATGATAGTTTACCAGATTTTGTGACCTTTGTGGTGAGTCGATTCTGGAAATGGGGAAAAAGAGGGTTTTGTCAGAGGATTACGCCAGATTTATCCATAAAAAAAACCCGCCGAAGCGGGTTTTTTCGCCAACAGTAATCTGCCAGAGGCAGAAAACAATTAACGTTTGGAGAACTGCGGACGACGACGTGCTTTACGCAGACCGACTTTCTTACGTTCAACCTGACGAGCATCACGAGTAACGAAGCCTGCTTTACGCAGTTCGCCACGCAGGGACTCATCGTACTCCATCAGAGCGCGGGTGATACCGTGACGGATCGCACCAGCCTGACCAGAGATACCACCACCTTTAACAGTGATGTACAGATCCAGTTTCTCAACCATGTCGACCAGTTCCAGCGGCTGACGAACTACCATGCGGGCAGTTTCACGACCGAAGTACTGTTCCAGAGAACGTTGGTTGATAACGATTTTGCCGTTGCCCGGTTTGATGAAAACGCGAGCTGCGGAACTTTTGCGGCGACCAGTGCCGTAGTATTGATTTTCAGCCATTGCCTATAATCCCGATTAGATGTCAAGAACTTGCGGTTGCTGTGCCGCGTGGTTGTGCTCGTTGCCAGCGTAAACTTTCAGTTTACGGAACATAGCACGACCCAGCGGGCCTTTTGGCAGCATGCCTTTAACCGCGATTTCAATCACACGCTCAGGACGGCGAGCAATCATCTCTTCAAAGGTCGCTTCTTTGATACCACCGATGTGACCGGTGTGGTGATAGTACACTTTGTCAGTACGCTTGTTGCCGGTTACAGCAACTTTGTCAGCGTTCAGAACGATGATGTAATCACCGGTATCTACGTGCGGAGTGTATTCCGCTTTATGCTTACCGCGCAGGCGACGAGCCAGTTCAGTAGCCAGACGGCCCAGAGTTTTACCGGTCGCGTCAACAACGTACCAGTCGCGTTTTACGGTTTCTGGTTTAGCTGTAAAAGTTTTCATTAAAAGCTTACCCAATAAATAAGTTACACGTTGGTGAACACCCAAACGTTATGTCAGTTGAGGTTCACACGACAAAGTCCGGCAAACCTACCCCTTCGAATAGCCAATGCCAGCACACAAAAAGTTTTGGGAAAAAAACTTTCTTGTAACGTGGGGTCGCAAGATTATAGAGAAGTCGGGGTCAAAGATCGACCCCTTTATGTGATTTGCACAACAGTTTATTGGCCGCGGTCAGGGCATGTGTTCTTGCTTGAGATATTCCTCGCTCTGCATCTCCTGCAAACGCGACAGGCAGCGCTGGAACTCGAACTTCAGTCGCTCCCCCCTGATACACCTCATATAAAGGCACGGCAGCGCTGACCACCAGCTTGACGTGACGTTCATAAAATTCATCCACCAGTGCGATGAAGCGGCGCGCTTCGCTTTCCATCAGCGGCGTCATCACGGGTACATCAAACAGCATGACCGTGTGGTAGAGACGCGACAACGCAATATAGTCATGCTGGCTGCGGGCATCAACGCACAGCGTGTGGAATGAGACTGCCAGCGTCTGGTTTTCCACGCCAAGCGTGGGAAGGGGCCGGTGATTGATCTCCAGAACCGGGCCCTGTTCACGTTTGACACCCGCCAGCGCCAGCCAGAGGTTGTCCATCTGCTGCTGCGTTTCATTGTTCAGCGGTGAGAGCCACAAATGCGCCTGGGTCAACGTCCGCAGACGATAATCCACGCCGGCATCTACGTTCATGATGTCGCAATGTTGTTTAATCGCATCGATAGCAGGAAGAAAACGCGCACGCTGTAAACCGTTGCGATATAGCTCATCAGGGGGGAATATTCGAGGTCGCCACCAGCGTGATGCCGCGCGCAAAGAGCGCCTTCATCAGGCCGCCGAGCAGCATGGCATCGGTAATATCAGACACAAAAAACTCGTCAAAGCACAGCACATCCGTTTCGGCCTTAAAGCGGTCCGCCAGAGTTTCAAGCGGGTCGGTCTGCCCCTGCAATGCGGTCAACTCCTCATGCACACGCAGCATAAAGCGATGAAAATGCAGACGCTGCTTACGAACGCCGGGCAGGCTGTGGTAGAACAGATCCATGAGCCAGGTTTTCCCCCGCCCTACGCCTCCCCACATATATAAGCCACGTACCGGAACGCTGTGCGCGTCTTCTTTTTTCCCAGTAGCTTACCAACGCGGGCCATAAACCCTTTTGTTTCAGCGGCAGAGGTTTTATCCGATATCAACGCCTGGTAAATCTTCTCCAGACGATTGACCGCCTCTTTTTGCACGTCGTCGGGTTGGTGAGTGCCATCGTTAATGGCTTTCAGATAACGCGATGTGGGGGTAAAGCTCTGCATGATGTTCTTGTTATTCCTTGAAAATCGATGTGCCGTCGTTCACGGTTGACGAAAAAAAGGCTGTTCTACACTACGCGATATAAAGACGGGATTCCACTTCTGCGGGATTAGCGGTTATAGTGGCAGTATCAGGCGAAGGCATGAAGCCTCAAGCCAACACCCTACGGAAACACAAGACAACGGGAGATGTTCATGACCTGGGAATACGCGCTAATTGGGTTAGTCGTCGGCATCATCGTCGGTGCTGTAGCCATGCGTTTTGGCAACCGGAAGTTACGTCAGCAACAGGCGTTGCAATACGAGCTGGAAAAGAACAAAGCAGAGCTGGAAGAGTACCGCGAAGAGTTGGTCAGCCATTTTGCCCGCAGCGCCGAGTTGCTGGACACCATGGCCCACGATTACCGCCAGCTGTATCAGCACATGGCGAAAAGCTCCAGCAGCCTGCTGCCGGAACTGTCAGCCGAATCTAACCCGTTCCGTAACCGTCTGGCCGAGTCTGAAGCCAGCAACGATCAGGCGCCGGTACAAATGCCGCGTGACTATTCCGAAGGCGCCTCCGGCCTGCTGCGCAGTGGCGCAAAGCGCGACTAACCGCACACCGTTAATATTTTTTCTGGGCGCAGCGATTGCGCCCACCCCTTCTCTCCCGTCCCGACTATCATTTAATCATTATCCGCATTGTTAGCTGATCGAAAATTCAATAACATCAAACTGTTTTGAATCGTCTTTCCCTTTACTCAAGGTACGAGAGCAGGATCAATGAAAATACAAACCCAGCTGTTGAGTGCATTAGCGTTAAGTGTCGGGTTAACTCTCTCGGCGCCGTTTCAGGCCATTGCGTCGATTCCCGGCCAGGTCCCTGGCCAACCCGCGCTTCCCAGTCTTGCCCCAATGCTCGAAAAAGTGCTGCCTGCCGTTGTCAGCGTGAAGGTTGAAGGCACCGCCACTCAGACACAGAAAGTCCCCGAAGAATTTAAAAAATTCTTCGGCGATGACCTGCCGGATCAACAGGCACAACCGTTTGAAGGGCTGGGTTCCGGGGTCATTATCGATGCCGAAAAAGGCTATGTGCTGACCAATAACCACGTGATTAATCAGGCGCAAAAGATCAGCGTTCAGTTGAATGACGGGCGTGAATTTGAGGCCAAACTGATTGGCAGCGACGATCAAAGCGACATCGCCCTGCTGCAAATTCAAAACGCCAGCAAGCTTACGCAAATCGCCATCGCTGACTCGGATAAACTGCGCGTGGGTGATTTCGCTGTGGCGGTCGGTAACCCGTTTGGCCTGGGGCAAACGGCCACCTCAGGTATCGTCTCGGCGCTGGGACGCAGCGGGTTGAACCTGGAAGGTCTGGAAAACTTTATTCAAACCGATGCCTCAATTAACCGCGGGAATTCCGGCGGCGCGCTGCTTAACCTCAACGGTGAGTTGATCGGTATTAACACCGCCATCCTGGCGCCTGGCGGCGGCAGCGTCGGGATCGGTTTTGCTATCCCCAGCAATATGGCCCGCATTCTGGCACAGCAGTTGATTCAGTTTGGTGAAATCAAGCGCGGCCTTCTGGGCATTAAAGGGACCGAAATGACCGCCGACATCGCCAAAGCGTTCAAAATGGACGTGCAGCGCGGTGCCTTTGTCAGCGAAGTGCTGCCAAACTCCGGTTCCGCCAAAGCGGGTATTAAGTCCGGCGATGTGATCACCAGCCTCAACGGTAAACCGCTCAATAGTTTTGCTGAGCTACGCTCCCGTATCGCCACCACAGAACCTGGCACCAAAGTGAAGCTGGGTCTGTTACGTAACGGCAAACCACAGGAAGTGGAAGTCACGCTCGATACCAGCACCTCCTCTTCTGCCAGCGCAGAGATGATTGCGCCGGCATTGCAAGGAGCGACGCTGAGCGACGGTCAGCTCAAAGACGGCAGCAAAGGCATCAAAATTGACAGCGTTGAAAAGAGCAGTCCTGCCGCACAGGCTGGCCTGCAGAAGGATGATGTGATCATCGGAGTTAACCGTGACCGGGTAAACTCTATCGCCGAAATGCGTAAAGTGCTGGAAGCCAAACCGTCCATTATCGCGTTACAGATTATTCGCGGAAACGAGAGCATTTATTTGCTCCTGCGCTAAATCCAGGATCCCGGACATCAGCCTCGCGTGTGATGTCCGGTTAACTCGTGATATGCTGCTGCCGTTCCCTTTATTAATGACGCCTCCATCATGTTAGTGAAGCTCTTACGTTCGGTTGCAATAGGTTTGATTGTTGGCGCCATTCTTCTGGCTGCCATGCCTTCGCTTCGCAAAATCAACACGCTTTCTGCACCGCAATATGACAGTGCCGACGAGACGCCCGCCAGCTATAACTCTGCAGTACGTCGCGCGGCCCCTGCTGTGGTCAACGTCTATAACCGCAGTATGAACAGCACCGCGCATAATCAACTGGAAATCCGCACCCTGGGTTCCGGCGTAATTATGGATCAACGCGGTTATATCATTACCAACAAGCATGTAATCAACGATGCCGATCAGATTATCGTTGCCTTGCAGGACGGGCGTGTCTTTGAAGCGCTGCTGGTTGGCTCCGATACGTTGACCGATCTGGCCGTTCTGAAAATTAACGCCACCAGCGGTCTGCCCACGATTCCAATCAATAACAAGCGTTCTCCGCATATCGGCGACGTGGTGCTGGCGATCGGTAACCCCTATAACCTCGGACAGACCATTACTCAGGGTATTATCAGCGCCACGGGGCGTATCGGGTTGAACCCAACCGGACGGCAGAACTTTCTGCAAACAGATGCCTCTATCAACCACGGTAACTCCGGCGGTGCGCTGGTGAACTCGCTGGGCGAGCTCATGGGTATCAACACTCTGTCGTTTGATAAAAGCAATGACGGTGAAACGCCAGAAGGGATCGGCTTTGCCATTCCGTTCCAGTTGGCGACCAAAATTATGGATAAGCTCATCCGCGATGGTCGTGTCATCCGTGGTTACATTGGGATTGGCGGTCGTGAAATCGCGCCGCTGCACGCCCAGGGTGGCGGCATGGACCAAATCCAGGGGATCGTCGTGAATGAAGTGGCGCCAGATGGCCCTGCTGCGCAGGCAGGTATTCAGGTTAACGACCTGATTATCTCTGTGAACAGCAAACCCGCCGTCTCCGCGCTGGAAACGATGGACCAGGTGGCTGAGATTCGCCCTGGCTCGGTCATTCCGGTGATTGTCATGCGTGATGATAAGCAGCTGACACTGCAGGTTACCATTCAGGAATACCCGGCAACTAACTAGTTTTCGGTAGCCAGACAATAAAAAACCGGAGGCAGATGAACTGGCTCCGGTTTTTTTTACGGCTTCACGGTTCGCTTACTTGTTAACGAACTCTTCACCCAGTTGGATATCTTTCTTCAGGGTATCCAGCATGCCTTCCAGCGCGTTCTGCTCGAATGCACTCAGTTTGCCGATAGACTGACGCTCTTCCACGCCGTTTTTACCCAGCAGCAGCGGCTGCGAGAAGAAACGTGCGTACTGGCCGTCGCCTTCAACGTAGGCACATTCTACAACGCCTTTTTCGCCCTGCAGTGCACGAACCAGTGAAAGACCAAAACGTGCAGCCGCCTGGCCCATAGACAGGGTTGCGGATCCGCCACCCGCCTTCGCTTCAACCACTTCGGTACCCGCATTCTGGATACGTTTGGTCAGGTCAGCCACTTCCTGGTCAGTGAAGCTCACGCCCGGGATCTGCGACAGCAGTGGCAGAATGGTCACGCCAGAGTGTCCGCCAATAACCGGCACTTCAACGTCAGTCGGCAGTTTACCTTTCAGTTCCGCCACAAAGGTGTTGGAGCGGATGATGTCCAGCGTGGTCACGCCAAACAGTTTATTTTTGTCGTAAACGCCGGCTTTTTTCAGTACTTCTGCTGCAATGGCGACGGTGGTATTCACCGGGTTGGTGATGATACCGATGCAGGCTTTCGGACAGGTCGTCGCGATCTGCTGTACCAGGTTCTTCACGATACCTGCGTTGACGTTAAACAGATCGGAACGGTCCATACCCGGTTTACGCGCCACGCCCGCGGAGATCAGCACCACGTCAGCACCGTGCAGTGCCGGGGTCGCGTCTTCACCGGAGAAGCCTTTGATTTTCACAGCAGTTGGGATATGGCTCAGATCAACGGCCACACCGGGAGTCACTGGAGCGATGTCGTACAGGGAGAGTTCTGAACCTGAAGGCAGTTGGGTTTTTAACAGTAGTGCAAGCGCCTGGCCGATACCGCCAGCAGCGCCGAGGACTGCGACTTTCATCCTAAACTCCTTATTATATTGATAAACTAAGTGTTTGTTGCTCCGCGGCGGCGACGTTAAACCACAATTTCTATGAATACAATCACGCGTATTCATTTCTGTGTTGTCACGCGAATTTAGCTTTTATGCATTTAATTGACGTAATACGAAGATGTCTGTGCAGTAGAGCAACTTTCCAACAGGTGGTGACAATATACCCTACTGTCGGCCCAAAACAACATCAATTTGATAACAATTAATTTACTTTTAAGCTTATTTGCGAGGCGTGACACAGGCATGTTTCTTGATAACGAAATTTGATAAAATTCCGCTCTTTCATAACATTATTTCAGCCTTCATTTGGGCAGACTGTTTGCATAAAAATTCATCTGTATGCATAATAATGTTGTTTCCACTCTCATATTACGGGTGACTTATGCGAAGCTCAGCTAAGCAAGAAGAATTAGTAAAGGCGTTCAAAGCGCTACTTAAAGAAGAAAAATTCAGCTCTCAGGGCGAAATTGTCCTCGCATTGCAGGATCAGGGTTTTGATAACATCAATCAGTCCAAAGTCTCACGCATGCTGACAAAGTTTGGTGCCGTCCGTACCCGCAACGCGAAAATGGAGATGGTCTACTGCCTCCCGGCTGAACTGGGCGTTCCCACCACCTCCAGCCCGCTGAAGAACCTGGTTCTTGATATCGACTTTAATGATGCGGTGGTGGTTATCCACACAAGCCCAGGTGCAGCACAATTGATCGCTCGCCTGCTGGACTCCCTGGGTAAAGCAGAAGGTATTCTCGGCACCATCGCCGGAGATGACACCATCTTTACGACCCCAGCTAATGGCTTTACGGTGAAAGATCTCTACGAAGCTATTCTGGAACTGTTCGAACAAGAGCTCTGACCCCTTCCACCCCGCCGCAAACGTGGCGGGGGGATAACCCTGCCTTTTCGCGCATTCGCCGTGAATATCGCTGCTTATCCTTTAACAATTAGTGCGTTTATCTGCCAAAAAACATTCACATGGTGAATAACCAAAGCTAAAACCGCACAAATCGCAAAAACCTATAACTTTATGATTTTAATGATAATAAAATAAAAAACCTTGATTTTTAATTCCTGAACTGAATAAAAAAAATTTTTTTAGTCCCTAAAACCATCAGAAACAATTAGCGTGGTATTAATTTATAGCGTTATTAGTGTATACTTGATTTTGTGATGAGGGTCACGAAACGAAGACCCCCCAATAATAAATTCGACGAGGTACTTATCATGAAAATCAAAACAACTGTTGCTGCGTTAAGCGTTCTTTCTGTTCTTTCTTTCGGCGCATTCGCCGCAGATTCTATCAACGCAGAACAAGCGCAAAATCGCGAAGCGATTGGCTCTGTCTCCGTAAGTGCAATCGGCTCAAGCCCAATGGACATGCATGAAATGCTGAACAAAAAAAGCCCAGGAAAAAGGCGCATCAGCGTATCAGATCACCGAAGCCCGTAGCGGTGACACCTGGCATGCCACTGCCGAATTGTACAAATAAACCCTCGTCGTCTAGTCCGACGACATTGCCCCCGACTGTCGGGGGCTTTTTTTTATCTCTCAATGACGGACATTAAAACGCAGTTGACCTTCCAGTTCTTCCTCCGCCTCCTCAAACAATAAAATCAATGCGCCATAGCGTCGGCGTGACTTGTCGGGTAAATGTACAAACTCGATCTCCAGCGGTAGCGGCAACACGTCCTTCATGATGATGTCCCACAGGGAATCGAGATCACTCACTTGCTCTTTAGCCAGACTGAACATCCGTGCAAACTCACGGTAGAAGTCGTCCTGATCCTCAATTTCATCAAAATCAAATGTATAGATATTCATCTATCGCCACCTTCCCGGTACCGGGCTGGCTACAGGCCGCCAAGATGTAGGGTTTTCACTTCCAGAAATTCGTCTAACCCCAGCACGGATCCCTCACGGCCCAGTCCAGACTCTTTCACCCCGCCAAACGGTCCCAGTTCGGTGGATACCGCGCATTCGTTTATCCCAATCATGCCGCTTTCAATGGCCTGGGAGACACGGAATACCCTCTGTAGGTTTTGCGTATAGAAGTAAGCGGCCAGGCCAAACGGTGTGTTGTTCGCGCGCTGAATCACCTCTTCTTCGCTGGTAAAGCGGAAGCACGCCGCCACAGGCCCGAATGTCTCCTCACTCGCCAGTTTCATGCCGTCGCTGCATTCCCCCCAGCACCGTAGGCTGCCAGAAGTTCCCACCGAGCGCGTGCGGTTTCCCGCCAGCCAGCACTTTCGCCCCTTTCGCAACGGCATCTTCAACATGCTCACGCACTTTATCGACCGCAGAAGGCTCAATCAGCGGCCCGACGACGACACCATCCTCCATACCATTCCCGACTTTCAGCGCCTGAACAGCCTCTGCCAGTTTGTAAGTGAAATCGTCATAAACGGACTCATGAATATAAAACCGGTTCACACTGACGCAGACCTGTCCGGCATTTCGGAACTTATTGGCAATAGCGCCTTTTACCGCCGCATCGATGTCAGCATCGTCAAATACGATATAAGGGGCATTACCACCCAGTTCCATCGACACTTTCTTCATGGTTTCTGCGGCGTTGCGCACCAACGTTTTACCCACCGCCGTTGAACCAGTGAATGAAATTTTTCGCACCGCATGGCTTGCCATGATGGCGTCGCTGATTTCCTGCGTATTACCCGCTACGGCGTTGAGTACGCCATCGGGCACCCCCGCCTTCTTCGCCAGCGTGAGCAGCGCAAAGGCACTCAGCGGCGTGTTGTTGGCCGGTTTTATCACCCCGGTACAGCCTGCTGCCAGTGCCGGGCCAAGCTTACGCGTCAACATCGCCATCGGGAAATTCCACGGCGTGATTGCCGCCACCACGCCTATCGGTTCACGGGTAGCCAGAATGCGGGAGCCGGGTTTGATCGGGGGGGATGATTTCACCGTTGGCGCGTTTCGCCTGTTCGGCAAACCATTGAATAAAGCTGGCAGCGTACTCGACTTCTCCCTCGGCTTCTTTCAGCGGTTTTCCCTGTTCGGCGGTCATTAGCCTTCCCAGCCAGCTTTTGTTTTCGATAATCAGTTCATACCAGCGGTACAAGATCGCCGAACGCTCTTTTGCCGTTTTCGCCCGCCACGCAGGAAACGCTTTACTCGCCGCCGCAATGGCGTCTTCCGTCTGTTGTTTTCCTGCTTTTGCTACCTTTGCGATCGTTTCGCCGGTCGCCGGATTGAGCACATCAAATGTGGTATCCAGCGTTTTCCACAGCCCATCAACCAGATATCCTGTCTGAAAAAGTTCGTTGTCCTGAAGCGTTTGCATGGTGTTTTCTCCTTCTGATGTCCTGAGTTGCGCACATCGAATAAGTATAGCCATAAAAAAAACCGACGCTTTTGGCATCGGTTTCTGAGGGTTAGCTATCGGTCAGCGCATGCTGGTACTTGTGCAGCATGCCGGTCAACCGTTTCACCGGTTCGGTGACCTGTGGTGGCGCTTCCCAGACCCGCAGCTTTTCCTGATACACGTCCAGCTCATCCAGTAGCTGACCAAAGTAACGCCGGCGCTTGTCGTCATTCACGGCTGAAATGACATGGTCCGCCGTACGACGCAACTGCTGGTGGAACGCGGAGAGGTCGTGGTTAACCGGAATCGGCGCATCCCGAAGACGCTGGTGTGCGATGATCATCGTCAGCGCCAAGCGGAACTTCGGCAAATCACCGGGGAATTTGTTCATCAACAGGAACAATTGCTGATAAAGCGCGGGAAGATGGTTTTCTTTACGCCGCACCACATTGGTGGTCATCGCCGAGACGGCCGCCGAAACAAACTGATTGAGCAGCACGCGCCCCGTACGATCGCGTGAATTATCGCGCACGGTGACGATAACCAGGAAAGCCAGCATACAACCTACAATCTGCCCTAATGCACTATCCAGAAACTGGCTGAAGTGGAAGGTCATCGGGTTATCCAGCACGATAATGTTAATGGTACTGGCCAGCGCCCCCCATAGAGCCCAGTCGCCGCTTCTGTACTTCGATCCCCAGAAAGAACCCAAGCACCGCAAGGCTCAGACAGAGCAACAGCATACTCTGCTGGGTATTGGGGAGGATCACCAGAAAATAGAGCGCTCCCAGCGGCAGCGCGGCAAGCGTACCGTAGATAAAGTCGATAGCGACCATGCGTGGGTTCGGCAGACGCATCGCCAGAGAGGTGACCACCGCAATCATCACCATCGCGCCGTTGCCGGAAGTCCAGCCGGTCCACAGCCAGAACAGCGCCCCCCAGCACACAAGAGATCGTGGTGCGCCAGAAATTCACCATGGCATGGTGGCGCTCGGCGGATTCAACTTTCACCACCGGTTCATCCTGCAGCACCTCTTCTTCCGTGGCGCTGATTTTGGTATTGCTGATCACGCCGCGCTTTAGCAGTAGATAGCGCGTTGCCGCGCCGGCCCAGGTATACAGCGTGACGGGCGTTTCACGCTCGCCGGTCCAGGCAATCACCCGGCGCAGACGCTTAAGCTGTTTATGCACATCCTGCGCGGTTTCAACCGGCATAGCGAAGAACTCACGGAAGGTATCAGTGATCAACTCCGGACGCGTGTTCTGGATCAGATAGGTTTCGCAGGATTGCGTAATCATGGTCAGCGACAGGGTATTGATCGCTTTAAGACGACGATTGGCGCGCGCCCAACGGGAGGACTCCATGTTCAGGTTGCTGCGCATTCCTTCCAGCGCCGTGGCCCGACGCACCAGATCGCCCCAGGCCTTGTCCACTTCTTCACTATCACCATGTTTAATACACAACTGCATCAGTTGGTACTGCGCCACCAGCAGGCTATCCAGTTCGCGATCCACCTCTTGTTTGATCGATCGCGGAGAAAAAAGCAGATCCGCCATAATGGCGCAGACAATACCAATGACAATCTCGCTACAGCGTTCTACGGCAAATTGCGGCGTCAACAGCGGTTCAGTCTGAATGGTAATGACGATAATCAACGCGGTATAGCCCGATAAGCCCCACGCATAGGAATTCTCAACGCGTACCAGCGAGGAGATCCAGGTACAAAACCCCGCCCAGATACAGCACACCAGAATCATCAGTAGCGGTGCGCGAATCATTGCAATGATAATGATCAGCGCCGCAATGCAGCCAATGAAGGTGCCAACAATACGCAGCATCCCGCGATAGCGGATTGCGCCGGAGTACGGTTCGCCCCCCCGCCGCAAAAGCCGGGCCTGCCGCGACTATCGCCGCCGTCAGCACCGCCCAGCGCGGTGTTTCAAGCTGAAAGTGAAAGCCAACAAACAGCGCGAGGACAATCGCACTGGCCAGTTTGACCGCAAAGCGAATGTGCTGGTTGGCAATGGAAAAAATGCCCATCGCGATTAACCAAACTCGCGCAGACGGTGCGCCATTTTACGGAAGAACGAGTCGTTATTTTCATCACGATCCTGCTTGCCGGTGATCACCACCGTCGCCGTGGTGCCGGCAGGCCACAGATTTTCCCGCTGATCGTCAAGCTGGATACGCACCGGAACGCGTTGCGCGAGACGTACCCACTCCAGATTTGAATCGATCGTCGCCATGCCTTTGTCGTCGCGGGTACTGCTGGCGTTAGTGACCCCTGCCGCGATGCTATCGACCCTCCCTTTTAATACCTTGTTGCTACCCAGCGGGGTAATTTCTGCGCGATAGCCTGGGCGAACGCCTTCCAGTTTGGTCTCTTCCATATAGGCCAGCACGTAAAACGTATTTTGTTTCACCAACGCCACCGCAGTAGAGCCGCGCGTAATAAACTCACCGGTATAGACGTTCAGGTTGGTCACCCAGCCATCCGCTGGAGCGCGAATAACGGTACGTTCGAGATCCAACTTTGCGAGATCGCGGGTTGCCTGCGCTTTGGCAAGCTGATGCAATACGGTTTGCAGGACATTATTAGCCTGGTCAATCTCTTCGCGGGACATCGCCTGCACGCCAAGACGGTTACGACGCCCGGCTTCCTGACGTTTTTCTTGCGCCAGCACCTGGTAATACGCGACATCAGCTTCGGCCTCTTCCAGCGCTTTTTTGTAACGCGGCTGGTCGATGGTGAACAGCACCTGATCTTTTTTCACCAGTTCGTTATCGCGCACGTTAACGTCGGTGATAAGCCCAGCGACATCCGGCGCAATCGCCACAACGTCGGCGCTAAAGCGGGCGTCACGCGTCCACGGCGATTCGGTGTAATAGACCCAGGCGCGGAAAATAGCGATGAACGCCAGGATGACCAGAACGAGGGTAATGGCCGTACGGGAGATTTTTCTTGTTAGTGTTTTCACTTCAACCTCAAACGAACAGGCGCGATATCAAGTAAAAGAGACAGCAATACAGCGCAGTATTAAACAGAGCCGGATGCCAGACAAAATCATAGATGCCTGTAGGCACCAGCACCCGGCGTACCAGCCAGAAAATCGCCAGTGAAAGAAGCAATTCAAAGAATATCGGTGGGAAGGAGAGACCAAACACCACGATAACGGGAAACAGACTCATGTTGACCTTGATTATAAAGAGAGTGCAGGCGATACGGTTTTCAGCCAGTGTCGACGCCATGAAGGGCAAGGAAAGCCAGGCGAGAGCGACACGGCCTTTATATGAATAATAATATATTACCGTAACTGTTATGCTGTTATCTATAATATGTGATCTAAATCACTTTTAAGCCAGAGTGAATAATGGAACGACTAAAACGCATGTCGGTGTTTGCAAAAGTGGTGGAATTTGGTTCCTTCACCGCCGCCGCCCGCCAACTACAAATGAGTGTTTCGTCCATCAGTCAGACGGTATCGAAACTGGAAGACGAGTTACAGGTCAAGCTGTTAAACCGCAGCACACGCAGCATCGGGCTGACCGAAGCCGGTAGAATTTATTATCAGGGCTGTCGGCGAATGCTGCATGAAGTGCAGGATGTTCACGAACAGCTTTATGCCTTTAACAACACGCCTATCGGTACGCTACGTATTGGCTGTTCTTCAACCATGGCACAAAATGTTCTCGCCGGGATCACCGCGAAGATGCTCAAAGAACACCCTGGCCTGACGGTCAATCTGGTCACCGGCATCCCGGCGCCCGATCTGATCGCGGATGGTCTGGATGTGGTCATCCGCGTGGGCGCCCTGCAGGATTCCAGCCTGTTTTCCCGCCGCCTGGGGGCAATGCCGATGGTGGTATGTGCGGCGAAAAGCTATCTTGCCCAGTACGGTATGCCGGAAAAGCCAGCCGATCTTACCAACCACTCATGGCTGGAATACAGCGTGCGCCCGGATAATGAGTTCGAACTGATCGCGCCGGAAGGGATCTCCACACGCCTGATCCCGCAGGGACGGTTTGTGACCAACGATCCCATGACCCTCAACCGCTGGCTCACTGCGGGTGCGGGTATCGCCTACGTCCCGTTGATGTGGGTGATCAATGAGATCAATCGGGGAGAACTGGAGATCTTACTGCCGCGTTATCAGTCCGATCCGCGTCCGGTTTATGCGCTGTACACCGAAAAAGACAAGCTGCCGCTGAAGGTGCAGGTGGTGATTAACTATCTGACCGACTATTTCATCGACGTGGCGCAGTTGTTCCAGGGAATGCATGGGCGAGGAAAAGAGAAGTAACAAATTGCCCGGTAGCGCTACCGCTTACCGGGCCTACGGATACATCAGTGGTCATTCGACAACTGACAATCAGGCCGTGCCGCCGACCGTCAGGTTATCCACTTTTAGCGTCGGCTGACCCACACCAACCGGCAGGCTCTGGCCTTCTTTACCGCAGACGCCGACGCCGTTATCCAGCTTCAGATCGTTGCCCACCATTGAGATCTGCTGCATCGCTTCGATACCTGAACCAATTAGCGTCGCCCCTTTCACCGGCTTTGTCACTTTTCCGTTCTCGATAAGCCAGGCTTCCGAGGTCGAGAAGACAAATTTGCCGGAAGTGATATCCACCTGACCACCGCCAAAGTTTGGCGCGTAGATGCCATACTCTACGGACTCAATGATCTCCTGCGGCGTGGATTTACCCGGCAGCATATAGGTGTTGGTCATGCGCGGCATCGGCAGATGTGCGTAAGACTCCCGGCGGCCGTTTCCGGTCGGCGCAACACCCATCAGGCGCGCATTCAGTTTGTCCTGCATATAACCTTTCAGAATACCGTTTTCGATCAGCACGTTGTACTGACCCGGCGTGCCTTCATCGTCAATGGCCACAGAACCCCGGCGGTCCGCCATCGTGCCATCGTCCACCACGGTGCACAGTTCAGAGGCGACCAGTTCGCCCATATGACCGCTGAATACTGACGTACCACGACGGTTAAAGTCTCCTTCCAGACCATGCCCCACGGCTTCATGCAGCAGCACGCCCGGCCAGCCAGCACCTAATACCACGGGCAGCGTCCCGGCTGGCGCCGCAATGGCGGACAGGTTCACCAGTGCCATACGCACGGCCTCTTTCGCCCAGGCGTCGGCGCGGACGTCACCGTCCAGATCGGCAAGGAAATAATCGTAGCCAAAACGCCCGCCGCCACCGCTGGCGCCACGCTCACGTTTACCGTCTTCTTCCACCTGCACGCTGACCGACAGACGCACCAGCGGACGCACATCAGCGGCCAGCGTTCCGTCGGTAGCCGCAACGAGGATCAATTCATATACGCCGGTCAGGCTCGCCGACACTTCCTGCACTCGTTTATCCGCTTCGCGGGCAACTTTATCCACACGGCGCAGGATATCGAGCTTCTCTTCGCGGCTCATACTTTGCAGCGGATCGACAGCGGTGTACAGCGCCGGATACTCCACGGCACCGAGAGTCTTCACTTTTCCGTCGCCGCTGTCACGCACGATGGTCCGCGCAGCGCGTGCGCTCTGTTCCAGCGCCTGCAGGCTAATCTGATCAGCATAGGCAAACCCGGTTTTTTCACCGCTCACTGCGCGAACGCCCACGCCCTGATCGATATTGTAAGAACCATCTTTAATAATGCGGTCTTCTAAAACCCAGGATTCGTGATAGCTCGACTGAAAATAGAGATCGCCGTAGTCAAGACGGCGTTCGGCCAGTTGGCCCAGAATGGCAAACAGATCCTGATGTTTCAGGCCGTTCGCCGCTAGCAATTGTTCACTTACCAGGTTCAGACTCATCGTTATTGCTACTCGTTAATGACTGCGATAGAGGTTCTATGTACTGAGAGTGGGGCAATTCCTTGCCCCCGTCAAATCATTGCGATTTTTCTTTCCGCGGCTGGCGCAGGACTTCATTAATCTGTGGTTTGTCGATCGGGCCGGTGATCCGATAGCGCAGGATCGAGACTTTACTCCACAGCGGCCCAAGCACTTTACTGGCGGCAAAGACCGCCGCACCCACAATTGGGTTCACCGCAAACGCGGCCGCGACGCCCACCGTGGTGGAGATTTCCGGTGCCACAACCGCTTCGATATTCAGTTCGCGGCGTACCAGATTAACCGACCCTTTCATGGCAATATCCGCTTCCAGTCCGTCCACCAGCGTGTCGTCCGTGTGCAACATGCCGTCCTTAATCCAGGCGGTGCTGCGAATGGAGTCGAAGTAAAATCCTTCATTAAACGTATCACTGAAATCAAAACGCAGTTTACGCAGCAGCGCGTCGAAGCTCAGCAGACGCAGCAACTGCCCCGCGTGCCCGGTGCTTAGCTCGGTGATCTCCCCCTTTGCCCAGCCGGGTACGGATAATGCCGTTCAGCGAGGCTTCCTCCGGCTGCCACGGCGGGTTGCGCCAGTGCAGATCGTAATCAACGTTAAACGAGGCATCGCGTATAGGGGTTGAGAAGCCAAAAAATCCTGCCGCCGCATCAATCTTATTACCCCGCAGTTTCCCTTTTAAGGAAGTACGTTCGCTGCCGGGGGGTGTTAACCCATTGTCCGTCCGCCGTCAGTCGGGTGAAGCCGGTATCCAGCAAGCCGTTGCTCAGGTTCAGCGTGTCGCCCTGAATGGCCACATCCGCATCGATACGTCCGTATTTTTGGCCCCACATCCAGCACTCTTCACAGCGCAACTGCACGTCAGGCCAGCCGCGGAAACTCACGCGTTCTACCGATGCGAATGGGGAGGCTGGCGCCTCACGGTTATCTGTTTTTTTGGCGGCGGAGGGGTTGTAATAGAGGTATTTAATGTTCGCCAGCCACGGGGCGTTATTGCGCATGGCCAGCGTGGCGTTGATTTCGCGCCCCTGCGCCTCGATTTTTGTCCCATTCGACGCGGCTTCAGAAACGAGACTCAGGTTGTTCCACTGTTGTCCTCCCAGCGTTAACGCGGGGGTACGCAGCGTGACATGTTGTGGGAAATTCGCGTTAGCACCGACGTTGTCCGCCGCGCCTTTCTGGAATAACGCCAGCCATTGCGCACCATCCATCGCAGGCAGATTCAGCTCAATGCCTTCGCGTTCCGGCAAAGGTGGCGTCGTCCGGCTTTCCGCCGTCCAGATTGCACGATCCAGCGTCAGCTTCTGATTCAGTAACCAGCGGCTGTTAAAATGATTTTCCTGCCCGGCACTGCCGGTCAGCGTAAAGCTACGCAGGTCGCCCGCGGCTTTAATTTTAACGGGTAATGCCTCACCCGCTCTTTTATCCAGTGGAGAAGGTAAGTGACTGCTTACATTCCGGAGATCGCCGTTCAGCTCAACGTTGTAGGTCGTGCCGGAATGATACGGCAGGTCGATACCGACTTTGCCATCCCACGCCACGCTGCCTTTGAGTGCGTCATTCACCTGTGCAGGCAAAACGCCGGTACGGGCTGGCTGCCAGTTACCGTTAAGATTCACCGCCACCTGATACGCCTTTGCCCCTTCCGTGGTGCTGAAATCAACGTTTAGCGGCTGATTAAACCAGTTCGCCGTCATCGGTTCGCTTTTCAGATTACCGTTAACGAAGCTGAATTGACCGGTGAGGTTTTTCAGGGTGCTGTCGAGCGGCTTGATAAACAGGCTGTTATCGCGCAACAACACATCGCCTTTGGCGGTAACCTGTTCACCGTCCAGCGGAATATCCAGATGTAAGCGAGCATTCACATCGCCGTCAATCTGCAGCTGCTCAAGCGTGGCACCCAGCGAATCCTTCAACGGCGTGTCGTCAAAATACGGCCCTACCGCCTTGCCTGGTCCCTGAATATCGGCGTCGATCAGTAACTTCTCTTTGGAGTAATCCGGGATAATGGCCGTCAGGTTGGTGGCCTTCACGCCCCCCCAAATTAACGCCATCGGTTTTCATCCACAGGCCGTCGTTAAGAAAATCCAGCTCGATATTCAGATCGGTCAGCGCCGGCCAGTCCGGCTGGAAGGCAAATTTCGCATTACGCAGCGGGACCAGCACTTCAAACTGGCCTTCATTGTGCTTATACGGAAACAAATGCGGATTGCCGCCGTAGACCAGCGTCGCGTTATCCGCTTCACCGCCCTGAATCGCACCGCTGAGATAATCCACCAGCGCTTTGCCCATCAGGTTTTCCGGGAAGTAACGCCAGGCCTGAGAGCCGTCGTTGGTGCTGATGCCCGCCAGAATCCCCAGCCAGGGGTCATCGCCAGCCGGTTGCAGATAGCGGAAACCGCCGCGCGCATGAACGGCCTTCGCTTTCACATCGATGTTGCGGCCATCCAGTTGAAAACCTTTGTCATTCTTCAGCCAGTTCAGTGTGGCAACGCCGTCTTCAATTTCTAACGGCGCGCGGAAAACCGTCTCATAGGGCATTTTTGCCTCTTTCATCGCGGCGGTCAGCGACCCGTTTTCCACGCTACCGGAGAGCGTACCGGAGAAATGCTCGGCTCCCGGCAACAGCTTCCACTGTTTCCACGCCAGATCCCGCCATGAAGCCTCGAAACGCGTCTTCTCTGTTGCCTGAAGCGGGATATCAAGCGCCAGGGTATCGATACTTCCACTCGGCTGGGTAGCGCGCCAGATATCACCCAGCGCAGGCGAAAGTTTCGACGCCATCGGGCGCAGCCCCTCAAGCCCGGACAATTCCAGATTGCTGGCGCGGATGCGCAGTTCATCACTGCGTTTTCCGTCTGCGCCGCCGACTTCCTGCTCGGGGATCCAGGCCAGTTGTAACGCCCCGCGCGGCCAGGCCTTGCCGTCCATCGTGATGCGGGTATCGGGAATAGAAAACTGCCAGCCCGGCTGTTCACGACTGATATGCGCCGTCAGATTGTCGACAGAGAGCGTATGGAGGTTATTGTCGCCTTTCCAGCTCGCTCCGCCCTGTTTCAGCCAGACATCACCGCCGGCGATGTCCCCTTTGCTGAGCGTCATCCAGGCTTCGAGGCTAAAACGCGCAGTCTCCAGCGCCACGTTGTCCTGCATCCATTTTCCCAGCCACGGTTTGACGTCAATGTCGTCAGCCTGTAACCAGACACGGCCGTTATTCAGCAGACCGTCATCGTCACGCAGATCCATACGCACCTGCATAACACCGTGTTGACCGGTCAGACTGGAGAGGCTCACCTGGCCCTCTGCACGATGGCGATTTTTACCGTTAACCCAGGTGAGTTGTGGAATCGCCAGTTCGGCGCGCTGGCCGGAAAGCGTCAGAAAGCTGATTTGGCTGTCGCGGAGATCGAAGTGATCGAACTGGCGCAGGAAAAGATCGTTGATTCGGCTGGCTTCCAGCCCATCACCGCTTTCGCTGCGTTCAATCGGCGTGTTGGTACGGAAATTCAGTTGCCAGAAGGTGAGATCGCGAAACTGCCAGCGCATGTGCAGCAAACTTTGCCAGACATCCAGCGCAAGGGTAACGCGTTTAACCGAAAATTCACCGCCGTCTTTCAGTTCAGCGTGAATATCACGCGCCTCGAGGGTGGGTCCGAAATTTTGCCAGTTGGCTGAGATCTGGCTGGCCTTGACCGGCAATCCCGTTGCAGACTCAATTTTGCTGAGGATCGTCGGACGCCAACTGTCGAGATGGGGTAACGCCAGGCGCAAGCCACTGACCAGCAGCGCTACGACAACGACGAGCGCGGCTCCAGTGAGCAGTAATATCCCCGGCAATCGCCTCACGCGTCTCTCCTTGTCTGCCAAAATAAGCGCCGCTGGTCATGCGACACTGCATCGGTTTACATCATTACGACGTCAAACTGCTCCTGGTTATAGAGCGGCTCGATTTGTACTTTGACCTGTTTGCCGACAAAAATCTCCACTTCCGCCAGAGCGTGTGATTCTTCCCCTTTCAGGGCTTCCGCGACGGCCGCAGAAGCATAGACCAGGAAGCGATCGGAGTCGTAGGCGTGATGCACGCGAACAATTTCACGCATGATCTCATAACAGACGGTTTCTACCGTCTTCACCGTGCCGCGTCCATGACAGGTCGGGCACTCATTACATAACACATGCTCCACGCTCTCACGCGTGCGCTTGCGCGTCATTTCCACCAGACCCAACTGGGAAAAACCATTAATACTGGTTTTCACCCGATCTTTACTCAGCGCCTGCTCAAGCGAATGCAGAACCCGGCGTCGGTGATCCTCATTATTCATGTCGATAAAATCGATAATAATGATGCCGCCGAGATTACGCAGTCGCAGCTGGCGGGCGATCGCCTGGGTCGCTTCAATATTGGTGTTGAAGATGGTGTCATCGAGATTGCGATGGCCAACAAATGCGCCGGTGTTGATATCAACAGTGGTCATGGCTTCGGTTTGATCGATAACCAGATAGCCGCCGGATTTCAGTTCGACCTTGCGCTCCAGCGCGCGCTGAATTTCGTTTTCGACATCAAAGAGATCGAAGATCGGTTGACGACCGCTGTAATGCTCAAGTTTGCTGGTCATCTCCGGCATGTATTCGGCAGTAAACTCCATCAGAGCTTCATAGGTCAGGCGAGAATCCACGCGGATGCGGTCTAACTGCGCATCCGCAAAATCACGCAACACACGCTGCGCCAACGCCAGTTCGCCATACATCTGATAACGGGTCTGCGGGCGCTTTTTTGCGCTCCATCACTTTGGTCCAGACACGCTTAAGGTACGCAGCATCTGACGCCAGATCGTCTTCACAGACCCCTTCTGCCGCCGTGCGGATGATAAATCCACCCTGCTCGTCGCAGTACTCGGCGACCACTTTCTTCAGACGCTCACGCTCGGCTTCACTTTCGATACGCTGAGAAACGCCCACGTGCGAGGCGCCGGGCATAAAGACCAGATAACGAGATGGTAAGGTGATGTCGGTGGTCAGACGCGCGCCTTTGGTGCCCAGCGGATCTTTTACCACCTGCACCATCAGATCTTGTCCCTGGCGCACCAGCTCTGAAATATCGCGAACGGTAAACTGCTTCTGCTCTTCGCCCGCCACGCATTCGGTGTGCGGCATAATGTCGGAAGCATGAAGAAACGCGGCTTTATCCAGCCCAATATCTACAAAAGCCGCCTGCATACCCGGAAGTACGCGACTGACCCGACCTTTGTAGATATTGCCTACGATCCCGCGTCGCGCTTCGCGCTCGATATGTATTTCCTGCAGAATACCGCCATCAATGTACGCCACGCGCGTTTCCGATGGCGTTACGTTTACCAACAATTCAGCCGTCATGTTTATCCCTTTTCTCACGCAGTGAGTTAAAATTGCTCAGCAACTCATACGTTTCAACCAGCGGTAAGCCGACCACGGCATGATAGCTGCCATTTATCTTCCTGACAAAACAACCACCTTGCCCCTGAATACCGTATGCACCTGCTTTATCCATCGGTTCACCGCTGGCGATATAGTCAGCGATATCCGCATCCGTCAGCGCTCTGAACGTCACCTCCGTCATCACCAGGCAGTCGAGCACATACTGACTATCCGCCAACGCAACGGCCGTCATCACCTGATGCGTTTGGCCGGACAATTTGCGCAGCATGAACGCCGCATGATGGGCATCACGCGGTTTCTCTAACACTTCACCGTTGAGGATAACGATGGTATCCGCCCCCCAGCACGGGGAGATCGCCTGGCGTCTGTGCCACGCCGGCCTGGGCTTTTTCCCGCGCCAGACGCGATACATACTGTTGCGCGCTTTCTCCCTCGCCACGTGTTTCTTCTATTCCCGTGACAATACGTTCGAAAGAAACGCCTAACTGCGTAAGCAGTTCCTGGCGGCGCGGCGAACCGGAAGCTAAGTATAGAGACGTCATAGAAACCTTTATTGCACGGCAAATTGCTGACGGATTTTACGCATCAGCAAGAAAAGCCACGGCCAGAGCACACCGTTGACTACACTACTCCAGAATACTTCAGGTCTGAAAGAGACGTTGATCACTAAAAACTCTGACCAGAAAACAATAATATCCACCACCAGCGAAAGCAACATCACCACCAGCGCCTGCTGCCAGAGCGCCAGATTGCGAAAGAGCTGGAATTTTAGCGCCACCAGATAGGCGATAATGCTCATCGACAACGCCCGCACGCCAAGCGTGGAACCACTAATAAGATCCAGTATGGCACCCATCACGAAACCTGTGCCCACATTGACGCGATGAGGCAGAGCGAGGATCCAGTAGAGTAATATGAGCAGCACCCAATTTGGCCGGAAAACAATGATCTCTTCCGGCCAGGGCATCACTTGCAGCAACAGTGCGATAAAGAACGAAAGCCAGATAACCCAGCGGCCCTGGCTACGATAGCTTGCCACTACTGGCCTCCCGGCGCACGCGATGGAGGCGGCGTCGTGCCCGCTGGCTGAGCGGCAGGTGATGATGTGACACCGGTCGCCGGTGCAGGCACAGGCGGTGGTGGCCCCATCATATCCGGAGATGGCAGCACTTGCGGCATCATCTGCATCAGTCGTTCATTCGCCACACGATGCACATCTTCCGGCGTCATCGGGTTGGCGCCGTTACGGTCGGCCCCCCCACAGCAACAGCAGATAGCGCAGACGCTGCAAGCCCGCAGTCGGACGCGCCTGAATCACCGTGTAAGCACGTTGAGTATCCAGCTTAACAGAAGAGACTACACCAACCGGATAACCTTCCGGGAAACGCCCCCCCAGACCCGATGTCACCAGCACGTCGCCCACACGAATATCGGTATTGGCCGGCAGATGTTCGAGTTGCAGATCGTCGGTGCAACCGTTACCCGCCGCAATTACCCGGATGTCATTGCGCAACACCTGAATAGGCAAGGCATGAGTGGCATCGCAAATCAGCAGAACACGGCTGGTGAGTTTCGCTACCGCGACAACCTGGCCGACAACGCCTTTATCGCTGATCACCGGCTGACCTTCGTAAACGCCGTTTACGCTGCCTTTGTCGATAACCACCTGGTCGCTGTAGGGATCGTTAACCGTGGAGATGACCTGCGTCACCATCTTTTGCTCATCCTGACGCAGCGGCGAACCCAGCAGCTCACGCAGACGCGCGTTCTCCTGTTTATACTGCCCCAGCATCAACAGTTCACTGTTTTTCAGCAGCAGTTCCTGGCGCAATGCCCGGTTTTCAAGCTCAAGCTGGTCGCGTGTTGCGAGCGTTTGCGAGACGCCATCAAGCAGTTCTCGTGGACCATTGGAAATAAAGTAGAAAGGACTGACGGCGGTATCCATGTACGTCCGGATCTGGCTGAACGTACCCAGGCGGCTGTCGGCAATAATCACGCCGAGCGCCACCAACACCGCCAGGATAAGGCGAATCTGTAGCGACGGGCCACGGCTAAAAATTGGCTTCATAAGTTTGCGTATTCTCGTATCAGAGTCGGCAGGACAGCGTGACGCTCTCCTGCCGGTATCCGATTACTCTTCGCTGAACAGGTCGCCGCCGTGCATGTCGATCATTTCCAGCGCTTTGCCGCCGCCACGCGCCACACAGGTCAGCGGGTCTTCAGCCACAACAACTGGAATGCCGGTTTCTTCCATTAACAGACGATCAAGGTTACGCAACAGCGCACCGCCGCCAGTGAGCACCATACCGCGCTCGGAGATATCAGACGCCAGTTCCGGCGGACACTGTTCCAGTGCAACCATCACCGCGCTAACGATACCGGTCAGCGGCTCCTGCAGGGCTTCCAGAATCTCGTTAGAGTTCAGGGTGAAGCCGCGAGGAACACCTTCTGCCAGGTTACGACCGCGCACTTCGATTTCACGCACTTCGTCGCCCGGATAAGCAGAACCGATTTCATGCTTGATACGCTCTGCGGTGGCTTCACCGATCAGAGAACCGTAGTTACGGCGCACATAATTAATGATAGCTTCATCGAAGCGATCGCCGCCGATACGGACAGAAGAAGAATAGACCACACCGTTCAGGGAGATTACGGCGACTTCCGTCGTACCGCCACCGATGTCAACCACCATCGAACCGGTTGCCTCAGAAACCGGCAGGCCAGCGCCAATTGCCGCAGCCATCGGTTCTTCGATCAGGAAGACTTCGCGGGCGCCAGCGCCCTGTGCGGATTCACGAATAGCACGACGCTCAACCTGAGTGGCACCAACCGGTACACACACCAGCACACGCGGGCTAGGACGCATAAAGCTGTTGCTGTGCACTTGCTTGATGAAGTGCTGAAGCATTTTTTCAGTCACGAAGAAGTCAGCGATAACGCCGTCTTTCATTGGGCGAATAGCAGCAATGTTGCCCGGCGTACGACCCAGCATCTGCTTCGCATCATGACCTACTGCAGCCACGCTTTTCGGTGAACCGGCACGATCCTGACGAATGGCCACAACGGAAGGCTCATTCAATACGATGCCTTGTCCTTTTACATAAATGAGGGTATTCGCGGTACCCAGGTCAATGGACAAGTCATTGGAAAACATGCCACGAAATTTTTTCAACATACTAAGGGATAATCCTGAAAGCTGGGGCGGAAAACAAAATCCGCTTACTTTACCAACCACACGCAGCAGCGACAAGGCGCAAAAATCATCTGCTACGGTGAAAATTAGTGCAGTTCGTTTCCTCTGTTACAAATCTCTACCTGAGTCCCTCAGGGCTGAGCACTTCAGCAGCAATCCTCGCCCTCATTTGCAACCGGTTTAAGGTCATTCACCTGCATGCGTGCTGTTACAAAATGGCGAGCAGACAAGCACACCCCCCAAGAAGGCACAGCGCGCGTTATTCTACGTGAAAACTGAACAAACGGCAGGTTAAACCGAGTATCTTTGAGAATATTTTTTCACATTGGTATCCAGCGGCTGGGAGGCTGCAAAAAAAATCCCCCCTGTCCACCCGAAACACCACGCGCTGTCAGCGTCTGCCACTCACCGCGCGAACGCACGCCTGTTGCGTAAACCTGGGTGCTGGTGCCTGAGCACGCCTCCACCAGGCTTTGAACCAGCAACTGGTTTTCCGTTCGCTTCTCAATATTCCGGACCAGGCTCGGATGGAGCTTAATCAGTTCCACATTGAGTTCTTTAATCCAGCTGGTACTCACCAGCGTTAAACCCGCCTGCGCGACAGCAACCCGAACACCCAATGCATTCACTAAACGGATGACGGGCTGCAACCGGCTGATGTGTTGACCTACATCCGCCTCTGCAAGTTCAATAATTATGCGTTTTCGTTGCGATTTTTCACACTGCATCAAGGTATCACGCAGCCAACGCTGAAAACGCGGGCGAATGAGCGACTCCACCGTCACCTGCATGGCCAGATTCTCTTCTGGCCAGTAGTTCAACAGCGGTATGACACGGCTTATTTGTAAACGGTCATATTCTTCTGATAAACCGAATTGTAAAACCATCGGCATGTATTCCGCCGAACTGACCTCTTCATTACCGTCAAAGATGCGACACATCAGTTCCCGATGATGAACATGCCCGTCCCGGGTGACGGCGGGTTTCTGATAAATTCGTGGGCCGCCGCGGCTGAGCATCTGTTCAATCAGGGTCCGCCAGCGTACGTTGCCACGTCCTTTTTCCGGCAGCGAATCGTCATACACCGCCCAGCTATTCCCGCCCTGGAGCACGGCGTTGCGGGTCGCCGCTTCCGCATGTTCCATCACCTGTTCGGTCGACTGCCCGCTACGCCAGGCGCAAATGCCAATATGTATCATATCGTCACGGTCGAGGATTTTATTCGTCGGAAGCGCATCAACCGCTTTTAACAGTTGTCCAGCCACGCTTTCTGCCTCTTTCAGGGTGCGATGCGGCAGCAGGACAGCAAAATCACTACGATGGTAGCGCGCCAGCAGTGACCCCGGATAACGCATCATAAAGGTGGACAGTAAATTAATCAGACTGAACAGTTCTTCTTCGGCGAGGTTACGCCCCCAGCTGTCACGCAGCAGGTTAAAGTCCGGCAGACGAATCATCATCACCACACCATGCGCACCCACTTTTTCCTGATCGTCCAGCAGCGTCGCCAGTTGGTTATCAAAAAAAGAGTCGATTGCCAAGGCCGGTTTTGGTGTCCTGTGCGGCGTAAGAGCGAATCAGCGTATCGAGACGACTCCGCTGCTCCTGGGCGCTCTGGATTTCAGCCAGTAGCATATCCAGCGCACTACTGGTGCGCGCCGGCCATTCGTAGACAGTACCGCGCACGCTGGCTCCGCGTTCGCCATTCAAAATCCGCGTCGAACGAATCTCCAGCAGTTCCTGACCCGAAAGTTGACGCTGAAGCCAACGTACCGACAGAAACAACATCAGCACAATAAAGCCAATGGCCAACGTCAGTGGCGCAGTGGTCATCAGTGAATGAAAATAGTTGCCCATCGGATCCTGATAGACCAGATGCATTGTCGTTCCCGGATGCTTTATCAGCGGAACCGAGAGCTCGCGAAACAGATTGCTGGTACCGACCGGACGATAGCTGCTGCTGCGGGTTTGGCTATAAATGATCTTATCGCCCTGCAGCAAATCGACGCGCACGATGTCCGCTGACACCATCAGTTCGTCAATTTTAGACGATAACTGCTTGAAATCGTGTGAGACAAGATGCGTATCAATCGCTGTCGCCACCGCCTGGACACGATGGTTCATCTTGTACTGGATGGCGTTATAAAAGCTCAGCGAGCAGCCAATCAGGGTCACAAAGATTGTTAACCCGGTGAGCAGCGTGACAAAAGCTGAGAATTTCGTCGTTAATCGCATCCTTGAGTTAACTCCGACGGTTGAATTGCGACACGAAACTGCTTAACCAAACGCAAAATTCGTCCGGTTGCGCAAAGAGTGAGTGCATACTACCAAATCAGGTGTATCTGGCAATTTATTGCGTTGCATCGGCTTCATGTTTCAATTAGCGAGTATAGTCTTCAGAAGTCATTTTCCAACCACCATGCAAAATTGAGGACAGGTTATGCAGGCTTTGATCTTAGAACAGCAGGACGGTAAAACCCTGGCATCCGTGCAGACGCTTGAAGAAAGTCAGCTGCCGGAAGGCAATGTCACGGTGGATGTCCACTGGTCCAGTCTGAACTATAAAGATGCGCTCGCCATCACCGGAAAAGGAAAAATCATCCGCAACTTTCCGATGATTCCTGGAATTGATTTTGCCGGCACCGTCCGGGCCAGCGAAGACCCGCGTTTTCATGCGGGTCAGGAAGTGTTGCTGACCGGTTGGGGCGTTGGCGAAAATCATTGGGGTGGTCTGGCAGAACAGGCTCGCGTGAAAGCGGACTGGCTGGTTGCGCTGCCAAAAGGGCTGGACAGCCGTAAAGCGATGGTGATCGGCACCGCCGGGTTTACCGCCATGCTGTGCGTGATGGCGCTTGAAGAGGCCGGCATTCGTCCGCAAGACGGTGAAATCGTGGTCACCGGCGCCAGCGGCGGCGTAGGCAGCACCGCGGTCGCTCTGTTACATAAGCTGGGCTATCAGGTTGTTGCGGTGTCAGGACGCGAAAGTACCCATGAATATCTCCGTCAGTTGGGCGCAAGCCGGATTCTGGGCCGTGATGAGTTCGCCGAATCTCGTCCACTGGAAAAACAACTGTGGGCCGGGGCGATCGATACCGTGGGCGATAAAGTGCTGGCAAAAGTACTTGCGCAAATGAACTACGGTGGCTGTGTGGCCGCCTGTGGCCTGGCGGGTGGTTTTGCCCTGCCAACGACGGTGATGCCATTTATTTTGCGCAACGTTCGCCTGCAAGGGGTGGATTCCGTCATGACGCCACCGGCGCGCCGTGCTCAGGCCTGGCAGCGCCTGGTGAATGACTTGCCGGAATCGTTCTACGCGCAGGCGGCGACGGAAATTTCGCTGGCCGATGCACCGAAGTTTGCCGATGCCATCATCAATAACCAGATACAGGGCCGTACGCTGGTTAAAGTGAAGTAAACGCAGACGCTGCAGAAATTTACACTTAATTAACGAAATTTCGCTGCGCGCTGACAGACTCCCTGCCATAGTAACTACGCGTTATAGGTCCGCCGGGAGTCTGTTATGAAGAAATTACATCCTCTTACCGAAGCCGATGTCACTGCGGAATCGGCTTTCTTTATGCATCGCCGCCAGGTGCTGAAAGCGCTGGGGATCGGGGCTGCCGCGCTGTCGCTGCCGATATCCGCACAGGCCGATCTCCTGAGCTGGTTCAAAGGCAACGATCGTCCCCCCGCCCCCCTCCGGAAAACCACTCGACTTCAGCAAACCGCAGGAGTGGCAAAATACGCTGCCGTTAACCCCAGAAGATAAGGTCACCGGCTATAACAATTTCTATGAATTTGGTCTGGATAAAGCCGATCCTGCCGCCAATGCCGGCAGCCTGAAAACCGATCCCTGGACGCTAAAAATCAGCGGCGAAGTGGCCAAACCATTAACCCTGGATCACGATGCGCTGACCACACGATTTCCTTTAGAAGAACGCATATACCGGATGCGCTGCGTCGAAGCCTGGTCGATGGTGGTGCCGTGGATTGGTTTTCCTTTACATAAGCTGCTGGCGCTCGTCGAGCCCACCAGCAATGCAAAATATGTGGCGTTTGAGACGCTCTATGCACCAGACGATATGCCAGGACAAAAAGATCGCTTTATTGGCGGCGGATTAAAATATCCCTACGTCGAAGGATTACGGCTGGACGAGGCAATGCATCCGCTAACGCTGCTGACCGTTGGCGTTTACGGTAAAGCGTTGCCGCCACAAAACGGCGCACCCATTCGCCTGACGGTACCTTGGAAATATGGCTTTAAAGGCATAAAGTCGATCGTCAGCATCAAACTGACTCGCGAACGTCCCCCCTACCACCTGGAATCTTGCCGCTGCCGATGAGTACGGTTTTTACGCTAACGTGAATCCGCATGTCGATCATCCGCGCTGGTCGCAGGCTACAGAACGGTTTATCGGCGCAGGCGGGATTCTGGATGTCCAACGGCAACCCACCCTACTGTTTAACGGCTATGCCGATGAAGTGGCCTCGCTGTATCGCGGCTTGAATTTACGGGAGAATTTCTAAGTGCGGCTAAGTGCAAAACAGGTGACCTGGCTAAAAGTGCTGCTACATCTGGCAGGATTATTACCCTTTATCTGGTTGTTTTGGGCCATCAACACGGGCGGGTTAAGTGCCGATCCGGTGAAAGATATCCAGCATTTCACCGGTAGGACGGCTCTGAAATTCTTACTCGCCGCCTTGCTGGTCACGCCGCTCGCGCGCTACGCTAAACAGCCATTATTGATACGTACCCGACGTCTGCTGGGGTTATGGTGTTTCGCCTGGGCCACGCTGCATCTGACCAGTTACGCGCTGCTGGAGTTAGGTATCCATAATCTCGGGTTGTTGGGGCGAGAGTTAATTACGCGCCCCTATTTGACGCTTGGGATCATCAGTTGGCTCATCCTGCTCGCGCTGACGCTAACGTCAACGCAGGCTGCACAACGAAAACTGGGTAAACGCTGGCAACTTTTGCACAACTTCGTCTATCTGGTGGCGATCCTGGCGCCGATCCATTATCTGTGGTCGGTGAAGATTTTGTCGCCTCAACCCATCATTTATGCCCTGCTCGCACTGCTGCTTTTGGCCTGCCGTTACAAGAAGTTTCGCCAGTGGTGGCGCTAGTTCAGCGAACTGTGCACCCGGTTGCAAAATGCAGAGACCAGGATGTTATTTGTGTGTTAGCGGTTGATTATCTTCCCTGATAAGACCAGTATTTAGCTGCCAATTGCTACGAAATCATTATAATGTGCGACCTTGGCTCCCTGGACGGCATTTTTAGACCGCTGAAAAGGTGACAATCGAGCATTGAAGGTATATTTTGTTTTTTGCCGGAGGATTGCCGCAAATCGCTGCATGTTAACCGACAAGTCTCACATATCTCGTTGAGACGGAATATACCGGCGTCCTGGCAGGCAGAAGCCGTTTTGCCATCGGGACTCACGCTTTACAGACAGCGCTTAATGCCTGTCACAATCACACTAAACAAAGAGTACGGAACCCACTCATGGATATTCGTAAGATTAAAAAACTGATCGAGCTGGTTGAAGAATCAGGCATCTCCGAACTGGAAATTTCTGAAGGCGAAGAGTCTGTACGCATCAGCCGCGCAGCGCCAGCAGGTAGCTTCCCGGTGATGCAACAAGCCTACGCTGCACCAATGATGCAGCAGCAACCTGCTCTGTCTAACGCAGTTGCTCCGGCAGCAGAAGCGCCGGCAGCCGCCGCGGCAGAAATCAGTGGTCACATCGTACGTTCCCCAATGGTTGGTACTTTCTACCGCACCCCGAGCCCGGACGCTAAAGCGTTCATCGAAGTGGGTCAGAAAGTCAATGTAGGCGATACCCTGTGCATCGTTGAAGCCATGAAAATGATGAACCAGATCGAAGCGGACAAATCAGGTACCGTGAAAGCCATTCTGGTCGAAAGTGGTCAACCGGTAGAATTTGACGAGCCGCTGGTCGTCATCGAGTAACGAGGCGAACATGCTGGATAAAATTGTTATCGCCAACCGCGGCGAGATTGCATTGCGAATTCTTCGTGCCTGTAAAGAACTGGGTATCAAGACTGTCGCTGTGCACTCAAGCGCGGATCGCGATTTAAAACACGTATTGCTGGCGGATGAGACGGTTTGTATTGGTCCGGCTCCGTCCGTAAAAAAGTTATCTGAACATCCCGGCTATCATCAGCGCCGCTGAAATCACTGGCGCGGTAGCGATTCACCCGGGTTATGGCTTCCTCTCTGAGAACGCCAATTTTGCTGAGCAGGTTGAACGCTCTGGCTTTATCTTCATCGGCCCGAAAGCGGACACCATCCGTCTGATGGGTGACAAAGTGTCTGCCATCACCGCGATGAAGAAAGCTGGCGTCCCAACCGTACCAGGTTCTGACGGCCCGCTGACCGACGATATGGATGCTAACCGCGCCCATGCAAAACGCATCGGCTATCCGGTTATCATCAAGGCGTCCGGCGGCGGCGGCGGTCGCGGTATGCGCGTAGTACGCGGCGATGCCGAACTGGCGCAATCCATCTCCATGACCAAAGCGGAAGCGAAAGCGGCTTTCAGCAACGACATGGTTTATATGGAGAAATACCTCGAGAACCCACGCCACATCGAAATTCAGGTGCTGGCAGACGGTCAGGGTAACGCGATTTATCTGGCTGAGCGTGATTGCTCTATGCAGCGTCGTCACCAGAAAGTCGTCGAGGAAGCACCGGCACCGGGTATTACCCCGGAACTGCGCCGCTTCATTGGCGAGCGTTGTGCGAAAGCCTGTGTGGATATCGGCTATCGCGGCGCGGGCACCTTTGAGTTCCTGTTCGAAAACGGCGAGTTCTACTTCATTGAAATGAACACCCGTATTCAGGTTGAACATCCGGTTACTGAAATGATCACCGGTGTGGATCTGATCAAAGAACAGTTGCGCATTGCTGCTGGCCAGCCGCTGTCGATCAAGCAAGAAGAAGTGCAGGTCAAAGGCCATGCGGTGGAATGCCGTATCAACGCCGAAGACCCGAACACCTTCCTGCCAAGCCCGGGTAAAATCACCCGTTTCCACGCGCCTGGCGGTTTTGGCGTACGCTGGGAGTCGCATATCTATGCCGGTTACACTGTACCGCCATACTATGACTCCATGATCGGCAAGCTTATCTGCTACGGCGAAACCCGCGATGTAGCGATTGCCCGTATGAAAAACGCGCTGCAGGAACTGATCATCGACGGTATTAAAACCAACGTTGATCTGCAGACACGCATCATGAACGACGAGCACTTCCAGCAAGGTGGTACTAACATCCACTATCTGGAGAAAAAGCTCGGCCTCACTGAGAAGTAATTCTCGTGTACAGCAAAATGGGCTCGCAAGAGCCCATTTTTTATATCGATAAATCTTCTTAAAAGGCCCGACTTTTCAGGCCTTCTCTTTTTTACCGACGAGAAGAAAATTCAGACATTACGGAATATTTTCCACCGCCAAGAAAAAGCATACAAAACCCACCACACAGATAAATGGCCTGTAACTCCAGGGCCCATGCTCCCTGAGGCGTCAGAGCCAATACTTTACCGTCCATCACCAGATATGTCGCAAACAGCATCGTGAAGGTAAAAATTGCCGCCGCATAACGTGTCATGACACCGAGAATCAGCATTAACGGCGCGACTATTTCGCCGATGAACGATCCCCATGCGATAAAAGCCGGCATATGGTGAGATTCCAGCAGAAACATAACTGCGCCAAGTCCGTGTTTCACTTTCGCTACGCCATGAAATAGCATGAGTCCGCCAAAAACAACCCGCAGTATTAATTTTGCCGCATCCGGATTATTAGTATATCGATGAAATACTTCATCCCATTGTTTTAACATTCTGTACAACTCCCTTTCATCCCTTTTCTCTTTAGTAGGTATACTGGAAACCTATCCGGAAACGTGTTTGCCTGTCATCCTGCAATCTGTTGACAGAAACATTCCCTATCTCAATATAAGGCGCCCAGTTTTTGGTGACAGAATATGCAATCTTCATATCATGCTCATAGTCGGCATGGCTTTCATTATAAATATCGGTGTTAGCATGCAAGTAAACAAAGTTGTATTCAAACTTCCATGCACCTGTCTTATAGCCAAGCCATGTGTCATAACGCCCTGTTGCTTTATTATTCAGAGCTTCATTATTCTGCAAGGTATAATCATAGCGGTAGCGCAGATTCAGATAAAAACCATTACCCAATACAGTGCCAAGTAACAGGTTAGGTTTATAGACAGTATTACCCGAATTACTATCAATATTAAAAGCAGGGATCAGATACATTTTGGGGGTGATGAAGTAGCGATAGCTGATAGTCGCTTCACTACCATTATTATCTAATTCATTAAAAGGCTCGTTTGCATCATCACCACTTGATTTATAACGGATTTCAACAGAAAATCCGAATTGGTTATCAAAGCGATGTGCAAAATAGATACGATCTTTATTGATTTTCCCGTCATCGAAGTAGTCGTGACGTAAATCGATAACAGATTCAGCTGCCAGAACATTGCAGCTAACCAGTATTGCCACGGCACTAATACTTATTCTCTTATTTAATTTCATATAATAAGTCCATGAATAAACGCAAAAAAGACCTTTCCGTCTCCGACAGAATAAAGAAAAGGCGATATCACTATGAATTGACATACTCAGAAAGCCCGAGAACAGGCTCAGCGCCGGTTAAGAATATTATTGTTATATCACTCTGTAAATTGCGGTTAATAACGAAATATGAGATCTGACAAACAAAATAAGACGCATAAGAAAATATCCATATAAATAGCCATTAAAAGATTACAAGTCATTCATCTACTCTATAACCATCGAGTCTTATTGCGATATCATTTAATAATATTTCGTTAGTGCTTTCATTATTAATGAATGAGGAGGGATATCTCTTTTTCAATATTCATCTTTAAATAAAAGTGAGAGTAATCAATATTATTACCTGTAACAGAGATAATAAAATCAAAATGGAAATAGTTAATTTTCAGAAGCATTCGTTCTGATAAATTGATCGCTCTTATTTTTGCCGCCTTAATCCCGGCGGGTAAGATTGCTCGTCCAGCACCACCTTTCTCTCCCCCCAAACCTGCGGCTTAAGGTACAATCCCCGCTTTCTTTTTCGACAAGGGACAAAAAATGGACAACCGTTTTGTTCAGGCCCATAAAGAGGCGCGTTGGGCGCTGTGGCTGACCCTTCTTTATCTGGCCGCCTGGATAGCGGCGGCTTACATACCCGGAGTGACGCCGGGTGTAACAGGATTGCCGCACTGGTTTGAAGTGGCCTGCCTGCTGACGCCGCTGATCTTTATTTTGCTGTGCTGGGCGATGGTGAAATTTATCTATCGTGATATTCCCCTGGAGGATGACGATGCAGCTTGAAGTCATTCTGCCTCTGGTAGCCTATTTGATCGTGGTTTTCGGCCTCTCTGTTTACGCGATGCGTAAGCGGCAAACCGGCACCTTCCTGAATGAATATTTTCTGGGTAGCCGTTCCATGGGCGGCATCGTCCTGGCGATGACCCTGACCGCCACTTATATCAGCGCCAGTTCGTTTATTGGCGGACCGGGCGCGGCGTATAAATATGGACTGGGATGGGTGTTGCTGGCGATGATTCAGCTTCCCGCCGTATGGCTTTCGCTGGGGATCCTCGGCAAGAAATTCGCCATTCTTGCCCGCCGCTATAATGCAGTTACCCTCAACGATATGCTGTTTGCCCGCTACCAGAGCCGTCTGTTGGTCTGGCTGGCGAGCCTCAGTCTGCTTGTGGCGTTTGTTGGCGCCATGACCGTGCAATTCATTGGCGGCGCACGCCTGCTGGAAACCGCGGCAGGAATTCCCTATGAAACAGGCCTGCTGATTTTCGGTATCAGCATTGCGCTGTATACCGCGTTTGGCGGCTTTCGTGCCAGCGTACTTAACGACACCATGCAAGGACTGGTGATGCTGATTGGCACCATTGTGCTGTTAATCGGTATCGTGCATGCCGCGGGAGGCCTGAGCCATGCCGTAGAGACCTTAAACGCTATCGACCCGAAACTGGTTTCACCACAGGGCGCCGATGATATTCTGTCTCCGACCTTTATGACCTCATTCTGGGTGCTGGTGTGCTTTGGTGTGATCGGCCTGCCGCATACGGCGGTACGCTGTATCTCTTATAAAGACAGCAAAGCGGTGCACCGTGGCATCATTATCGGCACGATTGTGGTGGCGATCCTGATGTTCGGCATGCACCTTGCGGGCGCGCTGGGTCGTGCGGTGATCCCTGACCTGACGGTGCCGGATCTGGTGATCCCCACGCTGATGGTCAAAGTGCTGCCGCCTTTCGCCGCCGGGATCTTCCTCGCCGCGCCAATGGCGGCCATTATGTCGACCATCAACGCCCAGTTGCTGCAAAGTTCCGCTACGATCATTAAAGATCTCTATCTCAATCTTCGTCCCGAGCAATTGCAAAATGAGAGGCGGCTCAAGCGGATGTCGGCTGTGATTACGCTGCTTCTGGGCGCGCTACTCTTACTTGCCGCCTGGAAACCGCCAGAGATGATTATCTGGCTGAACCTGCTGGCGTTTGGCGGCCTGGAAGCGGTGTTCTTATGGCCGCTGGTGCTTGGCCTTTACTGGGAGCGCGCGAATGCGACAGGGGCATTGAGTGCGATGATTGTCGGCGGCGTGCTGTACGCGATTCTCGCCACCTTTAACGTTCAGTACCTGGGTTTTCACCCGATTGTGCCCTCGTTACTGCTAAGTTTGCTGGCTTTCCTGGTCGGAAACCGTTTCGGTTCTCCTGCCCCGCAAGCTGCTGTATTGACTACTGATAAATAAAGAGTTTTGCCATGCCATGGATCCAATTAAAACTGAATACGACGGGCGCTAACGCGGAAGCGTTGAGCGATGCCCTGATGGAAGCGGGCTCCGTATCCATCACTTTTCAGGATACGCACGACACACCGGTTTTTGAGCCCTTACCGGGCGAAACGCGTCTTTGGGGCGACACCGACGTTATCGGTCTGTTTGATGCAGAAACCGATATGAAAGAAGTCGTCGCCATCCTGGAACACCATCCGCTGCTGGGCGCCGGTTTCGCTCACAAAATCGAACAACTGGAAGATAAGGACTGGGAACGCGAGTGGATGGATAACTTCCACCCCATGCGTTTTGGCAAACGCCTGTGGATCTGCCCAAGCTGGCGCGACGTGCCGGATGAAAATGCCGTCAATGTGATGCTCGACCCCGGTCTGGCATTTGGTACCGGTACTCATCCCACCACCTCGCTGTGCCTGCAGTGGCTCGACGGCCTCGATTTAACCGGTAAGACCGTCATTGATTTCGGTTGTGGTTCCGGCATCCTGGCGATTGCCGCACTGAAACTGGGCGCGGCGAAAGCGATCGGTATCGATATCGACCCGCAGGCGATTCAGGCCAGCCGTGATAACGCCCAGCGTAACGGCGTGTCAGAGCGTCTGGAACTCTACCTGCCGCAGGATCAGCCAGAGACCATGAAAGCCGACGTAGTGGTCGCCAACATTCTGGCTGGCCCATTACGCGAGCTGGCCCCATTAATCAGCGTCCTGCCCGTTACAGGCGGCCTGCTGGGGCTTTCCGGTATCCTTGCCAGCCAGGCGGAGAGTGTTTGTGAAGCCTATGCCGATCTCTTCGCTCTCGATCCGGTGGTTGAGAAAGAAGAGTGGTGTCGAATCACAGGCCGTAAGAAATAACCCTGTCTCTTGCACGTGGCCGTACTACCGGCCACGTTTTTCAGCATTTCGCCCACTCCTACCACGTCTTCTCCTACGGTAAAATAGACGCGTAACTCATTGAGTTTACAACTATAAAAATCTATTTTATTCATTGGAAGAATTTCATGAACCATTCTTTGAGCAAGGCGACCCTTCTCACGTTAAGCATCATGTCATCCACCGCAATGGCGTCACACTGGAGCTATGAAGGAGAAGGCGCCCCAGCGCACTGGGGCGCACTCAGTGAAGAGTATAAAACCTGCCAGACAGGGATGAATCAGTCACCTGTTAACATCGACCAGTCGCTAAACGCGCATCTGACACCGCTGAAAACCCATTACACTGACGGCCCCATCACTCTCATTAACAATGGCCACACAATTCAGGCCGGATTGAAGAATACGACCGCCGATACCATCACCATTGACGGAAAACCCTTTACGTTGCAGCAATTCCACTTCCATGCCCCAAGCGAAAATACGGTTCATGGAAAGCATTACGCAATGGAAATGCACCTCGTACATAAAGACGCTAACGGCGCAGTGGCCGTTGTTGCGGTCATGTTTGATAAAGGCGCGGCGAATACCGAACTGGATAAACTGTGGGCGACCATGCCCGAAAAAGCCGAGCAGAACGTTAATGTGACGACGCAAATGGATCTGAACGCTCTGCTGCCTGCAGAAAAGATGTATTGGCGCTTCAGCGGCTCTCTGACCACGCCTCCTTGCTCTGAAGGGGTGACCTGGATTGTCCTCAAGCATCCTCTGACACTTTCCGCCGCACAGTTAGAAAAATTCAGCCATACGATGCATCATGACAACAATCGCCCGACCCAGCCGCTGAATGGTCGTGTCGTGGTTGAGTAATGGCTGATGCGTTGCGCAATCATCTGCTGAAATGAGAGCATTGTCACATTAAGTCACCATAATCTGCTGATTAATTCAGCAGATTATCTTGTTATCGCCCACCGCCGCGAAGAAAAAATGAGAAGTTATGCAAAATTATATGCGTGCAGATTTTCGTCACTTTTTTTGTAATGCAATGATTTATATGGCTAATTATTTTATGGCGTTGACTTTACCGGCGATTCTTTGATCCACCGCAGAGGATTGGTCAAAGTTTGGCCTTTCATCTCGTGCAAAAAATGCGTAATATACGCCGCCTTGCAGTCACAGTATGGTCATTTCTTAACTCATGCGCATCGGACAATACCAGCTTAGAAATCGCCTGATCGCAGCGCCCATGGCTGGCATCACTGACAGACCTTTTCGGACGCTGTGTTATGAGATGGGAGCCGGGTTGACCGTATCCGAGATGATGTCGTCTAACCCGCAAGTTTGGGAAAGCGACAAGTCCCGTTTACGGATGGTGCACGTTGATGAGCCAGGAATTCGCACGGTGCAAATTGCCGGTAGCGACCCTGTTGAGATGGCCGATGCCGCACGGATTAACGTGGAAAGCGGCGCCCAGATTATTGATATCAATATGGGGTGTCCGGCTAAAAAAAGTGAATCGCAAGCTTGCAGGTTCAGCCCTCTTGCAATACCCGGATTTAGTGAAGTCGATACTAACCGGGGTGGTTAATGCTGTGGACGTTCCTGTAACCCTAAAGATTCGCACCGGCTGGGCTCCGGAACATCGTAACTGCGTAGAGATTGCCCAACTGGCTGAAGACTGTGGCATTCAGGCTCTGACCATTCATGGACGCACCCGTGCTTGTTTGTTCAATGGAGACGCTGAGTACGACAGTATTCGGGCAGTTAAGCAGAAAGTTTCCATTCCGATTATCGCGAATGGTGACATTACTGACCCGCTTAAAGCCAGAGCTGTGCTTGACTATACGGGGGCTGATGCCCTGATGATAGGCCGCGCAGCTCAGGGAAGACCCTGGATCTTTCGGGAAATCCAGCATTATCTGGACACTGGGGAGTTGCTATCCCCCCCCTGCCTCTGGCAGAGGTTAAGCGCTTGCTTTGTGCGCATGTTCGGGAACTGCATGACTTTTATGGCCAGGCAAAAGGGTACCGAATCGCGCGTAAACACGTCTCCTGGTATCTCCAGGAGCACGCTCCAAATGACCAGTTTCGGCGCACATTCAACGCCATTGAGGATGCCAGCGAACAGCTGGAGGCGTTGGAGGCATACTTCGAAAATTTTGCGTAAACAGAAATAAAGAGCTGACAGAACTATGTTCGAACAACGCGTAAATTCTGACGTACTGACCGTTTCTACCGTTAACTCTCAGGATCAGGTAACCCAAAAACCCCTGCGTGACTCGGTTAAACAGGCACTGAAGAACTATTTTGCTCAACTGAACGGTCAGGATGTTAATGACCTCTATGAGCTGGTACTGGCTGAAGTAGAACAGCCCCTGTTGGACATGGTGATGCAATACACCCGTGGTAACCAGACCCGTGCTGCTCTGATGATGGGCATCAACCGTGGTACGCTGCGTAAAAAAATTGAAAAAATACGGCATGAACTAATCTCGATTAGCTAATTGCTTGTTTAAAAAGGCGCTACTCGGCATGGGGAAGCGCCTTTTTTTATACGTCTCTTTTGTGGAGCAGATATGAACTCACGTTGTGAACCCCAGTATTTTGGTGATGAATCCGCGTCGATCATCCACGGAGATGCACTGACAGAACTCAAAAAACTCCCCGCTGACAGCGTCGATTTAATCTTTGCCGACCCGCCCTACAATATCGGAAAAAATTTTGATGGTATGGTGGAGTCCTGGGATGAGGACATTTTCCTCGCCTGGCTGTTCAACTGCATTGAAGAGTGCCATCGGGTACTGAAAAAACAGGGCACGATGTACATCATGAACAGTACCGAAAACATGCCGCATATTGATCTCAAATGCCGAACGCTGTTTACCATCAAAAGCCGGATCGTCTGGTCTTATGACAGTTCGGGCGTGCAGGCGAAGAAATTCTTTGGCTCAATGTATGAACCGATCCTGATGATGGTCAAAGATGCCCGACAGTACACCTTCAACAGTGACGCCATTCTGGTTGAGACCAAAACCGGGGCGAAAAGAGCGTTGATTGACTATCGTAAAAACCCTCCGCAGCCTTACAACACACAAAAAGTGCCGGGCAACGTCTGGGAATTTCCCCGCGTGCGTTATTTGATGGATGAATATGAAAACCATCCGACGCAAAAACCCATCGCTCTGTTAAAGCGGATCGTTCTGGCCTCCTCCAATCCTGGTGATACGGTGCTGGATCCCTTCGCGGGTAGCTTTACAACAGGCGCTATGGCCGTGGCGTTGGGACGTAAATTCATCGGCATTGAAGTTAATGATGAGTATGTGAAGATGGGACTCAGACGTCTCAATATCCGTTCACACTACGCTGTCGAAGAGCTGAGGAAAGTCAAAAAAGAGAAAGACCCAAAACCTGTCGAAAAAGAGCCGAACGGCGTCGGATGTGGCGAAGATCACAGCAAAGTAAAAGCATTGTAAGCCTGCTTTTCAGCTCGCGTTTTTCGTGTATATTTCCTCCACGCATGGGCATGAATACACAGGATTGGACAATGATTCGTAAGTATTGGTGGCTGGTTGTGTTTGCCGTCTCCGTATTCCTTTTTTGATGCATTACTGATTCAGTGGATTGAGCTGATCACCACGGAAGTCGATAAATGCCGCAATATGGATTCTGTCAATCCGCTCAAATTGGTCAACTGTAACGAGCTGCAATAGCGAGCGATTGATAAACAGAAGAAATCGTTATATTGGTATTGTCATCCTTTTTTCGGCGCTAATTGTTTCACATTTCCATCAGGAATTAACATCCTTAATACATTATCCACCAGCGCCGGGGCCTGCTGATAAAGATCGTAGCGGGTGTCATTCATCAACCAGTTTTTCACAATACCGCTAAAACTACCGTGAATAATAATTAAGACGACGTCTAAATCCAGCGTCCGGGAAATCAACTCTTCAGCCATACTCGCCTGCAATGCGTCACGTAGTCCCTTCTGGCTAAATCCAATTTTCTCTCGTATTTCTTGTTCTGATATCATTCCCTCATGAAATTCACATTTATGATATAGAATTTGTAATAAAGCCTGTTGTCGGGGAATTTCTGCAATATATTGCAACCCTGCGATGAGCTTCTCACGCAGTTGCTGTAAGGGATTATCGCCAACACGGGAAGTTAACCGATCCTGAATAAGATCACGTAATGGCGGTTGCTGCTGCCAGAGTTCATTGAAGAGTTGCGTTTTGTTGGCAAAATGCCAGTAGATAGCGCCCCGTGTCACCAGGGCTGCGTCCGCAATATCATTGAGTGTCGTGTTGCTGACACCTCGCGTGGCAAACTGGATGATTGCTGTTTCAATCAAATGTTGTCGCGTTTTTAACGCTTCGGCTTTTGTTCTTTTCGCCATGGGTTATCGCATCAGGGGGAGAATAAAAAACACGAATACGACGTTTCAGAATTGTCGATGAAAAAAGAACTGTATCATTTCAACCGTTCATAGCTGAAATAAAAATAGATCGCCTCAGCACAAAATACGAAAACGGATAAACAAAACAAATAAAATGAATGAATATATTCACAGTGCAAATGTATATTTCAAAACTTATTCAGCCACAACAAAACATGACAAAAAAAGGCAGAGAAAAAGATAAGAACGTCTCTTTTTTTTGTTTTTACGTGCCGTCAAACAGCCCATAAAATAAGTATTGCTTACATCGCACGCTAATAATTTGTAGGATAGCCAACTATTATTCTTGCGTGCACGTTATCGCCTTACCGTTATCCGGTAAATAACGAGCTATTGGTTTTTAAGGAACAGTAATGATGAAACATGTCAGGTTTTCACTCCTGCCCTCATTTATCCTCATCTCTGCTGCGTTACTTGCCGGATGTAACGATCAGGGCGATAAGCACACTCAGGCTGCTGAACCGCAGGTGATGGTTCATGTGGTCACTGCCGGACCATTAGCGGTCACCACCGAACTGCCAGGACGCACCTCGGCATTCCGCATCGCAGAGGTTCGTCCACAGGTCAGTGGTATTATTCTCAAAAGGAATTTCACCGAGGGCAGTGATGTTGAGGCCGGGCAGTCGCTGTATCAAATCGATCCTGCCACTTATCAGGCGAATTACGACAGCGCAAAAGGGGAACTGGCGAAAAGTGAAGCCGCTGCCAACATCGCCCATCTGACGGTTAAGCGCTATGTTCCGCTGGTAGGCACAAAATACATTAGCCAACAGGAATATGACCAGGCGATTGCGGATGCGCGCCAGGCCGATGCGGCGGTTATCGCAGCGCAAGCCGCTGTTGAAAGCGCACGCATTAATCTTGCTTACACCAAAGTCACCTCGCCGATCGCTGGCCGTATTGGTAAATCCAGCGTCACCGAAGGCGCACTGGTAACCAACGGTCAGGCGACAGCACTGGCTACCGTGCAGCAACTCGATCCTATCTATGTCGATGTCACACAGTCCAGCAGCGACTTTATGCGACTTAAGCAGTCCGTTGAACAGGGTAGTCTGCATAAGGATAGCGCTCGCAGCAACGTCCAGGTGGTAATGGAAAATGGCACGGTGTATCCCCTGAAAGGGACGCTGCAATTCTCTGATGTCACGGTCGATGAAAGCACCGGTTCCATCACCCTTCGCGCCATATTCCCGAACCCGCAGCATACTCTGCTGCCAGGGATGTTTGTTCGCGCGCGTATTGACGAAGGCATTCAGCCTGACACTATTCTGATCCCCCCAGCAGGGCGTGACGCGTACGCCTCGCGGTGATGCGACGGTACTGATCGTCAATAACCAAAATCAGGTTGAGCCACGCGCCGTTGTCGCGTCACAGGCCATCGGCGACAAATGGCTGATAAGCGAAGGCTTACAACCCGGCGATCAGGTGATCGTCAGCGGCATACAAAAAGCCCATCCCGGCATGACAGTGAAAACCACCCCGGATGCCACTCCCCCCAGCGGCGAAAACCACGCTATAAGGTCACCGGATATGGCAAACTTTTTCATCAGACGTCCGATCTTTGCCTGGGTACTGGCCATCATTCTGATGCTGGCAGGAGCCCTGGCGATTATGCAACTGCCTGTTGCGCAATATCCGACTATCGCACCGCCTGCGGTAGCCATTTCCGCGACCTATCCTGGGGCGGATGCACAAACGGTGCAGGATACCGTCACTCAGGTTATCGAACAGAATATGAACGGTATCGATAACCTGATGTATATGTCCTCCACCAGCGACTCTGCGGGTAGCGTGACCATTACGTTAACCTTTCAGTCCGGCACTGACCCCGACATCGCCCAGGTTCAGGTACAGAACAAACTGCAACTGGCGACGCCATTGCTCCCTCAGGAAGTCCAACAGCAAGGGATTAGCGTTGAAAAGTCGAGCAGCAGCTTCTTGCTGGTCGCTGGGTTCGTCTCTGATAACCCGCAAACCACCCAGGACGATATCTCCGACTACGTCGCCTCAAATGTGAAAGATACGATTAGCCGCCTGAGTGGAGTGGGTGACGTACAATTGTTTGGCGCACAGTACGCGATGCGTATCTGGCTGGATGCCAACCTGCTGAACAAATACCAGCTCACGCCGGTTGATGTCATCAATCAGTTGAAAGTGCAGAACGACCAGATCGCAGCCGGTCAGTTGGGCGGAACGCCTGCTCTACCGGGGCAACAACTGAACGCCTCTATCATTGCGCAGACGCGTCTTAAAGATCCTGAAGAATTCGACAAAGTCACATTACGGGTAAACAGAGACGGCTCTGTCGTTCGCCTTAAAGATGTCGCACGTATCGAGTTGGGGGGAGAAAACTATAACGTTGTCGCCCGAATTAACGGTAAGCCAGCGGCTGGCCTCGGGATCAAACTGGCAACCGGCGCCAACGCTCTGGATACCGCCAAAGCGATCAAAGCTAAGCTCGTTGAGCTACAACCTTTTTTCCCGCAAGGGATGAAAGTGGTTTACCCGTATGACACCACGCCGTTTGTGAAGATCTCCATTCACGAAGTGGTAAAAACGCTGTTCGAAGCGATCGTCCTGGTCTTCCTCGTGATGTATCTGTTTTTACAGAATATTCGCGCGACGCTCATTCCGACGATTGCGGTTCCCGTTGTGCTGTTGGGTACATTTGCCGTGCTCTCGGCGTTTGGCTACTCGATCAACACCCTGACGATGTTCGGGATGGTGCTGGCGATCGGCCTGCTGGTTGATGATGCCATTGTGGTGGTGGAAAACGTTGAACGTGTGATGATGGAGGACAAGCTGTCGCCCAAAGAGGCAACGGAAAAATCCATGTCGCAGATCCAGGGGGCGCTGGTTGGCATCGCAATGGTATTGTCAGCCGTTTTCATCCCGATGGCTTTCTTCGGCGGCTCCACGGGCGCCATTTACCGACAGTTCTCCATCACCATCGTATCCGCGATGGCGCTCTCCGTTCTGGTCGCGTTGATCCTGACTCCAGCACTTTGCGCCACGTTGCTTAAGCCGCTGTCCGCCGAACACCACGAAAAGAAGGCAGGATTCTTCGGCTGGTTTAATGCCAAATTTGACCTCAGCGTTAACCATTATACCAACAGCGTTAGTGGCATTGTGCGCAATACCGGACGCTATCTGCTTATCTATCTGTTGATCGTCATCGGTATGGCGGTACTGTTTCTCCGTCTTCCAACCTCCTTCCTGCCTGAAGAAGATCAGGGCGTATTCATGACCATGATTCAGTTGCCTGCCGGGGCAACTCAGGAACGCACTCAAAAAGTGTTGGATCAGGTGACGCATTACTACCTGAATAACGAAAAAGCGAATGTTGAAAGTGTATTTACAGTAAACGGTTTTAGCTTTAGCGGGCAGGGACAGAACGCGGGTCTGGCGTTCATCAGCCTCAAACCCTGGGATGAGCGTAGCGGCAAGGAAAATAGCGCCGAAGCGGTGATTGCACGTGCGACTCGTGCGTTCAGTCAGATCCCGGATGGGCTGGTCTTCCCCTTCAACATGCCGGCGATTATTGAACTGGGCACGGCGACCGGTTTCGATTTTGAGCTCATTGATCAGGGTGGGCTGGGGCACGCCGGGCTAACATCAGCCCGTAATCAGCTTCTGGGCATGGTGGCTCAGCATCCTGACCTGCTGGTGCGTGTTCGACCTAACGGTCTGGAGGATACCCCGCAGTTCAAGCTGGACGTAGATCAGGAAAAAGCACAAGCGCTTGGCGTTGAGCTGTCAGACATTAACGAAACGATCTCTGCATCACTCGGTGGTTCCTACGTTAACGATTTTATTGACCGCGGGCGTGTGAAGAAAGTCTATGTTCAGGCGGAGGCGAAATTCCGTATGCTGCCTGAAGACATCAACAATCTGTACGTTCGCAGTGCCAATGGCGAGATGGTGCCTTTCTCAGCCTTCAGCTCTGCCCGCTGGGTGTATGGTTCTCCGCGCCTGGAACGCTACAACGGCATGCCATCGATGGAATTGTTGGGTGAGGCAGTACCAGGACGAAGCACCGGCGAGGCGATGGCATTGATGGAAAATCTCGCGTCAAAATTACCTAATGGCATCGGTCATGACTGGACAGGAATGTCCTATCAGGAACGTCTGTCGGGCAATCAGGCACCAGCACTGTATGCCATCTCACTGATCGTCGTGTTTCTCTGTCTTGCTGCACTGTATGAAAGCTGGTCCATTCCGTTCTCGGTGATGCTGGTTGTCCCGCTCGGTGTGGTGGGCGCGCTTCTGGCGGCATCTCTGCGTGGACTCAATAACGACGTTTATTTCCAGGTTGGACTGTTAACTACGATTGGGCTTTCCGCGAAAAACGCCATTCTCATTGTGGAATTTGCCAAGGACCTGATGGAGAAAGAAGGTCGGGGTCTGATAGAAGCAACGCTTGAGGCGGCTCGCATGCGCCTGCGCCCTATTCTGATGACCTCGCTCGCATTCATCCTCGGCGTAATGCCGCTGGTTATCAGTCGGGGAGCGGGGAGCGGGGCCCAGAATGCTGTCGGCACTGGCGTAATGGGAGGGATGCTGACGGCAACATTGCTGGCCATCTTCTTTGTCCCGGTATTCTTTGTCGTCGTCAGAGGCCGGTTTAAAAAGTCTCAGAGTTAAAGTGTAAATAAAGGCGTCGAGGGACGCCTTTATCCTTTCAATATCTTTCTTTAATTATTAAACAGATAGTGATTTATTCTGCGCAATACAAAATTCACTCCTCCATTATTTTTACAAACAACATGAATTGAGATTATTCCATATGCCGGTCTTTTTTTAAGTGGTGGTAAAATTCATTTCGTATCCGCAAAGCGCCAGCATTCTCTGTTGCTGCATTTAGCGGAACGATTATTTTTGAGGTAACACTATGAAAAGATTAATTCCAGTGGTATTGCTCACCGCATTGCTGGCGGGCTGTGCACACGATTCTCCCTGCGTTCCGGTTTATGATGATCAGGGGCGTCTCGTTCATACCAATACCTGTATGAAAGGAACGACTCAGGATAACTGGGAGACAGCGGGTGCTATTGCTGGCGGAGCCGCCGCTGTGGCCGGCCTGACGATGGGGATCATCGCGCTGTCGAAATAACCTTTTAAGCGCGCGGTACCTGCCGCGCTCTTAGCCTAAAATCATCGTTTTTCATATCATAAAAAAGTGTTGAAAATGAGCGTTCCATTACATTTTAATTATCAATAACATCCAGCCCCCTTCTTTTTCTCATTTATCTTTCAATACTCACCTCCTCGATATTCACGCCCGAAATCGTTATTTCATTCCGGGAGCATTATTTAAAATATTTTGCTCCAAAATGTGGCTTACGTTTCAATTTCGCACCATTTCAGGGCGCTGAGTTTATTTTTTCCTGTCTACACTCTGCTTATTGCGTCGGATATTCGCACGCAAAACCTGGCATTACCTTTGCTTAAAAGAGTATGGCCAATGCCACAGACAGGTTAAAGACGTTGCAGAACGTCTCTCTATAACAATAATTTCTTTGCCACACAGGATGCATTATGAAAAAGATGATGATAGCCACACTGGCTACGGCCAGCGTGTTGCTTGCAGTTGCCAGTCAGGCACATGCGGGTACAACGCTGGATGCGGTAAAAAAAGAAAGGGTTCGTGCAATGCGGTATCAGTGACGGTCTTCCTGGTTTTTCTTACGCTGATGCCAATGGGAAATTCTCCGGGATAGATGTGGATGTTTGCCGTGGCGTTGCCGCCGCCGTCCTGGGAGATGATACAAAAGTAAAATATACCCCACTCACCGCAAAAGAACGCTTTACCGCATTACAGTCTGGCGAGGTCGATCTTCTCTCCCGTAATACCACCTGGACCTCCTCGCGAGATGCCGGAATGGGCATGTCCTTCACCGGGGTCACCTATTACGATGGCATCGGCTTCCTGACCCACAACAAAGCGGGTCTGAAAAGCGCGAAAGAGTTAGACGGCGCCACCGTGTGTATCCAGGCGGGGACAGATACAGAACTGAACGTGGCCGATTATTTCAAAGCCAACAACATGAAATACACGCCGGTCACTTTTGACCGCTCAGATGAGTCAGCAAAAGCGCTGGAATCAGGACGTTGCGATACGCTTGCCTCCGATCAGTCCCAACTGTATGCCCTGCGCATCAAACTCAGCAACCCGGCAGAGTGGATTGTCCTGCCGGAAGTGATCTCGAAAGAACCGCTGGGACCTGTTGTTCGTCGCGGCGATGATGAATGGTTCTCTATTGTGCGCTGGACGCTTTTTGCCATGTTGAATGCCGAAGAGATGGGGGTAACGTCGAAGAACGTCGATGAGAAAGCGGCGAACCCGGCAACACCTGATATGGCACACCTGCTCGGCAAAGAAGGTGATTACGGCAAAGATCTGAAGCTCGACAATAAATGGGCTTACAACATCATCAAGCAGGTAGGTAACTATGCTGAGATCTTTGAGCGCAACGTAGGATCGGAAAGTCCACTGAAGATCAAACGCGGACAGAATAACCTCTGGAATAACGGCGGTATTCAGTACGCTCCGCCGGTGCGTTAAGACGTTGTGATGTAACGAGCGTCGCATCTGCGGCGCTCAGTTCAGAGTCATGGTTACCGAGGCTTTCCTTATGTTCCATCGCCGCTCAAATATCAAAGGGTCATTCTCTTTTTCGAACCCTGCGGTCCGCGCCTGGCTGTTCCAGATCCTTGCCATCCTTGCGGTCGTCTCAGTTGCTCTTTATCTCATTCATAACACGATTAACAACTTAAGCAGTCGCGGCATAACCTCGGGCTTTGCATTTCTCGACCGTAGCGCTGGGTTTGGCATTGTCCAGCACCTGATCGATTATGAACAAGGTGATACTTACGGACGCGTATTCCTGGTAGGTTTACTCAATACGCTGCTGGTTTCCGCGTTGTGTATTGTCTTCGCTTCCTTTCTCGGTTTCTTTCTCGGATTGGCGCGCCTTTCAGATAACTGGTTACTGCGTAAACTCTCGACGGTTTACATTGAGATCTTTCGTAATATCCCGCCACTGCTGCAAATCTTTTTCTGGTACTTCGCCGTTCTGCGCAATCTTCCCGGGCCACGTCAGGCAGCCAACGCGCTGGATATGGTCTTTTTTGAGTAATCGGGGCCTCTATATTCCTTCACCGCAGTTGGGAGAAGGTTTACTCGCCTTTGTGCTTTCTGTGGTGATTGCCATTGCGCTATCTGTCGGTCTGTTCCGCTTCAATAAAATGCATCAGATGAAAACGGGACAGTTGCGTAAAACCTGGCCTACGGCGTTAGGGTTGCTTGTGCTGCTACCGCTTATCGCCCACTGGCTGTTTGGCGCAGCGCTGCACTGGGATATACCGGAACTGCGTGGTTTTAACTTCCGTGGCGGAATGGTACTGATACCTGAACTGGCGGCTCTGACGCTGGCGTTGTCGGTCTACACTTCAGCGTTTATTGCTGAAATCATTCGTTCAGGCATTCAGGCCGTCCCCTACGGGCAGCATGAAGCCGCCCGTTCGCTGGGATTACCCAATACGGTAACCCTTCGTCAGGTCATCATTCCTCAGGCGTTGCGAGTCATTATTCCGCCCCTGACCAGCCAGTATCTGAATATTGTTAAAAACTCATCGCTGGCCGCCGCGATTGGCTATCCCGATATGGTTTCGCTGTTCGCCGGAACGGTACTGAACCAGACAGGGCAAGCGATTGAAACGATTGCCATCACCATGTCCGTGTACCTGATCATCAGCCTGAGCATCTCGCTGCTGATGAACATCTATAACCGGCGAATCGCCCTCATTGAGCGCTAAGGAATCATGATGACAAAAGCACTGCTGTCTCATCCCATGCGCCCGGCCAGTACCGGTCCTGGTCGTTCGGTCGTATGGTTACGGAAGAACCTCTTTTCCAGTTGGTCAAACAGCCTGCTGACGATGTTCTGTCTGTGGTTGATGTGGGAGTTAATTCCCCCCTTTGCTGAACTGGGCGTTCCTGCAGGCCAACTGGGTAGGCTCTACCCGCGCAGACTGCACAAAAGCGGGTGCCTGCTGGGTGTTCATTCATGAACGCTTTGGGCAGTTTATGTATGGATTGTATCCACATGACCAGCGTTGGCGTATTAACCTGGCGTTGGTCATTGGGTTGGCTTCCATTGTGCCGATGTTCTGGAAAGCGTTACCGCGCCGAGGGCGGTATATCGCCGCCTGGGCCGTGATCTACCCGATCATTGTCTGGTTCTTACTGTATGGAGGTTTTCTCGGGTTAGAGCGCGTTGAAACGCGTCAGTGGGGTGGGCTGACGCTGACCTTAATCATCGCATCTGTCGGGATCGCGGGAGCACTACCCTTAGGCATTTTACTGGCACTCGGACGACGTTCTCACATGCCCATCGTCCGCTTCTTATCCGTCATGTTTATCGAGTTCTGGCGGGGTGTTCCGCTAATCACCGTCCTGTTTATGTCTTCAGTCATGCTGCCGCTGTTTATGTCCGAAGGGATCAGTATCGATAAGCTGATACGGGCGCTGGTTGGCGTGATCCTTTTTCAGTCGGCCTATGTAGCGGAAGTGGTTCGCGGAGGATTGCAGGCGTTACCGAAAGGGCAATACGAAGCGGCTGAGTCGCTGGCGCTGGGGTACTGGAAAACCCAGGGGTTGGTCATCCTTCCTCAGGCCTTAAAAATGGTCATTCCCGGCCTGGTCAACACTATTATCGCACTGTTTAAAGATACCAGTCTGGTCATCATCATCGGCCTGTTCGATCTGTTCAGCAGCGTACAGCAAGCAACCGTTGACCCGGCCTGGCTGGGTATGTCGACAGAAGGTTATGTCTTCGCCGCACTGATTTACTGGATTTTTTGTTTCAGCATGTCGCGCTACAGCCAGCATCTGGAAAAGCGCTTTAACACCGGGCGTACACCGCACTGAGGATTCTATGAGCCAACTATTAATACAACCTGCCGACGCGATGATTACGCTGGAAAACGTTAACAAGTGGTACGGACAGTTTCACGTTCTGAAGGATATCAACCTGAGAGTCAAACAGGGGGGAGCGCATTGTATTGTGTGGGCCTTCAGGTTCGGGAAAATCAACCACCATACGCTGTATCAATCATCTCGAAGAGCATCAACAAGGCCGTATCGTTGTTGATGGTATCGAACTGAATGAAGATATCCGTAATATCGAACGTGTCCGACAGGAAGTCGGTATGGTCTTTCAGCACTTCAATCTTTTTCCCCACTTAACGGTTCTGCAAAACTGTACGCTGGCCCCCATTTGGGTGCGTAAGATGCCAATAAAAGAAGCCGAAGCGCTGGGGATGCACTATCTGGAACGTGTGCGTATTGCCGAGCATGCGCATAAATTTCCAGGGCAGATTTCCGGGGGGCAGCAGCAGCGTGTGGCTATCGCCCGCTCGCTGTGTATGAAACCCAAAATCATGCTGTTTGATGAACCCACGTCGGCGTTGGATCCGGAGATGGTGAAAGAAGTGCTGGATACGATGATTAGCCTGGCGCAATCAGGCATGACTATGCTGTGCGTGACCCATGAAATGGGGTTTGCCAGAACGGTGGCTGACAGGGTGATCTTTATGGATCGCGGGGAGATTGTTGAGCAGGCGCCGCCGGATGAGTTCTTTGCGCATCCGAAGTCAGAACGTACGCGTGCATTCCTGTCTCAGGTGATTCATTAATCGCTTGCTCTGCCGGGTGACGGCTTCGCCTTACCCGGCCTACTGTTTTTTCGACGTATAAACGCAAAAAAGGCCACCCTTTCGGATGGCCTTCTCACTTATTTGATGTCTGGCAGTTCCCTACTCTCGCATGGGGAGACCCCACACTACCATCGGCGCTACGGCGTTTCACTTCTGAGTTCGGCATGGGGTCAGGTGGGACCACCGCGCTACAGCCGCCAGACAAATTCTTTTCTACTGTGCCGAACTTTAACCTAATTAAGTGGTGCTGATACCCAGAGTCGAACTGGGGACCTCACCCTTACCAAGGGTGCGCTCTACCAACTGAGCCATATCAGCACGCTAAATTTGATGCCTGGCAGTTCCCTACTCTCGCATGGGGAGACCCCACACTACCATCGGCGCTACGGCGTTTCACTTCTGAGTTCGGCATGGGGTCAGGTGGGACCACCGCGCTACAGCCGCCAGGCAAATCTGTTTTATCACCCCGTTTTCACGCAGTGACATAATCTGAATCTAAGCTGAAAATCTCTCAATTCCGCCAAAACATCTTCGGCGTTGTAAGGTTAAGCCTCACGGTTCATTAGTACCGGTTAGCTCAACGCATCGCTGCGCTTACACACCCGGCCTATCAACGTCGTCGTCTTCAACGTTCCTTCAGGACCCTTAAAGGGTCAGGGAGAACTCATCTCGGGGCAAGTTTCGTGCTTAGATGCTTTCAGCACTTATCTCTTCCGCATTTAGCTACCGGGCAGTGCCATTGGCATGACAACCCGAACACCAGTGATGCGTCCACTCCGGTCCTCTCGTACTAGGAGCAGCCCCCCCTCAATTCTCCAGCGCCCACGGCAGATAGGGACCGAACTGTCTCACGACGTTCTAAACCCAGCTCGCGTACCACTTTAAATGGCGAACAGCCATACCCTTGGGACCTACTTCAGCCCCAGGATGTGATGAGCCGACATCGAGGTGCCAAACACCGCCGTCGATATGAACTCTTGGGCGGTATCAGCCTGTTATCCCCGGAGTACCTTTTATCCGTTGAGCGATGGCCCTTCCATTCAGAACCACCGGATCACTAAGACCTGCTTTCGCACCTGCTCGCGCCGTCACGCTCGCAGTCAAGCTAGCTTATGCCTTTGCACTAACCTCCTGATGTCCGACCAGGATTAGCTAACCTTCGTGCTCCTCCGTTACTCTTTAGGAGGAGACCGCCCCAGTCAAACTACCCACCAGACACTGTCCGCAACCCGGGTAACGGGCCTACGTTAGAACACCAGCCATTAAAGGGTGGTATTTCAAGGGCGGCTCCATGCAGACTGGCGTCCACACTTCAAAGCCTCCCACCTATCCTACACATCAAGGACCAGTGTTCAGTGTCAAGCTATAGTAAAGGTTCACGGGGTCTTTCCGTCTTGCCGCGGGTACACTGCATCTTCACAGCGAGTTCAATTTCACTGAGTCTCGGGTGGAGACAGCCTGGCCATCATTACGCCATTCGTGCAGGTCGGAACTTACCCGACAAGGAATTTCGCTACCTTAGGACCGTTATAGTTACGGCCGCCGTTTACCGGGGCTTCGATCAAGAGCTTCTCCTTACGGATAACCCCATCAATTAACCTTCCGGCACCGGGCAGGCGTCACACCGTATACGTCCACTTTCGTGTTTGCACAGTGCTGTGTTTTTAATAAACAGTTGCAGCCAGCTGGTATCTTCGACTGATTTCAGCTCCATGAGTAAATCACTTCACCTACATATCAGCGTGCCTTCTCCCGAAGTTACGGCACCATTTTGCCTAGTTCCTTCACCCGAGTTCTCTCAAGCGCCTTGGTATTCTCTACCTGACCACCTGTGTCGGTTTGGGGTACGATTTGATGTTACCTGATGCTTAGAGGCTTTTCCTGGAAGCAGGGCATTTGTTGCTTCAGCACCGTAGTGCCTCGTCATCACGCCTCAGTGTTAAAGTGAACCGGATTTACCTGGAACACACACCTACACGCTTAAACCGGGACAACCGTCGCCCGGCCAACATAGCCTTCTCCGTCCCCCCTTCGCAGTAACACCAAGTACAGGAATATTAACCTGTTTCCCATCGACTACGCCTTTCGGCCTCGCCTTAGGGGTCGACTCACCCTGCCCCGATTAACGTTGGACAGGAACCCTTGGTCTTCCGGCGAGCGGGCTTTTCACCCGCTTTATCGTTACTTATGTCAGCATTCGCACTTCTGATACCTCCAGCATGCCTCACAGCACACCTTCACAGGCTTACAGAACGCTCCCCTACCCAACAACACATTGTGTCGCTGCCGCAGCTTCGGTGCATGGTTTAGCCCCGTTACATCTTCCGCGCAGGCCGACTCGACCAGTGAGCTATTACGCTTTCTTTAAATGATGGCTGCTTCTAAGCCAACATCCTGGCTGTCTGAGCCTTCCCACATCGTTTCCCACTTAACCATGACTTTGGGACCTTAGCTGGCGGTCTGGGTTGTTTCCCTCTTCACGACGGACGTTAGCACCCGCCGTGTGTCTCCCGTGATAACATTCTTCGGTATTCGCAGTTTGCATCGGGTTGGTAAGTCGGGATGACCCCCCTAGCCGAAACAGTGCTCTACCCCCCGAAGATGAATTCACGAGGCGCTACCTAAATAGCTTTCGGGGAGAACCAGCTATCTCCCGGTTTGATTGGCCTTTCACCCCCAGCCACAAGTCATCCGCTAATTTTTCAACATTAGTCGGTTCGGTCCTCCAGTTAGTGTTACCCAACCTTCAACCTGCCCATGGCTAGATCACCGGGTTTCGGGTCTATACCCTGCAACTTAACGCCCAGTTAAGACTCGGTTTCCCTTCGGCTCCCCTATTCGGTTAACCTTGCTACAGAATATAAGTCGCTGACCCATTATACAAAAGGTACGCAGTCACCCCATTAAAGAGGCTCCCACTGCTTGTACGTACACGGTTTCAGGTTCTTTTTCACTCCCCTCGCCGGGGTTCTTTTCGCCTTTCCCTCACGGTACTGGTTCACTATCGGTCAGTCAGGAGTATTTAGCCTTGGAGGATGGTCCCCCCCATATTCAGACAGGATACCACGTGTCCCGCCCTACTCATCGAGCTCACAACACATGCACTTTTGTGTACGGGGCTGTCACCCTGTATCGCGTGCCTTTCCAGACACTTCCACTAACACACATGCTGATTCAGGCTCTGGGCTGCTCCCCGTTCGCTCGCCGCTACTGGGGGGAATCTCGGTTGATTTCTTTTCCTCGGGGTACTTAGATGTTTCAGTTCCCCCCGGTTCGCCTCGTTAACCTATGTATTCAGTTAACGATAGTGCAACGAATTGCACTGGGTTTCCCCATTCGGACATCGCCGGCTATAACGGTTCATATCACCTTACCGACGCTTTTCGCAGATTAGCACGTCCTTCATCGCCTCTGACTGCCAGGGCATCCACCGTGTACGCTTAGTCGCTTAACCTCACAACCCGAAGATGTTTCTTTCGACTCATCATCGTTTTGCGAAAATTTGAGAGACTCGAACACACCTTTAACGGTGTGTCGTTTCAATTTTCAGCTTGATCCAGATTTTTAAAGAGCAAAACTTCGCAGTGAACCCTTTCAGGTACACTCTGAAGTTTTCTTGATTACGTTCTACAGTATGGTGGAGCTATGCGGGATCGAACCGCAGACCTCCTGCGTGCAAAGCAGGCGCTCTCCCAGCTGAGCTATAGCCCCATACAGTGTAGTTAAAACCTCATCCCCAATTCGTTTCCGGGCGCGGCGTGGTGAAGCGAAGCATACTGAAGTATGTGAGCTTTGCCACAACAAAGCACGGGAGCGAATTTGGTAGGCCTGAGTGGACTTGAACCACCGACCTCACCCTTATCAGGGGTGCGCTCTAACCACCTGAGCTACAAGCCTGTAGAGGTTTTACTGCTCGTTTTTCATCAGACAATCTGTGTGGACACTACAAAGGCAGGTTCTTTAAGGTAAGGAGGTGATCCAACCGCAGGTTCCCCTACGGTTACCTTGTTACGACTTCACCCCAGTCATGAATCACAAAGTGGTAAGCGCCCTCCCGAAGGTTAAGCTACCTACTTCTTTTGCAACCCACTCCCATGGTGTGACGGGCGGTGTGTACAAGGCCCGGGAACGTATTCACCGTGGCATTCTGATCCACGATTACTAGCGATTCCGACTTCATGGAGTCGAGTTGCAGACTCCAATCCGGACTACGACATACTTTATGAGGTCCGCTTGCTCTCGCGAGGTCGCTTCTCTTTGTATATGCCATTGTAGCACGTGTGTAGCCCTGGTCGTAAGGGCCATGATGACTTGACGTCATCCCCACCTTCCTCCAGTTTATCACTGGCAGTCTCCTTTGAGTTCCCGGCCTAACCGCTGGCAACAAAGGATAAGGGTTGCGCTCGTTGCGGGACTTAACCCAACATTTCACAACACGAGCTGACGACAGCCATGCAGCACCTGTCTCACAGTTCCCGAAGGCACTTTCGCATCTCTGCAAAATTCTGTGGATGTCAAGACCAGGTAAGGTTCTTCGCGTTGCATCGAATTAAACCACATGCTCCACCGCTTGTGCGGGCCCCCGTCAATTCATTTGAGTTTTAACCTTGCGGCCGTACTCCCCAGGCGGTCTATTTAACGCGTTAGCTCCGGAAGCCACTCCTCAAGGGAACAACCTCCAAATAGACATCGTTTACGGCGTGGACTACCAGGGTATCTAATCCTGTTTGCTCCCCACGCTTTCGCACCTGAGCGTCAGTCTTTGTCCAGGGGGGCCGCCTTCGCCACCGGTATTCCTCCAGATCTCTACGCATTTCACCGCTACACCTGGAATTCTACCCCCCCTCTACAAGACTCAAGCCTGCCAGTTTCGAATGCAGTTCCCAGGTTGAGCCCGGGGATTTCACATCCGACTTGACAGACCGCCTGCGTGCGCTTTACGCCCAGTAATTCCGATTAACGCTTGCACCCTCCGTATTACCGCGGCTGCTGGCACGGAGTTAGCCGGTGCTTCTTCTGCGGGTAACGTCAATGTAAATGGTTATTAACCATTTACCCTTCCTCCCCGCTGAAAGTACTTTACAACCCGAAGGCCTTCTTCATACACGCGGCATGGCTGCATCAGGCTTGCGCCCATTGTGCAATATTCCCCACTGCTGCCTCCCGTAGGAGTCTGGACCGTGTCTCAGTTCCAGTGTGGCTGGTCATCCTCTCAGACCAGCTAGGGATCGTCGCCTTGGTGAGCCGTTACCTCACCAACAAGCTAATCCCATCTGGGCACATCCGATGGCAAGAGGCCCGAAGGTCCCCCTCTTTGGTCTTGCGACGTTATGCGGTATTAGCTACCGTTTCCAGTAGTTATCCCCCCTCCATCGGGCAGTTTCCCAGACATTACTCACCCGTCCGCCACTCGTCAGCAAAGCAGCAAGCTGCTTCCTGTTACCGTTCGACTTGCATGTGTTAGGCCTGCCGCCAGCGTTCAATCTGAGCCATGATCAAACTCTTCAATTTAAGTTTGATGCTCAAAGAATTAAACCTCGTAATGAATTACGTGTTCACTCTTGAGACTTGGTATTCATTTATTGTCCGAGGACATTAAGAATCCATGTCACTTTGAGTGCCCACACAGATTGTCTGATAAATTGTTAAAGAGCAGTTGCGACGCGCTTTAGCGCTGTGTCGCGAGGTGGCGTATATTACGCTTTCCTCTTTCAGAGTCAACCCGTTATTTCAGGATTTTTCTCCGCGTTGTGACAACCATCTTGTGAAGCGTTTCACTTTGTTGTCTCAACGGAGGCGCATTATAGGGATCCCATTTTTTTGCACAAGCCTTTTTTTGGATCTTTTTTTCTGTTTGCTGGTTTTTCGTCCCTTTCGCTCCATTCCTGCGCAATTTGGCCGCTTTTTGATAGTTAAAGCACTTGCGCAGGCCCTGAAATGCAACCAAAGTCATCAATACCGTTCTCTTTTATTGAGGTAAACATGTCTGATGTATTACGTCCTTATAAGGATCTTTTCCCACAGGTTGGCCAACGTGTGATGCTCGACAACAGCAGTGTGATCATCGGCGACGTTCGACTGGCGGACGATGTGGGGATCTGGCCACTTGTTGTGATCCGTGGCGACGTGAATTACGTTGCGATCGGTGCGCGTACGAATATTCAGGATGGTAGCGTGCTGCACGTCACGCACAAATCCAACTCTAACCCTGAGGGCAATCCGCTCATTGTGGGGGGAAGATGTGACAGTCGGACATAAAGTCATGTTGCACGGCTGCATCATCGGCAACCGGGTCCTGGTCGGTATGGGAACAATTCTGCTGGATGGCGCGGTAATAGAAGATGACGTAATGATTGGGGCGGGAAGCCTGGTGCCGCAAAACAAACGCCTGGAAAGCGGCTATCTCTATTTGGGGAGCCCGGTTAAGCAGATCAGACCGCTAACCGAAGAGGAGAAAGCCGGTTTGCAATACTCCGCCAAAAACTATGTGAAATGGAAAGACGAGTATCTCGCTCAGGACAACCAGATCCAACCGTGATCGTCTTCTTGCTGGGACTGGATTAGCGTTTCTGCTTCTTCTTCCAGATCCCAGCGATGTTCGCAAAAGCCAATCAGCCATTGTTCCACCGTCTCGCCACCAAAGCGATTCGCCAGCGTTTCTCCTGTAATTGCGCACATTAACTGCATACCATTTACGAGCACAGGAAAGCAGACGGCTTCTTTCTGCGCGTCCCACTCTTCCCGATCAGGAAAATGGATAGCCTGGTTCATGCGGCCAACTCCTGTTTGAGACGCGTAATAACCGGTTCGATTTCTGGCAACACACCGTGCCACAGCAGAACGGCATGAGCCGCTTGCCCCACCAGCATCCCCAGGCCATCTGCATAACGTTTCGCGCCGTGGCGTTCGCACCAGGAGAGAAACGGCGTATTGCCCTTTTGATAGAACATGTCGTAGCAACAGACAGACGGACGGATAAGCGATGCCGGGATCGCCGGGATCTCACCGCTGATGCCGCTGGACGTGGCATTGATGATCAGATCAAATTCGAGCCCATCCAGTTCATCCAGGCCCAACGCCTGCACGCTGCCCGTATGTGCAAAAACCTGAGCCAGTTCTTCCGCTCGGGATGCAGTCCGGTTAACAATCGTCACCCCGCAATCCAGAGAAAGCAGAGGTAACAGTACGCCACGTGAAGCCCCACCTGCGCCAATCAGCAGGATGCGCTGCCCCGGCTGGATAAATGACAGGCGCTCGAGATCGCTTAGCAGCCCGATGCCGTCGGTGTTGTCACCCAGCAACCGGCCATCATCAAGCCGTTTGATGGTATTCACTGCGCCGGCCAGCGCAGCACGCTCTGTAAGTTCATCGACGCGGGCAAACGCCTCTTCTTTAAATGGCACCGTCACGTTCACCCCTTTGCCGCCCTCGGCAAAGAACGCGTTCAGCGCGTTAATAAAATCATTAACAGGCGCCAGAACACGACCATACTGATGCGCAATACGCAGTTGCTGTGCAAACTGCTGATGAATAAACGGCGATTTGCTGTGCGCGATTGGATTACCAAAAACGGCATAGGTTTCCATCATCTTACCCCTGTCGAAATAGCTCGCCCGTCAGGGCATCACGGATTTCAGAAGGATTCAAGCGACCACCGGTTTCACCTGATACCACCGGGAAGTCTGTACCAAACTGTGCATGGACTTCCTCTACCGTACGACAAGGCGACAACCCACTCAGGTTGGCGCTGGTTGAAACCAATGGTTTACCATAAGCCTGGCACAAGGCGACCACCAGCGGATGATCCGTCACACGCACCGCCAGTGAATCAAAGCGCCCCGTCAACCAACGAGGCGTCGTCGCCGGAGCTGGGAAAACAAAGGTCACCGGGCCAGGCCAACGAGCAAACACGGCAGCACGTTGGGTATCGGTCAACATACTGTCGTCAATATACGGCTTGAGCTGCTCGAAACTGGCAGCGATCAAAATTAACCCTTTTTCGACCGGACGCTGTTTTAAGGCCAACAGGCGATTAACGGCCACTTCGCTATCAGGATCGCACCCGACGCCAAAGACAGCTTCTGTTGGATAGGCGATGACATTTTCTTTATTCAGTACCTCTATTGCATCAGCGATAGGGTCTGTTGGCAGGTTATTATTCACTTGTTTGTTCCGCCGAAACCGGCTTTCCACATTGTTTACTGGCGCAAAAGTGTTTTACACCCTGCGCGGTTTTCTTTTCGATGAGTAGCGGATAGTGGCACTCAGGACACACTCCGGCTATCGGTTTGAAGTTAATGACAAACTGGCACTCCGGATAACGATCGCAGGAATGGAAGGTTTTGCCATAACGAGAACGCCGCTGGACCAGATGGCCCGTCTGGCATTGAGGACAGGTAATTGCAGTTTCATCAGGTTTATCAATGAGCTCTGTATGCTCACATTCGGGATAGTTGCTGCAGCCGATAAACATGCCAAAACGCCCCTGGCGCAGCACCAGTTCACCGCCGCAGTCAGGGCAATATTTCCCCTCCAGAACTTTAACGATATGTCCGTCCGCTGACGATTTCAACGGACGGATATAGTCACATTCCGGATAGTGCGAGCAACCAAGAAACGGACCATGTTTCCCGGAGCGAATCACCAGTTCAGCCCCACACTGCGGGCAGGGCTCATTTTTACGCACCGAAAACAGTGCTGATTTAGCCATAACAACTCATGCTGAATTAAGGTTGATCAATGCAGCATACCTTCATTCACTTCAAAGAGTAATTCTTCCATTTGCTGATATGCATTTTCACAACCCGGAATGTTGAACAAAACCATCAGGATAACCCACTTCAGGTCTTCCAGGTCGAATTCTGCTGTATCCAGCGCGAGCACACGTTCAATCACCATTTCTCGCGTTTCGAGGTTTAGCACCTGGATCTGCTCGAGGAATAACAGGAATCCCCGACAGCTGGCATCCAGTCGATCACACTCTTCTGGGGTATAGATACGTACAGAGAGAGGATCGGAGGCGAGCTGCATCGGCTCAGCAAGACCGTCCTGGTAGTCAGCGAGTTTTTCCAGCCACAGGAGCGCGTTGTAGATGTCTTCACGATCAAAACCAGCGTCGGTAAGATCCCGTTCAAGTTTGTCCTGATCCACACGTAATTCAGCTTCATTGTGGATATATGTCTCAAACAAATACATTAGTACGTCGAACATGGCATGCCCTCCTCAATCGGACATAGCCGCCGGGTACAGCTGCGATCCAACCTGCTAACTCCAGTTCGAGTAGCTGAGCCACTACCTCTGGCACAGGTTGGCCGGCACGTTCAGCGACGACGTCAACAGGTGTTACCTCATCTCCTACGTTAGCCAGGAGCTCGGGAAATGGCAATGCCGCGCCCTCCTGAACTGATGAATAAAGTAATTTTTCAGGCTCATCTGGCAGCCAATGCAAGCCGTACTGCAAATTTTCCAGTATTTCTTCCGGAGAGGTCACAAGTGTGGCGCCTTGCTTAATAAGCCAGTGTGGCCCTTCACTCCCCCGGACTGCCAAGCGCCCCAGGAAGCGCATAAACTTCTCGCCCTTGTTCCAGCGCACAGCGTGCAGTGACCAGAGAGCCACTACGTAATGCCGCTTCAACGACCAGGACGCCTTTGCTCAATCCGCTGATAATGCGGTTTCGCCGGGGAAAATTGCGCGCAAGAGGAGGCATCGTCAGCGGGAATTCGGAGACTATTGCGCCCCCCTTTTCTATCAACGCATCCGCCAGCCCGGCATGTCGACGCGGATAGATGGCCTGTAAACCGTTCCCTAGTACAGCAATGCTTTTCCCCTTCCCCCTGGACTGCCGTCCGATGCGCGATACCGTCAATACCACGTGCCAGGCCGCTGGTAATGGTGACTTCCCAACCTGCAAGCTTTTCGCAGAAGAATGCTCCCCACCGTTCCCCATACCAGGATGGTGTTCTGCTTCCCACTACGGCGAGTTGAAAATCATGAAGGCATTGCGGGGATCCGCAGACCAAAAGCGCGCCGGGATAATCTTCAGTGGCACGCAGCGCTGCGGGATAGTCATCACTGTCCGCCAGCACAACATGATGGTGTGGCAATTCCAGCCAGCGCAGCGTCTTTTCCACCTCGATTGCAGGAAAGGTAAGAAACCGCTTTGCCTGTGAGGAGGAAAGCCCCACACCGCGCAGGACAGCCGTATCAATATGCGTTTGCGCCATCAGCTCATGGGCGACTTGTACCATCTTGTCGCCATATAATTCACTCACCCCCATCAAACGTAACCAAATTTCGGTCCGGGTCATCCTTGCTCCCCTTGCCACAAGCAGTCTTGGCAATCTTTGCGATTGGTCACTGATGCTGTCAATCAGAGGGGGATTTGTCTAGAATAGAGGTAATAATCTTTCCAACTCCTGAACACAACTCTGGATAACTATGTCAGTTTTGCAAGTGTTACATATTCCGGACGAGCGCCTTCGCAAAGTCGCAAAGCCGGTAGAAGAAGTGAATGCAGAAATTCAGCGTATCGTCGATGATATGTTCGAGACGATGTACGCAGAAGAAGGTATTGGCCTCGCAGCAACGCAGGTTGATATTCATCAGCGGATTATCGTCATTGACGTGTCGGAAAATCGTGACGAACGCCTGGTGTTGATTAACCCGGAACTGCTGGAAAAAGAAGGCGAGACCGGTATTGAAGAAGGTTGCCTGTCGATTCCCGAACAACGCGCGCTCGTCCCGCGAGCTGAGAAAGTGAAAATTCGCGCACTCGATCGGGACGGTAAAAGTTTTGAGCTGGAAGCCGACGGCCTGCTGGCTATCTGTATTCAGCACGAGATGGATCACCTGGTCGGTAAACTGTTTATCGATTATTTGTCGCCGCTGAAGCAGCAACGTATTCGTCAGAAAGTTGAGAAACTCGACCGCCTGAACGCACGAGCTTAAGGACAAGAATCACCGTGTCAGACTCACTACGTATTATTTTTGCGGGTACACCTGACTTTGCAGCGCGTCATCTTGACGCGCTGTTGTCTTCTGGACATCACGTCGTCGGGGTATTTACCCAACCCGATCGCCCGGCAGGCCGGGGTAAAAAACTGTTGCCAGGCCCGGTAAAAGTGTTGGCAGAAGAAAAAGGCATTCCGGTTTTCCAGCCTGTTTCGCTGCGCCCGCAGGAAAATCAGCATCTGGTTGCTGACCTGAACGCTGACGTAATGGTCGTTGTGGCGTATGGCCTGATTCTTCCGAAAGCGGTGCTGGATATGCCCCGTCTCGGCTGCATTAACGTCCACGGTTCGCTGCTACCGCGCTGGCGCGGCGCGGCCCCCATTCAACGCTCTCTTTGGGCAGGCGACGCCGAAACGGGCGTTACCATTATGCAGATGGACGTCGGTCTGGATACAGGCGATATGCTCTATAAGCTTGCCTGTCCCATCACCGCTGAAGATACTAGCGGAACGCTGTACGACAAGCTGGCGGTTCTTGGCCCACAGGGGCTGATTGAAACGCTGAAGCAGTTAGCGGAAGGTCGTACGACGCCGGAAGTTCAGGACGAAGCACTGGTCACCCACGCGGAGAAGCTCAGTAAAGAAGAAGCGCGCATCGACTGGTCACTTTCTGCGGTGCAACTTGAACGCTGCATTCGCGCCTTCAATCCCTGGCCAATGAGCTGGCTGGAAATTGATGGCCAGCCGGTAAAAGTCTGGCGGGCGTCGGTGATTGACACGACAACGCAGGCAGCACCAGGCACCATCGTTGAAGCCACAAAACAAGGCATTCAGGTCGCGACCGGCAACGGAGTCCTGAACCTGCTCTCACTGCAGCCCGCCGGGAAAAAAGCGATGAGCGCCCAGGATCTTCTGAATTCACGTCGGGAATGGTTCATTCCTGGCAACCGTCTGGTCTGACGGTCACTTCTGATTACGCCCGGTGTTGCCGGGCCTTTTTTATTTTTGCGGTTATGAATAAGAAAATTAACTTACGCAGTATGGCGGCGCAGGCCGTTGAACAGGTCGTCGAGCAAGGGCATTCACTGAGCAACGTCCTGCCGCCTTTACAACAAAAAGTCTCCGATAAAGACAAAGCACTGCTCCAGGAACTTTGTTTTGGGGTTCTGCGCACGCTGTCACAGCTTGACTGGCTAATCAATAAACTGATGTCCCGTCCGATGACGGGGAAACAGCGTACTGTGCACTATCTGATCATGGTGGGATTCTATCAGTTACTGCATACACGCATTCCTCCCCATGCAGCGCTCGCGGAGACAGTCGAAGGGGCCGTAGCGATAAAGCGTCCGCAGCTTAAAGGGCTGATTAACGGCGTCTTGCGACAGTTCCAGCGTCAGCAGGAAGAACTGTTGGCAGAATTTGCCAACAGCGAGGCGCATTTTCTACACCCCACCTGGCTGCTGAAACGACTGCAAAAAAGCATATCCTGCTCAATGGGAAGCGATTGTCGACGCCAACAATCAGCGGCCCCCCGATGTGGTTACGCGTGAATCGCACGCACCATTCGCGCGACAGTTGGCTGGCACTGCTCGACGACGCCGGGATGAAAGGGTTCCCTCATCCTGACTACCCCGACGCCGTACGTCTGGAAACGCCCGCACCGGTTCATGCGCTTCCAGGATTCGATGAAGGATGGGTCACCGTTCAGGACGCCTCTGCCCAGGGGTGCGTCGCATTCCTTGCTCCGCAAAACGGCGAACACATTTTAGATCTGTGTGCAGCACCAGGCGGTAAAACCACCCACATCCTCGAAGCGGCTCCCGAAGCAAACGTGCTGGCAGTTGATGTGGATGAACAACGACTCTCCCGCGTTTATGACAACCTGAAACGTCTCGGGATGAAAGCGACAGTTAAGCAGGGTGACGGGCGTTTCCCTGCGCAGTGGTGCGGCGAGCAGCAGTTTGATCGCATCCTGTTAGATGCGCCCTGCTCCGCAACCGGAGTTATCCGTCGTCACCCGGATATCAAATGGCTGCGCCGCGATCGTGATATTGCCGAGCTGGCAAAGCTACAGGCTGAAATCCTTGACGCCGTCTGGCCGCATCTGAAATCGGGCGGCACGCTGGTGTATGCCACCTGCTCCGTGTTGCCGGAAGAAAACAGCCAACAGGTTCATGCCTTCTTGCAACGCACGACGGATGCCACACTTAACGAAACAGGAACGCCTGAAGCACCGGGTCTGCAAAATCTGCCAGGTGAAGAAGATGGTGATGGCTTCTTTTACGCTAAGCTAATCAAAAAGTGATGAGATAACGGGTCGCGACTGATGAAAATAATCATTCTGGGCGCAGGTCAGGTGGGTGGAACGCTGGCAGAAAACCTGGTCGGCGAGAACAACGACATCACCGTGGTGGATACCAACGGTGAGCGCCTGCGCAGCCTGCAGGATAAGTTCGATCTGCGTGTCGTTCAGGGTCATGGTTCGCACCCACGCGTGTTGCGCGAAGCCGGTGCAGATGATGCGGATATGCTGGTTGCTGTGACCAGTTCTGATGAAACGAATATGGTGGCCTGCCAGGTGGCTTATTCGCTGTTCAATACGCCGAACCGAATTGCCCGTATCCGCTCCCCTGATTATGTCCGTGATGCGGACAAGTTGTTCCACTCAGAAGCCGTACCTATCGATCACCTGATCGCGCCCGAACAACTGGTCATCGACAGCATTTACCGTCTGATCGAATATCCAGGCGCGTTACAGGTCGTCAATTTCGCAGAAGGCAAAGTAAGCCTTGCCGTCGTAAAAGCCTATTACGGTGGCCCACTGATCGGGAACGCACTCTCCACGATGCGGGAGCATATGCCGCATATCGATACCCGCGTTGCGGCGATTTTCCGCCACGACAGACCAATCCGTCCCCAAGGCTCCACCATTGTCGAAGCAGGCGATGAAGTCTTCTTTATTGCCGCTTCCCAACACATTCGTGCGGTGATGAGCGAACTGCAGCGCCTCGAAAAGCCTTACAAGCGCATCATGCTGGTCGGCGGCGGTAACATCGGGGCTGGCCTGGCGCGTCGTCTGGAAAAAGATTACAGCGTGAAATTGATCGAACGCGATCAACAACGTGCTGCCGAACTGGCCGAAAAACTACAGAATACGATCGTCTTCTTTGGCGACGCCTCGGATCAGGAGTTGCTTGCCGAAGAGCATATCGATCAGGTCGATCTGTTCATTGCCGTTACCAACGACGACGAAGCTAACATCATGTCAGCGATGTTGGCCAAACGTATGGGGGCGAAGAAAGTGATGGTGCTGATTCAACGTCGCGCTTATGTCGACCTCGTGCAGGGGAGCGTCATCGATATCGCTATCTCACCGCAGCAAGCGACAATCTCTGCTCTTCTCAGCCATGTGCGAAAAGCGGATATCGTTGGTGTCTCTTCATTGCGTCGCGGTGTCGCGGAAGCGATTGAAGCCGTTGCTCACGGTGATGAAAGTACTTCACGCGTTGTCGGGCGGGTCATTGATGAGATCAAACTGCCGCCAGGTACGATTATTGGTGCCGTTGTGCGCGGTAACGATGTCATGATCGCAAATGACAATTTACGTATCGAACAGGGCGACCACGTGATTATGTTCCTGACAGATAAAAAAGTTTATTACCGACGTCGAGCGTTTATTCCAGCCCAGTCCTTTCTTCCTTTAGCATTGAAGGGTGCATTATTAGCACCCTTTTAAATCCCCTGATTTATCAAGGCTTAATTCGTACTGTTAATCGCAATAGTTAAATGGAAAATGCCTTAACATTTGTTAAACTTATTAACGTCAGCTGCATAGGGAGAATAAAATGAGCATTATTAAAGAGTTTCGCGAATTCGCGATGCGCGGGAATGTTGTCGATTTGGCGGTGGGTGTCATTATCGGGGCGGCGTTCGGTAAAATTGTATCGTCACTGGTTGCCGATATCATTATGCCACCGCTGGGTTTGTTAATTGGTGGGATCGACTTTAAACAGTTTGCCGTCACGTTGCGTGATGCACAGGGAGATATCCCAGCCGTTGTGATGCATTATGGCGTGTTTATTCAAAACATCTTCGACTTTGTGATTGTGGCATTTGCTATTTTCATGGCAATTAAGCTCATTAACAAACTCAATCGTAAAAAAAGAAGAGCCAGCTGCCGCACCTGCGCCGACGAAAGAAGAAGTCTTGCTTACTGAGATCCGTGACCTGCTGAAAGAACAGAATAATCGTTCTTAACAGACAGTAGAAAGCAGAAAGCCAGTGGTAAAAAAAGTGATTCACTCTCTTGCCACTGGCCTCCCAGTTACCCCGGTTACCGTGTTTGCCTTTACGTAAATAACTCCCTTTCCCTTTCTTATTTTTTTCAACACGCTGTCTGAATAGCGGGTCATGTAATAATGCCTCAATGGCATTGTCCTTTATCTGCCCTTTCGTATGCTGATAACGACTCATAATAACTCCAGTTTGTAGTTTAACGGCGGGAGTGTAGTCCCACCTGTCTGATAAATCAACAGCCCGACTTCACTCCACTGGCACCTTGTTCAAGAGCCTCCAGAATTGAGCAGTAAACACTGCTGTGCGCAGTACCGCAGCAGGCATCGTTCAGACGCTGCAATGAACGCTGCATGCTTTGCAGTTCGGCAATACGTGCTTCAACTTCTCTCAGCCTGTCCTGCACGATCCCTTTGGATTCCTGGCAGGTGTGATGTTCAGGATCGACACGGATCGACAACAGTTCACGGATCGACTCAAGGGTAAATCCGAGCTGTCTGGCATAGCGGATGAATTTAAGCCGCTGAAGATCCTTTTCCGTATACAACCGGAAACCACCTTCTGTGCGCACCTCATGCCCCATCATCTGCTGCTTTTCATAGTAGCGAATCGTATCAGGGGTCACTTCCGCCAGCTTTGCTAACTCGCCAATGCGATACATGTCCACTCCATCAATTATCGTTAATTTTATGCAGCAACTTACCGGCATACTCACCGCGTAAAAATTCCGTGCTCAGACCGGCCTGCCGCAGCTTCAGTTCCAGCAATAACAAATGCCGACTCACTTCATGATACTGCGGATCATCCTGCCGCAAGCCTTCCAGCAGATCCAACAACTGGATGGCTTCTTTCCGCTGCTCCAGTTCGGGCGGGAGACAGCCTGCATTCTTCAGTAAGCGATAACCGGCACGTAGCTCAACAGGCACATGTGAATCGTCATCCAGTACCAGCGGTTGGCCTGCGCCGCGAAGATCTTCGAACTCGCCTTTTCTTTGTGCATCAATGATATGACGCTCTGCCCACTGGTCCAGTAACCACATAACGACTCCAGGGGATGAACAAAAAGAGTACAGATATTGTAGATAAGTGAGGGGGGCTACGGATATAAAAAAACCCGCCGAGGCGGGTTTTTTTTACGTTACTACAGATTACTCTGCAGCAGCTTCTGCTTTCGACTCAGAGCGATCAACCAGCTCGATGTATGCCATCGGCGCGTTGTCGCCTGCACGGAAGCCACACTTCAGAATGCGAGTGTAACCACCGGCGCGGCTCGCGAAACGCGGGCCCAGCTCGTTAAACAGTTTTGCCACGATCTCGTTATCACGAGTGCGGGCGAATGCCAGACGACGATTAGCTACGCTATCAGTCTTGGCAAGAGTAATCAGCGGCTCAACTACGCGACGCAGCTCTTTCGCTTTAGGCAGGGTCGTCTTGATGATTTCATGACGAACCAGTGAACCTGCCATGTTGCGGAACATAGCCTGGCGATGGCTGCTGTTGCGATTCAGTTGACGACCACTCTTACGATGGCGCATGACCTTATCCTTCTCAGTAAAACCTTAACCTGTGATCCGGTTACTCGTCAGCGATGCTTGCCGGTGGCCAGTTTTCCAGGCGCATGCCCAGAGACAGTCCACGGGAAGCCAGCACGTCTTTAATCTCAGTAAGAGATTTTTTACCAAGGTTAGGCGTCTTAAGAAGCTCAACCTCAGTACGCTGTACCAGATCACCGATATAGTGGATAGCTTCTGCTTTGAGGCAGTTAGCAGAGCGGACAGTCAATTCCAGATCGTCAACAGGGCGCAGCAGGATCGGATCGAATTCTGGTTTCTCTTCTTTCACTTCCGGCTGACGTACATCACGTAAGTCAACGAAAGCTTCCAGTTGTTCAGCCAGAATGGTTGCCGCACGACGAATCGCCTCTTCAGGATCGATTGTACCGTTGGTTTCCATTTCGATGACCAGCTTGTCCAGGTCGGTACGCTGTTCTACACGCGCTGCTTCAACATTGTAGGCAATACGCTCTACAGGGCTGTAGCATGCGTCGACCAGCAGACGGCCGATTGGGCGCTCATCTTCTTCCGAATGAATTCGGGTAGAAGCCGGCACATAACCACGACCGCGCTGAACTTTGATACGCATACTAATAGACGCGTTCTCATCGGTCAGGTGGCAGATCACGTGCTGCGGCTTGACGATTTCGACATCCCCATCATGGGTAATGTCGGCTGCAGTCACAGGGCCAATGCCAGATTTATTCAAGGTAAGAATAACTTCATCTTTACCCTGAACTCTCACCGCCAGCCCTTTCAGGTTGAGCAGGATTTCCAGGATATCTTCCTGAACGCCTTCTTTGGTGCTGTACTCATGTAGTACACCATCAATCTCAACCTCGGTCACCGCGCAACCCGGCATCGATGAGAGCAGAATACGGCGCAGTGCGTTACCCAGAGTATGGCCAAAGCCACGCTCTAAAGGCTCAAGGGTCACCTTGGCGTGCGTCGAACTCACTTGCTCGATATCTACCAGGCGCGGTTTTAGAAACTCTGTCACAGAACCCTGCATTGTGTCCTCTCTTTGGTACTAAGCTTTACTTGGAGTAAAGCTCGACGATCAGGTGTTCGTTAATGTCCGCAGACAGATCAGAACGCTCAGGCTTACGCTTGTACGTACCTTCCATCTTGCCAGCATCAACTTCCAGCCAGGTTGGCTTTTCACGCTGCTCAGCCAGCTCCAGAGCTGCTTTCACGCGAGACTGCTTCTTCGCTTTCTCACGAATGCTAACAACGTCATTCGGACTAACCTGATAAGAAGCGATGTTAACAACACGACCGTTTACCATAATCGCTTTGTGGCTAACCAGCTGACGTGCTTCTGCACGAGTGGCGCCGAAGCCCATACGGTATACAACGTTGTCCAGACGACCTTCCAGCAGAGCCAACAGGTTTTCACCGGTGTTGCCTTTCAGACGTGCTGCTTCTTTGTAGTAGTTACGGAACTGACGCTCCAGCACACCGTAGATGCGGCGAACTTTTTTGCTTTTCACGCAACTGCACACCATAGTCAGACAGACGCGGTTTACGCGCACCGTGCTGGCCAGGAGCTTGTTCAATTTTACACTTGGTATCGATCGCGCGAACGCCAGACTTAAGGAATAAGTCAGTGCCCTCACGACGGCTCAGCTTGAGCTTAGGACCCAAATATCTTGCCATTTTCTATCTCCAACTAACCTGGAAAACGAAGCGTTATACGCGACGTTTTTTCGGCGGACGACAACCGTTATGAGGGATCGGAGTCACATCAGTAATATTAGTGATGCGGAAACCAGCGGCGTTCAGAGCACGAATAGTAGATTCGCGGCCTGGACCCGGACCTTTAACCATAACTTCCAGATTCTTGATACCGTATTCTTTTACGGCGTCAGCGCAACGCTCTGCTGCAACCTGAGCTGCGAACGGAGTAGATTTGCGAGAACCACGGAAACCGGAACCACCGGCTGTTGCCCAACCCAGCGCGTTACCCTGACGATCAGTGATAGTCACGATGGTGTTGTTGAAAGAAGCATGGATATGAGCCACGCCGTCAGAGACTTGTTTTCTTACACGTTTACGTGCACGAATTGGTGCCTTTGCCATTATTCAATCACCCCGATTATTTCTTGATCGGTTTGCGCGGACCCTTACGGGTACGTGCGTTGGTCTTCGTACGCTGACCGCGCACTGGCAGACCACGACGATGACGCAAACCGCGATAGCAACCAAGATCCATCAGGCGCTTGATGCTCATGCTGATTTCACGGCGCAGATCACCTTCAACGACAAATTTGGCAACTTCGTCACGCAGCGTGTCGATTTGTCCTTCAGACAGCTCACTGATCTTAACATTTTCAGCGATACCCGCTGCAGCCAGGATGGCTTTAGAACGGGTCTTACCGATGCCGTAGATCGACGTTAACGCGATCACAGCATGTTTTTGATCAGGAATGTTAATGCCTGCTATACGGGCCACTATGCACTCCTACTATTTAATATGTACGCACCATGCTGAAAAGCCCGTTTTCAGGATACTCAAATGGAAACGTACAGACATACAAAAGATTGGCTGGCTAATCTAGCCAGCTCAACCCAACTTTGCAAGAAAAATATGCGAATAAATCAGCCTTGGCGCTGTTTATGCTTCGGCTCGGCACTGCAAATCACACGGATGACACCATCACGCTTAACGATTTTGCAGTTACGGCATAATTTCTTGACGGAAGCACGAACTTTCATTTTTACTCTCCGTAACTTCTCGGGCGACCAGTTATCGGCCGTAGCCTTTCAGGTTCGCCTTCTTCAATGCAGACTCGTACTGACTGGACATCATCAGAGTTTGCACTTGAGCCATAAAGTCCATAATCACGACAACAACGATAAGCAGTGAGGTCCCACCGAAGTAGAACGGTACTTTCATTGCATCACGCATGAACTCCGGGATCAGGCAGATAAAGGTAATGTAGAGCGCACCGACCAAAGTCAGGCGGGTCATTACTTTATCGATATACTTCGCCGTTTGCTCTCCCGGACGAATTCCTGGTACAAATGCACCGGACTTCTTCAGGTTATCTGCTGTTTCACGCGGGTTGAAGACCAACGCCGTGTAGAAGAAACAGAAGAAGATGATTGCAGACGCATAGAGTAACACATAAAGCGGTTGCCCAGGCTGCAAATACAGCGAAATTGTTGTCAGCCAGTTCCAACCAGTACCGCCCCCCGAACCATGACGCGATGGTCGCCGGGAACAGAATAATACTGGAAGCGAAGATTGCCGGGATTACCCCCCGCCATATTCACTTTCAGCGGTAAATGTGTGCTCTGTGCAGCATAGACACGACGACCTTGCTGACGTTTGGCGTAGTTTACCACAATGCGGCGTTGACCACGCTCAACAAATACAACAAAGAACGTCACTGCAAATACTAATACTGCAACCAACAGCAACACGAGGAAGTGCAGGTCGCCTTGACGCGCTTGCTCGATAGTATGGGCAATGGCTGGCGGGAGTCCCGCAACAATACCGGCGAAGATAATGATCGAAATACCGTTACCGATACCGCGTTCAGTTATCTGTTCGCCCAACCACATCAGGAACATTGTTCCTGTGACCAGACTGACAACAGCGGTGAAATAGAATGCAAAGCCCGGATTCATTACCAGGCCCTGCATACCAGGCATATTCGGCAGACCGGTAGCAATACCGATCGACTGGAATATTGCCAGCACCAGAGTACCGTAGCGGGTGTACTGGCTGATCTTACGACGACCAGACTCCCCTTCTTTCTTAATTTCTGCCAACGTTGGGTGAACCACTGTCAGCAGCTGGATAATAATTGATGCCGAAATGTACGGCATAATACCCAGGGCAAAGATAGAAGCACGGCTGAGAGCACCACCAGAGAACATGTTAAACATTTCAATGATGGTGCCTCGCTGTTGCTCAAGCAGTTTGGCAAGTACAGCGGCATCAATACCAGGGATCGGAATGAAAGAGCCAATACGGAACACAATAAGCGCACCGATAACAAACAGCAGTCTGCGTTTCAGCTCGCCTAAGCCACCTTTGGCACTTTGAAAATCTAATCCCGGTTGTTTAGCCATCTGCTACTTATTCCTCGATTTTACCGCCAGCAGCTTCGATAGCAGCACGAGCGCCTTTAGTAACACGCAGACCACGAACAGTTACCGGAGTAGTGACTTCACCAGCCAGGATCACTTTCGCGAACTCGATCTGGATACCGATAATGTTTGCCGCTTTCAGCGTGTTCAGGTCTACAACACCGCCTTCCACTTTCGCCAGGTCAGACAGACGAACTTCGGCTGTGATCGCTGCTTTGCGAGAAGTGAAGCCGAATTTCGGCAGACGACGGTACAGAGGCATCTGGCCGCCCTCGAAACCGCGACGTACGCCACCGCCAGAACGAGACTTCTGACCTTTGTGACCACGACCACCGGTTTTACCGAGGCCAGAACCGATACCACGACCCAGGCGTTTACCCGCCTTTTTGGAGCCTTCGGCCGGAGACAGAGTATTTAAACGCATCTCTTACTCCTCAACTTTAACCATGAAGGAAACCGCGTTGACCATACCACGAACAGCAGGAGTATCCTCGCGCTCTACGGTGTGACCAATACGACGCAGACCCAGGCCAAGCAGCGTTGCCTTGTGTTTCGGCAGACGACCGATTGCACTGCGGGTTTGAGTAATTTTAATAGTCTTTGCCATGGTTTATTTCCCCAGAATTTCTTCAACGGATTTACCACGCTTGGCAGCGACCATTTCTGGAGAATTCATATTTTCCAGGCCATCAATAGTTGCACGAACCACGTTGATCGGGTTGGTGGAACCATATGCTTTAGCCAGAACGTTATGAACTCCAGCAACTTCCAGAACGGCGCGCATTGCACCACCGGCGATGATACCGGTACCTTCGGAAGCTGGCTGCATGAATACACGAGAACCCGTGTGAACACCTTTAACCGGGTGTTGCAGGGTACCGTTGTTCAGCGCGACGTTAATCATATTGCGACGGGCTTTTTCCATCGCTTTCTGGATCGCTGCTGGAACTTCACGCGCTTTACCGTAACCAAAACCAACGCGACCGTTACCATCGCCAACTACAGTCAGAGCTGTGAAGGAGAAAATACGACCACCTTTTACGGTTTTAGATACGCGGTTTACCGCGATCAGCTTTTCCTGCAGTTCGCCAGCTTGTTTTTCGATGTGAGCCATCTTACACCTCTACCTTAGAACTGAAGGCCAGCTTCACGGGCAGCATCTGCCAGTGCCTGGACACGACCATGATATTGGAACCCGGAACGGTCAAAGGACACATCTTTGATGCCTTTTTCCAGAGCGCGTTCAGCGACAGCTTTACCCACAGCTGCAGCCGCGTCTTTGTTACCGGTGTACTTCAGTTGTTCAGCGATAGCTTTTTCTACAGTAGAAGCAGCTACCAGAACTTCAGAACCGTTCGGTGCAATTACCTGTGCGTAAATATGACGCGGGGTACGATGTACCACCAGGCGAGTTGCGCCCAGCTCTTTGAGCTTGCGGCGTGCGCGGGTCGCACGACGGATACGAGCAGATTTCTTATCCATAGTGTTACCTTACTTCTTCTTAGCCTCTTTGGTACGCACGACTTCGTCGGCGTAACGAACACCCTTGCCTTTATAAGGCTCAGGACGACGGTAGGCGCGCAGATCCGCTGCAACCTGGCCGATCACCTGCTTATCAGCGCCTTTCAGCACGATTTCAGTTTGAGTCGGACATTCTGCAGTAATCCCTGCCGGCAGCTGATGGTCAACTGGATGTGAGAAACCTAAAGACAGGTTTACTACATTCCCTTTAACCGCTGCACGATAACCTACACCAACCAGCTGCAGCTTCTTAGTGAAGCCTTCGGTAACACCGATAACCATTGAGTTCAGCAGGGCACGCGCGGTACCAGCCTGGGCCCAACCGTCAACGTAACCATCACGCGGACCGAAGGTCAGTGCATTATCTGCATGTTTAACTTCAACAGCATCGTTGAGAGTACGAGTCAGCTCGCCGTTTTTACCTTTGATCGTAATAACCTGACCGTTGATTTTTACATCAACGCCGGCAGGAACAACGACCGGTGCTTTAGCAACACGAGACATTTTTTCCTCCGATTAGGCTACGTAGCAGATAATTTCGCCACCAAGACCAGCCTGGCGCGCTGCACGATCAGTCATAACACCTTTAGAGGTAGAAACAACCGCGATACCCAGACCCGCCATAACTTTCGGCAGCTCATCTTTACGTTTGTAGATGCGCAGACCTGGGCGACTGACACGCTGAATGCTTTCTACAACAGCTTTACCCTGGAAATACTTAAGAGTTAGTTCCAGTTCCGGCTTGGTGTCGCCTTCAACTTTAAAATCTTCAATAAAACCTTCTTCCTTCAGCACGTTGGCAATTGCCACTTTCAGCTTGGAGGAAGGCATGGTGACCGCAGCTTTGTTCGCGGCCTGACCGTTACGGATACGGGTCAGCATATCCGCGATCGGATCTTGCATGCTCATCTGTCTTTACTCCCGTGATTCAATTGGTGACAATTACCAGCTAGCCTTTTTCAAGCCTGGTACTTCACCGCGCATTGCGGCTTCACGTAACTTGATACGGCTCAACCCGAACTTGCCCACATAACCATGTGGACGACCTGTTTGACGGCAGCGGTTACGCTGACGAGACGGGCTGGAATCACGCGGCAGAGACTGCAGCTTAAGAACAGCATTCCAACGATCTTCGTCGGAAGCGTTCACATCAGAGATGATCGCTTTCAGTTCAGCGCGTTTCGCGAAGTATTTATCAGCTAAAGCTACGCGTTTTACTTCGCGTGCTTTCATTGATTGCTTAGCCATTCAGTAACCCTACCTTACTTGCGGAACGGGAAGTCAAAGGCAGCCAGCAGAGCACGGCCTTCTTCGTCAGATTTCGCAGTAGTGGTAATGGTAATATCCAAACCACGAACGCGGTCGACTTTATCGTAGTCGATTTCTGGGAAGATGATCTGCTCACGGACACCCATGCTGTAGTTACCACGACCGTCGAAAGACTTAGCGGACAAGCCACGGAAGTCACGGATACGCGGTACAGCAATAGTGATCAGGCGCTCAAAGAACTCCCACATGCGTTCGCCACGCAGAGTTACTTTACAGCCGATCGGATAGCCCTGACGGATTTTGAAGCCTGCAACAGATTTGCGTGCTTTGGTGATCAACGGCTTTTGACCGGAGATTGCTGTCAGATCAGCTGCTGCGTTATCCAGCAGTTTCTTGTCAGCGATCGCTTCACCAACACCCATGTTCAGGGTGATCTTCTCGACCCGAGGGACTTGCATGACAGAATTGTAGTTAAACTCAGTCATGAGTTTATTAACTACTTCGTCTTTGTAGTAATCATGCAGTTTCGCCATCGTACTACTCCAAATTACTTGATAGTTTCGCTGTTAGACTTGAAGAAACGGACTTTTTTTGCCGTCTTCGAATCTAAAGCCTACACGGTCAGCCTTGCCGGTTGCCGCATTGAAGAGTGCAATGTTAGAGATCTGAATAGCTGCTTCTTTCTCTACAATGCCGCCTGGTTGGTTCAGAGCCGGAACCGGCTTCTGGTGTTTCTTAACCAGGTTGATACCTTCAACGATGACCTTGCCGGAAGACAGGACATTCTTAACTTTACCGCGCTTACCTTTATCTTTACCGGTTAACACGATAACTTCGTCATCACGACGGATTTTAGCTGCCATGATTCGCTCCTTAGAGTACTTCTGGTGCCAGAGAGATAATTTTCATGAACTTCTCGTTACGAAGTTCACGAGTTACCGGCCCAAAAATACGCGTACCGATAGGCTGCTCACTGTTATTGTTTAAAATAACGCATGCATTACCATCGAAGCGAATGACAGAACCGTCCGGGCGACGAACACCCTTCTTGGTGCGCACCACTACCGCCTTCAGCACATCACCTTTTTTTGACCTTACCACGCGGAATTGCTTCTTTGATGGTGATCTTGATGATGTCGCCTACGCCTGCGTAGCGACGGTGCGAGCCACCCAGAACCTTGATACACATTACGCGACGTGCACCGGAGTTGTCGGCGACGTTCAGCATAGTCTGTTCTTGGATCATTTTAGTGCTCCGCTAATGTCAACTACTACTGAGACCCGAAATCAGGTCGTTAAAAAAAGCCCCATATCGAGGGCGCGGCATTATAACACCGGTTCCTGCGTATGGGTAGAAAAAATAAACGGCTCATCGCTGAGCCGTTTATTCATTGAGAATGCGTACTGTATTACAGAACCGCTTTCTCTACAACGCGAACCAGCGTCCAGGACTTAGTCTTGGACAGCGGACGGCATTCACGGATTTCAACCTTGTCGCCGATACCGCATTCGTTGTTCTCGTCATGTACGTGCAGTTTGGTCGTACGCTTAATGAATTTACCGTAGATCGGGTGTTTCACAAAACGTTCGATAGCAACAACAATGGATTTCTCCATTTTGTCGCTAACAACGCGACCTTGCAGAGTACGGATTTTATCGGTCATTACGCACCCGCCTTCTCAGTCAGTAAAGTCTTAACGCGTGCGACATCACGACGCACTTGCTTCAACAGGTGAGACTGTTGCAGCTGGCCACTTGCAGCCTGCATACGCAGGTTGAACTGCTCACGCAGCAGATTCAGCAGCTCGGTGTTCAGCTCTTCAACACTCTTCTCACGCAGCTCTTTTGCTTTCATTACATCACCGTCTTAGTTACAAAGGTGGTTTTAATCGGCAGTTTCGCTGCTGCCAGCTTGAATGCTTCACGGGCCAGCTCTTCCGGTACGCCGTCCATTTCATACAGGACTTTACCCGGCTGAATCAAGGCAACCCAATACTCCACGTTACCTTTACCTTTACCCATACGCACTGCCAGCGGCTTTTCAGTGATCGGTTTGTCCGGGAATACACGGATCCAGATCTTACCTTGACGCTTAACTGCACGGGTCATAGCACGACGTGCTGCTTCGATCTGACGGGCAGTCAGACGACCACGGCCAACAGCTTTCAGACCGAAGCTGCCGAAGCTAACATCCGCGCCAGCAGCCAGACCGCGGTTACGGCCTTTGTGCATTTTACGGAATTTTGTACGCTTTGGTTGTAACATCAGCGACGCTCCTTATTTACGGCCTTTACGCTGCTGCTTTTTTAGGTTGAGCAGCCGGTTTTTCCGGTTGTTCAACAGCAGCCATACCACCCAGGATCTCGCCTTTGAAGATCCATACCTTAACGCCGATTACACCGTAAGTGGTGTGCGCTTCAGAGGTGTTGTAGTCGATGTCAGCACGCAGAGTGTGCAGCGGTACGCGACCTTCGCGGTACCATTCGGTACGTGCGATTTCCGCGCCGCCCAGACGGCCGCTAACTTCAACTTTGATCCCTTTAGCGCCCAGACGCATTGCGTTCTGTACAGCACGCTTCATCGCACGACGGAACATAACACGACGTTCCAGCTGAGAAGTGATGCTGTCAGCAACCAGTTTTGCGTCCAGTTCAGGTTTACGAACTTCGGCGATATTGATCTGTGCAGGAACGCCAGCGATATCCGCTACGACCTTACGCAGTTTTTCTACGTCTTCACCTTTCTTACCGATAACGATACCCGGGCGAGCAGTGTGAATAGTCACACGGATGCTCTTAGCCGGACGCTCGATAACGATACGAGATACGGACGCTTTAGCCAGTTCCTTAGTCAGGTACTGACGTACTTTAAAATCGCTGTCCAGGTTGTCAGCGAATTCTTTGGTGTTCGCAAACCAGGTAGAGTTCCATGGTTTTACAATACCCAGGCGAATACCATTAGGATGTACTTTCTGACCCATTGCTAGTCTCCAGAGTCTCAGCGATCGGACACAACCACAGTGATGTGGCTGGTGCGCTTCAGGATGCGATCTGCACGACCTTTCGCACGCGGCATAATGCGCTTCATGCTCGGGCCTTCGTCTACGAAAATTTTCGTAACTTTCAGATCGTCGATGTCAGCGCCATCGTTGTGTTCAGCGTTAGCAATGGCAGATTCCAGTACCTTCTTGACCAGTACAGCCGCTTTCTTGTTGGTGTAGGTCAGAATATCCAGAGCCTGCGACACTTTCTTACCGCGAATCAGGTCAGCAACAAGGCGAACCTTCTGAGCAGAAGAACGAGCATGGCGATGTTTAGCGATAGTTTCCATCTCTTCCTCCTACCTTATTTCTTCTTCGCTTTTTTTATCAGCAGCATGGCCGCGATAAGTACGAGTCGGTGCGAATTCACCCAGTTTGTGACCGACCATTTCATCGGTTACAAATACTGGAACGTGCTGACGACCATTATGGACAGCGATGGTCAAACCGATCATGTTAGGAAAGATCGTTGAACGACGGGACCAAGTGCGCAGGGGCTTCTTGTCTCCGCTTTCCACCGCTTTCTCTACCTTCTTCAGCAAGTGCAGGTCAATAAAAGGACCTTTCTTGAGAGAACGTGGCATGGCTTATCCTCTAAAATTATTTGCTACGGCGACGTACGATGAATTTATCAGTACGCTTGTTGCTGCGGGTCTTCTTACCTTTGGTCTGAACGCCCCACGGAGTTACCGGGTGCTTACCAAAGTTACGACCTTCACCACCACCATGTGGGTGATCGACTGGGTTCATCGCAGTACCGCGAACGGTAGGACGAACACCACGCCAACGTGCAGCACCTGCTTTACCCAGAACGCGCAGCATATGCTCAGCATTGCCAACTTCGCCCAGAGTTGCACGGCAGTCTGCTTCGACTTTACGCATTTCACCAGAACGCAGACGCAGGGTGACATAAGCACCATCGCGCGCAACGATCTGAACGTAAGTACCCGCGGAACGTGCCAGCTGACCGCCTTTACCTGGTTTCATTTCTACGTTATGAACGGTAGAACCAACCGGGATATTGCGCATCGGCAGGGTGTTGCCTGGTTTGATTGCAGCATCAACGCCAGATTGGATCTGGTCGCCAGCTTTCAGGCCTTTAGGGGCCAGGATGTAACGGCGCTCACCGTCTTTGTACAGAACCAGCGCGATGTTCGCGGAACGGTTCGGATCGTACTCAAGACGTTCAACAACTGCCGGGATACCATCTTTGTTGCGTTTGAAGTCAACAATACGGTACGCCTGCTTGTGGCCACCACCGATATGACGAGTGGTGATACGGCCATTGTTGTTACGACCACCGGATTTGCTGTTTTTTTCCAGCAACGGAGCAAAAGGTTTGCCCTTGTGCAGCTCAGGGTTAACCACTTTAACAACGTGGCGACGACCCGGAGATGTCGGTTTACATTTAACAACTGCCATTGTATTACTCCTCCGACTTACTCAGCGCCGCCAACGAAGTCCAGATTCTGGCCTTCTTTCAGGGTGACGTAAGCTTTTTTCCAGTCGCTACGACGACCGATACGCTGTCCGTGACGTTTAACTTTCCCTTTAACAACCAGGGTGTTAACGACTTCGACTTCGACTTCAAACAGTTTCTGCACAGCAGCTTTGATCTCTGCTTTGGTCGCGTCTTTAGCAACTTTGAGAACGATGGTGTTAGTTTTTTCCATCGCAGTAGACGCTTTTTCAGAAACGTGCGGTGCACGCAGCACCTTCAGCAGACGTTCTTCACGAATCATGCCAGCATCTCCTCAACTTGCTTAACAGCATCAGCAGTCATTACGACTTTGTCGAAGGCGATCAGGCTAACCGGGTCGATACCAGTTGCATCGCGTACGTCAACCTTGTGCAGGTTGCGCGCAGCCAGGAACAGGTTCTCGTCCAGCTCACCGGTGATGATCAGCACATCTTCCAGAGCCATGTCTTTCAGTTTCTGTGCCAGCAGCTTAGTTTTAGGTGCTTCAACAGAGAACTTCTCGACAACGATCAGACGATCCTGACGTACCAGTTCGGACAGAATGCTTTTCAGCGCGCCGCGGTACATCTTTTTGTTAACTTTTTGACTGTGGTCCTGCGGACGCGCAGCGAAGGTCACGCCACCTGAACGCCAGATCGGGCTCTTGATAGAACCTGAACGCGCACGGCCGGTACCTTTCTGGCGCCATGGCTTTTTGCCAGAACCAGTTACTTCAGCACGAGTCTTCTGAGCACGAGTACCCTGACGAGCACCAGCTGCATAAGCAACAACAACCTGGTGAACCAGCGCTTCGTTGAAATCACGACCGAAGGTAGTTTCGGAAACAGTCAGCGCGCTCTGCGCGTCTTTCAATACTAATTCCATTGCTATCCCCTTACGCCTTCACAGCTGGTTTAACGATCAGGTCGCAACCGGTCGCACCCGGAACACCACCTTTAACCAGCAGCAGGTTGCGCTCAGCGTCAACACGTACTACGTCCAGGCTCTGAACAGTGACACGTTCGTTACCCAGCTGACCTGCCATTTTCTTGCCTTTGAACACTTTGCCCGGAGTCTGGTTCTGACCGATAGAACCCGGAACGCGGTGAGACAAGGAGTTACCGTGAGTCGCGTCCTGGGTACGGAAGTTCCAGCGCTTAACGGTACCAGCGAAACCTTTACCTTTAGAGGTACCGGTTACGTCAACTTTTTTTAACGTCAGCAAACAGTTCAACGCTAATGCTCTGACCAACAGTGAATTCTTCACCCTCTGCCAGACGGAACTCCCACAGGCCGCGGCCAGCTTCTACGCCAGCTTTAGCAAAGTGACCCGCTTCCGGTTTGGTTACACGGTTAGCTTTTTTAGCACCAGTGGTCACCTGAATAGCGCGGTAGCCATCGTTAGCCAGATCTTTAACCTGAGTAACGCGGTTTGCTTCAACTTCGATTACGGTTACTGGGATAGATACGCCATCTTCAGTGAAGATGCGGGTCATACCCACTTTTTTACCGACTAAACCAATCATTGTATCAACCTCTCAATCGCTCGATGACCTGATTAACCCAGGCTGATCTGCACGTCTACACCGGCAGCCAGGTCCAGACGCATCAGAGCATCAACGGTTTTTTCAGTTGGCTCAACGATGTCAACCAGACGCTTGTGAGTGCGAATTTCGTACTGATCACGCGCGTCTTTGTTAACGTGCGGAGAGATCAGAACGGTGAAGCGCTCTTTGCGGGTCGGCAGCGGGATCGGACCACGGACCTGCGCACCAGTGCGCTTGGCAGTCTCGACGATTTCCGCGGTTGATTGATCGATCAGACGATGATCAAACGCTTTAAGGCGGATACGGATTCTTTGGTTCTGCATGAGACCAGAGCTCCAATTATTTTATAAACGAAAATGATTACTCCTCAGACCCATTACGATTGATGGGAGAGTGTAACCGTTCTTACGTAGCCCCCCCGATTGGGGGCATTGTTAGACAGCCAAATCGGCTATCCGAGGTTCATATCGAACCTGCCGTCAATTAAGACAAGCCCGCGCATTATACGCAAATATCAGGCTGAAGCAAGCGTTGCGTAGATCTTAATCGTTTCACTCACAATGCGGGCAGACTTCCGGTCTTTTTTTGCAACAACTGAAATGCTGCGGTTTCGCCGGAATCTACCTGGCAATCTCCATAAAAGCGCCTTGCTCCTTCATTGCCCCTGACTAAAGTAAGGTCACGTAGATGGAGAAAAATATGATGGCCCTCACCCTGCTTTTTCTAATCCTTTATGTATCGCTGTCGTTTTACCTTGGCTTCTGTGATGTTCGCACGGGATTGTTGCCGGACAGGTTTACCTGCCCTTTACTTTGGGGTGGGCTTATTTATCAACAGTGCATTTGCCCTGCGCAACTGTCCGATGCCGTTTGGGGGGCATTCGTGGGGTACGTCGGCTTTGCCTTTATTTACTGGAGTTATCGACTGGTTCGTAAGCGAGAAGGACTCGGCTATGGCGATGTAAAATTCCTCGCCGCGTTGGGTGCCTGGCATGGGTGGATGTCTTTGCCTTTTTTTAGCGTTTTGGGCGGCGCTGCTGGCATGTTGCGGTATAGCAGTAGTCGGTGTGACTCATGGGAAGGCGGCACTAAAAAAACCCGCTGCCTTTTGGGCCATTTCTGGCAGCTGCGGGTTTCATCACCGGATATTACCGTTTCACCTCAGGGGCGATTAACTGGACACTTTAATTTGCGATTGCAGGTAATTCTGCAATCCAATTTTCGAGATGAGATCCAGTTCTGTCTCCAGCCAGTCAATATGCCCTTCTTCATCTGCAAGGATTTCGATCATCATATCCCGGCTGACATAATCGTGGACAGTATCGGCATAGGCGATAGCTTCACGTAAGTTTTTCGCCCCTTCGAGCTCTAACCGGAGATCGGACTGCAGCATCTCTTCAACATCTTCGCCAATCCCCAATTTGCCGAGATCCTGTAGGTTCGGGATCCCTTCCAGAAACAAAATACGCTCAATATATTTATCCGCGTGTTTCATTTCATCGATGGATTCATGGTACTCGACATCATTGAGGCGAGTGAGTCCCCAGTTCTTGAACATACGTGCATGGAGAAAATACTGGTTGATCGCGACAAGCTCATTTCCCAATAGTTTATTGAGATAATTTATGATTTTAACATCACCTTTCATTTTATAGTCCCTCCGCTTCCACTCTCCAGAGCATAGATGGGGCTACAGGGATGTCAAAAAAAAGAGTGTGACTCAGGCGATCTCTTTAAATTCTGGCATTTGCATTAATTCATCCTGCATGACTTCGCGTGCCGCACGTACGCACTTACCGCATTGATTTCCCACAGGAATAAACTTGCGTAACTGCTGGAAGGATTGAGGATGAAACTGACGTACCGCCTGGCGAATTTTTTTATCACTTACACCATTACACAAACAAACGTACATGATCGCTCCCGTTCAATTTCTGCGCAAAGTGTAAATGAGAATAGTTATGATTACAATAGCACAATTCTCTCTACGTAACGGGTGCGGAGTTAAAATTGCGAAAAAATGTGACAAGCCAAATAACGGGCAGCAAAAAAGGGCGCCGAAGCGCCCTTTTTAGTGCAGAACTAATGAGTAATTATTAGCTCATTACTTTAGCAACAACGCCCGCACCTACAGTACGGCCGCCTTCACGGATTGCGAAACGCAGACCGTCGTCCATCGCGATCGGGTGGATCAGGGTAACAACCATTTTGATGTTGTCGCCCGGCATTACCATCTCTACGCCTTCCGGCAGTTCGATGGTGCCAGTCACGTCAGTTGTACGGAAGTAGAACTGCGGACGGTAGCCTTTGAAGAACGGAGTATGACGGCCGCCTTCGTCTTTGGACAGAATGTACACTTCAGATTCGAACTTGGTGTGCGGCTTGATGGAACCCGGCTTAGCCAGTACCTGACCACGTTCGATTTCTTCACGTTTGATACCACGCAGCAGAACACCAACGTTCTCGCCCGCACGGCCTTCGTCCAGCAGTTTGCGGAACATTTCAACGCCAGTACAGGTAGACTTCGCAGTCTCTTTGATACCAACGATTTCAACTTCTTCGCCCACTTTGATGATACCGCGCTCTACACGACCGGTAACAACGGTACCACGACCGGAGATGGAGAATACGTCTTCGATCGGCAGCAGGAACGGCTTGTCAATCGCACGCTCTGGTTCCGGAATGTAAGAATCCAGGAAGCCAGCCAGTTCGATGATTTTCGCTTCCCACTCTGCTTCGCCTTCCAGCGCTTTCAGAGCAGAACCACGAACGATCGGAGTGTCGTCGCCCGGGAAATCGTACTGAGACAGAAGTTCACGAACTTCCATTTCTACCAGTTCCAGCAGCTCTTCGTCATCAACCATGTCACATTTGTTCAGGAACACGATGATGTACGGAACGCCTACCTGACGACCCAGCAGGATGTGCTCACGAGTCTGCGGCATCGGGCCGTCAGTCGCAGCAACTACCAGGATCGCGCCGTCCATCTGCGCAGCACCAGTGATCATGTTTTTAACATAGTCGGCGTGCCCCGGGCAGTCTACGTGCGCGTAGTGGCGAGTCGGGGTGTCATATTCAACGTGAGAAGTGTTGATGGTGATACCACGAGCTTTTTCTTCCGGCGCGTTATCGATCTGATCGAATGCGCGAGCAGCACCGCCGTAGGTTTTAGCCAGTACGGTAGTGATTGCAGCAGTCAGGGTAGTTTTACCGTGGTCAACGTGGCCGATGGTGCCGACGTTAACGTGCGGTTTTGTACGTTCAAATTTTTCTTTAGACACGGCTATATTCCTTACTATAGCGCTCTCCCCTTTTGGAGAGAGCACGGGACTTAGGTTTTAATCCTGTGGATTACTTACCACGGGCTTCGATTACGGCCTGAGCAACGTTGTTCGGCGCATCATCATACTTCAGGAATTCCATAGTGTATGATGCACGACCTTTGGTCAGAGAACGCAGCTGAGTTGCATATCCGAACATTTCAGACAGCGGAACTTCAGCGTGGATCTTAACGCCAGTGACTTCGGATTCCTGACCACGCAGCATACCGCGACGACGGCTCAAGTCACCGATAACATCACCGGTGTTTTCTTCCGGCGTTTCTACCTCAACCTTCATGATTGGCTCAAGCAGAACTGGTTTAGCTTTCTTAAAGCCTTCTTTAAAGGCAATAGACGCAGCCAGTTTAAACGCCAGTTCAGAGGAGTCAACGTCATGGTAAGAACCGAAGTGCAGACGAACACCCATATCAACAACCGGGTAACCTGCCAGCGGGCCGGCTTTCAGCTGCTCCTGGATACCTTTATCAACGGCCGGGATGTATTCGCCAGGGATTACACCACCTTTAATGTCGTTGATGAACTCGTAGCCTTTCGGGTTAGAACCCGGCTCCAGCGGGTACATGTCGATAACAACATGACCATACTGACCGCGACCACCAGACTGCTTGGCGTGTTTACCTTCGATATCGGTAACTTTCGCACGAATCGCTTCGCGGTAAGCAACCTGAGGTTTACCGACGTTCGCTTCAACGTTGAATTCACGCTTCATACGGTCAACGATGATGTCGAGGTGCAGTTCACCCATACCGGCGATAATGGTCTGGTTAGATTCTTCATCAGTCCATACGCGGAATGACGGGTCTTCTTTAGCCAGACGACCCAGAGCCAGACCCATTTTTTCCTGGTCAGCTTTGGTTTTCGGTTCTACGGCGATGGAGATTACCGGCTCAGGGAATTCCATACGCTCCAGAATGATCGGCGCATCCGGGTCACACAGAGTATCACCCGTAGTTACGTCTTTCAGACCGATCGCAGCAGCGATATCGCCCGCGCGAACTTCTTTGATCTCTTCACGTTTGTTAGCGTGCATCTGAACGATACGACCGAAACGCTCACGTGCAGATTTCACGGAGTTCAGTACGGTATCACCAGAGTTAACCACACCGGAGTACACACGGAAGAAGGTCAGGTTACCCACGAACGGGTCGGTAGCGATTTTGAATGCCAGTGCAGAGAAAGGCTCTTCGTCGCTTGCGTGACGCTCAGCAGGCGTATCTTTACCGTCGTCCAGGATACCGTTGATCGCAGGTACGTCAACCGGGGATGGCAGGTAATCAATTACCGCATCCAGCATCGCCTGAACACCTTTGTTCTTAAATGCAGAACCACAGGTTACCAGGATGATTTCGTTGTTCAGAACGCGCTGACGCAGAGCTTTTTTGATCTCTTCTTCAGTCAGTTCTTCACCACCCAGGTATTTCTCCATCAGCTCTTCAGAAGCTTCCGCAGCGGACTCGATCAGGTTCTGGTGCCATTCTTCAGCCAGTTCCTGCATGTCAGCCGGGATATCTTCGTAAGTGAAGGTAACGCCTGCATCTGCTTCGTTCCAGTTGATGGCTTTCATTTTCACCAGGTCAACAACACCGGTGAACGCTTCTTCAGCGCCAATTGCCAGCTGCAGCGGAACAGGGTTCGCGCCCAGACGGGTTTTGATCTGACCAACAACTTTCAGGAAGTTCGCACCCATGCGGTCCATTTTGTTAACGAACGCAATGCGCGGAACTTTATATTTGTTTGCCTGACGCCATACGGTTTCAGACTGCGGCTGAACACCACCAACTGCGCAGTAAACCATTACCGCACCATCAAGAACACGCATGGAACGTTCTACTTCGATAGTGAAGTCAACGTGCCCCGGGGTGTCGATGATGTTTACGCGATGCGGTTCATACTGCTTAGCCATACCAGACCAGAATGCAGTAGTCGCTGCGGAAGTGATAGTAATACCACGTTCCTGCTCCTGCTCCATCCAGTCCATGGTGGCTGCGCCGTCATGAACTTCACCGATTTTATGGTTTACACCGGTGTAGAACAGAATACGTTCGGTAGTAGTGGTTTTACCGGCGTCGATGTGCGCACTGATACCGATGTTACGGTAGCGTGCGATGGGTGTTGTACGAGCCATTTGATTCCTCGTTTATCTTTTAGGCGTTCAATTTAAGTAGCCCAAAGCGGGCTGCTTACTGGAAGCGCCCGCCTGGTGACTAAAACTCCGAAGGGATTACCAACGGTAGTGTGCGAACGCCTTGTTGGCTTCGGCCATACGGTGAACGTCTTCACGTTTCTTCACTGCAGTACCTTTGTTTTCTGCAGCATCGGAAAGTTCGTTCGCCAGGCGCAGAGCCATGGATTTATCACCGCGTTTACGAGCAGCTTCAACGATCCAACGCATTGCCAGAGCATTACGACGAACCGGACGGACTTCAACTGGTACCTGATAAGTAGAACCACCAACGCGGCGAGACTTAACTTCGACAGTCGGGCGCACGTTTTCGAGAGCTACTTCGAAAGCTTCCAGTTCAGATTTACCAGAACGCTGAGCCAGGGTCTCAAGCGCGCTGTATACGATTGTTTCGGCAGTAGATTTTTTACCATCTACCATCAGGATATTTACAAATTTAGCCAGCAGTTCTGATCCGAACTTCGGATCCGGCAGAATTTTACGCTGACCAATGACGCGACGACGTGGCATGGAAATACTCCGTTGTTAATTCAGGATTGTCCAAAACTCTACGAGTTTAGTTTGACATTTAAGTTAAAACGTTTGGCCTTACTTAACGGAGAACCATTAAGCCTTAGGACGCTTCACGCCATACTTGGAGCGAGCTTGCTTACGGTCTTTAACGCCGGAGCAGTCAAGCGCACCGCGTACGGTGTGGTAACGAACACCCGGGAGGTCTTTAACACGACCGCCACGGATCAGGATCACGGAGTGCTCCTGCAGGTTGTGACCTTCACCACCGATGTAGGAAGTCACTTCGAAACCGTTAGTCAGACGAACACGGCATACTTTACGCAGTGCGGAGTTCGGTTTTTTTAGGAGTGGTAGTATATACACGAGTACATACACCACGTTTTTGCGGGCATGCTTCCAGCGCAGGCACGTTGCTTTTTGCAACTTTGCGAGCGCGTGGTTTGCGTACCAGCTGGTTAACTGTTGCCATTAAATAGCTCCTGGTTTTAGCTTTTGCTTCGTAAACACGTAATAAAACGACCTCATACAATATGAGGACGCCGAATTTTAGGGCGGTGTCGAAAAGGTGTCAAGAAATATACAACGATCACACAATCACCAGGCCATCTGGCTGGCGTGCTTAACCGTAAGTCTGACGAAATCAGTATAGTCAACCCTGACGACGCTGTCTGAAATTTGACCACCCAAACCACGAGCGTCAATGTCTTCTTTCAGTGCGTATACCGTTATGGGGGCATTTTGCAGACTTTCAAGGAAGCGACTGCCTTTGACTGCGGCACTGACGCCATCCTGGAGCAACAAAAGTTCATCGCCTTCTGCGAGCAGGCGCAGGATTGCAGAGAAATCAGAGTGCCACGCGGAGCGGTGTAAAGTATGCAGCATGAAAACCTCAGAATCTCAGGATGACATCATAGTTGCCCAGTTCACGGCGCAGCGCGTCCGGGTCCAGCGGCGTCGCCTCCACGACAAAACTGGCCCCCCTCAACAAGTCCACGCTCGCGCAGTGAGGCGGCACATAACCAGCACTGTTCGATATCGTACAGCCCCAGCAGTTTGAAGGTCGCAATATAGTCGCGGGCCAGAATCACATCCGGTTTTTGTCCCTGCAGGATCTGAAAGACGCCATCACCTATAAAGAAGATGCCGATCTCTTCAGTTAACGCCGACGTCGCCAACAACGCATCCAGCCCTTCACGGCCCGATGCACTACCATGCGGCATTGTGGAAAAGACAAAGGCAATACGTTTCATCAGAACTGTACCACGCGATCGCAGGTCAGTGAGGCTTGCGCCAGCGCGCCCAGTCCGCTGAGGGTAAAACCGGGCTGCAGATTGGCAGACAGCAGCCCCAATCGGCCCGCTTCAGTTTCATCAACCACGCCACGACGCAGCGCCGCCGCCACACAAATATTCAGCTCAACGCCATGCTGCGTATTCAATTGTTGCCAGGCCCGGACCAGATCAAATTCATCACTGGCCGGAGAGGTCAACTGGTTGGCGTTATACACCCCTTCCCGATAGAAAAAAGACGCTGCTTAACGTATGGCCTTCTTCAATCAGCGCCTGGGCAAACTGGAATGCGCTGCTCGCCTGCTGGGTGCCATACGCCGGACCGGTAACCACTATGGCAAAACGCATTACTTCTCTTGTCCCTGGAAGTCACCGCTCTTGAACTGACGAATATAGAGGTACACGGTGTGCTTGGAGATATTCAGACGATCGGCAACCTGGTTGATCGCATCCTTAATATCGAAGATACCTTTCTCATACAGATTCAGGACGATCTGGCGGTTCTTGGCATTGTTGGAGACATTACGGTCGGCGTTCACCTCTTCAATAGTGAACTCCAGTGTCTGCGTTACCAGATCTTCCACGGAAGAGGCAAAGTTTACGGACGATCCCACTTCCGGGGTTTCCGGAGGAATAAAGGTATTCATGATCTGCGAGAACGGCACATCAAGGTTCATGTTGATGCACAGCAGACCAATCACGCGATGCTCGCGATTGCGAATGGCAATCGTCACTGACTTCATCAGAACGCCGCTTTTCGCACGGGTAAAGTAGCATTTGGAAACGCTGCTATCTGCACCGGTCATATCGTGCAGCATTCGCAACGCAAGGTCAGTAATCGGTGAACCAATTTTGCGTCCCGTATGTTCACCATTGGCAATGCGAATGGCGGAACATTTCAAATCCTGCAAAGAGTGCAAAACGATTTCACAGTGGGAACCAATGAGCATCGCTAACCCGTCCACCACCGCTTCGTAGGATTTCAGAATATCAAAGTCGGTTTGATCGAAAGGACGTTGATCCAGTAAATCAAGCTCACTGGTTTCGTTGGTTAAAAGCGACCTGGACATGAAAAAAAACACTCCTTTTCAGGAGCCTGTCGTTATGTTTTCAGGGCAGGCTCATTAATTTTGTGGATGGTTAAATTAATACAGTGGTGGTTCCACTTTCCACTATTAATTATATCCGGCCTGCACAAAAAAAACCGCCGCTCTGTTCGGCGGCGGTTCTCAGTTTTTATTTTTTAGCGGCATCTGCTGCTTTTGCATCAGCTTCTGCTGCGGCTTCGGGCTTGGCATCCGCCTTCGGCGCTGGCTTGATATCCAACAGTTCTACGTCGAAGACCAGCGTGGAGTTAGCCGGGATCCCCGGAACGCCGGTTTTACCGTAAGCCAGTTCTGGTGGGATGACCATCTTAATCTTCCCGCCTTTCTTAATGTTCTTCAGGCCTTCTGTCCAGCCTGGGATCACACCATCCAGACGGAAAGAGAGCGGTTCGCCACGGGTGTAAGAGTTATCAAACTCTTTACCGTCGATCAGCGTGCCTTTGTAGTTCACCACCACAGTGTCGCTGTCTTTCGGCGCTTCGCCCGTACCGGCTTTCTCAACTTTGTAGAGCAGGCCAGTTGAAGAGGTCTTCACATCTTTTTCTTTCGCAAACTTAGTGCGGAACTCTTTACCTTTGGCTTCGTTGTCAGCCGCGTCTTTTTCCATCTTCGCCTGCGCGGAAGCTTTCACGCGGGCTTCAAAAGCTTGCAGAGTCTGCTCAATTTCCTGGTCAGACAGTTTGCTCTTATCAGCAAACGCATCCTGAACGCCGGCGATCAGCTGGTCTTTATCCAGTTTGATGCCCAGCTTTTCTTGCTCTTTCAGGGAGTTTTCCATATAGCGGCCCAGCGATGCGCCCAGTGCGTAAGCCGATTTCTGGTCGTCATTTTTGAACGCAGCTTTGCTGTCAGCAGCGGCGGCGGCCGGTTTTGCGGCATCAGCTGCGAAGGTGATCGGGGCGTGCAGAGCAACGGCCATCGTGGTCGCCAGCAGAGTGACTTTAAACAGTGATTTCATCCATATCTCCAGGGCCGGGGCATCTCACCCCATGATTAACTTTTATATGACTAGCGTACTATAAAGCGTTGTTGAACAAATCAACATACAGACATACCTGATAATCGCTTCTTTTGAGACTCTTTTTGTTTAAATTAGTTTCGATTGCGAGGGATCAGGGCTGTGTATTCGGATAAAGTTAAGTAGAATCCGCCGCGACCCGAGACAATCGATGAGGTGAATCATGCAGGATACAACGATGGAAACCCGGCTGGCCGAGCTGGAAAGCCGGCTGGCTTTTCAGGAAATCACCATTGAAGAGCTCAACGTCACGGTAACCGCACACGAGATGGAAATGGCCAAATTGCGCGATCATCTGCGACTGCTGACAGAAAAGCTCAAAGCGAGCCAGCCTTCACACATCGCCTCCCAAGCCGAAGAGACGCCACCGCCTCATTATTGAGACGTAAAAAAAAGCGGGGTTAACCCGCTTTTTTTGTGGTTCATTGCCGGATGGTGGCGCAAGCGCCTTATCCGGCCTACTCATCTCAATGAACTCGTAGGCCTGATCAGCGTAGCGCCATCAGGCATTATGACCTTTTAGTGGCAACCGCAGCCGCCGTTACCTTTACCGCCGCCACCGCAGCAGCCTTCGCCGCCATGCTCGTGACCGTGTTCATGGCCATGACCGCCGCAGCAGCCGTCATGATCGTGGTCATGGTCGTGACCGTGCGCTCCGTGAACGTGACCATGAGCCAGTTCTTCTTCGGTCGCTTCGCGGATCGCCACAACTTCAACGTTGAATTTCAGATTCTGACCCGCCAGCATGTGGTTGCCATCAACCACAACGTGGTCATCTTCCACTTCGGTAATTTCTACCGGTACCGGACCCTGATCGGTTTCCGCCAGGAAACGCATGCCAACCTGCAGTTCGTCAACGCCCATGAAAACGTCTTTAGGAACGCGCTGCACCAGGTTTTCATCATACTGGCCGTAAGCGTCATTCGCGCCTACCGCAACATCGAATTTGTCGCCAACATCGTGACCTTCCAGCGCTGTTTCCAGGCCAGAGATCAGGGAACCGTGACCATGCAGATAGTCCAGCGGCGCACTCACCGGAGACTCATCAACCAACACACCGTCTTCTGTACGTACCTGATAGGCCAGGCTGACCACCAGGTCTTTTGCTACTTTCATGATATCTCCTGAGCGTGGGAAAATTGCTGGCGCAGATTGTAGCGGAAATCTGCACCTGTGTACCCTTTAGCTTAAAAAATCTCGGGCCATATCGCTAGTCTGGATGAAAGATCCCGATCACTTGCTCTTCTTTGCGAACGTGATCGCGGGCTTCTTTATCTACTTCCCGCATCTGACGCCCACACTTAACACATTCAACAATATCGATATTATTCTCGCGCCACATCGCCAGAGAATCCTGCGCCTGGCAGGAAGGGCATTTCGCCCCTGCAATAAAACGTTTACGGATTGCCATACTTATCCTCTATTCAAATTCATCCCAGCCATCCAGTTGGCGCCGCTCTTGTTGCATCTCGCGCTGGAAAATCTCCTCCAGCTCACGTCTGGCTTCTCTGGCGCGAGAGATTTGTAATGTATCCGCATGCATCGGGATGAGTTCCCTCAGCATCCGCATGTCCAGCCGGCGAAAATGCAGTTGCGCCCGCTGCGCCTGATGGGGATGCATCCCCAACGACACCAGCGTTTTGCGCCCCAGTTCCAGTGCACTGGAGAATGTCTCACGGGAAAACTGCGATACCCCTGCCTGTAATAACTCATGGGCTTCAACACGTCCGCGCGCTCGCGCAAGAATATGCAAATGCGGAAAATGCTGTTGGCAGATCGCCACCAGTTTCATTGTATCTTCCGGTTCATTACAGGTAATAACGATCGATTCCGCCGCCTCTGCGCCAGCGGAACGCAGCAGATCTACCTGCGTCGCATCACCGTAATAGACCTTATAGCCATATTTACGCATCAGGTTCACCGCGCTGATGTCCCGCTCCAGCACGGTAATACGCATCTTATTCGCCATCAGCAAACGCCCGATAACCTGACCAAAACGGCCAAAGCCTACCACGATGACCTGCGGCTTATCGTCCTCAACCCACGGCATTTCATCTTCTTCATCCGGGCCGTTAAGCTGGCGAGAAAGCCATTTATCGATAAGTTTCATCAGCATCGGCGTGGTCATCATCGACAACGTGACGGTCACCAGCAAAAGCGCCATCTGATCGCCCTGAAACAACCGCTGTGACGACGCGGTCGAGAACAGTACAAAAGCGAACTCTCCGCCCTGACTCAACACGCCAGCAAACTGCATTCTTTCAGAACTGCGCAGACCGTACAGTCGCGCCAGCAGATAAAGCACCAGCGTTTTGACCGCCACCAGCACCGCCACGCTCGCCACGACCCACAGCAGATGGGTATACAGCACCCCCCAGATTGAGCGACATCCCGACAGAAATAAAGAAGAGACCCAGCAGCAGTCCTTTAAACGGATCGATTGCGGTTTCCAGCTCATGCCGGTATTCACTTTCCGCTAACAGCACCCCGGCAATAAAGGTGCCGAGTGCCATCGACAGCCCCAGCGCATCCATAAACAGCGCCGACCCCAGCACCAGCAACAGCGTGGCGGCGGTAAACACTTCACGTACGCCGGAGGCGGCAATAAACCGGAACACAGGACGCAGCAGATAGCGTCCGCCAATCAGCATGCCAGCAAACGCCAGCACCTTCATGCCGATCTTCATCCAGTCAAAGTCTTCATCGGCTGAACCGGCTAACAGCGGTACCAGCGCGAGCGCCGGGATCACCGCCAGATCCTGGAACAGCAAAACCGAAAAGCCCAACTGCCCGGATTCGCTGCGATTCATCCCTTTTTCGCGCATAAGCTGTAGCGCCATCGCAGTGGACGACATTGCGAGGCCTATCCCGCCGACAACCGCCGCCTGCCATGAGAAATCGGTTAATATCAGCAGTCCGGCCAGCAGCGTCGCACTCAGCAGAACCTGCGCTGCGCCGACGCCAAAGATAGAACGCCGAAGCTGCCAGAGTTTCGACGGGTTCAGCTCCAGCCCAATGATAAACATCAGAAACACGACGCCGAGTTCAGAGAAGTGGAGGATTTCATCCACATCGCTGATGAACCCCAGCCCCCCACGGACCAATGGCAATTCCCGCCAGTAAATACCCCAGCACGGCGCCAATCCCCAGCCGCGATGCCAAAGGCACCGCAGCTACCGCCGCGAAGAGAAACAGCACTCCCGCCAGCATTAAGTCGGAACCTTCCATCAGCGGCCTCCCACAGGAACGGGATGAGCAAGCCAGTCGCCATAGGCTTTTGCATGACTTTCCAGCTCATGCGCGCTTTGTCGTCTGGCCCAGTAGATAATAATGGGGCTCAACCAGTGCATCCGGCACATTCCTGCCGTCAGTTCGAATGGCCTAAGGACATCGCTCATTGGATAGCGATTCAAGGCGTCATAGCGGTAAGCACTTTCCGGTTCACCGGTGGTAATCACGCTTCGCCAGTACTTTCCCGCCAACTGATTTCCTCCGGGGCCGCTGGCAAAGCCACGGCTCAATACGCGGTCCAGCCACTCTTTCAGCAACGCCGGACAGCTATAGGTGTACAACGGATGTTGAAACACAATCACGTCATGCTCACGCAACAGCGCCTGCTCATGCGGGATATCGATAAAAAAATCAGGATAGTGCGCGTAGAGATCGTGCACCGTAACGTTGCTGAGCTGCATGGCCGGCTTAAGCAGTACCCGGTTTGCCACCGAGTCCTGAGATTCCGGATGGGCATACAGCAGCAACACCTTTGCTGGCTGAGACATCATCCCCCTCCCGGTTTTGTTTCTGTTTTTGTGTATAGTCGTCGTTTTGGGCTACCATTGCGGCCCGGTGCGGAAAATGGCCCACACCTTACATTATCATAATGATAAATTAACATAGTCTGAACATACGGCGCCTTATGATTGTTTTCTCCTCGTTACAAATTCGTCGCGGCGTGCGCGTCCTGCTGGACAATGCCACAGCCACCATCAATCCGGGCCAGAAAGTCGGTCTGGTGGGTAAGAACGGCTGCGGGAAATCTACCCTGCTGGCATTGCTGAAAAATGAAATCAGCGCCGATGCCGGCGGTTTTACCTTTCCCGGTAGCTGGCAACTGGCGTGGGTGAATCAGGAAACGCCTGCCCTGCCCCAGCCCGCGCTGGAATATGTCATTGATGGCGACCGCGAATATCGCCAACTGGAAGCCCAGTTGCACGACGCTAACGAACGTAACGATGGACACGCCATAGCCACCGTCCATGGCAAACTGGATGCGATCGACGCCTGGACCGTACGATCTCGCGCCGCCAGCCTGTTACACGGTCTCGGATTCTCTAATGAACAACTCGAACGCCCGGTCAGCGATTTTTCCGGCGGCTGGCGTATGCGACTCAACCTCGCGCAGGCACTGATTTGCCGTTCTGACCTGCTGCTGCTCGATGAACCGACGAACCACCTCGATCTGGATGCGGTTATCTGGCTGGAAAAATGGCTGAAGAGCTACCAGGGCACGCTGATTCTGATCTCTCACGACCGTGATTTCCTCGATCCGGTGGTGGATAAAATCATTCATATCGAACAGCAAACGATGTTCGAATACACCGGCAACTACAGCGCGTTTGAGATTCAGCGCGCCACGCGTCTGGCCCAGCAACAGGCGATGTATGAAAGCCAGCAGGAGCGTGTCGCGCATCTGCAAAGCTATATCGATCGCTTCCGCGCCAAAGCCACGAAAGCAAAACAGGCTCAGAGCCGTATTAAGATGCTGGAGCGCATGGAACTGATTGCCCCGGCGCATGTCGATAACCCGTTCCATTTCAGCTTCCGCGCGCCGGAGAGCCTGCCAAATCCGCTGCTGAAAATGGAGAAAGTGAGCGCGGGTTATGGCGAACGCATCATTCTGGATTCCATCAAACTCAACCTTGTCCCGGGCTCGCGTATTGGCCTGCTGGGACGTAACGGCGCCGGTAAATCCACGCTCATCAAACTGTTGGCGGGTGAACTCGCGCCGGTGAGCGGTGAAATTGGCCTGGCGAAAGGCATTAAGCTCGGGTATTTCGCCCAGCATCAGCTCGAGTATTTGCGCGCGGATGAATCACCGTTGCAGCATCTGGTACGGCTGGCGCCACAAGAACTCGAACAGAAACTGCGTGACTATCTGGGTGGCTTCGGCTTCCAGGGCGATAAAGTCAGCGAAGAGACGCGTCGTTTCTCCGGCGGCGAAAAAGCGCGACTGGTGCTGGCGCTGATCGTCTGGCAGCGTCCGAACCTGCTGCTGCTTGATGAACCGACTAACCACCTTGATCTCGACATGCGTCAGGCATTAACCGAAGCGCTGATTGAATTTGAAGGCGCACTGGTGGTCGTATCGCACGACCGCCATTTGCTGCGCTCCACCACCGACGATCTCTACCTGGTGCATGACCGTAAGGTTGAGCCATTTGATGGCGATCTTGAAGATTACCAACAGTGGCTGAGCGACGTGCAGAAACAGGAAAATCAGCCTGACGAGCCACCAAAAGAGAACGTCAACAGCGCGCAGTCGCGTAAAGATCAGAAGCGTCGCGAAGCCGAACTGCGAACGCAAACCCAGCCGCTGCGTAAAGAGATCGCCCGTCTGGAAAAAGAGATGGAGAAGCTGAACGCACAGCTGGCGCAGGCGGAAGAGAAGCTGGGCGACAGCGAACTTTACGACCAGAGCCGCAAAGCCGAGCTGACGGAATGTCTGCAACAGCAGGCCAGCGCCAAAGCCGGGCTGGAAGCGTGCGAAATGGCCTGGCTGGATGCCCAGGAACAGCTTGAGCAGATGCTGAGCGAGTAACGGTGATGACACACGTAATCCTTCATGACCCTGAGATGCCGAACGGCAGCAGTGACAAGTTTCGGCCACTGCGCGGACTGAGCAACTGTCATCTACAGACCATGCTGCCGCGTTTAATCCGCCGTAAAGTGAATTTCGACGCCCACTGGCAGCGTCTGGAATTGCCCGACGGCGACTTTGTCGATCTGGCATGGAGTGAAGATCCGCATCAGGCGAAGCACAAGCCCCGTCTGGTAGTCTTTCATGGTCTGGAAGGCAGCCTGAACAGCCCCTATGCACATGGTCTGATTGAGGCGGCAAAAAATCGGGGCTGGCTTGGCGTGGTGATGCATTTCCGTGGCTGTAGCGGCGAGCCGAACCGGAAGAATCGCATTTATCACTCCGGTGAAACGGAAGATGGCACCTGGTTTTTACACTGGCTACAGCGAGAATTCGGCACCGCGCCAACCGCCGCGGTGGGCTATTCGCTGGGGGGAAACATGCTGGCTTGTCTGCTGGCAAAAGAGGGGAAAAATATCCCGCTCGACGCGGCGGTCATTGTCTCAGCCCCCTTTGTGCTGGAAGCCTGCAGCTACCATATGGATAAAGGCTTTTCCCGCGTGTATCAGCGCTATTTACTCAATCTGCTTAAAGGCAACGCATCGCGCAAACTGGCAGCTTATCCCGGCTCGTTGCCGGTGAGTCTGGCGCAGTTGAAATCCCTGCGTCGTATCCGCGAGTTTGACGATCTGATCACCGCCAAAATTCACGGCTTTGCTGACGCTATCGACTACTATCGTCAATGTAGCGCCATGCCCTTGCTCAGTGACATCGCAATTCCGACGTTGATCATCCACGCAAAAGACGACCCGTTCATGGATCATCATGTGATCCCTAAAGCGGAAGATCTACCGCCGCAGGTGGAATATCAGTTAACCGAACATGGCGGTCACGTCGGGTTCATCGGCGGCACGTTGCGTCGACCAGAAATGTGGCTGGAGTCGCGCATTCCTGACTGGCTGACACCCTATCTGGAGGCATAACTATGCAAATCCCCTGGCAGGACCTTTCCCCCGAGACGCTGGACAATCTGATCGAAAGCTTTGTGTTGCGCGAAGGTACCGATTATGGTGAACATGAACGTACCCTTGAGCAAAAAGTCGCCGACGTGAAACGCCAGTTACAGTGTGGAGAAGCGGTTCTGGTGTGGTCTGAGTTGCACGAAACCGTCAACATCATGCCGCGCAAATCATTTCGCGAGTAACCCGCACGCTATCGGCCGACTATAATAAAAAATCAATTTATTGATGGAGTTAACATGTCTGCCAAACATCCGGTGATCGCGGTAACAGGATCCAGCGGCGCGGGGACCACCACCACCAGCCTCGCGTTCCGTAAAATTTTTGCGCAGCTCAACCTGCGTGCAGCCGAGGTGGAAGGCGACAGTTTTCATCGTTATACCCGTCCGGAGATGGATATGGCGATTCGCAAAGCGCGCGACGCCGGGCGCCATATCAGCTATTTTGGCCCCGAAGCCAATGACTTCGGCCTGCTGGAACAGACGTTTATTGAGTACGGCCAGACCGGGAAAGGCCAGTCACGCAAATATCTGCATACCTACGATGAAGCCGTCCCGTGGAACCAGGTGCCGGGGACGTTTACCCCGTGGCAAGCACTGCCCGAACCCACCGATGTGCTGTTCTATGAAGGCCTGCACGGCGGCGTCGTCACGCCCCAGCATGAGGTCGCAAGACATGTTGATCTCCTGGTCGGCGTGGTGCCCATCGTTAACCTGGAATGGATCCAGAAGCTTATCCGCGACACCAGTGAACGAGGCCATTCTCGTGAGGCGGTGATGGATTCGGTGGTCCGTTCGATGGACGACTATATCAACTACATCACGCCGCAGTTCTCCCGCACCCACATCAACTTCCAGCGCGTTCCTACCGTGGACACATCCAACCCCTTCGCAGCCAGGAGCATTCCGTCACTGGATGAGAGCTTTGTGGTGATTCATTTCCGCAATCTGGAAGGGATCGATTTCCCCTGGCTGCTGGCGATGCTGCAGGGCTCATTCATTTCTCACATCAATACATTGGTGGTTCCTGGCGGGAAAATGGGTCTGGCAATGGAACTGATCATGCTGCCGCTGGTGCAGCGACTGATGGAAGGCAAGAAGATCGAATAAACGGTGGGAAGTGCCCGTTGGCGCTGCGCTTATCGGGCCTACGACAGGAGTAGGCCTGATAAGCGCAGCGCCATCAGGCAATGATCATCAGGCAGCAATCACTTCGTACGAATGGGTAATGTTAACCGCTTTTCCCAGCATCAACGCCACAGAGCAATACTTCTCTGCCGACAGATCGACCGCCCGCGCAACGGCGGCATCCTTCAGATCGTGGCCGGTGACAATAAAGTGCAGGTTGATGTGAGTGAACAGGCGTGGCGCCTCTTCCCGACGTTCTGAAGTCAATTTCACTTCGCAGTTCGTCACATCCTGACGGCCTTTTTGCAGGATAGAAACCACGTCAATGGCGCTGCAACCGCCAGCCGCCATCAACACCATTTCCATCGGGCTCGGTGCTTTATCACCAGAGTTACCGTCCATCAGAATCTGATGCCCGGAAGCGGACTCACCCAGGAAGGTTAACCCCTCAACCCATTTAACACGCGCTTGCATATTTTTTAACTCCAGTGCGTTAATTTTCCTGACAGATTACGCGTACATAACAATTCTCGCAACGGAAGGCGACCTGCGTCATGCTGAAGCGAGACACCAGGAGACACACGGCTAAAGCTATGCTAAAACAGTCAGGATGCTACAGTAATACATTGACGTACTGCATGTATGCAGAGGACTTCACATTAAAGGCTGCAGTTCGTTTTTGACAGTCTCTTCCCAGGACGCGGGAAGCACATTTTTGCAACCCCAGAGACAGCGGATTTTTTGGCTCTGGAGACAGCTTATAACAGAGGATAATCGCGCATGGTGCTTGGCAAACCGCAAACAGACCCGACACTCGAATGGTTCTTGTCTCATTGCCATATTCATAAGTACCCGTCCAAGAGCACGCTGATTCACCAGGGTGAAAAAGCGGAAACGTTGTACTACATCGTTAAGGGCTCAGTGGCAGTGTTGATTAAAGATGAGGAAGGGAAAGAAATGATCCTTTCTTATCTGAATCAGGGTGATTTCATTGGCGAACTGGGCCTGTTTGAAGAAGGCCAGGAACGTAGCGCATGGGTTCGGGCGAAAACAGCGTGTGAAGTGGCTGAAATTTCCTACAAGAAATTCCGCCAGTTGATCCAGGTGAACCCGGATATTCTGATGCGCCTGTCTTCTCAAATGGCTCGCCGCCTGCAGGTCACTTCAGAGAAAGTCGGTAACCTGGCCTTCCTCGATGTGACCGGTCGTATCGCCCAGACGCTGCTGAATCTGGCGAAACAGCCTGATGCAATGACTCACCCGGACGGCATGCAGATCAAAATCACTCGCCAGGAGATTGGCCAGATCGTTGGCTGTTCTCGCGAAACCGTTGGTCGTATCCTGAAGATGCTGGAAGATCAGAACCTGATCTCCGCTCACGGTAAAACGATCGTCGTTTACGGCACTCGTTAATCTCATCGGAAATGGCGCGCTACCCGGTAGTGCGTCATTTTTGTTTTGCCAATGTGGCGCAGACTGATTTATCACCCAGAAATCAACTATGCACTACGTCAAACGCTGGTGCTCTGTTTGCCCGTGGCCGTCGGCCTGATCATCGGGCAGTTGCATCTGGGTTTGCTCTTCTCTCTCGTTCCCGCCTGCTGCAACATTGCCGGGCTTGATACACCGCACAAACGCTTTTTCAAACGCCTGGTGATTGGCGCGTCGCTGTTTGCCGGATGCAGCCTGATTATGCAGCTGCTACTGGCGCAGGCGATCCCGTTGCCGCTGATCCTGACCGGACTCACATTGATTCTCGGCGTCACCGCGGAACTGAGTTCACTGCATGCCCGCCTGCTGCCCGCCTCGCTGATTGCCGCTATTTTTACGCTGAGCCTGGCAGGAAATATGCCGGTCTGGGAACCGTTGCTGATCTACGCGCTGGGCACGCTGTGGTATGGCTTATTTAACTGGTTCTGGTTCTGGCTGTGGCGCGAGCAACCGCTGCGCGAGTCGCTAAGCCTACTGTACCGGGAACTGGCGGATTACTGCGAAGCCAAATACAGTATGCTGACTCAGCACACCGATCCGGAAAAAACGCTACCGCCGCTGCTGGTCCGCCAGCAAAAAAGCCGTCGACCTCATCACCCAGTGTTATCAGCAGATGCATATGCTGTCGGCGCATCACAACAATGACTACAAACGAATGCTGCGCGCCTTTCAGGAAGCGCTGGATTTACAGGAACATATCTCAGTGAGTCTGCACCAGCCGGAAGAGGTGCAAAAGCTGGTCGAACGCAGCCACGCTGAGCAGGTGATTCGCTGGACGGCGCAAACCGTCGCCGCGCGGTTGCGGGTACTGGGGGGATGACATTCTGTATCACCGACTGCCGACCCGTTTCTCTATGCAAAAGCAGATTGGCGCGCTGGAAAAAATTGCTCATCAGCATCCGGATAACCCCGTCGGGCAGTTCTGTTACTGGCACTTCAGCCGTATCGCCCGGGTGCTGCGCACTCAACGACCACTTTACGCCCGCGATCTGATGGCTGACAAACAGCGCCGTCTTCCGTTGCTTCCTGCGTTGAAAAACTACCTTTCCCTGAAATCACCAGCGCTACGCAACGCCGGGCGTATCAGCGTCATGCTCAGCATCGCCAGTCTGATGGGAACCGCGTTACACCTGCCGAAACCGTACTGGATCCTGATGACCGTGCTGTTTGTCACGCAGAACGGTTATGGCGCCACCCGCGTGCGTATTCTGCACCGTTCGGCGGGTACGCTGGTGGGGCTGATTATCGCAGGCGTGACGCTGCACTTTCATATTCCTGAAGGATATACGCTGGCCCTGATGCTGGTGATCACCCTGGTCAGCTATCTGACTATCCGCAAAAACTACGGCTGGGCGACGGTGGGATTTACCGTCACGGCGGTATATACCCTGCAGCTACTGACGCTGGACGGCGAGCAGTTTATTATCCCCCCGGTTTGTCGACACGGTGATAGGCTGCCTGATTGCATTTGGCGGCACCGTCTGGCTATGGCCACAATGGCAGAGCGGGCTACTGCGTAAAAACGCCCACGATGCGCTGGAGGCCGATCAGGAAGCTATTCGTCTGATTCTGAGCGACGATCCGCAGGCTACACCGCTGGCTTATCAGCGTATGCGAGTCAACCAGGCGCACAACACACTGTTTAACTCACTGAATCAGGCGATGCAGGAGCCAGGCTTCAACACGCACTATCTGGCGGATATGAAGCTGTGGGTGACGCACAGTCAGTTTATTGTTGAACACATTAACGCCATGACGACATTGGCGCGTGAACATACGATGCTGACGCCGGAACTGGCGCAGCGATATCTGCAATCGTGCGAAATTGCCATCCAACGCTGTCAGCAACGACTGGAGTACGACGGGCCGGGCAGTTCCGGAGATGTAAATATTCTGGAGGCGCCCGAAGCGCTCACCCACGGGCCCTTAAGCACGCTTGAACAGCATCTGCAACGCGTACTGGGGCACCTGAACACGATGCACACTATCTCGTCTGTCGCATGGCGTCAGCGGCCGCACCATGGGATCTGGCTCAGCCGCCGGTTACGGGATATGCGGGGTTAACATGGATTGCCGGATACGCGCGTTATCGATGAAGGCAGGATAAGCGCAGCGCCATCAGGCAAATCGTTAACCAACAACCCTGGCAACAGCCTGTGCAAAACGCTGCATCCCTTCGTCGATATCCGCTTCTTCCACCACCAGCGACGGGGCAAAGCGCATCACATCCGGGCCCGCATTCAATACCATCACGCCGGCATCGGCTGCCGCATAGAGGAAATCGCGCGCGCGCCCTTTGTATTGCGGCAGCAACTCCGCCCCGATCAACAGGCCCATACCGCGAATATCGCTAAACACATGGAATTGTTCGTTAATCTGCTGTAGATGCTGGACAAATTTTTGGCGCTTTGCATTCACGCCTCCCAGAACCTCTGGCGTGTTGATGATGTCGAACGCGGCTTCCGCCACCGCGCAGGCCAGCGGATTACCGCCGTAGGTTGAACCATGAGAACCGACATGAAATGCCGAGGCGATCTCTTGCGTCGTCAATACCGCGCTCACCGGGAAGCCGCCGCCCAGTGCTTTCGCACTGGTGAGGATATCCGGCGTCACGCCGTAGTGCATATAGGCAAACAGCTCACCCGTGCGTCCCATGCCGCTTTGCACTTCATCAAACACCAGCAGTGCCTGATGCTCGTCGCAGAGCTCGCGCAACCCTTGCAGGAACTCTGGCGTGGCGGCCAGAACGCCGCCTTCTCCCTGTACCGGCTCAACCACCACCGCGCAGGTGTGATCGTCCATCACCGCTTTCACCGCATGGAGATCGTTAAACGGTACATGGATGATATCGGCCGGTTTCGGCCCAAAGCCATCGGAATATTTCGGCTGACCGCCCACTGTGACGGTAAACAACGAGCGTCCGTGAAACGCATTATGAAAGGCAATAATTTTGGTTTTGAAGGGGCTATGGCGTACACAGGCATAGTGACGCGCCAGCTTGAACGCCGTTTCGTTGGCTTCTGTCCCGGAGTTCATAAACAGCACACGCTCAGCAAACGTCGCGTCGATAATCTTACGACCCAGACGCAGCGCGGGTTCGTTGGTGAAGACATTACTGGTATGCCAGAGCGTTTCACCCTGAGTTTTCAGAGCCGCCACCAGCGCAGGATGGCAGTGTCCCAGCGCGGTCACCGCAATCCCGCCCGCGAAATCAACATAGTCTTTGCCCTGCTGATCCCAGACCCGACTGCCCTGACCTTTCACCGGAATAAACTCCGCCGGTGCATAAATCGGCAGAATAACTTCATCAAAAGTTGCGCGGGTTACTGCCGTTTGTTCAGTTGCCATCTCATGCCCATCCAGTTATGCAAAAATGAATGTGAAATTATAATCACAAAATATGCATAAAAAATCACTGGATAGCAACCACAAATCACCGGTTGAGGAAATTTGCCAGCAGTTGATGTCCCTGTTCGCTGAGAATACTTTCCGGGTGGAACTGCACCCCTTCCAGATCCCACGCTTTATGGCGAATCCCCATAATTTCCTGTGTTTCGCTCCAGGCGGTCACTTCAAAGCAATCAGGAAGCGTAGTGGGTTCGATAACCAAAGAATGATAACGGGTGACGGTAAGCGGGTTTGCTAATCCCTGGAAAACGCCCTTCCCGGTATGACGGATGGGCGAGGTTTTTCCGTGCATCACTTTTGCGGCGCGTACGATCGTTGCGCCAAAAGCCTGCGCCATCGCCTGATGCCCCAGACAAACACCCAGTATCGGCAAATGCCCGGCATAGTGGCGAATGACATCCAGCGAAATTCCGGCGTCATCCGGGGTGCAGGGGCCCGGCGAGATGACGATTTTTTGCGGCTGTAGCGCATCGATCTGCGACAGCGTCAACTCATCATTGCGCTTAACCTGCACATCAGCGCCCAGCTCACAAAAATACTGGTAGAGGTTCCAGGTGAAAGAATCGTAGTTGTCGATAAGCAGGATCATGGCGGCTCCGGTCGAGGAAAACCGCGCTATTCTACTCAGTTTCCTCGGCTTCGCTTACCCCTTTACGAAATATCGCCTGCAATGCGCTAAGGTCACCCATCGCCCCTTCCTGATTCGCCTGGTTCCACTCCTTTGCCGCGATGTCTCCCCAGTGCAGCAGATAACCGGCATGGATAGCCAGTTGTTCGAAGAAAATCCGCTGCGCCATGCCGCTGCCGAGACGAAACGGATGCAGCACGTTGATCTCACAGTAATAATGCGCAAGGCGATTGATGAATTTCTCTTTCGGTAATCCCATCAGGTAGTTTTCTTCTTCCAGATCCTGCATCAGGGCATTGCCCTCTTTTTCGATGTAAGCGAAATGGCAGAAGCGGGTATCCCCCCTGATAGATGTCGACTTCACGCAGATAACCCGCCCAGTCAAAAACGTCCTGATAAAGCTGACGATGAATCGCGCACAGATGAGGCAAGCCGCGCTTCGCCGGGCCGAGTTCGATGGTCGCCGCACGTAGCGCAGTCAGTTCATAAGCGGCCTGCGCCAGACGCTCAACCTGGTGGATCCCCAGGCGGTTACGCATCACGTTCAGTCCGGGGTAGAGATACGGATCGCGGTCATCGCCGATTTTAGCGCTCATAGTGCCTCCGGAGTTCTACAAGACGCACCAGCGCCTCTTCTGCATTCAGCGTGATCAATGGGCTCTCGACGCCTTCAAGACGGCGACTGGCCTGGAAATTCACGTTTCGCTGCTGCTCCCAGAGTCGGGACTTTTGCCTGTCGGTGAGTTTTTTCACTGTACGCCTCCCTGATAGATCCATGTCTGCCAAGTATAAGCAGCAAAACGCGGTTACGCAGGGAGGATAAAGCGACGCGGGCCTGCAATGCCCGCGTGAGAAGGATTACGGCAGCACTTTTGCGGAGAGGATAACCACTGGTTTTGACGGCACATTCTGATAAGGGCCGACATCATGAGTCGGCACCTGAGAGATCTTATCGGCCACATCCATCCCTTTCACCACTTTACCAAATACGGCATAGCCAAAGTCACGCTGGCCGTGATCGAGGAAAGCATTATCCGCTACGTTAATAAAGAACTGGCTGGTCGCGCTGTCTTTATCCGCGGTACGCGCCATCGCGATGGTGCCGCGCGTGTTACGCAAGCCGTTGTCGGCTTCGTTTTTAATCGGTGGATTGGGTTTCTTCTGCTGCATCTGCTCGGTGAAGCCGCCGCCCTGGACCATAAAGCCTGGGATCACGCGGTGAAACGTCGTGTTGTTATAGAAACCACTGTTTACATAATCGACAAAGTTTTGCACTGAAACCGGCGCTTTCTGGCTATTCAGTTCCAGTTCGATATTACCTGCAGAGGTTGTCAGCAAAACGTGCGGATCCCCTTTTGCTGCCAGCGCTGCGGGAGAGAGAGCAGAAAGGGCGAAAACAGCTGCAACAGCCGCCAGGGTCGATTTGAGCATGAGATTTCCTTTAGGAGAGCGGTAACAAAAGCCAGTGGTTTGATTCTAAAGAGCCTTCAGGGACAAGGCCATCCCTTTACCTAATTTTACGTACCTGAAACATATGTAACTTCATCAAAGCATTAATTATTGTGATTTCTATCACTTTTAAAAATGTAACAGCCTCTGTTATTTCCAATAAAAGTTTAAATACATCACTAAAAAAGCCTAAAATCCGCCCGTTCCCGGCGCCGTCAATGCGCTTTACTTCCATTTACAGGCCAGTCATGACTAACAGCAATCGTATCAAGCTCACATGGATCAGCTTTCTCTCCTACGCCCTCACCGGTGCGTTAGTGATTGTCACCGGGATGGTGATGGGAAACATCGCAGACTATTTCCAGCTGCCCGTTTCCAGTATGAGTAACACCTTCACCTTCCTGAACGCCGGTATCTTGATCTCCATTTTTCTTAATGCCTGGCTGATGGAAATCGTTCCGCTGAAAACGCAATTGCGCTTTGGCTTTATCCTGATGGTGCTGGCTGTCGCCGGTCTGATGTTCAGCCACAGCCTGGCTTTATTCTCTGCCGCAATGTTTGTGCTGGGGCTGGTCAGCGGCATCACTATGTCGATTGGTACGTTCCTGATTACGCAGATGTATGAAGGTCGTCAGCGCGGCTCCCGTCTGCTGTTTACCGATTCCTTCTTCAGCATGGCTGGGATGGTTTTCCCGATGGTTGCCGCGTTCCTGTTGGCGCGCAGCATCGAATGGTACTGGGTGTACGCCTGCATCGGCCTGGTCTATGTTGCGATTTTTCTTCTGACCTTCGGTTGTGAATTCCCGCCGCTGGGCAAACACGCGCCGCAAAGCGATACGCTAGTCGTGAAAGAGAAATGGGGCATCGGCGTCCTGTTTCTGTCTGTTGCTGCGCTGTGTTACATCCTCGGACAGTTGGGTTTTATCTCCTGGGTACCCGAGTATGCGAAAGGGCTGGGGATGAGCCTGAATGATGCCGGTACGCTGGTCAGCAATTTCTGGATGTCGTACATGTTCGGGATGTGGGCCTTCAGTTTCATTCTGCGTTTCTTTGATTTGCAGCGCATTCTGACCGTGCTCGCCGCGCTGGCGACCGTACTGATGTATCTGTTCATCACCGGTACGCCGGAACATATGCCGTGGTTTATTCTGGCGCTTGGCTTCTTCTCCAGCGCCATCTATACCACCATCATCACCCTGGGATCTCAGCAAACCAAAATCGCCTCGCCGAAGCTGGTTAACTTCGTTCTGACCTGCGGCACCATCGGCACCATGCTGACATTTGTCGTCACCGGGCCTATTGTGGCGCACAGCGGTCCTCAGGCCGCGCTGCTTACCGCGAATGGCCTGTACGCCATTGTCTTCTTGATGTGCTTTATCCTCGGTTTTGTGACCCGTCATCGCCAGCATGATGTAGCAGCAAAACAGTAATGTTATTTGCCGGATGGTGACGCGTTGCGTCTTATCCGGCATTTCTCGTTTCTCATCCCTTCCCCAAACGATGTAGGCCAGCCAATCTTAAGTGGTAGTCTTTTCCATCTAAAAACCCCTCATTTTGTACGTTATTCATACAATCGCGAAAAGTCTGATATTTCCTCAACTTAAGAAAATACTGACAAATCAGTAATATACCCCTTAAGAGGTATATAAAGGTGAATTTGATTTGCATCAATAAGTGGGGTTGCTGAATCGTTAAGGTAGGCAGTAATAGAAAAGAAATCGAGGCAAAAATGAGCAAAGTCAGACTCGCTATTATCGGTAATGGTATGGTCGGCCATCGCTTTATTGAGGACCTTCTTGATAAATCCGACGCTGCCAATTTTGATATTACTGTTTTCTGCGAAGAACCCCGCAAGGCATACGACCGTGTGCACCTGTCATCCTACTTCTCACACCACACCGCCGAAGAACTGTCTCTGGTTCGCGAAGGATTTTACGAGAAGCACGGCGTTAAGGTGCTGGTCGGCGAACGCGCGATCACCATCAACCGCCAGGAAAAAGTGATCCATTCCAGCGCAGGGCGTACGGTTTACTACGACAAGCTGATTATGGCGACCGGCTCTTATCCGTGGATCCCGCCGATTAAAGGCTCCGAAACCCAGGACTGCTTCGTTTATCGCACCATTGAAGACCTCAACGCGATTGAATCCTGTGCTCGCCGCAGCAAGCGCGGTGCGGTCGTCGGCGGCGGTCTGTTAGGTCTGGAAGCGGCTGGCGCGCTGAAAAACCTCGGTGTGGAAACTCACGTGATTGAATTCGCCCCGATGCTGATGGCTGAGCAGCTTGACCAGATGGGCGGCGAACAGTTGCGTCGCAAGATTGAAAGCATGGGCGTGCGCGTGCACACCAGCAAAAACACCCAGGAGATCGTCCAGCAAGGCACAGAAGCTCGTAAAACCATGCGTTTTGCTGACGGTAGCGAGCTGGAAGTCGACTTTATCGTCTTCTCTACCGGGATTCGCCCGCGTGACAAGCTGGCGACTCAGTGTGGCCTGGAGGTTGCGCCACGCGGTGGTATCGTGATTAACGATACCTGTCAGACCTCTGACCCGGATATTTACGCCATCGGAGAATGCGCCAGCTGGAATAATCGCGTCTACGGTCTGGTCGCGCCGGGCTACAAAATGGCGCAGGTCGCCGTTGACCATATTCTGGAAACCGAAAATGCCTTTGAAGGCGCGGATCTGAGCGCCAAGTTAAAACTGCTGGGTGTTGACGTCGGCGGGATTGGCGATGCGCATGGACGTACGCCGGGGGCCCGTAGTTACGTTTACCTCGACGAAAGCAAAGAGGTCTACAAACGGCTTATCGTAAGTCAGGATAACAAAACCCTGCTCGGCGCGGTGCTGGTCGGTGATACCAGCGATTACGGCAACCTGCTGCAACTGGTACTGAATGCGATCGAGCTGCCGGAAAACCCGGATTCACTGATCCTTCCCGCCCATGCTGGCAGCGGTAAACCGTCTATCGGCGTGGATAAACTGCCGGACAGCGCGCAGATTTGCTCCTGCTTCGACGTTACGAAAGGTATGCTGGTCGCGGCCATCAACAAAGGCTGCCACACCGTTGCCGCGCTGAAAGCTGAAACCAAAGCCGGTACTGGCTGCGGTGGCTGTATCCCGCTGGTTACCCAGGTACTGAACGCAGAACTGGCGAAACAGGGTATCGAAGTCAACAACAACCTGTGCGAGCACTTTGCTTATTCGCGCCAGGAATTGTTCCACCTGATTCGCGTGGAAGGCATCAAAACCTTCGAAGAGTTGCTGGCAAAACACGGTAAAGGCTACGGCTGCGAAGTGTGTAAACCCACCGTGGGCTCTCTGCTGGCCTCCTGCTGGAATGAATACATTCTGAAACCGCAGCACACCCCGTTGCAGGATACCAACGACAACTTCCTGGCGAACATCCAGAAAGACGGCACATATTCCGTTATTCCTCGCTCCGCCGGCGGCGAAATCACCCCGGAAGGGCTGGTCGCCGTGGGCCGTATCGCCCGTGAATTTAACCTGTACACCAAAATCACCGGTTCTCAACGTATTGGCCTGTTTGGCGCACAGAAGGATGACCTGCCGGAAATCTGGCGTCAGTTGATTGAAGCGGGCTTCGAAACCGGCCACGCGTATGCCAAAGCGCTGCGCATGGCGAAAACCTGCGTGGGCAGCACCTGGTGTCGTTACGGCGTGGGCGACAGCGTTGGCTTCGGTGTCGAACTGGAAAATCGTTATAAAGGCATTCGTACCCCGCACAAGATGAAGTTTGGTGTCTCCGGTTGTACCCGTGAATGTGCGGAAGCTCAGGGCAAAGACGTCGGCATCATCGCCACTGAAAAAGGCTGGAATCTTTATGTCTGCGGTAACGGCGGGATGAAACCTCGCCATGCGGATCTGCTGGCCGCGGATATTGACCGCGAAACGCTGCTCAAATATCTCGACCGTTTCATGATGTTCTACATTCGTACGGCGGACAAACTGACTCGTACCGCTCCGTGGTTAGACAACCTGGAAGGCGGGATCGAGTATCTGCGCTCCGTCATCATCGACGACAAACTGGGCCTGAACGAACACCTGGAAGAAGAGATGGTGCGTCTGCGCGAAGCCGTGGTCTGCGAATGGACGGAAACCGTCAACACGCCGTCTGCACAGACACGTTTCAGACACTTCATCAACAGCGATAAACGCGATCCGAACGTCCAGGTGATGCCTGAACGTGAACAGCATCGCCCGGCCACGCCGTACGAACGCATCCCGGTCACTCTGGTGGAGGAAAACGCATGAGCCAGTGGAAAGATATCTGCCACATTGATGACATCCTGCCTGCAACCGGCGTCTGCGCGCTGTTAGGTGAGGAACAGGTCGCCATTTTCCGTCCGTATCACAGCGACCTGGTGTTTGCGATCAGCAACATTGACCCGTTCTTTGAATCCAGCGTGCTGTCTCGCGGCCTGATTGCTGAACACGAGGGTGAACTGTGGGTTGCCAGCCCGCTGAAAAAGCAGCGCTTCCGCCTCCGTGATGGACTGTGCATGGAGGACGAAAGCCATTCCGTGACGCACTACGAAGCACGGGTGAAAGACGGCATTGTGCAATTGCGTGGTTAATGAATTTCAGGGAGGCGCAACGCCTCCCTTTTTAGACGTATTTGCAGGTCTTTTATTGGTAGGCCTGATAAGCGTAGCGCCATCAGGCAATTGCAAAAGCACATTGCCGGATGGCGGCATAAATGCCTTATCCGGCCTACGGTTACGATTTCTTTTTATTTTTTGTACTTCAAGGATAATCAAATGTTTACTGACACCATTAATAAGTGTGCGGCCAACGCTGCACGCATCGCCCGCCTGTCGGCCAATAACCCGCTCGGTTTTTGGGTCAGTTCTGCAATGGCGGGGGCCTATGTGGGCCTCGGCATCATCCTGATTTTTACCCTCGGTAATTTGCTCGACCCAGCCGTTCGTCCGCTGGTCATGGGCGCCACCTTTGGTATCGCCTTAACGCTGGTGATTATTGCCGGTTCTGAACTGTTTACCGGTCACACCATGTTCCTGACGCTCGGCGTAAAAGCAGGCACCATCAGCCACGGGCAGATGTGGGCGATTTTGCCGCAAACCTGGCTGGGCAACCTGGTCGGTTCGGTGTTTGTAGCATTGCTGTACAGTTGGGGCGGCGGAAGCCTGCTGCCGGTTGATACCAGCATCGTGCACTCGGTGGCGCTGGCGAAAACCACAGCGCCCGCCACGGTGTTGTTCTTTAAAGGCGCGTTGTGTAACTGGCTGGTCTGCCTCGCAATCTGGATGGCGATCCGTACTGAAGGCGCCGCGAAGTTCATTGCTATCTGGTGGTGCCTGCTGGCGTTTATCGCCTCCGGCTATGAGCACTCGGTTGCCAACATGACGCTGTTCGCGCTTTCCTGGTTTGGTCATCACAGCGAAGCCTATACCCTGGCAGGAATTGGTCATAACCTGCTATGGGTAACACTGGGCAATACTTTGTCCGGTGTCGTGTTCATGGGATTAGGTTATTGGTATGCTACGCCAAAATCGGAGAGACCGGCTCCGGCAAAAATCAACCAAACTAAAAATTTGCCCAGTAGGCGTATTCGGTGCAGGCAGTTTGAACACGGACAGCGCGGAACAACCGGAACGTACATGTAGTACGTGAGGATTGCGAGCACTGCCCAGGGGCAAACTGACAAATAAGATAGCCTGATGGGTAGATTTTGAGGCTACAGCCAATAATTAAGGGGTAATGTCGTGGATCATTTGCCTATATTTTGTCAACTACGCGACCGCGACTGTCTGATTGTCGGCGGTGGGGATGTCGCAGAACGCAAAGCGCGGTTGCTGCTGGACGCAGGCGCACGTTTAACGGTGAATGCACTGGCGTTTATTCCGCAGTTCACCGTATGGGCAAATGAAGGCATGTTAACGCTGGTTGAGGGGCCGTTCGACGAAGCGCTGCTCGATCCGTGCTGGCTGGCGATTGCCGCGACCGATGATGATGCGGTGAATCAGCGCGTGAGCGACGCTGCAGAATCCCGCCGCATCTTCTGTAACGTCGTGGATGCGCCGAAGGCCGCCAGTTTCATCATGCCGTCGATTATCGACCGCTCCCCGCTGATGGTCGCCGTCTCTTCGGGCGGTACCTCGCCGGTGCTGGCCCGTCTGCTGCGTGAAAAGCTGGAATCCCTGCTGCCTCAGCATCTGGGGCAGGTCGCGCAGTATGCCGGAAAACTTCGGTCACGGGTGAAACAGCAGTTTGCCACGATGGGCGAACGCCGCCGCTTCTGGGAAAAGCTTTTTGTAAATGACAGACTGGCGCAGTCGCTGGCTAACGACGACGACAAAGCGGTGGAAGAGATCACAGAACAGTTGCTCAGCGAACCCCTTGATCATCGTGGCGAAGTCGTGCTGGTAGGCGCGGGTCCAGGCGATGCCGGACTTCTGACGCTGAAAGGGTTGCAGCAAATCCAACAGGCCGACGTGGTGGTCTATGACCGTCTGGTTTCTGACGACATCATGAACCTTGTGCGCCGTGATGCTGACCGCGTGTTTGTGGGTAAGCGTGCGGGCTATCACTGCGTTCCACAGGAAGAAATTAACCAAATCCTGCTGCGCGAAGCGCAACAAGGCAAGCGTGTCGTCCGTCTGAAAGGCGGTGACCCGTTTATCTTTGGTCGTGGTGGTGAGGAGCTGGAAACACTGTGCCATGCCGGTATTCCGTTCTCCGTGGTGCCAGGAATTACCGCAGCCTCCGGCTGTTCCGCCTATTCTGGCATTCCGCTGACTCACCGTGACTACGCCCAGAGCGTACGTCTGGTCACCGGACACCTGAAAACCGGTGGCGAGCTGGACTGGGAAAACCTGGCAGCGGAAAAACAGACGCTGGTGTTCTATATGGGTCTGAACCAGGCAGCGACTATCCAGCAAAAACTGATCGAGTTTGGCATGCAGGACGATATGCCGGTCGCTCTGGTTGAGAACGGCACTTCGGTGAAACAGCGGGTAGTCAAAGGTGAACTGAATAATCTCGGCGAACTGGCGACACAGGTTGCAAGCCCTGCGCTGATCATCGTGGGTCGGGTCGTCGGACTGCGCGACAAGCTGAACTGGTATTCCAACCATTAATCAGCAGCCGATATGACGGACAATAAAACCGGGAAAACATCTTCCCGGTTTTATTTTTTCAGCTGTTACGGCTTAGCGACAAAACCAATCGCTTCATAAACCGCTTTCAGTGTCGCAGAGGCGTGTGCGCCGGCTTTTTCCGCGCCGTCTTTCATTACTTGCTGCAGGAAGGCTTCGTCGTTACGGAAGCGATGATAACGTTCCTGCAACTCGGTCAGCATGCCAGATACCGCATCGGCAACTTCGCCTTTCAGATGACCATACATTTTGCCTTCAAACTGTTTTTCCAGTTCCGGAATGCTCTGCCCGGTCACAGCGGAGAGAATATCCAGCAGGTTAGAGACACCCGCTTTGTTCTGCACGTCGTAGCGCACTACTGGCGGCTCTTCGGAATCGGTAACCGCGCGTTTGATCTTCTTGACCACCGATTTCGGGTCTTCCAGCAGGCCAATTACGTTGTTGCGGTTGTCGTCCGACTTGGACATCTTTTTCGTCGGCTCCAGCAGCGACATCACGCGGGCACCCGATTTAGGAATAAACGGCTCAGGAACTTTGAAGATATCACCATATAACGCGTTGAAACGCTGGGCGATATCGCGACTCAGTTCCAGATGCTGTTTCTGGTCTTCACCCACCGGCACCAGGTTGGTCTGATACAGCAGGATGTCTGCCGCCATCAGTACCGGATAGTCGAACAGACCGGCGTTGATGTTTTCGGCGTAGCGTGCTGACTTATCTTTGAACTGCGTCATACGGCTCAGCTCGCCAAAGTAGGTGTAGCAGTTCAGCGCCCAGCTTAATTGCGCATGTTCAGGTACGTGGGACTGAACGAAAATGGTGCTTTTTTCAGGATCGATACCACATGCCAGATAGAGCGCCAGCGTATCCAGCGTCGCTTTACGCAGTTTCTGCGCATCCTGACGAACGGTGATGGCATGCTGGTCAACGATGCAATAGATGCAATGGTAGTCATCCTGCATGTTCACCCACTGACGCAGCGCACCCATGTAGTTGCCAATGGTCAATTCACCTGAGGGCTGTGCGCCACTAAAAACGATGGGCTTAGTCATTTTTCGATTCCTGATTTTTGCTATGCGAAAGCCCAAGAGCGGGCAAGATTTCATTGATGCGGTCGTACATGACGTCCGGCTGGCTCAGTGCGATCGGTTCACCATAGTTGTAGCCATAGGTGAGGCCTACAGAGGGGCAGCCAGCGGCTTTTGCCGCCTGAATATCATTACGCGAATCCCCGACGAAGAGCAATTGCTCTGGCGCAATGCCGAGCTTACCTGCCACCAGCAGCAGCGGATCCGGATGCGGTTTTTTGTTCTGGACATCGTCACCGCCAATAACGACGCTGAAATATTTACTGATATCCAGCGCGTCGAGCAATGGTGCAACAAACGGCGTCGGCTTATTAGTCACCAGTCCGAGCGGCAGCCCTTTGGCATGCAGCGCACCCAGCGTATCGGCGACATCAGGGAACAAAAATGTCCCCTCTTCAGCCACATCCCCGTAGTAGCGGTCAAACAGCTTACGCAGAATACGGACCTGCTCCTCGGCGGGAATATCTTCATCGACCGGCGGCTTGCCCATCGTCTTACGAAGTGTGGCGCGCTCCTGACGAGACCAGGTTAATGCACGCTCCATCAATACATCAGCACCGTTACCAATCCAGGTAATGACGCGCTCTTCACCGGCAACCGGCAGTTCCAGCGCATACAGCGCCATGTCCACTGCGGCGCTCAGTCCCGGCGCGCTGTCCACCAGCGTTCCGTCGAGGTCGAAGGCAACGCCCCGAATATCCTGCAATTTATCCATGACTTACCTTTGCCAGTTCGCTGCGCATGTCATCAATGACTTTCTTGTAGTCTGGCTGATCGAAGACGGCGGAACCGGCGACAAACATGTCAGCCCCCCGCGGCGGCGATTTCAGCAATGTTGCTCGCCTTCACGCCGCCATCCACTTCGAGGCGAATGTCGTAACCCGACTCGTCAATACGACGACGCACTTCGCGAAGTTTATCCAGCGTTTGCGGAATAAAGGACTGACCACCAAAGCCTGGGTTTACGGACATCAACAGGATCACATCCAGCTTATCCATAACGTAGTCCAGATAGCTCAGCGGCGTCGCCGGATTGAAGACCAGCCCCGCTTTACAACCGTGCTCTTTAATCAGTTGCAGCGATCGGTCAACGTGTTCGGAGGCTTCCGGGTGAAAGGTAATGATGCTGGCGCCCGCGGCGGCGAAATCCGGGATGATTCGATCGACCGGTTTCACCATCAGATGCACATCGATGGGAGCTGTAATGCCATATTTACGCAGGGATTTCAGTACCATCGGACCCATGGTCAGATTCGGTACATAGTGGTTGTCCATGACGTCAAAATGCACGACGTCACCACCGGCAGCCAGTGCTTTCGCGGTGTCCTCACCCAGGCGAGCAAAATCAGCCGACAGGATTGAGGGGGGCAATCAAATACTGTTTCATCCGCTTCTCCTTGAGAATTATTTATTCGCGGGCGAAACGACTCCTGGTTTGTACAGAGCCAGCAGTTCGTCCACCTTTTTTACGTGTGCCGCCGTTGCTGCTTATACTGCGCCGCACTTTGACCTGAAAATGTTCCGCCGCTTTGTACCATTCGCGGGTATCCGGCGTGTCATGGTTCGAAATTAACACCGGGATCTGCTTACTGACCAGCTTTTCGGCCATTTTAGCCAGATGGGCCTGCTCTTTCGGGCTGAAGCTGTTGGTATGATACGCGGTGAAATTCGCCGTTGCTGACAGCGGGGCGTAAGGCGGATCGCAATAGACAACCGAGTTCGCATCCGCTTGCTCCATGCACTCATCATATGAGAGGCAATGGAATTCCGCATTCTGCGCTTTTTCCGCAAAGTGATACAACTCAGCTTCCGGGAAGTAAGGCTTTTTTATAACGACCAAACGGCACGTTAAATTCGCCACGCAGATTATACCGGCACAGACCGTTGTAACCATATCGGTTCAGATACAGGAACAGGACCGCACGACGGAAAGGATCCTGGCTGGCGTTGAACTCTTCACGGAATTGATAGTAAGCCTCGGCCTGATTGGTCTGCGGGTTAAATAACTCCCGAGAAGCCTGCACGTACTCGTCGGTACGGCTCTTTACGATCTTATAGAGACTGATGAGGTCGCTGTTGATATCGGCAAGAATATAACGAGAAAAGTCGGTGTTAAGAAACACCGACCCTGCACCCACAAAGGGTTCGACCAGGCATTCACCCTGCGGTAAATGCCGTTTGATGTCGTCAAGCAGGGGATATTTTCCCCCTGCCCACTTCAGAAAAGCGCGATTTTTTTTCATGCTGACTAACTAATTACACCTTCTCCGGCTGTGGAGAAAGCTCCGACAGCATCCTGCGCTTTAACATTATTTCAGATCGGCCTGTACCTGATGCAACGGTTTGGCCCACGGATTTTTTGCCTGCACATCGGCTGGCAACGTGGAAACCGCGCGTTTCGCATCTTCTTTCGAGGCATACACGCCGGACACCAGAACATACCACGGTTGACCGTTACGCGTCGTCTGATACACCACATAGTTTTTCAGATTCTCTTTCTTCGCCCAACCGTTCAGGTTGTCGTAGTTAGAAGAACTGCTGAGCTGCAGGGTGTAATGACTGGACGGTGCGGACTTCAGCGATCCGACGTTACCGGCGCTTTTTCCTCCCGCTGCGCTACTTGCCGCTGGCGCAGTTTGAGCAGGTGCTGCCGTTTGCGCCGGCGCTGTTTTCTGTGATGGTGCAGCGCTGGCGGTCGCTTTCGGTGCCGCGGTGGCAGCAGGTGCTGCCGGTTCAGTCCGTTTAGGCTGAGCCGTCTGCTTCGGTTCCGCAGGCGTCGCTTTCGCAGTCGTCTGCGGTTTCTTCGGCTCAATCACAGCCTGTTTACGTTCAGGGCGCTGGGCGCTGGCGGCGGGCGCCGTCGCTGTCTGGCTTGACGCAGTACCATTACGAACGGGCGCAACAGTTGCCGGTTCAGTCGGCAGCGTAGAGTTTACCGCCACATTATTTAGCTGTTCCTGACCTTGCGGTTGCGTCAGCGCGTTATTCAGATCGCCCTGTACTTCAACGCGCTGCTGGCCTTCTGCGGTCGCAGGCGTTTGACCCTGCGTCGGCGTGGAGGAGATTGGCGGCAGAGAAACATCTTGCTGCGTGTTGCCCGCGGTCTGTTCAGCGGAAGTGCTTCCTGGTGCCGGTTGGGCGCCGTTTGCCTGGTCAGCGGCATCGCCGGTGAGATCGATATTCTTTTCGCCAGACGCCGTTTGTTCACTTGAAGACGGGGTGGAAGGCGCTTTCAGCGCGGAGCCAATACCGATGATCAGCAGCAGCAGAACCAAAACGCCTACCCCCATCATCATGTACTGACGGGAAGCGGGTTTAGCGGCGGCTTTTTTTACGCTTACGCGGACGACGCTCTACGCGTTCTTCATCCACGAACTCTTCATCATCGGATTCGTAATCTTCTTCCCTCTCTTGCTCATCAAGGCGTTCTTTACGCCCGCGCGCAGGACGACGATCGTCAGCGTCCAGATCAACATCATCAAAGTTGATCTGCGGTTCACCGCGTTCTGAAGATTGACGAGAACGACCAGTACGACGATCGCTGGGATCGGGTTTCAGCTCGTCTTCTGGTTTGAATTCATCCATTTAACACCCCACTCAAAGGCTAATGCTTACGACGTTGCAACTAACCTGAATCTAAATGGCCGATACGTGAGCCGTATCAGTCCGACCTTTCTTGTTGTTACGCCTGCTGGCAATCAGCAATCGCGTTAAGAACTACCTCATGCGACACTCCGCCGCGGACTTCACTTTTCCCTATTGCCAGCGGAAGGACTAAGCGCATTTCCCCCCGCCAACACTTTTTTATCACGCAACATGTGCGGCAGGTAAGCCTGTGCTGACATCTCGCGCGGTCCGTGAACCGGCAAGCCGGCACGTTTGAGTAATGTGATGATGCGCTGCGTCTCTTCTGGCGCGAACTGCCCCAGACGTTCCGACGTGCGTGCCGCCATTACCATACCCGCTGCGACCGCTTCACCATGTAACCAATTGCCATAACCCATTTCAGCTTCAATGGCATGACCGTACGTATGCCCAAGATTCAGTAAAGCACGTAAGCCGGTTTCGCGCTCGTCTGCGGCAACAACTTCGGCTTTCAGCTCACAACAACGACGAATACACCAGGACATTGCCGGTCCGTCCAGACGCAGTAACGCATCCAGATTCTCTTCCAGCCAGCTAAAGAATTCGCCATCAAGGATAATGCCGTACTTGATCACTTCCGCCAGACCGGACGCCAGTTCGCGGGCAGGCAGTGTTTTCAGACAGTCGAGATCTATCACTACGGAGGCCGGCTGATAAAACGCGCCGATCATGTTTTTGCCAAGGGGATGGTTTACAGCGGTTTTACCGCCAACGGAGGAGTCAACCTGCGACAATAGCGTCGTCGGGACCTGGATGAAGCGCACACCGCGCTGATAGCTGGCCGCGGCAAAACCGGTCAGGTCGCCAATGACGCCGCCGCCAAGCGCGACCAGCGTCGTATCACGACCATGCGGTTTTTGCAGCAAGGCGGTGAATACCGTATCCAGCACCGTCAGGCTTTTATACTGCTCGCCATCAGGCAGGATGACGCTATCAACGTTCACACCCGCATGTTCAAGTACGCTGCGAATCTTATCAAGATAAAGGGGAGCCAGGGTTTCGTTGGTGACCAACATAACCTGTTCGCCCGATTTCAGCGGTAAGAATGAAGCTGGTTCGTTAAACAAACCAGCCGCGATGGTGATAGGGTAACTACGTTCCCCGAGAGTGACGGTAATCCTCTCCATGACGCGACATCCACCTTAATGACTTATACCCGCTTACCGAGTGTGTATTAAGCCAGAATCAGTTGCTTTCCAGCATATGGATAATCTGGTTTGCAACGACTTTGGCGCTCTGATCATCGGTACGAATGGTTACGTCGGCAATCTCTTCATACAGAGGATTGCGTTCGTCGGCCAACGCTTCCAGAACTTCACGAGGCGGCGCTTCTACCTGCAACAGCGGACGTTTTTTTATCGCGCTGCGTACGCGCAAGTTGTTTTTCGATGGTCGTTTCGAGATAGACCACGACGCCACGCGCGGAAAGACGATTGCGGGTTTCACGCGATTTTACAGAGCCACCACCGGTAGCCAGCACAATACCCTGTTTTTCCGTCAATTCGTTGATGACTTTCTCTTCACGATCGCGGAAGCCGTCTTCACCTTCTACGTCGAAGACCCAGCCCACATCAGCTCCGGTTCGTTTCTCAATCTCTTGATCAGAATCGTAAAATTCCATATTGAGTTGTTGAGCTAACTGGCGCCCAATAGTGCTTTTTCCGGCACCCATAGGCCCAACCAGAAAGATATTGCGTTTCTCTGCCATTTTTTCGGTACTACTAAGACTATTCGTTAATGATAAACCCGCGTCGCAGACACTGAGCGTAGCAGGACATGAACTGAAACCTCATAAGATATTGCGAGAGTCAGACTGAAAATTATCTCAATACTCAAGCGGGTTTGGCAACTGAATAAATCATCAAACCAGATTGTAGGCAAAACCCGAGTCGGCGTTGCCGGACGGCGATGAGAAGTACCGACTCTCAAATCGGTACTCCTTGTATGCTAAATAGCTGCGTACGTCAAATCCCTGAAACGAGTTAAGTGCAAAAACAACGGTGTTTCATGCATAAATCATTCTGTCGAGACCAATCTGGGCGTAATAAATACCACCAGCTCGCGGCGATCGTTTTCTTTCCCATCATGGCGAAAGAGTTGTCCAAACCAGGGGATATCGCCTAACAGCGGAATACTGTCTTTACCGGATTTGTTCTTGTTTGAAAAAATACCGCCCAGCGCCAGCGTCTCTCCACTTTTCACTTCAACCTGCGTTTCAATTTCTTGCTTATCGATAGCCAGCACCTCGCCGTCTGCCTGTTGCAGCATCTGTCCCGGCATGTTCTGGCTGATGCGCAGCTTCAGGCGGATCCGCCCCTTCGGTAATACCGTCGGGGTGACCTCCATCCCCAGCACGGCTTCTTTAAATTCAACCGACGTCGCACCGCTTTCACCGCTGGAAACCTGATAGGGGATCTCGCTGCCCTGTTTGATACTGGCAGGCTGCAGGTGAGAAGCCAACAGACGCGGACTGGCGATAATATCGAGCTGCTGCTGTTGTTCCAGCGCAGACAACTCCAGATCCAGCAATCGGCCATTAATACGACCAATATTAAACCCGACGCGAGTGGTCGCATTTGCGACTGAAAGATCGCTGGCAATTGTCGTTACTTGCCCCACAGCCCCGGTCTTCTCAGCCTCTGCCAGCGTCCATTTCACCCCCAGCTCACGTAGACTTTTTTTATTAATGGTAACGATATGCGCCGCCAGTTCGACCTGTTCTATCGGAAGATCCATTTGCGTCACCCACTGTTCCACGAGCGCCAGCGTCGGCGGGTTATCCCTGACCAGTAGTCGATTGGTGCGCTTATCCACCGTGAGACTGCCTTTCGCGCTAAGCAGTTTGCCTCCTGCATTCGCCAGTTCCGTAGCATCGGCGTAATGCAGAGCAATATGCCGATTCTCCAGTGGTAAGTTCGCCTGCCGTCTTGCAACCTCTGCCTCCTGGCGCGCCGTCTCTTCGCTCTGCCAGCTCTCAGAATGCACATGCAAAATCGACCCTTCCTGACGTAATATCAGTCCGGCGCTCTTCGCCACCGTCTGGAGCGTCTGTTTCCAGGGAACATCCGTCAGATGTAGCGATACCACGCCGCTGACGTCTGGTGACACCACCAGATTTTTTCGTTCCTGTTCAGCCAGCGCCTGAAGCACCTGCGTGACGGGGACGTCATCCACCACCAGCGTCACGTTCTGGTTTTTTCCGGCCTGAACCGGTAGCAGAACGGCGATTATCATCACCAGTATCCATTGCTTCATTCACATCTCCTTGTCTTTGCCAGTGCCACTGGGGCGGGTCACACTCTTTTCCTGTCCTCACGGTTAGCATCAGGGCAGTGAGTTGCACAATAGTCCAGCCGTTATCCAGAACCTCATGTTGCTCGACACGCCGCCAGTGATGCTGCCCGTCCTGCAGCAGCCCGATGTTTCGTTCCCCTCTGCTCACCATCCCCTGGTACTTCCATTGGGTCAGCTCTGCGCCATGACAGCGATCGTCCGGCGGGCGAAACGGATCGCGCATGCCGGTCAGCATCAACAAGGAAAGGATCACCAGTACTGCGTTCCTACCCTTCATGGAAGGACTCCAGAGTAAGCGTCAATACCTGTTCGTTGTTTTCCATCTTCAGCGAGAATCCACTCACGGCCATGCCTCGCGTCGCCAGATATCCGAATAACGACACCATTGCCTCCCACGGCGCCTTTACCGCGAGTTCGCCGCCCTGCACTGACGGCTGCCAGTGCAGTAACTGCACATCAGGCTCCTGAAGCGAGAGGGGAGAAAACGGTGGCGTTTGCGATACCGGTGAGAGCTGCGGCTCTGTCAGTGCGCCGGAGAGGCGATATAACGTTGGCCTGAGCTGGCGGTTCGCCGCGCGTTGCTGATTAAGCGCCTCATCGCTCCCCCCTTCCCGGGAAGAGCAAAAAACAGGTTGCGAGCGTACTCAGCACAACCAACCAACATCCCCAACAGAGAACGCGGGTACGCGGCGAGAAGGCACACCAGGCGTCAAAGAGGACGGTCATGCGCTTCTCTCCATTTCAGCTGATACTGAAACTGCCAGTATCCCTGCGCATCCCTCTGGGTGGTGCCAGTGTGGTTTATTTCAAACACCGGAGAGTCACGCAAGGCAGCTTCCAGCGCGCGAAGCCCAGAAAAGGTGAGCGTTTTTCCACTAAGCCCTAACGTATTCTGCTGGTAGTCCATGCTGGTCAGCCAGGCCTGCGCGGGTAAGCTCTCCGCAAGGCTTTCCAGCGCAGGCTGCCAGCGACGGGTCTGCTCCCACAATTGGTTTTGTTGCATGGTTTGCTGCGCCTGACGTTGACGCGACTCCAGGCGCGGCCTGGCTGTCGCCAGTGTCGCGGCGAGTTGCTGCTCCGCCTGCAGTAAAACCACATCCACCCGCCCATCAATACGGTGGGCAGCGTATACGCTCAGCATTGACACCACCGCGATCATCGCGGATGCGCTGAACAACCCACTCCAATAACGCACACACGCGTTACGTCGCTGTTGCCGCCAGGGCAAAAAATTGACAGGGGATTGCATCAGTGCATTCCCCCCCAGCGCCAGCCCCAGTGCAACGGCGAACGTATGTCCCTCCATGGGGATGGGGGGTTGACGGATAGCAACCGCCTGCCAGGGATCAAAACCTTCTTTTGTGCAGAGCGCCACCTCTTCGGTCCTGAGGGAAAGCGCAGCAGCCAGGTGATGAAGATGAGTTACCTCTGCCAGCGATTTTCGGCCCCAGTCGTTACGCGTCGCCCACAACCACTGCGTGTCATCGCACCACGCCAGGCAGGTCTGTTCCGGGGAAAGAAAAGGCAGCAGACGCTGCAATGCGCAGGCATCCGGCGTGATCGCCGTGACGTTCACGCCGAGTGTTTTCGCCAGCGTCAGCAGCTCTGAAATCTCTTTGTCCTGGGCGGCGGTAACCGTATAGGCCGGGGCGAGCGCATCTTCACGATAATCAAAACGCAGTGCAGCCGATTCCATGTCCAGTTCACGCGCCATCGCTCCTGTCAGCCAGGCCGTTTGTTCGTGCTCGCGAAGTGACATTGACGGGCGGGGAAAGCGCTTTTGCCGCGTCCGGCTCGCCGGAAAAGAGAGGTGAATATGGTGGCGCTGCGGCAGTTCGCGACTCCACGGTTGTAACACTGCCACAAGCTTCCCGGTGTTGTGAATATATCCGTCGCTGATGGTGTCTTGCGCCAGCGGCAGACGCCACCAGCGCTGTAGATACCAACCTGACGCGCCGCGAACGACGGCAACTGCCAGGGCTTCATGTGGCTGAATGTGCAGACCGACTTGCCAGAATCTGAAAGCCATTGCTGATGATCTCCTTATCACCCGTCGCTCTCGCGGGTATATCAATGCGTCTGGCTTGCCTTTATACTACCGCGCGGTTGTTTATAAACTGCCCAAATGAAACTAAATGGGAAATCTCCGGTGAAGTTCGTAAAGTATTTATTGATCCTTGCAGTATGTTGCATCCTGCTGGGAGCAGGCTCGATTTATGGCCTCTATCGCTATATTGAGCCGCAGTTACCTGACGTCGCGACGCTTAAAGATGTGCGTTTGCAGATCCCGATGCAGGTCTACAGCGCAGATGGCGAGCTCATTGCGCAATATGGTGAGAAACGTCGTATTCCGGTGACGCTTAATCAGATCCCGCCGGAAATGGTCAAAGCCTTTATCGCCACAGAAGACAGTCGTTTCTATGAACACCACGGCGTTGACCCGGTGGGGATCTTCCGTGCGGCAAGCGTAGCGCTGTTCTCCGGCCATGCCTCTCAGGGTGCAAGTACCATCACCCAGCAGCTCGCGAGAAACTTCTTCCTCAGTCCCGAACGCACGCTAATGCGTAAGATTAAGGAAGTGTTCCTGGCCATCCGCATTGAACAGTTGCTAAGCAAAGATGAAATCCTCGAACTCTATCTGAACAAGATCTACCTCGGTTACCGCGCTTATGGCGTCGGGGCGGCGGCGCAGGTCTATTTCGGTAAATCCGTCGACCAGTTGGATCTGGGTGAGATCGCGGTCATTGCCGGTTTGCCGAAAGCGCCGTCTACCTTTAACCCGCTTTATTCGATGGACCGCGCAACCGCACGTCGCAACGTCGTACTGTCACGTATGCTGAGCGAAGGGTATATCACCCAGGCACAGTACGATCAGGCGCGTAACGAGCCGATCGACGCCAACTATCATGCGCCGGAAATCGCTTTCTCCGCCCCGTACCTGTCAGAAATGGTGCGTCAGGAGATGTACAGCCGTTACGGTGAAAACGCCTATGAAGACGGTTACCGCATTTACACCACCATTACCCGCAAGGTGCAGCAGGCCGCGCAACAGGCGGTACGTAATAACGTGCTGGATTACGACATGCGCCACGGCTATCGCGGCCCGGCTAACGTGCTGTGGAAGGTGGGCGAAACCGCGTGGGACAGTAAGAAAATCACCGATACGCTGAAAGCGCTGCCCACTTACGGGCCGCTGTTACCGGCAGTGATAACCAGTGCAAACCCGCAGGAAGCGACGGCAACCCTGGCAGATGGCACTTCTGTCTCTCTGCGCATGGAGGGTATTCGCTGGGCGCGTCCTTATCGTTCAGATACTCAGCAAGGTCCAACGCCGCGTAAAGTGACTGACGCGGTGCAGACCGGTCAGCAGATCTGGGTGCGCAAGATGGGCGAAGCCTGGTGGCTGGCGCAGGTTCCGGATGTGAACTCCGCGCTGGTCTCTATCAATCCGAAAAATGGAGCCGTGCTGGCGCTGGTCGGCGGTTTTGACTTTAACCAGAGCAAGTTCAACCGTGCCACCCAGGCGCTGCGTCAGGTCGGTTCTAACATTAAGCCGTTCCTTTACACCGCCGCAATGGATAAAGGTCTGACGCTGGCGAGTATGCTGAACGACGTGCCAATCTCCCGCTGGGATGCCGGTGCCGGTTCCGACTGGCGTCCGAAAAACTCACCGCCGACCTATGCAGGCCCGATCCGGTTACGTCAGGGGCTGGGTGAATCGAAAAACGTGGTGATGGTACGCGCCATGCGGGCAATGGGCGTGGACTACGCGGCGGAATATTTGCAACGTTTCGGCTTCCCGGCGCAAAACATTGTGCATACCGAATCTCTGGCGCTGGGCTCCGCTTCCTTTACCCCACTGCAGGTCGCTCGCGGTTATGCGGTGATGTCGAACGGCGGCTTCCTGGTCGACCCGTACTTCATCAGCAAGATTGAAACCGACCAGAACGGCGTGATTTTCGAAGCCCGGCCGAAGATTGCCTGCCCGGAATGCGATATTCCGGTGATTTACGGCGATACGCAAAAATCCAACGTTCTGGAAAACAGCAATGTTGAAGATGTCGCCATCTCTGGCGAGCAGCAAAACGCCGCCGTGCCAATGCCCAAACTGGAACAGGCAAATCAGGCGTTAGTGGCACAGACCGGGGCGCAAGAGTACGCACCGCATGTGATCAACACGCCGCTGGCCTTCCTGATTAAGAGTGCACTGAACAGTAACATCTTCGGTGAGCCCGGCTGGATGGGCACCGGTTGGCGTGCAGGTCGCGACCTTAACCGCCGCGATATCGGCGGAAAAACCGGGACGACCAACAGCTCAAAAGATGCCTGGTTCTCCGGCTATGGCCCAGGCGTTGTCACCTCTGTGTGGATTGGCTTTGACGATCACCGTCGTGACCTTGGGCGCACCACTGCTTCAGGCGCGATCAAAGATCAGATCTCCGGCTACGAAGGCGGCGCGAAGAGTGCGCAGCCTGCATGGGATGCCTACATGAAGGCGGTGCTAGAAGGGGTTCCTGAAGAGCCGCTGACACCGCCACCGGGTATTGTCACGGTCAATATTGACCGCAGTACCGGGCAACTGGCGAACGGCGGCAACAGCCGTGCAGAGTATTTCATCGAAGGCACGCAGCCAACGCAGCAGGCGGTGCATGAGGTGGGAACGACCATTATTGATAATGGCGAGACGCACGAACTGTTCTAAGTAAAAAAGGCGCTACGGCGCCTTTTTTTACTTACTACAAAGGATCCCGTTTACAGCCGCCCCTGCCCTTTCAGCCATTCGCGCACGAGGAACAATGCGCTCACATTTCGTGCTTCGGTGAAGTCAGGGTCTTCCAGCAGATCCATCAGATGCGCCAGCGGCCAGCGTACCTGCGGCAGCGGTTCTGGCTCATCACCTTCCAGTGATTCGGGATAGAGATCTTCTGCCACCACGATGTTCATTTTGCTGGAGAAGTAAGAGGGCGCCATGCTGAGTTTTTTCAAAAAAGACCAGATCATTTGCCCCAAAACCGACCTCTTCTTTCAGTTCCCGGTTCGCCGCTTCAAACACGCTTTCGCCAGGATCGATCAACCCTTTGGAAAAGCCCAGTTCATACGACTCCGTCCCCACTGCGTATTCACGAATCAGGATCAGATGATCGTCTACGATCGGGACAATCATTACCGCTTCACGAGTAGAGGGACGCATCCGTTCATAGACGCGACGTACGCCGTTGCTGAATTCGAGGTCCACGCTTTCTACGCTAAACAGCCGCGACTGTGCGACAGTTTCAACATGCAGAATGGTGGGTTTTTGTAATGATTTGCTCATCGTGAGAATCTATGCCGTGAAATCTGTCGTTATTGTGCGATACGCAACACGGTTTCGGCAATGTGTATTGCCGTTTATTTACATTTATGTAACCTAATAAAAATATAATTCCTGTTTCAAATTAAAAGTCAATAGGTTGAAATAGGTCCAGGAATTTGCTGATATTCCGCTTTTGCAGGTTTTGCTATCATCAGCACTTACTGGGATGCGCTGAAAATGCTCAAGTTCAACTCCATGCTTGCCGATAGCCAACCACGGAATCACGTTTATTGTGACAGGGTGCGACTGACCACGCCTGACAGATTAAGTAAGATGGGGAAAGCATGAGCACCATTCTGATTTTTTTAGCGGCGTTGCTGGCCTGCGCGTTATTGGCCTGGTGGCGACTTAATGTCCGGGCCAGGCGGCGTAAGCTGCCGTGGACCCACGCGTTCTCAGAGGCGGCGACGCGCAAACTCACGCCAGAAGAACGCAGCGCCGTTGAAAATTATCTTGATAGCCTGAGTCAAATTCAGCAGGTACCCGGTCCAACGGGCGCCAGCGCAGCCCCCATTTCCCTGACGCTGAATGCTGAAAGCAATAACGTCATCATACTGACCCACTCGATCACCCGCTACGGTATCAACACGGACGACCCGAATAAGTGGCGCTACTACCTCGATTCCGTCGAAGTTCACCTGCCGCCCTTCTGGGAACAGTACATTAACGATGAAAACAGCGTTGAACTGATCCACACCGATACGCTGCCGCTGGTGATCTCGCTGAATGGCCACTCTCTGCAGGAGTACATGCAGGAGGCTCGCGGTTATTTGTTGCAGCCCACCACATCCACACAGGCGTCGATTCGCGGTGAAGAGAGCGAACAAATTGAGCTGCTGAATATTCGTCAGGAGACGCATGAAGAATACGCGCTCAGCCGCCCGGCAGGTTTTCGCGAAGCGCTGTTGATTGTCGCCGCCTTCCTGTTGTTCTTTTTCTGCCTGGTGACGCCGGATGTCTTTGTACCCTGGATGGCAGGCGGTGCCGTGCTGTTACTGGCAGCAGGATTGTGGGGCTTATTCGCGCCGCCGTCGAAAACGGCACTGCGCGAAATTCACTGTCTGCGTGGAACGCCACGTCGCTGGGGTCTGTTTGGCGAAAATGACCAGGAACAGATCAACAATATTTCGCTGGGGATTATCGACCTGGTTTATCCGACCCACTGGCAGCCTTACATTGCGCAGGATCTCGGTCAGCAAACGGATATTGATATTTATCTCGATCGCCACGTTGTGCGTCAGGGGCGGTTTTTATCCCTGCATGACGAGGTGAGAAACTTCCCGCTGCAACACTGGGTACGCAGCTCGATTATTGCCGGCGGTTCATTGCTGGTATTGCTCATGCTGCTGTTCTGGATCCCGCTCGATATGCCGATCAAGTTCACGCTGTCGTGGATGAAGGGCGCACAAACCATTGAAGCAACCAGCGTAAAACAGCTCGAACAATCCGGTGTGCGCGTCGGCGACACGCTGAACCTACGCGGCACTGGCATGTGTAATATTCATGCGCAGGGCAGTTGGGGCGCGCAAACCAGCTCACCGTTTATGCCGTTTGACTGCTCGCAAATTATCTGGAATGACGCCCCTGCGCTGCCGTTGCCAGAATCCGATCTGGTGAACAAAGCCACCGCGCTCTCGCAGGCCGTTAACCGCCAGCTGCATCCAAAACCGGAAGACGACTCCCGCGTCAGCGCAGCCTTGCGCTCCGCCATTCAGAAGTCTGGCATGGTGCTGTTAGATGACTTTGGCGATATCGTTCTGAAAACCGCTGATTTGTGTGCGGCAGAAGATGAATGCGTGCGCCTCAAAAATGCGCTGGTCAACCTGGGGAACAGCAAAGACTGGAGCGCACTGGTGAAACGAGCCAACGCAGGTAAACTGGACGGCGTTAATGTTCTACTGCGTCCCGTCAGTGCCGAATCGCTCGATAATCTGGTCACGACCTCCACCGCGCCCTTTATTACCCGCGAAACGGCTCGCGCCGCTCAGTCGTTGAACAGCCCCGCCCCTGGCGGATTCCTGATCGTCAGCGATGAAGGCAGCGATCTGGTCGATCAACCGTGGCCAAGCGTGGCGCTGTATGATTATCCGGCACAAGAGCAGTGGGGTGCCTTCCAGCGGCTGGCTCAAATGCTGATGAACACGCCGTTTAGCGCCGAAGGGATTGTGACCAACATTTATACTGATGCCAATGGCACACAGCATATTGGCCTGCACCGCATTCCCGATCGTTCCGGTTTGTGGCGTTATCTCGGCACCACGCTGCTGATGCTGACGATGTTGGCCTGTACGCTCTATAATGGCGTACAGGCATTCCGCCGCTATCAGCGCCATCGCACCCGTCTGATGGAGATTCAGCAGTACTATGAAAGCTGCCTGAATCCGAAGCTCATCAGCTCTCCGGAAAGCCTCATCTGATAACATGACGGCGGCATCGGGTGTGCTACCCTGTGCCGCATCGCGTTTTATTCTGGAGAGTTCCCATGCATATTGATATTGCCTGGCAGAACGTGGATACCGTTCTGTTAGACATGGACGGCACGCTGCTCGATCTGGCGTTTGATAACTACTTCTGGCAAAAACTGGTGCCTGAAATCTATGGGGCGCAGAACGGGATCTCGCCACAAGAGGCGCAGGAACGCATCCGCCAGGAATATCATGCCGTGCAGCATACGCTAAACTGGTACTGTCTTGATTACTGGAGCGACCGTCTGGGCCTGGATATCTGCGCGATGACCACCGCAATGGGGCCACGAGCCGTATTGCGTGATGATACGGTCCCTTTTTTTAGAGGCATTAAAAGCCAGCGGTAAACGTCGCATTTTGCTGACTAACGCGCACCCGCATAATCTGGCCGTGAAGCTGGAGCACACCGGTCTGGCCTCACACCTTGATTTATTACTTTCTACCCACACATTTGGTTATCCCAAAGAGGATCAGCGGTTATGGCGCGCCGTAGCGGAAGAAACGGGAATGAGTGCGGAAAAAACGCTATTTATTGATGATAGTGAACCCATTCTCGACGCGGCGGCGAAATTTGGTATTCGGTATTGCCTCGGTGTGACGAATCCCGACTCTGGCATTGCGGAAAAACAATATGCGCGCCATCCGTCATTAAATGATTACCGCCGACTGATCCCCTCACTGATGTGAAGGAGTCGCCATGAAAGAAAAGCCCTCTGTTGAGGTCAGACTGGATAAATGGCTGTGGGCTGCGCGGTTTTATAAAACCCGCGCTCTGGCCCGTGAGATGGTGGACGGCGGTAAGGTTCACTATAACGGACAGCGCAGTAAGCCGAGCAAGATCGTCGAGCTGAACGCCACGCTGACGCTGCGCCAGGGCAACGACGAGCGAACGGTGGTGATTAAAGCGATCACCGAGCAGCGCCGACCGGCCAGCGAAGCCGTTACTCTGTATGAAGAGACGACGGAAAGCGTCGAAAAACGCGAAAAAATGGCGCTGGCACGTAAGCTTAACGCCCTGACCATGCCGCACCCGGACAGGCGACCGGACAAAAAAAGAGCGCCGCGACCTGTTACGATTTAAACACGGCGACAGTGAATAACTGTCACCCGCAAGAGAGATGATTATGCCGCAACATGACCAATTACACCGCTATCTGTTTGAAAACTTTGCCGTGCGCGGCGAACTGGTAACCGTATCGGAAACCCTGCAACAGATCCTCGAAAACCATACGTATCCGCAACCCGTAAAAACCATATTGGCTGAGTTGCTGGTGGCTACCAGTTTGCTCACCGCGACCCTGAAGTTCGCCGGTGATATTACCGTTCAACTCCAGGGCGATGGTCCGCTGAGTCTCGCGGTGATCAACGGCAATAACAATCAGCAGATGCGTGGCGTAGCGCGTGTGCAGGGCGAGATCCCGGAAGAGGCAGACCTGAAAACGCTGGTCGGTAATGGTTATCTGGTCATTACCATTACCCCGGAAGAAGGCGAGCGTTACCAAGGTGTGGTCGGCCTGGAAGGCGATACGCTGGCGGCCTGTCTGGAAGATTACTTCCTGCGTTCTGAGCAGTTGCCAACCCGTCTGTTCATTCGTACTGGCGATGTTGATGGGAAAGCCGCGGCAGGCGGGATGCTATTGCAGGTAATGCCGGCACAGGATGCGCAGGCGGATGACTTTGATCATCTGGCCACGCTGACCGAAACCATCAAGGCAGAAGAGTTATTGACTCTGCCGGCCAATGAGGTGCTGTGGCGTCTGTATCACGAAGAAGAAGTTACCCTTTACGATCCGCAGGACGTTGAGTTCAAATGCACCTGCTCACGCGAACGCTGTGCTGGCGCACTGAAGACGCTGCCGGACGAAGAGGTAGACAGCATTCTGGCGGAAGAAGGCGAAATCGACATGCATTGCGATTACTGCGGGAGTCACTACCTGTTCAATGCGATGGATATTGCCGAGATCCGCAATAACGCTTCCCCCTGCCGATCCGCAGGTACATTGATCGACCATCGAATCAGGCCGGGCTGCGTAACGCGCCCGGCCTTCTCCTTTAAAATTCCGCACTTTTTGCTAAAAATTTCTTTCGTGATGAATCGATATTTTATATGTAAGCCACTTGTTAATTTCTTACATGAATGCGATTACACTCACAACATTTCCGTGAAAAATACCAATATTTAACGTTTTAGGAACATTTTCCACAACTAAAAAGTCATTCCTGCCATAATAAGCCCCGCTTCGTGACCGGAGTCACAGCGTTTTCAGTCAATCGTGATTTTGTCCAGATAAGTAAATCTATGAGCCTTGTCGCGGTTAACACACCCAAAAAAACCTTACTATTTCAGGTAATACATATTGGCTAAGGAGCAGTGATATGCGCGTGAAACGATTAACCCCGCAAGATCTCAAGGCTTATGGTATCAGCGACGTTCAGGATATCGTCTACAACCCCAGCTATGAAACCCTCTACCAGGAAGAGCTAGACCCGAGCCTGGAAGGTTACGAGCGTGGTGTGTTGACGGACCTGGGTGCCGTTGCAGTTGATACCGGTATTTTCACCGGACGTTCGCCGAAGGATAAGTACATTGTTCGTGATGACACCACGCGTGACACGCTGTGGTGGTCCGACAAAGGAAAAGGTAAGAACGACAACAAACCGCTGTCCCAGGAAACCTGGCAGCACCTGAAAGGATTAGTCACTAAACAACTTTCCGGTAAACGTCTGTTTATCGTTGATGCTTTCTGTGGCGCAAACGCCGACACCCGCCTCTCTGTTCGCTTCATTACCGAAGTGGCGTGGCAGGCGCATTTCGTGAAGAACATGTTCATCCGCCCAAACGATGACGAACTGGAAGGCTTTGAGCCTGACTTTATCGTGATGAACGGCGCGAAGTGCACCAATCCACAGTGGAAAGAGCAGGGTCTGAACTCCGAAAACTTTGTCGCCTTCAACCTGACCGAACGTATCCAGCTGATTGGTGGGACCTGGTACGGCGGCGAAATGAAGAAAGGCATGTTCTCGGTGATGAACTATCTGCTGCCGTTGAAAGGCATTGCCTCTATGCACTGCTCCGCCAACGTGGGCGAGAAAGGAGACGTTGCGGTGTTCTTTGGCCTGTCCGGCACCGGGAAAACCACCCTCTCTACCGACCCGAAACGTCGCCTGATCGGCGATGATGAGCATGGCTGGGACGATGACGGCGTGTTCAACTTTGAAGGCGGTTGCTACGCAAAAACGATCAAGCTGTCGAAAGAAGCAGAACCGGAAATCTACAACGCGATTCGTCGTGATGCGCTGCTGGAAAACGTCACCGTGCGTGCCGATGGCACTATCGATTTTGACGATGGTTCGAAAACCGAGAACACTCGCGTCTCCTATCCGATCTACCACATCGACAACATCGTTAAGCCGGTTTCCAAAGCCGGGCATGCCACGAAGGTGATCTTCCTGACCGCTGACGCCTTTGGCGTGCTGCCGCCGGTTTCTCGCCTGACAGCCAACCAGACGCAGTATCACTTCCTGTCTGGGTTCACCGCTAAACTGGCGGGCACGGAACGCGGCGTTACTGAGCCGACGCCAACCTTCTCCGCGTGCTTCGGTGCGGCCTTCCTGTCGCTGCACCCGACGCAGTATGCTGAAGTGCTGGTGAAACGTATGCAGGCCGCCGGTGCACAGGCCTACCTGGTCAATACCGGCTGGAACGGTACGGGCAAACGTATCTCCATCAAGGATACCCGCGCGATTATCGATGCTATCCTGAACGGCTCTCTGGACGACGCGGAAACCTTCAGTCTGCCGATGTTTGATCTGGCGATCCCGACCGAACTGCCGGGTGTGGATACCCGAATTCTCGACCCGCGTAATACCTACGCGTCTCCGGAACAGTGGCAGGAAAAAGCCACCGCCCTGGCGAAACTGTTTATCGAGAACTTCGAGAAATACACGGATACCCCAGCAGGCGCAGCGCTGGTGAGCGCCGGTCCAAAGCTGTAAGGTCACGCTCCTGAGCAGTAAAAAAGGGAGGCATTTCGCCTCCCTTTTTTTACGCCTCTTTTGCCGTTCCCTGGACCCGAACGACGGGAACGGGTAACCAGGCACGGATAGAGAGCCCGCCCCGCTCGCTGGTGCCAATCTCCAGCAGCCCGTTATGGTTGTCCACTATACGCTGTACAATTGCCAGTCCCAGACCGGTTCCGCTGGTACTGCGCGCACTGTCGCCGCGTACAAAAGGCTGGAACAGATGTTTACGTTGTTCAGGCTTAATGCCGGGACCGTCATCTTCGACCTGGAACCAGGCGCGATGCGGCTCCGTTCCGCTGCTGACTTTGATCCATCCATTGCCATAACGTGCAGCGTTCACCACCATATTGGCGACCGCACGCTTGATAGATAGCGGGTGCATCTTCACCTGAATGCTACCCGGCTGAAGCGCCGTCTCAATTTCACGCTCATAGCCGCTTTCTGCCGCCACCACTTCACCCAGCACGGCATTGAGATCTGCCATCTCCATCGGCATCTCCTGCCCGGTGCGCAGGTAGTCGATGAATTGTTCGATGATCGCGTTGCACTCTTCTATATCTTTATTGATGGACTCCGCCAGATACCCATCCTGCTCGCCCATCATCTCTGTCGCCAGACGAATACGCGTCAGCGGGGTACGAAGGTCATGACTGACCCCCGCCATCAGCAGCGTTCGGTCATCCGCTAACTGCTTCACCCCAGCCGCCATATGGTTGAAGGCGCGGGTCACTGAGCGGACCTCAGACGCGCCGTACTCACGCAGCGGCGGCGGAATAATACCTTTCCCTACCTGTAATGCGGCATGTTCGAGATCCACAAGGGGTCGGTTTTGTATACGAATAAACAGCCACGCTCCCCCCTATCGCCAGCAGCATGATGGCCAGCGTATAGCGGAACAGCGGGGAGAAATCGCCCTGATGAATTTCCGTTAACGGAACGCGTACCCAGATATTGGGCGACAGCCAGGTTTTCAGCCAGACCACCGGCGAGCTTTTGTTGACCTCAACGCGCACTTCCGTCGGGCCACCCAATTGCTGCGCCATCTGATGGCTTAAGAATTCATAGTGTTGCGCCCAACGCAGCCCCGCTTCTTCGGCGGCCTCGTTGGAATAAAGAGAAATCCCCAGCTCACGGTAAATTTCCCGGCGAAAAGCGGGAGGCACCACCAGTTGCGTACCGTCCTCCAGTTGCAGTTTATCAGTCATCAGCATACGCACTTCGTAGGCCAGGACCTTATTAAACTGCTGGAGACTCGGCAAAATCGCAAAGTTCAGCACCACCAGATAGGTCGTCACCAGGCTGACAAACAGCAGAGTGACGATAAGCAACAGCGTGCGGGCAAATGAACTTCGTGGCGAGAAGCGCATTCGCCTCATGCTTTAGAACCGTCCGGTACGAAAACGTAGCCCAGGCCCCACACGGTCTGAATGTAGCGCGGATGAGCGGGATCTTCTTCGACCATACGACGCAGGCGGGAAATCTGTACGTCGATGGAACGTTCCATCGCCGAATACTCACGGCCACGCGCCAGGTTCATCAGCTTGTCACGGGACAGTGGCTCACGCGGGTGGCTTACCAGCGCTTTCAGTACTGCAAACTCACCACTGGTGAGCGGCATCGGCTCGTCTTCGCGAAACATTTCACGCGTTCCGAGGTTCAGTTTGAACTTACCAAAGGCGATGACGGCCTCTTCCTGAGAAGGCGCGCCCGGCAGTTCGTTCGCCTGGCGACGCAGCACCGCGCGAATACGCGCCAGCAGTTCGCGTGGGTTAAAGGGTTTCGGGATATAGTCATCGGCGCCGATTTCCAGGCCGACAATACGGTCAACTTCTTCCCCTTTCGCCGTAACCATAATAATCGGCATCGGGTTACTCTGGCTGCGCAGACGGCGGCAAATAGAGAGGCCGTCTTCACCCGGTAGCATCAGATCCAGTACCATAAGATGGAATGATTCGCGGGTCAGCAGACGATCCATTTGCTCAGCGTTAGCGACGCTTCGAACCTGGAAGCCCTGCTCGGTCAGATAACGCTCAAGCAGCGCACGCAGACGCATGTCGTCATCGACCACCAGAATTTTATAGTTCTCTTGCATTATTTGTACTCCCAAAGGTTCGCAACAATTAATTGATGGTATGTATTCTTAAAAAAAGCTAACGTTCGCCACCAGTGAATTCTGGTATGAATTCCAGGCTAAATTGTTACAAAGCATATTTAACAGCAGCTTAAGTATACAATGAAACGCGCAGCACATTATTTATTCTGTCAGCGGGATGACGTAATACGAATTGTGCGCTTCGTCACAGACTTAAAGGTAATCAATAAGATGAAAACGCCCCTGATCACCCGGGAAGGGTACGAAAAACTCAAAAGCGAGCTCAACTACCTGTGGCGTGAAGAGCGCCCGGAAGTCACAAAGAAAGTCACCTGGGCGGCAAGTCTGGGTGACCGCAGTGAGAATGCCGATTACCAGTATAATAAAAAGCGGCTACGTGAGATCGACAGGCGCGTCCGCTATCTGACCAAATGCATGGAGAATTTGAAGATTGTCGATTACTCCCCACAACAGGAAGGCAAAGTGTTTTTCGGCGCATGGGTTGAGATCGAGAATGATGATGGCGACACGCGTCGTTTTCGGATTGTCGGCTACGATGAAATTTTCGGCCGCAAAGATTACATCTCCATCGACTCACCCATGGCGCGCGCGCTGCTGAAAAAAGAGGTCGGCGATCTCGCGGTTGTGAATACGCCTGGTGGGGAAGCAAGCTGGTACGTCAATACGATCGAATACGTAAAATGAGCAGGAACAATCTGAACCCCCCGCTCTATGGCTGGCGTTTTTGCCCGTCAATCCGTATAACTGTTCCCTGATTTTTTACTCAGTAGATGAAGCCAATCCATGATGAATGATTCTTTCTGCCGCATTATTGCGGGTGAAATTCAGGCCCGGGCCGACCAGGTCACCGCTGCCGTTCGCCTGCTTGACGAAGGGAACACCGTGCCGTTTATCGCACGTTACCGTAAGGAGATCACCGGCGGTCTGGATGATACGCAACTGCGTAATCTGGAGACCCGACTGGGCTATTTGCGTGAACTGGAAGAGCGCCGTCAGGCCATTCTGAAATCCATTTCCGAGCAAGGCAAACTGACCGATGAACTGGCCAACGCTATCAACGGCACGTTAAGTAAGACCGAGCTCGAAGACCTTTATCTCCCGTATAAGCCCAAACGCCGCACCCGTGGACAGATCGCGATGGAAGCCGGTCTGGAACCGCTGGCCGACCTGTTGTGGAACGACCCGTCACACGATCCGGACACCGAAGCGGCAAAATATATCGATGCAGAGAAAGGGGTTGCCGACAGCAAAGCCGCGCTTGATGGCGCACGCTATATCCTGATGGAACGCTTTGCCGAAGACGCCGCGCTACTGGCAAAAGTACGTGACTATCTGTGGAAAAATGCCCATCTGGTTGCCAGCGTTGTCAGCGGCAAGGAAGAAGAAGGCGCGAAATTCCGCGATTATTTCGATCATCATGAACCGATCGCCTCTGTGCCTTCTCACCGTGCGCTGGCGATGTTCCGGGGCCGTAATGAAGGCGTGTTGCAGCTTTCGCTGAATGCCGATCCGCAATTCGATGAGCCGCCGAAAGAGAGCCATTGCGAGCAGATCATTATGGATCACCTCGGTCTGCGTTTGAACAACGCACCGGCAGACAGCTGGCGCAAAGGCGTGGTGAGCTGGACGTGGCGTATCAAGGTGTTGATGCATCTCGAAACCGAGTTGATGGGAACCGTCCGCGAACGCGCGGAAGACGAAGCGATTAATGTATTCGCCCGTAACCTTCACGACCTGCTGATGGCGGCACCGGCGGGCCTGCGCGCCACTATGGGTCTTGATCCGGGTCTGCGTACCGGGGTGAAAGTTGCGGTGGTGGACGGCACCGGTAAGCTGGTCGCCACTGATACCATCTATCCTCATACCGGCCAGGCAGCGAAAGCCGCCGTGGCGGTGGCTGCACTGTGTGAAAAGTACAATGTGGAACTGGTAGCGATTGGTAACGGCACCGCCTCGCGTGAAACCGAACGCTTCTTCCTCGATGTGCAGAAGCAGTTCCCGAAAGTCACAGCGCAGAAAGTGATTGTCAGTGAAGCCGGAGCATCGGTCTATTCTGCGTCTGAACTGGCGGCACAGGAATTTCCGGATCTTGACGTCTCTTTGCGCGGCGCGGTATCCATCGCGCGTCGTCTGCAGGATCCCCTCGCCGAACTGGTGAAAATCGATCCGAAATCCATCGGGGTTGGCCAGTATCAGCATGATGTCAGCCAGACTCAGCTGGCCCGCAAGCTGGACGCGGTGGTGGAAGACTGCGTGAACGCCGTTGGCGTTGATTTGAATACGGCATCGGTTCCGCTGTTGACGCGTGTAGCCGGTCTGACCCGCATGATGGCGCAGAATATCGTGGCCTGGCGCGACGAGAACGGGCAGTTCCAGAATCGTCAGCAACTGCTGAAAGTCAGCCGTCTGGGGCCAAAAGCCTTCGAACAGTGCGCAGGCTTCCTGCGTATTAACCACGGCGATAACCCGCTGGATGCGTCCACCGTTCACCCGGAAGCGTATCCGGTTGTGGAACGTATTCTGGCGGCAACGCAACAGGCCCTGAAAGACCTGATGGGCAACAGCAGCGAACTACGCAATCTGAAAGCCGTCGACTTCACCGACGACAAGTTCGGTGTTCCGACCATCAGCGATATCATTAAAGAGCTGGAGAAACCGGGTCGTGACCCGCGTCCGGAGTTCAAAACCGCCCAGTTCGCCGATGGCGTTGAAACCATGAATGACCTGCAGCCGGGGATGATTCTGGAAGGCGCGGTGACTAACGTCACCAACTTCGGCGCATTTGTGGATATTGGCGTACATCAGGATGGACTGGTCCATATCTCATCGCTGTCGAACAAGTTCGTCGACGATCCGCACACCGTGGTGAAAGCAGGCGATATCGTGAAGGTGAAAGTGCTGGAAGTTGATCTGCAGCGCAAGCGTATTGCCCTGACGATGCGTCTGGACGAACAGCCTGGTGAAACCAATGCCCGTCGTGGCGGCGGCGGAAACGACCGTCCGGCAGCGAAAGCAGCAAAACCGCGTAGTCGTGAAGCGCAGCCTGCTGGTAACAGCGCGATGATGGATGCGCTGGCAGCAGCAATGGGTAAAAAACGTTAAGTTTGGATCATGTGCCGGATAGCGGTGGAAACATCCTGTCCGGCATATTTACACTGTTCTCTCGCCACCGCATTAAACTTTTCACTTCGTTAACAGATGAAACCTTAATTAAACATTAACAACGTTCATTTATTAATAATTCAAATCATTTTACCTGACAGTTATTATTTTTGAGCCATATCAAAAATAACGCAGATTATTATTCAAACCAACATTCCGTCACATTTAATCGGTTGAAGATAAAAACCATTCTCATTATCATTGCATTGTTGATTATTTACTCTTTCCTTCGTTGGCTAATCATCTGGTCTCATGCCGCGCCTCTTTGCCCCATGAGGTAAACATCCAGTTAGCGAGAAACAAGTAGGTTCTTATGCAATTTGCTCCAGATACTGCGTGGAAAATCACCGGCTTTTCCCGAGAAATAAGTCCTGCATACCGTCAGAAACTGCTTTCCCTCGGCATGCTTCCGGGTTCCTCATTTAACGTGGTGCGCGTCGCCCCCCTGGGCGATCCTGTTCATATTGAGACGCGTCGTGTCAGCCTGGTATTGCGTAAAAAAAGACCTGGCGTTATTAGAAGTGGAAGCGGTTTCCTGTTAATACAGTGAGTCTATAACAATGAAAAAATTAACCATTGGTTTAATTGGTAATCCAAATTCCGGCAAGACAACGTTATTTAACCAACTGACCGGCGCCCGTCAGCGCGTCGGCAACTGGGCTGGTGTCACCGTTGAACGTAAAGAGGGGCAATTCGCGACCACGGACCATCAGGTCACGCTGGTCGATCTGCCCGGCACCTATTCGCTTACCACCATCTCTTCACAAACCTCTCTGGATGAGCAGATCGCCTGCCACTATATTCTGAGCGGCGACGCCGATTTGTTAATTAACGTGGTGGATGCTTCAAACCTTGAGCGTAACCTTTATCTGACACTGCAACTGCTTGAGCTGGGCATTCCCTGCATTGTCGCCCTTAACATGCTCGACATTGCGGAAAAACAGAAAATCCGCATTGATATCGACTCCCTTTCGGCCCGTCTTGGTTGCCCGGTCGTCCCGCTGGTTTCCACCCGTGGACGCGGTATCGAAGCGCTGAAGCTGGCGATTGACCGCCACAGCAAAAATGAAAACGTCGAACTGGTACACTACGCCCAGCCGTTACTACGTGAGGCCAATAAACTGGCGGACGCCATGGCAAAAGAGATGCCTGCGCAACAGCGTCGCTGGCTCGGCCTGCAAATGCTGGAAGGAGACATCTACAGCCGGGCTTATGCTGGTGACGCCGCGGCGCAACTGGATATTTCTCTGGCGCATCTGAGCGACGAGATGGACGACCCGGCGCTGCATATTGCCGATGCGCGTTATCAGTGCATTGCGGCGATCTGCGATGTGGTAAGCAATACTCTGACCGCAGAACCCAGCCGTTTTACGACGGCTGTGGACAAAATCATTCTCAACCGTTTTCTGGGCCTGCCGATCTTCCTGTTTGTGATGTACCTGATGTTCCTGCTCGCCATTAACATCGGTGGCGCGCTGACCCCGATATTTGACGCCGGCTCTGTGGCGATCTTTATTCACGGTATCCAGTGGATCGGTTATACCCTTCACTTCCCGGGCTGGCTGACTATCTTCCTCGCCCAGGGGCTTGGCGGCGGGATTAACACCGTTCTGCCGCTGGTTCCGCAGATCGGCATGATGTACCTGTTCCTCTCGTTCCTCGAAGACTCCGGCTACATGGCGCGGGCCGCGTTTGTGATGGACCGTCTGATGCAGGCGCTTGGACTGCCGGGCAAATCGTTCGTCCCGCTGATTGTCGGCTTTGGCTGCAACGTGCCATCGGTGATGGGGGCCCGCACCCTGGATGCGCCCCGCGAGCGTCTGATGACCATCATGATGGCACCGTTCATGTCCTGTGGGGCGCGACTGGCGATTTTCGCCGTGTTTGCCGCGGCTTTCTTCGGGCAGAACGGCGCGCTGGCGGTGTTCTCTCTGTACGTACTGGGCATTGTGATGGCGGTACTCACCGGTCTGATGCTCAAACACACCATCATGCGTGGCGAAGCCTCACCGTTTGTAATGGAACTTCCGGTTTACCATGTTCCGCATATCAAAAGTCTGATCATCCAGACCTGGCAGCGCCTGAAAGGATTTGTCCTGCGCGCCGGTAAAGTGATTGTCATTGTCAGCATATTCCTGAGTGCATTTAACAGTTTTTCGCTGAGTGGCAAGATTGTCGATAACATCAACGATTCAGCGCTGGCCTCCGTCAGCCGCGTGATTACCCCAGTCTTCAAACCGATTGGCGTTCACGAAGACAACTGGCAGGCCACGGTCGGGCTGTTCACGGGCGCGATGGCAAAAGAAGTGGTAGTGGGTACGCTCAACACGCTCTATACCGCAGAAAATATTCAGGACGAGGAATTTAATCCGGCTGAATTTCATCTTGGCGATGAATTGCTGAGCGCACTGGATGAAACCTGGCAGAGCCTGAAAGACACCTTCAGCCTGAGCGTACTGGCGAACCCGATCGAAGCCAGTAAAGGCGATGGCGAAATGGCGACCGGCGCGATGGGCGTAATGGGTGAGAAATTTGGCAGCGCGGCAGCAGCCTACAGCTACCTGATTTTCGTCCTGCTGTACGTGCCGTGTATCTCGGTAATGGGGGCAATTGCCCGTGAGTCCAGCCGCGGATGGATGGGCTTCTCCATTTTGTGGGGGGCTGAACATTGCCTACTCACTGTCGACCGTATTCTACCAGGTTGCCAGCTACAGTGAGCACCCGCGTTACAGTCTGGTCTGCATACTGGCGGTGATTCTGTTTAACGTTGTGGTTCTGGGGCTGTTGCGCCGGGCGCGTAGCCGGGTGAATGTCAATCTGCTGGCAACACGGAAAAAAGCCAGCGACTGCTGTGCCAGCACGACTACCGGCGATTGCCACTAGGTATTACGATGGCTTCACTCATTCAGGTTCGTGATTTACTGGCCCTACAGGGGCGTATGGAGGCAGAACAAATCAGCCGGACATTGCATACGCCGCAGCCGATGATTGACGCCATGCTCAAGCAACTGGAAACAATGGGGAAAGCCGTGCGGATTCAGGAAGAGCCCGACGGCTGCCTCTCCGGCAGCTGTAAAAGCTGTCCGGAAGGCAAAGCCTGCCTGCGTGAATGGTGGGCTTTACGTTAGATGGATACCGGATGGTGGGATAAACGCCGCCATCCGGTATTTTGCGTGCCCGGTTCCACAACACAAAATCACTTTCTGCAAGGGCACGATTTCCTCCAGCCCTCTTCGCACCGTTAACAACAGGGAGATGCTTTCCCGCCGCTTGCCCGCTAGAGTCACGCTATCTTTTATTCCGGTGAGGGATCGCCATGAGTACAGCCTCCAGCGCGACACCGCATGATGCCATTTTCAAAACATTTTTGAGCCACCCGGCCACCGCGCAGGATTTTCTTCTACTCCACCTTCCTGCCTCCTTACGTGCGCTTTGCGACCTGCAAACGCTGAAACTGGAACCGACAAGTTTTATTGAGGAGGAGTTGCGTGCGTACTATTGCGATGTGCTGTGGTCACTGAAAACCCGCGAAGGAGAGGGATACATCTACGTTGTCATAGAACATCAGAGCACCGCCGATCCGCATATGGCGTTTCGTCTCATGCGCTACGCGATTGCAGCAATGCAACGACATCTGGATGCCGGCCACCTGACACTGCCCCTGGTAATACCCATGCTGTTTTATCACGGTACGGTCAGCCCCTACCCTTTCTCGCTCTGCTGGCTGGACGAATTTGACAACCCGGAAGCCGCACGACGACTGTATGGCGCAGCGTTGCCACTGGTGGATATTACCGTCATTCCCGATGACGAGATTATGCAGCACCGCCGCATGGCACTCCTCGAACTGGTGCAAAAACATATCCGCAAGCGGGATCTACTGGGGTTAGTGGAAAAACTGGCGACCCTGCTTATTACAGGGCACGCTAATGACAACCAACTAAAAGCCCTGTTTAATTATCTGTTGCAGGCGGGCGACACCGATCGCTTTCGCGATTTTATTCATGGCATGGCCGACCGATTACCTGAACACAAGGAGAGATTGATGACTATCGCCGAAAGATTACGTCAGGAAGGGCATCACCGTGGTCTTCAGGAGGGCCACGTCAGTGGATTACAGGAAGGACTGGAAAAGGGTTTGCAGCAGGGTAAACGTGAGGAAGCACTGCGCATCGCAGCCAGCATGCTGGCTGACGGTATTGACCGCCAGACCATTCTCAGAATCACCGGGATTACCGCCGATGACATCATCGCGCGGAACCATTAATCCCTGGCCCGGCAAGGGAGACACTTTCCGGGCATTTTTCTTCGCCTTACAGCCTTTGTTTCAGCGCCACCAGCGTCTGACAGAATTCATCAGGATGCGAAATAAACGGGGCATGCGCTGCCCTGGCAAAGATTAGCGATTCGCTCGCAGGCCATAGTTCATCAAGCAGCGGCACCACCTTGCGGGGAACCAGACCATCCAGATAGCCGTACAGACGCAGGAACGGCACCGTCAACGCTCTCAAAGGCTCTCGCAGATCAACCGTCTTGAGGATCTCCAGCCCCCCCCGTTAAGCACATCAACGGGCGGCATCGGCAGCGCCAGCACGGTCTTCTTCAACGCGCGGGCATCCTGACGCGCCGTTTCCGTTCCCATCGTTTGCAATGCCAGAAAGCGCTCTACCGTCCGCTGGAAGTCTTCGCTCAGCTGCTGCTGGAATCCCGCCAGAACTTCCGGTTTAATCCCCGGCCAATTTTCACGCGCGCTGAAACAGGGTGATGATGCCACCGTCACCAGCGCCAGTACGCGCTCGGGATGAGTTAATGCCACCTGGCTCGCCACTAGCCCGCCAAGACTCCAGCCGAGCCAGATAGCGTTCTCAGGCGCCAGTTCCAGCACACGCTCCGCCATTTCTCCGAGAGTCATGGCGCCAAAACCCTGGCTACGGCCAAAGCCGGGCAAATCCACCAGATGCAGCGTGAAATGCGAGCTCAATTCCTCGCTAATGCAATGCCACACTTCAGCGTTCAGTCCCCATCCGTGCAGCAGCACAAGATGGCAATTTCCCGTTCCACGAGTCTGCCACCAGATGTCATTCATCAGTTACTGTTCTCTTTTACTCACAAGGATGAAACTATGCTAACAGTACCGGGATTATGCTGGCTATGCCGAATGCCGATGGCACTCAGTCATTGGGGGGATCTGTTCTGTCTGCGCACGTGCAGCGCGGCAACGCGAATCGCTGTGCCCCCCGTTGCGGTTTACCGTCCGCCCATACCACGCTTCCCTGTGGACGCTGTTTGCAAAAACCGCCGCCCTGGCAGCGACTGATTACGGTCAGCGACTATGCCCCGCCCCTCAGCACGCTCATCCATCAGCTTAAGTTTTCACGCCGCAGTGAAGTTGCGCTCGCACTCTCACGCATCCTGTTACTGGAGGTGCTTGAGGCTCATCGTCGGACCGGACTTGTCCTGCCAGACCGACTCGTCAGCGTGCCGCTGTGGCAGCGCCGGCACTGGCGCAGAGGGTTTAATCAAAGCGATCTGCTGTGTCGCCCGCTATCCCGCTGGTTACACTGCGCCTGGGACAGCCGCAGCGTCACGCGCATTCGCCCTACCGCGACACAGCACCACCTCAGCGCCAGACTGCGCAAACGCAACCTGAAAAACGCCTTTCATCTTGAATTGCCCGTGAAGGGACTCCATATGGTTGTTGTGGATGATGTCGTTACTACCGGAAGTACCGTCGCGGAGATTGCGCAGCTGCTATTACGCAACGGCGCAGCGACTGTCCAGGTATGGTGCCTGTGTCGAACCTTGTAGAGCCTCGATGATGGGCGTATTATAACCAACTAAAATAGTCAACTATTAGGCCATTACTATGATCCATATTTCCGAGGCTGCACAAGCGCACTTTGCCAAACTGCTGGCAAATCAGGAAGAAGGGACACAAATCCGTGTATTTGTGATCAATCCCGGTACGCCTAACGCTGAATGTGGCGTTTCTTATTGTCCGCCGGACGCCGTGGAAGCAACCGACACCGCCCTGAAATTTGACCTGCTGACTGCGTATGTTGATGAACTGAGCGCGCCTTATCTGGAAGAAGCAGAGATCGATTTCGTCACCGATCAGTTAGGTTCTCAGCTGACGCTGAAAGCGCCGAACGCAAAAATGCGTAAAGTGGCTGACGATGCACCGCTGATGGAGCGCGTCGAATACATGCTGCAATCGCAAATCAACCCGCAGCTTGCCGGTCACGGTGGTCGTGTCTCTTTGATGGAGATAACCGACGAAGGCTACGCCATTCTGCAGTTTGGCGGCGGCTGTAACGGCTGCTCCATGGTCGATGTGACCCTGAAAGAAGGGATCGAGAAGCAGTTGCTGAACGAGTTCCCTGAACTGAAAGGCGTTCGCGACCTGACCGAACACCAGCGCGGCGAACACTCCTACTACTAAAGTACGCTGCTCGCGTATGGCCCGATGGTACTTGCACCTGTCGGGCCTGGGCAATGGCACACGTCCCCACTCTTGCGTCTTCTGCAACATCCACTCCGATAATTTGACCTGCCTCGCATAATTTAAATTTTGCCGGCTGGGGTGATTCTCAATTACCGCATGTTACCCGTATCATTCATATGGGCACCAAACACACACATGTCATCCGACTAAACTAGACAGTTTTAAGGGTAATCCGTCGAGGTGCCGTTACGTCTCTGTTCCCCGTTGGGATAAACGTAATTTGTCGTCAACACACTGACGTTACCCATAACAAATCGAAAGGCCAGGTAAATCATGCCATTAGTCATCGTTGCTATCGGTGTAATCATGTTATTACTCCTGATGATCCGCTTCAAAATGAACGGTTTCATCGCTCTCGTCCTGGTGGCGCTTGCTGTTGGATTGATGCAAGGAATGCCGCTGGATAAAGTTATTGGCTCCATCAAAGCTGGCGTCGGCGGCACCCTGGGAAGCCTCGCCCTGATCATGGGATTTGGCGCCATGCTGGGTAAAATGCTGGCAGACTGCGGGGGGCGCACAGCGTATCGCCACCACGCTGATTGCGAAATTTGGTAAGAAGCACATTCAGTGGGCCGTGGTATTAACCGGTTTCACCGTCGGTTTTGCCCTGTTCTACGAAGTGGGTTTTGTGCTGATGCTGCCGCTGGTCTTTACCATTGCCGCCGCGGCTAACATCCCGCTGCTGTATGTCGGTGTGCCAATGGCAGCCGCGCTCTCCGTGACGCACGGCTTCCTGCCGCCGCACCCGGGCCCAACGGCTATCGCGACCATTTTCCATGCCGATATGGGTAAGACTCTGTTGTTTGGTACGATTCTGGCCATTCCGACCGTTATTCTGGCGGGTCCGGTGTTCGCTCGCTGCCTGAAAGGCATTGATAAGCCGATTCCGGAAGGTCTGTACAGTGCGAAAACCTTTACCGAAGAAGAGATGCCGAGCTTTGGCGTCAGCGTCTGGACCTCACTGGTTCCGGTAGTGCTGATGGCGATGCGAGCCATTGCCGAAATGATCCTGCCGAAAGGTCATGCCTTCCTGCCTGTTGCGGAATTCTTTGGTGACCCGGTGATGGCAACGTTGATTGCTGTGCTGATCGCTCTGTTCACCTTCGGGTTGAACCGTGGCCGTTCGATGGATCAGATTAACGATACGCTGACCTCTTCCATCAAAATTATCGCGATGATGCTGTTAATCATCGGCGGCGGCGGTGCGTTCAAGCAGGTGCTGGTCGACAGCGGCGTAGACAAATATATTGCATCCATGATGCACGAAACTAACATCTCTCCGCTGCTGATGGCATGGTCTATCGCCGCCGTTCTGCGTATCGCGCTGGGTTCTGCAACCGTTGCCGCTATCACAGCGGGTGGGATTGTCGCACCGTTGATTGCCACCACCGGCGTCAGCCCTGAGCTGATGGTCATTGCCGTTGGTTCCGGTAGCGTTATCTTCTCTCACGTAAACGACCCCGGCTTCTGGCTGTTTAAAGAGTACTTTAACCTGACCATCGGCGAGACCATTAAGTCCTGGTCGATGCTGGAAACCATTATCTCTGTCTGCGGACTGATTGGCTGTCTGCTACTGGGAACGGTGGTTTAACAGAAATAAAGAACCCGCCAGTTGGCGGGTTCTTTATTTTTACTTCTTCTTCGCTGCCGCTTTTCGTCGCTTATCCAGATCCTTAATCAACTTATTCACCCGTTCATCGGCAAACATCGCTTCAAGCGTAGTGGAAAGCTTACGACGCCAGTTTTTGTACTGCGAACTGGTCCCCGGGATGTTGACCGGCTCCGCCATATCCAGCCAGTCCTCAGGCTGTAACCCTAACAGCGCGCTGTTGCTGCCAGCGATATAACGCTGCATCGCGCGATTGAGCGTCGGCGTCATCGCCATCAACGAAGCCTTGTGCCCGGCGCGTTTTGGCAGACAGCCATATTTGTGCAGCGCATCTAACAACCCCTGCTTCGCCAACTCACGGTCCTGATACAGCCCGCGCAACACCACCTCATCAGGGTATAACCCCAGCGCTTTGCCAAGCGTCAGATCGCCGCTGTCCCAATAGCCTTTGAGCGTAGGAAGATCATGCGTCGTCGCGACAGCCATTGATTGTTCCGGATACGCTTTCGGCGCACGGTAGTTCTTCTCATGGTCGTTCTCGAAGTAGAGCACTTTGTAAGAGTACACGCCGCTGCTTCGCAGCTTGCCAACGATCTCCACCGGAACGGTACCCAAATCTTCGCCAATCACCATGCAGTGATGACGCTGGCTTTCCAGCGCCAGAATCGACAGCAGATCGTCGACCGGATAGTGAACATAGGCGCCGTGGTCGGCGGTTTCGCCGTAAGGGATCCACCACAGACGCAGCATCGACATGACGTGATCGATGCGCAGCGCGCCGCAGTTTTGCATATTCGCCCGCAGGAGTTCAATAAACGGCTCGTAGGCGCGTGCGGTGATGATATGCGGATCCATCGGCGGCAAGCCCCAGTTCTGTCCGAGCGGGCCGAGGATATCCGGCGGTGCGCCGACGGAAGCTTTCAGGCAATACAGCTCGCGGTCACACCAGGTTTCCGCACCGCCTTCCGCCACGCCTACCGCCAGATCGCGATACAGGCCAATCGGCATGTTAAAACCCTGACTGGTTTCCCAGCAGGCGGCAAACTGGGTGTACGCCAGCCACTGTAACCAGAGATAAAAATCCACTTCATCACGATGTTCGTGACAGAATTTTTCCACCTCCGGCGAATCAACAGACTGGTACGCTTCCGGCCAGGCCGGCCATCCCCAGCGCAGTTCATCTTCTTTCACCTGCCAGGCATGCAGCGCATCAAACGCCGCCTGCCAATACAGGCTGTCGCCTTCCTGAGCCACGAACGCCCGGAATGCCGTCATCTGCTCATCATCGCGCGCGGCAAACCCTTTCCACGCCATGCGCAGCGCTGTCATCTTCAGCGTGGTTACCGCCGAGTAATCCACCCATTGAGCATCCCGTGCTTGTTGCACTATTTTCTGCGTATCGGGCATCTGCCACCAGGCCTGTGCTTCTTGACTCAGGCGAAAATCATCGACAGCATTTACGTCAATATAAATGACGTTCAGCCAGCGACGCGAAGAAGGGCTGTACGGGCTGGCGCTCTCCGGGTTTGCCGGATAGAGCGCATGGATCGGGTTAAGACCGATAAATGCGCCTCCCCGTTTTGCAATATCCACCAGCATTGACCGGAGATCGCCGAAATCACCGATTCCCCAGTTATGCTCTGAGCGCAGCGTATAGAGCTGTACGCAGGCACCCCAGAGTTTCTGCCCGGTCAGCAGCGCCTGCGGCTCGTAGCAGCGTTTTGGCGCCACGATGACGCGGCAGTAATGTCGCTGTTCGCCCTGCGTCAGGGTCAACGTGTGATAGCCCAGCGGCAGCTTTGTCGGCAGGTTAAAAGATTTTCCGCCGGTGACGTGCCCCTTAAACTGCTCTCCCTCTTCGGTAGTCAACAGCCAGTTGAATTCTCCGCTGCCTTCCACCGCCAGTGGCATTTTTTTGCCTGCGGTATAGACCATGACATTTGGCACTGGCGTCACCGCCACCGGAGTGGCGGCGGTGGTGCGGTGCATCGCGTCCAACAAACGTCGCTTGGTTTCGGCACCAATTGACTGCGGCTTACCGTGGGCATTGATGTAATTGGGACTGATCCCCGCCGCCAGCGCGGCATTATCAAGACGTTTGCTCACCATCGCGCTTCCTTAGCGTTTTGCCTGCCAGATTCGGGTCTGATAATCGCGAATGGAGCGATCCGAGCTGAACATACCGCAGCGTGCGGAGTTCAGGATCGCCGCACGCGTCCAGGCCTCCTGGTCACGATACAACACATCCACCTGTTTCTGCGCCTCAACGTAGGCCGCAAAGTCCGCCATCACCAGATAGGGGTCGCCCCCTTGCTTGCCGAGACTATGCAGCATCTGATCAAAGGCATGCTTATCGCCGGCGCTGAACTTTCCGCTTTCCAGTTCCTTCAGCACGGCATCGAGCACTTTATCTTTCTTACGCCATTTCAGCGGATCGTAGCCTTTGGCTTTCAGCGTCTTCACCTGTTCCACGGTATGACCAAAGATAAAGATATTCTCGTCACCAACTTTCTCGGCAATTTCCACGTTCGCGCCATCCAGGGTGCCGACCGTCAGTGCGCCGTTGAGCGCCAACTTCATGTTGCCCGTACCGGAAGCTTCTTTTCCCGCCGTGGAGATCTGCTCAGAGATATCCGCCGCCGGGATCAGCATTTCTGCCGCCGACACGCAGTAATCCGGCAGGAACACGACTTTCAGCTTATCGCCGACGTTCGGGTCATTATTAATGGTTTCCGCCACCTTATTGATGGCAAAAATGATGTTTTTCGCCAGGTAGTAACCCGGTGCCGCCTTCGCGCCGAACAGGAAGACGCGCGGTACGCGATCGGCCTGCGGGTTCTCGCGAATCTCTTTATACAACGCCAGAATATGCAGCAGGTTCAGGTGCTGACGTTTGTATTCGTGCAAACGCTTAATCTGAATATCGAAAATCGCCTGCGGGTTAATTTCAATCCCGGTACGGACCTTCACAAATTCAGCCAGACGCGCTTTATTCGCCTGCTTGATATCACGCCAGGTCTTGCGGAATTTGGCATCGTCGGCGTACTTCTCAAGGTTTATCAACTGATCGAGATCGTTCGCCCACTCTTTTTTCAGCGTTTTATCAAATAGCGCAGCCAGCTCCGGGTTGCACTGTTTGATCCAGCGACGCGGCGTGATGCCGTTGGTCACGTTATGGAACTTGTTCGGCCACAGTTGGTGATATTCCGGGAACAGGTCCTTCACCACCAGATCGGAGTGCAGCGCCGCCACACCATTGACCGCAAAGCCGCTGACGACGCACATGTTCGCCATGCGCACCTGCTTGTCGTGAACCACCGCCAGCTTTGCCCAAACCTGCTTGTCGCCAGGCCAGGTTTTATCGACCAGCTTCTTAAAGCGATCGTTAATCTCTTTGATAATCTGCATATGACGCGGCAGCAGCGCTTTCACCAGCTTCTCATCCCAACACTCCAGCGCTTCTGGCATCAGGGTATGGTTGGTATAAGCGAAGGTTTTGCTGGTGATGGCCCAGGCGTCGTCCCAGCTCATTTGATGCTCGTCAAGCAGCACGCGCAACAGTTCCGGAATCGCAATGGTCGGATGGGTATCGTTCAGTTGAATGACTTCGTAATCCGCCAGCTCATGCAGTTTGCGGCCCGCCAGATGATGGCGACGCAGAATATCAGCCACCGAACAGGCACACTGGAAGTATTGCTGCATCAGACGCAGCTTCTTACCCGCCGTGTGGTTGTCGTTCGGGTAAAGCACTTTGGTCAGTTTTTCGGCGTCGATCCCCTGCTGTTCTGCACGCAGGAAATCACCGTCATTAAATTTGGTCAGGTTAAACGGATGAGCGTGAGTGGCCTGCCAAAGACGCAGCGGTTGCGCCACGCCGTTACGGTAGCCCAGCACTGGCAGATCCCACGCCTGCCCGGTAATCACAAAACCGGGTTCCCAGCGGCCATCCTTTGCCACCTTACCGCCAATACCCACCTGCACATCAAGCTGCTCATTATGACGGAACCACGGGTAGCTGCCGCGATGCCAGTCATCCGGCGCTTCCATTTGCTGACCATCGGCAAAGGACTGACGGAACAGACCGTACTGGTAATTCAGACCATAGCCGGTAGCAGACTGGCCGACAGTCGCCATCGAGTCCAGGAAGCATGCCGCGAGGCGGCCCAGCCCGCCGTTACCCAGCGCCGGGTCGATCTCTTCTTCCAGCAGGTCCGTCAGATTAACGTCGTGCGCTTTCAGCGCATCGCTCACCGCCTGATACCAGCCCAGGTTAAGCAGGTTATTCCCCGTCAGACGACCAATCAGGAACTCCATCGAGATGTAGTTCACGTGGCGCTGGTTTTTCGCCGGTTTCGCCACAGGTTGGGCACTGAGAAGTTCCGCCAGCGCGCCGCTCACGGCGTGCCACCATTGGCGCGACGTCATCTCGTGAGCTGACAGTAAACCGAAACGCTGCCACTGACGTGTCAGGGCTGCCTGAAATTGCTCTTGATTGAAGGTAGGCTGTGACATAGGAATTCCGGGTCCTTTGGTAAAAAACAACGTTATCGCTAGTTTGCCAGGCTCAATGTTGACCTTCCTCATCCCACTCTTGATTAGGCGGGGAGGAGTAGTGGGGATGAGCGTAAAAGTGTGATCGATGCCACTTTCGCGTACCGCACCCGACTGTTCAGATCACAGTCATACTCTTATTTTAATCCATTTTTATATTTTGCCTGACCCTAATCACAAAATCAGGGATGAAACGATATAACGCGGGTATGAAGCCCCCCCCCCCCCCCCCTGGTTTCAGGTCCATATAAAAAAGAAAACCAGTTGAAATGACAATAATACAAGCGCACACTAACTTTATTGCATTTTAATATATTATCACCACTAATAAATTAAAAGGAAATAATATGTCCCATTTATCCTGGCTCACGCTGACAGGAGAGATTCAGGGAGATATATCAGCGCAGTGCGGCTCCCGGAGTTCAATAAGTAATAAATCTCAAACCCGTCATATTGATCAGATAATGATTTACGCACTTGAACACGAAACATCACGGCAACAAAATGTTTGCCATCATGAATTGCAAATAATTAAGCCCGTAGACCGTTCTTCGCCGTTACTCAGCAAAGCCATCAACGATAACGAAACGCTTGAATGTGAACTCGACCTGTATCGCGTTAATCCAGGAGGTCAACAAGAGATCTACTATAAAATTAAACTATTCAAAGCTCATATTTCTAACATCAAAATAATTGTGCCACATAATATTATTGAAAATGGTAACGAAGCACAGGAACGTGTTTGTTTTACATATGAGTCCATTAGTTGGGAACATTGTATGGCGAGCACCAGCGCCTTTAGCTTTTGGAGCGACCGGCTCTTCTGAGTCTGAAACACGTATATAAGGGAATAGCATGCGTCATCGTCCATCTTCTTCGTTGTACGAGAACACCTCACGTCATCCCGATGACGATCCGCTGCGCGGCTCAGCTGACATCCACTGGAGTTCAATGAACCCTGTGCAGCGCGATATGGCTTTTATGGATGGATCATTCATCACTCAACACCACCACATCCTCCTGTTGACAATAGAAGAAGCACAGCAAGTCGTGGATGACCTAATGGGAGGAATTGACCAATTTTTCTCGTATCGCGCGGGACCGGGTAATATAAAAGACGGACTGGATGCCTTTCGCAGTCTGTCTAAGCTCACAACGTATTACAACCCGGCTAACGAATTGGTTTTTAACTTTACTGTTTTAAAAATAAAAGCGATCGAGTACAACGTGGGCGGCAAAGCCTATATAAAAATTACGGGATACCCTGCGTTACGCCGTATTCTTAACGGGACCCGCTACGGTGCCAGGCATCCGCAAATACTGGAAATGGCCATCGGTAAACGTGGGCTTTACAACAGTATCAGGAGTGGTGTCAGATATTGCCTCTATTTTTCGCTGGCCTGGCGAGCCATCGAACTGATTTTTAAATCAGATTATCAGATGGTCGATTTTCTGGTCGATATTTCAATGGATATGGCTAAAGCGGTAGTATCGGGGGTTGTGATTGGGGTTGTTGCGGGCCTGGCAATTTTAGCTAGTGCGCCCGTAATTGTTACTACCGGCATTATTGTTTTGGTGGGCATTTTACTTAATTGCACATTAAATGTCCTTGATGAAAAAACAGGGCTATCAAATGCGTTAAAAGGAAAGCTTCGTAACTATATACATCATCATAAAAATTACGATTATGGATTCGACTCTCCCTACTTTGACTCATTTTAAGGAGGTCTTATGAAAAAAATATTTAAGCGGTTAATGTGCCTTTTATTAATTACCTTCCTCCTTAGCATGCTTTATGCATTAATATTTGGTAATGTTATGACCGATTTCTTATCTTTGATAAGAATGGGTGACATAATCACTTATCACCATACGTGCATACTGATAAGTGGAATACCGTTAATGTTGTATACAACCTTTGCTATGGTACGGGTTTTATTCAGCAATGATTTGCAATACAAAGCCCTTCCTGATCCTTTTGAAGGATGGGTGCTGGGCACTGGCGCGCTCTTTTTTTGCTACCGGCTTTATTGCAAACTTTATTGTCCTGTTTTTATTTCTGGTATCGTCATATCACTCCTGCCCGCAGGACAACCTTCATTATTATCATGTGACTGATGTTAAGCTTTGCGAAACCCTTGTTGATAATCGTAGTTTTTTTTAATCGCTCATTTTAAAGAGGATTTATGAAGAAATTATTTATGCGGCTAATGTATTTTTTGCTAATTATCTTTCTCCTTGGCATTCTTGATTTACAAATATTTGGTTTTGTTATGACTGATTTTTTATCATTGATAAGAATGGGTGATGTAATTACTTATCACCATACGTGCATACTGATAAGTGGAATACCGTTAATGTTGTATACAACCTTTGCTATGGTACGGGTTTTATTCAGCAATGATTTGCAATACAAAGCCCTTCCAGATCCTTTTGAAGGATGGGTGCTGGGCACTGGCGCGCTCTTTTTTTGCTATCGGCTTTATTGCAAACTTTATTGTCCTGTTTTTATTTCTGGTCTCGCCATACCACTCCTGCCCGCAGGATAGCCTTCATGATTATCATGTCATCGATATCAAACTTTGCGAAACCCTTGTTGATAATCGTAGTTTCTGGTAGTCGCATTCAAAGAGATTGCCACTAATAGTGAGAACGACATTACTTTTTTATATCGATAACATCCTTACCTCTGATGACCTTTTTCGGTTAATAATTTATCACGGTAAGTTACAATTTCGTCTGTCACTGACAGAGTCGTAAGCCTATACAAACTGTCATGATTCTTCAGCAAAAGTAAATATCCGGGCATCCCATCTGCCAGCCCATACCAGCTCAGGCTATGCTCCAGATAAATTTGTGATGTAGTGCAAATTAAGGGGGGTTCATTACCGGACATACCTTGCAAAAATTCCTAATCTGGCCGACCTTATATCTATTAATTACGAAGCGCAAAAAAAATCGCCATCCCCCATTTTCCACAGTGAAGTGCTAACTATGTTGATTCCGTCTAAACTAAGTCGTCCGGTTCGTCTCGACCATACAGTGGTCCGTGAGCGCCTGTTGGCTAAACTTTCCGGCGCGAACAATTTCAGGCTGGTCCTGATCACAAGTCCTGCTGGTTATGGGAAAACCACGCTCATTTCGCAATGGGCCGCCGGGAAAAGTGAACTCGGCTGGTACTCACTGGATGAGGGCGACAACCAGCAGGAGCGTTTTGCCAGCTATCTGATTGCCGCGGTACAGCAGGCCACCAACGGTCATTGCGCCACCAGCGAAGTGATGGTGCAAAAACGGCAGTATGTCAGTCTGACCTCACTTTTTGCACAGCTCTTTATTGAGCTGGCGGAGTGGCATCGCCCGCTGTATCTGGTCATCGACGATTACCATCTGATCACTAATCCGGTGATTCATGAGTCCATGCGCTTTTTCCTGCGTCATCAGCCTGAAAATCTCACGCTGGTAGTGCTGTCGCGTAATTTACCGCAGCTCGGAATTGCTAATCTGCGCGTGCGCGATCAGCTTCTGGAGATAGGCAGTCAGCAACTGGCCTTTAATCATCAGGAAGCAAAACAGTTTTTTGACCGTCGTTTAACTTCTCCCATCGAAGCCGCCGAAAGCAGCCGGATGTGTGACGATGTGGCAGGCTGGGCAACCGCATTACAGCTCATCGCCCTCTCTGCGCGGCAGAACAACCACTCTGCGCATCAGTCGGCTCGCCGTCTGGCGGGAATTAACGCCAGCCATCTCTCGGATTATCTGGTCGATGAGGTGCTGGACAGCGTCGATGTCAGCACCCGCCTTTTCCTGCTGAAAAGTGCAGTCTTACGATCAATGAACGATGCGCTGATCGTACGTGTAACCGGTGAAGAAAACGGTCAGATGCGACTGGAAGAGATCGAGCGCCAGGGACTGTTCCTGCAACGGATGGATGACTCCGGCGAATGGTTCAGTTATCACCCGCTGTTTGGCAGTTTCCTGCGCCAGCGCTGCCAGTGGGAACTGGCGACCGAGTTACCCGATATCCACCGCGCCGCCGCGGAAAGCTGGATGGCGCAGGGTTTCCCCAGCGAAGCCATTCACCATGCGCTGGCGGCCGGCGATGCACATATGCTGCGCGATATTTTGCTTAACCACGCGTGGGGATTGTTTAACCACAGCGAACTGGCGCTACTGGAAGAGTCACTAAAAGCGCTGCCGTGGGAAAGCCTGCTGGAAAACCCGCGTCTGGTGCTGTTACAGGCCTGGCTGATGCAAAGCCAGCATCGCTACAGCGAAGTAAACACCCTGCTGGCCCGTGCCGAACAAGAGATTCAGGGCGTAATGGACAGCACGCTGCATGCCGAGTTTAACGCGCTCCGCGCTCAGGTGGCTATCAACGACGGCAATCCCGATGAGGCTGAACGGCTGGCGAAACTGGCGCTGGATGAGCTGCCTATCGCCTTGTATTACAGCCGCATTGTTGCCACCTCGGTGCACGGCGAAGTGCTGCACTGTAAGGGCGATCTCTCTCGCTCCTTAACGCTGATGCAGCAGACTGAACAGATGGCGCGTCATCATGATGTCTGGCACTACGCGCTCTGGAGCTTGATCCAGCAAAGTGAAATTCTCTTTGCTCAGGGCTTTTTGCAGGCCGCCTGGGAAACTCAGGAGAAAGCATTCCTGTTAATTAAAGATCAGCATCTGGAACAGTTGCCCATGCACGAATTTTTGGTGCGCATTCGTGCCCAACTGCTGTGGGCGTGGGCGCGACTGGATGAAGCGGAAGCCTCAGCGCGTAGCGGTATCGAAGTCCTCTCCGCCTTTCAGCCACAGCAACAATTACAGTGTCTGGCGCTGCTGGTGCAGTGCTCGCTGGCCCGTGGCGATCTGGACAATGCCCGCAGCCATCTCAACCGCCTGGAGAATCTGCTGGGCAACGGTCACTACCATAGCGACTGGATCTCAAACGCCGATAAAGTTCGGGTGATCTACTGGCAAATGGTCGGCGATAAAAAAGTCGGCCGCCAACTGGCTGCGCCAGACGCCGAAACCGGAGTTTGCCAATAACCACTTCCTGCAAGGCCAGTGGCGCAATATCGCCAGAGCGCAAATTCTGCTGGGCGAATTTGAACCCGCTGAAATCGTACTCGAAGAGCTGAATGAAAATGCGCGCAGCCTGCGCCTGATGAGCGACCTTAACCGTAACCTGCTGCTGCTCAACCAACTTTACTGGCAGGCCGGGCGCAAAAATGACGCGCAGCGCGTGCTGCTTGATGCCCTGCAATTAGCTAATCGCACCGGATTCATCAGTCACTTTGTGATTGAAGGCGAGCCGATGGCGCAACAACTACGCCAGCTTATTCAACTGAATACGCTGCCGGAACTGGACCAACACCGCGCGCAGCGCATTCTGCGTGAGATCAACCAGCATCACCGCCACAAGTACGCCCACTTTGACGAAGGCTTTGTTGAACGCCTGCTGAACCACCCGGAAGTACCAGAGCTTATCCGCACCAGTCCGCTGACGCAGCGCGAGTGGCAGGTGCTGGGGCTGATTTACTCCGGCTACAGCAACGAGCAGATCGCGGGTGAACTGGCGGTGGCGGCGACCACCATCAAGACGCATATCCGTAATCTGTATCAGAAACTTGGCGTGGCGCACCGTCAGGATGCGGTACAACACGCGCAGCGGCTGCTGAAAATGATGGGTTATGGGGTGTAGCACGCCGGTCTTTCGTGGGCGTTTGCATCACATATGTTCTGACGCGAACTGGTGCGCCTGGCAGGTAATGAATTCCGCAAACGACGCGACGCCAGGCGCGAGATGTCGCCCCTTCGGCGTCACCAAATAGATTGCCCGCTCCAGCGCCAAATCTTCAAACGGTAAAATCACGATATCTTTATGGTTGAACTGGAACAGCGTTAATCCGGTCGTAATGCTGATCCCGTAGTTGGCGGCAATCAGGCCCATCATCGTGGTGAGCTGGCGCACTTCCAGTTGATAATTAAAGCTCATGGCCAGATTTTCGCAGAGCTTATCGGTGTACTGCCGAATGCTGGTGCCGATGCTGAAACCAATAAAGGGATAATCACAAACCTGACTGAGCGATACCGAAGATTGTTGTGCCAGTGGATGTTCGCGATGACAGAGCAGATAAAATTTATCCGAGAACAATAACGTTGAATCAAACGTGGTCAACGAGGGTTGCCCGGCGGTTAATGCCATATCCGCCTGACCATCAAGTAATGCCTTCAGACAGCGATCCCACTGGGTGTCGATCAGTTTCACATTACTTTGCGGCACCCTCTTACTGTATTTCACCAGTATTTCAGGTAGCCATTCCACCGCCAGCGAAGGTAACACCGCGAGGGTGATATCGTTATTATTACCTGCTACCCGGTCTTTGATTTCGCCCACGGCATCATCATGGCTCTGCACAATCTTGCGTGCCAGATCGAGAAAATGAATGCCATCTGCATTCAGCAACACGCGCCGCGTATCCCTGTCGAATAGCCGATAGCCAATCTCCTCTTCCAGTGATGCAATCAGGGTACTAAACGCGGGCTGAGATAGATTAAACCGCCGGGCCGCCTGAGTAAAACTATCAGCCTCGCTTAATATTAAGAATGCCCTGAGTTGTTTAATCGAAAGATTCATTTCCTGCTCCTGCCATCGAAACCATTAATTATCTTATCGGTTTTCAAAATGAATAAAAGGCAGTTAATTTCTTTTTATGACCCACCCCACAATAACCGCATTTTAATTTCTACGCACTGCTCTGTTGCCACTAAAGTTATTTAAGCAGAATATACCCAACACACAGAACAACCCTATGTTTATTAAGTGATTTCTATATTTAAACAAATTAGCTATAGCGTTATTTTTATCTCAAATAGTCGCATTAACCCTTACAACAAATGACTTCATTGGATTTACAAATTAGTACCATCCGGCGCACTGTGATAAAAACTAATGCACTGATAAAACATATATCCCTCTGCACACAATTAACATTGTATTTACTTTTATACATTCGAAGCATATAAGTTTATAAAAATATTAAGGAGAAACTCATGCTGGCGCTAATAGGTGTGCTTACTATAGCCACCTTATTATTTTTTATCATGTCCAAAAGGATGTCACCTCTGGTTGCCCTGATCGTTATTCCGGTGATTGGCGCGCTGGCTGCAGGTTGCGGAACAGATACCGCAAAATATGTGGTCGAAGGCATCACAAAACTGGCCCCGATGGCGGCGATGTTCGTCTTTGCGATCGCTTTTTTTTGGCGTTGTGACGGATGCCGGGATGTTTGACCCTATCGTACGCGGTATATTGCGATTCGTAGGGACCAACCCGGTTAAAATCATCATCGGCACGGGCCTTCTGGCACTCATCGCCCACCTTGACGGTAATGGCGCGGTGACCTTCTTAATCACTGTCCCCACCATGCTGCCGCTGTTCAATCGCCTCGGTATGGACAAACGGATCTTACTTGGTATTGTTGCGCTCAGCGCCGGGGTCAACTTTTTTACCCTGGACCGGGCCGATGATTCGCGCCTCGGCCGCATTGAACGTCACCACCCATGACCTCTTTATTCCGTTAATTCCAGCACAGCTCGCGGGCCTGACCTTTATGGTCATCATGGGCTGGTACTGGGGTAAACGTGAAGAGAAACGCCTTGGCGCAGCCCACTTTGCTGCGGCCGCAGGTGATTTTTCGCATCATAAGGAACTGACCGAGCAGGAAAAAGTCCTGCGTCGCCCACATCTTTTCTGGGTAAATATCGCACTGGTTATTGCCGTGATCGGCACAATGGTGTTCACCCGCATCTCCCCCCACCGTTGCCTTCATGATCGCCCTGACGCTGGCGTTGATGATCAACTATCCGAATGTTGAAATGCAGAAAGAACGGATCAACGCCCACGCAAAAGCGGCGCTGATGATGGCCAGTATCCTGTTCGCGGCGGGAGCATTTACCGGGATCATGGGTGGTGCAGGCATGCTGAAAGCCATGTCTCATGCGGCGGTTGAGTTTATGCCTGCGGCACTGGCATCCCATATTCCGTTCATCGTCGGCCTGATCTCGATGCCGTTGTCGTTGATTTTCGATCCAGACTCTTATTACTTCGGCATTATGCCTGTCGTCGCGCATACCGTGGACATTATGGGTATCCCTGCCATTCAGGTTGCTCAGGCATCGGTGCTCGGTCAGATGACCACCGGCTTCCCGGTCAGTCCACTGACTCCCGCGACCTTCCTGTTGGTCAGTCTTGCCGGTGTCGACCTCGCGGATCACCAAAAATTCTCCATCCCGGTCCTGTGGGCAGCCAGCGTCATTATGACCTTTGCCGCCGCCCTCACCGGCGTCTTCCCGATTTAACAGCACATTTCTTGTTAAGAATTAAGGAAATAAAATGAAAACCATTCGAATTGGTTCCGGAGCAGGCTACGCAGGCGACCGCATTGAGCCTGCGGTTGAACTGGCCGAAAAAGGGGAACTGGATTACCTGGTGTTTGAATGTCTGGCAGAACGCACCATCGCCATTGGACAAAAACAGAAGCAGCAGGATCCGAACAAAGGCTATAACGAACTGCTCGAAGCGCGGATGCGCGCGGTGTTACCGACCTGTCACGCCAAAAATGTGCGAATCATCTCTAACATGGGTTCCGCCAACCCGCTCGCCGCTGGAAAAGCGGTGCTGAAAATTGCCCAGGAACTGGGTTTACATGGCCTTAAAGTCGCTGTAGTCACGGGTGATGACGTGTTGTCGCTCATACAGTCGATGGACCTGACGCTGGACGAAGCCGGTGTTCCCGTTTCTCGCTTTGAAAAAACCTTACTTTCCGCAAACGCGTATTTAGGCGCGGCGGGATTACTGGAAGCACTTGAGTCCGATGCAGATGTGGTGATTGCCGGACGCGTCGCCGACCCGTCGCTTTTTCTTGCACCGATGATGCATGAGTTCAACTGGGACGCTGATGACTGGCATCACCTGGGCATGGGGACCTGTATCGGTCATCTTCTGGAGTGCGCCGGGCAAATCACCGGCGGATATTACGCCGATCCGGGGGGTGAAGGATGTTCCTCATCTGGCACACCTCGGTTTCCCACTGGCTGTGGTCAGTGAAGATGGCAGCGCCACCATTACCAAAGTGGCCGGCTCTGGCGGACTGATTACTGTAGACACCTGCAAAGAGCAACTACTGTACGAGATCCACCGGCCGGATTGTTATCTCACCCCTGACGTTGTTGCTGACTTCAGCCATGTGCGTTTTAGCCAATGCGGCCCGGATGAGGTGCGGATTACCGGTGCGACGGGTGCACCACGTACCGAAACGCTGAAGGTTTCTGTCGGTTATCAGGACGGTTTTATCGGTGAAGGCGAAATCTCCTACGCCGGTCCGGGTGCGGTAAATCGTGGACGTCTCGCTCTCGACATCGTGCGTGAGCGCTTCGCGATTTGTCACTTTAACGCGCAGGAAACACGTTACGACCTCATTGGTGTCAATGCGCTGCATGGTGAAACGCGCGGTCAGCACAGCGAGCCCTATGAAGTTCGCGCTCGTGTTGCTGCCCGCTGCGCCACTCGTGCGCAGGCGGTTACCGTCGGCAACGAAGTGGAAACACTTTATACCAACGGACCTGCGGGCGGTGGTGGTGTCATGAAATCGGTAAAAGAAATACTGGCCATGGACTCCACCCTTATTCCGCGTCAATGCGTTCAACACCATGTTACCGCACTGGAGAATAAATAATGAAATTACGTGAAATAGCGCATTCCCGTACCGGAGATAAAGGAAATATTTCCAATATTTCCTTAATTGCCTGGCGTCCGGAAGATTATTCCATACTGGCAGAACAGGTCACCGCCGAAAGAGTCAAAGCCTGGTTTGGCGATATTGTACAGGGCGAGGTGATTCGCTATGAATTACCGGAACTCGGCGCTCTAAATTTCGTGATGCATAAAGCGCTGGGCGGTGGCGTTACTCGCTCGCTGGCGCTGGATATGCACGGCAAAGGGCTAAGCTCCGCGTTGCTGGATATGCCCATTTAATTCTTTTCGGACACGAGGATCCTCCATCTTCGGCAGAGTTTCATTACTCCGCCTGGGGATCCTTGTCCTCAAAACAGCAAGTACACCATTATGCAAAACAAAAGAATAACGGCGGATAAATTCCGCGAACTATTACATGACGGCATGAGCATTATGTTTGGCGGCTTTATGGGCGTCGGGACGCCGGAATATCTGGTAACAGAAATTATGCGCTCCGGTGTGAAAGCGTTGACGCTCATCGGCAATGACACCGCTTTTGTCGATAAAGGCATTGGTCCGCTGATTTCTAATGGCCAGGTCAAAAAAAGTGATCGCCTCTCATATTGGCACCAACCCGGAAACCGGTAAGAAGATGATTTCCGGAGAGCTCGATGTTCAGTTAGTGCCGCAAGGGACGCTCGCCGAGCAGATCCGCGCTGGCGGCGCCGGGCTGGGGGGGATTCCTTACGCAAACGGGGCTGGGCACGGTGGTGGAAGAAAATAAACAAACGCTACTGGTCAACGGTGAGAAATGGCTGCTGGAACAACCTCTGCGTGCCGACCTCGCCATTCTTCTCGCCAGTCATGCCGATGAGGCTGGCAATCTCACCTATGACCTGACCGCCCGAAACTTCAACCCGGTAATGGCGCTGGCCGCCGATGTGGTTGTGGCCGAAATCCGGGAAATCGGCGCGTTGGGAAGCATTCCTCCCGTGCACGTCATCACCCCCCGGTGCTCTGGTGGATTATCTGTTCGTGGAGGCCCAGTGATGAATGCAAAAGAACGTATTGCCCGCCGCGTGGCGCAGGAATTACACGATGGCGACGTCGTCAATCTGGGCATTGGCCTGCCAACGCAGGTCGCGAACTACCTGGCCGAGGATATTCAGGTCACGTTGCAGTCAGAAAATGGTTTTCTTGGCCTCGGCCCACTGGACGAGGTGAATGCCAGCCTTGTCAATGCAGGCGGTCAGCCTTGCGGCATGATCCCTGGTGCGGCGATGTTCGACAGTTGCTTCTCTTTCGCCCTTATTCGCGGGGGACATGTTGATGTCTGCGTGCTCGGCGGTTTGCAGGTCGATGAACGCGGGAACCTCGCCAACTGGATGGTTCCTGGCAAAATGGTGCCCGGTATGGGTGGGGCGATGGACCTCGTGGCAGGAGCGAAAAAAGTCATTATTGCGATGGAACACTGCGCAAAAAATGGCGAACCGAAGCTGTTGCATCAGTGCAGTTACCCCTTAACGGCGGTCGGCAAGGTCAGCAAAGTCATCACCGAACTCGCCGTATTTAGTTTTGTGAACGGCGAAATGATCCTCGATGAAATCAGCGACACCATCACGCTTGATGAACTTCGTGCGCGTACGGAAGCGAACTTCCATCTTTGTGCACACCTGAAAACATTGCAGCCCGCGGGGACTCTGGCATGAACGACTCTATTGTGATTGTGAGTGCGAAACGCACCCCTATCGGTAAATTTGCTGGCAGCCTGGCTGACGTCCCGGCGGTAATGCTGGGCGCGACCTGTGTTCGGGCAAACCTGCTGGACCTTCCGTCAGACATCAACATTAACGAAATGATCCTCGGCAACGTGTTGCAGGCCGGATTAGGGCAAAACCCGGCTCACCAGGTGACGCATCACGCGGGCCTGGCGGAGAGCGTTCCGTCATTCACGGTTAATAAAGTCTGCGGTTCCGGCCTGAAAACCGTTGTGCTGGGGGCGCAGTCCATTCTGAGTGGTGATAATCAGACCTGTATTGTCGGCGGGATGGAAAACATGAGCGCCGCCCCCTACCTGCTGGCCCGCGCGCGCCAGGGATACCGGATGGGCAACGGTGAGCTGACAGACGTAATGATCCACGACGGTCTCTGGTGCGCCTTCAATGATTACCACATGGGGGGTCACGGCAGAAAACATTGCTAAACGCTATCATTTAAGCCGTGAAGAGCAGGACCACGTGGCGCTGGCATCGCAGCAAAAAGCGATAGCCGCGATTAACGCCGGTTATTTCAGACAGGAAATCGTACCGGTGGCCCTGAAGCGTAAAAATGAGGTCTGTCTGTTTGATACCGATGAGTTTCCACGTCCACAGACCGATGCCAGTTCGCTGGCGAAACTGCGCCCGGCCTTTGAAAGTACGGGGACAGTAACTGCAGGCAATGCCTCCGGTATCAATGATGCGGCAGCGACGCTGGTCCTGATGTCAGAACGCGCTGCGCGTGCGCGTGGGATTACGCCGTTGGCACGCCTGAAGAGCTGGGCTTCGGCTGGGGTAGATGCCAGTATGATGGGACTTGGGCCGATTCCGGCGACAAAACGGGCGCTGGAAAAAGCCAAAATGACCGTCAGCGATCTGGATTTAATCGAAGCCAACGAAGCCTTTGCCGCACAGTATCTGGCGGTTGCTCGTGAGCTCAACTTCCCGGAAGAGAAAGTGAACGTCAATGGCGGCGCGATCGCGCTGGGGCATCCAATTGGCGCAAGCGGCGCACGAATTCTGGTAACGCTGGTTCACGCGTTGCAGCAGCGCAATAAAACCACCGGGCTGGCAACGCTGTGCATCGGCGGTGGTCAGGGGATCGCTGTGATTGTTGAACGTCTGTGAGCCTGTCGTCTGCATGTCCCCGGCACGCCGGGGGCAAGCAGTACGTTTAACACAGTTCCAGTTGAATATGGTTATCGGTGATCACCTGCATTACCCCTGCTGGCGGCAGAGCGTCGGTATATACCGCATCCACCAGACTGATACTGCCCATATTCACCATCGCATTACGGCCAAACTTCGAATGATCCGTCACCAGTATGACGTGGCGGGAATTCTCAATTATTGCGCGCTTGGTACGCACCTCGTGATAGTCAAACTCCAACAGCGAGCCGTCACTGTCGATGCCGCTGATCCCCAGAATGCCGAAGTCCAGGCGGAACTGAGAAATAAAGTCGAGCGTCGCTTCGCCAATGATACCGCCGTCACGGCTGCGAAGTTCGCCACCCGCGAGAATAATGCGAAAATCCTCTTTTACCATCAACGTGTTAGCTACGTTGAGGTTGTTGGTCACAATACGTAAATTGCTGTGGTCGAGCAGCGCGTACGCCACGGCCTCGGGCGTGGTCCCGATATCAATAAACAGCGTTGAACCGTTAGGGATCTGCGTGGCAACTTTGCGCGCAATGCGCTCTTTTTCCGCCGTCTGCGTGGCTTTACGATCGTGCCACGGTGTGTTGACTGAACTGGACGGTAGCGCCGCGCCACCGTGATGACGCAGAATCATGTTTTGATCGGCCAGGTCATTGAGATCCCGGCGAATCGTTTGTGGGCTGACGGAGAAATGCTCCACCAGCTCTTCAGTACTGACGTATCCCTGTTTTTTTACCAGCTCAATGATTGCATCATGTCGTTGTGTTTGTTTCATTGTTATTCCCTGGAACTATGTTCGTTTTCGCGCATTTAACGTATCCGCGAACGCCATTGCCAACCCAACTGCCAGCCCGGCGATATGTGCGCCATTGGCCATCGACATCCCAAACAAATCAAACCATCCGGCGACGATCCAAATCAGCGCAAAAATAATCAACCCGCGCTGCAGGTAGATTCCACTTTGCGGATCGCGCTCGCCACGCAGCCAGACGTAACCCATCAGCGCATAGACGACACCGGAAAGCCCGCCAAACCACGGGCCGCTAAACTTGTGCTGCACGTAGCCACTCAGCAGGGCGCTGATGACGGTAATCACAATCAGTTTGCCGCTGCCTAAACGTTTTTCAACCGCACCGCCAAGATACCACCACCAGAGCAGGTTGAAGAGGATGTGCATCAGTGAAAAGTGCATGAAGGCGTGAGTGAAGTAGCGCCAGACATCAAACTGTAATGACGGATCAAACGGCCAGGCCAGCCACATCATCACAGTCTGGTCACCAACGACATTCATGACGATAAACACCAGAATACAGGCGGCCATAATCACCCAGGTGACCGGACCTGCACGCTCACGCAATGTGGCAAGGAACGGGAAACGACGGTAATGCAGCCCGCTGCCGGTATGTCCGGATTGCCAACTGGCGGCGAGATAGCGCGGATCGCCAGGGTTCTCCATAAAACGCGCCAGCTCCGCATGGACGCGGTCGGCCTGCGTTTCGTCCGCCAGCCAGACATCGCTTTGCTGATGTTGTTGAATGGTCAGGATAACGCCCTGCGTCGCCATGTAATCAACAAAAGCCTGCGCCACGCGGGGGGTTAGCAAAAGAGGTAATCATCAACATGGTTGCTGTCGCTTAATCCATACAAAAGAGGACAGTATAAAGGGTTACGAACCGTATGCCACTTCTGCTGGAAAATGGCGATGCCAGCCGTCAAAACCCCCCGTCCACGCTGTAGACAGTATCATAGCCCTGCTGGAGCAAATATTGCGCAGCACCTTTGCTGCTATTGCCGTGGTAGCACATGACCATCACCACGGTATCAAAATCATGATCGCGCATAAACGCGCCCAGCGTGTCGTTCGTCAGGTGAAACGCCTCGGGCGCGTGTCCCATTGCATAGCTTTGCGGATCGCGGATATCGACGAGCACCGCCGCGCCCTGCTGTAGTTTCTGATGGGCTTCTTCGACATTAATACATTCAAACTGATCCATACATTCTCTTCTTTATATTGCAGGTGATGCTTTTCAGGCATGTTACTCCCTAGTGTACGTTCCCACGGGAGTGAAACGCCATAATGTTATATGTATCACTGTAAATTGTTTATTCGATGTTACCAATGGCGCGTTTCTTTGCTATTATGTTCGATAACGAACATTTATGAGCTATAACGAAAGTGCAAGAGGGCAGCATGGAAACCAAAGATCTGATTGTGATAGGGGGGAGGCATCAACGGTGCCGGTATCGCGGCAGATGCCGCTGGACGCGGTTTATCCGTGCTGATGCTTGAAGCGCAAGATCTTGCATGCGCCACCTCTTCTGCCAGTTCTAAACTGATTCACGGTGGCTTGCGCTACCTGGAACACTACGAATTTCGTCTGGTGAGCGAAGCGCTGGCCGAACGTGAAGTATTGCTGAAAATGGCACCGCACATCGCCTTCCCGATGCGCTTTCGTTTGCCGCATCGCCCGCATCTGCGTCCGGCATGGATGATCCGCATTGGTCTGTTTATGTACGATCATCTGGGCAAACGCACCAGTCTGCCGGGATCGACCGGTTTGCGTTTTGGCGCAGAATCGGTGCTGAAACCCGAAATCGTGCGCGGTTTCGAATATTCTGACTGTTGGGTTGACGATGCGCGCCTGGTACTGGCCAATGCGCAAATGGTGGTGCGTAAAGGTGGGGAAGTATTAACCCGCACCCGGGCAACCTCGGCGCGCCGCGAAAACGGTCTGTGGATCGTCGAAGCCGAAGATATCGACACAGGTAAAAAATTCACCTGGCAGGCGCGTGGACTGGTTAACGCCACTGGCCCATGGGTGAAAGAATTTTTTGACGAAGGGATGCACCTGCCTTCGCCGTACGGCATTCGCCTGATCAAAGGCAGCCACATCGTTGTGCCCCGCGTCCATACCCAGAAGCAGGCTTACATTCTGCAAAACGAAGACAAGCGTATTGTGTTTGTTATCCCGTGGATGGATGAGTTCTCCATCATTGGGACCACCGACGTCGAGTACAAAGGCGATCCAAAAGCGGTGAAAATCGATGAAAGCGAGATCAATTACCTGCTGAAGGTGTACAACGCTCACTTCAAGAAACAGCTTGGTCGCGATGATATCGTCTGGACCTATTCCGGCGTGCGTCCGCTGTGCGACGACGAATCTGATTCACCGCAGGCCATCACCCGCGATTACACGCTGGATATTCATGACGAAAATGGCAAAGCGCCGCTGCTTTCCGTCTTCGGCGGTAAGCTAACCACTTATCGTAAACTCGCCGAGCACGCGATGGAGAAACTGTCTTCATATTATCAGGGCATTGGCCCGGCCTGGACCAAAGACTGCGTGCTGCCTGGCGGTGAAATCGGTGGCGATCGCGAAGATTACGCGGCAAAACTGCGCCGTCGTTATCCGTTCCTGACCGAATCACTGGCGCGCCACTACTCGCGTACCTACGGCAGCAACACGGAGTGGATTCTGGGTGAAGCCACCTCTGTCGCCGATCTGGGCGAAGATTTCGGCCATGAATTCTACGAAGCAGAGCTGAAATATCTGGTAGACCACGAATGGGTTCGCCGCGCAGACGATGCGCTGTGGCGTCGTACGAAAGAAGGCATGTGGCTCAACGCCGAACAGCAGTCCCGCATGACCCAGTGGCTGGCGGAATACGTCGAGAAACATCAGCTTTCGTTAGCGTCATAATAATCTCCACACGCCCGGTAGCGACACGCTGCCGGGCGTTTTATCCTGTACCGCTCGGCTATGAGCATACCGCCATGGCGAAACACGTTCTCCCCTTTGCTTAACACTTCTAAAAGATCCCTGATTTTCTGTACGGAATATCCTGCCCGTATACCTGTGCGCCCTTCCGGCAGACTGGGTTAGGCAGAGCCATTCCGTCAGCTATTCCTCTGTTTTGATTTTCCCTCCTGTTTCGCGTCAGGACGCTTTTCTGTGGGTTTTGCAACAGGATATGAAGCAAATCACAAAACATAACCTTGCTGACAATATGGAATTGACGCTCAAAATTTATCCCCTCATAGTATTTGTATACAGAACACTAGTTCCATATACAGAACCAAGATACCTCTACTATTAAGGGATGCGCTAATGAGCATTGAACTCGATAAACCGACTACGCGAGGACGCTGGCTGCATATCATTCCAGCCACTATCCTCGTTTATATCGTGGCTTACATGGACAGGACGAACATCGCGATTGGGATTGCGGGAGGGATGGACGAAGACCTGGGGATGACTGCCTCGTTTGCCGGTCTGGTCGCCGGTATTTTCTTTATTGGTTATATCTTTTTTGCAAATTCCCGGCGGTCAAATTGCGGAACGATACAGCGCCAAGAAATTAATCGCCTGGACCATCGTCGCATGGGGCGGGTTCGCACTGCTGACTGGCTTCGTCCAGACGCCTACCCAACTGCTGATTATCCGCTTTATCCTTGGCGTCGCTGAGGGTGCGGTCTATCCCGCTATTCTGGCGCTTATCGGTCACTGGTTCCCCAATGAAGAACGCGCGAGAGCGATTGCCTATTTCCAGATGAACCTCGCTGTCGCGTCGATCATCACCGGGCCGCTTTCCGGCTGGCTGATCGAAACCTATGGCTGGCGAGAAATGTTCATCATCGAAGGGTTACTTTCTCTCGGCCTGCTATTCGTCTGGTTGCCTTTGGTTTCTGACCATCCTCATCAGGCCAAATGGCTGGATCCGAAAGAACGCGCCTGGATCGAACAGAAACTGCAGGCCGATCGCGCGCTGACGATTGGAGGTGAGGTAAGCAGCATCCGTAATGTCCTAAGAAGCATTAACTTATGGAAGCTGATCGGCATCTATTTCTTTGTGCAGGTTGGTTTCTACGGCTTCGCCCTCTGGATGCCAAACCTGATTAAACACCTGACCGGTAGCGGAATGACTATTGTCGGCTTGCTGACTGCGGCACCGTACATTTTGTGCATCGTCGGTCAATACTACATTGCCAAATGGTGCGACAAAACCATGAATCGCCGCCTCTACACGGCAATTCCGTTGCTGGGCTTTGCCGCCTGTCTCGCGCTTTCCCTGCTGTTGAAAGATAACGTCTGGCTGGCGTACGGCATGATGGTCATCTGCGGCTTCTTCCTGCAGGCCTATGCGGGACCGTTCTGGACATTACCGCCACTACTCTTCGCTCCCAACGTGCTGGGCGGCGTACGCGGCACCATCAACGCATTAGGTAACATTGGCGGTTTTATTGGTCCTTATCTGGTGGGCCTGCTAACCGTCACGTTCTCACAAACGGCGGGGATGACGGTGCTGGTGGCCGCACTCCTCATCGCCGTCGCGCTGCTGTTCAGTTTACCTTCGGTAACTGCCCGTCCTGCAGGCAGTAGCACCCCTCATCATGCATCGGCGCCTGAGACGTCGCTCAAACAAGAAGGAATCGCCAAATGAGTCAGAAATGCCAACACGCCCGTGACCTGTGGTCACAACTGGACGCCCTGCGTCTGGGGATGAATTACACCAAAGAAGATGTCAATAAACTGCAGGTTCTGGTGGATGACTGCTATGGCGAAAGTCATCCCGGTAGTTTTCATCTTAATCATATGGGCGATGAAGCCGTCTTAGGTATTCACGAAAGCGGCGGCCGTGCCGTTCGTCACCACGTGACCGATATTTGTGATGGCTGGGGTCAGGGTCATGACGGGATGAACTATATCCTGGCCTCCCGCGAGGCTATCGCGAACATGGTCGAAATTCATGCTTCCGTCGTGCCATACGATGCCGGTATCTTGATCTCCAGTTGTGATAAGTCGATCCCGGCGCATCTGATCGCCGCTGCGCGCCTGAATCTACCGATGCTGCACATCCCCGGCGGCTCGATGCGTCCGGCACCGAATATGAGCACATCCGATCTCGGTGGCATTACCGCCAAACTCAAAAAAGGCGAGATAGGCATTCAGCAGGTGGAGGCCATGCAGCAGTGCGGTTGCCCGACAGCAGGCGCTTGTCAGTTTATGGGCACCGCCAGCACAATGCAGTGCATGTCTGAAGCGCTGGGCCTTGCCTTACCGGGAAGCGCATTGCTGCCCTCGACACTGGCGGAAATTCGTCGCATCGCGCGAAGCGCCGGTCATCAGGCGTTATACCTGGCAGAGAAAAATATCACGACACATAAGATTCTCACGCATGCCGCCTTTGAAAACGCCATTAAGGTCCATGCCGCCATCGGTGGCAGTACCAATGCCATGATCCATCTCCCGGCGATCGCCCATGAACTGGGTTGGGAACTGAAACCTGAACTGTTTGACCAGATAAATAATGAAATCCCTTACCTCACTAATATTCAACCCAGCGGCCAGTATGTGACTGAAATGATGTGGTTCGCAGGCGGCGTACCGATGGTGCAATGGTATCTTCGCGACTATCTGGATCTGGATGTCCTGACGGTGACTGGCCGGACGCTGGGTGAAAACCTGGAAATGCTCCATCAGTCCGGGTTCTTTACCCGCAACCACGGTTACCTGAGTAATTATCGTGTCAGCCCGGAAGAGGTGATTCGTAAGCCGGAAAACGCCACCAAGAAAGGGTCGATTGCCGTGTTAAAAGGCAATATCGCACCAGAAGGCGCAGTCATTAAATATGCCGCCTGCGCGCCAGATATGCACCACCATACCGGCCCTGCGCGTGTCTTCAATTCGGAAGAGGATGCCCAGCAAGCCATTATTCATAACCACATCGAACCGGGTGATGTCATTTTTATCCGTTATGAAGGGGCTAAAGGTTCGGGAGCGCCGGAAATGCTCATGACCACAGACGCGATTGTTTACGACAAACGTCTTGATGGCAAAGTCGCCCTGATTACCGATGGTCGTTTCTCTGGCGCGACCAGCGGTCCTTGCGTCGGCCATGTCTCCCCTGAAGCGGCAGATGGCGGTCCTATTGCGCTTGTCGAAGATGGCGACCTCATCGAAATGGATGTCAAAGGGCGCAAGCTCAACATTGTTGGTATTCACGGGGAGTACAAAACAGAAGAAGAAATTCAGCACTGTCTTGAACGCCGTCGGACAAACTGGACAAAACCGGATTATTCAAACCGACGCGGCGTCTTTAAGCAATTTACGACCAACGCAACCTCATTAATGGCGGGAGCCTGGATTAAATAACGTCCCTGGTGGGCGGCATTATCGCCTGCCCACCTGCTTTTAAGGATAAAATCATTATGCAAACTGAAAAATTCAACGGTGTCTTTCCGCCTGTTCCGACCATTGTTAATGCCCAGGGGAAATTAGATAAGAAAGGGATGGCGACCTTGCTTGACCATCTTATTGCGAACGAGGTTAACGGTGTATTATTGCTTGGCAGCGGCGGTGAGTTCTGCCATATGACAAAAGAGCAGCGTCTGGAAGCCGCTGAGTTTTGCGTTCAACATATCAATCATCGAATTCCCGTGTTGTTAGGGATCAGCAGTACCAGCACGCAAGACGTCATTGATTACGGTCGACATGCTGACAGTCTGGAAGTCGATGCCGTACTGGTCCTCAATCCTTATTATGCACGGCTGACCGATGATTATATTTATCACCATTTTAAAACTGTCGCCGAAAGTATCAATACACCGGTTATTCTCTATAACTTTCCGGCGCTTACCGGCCAGGATCTCAGCATTGATTTAATTACCCGGCTGGCACATGACATTCCCAATATCATTGGTATAAAAGATACCGTGGATAACATTAGCCATATTCGCGAAATCATCAATACCGTACGACCGGTTCGCCCTGATTTTGTTATTTTCTCTGGTTATGATGAATACATGATGGACACGTTGATCATGGGGGGGAAATGGCGGGATCCCTGCGACCGCTAATTTTGCTCCGCAGTTAACCTGTGGAATTTATCGTGCCTGGCGCGAAAAAGAGTATGAGACCTTGTTTCGCCTACAACGTCGACTGTCTGCGTTATCAACCATTTACAGTCTGGATACGCCCTTCTTCGGGATTATCAAAAAAAGCCATCCAACTCAGTGGCATTGATATCTCGGTTGAAGTCATGCCGCCAGTGCAACCGGCAAGCGAGGCACATATCACCAGCCTGAAAAAGGTTCTACAGCGCGCCGGGTTGTAACTCTCATCAGCGGGCTTAGCGCCCGCCTTTCAGCGTTGAGATGGCAAAAGATTAGCGCAACATCGACGACAGACGACGACTGGCATCCATCATCTGCATGGCAAGCGCTTCTCGTTTATCATCCGGGATCTGGAACGCGACGCCTGACACGCTCAAGGCCGCCACCACCTTCCCTTCAGCATTAAATATGGGCACCGCGATGCAACGGACGCCTAAAGAATCTTCTTCGTTGTCATAGCCCCAGCCGCGCTGACGGATCCCGGCTAATTCCTGCTTGAGGATATTCACATCAGTAATCGTCGTTTCGGTATAGCGCGTCAGAACCTGATCGGGCGGCAGCAACTCATCCAGCTCCTCCGAATTAAGCCAGGCAATCAGCACTTTTCCCAGTCCAGAACTATGCAGCGAAAGGCGCTTGCCCTCCCAACTACGGATCACAATTGCCTGTGGGCTTTCCAGCTTGAGAAGATAAATAGGAGAGTCGCCTTCAAGTACGCCAAGATGACAGGTTAAACCCGTCGCATTGCGAATTTCTTCCAGTATGGGCAGCGCTATTTTTTTAATATCGTACTGTTCAGCGGCTTTATTCCCTAATTCGTAGAGACGTAGCCCCAGATAATATTTGTCTTTTTCCTGACGCAATAAGCCATGCGCAACCATGCCCGTCAGTAAAGAGGAGGTACTGCTTTTTGCGATTCCTGAATTTTGATGAATTTGCGTGAACGTCGCGCCATCGCATTCCATCAGATAAGCGAAGACGCGCATAATTTTGTCGAGGGCGGGAATCGATGTTGTGATTTTTTTCATAAATTTATCAATTAATTATAATTAATTCCTCGGACACTATACACCAGCAGACGGTTATTATTCCATATCAATGCGCAATCACTACGCACAAAAAAGGAGCCCGCAGGCTCCTTTTTTAACATGACGACTTACAACCGTACCGGATCAATATGCCAGATGTGGTCAGCATACTCTTTGATGGTTCTGTCAGAAGAGAAGTAGCCCATGTTGGCGATGTTGAGCATCGCTTTTGCCGTCCACTCTTCCGGGCGACCATACAACGCATCCACCTTGTCCTGACAATCTACATAGCTGCGGTAGTCCGCCAGCACCTGATAATGATCGCCAAAGTTGATCAGCGAATCCACCAGATCACGATAACGCCCGGGCTCTTCCGGACTGAACATGCCGCTGCCGATTTGCGTCAGCACCTGATGCAGTTCTTCATCTTTTTCATAATATTCACGCGGTTTGTAACCCTGCCTGCGCAGCGCTTCCACCTCTTCCGCCGTGTTACCAAAGATAAAGATGTTCTCGTCACCAACGTGTTCCAGCATCTCAACGTTCGCCCCGTCCAGCGTACCGATAGTCAACGCGCCGTTCAGTGCAAACTTCATGTTGCTGGTACCGGAGGCCTCTGTCCCCGCCAGCGAAATCTGCTCAGACAAATCGGCTGCCGGAATGATTAACTGCGCCAGGCTCACGCTGTAGTTTGGGATAAACACCACTTTCAGCTTATCGCCAATCTGCGGATCGTTATTGATGACTTTCGCGACGTCATTAATCAGATGAATGATGTGCTTCGCCATGTAATAGGCTGAAGCAGCCTTACCGGCAAAAATATTCACCCGCGGCACCCACTGCGCATCAGGATCGGCCTTAATGCGGTTGTAGCGCGTTATCACGTGCAGCACATTCATTAGCTGACGCTTGTATTCATGAATGCGCTTAATCTGGACATCAAACAACGATTTCGGATTCACCACCACGTTAAGCTGCTGCGCGATATAATTTGCCAGCCGCTTTTTGTTTTCCAGCTTCGCCTGACGTACCGCATGATTGACCAGCGGGAAATCGCAGTGCTGTTCAAGTTCATGGAGTTGGCTCAGATCGGTACGCCATGTGCGGCCAATATTCTCGTCCAGAACGCCGGAAAGCGACGGGTTTGCCAGCGCCAGCCAGCGTCGCGGCGTCACACCATTCGTCACGTTACAGAAACGGGTCGGGAAGATGGTCGCAAAATCCGCAAACAGCGATTGCACCATCAGGTTCGAGTGCAGTTCGGAAACCCCGTTCACCTTATGGCTCACCACGACTGCCAGCCAAGCCATACGTACGCGACGACCGTTGGACTCGTCAATGATCGACGCGCGCCCCAGCAGACCCGTATCATTCGGGTATTGCTCCTGCAACGTTTTCAGGAAATAGTCGTTAATTTCAAAGATGATCTGCAGATGGCGCGGCAGGATTTTACCCAGCATATCCACCGGCCAGGTTTCCAGCGCTTCGCTCATCAGCGTGTGGTTGGTGTAGGAAAAGACCTGACAGCACACTTCAAACGCGTCGTCCCAGGTGAACTGATGCTCATCGATCAACAGCCGCATCAGTTCCGGGATCGACAGCACCGGATGCGTGTCATTCAGGTGAATGGCAATCTTATCCGCGAGGTTGTCGTAAGTTTTGTGCAACTGATAGTGACGGCTCAGGATATCCTGCACCGTTGCCGAGACCAGGAAATACTCCTGACGCAGACGCAGTTCGCGTCCGGAATAGGTGGAGTCATCCGGATACAGCACGCGCGACACGTTCTCGGAGTGGTTTTTATCTTCCACTGCCGCGAAGTAATCGCCCTGGTTGAATTTACCGAGGTTGATTTCGCTACTGGCCTGCGCATTCCACAGACGCAGCGTGTTGGTGGCGTCTGTATCATAACCGGGGATAATCTGGTCGTAGGCGACCGCGAGGATCTCTTCGGTTTCAAGCCAGCGTGTTTTCTTGCCTTCCTGCTGAATACGTCCGCCAAAGCGAACTTTGTACCGCGTGTTATGCCGTTTGAATTCCCACGGGTTGCCGTATTCCAGCCAGTAATCGGGAGATTCTTTCTGCCGCCCATCAACGATGTTCTGCTTGAACATCCCGTAGTCGTAGCGGATGCCGTAACCGCGTCCCGGCAGCCCTAAGGTTGCCAGCGAATCCAGGAAACAGGCTGCCAGTCGCCCGAGGCCACCGTTACCAAGACCCGGGTCGTTTTCTTCATCGATGAGCTCTTCAAGATCTAACCCCATCGCTTCCAGCGCGCCCTGGACATCGTCATAAATACCTAACGATAACAGCGCATTGGAAAGAGTACGTCCAATCAGGAATTCCATCGACAGGTAATAAACCTGACGGGTTTCTTGTGACAGTTGGGCACGGTTAGAACGCAGCCAGCGCTCCACAAGACGATCGCGCACCGCAAACAGCGTTGCGTTCAGCCATTCATGCTTATTGGCAATTACCGGGTCTTTACCAATCGTGAACATCAGCTTGTAAGCGATAGAGTGCTTAAGGGCTTCTACGCTCAGCGTCGGCGATGCATAGGTAAATGGAGCATTCATAATGATGATTCCTGAATATCTATTTCAAGCGATAGTAAAGCTCGCGGTACGACTTCGCCGCGACTTGCCAGCTAAAATCCATCGCCATCGCTTGCCGTTGTACAAACCGCCAGAGCGAAGGTCGAGACCACAGCACGAAAGCGCGGCGAATAGCGCGCAGCAAAGACCAGGCATTACTGTCCTCAAACACAAACCCGCTGGCGATGCCATCGGCAAGGTTTTCCAGCGAGCTGTCGGACACCGTGTCAGCCAGTCCACCGGTACGCCGTACCAGCGGCAACGTGCCGTACTTCAGCCCGTAGAGTTGCGTTAAGCCGCACGGCTCAAAGCGGCTCGGCACCAGAATGACGTCCGATCCGCCCATGATGCGGTGCGAAAACGCTTCGTGGTAGCCAATCTGCACACCGACCTGGCCGGGATATTCGGCGGCGGCGGCAAGGAAACCTTCCTGCAACACCGGATCGCCCGCCCCCAGCAGCGCCAGTTGTCCGCCCTGCTCCAGCAGGCCCGGCAGCGCCTCCAGCACCAGATCCAGCCCCTTCTGGCTGGTCAGGCGACTGACGACAGCAAACAGCGGAACTTTGTCATTCACCTTCAGCCCCATTGCTATCTGCAACTGGCGTTTGTTTTCCGCCTTCTCTTCCAGCGAATCCCGCGTGTAGCGCGCCGCCAGCAACAGATCCGTTTCCGGGCTCCAGATTTTCTCATCCACCCCGTTCAGGATGCCGGAAAGACGGCCCTCCCGGTGGCGCTGTTGCAGCAAGCCTTCCATACCGTAGGCAAACTGCGGCTCAGTTATCTCACGCGCATAGGTCGGGCTGACCGCCGTGATATGGTCGGCGTAGTACAACCCAGCCTTCAGAAATGAAATCTGACCATTAAACTCCAGACCGTGCATGTTAAAGAACGACCATGGCAACTGGATGTCATTCATGTGCTGGGCATAAAACATGCCCTGATACGCCAGATTGTGCACGGTAAATACCGATTTCGCCGGACGCCCACGTGCGGCCAGATACGCAGGTGCCAGACCTGCATGCCAGTCGTGCGCATGCACGACATCCGGGCGCCAGAATGGATCAAGCCCGCAGGCCATTTCACATCCCACCCACCCCAGTAGCGCAAAACGCAGCACGTTATCGGTGTAGGCAAACAGGTTTGTATCGTGATACGGACTCCCCGGACGATCGTAGAGATGCGGGGCATCAATCAGGTAAATTCCCACCCCGTTGTAATGACCAAACAGCAGGCTAATTCTGCCTGCGAATGTGTCGCGGCGGCTGACCACTTGCGCATCCGTAACACCCCGACGGATGTCGGGAAACGCGGGCAGCAGAACGCGGGCATCCACACCATCCGCGATTTGCGCCGCCGGCAACGCGCCAATCACATCGGCCAAACCACCTGTTTTCAACAGGGGAAACATCTCCGAACATACATGTAAAACCTGCATTCTCACTCCTGTTTGACCTGCAGTTTGCGCAACATTTCGCGCGTCACCAGCACAATGCCTTCCTCGGAACGGTAGAAGCGACGAGCATCTTCTTCCGCATTTTCGCCAATCACCATGCCTTCAGGGATAACGCAGGCACGATCAATAATGCAGCGACGCAGGCGGCATGAGCGTCCTACCCAGACTTCGGGTAGCAACACTGCCGAATCAATATTACAGAATGAATTCACCCGCACGCGCGGGAACAGAACAGACTGCACCACCACAGAACCCGAAATAATACAGCCGCCGGAAACCAACGAGTTCAGCGTCATACCGTGGCTGCCCGAGCGGTCCTGCACAAATTTCGCTGGCGGAAGTGATTCCATATGGGTGCGAATCGGCCAGTTCTGGTCGTACATATCCAGTTCTGGCGTCACGGATGCCAGATCAAGGTTCGCTTTCCAGTATGCTTCCAGCGTTCCGACATCACGCCAGTACGGCTCAGACTCCGGATCAGACTGGACGCACGACAATGGGAAAGGATGTGCATAAGCCATGCCAGCTTTGGTGACTGTCGGAATGATATCTTTGCCGAAGTCATGGCTTGATCCTTCGTCGCTGTCATCCTTTTCCAGCAACTCATAAAGGTAATCAGCATCAAAAATGTAGATCCCCATGCTGGCAAGAGATTTCGTAGCATCGCCTGGCATCGCGGGTGGGTTCGCCGGTTTTTCAACGAACTCAATAATCTTATCGTTTTCATCGACCGCCATTACGCCAAACGCGCTGGCCTCTTCGATAGGCACTGGCATACAGGCCACAGTGCAGCGCGCGCCCTTCTCGACGTGGTCGATCAGCATGCGCGAGTAGTCTTGCTTATAGATATGGTCACCCGCCAGGATCACCACATATTCCGCCTTATAACGACGGATAATATCGAGGTTCTGCGTCACAGCATCTGCCGTGCCGCGATACCAGTTTTCGCCCTGCATTCTTTGTTGGGCAGGTAGCAAATCGACGAACTCATTCATCTCCTCGCTAAAGAACGACCAGCCACGCTGAATATGCTGTACCAGAGTGTGGGACTGATATTGCGTGATGACGCCAATACGGCGGATCCCGGAGTTAAGACAGTTAGATAAAGCAAAATCGATAATACGAAACTTACCACCAAAGTGAACGGCCGGTTTTGCGCGCTTGTTGGTTAAATCTTTCAGACGGGTGCCACGCCCCCCCCGCCAGAATCAGGGCAACAGATTTCAACGGCAACTGGCGCGCCAACATTAAACGGTTGTTCTTCTCTAAATTCACCATGACTAACTCCTTTTTGATCATCTCTGGAACACACACAGTCCGTGCGCAGGTCCCGGCCAGACAGCCGTAATTACCGGATTATCCTCTCCGGCAAACGGAGGAACAGCGCGCCATTCCCCTTCAGGTAAAACAATTTCAGCGGTATCCGATGCGGCATTGATGGCAATCAGAAAACGGCCCGACAGCAGGATTTGCATCTGCATTGGCCCGTTTTGCCACTCATCCGCACTCAGTGGTTGTGCGTGGCGGTTAAGCCAGCACACGTTGCCACCTCCCTCTTCCCACCAGTGGTCTCCCACCAGAGCCGGGATTTGCTGGCGCAGTTTTATCAATGCGGCGGTAAAATCGATTAATCCCCCCGCTCGCCTGCGACCAGTCCAGCCAGGTCAACGCATTGTCCTGGCAGTAGGCGTTATTGTTGCCATGCTGGCTATGTCCGTGTTCATCACCGGCCAGCAACATCGGCGTTCCCTGAGAAAGTAAAAGCGTCGTCAGCAATGCATGAATGCTGTCGCGTCGACGTTCGACGACCTCCAGAGTGCCACCTAATCCTTCTTTACCATGATTATTGCTATGGTTATTGTCGGTTCCGTCCCGATTTTCCTCTCCGTTTGCCTCATTGTGTTTCTGATTGAAACAAACGCAGTCTCTGAGCGTAAAACCGTCATGCGCGGTCACCAGATTGACGGAAGCGGAGGGTTTGCGCCCATCGCGCTTAAACACGTCACTGGAAGCCGCAAAGCGCCCGGCAAACTCGCCGAGCGACAGATTACGCTGTAGCCAGAAGCGGCGTGTCGCATCGCGAAAATGATCGTTCCACTCCGCGAACGGCGCGGGGAAATTCCCCACCTGATACCCGCCGGCCCCAATATCCCACGGTTCAGCGATAAGCTTAACGGCAGACAGCACCGGGCACTGTTTGATGGCGGTGAACAGCGGCGCATCCTGGCGAAACGCCGGCGTACGCCCCATCACCGATGCCAGGTCAAAACGAAAACCATCGACATGGCAGGTTTCAACCCAGTAACGCAGGCATTCCAGGGCATATTCCGCCACGCCAGGATGGCTAAGATTGAGCGTGTTGCCGCAACCGGTCCAGTTGTGATAATCGCCATCCTCTCTGATCCAATAATAGCTACGGTTGTCGATTCCGCGCAGAGAGATGAACGGCCCGTCGCGATCCAGCTCGGCACTGTGGTTGAGTACAATGTCGAGAATGACCTCAATGCCTGCTTTGTGCAGCGCCTTAACGGCGTCACGGAACTCATCCAGCGCTGTCTCTGGTGAGCAGGCATAAGCCGGATGTAGCGCAAACAACGCGACCGGGTTGTAGCCCCAATAGTTGGACAGCCCCAACCGTTGCAGACGCGGCTCGCTGACAAAATGCACCACCGGCAGCAATTCCAGCGCGGTAATCCCCAAATGCTTCAGGTAATCGATCATCACCGGATGACCGAGCGCTTTGTACGTGCCGCGAATCTCCGCCGGGATCTGCGGATGCAGATACGTTAAGCCTTTGACATGCGCTTCATAGATGACGGTGTTGCCCCACGGCGTGCGCGGTGGGGCATCGTCTTCCCAGTCATAGCGATCAACGGTCACCACGCACTTCGGCGCAATGGCAACGTTATCGCGATGATCTGGCTGGTCATAACCCGCATGCATCAGCGGATCATCTTTCAGGTCGCCCTCTACACGACGCGCACAGGGATCAATCAGCAGCTTCGCCGGGTTAAACCAGTGCCCCTGCGCGGGCTGCCACGGCCCATGCACGCGGTAGCCATAACGCAGACCAGGACGGGCACCAGCCAGATAGCCGTGCCAGACATCTCCGGTACGCGCCGGCAGGTCATAGCGCAACTCATTGCCTGACGCGTCAAACACACACAGCTCAACGCGTTCAGCATGCGCGGAAAAGAGCGTGAAATTCACCCCCCTGTCCGTCATACGTTGCGCCATGCGGTGCGGCGTTACCGGCAACCAGTTGCGTCATTCGCCCTCCCGGACCAGCCAGATTGTCGACAACGGCGGCAGAGTCAGACTAAGCGATTGCGGACGTCCATGGCTGGAAATCTCATCAGTATGGACCGCCCCGCCGTTCCCGGCATTGCTGCCGTGGTAGTGCATCGAGTCGGTATTGAGAATTTCGCGCCATTTGCCCGGCTGATTGACCCCAAAGCGGTAACCGTGACGCGGCACCGGCGTGAAGTTGCTGGCGACGATAATTTCATTTCCGACCTTATCGCGACGGACAAAGATCAGAACTGAACGTTCGTGGTCATCAACCACCAGCCATTCGAAACCGTAAGAATCAAAGTCGAGTTCATGTAACGCTTTGTGGTGCCGATAGGTCAGGTTGAGGTCGCGTACCAGCCGCTGCACACCGTGGTGCCAGTTGTCGCCGCCTTCCAGCAGATGCCAGTCAAGGCTGGCATCGTGATTCCATTCACGCCCCTGAGCAAACTCGTTGCCCATAAACAGCAGTTTCTTGCCCGGGAAGGCCCACATCCAGCCATAGTAAGCGCGCAGGTTGGCAAATTTCTGCCACGCGTCGCCCGGCATGCGGTCGAGAATCGATTTCTTACCGTGGACCACTTCGTCATGCGACAACGGCAGAACGAAGTTTTCGGTGTAGTTGTAGAGCATGCCGAAGGTCAGCTTGTCATGATGATACTGGCGGTAAACCGGATCCAGCTTCATGTAATCGAGAGTGTCGTGCATCCAGCCGAGGTTCCACTTGTACCAGAAACCCAGACCGCCCATATCCTGCGGTCGGGAGACACCCGGGAAGTCCGTTGACTCTTCCGCCATACTCACCGCGCCCGAAACCTGTTCACCGAGAATACGGTTGGTATTGCGTAAAAACTCGATCGCTTCCAGGTTTTCGCGGCCGCCGAACTCATTTGGGATCCACTCGCCCTCTTTGCGGCTGTAATCGCGATAAATCATCGACGCCACGGCATCCACGCGCAGGGCATCAATACCAAAGCGCTCAATCCAGTACAGGGCGTTCCCCACCAGATAGTTACTGACTTCACGACGACCGTAGTTGTAGATCAGCGTGTTCCAGTCCTGGTGATACCCTTCGCGTGGATCGCTATGCTCGTACAGTTTGGTGCCATCGAATTCGGCGAGAGCAAAGTCATCCGACGGGAAGTGGCCCGGCACCCAGTCAAGGATCACGTTCAAACCTGCCTGATGCGCGGCGTTCACGAAATAACGGAAATCATCGCGCGTACCGAAACGACGTGTTGGCGCATAAAGGCCCGTTGGCTGGTAACCCCAGCTTCCGTCAAATGGATGCTCATTCACCGGCAACAGTTCAAGATGGGTAAAGCCCATCCATTTCACGTACGGGATAAGCTGGTCAGCCAGCTCGCGATAGCTCAGCCAGAAGTTGTTATCGGTATGACGACGCCACGAACCCAGATGGACTTCATAGATGGAGATCGGCGCATCAAACTGATTGGCCTTTTTACGCGCCTCGGTTTGCACAACTTTTTCGGGCAGGCCGCAAATGAGCGAAGCCGTTTCCGGACGCATCTGCGCTTCAAAGGCGTAAGGATCGGCTTTCACCCGCAGGTTGCCATTGGCGTCGATCATCTCATATTTGTAGAGCTGACCATGCTGTGCGCCGGGGATAAACAGTTCCCAGATGCCGCTTTCTTTGCGCAGACGCATCGGGTGACGGCGACCATCCCAGAAGTTAAATTGACCCACCACGGAAACGCGACGCGCGTTCGGCGCCCAGACGGAGAAACGCGTCCCCGTGACGCCATCCATCGTGTCCGCATGCGCGCCCAGGGTTTCATACGGACGCAAATGCGTGCCTTCCGACAGCAGCCAGGCATCCATATCCTGAATAAGAGGACCAAAACGGTAGGGATCATCAATCAGATTTTGCTGGCCATGCCAGACAACAGCGAGCTGGTAGCGAAAAGGATTTTTACGGCGAGGTAATACGCCACTGAAAAAACCGCGCGAGTCGAGGCAGTCCAGTTTGCCGACTTTGCGTCCGGTTTTAGGTTCAATCACCCACACTTCAGTGGCGTCAGGTAAAAGCGCGCGGACTTCGAGTCCGGCTGAGGTCTGGTGCATACCGAGTACGGAAAAAGGATCCGCAAAATGGCCTGCGATTAGCGCATTAATCACGTCTCTATCGATACGATCGGACATGGTTTTCATCCTGTTTTTTGGTGTCACTCCTCCAACTGATTTTCGACATCAGTTAGCGACACTTTTTTTGACCTGAACGGCGCAGCACAATTGTGCATCCTCTCTGCCCCGTCCTACCTTCAGGTAAAGCCCTGATACTGAGATCAGGACACCCTTAAAGAATAGCCAACACTTTAATTAACTCCTGCATAAAGACTATACATTTGCGTTTACTCCTTTTTTTACGCATAAAAAAGGGGTGACTCAGCACCCCATGTAAACCAACGCGGTTACGCCAGATGGCGCAACATGCGTCGCAACGGCTCAGCCGCCCCCCCAGAGCAGTTGGTCGCCCACCGTAAAGGCTGACAGGAACTCCGGTCCCATATTCAGCTTACGCAGACGGCCAACCGGCGTGGTCAACGTGCCGGTAACGGCCGCTGGGGTTAACTCACGCATGGTGATATCCCGATCGTTTGGTACCACTTTCGCCCACGGATTGTGAGCCGCCAGCAGTTCTTCCACGGTCGGAATGGATACGTCTTTTTTCAGTTTAATGGTGAATGCCTGACTGTGGCAGCGCAGCGCGCCAACGCGCACGCACAGGCCATCGACCGGAATGACGGAGGAGGTATCGAGGATCTTGTTGGTTTCCGCCTGACCTTTCCACTCTTCGCGGCTCTGGCCGTTATCAAGCTGTTTGTCGATCCACGGAATCAGGCTGCCCGCCAGCGGCACGCCAAAATTATCCACCGGCAGTTCACCGCTACGGGTCAGTTGGGTCACTTTGCGTTCGATATCGAGAATGGCGGAAGACGGCGTTGCCAGTTCATCAGCGACGTAGTTATGCAACTGGCCCATCTGGTTGAGCAGTTCGCGCATATGGCGCGCGCCGCCGCCGGAGGCCGCCTGGTAAGTCGCAACTGACACCCAGTCCACCAAATCGTTGGCAAACAGACCGCCCAACGACATCAACATCAGGCTAACGGTACAGTTCCCGCCGACAAAGGTTTTAATCCCGTTGTTCAAACCCCTGGTGATGACATCCTGGTTAACCGGGTCGAGAATAATGATGGCGTCATCTTTCATGCGCAGCGAAGAGGCCGCGTCAATCCAGTAACCCTGCCATCCGCTTTCACGAAGCTTTGGATAGATTTCGTTGGTATAATCGCCGCCCTGACAGGTCACGATGATATCGAGCGCTTTCAGCGCGTCCAGATCGAAAGCGTCCTGAAGTGTGCCAGTTGAGGTACCGCCGAATGTCGGCGCTGCCTGCCCAAACTGGGAAGTCGAAAAGAAAACAGGGCGAATGGCGTCGAAGTCGCGCTCTTCAACCATGCGTTGCATGAGAACAGAGCCGACCATACCGCGCCAGCCGATAAAACCAACATTTTTCATAGCGTTTTTTCCTGCAAAGATGTGTGCTGTGTATGCTGACCAGTGTCCTACTGGCTCATCCTTCACCATACAAAAAGCAGCCAAAGTCGCAAGTGAATTTAATCAATGATAGCGATGCCATCAGTAATGCGACTTATCCCGCTGCTTAAGCGAGCAGAAAGTCCGCGGCAATTATCAGGGAATTTGAGTTATGAATGAAATCATTTCTGCAACCGTTTTATTGATCCTGATTATGGATCCGCTCGGTAACTTGCCCATTTTCATGTCCGTACTGAAACATACCGAACCGAAACGGCGTCGGGCGATCATGGTGCGCGAGCTGTTCATTGCGCTGTTGCTGATGCTGATTTTCCTTTTCGCGGGCGAGAAAATTCTCGCATTCCTGAATTTGCGAGCCGAAACGGTTTCAATATCCGGAGGTATTATCCTGTTCCTGATCGCTATCAAGATGATCTTCCCCAGCGCCACCGGAAACAGCGCCGGGCTGCCGGCAGGCGAAGAGCCCTTTATTGTCCCGCTGGCGATCCCGTTAGTTGCCGGTCCAACGATTCTGGCCACGCTGATGCTGTTATCACATCAGTACCCGAATCAGATGGGACATCTGGTCATTGCTCTGCTGCTGGCCTGGGGCGGCACGTTTGTGATTCTGCTGCAGTCGTCGCTGTTTCTGCGTCTGCTGGGAGAAAAAGGGGTGAACGCGCTGGAACGCCTGATGGGATTGATTCTGGTGATGATGGCGACCCAGATGTTCCTGGACGGCATTCGGATGTGGATGAAGGGATAATACAATTTGGCCGGGCAATCGCCCGGCCTACCTTTTTTCAACTGAGCAGTGAAAACGCCACCATACCCACAATTGCGCCGACAGTGCCGAGGATGGTTTCCATCATCGTCCAGGTCTTCAGCGTTTGTGCTTCTGTCGCACCGGTGAATTTCCCGAACAGCCAGAAACCGGCATCGTTCACATGACTGACGACGATCGAACCGCCCGCGATACAGATAGACAGTGCCGCCATCTGCGCCCCGGAGAAGTTCAGTTGTTCAATTACCGGCATCACCAGTCCCACCGCCGTTAAGCAGGCGACGGTCGCGGAGCCCTGAATGATACGCACCGCTGCCGCCAGCACGAAGCAGGTAATGGCAATCGGCAAGCCCATTCCGGTCAGCGCTTCACCCAGCGCCGGGCCCACGCCAGAATCCACCAGCACCTGCTTGAAGACACCGCCAGCACCAATCACCAGCAGGATGATCCCCGCCGGTTGCAGCGCATGACCACAGATCTCCATGACCTTATCTTTCGGCATCCCCTGACGCATCGCCAGGCCATAAATCGCCACCAGGCAAGCCACCAGAATCGCGGTGAACGGATGTCCGACAAATTCAAACCACTGGTAAGCCATAGAACCGACCGGCACAAAGCGTGCGGCGATGGTTTTCAGCCCAACCAGCACCAGCGGCAGCAGGATCAGCGACAGGCTGAAGCCAAAGGACGGCATTTTGCCCTCGCCCAGGTGCGGTTCGGTAATATCGTCAGGAATGTTCAGCTCAACGTAGCGGCTGATAAAGTTGCCCCACAGCGGCCCGGCGATGATCATCCCCGGAATCGCGGCGCACAGACCAATCAGAATCATCCAGCCGAAGTCGGCGTGCATCTGCGAGGCGAGCAGCATCGGCGCGGGCCCCGGCAGCAGAAATGCCGCGGCCGCCGCCACGCCCGCAAACAGCGGGATCACCAGCTTCACCAGGTTCGTACCGGTATGGCGCGCCATCGAGAACGCGACGCTAATCAGCAGAACAATGGCCACTTCAAAGAACAACGGTAACGCGCAAATGAGTCCCGCCAGCCCAATCGCATAGTGCGCGCGACTGTGGCCGAACGATTTCAGCATCTTGACCGCAATCTGATCGACCGCGCCCGTTTCATGCAAAATCTTGCCGAACATAGCCCCCCAGAGCGACCACAATCGCCAGGAAGCCCAGCGTTCCTCCCATCCCTTTTTCCATGGTCGCCGCGATTTTATCGAGCGGCATACCGGAAAAGAGACCTGCACCAATAGACACCACCATCAAAGCAACGAAGGCATGCATACGTGCCTTCATCACTAAAAACAACAGCAGCAGAACGGAGCCTACTGCTGTTAAAACAAGCGTTAATGTACTCAAAACTTACTGCCTTTTATTAATGACCTCGATGGTGCTGGCAACAACACCTTCCAGCGGCTGATCGATATCCACCACCAGTACATCGTTTTCGTCAGCACCTGGCTCCTGCAGCGTTTCAAACTGAGTTACCAGCATCTGGGTTTTGAAGAAATGGCCTTTACGCGCCTTCAGACGGCTTTCGATCACGTCGAAATCGCCTTTCAGGTAGATGAAAGAAAGGTTTGGATTACCGTCACGCAGCAGATCACGGTAGTGTTTTTTCAGCGCAGAACAAACGATCAGCGACACTTTGTTGGTACGCTGCATCGCAAACGCAGCGTCATTCAGCGCCTGCAACCACGGTTTACGGTCGTCATCATTGAGTGGCTCACCGGACGCCATTTTCTCAATGTTGCGACGCGGATGGAGAAAATCACCATCAAGAAACGCGGCATGCAGTTGATGCGCCACTTCGCTGGCGACAGCGGATTTGCCGCTGCCCGATACGCCCATCAGAACGTAAATGTGGTGATCATGGTTAGTCGTGCTCAAAGTAGTGCCCCCACAGTACAAGGTTCAGAAATTGTTACGGGTAACAGTTATCGGTAACATTGTCCAGCCTGATTAAAACAGAAGCAATATCCAAATGTGCGAGAAGTGAATAAGTGTGAGCTACTTCAAACTTGTCGGTTTAAATAGATCCACCCGGTGACAAGGTGAAACCTAAATCTAACATTTTTGGCGTGACGCTCTCCCCACGAATACGCGCCAGCAGACGTTCTGCGCCAATGCTGCCCATTCGCTCGCGCGGCGTCAGCACGCTGGCCAGACGCGGCTCCATCACCTGGCCGATATCATGACCGTGGAAACCGGCGATGGCCATGTCGTCCGGGATTTTCAGCCCTAAACGCTGGCATTCAAAGGCTGCGCCCACTGCAAGGTCGTCGTTAGTACAGAAGATACCGTCCAGTTGCGGATACTCGCGACGCGCCTGACGGATAAGTTCAATACCCGAGGAGTAAGAAGAAGACTGCTCCACCATCACACTATAGGGCGCCAGACCCGCATCCAGCATCGCCTGTTCGTAACCCTTCTGTTTGATGATAGTACGTTCGTCGAGACGTGCCCCAAGATAGGCGACGTGACGATGTCCGCGCGCGATAATCGCAGCGGTCATCTGACGCGCGGCTTCAAAGTTGTCAAAACCCACAGCAATATCGAGGCAAGGTGACTGGCTGTCCATCAGTTCCACTACCGGAATTCCCGCCACCTCGATCATTTTTAACGTGCGCGGGGTATGAGTGCGCTCAGTCAGGATCAGCCCATCGATGTTCCAGGAGAGCATCGATTCCAGCCGCTCCTGCTCCATCTCCGGCTTATAGCCGTAGTGCGCCAGCATAGTTTGATAACCATGCGCATCCGTCACGGCCTCAATGCCGCGTAAGACTTCAGAAAAAACCTGATTGGTTAATGACGGTAGCAGAACGCCAATGGCCCGGCTGGTGGCGTTAGAGAGAATATCAGGCGCGCGATTGGGAATATAACCCAGTTCATCAAGTGCAGCAGCGATCTTGCCCCGCAGGGCAACGGAGACTTGCTCCGGGTTACGCAAAAAACGGCTGACCGTCATTTTGGTCACGCCAACACGGTCAGCTACATCCTGAAGTACGGGTCTTTTCTTCTTCATCGTCCTGAGAAATCGTAAGTGAAAGATTTGCTCAGTTTATCACGGACAAAGCGCAACCTTCCCCGTTTAAAGGGAAGGTTGCGTAATTATTTATACGGGCGGCAGATCAAACAGCAGGATTTCACTATCGCTGTCGGCATGGATTGACAGCGCCTGCTCATCCCAAATCGCCAGACCGTCGCTGGTGGTGGCTTTCGTGCCGTTAATGCTCACCTCGCCTTTGACCACCTGGATCCAGACGCGACGTTCTGCGGCAATCTGATGCACGGACTGCTCACCTTTCACCAGCGCCCAGCGATACAGCTCCATGTCCTGATACACTTTCAGCGAACCGTCACGTGCATCCGGCGAAAGTACCAGCTGTTTGCCCTGTGTGGCGTCGAAGCGGCGCTGCTCGTAGCGCGGCGTGATGCCATTTTTTTCCGGAATGATCCAGATCTGATACAGGCGCAGACGATCCGTTTTGCTCGGGTTGTACTCAGAGTGACGGATCCCGGTTCCCGCGCTCATAATCTGGAACTCACCCGCCGGCACCTGCTCTTTATTGCCCATGCTGTCCTGGTGTTCTACCGCGCCTTCCAGCACGTAGGTCAGGATTTCCATGTCTTTATGCGGGTGAGTACCGAATCCCTGACCGGCGTCGATCACATCGTCGTTAATCACGCGCAGCGCCGAAAAGCCCATAAAGTTGGGATCGTAGTAATCCGCAAAAGAGAAGGTATGCCAGGAATCCAGCCAGCCATGATTCGCGTGGCCACGGTCGTTTGCTTTGCGTAAGTAGATCATTGTATTCACCCCCCAGATGTTTTCGATGGAGTTAGTGTGGACCGAATCCATCATCAATCATAGAGGGTGAAAATTGACTCCTCTGTTCAAAAATTATGAACAACCCGAGAGGAGTCAATTCGGCTTATCGGGCGAGGGTAATGGTGGATGGAGAGGCCTGTTCGAATGCCCGTTCAAGGAGTTCAAGGTTGGTCAGAACGTCAGATTCCTTGACATAATTTGGCGCACCGCTGGTAATAGTTTTAAACAACGCATCATAGACGCGACCGTAGTCGCCGGTTTCCGGTTTTAGCTCTTCTTTCACCGTCACGCCGTCGTCATTCACATACTCCAGCACACCCACGGAATCATCCGCCGCGAAACCTGGCTCGCCCGGCATGATATTAGCCTTCAGGCTGGTTTCCTGCTGGTCAATGCCGTACTTGATAAACGACCCTTTGGTGCCGTGAACAATAAACTTCGGGTAGTCGATTTTCACCAGATGGCTGGTTTTGACGATAGCCTTTAAATCACCGTAAAACAGCTGAGCTTCGAACGTGTCGTCCGGGTTGGCTTTATTGCGCAGACTGCGAATGTCATACGTGACGTGATCCGGACGCCCGAACAGGGAGATGATTTGGTCCATCATATGCACGCCAAGGCCATAGAACGATCCATCCTGCGGCAAACCCGGTTTGCTTTCAGCGACCGGACGGTAGTAATCGAAGTGACTTTCCACTTCCACGATCTCACCGAGTTTGCCGCTTTCAATGGCTTTTTTTGGCGGTCAGGAAACAGGAATCAAAGCGACGGTTCTGGTACGGCGTGACGGTCAGCCCTTTGCTTTGCGCCAGTTCAAACAGGACTTTCGCTTCAATCATCGTCGGGGTGAAGGGTTTCTCAACCAGCACGTTCTTTCCGGCTTCCAGCGCCCGTTTTGCGTAGTCAAAGTGGCTGTCGGCGTGGGTACAGATGATGACCAGTTTGACCTGCGGATCATCGAGAACTTCATTCAGATCGCTGGTGAAATGGATGTGCGAGTAAATCGGCGCCTGCTCTTCCGGCTTCGCATGGCGGCGGAAGATATGCGCCACATGCCAGGTGTCTTTACGATTGAGAACGTATGGAAGATGGTAGCGAGTCGTACTCTTGCCGAATCCAATAAATGCGCAATGTAACGTCATGGTGCCGTCCTTTTTTGAAAAACGATGCATACACCATAGCGCAAAGCGCAGAGAGACTAAATGCGGGACGTCTCCTGAAGACGGGGATGCCGATGCAGACCGATCGGCCGTCGGCGTCGCGGTCAGTTTGTTCACGGCAAGCGCGCAGGGCCCGGAGCGTACTTAATGTGCGTGAGGAGCACGAGCACTTCCCGGGGACAAAATGACAAGTAAGCCAGGCTGAAAAAAATCAAAAAAAAAGCCAGCACCCGGCTGGCTAAAGTAATACTGGAAGCAATGTGAGCAATGTCGTGCTTTCAGGTTCTCCACGAGGGGTCTTCCTGAACGCAAAGCAATAATAATCATTCTCATTTGCACTTGTCCATTACTTTTTGCAAAAAAATGCCGTTGACGGTGTTTTAAATCTCAGCGACTGTAACTACGCCATTAACCCTGAAGGAGATAAGGAATGACTGAGATAGTGATACGCCACGCTGAAACCAAAGATTACGACGCGATTCGTCAGATTCACGCCCAGCCGGAGGTGTATCACAACACGCTACAGGTTCCTCATCCTTCCAGTGAGATGTGGCAGGCGCGACTCGCCGAACAGCCTGGCATCAAACAACTTGTCGCCTGCGTTGGCGATCGCGTGGTTGGACATTTGTGCATTGCCGTCGCTCAGCGTCCGCGCCGGAGTCACGTCGCAGATTTTGGTATTTGCGTCGATACACACTGGCAAAACCGCGGTGTCGCCAGCGCGTTAATGCGGACCATGATCGACATGTGCGACAACTGGCTACGCGTTGAACGCATTGAATTAACGGTGTTTGTCGATAACGCGCCCGCCATCGCGGTGTATAAAAAATATGGTTTTGAAATTGAAGGCACCGGCAAGAAGTACGGCTTGCGTAACGGCGAGTACGTCGATGCCTATTTTATGGCGCGGATGAAGTGACAAATTGCCTGGTGGCGCTTACCGGGCCTACGTTTGTACAGTGGCAGGCCGGGTCAGGCGACGCCGCCACCCGGCAACAAAATCAATACCCCGCCGTTAAATCGTCCACGCTACGGGGGTCAGATGCGCCGTACAGCGCGCCGTCAGGCCCTACCATAATGCTCTGTGTGCTGCCCATCGCCTCTTTCAGAACCACTTTTTGCCCTTTCTGCTCAAGCAATTTAAGGGTATCGGGGCTGAAGCCTTTCTCCACACGCAGCTCATCCGGCAACCACTGATGATGGAAACGCGGCGCGTTGGTGGCTTCCGCCACATTCATACCGAAATCGATGCTGTTCACCACCATTTGCAGCACCGTGGTGATAATCCGGCTCCCACCCGGACTGCCGGTGACCAGCCAGGTTTTATCGTCTTTCACCACAATGGTGGGCGACATGGACGATAGCGGACGTTTCTTCGGCCCAACGGCGTTAGCATCGCCGCCCACCAGACCATAGACGTTAGGCACGCCCGGTTTCGCCGAGAAATCATCCATCTCATTATTCAGCAGAATACCGGTGTTACCCGCCACAATGCCGGTGCCGAAGGTGGTGTTGAGGGTATACGTCACCGCCACGGCGTTACCGTCTTTATCCACCACCGAGAAGTGGGTAGTCTGGTTACTCTCGTAAGGCGCAAGCTTACCTGGACGAATTTCACTGGAGGGTTTCGCCTTATTAATATCAATCCGTTCGGCAATGGATTTGGCGTAATCTTTGTTGGTCAGCGCCTGCCATGGCACCTTCACAAAATCCGGGTCGCCCAGATATTCCGAACGATCGGCATAGGCCTGTTTCTCCGCTTCCGCCATCACCTGCATCGCATCCGCACTGCCGAAACCGTATTTCTTCATATCGAAGTTTTCGAGGATATTCAGGATCTGCACGATGTGAATACCGCCAGACGACGGAGGCGGCATCGAGAAGACCTGATACCCACGATAGTCGCCGCTAATTGGCGTGCGCTCTACCGCTTTATAGTCCGCCAAATCCTCTTTAGTCATCAGCCCGCCGTTTTTCTGCATCTCCTGCGCTATCTGGTCGGCAATCGCCCCTTTATAGAAGGCCTCCGGCCCCTTTTCCGCAATCAGCTCAAGGCTTTTTGCCAGGTTCTTCTGCACCAGTTTGTCACCCTTTTTCAGCGGCTCACCGTCCTTCCAGAAAATGGCTTTGCTGTTTTCGTGATTCGGAATGACTTCACTGCCGTAGGTTTTGAGATCGTCCGCCAGCGCATCGTTCACCACGAAGCCTTCTTCCGCCAGTTTAATAGCCGGACGCACCACCTTGTTGAGCGGCAGAGTGCCGTATTTTTCCAGCGCCAGCGAAAAGCCTGCAACGGTGCCCGGCGTGCCGGAGGCGAGGTGCGAGGTCAGCGATTTTTTTACTGTCCGGATTGCCCTGATCGTCAAGGAACATATCGCGCGTGGCGTTAGCGGGGGCCATTTCGCGAAAGTCGATAGCCGTCGTATTGCCATCTTTGGTTCGCAGCAGCATAAAGCCACCGCCACCCAGATTCCCAGCCTGTGGATGCGTCACTGCCAGCGCATAGCCGACAGCAACGGCGGCGTCCACCGCATTACCACCCTGTTTAAGAATATCCACCCCAACTTCTGTCGCCAGCGCATCCACCGAGGCCACCATCCCCTGCTTCGCACGAACGGGATGGAACACATCCTCTTCCACACCATACGAGACCGGAGGCGGCGGAGGGGGGGCAGCAAGCACACTGAAACAACTTCCTGAGAGCAGAGCAGCAAGGGCTACCCGGCGCAAAAACGTCGGTTTCATCATCGTTATTCTCCGTTGGATGCGGGGTCAGCCCCCCCACTAAGCCTGGTGCATAACTCTGAAATAATCATCGTTTTGCCGGGAAAGGGATAAACTTAAGAGAGACCTCAGAGGAGGAAAGATGATGAAACGATATTTAATTTTGACAGCGCTCCTGCCGTTTGCCTGTCTCGCACAGCCAATTAACACAATGAACAACCCGAACCAGCCGGGCTATCAAATCCCCAGCCAGCAGCGGATGCAAACGCAAATGCAGACGCAGCAGATCCAGCAGAAAGGGATGTTAAATCAGCAATTAAAAACGCAGACGCAGCTCCAGCAGCAGCACCTGCAAACGCAGATGAACAACAACCAGCAGCGCATCCAGCAGGGTCAGGTCCGCGAACAGCCACTGCCCAATACCAATGGCGGCATGTTGAGTGGCGGTGCGCAACAGCAGAGCGGCCAGCAGCACATGCTACCGCCGCGTCAGAATGGCGATATGCTTAACCCGCAGCCGTAAAGTCCGGGCCAATCACATCAATCGCATCAGTACAAATGCAGTCCACACCCCAGCGTAGCAGTTCAGCCGCACGCTGGGGTTTGTTGACGGTGTAGACCAGAATATGGAGCCCTGCGTCTTTCAGCATTTTCACCCGCGCTTCATCCAGCAGCTTATGGTTCAAGTGAATCGACACACACGCCAGGCGCGTGGTCAGTTCGCGCCAGTCATTACGCCACTCGTCAAGCAGCAGTCCCCGCGGTAACTCAGGCACTGCGGCTTGTGCCGCTTCCAGCGCGTCAATTTCAAACGACGACAATAGCGGCGCGGTCATCCCCCTGCCACAGATCGCGCGCGGCCAGCGCAATCACTTTTCCCGTCAGCGGTCCGGTGCCGGTGGTTGGTTTAATTTCAATGTTGGCCATCATCCCGTGTTGACGACAGCGCTCCGCCACCTGCGAGAGCAGCGGCAGCGGTTCGCCTTTAAACTCGCCGCTGTACCAGCCACCGGCATCCACCCGCAGCAAATCCTGCCAGTTGAGCTCTCCCGCCACGCCCCAGCCGTTGCTGGTGCGTTCAAGGTTATCGTCGTGCAGCAGGAAAATTTCCCCGTCCTTCGACAGCTTCGCGTCGAACTCGATCATGGTGTGCCCGTAATGCGCGCCGACGTCGATCGCCGCCAGCGTATTTTCCGGCGCCAGTTTACCGCCGCCACGATGGGCGACGATGCGAGGATACGGCCAGTTGCTCATATACGTTGTCCTGTTTCACCCTCAAAAAGGTGCAAATGATTTTCCGGCAGATGCAGCCACAGCGTACTACCTGCCTTTGGGCGTTCCTGATGGGCCAGACGCACCACCAGTTTCTGATCGCCCCAGCGACCGTGCGCCAGATTATCGGCGCCCAGCATCTCCAGCGTGTCCATCACCAGCGGTACGCCACCCGCCGCCTGTGAGCTTAATGCAATATGCTCCGGGCGGATACCGAGCGTCATCTTACGCCCGGCGTAACCGCGATAATACCCGTTGATCGGCAATGCCAAACCGCTATCCAGTTCAAAGTGGGTGCCGGTATGGCTGATACGCCCTTCCAGCAGGTTCATTGCCGGGCTGCCGATAAAGCTCGCCACAAAGCGAGTGGCCGGTTTTTCGTACACTTCCACCGGAGTGCCAATCTGCTCGGCAATGCCTTTGTTCATCACCATCACGCGCTGGGCGAGGGTCATCGCTTCGACCTGATCGTGCGTCACGTACAGCGAGGTGGTTTTCAGACGACGGTGCAAATGTTGCAGCTCCAGGCGCATCTGCACGCGCAGTTTGGCATCCAGATTCGACAGCGGCTCATCAAAAAGAAACACCGCCGGGTCACGCACGATAGCGCGTCCCATCGCCACGCGCTGACGCTGACCGCCGGAGAGTTCGCGTGGACGACGTTTGAGCAGCCCGTCCAGTTCGAGAATCCGCGCCGCTTCTTTCACACGCTGTTCGATGTGGCCCTTGCCCATTCCGCGAATTTTCAGCCCCCACGCCATGTTCTCTTCCACGCTCATGTGCGGGTAGAGCGCATAGTTCTGGAAGACCATCGCGATGCCCCTGTCTTTCGGCTCCATTTCGGTAACGCGTTGGCGGTCAATCCAGATATCCCCGGAAGTGACGCGCTCCAGCCCGGCGACCATACGCAATAATGTTGATTTCCCGCAGCCGGACGGGCCGACCATCACGATAAATTCCCCGTCCGCCACGTCGAGCGTTAACGGTTGAATCACCTGGGTTTTGCCATCCCAGCTTTTGGTGACTGCCTGAAGTTTTAAACCTGCCATCTTATTTCTCGCTATCGACCAGGCCGCGGACAAATGCGCGCTGCATGGCTAAAACAATGACTACGGGTGGGATAAGGGTGAGCAACATCGCCGCCATCACCTGGTTCCAGAGGGTGGTGCCTTCGCCGGTGGCGATCATGCCTTTGATGCCCGCCACGGCGGTACCGAGGTTAACGTCCTGAATAATCAGCAGCGGCCACAAATACTGATTCCAGCCGTAGATAAAGGTGATCACAAACAGCGCCGCCAGATTAGTTTTCGACAACGGCAGCACGATGTCGCGGAAAAAGCGCATCGGCGAGGCGCCGTCGATGCGCGCCGCTTCAATCAGCTCGTCCGGCAGGGTCATAAAGAACTGGCGGAACAGAAAGGTCGCGGTCGCCGAGGCCATCAGCGGCAGGGTTAAACCCGCGTAGCTGTCGAGCATTCCAAGATTGGCAATGACCTCTACCGTCGGGAAGATACGCACCTCTACCGGCAGCATCAGAGTGATGAAGATCATCCAGAAGAACAGATTACGCAGCGGAAAGCGGAACCAGACGATGGCGAAGGCCGAGAGCATCGACACCGTGATTTTGCCGACCGTAATCCCGAACGCCATGATGAAGCTGTTGAGCATCATCAGCCAGAACGGCGCGCTGTTGGCGCCCACGCCCTGGGTCCAGATGGTCTTCATGTTCTCGAACAGGTGCGTACCGGGGATGAGCGTCATCGGCGTTTCAAACACCGCTTTAGTGTCCAGCGTGGCGGCGACGAACGCGACATACAGCGGAAACAAAATCACCGCAATTCCCAGTATCAACAGGGTGTGGCTGAAAAGCGTCAGCCCGCGACGGTTCTCAATCATTGGTAACGCACCTTACTTTCCACATAGCGGAACTGCACCACCGTGAGGATGATGACGAGGAACATCAGTACCACCGACTGCGCGGCGGACGCAGAGAGATCCAGCCCGGCAAACCCTTCACGGTAGATCTTATAAATCAGCGTGGTGGTGGCCTGCACCGGGCCGCCAGCGGTCGCGGCATCGATCACCGGGAACGTATCGAAGAAGGCGTACACCAGATTGACCACCAGCAGGAAGAAACTCACCGGCGCGATCAAGGGTAACGCCAGCCTGAAGAAGCGGCGGACCGGCCCTGCGCCATCGATCGCAGCAGCTTCAACCAACGAACGCGGGATCGATTGCAGCGCGGCAAAGAAGAAAAGGAAGTTGTAACTAATCTGCTTCCAGACAGAGGCAAAAACGACCAGGAACATTGCCTGTCCGCTGTTCTGTGCATGATTCCAGTCATAACCAAACTGCTCAAGGAAATGGGTAATTAGCCCACGCCCTGGGTTAAACAGGAAAATCCATAATACGGCGGCGACCGCAGGGGCTACGGCGTAAGGCAGCAGCATCAGTGTTTGATACAGACGGCTGCCGCGCACGACGTAATCCACCAGCGCCGCGAAGAACAACGAGACCAGCAGGCCGCTGAAGGTCACCAGCGCGCTGAATTTGATCGTCGTCCAGAAGGCGTCGAGGTAGTAGCGGTCATGCAACAGCGTGGCGAAATTATCCAGCCCGACAAACTGACTCGAAAGCCCAAACGGATCGACGCTTTGCAGCGAATACCACAGCGCTTCGCCTGCAGGCCAGATAAAGAAAATAACGGTGATGACTAACTGTGGCGCAACCAGCAAATATGGCAGCCAGCGGGAACGGAACACCGGACGGGATGATGACATAAGGGGTGATTCCTGAACGGCGCCGGATGGCGCTACGCTGATCCGGCCTACAGGTTCACGTAGGCCGGGCAAGGCGAAGCCGCCACCCGGCATTTCATATTACGATTTGGTCGACTGCTCAAAGCGGCGCAGCAGCTGATTACCACGTTCTACCGCAGAGTCCAGCGCCTGCTGTGGCGTTTTCTTACCGGTCCACACGCTTTCCAGCTCTTCATCAACGATGGTGCGGATCTGCGGCATATTGCCCAGACGCAGCCCTTTGGTGAACGGCAACGGCGGCTTGTTCAGCATCTGACGGGTCGCAATATCCGCACCTGGGTTCTTGTCATAGAAGCCCTGCTCACGCGTCAGATCGTAAGCCGCTTTGGTGATCGGCAGATAACCGGTCTTCTGATGCCATTCGGCCGCATTTTCCGGTTTTGCCAGGAAGTCGAGGAACTCGGCAACGCCTTTGTAAGTATCGCTATCTTTACCCTGCATCACCCACAGGCTCGCACCGCCGATGATGGCGTTCTGCGGCGCGCCCTTCACGTCGGCGTCGTACGGCATCATACCCACGCCGTAGTTGAATTTGGCGTAGTGACGGATGTCCGCCAGCGAACCGGACGAGGCGGTGGTAATGGCGCAGTCGCCGTTGTAGAACTTCTCGGTGGATTCATCTTTACGCCCGAAGTAGCTGAAATCGCCCTTCTTGTTCAGTTCTTCCAGCAGCGCGATGTGTTTTACCTGTTCTGGTTTGTTGAACTCCAGCACCGCATCCGTGCCGTCGAATCCGTTGTTTTGAGTCGCCACCGGCAGGCCGTGCCAGGCGCTGAAGTTTTCAATCTGGATCCAGCCCTGCCAGCCGCTGGCGTAGCCACACTTCATCCCCGCCGCTTTCAGCTTCGCGGTATAGTCCGCCAGATCCTGCCAGGTTTTCGGCGGCTGCTCCGGATCTAAGCCCGCTTTTTTGAAGGCGTCTTTGTTGTAGTACAGCACCGGCGTGGAGCTGTTAAACGGCTGAGACAGCAGGTGGCCGGTTTTTGAATCGGTGTAATAACCCGAAACGGTCGGCACAAACTGCGATTCGTCGAAGTGAATACCCGCGTCTTTGAACACTTCATACACCGGCTTGATGGCTTTGGAGGCCATCATGGTCGCGGTGCCGACTTCATAAACCTGCAGCAGTGCCGGTGCATTTCCGGTACGAAAGGCGGCGATACCGGCGCTCAGGCTCTGCTCGTAGTTGCCTTTGTACACCGGCACAATTTTGTAATCAGGGTGGGTGTCATTGAAACGTTGCGCCAGGGAGTCAACCTCTTTACCCAACTCCCCTTCCATGGAATGCCAGAACGGAATGGTGGTCACAGCCATTGCGTTCGTCACAAAAGCCAGACCAACAGCCAGACCCAAAGCGGTGTGTCGTAACGATGTCATTGTCATCTCTCTTATTATGCCGGATGCGCGATATCACGCGTTTTGTGCTCGCGAGGTAACATGACATGCGCGAATGACAGAAAGATAACCGTTAGATGACGAAGCGGTGACAGCCAGGCTTCAGGTGAATGACGTTTCAGTGGCAAGAAAACAAAAAAAGCCGGGTGGCGTCTTCGCCTTACCCGGCCTGCATCGGATGTAAACATCGAACGTCGTGTAGGCCTGATAAGACGCAATGCGTCGCCATCAGGCATCACAAACCGTTTAACCGCCTAAATACGCGCTGCGTACCGCTTCGTTTGCCAGCAATGCGTCGCCGGTGTCTTCGAGAACGACATGGCCGTTCTCCAGCACGTAGCCACGGTCCGCCAGCTTCAGCGCCTGATTGGCGTTCTGCTCAACAAGGAAAATGGTCATCCCCTCTTTGCGTAGCTGTTCGATGGTGTCGAAGATCTGCTGGATGATAATCGGCGCCAACCCCAGCGACGGCTCATCAAGCAGCAGCAGGCGCGGTTCGCTCATCAGCGCACGACCAATCGCCAGCATCTGCTGTTCACCGCCGGACATGGTGCCCGCACGCTGAATACGACGCTCATGCAGACGCGGGAACAATTCGTATACCCACTTGATGCGTTCCTGGAACTGATCGCGCTCGGCGAAAAAACCGCCCATCGCCAGATTCTCTTCCACCGTCATGCGGGAAAACACGCGACGCCCTTCCGGCACAATCGCCACCGCTTCGCGCATGATTTTCGCTGTTTGCCAGTCGGTAATGTCTTTGTCATCAAACACAATCCGACCGCTGGTTGCTCGCGGATCGCCGCACAGCGTGCCGAGCAGCGTGGTTTTCCCTGCGCCGTTGGCGCCAATCAGGGTCACAATCTCTCCCTGATTGATGTGCAGGCTCACCTCGTGCAGCGCCTGAATTTTGCCGTAGTGGGCACTGACTTTGTCAAAGGACAACATGACTTTTTCCATCTTATGCCTCACCAAGGTATGCGCGGATCACGTCCGGGTTATTACGAATCTGCTCCGGCGTCCCGTTCGCCAGCGGCGTGCCCTGGTTCACCACGTAAATACGGTCGGAAATTCCCATCACCAGCTTCATATCGTGCTCAATCAGCAGAATGGTGGTGTTGTGATGGTTACGCAGTTCAGCAATCAGCTCGTCCAGCTCTTTGGTCTCTTTCGGGTTAAGACCCGCAGCCGGTTCATCCAGCATCAGAATCTCTGGCTGCGTCACCATGCAGCGGGCAATCTCCAGACGACGCTGGTCGCCATAGGCCAGGTTGCTGGCCTGGCGGTTCGCATGTTCCAGCAGCCCGATACGCTCAAGCCAGGTGGCGGCTCTGTCCAGCGCTTCGCTCTGCGCCCGACGAAATGCCGGGGTTTTCAGCAGACCGGAAAACACACCGCTTTTCAGTTGCTGATGCTGTGCCACCAGCAGGTTTTCAATCACCGTCATTTCGCGAAACAAACGCACGTGCTGGAAGGTTCGCACCACACCCATCCGGGCAATTTGCTGGCCCGGCAGCCCTTCAAGGTGCTGATCGCGAAGCTTAATGGTGCCACCCGTTGGCTTATAAAAACCAGTCAGGCAGTTAAATACCGTCGTTTTGCCCGCCCCGTTTGGGCCTATTAGCGAGACGATTTCCTGCGGATGCAGTTCCAGTTCAACATTGTTTACCGCCAGCAGACCGCCGAAGCGCATCATCAGGCCGTTAACCGATAATAAGGGCTGACTCATGCCTGCTCTCCTTTCGCTTCCCCGTTTTTCAGCTTCAACTGTGGACGGGTCATCGGCAGCAAGCCCTGCGGACGCCAGATCATCATCAGTACCATCAAACCACCCAGCATCAGCATGCTGTATTCATTGAAGTCACGCATCAGTTCCCGCGACACCACCAGCAGGATAGCCGCAAGGATCACCGCAAACTGCGAGCCCATCCCGCCGAGTACCACAATCGCCAGTACAAACGCCGATTCAGCAAAGGTGAACGACTCAGGGCTGACAAATCCCTGACGCGCGGCGAACAGCGTACCGGCGAAACCGGCAAACGCGGCGCTGATGGTGAAGGCGGTCAGCTTGATGCGCGTGGGGCTTAAGCCTAACGAGCGGCAGGCAATCTCATCTTCACGCAGCGCTTCCCACGCCCGTCCCAGCGGCATGCGCAGCAGACGGTTTATCACAAACAGGCTCAGCACCACCAACAGCAGCGCGACCAGGTAGAGGAAAATCACCCGGTCGGACGGGTCGTATTTGACGTCAAAGAAGTTACTGAAAGTATCCCAGCCGCCTTCACGCGCCGTACGGCTGAACTCGAGACCAAACAGCGTCGGTTTAGGGATCTGGCTGATCCCGTTCGGACCGCCGGTGATTTCAGTATTGTTGAGCAGCAGAATACGGACGATCTCACCGAATCCCAGGGTCACAATCGCCAGGTAGTCGCCGCGCAGACGCAGCACCGGAAAGCCCAGCAGGAAGCCCGCCGCCGCTGCGACCAGTCCCGCCAGCGGCAGGCAGGTCCAGAAGCCGAGACCGTAATAGTGGTTCAGCAGTGCAAACGTGTACGCGCCAATCGCGTAGAAGCCGCCGTAACCCAGCACCAGCAGGCCGGAAAGCCCCACGACGACGTTCAGCCCCAGGCCGAGAATGATATAAATCATGGTTAGCGTGGCGATATCCACCGTGCCGCGAGAAACCATAAACGGCCACGCGACGGCAATCACCAGCAGGGCAATCAGGAACAACTTCTGTTTTACAGTTGAGCCATCAATTGCAGGCAGAATAAACTTCGGTCCGGAGACGCTCTTCAGGCTCTTCTGGAATACCGGACGCAGCATCTGGAAGAAAAAGACCACGGCAGTGCCGATAAATACCCACTGCCAGCGGATGTCAGCAGCGGTATCCACCACCAGTTTGGTACCATCCAGCTCCAGTTGTACGCCCATAAAGACGCCCGCCAGCACGAAGAACATCGCGGCAGAGAGCAGCGCCATCGCAAAATGCATCGGTTTCATACTTTCTCTACCTCCGGACGACCCAGAATCCCGGTCGGCATCACCAGCAGTACCAGAATCAGCAGAGCGAATGACACCACGTCTTTGTATTCCGTACTCAGATAAGCAGAAGAAAGCGCTTCCGCGACGCCCAGAATCAGGCCGCCGATCATCGCGCCTGGAATGCTGCCGATCCCGCCAAGCACCGCTGCGGTAAAGGCTTTCATCCCGGCCATAAAGCCGATATAGGGGTTGATCACTCCGTAGAATTGCCCGAGCAGCACGCCGGCCACCGCCGCCATCGCTGCGCCAATCACAAAGGTCAGCGCAATCACGCGATCCGTGTTAATCCCAAGCAGGCTGGCCATTTTCAGATCTTCCGCACAGGCGCGGCAGGCGCGCCCCATGCGGGAGTAACGGATAAAAATGGTCAGTGCCAGCATCGCCAGGAAGGTCACAATCCAGATAACCAGTTGCATGGTGGTGATCGAGGCGGAGAAGTTTTCGCTGGCCCCTACCACCCATTGCCCGTTGAACAGGCTGGGCAGCGCCACGTCGCGCGAACCTTCCGTCAGGCTGACGTAGTTTTGCAGGAAGATAGACATCCCAATGGCGGAAATCAGCGCAATCAAACGTTTGGAACTGCGGACGGGCCGATAGGCCACCCGCTCAATGCTCCAGCCGTAGGCGCTGGCAATGATAATCGCCCCAATGAATCCGGCCGCCACCAGCAACCAACTGGTATCAATCCCCATCATCATGAGTGCCGCGATAATCATAAAAGAGACATAGCTACTGATCATGTATACCTCGCCGTGGGCGAAGTTGATCATGCCGATAATGCCGTACACCATGGTGTAGCCGATAGCGATCAGCGCGTAGGTGCTTCCCAGCGTGACGCCGTTAAACATCTGCTGCAAAAAGTAGAGAAACTGCTCGGACATAAAATAACCTTTTAAACCCGACATACCGGGATGTTGAACCCACTCTAAATAATTCGAGTTGCAGAAAGGCGGCAAGTTTGCCCATCCCCAGGAGCGTACACATCGTACGTGACTGGGGTGGGTGAACGCAGCCAACGCATCTGCGGCTCGAAGTATGACGAGTGGTTGCCTTATTTGGCGGCCGTGGATGACCCATCGGCGTGCCACTGGAAGACACCAAATTCAAATCCCTTTAGATCGCCTTTTTCATCCCATTTCAGCGGCCCAATGACGGTATCAGCACCGTTTGTTTTTAAATCTTTCACCAGATCCAGCGGCGCGTTGCTGCCTGAACGATCCATTGCCGTGGCCAGTGACTGCACGGCGGCGTAGGTGATCCACACGTAAGGACCGGTCGGATCTTTTTTATCGGCTTTCAGCGCATCAACAATCGCTTTGTTAGCGGGATCCTGGTCATAGCGTTTAGGCATGGTAACCAGCATGCCTTCAGCTGCTTCACCGGCGATATTCGACAGCGACGCATTACCTACGCCTTCCGGCCCCATGAACGTGGTTTTCAGGCCGACGGAACGCGCCTGGCGCAGCATCTGACCCATTTCCGGGTAGTAGCCGCCGTAATAGACAAAATCGATGTTCTCTTTTTTCAGACGGGCAATCAGGGCAGAAAAGTCTTTCTCGCCTGCAGTAATGCCGTCAAAAAAAGACGATATTGGCATTTGCCGCTTTCAGCGCATCCTGAACAGAGCGCGCCAGCCCTTCACCGTACTGCTGTTTGTCATGAATGATCGCGATGCGCTGCGGCTTCACGCTCTCAAGAATATATTTTGCCGCGGTTGGTCCCTGGGAGGAGTCCAGCCCGGCGGTACGCATAATGTGCGCATAGCCACGCTGCGTCAGTTCCGGGTTGGTCGCGCCAGGCGAGATCATCAGAATGCCTTCGTCTTCGTAAATGTCTGACGCTGGCTGAGTGGAAGAAGAGCAGAGGTGACCAATGACATACTGAATACCGTCGTTGACGATTTTATTCGCCACCGCGACGGCCTGTTTGGGATCGCAGGCGTCGTCATATTCCACGCCTACCAGCTTGTCACCTTTGATGCCGCCTTTCGCGTTGATGTCTTTAATGGCCTGACGCGCGCCGTTAAATTCCATGTCGCCCCACTGAGCCACCGGGCCCGACATCGCGCCCACTACGGCAACTTTAATATCCTCTGCCATTGCCGCCTGTGACATCGCCAGTGCAATCACCCCTGCGATGATCGTTTTCGCATTCCGTTTCATTTACTGAATCCCCATTCGTGATGTACTTATTTTGTATTTATATGGTTAAAAAGCAGACTGTGCTTTTTTTGCACTACTCTATTTTTACCAGTCTGATTAATGGTTTAGCGCAGTATTTTCCGCAAATACAGCGTAAAACCTCTATTTTTCAGTCTATTAAGAACAGATAATATTCTGCTTTTCACCATAGATAAACAAAAAAAAGCGCAGTTGTCAGCATAAAATAACGGGACAATGAGCCGAATAAAACACTACCTTCCAGGGTATTATCCTGCCTGTTTTTCATTCTCTGATGTTTCGAACTGAGGTTCTGACCGTCATAAAATTAATCACCTGCCAAATGATTAAAAAAAGAGAAAGCGTCCGGATGAATTATTTCGGTACACTTGCACTCTCTTTTGTGATTTGGACATGCTGTCGATGAAGCTGACCATCCTTCGTTTAGAACACTTTAGCGATCAGGATCTGATCGACCTGGGCAAAATCTGGCCGGAGTATTCCGCCGCCTCATTAAGCGTAGATGAAACGCACCGGATCTACGCGGCACGATTTAATGAGCGGTTGTTAGGCGCCGTAAGAGTCACCCTGAGCGGCACTCAGGGCGCGCTGGATTCGCTGCGCATCCGTGACGTCACGCGGCGTCGGGGGGTGGGAAAATATCTGGTAGAAGAAGTGATCCATGATAATCCGAACGTCTCCTCCTGGTGGATGGCGGATGTCGGCGTGGAAGACCGGGGCGTCATGGCGGCGTTTATGCAGGTCCTGGGCTTCACCGCACAGCAAAACGGCTGGGAAAAGCGTTAAAAAAAGCCGGGTGGCGGCTTGCCTTACCCGGCTACATTCGCTAGCGTATTTTCCCAGGACGGTAGGCCGGATAAGCGCCAGCGCCATCCGGCATTCCATTACTTCGCGTCGGTCGCCGTACCGTTGGCATGCCAGTCGAAGACGCCGAATTCAAAGCCCTTCAGGTCGCCCTTCTCATCCCACGACAGCGGCCCCATTACGGTATCCACGGAGTTCGCTTTCAGCCAGGTGGCGATTTCAGCCGGATCGGCTGACTGGTTCAGGCCCGCCTGCAGAGACTGCAGCGCGGCGTAGGTGGTCCACACGAACGCACCGCTCGGATCTTGTTTTTTCGCCTTGATCGCATCGACGATAGGTTTGTTCGCAGGTACCTGGTCGTAGTTCTTCGGTTTGGTCACCAGCAGACCTTCAGCCGATTCACCGGCGATGTTAGACAGGGAAACGTTGGCCACCCCTTCCGGACCCATGAACTGCGTTTTCAGACCCGCAGCACGTGCCTGACGCAGGATCTGGCCCATTTCCGGGTGATAACCGCCGTAGTAAACGAAGTCGATATTCTCTTTCTTCAGACGCGCCACCAGCGTGGAGAAGTCTTTCTCACCGGCGGTGATACCGTCAAAGAACACCACGTTAGCGTTGCCCTTCTTCAGGTTTTCCTGCACGGCACGCGCCAGACCTTCACCGTACTGTTGTTTGTCGTGAACGATCGCGATGCGCTGCGGCTTCACTTTTTCCAGAATGTATTTCGCGGCGGTCGGGCCCTGGTCTGAGTCGAGGCCCGTGGTGCGCAGCACCAACTTGTAGCCACGAGAGGTCAGCTCCGGTGCCGTTGCTGCCGGGGTGATCATCAGAATGCCTTCGTCTTCGTAGATGTCAGACGCGGGCTGAGTCGAAGAGGAGCACAGGTGACCGATAACGTATTTGATGCCGTCATTGATCACTTTGTTGGCGACAGCGACCGCTTGTTTCGGGTCACAGGCATCATCATATTTTACGATCTGCAGTTTTTCGCCTTTGATTCCGCCTTTGGCATTAATGTCTGCAACCGCTTGTTCTGCGCCAGTAAACTCCTGGTCGCCGTACTGGGCTACCGGACCGGACATCGCACCGACAACAGCGACTTTAATATCGGCCTGAGCCATGGTGCTGAATGCCAGCGCGATACATCCTGCCAGTAACGCTTTACCCTTCATATTCATCCTGACTTTCCCCATTCTTATGGTTATTACGATTGTTGTGATGTTGTTATGCAGCGCTTTATTTCAATTATAGGTGTGCGGCTCGCGCTTTTTCAGCACACTCTGCTAAAACATACCCCATTTTTATGATTTTGGAATAGCTAATTTGACAGTCAGATAACAACTTAGTGACATCAGGCGCTGCCGCCCGGTGACAGGCGGCAGAGGTTTATCGTGTCAGCGAGCGGGTGATGATGTCGAGCGCCTGGCGAAACTGCACGTCAGGGATGGTGAGTGGATAGAGAAAACGGATGACGTTGCCATCCACGCCGCAACTCAGCAACAACAGGCCATCCTGCAAGGCGCGATCCTGCACCTGTCGTGTGAATTCTGGGGAGGGTTTACCGGTGCACGGATCGTTAAATTCCACCGCCACCATCGACCCCTGCGCGCGAATCCCGGCAATAAACGGGCAGTCCGCTTTTGCCTGGTTCAGCGCCCCAACCAGCGTCGTGCCTAACGCAGCTGCGCGGGCGCAAAGCTGTTCTTCATCAATCACATCCAGCACCGCGTGTGCCGCCGCAATCGCCAGTGGGTTACCGGCATAGGTTCCCCCCAGGCCGCCAGGCGCAGGCGCATCCATTACGTCTGCACGTCCTGCCACCGCAGAGAGCGGCATGCCGCCCGCCAGGCTTTTCGCCATCGTGATGAGATCGGGCTGTACGCCGTGGTGCTCCATCGCAAACAGCTTGCCGGTACGGGCAAAACCGGTTTGTACCTCATCGGCGATCAACAAGATACCGTGGGTATCGCACAACGCACGCAGCGCCTGCATGAACTCTGTGGGCGCAATATTAAAGCCCCCTTCTCCCTGAACCGGTTCAAGGATGATGGCGGCGACCTGATCCGCCGCGATATCCGCTTTGAAAATGCGATCCAGACTTTGCAGCGCATCAGCAGTGCTCACACCGTGTAACGCATTAGGGTACTGAGCGTGGTAAACCGAACCGGGGAACGGGCCAAAACCGATTTTATAGGGCGCGACTTTACCGGTCAGCGCCATCGTCATGAACGTCCGCCCGTGGAAAGCGCCGCCGAAAGTGATGAGCCCAGGCCGCTTGGTATAGGCCCGGGCAATCTTCACCGCGTTTTCCACCGCTTCTGCCCCGGTGGAGAAGAATGCCGTCTTCACCGGGCCGTCAATTGGCACGCGTTTATTGATACGTTCCGCCAGTCGAACATAGCTTTCGTAGGGAACAATCTGGTACGCCGTATGGGTAAAAGACTGGAGCTGTTTTTCGATGGCGGCGATGACTTTTGGGTGACGATGCCCGGTATTCAGCACCGCAATCCCGGCGGCAAAATCGATCACTTCACAGCCTTCCACATCCCACAACGTGGCGTTTTCCGCCCTTTCAGCGTAAAAGCCACACATCACGCCGATCCCACGCGGCGTCGCCTGTAAACGCCGTTCATTCAGTTCATTATTTTTCATTTTCATCCCCTAAGATGCGCACACCCCATCGGTAAGTGTTTGCCAGGGGGGGAGAAATTCGCCAGAGCAGGCGCTAAAAAAACAAAAACCCCGGACAGTTATCCAGGGTTTTAGCGGGAACTTCGCGGGAGTTACGCTTCGATAGCGGCGCGAAGTTTTTTCATGGCGTTCTTTTCAAGCTGACGCACACGTTCTGCGGAAACGCCGTAGCGGTCGGCCAGTTCCTGCAAGGTGGACTTGTTATCTTCGTCCAGCCAGCGGGCGCGGATAATATCCTGGCTACGCTCGTCGAGGCCTTCCATCGCATGGGTCAGTTTGTTGGCTGCCTGATCTTCCCAGTTATCCTCTTCAATGCCGTCGGCAAAGTTAGAGGTTTTATCCTGCAGATACAGCACCGGTGCCATCGGCTGGCTGTCGGACTCGTCGTCCGAGGACATATCAAACGTCATGTCCTGCGCCGCCATACGAGATTCCATTTCGCGGACGTCTTTACTGGAAACACCCAGCTCACGCGCCACCATCTCTACTTCATCCTGATTAAACCAGCCCAGACGCTGCTTGGTTTTACGCAGATTAAAGAACAGCTTACGCTGTGCTTTGGTGGTCGCCACTTTCACGATACGCCAGTTACGCAGGACATATTCGTGGATCTCAGCTTTGATCCAGTGCACGGCGAAGGATACCAGGCGCACACCCACTTCCGGGTTGAAACGGCGCACGGCTTTCATCAGGCCGATATTCCCTTCCTGAATCAGATCCGCCTGCGGCAGGCCATAGCCCGCATAGTTACGAGCAACATGAACAACAAAGCGCAGGTGAGACAGGATCAGCGTCTTAGCTGCTTCCAGATCGCCCTGGTAATGCAGCTTTTCAGCCAGTGCCCGTTCCTCGTCAGCCGACAACATCGGCCACGCGTTCGCAGCCCGGATGTAAGACTCCAGGTTACCAACAGGGGCTAAAGCTAAATTTTGCATTTCTTTGGTCATTCAAATCCTCTCAATTTTTATCGTCTGGCACCACAGCGATAGACATCAGCAACAACCGTGCCAGCGTTAATGAGCAACGAGATTAGCATTCACTCTTTTATCAGACCGTGATTTTATCCACAAGTTCAATGCAACACTGTGTATAAATTACGCACATATTGTGACATGAAGATGAAAAGCGGGGAAGAGACAACAGGAACTCTTTCCCTGCGAACGGAAACCCATTGCAGGGAAAGATTATACCACGGTTTTATTAATCGGGAGTAAAGTGACGTAAATGTTGAACCGTCGCCAGCCACGCCGCCACCCAGCCGATCATCGAGCACACCAGCAGCAGTAACAGGCACTCATCGAACGATAAGCCATTGAGATCAAACTTCGTTCCGAAAACCTGCGCCACTTCCGTGACTGCAGACGACAGCCGCAACACCAAAATTTCTGACAAAATCAGTGAAAGAAATGCGCCGGAAAAACCGAGCAATGCGCCGCCGTAAAGGAACGGACGCAGGATAAATCCATCCGTCGCACCAATCAGTTTTTGTACGTTAATCGTATCGCGACGGGCAAAGATGCTCAGACGGACGCTGTTGCCAATGACGAGGAAGACGGCGGCAACCATCAGCACGCCAATCATCGCCGATACGCGCCCGACCAGACCGGTTAGCGCCGCCAGACGGGCAAACCAGCTGTCGTCCATCCGCACTTCATCAATCCCGTTAATGCGGGAGACCCGATCGCGCAGCGTGTTCAGCGAATCGGTGCTCTGGAAGTCGAGTTTCGGGATCACCACCGCCACCGCAGGCAAAGGGTTCTCTTCCAGCATATCCAGCGCACCGCCGAAACCGGACCAGTTACGAAATTCGCCAAGGGCATCTTCACGAGACAGGTAATTCACCTTCTCCACGCCCTGCTCAGCCTGCAGTTGAGCGACGACGCCTGCCGCCGCATCATCATCCAGCGTTTTTTGCAGATACACGGTGATCTGCGGAGACGGGTAATACTGCGTCGCCGCCTGATTAACGTTTTTGTAGACCATATAGCAGACGCTCGGCAGGGTCAGAGAGATGGCAATCACCATCACCGTCAGAAACGTCGCCAGCGGTTTGCTTTTCAGATCCTGTAACGCGCCCTGGAACGCATAGCGCACCTGCTCGTTAAAGACGTTAGTTTTACGCGAGTTCGGCTTTGGCGACGGTTTCGCCCGCTTCGGCGCATTGCGGCCACCGTCGCCGGTGGAGCCGCCGGAACGACGGAAACGGTCCAGTCGCCCGCCGAACTGCTTGATTTGATTCATCGCGTCGCGCTTATTCACGGGCTTCGCCTCCATGCAAATGGCCATCGCTCAGGGTAAGCATACGGTACGACCGACGGGAAATGAGCCCGATGTCATGCGTCGCCATCAGCACCGTCACCCCGACGCGGTTAAACTCTTCGAACAGACGCAGGATCCCTTCCGACAGCGCGTCGTCCAGGTTACCGGTCGGTTCATCCGCCAGCAGTACCGCAGGCTTGTTCACTACCGCACGAGCGATACCGACACGCTGCTGCTCACCCCCCGGAGAGTTGAATTGGGAAATTTTTCGCTTTGTCCAGCAGTCCAACCTTGTCCAGCGCCGCCGACACGCGACGACGAATATCATCCCCCGCTGGCACCGGCGATAATCAGCGGAATCGCCACGTTGTCGAAGACCGTTCGGTCCATCAACAGGTGGTGATCCTGGAAAATCATGCCGATCTGACGACGCAAAAACGGCACTTCACGGTTTTTAAGACGCGTGATGTCGTGCCCACTGAAGAGGATTTTCCCGGCGCTGGGCCGCTCAATCCCACAGATAAGCTTCAGCAGGGTACTTTTCCCCGCGCCGGAGTGGCCGGTCAGAAACGCCATCTCGCCCGGCTGCATATGGAAGGTGACTCCCTGCAGCGCTTGTCTCCCACCGAGATAGGCCTTGCTGACATGTTCAAAGCGAATCATTGTTAATCCTCTCGGGCAAAAAGTGCCTCTATAAAATCGTCCGCCTTAAACGGACGTAAATCCTCGATACGTTCGCCCACACCAATATAGCGGATAGGGATGCCAAACTGATCGGCCACCGAGAAGATCACCCCACCTTTCGCCGTACCATCAAGCTTAGTCAGGGTAATACCGGTCAGGCCCACCGCTTCATGGAACAGTTTGGCCTGGCTTATCGCATTCTGCCCGGTGCTGGCGTCAAGCGTCAGCATAACTTCATGCGGCGCGTCTTCGTCCAGTTTCTTCATCACACGAACGATTTTTTTCAGTTCTTCCATCAGGTGCGATTTGTTTTGCAGACGACCTGCGGTATCGGCAATCAGCACATCGATGTGGCGCGCCTTCGCGGCCTGAATGGCGTCGAAGATAACGGAGGCAGAATCCGCGCCGGTATGCTGGGCGATCACCGGAATATTGTTACGCTGACCCCATACCTGCAACTGTTCGACCGCTGCGGCGCGGAACGTATCGCCCGCCGCCAGCATCACAGATTTCCCCTGCTGTTCAAACTGACGCGCCAGCTTACCGATGGTGGTGGTTTTCCCCACCCCGTTCACGCCGACCATCAGAATAACAAACGGTGTTTTGCCTTCAACGTTCAGCGGCTCATCGACTTTCGCCAGAATCTCGCCCATCTCGTCTTTCAGAAGACCGTACAGCGCCTCAGCGTCTTTAAGCTGTTTGCGGCTGGCGCCTTCCGTCAGATTAGTGATGATTTTGCGCGTTGTTTCCACGCCCACATCAGCAATCAGCAGTTGTTCTTCCAGTTCTTCAAACAGATCATCGTCGATTTTTTTTACCACGGAACAGACTGATAAATCCGGAACCGAGGTTTTCTTTAGTTTTCAGTAAGCTGCGTTTCAGGCGCGCGAAAAAGCCTTCTTTGGTCGGTTTTTCCTGTTCCTGAGCGATCTCTTCGACCGGCGCGCCTTCTTCCGCCAGCGGCACGACCATCTGCGCTTCTTCCGCCGCTTCCGCCGCCAGCGCTTGTGCTTCCAACTCTTCGTCGGTCAGTTCCGGCTCGTGTTGCGCCTCTTCTTCCACCGCTTCCACAATCTCAACGGTTTCCGCTTCGGCCTGCCACTCTTCGGCGGAGGTTTCCTCTTCGGCTTTCACTTCTTCCGGTAGCGGCAGTTCTTCGCGCTCGACGGCAATCTGCGGCTCAATGGGCGTGTCGATATGTTCTTTCGCGACAGCGGGTTCTTCTGACGGGAAGGTTTCGATTTCCTGAACCTGTTCCGTCACCTCAACCACTTCCTCAGCAAAGGCTTCAGTCTCTTCTTTGCTGTGAACCGGCGCTTGTGCTTCTACGTCAACCGCTGTTTCTGACGGTAACTGCGCTTCAACACCCTGCTGCTCTTCGGTTTTTTGTTCTTGTTCCTGCTCTTTTTCACCAAAGCCCAGCCAGGAAAAGAAGCCACGTTTTTTCTGTTTTGCCATCTGCGACTACACTCCTCGCGGCGCTATATACATGGAAGCTAAAAAAAATGATGAAATAGTCTATCACTTTACTTAATCCACATCACCGCCTGGAATCATCTGCAAGCGGCGGTTTGAGCAACAGAAATGAAAAAACCAAATCACTCTGGTAGCGGCCAAATCCGCATTATTGGCGGACAATGGCGCGGCCGAAAACTCCCGGTCCCCGACAGCCCCGGTCTACGCCCGACAACGGATCGCGTGCGTGAAACTCTATTTAACTGGCTGGCGCCGGTGATGCCAGAGGCCCACTGTCTGGACTGTTTCGCCGGCAGCGGTGCGCTGGGGTTAGAAGCGCTGTCACGCTATGCCGCCAACGCCACGCTGCTGGAGATGGACAGAGCGGTCTCTCAGCAGTTACAAAAGAACCTGACTACGCTGAAAGCAGGGAATGCAAAAGTCGTTAACACGAATACCCTGACATTCCTGGCGCAGCCGGGCACGCCGCATAACGTGGTGTTCGTCGATCCGCCGTTTCGTAAAGGGTTACTGGAAGAAACCTTAAACCTGCTGGAAACTCACGGCTGGCTGGCGGATGTTGCCTGGATTTACGTGGAAAGCGAAGTGGAAAACGGTCTGCCGCCCGTACCGACGAACTGGTCGCTGTACCGGGAAAAAATCGCCGGGCAGGTCGCGTACCGTTTGTATCAACGCGAAGCACAAGGAGAAAGCGATGCTGATTAATCTTGGTCGACTACTGATGCTCGGCGTGTGGGCATTTTTATTGTTAAATCTGGTGCAACCCTTCCCGCGACCGCTCAACATCTTTGTTAACGTCGCCCTCGTGTTCATGGTACTGATGCACGGCATGCAGTTGGCGCTGCTGAAATCCACGCTGCCCAAAGACGGACCGCAAATGACCACTGGCGAGAAAGTACGTATTTTTCTGTTTGGCGTGTTTGAGCTGCTGGTCTGGCAGAAGAAGTTTAACGTTAAAAAGTAATATAGAAGGTGCCGGATAGCGCTTCGCTTATCCGGCCTGGAAACGCGAGCGGTTTCCCGTCTTAGTGCTGTGCAACAAACTCGACAAAGCGCGATCCTTTGTAGCTAAGCGTTCCTTTATCCCCCCACCGTCAGCGCATGGTACTGACGTGCCTCCAGGCGAAAGGTCTTTTCCAGCCCGCCGTTTTGCGGTTTAAAGCTCACCTCATAGCGCATACTGGTTCCTGCCGGCGTGACCTGCTGCTGTCGCGAGCGTCGATCGTTGATGGGTTTTTCACGCTTATTGCTGACTACCATCTGCGCCTGCCGGAGCGGCGCCGCATCGTTATCGGCTTTTTCCCGCCGCTGCTGCATAAAGCGAAACGAGGCGGCGACGATAATTAACACAATGATAATGATGAAGAAAAGTGGCGGCTTACTCATATTGATAACCCATCAGAAAATGCGGAAATAAGCATAGCTTGCCCGTTATGGTGTTGTCATCAGGTGGTCGCGGCCTCTACACTGAACATCAGGGTTGTGAGCATACCGCTTACGAAAAAATAACGAATTCAAGGAACTAAGATGCTTTGGTCGTTTATCGCTGTCTGCCTTTCCGCATGGTTATTTGTGGATGCCTCCTACCGTGGACCCGCCTGGCAACGCTGGGTCTTTAAACCCGTCACCTTATTACTCCTGCTGTTACTGGCCTGGCAGGCGCCGATGTTCAACGCCGTGAGCTATCTGGTACTGGCCGGTCTTTGCGCCTCACTGGTTGGCGATGCGCTGACATTATTGCCGCGTCAGCGCCTGCTCTACGCGATTGGCGCCTTTTTCCTCTCGCATCTGTTGTACACCATCTATTTTGCCAGCCAGATGACGCTCTCTTTCTTCTGGCCGTTGCCGCTGGTGCTAATGGTACTGGGCGCACTGCTGATTGCGGTGATCTGGACGCGCCTCGAAGAACTGCGCTGGCCGGTGTGTACCTTTATCGCCATGACGCTGGTGATGGTCTGGCTGGCGGGTGAATTGTGGTTTTTCCGCCCCACCGCGCCTGCGCTGTCGGCGTTTATGGGCGCGTCGCTGCTGTTCATTGGCAACATCGTCTGGCTGGGCAGTCACTACCGCTGTCGCTTCCGCGCCGACAACGCCATCGCCGCCGCCTGCTACTTTGCCGGGCATTTCCTGATCGTCCGTTCGCTTTATCTTTAATAACGCTTGACTCTGGAGTCGACTCCAGAGTGTATCCTCCGGTTAATGAGAAAATTATCATCAACCGGAGGATGCCATGTCGACGCCTGCTCACGATGGCAAAAAAAGCCCCACAATTTTCATCTTTCAAGCCTGCGCCAGGACCACAGAAGACCGATGACTGCTGCTGCGAAGGCGCATGCTCTTCCGCTCAACCTGTTGTTGAAACGGTAAAAGGCACCCGCTACAGCTGGAAAGTGGCCGGGATGGACTGCGCCGCCTGCGCCCGCAAAGTGGAGAACGCGGTGCGCCAGGTCAACGGCGTCAACCAGGTGCAGGTACTGTTTGCTACCGAGAAACTGGTCGTCGACAGCAACGGCGATCTTCGTGCGCAAATCGAGAATGCGGTGCAAAACGCGGGCTACACCTTGCGTGATGAACAGGCGAAGGAAGAAACACCTGAATCCCGCTTTAAAGAGAATCTGCCGCTGCTGACGCTTCTCGTCATGATGGCGCTGAGTTGGGGACTGGAGCAGTTCAACCACCCGTTCGGCCAACTGGCATTTATCGCCACGACGCTGGTCGGCCTGTTCCCGATTGCCCGCCAGGCGCTACGGCTGATAAAAACCGGCAGTTGGTTTGCTATTGAAACGCTAATGAGTGTTGCGGCTATCGGGGCGCTGTTCATCGGCGCCACGGCAGAAGCGGCGATGGTGTTGCTGCTGTTCCTGATTGGCGAACGCCTCGAAGGCTGGGCCGCCAGTCGCGCCCGCCAGGGGGTCAGCGCGCTGATGGCGCTGAAACCGGAAACCGCGACGCGTCTGCGCGACGGCGTACGCGAAGAGGTGGCGATCAACACGCTGCGACCGGGCGACATCATTGAAGTCGCCGCCGGGGGGACGTCTGCCCGCCGACGGCAAACTGGTCTCTGGTTTTGCCAGTTTTGATGAGAGTGCGTTGACGGGAGAATCCATTCCAGTGGAACGCGCCACCGGCGAAAAAGTCCCGGCGGGGGCGACCAGCGTGGACCGCCTCGTCACGCTGGAAGTGCTCTCTGAACCGGGCGCCAGTGCGATTGACCGCATTCTGAAGTTAATCGAAGAGGCCGAGGAGCGTCGTGCGCCAATCGAGCGTTTTATCGATCGCTTCAGCCGAATTTATACGCCGGCGATTATGGCCGTCGCCCTGCTGGTGACGCTCGTCCCACCGCTGCTGTTTGCTGGTGCCTGGCAGGAGTGGATTTATAAAGGGCTAACGCTGCTGCTGATCGGCTGTCCGTGTGCACTAGTGATCTCCACGCCAGCGGCGATCACGTCCGGGCTGGCGGCAGCAGCCCGTCGCGGAGCCTTGATTAAAGGCGGCGCAGCGCTGGAACAACTGGGGCGCATTAATCAGGTCGCCTTTGATAAAACCGGGACGCTGACCGTCGGGAAACCACGCGTCACGGCGATTCATCCGGCTACCGGCGTCAGTGAGTCTGAACTGCTGGCGCTGGCAGCGGCTGTCGAGCAAGGCGCAACGCACCCGCTGGCGCAGGCCATTGTGCGCGAAGCGCAAACCAAAGGGCTGGCACTCCCCTCAGCCGAGGGGCAACGGGCGCTGGTGGGGTCAGGGATTGAAGCACTGGTGAACGGCGAGAACGTGCTGATTTGCGCCGCCGGGAAACAACCTGCCGGGACGTTTGCCGGAGAGATTAACCGGCTTGAAAGCGCCGGACAAACGGTCGTTGTGGTGCTGCGCAACGAGACGGTAATCGGGGTGATCGCCCTGCAGGATACGCTGCGCGACGATGCTCGCACCGCCATCCGCGAACTGAACGCGCTGGGCGTGAAGGGTGTGATTCTGACCGGCGATAATCCACGCGCGGCGGCGGCTATTGCCGGAGAACTGGGTCTTGAGTTCAGGGCTGGCTTGCTGCCGGAAGATAAAGTGAAGGCGGTCACCATGCTGAATCAACAGTCGCCGCTGGCGATGGTGGGTGACGGCATCAACGATGCGCCGGCGATGAAGGCCGCCGCCATTGGTATCGCAATGGGTAGCGGCACCGACGTGGCGCTGGAAACGGCGGATGCCGCACTGACGCATAACCGTCTCACAGGGCTGGTGCAGATGATTCAACTGGCGCGCGCAACCCACGCCAATATTCGTCAGAACATCGCCATTGCGCTGGGGCTGAAAGGGATTTTTCTCGTCACCACGCTGCTCGGGATGACTGGTCTGTGGCTGGCCGTGCTGGCGGATACCGGGGCAACGGTGCTGGTTACCGCCAACGCGCTGCGGTTGTTACGTAAAGGGTAACGTGTTTTTGCCGGATGGCGGCGTTGCCTTATCCGGCCTACGAGCCACATCCTCTTTTGTAGGCCGGATAAGCGTTAGCGCCATCCGGCAGAACAAGATTACTGGCCTTTACGCACCAGATAGCGGTACGGCAACGTGTCGGTCTCTTTTGCCACCAGTTCATGCTCCATAAAAGTACAGAAGCCGGGAATGTCGCGGGTGGTCGCCGGATCGTCCGCCACAATCAGCAGCGTTTCGCCGGTCTGCATGTTGCGTACGGTTTTACGCACCATCATTACCGGTTCCGGGCAGCGCAGCCCCAGGGCATCAAGAGTATGGTCGGGAGAGGTAAACAGATCGCTCATCGTAGTCTCGTTCATTCAAAAACGACGCTATTTTACGCTCTGTTGTACTGTAAGCCAATCAGGTTAACGATTGCGTGAAAAATAGCCATTGCAATGCCACCGCAAAGCAGTATTATGCGGCGGCTGAAAAAACGAAGACGCGTTATTGGCGCAGCCAGTTTGTTTGAGGCCAGCGCACAGCGCCCGGAGCGTACACGAAGTACGTGAGGAGCGCGAGCACTGCCCGAGAGCAAAATGGCAAGTGAAATAGCGTGTAGCACGAATTGGGTTCCCTCACCCCAATCATCAATTAAAAAAGGTACAACATGAATGCATTTACACACTCGCAGCGCGTAAAAGCGTTGTTCTGGCTATCGCTATTCCATCTGCTGGTGATCACCTCCAGTAACTATCTGGTACAACTTCCGGTCTCCATTTTTGGTTTTCACACCACCTGGGGCGCGTTTAGCTTTCCGTTTATTTTCCTTGCTACCGACCTGACTGTGCGCATTTTTGGCGCGCCGCTGGCTCGTCGAATTATCTTTGCGGTGATGATCCCCGCACTGCTGATCTCCTATGTGATTTCATCGCTGTTCTATATGGGGTCCTGGCAGGGATTCGGTGCGCTGATGCACTTCAATCTGTTTGTCGCCCGTATCGCGACCGCCAGCTTTATGGCCTATGCGCTGGGACAAATTCTTGATGTCCACGTTTTTAATCGCCTGCGCCAGAACCGCCGCTGGTGGCTGGCGCCAACCGCCTCGACGCTGTTTGGCAACGTCAGCGATACCCTCGCCTTTTTCTTCATTGCCTTCTGGCGCAGCCCGGATGCGTTTATGGCCGAACACTGGATGGAAATCGCCATCGTCGATTACTGTTTCAAGGTGCTGATCAGCATCCTGTTCTTCCTGCCGATGTACGGCGTATTGCTGAATATGTTGCTGAAAAAGCTGGCAGATAAATCTGAAATCCCGGCGATGCAGACAAGTTGAGCTAAAGGTTCCTTTTCCGGGTTGTGATAAGATGAATGAATGCGCCGTTATGGCCGTTTATCGAAAGGAAGAAGTCAATGCGTAATCTGGTTAAATATGTCGGTATTGGCCTGCTGGTTATGGGGCTGGCGGCCTGTGATAATAGTGATACGAAAGCGCCGACAGAAGGCTCGGCGGCAGAAAGTAACGCAACCGGTCAGCCGGTTTCTCTGCTGGATGGCAAACTGAGTTTCTCACTGCCGGCGGATATGACTGACCAGAGCGGTAAGCTGGGTACGCAGGCCAACAATATGCACGTCTACTCTGACGCCACTGGCCAGAAAGCGGTCATCGTCATTGTCGGTGATAACACCAGTGAAGAGCTGTCTGTGCTGGCGAAACGTCTGGAAGATCAGCAGCGCAGCCGCGACCCGCAGTTGCAGGTGGTGACCAACAAATCCATCGAGCTGAAAGGCCACACGCTGCAACAGTTAGACAGCATCATCTCGGCGAAAGGCCAGACCGCTTACTCTTCCGTGGTGCTAGGCAAAGTTGATAACCAACTGCTGACCCTGCAAATTACGCTGCCCGCTGACGACCAGCAGAAAGCGCAAACGGCCGCAGAAAACATCATCAATACGCTGAATATTCAGTAACCGTCAGGATGATGAGACGGCCTCTGGCGAATCCTGCAGAGGCCGTTTTTTTAACCGCCAGGTTAACAACAGCGCAATCGCCACCAGCCCCGCCGCCGCCAGATAAATCACCGACACGCCCGCCCAACTCATTACCAGCCCGGCCAATGGCCCGGTTATTCCCAGCGACAAATCCATAAACACCGTATACGTCGCCAGCGCCGAGCCCTGATTCTGCTGCGGCACGGCTTTGACCGCCACCACGCCCAGCGCCGGGAAGACCAGCGAAAAGCCCATTCCCGCCAGCAATACACCCATTTTTGCCATCCACGGCATCATTGCTACGCCCACCAGCAGCAGTCCGACAATCTCCACGCTAAAGCAAATCATTGCCACGTTCAGGCCGCCCAGACGGTTGATGCCGTTGGGAAACAGCAAACGCGTTCCGACAAACGCACAGCTAAACAGGGTGAGCGCAAACGCCGCGCCGTCCCAGCCTTTCGCCTCATAAAACAGGGTGATAAAGGTGGCAATCACCCCAAATCCGGCAGAACCCAGCGCCAGCGCCATGCCGTACAGCCAGACACGCCCAAGCACGGCGCGAAACGGCAGGGGCTTGCCTTTGCTGGCTTTCACCGCGGGTCTCGGGATCGCCAACAAAATGGCCAACAGCGCGATACCCATGATAATCAGTGCCAGTCCCTGCAGCCCGGCCCAGTGATAGCACAGCACACCGAGCGGGGCCCCCATCGCCATCGCGCCGTAGGTGACAATGCCGTTCCAGGAAATCACCCGTCCGATATGCAACGATCCCACCACACCGACGCCCCACAACGTCGAACCCGTACCGGCGAAACTCTGACCGATCCCGAGGATCACCCGTCCCAGACACAGCAGCAGCAAACTGACCATCGGCAAACCGCTGACACTTCCCGCCAGGAAGTAACCCGCACCGCTGAGAAAACAGCCGCACAGGCCAAACACCACAATTTTTTTCGGGCCGAGTAAATCCGCGTAACGACCGGCGTGTGGGCGGCTGAGCAACGTGGCGAAGTATTGCAGGCTGATCACCAACCCCGCCCAGAAGGCGCTAAAGCCCATCACATCATGGACATAGCCCGGCAAGACCGCGAGCGGCAGGCCGATGGTCAGGTAACTGGCGAAGTTAAACATGACAACAGAAACAATGCGCAGATTAAGGCGCAATCCGTTAAACGCCGGTTCAGCGACGGGTTCGGGCATGGGGATCACCACGTTTTTACAACAGTGTTTCATTTCTATCATGTCGCGACGCGAAAATCAGTAAGCAGATTAGGATAATCGGTAGCAAGCCAGCCGCTACACTTAATGAAAATCATAAAAAAGGATGTCATCATGACGACCCCTCAGCCCGACAAAGCGGGTTTACATATTTTGCTCAAACTGGCCGCACTGGTCGTGATCCTCGCCGGGATCCACGCCGCCGCAGATATCATTGTGCAGCTCTTACTGGCGCTCTTTTTCGCCATTGTCCTCAACCCGCTGGTGACCTGGTTTGTCCGCCGGGGAGTGAGACGTCCGGTGGCGATCACTCTTGTGGTCGTCGTGATGCTGATCGTGCTCACCGCGCTGATTGGCGTACTGGCCGCCTCGATTAACGAATTTATAGCCATGCTGCCAAAGTACAATAAGGAGCTGACACGTAAGGTTTTGTATCTACAAGATATGATGCCCTTTCTGAACCTGCATATGTCGCCAGAGCGCATGCTGCAACGCATGGATTCGGAGAAAATTGTCACCTTCACCACCACGCTGATGACCGGCCTCTCGGGGGGCAATGGCCAGCGTCGTGCTGTTGGTGATGACGGTTGTCTTTATGCTGTTTGAAGTACGGCATGTGCCCTACAAAATGCGCTTTGCGCTGCACAATCCGCAAATCCACATCGCCGGACTGCATCGGGCACTGAAGGGTGTTTCCCATTATCTGGCATTAAAAACGCTGCTCAGTCTGTGGACTGGGGTCATTGTCTGGCTGGGGCTGGCGCTGATGGATATTCAGTTTGCCCTGATGTGGGGCGTTCTGGCGTTCCTGCTGAACTACGTACCGAATATTGGCTCGGTGATTTCTGCCGTCCCGCCGATGATCCAGGCGCTGTTGTTCAATGGCATATATGAATGCGTGCTGGTGGGCGCGCTGTTTCTGGTTGTTCATATGGTGTTAGGCAATATCGTTGAACCCCGAATGATGGGGCATCGTCTGGGGATGTCGACGCTGGTCGTCTTCCTCTCATTATTAATTTGGGGCTGGCTGCTCGGCCCGGTGGGAATGCTGCTCTCCGTTCCACTGACCAGCGTCTGTAAAATCTGGATGGAAACTACAACCGGCGGTAGCAAACTGGCCATATTACTCGGCCCCGGCCGGCCAAAAAGCCGATTACCGGGATAACACCCCTACTAACCAGGGTAGTTTTCCCCATTGACAGATGAAAGTATTATATGGCGCGCTTTTGTTACCTGGCTGTTTCAATAAGCGCGCGGTTTCCTTCGCGAAATGAATGCCAGGTTTTTCCGCATTGCATTTAATTCAAATTAAATGATATCGACGATTTAATTTAAGTGAGAATTAACTAATACCATGATAATCCGGAGGATAAATGTCTTCCGTGTACATGAATTAATTTCAGAATTTTCACGGTGCCCCGTCAAAGTTAACATTAAAAAAAGTCGGTATCATTGTAACTAAAACGCAATTCAGAAATGCATTCGACGTTAATATAAATAGTAATTTTGATAGGGAGTTTTCATGAAACAATACATTAAGTGGTTTGCGGCAATTGCGGTTGTCGGTGCGCTGGCTGGCTGCGCGCGAACAGCGCCAATCGATCAGGTGCACTCTTCTGTGACTGCGGGCCACACGCAGGATCAGGTGAAAAACGCGATCCTGAAAGCGGGTGTACAGCGTAAATGGATTATGACCGAAGCCGGTCCTGGGGTGATCAAAGCGCGCCAGCAGTCTCGCGACCACGTAGCAGAAGTGCGTATCACCTACACCGCCTCCAGCTACGATATCAAATACGACAGCAGCCTCAACCTGCAGGCCTCTGGCGGCAAAATTCATAAAAACTACAACCGTTGGGTGCGTAACCTGGATAAAGATATTCAGTTGAACCTGTCTGCGGGTGCAGGTCTGTAATTACGCCTAAAGTCGGGTCGTTTTCGGCCCGATAACCTCTTTTTATCTCTTAACAGGTTGTACTCGCTATGTACGAACAGGACTCCCTCAGCGCACTGGATGCGATCACGGAAGCGCAGCGTATCGCCTTCGCCCCCCATGCTGTTTCAAACCGCACTTTGCCTGCGAAATGCTGATGTGCTGGCGTATCTTGACCGCCAGGGTAAGCAGGGTGCAACACTGGAAGAGATTACCGAAAACAGCCACGTCAACGAATATGCGGTCAGTGTCTTGCTGGATATGGGATTAAGCGGACGCATTATTACCCATCGCGCGGGACGCTATTATCTGGCGAAAATCGGACATTTCCTTTTGCATGACACGATGACTCGCGTGAATATGGATTTCACCCACGACGTCTGTTATCAGGGATTGTTCTTTTTAGAGAATGCCCTGAAAGAAGGAAAACCGTCCGGGTTAAAAGTGTTTGGGGACTGGGCAACGATCTATCCGGCATTGTCGCAATTACCACCGTCCGCACGTGAAAGCTGGTTCGCCTTCGATCATTACTATTCTGACGGTGCGTTTGATGCCGCATTACCGTATATATTCGCCAGTTGTCCTGCAACCCTGTACGATGTCGGCGGAAATACGGGGAAATGGGCAATACGCTGTAGCCAGTTCGATGAAAATATCGCGGTGACGTTATTAGATTTGCCACAACAAATTGCACTTGCCCGCGAAAATATCGAAAATGCAGGATTATCTCATCGCATCGATTTTCATGCGGTGGATATGCTTGGCGATGCGCCTTTACCCACAGAAGCCGATATCTGGTGGATGAGTCAATTTCTTGACTGTTTTTCACCGGAGCAAATTGTCACCATGCTCAGCAAGGTTGCCCGTGTGATGAAACCCGGCGCAAGGCTGTGCATTATGGAGCTGTTCTGGGATGCACAGCGCTTTGAGGCCGCCTCATTCAGTTTGAATGCGTCTTCGCTCTATTTTACCTGCATGGCGAACGGTAACAGCCGGTTCTACAGCGCAGAGAAATTTTATGGCTATCTGGACAAGGCAGGGTTCCAGGTAGAAGAACGCCACGACAATCTGGGCGTTGGACATACTCTATTGATATGTCAGAAGAAAAAATAACAAGGTAGCGACTTAACGCTCCTGGAATCACCGGTTTACCGCGGACGCGCGTTGATGAAATTCTCACTAAACATAACCGACTGGCGGGCGATGGCGCCTGGTCTGAGCGAATCGATACAGTGGCAGCAGTGGTCACGGCATCCGCACGCCATCGATCCCACGGCAGCGCAAGGCAAACTGAGCGAACTGCCGATGATGACCGCCCGTCGCCTCAGCTCAGGCAGCAAACTGGCGGTGGAATGTGGTCTGGCGATGCTACGCCGCCATACTATCGACGCGGTGCTGTACACCAGTCGTCATGGCGAACTCGAACGTAACTACCGCATTCTGCATGCGCTGGCGACAGAACAAGCACTCTCGCCGACCGATTTCGCTCTGTCGGTACACAATTCCGCGGTGGGCAACCTGACCATCGCGGCTAAACACCCTGTCGTCTCGTCATCACTTTCCGCCGGGCGCGATACCTTCCAGCAGGGGTTATGCGAAGTCATCTGCCTACTACAGGCGGGTTATCAGCGCGTGCTGATGGTCGATTTCGACGGTTTTCTTCCCGAGTTTTACCATCCGCGCCTCCCGGAAAATATGCCAACCTGGCCGTACGCCACCGCACTGGTCTGTGAAGCCGGCAACGACTGGGTGTGTCAGAGCGAACCGGCTCAGGCAGGCGCTGAAACGCCACTTCCACAAAGTCTGCTGTTTTTACAGCACTATTTACTGAATGCCGACGCATTTTCTCTTCCGGGCGAGCGTGTGCAATGGCACTGGAGTCGGTCATGAAAGGAGGGTTCTCCACGCTGAACCGCCTGTGGCGGATCGCCATGACCGGCTTTTGCTTTGCCCTCTTCGGACTCGGCGGACTGCTGCTTTCGGTCATCTGGTTTAACGTTCTGTTAGTTTTTGTGTGGGATAATCCCCGGCGTCGCCGCATTGCGCGACGCAGTATAGCTGCCAGTTTCCGTCTTTTTTTAGCGGTCACCCGCGTATTAGGCGTACTGGATTACCGCATGGAAGGGGTCGATATTTTGCGTCAGGAACGCGGATGTCTGGTGGTCGCCAATCACCCCACGCTGATCGATTATGTCCTACTGGCGTCAGTGATGCCCGAAACAGACTGTCTGGTGAAAAGCGCACTGCTGAAGAATCCGTTCCTCAGCGGCGTCGTCCGTGCCGCGGATTATCTGGTCAACAGCCAGGCGGATGCGCTATTACCCGCCTGCCAGCAGCGTCTGGCGCAGGGCGATACGATTTTGATTTTCCCCGAAGGCACTCGCACCACGCCCGGCGAGACCATGACGCTGCAGCGTGGCGCGGCGAATATCGCCGTGCGCTGCGGCAGCGATATCCGCGTGGTGACCATCCATTGCAGTCAGCGCATGCTGGATAAAGAAAGCAAATGGTATCAGGTGCCACCGAAAAAACCGCTGTTTACCGTTGAGGTACGCGAGCGGGTTAAAATCGACCATTTTTACGACGCAAATTTACAAGAACCGGCGCTGGCGGCAAGACAGCTAAACCGGCATCTTTTGCTTCAATTACAACCAGGTACGTTACCTTTCTCAGGAATTAATGATGCAAGCGCTTTATCTTGAAATTAAAAATCTCATCATAACAACATTGAATCTGGACGAACTGTCGACAGACGACATTGATACCGAGGCGGCGCTGTTTGGCGATGGACTGGGTCTGGACTCAATTGATGCCCTGGAGCTGGGACTGGCGGTTAAAAATCAGTACGGTGTGGTGCTTTCAGCGGAAAGCGAAGAGATGCGTCAGCACTTCTTCTCCGTCGCCACGCTGGCGTCTTTCATTCATGCGCAACGTGCCTGAGGAGAGTCCGTAATGACCGATCAACACGCTATCTACAACGAAGTCTCCGCACTGCTGGTAAAGCTGTTTGAAATCGACCCGCAGGACATTAAACCTGAGGCGCGTCTGTACGAAGATCTTGAGCTGGACAGCATCGACGCCGTCGACATGATAGTCCACCTGCAAAAGAAAACCGGTAAGAAGATCAAACCGGAAGAGTTCAAAGCCGTACGCACCGTGCAGGATGTCGTTGATGCGGTAGAACGCCTGCTTAAAGAAGCGTAATACGCCGTGTCTGGCGTTCGCGCGTTGCCTGTGCTGACCGGCGTGCTGTTGCTTGCCTGGCCTTTCCTGATTTGGTTTGGCCTGGCGTATCACAGCCTGCAATGGCTTCTGCCGATTATGGCGCTGCTGTTGTTCCTGCGCTTTCGCCAGACCCGGCGACAGGCGGGTCCGCTGCGCGTGGTCACTCAGGTCGTCGCCGTCACGGGCATCACGCTGTGCGCCGCAAGCTATCTGCTTAAAACCCACCAGTTACTGCTGTTTTATCCGGTGGTGGTAAACGCCGTCATGCTTGCCGTTTTTGGCGGTTCGCTCTGGTCAGCGATGCCCATCGTTGAACGACTGGCGCGACTGCGCGATCCCCAACTCCCGGATGTGGCGGTGCGTTACACCCGCCGGGTGACGCAGATCTGGTGCGCCTTTTTCATCTTAAATGGCGGCGTGGCCCTGTTTACCGCCCTCCACGGTGATATGGCAATGTGGACCGCGTGGAACGGCATGATCGCCTATTTGTTGATGGGGCTACTGATGGGCAGTGAATGGCTGGTACGCCGCCAGATGATTAAACGAGATCCGCAATGAAGCAGACCCTGATGCTTGCCGAATGGCTTACTTCTCCTCGTCCGGCAAATACGCCCATCGCCTGGCTGGACGAACGGACCTGGACACTCGGCCACTTACGCCATGATGTCGCCCAACTGATGACAACGTTGCAGCAGCAGGAAGGCGATCGCTGGGCGCTGTGCTTTGAAAACAGCTATCTGTTTATCGTGGCACTGCTGGCTACTCTGCATGCAGGGAAAACGCCGGTGATTCCGGGGCACAGTCGTGTCTCGTTGCTGGATGAACAGCGGGCGCTATTTGACGGCGTACTGAGTGATAAAACGCTCGGCTGGCAGGGGCCGCTGTGGGTGGTCAGTTCAGTCATGATGGAGAGTGACGAGGTCTGCCTTTTCCCGCCCCTTCGCCCTGATGCATATATCGAGTTGTTTACCTCTGGCTCAACGGGACAACCGAAGCGCATCGTCAAACCCATTGCCCGTCTGGACCATGAAGCCGAACTGCTGACCGCGCGCTTTGCCGACCGCCTGGCGGGGTGCCGGGTGGTAGCCTCCGTCGTGCCGCAGCATCTGTACGGCCTGACGTTTCGCATTTTCCTGCCGATGGCGCTCGGCCTGCCGCTGCATGCGGCCATGCTTTACTACGCCGAGCAGCTTGCCGCGCTGGGTCACGAACATCGCTACGTATTTATCAGCAGCCCGGCGTTTTTAAAACGCCTCGACCACCAGCTTACTCCGCCGCCGGTGGCAATGATTCTCTCTGCTGGCGGCATGCTGCCGTGGCAGGACGTCACGCAAACCGCCGCCTGGCTGAACGTCTGGCCGGATGAAATCTACGGCAGCACCGAGACCGGTATTCTGGCCTGGCGCTATCGTCAGCAGGAGAATGTCGCCTGGCTGCCCTTCCCCGGCGTATCATTTATCGCAGAAGAGGAAGCATTCCGCGTCTTCTCTCCGCTGATTGCCGACGCTAACGGTCTGCTGCTCGACGATATCCTGCAGTTTGAGCCAAACGGTCAGTTTCGCCTGATGGGACGCCGTGGGCGAGTGGTCAAAATTGAAGAAAAGCGCATTTCGCTCAGCGAAGTTGAGCAACGTTTGCTGGAGCTAAAGGGCATCCGCGAGGTCGCCGCCGTGCCAATAACTCGTGGCGGTCGCCAGGGCGTGGGCGTACTGTTGGTACTGGATGACGAGGCGTATCGCCGCTGGCAAAACGGCGGCGGAAAAACCCAGGAGCTGACGTGGCGACGGGCGCTGCTACCTTGGCTGGAGCCGGTCGCCGTACCGCGTTACTGGCGGGTGATCGACGAAATCCCGGTCAACAGTATGAATAAGCGTGTCTATGCGCAATTACAGGAGTTGTTTCATGATACCCCATGAAATTGAGCGCCATCAGGCACAGCCCCAACAGGTCGAGATCGTCCTGCATCTCGATCCTTCCCTGTTCTGGTTCAGCGGCCATTTTGCCGTGCAGCCGCTGCTGCCGGGCGTCGCGCAAATGGATTGGGTGATGCACTATGCCACCACCCTGCTCGCCCCCGGCTGGCGTTTTCACAGCATTCAGAATGTGAAGTTCCAGGCGCCGCTGCTGCCGGAAAACACCGTCACGCTGACGCTGAGCTGGCAGGAAGCGCGTCAAATCCTGACGTTCAGTTATCAACGCCACGACGGTGACGCACGCCAAACCGCCAGCAGCGGGAAGATCCGGTTATGCCGTTGACCTTTTCCCCCTGCGTGCTGATCCCCTGCTATAACCACGGCGCTATGATGTCGCGTGTGCTGACGCGCCTGCAGCCGTTTGACCTGCCGTGTATTGTAGTGGATGACGGCAGCGATGCAGCGACCCGGCAGGAACTGGATAAACTCGCCGCACAGACAGACAACCTGACGCTGATTCGTCTGGCGGAAAATGCCGGAAAGGGCGCAGCGGTGATTCGGGGATTACAGGCGGCGGCAGACGCCGGATTTACCCATGCCGTCCAGGTCGATGCTGACGGTCAACATGCCATTGAAGACATTCCAGAACTGCTGAAACTGGCGCAGCAGCATCCTGACGCGCTGATCTCCGGACAGCCGATTTACGACGATTCTATTCCCCGCTCGCGTCTGTACGGTCGCTGGATAACGCATGTGTGGGTGTGGATTGAAACCCTTTCGCTGCAGATAAAAGACAGCATGTGCGGCTTTCGCGTCTACCCCGTCGCCCCCACGCTCGAACTGGCGCAACGGGTAACGCTCGGCAAGCGGATGGACTTCGATACAGAAGTGATGGTGCGTCTCTGGTGGCAGGGCACCTCCAGCCATTTTGTCCCGACCCGCGTGACCTATCCCGAAGACGGGTTATCACATTTCGATGCGTTGAAAGATAACTGCCGCATTTCGCTGATGCACACCCGACTGTTCTTCGGCATGTTGCCGCGCATTCCGTCACTGCTGCTGCGCCGCTCATCGTCGCACTGGGCGCGCCAGCATGAGGTAAAAGGACTGTGGGGGGATGCGCCTGATGCTGCTGGTCTGGCGACTGCTGGGACGTAAGGCGTTCACCTTGCTGTTGTATCCGGTGGTCGGTGTGTACTGGCTGACGGCGTCCACCGCTCGCCAGGCCTCACAGAACTGGATCACTCGCGTGCGTGAGCAGTTGATCCTGCGCGCCATGCCGGTGCCGAAAAAACTCACCAGTTATCAACACTTCCTGCGTTTTGGCAACGCGATGCTCGATAAAATCGCCAGCTGGCGCGGCGAGCTACATTTTGGCCGCGACGTGGTGTTTGCGCCAGGGGCTGAAGCGGCGCTGAATGTGAGCGATCCTTGCGGCAAGCTGCTGCTGGCCTCGCATCTGGGCGATGTGGAAGCCTGTCGTGCGCTGGCGAAGTTGCAGGGCAGCAAAACCATCAACGCGCTGGTGTTCAGCGATAACGCCCGCCGTTTTAAGCAGATTATGGAAGAGATGGCCCCGCAGGCCGGACTCAACCTGATGCCGGTCACCGATATCGGTCCGGACACCGCCATTGCGCTCAAAGAGAAGCTGGAGCGCGGCGAGTGGATTGCCATCGTCGGCGATCGCATTGCGGTAAATCCACAGCGTGGCGGCGAATGGCGCGTCTGCTGGAGCCGTTTCATGGGGCAAGCCGCCCCGTTCCCGCAGGGTCCGTTTATCCTCGCCTCGATTTTGCGCTGCCCGGTGGATCTGCTGTTTGCCCTGCGCCAGCGCGGAAAACTGTGCATTCACTGCGAGCCGTTCGCCAATCCGCTGGTTCTGCCGCGCGCCGAACGCCAGCAGGCGCTACAGCACACTGTCGATCGCTATGCCGAGCGTCTTGAACATTACGCGTTACAGTCGCCGCTCGACTGGTTTAACTTTTTCGATTTCTGGCAGTTGCCGGAACCCAAAGACAAGGAGTAAAGGGTGCTGAACGATCCCCGCTTTACGGCTGAAGTTGAGCTGACCATTCCGTTTCACGACGTCGACATGATGGGCGTGGCGTGGCACGGCAACTATTTCCGTTACTTCGAGATCGCCCGCGAAGCGCTGCTTAACCAGTTCGACTACGGCTATCGCCAGATGAAAGCCTCCGGCTACCTGTGGCCGGTGGTCGATACCCGTGTGAAATACCGCCATCCGCTGACCTTTGAGCAACGCATTCGCGTGCGGGCACGTCTGGAAGAGTTCGAAAACCGCCTGCGCATTGGCTATGAAATTTTCGATGCTGAAAGCGGGAAACGTGCGACGACGGGCTATACCATTCAGGTAGCAGTGGAAGAGAAAAGCCGCGAAATGTGCTTCGTTTGCCCGGATATCCTGTTTGAACGCATGGGGGTAACGCCATGAGGTTTCTGCCGCTGCTGGCGCTGCTCGTCAGCCCGTTCGTCAGCGCCCTGACACTGGATGAACTGCAACAGCGCTTTACCGAACAGCCGGTGATCCGCGCCCATTTCGATCAAACCCGGACCATTAAGGATCTGCCGCAGCCGCTGCGATCCGCGGGGACGATGTTGATCGCCCGCGACCAGGGACTGCTGTGGGATCAAACCCGTCCATTCCCGATGCAACTGCTGCTGGATGACAAACGAATGGTGCAAGCCATCAACGGCCAGCCGCCGCAAATTATCACCGCCGACAACAACCCGCAGATGTTCCAGTTTAACCATCTGCTACGCGGGCTGTTTCAGGCCGACCGTAAGGTACTGGAGCAAAATTTCCGCGTTGAGTTTGCCGATAGTGGTGAAGGCCGCTGGACGCTGCGCCTGACGCCTGTCACCACGCCGCTGGATAAGATCTTCGCCACCATCGATTTAGCCGGAAAAGACTATCTGGAGCGCATCGAGCTTAACGATAAACAGGGTGACCGCACGGATATCGTACTTTCACAACACCAACTGACGCCTGCGCAACTGACTGATGACGAACGCCAACGTTTTGCCGCCCAGTAAACGCTCCGCGCTGTTATGGGGAGTCGCCTGCATTATCATGCTGGGCGTGTTGCTGACGCTGCTGCCCCAGGCGCGGCTCAATAGCAGCGTGCTGGCGATGCTGCCAAAACAGGCTCTGGGGGGCGATTCCGCCAGCCCTGAACGATGGCTTTATACAGCGTCTTGACCGCCAACTGGTCTGGCTGGTCAGTCCCGGTAAAAAAGGCGGACCCGACAATCGCCCGCGACTGGCTGGCAATGCTGCAACAGTCGCAGGCGCTGGCAGAGGTGAAAGGCCCGATGGACGCCGACAGCCAACAGGCCTGGGGTGCGTTCTTCTGGCAGCACCGCAACGGTTTAATCGACGCACAGACTCGTGCCCGTCTGCAAAACGGCGGCGAGGCGCAGGCGCAATGGATCCTGTCTCAACTCTATTCCGCGTTTTCCGGCGTCAGCGGTAAAGAGCTGCAAAACGACCCGTTGATGCTGATGCGCGGCTCACAGCTGGCGATGGCCGAAAACGGTCAGCGTCTGCGACTGATGGACGGCTGGCTGGTGGCGCAGGACCGCGAGGGAAACGACTGGTATCTGCTGCATGGCGAACTGGCCGGTTCGTCGTTCGATATGCAACAGACACACCGGCTGGTCACGACGCTCGCGACGCTGGAAGGCGAGCTGAAGACCCGCCATCCGCAGGCGCAGCTCCTGTCGCGTGGCACGGTATTTTACAGTGACTACGCCAGTCAGCAGGCAAAGCAGGATGTCTCCACGCTCGGGGTAGCTACGGTGTTGGGCGTATTGCTGCTGATTGTCGCGGTGTTCCGCTCACTTCGCCCACTGCTGCTGTGTCTGTTATCGATCAGTATCGGCGCGCTGGCAGGAACCGTCGTTACACTCCTGCTCTTCGGCGAACTGCATCTGATGACGCTGGTGATGAGTATGAGCATTATCGGCATCTCCGCCGATTACACGCTGTATTACCTGACTGAACGGATGGTTCACGGCGCGGAAACCTCGCCCTGGCAAAGCCTGGCAAAAGTGCGAAATGCACTGCTTCTGGCGCTGCTAACCACCGTCGCGGCCTACCTGATTATGATGCTCGCCCCCTTCCCCGGCATTCGCCAGATGGCGGTATTTGCGGCAGCAGGGCTGAGCGCCTCGTGCCTGACGGTGATTTTCTGGCATCCGTGGTTATGCCGTGGATTACCCGTGCGCCCGGTTCCGGCGATGGTACTGATGTTGCGCTGGCTTGCCGCCTGGCGACGGAATAAAAAACTCTCTGTTGGCCTACCCGTCGCACTGGCTCTCTTCTCACTGGCTGGCGTGGCGACGCTGCGCGTGGATGACGACATCTCGCAGTTGCAGGCGCTGCCGCAGCACATTCTGGCGCAGGAAAAAGCCATTACTGCGCTAACCGGACAAAGCGTCGATCAGAAATGGTTTGTGGTATACGGCGACTCCGCACAGCAGACGCTGGAACGGCTGGAAGCTTTTGTCCCCGCGCTGGCGCAGGCGAAAAAAGAGGGGCTGCTTCGCGGTTATCGCACCATCCCGCTCAATTCACTGGCTCGTCAGCAGCAGGATCTCACTTTGCTGCAAAACGCTGCGCCCACGGTCATTCAGGCCCTGAACAACGCCGGTCTGACGACGGTCAATCCTGAACTCAGTCCTATGCCGGTTACCGTCGATGCCTGGCTTGCCAGCCCGGCGAGCGAAGGCTGGCGACTGTTGTGGTTGAGCCTGCCTCACGGCGAAAGCGGCGTACTGGTGCCGGTGGAAGGCGTCAAACAGAGCGCTGCGCTAAACGCGCTCAGCGAAAAATATCCTGGCGTCGCGTGGGTGGATCGTAAAAGCACTTTTGACAGTCTGTTTGCGTTGTATCGCAACGTACTGACCGGTTTACTGTTTATCACGCTGGCGGTCATTGCCTGCGGGGCAATCGCACGACTGGGCTGGCGCAAAGGGTTAATCAGCCTCGTGCCGTCGGTGCTCTCTTTGGGCTGCGGTCTGGCGGTGCTGGCATTGAGCGGGCATGCGGTCAATCTGTTCTCGCTGTTGGCGCTGGTGCTGGTGCTGGGGATCGGCATTAACTATACGCTGTTTTTCAGTAACCCACGCGGAACACCGCTGACTTCCCTGCTGGCCATCACGCTGGCGATGATGACCACTCTGTTGACGCTCGGCATGCTGGTCTTTAGCGCCACCCAGGCGATCAGCAGTTTTGGCATTGTACTGGTGAGCGGCATTTTCACCGCGTTCCTGCTTTCCCCTCTGGCGATGCCAATGAAAAGAGAGAAAAAACGAAAATGATGAAACGTCTTTTTTACCGGATGGCGGTTACGCCTTATCCGACCTGGTGGGTCAACAGGTTGGCGTAGGCCTGATAAGCGTAGCGCCATCGGGCAGTTAGCACTGTGCCTCTTCGCGCTGTCACTCGCCGGCTGCAGCCACTCGCCAAAAGATCAGCAAGGTCGCCCACAGGCATGGCTGGAACCGGGGACTCGCGTGACGCTGCCTGCGCCGGGTATTTCTCCGGCAGTCAATTCTCAACAGCTGCTTACCGGCAGCTTTAAGGGCAAAACCCAGTCATTACTGGTGATGCTGAATGCCGATGACAAAAAAATCACCCTGGCGGGGCTGTCGTCAGTGGGTATTCGTCTGTTCCTCGTCACTTACGATGACAAAGGGTTACACACCGAGCAGTCCATCGTGGTTCCACAATTGCCGCCCGCCAGTCAGGTGCTGGCGGACGTGATGCTTAGCCACTGGCCGGTTAGCGCCTGGCAGCCGCAGTTGCCGAAAGGCTGGACGCTGACGGACCGTGGCGTCAGGCGTGAACTGCGTAATGCCCGCGGCACGCTGGTGACGGAAATCACCTACCTGAACCGCAAAGGCAAGCGCGAACCGATCAGCATCGAACAGCACGTCTTTAAATACCACATCACCATTCAATATCTGGGTGACTGAGATGATCTACATTTCTGCGGTTGGCATGATTAACGCACTCGGCAACGATGCCGATGAGATTGCCGCTAACCTCACGCGCGGCGTTGCCCCCGGCATGCGCCCGCGCACCGGCTGGCTACAGGGCCATCCTCACGCGGTACTCGCCGGTGTGGAGGGCGAACTGCCTGCGATTCCTGATGATTATTGCGCCCATCGTTCGCGCAATAATCAGTTGCTGCTGGCGGCGCTCCAACAGATGCAACCGCAGGTGGATGAAGCCATTGCGCGTTACGGTCGCGAGCGAGTCGCCGTTGTACTCGGGACCAGCACCTCGGGTCTCGATGAAGGTGACAAACACGTTAACCTGACGCTCAACGGCGAGGAAAGCCCCCACTGGCAGTATCCGCAGCAGGAACTGGGCGACCCCTCGCGCTTTCTCAGCCACTGGCTGAAGCTGGACGGCCCGGCGTTTACCCTTTCTACCGCCTGCTCTTCCAGTGCCCGCGCTATCATCAGCGGACGGCGTTTGATTGAGTCCGGTCTGGCGGATGTCGCTATTGTCGGCGGCGCGGATACCCTGAGCCGGATGCCGATCAACGGCTTCCACAGTCTCGAATCGCTTTCCACGACGCGGTGCCTGCCGTTTGCCCGTGACCGCAGCGGCATTACGATTGGCGAAGGCGCGGCGCTGATGTTGCTGACCCGCGAACCGCAGCCCATCGCACTGCTTGGCGTGGGAGAATCCAGTGACGCGCACCATATCTCTGCACCTCATCCCGAGGGCGTTGGTGCCATTCGCGCCATCCAGCAGGCGCTGGACGATGCCGGTCTCACACCCGAACAGGTGGGCTACATCAATCTGCACGGCACCGCCACGCCGCTGAACGATCAGATCGAATCCAGGGTGGTGAACGCGCTGTTTGACGAGCGCGTCCCGTGCAGCTCGACCAAACACCTGACCGGCCACACGCTGGGGGCGGCCGGAATTACCGAAGCCGCGCTCAGCATGCTGATTTTACAGCGCGATCTGCCGTTGCCGGCGCAGGATTTCAGCCTGTCGCCACGCGATCCCTCGCTGCCATCCTGCGGCATTATTGAACAGCCGCAGCCCCTTGAACGCCCGGTTATCTTGTCAAATTCGTTCGCTTTTGGCGGCAATAACGCCAGTATTCTGCTCGGGAGGATGTCATGAGCCACTATTTATCACCCGGCGAATACCTGCCGCACGACGCTCCCATGCTACTGCTCGACGAGGTAGCCTGTGTGCGCGAAGAAACCGCTGTCTGCCGCGTCACCGTAACAAGCGACGGCGTGCTGGGGCCATTTCTTGACCCGCAGGGTAATTTACCCGGCTGGTTCGCACTGGAACTGATGGCGCAGACCGTCGGCGTCTGGTCCGGCTGGCATCGCCATCAGCAGGGCCAGGGGGCGATTTCGCTGGGCATGGTACTCGGCGCCCGCGAACTGATTTGCGCGGCAGGCGTGTTGCCCGCAGAAACCGCTTTATCGATTACCGTTAAGTTGCTGATGCAGGACGACCGTTTCGGCAGCTTCGAATGCGCGATTACGGCAGGCGAGGAGACGCTGGCGACAGGCCGCATCAATACCTTCCAGCCATCGGCAGAAGAACTTCATTCTCTATTTCAACAAGGAGCGTCCGCATGAGTCGTTCAGTTTTGGTTACCGGCGCCAGTAAGGGTATCGGTCGCGCTATCGCCCGCCAGCTGGCAGCGGACGGCTTTGTGGTCGGCGTGCACTATCACCGTGATGCGCAGGGCGCACAGGAGACGCTGGACGCCATCCTCGCCGTCGGCGGCGCGGGGCGTTTGCTCAGTTTTGATGTGGCAAACCGCGAACAATGCCGCGAGGTGCTGGAACAGGATATCGAGGCGCACGGTCCGTGGTACGGCGTGGTCAATAATGCGGGCATCGCCCGCGACGCGGCCTTCCCGGCACTCAGCGATAGCGACTGGGACACCGTGATTCACACTAACCTCGACAGTTTTTATAACGTCATTCAGCCGTGCATCATGCCGATGATCGGCGCGCGCCAGGGCGGTCGCATCATTACATTGTCATCTGTCTCCGGCGTGATGGGAAACCGTGGCCAGGTTAACTACAGCGCCGCTAAAGCCGGGATTATTGGCGCCACCAAAGCGCTGGCGATTGAACTCGCGAAACGTAAAATTACCGTTAACTGCATCGCGCCGGGGCTAATCGACACCGGTATGATCGAAATGGAAGACGCCGCACTGAAGGAAGCGATGGCGATGATTCCGATGAAACGCATGGGTCAGGCGGACGAAGTCGCCGGGCTTGCCAGCTATTTAATGTCGGATATCGCGGGCTACGTTACCCGACAGGTGATTTCCATCAACGGAGGGATGTTATGACTCGGCGTGTAGTGATTACAGGGATGGGCGGCGTCACCGCGTTCGGCGAAGACTGGCAGCACGTCTCCGCACGATTGCTTGCTTATGAAAATGCGGTGAGGAAAATGCCGGAGTGGCAGGTTTATGACGGGCTACATACCCTGCTGGGCGCGCCGATCGATGATTTCACGCTACCTGAGCATTACACCCGTAAGCGCATCCGCGCGATGGGTCGCGTGTCGTTGATGTCCACCCGCGCCACCGAACTGGCGCTCAAACAGGCTGGACTGATTGGCGACGACGTGCTCACCAGCGGGGAAACGGGTATTGCGTATGGTTCCTCCACCGGCAGTACTGGCCCGGTGAGCGAATTTGCCACCATGCTGACCGAAAAGCACACCAATAACATTACCGGCACCACCTATGTGCAGATGATGCCGCACACCACCGCCGTCAATACCGGGCTGTTTTTCGGCCTGCGCGGACGGGTGATCCCCACCTCCAGCGCCTGTACCTCCGGCAGCCAGGCGATTGGCTATGCGTGGGAAGCGATTCGCCACGGCTATCAAACCGTGATGGTAGCAGGCGGTGCGGAAGAGCTGTGTCCGTCGGAAGCGGCGGTGTTTGACACCCTGTTCGCCACCAGCCAGCGTAACGATCAACCGAAAACCACGCCGTCGCCGTTCGATGAACAGCGTGATGGGCTGGTGATTGGCGAAGGCGCCGGGACGTTGATCCTGGAAGAACTCGAACACGCCAAAGCGCGCGGCGCAACCATTTACGGCGAAATCATCGGGTTTGCCACCAACTGCGACGCCGCCCATATCACCCAGCCTCAGCGGGAGACCATGCAAATTTGCATGGAGCAGTCGCTGAAAATGGCAGGGTTAAACGCGCTGGATATCGGCTATATTTCCGCACACGGCACCGCAACGGATCGTGGCGATATTGCGGAAAGTCAGGCAACCGCCGCCATTTATGGCGATAACGTACCCATCTCCTCGCTGAAAAGTTATTTTGGGCATACCCTTGGTGCCTGTGGCGCGCTGGAAGCCTGGATGAGTCTGCAAATGATGCGCGAAGGCTGGTTTGCGCCTACGCTAAACTTAAAACAGCCCGACGCCAACTGCGGCGCGCTGGATTACATTATGGGTGAAGCCCGTAAGATTGATTGTGAGTTTTTGCAGAGCAACAATTTTGCGTTTGGCGGCATCAATACTTCCATCATTATTAAACGTTGGTCCTGATATGTATCGGATCGTACTGGGAAAAGTTTCGACACTCAGCGCAGGCGCACTGCCGTCTGCGTTAATCGCACAGGCGCCGCAAGGCCCGCGTCGCGCACGCTGGCTGGCGGGGCGCGTTCTGCTTTCCCACACCCTCTCGCCGCTGCCAGAGATAGTCTACGGCGAACAGGGAAAACCGACGTTTTCGCCGGATACGCCACTGTGGTTTAACCTGAGCCACAGCGGGGACGACATCGCCCTGCTGCTGAGCGATGAAGGTGAAGTGGGCTGCGATCTTGAAGTCATTCGCCCGCGCGCCAACTGGCGTTCGCTGGCGAACGCGGTGTTCAGCCTCGGCGAACATGCCGAAGTAGAAGCGGAACATCCGGATCGGCAGCTCGCCGCGTTCTGGCGCATCTGGACGCAAAAAAGAGGCGATCGTGAAACAGCGCGGCGGCAGTGCGTGGCAAATCGTCAGCGTCGACAGTACCTTTGATTCCGGGCTTTCCGTCAGCCATTGTCAGGTCGATAACCTGAGCCTGGCCGTCTGTACCCCCCACGCCCTTTACCCTGACCGCAGACGCGCTGCAGTGGCTGGAAACGGTCTGACATCACAAACATACGATTTTCGTATAATTCGTGTATTTGACCGCCCTTCTCTTGATCCAGAACACGTCAAAAGTATGATGATTCCTTAGAATCGTCATACTCATTAAGTCGTACCTCTACATCATTCGGGATCACCATTTTGTCCAGACTACGCCGCACACTTTTTGCGCTGCTGGCCTGTGCGTCATTCCTTACGCACGCCGCTGCCACTGACGAAATTACGACCGCATGGCCGGTCAACGTTGGGCCACTGAATCCGCATCTGTATACCCCAAACCAGATGTTTGCCCAGAGCATGGTTTATGAGCCGCTGGTAAAGTATCAGGCTGATGGTTCGGTCATTCCGTGGCTGGCGAAAAGCTGGACCCACTCGGCGGATGGCAAAACCTGGACATTCACCCTGCGCGACGATGTGACCTTCTCGAATGGTGAAGCGTTTGACGCCCATGCGGCGGCGGAAAACTTCCGCGTGGTGCTTGATAACCGTCAGCGTCACGCCTGGCTGGAACTGGTCAATCAGATCGTCGACGTGAAAGCGCTCGACAAAAACCAGCTACAAATCACCCTGAAAAGCGCCTATTACCCTTTCTTGCAAGAGCTGGCGCTGCCACGCCCGTTCCGCTTTATTGCGCCGTCACAATTTAAAGACAACGAAACGATGCGCGGCATTAAAGCGCCGATTGGCACCGGGCCGTGGGTGCTGAAAGCGTCAAAGCTCAATCAGTACGATGTGCTGGTGCGCAACGATCGCTACTGGGGAGAAAAGCCACAAATTCAAAAAATTACCGTGAAGGTGATCCCGGACCCGACGACCCGCGCCGTGGCGTTTGAAACGGGTGACATCGACCTGTTGTACGGTAACGAAGGGTTGTTGCCGCTCGATACTTTTGCCCGTTTCAGCCAGAACCCGAACTACCGTACCCAGCTTTCTCAGCCGATTGAAACGGTGATGCTGGCGCTTAACTCAGCAAAAGCACCGACCAATGAGCTGGCGGTACGTGAAGCGCTGAACTATGCGGTGAACAAAAAATCGCTGATCGACAACGCGCTATACGGCACGCAGCAGGTCGCCGATACGCTGTTTGCGCCTACCGTTCCTTATGCCAACATTGGCCTGAAACCGCGCCAGTACGACCCGCAACAGGCGAAAGCATTACTGGAAAAAGCAGGCTGGACGATCCCCGCAGGTAAAGACATTCGCGAGAAAAACGGTCAACCGCTGCGTATTGAGCTGTCGTTCATTGGCACCGACGCGCTGAGCAAATCGATGGCGGAAATTATTCAGGCCGATATGCGCCAGATTGGCGTCGATGTCGCACTGGTCGGCGAAGAAGAAAGCAGTATTTATGCCCGACAGCGTGACGGACGCTTCGGCATGATTTTCAACCGCACCTGGGGGGGCGCCGTACGATCCGCACGCCTTTATGAGTTCGATGCGCGTTCCGTCGCATGCGGATTACCAGGCACAGCAGGGTCTGGCGGATAAGCCGATCATCGATAAAGAGATTGGCGAAGTGCTGGAAACCACCGACAACACGCAGCGTCAGGCGCTCTATAAAGACATCCTGACCCGTCTGCACAACGACGCGGTCTATCTGCCCATCAGCTATGTCTCAATGATGGTGGTCGCCAGACCTGAACTGGGTGAGATCCCTTATGCGCCGATCGCTTCTGAAATTCCATTTGACCAGATTAAACCGGTGAAACCCTGATGTTGCGTTATATACTGCGGCGCATTCTGCTGCTGATTCCGATGATATTCGCCGCCTCGGTGATCATCTTTCTGATGCTGCGCCTGGGCACCGGCGACCCGGCGCTCGATTATCTGCGCCTGTCTAACCTACCACCAACGCCAGAAATGGTAGCGTCGACCCGCGTGATGCTGGGCCTCGATCAGCCGCTTGTCGTGCAGTACGGCACCTGGCTGTGGAAGGCGCTGCATCTGGACTTTGGCATCTCGTTTGCGACCCAGCGCCCGGTGCTGGATGACATGCTGAACTTCCTGCCCGCCACGCTGGAACTGGCGGGTGCCGCGCTGGTGCTGATCCTGCTGACCTCCGTGCCGCTCGGTATCTGGGCGGCGCGTCACCGCGACCGTCTGCCGGATTATGTCGTGCGGTTGATCGCTTTTCTCGGCGTATCGATGCCCAACTTCTGGCTGGCTTTCCTGCTGGTGATGTTCTTTTCCGTGTCGCTGCAATGGCTGCCCGCAATGGGCTACGGCGGCTGGCAGCACCTCATTTTGCCGGCGGTGTCGATAGCCTTTATGTCGCTGGCGATCAACGCCCGACTGCTACGCGCCAGCATGCTGGAAGTCGCCGGGCAGCGTCACGTCACCTGGGCGCGCCTGCGCGGGCTGAACGACAAACAAACAGAGCGCCGCCATATTTTACGTAACGCCTCGCTGCCGGTCGTCACCGCTGTCGGGATGCACATTGGCGAGTTAATTGGCGGGACGATGATTATCGAAAACATCTTTGCCTGGCCGGGCGTCGGACGTTACGCCGTTTCAGCGATATTTAACCGCGACTACCCGGTGATTCAGTGCTTTACGTTGATGATGGTGGTGGTCTTCGTGGTCTGTAATCTGATTGTTGATCTACTGAACGCCGCGCTGGACCCGCGCATTCGTCGTCATGAAGGAGCGCACTCGTGAACTTTTTCCTCTCTTCACGCTGGTCGGTTCGTCTGGCCATGATTGTCATCGCCCTGCTGGCGTTGATTGCGCTGACCAGCCAGTGGTGGCTGCCGTATGATCCGCAAGCGATCGATTTACCCTCGCGCCTGCTGGCGCCGGACAGCCAGCATTGGCTGGGAACGGACCATCTGGGGCGCGACATTTTCTCCCGCCTGCTGGCGGCGACCCGCGTGTCGCTGGGCTCGGTAATGGCCTGTCTGCTGCTGGTACTGGCGCTGGGGCTGATTGTCGGCGGCAGCGCCGGGCTGCTGGGTGGGCGTGTCGACCAGGCTACTATGCGCGTCGCCGATATGTTTATGACCTTCCCGACCTCCATTCTGTCGTTCTTTATGGTCGGTGTGCTGGGTACGGGGCTGACTAACGTGATTATCGCCATCGCCCTGTCACACTGGGCGTGGTATGCGCGCATGGTGCGCAGTCTGGTGATTTCACTGCGCCAGCGCGAGTTTGTTCTCGCTTCGCGGCTTTCCGGCGCGGGCCATGTCCGGGTGTTTATCGATCATCTGGCTGGTGCTGTAATCCCCTCGCTGCTGGTGCTGGCCACGCTGGATATTGGTCACATGATGCTGCACGTCGCCGGGATGTCGTTCCTCGGCCTGGGCGTGACGGCACCGACGGCGGAATGGGGGGGTGATGATTAACGACGCCCGCCAGTATATCTGGACCCAGCCGCTGCAAATGTTCTGGCCGGGGCTGGCGCTGTTTATCACGGTGATGGCCTTCAATATGGTGGGCGACGCCCTGCGCGATCACCTTGATCCTCATCTGGTCACGGAGCATGCTCACTGATGCCACAGCACATTGAATTGCAAAATATCGCCTTACAGGCCGATCGCCCACTGGTGCACGGCGTGTCGTTAACGCTCAAACGCGGACGCGTACTGGCACTGGTTGGCGGTAGCGGGAGCGGAAAATCGCTGACCTGCGCGGCGGCGCTTGGGATTTTACCCGCTGGCGTGCGCCAGACGTCGGGAGCGATTCTTGCTGACGGTAAGCCGGTTTCGCCATGCTCCCTGCGCGGATACAAAATCGCCACCATTATGCAAAATCCCCGCAGTGCGTTTAATCCGCTGCATACGATGGCGACGCACGCGCGGGAAACCTGTCAGGCGCTGGGTAAACCGGCAGACGACGCCACGATTATGCACGCCTTAGAGGCGGTTGGACTGGAACACCCCGCACGCGTGCTGAAGCTTTACCCATTCGAGATGAGCGGCGGCATGCTGCAACGCATGATGATCGCGATGGCGGTACTGTCCGATGCGCCGTTTATCGTCGCCGACGAGCCAACCACCGATCTGGACGTGGTGGCGCAGGCGCGCATCCTCGATCTGCTGGAGAGCATTATGCACAGCCGGGCGCCGGGGATGCTACTGGTGACTCACGACATGGGCGTTGTTGCGCGACTGGCTGATGACGTGGCGGTGATGGATAACGGTAATATCGTTGAGCAGGGCGACGTGGAAACCCTGTTCCACTCACCAAAACACACCGTCACCCGCAATCTGGTATCAGCCCACCTCGCCCTGTACGGAATGGAGTTAACCTCATGACGTTACTCAGTGTTTCCAGCCTCTCACACCAGTATGCGCATTCCGGCGTCAGTGGAAAACATCAACATCAGCAGGTGCTTAAAACGGTCTCTTTGACTCTGAAAAGCGGCGAAACCGTTGCGCTTCTGGGGCGCAGCGGCTGCGGGAAAAGCACGCTGGCACGTCTGCTGGTCGGTCTGGAATCGCCCAGTCAGGGAAGCATAAGCTGGCGCGGTGAACCGCTGGCAAAACTGAACCGGGCTAAGCAAAAGGCGTTTCGCCGCGATATCCAGATGGTGTTTCAGGATTCCATCAGCGCGGTGAATCCGCGTAAAACCGTATGCGAGATCCTGCGAGAGCCGATGCGCCATTTACTCTCGTTGTCCAAAGCCGAACAGATGACGCGGGTTCGTGAAATGCTCCACGCCGTGGATCTGGACGATAGCCTTCTCGACAAACGACCGCCGCAGCTCAGCGGCGGTCAGCTCCAGCGTGTCTGCCTGGCCCGTGCGCTGGTGGTGGAACCGAAACTGCTAATCCTGGATGAAGCGGTGTCGAATCTCGATCTGGTGTTGCAGGCAGGCGTTATTCGTCTGCTCAAGAAACTGCAACAGCAGTTTGGTACCGCCTGTCTGTTTATCACCCACGATCTGCGGCTGGTCGAACGTTTTTGCCATCGCGTCATGGTGATGGAAGAAGGACAAATCGTGGAGACACAGGAAGTCGGCGAGGCATTAACCTTTTCCTCCGAGGCCGGTCGTGTGCTACAACAGGCGGTACTCCCCGCATTCCCCGTGCGCCGTCGCGCCATTTCGTAAGGTTGATATCTGATGCAACGAGTCACCATCACGCTTGATGACGATTTACTGGAAACGCTGGATAGCCTGAGCCAGCGTCGTGGTTACAACAACCGCTCTGAGGCGATTCGTGACATTCTGCGCGGCGCGCTGGCGCAGGAAACCACGCAAGAGCACGGCACCCAGGGCTTTGCGGTGCTCTCCTATGTGTATGAACATGAAAAGCGTGATTTAGCCAGCCGCATTGTCTCAACGCAGCATCATCACCATGATTTATCGGTCGCCACACTGCACGTCCATATCAACCATGATGACTGCCTGGAAATTGCCGTTCTGAAAGGCGATATGGGCGATGTGCAGCATTTTGCCGATGATGTTATCGCCCAGCGCGGCGTGCGCCACGGTCATTTGCAGTGTTTGCCGAAAGAAGAGTAAGCGCCAACGATGCAGCCGGGGGCCCTTCGCTTGCCCGGCCTACCTTTACTGGATTTCGCTCTCCTGTAGGCCGGATAAGGCGTGAGCCGTCATCCGGCTTACCACTGCCGGGGGCGCTTCGCTTGCCCGGCCTACCTTTACTGGATTTCGCTCTCCCGTGGGCCGGATAAGGCGTGAGCCGTCATCCGGCTTACCACTGCCGGGGGCGCTTCGCTTGCCCGGCCTACCTTTACTGGATTTCGCTCTCCCGTAGGCCGGATAAGGTGTAACCGCCATCCGGCTTACCACTGCCGGGGGCGCTTCGCTTGCCCGGCCTACCTTTACTGGATTTCGCTCTCCTGTAAGCCGGATAAGGCGTGAGCCGTCATCCGGCTTACCACTGCCGGGGGCGCTTCGCTTGCCCGGCCTACCTTTACTGGATTTCGCTCTCCCGTAGGCCGGATAAGGCGTGAGCCGTCATCCGGCATCTGCTTACGCCATCGTCCCTATCGTCTTTCTGAAACGCAGTAGCGCGATCAGGAAGAATACGGCGCCAATAGCGAGTAGCGTCAGAAACTGCGGCCAGACGATACTGAACCCGGCACCACGATAGAGTATTGCCTGCGCAAGGCTGACGAAGTGGGTGGTCGGCATCGTTAGCATGATGTCCTGTACCGCCTGCGGCATGCTTTCTCGCGGCGTGGAGCCGCCGGAAAGCATTTGCAGCGGCAAAAGCACCAGAATCATCAGCAGTCCCAGTTGTGGCATTGAACGCGCCAGCGTGCCCATAAAGATTCCGATGGACGTGGTGGCAAACAGGCTCAGCGCCACGCCCAGCATGAACAGCGGAATAGAGCCTTCAATCGGTACGCCGAGCACGCCTTTCACCATCAACATTAGCGACAACCCCGACACCACCAGCACCACCAGTCCCATCGACCAGACTTTCGCCATCATGATCTCAAACGGGGTGATCGGCATCACCAGCAGATGTTCTACCGTGCCGTGTTCACGCTCGCGGATCAGTGCCGACCCGGTCAGCACGATCGCCAGCATGGTGATGTTGTTGATGATCGCCATCACCCCGCCAAACCATGCCGGATCAAGGTTCGGGTTGAAGCGCATACGGGTCTCCAGCGACACCAGCGGCTCACTGTTATCACGATAACGCGCGACAAAACTGTTCACCTCGCCGTTGATGATATTCTGAATGTAGCTGTTGCCGGTGAACGCCTGGCTCATGCGCGTGGCGTCCACGTTCACCTGAATATCCGGCTGGCGTCCGGCCAGGACATCGCGCTGAAAGTGGGGCGGAATATTGATCGCAAAAGTATAACGACCCGCATCCAGCCCGGCGTCCATCTCGTCGGCGGTGATCATCTCCGGCGGCAGAAACCACGGACGGTAGAAGCTGTTGACGATACGATTCGACAGTTGCGACTGATCCATATCGGCAATGGCGATTGGCGCAAGATGCAGCGATCCCGGCAACACGGTGGCAGAGGAGTATACCGAAACGGTAAACGCAAACACGATCAGCGTCAGCATCGCCTTGTCGCCCAAAAGGCTGCGTAGCTCTTTGATGCCTAAATTATAAATATTGCGTAACCGGCGCATCACCCCTCCTGCTTTTTCAGCAACAGCACGCTCAGGCCAATCACCAGCGGTATGGCGATCAGCAGCGGCACAAACTGCGGCCAGAGATCGGTGAGATCCAGCGCTTTCGAGAACGTCCCGCGGGCGATCGTCAGAAAATGGCTGGTTGGATAGATCTCGCCGATCCACCGCCCCGGCCCTTCCAGCGACGCCACCGGATCAATCATCCCGGAAAACTGCGTCGCCGGGATCAGAGTGATAATGGACGTACCGAAAATTGCCGCAATTTGACTCTTCATAAAAGTGGAGATGAGCAAGCCCATCCCGGTCGCGATGATGACATACAGCAGCGCGGCCAGGCTGAGCGTGAGGAAACTACCCTTGTGCGGTACGCCAAAAACAAACACCGACAGGGCGCACAGCAGCAGGAAGTTCAGCATCCCCAGCGCGATATACGGCAACTGTTTACCGAGCAAAAACTCGCTGCGGGTGGTGGGCGTCACGTACAGGTTAATCATCGATCCCAGCTCTTTTTCCCGCACCACGCTCAGGGCGCTCAGCATTGACGGGATCATCATCAGCAGCAGCGGAATGACTGCCGGAACAATCGCCGGCAGACTTTTCACATCCGGGTTGTAGCGATAGCGGGTTTCAATAGTCATGAGCCCGCTCTGCCCCACCGGCGTCGGCTGGCGACTTGCCACCTCCTGTAGCCAGGTCTGGTGCATCGCCTGCACGTAGCCCTTCACCGTCTCGGCGCGACTGGGCATTGCGCCATCCACCCAGACGCCAATCTCTACCGGCGTCCCACGCGCAATGTCACGGCCAAAGTTGGGCGGGATTTCAATGGCCACCGCCACCTCGCCAGAGCGCATTCGCCGGTCGAGATCGTCATAGCTGGCAAGCGGCGTTTGTTCGATGAAGTAGCGTGAGCCCGCCAGATTCAAGGACCATGCCTGACTGCTGACGGTTTGATCGCGATCGAGAACCGCAAAGCGCAGATTCTCAACGTCCATGCTGATGCCGTAGCCCATGATCAGCATCAGAATCACTGTGCCCATCAATGCCAGGGTCGAACGCACCGGATCGCGTCTGAGCTCCAGCGCTTCACGGCGGCTATAGCTGAACAGCCGACGCAGGCTAAAACCCTGACGCGGCGGTTTGACCTCTTCATGCTTCGTTTCTGACGGTACGGGCGCTTGCGGCACCGGCCCGGACGCTTCCTGAAGCCAGGCGATAAACGCCTCCTCAAGGTTGGCAGCCCCGCGACGTTCAACCAGCTCCTGCGGCGTCCCGCTGGCAAGCACTTTCCCGGCATGCATTAATGACATACGGTCACAGCGCTCGGCTTCGTTCATAAAGTGAGTGGAGATAAAAATGGTCACTTTGTCCTGACGCGACAGATCGACCATCAGTTGCCAGAACATATCCCCTGGCGACCGGATCGACGCCGGAGGTGGGTTCATCGAGGATCAACATTTCCGGACGGTGGATCACCGCCACCGCCAGCGACAGCCGCTGGCGAATACCGAGCGGAAGCGACTCGGGCAAGGCATCCTCAACCTCCGCCAGCATAAAACGCTCGCTCATCTCCTGCACACGCTGGGAGATTTCTGCTTCCGGGATGTGAAAGAGACGGGCGTGGAGTTCCAGGTTTTGTCGTACCGTCAGCTCGCTGTACAGCGAAAACGCCTGCGACATGTAGCCCACCCGGCGGCGGGTGTCGATATCCTTCGGGTCGACCGGTTGACCAAACAGCCATGCCTCACCTTCACTGGCAGGCAGCAGCCCGGTCAACATCTTCATGGTGGTCGATTTACCACAGCCGTTGGAACCGAGGAAACCAAAGATCTCCCCACGCGGGATGCGAAAGTTGACGTGGTCGACGGCGACGAAATTGCCGAAGCGCATAGTCAGGTCTTTCGCCTCAATGGCGATCTCTTCCTGCTCAGCGTGATACGGTGGAATGACCACCGGCTGATACGCCTGACGCTGCGCCTGCGGTAACAGGGCGATAAATGCCTGCTCCAGCGTCTCGCTGCCGGTTTTCGCGCGGAGTTCCTGCGCGCTGCCGGTTGCCAGCACTTCGCCTGCGTTCATTGCCACCAGCCAGTCGAAGCGCTCGGCCTCTTCCATATAGGCCGTCGCCACCAGCACGCTCATGTTGCTCTGGCGCTGGCGAATGCTGTCGATCAGATCCCAGAACTGGGCCCGCGACAGGGGATCGACACCGGTTGTGGGTTCATCCAGAATCAATAATTGCGGATCGTGGATCAGCGCACAGCACAGCCCCAGTTTTTGTTTCATGCCGCCTGACAGTTTCCCGGCAGGCCGGTCGCGAAACGGAGCCAGACCGGTGCTGTTCAGTAATTCCGTAATCCGCGCTTCGCGCTCGGCTTTGTCATGACCAAACAGGCGAGCGAAGAAATCGACGTTCTCATACACCGAGAGCGTGTGGTAAAGGTTTTTCCCCAGCCCCTGCGGCATCCAGGCGATCCGTGGGCAGACCTCGCGGCGATGCTTCGGATCGCGCATATCGCCGCCCAACACCATGACGTTACCTTGTTCAATCACCCGTGCGCCGGAAATGAGCGACAGCAGGCTTGATTTACCCACGCCGTCTGGGCCTATCAAACCCACCATGCAGCGTGCGGGGATCTCGAGCGTGATATTGTTCAACGCCACCGTTGCGCCGTAATGCTGATACACGCCGTCAAGGTGCGCCACGGGAGGAACGGGGACCTGCGCCAGATGCGTCATTGCGGCAGCCTCACCGCCAGTGCATCAGGCCACGGACGCTGCTCGTCCAGCCGCACCCACGCCATGCCGGGCAATCCGGTTTTGACATATTCGAGGTGCTGCTGGAGTAATTCCGGCGGGATACGCGCCTTAACGCGGAACATCAGCTTCAGACGTTCATCCTGGGTTTCAACGGTTTTTGGCGTGAACTGCGCGACGCTGGCGACAAAGCTGATAGTGGCAGGAATACGCAGATCCGGCGCGGCATCAAGCACCAGCCGCGCTTCGCCGCCAATCTTCAGCAGACCCGCCTGTTCTGTGGGCAGGAAGAAAGTCATGTAGACATCGCTTAGATCGACCATGTTCAATACCCGCCCGCCGGAAGCCAGCACTTCACCGGGTTCTGCCACCCGGTACTGAATCCGGCCATCACGCGGCGCTTTAAGCTCGCTGTCCTCGATGTCCGCGACAATCCGCCGTTCGGTCGCTTGTGCCGCGTCAACGCGAGTTTGTGCCTGGATAATACTGGTGCGCGCGGCTTCAATTGCCGCTTTTGTTGCGGAGACCTGCGCCTTTGCCGACTCCAGCGCCGCGCGTGCGCTTTCCGCGGCGGCGCGATCGTCGTCCAGTTGTTGCGCCGAGACCGCACCACGCTGGGAGAGCGAGCGGGAACGGACGTGACGTTTGGAGACGGAATCCAGCTCGGCTTCACGTTGTTTCACGACCGACTGGGCGGCACGGGTTTCGCTCTGGCGCTGTTCGAGCAACGCTCGCGCGGCGGCAACAGCACTTTCGGCCTCTTTGATCTGCGCAATGGCTTCCTGTCGTTGCTCCTGCAACACGCGGGTATCCATCTTCGCCAGCACTTCGCCCTGGCGAACAAACTGCCCCTCAGTCACCAGGATGGTATCAATACGCCCGGCGATTTTAGTGGCGATATCCACTTCCGTCGCCTCGATTCTGCCATTGCTGGCAGCAAAACCGTCCGGTACGCCTGCGGGCCGCAGCACCCACCACACACCGGCAGCGGCCACCACCAGTACGCCCACGCCCCACCACGTCAGATGACGCTTAATGTTGTCCATAATCGACCCGCCATAATCCCTGTTATCAAACACTGCGTGTCACAAAACCCCACTGAACGGGCGTTCAGCGGTATCTTCCCTCCGGGATAAGAAGGAAAAAATGAGAGTGGCCGGGCGGCTGACAAGCGTTATGACTGCGCTCGCCGTGAAGGAAAGTGAATGACAGAGAAGTGCGAAAAACGGGTAGTAATGTTGTCATCATCAGCGTTCCTGGCCGTAAATGAAACACGCATACTCATAGCTAGTATCAATAAAATACTAACATCATTATGGGGGGATGTCTATTCGCTTATGGTTTGTAATGATATACAGGGTGAATCATTTACGCGTATGCAAGATCCTGTGCACACGCCCAGGCGCTGGACCACGCCCACTGGAAGTTATAGCCGCCCAGCCAACCGGTAACGTCCATCACTTCGCCGATAAAGTAAAGACCGGGCACTTTACGCGCCTCCATCGTGCGCGAAGACAGTTCGTTCGTGTCCACGCCGCCAAGCGTAACTTCCGCCGTGCGATAGCCTTCGGTGCCGTTGGGCTGTACGCGCCACTCGGTCAACGTGTCTGTCAGCGTCTGCTGGTCGCGAACGTTGAGCTGTTTGAGCGAGACATCAGGGATCTGCCCGAGCTGTTGCAGGCACTCGACCAGACGCTTCGGCAGCAGCATCGCCAGCGTATTCTTCAGGCTTTGATTCGGATGAGCGCTGCGCTGTTCGTTAAGGACGTCATTCAGACTGACATCCGGCAACAAATTAATGCTGACAAATTCACCCGGCTGCCAGAAGCTGGAAATCTGTAAAACTGCCGGGCCAGAAAGGCCGCGGTGGGTAAAGAGCAGATTTTCGCGAAATACTGTGCCGTCCTGTGCCGTAATCACCGAGGGCACGGAAACGCCAGAGAGTACCTGAAGCTGCTCCAGCAGCGGTTTGTGCAAGGTAAACGGCACCAGTCCGGCGCGCGTCGGTAAAACATTCAGGCCAAACTGTTCGGCAATTTTATAGCCAAATGGCGACGCGCCCAGTCCCGGCATCGACAGTCCACCGGAGGCGATCACCAGTTTTTTCGCGCCGACGGTCGCCCCGTTCAGCGCCAGAGTAAAACCGTCGTCATCCCGCGCAACGCTCAGAACTTCACTGCGTAAGCGCAGGGTTACATTGCCTTTTTCGCACTCCGCTATCAGCATATCGACGATTTGCTGCGCGGAGTCATCACAAAAAAGCTGCCCGAGCGTTTTTTCATGCCAGGCAATACCGTGCTTACTGACGAGATCGATAAAATCCCACTGGGTATAGCGCGCCAGTGCAGATTTGCAAAAATGCGGGTTTTGACTCAAATAAGCAGCCGGCTCAACATAAAGGTTGGTAAAGTTGCAGCGGCCCCCCGCCAGACATGAGGATCTTGCGGCCAGGTTTCTTTCCATTATCAATAAGCAGCACCCGGCTGCCAGCCTGCCCTGCCTGTGCTGCACAGAACATACCTGCCGCGCCAGCGCCTATAATAATGGCATCATACCTTTCCACTTTACGTTCCTCTCTGAATTCAGGGCGTGAATTGTAAAGTTATCTCAGTGGTCGCACCAGCGGCAAAATACTTAGGAAGAAGTATTTATATGAAATATATAAGATAATTCTTTATAGGCACCATTGTATTCAGACGTTAAATCAAAAAAAGTCTATATTTCACTTTGCCCGCGCCGCTAAAGTCACTGATAATGCGCCGCGTTCATGTCCTCAAGATGGCGTAACGTCCTATGCTACATTTGTTTGCTGGCCTGGATTTACATACCGGGCTTTTATTATTGCTTGCTCTGGCTTTTGTGCTGTTCTATGAAGCAATCAACGGCTTCCATGACACAGCCAACGCTGTCGCAACCGTGATCTACACTCGTGCAATGCGCTCGCAGCTTGCGGTGGTCATGGCGGCAGTGTTCAACTTTTTTGGTGTGCTGCTGGGCGGTCTCAGCGTAGCCTATGCCATCGTGCATATGCTACCGACGGATCTCCTGCTCAACATGGGCTCCTCGCATGGACTTGCGATGGTGTTCTCCATGCTGCTCGCGGCTATCATCTGGAACCTGGGTACCTGGTACTTTGGTTTACCCGCCTCCAGTTCTCATACACTGATCGGCGCGATTATCGGCATCGGTTTAACCAATGCGCTGATGACCGGCACGTCAGTGGTGGACGCACTCAACATCCCGAAAGTCATGGGCATTTTTGCCTCGCTGATCGTCTCGCCGATTGTCGGTCTGGTGGTGGCTGGCGGCCTGATTTTCCTTCTGCGTCGCTACTGGAGCGGGACCAAAAAACGCGCCCGTATTCACCTCACGCCTGCGGAACGTGAAAAGAAAGACGGCAAGAAAAAGCCGCCGTTCTGGACCCGTATCGCGCTGATCCTCTCTGCTATCGGCGTGGCCTTCTCGCACGGCGCGAACGATGGCCAGAAAGGCATTGGTCTGGTGATGCTGGTTCTGATTGGCGTGGCGCCGGCGGGCTTTGTGGTAAACATGAATGCCTCCGGTTACGAGATTACCCGTACCCGTGATGCTATCAACAACGTCGAAATCTACTTCCAGCAGCATCCTGACCTGCTCAAGCAAGTGACGGGCGTCGATCAGCTGATTCCCTCTCCGGAACCGGCCGCAACGCAGCCGGCAGAATTCCACTGCCATCCGGCAAATACCCTTAATGCACTGGACCGTGCAAAGGCGATGTTGTCGAACAATGTGGAAAGCTATGACAAGCTGAGCGTTGAGCAGCGCGGCCAACTGCGCCGCATCATGCTGTGCATCTCCGACACGACCGACAAAGTGACGAAGCTGCCTGGCGTGAGTGCTGACGACCAGCGTCTGCTGAAGAAACTGAAAACCGATATGCTGAGCACCATCGAATATGCGCCAATCTGGATCATCATGGCGGTCGCGCTGGCGCTGGGTATTGGTACCATGATCGGCTGGCGCCGTGTGGCCACCACTATCGGTGAGAAGATCGGTAAGAAAGGCATGACCTATGCACAAGGGATGTCGGCGCAGATGACGGCGGCGGTCTCTATCGGTCTCGCCAGCTACACCGGGATGCCGGTCTCCACCACCCACGTACTCTCCTCCTCTGTGGCAGGGACCATGGTGGTTGACGGTGGCGGTCTGCAGCGTAAAACGGTGACCAGCATTCTGATGGCGTGGGTGTTCACCCTCCCGGCCGCGATTCTGCTGTCCGGTACGCTGTACTGGATCTCGCTGAAACTGATTTAAGCGTTATCTCGCCGGATGGCGGCAAAGCCTTATCCGGCCTACAAATGAATGTAGGCCGGATAAGCGAAGCGCATCCGCAGACCTGATGAATCAGACATCATCAGGCTAAGGTGTGCAGAAAAACCGTATCGAGCGGGTCAGGAAACTGGCCCGCTTTTTTTTGCTCAGTGCCAAATCATCAGGGCAATAAGACTGACCACCACCAGCCCACATAGGGCGCTTGTCAGAATAAATTGACGACGCACCCGCTCACAGCGGCGGATGAACTCATCATCATGATGATCGCGGTAGCGCTGGGCGTAGATATACCACACCAGGCGTACCTGCTTATTGGGTTGGCCGTGCGAGGTGAAAAAGCCGCCCCCATCTACATACTGATAGAGCAAAGGATCGCAACCACGAAGTACCACGAGCAACGCGCGTAAAGACGAGAAATAGCGCGCCATATTCACAATGCAAACAACACATAATGCCCAGAATAATGCAACGGTGCTTATCATACGACCTCCCCCGGCGACCCGCCCACGGAGCTCCGCTCCGGGACTACCGCTCCCCCGAAACTTGCCAGACAGTCAATGAAAAAGTACGACTAAAAACCGCTCATTTTGAGCTTATCATCAGAGCGGCTCTCTAAATAGTGTAGGAGATCAGTTAATTTTTTTGCCAGAAGGTTAATCACTATCAATGCAATTCTCTAAATATTTTGTTTAACTATTTGGTAAGCAAGGCGGATTGACGGATTATCCAGGTCGCTATACTGTAAGGATAGTCTCTACAATTCACTTCATCGCGGCTGAGCTAGCCCCGCGTAGACATATCGCACAGTTCGCAGGACGCGAGTGACGCAAGGTAGAAAAATCGCTAGCTGGCTGGTCATCGACAACTTTATGGAAGGAGTAATACTATGGCTTACAAACACATTCTCATCGCGGTTGATCTTTCTCCAGAAAGCAAAGTTCTGGTAGAAAAAGCGGTCTCTATGGCACGTCCGTACAACGCAAAGGTTTCCCTGATCCACGTTGATGTAAACTACTCTGACCTTTATACCGGCCTGATTGACGTCAATCTGGGCGATATGCAAAAACGCATTTCTGAAGAAACTCACCACGCGCTGACCGAACTGTCCACCAACGCAGGCTATCCGATTACCGAAACCCTGAGCGGCAGCGGCGATCTGGGTCAGGTGCTGGTAGACGCCATCAAGAAATATGATATGGACCTGGTCGTTTGCGGTCACCACCAGGACTTCTGGAGCAAACTGATGTCCTCCGCGCGCCAGTTGATCAATACCGTTCACGTCGACATGCTGATTGTTCCACTGCGCGACGAAGAAGAGTAAAACGCGTCTTGCCGGATTATCCGGTCATATCAGAGCGCCCGCCTTTGCGGGCGTTTTTGTTTTTGCTTAATGCCTGAAACATGTCAGTACAACATCCCATCCCACAAATCATAATTAGTGTGATCGACTAATTAGATCGAATTACATCTGTATAATACGCTACACCATCGGCAAATAGCCGCAGTCTATAACAGAGTCAGACTTTTTCAGCGCGTTTTGTATTACGCGTACATACTTTTCGGGATGGCATTGAAAGGCGAAGCAATATGAATACATCTGCACCAACGGGCTTGCTACAGCAACCCCGCCCGTTCTTCATGATCTTTTTTTGTCGAGTTATGGGAACGATTTGGCTATTACGGCGTTCAGGGTATCCTGGCGGTTTTCTTTGTTAAACAACTCGGGTTCTCCCAGGAGCAGGCGTTTATCACCTTCGGCGCCTTTGCCGCACTGGTCTACGGCCTGATCTCGATCGGGGGGGTACGTTGGCGACCACCTGCTCGGCACCAAACGTACGCTGGTGCTGGGCGCGATTGTGCTGGCGCTGGGTTACTTCATGACGGGAATGTCGCTGCTCAAACCGGACCTTATATTTATCGCGCTCGGAACGATTGCCGTCGGCAACGGGCTGTTTAAGGCGAACCCGGCGAGCCTGCTCTCCAAATGCTATCCGCCCAAAGACCCGCGTCTGGACGGCGCTTTCACCCTGTTCTACATGTCGATTAACATCGGTTCGCTGCTGTCGCTGTCGCTGGCGCCGGTGATCGCGGATAAATTCGGCTATGCCGTCACCTACAACCTCTGCGGGGCCGGGCTGATTGTCGCGCTGCTGGTCTATTTCGCCTGTCGCGGGATGGTGAAAGATATCGGTTCAGAGCCAGACCATCTGCCGATGAGCTTTCGCAATCTGCTGTATGTCCTGATTGGCACCGTGGCGATGGTCTTCCTCTGCGCCTGGCTGATGCACAACGTGAAAATCGCCAACCTGGTGCTGATTGTTCTGTCGATTGCGGTGACCATTATCTTCTTCCGCCAGGCTTTCAGACTGGATAAAACCGGACGCAACAAGATGTTTGTGGCGTTTATCCTGATGCTGGAAGCGGTGCTGTTTTACATTCTGTATGCGCAGATGCCGACATCACTGAACTTCTTTGCCATCAACAACGTTCACCATGAGATCCTCGGTTTCACTATTAACCCGGTGAGCTTCCAGGCACTGAACCCGTTCTGGGTGGTGGTAGCGAGCCCGGTACTGGCGGCGATCTACACGCGTCTGGGTAGCAAAGGCAAAGACCTGACAATGCCGATGAAGTTTACCCTCGGGATGTTCCTGTGCTCGCTGGGTTTTCTGACTGCCGCCGCCGCGGGCATGTGGTTTGCCGATGCGCAGGGCCTGACGTCACCGTGGTTTATCGTACTGGTTTATCTGTTCCAGAGCCTGGGCGAGTTGCTGATAAGCGCGCTGGGGCTGGCGATGGTCGCGGCGCTGGTTCCGCAGCATTTGATGGGCTTTATTCTTGGGATGTGGTTCCTGACGCAGGCCGCCGCGTTCCTGCTGGGAGGCTACGTCGCAACCTTTACCGCCGTACCGGAGAACATCACCGACCCGCTGCAGACATTGCCAATCTATACCGGCGTGTTCAATAAAATCGGGCTGGTGACGCTGGCTGTCACCGTCGTGATGGCGCTGATGGTGCCGTGGCTGAACCGGATGATTAATACACCGGATACCACGCAATAATCGTATTTACCGGATGTCGGCTGCGCCTCATCCGGCCTACCCACACCGCGTCGTAGGCCGGATACGCAGCGCCATCAGGCAGTCTGTTAATCCACCAAAGGCGTGCCGGCATAAATATCAAACCGGTGCCCTTTGGTCACTACTGCATTTGGCGTGGCGACCTCCGCCAGCGGCGGCGCGTAGTCCGGGCGTTTCACCACCACACGTTTGGTTGCAAGCTGACGCGCCGGTTCCAGCAAGCCGTCGGCGTCCAGATCAGGGCCCACCAGCGACTGAAAGACGCGCATCTCTTTTTTTACCAGCGCGCTTTTCTGTTTGTGGGGAAACATCGGGTCGAGATAGACCACCTGCGGACGCGGCGTGATATCCGTCAGCGCCGTCAGGCTGGAGGCATGAATCAACTGCAGCCGTTCCTGCAACCACGGGCCGATTTCCGCATCGGCATAGCCGCGCGCCAGGCCATCATCAAGCAACGCCGCCACCACTGGATTACGCTCCAGCATCCGCACATGGCAGCCGACCGAGGCCAGAACGAATGCATCACGCCCCAGACCCGCGGTCGCATCGACGACATCGGGCAGATAGTCGCCTTTAATCCCGACCGCTTTCGCCACCGCTTCACCACGACCGCCGCCGAACTTGCGGCGATGGGCCATCGTTCCACCGACAAAGTCGACGAAAATACCGCCGAGCTTCGGTTCATCGCGCTTACGTAACTCAAGATGATCCGGCGTCAGCACCAGCGCCATCAGATTGTCTTCATCGTGTTCCAGTCCCCAGCGGGAGGCCAGAACAGATAAGGCGCCGTCTCCGGCGCCTGTTTCATCCAGTAAACAAATTTTCACTGAAGAACTAACCTTTAATTCCGTAATGTTCCAGCATGGCATCCAGCTGCGGCTCACGGCCACGGAAGCGTTTGAACAGTTCCATCGGTTCTTCAGACCCGCCACGCGTCAGGATGTTATCCAGGAACGACTGACCGGTATCGCGGTTGAAAATGCCCTCTTCTTCGAAGCGAGAGAACGCGTCCGCGGCCAGCACGTCAGCCCACAGGTAGCTGTAATAGCCCGCCGCATAACCACCGGCGAAGATATGGCTGAATGCATGCGGGAAACGCCCCCCATGATGGCCCTGGCACCACGGCGACCTGTTTTTTGATCTCCGCCAGCGTCTCAAGGATTTTCGCCCCTTGCTGCGGGTCAAATTCCGCATGCAGACGGAAATCAAACAGGCCAAACTCCAGCTGGCGCAGAATAAACAGCGCCGCCTGGTAATTTTTCGCCGCCAGCATTTTATCCAGCAGTTCTTTCGGCAACGGTTCGCCGGTCTCGTAATGACCGGAAATAAATGCCAGCGCGTCCGGTTCCCAGCACCAGTTTTCCATAAACTGGCTCGGCAACTCGACCGCATCCCACGGCACGCCGCTGATCCCGGAAACACCGGCGGTTTCGATACGGGTCAGCATGTGGTGCAGACCGTGACCAAACTCGTGGAACAGGGTGATCACTTCATCATGGGTAAACAGCGCCGGTTTGCCATTCACCGGGCGGTTAAAGTTACAGGTCAGGTAGGCGACCGGTTTTTGCAGTGAGCCGTCCGATTTACGCATCTGACCGACGCAATCATCCATCCACGCCCCGCCACGTTTGTGCTCACGGGCATACAGATCGAGGTAGAAACTGCCGCGCAGTTCGTTGTTTTCGTCATACAGTTCGAAGAAACGCACCTCCGGATGCCAGACATCCACATCCTTACGCTCTTTCGCGGTAATACCATAAATACGTTTCACCACCTCAAACAACCCGTTAACGGCTTTGCTTTCCGGGAAGTACGGACGTAATTGCTCGTCACTGATGCTGTAGAGATGTTGTTTCTGTTTTTCGCTGTAGTAGGCGATATCCCACGGGTTCAGCTCATCAACGCCAAACTCGGCTTTCGCGAAGGCGCGCAGCTGGGCCAGCTCTTTCTCGCCCTGCGGACGCGCGCGTTTTGCCAGATCGGTTAAAAACTCCAGTACCTGCTGCGGATTTTCCGCCATTTTGGTGGCGAGCGATTTAAAAGCGTAGCTTTCAAAACCCAACAACTGCGCCAGCTCGTGACGCAGGGCGAGAATCTCCGCCATCACCGGACTGTTATCCCATTTGCCGGCATTTGGCCCCTGATCCGACGCACGGGTCACATAGGCGCGATACATCTCTTCACGAAGCAGCCCGTTGTCACAGTAAGTCATCACCGGCAGGTAACTCGGGATATCCAGCGTCAGCAGATAGCCTTCCTGCTCTTTCGCTTCGGCCTGCGCCTTCGCTGCCGCCAGCGCGCTTTCCGGCATCCCGGCCAGCTCTGCTTCGTCAGTAATCAGCTTCGTCCAGCCCATGGTGGCGTCGAGCACGTTGTTGCTGTACAGGTTGCCCAGTTCAGACAGGCGGGTGGCAATCTCTCCGTAGCGCTGCTGTTTTTCTTTCGGCAGACCAATGCCGGAGAGTTCAAAGTCGCGCAGCGCGTTATCCACCGCTTTTTTCTGCGCGGTGTTCAGCGTGACGTAATGGTCGCCATCACGCAGGTCGCGATACGCCTGATACAAGCCTTCATGCTGCCCGACCCAGGTGCTGTATTCCGACAACAGCGGCAGCGTCTGCTCATAGGCTTCTCGCAGTTCGGGGCTGTTTTTTACCGAATTCAGATGGCTGACCGGAGAAAAAATACGGCCCAGAACGTCATCAACTTCCGCAAGCGGCTGGCATAGATTTTCCCAGGTGTAAGGCGCGCCCTGTGCCACGACGCGTTCCACATTCTCACGGCAGTCGTTCAGCGCTTTGGTTACCGCCGGGACCACATGTTCAGGCTGAATTTTGGAAAAAGGCGGTAGCTCGAAAGGCGTCAGTAAAGGATTGGTCATAAACGCTGTCCTGTTAGAATAAGGTGAATGTCGCGCGCATCCGGCGCTGTGCAATATCCCTGTAGAATGGGGATAAGTGTAGAGGATTTCAATGCCAGGCGTTGTGCTTTCGCGGCAGCGGTGACTTTTCTGTATACTGTGGCGAAAGGCTTTTTTATTCGCCCGAAAGCGCAACGCGTTTCGGGCCTACGTTTATCACCTGGAACACGTTTACCCATGCTCAGTTATCGCCACAGCTTCCACGCAGGCAACCACGCCGACGTCCTTAAACATACGGTTCAGAGCCTGATCATCGAGGCGCTCAAAGAAAAAGAAAAACCGTTTCTTTATCTGGACACCCACGCCGGCGCGGGCCGTTATCAGTTAAGCAGCGAGCATGCGGAGCGCACCGGGGAGTACCTGGAGGGTATCGCCCGCATCTGGCAGCAGGACGATCTGCCAGCCGAGCTGGAACCCTATATCAGCGTGGTGTCACATTTCAACCGTAGCGGGCAACTGCGTTACTACCCGGGCTCGCCGCTGATTGCCCGTCAGTTGCTGCGCGAGCAGGACAGCCTGCACCTGACGGAGCTGCACCCGAGCGATTTTCCGCTGCTGCGGGGTGAATTTCAGAAAGATGAGCGTGCCCGCGTGGCGCGTGCGGACGGGTATCAGCAACTGAAAGCAAAGTTGCCGCCGGTCTCCCGTCGCGGTCTGATCCTCATCGACCCACCTTATGAAATTAAATCGGACTATCAGGCCGTTGTCGCCGGGATAGCCGAAGGCTATAAACGTTTTGCCACCGGGACGTATGCCCTGTGGTATCCGGTGGTGTTACGCCAGCAAATCAAGCGCATGGTGCACGATCTGGAAGCGACCGGCATCCGTAAAATCCTGCAAATCGAGCTGGCGGTACGTCCGGACAGCGACCAGCGCGGCATGACCGCCTCCGGCATGGTTGTGGTCAACCCGCCGTGGAAGCTGGAAGCACAAATGAACACGGTACTGCCGTGGCTGCACAGTAAACTGGTGCCTGCAGGTATCGGGCATACCTCGGTAAACTGGATCGTGCCAGAGTAATTGCAGCTATCGGTGGAAGCTATTGATTTCAGGTATACAATCGCGGCAATCAGAACGTAAGGATAAGACTCATGAGCAAGCATTATGACTACATCGCCATCGGCGGTGGCAGCGGCGGTATCGCCTCGATTAACCGTGCCGCTATGTACGGCCAGAAGTGTGCGCTGATTGAAGCCAAAGAGCTGGGCGGCACCTGCGTGAACGTTGGCTGTGTACCGAAAAAAGTGATGTGGCACGCCGCGCAAATCCGTGAGGCTATCCATCTGTACGGCCCGGACTACGGGTTCGATACCACCATCAATAAATTTAACTGGGATACGCTGATCGCCAGTCGTACCGCCTATATCGACCGTATTCACACCTCGTACGATAACGTGCTGGGCAAGAATAACGTGGATGTCATCAAAGGTTTTGCCCGCTTTGTCGATGCCAAAACCATTGAAGTCAACGGTGAAACGATTACCGCCGATCACATTCTCATCGCCACGGGCGGTCGTCCGAGTCACCCGGATATTCCGGGCGTGGAATACGGTATCGACTCCGACGGTTTCTTTGAACTGCCGGCCCTGCCGGAGCGCGTCGCGGTTGTCGGTGCCGGTTATATTGCCGTGGAACTGGCGGGCGTCATTAACGGTCTGGGCGCCCAAACCCATCTGTTCGTGCGTAAGCATGCGCCGCTGCGCAGTTTTGATCCGATGATTACCGAAACGCTGGTGGAAGTGATGAATGCCGAAGGCCCGACGCTTCACACCCACGCCATTCCGAAAGCGGTGGTGAAAAACGCCAACGGTAGCCTGACGCTCGAACTGGAAGACGGACGCAGCGAAACGGTTGATTGCCTGATCTGGGCGATTGGCCGTGAACCGGCAACCGATAATTTCAACCTGGCAGCGACCGGCGTAAAAACCAACGACAAAGGGTATATCGTTGTCGATAAATACCAGAACACGAACGTAGACGGAATTTATGCGGTTGGGGATAACACGGGCGCGGTAGAGCTGACGCCGGTTGCCGTGGCGGCGGGTCGTCGTCTCTCTGAACGTCTGTTTAACAACAAGCCGGACGAGCATCTGGACTACAGCAACATCCCAACCGTGGTCTTCAGCCACCCGCCAATTGGCACCGTCGGCCTGACCGAACCGCAAGCGCGCGAGAAGTACGGCGACGCGGAGGTGAAAGTGTACAAATCCTCATTTACCGCGATGTACACTGCGGTGACCTCTCACCGCCAGCCGTGCCGCATGAAGTTAGTCTGCGTCGGCCCGGAAGAGAAGATTGTCGGTATTCACGGCATCGGTTTTGGCATGGATGAGATGTTACAGGGCTTCGCGGTGGCGCTGAAGATGGGCGCCACCAAGAAAGACTTCGACAACACCGTCGCCATTCACCCGACGGCAGCGGAAGAGTTTGTGACGATGCGTTAAGCATTAAAATGCCGGATAGGGCGTCAGCGCTATCCGGCCATCATAATCACTTATCCTGCATATACGGCGTATACACCCCAGTCTGACTCTCAAGGAAGGCGACAATGTCATCGATATCTTCCTGCGGGATCTCTTTTCCCACCTGATAACGCAGCATCAACTTAACCGCGCCATCCAGCGTTGGAACATCACCACGATGGAAATACGGCGCTGTGAGCGCAACGTTACGCAAACTCGGGACTTTCTGGCGCAATTTATCGCGCATTTCATTGGTCACGTTCATTCGACCAATATCCGCTGCGGTAATCTCACCAAAATTAAAGTCTTTCTTCAGGCCCAGCGGTTCAAACGAACGTCCGCCCAGAATCATCCCGCCATGACAGGTGGCGCATTTATTGTCTTTAAACAATTGATAGCCATGCTTTTGTTTAGCCGTCAGCGCGTTTTCATCACCACGCAGCCAATTATCAAACGGAGAATCAGGCGTAATCAATGTTTTCTCGAACTCTGCAATCGCATCGGTAATCGTGTCACCGCTGAAACCCTGCGGATAAACCGCGAGAAATTGCTTTTTCAGGATGGGATCCTTGTCGAGTTTACCGATGATTTCATCCCAGGATTTCGACGCCATTTCTATCGGGTTCAATGGCGGTCCACCCGCCTGTGCCTGCAGCGTTGGCGCACGACCATCCCAGAACTGCTCCACGTTAAAGACCGAGTTGAATACCGTTGGCGCGTTGATCGGACCAACCGCACCGCCGACGCCAATCGATGTCTTCCGCCCATCCACGCCTCCCGCATTCAGGGCATGACAATGCGCACAAGAGATAGTGCTGTCTCCTGACAAACGCGGATCGTGATAAAGAGTAAAACCGAGCGCCACTTTCTGTGCATCGGTCGGCAACGTTTTAGGAATCGGCTGCACCGGCTCATTGCGATGTTGGCTCGCCGTGTCATTACTGGCGTAATACTGCTCGCGTTGTTTCGCAATCCAGCTAAGGATCGCTTTCCGTTCCTCATCACTCACCTTCCCCGCCCAGTGCAACGCGGTATAGCGGGTCGGCGGCATGGTTTCATACTGCATCACCCATTCAATTTTATTCAGATCGCTCTGTGAAACGGGCTCATCGGCCAGCAACGCGGCGCGGACGGCTTCAAGGTTGAAGGATTTATAACCCAGTTGAATATCGTAATTCATCAACTGTTTCGCGATGGGCAAGGAGGAGTAAAACGGTAATTCTGCGGAAGGGGTATGACAATAATCGCATCCTTTCTCACGTAAAAATCCCAGAACCCGATTATTTTCTTCCCTCGTTGAGGCCTGAACGGAAGCAGCCTGACTACGCTGTTTTTCGTGATACCAGACGTAACCGGATAATCCTAAATAACAGATAACGATGCCTGCGATGGCAATCGCGGTAAGACGGGTAATGATTTTCATTATTTTACCCTCACAGTAGTGAGTTATTGTGACCCAGAAAATTGAGAAAAGCGGGTGTCCTATATGGACCTTGCCATCATAGAAAATAAGCAGGAGACTAACTTGATAAGTATCAACCAATTACATGGGCGGCATCTATCGATGAGATAGCTTTTCCCTATTAAGTGTAATGTTTATTTCATTCACAAATCGTTGCAATCGAATGTTCCGAAAATAAGCCTTCTCGACTATTCCACTGAAAAATAATTTTTTCGAATTATCAGTGCACTATAGTGCTATTGCATTAAATGCCCGAGGCGTAAACGTGATCTGTCGCACACTTTGCACCGCACACACCGAAGCGAATGTCTACGCTTAAAAGACAGCCGGGCAACACCCGTATCCTTTACGACGCAATCCGGAGGTCTTTCTCATTATGATCAACCAGAAACTGCAACACGCCCCGTCAGAGGACATCACGATCGACATCGATCTGATATATGAAACGGATCCGTGCGAGTTAAAGCTGGATGAGATGATCGAAGCAGAACCGGAACCGGAGATGATTGAGGGGCTTCCCGCCTCTGACGCCCTGACGCCAGCCGATCGCTATCTCGAACTCTTCGAGCACGTACAGTCCTCGAAAATTTTTGCCGACAGCAAAACCTTTCCGGACTGTGCGCCGAAAATGGATCCGCTCGATATCCTGATCCGCTATCGCAAAGTCCGTCGTCATCGGGATTTCGATTTGCGACGCTTTGTCGAAAATCACTTCTGGCTGCCGGAAGTCTTCGACAGCGCGTATGTTTCCGACCCGGAAAATTCGCTGAAAGAGCATATCGACCAACTGTGGCCGGTGTTAACCCGTGAACCGCAGGATCACATTCCATGGTCATCGCTGCTGGCGCTGCCACAGTCCTACATCGTGCCAGGGGGCCGATTTAGCGAAACCTATTACTGGGATTCTTATTTCACCATGCTGGGGCTGGCGGAAAGTGGTCGTGAAGACCTGCTGAAGTGTATGGCGGATAACTTCGCGTGGATGATTGAAAACTACGGCCATATTCCGAACGGCAATCGCACCTATTATCTTAGCCGTTCGCAACCACCGGTGTTCGCGCTGATGGTCGAACTGTTCGAAGAGGATGGCGTTCGCGGTGCGCGGCGCTATCTTGACCATCTGAAGATGGAGTATGCCTTCTGGATGGACGGCGCAGAGTCGCTGGTACTTAACCAGGCGTATCGCCATGCCGTCAGGATGCCGGACGGTTCACTGCTCAACCGCTACTGGGATGACCGCGATACCCCGCGCGATGAGTCATGGCTGGAGGATGTGGAAACCGCCAAACATTCTGGTCGCCCCCCCGAACGAGGTATATCGCGATCTGCGCGCCGGTGCGGCATCGGGCTGGGACTATTCTTCCCGCTGGCTACGTGACCCCACACGACTGGCGAGTATTCGCACCACGCAATTTATCCCTATCGATCTCAACGCCTTCCTGTTCAAACTGGAGAGCGCCATCGCCAATATTTCTGCCCTAAAGGGTGAACGCGACGTCGAAGCGGAATTTCGCCAGAAGGCGAGCGATCGTCGGGCCGCGGTGAACCGCTATTTATGGGATGAAGAAAATGGCTGTTACCGCGATTATGACTGGCGGCGCGAGCAGATGGCGCTGTTTTCAGCGGCCAGCATTGTTCCACTCTACGTTGGAATGGCGACCCATGAGCAGGCCGATCGGCTGGGCGATACCGTGCGGACCCGTCTGTTAACGCCTGGCGGTATTATGGCCTCCGAATACGAAACCGGCGAGCAGTGGGATAAACCCAACGGCTGGGCGCCGCTCCAGTGGATGGCGATTCAGGGCTTTAAGATGTACGGCGATGATGCGCTGGGAGACGAAATCGCCCACAGCTGGCTGCAGACGGTGAATCATTTTTATCAGCAGCATCATAAGCTCATTGAGAAATACCATATCGCCAGCGGCACCCCACGCGAGGGCGGCGGCGGTGAGTACCCATTACAGGATGGCTTTGGCTGGACCAACGGCGTGGTACGCAGGCTCATTGGTCTGTATGGCGAGCCGTAACGGTTACTCTATCACGTCAAAAATGGCGCGCTGAATCTTCAGCCATTTCTCGTTATCCGCGCTGGGATCGGCGCGGAAACGCCGCTCTGCCTGGCCGGTATCATGCTGCTGTCGCGCTATCACCGCAGGCACCGTGCAGAAACGCTTCAGATAAGCTTTGTGTTCACTCGTCAGCGGCGCACCGCCGGACATGGCGTGACCCAACGTATTGATAAAGCGTCGACACGGTTTGCTTTCATCCATCTGTGAGGGATAGCGCAACAGTAACTCCAGGACGTCGGTATTGCTGCGGGCAAACGCCGTTTCTGTCCACGAGACCTGCCAGTTCATACCGCCCTGCAAAAAGAGCGCGGTAACCCTGGTGTCATTGCGATCGATGGCCGCACGCATGTTAAACACATCCCAGGTGATCCCCATCTGTGTCACCATTTCTCGTGCCGAGGACACTTCGCGCTTGGGTTCTGCCTGGGTAATCTTGATGTTCGGCGCAGGCGCGGGCGGCTGCGAACTCACTAACCACGCTCCACCGCCCAAAATGGCGATCACCATGATCCCCACCGCCCCCCAAAGCATGCCGGTGATAAGCTGCTCGCGTTCTTCTGCCGTGCGAAGTGAACGCTTACGCGGCGGTTCAAACGATTCGCTAATTTCCTCCGTGTCACCTCCCGCCTGACGGTCCTTTTCCCGCGCCGCCTCCCAAAATTGCGTCAGTTGCCCCTCTTCTACAATCATCAACGCCGCTGGATTAATGCGGGCGCGCCCTTGTTCATAGGCCCGCTGGACAGGACGGACGATATGCTGAAACTGACAGGAGAGTAACGTCAGTTGAGCCGATGTCAGCGGCTCCCCGGCCAGTACCGTGTTACGCGCCTGGCGACAGTCATCGAGAAATACCCGCAGCGTCAGGCGTGGTTCGACAAACAGATTCAGCACGGACGCATCGTTAAAAATGCCGGAGTAATGGCGGGTAAAAGTCTTTTTTATCGACAATCATCAGCGCCAGCTCACTAAAACGCATGCCGCTCAGCGGGTCCTGGCGTTCTCCTTGCTTGATCCAGCGCCGAAGTTTGTCCGCACCAAAGTTGTCTTTCAGGTAATTATTGAGCTGCGTTTTATCCGGCCACATCTGCGAAATCAGCGCGACCAGGGTCAGCTCAATCGTGCGTAACTGCCGCTCTGCGCGTACTTGCTGACTGTGGTCCGCTTCTTCAATTTCCGTTTTAAAATTAAGTAACGATTGATGATGGCGCAGCAACTCCAGCGATCTGACCACGCGCAGGGCAGCAATCAATTGGTTCTCGCTGACCTCCTGCCCGCTGTCATATTGCGGTACGCACTGCTGGAGATGGCGCAGTTGCAACGTAAACTGGCTCAGTTGCGCGTCGTTGAGATGCAAACGCCGGGCGACCTGGCTCCAGCCGCCCAGATTCAGCCGGGCCTGATCCAGGTGTTCCAGAAACCAGCGCGGATCTTTGCCATCAGAGGCATGTACCCCCCAGCAATAGCAGGATCTCCACCGAGGCCTGGCGGATAATGCCCAGACAGTGCTCAAAGGTCGTGCGTGTGGTCAAAACGCTAATCGTCATTCTCTTCCTTCGTCAAAAGCGCCTCCATGCGGAGGTCATTAATTTTGCTTTAGTTCTTTGTTTTAATTATTAGTTTTTATAGATATAACAAGTTCAATAATTAATACAGTGACCGCTACGTGAACATTGAGAAATATCTCAGGAGAGAGCCCGTGCCCATACTGAAAACAGCCCGTCTGACCTGTCGCCCGCTCACCGCTGCCGACTGGCCCTTTTTCCTCGCGCTCCAGCAGGATCCGGACGTGATGCGTCATGTCGCCGATGCCCGACGCGAGAGCGAGATTCGGGAAGCGTTCGATTCTCGCTTAGCGGCGTGGCATCCGGGCGACGCGCACTGGTTGTGTCTGGTTCTGTGCGATAACGAGACCCACACGTCGCTCGGAGTGACGGGCTACATTCACCGTGCAAAAGAGAGTGCTGAGGTCGGGTTTCTGCTGGCACCCGACGCGCAGGGAAAAGGATACGCAACAGAATCGTTACGCGCCGTCTGTGATTACGCCTTTACCCACGGTGGTTTACGCCGCCTCACGGCCTGCGTCACGGAAGGAAACCATTCTTCCCGCCATGTGCTGGAGAAAGTGGGATTTGTACTGGAGGGCACGCTCAGGGAGAGTTACTGGCTGCAACAGCGCTGGCAGAATGACTGGTTACTGGGTTTATTAAAACGGGAATATATTACGACCGCAGGATCACGGTCGTAATATAACAGCAGGGTATTAAGGTTGAACCAGTAGCATCGCCGCCTGGGTGCGGTTTTTAACATCCAGTCGGCGGTACAGTGATTCAAGATGCGCTTTCACCGTTCCGGTACTGATATTTAACGCGCGGCCAATTTCCTTATTGGTTTCACCGGACGCCAGCATCGCTAAAATTTCCCGTTGCCTGGCGCTTAACGCATGAATATCACGGGATTCCGTGGGCGGCGTGTTTAACCATTCCCCAGGTAAAAACATCATCCCCATCGCGACGCTATTGATCGCCAGCGCAAATTTCTCCGGTTCTGAATCGCGGGAAATAATCGCGAGCACATTATATTGCGTCAGTTCCTGCAAGCCTTTTTTCCCGCAGTCCGTGGCGATAATTAAGGTTTTGACGAGAGGGAACTGTTGCGCGGCTTTTTGCAGGATCCAACGGCAAAATTCACCGTCAAGATCGCCATCCAGCATAAGCAAGGCTTCCGGATTCTCTTCCAGTTTATACCAGAGTTCATCGGCCTGACTGACACCCTGAATACTCACTCCTGGAATTCGTTGTTGTAAACTTATTTTCATTCCATGAATAAATATTGACTGCCTGTCAAACATGATGATTTGCATTACTCTCTCCACCGTTTTTCGATATAAAAATTAAGGAGGGGAAGGGTATTACCCGACGGGTAAAATAAACATTCGCCATTTGGCGGAGGGTCATTCTACAGAGATTGCCACAGGAGAGAAGTAAAAAAATAAATTTTTACAGCTGAAACATGAGAATTACATCAGGGTATAAAAAACAGGCGGTAAAATAAGAAATTCCTAATATTTCAGACGCAATCACATCAATTGAATATTAAATCACGAAGAAAGTACCGAACACGCATGAGAAAAGAAACCGTCGCCGACGCATAATTATGTTACATAATAAAAATTCGCACTTCATGATCATTCAGCGAGCGCAAAGGCTCGCTGAATTCGGCTTACAGGAACATCCCGCCAGAGACTTCAATACGCTGTGCCGTCATCCAGGCTAATTCATCGCTGAGTAACGCGGCAATCGCATCGCCAATATCATCGGGTAAACCGGCCCGGCCCAGCGCCGTTTGTGAAGCCACATACGCGTTCAACTCTTTATTATCCCGCAGACGTCCGCCGCCAAAATCGGTCTCAATGGCGCCAGGGGCGATGGCGTTAACGGAAATCCCACGCGCGCCCAGTTCTTTCGCCTGGTAACGCGTCAGTACTTCCATCGCCCCTTTCATAGAGGCATAGGCGGCGTATCCGGGCAGAGCAAAACGCGCCAGTCCGGTTGAGACATTAAGAATTCGCCCGCCTTCGTTGATCAGCGGTAACAGGTGCTGCGTCAGGAAAAACGGGCCTTTAAAATGGATGCGCATCAGCTCATCAAACATCTCTTCGGAGGTGTCAGCATACGGCGCGTATAAGCCGATCCCGGCATTGTTCACTAAATAATCAAACGTCTCTCTGTTCCAGTGCGTTTGCAACTGCGTTTTCACCTCAGCGGTGAAGGCAGAGAAACTGGCACTATCACCGACATTTAGTTGAATTGCCGCCGCTTTCCTGCCTTTTTTGCTCAATTTCAGCGACGACGTCCAGCGCGGCCTGATGCTGGCTGTGGTAAGTGAAGAGAATATCCGTTCCTTTGTCTGCCAGCTTAAGCGCGGCGTTTTTACCCAGTCCACGGCTCCCGCCGGTCACTAATGCGATGCGTTGCGTCATGACAAACCTCATTTCAGCTGTTGTGTTAATTGAGATAAAGCTTATTAGGTGATAGAAAAACAATAAATATCGCTAAATGCGCATGACTGTTTCATCTGGAACAACAATAGGATCATAGAATGGATAAAATACATGCAATGCAGTTATTCATTCGTGTCGCAGAACTGGAGAGTTTTTCTCGCGCTGCCGACACCCTGGGGCTTCCTAAAGGTAGCGTATCGCGCCAGATTCAGGCCCTGGAGAACCATCTGGGTACTCAGCTTTTGCACCGCACCACACGGCGGGTGCAACTGACGCAGGATGGTATGGTCTATTACGAGCGGGCGAAAGATCTGTTGAGTAATCTGGATGAACTGGACGGCCTGTTTCAGCACGACCCCACCAGCATCAGTGGTAAACTACGGGTCGATATGCCGGTTGGCGTCGCGCGAAATCTGGTGATCCCCCCGCCTGCCCGCCTTTTTGCAGCAGTATCCGGGAATTGAACTGGAGCTCAGCAGCAGTGACCGCCTGGTGGATTTAATCCGCGAAGGCTTTGACTGCGTAGTGCGGGTCGGCACGCTGAAGGATTCCGGTCTGATTGCCCGCCCGCTGGGTAAGCTTACCGTGATCAACTGCGCCAGCCAGCAGTACCTGGCGCGTTTTGGCTATCCGGAAAGCCTTGCGGATCTCGCCTCTCACGCCGTGGTGCACTACTCGCTAAATCTGGGAACACGACCGCCGGGTTTTGAAATCGCCACCAGCAGCGGGACGCAGTGGATTAAAACCGGCGGCATGCTGACCGTTAACAGCACGGAAACCTATCACGCAGCCTGTCTGGCAGGGCTGGGAATTATTCAGGTCCCACGTGTCGGAGTCCGTGAAGCATTACGCAATGGCACACTCATTGAGGTGCTGCCGCAGTACCGCGCCTCGCCGATGCCGGTATCGCTGCTTTACCCGCACCGGCGTAACCTTTCTCGTCGCGTGCACCTGTTTATGGAGTGGCTGACCGGCGTGATGAAGGACTACGTGGACTGAGACGCTATACTGTCCAGAGACTTAACAAAAGAAGGACGCCTGAGCTGATGATGCAGGATAACGACGTAAAACGCCCCACAGAGGAACTTGAACACGACCCGGTGCGCAAAATTGACACCACTGCGGCCGAAAAGTACGACAAGAAAAGCATCGCCAGCGAGAAGCTGAAAACGGTGACCACCACCGTCGAAAAAATCCAGCGCATCCCGGTGATTGCGCATCTGCTCCGCGCGGCTGAACGTTTTAACGATCGGTTAGGGAACCAGTTCGGCGCGGCCATTACCTACTTCTCATTTCTGTCGATGATCCCTATTCTGATGGTGTCATTTGCCGCCGCAGGCTTTATTCTCGCTTCGCATCCGACGCTGTTGCAGGACATCTTTAATAAAATCCTGATGAACGTCAGTGACCCAACGCTTGCCGCTACGCTGAAAAGCACGATCAATACGGCAGTACAGCAGCGTACCACCGTCGGTCTGGTCGGGTTAGGGATCGCCCTCTACTCCGGGATTAACTGGATGGGTAACCTGCGTGAGGCGATCCGCGCCCAGTCGCGGGACGTCTGGGAGCGCACGCCGCAGGATCAGGAAAAAATCTGGATCAAATACCTGCGCGATTTCATCTCACTGATCGGCCTGTTGATTGCGCTGATTGTGACATTGTCGATCACCTCCGTGGCCGGATCGGCACAGCAGATGATTATCTCCGCCCTCTACCTCGACAGCATCGAGTGGCTGAAACCCACCTGGCGACTGATTGGCCTGGCGATTTCCATTTTCGCCAACTACCTGTTGTTCTTCTGGATTTTCTGGCGATTACCGCGTCATCGTCCGCGTAAGAAGGCATTGATCCGCGGCACGCTGATTGCGGCGATTGGCTTTGAAGCCATTAAAATTATCATGACTTATACCCTTCCTGCGTTAGTGAAATCCCCTTCCGGCGCGGCGTTTGGTTCTGTGCTGGGGCTGATGGCGTTCTTCTACTTTTTCGCCCGGTTGACGCTGTTCTGTGCGGCCTGGATTGCGACCGCCGAGTACAAAGACGACCCGCGCATGCCGGGCAAAACGCACCGGTAATGCCCGGTATTCTGCCGGATGGCGCTGCGCTCATCCGGCCTACCAACAGCTCTGCGTATGCCGGACCAGGCAGGGCTGCCGTCTTTACCTGCTGTTTTAGCACATAAATCCAGTCCTTAACTTTTATTTAACCAAAAACCAGTTTTATTCACTTATTTTAAAATTGTGTGAAGCATTTCATGGACGTGAAATCGCCGACGCAAACATTATTCGCTTTTTGCCGGTTTTTTGTCCACTTTACAAGTTTGTTACAGATTGAAATGTCGCTTTTGCTGTGCGTAATATGGTCGTTCGTTCGCCAAAAATAAGAAAATACTATGCAAGCAACCGCCACCACACTCGATAACGAGCAGGAACATACTCCGGTCAATTCACGCAATAAGGTCGTCGTCGCCTCACTCATTGGCACCGCCATTGAGTTCTTCGACTTCTACATTTACGCGACCGCCGCTGTGATTGTCTTCCCGCACATCTTCTTCCCGCAGGGCGACCCGACCGCAGCAACGCTACAGTCTCTCGCCACGTTCGCCATCGCCTTTGTCGCGCGCCCGATTGGTTCTGCGCTCTTTGGCCACTTTGGTGACCGGGTGGGACGTAAAGTGACGCTGGTGGCGTCTTTGCTGACAATGGGGATCTCAACGGTGATCATCGGCCTGCTGCCAGGCTATGCCACCATTGGCATTTTCGCCCCGCTGCTGCTGGCGCTGGCTCGTTTTGGGCAGGGTCTGGGACTGGGTGGAGAATGGGGCGGCGCGGCCCTGCTGGCGACAGAGAACGCCCCGCCGCGTAAACGCGCGCTGTATGGCTCGTTCCCGCAGTTGGGCGCACCGATTGGTTTCTTCTTTGCTAACGGCACCTTCCTGCTGCTCTCCTGGCTGTTGACCGATGAGCAGTTCATGAGCTGGGGCTGGCGCGTGCCGTTTATCTTCTCGGCAGTGCTGGTGATTATCGGCCTGTACGTCCGCGTTTCCCTGCATGAGACGCCGGTTTTCGCCAAAGTGGCCGCCGCGAAAAAACAGGTAAAAATCCCGCTGGGGACGTTACTGACCAAACACGTCCGCGTGACCATCCTCGGCACGTTCATTATGCTGGCGACCTATACGCTGTTCTATATCATGACCGTGTATTCGATGACGTTCAGTACCGCCGCTGCGCCGGTCGGTCTGGGCCTGCCACGCAACGATGTGTTGTGGATGCTGATGATGGCGGTGATTGGCTTTGGCGTGATGGTGCCGGTCGCCGGTCTGCTCGCGGATGCGTTTGGTCGTCGCAAGAGCATGGTGATCATTACCACGCTGATTATCCTGTTCGCGCTGTTCGCCTTTAAACCGCTGCTGGGATCCGGCAATCCGGCGCTGGTCTTCGCCTTTCTGCTGCTGGGGCTGAGCCTGATGGGTCTGACGTTCGGGCCGATGGGTGCTCTGTTGCCTGAACTGTTCCCGACCGAAGTACGCTACACCGGCGCGTCGTTCTCCTATAACGTCTCTTCGATTCTCGGGGCATCCGTCGCACCGTATATCGCCGCGTGGTTGCAGTCCAATTATGGTCTTGCCGCCGTAGGAACCTATCTGGCGTCGATGGCGGCATTAACATTGATCGCGCTGCTGTTAACTCACGAAACGCGCCATCAGTCGCTGTAATCTTTACATGCCGGGTGGCGGCGACGCCTTACCCGGCCTACAAACACTTCCATTTCCATAGGCCGGGTCCACCAAGCCTACAAACACTTTCATTTGCGTAGGCCGGGTAAGCGCAAGCGCCACCCGGCACAACACATTACTTCTTCATTTGCGACAGAATCGTCCGGCACTGGTTGGCATCACCTTCTGACGGTGAAATCAGCGCCAGCAACGCGGCGGCGGGCGTCACTAACGTCGCCAGCGCCGCAGCTACCGCGCCCCGGGCGATCAACGGCCCGGCTTTCACCCCCCGCCTGCGGGTTCTTAAACGACCCGCGCACATACAGCGGCGAACGCAAGGTAATGATGCGGATGCCTTTGCTCTCCGGGTCGATGGTTAAATCCAGCTGTTCTGAGGCAAAGCTCGCCGTCCCGGTGACGTTAATCAGCGCATTTTCGGTGTCGAATGCGAAAATTTGCGGGCGCGCCACCCCGTTCACAATATCAAGATTGGCCGCCGCGCAGTTCACCCGCACTTCGTCATCGCCAAAGATCTGCCCGACAATAAAGTTGCCAACGTTCAGACCAACAATCTCCATCAGGTTGCGGCTGATCAGCCCGTCGTTCATTAGCAGTTTCAGGTTGCCGTTGCTGTTACCCAGCAGCGCCGCCACGGAATTCCCGGTGCCGCGAAACTCGGCGTCACCGTTCATTTCACCCAGCGTTTTTTGCATCAGCTCGACATTGGGCATAAGCGCTTTCAGTTTTAAGCGCCGCGCCTGAATGTCCGCCCGTCCCTGCATTGGCTTTTTTATCCCCTTCCAGATGGATATTCGCATTGATGCTGCCGCCCGCCAGACCAAATTTCAGCGGCTGCAGACGCAGATCGGCATTCTTCAGAATGATATGGGTGGAGAGATCGCTGATGGGCAGGCTGCTGCCATGTTCAATACGCCGGCCTTTGAAACGCACGTCGGCGTCCATCACGTCCCATTTGTCCGTTTCAAAGCGATCGTAGGGCAGCACTTTGTCCGCCGGTTGCACACTTTTCTCGCCTTTTTTCTGTTCCGGGCGCGCCGACTGTGCCGCACCTTTACCAGAATCGACACCGATCAGCGGGCCTAAATCCGCCAGCCTGAGCTGACGTGATTCCACATCGCCTTCCAGCTTCGGACGCGGTTTTCCTGTCGTGTAGGTCAGCGAACCATGAATATCGCTGTCGCCAATCCGCCCGTTAAACCCGCGATAGTCAAAAACCGAAGATTTTCCGGTATCGATTTTAGCCACCAGCCGGCCGTCCGTTTCGAACGGCGGGGTATCCGGCAGCAGTACGCCCGTCAGGTCATACAGTTCACCCAGTGAATCCCCGGAGAATTTCAGTTGCAGATCGACGCCGCCCATCTTCATCGGATCATTAACCACGCCAACGAACGCCACCCGCGTATTTCCCGAACGGAAGTCGGCCTGCACCGGAAACGGCGCCGCTTCGCTGCGTAACGCCAGCATACCGCCGATTTTTCCCGTTCCGCTGAGCGGCTCACCGTTATAGCGCCCTTTCGCTTTCAGGCCAAAAACGTAATCTTCAACCTTCGCGTTATCGCCTTTCGCTTTGTTTCCCGTGACTTCACTGAACGGTAGCGGTTTGCCCAGCGGATCGACCAGGATCTCGATATCGGCTTTGCTGACCTTATCGTCAATGGCTATCCGCCCCTGATCAAAGAGAATGTTGTCCAGCCGGAATGACCAGTCGGAAGGTTGGGCATTGGGATCGTTGTTCTCGCGACTGGCCAGATCAAAGGTCCAGTTATTGTTTTTCTCAGACAGGCGAATCAGCCGCGCATCGGGCTTCACCAGCTTGATCCATGGCAGCCAGACGGTCTTGCTTAACAGCGCCAGCGGGGCGAGCGTCGCTTCGACGCGGGGAAGGTGCACCATTGTCACTTCAGGAATGTCGGGAGGATTACCGAGGATAATATCTTCAGCATGCACGTGCGGCCACGGCAGCCAACTGCGCCAGCCCGTCTCCTGCTTCTGACGTTCCCAGACAACGCCTAAATCACCACGTATGGCGAACGGTCGGTTCAGTTCGGTTGAGACTTTCTGGTTGATGGTCGGTTTGAGACGGTTCCAGTCGAATGTCGCTATTAACACGATAACGACCACAATCAACAACAAGAAAGCCCCTGTTATTACTGCAGTTATTTTTCCGGCTTTGGTCATAGTTAGCGTCCTCACGTCTTTCCTTGCCTGTACTAAAGATAGTCCAGCCAGACGGAGTTAGCGGAAATCGCCAGTTTTACAGGGACAGAATCACTTCATCGAGACAGGCGAACGGAACCGGGCGCGACAGGAAATAGCCCTGTGCGGCAAAGGCAGGCGAGCGTTGCACATCACGCCACTCTTCCAGCGTTTCCACGCCTTCAACAATCACGCCACGGCAATAGCGGTTCATCAGTTGCAGCAACAGAATGAAGAGATTGCGCCCCTCTGGCGTCTGGCGAAGCATCACGAACAGCTCGCGCGCGACTTTGATGTAGTCATAGCGGACCTCGTTCAGGGCAGAGAAGTTAGCCATCCCGGTGCCGAAATCATCCAGCCACAGCGGACCAAATTCGCACATGCTGGCAAACGAGGATTCTTTTGGCAGATGAATATGTTCAACCAGCTCGAAACGCAGCCATGGCATCTGCTCAATCATCTGCACCATGTTGGGCTGCTGGCGCATGGCGAGCAGCGTCGGACCATCGACATTCACGGAAGCCAACAATTCATGACGCTGGAAAAAGTCGGTTTTCTGCTCCAGTAGCTGAAGTTGTTCTTTGACGACATCAATGCGATGGCGCACCGCCACTCCGGCAAAATAACGGTCAGGCGCGATACGTTGTGTCGGGTTGTCCGGATGCGTCACCACCGTCAGCAGCTCAACGGCTAACAGGCTTCCGTCGGTCCGGTAAATCGGCTGATAAGTGTAAGCACGCTCGCACTGCAGCCAAAAGCGCCGATCCTGCAAGCTTTCAACGCTCGCCTCGGAATTGCTTCGCTGCTGGATAACCTGGTTTATCATCTCAGATGTCCCGTGATTAAGTGTGTTACTGCCCCGACTCGTCAAAGGTTATCGGCCTTCAGACGAAGAACTTTATGTTCAGTCACGCGCAAAATCGAAAACGGTTTTGTAAAAATCAATGCAGAATACGGACTGGCTCAAGAAAAATTTTGGAACGTTGTTTTAATATGATTGACCACCTAACACCCACAGCGCACACTAACGCTAACTTTTTCAAAGCAGGTTCACGACTATGTCCAAAAAAGATTGCCGTGATTGGCGAATGCATGATTGAGCTGTCACAGAAAGGCGCAGACGTTCAGCGCGGATTCGGTGGCGACACATTGAATACTTCCGTTTACATTGCCCGTCAGGTTGATGCTACGGCGCTCTCCGTGCACTACGTCACGGCACTGGGCACGGACAGTTTCAGCCAGCAGATGCTGTCGTCATGGCAAGCCGAAAACGTGGATACCTCGCTGACGCAGCGCATGGAAAACCGCCTGCCTGGCCTCTACTACATCGAGACCGACAGCACTGGCGAAAGAACGTTCTATTACTGGCGCAACGAAGCGGCAGCGAAATTCTGGCTGGAGAGCGAGCAGTCCGCGGCCATCTGCGAAACGCTGGCAACCTTTGACTACCTCTACCTGAGCGGTATCAGTCTCGCGATCCTGAGTCCTTCCAGCCGTGACAAACTGCTGTCGCTGCTGCGCGAATGCCGCGCCAACGGTGGGAAAGTCATTTTTGACAATAACTATCGTCCGCGTCTGTGGGCCAGCAAAGAAGAGACTCAGCAGGTGTATCAGCAGATGCTGGAATGCACCGATATCGCCTTCCTGACGCTGGACGACGAAGATGCGCTCTGGGGCATGAAGCCGGTTGAAGAGGTGATTGCCCGTACGCATGCCGCGGGTGTGCAGGAAGTGGTTGTGAAACGCGGTGCGGATTCTTGCCTGGTGTCTGTTAATGGGGAAAAACTGATCGACGTTCCTGCGGTAAAACTGCCGAAAGAGAAAGTGATCGATACCACTGCCGCCGGCGATTCGTTCAGCGCCGGATATCTGGCCGTTCGCCTAACCGGTGGCGATGCCGTTAACGCAGCCAAACGAGGCCACCTGACTGCCAGCACCGTCATTCAGCATCGCGGGGCCATTATCCCACGCGACGCCATGCCGCAGTAAAACCCGCGCCGGATAGCGGCGTAAACGCTTTATCCGGCCTGGGAAACTCGTTCTCCCTGGCCGGATAAGCGCAGCGCCATCAACTACTGTGCAGCCGGGATATCGGTCACTTCCGGGTGCGCATCATCCGTTTCTTCCGATGTCGCCGCTGCAGTCACCGGCGCCATGATTTGATCCCACGTCGCCTGCAACTCCTTCATATTGAATTCCGGCTCGCCTTTCGGCTGCAGTAGAATCAGCGCCATTTCCTGCGACAATTGCTGGCGCAGATCCTGATTCAGCATCTCAACGGTCAGGCTGTTCAGAAAGTCCTGGCGTAAACGCTGGTATTGCTCCGGCGCGATATCCACCACCTGATTTTGCAGTGAACGCAGGCGCTGGCTGATCAGAATATCGGTATCGGTACGGGCGTAGGTCGCAAACAGTTTCTGCAGTTCCAGATTTTTTTGCGCCACCAGCGCATTGAACTCTTCTTCCGGCAGGCCGTTATCACGTACTTTCGCCAGTTCACGCGCCACGGTGCTCAGATTGCTGTTGAGCTTGTCGTTTGGTGATTCAATATTGATGCCACACTGGGCGCGCAGGAACAGCACACGACAGTCAAAGCCGAGGCCAATGTCTTTCGCGTTATTCTTGCTCAACGCCTGCTGAACATGCCAGAACAATGCCTCACGCGCTAAATCCGCACGCCAGTAGCGCAACAGCGCGGCGGACTCGCGAATCGGCTGCCACGGCGCATCCCACATTATAGAGAGACGATCCTGGCGAACCGCGTCGGTCATAATACTTACCGCTTCCGCGCGCAATGGCGATAGCGTCGGCACTGGCGCAGGCGTTTCGCGTTTCCCTTTCAGTTCACCAAACGTTTTGTTGATTTGCTCGGCCACCGACCGCGCATCGACGTTACCGACAACAATCAGCGTCATCGCATCCGGGGTGTACCATTTCTGGTAGAAGTCGTGAACTTTCGCCGCATCTACCGGCATTTTTACCGGTTCAGCGGGATCGTGGCCCAACAGCGCCGACCCTTTCAGGCGATAGCGCCACCAGCCTTCTTTGGTGTCGACGGGAAGCGTAGTGACCATGTCCTCCGCGCTTAACGCATGATTCACGACGTCGGGCGTGATCGCCAGTTTGCCCATCGTGTTCGCCAGATAGTTCAGCGACTCTTTCAGTAGATCGTTGCGGTTGTTAGGCAGGCTGAGATTGTACTGCGTAGAATCGTAAGAGACGGTCACCGGGGGCATCGGACGCTTAGGGTCAAATCCTTGCTGCCACAGTGAACGCGCCTGCGTGGCATCAAGACCGCCACTCTGGGTTAACGCAATACGGGGAATAAGATGACTGAAACCGCTCTGTTGCGTACTTTCGGCGAGCGAACCGGTATTTACCAGCAGACGGACCTCGATACGGTCACTGGGGCGTTGCGGGGTGGCTAATACTTGCCACTGTAAACCATTCGCCAGCGTCCCCTGTTGCCATGCCGGGTCAGGCTGGAGCGCATCTGCCTGCACATAGCCAGCAGTGGCCAACATCAGCAAACCGCCCGCGACAAGTCGAATTTTTGTGCCCTGCATGTGAACCCCTGATCAACAATCCTGGTAATAAAAAAGACAATCCCAATTGGGCTTATCTGAATATGACGTTAAAAACACTTCGTGTTAGACCGCAAGAACATGAAAATGTCACGGAAGAAGTGAAATAAACCCGATACCTCCATGTTGAAGGATTCGGGCACAGGGGTCAATTATGCGCAGGAGCCCGCAGCCCCACAAGGGACCGCGGTCATAAGTATCGAGATTAAGAGGATATTTCGTGCGTTTTTCCTTCAGGTGCACGATTATTCAGCACATCGTCAAGCTTCTTGTGGTCCAGTTCCTTCACCCACTTCGCGACCACGACTGTTGCCACACCGTTACCGACCAGGTTGGTCAGCGCACGGGCTTCAGACATGAAGCGGTCGATCCCCAGGATGAGCGCCAGACCGGCAACCGGCAGATGGCCAACCGCAGAGATGGTCGCCGCCAGCACGATAAAGCCGCTTCCGGTCACGCCCGCCGCCCCTTTCGAAGAGAGCAGCAGAACCACCAGCAACGTGATCTGATGGAAGATATCCATATGACTGTTGGTGGCCTGGGCGATAAACACCGCCGCCATCGTCAGGTATATCGAGGTCCCGTCGAGGTTAAACGAATAGCCGGTCGGAATAACCAGCCCGACAACCGACTTACGACAACCGAGTTTCTCCATCTTGTCGAGCATACGCGGCAACGCGGACTCGGAAGAGGACGTCCCCAGCACGATCAGCAGTTCCTCACGGATATAGCGGATAAATTTAAAGATGCTGAAGCCTGTTGCACGGGCGATCGAACCCAGCACAACAACCACAAACAGGATACAGGTGATGTAGAAGCAAACGATCAGTTGCCCCAACTGCACCAGCGTACCCACGCCGTATTTACCGATGGTAAACGCCATCGCCCCGAACGCCCCGATTGGCGCCAGACGCATGATCATATTGATGATGCCGAAAATGACCTGCGAGAAGCTTTCAATGACGTTGAAAATCAGTTGGCCTTTACTGCCCAGACGATGCAGAGCAAAGCCAAACATCACCGCAAACAGCAGAACTTGCAGGATGTTACCGCTGGCAAAGGCGCCAATGACGCTGCCGGGGATAATATCCATCAGGAAGCCTACGATTCCCTGGTCTTTTGCCTGTTCGGCGTAAATGGCCACCGCTTTCGCATCCAGCGTAGCCGGATCAACGTTCATCCCGGCACCCGGTTGCACCACGTTCACGATAATGAGACCAATGATCAGCGCAATCGTACTGACAATCTCAAAGTAAAGGAGCGCAACCGCACCCGTACGGCCCACGGCCTTCATGCTTTCCATACCTGCAATGCCGGTCACGACAGTACAGAAGATGACAGGAGCGATGACCATCTTGATGAGCTTAACGAACGCATCGCCAAGCGGTTTCATTTGTGCGCCTAATTCAGGGTAGTAATGGCCAAGGAGAATACCAATGGCAATTGCTGTCAGGACCTGAAAGTAGAGGCTTTTAAACAGAGAGATTTTCATAGGGTGTCCTTGAAGTAAAAACCACAGGTCTTGTAAGGTTTTGGTTAACCTGCGGCCTTAAAATAACACCTAGACAACAAGGCAGAAATGCACCAGGATCATAATTGAAACAAAAATGTTAAAAACCTTGAGCTGGCTCGCACAAGCCGGACCTTTTATAACTATTTTAATTACATTCTTTACCCATCAGGCAAAAAAATTGCAGCCCGTCTGGACACGAATAGCCGCAGGCGGTGTTCAAAGGGCAAGAAAAACCTACTTTGCGAGATAACGTTCTTCAAAGGTTTCGGCGGGGACAGCACGGGCATAAAGGAAGCCCTGAGCGATTTCCACGCCCGCCTGCGCCAGCCATTCGCGCTGTGCCTCCGTCTCGACGCCTTCCGCCACCATCTGCAGATTCAGGCTACGCGCCAACAGGATAATGGCCGAGATCATGCTGTTATCTTCCGGCAGACCATCGACAAACATTTTGTCGATTTTCAGTACGTCGACTGGCAGGGATTTCATGTGCTGAAGCTGGCGCAGCCCCGCGTAGCCCATGCCGAAATCGTCCAGCGCGATACGCACGCCGGCGTTACGTAATGGGCGCAGGATGGCTACTGCGGCATGTGGGTCATCGATTCGTCGACTCTCTGTCACTTCCAGAATAAGCGTGCCCGGCTGGATACGGTAACGGTTTAACAGTTCCAGCATGTCTGACACCATATTCGGGTGCATCAACTGGAGCGCCGACAGATTGACCGACAGCGGCAGGGTGATCCCGCGCGCCTGCCAGGCAGCAAGCTGACGGCAGGACTCTTCCAGCACCCAGTGTCCTACGGTCACCATCAGGCCGCAGGATTCAATTCGCTCAATCAACCCCTCCGGCAACTCCCAGCTCCCGTCCGGCTGTTGCAGGCGCAGCAACGCTTCGGCACTGACGACGTTACCGCTGCTCATCTCCACCTGAGGTTGTAACCACAAGGCAAAGCGGTGGTTATCGAGCGCGGTGAGAATATCGCTCTCTTCGGTAAGCCGTTTCTGAGCGGCTTCCATCTGTTCAGGGTCGAAAAACTGAATCTGGTTTTTGCCCTTACGCCGGGCGGTAAAGGCCGCCGAGACCGCGCGCCCGTAGAGCTGCTCAGCGCTGAGATCGCCGTAATACATCGCCACACCGATACAGCAGCTCGGGCGGAGTTGGATCCCCTGTACCGGCAGACGCTCACTAATGATAGTGAGTACTTGCTGACCTAGCGTGATAGCGTGCCAGGGTTCTTTGACGCCGTGGGCGATAATGGCAAAGTCGTAACCGCTGATCTGCGCGAGCACCATGCGCGGCGACAGTACCGATTTCAGCTTTTCCACCAGCGTCAGCAGGAGAATTTCCCGCTGCGCCTCTTTCAGTATCCCAGCGGTATCACGCAACGTCTCGCAGGTGACAATCATCAACGCCGTCGTCTGCTGACGCGCCACAACCTGCTCAAGCAACCCCATCAGGAACGCTTTGTTCGGTAAATCAGAAACCGGGAAACGCATCGCGTTTTCCGTCAACTCTTCGCTTTGACGCTGTAGCAGCTGTTGATTGAGGTTGTAGCTACGGATCAACAAGCCAATCTCATCGTCAGTATGCAGACGCGGCAACGCCAGTTGATGACCAATCAAATCCTGTTGTGGAATGTTATTCAGCTCACGCGCAATTTTGCGCAACGGATGCAAGATCAGCCGGTTTACGCACCAGCTAATTGCCACCGTCAGCATCAGAGACAAAAGTAAGTAAATGGTCACTAACGTAGACAGCGTGCTCATTACAAACTTATACATGCGGTAGGAGTCCGCCTGGAGCACCAGATAGGCCAGCGGTTGCGGATTCGCCGGGCGCTCAAGCGAGTAAACGGGCAGCGAGATCTGTACCGGCAGTTCGAAGAGCCGGGTCACCATCACCGGCACAGGGCGTTCAGGGATAAAGCTCATGCGCAGCGCCTGGAACTGGTTCGGCAGCACCACATCGGCGCGTTGCACCACGCCAGCCGGTTTGATACTGGCGAGAATCGCTTCGGCGCCGGGAATATCGGCTTTTAAAATTGAGGCAGACAGAGGTTCACGAACAGAACGGGCAATACTTTCCAGTTGCGTCGCCGTGTTATAGCGGTTCTGCTGTACCAAATGAAACAGCAAAACGGTGCAGAACAGAAATACAAACACCATGACAACGGCAGCCACCATTGCCATCTGCTTAATTGTTAACGAGCGACTGACGCGCAATATTGTCTCCCCCCGGATGTCCCAGATTGCCGCCCGAGTATACCCGATCGCGGCGGCATTGAGAGAGGCTGTGTCTGAAAAGGCCGTTTCTGATTATTGACGACCGGATAGCGCTGCGCTTATCCGGCCCCTGATCATTTTTCTTACTAGTCTGCGTAAGGCACCAGCGGTTGCGGCGGTAAATCCATATCACCCTGCCATCCTGCGGCGGAATAGCGAACGTATAGCAGCAAATGACTTGGCGCGTAGTCTTTTGCCTGTTGAATATCCACCGCGGTCCCGACAAACCAGTTTGAAGTCACCCGACGCTCAATAAGCGCCCGCGCGGTATAACCAAAGCCCTGACTGCTGCCGCCGGCATTGGTTTGCTCACTTGCCTCTTGCTGGTAATCCGTCGGGATAAGGTTCATTAACGGATAACGCGGCATCGTTTTGGTGCGCGAATGCGACCAGGAAACCGAACCGCCCAGTTCCCAGGACCAGTTTTCCGTCCGCTGACGCCACATCACCGGCACCGCGAAGGAGAGATATTCCTGCGGGCTGTAGTAGCCGCCGTGGCCCAGCGAATAACCGCTCAGGTCTTTGTCGTAGTGCCAGATCATATTGTTCAGGCCCACGGTGACGCGGCGATTATTCTCGTTGATGATTTTGTAGTAGTAACCGGTCATCCAGCGGACGCGCCAGTTATCCTCGACGTTTTTACCGGTTAACCGATCGGCGCCGAGTGAAGCCCAGACGCCGTTGGCTTCGCCTTTGTCGTAGCTGAGGCTGATCCCGCCGCCGTCAGCCCGCACGCCACCCCATTTTTTACCGGTGTTGACGTCGTTGCTGTCACCGTTGTGGCTCTGCGCATCTTTTTGTCCGCCAAACGCCAACAGAGAACTGGAAATCGGACGGCGGTGCGCGTTCAGGGTATAACCCAACGGTCCGACATCATTGCTGTAGCTGACGCCGCCGACCACATCGACGACGTTGAAGCCCATCGGCGTGGTGCCAATATCCCAGCTCCAGGTGTCATTCTTCCAGCCAACGGCAACACTTGCGCCGGTATCCGACTGGCTGCGGCTGCCGCTACAGTCTTCCAGCGTACAGGTGCCCCAGTTATTGTCATAGCGGCCATTCGCATCGGTCGAGAAGCTGCCTGCATTCATGTTAACCAGATCGGTACGGAAGAACATACGACCATCCGAATACGGCGCATCCACATGCAGCATGGTGGTATGCGCTTTCAGATCGGAATAACCACCGGTACCGCTCGACCCCCCAGTAGTCATGCTCCAGCGTGACGTTCAGATCCTGCTGACGATACAAATCCGCCGCATCGCTGCGCACGCCGCGCTTGAGCCAGTCATCTTTCTCATCATTGCGGGTCAGACGGGTGAAGGTGTCGTTATCCTGCGGCCGCGTTGGCGTAATGCCGGACGCCACCATCGCGTCTTTGTAGGTATCCAGCGCCTGCTGCGGCTCGCCGCTCTGCGCCTGGAAATTCGCGGCGTCACGCAGCACCATTGCGCTTTCCATTGACGGCGGCTGCGCTTTGGCCTGCGGAATCAGGGTGTTGAAAGTCTGTTTTGCTGCGGCGGTATCGCCAAGCTGCATTTGCGCCAGCGCGATCCGCCGCTGCATGTTGATCGACGGCGTCTGCGTCGCAGGCAATTTTGCCAGTTGCGCTCGCGCGGCGGTCTTGTCACCCTGGGCGATATACACTTCCGTCAGCCCCAGCATGGCATCAACATTGTCCGGTTCGCGCGCCAGTACGGCGTCGTATGAACCTCGCGCCGCGTTGTATTCCCCCGCGTTGCTGCGCCCAGTCGGCCAGCGTTAAATCGAGACGGGTTGAGGCGGGCTGTTGACGTAACAGCGCTTCGGCCTCGGCTTCCCGACCGCTGTCGCGCAGGCGGTTCGCCGTTTCCAGCACCTGATTGCTCTGCAACCGGTCTGCCAGTTCCTGAATGTTGCTGTTCCACTGACTGCGCGGCAGGCTGTTGATATGCGCCAGCGCCGCCCTGTCCTGATTATTGCCAGACAGGTACAGCCCGTACGCGTAAACCTGTTCCGGGTCGTTAGGTTTTTGCCGCGCCAGCGCGCTCATCTGTGCGTCCGCCTGACTGCGCTGCCCGGCCTGCCACAGATCGCGTGACAGACGATACGTTATCCAGACGCTGCCCGGATCCAGCGCCAGTCGACGGCGTTGCAGTTCCGCCGCCTGTGCCCAGTTGCCCTGGTTTTCCAGCGTTTCGGCCTGCTGCGCCAGACGATCGTTTTCCAGCCCGCGTTCAATATCATCAATGCTGCGACGCTGGCTGGCAGAGAGCGTGGCGATAAACGCGGAGGCTTTTTCCGGCGACTGCGCGCGATAAAGGTTTGCCAGACCGCGAACCGCGTTGGTATTGCCTCTGTCCATGCGCAGCGTCTGCTGGTAGTAGCGTTCGGCAGCCGGATAATCTTTCCGCGCCATTGCCGCATCACCCAGCCCCAGCACCGCATAACTGTCGGTATTGTCGATGTTTCTGGCCTGCTGATAGAGGCGTTCCGCCTGGTCAACATTATTGGCCTTCAGCGCGGCATCGCCCTGCTGAATCGCCAGCCAGTAACTGTTCACTTTCAGCAGGCTTTCCCACTTGCTACGACTCCCGCTTTGCGGATCCATCGCCAGCGCTTTCTTAAACTGGGCAACGGCGCTGGCGCGATCGCCACGCTGAGAATAGGCCTGCCCCAGCGCTCCCACAGCTTCGCTGTCGTTTTGGTTGGCTTTCACCGCCTGCTGTAATTCGGAAACCGCCCGTCCGCCCTGTCCGGCTTCGACTGCCGCCAGCCCCTGCGCACGTGCGCGGAATGCCGGATCGGAGAGCTGTTTTTGCTGCTCACTAAGCTTACTGCGCGCCGCAGTCACGCTGTCCCCTTCACTGAACACCGTAAGGTATTTTTGCAGCGCTTTCACGCTGGCGTCGCTGACCGGCATATCTTTAATCTGGGTGTACCAGATTGTGGCGGCGGCATTGCGCCCGGTATTGGATTTCGCCATCTGCTCCAGAATCGCAAAGCCTTCGGCCTGGCGATCGTTATCAAACAGCAGTTGTGCCAGCGTATTTTGTAGCGTGTTGTTGCCCGGACTACGGGCGTTTATCGCCTTGAGTTGGTTGATAGCCTGATTGCGGCGGGCCGGAATTTTTGCCACCGCGCTCCAGTACTCCACTTCCAGGTCGCCTTCCGGCGGGTTGCCTTTGAACAACTTATCGTAGGCGGCAACCGCTTCCTCAGCATGCCCGGTCGTCGCCTGTAAACGCGCCTGCTGTAACGACTGACGCCCGTCCGGCGTCGCTAACAACATGGTGGTTTGCGACGATTTATAGGCATTAGAACCCGGCGCTAGCTGAGAAAGTCGATTAAGCTGTTTCTGCGCGCCGTCGTTATCGCCCTGACGCAGCATGTAACGAAAGCGAGCGGCAATCACGTCAGGATTATTCGGGTCAATCAGTTCGAGGCGATAGAGCGACTGACGCACCAGATCTTCACGATGCGTGGCTTCTCCCAGCCGCACCTGTTCCAGCAACTGCTGTTGCGCCGACGGCGCGGCGTCGGCAAAGGGCATCAGGGCAATGCCGAGTGACACCCCGAGTAAACTTAATTTGAACTTGCGCATTCCTGGCCCCAGTCAGGTAGTAACTCACCTTTGGCGGTGAAGCGATAACGATGCTGATCCCACCCTTGTCCGAAGAGGGTTAGCACATAGCTGTAATAGGCATCGCTGCCAGGGAAATGGTCTGTTACGCGTTGTCGCTGCACCGCTTGTGCATCGCGGTTTTGCAGGAAAGGCAGTAAGGCCGCTGAAAAGCCCACCGGGCCATTGCCCTGCGCTTTGCCGCTGGCGACATCCACTTTCTCCGGCGGGAGGCCATTTTTAGTTGTCAGGGTTGCCATCGGTTTAAATTTTGCCAGCAGCCGCGCTTTCTGCGGGTCGCCGTCATGCATCATGCCCGCCCACAGATAAACGCGAATCGCGTCGTAACTGCTGACCAGCGTTTTCTCTGGCTTCAGTTGCCAGCCTTTGTTTTTCTCATAACGTACCCAGTCCGGCGAGAAACCTTTCGGCGCCGTTTCTAACAGCAGTCGCTGGTTGGTTTCACGCAGGGTGGACCACGGCGCGCCGAAGCGGGTGAAATATTGCGCCAGTTGCGGCGGCAGATAGCTTGGGTTGAAGCGCCAGGCGCTGGCTTCGGCAAACCCAATCTTGCCGGGTAACAGCATCGAACCCAGCCCCGGCACCGTCACCACTTCTTCACTGGCAATGCGTTTCAGCAAAGCTTTGCCGATGTCGGTATAGCGCTCAACTTTCCATAAGCGGCCCGCCTCCAGCAGCGACCACGCGATCCAGATATCGCCATCAGAGGCAGAGTTGGTATCCAGCACCGTCCAGGTAGAGGGATCTTTCTGTCCCCACAGCCAGGCGGGCAGATGCTCTTTCAGCGAACCTTGTGCCAGATTATTCTCTGTCCATGCCAGCAGCGTATCAAAGGCCTGGCGATCGTTAGCGGCAAGGGCAAAGAACATCGCATAGCTTTGCCCTTCCGAGGTGGTGATTTTACGTGCGTCGCTGGGATCAATTACCCGCCCTTCCTGACTGATGTAATCCTTTTTAAATTGATCCCATGCAGGCCAGCTACAGGCCGCCTGTACACTCAGTGCGGCCAGCATTAACACCATGACTATCCCACTGCGCAACGCGTTCATTTTTTATCACTCATGATCCGGATCGAGACGACGGCGACTGATGATGCGCAGCAGACGCCACAGCACCCAGGCCAGTAACACCACGCTGATGGCCGCCAGTACCGCTAACAGCACCGGATGGTTAGCCAGCGCGTACCACAGACGTTCAAACCACGGCAGGTGACCCACGTAGTAGATATCGCCGACGCGTAAACTGCTCACGCCCGATTCACGAATCACCGAGACGGAACCAAACATCGCCGCCCGTTTACCGCTGTCATTGATGGCCTGGTTCAGCAGCTCATAGCCACGCGGACTGTCCGCCAGCAGCGCCACCACGCTACGCTGATCGTTAAACGGTGACTGGAAGCCGACGACCGCAGCCATGGGTCCACTTGATGTTACCGTCGCCTGCGCATCCGCTTTGCGATCGGCTTCATCCGGCATGATGCTCGGGAAGGTCGTCTGGCGCATCGGCGTTTTCACCCAGCTTTGCGCCGCCTGGACTAGCAGGTCGATACGCTTATCATCTTTCAGTTTGTCCGGGATCGAGCCGATAATCAGGATGTCCACATCTTTGCCCTGAATCTGGCTGCTGTCATCGGTGATGGTCAGGTTAATCGCCGGGAAGCCGGTTTGTGCGCCGATCGTTCCTGTCGCGTCAAGCAGCGTTTCCATCTGCGCTTCGTTCGGCGTTTTCGGCATTACGGTGATGGTTTCCGACAGGTCCGCCATGCGGCTGAACGGGAAGCCCGCATTCGCAAACGCACGCAGATCCGGCATCGCAATAAAGTGGTAGTACTTCGAAAAGTCGATGGTGGAGTCGTCGCCAATCACCACATGGTTCGGCACCGGCTGGAAGGTAATACAGTTTTCAACCGAGCCGCCCGGCATCGGGTTCATGTACTCGAAGTCAAACCGCAACTGGTTCATCGCACCCAGCTTCAGCGCCGGAATGGCGACATCCGTTTTACCGTCCAGCAGCCCTTGCAGCACCGGCAGACGCAGCAGCAGACGATTGCTCTTCTCATTGCTGGTCAGACTAAAGGCTTGCAGGAACTGGTTGTTCAGGCTGATATCCATGCGCGAGCTGTCTTTGGTCGGCGGCGTGGTGTAACGGTAATTGAGATTCATATCAATACCGGTACTGCGCAGCAGATAGAGATCCGGCGGCAGGTTCAGCGAGACGTTAATCGCCGCAGGTTCCATCCCGGTGGACTGCAACTGCTCTTCATAGGTTTTCAGTTCGCCGAAGGTGACCGGGCGATCCGTACGCACCCAGTTCGGCGCATCGTAGGGTTTACGCGCCAGCAGCGGCTTCACGTCGTTCACTTCCACGCTGCTCCCGCGGAACAGGATGTTGCCCTGGGCAATTCCTTTCGCCGCCTGTAGCAGATCGTTGTCGTCACGACCAAACACCACCAACAGTTTCACGTAAGGGTTATCCGGATGGCTGATCATTTCGATCACTGGCCCTTTCACCGGCGGATGTTCACGCAGGAAGTCCGGGCGCTTATCGTTGGTGGCAAAGACGATCGCATTTCGATCCGGCAGGGTGTTATACAACACCGGGAAGTGCTGACCACGCCAGCCCGAACGGGCGCCAAACCAGGAAGAAACTATCGATGCCGCCTGTTGCAGGGTACGATCCGGCGATCCGGCGAAGACCATAGGTAACGTCACCGCACGATTGTCACGCGGATCGAAGAACGGAACCGGGAAGTGCGAGAGATCGTTTTTCACTTCCAGCGTCTGGTAGGTCAGGTCCAGCATGCTGCTGCGCCCCACGTCCAGCCACAGCGTACTGCTGGCCGGGTTTTCACAAACCTGCTGATAGTGGCCGACAAACTCCAGCCGCACACGGTTAAAGTCGGTGATGAACAGCGGGTTGATCGGCATTTGCGCCAGCGTCTTTTTTGCCCAACTGTTCTTGGGTCACCGGCAGCACGCCCATCAGCTCATCGTTCAGATAGACTTTGAGCTGCGACTGTATCGGCAGCAGGGACGGCGACGGGGTGTACTCCAGATTCAACACGGCTCTGGAGACCACTTCATCGCTACGCATGCCAAATTCAATACTGCCGTTAGGGTTCACACCACGCAGCACCATGCTGCCCGGCGGCGGCGCGATCTGCGCAAACGTCAGCTTCACGTCCCGGGAAGGGCCATTCTGCGCCACAATCGGCGCATCCGCTCCCTGAACGCCCGGCATCACCTGACCCACCGGCTGATTTTCATCTGCCTGTGCAGGGGCGTCCGCCGCTGGGGCCACGGTTGGCTCAGTGTTTATCAGTGGTTGCGTTGCTGGCGTCGCATTTGTCATGAAAGAAGGGATTGCGCTCATCCCCATTGCCACTGCACAAATCCAGGAAAGTTTTCTTTTCATCGCGTTATCATCATTGTTGAGCCATAACCTGATCCGGCTGTTGCACCGCCACCTCGTCCTGCTCCGGACGGCGTGGAATGAACGACACAATCCAGGAAACCAGAGAAGTCAGAGACCGGAAAACTATTTTGACGGAAGACGGGGAGAACTCCGCAAGATGGCGATAGCCACGGAAACCCAGCTTCAGAATATCCAACAGGCTTTCCAGGGGCTTATCTTCCGGATAGCTGTCCTGCCAGAGCGCCCATGTATCGGCACGGGCAAACGTACACTGCACAAAATCGATATGCTGTTTGGTGGTCAGTGGCATCAGTTGCAGCCCCACCTGTTCACCCCAAACGCGGGCTACTTGTGTCGGGAAGACATATTCCTGCTGGCCGCGTTTGAGCAGTAAATTCACCTTCTGCCCTTCCAGCACCTGGGCCTGACCATTGATCTTGATCCCCAGTCCGCCGTCGGAGAAATCATGAACGGTGCACGAGAACAGGTGTCCGTCCTCACGGGCAATCGCCGCCGGCATAGAAATTTCAACGCGGTGTGAGCGGCGAACCTGTTTACTTTCCACCGACACCGCCACCGCGCCGCCGAGGATGATCAGGTTGTAGAACACCCACACCAGGCTGACGATCACGGTCAGCATTTCATTTTCCGGCCCGTAGAAGTAGCGCCAGACGCCGACCGCCACGCCGAACAAATTAATCAACACCAGATAGATGTACGGACGGGAAATTACCCAGTCGACGTACTCTTCCTCCACCAACCCGCCTTTCGCAGTAACGTTAAACTTCCCTTTGTGCGGGTTGATCAGCGCCACCAGCGTCGGCGGCGCGATATACCAGGCCAGCACCGTTTCGTAGATTTCACTCCAGAAGGAGTGGCGGTACTTGCCCTGAATCTTCGAGTTGGTCAGGCTGGCGTGAACCATATGCGGCAGTACGAACAGCGCGATCATTAGCGCTGGCGCATAGATGATATAAGCATGCAGCAGCAGGAATGCCAGCGGGGCGGTCAGGAAAATCAGTCGCGGAACGCCCGACAGGAAGTGGAACATGGCGTTGACGTAACATAAGCGCTGGGCGAACTTAAGCCCCTTGCCGGTCAACGGGTTATCGAGCCGGAAAATCTGTACCATCCCGCGCGCCCAACGAATACGCTGACCGATATGAGCAGACAAACTTTCGGTTGCCAGTCCAGCCGCCTGCGGAATGCGCATATACGCAGAGGTATAACCGCGACGGTGCAAACGCAGCGAGGTATGCGCATCCTCAGTCACCGTCTCAACGGCAATACCACCAATTTCATCCAGCGGTTTACGGCGAATCACCGCACAGGAACCGCAGAAGAAGGTGGCATCCCACATGTCATTACCGTCCTGCACCAGACCGTAAAACAGCGTGCCTTCGTTTGGCGTCTTACGAAAACGTCCGAGGTTGCGTTCAAACGGGTCCGGCGAGAAAAAGTGGTGCGGCGTCTGCATCATCGCCAGTTTTTTGTCTTTCAGGAACCAGCCCATCGTCATTTGCAGGAATGAACGCGTCGGCACGTGGTCGCAGTCAAAGATCGAGACGAACTCGCCTTTGGCGTATTTCAGCGCGTTGTTAATGTTCCCGGCTTTGGCGTGCTCATGGGTGGTGCGGGCGATATATTTCACCCCCACGGTCTGGGCGAACTGGCGGAACTCTTCACGCCCGCCATCGTCAAGGATCCAGATATTGAGCTTATCTTTCGGCCAGTCGATACCCAGCGACGCGTAAATGGTGTTTTTCACCACGTGCAGATCTTCGTTGTAAGTCGGCACAAAGATATCGACCGACGGCCACTGCGACATATCTTTCGGCAGCGGTACCGGCTGACGGTTCAGCGGCCAGACAACCTGGAAGTAGCCCAGCACCAGTACAATCCACGCATAGGTTTCGGCAAACAGCAGGATCAGCCCGCAGACCAGACTGACCGGATCGTCCCAGTTCAGCGTGGAGGTATAGCGCCACCAGGGTAATGACTCCAACTTATTGATAGTGTTTTATGTTCAGATAATGCCCGATGACTTTGTCATGCAGCTCCACCGATTTTGAGAACGACAGCGACTTCCGTCCCAGCCGTGCCAGGTGCTGCCTCAGATTCAGGTTATGCCGCTCAATTCGCTGCGTATATCGCTTGCTGATTACGTGCAGCTTTCCCTTCAGGCGGGATTCATACAGCGGCCAGCCATCCGTCATCCATATCACCACGTCAAAGGGTGACAGCAGGCTCATAAGACGCCCCAGCGTCGCCATAGTGCGTTCACCGAATACGTGCGCAACAACCGTCTTCCGGAGCCTGTCATACGCGTAAAACAGCCAGCGCTGGCGCGATTTAGCCCCGACATAGCCCCACTGTTCGTCCATTTCCGCGCAGACGATGACGTCACTGCCCGGCTGTATGCGCGAGGTTACCGACTGCGGCCTGAGTTTTTTAAGTGACGTAAAATCGTGTTGAGGCCAACGCCCATAATGCGGGCAGTTGCCCGGCATCCAACGCCATTCATGGCCATATCAATGATTTTCTGGTGCGTACCGGGTTGAGAAGCGGTGTAAGTGAACTGCAGTTGCCATGTTTTACGGCAGTGAGAGCAGAGATAGCGCTGATGTCCGGCGGTGCTTTTGCCGTTACGCACCACCCCGTCAGTAGCTGAACAGGAGGGACAGCTGATAGAAACAGAAGCCACTGGAGCACCTCAAAAACACCATCATACACTAAATCAGTAAGTTGGCAGCATCACCGAGGCGCGTACGGCTCAGGCCGCAACCTTAATCTTTTCCCTTCAGCAAAACAGCCAGATCGAACCGATGGCGCGAAGCATTCATACCCTGCGTCGCCAGCGCGGAAGCGCGCTGAAAATCCTCGTGCGAGAAAATATCGCCAGCCTGCGCGCCACCGACGAACGCCTGCTGCTAGGCTGCGGCGCCAATATGGTGATTCCGTGGAATGCCCCGCTCTCACGCTGTCTGACGCTGATCGAAAGCGTCCAGGGCCAACAGTTTAGCCGCTACGTGCCGGAAGATATCACAACGCTGCTGTCGATGACGCAACCGATGAAACTGCGCGGTTTCCAGAAATGGGACGTGTTCTGTGAAGCGGTCAATAACATGATGAACAACACCCTGCTGCCTGCCGACGGGAAAGGGGTGATGGTGGCGCTGCGGCCCGTTCCGGGTATCCGCGTTGAGCAAGCCTTAACGATGTGTCGCCCGCACCGTACCGGCGATATCGTCACCATTGGCGGCAACCGCCTGGTGCTGTTCTTGTCGTTTTGCCGCGTGAACGATCTCGATACCGCGCTCAATCATATCTTCCCACTCCCGACCGGCGATCTCTTTTCTAACCGTATGGTCTGGTTTGAAGATAATCTCATCAGCGCTGAACTGGTACAGATGCGCTTACTCGCGCCAGAACAGTGGGGACAACCGCTGCCGCTGACTCAGAACGTGAAACCGGTCATTAATGCTGAGCATGACGGCAAGACGTGGCGCCGCATTCCGCACCCGCTACGCTTACTGGACAATGAAACGGAGCGTTCATCATGATGACTATCAGCGATATCCTGCAGATCATTATTGTTTGCGCGCTGATTTTCTTCCCGCTGGGCTATCTGGCGCGCCATTCACTCCGCCGTATCAGCAATACGACCCGGCTGTTATTTGCAAAACCTCGTTATGTTAAACCGGCCGGAACATTGCGCCGCACGGTGATTTCCAGGGCAACGAAAAAATGACTCAACATACGCAAAACGCATCACTGCCTTCACCACTCTGGCAATACTGGCGAGGCCTTTCAGGCTGGAACTTCTATTTTCTGGTCAAGTTTGGCCTGCTCTGGGCGGGCTATCTGAATTTTCACCCGCTGCTGAACCTGGTGTTTATGGCCTTCCTGCTGATGCCGATTCCGCGTTACAGCCTGCATCGTATTCGTCACTGGGTCGCCATTCCGATCGGTTTTGGTCTGTTCTGGCACGATACCTGGCTGCCAGGCCCGGAAAGCATTATGAGCCAGGGCTCGCAGGTGGCCGGCTTTAGCACGGACTATTTACTGGATCTGGCTACCCGCTTTATCAACTGGCAGATGATTGGCGCGGTATTTGTCCTGCTGGTCGCATGGCTGTTTTTATCACAATGGATTCGGGTTACCGTTTTCGTGGTGGCCATTATGGTGTGGCTAAACGTCCTGACGCTGGCAGGCCCCAGTTTCTCGCTGTGGCCCGCTGGTCAGCCGACTACCACGGTGACCACCACGGGCGGCACGGCGGCAGAAACGGTCGCGACCGCCGGAGGGGCGCCGGTCGTCGGTGATATCCCGGCGCAGACCTCACCACCGACGTCAGCGAATCTCAACGCATGGTTGAATACGTTCTACAATGCGGAAGCCAAGCGCAAAACGCCATTCCCGTCAGCGCTTCCTGCCGATGCGCAGCCGTTTGAACTCTTGGTCATCAATATCTGCTCGCTCTCCTGGTCCGATATTGAAGCCGCAGGGCTGATGTCGCACCCGCTGTGGTCGCACTTTGATATCCAGTTTAAGCACTTCAATTCTGCCACATCGTATAGCGGGCCAGCCGCCATTCGTCTGCTACGTGCCAGTTGCGGACAACCCTCGCACACGAACTTGTATCAACCGGCAGGCAACGAATGCTATCTGTTTGATAACCTGTCAAAACTGGGTTTCACGCAGCACCTGATGATGGGGCATAACGGTGAATTTGGCGGTTTCCTGAAAGAAGTTCGTGAAAACGGTGGAATGCAGGCTGAGTTAATGGATCAGAAGGGCTTACCTGCGCCGCTGTTGGGCTTTGATGGATCTCCAGTGTATGACGACACCGCCGTGCTACAGCGCTGGATGGAAACCACGGAAAAAGATAAGGATTCCCGTAGCGCCACCTTCTATAACACCCTGCCGCTCCATGATGGTAACCACTATCCTGGCGTCAGCAAAACGGCGGATTACAAAGCGCGCGCGCAGAAATTCTTTGATGAGCTGGATGCGTTCTTCACCGAGCTGGAAAAATCGGGTCGTAAGGTGATGGTAGTTGTTGTTCCGGAACACGGCGGCGCGCTGAAAGGCGACAGAATGCAGGTCTCTGGTCTGCGTGATATCCCGAGCCCATCGATCACCAACGTCCCGGCTGGTGTGAAATTCTTCGGCATGAAAGCGCCGCATCAGGGTGCGCCGATCGTCATTAATCAGCCAAGCAGCTACCTGGCGATTTCTGACCTGGTGGTACGCGTGCTTGACGGTAAAATCTTCTCCGAAGACAACGTGGACTGGGCAAAACTCACCAGCAACCTGCCACAAACGGCGGCGGTTTCGGAAAACGCCAACGCGGTGGTTATTCAGTATCAGGACAAACCGTACGTCCGTCTGAACGGCGGCGACTGGGTGCCATATCCGCAATAACGAAAAAGGCCGCAAGGATACTGACAATGGCTGGAGCCGCTATACCCTAAATAATTCGAGTTGCAGGAAGGCGGCAAGGGAGTGAATCCCCAGGAGCTTACTCTGGTAAGTGACTGGGGTGAGCGAGCGCAGCTAACGCACCTGCAACTTGAAGTATGACGGGTATAAATCGTGCCAGAAAGCCATGCTTATCTGAGTCAACGTCATATCGCCGCCTGTGTTGCAATGGCAACCGTTCGCGGCTATCCTTAACTTGTCTAGAGATAGGGATGCCCCCCGTTGTGTTGCCTGGTTTACCGAGCAATGTGCGGGGGTTTTCTACATCTAGCGTCATTGCCGCCAGGGATCAAGCCCCCGCAACGTTGCGCCTCACCGGGAAACCCCGGCTTGCCGCCGATTCTACGATAACCCGCCCGGCCCGACATCCAACACGCTTTCGCTTTGCGCGACGCCTCGCAATCAGCCAACTGGCAGAGACCCACACTCTTCTGTAGAATTGCGTCCCCTCGCGGTCATCAAGCCGTGACGGCATTATTTGGCAGGGGACTCCATGCAGCACGACACATCACCACTTTCCAATCACCGCGTATCCGGCAAACCGGCGTCGCAGAGTTTACCGTTTACCCGCTACGATTTTGGCTGGGTTCTGCTATGTATTGGTATGGCGATTGGCGCAGGCACGGTATTAATGCCGGTGCAGATTGGGTTAAAAGGCATCTGGGTCTTTATTACCGCCTCTCTGATTGCCTATCCCGCCACCTGGATCGTGCAGGATATCTACCTGAAAACGCTCTCCGAGAGCGAAACCTGCAACGACTATACCGATGTTATCAGCCATTACCTGGGGAAAAATTGGGGCGTCTTCCTCGGGGTGATCTACTTTCTGATGATTATCCACGGCATATTTATCTACTCGCTTTCCGTGGTGTTCGACAGCGCATCGTATATCCGTACCTTCGGTCTGACGGACGCCGACCTTTCGCAGTCGTTGATCTACAAAGTGGCGATTTTTGCGCTCCTGGTGGCGATCGCCTCCGGCGGCGAGAAGTTGCTTTTTAAAATCTCCGGCCCGATGGTGGTGGTGAAAGTCGGTATCATCGTGGTGTTTGGACTGGCGATGATCCCCCCACTGGAACCTGAGCAATATCACCGCCTTCCCGGAGGCTTCGGTGTTCTTCCGCGACGTGTTGCTGACCATTCCGTTCTGCTTCTTTTCGGCAGTCTTCATTCAGGTACTCAACCCGATGAATGTTGCCTATCGCAAACGTGAAGCGGACAGACTCCTCGCAACCCGCATGGCGATTCGCACGCACCGTATCAGCTACATCACGCTCATTGCGGTGATCCTGTTTTTCTCCTTCTCGTTCACCTTTTCCATTACCCACGAGGAGGCGGTCTCCGCCTTTGAGCAAAACATTTCAGCGCTGGCGTTAGCCGCACAGGTCATTCCTGGCCCGATTATCCACATCACCTCAACGGTGCTGAATATCTTTGCCGTGCTGACCGCGTTTTTTGGGATCTACCTGGGATTTCATGAAGCGATGAAGGGCATTATTTTGAATGTGCTGGGTCGCATCGTTAACGTCGGGAACATTCCTTCGCGTGTGATCACGCTGGGGATCTGCGCGTTTATCGTCACCACGCTGGTTGTCTGGGTTTCGTTTCGGGTTTCAGTGCTGGTGTTTTTCCAGTTGGGAAGTCCGCTATACGGGATCGTCTCCTGTCTTATCCCGTTCTTCCTGATCTATAAGGTCACCCAGTTGGAAAAACTGCGCGGCCTGAAAAGCTGGCTGATTTTGCTGTACGGCATTTTGCTCTGTTTGTCGCCGCTATTGAAGCTGATCGAGTAAAGGCCTTACCTGGCCTACGGTGATTTGTAGGCCGGATAAGGCGAAGCCGTCATCCGGCACTTTTGTCAGATCGCTGGCTTCTGCGGGTTCTCATCCTGGTCAACCGCAAAACAGGCGACCAGTTGACCACTGTAGTCTTTCAACTGCGGCTGCAACTGGGTGCAGGGGCCGAAGCGACGACGGCAACGGGCATTGAACGCGCAACCCGGCGGCGGATTCAGCGGGCTTGGCAACTCGCCGGTCAGCTTGATGCGCTCGCGGCGCTCGTCCGGATTCAGACGCGGCGTGGCGGAGAGCAGTGCCTGGGTATACGGGTGACGCGGGTTATTGAAGATCTGATCCTTCGTCCCCTTCTCCACGCAACGGCCTAAGTACATCACCATCACTTCATCCGCAATGTGTTCGACGACTGACAGATCGTGGGAGATGAATACGTAGGACAGTCCCAGTTCCTGCTGCAAATCCATCATCAGATTCAGCACCTGCGCACGGACAGAAACATCGAGCGCAGAGACCGGTTCATCGGCAATCACCACATCCGGATCGAGCATCAGCCCACGGGCAATGGCAATACGCTGGCGCTGGCCGCCGGAGAACATGTGCGGATAGCGATCGTAGTGCTCGGTTTTCAGCCCCACTTTTGCCATCATCGCCAGCGCTTTTTCACGGCGCTGTTCTTTGCTCAGCGAAGTGTTGATCAGCAGCGGCTCTTCCAGAATCTGTCCCACTTTCTTGCGTGGATTCAGCGAACCATAGGGGTTCTGGAACACAATCTGGATTTTCTGCCGACGCAGTTTCTGCGCGTGCGGATCGTGCTTGAGCAGATCCTGCCCCTGGTAATACAACTCACCGCCGGTCGGCGTTTCAATCATCGTCAGCAGACGCCCGAGTGTGGATTTCCCACACCCGGATTCGCCCACCACCGCCAGTGTTTTGCCGCGTTCAAGCGTAAAAGATACGCCGTCGAGCGCTTTCACCAGACGCTCCGGAGAGAATATTCCCTTCTTCACCGGGTAGTGTTTTTTCAGGTCGATCGCCTGCAACAGCGGTTGTTGCGAGGTGGCCTCATGCGTACTCATAGTGTGGGCCTCCCGGCATCATCGAGTGGGTAGTGGCATTTCGACTGACGACCGCCATCCAGCAGGGCCAGTTCAGGTTCTTCACTGCGGCATTTGTCCGTCGCATAGGGGCAACGCGGGTTCAGCAGACAGCCCATCGGGCGGTCATATTTTCCCGGCACCACGCCCGGCAGCGAGGCCAGTCGCGCTTTATCCTGGGCAAACTCCGGCAGGGCGCGCAGCAACGCCTGGGTATACGGGTGACGCGGGGCGCGGAAGATATCGTGCGCCGCCCCCGTTTCCACCACCTGACCGGCGTACATGACAATGATTTTGTGCGCGGCTTCCGCCACCAGCGCCAGGTCATGAGTGATGAGCACCAACGCCATGTTTTCTTTCTGCTGCAGTTCCAGCAGCAGCTCGATGATTTGCGCCTGGATAGTCACGTCCAGCGCCGTCGTCGGCTCATCGGCAATCAACAGCTTTGGTCGACAGGCAATGGCCATCGCAATCATCACGCGCTGGCTCATCCCACCGGAAAGCTGGTGCGGATAGACATCCAGACGCGAGGCCGGATCGGGGATCCCCACCTGGTTCAGCAGATCAATCGCCCGCTGACGTCGGGTTTGCTTGTTACCGCCCTGATGCACCTTAATCGCTTCCATAATCTGGAAACCGACGGTGTAGCACGGGTTCAGGCTGGTCATCGGGTCCTGGAAAATCATCGCCACTTCGGCACCAACCAGGTTACGGCGCTCTTTCTCAGAGATACGCTTCAAATCCTGGCCGTTGAACAGCAGATTTTCCGCCATCACCCGGCCTGGATAATCAATCAGCCCCATAATCGCCAGTGAACTGACCGATTTTCCTGAACCTGATTCACCGACAATACCGACCACTTCGCCCTGATTCACACTGTAGCTGATGCGGTCTACGGCGCGGAATTCGGAGCCAATATCGCCGAAATGCACCGATAATTTATCTACATTTAATAACGCCATCTCGAACCTCTTACTGCTTCAGTTTGGGATCGAGCGCGTCACGCAGACCGTCACCCATCAGGTTAAATGCCAGCACCGTCAGCAGGATCGCCAGACCCGGGAAGGTCACGACCCACCAGGCGCTTTGTGCGAACTGCAACACATCAGCGAGCATGGTGCCCCACTCTGGTGTTGGCGGTTGCGCACCCATGCCCAGGAAGCCAAGCGCGGCCATATCGAGAATGGCGTTAGAGAAGCCAAGAGACGCCTGAACGATCAGCGGCGCAAGGCAGTTCGGGAAGATGTTAATGAACATCTGGCGCATCGCACCGGCCCCCGCCACGCGGGAAGCGGTCACGTAGTCGCGGTTAACTTCCACCAGCACGGCGGCGCGCGTCAGTCGCACATAGTGTGGCAGCGCCACGAACGTCAGCGCCAGCGCGGCGTTACCAATCGAGGGACCAAAGACCGCCACCAGCACCAGTGCGAGCAGCAGGCTCGGCAGCGCCAGCATGATGTCGACGATACGCATAATGATGTTATCAACGATGCCGCCGAAGTAGCCGGCAACAAGGCCCAGCACGACGCCCATCACCAGCGACAGCACCACGACCAGGCAGCCCACCAGCAGCGACAGACGCGCGCCATACATCAGGCGCGACAGGATATCGCGGCCCACGTCGTCAGTTCCCAACAGATGCGCCATACTGCCGCCTTCCTGCCAGGCCGGCGGCGCCAGCAACACATCGCGGAACTGGTCCGCCGGGTTATACGGCGCCAGGAAGTTGGCGAATACCGCAATCAGGATCATGATAGCGACGTACACCAACCCCACCACCGCGCCCTTGTTGCGTTTAAAATAGTGCCAGAACTCCTGCATCGGCGTCATCGGCACCGGCGCAGCAATAACTTTATTTTCAGTAACCTGTGACATGATGGCCCCTTACTTCTTATGTCGAATACGCGGGTTCACCACGCCGTACAGCAGGTCGACCAGCAGGTTGACGAGAATAATCATCGTCGCTACCAGTAACACCCCACCCTGCACAACCGGATAATCGCGACGTTGCAGCGCATCAATTAGCCAGCGCCCAAGGCCAGGCCACGAGAAAATGGTTTCGGTCAGAATGGCGCCCGCCAGCAGCGTTCCCACCTGTAGACCAATCACGGTCACTACCGGCAGCATGGCGTTACGCAACGCGTGAATGATGATGACGCGCATACGCGTCAACCCTTTGGCACGCGCGGTACGGATGTAATCTTCGCCCAGCACTTCCAGCATCGACGAACGGGTCATACGCACAATCACTGCCAGAGGGATGGTACCAAGCACCATCGCGGGCAGGATCATATGCGCCACGGCATCAATAAAGTTGCCCTCTTCACCCCAGATAGCGGTGTCGATCAGCATAAAACCGGTCAGCGGATTGGAATCATCAAGGAATACCATGTCGCTCACGCGCCCAGAAACAGGCGTCAGGTTGAGCTGCACGGAGACCAGCATGATCAGCATCATGCCCCACCAGAAGATAGGCATGGAATAACCGGTCAGCGCCAGGCCAACGGCAGTATGATCGAAAATGGAACCGCGCTTAACGGCTGCCAGCACACCCACGGGAATCCCCACGGCGGTGGCGAAAATCATGGCGCAGACACCCAGTTCCAGCGTCGCTTTAAAGCGAGGCACGAACTCGTCCCACACCGGTAAACGGCTTTTCAGCGAGATGCCTAAATCACCATGCATCACCCCCCCAGATATAATGGAGGTACTGTTGCCACATCGGCTTATCGAGACCGAGTTCAGCCAACAGTTGAGCATGACGCTCAGGGGAGATACCACGCTCACCCGCCATGATCATCACCGGATCGCCGGGGATCATATGGACAAAAGCAAAGGTGAGAAGGGTGATACCGATAAACGTGGGGATAACAAGTCCCAAACGTCGGAGAATGAACTGCAACATAACCCGGATTCTCTCTAATGACCCACGGCCTGGAACCGTGAATCTGTATTGCTCACAAATCTTATCCCCTCCTCAATGAGAAGGGGATAAAGCATTACTGCCGGGTGGCGCTACGCGAACCGACTTAACGGTGCGTAGCGCTCACCTGGTGTTGCTTTTAATTATTCGACTGAGACGTTTTCGAAGTGGTGTTTACCTAACGGATCAACCACATAGCCTTTGACTTCTTTACGCACTGGCTCGTACACGGTGGAGTGAGCCACGATCAGCGCCGGAGCCTGGTCGTGCATCACGACCTGAGCCTGTTTGTAGAGTTCAATACGCTTGTTGTGATCGTCGGTCGCACGCGCCGGTTGAATCAGATCTTCAAACGGCTTGTAGCACCAGCGAGAGTAGTTGGAACCGTCTTTTGCCGCCGCGCAGCTGAACAGGGTGGCGAAGAAGTTATCCGGATCCCCATTGTCGCCGGTCCAGCCCATCATAACGGCCTGGTGTTCACCCGCCTTGGCGCGTTTCAGATACTCGCCCCACTCGTAGGTCACAATCTTGGCCTGAACGCCAATCTTCGCCCAGTCAGCCTGAACCATCTCGGCCATACGGCGAGCGTTCGGGTTGTACGGACGCTGTACTGGCATTGCCCACAGCTCAACGGTAAAGCCTTTATCCTGGCCGGCTTCTTTCAGCAGGGCTTTCGCTTTCTCAGGATCGTAGGTGTAGTCCTTAACGTCGTCGTTATAGCCCCACATAGTTGGCGGGATCAGGTTTTTTGGCTGCAACGCCAGCGCCCTGGTAAACGGCTTTGATAATCGCGTCTTTGTTTACCGCGTAGGTCAGCGCCTGACGCACTTTGACGTCATCAAACGGTTTCTTCTCGGTATTGAAAGAGAGGTAGCCGACGTTCAGACCCGCCTGCTCCAGCAGGTTGATGTTTTTGTCCTGCTTCATGCGCGCGATATCAGCCGGGTTCGGATACGGCATCACCTGGCATTCGTTCTTCTGCAGTTTGGCGTAACGCACGGACGCGTCAGGCGTGATGGAGAAAACCAGACGGTCGATCTGCGGCTTGGTACCCCAGTAACCTTCGAACGCTTTGTAGAGAATACGGGAGTCTTTCTGATACTGCTGCAACTGGAACGGACCGGTACCGATTGGGTTCAGATCCACTTTTTCCGGCGTACCGGCTTTCAGCATGTTGTCAGCATATTCTTTAGAAAGAATAGAGGCGAAGTCCATCGCCAGGTCGGCAAGGAATGGCGCTTCCGGACGCGTCAGCACGAATTGAACGGTATTATCGTCCACTTTCTTCACTTCACTGATCAGGTCCTGCAGGCCCATGCCTTCAAAGTATTCATAGCTGCCGCCAGAAACTTTATGGTACGGGTTTTGCGCATTTTTCTGACGATCGAAAGAGAACACCACGTCATCGGCGTTCAAATCGCGCGTCGGTTTAAATTCTTTATTGTCCTGCCACTTCACGCCCTGACGCAGGTGGAAGGTGTAGGTTTTACCATCTTCACTGATTTCCCACTTCTCAGCGAGGCCCGGAATCACTTCCGTCGTCCCGGTTTTAAATTCCACCAGACGGTTATAGATAGGTACTGAGCTGGCGTCATAGGTTGTGCCAGAGGTAAACAGCTGCGGGTTGAACCCTTCAGGTGAACCTTCTGAACAATAAACCAGAGTTTTAGCTTGTACACTTGCTGCGACAGTCATAGCCACAAGGCTCAGACCAAGCTTCAGCATCCCTGACTTCTTCAAGGAAATACTCATTCTTCTGCTCCAAATGTGATGTTGTTGTTTTACCCTTTGCAGTGGGTTTGCACCGCCTGGCCTTTTTTCTTTTTTAACCGGCCGGGTCGGCGTTAAGAGGTGGGGATTCCGTTCACATAAACGACTGAGTTGCAGCGCGGATTCTCCATGAAATGCCCCTCATGCCCTACAATCTGTCAACAGAATGTGAAAACGTCAATACAGGCAACCATGATTTACAACAACGGTGAGAATTCGCAAACAAAGATTAAAAAAACTTCAGACGGGTATTTTCAGCAGAGAAATTTATGCTACGCCCTGAATGCCAGAATAAACACCTTAATATTTCGCAACAATTAGTGATTAACAAACGTGCGGAATAGGTAAAATTTCTGACGAAATGCTGCATATCTGAGCGATAAATCCCACGAACGTTAAAACGCACAGCGGAAAATGCTAGCGCCAGCCATAAGTAACGCAAAAAAAAGATTTATGCATAGATAAAAAAAAGACAATGGAAAATGTCACAAAATCGTTAACAGATAGTGAGAAGTGATGCGCACTTTTTTGTTGATGTTCCGTAGGCCGGATAAGGCGTATGCCGCCATCCGGCAATGCCCGCTATTGTGCACCGAATGCCTGATGACGCTTCGCTTATCAGGCCTACAAATGCAAAAAAAACCCTGCTCGTTGAGCAGGGTTTTAAATTTGGTCGGTGATAGAGGATGACTCGCCACGTCGTGGCTCGCCCTGCGGGCCGTTGCTGTCGCAACGTTCTCTCGCTTCGCTCGGGTCGAACCTCTTACCCCCCGGAGGTTCTCATCCTCTCAGGCGCTGAATGCAAAAAAACCCTGCTCGTTGAGCAGGGTTTTAAATTTGGTCGGTGATAGAGGATTCGAACCTCCGACCCCTTCGTCCCGAACGAAGTGCGCTACCAGGCTGCGCCAATCACCGAATGCGGGGCGCATCTTACTGCGCAGGTGCGCGCCCGTCAATCCCTTAGTATCAAAATGCCCTTTGATCGGCGAGAAAGTCGTCAGCCCGCTTACTGCGCGACGCTTTTCTGTCCGTCAGGGATATGACACCAGTTGTTGTTCTCATTAATTCCGCCATCTGGCGAAGAATAACCGAGACAACCCATGATGGTGTCGTACAGCTCCACATGACGGCGCGGCACCTTCATTTCCGCTTCTTTCTTCAGGTGCGCGAACGCCTGGGCGTTGGCCGGGTTCTCCAGGTATTTATCCGACATCCAGACCATCATTGGCACGCGGAACTGCTCCGGGGGTGCCATCTTACGCGGCGTACCGTGCAGGTGCTCACGCTCATTGATTGACTCACCGTGGTCGGCAGCGTAGAACACAATCGCCTTCTTATCGCGCACCTTATCAATCACCGTATCGATAAAATGGTCGACGTAGGTAATCGAGTTATCGTACGAATTAATCATCAGGTCTTTCGGACACTTACGATCGATGGCGTAGCATTCGGGTTTCCACTGGGCAAACTCACGCGGGTAACGCTGGGTATAGTTGTAGTGAGACCCTTTGGTGTGCAGCACAATCAAATGCTTACCCTGCGGATTTTCCTGCAGCGAACGGTCAACCTCATTGGCCAGCAACATGTCGTCCACCGCTTTCCCCCCGGTTACGCGGCTCGGCGGCAATTTGCTCACGATAGGCAATGTTGTCAGCCATTGTGTTGCTGTAGAACCACATCTCACTCTGCATTGCGTAGAGATCGGAACTAAAGCCTAACTGCTTGAGCACCGCGAAAACGTTCTGTTCTTTCAGTGTCCGCTGCGGGTTGTCCTCGGCCCCGCCCTGACGAACGAACATGCAGCGCAGCGACAGTTTGGTCGCGGTATCGCAGGAATAACCACGATACATCACCAGGTTCTTCTCTTTGGCGAGCTTCGGCGTGGTGTCACGCTCATAGCCCAACATTCCCATATGGTCCCAGCGCGTGGTTTCACCAATAATGAAAATCACGTAAGTGTCATCCAGATTTTGCGTCGGGGTATAAGTGAATTTTTTCGCCGGGTTGAGGAGCGATTTGTTATCAGACGATTCATCCACCTGAGCCCAGGCATACAGGCCCAGTGCAGACAGCCAGTTTGACGGCAGATAAGAGTTCGCCAGAACGCCGCCGTAGCTCGGCATGTCGACGCCGGCAAGACGATCGGCACGCTTCTGATGCATCTCAAGAAGGCGAATCGGCACCCACACCAGCAGGCCTGCCATCAATACAATCAGCGCGCTGCGCCAGCGCACTTTTGGCGTACAGAGTTGACGCCAGAAGGTATCCGTCGAGCGGTTAAACCAGATAAAGATCAGCGGGATTATACTCACCGCGACCAGCCAGAGAACAAACGTCCAGCCGACCACCTCTTTGGAGAGGTCGATGTCGGTGGTCATGACCGAGGCGACGATACCGTATCCGATCATCACGTTCATAAAGGTCATGTAATAGCTTGCGCCCGCTGAAATCAGCACCAGTAACGAAGCCAGAACACGCCATACTGCTCTGCCGAACAGTGACAGGAGACGTAAAAAGAAAAACGTTGCCAGCACCGTGCCAGCCAGTTCAACCACCGCAGCGATTCCATTCCAGACGGTAAAATTTTGCGCGTAACCGTCAAACCGACGGAGGTAAACCGCACCATTCATAAACAGACCGATATAGATCGCGAGCAAAAAACTCAGCTTTTGCTGCGACATCGACGTAATGTATTTCATGCAAGCAAGCCCTGGAAATCGAGGGGTTAACACCGCCTGCGCAACGGCGACATCCGCCGGGCAGGTGAAAATGCGAAGGTAGTCAAATAGTAAAATCGACACGCGCGGCTAAGTAGACCACAAGCTGCAAAGAAAGTGGCAACAGAGAATGTGATCGAAAGAGATATTTACAAAAAATCAAGTTTGAAAGCAGACTATTCACAGCAGATATAACAAAAAAAAGGCCAGCTCATCGGCTGGCCTGTAGAAAATTTTACCGGATATCAGGCGTGTGCCATTTCCAGTGCTTCACGTGTTGGCTGACGAATGGTAGTAGAGAGCGCCAGCGAAAGAATCAACAGTGCGAAGATAACGCAGAAGGTCACGTAGAACCCGCCGAACAGCGACGCAATAATCGAACCGCAAATGCTGCCAATTCCAAAGCCGAGATAAATCACACCGTAGTTTTTCGCCAGATTATTCAGACCGAAGAACTCGCTGACCAGTGACGGGAAGACGGTGATCGTCCCGCCAAAGTTAAAAGCGATGCAGGCAATGGCAGCAAAGAAAGTCAGCGCATTCAGTGGCGCAAACAGTAGTGCGGCCATTCCTACCAGCGACACCACCTGACCAATGGTGATCACACGGATACGGGCAATTTTGTCGGACAGAATTCCCAGCACCAGACGCCCGGAGAGGTTTGCGATAGAAATCACCGTCACTGCGTTAGCCGCCGACGCCACGTCCATATGCGCCAGCCCCTGGGCGATATCTTTCGCCACACCAATCACATACAGCCCGCTCATGCACGCCGTAAGGAACATCACCGCCAGCATCCAGTATTGCGGTTTACGCATAGACTGCGCCAGGGTGTAGTCATTTTCTACCACGCCATTTTGCGTGTTGACTTCCTGATTGGGTGCATCTTTCATCAGCGTAGAGCCGAAGACGATCATCACCAGCACAATCGCGCCCCAAATCACAAAGGTGTTTTCCAGACCGACGGTCGCCAGAAGTTGGCTGTCGATAAATTTGAAACCCAGGCTTCCCAGGCCATAAGAGCCAATGGCAAAGGCGGAGATCAACCCTTTACGCTCCGGGAACCACTTCACGCAATTAGACAGCGTTAACAGATAGCCCGCGCCATCGGCCAGGCCCACCAGCACGCCCGCGCTCAGCCACAGCATCATCAGATTACTGGAGTGTGCAGTCAGGAAGAACCCCAGCCCGAGCAGAATACCGGACGCCATGGTGACGCGTTTCACGCCAAAACGTTCCTGTAGCTTTCCGGCGACAGAAGAGGAGATCGCCAGGCCTAAGCTCAACAGGCCGAAGGAAAAAGCCACCTGGCTGACGGGCTCGCCTAATTTCTCGGAAAGTACGCCATTGAACAGGCTCCAGGTATACACAGAACCTAAGGCAAATTGCGTAATGATAGTACCGATGAGGGTCAACCAACGGGTGCGCTGATACGATGCGGTTTTCATGGCAGTCTTCCTGCATAAGCAAAAGGGGAAATTCTCTGCCGACAACCATAACGAAATGCATTTTATGCAGGGAAAAAACGGCATGAAGTGCCATCAGAACGGAATGAAATGCCTGGAATGCGGAATGAATGACGAGACAAATATTCATTGAATGAATTTTTACCCCGTGAGTTAGTGCGTACTATCGCCACAGATACTGTTATCAGTGCGTTCAAATTGTAAATAGCTGGTTAAAACCTGGCGCTTACCCCCATCGTATAAAGATAGTCAGTGTTGTTGGTCGTATTTTCCGCCTGTGAGAGCGCAGCATAGGCTGCCATGTGCTGATTGAGCAGTACATCTGCGCCTACGGTCACGTCCAGCCAGTTACTGTCCTGCGTGGTCGCCGTCATTCGACTGAGTCCCGACTGCGCCTTCCAGATATTTTCGCCAAACTGCTGGTTGTAGCTGATTTGCGCCCACGGTCGCAGATCGCCAAATTGCGAATTCACCCGCCAGCCCAGCGTACTGATGCTGGCATGCCATAACGGGTCGGATGACGGACTGCTCACACTGTCGCCAAATTCGTTGTACATGGAGGGGGGAAGTGCCATCGTAATGCAACGCCGCAACAGGGCCGGTCGTGACATCGCCCGAAACAGGGAAATTCCAGCCCATGCTCATGCCACTGGTCGCCTCCGTCGGCGAAGCCTGTTCAAGATTCACCGCCAGCCCCGGCACACTTTGTGTCGTCCTGATACGTTCAGCCAGAATGTCGTCATAACGTGGTTGGTGATCGCTGTCCCATGTATAGCGTTCAGTCGTATATCCAGGCGTGTTATCAACGATATATTCTTGCTGCCAGGCGTAGGCTGTGTTGATGTAAAGCGAACAGACCACTACGCTCGCCAGGAGAATAATATCCCGGCGACCACTGCGTTTTTTTATCATCATCAATGCGACTCCAGAAGAGAGCCGAAATCGGCGATATTATTGTCATTGTAATTAAGGATGACAGGCGAAAGCCCTGTATTAAATATTGTCTTTTTCGCTGGCGCGTCAAGGCGCCCGGAACGATATTTTTATGGCAAGTCTAACAGCGAGGGAAAGTATGGAACATTGCGGCTGGGTCAGTCAGGACCCGCTTTATATTGCCTACCATGATGCCGAGTGGGGCGTGCCCGAGCACGACGGAAAAAAACTGTTCGAAATGATCTGCCTGGAAGGTCAGCAGGCCGGTCTTTCATGGATTACCGTCCTTAAAAAACGCGACAATTATCGTAAAAACTTCCACCAGTTCGATCCCGTCCGCGTGGCAGCCATGCAGGAAGACGATGTGGAAAGATTGCTGCTTGATGCCGGTATCATCCGCCATCGGGGGAAAATACAGGCCATCATCGGTAATGCCCGGGCATATCTGGCGATGGAGCAAAACGGCGAACCGTTTGCCGACTTCGTCTGGTCATTCGTGGATAACCAGCCGCAAATCACCCGCGCCGCCGTGTTGGGCGAAATCCCGACCTCCACGCCGGCCTCCGACGCCCTGTCGAAAGCGTTAAAAAAACGGGGGATTTAAATTCGTCGGCACGACCATTTGCTACTCCTTCATGCAGGCCTGCGGACTGGTCAATGACCATATCACCGGCTGCTTCTGTCATCCGGGAAATAAAAATGATTCGTGAGTTTCGACACACTGACATGGAGCCACTGCTGGCACTATGGCTGGAAAGCACCATCTGTGCACACCCTTTCATCCCCGAAAGTTACTGGTACGAGAGCGAGGCGGTTGTGCGTGATATTTACCTGCCCGCCGCCAGAACCTGGGTCTGGGATGAAGAAGGGGCACTGAAAGGATTTGTCAGCGTTATGGAACAGCGCTTTTTAGGGGCGCTGTTTGTCGCCCCGGACACGTTGCGTAGCGGGATAGGGAAAGCGCTGGTACAGCATGTTCAGCGGCGTTTTGACGTGCTGAGCCTCGAGGTCTATCAAAAAAAACCAGAATGCGGTGAATTTCTACCACGCGCTGGGGTTTCGGATTGAAGACAGCGCCTGGCAGGAAGATACCCAACATCCCACCTGGATTATGGGCTGGCGGGCGGATCAAACGCAGTAAGCGTAAGCGCTGGCCCGCTGTATTTCTCCAGCCATGCCAGCGCGGTATTGCCCGCGCAACCGTTCCCCAGACGCGAACTGGGCAGGTCTTTGGTCAGCACGTTTACCGCGCCGTTTTTACAGATGCCCCCCCGCGGCAGGGTCAAGGTCCGGCCATGCCCCTTCATGAATGCAGATCACGCCGGGTTTGATACCGTCAGTGACCACGGCGCCTGCAAGGATCTGACCACGGTGATTCCAGATGCGTACCACATCACCCTCCCGGATGCCGCGCGCCTGTGCATCCTGCGGGTGAATCGTCACCGGCTCGCGGTCCGCCACCGCATACCGTTCACGCAGGTGGCTGTAATTAAGCTGGCTGTGCAGACGATGCGCCGGATGCGCCGACACAATCTGTAGCTGCTCCGGTTCTGCATTGCCGTGCCACTCATCCGGCTCCAGCCACATCGGGTGTCCGGGGCAATCCGCATAGCCGTAACCGGCAACTCGCTGTGAGTAAATCTCGATCTTCCCGCTGTCGGTTTTCAGCGGATAGGCGTCCGGGTCACGACGAAAATCCGCAAAGCGGGTAAACTGCGCATTGGCCGGATTTTCGGGCATTTCAATCAGTTGATTCGCTTCCCAGAATTCGGCAAACGGCGGCAACGTCACCTGTTGGCTGGCTCCGCGCTGCCCGGCAATCGTATAAAACGTTTCCAGCCATTCCAGTTCGCTCTTCCCTTCGGTAAAGCGTTGATAACCGCCCTGCTCCCAGCGCTCGCTCAGCGCGGCAAAAACATCGAAATCATTGCGCGCTTCGTACTGCGGCGGCACGACCTGCTTCATGGGCACCAGATGCTGGTTACTGTAATCCCCGGTCATGGTGAGATCGTTACGCTCGAAGGAGGTCGTCGCAGGCAGCACAATATCGGCGTGCTTCGCCGCCGCGGTCCAGAAGCATTCGGAAATCACCACCAGCTCCGGTTTTTGCCAGGCGCGAATCAGACGATTGGTGTCCTGGTGATGGGTAAAATTCGCCCCGCCCGCCCACCAGATAAAGCGGATATCCGGGAAGTGACGGTTCATACCGTTATGCTGATACGGCGCGCCGGGGTTTTCCAGCGCTTTAACAATGCGCGCCACCGGGATTTTCTCCACCGCGTCGGTCCCGCCTTGCAGGCTGCCCTGCATTGACGCCAGTACGGCAGAACGGCGCGTCGGGTTTCCACCATTGGCAAAATGATACGAAAGGCCAAAACCACCGCCAGGTATGCCAGGCTGTCCCAGCATGGCGGACAGAGTGACAATCATCCAGTGCTTTTGTTCGCCAAACTGCTGACGTTGCATTCCCCAGCCGGCCATCAACATCGTTGTATTTTTATGGAACAACTCGGCCAGTTCACGGATTTTTGCCGCCGGAACGCCGCAAATCGGCTCCGCCCACTCTGCCGTTTTGGCAATACCGTCGCTCACGCCCAACAGATAGTCTGAAAAGATCTCATAGCCGGTGGTACAGCGGGCAAGAAACGCCTCGTCATGCCAGCCATTTTCCACCAGCGTATGCGCGATGCCGAGCATCAGCGCCACGTCGGTCCCCATGTGCGGCGCAATCCATTCCATTTTGTCGCCAAAGAAATCAACGGTTTCCGATCGCATGGGATCAATACAGATCAGCCGTTTCCCGCTTTCGCGCAGCGTATCAAAGTAAGGGATCCCCTGTTCATCAGACGCATTCCAGGCGATTTTCAGGGTATTCAGCGGGTTGGCGCTCCACAACACCACCACCTCGCTGTGTTCCAGAATCACCGGCCAGCTGGTTTGCTGTTGGTAAACCTCACTGCCGCCCACCACGTACGGCATGATGGCCTGCGCCGCACCGGTGGAGTAATCCCCCCAGATGGCCGGTATAGCCGCCTGCCAGCGCCATATAACGTTGTAATAACGTCGCCGATTTGTGCAGGACACCGTTGGAACGCCAGCCGTAAGAACCGGCAAAAATGGAGGCGGGACCATACGTATCGCGAATGCGTTTATGCTGTGCATGAATCAACGCCAGCGCCTCGTCCCAGCTTACGCGCACATACTCATCCTGCCCGCGCACACCCTGCGGTTGTTCCGGCGAAGCCAGAAACCCTTTACGCACCATCGGATAGCGTACCCGGCTTTGACTGTGTACTTGATCGCGAACCGCGCTTTGCAGTGAATTGGGATACGAGGTGGGCAGTGCCCCCCCGGGAAGAGAGCACTTTTTCTCCGTCCGTCTCGACAAGAATGGGACCCCAGTGGGCGGCGGTTAACACTGAATGATGCGTCGTCAAGCTGGCACTCCTGCTGATGGGCTGAGGTATAACGGCGTTCAATGTTACTTACAAATTTCAGAGAGATCCCTGGAATTTTCTTCATCTTCACACGTCATAATCAACCGCCACGGTCGCTGTGGCAAAAAATAAGAATGTCATTAAGGAATTAAGATGAAGAAACGTGTTTTAGTCATTGCCGCTATCGTGAGCGGCGCCCTGGCGGTTTCTGGCTGCACAACCAACCCTTACACCGGCGAACGCGAAGCGGGTAAATCCGGCATTGGCGCGGGCATTGGATCGCTGGTGGGCGCGGGTATCGGCGCCCTCTCCTCCTCGAAGAAAGATCGCGGCAAAGGCGCACTGATTGGTGCAGCGGCGGGAGCAGCCCTTGGCGGCGGTGTCGGTTATTATATGGACGTACAGGAAGCAAAACTGCGCGACAAAATGCAGGGAACGGGCGTGAGCGTGACGCGAAGTGGCGATAACATCATTTTGAATATGCCGAATAACGTTACCTTTGACAGCAGCAGCGCGACCCTGAAACCGGCGGGTGCGAACACGCTGACCGGCGTGGCGATGGTGCTGAAGGAATACGAAAAAACGGCCGTCAATGTCATCGGGTATACCGACAGTACCGGCGGCCAGGACCTGAATATGCGTCTGTCGCAACAGCGTGCGGACAGCGTGGCCAGCGCACTAATCACCCAAGGCGTTGCCTCCAACCGCATCCGCACCAGCGGCATGGGTCCGGCAAATCCGATCGCCAGCAACAGCACGGCGGAAGGGAAAGCCCAGAACCGTCGTGTCGAAATTACGTTAAGCCCGATTCAGTAACGGTTGCGCCGGGCGGCGGCTCCGCCTTCCCCGGCTTTAAACCCACCAACAGGCCCGGTAAGCGTAGCGTCGCCGGGTCTTTTCGCGCTAAGGTATGCTCACCCAAAGCAAGGAATTCAGCGATGAGCAAATCAGCACGCCCCACCATCAGTGATGTCGCGAAGGCGGCAAAAACCGGTAAAACCAGCATTTCACGTTATCTCAACGGCGAAAAACACCTGCTCTCCGATGCCCTGCTGGCGCGTATTGAAAAAGCCATTGCCGATCTCGACTATCGCCCAAGTCTGATGGCACGCGGCCTGAAACGTGGCCGCACTCGCCTGATTGGTCTTATCATCGCGGATATCACCAACCCCTATTCCGTTCACGTATTAAGCGGTATCGAGGCCGCCTGTCGCGAGAAAGGCTTCACGCCCCTGGTCTGTAACACCAATAACGAGGTGAACCAGGAACTGCACTATCTCGATTTGCTGCGCAGTTATCAGGTCGAAGGCATTGTGGTCAACGCCGTGGGAATGCGCGAAGAGGGGTTAAACCGCCTGCAACAGTCTGCGTTACCGATGGTACTGATCGATCGCAAAATCCCTGATTTCGCCTGCGACGTCGTCGGACTGGACAACATCCAGGCCGCCACGACCGCTACCGAGCACCTGATCGAACAAGACTTTGAGGCACTACTGTTTCTCAGCGAGCCGCTGGGCATGGTCAATACCCGTCGCGAACGTCTGAGCGCTTTTCAGGCTACGCTTGCGCGCTATCCGGGCATCGTCGCCGAGAACGCCGAAGTCCCGCTCAGCGAGAATACGCAGCTCGATAACACCCTGCGCCAGTTCCACCAGCAGCATCGAGGGATGCGCAAGGCGGTGATCTCCGCTAACGGCGCACTCACCCTTCAGGTCGCCCGCTCGCTAAAACGCATTGGCCTCAACTGGGGCAGCGACATCGGTCTGCTGGGGTTTGATGAGCTGGAATGGGCCGAACTGGCAGGGGTCGGGATCACGACCCTGAAACAACCCACGTGGCAGATTGGTTATGCTGCGGTTGAGCAGGTGGTTCGCCGGATTGAAGGCGGCAGCGATGCCATTCATGAACAGGTTTTTTCCGGCGAGCTGATTGTTCGCGGTTCTACCGCCCGTTAATTTTCCTTCGTGATGGTGATCATAATTTCGACACATCGCCCTTTTCTTTGGAACCGGTTCCATCTAGCGTAATACTATTAGCGTTAGAACTGGAGTCCCCATGCAGAGAAAAATTATGGTGGTCACCGCCGCCTATGGCTATGACACTGTCCGCGCTGCCGGCGGACAAACTGCGATGCTGCCGGTGATTGCCGGTGCGGGTGCAGACGGCGTCGAAATTCGCCGCGAACTGTTTACTGACGCTGAACACAGCGCCCTGACCACACTGGCTTCAGCCATTGAATGCTTCGATCTCCTGGCCTGCTATTCCGCACCGCAACCGCTGTTCATAGAAGACGGCAGTCTCAATCCACAACTCCCGTCGCTGCTTCAGGAAGCGCAAACGCTGCACGCGCTGTGGCTTAAAGTTTCACTGGGTCATTTTGTCCAAACCGAACAATTCGATACCCTGCGCGACTGGCTGGAAAGCAGCGGTATGGCGCTGGTGGTTGAAAACGACCAGACCCTCTGTGGTCGGCTTGAACCGATGCAACGTTTTAACGCCGCCTGTCAGCAACATGCGCTACCTGTACATCTGACCTTTGATATGGGCAACTGGCTGTGGGTAGGCGATTCGCCGGAAGAGGCCGCTCGCCAACTGGCAGCGTCTGTCGGTTATATTCACGTCAAAGCCGCCACCGCGCACCACGATAGCTATCGGGCGGTTCCCCCCGGACGGTGCCGATCCACGCTGGCTTACACTGCTCAACGCATTGCCTGGCGACGTTCCCCGCGGTATTGAGTTTCCACTGGAAGGGGCCGATCTGACGGCGGTTACCCGTCACTACGTCGATTTGTTACGTAAGGAATAAGGCATGAAACACTCACTGGATGTCATCACAATCGGCGAAGCGATGGCGATGTTTGTGGCAACGCAGACCGGCGATCTGGCCGAGGTCGAACAGTTTATCAAGCGCGTTGCCGGTGCCGAACTGAATGTTGCCACGGGCCTGGCGCGACTGGGTCTGAAGGTGGGCTGGGTAAGCCGCGTGGGTAACGACAGCTTTGGTCGATTTGTCCTGAACTCGCTGAAAGAAGAGGGCATTGATGCACAGGGCGTTACGCTGGATGAACGCTACGCAACCGGCTTTCAATTAAAATCTAAAGTTGAAAATGGAACCGATCCCATTGTGGAGTATTTCCGTAAAGGCTCCGCCGCCAGCCATCTGTCCGTTGCGGACTACCACGACGCGTATTTCTCCAGCGCCCGGCATCTGCATCTGAGCGGCGTCGCCGCGGCGCTTTCCGCCAGCTCCTATGAACTGCTGGCGCACACGGCGCGCACGATGAAAGCCCAGGGCAAGACGATCTCCTTTGACCCCAACCTGCGCCCGGTGCTGTGGAAAAGTGAAGCCGAGATGGTTGAGAAACTGAATCGTCTCGCGTTCCAGGCAGACTGGGTATTACCGGGTCTGAAGGAAGGGATGATTTTAACCGGACAACAGACGCCAGAAGGGATTGCGGATTTCTATCTCCGTCACGGCGTGAAAGCCGTGGTGCTGAAAACAGGCGCAGACGGCGCCTGGTATAAAACCGCCGACGGCGAAAAAGGCAGCGTTGCCCCGGTCAAAGTGGACAACGTGGTCGATACGGTCGGCGCCGGCGATGGCTTTGCAGTCGGCGTCATCAGCGCCCTACTGGAAGGTCGTTCATTGCATCAGGCCGTCACACGCGGCAACAAAATTGGCGCACTGGCCATTCAGGTACAGGGCGACAGTGAAGGCTTACCCACACGTGAAGCGTTAGGCGAATAACCTTACGTAATGATAACAGCCCCCCTGTACCCTACAGACAGCGGCGGCAACACAACAGAGGTTGACTATGGCAAGCTCAACAAATGCAGCAAAACGCTGGTGGTACATCATGCCTATCGTGTTTATCACGTACAGCCTGGCGTATCTTGATCGCGCAAACTTCAGCTTCGCGTCCGCCGCGGGGATTAACGAAGACCTCGGCATCACCAAAGGGATCTCCTCTCTGCTGGGTGCTCTGTTCTTCCTCGGCTATTTCTTCTTTCAGATCCCCGGCGCGGTGTACGCCGAACGCCGGAGCGTGCGCAAACTGATTTTTGTCTGCCTGATTTTATGGGGCGGCTGCGCGTCGCTGACCGGGATGGTCAGCAATATCCCGGCGCTGGCGGCTATCCGCTTTATTCTCGGGGTAGTGGAAGCTGCCGTGATGCCCGCCATGCTGATTTACATCAGTAACTGGTTTACCAAATCGGAGCGCTCACGAGCGAACACGTTCCTGATCCTCGGTAACCCGGTGACGGTTCTGTGGATGTCGGTCGTGTCCGGTTACCTGATCCAGGCGCTCGGCTGGCGTGAGATGTTCATCATCGAAGGGGTTCCCGCCATTTTGTGGGCCTTCTGCTGGTGGGTGCTGGTGAAAGATAAACCGGCACAGGTCGGCTGGCTGACCGAATCAGAAAAAACAGCGCTGCAAACGCAGCTCGAACAAGAGCAGCAGGGCATTAAGGCGGTACGCAACTACGGCGAAGCGTTCCGTTCACGAAATGTGATCCTGTTATGCATGCAGTATTTCACCTGGAGTATTGGCGTCTACGGCTTCGTGCTGTGGCTGCCGTCAATCATCCGCGAAGGCGGCGCGAATCTGGGAATGGTTGAAGTGGGCTGGCTCTCTTCCGTACCGTATCTGGCGGCTACCGTGGCGATGATTGTCGCGTCCTGGGCCTCGGATAAATTACAGAACCGTAAGCTGTTCGTCTGGCCTCTGCTTCTGATTGCCGCATGTGCTTTTATCGGTTCCTGGGCCGTCGGCGCGAATAACTTCTGGACCTCTTATACCCTGCTGGTCATTGCTGGCGCGGCGATGTATGCCCCCCTACGGCCCGTTTTTCGCCATTATTCCGGAGATGTTGCCCCGCAACGTTGCCGGCGGCGCGATGGCGCTGATCAACAGTATGGGCGCGCTGGGTTCGTTCCTCGGCTCGTGGTTTGTCGGTTACCTCAACGGCGCCACCGGTAGCCCGTCCGCCTCGTACATTTTTATGGGGGGTGGCGCTTTTCGCCTCCGTATGGCTAACTTTAGTGGTTAAGCCCGCGAATAATCAGCACGTCCCGGTTGGCGCACGCCACGCGTAAATTTTAACTCACGGAGAGTCGCATGAAGCCGTCCATTATTCTCTACAAAGCGTTACCTGACGATTTACTGCATCGCCTGGAAGAACATTTCACCGTCACGCAGGTGCCGAACCTGAGCCCGGAAACGGTTGAACAACATGCGCAAGCCTTTGCCAGTGCCGAAGGTCTGCTGGGCTCCAGCCAAACCGTCGATACCGCGCTGCTGGAGAAAATGCCGAAGCTTCGCGCCACCTCCACCATCTCCGTGGGGTATGACAATTTCGATGTGGATGCGTTGAACGCACGTAAGGTACTGCTGATGCACACACCCACCGTGCTGACGGAAACCGTTGCCGATACGATCATGGCGCTGGTGCTATCGACCGCTCGCCGCGTCGTGGAAGTGGCCGAGCGCGTGAAGGTCGGGGAATGGACCTCCAGCATTGGCCCTGACTGGTTTGGGATCGATGTGCACCACAAAACGCTGGGCATTGTCGGGATGGGACGCATTGGCCTTGCGCTGGCACAGCGCGCGCATTTCGGCTTCAACATGCCGATTCTCTACAACGCCCGCCGCCACCATCAGGAAGCGGAAGAGCGCTTCAATGCCCGCTACTGCGACCTTGATACGCTGCTGCAGGAATCGGACTTTGTCTGCCTGATCCTGCCGCTGACCGACGAGACGTATCATCTGTTTGGCGCAGAGCAGTTCGCTAAGATGAAGTCCTCTGCCATCTTCATTAACGCCGGCCGCGGTCCGGTGGTCGATGAAAACGCGCTGATTGCCGCACTGCAAAAAAGGCGAGATTCACGCTGCCGGTCTGGATGTATTTGAGCAAGAGCCGCTGCCGGTTGATTCACCGTTGTTGTCACTAAACAACGTGGTGGCAGTACCGCACATCGGCTCAGCGACACATGAGACACGCTACAATATGGCGGCCTGCGCGGTAGATAATCTGATTGATGCGCTGCAAGGGAAGGTCGAGAAGAACTGCGTGAACCCGCAGGTTGCGGGGTAATAAAAATAGCCGGGAGGCGCTATCGCCTGCCCGGCAACTTCATCACTGGATAGCGTTTACCGCCGCAGTCCAGGCCTGATTAAATGCCTGATGCTGCGAAGCCAACGGCCCAATCAATGTGTTGTACTGACTTGCCTGTTGCGAAGTCGGGAACTGAATACCGTTCGCCACAAAGCTCACCTGCGTATCCTGCTGCGCGACAAAGTCACCCACCTGGACCAGTTGCTGGGTGAAGATCTGTGCGGCCGGGATCAGCGGCTGCAACGCGTCTGCTGGCGTGGTCACCACTTTCTTGTACACCTGGTCAAATACCGGCTTCAGGTCATCGGCCTGTTTCAACGCGCCATGCGCCGCGTCCGCCTGCAGTTTCGCATTTTGCAGTTGCTGACCCAGAACGCCGAGAGAGCCGTTCAGATCGCGCAGGGGCCCACGTTGCGTCACATAATCTTGTGGCGCCCGGATGGCGTTAACGCTATCCACAACCGGACGCAGAGTAGAATCCATCGCCTGGTTCACCTGTTGCGAGTAGCCATACAGAATCGCGTAATCAGAAACAAACGGACCAAACTGTTTTTTCTGATCGGCAGTCAGGGTGGGTAGACGCTCACCGCTACGCATTACCGTATTCTGTAGAAAATCGACAAACGCTTTACGCTGATCGCCTTCTTTATCAAAACACCCACTCAGGCTAACTACCATTAATAACGCCGCAAGTGGCGCAAACCAGCGAGAGCAGGACTTTCCTGTCGCCATTTCAATACTCCTTTCACCCAAAAATGCGCACAGCGCAATACGCGTGCCTTACGGCTTACAAGGATAGTCCAGGTCAGGCTCGCAGGATACCCCTTGTGCATAATCTTGTGGCGGAAATTCGCAGGGCGTAACGATGATAACCAGCTTGTTACTTTATTGTTAATTGCATCACATTTACCGCCTCTGCATCGCGGGCAGGAGCGGGAAGTAGTTCTATGATTTTAATAGAGTTTCATTGCTCATACAGTCAGTGAAGAGGCAATTCGTACGATTATCGCACGTTAACCACGGTGGGATGATTGCCGAACCAGGGCTTCAATGTTTTGATTAATTGAACGATTAACGAATAAACGTTCGATAATCGCACAATTAATTCTAACGCTTGCGGTGACGAAAATAAAAATATCCTCTGTCCCCGCTTCGCTTTTGCAGGAATGACCCATGACAAACAGAACGACTGATATTCAAGCGTTTATTAACGAGCATCCCTTTTCCAGATACCAGTGGATGATTCTCGTGCTGTGCTTTGTGACCGTCGCGATGGACGGGTTCGATACCGCGATTATCGGCTTTATCGCCTCCGATCTCGTCCAGGAGTGGGGGGTGGAAAAATCCGCCCTCGGCCCGGTCATGAGTGCTGCGCTGGTAGGGCTCGCGGTGGGGGGCGCTGACTGCGGGTCCAATGGCTGACCGCATCGGTCGCAAAAAAAGTCCTGATCATGTCGATTCTGGTATTTGGCGGCTTCAGCCTGCTCACTGCCTTTGCCAGCACGCTGAATCAACTGACGGCGCTGCGCTTTTTAACCGGCTTAGGACTGGGGGCGGCGATGCCCAATGCCGCGACCCTGATGAGCGAGTATGCGCCGGAACGCCGTCGCGCGCTGCTGGTGAATCTGATGTTCGTCGGATTCCCTATTGGTTCGTCGATGGGCGGGTTTGTCTCCGCCTGGCTGATCCCGCACTACGGCTGGCAAAGCGTGCTAATCCTCGGTGGCGTGATGCCGCTGGCGTTGGCCGTGGTGTTGATCTTTCTGCTGCCAGAATCTGCCCGATATCTGGTTGTAAAGAACAAATCACAGCAGCAGATTGGCACCATTCTGCGCCGTATCGCCCCGCTGCCAGAAACCACACATTTTGTACTGCACGAAACCGGTCAGGTTAAAGAGAAGTCCGCGCTGGGCGTGATCTTCTCGCCGCGTTACGCGCTGGGTACGGTGATGTTGTGCCTGACCTACTTTATGGGGTTACTGATCTTCTATCTGCTGACCAGTTGGCTGCCGCTGCTGATCCGTGAAACAGGGGCTACGCTTAGTCAGGCATCCATCATTACCGCCCTGTTCCCGTTGGGCGGCGGAATTGGTGTGCTGGCGCTGGGCGCGCTGATGGACAAGTTGAATCCGAACAAAGTGGTGGCGGTTGGCTGGTTGCTGACCGGGGTGTTCGTCTGCCTGGTCGGGTTCTCCACCAATAATCTGCTACTCATGGGGGGTAATGGTCTTTATCGCCGGAACGATCATGAACGGCGCCCAATCGTCTATGCCCGCGCTGGCGGCGGGTTTTTACCCCACCCAGGGGCGTGCGACCGGCGTAGCATGGATGTTAGGCCTGGGTCGTTTTGGCGGCATTCTCGGCGCGTTTAGCGGTGCCTTCCTGATGCAGGCGCAGCTCGCATTCGAAACCATCTTTACGCTTCTGGCGATCCCGGCCCTGGTTTCCGCCTTTGCTTTAATGGTGAAATACTGGGCTGGTAAACGACAGTTCTCTGGCGGTACTACACCAGCAGAATCGCCGACTCCCGGCGTGCAAAAAAGCCTGATGCCCCCCTCCTGGCAGGTATTGGCCTGCCAGGAAATAGTCAGATTTTCGTAATCTTTACAATTTTTTTACGACGCGGAATATAGTGCTCGTTTTCAAATCCTTAGCAGGCTACAAATCCGCGACCTGCTTGTCGCTGAAACGAGTCTTGTTCCCCTCTTAAACTGTGACGCCCTCCATACTTTCTCATTTGCGACTATTCTTAACTGGCTTCGATGAAATTCACGATCCCGCTGTGTGATTTAGAGGAGTTCTCAATGGAATCTAAAGATCCGATGTTTGAGCTGCTGAGCAGCCTGGAACAAATTGTTTTTAAAGAAGAATCATCAAGAATCACCCTGACACATAAGCCAAGTCCCTTTAGCGAATATGAACAGTTGCGACGGGGGGAGTGGTCTGGAAACAGATGATTTCGCCAGAGTGTTAGGCGTATCGGTTGCACTGGTACATGAGTGGGAATCAAAACGCGTTAAACCCTCCAGTACCGAATTGAAGCTGATGCGCCTGATACACGCTAACCCGACGTTGAGCAAACAGTTGATGGAATAACCGACAATTTTTGATTAACGGTCCTGCTACAGGGCCGTTTTTTGACCACTTAACCCATCGGGTTAAAAATAACAGTTGCATCACCCGGCGTTACATGAGTTAATGCGCTCCACGGTTTGACGTACAGACCATTAAAGCAGTTTAGTAAGGCAGTCCCCTTCAAGAGTTATCGTTGATACCCCTCGTAGTGCGCATTTCCTTAACGCTTAAAAAATCTGTAGAGCACGCCATCTCGCCGAAAGGCACACTTATTTTTTAAAAGGTAATACACTATGTCCGGTAAAATGACTGGTATCGTAAAATGGTTCAACGCTGACAAAGGCTTCGGCTTCATCACTCCTGACGATGGCTCTAAAGACGTGTTCGTACACTTCTCTGCTATCCAGAATGATGGCTACAAATCTCTGGACGAAGGTCAGAAAGTTTCCTTCACCATCGAAAGCGGCGCTAAAGGCCCGGCAGCTGGCAACGTAACCAGCCTGTAAGCTTAAATAAGCTCAGAATTCAAGATCCCTGCCAGACGGCGGGGATTTTTTTATCTCTTACCCGCCTTAATTATCTCAGTTTCCCTTCTTTGCATTACTTTACCTGGCCAGGCTTTGACCTTTCCCTAAGGGTAAGCTTTATAGTGAAGACCCTGTCTTTCACATGGAATTGACGCTATGTCCAGACTTCCTTTGTTCTTCACGCTAGGTTTACTCACCAGCGGCGCCGCGTTTGCTGCATCGCCAGAAGCCACATTCCTTGCCGAACATGGTCTTGCCGGTAAGTCAGTCGAGCAGATCGTGGATACCATCGATCAAACGCCACAATCCCGTCCACTGCCGTATTCGGCTTCCATCACCAGTACCGAGTTGAAACTCGCTTCTGATGGGCAGATGTATACCCTGCCGTTAGGTGAAAAGTTCTATCTCTCCTTTGCGCCTTACCAACAACAGACGCACCCGTGCTTTAACCACAGCTTGTCCGGCTGCCAGGGTGAAATGCCGGAGACCACGTTCAACGTTAAAGTGACGGATAAAAAAGGCGATGTGCTGATTCAGAAACCACTCAAAAGCTATCAGAACGGGTTTATCGGCGTCTGGTTACCGCGCAATATCGAAGGGACACTCGAAGTGAGCTACAACGGCAAAACGGCATCACACGCGATTGCCACGATGGATGACAGCCAGACTTGCCTGACGGAATTGCAGTTGCAGTAATCCTTTCTGTTCCGTCCATAAAAAAAACCTGCCCGAGGGCAGGTTTCAGAGTCTTGAAAACGCATACGGTAGTTTTTGCCGGATGACGGCTGACGCCTTATCCGGCCTACACGATATTCTGTAGGCCCGATAAGCTTGCGCCATCGGGCACTTCAGCGTTTGTCTGCGATAGCGACTTGCTTATTGCAATAGCGAAATATCCGCCACGCGCAGGAAAAGCTCGCGCAGTTTTTCCAGCATCGAGAGGCGGTTAATGCGCAACTCTTTATCCTCGACGTTCACCATCACTTTTTCGAAGAACAAATCGACCGGCTCGCGCAGTTCAGCCAGTTCCACCAGCGCGTCCTGGTAGCGACCTTCCGTGAAGTACGGCTCGAGCTTGTCGCGCAGCACCACAACCTGCATCGCCAGAGCGATCTCTTCCGGCTCTTTAAGGGTTGCGGCGTTCACGCGCTCGTTCAGCGTCTCGTCGGATTTCGCCAGAATGTTGGATACACGCTTGTTGGCCGCGGCCAGGGCAGATGCCGCTTCCAGGGTACGGAAGTGGGAAACCGCCTTCATACGCGCATCGAAATCAGCCGGACGGGTCGGACGACGTGCCAGCACCGCCTGGATGGTATCCACGGTGTAACCTTCATCCTGATACCAGGCACGAAAACGACCGAGCATAAAGTCGATAACGTCATCAACGACCTTCGCGTTGGTCAGCTTGTCGCCGTAAAGACGCACCGCTTCTTCCGTCAGGGTCTGCAGGTCGAGGTTCAGGTTCTTCTCAACGATAATACGCAGTACGCCCAGCGCCGCACGACGCAGCGCAAACGGGTCTTTATCGCCTTTCGGATGCTGACCAATACCAAAGATACCCGCCAGAGTGTCCATTTTGTCCGCAATCGCCAGCGCGCAGGCAACCGAGTTAGACGGCAGATCATCACCGGCAAAACGCGGCTGATACTGTTCGTTCAGGGCAACGGCAACATCTTCCGCTTCGCCATCGTGGCGAGCATAGTGCATGCCCATTACGCCCTGGGTGTCGGTGAATTCGAACACCATGTTGGTCATCAGGTCACATTTCGACAGCAGGCCCGCGCGAGTCGCGTGGTTAACGTCTGCGCCAATCTGACCGGCAATCCAGCCCGCCAGCGCCTGAATACGATCGGTCTTGTCGCGCAACGTGCCCAGTTGCTGTTGGAACAGCACGGTCTGCAGACGCGGCAGGTTGTCTTCCAGACGTTTTTTACGGTCGGTGTTAAAGAAGAATTCTGCATCCGCCAGGCGCGGGCGCACCACTTTCTCGTTACCGGAGATGATTTGCTGCGGATCTTTCGATTCGATGTTCGCAACGAAGATGAAGTTCGGCAGCAGTTTTCCATCGTTAGCGTAGACCGGGAAGTATTTCTGGTCACCTTTCATGGTGTACACCAGCGCTTCAGATGGCACCGCGAGAAATTTCTCTTCGAATTTCGCCGTCAGTACCACCGGCCATTCCACCAGCGAGGTCACTTCCTCCAGCAGACTTTCGCTCAGATCGGCATTACCGCCAATAGTACGTGCTGCTTCTTCGGCGTCCGCTTTGATTTTGGCTTTACGCTGTTCGTAGTCGGCAATGACCTTACCGCGCTCCAGCAGGATTTCAGGATACTGATCGGCATTGTCGATGGTGAACTCCGGCTCGCCCATAAAGCGATGGCCGCGAATGATGCGATCGGACTGAATACCCAGAATGGTCGCCGGAATGACTTTGTCACCCAGCAGCAGGGTTACCGTATGAACCGGACGCACGAAATGCACGTCGCTTGCGCCCCAGCGCATTAGTTTCGGAATAGGCAGTTTCGCCAGCGAGGTCGCAATCATGTCTGGCAGCAGCGCTTCGGCGCTTTCGCCTTTCACATGCGCGCGATACAGCAGCCATTCGCCTTTATCGGTGGTCAGACGCTCGGCCTGGTCAACGGTAATCCCGCAACCCCGCGCCCAGCCTTCTGCCGCTTTGCTCGGTTTGCCTTCGGCGTCAAAGGCCTGGGCAATCGCCGGACCGCGTTTTTCAACTTCGCGATCGGGCTGGGATTCAGCCAGATTAGCAATTTTCAGCGCCAGACGACGCGGCGCCGCAAACCATTTAACATTGCCGTGTGCGATGCCGGCGTTGTCCAGCTCCGCAGTCACATTCGCAGCAAAGGATTCCGCCAGGCTGCGCAGGGCTTTTGGTGGCAGCTCTTCAGTGCCGATTTCCACCAGGAAAGTTTTCTCAGACATGGCCGCCTCTTATTGGTCTTTATTGCACATCGGGAAGCCGAGGGCTTCACGGGAAGCATAGTAAGCTTCTGCCACTGCTTTGGTCAGGGTACGAATACGCAGAATGTAGCGCTGACGTTCGGTGACGGAGATGGCTTTACGCGCATCCAGCAGGTTGAAGCTGTGGGCGGCCTTCAGAATACGCTCGTAAGCGGGCAATGGCAGCGGATTTTCCAGCGCCAGCAGCTGCTGCGCTTCTTTTTTCATACTGCTCAAAGCAGGTGAACAGGAAGTCCACATCCGCGTATTCGAAGTTGTAGGTGGATTGCTCCACTTCGTTCTGATGGAACACGTCGCCGTACGTGGTTTTACCCAACGGGCCGTCGCTCCAGACCAGGTCATAAACGCTGTCTACGCCCTGAATGTACATGGCCAGACGTTCCAGACCATAGGTGATTTCACCGGTGATTGGCTTACATTCCAGTCCGCCAACCTGCTGGAAGTAAGTGAACTGCGTCACTTCCATCCCGTTCAGCCACACTTCCCAGCCCAGCCCCCAGGCACCCAGCGTTGGGTTTTCCCAGTTATCTTCCACGAAACGAATGTCGTGAATGGTCGGGTCCATCCCCAGCTCTTTCAGCGACCCGAGATACAGCTCCTGGATATTGTCCGGAGAGGGCTTAATCACCACCTGGAACTGATAGTAGTGCTGTAAACGGTTTGGGTTTTCGCCATAGCGTCCATCGGTCGGACGACGAGAAGGTTGCACATACGCGGTTGCCATCGGCTCTGGCCCCAACGCACGCAGGCTGGTCATCGGGTGCGAGGTGCCTGCGCCCACTTCCATGTCCAAAGGTTGAACAATGGTGCAGCCCTGACGAGCCCAGTAATCCTGTAATGTCAGGATCAGGCCCTGGAAGGTCTTGGTATCAAACTTTTGCATAGTATTTCGTGCTGGATACGTGTGGTTTTAAAAGGAAGGGATCAGTATACCCGCTGACTGCAAGATAAACAGTACGTAACGGGAAAAAGGCAGGACTTAACGCATGGAAAGATGTAAAAACTGCCCATCCGCGTCAAAAGAGCAGACAAAACTCTCTTTACGGAAGGTATAGCCACGCATCTCGTAGCTTCCCTGAAATTGTTCAAAGCCTATTACATCAATTTTCTGCGTGCCAGTGTTATAGCGCCGAGCGGCCTGGTCTTTGCACAATACTTCCATGTCCAGCGTGCGCGTGGGGCTCACTTTCACTTTCTGCGCCTTTTGCGGCGGCGATGGCTGGGAGGATGTACATCCAGCCAGCAGCAGAATGACCATTGCCGGGAAGAAAGATTTCATCATCATTTTATTACCGCCTAATTAACTGATCAGTCTTATTATTATTACATTCGGTATGGCAGACGCATTTTGCGAATCTCATCGGACCATCACAAGCTTTAGTGTAAAAACTCAGATTAATCCAGCGAGACAGGCTGACGAAATGTGAGTCAGACCATTTTTAAACGAAAACAGAGGAACTGATGCAGCCCAAAATTTACTGGATTGATAACCTGCGAGGGATCGCCTGTCTGATGGTGGTGATGATTCACACCACCACCTGGTACATCACCAATGCACAGAGTGTCAGCCCCGTTAACTGGGATCTTGCCAACGTACTGAATTCAGCTTCACGCGTCAGCGTACCGCTATTTTTTATGATTTCAGGCTATCTCTTTTTTGGCGAGCGCAGCGCCCAGCCGCGTCATTTTTTGCGCATCGCGCTGTGCCTGCTGTTTTACAGCGCCGTCGCCCTGCTCTACATCACGTTATTTACCTCGATTAACGCCGGGCTCTCCTTAAAAAATTTGCTACAAAAGCCGGTGTTCTATCACCTGTGGTTTTTCTTCGCGATTGCGGTGATCTACCTGGTCTCCCCGCTTATTCAGGTAAAAAGCATCAGTGGTAAAATGCTGCTGGTGCTGATGGTCGTTATTGGTATCCTCGCCAATCCGAATACCGTGCCGCAAAAAGTGGACGGGTTCGAATGGCTACCGATCAATTTGTATATTAACGGCGATACCTTTTACTACATTTTGTATGGGATGCTGGGCCGCGCCATCGGCATGATGGAGACACAGAAACGCGCATTTTCCTGGCTAAGCGCGGGTCTGTTCCTCGTTGCCGTGTGGATTATTTCGCGTGGGACGCTGCATGAATTGCAGTGGCGCGGTAATTTTGCCGATACCTGGTATCTCTATTGCGGCCCTATGGTCTTTATCTGTGCCGTTGCGCTGCTGACGCTGGTCAAGAACACGTTGAACACACAAACCGTTCCAGGGCTGGGACTGATCTCCCGACATTCGCTCGGCATTTACGGTTTTCACGCGCTTATTATTCATGCGTTACGCACCAGTGGCCTTGAAATCAAGCGCTGGCCGCCGCTGGATATGCTATGGATTTTTAGCGCCACCCTCGCGGGCAGTTTACTGCTTTCGATGCTGTTACAACGGGTTGATACGCGCAGGCTGGTCAGTTGAAAATAAAATGCCCGGCTCTGAAGACCGGGCATTTTATTTTAAATTATCGTTCAGCACGTCGTCGCCGACGTCTCAGCAAATAGTAAGCCAGGCAGCCCCAGAGCAACGTTATCTCCTTTTTAATTATCCGATGCGCGAACCACACGTGCTAATCCCCACAATCCGACGAAAAGCGCCGCAGGATAAAGCCCCTTCTCAACCGGCGTCAGTGGTGCATTAATGACGCCGACACAAAGCAGCCCGAGGGTCATGATGGCAACTATTCGACATACGGCGATGAAGCGATCGTCGAGTTGCCCGAACATCATCTCGCGCAGGTATATCCAGGTCACAAACATCGCCAACACCAGAACCCCGAGAAAATAGCCCTTTCCACTCAGTAACGGACATGCCATCTCTAAGCCGATAACGTAAGTCAATGTGCCTGATATGAGCAACAACCATGAAATTAACGTTGAGCTTTTCATTGGGCTCTCCTTATCCAACAGAAGAAGAGTAGGGACAACCTTCTGAAGACAACAATGAAAATTGCAAGTGAGATGGAATTTCAGAATAAATCCATATATTTAATTTATTGATCAATTATTTATATATTTCGAATTAATCCCTCCTGCAAAACAGGAGGGATTCAGCCTCAGGACATGAGTGGAAGGAGCTGCTGATACAGACGACGGAAGGTCTCGCGACGCTGTTGATAAACAGTATGATGTTGTGCATCTGGCTGGTGCGTCTGCTCAAGCGGGAGCTGCGGCAGTAACCCGGCTAACGACTTCTGCGGGTTCATCGCAATTTGTGCCAGCCGAGCTGCACCCAGTGCCGGCCCTACATCACCGCCGGTGCGATAATCGAGTTGCAGACCGCTGATATCCGCCAGCATCTGCCGCCAGTACGCGCTACGCGCCCCTCCGCCGATCAATGTGACGCTTTGCGGCTTCACACCGCAGGCGTGTACCACGTCCATCCCGTCAGCCAACGCATAGCCCACGCCTTCCAGCACCGCCCGCGCCAGTTCAGCCGGTCCATGCTGATGGGTCAGGCCAAAGAAAACCCCCTTCGCCTGCGGATTATTATGCGGCGTACGTTCACCGGAAAGGTACGGCAGGAACCAGACAGGATCGGCAGCAACATTAGCCTGTTGCGCCGCATCAATCAGCGCCGGGACTGTCACCAGCCCGGTGAGGTTTGCAGCCCAGTCCAGACAGGAGGCCGCACTTAGCATCACTGACATCAGATGCCAGCGCTCAGGCAACGCATGGCAAAAACTGTGTACCGCGCTTTCAGGTTTACTCAGGAAACCCTCGCTGACGGCAAAATAGACGCCGGACGTTCCCAGTGACAGCATGGCCTGATCGGCATTCACCATCCCCACACCAACCGCACCTGCGGCATTGTCGCCGCCTCCCGCGACGACAGAAACCGCAGGCATATCCCACGCCATCGCCACATCAGGTAGCAACCTGCCGGTAATCTCACTCCCTTCAAACAGCGCGGGCATATGGTCACGGGTCAGCCCGCAGGCATTCAGCATCACGTCACTCCAGTCACGTTTTTCCACATCCAGCCACATTGTTCCCGCCGCGTCTGACATATCGCTGGCAAACTCACCCGTCATACGTAAACGCAAATAATCTTTCGGTAGCAGTACCTTCGCCACCTTGCGAAACACCTCCGGTTCGTGGCGCTTTACCCATAACAGCTTTGGTGCTGTGAATCCGGGCATCATCAGGTTACCCGTGATAACCCGCGACTGCGGTACCATTGATTCCAGCAACGCGCACTCTTCGCCACAGCGCCCGTCATTCCACAGAATGGCCGGTCGCAGCACCTGTTGCTGGCTGTCGAGCAACGTCGCGCCGTGCATCTGCCCGGCAATACCCAGCGCTTTCACTTCACTTAGCGAATGTTGCTTGCTGAGTGCCTTCATGGCGCGATCCGTCGCCTGCCACCACTGTTCGGGATCTTGCTCCGACCAGAGCGGATGAGGACGGGAGACGGTGAGTTTTTCCGTTTGCGATGCGACCACCTCGCCTTGCTCATTGAGCAAAATTGCTTTCACGCCCGAGGTGCCTAGATCGATCCCGATATACATAACGTGGGTTCCTTAAACTGAAAATGCCCGGTAGCGCAACGCTCACCGGGCCTGTAAAACGATCGAACGGGAAAACGTTGCGCCACCCGGCGATGTCGATTACTTATCGAACAGGTAATGGTTCACCAGGTTTTCCAGTTGTTCCTGATGGCCACTCTGATGTACCGGCGCCAGGTTATGCTGCTCAGCATAATGCGCCAGTTCGCTTAACGACATCTGTCCTTTCAGGATCTGCTGGCCCAACTCGCTATTCCACCCGGCATAACGCTTCGCTACGCGTTTATCCAGTTCACCCTCTTCGATCATGCGCGCCGCAATTTTCAGTGACAGCGCCATGGTGTCCATCGCGCCGATATGACCGTAGAACAGATCGTATTTATCCGTGCTCTGACGGCGAACTTTCGCGTCAAAGTTCAGGCCACCGGTGGTGAAGCCGCCCGCTTTGAGGATTTCGTACATCACCAGGGCGTTCTCTTCCACGCTGTTCGGGAACTGGTCGGTATCCCAGCCCAGCTGTGCGTCACCCCGGTTGGCATCCACAGAACCGAACAGGCCCAGCGCAATCGCCGTGGCGATTTCGTGGTGGAATGAGTGACCCGCCAGCGTTGCGTGGTTAGCCTCGATATTCAGTTTGATCTCTTTTTCCAGACCGAACTGTTTGAGGAAGCCGTAGACGGTGGAGGCGTCGTAATCATATTGGTGCTTGGTTGGCTCCTGCGGTTTTGGTTCGATCAGAAGCGTGCCCTGGAAGCCCGTTTTGTGCTTGTGCTCTACGACCATCTGCATAAAGCGGCCAATCTGCTCGCGTTCCTGACGCAGATCGGTATTCAGCAAGGTTTCGTACCCTTCACGACCGCCCCACAGCACGTAGTTTTCACCGCCCAGTTTGTGCGTGGCGTCCATCGCCGTCACCACCTGAGTGGCTGCCCAACTGAACACTTCCGGATCCGGGTTCGTTGCTGCACCCGCACCATAGCGTGGATTGGTGAAGCAGTTTGCCGTACCCCATAACAGCTTCACGCCGCTCTGCTCTTGCTTCTCAGCCAGCACATCGACCATTTGAGCAAAGTTGTTTTTGTACTCTTTCAGCGACGCGCCTTCCGGCGACACATCGACATCGTGGAAGCAGTAGAACGGAACGTGCAGCTTGTGGAAAAACTCAAACGCGACGTCCGCTTTACGTTTTGCCAGCGCCAGCGCATCCCCCCGGTTGCTGCCACGGACGATCAAACGCCCCGACACCAAACATATCAGCGCCGTTCCAGCAGAAGGTATGCCAATAGCAGGCCGCAAAACGCAGATGATCTTCCATCCGTTTGCCCATGACGATCTCATCAGGATTGTAATGACGGAATGCTAACGGATTAGTGGATCGTGGACCTTCATAACGAACGCGATCGAGTTGGTCAAAATATGCCTGCATAATGAACTCCATAATCAAGGAATACGGCGGAAATAGGTTATGCCGTAATATTGAGCACTCCCTTACCGTTGCTCAATTATGTTATTTCACACTGCTATTGAGATAATTCACAAGTGTGCGCCACCTCGCAAAATAAAAATATCCATTTGCAAAAAATGGAGGCTCTGCTGGTATAAGTGCAACTTTCAATACCCACGATAAAAAGTAAGATCCCGGTCATAATTCGGGAAATAAACCAAATTTCGTAACCGCAAGATAAAAATCTGTAATTGTCTTCCCCGTATGAATTGCTAAATTCTGCAACGTCTTATGCTGTGATTGTTACTTTTATTGTTACTCCCTCTAACAAAAGGCATCACGATTATGAAGATGAAGAATCTCTTACTCACCATCTGTACCTCCCTTTTGCTTACCAGCGTAGCAGGACATGCCAAAGAAATAAAAATCGGCATGGCGATTGATGACCTGCGGCTCGAGCGCTGGCAGAAAGATCGCGATATTTTCGTCAGTAAGGCTGAATCTCTTGGTGCAAAAGTCTTTGTCCAGTCCGCGAATGGGAATGAAGAAACCCAGATGTCGCAGATTGAAAATATGATCAACCGAGGAGTGGATGTCCTTGTCATTATTCCTTATAACGGACAAGTATTAAGTAACGTAGTCAAAGAGGCGAAACAGGAAGGTATTAAAGTTTTAGCTTACGACCGTATGATCAATGATGCTGACATCGATTTTTATATTTCATTTGATAACGAAAAGGTCGGCGAATTACAGGCCCAGGCATTAGTTGAGCGCGTTCCTCAGGGGAATTATTTTCTGATGGGCGGTTCCCCCCGTAGATAATAACGCTAAACTCTTCCGCGCCGGACAGATGAAAGTCTTAAAACCCTATATCGATTCCGGGAAAATAAAAGTGGTTGGCGATCAGTGGGTAGACGGCTGGCTGCCGGAAAATGCGTTGAAAATTATGGAAAATGCCTTGACCGCAAACAATAACAACATTGATGCCGTTGTCGCCTCCAATGACGCGACGGCAGGCGGAGCGGTTCAGGCGCTCAGTGCGCAGGGGCTTTCAGGGAAAGTGGCAATTTCAGGCCAGGATGCTGACCTGGCGGGAATTAAGCGCATTGTCGCGGGAACACAAACAATGACCGTTTATAAACCGATTACGCTGCTGGCCAATACCGCCGCCGAAATCGCCGTTGAACTGGGCAACGGACAGCAACCAAAAGCCGACGCCACGTTAAACAACGGTCTGAAAGATGTTCCCTCCCGCTTATTGACGCCAATTGACGTTAATAAAAACAACATCAATGAGACCGTGATTAAAGACGGATTCCATAAGCAGAGCGAACTGTAAGCGCTGCGCCCTGGCAACCGCTGAGGGCGCGCATTTCCCACTACGCCCGGTTCTCTCATTGGCTACTGCGGAGTCGCTATGTCCTGTCTACTTGAAATGAAGAACATCACCAAAACCTTCGGTGTCGTCAAGGCGATTGATAACGTCAGCCTCAGACTGAATGCCGGTGAAATTATTTCATTATGCGGCGAGAATGGCTCAGGTAAATCGACGCTGATGAAAGTACTGTGCGGTATTTATCCCTATGGCAGTTATGAAGGTGAAATTGTTTTTGCGGGAGAAACGCTGCAGGCCAACCATATTCGTGATACCGAACGCAAAGGGATTGCCATCATCCATCAGGAGTTAGCGCTGGTTAAACATTTAACCGTGCTGGAGAATATTTTCCTCGGAAGTGAAATAAACCGTCATGGTGTGCTTGATTACGACATGATGACCCTGCGCTGCCAAAAATTGCTCAGGCAGGTCAGTCTGGCGATTTCTCCCGATACCCGGGTGGGTGAGCTGGGCCTTGGTCAGCAACAGCTGGTTGAAATTGCGAAAGCGCTGAATAAACAGGTGCGCCTGCTGATTCTGGATGAACCGACAGCGTCACTCACCGAACAGGAAACAACCGTGCTGCTGGAGATCATTCGCGATCTGCAACAGCACGATATCGCCTGCATCTACATTTCACACAAGCTGAACGAAGTGAAAGCCATTTCCGACACGATCTGCGTGATCCGTGATGGCAAGCATATTGGTACCCGCGAGGCGGCTGGCATGAGCGAAGACGATATCATCACCATGATGGTGGGTCGCGAGCTCACCGCGCTCTACCCCAGCGAACCACACACCGCAGGTGAAGAAATTTTACGCGTTGAGCATCTCACCGCCTGGCATCCCGTCAATCGTCATATCCGGCGCGTGAATGACGTTTCCTTCTCACTAAAGCGCGGCGAAATCCTGGGTATTGCCGGTCTGGTAGGCGCAGGGCGCACGGAGCTTGTCCAGTGTCTGTTTGGCGTCTGGCCCGGACGTTGGGAAGGAGAAGTGGTGATTGACGGCCAGTCCGTCAACATCCGCAACTGTCAGCAGGCTATTGCTCACGGGATCGCCATGGTCCCGGAGGACCGTAAACGCGATGGCATTGTGCCAGTTATGGCGGTGGGGAAAAACATTACCCTCGCCGCGCTTGATCAGTTCACTGGCAAGGTAAGCCAGTTAGACGATGCCGCCGAATACAAATGCATTCTGGAATCCCTGCAACGCCTGAAAGTCAAAACCTCCTCTCCGGAGCTGGCGATCGGACGTCTGAGCGGTGGGAACCAGCAAAAAGCCATTCTGGCGCGCTGCCTGTTGCTCAACCCGCAAATTCTCATCCTCGATGAGCCTACCCGGGGCATTGATATCGGCGCGAAATATGAAATCTACAAACTCATTAACCAGCTCGTTCAGCAGGGTATCGCCGTGATCGTCATCTCGTCGGAATTGCCCGAAGTGTTAGGGCTCAGCGACCGTATTCTGGTGATGCATGAAGGAAAACTGAAAGCCAACCTGGTCAATCATAATCTGACGCAAGAGCAGGTGATGGAAGCCGCTTTGAGGAGCGAACAACATGTCGAAAAACAATCCGTCTGAAGCTAAACTCACCGCCCCACTGACGGGCGTTTTTCCTGGGATTAAATCGCTGAATCTACAGGTGTTCGTGATGATCGCGGCCATCATCGTGATCATGCTGTTCTTTACCTGGACCACGGACGGTGCGTATCTCAGCGCACGTAACGTCTCTAACCTGCTTCGCCAGACCGCGATTACGGGGATCCTGGCGGTCGGTATGGTGTTTGTCATCATCTCAGCGGAAATCGATCTCTCCGTCGGTTCGATGATGGGGCTGCTGGGCGGCGTCGCGGCTATCTGCGACGTTTGGCTGGGCTGGCCGCTGCCGTTTACCATTATCGTCACGCTGGCGCTGGGATTGCTGCTCGGCGCCTGGAATGGCTGGTGGGTCGCTTACCGCAAAGTTCCTTCATTTATTGTGACTCTGGCCGGGATGCTGGCGTTTCGCGGTATCCTCATCGGCATCACCAATGGTACAACCGTATCGCCGACCAGTTCTGCCATGTCGCAGATTGGGCAAAGCTACTTATCCAATGGATTGGGCTTTACCCTCGGCGCGATCGGTTTGATGGCGTTTATCGGCTGGCAGTGGCGCGGGCGCATGCGCCGGCAGTCTTTGGGTCTTGACGCCCCGGCGTCAACCAGCGTAGTGGGCCGCCAGGCATTAACTGCCGTTATTGTGTTAGGCGCCATCTGGCTGCTGAATGATTATCGCGGTGTGCCGACACCTGTTCTGCTGCTGGTATTTTTGCTGCTCGCGGGGATGTTTATGGCGACACGAACGGCATTTGGCCGGCGTATTTACGCCATCGGGGGCAATCTGGAGGCCGCCCGTCTTTCCGGCATTAACGTCGCGCGGACCAAACTGGCAGTGTTCGCCATCAATGGTCTGATGGTGGCGATTGCCGGGTTGATCCTCAGTTCGCGTCTCGGTGCCGGCTCGCCTTCTGCGGGAAACATCGCCGAACTGGATGCCATTGCCGCCTGTGTCATTGGCGGAACCAGCCTGGCGGGTGGCATCGGTAGCGTTGCCGGCGCAGTGATGGGCGCATTTATTATGGCTTCTCTGGATAACGGAATGAGTATGATGGATGTCCCAACGTTCTGGCAGTATATCGTGAAGGGCGCGATTCTGTTGCTGGCAGTATGGATGGATTCAGCGACAAAACGCCGCGTCTGATCTACTGAAAAATAGGGCTATTTTTATGCCGGTCACTCCTGTCCGGCATTGTCGTTTATGAAAGAGTGAGCAGAGACAGAACCATGTTTGATAAACGTCACCGTATTACCCTGTTATTTAATGCCAATAAAGCCTACGACCGTCAGGTGGTGGAAGGGGTCGGTGAATATCTACAAGCCTCGCAATCCGAATGGGACATCTTCATCGAGGAGGACTTTCGCGCCCGCATTGATAATATCAAAGAGTGGTTAGGTGACGGCGTGATTGCTGACTATGACGACGATGAGATCGCACGGTTGTTAGTGGATGTGCATGTGCCCATCGTCGGTGTCGGAGGCTCCTATCATCTGGCGGAAAATTATCCTCCTGTCCATTACATTGCCACTGATAATCATGCGCTCGTTGAGAGCGCCTTTCTGCACCTGAAAGAAAAAGGCGTTAATCGTTTTGCCTTCTACGGCCTGCCCGCCTCCAGCGGAAAGCGCTGGGCGGCGGAACGCGAGTATGCCTTCCGCCAGTTAGTTGCGGAGGAGAAGTATCGTGGCGTGGTGTATCAGGGACTGGAAACCGCGCCTGAACTCTGGCAACACGCGCAAAATCGACTGGCGGACTGGCTGCAAACCCTGCCGCCGCAGACGGGTATTATCGCGGTCACTGACGCCCGCGCCCGCCATGTTCTTCAGGTCTGTGAGCACCTGCATATTCCGGTACCCGAAAAGTTGTGCGTCATTGGTATTGATAATGAGGAACTGACCCGCTATCTGTCACGGGTTGCGCTGTCGTCGGTGGCTCAGGGCGCGAGGCAAATGGGCTATCAGGCGGCAAAGCTGCTGCACCGCCTGCTGGCCAATGAGGAATTGCCGCTCCAGCGTATTCTGGTGCCTCCGGTGCGCGTCGTTGAACGCCGTTCGACAGACTACCGCTCCCTCTCCGACCCCGCCGTTATTCAGGCGATGCATTATATCCGTAACCACGCCTGCAAAGGCATCAAGGTAGATCAGGTACTGGATGCGGTCGGGATTTCACGTTCCAATCTGGAAAAGCGCTTTAAAGAAGAAGTGGGAGAGACCATTCACGCGGTGATCCACGCTGAAAAGCTGGAGAAAGCGCGCAGCCTGTTGATTTCCACGACGCTGTCGATCAACGAAATCTCGCAGATGTGCGGTTATCCGTCGCTGCAGTATTTCTATTCCGTCTTTAAGAAAGAGTACGACACGACCCCAAAAGAGTATCGCGATCTGAACAGTGAAGTATTAGTGTGATGCACCAGGACCGAAACAAAAACGCCTTCTTTGCAGAAGGCGTTCGGGGATTACATATGGGCTGCGATTAATCGCTGGTTATCCTGGTACATCGCGAACAGATAGTTGTTGTAACTCTGCCCCTTTGTTGAATAACCCTTCAGCTTATGAATCATCGCCGTCGCCGTTACTTCCTGATCCGCTTTGCGCAGTTGCGCGCGCGATTTACGGAAGGAGGCGTAAGCCGGATGCGTGTTCAGGTTAATCACATAGGCGCTGACCGACTCTTTAACGGAGTCAAACTGAGAGTACCCTTTCACTTTACCTGGCGCATTGTTACAACTTCCTTTCGCGCACTTCATGCCGAACAGGTTGTTATTGCTACGCGCAAGCTTAGAGGTACCCCAACCGCTTTCTGCCGCAGCCATCGTCGCCACCATACTGGTCGGGATGATGTCTACGCGCTCCAGCAACGTATTCCACGGAATACTCCGGGTGTTGCCAGACCACTTCACCTTGTAGCGCGTCGCAATATCTTTCATGCGCTTACGCTCAGTCGGTGACCAGCGATTCTGATACTGCTTTGAGATCAGCCAGTTACGATCGGCAGTGATCGCCGCATTTTGACTGGTAATATAAGGCATAACCGTCCGGAGAAACGCTTTTTTCCTTGGTGTTCCGGAAGGGTATTTTCGCAAATCAGGAAGTGAACTGCTCTTTGCACTATTGCGAGAATACTCTTGTTTACTGCTTACCTGTTTATTACTGGTCTTGGTTACGTGGGACTTTTGACTCGATGTTGATGTGTGCGTCTTTGCCAGCACCTCACCCGAAAATACGATGGTGAGTAACATAAGAATCATTGCCCCATATCGTCGTATGGGAGTCAATATCATTAGGTCTCCTGGTCGGATTGAATCATTCCAACACCTTTTATTTTTCACAATTTTGAGAGTTGAATCTCAAATCATATCAAAAATAGCGTTCAAGAGCACCCTAAGGAATAGGCCAATTCCGAAACCATGTCACGCATAAACTATTCCGCGAGGAACTAATTCGAAAGATTTGTGGTGGTTATCGCAAAATAAGGCTATTTTTTGCCCAAAATCACTCATCCGTATTCCTCATCCTCGTTGAGTGCGGTCAAAGGATGAGTTTTGTCAGCAGGTTCTCAGGCAAACTGGTTAAAATCGCCGCAAAAAAGGACCGCACAATGAAGCTTGCCGCCATTGCTCTCGCGCTGTTGCCCGCTATCACGAGCGCCGCGACATGGACCTCTCAGGGTTTCCCCACCTTCACCGCCGAAGGAACGGGTAAGTTTACCAGCCATGCTGAGTTGACGAAGGGTACTCGTTCCTTAACGTTAAATTTTGACCAACAGTGCTGGCAGCCGGCTAACGCGATAAAACTCAATCAGATGCTGTCGCTCGTCCCGTGCGAAGGGACTCCGCCGCAGTGGCGTCTGTTCAAAGATGGCCGTTACACGCTGGAAATCGATACCCGCTCTGGCACGCCAACGTTAATAATTACGGTGCCGCGTGAGGCCGAACCTACCGCCAATGTGGTACGCCAGTGTCCAAAGTGGGATGGAAAGCCGCTGACGATAGCGGTCGCGCAGACTTTCCCGGAAGGGAGCGTGGTACGTGATTTTTACAGCGGACAGACCGCCACGGTGAAAAATGGACGGATAACGCTGCAACCCGCACCTGCCAGCAATGGCCTGCTACTGCTGGAACGGGCGCAGACCAACGCATCCGCGCCGTTCGACTGGCACAACGCCACGGTCTATTTTGTGCTCACCGACCGCTTCGAAAACGGCGATCCCTCCAATGACCAGAGTTATGGTCGCCATAAAGACGGTATGGAGGAAATCGGCACGTTTCACGGAGGCGATTTGCGTGGCCTGACCGGCAAACTGGATTATCTGCAGCAACTGGGGGGTGAATGCACTGTGGATAAGCGCGCCGTTCGAACAAATCCATGGCTGGGTGGGCGGCGGCACGAAAGGCGACTTCCCGCACTATGCCTATCACGGTTATTACACGCAGGACTGGACAACCCTTGATGCCAACATGGGCAGCGAAGCCGACCTGCGCGCGCTGATTGACGGCGCGCACCAGCGCGGGATCCGTATCCTTTTTTGATATTGTAATGAACCATACTGGTTACGCCACGCTGGCGGACATGCAGGAATATCAGTTCGGCGCGCTCTACCTTTCTGGCGATGAGTTGAAAAAAACGCTCGGTGAGCGCTGGACGGACTGGAAACCCGCCGCCGGGCAGAGCTGGCACAGCTTCAATGATTACATCAACTTTAGCGATAAGGTCGCCTGGGAAAAATGGTGGGGGGGAAGCATGGATCCGCACTGACATTGGCGATTACGACAACCCTGGCTTTGACGATCTCACGATGTCGCTGGCTTTTCTACCGGATCTAAAGACCGAGTCGACCACCCCATCGGGCCTGCCGGTGTTTTACCAACATAAAGCCGATACGCGCGCGAAAGCCATTGAAGGCTACACGCCCCGGGATTACCTGACCCACTGGCTGAGTCAATGGGTGCGCGATTACGGTGTCGATGGATTTCGCGTCGACACGGCGAAACACGTCGAACTTCCGGCCTGGCAACAGTTAAAAGTGCAGGCCAGCGCAGCGCTGGTGGAATGGAAAAAAGCGAATCCGGACAAAGCGCTTGACGATAAGCCGTTCTGGATGACCGGTGAAGCCTGGGGACACGGCGTGATGCAGAGCGACTACTACCGCCACGGCTTTGACGCCATGATTAACTTTGACTATCAGGAGCAGGCCGCAAAAGCCGTCGATTGCCTGGCGAGTATGGATCTCGTCTGGCAGCATATGGCGGAGAAGTTACAGGGGTTCAATGTGCTGAGCTACCTCTCGTCGCACGATACTCGTCTGTTCCGCGAAGGCGGTGATAAGGCGGCTGAGTTGCTGCTGTTAGCCCCCGGCGCCGTGCAAATATTCTATGGCGATGAATCCGCACGACCTTTCGGCCCCACTGGTTCCGACCCGCTACAGGGCACCCGCTCTGATATGAACTGGCAGGATGTCAGCGGTAAGTCAGCCGACAACGTTGCCCACTGGCAGCGCCTCGGTCAGTTCAGAGCGCGACATCCGGCCATCGGCGCAGGGCAGCAAACCACGCTCTCGCTCAAGCAGGGGTACGGTTTTGTGCGCCAGCACGGTGACGACACCGTGATGGTCATCTGGGCGGGTCAACGTTAACCTGAACCGGCGTCTGATGGCCAAAGCGCCTCAGACGCTGCAAAATAAAACACCACCCTGAATAAAATTATAAGCATAAAACGTCAAAGCCGTCGTTTCAGCTCGATTTGCACCCTGCCAGTGCTAGCGTTAAGGTAACCCCCTTCGACTCAGCGTTTGACAGACCATCCGTTATGACATTTTCACTTTTTGGCGACAAATTCACCCGCCATTCAGGCATTACCCGCCTGATGGAGGACCTCAACGACGGCTTACGCACCCCAGGCGCAATCATGCTGGGCGGTGGTAATCCAGCGCAAATTCCGGCGATGCAGGATTACTTCCAAACGCTCCTGACAGAGATGCTGGAAAACGGCAAACTCACTGATGCGCTATGCAATTATGACGGTCCGCAAGGGAAAACCGAACTGCTGGACGCGCTCGCTTCGCTACTGCGTGAGAATCTGGGTTGGGATATTGAACCGCAGAATATTGCGCTAACAAACGGCAGTCAGAGCGCATTTTTCTACTTGTTTAACCTCTTTGCTGGCCGCCGCGCTGACGGGACCGCCAAAAAAGGTACTCTTCCCTCTCGCGCCGGAGTATATCGGCTATGCGGATTCCGGGCTGGAAGAGGATTTATTCGTTTCGGCGCGTCCCAATATTGAGCTGCTGCCAGAGGGCCAGTTCAAGTATCACGTTGACTTCGAACACCTGCACATTGGCGAAGAGACCGGGATGATCTGCGTCTCACGACCCACCAATCCGACGGGGAATGTTATCACCGATGAAGAGCTGATAAAACTCGATACGCTTGCCAACCAGCACGGTATTCCGTTGGTCATTGATAATGCCTATGGCGTGCCGTTCCCGAGCATTATTTTTAGCGAAGCGCGCCCGTTGTGGAATCCCAACATTGTCCTGTGTATGAGCCTCTCCAAACTGGGGTTACCCGGCTCGCGCTGCGGCATTATCATCGCCAACGAAAAAATCATCACCGCCATCGCCAATATGAACGGCATCATCAGTCTTGCGCCTGGCGGGATTGGACCGGCCATGATGTGCGAGATGATCAAGCGTAACGACCTGATGCGGCTGTCAGAAACGGTTATCAAGCCGTTCTATTTTCAGCGCGTTCAGCAAACCATTGCGATCATCCGCCGTTATTTACCTGAAAATCGCTGCTTAATTCACAAACCTGAAGGGGCAATTTTCCTTTGGCTGTGGTTCCAGGATCTGCCCATCACCACCGAGTTGCTCTACCAGCGTTTGAAAGCGCGTGGTGTATTGATGGTGCCAGGACACTACTTCTTCCCTGGACTCGACAAGCCCTGGCCGCACACGCACCAGTGTATGCGCATGAACTATGTGCCCGATCCGCAGAAAATTGAAGCTGGGGTGAAAATTCTGGCTGAAGAGGTAGAACGCGCCTGGGCGGAAAATCAGTAACGTAGTCCCGGCCTGAGCTGGCCGGGTAACGTGGTTATAAAGGCTGAGCGTGAAGGCGCTGACGCTGCACGCTCGCCGCATCCAGACAATTCAAAGCCCCCGTCGGGCAAGCCTCGACGCAGGCTGGTCCCGTATCACGATGCCAACAGAGATCGCATTTCACCGCCTGAACGCGTGAAGTTTGGGTCACGACGTTCATTGCGCCGAACGGGCACGCCAGCATGCAGCTTTTGCAGCCTATACAGCGCGTCTGCTCTACAAAAATGTGTCCCCTGTCGCGGCGAATGGCCTGTGTCGGGCAGACGTTGGCGCACGGTGCGTCTTCACACTGGTGACAGGCTACGGCGGTGGTAAAGGTATTTTCCTTAATGACCCGAATGCGTGAGACAAAGTATCCCGCAGACACCGCGGCACAGTCCTGATTTTCCTGATGCGAGACCACGCAGGCGACTTCGCAGGTACGACAGCCTATACACTTTGCCGCATCTGCCATGATAAACCGGTTCATTGCACCCTCCCTCGCCGTAAAACCACAGAGTGCCAGAGAGGATGTTACGGCTGCCTTGATCAAACAGGGGAAATGGTCAAATTTTGTCAGATGCCTGAAGCGTTCAGGAGATTCGCCTAATACTGGCGGCCATTTCCCAGCCTGACGCAGAAAAAAAACCCTGGACGTTGACGACCAGGGGAATAATCCGCAGGCGACATCACGCTACGGAATAAGCTGACACCCGATTGAGTGATATCTATATTTGATAATCTGCCTCATCGACCACACTGTAGAGCGGTTGAATATTATCCAGTGCCAGTATGTATCCGCTTCCTTTTACGCTGACGATGGAATGCTGAGGTAACCCCAGCAAATATAATTTGTTGTTGAGATTTTTTTACCATCGTGGACAAACGTTGTGTGGAAGCACTTAATTCATTTTTTTCCCAGATGTTGACGAGTAACTCATCTTTTGAAACATAATGGGTCCGGGCGTTCAGTAAAAGATAAACGAACAACCGTAGCATCGTACGGTTAAAAAAAACGCCGCCAAATGCAATAACACTGTCCATTTTATTTACCGGAAGCCTGAAAATTCTCGACTCATTGATGTCAAAAAATATTTCCCGACCTATCATAAATCCATGTAACTGGTATTCCATCATTACATACTCACGTTTTACTGAACTATCGATAGCTAAACATGTGTAAGTCCTTGTAGATATTGTCTTACGCAAGTTTAAAAAAAACTGAATTAATTTCAATAGATACCTGAAGCGATCATTTTCATCTCGCCGCAGCGTCAGTGTAGAGTGTATATCTGAAGGATAAATCCAGGCGCTGTTAAATAACCTCTAAAAACAAATTATCAGAGCGTTACTCTATTTCAGTATGAATATTCGATAGCGCAAGTTAAACGGGCATATTTATCACAAATTACAGCTTAAAATGCTGCAGCGTTTAATAATACTTCATCGAGAGGGGAATGTGACGCCCGGCAACAGACCGCTGCGAGGCCATCATCATTGCAGTGTCGTTCTCTTATCAAAGTCGCAGTAGAAATGGGCCGAACAACGACAGACCTGTGGATTAAATCCATCCCAGGCCGGGACAATGGTCGTTATCCGGCAATTTTTCTCACATCGTTAGAAACGCCAGCTCGCACCTGATATGAAGGTGAAGCTATCATCACGGTCGATCATCGGGCTGTCTTTGATTTCATCCGGCAGCACGCTATAGGCCGCGCTCGCCATCAAAACGATATTGTCAGTGACAGGGTATTTTGCAGTCAGGCTGACGTAAGGAACCCAACTGTCCTGCGCGGTATAGCGGTTCAGGCCGCTGCGACGGGATTCGCTGCCTGACACGCCGTAATAGTAGTCGTTGAAATTTTCATCGTAATAGAACACGCCAACAGACGGGATCAGAGCAAACTGGCCGACTGGAATTTTACGGAACAGTGACAATTCCCCCCATCCAGCCATTGTTGTTATCCAGAACATCGGCGGCGGCTGCAGCTTTCACGCTGCCCCAACGCTCGTGGTGATACCACGCCGCGCCCGCCATCATTGTACTGTCACGCTTGTCGAGCTGTTTCATGGCATGGTCGTCGTTATCGGAAGGATCAAATTCCAACGGCATCCAGGAGGCAGTCAGGCTAAATTCATTTTGTTCACTTTTAGACAAAATGTAGCCCAGCGTGGTTTGCCGGACATAGAATGATTCGCCTTCATAACTAATGAGGGGAATCGCATGGGTATTTTCATTATATCCGCGATAAGGGGATTCATTATATATCGCCCCCCGCACCGAGGGATAATTCCGAAGCTGATGCGCTGGCGATAAAGGAAAGAGCGAATAGCGTTATTATATTGCACTTAATATTACGTTTACTATTTCGTTTAATTAACATGCCCGACGTTCCATTTTAAACAAGCCAAAAATTCGTCGGCATAATAATGCTTACAAATTCGTCGGTGCAAGGCACGTATTTATATAGTAATATATAAAAACTTATATATATTAGGCTGCTGCGATGAATAAATTACAACTCAAGCATCGGGAATTAAAGATTATCTCGGTCATTGCTGCCAGTGAAAACATCAGTCATGCGGCGACCATTCTCGGCATCGCGCAGGCCAATGTCAGCAAGTATCTTGCTGATTTCGAATCAAAAGTCGGTCTTAAGGTTTTTGACAGGACGACCCGGCAACTGACTCTGACGCCTTTTGGTACGGCGCTTCTGCCCTACATTAATGACATGCTCGACAGAAATGAGCAGCTTAACCATTTCATTGCGGATTATAAGCACGAAAAGCGGGGACGGGTAACGGTATACGCGCCGACAGGCATCATTGCTTACTTATCGAAACAAGTGATCGCCAGAATTAAAGATATTGGCGATATCTCTTTGTCGCTGAAAACCTGCAACCTTGAGCCAAAAGCCTTTTATGAAGGCGTTGAATTTCCTGACGACTGTGACGTGTTAATCACCTATGCCCATCCGAAAGATGAATCACTGGTTGCCAGTTTTATTACCAAATACGCGGTGACGGCCTTTGCCAGCCAAACCTACCTTGAAAAGCACCCGCTAAGTCGACCTGAAGACCTCGAGCATCACTCCTGCATCCTGATTGATTCCATGATGATTGATGATGCTAACATCTGGCGCTTTAACAGCGCCGGCAGTAAAGAGATGCGGGACTATCGCGTGACAGGGAATTACGTTTGCGACAATACCCTGTCGGCGCTGGAACTGGCGCGTAACCATCTGGGTATTGTATTTGCGCCAAACGAAAGCGTGCAAAACGACCTGAAAACCGGGACGTTAGTTCCCTGTTTTTCAGAACAGCACGAGTGGTGGCTCGACCTGGTCGCAATCTTTCGCAAGCGGGAGTACCAGCCCTGGCGAGTGCAGTATGTCCTGGATGAGATGCTACGTGAAATCCGCAACCAGCTTGCCCAGGCGCAACTGTTGCGTCCCGGGCAAGACTCAATCATCGACAATTAGTGATCGAGATAAAGGTAATGTACCCAACTTGTCATGCGTAATAGCACCTTACGCATGACCGAGACATGGCTGAAATGGTCGGAGTAGACCGCGACCTGTGCATAAATTCCATCCGGTAATGCGCTTAAATCAGCATGCTCGTTCAGCTCGATCGTCGCAATAACACCTTCCGACCCCGGTACCGTATTCAACGACTGTAACGTTCCGGTCGACTGGTAAGTTCCGCCAGGCACCGCCGGACTGATCGCAGCCAACTTACCGCTGAACACCTTGCCCGGTAAGGCATTGAATACCACTTCCGCGTCATCGCCGGGTTCCAGTCGCAGCAACGAATTCTGGCGAAATTGCGCGATGATTTGCCGCTTCTGAGCAGGAATAAACACCATCACCGGACGCAGTGGCAACGAGGCCGCATAGGTTCCTGGGCGAATCAGCACCTGGGTTACGTAACCGTCACTCGGCGCGCGAACGATAGTTTGTTCAAGGTTATATTCCGCTTCGGCCAGTTGCGCTTTCAGACTGGCGATCTGCGAGTGTTCGCCCATGACCAGGCTGTCTAACTGGCTTTGAATCTGCTGTTGTTCCGCCGCCGACGATTTCACTGAAGCCTCTTGCGCCAGGTAATTCTGCCGTGCGACGTCGATGTCGCGCTCAGAGAACGGATTCACCTTCGCCCGGCTCCCCTGCGCATAACGCTGATATTCTTTCGCGAACTTATCTCGCGTGGCTTTTGCCTGCTGCGTATTGGCGACCATTTCATTCAGTTCGGCACCCAGCGCATGTTGCTTATACTGCGCCGTCACGATATCCGCCTGCAGACGATCTACCCTGGCCTGATAGCGCGTGGGATCCAGCCTGAACAGCACTTCACCTTTTTTAATCAGCGTATTTTTCTTGTCTGTCACTTCAATCACCACACCGGTGACCTGCGGAACCACGGGAACAGACACCACCGCTTTTTGCGCTTTAAACGTATAAGGATGGTTATAATTCATTAATAAGATTAACCCGCTGACAATAAATATTCCGCCCAGCGCCGCTGTCGGTATCGTCCATTTATTAACGGGGATTTTGAAGATTTTAAAAATCGCCCATGCGAAAGCCACATAGGTCAGGATAATCAGTAAATCCATAATAATTACTCGCCAGAAGAGGATTTCAGTTCGGCCAGTTGTTTTTCCAACCCGGCAACGCGCTCCTGGAGTTGCATAATGCCAGGTTCAGGGCTTTGCATGCCCCACCCCCGCTCTGGACGATAGAGCGTGGCCCAAATCCATAAAAAAAGGCCAGATAACATGTAATGTAAACAAACTGACCCAACCCGCAACGTGAATGGCATCGGCATGAGGGTGATTGCGTTTTTTTCGCAATTAAATAGGGAATATCATGTAAAACAATAATTCCGTAGAAAACAACCAAAAACACAAAAACAAGTACTCCAAGTGCAAAATAATCGAGAAACATACTCCTCCAGAGAATAATATTTAAAAATGGATGTTAAGAATGATAGTGGAATGACCAGATGTCGTGCAATTGTCATATTTATATATCGACATATGGTTTTTTATATACTGTACATTTTCGTATATTGTTTTTTAGGCAAGTCACAGTTTATTATGTTTTAACATCTAAACAGCGGGAAATAAAATGAACAACGCGGAAGTCTCATCCACCATTACCCTCAAGCGCATCAAAGCGGCCACTATCTACCGTTTATTACTCATTGGCTTAGGTATCCCAATGATATCTTTCAGTTTTATTTGCGGTGTGCTGAGCCTCTTCGGCTTCAACCTGGTGAAATGGAACGATCAACCCGTCCACGGTTTTCTGGCGATTCCTGCCGCGCTGTTCAGCGGCGTGTTTATTACGGTACTGTTCACCGTTTTCATCGGCTCGATTGCTTGCCTGGGGCTGTGGGTCTACAGCCGTTTCCGTCCATTGCAGGTTAAAGTGATAGATTAATCGTTATGCCCGATAAGCAAAGCGCCATCGGGCATAACGCCGTCAGTTAAAAGAGTCCCAGCGGTTTATCAGAGTAGCTCACCAGTAAACATTTTGTCTGCTGATAGTGCTCCAGCATCATCTTGTGGGTTTCACGTCCAATCCCCGACTGCTTATAGCCGCCAAAGGCCGCGTGGGCCGGATAAGCATGGTAGCAGTTGGTCCATACGCGCCCCGCCTGAATACCGCGTCCCATTTTATACGCCAGGTTACCGTTACGGCTCCAGACGCCCGCTCCGAGACCGTACTGGGTATCGTTGGCTAGCTCCAGCGCCTCGTCCATTGTTTTGAACGTGGTCACCGCCAGTACCGGGCCAAAGATCTCCTCCTGGAACACGCGCATAGTATTCTGACCAAACAGGATAGTCGGCTCGAGGTAATAGCCGTCTTTCAGTTCACCTTCAAGCTGCTTACGCCGCCCGCCGGTCAGGACGTCCGCCCCTTCTTTCTTACCGATATCAATGTAATTGAGGATAGTTTCCATCTGCCCATGAGAGACCTGCGCCCCCATTTGCGTCACGCTGTCCAACGGGTTACCGCTGCGGATGCTTTCTACGCGGCGTATGGCGCGCTCCATAAAGCGTTCATAGATGGATTCCTGCACCAGCGCGCGACTCGGACAAGTGCAAACCTCACCCTGGTTAAAGGCAAACAGCGCAAAGCCTTCCAGCGCTTTATCGAAAAAGGCATCTTCTTCGTCCATTACGTCAGCAAAGAAAATGTTGGGCGATTTCCCACCCAGCTCCAGAGTGACGGGAATAATGTTCTGCGTGGCATATTGCATGATCTGCTGCCCAACTTCCGTCGAGCCAGTGAATGCCACTTTGGCAATGCGCTTCGAGGTCGCCAGATACTCACCAATCTTACCGCCCGCGCCGTTCACTACGTTCACCACGCCTGGCGGGAGGAGATCGCCAATCACTTCCATCAGCAGTAAAACGGACAGCGGCGTCAGACGAGCGGGCTTAAGCACCACGCAGTTTCCCGCCGCCAATGCGGGCGCCATTTTCCAGCTCGCCATCAATAAGGGGAAATTCCACGGGATAATTTGTCCAACGACACCGAGCGGTTCGTGGAAGTGATAGGCCACAGTATCGCTATCCACTTCACTGATTCCGCCTTCCTGGGCGCGAATACAGGAAGCGAAATAGCGAAAATGGTCGATTGCCAGCGGGACATCTGCCGCGCTGGTTTCACGGATCGGCTTACCGTTATCCCAGGTTTCCGCCGTTGCCAGCAGTTCGAGGTTCTGCTCCATACGATCGGCAATTTTGAACAGAATCGCCGCCCGATCCTGAACAGAGGTATGCGCCCACTGGTCTTTTACCTTGTGGGCCGCGTCAAGCGCCAGGTCAATGTCCCTTTTACCGGAAGAAGCCACTTCGCATAGCAGTTGCCCGGTGACGGGCGTCAGGTTCTGGTAATACTCGCCGTCACTCGGGGCAACCCAGTCACCACCGATAAAATTGTCGTAACGGGCCTTTAACTTCAGGGGAAAACCATACTCGCCGGGCTGAATACGGGGGGGGATTATTCGTCATGATCGTCTCCTTGCTACAGGGGTATAACAAGGGTAGTCGGCGCTGGCGATTTTCTCGCCAGGGTGTGATAGCTTTACGACTACGGTCACGTTATCTGTATGGCTATTTCAAGGAGTGAGCATGAAGAATGAACATCCCGGTGTAGATGTGCTGTTTGTTGCCGGTTTTGGCCCGATTACGCGCAACACAGAAGCCAGTTCTGCTTTCTATGAATCGACGCTGGGCCTGCCGGTTAAGCCGATGGAAGGCAATGAACAGTATCTGTTTACCGAACTCGACACATTGGGTGGCGTGAAGCATTTCGCACTCTGGCCCCTCGCGCAGGCGGCTTTCTCCTGCTTTGGTCATGAACAGTGGCCGTCTGACCTGCCGGTACCTCAGGCATGGGTGGAGTTTGAGGTGCGGGACATCGATACAGCAACGCAAGCACTGCTGGATCAAGGTTATACGCTGCTGGTCGCCAGTCGGATGGAACCGTGGGGACAAACGGTCACGCGCTTGTTGAGTCCGGAAGGCATTCTGACCGGCGTGACGATTACCCCGTGGCTGCGCAGTAAGGTGACGTGATCAACTCATCGGATGATATTATCTGGCCTGCAAACCCCGTCCGATCGGCAAGCCAGATAATCAATTAAACGAATTACATCGCCGCGCGATAGATAGCCATAATCTCGTCGTGTGTGGCCTGGATGGGGTTAGTCAGACCGCAGGCATCTTTCAGCGCATTGGTCGCCAGCACCGGAATATCGTCTTCTTTCACGCCCAGATCGCGCAGGCCCGCCGGGATGTTGACCTGCTGCGCCAGCGCGCGGATCGCCTCGATACAGGCTTCTGCTCCTTCGGCATCGGTCATCCCCGCAACGTGTACGCCCATTGCTGCCGCGCAATCACGCAGACGCGCTGCGGCCACCTGACTGTTGAATACCTGAACGTGCGGCAGCAGGACGGCATTACACACGCCGTGCGGCAGGTCATAGAAACCGCCTAACTGGTGCGCCATTGCGTGGACATAGCCTAATGAGGCGTTATTAAAGGCCATACCCGCCAGGAACTGCGCATAAGCCATCGCTTCACGCGCATGCACATTACCACCCGATTCCACAGCGATGCTCAGATTGTCAGAAATCATGGTCACCGCTTTCAGCGCGCAGGCATCGGTGATCGGCGTGGCGGCCACAGAGACATAGGCTTCAATCGCATGGGTCAGCGCATCCATGCCGGTTGCCGCCGTCAGCGATTTTGGCATGCCGATCATCAGCGACGCGTCATTTACGGAGAGCAACGGCGTGACGTGTTTATCCACAATCGCCATTTTGATATGACGATCGACGTCTGTGATGATGCAAAAACGCGTCATTTCAGAGGCGGTTCCTGCCGTGGTGTTAATGGCAATCATCGGCAGCTGGGGTTTTGCCGAGCGATCGACACCTTCATAATCACGAATATCGCCCCCATTCGCAGCCACCAGCGCAATCCCTTTGGCGCAATCATGTGGAGAACCGCCGCCCAGCGAAATAACGCTGTCACAATCATTTTCTTTCAGGATCTTCAGGCCGTCGGCGACATTAATTGTCGTCGGATTAGGGTGTGTGCCATCAAATATGACGCTGAAAATATCATGTTCCTGCAATGCTTTTTGAATATCACCCGCCATGCCGAGCTTCGTTAGCACACTGTCCGTAACAATTAACGTCCGACGAAAGCCATATTCTGCCATAGCATTCATTGCATCTTTTAATGAATCAGTCCCGATTATATTCACTGAAGGAATATAAAATGTTGAAGCAGCCATATGCTCAATCCTTAATAGTTTTAGAAGGGGTTGCAGCATACGAACGAATCTCTGGAGAAAATATGATCGTAGTGGTATTTATTTAATGAAAAAATAAAAGAGCACATTAGGCTACAAATTAATGGGCTCTTTTCGTCTCAACCTATTTATTAGGTCAATTCATTCTTATTTTTAATAAATTGTATTATTTCTTTTCCGGAAATAATAATGCATCACGTAACAGGTGATCGTTTCCACGGCGACGCGTAAAGCCAATGCGGTCGAAATATTCCAGAATCTGAATCGCCAGCTTTCGGCCTACGCCCAACCGATCGCGAAAATCCGCAGCGCAGGTTGAGCCTTTCTCCTGATCCAGTTCGCGGATCATGCTGGCGAAAGCCACAATGCGATCGTTACGGTAGTAACGATCTTTTACGATCGCCGTAATCATCCCCTGCTGTGCTGCCTGCCGCAGTACCAGTCGCATGGTCTGTTCCTCGGTCGCGGTTTCGCGGGCAAGATCGCGGACCCACCAGGGCTCGTCACCAAATAACGGCGCGGCCTTAAGCCAGGTAGCTTGCTGTTCGTCCGTGAATCCGGCTTTATGATCCGGCAGATGCAGCCAGCCATGATGGCTGTGAATATCACCGCTGTCGCGCATTTGTTCAATCAGCAACAGCACCAGCGCTTCATCTTCCATCGGCAGCGCCATGCGGCGCAGGCGTTCGCGCCCCGGTCCTGGCTCATCGCGATGCTGTTCATGATAAGTCGCCAGCGTGTCGAGGATTTTGCGCTGCCAGCGAGCGGCAACTTCCGCATTCAGCAGGCTGTAACCCGCCTGAATAAAACCATGCTGGTGAACAAGCGAACGCATACCGTCGCCATTCAGCTGACGTGCCCACGCGAAGTCCGGTAAATTAACCGCCCCACGTTGCAGATGGATAGCCAGCGCGGCACCGTCATCTTTCGCCGCCGCCAGTGTTGCCAGCCAGTGCAGATAGTCTGGTTTACGTTTACCGCGACGGGGAGGATTAAGGGCAACGACCCGCGCTCCGGCAAGGGTGGCGCGCGCGGAGATATCGCGCAGCACCAGGCGGTCGTTATCGGCCAGCAGCAGTGGCGTATCAAACACCAGCTCCGCCAGGTTATCTTCCAGCAGCGATACGCGCCCGGTTACATGGCTCGCCGCATGGTGAATGTGTAGCGGCTGCCACTGCGTAAGCGGAACGTGGCTTTCCAGCGCGACAATTACCCGAGTGAACGGCTCAGGCGGGGCGTCTGAAAGCAACCAGTCCCCCCCGGTTTAGCTGTTCTTTCTCGGCATCACCGACGATATTCAGCGCGATACGCTGCCCGGCGTGGGCATGTTCGCTCGCCTGGTTTTGCGCGTGAAGTCCGCGCACGCGCACAGATGAGTTCACGCCGGTCAGCCACAGCGTATCCCCAACGTTTACTTCACCGCTCAGCGCGGTGCCGGTCACCACCAGCCCGGCGCCTTTTACGGTAAAGGCACGATCGATAGCCAGCCGGAACGTCTGATTCCGGGCGTGTTCGCGGGCGGGCAGTTGCTGCAAGTGTTCGCGTAACGCCTCAATTCCACGGCCTTCATTCGCGGCCGTCACAAATAGCGTCGCCTGTGCAAAGCCGTACTCGCGCAGGACATCCTCCACCTGCTGTTGGACCTCCTGCACCCGCGCCTCATCCACACGATCGGCTTTGGCCAGCGCCACCGTCAGCGTCGGATTCCCGGTCAATTGCAGGATAGCCAGGTGTTCACGCGTTTGCGCCATCACACCATCGTCGCAGGCCACCACCAGCAATGCATGATCGATACCGCCCACGCCCGCCAGCATGTTTGAAAGAAACTTCTCGTGACCGGGAACATCAATAAAGCCCAGCACGCGCCCGTCCGGCTGCGGCCAGTAGGCATAGCCCAGGTCAATCGTCATGCCGCGCTTTTTCTCTTCCGGCAGGCGGTCGGCATTCACACCGGTAATGGCCTGCAGCAACGTCGTTTTTCCGTGATCGACATGTCCGGCGGTCGCAATAATCATTTCAACAGCATCTCCATAAACCGGGTCTCATCTTCAAGACAGCGTAAATCCAGCCACAGGCGGCCCTCGTAAATCCGACCGATAACGGGAATCGGCAGCCCACGCCAGCGGGCCGCCAGCGCTTCAAGATGGCTTCCGCGACCGTCGTGCGGTGTAAAGGTTAATGCCGCGCTGGGGAGCCTATCAATCGGCAAAGAGCCACTGCCGATTTGCGACAGGCAGGGCAGCACTTTTACCGCAAACTCCGCGCCATAGTGCGCGGTCAGCGGTGCCAGAAGCCGCTCCGCCTGAGCCTGAACCGCCTCTTTGCTTCGGGTTAATAACCGCAACGTCGGCAATTTCTCAACCAGCGCTTCCGGATGCAGATAAAGACGCAACGTCGCTTCCAGCGCCGCCAGGGTCATTTTATCCGCCCGCAGCGCGCGTTTGAGCGGATGGCTTTGCAATCGTGCGATCATCTCTTTTTTTACCGACGATAATCCCGGCCTGCGGACCGCCCAACAGCTTGTCGCCTGAGAAACTCACCAGACTGACGCCCGCCGCAATCAACTGCTGCGGCATTGGCTCTTTTGGCAGACCGTACTGGCTCAAATCAACCAGTGAACCGCTGCCAAGATCGGCCACGACCGGAATATCCAGCGCCTGGCCAAGCTGGCCCAGTTCCGTTTCATCAACAGAGTGAGTGAAACCTTCGATACTGTAATTACTGGTATGCACCTTCATCAGCAATGCGGTGTTTTCATTTACCGCCTGGCGGTAGTCGTCGATATGCGTCCGGTTAGTGGTGCCGACTTCATGCAGCGTACACCCCGCCTGGCGCATGACATCCGGGATACGAAACGCGCCGCCAATCTCCACCAGCTCACCGCGTGAAACCACCACCTCTTTACCGGCGGCGGTAGCAGCCAGCATTAGCAGCACCGCCGCGGCGTTGTTATTCACGATACAGGCATCTTCCGCCCCGGTGATGCGGCACAGCAAATCGGCCAGCGCGCGATCGCGATGCCCCCGTCCCGCGCCGTCCAGATCATACTCCAGCGTCACCGGCGAGCGCATGGCCTGTGCCACTGCCGCAACCGCCTCTTCGGCCTGTAAGGCGCGCCCCAGGTTGGTGTGCAACACCGTCCCCGTCAGGTTGATAACCGGACGCAGCGCACTCCGGGCCTCCTTTTCCAGCCGGAGATTCACTTCCTGCGCCCAGTTATCACACCACGCAGGCAACGTCTGCGTATCGCGAATCACCTCTCTCGCTTCATCAAGCAGTTGACGGAGCAGATCAACGATACGGGTATGCCCGTGGGTTTCACGCAGGGTAAGAAAATCATCTTCACGCAATAAGCGATCAATGGCGGGTAGCTGACTGTAGAGCGAACGCGTTTCGGTCGTCATGAAAAGGCCTGGCTGTGGGTGGCCCTCTCCACAACAGAGAGGGATATCGACATAGGGGGGGATTGTAACGTGAGATCGCTCAGACGGACAGAATGTGCATCAAGCCTTTGGTGGTTCCGTACGGGCAAAGCTTTCGCGCTGGAACAGGGTTTCCACCAGTTTGACCAGATTGGGCCGGTCGACGCACCAGCCAGGCGACACGCGACGGAAGTTGAGATATCCCACCGCACACGCAATCGCGATAGTGGCCAGATTAACCGTGTCAGGTTTAATCGTCCCGTCCACCAGGTACGCTTCCAGTGCATCCAGGCTGCGGTTGATTTTCTCGCGCTGGCGCAACAGCTCGGTTTCAGATTGTTGCGCGGCGGGGCGTGCCTGCTCACGCACGGACACCAGGCCAGCATCCATGATGCCATCGGCGAGCGCCTCAAGTTGTCGGACTTTCAGCGAAGCCAGCGGTTCACGCGGCAGCATCGCCGGTGCAATATCCAGCAACTCTATGTATTCCGCAATAATGGGCGAATCGAACCAGTACTCTCCCTCGTCAGTCACCAGCGCCGGTACTTTTCCAAGCGGGTTATACTGCGCCACGCCGTTTTCCGCGTTGTAGGGCAGTTCATTCACAAATTCGAACGTGATGCCTTTTTCCAGCAGCAGGATCGAAATTTTACGTACAAACGGGCTGGTGTAGCTACCAATGAGTTTCATGATCAGTCCTTTTCGCCAACACAAAACAATGAGTATGGCTCACGCAGCGGGAAAAGGCAGGTGACATCGCTCTCAATGATCTAAATAAAGATAGTGCATCCAACTGGTCATACGCAGGAGTACCTTACGCATCACCGAAACATGGGAGAAATGGTCAGAATAGACCGCCACCTGCGCGTAGATACCGTCGGGCAAGGCATCCACATCAGCATTGGGATTCAGTTCAATCGTCGCCAGGACGCCGTCGGTTCCTGGCACCACCGTCAGGGACTGTAATGCCCCCTGAGCCTGATACGAACCGCCCGGCACCACGGGCAATATGCTGGTCAACTTACCGTGAAAAACTTGCCCGGGAAGCGCGTTGAATACCACTTCCGCGTCGTCGCCGGGTTCAAGACGAAGCAGCGAGTTCTGCCGGAACTGAGCGACAATCTGCCGTTTTTGTTCGGGGATAAAGACCATCACCGGACGCAATGGCAGCGCGGCGGCGTAAGTACCGGGTCGAATCAACACCTGGGTGACATAGCCGTTGCTGGGCGCACGAATAATGGTTTGATCGAGGTTGTATTTGGCTTCTGCCAGTTGCGCCCGCAGGCTGACAATCTGCGACTGTTCGCCGTTGACCATGCTGTCTAACTGGCTTTGAATTTGCGCCTGCTCGGCCACCGAACCTTTTACCAGCGCATCCTGCGCCAGATAGTTTTGCCGGGCGTTATCAATATCGCTTTCTGAGAAGGGGTTCACCCGCGCCTGACTGCCCTTGAGGTAACGTTGATAATCTTTATACAACCGATCGCGCTCCGCAGAGACACGCGTGGTATTGGCCTGCTCTTCTGAGAGCTGGGCTTTCAGCGTCTGGATATTATGCGTGGCGGTGACCAGATCGGCCTGTAGCCTGTCCACACGCGCCTGATAGCGAACCGGGTCGAGTTTAAATAGCACTTCGCCCTTTTTAATCAGTTGGTTATTTTTATCCGTTACCTCACTGACAATTCCGGTAACCTGCGGCGTAACAGGAATGGAAATAACCGCTTTTTGCGCGGTAAAGGTGTACGGATGGTTATAGTTCATTAACAGGATCAGACCACTTACCAGAAATACGCCGCCTAATGCCGCTGTTGCCAGCGTCCATTGATTGACCGGAATACGGAATATTTTGAAGACTGCCCACGCCAGCGCGACGTAGGTTAATACAATCAACAGATCCATGATTAAATCTCCGGAAACGTCGTATTGTCAGCCGTTTTAACCTCGGCCAGTTTTTTCTCGAGTTGTGTAATACGCGCGGATAACGCGTCAATTTCCGGATCAGGGGCCCGGGCTGGCAAGGTGGCGTGAGGCTGCATGCCCCAGCCGCGTTCCGGTTGGTAGAGGGTTGCCCAAATCCACAAAAACGGCCAGATCACATGGAGCGTAAACAGGCTTACCCAGCCTGCGGTATGTATCGCATCAGCATGCGGATGGTTGCGCTTCTTAGCAATTAAATAGGGAATATCATGAATAGCGATAATGCCGTAGAAAATGACCAGAAAAACGAAGATCAGCACACCCAACGCGAAATAATTCAGAAACATATCTGCCTCGGCTTCACGCTAATTCAAATTTGAGATGGTGGGCAGCCGAAAGCAATTTGGCTGATGATTTGAACATAATTCGAGTTCTGCATTTTCGCCATCAGGCCAGAAAATATTTTTCCCTCTTCGCGGTTACTTAATGACATCCTGCAATAACGTGCGCAAGGGAATCGGCGCAGGATCACATTGAGAAAAATTCGGATGACGATTTATTGTGATTCAAGTCTCAAATTTCCAACAAACCACCCGAAGCAAAACGTGAAACTCATCACAAATTAATGCCATTAATGGTTTAAAACGGAGGTTTGTTGTTTTTCTACACAGTAATTTTGTGATGCAAATCACATCAATTACCTCCCTACCCCCCTATATTTATGTGATTTAAATCACAAAAAATTTCACTGACTGGACAGTTTAACGATTCAGTGCCAGATTTCGCAGTATCTACAGGGTCCGGCTACCTCTGCCGCTACATTAACAAAACCTCGGGCTTCCAGCCTGCGCGACAGCAAACATAAGAAGGGGTGTTTTTATGTCATCCGATATTAAGATCAAGGTGCAAAGCTTTGGTCGATTCCTCAGCAATATGGTGATGCCAAATATCGGCGCGTTTATCGCGTGGGGTATTATCACCGCACTATTTATTCCGACAGGGTGGTTGCCAAACGAAACGCTGGCGAAGCTGGTCGGCCCGATGATCACTTATCTCCTGCCGCTGCTGATCGGTTATACCGGCGGTAGACTGGTGGGCGGCGAACGCGGCGGCGTGGTGGGGGGCAATCACCACCATGGGCGTTATCGTCGGCGCAGACATGCCGATGTTCCTCGGCGCGATGATTGCCGGTCCGCTGGGCGGCTGGGCAATCAAACATTTCGATGGTTGGGTAGACGGTAAGATCAAATCCGGTTTTGAGATGCTGGTGAATAACTTCTCCGCTGGCATTATCGGCATGATCCTCGCCATTCTGGCGTTCCTCGGCATTGGTCCGGCGGTTGAAGTACTGTCGAAAGTGCTGGCAGCGGGCGTTAACTTCATGGTTGTCCATGACATGCTGCCGCTGGCGTCTATCTTCGTTGAACCGGCGAAAATCCTGTTCCTGAACAACGCCATCAACCACGGTATCTTCTCACCGCTGGGTATTCAGCAGTCCCATGAGATGGGTAAATCCATCTTCTTCCTGATTGAAGCCAACCCGGGTCCGGGGATGGGCGTGCTGCTGGCGTACATGTTCTTCGGCCGTGGTAGCGCTAAACAGTCTGCGGGTGGTGCGGCAATCATCCACTTCCTGGGCGGTATCCACGAAATTTACTTCCCGTATGTGCTCATGAACCCGCGTCTGATCCTCGCCGTTATCCTTGGCGGTATGACGGGCGTGTTTACGCTGACTATCCTCAACGGCGGTCTGGTTTCTCCGGCATCTCCGGGTTCTATCCTGGCCGTGCTGGCGATGACGCCAAAAGGCGCCTACTTCGCTAACCTCGCGGCAATCTTCGCGGCGATGGCGGTTTCCTTTGTTGTCTCAGCCATTCTGCTGAAAACCAGCAAAGTGAAAGAAGAAGACGACATTGAAGCGGCGACCCGTCGTATGCAGGATATGAAAGCCGAATCCAAAGGCGGCACCCCGCTGTCTGCTGGCGATGTCACCAACGATCTGAGCCACGTGCGTAAAATCATCGTTGCCTGTGATGCCGGTATGGGTTCCAGCGCAATGGGTGCCGGCGTACTGCGTAAGAAAGTCCAGGATGCAGGCCTGAGCCATATCTCAGTCACCAACAGCGCCATTAACAACCTGCCGCCGGATGTTGACCTGGTCATCACCCACCGTGACCTGACCGAACGTGCCATGCGTCAGGTGCCGCAGGCACAGCATATTTCGCTGACCAACTTCCTCGACAGCGGTCTTTATTCCAGCCTCACCGAGCGTCTGGTTGCCGCTCAGCGCCACACGGACAACGAAGTCAAAGTTCGCGACAGCCTGAAAGACAGCTTTGATGAAGGGGATAACAACCTGTTTAAACTGGGTGCGGAAAATATCTTCCTCGGCCGTACGGCTGCAACGAAAGAAGAGGCGATTCGCTTCGCCGGTGAACAACTGGTGAAAGGCGGTTATGTTGAGCCGGAATATGTCGATGCGATGCTGGAACGTGAAAAGCTGACCCCGACCTATCTGGGCGAGTCTATCGCGGTTCCACACGGTACGGTTGACGCGAAAGATCGCGTCCTGAAAACGGGTGTCGTGTTCTGTCAGTATCCGCAAGGTGTGCGTTTCGGTGAAGAAGAAGACGACATCGCCCGACTGGTGATTGGTATCGCTGCCCGTAACAACGAGCATATTCAGGTGATCACCAGCCTGACCAATGCGCTGGATGACGAATCGGTCATCGAACGCCTGGCTAACACCACCAGCGTGGATGAAGTACTGACGCTGCTGGCAGGTCGTAAGTAAACCCTTTAGCCCGATGGCGCTGCATTTATCGGGCTACAAAATCCTCTCCCTTGTGGAGAGGGTTTGGGTGAGGGAACATCCGGTTACCCCTCACCCCAGCCCTCTTGGGTAAAAACATTAATGAAGGTTACTACTATGAAAGCATTACATTTTGGCGCAGGTAATATCGGTCGTGGCTTTATCGGCAAACTGCTGGCGGACGCGGGGATACAACTGACATTCGCTGATGTAAATCAGGTCGTGCTCGACGCCCTGAATGCCCGTCATAGCTACCAGGTTCACGTTGTGGGTGAAAATGAGCAGGTGGATACCGTGACTGGCGTCAACGCGGTAAGCAGCATTGGCGACGATGTTGTTGAGCTGATCGCCCAGGTTGATCTGATCACCACTGCGGTTGGCCCGGTGGTGCTTGAGCGCATTGCGCCTGCCATCGCTAAAGGCCTGGTCAAACGCAAAGCGCAAGGCATTACCACCCCGCTGAATATCATCGCTTGTGAAAACATGGTGCGCGGCACCACGCAGTTGAAAGGCCACGTGATGAATGCGCTGGCCGAAGATGATAAAGCCTGGGTTGACGCCCATATCGGTTTCGTGGATTCCGCGGTTGACCGCATCGTGCCGCCTTCCGCCTCGGCCACTCACGATCCGCTGGAAGTGACCGTCGAAACCTTCAGCGAGTGGATCGTTGATAAAACCCAGTTCAAAGGCGAGTTGCCGAACATCCCGGGAATGGAATTAACCGATAACCTGATGGCATTTGTCGAACGTAAACTCTTCACGCTGAACACCGGTCATGCTATAACCGCGTACCTCGGTAAATTGACCGGTCATCAGACCATCCGTGACGCGATTCTCGACGAGAAAATCCGCGCTGTGGTAAAAGGGGCAATGGAAGAGAGCGGCGCGGTATTGATTAAACGCTACGGTTTTGATGCCGACAAACATGCGGCATACATTCAGAAAATCCTCGGTCGTTTTGAAAACCCGTACCTGAAAGATGACGTTGAGCGCGTCGGCCGTCAGCCGTTGCGTAAGCTGAGCGCGGGCGACCGTTTGATCAAACCGCTGTTAGGTACGCTGGAATACGGCCTGCCGCACGTGAATCTGGTCAAAGGAATTGCTGCCGCGATGCACTTCCGTAGCAAAGAGGATCCGCAGGCGCAAGAACTGGCCACGCTGATTGCCGATAAAGGCCCGCAGGCTGCGCTTGCGCAGGTTTCCGGACTGGATATCGACAGCGAGGTCGTTGCTGAGGCCGTAAGCGCATATAACGCGAAGTAATGCTGCAGGAACTGGCGCAGGAGCCCCTGCGCCTGATTAATGAATTGTCAGATATGCAGGCAATAATGGAACAAACCCAGGCCTTTGAAAATCGTGTGCTTGAGCGTCTGAATGCTGGCAAAACCGTACGAAGCTTCCTGATCACCGCCGTGGAGTTACTTACCGAGGCGGTAAACATTCTGGTGCTTCAGGTGTTTCGCAAAGATGATTACGCAGTAAAGTACGCTGTAGAACCGTTACTCGACGGCGACGGACCGCTGGGCGATCTGTCTGTGCGTCTGAAGTTAATCTACGGGCTGGGCGTGCTGAGTCGTCCTGAGTATGAAGACGCGGAATTGCTGATGGCGATGCGTGAAGAGATGAATCATGACGGCAATGAATATGCCTTCACGGATGATGAAATTCTCGGGCCGTTTGCAGAACTCCATTGCGTCGTCGCGTTACCACCACCACCACAATTTGACGTCACCGACCCCAGCCTGTACGCGATGCAAACCCAGCGCTACCAGCAAGCGGTGCGATCAACGATGGTTCTTTCCCTGACTGAGCTGATTTCTAAAATCAGCTTAAAAAAGGCCTTCCAGAAGTAAGCCTCTCTCTGCCTGCTACTCCTTTTCCCGCACGGGTTGATACAGACGCCGGTAATAATTCAGTCGTTGCAGGTACATCTGCGCATTTTCAGCAGGCACTTCGCTCGGAACGTCATCACGCTCAGGCATTTTATTCAGATACTCTTTAAATGCCTGACTTGAGGCCATAAAATCCACAGCTTTATCAATCAGAAGCGGAACATTCTCGCCTATTTTTGCCATGTTATCTCCTCCATGCGGTCCTGCCGTGCTTAAACGCAACGGTCAATTTTAGTGTAGGATCGTCCGCTTTATAACATTAAGGAAAACGTGCTTAATTCGTCGGCGGAAAGTTATCCCTTACATGATCCTGTTATCGTCTAAAATCATAAATTAATCAGGTTATTACAAAAATAGCTAGCGAGTTAATATTCGCATCATTTGATTATTTTTATCCCATTAGTTGTGAATAAACCCGCTCTGCGCGCATACTATAGGCTATTCACCCTATTTCTATCAGAAGCCATACCATGAAAGAAGTCGAAAAAAACGAAATAAAACGTCTGAGCGATCGCCTCGACGCCATCCGCCACCAGCAAGCCGATCTGTCACTGGTTGAAGCCGCCGATAAATACGCGGAGCTGGAAAAAGAGAAAGCCACGCTGGAAGCCGAAATCGCCCGGCTGCGTGACGTCCACAGTCAGAAACTGAGTAAAGAAGCGCAGAAGCTAATGAATCTGCCGTTTCGCCGTGCGATTACCAAAAAAAGAGCAGGCCGATATGGGCAAGCTGAAAAAAAGCGTACGGGGCCTGGTGGTGGTTCACCCAATGACCGCGCTGGGTCGTGAAATGGGACTGCAAGAGATGACCGGCTTCGCAAAGACTGAGTTCTGATATTCCGCCAGGCGGCATCTATGCTACCTGGCACGCCATCTGATTGGCCCTACCAATTCCCCTTCGTTACGACCACTGGTTCACAATTCATTAATTTCGACCTACACTTCCGTTGCCAATAAATAACATTTGATTAACTATTCATTGTCATTATCCCTACACAACAATATTGGCAGGACCACTTTTACACAGAATGTGACGACGAGATGAGCACAGACTCATTGCATTTTGTGTGTGGCCCTCAGGAGACCTGCAATGAATCTCTGGCAACAAAACTACGATCCGGCCGGTAATATCTGGCTTTCCAGCCTGATCGCATCGCTCCCGATTCTCTTTTTCTTTTTCGCGCTGATTAAGCTCAAGCTGAAAGGTTACGTTGCCGCCTCATGGACGGTGGTTATCGCGCTGGCCGTGGCGCTGCTGTTCTACAAAATGCCGGTGGATCACGCGCTGGCTTCGGTGGTGTACGGTTTCTTCTACGGCCTGTGGCCGATTGCCTGGATCATCATCGCCGCGGTGTTTGTCTACAAAATCTCAGTGAAAACCGGGCAGTTCGACATCATCCGCTCGTCCATACTGTCAATTACTCCCGACCAGCGTTTGCAGATGCTGATTGTTGGCTTCTCGTTCGGCGCTTTCCTCGAAGGGGCCGCAGGATTTGGCGCACCGGTGGCCATCACCGCCGCGCTACTGGTAGGTCTCGGCTTTAACCCGCTGTATGCCGCCGGGCTGTGCCTGATCGTCAATACGGCGCCGGTCGCCTTTGGTGCGATGGGCATTCCGATTCTGGTCGCCGGCCAGGTGACCGGGCTGGACAGCTTTGAAATCGGTCAGATGGTCGGCCGCCAGTTGCCGTTCCTGACGATTATCGTGCTGTTCTGGATCATGGCGATTATGGACGGCTGGCGCGGCGTGAAAGAGACCTGGCCCGCGGTGATGGTGGCAGGCGGTTCATTCGCTATTGCTCAGTACCTCAGTTCTAACTTTATTGGCCCAGAATTACCGGACATTATCTCCTCGCTGGTCTCGCTGGTTTGTCTGACCTTGTTCCTGAAACGCTGGCAGCCGGTTCGCATCTTCCGTTTTGGCGATATGGGCGCATCACAGGTCGATCAGACGCTGGCACGCACGAACTATAGCGCCGGGCAGGTTGTTCGCGCCTGGTCGCCGTTCCTGTTCCTGACCGCCACGGTGACGGTATGGAGCATTCCGCCGTTTAAAGCCCTGTTCGCTCCCGGCGGCGCGCTGTACGACTGGGTGATTAACATCCCGGTTCCGTTCCTCGACAAAATGGTTGCCCGCATGCCGCCCGTGGTCCACGAAGCCACCGCCTATGCGGCGGTGTATAAATTTGACTGGTTCTCAGCGACCGGCACCGCCATCCTGTTCGCCGCGCTGCTGTCTATCGTCTGGCTGAAGATGAAGCCTTCCGCCGCCATTCAGACCTTCGGCAGCACGCTGAAGGAACTGGCGCTGCCGATTTACTCCATCGGGATGGTACTGGCCTTTGCGTTTATCTCCAACTATTCCGGGCTCTCCTCGACGCTGGCGTTAGCGCTGGCACACACGGGCAGCGCCTTTACCTTCTTCTCGCCGTTCCTCGGCTGGCTGGGGGGTGTTCCTGACCGGTTCAGATACCTCTTCTAACGCGCTTTTCGCCGCCCTGCAGGCGACCGCCGCCCAACAAATCGGCGTGTCCGACGTGCTGATGGTGGCAGCGAATACCACCGGTGGCGTCACCGGCAAGATGATTTCGCCGCAGTCCATTGCTATCGCCTGTGCGGCGGTCGGACTGGTCGGCAAAGAGTCGGACCTGTTCCGTTTTACCGTCAAACACAGCCTGATTTTCACCTGCATGGTGGGCGTGATCACCACGCTTCAGGCTTACGTCTTAACCTGGATGATTCCATGATCGTAATGCCCAGACGCCTGTCAGACGAGGTTGCTTCTCGTGTGCGGGCGCTGATTGAAGAACAACAGCTGGAAGCGGGCATGAAATTGCCCGCCGAGCGCCAGTTAGCGGTACAGCTCGGCGTGTCGCGCAATTCCCTGCGTGAGGCCCTGGCGAAACTTGTCAGCGAGGGCGTGCTGCTCAGCCGTCGCGGCGGCGGCACGTTTGTCCGCTGGCAGCATGAGGAGTGGTCTGAGCAAAACATCGTTCAGCCGCTCAAAACCCTGATGGCCGACGATCCGGATTACAGTTTCGATATCCTCGAAGCCCGGCACGCGATCGAAGCCAGCACCGCCTGGCATGCGGCGATGCGTGCCACCACCGCGGACAAAGAGAAAATAAAACTCTGCTTTGACGCCACGCTCAGTGAAGACCCGGATCTCGCTGCACAGGCTGATGTCCGTTTTCATCTGGCCATTGCCGAAGCCTCGCACAACGTGGTGCTGTTACAGACGATGCGCGGATTCTTCGACGTGCTGCACTCGTCAGTGAAACAAAGCCGCCAGCGCATGTATCTCGTCCCGCCGGTCTTTTCCCGACTGACGGAACAACATCAGGCCGTGATGGACGCCATTCTCGCGGGCGACGCCGATGGCTCACGCAAAGCAATGATGGCGCATCTCAGCTTCGTCCATACCACCATTAAACAATTTGATGAAGACCAGGCCCGTCAGGCGCGTATCACCCGTCTGCCCGGCGAGCACAATGACAATGTCAGGGAGAACAAAACATGATTATTTCAGCCGCCAGCGATTACCGCGCTGCCGCCCAGCGCATTCTGCCGCCGTTCCTGTTCCACTACATCGACGGCGGGGCGTATGCGGAATACACCCTACGCCGTAACGTGGAAGACTTATCGGAAGTGGCGCTGCGCCAGCGCGTGCTGAAGAACATGTCTGATCTCAGCCTGGAAACGACGTTGTTTAAAGAGAAACTGTCGATGCCGGTGGCGCTGGCGCCGGTCGGACTGTGCGGCATGTATGCCCGCCGCGGTGAGGTGCAGGCCGCTGCCGCTGCCGATGCAAAAGGGATCCCGTTTACCCTTTCCACGGTTTCCGTTTGCCCTATTGAAGAGGTCGCTCCGACGATTAACCGTCCGATGTGGTTCCAGTTGTATGTTCTGCGTGACCGTGGATTTATGCGTAATGCGCTGGAACGGGCGAAAGCGGCAGGTTGCTCAACGTTGGTCTTTACGGTGGATATGCCAACGCCGGGCGCGCGCTATCGTGATGCCCACTCCGGCATGAGCGGCCCGAATGCTGCGCTGCGTCGCTACTGGCAGGCGGTCACCCATCCGCAGTGGGCATGGGATGTCGGTTTGAACGGTCGACCACACGATCTCGGCAATATCTCCGCTTACCTCGGCAAGCCAACCGGGCTGGAAGATTACATCGGCTGGCTGGCAAACAACTTTGATCCTTCGATTTCATGGAAAGACCTTGAGTGGATCCGCGAATTCTGGGATGGCCCGATGGTGATCAAAGGGATCCTCGATCCGGAGGACGCCCGTGATGCGGTTCGTTTCGGCGCCGACGGAATTGTGGTCTCTAACCACGGTGGCCGTCAGTTGGACGGCGTGCTCTCTTCTGCGCGCGCTCTGCCCGCCATCGCCGACGCGGTGAAAGGTGATATCGCTATTCTGGCCGACAGCGGCATTCGTAACGGACTGGATGTGGTGCGTATGATTGCGCTGGGTGCGGACACCGTTTTGCTGGGCCGTGCGTATCTGTACGCGCTGGCGACGGCAGGTCAGGCGGGAGTGGCAAACCTGCTGAATCTGATCGAGAAAGAGATGAAAGTGGCCATGACGCTGACTGGCGCAAAAGCCATCACCGACATCAGCAAGGATTCCCTGGTCCAGGAAATCAGCAAGCTCCCTGCCGCACTGGCGCCGCTATCGCAAGGTGATGCGGCGTAATGAAAGTGCTATTCTGCCCCCCGAAATTAAGAGCCTATCCCGATAGGCGTATAGAGTTGCAGTCATTTTGGACCCGGACAGCGCGGTACAACCGGAGCGTTCACGAAGTACGCGAGGATTGTGAGCACTGCCCAGGGCCAAAATGGCAAATAAAATAGCCTAATGGGATAGGCTCTAAGGGGGGCAGCATGCTCAACATCGTCTTATTTGAACCCGAAATCCCGCCGAACACGGGTAACATCATTCGCCTTTGTGCCAATACCGGTTTTCGTCTGCATATTATTGAGCCGATGGGCTTTACCTGGGACGATAAGCGCCTGCGCCGTGCCGGTCTGGATTATCATGAATTTACCGCCGTGGTTCGCCATCATGATTACGCTGCGTTTCTCGACGCCGAAAAACCGCAGCGCATGTTCGCGCTGACGACCAAAGGCACGCCAGCACACAGCGCCGTAAGCTACCAGGACGGTGATTATCTGATGTTTGGTCCGGAAACGCGCGGTCTGCCAGCCAGCATTCTCGATGCCCTGCCCGCTGAACAAAAAATACGTATTCCGATGATGCCGGACAGCCGCAGTATGAACCTGTCGAATGCGGTATCGGTAGTGGTGTACGAAGCGTGGCGCCAGTTGGGATATCCTGGCGCAGTCTTACGCACACTTTGAATTGTCGGATGGCGGCTGTCGCCTTATCCGACTTACGGTTTTGTAGGCCCGGTAAGCACAGCGCCACCGGGCAAGAGATTAAATACCGTCGCCATACTCGAACGTGTGATGTATCCCGTTGAAATGCTGATCCATATCCATTGACGGCTTATCGCTGTCTGGCTTACCGACAATGCGCGCCGGGACGCCAGCGGCGGTGGTATGCGGCGGAACGGGTTGTAACACCACGGAACCGGCGCCAATTTTCGCCCCACGTCCGACTTCAATGTTGCCGAGGATTTTCGCCCCCCGCGCCAATCATCACGCCTTCACGAATTTTCGGATGGCGATCGCCGCTGGTTTTACCGGTACCGCCGAGGGTGACCGACTGCAGAATCGACACATCATCTTCGATTACCGCTGTCTCACCGACCACAATACCCGTAGCGTGGTCGAGCATGATCCCACGACCAATCTTTGCCGCCGGGTGAATATCCACCTGGAACGTCACGGAGACCTGGTTTTGCAGGAAGATAGCCAGCGCGCGGCGGCCTTCATTCCATAACCAGTGACCAATGCGGTAGGCCTGCAGGGCATGAAAACCCTTCAGGTACAAAAGCGGAGTGGAGTATTTATCGACCGCCGGGTCACGCGTGCGGACGGCCTGAATATCACAGGCTGCTGAGGCGATCATTTCCGGGTCTGCCGCATACGCTTCTTCGACCACTTCACGGATAGCAATGGCGGGCATAATGGGCGATGCCAGTTTGTTCGCCAGCATGTAGCTCAGCGCACTGCCCAGATTCTCATGCTTGAGTAGCGTTGCGTGGTAAAAACTGGCCAGCATAGGCTCACAGTCTGCCAGAGCGCGGGCTTCGGATTTTATATTGTTCCAGACGATATCCAGTTCTTCACACGGCATTGCGGACTCCAGGTAATGAGGCTAACGACCGGCCCGTTCTTCGCGGGCCGGGTCATTTTTTAAAAACGGATCCTTGAGACTAGTGGCTGCTTCGCTCATCCTTGCGTGCACGACCTAATAACGTCAATGCTGCCTCGCGCGCGTTTTTTCCGCAATATAATACTTGATAAATTTCCTCGGTTATTGGCATTTCGACACCAAAACGGTGCGCCAACTCGCGAACTTCTTTCGTATTGCGGTAGCCTTCAACCACCTGTCCAATCTTATCCTGCGCGCCTTGCACATCCATGCCCTGACCGAGCATCATGCCAAAACGGCGGTTGCGCGACTGGTTGTCGGTACAGGTCAGCACCAGATCGCCTAACCCGGCCATTCCCATAAAGGTCTGGGGATCGGCACCCAGCGCTGCGCCCAGACGCGACATCTCTGTCAGGCCACGGGTAATTAGCGCAGTACGGGCGTTAGCGCCAAAACCAATGCCGTCAGACATTCCCGCACCAATCGCAATCACGTTCTTCACCGCGCCGCCCAACTGGACGCCGATGAAATCCGGATTACTGTAAACGCGAAAGCTTTTGCCGCAGTGCAGCAGTTGCTGTAGGTCGTCAGCAAAGGAGTCGTCAGTGGAGGCCAGGGAGATGGCCGTTGGCATGCCTGCCGCCAGCTCTTTCGCGAACGTCGGACCAGAAATCACCGCCAGCGGGATTTTATCGCCCAGCGCTTCACGGGCAACGTCCTGCAACAGGCGCCCCGTCTCTGCTTCCAGCCCTTTGGTTGCCCAGACCAGACGCGCGTCAGGACGCATCAGCGGTTTAATCTGACGCAGCACCTCGCCAAAGACGTGGCTGGGCACGACCACCAGAATATCGCGGCTGGCCGCCAGCGCAGTGGCTAAGTCGCTTTCGAGGCGTAACGTGTCGGGGAAAGGCACATCCGGGAGGAACGCGACGTTGCAGCGATCGTGCTCAAGGGTCGCGATATGTTTAGGATCGTGGCCCCACAGGACAACCTGGTGGCCATTTCTTGCCAGGGTGATGGCAAGAGCGGTGCCGTACGAGCCGGCACCGATCACAGTCATTGAAGCATTACTTTGGTTCATCAGGCATCCTGATGTTCTTCAGTACCTTCGCCAGCCTGCTGCTGTAAATAGTTCATGAACAGCGCATCGAAGTTAACCGGCGCAAGGTTCAGTTGCGGGAACGTACCACGTGAAACCAGGCTGGTGATGCATTCGCGGGCATACGGGAACAGAATGTTCGGGCAGTATGCGCCCAGGCAATGCGCCATCTGGGTGCCTTCGATTCCGCTGATAGAGAAGATACCGCCTTGCTGAACTTCGCACAGGAACGCCGTTTCTTCACCGAGGGAAGCCGTTACGGTAACACGCAGCACCACTTCGTATACGTCATCTGCCAGTTGGGTAGATGCTGTATCCAGATCAAGTTTAACCTCTGGCTGCCAATCTTTCTGGAAAACATGCGGCGCATTTGGCGCTTCGAAAGAGACATCTTTGGTGTAAATACGCTGGATCTGGAAAGCCATTTCGGTGTTATTTTGTTCTGACATGTGTAGAAAACCCTTTAGTGTTGTCCTTAAATAGCGCTTGATGCCAATAACATGGCCCAGCGTTAGCTCAGCAGGGGATCAAGTCCACCACGCGCATCCAACGCATACAAGTCGTCACAGCCGCCAATGTGCTGTGCATCAATAAAAATCTGCGGAACCGTCGTACGACCACTGCGCTTGATCATCTCTTCACGCTTCACGGCGTCGCCGTCAATCGGGAGTTCCTGGAAACTCACACCCTTGCTGTTTAACAGCGCCTTCGCACGATGGCAAAACGGGCAGGTTGCTTTGGTATAGATCTCGATGTTGGCCATACTTATCTCCAAATTCGTTTACGTCGGGAATATTATTTCCCGCGAACCAGCGGCAGGTTCTCGCCGCTCCAGCCTGCAACACCTTCTTTCAGCACAGACACTTTCTCAAAGCCCGCTTTGATCAGCGCATTCGCCGCTTCCTGGCACTGCATACCGGAACCATCAACTACGATCACCGGTTTGTCTTTGTGCTTGTCCAGCTCGCCTACGTTATTGGCTTTAATTTCGCTCGGCAGCAGATTAACAGAGCCTGCGATATGACCTTTACGGAAATCGTCACGCTGACGTAAATCGACGATCACGGCGTCTTCTTTGTTAATAAGACGCGTGGCTTCGCCACGAGTGATGACCTTAACTTTTGACGTCAGGCCCTTAAACGTGGTGAACAAAACCGCCACCAGTAACGCAATCCAGGCGATACTCAGTATGGGATGGCGACCAACAAATTGCATAATTTCTTGCATGGGGGGGTAACAACTCCCGACTCAGTGATTAAAAAAACCAGGACAGGAGTATACCTGCGCGTTGGCGCAAATACAGCCAGTGCGTGCAATGGATTGCATTTTTGCGGGGCACTACGGAAAAAAAAGTGCAAATCGGAGCCATCCAGGAACCACCCTGCCCCATTCTTTGATCTTCTGAGGCTATTTTATCGATTCAGCTGTAGTAAAATTACGCAATTATTTTGTCTCTTGAGTGTGAGGTTTCGCAATGTCGGTTTCTAAAAAACCTATGGTACTGGTGATTCTGGATGGCTATGGCTACCGTGAAGACAGCCAGGATAACGCCATTTTTACTGCCAAAACCCCGGTTATGGATGCGCTGTGGGCAAAACGCCCGCATACCCTGATCGATGCTTCCGGTCTGGAAGTGGGCCTGCCCGATCGTCAGATGGGTAACTCCGAAGTCGGTCACGTTAACCTGGGCGCGGGCCGCATCGTGTATCAGGACCTGACCCGTCTGGACGTTGAAATTAAAGAACGCACTTTCTTTGCTAATCCCACGCTGACCGCAGCCGTTGACCAGGCGAAAAACGCCGGTAAAGCCGTGCACATCATGGGTTTGCTCTCTGCCGGTGGCGTTCATAGTCACGAAGATCACATCATGGCGATGGTTGAACTGGCTGCTGAACGTGGCGCAGAGAAAATCTATCTGCACGCCTTCCTCGACGGTCGCGATACGCCGCCGCGCAGCGCTGAATCCTCCCTGAAAAAATTCGAAGACAAATTTGCCGCACTCGGCAAAGGTCGCGTAGCGTCGATCATTGGTCGTTACTACGCCATGGATCGTGACAACCGTTGGGATCGCGTTGAAAAAGCGTATGACCTCATGACGCTGGCGCAGGGTGAATTCCAGGCCAATACCGCCGTGGAAGGGCTGCAGGCGGCCTATGCGCGTGATGAAAACGATGAATTCGTCAAAGCGACTGTGATCCGTGCTGCAGGTCAGGCCGATGCCGCGATGGAAGATGGCGACACGCTCATTTTCATGAACTTCCGTGCTGACCGTGCGCGTGAGATCACCCGTGCGTTTGTTAACGCTGACTTTGACGGCTTTGCGCGTAAGAAAGTGGTTAACCTGAACTTCGTGATGCTGACCGAATACGCGGCCGACATCAAAACCGCGGTGGCCTACCCACCAGCCTCGCTGGCGAACACATTTGGCGAGTGGATGGCGAAGAATGACAAAACCCAGTTGCGCATCTCCGAAACCGAAAAATACGCCCACGTCACCTTCTTCTTCAACGGCGGCGTTGAAGAACCGTTCACCGGTGAAGATCGCATTCTGATCAACTCGCCGAAAGTGGCGACCTACGATCTGCAGCCGGAAATGAGTTCCGCTGAGCTGACCGAAAAACTGGTTGCCGCTATCGAAAGCGGTAAATACGACACCATCATCTGTAACTATCCGAACGGCGACATGGTCGGTCATACAGGCGTGATGGAAGCGGCTGTTAAAGCGGTTGAAGCGCTGGACCACTGTGTTGAGCAGGTCACGAAAGCGGTTGAATCCGTTGGCGGCCAACTGCTGATCACCGCAGACCACGGCAACGCCGAGCAGATGCGCGATCCGGCAACAGGCCAGGCGCACACCGCGCATACTAACCTGCCGGTTCCGCTGATTTATGTCGGCAACAAACAGGTGAAAGCGGTGGAAGGCGGCAAACTTTCCGATATCGCGCCAACCATGTTGACGCTGATGGGCATGGAAATCCCGCAAGAGATGACTGGTAAGCCGCTGTTCATCGTGGAATAATCCCTCCCCATGAGGGGAAAGGCGATGAATACCAAAGCCGGGGCCATGAAAACAAAGCGGTTTTCAGTCAGGCCCCTGATTTACGCCAGCGTGGTGAGCGCTGGCGTATTGTTGTGCGCCTTTTCCGCCCACGCGGATGACCGCGATCAACTTAAATCCATTCAGGCGGATATCGCCGCCAAAGAACGTGCCGTTCGTCAGCAACAGCAACAGCGTTCAAGCCTGCTTGCGCAATTGAAGGCGCAGGAAGAGGCCATCTCCGCCGCCGCGCGCCAGTTACGTGAAACGCAAAACACGCTTGCGCAACTCAATAAGCAAATCGATGAGATGAATGCCTCCATCGCGAAGCTGGAACGACAAAAAGCCAACCAGGAACGCAGCCTTGCTGCGCAGCTGGACGCCGCCTTTCGTCAGGGTGAACACACCGGTATTCAGCTTATCCTCAGCGGTGAAGAGAGTCAGCGCGGCCAGCGTTTACAGGCCTACTTCGGTTATTTAAACCAGGCGCGTCAGGAGACCATTAGCGAGTTGAAGCAGACTCGTGAAGAAGTCGCAGCGCAGCGTGCCGAACTCGAAGAGAAGCAGAGCCAGCAACAGACGCTGCTCTATGAACAACGCGCCCAACAGGCGAAGCTCGAACAGGCGCGTAACGAACGTAAGAAAACCCTCGCCGGTCTGGAATCTTCCATTCAGCAAGGTCAGCAACAGCTCAGCGAGCTGCGCGCTAACGAATCCCGTCTGCGTAACAGCATTGCTCGCGCCGAGGCGGCCGCCAAAGCCCGTGCTGAACGCGAAGCGCGCGAGGCGGAAGCGGTACGTAATCGTCAGAAAGAGGCCACCCGCAAAGGCACCACCTACAAGCCCACAGACAGCGAGAAATCGCTGATGTCGCGTACCGGCGGCCTGGGTTCGCCACGCGGCCAGGCATTCTGGCCCGTTCGCGGTCCGACGCTGCATCGCTATGGCGAACAACTGCAAGGTGAGCTACGTTGGAAGGGGATGGTTATCGGTGCGTCTGAAGGCACTGAAGTGAAAGCCATTGCCGATGGTCGCGTCATTCTGGCTGACTGGCTGCAGGGATACGGACTGGTCGTCGTCGTTGAACACGGCAAGGGCGACATGAGTCTTTATGGCTACAACCAGAGTGCGCTGGTCAGTGTCGGTACGCAGGTTCGCGCCGGCCAGCCGATTGCGCTGGTAGGTAGCAGCGGGGGGTCAGGGTCGACCGTCGCTCTATTTCGAAATTCGTCGCCAGGGTCAGGCCGTCAATCCACAACCGTGGTTGGGAAGATAAGTTTTGCCTCAATTTCGTCGTACCGTTCTTTCATTCGCCAGCCTGCTGGCATTCGCCTCCCCTGTTTTTGCCGGCAAACTCGCCATCGTGATCGACGATTTTGGCTATCGTCCGCATTATGAAAATCAGGTCCTGGCGATGCCGTCCGAAATCTCCGTCGCCGTGTTGCCGAACGCGCCTCATGCCCGCGAAATGGCGACTAAAGCGCATAACAGCGGCCATGAAGTACTGATCCATCTGCCGATGGCTCCGTTGAGTAAACAGCCGCTGGAGAAAGACACTCTGCGCCCGGAAATGAGCAGTGATGAAATTGAGCGAATTATTCGCGAGGCGGTTGGCAAAGTTCCTTTCGCGGTGGGGCTCAACAACCACATGGGCAGCGCGATGACCTCCAGCCTGTTTGGTATGCAGAAAGTGATGCAGGCGCTGGGACGCTACGATCTCTATTTTCTCGACAGTATGACCATCGGCAACAGCCAGGCGATGCGTGCCGCATCCGGGACCGGTGTGAAGGTGATTAAGCGGAAAGTGTTTCTCGACGACACGCAAAACGAGGCGGACATTCGCCGCCAGTTTACCCGTGCGATTGATCTGGCGCGCCGCAACGGTTCGGCCATCGCGATAGGCCATCCTCATCCGTCAACGGTGCGTGTTCTGCAGCAAATGGTGTATCACCTGCCAGCCGACATCACTCTTGTCCGCCCGAGCAGTCTGCTCAATGAGCCGCAGGTGGATACCTCCACGCCGAACCTGACGCCGCCAAAAACTATCGACGCGCCGCGAAATCCATTCCGCGGCGTGAAGGTGTGTAAACCGAAGAAGCCGTTAGAACCTGTCTACACCAGCCGGTTCTTTAGCGTATTAAACGAAAGCATCAGCCAGAGTACGCTGGTGAACTGGTTTCAACATCAATGGCAAGGCTGGGGAAAAGCGCCCCGCGATACTACCGCTAACCCAGATTAAGCGCTTTACGCGCAGTACGATGGTGCGAACGCGTCTTGTCGCGCCATTGGTACAATCTCACGGACCACAGTAACGTCTGATACGCGACTTTTGCGCTGCGCACGTTCATCAGCATACGTTTATACATCCCCGAGGTAAAAATCTCGGCGATCATTCGCTGGCGCGTCAAAATATCCGGCTCTTTGCGCACGGAATGACAAACACGCAATGCTTCATACGTTATTTGTTGATGAAATTCCGGATAAATCGTAATCCGGTCGGCATAATTGCGGTTCAGCTTTTCTAATAAGCGGGTGATTTTAATGTAATGCCGCTGATAATTCAGATTTTTATTACCCTGACGTTTCAGTCGGCTGACAGAATTGTGATGCAGGAAATACTTATACAACGATTCTTCGGTATAACGGGCACGTAGCACGTTAAACATAAACTCGGTAGTCCACACAATATCCTGATGATGCAAGCCAGGAATAAAGCGAATATTATTCTTTTCAATCACCTCACGGCGATAAACCCCCCATCCATACCACGTGGGTCCAGCGGCGAGAAGAGAGCGCCATACGCAGCCAGTCCGGGCCGGTTAATACGCCGGTCGAGCGGATACGGTCTGTCGGAATAGATTGCCAGGTCACGCCTGTATCGCGTTCGCTCCAGTCGGCATTGCACTGCGCAACGTCCAGATTGTCTTCCAGCGCCATCGTCATCAGCGTTTCGTACATGTGCGGATAGACGAGATCATCCGCATCGACAAACGCAACGTATTTGCCGGTTGCGACGTCCATTCCCCGGTTACGGGCCACCGATGCCCCGGCATTCGCCTGGTGCAACAGTCGTACATGAGGATAGTTTTCGGCGTAATACTTTGCGATATCAACAGAATTATCCGTTGACCCGTCATTGACAATAATAATTTCCAGGGCAGTCCATGTTTGCGCGATGAGCGATTCCATGCAGGCTTTAAAATCATTACCCGCATTATATAACGGGATAATAACACTGAGTCTGTTTGTACTGTTCATCATAATAAATTACCGAATGCCTTTGAAGTTATCCGCCTTTTTTACAGCCTTTGTATTAAGAAACGATTAAGGCTGATAATAATATTTGTAAAGGTTCCAGGAGACTTCAGCGTAGGGGCATCAGATAAACAGCAATATAAGACTACGGCGCAATTACGAATTATTTATGACAATGACATTTCTTTACAGCTTTCCGGATATTCCTCAGGAAATAGGTGATGCTGCCAACTTACTGATTTAGTGTATGATGGTGTTTTTGAGGTGCTCCAGTGGCTTCTGTTTCTATCAGCTGTCCCTCCTGTTCAGCTACTGACGGGGTGGTGCGTAACGGCAAAAGCACCGCCGGACATCAGCGCTATCTCTGCTCTCACTGCCGTAAAACATGGCAACTGCAGTTCACTTACACCGCTTCTCAACCCGGTACGCACCAGAAAATCATTGATATGGCCATGAATGGCGTTGGATGCCGGGCAACTGCCCGCATTATGGGCGTTGGCCTCAACACGATTTTACGTCACTTAAAAAACTCAGGCCGCAGTCGGTAACCTCGCGCATACAGCCGGGCAGTGACGTCATCGTCTGCGCGGAAATGGACGAACAGTGGGGCTATGTCGGGGCTAAATCGCGCCAGCGCTGGCTGTTTTACGCGTATGACAGGCTCCGGAAGACGGTTGTTGCGCACGTATTCGGTGAACGCACTATGGCGACGCTGGGGCGTCTTATGAGCCTGCTGTCACCCTTTGACGTGGTGATATGGATGACGGATGGCTGGCCGCTGTATGAATCCCGCCTGAAGGGAAAGCTGCACGTAATCAGCAAGCGATATACGCAGCGAATTGAGCGGCATAACCTGAATCTGAGGCAGCACCTGGCACGGCTGGGACGGAAGTCGCTGTCGTTCTCAAAATCGGTGGAGCTGCATGACAAAGTCATCGGGCATTATCTGAACATAAAACACTATCAATAAGTTGGAGTCATTACCAGGAAATAAGGCCGGATTTTCCGGCCTTTTCTGATTAATTCCAGCTGAGAATGACTTTCCCGGACTGGCCTGAACGCATGGCGTCAAAGCCTTTCTGGAACTCATCAATCGAGAAGCGGTGGGTGATGATCGGCGACAGATCCAGACCAGACTGAATCAGCGCGGCCATCTTGTACCAGGTTTCGAACATCTCGCGGCCGTAAATGCCCTTAATGAACAACCCCTTAAAGATGACCTTCGTCCAGTCGATAGACATGTCGGATGGCGGAATTCCCAGCATCGCAATGCGGCCACCGTGGTTCATGGTGTCGAGCATCGTGCGGAAAGCTGGCGGCGCACCGGACATCTCCAGGCCGACATCAAATCCTTCAGTCATGCCCAGTTCTTCCATCACGTCCGTCAGGCTCTCTTTTGATACGTCGACTGCGCGGGTGATGCCCATCTTACGCGCCAGCTCAAGGCGGTACTCATTCACGTCGGTGATTACCACGTTGCGTGCGCCCACATGCTTCGCTACCGCCGCCGCCATGATGCCGATAGGGCCAGCTCCCGACACCAGCACGTCTTCGCCGACCAGATCGAACGACAACGCCGTATGCACCGCATTGCCAAACGGGTCAAAGATGGAGGCCAGATCGTCAGAGATATTATCCGGAATTTTGAACGCGTTGAACGCCGGGATCACCAGGTATTCTGCGAAACAGCCCGGACGGTTCACGCCCACGCCCGTGGTATTACGGCACAGGTGCGTGCGTCCGCCACGACAGTTGCGACAGTGTCCGCAGGTAATATGGCCTTCCCCAGAGACGCGGTCACCGATCCTGAAGCCTTTCACTTCCTGACCGATACCGACCACTTCGCCAACGTACTCATGGCCGACGACCATAGGAACCGGGATAGTTTTTTGCGACCATTCATCCCAGTTATAGATGTGAACGTCAGTGCCGCAGATGGCTGTTTTACGGATTTTAATCAGCAGATCGTTGTGGCCGACTTCCGGTTCCGGAACGTCGGTCATCCAGATGCCCTCTTCCGCTTTCAGTTTGGATAACGCTTTCATCTCACATCCTCAGGCAATAACGCCCAGTTGTTTACCAATGCGGGTGAAGACTTCCACCGCGCGGGTGATTTGTTCCGGGGTATGCGCCGCAGACATCTGCGTACGGATACGCGCCTGGCCTTTCGGAACAACCGGATAGAAGAATCCTGTGACGTAAATGCCCTCTTTTTTGCAGCTCGCGGGCAAAATCTTGCGCGATCACCGCATCACCCAGCATCACCGGGATAATTGCGTGATCGGCACCCGCCAGGGTAAACCCGGCGGCAGACATTTGTTCGCGGAACTGGCGGGCGTTTGCCCACAGGCGATCGCGCAGTTCACCACCCGATTCGACCATCTCAAGCACTTTGATGGAAGCAGCGACAATCGCCGGTGCCAGCGAGTTAGAGAACAGATACGGGCGGGAGCGCTGACGTAACCACTCAACCACCTCTTTACGGGCAGCAGTATAGCCGCCGGACGCACCGCCAAGGGCTTTACCCAGCGTGCCGGTAATGATGTCTACGCGGCCCATCACATCACAATACTCATGCGAGCCACGCCCGTTCTCACCGACAAACCCGACCGCGTGAGAGTCATCGACCATCACCAGCGCGTTGTATTTGTCCGCCAGATCGCACACGCCCTTCAGGTTGGCGATGACGCCATCCATGGAGAACACGCCATCAGTGGCAATCAGTACATGACGAGCCCCGGCGTCGCGCGCTTCTTGCAGACGCGCTTCCAGTTCCTGCATATCGTTGTTGGCGTAGCGGAAACGCTTCGCTTTGCACAGACGTACGCCATCGATGATGGAGGCATGGTTCAGCGCATCAGAGATAATGGCGTCTTCGGCGCCAAGAAGCGTTTCAAACAGACCGCCGTTAGCATCGAAGCAGGAGGAATAAAGAATGGCGTCTTCCATGCCGAGGAAGGAAGCCAGCTTTTGTTCAAGCTGCTTATGGCTGTCCTGGGTGCCGCAGATAAAGCGCACCGACGCCATCCCGAAACCGTGAGAATCCATACCGGCTTTTGCCGCGGCAATCAACTCCGGATGGTTCGCCAGCCCCAGATAGTTGTTGGCGCAGAAGTTAATGACGTGGCTGCCATCCGCCACCGTGATATCTGCCTGCTGAGCAGACGTAATAATGCGCTCTTCTTTAAACAATCCTTCCGCATGGGCGGTATCGAGATCGTTGGCTAACTGTTTGTAAAAATCCCCACGCATTGCGATTCTCCAGACTGGGCAAATTTCAGCACATCTTACCTAACCATGGACCCTGATACGAGATGACGCATTATCACTTCTTCAAAATGCAGGATAAATCACGCGTACCCACACGACCCTTCGGTGAATGGCTGAAGCCTGCGCTATGTAGTGATATGATAAGAGGTATTCGTGTCTGAGATTGTCTCTGACTCCATAATTCATAGGTTACAGTTATGATCATCGTTACCGGCGGCGCGGGCTTTATCGGCAGCAACATCGTTAAATCCCTGAATGATAAAGGCATCACCGATATCCTGGTGGTGGACAACCTGAAAGACGGCACCAAGTTTGTTAACCTGGTGGATCTGAACATTGCCGACTATATGGATAAAGAAGATTTCTTAATCCAGATTATGGCGGGCGAAGAGTTCGGCGATATCGAAGCGATTTTCCACGAAGGCGCCTGCTCTTCCACCACCGAGTGGGACGGCAAGTACATGATGGATAACAACTATCAGTACTCCAAAGAGCTGCTGCATTACTGCCTGGAGCGCGAAATTCCGTTCCTGTATGCGTCTTCTGCTGCCACCTATGGCGGTCGCACGTCTGATTTCATCGAATCCCGCGAATATGAGAAACCGCTGAACGTCTACGGCTACTCCAAATTCCTGTTTGACGAGTATGTCCGTCAGATCCTGCCAGAAGCTAATTCGCAGATCGTCGGTTTCCGTTACTTCAACGTCTACGGACCGCGCGAAGGTCATAAAGGTAGCATGGCGAGCGTGGCTTTCCATCTCAATACTCAGCTCAACAATGGCGAAACGCCGAAGCTTTTTGAAGGTAGCGAAAACTTCAAGCGCGACTTCGTGTACGTCGGCGACGTGGCGGACGTCAATCTCTGGTTCTGGGAGAACGGCGTCTCCGGCATCTTTAACCTGGGCACCGGTCGTGCAGAATCCTTCCAGGCGGTGGCCGATGCCGCACTGGCCTACCATAAGAAAAGTGAACTTGAGTACATTCCGTTCCCGGAAAAACTGAAAGGCCGCTATCAGGCATTCACCCAGGCCGATCTCACTAACCTGCGTGCTGCCGGTTATGACAAACCGTTCAAGACCGTTGCCGAAGGCGTAACGGAATATATGACCTGGCTGAACCGCGACGCGTAAGGCAGGCAATCTATGAGGATTCTGGTGATTGGCCCGTCCTGGGTAGGCGACATGATGATGTCGCAAAGTCTCTATCGCACGCTCAAGGCACGCTATCCCCAGGCGATAATCGACGTGATGGCACCCGCGTGGTGCCGTCCGTTGTTATCGCGGATGCCGGAAGTCAACGAGGCGATCCCGATGCCGCTCGGCCACGGGGCGCTTGAACTCGGCGAACGGCGCAAGCTCGGTCACAGCCTGCGCGAGAAGCGCTACGACCGCGCATATGTCCTGCCAAACTCCTTCAAATCAGCACTGGTGCCGTTCTTTGCCGGTATTCCTCACCGCACTGGCTGGCGCGGCGAAATGCGCTACGGCCTGCTTAACGATGCGCGCGTGCTGGATAAAACCGCCTGGCCGCTGATGGTAGAGCGCTATGTGGCGCTGGCCTATGACAAAGGCGTCATGCGGTCGGCAAAAGATCTGCCACAACCGCTTTTATGGCCGCAACTCCAGGTAAGTGAAGGGGAGAAGTCGTTAACCTGCAATGCATTTTCCCTTTCCGATGAACGCCCAATGATCGGTTTTTGCCCCGGCGCGGAGTTTGGTCCGGCAAAACGCTGGCCGCACTATCACTATGCGGAACTGGCCAAACACCTTATCGACGAAGGCCATCAAATTGTGTTGTTCGGCTCGGCAAAAGACCACGAAGCCGGTAACGAGATACTGGCTTCATTAAGCGATGAACAGCAGGCGTGGTGCCGTAATCTGGCCGGCGAAACACAACTTGAACAGGCCGTCATTCTGATTGGCGCGTGTAAAGCGGTAGTCACTAACGATTCCGGTCTCATGCACGTCGCGGCGGCGTTAAATCGTCCACTGGTTGCGCTGTATGGTCCCAGCAGCCCGGATTTCACCCCGCCGCTGTCACATAAAGCCCGCGTGATTCGCCTGATAACGGGCTATCACAAAGTACGCAAAGGCGATGCCGCCGAAGGCTATCATCAGAGTCTGATCGATATTACACCGGCGCGTGTTCTGGAAGAACTCAACAGTCTGTTACTGCAAGAGGAAGCCTGACGAATGCGGGTTCTGATCGTCAAAACATCCTCCATGGGTGATGTGTTACATACGTTGCCCGCGCTTACGGATGCGCAACAGGCTATCCCGGATATTCAGTTTGACTGGGTGGTTGAAGAAGGATTTGCGCAAATACCGTCATGGCATCCCGCGGTGAATCGCGTTATTCCCGTGGCGATTCGCCGCTGGCGTAAAGCCTGGTTTTCCGCGCCGGTTACAGCCGAACGCAAAGCCTTTCGCGATGCCATACAGGCCGAACGCTATGACGCGGTTATCGATGCGCAGGGGCTAGTGAAAAGCGCGGCGTTGGTTACCCGTCTGGCAAAAGGGATAAAACATGGCATGGACTGGCAGACTGCGCGCGAGCCGCTGGCCAGCCTGTTCTATAATCGCCGCCATCATATTGCCAGACAACAGCATGCTGTAGAGCGAACCCGCGAACTGTTTGCCAAAAGCTTAGGCTATCAGAAACCGGCGTCGCAAGGCGATTATGCCATTGCGCAGCATTTCCTGACCGATGGAAATACAGATGAACCGCCTTATGCGGTATTTTTGCATGCCACAACGCGCGATGATAAGCACTGGCCAGAGGCAAACTGGCGAACCTTAATCGGTCTGCTGGCTGACAGTGGGATAAGCATTAAATTGCCCTGGGGTGCGCCTCATGAAGAAGCGCGGGCGAAGAGATTATCAGAGGGATACGCTCACGTTGAGGTATTACCGCGAATGACGCTGGAAGGCGTTGCACGCGTGTTGGCGGGGGCAAAATTTGTCGTTTCAGTCGATACCGGGTTAAGCCATCTGACCGCCGCACTCGATCGCCCCAATCTGACGTTATACGGCCCTACGGATCCAGGGCTCATTGGTGGTTACGGGAAGAACCAGGCGGCGTGTCGCGCGCCAGAGAATAATTTAGCGAAACTCAATGCTAATGTGGTTCACAGCGAATTATTATCATTCTTCTAAAGGTAAATGAATGCCAACCTTGAGTCTTACGAGTCCGTGGAATAGCTACGTCAGGAAGATGTCTTCAGCTCTGGAAATAACAACCTATTTACTCTGCGCGGTTACGCTGATTGTTGCACTGTTTGATAATACGCTGAGCATGAAGCTCTATAATGTCACCGCGATACTGGGTCTGTTAGCGCTGCTTTTGCGCGGTAAACCTGAAAGCTATTCGGTGCAGTACTGGTTGTTGCCGCTTGCTATTTTGATCATCGGCGCACTGGATGTTGCCTGGTATTCTGCCTTCAAGGTTGATAACTCTCCTTTCCGTGCGACCTACCACAGTTATTTGAACACGGCGAAAATCTTTCTCTTTGGCGCTTTTCTTACTTTACTGGCGCTGACGTCAAGAATTCGCTTTAAGAAAGAATTACCGCTTTATATCCTGTATTCGCTGTCATTTTTTATCGCGGGATATGCGTATTACATTAAAACCACCACAGGCATAGCACGCCTTGATTTTGGCATTGGTACGGCTACGGGCGCAGCCTACTCCATCATGTTTGTCGGGATTGTCAGTGGGATATCAATCCTCTACGCCCAACGGAATCACCCGATATTATTCTTACTGAATACCATTGCGATATTCTATTCTCTGGCTCTTACCCAGACACGCTCCGCGCTGCTGATCTTCCCGGTGATATGTGCGCTGTCGTTGGTTGCAGGGTATATCAAATCTCCCAAAAAACTCTTCTTTTCCGTGATTGGCTTTTTGATTGCGTTGGCTGTGCTGGTTGCCCTGTTTAGTAAGCCAATTTATAACCGCTACCACGAAGGCATGTCGGATCTGACACACTATAGCCACGGTAATAGCAAGACTTCCCTTGGCGCACGACTGGCAATGTATGAAATAGGTTTTGACATCTTTAAAGAGGCTCCGTTCGCGGCGAGATCCGCCGATACACGTGGCCAGCGGATGAAAGAACTCGCAACTGAGCATGAATATCTACAAGGCGCTCTGACATTTTCGAATATACACTTACATAATGAATTCATCGAAGCCGCTTCGTTGAAAGGGATTGCCGGGGTTCTGTCGACGCTTTTCTTCTATATCGCGCTGTTCTTTACGGTCTATTACCATCGTTCGCTGGGACTGTTTGCCTTAACGTTAGCCGCCATCGGTATCGGGCTGAGTGATGTTATTCTCTGGTCTCGTAGCGTACCAATTATATTAATCACAGCGATTGTGTTAATGCTTTTCCTCAAGAAAAATCGACAGCACAGCGATATCGCGCCACAATAACCTGACGATCAGAAGTGAGCCTTCCCTCACTTCTGATATTTCGACAGCAAACCCTCTACCGATTCAGTCAGCACTTTCAGGCTTATATCCTTCACCGTATACGTCGGAGAGACCACCTGTAGCGCGTTGCAGTTATTCGGCGCCCAGATGAGGTGTGATGGGTAGGTGGTTTGTCGCGCATTTGGATAAAGTGCGAGCGTGGGAATTTCATAGGCCGATGCAATATGGACCAGTGCGGTATCCACCGAGATTACATACTGACTGAATTTGGTCAGTGCAACGGTATAAATAAATTCATTAAAAGGAAGAGATTCTATTCCGGATAGCGCAATTGAACGGATGTCTTCTGCTAAGCCGGTAAAAATCACTCTGTATTCAGGGTAATGTTCACGGAGATGCGAATAAATAATACTGATCTGCTCATTAGACAATCGGCAGATTTTCTTTGCGCCTAACGCATTGATAATAATTACTTTTGAGTCGCCAATAAAATTCAGAACATCTTTTTCAACAGATTCAGGCAGCGGCAAATCATAACTTACATCAAATTCATTACGCTCATCGCCATAAAAATGATGCAGGATCTCACTTGCCCGCGTGCACATATGCGCCGTTAACTTCTCATCATGCGGATGATAAACGGTGTAGTAACGTTGATACCACTTATCAAAACCAAGGACATAGGAGTGGCTAACGCCAGACAACAGCATGCTATGGCCAAAGGAGGGCATGGTTTCAAAAGGGTCAAGCACAATGTCGAAAGACTTGCCAGAAAGTTGTTTCCGCAATGCCAGCACATCACTGATAGCATTAGATTTCTTAATATAAAATTGATGTATTCTGCTGTTACCAGAAAGAAATGCGCGTCCTGTTGCTGAGGTTAATATTGACAGTTTAACACCACGATTAGACAATTCACGATACAGCGAACTCAAAACAATTAAATCGCCTAACTTGTTGTTATCATGGATGAGCAAACAGGTCTGAATGTTGTCTGCATTAACTTTTATATTCTTTTTCGGGTTAAAGAAAAAAGACAGAAAATTAATCTTAATTTTATTTATGCAGTATCTTTTTTTCTTATGAAAAGCACCTAGACCCATTCGAGTTACCACACGACAATAAAAAAAGAGGTTAACACTAACTGACATAAGAATCAGCACGATCGTGGAGATCGTGCGCTTTGTTCATAATGCGTTGTTTAGATGGCAAGTTTGCAACATCCATTGCCTTGATAAAGGGAATAATATCGTAGCTTATTGCGGTATCGTCAGACAGATTATAAATACTAAAATCATCTACGTTCTCACACATAAACTGGAAAAATGGCAGAATTTTGCCCAAATCCTTGCTCAGTTCAGAAGGCATCGGGTTACGACTCTCATCATAAAAGCGCGCACAGCTGCCGGTGATATCTAACCCGGAGCAGATCGTGTTGTTATAACCTAATGAATAAGCAATCTGCATCGCCGTATATGCCACGGTATGACATGAGCAGTATCCTAAGCTGATATCCTTGCTAAACCCAACCAGTCTTTTACGTTTAGAAACCGGCACACGAATCAATAACGCTTTGTGCCATTTTGAAAGCATTTCCAGTTTCAGCTTCTTGAACAAACCACCTTTTTCACGTTTATAAAATGCACGTAAAATATAACAATGAGTCCGCATATATTTTTTATCATCTTCCGTGGCGGCTTCATAAACATCCATATTAACAACAGTAAATTTGCTTGCCCGACTGAATTGATAAAAATCATGACGTCTTTGTAGCAAAAAACGCGCATCTGTTAAAACATAAATGAAGGGAGTAATACTATTACTGAGCAAGTATTCCGCTGCACCGTTAACGGTAATGACATCATTGTTTTGTAAAAGAGAAAGCGGTGTCCCTCGGGAAGTTGGTCCCGATAAGAAAATGATTACGTTATCAGATGTTCTGCTGGCAATAAGTTGCTGAACACCTGCTCGAGTTATAAACTTAACATTACTCATATGAAACCTGTAGGCTTGTCATGCAACTTAAATCACGATGAATCTTTGAGGAAAGTGTTCATTGTTAATCTTTAGCGTGGATGAACAAACCAGGACAACAGATTTGCTCATAAAATATACGAACTCATTTTTGCATTTAGAACGACCAAAAGCAATATTCGAAAATTCACATTGAAGCTTAGCGCACACTTTTCCCTTTCAGACGACGAAGGAAATTTCGCCATTTCTTCTTATAAACCAGGAGATAAAAACCTAAGTCTTTTCCAGTATTTTCAATACCATAGTGGCGTTCTAAATCAATGCGATCTTTCGCCATTCGCTGTCGGGAAGGTCTTTTCCCGGACAGATCGATTATTCTTATCTCATCATTCTGTAATATGAAGTTACCTTTATGTGGGTCACCTGAAACCATACCATGTTGATGTAATCCCTGAATAGACTGTTTTATCTTCTCTTTCACGTCGGAAGAAATGACGGGCATGTCAACCAGCTCAATACCCTGGATATACTCAATAATCATTATATAAGTATGCACATAACGCAGAGTCTTCACTTCGGCAAGCAAATAGAAATCATTTAGTGCATCAAAACCTTCCCGACGAACGCGATCGGTCTGATAAAAAAAGCTTTTCGTAGTAATCCCCTTTAACCAGCGATTTAAAAAATCTCTCAGTGTTTTTTACTTTAGGGTGAAATACTTTCAGGATATATTGTCCATGGTCTGTATCGATTAACACGACCTTAGTGTCCTCAATACTACGAAAGACTTTTAGTACCTTAAGATTCTGTGTTAAAAAATCATTAAAAATATCAATGTATTTTTCACCATCTTGCTTTACGAATACAGTATAGTTTTTAACTTTTGTTTCAATGATCATAATTATAAAGTTATCATTTTGCTAAAATTTTACGATAGAGGTACGCTGCACCCGCAATGACTCCTCGCAGATAATGTTTCTGAACTAAAAGATGTTTATATCTTTTTTTTATACTCAACCATCGTCCGTGCTTCTTTGGCAGGAACATTTTTCCACGGCGATTTAATAAAGGCATTGGTATAATAAATTACGGATGGATAGTTTGCCCAGGCATGCCAGGGTTTTGTCGCCCCCCGTAAAGTGAATCAGTTTTGTATCCGCATGGATTATATTTAAATACTTCTTATGCGTTTTATCGCTTAGCTCACTTTTAATCGTGTAAATCGTATTATATTCACGAGGCAAAAAATAAACTTTATCACACAGCAATATATTCAGGACATCCTGATCGGGGTATTTAAAAAATGTTGCACATCCATCGTCGCCTATCAAAAGCGATAATGCCCTTTCAGTTAATCGCTTCTCAGCCCATTGCCGAAGATTTATCAACACAACGCCGGAGTTAAAATATCGTCCCTGTAGATTATAGGAGGGGAGTCTTTCATTTACCCGAGACTGAATTGAGTCAACATCTTTTACCACCGCCGCGACGTTATCATTAAGGTCAAGGTTTAGAAGATGATCCAGAGGGCCTTTGCAGATAACATCGGCGTCAAGATACAGCAATTTATCTAGCTTATGATACAGATAATCAAAAGCGAATAGTCGAAAATACATGGCTCTTGACCAGACCTGTGTTTTCGGCAATATCTCAAGGCATTTGACATCGATAAGATACAATGAAATTTTTATTTTATATTCTTGCGCCAGCGCTTCAATTTTATCAACGAAAGTTTGTGTATAGTTGTCACAAATGATATGAAATGCAACATTTATATCATTATGAATTAATACCGAGGTAATAGATACCCCGACACCATCAAGATAGTTCTCATCGATTCCATAAGAGATATTTAATGTGTTATCAATATCATCATAGCGCTCATCAAAAACTTTATATTCTGCTATCTCTATTTCAGGAAATGAGTCCACTGCATCACCTATAATTATTTTTATTTAATAATCTTGCTTTTAAAGTAAAGTGCATAATCAATCAGGCCTGCGACGTATTGCTTCTGATTAAACATATGCTTTGCCGCATAACGTAATTGATGACTGTTTTTAGGTTTCAGCAATTCAACATCACACCAGGGGGACAATTTTTTTTGCATTCAAAAAGCTCTGTGCAATAGGGTAGTTTCCCCATTGATGCCAGGGCTTGGTTGGCCCGATATAATGAATGAACACCGTGTTTCCATCCACGGGATTGACCACGTCAGGCTTTAACTCGTAATTGATGCTGAACTGAGTATTAAACTTTTTTGCCAATAAAACGCGCCTTGCCGACCAGCAACATATTCAATACATCTTGATCCAAATGAGTGATGCGCTGCACCACATCAGGATCGCGTAACATCTCAATAGCCCTGCGGGAAATATCCTCAGCGGTCCAGACGGGGAGGTTAATCAGCAAAAAAGCCCGCATTAAAGTAGCCAGAAACCAGTCCCGGCGTTGCCAGACTGATTGAGCGTTTCGTCCACCACTCTGATTCCCCCCTCCGCTACGACGGCAGCAATTTCATGTTCCGCAAACTGGAGGTCAATCAATTCTTGCACACTTCCCTGGCAGGCAATATCCGCATCCAGATACAGCACTTTATCCGTTTTATCCGCGAAGCGATCAGCGATAATAAATCGGAAGTACGTTGCATAAGACCAGTTTTTGGTACTCGGTAACGATTTTAATTGTTCACAGTCAACGAGATACACAACAATTTGGGTAGCGTATTGCTTTGCAAGCGCAGTAAATCGCGCTTGTTCTTCATTGCTAAATGAATCTGTAAATACATGAAAAGCAAATCGAATATTGGGGTTGGCAATCAGTATCGACGCAATGGACACACCGCAACCAAAAAGGAAATTCTTGTCAATTCCATAGGCAATATTAAACTTTTTTAACATCACTATGTTCTGCATAGTTATAATCTAAAGTCTGCTGAATGACTTTTTCTTCAAAATACGTTTGAGTCATAGTGATCACTTATTTATTTTGGAAAATATTGCACTGCTTAAATTCTGAAAATAGACTTCATTATAGAATTTGTCTATCGTAGCGGGAATCAGATTATTATCATACTTCACATGCCCACTAAGGATTTGGTTGAGCAGATCTGTAAACTGTTGGAGATCCTTCGGTGGATATAAATCGCCATTAATCCCCGGTTGGATCATATCTCGTGGACCAGACATACAATCAGAACTGATACAAGGAATGCCATATGACATCGCCTCGAGTATCGCCATGCCAAATCCTTCAAACGATGATGTCAGCAATAATGCTGATACTTTTTTTAACTTCATTCCGAACGACCTGCCATGGATCAACCTGCCAGCCATGCCAGGTAATACGCGTGTCAATGCCCAACTCTCGCCCATAGGCCTGACATTTTTCGAAATCAGAACCATCGCCAATCACATGCAACCGCCACTCGCCCTGAGCATGAGATAAGCCATCCAGCAGGTCCTTAATTCTTTTTTGTCCCTCAAACTTCATCCTTCCGACATACAGAAAGACTGCGGGTTGACCTTCTTCAGGTTGCGGAATAATCTCTGATTTTCTGGATACAGGATTATAAACAACAGTGATATCTTTTTTGATCAATACCGCGAGCAATCATTTGCTGTTTAATACCACTGCTGATTGCCAGATGATAATCGGCCCAGACAACACATTCTGCGTGTTTTTTATGATCCAGTGAAAAATGGGGCCAGGAGAATATTGTAAAATCCCGTCCCGACTTCTTCCGCGCTTTGCTGGCAAACAGGCAAGACAGCACATCAATACAGATCACCACATCGGGTTCTGTTTTCTTTAACCAGTTGCTAAAGTTATGGATATGCTTTGCCCGACGTAAAAAAACCTAGTCGAATATTAGAAAAAGAGCACGAATAATGGATGCCGCTTAACCATGCTTTATCCATCTTGTCATTACGACAAAAGAAGAACATTTCGCATGGGAATCCAGTATATTCGGTCTGAAAGTTATTGATAACATCCCGGATGACCGTTTCCATTCCGCCAAACCCGGAAACGGCTTCACCTACAAATGCAATTTTCATATTTCTTTATCCATACCGAATCAATAATAACCTGATAGCTGGATTCTATTATTTACCAAGAGGCCGAAGAAAATTATAGTTATTTTCTGCCAGCGTTGACATTTCATCCGTTAACGAGCGCCATGAGGTCTGTTCAATTTCTTTGAGTGCTCTAATAAAATCATCATGTGTCCGGACGCATTCTGGAAGATTAAACATTTTATTAATCTCATCTAATTTCGGTGTGTTTGACGAGAAACAAATTGTAGGTGTTCCAAAACACATCGCAGCGATAGAATAATGATACCTGCCAGAGATCAGAACAACGGCGCTCTTAATTATAGACAACCATTCTGTAAATGATGTTGCATCATGAACAATGAGCTCAGGAATATGCTTCTTTAGACTTTCAATGACTTCTGGTTCTTCGTTGTTCATTCCTGATGGAGAACCCACAAGATAAATAACTTTATGGTTTTTATATTTTTTTAAAATCTCAGATGCGATAAAGGATGAATTTTCTTTATTATAATTAACAGCACCCGACAAACAAATATATTTTTCATTGCACTGGTGATCAGGAATATCTTTTGCCAGGGATTTTACCAGCAATGGTAGACTGTCAAATGACTGTTCAACCTTGACTGATAATATATTAGATATAATATCGTACGATCTTTTTTCTCTGGCAGAGACAAAGTCACACCTTGAATATGCACATTTATAATAATAGATCTGCTTTTCACTACTTAGCTTCGGATAACAAGAATGATTGATTAGATATACCTTTTTTATGGCAGACATCTTTAGCCAAAAATATTATAAAGAATATAAATCTTGTGGCTACATGTATACTATTTATTGTGCCTTCACCATTGATAACTACACAATCACTTTTCGTCAACGATTCCCACAGTACAGGTAACTTCTTGCGAAAATATGATATGTAGTAAAGCTTTGCAAGTTCCCTGACCATTTTATTTTTGCTATAGACCAAAAGACTTTTTTTAGGTGAATTTTCTATTCTCCCCCCCCTCCTCACAGGAAAAAGTGGATATTTCACTAATACCGTATGCTTTTAGTTTTTCTTTTATCGCCGTTGATGTGCCATAGCATCCCCAGTGATAAGAATTACCGGTGTCATTTATAATTAATGCTTTCATAAGAATCCATAAAAAATGTCTCAGAAGAATGACTTCTCAGATATGTTCAATAAATAAAATTAAAGAGATTTCCTTGCAGTTCTTTCTTTAATTTTTTCTGCTTTAATCATGGCGCTATCAATCAGTTGTTCTTCTTTACGAAATATACTTCGTAAATTTTCGCCAAAATAAACCCGCATAAACCGCCAGATATCCCGCTGTGTCAACCCGATGTTTAGCGATGAAAAATAGAGGCCAATCAGGTCTTTGTCACGCCAGCGACGAGGTACTTTCGTACGTATCTGCGCTCTGTGTAGATCAATAACCGAAATTTTTAAGTCTTCTTTATTGCCCGTAAAAGGCAGATGCAGCAGGAAATGGCAGATATAGCAATCGCGGTGATTGATACCGCCTGCGTGCATCTTGCGCACCATCGTGGCAACCCGGTCGATGAGCATCAGCTTCACCTTCACATCCGGTGGGTTTGTCACCCAGTCTGCACAATAATCTTCCAGGCTGATGGTTGGCGTGAGATCTTCGGTAATAATGAACGACGTTTTGCTCAGAGGGTTAAGCCCCTTCTCACCGAATCCAACACCGTACATCGTATCCACGCCTAAATCCTGGAGGCGATGAATAGCGTTCCATTCTCTGTCGGCGCCTAATACCGGCATACGTAACGAAAGAAGGTTTTTGACGATTTCTTTGAGAGAAGTTCCCCGATGCCATTTAAGGAAATAGCTTTTCCCCGCCAGTTCAAATCGCAGCGTACGACGGGTTTCCAGTTCCCTGAAGACTTCCCCCCTGCAGCGTTTTAACTTCTTCAAACGCATCTTTTCCGCGCCATAATGTGGCTAACGGTTCTTTCAGTTCAACCATCCAGGCCACCTGTAATAATGTCCGCCGCCTTTTCCGGCAAACTGTACAAATCTTGCGTGTCCGCATAATGCCGCGCGTTTTCTGCCCATGCTGCACGCAATGACGGTTGGGTCAGTGCCTTACGCAAAATATCGTTCAACGCGTCCTGTCGCCAGGGCTCTTCAATGACATCGCCACAGTTAGCCTGCGCAATATAATGCGCATAACCACAGACGGCGGAGGTCAACACCGGCAGACCCGCAGTAATTGCTTCAAGCAGAACAATACCTGCCGCTTCCTGATAGGCCGGATGCAGTAATAAATCAGCGGCCGCCATCAATTCTGCGACATCATTGCGTCCGGAGAAAAAATGGACATTACTGCGCACGCCGCGTTTTTCCGCAAGCGCTTCAAATTTTCGCGGCTTATCCTGACCGACAATATACAAAAGCGTGTTATGTCGCAGTGCCGCCGGCAATGAAGCAAGCGCTTCGATCGAGCGATCCACCCCTTTACGGGTAAAATCTGAACCGACCTGTAGTAATAAGTTTTGCTGCTCCGTAATACCGTTTTTCTGGCGAACGATTTCACGGGCATTCGGGATTTGCGCACTGTATTTTCTGTCCGGGTAAATTCCCGGAGGGAGAATATGAAAACGCTCAGCTTCGGTTTGATAATGCTTCTGGAAATCAGCAATCTGCGTATCCGTCAGCATTAATAACTGCGTCGGCTTACCCTGCTCAAAGGTTGCCCGTTCAAACGCCGCATAATGGCGATAACGAGAGGTCAGCCGGTAGAAGAAACCTTTTTCCTGGGCAACTTTTTCGGCGTAACAAACGTCAGCGGCAAAATAGACATCCAGGCCGGGCATTTTGTTAAAACCCACGACCCGATCAACCGGATGCTCACGCAAATGCGCCTGCACCCAGGCGTAATACTCCGCATTGCGCCCGTGGTTAGTCCGTGATTTAACGGGGACGCGAATGAGCTCAAATACCTCCGGGCATTCTCCGTCCCAGGATTGGGTATAAATACGGACATGATGGCCTCGTGCGGCTACAGTTTGCGCAATGCGCATAAAGTCACGTTGTAATCCGCCGAACGGAAAATACTTATACAAACAAAAAGCCACGATCATACAGGCGCGTCCATATCGATAATTTGCGCGTGCTGCGGCAACATTTTTTCCGTTGCTGCAATCACATCCTCAGCGGGAATAACGGACATATATTTTTTATCACGATCCAGTTCAGATCGTTTAGGCATGGGCTGATAGTCACCTGCCCAGAACTGAATAATATTGTCCGTCCAGGGGCGCCAGAAGACGTGGTCTGTCGCACCAAACAGACATATCACCGGCGTTTTCACTGCCGCAGCGATATGCCCAGGCGCCGAATCGACGCCGATAAACAGGGCAGCATGATCAATCAGCGCGCCTAATTCCGGGAATCGGGTTTTGCCCGCCAGCCCGGTTACCGGCTTGGTTTCGCACCCCAGCGCAATCTCTTCCACACAGGCTAAATCGTCAGCAGAAGGGCCGGACGTCAGCACTACCTGATAACCTCGACGCTCAAGAGCATCAATGACGCGGGAGAATTTATCGTTATCCCAGCATTTAAATAACTGCCTTGCCGTGGGTTGAATCACTACATACTGATGCGTCACGCCGAATTGGCGTAACTGCCGGCGCATATTCTCCCAGTGTTCAGGCCGATAACTCATGGTCGTTTCGGTAACCACCTGCGCCAGTCCCAGCGGTTTGAGTGCTGACAGTGTGCGTTCAACAACGTGTTCACCGGAATAGGGAACGAGATGGGTAAAACTCTGTTTCCAGAATGCAGACTGCCGGTTAGCGAAATCCTGGGATATTTTTACTCTTGCACGCAAAAAACGAACAATCAGCGCCACAATCCACTGATCGGTCAGGTTGATGACCAGATCATATTGGTTGTTGCGTAAGGTCTTAATCAGGGAAAACGTATTTTTAATTTTTTCTGCCGCTCCCGTTCCCTTATTACTAATGCCATAAAGGGCATTAATCTCAGGATTTTCCGACAAAATAGGCATCGTATCCTTGTAAAGAAGCATATCGATTTTGGCGTCAGGATAGTTCTGCTTCAATGTACTGATAACGGGAGTGGTTAATAGCATATCCCCGTGGAAACGCATCTTGATGACCAGAATTTTTCGAAAAGGCTTTTCCACACGCGACTCTTTTGTTGTGATTGTCCGATAAAGTTAAGCACAAAACAGCACGCTACCGCCCCGGGCTCAACAGCTACCCGAACACTGATATTGCACTGACTTTTACGCGTTAGTGTATCACTTCTTTCGCTGCGATCCGACCCGAATAAATTAACCGTAAACAGTACATTTTTCTTTTTTAAATCAAATTGATATTAATCCAGGCATCGCTTTATACGATACTCGCTAACTCCGCAAACAACGACAAGGACGGCAAAAATCAATAAATGGCATAAAAATGCAAAAAAAGCTGAGCCTGACTAGCGGAATTAGTCTGACTTAAAGCTATTTAAGTCAAAAACAGGAAAAGTAATGGTAAAGCCCTGGCTAAATACATAGAATCCCCAGCACATCCATAAGTCAGCTATTTACTATGCTCGAATTGCTTTACACCGCCCTTCTCTACCTTATTCAGCCTTTGATCTGGATCCGGCTTTGGGTGCGCGGACGTAAGGCCCCGGCCTACCGTAAACGCTGGGGTGAACGCTACGGTTTTTACCGCCGCCCCCTGAAACCGGGCGGAATTATGCTCCACTCCGTTTCTGTCGGCGAAACACTGGCAGCAATTCCTTTGGTTCGCGCCCTGCGACACCGCTACCCCTACCTGCCGATCACGGTCACTACAATGACACCAACCGGCTCCGAGCGTGTCCAGTCCGCCTTCGGTAGCGATGTTCAGCACGTCTACCTGCCTTATGATTTACCCGATGCGCTGGGACGTTTCCTGGATAAGGTCGATCCTAAGCTGGTACTGATTATGGAAACGGAGTTGTGGCCGAACCTGATTGCCGCGTTGCATAAACGCCGTATTCCCCTGGTCATCGCCAATGCGCGTCTTTCCGCTCGTTCCGCTGACGGTTACGCGAAACTGGGAAAATTTATCCGCAGAATCCTCCGTCGTATTACGCTAATTGCGGCGCAAAATGAAGAAGATGGTCAGCGCTTTGTGACGCTGGGCGCGAAGAATAATCAGGTGACCGTCACCGGCAGTCTGAAGTTCGATATTTCCGTGACGCCACAGCTTGCCGCGAAGGCAGTAACGCTACGTCGCCAGTGGGCGCCGCATCGCCCGGTGTGGATTGCCACCAGTACGCATGAGGGCGAAGAGAGTATTGTCATCGCCGCTCATCAGGCATTGTTACACCAGTTCCCCAACCTGCTGTTGATTCTGGTCCCGCGTCATCCGGAACGCTTCCCGGATGCGATTAACCTCGTGCGTGACGCCGGGCTAAGCTATACAACACGCTCATCCGGCGAAGTCCCCTCGACCAGTACGCAGGTTGTTGTGGGTGATACGATGGGTGAACTGATGCTGCTTTACGGAATTGCGGATCTGGCCTTTGTCGGAGGCTCTCTGGTTGAACGTGGCGGACATAACCCACTGGAAGCCGCAGCACACGCAATTCCCGTGCTGATGGGACCTCACACCTTCAACTTTAAAGATATCTGCGCCCGCCTGGAGCAGGCCAGCGGTTTGATTACGGTCACCGATGCCACAAGCCTCGCCAAAGAAGTTTCCTCTTTACTGACCGATGCCGATTATCGTAATTTCTATGGTCGTCACGCAGTTGAAGTTCTCTATCAAAACCAGGGCGCGCTACAGCGCCTGCTGCAACTGCTGGAACCTTATCTGCCACCGAAAACGCATTGAGGGCTGTTATGCAAAAACGGGCGATTTATCCAGGCACTTTTGATCCGTTGACGAACGGCCATATCGATATCATCACTCGCGCTACGCAGATGTTTGACCATGTCATTCTGGCGATTGCGGCAAGTCCTGGTAAAAAACCGATGTTCACCCTTGAAGAGCGCGTTGCGTTGGCTCAGCAGGCCACTGCCCATCTGTCCGGCGTTGAAGTGCTGGGCTTTAGCGATCTGATGGCCAATTTTGCGCGGGAGCAGCAGGCCAACATCCTGATTCGTGGATTACGCGCTGTCGCGGATTTCGAATACGAAATGCAACTCGCCCATATGAATCGTCATTTGATGCCAGAACTCGAAAGCGTCTTTCTGATGCCGTCTAAAGAGTGGTCCTTCATCTCATCGTCACTGGTGAAAGAAGTGGCGCGCCATAAAGGAGATGTCACCCACTTCCTGCCAGTAAATATTCATCAGGCGCTGCTGGCTAAGCTTAAATAGCGTCCCGGAGACGGGACGTATCACGTTACTTCTGACACTGGCGGCAATAGTATGTCGCACGTTGCGCGTGTTTGGATGCCACGATCGGCGTTCCGCACACTCTGCACGGCTCGCCTTTACGGCCATAGACCTGTAACTCCTGAGCAAAATAGCCCGGTTTACCATCACTTTGCAGAAAATCTTTCAGCGTCGTTCCGCCCTGCTCTATCGAACGCAACAAAACGGCCTTAATCACGCGCACCAGCAGTTCACATTCAGCCTGCGACAGCGACGACGCCAGTCGGTCAGGATGAATGCCAGCAGCAAACAGAGATTCACTGGCGTAGATGTTCCCGACGCCCACCACCAGTTTGTTATCCATCAGCCAGGGTTTAATCGCCGTTTTTTTCTTCGTGCACTTCTGTTGCAGGTATTCAGCGTTGAAATCGTCGCTAAGCGGTTCAGGACCGAGATGCGCCAGCACGTTGTGCCCTTCCAGCGCTTTCGTCCATAGCCAGGCGCCAAAACGTCGAGGATCGGTGTAGCGCAGGACTTTACCATTACTCATCACTAAATCGACGTGGTCGTGTTTTTCTGCCGGAAGATCTTCAGAAAGAATACGCAAACTGCCCGACATCCCCAGATGGATGATGATCCAGCCATCGGAGAGTTCCAGCAAAAGGTATTTTGCGCGACGTTGAACGCTGAGCACCGGTTTGTCGCTCAGACGGTAGATCTCTTCTGATACCGGCCAACGCAGACGCCCATTACGCACATTGGCATGCAAAATGGTTGCCCCGACCAGATGCGGCTCAATACCGCGGCGGCTGGTTTCAACTTCAGGTAATTCAGGCATAACGTCTCCGGCTGTGTATCAGGTCTCACTAATATGGGGATGGCCAGAAAACAAAAAAACCCCGCCGAAGCGAGGTTTTTTATTACAGCAAAGCGAGAATTACTTAATTTTCGCTTCTTTGTAGAGAACGTGCTGACGGACAACTGGATCGAACTTTTTCAGTTCCAGTTTTTCCGGCTTAGTACGTTTGTTCTTCGTGGTGGTATAGAAGTGACCAGTACCAGCAGAAGAAACCAGCTTGATCTTCTCACGAATACCTTTAGCCATGATTTATTTCCTCTTAGTACTTAGTACTTTTCGCCACGGGCACGCAGTTCAGACAGAACTGTTTCGATGCCTTTCTTATCAATTACACGCATACCTTTAGCAGATACACGCAGGGTGACAAAACGCTTTTCGCTCTCAACCCAGAAACGGTGAGAGTGCAGGTTAGGCAGGAAACGGCGTTTAGTCGCGTTCAGTGCGTGGGAACGGTTGTTACCGGTCACCGGACGCTTGCCAGTAACTTGGCAGACTCGGGACATGTCTATTCTCCAAAAATCAAATTAGCTCGAGCTTCGTATGGGGTATCGGCGCCTCGTCAGGCTTTACAGCCCGGTCATCGCGGTTCAATGTGAACACTCGATTGCCAGGCCCAAATGCCAAACCCGAGATTCTCAAAGGTGGCGTAGTATACGCTGAGTCAGCGATGTGCTCAAGTCCCGAACAGACAAAGATCCCGATGGATCGCGCAAAGTGCGTCAAATCCAACCACGTTCCGCAAACGAAACGTACTCTCCGCGTCCAATGACAAGGTGATCAAGCACACGGATATCCATGAACTGACAGCATTTTACGATACGCTCAGTGATAAGTTTATCCGCTTTACTCGGCTCTGCACACCCCGACGGATGATTATGAGCAAGGATCACCGCAGATGCATTGATTTTTATCGCTTCACGAATAATTTCGCGCGGATGGATCTCAACATGGGTGAGCGTGCCAGAAAAAAGGCGGCTATGTTTAATGACCTTATGTTGGGAATCGAGAAAAACCACCATAAAAACTTCTCGCGCTTCCTGCGCAAATTGACTCTGCAAAAAATTCCGTGTTAACAACGGACTAAGTAACGGGTTTGTGCCTTTTATTTGCACTTGATAAAAGCGTCGGGCCAGCTCCGCAATACCTTTGAGCTGCGCATATTTTGCTACGCCAATTCCCGTCACCGTGCTGAACTGAGAGTAGTCCGCCGTCAATAAGCTATAAAGAGAACCAAAATGTTCCAGAATCTCTTTTGCCAGCGTAAAGACATCCTTCCCGGGCGTTCCTGTTCGTAAGAAGAGTGCTAACAGTTCATCATCCGTCAGCGTATCCACCCCAAGCGCCAACAGTTTTTCCCTCGGCAGTACGTACTCAACCGTCTCCATCCCACACCTCCTTATGGCTGCACGCATGGTGGCATAGCCCTGCGCGGGATTCGACGTGCAATTTTCACTCCTGCGTAGCGCCTCGCAAAGTGATTCATGGGTGAACGCACGACAGTTTACGGATTGTGATAAAATATCCGCCTTCTGGTGTAATCCAACAGGAAAGATCATGATGAGCCTGGCCGGTAAAAAAATCGTTCTCGGCGTCAGCGGCGGCATTGCGGCCTACAAAACCCCTGAACTGGTGCGTCGTCTGCGCGAGCGCGGCGCTGATGTCCGTGTAGCAATGACCGAGGCGGCTAAAGCCTTTATTACCCCACTCAGCTTACAGGCGGTTTCCGGGTATCCCGTTTCCGACAGTCTGCTGGATCCCGCGGCAGAAGCCGCGATGGGCCATATTGAGTTGGGGAAATGGGCCGACCTGGTGATTCTCGCCCCTGCCACCGCAGACCTTATTGCGCGTGTCGCAGCAGGTATGGCAAACGATCTGGTGTCCACGATTTGTCTGGCTACGTCGGCGCCCATTGCCGTTTTACCGGCAATGAATCAGCAGATGTATCGGGCTGCAGCAACGCAACACAATCTGGATGTACTGTCTTCCCGTGGGTTGCTCATTTGGGGGCCTGACAGCGGCAGCCAGGCATGCGGTGACGTAGGTCCGGGCCGCATGCTGGATCCCTTAGCAATCGTCGATATGGCCGCGGCGCATTTCTCCCCCTGTCAACGATCTGCAACATCTCAATATCATGATTACCGCAGGCCCAACGCGTGAACCGCTCGATCCGGTGCGTTACATTTCTAACCACAGCTCCGGAAAAATGGGCTTTGCCATCGCCGCAGCGGCCGCCCGTCGCGGAGCGAACGTCACGCTGGTCACCGGCCCCGTATCGTTATCCACACCGCCTTTTGTACAGCGTGTCGATGTGATGACCGCTCTGGAAATGGAAGCGGCGGTACATTCCGCGATACAACAGCAACATATTTTTATCGGCTGCGCTGCCGTAGCAGACTATCGCGCCGCCGTTGTCGCTCCGGAAAAAATTAAAAAAGCAGGCAACACAAGGCGATGAATTTACAATAAAAATGGTTAAAAACCCGGACATCATCGCCGGCGTTGCCGCACGTAAAGACCCGCGCCCCTATGTCGTTGGGTTTGCCGCGGAAACGAATAATGTGGAAGAATACGCCCAGCAAAAACGTATCCGCAAAAACCTTGATTTGATCTGTGCAAACGATGTTTCTCTTTCAACTCAAGGATTTAACAGCGACAGCAACGCTTTACACCTTTTCTGGCAGGATGGAGATAAAGTCTTACCGCTTGAGCGCAAAGCACTCCTGGGCCAATTATTACTCGACGAGATCGTGACCCGTTATGATGAAAAAAATCGACGTTAAGATTCTGGACCCGCGTGTTGGCAAGCAATTCCCGCTGCCAACGTATGCCACCTCCGGCTCTGCCGGACTTGACCTGCGGGCTTGTCTCGATGACGCCGTAGAACTGGCGCCGGGCGCAACCACGCTGCTGCCAACCGGGCTGGCTATTCATATCGCCGATCCGTCTCTGGCTGCCGTCATCCTGCCGCGTTCAGGTCTGGGCCATAAGCATGGTATCGTGCTGGGCAACCTGGTGGGGTTGATTGACTCCGACTATCAGGGGCAACTGATGGTGTCCGTCTGGAACCGTGGCCAGGACAGTTTCACCATTGAGCCGGGCGAACGTATTGCACAAATGGTTTTTGTGCCCGTCGTGCAGGCTGAATTTAATCTGGTGGAAGAATTTGATGCCACTCACCGTGGTGAAGGCGGTTTCGGCCATTCCGGTCGTAAGTAAAAAAAACTACGCATCCCGATAATGTCATAACGTCACCGCAAGCCCTGTGTTTGCGGTCATAGTGTGGATGCTCGCCTGTAAGTGCTTATTTTCAGGGGTATTTTGTAACATGGCAGAAAAACAAACTGCGAAAAGGAATCGTCGCGAAGAAATACTTCAGTCTCTGGCGCTGATGCTGGAATCCAGCGATGGAAGCCAACGCATCACAACGGCAAAACTGGCGGCTTCTGTCGGCGTTTCCGAAGCGGCGTTGTATCGTCATTTTCCCAGCAAGACGCGTATGTTCGATAGCCTGATTGAGTTTATCGAAGACAGCCTGATTACCCGTATCAATTTGATTTTGAAAGATGAAAAAAGATACCCACGCGCGTCTGCGTCTGATTGTGTTATTGATTCTGGGTTTCGGCGAACGCAATCCCGGCCTGACGCGTATCCTGACCGGACATGCGCTGATGTTTGAACAGGACCGTTTGCAGGGTCGTATCAGCCAGCTGTTTGAACGCATTGAAGCGCAGTTACGCCAGGTGCTGCGGGAAAAACGGATGCGCGAAGGGGAAGGGTTCGTGACGGATGAAACGCTGCTGGCAAGCCAACTGCTCGCCTTTTGCGAAGGTATGTTGTCGCGCTTTGTGCGTAGCGAATTCAAATACCGTCCTACGGATGATTTTGACGCCCGCTGGCCGCTGCTCGCTGCGCAACTGCAGTAATGTTTGCCGGATAGCGCGCACGTTATCCGGCCACTCACGTCAAACGCCGAACGCTTCCCGATACGCCCGCACCGCTGCCAGATGCTCTGCCATTTCCGGCTTCTCTTCCAGATAAGCAATCAGGTCTTTCAGGGTGATGATGGAAATCACCTTACAGCCATAATCGCGCTCAACTTCCTGAATGGCGGAAATCTCGCCACGACCACGCTCCTGACGATCCAAAGAGATCAGCACGCCAGCCAGCGTTGCACCGTTGGCCTGGATGATTTCCATCGATTCCCGGATGGCCGTACCAGCGGTGATCACATCATCCACCAGCAACACTCGTCCCTGAAGCGCGCTGCCAACCAGAGTGCCGCCTTCGCCGTGATCTTTCGCCTCTTTGCGGTTAAAGCAGTATGGCAGATCCTTATCGTGGTGCTCAGCCAGCGCGACCGCCGTGGTAGTCGCAATAGGAATGCCTTTGTAAGCAGGACCAAAAAGCAGATCGAATTCAATGCCTGAATCCACTAACGCTTCGGCGTAAAAACGCCCTAACAGTGCCAGATCACGCCCGGTATTAAACAGCCCGGCGTTGAAGAAATAGGGGCTCTTACGCCCGGATTTCAGCGTGAATTCGCCAAACTTGAGTACCTGTTTGTTAAGCGCAAACTCGATAAACTGGCGTTGATAGGGTTTCATGGATTCGCTCCTCGTTTCACTTTCATCATTGACAAAATCTACGGACAAAAAAAAGGCGACTCACTGGTCGCCTTAAAAATCAATTTTCTAACGCCGCCTTCTGCGTCGCGACAATAGATTCGATTCCCCCTCTGGCCAGAGCCAGCAAGGTGAGAAGTTCTTCATGGCTGAACGGCTCGCCTTCCGCCGTTCCCTGGACTTCAATGATTCGCCCATCCTCGGTCATCACCACATTCATGTCGGTCTCCGCCGCCGAGTCTTCAACGTATTCCAGATCGCAGAGCGCTTCACCATTGACGATCCCCACGGATACCGCAGCAACCATCCCTTTCATCGGGTTGGTTTTCAGCTTACCGCTGGCCACCAGCTTGTTCAGCGCATCCGCCAGTGCAACGCAGGCACCGGTAATAGAGGCGGTACGCGTGCCGCCATCAGCCTGGATTACATCGCAGTCCAGAGTAATGGTAAATTCACCCAGCGTTTTGAGATCGACCGCTGCGCGAAGTGCACGGGCGATCAGACGCTGAATCTCCATCGTGCGGCCGCCCTGCTTGCCCTTGGCGGCTTCGCGCGCGTTACGGGTATGGGTTGCCCGCGGCAGCATGCCATATTCAGCCGTGATCCAGCCCTGACCCTGACCTTTCAGAAAACGGGGTACGCCTTCTTCGATCGAGGCAGTGCATAACACTTTGGTATCGCCAAATTCGACCAGCACCGAGCCTTCAGCATGTTTTGTATAGTTACGGGTCAGGGTTACGGGACGCACCTGATTAGCGCTACGGCCTGCTGGACGCATATTGAGATCTCCGGCTTGAAACGAATGTGGCTGCGCATTATACGGACTTCCCGCGGTTATTCCTATCCTGACAAGGCCGGGATGGCTATAATCCTCACATCTCTCCTTTAAAAACAGGAACGTCTATGATCCGCAGTATGACCGCCTACGCCCGGCGTGAAATCAAGGGTGAATGGGGTAGCGCCACCTGGGAAATGCGCTCGGTAAACCAGCGTTATCTGGAAACTTACTTTCGTCTGCCGGAACAGTTCCGTAGTCTTGAACCTGTTGTTCGTGAACGTATTCGTACTCGTCTGACGCGCGGTAAAGTCGAGTGTATGCTGCGCTTTGAACCGGATGCCAGCGCGCAGGGCGAGCTCATCCTGAATGAAAAGCTGGCAAAACAACTCGTGAACGCAGCCAACTGGGTCAAGATGCAGAGTGATGAAGGGGAAATCAATCCGGTCGATATCCTGCGCTGGCCAGGCGTAATGGCGGCACAGGAACAGGACCTGGATGCCATTGCCGCAGAAATTCTGACTGCACTTGACGGCACGCTTGACGATTTCATCGTTGCCCGCGAAACGGAAGGTCAGGCACTAAAAGCGCTGATCGAGCAGCGTCTGGAAGGCGTAAGCGCTGAAGTGGTTAAAGTCCGGGCACATATGCCCGAAATTCTGCAATGGCAGCGCGAACGTCTGGTCGCTAAGCTCGAAGACGCCCAGGTCCAGTTAGAGAATAACCGTCTGGAGCAAGAGCTGGTCCTGATGGCACAGCGTATTGATGTGGCAGAAGAACTGGATCGCCTGGAAGCCCACGTCAAAGAAACTTACAACATCCTGAAGAAAAAAGAGGCGGTGGGTCGCCGTCTGGACTTCATGATGCAGGAATTCAACCGTGAGTCGAATACACTGGCGTCGAAATCCATTAATGCTGAAGTGACGAATTCCGCCATCGAACTGAAAGTTTTGATCGAGCAGATGCGCGAGCAGATTCAGAACATCGAATAAAGTGTCTATCCGCGTAGCCCGTCAGCCAAAGGCGGTGCTACGTTTATCCACCTATTACGCTGACTAATGTCTGGCTTCAGTTTAGTTTTTTTCATCTATTTTTCTGAATGAAAAATCCTCAAACCGCATACTACTTCAGAACAACAGGAATTTCGCATTAACTGAAGTTATCAAAAACGTCTCACCTTAGAAAATCTCAATCGTGACGACGAGCGCAAGTCGTTACCCTGTGTCCCCTAAATACTGGGGGGGAGTCATGCTGTTACACGTTTTGTACCTGATAGGAATCACCGCTGAAGCCATGACCGGCGCTCTGGCGGCGGGCCGTCGTCGGATGGATACTTTCGGCGTCATCATTATTGCCACAGCAACCGCCATCGGCGGCGGCTCTGTCCGCGATATTCTGCTCGGACACTATCCTCTGGGTTGGGTTAAACATCCCGAATACGTGATTATTGTCGCCACGGCGGCGGTTGTGACGACCATTGTGGCTCCCGTCATGCCCTATCTGCGCAAGGTATTCCTGGTACTGGATGCCTTAGGTCTGGTGGTCTTTTCCATCATTGGCGCCCAGGTTGCTCTGGATATGGGGCACGGACCGATCATTGCTGTCGTTGCTGCAGTCACCACCGGCGTCTTTGGTGGGGTACTGCGCGACATGTTCTGTAAACGTATTCCGCTCGTTTTTCAGAAAGAGCTTTACGCTGGCGTCTCATTTGCCTCTGCCGTGCTTTACATCGTTCTGCAACACTATGTTTCCAACCAGGATATCGTGATTATCTCAACCCTGATGTTTGGTTTTGTCGCCCGTCTCCTGGCGCTGCGCCTTAAGCTGGGTTTGCCGGTGTTTTACTACCACCACGAAAGCCATTAAGGAATAAAGCTCTCAATTTGCTGAGCCGCCAGCCAGCGGCTCAGTTGTTTGACCTCCGCGTTGTCCAGCCAGGCCATCACCTGACGTGCGCGACGCGGGCCGACTGCCGGAAGTTGTTGCCAGTACAATTCCTTTCGCCCTGACAACTGCCGCCATGAACGATCGCCGCTGGCATTGAGCGCCGTCAGAGGTATCGGGATACCTAACGCCTGGATCCAGCGGATAAATGGCTGTTTTCTCAATTTATTAAACTGATGCCATACCTGCTCGCCCTTCGCTTTCGCAAACCCCGGCGTGTGCTGAATCTGCTCCTGAGTTAAGGCCAGCCAGGAAAAGATATGCTCAAAGTGGTGCTGCTGATGAAGCGCTCGCCAGCCCGCCTCACCAACACCGTCTAATTTTAAAACCGTGCCAGAGCCCAACCAGACCAGGCGGGAGATAAACTGCTCCTGACACGATGGTGAAGCAAAAAAACAGGTCAATGTGTTGTAGCGATTTTCAGGAGGGCTCGGTTTAGTCCGTTCTGAACTCCGCCAGACAACATCGTCAATACGCGGGATCCCCTGTCCGGCAAGACTAACCAGTATCTGATCGCCAGGGGCGATGTCCCACTCCTCCCAGCGACTAACAGAACCGATATTCACCCGCTGCACCCGTTTATCGTCCAGCATGACAGGGGCAAGCGTCGCAACAACAGCAATTTTTCCGCTTTTGCCGATCGAAAACTGAATCGCGGTGACCTCCGCCACCTGGGCAACAGGCGGATATTTCCAGGCAACCAGCCAGCTTCCTTGTCCCGGTAACCACCGGTGAGAGGCAGGTTCTTTGTCCATCCGCACAACCACCCCATCGGTGACAAAGGGTAACGCAGACGTCCACCATTGCGTACGCGCCCGCTCCACACCTTCAATACTGGTGGCTGGCAGCGTAAACATCTTCGTTAGCGTAAACCCCGCCGCACTCAACAGTTTTACTCTTTCGGACATTGTCTGTGGTCCATCAGGCCAGGCCCAGATAAAAATCCCCAGAGATGATAAATCACCAACGTTGCCCTTTCGCATCAACAGACCCGCCACCTTCGAACGGGCATTCATGCCACCCATTTTTTGCTGGATATGACCGTCCTGTTGCAGAAAGATCTCGCCCTGCAACACGCTGTTTGCCAGCGAGCCCACTATAGTTCGCGGCACAGCAGGAATCTGTTGTACTTTTTGCGTCCAGTCTTCGCCTTTTAGTCCATCACCACGGCTGATAGCCTGGGTCAATTTTCCATTCTGGTATTTCAGCGTAACCGCCACGCCATCAACCTTTGGCTGTACCCACAAATCGTTGTGCTCACGCATCCATTGCTGCATGGCTCGCTTGTCTGCCAGTTTTTGTACGCCAGTATGGGCGACAGGATGAGAGACTGTGCCACCAGGAGAGGATAATGTCAGGTCGGGAGGTGCGTCGTCAGCAAAGCAGTGCTGCCACTGGAGCAGTCGCGCATGCAATTGATCGTAGACGCCATCATCAACCGTGCCAGCGCCCTCCTTCCAGTAGGCGTCATCCCACTGCGCAATTTGCTGTTGTAAACGAGAGATCTCTTCGTGGGCTCTGCTTGCCGACCATACCGGGCATACCGCCCAGGCCTGCGTGTGCCAAAGCCACACCCCCCATTAATATCGCTATCCCTGTTTTCATCACCACCTCCGCTGTACGTTTTCAGGCAGATATAGCGCGTTGCATGGCCGTCGCCGAGCGACAAAAGTTAAGATTGCGTACACGCTTCCAGTGATTCCATTCATTTGCAGAGAATGTTGCGTAAATCAGGAAACAGGCACGCAAAAAAGCAATAATCTGGCGTAAAAAAGTGTGACAAAGACTACGTCGCGTAGCGGCGACGTGTATAATAAGCCCGTATGTAGGTTCATTTTCGATAATCACATACGTAAGATACTCATGGCTCAAGGCACGCTATATATTGTTTCTGCCCCCAGTGGCGCGGGTAAATCCAGCCTGATTCAGGCTTTATTAAAAACCCAACCGTTGTATGACACCCAGGTTTCTGTTTCACACACCACGCGCGCGCCGCGTCCGGGTGAAGTTCATGGTGAGCACTATTTCTTTGTGAATCATGACGAATTCAGAACCATGATTGGCAACGACGCGTTTCTGGAACACGCAGAAGTATTTGGTAATTACTACGGCACCTCGCGTGAAGCCATTGAACAAGTACTGGCTTCTGGGGTGGATGTCTTTCTGGATATTGACTGGCAGGGCGCGCAACAAATTCGCCAGAAGATGCCACATGCGCGCAGTATCTTTATTCTGCCGCCGTCTAAACTTGAACTGGATCGCCGCTTACGCGGTCGCGGTCAGGATAGCGAAGATGTTATTGCAAAACGTATGGCGCAAGCTGTTGCAGAAATGAGCCATTACGCCGAATATGATTATCTTATTGTGAATGACGACTTCGATACCGCTCTTGGCGATTTGAAGACCATCATTCGCGCCGAACGTCTGCGCATGAGCCGCCAAAAGCAGCGTCATGACGCTTTAATCAGCAAACTGTTGGCAGACTGAACCCAGTTTCAGTATCATGCCCAGTCATTTCTTCACCTGTGGAGCATTTTAAGTATGGCACGCGTAACTGTTCAGGACGCTGTAGAGAAAATTGGTAACCGTTTTGACCTGGTACTGGTCGCCGCGCGTCGCGCTCGTCAGATGCAGGTAGGCGGAAAGGATCCGCTCGTACCGGAAGAAAACGATAAAACTACCGTAATCGCGCTGCGCGAAATCGAAGAAGGTCTGATTAACAACCAGATCCTCGATGTCCGTGAGCGTCAGGAACAGCAAGAGCAGGAATCCGCTGAATTACAAGCCGTAACCGCCATTGCTGAAGGTCGTCGTTAATCACAAAGCGGGTCGCCCTTGTATCTGTTTGAAAGCCTGAATCAGCTGATTCAAAACTACCTGCCGGAAGACCAAATCAAACGTCTGCGGCAGGCGTATCTCGTTGCACGTGACGCTCACGAGGGCCAGACACGTTCAAGCGGTGAACCTTATATCACGCACCCTGTTGCGGTAGCCTGCATTCTTGCCGAGATGAAACTCGACTATGAAACGTTGATGGCTGCACTGCTGCATGACGTGATCGAAGATACTCCCGCCACCTACCAGGACATGGAGCAGCTTTTTGGTAAAAGTGTGGCTGAACTGGTAGAAGGGGTATCGAAGCTTGATAAACTCAAGTTCCGCGATAAGAAAGAGGCGCAGGCCGAAAACTTCCGCAAGATGATTATGGCGATGGTGCAGGATATCCGCGTCATTCTCATCAAACTTGCTGACCGCACCCATAACATGCGCACGCTGGGCTCACTACGCCCGGATAAACGTCGCCGCATCGCCCGTGAAACCCTCGAAATCTATAGCCCGCTGGCACACCGTTTAGGTATTCATCACATTAAAACCGAGCTCGAAGAACTGGGTTTTGAGGCGTTGTACCCGAACCGCTATCGTGTGATCAAAGAGGTAGTTAAAGCTGCACGCGGCAACCGTAAAGAGATGATCCAAAAAATCCTCTCTGAAATCGAAGGGCGTCTGCAAGAAGCCGGCATTCCGTGTCGCGTCAGTGGTCGCGAGAAACATCTCTATTCCATCTATTGCAAGATGGTGCTGAAAGAACAACGCTTTCACTCGATCATGGATATTTACGCGTTCCGCGTTATCGTCCATGACTCCGACACCTGCTATCGCGTGCTTGGCCAGATGCACAGCCTCTATAAGCCACGTCCTGGACGGGTTAAAGATTACATCGCCATTCCGAAAGCGAACGGCTATCAATCTTTGCACACGTCGATGATTGGTCCGCACGGCGTGCCAGTGGAAGTTCAGATCCGTACCGAAGATATGGATCAGATGGCGGAAATGGGGGGTCGCGGCGCACTGGGCTTATAAAGAGCACGGTGAAACCAGCACAACCGCACAGATCCGCGCACAGCGCTGGATGCAAAGTCTGCTCGAACTGCAACAAAGTGCGGGCAGCTCGTTTGAATTTATCGAGAGCGTAAAATCCGATCTGTTCCCGGATGAGATTTACGTTTTCACACCGGAAGGGCGCATTGTCGAACTGCCTGCCGGTGCCACTCCTGTCGACTTTGCTTATGCGGTGCATACCGATATCGGTCATGCCTGCGTCGGCGCACGCGTCGACAGACAGCCCTATCCGCTGTCACAGCCCCTGACCAGCGGCCAGACGGTCGAAATCATTACCGCGCCAGGCGCTCGCCCGAACGCGGCCTGGCTCAACTTTGTCGTGAGCTCCAAAGCGCGCGCCAAGATTCGTCAGTTGTTGAAGAACCTCAAGCGTGATGATTCCGTCAGCCTGGGGCGTCGCCTGCTCAACCATGCACTGGGCGGCAGCCGTAAGCTGGCCGAAATCCCGCAAGAGAGCATTCAGCGTGAACTTGAACGCATGAAGCTCGCTACGCTTGACGACCTGCTGGCTGAAATCGGCCTCGGCAACGCCATGAGCGTGGTGGTAGCAAAAAATCTGCAGCAGGGTGATGCCTCCGCTATCCAACCGGCGGTGCCAGGCCACGGTCATTTGCCCATTAAAGGCGCAGATGGCGTGCTGATTACTTTTGCCAAGTGCTGTCGTCCGATTCCTGGCGATCCGATCATTGCCCATGTCAGCCCGGGTAAAGGTCTGGTTATCCACCATGAATCCTGCCGTAACATCCGTGGTTACCAGAAAGAGCCAGAGAAATTTATGGCGGTAGAATGGGATAAAGAGACGGAGCAGGAATTCATCACCGAAATCAAAGTGGATATGTTTAACCACCAGGGCGCACTGGCTAACCTGACGGCGGCGATCAATACCACCACCTCGAATATTCAGAGCCTGAATACTGAAGAGAAAGATGGTCGCGTCTACAGCGCCTTTATTCGCCTTACCGCGCGCGACCGCGTCCATCTGGCGAATATTATGCGCAAGATCCGCGTGATGCCAGACGTGATAAAAGTCACCCGTAACCGAAACTAGTCAAATGAATGCACAGCGTTATGCGCGAATCTGCGAGATGCTCGCCAGGCGCCAGCCGGACCTGACCGTCTGCATGGAGCAGGTCCATAAACCTCATAACGTTTCTGCGATCATTCGTACCGCAGATGCCGTTGGTGTCCACGAAGTCCACGCCGTCTGGCCTGGCAGCCGTATGCGCACCATGGCCTCGGCGGCGGCGGGCAGCAACAGTTGGGTGCAGGTGAAAACCCACCGCACAATTGGCGATGCCGTCGCGCGTCTAAAAGATCGGGGCATGCAAGTTCTGGCAACCCACCTCTCTGACAATGCTGTCGATTTCCGCGAAATCGATTACACGCGTCCGACCTGTATTCTGATGGGTCAGGAAAAAACCGGCATTACCCAGGAAGCGTTAACACTGGCAGACCAGGACATTATCATCCCGATGACGGGTATGGTTCAGTCACTTAACGTTTCCGTCGCTTCTGCGTTAATCCTTTACGAAGCGCAGCGCCAGCGGCAGAACGCCGGAATGTACCTGCGTGAAAACAGCATGTTGCCGGAAGAGGAACAGCAGCGCCTGTTGTTTGAAGGCGGCTATCCGGTGCTGGCGAAAGTCGCCAGGCGCAAAGGGCTGCCCTATCCGCACGTCAATCAGCAGGGCGCCATTGAAGCCGATGATGCCTGGTGGTCCACTATGCAGGCGGCGAAGTAAATCATGAGTGGGCGCCTGTTAGATGCGGTCCCGCTCAGTTCACTAACGGGCGTTGGCGCAGCGCAAAGCAGCAAACTGGCGAAAATTGGTCTGCACACCGTGCAGGACCTGCTGTTACACCTTCCTTTGCGTTATGAAGACCGCACCCAACTTTATCCCATTGGTGAACTGCTGCCGGGCGTTTACGCCACCGTCGAAGGGGAAGTGCTGAACTGCAATATCACCTTCGGCGGTCGCCGGATGATGACCTGTCAGATCAGCGACGGTTCCGGCATTCTGACAATGCGCTTTTTCAACTTTAGCGCGGCGATGAAGAACAGCCTCGCAACCGGACGACGCGTACTGGCTTATGGCGAAGCGAAGCGTGGGAAGTACGGCGCAGAGATGATCCACCCGGAATACCGTGTCCAGGGCGATCTCAGTACACCAGCGCTGCAGGAGACCCTCACCCCGGTTTATCCCACAACTGAAGGGGTAAAACAGGCCACGTTACGTAAGCTCACCGATCAGGCGTTAGACCTGCTGGATACCTGCGCCATTGCCGAACTTCTGCCACCTGAGTTATTACAGGGTATGCTCAGTCTGCCCGAAGCGCTTCGTACGCTGCATCGCCCACCGCCGACGCTCCAGTTAAGCGATCTGGAGACTGGCCAGCATCCGGCGCAACGTCGTCTGATCCTGGAAGAGTTACTGGCGCATAACCTGAGTATGCTGGCGCTTCGTGCAGGCGCACAGCGTTTTCATGCCCAACCACTGAGCGCTAACGACACGCTGAAAGACCAACTGTTAGCCTCTCTGCCCTTCAAGCCAACCGGCGCGCAGGCCCGCGTGGTGGCGGAAATCGAGCATGATATGGCGCTCGATATCCCAATGATGCGCCTGGTGCAGGGCGATGTCGGCTCTGGTAAAACGCTGGTTGCCGCGCTGGCGGCCCTGCGGGCGATTGCGCACGGTAAACAGGTCGCACTGATGGCCCCGACCGAGCTACTGGCGGAGCAGCATGCCAACAACTTCCGCAACTGGTTTGCTCCGCTGGGCGTCGAAGTCGGCTGGCTGGCGGGTAAACAAAAAGGCAAAGCGCGTCAGGCGCAACAAGATGCAATCGCCAGCGGGCAGGTGCAGATGGTCGTGGGAACGCACGCGATCTTCCAGGAACAAGTGCAGTTCAACGGTCTTGCACTGGTGATCATCGACGAACAGCACCGTTTCGGCGTGCATCAGCGCCTCGCGCTTTGGGAGAAAGGCCAGCAGCAGGGTTTTCACCCGCATCAGCTCATTATGACCGCGACCCCTATCCCGCGTACGCTGGCGATGACCGCCTACGCAGATCTCGATACCTCTGTCATTGACGAGTTACCGCCCGGGCGTACGCCCGTCACAACGGTTGCTATTCCGGATACACGTCGCAGCGATATTATTGACCGCGTGCGCAACGCCTGTACGCAGGAAGGTCGCCAGGCCTACTGGGTCTGTACGCTGATTGAAGAATCTGATTTGTTAGAAGCGCAGGCCGCCGAGGCGACATGGGAAGAATTAAAACTCGCGCTACCAGAACTGAATGTGGGTCTGGTCCACGGACGCATGAAGCCGGCGGAAAAACAGGCGGTGATGGCGGCGTTTAAACAGGGCGAACTGCACCTGCTGGTCGCCACCACGGTAATTGAAGTCGGCGTAGATGTGCCGAATGCCAGCCTGATGATCATCGAAAATCCGGAGCGTCTTGGATTAGCACAGTTACACCAGTTGCGTGGGCGCGTCGGGCGTGGCGCGGTAGCCTCGCACTGCGTCCTGCTCTACAAATCGCCATTATCGAAAACGGCGCAGAAGCGATTGCAGGTACTGCGCGACAGCAGCGATGGCTTTGTGATTGCGCAAAAAAGATCTCGAAATTCGTGGGCCGGGTGAGTTGCTGGGAACGCGGCAGACAGGTAATGCAGAATTTAAAGTCGCGGATTTACTGCGCGATCAAGCTATTATTCCGGAAGTTCAGCGTATTGCACGTCACATTCATGAACGTTATCCACAACAGGCAAAAGCGTTAATCGAACGCTGGATGCCGGAAACAGAACGCTATTCTAACGCCTGATGGCGATGCAAAAGCGCGGTGGTTCATCACCACCGCACCTTCTCGTTATTGCGCAAAAATAGGCAACAGCAAATACAGCTTAATCACCAGTGCGTTGACGATGTCGATAAAGAACGCCCCCCACCATCGGTACCACCAGAAACGCCATATGGGAGGGACCAAAACGTTCGGTAATCGCCTGCATATTGGCAATCGCGGTTGGCGTCGCCCCCAGGCCAAAACCACAGTGTCCCGCCGCCAGCACGGCTGCATCGTAATTTTTGCCCATCATTCGCCAGGTGACAAATATCGCATACAGCGCCATAAAAATGGACTGTACAACGAGGATCGCCAGCATCGGCAGCGCCAGGGACGCCAGTTCCCACAGCTTCAGGCTCATCAACGCCATGGCCAGAAACAGCGACAGGCTGACGTTCCCGAGAACAGAGACTGCACGCTCAAACACGCGATAAAAACCTACCAGCGCCAGTCCGTTACTGACAATCACGCCGACAAACAACACGCAGACAAACGTGGGCAGCTCAAATACCGTTCCTGCCAGCAATTGCGCAACAATCCGGCCTACCGTCAGACAGATAGCAATAAGCGCAATGGTTTCGATCAGTACCAGAGAGGTGATCATGCGCCCGACGTCCGGTTTCTCAAACGCTGTCGGCACTTCCAGATCGTCCGGAATACCGTCCGGCGTAGTGGAATGTTTGACCAGATAACGCGCTACAGGTCCACCAATCAGTCCACCAAGAACCAGACCGAAGGTGGCGCACGCCATCGCCACTTCCGTTGCGTTAGTAAAGCCGTAACGTTCGATAAACAACTTACTCCAGGCGGCGCCAGTACCGTGGCCCCCGGAGAGCGTAATCGAACCGGCAATTAGCCCCATCAGTGGATCGAGTCCCAGCAGGCTGGCCATCCCAATGCCGATAGCGTTTTGCATCAGCAGCAATCCCACCACGACGATCAGAAAAATCCCCACCACGCGACCGCCAGCCCGCAGGCTGGCGATGTTGGCATTTAAACCGATGGTTGCGAAAAACGCTAACATCAGCGGGTCGCGCAACGTCATATCGAAATTCACTTCCCAGCCCATGCTCTTTTTCAGCACTAACAGGGCCAGCGCGACCAGCAACCCACCGGCAACCGGTTCTGGAATCGTGTATTTCTTGAGAAAGGAGACTGACTGAACCAGTTTACGCCCCAGCAGCAACGTCAGCGTTGCGGCAACGAGGGTTGATAAGGTATCGAGTTGAAACATACAAAGCTCCTTGAGTACGTCTGAATCAGTTACGCACGATGTCTTATTCCTGCGAAAATTTTTAGCTTTTAATGATAATTCGGCATGGATTTTAAGCAGAAAAAAGGGAAAAGTTATATAAAAATGTGATTTTATCTATTTTAAATATTAAGAATACCCACTCGCAAACGTTTGCTTTTACCATCTGGTCAGATAAAATGCCCGCTTTGCCACCACGGGATTATCACTGATGTCTGTTAACACCCTCGAGTCGGAAAATGCGCAACCGGTTGCGCAGACTCAAAACAGCGAACTGATTTATCGTCTTGAAGATCGCCCGCCGCTTCCACAAACGCTGTTTGCCGCCTGTCAGCATCTGCTGGCAATGTTCGTTGCGGTCATTACGCCGGCGCTGCTCATCTGTCAGGCGCTGGGGTTACCGGCTCAGGATACGCAACACATTATCAGCATGTCTCTGTTTGCCTCCGGCGTGGCCTCGATTATTCAAATTAAAGCATGGGGTCCGGTGGGTTCAGGGTTGTTATCGATTCAGGGCACCAGTTTTAACTTTGTCGCGCCGCTGATTATGGGCGGTACCGCGCTGAAAACGGGTGGTGCAGATGTCCCGACCATGATGGCAGCGTTGTTTGGCACGCTGATGCTGGCGAGTTGCACGGAGATGGTAATCTCCCGCGTACTGCATCTTGCCCGTCGTATCATTACGCCGCTGGTGTCCGGCGTAGTGGTGATGATTATCGGCCTGTCGCTGATTCAGGTCGGCCTGACCTCCATCGGTGGCGGCTACGCCGCAATGAGCGACAACACCTTCGGTGCGCCGAAAAACCTGATGCTGGCGGGCGTGGTCCTGCTGCTGATCATTCTGCTCAACCGGCAACGCAACCCGTACCTGCGCGTGGCCTCTCTGGTGATCGCGATGGCCGCAGGCTACGCGCTGGCGTGGTTTATGGGCATGCTGCCGGAAAATACCGCACCAACCTCCGGGGATCTGATCATGGTGCCCACACCGTTGTATTACGGGTTGGGCATTGACTGGAACCTGCTGCTGCCGCTGATGCTGGTATTTATGATCACCTCGCTGGAAACCATCGGCGATATCACTGCGACGTCCGATGTCTCCGAACAGCCCGTCTCTGGCCCGCTGTACATGAAGCGTCTGAAAGGCGGCGTGCTGGCAAACGGCCTGAACTCTTTTGTCTCTGCGGTCTTTAATACCTTCCCGAACTCCTGTTTCGGGCAGAACAATGGGGTCATTCAGTTGACCGGCGTCGCCAGCCGTTACGTTGGTTTTGTGGTTGCGCTGATGTTGATCCTGCTCGGTCTGTTCCCGGCGGTGAGCGGCTTTGTACAGCATATTCCTGAGCCAGTACTCGGCGGAGCTACGCTGGTCATGTTCGGGACAATCGCGGCGTCTGGTGTGCGTATTGTTTCCCGCGAACCGCTGAACCGTCGTGCGATTTTGATTATTGCGCTGTCGCTGGCCGTCGGTCTTGGCGTCTCCCAACAGCCGCTGATCCTGCAGTTCGCGCCGGACTGGGTGAAAAATCTGCTCTCTTCCGGAATCGCTGCAGGCGGTATCACCGCTATCGTACTGAACCTGATTTTCCCGCCTGAAAAACAGTAAACGCTCCGCGACGGTGATTCCACTTCACCGTCGCTATCATACTCTTTCACGATTCCTGCCTTGAGGATTGTGCGTAAATCGTGCATAACTCAACTATGTGCCCTTCGCAGGATGGAAGACCATGAAATTTATTGGAAAGCTGATTCTCTACGTGCTGAATGCCCTTCTGGTGGTGATTCTCGGCCTCTATTTCCTGCTGCAAACACGCTGGGGTGCAGAACACGTCAGTGCCTGGATATCTGAGCACAGCGAGTATCGGTTGTCTTTTGAGGCGATGGACCATCGTTTTTCTTCTCCTTCGCATATCCTGCTGAAAAACGTCACCTTTGGACGCGACGGTCAACCTGCAACACTTGTGGCTAAAACGGTCGATATTGGCCTGAGCACTCGCCAACTGACCCATCCGCGATATGTCGATACGATCCTGCTACAAAACGGCACCCTGAATATTTCCCCTCATACAGCACCGTTACCCTTCCAGGCCGATCGCCTGCAGTTACAGGATATGGCGTTTAACAGCCCTGACAGCGAGTGGAATCTGAGCGCTCAGCGGGTAAATGGCGGCATCATCCCCTGGCTGCCAGAAGCCGGTAAAGTGCTTGGTAGTAAAGCCCAGATTCAACTCAGCGCCGGTTCACTGACACTGAACGATGTTCCCGCCGCTAACGTCCTGATTGAAGGCAGTATTGATAACGAACAGGTGACATTAAGCACTATCGGCGCGGATATCGCGCGCGGTGCTTTAACCGGCGTGGCAAAGCGCCATGCCGACGGTAGCTGGATGGTTGAAAATCTGCGACTGAACGATATCCGATTGCAAAGCGATAAATCGCTGAGAGACTTTTTCGCGCCGCTTACCACTATTCCGTCGCTACAGATTAACCGCCTTGAGGTCACTGACGCGCGTCTACAGGGCCCGGACTGGGCGGTCACCGATCTGGATCTCAGCTTGCGTAACCTGACCTTCAGCAAGGACGACTGGCAGACGCAGGAAGGCAAATTGTCGATGAATGCCAGCGAGTTCATTTTTGGCTCATTGCACTTGTTTGATCCTATTCTGAATGCCGAGTTTTCACCGCAAGGCATCGCGCTACGCCAGTTCACCACCCGCTGGGAGGGCGGCATGGTCAGAACCTCCGGCAACTGGCTGCGCGAGGGTAAAGCCTTAATCCTCGATGATGCGGCCATCGCGGGCATCGAGTACACCCTGCCGGAAAACTGGAAACAGCGCTGGATGCAGCCACTGCCCGCCTGGCTCAACAGCCTGACGCTGAAGAAATTTAATGCCAGCCGCAATCTGGTCATTGATATCGACCCGACGTTCCCGTGGCAGTTGACCGCGCTGGATGGCTATGGCGCCAATCTGGGGTTAGTGCAGAACCAGAAATGGGGTGTCTGGAGCGGAAACGCGACCCTGAATGCCGCCGCCGCCACCTTCAACCGCGTCGACGTACGTCGCCCCTCTTTGTCTTTAGCCGCCAATGCCAGCACGGTGAATATCAGCGAACTGAGCGCTTTTACGGAAAGAGGGATTCTGGAAGCGACCGCCAGCGTGTCGCAATTACCGCTGCGTCAGACGCAGATTAGCCTGAATGGACGCGGCGTCCCGGTGAACGTCCTGCAGCAGTGGGGCTGGCCCGCGCTACCGATTTCAGGTGACGGCAATATTCAGCTGACCGCCAGCGGCACAGTGCAGGCTGACGCGCCCCTCAAACCCACGGTGAATGGGCAGCTTCACGCCATAAATGCGGATAAACAGCAGGTCACGCAAACCATGCAAGCCGGAGTGGTCACCTCGGGCGAAGTAACATCAACCGAACCTGCTCCAGTATCCCCCCGTTCCCGTTACGCCGTAATCACCTCTTCCCACTCCCGGATGCTTCATTCCGGGAGGCTTCTACGCCTGAAAGCGAAACAGGTATTCATTTATCGGTTATTTGTGCCTATTTTCCGCAACAGGTTTTCATCCCCACCGGGAGTTGTTATAACGATTACGTTGGAAGTTTTATTTAATAATTACAAACACCCTACATAAAATAAAGGAATAGCCATGTCTGTAATACGTCAACGTATTCTGGCGGATATGCAAAGATTCTCCAGAGCAATGATCGGGGCGGTCTTGTTCTTACCTGTTATTGGCTTAATTCTGGCCTTAAGCTCAATATTAACCAACCCGACACTTATTTCCGAAACCAGCTTTTTACATCAAATAGGTCAACTCCTCGGTGATACCTTCTGGCCATTATTCGGTAATCTGGGATTACTTTTCTGTGTCGGTATCAGCTATGGTCTGGCAAAAGATAAAAAAACCGAAGTCGCACTGGTTGCCGTCATGTGTTTTATTATGTTTTTGGGCGCAAACCACTCCTGGCTGGAATATACTCACGGCATCGCTGAGAAGATCAATGGTGAATATTATGGCACCGGACAAACACAGATTTTAGGTTTTGTCGTGGTCGATATGGGGATTTTTTTAGGGATTATTCTCGGCTGCACGATTGCCTGGGTACACAATAAAGTCTCTGGTATTGAACTGCCTGGCGCACTCTCGATGTATGGCGGCGCCAAACTGACCCTAATCGCTATGACGCCGGTGATCCTCTTTTACGCCATTGCATTCACCTGGTTCTGGCCATTCATCACGCACGGCATTGCCGCACTCACCAGCTTCATGAAAAACGCAGGTGTGGCCGGGGTGTTTGTCTATGGCTTTTTTTGAGAAATTCCTCATTCCAACGGGACTGCACCACTTCGTCTGGTCACCGTTCCAGTTGACTCAGATTGGCGGGACGCTGAACGTTGATGGGCAAGTGGTCTCCGGGACGCAGGCTATCTTCCTGGCCTATATGCGCCATCCGGATCTCACCCCGGTGATGAACGAAGCCCTGCGCTTTTCTCAGCAGGGGATGACAACGATCTTTGGCCTTTCTGGCGCGGCGCTGGCGTTCTACCACACCGCGACGCCGGAGAAGAAAATGATGGCGAAGGCAATTCTGTTGCCCGCTATTATTACCTCTATTTTAACCGGCATTACGGAACCTATTGAATTTACATTCTTATTTATTTCGCCGCTGTTATGGCTGATTCACGCCACGCTGACCGCCGCCTCTCAGGCGATTTGCGATCTGCTGACAGTTCGCCCGTGGGGCGCGTCCGGGCTCATTGAGTTTCTGATTTATAACCTGCCGCTACCGGCAGCCCTCACCCGCTGGCCGCTCTACGTTTTGATCGGTATCGGGCAATTCGCCGCGTACTATGTGATTTTCCGAACGCTGGTTGTCAGACTCAATCTGAAAACACCGGGACGCGAAGATGATGGCGAAGTGAAACTCTACAGCAAAGAAGAGTATCGCAATAAAAAAGGCCAACGCGAGCCAGGCCGTCACCGATGAGATCATTAAAGGTTTAGGCGGCAAAGAAAATATTATTTCTGTTGATAACTGTTTTACCCGATTACGCGTCGCGCTCCATCATCCCGACAAAATTGATGAAGCCTTATTAAAGAGTACCGGCGCCAATGGCGTAGTGCGTAATCAAAATGAAGTTCAGGTTATTTACGGCGTGAGGGTTGGACAGGTTCGATCCCGGGTAGATAACTGGCTGGCAAATAATTAATCAGGAGTTGTTATGAAATTAACCGTATTAGGCGGGGGCGGCGTTCGCTCCGCGTTCCTGGCGAAATCTCTGGCCTATAATGCGCATCGTATTGGTTTACAAGAAGTGGTATTCCTCGATAACGCAGAAGAGAACCTGAAAATTTTCGGCGAAATCGCCCGTTATGTTTTTGCCACGATTCGACCTGATATTCGTTTCAGCCTGACGACGGATCCGGTATCCGCGTTAAAAAACAGTAATTATGTCATCACCACGCTGCGCGTCGGCGGCGATGAAAGCCGTGTGCGCGATGAACGTATCGCACTGAACCATAACACATTGGGTCAGGAGACCACCGGGGCGGGCGGTTTTGCCATGGCGATGCGTTCAATCCCCGCCATTCTCAATTATTGCCGTCTGATTGAGGAACACGCCGCGCCGGATGCCATTCTTTTCAACTTTACCAACCCTTCCGGGCTGGTTACCGAAGCCATTATTAAGTCCGGGTTTAAACGTCGGGTTTACGGCATTTGCGATGCCCCTTCAGAGTTGATTCGCGAACTGCCTGCCATCCTCAACTGCGACGAAGCGGATTTGAAAGTGGAGTGCTATGGTCTGAACCACTTCTCGTGGTTTACCCATTTCACCGTGAAGGGTGAGGATGTCACCGACAAACTGGTGAACAACCCGGAACTGTACAGCAAGACGGCGATGCAGTACTTCTCACCGGTGCTGGTTCAGCTTTGCGACAAGCAATTGCTGAATGAATATCTCTATTACTACTACTATCGCGAAGTGGCGCTGAAAGCGATTCAGGATGCACCGGAAACGCGCGGTGAAACCATCGCGCGGATCAACAAGGAAATGCGCGAAGAACTGCAAAACGTGGATGCGCAGGCAAACCCGGAAACCGCATTCGATATCTGGATGAAGCACTATTTACGCCGCGAAAATAGCTATATGCAGAGCGAGTCACATCAGGAAAAATTCAACACGCGTGAACCGCTGACGCTACAACAGTTTATTGAAGAGCCGGATAGCGGCGGTTACGCCGGGGTGGCGCTGGATATTCTTGAAGCTGTGAACAGTTCCACCAGCAAGCGCATTGTTGTCTCGCTGCAAAACAACGGCACGCTGGATTTCTTACGCCCGGATGATGTTATTGAGATCAGCTGTGATCTGAGTAAAGAGGGGCTGAAACCCGTTACGCCAGTTCACGTACCGGACGCCCAGAAAAACATGATCTCCTGCGTTAAAGAGTACGAACGTCTGGCGGTAGACGCCATCATGCGTAAAGACAAGTTCCTGGCAATCCGCGCATTAATGGCACACCCGTTAATTGGCTCCTGGTCATTGGCCGAACAACTGGTTAGCGAGTATCTCGACGAAGCGCAATTTAGCGACTGGAAATGATCGTCCCCGGGGCGTCGACAGGCGCCCCGCCCGGATTCTGCATAAACCAGAGTTTCAGCAGATGTTCGAATCCCAGGATGCAGTAACCAAAGAAGGGATTGCTCCAGTAGATATCATCATCAAATTTTTGCGGATCGTGAATGATGACGGCGGTGTTTGCCGCCTGGGCCAGCGGGCTTTGATAGTCACCGGTAAAGCAGACAAGGTCGGTATTTTTACCTTCCAGCGCCTTGACCCAATTTAATGCCGAACTGCTGCGACCAGATTTCGACACCAGCCAGATAGAGTCAAATTTTGCAGCCGTTTTTTGTTCCAGTATTTCGTAGTCCGGCCAAAGTGCCAGACTGGCATTCACGCCAATCACCAGGAATTTATTATAAATATATTGGGCAATCAGCTGAGAGAAACCACTACCATGAATAAGAATACGGTCATGTTGCAGACGTTGTAATAACTGAGGCAGATTTTCGGCAGGCTGGACATTCATAAAGTTAATATCATTAGTCACATCAAGTTTTGGCATTGTGATATTAAATTTAATGAAGTACACCAGTTCCAGCCAGCCGCTAAACTTGAGCTTTTTCGCCAGCCTCACCAGTGATGACGGGTTGCTGTAACAGTGCTCTGCAACGGTGCGAATGCCCTCACGAATGCATTGTTCTGGATTATTCTGAATAAAGCGCAGTACGGTAACTTCTGTCTTACTTAATTTTACATCACGAAATACGTTTTCCAGTTCCATTTTCTGCTCCTGTGAGTGCACTATAAATATATCAGTTTTTTAAACAACCGGTCTGTGCAACAGGTCACTTCATCACAATTTCATATTTAAAAAAGAAATGAATAAAAATCTGACACTACTCGCGATGATATTTTTCTTATGGGGAAATATAACGGCTATTAACAGCGTGTTGATCATCTTTTTCTATCAGTATTTTCATCTGTCATGGTCACAGTCTATTTTGATTACCGTTATTTTCTACGTTGCCCCTTTCCTCACCTGCCTGCCCTGTTCAATGCTGATTGAACGCCGGGGATACCGTAAGGTATTGCTGCTGTCGTTAACGTTGTCGGTTGCGGGATGTCTGGTGTTTGTTCTGGCGTTGCAGATGGATTCTTTCGCCCTGTCACTGCTGGCGATGTTTGTCGTGGCGACAGGCGTGGCGGCAATGCAGGTCGTCGCCAATCCTTATCTGACGTTGCTCAGCGCACCGCACAAGCGGATTGGCAATCTGTGTCTGGCCTCCGCCGTTAATTCGCTAGGCACCACGCTGGCCCCCATGCTGGTTGCGCTACTTTTGGCGTTTTCCCCCGTCAATATCCTGGCGCGCGAAGAGCCCATCAGCGCGCTCTGGCTTTTCCTCGCCCTCTTTTCGCTGGCGCTGATTGCAGGGGTTTTCTGGATCCGCCTGCCGGATGTGGCACGCCCGGAAAAATCCGCGTCGGGGACGTATAACACCTGGAAGAACAAAGAACTGTTATTCAGCGTGGCGGCAATTTTTGTCTATGTCGGTGTCGAAGTGAGCCTGGCGACCAGTCTGGTCAAATATCTCATCACCATCGGCGGCTGGGGCACCACTGGCGCAATGTCGCTGGTCTCTTTTTACTGGGGGAGGCGCGCTGGTGGGGCGTTTTCTTTATGGTCTGCTCGCCGATAAAACAGGTAATTACACGCCGTTTCTGATGGCGACGCTGGCCTGCGCAACAGCAGTAAGCATCGCGATATGGCTGAACAATACCACTGGCGGTTATCTGCTCATCCTGACCGGCTTAGGCAATTCAATTCTCTATCCGATTATCTTCGGGCACACCATCAACAAAAATCCGGCAATCGCCAATATTTCTGCCGCTGCCATGGTGATGGCCGGCATTGGCGGTGCAGTTATTCCCTTACTGCAAGCCGTCTGTATTGATGGACTCAATCTCCGGTTCAGCTTTTTATTACCGCTCGTGTTGTATCTGTTGCTGGCGCTGTGGGGGCGGCTGAATCTCCGCCCCCCTCGGCACATCAACTTAAAGAGAAATGACGATCTCATTACTCTGCGATGTCACCACCACGCCCAGTTCACTTCCCCGGTGTGAACCACCGCGAATACCGCTAATCTGCGCGATGTTACGCAGGCACAGCGTCCAGTCTCGCGCATCACCTTTGCCCGTCACGGTGAGGGTGTTGCCATTGCGTTTAGCGGTCAGCGTGAAGATCACCGAACCGTCAGAAGCGGGGACTTCGCAAACGGCTTCACGTCCCGCCTCAAGAGAGAACAACTGGAAGGCAGTGCCTGCATTCCACGCGTAATCTGGCTTCTGGTGGTTGCAGCCCAACGCCAGAAGGGTGTTGTCACGCACATACACCGGCAGACTGAGGAAATCATGCTGCTGTTTGTGCCAGCGGCTACCCTGCACTTCGTCGTTGCGCCACAGGTGCGTCCAGCGTCCTTCGGGCAGGTAAAACTGCACATCGCCTGCTTCCGAGAAAACGGGCGCCACCATCACTGAATCCCCCCAGCATATACTGGCGATCGAGATAATCGCATGCCGGATCGTCCGGGAACTCCAGCATCATGGCGCGCATCATCGGCGTGCCCCGCTCGTGCGCGCGAGCCGCTTCACGGTACAGGTACGGCATCATGCGGCACTTTTGCTCGGTGAAGAAGCGCACGACATCGCAGGATTCCTCGTCATACGCCCAGGGCACACGATAGGATTTGCTGCCGTGCAGGCGACTGTGGCTGGAGAGCAGTCCAAACGCGCACCAGCGCTTGTAGACGTGTGCCGGCGCAGTATTCTCGAAGCCGCCGATATCATGACTCCAGAAGCCGAACCCGGACAAGCCGATAGACAAGCCGCCACGCAGACTCTCCGCCATTGACTCATAGTTGGCATAGCAGTCTCCGCCCCAGTGAACCGGGAACTGTTGTGCGCCCACGGAAGCAGAGCGGGCAAACAGAACCGCCTCTTCTTCACCCACGGTTTCTTTCAGGACATTCCACACCAGTTCGTTATAGATGTACGCATAATGGTTGTGCATTTTCTGCGGGTCGGAGCCATCAAACCATTGCACATCGGTCGGGATACGCTCGCCGAAGTCAGTCTTGAAGCAGTCAACACCGATGTCCACCAGACCTTTCAGTTTATTGGCATACCATTCGCAGGCCTGCGGATTAGTGAAGTCATAAATTGCCAGCCCCGGCTGCCATTTGTCCCATTGCCACAAAGAACCATCCGGACGCTTCAGCAGATAGCCTTTCTCTTTCAGCTCTCTGAAAAGGGGTGATTTTTGCCCAATGTACGGGTTTATCCATACACAGACCTTCAGCCCTTTCTCCTTTAGCCGACGAATCATCCCTTCCGGGTCCGGGAAGGTCACCGGATCCCATTCGAAATCACACCACTGGAAGGCCTTCATCCAGAAGCAGTCGAAATGGAAGACATGCAGCGGTAGGTTGCGCTCAGCCATGCCATCAATAAAGCTGTTGACCGTTGCTTCATCATAGTTGGTGGTGAATGACGTGGTCAGCCACAGGCCAAACGACCAGGCTGGCGGCAACGCCGGACGCCCCGTGAAGCGGGTATAGCGGTTCAGCACGTCTTTCGGCGTTGGGCCGTCGATCACAAAATATTCGAGATATTCGCCCTCGACGCTGAACTGCACTTTCGACACTTTCTCTGAACCGATTTCAAACGAGACGCACTGAGGATGATTGACCAGCACACCATAGCCACGGTTGGTCATATAGAACGGGATGTTCTTGTAGGATTGCTCAGTGCTGGTACCGCCATCACGGTTCCAGGTTTCTACCGTCTGACCATTGCGTACCAGCGCGGTAAAGCGCTCACCCAGGCCGTAAACCGTCTCGCCGACGCCAAGATCCAGGCGCTCGAACATGTAGTTCCGCTGAGTGGCGGTGTCCTGTACATAGCCGTTGTTCTTCAACTGACTGCCGGTAATGCGCACGCCGTTACGCAGGAAATCCAGCGACCAGAACTCACCTTTAGTGACGCGTACGCTTAAGTTACCGCTTTTCAGTTCAGCCACCTCAGCGGTGTTTTGGATGTCGACCTTCACGTCCTGTAAAACGTTGAGCGGGTAATGCGGACCGTTATCCAGCGCCCCCCTGAAAATGTTCCATACGCACGCCCACGATGCCTTCCTGCGGTGAATAGAAGCGCAATGTAAACAGCGGGGTATCGAGTTGCCAGGTACGCTCGCGGACATCACGCGGCGCGGCATAAACCACCAGTTCGTTCCCGTGCTGTTCCACATCAAATACCTGGATCGGATGAGTCAAATTAAGACCCGGCTGAATCAGCCAGTTTCCATCGCTAATTTTCATTCTCTGTTCCTTTAGTTCTGAAATTCGTTATGCGTAAATTCTTGCTGATTGCGACGCGCGCCCTGTGCCAGTTGGTCAAGGATATTTCTCAGGTAAGGCGTTTTCAGGGTGTAGAAGCGTTTGGCAATCACGGCGCTCAGCAGATAGCAGATGGCCGGGACGATCGTGAACAGGGCAATAATGATGCTGATGGTGGCGCTGTTCTGGGTTTTCGCCGCTGCGTCGTAGCCACCGCCTGCCAGCATCCAGCCAATAAGCGCGCCACCGAGCGCCAGACCCAGTTTTAGTACGAACAGAGTGCCCGCAAAACTGATGCCGGTCAGACGTTTACCGTTGCACCATTCACCGTAATCGACGGTATCGGACATCATCACCCACTGGATCGGCGTCACCAGTTGGTGCAACACACCGATCACAAAGATGAAGACGAACATGGCGATGTCGGCCTGCATCGGGACAAAAAACATCGCGAGACTAACCACTGCCAGCGCCGCATTGGTCCACCAGAAGATGCTGACTTTGCATTTCCAGTCAGTGAGCGGTTTTGCCAGTGCTGAGCCAATCAGGTTACCGACACAGTAGGTTGTAAGGAAGGCGACGAATACTTCCGGCGTTCCCAGGATCCAGGTGACGTAATACATCATCGCGCCACCGCGTACGCAGACAGCAAGGATATTGAGGATGGTCAGCAGCCCGACAATTCGCCACTGGTCGTTTTGCCAGATATCACGCAGATCTTCACGCATTGAGGTGGTGTTCGGCGGGGCTTCCACACGTTCTTTGGTGGTGAAGAAGCAAAACGCCAGCATCAGAAACGCCACCACGGACAGCACCGCAATCCCGCCCTGGAAACCCAGCGCTTTGTTATCGCCACCAATGAAATTCACCAGCGGCATCATCAGCACAGTTGAGAGCATCCCGCCCGCCGTCGCCAGCACAAAACGCCAGGATTGCAGGGAAATACGCTGCGTGGGATCGTTGGTAATCACCCCGCCCAGTGCGCAATACGGGATATTCACCACGGTATAAAGCAGCGTGAGCAACGTATAGGTAATCGCGGCGTAAACCATCTTACCGTTCATGCTGAGATCCGGCGTGCTGTATGCCAGAACGCAAACGAGGCCAAACGGCAGCGCGCCAAACAACACCCACGGACGGAACTTCCCCCAACGTGAGCGTGTGCGATCCGCCAACAACCCCATACATGGATCCGAAATGGCGTCCAGCGCACGCGCCAGTAAAAACATGGTGCCGACAAACCCTGCAGGGATGCCGAAAATATCAGTGTAAAAAAAACATCATATACAACATGACGTTATCAAAAATGATATGACTGGCAGCGTCACCCATTCCGTAGCCAATCTTCTCTTTAACAGACAAAATATGATTAGTCATAGCACATCCTCTGGCGCTCTCTCACACGCTGATACCGGTTACCATTTTTGTAAACCATCCTTTTGGATGCGGGTATTCCAATATCTTGTTATTAAATTACGATTCTTGTTTTCTGTGATCACGGTTGCGCGAGAAGATGTGAAGAAATGTAACCGCAGGAATTTATGAGGATTTATATGAAACCGATCAAGGCAAGGAGAAAGGGAAGTTAAAAAAGTGAGTAAGGAGGTGTGGAAACGTCAGGAAGTAGCTATAATGCGCCCCGCCTCCATGTAGCAATGCAGGCGCGGAAGATCGTCGTCTCCGGTGAGGCGGCTGGACTTCAAATCCAGTTGGGGCCGCCAGCGGTCCCGGGCAGGTTCGACTCCTGTGATCTTCCGCCAAAATATCATTCCCTGTTCCCGCTTCAGAAAGCCTAAAAAGCCTTCTACATTCGAGTTTCATACGGTTTTTATCGCGTCTCTTACAACGTCATCGCCATCTCGCGCCACGCTATCCCCCCCATGATCGGATTCAGACGGTTTGACGTAGCGATAGCCAATGAAAGGGATGCACAAAACCCGGCGTTAAGTTATTCGCCGGGCTAATTGCGGATGCGCGAGCAGATTGACGCTCTCCAGCATGAAATCAGCTAGCCGGGTAGTCCAGATATCCTTCTTTCCCGCCGCCAAAGAACTTCTCTTTAATCGGCGCATTCAGCGGCAAGTCGTTTTTCAGGCGATGCGGCAGATCCGGGTTGGCAATAAACGGGCGACCAAAACCAATCAGATCGGCCCAGCCGTTCGCCAGTGCCTCTTCAGCACGTGCTTTGGTGTATTTACCGGAGTAAATCAGCGTGCCGTGGAAGATAATACGCAGCGCTTCTTTGAACGCGGCAGGCATGACCGGCGCATCTTCCCAGTCCGCTTCGGCGATATGAATATAGGCAATGCCCAGCTCGTTCAGCACGCTGGCCGCCGCCAGATAGGTCGCTTCCGGAGTATCATCTTTTGATCCCATAAGCGTAGTCAGCGGAGCGAGACGAATACCCACGCGCTCTTTACCAATCGCCTCTGAGACCGCCGTTACCACCTCCTGCATAAAGCGCAGACGGTTTTGCAGCGAGCCGCCGTATTCGTCATCACGCAGGTTGGCCTGCGAATCAATGAACTGGTTGATCAGATAGCCGTTCGCCCCGTGCAGTTCAATGCCGTCAAACCCTGCGGCGATAGCATTGCGCGCCGCCTGGGCATAGTCATTGACAATCGCCGGGATCTCTTCCCGCGTCAGGGCTCGCGGCATGTCATGCTGCACCATCTCGCCGACGCCATTTTCCGGGCCGCGCCCTTCAACATCGACAAAGACTTTCACCCCAGGCGCCTGAATAGCCGAAGAAGAGACCGGTGCCGCGCCGCCAGGCTGCAGAACGGTGTGGGAAACACGACCGACATGCCACAGCTGAGCGAAAATTTTACCGCCCGCCTTATGCACGGCGTCAGTGACTTTTTTCCAGCCGGCAATTTGCGCATCGGAATAGATGCCCGGCGTCCAGGCATAGCCCTGACCCTGCTGGCTGATTTGCGTGCCCTCGCTAATGATAAGCCCCGCGCTGGCACGCTGTGCGTAATAGTCCGCCATCATGTCAGTCGCGACGTCGCCAGCCCCGGCGCGGGAACGCGTCATCGGCGGCATAACAATCCGGTTTTTTAACGGCAAGGCATTCAGCGCATAGTGATCGAATAACATGATGGGTTCCCCTCGCGATTATTTATACAGTTCTGCACTCATGGTGACGGTATTGCCCATACGAGCGCTGGTGATTTTGTATTCAGAGGCGTTCATCTCTTTCGCTTTCTGTGCAATTACCGCTTCAGCAGAATCCAGCGTGGTGCCAGACGCCGTAACGCTCTGCGCAGAGGCGCTAAAGGTCATAGCAGAGAACAGAGAAGCAGTAATAACAGCGATAATGGTTTTCATGTTTAATCTCAGAGTAAATTGGTTGGTTGGCGTTGAATCACGCGTTGGATGAAGAATACGCCTGCTGCCTGATGACATAAATGATACAAATGGCAATAGACTATTGCGATTTTGTTCATAATAAGAGGGCTCGACATGTTTAGCCTGACATCAGGCAAACCAATAACTTCTGAAGAACACTACAGGGTAAAGTACAGCTCCCAGAACATTACCGGATCTATGAAAGCGAACGGGTTCTATGCGGCAAAGACTTAACGCAACAGACGGGTAAAGATTTTAGTAATACGCCAGTCTGTTGCGCTAAAGCCATTTTCTTCTGTGAAGGCCCTTAAGGATATCGAAGGATGATGTAAAAAACAGGGTATGTAAAAATCATCATGACTGTTTTTTTACTTTCAAAGCAAACTGCTTCGGTGTAATGCCAAAGAACTCTTTAAAGTTACGAATAAAATAAGATGTACTGGTGTAGCCCACTTCATTGGCGATACTGTTAATATGCTTCTCAGTCGTAGTGATAAGTTTCGCCGCCTGATGCATGCGAATATCCAACACCAGCGTGTTAAAGTTATTACTCTCTTTCTCCAGCTTTTTTACGAATCGACACCTCCGACATATGTAAAATGTTCGCCAGATCTGCCAACTTCCACGATTTAGAGAGATCAGCTTCAATGATTGACTTCAGTCGCTCAGTAAAGGTGGTATCCGTCGATACCGACAAGGAATAAACTAACGATTCGATATCCCTCATTTTAGAAAGAAGATAAGTTATTTTATAAACTTGTCGGTGTTGTGGGACATCGCTTCCAATTAATCGCTTGAAGATTTTTGTATCTGTTTCATCAACAGGACAGGTGAATATTTTACCTCGCGTATGGTTGACTCTTTGCGGATCCAACAGAAGCGGTTCCATCACCTTACAGATACAACTCAATACATCACTATCAACGTGATAGAGTTCATAAGGAACCCCTTTACCCAGCACTTTTAATGCAACATCAATCACTGTGTTTTTTTCGATATAACAAAGTGATTCAGGGGGGAACATTAAAGGACTGCCCATCTTTCGTTTTTATAAGCAGTTGCGCATCCCGTAGATAGATAATCGCACAGTTATAAAAACGTATCTTTTTTTAACACCAACAGATTGTTGTGTGCAAAACTTTCCTTAGCCGGAAAATTAAGGGTACTTAAAGCACTTTGACTATTCATACAGTCACCCCCATGCTTTGTATGCATATAATTTCATGGGTTATCAGCCATGTAAACTCGGAATTTTTTTAATTAACGAAATCGTGTATGATTTTAATTATTACTTTTTTAACTATGCATCTCTTTAAAATACATAGTGTTACCCAGTGGCTTTGGTGATGTAATTAACAATTTAAATATTTTCAATGAGAAACCATGCGAAAATGTGGCAATCACACATTCGGTGCAAGAAAAAAATTCTTCAGCAGGATCGGTAGTTTTCGGGTGGATTCCGCACCCAGCTTGAGTTTAATCGAGCGTATTTTATAATAAATAGTGTTCTCTTTTAGCTGCGTTAACATCGCGATCTCCCTGATTTTCTTTCTTTTAAAGAAATACAGATAGACGATTTTTCGCTCATCCTCCGTAAACTCGTTGAATACTAAAACAGGCGAAGGTCTGCGGTTCGAGAACACACGCAACTTCTCATGCTGGTACGATAATTCCTCAAGGCAAAGACAGGTTATGGGGAATTTCTCCATCAGAAAGCAGTAAGAAAAGTAATCATCCCTGTCGCAAACCAAATAGGCTTCTTTATATTTATTGAGCATCTCATGAGCTGAATCAACATCCCTGTACTCGTAACATTTAATATCTGAATCATCATTAGCGAGCAGAGACAATCCGTAATTGAAAAAAGCGTTTTTACTTGCCAACAAAAAAAGCAACCGACATAAGAACTCTTAGCTATAAAATGTATTAGACACCCTAACTAAAAGTGACTATAAGGTATGAAAAGTACAAAAACCACCCTAAAAAATAACCCATTACGATAAAATTATGCACACTAAGTTGTTGCGTAAATGAATTTAATTCTCACTCACATTTAATCCATAAAAAAAGCCTGAACTATAGGTTCAGGCTTTCACTTACTCACCCGTTAAAATCAGAATGAATAACGGATATTGGCGTTAATTGCCTTATCAATATCGTAATGACCGAAGGCCGAACGCTCTATATTAAGACTAATCCTGGTGTTTTCTTTAATTCTGGCATTAACGCCTACACTGAAGTTAACCCGGCTATCTTTACCATTCTTAATATGAGTTTCCCCGGCAAAATCATGAACAACCGTCTCCGCCGGTTTAAACAGGTCATACTGATAATGAACGCCCGCCAGCGCCGTCAGTTCCCAGTCTTTACCTCTGAACGTTTTTCCTGATTCCACCCCCCGTACGGCCTATCAACGGATTCTCCTGCTTACGCTGCATACGGATGTCTGAACCTGCAGACTGCCAGTCAAACCGGGTTCCTGACACCGAGCCATAAACCAACTCCGTCTGCGGCTGAATAAAGGTTTCGCCAGGTAACGTGAAGCGCCAGCCGGTTTCTGCGCCCAGATACCAGGAGTGCGAGCGGTAACCCTGCTCCGGCATTCCGGTTTCACTCGCCGAATAGTGGTTGTCGTGGCGGACATATTTACCGATGGCATCCACATACAGCCCGGAATCGAACATCGCGGAAGCATAGAGACCGATACCGGTTGATTTCGTCTGACCGGACCAGCCATCGCCATGGCTGTTACTGTGAGTGAACGTTGCCGTCACACCAGTAAACAGGTCGCCACCGTCAAACGCATGCTTTCTGTCGGCGCCAGTCTGCAGGTGAGTCCAGCTGTCGGAATAACCCGCATCTGCGGAACCCGTACCACTGAAGACCCGCGCCCACGCCCCGGTTTCACCGTGGGTATTGCGCAGGTCGCCCATGCGGTAGTTCAGGTTGTTCATCTCCGTCAGGAAGTTTTTATATCCCGTATTCATAACGGCTTTGCTGGCCTGCAGCGCCGCGTTGTCCTGCTGCACGTCAAACCCTTCCAGCCGCCATTGTTTGCTGTTCCCGCTTTCCACAATACCCATCTGCGGCGTGAAGGTATGAATACCCACGCGCTGTGTCACCGGTTTGAGCGTGAACACATCGGCAGCCGTCGTTTTCGGTGCCGTGACTAACGCGACGGGTGATGCTCCCTTACTCATTGAAGCCACAGACGGAGCAACAACCAGCGCATTGTTTTTACCGGTCAGTGACTGCTTAACCGTTACCGTATCTGCCGTTTTACCGTCAGTGTTCATGATGAACTGGCTGTTGCTGGCTGTAAGGGTATCCACCGTCAGAGAACCCCGGGTGCCAGTACTGCCAAAGCGCACCTGCGAACCTTTCAGGTCGAGAGATTTCACCACGGACTGCCCGTTCGCCTGCCAGAGGGCATTCGTCATCGCCGCGCCTGCCAGTGGCGCACTCAGGTTGCCACCATAAACAGTGAACAGATCCTTACTGGCTTTCTCTGCTGTACCAAAATTCAGGCTGGCCGCACCATCCGCCTGAATATTGCCTGTCATCACGCTACCCGCGCCGACATTCAGCGTGGTGCCCTGCCCGTCAAGACGCCAGCGCTCAGCCGAGTACGCTCCGGTTAACAGCGAAAGCGTTGACCCCGCACCGGCAGCCACTTCACTGTCAGAGACCAGCCCCGACGTCGCCGTCAGCTTCGCGCCATCTGCCAGTGACAGCGGCGAGTGGCTGAAACGGCTGAACTGGCTGAGAACGGCATCACTGGACGCCACGGTCACCGAACTGTCTACGCTGTCAATCCCGCCGGTAAAGTGTTCATTAATGTTGAGGATGGAGCCATTCTTCAGCTGTACGCGTCCGCTGAAACGGCTTTGATCGGCGTCGTTGGTCGCTTTTGACTGCCCGAATGACGGCGTGGTTTTCACCCCGTTCCCGTCATTGAGATCGATATAGAGGTTTTCACTGCCCAGCGTTACGGTGGAATGGTCGGCATTAATATTTGTATTAAGGCTGGCATTCCTCGCCAGACTGAAGTCAGCGTTGTACAGATCAAGCTGCTTCAGGCTGAACTGGTGGGTCTCCCAGTCACTCTGGGTAAAGGAAACCGGTTGGGTGAGAACAGAGTTGTCGCCCAGCGCCTTCAGCTTATTCGCTACGCCCTGGCTGCTGGCTGCATGGATAACCGGATGTCCCTGGATAAACAGGCGGCCATTTTGCTGGGTGAAGCTCCCCTGCGTGTTCATCCCGCCATCCATGACAAAGTCATTCTGCGTTCCGGGCGTAACGATATTTTTGACATCAACATTGCCGGTGAAGTGGCCGTGCCAGATGTTGGCAACCGCCGTTGTGGCATCTGCTTTATTGAAATCCAGGTTGACGGTAGCCTGCTTCCCGCGGTTGGTCAGGATCGCTCCGTCGTCCGCGCCGTTAAGCTGATGGAAGGTAAGGCTGTTACCGTTGATGTCGAGCTTACCACCACGGTAATCCCACATGATATTGTCAGGGTTAACCTGCTTATCATCATTCAGTACAACCGTTGGGCGTCCGCTAACAATATCAACCATATTAAAGGCCTGGACGTTGCCATCGCTGTCCGGACGCTGCGCCAGAATCACCGTTCCTTCGCCAACATTCAGCCCTCCGGGGTTGATACCCGAGCCATTGACTTTCAGTGTCCCGGTACCGAGCTTGTGCAGGTTATCACCCTGAACACCCTTCACCTGCCAGTCGACGGTATGTTCGCCGTTAACAATGATCCCGCCACCTTTCCAGGTTTCATCAGCACTGGCGCTGACGGTGTAATTCGCATCAAAAGTCAGCGTACCTGCCCCCTGATCCACAGCGTCGTTCAGCATGATCTGTCCATCAGAACCGAGGAAGGTCAGATTTTTGCCGTTATTGAGATTTGAACCATTTACGCTGCCATGCATATCCCAGCGCTGGCTTCCCTGGGTGAGATTCCCGTTACCGGTTTGACTGTCAAAATTCCAGAGGATTTTGTCAGAAGAGGTATTGTTGATATCAGGATCGGAATCCTGGTTGAGAACACCTTTAACATAGTCGACGGGGATGACAGCCCAGTTATTTCCGTTACCGCCCACGCCGTTACCAGATGTTAGTACGCCAACCAGCGTCCATTTATTAATGGTTGTATCAAAGCCAAATAATGGGGAACCGCTATCGCCTGCTTCGCCATACGTTGCCATAGGTCCGTTTGCAGCGTTATAGATTTGTCCGGAAGAGGTCGAGATCATCTGACCATTTTGATAAGAATGAAGCGAACCCACGGTACCGCCAGTGAGATAGCCGTATCCCCCCCCCAGAGGTGCTGAAGGTGTCCGGACGGCATTTTAATATACTGCGTCCCGGACCCTACACGATAGAAAGCAGGAAAACGCTTTTGATCTTTATAGATGTCATTTACGGTACCAGCATGGGTCATTTCTGACGGGATAACCTCCGTCACGATCTTGTTCAGTCTTGGCGCATGGAAGTCCAGTCCCCAGTGATTATTTCTGTCGACAATCGTATACGTGTAGTTGCCATACCGGACTGACTGATAGCCGCCATTATGCTTAACACTCACCACATACTGTGGATTGACTAAGGTGGCGATGCCTATTTTATCAACAGCACTGAAATCAATCATTGGTGCTTTATTCAATACACCCGCCGGATTGCCACTTTTATCATATAAGGTGATATTGGATGCACCGGCCTGGAAGGCTCCTCTGTTTTGTGCGAAATCGCGATAGGTTTGGTAGGGAAGGATATTTCCGACGTCTGAAGCGTATGCTGAGGACGTATAGAAAAGCCCCGTCATACTGATTAACAAAATATATCGTGACAGGCGTGACGTGATGCGCTTCCTTATACCTTTGCTGACTTCTGAAACAGCTACCGCCTCGCCCTTTCTGTTCTTTTTTATCGCATATATTTTATTCATGCAGCCCCCCAGCGACTATCAGCTTAAATATCCAAAACTCTAACAAAGCCCTGATACAGTCAATATAAAAATGGCGTTTTTTTATTCTTATATCCTGAAAGAACATCGCGATGATCAGTCTCCTACCACCTTGGTTATATTTTATCTCCCCTGGAGATAAATAGAAAAATTTGCTACGAAAATTGAAGTAACAAAACCAACCAAACAATAGATAGAAAAAAAATCGATAGAAAAGTAACGATCAGCATTTTAGGATTTGCCAGAAAATTTTCATAGCAATATATTTTGTCTCGCTCATTAAGATTGTTATGAGCTGACTTAAGAATTAAGCGAATTAAGCTATTAGTAATGGAGCATAAAATGAAAAAGCTGATTTTAGGTTCGGCAATTGTGGCAGTTTTGGGTGTAGCGTCTAATGCTATGGCTGCACCGAACACGGGTACTGTTAACTTTATTGGTACTGTTTCAAGTGCAACGTGTGAAATAGCTATCAAAGATAGCGCGGGTGCAAATCTTACTAATGTTAATTTAGGCGTTCTTGCATCATCATCCGCAGATGATGGTGCCGAGGTTCAGTTTAAACTGGTGCCCCAAGATCAGACGTGTCTTGAGAAAACTGGTGCTAATGTATCCTGGTCTGCTTCTACATTAGGTGATAATGGTATTGGGAATACTGCAAATGGCGGAACAAATGCTTGGTTGAGATTAGCAGCAACAAATGCCGCGGAGCAAGGTGATGATGCCGTAGTTAAACTTGGCCATACTTCTTTCAATTATACAGTAGCAGCAGGCATTCAATCCTTTGATTATAGTGCCAAACTTATGCGACCTACCAACGGGAACATGACAGCGGGTCAATTCGCTGCATCTGCAACGTATGTTGTTACGTATAGTTAATAATTTTTAATTAAACTAAAAGGGGGGTTTCGACTCCCTTGTATTTATAAAATGAATACGCGTCGGCAAGGAATAAAAATGAAGATAAAAGTATTATGCATCGCTATCATTTTTCATTTATGGACGAATGAAGTTCTTGCCGACGATTTTAATTACAGTTTTATCCGTGGTGGCAGCAAAGAGGTACCAGAAGTACTAAAGAACACCGGACAAAACGTCCCAGGAAACTATGTTGTCGATCTACTTTTTAATGGTTCTAAAACAGCGACCTCTGTAGAATTAACAATCAGCAAGGATGATGCTGAACATATTTGCCTTTCTGATGAATGGTTACAGGGAAAAGGCATTTATCTTAATAAAGAATTCTATAAACAGTATCTTAATCCCGCACGCAATTGTTATCTTATTGATAAAGAGAAGAACAGTCTGGTTAAATTTGATCCTTCCCTGCAGGAGTTATCAATCAATATGCCTCAGGCTGGTTTTGTCGATATTAAAAAAAGAAGGCGGTCCCTGGGATTATGGCAGTACCGGTTTCAAACTCGCCTATGATGTCAATACGTCAAAATCAAGTGGCCAGGATCGAACAACATACGGCAATATCGAAGGCCAGATCAATATAGGCGAATGGGTTCTGCTTGGAAGAGGATACGCGTATCAGGGAGAAAAATTCCAGAGCAATAACCTCCTGTTGACCCATGCGATAAAATCGATTAAATCAGATATCCTGATTGGTAAAACCCAGTCCTATAATACCCTGAACGATGGTTTTACCTTTTATGGCGCACAGTTAAAGTCCAACCAGGATATGTATCCCTGGGGTTCGCAGTCTTATGCCCCGGTAATTAATGGTATTGCCAGAACACATGCCCGTGTCACTGTCGAACAAGGCGGATACACATTAAAATCGTTCGTGGTCCCACCGGGTCCTTTTGTGATTAACGATCTGACCGGTGTGTATTCGGGTGACATTATTTTAAAAATTTACGAAGAGGATGGTTCGGTAAAAGAACAACGATTCCCGGTCGCTGTGCTGCCCAATTTATTAAAACCTGGCAATTATAATTACAATATCGCGGTAGGTAGCAAAGTTGATCAATACAGTGACAAGCGTGATGATGACAGTTTATTCGCGCAGATGACCTATGATTATGGTTTTGAACCCTTTACGCTTAATACCTCTGCATTGGTAGATAAAAACTATAACAACGTTGGCCTGGGTTTTATCCGTTCTTTCGGCTGGTTTGGTGCCGTGGCAATGAGTGGCAACCTGTCGCAGGCAAAATACCATAATGGCAAAGCTATGAACGGCTTTAGCGCATCGGTGAAATATGCCCGAGCCTTAGGGGAAAACGCGAATTTACAGTTAATCGGTTATCGCTTTAACTCAGAAAATTACATTGATTATGCGGATTTCAACTATCGCTATTACAATCTGTTAAACAACAGACCCAAACAGCGATATGAATCGATAATCACCTATCAACTCCCGGAAATGAATATGTTCTTCAACATGTCAGCCTGGAAGGAAGATTACTGGGACAGTTCCAGTGAAGTAGGTGCAAACGTAAATCTCAGTAAGACTTTTAATAATATGTCGGTCTCTCTGAATGCCGGATATTCCAGACTGCAGGGGATGGAAAGCGATTATAACGCCGGGGTATCCCTTAGTGTGCCCTTCAGCGTGTTTGATAAATCGCACTACAGCTTCTCTGGCATAAACTATGATCGCCGTAATGGCACGAATTACAATACTGGTATTTCCGGAAGTGTTAATTCTCGCCTGAGCTATAATGCGTCCATCAGTCAGTCACGCAACACCAGAGGAAGTGCGATTTCCGCTTCTTATCTGTTTGACGAAGTTCAAACCTCGGCAAGCTATTCACAAATGGGGAGCACTTCCAGTTCTTCCTTCCAGGTTGGTGGAAGTATTATCGGGCTGCCAGATGCAGGAATTCTTTTTTACGCCTGTGAAAAATGATGAAATTGCGATTGTACAAATGGAGGATGTTCCCGGCGTCAGATTTAATGGCTCCATGCCGGGCGATAAAAAAAGGTCGCGCTGTCATACCGTTAACGGCTTATAACAATAATATCATTACGGTCAATGCCGACAACTTGCCACAAAGCGTCGAATTGACAGAAAACGCAATCAATGTCACGCCGACAGAAAATGCCATTATCTACAAAAAAAGTGAAGTACAGAAAAATTAACACGTATATTGTCAAAGTTATCAGCAGTAATGGTTTTGTTATTCCTATGGGAAGTATCGCCAAAAACGCAGAAAACCAGGAAATCGGCTACGTCAACAACGGCGGGATTCTGTTAATGAATCTTGAAGATAAAGATGAAGGGATCATTTCTGTAGGTGACTGCAAATTCGATTCACGATCGCTGCAGAAAGATACGGGTAAAGCACAGGAGATTAAGTGTGGCTAAGAACAATACAATGAGAACGTTTTTCATTTCTGCGTCGCTGTTTTTATTTACGGCATCAAGTCATGCGGCGTTTGTCCTTAACAGCACACGTTATGTCTTTGATGAAAAAAGAGAGAATATCTCTGTACAGGTTGATAACCAGTCCGCTCAGGAATATGGCGGACAGATATGGATTGAAAACCAGGACCAAAATGACAAGAACGTCTATTTTGTGCCCAGCCCCACGTTCTTTAAAGTGGCCGATCAACATAAACAAATCCTGCGTATTCTGAAAATTAATAATGCGTTACCAAAAGATAAGGAGTCTCTCTTCTGGATAAATATCCAGGAAATCCCTAAAGCACCAAAAGAAGGTGCGAATGCATTATCAATCGCGTTACATACCCAGGTCAAAATGTTTTATCGCCCTGACGCCCTGAAAGAGAAAAGGGAAAACGCCGAACAGCAGATTAAAATGATAAGCAGCGAGGGCATTACCGTCCTCTGGAACGACACACCCTATTATTTTGCGATCATCAGTGTTAAACAAAACGGAACGCCTGTTAAAGTGAGTGACGATATTAAAGAAAAATTATCTGTCTTTGCGCCAGGTGAAAAAGTTTCTCTGGGTAAGTCAATTACTAGTAGCAACCTTAGCATTGTGGCGTTTGATGATTATGGTGTTGACAAAGAGTATAAATTAAACAAATCCTGACACGTTTAAGGTTTCTATTATGTGTAAATTCATATTTGCTCTTTTCATCGCTTTATTATCACTCTGTTCGTTACCTGCCATGGCAGGTAACTGTAGTGGAGGTTCTATATCTTTTGAGGGTGATCCCAGTGATGGTTATTACTGGCAGATGAATGGTTATACGTCAGCAAATGATGATCCATTGTTAATAATGCAAGTGAACGTAAAAAATGGCATGTCTTGCGATCCAGATTATGTAGAGTATACGCAAGGGATGGGTAAAATGACCATGCAGATCACTAGCGGAGGAACTTGTAAAAACACAACCACTATAACGACACCTTATCCAGGTATTGAATGGGAACTGGAAGGTATGTCTTGTAATGATAATACTATCTCCTCTAACAACATAAAATCTGGTGGGTGGGATAGTAAAATTGACTGGCCTTCTGGCACTAATCTCGGTAAAGTCAGGCTGATTGTGAGGGATCAATATTGGATACAAAATACGACCAGTACGCGCACCATTAATATCCCAGCCCTATCATTTGGATCTACTTTAATAAATAGTCCAAGTGTATCTGTCACTTCTACATTGGGGTCTTCTGTGTCGTTTCAAGTTAGGGATACTGCCACTTGTTCAATGAGTCTTTCTACAGAAAATTTAGACTTTGGTAAATTAACACCAACTAGCGTTAATAACAATTCTTTATATAAAGAGCTCTCAATTTATTATTCTTGTAAAAATAAAGCATTAATTAATGGCTTGTATGTACGTTTCGACCCGGAGAATGTAGTTAATTCGACAAATGGTATGTTTAGTGCCAATGATAATAATGGACGAAAACTAAATTTTCAGATAACCCGGGTTTACGGGAATGAACACGTTATCCCTCTTAATGCTAATTACCAAATATATCAGCCATCAGAAGTAGATCTTGATGCCACAGCGACATTCAGAATCAACGTCAGGCCTTCAACACCGTTTCCTGCCGGGAAGGTTTCTACGTATATGAATGTTTCGCTAATATACAGATAGGCTGGATTAATTATGCACAAATGGTTAGCCTTTATTTTGATACTTTTTTCAATTCACAATGCCTCTGCGTCGAAATCCGAGCAGAAGAGAGTGACGATAAACGCCGAGTTAGCCTTAAACACGTGCGCGTTATCGCTCTCTCCGGCAAATCTGAACTTTCAACAAATCGGCTTTAGCCAGTTTGAAAATAGCGCAACAACACCACAAACAGTTGATCTGAATATTGCGTGCAGTTGGCCTGCAACCGGGATCTCGCTAAAATTCTCGCCCGCTGCTGGCGTTACCACGAACAGCACTAACCTGATGAAGACGGGTTTATCCGGCGTTGGGCTTGCGTTGTCATGGAAAAATGCATCCAGCACAGATTTTACGCCGCTAGAATTGAATAAGTCTTTTGCACCCGCATCAACTGCATTAAGTAAAAATAGTGAAATGCTTGGTCAGTTCCAGCTGTTGCCCAAACAAATTCCCGGAGAAACGCTCCAGGCAGGGAATATAAACACCAGTCTGACTGTCGAGGTGACTTATGATTGACAGAACATGTCTATTTTTTCCGTTACTGGTGGGGCTGTTAAGCACCTTAACGACGTTTAATAGCCATGCCGCACAAACGGCAAGCGTAAGTCTCCCCATTACAATGCAGGTCACTAACCCTCAGTGCCAAATCAACAAAGGGCTTGGCCTGCCTGAAACCGTGCAGCTTCCGCTGATCACAACTTCAGGTGCTTTATTAGGTGACAATAACGTTGAAGTCCCTATCGTGGTGGATTGTGTAAACGACATCACCAAATTTGAAGTTACCCTGGCAGGAGGCAGTAATTCGAAACTCACTACGTCAAATAGTATGGTTGATATTACCTTGTCATGGAAGAAAGGCGGAGGAGCAGTTGAATTCGGCACGCCGGTCGAGCTGAGTAAAGCGCCTTTTCTGGTAAGCCAAAAGCAGTTTGATGGCACCTTATTGGCCAGAGTGTCTCCCCATACCGGTACAATACCGGCAGGTAATTACACCGCCAGTTTGCCGGTTACATTTACCTATTATTAAGATGGTATAAACACAAGCCGGGGAACTCTCCCCGGCCTTTAAATATGTTAATCAAACACCCCATTAATAATCGCCGTGACCACGGCGGTACTTAGCGCAATCAGCACTAAATTATCCCCAACAATTTTCCATTCATAGCCAGGATAATAAGGCAATTGCCCCAGCATGGACGCCGGGACGGTTTTTTTCGCGATGCCCGGAGGGAGCGGTTTTCCACGCGCCAGGTTTTTCGCAATACCCGGTGGCAGAGAATCATATCCCGTCAGGCCGTAGTTCACCGCCAGATGACGCGCTGTCGCAAAACTGATGTCAGACTCGACGTGATCGGGTTTGCCGTAATTTTTACGATGATCGGAAGAAGTGTTGTTTTTCTGGGCCGGATTTCCTTTTTTGCCCGTTATTTCCCTGGTTGCCCTTATTTCCATGATTGCCACTGCTGTTGCCCTGGCCGCCGCCATGACCATTTCCGTTACCATTCCCCGGATTCGCCATGACCGGCGCGGCGAACAGAGAGAGTGAAACCAGAGTGGCCAGCACTGCCGTTAAACCCCGACGCTTACCCATGATGTGTTCCTTCCAGATGATGTTCCACTTTGACAATAGTGCGCCGCCATCAAGTGCGCAATGTCAAAAATCCTGGTTTTGAATTGGTTCGCAGGCTGTTAATAAACAACCTGTTATGTGGAGGGTAACGGCTGTGCCTTATCTGCTATCATGCCTGCAAATAACGTCAAAAAAACACAGCCGAGGAAAACATGGGGTCCACCAGAAAAGGGATGCTTAATGTCCTGATCGCCGCCGTATTATGGGGAAGTTCCGGCGTTTGCGCGCAATACATTATGGAGCAAAGCCAGATGTCGTCGCCATTTCTGACCATGACGCGTCTGATTTTTGCCGGACTCATTCTGCTGATGCTCTCCTTTGTACACGGCGACAAAATCTTTTCCCTTTTCAAAGACCGCAAAGATGCCCTGAGCCTGCTGATATTTTCTGTCGTCGGCGCGCTGACCGTACAACTCACCTTCCTGCTGACCATCGAAAAATCCAACGCCGCGACAGCGACTGTGCTGCAATTTCTGTCTCCGACGATTATCGTGGCGTGGTTCGCGCTGGTACGTAAGGCCCGTCCCGGCGTGTTGGTGCTCACGGCAATCCTCACCTCCCTCATCGGCACCTTTTTTACTGGTGACGCACGGCAACCCCACCTCGCTGTCAATTTCACCCGCCGCGCTGTTCTGGGGAATTGCCTCGGCGTTCGCCGCCGCGTTTTATACCACCTACCCGTCAACGCTGATTGCGCGTTACGGCACCTTACCGATTGTCGGCTGGAGTATGTTAATCGGCGGGATGATCCTGCTGCCGTTTTACGCCGGAGAGGGTACAGATTTCGTGGTTAATGGCAGTCTGATCCTGGCGTTTTTCTACCTGGTAGTGATCGGCACGTCGCTGACGTTCAGCCTGTATCTGAAAGGGGCGCAGATGATTGGCGGGCCGAAAGCGAGCATTTTAAGCTGTGCCGAACCGCTGAGCAGCGCGTTGCTGTCGTTGCTCTTGTTAGGAATTACCTTCACTCTGCCGGACTGGCTGGGCACGCTGCTGATTTTGTCATCCGTGGTGTTGATTTCGATGGATTCCCGCCGCCGCGCCAGAACCGCCTGACATCGCTGGCGCGGCGGCGGTCATCTTACCAGCCCGGCACCGCGCCGCCGTTAAAGATTTTCTCCGCCGCTTTAGCGACTTCCGGCGACTGATAGGACTGCAAAAATTCCTTCACGTTTTGCGCGTCCTTGTTGTCTTCCCGCGCCACCAGAATGTTCACGTACGGCGAATTTTTATCTTCGATAAACACGCTGTCATGAACCGGAGAAAGCCCGGTTTGCTGAATGTAGGTAGTGCTGATGATCGCGACATCGACTTTCGGGTCGTCAAGTACGCGCGGTAACTGCGCGCCTTCCAGTTCCATAATCTGTAAGTGACGCGGATTATCGGTGATATCCAGCGCCGTCGGCAGCAGACCTTTCCCTTCTTTCAGGGTGATCAGCTTCTCTTTTTTGCAGCAGCAGAAGCGCACGCCCCAGATTGGTCGGATCGTTCGGGATCGCCACCGTCGCGCCCTCTTTCAGTTGATCCACCGTTTTGATTTTTTTCGAATAGCCCGCCATCGGGAAGACAAAGGTATTCCCCACCGCCACCAGTTTATAGTTGTGCGCCTGGTTATCCTGCTCAAGGAACGGGCGATGCTGGAAAACGTTGGCATCCAGTTCGCCGTGGTTGGTGGCGTCATTTGGCAACAGCGAGCCGCTGAAACCGACCAGCTCAACGTCGAGGCCGTACTTCTCTTTCGCCACTTTTTTTGGCGACTTCCGCGACATCCTGCTCGGCACCGTTAATCACACCCACTTTAATGTGCTTTGCATCACTGCTCTGCTGATCGCATCCGACCAGCAACAATCCCGCCAGCAGTATCGCCGCCCCTGTCCGTAAATGAGGTATCGTCAATTTCACGTTTTTATCCTTTTGAAATAACCGCCTGATGAGTAATGAAATGACTATAGCGGGAAGGGTGCTGCGGTTTAAAAAACGAAAAGGTATCAATAAGAAGAAAAAGGCATAAAGGGAGAATATGCGAAAATCCTGATGGCGCTGCGCTGACCACACGCAGCGCCATTCGGCTCAGACCAGCGCTTTGACGATGTCCATTAACCTGACGATATCTTCAGGTCGCGTATTCCCGGTTTGCGGATCGATAATCGAACTGTACACATGCGGCATCACACGCGGCACTCCCGCCTCCAGGCAGGTCTGTAATATGACGCCGAAGTTATCCAGATCGATACCGCCGGTCGGTTCAATCAGCGTCATGCCGTTACGCGCCGCGCTGCTTGCCAGTACGTACAGCTCCGGCAGCGATTTCTCTCCGCCCATCGGAAAGAACTTCGCCGCGTGCGCACCCATATCCTGCATCATCCGCACGGCGGCATCGCAAGAGACAGGCGCTGGCGTCCCCTGGCTGCTGTTGACACCAGTGGAGATCAGCACTTCGCCAGACGTTCCTGTCGGGCTGACCAGCGCATTGATATGCGTCTGCTCACCCCCCCGTCGCCGCCAGCGCCCCCCGCCGCAAAACCGCTGCCGGTAAAGGTCTGGTTGACGTGGGCCGGATGGACCTTTGCAGCAATCATCGCCGCCTTGTAATACTGCGCCGGATCGCCCGCCCCCCAGCCCAACCGAAATCGACGGCACTTCCGCCATCCAGCGCTTCACCTCCTGAACGCCTTCGTCGACCGACGAAAACTGCGCGGACAGAACACCAATCACCGCGTGTCCCTCAGCGGCATCATAGATTTCCCTGGCGTTGGCGATATCTTTCGCCAGCACGTTAATCGCCACACGCTGACGATAAAAATTAATCTGCTGCATGTTCTGCAATCTCCTTAAGTCGCGCCACAATCAACGCCATTTCCCCCCTCCGCGACCGTACGTGGGTCGAGGCTGAATACGCCCTGATGGAGGTTATAGCGCCGTGCGTAAATGGCGATATCACCACTTCGCAGTTGGGCTTCAACTTCACGCGCGTCCAGACCAAACGCCTGCTCATCGACCCGAACGCGAATGCGCCAGATGGCACGCCCGGCTTCGTCCTGCTCGATATCCGCGGTCAGACCAGGAATCGCTGAAATCGCCGCCGCTGTGGGTTGCAACTGTTCGGCGGTTACCACAATCTGCCCCTGGTGATAATTTTCCAGCGCATACACCAGCCCGACCATGTTCTCCTTACCGATTTTCATCGCTCTGGCGATACCGTGATGCTGCGCTTTACAGGCAGCGATCCACGGTTTCTTGCCGGTGATAAACCCGGAGGTCGGCGCATTGAAGGCTTTCGCCCCGCTGTAGACAACCATGTCCGCCCCGCTTGCCACCCAGGCGTGTAAATCCTCCTCGGCGGCGGCATCGACAATCAGCGGCAGGTTGTGGATCTGCGCTACCTGCACAAAGTCGTCAATGCTGAGCATGCCTTTCTGCACACAATGGTGCGATTTCACATACAGCAGCGCGGCGGTCTCGTCGGTAATGGCGCTCTCCAGTTGCCAGCGTGCGGCCAGGTTACTCGAGCCGACTTCCACAACGCGCCCGCCGCCCAGACGAATAGCGCTGGTAATCGGCGCGCCGTAGTCCACGTTATGCCCACGCAGCATCACCACCTCGTTGGCCATTCCGCTGCTGTCCGGCATCAGCGACACGCGAAGCGGATCGCCACGGGTAATGGCGGCCGCCACGGCAATGGCGATCCCTGCCGAGGCGCAGGAGGTCACATAGCTGTCCTGCGCGCCGGTAAAGCGGGAAACCAGTTCACCGGTTCGGTCCACCAGTTTGTCGATCTCAACAAAGGCCGAGGCCGCCCGCACTGTTGCCTGCATCACCTCCGGCGCGACGCTGGAGACGCCAAGAATCGTCATCTTGCCGCAGGCGTTAATCACCTGTTTTAGCCCCAGCTGTTGATAGATATTCTCTGTCATGGCTTACAACACTCCCAGCAGCGAACACACCACGCTCAGCGCCACAATTGACAACAGAATGGTGGTGTAACGCGGTCCCTTTTTCACCAGGAAGATATAGATGGCAAACACCGCCGCCAGCGGCAGCAGGCCTGGCGCGATGGAGTCAAGGATCTGCTGCACCACCACTTCAGAGCCTTTCAGCGCACTGATTTTCAACGGCGTGGTGATCTTGACGTAGCTTGCCGACAGCGCGCCCATCATGATCAGCCCCAACACGTTCGCGCCGTAGATCAGTTCTTTGATTCGCCCCCCTTGCAACAGGCCAACGATAGAATCACGTCCCAGGGTGTAGCCTTTGTGGATCAGACCGTAGCTGATCGCCAGCGTAATCGCCGGATAGAGGATTAACGGCGCAATACCGCCAAACGCGCTGCCATTAGCGGCGAAAGGGATGAAAATCGCAATCAGCAGCGGCATAACGGCGGCCCAGACGATGGAGTCGCCCATGCCAGCCAGCGGGCCCATCAGACCGGTTTTAATCCCGGTAATCGAGGCATCGCTAATCGGTTCGCCACGCGTTTTCTGCTCTTCCATGGCGATGGAAATCCCCTGAATCACCGCGCCAAATGTTTGCTCGGAGTTGAAGAAGTTCAGGTGACGTTTCAGCGCCTCGACCTGTTCCTCTTTTTGCGGATAGAGCTTTTTTGATGATCGGCGTCATCGAGGCGCAGAAAATCAGGCTCTGCAGACGTTCATAAGAGTTAGACACTTCCGCGCCCAGCCAGTAGATAAACCACGCTTTGGTGATATCTGCTTTCGTCAGCGCCCCGGTTGTCCGCGCACGCTCAACCAGTTCATGTTGCATTACGTCGCTGCTCATTATGCTGCTCCTTCATTTTTCGCCAGACCTTTAATCAGGAAGGCCACACAGGTCCCGAAGATCGCCATCGCCATGATGTCTACCTTGAGGTACAGCACCGCGAAGAATCCGCCAATAAACCACGGCAGCAGGCTCTTTTTACCGATCACCATAATGGTGATCGCGAAGCCCAGCGCCGGCAGGATCCCGCCCATGATTTCAAAGGAGTGGGTCAGCCAGTGCGGCATCAGTTTGAGGAAACTTTCCACCACGTCCTGACCGAAGTAGTTCGCGGCAAACACCACCGGGAAACGCAGCGCCAGTCCAAGCAGCGCCGGGTAGAGGAACGCACAGCGCATAATGCCCGACATGTTCGCCGTTTCCGCATGCTTATCAGCCATATGCACCCAGGCGGCGTTCAGGGTACGGCGCAACTGGTCGAGGAAGACGCCAATCACGCCGAAAGGGATCGCCAGCGCAATGGCCAGGTTCGGATCCATCCCGGCTTTTACCGCAATGGGAATCGAGATACAGGCCGCCAGCGCCGGATCTGACGGCACGTTACCGCCAGGCGTGGAGGTCACGCCGAGATAAACGAGCTGCATCCCGGCACCGATAATCATCGCGGTTTGCATGTTGCCCAGCAGCAGCCCAACAAAGACTGCGACCACCACTGGCTGAAGCAGCATGGCAGAGAAGGTGTAGCCAAGGCGTAAGCGGGCAAACCAGTAATACAACCCCATCAGGCTTGCAAAAACTAAGGTATCCATAGTGTTATCCCATTATCAGAGGGTTAGAATTTTTTCAGGATATCGTCCAGCGACTGCGGCTTATCTTCCGGGATAGTCTGGAAGAACACCTGAATGCCACGACTTTTCAGGTCGTTAAGAATGCCAACGTCTTTTTCATCGAGCGTAATGTTCTGGAATACCGCTTTGCGGTTCGGTCCACCGCCCAGACCCCCCCACCTGAATTGTGGAGACATCAAAGCCCTGTTGTACGGCCTGCTGGATTGCGGCAAGAGAGGGGAACAGCACCAGCACATTGCCGTCGCCCAGTTGGTTCTCTTTCCATGAGGCGGCAAAGCTCAGGTTGCTGTAGCAGTCCACTTTGATGTTCGGCGGTGCGGCCATCAGGTAGATGTTTTTCATAAACGGATCGGCGTCCAGTTCGTCGCTGACCACCGCGATGCGGTTGGCCTGGGATTGCCCGACCCACTTCGTGACGACCTGCCCATGAATCAGACGACTATCGATACGACATAACACGATGTTTGCCATGATGATTTTCCTTATTGTGATTGTTGTAACTGGCGGACGTGGGCGACAACGTCCAGGCAACTGCTGCGTCCGGCTTCCACCAGCTCGCTGACGCAGTCGGTCAGTGAGCCATGTTCACGTCTGTCCAGCGCTTCCAGCAGCAGCGATGCGTTGAGTCCGGAAACAACCGCCACCGGATAATCCGCGCTCAGTCGCGCGGCCACGTTGGACGTCGTACCGCCCACAAAATCGGTCAGAATGAGCGAACCTTCCGGCATGGTTTTCACCACGGTTTCGACACGCTGATAAAACTCGCCCAGCGTATCGACGGGCATCAGCGCGATTTCCGTCACGCCTTTGATTTCGCCCATGACCATGCGCAGGCTGTTGCAAAGCTGTTGTCCCCAGCCGCCATGGGTCAGCAGCAGAATGTCGGGCAACGGTTGAGTGGTAGTCAAAATGGCCTCCTGGCGCGATTACATGAGACTTGCAATGCCTGATGGCGCTTCGCTTATCAGGCCTACGGATGTGCTTTTGTAGGCCGGATAAGGCATTTATGCCGCCATCCGGCAAAACTCATCAAGGTAAGAGCAAACGCTGTGCCAGTATTTGTGTCACGCGAGGGGGAAAGGAGAGCGGACAAGGCGTAACGCCTTGCCCGTTAAGGGATCAGCTATAAAGCAGTTCGTAGATATAAAAATATTCCGCATCTGACAAACGGACGGCGTAGGCTTCTTCAATAGGCAGGAAGGCGGATTTGATGACACTAAATGCGCGCGGGTCGAGATCCGGTTTGTTTTCCAGCGCCATCTGTAACGGTTTACGGTTGATCACGATACGCTCAACCATGCAACAGCAGTGGATCAGGAAGCGTAGTGTCACCTGGCGGCTCGGTTTGAGAGAAAGCGCGGTCGTCAGATGATTCAGTACACCCTCCATCTCCTTGAGAATACGTTGTGGATTGAGCACTGAAATATGGTTGATGATGCTCTCCATGGTCAACGCGCTGATAAACCGCATGGCGCTGCGCTCCATCTCCAGACGGCGCTCAGCGCTGGAGAGATCCGGCGTCAGCAGGCTTAACACCAGCTCCGGCCCCTGCTCAGAGAACAGTTCTTCCAGCGAGATAAACGGAATATCCGGCAGTCCTGGCTGGAAGGTCCCGACAATCCCCGCCAGCCGTTCACTGGCCTTCAGCGCCTGCTGAACACGTTCAAGACTGCGTACCTCGTTGTAATCGAGGATCACCATGCGCGTATCCTGCGACATCAGCTCGCCAAAACTCTCCTCCAGTACTTTCTTAATCTTCTCCGCCGTTCCCATGCCGGTAATACACGAGATCACCAGCACTTTACCGCCGTTTTCCTGCTGCGGCGTACACAGCTGACAGGGGGATATTTTTGCTCTGCATCAGCGCCGCGAGGTGGGGTAAGTCGCTGGTTTCGTAGCTTAAATCCAGACCGATCTCCAGAAGGCTGGTCAGCGTGATGTTGGGCATCAACAGCACATCTATCTGGAATAACTTGCTGATCGTACTGCCGAAGTGCACCAGTGAACCGATATCAACCATCAGGATCAACCGCTGGTAACCGTGGGTTTGAATCCGCTGGGTCAGCGTTTCCAGCGTATCGTGTACCGACTGCTCAAAGGGCATATCGATGGCACTGAACAACTCACGCTCCAGTACGCGGTTGACGTACTGCGCCATGCTGGTCGCAGTGGTCGCGCCGTGGGCGACCAGAATGACGCCACAGTCCGGGCTGGCATCAATGCGCTGACGATAGTGACGACACTCTTTCAGGAACAGACACAGCCAGACCACTTCCGTCGCCGGGCACTGAATATGCAGCAGTTCGTTGATTTTCCGACACAACAGCGTGGCGTTGTCGTACTCGTCTTTGCAGCGATCAAGAATGAGGCTTGAAGAGTAGAGCTGGGGAATCAGCCCGCGCTGAACATAACCAATCAGCGCCAGGAAGTGTTTGCGCAGCGGATTCACTAAATTTTCCGGCAGCGTAAACGTGAGCACCTGTTCCACACAGCCAATCAACAGCGTCACGCGCTCTTCGATTTGATCGCCATAGCGCGGCGGATGCGCAATATTGTCGCGGCTGTAGAGACCGTATTCGAAAATCGAGCTGAGCTTGTTTTTCAGGATCGCCAGCGTTTCCGCCGGGGGGGACGTTGCTATTGCGCAGATTGACATATTCCCGCGTCAGAAAACTGTAAAAGAGGTCGCTCTCTTCGATTTCTGCGCCGGTCGCCAGTGAGCTTTTTAACGCAGGCAGCGTGCGCGCATCAATGCTTAGCCGCTCTTTCCCTTCAAACAAGGCATCGACCAGCAGGCGCTGTTCCGGCGTGGCGTGAAACGGTATCTCCGCCAGCCGTTTATCCAGCTGTAGTGTGTCGTTATGCTCCGTCATCCCTGACGCCCACGCCTGGGCGCAGAGGAACTGGATATCGCTTTTGAGCTGGCCGATATTGCCTTCCAGCGGTTTATTTAACAGCCAGAGCAACAACGCTTTATCGATGCTGACCGTGCGTTCAATTTTGCGACTTTCACGCTGCAGGAAACCGACGATCAGCTCGACCTGTTCCTCGACGGAACGCTGACGAATCCCTGGCAAATCGATGCTCACCTGAATTCGCCGCTGGAAGGTTCGCAACAGCGATGAACTCACGGGTTCCGTGGTCGCGCAAATCAGGCGAACCGAAATCGGGCGCGCCTTACTGCTTTCGCCGAGCGGTCGGTACTCGCCTTTATCAAGAATGGAGAACAGTTTTTCCTGCCCTTCGTACGGCAGACGATGCACTTCATCCAGCAACAAATAGCCGCCGTCCGCCTGTTCTACCAGACCGGGTTTGTTCTCGCTCGCACCGGTAAACGCCCCCCTGACGATGACCAAACAGGTGGGAAGAGAGCAGTTCCGGGTTATGGGCGTACTCGGCGCAGTTAAAGTAGACCAGCGGCGGCGGGGAACCGGCGGCCTGTTCGCAGGCGAAACGGTGCATCAGTTCAGCAAAGAATGTTTTCCCTACACCAGAAGGGCCGGTTAACAATACATGTAAACCCTGCGGATAGAGTACGGCGGCTCGGCCTTTTTCTACCGCGTCGCGCAGGCTGCGATCGTAACCAATCAGGCCGGTAAAGGGATCGTCACCGTCCGTGTTTTCCGGTTGCGGAAGCAGATCGGCCACCGAACGGACTTCACGCTCGCTGTCTTCTAGTTTACGCCCGAGCAGCGTTTCCAGCGTCTGGCGATGCAGAAAGAACACCGGACGTCCCCGGCTTTTAACCGCCAGACCGTCGTTCCACAGCTGATTGAGATCTTTACTGACCGAGTTACGCGCCAGCCCAAGATTAAAGCCGATCGCTTCTGCCGTGAACGCGGTTTCCTGCGCCAAATCCGCACAGTCCAGCCCACGCGTCAGTCTTTCAAGCTCGCCCAGTACGATCTCAATCCGTCTCATCACTTTACCGCTTCACAAATAAATGATTGTTCAGAACATACACTATTCTGCTATGCAAGAAAGTGAATCGGCCCCCCAGAGGTCACGCCGAACGCGTTCCGGTCATCAAAATGTTTTCGATAAATAGTGGCGGGCGGCGCCTTTTTCCGGGAAGTCGTCGAGGGTGAGTTGCAGCTGGTAGCCGTTTTTTTGATAGAACGGCAGCGCCTGAAAACTCATCGTATCCACCAGCGCATGGTGACAGCCTCTTTCCCGTGCGGCCTGTTCGGCGGCCTGCATCAACCGGCTGCCGTAGCCGCCTTTACGCAGCGACTCATGCATCCAGAGATACTCAATACACAGCCACTCCCCTTTGATTTTGCCAATCAGCCCGCCGCGAATTTTCTGCGTTTCATCGCGCCAGTAAACGGCCAGATCGCCAAAATTGGTGGTCTTCAGAAACTGAAGATTATAGGCGCGCAATCCGGTGAGCAGCGCGTTTTGATCGTCTTCGGTCACCGTATCCGTAATCTGTATCTGCATTTTATCCTCCTGAAAAATACCACTTTTAGCTGACATTCTTTTTGACAATAACACGGGGTGCTGAGTGAGCCGTACGCCGTCTACACTTACTCTTGAAATGATGCGCATCGACAACAAGGATTATTACCATGAAACGAGCCGTTTTACCGATCATTGCCGTCCTTTTCTTGATGCCAACGCTGGCACAGGCCGACTCGCCTTACGGCGCACTGCAATCCGCACACGAAAAAAATACGATACTCAAAGACTTACGAAAAATTTGTACGCCGCAAGGCTCGCCATCTGACGAGGCGTGGGAAAAAACGATCATGGCGAATGAGGGGAATCAGCAGCACATTCGTGAAGCGATTGTGGCGATGGAGAGGAATAATCAGAGCAACTACTGGGAAGCGCTCGGTAAGGTGGAGTGCCCGGATATGTGAGCGTGAAGCCGACGCTTCACGCCCGGGAAACGGAGATTAACGCTGGCGCACATCCGGAATGATGAGGTCGCCGCGCAACACGTAAGACCCCAGCATGCTTTGTGTTTTTTCGTTCAGCCAACTGACAATCCGCGCCGCCATCGCATCCATGGAGTATTCGATTGCCGGAATGGTGGGAATGCCCGGCAGATGCAGCGAACCGGCGAGGCTAAAGACCATAATGTCTTCCGGAACCGACTTATTAAACGCCTGCAATTGGGGGATCACCCGCTGCGCCTGCTGCTCATCCGCCACCAGCAGCGCGTTAAAATTAAGCGTAGAGGCGTTGTTCAACAACTCCTGCAGTGCGACCGACGAAGAGGTCGCTTCCATAAAGACCAGGCTGCGATTAAACGGCAGGAAATTTTTTTCCAGCGCGTGCTTGTAACCGAGCAGCACCTGCTCACAGAACCCCATACCTTCAGGATGAATGAGGGCAATCTGCCGACGGTTCTGGCTAATCAAATAGTTACAGGCCGTTTCTGTTGCAAAGGCGTGATCAAACTGGATGCTGTTGACATCATCGCCTGCTTCCAGGCAATCCACCAGAATGACGTTTTCCTGGCTGATATTCAGTGGGAAACGCGCACCGATGATCAGCACATCGTCACACAGGCCGCAGCTCAATTCATCAAGGGCGCTCATCACCTCCGCTTTCGTATTCGCAAAACGAAGCAACAGATGTTTCTGGTGCTGGCTCAGATGTTTTTCCAGCGCGTAGAGATAGCCTGTCGTCTGGTTAATGTTGTCCTGTGCGCAAATGACGCCGATACAGCCGGTAGTCTGGCTGAGCAGCGACTGGGCAATCACATTCGGACGGTAGTTTAGCTCATCCACCGCTTTCAATACGGCAAGACGGCTGGCTTCCTTCACACCACGCGATCCGCTCAACACGCGCGACACCGTGGCTTTAGACACGCCAGCCAAACGCGATACATCGTTGATAGTAGACATCATTCTCCCCTGACAGAGCCTGCCTGGCTCCTCGAATCCTGAATTTAACATTGGCTCAAATTATCGCCATCTGCAGTATAGCTGTTTCCGTTTTTCATGGAAACCGATTTTCCGTTTCCACTCAAAAAGGATGAAATAGCATCAAAATCGTGACCTGAATCGAAATAATTAGCCTTATAAGAATAAGATCTTGATGGCTATCACAGTTCCGTTTGCTGCGGATGGAAACCGGTTTCCGTATGATATCAAATCAGTCTCGCAATAAGTTTTTACATTTTGAGGATGGTTAATAATGTTCAGGATTATGTTGTGTTGCTCTGCAGGGATGTCCACCAGTCTGCTGGTTCGAAAAATGGTCGAGGCCGCAGAAGAGCGGAAGCTGCCTGTACAAATTGATGCATATGGCGTTTCCGAATTTGACATTCAGTTTCCAAATTACCAGGTGGTGCTACTTGGCCCCCAGGTAAAATACATGCTTAACACGCTCTCAGAGAAGGCTGCCACCCAAAACATCCCCGTCAAAGCGATCGATATGCTGGATTACGGGATGCAACGTGGTGACAAGGTGCTGGATTATGCTCTGTCGCTGATTGAAGCGACACACTAGAAAGGTGTCATTATGAGTTCGTTATATCAGTCAATGGTTGCTGTCATAGAACAATCCATCACCCCTCTTGCCGGTAAACTGGGCCAGCAAAAGTATGTGATTGCGATTCGTGATGGTTTTACCGCGGCGCTGCCGTTTATGATCATCGGCTCGTTTATGCTGGTGTTTATTTTTCCGCCGTTTTCTGCCGAAACCACCAACAGCTTTGCCCGTGGCTGGCTCGATTTCTCCGCCACGTATCGTGAACAGTTGATGCTGCCGTTTAACCTCAGCATGGGCGTTATGACGTTCTTCATCTCCGTTGGGATTGGCGCCAGTCTGGGTCGTCAGTTTAACCTCGATCCGATCATGTCCGGCCTGCTGGCGTTTATGGCTTTCTTACTGGTCGCCGCTCCCTATGCTGACGGGAAAATCTCCACCCAGTACCTTTCCGGTCAGGGGATCTTTACCGCCCTGATTACCGCTATCTATGCCACGCGCGTCTATGCCTGGCTCAAGCAGCACAACGTAACGATCCGTCTACCGAAAGAAGTCCCTACCGGCGTCGCCCGTTCGTTTGAGATCCTCATTCCGGTTCTGGTGGTCATCGCCACGCTGCACCCGCTGAACCTGTTTATTGAAGCGCAAACCGGGATGATTATTCCGCAGGCGATCATGCACCTGCTGGCACCGCTGGTTTCCGCATCTGACTCCCTGCCAGCGATCCTGCTTTCCGTCCTGATGTGCCAGATTTTCTGGTTTGCCGGGATTCACGGTTCACTGATTGTTACGGGCATTATGAACCCGTTCTGGATGGCCAACCTTTCCGCGAACCAGGCGGCACTGGCAGCAGGCGCGGCATTGCCACACGTCTATCTGCAAGGTTTCTGGGATCACTACCTGTTGATCGGCGGCGTCGGTTCCACGTTACCGCTGGCTTTCCTGTTGCTGCGCAGCCGCGTTACCCATTTACGCACCATCGGCAAAATGGGAATTGTGCCTAGTTTCTTCAACATCAATGAGCCTATTCTGTTCGGTGCGCCGATCATTATGAACCCGATGTTGTTCATCCCGTTCGTCTTCGTACCTATGATCAACGCCGTACTGGCATATGCCGCAACCCGTCTGGGCTGGCTGGATCAGGTCGTTTCTCTGACGCCGTGGACCACGCCCGCCCCCATTGGCGCATCCTGGGCGGCGAACTGGGCCTTTAGTCCGGTGGTGATGTGTCTGATCTGCATGGTGATGTCGGCGCTGATTTACCTCCCGTTCCTGCGCGCTTACGAACGTTCTCTGCTGAAGACAGAAGAGCAAAAAGCGCAGGATGCCGTCTCCGTGGCGAACGCTGCCCGTAGCAACTCATAATGAATCAAGGAGTCAGAACAATGAGATACCGTTTTCCTGAAAACTTCTGGTGGGGCAGTGCCTGCTCAGCGCTGCAAACCGAAGGGGATAGCCTGAACGGCGGCAAAAGCCAGACCACATGGGATGTGTGGTTCGACCGCCAGCCAGGTCGTTTCCATCAGGGGGGTTGGCCCGGCGAACACCTCGACCTTTTATCAGCACTGGAAACAGGACATCGCGCTGCTGAAGCAGTTGAAACATAACAGCTTCCGCACCTCGTTAAGCTGGTCGCGCCTGATACCTGACGGCACGGGCAAAGTGAATCCAGAAGCCGTGACGTTCTATAACAATGTTATCGACGAACTGCTGGCGCAGGGCATCACGCCGTTTATCACACTGTTTCACTTCGACATGCCGATGGTGATGCAGGAAAAAGGCGGCTGGGAAAACCGTGACGTCGTGGAGGCCTTTGGCCGCTACGCGCAGACGTGTTTCGACTTGTTCGGCAACCGGGTTAAACACTGGTTCACCTTTAACGAACCGATTGTCCCGGTAGAAGGCGGCTATTTGTATGACTTCCACTATCCGAACGTGGTGGATTTCAGACGTGCGGCGACCGTGGCGTATCACACCGTGCTGGCGCATTCGACGGCGGTGCGTGCGTATCGCGCAGGCAACAACGACGGTGAAATCGGCGTGGTGCTCAACCTGACGCCCTCCTATCCGCGCTCGCAGCATCCGGCGGATGTGAAAGCCGCGCACCATGCGGATCTGCTGTTTAACCGCAGCTTCCTCGATCCGGTGCTGAAAGGGGAATATCCGGCGGATCTGGTGGCATTACTGAAAGAGTACGATCAGCTACCGGCATGCCAGCCAGACGATGCGCAGTTAATCGCTGATGGCAAAATCGACCTGCTGGGCATTAACTACTATCAGCCCCGCCGCGTGAAATGCCGCGATACTGCCATCAATCTGAATGCGCCGTTTATGCCTGAGTGGCTGTTTGATTACTATGAAATGCCAGGCCGTAAAATGAATCCATATCGGGGCTGGGAAATTTATGAACCGGGTATTTACGATATTATTACCAATCTGCGTGATAATTATGGCAATCCCCGCTGCTTTATTTCTGAAAATGGTATGGGCGTCGAAAACGAACAGCGATTTATTGAGAACGGGCAAATTAACGACAGTTACCGTATTGAATTTGTCTCTGAACATCTTAAATGGCTACATAAAGGAATCAGTGAAGGCTGTCATTGCCTCGGCTATCACATGTGGACGTTTATTGATAACTGGTCCTGGCTTAACGGATATAAAAACCGCTACGGTTTTGTCCAGTTAGATTTAGAGACCCAACAACGTACGGTGAAAAAGAGCGGCGAGTGGTTCGCGACTACTGCCGAACATAATGGATTCGATTAAGAGATATTTACAATGATTGCATTAGAAGAAGCAGTAATGGAAATTATCGTCAATGCCGGGCAGTCCCGCAGTCTGTGCTTCGAAGCACTGCACGCGGCGCGCGCTGGCAACATTGACGAGGCGAAAAGCCTGCTTCGTGAGGCGGACGGCTATGCCCGTCAGGCTCACCACATGCAAACCAAATTGATCGAACAGGATGCCGGGGAAGCCCGGCAACCCATGACATTAATTATGGTGCATGCGCAGGATCACTTAATGACATCGTTGTTAGCACGCGAATTGTCAGAAGAAATCATTCATCTTTATCAACGTTAATTTAAATTAAATAATAAACGGAGACGTCACTACGATTAAATAAACGCATTCTGTACCTATAAATAACAGATCAGCTTGTTTTGGTGATAGCGAATTACACCGGGACGGGATGGTTATTATCTTAAAATAAATTAATGCGCACATCTGTTCAGAATGCTCAATGCAAACTGAAGGATAAAACGTAAATGAGATAACCATGAACATGATAAAAAAACTTCCATTAGCCATGGCGGTCGTGGCCGCGCTTTGCCCGATTTCTGTACTCGCACAGGAATTTACGCAGGAACAAATCGACGCCATTGTCGCCAAAGCCGTAGACAAAGCCCTTGCGGAACGTCAGGCGAAAATGGACGCTGCTGTGGCGAAAAAAACCGATGTGATTGTTGAGCCGCAAAGCGCCGCGCAGTCACCGGATATGGCCATTCCATTCGGCGTGAAATTCAGCGGCTATGCGCGTTACGGCGCGCACTTCCAGAGCGGCGATCAGAAGTACGTCGGCGTGGACGGCTCCTATAACGGCGCCTCCGCCATTGGTCGTCTGGGCAACGAAGGCAACGGCGGCGAATTCCAGCTCTCCAAAGCGTTCAAAAGCGACAATGGCGCCATCTGGGATATTAACGTGATGATCGACCACTGGGGCGACGAGGTGAACCTCAAAAAAAGCCTACGCCGGCGTCACCAACGTTCTGGAATCCAACCCGAATGCTTATATCTGGGCGGGACGCGACTTCCACCAGCGCCCGCAACAGGGGATCAACGACTACTTCTGGATGAACCACGACGGCCAGGGCGCCGGAGTGAAGAACTTCGACATTGGCGGCGTTCAGTTTGACGTGGCAACCGTTGCCGCCGTTGAATCGTGCAGCCCGGAAGTGATGGAAGATGAAGCCAACCCGTCGCGCATTACCTGTACGGGTGGTTCCGGTACGGGCGACAAAGGCAACTACGCCGTAACGTCAAAAATCCACGGCATGAAACTCGGTCCGTTGGATCTGGAAATTTACGCCAACTACGGCTTTGACTCGAAAGCGGTCGATAGCGACGATCGCCTGAAAGCCTGGCAGGGCGCGTTTGTCGTCAGCCACACCAATGACAGCGGCGTGAACAAAGTGATCGCCCGTTACTCTGACAACTCCGACAACAGCGTCTACAACAAAACCGACGATCTGACCGCGATTTACGCCAGCTTCGAAGGGAGTCATAAATTCACGCAGCAGGCGCAGGTTGAATATCTGCTGGCGTTCCATGACTACGACAACAGTGCCGATCAGAGCGAAAACCGCAAGAACTACGGCGCGATTGTGCGCCCGATGTACTTCTGGAACGACGTGCACTCGACCTGGCTGGAAGCGGGCTATCAGCGCGTCGATTATGACACCGGCGGCGATAACAAAGGCTGGAAGCTGACGTTGTCGCAGAATATGTCAATTGCGATGGGGCCGGAGTTCCGTCCGATGCTGCGCTTCTATGTCACTGGCGGCAAGGTGGACAACGACCGCACCGCGCGCGTGAACGGCACGAATGACGAGACGCTTGACGATTTCAACGTCGGCGCGATGTGGGAAGCGTGGTTCTGATGAGCAATATCGCGTTATGCCGGATGGCGGCATAACTGCCTTATCCGGCCTACAGGTCTCTGTGCCGTAGGCCGGATAAGCGCAGTGCCATCCGACAAACAGAGAGTGAGATCATTGCATACCCTTTATGCGAACTTTCGCTGCCACCAGAAGCGCCGTCAGCAGCATCAGGCTGCCGGAGAGCATCAGGGGCGACAGCAGGCCCAGGTTATCGAGTGCATAGCCACCCACCGCGGCCCCACAGGTATTGGCAAGCTGGATCACGGCGACCTGGACGGATCCAGCCTTTTCTGCCTGATCGGCAAGCGATCGGGTAATCCATGTCGACCACCCCACCGGCACCAGCGCAAACGCCAGTCCCCACACAATCGCAATACCGGCCGCCACAATCTTGTCGCTGCCCCACAGCATCAGTACCAGCGCGCTTAACGCCAGCACCAGCGGCGCACCGGCTAAAGCCAGTTTGACTGAGCGTTTGAGGATCACAGACGACAGCGAAGTGCCGACAAAACTGGCGATGCCAAAACTCAATAGCACCAGCGTCAGACCATCGACATCAAAGCCCGCCAGATTCATATACACCGGGCGGATGTAAGTGAAGAACGCAAACTGTCCGGCAAAGGACATAAAGATAGCAATCATTCCCGCCATCACGCCCGGACGATTCAACAGGCTGAACATGTTTTGCTTCTGGTGCGACGGTTCGCCGGGCAACGTCGGAAGGGATTTCACCACCCAGACAACGCACAGCACGCCCATCACCGCCGCGGCGTTAAAGACGTTACGCCAGCCAATAATGCCGCCTAAAAAACTGCCCAACGGTGCGGCAATCACCAGCGCGATAGAGACCGCGCCGAAAATCACTGACAGCGCTTTCGGCACCGTACGCGGGGGGCACCAGACGCATAGTCAGCGACGCCGACATCGCCCAGAATCCGCCCAGCGCCAGTCCCAGACAGGCACGCCCTACCAACAACAGCGCAAAGGAGTTGGCAAAAGAGACCAGCAGGCAGGAGAGGGTCAGTAACACGGAGAACAGAATCACCACATAGCGGCGATCGGTAGCCTGAATGATCTGCGTGATAAACAGGCTGGCAAACATCGCGACAAACGCGGTGACGGTCACCGACTGCCCGGCGACACCTTCGGAAATCCCCAGATCCTGCGCCATCGGCGTGAGTAAACTCACCGGTAAAAATTCGACGGTAATCAGGCAAGCGACACAGAACGCCACGGCAAACACCGCCGACCAGTTCGGGCGGGTGACAACGTCAGCGCGGGTTTTTTCTTCGATACATTCACTCATTTATGTGACCTGCGTGGTGTTCTTGTGAGAAAGTCACGCAGTGTAACATTTTAATTGTGACGTATTTAACGTTTTGGCAACTATTTGTCCAATGGCTTCACCTGTCTTACGCTTCATTTGCGTAACGACATTTATTATCCATACTGCTCTCAGTGCAGCCAGTGCACGCCATCTTCAGGCTGAAAAAAGGCGTTGTAGCGCATCTGGAAAGCGTTGATGTCCTGCCAGTCAGGCTCCATTTCGCGCAGAAAACCGAGCGCCAGGCGCACCTGCGCGTCGGTGACTGGCGCAGCCAGCCGGGCCTTTTGCAACAGGCGATGCCACTGCAACAGGTTTTGCTCGCTGCCGTCCACAATGACGCTTTGCCAGATCAACAAAACCTGAGCGGCATTTTGCAGATGTGACTCGTCGGGGCGATGGAGATACTGCATAAATGCCTCTCCCTGCGCTTTTCCCATCTGATCGATCATCGATTCTACCGCCACCACATCAATATTCAGACGCTCGCTCAAGCGGCGAATCGCCCGTCGGGATCCGGAAGTAAGTATCCGAAACCCGATAACAAACACCACCGCCAGTGTGGCCAGCATTATCCAGATCATGCGTTCTCCTGCTTTATCAGCGCTCATGATATCTGGAAACGGCCCGTGAATACTAATCCACCAGAATGATTTTCAGCGCAAAAAGCACCGCGACCACAACGACGCACAGGTTCAGTTCCCGCCAGCGTCCGGTAAACACTTTCATGATGCAGTACGACATAAAGCCAAGCGCGATCCCCTCGGTAATGGAGAAGCTAAAAGGCATCATCACCGTGGTGATGAATGCAGGCACTGACTCGGTAAAATCATCCCAGTTAACACGGGAGAGGCTTGAGGTCATCAACACGCCGACAAAAATCAGCGCGCCTGCCGTTGCATAACCGGGAACCATACTTATCAGCGGAGAAAAAAACATCACCAGCAGGAACAGTACGCCAACCACCACCGCCGTCAGACCGGTGCGCCCGCCAACCGCCACGCCCGAGGTGCTCTCTATGTAGGCCGTCACGGAAGAGGTACCGATAAACGCTCCGGCAACCGAACTCATACTGTCGACATACAGCGCCCGCTTCATACCAGGGAACTTACCGTCGTCATCGATTAAGCCGGCTTTATCCGTCACACCAATTAATGTTCCTGATGAGTCGAATAAATTGATGAGCATGAATGAAAAGATAATCCCGGCCAAATTAAGCGATAATGCACCGCGTAAATCCACTTCACCCATTACCCCGCTAATACTGGGAGGCACAGAGTAAATACCGCTAAAATGAACATCACCGAAAAACAACCCGCAACAGGAAGTCACAACAATGGATATCAGCACCGCCGCGTGAAATTGACGCGATGAGAGCACGGTAATAATAAAGAAACCTAAAATCCCCAGCAATACGCTGTGGGAGCTTAAGTTACCAATGGTCACCAGCGTGTCTTTATTCGCAACAATGACGCCAGCATTTTTTAACCCCATCAACGCAATAAATAAACCGATACCGCTGGTGATACCAATACGCAAATTAATCGGGATATTGGAAATCATCCAGTAACGAATGCGGAAAAGTGTGAGTAAAAATAATCCTACCGCGCCCCAGAATATGGCTCCCATTCCCGTTTGCCAGCTCACCCCCATCGCCCCCACCACCACAAAGGCAAAAAAAGGCGTTCAATCCCATCGCCGGGGCTAATGCAACGGGAAGGTTCGCGACGAGGCCCATTGCGATGCTGCCAATACCAGCGATGAGACACGTGGTGACAAACACCACTTTGGGGTCCATCTGCGCGGCCCCGAGTATTTGCGGGTTAACGAAAACAATGTACACCATCGTTAAAAACGTCGTCATCCCGGCAATCATTTCTGTCCGCACATCGGTGCCATGCTGGTGCAGATTAAATAACCGCGAAAAGTAATTTGACTCCTTTTTCGCGTCATCAGTGATATCACTATTCATCTTTGCCATCCATTCATGAGGATATAAACAGGCTTCATTTAAAACATCTCGTCTATTTAATTCAGTGATTGCAATCACAATGCAAACGTCCGTTAATCGATAAGCTTTAAATAATCAACCGGCACTCTTTAATGATAAATAATAATCAAATTGATAAAATCAAAATGAGAAAAATATGAATAACAGCATAAGCCATAAATTTCATTATATTAGCCGTCAGGAACAGCAGGAATTGTTAGCCGTTGCACGCGGTGAAGCGGTTGCCGATTATATTATTGATAATGTCATCCTTCTCGACATTATCAATGGCGGGGAAATGACGGGTCCCATAGTGACTAAAGGGCGACATATTGCGGGCATCGGTGCGGAGTACCGTGACGCTGCAGCATTACGGCGTATCGACGCCAACGGGGCAACGGCAGTTCCCGGCTTTATCGACTCACACCTGCATATTGAATCCAGCATGATGACGCCTGTGACTTTTGAAACCGCAACGCTCCCGCGTGGCCTTACCACCGTCGTGTGCGATCCACATGAAATCGTCAATGTGATGGGCGAAAAAGGGTTCTCCTGGTTTGTCCGCTGCGCCGAACAGGCGAAACAGAATCAGTATCTGCAGGTAAGTTCCTGCGTTCCGGCCCTGGAGGGATGTGATGTGAATGGCGCACATTTCTCCCTCGACCAGATGCTGACCTGGCGCGATCATCCTCTGGTGACCGGACTGGCCGAAGTGATGGATTACCCGGGCGTCATCGCCGGACAAACGGCGCTGCTCGACAAAATGGAGGCCTTCCGCCACTTGACGCTGGACGGCCACTGCCCAGGACTGAGCGGTAAATCACTCAACGCCTACATCGCCGCCGGGATCGAGAACTGCCACGAGAGTTACACACGGGAGGAGGGGCGTCGTAAACTGCAACTCGGGATGGCGCTGATGATCCGCGAAGGTTCCGCCGCCCGTAACCTCGACGCGCTGGCACCGCTGATCAACGCCTTTAACAGCCCGCAATGCCTGCTCTGTACCGACGATCGCAACCCGTGGGAGATCGCGCATGAAGGGCATATCGACGCCCTGATTCGCCGGCTGATTTTGCAGCATAACGTCCCCCTGCACGTCGCTTACCGCGTCGCCAGCTGGTCAGCGGCACGTCATTTTGGTTTGCACCATCTTGGCTTACTGGCCCCCCGGAAAACAGGCGGATATCGTCCTGCTCAGCGATGCCCGCAACGTGACGGTACAGCAGGTGTTTGTCAAAGGAGAACCCATTGACACCGAACGTCTGAAAGCTGAAGAACCGGCAAGGCTGGCGCAAACCGTTCCGCCGTATGGCAATACCATTGCGCGCCATCCCGTTTGCGCCAATGACTTCCCGCTGCATTTCACCCCCCGGCAAACGCTATCGGGTGATCGATGTTATCCCTAACGAGCTGGTGACGGGCGCCAGTGACTGCGAGTGCACTGCGGAGGGCTTCGATCGCCATGATATTTGCTACATCGCCGTGCTTGAGCGCTACGGTCGCCAGTCGCCCCCGGCCTGCAGTTTGTTAGGTGGATTCGGACTGCGCGAAGGTGCGCTGGCGGCAACGGTCAGCCATGACAGTCATAATATTGTGGTGATCGGTCGCAGCGCTGAAGAGATGGCTCTGGCGGTTAATCAGGTGATTGACGATGGCGGCGGGCTTTGCGTTGTTCGTAACGGTCAGGTGCAATGCCACTTGCCGCTGCCGATTGCCGGATTAATGAGCACCGACACCGCCGATTCGCTGGCCGGACAAATCGATGCGCTAAAAACGGCAGGTCGCGCGTGCGGCACACTGCCTGACGAACCTTTTATCCAGATGGCATTTCTCTCCCTGCCGGTCATCCCCGCGCTAAAACTCACCAGCCAGGGGCTGTTTGACGGTGAAACGTTTACCTTCACCCCTCCGGAGATCGCTGACTGATTTAGGGTCGCCGAACCAGAGAATGAAAGGAGATGAAAAAAGAGAATTAAATGTGGGATCTCAAGTGATTATACGTCCCTGCTGTGGTTCATAAGACCCGCCACGGGTGTAGTACATCCTCTCTCGCGATCCCACAGCTGTACCGGCAGACGGATTGCCGGTTCCTGTTATGCGGATTATTCTCCCGCAGTCAGATTCTGCGCGCCACGCCATCCGTCTTTTAACATCAACCAGCGGCAGTCCCCGGTGGTCGCAGTGGTACAGGTGGATTTTGCGTTCCGGCGTGTATTCCGGCTCTATCTGGTTTTGTATCTGCGCCGGCGTCAGGCCGCACTGTGCCAGCTACGCCCGGCTGGCTTCGCTGAGTTCACCGCGCTGTAGATCCGCTTCCAGATTATCCACCATCGCCACCAGTTCCGGCGGGAAGATCACGTTTGCTTCCTGCTGAAATTTCTCCGCCAGCGTGCGACGTGCTGCTTTTGCCAGCTCTGCGGTTGCCGTTTCAATACGGATGAGCGGGGTGAAACTGCCCGGTGTGTAAATCGTCTGCACGCGCTGTGTGGTGGTTTCGGTGGTGGTCAGCCGTTCGCCGTCCCAGCCGTACCAGGTCACTTCCGGGGGGAAGAGCTGAATGTATTCGTTACCGGTGATTTCTCCGTATGTCCGCCGGTTTTTCCACACTCGTTTACTGACCCGACGACCCAGCGGGTCATAGAGGTAACGACTTTCCAGCAGTGCAGCGCCCTGTTGTTCACAGCGGTAGTCTTCCTCCTGATGCACGCCACGGATGTGTACAAGCTGTCCGTTGTCGTTAAAACCGTATTCCCGGTTCAGCATCGGGTCACTGAACGTGTGGCTCAGCAACTGCCCGGTGGCACTGTAGAGCGTGTTCTGCTTATAAGCGCCGGAGGTTCGCTGTTTCTCCCGGTGCAAGCAGTCGCGGGTGAAATCGACCAGCGGCATGTCGCCGGGCTTCAGCCCGGTAATATAGTCAGAGCCGTAAGTGAGCCATTCCACCGGGTGAAGCCTGTCTGGCATCACCCGGTCCGGCAGTCCAGTGTCGCTGTAATCGTGCCGGGTTTCGTGCTGCCACAGCCTGTTCTCTCCCGATTTTTATTATTATTGAGTTGCAAAGCTATGCACCATATATATTTACAATGGCAAATCCGATCAAAAAAAATATACTTAACGAAGTAATGACACCGTAAAGAATACTGTAAAAAAAACCATCATTATTTATATGGATGAAATAGGAGCTAAACATTCCACCACCAATAACACTTAATATAAAGAATAATCTAACATAGCCAAAATGCATCTCCTTACCCCATAAAGAAATAGATACGGCATAAACAATTACAACTACAACACTGATAGTTATACTTGTCAATAAAACCACAAAAAAATTCTTCATAGTTAATAGAAATATCCATACATACCAGGTTTCGGTGGGAATGGAAATGCTCCCCATTTATTACTAGTACAAATAGCCATTGCTTTAAATAATATCCTATTTGTTTCCTGCTTACAATTCCTCGTAATGAATAAATTAATATGTTCGTTTTCTTTTTTTATTTAATTCGGCATACGCTTGCTCTACACAATGACTTGGTGCCAAAGTTGGTTGAGCTAAGCCATTACCCAATGCCTCTCTGGCTGTTTTTAGATCGATAGATTGATCTAATTTCCATCCGTTCAAATTTGCATCATTCCCCCCAACTATATGTATGCAATATATTTCCTTGCCCATCAGTTGTTACTGTAAAAGTATGTGTAAGGGGATTCCAGCGAGATCTGGCTTCGTCTCCAAGCGCAGCCAAATCTCTACTAACGACATACGACTCCGATGTTTCAGCCAACCCCAGCGGATCTATATTGGTGACTGGATTTAATGGATACATATAAGGGTTTAATCCCCCCACGCAACCCTATCGGATCCTGCGTGATATACCTTCCCTGTAACGGGTCGTAGTAACGGTGCCGGTTATAGTACAGTCCTGTCTCTTTATCATACTGCTAGCCCGGCTGGCGGATGAGCTGTTCCAGGTTATGCGGGTTATCTTCCCGCAGCATATTCCCCCATTCATCAAACTCTGCGCGCCACGCAACCCGTCCGTTAATGTCAATCAGCGCCAGCGGCAGGCCCGCGGTGGTCGCAGTGGTACAGGTGGATTTTGCGTTCCGGCGTATATTCCGGCTCCAGCTGATTTTTCATCTGCTCCGGCGTCAGGCCGCACTGTGCCAGCCACGCCCGGCTGGCTTCGCTGAGTTCACCGCGCTGTAGATCCGCTTCCAGATTATCCACCATCGCCACCAGTTCCGGCGGGAAGATCACGTTTGCTTCCTGCTGAAATTTCTCCGCCAGCGTGCGACGAGCTGCTTTTGCCAGCTCTCCGGTAGTCGTTTCAATACGGATGAGCGGCGTAAAGCTTCCCGACTGGTACAGTGTGTAGCTACAATCTCTTAATAAAAATATTAATTTAATTTAGACAGTAAATACTTCAGAATAATACCTGTAAAAAAAGCCAACAAAAATGACACAAAAACTTAAAGCAAAGAAAATCGCTGACAACCATATACTTCCAACAACGTCTGGAAAATCAGATGGTTGATGTAATCTATAGGCGAAGGAGTTATATATGAAAATAAAAATAGATATTATAAAAGCATATACGCAACATAACCACTAGGCACTCAGATCTTTATACCACGAAACTCTCAAGCCACACAGAATAAGAAATCCCCATGATACCCACGAGATAATGGATGCAGGAAGATTTATTCGCTCATATACATATATGGGAATATACTTCTCCATGATTAACAAAAATAAAAACACCCATAAAAGTTCGGCAATGAAATATTTTAACATACTTATCTATCTCCCAGACTTGATCCAAATACTGGCTCTCGGATATAGCCGGGTTCTCCGGGTTGTGGCCCAGGATTTATTGGGGCGTTTGGCCATGATGTCTTAGGGATAGATGCGCCACAAGATTTCATCGCCTGTTCTGCACAGTGGCAACAGTTAAACTCAGTAAAGTGATACTTTTCACCTTTACATTGCTTCATCGTTTCTCGAATACACTCATCGAGTGATGGATTTTGAGGCTCAGTACATATTGTACCTGATTTATTGGGGGCAGGATCTGCATGAACTCCCTTATTGTCAAAACTTGATGTAGTACCATCTTCAAACTTCATATAGCAATGCCTTGCATATGGAACGGGCACCGGATCGAATTTTCTATGGCACATCTGATATAAACCTAATGGATCCATGCCTATAATCGGATTTAACGGGTAACTATATAAATTCCATCCCCCCTTCCAGCCCTATCGGGTCCTGAGTGATATACCTTCCCTGTAACGGGTCGTAGTAACGGTGCCGGTTATAGTACAACCCCGTCTCTTTATCATACTGCTGGCCCGGCAGGCGGATGAGCTGTTCCAGGTTATGCGGATTATCTTCCCGCAGCATATTCCCCCCATTCATCAAACTCAGCTCGCCACGCAACCCGTCCGTTAATGTCAATCAGCGCCAGCGGCAGGCCCCGGTGGTCGCAGTGGTACAGGTGGATTTTGCGTTCCGGCGTATATTCTGGCTCCAGCTGATGCAAGTTTGTTCTTCACACTTGGTCAAAATTGTTGAAATAACATTTGTCAATGCTTGTTTATCCACTGCTATTCCTGCGTAGATGTTCAAAAATCACTCCAGATTACATTCATAATTCTTTGCTTTACGAATATAACTTCGGACATCATTGGCCATAATCTGATCGGAATCCAAATAAGTTAATTTAATCAACAAAGCTAATTCATTTTTATTTGGTTCACGTTTTAACCACCAGTGAAAGGCACCATTGCGATCGTGTTCAGAACCGTCTTCATCTCCTTCATGATAATTTTTAAGTTGCAAGGAATATAATTCATCTGGATACATTCCGTATATTTCCCACTCGACAGGAAAATTCATTTTCCTAAGGAATTCATGTTTATTCATTTTTATCCTTATATCGCAGGAGGGGAAGTATCCCCTCCCATATTTTTATAAATATGGCATGAAACTAAATCACCGCCCTGACACATTTCACCGGCTACATCTCGAACAGAAAAATAGTCACCCAACACTCCAAAAAATTTACCAAATTTGAATACCTGACTTTGTCGTTTTGATAAAATTTTTTTTAGATTCATCTGTTAATTTTTTACAAAATGAATTTTGCTCCTTAGACATTTTTGCTGCATCACTTTGTGACAAGGGCTTCCAATTATCAGTACTTACGCGTGGCCCATCATTTTTACCTAAGTGAACATGATCAGGCGCGTGATCTGGACGAAAATCGGTGGCACCGGGGCCTGGGTTCGCATGTACAGATGTGTCTCCGCTAGCTCCGTCTATACCCTGACCTATATTTATTAATCCAAGTGGGTCTGTGTTTAACATTGGATCCAACGGATACTGATAAAGATTCCATCCCCCCCATCAGCTCAATAGGATCCTGCGTGATATACCGGCCCAGTAACGGGTCGTAATAACGATGTCGGTTATAGAACAGTCCTGTCTCCTTATCCCATTGCTGCCCCGGCAGACGAATAAGCTGTTGCAGGTTATGCGGGTTATCTTCCCGCGGCATATTTCCCCATTCATCAAATTCTGCGCGCCAGGCAATCTGTCCTTTAATGTCAATCAGTGCCAGCGGCAGGCCCCGGTGGTCGCAGTGGTACAGGTGGATTTTACGTTCCGGCGTGTATTCCGGCTCTGTCTGGTTTTGTATCTGCGCCGGCGTCAGGCCGCACTGTGCCAGCCACGCCTGGTTAGCTTCGCTGAGTTCTCCGCGCCGTAGTTCCGCTTCCAGATTATCCACCATCGCCACCAGTTCCGGCGGGAAGGTCACGTTTGCTTCCTGCTGAAACTTCTCCGCCAGTGTGCGGCTGATGGCTTTTGCCAGCTCTGCGGTTGCCGTTTCAATACGGATGAGCGGCGTAAAGCTCCCCGGCAGGTACACCGTCTGGATGCGGGTTTTGTCCGTCTGCGTGGTGGTCAGTTTATCGCCGTCTTGGCCGTACCACACGGTTTCCTGCAGCGCCGGCTGTGAACACGAGCCATCGTGATATACCGTACATGCCCACACCCGTTTACTGACGCGGCGGCCCAGTGGGTCGTAAAGATAACGGCTTTCCGTCAGCACGTTGCCTGCCTGCATCAGGCGGTAGTGCGCCAGTCGGTGCTGGTTATCATAGCGGTAGTGATGTACGACGCTGCCGTGCGGGTGTATCCGGCGTTCGTCTTTCTCCGTCAGCCTGCCGTGTTCGTCATAATGGTAAAAGTTCTCCACATCCTGGCTGATGCGGTTATCCGGGAAGCGTTCCGGCAGCATCGGGTATTTATCCCGTTCCGTTGTCCGGTTGCCCGCCGGGTCGGTGAACGTCCACTGCGCCAGGTCGTGGTGGGGCGACTGAATGTGTGTGCCGAGCAACCGCCCGGCGTCGCCGTACTGATAATCCCGCTGTTCATGCTGTCCGCTGATACGGATAAGCTGCCCGCCGGTATTCCAGATGTAGTCGCGATTAAGCTGAAGAATATTGAGGTGGTGGCTCTGTAGCTGCCCGCCCGGCGCGTATGCCGTGGTCAGTTCATAGTCGCCAAAGCGGCGCTGCGTTTCGCGGTGCAGGCGGTCGCGGGTAAAATCAATCAGCGGCGTGTCGCCGAGTTTCATTCCTGCCAGATACCCGCTGCCGTACGTCAGCCACGCCACCGGGGGAAGGCGGTCCGGTATCACGCGGTCCGGCAGTCCCTTGTCACTGTAATCGTGCCGGGTTTCGTGTTGCCAGAGCAGTTCATTCGTTTCAGGATGGTGCACCGTCTGGCGTTCGCTGATAAGGCGGCCCTGTTTATCGTACTCATACTGTACGGCGACGCGGTGACCGTCGCTGAGATGGCTGACTTCGGTCAGCCAGCCGCGCTCGTTGTAGGTCCACTGTTCCGCCGGCTCATCATTGACGGTGCGGTGCGTCAGGAGGTCGGATGCATCGTAATGCCAGAGGGTGATGAGGCTTTCGTCTTCACTGCGGATAAGCTGTCCGGTAATACCGTACTGATAACGTTGCGTCCTGCCGTCAAAACCCGTTTCCTGCACCAGCCGGTCCAGTACATCATAAGTGAATACCGTGTGGCTGCCATTCTCGTTGGTCAGTTGGGTAAGGCGACCTGCAGCGTCGTATGTCATCTGCCGGGTCAGGCCGCCAGTGGTGGTGCTCACCGGGTGTCCTGCGTCGTCGTACTCTGTGGTCTGCCTGCTGCCGTCCGGGAAGATGACTGCTGTCAGGTCGCCTGACAGGCTGTATTCGTAGCGCGTTTCCCGGCCCTGTGCGTCCTGCTGGCTGACCTGTCTGCCGCGATTATCATAAACCTGATACAGGCTTATGCCTTCCTCCCGGTGTGTGGCGGTCAGTTGCCCGAAGATGTCGTATTCATAGCGGGTCTGGTAGCCTGAACAGTCGGTGAAGGTGAGTAACTGCCCGTAGCGGCTCCACGTCATCTGTTTGCGGCTGCCGGTGGCGTCTTCGCTGGCGGAGGGGTATTCGCTGTGCGGGTCATCATAAACATAATGGGTCATATCGCCGTGGCGGGATTTCTCCTGCGTCAGGCGACCCGAAGCATCAAACGTCTGCTGGCTGCGCAGGCCGTCAGTGCCGGTGGTGGCGATAAGCTGGCGCTGGTCGTTGTAACTGAAGCTGACTGACCTGCCATCAGGGGTGACAATTTCCGTGACATTCCCGGAGCCGATATTCAGCCGGTATTCGGTTTTACGCCCGGCAGCATCCGTCATCGCCACCATGCGGCCCGCGTTATCAAATTCCCGCGTAACCACACTGCCGTCAGCTTTTTCTTCCTTAATCACCCGTTTCAGTCCGCCTTCACCTTCGGTGTGCAGCACCTCCCGGCGGTTCAGGCTGTCGGTGATGGCGACGGCATTTTTCTCATACTCATACGTGTAACTCAGCCCGGCCGGATTGTGCTGCTCCACCACACGGCCAGCCGCATCATAGCGGTAGGTGGTCCGGGGCCGTCCGGCGTACTGGTGCGCCGTCATGCGTCCCGGGTGTTTATCGTCATAAGTGAAGCCCCGCACCGCCGTACCGCTGCGGTCATACACCGCCGACAGCTCGCCACGCGGGGTGTACGTATAGCGGGCCAGGGGCAACGCCGGGAGATTCTCCGGGTATGCCGGGTCGTGGGTCAGCCACACGGCCTCAAGGCGGATGCCGCGGTCTGCGCCATAGCCGGAGACCGGCATCATCTGCGGGTATTCCGGCGCCCTGACGCCGGAAGAGGCTACCCGTTTACGCGCCGCCTCCGCCCGCTGCGCCTGTGTGGTCAGCGCCAGCCGGAAGCGACGACCTGCGCCGTCGGTGACAGCCGTGATATTCCCGGCAAATTCCCCGACTGCGTCCCGGTGAAAGGTTTGTGTGCGCCCGAAACGGTCAGTCAGCCCGGTCAGCACCCGGTACGGCGGCAGCGGGGCGGGCAGCACCTCATCCGCTCCCGGTACGCGTTCAGGCCAGCCCAGAATCCACCACGGCCCCTGTGCGCTGCTGGTCGCCAGATAGACGTGTGGACTGGTGCGGATGTCTTCCGGCAACGACTGCCAGAGCGTGTGCAGCGGATTGCTTTCATGCAGTTTCAGCACGCCGCCCCGCGCCAGCCAGAAGCGTTCGCTGCGACTGAAGGCGGTTTCACCGGGAAACAGCGGCTCGAAGTGAATGCTGCGCCCGCCGTTGTCGTTGAGGATAAGTTCCTCATCGCGAAGCTGTAAGCGGATATCGAAGGGGGCTTTCCACCTGGGGCCGAAGATGCTCACCGGGGCAGGCGTTTTTGTCCGGTAACTACTGTAGGTTCTGGAGAGTGCAAACGGTAACGGACCGGGCAGGGCGATATCGGTTTCGCCGGGCAGGACTTTGGCACCGAGAAGGGGATTAACCGGATTGCCGGAGGTTCTGCCACCGGGGCAGACCGAGCAGGCCACGCCTGTTGGCGCGCCAATCATCACGCCCGCCGAACCCTGGACAATGCTACCGCCCGTCTGCGTCATATCGCCCAGACGCGCCGCTGGTTTTCCGCTCATGCTCAAATCCTTTTTTGCATAAAAATCAGAAGGATTACCTTAAGTCGGCATCAGGGGAAAAAACTGCGAGGGGAGAGCAATATAGCCCGGATTCGGAAAACGTTTAGGCGGGAGGAAAAAAGCCCAGCGCACAGGCTGGGCAAAACGTTATCCACTATACTCTTAAGCGGCTCTTAGTAGTTGAAGCTTTTTCTCACGGCGAATTTTGCGTTCTTCCATGACCGCAACCATCGCCATCAGGCAAATGCAGCCGATCGCGGCAGCGTCCAGCGCGGCGAAAGTCCCCGCCCAGCCGGTCAGGCCAAATATCGGCGTACCGTCAGCTATCATCCCCAGACCTAACTTGGCAAAGCTATCGCCGATCAGGTACGCAAAGGTGCCCTTGATACCGTCCGCCGCGCCAATGGCTTTCTTCGGTACAAAACCGACTGCCGCCACGCCAATCAACAGTTGCGGTCCAAATACCAGGAAACCGAGCGCGAACAGGGAGGCAAGATAGACATACTGATTGCTGGCATGTTGATAGACACCCAGCGTTGCGATGATCAGCGCCAACGCCACGCAAGCCACCAGCGCACGACGTCCATTCGCCAGATCCGAGAGCCAGCCCCATAACAGCGTGCCGACCAGCGCCCCCACCTCAAACAAGGTAAATCCCTGAATTGCAACTTCTTTAGAGAGCTTCAGCTCCTGAAAAGCATACACGGTAGACCACTGATCGATGCCGATACGTACCACGTACAGGAAGATGTTGGAGAAACAGAGCAGCCAGATGACTTTGTTTTTCAGCACATATTCAACAAAGATCTGCCATTTGGTCATCTCATTCTCTTCGGTTTCTTTGTCCTCTTCGCTGATCTCCTCACCGAACAGCTCTTCGGCTTTGCCGAGACCATACGATTCCGGCGAGTCGCTACCAAAGCGCAGACCGATAAAGCCAACAATCAGGGCAATAATCGACGGGAAAACAAACATCCCAATCACGTGTCCGTCGAACAGAACGTTCGCACCGAACAGCGCCACGCCTGCCGCACCTGCGCCGCCGAGGTTATGCGAAATATTCCAGAAGCCGAGGAAAGTGCCGCGCTTACGGCGAGGCGTCCATTTGGTAATGGTGGAATAGCTGCACGAACCGCCAGTGCTCTGGAAGAATCCGCTCAGGGCATAGAAGGCGATCATCAGGAACAGGCTTACGGAGCCCGTTCCCATACTGGCGCTGAAACCGAGCATACAAATCGCAGAGAGGATCAGCATAAACGGCAGGAACTGCTTGGTGTTTTTGCCGTCCGCGTAATAGGAGACCAGCGTTTTACCCACGCCGTAGGTGATGGAGAACCCCAGACCAATCATCCCCAGCTGCGTCATACTCAGCCCGTAGGTGGAGATCATGTCATTCTGGGCAATGTTAAAGTTCTTGCGGATCAGGTACATGGTCAGGTAGCCGATAAAAACTACCAGATAGGACTGCATGAACGGTTTGAACCACATCTTGCGCCGCACTTCGAGCGGCAGATCCAGGGTCGGTTTACGCACCTGGTTTAGAAAGGCCAGCATAGGATACTCCCGGGCTAATTTTTATACCTGCGAATGGCAGGCATTGTAAAAATCAGTCAGGAAACACGCCTGAGAACACGTCCAGGCGAAACCGGGAAAATTTCTTAGTTTTGCCCTACTCGCGGTAAAAAAAGTGAACTACATCACGCTTCACTGACCTCACGCGGAGCCTGGGCGTTGAGGAATGGCAGTAACAGCAGGGCGGAGATCCCGGCGGCGATAGCGATGACCACGAAGAAACCGGTCCAGTGCCAGGTTTCCAGTACCTGCGCCAGCGGCCAGCCAGAAAGCGATGCGCCGAGATAAGCAAACAGCCCAACAAATCCGGTTGCCGCACCCGCCGCTTCTTTGTGCGAGCACTCTGCCGCCGCCATACCGATCAACATCTGCGGACCAAAGACAAAGAATCCGGTGGTGAAAAAACAGGCTGCCTGCATCACATAGCTGGCAAAGGGCATCAGCCACAGCGAACCTACCGAAAGCAAAATCCCGGCGGCAAAAATCAGGTTCATCGGCCCACGGTTGCCGTTGAACAGTTTATCCGAGCCCCAACCCGCCACCAGCGCGCCGATAAAGCCGCCCAACTCGAACATGGTGACCGCCATGTTCGCCGTCACCAGATCGACGCCCAGCGTCTCGGACATATACAGATTGCCCCAGTCATTGATGGCGGCTCGCACCACATACACCAGCACATAACAGAGCGATAGCAGCCAGATGTAAGGGTTGAGCAGCACGTATTTAGTGAGGATCTCTTTGCGGGTCAGCCCTGCGCCTTCCTGCTGCTGGGCGATTTCCAGCGCATCGTGCTGCCAGTCGCCCACCGGCGGTAAGCCGACGGCCTGCGGCCGGTCGCGCAGTCGCCAGCAGAGAAAAATGCCAACGACTATCGCCAGCGTACCGGCAATCATCATCCCGGCGCGCCAGCCATAGTGCAGCGCCGCTGCGGCCATGATAACGGGGATCAGCGCGCCGCCCACATTGTGCGCGGTATTCCAGATAGCCCACCAGCCGCCGCGCTCGTTGCGCGAATACCACGCCGTCAGCAGACGTGCGCACACCGGCGCACCCCAGCCCTGGAAGAAAGCGTTAAGTGCCCACAGCAACGCAAATGCCCAGAGCGAGGTGGAAAAGCCAAACAGAATGTTGACGACGCCAGTGGCAATCAGCCCGATTCCCATAAAATACCGGGCATTGGAACGATCGCTGACGATACCAGAGACAAATTTCGACAGGCCGTAGGTGATATAAAACAGCGTCGCCAGCAGGCCGATATCGCTGCGGGTTAACACGCCGTTGGCAAGAATTTCCGGGACGGCGGCGTTAAAACTTTTCCGCGTGAAATAGAACAGGGCATAGCCCAGCCAGATGGTCAGCAGGATATGGCGACGCCAGTAGCGGTAGCGCTCGTCGATCTCACGCTTATCCGTTAACCGCGGTGCATTCGCCGGTGCTTTGAAAAAGTTCAGCATCAACGCTCCTTAAACATAGCGCTGCGGCAGCGAAACGCTGACGCGCGTACCGTGCGTACAGGAAATCGTTAGCGAACCGCCCAGTGCTGCGACCCGTTCGCGCATCCCGGTCAGGCCAAAACCTTGCTGGCCGGAATTGGGTGGAAGGCCGCTACCGTCATCTTCAATCACCAGCATTAGTCGATCGTCCTGCTGCCAGCCCTGTAGCGTCACCGCGCTGGCATTGGCGTGCTTCACAATATTGTTCAGCCCTTCCTGACACACCCGAAACAACGTTACCCGCAGCCCTTCGCTCAGCGCCGTCTCGTCAATCCGCCAGTCGAGATGGCTGACGATACCGCGGCTTTCCAGCTCCATTTCCCGCATCAGTGAGCGGATGGCCTGTTCCAGCGTTAAATCATCCAGTTGCCGAGGACGTAAACGTCCCAACAGGCGACGCACCGAATCATAGACGCCCAGCGACAGTTGCTCGATAAGCTGCCCGCTCTGCTTCACGCCGCCATTTTCAACCGCCAGCCGCTGCACAATCCCGGCCTGAGTGCGGATGGCGGTGATGGTTTGCCCGATATCGTCATGCAGCTCACGCGCCACGTCGCGACGAACGCTCTCTTCCGTTTCCAGCAGGCGTTCCGCCAGCCGGTGATTGCGCGCCAGTTCGTTTTGCAGCGACTGGTTCAGCTCACGCAGACGCTGAATCCCCGCGCCGAGCAATATTCCGGTCAGGCTTTGCGCCAGCAGGGAAAGCAGCAAATCCACAGGATGATCGTGCCAGGTCTGGCTGGCAATCAGCGCGATTGCGTTCATCAGCGTCGCAATCAGCGCCCCTTGCCAGCCGTAGTGCCAGGCGAGCGCGATGATTGGCAGCGCCAGACAGAAAGGTGTGAAACGCGATAGCTCGGTTGGTAAACCCAGCTGTAACCACAGGCTGACGGTGAACAGCAGCAAATACCCGATCAGGTGTCGTCCACGCCAGTTCACCGGTTGCGAGACCAGCGCCGGACCCAGCGGCAGCCAGGTGTTGCTGGTCAGGTAGTGCCAGAATACCAGGCAAATGGGCGCCAGCGTCAGCCCTCCGGTCAGGGTGAGCAGCAGCGCCGTCCACGCTTCTTCACCCTGCCCCAGCCAGGGCAGCGACTGCAACAGCGCTGCCGCCGTCAGCGCCGCGCCCTGAAGCAACAGCGTGCGCCAGTCACGTTGATGTCGATAACGGGAGATCAGCGCCACAGGCAAGAGCGTCAGCAGACTACCGATCATCAAAAGGGGAAGATGCGCCAGCGCCACTTCCTGCGCCAGCCAGAAGGTTAACAGCCATTCCGCACCCAGCAACACCTGCCAGTAACCGCGTGGACATTGCAGCATCAGCCCCAGGCGCAGCCCAAACGGAAACAACAGCACTGCCAGTTCCGGACGCTCAACCAGATGCAGGCTGATACTCCACAGACAAAACCAGGCGGCAGAGAAGATAAAAAAACAGGCGAGAACGGTGATAAACCGTGACAACAGCGTTTTCATTGCCAGCCGTCAAACATGCGCCGCGCCAGCTCAACATCATTGCTGACACCCAGCTTTTCCATCAGGTTAGCGCGATGAACGTGTACCGTTTTCGGCGAGAGCCCCAGCTCGGCGGCAATCTCTTTCACCGCCATCCCTTGCGCCAGCTTTTCCGCTACCTGGCGTTCGCGTTTGGTCAGCGGGTCCTGGCGCCCGGACGCCAGCTTCATTGCAATGTCGGGCGTCAGATAGCAACCACCGGTGGCAACGGTATGCACCGCGGCGATCAGTTCATCCGGGCTACAGCGTTTGGAAAGAAAACCCCGCGCACCGGCGTTCAACGCCTGCTCCACCAACGCCGGGCTGTCATGCACGGAAAGCATGATGGTCGCCATGCCTTTCGGCAACTGACTCAACAGCTCGAGGCCGGAGATATCCGGCATCGAGATGTCGCAAATGCACACCTGAACTCCGCGCCCAGGCAAACCTGCCAGCGCCTCACGTCCCGATCCAAACTCGGCGACAACCTGCAAATCCGCCTCCAGCCCCAGCAGTTGGGCAAAGCCGGAGCGAACGATAAGATGGTCGTCTATAAGGGCAACGGTAATCATGGGGTTTATCCTGGCGCTAAAGCAAGCCGGATGGCGATGCGCTTATCCGGCCTACGGGCGCGTGCCGATGTAGGCCGGATAAGGCGTTTACGACGCCATCCGGCAAAAGCGCTTACCTTAACGATAAGCGCCTTGCTGTTCAAGCCTTGAGCGATCAGGCGATACCCGTGGTGACCGTAAAACTCCGCGTTTGCTGTGGCAGCACCTCAAGTAATGTGCCGTTTCGCTGAGCGGCGAGAAAGCCTTCCGGTCGACAGGTCGCGGGGAGGGCAAATGCGGCGACCTGCTGATCGCCGTTATAGAGGATCCAGCGGGTGACATAGTTCAGTTCCGCACTGGCGAACCGGGTGACAAACGTGGTGCCATCCGGTGCGATCATGCGAAATTCAGGTTTATCCGTATACTGGTTAAGCATGTCGGCAAAGAAGACGATTTCTGGATCGTAGAAGTCGGGTTCACTGAGCGTTGCCAGCGACGCTTCGCCTTGTAAAATCCGTTGATTAAACGCCAGCCACTGTTCGGTGGGTTTAACATGCGCCGGGACCGATTCGCGAAGCCGCAGCGCCTCATCCGGGATATTCTGGCTGAAAGTGGCTTCCGGTACGTACGCATAGTTCATGTGGCACATGTACTGCAACGGCATCGCGACGGATGCGAGGTTAGTGACGGCCATCTGAATATCAAACAGCGCGCTCGCTTTACGCATCACCACCGCAGGCTGTGCCTGATAATGATGACCGAATCCCATCACATATTCATAGCGCCCGGTCACGCGCAGACTGTCACCGTCCAGTTCCAGCCAAGCCTCATCCATCGCCGCGCAGGCCATTTCACCGTGCAACGGGTGATCGTCTTCCGGTGAGGGACAACCGTTCGCCAGCAACCCGGAGTGAAAGGCAAAGCAGCCGTAAGTCGCGACCACTTCCGTTGCAGGTTTCGGCTGGCGGAACATGTTTCGCATGGTCAGATCATGGCCATCAAACCAGGCATCCCAGATCATCTGCCCCATCCAGGGCAGAATCACCAGATGACCACGGCTATTCTCAACCTTTAGCCCTTCAACACCGCTGGCATAACGAAAGGCGGTAACGGTGAAGTCGCCGTTCTGCAGCAGGGTTCGCGGATGTTCATTAAAGAGCTCCCGCCACAGCGCAATACGTGTTGTCATGATTGTTCTCCTCAGGATGCGGTCGCTTCAGCCAGGCTGCGCGCTTTGCTTTCGCGCCAGAAGTAAACCCCAACGTAAACGAAGCACAGCATGGACACCAGGAACGAGAGTTGCAGCGAATGGAACATATCCGCGACATAGCCCTGAATCGCGGGTACGACCGCAGCACCCACAATGGCCATTACAATCACCGCGCCCGCCATTTCAGTATGTTCGTTATCGACCGTATCCAGCGTACCGGCATAGATGGTCGCCCAGCAGGGGCCAAACAGGATGCTCACCAGTACCGCGACGTACACGGCGCTAAAGCTCGGCGCCAGTGAAACATAGGCAAGGAACAGCGCGCCAATAACGGAGTAGAGAATCAACACCTTTTCCGGATTAAAGCGGGTCATCAGGATATTGGCGATAAACTTGCCGATAAAGAAGCAGGCGAAGCTGTAAACCATAAAGTTAGAGGCATCACGCTCGTTGATATCGCCCAGCTCCAGCGCCAGACGGATGGTGAATGACCAGACGGCAACCTGCATTCCCACGTACAGGAACTGCGCCACAATGCCGCGGCGGAAACGGGCATTGCTGGCCAGATAGCGCAGCGTATCCATCGCCGACGGGCGTTTATGGTTCGCCGTTTGCGCCACTTTACAGGTCGGGAAACGGGTCAGCAGGAACAGCACCATCACCACCACCAGAACCATAATCATGTATTTATACGGCTCCAGGGTATTTTCCAGCATCAGCACTTTAAAGTTATGGATCTGCTCAGCATTCATCCCCGCCATCTGTTTTTCCAGACTGTCGCCTTCAGAAAAGACCAGATATTTACCCAGCAAAATGCCGGACGCCGCGCCAATCGGATAGAAAGTCTGGCTGATATTGAGTCGCAATGTGGCATAGGCTTTTGGACCAATCATCGAACTGTAGGTGTTCGCTGCGGTTTCCAGGAAACTCAGGCCAATGGCAATCGCAAAAATAGCGGCGAGGAACATGGTATAGGTCGCCATGTGCGAGGCCGGGAAAAAGAGCGTACAGCCGACGATATACAGCGTCAGACCGATTAATATCGCCACTTTATAGCTGGTCTTCTTAATTACCAGAGATGCCGGAATCGCAATTAAAAAATAACCGCCATAAAAGGCGCTCTGTACTAATGCTGACGCAAAGTTACTGAGTGAAAATACGCTCTTAAATTGCGTAATCAGAATATCATTTAATGCGGCTGCGCATCCCCATAACGGGAATAAACAGGATAACAAAATAAACTGGAACAGAGGGGTCTTATTCAGATACCCATCGGGCATCTGAATGATGTTTTTATCGTTCATAGTGCTACCTTTTACAGTGCAGGAATATTATTCGTTTAGGGTAAGAAACTCATTAAATTGTTCGATGCTCGGATAAGAGGATTGAGTGCCTTTTCCGGTCACGCTAAACGCAGCGAACAGAGCGGCTTTTTTCATAGCGGCTTCGACATCGCCACCCTGGACATAGTAATGGGCAAAACAACCGATGAACGCATCGCCAGCGCCGCTGGTATCAACAGCATTGACGCGAAACGCCGGGACATGTACTTCCTGGTCGCGGGTCATCCACAGCGCACCTTTTTCACCCATGGTGACAATAATATTGTTTAACCCTTTATCCACGAGACTGCGGGCGGCGGTACGAATATGATCATACGACTCCACCGACATGCCGGTTAATATTTCCAGCTCGGTTTCATTCGGGACAAAGAAATCACATTTGCATGCATAAGACATGTCTAATTCCCGTAATGCAGGGGCGGGATTTAACAGCACCTCAATGCCATGTTTTTTACCAAATTCAATCGCGTGGTAAACCGTCTCCAGTTGTACTTCCAGTTGCAGGACAATAAGCTTACATTTTTTTAAGTCTTCCGCGGCGCGATCGATATCTTCCGGAGAGAGGAATTTGTTCGCCCCTTTAATAATCAGAATGCTATTACTGGAGTTCGCATTCACAAAAATCGGTGCCACGCCGCTGCTGGTGCAGGGGACTTTTTCGACATAAGTGGTGTTGATGCCCCACGATTCGAGATTGCGAATGGTGTTATCCGCAAAGATATCGTCGCCGACTTTGGTCAGCATCAGCACTTTGGAATTGAGCTTCGCCGCCGCAACGGCCTGATTCGCGCCTTTACCGCCACAGCCGATTTTGAACGCTGGCGCTTCCAGCGTTTCCCCTTCTTTGGGCATCTGGTTGGTATAGGTGATGAGATCCACCATGTTGGAGCCAATAACCGCGATATCCATTTTACTACCTCTCAGAAACAATCACACAACAATGATATTAAAATAACATTATCATGTTACTTCCGTATCATTTGTGACTACGATCGCGATTGGCAGATCATTTTACTGTTTATTTATTAGGCGCAATGCGATTACCCTGCCATTCTGACTTTCCACAGATTGGTGACAATCAACTGAAAGTTAACTGTTTATAATCAAAAAAACGCGAACAAACGCGCTTTTCTTTACCAATCGTCAGACGTATAGTAATGCAGCAACGTCATGTTCCCACAGACACATAAATGTTACTGAAGGAACATACGCAAACAGAATCGTGGAGAAGGTGAATGGAAACAAAGCAAAAAAGAACGTATTCGACGTCTGATGGAACTGTTGAAAAAAACGAATCGCATCCATCTGAAAGACGCGGCGCGTATGCTGGAGGTTTCCGTGATGACCATTCGCCGGGATCTCAGTCAGGATGACGAACCGTTACCCCTGACGCTGCTTGGCGGCTATATCGTTATGGTGAATAAACCTGCCGCACCCGCTCACGCCCCTCTGCCGGCGGTTAAAACCCATCATCGCGACGATTTACCTGTCGCCATCCTGGCTGCCGGTCTGGTGAGTGAACACGATCTGGTTTTTTTTGATAATGGCCCGGAAATGCCGTTAGTCATCAGCATGATACCGGACGATATTACCTTTACAGGCATTTGCTATTCGCACCGCGTATTTATCGCCCTGAACGAAAAGCCTAACGCCACTGCGATCCTTTGCGGAGGAACCTATCGCGCCAAGAGCGATGCCTTCTACGATGCGGCGAATCCCTCACCGCTGGACTCACTCAACCCGCGCAAAGTCTTCATCTCCGCCAGCGGCGTACACGAGCATTTCGGCGTCAGTTGGTTTAACCCTGACGACCTTGCCACCAAACGGAAGGCGATGGATCGTGGGCTGCGTAAAATTTTGCTGACGCGCCATGCCCTGTTTGATGAAGTCGCTCCTGCCAGCATCGGCCCGCTTTCCACCTTTGATGTGCTGATCAGTGACCGTCCGTTACCGGCAGATTATGCCACCCACTGCCGGAACGGTTCGGTCAAAGTGATCACCCCGGATTCAGACGGGGATTAACTACTCAAAGAACACGGCAATTTTGTTGAACATGGTGGGGTCGGACTGATTACGCACCACTTTCGCCACATCTTCCAGCTTATCGATTTGGCTGATCATCTGTTCCAGACGCTGGTCGTCATTGACCAGTAGCCAGATACGACTCTGATCGCTGCCCTGAATCGGTAGACAAAGAATCCCTTCAACGTTAAAGCCACGACGGGCGAACAGCCCGCAGACATGCGTCATGACGCCAGGGTGGTTGCGGACGGTGAGTTCCAGAATAACGTTATCATGTGATTGTTTCTGCATGGCTTATTCTCCCACCATCTCTGTATTTGCCGCCCCTGGCGGTACCATTGGATACACTTTTTCTTCTGCATCAATACGGACATGGATCAGCGCCGGTCCCGGTCGGCTGATTATCTCCTGCAATGCCGCCTGCGGATCGACTTCGTTATTCAGATCGCAGGTCTGCAAGCCAAACCCGGCAGCAATCTGCATAAAGTTGATTGTCCCCGGATACGTCGCCGCAAAAACACCCTGCTTATAAAACAGGCTTTGCTGTTGATGCACCAGCCCCAGCGCTTCGTTATTCATCAGAATGATTTTCACATTGAGCTGGTTTTCGCTGGCGGTGGCCATTTCCTGAATGTTCATCATCAGGCTGCCGTCGCCGGAAAAGCACAGAACCGTCTTATCCGGATTGGCCAGCGCCGCACCGATGGCGGCTGGCAGACCGAATCCCATGGTGCCCAGGCCGCCGGAGGTCAGCCACTGGCGGGGACGATTCAGCGGGTAAGCCTGCGCCGCCCACATCTGATGCTGACCGACGTCGGTGGTGATGATCGCGTTGTCATCCACGCAGGCCGCCACGGCGTTAATCAGACCATAATGGCTGAGCGGGTCGCTTTCCTGTGGAATAGCGCACGGAAATTCACGTTGCAAATCGCGCACCAGCTGGTGCCATTCTGCGCGTGGTTTCGCCTCAATTTGTGGAATCAGTTGCGCCAGGACCTCATCCACATCCGCCTGAATAGCGATATGCGGTTGCTTGATTTTGCCCAGCTCCGCGCGGTCAATATCGACATGAATAATTTTGGCGTTCGGACAGAACTGTTCCGTCTTGCCAATCGCCCGGTCATCAAAACGCGCCCCCCAGAACCACCAGCAGATCGGATTCCTGCAGGATGAAGTTGGTGCTGCGCGCCCCGTGCATCCCCAACATACCTAACGACAGCGGATGCGCTTTCGGCAGCATGCCCAGCGCCATTAACGTCATGGTGGTGGGCAACTGCGCTTTTTCCGCCAGTTCACGCACGCGCCGCGGCGCGTTAATCACCCCGCCGCCGAGATACAGCACCGGACGCTGCGCGGCGTTAATCATCGCAGCGGCTTCGCGAATGCTCTCTGCGCTGAATTCCGGCGTCGCCATTTTCTCTGCTGGCTCTGGCATCTCGTCAATCTCGAACACGGCCGTCTGGATATCCTTAGGTACGTCTATCCACACCGGGCCAGGTCGCCCGGATTGAGCCAGGCGAAAGGCGTCGCTCATCACTTGCGGGAGTTCATCGATATGTCTGACCAGATAGTTATGTTTTGTGATGGGGATAGAGATACCGTAGGTGTCTACTTCCTGGAAGGCATCAGTGCCAATCATGGAGGCCGGAACCTGTCCGGTAATACAGACCATCGGAATAGAATCCAGACGCGCATCCGCAATGGCGGTCACCAGATTGGTCGCGCCCGGTCCGCTGCAGGCCATGCATACCGCTGGTTTGCCGTCGGTTCGCGCCATCCCCTGCGCAATAAACCCCGCCCCCTGCTCGTGGCGCGCCAGAATATGGCGGATTTGCGTGCTCTGGCTTAAGGCGTCATAGACGGGAAGAATCGATCCGCCCGGAATGCCAGTAACAATCTTAATGCCCTGACGCTCCAGAAAATGAACAATAAATTCAGCGCCCGTAAAACGCGTCCGCTGAGTAGGTGATGTTGTGCCCGAACTTGCCATGCTCCAGTCCTTTTGTTCTGGGCCGACGCTCCGGGCAGGTCTCTTAAACGAAAAACCCCGCCCGGTTTGCGCCGGCGGGGTTTTGGAATCGTGTGTTGTTCCGGACCCTACGGCGCATTGCCGACGACCACCACCACACGCACGACGACCGCTGCGCGAGATGGCGCAGTGTTTAGTAGGGTCGCAGTCAGCATGGAAGGGTTCATTAGGGACCTTGTCTGTTTAATGATTAACAGGATTTATACAAGCACAGCTTTCATAAGCTGACAACGGAAAAATTTTCATCTGCGTAAAAATGGGCCGACGATCACGTTTCACTAATAAAAAAGTCCTGAAAACAAAAAACCCCGCCGGAGCGAGGTTTTTTTCAGCGGATGCGGTTGGTAGCCGCAAAGCACACTGTGTTATGTCAACAGCAAAAGTATACGCGTTCTGCGAAGAACACGCAATTTCGACACGGATTTTGACGCTTTTGAGTATGGATCAGAAGTTTGGATTCGTCCACAAATACCTGTTCATTCATACAGTGTTTATCTATAATATCCCGTACGCAGTGTGTAAGGTGGGGCCGCATCGTAAACCGGCGCAACAAAGTCCTGGCTGAAACGGGTGGTGCCGTCAGCGCCTTAACCCCCCCCCGGTGAGCACACTGTGTTATGTCAACAAAGGTGCTGATCACAGGCGGCGGAAAGGCACGTCAGCACCGTGCTCCTTTGCCAAAAGGAGACGCGTATGAGCCTCGTGGATATCGCTATTCTTATCCTGAAACTCATTGTTGCAGCCATGCAACTGCTTGATGCTGTTCTGAAATACCTGAAGTAATTCAGATTCAAGTCGCACCAAAGGGGAGCGGGCAACCGCTCCCCTTTTACATCGCTGATGCTTGTGAAGCGATGATATGTTACGGTTTTATGACACTCCCTGATGACGCCTGAACCATGACCCTTTCCGTTTTCTGCATTTTGCTGTTCGCCGCACTGCTGCACGCCAGCTGGAACGCCATTGTGAAAGCCGGAAACGATAAGCTGTACGCCGCGATTAGCGTCAGCGGTTCCGCCGCTATCTTGGCGCTCCTGTGTTTGCCCTTTGCGCCACAACCGTCCACTGCCAGCATCCCGTTTTTAGCCGCCTCGACCGCTTTACAGGTGATTTACACCGTACTGGTCGCCAAAACCTATACCGTTTCGGATATGAGTCAGACCTATCCGCTGATGCGCGGCACAGCGCCACTGCTGGTCGCTATTATCAGCGTCCTGTTTCTTGGCGACAGCTTATCCGCCCTCGCCTGGACCGGCATCGCGGTGATCTGCACTGCCATTCTTGCGATGGCCTTTAACGGCCGCACCCGCTCGCAACAAGGGATTGTACTCGCGCTGATTAACGCCTGTTTCATTGCCGGATACACCCTGGTCGACGGCACTGGCGTCAGGCTGTCGGAAACCGCGCTGGGATACACACTCTGGACCTTCTTTCTGAACGGTTCCTGCCTGTTAGGATGGGCGATGATAGCCCGTCGCCGGGAAGCATTCCGCTATCTGACGCAGCACTGGAAGAAGGGGATTTTTGGCGGCATTGCCACAATGGGTTCTTACGGACTGGCGCTCTGGGCGATGACCCTCGCGCCGCTGGCGGTGGTCGCTGCTCTGCGTGAAACTTCAATCCTGTTCGGCGCGCTGATTGCCTGGCTGCTGCTGAAAGAGCGGGTAGCTGGGTTGCGCCTCGTGGCGGCCGGTGGGATTGCGGCAGGTGCCATTTTGTTACGTTTGTCCTGAAAACTCTCGGCAACATTTGTTGCCGCTTTTTTGTTTACATATCCTGCCGTCCTCCCCCTTTTTCATTACCGCTCTCCATCTGGCCTTCTTTTTTTAGTGTGGTAGATTTCACTCGCATTTATGGGAATGCGTAGCACCTTATTCTTATTTTTTCTCTTTTTGAAAAGTATTCAGCGAAATGAAAAGGCATAGAAACGTCAATTTGTTGTTGATGTTGGTATTACTTGTGGCTGTAGGTCAGATGGCGCAAACCATTTATATCCCTGCCATTGCCGATATGGCACGCGAGCTAAACGTTCGCGAAGGGGCCGTACAAAGCGTGATGGCAGCGTATTTGCTGACCTATGGCGTATCGCAACTGTTTTATGGCCCGCTGTCTGACCGCGTAGGACGTCGACCGGTGATCCTGGTTGGCATGTCAATTTTCATGCTCGCCACGCTGGTCGCCATTACGACTCACAGCCTGACGGTGCTGATCGCCGCCAGTGCGTTGCAGGGAATGGGAACCGGCGTCGGCGGGGTGATGGCTCGAACCTTGCCGCGTGATTTGTACGAAGGGACGCAACTGCGCCACGCCAACAGCATGCTGAATATGGGCATTCTGGTCAGTCCGCTACTGGCACCGCTGATTGGTGGGTTGCTTGATACGATGTGGAACTGGCGCGCCTGTTACGTTTTCCTGCTTGTACTCTGTGCAGGCGTGACCTTCAGTATGGCGCGCTGGATGCCGGAAACGCGTCCTGCCGGTGCGCCGCGCACACGGCTGATTGCTAACTATAAAACCTTGTTTGGTCACAGCGCGTTTAACTGCTATCTGCTGATGTTAATTGGCGGACTGGCAGGGATCGCGGTGTTCGAAGCCTGTTCCGGCGTGCTGATGGGCGCGGTATTAGGCTTGAACAGCATGGTGGTGAGCATCCTGTTCATTCTGCCAATCCCGGCGGCGTTTTTCGGCGCATGGTTTGCCGGTCGACCGAATAAACGCTTCGCCACGCTGATGTGGCAGTCGGTAGTGAGTTGCCTGCTGGCAGGTCTGCTGATGTGGATCCCCGGCTGGTTTGGCGTGATGAACGTCTGGACGCTGCTGATCCCCGCCGCGCTGTTCTTCTTCGGCGCCGGGATGCTGTTCCCGCTGGCGACCAGCGGCGCAATGGAGCCGTTCCCGTTTCTCGCCGGTACGGCGGGCGCGCTGGTGGGCGGTCTGCAAAACATCGGCTCCGGCGTGCTGGCGTGGCTCTCCGCCATGCTGCCGCAAACCGGGCAGGGCAGCCTCGGCCTGTTGATGACGCTTATGGGGTTGCTGATTTTACTGTGCTGGCTACCGCTGGCGGCGCGTTTTTCACACCAGGGGCAGGCGATTTAATGACCGCGTGGCCGGACGTTTCGCAGTCCGGCGCAAGCATCGCCAGTAACAGCGGCTCGAGCGCGGGCCGCCACGCCCCCTCTTCCCCATCGTAGAACTGCGTATCAGCGTTGATCGCGTAGGGAATTTTCGCCTTCTTCAGCTCACAGGCCATGAATGTGGCAAAGGCGAGTTGTGAAGAGGACGGTGGATTCTTGCTGGTTTCTCCCGTGGCCCAACCGCCAACCCAACTGACATGCCCGCTTTTTTGCTGCCAGTGCACGGCAGTCGTGATGCGTGCGCGAATCGCGGCTTTCTCTGACTCGGTGCCCGACGTCCAGGGGTATTTACCGTTATTTTTCACCGGTCCCCACGGGAAGATATGCCATTCCGCCAGGACATAGTTCTGGCTTTGCGGCGGCAGTTTCAGGTTCGTCAGATCTTCCGGTGCGGCACGTAGACGCGGCGCGACAAAAATCATTCGTTGTGGATCGATGATATGGATAGTGCGGATGGTCTTTTCGTACACCCGATTCAGGGAGGCCAGATTATGATTCAGCTTACCGGCCGGTTCGTAGATCAGGTCGAATCCCAGTAACGGTGCGCTGTGGGCAAAATAATGCGCCACCGCAACCCACCAGTTGGTCACCTCTTTTTCGTTGCTCGCGCTGGGGTCGTTTTTATACTCGTCCGCCTGATAGGCGATAATCGGGATAACGCCATACTGCTCGCAAGCTTCCACCAGCTTGCGCAGATGGATAAGCCGCGCCTCGGTAGGTTCTCCGGCCACCCGAATGCGCACATGAGCGATCCCTTTGGCATTAAAATCACGCACCACCAGCGGGTCAAACTCGCGGATACCCTGTTCGGTGCGCGCCCAGTCAACGTCCATTCCCACACCGAGTTGCTGCGCGTAATGGGCCGCCGTCAGCGACGGTTGCGCCGCCCCAAGCGTGAAACTGGCAAACACAAAGAGCGACACAAGCAGTTTGATCACGATGACCCTCAGCAATGTTGCAGGCGCGATATCACGTATTTAGCACGCTTTTTGAGTTAGCGTGTAGCAGTTTCGCTTACGGTAAATGACTTCGCCTGCTCATGCAGCCAGTTGATAAAGGCCTCAATTTTCGGCCATTGTCTGCCCGGTAACGTCGTTATGTAGTAATGCTGATGGCAGGTCAACGCCATCTCACCAAAAGGCGCGACCAGCTCACCGCTGTCCAGTCGCTTTTGAACCAGACGTCTGCGTCCCATCGCCACACCAATATGGTTCATGGCGGCAATCACCGCTAAATCGGAACGATCAAAGCCAATTCCCGACGATGTTGGCAAATTCACTGAAAAATGTTGCGCCCAGCTGTGCCATTCATCGGTTCCCGAATCATTGCTCCAGGCCTGACGGTCATGCAGCAGCGTGCAGTGCGGCAAATTCACCAGCGAGCCCATTAAATCAAACCGGCGGGCATAATCCGGGCTACAGACAGGCAGGATCGCTTCATCCATTAAGAAGTGATGTTCCAGTTGGGCCGACGGCGCATCGTCAAAGTAGAGCGCCAGATCGACCCCGGCGCGCTGCAAATTCACGTTGTCGTTGCCGGTTAATATCGTGAGCGAAATAGACGGATAGCGTCGGGTAAAGTCACCCAGCGCGGGCACCAGCCAGCACTGAGCAATGGACGGGCGAGAGTAGACGGTCAACGTCCCGGAAAGCTCCTGATTTTTGATATCGAGAATTTCCTGGTTCAGCGTATCCAGCGACGATTTCAGCGCCCAGAACACCCGCTTGCCTTCGTGGGTGAGTTCCACTTTTCGGTGAGAACGTACGAAAAGCTGGATCCCCAGTTCCTCTTCCAGTTGGTTAATACGATGGCTGACAGCGCTGGGACTGAGCGATAACTCATCTGCGGCCATCGCAAACGACTGATGCCGTGCCGCCACTTCGAACGTGTAGAGTTTAGAGAGCTGCCAGCCGTTCAGAAGGTGGTTTCGGACTTCGCGAAGGGGTTCCATGGGGCCTCGATGATGTCGTCTTCTATTGCGTCGAAGTGTAAGAATATTTGCATAAAAAATCAGCAGAAAGATGAATGAGAGTGAACCATATCGCAAAATAACGCGAATAGTCGACGTAAATCACCTCTTTGGTTCAATCTGATTCATGTGAGCGAGGATTTATATCGTTTGTCAGCCCACGCCGAATTTTTGTCCAATAGGGACAGGTAAATCACAGGGCAAGGTGAGATATGCACTCTCAAATCTGGGTTGTGAGCACGCTGCTAATTAGCATTGTGTTAATTGTACTGACCATCGTGAAATTCAAATTCCACCCATTCCTGGCACTGCTGCTCGCCAGTTTCTTTGTGGGTGCCATGATGGGCATGGGACCGCTGGATATGGTCAATGCCATCGAAAGCGGGATCGGCGGCACGCTGGGCTTCCTCGCCGCGGTCATCGGTCTGGGGACGATTCTCGGCAAAATGATGGAGGTTTCCGGCGCCGCCGAACGGATCGGCTTAACGCTACAACGCTGCCGTTGGCTCTCCGCCGACGTTATTATGGTGCTGGTGGGGCTGATTTGTGGGATCACGTTGTTTGTGGAAGTCGGCGTGGTGCTGTTAATTCCGCTGGCGTTCTCGATTGCGAAAAAAACCAATACCTCGCTGCTGAAACTGGCCATCCCGTTGTGTACCGCGCTGATGGCCGTTCACTGCGTCGTACCGCCACACCCGGCTGCACTGTTTGTCGCCAATAAACTGGGTGCGGATATTGGTTCGGTCATCGTCTACGGCCTGCTGGTTGGCCTGATGGCGTCACTGATCGGCGGCCCGCTGTTCCTGAAATTTCTCGGCAATCGCCTGCCGTTCAAACCGGTTCCCGCGGAGTTTGCCGACCTCAAAGTGCGTGAGGAAAGCACGCTGCCATCGCTGGGCGCAACGCTGTTTACCGTCCTGCTGCCGATTGGTTTGATGCTGGTGAAAACCGTTGCTGAACTGAACATGACCAAAGGCAGCACGCTGTACACCCTGCTGGAATTTATCGGTAACCCGATCACCGCGATGTTTATCGCCGTCTTTGTGGCGTATTACATTCTCGGTTTACGCCAGCACATCGGCATGAGCGTACTGCTCACCCATACCGAAAACGGCTTTGGCTCTATCGCCAATATCCTGCTGATTATCGGGGCGGGTGGAGCGTTCAACGCCATCCTCAAAAGCAGCGGTCTGGCCGATACGCTGGCGGTGATCCTTTCCAACATGGATATGCACCCCATTCTGCTGGCCTGGCTGGTGGCGCTGATTCTGCACGCGGCGGTGGGTTCTGCCACGGTGGCGATGATGGGCGCCACGGCGATTGTTGCGCCGATGCTGCCGCTTTATCCCAACGTCAGCCCGGAGATCATCGCCATTGCTATCGGTTCCGGCGCTATTGGCTGCACCATCGTCACCGATTCCCTTTTCTGGCTGGTTAAGCAGTACTGCGGCGCCACCCTGAATGAGACATTCAAATACTATACGACCGCGACATTTATCGCCTCGGTCATTGCACTGGCTTGCACATTCCTGCTTTCCTTTATCATCTAAGCGCAAAGAGACGTCCTATGGAAAACATTCAAAAGCTTATCGCCCAGTATCCTTTGGTGGAGGATCTGGTGGCTCTCCGAGAGACAACCTGGTTTAATCCAGGAACCACCTCTCTTGCGGAAGGGTTACCTTATGTCGGTCTGACCGAGCACGATGTGAAGGGCGCACACGCCCGCCTGGCGCGCTTTGCGCCGTATCTGGCCAAAGCCTTCCCGGAAACCGCCGCGACCGGCGGAATCATTGAATCTGAAGTTGTCGCCATTCCAGCCATGCAACAGCGCCTGGAAAAACAGTACGGACAGAAAATCAGTGGGGAAATCCTGCTGAAAAAAGACAGCCATCTGCCCATTTCCGGCTCGATTAAAGCGCGCGGCGGCATTTATGAAGTGCTGACGCACGCCGAAAAACTGGCGAAGGAAGCCGGTATGCTGGCCCCCGAAGAGGATTACAGCGTTCTGCTTTCAACGGAGTTCAAAGACTTCTTTAGCCAGTACAGCATCGCGGTGGGGTCAACTGGCAACCTGGGGCTGTCTATCGGCATTATGAGCGCCCGTATTGGCTTTAACGTCACGGTGCATATGTCTGCTGATGCCCGTGCGTGGAAGAAAGCCAAATTGCGCAGCCACGGCGTCACGGTTGTTGAATACGAAGAAGATTACGGCGTAGCCGTTGAGCAGGGCCGCAAAGCGGCGGAGTCCGATCCGAACTGCTTCTTTATCGACGATGAAAACTCCCGCACGCTGTTTTTAGGCTATGCAGTTGCGGGCCAGCGTCTGAAAGCGCAATTCGAGAAACAAGGCCGCGTGGTGGATGCCGATCACCCGCTGTTTGTTTATCTGCCATGCGGTGTGGGTGGTGGCCCCGGCGGGGTAGCGTTTGGTCTGAAACTGGCCTTTGGCGATAACGTGCACTGCTTCTTCGCTGAACCGACCCATTCCCCGTGCATGTTGCTGGGCGTATATACCGGGCTGCACGATGCGATCTCCGTGCAGGAAATCGGTATCGACAACCTGACGGCGGCAGATGGCCTGGCAGTAGGACGGGCATCGGGCTTTGTCGGCAGAGCGATGGAACGCCTGCTTGATGGGTTATATACCCTCAGCGATCAGTCGATGTACGATATGCTGGGCTGGCTGGCGCAGGAGGAAGATATTCGCCTGGAACCGTCAGCGCTGGCGGGAATGGCCGGGCCGCAGCGCGTCTGCGCATCTCCTGATTATTGGCAGATGCAGGGCATTAGCGCTGAACAGCTCAATAATGCAACGCACCTGGTCTGGGCGACAGGCGGCGGCATGGTGCCAGAAGAAGAAATGGCGCAATATCTGGCGAAAGGGCGCTAACGCCCTGGGCGCAGCATCGCCATCAGCTCTGCCGGTGAGCGATACTGCCTGATCAGATCGCGCATTACACGCATGTGCGGCGCGGTATAGTGGATAAATTCACGGTATCCGTCGCACAACACGCTTTTCCCACTCTCATCCCGATGTTTTGGACAGTCGCCATGACAAAAGCGCAGCAGCGAACAGGACTGACACTCTGCACTTAACGTTGACCTTTTCAACGCCCCAAACGCTTTCGCCTGCGGACTGGCATTGAGCGCCTTCAGCGAAGTGTGAAGAATGTTGCCCAGCCGGTACTGTGGATAGACATAATGATCGCACTGATACAAATCACCATTGGCCTCCAGCGCAAAGGCGTGGCCACAGTCCTGACTTAACGAACACATTTGCGACGGGTAACCACACCATACGCCCAGCGTCGAATCAAAGAGCTGAATGTACACGCGACCGATATCTTCCCGCACCCAGATATCGAACACAGCGTTGAGAAACTGTCCCCACGCCTGCGGCTCGACCGATTCCGCCGTCAGCCTGCCATGCTCATCCCATTCGACAAGCGGAATAAACTGTAAGAAAGGCGTCCCAAGCTGGCGAAGATGGTGATACATCCGCTCCGGCTGACTGCTGTTAAGACGATTCACCACTACCAACAGGTTGAACTCCACCTGATGCTCAATCAGTTTTTGTATTGCATTCATCACTTTATGGTGTGAGGGGTTCCCGCTCCGGCTAACCCGGTACGTATCGTGCAAATCGGCAGGACCGTCCAGTGAGAGTCCCACCAGCCAGTTATTATCGTGCAGAAAGCGGCACCATGCGTCATTGAGCAAAATACCGTTGGTCTGAAAAGCGTTCTGGATTTGCTTTCCCGCACCAAACTTTTTTTGCAATTCCACCACGCGATGAAAAAAATCCAGACCGCAGAGCGTCGGTTCTCCCCCCTGCCAGGCAAACTGAACGTCCGGTCCTGGTTGTGCGGCAATATGCTGCTGAATAAACGCCGCTAACGTCGCGTCGTCCATCACCGGGTGGGCGGGTTTATCGATGTAAAAGCAGTAACGACAATCCAGGTTACAACGTGAACTGGCCGGCTTGGCCATGACCTGACACCCTGTCATGCTAAATTTCCGATAAAGAGGATAAGTTGGTGAATGTGCGTTACAGCAAACAGTATTGCGAGAGATAACACCGCGAGGGAGATCATAAATTTGTCACGAACCACGCGAGATTGGGAATAATCGAGAAGCGAGACATCCATCAGATTACGCTGGCGCGTATAGCGCCAGAGGATCACAACCACGATAGCCAGCACCGCGATAGAGACCCAGAACAAGAATCCCGCCTGATGCCAGTGATGTTTTATCGCCAGCGCCATCAGCGCACAATAACCCAGCAACGTGCGAAACCAGGCCAGCGATGTGCGCTCTGGTTGCAAACCAGGATCGGCCATGCGACGGGCCTTACGGCTATCCGGCATACAGCACCAGCGCCATGACCACGATCGCCACAATGGTCAATATCAGACTGATGATCAGCAGGCTTCGGGTATACGGTAAATCCTCTTTCAGCCGCATCGCCTTTTCATTGCGCAACCAGCGCAGATAACCGTAAACCGCCAGACCGCCCGCGAACAAACAGAGTAACAGCGCCAACAGCTCACGGATCACCGGCGTGGCGAAATCTGGCGCCAGTTGATCAAGCCCAACGCCCGCGGCCAGAAAACCCAGCGCGGTGCGGATCCACGCCAGAAAGGTACGCTCGTTTGCCAGCGAGAAGCGGTAATCCGGGGCTTCTCCGAGGCGGGAAATCTTCATTTAACCCCCCTACGCAATGCGCAGAATGTGCATGAAATAACCTCAATACTACCTGAGAGCCCGGATGATTAGCATGAATAAACTCCGCAAATCAGCTCGACGCATGTCGCGTTTGCGAAACCTGTTTCATTTGTTCCGTAGTCAACCTGTAGAAGCATTTGGCGATTAACGCACAGCACAGATAACAAAGTCCCGGCGCAACCGTAAACAAGGTGATGATGGTCTTCAACGTTTCCGGCGACTGCGCATCAGCTCCCGCCTGATAGCCCCCCCATAGCGAGCATCCAACCGATAATTGCACCACCTACCGCCAGCCCCATTTTCAGCACAAACAACGTCCCCGCGAAGCTAATTCCCGTCAGGCGTTTACCACTGACCATTTCGCCGTAATCTACCGTATCCGCCATCATGACCCACTTTATCGGCGTCATAATCTGATGCAGAACACCAACGATAAAAATCAGGCAAAACATCACCACCATTCTGTCCATTGGCACAAAATACATCGCAAAACTCATTATCATCAGAACAATATTGCAGAAAATAAACACCGCCACTTTACAAAAGCGAACGCTTAGCGGTTTTGCTATCGCGCTACCGACAATATTGCCGACACAATACGTGGAGAGAAATATCGAAAATACTTTGGGTGATTCCATAATCCAGGTGACGTAATACATCATCACCCCACCACGTACCGAAGTTCCGATGATAGTGAAGACGGTCAGAACACTGACCACTCGCCACTGATCGTTTTTCCAGATATCTTTTAAATCACCCAACATGCCTTTAAAACCAGCGTTAATGGGGGGTGAAACAATGCGCTCTTTGGTGGTAAAAAAAACAAAAGTAGAACATTAACACAGCAATAATAGAGAGCAGTGTAATACTGATCTGAAAACCCAGTTTTTTATCCCCTCCACCCAGCCAGTCCACCATATTCATCATTAATGCGGTGGACAACATGCCGCCCGCCGTTGCAAGCACAAACCGCCACGACTGCAAAGACATGCGCTGCTGTGAATCGCTGGTGATTACCCCACCCAGTGCACAATAAGGAATATTAACGATCGTGTACATCAACGTTAGTGCGATATAAGTGAGCGTGGCATAAATCATTTTTCCATATAGCGATAAATCCGGAACCGTATAGGTAAGAACACAACTAATACCAAAAGGAATGGACGCCCACAGCAGCCACGGGCGAAATTTCCCCCAGCGCGTACGGGTACGGTCTGCAAGCAATCCCATACAAGGGTCAGATATTGCATCAAGTATTCGCGTCACTAAAAACATGCTGCCAATAAACGCCGCAGGCAAACCAGCAATATCAGTATAAAAGAACATGAGATAGAGCATGACATTATCAAAGACAATATGGCTTGCCGCATCCCCAAGGCCGTAGCCAACCTTTTCCCTGACACTCAAAATTTGACTATTCATATTAATCCAGATGGTTGCAAGAGTGAGTTTGCATAATAGATTTAATAGCAACTCGCTCTACATTATGATTTTTTGCTTAATGATTATGTTTATTTTCATATGTGATAGATCTCACAACTTCCCACTCCAGACTCAAACACACTCTATTTCGAAAAGTATGAACGAATAAAATATATTCACTGAAAATATCAATCTCAATAACCAGGGATGGCAAATCTTCCGTCATCCGCTTCACGCCACTTTATCGGCGTTACCATAAAGGAATGATTATGCAAGATATGACTACCCGCGTTGTGATTAACCCTTTCAATCAGAACCTACTTTCCGCACAAGTTACGGTAACGGCAGATCTGCCGATGAAATATCGTTATACCGTAAAAGGAAAAACCCTCGACAGCAATTTTATATATTCAACAAATGAATATATATTAAATCCGACTATCCCTGTTATTGGTCTGTATGCGAATACGTCCAACACCATTAGCATTGAATGTCTCTTTAATGACGGTTCAAACCAAACTGTCAATGTTACTGCGGATACCACAGGACAGGATTACGGTGTCATCCCACTGAATGTGACTTTCGCGATCAACGATGAACGTATTGCGCAGGAAACGCTTTATCAGGGTTGGCTTGTCACCTGTTTTTACACCGCCTATGATAAAAATGGCGATCTGAGAATGGCATTTACCAATGCCTGGGATAACAATAACCTAAAGAGTGACGGCCACTCTATCTACCCTGGCTTTGACATTTTCCCCACGGCGGGAGAAAACTATGCCCAGACACTGAGGCAAATGAATCTTCTGGGCGAAACTCGCCAGTCCTATTCTGTTCCGGCAGGTTACGGTTTTCATCACGATATAACTTTCGGACCGGATGGCAACATGTTCTGTCTGGTCACGCTACTGGAAAACCCCACGGCACAACAACGTCAGCAGTCCACAATCTATAAATATGATGTGAATAATGGCAACATTATCTGGTCACGTGACTACTCGGAATACTTTGATAATCAGGATGTGTGTATTGATGCTCAACCCAACGATGCGCACTTTAACTCGCTGGAATACAGCACGCATCTCAAGCAACTCATTTTGAATAATCGCTCTACCAGTACGATTTATGGACTGAATATGGAGAGCGGCGATATTGAGTGGACTATTGATAATCCGATGAATTCACTTGTTGCAGCAACGGTAAATCTAAAACCGTTGCCAGGCTTTGCCTATCCCAATGGAGAGCATGCCGTCTTCCCCACCACCAACCCAAAATATGCCGACTTTCTGACGGAAAATCGTCTCGCCATTACGCTTTTCAATAACAAAGCGGCACTCTTTGATGATGGGAGTGAAAATAATAAAAAAATGGAAGACCCCATTCCGGACGAATATTATGAAGCACCTTTTGACTCCCAAAGTCTGGTATATGGTATTGATTTAAACAACCAAACCGTAGAGCTTCTCGATACATTTACCATTCCGGGAAAACGCAGCAATATAACCTCTGAAATTCATGAAATCGGGAATTACTATAGCATCATGTATGGTGTTGGTAGTCAGTTTTTTATTATCGATACCAATAATAAAGTCGCCGTGGAATGTGATTCAGTTTATCCGGCAGTAACCTATCGTGGTCGGATATTCACCTTTGAAGAATTACGGCGTTTGATCTGATATCTACCGACATTTGCATCTCAGAGATAATGAACTGAATAAAATCGCACAGGAGAAAAAATGAAAGCGATAATGGTAATGTATGACTCATTAAACAGGCATTGCTTAGCCCCTTATAATTCCGCCTGGACTCACACCCCTCATTTTTCCCGTCTGGCGGAAAAATGCGTTGTCTTTGATAAAAGCTATGTAGGAAGTCTACCTTGCATGCCTGCCAGACGAGAATTACACACGGGTCGCTACAACTTTCTCCATCGTAGTTGGGGGCCTCTGGAACCCTTTGACGACTCCTGCTTTGAAATCATGAAAAAAAATGGCGTTCACAGCCATTTAATCAGTGACCATTACCACTACTGGGAAGATGGCGGCTGTACTTACCATAACCGCTATGCGTCATGGGAAATCGTCAGAGGTCAGGAGGGCGATCGCTGGGAGCCTGATTTAATTAAGCGTGAATTCCCGCCACACCTTGGCCAAATGATGTCGCAGGATTTGGCTAACCGCGAAAAAATCCTGCAACAGGATAAATTTCCCATTGAGAAAACCTTCGATCTTGGCCTGGAATTCATTGAGAAATATCACACTGAGGATAACTGGTTCCTGCAAATTGAAACGTTCGATCCCCACGAGCCTTTTTTCCATCGTCGGCAAAAAGAGAAAGCGGCTGGGCCTCTTTTTTGACTGGCCGAACTATGCGCAGGTGTCCGATGAGGAACGCCCATGGGTGGATAATCTTCGTCAGGAATATAGCGGTTTGCTGGATATGTGCGATGCGGGTCTTGGCCGCGTGCTCGACATGATGGACAAATACGATCTCTGGCAAGATACCCTGCTGATCGTCAACACTGACCACGGCTATTTACTCAGTGAACATGACTGGTGGGCAAAAGCCAACGATGCCAACTTTTATGAGGAGGTCTCCCATACACCGCTGTTTATTTACGACCCACGGAGTAAAAAAACCGGCAGGAATCGCCAGTTAGTGCAGACCATCGATTTAGCCCCGACACTGTTAGATTTTTTTGATCAGGCTATCCCGCCGGACATGCAGGGGAAACCATTAGGAGAAACCATTGCCCATGATACCCCTGTACGCAAAACAGCGTTGTTTGGTGTCTACGGCGCGCAGGTCAGTTGCACTGACGGCACCTGGGTTTATACGCATGCGCCGACGCGCGAAAATCGTCCGTTGAATCACTACACGTTGATGCCCACGCATATGCGCCATCCTTTTACCCCGCAGGAACTCCAGCATACAGAAATGGTGGAATCGTTCAGTTTCACCAAAGGATGTCGGTTGATGAAGATTGCTGACATCGGTCTCGGTATGGTGCCTTTAACGCATCACTGGCAGAGCGTGCTGTTCAACGTGACTGACGATCCCCGGCAAACCACGCCACAGCAAAACCCTGAAGTTATCGCACGGCTAAAACGGGAAATTGTGCGCCTGATGGCAGAAAATGATGCGCCATCAGAGCAATACGAGCGCCTGGGTCTGGAAAAACCAAACGTCGAAGAAGCGATGTAGACAGTCGTAATGGAGTCTTGAACGCCTTTGACCGGCAACCTGATGGATGTCGGTCAAAGGAAGCTGACCTATCCTAATCCCCAGAAAATCACTGCCAGCAACTGTGGCGTAATAATGCGCAGGAACATCACCAACGGATATACCGTCGCATACGACAGTGCCGCCGCGCCGCTGGTGGCATGCAGGTTGTTAGCAAACGCCAGCGCGGGCGGATCGGTCATCGAACCGGCCAACATCCCGCACAGCGTCAGGTAGTTCATTTTGGCAAATATACGCGCCAGTAAACCGACGGTGATAAGCGGGATAGCCGTAATAAAAATACCGTAGCCCACCCAGCTCAGACCATCACCCCGGGTCAGTGTATCGATAAAATCACCACCCGATTTCAGTCCTACCACCGCCAGGAACAGCACAATCCCCAGTTCACGCAACGCCAGGTTGGCACTCGGTGGCATAAACCAGTACAGCTTACCAATGCTGCCAATACGCCCCAGAATCAGTGCCATAATCAGTGGTCCGCCCGCCAGGCCCAGCTTTAGCGCCACCGGGAAGCCAGGAACAAACAGCGGAATTGACCCAAGCAGCACGCCCAGACCGATGCCAATAAACACCGGCAGCATCTGCACCTGCTGCAGTTTTTGCTGGGCATTACCCACAACATTAGCAACGGCATCAATCGAGGCGGGTCGCCCTACCAGATTAAGGATGTCACCAAATTGCAGACTGGCATCGCTGCTGGCCACCAGCTCGACACCCGCACGGTTCAGTCGAGAAATGACCACGTCGTAACGCTCTTTAAAGTGCAAATCACGAATACGTTTACCGAGCACTTTTTCGTTGGTTACCACGACACGTTCAACACGCAAATCGGTTCCGCGAGTCGACAGCGAGGTATCCACTTCCTGGCCTATCACCAGTCGCGCGTTATGCAGATCGCCCGGCTGCCCGACCAGGTGCAGCAGGTCACCCAGTTGAATGACGGTTCCCGGCGATGGCACCATCAGTGTCTCTTCACGCTTCAGGCGCGAGCAGATGATTTTGTCGCTATTGAGGATGGGCACATCCTGAATCGCCATATTATTGAGGTTGGGGTTCTCAACGCGGATGTTGATGGTCTGAATCAGCGAATGTCCGTTGGTGAGCGTCGATTCATGCTGTTGCGCTTCCGCTTCCACATTGACACGAAATATCATGCGCATCAGCCACATGGTCAGCAAAATACCGCAAATCCCAAACGGATAGGCCATCGCATAGCTCATCCCCATCTGGTCCACCAAATCCATTGGCGTTCCCAGATCGCGCAGAATTTGTTGTCCGGCCCCCCAGAGCCGGGGTATTGGTGACCGCACCGGAGAATATTCCCAACACCACTGGCAGCGGAATGGCAAAGACTTTATGCAGGATAGCGGTAACCAGGCCGCCCATGATGACGATCAGAATCGCAAACAGATTAAGGCGCAGGCCAGAAACCCGTAACGAGGCAAAGAACCCCGGTCCCACCTGAATCCCAATGGTGTAGACGAACAGAATCAGGCCAAATTCCTGGATGAAGTGCAGCATATCACCGCTCAGCGTCACTCCTGCCTGATCGACAAAGTGACCGACAATAATACCGCCGAACAATACGCCGCCGATGCCAAAGCCGACACCCCGCACCTTGACATTGCCGATCCATAATCCGACAACCGCCACCAACGCCAGAACGCTGACCGTCAATGCTATATCACTCATTTTTTATTCCCTGTGAATAACATTTCTATTTAAGTGGATTATGACTGAACCGTTCAGGCATAGATGTAGGGTGGCGCACATTCTGATGCTGAAACGACGCTAATGCGCCCTTATGACAGGCGTTTCTTGCCCTTTTTCTTCATTGCAATCTGAAGCTGCTGAATGCTTTCTTCAGGTAAGGGTAATGCTTCCCCGGAGCCGCTATTGTTTTCACGCACAAAAAAAGCCCCGTCATTTCTGGCGGGGCAAAGGCAAGGAGCTAAATTAGCTATTTAATGCGGGACGTTCGCTGATGGCGATACGTTGCGGGGCAACGGCTTCCGGGACATTACGGGTTAAATCGATATGTAACAACCCGTTGGTAAATGTCGCGCCGGAAACCTCCATATTTTCAGCCAGGGTAAAGCTCAGGCTGAACGACTGAGTGACCAGCCCCTGATGCAACCATTTGGTCTCTTTTTCAGGCTGCTGCGGCGTGCCTTTCACGGTCAGGCGGGTGCCTTCGAGCTGAATGTCCAGATCTTCCTGACGGAAACCGGCCAGCGCAAGGGTTATGCGGTAGTGGTTATCGTCGCTTTTTTCAATGTTATAGGGCGGGAAGCTCTGGCTTTCGGCCGTGTTTTGTAACGCGTTGGCCAGTTTGTCAAAACCGATCCATTGACGCAGCAGTGGGGATAAATCGTAGTTACGCATAATCATTCTCCTTCTAAGAAGCGAGTTTTCACTAAACCCTGCAACGCGAATGGTGTAGGGCATAGTCGTACCTGCAAATCCGTAGATTCGCATCGGCCCCCCTGACGGCGAGCCTGGGATAACAGGCCGCGCAGCGCGGCCCGACAGAATTAATTGATTTCGATACGGCGCGGTTTGTTTGCTTCCGGAATGACGCGCTCAAGATCGATGTACAGCAGGCCATTGACCAGGTTCGCGCCGCGAACATGGATGTTCTCAGCCAACTGGAACTTACGTTCAAAGTTGCGTTCCGCAATGCCCTGGTATAGGTAAGTCCGTTCTTTTTGCTCGTCCGCATGCGCACCTTTCACCACCAGCAGGTTGTCCTGTGCGGTAATTTCCAGTTCGCTTTCCGCGAAACCGGCAACGGCGATAGCAATGCGATAGTGATTTTCGTCTACCAGCTCAACGTTATACGGAGGGTAGCCGCCATTACTCTGGCTCTGGTTGTTTTCCAGCAGGTTAAACAGGCGGTCGAAACCAATAGCAGAACGGTACAGCGGGGATAAATCAAAGTTACGCATAATCAATAGCTCCTGAAATCAGCGAGAAGATAAATGACCTTCCATCATGGACAGGTCCGGTAGCCAGAACACCCATCAGGCGTGCTCTTCATTCGTCTACATCATCAAAATGGGTCTGTTTACGAACTTTTCAAGCAGTCCAGGCTGACTTTTTTTGCAGTTTGCTGTCTATTGCATAGACTGGGTGGGATAGCACTAAACGTTAAAGTGCGATAACCGCCACAGTGCGACGTGATGAGGATGTTATTTCTGGCAAGGGATCGCTATAACTCATCATGCAAACACCGATGATCAACAGATGAATAAATCATGATAAGAAATGTGTTGTTAACGCTGATGATGTGCAGTGGGATGGTTTTACTGAGTGGTTGCTCCAGCGTAATGTCACATACCGGTGGTAAAGAGGGAACTTATCCTGGCACCCGTGCCAGCGCCACGATGATAGGTGACGATGAGACAAACTGGGGGACCAAATCGCTGGCCATACTGGATATGCCCTTTACCGCAGTAATGGACACGATCCTGTTACCGTGGGATCTGTTCCGCAAAGACAATTCTGTCAGATCGCGGGTCGAAAGAAGCGAGGAGAGAACACAGATAACCAACTCCGTGATCCCTCCTGCAAAAATGTCAGCCCCCCTGATTACCACCCGGTTTCTGTCATCCACAACTGACGGAAACCGTCTACTTCTTCCATCCACGCCACAAACCGACCATCAGGGGAGAAAACCACAGCATCCGCAGAGGGCGGGGTGCCGTGATTCTGTGTTAAAAAAGGTGATATCTCCGGTACGCGCATCGCAACAGGCAATGCGGTGATCCAGCACAAATCCCAGCCATTTCCCTGACGGATGCCAGTTAAACGCAGACTGTATTCCCGTGGCGTGACGGGTCAACTGCCGGGGAGCCCCGCCCTGTGGCGAAATTAGCCACAGCTGCACGACACCCACCTCATCGCGCATCAGGAAAGCAATCTCTGTCGCCTGCGGATTACTGCGCACCCAGTGACGCGGAACCGTTGCCAGCCCGGGAAAGCGACGAGCATGGGTAAATGTCAGACGGCGCTGAACAACACCCCGCGGCGGCGCGGGGAGCGTGGAATCCGTACCTTCGAGAGGGGCATCTCCTGGCGTTTTCCAGCCTGCTTCATCCTGCGGGAGTTCAACCAGAAACAGTTCAGGCACTTTCTCGCCGTTTTCCGACAGCGTGTCGCCGATAAACGCCAGCGCATAATTTCCCACCCAGCCCTCTTCATAAGCGCGAGATATTTCATCGCTACCTGGCGTGGGTTTGGGCGTCGTCTGGCTAACCAGCACGCACCAGTGGCTGCCGCTGTATTCTCGTGGATGCTGCGCGGTTACCGTCACCGGCCCGTAAGGCACCGCCACACCCACATTGCGCAAATCCTGCGCCAGATCGCGTTCATGCATCACATGGTCGTTGTAAGTAAAACTCACAAACTCGCCATTCGGGCTGAAAACATGGACATGGCTGCCGCCACGCAGTGCGCCTGGCGTGTAAGGTGAAGTGATATCCATCGCGTCCAGATTCGTCACTTTCCCCTGTTCGGCAATCACGCCGCGACGATGATGAAAATCGTATTGCCACGTCGCATCCGGATTTTCAGGCCCATGAATAAATACGTATTTTTCCGCCTGTGGATGAACGGTCACCACCCCGACATGCGCCCCCCTGCGATGCGTGATAAATCACCTCCAGCTCACCAGTATGGATATTCACCCGTTCAATGGTTTCGCCGGTGAAAGATGCCCCTGACGGACGAACGTCAAACACCAGCCAGTGACTGTCCGGTGTCCAGGTCCGGGTATTGGTAAGCTGATGATGACGCGGCGTAAAGGTGATTTGCTTCATAGGTGGCTCAGGTCAGGGACAATTTCATCAATCATACTTCACAAGGACTTCACTTTCAGGCTTTAGCGTAGTGCCATCTTCACTTTTGCGGACAAAGAGATGGAACATTTTGATGTGGCGATTATCGGTCTTGGCCCGGCTGGCGCAACGCTGGCGCGTAAACTGAGCGGCAGGATGCGGGTGCTTGCGCTGGATAAAAAACGGCAGTGCGGCAATGAAGGTTTCACCAAACCCTGCGGCGGTTTACTGGCACCGGATGCACAGCGTTCGTTTATTCGCGACGGAATTACGCTGCCGGTGGACGTGATCGCCAACCCGCAAATTTTCAGCGTTAAAACGGTGGATGTTGACACCTCACTGACGCGCAATTACCAGCGCAGCTATATCAACATCAACCGTCATGCCTTTGATTTATGGATGAAATCGCTGATCCCGGATGAGGTACTGGTGTACCACGACAGCCTGTGTCGAAAAATCTGGCGAGAAGAGGGGAAGTGGCACGTCATTTTTCGCGCCGACGGTTGGGAACAACAGATTACCGCCCGCTATCTGGTGGGGGCCGACGGAGCAAACTCGCTGGTACGTCGCCATCTCTATCCGGAACATCAGATTCGCAAATATGTCGCCATCCAGCAATGGTTCGCAGAAAGTCATCCGGTCCCGTTTTATTCCTGCATTTTCGATAACGCCGTGACGGACTGTTACTCCTGGAGCATCAGCAAAGACGGCTATTTTATCTTTGGCGGCGCTTATCCCATGAAAGACGGCCAGGCACGCTTTGACGCGCTTAAAGAGAAAATGACGGCGTTTCAGTTCCGCTTCGGCGAACCGGTGAAAAGCGAGAAATGTACCGTGCTTTTTCCGTCACGCCGGGCAGATTTCGTCTGCGGTGAAGATAACGCATTTCTGATTGGCGAGGCCGCCGGGTTTATCAGCGCCAGTTCACTGGAGGGAATTAGCTACGCCCTGGATAGCGCGGAGATCCTCACATCAGTACTGATGACGGATGCGCCGGAGAAGAACCACGTTTACCGGAAAGCGACTCGCAAACTGCGCGTTAAACTGTATGGCAAAATCCTGAAAAGTCGTTGTTTGACTTCGCCCGTCCTGAGAAGCGCGATTATGCGAAGCGGCATCGCGCATATCCCGCAGAGCCAGGATGACCAGCCCGCCACAACGTCTGGCGGGCTGGTAAAGGACTCTTAACCTACGCGTTTTACATCACCCACCAGCAGGATGTAAGAGAGCGCGCCAATCAGGGCAACGGCTGAGATATAAACCAGCGCGGGACCAAAGCCATAGTCCTGCGCAAGGTAGCCAATCACCAGCGGAACCGTAATCCCGCCTAGCCCACCGACAAAGTTAAACACGCCGCCGGTCAGGCCGATAAGGCGCATCGGCGCCAGCGAAGAGACCAGCGACCAGGTGATAGAGGCAAACCCATTCCCGAAGAACGCCACCGCCATCAGAGTCATAATCCACACCGGATCGTTGGTGTAGTTTGCACCCATTATGCAGGTGGAGATTAACAGACCACAGATAATCGGCGTTTTACGCGCCACGCCCAGCGAGAAGCCTTTTTTCACCAGCTTATCCGCCAGCCATCCGGAAAGCAGTACGCCAAAGAACGCCGCGAGGAACGGCACAGTGGTCATAAAGCCCGCCTTCAGCGCGGTAATCCCTTTTTCCTGCGTCAGGTAGTTCGGGAACCACGTCAGGAAGAACCACAGCGTCGAGGTGACGGCAAACTGGCCCAGATAAACGCCCACCAGCTTACGGTGGAACACCAGTTTCCAGTCCGCTTTGGTCAGCGGCTGACGCGCCTCTTTCTTAACGGGTGCATCGCCATCCACCAGACCGCCGCCGTCACGAATATAGTCCAACTCTGCTTTGGTGATGCTTTTGGTCAGACGCGGTGGCTGATAGACCTTAAACCAGACCAGCGACCAGATAATGCCGATCCCTCCGGTGACAATGAACACCCAGTGCCAGCTCAGCATCTCCTGGATCCAGATCAACAGCGGGGTCAGGAACGCCAGGCCGACAAACTGTCCGGAGGTATAAAAACCGACGGCGGAGGCACGTTCGTGCTCGGGGAACCAGCTCGTCACCATGCGGTTGTTGGTGGGGAACGCCGGAGCTTCGAAGATCCCGGTAATGGCACGCAGGCCAATTAACGACATCAACCCGGTGGCGAAGCCCTGGAAGAGGGTTGCCACTGACCAGCCAAATATCGCGATAAAGTAGGTCAGACGGGAACCGACGCGGTCAAGGAACCAGCCGCCCGGGATCTGGCATAGGGTATACAACCAGGCAAAAGCCGAGAAGACATAGCCCATTTCCGCTTTCGTAATACCAAACTCTTCCTGAATATGCGCCGACGCCACCGCAAGGTTGGCGCGGTCGACATAACAGATAACCACGGTAATAAAGATCATAATCAGCGTCAGGTAACGACGACGCCCGGTTTTTGCAGCACTAACTGGAATATCCATCGCAATCTGTCCCCAGATTTTGGGCATAGCGAAGCCGCTCACCATGCCCGGTAATTTACAGAGGGTGTGTTTTTTTATTGTTGAATTTAATGCCCGGTGACGCTGCGCTTACCGGGCCTACGGGAGAGTAGGCCGGATAAGCGTAGCGCCATCCGGCGAATTACCACTCCGCTACACTACCGTCTTCATGACGCCACAGCGGATTACGCCAGTCCGGCGCATTTTTACTTAGCTCAATGACTTTGGCTTCATCAATATCCACGCCAAGGCCCGGCTTCGTTAACGGTTTGAAGAACCCGCCTTCCATGTTGAAGTCTTCTTTATTTTTCACAAAGTCGAGCAGTTCCGCGCCCTTGTTATAGTGAATCCCCATGCTCTGTTCCTGGAACACGGCGTTGCGTGAAACAAAATCGACGTGCAGACAGGCCGCCAGCGCGATCGGTCCCAATGGGCAGTGCGGGGCCAGCGCCACGTCGTAGGCCTCCGCCATCGCGGCAATTTTGTAGCATTCGGTGATGCCGCCCGCATGGGAAAGATCCGGCTGCAGAATCGCCAGCCCACCCGCTTCCAGTACCCGTTTAAACTCGAAGCGCGAGAACATACGTTCACCCGCCGCGATCGGAATATGCGTTTGTTCAGCCAGTTTCGGGTAGTACTCCGCCTGTTCGGCCAGCACCGGCTCTTCAATAAACAGCGGACGATACGGCTCCAGCTCTTTGATTAACACTTTCGCCATCGGCGCGCTGACGCGTCCGTGGAAATCCAGACCAAACTCAATCTCGTTACCGAAAGCTTCACGGATTTGCGCGACGGTATTGACCGCGCGATCGACCGCTAGTGAATTATCAATCACGCCCATCTCTTCGCAGCCGTTGAGCTTGAAGGTGTCAAAACCAATGTTGCGCAGCTGTTTAATGCCGTCGATCACTTCCGCAGGACGATCGCCGCCAACCCAGCTGTAGGCTTTGATTTTATCGCGCACCAGGCCGCCCATCAGTTGCCAGACCGGGGCATTCAGCACTTTGCCTTTGATATCCCACAGCGCCTGGTCGATACCGGCGATAGCGCTCATCAGTATCGGGCCGCCGCGGTAGAAACCTGCGCGGTACATCACCTGCCACAGGTCGTTAATACGCGCCGGGTCCTGACCAATCAGGTAATCGCCCAGTTCATGTACCGCCGCTTCGACGGTACGCGCACGGCCTTCAATCACCGGCTCGCCCCAGCCAACAACACCTTCGTCGGTTTCAATTTTCAGGAACATCCAACGCGGAGGTAAACGGTACGTGGTGAGTTTGGTTATTTTCATTTCACTGCCTCTCGATATGCCTTAACAAATGCTGCCGCCTGCTGGGCAGTGCGCGCGACGGGCTGCCCGGCGCGATAGAGATCGCTGCCCAGTCCCGCGCCCACACACCCGGCTTTCATCCATTGCGCCAGATTGTCTGGCGTGACGCCGCCCACGGCGAAGACCGGCACGCTGGCGGGTAATACCGCTTTCAGCGCTTTGATGTAATCCGGTCCAAAGGCCGATGACGGGAAAATTTTCAGCGCCTGCGCGCCTGCATCGAGAGCCGTAAAGGCTTCTGTGGCGGTGGCGCATCCCGGACAGACCGTCATGCCGTAACCCACCGCACGGCGAATGACCTCTGCATTGATATTTGGCGTCACAATGAGCCGACAGCCCATTTTCGCCAGGCGATCCACCTGCTCCGGTTGTAATACCGTCCCGGCACCGATCAGCGCTTTATCACCAAACGCATCCACCACCGCCGGAATGCTCTTTTCCCACTCGGGGGGAGTTAAGCGGGATCTCCACTGCGTTAAATCCGGCGTCGATCACCGCGCCAACGTGTGCGAGCGCCTCATCGGGGGTAATGCCGCGCAAAATCGCGATAAGGGGAAGATCAGTTTGCCACTGCATGAGCGATGCTCCTTATTCCTGCCTGAAATGCCGTATCGCCGGGAACCGCGGAAACGTCACGCCCCATGGCGTGGAACGCCTGCTGATAGCGTGATGTCAGCGATGCCCCGGCGACGAGAGTAATGGACTGCGAACCGGCGAATTGTTCGCACATGCTGGCGACTTCTGCGCCAATCAACAGACCGGAGAGAAATTCGCTGACCTGCTCGCGTGGAAGATGTCCCAGCACGTGCGAGGCGCGAACCTCAAACAGTTGCGGCAAAACGGCAGGGGAGTGGATACCCCGATCAAGCCCGGCGGCAAAGGCGTCTGAAGAGGCTTGCTGTTCCGGTAAACCGGCGCCCACCAGCGAATGTTGCAGTAGCAAATGGTGCAACTCGCCGGTCATCACGGTGCGAAAATCGTGGATTTGCTGCGCGTCAGCCTGCACCCATTTGCAATGCGTCCCCGGCATGACATAAACAGAAGAAGGAGAAAGCGTGCGTGCGCCGAGTAGCTGTGTCTCTTCGCCGCGCATCACGTTGTGGTTATCGTCGCGCGAAACACACAAGCCTGGGATAATCCAGACATTGTCGCTAACGGACGTTAACTGCTCGCCAATAGCAGAGAAATGGGCAGGAACCGGCAGATAAGGCGCAACCTTCCAGCCCACGTTGCTTCCGACCATTCCCGCCATGACCACCGGTGTGGCGTTGTCGCGCCAGTTTTGTGTGACTTCTGCTAACACCGCCTCGGGGGGATTTACCGTTCAGACGCGTAACCCCTGCTTCTGATTGCCTGCTTTCCAGGCATTTGTCGCCCTGATAAAGCCAGGCACGCAAATTGGTCGATCCCCAGTCAATAGCGATGTAGCGAGCTGTCATGTGATTTCCTTCAACCTTCGTGTCGAGCTGGCGATCATGTTCAGCGCCGCCTGCTCTGCCGCATTGCTATCCTGATGACGTATCGCATCGAATAGCGCCTTATGTTCCTGGAGCGTTTTTGGCATGTTGGCTTCATCGCCCATCCAGGTCCGTTCAAATACCGCCCGCTGAAGCGAGGTAATCGCCACGCTAAGCTGTTGTAAAACCGGGTTATGCACTGACTGCAATACCGCCTCGTGATAGCGAATGTCCGCTTCATTAAAGGCATCCCGGTCCTGGTTGTTGGCGATCATGTCATTGAGCGCCGACTCAATTTCCGCCAAATCACTGGAGGTCGCGCGTTCCGCGGCCCAGCGTGCAATAGCGGGTTCCACCAGGTTTCGGACTTCGCTCATCGCGCTGATGAGTCGCGGGTCGTAGTCGTTTTCCAGTACCCATTGCAGTACGTCGGTATCGAGGTAATTCCATTGATTCCTCGATGTGACAAAAGCGCCGCGATACCGTTTCATTTCAATCAGCCGCTTTGCCATCAGCGAGCGGAAGACTTCGCGAATAATGTTTCGTGAGGTTTCAAATTCCTCACACAGCTCCGCTTCCGCAGGGAGCGCCGCTCCCGGTACGTATTTGCCGCTGACAATCTGCTTGCCCAGCGTAATCACGATGCGATCGGTTTTATTGAGAGTCATGGAGAGTCCTTATGCTCGGTATGCCCATCTCTACTTTACCGTCATCGCTGAAATTCGCTTCACTTTTGTAGTACTAACGTGATGTCATTCGCCGTTGCCATGCGAGTAATGTAGTACAACACAAACATGTTGTACTACAATTTAGATCACAAAAACGACAATCGGTAATGAAAATGTTATGAGGCGTAAACTGCGGGGATAAAAAAACCCGCGATCAACGCGGGTCATGGCAAACCATCCAGAGGAATCACTTCAGAACGTGCTGCTCAATAGCATACGCGACGCCATCTTCCAGATTAGATTTAGTCACAAAATTGGCGATCTCTTTCACGGAAGGAATGGCGTTATCCATCGCCACGCCAAGACCGGCGTACTCGATCATCGCAATGTCATTTTCCTGATCGCCAATCGCCATAATCTCTTCCGGCTTGATACCCAGCGCATCAGCCAGTGATTTCACTCCAGTGCCTTTATTGACACGTTTATCAAGGATTTCGAGGAAGTACGGCGCACTTTTCAGCACGGTATACTTCTCTTTTACTTCTGCCGGAATACGGGAAATGGCCTGATCGAGGATCGCCGGCTCATCAATCATCATCACTTTCAGGAACTGGGTTTGCGGATCCATTTTTTCCGCTTCGCAGAACACCAGAGGAATGGTCGCGACATAGGATTCATGTACGGTGTAGTAGCTGATATCACGGTTAGCGGTATACAGCGTGGTACGGTCCAGCGCGTGGAAGTGCGAGCCGACCTCGCGGGAGAGTTTTTCCAGGTAGCGATAGTCGTCATAGCTCAGCGCGGTTTGTGCGACAGTACTACCATCGCCTGCCTTCTGTACCAACGCACCGTTATAGGTGATGCAGTAGTCGCCGGGCTGTTCCATGTGCAGCTCTTTCAGATAGCTGTGTACACCCGCATACGGACGACCGGTGGTCAGTACCACGTTTACCCCTTTTTCACGGGCTGCGGCAATTGCACGTTTAACCGCTGGTGAAATGGTGTGATCGGGCAGCAGAAGGGTGCCATCCATATCGATAGCAATGAGTTTGATAGCCATGAATTCCCCGCATTAAATGAGTCCTGACTCATGCTAACGCGATTCCGCTCAAAAAACAGCAGCGAAAAGGGGGATAAGAAGGGGAATCACGATTCCCCTTTTGACGATCAATTGCAGGCCTGATAAGCAACACGCCATCAGGCATAACGCTGGATCTTGCCGGATGGCGGCGTAAAACCGCCTTATCCGGCCTACAGACAGGGATTAGATATCGATATTTGCCGCTTTCAGGGCGTTTTCTTCGATAAACGCACGACGTGGTTCTACGGCATCGCCCATCAGCGTGGTGAACAACTGGTCGGCAGCAATCGCATCCTTCACGGTAACGCGCAGCATGCGACGGCTTTCCGGATCCATGGTGGTTTCCCACAGCTGATCCGGGTTCATCTCGCCCAGACCTTTATAACGCTGAATAGCGAGGCCACGACGAGACTCTTTCACCAGCCAGTCCAGCGCCTGTTCGAAGCTGGCAACCGGTTGACGACGTTCGCCACGTTCGATGAAGGCATCTTCTTCCATCAGGCCGCGCAGTTTTTCACCCAGCTTGCAGATACGGCGGTATTCCGCACCCGTCACAAACTCGTGATCCAGCGCGTAATCGGTGTCCACGCCGTGGGTACGCACACGCACGATCGGTTCAAACAGATTCTGTTCCGTATTGTGCTGGATATCGAACTTCCACTGGCTACCGTGCTGCTCTTTCTCGTTAAGCTCGGTAATCAGCGCGTTCACCCAACGGGTCACGGTCTGCTCGTCAGACAGGTTGGCTTCAGTCAGCGTCGGCTGATACACCAGCTCTTTCAGCATTGCTTTCGGGAAGCGACGCTCCATACGACCAATCATTTTCTGCGTGGCGTTGTACTCAGAAACCAGTTTTTCTAACGCTTCGCCAGACAGCGCCGGCGCGCTGGCGTTGGTGTGCAGCGTCGCCCCGTCCAGCGCGATGGAGATCTGGTACTGGTCCATCGCCTCATCGTCTTTAATGTACTGTTCCTGCTTGCCTTTTTTCACCTTGTACAGCGGCGGCTGGGCAATGTAGACGTGGCCACGCTCAACGATTTCCGGCATCTGACGATAGAAGAAGGTCAACAGCAGCGTACGAATGTGCGAACCGTCGACGTCCGCATCGGTCATGATGATGATGCTGTGATAGCGCAGTTTGTCCGGGTTGTACTCGTCACGACCAATACCGCAACCGAGCGCAGTGATTAGCGTCGCCACTTCCTGAGAAGAGAGCATCTTGTCGAAGCGCGCTTTCTCTACGTTGAGGATTTTGCCCTTCAGCGGCAGAATCGCCTGGTTCTTGCGGTTACGCCCCTGTTTTGCAGAGCCGCCCGCGGAGTCCCCTTCCACAAGGTACAGTTCAGATAGCGCCGGGTCGCGTTCCTGACAGTCCGCCAGTTTGCCAGGCAGACCCGCCAGATCCAGCGCACCTTTACGACGCGTCATTTCACGCGCACGACGGGCCGCTTCACGGGCGCGGGCTGCATCAATAATTTTGCCGACCACGATTTTGGCGTCGGACGGGTTTTCCAGCAGGTATTCGCTCAGCAGTTCGTTCATCTGCTGTTCAACCGCCGATTTCACCTCAGAAGAAACCAGTTTGTCTTTGGTCTGCGAGGAGAACTTCGGATCCGGCACTTTCACTGAAACCACAGCAATCAGGCCTTCACGGGCATCATCACCGGTGGCGCTGACTTTCGCTTTTTTTGCTGTAGCCTTCTTTGTCCATGTAGGCGTTCAGGGTACGGGTCATCGCCGCACGGAAGCCAGCAAGGTGCGTACCGCCGTCACGCTGCGGAATGTTGTTGGTAAAGCAGTAGATGTTTTCCTGGAATCCATCGTTCCACTGCAGCGCAACTTCCACGCCAATACCGTCTTTTTCGGTGGAAAAATAGAAGATATTCGGGTGGATCGGCGTTTTGTTCTTGTTCAGATACTCAACGAACGCCCTGATGCCGCCTTCATAGTGGAAATGATCTTCTTTACCGTCGCGCTTGTCTTTCAGGCGAATGGAGACGCCTGAGTTCAGGAACGACAGTTCGCGCAGGCGTTTCGCCAGGATGTCGTATTCGAACTCCGTGACGTTAGTAAAGGTTTCGTGGCTCGGCCAGAAACGCACCATCGTACCGGTTTTATCGGTATCGCCAGTTACCGCCAGCGGAGCCTGCGGGACACCGTGCTCATAGATCTGACGGTGAATTTTGTTATCGCGCTGGATAACCAGTTCCAGTTTCTGCGACAGGGCGTTCACCACGGAAACGCCCACGCCGTGCAGGCCGCCGGAGACTTTATAGGAGTTATCGTCGAATTTACCGCCTGCGTGCAGAACGGTCATGATCACTTCCGCCGCCGATACGCCCTCTTCCGGGTGAATACCGGTCGGGATGCCGCGTCCGTCATCCTGTACAGAGACAGAGTTGTCGGCATGGATGGTGACAATAATGTCTTTACAGTGACCCGCGAGCGCTTCGTCGATAGCGTTATCTACCACCTCGAATACCATGTGGTGCAGACCGGTGCCGTCATCCGTGTCGCCGATATACATACCCGGGCGCTTACGCACCGCATCCAGTCCTTTCAGGACTTTGATACTGGAGGAGTCATAAGAATTCGACATCAACGTTTCTCGCTCATTTAAACTTGGGTTAATCCGTTATTTTACCCTTTTCCACGGTGAACATCTTCGAATTTTTGTCCGACATGTCCAGAACGTGTTCAGCGCTGATTGCGCTGACAAAGACCTGTGATTGCGTTGCTTTTAATCGACTGGCTAGCAGCCCGCGACGCGCATCATCAAGTTCAGAGGCAAAATCATCTATCAGGTAGAGACACCGCCGCCCGCTTTCACGAGTGAGGAACTCCCCTTGCGCCAGACGTAAGGCGCACATTAGCAGCTTTAACTGCCCACGCGATAAGGTATCTTCTACCGGCGCACCGTCGGCGCGAATGCGGAAATCCGCTTTATGCGGGCCGTGCGCGGTATAAGTCAACATGCGGTCGCGTTCAAAACCACGTTCCAGCACCTCGGCATAATCCGTCTCTTTCTCCCAGCCACGCTGAAAAGAGAAGGAGAGAGAAAATTCAGGAAGAAACTGCTGGCAGGTATCCGCCATATCCTGTGCGATACCGGCGCTGTACTCCGCGCGCCAGGTGCTGATTTGTTCCGCCAGCGGGATCAGTTCTTTATCCCACGGACGCAGTTGCTCGTAACGACTCACCTGGCGCAGTGCCGCATTGCGCTGCTTGAGCAGACGCTTCAGGTTGCTCCAGGCGGTGAAGAATCCTGCTTCATTGTGAAAGCATCCCCAATCAAGGAATGCTCTTCTGTATTTGGGGCCGCCGTTGAGCAAAGTAAACCCCTCGGGGGGTGATCAGTTGCATAGGCATCAGCAGCGCCAGCTCCGCCACCTTATGGCCGTCAGTGCCATCGATGCGTACTTTGCTGTCACCCAACTTATCTTTGGTTAACCCGATAGAGGTTTCCCGCTCATCCCCCCTGCAATCGCCCATGAAGAACAAACGACTCCTGCTCATGACGAATGACGCGACCAGGCTGCAAACTGCGAAACGCCCGGCCGTGGCCGAGCGTATAGATGGCTTCCAGCACGCTGGTTTTACCGCTGCCGTTCGCGCCAACCAGGAAGTTAAAGCCGGGGGATAACGCGAGATCCGCATTTTCAATATTGCGGAAATCTTTGATTAAGAGTCGGGATAGCGACATATCAACTCATCACCAGGGCGTAATCGTCGCAGTTAGCCTGGTTACGGCCAGCGCACAGCAACCGGAGCGTACTGAAGTACGTGAGGATTGCGAGCACTGCCCGGAGCCAGAATAACAAGTAAGATAGCCCGATATTCTTTACAAGCGCATTGGCATGACGACGTAAGCCGCACTTTGCGACGCCGCATCTTCAATTTGTACGCTCGACACGGAGTCGGTCAGCATGATGCGCACATTTTCACACTTCAGCGCATTCAGGACATCTAATACGTAGCTGACGTTAAAGCCGATCTCCATTTCAGTCCCCGGATAGGTGACGTCCAGAATCTCTTCGGCTTCTTCCTGTTCCGGGTTGTTCGCAGTGATTTTGAGCTGATTTTCACTCACATACAGACGCACGCCGCGGAATTTCTCGTTCGACAGGATCGCCGCGCGGGCAAAAGCCTGCTTGAGGATATCGCAGCCGGCTTCCAGATGTTTATCCGGATTCTTTGGCAGTACGCGACGATAATCCGGGAAACGACCGTCCACCAGCTTAGACGTAAAGATAAAGTCGCCAACGTGTGCGCGAATGTTGTTGCTGCCAATCTGCACGCGCAGCGGGTTATCGCCGCCATCGAGCATACGCATCAGTTCAATCACGCCTTTACGTGGCACGATCACCGAATGACTGGGCAGCGACTGACCGATGGGCATAGAGCAGACCGCCAGACGGTGACCATCGGTCGCTACGGTACGCAACTCTTCACCTTCGGTCTCAAACAGCATGCCGTTTAAGTAGTAACGCACGTCCTGATGGGCCATCGAAAACTGTGTGGCTTCAATCAGACGCTTCATCGTCGCCTGCGGCAGGGTGAATTCTACCTCGCTCTGCCAGTCATCCAGATTCGGGAAGTCAGCGGCGGGCAGCGTGGACAGCGAAAAACGGCTGCGACCCGAACGCACCAGCATGCGATCGCCTTCCAGTTGGACGGCAATTTCCGCCCCTTCCGGCAGGCCACGGCAGATATCAAAGAATTTCCGCGCCGGGACAGTGGTGGCGCCAGGCTCATGCGGCTGAATCAACGCAACGCGGGCCACCATTTCCATTTCCAGATCGGTACCCGTCAGCGACAACGCACCGTCAGCCACCTGTAACAACAGGTTGCCAAGAATAGGCAGCGTAGGACGACCACCCAGCGGGCCGCTGACCTGCTGAAGCGGCTTTAATAAATGTTCACGTTCAACGGTAAATTTCATAGCGTCACGAAGATAATGTTCTGATTAAGTTTGAGAAATCTTCTTTAATATCATGGCTTTCTTCACGCAACTGCTCAATCTTACGGCAGGCATGAAGCACCGTAGTGTGGTCGCGGCCACCAAACGCATCGCCAATTTCCGGCAAGCTATGGTTGGTGAGCTCTTTCGCCAGCGCCATGGCCATCTGACGCGGACGCGCTACCGAGCGAGAACGACGCTTGGACAGCAAATCCGCAATTTTGATTTTGTAATACTCCGCCACCGTCTTCTGAATATTGTCGATGGTGACCAGTTTTTCCTGCAACGCCAGCAGATCGCGCAGCGCTTCGCGAACGAAGTCGATGGTAATCGCCCGACCGGTAAAGTTGGCGTTGGCGATCACGCGGTTCAGCGCCCCTTCCAGCTCACGCACGTTAGAGCGCAGGCGCTTGGCAATAAAGAAGGCCACCTCGCCCGGAAGACGAATGTCGTTCTCGTCGGCTTTTTTCATCAGGATCGCCACGCGGGTTTCCAGTTCTGGCGGCTCGATCGCCACCGTCAGCCCCCAGCCGAAGCGGGATTTAAGACGATCCTCAACGCCGTTGATCTCTTTTGGATAACGATCCGAGGTCAAAATGATCTGCTGATTGCCTTCAAGAAGGGCGTTAAAGGTGTGGAAAAACTCTTCCTGGGATCGTTCTTTATTAGCAAAGAACTGGATGTCATCGATGAGGAGGGCGTCGACGGAACGATAATAGCGTTTAAACTCTTCGATCGCATTGTTTTGCAGGGCTTTTACCATGTCCTGGACAAAGCGTTCGGAGTGCATATACACCACTTTAGCATTAGGTTTACGCGCCATAATGCCATTTCCCACCGCGTGCAGCAGGTGGGTTTTACCCAGACCGGTGCCACCATAAAGGAACAGTGGGTTATAGGCGCCGCCAGGGTTATCCGCCACCTGACGCGCCGCCGCGCGTGCCAGTTGGTTGGATTTACCTTCAACGAAGTTATCAAACGTGTGTTTGACGTTGACGTTAGAGCGATAGGTGGGTTCTGCCGGCGCGGGCACATTATCCCAGCCCGGACGCGCCGCGACAGGCGCCGCGCGCTGCGGTTGAACCTGGTGTGCCACCTGAGCCGGTGCAGCGACGTTGTTGTTCACGGGCGGCTTCAGCGTCTGGCTGACGGGTTTCGTTCCGACCTCAAAACGCAGTTGTGGGGCATCCGCACCGCAGAAGTTATTCAGCAGCCCATTGATATTGTTAAGGTACTTGTCTCTTACCCAATCGAGCACAAAACGGTTTGGCGCATACAAAGCCAGCGTGTTATCGCTCAGTTCCGCCTGCAAAGGGCGTATCCACATACTGAATTCTGTGGCTGGTAACTCATCCTGCAATCGGGCAAGACACTGCTGCCAAAGCGAAAGTGACACGGCGGACTCCACTCGAACAAAAGTCGATAAATGACAAAGGCTGAAACATTCATGATTGTTGACGCACGTCGGCTAGACCCTATGCAAAGGGTGACGTGCGAATTGCTATCTGCAATTTTACCCCGATCAGGATCCTTTGAAACGATCGGGACCGCGGATCATAGCGTAAACTGCGCAAGAGATCTTCTGTTTCTCACAGATTCTTCCCGATTTATCCACAGGCCTTCACAGGACCGGATAAGTGTAAACGATCCTGGAGAAGTGCTGCACGATTTCGCCCGCATATTGGAAAAATTAATGAGTAAAGACGCTTTACTGCTAAAACGATCTCATAAAGATCCCGAGGGATCCTTGCGCTTTATTCATCAGGCCGTATAATCTTTCCCCCCGTTGCGCGATGCCCGTAACACGGTGTCAACGCTGCCTGTTTTTCACGCGAAAAGGTGCGGAAAAAGGCAGGGATTTAAGCAAAGAGAATTGACTCCGGAGTGTACAATTATTACAATCCGGCCTCTTTAATCACCCACGACTTGGGCGTCCGTCATTCGAAATTCGTTCGGGCTCTCGTAAATGTCATGAATTTATTCAAGTTTAGGTAGAAATCGCCATGAAACGCACTTTTCAACCGTCTGTACTGAAGCGCAACCGTTCTCACGGCTTCCGTGCTCGTATGGCTACTAAAAATGGTCGTCAGGTTCTGGCACGTCGTCGTGCTAAAGGCCGCGCTCGTCTGACCGTTTCCAAGTAATAAAGCTAACCCCTGAGTGGTTAAGCTCGCATTTCCCAGGGAGTTACGTTTGTTAACTCCCAATCATTTCACATTCGTCTTCCAGCAGCCACAACGGGCTGGCACGCCGCAAATCACCATCCTCGGCCGCCTGAATTCGCTGGGGCATCCCCGTATCGGTCTAACCGTCGCCAAGAAAAACGTTCGACGCGCGCATGAACGCAATCGGATTAAACGTCTGACGCGTGAAAGCTTTCGTCTGCGTCAGCATGAGTTGCCAGCAATGGACTTCGTGGTGGTAGCGAAAAAGGGGGTTGCCGACCTCGATAACCGTGCACTCTCGGAAGCGTTGGAAAAATTATGGCGCCGCCATTGTCGCCTGGCTCGCGGGTCCTGATAGCCCTTATTCGGGTCTATCAACGCCTGATCAGTCCGCTGCTTGGGCCGCATTGCCGTTTCACTCCAACGTGTTCAAGCTACGGAATTGAGGCATTGCGCAGGTTTGGAGTGATAAAAGGCAGTTGGTTGACGGTGAAACGCGTATTAAAATGCCACCCTTTACACCCTGGTGGTGACGATCCCGTCCCGCCCGGACCATTTGATACCAGAGAACACTAACGATGGATTCGCAACGCAATCTTTTAGTCATCGCTTTGCTGTTCGTGTCTTTCATGATCTGGCAAGCCTGGGAGCAGGATAAAAATCCTCAACCTCAGACCCAACAGACCACGCAGACAACGACCACCGCAGCGGGTAGCGCCGCCGACCAGGGCGTACCGGCCAGTGGCCAGGGGAAACTGATTACGGTTAAGACTGACGTGCTTGATCTGACCATTAACACCCGTGGTGGTGATGTGGAACAGGCCCTGCTGCCAGCTTACCCGAAAGAACTCGGTTCCAGCGAACCGTTCCAGCTGCTGGAAACCACGCCGCAGTTTATCTATCAGGCTCAGAGCGGTCTGACAGGTCGTGACGGCCCGGATAACCCGGCTAACGGCCCACGTCCGCTGTACAACGTCGAAAAAGACGCTTTTGTCCTGGCTGATGGTCAGAACGAGCTGCAGATCCCGATGACCTATACGGATGCCGCGGGTAACACCTTTACCAAAACGTTTGTCCTCAAACGTGGCGACTATGCGGTGAACGTGAACTACAGCGTGCAGAACGCCGGCGAGAAACCGCTGGAGATCTCCACCTTTGGTCAGCTGAAGCAATCCATCAATCTGCCGTCTCATCGCGATACCGGAAGCAGCAACTTCGCGCTGCATACTTTCCGTGGCGCTGCGTACTCCACGCCAGATGAGAAGTATGAAAAATACAAATTCGACACCATCGCGGATAACGAAAACCTGAACGTCAATGCGAAAGACGGTTGGGTGGCGATGCTGCAACAGTATTTTGCCACGGCATGGGTGCCACGTAACGACGGTACCAACAACTTCTATACCGCGAACCTGGGTAACGGCATTGCCGCTATCGGCTATAAATCTCAGCCGGTACTGGTTCAGCCGGGTCAGTCTGGCGCGATGACCAGCACCCTGTGGGTTGGCCCGGAAATTCAGGACAAAATGGCGGCCGTTGCACCGCACCTGGATCTGACCGTGGATTACGGTTGGTTGTGGTTCATCTCTCAGCCGCTGTTCAAACTGCTGAAATGGATCCACAGTTTCGTCGGTAACTGGGGCTTCTCCATTATCATCATCACCTTTATCGTTCGTGGCATCATGTACCCGCTGACTAAAGCGCAGTACACCTCCATGGCGAAGATGCGTATGCTGCAGCCGAAGATTCAGGCAATGCGTGAGCGTCTGGGCGATGACAAACAGCGTCAGAGCCAGGAAATGATGGCCCTGTACAAGGCTGAGAAGGTTAACCCGCTGGGCGGCTGCTTCCCGCTGATCATCCAGATGCCAATCTTCCTGGCGCTGTACTATATGCTGATGGGCTCCGTGGAACTGCGTCATGCGCCGTTCGCCCTGTGGATCCATGACTTGTCTGCACAGGACCCGTACTACATCCTGCCGATCCTAATGGGCGTAACGATGTTCTTCATCCAGAAGATGTCGCCGACCACCGTGACCGACCCGATGCAGCAGAAGATCATGACCTTTATGCCGGTCATCTTCACCGTGTTCTTCTTATGGTTCCCGTCAGGTCTGGTGCTGTACTATATCGTCAGCAACCTGGTGACCATCATTCAGCAACAGCTGATTTACCGTGGTCTGGAGAAGCGTGGCCTGCATAGCCGCGAGAAGAAAAAGTCCTGATTCGGTTGTAGGCCGGATAAGGCGAAGCCGCCTTCCGGCAAACGGAACATAAAACAAAGGGCGGTCTGATGACCGCCTTTTTTTATGGGTATTGAAAGAGAAAAACCATGAGCCATAACGACACTATCGTCGCCCAGGCTACCCCACCGGGACGCGGTGGTGTGGGTATTCTGCGCATCTCCGGCCTGAAGGCGCGTGAGGTGGCCGAAGCCGTTCTGGGCAAACTGCCCAAACCCCGTTACGCCGACTATCTGCCGTTTAAAGATGCCGACGGCACCGCGCTGGACCAGGGGATCGCCTTGTGGTTCCCCGGCCCGAACTCATTTACGGGTGAGGATGTGCTGGAGCTACAGGGACACGGCGGCCCGGTCATTCTCGACCTGCTGTTAAAACGCATCCTGACGCTGCCCGGCCTGCGTATTGCCCGCCCTGGCGAGTTCTCTGAGCGTGCGTTTCTCAACGATAAGCTCGACTTAGCCCAGGCCGAAGCGATTGCCGACCTGATTGATGCCAGTTCTGAACAGGCGGCTCGTTCAGCGTTGAACTCATTGCAGGGGGGCGTTTTCCGCCCGCGTAAACCATCTGGTGGAAGCACTTACTCACCTGCGCATCTACGTAGAAGCGGCCATCGACTTTCCGGACGAAGAGATCGACTTCCTTTCCGATGGCAAAATCGAAGCACAGCTCAATGGTGTGATTACCGATCTTGATGCCGTTCGCGCTGAAGCGCGTCAGGGCAGCCTGCTGCGTGAAGGGATGAAGGTGGTCATTGCCGGGCGCCCTAACGCCGGTAAATCAAGCCTTCTGAACGCTCTGGCGGGACGTGAGGCGGCCATTGTCACTGACATCGCCGGGACCACGCGCGACGTGCTGCGTGAACACATCCATATCGATGGCATGCCGTTGCACATTATCGATACCGCCGGTCTGCGTGAGGCCAGCGACGAAGTGGAGCGTATCGGTATCGAACGGGCCTGGCAGGAAATTGAGCAGGCGGATCGCGTGCTGTTTATGGTCGATGGCACCACCACGGATGCCGTTGACCCGGCTGATATCTGGCCGGACTTTATCGCTCGTTTACCGTCAAAACTGCCCATTACCGTGGTGCGAAACAAAGCGGATATCACCGGCGAGCCGCTGGGTATCAGCGAGGTGAATGGTCACTCACTGGTTCGTCTTTCGGCGCGCACCGGTGAAGGTGTGGACGTGCTACGCAACCATCTCAAACAGAGTATGGGCTTCGATACCAATATGGAAGGCGGCTTCCTGGCCCGTCGCCGTCACCTGCAGGCGCTGGCCGAAGCCGCTGAGCATCTCCAGCAGGGCAAAACCCAACTGTTAGGCGCGTGGGCAGGTGAATTACTGGCTGAAGAGCTACGTCTGGCCCAGCAAAGCTTAAGCGAGATCACTGGAGAATTTACTTCCGACGATCTGCTGGGGCGAATTTTCTCCAGCTTCTGTATTGGTAAGTAATCCTGTCGCCCCGAATTAACAGTCAGTTATTCGGGGCGTTATCGTTTTATAAGAGGGCCTCTTTTTTATGGAACATAAACGTTTACTTGACTGTAGTGCTTCTGATTTCGCGTGCATGGACAAAACCGCGCTGTTGTATGCAATTCGCGCCAGTGAAGGCCGCGTCCTGGTTAGTGAAACCATCGCCATTACCCAACCGCTGCTTAATAACGTCACCAATGCCGAACTTGCCGCGTCACAGGGCGCGGACATTCTGCTGATCAATATGTTCGATAGCGAAGCACCACTAATTCAGGGAATGCCTGCCGGTACCGCACCGGATCAGACGTTGCATGAACTGCAGCGCCTGACCGGACGCATCATTGGCGTCAACCTGGAGGCCGTTGATCCTGCATTTGCCAGTGCGCATGACGATATCTGGAAGATGAAGCCAGGCCGTGCTGCCACCGCAGAGAATGCCCGTAAACTGGTCGCAATGGGCGCGAAGATCCTGGTGCTGACGGGAAATCCCAACAACGGCGTCAGTAATCAGTCATTGGGCAAAGCGGTGAAAGCGATCCGTGAAGCCGTTGGCGACAGCGCCATTATCATCACCGGTAAAATGCACGGCGCTGGGATTGTCCGGGAAAGCGGCAGCGCAATTATCAGCGAAAATGACGTCGCTGCCTTTGCCGATCAGGGCGCAGATATCGTGCTCATTCCAGCTCCGGGCACTGTACCGGGTATGAGCCAACAAAAAGTAGAGTCGCTGATCGCGTGTGCACACGCGCACGGCGCACTGGCAATGACGGCAATCGGCACCTCTCAGGAAGGCGCAGACGTCAGTACCATTCGCCAGATTGCCCTGATGAGCAAAATGGCGGGGGGCGGATCTCCATCATATTGGCGATACTGGCTATATGGGAATGGCGTTGCCGGAAAATATACTGGCCTACAGCGTGGCGATTCGTGGCGTCAGACATACCTATACGCGCATCGCGCGTTCAGTTAATCGCTAACGTATATTGATTTTACGATTTAATTGAATGATCCTTAATTAATTTAATTTAAATTTAACTGTGAGTTTTATCACAGTTAAATTATTCTCTCATAGACAAATATTTTCATTGCCATAATGTAGCACTGTGTCTACAGAGGATAACTCAATCATGATTATCTTACATGCATACATCATTTCAAAATGGTTTAATGTTGACAATAAAATTGTCAATCATCACCCTTAAGTTTCCCTGCCTTTATTTTGCCAGAGCATAGGCTATTCGTAGTCTGTTCATTTGGCATATCTCAAACATAGCTCAATTCCTCATTGTGATTGCATATCGCAACGCCACGTATGCCTGTTCGTTTTTTAAAACGAAAATACAGGCATGGCTGGAATAAATGAGGGGTGAATTATGCCGGGTATATTTATACCCGCGTGCAGACGTATTGAGTCAATACAGCGAAATAAATTAAAGGATTATGTCATGGATAACTTTAAACATTTACCAGAACCCTTCCGCATTCGTGTTATTGAACCGGTAAAACGTACAACGAGAGAACATCGGAATAACGCAATCATTAAATCCGGGATGAACCCTTTCCTGCTGGATAGTGAAGATGTCTTTATTGATCTGCTGACTGACAGCGGTACTGGCGCAGTGACACAGAATATGCAAGCTGCCATGCTACGTGGGGATGAAGCCTACAGCGGCAGTCGCAGCTATTACGCGCTATCTGAAGCAGTGAAAAACATTTTTGGTTATCAATATACTATTCCAACGCACCAGGGCCGCGGTGCAGAACAAATTTATATTCCGGTTCTCATCAAAAAACGCGAGCAGGAAAAAGGGTTAGACAGAAGTAAGATGGCGGTTTTCTCCAACTACTTCTTCGATACTACCCAGGGACACAGCCAAATCAACGGCTGCGCCGTGCGTAACGTGTACATCAAAGAAGCATTTGATACGGGTGTTCGTTATGACTTTAAGGGAAATTTCGATCTCGATGGATTAGAGCGCGGCATTCAGGAAGTCGGTGCAAACAACGTACCGTATATTGTGGCGACCATTACCAGTAACTCTGCAGGCGGGCAACCGGTTTCATTAGCCAACCTGAAGGCCATGTATAACATCGCCAAAAAATATGACATTCCGGTGGTCATGGACTCCGCACGCTTTGCCGAGAATGCGTATTTTATCCAGAAACGCGAAGCAGAATATCGGGACTGGAGCATCGAAGAAATTACCCGCGAAACTTATAAATATGCCGATATGCTGGCAATGTCCGCGAAAAAAGATGCGATGGTGCCAATGGGTGGCTTACTGTGCATTAAAGACGACACCTATTTTGACGTCTATACCGAGTGCAGAACCCTGTGCGTCGTACAGGAAGGCTTCCCGACATACGGTGGTCTGGAAGGCGGCGCAATGGAGCGTCTTGCGGTGGGTCTGGTCGATGGTATGAACCAGGACTGGCTGGCCTATCGTATCGCGCAGGTGCAATATTTAGTCGATGGCCTCGAAGCGATTGGCGTCACTTGCCAACAAGCCGGTGGTCACGCGGCCTTTGTGGATGCCGGTAAACTATTACCGCACATTCCGGCAGAACAGTTCCCGGCTCAGGCTCTCGCTTGCGAACTCTATAAAGTGGCCGGTATCCGCGCCGTTGAGATTGGTTCATTCTTATTAGGCAGAGATCCTAAAACCGGTAAGCAATTACCTTGCCCGGCCGAGCTTCTGCGTCTGACCATCCCAAGGGCAACGTATACTCAGTCTCATATGGACTTCATTATTGAAGCCTTTGAACATGTCAAAGAAAACGCGGTGAATATTAAAGGGTTGACCTTCACCTACGAACCGAAAGTATTGCGTCACTTCACGGCTAAACTGAAAGAAGTTTAATTATAAGCATCAGGGGTGGTTATACTTTATAACCACCCCAGCGATAAATCCACTTCCTTTATATTGTTGCATAATTAAAACCTTATAGGTTCACAATAATTAATGAGGCATCATGGAAGAAAATTCGAATGCTAAACACTCCTCCTTTTGGGGGGATTATGGTCATAGCCGGTACGGTGATTGGTGGGGGGGATGTTTGCACTCCCCCGTTGATTTGTCCGGTGCGTGGTTTTTTTGGGGGGCGTTTATCTTAATAATCGCCTGGTTTTCAATGTTGCATTCCGGACTTCTGTTATTAGAGGCAAATTTAAATTACCCCGTCGGATCCAGTTTTAATACCATTACTAAAGATCTCATTGGCAACAAGTGGAACATTGTGAGTGGATTTACCGTTGCCTTTGTTCTTTACATCCTCACGTATGCCTATATTTCTGCTAATGGCGCCATTATTAGCGAAACAATCTCCATGAATATGGGGTATCGCGTTAACCCCCCGAATCGTTGGAATCTGCACCGCCATTTTTGTCGCCAGCGTGTTGTGGATCAGTTCACTGGCAGCCAGTCGAATTACCTCCCTGTTCCTCGGGATTAAAATTATCTCTTTTATTATCGTTTTTGGGTCATTCTTCTTCCAGGTCGATTTTTCTATACTGCGGGATACAGCAGGCCAGGCTCAAAACAACGCCTCTTACTTCCCTTATATTTTTATGGCATTACCAGTATGCCTTGCTTCATTTGGCTTTCACGGAAACATTCCCAGCCTGATCATCTGCTATGGCAAAAGAAAAGATAAATTAATTAAAAGCATTGTCTTTGGTTCTTTGCTGGCATTGGTCATCTATCTGTTCTGGTTGTATTGCACCATGGGTAACATTTCGCGGGAAAGCTTCAGTGAGATCATCGCCTCAGGCGGTAATGTTGATTCATTAGTGAAATCATTCCTCGGCACCAAACAAACCGGCATCATCGAATTTTGTCTGTTGGTTTTTTCAAATCTGGCCGTCGCCAGCTCTTTTTTTGGCGTGACCCTGGGGCTATTTGACTATCTTGCGGATCTGTTCAAATTCGATAACTCATCGATGGGTCGCTTTAAAACCGTCTTGTTAACTTTCCTGCCCCCCGGCGATTTTATACTTAATCTTCCCGAACGGTTTTATCTATGGCATCGGCGGCGCAGGGCTGTGCGCAACAATATGGGCCGTGATCATCCCTGCGGTACTGGCCCTGAAAGCCCGCCAGAAATTCCCCAATAAAATGTTTACCGTCTGGGGCGGCGTCATTATCCCGACTATCGTGATCCTGTTCGGCGTAGCGGTTATTGTTTGCTGGTTCGGCAACGTCTTCAACCTGTTACCCCGATTCAGTTAAATTGCTGTGCTTCCTGGCTGACATGCCGCCTCATTCAGGGCGGCATGTCCTTTCAGGAAATCACTGTTGTCCAAATGGCAATTCGCTTTCTCCCCCTGTCGCCCCGTATCCTTAGCGCCACACTTATCGTGAGGACGCTATGATCCGCTTTCTACTCTGCAGTTTTGCCCTTGTTTTACTCTATCCCGCCGGTATTGATATGTATCTGGTGGGGTTACCGCGCATCGCGGCCGATCTCAACGCCAGCGAAGCGCAGTTGCATATTGCGTTCTCTGTCTATCTGGCCGGGATGGCTTTCGCCATGCTGTTTGCCGGACGCATTGCTGACCGATCCGGCCGCAAGCCTGTCGCTCTTGTAGGGGCCTTCATTTTCATTATCGCTTCCACGCTGTGTTCACAGGCCACCAGCAGTACGCTGTTTCTCGGCGGACGTTTCCTACAGGGTGTTGGCGCCGGTAGCTGTTATGTCGTCGCCTTCGCCATCCTGCGTGATACGCTCAACGAGCGTCTGCGGGCAAAAGTACTGTCATTGCTAAACGGCATCACCTGTATCGTCCCGGTGCTGGCTCCGGTTCTCGGACATCTGATCATGCTCCGTTTTCCGTGGCAAAGTCTGTTCTATACCATGACCGCCATGGGAGTGACGGTCGGGCTGCTGTCGCTGTTCATCCTCAAAGAGACGCGCCCGACCATACACGCCACCTCAGCCTCACCACAGGGACGCGAGTCGCTGGTAAACCGCTTTTTCCTCAGTCGACTGGCGATAACAACTCTCAGCGTGTCGGTGATCCTCACCTTTGTGAACATATCGCCGGTGCTGTTGATGGAGATGATGGGCTTTGCGCGCGGTGAATACGCCACCCTCATGGCGATGACCGCAGGTGTCAGTATGGTGGTCTCTTTTTCCACTCCGTTCGCGCTGAGCATTTTTAAACCGCGCACCCTGATGTTCACCTCACAAGTGCTCTTTCTGACTGCCGGTGTTGTGCTTAGCCTTGCCGATTCCAGCGCAGTGACGCTATTTGGTTTGACGCTGATCTGTGCCGGATTCTCCGTCGGCTTTGGCGTGGCGATGAGCCAGGCGCTGGGGCCATTTTCACTGCGCGCAGGAGTAGCCAGTTCGACGCTGGGCATAGCACAGGTCTGCGGGTCGTCGTTGTGGATTTGGCTGGCCGCGGTGCTGGGCATCAATGCGCTGAATATGCTGATCGGGATCCTGATTGCCTGTAGCATGGTGAGTCTGTTACTGATTATATTTGTCGCGCCCAACAGATCCGTACCCAACCATGAAGAAATCCATCACCCGTCTCGATCTTAATTTGATGTTATGCCTGCAGCTACTTATGCAGGAGCGCAGCGTTACCAAAACAGCGAAGCGGATGAACGTCACGCCTTCTGCGGTGAGCAAGTCGCTGTCGAAGCTCAGAGTGTGGTTTGACGACCCGCTGTTCGTTAACACGCCGCTCGGCCTGTCGCCAACGCCACTGATGCTCAGTATGGAGCAGAATCTGGCGGACTGGATGCAGATGGGCCATCAGCTGCTGGATAAGCCACATCATGAGACGCCACGCGGCCTGAAATTTGAACTGGTTGCCGAATCTCCGCTGATGATGATCATATTCAATGCGCTGTCGCAGAAGATCTATCAACGCGACCCGCAGGCGACTATCAAAGTGCGTAACTGGGATTACGACTCGCTGGATGCCATCACCCGCGGTGAAGTGGATATCGGGTTTACCGGGCGCGAGAGCCACCCGCGTTCACGAGAATTATTGAGCCTGCTGCCGCTGTCGATAGATTTTGAGGTGCTTTTTAGTGACATGCCGTGGGTCTGGCTGCGTGAAGATCATCCGGCGCTACAGGAAGAGTGGAATCTGGAAACGTTTCTGCGCTACCCACATATCAGCATTTGTTGGGAAAAGAGCGATACCTGGGCGCTGGACGATGTGCTGCAGGAGATGGGTCTCAAGCGCAATATCGCGATGAGTCTGCCTGGGTTCGAGCAGTCCCTGTTTATGGCTGCGCAACCGGAACACGCGCTTCTGGCAACCGCTCCACGCTATTGTCATCGCTATAACCAACTTCACCAGCTTCCCCTTGTCGCCCGACCTCTGCCGTTTGATGCCACACAGCGGGAAAAACTGTTGGTGCCTTTTACCCTGCTCTGGCACAAGCGCAACAGCCATAACCCGAAAATCGCCTGGTTAAGGGAGACCATCAAATCCCTGTATAGGGACCTCTCCTGACGCAAAAACAGCCAATCCGGGCCAGGAAATGTAAATGCGCGTAAGGGAGGCTGATTCAGTCGTACTTTTAGGCGATTGTATCTGTCTATAAACCGAGTAAATGCTACTCTCGTCATTATTAACGACCATTAATCATGGAGAGAAAAATGGCGACCCATTTTGCCAGAGGGATCCTGACGGAGGGACACCTGATTTCGATACGTCTTCCGTCATCCTGCCACCTTGAAGCACGGAGTTTACCCTCACATCGCCAGACCCGCTTTCTGGCATCCCGCGGGCTTCTCGCCGAGCTGATGTTTATGCTGTATGGCACGCTCGAGTTGCCGGAAATTGTCTACAAAGCCAAAGGTAAACCGGCATTTCGCGATAAAAATTTGCCCAGCTTTTCCATCGCCTATGCGGGGAATATGGTCGGTATAACGTTGACAACCGAAGGGGAATGCGGACTGGATATGGAACTCCAGCGCGCTACCCGAGGATTTATCAGCCCCCATTCCGTCGAAAGCCCGACCTTTTCCAGCAACGAAAGTCTGTGGATCAGCAAGCAAAACGATCCGGACGAAGCGCGTGCGCAGATGATCACTTTACGTCAGAGCGTGCTGAAACTGACGGGCGACGTGCGCAATGACGATCCTCGCGAACTCCAGCTTCTGCCGGGCGCCGGGCGACTGAAATGCGCACATGTTGCTCAAATTGAGGCTATCTGTGACGCAGAAGATCTGCTGGTATGGTCAGTTGCGGTTACGCCGGCCATTGAAAAACTTCAGCTTTGGGAGTTTGATGGTAAGCAGGGCTGGAAAAGCCTGCCTGATATCCAGACCCGCGCGAATGCGCCAACGGGTCGTCTGATGCGATTCGCGCCATTATCTGCCGCGACGTCTTATACGCATAACTGATGGAGTTACCATGTCTGAAACGTTGAAGGTTGTTACGCTACTGGGAAGCCTGCGCAAAGGTTCGTTTAACGGTATGGTTGCCCGTACGCTGCCGAAAATCGCCCCGGCGGGTATGGAAGTGAGTGCGTTACCGTCTATCGGTGATATCCCGCTCTACGATGCCGACGTGCAACAGGAAGAGGGTTTTCCGGCAAGCGTCGACGCGCTGGCTGAACAGATCCGCCAGGCTGATGGAGTGATTATCGTTACGCCGGAATATAACTACTCGGTGCCGGGTGGCCTGAAGAATGCCATCGACTGGCTGTCGCGCCTGCCCGATCAGCCGCTTGCCGGCAAACCGGTGCTTATCCAGACCAGTTCGATGGGCGCCATTGGCGGCGCACGTTGCCAGTATCATCTGCGCCAGATTCTGGTGTTCCTGGACGCAATGGTGATGAACAAGCCGGAATTTATGGGCGGCGTAATTCAGAACAAAGTAGACCCGCAGACGGGTGAAGTGATTGACCAGAGTACGCTGGATCATCTGACCGGCCAGCTCACCGCGTTTGGCGACTACATCCAGCGCGTGAAGGCGTAAAATCAACCGGCCTACGATCGTGATTCGTAGGCCGGATAAGCGCAGCGTCATCCGGCGACGGCAAGAAATTAGTGCGCGTCGATAAACACAATCTTCAATACAAACAGCAGCGCGACAACCACCACGCACGGGCTGAGATCACGTACACGACCTGTACCAATCTTCATCACGCAATAAGAGATAAAGCCCAGCGCGATCCCTTCAGTAATCGAGAAGCTGAATGGCATCATCACGGCGGTGATAAACGCCGGTACGGATTCGGTGAGGTCGTCCCACTTCACGCGCGCCAGACTGGAAGTCATTAACACGCCGACGTAAATCAACGCACCAGCGGCCGCATAGCCCGGCACCATCCCCGCCAGCGGCGACAGGAAGATCACCAGCAGGAACAGCAGACCCACGACCACTGCGGTCAGGCCGGTGCGCCCCCCCCCCGACAGAAACGCCGGAAGAGGACTCAATATACGCGGTGACGGAAGAGGTACCGATAAATGCCCCGGTCACAGAGGAGACGCTATCAACATACAGCGCCTGCTTCATGCGTGGGAATTTCCCTTTTTCATCCGCCAGACCGGCTTTGTCAGTCACGCCGATCAGTGTGCCTGAAGAGTCAAACAGGTTAACCAGCATGAAGGAGAAAATCACGCCTGCCAGCCCGATGTTAAACGACCCGGCCAGATCGACATGACCAATCACCGATGACACGCTCGGTGGCGCAGAGACAATGCCGTTGTATTGCACATCACCCAGCATCCAGCCCAGCAGCGTGGTGACGATAATCGACACCAGTACGGCAGCATGAATGTTACGTGATGCCAGAATCGCGATGATGAAGAAACCGAGCACACCCAGCAGCACGCTGTGGGAGGTCAGATTACCAATGCTGACCAGCGTTTCCGGGTTTGCGACGATTACGCCCGCGTTTTTCAGCCCCATCATACCGATGAATAAACCGATACCGCTGGTGATCCCCACGCGCAGACTGACCGGGATATTGGCAATCATCCAGTAACGCACGCGGAAAATGGTCAGCAACAGCAGACCGACCGCACCCCAGAAAATCGCCCCCCATACCGACCTGCCACGACAGGCCCATCGCGCCAACGACCACAAAAGCAAAAAAAGGCATTCAGCCCCATCGCAGGTGCCAGCGCCACCGGCAGGTTAGCGAACAGCCCCATCAGGATGCTGCCAAAGGCGGCAATCAAACAGGTGGTGACGAAGACGGCGCTGGTGTCCATGCCAGCAACGCCCAAAATTTGTGGGTTCACAAAAACGATGTACACCATCGTCAGGAAAGTGGTGAAACCGGCGATCACTTCGGTGCGAGCCGTCGTGCCATGTTCGCGCAGTTTAAACACGCGTTCCAGCATACCCTGACCAGACGTCTGGGTTGTGTGTTGTTGACTCATTATCAATTTCCGAACAAGGAGGGAAAATTCGTCGCTATCCTATACCAAAATGCGACAATAGGGGGGCGATTGTGAGAGGTTTTTTTCATTGAATTTGCTTATACGGCAACGATTGCGTTTCACGATCGTGCAGTACGTAAACGTTAAACCAGTTAAAAGGGAAAGGCATGTCCGGAATTGAAGCGGTATTTTTTGACTGTGACGGTACGCTGGTCGACAGTGAAGTCATCTGTGCCCGTGCGTATGTCGCGATGTTCCAGGAATTTGGTATCACTCTCGATCTCGACGAAATTTTCAAACGCTTTAAGGGCGTCAAACTCTATGAAATCATTGATATCATCAGTGAAGAACATGGGGTTGCGTTGGCGAAAGCCGACCTGGAAACCGTCTACCGCGCCGAGGTCGCACGCCTGTTCGACTCGGAACTGGAAGTGATCCCCGGAGCAAATGCGCTGCTGGACAGCATGACGGTGCCGATGTGCGTGGTCTCTAACGGCCCGGTCAGCAAAATGCAGCACTCGCTGGGTAAGCTGGGCATGCTGCATCATTTCCCGGATAAACTGTACAGCGGCTACGATATCCAACGCTGGAAGCCCGATCCGGCACTGATGTTCCATGCGGCGAAAGCGATGAGCGTGAATGTTGAAAACTGTATTCTGGTGGATGACTCGTCCGCGGGCGCACAGTCAGGTATTGAGGCGGGAATGGAAGTGTTCTACTTCTGTGCCGATCCGCATAACAAGCCTATCAAACATCCCAAAGTGACGACGTTTACCGATCTGGCGCAGTTGCCGGCGTTGTGGAAGGCGCGGGGCTGGAATATTACCCGGTAATGTTTTGTAGGCCCGGTAAGCTTGCGCCACCGGGCAATTGCCGGATGGCGCTAACGCTTATCCGGCCTACAGAGCACGTAGGGCGGGTAAGCGTTAGCGCCACCCGCCACAAACATCACTCTTTCGGATCTTTACCCGCCAGCAGCTTATCCAGTTCATCACCACCTACGTGACGGAAATCCTGACCTTTCACGAAGTAGAAGATGTATTCGCAGATATTCTGGCAGCGGTCGCCGATACGCTCGATAGAGCGCGCGCAGAACAACGCGGTTAACACGCTGGGAATGGTGCGGGAATCTTCCATCATGTAGGTCATCAGCTGACGCACGATCCCTTCGTATTCCTGGTCGACTTTCTTGTCTTCGCGGTAGATGCGCACCGCTTCGTCCAGATCCATACGCGCAAACGCATCCAGCACATCGTGCAACATCTGTACGGTATGGCGGCCCAGTGACTCCAGGCTCACCAACAGTGGCTGATGCTGCTGGGAGAATTTCTCCAGCGCAGTACGGCAGATTTTATCTGCGACATCACCAATACGCTCCAGCTCGGCAATGGTTTTGATAATCGCCATCACCAGACGCAGGTCGCTCGCCGTCGGCTGGCGCTTGGCAATGATACGTACGCAGGCTTCGTCGATCGCCACTTCCATCATGTTGACGTGCTTATCGCCATCAATAACGCGTTTCGCCAGCTCGCTGTCCTGATTGTGCATCGCGGTGATGGCATCAGAAAGCTGCTGTTCAACCATGCCGCCCATTGTCATCACCTGGGTGCGGATGCTCTCCAGTTCAGCGTTGAACTGGCCGGAAATATGTTTATTAAGGTTCAGACTGTCCATTACGCGCTCCTGAATCAACCGTAACGACCGGTGATGTAATCTTCTGTTTGCTTTTTCGCAGGCCTGGTGAACAGCGCGTCCGTATCGCTGAACTCAATCAACTCGCCCAGGTACATAAACGCCGTATGGTCGGAACAACGCGCAGCCTGCTGCATGTTGTGGGTCACGATTACCACGGTGTAATCCTGTTTTAGCTCGGTGATCAGCTCTTCGATACGACCGGTAGAGATCGGATCCAGCGCTGAACACGGCTCATCCAGCAACAGCACCTCCGGGCGAATGGCGATACCTCGCGCAATGCACAGACGCTGCTGCTGACCACCGGAGAGAGAGTACCCGCTCTGGTGCAATTTATCCTTGGTTTCATTCCATAATGCGGCCTTGGTCAACGCCCACTGGACACGCTCATCCATATCCGTACGGGAAAGCTTTTCAAACAGACGTACACCGAAGGCAATGTTGTCGTAAATAGACATCGGGAAAGGCGTCGGCTTCTGGAACACCATCCCCACTTTGGCACGCAGCAGAGCGATATCCTGGGTGTTGGTGAGGATATTGTCGCCATCCAGCAGGATTTCGCCTTCCGCACGCTGTTCCGGATACAGTTCAAACATCTTGTTGAACGTACGCAGTAGCGTCGATTTACCACAGCCGGATGGCCCGATAAACGCCGTCACCTGGTTCTTCGCAATATCCAGGTTAATGTTCTTCAGGGCATGGAATTTGCCGTAGTAGAAGTTCAAATCACGAACCTGAATCTTACCCGGAGCAGTATCAACCATACTCATTTTACTCTTTTCCTTATCATGCCTGATGGCGCGCAGCTTTCAGGCCTACAACAAATAGATTCAACCGTAGGCCGGATAAGGCGATTACGCCGCCATCCGGCAAGTCGTGTTAACCGTGTTTACTCTTGGCGAAAATCACACGCGCCAGAATGTTAAGCAGCAATACGCACAGGGTAATAATCAGCACCCCGGCCCACGCCAGTTGCTGCCATTCCGCAAACGGACTCATCGCAAATTTAAAGATGGTGACCGGCAGGTTAGCGATAGGCTGCATCATGTCGGTGCTCCAGAACTGGTTGGAGAGCGCCGTAAACAGCAGCGGGGCGGTTTCACCCGCGATACGCGCAATCGCCAGCAGAATACCGGTCATGATCCCGGAAACAGACGCTTTCAGCGTAATCGCGGAGATCATTTTCCACTTCGGCGTGCCCAGCGCATACGCCGCTTCACGCAGGCTGTCCGGCACCAGTTTCAGCATGTTTTCGGTGGTTCGAATCACGATAGGCACCTGCAGCAGCGCCAGCGCAATCACGCCCGCCCAGCCGGAGAAGTGCTCCATCTGCGCCACCACAATGGTGTACACGAACAGGCCAACGACGATAGACGGAGCGGAAAGCAGAATGTCATTAATGAAGCGAATCACTTCCGCCAGCCAGGATTTGCGGCCATATTCCGCAAGATAAATCCCGGCCATGATGCCCAGCGGCGTACCAAACACGGTCGCCCAGAGGATTAACAGACCACTGCCCGCCAGGGCGTTCGCCAGACCGCCGCCTGCCGTATTTGGCGGCGGCGTCATTTCGGTAAACAGCGCCAGCGACATCCCGTCGATGCCACGGGTAATCGTGGACATCAGGATCCAGACGAGCCAGAACAGGCCAAATGCCATCGTCGCCATAGAGAGCGTCAGGGCGATGCGGTTTTTCATCCGGCGACGCGCCTGCATTTTGCGGCGGGATTCCGCAAGCTGAGCGGTGTTTTGCATTTCAAGCGTAGCCATTAGCGTGCCCCCCTCGTTCTTCGCAAGGCGCAGAATCATAAACTTGGACGCGGCCAGCACGATGAAGGTAATCACGAACAGAATAAGACCTAACTCCATCAACGCCGCAACGTGCAGGCCGGATTCGGCTTCCGCAAATTCATTCGCCAGCGCAGAAGTAATACTGTTGCCTGGCATATACAGCGACGCGCTGTCGAGCTGGTAGGTATTACCAATAATGAAGGTGACCGCCATCGTTTCACCCAGCGCACGTCCCAGACCCAGCATGATGCCGCCAATCACCCCATTTTTGGTGAACGGCAACACGATGCGCCAGATAACCTCCCAGGTGGTACAGCCGATACCGTAGGCAGACTCTTTCATCATTACCGGCGTCTGTTCGAACACATCACGCATAACCGCCGCGATATACGGGATAATCATGATGGCGAGAATCACCCCTGCTGCCAGAATACCGATACCAAACGCCGGGCCAGAGAACAGCGCGCCAACAAACGGAATGTTGGAAAGGACGTTGCCGACCGGCTCCTGGAAATAAGTGGCAAACAGCGGAGCAAAAATAAACAGGCCCCACATGCCGTAGACGATACTAGGAATAGCCGCCAGCAGTTCAATCGCGATGCCCAGCGGGCGACGCAGCCAGCCAGGCGCGAGTTCGGTCAGAAACAGGGCAATGCCGAAGCTCACCGGAACGGCGATCAGCAGGGCGATAAAGGAGGTGACCAGCGTACCGTAGATCGGTACCAGCGCCCCGTAGATGTCATTTGGCGCATCCCAGTCTTTCGTCCACAGGAATGAGAAACCAAATTTCTCAATGCTGGGCCAGGAGGAGATGATCAGAGAGACAATAATGCCACCCAACATCAATAGCACAATCAGCGCAGCCAGTTTTACCAGCGCGCTGAAGATTTTGTCACCCTTTTTACCCGGTGGGTTAAAAGCAGGCTTGGTTGCAGCCATAAATCACTCTTTCCATTAAACGCGTTTACGAAATTGCCCATGCCGGATGGCGCTACGCTTATCCGGCCTACAAAGCGGGCCTACAGGCGGAACTGTAGGGCGGATAAGCGTAGCGCCATCCGCCAATTCGTCAAAGATATTCTGTTAGTACAGCGCTTTACCGCTGCTATCCTTCACATTGGTCTTCCATGCTGCACGGATCTGCTCAACCACGCTGTCAGGCAGGCTGGCGTAATCCAGGTCATTCGCCTGTTTGCCGCCATTTTTGTATGCCCAGTCGAAGAATTTCAGCACTTCAGCACCCTGCTCAGGTTTCTTCTGCTCTTTGTGAACCAGGATGAAGGTGGTGGAGGTAATCGGCCACGCATCATCACCTTTCTGGTTCGTCAGATCTTGTGCGAAGGATTTACTCCAGTCAGCGCCTTTCGCGGCGTTAGCGAAGTTCTCTTCGGTCGGACTAACCGGTTTACCGTCAGCAGAAATCAGTTTGGTGTATGCCAGGTTGTTCTGCTTAGCGTAAGCGTATTCAACGTAACCGATGGAACCTGGCAGACGCTGTACGAACGCGGCGATACCATCGTTACCTTTACCGCCGAGACCAGTCGGCCAGTTAACGGTAGAGCCTGCGCCCACTTTGGTTTTCCACTCTTCGTTCACTTTCGCCAGATAGCTGGTGAAGACGAAGGAGGTACCGGAACCATCAGCACGACGTACAACGGCGATGTTCTGAGAAGGCAGTTTCACGCCCGGGTTCAGTTTGGTGATAGCTTCATCATCCCACTTCTTAATTTTACCCAGGTAGATGTCACCCAGCGTTTTACCATCCAGCACCAGTTCGCCAGACTTCAGACCCGGGATGTTTACCGCCAGCACCACACCGCCAATGACGGTCGGGAACTGGAACAGGCCTTCCTGATTCAGTTTTTCGTCAGACAACGGCGCATCAGATGCCCCGAAATCGACGGTATTCGCTGTAATTTGTTTAACACCACCGGAGGAGCCGATACCCTGGTAGTTGACTTTACTACCGGTCTCTTTCTGATAAGTATCAGCCCATTTGGCATACACCGGCGCAGGAAAAGTTGCACCTGCGCCTGTCAGACTTGCTGCTGCTAACGCAGAGAACGCGCTCATCGATAAGGTCGCGGCGACAACAGTTGCGACAGTGGTACGCATAACTTTCATAATGTCTCCTGCATGATTTTCGTAAATCATTGTTAAGTGGCTACGATGAGCAAAATAGGACAAACAGGTGACAGTTAAATGTACGAAATATGACAGTTTTATGACAATGAAAATTTCCATTAAATCAGTATCATTTTTTTCCTGTTTATCATTAACTTAACTGGATATATGACAACAACTTTTCAGGAAAATTTTCTTTTTGTGACACTGAAAAAAGTAGCTGAAGATGAAGATTTGTCACATTAAAACGGCGGGAGAATTGATTAAAAACAGCACAGGGGTGAAAAAAATGCCCCGCTTTCGCAGGGCATGAGCGTTTTACTCGACGGTAACCGATTTTGCCAGGTTACGCGGCTGATCCACGTCGGTGCCTTTAATCAGCGCCACGTGATAAGCCAGCAGTTGCAGCGGCACGGTATAGAAGATTGGTGCAATCACCTCTTCGACATGCGGCATCTCAATGATGTGCATGTTGTCGCTGCTGACAAAACCAGCGTCCTGATCGGCGAAGACATACAGCTGACCGCCACGGGCGCGTACTTCTTCGATATTAGACTTCAGTTTTTCCAGCAGTTCGTTGTTTGGCGCAACAACGATAACCGGCATATCGGCATCAATCAGCGCCAGCGGGCCGTGTTTCAGTTCACCTGCCGCATAGGCTTCAGCGTGGATGTAGGAGATCTCTTTGAGCTTCAGTGCACCTTCCAGCGCAATGGGATACTGATCGCCACGGCCCAGGAACAGGGCATGGTGCTTGTCAGAGAAATCTTCCGCCAGGGCTTCAATACGTTTGTCCTGAGAGAGCATTTGCTCGATACGGCTCGGCAGCGCCTGCAGGCCATGAACGATGTCATGCTCAATGGACGCATCCAGACCTTTCAGACGTGCCAGTTTCGCCACCAGCATGAGCAGAACGGTTAACTGAGTGGTAAAGGCTTTCGTCGACGCCACGCCGATTTCCGTACCGGCATTGGTCATCATCGCCAGATCCGATTCACGTACCAGAGAGGAGCCCGGAACGTTACAGATGGCGAGAGATCCCAGATAGCCCAGTTCTTTCGACAAACGCAGGCCTGCCAGCGTATCCGCCGTTTCACCCGACTGAGACAGCGTGATCATCAGGCTATTACGGCGTACTGCTGATTTGCGGTAGCGGAATTCAGAAGCGATTTCGACGTCGCACGGAATGCCGGCCAAAGATTCAAACCAGTAGCGAGAAACCATCCCGGAGTTGTAGGACGTGCCACACGCGATGATCTGGATATGCTCAACCTGAGACAACAGCTCATTAGCTTTTGGTCCGAGTTCGCTTAAATCCACTTCGCCGTGGCTGATGCGACCGGTCAGGGTGTTTTTAATCGCGTTCGGCTGTTCGTAGATCTCTTTCTGCATGTAGTGGCGATAAATACCTTTATCACCCGCGTCATATTGCAGATTAGATTCGATATCCTGACGCTTCACGTCCGCGCCCGTTTTATCAAAAATGGCGACGGAACGGCGGGTGACTTCTGCAATATCGCCTTCTTCCAGGAAGATAAAGCGACGGGTCACCGGCAATAGCGCCAGCTGATCGGAGGCGATAAAGTTTTCGCCCATCCCCAGGCCGATAACCAGCGGGCTACCTGAACGCGCAGCCAGCAGTGTATCCGGATGACGGGTATCCATGATGACCGTACCGTACGCGCCGCGCAGTTGCGGGATGGCGCGCAGCACGGCATCACGCAGTGTACCGCCCTGTTTCAGCTCCCAGTGCACTAAGTGAGCAATCACTTCGGTGTCGGTTTCTGAAACGAAGGTATAGCCACGCGCTTTCAGTTCTTCACGCAGCGGTTCATGGTTTTCGATGATGCCGTTATGCACCACCACAATGTGTTCAGAAACATGCGGATGCGCGTTTGCTTCTGAAGGTTCGCCATGCGTTGCCCAGCGAGTATGAGCAATACCAGTGCCGCCGTGCAGCGGATGTTCTTCCGCAGCCTGAGACAGCATCTGTACTTTACCCAGACGACGCAGACGGGTCATATGACCTTCTGCATCCACCACGGCCAGACCCGCAGAGTCGTAACCACGGTATTCCAGACGACGTAAACCTTCGAGAAGGATTTCAGCTACATCACGTTGCGCGATAGCGCCAACAATTCCACACATAGTTTTTTATTTCCGAATCAAGGCATTATGCCTGTCGTTGTCTTTCGACCTGTATTTACCCTGCGTCTTTCACGCTGCGGCTGCGTTGGCTTCTCGTACTCGCCACGGTCACTTACTTAAGTAAGCTCCCATGGACTCATAAGCTTGCCGCCTTGCCACAACGCGAAATCCTTTGGGTAACGCCCTTTCGGGCACCCCGAGCCTTGTAGAGAGTGGGGTTATTTTTATGGGTACTGCTTGTGGGGGGAGATATATATTTATCTCCTCTCCCGGGTTTGCCTGATGACGGCTACGCCTTATCAGGCCTACTCAATCGTAGGCCGGATAAGCGAAAGCGCCATCCGGCAAAAATATCTATTTTTTCTTCACCGGCCGTTTCCAGCCCTGCTTGTTAACCTGCGGCACGCGACTTATCACCAGTTCATTATCCGCAACATTACGGGTGACGGTGGTCCCGGCAGCGATGGTTGCCCCATGGCCTACGGTTACCGGTGCCACCAGCTGAGTATCGGATCCAACAAACACATCATCGCCAATAATGGTTTTAAACTTGTTCGCGCCGTCGTAGTTGCAGGTAATGGTGCCTGCGCCAATGTTCACGTTGTCGCCAATTTCCGCATCGCCCAAATAGGTCAGGTGGCCGGCTTTTGAGCCTTTGCCAAGACGCGCTTTCTTCATCTCAACAAAGTTACCGACGTGAGCGCCTTCCATCAGCTCCGCACCAGGGCGCAGACGGGCAAACGGTCCGATGGTGCAGGCCGCATCCAGATGGGCATCTTCCACAACGCTGTACGGGCTGATTTCACAGTCATCACCAATAACGCTGTTTTTAATGACGCAACCCGCGCCAATCTTCACGCGATGGCCCAACGTGACGTGACCTTCGATGATAACGTTAGTATCAATTTCAACATCTCGCCCGTGAGCGAGCGTACCGCGCAGATCAAAACGCGCCGGATCGCGCAGCATCACGCCCGCCAGCAGCAGTTTTTCTGCCTGCTCGGACTGGTAAACACGCTCCAGGCGGGAGAGCTGAAGACGGTTATTCACCCCTTCGGTTTCGCTAATACGCGCCGGATGTACCGCCGCAATCTCACGCCCTTCCTGGTACGCCATCGCAATAATGTCGGTGATGTAGAATTCACCCTGCGCGTTGTTATTGGTCAGTTTAGACAGCCAGCGCTTCATGTCCGCGCCATTGGCAATCAGGATCCCGGTGTTGATCTCCTGAATCCTGCGCTGTTCGTCGCTGGCATCTTTGTGCTCAACAATGCCGGTCACTTTGCCGTTTTCACGCGTGATACGACCATAACCGCTTGGATCGTCCAGCACGACGGTCAGCAAACCGATGCCGCCCTGGGGTTTGGCTTCACGCAAGCGAGTCAGGGTTTCAACAGAGATCAGCGGGACATCGCCGTAGAGCATTAAAATGTCTTCATCATCGCCAAAGAATGGCGCAGCCTGCTGCATAGCGTGGCCGGTGCCCAACTGCTCCGCCTGCAGAACCCAGTTCAGGTTCTCTTCTTTCAGGCTTTCTTTAAGCAGATCGCCGCCGTGCCCGTAGACCAGATGCACTTGAGATGAGCCTAATTCATTTGCTACATCAATGACATGCTGAACCATCGATTTCCCGGCAAGGGTATGCAGCACTTTTGGAAGATCGGAATACATACGTGTGCCTTTGCCTGCGGCAAGGATCACTACGCTCATCGCTTTATTCAACATACGCGCCCTGACTGTAATTTGAGAACGAATTTATACCGTTTCACGTTGAAAATACTACATTTTTTTCGTCGTGAAATGGGCAGAGGATAAAACGCACAATCGCGAGTTTTCCTCTACGAAGATAGAGACATTTTCGTCCATTGATGTGGCTTTTGTCTTCTGAAAAGTCACCTGATATCGCGATTAACGCGCCAGGCTAATGTTTTTGCTCTTTTTTTTGATCCAAAAAGAAAGATGACGTAAAGAGCACAACAATGACAGGCAAAAAAAAACCAGCCTGAAATCAGACTGGTTTTCGTTTTTTAACCCGGTGTTACATCGCTTTTTTTGGTCAACTCGATAACGCGCAGTTTTGCGATCGCTTTGGCCAGTTCCGCAGATGCCTGAGCGTAATCCACGTCACCATGAGAGCTCTTAATGTGCTCTTCAGCCTTACGTTTCGCTTCCAGGGCTCTCGCTTCATCGAGATCCTGCCCGCGAATCGCGGTATCAGCCAGTACGGTCACGCTGCCTGGTTGCACTTCAAGAATGCCGCCAGACAGGTAGATAAACTCTTCATGACCGAACTGTTTAACGATGCGGATCATACCAGGCTTAATGGCGGTGAGCAGTGGGGCGTGCCCTGGGAAAATACCCAGTTCACCTTCACTACCCGTTACCTGGATTTTCTCGACCAGACCAGAGAACATTTGTTGCTCTGCGCTGACGACATCCAGGTGGTAAGTCATTGCCATATCACCCTCCGATTAAGGCGTTAAAGTTTTTTGGCTTTTTCCACGGCTTCTTCGATAGAACCAACCATGTAGAACGCCTGCTCTGGCAGGTGGTCATACTCGCCTTCCATGATGCCTTTAAAGCCACGGATGGTGTCTTTCAGGGAAACGTATTTACCCGGAGAACCGGTGAATACTTCCGCAACGAAGAACGGCTGGGACAGGAAGCGCTGGATCTTACGCGCACGTGCTACCACCAGTTTGTCTTCTTCAGACAGTTCATCCATACCCAGGATGGCGATGATGTCTTTCAGTTCCTGGTAACGTTGCAGCAGGGACTGTACGCCACGCGCGGTGTCGTAGTGTTCCTGACCTACCACCAGCGGATCCAACTGACGGCTGGTAGAATCCAGCGGGTCAACGGCCGGGTAGATACCCAGAGACGCGATCTGACGGCTCAGTACCACTGTTGCATCTAAGTGAGCAAAGGTGGTGGCTGGCGACGGGTCAGTCAAGTCATCCGCAGGTACGTATACCGCCTGAACGGAAGTGATAGAACCGGTTTTGGTCGAGGTGATACGTTCCTGCAGAACACCCATCTCTTCCGCCAGGGTCGGCTGGTAACCTACCGCTGATGGCATACGACCCAGCAGTGCGGAAACTTCCGTACCGGCCAGGGTGTAACGATAGATGTTATCGACGAACAGCAGTACGTCACGACCTTCGTCACGGAATTTCTCTGCCATGGTCAGACCGGTCAGCGCAACGCGCAGACGGTTTCCCGGCGGCTCGTTCATCTGGCCGTAAACCAGGGATACTTTATCCAGAACGTTGGAGTCGGTCATTTCGTGGTAGAAGTCGTTACCCTCACGAGTACGTTCACCTACGCCCGCAAACACGGAGTAACCGGAGTGCTCGATCGCGATGTTACGGATCAGCTCCATCATGTTTACGGTTTTACCTACACCCGCACCACCGAACAGACCGACTTTACCGCCCTTCGCGAACGGACACATCAGGTCGATAACTTTGATACCGGTTTCCAGCAGTTCCTGAGAGCTGGACAGCTCTTCATAGGACGGTGCTGCACGGTGGATAGCCCAACGCTCTTCTTCACCGATATCGCCTTTCATGTCGATCGGGTGACCCAGGACGTTCATGATACGACCCAGGGTTGCTTTACCTACCGGGACTTCGATCGGGTGCTCAAGGTCTTTGACTTCCAGACCACGACGCAGACCGTCGGAAGAACCCATTGCGATGGTACGTACGATACCGCCGCCGAGCTGCTGCTGAACTTCCAGCACCAGACTCTCTTTACCATTCATAACCTCAAGAGCATCGTACACGCGCGGTACGGCATCCTGAGGGAATTCGACGTCAACCACGGCGCCGATTACCTGGACAATTTTTCCAGTAGCCATCTTGAATCCTCTACGAATTAACCTGGTTATACCGCGGATGCACCACCGACGATTTCGGTGAGTTCCTGAGTAATGCTGGCCTGACGAGCTTTGTTGTATACCAACTGCAGCTCTTTAATCAGGCTGCCGCCATTGTCGGTCGCGGCTTTCATCGCCACCATACGTGCGGCCTGCTCGCTGGCCAGGTTTTCTACCACGCCCTGATAAACCTGAGATTCAACGTAACGACGCAGCAGGGTATCCAGCAGCGGTTTCGGATCTGGTTCATACAGGTAATCCCAGGCTTTTTGTTTTAACTCTTCATCTTCTGATGCCGGTAATGGCAGCAGTTGAGTCAGCGTCGGAACCTGAGACATGGTGTTGATAAATTTGTTGCTGACAACGTACAGTCTGTCCAGACGACCTTCATCGTAAGCCTGCAGCATCACTTTAACCGGACCGATCAGTTCGGACAGGGAAGGGTTATCCCCCCATACCGGTTACCTGCGCAACCACATTACCGCCAACGGAATTAAAGAAAGACACGCCCTTAGAGCCGATCATTGCGATGTCGCACTGAACGCCTTTATCGGACCATGTTTTCATATCCGCCAGCAGCTTTTTGAACAGGTTAATGTTCAAGCCACCGCACAGACCACGGTCAGTCGACACCACCAGGTAGCCCACGCGTTTAACGTCGCGTTCTTCCAGGTACGGGTGCTTATATTCCAGATTACCATTCGCAAGGTGACCAATCACTTTGCGCATGGTCTCTGCATAAGGACGGCTGGCCGCCATGCGATCCTGCGATTTACGCATTTTGGAAGCGGCGACCATCTCCATCGCTTTAGTGATCTTCTGCGTGTTCTGGACGCTTGCGATCTTACTACGTATCTCTTTTGCGCCGGCCATGAGCTTCTCCTCAATGCCTTGCGGCCTGTCCTAAGACAAGCCGCCAGACGTTACCAGGACTGGGTTGCTTTGAAGGAATCGAGGATAGCTTTCAGCTTGCCTTCGATTTCGTCGTTATAGTTACCAGTCTGGTTGATTTCTTGCATCAGCGGAGCATGGTCACGGTCGACGTAAGCCAGCAGAGCGGCTTCAAAACTACCGATTTTCGCCAGTTCCACATCTTCGAGGTAACCGCGTTCAGCCGCGAACAGAACCACACCCTGCTGTGCTACAGACATAGGGGCATACTGTTTCTGTTTCAGCAGTTCGGTCACTTTCTGACCGTGGCTCAGCTGTTTACGGGTTGCTTCGTCCAGATCGGATGCGAACTGAGAGAACGCAGCCAGTTCACGATACTGTGCCAGCGCGGTACGGATACCACCGGACAGTTTCTTGATGATCTTGGTCTGAGCAGCACCACCTACACGAGATACGGAGATACCCGGGTTAACTGCCGGACGAATACCGGAGTTGAACAGGTTAGTTTCCAGGAAGATCTGACCATCGGTAATGGAAATTACGTTGGTCGGAACGAACGCAGAAACGTCACCCGCCTGGGTTTCGATAATCGGCAGAGCGGTCAGGGAGCCGGTTTTACCTTTCACTTCACCCTTGGTGAAGTTCTCAACGTATTCCGCGTTAACGCGGGATGCGCGCTCCAGCAGACGGGAGTGGAGGTAGAACACGTCGCCCGGGAATGCTTCACGTCCTGGCGGACGACGGAGCAGCAGGGAAACCTGACGGTAAGCAACAGCCTGTTTAGACAGGTCATCGTATACGATCAGCGCATCTTCACCGCGGTCACGGAAGTATTCGCCCATTGCGCAACCGGCATACGGCGCCAGGTATTGCAGTGCGGCAGATTCAGACGCAGTCGCTACCACAACGATGGTGTTAGACAGTGCGCCATGTTCTTCCAGTTTACGAACCACGTTAGAAATGGTGGACGCTTTCTGGCCGATAGCCACGTACACACATTTGATGCCGGAGTCACGCTGGTTGATGATGGCATCGATTGCCATCGCGGTTTTACCGGTCTGACGGTCACCGATGATCAATTCACGCTGACCACGACCGATTGGGATCATGGCATCAACGGATTTATAACCGGTCTGCACCGGCTGATCGACGGACTGACGTTCGATTACGCCCGGTGCGATAACTTCGATTGGCGAGAAGCCATCGTTATCAACCGGACCTTTACCGTCAATCGGGAAACCCAGGGTGTTCACCACACGGCCCAGCAGGCCGCGGCCAACCGGAACTTCCAGAATACGACCCGTACACTTAACCTTCATACCTTCGGCGAGGTCAGCGTATGGACCCATCACCACTGCACCCACGGAGTCGCGCTCCAGGTTCAGTGCGATAGCGTAACGGTTACCCGGCAGGGAAATCATCTCACCCTGCATACAATCGGCCAGGCCGTGAATGCGGATAACACCGTCACTTACAGAAACAATAGTACCTTCGTTGTGAGCTTCACTCACAACATTGAACTGAGCAATGCGCTGCTTGATCAGTTCGCTGATTTCGGTGGAATTCAGTTGCATGCTCCAGTCCCCTTAAGACTGCAAGACGTCTGCAAGGCGTTCAAGACGGCCGCGTACGCTGCCATCAATGACCATATCACCCGCACGGATGATTACGCCTGCCATTACAGACTTATCGATTTTGCAATTCAGCTTAACTTTGCGTGACAGACGTTTTTCCATCGCAGCGCTAATCTTCGCAAGCTGTTCTTCACTCAGTTCGTTCGCGGAAGTGACTTCTACCTCAGAGATAGACTCACTCGCGGCACGAAGGTGAATAAACTGCTCAAGAACATCCGGGAGCGCGTTCAGACGGTTATTCTCAGCCATTACCTTAATCAGGTTCTGACCGTTTTCGTCCAGTTGCTCACCGCAAACTGCGATAAACGACCCAGCGAGTGTTTCCGGCGCCAGTGCGCCAGAGAGAAGCTCGGCCATTTGTTCGTTCTTCGTCACCTCGGCGGCAAACGCCAGCATGTCCTGCCAGCGCTCTACACTTTGGTGTTCGACGGCAAAGTCAAAAGCTGCTTTGGCGTAGGGGCGAGCTACCGTAACAAATTCAGACATCAGCCCCTCCCTCCTTACAGTTCAGCGACAAGTTTATCCACGATGTCGCTGTTAGCAGCTTCATCCACGGAACGTTCGATGATCTTCTCGGCGCCAGCAACAGCCAGGATAGCAACTTGCTTACGCAGCTCTTCACGGGCACGTTTACGCTCGGCATCAATTTCCGCCTGCGCCTGGGCCACGATTTTAGTACGTTCCTGTTCTGCTTCCGTTTTGGCTTCGTCCAGGATCTGAGCGCGACGTTTGTTCGCCTGCTCGATGATTACCTGAGCTTCCGCCTTCGCTTTTTTCAGCTGGTCGGTCGCGCTGGCCTTTGCAAGGTCAAGATCCTTGTGTGCGCGTTCAGCAGAAGCAAGACCGTCAGCAATTTCTTTTTGACGCTTCTCGATGGCAGCCATTAACGGCGGCCATACATACTTCATGCAGAACAGAACAAACAGGACAAACGCGATGGCCTGGCCGAGGATTGTTGCGTTAAGATTCACAGCACAATGCCTCTATCTAGTTAACGTTCTGATATTGCTCTTAATTCAAGCAACGCTTACTACGCGACAGCGAACATCACGTACAGACCCAGACCTACAGCGATCATCGGGATAGCATCCACCAGACCCATAACGATAAAGAACTGAGTACGCAGCAGAGGAATCAGATCAGGTTGACGCGCTGCGCCTTCCAGGAATTTACCCCCCGAGGATGCCGATACCGATCGCAGCACCGATTGCCGCCAGACCCATCATCACAGCGGCAGCCATGTACAGCAGATCCATATTCAGGTTTTCCATGACAGTCTCCAGTTTGTTTCAGTTAAAACGTAGTAGTGTTGGTAAATTAATGCTCTTCAGACGCCATCGACAGATAGACGATCGTCAGAACCATGAAGATGAAGGCTTGCAGCGTAATAATCAGGATGTGGAAAATGGCCCACGGCACATTCAGGATCCACTGTGACCACCACGGCAACAGACCAGCAATCAGAATGAAAATCAGCTCACCGGCATACATGTTGCCGAACAGTCGCAGACCGAGAGAAACCGGTTTAGACAGCAGACTTACCCCTTCAAGGATTAAGTTGACAGGGATGAACGCCCAGTGATTGAACGGCTGCAGCGTCAACTCTTTCGCGAAGCCACCGATGCCTTTCATTTTGATGCTGTAGAACAGAATGAGGATAAATACGCCGAGCGCCATGGACAGGGTAACGTTCACGTCAGCAGACGGAACCACGCGCAGTGCAGGCAGACCGAAGATATGCTCGCCGATGTACGGCAGCAAGTCGATTGGCAGTAAGTCCATCAGGTTCATCAGGAATACCCAGACGAAAATCGTCAGGGCCAGCGGTGCAATCAGCTTGCTTTTACCATGGTACATGTCTTTCACGCTACCATGCACAAAGCCGATTATCAGCTCAATCGCGGTCTGAAACTTGCCTGGTACGCCGCTGGTCGCCTTTTTTGGCCACACTACGGAACAAAGCCAGGAACAACAGACCCAGAACCACCGAGAAAAACATGGAGTCAATATTGAGCGTCCAGAAGGTGGCTGGGGGGGTTATGCGGATCCACCAGCGAGAATGTACGCAGGTCCAGCTGAAGGTTGTTCAGATGGTGTCCTATGTAATCCTGCGGCGTCATATTTTCAGAAGCCATGATGCCTTTTACCCTTTGTTGTTAATTACAGCCGGCGCCAGTATCTGAACCACCAGCACCAAAACCCACGTCACTATCAGCGGCAAAAATACCGCCTTGAAAACCGCCAGCGCCACCACCAGCAAAATCAGCATCGCTAACACCTTGAAGGCTTCGCCGAAGGCGAACGTCCATGCCACTCGGCCTTTAGCAGGTGTATGCACCTGGTGACGCCAGGCAAATATCATAAACAACACGTTAGGCAGAAAGACTGCCATACCTCCGCATATTGCGGAAGTGCCCCAGAAGAGGTCTTTGAGGCTGAACAGCAATCCGCTTGCTACTACCGCCAGAAACTGAATGAACAGAAGCTTACGAGCAACGTTTCGACTCAAGAGCGACACAGACATCACGTTTTTAACTCCTGCTCACTTCGAGGTATGCCGCGTGTCGTATAAAACGTTCTTTAAGGCTTAGAGTCAAGCATCAAAAAGCGGTCAAATTATACGGTGCGCCCTCGTGATTTCAAACAATAAGTAGCTAAAAGGTGAATAAATGTTTAAATATTTTTCCCTGGCCCACATTTATGACTTTTAGCCAAACTGTGAACGATCATGCAAAACTGCAAATGGCGCGTAAACACTGGTGTTAAAGCGTGCTTCAGATCACATATTGAGCATATTCGCCCCGGCAGTATTTATTTACTTGGCAAATGATGCCTTTTCAACTTTCTGATATTTAAGCCTAAAATCACTCACTCTTTTAAAAACGACCGATTACATGTTAAAAACCAACCATTGACATTTTTAATAAAATTTCAACATTCAAGAGTGATTCTCTGCCTGGATTTTTAGCAGCCTGATATTTTCAGTGTTGACTAATTTTGTCTTTAACCAAAAAAAGCCACGTTGCTCTGTTGATAAGAGACAGTAAACGTGACGTAAAGTGTAACGACTTATATCGGCAAAAATGACTCAGTGTTTTAACAAGAAAAATCCCTTTTTTTCTCTATTTTTTTTTGATAAATATTAAATTTTGTTTGGCTTAATCACCACCAGATGGCGCTCACCTTCCAGATGCGGAACCTGCAGTTTAACAACAGATTCGACGCAAAATCCTGCGGGGAGAGATGCAATCTCGTCTTCCGGTAACTGACCTTTCAGCGCATAAAAGCAGCCCTTCTCGCCTGGCAGGTGGTGACACCAGCTCACCATGTCATTGAGTGAAGCGAACGCCCGGCTGATCACGCCATCAAATGGTGGCTCCGCGGGAAAATCTTCAACACGACTTTGCACAGGCGTGACGTTCTCCAGTTTCAGCTCATGCTGGACCTGACGCAGGAAACGCACGCGTTTACCCAGACTGTCGAGCAGGGTGAAATGCGCTTGCGGACGCACAATGGACAACGGTATGCCCGGCAATCCCGGTCCGGTACCAACATCAATAAAACGCTCACCCTGCAAGTACGGCGCAACGATAATGCTGTCGAGAATGTGACGAACCAGCATCTCGTTGGGATCCCGCACAGAGGTCAGGTTGTACGCTTTGTTCCATTTGTGCAGCATCTCAACATACGCAATCAGCTGATTTTTCTGGTGATCGGTAAGCGAAATGCCGGCGTCTGCCAGCAGGCGAGAAAGTTTGTTGAGCACGGTGAATACCTGTTCTAAATAATTTGCCCGGTAAGCGAAGGGCTACCGGGCAACGTTCAACACATTATGCGCTGCGGCGCAGCATACCCTGTTTTTTCAGCCATACCAGCAGAATGGAGATGGCAGCAGGGGTAACGCCGGAGATACGCGATGCCTGACCGATCGAGACCGGTTTGTGATCGTTCAGCTTAGCAATCACTTCGTTCGACAGGCCGGATACCTGACGATAATCCAGCGTTGCAGGCAGCAGCGTGTTTTCATTGCGCTGCTGTTTTTCAATCTCATCCTGCTGACGCGCGATATAGCCTTCGTATTTCACCTGGATTTCAACCTGCTCAGCGGCCTGCACATCTTCCAGTGCGGGGGGCAAACGGAGTCAGGGCCGTGAGCTGTGCATAGGTCATTTCCGGACGACGCAGCAGATCTTCACCACTGGCTTCACGAGACAGCGGCGCGGTAAGGTGAGCGTTCACTTCACCAGCCGATTCAGCGGTTGGGTTAACCCAGGTGGATTTCAGACGCTGGCGTTCACGTTCGATATTCTCCAGCTTCTCGTTGAAGCGAGCCCAACGTTCATCATCCACCAGACCCAGTTCACGCCCCATTTCGGTCAGACGCAGATCGGCGTTATCTTCACGCAGCATCAGGCGGTATTCGGCGCGCGAGGTGAACATGCGGTAGGGTTCTTTGGTGCCCAAGGTGCAGAGGTCGTCGACCAGTACGCCGAGATAAGCCTGAGAACGCGTCGGCGCCCAGCCGTCTTTGTCGGCAGACAGACGCGCGGCGTTGAGCCCTGCAAGCAGCCCCTGCGCAGCAGCTTCTTCGTAACCCGTGGTGCCGTTAATTTGTCCGGCAAAAAACAGGCCCTGAATGAACTTGCTTTCCAGCGTCGGTTTCAGGTCACGCGGATCGAAAAAGTCATACTCAATGGCATAACCCGGACGGACAATTTTCGCATTCTCCATCCCTTCCATGGAGCGGACAATCTGCATCTGCACGTCGAAAGGCAGGCTGGTGGAGATCCCGTTCGGGTAAATTTCGTTAGAGGTTAGTCCTTCCGGCTCCAGGAAGATCTGGTGCTGATTACGATCGGCAAAGCGCATCACTTTGTCTTCGATCGACGGGCAATAACGTGGACCGATCCCTTCGATCACACCAGCATACATCGGGCTACGATCGAGATTATTGCGGATCACATCATGCGTTTTCTCATTGGTGTGCGTGATATAGCACGGCACCTGCTGTGGGTGCTGGGCCGCATTGCCCATGAACGAGAAGACCGGCATAGGGTTGTCGCCATGCTGTTGCGCCAGCACGCTGAAATTGATCGTACGCGCATCGATACGCGGCGGCGTGCCGGTTTTAAGACGGCTTACGCGCAGCGGCAGTTCGCGCAGACGACGAGAGAGCGGAATGGACGGCGGATCGCCGGCACGGCCACCGCTGTAATTATCCAGACCAATATGAATTTTGCCGTCAAGGAATGTCCCGACAGTCAGTACCACGGCTTTGGCGCGGAATTTCAAACCCATCTGGGTCACGGCGCCAACGACACGATCGTTTTCAACGATCAGATCTTCAACCGCCTGCTGGAAGATCATCAGGTTTGGCTGGTTCTCCAGCGCAGTGCGTACTGCCTGACGATACAGCACCCGATCCGCCTGAGCTCGGGTGGCGCGAACGGCTGGTCCTTTGCTCGCGTTTAGTATCCTAAACTGAATACCCGCCTGGTCGATCGCTTTCGCCATCAGCCCACCGAGCGCATCCACTTCTTTTACCAGGTGTCCCTTCCCAATACCGCCGATCGCCGGGTTGCAGCTCATCTGCCCCAGGGTGTCGATATTGTGTGTCAAAAGCAGGGTTTGTTGACCCATACGCGCTGCGGCCATCGCGGCCTCAGTGCCTGCATGACCCCCGCCAATGATGATGACGTCAAAAGGATCCGGATAAAACATGGTAATTGCCTCGCATAACGCGGTGTGAAAATGGAGTGAAGCCCGGGCGGTGGATTCTACTCAACTTTAGCCGCTGGAGAAAGACCCCGGGATCCTGGGTATTAAAAAGAAGATCTTTTTATTTAGAGATCTGTTCTATTGTGATCTCTTATTAGGATCGACATAGCCTGTGGATAAGCCGGATCCGGGCATTAAGATCAATACGTTGGTAAGGATCATTAGCTGTGAATGATCGGTGATCCTGGTCCGTATAAGCTGGGAGCAGAATGAAGGGTTATACACAACTCAAAAACTGAACAACGGTTGTTCTTTGGATAACTACCGGTTAATCCAAGCTTCCTGACAGAGTTATCCACACTCGATCGCACGATCTTTACACTTATTTGAGTAAATTAATCCAGGATCCCAGCCAGGCTTCTGCCGGATCTTCCGGAATATCGTGTTCAAGGATGTTGATCTTCAGCGTTTCGCCAATTTGTTTGGCCCCTGATTCCTTTAGTTCCACGTCGATCTTCTCGATAGCGCCGCAGAAGGTGTCATATTCGCGACTGCCGATACCGATCGCGCCAAAACGAACCTGCAACAGATCCGGTTTTTGCGACTGCAGAGCTTCATATAAAGGAACAAGGTTATCCGGAATGTCTCCCGCGCCGTGCGTGGAGCTAATAACCAGCCAGATCCCGGAGGCAGAAAGATCTTCTAATAGCGGACCGTGCAGGGTTTCGGTTGAAAAACCGGCATCTTCCAGCTTTTCTGCCAGGTGTTCTGCAACATATTCAGCGCCGCCAAGGGTGCTTCCGCTAATGAGAGTTATGTCAGCCATACGAGCCCATCCAATAAAAGAAGGGCTATTGTACGCTGTGAGTGAGCTGGGATCTACCTGTGGAAAAATGTGGGATTAAAAAAAGACGATCACGGCTTGATAGTCCGCATGATCGGGTTCTGCAGGACGATCAACGTCTCAGTGGACTGAATTTCATCAATTGTTTGGATCTTGTTGATAAGTACATGCTGGAGTGCGTCGATCGACCGACACATAACCTTAATAAAGATGCTGTAGTGACCGGTGGTGTAGTACGCCTCGGTCACTTCATCAAGGCTTTCCAGTCTGGCCAGTGCAGAAGGATAGTCCTTAGCGCTTTTGAGGATGATGCCAATAAAGCAACCGACGTCATAACCAAGCTGTTTTGGGCTGACATCTATCCGTGCGCCGGTGATGATCCCCGCCTGCTTCATTTTCTCAACGCGAACGTGAATGGTCCCCGGACTGACGCCAAACTGTTTTGCCAGTTCGGCGTAGGCGGTACGGGCATTTTCCATTAAGGCATCCAGAATGCCACGGTCCAGATTGTCGATCTGATAATTTTCCATCGCTTTTTCTTATGTGTATTAATGATTCTCTCTATTTTAGCGGGTAATTTTAACGAAACAAAATCGAATCAGGCTTTTTGTTTGTTGATTATTGAATATTGCCCTCGTTCTGTTGCTTAATCATAGGCAACAGGACGCAGGAGTAAAAAAATGAAAACCGCTTACATTGCCAAACAACGCCAAATTAGCTTCGTGAAATCTCACTTCTCTCGTCAACTGGAGGAGCGTCTGGGTCTGATTGAAGTCCAGGCACCAATCCTCAGCCGTGTAGGGGATGGCACGCAGGATAACTTGTCGGGTTGTGAAAAAGCGGTGCAGGTGAAAGTGAAAGCGCTGCCAGATGCCCAGTTCGAAGTGGTTCATTCGCTGGCGAAGTGGAAGCGTCAAACACTGGGACAACACGACTTTAGCGCCGGCGAAGGGCTCTACACGCACATGAAAGCCCTGCGCCCGGATGAAGATCGTCTCTCCCCGCTCCACTCGGTCTATGTCGATCAGTGGGACTGGGAACGCGTGATGGGCGACGGTGAGCGTCAGTTCTCCACTCTGAAAAGCACGGTAGAGGCTATCTGGGCGGGAATTAAAGCGACCGAAGCGGCGGTAAGCGAAGAATTTGGTCTGGCACCGTTCCTGCCAGAGCAGATCCACTTCGTTCACAGCCAGGAATTACTGAGCCGTTATCCGGGTCTTGATGCAAAAGGTCGTGAGCGGGCAATCGCCAAAGAGTTAGGCGCGGTCTTCCTGGTGGGGATCGGCGGCAAGCTCAGCGACGGTCATCGCCATGACGTTCGTGCGCCGGACTATGATGACTGGAGCTCCGCATCCGATCTGGGATATGCCGGTCTGAACGGCGATATTCTGGTCTGGAACCCGGTGCTGGAAGATGCGTTTGAACTCTCTTCCATGGGGATTCGTGTTGATGCTGACGCGCTGAAACATCAACTTAAGCTTACCGGTGATGAAGATCGCCTGAGCCTGGAATGGCACCAGGCGCTGTTGCGCGGTGAAATGCCGCAGACCATCGGCGGCGGCATTGGTCAGTCGCGCTTAACCATGCTGCTGCTGCAACTGCCGCACATTGGTCAGGTTCAGTGCGGCGTATGGCCTGCGCAGGTTCGTGAAAGCGTCGCCTCTCTGCTGTAATCTTATCGCCGCCAGCGTCTGAGCAGGCGGCTTCGCATCCCGGTATCAAAGCGCCAGATATGATCGAAAATGCGCATGATGCCGGGTTTGCCATGTGCTGACATCGCAACTGCATGAAAGCGATGTTGATGAACACGCTGCAGCTCTCCAACTTTACTCACCACTTCGTCAGGCAAACGCTGGGCGATAAAATCTGAAATCACCACCGCATCGGCATCAAACCACTCCCGTCCCTGCATACGTTCAATAATGGCGCGAAAACAGCTGGCGATATCCGTACCGCCGCGAAAGCGTTGGCTAAGAAAGCGGATAGCCTGCTCAATACCTTGTGGGCCGGAAAGCTCATAGCGCACCACTTCCGTGGAAAACAGCATAATGAAGCAGCGACGGTTATCGGCAAGGGCAATGCGCATCAGGGCGAGGCAAAAAGCCTTCGCGCACTGTTCATTAAAGCCGCCCATTGAGCCGGAGGTGTCAACGCACACAATGAACGGCCCGCGCGGCTGTTCATCGAAATCCTGATGAGACACCGGTCGTTCAGTGACCTTCTCGCGCCAGGCTTCACCGTGCAGACGATAAGTGAGCAGTTGTTTTTCCACCAGCCGCCGGTAGAACTCATATTCCAGTTCTGTTATGCCAAGCGTGGCCAGTTCCGGCGGCAACAGACGCAAAATATCGTCACTTTGCTGAATTCCATCAACCTGCTCAGGAACCGTGGCGGGCTCGCGCACCAGCGTGCGGAAGGTCTCCATCGGCGCCTCTTTTCGCGGAACGGATTTGGCTTCTCTGGAGCGCCCCAGTTGCTCTGCCAGTCGCATCAACTCCGGCTGTTCGCTCAGAAAATCACCATACTTCACGATCAACTGATAATCACCGCGTCTGAGCTGGCCTGCGCTCATATCCCACAGGCGGCCTGCAGCGGTTTCGTTTTCTGCCAGAACCGGATCCAGTTGACCGCTCAGGGTCATTCGTTCCTGAACTTCGCTAAGCAACTGCTCACGCTCCTCTTCAAGCAGCTGCTGATTAAGCGTGGTGGCCTGCACCACCAGGCTTAAACGCCAGCGCTGCAAAAAGAGTGTATGCAGAGCGGGGGGTGAATACCGTGTTGCTGTCCACCAGTTGCTGTGCCTGCCCGGCATACGGCGAGTGCAGTCGGTGCAATAAAGTCAGTATTTGTGGGAGCTGGACGATGAACTGCGCGGTGGAGAGAAGTTGGCTTTGCTGGTAGCACATGACCTCTTCCGTTAACTCTGGCGGTACGCGTGCATCTTTTAGCCGACGACGAAGCGCTTCGCGCCAGCGCGGTAGATCGTCCGTGATTGCCGCTTTCAGACGGGGAAATTTTTCAAAAAAGATCGCCAACTGCGGCGAGGCCAGCAGCGCGAGGATCATCTCTTCGATCATCCCCTCTTCACTGACGGCTAACATGACATTGAGTGTATCCAGTGTCAGCATTGTTGCGCCTGACGGATCTGCTCACCGACATCCTGAAGGCTGGCCTCGATACGACCTAACCAGTCGCTATGAATAAACAGGCACTTTTGCTGTTCGCTAAAGCGGGTATGCTGCTGGTGCCAGTCGTTTTCCAGCGCCTCCAGCTGTTGCTTGATTTCGCCGGGCATAGCTTCTTCCGACGAACCAGGAAGCGCCAGTCGTGTGCCCTGTAGACTGACATCACGCACAACCAGATGCTGGGCGCTGTCGACTTCCATATTCAGCGTCTGGGCAAAACCGATCCCGTTGAGTTTGCCGCGGATCTCGCCGCCTTTCGCCAGCCATTGCTCAAGCGCGCTGCGATCAAAAGCGATGTGGATCACTTCCATATCGTGCAATTTCAATGGTTTTTGCAGGAGTAGCGTCAGAGTTGTCGCGGTGATCTCGGCGGGCAAATCGTAATGCGGACGACGGCTGAACATGCCACCCTGACGCTGGACGGTAAACGCGGTTTTATCGCTTTGTTGTTGCTGCAACTGAATGCGTCGCTGAACAATGTCGCCGAGGCGCGTCAGCATGGTTTGCTGTTGCCAGGCGTGTCCGGTCATCAATATTTCGAGCTGCTGTTGCATCAGGTTCAGGCTCTGAGCGTCATACCACAGACAATCCTTCAACAGAATGAGATCGATAGGGGCAACGGCGTCACGCCCGCTAAAGAAGGCGCTGGCCTGTAACAGGCGAATCGCTTTTTTCCAGCGACGGTCTGAGACGTAAGGCGCATTCGGCAGATTATCCAGTTGCTGGCGCAGCGTAAAAATCAGTTCAAAAACATGATCGGGCAGCGTAATCGCGCCAATGTCTTTCTGCCAGCGGTAATACTCTTCATCGCTCACCTGTAGTGAGGCGGGTACCGGGTTTTCGCTTTCGTCCTGTTGACTTACCAACAGGGAGCGAAAGTTGGCTTTATCCTGCACTTTGTCCAGCCACAGACGGATCAGCATACGGTCGTACAACGCTTCCAGACTGCTGTCTGCTTCCGGCAATTCGTTGGAGGCGGCCACCAGCAGGCGCATGGGGATTTTTTCTTCATGCGCGCCGTTGCGAAAGTGACGTTCGTTAATGGCAGTCAGCAGGGTATTAAGGATTGCCGGACCCGCTTTCCAGATTTCATCGAGAAAGACGATTTCCGCTTCGGGAAGGTAACCGGCGGTTAAGCGTTCGTAACGACCTTCATCTTTGAGCGCCTGAATAGAGAGCGGGCCAAAAACCTCTTCCGGCGTGGAGAAGCGCGTCATCAGATATTCAAACGCGCGCGCATTCTGGAAGGCATATTTCAGCCGGCGGGCAATCAGGCTTTTGGCGATCCCTGGAGGTCCAAGTAAGAAAACGCTTTCGCCGCTGAGAGCGGCCAGCAGGCAAAGCCGAATAGCGTGACTGCGCTCATAGAGACCTTTTTCCAGCGCGCTGCTCAGGCGGGAAATTCTTTCCGCTAATAAATGTGGGTGAGCCATAATAGAGTGGCGTCCTTTCATCAAATGTACTGCGTTAACAGCGAGTATAGACGGTTCGACTCAGAGGCTGAACTTGTCTGAGAGGCTGTTTATTTTTCTTTGAGCCAGATTAACCCTGGACTCATTTAGGGGTACGATTTTGCTTTGAATCGTGCATACTGTGCGCTTTTGTGGGCCAAGGGACTACGCACACATTTCTTTGAATATGAAAAACTAGTCTATGAGCACTGATAATAAGCAATCATTGTCTGCGATAACCCTCGCAGCCATTGGGGTTGTCTACGGTGATATTGGTACCAGCCCACTTTATACACTTCGTGAATGTTTGTCCGGTCAGTTTGGTTTTGGCGTGGAACGCGATGCCGTATTTGGCTTCCTGTCGCTGATTTTCTGGCTACTCATCTTTGTTGTTTCCATTAAGTATCTGACCTTCGTCATGCGTGCTGATAACGCCGGTGAAGGGGGGGATCCTGACGCTGATGTCGCTGGCGGGGCGTAATACCTCCGCGCGAACAACTTCTATACTGGTCATTATGGGGTTAATTGGCGGCAGCTTCTTTTATGGTGAGGTGGTGATCACCCCGGCTATCTCGGTGATGTCGGCCATTGAAGGTCTGGAGATCGTTGCGCCGCAACTGGATACCTGGATTGTCCCGCTGTCGATAATCGTTCTGACGCTGCTGTTTATGATTCAGAAGCATGGTACCGGGATGGTGGGGAAGTTATTTGCGCCTATCATGCTGGCCTGGTTTTTGATTCTGGCCGTACTTGGCCTGCGCAGCATTATTGCCAACCCCGAAGTGCTGCAGGCGTTGAACCCGATGTGGGCGGTGCATTTCTTCCTTGAATATAAAACCGTCTCCTTTATTGCGCTTGGCGCGGTGGTACTGTCGATTACCGGTGTCGAAGCGCTGTATGCCGATATGGGGCACTTTGGTAAGTTCCCTATTCGCCTGGCATGGTTCACCGTGGTACTGCCTTCGCTGGTACTCAACTACTTTGGTCAGGGCGCGCTGCTGTTAAAACATCCGGAAGCGATTAAAAACCCGTTCTTCTTGTTGGCGCCGGACTGGGCTTTGATTCCGCTACTGATCATTGCGGCGCTGGCGACGGTGATCGCCTCTCAGGCGGTGATTTCAGGCGTCTTCTCGCTGACGCGTCAGGCGGTTCGCCTGGGATATCTGTCGCCCATGCGTATCATTCATACCTCTGAAATGGAGTCCGGGCAGATCTACATTCCGTTCGTCAACTGGATGCTCTATATCGCGGTGGTGATTGTTATCGTCAGCTTCGAACACTCCAGTAACCTGGCGGCGGCGTACGGGATTGCTGTGACCGGTACGATGGTGCTGACCTCTATTCTCTCGACTACCGTGGCGCGTAAAAACTGGCACTGGAACAAATACTTCGTGGCGCTGATTCTCGTCGCGTTCTTGTGTATTGATATTCCCCTTTTCTCGGCAAACCTCGACAAACTGTTGTCCGGTGGTTGGTTACCGTTATCGCTGGGTCTGGTGATGTTTACCATCATGACCACCTGGAAGAGCGAACGTTTCCGCCTGCTGCGTCGTATGCATGAGCACGGTAATTCTCTGGAAGCGATGATCGCCTCGCTGGAAAAATCTCCGCCGGTACGCGTGCCGGGCACTGCGGTGTACATGTCTCGTGCGTTGAATGTGATCCCTTTTGCTCTGATGCACAACCTCAAGCACAATAAGGTATTGCATGAGCGAGTGATCCTGCTGACGTTGCGAACTGAAGATGCGCCGTACGTGCATAATGTCCGTCGTGTGCAGATAGAACAGCTGTCGCCAACCTTCTGGCGCGTCGTCGCCAGCTACGGCTGGCGTGAAACGCCGAATGTAGAAGAGGTTTTCCATCGCTGCGGTCTGGAAGGATTGAGCTGTCGGATGATGGAAACGTCATTCTTTATGTCGCATGAGTCGTTAATCGTCGGTAAACGACCCTGGTATTTGCGTCTGCGCGGCAAACTGTATCTTCTTTTACAACGTAACGCGTTGCGAGCACCCGACCAGTTTGAGATCCCGCCTAATCGCGTGATTGAACTGGGGACACAGGTCGAAATCTAATCCCTCCTGAAAACGCCGGGTGGCGCTTCGCTTACCCGGCTTACCAAACACCTCGCCAACCCGCAATAATTGTCTCTCCATTTCACTTAGCGAAACGTTTCGACGACGATCACAAATCTGTTACGTCGTGATGGTTTTCTGCTCATGTCTCAGACTAAACTGAAGATCAGCGAAACGTTTCGCTAGTGGAGCAAAAAATGAAGAAAGGCACTGTACTCAATTCTGAGATTTCATCGGTGATCTCCCGTCTGGGGCATACCGATACGCTGGTGGTGTGTGATGCAGGTTTACCCATCCCGAACAGTACAACGCGTATCGATATGGCATTAACCCAGGGTGTACCTTCTTTTATGCAGGTACTGGATGTGGTGACCCGTGAAATGCAGGTTGAATCGGCCATTCTCGCGACGGAAATTAAACAACATAATCCGCAACTCCACGAAACGTTGCTCAGCCACATTGAGCAACTGCAACAACACCAGGGAAATACCATAGAAATTCGTTACACCACGCATGAACAATTCAAAAAACAAACCGCAGACAGTCAGGCGGTAATTCGCAGCGGGGAGTGTTCCCCGTATGCGAATATCATTCTCTGTGCTGGCGTCACGTTCTGAGGCCATCATGGACGCATTACTGCAACTCAAAGGGATCGATAAAGCGTTCCCGGGCGTGAAAGCGCTATCCGGCGCCGCACTCAATGTTTATCCCGGCCGCGTGATGGCGCTGGTGGGGGAAAACGGTGCCGGCAAATCCACCATGATGAAAGTGCTGACCGGTATCTATACCCGCGATGCCGGTTCGCTGTTGTGGCTGGGTAAAGAAACGACCTTTACCGGCCCTAAATCCTCCCAGGAAGCCGGTATTGGCATCATCCATCAGGAACTTAACCTGATCCCGCAGCTCACCATTGCGGAAAATATTTTCCTCGGTCGCGAATTTGTTAACCGCTTTGGCAAAATTGACTGGAAGAAAATGTATGCCGAAGCGGATCTCCTGTTAGATAAACTCAATCTGCGCTTTAAGAGCGACCGCATGGTCGGTGAATTGTCGATCGGCGATCAGCAGATGGTCGAAATTGCCAAGGTGCTGAGCTTTGAGTCGAAAGTCATCATTATGGATGAGCCAACGGATGCGCTCACCGATACCGAAACCGAATCCCTGTTCCGCGTGATCCGCGAACTGAAGTCGCAGGGGCGCGGTATTGTCTATATTTCTCACCGAATGAAAGAGATCTTCGAGATTTGCGATGACGTGACCGTTTTCCGTGATGGGCAGTTTATTGCCGAACGTGAAGTGGCCTCGCTGACCGAAGATTCGCTGATTGAAATGATGGTGGGCCGTAAGCTCGAAGAGCAGTATCCACGCCTGGATAAAGCGCCTGGCGACATCCGCCTGAAGGTCGATAACCTGTGCGGACCCGGTGTGAACGATGTCTCTTTTACTCTGCGTAAAGGTGAAATCTTAGGGATCTCGGGCCTGATGGGAGCCGGACGTACCGAACTGATGAAGGTTCTGTATGGCGCGCTGCCGCGCACCAGTGGTTATGTCACGCTCGACGGGCATGAAGTGATCACCCGTTCTCCGCAGGACGGACTGGCGAACGGTATCGTCTATATTTCTGAAGACCGTAAGCGCGACGGTTTAGTGCTTGGCATGTCAGTGAAAGAGAATATGTCGCTGACCGCGCTGCGCTATTTCAGCCGCAGCGGCGGCAGTCTGAAGCATAAGGATGAGCAGCAGGCGGTAAGCGATTTTATCCGCCTGTTCAACGTGAAAACGCCGTCAATGGAACAGGCTATCGGTCTGCTGTCCGGTGGCAACCAGCAGAAAGTGGCGATTGCCCGTGGGCTGATGACCCGTCCGAAGGTGCTGATCCTCGATGAGCCGACCCGCGGCGTGGACGTGGGGGGCCAAGAAAGAAATTTATCAGTTAATCAACCAGTTTAAGGCCGACGGCCTGAGCATCATTCTGGTCTCCTCTGAGATGCCAGAAGTATTAGGCATGAGCGATCGCATTATCGTCATGCATGAAGGGCATCTCGGCGGTGAATTCACTCGCGAGCAGGCCACCCAGGAAGTTCTGATGGCTGCCGCTGTGGGCAAGCTTAATCGCGTGAATCAGGAGTAAAAAAAGATGACTACCCAGGCTGTTTCTGGTCGCCGTTATTTCACCAAAGCGTGGCTGATGGAGCAGAAGTCGCTCATCGCCCTGCTGGTGCTGATCGCGATTGTCTCGACATTGAGCCCTAACTTTTTTTACCGTCAATAACCTGTTCAACATTCTGCAGCAGACGTCTGTAAACGCCATTATGGCGGTGGGGATGACGCTGGTTATTCTGACATCGGGTATCGATCTGTCCGTCGGTTCTCTGCTGGCACTCACTGGCGCGGTGGCGGCTTCAATTGTAGGGATTGAAGTTAACGCGCTGGTGGCCGTTGCCGCAGCCCTCGCATTAGGTGCCGCAGTTGGCGCAGTCACTGGCGTGATTGTGGCGAAAGGCCGCGTGCAGGCGTTTATCGCCACGCTGGTGATGATGCTGCTGCTGCGCGGCGTGACGATGGTGTACACCAACGGGAGCCCGGTCAACACGGGCTTTACCGAAAACGCCGATCTGTTTGGCTGGTTTGGTATTGGTCGCCCGTTGGGCGTACCGACGCCGGTCTGGATCATGGGGATTGTTTTCCTGGCGGCGTGGTACATGTTGCACCATACGCGTCTGGGCCGTTATATCTATGCGCTGGGCGGTAACGAAGCGGCAACGCGTCTGTCCGGTATCAGCGTCAGTAAAATCAAGATTATCGTCTATTCACTGTGTGGGCTGCTGGCATCGCTGGCGGGCATCATTGAAGTGGCGCGCCTCTCCTCTGCCCAGCCGACGGCCGGTACGGGTTATGAGCTGGATGCCATCGCAGCCGTTGTGCTGGGTGGGACCAGTCTGGCGGGCGGCAAAGGACGGATTGTTGGGACCTTGATCGGCGCATTAATTCTGGGTTTCCTCAATAATGGTTTGAATTTGTTAGGTGTTTCCTCCTATTACCAGATGATCGTCAAAGCGGTGGTGATTTTGCTGGCGGTACTGGTAGACAACAAAAAAGCAGTAACAACGACTACAGGACATCTTAAATATGAACATGAAAAAAACTGGCTACCCTGGTCTCTGCTGTTGCGCTAAGCGCCACCGTGAGCGCGAACGCAATGGCGAAAGATACCATTGCGCTGGTGGTCTCCACCCTTAACAACCCGTTCTTCGTCTCGCTGAAAGACGGGGCGCAGAAAGAGGCGGATAAGCTGGGTTATAACCTGGTGGTACTGGATTCCCAGAACAACCCGGCAAAAGAGCTGGCGAACGTTCAGGATTTAACCGTACGTGGCACCAAAATTCTGCTGATCAACCCGACGGATTCCGACGCGGTGGGTAACGCCGTGAAGATGGCTAACCAGGCGAAAATCCCGGTGATCACTCTTGACCGTCAGGCAACCAAAGGTGACGTCGTCAGCCATATCGCCTCTGATAACGTTCTCGGCGGGAAAATCGCCGGCGATTACATCGCGAAAAAAGCGGGTGAAGGTGCAAAAGTTATTGAACTGCAGGGCATTGCCGGGACTTCTGCGGCGCGTGAGCGTGGCGAAGGTTTTCAACAGGCCGTTGCGGCTCACAAATTTAATGTTCTGGCCAGCCAACCGGCAGACTTCGACCGTACTAAAGGTCTGAACGTGATGCAGAACCTGCTGACTGCGCATCCGGACGTGCAGGCTGTCTTTGCACAGAACGATGAAATGGCACTGGGTGCGCTGCGTGCTCTGCAGACCGCAGGTAAATCTGATGTGATGGTAGTCGGATTTGACGGTACGCCTGATGGCGAAAAAGCGGTAAATGATGGCAAACTGGCTGCGACTATCGCTCAGTTACCAGACCAGATTGGCGCAAAAGGCGTTGAGACGGCGGATAAGGTGCTGAAAGGCGAGAAAGTTCAGGCCAAATATCCAGTTGACCTGAAGCTGGTCATCAAGCAGTAACTGGCGATTCAGGCGACTGCGTGTCGCCTGAGGGACTAAATATAAAGAAAAGTGTGGCATACGCCACCGGGTAATACCGGTGGCGCTCTCAGATGGACACCCCAATCATGAAAACCGCAGGCAGTCTTGTCGTTCTAGGCAGCATTAATGCCGACCATATCCTGAACCTTGAAACATTCCCTACGCCAGGCGAAACCGTCACCGGAAATCACTATCAGGTGGCATTTGGCGGAAAGGGTGCGAATCAGGCGGTGGCCGCGGGTCGCAGTGGGGCGAATATTGCGTTTATTGCCTGTACGGGCGATGACGATATCGGAAGTAACATTCGTAAACAGCTTGCCAGTGACAACATTGATATTGCTCCAGTCAGCGTTATCAGTGGTGATTCCACTGGCGTAGCGCTGATCTTCGTGAATGGCGAAGGTGAAAACGTTATTGGTATCCATGCTGGCGCTAATGCGGCGCTCTCTCCTGCAATCGTTGAGGCGCAGCGCGAGCGTATTGCTCAGGCTTCCGCCTTGTTGATGCAACTGGAGTCGCCGATTGAAAGCGTACTGGCGGCGGCAAAAATCGCTAAGCAAAACAACACCATTGTGGCGCTGAATCCGGCTCCGGCGCGCGAGTTATCCGACGAACTGCTGGCGCGGGTAGATATCATCACCCCCCAACGAAACCGAAGCAGAGAAGCTGACCGGGATCCGCGTTGAAAATGATGAAGATGCCGCGAAAGCTGCGCAGGCGCTGCATGCGAAAGGCATTGGCACTATTTTGATTACGCTTGGAAGCCGGGGCGTCTGGGCCAGCGTAAATGGCGAAGGTCAGCGGATCCCGGGTTTTAAAGTGGAAGCGGTTGATACTATCGCAGCGGGGGGATACCTTCAACGGCGCGCTGATCACCGCTCTGCTGGAAGAAAAATCGTTGTCTGACGCAATCCGCTTTGCGCATGCCGCTGCGGCGATTGCGGTGACCCGTAAAGGAGCACAGCCTTCCGTGCCGTGGCGTGAAGAAATTGAGGCGTTTTTAGGTCAGCAGAGGTAACGCTTGGCTACCATGAAGGATGTTGCCCGCCTGGCGGGCGTTTCCACCTCGACCGTCTCGCACGTCATCAATAAGGATCGTTTTGTCAGTGAAGCGATAACTGAAAAAGTCGATGCGGCGATCAAGTCATTAAATTATGCCCCTTCTGCGCTGGCGCGCAGCCTGAAGCTGAATCAGACGCGCACCATCGGCATGCTGATTACAGCGAGTACCAACCCCTTTTATTCCGAACTGGTGCGCGGCGTTGAGCGCAGCTGTTTTGAACGTGGTTACAGCCTGGTGTTATGCAATACCGAAGGCGATGAACAGCGGATGAACCGTAATCTGGAAACCCTGATGCAAAAGCGGGTGGATGGTTTGCTTCTGCTTTGTACCGAAACGCATCAGCCATCACGTGAGATCATGCAGCGCTATCCTTCTATCCCCACTGTTATGATGGACTGGTCGCCTTTTGATGGCGAAGGGGATAGCGATCTTATTCAGGATAACTCGTTGCTTGGCGGCGACCTGGCTACACAGCATTTGATTGATAAAGGCTTTACCCGTATCGCCTGTATTACCGGTCCGCTGGATAAAACCCCGGCGCGGTTGCGTCTGGAAGGGTATCGCGCTGCGATGAAGCGTGCCGGGCTGGATATCCCGGACGGTTACGAAATTACCGGTGATTTCGAATTCGGCGGTGGGTTTGAGGCCATGCAAAAACTGCTTTCGCATCAACATCGGCCCCATGCTGTGTTTACAGGCAATGATGCCATGGCCGTCGGCGCCTATCAGGCATTGTACCAGGCGGGGTTGCGCATCCCGCAGGACATGGCGGTGATCGGCTATGATGATATCGAACTGGCGCGCTACATGACGCCGCCGCTTACCACGATTCATCAGCCGAAAGATGAACTGGGCGAGCTGGCCATTGATGTGCTGATTCATCGGATGGCGCAACCCACTCTGCAGCAACAGCGTCTGCAGCTTACTCCTGTTTTGATGGCGCGGGGTTCTGTGTAGTCTTGTGTCGCTCCTTGATCAGGTTGCGGCCATCTTTGGCTTTCAGCAACATGAACATCAGGGCTGACACGATTGTAATCGCACCCATCGTTATAAAGGTGTAGTGGAACTGTTCGACCGTATTGGTTCCCTCCATCCCTTCATAAATTCGCAACACCGCTGCGCTTATCGCCACTCCTAAACTGATGGACAGTTGCTGCGTAACGGCCAGAACGCTGTTGCCACTGCTGGCGTTGTCATCGGTCAGATCGGCCAGCGTAATGGTATTCATCGCGGTAAATTGCGTCGACATCGCCATCCCCAGAACGAACAGCGGCAGAATCAGCATCCAGACGGGCATGGCGGGCGATTGCAGAGAAAACTGCGCAATCATCAGTCCGATAAAGACCGTAATGCCCACCAGGGTGGTTCGATAACCCAGACGGCGCAGCACCTGTGTCACCATCGACTTCGCCAGTATCGAACCCAGTGCGGTAGGGGCCATCATGCACCCCGCAATCAGTGCCGGAAAGCCAAATCCCACCTGTAGCATCAATGGCATCAGGAACGGCACACATCCTGTTCCCAGACGGGTTGCCAGGTTGCCGGAAATGCCGACAGAAAAAGTGCGGGTCTTAAACAATGACAGTGAAATCAGCGGAGTAGGGTGGCGCCGCGCATGACGAATATATGCCAGCAATAACACAATGCTCAGCAGGATAATGGTCAGTGCTATCCAGGTCGCGACAATTTTCTCGCCAAATAACTCCATCCCGCTGGAAAAGAGCACCAGGCTCAGGCCGAAAAGAAAGAAGCCAGTCATATCAAATTGGCGCCGTGGCGTGGTGAAGTTCGGCATATATTTGCGTGCATACAGAATGCCGGCGACGCCTATCGGAATATTGATCAGGAAAATCCAGTGCCAGGTGGCCCAGGTTACCAGAACGCCGCCCAGAACCGGGCCTAAAATGGGGCCGACCAGACCCGGCATGGTAACAAAGTTCAGTACCGGCAGCAGTTCACTGCGCGGGTAAGCTCTGAGTAACGCCAGACGGGCAACGGGCATCATCATTGCGCCGCCAATTCCCTGTATAACACGAAAGATAACCAACTGAGGCAGCGTACTGGAAAGCGCACAGGCGAGTGAACCGAGTGTAAACAGACTCACAGCGATCATGAATACGCGTCGGGTACCAAAGCGATCGGCCAGCCATCCACTCACCGGAATCAGCATAGCGACCGTCAGGGTATAGCTGATAATGGCAGACTGCATGGCCAGAGGGGAGCGGTTAAGGCTCTGGGCGATGGCGGGTAAAGCGGTATTAAGAATGGTAGCGTCCAGTGCTTGCATGAAAAAGGCCATTGCGGCAATCCACGGCAATCCGGCCATACTGCGTGATTTTTTTCTGGTCATGCACAATCCTGGTGATTTTCTGGGCGCTCATTCGGGGCTGTCAGTAGCGCCTGACAGGCCTTAAACGCACCTTCGCCGTCGCTTTGTGCAATCGCGTCGACAATTGCCTGATGCAAATCCAGCTTCACAACGGTGTTATAAGTGATTGAATTAAAATAGGTGTGGTAGACGGAATGAAATAGCGAGGCAAAAGAGGTTAAGAACGGGTTCGCGCTCATTTCATAAATGTGTTCATGCCAGGCCATATCCACTTCAATCCAGCGCTCGCGCTTAAAGTTCTTTTTCAGCGCCACCATCTCTTCCATTAATGTATTCAGATGCGCTTTTTTGCTCCGCCGTGCCGATTGTTGCCGCCAACGAACACGCCTGAGGCTCCAGACTGATACGCATCACCAGAAAGTGTTCAATAATCTGCTGAAAATTCTTTTCAGTCATCCACCAGGTGAGTAACTCCTGATCGAGGAAGTTCCAGTTTGCCTGTGGCATCACTCGGGTGCCAATGCGAGGGCGCGGCAATACCATCCCTTTGGCGGTTAATGTTTTTACCGCTTCCCGAACGGCGGTCCGACTCACACCAAACTGTTCTCCAAGCTCAATTTCGCCAGGAAGAATGGCGCCAGGGGCATATTCGCCTTTGAGGATCTGCTGCGCCAGCTTCTCAGCCAGGACATAGGAAAGGTTTTTCTGTGCAGCCAACTGTTGTGCGCTTAAAGGCATTACGCTTTGTCCTTTATCTTTCTCTTACTCATTAGTATGCCACCAGGAAGTGTGATTACGGTTGCAAAAACAGCAAAACGCTTATTTTATGGCATGTGAATACCCCTATTGGTGAAAAAAGGAACATTCGGTAAATTATTTTAAATTTCCCCTTGTCAGCCCGAAATAACTCCCTATAATGCGCCTCCACTGACACGGAACAACGGCACGCAAGCCGCCGGGTCAGCGGGATTCAGCGATGAATACCCACAGAGAAAAGCAAAAATAAATGCTTGACTCTGAAGCGGGAAAGCGTATTATGCACACCCCGCGCCGCTGAGAAAAAGCGAAGCGGCACTGCTCTTTAACAATTTATCAGACAATCTGTGTGGGCACTCAAAGTGACATGGATTCTTAATGTCCTCGGACAATAAATGAATACCAAGTCTCAAGAGTGAACACGTAATTCATTACGAGGTTTAATTCTTTGAGCATCAAACTTAAATTGAAGAGTTTGATCATGGCTCAGATTGAACGCTGGCGGCAGGCCTAACACATGCAAGTCGAACGGTAACAGGAAGCAGCTTGCTGCTTTGCTGACGAGTGGCGGACGGGTGAGTAATGTCTGGGAAACTGCCCGATGGAGGGGGGATAACTACTGGAAACGGTAGCTAATACCGCATAACGTCGCAAGACCAAAGAGGGGGACCTTCGGGCCTCTTGCCATCGGATGTGCCCAGATGGGATTAGCTTGTTGGTGAGGTAACGGCTCACCAAGGCGACGATCCCTAGCTGGTCTGAGAGGATGACCAGCCACACTGGAACTGAGACACGGTCCAGACTCCTACGGGAGGCAGCAGTGGGGAATATTGCACAATGGGCGCAAGCCTGATGCAGCCATGCCGCGTGTATGAAGAAGGCCTTCGGGTTGTAAAGTACTTTCAGCGGGGAGGAAGGGTAAATGGTTAATAACCATTTACATTGACGTTACCCGCAGAAGAAGCACCGGCTAACTCCGTGCCAGCAGCCGCGGTAATACGGAGGGTGCAAGCGTTAATCGGAATTACTGGGCGTAAAGCGCACGCAGGCGGTCTGTCAAGTCGGATGTGAAATCCCCGGGCTCAACCTGGGAACTGCATTCGAAACTGGCAGGCTTGAGTCTTGTAGAGGGGGGGTAGAATTCCAGGTGTAGCGGTGAAATGCGTAGAGATCTGGAGGAATACCGGTGGCGAAGGCGGCCCCCCTGGACAAAGACTGACGCTCAGGTGCGAAAGCGTGGGGAGCAAACAGGATTAGATACCCTGGTAGTCCACGCCGTAAACGATGTCTATTTGGAGGTTGTTCCCTTGAGGAGTGGCTTCCGGAGCTAACGCGTTAAATAGACCGCCTGGGGAGTACGGCCGCAAGGTTAAAACTCAAATGAATTGACGGGGGGCCCGCACAAGCGGTGGAGCATGTGGTTTAATTCGATGCAACGCGAAGAACCTTACCTGGTCTTGACATCCACAGAATTTTGCAGAGATGCGAAAGTGCCTTCGGGAACTGTGAGACAGGTGCTGCATGGCTGTCGTCAGCTCGTGTTGTGAAATGTTGGGTTAAGTCCCGCAACGAGCGCAACCCTTATCCTTTGTTGCCAGCGGTTAGGCCGGGAACTCAAAGGAGACTGCCAGTGATAAACTGGAGGAAGGTGGGGATGACGTCAAGTCATCATGGCCCTTACGACCAGGGCTACACACGTGCTACAATGGCATATACAAAGAGAAGCGACCTCGCGAGAGCAAGCGGACCTCATAAAGTATGTCGTAGTCCGGATTGGAGTCTGCAACTCGACTCCATGAAGTCGGAATCGCTAGTAATCGTGGATCAGAATGCCACGGTGAATACGTTCCCGGGCCTTGTACACACCGCCCGTCACACCATGGGAGTGGGTTGCAAAAGAAGTAGGTAGCTTAACCTTCGGGAGGGCGCTTACCACTTTGTGATTCATGACTGGGGTGAAGTCGTAACAAGGTAACCGTAGGGGAACCTGCGGTTGGATCACCTCCTTACCTTAAAGAACCTGCCTTTGTAGTGCTCACACAGATTGTCTGATGAAAAGTAAAAAAGCAAGGCGTCTTGCCGAAGCAGACTTCAGTGTCCCCTTCGTCTAGAGGCCCAGGACACCGCCCTTTCACGGCGGTAACAGGGGTTCGAATCCCCTAGGGGACGCCACTTGCTGGTTTGTGTGAGTGAAAGTCACCTGCCTTTATATCTCAAAACTCATCTTCGGGTGACGTTTGAGATATTTGCTCTTTAAAAATCTGGATCAAGCTGAAAATTGAAACGACACACAGTGACATGTGTGTTCGAGTCTCTCAAATTTTCGCAAAACGATGATGAATCGAAAGAAACATCTTCGGGTTGTGAGGTTAAGCGACTAAGCGTACACGGTGGATGCCCTGGCAGTCAGAGGCGATGAAGGACGTGCTAATCTGCGAAAAGCGTCGGTAAGGTGATATGAACCGTTATAACCGGCGATGTCCGAATGGGGAAACCCAGTGCAATTCGTTGCACTATCGTTAACTGAATACATAGGTTAACGAGGCGAACCGGGGGGAACTGAAACATCTAAGTACCCCGAGGAAAAGAAATCAACCGAGATTCCCCCCAGTAGCGGCGAGCGAACGGGGAGCAGCCCAGAGCCTGAATCAGCATGTGTGTTAGTGGAAGTGTCTGGAAAGGCACGCGATACAGGGTGACAGCCCCGTACACAAAAGTGCATGTGTTGTGAGCTCGATGAGTAGGGCGGGACACGTGGTATCCTGTCTGAATATGGGGGGGACCATCCTCCAAGGCTAAATACTCCTGACTGACCGATAGTGAACCAGTACCGTGAGGGAAAGGCGAAAAGAACCCCGGCGAGGGGAGTGAAAAAAGAACCTGAAACCGTGTACGTACAAGCAGTGGGAGCCTCTTTAATGGGGTGACTGCGTACCTTTTGTATAATGGGTCAGCGACTTATATTCTGTAGCAAGGTTAACCGAATAGGGGAGCCGAAGGGAAACCGAGTCTTAACTGGGCGTTAAGTTGCAGGGTATAGACCCGAAACCCGGTGATCTAGCCATGGGCAGGTTGAAGGTTGGGTAACACTAACTGGAGGACCGAACCGACTAATGTTGAAAAATTAGCGGATGACTTGTGGCTGGGGGTGAAAGGCCAATCAAACCGGGAGATAGCTGGTTCTCCCCGAAAGCTATTTAGGTAGCGCCTCGTGAATTCATCTTCGGGGGTAGAGCACTGTTTCGGCTAGGGGGTCATCCCGACTTACCAACCCGATGCAAACTGCGAATACCGAAGAATGTTATCACGGGAGACACACGGCGGGTGCTAACGTCCGTCGTGAAGAGGGAAACAACCCAGACCGCCAGCTAAGGTCCCAAAGTCATGGTTAAGTGGGAAACGATGTGGGAAGGCTCAGACAGCCAGGATGTTGGCTTAGAAGCAGCCATCATTTAAAGAAAGCGTAATAGCTCACTGGTCGAGTCGGCCTGCGCGGAAGATGTAACGGGGCTAAACCATGCACCGAAGCTGCGGCAGCGACACAATGTGTTGTTGGGTAGGGGAGCGTTCTGTAAGCCTGTGAAGGTGTGCTGTGAGGCATGCTGGAGGTATCAGAAGTGCGAATGCTGACATAAGTAACGATAAAGCGGGTGAAAAGCCCGCTCGCCGGAAGACCAAGGGTTCCTGTCCAACGTTAATCGGGGCAGGGTGAGTCGACCCCTAAGGCGAGGCCGAAAGGCGTAGTCGATGGGAAACAGGTTAATATTCCTGTACTTGGTGTTACTGCGAAGGGGGGACGGAGAAGGCTATGTTGGCCGGGCGACGGTTGTCCCGGTTTAAGCGTGTAGGTGTGTGTTCCAGGTAAATCCGGTTCACTTTAACACTGAGGCGTGATGACGAGGCACTACGGTGCTGAAGCAACAAATGCCCTGCTTCCAGGAAAAGCCTCTAAGCATCAGGTAACATCAAATCGTACCCCAAACCGACACAGGTGGTCAGGTAGAGAATACCAAGGCGCTTGAGAGAACTCGGGTGAAGGAACTAGGCAAAATGGTGCCGTAACTTCGGGAGAAGGCACGCTGATATGTAGGTGAAGTGATTTACTCATGGAGCTGAAATCAGTCGAAGATACCAGCTGGCTGCAACTGTTTATTAAAAACACAGCACTGTGCAAACACGAAAGTGGACGTATACGGTGTGACGCCTGCCCGGTGCCGGAAGGTTAATTGATGGGGTTATCCGTAAGGAGAAGCTCTTGATCGAAGCCCCGGTAAACGGCGGCCGTAACTATAACGGTCCTAAGGTAGCGAAATTCCTTGTCGGGTAAGTTCCGACCTGCACGAATGGCGTAATGATGGCCAGGCTGTCTCCACCCGAGACTCAGTGAAATTGAACTCGCTGTGAAGATGCAGTGTACCCGCGGCAAGACGGAAAGACCCCGTGAACCTTTACTATAGCTTGACACTGAACACTGGTCCTTGATGTGTAGGATAGGTGGGAGGCTTTGAAGTGTGGACGCCAGTCTGCATGGAGCCGCCCTTGAAATACCACCCTTTAATGGCTGGTGTTCTAACGTAGGCCCGTTACCCGGGTTGCGGACAGTGTCTGGTGGGTAGTTTGACTGGGGCGGTCTCCTCCTAAAGAGTAACGGAGGAGCACGAAGGTTAGCTAATCCTGGTCGGACATCAGGAGGTTAGTGCAAAGGCATAAGCTAGCTTGACTGCGAGCGTGACGGCGCGAGCAGGTGCGAAAGCAGGTCTTAGTGATCCGGTGGTTCTGAATGGAAGGGCCATCGCTCAACGGATAAAAGGTACTCCGGGGATAACAGGCTGATACCGCCCAAGAGTTCATATCGACGGCGGTGTTTGGCACCTCGATGTCGGCTCATCACATCCTGGGGCTGAAGTAGGTCCCAAGGGTATGGCTGTTCGCCATTTAAAGTGGTACGCGAGCTGGGTTTAGAACGTCGTGAGACAGTTCGGTCCCTATCTGCCGTGGGCGCTGGAGAATTGAGGGGGGGCTGCTCCTAGTACGAGAGGACCGGAGTGGACGCATCACTGGTGTTCGGGTTGTCATGCCAATGGCACTGCCCGGTAGCTAAATGCGGAAGAGATAAGTGCTGAAAGCATCTAAGCACGAAACTTGCCCCGAGATGAGTTCTCCCTGACCCTTTAAGGGTCCTGAAGGAACGTTGAAGACGACGACGTTGATAGGCCGGGTGTGTAAGCGCAGCGATGCGTTGAGCTAACCGGTACTAATGAACCGTGAGGCTTAACCTTACAACGCCGAAGATGTTTTGGCGGACTGAGAGATTTTCAGCATTGATACCGGATTGTAGTGCGCAATAGTTTGCGCAGCGGCAAGGCGGCAAATGAAGCGACGGAAGGAGCATACAGAAGTATGTGACTGACGTTCGCGAATGCAGCCAACGCAGCTGATGCGATAAAATATTGCGTACAGAGCAGCAAGAATTTGCCTGGCGGCTGTAGCGCGGTGGTCCCACCTGACCCCATGCCGAACTCAGAAGTGAAACGCCGTAGCGCCGATGGTAGTGTGGGGTCTCCCCATGCGAGAGTAGGGAACTGCCAGGCATCAAATTAAGCAGTAAACTGATGTAAAAATCAGTGGTTGTAGAAAAATTCGGTGGAGCGGTAGTTCAGTTGGTTAGAATACCTGCCTGTCACGCAGGGGGGTCGCGGGTTCGAGTCCCGTCCGTTCCGCCACCCTAATTAGGGGCGTAGTTCAATTGGTAGAGCACCGGTCTCCAAAACCGGGTGTTGGGAGTTCGAGTCTCTCCGCCCCTGCCAGAAAATAATCCTTAGCATCTGCTAAGGATTTTTTTTGTCTGTAAAACATGCCTCCAGATACCGATCTCTTCCTTTTCTGGCATCCTTGCCAATCTCATTTTTGCTTACTCTTCCAGTACATCTATCTTTAGAAGATCTTTAATCAGCGCATGTTTATCACTATTTTGCAGCCAAATTGCATATAACGGTCGCGAAAGCGTAGCGCTGTCAGCCACGGTATGTAATCCGCCTTTTTCTTTAGCCCAGGCTGTAGGTAACCAGGTACACCCCTTTAGCGCATGAAGCTGCTGTCTGGCCAGCTCTGCGGAACTGGTGGTCAGTATAGGAACCTCATCAGTGGCAATTAAGCCAACTTCATTCTGTTGAAAGTCTGGACCCCATTCCAGGCGCAAGTAATTAAGCGAGTCCTTCATGGTTGATGGGCTGACGCAATATAAAGCCAGAGTGAAATAGCCCAGTAACTGACTGCTGAATTCGTCCATTTTTGGGGCTTCTGTGGTGATCAGCAGATCCAGCTGCCGTTCATGCAATTGTTTTACCAGTGACTGGCGCTGCGCAATACGGGCTTCGAATTGCAGACCGTTCTGAGGCTCTTGTGACTGATACAAACGTCCCAACCAGCCGTTGAGCATGCACTCCCACAGAGAGGCGCTGGCACCGATTGAAAACTCATTATGTCTTGAGGTATGAGCGACCTCCTTACGGGCTGCCTGCCAGGTATTCATCAGCGTCTCTGCGTAGGGCAGAAGCTTCTCGCCAGCCGCCGTTAAGCGGATATTATTTCTGTGACGGGTAAAAAAGATTCACACCCAGTTGGTTTTCCAGCTGTCTGATGCGAAAGCTGACCGCCGACTGAGTCAGGTAGAGCGCTTCCGCAGCCCGGCCAAAGTGGCGCGTTCGGCTAACTTCCAGGAAAGTTTTTAACAATTCCGTATCCACAGTGCTCTCCGCAAAATTATTTGTCGTTATGATTTAAATGTTTTGTTTTACACTCTGTCAAGCGTAACTAATACTCCGCGCCATAAATAGCCCGGCCAAAAGAATTAGGAGCGTGCAGGATGGCGGAAAGCTTTACGACGACTAATCGATATTTCGACAACAAATATTATCCACGCGGATTCTCTCGTCATGGTGATTTCACCATCAAAGAGGCGCAACTGCTTGAACGTCATGGTTATGCCTTTAACGAGCTGGATCTGGGCAAACGCGAACCCGTTACCGAAGAAGAGAGGCTCTTTGTCGCGGTATGCCGTGGCGAACGTGAGCCAGTGACCGAAGCGGAACGCGTCTGGTCTAAGTATATGACGCGTATCAAGCGTCCTAAACGTTTCCACACCCTGTCCGGCGGTAAACCGCAGATGGAAGGTGCTGAAGACTACACTGAGTCTGACGACTAATAAAAAGGGCGTAAGCCCTTTTTTTTACGTCAGTTGGTTCTGCAGATGGACGAGCAGTCGATCAATAGCCCGATAACTGACAGCTTCCTGCAGGTGTCGTCGCGAGATGTGTTCCGCTTGCTCAAGATCGGCAATAGTCCTTGCTACTTTTAACAGCCTTTGCCATGCCCGTATAGACAACCCCAGATGGATAAGAGTCTCTTCAAGCCACTGAGCATCCTCATTTAACAACTGGCAATGCTCACGAATTTCCTTGTTTTGTAATAGTGCGTTTAGCTTGCCCTGTCGTTTGTGCTGTAGTTCCTGCGCGGCAAAAACCCTTTGTTTTACCGTCATGCTACTCTCCCCGCGGACGTTGGTTTGACTAAGTATGCCCGGTGGCGGAAGAGGGATCTCAAGCGACAGATCAAAGCGGTCCAGAAAGGGCCCTGATAGCCGGCTGAGATACCGCAACGTCTGTTCAGGCGTACTCCGGTTGTGGTTGCCCTGGTAGTGCCCTGTTGGGCTGGGATTCATCGCCGCAACTAACTGGAAGCGAGCAGGATAGGTGATTTTCGCTCGCGTGCGTGAAAGGTGGATTTGACCCGATTCTATTGGCTCGCGTAAGGCATCTAGCGTGCGGCGCTCAAACTCGGGTAACTCATCAAGAAATAATATGCCATTGTGTGCAAGCGAGATCTCTCCTGGTGCGGGAATGGAACCGCCCCCGACCATTGCTGTCAGCGATGCGCTGTGGTGTGGTGCGCGAAAGGGGCGTTGTTTCCATCGTTTTTGCACGTTGGTTGAGTTGACCAGACTGAGAATAGCCGCGCTCTCCAGAGCCTCTTCATTGCTCAATGCCGGTAACAGGCCGTTAAGGCGACTGGCAAGCATGGTTTTACCTGTACCTGGCGGACCAATCAAGAGCAGATTATGCCCACCCGCAGCGGTGATTTCGATGCCGCGTTTTCCTTGTTCCTGACCGATGATATCGCTAAGATCGTCAGCGGATGCGTTGATAGCCCAGTTCCCGACCTTCGGACGTTTAAGATCTTGCTTGCCTTCCAGAAACGCACAGACAGCTTGCAGGTGATCGGCAACCAGACATCCCTCGCTGTCGATCAGGCCTACCTCTTCTTCATTCTCCAGAGAAACGATAATCCCTCTTCCTGCCCGAATGGCTTCGGTTGCGCTGGAAATAGCGCCCGGAACGCTGCGTAACGCGCCTGTAAGCGCCAGTTCACCCACTAACTCATATTGACTGAGTTTATGAGTGTTAAGCTGCTCAGAGGCGACCAGAAGCGCCACAGCAATAGGTAAATCATATCGGCCCCCCTCTTTGGGCAGATCGGCAGGGGCGAGATTGATGGTGATTTTCTTCGCTGGAAATTCATACCCGCTATTGATGATCGCGCTGCGTACCCGGTCGCGCGCCTCTTTGACGGTCGTTTCCGGCAAACCTACCAGCGTTAAACCGGGTAAACCATTGCTGATATGGACTTCGATGGTAATCGCTGGTGCATTCACCCCCCAGCGCTGCGCGTGTATGGACAATTGACAGTGACATAGCCCCTCCAGATGCCCCTATTATGTCTGAGTTGTTTTCTGCAAGATCATTACAAAATAATGTTTATTCGCAGAAGATTCCGCACTTTTAATGCAACGGGTTTACGTATTCTTTTTTCTGGAAGGGCGCTCGCGATCAGTTTTCCTCTCCTGCGGCATTATGAAAAAGGGGTTTACTTCAGCCCCGAAAGTGAAATTTTTTCAATACGTTTTTTTTGTATGAAAAACAATGATTTTTAGCTAATCCGTTAGCTGAGTCAGAAAAAAGGAAAATAAAAAAATCTTGTGCTATTGGCGAAATCTATGGTAACTCTTTAGGCATTCCTTCGAACAAGATGCCAGAAAAGACAAAAATGACAGCCCTTCTACGAGTGATTAGCCTGGTCGTGATTAGCGTGGTGGTGATTATTATCCCACCGTGCGGGGCTGCACTTGGACGAGGAAAGGCTTAAAAATCAAGCCTTAACGAACTAAGACCCCCCGCACCGAAAGGTCCGGGGGGTTTTTTTTTTGACCTTAAAAACACAACAGAGGAGCAGAAAATGAATAACAGCATAAAATTCTGTTTCTTCAGATTTATGACGGGGAACTAACTATGAATGGAGCACAGTGGGTGGTACATGCGTTGCGTGCACAGGGGGGTCGACACCGTATTCGGCTATCCCGGTGGCGCAATTATGCCGGTCTACGATGCGTTGTACGACGGTGGCGTGGAACACCTGCTGTGCCGACACGAACAGGGGGCCGCGATCGCAGCCATTGGTTATGCCCGTTCCACCGGTAAAACGGGAGTGTGTATCGCCACGTCTGGTCCGGGGGGCAACCAACCTGATCACCGGACTTGCAGATGCGCTGTTAGATTCGGTCCCTGTTGTCGCGATCACCGGGCAGGTTGCTGCGCCGCTCATCGGCACTGATGCGTTTCAGGAGGTGGACGTACTGGGACTGTCGCTGGCCTGTACTAAGCACAGTTTTCTGGTGCAATCGCTGGAAGAGCTGCCACGCATCATGGCCGAAGCGTTTGAAGTTGCTAACACTGGCCGTCCTGGTCCGGTGCTGGTCGATATTCCGAAAGATATCCAGTTAGCCAGCGGGGCGCTGGAACCCTATTTTACAACCGTTGAAAACGCCGAGCCGTTCCCGCAGGCAGGTGTTGAACAGGCCCGAAAAATGCTGGCTCAGGCGCAGAAACCCATGCTGTATGTGGGTGGTGGTGTAGGCATGGCGCAGGCTGTTCCGGCGCTGCGTGAGTTTATTGCGGTAACGCAAATTCCGGTTACCTGCACGCTGAAAGGACTGGGTGCTGTCGAGGCGGATTATCCCTACTATCTGGGGATGCTTGGTATGCATGGTACCAAAGCCGCGAATTTTGCCGTGCAAGAGTGTGATTTGTTGATTGCAGTCGGTGCACGTTTTGATGACCGGGTGACCGGCAAGCTGGATACCTTCGCGCCGCATGCCAGTGTTATCCACATGGATATCGACCCGGCCGAACTGAACAAACTTCGCCGGGCGCATGTCACCTTGCAGGGCGATTTGAATGCGCTACTGCCTGCGCTGCAACAGCCGGTCGACATCGATGAATGGCGTCAGCGTAATGCGGAACTGCGTACTGACCATACCTGGCGTTACGATCATCCCGGAGAGGCCATCTACGCGCCGCTGCTGCTGAAACAGTTGTCGGAGCGTAAACCCGCCGACTGTGTGGTGACGACGGATGTCGGTCAGCATCAGATGTGGTCTGCACAATATATGACGTACTGTCGCCCGGAGAATTTTATCACCTCCAGTGGTTTAGGCACGATGGGCTTTGGTTTACCGGCTGCTGTTGGGGCGCAGGTTGCGCGACCGGACGACACCGTTATCTGTATCTCCGGTGACGGCTCCTTCATGATGAATGTTCAGGAGCTGGGCACCGTAAAACGTAAGCAGTTACCGTTGAAGATAGTCTTACTGGATAACCAACGGTTAGGTATGGTACGACAATGGCAGCAGCTGTTTTTCCAGGAACGATATAGCGAAACCACCTTAACCGATAACCCCGATTTCCTCACGTTAGCCAGCGCCTTCGGCATCCCTGGCCAACACATCACCCGAAAAGACCAGGTTGAAGCGGCACTCGATACCCTGCTGAACAGCGACGGGCCATACCTGCTTCATGTCTCAATCGACGAACTTGAGAATGTCTGGCCACTGGTGCCGCCTGGCGCCAGCAACTCTGAAATGCTGGAGAAATTATCATGATGCAACATCAGGTCGCCGTAGAGGCTCGCTTTAATCCGGAAACGTTAGAACGCGTACTGCGCGTGGTACGCCACCGTGGTTTTCAGGTCTGCGCCATGAATATGGAAGCCGCCCGTGACGCGCAAAATATAAATATCGAATTGACCGTTGCCAGCCCACGGTCGGTCGACTTACTGTTTAGTCAGTTATCAAAGCTGGTAGACGTTGCCCATGTAGCCATCTGCCAGAGCACAACCACATCACAACAAATCCGCGCGTAAGCGCGACAGGAAGAAGAAATGACGACGAAAAAAGCGGATTACATTTGGTTCAATGGCGAGATGGTACGTTGGGAAGACGCGAAAGTTCACGTGATGTCCCACGCACTGCATTACGGTACGTCTGTTTTTGAAGGTATCCGTTGCTATGACTCGCACAAAGGCCCGGTGGTGTTCCGTCATCGCGAACATATGCAGCGTCTGCATGATTCAGCCAAAATTTATCGTTTTCCGGTCTCTCAAAGCGTAGATGAGCTGATGGAGGCCTGCCGTGAAGTGATTCGTAAAAACAATCTGACCAGCGCCTACATTCGTCCGCTGGTGTTTGTTGGCGATGTTGGCATGGGCGTAAACCCGCCAGCCGGTTATACCACCGATGTGATCATTGCTGCGTTCCCGTGGGGGGCATATCTGGGCGCTGAAGCGCTGGAGCAAGGGATTGATGCAATGGTGTCTTCCTGGAATCGTGTCGCACCAAACACCATCCCGACCGCCGCAAAAGCGGGCGGTAACTATCTCTCCTCACTGCTGGTGGGTAGCGAAGCGCGTCGTCACGGTTATCAGGAAGGTATCGCGCTGGACGTGAATGGTTATATCTCTGAAGGCGCCGGTGAAAACCTGTTTGAAGTGAAAGACGGAGTGCTGTTTACCCCGCCGTTTACCTCTTCCGCGCTACCGGGCATCACCCGCGATGCCATTATCAAGCTGGCGAAAGATCTGGGTATCGAAGTGCGCGAGCAGGTACTGTCCCGCGAATCTCTGTATCTGGCGGATGAAGTATTCATGTCCGGTACCGCGGCGGAAATCACCCCGGTTCGCAGCGTTGACGGCATTCAGGTGGGCGAAGGCCGCTGTGGCCCAGTCACCAAACGCATCCAGCAAGCGTTCTTCGGCCTGTTTACCGGCGAAACCGAGGACAAACGGGGCTGGTTGGATCAGGTAAATTCATAATTAAAGATAAATGGGACGGCACGCACCGTCCCGTTTTACAGACACCAGGAGTAAATAACGCATGCCTAAGTATCGTTCCGCCACCACTACACATGGCCGCAATATGGCGGGAGCCCGCGCGTTGTGGCGCGCCACCGGGATGACCGACGCCGATTTTGGCAAACCGATTATCGCCGTCGTGAACTCATTCACCCAGTTTGTGCCAGGGCACGTTCACCTGCGCGATCTCGGTAAACTGGTTGCTGAGCAGATTGAAGCGTCTGGCGGCGTGGCGAAAGAGTTCAATACCATTGCGGTGGATGATGGTATCGCCATGGGCCACGGAGGCATGCTTTATTCACTGCCATCGCGTGAGCTGATCGCCGACTCGGTGGAATACATGGTGAATGCCCATTGCGCCGATGCGATGGTGTGTATCTCCAACTGTGACAAAATCACCCCAGGGATGCTGATGGCTTCTCTGCGTCTGAATATACCGGTGATCTTTGTTTCCGGCGGTCCGATGGAAGCCGGGAAAACCAAACTTTCCGATAAAATCATCAAACTTGATCTGGTCGATGCCATGATCCAGGGTGCGGACCCGAAAGTTTCTGACGATCAGAGTAATCAGGTTGAACGTTCTGCCTGCCCGACCTGCGGCTCCTGTTCCGGAATGTTTACCGCGAACTCAATGAACTGCCTGACCGAAGCGCTGGGTCTGTCGCAACCGGGTAACGGTTCTCTGCTGGCCACTCACGCCGATCGTAAGCAACTGTTCCTCAATGCCGGTAAACGCATTGTTGAGCTGACTAAACGTTACTACGAGCAGGATGACGCCTCCGCGCTGCCGCGTAACATTGCCAGCAAGGCGGCGTTTGAAAACGCCATGACGCTGGATATCGCGATGGGCGGTTCCACGAATACCGTACTGCATTTGCTGGCGGCGGCGCAGGAAGCGGAGATCGACTTCACGATGAGCGATATCGACAAGCTCTCCCGCAAAGTGCCGCAACTGTGCAAAGTGGCGCCAAGTACCCAGAAATACCATATGGAAGACGTTCACCGGGCGGGTGGCGTGCTGGGCATTCTGGGCGAACTGGATCGCGCGGGCCTGTTGAACCGTGACGTGAAAAACGTGCTGGGACTGACGCTGCCGCAAACTCTGGAGCAGTATGACATCACGGTGACACAAGATGACGCCGTGAAACAGATGTTCCGTGCGGGTCCGGCGGGGGGTTCGCACCACGCAGGCGTTCTCGCAGGATTGCCGCTGGGACTCGCTGGATGACGATCGCGCCGAAGGTTGCATTCGCTCGCTGGAACACGCCTACAGCAAAGACGGCGGTCTGGCCGTGCTGTACGGTAACTTCGCGGAAAACGGCTGCATCGTGAAAACCGCCGGTGTGGACGACAGCATCCTGAAATTCACCGGTCCGGCCAAAGTGTATGAAAGCCAGGATGAAGCGGTAGACGCGATCCTCGGCGGCAAAGTGGTGGAAGGTGACGTGGTGGTGATCCGCTACGAAGGGCCGAAAGGCGGACCGGGGATGCAGGAGATGCTCTATCCAACCACCTTCCTCAAATCGATGGGCCTTGGTAAAGCTTGCGCGCTGGTGACAGATGGTCGTTTCTCTGGCGGCACTTCCGGCCTCTCCATTGGCCACGTCTCGCCGGAAGCGGCCAGCGGCGGCAATATCGCGATCATTGAAGACGGCGACATGATTGCTATTGATATTCCAAACCGTGGCATTCAACTGCAGTTGAGCGATGCGGAAATTGCCGCGCGTCGTGAAGCACAGGAAGCTCGCGGCGACAAAGCCTGGACACCGAAAGATCGCCAGCGTCAGGTGTCGTTTGCGCTGCGTGCTTATGCCAGCCTGGCGACCAGCGCCGATAAAGGCGCGGTGCGCGATAAATCGAAACTGGGAGGCTGATGATGGCCGAATCACAACCTCTGTCAGCAGCCCCGGAAGGGGCTGAATATCTGCGTGCGGTACTCCGGGCGCCGGTATATGAAGCGGCGCAGGTGACGCCGCTGCAAAAAATGGAAAAGCTCTCATCGCGCCTTGATAACGTGATCCTCGTGAAGCGAGAAGACAGACAGCCGGTACACAGCTTCAAGCTTCGTGGCGCTTACGCGATGATGGCAGGGCTGACCGAGGCGCAAAAAGCTCACGGGGTGATTACCGCTTCTGCAGGCAACCATGCTCAGGGTGTAGCGTTCTCCTCCGCTCGTCTGGGCGTGAAGGCACTGATCGTAATGCCCGTGGCAACGGCGGATATCAAAGTTGACGCTGTTCGGGGCTTTGGCGGCGAAGTGCTGCTGCATGGCGCGAACTTTGATGAAGCGAAAGCGAAAGCGATTGAACTGTCGCAGCAGCAGGGTTTTACCTGGGTTCCGCCGTTCGATCACCCGATGGTGATTGCCGGTCAGGGAACGCTGGCGCTGGAATTACTGCAGCAGGATGCCCATCTCGATCGTGTATTTGTACCGGTCGGCGGTGGTGGTCTGGCGGCGGGCGTGGCGGTACTGATCAAACAACTGATGCCGCAAATCAAGGTCATTGCGGTGGAGGCGGAAGACTCCGCCTGTCTGAAAGCGGCTCTGGACGCGGGTCATCCGGTCGATCTCCCGCGCGTTGGGCTGTTCGCCGAAGGTGTGGCGGTTAAACGCATTGGCGATGAAACCTTCCGTCTGTGTCAGGAATATCTCGATGACATCATCACCGTGGATAGCGATGCGATATGTGCGGCGATGAAAGACCTGTTTGAAGATGTTCGCGCAGTGGCGGAGCCTTCCGGTGCGCTGGCGCTGGCGGGAATGAAAAAGTACGTTGCTCAGCACAACATCCGCGGCGAACGTCTGGCACATATCCTTTCCGGCGCTAACGTCAATTTCCACGGCCTGCGCTACGTTTCCGAGCGTTGCGAGCTGGGGGAACAGCGCGAAGCGCTGCTGGCGGTCACCATTCCGGAAGAGAAAGGCAGCTTCCTGAAATTTTGCCAGTTGCTGGGCGGTCGCTCGGTCACTGAGTTTAACTATCGTTTTGCCGATGATAAGAACGCCTGTATTTTCGTCGGTGTCCGGCTGAGCAGGGGGGATGGAAGAACGTTCCGAAATCCTGAATTTGCTGCGTGACGGTGGCTACAGCGTGGTCGATCTCTCTGACGATGAAATGGCGAAACTGCACGTCCGCTATATGGTTGGTGGGCGTCCGTCGAAGCCGCTGCAGGAGCGTCTGTTCAGCTTCGAGTTTCCGGAATCGCCGGGCGCGCTGCTTAAGTTTTTGCATACGCTTGGGACGCACTGGAATATCTCGTTGTTTCACTACCGCAGTCATGGGACCGACTACGGGCGCGTGCTGGCGGCGTTTGAACTGGGCGATCATGAACCCGATTTCGAAACGCGTTTGCAGGAACTGGGCTATGAGTGTCACGATGAAACGAATAACCCGGCGTTCCGCTTCTTCCTCGCGGGTTAAACTCTGCCATTAAAAAAAGGGTTCATGCTTACACATGAACCCTTTTTTGCAACTGTATCAGCAGATTACAGCGTGATCACATCAAATTCGACTTCGGGGTTTACATCTGCCTCGTAATCGACTTCGTCGAGGCCAAAACCGAACAGATTGAGAAACTCAAGTTTGTAGCCTGCATAATCGGTTTCTTGCGCCAGGTTTTCGGTGGTGATCAGTGGCCACAGATCCCGGCATGCCTGCTGAATATCTTCACGCAGTTCCCAGTCATCCATACGGATACGCTGGTGGTCATCAAGCGCAGCCTTGTCACCGTACAGGCTGGTGGTCATCAGGCGGTTAATCTGCTCAATGCATCCTTCGTGAATCCCTTGTTCTTTCATCAGCTTGAAGACCATAGAGATATACAGCGGCATCACTGGAATGGCTGAAGAAGCCTGTGTAACTACCGATTTCAGGACCGCAACGTTGGCTGTGCCATTGATCGGAGACAGTTGATTACGCAGCGCGCCTGCCGCACGGTCAAGGTCTTCTTTCGCTTTACCCAGCGCGCCATGCCAATAGATTGGCCACGTCAGGTCGGTACCGATGTAAGAGTAAGCAACGGTTTTCACGCCGTCGGCCAGCACATTGGCCTGGCGCAGAGCATCTATCCACAGCTCCCAGTCCTCTCCGCCCATTACGGTCACGGTGTTCTGAACTTCTTCTTCCGTTGCGGGTTCAATGCTGGCCGTTGTGATCTGATCTTTGTTGGTATCAATCGCTTTTGAGGTGTAAACCTCGCCAATAGGTTTCAGCGCTGAACGGACAACTTCACCCGTTTTCGGCATTTTACGAACCGGGGAAGCGAGCGAATAAACGACTAAATCAATCTGGCCCAGATCTTCTTTGATGAGCCTGATGACTTCATCACGACATTCGTCGGAGAACGCATCACCGTTAATGCTTTTGGAATACAGACCTTCACGCTTTGCTGCTTCATCGAAAGCCGCGGCGTTATACCAGCCTGCTGAACCTGGTTTCGTTTCTGTACCCGGTTTTTCGAAAAATACGCCGATAGTGGCGGCTCCGCTGCCAAACGCTGCGGAGATTCTCGATGCCAGTCCATAACCGGTTGAAGCACCGATGACCAGCACGCGGGAAGGACCGTTTTCGATTTTCCCGTTTTGTTTAACGTACTCGATCTGCTTTTCCACATTGACTTTACAGCCAGTCGGATGGGTCGTTGTACAGATGAATCCACGGATTTTTGGCTTGATTATCATAATGATGGCTAATTTAGGTTGTGTTTCGCTGTCATAGGGGCAATGACACCGTCTGTGTATTATGGCTTGCCATTATACAGAAAAGATTCCGCAAAACTGAATCTACCTCTGCTTTTAGGCCTGACGCTAATATTACTCGGCAATTTTGCGCTCCAGTACAATTTTCCAGAACGCATCAATAAGCGGCTCATGCAGCCGCTTTTTCGGCGCGCAGACGCCCAGTTCGAACGGGGTTTTCTCGTCGCTACGCTCTAAAATCATCACGCGATTGCGCACCGGTTCGGGGCTGTTTTCCAGCACCACTTCGGGCAGCAGCGCTACGCCACAGCCGAGCGCAACCATCGACACCATCGCTTCATGACCGCCCACGGTAGCATAAATCTGCGGATTACTGATTTTATGGCGACGAAACCACAGCTCAATACGGCGGCGCACCGGGCCCTGATCGGCCATGATAAACGGCACTGTGGACCAGTCGGGTTTCTCTACCGAGACCTGATTGCGTACCGGGCAGGGCAGTGCCGGAGCAATCAACACTACCGCCAGATTTTCCAGCATCGAGAAAGCGACTGCTCCCGGCAGCGTTTCTGGCTTACCGGCAATCGCCAGATCCGCTTCGCCGGTCACCACCTTTTCCATGGCATCGGCGGCGTCGCCGGTGGTGAGTTTAATTTCAACTGAGGGATGCTCCGCGCGAAAACGATCGAGGATTGGCGGCAGATGACTGTAAGCCGCCGTGACCGAGCAAAAGATATGCAGTTCGCCGGACAGCGACGGGCCTTGCTGATCGAGGGTGTGGCGCAGTTGCTGATACTGCAACAGCGTCTGCTGGGCAAACGTTCGCAGCTCTTCACCCGCTTCGGTCAGGGTAACCGTGCGGTTATCGCGGACAAACAACGGCTGGCCGAGGTCTTCTTCCAGGCGCTGGATCTGCCGTGACAGCGTGGAAGGGCTGACGTGCATCGCTCGTGCGCTACGACCAAAGTGACGGCTTTCCGCCAGATGCAGGAACATTTTCAGATCGCGTATATCCACGAATTCTCCTTCCCTTTTTCATGTTGCAGATATTGCAACGTGGCGTTGTGAATATATCAATTTCCGCAATAAATTTCCTGTTGTAATGTGGGTGCATTCTCGCTGAAACGCGAACCGAACAAGAAGACACACAACATCACGAGGTATCACCCATGGCTAACTACTTTAATACACTGAACCTGCGCCAGCAGCTGGCACAACTGGGTAAATGTCGCTTTATGGGCCGCGATGAGTTCGCCGATGGCGCGAGCTACCTTCAGGGTAAAAAAAGTGGTTATCGTCGGCTGTGGCGCGCAGGGTCTGAACCAGGGTTTGAACATGCGTGATTCCGGTCTGGATATCTCCTACGCATTGCGTAAAGAGGCGATTGCTGAGAAGCGCGCATCCTGGCGTAAAGCGACTGAAAACGGCTTCAAAGTCGGCACGTATGAAGAGCTGATCCCGCAGGCGGATTTGGTGGTTAACCTGACACCAGACAAACAGCACTCTGACGTGGTGCGTTCTGTACAACCGCTGATGAAAGACGGCGCGGCGCTGGGTTACTCTCACGGCTTCAACATCGTTGAAGTGGGCGAGCAGATCCGTAAAGACATCACCGTGGTGATGGTGGCGCCGAAGTGTCCGGGTACTGAAGTGCGTGAAGAATACAAACGTGGCTTCGGCGTGCCGACCCTGATCGCGGTTCACCCGGAAAACGATCCGAAAGGCGAAGGTATGGCGATTGCCAAAGCCTGGGCCGCGGCCACCGGTGGTCACCGTGCTGGCGTGCTGGAATCCTCTTTCGTTGCGGAAGTGAAATCTGACCTGATGGGCGAGCAGACCATTCTGTGCGGTATGCTGCAGGCGGGCTCTCTGCTGTGCTTCGATAAGCTGGTGGAAGAAGGGACTGACCCGGCATATGCCGAGAAACTGATTCAGTTCGGCTGGGAAACTATCACTGAAGCGCTGAAGCAGGGCGGTATCACGCTGATGATGGACCGTCTGTCCAACCCTGCGAAACTGCGCGCTTACGCGCTGTCCGAACAGTTGAAAGAAATTATGGCGCCGTTGTTCCAGAAACATATGGACGACATCATCTCCGGAGAGTTCTCTTCCGGCATGATGGCTGACTGGGCGAATGATGATAAGAAACTGCTGACCTGGCGTGAAGAGACCGGTAAAACTGCGTTCGAAACCGCGCCGCAGTATGAAGGTAAAATCGGCGAGCAGGAGTACTTCGATAAAGGCGTACTGATGATCGCGATGGTGAAAGCGGGCGTTGAGCTGGCGTTCGAAACGATGGTAGATTCCGGCATCATCGAAGAGTCCGCGTACTACGAATCACTGCACGAGCTGCCGCTGATCGCCAACACCATCGCCCGTAAGCGTCTGTACGAAATGAACGTGGTTATCTCTGATACCGCAGAATACGGTAACTACCTGTTCTCTTACGCCTGCGTACCGCTGCTGAAAGAGTTCATGACTACGCTGCAGACCGGCGACCTGGGTAAAGCGATTGCTGAAGGCGCAGTGGATAACGCTCAGTTGCGTGATGTCAACGACGCGATTCGCAGCCATGCTATTGAGAAAGTCGGCCAGAAACTGCGCGGCTATATGACGGATATGAAGCGCATTGCGGTAGCGGGTTAAGTAGATTGTCGGGTGGCGCTAGCGCTTACCCGACCTACAAAAGAACAACATCGTAGGCCCGGTAAGCGCTAGCGCCACCGGGCTTTTTTATTAGTTGCGATACAACACTTTGATAATGTGATAACCGAACTGGGTGTGCAGCGGGCCGGTAGGCTCCAGCACCGGGCAGGAAAAGACTACTTTATCGAACGCCGGAACCATCTGGCCCTGGCGGAATTCACCTAAATCACCGCCTCGTTTGCCTGACGGGCAGATGGAGTGTTTCTTCGCCAGTTTGCCGAAGTCGGCGCCGTTTTTAATCTGCTCCAGAAGATCCAGTGCCAGTTTCTCTTCTTTAACAAGGATATGCAGTGCTGCTGCGGTTTTTGCCATGGTCGTGCCTTGAGTCGGGGAAATGAAGGAGGCGATTTTAGCACGTGGGGAGAGGGAAAGAATATCCAGGCCAGTCGTTGGTGACTGGCCTGGATACAGGATTAGTGTAACTGCTGCTGCGACAGCTTCCAGACGCTGGCAATATTACGTGCCGAAATGCGCAGATTGTATTCCGCGTCCTCTAAGGCTTCCGGTAGCGTGGCGATGCGCGTCAACACAGAGAAAACAGCATCCAGCCCATGCTCATGAACAATCTGATGATCCAGAGTTAAACCGCCGGCAAGCGCAATCACTGGTTTTTGATAGCGTTTGGCGCAGCGGGCGACGCCAATCGGCGTTTTGCCGCAGATGCTCTGGCTGTCGAGGCGGCCCTCCCCCGGTGATCACCAGACTGGCATCGGCTACCAGACGCTCCAGCTGCAGCGCGTTAATCACAATCTCTACGCCGGGTTTTAAATCAGCGTCCAGTAGACCGAGTAATGCGGCTCCCATTCCGCCTGCTGCGCCAGCGCCTGGCGTATTCATTACATCCCGACCGGTAAACTCCTGTAGTCGCTTGCCATAAACCGCCAGCGCACCGTCTAACGCTGCAACCATTTCTTCCGTCGCCCCTTTTTGTGGGCCGAAAATGGCAGAGGCGCCCGTCGGACCGCACAGCGGATTGTTGACGTCGCAGGCCACGGTGACGGAGACCGTCTTCAGGCGCGGGTCGGCGCGGGTGGTATCGATTTTTGCCAGTTTACTGAGCGCACCGCCGCCTGGGGGAAGCGCATCTCCATGCGCATCAAGAAGGGCAATCCCCAGCGCCTGCAGCATGCCCGCGCCTCCGTCATTCGTCGCGCTGCCGCCAATGCCGAGAATAATGTGCTCAACGCCCCGATCGAGAGCGGCAAGGATGAGCTCGCCCGTTCCATAGCTGGTGGTTATCAGTGGGTTACGATGCTCTGGCGGTACATGGTGGAGACCTGACGCCGCGGCCATTTCGATCACCGCCGTCTTCCCGTCACCCAACACTCCCCAGCGAGCCTGGACCTGTGTTCCCAGAGGTCCCGTGACATCGATAAATTGGTAATGGCCCTCAGTGGCCTCCACCATCGACTCAACGGTGCCTTCGCCGCCGTCCGCCATCGGTAATTTGACATACTGGGCATCGGGATATATTTCGCGAAACCCCTGTTCGATAGCCGACGCCACCTGCATGGCAGACAAACTTTCTTTAAATGAATCTGGTGCGATAACAATTTTCATCGTGTGCTTACCCGGCGAGTCCGAAGACACCAAACAGCAGTGTCGAAATCAATGCGATGACGAAACCGACAAGGGTTTCATAAGGCAGAAGTTTTAAGCGTTCATGGATTTGCATACTGACGCTACCGCCAGTGGCGTGGAAAAAACTGCCGTGAGGGAGATGATCCAGAACAGTCGCCCCGGCATGAATCATGACTGCACCGGCAAGCGCAGAGACGCCAAGCCCCAGTAGCGTCTGGCTGAACACGCCTGCCGCAACGGCGGTTCCGGCTGTTGTCGACGCGGTGGCCATCGACATAATTGCGCCAGAGATGGGGGCCAGGAGATAAGAAGGGAGACCGGAAGAGGTTAACCCATCGATCAGGACCTCTTTTAACGCCGAGTTGGCAATGATGCCGGCCAGCGTGCCGGTACCGAGCAGCATAATGGCGACAGGAGCCATGCGCGTCAGCCCGGACATCATAAAGGCGTTACTTTGTTTAAATCGGCCCATCAGGATCGCGCCGACTAATCCTCCCACTGGCAGAGCAATGAGCGGATCGATAGCAATGCCCGCAACAGGACGCAGCGCTAACAGAATAATGGCAACAAGGGGGGGCGCTGATGGCGGCCAGGAATCCGGGTTGCGTACCGTGTGTGTCCTGAGAAATGATCTCTTCCGTCGTGACCATCGAGCCTTTTTTGGCTAAGACGCTTCGCCAGAAAATAGGCGATTGCCAGGCCGAACAGGCCGGGAATAATCCCTCCCATCATGACGGATGTGAGCGGGACATGGAAGGAATCCGAAGCGGCAATGGCATTGGGATTTGGCGACATTACGTTACCCGCTTTGCCCCCGCCAATCATCGCCAGCAAAATGGCGAGTTTTGATAACCCGGCGCGTCTGGCTATCGAAAGCGCAATCGGCGCGACGGTAATCACCGCGACATCGATAAAAACGCCAACGGCCGTCAGAATCATCGTGGCGATGGCTAATGCGAGCAGGGCGCGACTTTCGCCCACTTTTTTTACCACCGTTTCCGCGATAGTATTCGCGGCGCCGGATTCGATCAGTACACCAGCCAGTACACCTGCAGCGAGAATACGCAGTACGGCATTGGTGATGCCCTGCGCACCCGTGACCATCAACGTGACGGTCTGAACCAGGTCTGCCCCGCCGACGAGGCCGCCAACCAGCGCACCCACCATCATGCCGTACGCGGGAGAGACTTTGCGTAATATTAAGACGATCGCCACCACGAGTGCGATGATGGCGCCTGTTGCGGATATTGAAACCATCTTCTGCTTTCTCCATTAAATTGACTGGGGCAGTATGGAGAAGCCGCCGGGAATAGCCTTGTGAGGATCCGCTAAAAAATACGCGTCTGACAGGATGTAAATTTGGAGGAAAATACAGACTACCGCTGCAGCTCCATGCCAATGTACAACCAAAGGAGTTGTTTCAAGTTGTTGATTTTTATTCCAGTTATCTCTTCAACGCGTTGCAGTCGATAGCGCAGGGTATTCACATGAACATGCAGACTGGTGGCAGTTTGCGAAAGATCACAATTATGTTCGAAATAGTGCTGCAATGTTTTTTGCATGACGCCTTTGCTGTCCTGAGCAACCAAATCGCGCCATATTTTTGATAACTCTTCCGCTTGCCAGGTGCCGGAAAGTCCCCCCCAGCAATGAGGCCAGCGCATAGTCATCGTGAAAGATAAACTGATGCTTAAGCTTCAGCCTTTTCACCATCGCCTGGGTTGATTTCGCCGTCTGATAGGAGCGTCGCAGGCCATTTTCTCCCGCAAAATACCCGCCGACGATGAGACGTGAAAAGCCACAGGATTGCGCGTAATGTTTAAATTTCTGTAGCTCGTGCTGCTCCAGCGATTTATTGAGAGTCCCATTTTTCAGGGTGACGGGCTTGAGGATAATCAGCTCGTTAAAGTCGGAAAATGTCACCAGATGGTCGCGGGCGCTGTATTCAAAATAATCCATCAGCGTTCGTAGCGCATCGCGATCCGGCTGCTGCAACTCCATGATAAGCACCACGCGCGGCACCTGGAGATTAACGCCTAACCATGAGACCACGGCGCTTAACGATAACGGAGGCTGATCGCGTAAAATGAGCTGGTTGATCAGCTCTTCGCGGTAGCGTTTATCCCACTGTTTTTGTTCCAGCAGCGCCATTTGTTCAATGATGAGTTCCGACGCCATCTTGACGAGTTGCGCATAAGCCTTCACCTCACCCGGCTCTCCGGTGATACCCAGTACGCCGATAAGCTGATCGCGAAAATTTATCGGTAAATTAATACCGGGCTTCACGCCTTTGAGTTTGTCTGCTGTCGCCGAATCGATTTCAACAATCCGGTTTTCAGTTAACGCCAGCACCGCACCTTCGTGGCGCTGATGTAAACGGGACGCCTCACCGGAGGCAATGATCATACCGTGTTCATTCATAACGTTAACCGAATAGGGGATAATCCCCATCGTGCGTTGGACTATCTGGCGAGCGGTTGAGTCTTGTAGGTAGTAAGTGGCCTGGATCTTATTCATTGTATGCTCAGCATGAGAGGAGGTGCGGTACGTGGCAGCACCTGATTTATTAGCGTATTTGATTCAGAAATGTTTCGGTTGAATAAACAAAGAAAGTGGGATGAACGGTCTTCTTTTTGTTGGTTTATACAAGCCAAAGCAGCTTAGCCCGTCTATTGTTACTGTTTTCCTTTTATACTCAATATGTTAATTCAACCCCTTGTGCAGGCGTCGTGTAATTTTTTCCGTGTGATCGGCGTTCAGAATTGTTCATAATCTGGACAGCAGCACACGCTCACTTGCTCTCACAGGCAGCGTCACGCGCGGTTACGGAAAGCTCAATCTCTGCCTCGCTTTCTGCTACAATTCGTCCCCCGTTCGAAGATTGAGCACTTTTTCCTATGCGTTTAAATCCCGGCCAACAACAAGCTGTCGAATTCGTCACCGGACCTTGCCTGGTGCTGGCGGGGGGCGGGTTCCGGTAAGACACGCGTGATCACCAACAAGATAGCTCACCTGATCCGTGGCTGCGGCTATCAGGCTCGGCACATTGCCGCCGTCACCTTTACCAATAAAGCGGCGCGTGAGATGAAAGAGCGTGTTGGACAAACGCTGGGACGCAAAGAAGCGCGCGGGTTGATGATCTCCACTTTCCATACGCTGGGGCTGGAGGTGATTAAACGCGAATACGCGGCATTGGGGATGAAATCGAATTTCTCTCTGTTTGACGATACGGATCAGGTTGCGCTGCTCAAAGACCTGACAGAAGGGCTGATTGAAGACGACAAAGTCGTGTTGCAACAGCTGATCTCGACGATCTCGAACTGGAAGAATGATTTGAAAACGCCCGCGCAGGCTGCCGCCAGTGCGAAAGGCGAGCGCGATCGCATCTTCGCCCACTGCTACGGGCTGTACGATGCGCATATGAAAGCCTGTAACGTCCTCGACTTTGACGATTTGATTCTGCTGCCGACGCTGCTGTTGCAGCGTAATGAAGAGGTGCGTGAACGCTGGCAGAACAAGATTCGCTATCTGCTGGTGGATGAATACCAGGACACCAACACCAGTCAGTACGAACTGGTGAAATTGCTGGTGGGAAACCGGGCGCGATTCACGGTGGTAGGGGATGACGATCAGTCGATTTACTCCTGGCGCGGGGCGCGTCCGCAAAACCTGGTGTTGTTAAGTCAGGATTTCCCGGCCCTTCAGGTCATCAAACTGGAGCAGAACTATCGTTCTTCCGGGCGGATCCTGAAGGCGGCAAACATCCTCATTGCCAATAACCCGCACGTTTTTGAAAAACGGCTTTTTTCCGAGCTGGGATACGGCGCGGAACTCAAAGTCCTGAGTGCGAATAATGAGGAGCACGAAGCCGAGCGGGTGACCGGGGAGCTGATCGCTCATCACTTTGTGAATAAAACGGAATATAAGGATTACGCCATTCTGTATCGCGGCAACCACCAGGCGCGAGTGTTTGAAAAATTCCTCATGCAGAACCGGATCCCCTACAAAATCTCTGGCGGTACGTCGTTTTTCTCCCGCCCGGAGATTAAAGATTTGCTGGCCTATCTGCGCGTATTAACGAATCCGGATGATGACAGCGCGTTTCTGCGCATTGTGAATACGCCAAAGCGTGAAATCGGCCCCGCCACATTGCAAAAGCTGGGCGAATGGGCGATGACGCGCAACAAAAGCCTGTTTACCGCCAGCTTTGATCTGGGGCTGAGCCAGACGCTCACCGGACGCGGCTATGACTCGCTCACTCGTTTTACCCACTGGCTGGGCGAGGTTCAGCGGCTGGCTGAACGTGAGCCGATTGCCGCTGTGCGCGATCTCATCCACGGAATTGATTACGAATCATGGCTTTATGAAACGTCGCCCAGCCCAAAAGCCGCTGAAATGCGCATGAAAAACGTCAACCAGCTGTTTAGCTGGATGACTGAAATGCTGGAAGGGAGCGAACTGGATGAGCCGATGACGCTCACGCAGGTGGTTACGCGTTTCACGCTGCGCGACATGATGGAACGCGGCGAGAGTGAGGAAGAGCTGGATCAGGTGCAACTGATGACGCTACACGCCTCGAAAGGGCTGGAGTTCCCGTATGTGTTTATGGTGGGTATGGAAGAAGGCTTTCTGCCGCACCAGAGCAGCATCGATGAAGACAACATTGATGAAGAGCGCCGTCTGGCCTATGTCGGCATCACCCGCGCGCAGAAAGAGCTGATTTTTACGCTGTGTAAAGAGCGGCGTCAGTACGGTGAGCTGGTGCGCCCGGAGCCGAGCCGTTTCCTGCTGGAGTTACCGCAGGACGATCTGATCTGGGAGCAGGAGCGTAAAGTGGTGAGTGCCGAAGAACGGATGCAGAAAGGGCAAAGCCATCTGGCGAATCTGAAAGCGATGATGGCCGCGAAAAGAGAGAAATCGTAGGCTGGAAGCCGGATAAGGCGTTTACGCCGCTACCGGCAGTGAATGATTAACGCACGTCTAAAGGCCAGTGGACATAACTCTGCCACTGGCTTTCTTGTTCAATCAACTCTTTGCCCAGTGGATGCTGTTCCAGCCAGTTCGGCGGCAGCATTAAGGTGAGAATTTCATTCGACGCCTGCAGTGTAATGACGGGCACCAGATCGTCACGACGACGGCTGGCAAAGATAATCGCCAGTCTGAGCAGACGACAAAGATGTTCCGCTACCCGCGGCGGCACGGCGTTTTGCTGATGTAGAGACGAAAGATCGACCGGGTTAGTTTGATTTAACAACAGCGTGGCGAGCAGTTTTTTCTGTGCGGGCGTGAAGCCCGGCAGATCCAGATTGCGGACCAGATAGGCAGCGTGCTGAGGCGCTTGCCTGAAATCAACGCTCAGGCCTATTTCGTGCAGCTGGCAGGCGCTGATCAGCAGTTCTCGGCTGATCGGCTCAAGATGCCACTCATTTTCTACCTGATCGAGAAAACTCACCGCCAGACTGGCAACGCGATGCGCCTGCTCGGTATCCACCATAAACCGGCGCTGAATGTTACGCAGTGTGCGGCTACGAATATCCTGATCCACCGCGAGATGGAGCATTCCGTAGACCAGACCTTCACGCAATGCCCCGCCGGCCAGGGTCATACACTGGATATTGAGTTCGGTGAAGATCGCAATCAGAATGGCCAGCCCGCTGGGGAAGACCAGTGCGCGTTCCAGAGTTAACCCTTCAATTTCCAGCTCTTCCAGACGACCACAGTGAATCGCCCGCTGTTTCAACTGCTGCAGTTTCGCCAGCGTGATGCGCTCATCCATCCCCTGCGCCATCATGATTTCCTGCAACGCCTGAACCGTACCGGAGGCACCGACACAGACTTTCCAGCCGTGATAGCGAAGTTCATCAGCAATCGGGCGCAGCACATCGCGTGCGGCTTTTTCCGCTTCGTCGAAATTCTCTTGTGCCAGATTGCGATCGGTAAAGTAGCGTTCAAGCCAGGTGACACAGCCCATAGACAGGCTGAACAGAGAGGTGGTTTGCGCACCCGTTCCGGTGACCAGTTCAGTGCTGGCGCCGCCGATATCGACGACCAGACGTTGATCCGCACCGCCAGTGGTGTGCGCCACGCCCTGATAAATCAGACGTGCTTCTTCTTCGCCGCTGATGACCTGAACCGGACAACCGAGGATTTCCTGCGCTTTAGCGATAAACTCGCTGGCATTCACCGCGATACGCAAGGTTGCGGTGGCGACGACGCGGATTTGCGGCTGCGGAATATCCTGTAGGCGTTCAGCGAACAGACGCAGGCATTGCCAGCCGCGCTCCATGGCTTCAGCAGAAAGGACATTGTTGTTGTTAAGACCAGCGGCCAGACGCACCTTACGTTTAATGCGCGTGAGCGTCTGGATGCTACCCGCGACCTCGCGTACTACCAGCATATGAAAACTATTGGAACCGAGATCAATAGCTGCGTACAACGAGGTAGAATTCATACACTTCATCCCTAAACCGGTATCTGTGTTGGCTGCGTTTTCTCACCCGAATCACTGACTAAAGTCAGCGCATCGGGGTCTGTTTTCTTGCCGCCTTGATACAGGCTGAAAGAGGTTGTGTATGGCATAACTTTTTAACCTGAACGACGACGATTACGCGGGGCTCCACCAGAGCGGCGCGGGCCATTGCCAGGGCGCGTACGCGTCAGACGCAGCGGCTTCGGCAGATTGTTCATCAACGCTTCCGGGTTGTATTTACTCACCGGAATCGAGTGACCAATGTAGGTTTCAATCGCAGGCAGGTTCAGGGCGTACTCTTCGCAGGCCAGGCTGATCGAGTGACCGCTTGCGCCAGCACGGCCCGTACGACCGATACGGTGTACATAGTCTTCGCAATCGTCCGGCAGATCGTAGTTAAAAACGTGCGTCACGGCCGGAATATGCAGACCGCGAGCGGCAACGTCAGTGGCGACCAGAATATCCAGATCGCCACGGGTGAACTCGTCGAGAATACGCAGACGTTTTTTCTGTGCGACGTCGCCGGTCAGTAAGCCGACGCGGTGACCATCGGCGGCCAGGTGACCCCAGATATCTTCGCAACGGTGTTTGGTGTTCGCGAAGATGATGGCGCGATCCGGCCACTCTTCCTCGATGAGCGTTTGCAATAAGCGCATTTTCTCTTCGTTAGACGGATAGAAAAGCTCTTCTTTAATACGGTGACCCGTTTTCTGTTCTGGCTCAACTTCAACGTATTCGGCGTTGTTCATCTGTTCGAACGCCAGTTCACGCACACGGTAAGAAAGGGTGGCTGAGAACAACATATTCAGGCGCTGGTTGGCCGGCGGCATGCGGCGGAACAACCAGCGGATATCTTTAATAAAGCCCAAATCGTACATGCGATCGGCTTCATCGAGGACCACCACCTGGATAGCGCCCAGATTGATGTGATTCTGTTTCGCGTAGTCGATCAGACGACCCGTAGTGCCGATGAGAATATCGACGCCACTTTCCAGCACTTTCAGCTGTTTGTCGTAACCGTCACCACCGTATGCAAGACCCAGCTTCAGACCGGTTGTCTGTGCCAGCGGCTCGGCATCGGCGTGGATCTGCACGGCTAACTCACGCGTCGGCGCCATAATCAAGGCGCGAGGCTGGTTCACCTTGCGATCGTCAATCGCGGGATGAGAGAGAAGATAATGAAACGTCGACGTCAGGAACGCCATCGTTTTTCCGGTACCGGTTTGCGCCTGCCCTGCAACATCGCGACCCGCCAGCGTTAGCGGCAGTGCGAGGGCCTGTATGGGCGTGCAGTTATGAAAGCCTTTTTTTTCAAGGGCTTCTATAACCTTTTGGTGCAGGGCGAAGTCGGAAAACTTCTGTTCTGTTAAATGTGTTTTGCTCATAGTGTGGTAGAATATCAGCTTACTATTGCTTTACGAAAGCGTATCCGGTGAAATAAAGTCAACCTTTAGTTGGTTAATGCTATACCAACACGCCAGGCATAATCCTGTGGAGTTATATATGAGCGATAAAATTATTCACCTGACTGACGACAGTTTTGACACGGATGTACTCAAAGCGGACGGGGCGATCCTCGTTGATTTCTGGGCAGAGTGGTGCGGACCGTGCAAAATGATCGCCCCGATTCTGGATGAAATCGCTGACGAATATCAGGGCAAATTGACGGTTGCTAAACTGAACATTGACCAAAACCCAGGCACTGCGCCGAAGTATGGTATCCGTGGCATCCCGACCCTGCTGCTGTTCAAGAACGGTGAAGTTGCAGCGACCAAAGTGGGCGCTCTGTCCAAAGGTCAGCTGAAAGAGTTCCTCGACGCTAACCTGGCGTAAGCAGGACGTCTCATGTTCGGGCGACCAGAATCCTAATTGATGCGGATGACTGGACGCCCGACTTGAGTCGTGCTAAGTTAGTGTTGACTTCGTATTAAACATACCTTATTAAGTTTGAATCTTGATAACTCCAATACTTCCCGTTTTTCTCGCACGCGAAGTGGACAGATTCCTGGCTTATCATTCAATCCGTCTTGTCGTTTCAGTTCTGCGTACTTTCCTGTGACCAGACAGCGAACAGACATGAGTTGATGGCCGTAAACAGGCATGGATGACCCTGCCATACCATTCACAACATTAAGTTCGAGATTTACCCCAAGTTTAAGAACTCACACCATTATGAATCTTACCGAATTAAAGAATACGCCGGTTTCTGAGCTGATCACTCTCGGCGAAAATATGGGGCTGGAAAACCTGGCTCGTATGCGCAAGCAGGACATTATTTTTGCCATCCTGAAGCAGCACGCAAAGAGTGGCGAAGATATCTTTGGTGACGGTGTGCTGGAGATATTGCAGGATGGATTTGGTTTCCTCCGTTCTGCAGACAGCTCCTATCTCGCCGGTCCTGATGACATCTACGTTTCCCCCAGCCAAATCCGCCGTTTCAACCTCCGCACTGGTGATACCATCTCTGGTAAGATTCGCCCGCCAAAAGAAGGCGAACGTTACTTTGCGCTGCTGAAAGTTAACGAAGTTAACTACGACAAACCGGAAAACGCCCGTAACAAAATCCTCTTCGAAAACCTAACCCCGCTGCACGCAAACTCTCGTCTGCGTATGGAACGTGGTAACGGTTCTACCGAAGACTTAACGGCGCGCGTTCTGGATCTGGCTTCCCCTATTGGTCGTGGTCAGCGTGGTCTGATCGTCGCACCACCGAAAGCCGGTAAAACCATGCTGCTGCAAAATATTGCCCAGAGCATCGCTTACAACCACCCAGACTGTGTGCTGATGGTGCTGCTGATCGATGAACGTCCGGAAGAAGTTACCGAGATGCAGCGTCTGGTTAAAGGTGAAGTGGTCGCGTCTACTTTTGACGAACCAGCATCCCGTCACGTTCAGGTTGCAGAAATGGTGATCGAGAAAGCGAAACGTCTGGTTGAGCATAAGAAAGACGTTATCATCCTCCTCGACTCCATCACCCGTCTGGCGCGTGCGTACAACACCGTGGTTCCTGCTTCCGGTAAAGTGTTGACCGGTGGTGTGGACGCGAACGCCCTGCATCGTCCGAAGCGTTTCTTTGGTGCGGCGCGTAACGTGGAAGAGGGCGGCAGCCTGACCATCATCGCAACGGCGCTGATCGATACCGGTTCTAAGATGGATGAAGTTATCTACGAAGAGTTTAAAGGCACCGGTAACATGGAACTGCACCTCTCTCGTAAGATTGCTGAAAAACGCGTCTTCCCGGCTATCGACTACAACCGTTCCGGTACCCGTAAAGAAGAGCTGCTCACTACTCAGGAAGAGCTGCAGAAAATGTGGATCCTGCGCAAGATTATTCACCCGATGGGCGAAATCGATGCGATGGAATTCCTCATTAATAAACTGGCGATGACCAAGACCAACGACGACTTCTTCGACATGATGAAGCGCTCGTAAACTTGCTTTCAGCCGAAAACGCCACGTTTTTACGTGGCGTTTTGCTTTTATGTCTGTAATCTTAACGCTAAATTAACAAACCTGGGATTATCGCTCACCGCTGCGCGCGCGTCAGCTATCAAGTGCGACCCGTGGTTAATAATTAAACAAAACAGACGGTTCGGACTGGAGTTTCACTTCTGAATACTGGCCTTCGTGGTTATACTTCTGCTAATAATTTTCTCTGAGAGCACGCATTGTGAATTTACTGACAGTCAGTACTGATCTCATCAGTATTTTTTTATTCACGACACTGTTCCTGTTTTTTGCGCGGAAGGTCGCAAAAAAAGGTCGGTTTAGTGGATAAACCCAACTTCCGTAAACGCCACCAGGGATTGATACCGTTGGTTGGGGGCATCTCAGTCTATGCGGGGATCTGTTTCACCTTTGCCATTGTGAATGTTTATATTCCCCACGCTGCTCTCTATCTGGCTTGTGCCGGTGTCCTGGTTTTTATCGGCGCACTGGACGATCGCTTTGATATTAGTGTAAAAATCCGTGCCACTATTCAGGCTGCTATTGGCGTGATCATGATGGTGGTGGGCAAACTCTATCTCAGCAGCCTGGGTTACATCTTTGGGCCGTGGGAGATGGTGCTCGGGCCGTTTGGTTATTTCCTCACGCTCTTCGCCGTATGGGCTGCAATCAACGCATTCAACATGGTGGATGGTATTGACGGCTTATTAGGCGGGCTCTCAAGCGTCTCATTTGCCGCGATGGGGCTTATCCTGTGGTTTGATGGACAGACAAGTCTGGCTATCTGGTGCTTTGCCATGATCGCCGCCATCCTACCGTATATTCTGCTGAACCTCGGTGCGCTCGGTCGTCGCTTTAAAGTATTTATGGGAGATGCCGGTAGTACGCTAATTGGTTTTACCGTTATCTGGATCCTGCTTGAAACCACCCAGGGGCAGACGCACCCGATAAGCCCGGTTACCGCGCTGTGGATCATCGCCATTCCGCTGATGGATATGGTGGCCATTATGTATCGTCGACTGCGTAAAGGGATGAGCCCGTTCTCACCAGATCGTCAGCATATTCACCATTTGATCATGCGCGCAGGGTTTACTTCACGTCAGGCGTTTGTCCTGATCACGCTTGCCGCCGCGATACTGGCTTCGATTGGTGTGTTTGCGGAATACTCTCATTTTGTCCCGGAATGGGTCATGTTGGTGCTCTTTTTTGCTAGCCTTCTTCCTCTACGGTTACTGTATTAAGCGTGCCTGGAAGGTGGCGAGATTCATCAAGCGTCTGAAGCGCAGATTACGCAGAAACCGTGATAACAATCCGAAATTAACCAAGTAAATGAGGGTGCGATGACTCAACCATTACCGGGGGCACACGCTGTGAGCGCTGAAAATGAACTGGATATTCGTGGGTTGTTTCGTACCTTGTGGGCAGGAAAGGTGTGGATTGTCGGTATCGCGCTGTTATTCGCGCTGATCGCGCTGGCCTATACTTTTTTTGCTCGTCAGGAGTGGAGTGCGACCGCCATCTCCGATCGCCCTACAGTGAATATGTTGGGTGGTTACTATTCCCAGCAGCAGTTTTTGCGGAATCTGGACACGAAAGCCGATAATGCGTCAGGCGATCAACCTTCGGTTATGGATGAAGCCTATAAAGAGTTCGTGATGCAACTGGCCTCCTGGGATACGCGTCGCGATTTCTGGCTGCAAACCGACTACTACAAGCAGCGGATGGTCGGTAACAGCAAAGCCGATGCCGCGATGCTTGATGAGATGATCAATAACATTCAGTTTACCCCCCGGTGATTTCGCCCGCGCCATTAACGACAGCGTTAAACTCATTGCCGAAACGGCACCTGATGCGAACAATTTGCTCCGTCAGTATGTGGCGTTTTCCAGTCAGCGCGCGGCAAGCCATCTCAATGAAGAACTGAAAGGCGCGTGGAGTGCGCGGACTGTGCAAATGAAGGCGCAGGTTAAACGTCAGGAAGAAGTGGCGAAAGCGATTTTCTCCCGCCGCGTGAGCAGTATTGAACAAGCGCTTAAAATCGCTGAACAGCACAATATCTCCCGCAGCGCGACCGATGTGCCGGCGGATGAATTACCGGATTCGGAGCTGTTTCTGCTAGGACGCCCCATGCTTCAGGCACGCCTTGAAAATTTACAGGCGGTTGGCCCCTCCTTCGATCTGGACTACTTCCAGAATCGAGCCATGCTAAATACATTGAATGTGGGCCCAACCCTGGACCCACGTTTTCAGACCTATCGCTATTTGCGTACGCCGGAAGAGCCGGTAAAACGCGATAGCCCGCGCCGTGCCTTCCTGATGGTGATGTGGGGCATCGTGGGGGGGGCTTATCGGCGCAGGTGTTGCGTTAACCCGCCGCCGCACGATTTAGCACGACTGCCGCAGTGAGGGGCTGGGCCCTCACTGACTATTCGAAGAGAATCGATGTGAAAGTACTGACTGTATTTGGCACGCGACCGGAAGCCATAAAAATGGCACCTCTGGTACATGCGCTGGCAAAGGATCCTGATTTCGACGCAAAAGTCTGCGTCACCGCGCAGCATCGGGAGATGCTCGATCAAGTATTGAACCTCTTTTCTATTGTCCCCGACTACGATCTCAACATCATGCAGCCGGGTCAGGGGTTAACGGAAATTACCTGTCGGATACTGGAAGGGCTGAAGCCTATCCTCGCTGACTTCAAGCCGGATGTGGTATTGGTTCATGGTGATACCACCACAACGATAGCAACCAGTCTGGCCGCTTTTTTACCAACGCATACCAGTAGGCCATGTGGAAGCCGGGCTGCGTACTGGCGATCTCTATTCCCCATGGCCGGAAGAGGCAAACCGTACGCTGACCGGGCATCTGGCAATGTATCACTTTGCGCCGACGGAGAACTCGCGGCAAAACCTGTTGCGCGAGAATATCGCTGACAGCCGCATCTTTGTCACCGGCAATACGGTGATTGATGCGCTGATCTGGGTGCGCGATCGCGTGCTGGCGAGCGAAACGCTGCGTTCAGAGCTGGCCGAACAGTATCCGTTTCTCAGCTCGGATAAAAAGCTAATCCTGGTGACCGGTCATCGTCGCGAGAGTTTTGGCCGTGGGTTTGAGCAGATCTGCCACGCCCTGGCGGAAATTGCCGCCGCCAATCAGGATGTGCAGATTGTTTATCCGGTACACCTGAATCCGAACGTCAGCGAGCCGGTCAACCGCATCCTCGGCCATGTTGAAAACGTGACGCTGATTGAACCACAGGATTATTTGCCCTTTGTCTGGCTGATGAATCACGCCTGGCTGATTCTGACCGACTCCGGTGGAATTCAGGAAGAGGCGCCGTCTCTGGGCAAACCGGTGCTGGTGATGCGCGAAACGACCGAACGACCCGAGGCCATTACCGCCGGGACCGTACGTCTGGTGGGGACAGACCCACAGCGCATCGTCGAAGAAGTCACGCGTCTGCTGCATGACGAAAACGAATATCAGACCATGAGCCGCGCCCATAACCCTTACGGCGACGGGCAGGCCTGTGGTCGCATTTTACACGCGTTAAAAAACAATCGGGTATCGCTATGAGTTTTTCTACCATTTCTGTGATTGGGTTGGGATATATCGGTTTGCCGACGGCGGCTGCCTTTGCGTCGCGCCAAAAACAGGTAATTGGGGTGGACGTTAATCCGCATGCGGTGGAAACCATCAATCGCGGTGAAATCCATATTGTTGAGCCGGATCTGGATAACGTGGTGAAAACAGCAGTGGAAGGCGGTTTCCTGCGCGCTACCACGACGCCTGTTGAGGCTGATGCGTATCTGATTGCGGTACCGACGCCGTTTAAAGGCGAACATGAGCCGGACATGGCCTATGTCGAAGCGGCGGCGAAATCCGTTGCGCCGGTACTGAAAAAGGGCGCGTTAGTGATCCTCGAGTCGACCTCTCCGGTCGGCGCAACCGAACAGATGGCAGCATGGCTGGCGGAAATGCGTCCGGATCTCACTTTCCCACAGCAGGCTGGCGAGCAGGCGGATGTGAATATCGCCTATTGCCCTGAGCGCGTGCTGCCGGGGCAGGTGATGGTTGAACTGATCAAGAATGATCGGGTGATCGGCGGAATGACTCCGGTGTGCTCGTCGCGCGCCAGCGAACTGTACAAGATATTTCTTGAAGGCGAGTGCGTGGTGACCAATGCCCGTACGGCCGAAATGTGCAAGCTGACGGAAAACAGCTTCCGCGACGTCAATATCGCCTTTGCCAACGAACTGTCGCTGATTTGCGCCGGGCAGGGGATTAACGTCTGGGAACTGATTCGCCTGGCGAACCGCCATCCACGCGTCAACATTCTCCAGCCGGGACCCGGCGTTGGTGGGCACTGTATTGCGGTCGATCCGTGGTTTATCGTAGCGCAGAATCCGCAGCAGTCGCGTCTGATTCGCACTGCGCGTGAAGTGAACGACGGTAAACCGCACTGGGTTGTCGATCAGGTCAAAGCCGCCGTTGCGGACTGCCTGGCGGCGACGAACAAGCGCGCCAGCGAAGTGAAAATCGCCTGCTTTGGCCTCGCCTTTAAGCCAGATATTGATGATTTACGCGAAAGCCCGGCAATGGGGATCGCGAAAAATATCGCCCAGTGGCACAGCGGTGAAACGCTGGTGGTGGAACCGAACATCCACCAGTTACCGAAAAAGCTGGACGGTCTTTGCACCCTGGCAGAACTGAACGACGCGCTGGCGACGGCCGACGTGCTGGTCATGTTGGTCGATCACAAACAGTTTAAAGCCATTCAGGGCGATGCTGTGCAGCAACCGTTCGTCGTGGATACCAAAGGAGTGTGGCGTTAATGAAACGGATTCTGGTGACGGGTGGCGCAGGTTTCATCGGCTCAGCGGTGGTACGGCATATCATTAATGAGACGGCAGATGCGGTGGTGGTGGTGGATAAACTCACCTACGCCGGCAATCTGATGTCGCTGGCCCCGGTTGCGCAGAGCGAGCGCTTTGCTTTCGAGAAAGTGGATATTTGCGATCGCGCCTCGCTGGATCGGGTCTTTCAACAGTATCAGCCAGACTGCGTGATGCACCTGGCCGCCGAAAGCCATGTCGATCGCTCTATCGACGGTCCGGCGGCGTTTATCGAAACCAACATTGTTGGCACCTACACGCTGCTGGAAGCGGCGCGGGCGTACTGGAGTGAACAGGCTGATGAGAAAAAATCGGCGTTTCGCTTCCACCATATTTCGACGGACGAGGTGTATGGCGATCTGCACTCGACGGATGATTTCTTTACTGAGACGACGCCCTACGCCCCAAGCAGCCCCTATTCCGCGTCGAAAGCCAGCAGCGATCACCTGGTGCGCGCCTGGTTGCGTACTTACGGTCTTCCAACGCTTATCACCAACTGCTCCAACAACTATGGCCCATACCACTTCCCGGAAAAACTGATCCCGCTGATGATTCTTAATGCGCTGGCGGGCAAACCGCTGCCGGTGTATGGCAACGGGCAGCAGGTCCGCGACTGGCTGTATGTGGACGATCACGCCAGAGCGTTGTACTGCGTGGCGACCACCGGAAAAGTCGGTGAAACGTACAACATCGGCGGTCATAACGAGCGTAAGAACCTGGACGTGGTTGAGACGATTTGCGGGCTGCTGGAAGAACTGGCGCCGAATAAACCGCAGGGTATCTCGCAGTATCGCGATCTGATTACCTATGTCGATGATCGTCCTGGTCATGACTTACGTTACGCTATTGATGCGTCGAAAATCGCCCGTGAGCTTGGCTGGACGCCGCAGGAAACCTTTGAAAGCGGCATGCGTAAAACCGTGCAGTGGTATCTGGCGAATGAGGCCTGGTGGAAGCCCGTACAAGACGGCAGTTATCAGGGTCAACGTTTAGGTCTGAAGGGCTAATTTCCCGGAGGAGGAAGGCATGAAAGGTATCATTCTGGCGGGCGGCTCCGGCACCCGTTTGCATCCTATCACGCGCGGCGTGTCGAAACAGCTGCTCCCCATTTACGATAAACCGATGATTTATTATCCGTTATCGGTGCTCATGCTGGCCGGTATTCGTGAGATCCTGATTATCACCACGCCGGAAGATAAAGGATATTTTCAGCGTCTGTTAGGTGACGGCTCTGAATTTGGCATTCATTTACAGTATGCCGAACAACCGAGTCCGGATGGCCTGGCGCAAGCGTTTATCATCGGTGAGACGTTCCTTAACGGCGAACCTTCCTGCCTGGTGTTAGGCGACAATATTTTCTTCGGTCAGGGGTTCAGCCCTAAATTGCGCCATGTCGCCGCGCGTACCGAAGGGGCGACCGTGTTTGGTTATCAGGTGATGGACCCGGAAAGGTTTGGCGTGGTGGAGTTTGATGACAATTTCCGCGCCATCTCATTAGATGAGAAGCCGAAAGAACCTAAATCTAACTGGGCGGTAACCGGGCTCTATTTCTACGACAGCAAGGTCGTGGAGTATGCCAAACGGGTAAAACCCTCCGAGCGTGGCGAACTGGAGATCACCTCTATCAATCAGATGTACCTCGAAGCGGGCAATCTGACGGTTGAGCTGCTCGGGCGTGGTTTTGCCTGGCTTGATACGGGCACGCATGACAGTCTGATTGAGGCGAGTACCTTTGTGCAGACGGTGGAAAAGCGTCAGGGATTCAAGATTGCCTGCCTGGAAGAGATTGCCTGGCGCAATGGCTGGCTGGATGATGACGGCGTGAAACGCGCCGCCAGCGCCTTAGCAAAAACAGGTTATGGCCAGTATTTACTGGAGCTGCTTCGTGCACGTCCACGCCAGTATTGAGCCGCTGGGCTGGGAAAACCGCTTCTTTGGCGTGAACAGCGCCATTATCCGGCTGGATCCGGCGGCGCCGTTATTGACCGCAGACGTCTTACGGTCGTGGTCGCGGGTGCAGGCCAAAATCCCGGCGGCCAATACCCGCGAGCTGGATGCTCTGCAACAGTTTGGCTTTGCGCTGGTGGAAGGCGAAGTCGATTTTGCGCTCCCCGTCGGGGAAAACAACGGTCCAACTGGCGCAGAAATTGCACAACTGACGGACATTCCGGCCTTGCGTGAACTCGCTGCGGCGGCCTTTGCGCAAAGCCGTTTTCGCACGCCGTGGTATGCGCCTGATGCCAGCGCTCGCTTTTATGCGCAGTGGATTGAAAATGCGGTGCGCGGCACCTTTGATCATCAGTGTCTGGTCCTTCGTACCGCAAGCGGAGATATTCGCGGTTACGTATCACTGCGCGAACTCAATGACCGCGAGGCGCGAATCGGCTTGCTCGCCGGGCGTGGCGCTGGGGCCGAGCTGATGCAGGCGGCGCTGGGCTGGGCGCAGGCGCGCGGCAGAACAACATTGCGGGTGGCGACCCAAATGGGCAACACCGCCGCGCTTAAACGTTATATACAAAGCGGTGCGAATGTAGAAAGCACCGCGTACTGGTTATACAGGTGACAACATGATTCCGTTTAATGCACCGCCGGTGGTGGGTACCGAACTTGAGTATATGCAGTCTGCAATGGGCAGCGGCAAGCTATGTGGCGACGGGGGGTTTACCCGTCGCTGTCAACAGTGGCTTGAGCAGCGTTTTGGCAGTGCGAAGGTGCTGCTCACGCCTTCCTGTACCGCCTCTCTGGAAATGGCGGCTCTGCTGCTGGATATCCAGCCGGGCGATGAAGTGATCATGCCGAGTTACACCTTTGTCTCGACCGCGAATGCCTTTGTGCTGCGCGGCGCCAAAATCATCTTTGTGGATATCCGTCCGGATACCATGAACATTGATGAAACGCGCATTGAAGCGGCGATCACCGAAAAAAACACGGGCGATTGTGCCTGTGCATTATGCGGGTGTGGCCTGTGAGATGGACACCATCATGGCGCTGGCGGATAAGTACAGCCTGTTTGTGGTGGAAGATGCCGCGCAGGGCGTGATGTCGACGTACAAAGGCCGTGCGCTGGGAACCATTGGCCATATCGGCTGCTTTAGTTTCCACGAAACCAAAAACTACACCGCCGGTGGCGAAGGCGGCGCAACGCTGATTAACGATCGCAGCCTTATTGAGCGCGCCGAAATCATTCGTGAAAAAGGGACTAACCGCAGCCAGTTCTTCCGTGGCCAGGTCGACAAATATACCTGGCGCGATATTGGTTCCAGCTATTTGATGTCCGATCTACAGGCCGCTTATCTCTGGGCGCAACTGGAAGCGGCGGACCGCATTAATCAGCAGCGTCTGGCGCTGTGGCAGACTTACTACGATGCCCTCGCACCGCTGGCGCGTGCGGGCAGAATTGAACTGCCATCCATTCCGGATAACTGCAAACAGAACGCCCATATGTTTTATATCAAGCTGCGCGACATTGACGATCGTAGCGCGTTGATTAACTTCCTGAAAGAAGCTGAGATTATGGCGGTGTTCCACTACATTCCGCTGCATGACTGCCCGGCTGGCGACAAGTTTGGTGAATTCGCAGGTGAAGATCGCTATACCACCAAAGAGAGCGAACGCCTGCTGCGTCTGCCGTTGTTCTATAACCTGTCGGCAGTGAATCAGCGCACGGTGATTACGACATTGCTGAATTATTTCGCCTGATATGTCGCTTGCGAAGGCCTCCTTGTGGACGGCGGCCAGCACGCTGGTCAAAATTGGCGCCGGTTTACTGGTCGTGAAGCTGCTGGCGGTATCCTTTGGTCCGGCGGGTGTCGGGCAGGCGGGAAATTTCCGCCAGATGGTCACTGTGCTTGGTGTCCTGGCGGGAGCCGGGATTTTCAACGGCGTCACCAAATATGTCGCGCAATCTCATGATCAGCCGGAACAACTGCGGCGAGTGGTCGGGACGTCCTCTGCCATGGTACTGGGATTTTCGACGCTGCTGGCGCTGGTGTTTCTGCTCGCAGCGGCACCGATTAGCCAGGGACTGTTTGGTCATACTCAGTATCAGGGGTTAGTGCGCTTAGTGGCGCTGGTGCAAATGGGTATTGCCTGGGCCAACCTGCTGCTGGCGTTAATGAAAGGATTTCGTGATGCGGCCGGGAATGCGCTGTCACTGATTGTCGGCAGTCTGGTTGGCGTTGTCGCCTACTATGGCTGTTACCGGCTGGGCGGCTATGAAGGCGCACTTCTCGGCCTGGCGCTGGTACCTGCGCTGGTGGTGATCCCGGCAGCCGTCATGCTAATGAAACGCGGGATGATCCCCCTGCGCTATCTCAAGCCGTCCTGGGACAACGGGCTGGCGGGCCAGCTCAGTAAGTTCACGCTGATGGCGCTGATCACCTCCGTCACGCTGCCCGTGGCGTATGTGATGATGCGAAACCTGCTGGCGGCGCACTACAGTTGGGATGACGTCGGGATCTGGCAAGGGGTGAGCAGTATCTCGGATGCTTACCTACAATTTATTACCGCGTCGTTCAGCGTTTACCTGTTGCCGACGCTGTCGCGCCTTAGCGAAAAGCGGGACATCTCGCGGGAAGTGGTAAAGTCGCTGAAGTTTGTTCTGCCTGCGGTGGCCGCCGCGAGTTTCACCGTCTGGCTGCTGCGTGATTTTGCTATCTGGCTGCTGTTCTCTGAGAAATTCACCGCCATGCGCGATCTGTTCGCCTGGCAACTAGTGGGTGATGTGCTGAAAGTCGGGGCATATGTCTTCGGATATCTGGTGATCGCCAAAGCGTCACTGCGCTTTTATATTCTGGCGGAAATCAGTCAGTTCATTTTACTGACGGTGTTTGCGCACTGGCTGATCCCGGCGCATGGCGCGCTGGGTGCGGCACAGGCCTATATGGCGACCTATGTCGTCTATTTCTCTTTATGTTGTTGCGTATTTTTACTCTGGCGTAGGCGGGCATGACTGTACTGATTCACGTTCTGGGATCGGATATCCCTCACCATAATCAAACCGTGCTGCGGTTTTTTAACGATACGCTGGCATCGACCAGCGAGCACGCTCGCGTCTTTATGGTCGCCGGTCAGGATGCCGGGTTGACGGAAAGTTGCCCGGCGCTCTCCATTCGTTTCTACAGCGGTAAAAAATCGCTGGCGCAAGCGGTGATTGCGCAAGCTAAAAAAGAACAGACAGCAGCGTTTCTTCTTCCACGGTCAGTTCAATATGGCGCTGTGGCTGGCGTTACTGAGCGGCGGAATTAAGCCCAGCCAGTTTTACTGGCACATCTGGGGTGCGGACCTGTATGAGGTCTCCAGTGGTCTGAAATTCAAACTGTTTTATCCGCTTCGCCGTCTGGCGCAAGGCCGTGTCGGGGGGCGTTTTTGCCACCCGTGGCGATCTGAGTTATTTCGCCCAACAGCACCCGCGCGTGCCGGGAGAACTGCTCTATTTTCCGACGCGAATGGATCCCTCGCTCAACAATATGGTGAACGATCGCCAACGCAGCGGAAAAATGACCATTCTGGTGGGCAACTCAGGCGATCGCAGCAACGACCATATTGCCGCGCTGCGGGCGGTACATCAGCAGTTTGGCGACACCGTAAATGTGGTTGTCCCGATGGGCTATCCGGCGAATAACGAGGCGTATATCGCGGATGTCCGTCAGGCGGGGCTAAGACTGTTCAGTGCAGACAACCTGCAGGTCCTCAGCGACAAGCTGGCGTTTGACGACTATCTGGCGCTGCTGCGTCAGTGCGATCTCGGTTACTTTATTTTTGCCCGTCAGCAGGGAATTGGCACTTTATGCTTGCTGATTCAGGCAGGTGTGCCCTGCGTGTTGAACCGCGAAAATCCCTTCTGGCAGGATATGGTGGAACAACATCTTCCGGTGCTGTTTACGACCGATGAACTCAACGAACAGGTGGTGCGCGAGGCACAACGCCAGCTGGCGTCAGTGGATAAAAATACCATCACCTTCTTTAGCCCGAACTATTTGCAGCCCTGGCATCACGCGTTGCAGGTTGCCGCAGGGGGAGGCGCTATGAGTCTGATGCAGTTCAGCGGCCTGTTTGTCGTCTGGCTCCTCTCTACGTTGTTTATCGCCACGCTAACCTGGTTTGAATTTCGCCGCGTGCGCTTCAACTTCAACGTGTTCTTCTCGCTGCTGTTTTTGCTGACCTTCTTTTTTGGCTTTCCACTCACCAGCGTGCTGGCGTTCCGCTTTGATGTCGCCGTCGCGCCGCCGGAAATCCTGCTACAGGCGCTGCTTTCCGCCGCCTGTTTCTACGCGATCTACTATGTGACCTATAAGACCCGTATACGCAAACGGATTGCGGACGCGCCGCACAAACCGCTGTTTACGATGAATCGGGTGGAAACCCATCTCACCTGGGTGATTCTGATGGGGATTGCGCTGATCAGCGTGGGTATCTTCTTCATGCATAACGGTTTCTTACTGTTCCGCCTGCAGTCGTATAGCCAGATTTTCTCCAGTGAAGTTTCCGGCGTGGCGTTAAAACGCTTCTTTTACTTTTTCATCCCGGCGATGCTGGTGGTTTATTTTCTGCGCCAGGACAGCAAAGCGTGGCTGTTCTTCCTGGTCAGCACCGTCGCATTTGGCCTGTTGACGTATATGATTGTCGGCGGTACGCGCGCCAATATCATCATTGCCTTCGCCATCTTCCTGTTTATCGGCATTATTCGCGGCTGGATCTCGTTGTGGATGCTGGCGGCGGCAGGCGTGCTGGGGATTGTCGGGATGTTCTGGCTGGCGCTAAAGCGCTACGGGCTGAACGTCAGCGGTGACGAGGCGTTCTATACGTTTCTCTATCTTACCCGCGACACGTTTTCTCCCTGGGAAAACCTGGCGCTGCTGCTGCAAAATTACGACAAAATCGATTTCCAGGGACTGGCGCCGATTGCCCGTGATTTCTACGTCTTTATCCCTTCCTGGCTGTGGCCAGGGCGACCGAGTGTGGTGCTGAATACGGCGAACTACTTTACATGGGAAGTATTGAACAACCATTCCGGTCTGGCGATTTCTCCGACGCTGATTGGTTCGCTGGTGGTGATGGGCGGCGCGCTGTTTATCCCGCTGGGCGCGGTTGTAGTGGGGCTTATCATCAAATGGTTCGACTGGCTGTATGCGCTGGGCAATCGTGAGACCAACCGCTACAAGGCCGCGATTTTGCATAGTTTCTGCTTTGGCGCGATTTTCAATATGATCGTACTGGCGCGAGAGGGACTGGACTCGTTTGTCTCGCGTGTTGTTTTTTTCCTGGTGGTTTTTGGTGCCTGTTTGCTGGTGGCAAAGCTTCTGTTCTGGCTGTTTGATAGCGCCGGACTGATCCATAAACGTTGGCGAGCCCTGCCGGACAAACAGGTTGAAGGATAGCAATGACTGATAATACAACAGCACCGATTTACGATCTGCGTGGGCTCCAGCTGATTGGCTGGCGTGATATGCGTCATGCGCTGGACTATCTCTATGCTGGCGGCCAGCTTAAGCAAGGCACGCTGGTGGCGATTAACGCAGAAAAGGTTTTGACGGCGGAAGATAACCCTGAAGTCAGGACGCTGATTGACGCGGCAGAATATAAATATGCCGATGGAATTAGCGTTGTACGCTCGGTTCGCAAAAAATTCCCCAATGCCCAGGTTTCCCGCGTAGCGGGTGCCGATCTCTGGGAAGCGTTGATGGCCCGGGCGGGTGAGGAAGGCACGCCGGTGTTCCTGGTCGGGGGTAAGCCGGAAGTGCTGGCGCAAACGCAAGCGAAACTGCGCGCCCAGTGGAAGGTGAACATCGTGGGCAGTCAGGACGGTTATTTTACGCCGGAACAGCGTCCAGCGCTGTTTGAGCAGATCCACGCCAGCGGCGCGAAAATTGTCACCGTGGCGATGGGATCGCCGAAGCAGGAAATCTTTATGCGCGATTGCCGGCAGGTGCATCCGCATGCGCTTTACATGGGTGTCGGCGGCACCTATGACGTCTTCACCGGCCATGTGAAACGCGCGCCGAAGGTGTGGCAAAATCTGGGGCTGGAGTGGCTGTATCGCTTGCTGTCGCAGCCGAGCCGCATTACGCGTCAGCTCCGTTTGCTGCGTTACCTGCGCTGGCACTATAGCGGAAATATCTAAAAAACCCTTCTTCTTGCAGGTAGCGCATTCTGCTCTATGCGCTACCTTGTTGCCTCATTTTTGCACCGTTTTTACAAAAAAATGCAATTTTTTAATGCTTCGTTTGCCATTTTGCCAAATTTGCGAAAACATGCGCCCCCAGCGATGTACCCATAACAATAACCGGCAATGCCGGAAAGCATGTAAACACGACAAAGAGGATTTATGGCAGAGAATAAACCTGAGCTACAGCGTGGGCTGGAGGCTCGTCATATCGAATTGATTGCTCTCGGGGGGCACCATTGGCGTCGGTCTGTTTATGGGGGGCGGCAAGCACCCTGAAATGGGCAGGACCATCGGTACTGCTGGCATATATTGTCGCCGGCCTGTTCGTCTTTTTCATTATGCGTTCAATGGGCGAGATGCTGTTCCTGGAGCCGGTTGCCGGTTCTTTCGCCGTTTACGCTCACCGCTACATGAGCCCCTTCTTCGGTTATCTCACCGCGTGGTCATACTGGTTTATGTGGATGGCGGTGGGGATTTCGGAAATCACCGCGATCGGCGTCTATGTCCAGTTCTGGTTCCCGGAGATGGCGCAATGGATACCGGCGCTGATTGCCGTTGGACTGGTTGCGCTGGCAAACCTGGCGGCCGTTCGTCTGTATGGCGAAATCGAGTTCTGGTTTGCGATGATCAAAGTCACCACCATCATCGTGATGATTGTCGTGGGGCTGGGCGTGATTTTCTTCGGCCTCGGCAACGGCGGGCAGCCGATTGGCTTTGATAACCTGACCGGGCACGGCGGTTTCTTTGCCGGCGGCTGGAAAGGCTTCCTCACCGCGTTGTGTATTGTGGTCGCCTCTTATCAGGGCGTGGAACTGATCGGGATTACGGCGGGCGAAGCCAAAAACCCGCAGGTCACGCTGCGTAGCGCGGTAGGTAAAGTGCTGTGGCGTATTCTGATCTTCTACGTGGGAGCGATTTTCGTGATCGTCACTATCTTCCCGTGGAACGAAATTGGCAGCAACGGCAGTCCGTTCGTCCTGACCTTTGCCAAAATTGGTATTACCACCGCGGCGGCGATTATCAACTTTGTTGTGCTGACCGCCGCGCTGTCTGGCTGCAACAGCGGAATGTACAGCTGTGGGCGTATGCTGTATGCACTGGCGAAGAATCGTCAACTGCCGGCGGCGATGGCGAAAGTCTCCCGTCATGGCGTTCCGGTGGCGGGTGTGGGGTTGTCGATTGCGATTCTGCTGGTCGGTTCGTGCCTGAACTACATCATTCCTAATCCGCAGCGCGTCTTCGTCTATGTTTATAGTGCAAGCGTGCTGCCGGGGATGGTGCCGTGGTTTGTGATCCTGATTAGCCAGCTGCGTTTTCGTCGGGCGCATAAAGCGGCGATGGCCAGCCATCCGTTCCGTTCGATTCTGTTCCCGTGGGCAAACTATTTGACGATGGCTTTCCTGGTTTGCGTACTGATCGGCATGTACTTCAATGAAGATACCCGTATGTCGCTGTTTGTCGGCATCATCTTCCTGCTCGCCGTGACGGCTGTTTACAAGGTTTTTGGCCTCAACCGTCAGGGTATCGCCCAGAAAACGGGGGAATAAGCGGCAAAACGCGCAAAGCGTAACCAAACGCGCATTTTATTTAAAAAAGGCACTAGACAGCGGGGTGTGAAGTCCGTATTATCCACCCCCCGCAACGGCGCTAAGCGCCCGTAGCTCAGCTGGATAGAGCGCTGCCCTCCGGAGGCAGAGGTCTCAGGTTCGAATCCTGTCGGGCGCACCATTCACCCGGTGCTGGAGCTGCGGTGGTTTCGATACCGCGTAAATAGATTTGTAGTGGTGGCTATAGCTCAGTTGGTAGAGCCCTGGATTGTGATTCCAGTTGTCGTGGGTTCGAATCCCATTAGCCACCCCATTATTAAAAGTTGTGAAATGCGAAGGTGGCGGAATTGGTAGACGCGCTAGCTTCAGGTGTTAGTGTCCTTACGGACGTGGGGGGTTCAAGTCCCCCCCCCCTCGCACCACGACTTAAAGAATTGAACTAAAAATTCAAAAAGCAGTACATCGGCGAGTAGCGCAGCTTGGTAGCGCAACTGGTTTGGGACCAGTGGGTCGGAGGTTCGAATCCTCTCTCGCCGACCAATTTTGAACCCCGCTTCGGCGGGGTTTTTCTTTTTCTACGCCACTATCTTTCTTCTTTTCCCCTGTTGCTTCCCGGAGACAACCCAGTTTGCCATTGTCGCCATTTGGTGACGATTAACGTGCTGATATTTAAATTCTTTCTTATATCGGGTGAGATCTGTCTCTGCTGAGCGACAATTCATTGTATTTCCGGCAGGCAGAAAAAGGAAAATCGCCGATAACCCGCGCCAGCAGTGGGATCGTGAATTGTCTTAATCCCTATTTTTAGCGGTGCAAACCTGGCATGCAATGTGCAATAATAGACGGGTAGATGCTCATTCCACCTCTTATGCTCGCCATAGTGCCTCATAAACTCAGGAATGATGCAGAGCCGTTTACGGTGCTTATCGTCCACAGACAGATGTCGCTTCGGCCTCATCAAACACCATGGACATAACGTTGAGTGAAGCACCCATTTATGTTGTCATACAGACCTGTTTAACGCCTGCTCCAAAAGAGCAGGCGTTTTTTTTATGGATACACGTCATCCTTCAGGCTGCCTCTTTGTTGGCTGCGCCTGCTCACCCCGGTCACTTACTTAGGTAAGCTCCCGGGGATCCTCAGACTTGCCGCCTCGATGATCCTGAATGATTTTGTATATTCGATTGATGCCCGGTAAGCGAAGCGTCACCGGGCATTGAGGGCGTTACTGCGGGGGGATTATTCTGCAACGTCAGCATCAGGCCGTCACGGCGCATGGTGGCCGCTTCTTCCGGTTGATGCAGGCGGTCGAGCGCGTCGGCAAGCCAGGCATAATCGTACGCGTCCGGGCGCTGCTTCAGGGCTGCGCGGAAAGCAACGGTCGCTTCCTGCCATTCACCGTGTTTCATCAGCGACTGACCCAGCGTGCTCCACAACAGGGGGGCGATCGCCGACGGTCTTGATCTGCTGACGCAGGACTTTCTCCAGTTGTTCCGGATTATTGGTTTTCAGACGCGGAATTGGCAGCACCAGGCGATCGTCATACTGACGCTTCAGGCCGTCGATGATGATCTGCTGCGCCATGTCGTGATCGTCACATTCAATCAGATGCTCGGCCATCGCCACCTGCAGGGCGACCTGATGGCGGGTTTTACGGCTCTGGTTTTTCCACCATTCGCGTAGACCATCGCTGCCCTCATCGGCGCGCGCCTGATCCATCAGACCAATCCATGCCTGCTGTTCCAGCATCGCACGATGCTCTTCATCACCGACGTTCGCTTTCGCCATTGACGGGATAATATCCAGCAACGAGCTCCAGGCACCGGTGCGAATGTAGGCTTGTTCCGCCAGGCGCAAGACTTCCGGATGACGCGGCGTCACTTCCAGCAGTTTGTCTACGCCGTGGCGCGCGGCATGGTTCTCATTGCGCGCCAGTTGCAGGCGGACTCGCGTAATCTCAACCGGGATCGTGTCGTTGCCCGCGAGTTCTGCCGCACGTTCCAGATGTTGGTTTGCGCGCGCTTCGTCACCACGCTGTTGCGCTGCCTCAGCGGCGAGCAGGTAGTTCACCACCGGTTGCTCAGCATGATCGGCATTTTTCGCCATCAGCTTCTCAACCTGCTGATAGTCACCTTCCGCCAGTTTCAACAGCGCCTGTTCGGTCTGCTTGCGGGCGCGACGACGTTTACGGCCCACAAACCAGCCGCGCGTATGGGCGCCAGTACGGAAGATGCGGCGCAGCAGCCACTCAATGGCAAACAGTACCACCATCGCAAGGATCAGGATGATGACCAGCCCGGTTACGCTGGTTTCAATGTTGTAGGTGTCAGTCTGGATCAGCACATAACCCTGGTGACCGGCAATCATTGGGCCAATCACGATACCCGCAATCAACAGCACAAAGAGCAATAATACTTTTAGCATCATTATTCTCCTTGCGGCGCGGCTGCCGGGGTTTCAGCCTGCGGTGCTTCAGGCGTAGAGGCGGGAACGGCTTCAGACGGCGCGGCAGCCGGTTGCGCCAGCAGGTTACGCACGCGGGTTTGCATCAGTTTTTCAAGAATCGCCTGGCTTTGCAGCGTTTCCGGTACGTCCATCGTGATGCTCTGCTGGCTCAGTTTGTCCACTTCTTCAAGGAAGGCTTTCGTCGTGGCGTCGTCGGTATCGTAGTAAGCACGAACCCAGGTGGAGACGTTATCCAGCGCCTGACGGTAGGTTTCTTCCTGATGACGCGGCACGGCCTGCGCGGCAACCAGCAGACGAGAGCGGATGTTTTCCCGCAGATAGACATCCTGATTCGGTGCCAGCAGCGGAACGGCTGTGTCATCGCGGCGGCGGATGGTGATAAAGCTGTCCATAAAGTTCTGCCAGCTTTTTTGCAGATTGACGCGCCACTCACTGATCGAACTGGAAAGCTCAGGGCTGTCGTCGTCCATTGGTGAACCGTCGCTGTCGTTGTCTGCCAGACGCAGGTTATCGATCTGGTTCGAAAGCTGGTTAATTTTCAGGATGATGCCGTCGTAATCCACCTGAGCGACAGAGGAAAGACTGGCGATATCATCGGTGATTGCGCGGCGTGCGGTGATCAGACTGGGATCGTTCATGTCCGCGAGGCTGGCATCTGCGCTCTTTAGCAACGCGGCGGCTGTCGTCACATCCTGATCGCTCCACAGCTTACGTCCGGCCAGTTTGACAAGGAAATCAGCCTGCGCCAGCAGCCAGGTTTTGGCATCGCTACCGGAAATCGTGGCGACTTTCTGTTGGACTTCATCCAACTGTTTAGCTAACTCAGTCTGCTGGCGGTTCGCCTGCTCCAGCTGTGTCGCCTGCTGTTTAATGATGCCTTCCAGCTCTGCCTTTTGGCTTTCCTGCGCTTTTTGCAGCGCGGTGAGCTGATTAGCCAGCGCATCGCTGGTGGCGGTCTGTGTGGTCGCCTGCTGTTTTCCCCAGCCATAGAGCCCAACACCGGCGGCCAGCGCAATGGCGATTGCCACCGCACTCAGGATCAGCGCAGTGCCGTTTTTACTCTTTTTTTCAGCAGTAACTGGCTGTGGCTGAATCTCCACGGCCTCCCTGGTCTCTTCAACCACGGCGGAGGATTTTTCTTGTTCCGTCATTATGGCTTCCCATTATGAGAGTTGTTGTAATGCGCGCAGTAGCGCATCGTTGTCGGCGTTATCAGCGACCTTAATATCTTGCCAGCCCAGTTCCCGGGCGAGGTGCGCCAGACGCTCGCTGACGACAATAAGCCGACAGCGTAGTAACCAGTTTTCGCGATACCACTGCGGGATCAGCGCGTTAAGCTGTTGCAGCATTTCCCCGCTGGTGACAACAATCGTTGTCACGCCACGCGACTGCCAGCGCATCGCTTCTTGTGCGCCATCGTAATGTTTTGCACTACGTTGATAACATTCATAAAACGTAACGTCAGCCCCGCGTGCGTTCAGGGTTTCGCCTAACAGTTCACGGCCGCCGTTGCCGCGTAAAATCAGCGCTCGTTTGCCCGCAATATTTTGTAATTCAGGTAATTGTAGCAAGACTTCGCTGATTTCCCGATCCCGCGGATAGTGAATATCGTGCCCGCTGACGGTATGGAGCGCCAGCGCGGTGGTGCGGCCAATAGCAAAATAGTGCGGAGCGACGGGCCATTCCAGCCCTTGTCGTTCAAGTTGCGCATGGGCAAAAGCGACCGCATGTTGTGACAGCGCGAAGAGCAGGTCGTTATCAGTGAGTGACGAAAATGCATCCGCCAGCCGCGGCAGATCCCGACCTGGGGTAAATTCAATAAGTGGAAAACTCCAGGCCTCCTGCCCCAGTGTGCGCAGACGGCTCACTAACGCTTCCCCTGCGGGAGACGGGCGGGTGACCAGGATACTCATGCGGGTGACTCTCCGTTATAAACCGCGGTCAGAATGGCGCGGGCACCGTTATCCAGCAGCTCTTCCGCCAGCGAAATACCCATCTGCTCCGCCTGATCGGGCGAGCCACGGCGTTCACCTCGAACCATTTGCGAACCGTCCGGGGCACCGACCAGCGCGCGTAGCCAAATTTCACCATCAATGATTTCAGCATAGCTGCCAATCGGCACCTGACAGCCTCCTTCCAGGCGGGTGTTCATCGCGCGTTCGGCTTTGACGCGAAGTGCGGTCATTTCATCATTTAGCGGTGCCAGCAGCGCCTGCGTCCGGCTGTCGTTGAGGCGACATTCGATGCCAACTGCGCCTTGCCCTACGGCGGGCAACGAGACTTCCGGTGCCAGCGCGGTGCGGATACGCGACTCCAGCCCTAAGCGTTTTAAACCGGCGACGGCCAGGATGATGGCGTCGTAGTCGCCGTTATCCAGTTTGCTCAGTCTTGTGCCCACGTTGCCGCGCAGGGATCGGATGACGAGATCCGGGCGGCGTTCCGCTAACTGACACTGTCGGCGCAAACTGGATGTTCCCACGATGCTGCCTGCGGGCAGCTCATCAAGAGAGTGGTATCTGTTTGAGACAAAGGCGTCACGCGGATCTTCACGTTCGCAGATAGTGACCAGCCCCAGACCTTCCGGGAATTCGACCGGAACATCCTTCATTGAGTGTACTGCGATGTCGGCACGTTTTTCGAGCAGTGCAACTTCCAGCTCTTTTACGAACAAACCTTTACCGCCTACTTTTGCCAGTGGGGTATCAAGAATTACGTCGCCACGCGTCACCATCGGCACCAGCTCTACGACCAGACCAGGATGGTTCGCCATCAGGGCGTCTTTGACATAATGTGCCTGCCAGAGCGCAAGGGGGCTTTGGCGTGTGGCAATTCTTAAAACATTGTCTAACATGCTTGTTACCGTCATTATCGTCCGTGGTTCATCCTAACATCCTTACAAGTGGGATGTCAGTGTTACGGTCAAAGGTAAGTAAAGGCCAGGCTGCAGTGTCGTAACTGGCCGTACAGGTTGACGAGGAACCGTCAGATCGTATCTCAGAATTTACGCACAGCGATTGGTGCTACACTTGTATGTAGTGCATCTTTCTTTACGGTCAATGAGCAAGGTGTTAAATTGATCACGTTTTAGACCATTTTTTCGTCGGTAAGCACAAAAAAAGCAGACGAAAAGGGTAACGGTTATTTTTGACATACGGTTTATCCCGAATGGTGAAGGAAGCGTCAGCGCTTAGCGCGGCGGTAATCTCAGCATGACGGGTAGCAACATCAGGCGATACGTCTTGTACCTCTATATTGAGACTCTGAAACAGAGACTGGATGCCATTAATCAACTGCGCGTGGATCGCGCGCTTGCTGCCATGGGCCCTGCTTTCCAGCAGGTCTACAGTCTTCTGCCGACATTATTGCATTATCACCATCCGTTGATGCCGGGTTACCTCGATGGTAACGTTCCCAGAGGCATCTGCCTCTACACGCCTGATGAAACCCAACGCCACTACCTTAACGAGCTTGAACTGCATCGTGGTCTTGCTCCGCAGGATCCGCCGAAAGGCGAACTGCCGATCACCGGCGTTTATTCCATGGGGAGCACCTCCTCCGTCGGGCAAAGCTGTTCGTCGGATCTGGATATCTGGGTGTGTCACCAGTCCTGGCTCGACAGCGAAGAACGGCAATTGCTGCAGCGTAAATGTAGCCTGCTGGAAAGCTGGGCCGCTTCGCTGGGCGTGGAAGTCAGCTTTTTCCTGATTGATGAAAACCGTTTCCGCCATAACGAAAGCGGCAGTCTGGGGGGTGAAGACTGTGGCTCGACGCAGCATATCCTGCTGCTTGATGAATTCTATCGCACCGCGGTGCGTCTCGCCGGTAAGCGTATTCTGTGGAATATGGTGCCGGGCGATGAAGAAGAGCATTATGACGATTACGTCATGACGCTTTACGCTCAGGGCGTCCTCACGCCGAACGAATGGCTGGACCTGGGGGGCTTAAGTTCGCTCTCCGCCGAAGAGTACTTTGGTGCCAGCCTCTGGCAGCTGTATAAAAGTATTGATTCGCCGTACAAAGCGGTGCTGAAAACGTTGCTGCTCGAAGCCTACTCCTGGGAATACCCCAATCCGCGCCTGCTGGCGAAAGACATTAAACAGCGCCTGCATGATGGCGAGATCGTCTCGTTTGGCCTCGACCCGTACTGCATGATGCTGGAACGCGTGACCGAATACCTCACGGCGATTGAAGATCCGACGCGGCTGGATTTAGTGCGTCGATGTTTTTACTTAAAAGTGTGCGAGAAACTCAGTCGTGAACGCGCGTGCGTGGGCTGGCGTCGTGAAGTATTAAGTCAGCTAGTGAATGAGTGGGGATGGGACGAAGCCCGCCTGGCGATGCTTGATAACCGGGCAAACTGGAAGATCGATCAGGTGCGTGAAGCGCATAATGAATTGCTCGATGCGATGATGCAGAGCTACCGTAATCTGATCCGCTTTGCGCGACGGAATAACCTCAGCGTTAGCGCCAGTCCACAGGACATCGGCGTGCTGACCCGTAAGCTGTATGCCGCCTTTGAAGCGCTGCCAGGTAAAGTCACCCTGGTGAACCCGCAGATTTCGCCGGATCTCTCCGAGCCTAATTTAACCTTTATCCACGTTCCGCCGGGCCGTGCCAACCGTTCAGGCTGGTATCTGTACAACCGTGCGCCCAACATGGATTCGATCATCAGCCATCAGCCGCTGGAATATAACCGCTATCTGAACAAGCTGGTGGCCTGGGCATGGTTTAACGGATTGCTGACGTCGCGCACGCACTTGTTTATTAAGGGCAACGGTATTGTTGACCTGCCGAAACTGCAGGAGATGGTGGCAGATGTGTCGCATCATTTCCCGTTGCGTCTGCCTGCACCGACGCCGAAAGCGCTTTACAGCCCGTGTGAAATTCGCCATCTGGCGATCATCGTCAACCTCGAATATGACCCGACGGCGGCGTTCCGCAATCAGGTGGTTCATTTCGACTTCCGTAAGCTGGATGTCTTCAGTTTTGGCGAAGAGCAGAATTGCCTGGTGGGCAGTGTAGACCTGCTGTACCGCAACTCGTGGAACGAAGTGCGAACGCTGCATTTCAATGGCGAACAGGCGATGATCGAAGCGCTGAAAACAATTCTGGGCAAAATGCACCAGGACGCCGCCCCGCCGGATAGTGTGGAAGTGTTCTGCTACAGCCAGCATCTGCGTGGTTTGATTCGTACCCGCGTGCAGCAACTGGTTTCAGAGTGTATCGAGTTGCGTCTGTCCAGCACCCGTCAGGAGACAGGGCGCTTTAAGGCACTGCGCGTTTCCGGCCAGACGTGGGGCCTGTTCTTTGAACGTCTGAATGTGTCGGTACAGAAACTGGAAAACGCCATTGAGTTCTACGGCGCAATCTCACATAACAAACTGCACGGCCTGTCTGTTCAGGTGGAAACCAATCAGGTGAAACTGCCGTCGGTCGTGGATGGTTTTGCCAGCGAAGGGATTATCCAGTTCTTCTTTGAAGAAACCGGCGATGAGAAGGGCTTTAATATCTACATTCTGGACGAGAGTAACCGTGCGGAAGTGTATCACCACTGCGAAGGCAGCAAAGAAGAGCTGGTGCGCGATGTCAGCCGTTTCTACTCATCATCGCATGACCGCTTTACCTACGGTTCCAGCTTTATTAACTTTAACCTGCCGCAGTTCTATCAGATAGTGAACACGGAAGGGCGCGCCCAGGTGATTCCGTTCCGCGCACAGTCGCTTGGCAACGTTCCACCCGCTAACCAGGATAGCGATACGCCGCTGTTGCAGCAGTATTTCTCCTAAAGATTTTGCCGGATAACATCCGGCAAAAAACTTAACGGAAGCTGACTTCCTCGCCCGCCTGGTGCGTTGCCGCCTGTTCCAGCAGATCCCAGAAGGTTTCTCCGCTCCGGTCGCAAACCCACTCTTCGCCTTTCAGGTCAAAATGGTAGCCGCCCTGTTTGGTCGCCAGCCACACCTGGTGTAGCGGTTCCTGACGGTTAATAATGATTTTGCTGCCGTTCTCGAAACTAATGGTCAGCACGCCGCCGTTGATTTCACAGTCGATATCGCTGTCGCCATCCCAGTCGTCAAGACGCTCTTCGATGGTCATCCACAGGGTATCGGCCAGGCGATGAAATTCACTGTCGTTCATTGTCGTTTCCCGTTTTTTCGTGATGGCGGCAGTATAACCTGAAACAAATCGCGTTGCAGATTACAGGCAAACTCTTGCTTTTACGCCTTCTCCTGCGATGATAGAAAACAGAAAGTATGAACTTACAGGCAATCCATAATGAAAAACGTGTTTCAGGCACTCGCTGTTCTTCTCACTCTGTTCAGCCTGACGGGTTGTGGTCTGAAGGGGCCGCTTTATTTCCCACCGGCTGATAAAAACGCACCGCCGCCGACTAAACCGGTTGATACACAAACGCAATCCACCATGTCCGATCAAAACGATCGCGCCACGGGAGATGGGCCTTCCCAGGTGAACTACTGACGGTGTGTTTCTGTACCCGCGTGAACGGAGTGAATAATGCAATTCTCTAAAATGCATGGCCTTGGCAACGATTTTATGGTCGTCGACGCGGTAACGCAGAATGTCTTTTTTTCGCCAGAATTGATCCGTCGGTTATCTGACAGGCATCTGGGGGGTGGGGTTTGATCAACTGTTGGTGGTTGAACCTCCGTACGATCCTGAGCTGGATTTTCATTACCGCATTTTTAATGCCGACGGCAGTGAAGTGTCGCAGTGTGGTAACGGCGCACGCTGTTTTGCCCGCTTTGTGCGCCTCAAAGGGTTAACCAACAAACGCGATATTCGCGTCAGTACGGCGAATGGGCGGATGGTGTTGAGCGTGACGGACGATGAGCTGGTGCGCGTCAACATGGGCGAACCCAATTTTGAGCCATCGCAGGTGCCTTTTCGCGCTAACAAAGCGGAAAAGACCTATATTATGCGAGCCGCAGAACAGACAATATTGTGCGGTGTCGTTTCAATGGGTAATCCGCACTGCGTGATTCAGGTCGACGATGTTGATACGGCGACCGTGGAAACGCTGGGACCGGTTCTGGAAAGTCACGAACGTTTTCCTGAACGGGCCAACATCGGTTTTATGCAGGTCGTGAAACGCGAGCATATTCGCCTACGCGTTTATGAGCGCGGCGCGGGAGAGACACAAGCCTGTGGGAGCGGCGCATGCGCGGCCGTCGCCGTCGGCATTCAGCAAGGTTTGCTGGCGGAAGAGGTCCGCGTGGAATTACCGGGCGGTCGCCTTGATATCGCCTGGAAAGGTCCGGGTCATCCGTTATACATGACTGGCCCGGCGGCACATGTCTATGACGGGTTTATCCATCTATGAAGCAACCAGGGGAAGAACTACAGGAAACGCTTACGGAACTCGATGACCGGGCGGTCGTCGACTATCTGCAGAAAAACCCTGAGTTTTTTATCCGCAACGCACACGCCGTGGAAGCGATGCGGGTGCCGCATCCGGTGCGGGGCACCGTCTCGCTCGTTGAGTGGCACATGGCCCGAGCGCGCAATCACATCAACGTCCTTGAAGAAAATATGTCGCTGTTGATGGCGCAGGCAAATGCCAACGAAAGCCTGTTTTATCGCCTGCTGCATTTGCAGGGACGTCTGGTTGCAGCGACCAGCCTGGACGATATGCTGATGCGTTTTCATCGCTGGGCGCGTGAACTGGGCCTTGCCGGTGCAACGGTGCGTCTGTTTCCCGATCGCTGGCGTCTTGGCGCGCCGTCAAGCTATACCCATCTCGCATTAAGCCGTCAGGCCTTTGAACCGCTGCGTATTCAGCGGCTGGGGCAGGAACAGCACTATCTGGGCACCTTAAACGGTCCGGAACTGCTGGTGGTATTGCCGGAGGCGAAGGCGATTGGTTCCGTGGCGATGTCGATGCTGGGACGCGACGGCGATTTGGGCGTCATTCTGTTCAGCAGTCGCGATATGCATCATTATCAGGCAGGACAGGGAACGCAGCTCCTGCATGAAATTGCGCTGATGATGCCAGATCTGCTGGAGCGCTGGATTGAACGCGTATGACGGATTTCACCACCGATGTTACCCGCTTTTTGCGCTATCTCGGCGTAGAACGCCAGCTTAGCCCCATCACGCTGAAGAACTATCAGCGTCAGCTTGATGCCATCATTGCCTTAGCCGGAGAAACCGGTCTGCAACGCTGGCAACAATGTGACGCTGCAATGGTGCGCAGTTTCGCGGTGCGCAGTCGCCGTAAGGGACTTGGCCCTGCGAGTCTCGCGCTACGGCTTTCGGCACTGCGCAGCTTCTTCGACTGGATGATCCGCGAAGGAAAGCTGAACGCCAATCCGGCGAAGGGCGTACCGGCGCCCAAAACGCTGCGCCATCTGCCGAAAAATATCGACGTTGACGATGTGAACCGTCTGCTGGATATCGACCTCAACGATCCGCTTGCCGTGCGCGACCGCGCGATGCTGGAGGTGATGTACGGCGCAGGTCTGCGTTTATCGGAGTTGGTGGGGCTGGATATTAAACATCTCGATCTCGATACCGGCGAAGTGTGGGTGATGGGGAAAGGCAGCAAAGAACGTCGCCTGCCGATTGGCCGTAATGCGGTGACGTGGATTGAACACTGGCTGGATCTGCGCGGGCTATTTGGCAGCGATGAAGACGCGCTGTTTCTGTCGAAGCTCGGTAACCGCATTTCCGCGCGTAATGTGCAAAAGCGTTTTGCCGAGTGGGGCATTAAGCAGGGCTTAAACAGTCATGTGAATCCGCATAAGCTGCGCCACTCTTTTGCCACGCATATGCTGGAATCGAGCGGCGACCTGCGTGGCGTACAGGAACTGTTGGGGCACGCCAATCTTTCGACCACGCAAATCTATACTCATCTTGATTTTCAACACCTGGCCTCGGTGTACGATGCGGCGCATCCACGCGCCAAACGGGGGGAAATAATGCGTTTTTACCGGTCTCCAGGACCCATCTCGGCGATCACGTTTGATCTCGACGACACCCTTTACGATAACCGTCCGGTTATCCTGCGTACTGAGCAGGAGTCGCTCGCGTTTGTGCAGAACTACCATCCAGCGCTGCGTACATTGCAAAATGCCGATCTGCAACGCTTGCGTCAGGCGGTACGGGAAGCGGAGCCGGAGATTTATCATGACGTAACGCGCTGGCGACACCGCGCCGTCGAGCGTGCCATGCTAAACGCCGGACTCTCCACGCAGGAGGCTATGGCGGGGGGCGAACGCCGCAATGATGAATTTTGCGAAGTGGCGCAGTCAGGTCGATGTGCCGCAGGCAACGCATGATACGCTGAAGGCATTAGCGAAAAAGTGGCCGCTGGTAGCGATCACCAATGGCAACGCGCAACCGGAGCTGTTTGGGCTGGGCGATTACTTCGAATTTGTTCTACGTGCGGGCCCGGACGGGCGCTCAAAACCGTTCAGCGATATGTACTTCCTCGCGGCAGAAAAGCTGAATGTGCCGATCGGCGAGATCCTGCACGTTGGCGACGATCTGACAACCGACGTGGCCGGGGCGATCCGCTGTGGTATGCAGGCGTGCTGGATCAAACCGAAAAATGCCGACCTGATGCAAACCTATGACAGTCGCCTGTTGCCACATCTCGAAATTTCACAGTTGGCATCTCTGACCTCGCTGATATAATCATCAGCAGTTCTGTATAAATACACAGCTTTTTGGCGGATGACGCGACGCTTATCCGCCCTACATTTTTTAACGCGGCGGTGCCAATGGACGTTTCTTACCTGCTCGACAGCCTCAATGATAAACAGCGCGAAGCGGTGGCCGCGCCACGTAGCAACATGCTGGTTCTCGCGGGGGGCAGGGAGCGGTAAAACTCGCGTACTGGTACACCGTATCGCCTGGTTACTGACGGTAGAAAACAATTCGCCGTATTCGATCATGGCAGTGACCTTCACCAACAAAGCGGCGGCGGAAATGCGTCACCGTATCGGTCAGATTATGGGCACCAGCCAGGGCGGCATGTGGGTGGGCACTTTCCACGGCCTGGCGCACCGACTGCTGCGCGCGCATCACATGGATGCGAATCTGCCGCAGGATTTCCAGATCCTCGACAGCGAAGACCAGCTGCGCCTGCTGAAACGGCTGATCAAGGCGATGAACCTCGACGAGAAGCAGTGGCCGCCGCGCCAGGCGATGTGGTACATCAACGGGCAGAAAGACGAAGGGCTGCGCCCGCACCATATTCAAAGTTTTGGAAACCCGATCGAGCAGACCTGGCAGAAGGTATATCAGGCCTATCAGGAAGCGTGCGATCGTGCGGGGCTGGTAGATTTTGCTGAGCTGCTGCTGCGCGCGCATGAATTATGGCTCAACAAGCCGCATATTCTTCAGCACTATCGTGAACGCTTCACCAACATCCTGGTTGACGAATTCCAGGATACCAACAATATCCAGTATGCCTGGATCCGCCTGCTAGCCGGCGATACCGGCAAAGTCATGATCGTGGGCGATGACGACCAGTCGATCTACGGCTGGCGTGGCGCGCAGGTCGAGAATATTCAGCGCTTCCTGAAGGATTTCCCCGGCGCGCAGACGATTCGTCTGGAGCAAAACTATCGCTCAACCAGCAATATCCTCAGTGCGGCGAACGCCCTGATCGAAAACAACAACGGGCGTCTGGGTAAAAAAATTATGGACCGATGGCGTTGAAGGCGAGCCGATTTCGCTTTACTGCGCCTTTAACGAACTGGATGAAGCGCGCTTTGTCGTCAACCGCATTAAAACCTGGCAGGACAACGGTGGCGCGCTGGAGCAGTGCGCCATTCTTTACCGCAGTAACGCCCAGTCGCGTGTGCTGGAAGAGGCGTTGTTACAGGCCAGTATGCCGTACCGAATCTATGGCGGGATGCGCTTCTTCGAGCGTCAGGAAATCAAAGACGCGCTCTCTTATCTGCGCCTGATTGCGAACCGCAACGACGACGCCGCGTTTGAACGCGTGGTCAATACCCCGACGCGCGGGATTGGCGACAGGACGCTGGATGTGGTGCGCCAGACGTCGCGCGATCGCCAGCTCACGCTGTGGCAGGCGTGCCGCGAACTGTTGCAGGAAAAAGCGCTGGCCGGTCGTGCCGCCAGTGCGCTACAGCGCTTTATGGAGCTCATTGACGCACTGGCGCAGGAAACGGCAGATATGCCGCTGCACGTGCAGACTGACCGGGTGATTAAAGATTCCGGTTTGCGCATGATGTACGAGCAAGAGAAAGGCGAGAAAGGCCAGACCCGTATCGAAAACTTAGAGGAACTGGTGACGGCGACGCGCCAGTTCAGCTACAACGAAGAAGACGAAGACCTGATGCCGTTGCAGGCATTTCTCTCCCATGCGGCGCTGGAAGCGGGTGAAGGGCAGGCGGATACCTGGCAGGATGCGGTACAGCTCATGACGCTGCACTCGGCGAAAGGGCTGGAGTTCCCGCAGGTGTTTATTGTCGGGATGGAAGAGGGGATGTTCCCCAGCCAGATGTCGCTGGATGAGGGCGGACGCCTTGAAGAAGAGCGTCGTCTGGCTTACGTCGGCGTGACCCGCGCGATGCAGAAACTGACCTTAACCTATGCCGAAACGCGTCGTCTGTATGGCAAAGAGGTGTATCACCGTCCATCGCGCTTCATCGGTGAGTTGCCGGAAGAGTGCGTTGAAGAAGTGCGCCTGCGGGCGACGATCAGCCGTCCGGTGAGCCATCAGCGGATGGGGACGCCGATGGCGGAGAATGACACCGGTTATAAGCTGGGTCAGCGTGTGCGTCATGCTAAGTTCGGCGAAGGCACCATTGTGAATCTGGAGGGCAGCGGCGAACACAGCCGGTTGCAGGTGGCCTTCCAGGGACAGGGAATCAAATGGCTTGTTGCTGCCTATGCGAAGCTGGAAACGGTCTAACTTATAGATAAATATCACTTAAATTTCCCGCTCTGCTAACCTTTCTGCATAAGGGGAAATTATTACTTTTTCGCGTTTCGTTGCGTGTTGACGGCAAATTTTTGCTGGCGTAACATGCGCGCACGATTACGCTAAGAGGACATTCGCCTTGGACACACCCAGTAGATACTGGCTCATTATCCTGTCATCCAGGATCAACTCCTAAGGCTATCCCTTTTTTGCTGATAGCCTTCGCGGTTGTCAGCGACCTTCTCTTTTTTTCCCGTCGCGCTGAGTCAGGCTGTTTAATGGTCTGAAACCCAATTTGTTTCTGTGTGCCCACCGAACTGTCCGATATTTTTAAGCATTGGGAGTCCCGGTCATGCTGAGCGCATTTCAACTGGAAAATAACCGACTCACCCGGCTGGAAGTCGAAGAGTCACAAACCCTGATTGATGCCGTCTGGGTCGACCTGGTCGAACCCGACGACGACGAGCGCCTGCGCGTACAATCTGAGCTGGGCCAAAGCCTGGCAACCCGTCCTGAACTGGAAGACATCGAAGCATCCGCCCGTTTCTTCGAAGACGAAGACGGCCTGCATATTCACTCCTTTTTCTTCTTCGAAGATGCGGAGGACCACGCGGGTAACTCCACCGTGGCATTCACCATTCGCGATGGTCGTCTGTTTACCCTGCGTGAACGTGAGCTGCCGGCATTTCGTTTGTATCGTATGCGTGCGCGTAGCCAGGCCATGGTGGACGGTAACGCCTACGAACTGCTGCTGGATCTGTTCGAGACCAAAATCGAACAGCTGGCGGACGAAATCGAAAACATCTACAGCGATCTGGAAGAACTGAGTCGGGTGATCATGGAAGGACACCAGGGCGATGAGTACGATGAAGCGCTCTCGACGCTGGCGGAACTGGAAGATATCGGCTGGAAAGTTCGCCTGTGTCTGATGGATACCCAGCGCGCGCTGAACTTCCTGGTCCGCAAGGCGCGTCTTCCGGGCGGGCAACTGGAACAGGCGCGCGAGATCCTGCGCGATATCGAATCCCTGCTGCCGCACAATGAATCCCTGTTTCAGAAAGTGAACTTCCTGATGCAGGCGGCGATGGGCTTTATCAACATCGAGCAGAACCGCATCATCAAGATCTTCTCGGTGGTTTCCGTGGTCTTTCTGCCGCCGACGCTGGTGGCATCCAGCTATGGGATGAACTTTGAGTTTATGCCTGAACTGAAGTGGAGCTTTGGTTATCCGGGCGCGATTATCTTTATGCTGCTCGCCGGTCTGGCGCCGTATCTGTACTTTAAACGGAAGAACTGGCTGTAATGGTCGTGCCGGATGGCGCTTCGCTTATCCGGCCTACAAACAGTACATCATCGTAGGCCGGATAAGGCACAGCCGCTATCCGGCAATCCTCTAACGCTGACGTCCCCGTCTCTGCGTATAAATCGCATCTGCAACGAAGATCGCCAGCGCGACCCAGATAAAGGCGAACGTCACCATTTTATCCGCGCCCGGCACTTCGCCATAGAACGTGACGGCCAGCAGGAACATCAGCGTCGGGCCGATGTACTGGAAGAAACCCAGCGTGGAAAGACGCAGGCGCGTCGCCGCACCGGTAAAGCACAGCAGCGGAACTGTGGTCACCACCCCGGCGGCAATCAGCAGCAGGTTGAGCGACATCGGGTTCTGCCCCATATGGCTGGTTGAGCTATCGGCGATACCGAACAGGTAGATTGCGGCAACGGGCAACAGCCACAGAGTCTCCACCAGCATTCCGGTTTGCGCTTCAACGGCAATTTTCTTGCGTACCAGACCGTAAAAGGCAAAGCTGAACGCCAGTCCCAGCGCGATGATGGGTAAAGAGCCGAAGGTCCAGAGCTGCACCAGAACGCCACAGGTTGCCAGAATCACCGCCAGCCACTGCATTCGACGAAAGCGCTCACCGAGGAAAAGCATCCCCAACACAATGTTCACCAGCGGGTTGATAAAGTAACCCAGGCTGGCTTCCAGCATATGGTGGTTGTTAACCGCCCAGATAAACAGCAGCCAGTTGCCCCCCACGAGTACCGCCGAAAGCGCCAACAGGAAGATCTTCTTCGGCGTTTGCAGTAGCGCTTTCACGCTCGACCATTGCCGGCTGATGCTGATCAGCACCACCATAAAGAAAAATGACCAGATTACGCGGTGGGTCAGGATTTCATCTGCGGGGACGTAATAAATTAGTTTGAAGTACGCCGGAGCGATCCCCCCAAATAAAATAAGCGGCAAGCGCGAGTAACACGCCCAGCCGCGTTTGTTTTGCATCCATCGGGAAAACTCATGTCTGATATGTAACAGCAGTTTACCTGTTTTTACCCCACCATATAAGTGGCGGTGGCGCTGGCAATATAAAGCTGATCTTCGTTGTGCAATTCCACACGCGCCACGGCGACTTTATTCCCGGCACGCAGCAGACTGCTGGTGGCGGTAAAACGGTTGCCCCGGCCCGGACGCAGATAGTCCACGCGCAGATCGATAGTCCCCATGCGCGACAGCCGCTGGCGCAGTTCATCTTCACTGATGGTTTCATGGCGCGTCAGGGTACTGCCGACACACACCAGTCCGGCTGCCACGTCCAGTGCAGAGGCGATCACCCCGCCATGCAGAATGCTCTGTGCCCAGTTCCCGACCATCATCGGCTGATTATTAAAGGCCAACTGGGCAAATTCTTTTTCGTAGCGTTCCAGTTCCAGCCCCAGCGCCCGGTTAAACGGCATGTGATAGACAAACATTTCACCCACGAGCTTCAGGGCTTGCTCAGCAGTCAGTACGGCAGACATACGATTCCAACACTCCATTGGTTAATGAAATGTTGATGTTATGCTTCTTAAATGTTGTTTTCCACTTTAAGAAGGGATAACTAACGAGGAAGTATGTAAATATGTAAAATGGTTGGCAGACTACCAGACAAATCAAAAATCTTTCGTTCAGGAGAACAACAAGAATGCGGGCGATTCCGGCTTGGTTGCTACCAGCAGCACTGCTGCCGCTGATGGCGTATGCGCAAGAGGCGACGGTGAAAGAGGTTCATGATGCGCCCACGGTACGGGGCAGTATTATCGCCAATATGCTGCAGGAGCATGATAATCCTTTTACGCTTTACCCTTACGATACGAACTACCTGATTTACACCAATACCAGCGACATGAACAAAGAAGCGATCGGTTCCTACAACTGGTCCGAAAACGCCCGCAAAGATGAAGTGAAGTTCCAGTTGAGCCTGGCGTTTCCGATCTGGCGTGGGATTATGGGGCCGAATTCGGTCCTTGGCGCCTCTTATACACAGAAGTCCTGGTGGCAGCTATCCAACACGGAAGAGTCATCGCCGTTTCGTGAAACCAACTACGAACCGCAGCTGTTTCTGGGTTTTGCGACGGATTACCGCGTTGCCGGGTGGACGCTGCGCGACGTGGAAATGGGTTACAACCATGATTCGAACGGGCGTTCCGATCCGACATCGCGTAGCTGGAATCGTCTTTACACGCGTCTGATGGCGGAAAATGGCAACTGGCTGGTGGAGGTCAAGCCGTGGTACGTCATCGGCAGTACCGACGATAACCCGGATATCACCAAATATATGGGCTATTACCAGCTTAAGGTCGGTTATCATCTGGGCGATGCGGTGCTGAGCGCGAAGGGCCAGTACAACTGGAATACGGGATACGGCGGCGCGGAGCTGGGGCTGAGTTATCCGATGACGAAGCATATTCGTCTCTATACTCAAGTGTATAGCGGGTACGGCGAATCGCTGATCGACTATAACTTTAATCAGACGCGCGTCGGTGTGGGTGTGATGCTCAACGATATCTTCTGATCGATGATTGTGTTTTAAACATTGCAGTTTCTCCCTCAGGCGCTGAAAATAGCGCCTGTTTTGATTTAAGCGAACGGGGTTAATGTGGCGCAGGCGGAAGTGTTGAATCTGGAATCTGGAGCTAAGCAGGTTTTGCAAGAAACCTTTGGCTACCAACAGTTTCGCCCGGGTCAGGAAGCGATCATCGACACCGTCGTTTCGGGGCGCGACTGTCTCGTCGTGATGCCGACCGGGGGCGGAAAATCCCTCTGCTACCAAATCCCTGCCTTATTACTCAACGGCCTGACCGTGGTGGTTTCGCCGCTGATCTCCCTGATGAAAGATCAGGTCGACCAGCTGCTGGCGAACGGCGTGGCGGCGGCTTGTCTGAACTCGTCGCAAACCCGTGAGCAGCAGCTTGAGGTGATGGCAGGGTGTCGCACTGGTCAAATTCGTCTGCTCTATATCGCCCCTGAACGTCTGATGCTGGATAACTTCCTTGAGCATCTGGCACACTGGAATCCTGTGTTACTGGCTGTCGACGAAGCGCACTGTATCTCGCAGTGGGGACATGACTTCCGCCCGGAATATGCCGCATTAGGCCAGCTCAGACAGCGTTTTCCTGCGCTGCCGTTTGTGGCGCTGACCGCAACCGCTGATGAAACCACGCGGCTGGATATTGTTCGTCTGCTGGGACTGAACGATCCCTTAATCCAGATCAGCAGCTTTGACCGTCCGAATATTCGCTACATGCTGATGGAGAAGTTTAAACCGCTCGATCAGCTTATGCGTTACGTGCAGGAACAGCGCGGTAAATCAGGGATTATTTACTGTAACAGCCGTGCGAAGGTGGAAGACACCGCCGCACGTTTGCAAAGCCGGGGCATTAGCGCTGCGGCGTACCATGCGGGGCTTGAAAATCACATTCGTGCTGAAGTGCAGGAGAAATTCCAGCGCGATGACCTGCAAATCGTGGTTGCGACCGTCGCTTTCGGCATGGGTATCAACAAACCTAATGTGCGTTTTGTGGTGCATTTCGATATTCCTCGCAACATTGAATCCTATTATCAGGAAACCGGTCGCGCCGGACGTGACGGCCTGCCTGCGGAGGCAATGCTGTTTTACGATCCGGCGGACATGGCGTGGCTGCGCCGCTGCCTGGAAGAAAAGCCGCAGGGTCAGTTACAGGATATCGAGCGGCATAAGCTGAATGCGATGGGCGCGTTTGCTGAGGCGCAAACCTGTCGTCGTCTGGTGCTACTGAACTACTTTGGCGAGGGACGTCAGGAGCCGTGCGGCAACTGCGATATCTGCCTTGATCCACCAAAACAGTACGATGGCGCGAAGGACGCGCAGATTGCGCTCTCAACCATTGGTCGGGTAAACCAGCGTTTTGGGATGGGTTACGTGGTGGAAGTGATTCGCGGGGCTAACAGCCAGCGCATTCGCGAGCTTGGTCACGACAAACTCAAAGTATACGGCATGGGGCGCGAGCAGAGCCACGAGCACTGGGTGAGCGTAATCCGCCAGTTGATTCATCTGGGCTTCGTTACGCAAAACATCGCCCAGCATTCCGCGCTGCAGCTCACCGACGCTTCACGTCCGGTGCTCCGGGGCGAAGCGCCGCTGCAACTCGCGGTGCCGCGTATTGTCGCCCTGAAACCGCGCGTGATGCAAAAGTCCTTCGGTGGCAATTACGATCGCAAACTGTTCGCCAAACTGCGCAAGCTGCGTAAAGCCATTGCCGATGAAGAGAACATTCCGCCGTATGTCGTCTTTAACGATGCCACGCTGATTGAAATGGCGGAACAGATGCCGGTTTCCGCGAGCGAAATGCTCAGCGTCAACGGTGTCGGCATGCGCAAACTGGAGCGTTTTGGTAAAGCGTTTATGGCGCTGATCCGTGCGCACGTCGATGGTGACGACGAAGAGTAGTCAGCCAGGCAAAAAAGTGTCAGGATGGTCACTCACTGAACTGTTTCTCCCGCGAGTATTTTCATCATGCTAATGCTATTTCTTACCGTGGCGATGGTGCACATTGTGGCGCTGATGAGCCCAGGACCGGATTTCTTTTTCGTCTCGCAGACGGCGGTTAGCCGTTCGCGCAAAGAAGCGATGATGGGTGTGCTGGGCATTACCTGTGGCGTCATGGTCTGGGCGGGCATCGCGCTGCTTGGCCTGCATCTGATCATCGAAAAAATGGCCTGGCTCCACACCATTATCATGGTCGGCGGCGGCCTGTATCTGTGCTGGATGGGTTATCAGATGCTGCGCGGCGCGCTGAAAAAACAGGATGTCGCCGCGCCCGCGCCGCAGGTTGAGCTGGCGCAAAGCGGTCGCAGTTTCCTGAAAGGATTGCTGACGAATCTGGCGAACCCGAAAGCCATCATCTATTTCGGTTCGGTCTTCTCGCTGTTTGTTGGCGACAGCGTCGGTACTGCCGCCCGCTGGGGGGATTTTCGTGCTGATTATCGTTGAAACCTTCGCGTGGTTTACCGTGGTCGCCAGCCTGTTTGCACTGCCGAAAATGCGTCGTGGCTATCAGCGTATGGCCAAATGGATCGACGGTTTTGCCGGAGCGTTGTTCGCTGGTTTTGGCATCCACCTGATCATTTCACGTTAATGTTTCGTGCCGGATACGCGCCAGCCGCTATCCGGCAATGCGTCAGGCATGTCTTGCCGACGCCAGCAATGCCCCTACCAGCATAAACAGCGAACCGAAAACTTTATTCAGCGCTTTCATCTGTTTCGGCCCTTTGATCCACAAGGCGATTCGTTGCGCCAGCGTGGCGTAACCGATCATCACCACGATATCGACCACAATCGTGGTCACGCCGAGCACAACGTACTGCATTAGCTGCGGCTCTTTCGGCATCACAAACTGCGGGAAGAGAGCGGCAAGAAAGACGATGCTTTTGGGGTTTGTCAGGTTCACAAATACGGCGCGCTTAAACAGGCGGCCACGCGACTGGGTCAGGGCCATGGCATTCAGGTCAATCGCACCGGCAGCGCGCCATTGCTGGATACCCAGCCAAATCAGATAGGCGGCCCCCCGCCCATTTCAGGACTTCAAAAGCGATAACAGAGCGTGAAAACAGCGTACCCAGTCCGACGCCAACCAGAACGATATGAATGCCCAACCCGGCCTGTAACCCGGCAATCGACGCTACCGCGCCACGATAGCCGTGATTGATAGACGTTGTCATGGTGTTGATGGCGCCGGAGCCGGGTGAAAGGCTCAGAATTATGGATGTGAGCAGGTAGGCGAACCACCATTCGAAGGTCATGAGAAACTCCCGGATTGCACTAGTTGATACGCTAAATCATTCGAGTTGCAAAAAAGGCGGCGACGCAGCCAATTCCCAGGTGCGTACAGGGAGTACGTAACGGGAATGAACGAGGAAAGCCAACGCATCTGCAGCTTGAAGTATGATGGGTATATGCCACAATACGCTACTGTCGCAGCAAAGTGTCACGCTCCGCTAAAAAAAACGATTTTTACCTGGTAAACGAGGCTGGATACCCGATGTTTCAGCACCAAAAAAGACTGGGAAACAAGAGAAAACGCGTTCGCGGCCTTTTCTATGGGTCCATTGACCGATTTCTGGCGTCAGCGAGAGGAAGCGGAATTTACCGGTGTGGGCAATGTGCCGGTGCACTTCGTCCGTTTTCACGCAGAGCAAAACGATCGCGTGATCGTCGTCTGTCCTGGGCGTATAGAAAGCTATGTAAAGTACGCCGAACTGGCGTATGACCTGTTTCATCAGGGCTTTGATGTTCTCATTATTGACCATCGTGGTCAGGGGCGTTCCGGGCGTATTCTATCGGATCCCCATCGTGGTCATGTCGAAAACTTCAATGATTATGTCGATGATTTAACGGCGTTCTGGGAACAGGAAGTTAAGCCGGGACCGTGGCGTAAACGCTATATTCTGGCGCACTCCATGGGAGGCGCGATTGCAACGCTGTTCCTGCAACGCCATCCGCATCAGTGCGATGCTATTGCGCTTTGCGCGCCCATGTTTGGTATTGTGATGCGTCTGCCGGACTGGATGGTACGCCACATTCTGGACTGGGCTGAGGAGTATCCGCGGATTCGGGAAGGGTATGCGATCGGGACTGGACGCTGGCGGGCATTGCCGTTTGGCATGAATTTATTAACCCATAGCCGGCAGCGCTATCGGCGTAATTTACGTTTTTATGCCGATGAACCGCAGTTGCGCGTTGGTGGCCCGACGTATCATTGGGTGCGGGAAGGCATACTGGCCGCTGAGCAGGTACTGGCGGGCGCTGGCGATGATGCTACGCCCACGCTGTTGATTCAGGCAGAAGAAGAGCGTGTAGTGGATAACCGCATGCACGATCGTTTTTGTGAACTCCGCGCCGCAGCGGGCCATCCTGTCGAAGGGGGGTCATCCGCTGGTCATTGAAGGCGCTTACCATGAGATCCTTTTTGAAAAGGACGCTATGCGCTCAGTCGCGCTTCACGCAATTGTTGATTTTTTCAACAAGCATAACTCATCAGCGGAAACCGCTTTGCTTAGAGGTTGAATTTTTATATGTATCAGGTCGTTGCGTCTGATTTAGATGGCACTCTGCTTTCTCCCGACCATACCCTGTCCCCGTACGCGAAAGAGACGTTGAAACTGTTGACTGCTCGTGGCGTTAACTTCGTCTTTGCGACCGGCCGCCACCATATTGATGTGGGACAGATCCGCGATAACCTGGAGATCAAGTCTTACATGATCACCTCTAACGGGGCGCGGGTGCATGATATGGACGGAAATCTGGTGTTTACCCACAATCTGGATCGCGATATTGCCAGCGATCTGTTTGGCATGGTGAACGCCAACCCGGATATCGTGACCAACGTCTATCGTGATGACGAATGGTTTATGAACCGCCATCGCCCGGATGAAATGCGTTTCTTCAAAGAGGCGGTGTTTCACTACTCCTTGTTTGAACCGGGTCTGCTGGAGCCGGAAGGCGTCAGTAAAGTATTCTTTACCTGCGAATCTCACGAGGCATTGCTGCCGCTGGAGCAGGCAATTAATGCACGCTGGGGCGATCGCGTGAATGTCAGTTTCTCCACGCTCACCTGCCTGGAAGTGATGGCGGGCGGCGTTTCAAAAGGCCATGCGCTGGAGGCGGTTGCGAAAGCCATGGGCTACAGCCTCAAAGACTGCATCGCCTTTGGTGACGGTATGAACGATGCTGAGATGCTGTCGATGGCGGGTAAAGGTTGCATTATGGGCAATGCGCACCAGCGTCTGAAGGATTTGCATCCGGAACTGGAAGTGATTGGCATCAACGCCGACAATGCGGTGCCACACTATCTTCGCGATCTCTTTTTTACGCTAAGACGAGTGTTTATTAATTAGTCAGTTGTCAACCTAACTCTCCGCTACAATGGATACTCCTTGTTCTAAGAGATATCCATTGTGGCGTTACTCATCATTACCACGATCCTGTGGGCCTTCTCCTTCAGTTTGTTTGGCGAATACCTCGCCGGGCACGTCGACAGCTATTTTGCGGTGCTGGTTCGGGTCGGCCTGGCGGCATTGGTATTTCTGCCTTTCCTGCGTACCCGTGGGCACAGCCTGAAAACGATTGGACTGTATATGCTGGTGGGCGCGATGCAGCTTGGCGTCATGTATATGCTGAGTTTCCATGCTTATCTCTACCTGACCGTCTCTGAGTTGCTGTTGTTTACCGTGCTGACACCGCTCTATATCACGTTAATTTACGATGTGATGAGTCAGCGGCGGCTGCGCTGGGGATATGCATTCAGCGCGTTGCTGGCGGTGATTGGCGCCGGCATCATTCGCTATGATCAGGTGACCGATCACTTCTGGACGGGCCTGCTGCTGGTGCAACTTTCCAACATCAGTTTTGCCATCGGGATGGTGGGGTATAAACGTTTGATGGAGACCCGCCCGATGCCGCAGCATAACGCGTTTGCATGGTTTTACCTCGGCGCGTTTCTGGTGGCAGTCGTTGCCTGGTTCATGCTGGGCAATGTGCAGAAAATGCCTGAAACCCCACTCCAGTGGAGCATTCTGGTGTTCCTTGGCGTTGCGGCTTCAGGGATCGGCTACTTTATGTGGAATTACGGCGCCACGCAGGTCGATGCGGGCACGCTGGGCATTATGAATAACATGCATGTACCGGCGGGACTGCTGGTTAATCTGGCGATCTGGCACCAACAACCCCACTGGCCGAGCTTTATCACAGGCGCGCTGGTGATACTGGCTTCACTGTGGGTACATCGAAAGTGGGTCGCTCCGCGCTCCGTACAAACGGCAGATGATCGCAGGCGTGATTGCGCGCCGATCGAATAAACGCTTCCGTCACCGGCTGGCGCTGCTCACCGTCACGCACGGCGGCATACAGGCGGCTCCACAGGCCATCACCCAGGGTTCTGGTGACCACCAGACCCTGGCGTTCAAAACTCTCCACAACCCAATGCGGCAGGGCGGCAATACCCATATTTGCAGCCACCATCTGAATCAACAGCAGCGTATTATCCACGCTTTTCAGAGACGGACTGATGCCTGCTGGCTGAAGAAAATGCCGCCAGACATCCAGGCGACTACGCTGTACCGGATAGATCAGCAGCGTTTCGCTGGCTAAATCTTCCGGCGTGATCTGCGTCTTGCTGCTCAGCGGATGTTCGGGGGCCAGCACCAGCCGGACTTCAAAATCAAACATCGGCGAATAGTGCAGCCCGCTGCGCGGCAGAATGTCAGACGTCATCACCAGATCCAGTTCGTCCTGCTGTAACGCAGGCTGAGGATCAAAGGTTACGCCGGATTTGAAATCCATCTCTACCTGCGGCCAGTTTGACCGGAAATTTTCCAGCGCCGGGGTCAGCCATTGAATACAGCTGTGACATTCAATGGCGATGCGCAGGCGGGTCTGCTGCGGTTCATTACAGGCCTGTAGCGCTCGGCTGATCTGCGGCAGCACCTGGCTTGCCAGTTGTAACAGAATCTCGCCCTGCGGCGTAAAACGCAGCGGCTGACTTTTCCGGATAAACAGCCGAAAGCCAAGGCGCTGTTCCAGATCGCTGAACTGGTGAGACAGGGCGGATTGGGTCTGATGCAACGTCGCCGCGGCGGCGGCCAGTGACCCGGTATTCCGCAACGCCTGGAGCGTTTTCAGGTGTTTAATCTCGATCATGAAAGTCCTTCACTTCGGCATGAACAAATTGCGCTTGAGGAATATACAGTAACTGTCAAATATGGATGTGTAAACATCCAGACGTCCAAAATCCTTCGTATTTTAAATTTATGGTGCGTTGGCTGCGTTTCCCCACCCTGGTCACTTACTGATGTAAGCTCCCGGGGATGAGCAAATTTGCCGCCTTCCCTAAATTAAAAATCTATAGGATTTACATATAATTAGAGGAAGTAAAATGACAATACTGAATCACACCCTCGGTTTCCCTCGCGTTGGCCTGCGTCGCGAGCTGAAAAAAGCGCAAGAAAGCTACTGGGCAGGCAATGCGACCCGTGAAGAACTGCTGGCGGTGGGACGCGAACTGCGTGCGCGCCACTGGGATCAGCAAAAACAGGCGGGTATCGATCTTCTGCCGGTCGGCGATTTTGCCTGGTACGACCATGTTCTGACCACCAGCCTGCTGCTCGGAAACGTCCCGGCTCGTCATCAGAACAAAGACGGTTCCGTTGATATCGACACGCTGTTCCGTATTGGCCGCGGTCGTGCGCCGACCGGTGAACCTGCGGCGGCGGCGGAAATGACCAAGTGGTTTAACACCAACTATCACTACATGGTGCCGGAGTTCGTCAAAGGTCAGCAGTTCAAACTGACCTGGACCCAACTGCTGGATGAAGTGGACGAAGCGCTGGCGCTGGGTCACAAGGTAAAACCTGTGTTGTTGGGGCCGGTGACTTATCTGTGGCTGGGCAAAGTGAAGGGCGAGTCGTTCGATCGCCTGAGCCTGCTCAACGACATTCTGCCGGTTTACCAGCAGTTGCTGGCGGAGCTGGCAAAACGCGGCATCGAGTGGGTGCAGATCGACGAACCGGCACTGGTGCTGGAACTGCCGCAGGCGTGGCTGGACGCGTTCAAACCGGCCTACGATGCGCTTTCCGGGCAGGTGAAACTGCTGCTGACCACTTATTTCGAAGGTGTGACGCCTAACCTTGATACTATTGCCGCGCTGCCGGTACAGGGACTCCACGTTGACCTGGTCCACGGTAACGATGACGTGACAGCGCTGCACAAACGCCTGCCGGCCGACTGGCTGCTGTCTGCTGGGCTGGTCAATGGACGCAACGTCTGGCGTGCCGATCTGACAGAAAAATATGCCCAGATTAAAGATATCGTCGGCCTTCGCGATCTGTGGGTTGCCTCATCTTGCTCACTGCTGCACAGCCCAATCGACCTGAGCGTTGAAACGCGTCTGGATGCGGAAGTGAAGAGCTGGTTTGCCTTCGCCCTGCAAAAGTGTGGTGAACTGACCCTGCTGCGCGATGCGCTGAACAGCGGCGATACCGCCGCCATCGCCGAATGGAGCGCACCGATTCAGGCGCGTCGCCACTCAAGTCGTGTGCACAATGCAGCAGTGGAAAAACGTCTGGCAGCCATCACTGCACAGGACAGCCAGCGGGCGAACCCGTACGAGGTGCGGGCTGAAGCTCAGCGTGCGCGCTTCAACCTGCCTGCATGGCCGACAACCACTATCGGTTCTTTCCCACAGACCACTGAAATCCGCGGCCTGCGTCTGGACTTCAAAAAAGGTCAGCTTGATGCTAACAACTACCGCACTGGAATCGCGGAGCATATTAAGCAGGCGATTGTTGAGCAGGAACGTCTCGGTCTGGACGTGCTGGTCCACGGTGAAGCCGAACGCAACGACATGGTGGAATACTTTGGCGAACATCTGGATGGTTTCGTCTTCACCCAGAATGGTTGGGTGCAAAGTTACGGCTCTCGCTGCGTGAAACCGCCGGTGGTGATTGGCGATATCGGCCGTCCTGCGCCGATCACCGTTGAATGGGCAAAATATGCGCAGTCGCTGACCGACAAACCGGTAAAAGGCATGCTGACCGGCCCGGTAACCATTCTCTGCTGGTCCTTCCCGCGTGAAGACGTGAGCCGCGAAACCATCGCAAAGCAGATCGCACTGGCGCTGCGTGATGAGGTGGCGGATCTGGAAGCGGCAGGGATCGGAATTATTCAGATTGATGAACCGGCACTGCGCGAAGGGCTGCCGCTGCGTCGTAGTGACTGGGAGGCCTATCTGGCCTGGGGCGTGGAAGCGTTCCGCATCAACGCGGCGGTGGCGAAAGATGATACCCAGATCCACACCCACATGTGTTATTGCGAATTTAACGACATCATGGATTCTATTGCTGCACTGGATGCCGACGTAATCACCATTGAGACCTCACGTTCCGACATGGAACTGCTGGAGTCGTTCGAAGAGTTCGATTACCCGAACGAAATCGGACCGGGCGTGTATGACATTCACTCGCCGAACGTCCCGAGCGTAGAGTGGATTGAAGCGCTGTTACAAAAAGCGGCGCAGCGTATTCCGGCTGAACGTCTGTGGGTGAACCCGGACTGTGGTCTGAAAACCCGCGGCTGGCCGGAGACCCGGGCAGCGCTGGCGAACATGGTGAAAGCCGCGCAGAATCTGCGTCAGGCTTGATGACACGCAGGCCCGGTAAGGCGTCGCCGCCCCCCGGGCTTTTCGCTTTTACGCTTTTTTTGCCACCGTACTGCGCAAACCAGGCCAGCATTCTTTCCCAGCCGTCTTTGGCAGATTCTTCGTGATAGCTCGAGCGATAGTCGGCATTGAAGGCATGACCCGCATCGGGATAGACGACGATTTCCGCGGTAGCGTTAGCGGCGCGTAGCGCCTGGCGCATAGTCTCAACGCTTTCCTGCGGAATACTGTTATCTTGCCCACCATACAGACCCAGTACCGGAGCGTTCAGGTCGGTGGCCACATCAACAGGATGCTTTGGTGAATTCAGCGTCTTATCGCCGATCAGTTTCCCATACCACGCGACAGCAGCTTTCAACTGCGGGTTATGCGCCGCATAGAGCCAGGTGATGCGACCGCCCCAGCAAAAACCGGTCATCATCAGGCGATGCACATCGCCACCGTTACGGGACGCCCAACTGGCGACGTGATCCAGATCGGCTAACACCTGGGAATCCGGTACTTTTGCCACAAGGCCACTGAGCAGCGTAGGAATATCCGCGAAATCATTCGGGTCGCCCTCACGAAAATAGAGTTCTGGTGCGATTGCCAGATACCCTTCCAGCGCCAGACGACGGCATATATCGCGGATATGTTCATGCACGCCAAAGATTTCCTGCACTACAATGACCACTGGCAGTGGGCCATCGCTCTGTTTCGGTCGCGCGTGATACGCCGGCATATCATCGCCCTGGGAAGGGATCGACGTCACACCCGCGACAATGGCGTCGTCCGGAGTATGAACTGAGGTAGCGGCAACAGGGGATGCTGCAGGTGCAAAACCGGTTTGTTGTGTTGATGTCATGGTATTCTCCGTACCCTTAGAAAAATAGCGCACTGTTAACTATAGACAGCCTTTAACATTTCACACTGCCTCAAACGGCTCGCTTTTTGTGCGAAGAAAGCGAAAATTGGCTTGTTAGTGTGATTTGAATCACTATTTTCCGGTAAGTCCATGCAACTTATTTACGCCATGGTGATGATGGTCACGAAAATATCTTAAGTCCTTCGGTAAAGTGTCTTTTTGCTTCTTCTGACAAAAACCGAATCACAGAGGAGTTTTATATGTCCAGGTCTGACGTTTTTCATCTCGGCCTCACCAAGAACGATTTACAAGGGGCTACGCTGGCTATCGTCCCTGGCGATCCGGAACGTGTAGAAAAGATCGCCGCGCTGATGGAAAAGCCGGTAAAACTGGCCTCTCACCGTGAATTCACTACCTGGCGTGCTGAACTGGATGGCAAAGCCGTCATCGTCTGCTCGACCGGTATCGGCGGTCCGTCTACCTCTATTGCGGTGGAAGAACTGGCGCAGTTGGGTATTCGTACCTTCCTGCGTATTGGCACCACCGGCGCCATTCAGCCGCACATCAATGTCGGCGATGTTCTGGTCACCACGGCGTCCGTCCGTCTGGATGGCGCGAGCCTGCACTTTGCGCCAATGGAATATCCGGCAGTTGCTGACTTTGAATGTACCACCGCGCTGGTTGAAGCGGCGAAATCCATTGGCGCCACTACTCACGTGGGTGTAACCGCTTCGTCTGATACTTTCTACCCAGGACAGGAACGTTACGACACCTTCTCCGGCCGCGTAGTACGTCGTTTCAAAGGCTCCATGGAAGAGTGGCAGTCAATGGGCGTAATGAACTACGAAATGGAGTCCGCTACGCTACTGACCATGTGTGCAAGCCAGGGCCTGCGCGCCGGGATGGTTGCGGGCGTGATCGTCAACCGTACTCAGCAAGAGATCCCGAATGCTGAGACGATGAAGCAAACCGAAAGCCATGCGGTGAAAATCGTGGTGGAAGCGGCACGTCGTCTGATCTAATCCTTTCTTCTTCAGTAAAAGGCCGATGCGTTCGGCCTTTTTCTTGTATGCGTTTATTTTGCGTAGTGCCTCGCAGGAAACTTCTTTAAAACTGGACGTTTATACAGCACAATTCTATTTTTGTGCGGGTGAGTATGGCGTCGGGAGGCATTTTGGATATCTCAATCATCATTTATGCGGTTATTGCGCTGGTGGGCATTGCGCTTGGCTGGCTGCTGGCCAGCTATCAGCATGTGCAGCAGAAAGCCGAGCAATTCGCTGAACGTGAAGAGATGGTTGCGGCATTAAGCGCTGCAAAACAACAGCTCGCCCAAAGCGACCACTGGCGCGATGAGTGTGAATTGCTCAATAACGAATTACGTAGCCTGCGCAGTATCAACACCTCACTAGAAGCAGATCTGCGTGAAGTCACCACGCGGATGGAAGCCACGCAGCAGCATGCGGAAGATAAAATCCGCCAGATGATCAACAGCGAGCAGCGTTTGAGTGAACAGTTTGAAAACCTGGCAAACCGAATCTTTGAACAGAGCAATCGCCGGGTAGATGAACAAAACCGCCAGAGTCTGAATGGCCTGCTGACGCCGCTGCGTGAACAACTGGATGGCTTTCGTCGACAGGTCCAGGACAGCTTTGGTCAGGAAGCGCGCGAACGTCACACCCTTGCACATGAAATCCGTAATCTGCAACAGCTTAATGCGCAAATGGCCCAGGAAGCGGTCAACCTCACGCGTGCGTTAAAAGGCGACAATAAAACGCAGGGGAACTGGGGCGAAGTTGTACTCACCCGTGTGCTGGAGGCGTCCGGACTGCGTGAAGGGTACGAGTACGAAACCCAGGTCAGCATCGAGAATAACGATCGCTCGCGGATGCAACCCGATGTGATCGTGCGTTTGCCACAGGGCAAAGATGTGGTGATCGACGCCAAAATGACGCTGGTCGCCTATGAGCGCTATTTTAATGCGGAAGACGATTACACCCGCGAAAGCGCGCTCCAGGAGCACATTGTCTCAGTACGGAACCATATTCGCATGCTGGGGCGTAAAGATTATCAACAGCTTCCGGGGCTGCGTACGCTCGACTATGTGCTGATGTTTATCCCTGTCGAGCCTGCGTTTCTGTTAGCGCTCGACAGACAGCCCGAACTGATTACCGAGGCGCTGAAAAATAATATTATGCTGGTCAGTCCCACGACGTTGCTGGTGGCATTGCGGACCATTGCGAATCTGTGGCGCTACGAGCATCAAAGTCGTAATGCACAACAGATTGCGGATCGTGCAAGCAAGCTCTATGACAAGATGCGTCTCTTTGTCGATGATATGTCCTCCATTGGGCAGAGTCTGGATAAAGCGCAGGATAACTATCGTCAGGCAATGAAAAAGCTCTCGTCGGGGCGTGGCAACGTATTGGCGCAGGCGGAAGCGTTTCGCGGCTTAGGGGTAGAAATTAAGCGTGAGATCAATCCTGAACTGGCAGAACAGGCCACGACGCAGGATGAAGAGTATCGGTTGCGATCGGTCCCCGAAGAGCAGGAAGAGACGTCTTATTCGGGTGATGACGGGATAGCGCAACAATCGAATTAGTCCGTTTGGGGCAGCCGGGACGGGCAGAAGGGTAGGGCAATGCGCCCCAATCTGTTACACTTCTTGAACAATTTTCAGATGAGCAGGCACTGAGATGGTGGATAATTCACAAGAAACGACGCACTTTGGTTTTCAGACTGTCGCTAAAGAACATAAAGCGGACATGGTGGCCCACGTTTTTCATTCTGTGGCATCAAAATATGATGTCATGAATGATTTGATGTCTTTTGGCATTCATCGTTTGTGGAAGCGCTTCACCATCGACTGTAGCGGCGTCCGCCGTGGTCAGACAGTGCTGGATTTAGCCGGGGGGAACCGGCGATCTGACGGCTAAATTCTCTCGCCTGGTCGGGGAGACTGGCAAGGTCATTCTGGCAGACATCAATGACTCAATGCTCAAAATGGGTCGCGAGAAACTGCGCAATATCGGCGTGGTTGGCAATGTGGAATACGTTCAGGCCAATGCGGAAGCGCTGCCGTTCCCGGACAATACCTTTGACTGCATTACCATTTCCTTCGGTTTGCGTAACGTCACCGACAAAGATAAAGCCCTGCGCTCTATGTTTCGAGTCCTGAAACCAGGTGGTCGTCTGCTGGTGCTGGAATTTTCTAAACCGATTATCGAGCCGCTAAGCAAAGCGTACGATGCCTACTCTTTCCATATTCTGCCGCGTATTGGTTCGATGGTCGCCAATGATGCCGACAGCTACCGCTATCTGGCGGAATCCATCCGGATGCACCCTGATCAGGACACATTGAAAGCGATGATGCAGGACGCCGGGTTTGAAAGCGTCGACTATTACAACCTGACGGCGGGTGTGGTTGCGCTGCATCGCGGCTATAAGTTCTGACAGGAGAACGGGGATGCCTTTTAAACCCTTAGTGACGGCAGGAATGGAAAGTCTGCTTAATTCCTTCCTGTATCGTTCACCAGCGTTGAAAACGGCGCGAGCGCGTTTGCTGGGAAAAGTGCTGCGAGTGGAGCTAAAAGGCTTTTCGACATCATTAATTCTGCTGTTCAGTGAGCGGCAGGTTGATGTACTGGGTGAGTGGGCTGGCGAGGCCGACTGTACGGTCATCACCCATGCCAGCGTATTGCCAAAATTACGTGACCGCCAGCAACTGGCTGCGCTGATTCGCAGTGGCGAGCTGGAAGTGCAGGGCGATATTCAGGTTGTGCAGAATTTCGTTGCGCTTGCCGACCTGGCGGAATTCGATCCTGCTGAACTGCTGGCACCCTATACCGGCGATATCGCGGCAGAAGGGATCAGCAAAGCTCTGCGCGGCGGCGCCAAATTTCTTCGTCACGGGATCCAGCGGCAACAACGCTATGTGGCCGAAGCCCTTACGGAAGAGTGGCGAATGGCGCCCGGATCGCTTGAGGTCGCCTGGTTCGCGGAAGAGACAGCGGCTGTGGAACGCGCAGTCGATGCGCTGACCCGGCGGCTGGATAAACTGGAGGTTAAATGACGCCAGGTGAAGTACGGCGCCTATATTTCATCATTCGCACTTTCTTAAGTTACGGACTTGATGAGCTCATCCCTAAAATGCGGATCACGCTGCCGCTGCGGTTATGGCGTTATTGTCTGTTCTGGATGCCAAACCGCCATAAAGAAAAGTTACTGGGAGAGCGACTGAGACTGGCTCTGCAGGAGTTAGGGCCGGTGTGGATCAAGTTTGGCCAAATGCTCTCGACCCGACGCGATCTCTTCCCTCCGCATATTGCCGATCAACTGGCGCTATTACAGGACAAAGTCGCCCCCTTCGATGGCAAGCTGGCGAAAGCGCAAATTGAAGAAGCGATGGGCGGATTGCCCGTTGAAGCCTGGTTTGATGAATTTGATATTCAGCCGCTGGCGTCGGCGTCAATTGCGCAGGTGCATACGGCGAGACTGAAATCGAACGGCAAAGAGGTCGTCATTAAAGTCATTCGTCCTGACATCCTGCCGGTTATCAAAGCGGATCTACGACTGATTTATCGTCTTGCCCGTTGGGTGCCTCGCTTACTGCCGGATGGCCGCCGTCTGCGGCCGACAGAAGTGGTGCGGGAATATGAAAAAACCCTGATTGATGAGCTGAACCTGCTGCGCGAATCGGCCAACGCCATTCAGCTACGGCGAAACTTTGAAAACAGCCCAATGCTCTACATCCCGGAAGTTTATTCTGACTACTGCAGTGAGAATATGATGGTGATGGAACGCATCTACGGCATTCCGGTTTCCGATGTGGTGACGCTGGAGAAAAACGGCACCAACATGAAGTTGTTGGCGGAGCGCGGTGTACAGGTTTTCTTCACGCAGGTCTTTCGCGACAGCTTTTTTCATGCGGATATGCATCCGGGAAACATCTTTGTCAGTTATGAACACCCGGAAAACCCGCAATATATTGGCATTGATTGCGGAATTGTCGGCTCCTTAAACAAGGAAGATAAGCGTTATCTGGCGGAGAACTTCATCGCGTTCTTTAATCGTGACTACCGTAAAGTCGCGGAGCTGCACGTCGATTCTGGCTGGGTTCCGCCAGATACCAACGTTGAAGAGTTTGAATTTGCGATTCGCACCGTGTGTGAGCCGATCTTCGAGAAACCGTTGGCGGAAATCTCGTTTGGTCACGTTTTGTTAAACCTCTTCAATACAGCGCGCCGGTTTAACATGGAAGTGCAGCCGCAGCTGGTATTGTTGCAGAAGACATTACTGTATGTTGAAGGTGTCGGTCGTCAGCTCTATCCGCAGTTGGATCTCTGGAAAACGGCGAAGCCATTTCTGGAGTCGTGGATCAAAGATCAGGTCGGTATTCCGGCGCTGGTCCGGGCATTTAAGGAAAAAGCCCCGTTCTGGGTCGAAAAAATGCCAGAACTCCCTGAACTGGTGTACGACAGTTTGCGCCAGGGCAAATATTTACAGCACAGTGTTGATAAGATTGCGCGCGAGCTTCAGACGAATCATGTGCGTCAGGGCCAATCCCGTTACTTATTAGGAATTGGCGCAACGTTACTGTTGAGCGGAACATTCCTGCTGATTAATCGTCCTGAATGGGGTTTTATGCCCGGTTGGTTAATGGCGGGCGGCCTGGTTGCCTGGATTGTTGGCTGGCGCAAAACACGCTGATTTTTTCATCGCTCAAGGCGGGTCGCGTAACGTATAATGCGGCCTAATTAATTCATCATCATCTATCACAGAGGAACATGTATGGGTGGTATCAGTATTTGGCAGTTGGTGATCATTGCCGTCATCGTTGTCCTGTTGTTTGGCACCAAAAAACTCGGCTCCATCGGTTCCGATCTCGGCGCATCCATCAAAGGCTTCAAAAAAGCCATGAGTGATGATGAGACTAAACAGGATAAAGCCAGTCAGGACGCTGACTTTACCGCGAAGTCTATTACTGACAAACCGGTAGACGCTGAAAAAGAAACGGTGAAAAAAGAAGACGCGAAAAGCCACGATAAAGAGCAGGTATAATTCGTGTTTGATATCGGTTTTAGCGAACTGTTACTGGTGTTTATTATCGGCCTCGTTGTTCTGGGGCCGCAGCGACTGCCGGTAGCCGTCAAAACGATAGCTGGCTGGGTGCGCGCATTGCGATCGCTTGCGACAACCGTTCAGAATGAACTGACCCAGGAGCTTAAGCTTCAGGAGTTTCAGGACAGCCTGAAAAAGGTTGAAAAAGCGAGCCTGGAAAACCTGACTCCTGAGCTGAAAGCCTCGATGGATGAACTGCGTCAGGCGGCAGAGTCAATGAAGCGTTCCTATAGCGCGAACGAGCCCGAAAAAGCGAGCGACGAAGCGCACACCATCCATAACCCGGTGGTGAAAGGGAGCGAAGAACAGCATGAAGGGGTCACGCCCGCGACTGCTGAAGCCCAGGCCAACGCACCAGAGCAGGCTCCTGAGATTGCCGTGGAGACGCCTCCTGTCGTCGATGTGAAGGTCGCTGAACCGAAAACCGCGGCCCCTGTTGCTGGCTCCTCCCCTACGTCGAGTGATAAACCGTAAACATGGCTGTAGAAGATACTCAACCGCTTATCACGCACCTGATTGAGCTGCGAAAACGTCTGCTTAACTGCATTATTGCGGTTATCGTGATTTTTCTGGCATTGGTCTATTTTGCCAATGACATCTATCACCTGGTGTCTTCGCCGCTTATTAAACAGTTGCCGCAGGGTGCGACCATGATCGCGACAGATGTCGCATCACCGTTCTTCACCCCGATCAAATTAACCTTCATGGTGTCGTTGATTCTGTCAGCGCCGGTGATCCTTTATCAGGTCTGGGCATTTATTGCGCCAGCGCTGTATAAACATGAACGCCGCATGGTGGTGCCTCTGCTGGTCTCCAGCTCGTTACTGTTCTATATCGGTATGGCGTTTGCCTACTTTGTCGTGTTCCCGCTGGCGTTTGGCTTCCTTGCCAATACTGCGCCGGAAGGGGTGCAGGTCTCGACGGATATTGCCAGCTATCTGAGCTTTGTCATGGCGCTGTTCATGGCGTTCGGCGTCTCGTTTGAGGTGCCCGTTGCCATCGTGCTGCTCTGCTGGATGGGAGTGACCACACCGGAGGATTTGCGTAAAAAAACGGCCTTATGTGTTGGTTGGCGCGTTTGTGGTAGGGATGTTGTTGACGCCGCCGGATGTTTTTTCACAGACGTTACTGGCGATTCCGATGTACTTCCTGTTTGAGGTCGGTGTTTTCTTCTCACGTTTCTATGTCGGTAAGCGACAGACGCGGGATGAAGATAATGAGGCGGAATCAGCCTCGGATGCTGAGAAAGCCGAGAAGACAGAAGAGTAAATTCAACCGCCCGCCAGGGCGGTTGTCATATGGAGCGAAGCATGTTTGATATCGGTGTGAATCTCACCAGTTCGCAGTTTTTGAAAGACCGTGATGAGGTTGTGGCACGCGCTTTCGCCGCTGGCGTGAACGGCCTGCTTCTCACCGGAACCAACCTGCATGAAAGCCAACAGGCGCAGCGACTGGCACAGATCTATCCTCACTGCTGGTCTACAGCCGGCGTTCACCCGCACGACAGCAGCCAGTGGCAACCTGCCACTGAGGAGGCGATTGTGGCGCTGGCGTCAATGCCTGAGGTTGTGGCGATTGGCGAATGTGGCCTTGATTTCAATCGTAATTTTTCCACCCCGCAGGAACAAGAGCGGGCGTTTGACGCGCAGTTGCGAATCGCGGCGGAATTACAGATGCCTGTCTTTATGCATTGTCGTGATGCGCACGCGCGATTCCTGGCGCTGCTGGACCCATGGCTGGACAAACTCCCGGGCGCAGTGTTGCACTGCTTTACCGGTACGCGTGAGGAGATGCAGGCGTGTATCGACAGAGGAATGTACATTGGTATTACGGGCTGGGTATGTGATGAGCGCCGTGGGCTTGAGCTGCGCGAACTGCTGCCGTTTATTCCGGCCGAACGATTGCTGATTGAAACCGATGCGCCATACCTGTTGCCGCGTGACTTATCACCGAAACCTGCATCGCGACGCAACGAACCGGCACATCTGCCGCATATTCTTGAACGCATCGCACACTGGCGTGGCGACGATCCGCAGTGGCTTTCCTCGACCACGGATGCGAATGTCAAAAAGCTGTTTGGAATTTCGTTCTGAGTAGCGGCTAAAGCTTACGGAAACCGGTATTTTTCACACTCTGCTTCACCTCTTTATTCAACAGGTTGAGCAGCAGCATGGAACGCGCTTCACCGTCCGGTTCAGTGAAAATCGCCTGCAGGCCTTCAAAAGCGCCTTCGGTGATGATCACGCTATCGCCGGGATAGGGCGTTTCCGGGTCGACAATACCTTCTGGTTTATAGACGGAGAGCTGGTGAATCACCGTGGAGGGGACAATCGCGGGTGATGCGCCAAAACGGACAAAATGGCTGACGCCGCGTGTGGCATTGATCGTCGTGGTATGAATCACTTCCGGATCAAATTCCACAAACAGATAGTTAGGGAACAGCGGTTCGCTGACTGCAGTACGTTTTCCTCGCACCATTTTTTCCAGGGTGATCATCGGCGTCAGGCAGCTCACGGCCTGTCTTTCGAGGTGTTCCTGGGCACGCTGAAGTTGCCCGCGCTTGCAGTACAATAAATACCAGGATTGCATAATAACTCTTATCCGCTTGTCCGGGGCGCAAGCATAGCAAATGCAAGACGTGAAGTTAATTATAATCCCGGTGAAGCCGGTGAGCTGCCAGAGTTCACGCTAATTTAACAAAAATACAGCATCACGATGATGAACGCCGTATAATGAGGCGCTTACGAAGAGGCCACAATGGACGCCATGAAATATCACGATTTACGCGACTTCCTGACGCTGCTTGAACAACAGGGTGAACTCAAACGCATCACGCTTGAAGTGGATCCGCACCTGGAAATCACCGAGATTGCCGACCGCACGCTACGTGCCGGTGGCCCTGCTCTGTTGTTTGAAAACCCCAAAGGCTATTCAATGCCGGTGTTGTGCAATCTGTTTGGTACACCAAAGCGCGTCGCGATGGGCATGGGGCAGGATGATGTCTCAGCGCTGAGGGAAGTGGGTAAATTACTGGCGTTTCTGAAAGAGCCGGAGCCACCGAAAGGCTTTCGCGATCTGTTTGATAAACTGCCGCAGTTCAAGCAGGTGCTGAATATGCCGACGAAGCGACTACGCGGCGCACCTTGCCAGCAAAAAATTATTTCAGGCGATGACGTCGACTTAAACCGCATCCCCATTATGACCTGCTGGCCAGAAGATGCTGCACCGCTCATCACCTGGGGGCTGACCGTCACGCGTGGCCCGCATAAAGAGCGGCAGAACTTAGGTATTTATCGTCAGCAGCTCATCGGTAAGAATAAATTAATCATGCGCTGGCTGTCCCATCGCGGCGGCGCGCTTGATTACCAGGAATGGTGTGCGGCCCATCCGGGTGAACGGTTCCCGGTCTCCGTTGCGCTGGGTGCCGATCCGGCCACCATTCTTGGTGCGGTGACGCCGGTGCCGGACACACTCTCAGAGTACGCATTTGCAGGTCTGCTGCGCGGTACGAAAACCGAAGTGGTGAAATGTCTTTCTAACGATCTCGAAGTGCCTGCCAGTGCGGAGATCGTGCTGGAAGGGTATATCGACCCGGGAGAAATGGCGCCGGAAGGCCCGTATGGCGACCATACCGGGTATTATAATGAAGTGGATAGTTTCCCGGTGTTTACCGTCACGCATATTACCCGGCGTGAGGATGCGATTTACCACTCTACCTATACCGGTCGTCCACCAGACGAACCTGCCGTACTTGGCGTTGCGCTAAACGAAGTGTTTGTGCCGATTCTGCAAAAACAGTTCCCGGAAATCGTCGATTTTTACCTGCCGCCGGAAGGGTGTTCTTATCGTCTGGCTGTCGTCACGATCAAAAAACAGTACGCGGGACATGCTAAACGCGTCATGATGGGCGTCTGGTCATTTTTACGCCAGTTTATGTACACCAAATTTGTTATCGTCTGTGATGATGACGTCAATGCACGCGACTGGAACGATGTGATTTGGGCGATTACCACCCGTATGGACCCTGCACGGGACACGGTGCTGGTCGAAAATACGCCAATTGATTATCTGGATTTTGCCTCGCCGGTTTCCGGTCTGGGTTCAAAAATGGGGCTGGATGCCACGAACAAATGGCCGGGTGAAACCCAACGCGAGTGGGGACGTCCAATTAAAAAAAGATCCCGACGTTATCGCCCGTATCGACGCGATTTGGGATGAACTGGCCATCTTTAATGACGGTAAAGGCGCCTGAGGCGCTCGTTTTGCCCTACAGACCCATAGAGGGAGCGCATGACAACCTTAAGCTGTAAAGTGACCTCGGTAGAAGCTATCACTGATACCGTATATCGCGTTCGTTTAGTGCCCGATGCGGCATTTTCCTTTCGGGCCGGTCAATATTTAATGGTCGTGATGGACGAACGGGATAAACGCCCGTTCTCGATGGCCTCTACGCCGAATGAGCAGGGTTTTATTGAGCTCCACATTGGTGCGTCAGAAATTAACCTGTATGCCAAAGCGGTGATGGATCGCATTCTTAAAGATCATGAAATTGTAATCGATATTCCGCACGGCGAAGCGTGGTTGCGCGATGATGATGAAGAACGTCCGCTGATTCTGATTGCCGGTGGCACTGGTTTTTCCTATGCCCGTTCGATACTGCTGACGGCACTGGCGCGCAATCCGAATCGTGACGTCACGATTTACTGGGGCGGTCGTGAAGAGAAGCACCTCTACGATCTCTCTGAACTCGAGGCGCTCTCTGTCAACCATCCTAACCTGCATGTAGAAGCGGTGGTGGAACAACCTGAAGCCGGCTGGCGTGGGCGGACGGGAACGGTCTTAACGGCGGTGATGCAGGATCACGGAACGCTTGCTGAGCATGATATCTACATTGCGGGTCGCTTTGAGATGGCGAAAATCGCGCGTGACCTGTTCTGTAATGAACGCAGTGCGCGGGAAGATCGTCTGTTTGGCGATGCATTCGCGTTTATTTAAGAAGAGCAACGAAGAAGAAAAAACCCGCCCCTGACAGGCGGGAAGAACGGCAACTAAACTGTCTCTCTTCGCCAATGGTGCCAGTGGCGGTGAGATACCTCTCGTAGGCCGGGAAAGCGCAGCGCCTCCCGGCAAAAGCCCGATGGCGCGATGCTTATCGGGCCTACGTTATAGCCTTACACTCTCTCAAACACCGTCGCGATACCCTGACCCAGCCCGATACACATCGTTGCCAGACCGAACTGGACGTCTTTACGCTCCATCAGGTTCAGCAGCGTGGTGCTGATGCGTGCCCCGGAACAGCCCAGCGGGTGGCCGAGCGCGATCGCCCCGCCGTTCAGGTTGATCTTCTCGTCAATCTGATCCATTAACCCCAGATCTTTAATACACGGCAGGATCTGTGCAGCAAACGCTTCGTTCATCTCAAACAAACCGATATCACTGGTCGAAAGCCCCGCTTTTTTCAGCGCCAGTTTCGACGCCGGAACCGGACCGTATCCCATGATGGAAGGATCGCAACCCACCACCGCCATTGAGCGCACGCGGGCGCGTGGTTTCAGGCCTAACTCGCTTGCACGACTTTCGCTCATCACCAGCATGGCGGCGGCACCATCGGAGAGTGCAGAAGAAGTGCCGGCGGTGACCGTGCCGCTGACCGGGTCAAACGCCGGACGCAGGGTGGATAGCGCTTCAACCGTGGTTTCCGGGCGGATCACTTCGTCGTAGTTAAACTGTTTGAGCACGCCATCGGCGTCATGCCCACCGGTTGGGATAATTTCATTCTTAAACGCGCCGGACTGCGTTGCGGACCAGGCGCGGGCGTGTGAACGTGCGGCAAAGGCATCCTGCATTTCACGGCTGATGCCGTGCATGCGGGAGAGCATCTCCGCCGTTAGTCCCATCATGCCCGCCGCTTTTGCCACGTTGCGGCTCAGACCCGGGTGGAAATCAACGCCGTGACTCATCGGCACATGGCCCATGTGTTCCACGCCGCCAACCAGGCACGCCTGCGCATCGCCGGTCATGATCATGCGTGCGGCATCATGCAATGCCTGCATGGATGAACCACACAGACGGTTGACGGTCACCGCCGGAACGGAGTGCGGAACTTCCGCCAGCAGGGCGGCGTTGCGGGCGATGTTAAAACCCTGCTCCAGCGTCTGTTGCACGCAACCCCAGTAGATATCGTCAAGCGCAGCGGCTTCCAGCGCCGGATTACGTGCCAGCAGGCTACGCATCAAATGTGCGGAAAGATCTTCTGCACGCACATTGCGAAAAGCGCCCCCTTTCGAACGGCCCATCGGGGTACGGATCGCATCAACAATTACAACCTGTTCCATTGTGACTCCTTAAGCCGTTTTCAGGTCGCCAACCGGACGGGCAGGCTCAACCGTGGGATAATAGGGTTCGTTATGACGCGCTTTGTTACGCAGACCTTCCGGCACGTCATACAGCGGGCCGAGGTGCTGATACTGTTGCGCCATATCGAGATATTTCGCGCTGCCGAGCGTATCCAGCCAGCGGAATGCGCCGCCGTGGAACGGCGGGAAGCCCAGACCGTAAACCAGCGCCATATCGGCCTCAGCCGGACTGGCGATAATGCCTTCCTCCAGACAGCGCACCACTTCGTTGACCATCGGGATCATCATGCGGGCGATAATCTCGTCTTCGCTGAAATCACGCTTCGCGTTGCTGACGTCAGCCAGCAGGTCGTCAACGGTGGCATCCTCTTCTTTCTTCGGCTTACCTTTGTTGTCTTCTTTATAGCGCCAGAAGCCCAGACCGTTCTTCTGACCAAAGCGACTGGCGTCAAACAGCGCATCAATCGCGTCGCGATAATCTTTTTGCATCCGCTGTGGGAAGCCTGCGGACATCACGGCCTGCGCGTGATGTGCGGTATCAATGCCCACAACGTCAAGCAGGTACGCCGGGCCCATCGGCCAGCCGAACTGTTTTTCCATCACCTTGTCGACCTTGCGGAAGTCCGCACCGTCGCGCAGTAACTGGCTGAACCCCGCGAAGTAAGGGAACAGCACGCGGTTAACAAAGAAGCCAGGACAGTCGTTCACCACAATCGGTGTTTTGCCCATTTTGCTTGCCCAGGCGACCACTTTCGCGATGGTTTCATCGGAGCTTTTCTCGCCACGAATGATCTCAACCAGCGGCATCCGGTGAACCGGGTTAAAGAAATGCATCCCGCAGAAATTTTCCGGGCGTTTCAGCACGCTTGCCAGTTCACTAATGGGAATGGTGGAGGTGTTCGATGCCAGCACGGTATCCGGGCGAACCTTATCTTCGGTTTCCGCCAGTACGGCTTTTTTTACTTTCGGGTTTTCGACGACGGCTTCCACTACCACGTCGACGCGATCAAAACCGGCATAGTCCAGCGTAGGGTGAATGGTCGAAATCACGCCAGCCATCTTCAGACCGTCAATTTTGCCTCGCTCAAGCTGTTTGTTAAGCAATTTGGCGGCTTCGGTCATCCCAAGCGTCAGCGATTTGTCGTTGATATCTTTCATGATAACCGGCACGCCTTTCCATGCCGACTGATAGGCGATACCGCCGCCCATAATGCCTGCACCCAGTACAGCGGCCTGTTTCGGCGTCTCAACGTCTTTGGTCAGCTTCTTCGCTTTGCCTTTCACATACTGGTCGTTAAGGAAGATACCGACCAGGGCGCGGGCTTCATTGGTATGTGCCAGCGGGACAAAGCTTTTGTTTTCCAGATTCAGCGCTTCTTCACGGCCAAAGCGCGCGGCGGCTTCAATGGTTTTCACCGCGGTCATCGGGGCCGGGTAATGTTTGCCTGCCGTTTGTGCGACCATACCTTTGGCAATGGTAAAGCTCATGGCGGCTTCAATTTTGCTGAGCTTCAGCGGTTCCAGCTTCGGCTGACGCTTTGCTTTCCAGTCGAGATCGCCGTTGATGGCCTGACGTAGAACCGCTTTTGCGCCCTCAATCAGTTTTTCCGCTTTCACCACGCCGTCGACCAGGCCGATTTTCAGCGCCTGCTCGGCACCCACATCTTTGCCAGCAGCAATAATCTCCAGTGCGCTGTCCGCGCCTAACATACGCGGCATACGTACGGAACCACCAAAGCCGGGCATGATGCCCAGCTTTGTTTCTGGCAGACCGATCCGCAGATCCGGCGTTGCCAGGCGGTAATCGGTCGCCAGTACGCATTCGCAGCCGCCGCCCAGCGCATAACCGTTAACCGCAGAGAGGGTTGGGACCGGCAGATCTTCCAGGCGGTTAAAGACGCTGTTAGCAAAATGCAGCCACTGGCTGAGTTGTTCTTCAGGAACGAGAAACAGCGAAAGAAATTCGGTGATATCGGCACCGACGATAAAAGCCGCTTTATTCGAACGTAGCAGCAGCCCTTTTAAATCTGTTTGTTTTTCCAGCACGTCAAGTGCCTGGCCGAGACTGGCGACGGTCGCCGTGTCGAGTTTGTTCACTGAGCCTGGGGCATCGAACACCAGTTCGGCGATGCCATCTTCCAGCCAGTCGAGGTACAGGTTGTCGCCTTTGTAAAGCATGTCAGTCTCCTGAATCCGCAAGGTGATCTGGTCATACCAGATGAAGCGAAGTGTGTATTTTATGTTAAAAAAATGCAAATGACTGATTAAAAAAATGCCGATCCGATCACACCTGGCAGAAATCACGCTCTCGTGAATCGATGTGCTAAGATGCGGAGACTTGAGGTCGAAAAACAGAAGGATAGAAAATGGAATCACTGGCCGCACTCTATAAAAATCATATCGTTACCCTGCAAGAACGGACGCGTGATGCGCTGGAGCGCTTTAAACTTGATGCGCTACTTATCCACTCCGGCGAGTTGGTTAACGTCTTCCTCGACGATCATCCTTACCCGTTTAAGGTCAATCCGCAGTTCAAAGCCTGGGTGCCAGTGACTCAGGTGCCAAACTGCTGGTTGCTGGTTGACGGGGTGAACAAGCCTAAACTGTGGTTCTATTTGCCTGTTGACTACTGGCACAACGTTGAACCGCTGCCGACCTCCTTCTGGACAGAAGAAGTTGAGGTGATTGCCCTGCCGAAAGCGGATGGCATAGGCAGTCAGCTACCCGCCGCGCGCGGTAATATTGGCTATATCGGCCCGGTTCCGGAGCGTGCGTTGCAACTGGATATTGCTGCCAGCAATATCAACCCGAAAGGGGTAATCGACTATCTGCACTATTACCGTGCCTACAAAACGGATTATGAACTGGCCTGCATGCGCGAAGCGCAGAAAATGGCGGTGAATGGGCACCGTGCGGCGGAAGAGGCCTTCCGTTCAGGCATGAGCGAGTTCGATATCAACCTGGCCTATCTGACTGCGACCGGTCATCGCGACACCGATGTGCCGTACAGCAATATTGTGGCGCTGAACGAGCATGCGTCGGTTCTGCATTATACGAAGCTGGATCATCAGGCGCCGTCTGACATTCGTAGTTTCCTGCTGGATGCCGGAGCGGAGTACAACGGCTATGCAGCAGATCTGACCCGGACCTGGTCGGCGAAAAGCGACAACGAGTATGCGCAGTTAGTAAAAGATGTGAATGACGAACAGCTGGCGCTAATTGCGACGATGAAAGCGGGCGTCAGCTATGTGGATTATCATATTCAGTTCCATCAGCGGATTGCGAAGCTGCTGCGTAAGCACCAAATCGTTACTGACATGAGCGAAGAGGCGATGGTCGAAAACGATCTCACCGGACCGTTTATGCCGCACGGTATTGGCCACCCGCTGGGTCTTCAGGTACATGATGTGGCAGGCTTTATGCAGGATGACAGCGGTACACATCTCGCCGCGCCGTCCAAATATCCTTACCTGCGCTGCACCCGCGTGCTTGAGCCTGGCATGGTGCTGACCATTGAGCCGGGTTTTTACTTTATCGAATCCCTTCTCGCGCCGTGGCGTGAAGGGCAGTTCAGCAAACACTTCAACTGGCAGAAAATTGAAGCGTTGAAACCGTTTGGTGGCATTCGTATTGAAGACAACGTCGTCATCCACGAAAACAACGTTGAGAACATGACTCGGGATCTGAAACTGGCCTGATGGACAGTTGGTTAATCCCTGCGGCGCCGGTTACGGTTGTCGAAGAGATCAAAAAAAGCCGCTTCATCACGCTGTTGGCTCATACCGATGGCGTTGAGGCGGCGAAAGCGTTTGTGGAGTCCGTGAGAGCGGAGCATCCGGATGCCCGTCACCATTGCGTTGCGTGGGTGGCGGGAGCGCCGGATGACTCGCAGCAGTTGGGCTTTTCAGATGACGGCGAACCGGCGGGTACGGCAGGCAAGCCGATGCTCGCGCAGTTGATGGGCAGCGGTGTGGGTGAGATTACTGCCGTTGTGGTGCGTTACTACGGTGGGATCTTGCTCGGTACAGGCGGACTGGTGAAAGCCTACGGCGGTGGCGTAAATCAGGCATTGCGCCAGTTAACGACACAGCGCAAGACGCCATTAACCGAATATACTTTGCATTGTGAGTACGCACAGTTGGCTGGCGTTGAAACACTTCTGGGTCAACATGATGGCAAAATTGTCACCAGTGACTTCCAGGCATTCGTTCGGTTACGGGTGGCGCTTCCTTATGCGAAAGTGGATGAATTTTCAGCAAAGCTGGCGGATTTTAGCCGTGGTTCATTGCAATTGTTAGCGATTGAAGAATAATCCCCACCTCATTTTGAAGAACTAAGGAAGCGGCAGAGATGCATTTTCGCGCCATTACCCGAATCGTTGGACTACTGGTCATCTTATTTTCGGGCACGATGATCCTTCCGGGGCTGGTAGCGCTTATCTATCGTGATGGGGCGGGGCGTGCATTTACGCAAACCTTTTTTTGTCGCGCTGGTGATTGGCTCCATGCTGTGGTGGCCAAACCGCCGTGAAAAAGGCGAACTGAAATCCCGTGAAGGGTTTCTGATCGTGGTGCTGTTCTGGACCGTGCTGGGTAGCGTGGGTGCGTTGCCCTTCATTTTTTCTGAAAGCCCGAACCTCACGATTACCGATGCGTTCTTCGAATCATTCTCCGGACTGACCACGACCGGCGCTACTACGCTGGTGGGGCTGGATTCGCTACCGCATGCGATCCTCTTTTATCGCCAGATGCTGCAATGGTTTGGCGGGATGGGGATCATTGTGCTGGCCGTGGCGATTCTCCCTATTCTCGGCGTCGGGGGAATGCAGCTCTATCGCGCTGAAATGCCTGGACCGCTGAAAGATAACAAAATGCGCCCGCGTATCGCCGAAACGGCAAAAACGCTGTGGCTGATCTACGTCCTGCTGACCGTGGCCTGCGCGTTGGCATTGTGGTTTGCCGGGATGCCTGCATTTGATGCCATCGGGCACAGCTTTGCCACCATCGCGATCGGCGGGTTTTCTACTCATGATGCCAGCGTGGGCTATTTTGATAGTCCAACCATTAACACTATTATCGCTATCTTCTTATTAATCTCCGGTTGTAACTATGGCCTGCACTTCTCTTTGCTGAGTGGCCGCAGCCTGAAGGTTTACTGGCGTGATCCGGAGTTTCGTATGTTCATCGGCGTGCAATTGACGCTGGTAGTCATCTGCACGCTGGTGTTGTGGTTCCATAACATCTATAGCTCCGCGCTGACCACACTCAATCAGGCCTTCTTCCAGGTTGTATCAATGGCCACCACAGCCGGTTTTACCACCGACAGTATTGCGCGCTGGCCGCTTTTCCTGCCGGTACTGCTGCTCTGCTCCGCGTTTATCGGCGGCTGTGCGGGGTCAACCGGCGGGGGGACTGAAGGTGATTCGTATCCTCTTGCTGTTTAAACAAGGGAACCGTGAGCTGAAGCGTCTGGTGCATCCCAATGCGGTCTATAGCATCAAGCTGGGGAATCGTGCGCTACCGGAACGTATTCTTGAAGCGGTCTGGGGATTTTTCTCGGCGTATGCGCTGGTCTTTATTGTCAGTATGCTGGCGATTATCGCGACCGGCGTGGACGATTTCTCCGCCTTTGCTTCCGTGGTGGCGACACTTAACAACCTTGGGCCTGGGCTGGGCGTGGTGGCAGACAACTTTGCCAGTATGAATCCTGTGGCAAAATGGATCCTGATTGCCAATATGCTGTTCGGTCGTCTGGAAGTCTTCACTTTGCTGGTACTTTTTACCCCGACCTTCTGGCGTGAATAATGGAGTAACACGTGAAAACATTGATTCTTTTTTCATCCCGTGATGGGCAAACCCGGGAAATCGCCGCTTATCTGGCGTCGGAACTCAAAGAACTTGGTATCTGGGCGGATGTACTCAATTTGCATCGTACCGAAGAACCCGACTGGGAATGCTATGACCGCGTTGTCATTGGCGCATCCATTCGTTATGGACACTATCATTCTGCGTTCCTTGAGTTTGTGAAGAAACATGCGACACGACTGAATCATATGCCAAGCGCTTTTTACTCCGTCAACCTGGTGGCGCGTAAACCTGAAAAACGGACACCGCAGACCAACAGCTACGCGCGCAAATTCTTGATGAATTCACAATGGCGGCCGGATCGCACTGCCGTTATCGCCGGCGCGTTGCTCTACCCACGCTATCGCTGGTATGACCGCATCATGATTAAACTTATTATGAAAATGTCGGGCGGCGAAACGGATACGCGTAAAGAGGTTATCTATACCGACTGGGAACAGGTCGCGAGTTTTGCCCGCGAAATCGCTCAGTTAACTCCCGATTCGGTGGTTAAATAAACGCAAAGAGTAAAAAATGCGCGGTTGAGAAATTATTTTAAATTTCCCCTTGTCAGCCCGAAATAACTCCCTATAATGCGCCTCCACTGACACGGAACAACGGCACGCAAGCCGCCGGGTCAGCGGGATTCAGCGATGAATACCCACAGAGAAAAGCAAAAATAAATGCTTGACTCTGAAGCGGGAAAGCGTATTATGCACACCCCGCGCCGCTGAGAAAAAGCGAAGCGGCACTGCTCTTTAACAATTTATCAGACAATCTGTGTGGGCACTCAAAGTGACATGGATTCTTAATGTCCTCGGACAATAAATGAATACCAAGTCTCAAGAGTGAACACGTAATTCATTACGAGGTTTAATTCTTTGAGCATCAAACTTAAATTGAAGAGTTTGATCATGGCTCAGATTGAACGCTGGCGGCAGGCCTAACACATGCAAGTCGAACGGTAACAGGAAGCAGCTTGCTGCTTTGCTGACGAGTGGCGGACGGGTGAGTAATGTCTGGGAAACTGCCCGATGGAGGGGGGATAACTACTGGAAACGGTAGCTAATACCGCATAACGTCGCAAGACCAAAGAGGGGGACCTTCGGGCCTCTTGCCATCGGATGTGCCCAGATGGGATTAGCTTGTTGGTGAGGTAACGGCTCACCAAGGCGACGATCCCTAGCTGGTCTGAGAGGATGACCAGCCACACTGGAACTGAGACACGGTCCAGACTCCTACGGGAGGCAGCAGTGGGGAATATTGCACAATGGGCGCAAGCCTGATGCAGCCATGCCGCGTGTATGAAGAAGGCCTTCGGGTTGTAAAGTACTTTCAGCGGGGAGGAAGGGTAAATGGTTAATAACCATTTACATTGACGTTACCCGCAGAAGAAGCACCGGCTAACTCCGTGCCAGCAGCCGCGGTAATACGGAGGGTGCAAGCGTTAATCGGAATTACTGGGCGTAAAGCGCACGCAGGCGGTCTGTCAAGTCGGATGTGAAATCCCCCGGGCTCAACCTGGGAACTGCATTCGAAACTGGCAGGCTTGAGTCTTGTAGAGGGGGGGTAGAATTCCAGGTGTAGCGGTGAAATGCGTAGAGATCTGGAGGAATACCGGTGGCGAAGGCGGCCCCCTGGACAAAGACTGACGCTCAGGTGCGAAAGCGTGGGGAGCAAACAGGATTAGATACCCTGGTAGTCCACGCCGTAAACGATGTCTATTTGGAGGTTGTTCCCTTGAGGAGTGGCTTCCGGAGCTAACGCGTTAAATAGACCGCCTGGGGAGTACGGCCGCAAGGTTAAAACTCAAATGAATTGACGGGGGCCCGCACAAGCGGTGGAGCATGTGGTTTAATTCGATGCAACGCGAAGAACCTTACCTGGTCTTGACATCCACAGAATTTTGCAGAGATGCGAAAGTGCCTTCGGGAACTGTGAGACAGGTGCTGCATGGCTGTCGTCAGCTCGTGTTGTGAAATGTTGGGTTAAGTCCCGCAACGAGCGCAACCCTTATCCTTTGTTGCCAGCGGTTAGGCCGGGAACTCAAAGGAGACTGCCAGTGATAAACTGGAGGAAGGTGGGGATGACGTCAAGTCATCATGGCCCTTACGACCAGGGCTACACACGTGCTACAATGGCATATACAAAGAGAAGCGACCTCGCGAGAGCAAGCGGACCTCATAAAGTATGTCGTAGTCCGGATTGGAGTCTGCAACTCGACTCCATGAAGTCGGAATCGCTAGTAATCGTGGATCAGAATGCCACGGTGAATACGTTCCCGGGCCTTGTACACACCGCCCGTCACACCATGGGAGTGGGTTGCAAAAGAAGTAGGTAGCTTAACCTTCGGGAGGGCGCTTACCACTTTGTGATTCATGACTGGGGTGAAGTCGTAACAAGGTAACCGTAGGGGAACCTGCGGTTGGATCACCTCCTTACCTTAAAGAACCTGCCTTTGTAGTGCTCACACAGATTGTCTGATGAAAAACGAGCAGTAAAACCTCTACAGGCTTGTAGCTCAGGTGGTTAGAGCGCACCCCTGATAAGGGTGAGGTCGGTGGTTCAAGTCCACTCAGGCCTACCAAATTTTCCCTGAATACTGCGTTGTGAAACGACTCGCATACTTTAAGTATGCTTCGCCATTCCACGCCTTGTCTCAGGAAAAATTATCGGTACAGAGGTTCTGACTACACTGTATGGGGCTATAGCTCAGCTGGGAGAGCGCCTGCTTTGCACGCAGGAGGTCTGCGGTTCGATCCCGCATAGCTCCACCATACTGTAGAACGTAATCAAGAAAACTTCAGAGTGTACCTGAAAGGGTTCACTGCGAAGTTTTGCTCTTTAAAAATCTGGATCAAGCTGAAAATTGAAACGACACACAGTGACATGTGTGTTCGAGTCTCTCAAATTTTCGCAAAACGATGATGAATCGAAAGAAACATCTTCGGGTTGTGAGGTTAAGCGACTAAGCGTACACGGTGGATGCCCTGGCAGTCAGAGGCGATGAAGGACGTGCTAATCTGCGAAAAGCGTCGGTAAGGTGATATGAACCGTTATAACCGGCGATGTCCGAATGGGGAAACCCAGTGCAATTCGTTGCACTATCGTTAACTGAATACATAGGTTAACGAGGCGAACCGGGGGGAACTGAAACATCTAAGTACCCCGAGGAAAAGAAATCAACCGAGATTCCCCCCAGTAGCGGCGAGCGAACGGGGAGCAGCCCAGAGCCTGAATCAGCATGTGTGTTAGTGGAAGTGTCTGGAAAGGCACGCGATACAGGGTGACAGCCCCGTACACAAAAGTGCATGTGTTGTGAGCTCGATGAGTAGGGCGGGACACGTGGTATCCTGTCTGAATATGGGGGGGACCATCCTCCAAGGCTAAATACTCCTGACTGACCGATAGTGAACCAGTACCGTGAGGGAAAGGCGAAAAGAACCCCGGCGAGGGGAGTGAAAAAAGAACCTGAAACCGTGTACGTACAAGCAGTGGGAGCCTCTTTAATGGGGTGACTGCGTACCTTTTGTATAATGGGTCAGCGACTTATATTCTGTAGCAAGGTTAACCGAATAGGGGAGCCGAAGGGAAACCGAGTCTTAACTGGGCGTTAAGTTGCAGGGTATAGACCCGAAACCCGGTGATCTAGCCATGGGCAGGTTGAAGGTTGGGTAACACTAACTGGAGGACCGAACCGACTAATGTTGAAAAATTAGCGGATGACTTGTGGCTGGGGGGTGAAAGGCCAATCAAACCGGGAGATAGCTGGTTCTCCCCGAAAGCTATTTAGGTAGCGCCTCGTGAATTCATCTTCGGGGGTAGAGCACTGTTTCGGCTAGGGGGGTCATCCCGACTTACCAACCCGATGCAAACTGCGAATACCGAAGAATGTTATCACGGGAGACACACGGCGGGTGCTAACGTCCGTCGTGAAGAGGGAAACAACCCAGACCGCCAGCTAAGGTCCCAAAGTCATGGTTAAGTGGGAAACGATGTGGGAAGGCTCAGACAGCCAGGATGTTGGCTTAGAAGCAGCCATCATTTAAAGAAAGCGTAATAGCTCACTGGTCGAGTCGGCCTGCGCGGAAGATGTAACGGGGCTAAACCATGCACCGAAGCTGCGGCAGCGACACAATGTGTTGTTGGGTAGGGGAGCGTTCTGTAAGCCTGTGAAGGTGTGCTGTGAGGCATGCTGGAGGTATCAGAAGTGCGAATGCTGACATAAGTAACGATAAAGCGGGTGAAAAGCCCGCTCGCCGGAAGACCAAGGGTTCCTGTCCAACGTTAATCGGGGCAGGGTGAGTCGACCCCTAAGGCGAGGCCGAAAGGCGTAGTCGATGGGAAACAGGTTAATATTCCTGTACTTGGTGTTACTGCGAAGGGGGGGACGGAGAAGGCTATGTTGGCCGGGCGACGGTTGTCCCGGTTTAAGCGTGTAGGTGTGTGTTCCAGGTAAATCCGGTTCACTTTAACACTGAGGCGTGATGACGAGGCACTACGGTGCTGAAGCAACAAATGCCCTGCTTCCAGGAAAAGCCTCTAAGCATCAGGTAACATCAAATCGTACCCCAAACCGACACAGGTGGTCAGGTAGAGAATACCAAGGCGCTTGAGAGAACTCGGGTGAAGGAACTAGGCAAAATGGTGCCGTAACTTCGGGAGAAGGCACGCTGATATGTAGGTGAAGTGATTTACTCATGGAGCTGAAATCAGTCGAAGATACCAGCTGGCTGCAACTGTTTATTAAAAACACAGCACTGTGCAAACACGAAAGTGGACGTATACGGTGTGACGCCTGCCCGGTGCCGGAAGGTTAATTGATGGGGTTATCCGTAAGGAGAAGCTCTTGATCGAAGCCCCGGTAAACGGCGGCCGTAACTATAACGGTCCTAAGGTAGCGAAATTCCTTGTCGGGTAAGTTCCGACCTGCACGAATGGCGTAATGATGGCCAGGCTGTCTCCACCCGAGACTCAGTGAAATTGAACTCGCTGTGAAGATGCAGTGTACCCGCGGCAAGACGGAAAGACCCCGTGAACCTTTACTATAGCTTGACACTGAACACTGGTCCTTGATGTGTAGGATAGGTGGGAGGCTTTGAAGTGTGGACGCCAGTCTGCATGGAGCCGCCCTTGAAATACCACCCTTTAATGGCTGGTGTTCTAACGTAGGCCCGTTACCCGGGTTGCGGACAGTGTCTGGTGGGTAGTTTGACTGGGGCGGTCTCCTCCTAAAGAGTAACGGAGGAGCACGAAGGTTAGCTAATCCTGGTCGGACATCAGGAGGTTAGTGCAAAGGCATAAGCTAGCTTGACTGCGAGCGTGACGGCGCGAGCAGGTGCGAAAGCAGGTCTTAGTGATCCGGTGGTTCTGAATGGAAGGGCCATCGCTCAACGGATAAAAGGTACTCCGGGGATAACAGGCTGATACCGCCCAAGAGTTCATATCGACGGCGGTGTTTGGCACCTCGATGTCGGCTCATCACATCCTGGGGCTGAAGTAGGTCCCAAGGGTATGGCTGTTCGCCATTTAAAGTGGTACGCGAGCTGGGTTTAGAACGTCGTGAGACAGTTCGGTCCCTATCTGCCGTGGGCGCTGGAGAATTGAGGGGGGGCTGCTCCTAGTACGAGAGGACCGGAGTGGACGCATCACTGGTGTTCGGGTTGTCATGCCAATGGCACTGCCCGGTAGCTAAATGCGGAAGAGATAAGTGCTGAAAGCATCTAAGCACGAAACTTGCCCCGAGATGAGTTCTCCCTGACCCTTTAAGGGTCCTGAAGGAACGTTGAAGACGACGACGTTGATAGGCCGGGTGTGTAAGCGCAGCGATGCGTTGAGCTAACCGGTACTAATGAACCGTGAGGCTTAACCTTACAACGCCGAAGATGTTTTGGCGGACTGAGAGATTTTCAGCATTGATACCGGATTGTAGTGCGCAATAGTTTGCGCAGCGGCAAGGCGGCAAATGAAGCGACGGAAGGAGCATACAGAAGTATGTGACTGACGTTCGCGAATGCAGCCAACGCAGCTGATGCGATAAAATATTGCGTACAGAGCAGCAAGAATTTGCCTGGCGGCTGTAGCGCGGTGGTCCCACCTGACCCCATGCCGAACTCAGAAGTGAAACGCCGTAGCGCCGATGGTAGTGTGGGGTCTCCCCATGCGAGAGTAGGGAACTGCCAGGCATCAAACAAGTGAAGAGCCCATCCTGACGGATGGGCTTTTTTGCGTTTCTGGACCACCGGATTTTGTAGGCCGGGTAAGGCGAAGCCGCCACCCGGCAAGTCATTAGATAGCACTCCACCCCACAATAAACTCCGCAATCACATCCACATCATTTAAATCCAGCACCGGAACTTCAAGTGGCAATACAACATCACTGGCCACCGCAATCACATGCTCATCCAGCGTTAACTCGCTGTAATCATGCCCGGCATCGCTTCTGAACAGCAGGATCTTAGGTATGGCTTCGTGCTTAAACCCCTCGACCAGAACCATATCCAGCCTGGATACATCCATCCTGCTGACCAGGTATGCTAAATCCAGTTCAGGTTCTTCAGGCGTCTCAGTCATCAATGCCCAACGTTGCTGGCTGGCGACCAGGGTTTGCGCCGCCCCCCGCTTTGCGGAGTTCGTAGCTGTCTTTACCTGGCTTATCCACATCCATATCATGATGTGTATGCTTGATAAGCGCCGGGCGGATCCCGGCGGCGCACAGCGCCGGGATGAGCTTCCTGAGCAGCGTCGTTTTTCCTGTTCCGCTCCACGCGGCGACAGCCAACAGAGGGATCATAGTTTTTCCTGCCATTTATCAAGCTCCTCAAGGGTATTCACATTCACAAACGCTTCCTTGCAGTCGCTGAAGTCAACGGCATGCCCACCTGCCTGACGCATAAAAACCATTACTCGCCGCTCTCCGGACTGCAAATACGCCTGTAAAAATGGCTGGACCGAGCGGTGAACCAGTGCAATTGTTGGATGATCGCGTTCACCGTCGTGCACCCAGACTACTGGAGCCTGATCGCGCTGAGAACGTAACCGTTCGGTAAGCGTGTACGGTATAAACGGCGTATCGCAGGGGCAAAAAAAGGAACCAGTCACCGCGCTCTTGGTGGAAAACAGAAAGCATACCCGCCAACGGACCGGGAAAATCCGCCATCACATCTGAAATGACTTTCAGGCCGCCTGAGCGATAAATCTCCTGATGGCGATTGGCATTCACAATCACCGTCTCCAGTTGCGATAACAGCGTATCGGCGACATGTTTCCACAGGGGTTTTCCTTTTAGCTCAAGCAGGCCTTTATCAATGCCGCCCATCCGCCTGGCCTTTCCGCCCGCCAGTACAACCCCAGTTATTGCACTATCCTGATTCACTGATATCGCCTCTTTTATTGTGGGATTGACCCTGCTAACGTGTCTGTCTCAAGAGTAAGGAGCACGACCATGAAATGTAAACGCCTGAATGAAGTTATTGAACTCCTCCAGCCAGCCTGGCAAAAAAGAGCCCGACCTGAACCTGATGCAATTTTTGCAGAAACTGGCGAAAGAGTCAGGTTTTGACGGTGAACTGGCGGATTTAACCGACGACATTCTGATCTATCACCTGAAAATGCGCGACTCGGCAAAAGACGCGGTTATTCCCGGTATTCAGAAAGATTACGAGGAAGACTTCAAAACGGCGCTGTTGCGCGCCCGTGGCGTAATTAAAGAGTAAAAGCTTGTAAGCGGGGCCACCGAAGCTGTTATGAAATGATATCCTGAATCATTCGACGTATTTTCCGGATGATGGGATGAACAACAACGCTTTCAATTTCCAGACATTACACCCGGATACCATCATGGATGCGCTGTTTGAGCAGGGGATCCGGGTGGATTCTGGTCTTACCCCGCTTAACAGCTATGAAAACCGCGTCTATCAGTTTCAGGATGAAGACCGTCAGCGTTTTGTCGTTAAATTTTATCGCCCTGAGCGCTGGTCGGTTGATCAGATTTTGGAAGAGCATCAGTTTGCGGTTGAGCTTCTCGAGGATGAAGTCCCGGTTGCTGCGCCGCTGGCATTTAATGGTCAGACGCTATTATCGCATCAGGGGTTCCACTACGCGATTTTTCCAAGCGTAGGCGGTCGGCAGTTCGAAGCGGACAATATCGATCAAATGGAAGCGGTGGGCCGTTATCTGGGGCGTCTGCATCAGACCGGTCGTAAGCAGCCATTTACCTGTCGACCGACCATCGGGCTGGACGAATATCTCGTCGAGCCGCGTCAACTCTTCGAACATGCTCGACTCATTCCGTCCGCGCAAAAGACCGCCTTCCTGAAGGCGACGGATACGCTGATTGCGGCCGTCACTGAGCGGTGGCCTACGAATTTTGACAGCCTTCGTCTACACGGCGACTGTCACGCCGGAAATATCCTCTGGCGCGAGGGGCCGCTGTTTGTCGATTTAGATGATTCCCGCAACGGTCCTGCCATTCAGGATCTGTGGATGCTTCTGAATGGTGATAAAGCTGAGCAACGTATGCAGCTTGAGACGATTATTGAAGCTTATGAAGAAGTTAGTGAGTTCGAAACATCTGAAATTGAACTGATTGAACCTTTACGTGCTATGCGTTTAGTTTATTATCTTGCCTGGCTGATGCGTCGTTGGGACGATCCTGCGTTTCCAAAAAACTTCCCATGGTTGACCGGGGAAGATTACTGGCAACGACAGACCGCGACATTTATCGAGCAGGCAAAAGTCCTGCAAGAACCCCCCATTACAATTAACACCCATGTATTAATCGGAGACGTAATCATGAAAAAGATTTGGCTGGCGCTGGCTGGTATGGTTTTAGCTTTTAGCGCATCGGCAGCGCAATTCGAGGATGGTAAGCAGTATACCACCCTGGAAAAGCCCGTTGCCGGTGAACCGCAGGTGCTGGAGTTCTTCTCTTTCTATTGCCCACACTGCTACCAGTTTGAAGAAGTCCTTCATGTTTCTGATAACGTGAAGAAAAAACTTCCTGAAGGCGTCAAAATGACCAAATACCACGTTGAGTTCCTGGGCCCGCTGGGTAAGGATCTGACGCAAGCGTGGGCCGTCGCGATGGCACTGGGTGTAGAAGATAAAGTGACTGTGCCGATGTTTGAAGGGGTGCAGAAAACCCAGACCGTGCAAAGCGTTGCAGATATCCGTAAAGTGTTCGTGGATGCTGGCATTAAAGGCGAAGATTACGATGCAGCGTGGAACAGCTTTGTCGTGAAATCACTGGTTGCGCAGCAGGAAAAAGCCGCTGCCGATCTGCAACTGCAGGGCGTTCCGGCGATGTTTGTTAACGGTAAATATCAGGTGAATCCGCAGGGCATGGATACCAGCAGTATGGATATCTTTGTTCAGCAATATGCTGACACGGTGAAATACCTGGTCAGTAAGAAATAAAAGCAGCGCCGGTCAGTGACCGGCGTTTTTGTTTGTAACTTTAATCTCTTCTATTAGCGCGTCTTTTTCGCTCCACAGCGTATTCAGCCATAGCTGGAAACGTCGCTTAAATCCTTTATCGTTTACGTAGTCGCCGTGCAGTTCTTCCTGAATAGGCTGCATATCCACGCAAACCACAATGCGCGTCAGTTTCCCGCTCAGCATATCGAAGAAGGGGGTACTGTCGTTTTCTGGGTAACACAGCGTGACGTTAAGTAATTTATCGAACTGCGAACCTAACACGTTCAGCGCCATTGCGATGCCTGCGGCTTTTGGCGGTAACAGATGTTTATAGGGGGGAGCGAGTCTGCAGATGTTTGTCTTCGGTAAAGCGAGAGCCTTCAACAAAATTGACGATTGTGGTGGGATGCGCACGAAATTTCTCGCAGGACCGGCGGGTAGTCTCAACATCCTGGCCACGACGTTCCGGATGGCGCAGGAGATAAGCGCGTGAATAGCGCTTCATAAATGGCATATCCAGCGCCCAGCAGGCGAGGCCGATAAAAGGCACCCAGGCCAACTGCTGCTTAAGGAAATACTTGTTCATGGGAATGTGTTTACGAAAAAGCACGCACAGCACTACAATGTCTGCCCAGCTGTGATGATTACACACCAGCAAGTACCAGTTTTTCTTACTCAACCCTTCCAGACCTTTCACATCCCATTTCAGCCGCGGGTTGAGATGCAGCAGCAGGGCGAGCCCTTCACACCAGCAGTACATCATGAAATTACAAAACAGGGATACCTTGCGCCAGACGAACGGCACGGGCAGCAGAAGCTTTACCACTCCGGCAAGAATGATCGGCACAGAGCACAAAACCGTGACCACGATGGTCAGGGTGATGCTCAGCAACAGGGTGACTGCAGAAAGCAATCCTGGCATGATTAAATTATTCAAAGGAGTAGCCATAACAGTACGCTAAAGTCGCGCAAGGGGGGCTGATTTTATCAGAAAATGATCCAAATGGAGGTTCTTCGCGTCAGAGAAAAACACGCCATATCTATCCACATTCCGTAATTCAATGAAAACACAGAGGGTTTATTTTATTGTTTTTGTAAGTTGCTGAAATTAAATCATATAATAAATGATGCTTAACGCATTGATTTGAAATTAATGCGATGAAAATTAATTATACACAAAGTTATCCACAGGTGGCTTTGCGAGCGATCCAGAAGATCTGCAAAAGAATTACGACAAATGTGGTGAAAAACTCATGTTTTCATCCTGTCTGTGGCATCCTTTATCCATAATCTGATAAACAGGCACGGACATTATGGTTCAGATCCCACAAAATCCACTTATCCTTGTAGATGGCTCCTCTTATCTCTATCGCGCATACCATGCGTTTCCGCCGCTGACGAATAGTGCGGGCGAACCGACAGGCGCGATGTACGGTGTCCTCAATATGCTGCGCAGCCTGATCCTGCAGTATCAGCCAACGCATGCCGCAGTGGTATTTGATGCCAAGGGTAAAACCTTCCGTGACGAATTATTCGAGCATTACAAATCGCATCGCCCTCCAATGCCGGACGATCTGCGGGCGCAGATCGAACCGTTGCATGCCATGGTTAAAGCAATGGGGCTACCGCTGCTGGCTGTATCCGGTGTGGAAGCGGACGACGTCATCGGTACCCTGGCGCGTGAAGCAGAAAAAGTGGGGCGCCCGGTGCTGATCAGTACCGGTGATAAAGATATGGCCCAACTGGTCACGCCAAATATCACCCTCATCAATACCATGACCAACACCATTCTTGGCCCGGATGAAGTGGTGACGAAATATGGCGTGCCGCCGGAGCTGATCATCGATTTCCTGGCGCTGATGGGCGATTCCTCCGATAACATTCCGGGGGGTGCCGGGCGTGGGAGAAAAAACGGCTCAGGCGCTGTTACAGGGGCTGGGCGGCCTGGATACCCTTTATGCTGAGTCTGATAAAATTGCCGGGTTGACGTTCCGTGGTGCGAAGACCATGGCCGGTAAACTTGAGCAGAATAAAGAGGTGGCCTACCTCTCCTATAAACTGGCAACGATCAAAACCGACGTTGAGCTGGAACTGACTTGCGAACAGCTGGAAGTCCAGCAGCCACAGGCTGACGAACTGGTTGGGCTGTTTAAAAAGTACGAGTTCAAACGCTGGACTGCCGATGTCGAAGCGGGCAAGTGGTTACAAGCAAAAGGGGCAAAACCGGCGGCAAAACCGCAGGAAACGATTGTCATTGATGAAGTCCCGGCAGAAGCCGCTGCCGTACTCTCTTATGATAACTACGTGACCATTCTCGATGAATCGACGCTGGAAACGTGGATTGCGAAGCTGAAAAAAGCGCCAGTGTTTGCCTTCGATACCGAAACCGATAGTCTGGATAACATCTCTGCCAACCTGGTAGGGCTCTCATTCGCTATTGAGCCGGGGGTGGCGGCTTATGTGCCTGTGGCGCATGACTATCTGGATGCGCCGGATCAAATCTCCCGCGACCGTGCGCTGGCGATGCTCAAGCCGCTACTGGAAGATGAAAACGCGCGTAAGGTCGGACAAAACCTGAAGTACGATCGCGGCATTCTGGCGAATTATGGTATCGAACTGCGCGGCATCGCGTTTGATACCATGCTCGAGTCATACATTCTGAACAGCGTTGCCGGCCGTCACGATATGGACAGCCTGTCCGATCGCTGGCTGAAGCATAAAACCATCACTTTTGAAGAGATTGCGGGTAAAGGGAAGAACCAACTGACCTTTAATCAGATCGCGCTGGAAGAAGCCGGGCGTTACGCGGCAGAAGATGCCGATGTCACTTTACAGCTGCATCTGAAAATGTGGCCAGAGCTGCAGCAGCACAAAGGGCCGCTGAACGTCTTTGAAAACATCGAAATGCCACTGGTACCGGTGTTATCTCGTGTAGAGCGTAACGGCGTGAAGATTGACCCAGCGGTGCTGCACAAGCACTCCGAGGAGATCACTCTGCGTCTGGCGGAGCTGGAACAAAAAGCCCATGACATTGCTGGCGAAGCATTTAACCTGTCATCGACGAAACAGCTCCAGACCATCCTGTTCGAAAAGCAGGGCATTAAGCCGCTGAAGAAGACGCCTGGCGGCGCGCCATCAACGTCAGAAGAGGTACTGGAAGAACTGGCGTTGGATTACCCGTTACCGAAAGTCATTCTTGAGTATCGTGGCCTGGCGAAACTGAAATCCACGTATACCGACAAACTGCCGCTAATGATCAACCCGAAAACCGGGCGTGTGCACACCTCGTATCATCAGGCAGTGACCGCGACTGGCCGCTTGTCTTCGACCGATCCGAACCTGCAAAACATTCCGGTACGTAACGAGGAAGGGCGTCGTATCCGCCAGGCATTTATCCCGCCGAAGGATTACCTGATTGTTTCTGCGGACTATTCACAGATTGAGTTGCGTATTATGGCGCATCTGTCACGCGATAAAGGTTTGCTGACGGCGTTTGCCGAAGGGAAGGATATTCACCGCGCGACCGCCGCAGAAGTATTTGGTCTGCCGCTGGAGACCGTAACCAGCGAGCAGCGTCGCAGCGCGAAGGCGATCAACTTTGGTCTGATCTACGGTATGAGCGCGTTCGGTCTGGCACGTCAGTTGAACATTCCGCGTAAAGAAGCGCAGAAATATATGGATCTCTATTTCGAACGTTATCCTGGCGTGCTGGAGTATATGGAACGCACCCGCGCTCAGGCGAAAGAGCAGGGCTACGTTGAAACGCTGGAAGGCCGTCGTCTTTATCTGCCGGATATCAAATCCAGCAACGGCGCGCGTCGCGCTGGCGCTGAACGTGCGGCGATTAACGCCCCAATGCAGGGAACCGCTGCCGATATCATCAAACGGGCAATGATTGCCGTCGACGGCTGGCTGGAAACGGAGAAACCGCGCGTGCGGATGATCATGCAGGTACATGATGAACTGGTGTTTGAAGTACACAAAGACGACCTGGACGCGGTAGCGAAAAAGATCCATCAACTGATGGAAAACTGTACGCGTATTGATGTGCCGTTACTGGTGGAAGTCGGGAGCGGTGAAAACTGGGATCAGGCGCACTAAGTGTTCGCAGAATAACGCGCTTTTTTCGTAAGTAAGCAACATAAGTGTGCGATTTTTGTGATGAGTATTGGAATTCCCTATGTAAAGAATGAAAAAAAATTACAAAAAGTGCTTTCTGAGCTGCTCAAAAAAGAGTAAAGTTATTCGCGTAGGGTACAGAGGTAAGATGTTCTATCTTTCAGACCTTTTACTTCACGTAATCGGATTTGGCTGAATATTTTAGCCGCCCCAGTCAGTTTCTGACTGGGGCGTTTTTTTATGGGCGAAGGAAAGATATTGCAGGCGCGTCAGACCGGATAAGACGCAGCGCGTCGTTATCCGGCGTCATGAATGATTTACTCCCCGCCCTGACCCTCTTCAACCGGCGCCAGTTCGCTAAACCAACTGTCCAGTTTCTGGCGTAATTTGTCCACGCCCTGCTTTTTCAGCGATGAGAAGGTCTCAACCTGCACATCGCCGTTAAAAGCCAACACCGCTTCACGGACCATATTCAGTTGGGCCTTACGCGCCCCACTCGCCAGTTTGTCCGCTTTCGTCAGCAGCACCAGCACCTGGATGTTGCTCTCGACGGCCCACTGGACCATCTGCTGGTCGAGATCTTTTAGCGGATGGCGAATATCCATCAGCACCACCAGTCCCTGCAGGCTCTGGCGTTTTTCCAGATACTCACCCAGCGCGCGTTGCCACTTGCGCTTCATCTCTTCCGGCACTTCGGCGTAACCGTAGCCGGGCAGGTCAACAAGGCGTTTGCCGTCGACCACTTCAAACAGGTTGATGAGCTGAGTACGGCCAGGCGTTTTTGAAGTACGCGCCAGGCTCTTCTGATTGGTCAGCGTGTTTAGCGCGCTGGATTTGCCTGCGTTAGAACGGCCAGCAAAAGCCACTTCAATTCCGGTATCGGAAGGTAAATGGCGAATATCAGGCGCGCTCATCACAAAGTGCGTCTGTTGATAATTCAGGTTAATCAAAGCGGTCGTCTCCGTCAGTCAAAGCTTTGCCGCGATTATACCTGAACAGGAGCAAAAGACTGATTTTTCGACACAGGGCTGTTGTGAGTAAAAACCTTGCTTATTGTGAGACATTGTCGATTGTTCTTATACGAAATGTCAGAGTAATTGCAGAGAAAATAATTAAATAAATCAACTAAATCATAATATTAAAAGTTATGTAATATTCTGAAAATGGCTGAACTGTGCGGCCAACGACTTGTTACTTTACGCCAAAAGAGTAGAGTGACTTCCATAGCGAGGATAGCTGTACAGGAAGACGACTCAGGATGAGGGTCAGGAGCGCCAGGAGGCGAAGACACAGGATTGTCAGGACGACAGGCGTTCGGAGACGTTGGAATACGGAAACGGAAAAGACACGGAGCGTTCCAGGCTGAAGGAAAAACAGGGTGTGTTGATAGCCGACAGGGAATGTAGGACCCGTTCAGGGTTGTGAGTAAGGTGAAAAGGCGACAGAGCAATCTGTCGCCTTTTTTCTTTATTTCTGCTAGATTCCGGCGCAATTATATACTGAATAAAACAGCCAAAGACGAATCACTATGAAACCCACTTCTACACCACGCGGCAAAGGCCCTGCAAAGGCACGCCGTAAAACCCGTGAAGAGCTGAATCAGGAAGCTCGTGACCGCAAGCGTCAGAAAAAACACCGTGGACACGCGGCGGGTAGCCGTGCGACCGGTGGTGACGCGTCGTCAGGCGGTAAAAACAAGAGCCAACAGAAAGATCCACGCATCGGCAGTAAAACCCCTATTCCATTAGGCGTGACCGAAAAAGTCACCAAACAGCACAAACCGAAGAGCGAGAAACCTATGCTTTCACCGCAGGCTGAGTTGGATTTACTGGAAACGGATGAGCGCCTGGATGCGCTGTTAGAACGTCTGGAAGCAGGCGAAACCCTGAGCGCGGAAGATCAGTCCTGGGTGGATGCCAAACTGGATCGCATCGATGAACTGATGCAGAAGCTGGGCCTCTCCTACGATGATGACGAAGAAGAAGAGGAAGATGACGAGAAGCAGGAAGACATGATGCGCCTGCTGCGTGGCGGTAACTAACGGTTTACACCGTGGGCCTGCCCATCCTGCTTATAACCCTTCCGGTTATATGTTATCTGGTGTGGTTATTCGTTAAACTACAGCGGTTGTCGCGGCGACAGAAGTGGCTGCGCAGCCGGCTTAGTACTCGAAATGGAGTGCGGCCGGTACGCCGTACCCGCCAGAGACGCCATCGGAAGGAGTGAGCATGTCAGAACAACAAATAGACTGGGATCTGGCCCTGATCCAGAAATATAACTATTCCGGGCCGCGCTATACTTCGTACCCGACCGCGCTAGAGTTTTCTGACGCGTTTGGCGAACCGGCGTTTTTGCAGGCCGTTGCGCGCTATCCTGAGCGTCCACTCTCGCTCTACGTCCATATCCCGTTTTGCCATAAACTGTGCTATTTCTGCGGCTGCAATAAGATTGTCACTCGCCAGCAGCATAAGGCCGATCAGTATCTGGATGCGCTGGAACAGGAAATTTTGCACCGTGCGCCGCTGTTTGCAGGGCGTCACGTCAGCCAGCTTCACTGGGGTGGTGGTACACCAACCTATCTGAATAAAGCGCAAATCAGCCGTCTGATGACGCTCCTGCGTGATAATTTCCACTTCAACGCGGAGGCGGAAATCTCGATCGAAGTCGATCCCCGTGAGATTGAGCTGGATGTGCTCGATCATTTACGCGCTGAAGGTTTTAACCGTCTTAGCATGGGCGTGCAGGACTTCAACAAAGAGGTCCAGCGACTGGTTAACCGTGAGCAGGATGAAGCGTTTATCTTTGCGCTGCTTAATCATGCGCGTGACATCGGCTTCACCTCGACCAATATCGATCTGATCTACGGTTTGCCCAAACAGACGCCGGAGAGTTTTGCGTTTACCCTCAAGCGGGTGGCGGAACTCAGTCCGGACCGTTTGAGCGTCTTTAACTATGCGCATTTGCCGACGCTATTTGCCGCACAGCGCAAAATTAAAGATGCCGATCTGCCCAGCGCGCAGCAGAAGCTGGATATTTTGCAGGAAACCATCTCCTCGCTGACTGAGACCGGCTATCAGTTTATTGGCATGGATCATTTTGCCCGCCCGGATGACGAGCTGGCGATTGCCCAGCGTGAAGGTGTTCTCCATCGTAATTTCCAGGGCTACACCACTCAGGGCGATACCGATCTGCTGGGAATGGGCGTTTCGGCCATCAGCATGATTGGCGATTGTTACGCGCAGAACCAGAAAGAGCTGAAACTCTACTATCAGCAGGTGGATGAGCAGGGGAATGCTCTGTGGCGCGGCATCGCGCTGACGCGCGATGACTGTATCCGCCGTGACGTCATTAAATCGCTGATCTGCAATTTCCGTCTCGATTATGCTGCTGTTGAGCAGCAGTGGGATCTGAACTTCGCGGATTACTTTGCCGAAGACCTGAAATTGTTGGCGCCGCTGGCGAAAGATGGGCTGGTGGAAGTGACAGAGAAGGGAATTCAGGTTACGGCAAAAGGCCGTCTGTTGATTCGCAACATTTGCATGTGTTTTGATGCGTATCTGCGTCAAAAAGCGCGGATGCAGCAGTTCTCACGGGTGATATAAAAAACGTTGCCCGGTGGCGCTAACGCTTACCGGGCCGACGATTGATGTTGCCTGTAGGCCAGATAAGCGTAGCGCCATCCGGCACAGCGTTAGCTGAACAGCCCAACCAGCGCGGCGCACAGCACTGCGGCGACCGCAGTCTGTGGCGTGTGGCTGTCGACCGCTCCGCTTGATAGCAGATTTATAATCGATTCCAGCATAATGAGTCCCCCCGTTTGCCGGGCACGATCATACTGAACTCATCGGAACAGTAAAGCGCAAAATAACGGCAATTTGCGCTCAATTATTAATCTTTACACAAGCGTGTGACGTTACTCCATTCCCAGTTCTTTTAACTTACGCGTCAGCGTATTACGACCCCATCCGAGCAAGCGTGCTGCTTCCTGTTTATGGCCCTGTGTATGGCGTAGCGCTGTGGTCAGCAACGTGCGCTCCATTTCAGGCTGTGCTTCCGAGAGCAGATTTTGATGACCGGAACGCAGCGCCCGATCCGCCCACTGTGCCAGGAGCGTGGCCCAACTGTCCGGCTGCAGATGCGACGGGCTTTCCGGCGCGGTGGCTTCGAACAGTTCAGCGGGGGAGATCCTGAATCAATAGCTCCTGTCCGGACGCCATCACGGTTAACCAGCGACAGGTGTTTTCCAGTTGGCGAACGTTGCCAGGCCACGCCAGTCGCGTCAACGCAGCTTCGGTTTCCGGGTGTAATAATTTGGCTTCAACACCCAGTTCACGTGCCGCGACCTGCAGGAAATGGCGTGCCAGCCGCGGAATATCTTCGCGACGCTCGCGCAGCGGTGGCAGGTGTACGCGAATGACGTTCAGACGGTGGAACAAATCTTCACGAAACTTGCCTTCCTGGACGCGTAACTCCAGATTCTGGTGCGTCGCGGCGATAATTCGCACATCCACTTTTACTGGCGCATAGCCGCCCACGCGGTAAAACTGACCGTCGGCTAACACGCGCAACAGGCGTGTTTGCACATCCAGCGGCATATCGCCGATCTCATCAAGAAACAGCGTGCCGCCATCGGCCTGTTCGAAGCGTCCCTGACGAATCGTATTCGCCCCGGTAAATGCCCCTTTTTCATGACCAAATAACTCGGATTCGATCAAATCTTTCGGTATTGCTGCCATGTTCAGCGCGATGAACGGCGCTTTCGCGCGTGGGCTATGGCGGTGCAGGGCATGTGCGACCAGCTCTTTACCCGTCCCGGATTCGCCGTTAATCAGCACGCTAATGGAAGAGCGAGAGAGCCGCCCGATGATGCGAAACACATCCTGCATGGCTGGCGCTTCGCCGATAATGTCCGTTGTCGGTCCATTGAGCTGAATATTGCGTGGCTGCTGCTGTTCCTGATAATGGCTGATAGCGCGTTCAACCAGCGCCACCGCCTCGTCGATATCAAAGGGTTTCGGCAGATAATCAAACGCCCCTTGTTGATAGGCGCTAACGGCGGCATCCAGATCGGAATGCGCGGTCATTATGATGACCGGTAGCATCGGATGGCGCTGTTTAATCTGTTTTAACAGCGCCAGCCCGTCCATCCCCGGCATGCGAATATCAGATAACAGCACGTCCGGCGTTTTGCTTGCCAGCGCGCCCAGCACGTCGTTACCGTTTTCAAAGGTGGTACAACTCAGACCCGCACCGGCGAGAGCACGTTCAAGCACCCAACGGATGGAACTATCGTCATCGACTACCCAGACTATCCCTCGTTGCATAAGCACCTCTATTTCCGAATCGGCAGATAAACCGAAAACTCGGTATGACCTGGCCAACTGGTAAATTCAATTTTGCCGGAATGCTGATCGATCAAATTACGGGCGATGGATAAGCCCAGCCCGGTGCCGCCTTCGCGGCCGCTGACCATCGGGTAAAACAGCGTATCCTGTAAGTGGGAGGGAATACCCGGTCCGTTATCTTCGACGTCGATACGCGCCGCCAGGCGATAGCGCTCGCCATGCAGCGTGAGCTGGAAAGCGGTGCGGGTACGCAGCACGATCTCTCCGCCTTCAGCTCCCAGCGCCTGCAGCGCATTACGGACAATGTTCAACAACACCTGTTCGATCTGTTCAGGATCATGCGGTAGTTCCGGCAGGCTCGGATCATAATCACGAACCAGCGTGACGTTTTCCGGTAACTCCATAGAGACCAGTGCGACCACACGCTCAGCGACCTTATGAATGCTTTCCGTGACATGCGTTCCCGGCATCTGTGGGCCCAGCAGCCTGTCGACCAGATTACGCAGACGGTCAGCTTGTTCAATAATGACTTTGGTGTATTCCAGCAGTCCCGGATCGGGCAATGCTTTGCTCAATAGCTGTGCTGCGCCACGTAAGCCACCGAGCGGGTTTTTAATCTCGTGGGCCAGTCCACGTACCAGATCGCGTGCCGCGACCTGCTGAGCGTGCTGTAGCTGCTCCTGGCTCAGGCGACGCTGATTATCCATCGGCGCCATTTCAAGTAGAATCTGACCGTCAGGCAAACGCTGGGCGGTGAGCGACAAAATATGCGAACGCCCGTCAATCACCAGCGTAACCTCATTGTCGGTGAACCCCTGTCCCGCCTCTAAGCTCTCGCGCATCAGCTCGATATTTAAGGAAAAATAGCTCAGGAGTTCAGGAAGCGGCGTACCAAACAGTTTTCGGGAGCTCTGGGCGAGTAACTGCTGTGCTGCCGGGTTGGCGTAATGCACCGCCAGCTCATCGTCGACCAGTAAGATGCTGTTGATTAAAGAATTGAGGATCTGCCCAGCATCGGGCAGCGTGCCTGTTGCCATACAGCAGTCTCCTGAATAGTATGCACCAATGTAGTGCATTATAGCTTTTTACATCGAAAAAGCGCGAAGGATCAGTTTGTTGGCGGTGAAAAAAGCCCATCGTATGATGGGCTACAGATTGCTGACAAACGTCGTGCCGGATGGCGACTTCGCCTTATCCTGCCTACAAGGGGTTGCCCTGTAGGCCCGAAAAGCGTGCGCCATCGGGCATCTTAATGTTTGCCATCAACCTCAAACCTGTCAGAAACAGGCTAAAAGTTTCCACGGCAACTTAAAACAATTAAACGCTGTAGTACAACTCAAACTCTACCGGGTGCGGCGTCATGCGCACGCGGTCATTTTCTTCAATGCGCAGCGCGATGTAAGCGTCAATGGCCTCATCAGTGAACACGCCGCCCGCTTTCAGGAACTCGCGATCCAGGTTCAGCTCGTTCAGTGCTTCTTCCAGAGAACCAGCAACCTGTGGGATCTCTTTCGCTTCTTCCGGCGGCAGGTCGTACAGGTTTTTGTCCATGGCTTCGCCCGGGTGGATCTTATTCTTAATGCCGTCAAGACCGGCCATCAGCAGGGCGGCAAAGCACAGGTACGGGTTCGCCGCTGGATCCGGGAAGCGGACTTCGATACGACGTGCTTTCGGAGAGGCCACAACCGGAATACGGATAGAGGCGGAACGGTTACGGGCAGAGTAGGCCAGCATTACCGGCGCTTCGTAACCCGGGACCAGACGCTTGTAAGAGTTAGTGGTTGGGTTTGCCAGGGCGTTGATGGCTTTCGCGTGTTTGATCACGCCGCCAATGTAGTACAGCGCCTGCTCAGACAGACCCGCATATTTGTCGCCAGAGAACAGGTTGGTACCGTTCTTGGACAGGGACATGTGGCAGTGCATACCGGAACCGTTATCGCCGAACATCGGTTTTGGCATAAAGGTCGCCGTTTTGCCGAAGCGGTGAGCGACGTTGTGTACCACATATTTGTAGATCTGAATTTCGTCCGCTTTTTTGGTCATGGTGTTGAAGCGGGTTGCCACTTCGTTCTGACCTGCGGTTGCCACTTCGTGGTGATGTGCTTCAACCACCAGACCCATCTGTTCCATCACCAGACACATTTCAGAACGGATGTCCTGAGCGGAGTCTACCGGTGGAACCGGGAAGTAGCCGCCTTTCACGGCAGGACGGTGGCCTTTGTTTCCACCTTCGTACTGGGTAGAGGAGTTCCATGCGCCTTCGATGTCATCGATAGCTACGTGAGATCCGGAGATTGACGTGCCGAAACGGATGTCGTCAAACAGGAAAAATTCAGGTTCTGGCCCAAACAGCACGGTATCGGCGATACCGGTGGAGCGCAGGTATTCTTCAGCACGCTTGGCGATAGAGCGCGGGTCGCGGTCATAGCCTTGCAGGGTACCAGGTTCCAGGATGTCACAACGGATAATCAGGGTGGAATCCGCGAAGAACGGGTCGATAACCGCGGTAGAGGCATCCGGCATCAGCACCATGTCGGATTCGTTGATGCCTTTCCAGCCACCAATCGAAGAGCCGTCAAACATTTTGCCTTCTTCGAAGAATTCGGCATTTACCTGATGAGCAGGAATCGTGACGTGCTGTTCTTTACCTTTGGTATCAGTGAAGCGCAAATCAACAAACTTCACTTCGTGCTCATTCAGCATCGTCAAAACGTGTTCAGCGGACATACTTAACTCTCCAGATTGGTCATAGTCGTCGTGGTAACGAGGTGTTCAATTCTTTAATCATTGGCCGTGTCGCCGTAAAAAAAGATAAAGCGAAATCTGTGCCAACTTTTAAATTGCCCCTAAAAGGCGTTATCATGCGCACCATCGTGCAAAAGGGTTGCACCATGTTGTGTATGTTGCACCAGTATAGTGCTTTAATGTGAACATTAAGCACCATATTGGTGCAATGGACTGTGCATAACCCTTTTAACGCTCCGTGAAAGCGATCACAAAGAAACTCTGCAATACTTGTTTGCGGAGGATGTTTGTGATCCTGTTTTGTAGTGCGATTAATCCGTGTACAATAACGCGCTATTTCTAATGCCTGAGGCAAAGTTGTGATCGAAAATTTGCGTAATATCGCCATCATCGCGCACGTTGACCATGGTAAAACTACCCTGGTTGATAAGCTGCTGCAGCAATCCGGTACGTTCGACTCTCGTGCCGAAACTCAAGAGCGTGTGATGGACTCCAACGATTTGGAGAAAGAGCGTGGGATTACCATCCTCGCAAAAAACACCGCTATCAAATGGAATGATTACCGTATCAACATCGTTGATACCCCTGGGCACGCAGACTTCGGTGGTGAAGTTGAGCGTGTCATGTCCATGGTTGACTCTGTGCTGCTGGTGGTTGACGCATTTGACGGCCCGATGCCGCAGACGCGCTTCGTGACCAAAAAAAGCCTTTGCACATGGCCTGAAGCCTATTGTGGTCATCAACAAAGTTGACCGTCCTGGCGCGCGTCCGGACTGGGTTGTCGATCAGGTATTCGACCTGTTCGTAAACCTCGACGCGACTGACGAACAGCTGGACTTCCCGATTATCTACGCTTCTGCGCTGAACGGTATTGCCGGTCTGGATCATGAAGATATGGCGGAAGACATGACCCCGCTGTATCAGGCGATTGTCGACCACGTCCCTGCGCCGGACGTTGACCTTGACGGCCCGTTCCAGATGCAGATCTCTCAGCTGGACTACAACAACTACGTTGGCGTCATCGGTATCGGCCGCATCAAACGCGGTAAAGTGAAGCCGAACCAGCAGATCACTATCGTGGACAGCGAAGGCAAAACCCGTAACGGGAAAGTCGGTAAAGTGCTGACTCACCTGGGCCTGGAGCGTATCGATAGCGATCTGGCTGAAGCGGGCGACATCATCGCGATCACCGGTCTGGGCGAGCTGAACATCTCTGACACCATCTGCGATCCGCAGAATGTGGAAGCTCTGCCGGCACTGTCTGTTGATGAACCGACGGTAACGATGTTCTTCAACGTCAACACCTCTCCGTTCTGTGGCAAAGAAGGTAAATACGTTACCTCTCGTCAGATCCTTGACCGCCTGAACAAAGAGCTGGTGCACAACGTTGCGCTGCGCGTTGAAGAAACTGAAGATGCGGACGCGTTCCGCGTTTCTGGTCGTGGTGAGCTGCACCTGTCAGTTCTGATCGAAAACATGCGTCGTGAAGGTTTCGAGATGGCGGTTTCCCGTCCGAAAGTTATCTTCCGCGAAATCGATGGCCGTAAACAAGAGCCGTTCGAGAACGTGACGCTGGACGTCGAAGAGCAGCACCAGGGTTCTGTGATGCAGGCACTGGGCGAGCGTAAAGGCGACCTGAAAAACATGAATCCAGATGGCAAAGGCCGCGTACGTCTCGACTACGTGATCCCAAGCCGTGGGCTTATCGGTTTCCGTTCAGAATTCATGACCATGACCTCTGGTACCGGTCTGCTGTACTCCACCTTCAGCCACTACGACGACGTACGTCCGGGTGAAGTGGGTCAGCGCCAGAACGGCGTACTGATCTCTAACGGTCAGGGTAAAGCGGTTGCGTTTGCACTGTTCAGCCTGCAGGACCGCGGTAAGCTGTTCCTCGGTCACGGTGCGGAAGTGTACGAAGGCCAGATCATCGGTATTCACAGCCGTTCTAACGACCTGACCGTAAACTGCCTGACCGGTAAAAAAACTGACCAACATGCGTGCTTCCGGTACCGACGAAGCCACGGTTCTGGTTCCGCCGGTTAAGATGACTCTGGAACAAGCACTGGAGTTCATCGATGACGACGAACTGGTAGAAGTGACGCCGCAGTCTATCCGTATTCGTAAACGTCACCTGACGGAAAACGATCGCCGCCGCGCGAACCGTGGTCCGAAAGAAGATTAATTCATCATCTTGTGACGAAAAAGCCGCTGATTTCAGCGGCTTTTCTTTTTCTACACGGTTAAAAGAAATATTTTACCCCAACGCGAATCTGGTTTTGCTCGCGGTGATAGGGTTCAACGTTACGATCCAGCCAGCGCAGTTCAAAGTAGGGCAGCCAGTTCTGGTTGATCCGATAACGGAAGGTATTCGTAATTTCCCAGTGATGATCCTTGCCATTGCTGCTATTAAAATCATTCACCCGCATAAAATAGTGGGGTTCAAAGGTATACGAGAATTTATCGGTAATAATAAAGTTCCAGTAGTTGCCGATCTCATAGGTATCGTTATTATCCCGATCGCCGTTTAAATCGACAGAGCTGTAATTATTATGGTTGTAGCGGTTACGCACTGTCAGGTTAAACCACGGTGTAAACTTGTAATTCACGTCCAGATACACCGCGCCGCTGGAGCCAATACTCTTGTCGGTAATCAACCCGCCAGGTTGGATCGTTAATTTATCCGTGGGTTTGAAGAGCGGATACCAGCCCTCGATCTCGTTATAGCCGTGTTTTAACTCGTCTTCACGCTGGAGCGTATAGGTGTTGGTGAGCATGATGCCCGCACCCATATCGAAGTTATAGCCAACGCGCAGCATGATCTCTTGTTGATCGGATGCCAGATTATAGGCCTCCCGATTTTCGACATAAGCGCCAGCAAACACAGAGGTGGATATCACTGAAGATAACAGAATGAGAGTGTGTAATGTTTTCATCATAAATCCATTTTTTAAGCGTAGGGAAGCCGCCATCCATCAGGATGGAAATAGCGGCAAGATTTGTTTAAAGATTTACAGTAGCGATGTTTTTATTGTTATTGTTTACGTCAGAACGAATGGTGCTCTTTTTTCGTTGATTTATTTCCTCGATAATAAAAGCGAAACGCGCTTCGTTGAGCTTATAAAAGAAACCCATGGTCAGTGCAGCAATAATCGCCAGACCACAGGGCCAAAGAAAAATTAACTGGCGTAATCCCAGTAAGGTTGCGTCGCTTTGCGCGATGTTTGGGATATAACCAATCTGGGTCAACATCATTCCGGGCAGGAATCCCGCCAGCGCAGCGGAAATCTTGCGGGAAAAGGTATATCCGGTATAGACGGAACCTTCTGCGCGAATCCCCGTTTTCCATTCGCCGTAATCCACGGTATCCGGCACCAGCGCCCAGTTCAGGCTGTTCACGAAAGCTGTACCGAAAAAGGCTACACAGGAGAAGGTGACGAATAAAAAAGGAGGTTCCGCCCCAAAAGAAATTCAGGATATCCCCGACTGCCCAGAGCGTTAGCCCTCCGAGATAAACCTGTTTTTTACCGAAACGCTTTACGGTCATGGGAACTAGCAGTACACCTACCAGAATGCACCCCATGCTGAAAAAACCCATCCATGAGAGTAAATGGATATCGTTCAGAACGTACTGTGTGTAATAGACCTGGATCGCCAGTTTGATGTTGAACGCTGCCAGCGTACATAGATTGGCAATACACAGCACTAACAGAGGAGGGTTGCGGAAAATCGCGCAGAACGACTTTAGAATGCTGGGCTTATGGTGATCTGGCACGATTTCGATGTAACGTTCCTTAACGCCACGGAAACACCACCACATACTGAATAGCCCGCACACGGAGAAAATCAGCGCGGCAATCAAATAGCCCAGCGACGGCGAACGGGTAAACAACGCCTGAATCGGCATAAAGCCTACGGTACACAGCAGCAGTCCAATGGTTGCGCCGCCCTGACGCCAGGCGGCAAGCTGGGCGCGTTCGTGCGGGTTTTTGGTGATAGCAGGCACCATGGCGCCATAAGAGCAGTTCATAAGGCTATAAAACAAACCAAACAGCATAAACAGGAGGGTGGCCAGCGTCGTCTTCACCGTTAAGGTAAAGTCCGTGGCAAAGAACTGCGCGCTGGCAACCAGCGCAACGGGAAAAGAGGCATAAAGTATGAAGGGGCGGAATTTACCTATTACACCAATATTACGGCGTGAATCCAGCAATACACCGGTTAATATATCGGTAAAGGCAGTAAAGAACTTCGCCACCAGGAAGATTATACCGCCGTAATACGCAGGCATCCCCAGTACATCGGTATAAAACTTAAGCAGATACAGCGTCCCGATACACAGCATCAGGTTTGAGCCAAAATCACCTATGCCGTAGGCGCACTTCTCACGCAGGCTCAGTTTCAGCGTTAGCGGATCATGGTCAGACATAATCGCCTCCCATAACGCCCCGTAGGGCGTTGGATATTATTGTTTTAAGTCGTTTGCTTACGGGCTTCGATTTCGCCAACGATACGGATATACATTTTTTCGTTGAGATTGTAGAAACAGCCCATTGCAATGATGGTGACGACCGCCAGCGCACAGGGATAGATAAAGATCAGCTGCCGCAACCCCTCGACCGTTCCCGCCGATTGCACCACGTTAGGCACATAGCCGATTTGGGTCAGCATCCATCCCGGGAAGAAGCCGGCCAGCGCTTGTGAAACCTTACGGAAGAACGTAAAACCGGTGTAGACCGTCCCTTCAGAACGCACGCCGGTTCGCCATTCGCCGTATTCCACCGTGTCGGAAACCAGCGCCCAGTTCAGGCTGTTTACAAACGCGGAACCGAAGAATGCCAGACAGGAGAATGCGACAAAACTGACCGAGCCTCCGCCGAAGAGGTAGTTGAGCAGATCGCCTGCAACCCAGATCAGCAGGCCACCGATATAGACCTTTTTCTTGCCAAATCGACGCACCATCCCCGGCATTAAAAAGACGCCGATGAAGATGCAGCCCATGCTGAAAAAGCCCATCCATGACAGCAAAATCGGATCGTTCAGTACGTACTGGGTGTAATAAACCTGGATCGCCAGCTTGACGTTAAATGCGCCGAGCGTGCAGAGATTGGCAATACACAGAATGAATAGCGGACGGTTACCGGCGATGGCGCGAAAGGACTGCAATAATCCCGGCTTTTGCGCCGCGTCGACAGGTTTCACTTCGACATAGCGCTCTTTTACCCCGGCATAGCAGCACCACATAAAGAACAGCCCAAACAGCGAGAATAGCGTCGCGGCGAAGATATACCCCAGTTGCGAATTGCCTTCGATCAGGTTCATGACCGGCACAAAACCGACAGTGCACAGCAGCAGGCCAAGCGTCGCGCCGCCCTGTCGCCAGGCGGCGAGCGAGGCGCGTTCGTCCGGGTTTTTGGTGATGGCGGGCACCATTGCGCCATAGGAACAGTTCATCATGCTGAAGAACAATCCGTAAAGCATGAACAGGACGGTCGCCATGACCGTTTTTCCGGTGATTTCAAAGGGCGTACCGACAAAGTTAGCGATAGCCAGCAGAGTTACCGGAAACGCCGCGTACATCACAAAAGGCCGAAATTTACCTTTTGGACCAATTTTACGCCGCGAATCGAGCATAATACCGGTTCCCATATCGGTAAACGCGGTAAAAAAACTTGGCAATAAGGAAAATGATACCGCCATAGGTGCCCGGTAAACCGAGAACATCGGTATAAAACTTCAATAAATAGAGCGTACCGATATCCAGAAGAATATTGGAGCCTAAATCACCTATGCCGTAAGCGATTTTTTCCTTAAAAGGCAAGCGTAACGTTGCCGGGTTGGTTATGTTTTGACTCATGATTATCCCTCATTTGCCCATGAGTTTCCCCATGGGCGAGCCTTATTAGATGTGGCGTAAAGACGCAAACAGCGACGCCCATTCACTTTTCGCACGATAAAAGACCGGCGGTTTGCCCAGCGGCGCATCCAGGGTGATTTCGCCGCCGTTGTGCGTTTCACCTGTCCAGAGGTTCACCCAATGATCCTCCGGCAGATACAGTGTCCAGTCGCTACGGCCTTGCTCATATACCGGGGCGACCAACAGGTCTTGCCCCAGCAGGTACTGGTACTTCAGGGTGTAAGTGCGCGCATCGTTTTCGTAATGCAGGAATAGCGGACGCATGACTGGCAAGCCGGTTGCGGCATTTTGCGCGACGGCTTGCTTGAGGTACGGCTTCAACGTCGTAAACACGGTCGTCATTCTGGCGAAATGGGCAATGGTTTCCGCATCGCTGTCAAACTGCCAGTTATCACCGGGACGGTTGCCTTCGTGGGTACGCATCATGGGCGTGAAGGCATTGAAATCACACCAGCGCAGCAGCAGCTCTTTGCTGCGCTTCATCTCAAACAGGGTGGTATAGCCGCCAATATCACTGTGGTGCAGGCCGTGACCACTCATGGCCAGCGACAGGGCAGCAGGAATAACCGAGGCGAGCCCATCGTCCAGACTCCAGTCTACGTTCTGATCGCCTGCCCACATCATGGTCGAGTATTTCTGACTGCCGGTATAACCCGCACGCATAAAGAACAGGATCTCGCCGAGTTTGCCGGTTTCCTGTAATGCCTCGTAGTTACATTTTGCCCACAGCGCAGGCCAGGCGTTATGCATGATCTCTGCGCTGACGCCGTTATGCAGAACCGTGTCGGTCGGCAGGTATTCGCCAAAGTCCGCCATCCAGCCGCTGCAGCCGAGTGCGATCATGTTTTTCTTGATGACGTCTTTGAACCAGTCGTAGGCCGCCGGGTTGGTCAAATCAACCACGCCGCCGTAAAACTCACCAAATTCAACCAGATAATCATTACCGGACGCATCTTTTGCCAGATAACCGTGCTTTGCTGCTTCGGCGCACAGGTCTTTATCGCTGGCGACATACGGGTTGATATAGGAAAGGAATTTCACGCCTTCGGCGTTCCACTGTTTGATACGGCTGTCCAGTTGGGGATAGTTGTCGCTGTTCCACTTCCAGTTCCACATCACGCGCTTACCGAATGACGTCATGCGGATCCCGGACCAGTCCTGCGCCCAGATGCCGTTTACCTTCACGCCAGCACGGCGCATCGTATCCAGTTTCTTCTGGCACACCTCGGTGCCGCCCTGGATACCCAGCGTGACGCCATCATAAATCCAGTCAGGTAATTCTGGCTGGCGGCCCAGCAGCGCGGTCAGCTTTTCCAGCAAAGTGATATAGGTGTCGGCGCATTCAAAACGCAGGGTGGTTTTTTCCTCCCACAGTGCCAGCTCGTGATAATCCGGTGCGCTGAAGTCAAAATTCATGTAGCAACTGTTATCAACATGGCAGTAATACTTCTGCGTACTGACAAAGGTGGGTTGTGGGAAGAAAGTCCAGTAATAGTCGCCTCCCGCGTTTTCTTTGCAGTCGGCCTGCCAGGTGACGTAGCTGCTCTTATTGCGGCCCACACCCTGTTCGCTGGTCCACAGTGGAAACGGTTTGCCGCGTAAGTCGAAGTAGGAGAACTGCTCGCCGCAACCGTAGATATGGTCATCCGGGTTAGCCGCCAGCCGCAGCCAGATACGGTTATGGTCGGGATCATCATTGTGCAGATCCAGTTGCAAACGACCCGCTTCATCGGTGGAGATGCGTAGCGTCGCATTGACGGCATCACCACGACTAAAGCGAATACGCCAGCCGTCGGCTGACTCACTGACCGTGGCATCGGTCAGGGCAATTTTCTCGTTAAGTTTGTCTTTAATGCTGAAGTTGCCACGAAACATGTCGATATCGGCGATGCCCGCACCAACCCACAGACAGGGAGCTTCTTCGCTGTGACGTAAAATTAATCGCTGGTGGTACGTTAGCGTAAATCCATTCTGTAACGTCGTCAGCTCTAATGGGGTTGTCCGTTGTTGTAACGAATTCATCATCGTCTCCGTAATAAATAGGGTAATTCGGTAATTTGTCGGAAATCTTTTATTCGCTGCCGATGAGAAAATGCATCTGATGTGTTTCTCCAGGCGCGAGATAAATCAGGCCTGTTCCGGAGTTAAAGGCATCGGGTGGGCAGGTCATCGGTTCCACTGCAAGACCGCGCCTTGCTAATTTCTCGCCGGTATATACCTGCAGCCAGGGTTGATGGCTGCGTAAAAAAGTCGTTATGTTTTGTGATGCGCAGGTCAACCTGACTTCCCACTCAGCCTCAGGTGTCAAAGCCCTGAATGTATGATCGATAGAGGTTCCAGCAATGCGTCGCGACGTTGTGAAATCCCGTTCACTACATGTTTCTTCACTCGCAGGAAGCGTCAATTCACAACCATCAATGGGGTGCAGATTGCAGGTCAAATAGGGATGGGCTCCGGCACCATACGGTGCGATTTCGTCACTCAGATTCTGCGTACGAATAAAGACATGCAGCCCGTGTGTTTCCTCCAGTCGATAAGTCACCTCTGAAACCAGCGCAAAGGGATAACCATAAGAAGGCGGCAAAAAAATCGTCAGTGACACTTCCGTTTTAGACTGCTGATTAATCTGCCAGTCCCGCCAGGCCAGTAATCCATGAATAGCGCTATGCGTAACCGGGTCGTTAATGGCAAGCTGGAAGCGCTTGCCGTTATGTTGATAGCAGCCTTTTGCCACGCGATTTGGCCAGGGTATTAGCACTTTTCCCAAATGCGCCAACGGTATCTCTTCCGGCTTATGGGGAATAACAATGTGACGCCCACGGTGCGTCAGTTCTGCTAATCCGGCGCCAACTGTGACAATTTTCGCGCAGTAGTGCCCGGCCTGAAGATGAAGCGTTTTTCCACCGCTATGCATGGCTGCTATCCTCGTTGCTTATCTGGCGTTGATATCCAGAAGACCGGCAGCAACCGCAGGAGCAAGGCCCGGTGCCAGCGGTAAACGTGGGATAACCAGGCAGTGCAGCAGATGGTAAATATCCTGCTTACCGTCCCAGACTTTGGTGGTCACCTTGTTTTCGGTGTCCAGCTCCTGCCACCATGAACCATTTTCGTAATCCATCAGGTACTTAATGCAGTATTCCCACCAGGTCTGATACCAGGTTTCGTACTGGAGATCGCCCGTGACCGTATACAGCGCATAGGCGGTACCCATCGCTTCCACAATCGGCCAGCGCACCCGCTCCCGAACAATGGGTTTGCCATCCCAGTCAACGGTGTACACGATGCCGTCAGCGCCATCGGGCGCCCAGGCATCACGAATGGTGGCGTGGAAAAGTCCTTTTGCGTCTTCCAGTAGCCAGGCGGGTGGCTGTTCACATCTCGCTTCTAACGCGGCGTGGATATGCAGCATCAGGCGGCCCCACTCAATCCAGTGGCCAGGCGTGCCGCCATAGGCGCGGAAACGGTGGGCGGGGTTGTCTTTGTTGTAGTCGCGCACCGGGTTCCAGTGCACGTCGAAGTGCTCATTGACCCGGTATTCCCCTTTACGGGCGACATCGTGAATGATGACCGAAGCGATACGGATCGCGCGATCGAGCCATTTTTTGTCATGGGTGACGTCGTAAACAATCAGGAAGGCTTCAACGGCGTGCATATTGGCATTGCCGCCGCGATAGTCTTCGGTTTTGCTAAACGCTTCATCCCAGGATTCCAGACACATTTGCTCTTCTTCACTCCAGAAGTATTTCTCAATGACTTCAATGGTGTAATCGAGCAGTTTCCTGGCCTCAGGGTGTCCGGTGGTGACCGCGCTGGCAGCGCCCAACAGCGCAAAAAAGTGTTGGTATCCCTGTTTGGAGGCATCCACCACGCCTTCGTCATTCACGCAGGCGTACCAGCCACCGTATTTTTTATCCCGCAGCGCGCCGTTCATGGCCTTAATACCGTGATCGACCAGGCTGTAAGCGCCCGGTCTGCCCATCGCTGCGGCGACGGAATAGACGTGCAGCATGCGGGCGGTGATCCACAGGTGCGTGCCCATCTCTTCTTTGATCTGTCCTTTATTACCCAGCCAGCCGAATCCGGTCGGCACCACCGCGTTCTTACCAAAATTGAAGATGCGATCGGTTTCTTGTTCCAGCCAGCGGCTGTGGCTCAACGTGTTAAACCATTTCATGCTTTGATCCTCGTATTAACGGCGGCGAGCCATCATTTCGTCGACAATTTCACCTAAGCGTTGCAATTTCGGTGCAGACACATCACGCAGCATCATCTCGTTGTCCGGCAGGCCAATCACCGATGACCAGACGGCACGACCGGCCAGGAAGCCGGAAGCGCCTGCGCTCATTGCGACGCTAACCGCGCGTGGAAACAGCTTTTCGTCAACGCCGGAAGAGAGAATGACCCACGGCATATTGATGTGTTCGTTCAGGTGTTGAGAGGCGCTGAGCAGGGCTTGCTGCGTGCCTTTACCATGCAGCGGCATTTCGACCTTGTAGAGATCGGCGCCGCTGTCACCCAGCTCTTTGGCGGCGTCGATAATCGCCTGCTCGCGATCGAATTGATCGCCGCGCCGCGGCGGACGGACCACCGGTTCGATGATGCTCAACAGACCATGGCTATGGCACAACGCATTGAACTCTTTCACCATTTCAAGGCGTTGCTGCGCGTCTTCATCACTGCGCCAGAGCACCAGTAGCTTTAAGGCTTTCGCGCCATCCTGCTTTACGGCCTGCGGATTGATGCTTTTATCAATCACCACGCTGTCGACGGGGATGCCATTACCCGGGATGAAGGCGTCGGCGGCGACAATCATGGCGCAGCTTTTGGCAATTGCGTTCTGTTCTACCGCCTGGCGGTAGCAAAACTGCTGGTCAAGCAGGATCGCGGAGGCATACGGTGAGAGGATCTTTGCAGCATTGACTTTAAAATCCGTAAGATGCTGATCGGTGACCGGCGTTGGCGTGCCTGCGGCGGCAAACATCAGGCGCATTGCTTCACGCTGGTCAACGGCCAGCATGGCGAAACCGCCGGAAGGTCGGGTGATATCTTTCAGGGTGTACGTGGTCATTCTTCAGTCCTTTTTTACCTGTCAATGGTGGTTTTTCAGTCCGGCAATCGTGCGAAGCTGTTCGAGAATGGCGGTCCAGTCCTCCCGCCCACGGCCAGCGGCTCGCGCCTGGTTATAAACTTCCCCTGGACGCCGCGCCGAGCGGCAGAGGAACGTGCAGTTGGTTGGCGACATCCAGCGCGATGCCAAGATCTTTGTGGGCCAGGTCGATCATGAAGGCCGGGGAAAGATCGCCTTTCAGCACTTTGTTCGGCCACGAGGTGGTGAAGTGACCTTTTCCCGCAGGCGTCCCGCTCATGACCTGTAATGCGACTTCGAAAGAAAGGCCCAGCGCTTCACACAGCACGGCGGCTTCGGCCGACAGGGCGTTTAGCGCGATGCTCATGTAGTTGTTAATTAACTTCACGCGGATCCCCATACCCGGACCGCCGGCATTAATCAGCTCATTGCCCATCGCCATCAGCACCGGTGTGGCGCGCTCGACCTGGTCTGGCGTGCCGCCCGCCAGCAGCAGCAATGTACCGGCAACGGCGTGATCGGAGGTCCGCCCGACCGGGACATCCATCATGGCGAAGCCTTTAGCGCGCATATCCGCGATCAGCTTGTCAGTCTGTAAGGGATGAATGGTCGACATATCGATCACCAGCGCCTGTGGGGAGAGGCTTTCGCAAACGCCGTTTTCGCCCAATAACACGCTGCGCACCAGATCGCCGTTGGGCAGCATAGTGATGACAAACTCAGCGCCTTCTGCGGCCTGTGCCGGAGAGCGGGCGGGGTGTGCCCCTTTATCAACCAGCCGTTGTACGGCATCGGGGTTAACGTCAAAAACGCTGAGTTGGTGACCCTGCCTGAGTAAATTGCTCGCCATTGGGGCGCCCATCTGTCCTAATCCGATAAATGCGATTACTGCCATATCGTTCTCCTGAGACGGTGGTGTCATTTTTTGTCATTTATGACCGGTTGTTTCTGTCTGTTTTTGATCGTATTTGTAATTTATGGTCAAAAAATTGACAGTCGTCACTTTTTAAACATTTTGTGAAATTAAAATAATCCCATCCCAAAATGCTTAAGGAACGACCATGATTCGTATTGCTTGTGTAGGTATTACCGTACTGGATCGCATCTATTACGTAGAAACGTTACCGACTGTAGGCGGTAAATATGTGGCGAGTCGTTATACCGAAGTGGGGGGGCGGGCCTGCTGCGACAGCCGCAGTGGCGGCGGCGAGGTTGGGCGCTCAGGTGGACTTTATTGGCCGCGTGGGTGATGACGACACTGGTAAACACCTGCTGGCGGAGCTGGAATCCCTGGGGGGTCAATACCCGTTACACCCGGCGCTACGCGGGGGCACAGTCGTCACAGTCGGCTATTATGGTTGACGAACACGGGGAGCGGATTATCGTCAATTACCCAAGTCCCGACCTGCTGGCGGAGGCTGACTGGCTCAGTGGCATCGACTTTTCCCAGTGGGACATTGTGCTGGCGGATGTTCGCTGGCATGAAGGCGCAAAGCTGGCGTTCACGCTGGCGCGCCAGGCGGGCGTGAAAACTCTGTTGGATGGCGATGTGACGCCTCAGGACATCAGCGAGCTGGTGGCCTTAAGCGATCATGCCGCGTTTTCGGCTCCGGGTCTGGCGCGCCTGACCGGTATCAGTGACGCCGCCAGCGCGTTAAAACAATCACAAATGCTCACAAATGGACATGTTTACGTCACGCAGGGTAGCGAAGGGTGCTACTGGATAGAAAATGGCATGCTGCAACACCTGGCCGGTTTTGCGGTGGATGTGGTGGATACGACCGGGGCTGGCGATGTTTTCCACGGTGCGCTGGCATTCAGCCTCGCGTCAGGAAACGAACTGAAAGACGCGGTCAGGTTCGCCAGTGGGGTGGCGGCGCTGAAATGTACCCGACCAGGTGGGCGTGCTGGAATTCCTGACTGTGATCAAACCCGATCTTTTCTGTCACTTTTTGTATAAAATGCAGGGCAATGGTTTTTCGAGGAATTTTCATGAGTTTTACCGAACTGACCGGTAACCCGCGGCACGATCAGTTGCTGTCGCTCGTTGGCGAGCGTGGGTATATGAACATAGATGAACTGGCGGGCTTACTGGATGTTTCAACACAGACGGTGCGCCGTGATATCCGTAAATTAAGCGAACAGGGGCTGATCACCCGTCATCATGGTGGCGCAGGTCGTGCATCAAGCGTCGTGAATACCGCCTTTGAGCAACGTGAAGTCTCGTGGACGCAAGAGAAGAAAGCCATCGCGGAAGCGGTGGCGGACTACATTCCGGATGGTTCAACGGTGTTCATCACCATTGGCACTACCGTAGAGCAGGTGGCGCGGGCCTTGCTGAACCACAATCATCTGCGCATTATCACTAACAGCCTTCGGGTTGCCCATATTCTCTATAACAATCCGCGATTCGAAGTGATGGTTCCCGGTGGAACGCTACGGCCACATAACAGCGGGATTATTGGTCCTTCTGCGACCGCGTTTGTCGCTGATTTCCGGGCGGACTATCTTGTGACCAGCGTAGGGGCGATTGAAAGTGATGGCGCGCTGCTGGAATTTGACGTCAATGAAGCCAGCGTAGTGAAAACCATGATGGCTCACTCCCGGCATATTCTGCTTGCTGCCGACCATACGAAATACCACGCCTCGGCGGCGGTAGAAATTGGCAATGTTTCTGCGGTAACCGCGTTGTTTACCGATGAACTCCCAGGACCGGCTCTCCATACGCTTCTTCAGTCTCATCAGGTCGAAATCGTTCAGGCGAGCCCGGATCAGGATGATATCGTTTCTGCATGATTTTCCTCACGCTCAAAGACCGTCACTAAAGGCGGTCTTGTTCACATTTTTTACTGTTCGAGATTCATCCTGGTCTGTATTGTAAAATTCCTAATATTCTTCCGTTATTTTTCACGACCTGCAAAAATTTCTTTGTTTTATCAGTGTTCACTTCTCTGGAAAACCATTCTTTAATTAATTCTGATTCATCCTATAAGAATTCTATCAATATAATAATTGTGTTCTTAATTTTGTCTTTTTAGCGCTGCAGGCTATTAGTTGACAGGCGATATAATTAAATGTATTCAGTCTATAAAAGGTGCTAATTCCCTCCATTTTATGTAATTCCGTTTATTTTGCTAATGGATGGCGGGGGGGAGGCTTATATTAATTTTTTTCTTCAACTACATATTACGGCGTTCTGATTCCTCAATGGTTAGCAGAGCAGTAGGAACCTTTAAGGAAGAGGTGAAAATGAAAATTACGAAGAAACATCAGGGCAATAGGATCTTATTTAAAAGAACGGCTTTAAGTACTGCCATCGTGCTTTTTGCAGTCAGCGGTTATGTACCTATGGGTAATGCTGAGTTAACACTCGACTATGATAATGTTCTTTATTATTACGTAGGCGCAACGCCGCTGAGTGATTATGATAAGATTACGGTAACCACTACAGCAGTGGGTGGGACATCGCCCTTAGGTGGGTTTGGTGCCTATATGCAAACCAATGGCATGAATACGACGAATTTAAAGGATATAACTATTAAAACGTCGGGTTCTGCTGCGGATGCGATACGAGGTAACAGCGAAGCTATCTTTTTTAGAGCTAAAAATTTAACTGTTGAAACCACGGGTTCTTCCGCCGACGGTATTAACGTTGCATCTGATTTTAATAACAACTACGACTCACTGGTCTATGTTAGCGAATCGGCTAACATCTCAGTGAAAGATGGTGTCGCTGTCCGTGCTAACAACTTCCAAAACGCAGGTGCCAACAGCATTATCGTTTTGGCCGGTAAAAACATCCTGAAAGTGACGGGGACTGCGGCTGCGGCGAATGCGTCTGATAGTAAAGGCTACGCAGTTTATGCCGGGAACCGGGATAGAGATACCAACGGTCTCGGTATAATGGATCTCCTCCAAGGAAAAAACCATAACACTAAGGGTAACGCTTACGTCTTTGTCGGTGATGATTCTGAGATCTCGACCACCACGAAAGCAGGCCACGCCGTCTACGCCAACAAAGGCGGTATTGTCCAGCTAGGTGATGGTGCTGATATTTCGACGACGGGTGAAAACGCGTTTGCGATTTATGCAGCAACTGAGCAGCAAGGGACTTACACCGATAACGTGCGTCCCGGTCATGTCTATCTGGCTGGTGGAGCTAAACTCCGGGCCGCTAACAGCGCGGATGTGATTCAGGCCAAAGGCGTGGATTCTATTATCTCCAGCCAGGCGCTGGCTGTTCCGACGATCGCCGATACTCACCTGAGAACCGACAGACTCAATATTGACAGCACGGCGCTGACGGATACTGAAGGCGTCTTTGATATTGAAGGCAATATCAACGCCATTGAGGGCGGTAAAATTGCGCTGAACATGGCGAATGGCTCCAGCTTTGTGGGTTCGTCCAGCCTCGACAATGTGTCAACGGTCAATCTGGACATCAAAGGGGAAAGCAGTCAGTGGATGATGACCAAATCCTCCGTGTTAACGAGTTTGGATCTTGATCAGGCGACGCTGCGTTACAGTCCTGACAGCGTATCTCGCGATGATGCGGGAACCTTCAAAACGTTGACTGTGGTAGGAAACTACATCGGGACCAATGCGTTGTTAGTGCTGAACACGGTACTGGAAGGGGATTTATCTCTGACCGATAAACTGATTGTTCAGGGCGATACCTCCGGTAATACCAAAGTGGGCATCAATAACATTGGCGGCGTCGGTGAGCAGACCGTCGATGGGATTAAAATCGTTGAAGTCGCCGGGAACTCTGACGGTACCTTTACGAAATCAGGACGTATCGTCGCTGGCGCGTACGACTATGACGTGGTGAAAAAAGCGAATGACTGGTATCTGACCAGCGAACTGTCACCGGTGGATCCGCCTCCGCCACCACCGACTGAGCCAGAACCCGATCCCGCGCAGCCAGACCCGGTTGATCCTCCTGGACCGCCAGTATACCCGGGTCCCGTTGAGCACCAGTATCGCCCTGAATTCGGGAGCTATCTGGCGAACAACTATGCGGCTAATACGATGTTTATCACCCGTCTGCACGACCGTCTGGGTGAAACTCAGTATACCGACATGCTGACCGGCGAAGAAAAAGTCACCAGTATGTGGATGCGTAACGAAGGTGGGCACACTCGCTTTACCGACGGCAGCGGGCAGTTGAAAACCAACGCTAACCGTTATGTTCTGCAATTGGGCGGTGATCTGGCGCAATGGAGCAGCGACGGTCTAGACCGTTGGCATATGGGCGCCATGGCGGGCTACGCTAACCAGAAAAGTAAAACCCACAATAACAATACGGGCTATGCGTCTCGTGGTCAGGTAGACGGATACAGCGTCGGTTTGTATGCCACCTGGTATGCAAACGAAGCGGATAAGACCGGTACGTATCTGGACAGTTGGGTGCTGTACAACTGGTTCGATAACACCGTTCGCGGCGATGATCTGGCCAGCGAAAGCTACAAATCTGACGGTATCACCGCGTCTGTAGAGGGCGGTTATAGCTTCCTGGTCGGGGAAAGTGAGAATAAAACCTACTGGATCCAACCGAAAGCGCAGGTTATCTGGATGGACGTGCAGGCCGATTCTCACCGTGAGCACAACGGGACGGTGGTTAAAGACAAAACTGACGGCAACCTGATGACTCGCCTCGGCGTCCGTGCTTACCTGAAAGGTCACGCGGAGAAAGATGCCGATAAAGGCCGTGAATTCCAGCCGTTTATTGAAGCGAACTGGATCCACAATACTAACAACCAGACCGTACAGATGGGCTCCATCAAAGATGAAATCAGCGGGACACGTAATATTGGCGAGCTGAAAGTGGGTATTGAAGGGCAAATCAACCCGCGTCTGCAGGTGTGGGGTAACGTGGCGCAGCAAATGGGCGACAACAGCTACAGCGATACCTCTGCGATGCTCGGGGTGAAATACAGCTTCTAAGAAACCGATAAATATCACATCAGAACAAGGCGATGCTGTAAGGGCATCGCCTTTTTTTCCTTCATCTTTCCCTGACGGGCACATAGTCAAAACGCCCCTTTCCCGCTACAGTTATTCATCCACGGCAAGTAAGGAGAGGGAGATGCTCTATATCTTTGATTTAGGTAATGTGATTGTCGATATCGACTTCAACCGCGTATTAGGTACCTGGAGCGATCTGAGCCGTGTGCCGCTGGCATCGCTAAAGCAGAGCTTTACGATGGGTGAAGCCTTCCATCAGCATGAACGGGGGGGAGATTACCGACGAAGCGTTTGCCGAGGCCCTTTGCCATGAGATGGATCTGTCGCTGAGCTACGAACAGTTTTCTCACGGCTGGCAGGCGGTTTTTGTCGCGCTGCGGCCCGAGGTGATTGCCATCATGCATAAACTGCGTGCGCAGGGACACCGCGTGGTAGTGCTGTCGAATACCAACCGTCTGCACACAACGTTCTGGCCAGAGGAATATCCGGAGATTCGCGAAGCGGCAGACCATATCTATTTGTCGCAGGATTTGGGCATGCGGAAACCGGAAGCGCGGATTTACCAGCATGTCTTACAACAGGAAGGATTTTCGCCTTCCGATACCGTCTTTTTTTGACGACAATGCCGATAATATAGAAGGGGCCAACCAGTTGGGGATTACCAGCATTCTGGTGACCGATAAAACCGTTATCCCTGATTATTTCGCGAAGTTGTTATGCTAAAAAACGTGCATCAAAAAGCCAGGCATCATACCCGGCCGCTTCGGGCCTGGCTTAAGCTCCTCTGGAAGCGCATTGATGAGGACAACATGACGACCCTGGCAGGGAATCTTGCCTACGTCTCGTTGCTCTCATTAGTGCCGCTGATCGCCGTTGTATTTGCGCTTTTCGCCGCTTTTCCGATGTTTTCTGACGTTAGCATCCAGTTACGGCACTTTATTTTTGCCAACTTCATGCCAGCGACAGGCGATGTGATCCAGCGATACATAGAACAGTTTGTCGCCAACTCCAACAAAATGACGGCGGTGGGGGCCTGCGGGCTCATTGTCACCGCGCTATTGCTGATGTATGCCATTGATAGTGCACTGAATACAATCTGGCGCAGTACGCACACGCGGCCAAAAGTGTACTCCTTTGCCGTGTACTGGATGATTTTAACTCTGGGACCCTTGCTGGCCGGGGCCAGCCTCGCCATCAGTTCGTATCTTCTCTCTTTGCGCTGGGCCAGCGATCTCAACACGGTGATCGATAATGTATTGCGCCTCTTCCCGCTGATCCTCTCCTGGCTCTCATTTTGGCTCCTCTACAGTGTGGTGCCGACCACGCGCGTGCCAAACCGTGATGCGATTGTCGGTGCCTTTGTTGCCGCGGTCCTTTTCGAAGCCGGAAAGAAAGGTTTCGCGCTTTATATCACCATGTTCCCGTCCTATCAGCTTATTTACGGTGTATTAGCGGTTGTGCCTATTCTGTTTGTCTGGGTGTACTGGACGTGGTGTATCGTCTTGCTTGGCGCGGAAATAACTGTCACTCTCGGGGAATACCGCAAACTCAAACAAGCCGCAGAACAAGAAGAAGCAGACCAACCATGATTGCATTAATTCAGCGCGTAACCCGTGCCAGCGTCACCGTGGAGGGCGAAGTGACGGGTGAAATTGGCTCAGGACTTTTAGTGTTGTTGGGTGTCGAAAAGGATGACGACGAACAGAAAGCGAATCGCCTGTGCGAGCGTGTGCTCGGCTACCGTATTTTTAGCGATGCCGAAGGCAAAATGAACCTGAACGTGCAGCAGGCGGGCGGAAGCGTGCTGGTGGTGTCGCAATTTACACTGGCGGCAGATACCGAACGTGGTATGCGTCCGGGATTCTCGAAAGGGGCGACGCCAGAGCGAGCTGAAGCCCTTTACGACTATTTCGTCGAACGCTGCCGCCAGCAGGACATGAATACGCAGACCGGACGCTTCGCTGCCGATATGCAGGTGGCGCTGGTGAATGACGGCCCCGTGACGTTCTGGTTACAGGTATGAATCAGCTTCCGGCGTGGCCGCGGGTAACAAGAGAGAGTACTGCTATGTATCACCTCCGAGTACCACAAACAGAAGAAGAATTAGAGCGTTACTATCAGTTTCGCTGGGAGATGCTGCGCAAGCCGCTGCATCAGCCGAAGGGTTCCGAGCGAGATGGCTGGGACGCGATGGCGCACCACCAGATGGTGGTGGATGAAGAGGGAAATCTCGTTGCCGTCGGGCGGTTGTACATCAATGCCGATAACGAAGCATCTATCCGCTTTATGGCCGTCGATCCCACTGTGCAGGATAAAGGGCTGGGAACGCTGATGGCGATGACCCTGGAATCGGTAGCGCGTCAGGAAGGGGTCAAGCGAGTCACCTGTAGCGCCCGCGAAGACGCGGTTGAATTCTTCGCCAAACTGGGATTTATCAATCAGGGCGAAATCACCACGCCGCAAACTACGCCAGTTCGTCACTTTTTTGATGATCAAACCGGTTGCCTCGCTCGATGACATTTTGCATCGCGGCGACTGGTGCGGACAACTTCAGCAGGCGTGGTATGAACACATTCCCCTGAGCGAGAAGATGGGCGTACGCATTCAGCAGTACACCGGGCAAAAATTTATTACCACCATGCCGGAGACGGGTAATCAAAATCCGCACCACACGTTGTTTGCCGGGAGTCTGTTTTCGTTGGCCACACTGACCGGCTGGGGGGCTTATCTGGCTGATGTTGCGCGAGCGTCATCTGGGAGGAACGATTATTCTCGCCGACGCTCATATCCGCTATAGCAAGCCTATCAGCGGCAGACCTGCCGCGGTTGCCGATCTCGGCTCTTTGAGCGGCGATCTCGACCGTCTGGCGCGTGGGAAAAAGGCGCGTGTTCAGCTACAGGTAGAACTGCTGGGTGATGACACACCGGGTGCCATTTTTGAAGGTATCTACATTGTCCTGCCTGCCAAACCGTTTGGTCCCTATGAAGAAGGCGGAAACGAGGAAGAGTAGGGGAACTCCCTTCTCTATTCTTCGCTAACGGACGGGGTAGTCATGCGCCAGGCAATATCCTGCATTGCGCTGCGCGCCGCATAACTGATGCCGGCGAGCTGGAAAAAACCATGAATCACGCCGAGATAGCGCTGGCAGGTGCAAACGACACGTTGGGTCGTCAGTCGGTCATACAAAAGTTCGCCTTCGTCGCGCAGCGGATCAAATTCAGCAGTGATGATGTGCGTGGGAGGTAATCCACTGAGATCGTCACGCCAGAGCGGGCTGGCTTCAGGATGCTGGCGATCGGTATGGGGAAAATACATCTCATACCCTGTTAGCAACGTGTCGCGGGTAATGAGGTAGTCCAGACCATTGCGGGTATAGCTCTCACATTTTGCGGTCGCATCAAGCATCGGGTAAATCAGCACCAGTTGCGCGGGTAGCCATTGCTTTGCTGCCTTCAGGCGCAATGCCGTTACCAGTGCCAGGTGTCCGCCTGCACTGTCTCCGGCAAGCGTGATGCGCTGGCGTTCAACTCCAAGCTGCTCCGCATGTTGCCAGATAAGACTGGCCCCTTTTTCGGCATCGTCATGCGCCGCAGGAAACGTATGTTCAGGCGCGAGACGATATTGCACAGCAATCACCCGGCAGCCGCTGAAATATGCCAGTTGTCGTAACTGATTATCGTGTGTGGCAAATCCGCCGCTCACGAAACAGCCGCCGTGGTAGTAAATAACGCAGGGCAGAGCACTCGAAGCGTGGCGCGGCGATACGACGCGCAGCGTTATTCCCTCCAGCTCAACATCACGGACCTCTACGCGCGTTTCAGTCTCTCCGGCCAGCGCGGTACTGGCGACGTAGCCCGTCCTGCGATCATCAATACTTTGCCGACGAGCAGAAGGGCGCCCCGCCGCGATAAATTCCTCGACCTGTTGTGCGATACCGTTTTCAAGCGTCATTTTCTTCATCCCTTGAATCTGTATGAATATACAGCGTTATAACCTGGTTTGTTATGAAAGAGAATGGTGGATTTGGGGCAGGGTGAAATTCTGGAAAGTGCCTCGCAAAAGGAAAAGTCACTACGGAGATCGCTTTTTTCCTGCTTTCTGACGGTGTATGTTGTTTGAAATTTACTCGCCGCTGATATACTGGAGGTATATGTGAGCATAATGGCTGGAATGGACATGGGCAGAATATTACTCGACTTATCCGATGAGGTGATCAAGCGCCTTGATGATCTCAAGCAACAGCGCAATCTTCCACGAGCCGAGTTGCTCCGCGAGGCCGTTGAACAGTACCTTGAAAGGCAAGCCGAAACCACGATTTCCAATGCGCTGGGGCTCTGGCAGGGCTGTGAGGAAGACGGCGTTGAGTATCAGAGGACGCTGCGCGAGGAATGGTAATGCAAAAGGGACCCGTGCTGTTCGATACCAATATCCTGATTGATTTATTCAGCGGGCACCAGGAAGCACAGCAAGTACTGGAAGCGTATCCGCCGCAGAATGCCATCAGCCTGGTTACCTGGATGGAAGTGATGGTGGGGGCAAAAAAATACCATCAGGAATATCGTACACGTGTGGCGTTGAGTGCGTTCAACATCATCGGCGTTTCACAGGAAATTGCTGAGCGAAGCGTGAATCTCAGGCAGGAATATGGGATGAAACTTCCGGACGCGATCATTCTGGCTACTGCGCAGATTCATCGGTTTGCGCTTGTGACGCGCAACACCAGAGAGTTCGCCGGGATCCCTGGCGTCATCACACCTTATCTGTTGCAGGCCGGACGATAAGCGCCGTCCGGCATTACCTGTTGAAGGCGTTTACTCCCCTTCTCCCGGGAACAGGAACGGGTTGATGGAACTGCGGGCGAAGCCTTCTTGCTCCATGCGCGCGTCCAGCACCAACGACGCGAGATCGTCGGCGACAGCTTCCACTTTAGGATCTTTTTCCTGATACAGAATTTTCAGGTAGGTCCCGCAGTCACCGCAGCTTTCGGCTTTGATCGCCGCCTGCTCATTATCCAGCGACCAGTAGTGCAGATCGCGGCTTTGCTCGCAGTTGCTGCATTTCACGCGCACTACGTGCCACTCGGTTTCGCAGAGGTTGCAGTGCAGATAGCGCAGTCCCTGGGTGGTGCCAATTTGCACCATGCTGGAAACCGGCATCGAGCCGCACACCGGGCAGAATTGACGTTGTTCGCCATATTCCGCGCGGGCTTTACCCGGGATAAGACTGGCCATTTGCGCCCAGTACAGCGACAACGCGGCCCAGATAAACGGGGCTTTATCACTGCTGACCGCGGCGAAATCTGAGGCAAACAGGGCGCTGGCCATCTGTTCCAGCTCCTGCTCGGAGGCTTTTTCCAGATTCTCGATCACCGCCAGCGCCGGGCCGCTCATCTCGGGTTTCAGTTCGGCGATCAGCGAGTGCAGCAGTTTCTGCCAGTGCTTATCGCGCGGCAGAACGTGGATATCCAGCGGCGGTTTGCCCTGATCGTTGGCTTCTCTGATGCGTGCGGTCAGATCCATCTGCAATGGATGGTCGTACAGCACCACTTCCTGGGCATGGGCGATCAGCGCAGCAAAGCGCAGGTAATCTCCCAGCGGGTTGTTCTCAGCCAGTTCGCGCAGACGCTCGGCGCGACGGTTATACAGGTTTTTGAGCCGAGGGAATAATAACGGGGGGAATCATATCCGACGCACGTTTCTCGCTCTTTTCCAGCTCATCTTGCGGGATGATACGAATGCTCATTCAGTCACTTCCTGGTTGGGCAGATTTAGCCAGAGTAATCTGCTCGGTAATTTGGCGGGCATCTCGCGCCCGCTCTGGTGAATGTCATTAATGATAACCGCAATCGGCCTGCGGGATACACCTGCGACATCGCAATGTGTGCGCTACGATACCTGATATCGATACCCCAGACCATGCACCGTTCGGATTAGCTGCGGCTGATTGGCATCCTGTTCGATGACTTTGCGGAGCCGGGAAATGTGCTGATCCAGCGTACGGCTATTAGGTAAATAGTCGTATCCCCACGCCGCATCGAACAACATATCGCGTGTAACCACCTGATTTTGATGACGCTCCAGGCAGCTTAAAATGCGAACTTCCCGCAGCGTCAGCTCCAGCTTTTGCTCGCCACGCCAGGCGCACAGTTCATTCGGGAACACCGTCAGGTCGCCAAAAGCAAAGCTGAGGTTAGGCTGCGTGGCGCTATGGTTCAGACAGCGGCGGGCGATAGTTTTTATCCGCGCCCGCAGTTCATGAATACCAAACGGTTTGCTGATGTAGTCATCTGCACCCAGTTCGAGTCCCACGACACGGTCGATCTCCTCATCTTTGGCGGAGAGAAACACAATGGGAATGTGTTCGTTCTGGCGGCGAATTTCCCGGCAGACCGTGTAGCCATCCATTTCGGGCATCATGATGTCTAAAAGTACGAAATCCGGTTTGTCGCGGTGGTAACTCTCCAGCGCCGCGCGCCCGTCCGGTGCGGCAATGAGCGAATAACCCTCGCGCGACAGTGCATCCACCAGGCCCTGGCGGATGTTCGCATCATCTTCGGCAATCAGTATCTTCATATTCTCATCCCTGCGGCAGCGTAAGGGTAAAGCGGACGCCAGGCTCTTGCGCCGTTACCTGAATCTTGCCGTGCAGGCGTTGCGCCAGTTGGCAAGCGATGGTGAGTCCAATACCGGTACCTGAAACACCCTCGGTAATGGAAGATTTGACCCGATAAAACGGGCGGAAGATCAAGGACATCTCATTTTCTGCAATGCCGGGACCGTAGTCGCGAACGGCGATCTCCACGTTTTCCGCAACGTGTTCCACGGTCAGATCCACGCGCTGACCCTGCGAAGCGTATTTTTCGGCATTACTGAGAAAATTGCTGACAATTTGTGTGATCACGTCGCGATCGCTGCGCAATGTCAGATTCTCAGGGCAAGACATGTGAATCGTCATGCCTTTTGCCTGCAACGCAGGCGTAAAGATCTGCGTAATTTCTGTCATCAAACGGCGGAGATTGACTGGCTGAAGATGCAGTTTCGGTGCGCGCGTAAAGGTCAGGATATTCTGGATAAGCCGCGACAACCGTTGTCCTTCCTGAGTGATCACATCCACATAGCGTCGCTCCTGCGTTTGTTCATCATCCAGCCCTTCGCGCAGCAGTTCGGCATAGAGCGTGATGTTGGTCAGCGGTGTTTTCAGTTCGTGTGACACCTGGCTGACAAAATCGACCTGTTGGCGTGCCTGACGCGCCGCGCGGGTATATTCCCGCCACAGCGAGACGCCTAACAGTGCGACGGCGAGAAGCAGCAGGACGATTAACGCGCCGCCCCACAGCCAGATATGCCAGAGCGGTGCGTTGACGCCGTAAGCGCTGACCTGCCACGTTGTGAGTGGATACTCCAGCGTGCGGGAGTCCAGTAAGGTGAGCCGTCGCAGATCCGCCTGCGCGTTCTGATAAAGCTGACGGCCGTTTTCCGTCACCCTGACAATCTGCTGCGGATCCTCCGGGTTAACCTGAATGCCGTTCGCCATATCCATCATCAGTTGTACCCAGGAGAGGCGAAAACCGATGATCGCCCCGTCTTTCTGCCGCCAGTAGATCAACAGCGGTTCCTGAGTCTCAAAACTAATAAACCAGCCGGCCTGCGGCGTGTCCTGCTCGCTTTGCGTCATATGACTGGCAAGTTGGCTGGGATCGTTGACCAGCGGGCTGAGCTGGCGCACCCACTCTTTATCCTCGTTGCTTAACGGCTGACGCTCATCGGGGTAGAGGAGATGATTTTTCCGCAGAATAAAGACGTCGGCAATGTCGCTGTCATTCTCTTTCAGTGCACTGAGGGTGGTGACCTCTGCGGGGTCGATAAAATCGCCAATCGCATGCAGGCGGGAGGCTTTTTTGCTGCAAAATATTTTCGATCCCCCTGGCGACGCTGGCGGTTTGCGATTTCGCCAGGGTCTGAGTCTGGTACTGACGCAACAAGACTTCATGTTCCAGAGTGCGAACGCCCAGGTAAGCAAGCAGGATAAAAAACATCAGTGTAATGACGAGATAAATCGGCTTGCGTCTGAGCATCCAGCACTCCTTGTGGATCAGTTCGATTTCGAACTCTGGTTTTTGGTTTTATAGCTCTGTTCTTTCAGCGACTTGCGCGATGCTTCTTTGCTTTCGCTTTCCATCCTGTCCAGCAACTTAAGGTTTTCCTCTGCGCTCTCCTGTGCCTTCATTCTGGCAGCGGGTGCGCTAAGCGGTAACGCGCTGAGTGTACTGGAGTTTTCGCGCAGGATCGCTTTCGCCTCGTCCATTTTGCCTTCATCGATGAGCTGTAACGCCTGCTCATTCTGAATGGCGGATTTCTGAATGGCGGAATCGACGATCACATCCTCCACCTGCGCTTTCTGAACTTCGTTGGCAGAGGCGGTATAGCTGATGGCCATCTTGTCATCCCAGCGCTCTTTCTGCCCGGTGGCGAGGTTGTTATAGCTGACGTTGATCTCAGCGAGCGGCTTGCTTTGTGCGGCCTGGCCTTTCGCCGGCAGCACTTCCAGCATGACATATTTCTCCTGATTGGCATAAAGCTGGTTCAGTTTTACGGTCACCGTGTTGTCGCGGATTTCACCTTCACGCCCCAGCAGGCGTAGTGGCTTAACGTTGTCGGCGACATGAATTTGCACCACCACATCCTGAGCGACGACGGACATGACATCGCCAAATTCATGGGCAAATGCCTTCTCCAGTGCATCGGTATTTTGTACAAACACGTGGTTGCCATCGCTGTACTGGGCAATCGCCGCCATCAGATCTTCATTGTAGCCTTCGCCAATACCCATCGTCGTGATGGCAATCCCTTTGCGGGCGGCGATCTTACCCAGCTCCGCCAGTTCGCTGGTGGAGGAAGGACCGACGTTCGCCTGGCCATCAGACAGCAGGATGATGCGGTTAACATGGGCCTTATCAAGGAATTTACTGGTTTCTTTGATACCGCGGCTGACGCCGGCAAACAGTGCGGTACCGCCGCGTGCGGTCAGCTGTTCACGGATTTGGCTGATAAGTTTCGCTTTATTGCCGACTTTGGCCGCCGGTACGATGACATCCACGACGTCGTCGTAAATCACCACCGAGAGCGTGTCCTGGGCACTTAAGGTGTTCACCGCCATTACGGCGGCTTCTGTTGCTTGTTCGATACGCTCGCCGCCCATAGAGCCGGAGCGGTCAATCACCAGTGCGAGGTTGATCGGGCTGCGTTTAGTTGCATGTAGCGGGAAACCCGTCAGTGACACTTTGAGGTAGTTTTTGTCCTGGCTGTTTTCCAGCACCAGAGGGGAAGCCAGTTCGGATTTGATCGTCACTTTCGGCGCGGACGGTTGTGCCGCCGTTGTTGTCGCAAGCAGTCCCATTGCCAGGGCTGCGAAGAGGTGTTTGAGATTCACGGTACGTCTCCTTGTCTTAAGAATCGACTCCATTCTTATGCGACCGCAACGTCGGTTGGTCTGTTATCTGTATAAAGTTGTCAAAAAGTTGTCAAAACTAAAAGCCATTCTAAAAAAAACGCCGGAAACTCAGTCTCCGGCGTTAACTTATCGGTTCACGAACAGTCTTTGCTTACGACTGGGTCTTATCCTGCTTTTCACGCACTTCACGATACCAGCGCGGGTGATGTTTCTTCGCCCAGGAGCGAGTCACCCAGCCTTCTACCATCGCGGTAATCGTGCCTTTCACCCACAGCGCGGCGTAAATATGCACCATGATAACCACAATCAGCGCAACGGCGGCAAAAGAGTGCAGCATTAACGCAAAGCGGATCACCGGAATGGAGAACGCTGGCGCAAAGTATGGACGCCAGATGATCACACCGCTCACCAGCAGCAGCACCAGGAAGATAATTGCCGCCCAGAACACGCATTTCTGACCGAAGTTATACCGCCCGGTGTCGCCCACTTCTTCGTTGACGACAATCTTACGGATGTTCTTCGCCCAGAAGATGTCATCCCGATTGATCAGGTTGTGGTGCCAGTACCGGAAGAACATGATGATGAACGAGGCAAACATGATGACGCCTACAAACGGGTGCAGAATACGCGCCAGTTGCGGTGTCCCCATGATTTGCATCAGCCAGTTGAAGGACGGGAAGAAAAAGCCCAGTCCGCTCACCGCCGCCAGCACGAAGCAGAAGGCGGTGACCCAGTGGTTGATGCGTTCCGGCGCGGTGTAGCGCACGATGGTGTCACGTCTTTTCATTTGCGCACCTCATCGTCTTTCTCTTCATGCAGGTTGTTCTCTTCCTCATCCGCACGGTTCGGGCCGACACCGACGTAGTGGAAGATGCTGGCCGCAAAGGTCGCGGCAAAGCCGACCGCTGCAAGAGGCTTCCAGATCCCTTTCCAGAATTTCACGGTGGCGCTGATTTCCGGGTTCTCCGGCAGACCGTGATACAGATTCGGCTTGTCGGCATGGTGCAGCACGTACATCACGTGCGTCCCGCCTACGCCTGCCGGATCGTACAGGCCCGCATTGTCGTAACCACGGGTTTTCAGCTCCGCTACGCGCTCGCCGGCCAACGTTTTCATATCCTCTTTCGAACCAAAGTGGATAGCACCCGTCGGGCAGGTTTTCACGCAGGCCGGTTCCTGGCCGACGGTCACGCGGTCAACGCACAGCGTGCATTTATAAACCCGGTTGTCTTCCGGGTTCAGGCGCGGCACGTCGAACGGGCAACCGGCGATGCAGTAGCCACAGCCGATGCACTGCTCAGACTGGAAGTCGACAATCCCGTTGGCATACTGAATGATAGCCCCTTCTGCCGGACACGCCTTCAGGCAGCCCGGATCGGCGCAGTGCATACAGCCATCCTTGCGGATCAGCCATTCCAGTTTGTCGTTCTGCTCCACTTCCGAGAAGCGCATCACCGTCCAGGATTTGGCGGTTAAATCCGCCGGGTTATCATAGACCCCGACGTTGCTGCCGATTTCATCACGGATGTCGTTCCACTCGGAACAGGCCACCTGACAGGCTTTACAGCCGATGCAGGTGGTGACGTCAATGAGCTTCGCCACTTCTTCCTGGAAGTCCCGCGCCTGAGGAGCGGGGGTGAGACCGTTAGTCGCGGAACGACGGATAATGTCTTGCGATTGATAAGCCATAAGTCGTCTCCGTTACACCTTTTCCACGTTCACCAGGAAGGACTTAAATTCCGGCGTTTGTGAGTTGGCATCACCCACCGACGGCGTCAGGGTGTTCGCTATAAACCCTTTCTTCGCCACACCTTCATAGCCCCAGTGAATCGGAATACCGATAGTATCGATATCCTTGCCGTCTGCTTTCAGCGTGCGAATACGCTTAGTCACCACGGCTTTGGCTTTGATATAGCCGCGATTAGAGGAGACTTTAACGGTGTCGCCATGGGCGATGCCGAGCTTGTTCGCCAGCGTCTCGCCGATCTCCACAAACTGTTCCGGCTGCGCGATAGCGTTAAGCAGCGCATGCTTGGTCCAGTAGTGGAAGTGCTCGGTCAGACGGTAAGTGGTTCCGACGTACGGGAACTTATCGGCTTTACCCAACGCTTCGGCGTCGCCCTTGAAGATACGGGCGGCAGGGTTGGAGATCACGTTCGGGTGCAGCGGGTTGGTACCCAGCGGCGTCTCAAACGGTTCGTAGTGTTCCGGGAACGGCCCTTCCGCCATCTTGTCGAGAGCGAACAGACGTCCCATCCCTTCCGGCTGCATGATGAACGGCCCGACGTCGCTGCCGGGTGCGGCGGCGCTGTAGTCCGGAATGTCCATCCCGCTCCATTTTGCGCCGTCCCATTTCAGGATTTGGCGCTTCGGATCCCACGGGTTGCCCTGCGGGTCAGCGGAAGCACGGTTGTACAGGATACGGCGGTTCAGCGGCCACGCCCATGCCCAGCCCAGCGTATTGCCCAGACCAGACGGATCGGCGTTATCGCGACGCGCCATCTGGTTGCCTTCCGGCGTCCAGCTACCGGCGAAAATCCAGCAACCGCTGGAGGTGGTGCCGTCGTCACGCAACTGAGCAAACGAGCTGAGCTGTTGGCCTTTCTTCACGATCACCGCGCCCGTAGCCGGGTCGATGAGATCGGCCAGCGCTTTCCCGTTACTCTCCATCGCCACTTCTTCCGATGCCGGTTCATGTGGGGTGGAGTAGTTCCAGGTCATACTCAGCACCTGTTCCGGGTTGGCGCCGCTCTGCTCAGCATACATTTTGCGCAGGCGCAGGAAGATACCGGCCAGGATTTCGCCATCGGTGACCGCGATCCCCGGGGCGTCCGCACCTTTCCAGTGCCACTGCAGCCAGCGGCCGGAGTTCACGATCGAACCGTTCTCTTCGGCAAAGCAGGTGGAGGGCAGACGGAACACTTCAGTCTGGATTTTCGACGGATCCACATCGTTCGACTCACCGTGATTTTGCCAGAAGGTGGAGGTCTCCGTGTTGAGCGGGTCGATCGTCACCAGGAACTTCAGTTTGGACAGAGATGCAATCGTCTTGTTTTTGTTCGGGAATGACGCGACCGGGTTGAAGCCCTGGCAGATATAGCCATTGACCTTACCCTCTTTCATCATCTCGAAGTACTGCAGCACGTCGTACCCTTTGTCCCACTTCGGCAGGAAGTCAAAGCCCCAGCTGTTTTCCGCTGTCGCTTTATCGCCGTAGAAGGCCTTCATCAACGAGACGAAGAATTTCGGGTAGTTGCCCCAGTAGTTGACCTGATCTTTCAACAGCGGTTTCGGCGTGTTGGCGGCCAGGTATGTTTGCAGGTCAGGCTGTTTTTCATTGGGCAGCGTCAGGTAGCCCGGCAGGCTTTGTGACAGCAGGCCCAGGTCAGTCAGCCCCTGAATGTTGGAGTGACCGCGCAGGGCGTTAACGCCACCGCCCGCCATCCCCATGTTGCCGAGCAGCAACTGGATCATCGCCATCGTGCGGATGTTCTGCGAACCGATGGAGTGCTGTGTCCAGCCGAGGGCATACAGGAACGACGCGGTTTTGTCTTTCGCGCTGGTTTCTGCGATGTACTCACAGACTTTCAGGAAGTCGGCTTTTGGCGTACCGCAGATGTTTTCCACCACGTCCGGCGTGTAGCGGGAGACGTGCTGTTTCAGCAGGTTCCAGACGCAGCGCGGGTGTTGCAGTGTGGTATCGCGTTTGGCAAAGCCCTCTTCGTCCAGCTCATAGTTCCAGCTGGTCTTGTCGTACTTGCGTTTATCCGCGTCATAGCCGGTAAACAGGCCGTCCTCGAAGCCAAAATCTTCACGCACGATCAGACTGGCGTTGGTGTAGGCCTCGGTGTATTCGCGGTTATATTTTTCGTTAGTCAGCAGGTACAGCATGACGCCTGACAGGAAGGCAATGTCAGTACCCGAACGGATTGGGGCATAGAAATCGGCCACCGACGCCGTACGCGTGAAACGCGGATCGATCACAATCAGCTTCGCGCCGTTGTGAATTTTCGCTTCCATCGCCCAGCGGAACCCGACCGGGTGCGCTTCAGCGGCGTTGCCGCCCATCACCACGACGAGGTTGGCGTTTTTGATGTCGACCCAGTGGTTGGTCATCGCACCGCGACCAAATGTTGGAGCAAGACTTGCTACCGTTGGTCCGTGTCAGACACGCGCCTGGTTGTCGACCGCGAGCATACCGAGCGCGCGGGTGAATTTTTGCGTTAAAAAGCCGGTTTCGTTACTGGACGCGGAAGCACACAGCATCCCGGTAGACAGCCAGCGGTTAACGGTAACGCCATCGGCGTTTTGCGCAATGTAGTTGGCATCGCGGTCTTCTTTCATCAGTTTCGCGATGCGGTCAAAAGCCTCATCCCAACTGATTTTCTGCCATTTATCCGAGCCTGGCGCGCGGTATTCCGGGAATTTCAGGCGGCTTTCGGAGTGGATGAAGTCCACCAGACCGGCCCCTTTCGGGCAGAGCGCACCACGGTTGACCGGATGGTCCGGATCACCTTCGATATGGAAGATAGACGCTTTGGCGTTTTTAGCACCGTCGCCGAGGCTGTACATCAACAGCCCACAACCAACGGAACAGTAAGTGCAGGTATTACGGGTTTCGCGGGTGCGCAGCAGTTTATATTGCCGTGTTTCCGCTAGCGCTACGCCGGGCGCGAAGCCCAGTGCCGCCGCCGTGGTGCCTGCCATACCGCCAGCGCAGATCTTAAAGAACTGCCTTCTGCTGACCTGCATGGTTTGCTCCTTTTCGACATTGTCACTTCTCTTTCACATTCGTGCCGAATGTTCAGAAAGTGGTTGTTATTTTTCTTTGCGGACAGGACCGCAAAGGTCCAGAATTGGGTCAATTTCCCGGCGTCCTGCCTGGGGTTGTGACAGAATACCACAATGTTGGTACGTGTGTTCTTATACGGTTAAAAGAAAGTGAATAAGATACATCCAGAAGAAGTCGGAAATGTGATAAATGTCACAAGCTCTCGCCAGGTTAACCTGTGGAAGCGTGAGGACTTGCAACATCCTCAGCCGGATGAGGTGGCTGAAGAGGTGCCCGTTGCGCTGGTCTACAATGGCATTTCCCATGTTGTGATGATGGCCTCGCCGAAGGATCTGCACCACTTTGCGGTCGGTTTCTCCCTCTCCGAGGGCATTATTGACAGCCCGCGCGAGATCTATGGTATGGATGTTGTCCCCTCCTGTAACGGCCTTGAAGTCCAGATCGAACTTTCCAGTCGCCGTTTTATGGGGCTGAAAGAACGTCGTCGCGCGCTGGCCGGACGCACCGGCTGTGGCGTGTGTGGCGTTGAGCAGCTCAATGATATCGGTAAACCGGTGCAGCCGCTGCCGTTCACCCAGACCTTTAACCTCGCAAATCTCGACCACGCGCTACGGCATCTGAAGGATTACCAGCCGGTGGGGCAACTTACCGGGTGTACGCACGCTGCGGCATGGGTGCTGCCATCGGGCGAACTGGCGGGCGGACATGAAGACGTTGGGCGTCACGTCGCGCTGGACAAACTGCTGGGGCGTCGCGCCGCAGAAGGCGAAAGCTGGATGGCGGGGGGCGGCGCTGGTATCCAGTCGTGCGAGTTATGAGATGGTACAAAAGTCCGCAATGTGCGGTATCGAGATCCTGTTTGCCGTTTCTGCGGCCACCACGCTGGCGGTGGAAGTCGCTGAGCGCTGTAACCTGACGCTGGTGGGTTTCTGCAAACCGGGCAGGGCGACCATTTATACTCATCCGCAGCGTTTAATCGCTGAGTGATTTATTTTCAGTTTATTTGAATAAGATGGGCAAATCCTTCCGCTTTTAGTTGTCTGAGTAACGGCCTATGATTTATCACATCAAGGCACGGTGCCTTACTCAAACAACTAAGTTAAAGGGTTTACATCATGAAAAGCATCAAAACTTTTGTCGCAGTTATCGCTCTCGCTACCTCTTTCGGTTCTTTCGCTGCCCAGTCCGTAACGGCAACCGGGTCGACCCTGGAAAGCACTGAAGCGAAAATCGCCGCACAGGCGGAACAGGCTGGCGCAAGCTCTTACAAAATCACCCAGGCTTACACCGGCAACCGCGTGCACATGACGGCGGAACTGCTGAAATAAGTTCATCTCCATTGTCGAAAGAGCGCCCTTGAGGCGCTTTTTTTGTTTCTGTCGTTACTGCTTTAGTAGCGCGATAAACGCGTCATAGCCAGTTAACCCACAAATGGTTTCTGCCGGATGGCTGCATAATACGCTTGCCAGATAGCTGAAAATTTTTAATTCATGGTGTGCGTCCGCGGCGGCGCAGGCAATTAACACATGGCTGACCGGTTCGTTATTCACCTGAACGGGAGAGGCCAGAGTGATGAAAAATCCGCGAAAGCGACGCGCCTGCTCGCCCCAGCAGTGGGGGATCGCCAGATGATTCACAATCAGGTTTTCACCTTCGTCTTCACGGGCGCAGATACGCTGTGCCTCATCGCAGGTGATATGTTGCTGCGCCACGAGTTGGGCGCAAATCTGACGGGTAATGCTATGCCAGGTTTCGTCTGGAGTATTCAGGTAGTGAAAACTCCCCGGTTCTGAAAAGAAGCGCTCCGGTTGTTGGCGAATAAACGCGGTCGCAAGGAAGCTTTTGATTTGCTCGGTGCCGGCGGCAGAAATGATATTTTTAATTGTCAGGACATTTTTTAATGAGTCGTCCAGTAAATAATGGCTGTTATTGACGATCAATAGCGGCTCGACCTCCTGACTTATTGCATGCAGCTCACCGGGAGTCCGCGCGATCATCACCCGACAACTCAATACGTCACGCTCGATGGCCTGCTGGTTAATGGTGGCAATCGCATTCTGATCGGATAACAAAATGATGGGGTGACGCTCATTTTGATGCCGTTCCAGCGCGCAGGCAAAGTAAAGTCCGATCAGATCGCTGTCGAACAATGGAATCGTAAGTTGTTCACGCAAAAGAGCAATGAATCGCAGGCTCATATCGAACGCCGTCGGCCAGGCGGCTTTCAGGTTGTTCATGCTGCTCTGGCGATGTTCCGGTACCCAAACGGGGGGCTGAAACGCATCTCAGCAGATGACCCGTGATATTTTCAACCAGTTGCGTATCGATAATGTTCAAGGTGGCCACACCAGGAACGCGTTGTAGCAACGCAATCACGGTTTCAGCAGACAGGGTCATAGCCTGTTGTTGCTGTTTATCCAGTAGCCCGTGTAGCGTTTTGAACGCGTTCTCGCCAAGATAGATCCCGCCCTGTTCTACGGCATTTTTTTAGCGATGTCTGTCGACATTCCGGCCATGTGCCCGAGAGTTGATTACGCAGTGCGTAGACCGCCAGCACCAGACTTGCGAGGTATTCTCCCGACGTCAGTGGGAACTCAGCAAGAAGAGGTTCGCATGCGCTGTTAAGTCGTTCGACAGTGTCTCGCGTCACGCCGGGTAGCGGAATTAACAACGGGTCTTTTTTTGAGCAGATTCGCCAGCAGAATAATGCGTTTTTCCTCAGGCTCATCAATGAAATGGCCTACGCCCGGGCGACTGGAAAGACAAAATGCCCGTTCGTAGCGTTGCTTCAGTCGGGACAGGCGATCGGCAACCCAGGTTTCGGGCAGGTTAAGCGAAGCGGCCAACTGGACGCGGGGAGTAAACGTATTCAACAGCAAGAACGCCAGCAAGCGATCGTCGTTATCATGGCGTTGCAGAAGCTGGAAAAAGCTACGCCGGTCAATAATGTCCAGTTGATAACCCGCACTGCCACCAGGCTGGATGCGGGCCTTACCGCTGAGCGTAAAGTTAAGATAATCAATATCACGCAGGATCGTTCTACCCGACACGCCAGTTTGCCGCGCCAGCTCGTTCAGCGAACAGGGCTGTTGTTCAAGCAGATCGACGAGCGTTAACTGGCGTTCATTGAGCATCAGATCACCTGGCGAAAATCAGTTAACGTGCTGATGTTTTCGGCAGTAAATGACATAAGCAGTTCACGCACTAAGGTAAACATCGCGTCATAATCCTTTGCGGAAATCATGCCGCTGTTGGCATGCAGATAACGCGTAGGTAAACAGAGCGCCGCAACGGGACGCCCGCCGCCCATCACATTATAACGCCCGCCGTCCGTCGCTCCGGTTTTCATGGTGCAAAACTGCAAAGGAGAATCGCTGCTTGCCGCGCTGGCTTTTAATGCGGCGACCAGTTTTTGATTAGGGAAATAACGCTTATCAAACAGCATAAGCCCAGGACCGTCGCCCAGTTTCAGGGGATACTTAATACTGTCGATACCGGGCACATCGCCCGCCACGGCGGTATCCAGGACGATAACCACATCGGGTTTGATATGTTCTGCAGAGGTTTGCGCGCCGCGCAGCCCCACTTCTTCCTCCACGCTACCCACGCCGTATAGGGTGATATTTGGATTATCGACGGACTGCAAAAGTTCTACCATCAGGGCGCAACCAACACGGTTATCCAGCGCTTTGCCCACAATTTTATCTTCGCCCCAACGGGCAAAGTTTGCTTCCGGGCTAATGAAATCACCGATTGCAATGCCGCGAGTTTCCACTTCTTCGCGGCTGTTCGCGCCAATATCAATGAACATTTCGTCAAAGGTCAGCGGCTGTTGTTTTTGCTTTTCGGTCAGTGCATGTGGCGCAACGGAGCCGATAACGCCCGGGATTTTACTGCCTTTACGAGTGCGGACAGTGACCCGATGGTTCAGCATCGACTGATTCCACCAACCGCCAATCGTTGTGAAGCGCAGAAAACCGCAGTCGTCGATATGGGTGACCATAAAGCCAACTTCATCCATATGGCCGACGACCGCAACCTTAGGCCCACGATGACCTTTGCGGGCGATAACGCTGCCGAGGCCATCAAAGGTGATGTCATCCACACAGGGTTCCAGCGTCTTGATGAGGATCGTGCGAACGTCCTGCTCATCACCGCTGACGGCGCTGGCTTCGCAAAGCTGTTGAAGTAATTCACTGTTCATTTGCACGCTCCTGTTGTGCGGCTTTCCGCTTCAGCCATAACCCTTTCAGGATGATAATCAACGCAATATTCAGTGCCAGACCGATAGCCAACACCAGATAAAAGGAACCGACCGGAGACATCAGGCCGATCAGCGGGTCGAAGATACCCAATCCCGGCGCGAGACGTTTGATTCCGAAGGCGATCACCAGCATGCCGGTAATTCCACCGGCGAGCGTATTGGCGGTGATCATCGGCAGCGGTGCGGCCAGCGCATAGGGAATCGCGGGTTCGGTGGCGACGGTGGCACCGACGACAATGGCGCTGCTGGCAGCAGCCTTTTCCTGTTGGGTAAACAGTTTTGGCGTCAGATACGTGGCAATGCCTGCCGCGACGGGCGGCATCAGCGCGACGACGCCGACAATGGCGTACCAGTCGTAAATATGTTTTTCCAGCAGTGAGAAACAGAAGAACCAGGCGGTTTTGTTGATAGGTCCACCCATATCAAATGCCAGCATCGCGCCAACGAGAAAGGCTGCGCCCATTTTCATGGAGGGTGGGATCGTATTCAGAAAATGCAACAGGCCACTCATGATGTCTGACATGACCGGGCCGATGGCGTAATAGGTCAGTACGCCAAATACCAGCAGTGTGACAAACGGAATTAGCATTGATCCCAGCAGCGGTTGAAGCGCTTTGCCGAGACGCACTTTGCGAAACCACAGCACGAAATAACCGATTGCCAGGCCAAGTACTACCGCGCCGAGAAAACCGGCGCCAGACTGGGTGCCGAGCAATCCTTTATCGTTAGCCAGATAACAGACCAGGAATGCCGGGGCGAATGCGGGTTTGTCAGCAATCGACCCTGCGATGTAGGCCCCCCATAATCGGGATCATAAAGGTGAAGCCCAGATAACCGATGGATTCGACAATCCAGGAAAATGACGGCGCACCTTTCGACATATCGGTATACGGTAAGCCGAACTGCACCAGCATATTGGCGATGGCAACCAGAATACCGCCACCGATCACAAACGGTAGCGCGGCGGAAACCCCCCGCCATCAAATGGCTCATGACGCTGCCTTGCGGGACATCCTGCTTACCGAGTTTTACGCCGTTGTCGGTGGCAAAAAGCTGAGAGTGTGACGGTAATTGCGTGAAAATGAGGTCGATATTTTTCAGCGCCTGCGCAATGGCTATCTCATAGACTTTTTTCCCGGCAAATCGCGCCCGATCTTCACCGCTTAATCCCCGACCGGTGGCTAAAATCACGTAATCGGCCGCGGCAATTTCATCCTGAGTCAGTCGGTTTTCGACACCGCTTGAACCCTGGGTTTCGACTTTTATCGTATATCCGAGCGAGCGCGCTTTTTGCTCCAGCGCTTCCGCCACCATGTAAGTATGAGCGATACCGGCAGGGCAGTTGGTGATCGCCACTAAACGTAAGGATGACTCCATAGCCGCTTCCTTATGAGGTTAGGGTCTGATTTAACAAGGTCAGCACCTGAGTGGCATCGCCTTGTTTCAGTTGATTGATGAAATCCTGATGGATGATTTTGCGACACAGGGTGCCGATGATTTGAACCTGAGCGTCTTCACCGGATTGCGGTACGCCGAGGCAGATCCAACAATTGACGACTTCGCCATCGCTGGCGCGCCAGTCAACGCCCTGAGCGTGACGGGCGAACAGAACAAAGGGATGTTTTACACAGTCGCTTTTGCCATGCGGCACGGCGACGCCTGAGCCAAATCCGGTGGAGTGGAGTTTTTCCCGCATCAAAAGCGTCTGTAGAAACACCTGTCGGTCGGTGATGGCGCCATTGCGAAAGGCCATTTCCGCAAGTTGTTTAAGAATGGAATAAGGACTGTTGCCCTGAATATTCAGATCAAGGCAACGTGTTGTGAGCATGGACATAAAGGAACTCCGTTAAAACGCGTTATGAAGATTTTAACGAGGAGACCGTGTTGTGATGAGCGGCAATATGTCTGAGCGGAGTGACATAATGTGGGCTAAGCATCAACAGGCTTTGTGCGCAAGCCCACAGTTTGCAAAGTGAGGCAGAACGAAATAAGGCGTAAATAAACCTCCCGGTCGCAAAAAAATGCGATATTTCTCACATTTCTCTCTTTTCATAACATCGATGCAGGAAGCGGAAGACAACCGCTTAAAAGAAAAGATTTCTGTGTCAATTAACGCAATGATAATTAACGAAATTAAAAATGGATGCCTCGCGAATGCACCCTCTAAAAATGAGATGTTAGTCACAAAAAACAACCATGTAATCATCCTGTCAATATTCCGCGCTACGGAATTTATCATCATAATGTGATCTTCATTGCAAATAACAGGCTTGAAGTCAGGGAAAAATGTTTCCACGGGTGCTTCGGAGGAAACGCAATGAAAATTGGTATTGTCATTAGTGGTGGCGATGTTTCTGGAATTAATAACTTTATATTCCAGATCGCCAGACTCGCGGATGCAAAAATTACCTTATTCAATGGTGGGATCCCCGGTTTGCTGGAGAAAAATCACCATGACGTGGCGTGGCGTGATTTGGTCGATTTTTCCATTGCGGCGATACCCATTATTACCTCGGGAAGAACAACCCGTAAATTGCAGCGTAGCGAATATGAAACGATCGCCAGAAAACTCAAGTCGCTGCACATTGATGTACTGATTATGGCCGGCGGCGACGGCAGTTTACAGTTTCTCAATACCCTGAGCGAATTTGATATTAATTGTTTTGGCGTGGGCATGACTATCGATAATGATGTTTACGGTAGTCATTATACGATTGGTTTTTCGACTGCCTGCGAACAGATTATTAAGGAGGTTTCTCGTTTACGAAATACGGGCAGAGCGCTACCCGGTCGCGTGTTTATGGTGGAGTTATTGGGTGGCTATTGTGGCGAATTAACCCTGCAATCTGCGATTAAATGCAATGCAGATATCGCCCTGATTCCAGAGTCCCAGATGTCGCTTGAAGCTTTAGCAGAACGGGTAAAGCAAAAACTGGCCGTCCAGAACAGCGTGATAATTCTGTGCTCAGAAGGCTACACCAGAGAATATTCCCCCCGGTTTTCAGGGGGGCGATTGATACCATGATTAAACAACTCGAACCGCGTATCGGCGAGCGAATTCGGAAAACCATTGTCGGTTACGGTTTACGTAATGGCGATCCGACCTGTGAAGAAATTTATCAGGGCACCATTATGGCGAGCGAAGTGGTTCGGTGCATTCAGTCAGGGATGAAAAATAAAGCAATTATTATTAATCAAAGCAATAAACCTATTCCGATTGATCTCGTAAGTATGAAAAAACGTCTGGTCGATACAGAAGGACATCATTACAAACTTGCCAAACAACTCAATATTATTTGAGGAGACCTTACATGCTGAAAATTCTTTGCGTATGTGGCTGCGGCCTCGGTTCAAGTTTTGCTATTGAAATGACGGCGAAAGCGGTTTTAAAGAAACTGGAAATTCCTGCGCATATCGAACATACCACGGTATCCGAAGCAGGCGCGTTTAAATCTGACATGATCCTGACGCAAAAAACCTTTGCTGACATCTTAACGGCGGATGCCAGTGAAGAAGAAATTAAACGGGTTGTGGTACTGAATAAGCTCACGGACAAAGACGAAATTGAAGCTAAGATCGTCGCGTTTTTAAAAGAGCGGAATCTGAAGGTAGCCGATTATGAATAGTATCGTTGAATTCATCGTTAAAGATTTGCTCGGGCAGGCATCGATATTAATTGCTTTTATCGCGATGCTCGGTCTGATCCTGCAAAAGAAATCGCCGGGGAAAACCGCAGAAGGCACGTTTAAAACGCTGCTTGGTTTTTTAATCATGATGGCTGGCATTAATATTATTGTCGCCACGCTGACCTTCCTGAACGATATTTTTACTCAGGGATTTGGCATGAAGGGCTATATTACCGATGTGGCCGCCATTGCCGGGTTAGCGAACCGTGAACTGGGTTCGGAAGTGGCGTTAACGCTCATGGTGATTTTTGCCGTCAATATCATTATTGCGCGCCTGACACCGCTGAAATACATCTTCCTGACCGGACAGGCGTTATTGTGGATGGCGACCATTGGCGCGGTTATTGGCTATAAATCAGGCCTCACCGGACTGCCGCTGATTTTAACCGGTGGGATTTTTGGCGGCGTGATGGCGGTATTGATGCCTGCGCTGGCGCAACCGGTGGTCAGACGCATTACCGGCTCGGATGATGTGGCGCTGGGACATTTCTGCACCATTGGTTATCTGGTCCAGGCCGCAGTGGCTAAAGTGGTAGGCAAAGGGTCTCGCTCCACGGAAGATCTTGAGTTACCTGATAACTTCAAGTTCTTACAGGATACTTATCTCGCCATGGCGGTCGTGATGGTGCCGATGTACCTCATTCCGGCGCTGGCGGCGGGTCCGGAATATATCGCTCAGTTTTCCGGCGGTGTTAACTACCTGATGTTTGCCTTCATGCAGTCCATTCAGTTTGTAGCTGGCGTCTTCGTGCTCTACAGCGGCGTACGCTTATTGCTCAACGAACTGGTTCCGGCGTTTCGCGGTATCGCCATGCGTATCGTCCCGGACGCTAAGCCTGCGCTGGATTGTCCGGTTCTGTTCCCTTATGCACCCAACGCAGTGATTGTCGGATTCCTGGCGACAACCGTCGGTTCCATCATCGGCATGCTGGTCTTCCCGATGTTTGGTCTGGCGATGATTCTACCGGGTTTGCTAACCAACTTCTTCGCCGGGGGGGACGGCGGGCGTCTTTGGCAATGCGCTGGGCGGTCGTCGCGGCGCGATGATTGGGGGTGTGGTTCACGGTTTGTTCATCACCTTCCTGCCAGCGATTCTGGTGCCGATGCTGGAAACTTACGGTTTTACCGGCGTCACGTTCAGCGATTCAGACGTTATCAGCTCTGGCCTCGTCCTGGGCCACGCCTTCCAGAATAACTGGCTGTTTGTTGCCTTGTTCATTGTTTTTGTTGCCGCACTAGCGTGGTTCGTCAACGGTAAATCCGCTAAGCCAAAAGGGGAAAATGTTCATGAGTCTTTATAACTTCAACGAGATCCTAAAAATCGGCCAGGAAAGAAATTTCAAAGCGATTGGATCCTTTAATCTGCACTGTATTGAAATGCTGCCCGCGTTTTTTAAAGCGGCGCAAAAAACGAACAGCCCGTTAATGATTCAGATCTCGACCGGGACGGCAGAATATCTGGGCTATCGCCTGTTGGTGGATGCGGTGCGTTCGCTGGCGGAGAGCGAGAATGTCCCGACCTGCCTGCATCTGGATCACTGCTCTGATATCAGCGCCATTGAGACGGCGATGAATGCAGGGTTCTCTTCGGTCATGTATGACGGCTCGCATCTTGAGCTGGATGAAAATATCGGTAATACCCGCATCGTGGTGGAGATGGCGCGACCGCGAAATATTACGGTAGAAGGGGGAGCTCGGGGCCATCGGCGGCTCAGAGGATGGTAAAGCGGTGGCGGCAGAAGATATCTGCTTTACGACGGTGGAAGATGCCAGACGCTTCGTTGATGAAACACGAGTCGACATGCTGGCGGTGTCGGTGGGTACGGTACACGGCCTGTATACCGGCAAGGCACAAATTCAACATCAGCGGCTGAAAGAGATCAGCGCCGCGACCGGTGTTCCGCTGGTATTACACGGGGGGACAGGGGTGAGTGACGACGATATGCGCCTGGCCGTCACTGAAGGCATTAATAAAGTGAATGTCGGCACGGAAATGAACGTACAGTGGGTCGACCAGTGTAAAAATACCTTTGAGAAAGGCAAAGTGAATGACAGCGTACGTAAGTTTTTAATTCCGGCAAATAATGCCGTCACCCAGGTATTAATGGAAAAGATCGCGTTATTTAAATAACTCCGTTATTAATGAATGATATTTTGTTGCCCTGTTGTCCATCAGGGCGGGGGGATCGCTATGTTTGAATCTTTGAAGTCGCTATGGAAAAAAGAAACACGCCCGCCGGAAGATTATGATGAACAATCTCGTGTTCTGGCGGGAGAAATCGCCAGGCTGGAAGGTGAACTGCAGGGCAATCCGGGTAATGGCGAAATACAGAAGTCATTAATGCTTATCTATAATCGGGCGTTGTCAGTTTATGCCAAAAGCCAAACGCACCGACAGGAAATTGATACGCTTTTTGTGCGTATAGATGAGCTACGTAATGTTATTCGCCGAAATATTTAGAGCCGGATTCGTTAAGCTCTTAGGGAGTCTTCATGACGATAAAAGAATTACTTATCGAGGCCGATGCGATTCAGGTTGGCGTAGCGGAAACTGACTGGCAGAAGGTGATTCAACTGGCGGCCCGTCCATTGGTCGCAAAAGGGTATATTTCAGCGGAATACGGGCAGGCGGTGATCGATAATACCCTCAGTCACGGAGCGTATTATGTGTTTGATGAGGGCGTTGCGATCCCCCCATGCGCGGCCAGAGTGTGGTGTGAAGCGTAACTGTTTTAGCATGGTATTACTCAATACGCCGATTCAGTTTGCTGACAGTGAAGCCGCCGACATTGTCATTATGTTTGGCGCACAGGACAGTAATGCGCATATCGAAGAGGGCATACGCGCTATTGTCGCGTTACTGGATAACGATGAACGCATGGCGAAGCTGCGGGCGGCAAATTCCCGGGAAGAGGTGGTCGCGCTGCTATGAAAAGACACCTCTCGCCAGACTGTAAAACAGTCATTTTAATCAACGGGGTCCCCGCGTCAGGCAAAAGCACGATTACCCGTCAGCTCTCCGGGACATTCAGTCTGCCGCTGCTGACGATTGATGGAATCAAAGAGCCGTTTATGGCACGCTTTACGGATATCGACCGGCCTTTCAACCGGCAGTTGGGCTGTGCGGCCTATGAGGTGATCTGGTCGATCATTGGCCACTCTCCGGCAAGCGTTGTCTGGCTGGTTGACGCCTGGTTTGGCTTCCAGCCTCGGGAGACATTACAGCAGTTGTTGCAGCAGGCGGGCGTTGAGAAGGTGGTGGAGGTGTGGAACCAGATCACGCCTGAGCTGGCGGTGACGCGTTATGCGACTCGCTTACAGGATCGTAAACCAGGTCATCCTGGTGAGGAGTATTTACCCGAACTGGCGCAACTGGCAGAACACGCTGAGCCAATGCGGCTCGGGCCGGTATTCACGGTTGACCAACAGCAAACGCCGGATATGGACGCCGTTATCGCCTGGATAGGCGAACAGATAGAGAAAACCTGAACGACCCTAACAAAGCGCCCACGGGCGCTTTTTTTACTGTATTCCTGTTATTCGCAGCAGCGCGGTTACCACGGCGGCGGCGACGATCACCACAATCAGCGGCATCTTGCGCCAGGCGAGGAAAACCGCGAATGCGACGCCGAGGACGCGTGCCATACCGGCAAAATGTTCTCCTTCGTAGAAGGTCGTGGCCAGGGCGACGGAAAACAGCAGAACCGTGGCGGCATCGGATAACAGCGCCTGAGAGCGCTCCGAAAGCGCCAGGCGGCTGCCGAGTCTGGCGCCGCCGAGGCGCATCAAATAGGTCCCCGCCGATAAAATGGCAATACCGATAATGAAAAGCGTCATGTTGCCCATTATTTTTTCCTCGTCAGTAAGCCCAGCAGGGAGAGCAGAACCGGCAGTCCGACCGGCGCAAAGGGCACGGCGGCAAGCGACACGACGGCGCCGCTCAGGCCACGAACCAGGGTGGTGCGGTTTTTAAACGCCGGGACGACGAGTGCCAGCAGGATTGCCGGGAACACGGCGTCCAGCCCGATGGTTTCCGGAGCAGGCAGCATCTGACCCACGACCGTACCCAGTAACGTTCCCAGCGGCCACAGAATAGCGACGCCGAGGCCGCACAGCCAGTAGGCTGCTTTGCGCTGCTCCGGGGTTTTCTGCGACAGGCCGAATACCACGCTTTCGTCGTTCATAATATGGCAGCCGAAAAAACTTGCCGCACGGGTGCCGACCAGGTCGCGTACCGTCACGCCAAACGGGATATGTCGGGCGTTTACCAGCAAGCCTGCGGCAGCGGCGGCTAACGGATTACCGCCACTGGCGACAATGCCGATAAACATGAATTCGGATGCGCCCGCCAGCACAAAAATAGAGAGGACAAACGGCACCCAGACCGGGAAGCCGTAAGCCATCGCCAGTGAGCCGTAGGACATCCCCACCACGCCCACTGCCAGGCAGACCAGGAAAATTGCTTTGATCGTATCTGCCTTCAGGCAGGAGAAGATGTGCTTCATGATTTAGCCATATCGAACGAATTTCCATTATAATGAACGCAACAAAGATGTTTTACAAGACGAACGATTCGTTCGATATAAAAATGGAGTGGTGTATGACACAACCCATCAGCGTGATTGCTAAAAGTCTGGTTCGTGAACGTCAGCGGACGGGGCTATCTCTGGCAGAAATCGCCAGGCGGGCGGGGATCGCCAAGTCGACGCTCTCTCAACTGGAAGCGGGAAAGGGTAATCCTAGTCTGGAAACCCTCTGGTCGCTTTGTGTGGCGCTGGATATTCCGTTTGCGCAGTTGCTGGAGCCACAGATGCAAAAAACGCAGGTGATCCGCTGCGGTGAGGGCACAAAAGTGGTGGCTGAGCAGGCGCACTATCAGGCGATTTTGCTGGCCGCCTGCCCACCGGGTGCGCGGCGCGATATCTATCTGCTTTTGACCCAGCCAGGCGCAGATCGCATTTCTCAGCCGCATCCGCCGGGATCGATCGAACATATTATTGTGACGAAAGGAAAAGCGCAGGTCGGCCTGACGGAAGCGCCAGAAGTGTTAAGTGAGGGCGACTATATTTGTTATCCCGCCGATCAGGAGCATATTTTTAAAGCGCTGGAAGCGGACACCCAGGCGATTCTGGTGGCCGAACAGGGTTTAGCGACCCTCGAATTCCACCGGTATGGTATAAAATCCCCTCATGAGTGATTACGTTTAACTATTTATTATCTTAATTTTCATTCAAAAAAGCCCGGTTGGAACCGCCCACAGCGGCAACCGGGCTCATCGATTACTCCAGATAAAACACGTTTTTCAGCTCTGCACTCACCGGGCTGTTATCCGGATTTGCGGGCATCACGTCACGCATATATTTCCACCAGCGCTGACAGACGTCAGTACTGGCAACGGCATTCCAGCGTTCTTCGGACTCAATCTCTACAGTCGCAAACAGCAAATTACGCGGCGCATCGAGATAGATCGCGTAATGATGCGCGCCGTGAGCCTTTAGTACGGCTTCCAGTTCCGGCCAGATGGGGTTATGACGACGCTGATACTCATCGTGCGCGCCGGCATTCACCTGCATCACGAACGCTTTGCGGATCATAACGCCTCCAGATACAGCTCGCGCACTTCCTCACGGCTGGCGGTGCGTGGGTTACATGGCGCACACGGATCCGCCAGCGCTTTGTCCAGCCAGCCTTCGATATCCTCTTTGGTGACGCCAAGCTGGCTGAAACCAGCCGGAATACCGACACGTTTGCTTAGCGCGCGGATGGCGTTGATCGCTTCCATACTTGCTGCTTCATCGCTCATACCACGGGTATCGACACCCATCGCCTGCGCGATGCGGGCAAAACGTGCAATCGCGTTCGGGCGGTTAAAGTTTTCAATAATCGGCAGCAGGATGGCGTTACAAACGCCGTGCGGCAGGTTATGCGTGGCGCCTGGCTGGTGCGCCAGGGCGTGAACCAGCCCCAGACCGGCGCTGTTAAACGCCATTCCCGCCAGATACTGGCCAAACGCCATTTGCTCGCGCGCTTCCAGGTTGTGGCCATCATCGACCGCTTTTGGCAGCCACAGGGTGATCAGGCGAATCGCTTCCAGCGCATTGGCGTCAGTCAGCGGATGCGCGCCAACGGAGACATACGCTTCCACCGCGTGGGTCAGCGCGTCCATACCGGTTGCCGCCGTCACGGAGGCCGGGATTTCCAGCATCACGCTGGCATCGTCCACGGCGATATCCGGGATAATGTTCGGATCGATGATGACCTCTTTCACCTGGCGTCCGGAGTCGATGATCACGGCATTACTGGTCATCTCGGCAGCGGTCCCGGCAGTGGTGTTAATGGCAACCAGCGGTACGCCTGGGTTTTTCACTTTCCCCACGCCGGAGTAGGCGGTGGAAGGCCCCGGATTCGCGGTGAGGATTTTCACGGCTTTAGCGGTATCGATCGGGCTGCCGCCGCCAAAGGCGATGAGGTAATCACAGTTCGCTTCCTGATAAGCCGCGTAGCCTTTTTTGCACCAGCGCTTCGGTCGGGTTCGGGAACACCTCATCGAACAGGTGGTACGACATTTTGTGCTCATCCAGCGCCGCAAACAGGCTATCGAGCAGGCCCAGCTTAACCAGTTGACCGTCAGTGACGATCAGCGCCTTACCCCATTGCTTATTGGCAACGAGATTCACCATATCGCCAATCGCGCCCGCGCCGTGCAGACTGATTTTCGGAAGTGCCAGCATAAAGCTCATGTTTTTTCTCCTTAAGATGATGATATTTCCGGCGGCAAAACTCCATGTCGCCGGAGGGATTCTGATGCGTCTTCGTCGCAACAATCGGCGGGTCCTGATCGGCAGTGAGATCACCACGATCAACGCACCGCACAGGCAGCGGACAACGTGACCGATCCCTTCCATCGTACGAATACCCCCAATTAGGGAGATTGCCACAACCTTTCACTCAAAACCGTTAGCCACATCGACATCGGCGACAGCGTTCGCCCCGTCCCAGCGAGCGGGGCGCGATGTTGTTATCAATACAGCTCTAATGCACTGGCGAGCGGGGTAACACCAAAGCGTTTACCCAGCGCGATCAGTTCTTCACGGCGGATGGTCTGCTTCATTCCGCCCATTGACAGCACTTTGACTAACACTTCGGCGGATTTTTCGGCGGTATCGATTAACCCGAACGCTTCATCCAGCGTCGGGCCACTGCCGAACACGCCGTGGAATGGCCACAGTACCAGCGAATGTTTCTGCATTTCTTGCGCGGTGGCCTGGCCTATCTCGTCGGTTCCCGGCACCATCCACGGCAGAATGCCCACGCCATCCGGGAAGACCACCAGACATTCGGTGCTGCCTTCCCACAGCTTGCGGGTGAAAAGCGCGGTGCTGTTTTCCAGCACATAGGTCAGGGCTATCAGGTTGGTGGCGTGGCAATGCATGATCACGCGATCTTTACCGTGGGTTGTTTTGATGCGTTCACAGTGCGACAGGAAGTGAGCTGGCAGCTCAGAGGTCGGCACCGCGTCGTTCGTCAGTCCCCAGAGAATGTGGTATCCCGCCCCGTCGCTGTCTACTTTCACGATGCCTAAATTAGCGGCCGGCTCGAGTTGTACGTTACGAAAGAATTTTCCCGAACCGGTCACGATAAATGGCGTGTTCGCCAGCAGCGGCATTGGCTGGCTCAGGGCAATGTAGCGCGGTGTTTTATGGAAGTCGGCGCTGAAGGGGGGTGATGTCGGCTTCGTCAAGGCGTAGCGTCAGATTGCCGCCGTTGCGCTCGTCCCAGCCTTTTAGCCAGGCGTCGGAGGTGGCTTTAATCATTCCCTGGACAAACCAGGCATCGAGAATATTTTGCATAAAGGGTGTACCTGTTTTATTGAATGCCCGATGGCATTGAGTATTCAGTAGGCCGGATAAGCGCAGCGCCATCCGGCAATAATGGGTTAACCGCGCTGGCTTAAAATCTCCTTCTCGTAGGCGCGAACGCTTTCCAGCCACTGGCTGCCGGCTGGCGTGTCATGACGCTGGCAATACATTTCCCAGACCGCCTGCCACGGCAGCGATTTTTGCTCTTCCAGCAACGCCAGGCGTGCGGTGTAATCGCCGCTGGCTTCAAGCTGGCGCAGGTGTTCAGTCGGTTCCAGCAGGGCACGCAGCAGCGCTTTTTTCATGTTGCGGGTGCCGATAACCCATGCGGCGATGCGGTTGATGGAAGCATCGAAGAAGTCGAGACCGATGTGTACGCGGTCGAACAGGTTGTGACGCACGATTTCGCTGGCAATCGCCTGGGTTTCATCATCCAGCAGCACCACGTGGTCGCTGTCCCAACGCACCGGACGGCTTACGTGCAGCAGCAGACGCGGCACATACAGCATGGCGGCGGAGATTTTGTCGGAGATCACTTCTGTCGGATGGAAGTGGCCCGCATCCAGACATAGCGCGGTCTGACGGCTGGTGGCATAACCCATGTAGAACTCGTTGGAGCCGACGGTGTAGCTTTCCGCGCCGATACCAAAAAGTTTGCTTTCGACGGCATCGATATGGTGCGCCGGGTCCAGCTTTTCGCTGATGACCTCATCCAGCGCGTCCATCAGGCGCTGGCGCGGGGCCAGGCGGTCCACGGTGATATCTTTCATACCGTCGGGGATCCAGATATTCATCACCGACGGCGTACCCAGTTGTTCGCCAAAGTAGGCGGATACGCGGCGGCTGGCTTTACAGTGATCGATCCAGAACTGACGGATGGTGTCATCGGCGTGCGCCAGCGTGAAGCCGTCGGCGCTCAGCGGATGCGAGAAGCAGGACGGGTTGAAATCCAGACCAAGCTGATGTGCTTTCGCCCACTCGACCCAGTTTTTAAAGTGTTCCGGTTTGATTTTGTCCCGGGCGACCGGGGTGTCGGATTCCAGGTAAATCGCATGTAGATTCAGGCGTTTTGGACCGGGGATCAGGCTGAGCGCCTGCTCCAGATCGGCGCGTAGCTCATGGGCATTACGTGCTTTACCCGGGTAGTTGCCGGTGGCCTGGATACCGCCGGTGAGCGATCCTTCCGGGTTTTCAAATCCGGCTACGTCGTCGCCCTGCCAGCAGTGCATCGAGACCGGCAGACGATCGAGCTGGCGCAGCGCCTCCTCGACATCAATACCTACTGCGGCGAAGCGGTGTTTCGCCAGTTCCCAGGCTTGTTCCAGTTGAGTGGTCATGCGCAAAGCTCCTTTGTCTGTCGTTTTGAATGAAATTGCGCAACGTAGCGGGCAATTTCACTGTCAGGATTAGGGATAAAAGTCGTCAGGTCGTAGTTGGCGGTGACGACCTGGCGGAAGTCATCGACATTGCTCAGCTCATCCAGCGTCATCAACTGGATACCGATGTTGCCGAGCGTGGAGGCTTCAACAGGGCCGGCCATCACACGAATGCCGCAGGCATCGGCGCAGAGTTGATTCAGCAGGGCGTTCTGACAGCCGCCGCCGACAATGTGCAACTGGCTGAAGGTTTCGCCGCGCAGTGCCGCCAGTTCCTGCAACACATCGGCGTACAGCAGCGCCAGGCTGTCGAAAATACAGCGCGCCAGTTCCGCATCGCTGTTTGGTACCGGCTGGCCGGATTCACGACAGGCGGCCTGAATTTCGGCGCTCATATCGGCAGGATTAATAAAGCGATCGTCATTTGGGTTAATCAGAGAGCGGCAGGCGGGCAGCGCCTCTGTTGCCGCGATCAACGCAGGCAGATTGCGCACCTGACGCTCTTTCAGTACGCGCTGCAGCAGCCAAAGCCCCATGATATTTTTCAGTACCCGATAACGGCCTTCCGCGCCGCCTTCATTGGTAATGTTGGCCGCCAGCGCGGCGTCGTTGGTGTAAGGCGTTCGGCTTTCAAAGCCCATTAACGACCAGGTGCCGGAGGAGAGATACGCGCTGTGTTTGTCGGCCAGCGGCGAGGCGATCACTGCGCTGGCGGTGTCGTGGCTGGCGACCGCGACGACGGGAATGCGATTTTTCTGCGGGCAAATCCAGTAACCAATCACATTACCCGGATGGGTAGGACGACCGAACCACGCTTTGTCTACGCCCGTCCACGCCAGCAATGTGTCATCCCAGTCGTCGCTGTTGATATTGACCAGTTGCGTGGTGGTGGCGTTGGTGTATTCCCAGTTCAGTTCGCCGGTCAGCCGGAAACTAAAGTAATCGGGGATCAGTAGCGCGTGTGCCACCTGAGAAAGCCGTTCCGGCTGCTGCTCGACCAGCGCGCGCAACTGGTAGAGCGTGTTAAACGGCAGGAACTGAATCCCGCTGCGTTGGTAAATGTTGCCTTTACCGAGCTGTTCCTGTGCGCGCTGCATTACGCCTGTGGTGCGGCTGTCACGGTAAGACACGGGTAGCCCGACGCGCTGGCCTTGCTTATCGAGCAGGACATAGTCCACGCCCCAGGTATCAATGCCGATACTGTCGATGCGAATGCCTTCATCGCAGACTTTTTCCAGGCCCAGGCGAATGGCGTCTTCGAGACTGTCGAGATCCCATGTGTCGAAACCGTCCTGATTTTGCAGGCAGTTAACGAAGCGGTGAATTTCACGCAGCGTCAGAGTGCGATGTTCACTGTCATAGCGTGCCAGCATTACCCGTCCGCTGGAGGCGCCAAGATCGACAGCGACACAATGGTGAAAAGTCATAGTGAGGTCCTTCTGAGTTTCATTAGGCCCAGTCTAGAAAACCTCGTAAACGCTCACCTTCTTGTTACTGACAGGCAAAATTGGCCGCTGGCAAGATAGCAAAGATGAACGTGATAACCTTCACAGTTTCCGGTAATTAGCCTGTTCTTCCCGGATGTGACGCCGTCCGCATTTCCGGATCTTTCCCGCCCTTTCTTGAAAAATTGACCGTGTTTGCGCGGTTTCGCGTCAAAAATTTAAGGTGCGGTGGCTAACCCTTAATTACTATTTTGGGCATGTTCATTCGCTCAGGAAGCCATCATGACCGTACTGCACAGCGTGGATTTTTTTCCATCAGGTAATGCGCCCGTGGCCATTGAACCCCGGCTTCCGCAGTCCGCTTTTCCTGAGCATCACCATGATTTCCATGAGATTGTGATAGTTGAACATGGCACGGGTATTCATGTGTTTAACGGCCAGCCCTACACCATCAGCGGCGGTACGGTCTGCTTTGTTCGCGACCATGATCGACACTTATATGAACATACGGATAATCTTTGCCTGACGAATGTGCTCTATCGCTCGCCCGATGCGTTCCAGTTTTTATCCGGGCTGAATCAGCTACTGCCGCAGGAGCTGGACGGCGTCTATCCTTCCCACTGGCGAGTGAACCAAAGCGTGCTCCAACAGGTGCGGCAACTGGTGGCAAAGATGGAACAGGATGGCGATGAGAGCGATCTTCCCGGCCTGGCCCATCGCGAAATTCTGTTTATGCAGTTGTTGGTGCTGTTACGCAAAAGCAGCCTGATGGAAGGGGCGGAAAATAACGATGCGCGGCTGAATCATCTGATAGCCTGGCTGGAAGACCATTTTGCGGAGGAGGTCTGCTGGGAGGCGCTGGCCGAACGGTTTTCGCTTTCTCTGCGCACGTTGCATCGCCAGTTGAAACAGCAAACCGGGTTGACGCCGCAGCGTTATCTCAACCGCCTGCGTCTGATCAAAGCCCGTCACTTGTTACGTCATAGCGATGAAAGCGTCACGGAGATCGCCTATCGCTGCGGTTTTGGCGACAGTAACCACTTTTCGACTCTGTTTCGCCGTGAATTCAACTGGTCACCGCGCGACATCCGCCAGGGGCGAGATGCGTTACTTCAGTAACGCGAATACTATCAACGTTTTTTGCCGCCAGAATGTGAATAATCATCGTTCTATGATGCCGGATGTCTAATCCGGCCTGGGTGTTGACGTAATTTGTGGCCGGATAAGCGAAGCGCCATCCGGCAGGGAAGATGCTGGTGGCGAATCATCTGGTGCTTTTAAAAGACGATTTCTTTGCGAATGCCGGGCAAGCCGTCGCCGTTGCCGATCGCTATCCGCAAAATGTGTTTGCTGAGCATACGCATGATTTTTGTGAGCTGGTGATGGTCTGGCGCGGCAACGGTTTGCACGTGCTGAATGACCGTCCCTATCGCATCACCCGTGGCGATCTGTTTTATATTCGCGCCGAAGACAAACACTCCTACACCTCCGTTAACGACCTCGTGTTGCAGAACATTATCTATTGCCCGGAGCGGCTGAAGCTGAATCTGGGTTGGGAGAGCGCAATTCCGGGATTTAACGGTACCCCGCGGCAGCCGCACTGGCGGTTGGGCAGCGTTGGCATGGCGCAGGCCCGCCAGGTGATAAGCCAGCTTGAGCATGAAAGTACCCAGCACGATCCGCTCGCTAACGACCTGGCGGAACTGCTGTTTGGTCAACTGGTGATGACGCTGAAACGCCACCGTTATGCCACCGACACGGCGATGGCAACCTCCAGCGAAACGTTACTGGATAAACTCATCACCGCGCTGGCTGGCAGCCTTGAGCGCCCGTTTGCGCTGGATGAATTTTGCGAGCAGGAAGCGTGCAGTGAGCGCGTGTTGCGCCAGCAGTTTCGCAGTCAGACCGGGATGACGATTAACCAGTATCAGCGGCAGGTCCGCGTTTGTCATGCGCAATATCTTCTTCAGCACAGTCGGTTGATGATCAGTGAAATTTCGATGCAGTGCGGTTTTGAGGACAGTAACTACTTTTCGGTGGTGTTTACGCGGGAAACCGGGATGACGCCCAGTCAGTGGCGTCATCTCAGTCACCAGAGCGATTAGCTAGCCATGCCCAGCCCGACAATGTTGGCGGCGATGATGATCACCACGCATCCCAGACTCAATACACCAACAGGGCGACGTCCGGCATTTTTCCACTCTTTCAGCACCAGACCGACGATGCCGCCGCACAGCACGTAGAAACTCATGTGCAGCATCCAACTGATGTAGTCATATTGCGCCGGAATACGCGCGTGGCCCCAGGCGTAGAAAAAGAACTGCAAATACCACATCAGGCCGCCCAATGCAGACAGCAGCACGTTGGTAATAATCAGTGGCTTTGCCAGTGAGAAGTCGGCTTTTACTGACAGATTTTTTTACCTTTGCCAGACGAATAAAACAGAAGCCCAGGTTGACCAGCGCGCCGCCACCCATGATCACCACGTAGCTTGGCAGTGCGACATACAGCGGATCGACACCCAGCGCGGCAGCGGCTTCATGCATCGGCTTCGCGGCATTCATCGCAAATGACATACCTGCGGAGAAAATGCCGCACATTACCGCCAGCAGCAGCCCTTTTTTCAGGTTGAACTCTTCGGCTTTGATGCCCATTTTGCGCTCTTTGAGCTGGCCCGCGCGGGTGACGATCCCGACGCCAATCAGCGCAACCAGCACCCCGAGTAGCGTCATACGCCCGCCTTCGGTATTGATTAGTACATCAAAGTTGCCATTGATGATGGGCGTCATCAACGTACCGACAATTAGCGTGATGCCGATAGCAATACCAATTCCCATTGACATGCCGAGGTAGCGCATGGTCAGGCCATAGTTGATATTGCCAATGCCCCACATTGCGCCGAACAGGAATACCGGAAGCAGAGTGGAGAGACTGAAAGAACTGTAGTAGGCCCAGAAATCGGGCAGCAGCAGGGCGCTGATGGTCCAGGGAAGGATCAGCCACGAGACCATCCCGCCGACCGACCACATCGTTTCCCATGACCACTGTTTCACTTGTTTAAACGGGGCATAGAAACAGGCTGCACTGGCCGCACCTATCAAATGCCAAAAAATACCCATCGTAATCGCGTTACTCATCACGTCATCCTCATTGTTTTTATCGTCGGTTTTACCCATCCGACGTCATGAGTTTAAAAATTGCGCAGATGTATAACCTTTTGCCGATTGCCGCGATTTTTCCTTTCTGGCAAAGACCCGGTTAAGTGGGTGATATAGCTCACATAATCGACAATCCGCTCAAACGCAATAACCTTATTAAAAGTACGGCATTGATAATCATTTTCAATATCATTTAATTAACTATAATGAACCAACTGCTTACGCGGCGTTAACACCCGGCCGCTCGACAATAATGGAGATGAATATGAGTTATACACTGCCATCCCTGCCGTACGCTTATGATGCGCTGGAACCGCACTTCGATAAGCAGACGATGGAAATCCACCATACCAAACACCATCAGACCTATGTAAACAACGCCAATGCGGCGCTGGAGAGTCTGCCTGAATTCGCTAACCTGTCTGCTGAAGAGCTGATCGCTAAACTGGATCAGGTACCGGCCGACAAGAAAACCGTTCTGCGTAACAACGCGGGCGGTCACGCTAACCACAGCCTGTTCTGGAAAGGCCTGAAAAAGGGCACCACCCTGCAGGGCGATCTGAAAGCGGCTATCGAACGTGATTTCGGTTCTGTGGATAACTTCAAAGCCGAGTTTGAAAAAGCGGCGGCAACCCGCTTCGGTTCTGGCTGGGCCTGGCTGGTGCTGAAAGGCGACAAACTGGCGGTCGTTTCTACCGCAAACCAGGATTCCCCGCTGATGGGTGAGGCTATTTCTGGCGCTTCCGGCTTCCCGATTGTGGGCCTGGATGTGTGGGAACACGCTTACTACCTGAAATTCCAGAACCGTCGTCCGGACTACATCAAAGAGTTCTGGAACGTGGTGAACTGGGACGAAGCGGCTGCGCGTTTCGCGGCGAAAAAATAAGTCTTCTTTAACAAGACGTAGCGTATACAGAACCCCGTCGGCTTGGCCGGTGGGGTTTTTTTATGATCAAAATCAAACCAAAAACAGTGATCCGTAAAAAATGAAACATTGTTTTATTGTGTGGTTGGGATCACTTTTATTATTGTGCTGAATGTCTATCGTTGACACATCTTTACATCGGAAGGTGATGGAAATGCAGATTAAACGCACGATAGAAAAAATCCCTGGCGGAATGATGCTCGTCCCCCCTGTTTCTGGGCGCGTTGTGTCACACGTTCTCTCCCGACGCGGGGAAATATTTTGGCTCTTTCACCAACGGGATGATCACCGGTACAGTGCCGATTCTGGCCGTGTGGTTTTTCTGTATGGGGGGCCTCCATTAAGCTGAGCGCGACGGGGACGGTTCTGCGTAAATCCGGGACGCTGGTAGTGACCAAAATCGCCGTGGCGTGGGTAGTGGCGGCGATTGCCTCGCGGATTATCCCGGAGCATGGTGTGGAGGCAGGATTCTTTGCCGGGCTGTCGACACTGGCGCTGGTTGCGGCAATGGACATGACCAACGGTGGGCTGTATGCGTCCATCATGCAGCAGTACGGCACTAAAGAAGAGGCCGGGGCATTTGTCCTCATGTCACTGGAATCGGGCCCGCTGATGACGATGATCATCCTCGGTACGGCCGGGATTGCGTCGTTTGAACCCCATGTTTTTGTCGGTGCGGTGCTGCCTTTCCTGGTGGGTTTTGCGTTGGGTAACCTGGACCCTGAGCTGCGCGAGTTTTTCAGTAAAGCGGTACAAACGTTGATTCCCTTCTTCGCCTTTGCGCTGGGTAACACCATCGACCTGAGCGTGATTGCCCAGACCGGGCTGTTGGGTATTCTGCTGGGTGTCGCGGTGATAATCGTGACCGGTATTCCGCTGATCATTGCCGATAAACTGATTGGCGGTGGTGACGGTACGGCAGGGATTGCCGCGTCCAGCTCAGCTGGTGCGGCAGTGGCAACACCGGTACTGATCGCAGAAATGGTTCCCGCGTTTAAACCGATGGCGCCGGCTGCCACTTCGCTGGTAGCAACCTCAGTGATTGTGACGTCAATCCTGGTACCGATTATCACCTCCATCTGGTCGAAGAAGGTAAAAGCGAAGGCTGCGATAATCGACATCCAGAATGCAGTGAAATAACCCCATAATGCCGGATGGCACTGCGTACATCCGGCCTGTTTTTGCGCCAAAAAAAGGCCTGGTGGATCTCACCGGGCCTTGTCTTTTAACGACCAAACACCTCATCAATCGTCCGACAATCGTGTTCGTTCAACTCGCCGCCCGCATTGCGTGAAACCCCCCGTGCAATAGCCAAACTTCCGCGAAACCACCGTCTTGATGGTGGTGACGAAATCCTCGCCGATGGCATAAATCGACATGTACACGCCGATCTTCTGTTGAATGTCATGCAGCGCCGCCAGATCGCCGGCTTTAAAAGCGTCACGCGCGCTGACAAACAGCTCCGGCATCACATTGTTGAGCCCGGAGATAATCCCCGCGCCGCCCGCCAGCAGGTTGGGAATGAAATATTCGTCATAGCCGGAGAGGACGGCAAAATCATCCCGCACGGCCTGGGTTGCCTCGATCATTCTGCGGGTATGCGACTGACAGTCTACGGTATCTTTGATCCCGGCAAAGTTCGGGAACTCGCTGGCAAGCTGGGCAACCAGGTCCGGCGTTAAGTCGCTGCCGGTCCGCGGTGGGAAGTTGTAGGCAAACCATTTCCCGCTGAGCTTTTGCCCCAACTGGCGGAAGTAGCTCAACAGTTGCTTTGGCGTTTGGCCGTAGTAATAGGGCGGCAGAACCATCACGGCATCATAGCCTGTGCGGTATGCTTCCTGCGCCATCCGCAAGACATCGTGGAGGCAGGTCGAAGAGACGTTTGCCACCATTTTCAGCGGACTCATGCCGCGCGCCTCGCGAATCAACAGCAACCGCTCTTCGAGCGTGAAAGAAGCAAATTCTCCGATGCTGCCCATCAGCAAAATCACGTCGATTTTTGCTTCAGTCAGGCGCTGAAGATGTTGGCTCAGACCGTTGAGATCGATATTCCCATCCTGATCCATTGGCGTAATGGAGGGGCACCAGACGCCAGCAAACTGCGTTTGACCTGTCACGTTGTTGACTCCTTATTATGAAATGGCGTTTCAAAAACCCTTTCATTGATAGCATGTATCTTTTGGCGTCGTGTGAACCTTGCTCTCATTTTGCGCGGTTGAGGTAAAATAATTGTGGTTTAATAAGGCAAATTGATCGGGGAGAGGGACCAGATGCGATATCCAGTAGAGGTATTCAGCGGCAAGATTCAGGATTATGTGGGAAGCCGCCCGAGTGCGATTGGTAAAATTCAGGTCGATGGCGAACTGATGCTGACGGAGCTGGGCCTGGAAGGCGATGAGCAGGCGGAGAAGAAAATCCACGGCGGGCCGGATCGTGCACTGTGCCACTATCCGCGTGAGCATTATCAGTACTGGGCGCGGGAATTTCCGGAGCAGGCAGAGCGCTTCGTGGCCCCGGCTTTTGGCGAGAACCTCTCTACCGAGGGGCTGACGGAACATAATGTTTATATTGGTGATATTTTTCGCTGGGGCGAGGCGCTGATTCAGGTCACGCAGCCGCGTTCACCGTGTTTTAAGCTCAATTTTCATTTTGGTATCAGCGATATGGCCAGTCTGATGCAAGACAGCGGCAAAACAGGTTGGCTGTGTAGCGTCATTGCACCTGGCATGGTGTCTGCCGATGCGCCGCTGGAACGGGTCTCCCGCGTTAGCGACGTCAGCGTGCAGGAGGCGATCGCCATTGCCTGGCATATGCCATTTGATGATGAGCAGTATCACCGCTTACTGTCAGCGGCGGGGCTGTCGAAGAGCTGGACGCGAACGATGCAAAAGCGCCGTTTAAACGGCAAAATCGAAGATCAATCACGGCGTTTGTGGGGTAAATAAGCGCTGTTATCCGGCAACGGAAAAAATGCCTGATGGCGCTATGCTTATCAGGCCTACCGTTCGTGGAGAGTTGTAGGCCGGATAAGGCGTTTACGCCGCTATCCGGCACAATACCGTTACGAACGCTTATACAACGGCAACCAAATCACCAGCCGTAAACCGCCCAGCGGGCTGTCTTCGGCTTTCACCCAGCCACGATGCTGCTGAATGGCAGTTTCTACAATCGCCAGACCCAGACCGGTGCCGCCGGATTCACGATCGCGCGCTTCGTCAGTACGGTAGAACGGGCGGAAAATCTGCTCACGGTCTTCCGGGCTGACGCCAGGGCCATCGTCATCCACCGTAATTGTAATCCCGTCTTTATCCACCGCGAAGCCCACTTCAATCTTCGTATGCGAATAACGCAGGGCGTTACGCACGATGTTCTCCAGCGCACTTTCCAGCGCATTCGGGTTGCCGTACAGCGGCCATGGTCCCGGCGGGAAATTTACCGTCAGCGATTTGCCCATCTGTTCGGCTTCAAAGGCGGCGTTATCCAGTACTTCACCCCACAGATGGTTGGCCTTCATCGTTTCACTGACCAGCGCGTTTTTCTGTTGATTACGCGACATCACCAGCAGGTCGTTGATCATGCTGTCCAGACGCTGCGCTTCCGTCTCAATGCGCTCCAGTTCCTTGCTCTCACCGCTGCGGCGGCGCAACAGCGCAGTGCCCAGTTGCAGACGGGTGAGCGGGGTTCTCAGTTCGTGCGAGATATCTGACAGCAGACGCTGCTGCGTGGTCATCATCCGTTCCAGCGCAGTCACCATCTGGTTAAAACTGGCGCCTGCGGCAAGAAATTCCTGAGGGCCGGCTTCCAGTTCCGGATGCTGACGCAAGTTGCCCTGAGCCACCTCATCCGCCGCGTTTTTCAGCTTACGCGCCGGTTTCGCCAGGCTCCACGCCAGCCATAACAACAGCGGGGAACTGACTAACATCGTGACGATCAGCAACAACAGCGGGCGGTCAAACAACAGGTTGATAAAATCGGATTGGGAATTACTGGCTGGACGAATCAGGTAAAGCTGATAGTTATCTTCCCCATCCCGCACGGAAAACGGCCCAACCATTTCTACGCGACCGTACTTTTTCTTCTGCGGATGATCGGCGTTGTCCGCCTGACCAATAAAGTTACGAATGATCTGCATTTCGCTGCGTTCAGCGCCGATCACGCGGCCTTCGGTGGTCACAAGCAATAATCGCTGTCCTGGCGGCGCCCACTTGTCTATCGCACGGAACAGGCGACGCCACCACATCAAATCGTTGGGTGGATCGTTCGCGAGTTCAGCTTCTACGTGTTGCTCAATCATCAACCCCTGGCGCTGTTCGCTGTCCAGTAGCTCGGTCATCTGGCGTGAGTCGAGCTTGGGTAACATCAATACCAACATCAACACCAGTGCCAGCGTCAACCAGAAGATGGCAAAGATGCGTGCGGTTAAACTGCCTATCATGAAGCCGAAACCATCAGATAGCCGCGACCACGCAAGGTTTTAAACCACGGATGCCCGTCTTTACGCTCCGGCAGTTTGCGCCGCAGGTTGGAGATATGCATGTCGATGGCGCGGTCGAAAGGCGTCAGGCGTTTACCCAGCACTTCCTGGCTCAAATGTTCACGTGATACCACCTGGCCGAGATGTTGCGCCAGCAGATAAAGCAGGGTGAATTCGGTGCCGGTAAGCTCCAGCGTCTGGCCATCGAAGCTGGCTTCCTGGCGGCCCGGATTAAGGCTAAGGGCATCCACTTCCAGCGTCGGCGAGCCGTTATCGCTGCTCTGCTGCTGCTCGCTCCAGTGCGAACGGCGCAGAATCGCGCGGATACGGGCGACCAGTTCACGATCGTTAAACGGTTTCGGTAAATAGTCATCTGCACCCAGCTCAAGGCCAAGTACGCGATCCAGTTCGCTGCCGCGGGCGGTCAGCATAATCACGGGGGTCTGGTGTGTCTGGCGAAGCGCTTTCAACGTATCGATACCGTTTTTCTTCGGCATCATCACGTCAAGCAAAAGTAAATCAATGCTGTCGTCCAGAAGCTCAAGCGCCTGCTCCCCGTCATGGGCAACCAGCACATTGAATCCTTCCATTTCGAGCAGCTCCTTTAACAGGGAAGTCAGCTCTCGGTCATCATCAACTAACAGGATTTTATTCATTGTTTAAGTACCTCCGAGGCAGAAATTACGTCATCAGGCGTCGCTAATCCATGACTTTACGTTGTTTTACACCCCCCTGACGCATGTTTGCAGCCCGAATCGTAAACTGTCTCTCGTTGAATCGCGACAGAAAAGATTTTGGGAGCAAATGATGCGCAAAGTTACCGCTGCCGTCATGGCCTCAACGCTGGCACTCAGTACGATAAGCCATGCTGCTGAAGTCGTTACAGGCGATAACTGGCATCCGGGTGAACCCCCTGCGCCGCGCACTGTACAGAGCCATATGTTTGACGGCATAAGTTTAACCGAACATCAACGTCAACAGATGCGAGATCTGATGCAACAGGCACGACATGAGCAGTCGCCTGTTAATGTTAGCGAAATGGAGACGATGCATCGTCTTATTATCGCAGAAAATTTTGATGAAACCGCTGTACGCGCTCAGGCAGAAAAGATGGCGCAGGCACAGGTTGACAGACAGGTCGAAATGGCCCGTGTTCGCAACCAGATGTATCGCCTGTTAACGCCCGAGCAGCAAGCGGTTTTAAACGAGAAACATCAACAACGAATGGAGCAGTTGCGCGACGTGACGCAATGGCAAAAAAGTTCATCGTTGAAGTTATTGAGTAGTAGCAACTCACGTTCCCAGTAGTAAACCCTGTTTTCCTTGCCATAGACACCATCCCTGTCTTCCCCCCACATGATGTGGGGGGTTTTTTTTTGCCTGAAAATTGTCACCGCCATAAACGCTGACTGTCTTACGCCATCCGTTATACTACCGGCATGAAATGGCAGGAGTGTTTATGAATCAATCCTATGGGCGGTTAGTCAGTCGGGCGGCCATTGCCGCGACAGTGATGGCATCGCTGTTACTTTTGATCAAAATTTTTGCGTGGTGGTACACCGGGTCGGTGAGTATTCTGGCGGCTCTGGTCGACTCGCTGGTGGATATTGCCGCGTCGCTCACCAACCTGTTAGTGGTGCGCTATTCGCTGCAGCCAGCGGATGACGAACATACCTTTGGTCACGGCAAAGCGGAATCGCTGGCCGCGCTGGCGCAAAGTATGTTTATTTCTGGTTCGGCGCTGTTCTTGTTTTTAACCGGTATTCAGCATTTGATTACGCCCACGCCGATGAACGATCCTGGCGTAGGGGTTGTGGTGACGATCATCGCACTGATTTGTACGATAGTACTGGTCACGTTTCAGCGCTGGGTGGTGAAGCGGACGCAAAGCCAGGCAGTGCGGGCAGATATGCTTCATTATCAGTCTGATGTTATGATGAACGGTGCGATTCTCGTGGCGCTCGGCCTGGCATGGTACGGCTGGCATCGTGCGGACGCATTGTTTGCATTGGGGATTGGCATCTATATTTTATATAGTGCTTTACGCATGGGCTATGATGCAGTGCAGTCGTTACTGGATCGCGCATTACCCGATGAAGAACGTCAGGAAATTTTTGAAATCGTGACATCGTGGCCGGGCGTCAGTGGTGCTCACGATCTCCGTACGCGGCAGTCAGGGCCGACCCGCTTTATTCAGATTCATTTGGAAATGGAAGATAATCTGCCGCTCGTTCAGGCACATGTTGTGGCTGAGCAGGTTGAGCAGGCGATTTTGCAGCGTTTTCCGGGCTCCGATGTCATTATTCATCAGGACCCCTGTTCCGTTGTTCCCAGGGAAGGCAAAAAGTTTGAGCTTTCGTAAGTGAGCGTAAAAAAAGAGAGTCAGGCCCGCATTTTGTGTATAAATTACCGCCATTTGGCCTGACCTGAATCAATTCAGCAGGAAGTGATTGTTATACTATTTGCATATTCGTTGGATCGTATCGATATGCAGGTTCGACTTCCGGCAACAGACTTCATTTTGCATTCCAAAGTTCAGAGGTAGTCATGATTAAGAAAATCGGTGTGTTGACAAGCGGCGGTGATGCGCCGGGCATGAACGCAGCAATCCGTGGTGTGGTGCGCGCAGCACTGACGGAAGGACTGGAAGTCATGGGTGTTTATGATGGCTACCTGGGTCTGTACGAAGACCGCATGGTCCAGCTTGACCGTTATAGTGTGTCCGACATGATTAACCGCGGTGGTACTTTCCTGGGTTCCGCTCGCTTTCCGGAATTCCGTGACGAAAACGTCCGCGCCGTGGCTATCGAAAACCTGAAAAAACGTGGTATCGACGCGCTGGTGGTGATCGGCGGTGACGGTTCTTACATGGGTGCAAAACGCCTGACTGAAATGGGCTTCCCATGCATCGGTCTGCCTGGCACCATCGACAACGATATCAAAGGCACTGACTACACCATCGGTTACTTTACGGCGCTGGGCACCGTGGTTGAAGCGATTGACCGTCTGCGCGACACCTCGTCTTCACACCAGCGTATCTCTATCGTTGAAGTGATGGGCCGTTATTGTGGTGACCTGACTCTGGCGGCGGCGATTGCCGGTGGTTGTGAGTTTGTGGTGGTTCCGGAAGTGGAATTCAGCCGTGACGATCTGGTCGCTGAAATCAAAGCAGGCATCGCGAAGGGTAAAAAACACGCTATCGTGGCAATCACTGAGCACATGTGCGATGTCGACGAACTGGCGCATTACATTGAGAAAGAGACGGCCCGTGAAACCCGTGCGACCGTGCTGGGTCACATCCAGCGTGGCGGCTCTCCGGTGCCTTACGACCGCATCCTGGCTTCCCGTATGGGTTCTTACGCCATTGAACTGCTGCTGGAAGGTCACGGTGGTCGTTGCGTCGGTATTCAGAACGAAAAACTGGTTCACCATGACATTATCGACGCTATTGAAAACATGAAGCGTCCGTTCAAAGCAGACTGGCTGGATTGCGCGAAGAAACTGTACTGATTCTTCGCTGCGCCTGATGGCGCGACGCTTATCAGGCTTACAGATCGCAAAGACTTGTAGGCCGGATAATGCGTCAGCCGCCATCCGGCATAAGCCCTTCATATATTCCCCAAGGTTATAGCCAATCTTTTTTTATTCTTTAATGTTTGGATTCCTTTCTGGCAGGCTTTGCTCATCACAACACAACATAAGAGAGTTGGGCGATGAACAAATGGGGCGTGGGGTTAACCTTGCTGCTGGTATCCAGCGGTGTTCTGGCAAAGGATATTCAATTACTGAACGTGTCTTACGATCCAACGCGTGAGCTGTACGAGCAGTACAACAAAGCGTTTAGCGCGCACTGGAAGCAAGAAACGGGCGATAACGTGGTGATTCGACAGTCGCATGGCGGTTCGGGCAAACAGGCGACCTCGGTGATTAACGGCATTGAGGCGGATGTGGTGACGCTGGCGCTGGCCTATGATGTTGATGCGATAGCTGAACGTGGGCGCATTGATAAAAACTGGATCAAACGCCTGCCGGATAATTCCGCACCCTACACCTCCACCATTGTGTTCCTGGTTCGCAAAGGCAATCCGAAGCAAATCCATGACTGGAACGATCTGGTTAAACCTGGCGTCTCTGTGATCACCCCGAACCCGAAAAGCTCCGGCGGCGCACGCTGGAACTATCTGGCTGCGTGGGGTTATGCACTGCACCACAACAACAACGATCAGGCGAAAGCACAGGATTTCGTGAAGGCGCTGTTTAAGAACGTCGAAGTGCTGGACTCTGGCGCACGTGGTTCGACCAATACCTTTGTCGAGCGCGGCATCGGTGATGTACTGATCGCGTGGGAGAACGAAGCGCTGCTGGCGACCAATGAGCTGGGCAAAGATAAGTTTGAAATCGTGACGCCGGGCGAATCCATTCTGGCTGAACCGACGGTCTCCGTTGTGGATAAAGTGACTGAGAAGAAAGGGACTCAGGCGGTAGCCGAAGCCTACCTGAAGTATCTCTATTCACCGGAAGGTCAGGAGATCGCGGCGAAAAACTACTACCGTCCGCGTGATGCGGATGTGGCGAAAAAATACGAAAATGCGTTTCCGAAGCTGAAGCTCTTCACCATTGATGACGTCTTCGGCGGCTGGACGAAAGCGCAGAAAGAACATTTCTCAAACGGCGGAACGTTTGATCAGATCAGTAAGCGCTAAGCACAACTGAAACGTGGCCCGGGAGCTTTTGCTGTCGGGCTTTTTTTATTTGTCATCATTTTGCGTTACTCTTGCAGGCCGTTGAGATACAGGGAACGCGTTATGAAAAAAACTGGCTATGGACTACTGGCCGTGGTCGTTATTGCTGCTGCGGCAGGTTTCGGCTACTGGAAGCTGGCCGGAAACCCGGATGCGTTGCGCCAGATTGTCCTTGAACAATGTCTGCCCAATCAGTTGCAGCATCAAAATCCGGCGCCATGCGCCGAAGTGAAGGCCGATGCCGGATATGTGGTCTTTAAAGATCGCAATGGCCCACTGCAATATTTGCTTATGCCGACTTACCGCATTAACGGCACCGAAAGTCCGCTGCTGGTGGAACAATACACGCCGAATTTCTTCTGGCTGGCCTGGCAGTCACGCGACTTTATGAGCAAGAAGTATGGCCGGGATATTCCGGACAGCGCCGTTTCGCTGGCAATCAACTCGCGCAGCGGACGGACGCAAAATCATTTCCACATTCATATCTCCTGCCTGCGTCCTGACGTCAGAGCGCAACTGGACGCTAACCAGGCCAAAATCAGCACCCGCTGGTTGCCGCTGCCGGGCGGACTGCGCGGGCACGAATATCTCGCCCGTCGCGTGACGGAAAGCGAACTGGCGCAGCGCAGCCCGTTTATGATGCTGGCGGAAGAGGTGCCGGAAGCGCGTGAGCGAATGGGCAGCTATGCACTGGCGCTGGCGCGTCAAAGCGATGACGCTTTTGTTCTGCTGGCGACGCAGCGTAATTTACTGGCGCTTAACCGCGCATCGGCAGAGGAAATTCAGGATCATCAATGTGATATTCTCCAGTAACCCCACCTAATCTGGCGTTTACTCTCGTTGCCTGTCCCCGTATTCTTGTTGAAAAAAACAACAGGAGACAGGCATGTCGCTCTGGTTTTCACACCCTCTGTTTCTGCCTTCGCTGGTGGTGGTTGTCACTATTCTGCTCTGGGCGAGCTCTCTCTTGCCGGAATTCATCACCGCGCTGCTGTTTTTCACCGTAGCGATGGTGTCGAAAATCGCCCCGCCGGACGTTATCTTTGGCGGCTTTGCCTCCTCAGCGTTCTGGCTGGTGTTCAGCGGCTTTGTGCTGGGTGTGGCGATCCGCAAAACCGGGCTGGCGGACAGGGCGGCGCGGGCGTTGTCATCCCGGCTGACGGAATCCTGGCCGTTGATGGTCTCAAGCGTGGTGCTGCTGAGCTATGCGCTGGCGTTTGTGATGCCCTCCAATATGGGGCGTATCGCGTTGCTGATGCCCGTTGTTGCGGCGATGGCGAAGCGTGCCGGGATCCTCGATGGCACTCGTGCGTGGTTCGGACTCGCGCTTGCCGTCGGGTTTGGCACTTTCCAGCTTTCCGCTACCATTCTGCCTGCGAACGTGCCGAACCTCGTGATGAGTGGGGCGGCGGAAGGTTCGTACGGCATCCACCTGAATTATCTGCCTTACTTGCTGCTGCATACGCCGGTATTAGGCTGGCTGAAAGGTGGGCTGTTGATTGCGCTGATCTGCTGGCTGTTTCCTGGAAAACCCCATGCTCCGCGTGAGTTAACGCCGCCGGAACCGATGAGCCGCGATGAAAAACGGCTGGCCTGGATGCTGGGAGTGGTGCTGGTAATGTGGGTCAGTGAAAGCTGGCATGGTATTGGCCCTGCGTGGACCGGGCTGGCGGCGGCGGTTATCACTCTGCTACCGCGTGTCGGGTTTATCAACGGAGAGGAGTTTTCCGCAGGGGTTAACATCCGTACCTGCATTTATGTTGCCGGTATTCTTGGGCTGGCGAGCGTCGTAACGCAAACCGGCATTGGCGATGCGGTTGGCGAGGCGCTGCTGCAGGTAATGCCGCTGGACCCGGAGAAACCGTTCACCAGTTTTCTCGCCCTGACCGGTATCACCACCGCGCTTAACTTTATTATGACCGCTAACGGTGTTCCGGCGCTGTATACCACCCTGGCGCAAAGCTTTTCTGAGGCAACGCACTTTCCGCTGCTGTCGGTGATCATGATTCAGGTATTGGGCTACTCAACGCCGCTGCTGCCGTATCAGGCGTCGCCTATTGTGGTGGCGATGGCATTGGGAAGAGTGCCGGCGAGGGCCGGGATGTTGCTGTGTCTGGTGCTGGCGGTGATGACGTATCTGGTTTTGCTGCCGCTGGACTACGCGTGGTTTAATTTATTAGGAAAATTGTAGGGTACAGGCCTGATTTTTAGTTTTTGTGAGAGGGCGGTGAGTTTTACCGGCACGAATGACGGTTAATACCGGAACGCATACTTATGCGCAGGATACTCAAGGATTGATCCATGGAAAGATTGACTCCCGTGCGTTGTTGGCCCGCCGTTATCTCTATCGTTATCACGCTGACTATCTGGTTTATCATCCCTTGTCCCGCAAACGTGACGCCACAGGCGTGGCATCTGCTGGCGCTGTTTATCGGCACGATTGCGGCGATTATCGGTAAAGCGATGCCCATTGGCGCGATTGCGATTGTGGCGATCATGCTGGTGGCGATGACCGGCGTGACGAATCCCGGTAAACCTTCTGCGGCACTTAACGATGCGCTGAGCGGCTTTTCCAACCAACTGATCTGGTTGATCGGTTTGTCGATCATGCTGTCGCAAAGCTTGCTGAAAACAGGACTTGGGGCGCGTATCGGCTACGGATTTATTGCGTTGTTTGGTAAGCGAACCTTAGGTATCGCGTGGGCATTAACACTCGCTGAAACGCTGATTGCTCCCGTCACCCCAAGCAATACGGCGCGCGGTGGCGGGATTATCCACCCGGTCATGCGTGCGATAGCGGATAGCCTGGGATCTCAGCCGGGCGATCGCGAAAATGGATCTACGGGGCGATATCTGGCGCTGGTGAACTACAACATTAACCCGATCAGCTCGGCGATGTTTATCACCGCAACCGCCCCTAACCCGTTGATCGTCAGCTTTTTAACGAAGGGGACGGATGGAGTACTGAATATGACCTGGGGGGATGTGGGCGATGGCTGCGCTCCTTCCGGCGGTAGTTTCGCTGATTGTGATGCCCATCGTCATCTGGTGGCTCTATCCGCCCGCCATTACCCGCACGCCGAACGCGCCGCAGTTCGCCCGACAAAAGCTGGATCTTCTCGGCCCGCTGTCGCTGGCGGAAAAAATCACGTTGGCGGTGTTCATTTTGCTGCTCTGCTTGTGGGCTGGCGTTCCCGCGATGATCATGGGCAACGGCTGGACTGTTAACCCTACCAGCGCGGCGCTGATCGGTTTATCGATTCTGTTGCTCACTGGCGTACTCAACTGGGAGGATATCCTTAAGTGCCGCGGCGCCTGGGATACCATTGTCTGGTTCGCCGCACTGGTGATGATGGCGGATTTTCTCAGCAAGCTGGGGCTGGTGGGTTGGCTGGCAACGAGCGTAGGGACAGCGATTGATCATCTTGGCGTTCACTGGAGCATCGCAACGCTGCTACTCATTCTGCTGTACGTCTATTCTCACTATTTTTTCGCCAGCACTACGGCGCATATCACCGCCATGTTCTCTGCCTTCTTCATCGCCGGATTAAGCCTGGGCGCGCCGCCAGCACTGCTCGGCCTGATGCTCGGTTTCTCATCCTCGCTGATGATGTCGCTCACGCACTACGGAACGGGCACGGCGCCGATTATTTTTGGCTCGGGTTACGCCACGCTGGCGGAATGGTGGAAAACGGGACTGGTGATGAGTGTGGTGAACCTGACTATCTGGGCGGTGACGGGCGCTTTCTGGTGGCACTGGCTGGGATACTGGTAATACAAGGAGAAGCCGGAGGAGCGATTCCCCCCGGCTCAACAACTTAAGCCTGTTTTGCCGCTTCAGCTGCTTTAACGATCACAGCGAAAGCGTCAGCTTTCAGAGAAGCACCGCCCACCAGCGCGCCGTCGATATCCGGCTGAGCGAACAGTTCTGCCGCGTTAGCTGCGTTTACAGAACCGCCGTACTGGATGATGACCTGCTCAGCAATTTTTGCGTCCGCTTTGGCAATGTGGTCACGAATGAATTTGTGAACAGCCTGTGCCTGAGCCGGCGTGGCAGATTTGCCGGTGCCGATTGCCCAAACGGGTTCGTAAGCGATAACCACGCCTTCGAATGCAGCCGCGCCCTGTGTTTTCAGCACTGCGTCGATCTGACGTGCGCAGACTTCTTCAGTTTTGCCTGCTTCGTTTTCAGCTTCGGTTTCACCGATGCACAGAACGGGAGTCAGACCCTGCTCTTTCAGCACGGCGAATTTTTTCGCGATCAGTTCGTCAGACTCTTTGTGGTACGTACGACGCTCAGAGTGGCCGATGATGATGTACTGCGCGCCGATGTCTTTCAGCATTTCAGCGCTTGTTTCACCGGTAAATGCGCCGGACAGGTTCAGGTCAACGTTCTGTGCGCCCAGGATGATGTGGCTACCGGCCGCCGCGTGTTTGGCCAGGTCGATGTACATTTCCGGCGGTGCGATCGCTACCGCACAGCCAGCAACGCCAGCCAGCTCTTTACGCAGGTTAGCAACCAGTTCGTTTACCATGTGGCGGCTGCCGTTCAGTTTCCAGTTACCCATCACTAAAGGATGTCGCATTTTTATTCTCCACGCTTTGTCAGCGAATTAAGGAAGATGGCCGCCCCTCAGGGCAGCATGGTCTGTGAAACAGTATAGAGATCACTCCCTGGAAAGGCTTTGCTTTTTATCATCAATTGGACCCATCCAGGTTTTCAGATAACGTCAGCTTAATCGGTTCAACTGCGAAGGTCAGCCCTTTTTCGCCGTTATCTGCGACTACATAGCGAATTGCGCCTTCGGTTTCCGCGTAATAGCGCTTATTTTTTCCCGCGGCGAGGAGTTTCTGCAGCTTTTTCTGGCTCTGCTCTTTGGTCAGTAGAGGGGCTACGGTGCGGATGACCGCTGCCATATATTCCAGAGCTTTGGTTTTTGCTGCTTTTTGTTCCGGGCCCTGAATAGGCAGCCAGGTTATCTGCATGCTCTTGATCTTCAGCGTCCCGCGCTCAAGGGCGGTTGAGGCATACAGATTCTCATTTATTTTGCTGGCCGCGCGGGTGAGGTTGGCCTTGTCGCGATTGCTGTCGATGGCGCGGAATTCATTTAAGGTAAGCTTCGGATTTTGGCTATTAAAGTTTTCGCGAAACTGGCTGATGGAAAGGTCAAATGTGGGCGCTCCGGCGAGTAAATACGGTGCGGTGGTGGCCACCAATGGCTCAGCCGCCAGCGCCGGCGTGCCGGAGAGCATCGCCGAAAACAATAATAAAAACAGTGAACATCCTGGCTTCATCAATCTTACCTTTCGTTATGACTGTCCACGATTAAAACGATAACCGTCTGGCTTGTCAAAAGGGTAAACTATCGAAGACAGTCATTTTTTAGGAACAGGCATGACCCTACAGCAGTGGTTATTCTCATTTAAAGGGCGTATTGGACGCCGTGATTTCTGGATCTGGATTGTGCTGTGGATACTCAGCATGGTGGTTCTGTTTTCGCTCGAGAGTCAAAAATTACTTCCTGATCAGATAGCGCCCTTTGCCCTGGTGTGTCTGCTCTGGCCGACGGCGGCGGTTACGGTGAAACGTCTGCACGATCGTGGGCGTTCAGGGCTGTGGGCGTTATTGATTATTCTTGCCTGGATGTTGTTAGCCGGCAACTGGGCCATTTTGCCGGGGATGTGGCAATGGGTGGTCGGACGCTTTGTGCCGACGCTGATCCTCATCATGACGATTATCGACCTGGGGGCGTTTGTCGGCACCCAGGGCGAAAATAAATACGGTAAAGACACGCAGGATGTCGCGTTTAAATCAGCGCCATAAACTGTAGCCAGCGGCGCTTGCCCGGCCTACGGTAGGCCGGTTGAGGCAGCACGTTCATCCGGCGCCGTATTACCAGTAATGCTCGGCGGTCATATGGCCCGGTCGGCGACGAAGGTGTTTCGTCATCTGTCGGGTCTCCTTCAGTAGCTGCTGCGTGTCGCGGACCATCTGCGGGTTCCCACACAGCATCACATGGCTGGTCTCTTTATCGATCGGTAAGCCCACCGCTGTTTCCAGTTCACCACTCTCAATCAGTGCCGGAACGCGACCAGTCAGTGAACCTGAGACCGTTTCACGGCTCACCACCGTCTGGATCCGCAGTTTACCTTCGTAGCGTTTTTGCAACGCCAGCATCAGCGGCAGATAGCTTAAATCCGCGGCGTATCGCGCAGCATGCACCAGCACCAGGTTTTTAAAACGCTCAAGGTCTTTGCCCAGTTGCAGAATCGATAAATAGGGGCCGATGGCGGTACCGGTTGCCAGCATCCACAGCGTGTCGCAGTCAGGCACCTCATCCAGCACAAAGAAACCAGCGGCTTCGCTCACCACCTGTACTTCATCACCGGGCTTGAGTGCTGCCAGACGCGGGCTGAGCTTACCGTCAGGCACGGTGACCAGGTAAAACTCCAGATCGGGATTGTCAGGGGCATTCACATACGAGTAAGCGCGCTGGACGCGCTCGCCGTCAATCTCAAGGCCAAGCTTGGTAAATTGACCGGCGGTGAAGGGATGAACGGGGGCGTGAACGGTCAGACTAAACAGGGCATCGGTCCAGTTCTGTACCTTTGTGACTTTGCCTGTTACCCAATCTGCCATGGTTTTCTCCTGTACGGGTCTCGTCCCCTTATCTTCGTTTGTTGGCGGAAAGATTTCCAGCCCCGGAGGGGCTGGAAGGCTCGAACGAACAAATCAATTACAGGATGTGCGCCTGCACGTCCGGGTCTTTACGGTCGAGATAGTGAATCGACTGAATACGGCGGATGGTGCGTGACTTACCGCGGATCAGCAGCGTTTCGGTAGTGGCGATATTGCCCTTACGGCTAATGCCATCCAGCAGATCGCCTTTGGTGATGCCGGTTGCGGAGAAGATGACGTTGTCGCTGCGAGCCATTTCATCCAGACGCAGCGCTTTACCGGCCTCGATGCCCATTGCCTGACAGCGCGCCAGTTCCTGTTCGCCGATGCGGCGGTTTTCATCGCTGTCGCCTTTGACATCATGACGCGCCAGCAGGCGGCCCTGCATATCGCCATCCAGCGCGCGGATCACTGCGGCGGACACCACACCTTCCGGCGCACCGCCAATCCCGTACAGCACATCGACTTCACTGTCCGGCATGCAGGTCAGGATGGACGCGGCCACATCGCCATCAGGAATCGCGAATACACGCACGCCAAGCTTCGCCATCTCTGCGATCACCTCATCGTGACGGGGTTTTGCCAGGATCGTTACCGTCAGCTCGCGCAACGGTTTGCCCAGCGCGTTGGCGATATTACGCAGATTCGTTTCCAGCGGCAGGTTGAGATCGATGCTGCCTTTTGCGCCCGGTCCGACAATCAGCTTTTCCATATACATATCAGGTGCGTTCAGGAAGCAACCCTTGTCACCCACGGCCAGAACGGCCAACGCGTTGGCCTGGCCCATTGCCGTCATTCGCGTGCCTTCAATGGGGTCGACGGCAATATCCACCGCGTCGCCGCGACCGGTACCGACTTTCTCACCGATGTAGAGCATCGGCGCTTCGTCGATCTCGCCTTCGCCGATCACAATGGTTCCGTCAATGTTGACCTGGTTTAGCATAATGCGCATGGCGTTAACCGCCGCGCCGTCGGCGGTGTTTTTGTCACCGCGTCCTAACCATTTGTAGCCAGCCAGCGCCGCCGCTTCGGTTACGCGGGAAAATTCGATGGCAAGTTCTCGTCTCATAGCAAACTCGTAGCAAAAAGGAATGGCGCGAAGTGTAGCACAGGGGAGGGCGTGAAATTATTGATGTGTGTGCGGGGTTGGCCCCCCGCCGTAATAGTATCTGTTGGCCGGATAAGACGCTTTCGCGTCGTCACCCGGCCATTTACGATTACTCTTCGTGGTCTTCCCACGCCAGCGCGCGTTTGACCGCTTTCTTCCAGCCGCTGTAACGATAGTTACGCTCGGTGGTTTCGATGCCAGGACGGAATTCACGTTCGATGACGGCTTTTTCCTGTAACTCATCGAGGTTCTGCCAGAAACCAACCGCCAGACCGGCCAGGTAGGCCGCACCCAGCGCCGTGACTTCACGCACTTCCGGACGCTCAACGCGCGTGCCGAGAATGTCAGACTGGAATTGCATCAGGAAGTTGTTGGCGACCGCGCCACCGTCCACACGCAGGGCGTGCAGGCGAATGCCGGAGTCTGCCTGCATCGCTTCCAGCACGTCGCGGGTCTGGTAAGCGATAGATTCCAGCGTTGCACGGATGATGTGGTTGGAGTTCACACCACGGGTCAGACCGAAGATCGCGCCACGCGCATACGGGTCCCAGTACGGCGCGCCCAGGCCGGTGAAGGCGGGGACAACGTACACGCCGTTGGTGTCCTTCACTTTGGTCGCGAAATACTCGGAATCGAAGGCGTCGCTGATGAGCTTCATTTCATCGCGCAGCCACTGAATAGAGGCGCCCGCCATAAACACCGCGCCTTCCAGCGCGTAGTTCACTTCTCCGGTCGGGCCACAGGCGATGGTGGTCAGCAGGCCGTTCTCAGACTTAACCGCTTTCTCGCCGGTATTCATTAGCATAAAGCAGCCGGTGCCGTAGGTGTTTTTCGCCATCCCTTCCTTCACGCACAGCTGGCCGAACAGCGCCGCCTGCTGGTCACCGGCGATACCGGAAATTGGAATACGCGTGCCGCCTTTACCGCCGATGTTGGTTTGACCGTAGACTTCGGAAGAACGACGCACTTCCGGCAGCATGGCTCGTGGAATATCCAGCGCATCCAGCATTTTATCGTCCCAGTCCAGCGTGTGGATGTTGAACAGCATGGTACGCGAGGCGTTGGTGTAATCCGTGACGTGTACGCGTCCCTGGGTCATTTTCCAGATAAGCCAGGTATCAACGGTGCCGAACAGCAGTTCGCCGCGACGTGCGCGCTCACGGGAACCTTCGACGTGGTCGAGGATCCACTTCACTTTGGTGCCGGAAAAATAGGGGTCAATGACCAGACCGGTGTTATTGCGGATGTACTCTTCCATGCCATCACGCTTCAGGCGTTCGCAGATATCCGCGGTACGACGGCACTGCCAGACGATCGCGTTATAGATAGGTTTACCGGTTTCTCGTTCCCAGACGATAGTGGTTTCACGCTGGTTAGTGATCCCGATGGCTGCAATCTGATCGGAACTGATGTCCGCTTTCGCCAGCACTTCCACCAGCGTCGAGCTCTGCGTGGCCCAGATTTCCATCGGGTCGTGTTCTACCCAGCCTGCTTTCGGGTAGATCTGCTCAAATTCGCGCTGTGAAACGCTCACGATATTGGCATCATGATCCATTACGACGGCGCGGGAGCTGGTAGTGCCCTGGTCGAGCGCAACGATATACTTTTTCTCAGTCATAATTTTTTGTCCCGTAGTCACATTACAGCGACGCTTTTTGTTGTGAAGTGGTCGTGGTTTCCTTCTCTTCCACGGCACAGATATCGCACGGCAAGTGGCGGCCGATCAGCTTGCGATAGGCGAAAGCGCCCAAAATAGCGCCAACGATGGGGCCAAACAGCGGCACCAGGAAGTAAGGAATATCTTTGCCACCGGTGAAGGCAACGTTACCCCAGCCCGCGAGCCAGGCGAACGCTTTCGGACCGATGTCACGCGCTGGGTTCATCGCAAACCCGGTCAGTGGGCCCATGGATGCGCCGATAACCGCAATCAGTAAACCAATCAACAACGGAGCCAGCGGGCCACGCGGTACACCGTTACCGTCATCAGTCAGCGCCAGAATAAGCCCCATCAGGATAGCGGTAATCACCATTTCAACCGCGAAGGCCTGCACAAAATTGATATGTGGGTTGGGATACGTTGAGAAAGTGCCAGCCAGATCAACACTCTCAATGCTGCCACGCACAATGTGGTGCGTCTGTTCGAAGTCGGCGAAAAGATTGTAATAAAGCCCGTAAACTAACGCCGCTGCGCAAAACGCACCGGCAAATTGAGAAAGAATAAAAGGAACAACTTTGCGCTTGTCGAAACACGCAAACAGCCACAACGCAATCGTGACTGCCGGGTTGAGATGTGCGCCAGACACCCCTGCGGTCAGGTAGATAGCCATCGCCACCCCCAGACCCCAGATGACGCTGATTTCCCACTGACCAAAAGACGCACCCGCGACTTTAAGCGCAGCGACACACCCCACACCGAAGAAAATCAACAACCCGGTACCGAGGAATTCAGCAATGCACTGGCCTTTCAAGGTTGATGTTTGACTCATAATCGGATCCTGAAGAGTTTAATGTTTATTGTATGCGAGGAGGTCACTGACGTCCGCGATGCCCTGTAGGCACACTGTTAATTTATCGTTAACGAGCACAAACGAGAAATATCGAACTTAAAATGTGTGTACTCCGTCAATAAAATGAGCGTTTTCGCGCCATAAGGCGCGTTTTGTTATACAAAAATAGTGTGAGCTGAATCATTTCATTAACCAGATTGTTAACACTTAAGGGTTAGAGGCGAAGAGTCTGTAAGACCAGGCTGAAAAGAGGCGTAAACCGCAATCAGCGCGGTATGCCGCTGGACAGGGAGGGCGGGGCTTCATACAATCGGCACTATATATTGTGCGCGTTCACGTGAAGCGTCGCCTTGCAATTCAGGAGAGTATGACCATGTCTTTAGAAGTGTTTGAGAAACTGGAAGCAAAAGTACAGCAGGCGATTGATACCATCACCTTGTTGCAGATGGAAATTGAAGAGCTGAAAGAGAAGAACAGCTCGCTGGCGCAGGAAGTGCAGTCTGCACAGCACAGCCGCGAAGAGCTCGAGCGCGAAAATCAGTCTCTGAAAGAACAGCAGAATGGCTGGCAGGATCGTCTGCAGGCATTGCTGGGCCGCATGGAAGAAGTCTAATCCTCGTCATTTTTCACGTTATGGCGGCGTTGGCTGCGCGTATTCACCCCAGTCACGTAGTTTACTACGCTCCTGGGGATTCATGCGCAAGTAGCTTGTAGGCCGGATAAGGCGCTTGCGCCGCCATCCGGCATTGTCTCAGATGACACCGCGCATAAAAAAAGGCACCTTGCGGTGCCTTTTTCGATCACTCGATATCGAGAGGATCTTCGGAAAGGATGATTCCCGTGTTGTCGGCGTACAGATGGTCGCCGGAGAAGAACGTCACGCCGCCGAAATTCACGCGGATATCGCTTTCCCCAATCCCTTCACCTGCGGCGCCTACCGGAATCGCGGCAATCGCCTGAATGCCGATGTCCAGTTCTTCCAGATCGTCTACCTGACGCACCGCGCCGTAAATGACCAGCCCTTCCCATTCATTCTGTACCGCCAGACGCGCCAGTTCGGCGTCGACCAGCGCACGACGGACAGAACCGCCGCCATCAACCAGCAGAATGCGACCACGGCCATTTTGTTCGAGCAGATCATAGAGCAACCCGTTGTCCTCGAAACATTTCACCGTGACGATTTGTCCGCCAAACGACGACCGTCCTCCAAAGTTAGAGAACAGTGGTTCCACGACGTTGACATCCTCTTGATAGATGTCACAAAGCTCGGAAGTATCGTATTTCATAGGCTTAACGTTCAGTTGCTGCGAGAATTTTTAGTATATCGCGCTATGTGTACTGTTGGCAAAATCATCAATTGTTAATTGATATTTGTCAGTTATCTTCCCCACTGACTTAAGAAAATCCCGACAACAAACAGCAGGTTAGTCAGTAACGCGGCTTTTACCGTACGTTCAAGCATCGGGCGCATCGCTGCCGGTTCCATCTGGCGCATCACGTAACGCGCCTGTTTTACCAGCACTGGCGCGGCCAGCAGGAACAGCCAGCCCCACGGGCTTTGCAACGAAAGCAGGTTAAACAGTGCCAGGCAGATCAGTGTCCCTATCAGCAGACAGGCATGGTAACGGCGGGCATTCACGGCGCCGAGGCGGACGACTAATGTGTTTTTCCCGTTTTCCCGGTCACTGTTAATATCGCGAAGGTTATTGATGTTAAGCACCGCAGTCGCCAGCAACCCACAGGCGGTTGCCGGGAGAATCAGCGCCGGGATTAGCGTATGCGCCTGCAGATACCAACTGCCCATCACGCTCAGCCAGCCAAAGAAGACCAGCACGGAAATATCGCCCAGACCGATGTAGCCATACGGACGATTGCCCACGGTATAGGTGATGGCGGCAATGATCGACAGCACACCCAGCACCAGGAAACCGACAAAATCCGCCGGCGTGCGACACGCGACGGCAACCAGCGACAGACCGGACACGCAAATAAGTACGACGGTGATAATCAGCGCGCGCTTCATCTCCTGCTGAGTAATGACGCCTTTTTTGCATCCCCCCGCAGCGGTCCGATGCGGTCCGGTTTGTCGCTGCCCTTAACGGCATCGCCATAATCGTTGGCAAGGTTCGACAGGATTTGCAGCAGCCCTGCTGTAATCAACGCCAGCAGGGCGACCAGCGGATCAAAGTATCCCTGCCACCATGCCAGGGCCGTACCGACGATGATCGCCGCAAAGGCGAGCGGTAGGGTCTTGGGTCGTAAACTTTCCAGCCAGGCCTGGGAGCGGCTAATTTGTTGTTGTTCAGTCATATTTAGCGCCAATAAAAATGGGGCCTTTCAGCCCCATCAACAATGATGAAAATGCAGTGAACGCGATTATAGGATAAAACGGCTCAGATCTTCATCTGCGACCAGCGCATCCAGATGTTTGCTCACATAATCTGCATCAATTGTTATGCTTTGACCGTTCAAATCGCTCGCATCATAGGAAATATCTTCCATCAGACGCTCGAGAACGGTGTGCAAACGACGAGCCCCGATGTTTTCGGTGGTCTCGTTAACCTGCCATGCCGCTTCAGCAATTTTCTTGATGCCGGATTCCGTAAACTCAATGTTGACGCCTTCGGTCGCCATCAGCGCTTTGTACTGCACGGTGACAGAGGCGTTAGGTTCCGTCAGGATGCGTTCGAAGTCGCTGGTGGTCAGCGCCTGCAACTCGACACGAATTGGCAAACGACCCTGCAGTTCCGGGATCAGGTCAGACGGCTTCGCCACCTGGAATGCGCCAGAGGCAATAAACAGAATGTGATCGGTTTTGACCATACCGTGCTTGGTGGAGACGGTGCAGCCTTCAACCAGCGGCAGCAGATCGCGCTGTACGCCTTCACGGGACACGTCCGGGCCAGAGGATTCGCCACGCTTACAGATTTTGTCGATTTCGTCGATAAACACGATCCCGTGCTGCTCAACGGCGTCGATGGCTTCCTGCTTCAGCTCTTCCGGATTCACCAGCTTGGCCGCTTCTTCTTCAATCAGCAGCTTCATCGCGTCTTTGATTTTCAGCTTACGCGCTTTCTGCTTCTGTCCGCCCAGGTTCTGGAACATGGACTGAAGCTGGCTGGTCATCTCTTCCATTCCCGGAGGCGCCATGATTTCAACGCCCATCGGTGCGGCGGCAAGATCGATCTCGATTTCTTTATCGTCGAGCTGGCCTTCGCGTAGCTTTTTACGGAATGCCTGACGCGCAGCGGACGGCTCAGACTGCTGCTCCGCCTGGCCCCAGTTATTTTTAGCCGGTGGGATCAGCACATCAAGAATGCGCTCTTCCGCCATCTCTTCTGCACGATAACGATTTTTCTCGATCGCCTGGACGCGAACCATTTTGATCGCGGCATCGGTCAGATCGCGGATGATGGAATCCACTTCTTTACCGACATAACCCACTTCGGTGAATTTGGTCGCTTCGACTTTGATGAACGGCGCGTTGGCAAGCTTTGCCAGACGACGGGCGATTTCGGTTTTACCGACGCCGGTGGGGCCTATCATCAGAATGTTTTTCGGTGTGACTTCATGGCGCAGCTCTTCGTCGAGCTGCATGCGGCGCCAGCGGTTACGCAGTGCAATCGCCACGGAACGCTTGGCGTTATCCTGGCCGATGATGTGCTTATTCAGTTCGCTGACAATTTCGCGTGGGGTCATTTCAGACATGGGAGATCCTTACGCTTTAGAGGGTAATTCTTCAATGGTATGGAAATGGTTGGTGTAAATGCAGATATCACCTGCAATATCCAACGCTTTTTCAGCTATTTCGCGAGCGCCGAGCTCGGTGTTTTCCAGCAGAGCGCGGGCCGCAGCCTGGGCGTAGGGACCGCCGGAGCCGATGGCAATCAGATCGTTTTCCGGCTGCACGACGTCACCGTTACCGGTGATGATGAGGGAGGCGTTTTCATCCGCGACGGCTAACAGCGCCTCGAGTTTGCGCAGCATACGATCGGTACGCCAGTCTTTCGCCAGCTCCACGGCGGCTTTGACCAGGTGTCCCTGATGCATTTCCAGCTTGCGCTCAAACAGTTCAAACAGCGTGAATGCATCCGCCGTACCGCCCGCAAAGCCCGCAATGACTTTGTCGTTGTACAGACGGCGCACTTTCTTCACGTTGCCTTTCATGACGGTGTTGCCCAGTGTGGCCTGACCATCACCGGCGATAACCACCTGGCCGTTACGGCGTACGCTTACTATTGTTGTCACGAGCAGACCCCTTGGTTACAAATGCAGAATACAAGCCCCGCACGGTGTGCGGGGCGTAATGCAAGTATAGATGGGGGGGATTTTGGGGGGTTTCAACCCCCCGGAGGCGAGTCGAATACAGTTTGTGTGACCTGCCATCTTCAGACGGCTAATGGTGCTGTCGGCATTCTCTTTCCCTTTCACCGGCCCGATGACCACGCGATTCCAGCCATTATTGGTGGTGATTTTGGAGTCAAAGCCTTCGAAAGCAAGTTGTGCGCGCACGGTTTCAGCCTGCTCTGCGCCTTTAAACGATCCGCACTGAACCATCCAGCGACGTTCGTCTTTCTTCTCCGCGGTTGGCTTCGGCGCTTCTGGCACGCGCTCAACCGGAGCGGCCTGCTGCGTTTTTGGCTGAGACGCCGTGGTGTGCGCCGGAGTCTGCAGCAGATCCTGATACGGCTGAGACGTTGTCGCAGGTTTCTGCGGTGTTTGTTTCGGCGTCTGCTGCACCGGCGCAGTTTGCGCGGTACGCGTTTGCGTCTGCGGCGGCGTGCGTGGCTGTTGTACCGGCTGCGTGTTGCTCCACTGCTGTTGTTGCTGCTGCTCAGCCTGACGTTGCTGAGCCTGACGCTGCAACGTTTGCTGACGCTGCGCAGGCGTCTGCTCGTTCCACGGCACTTCGTTGAGTTGCGTAGGTTGCTGGCGCATATCGGCCTGCATTTGCGCAAGCAACTGACGCTGTTCGTTGGTCAGTTGGTCTGGCTTCATCACTTCACCACCCGCAGACGGCTCTGTCGGCGCACGTACGCCAGGCTGGCGGCTTTCCAGCTCTTTAATATAGCGCCAGCGCTCTTCCGGTTTTGGCGGCAGCCCGTTGCCGGTCACCTTCTGACCCTGCAACGTTTCAGATTCTTCTTTCTTATGATGCGTAATGAAGTACAGACCGCCGATAAAGGCCACAAGGACGGCGGCGGCAATGGCGACCATTGCGGGCGATACCGCAGACGTGTTGCGTTGCTTTTTCCGTGAGGTGCTCTTTTTGCGCCGCGAAGGTGCCGGTTGGCCGCGACGTACATAATCTCGTTGTGCCACTATCGTTTCGCTGTATTGATTCGTTCGTCAGCCCGCCATGTTACTTAAGCGGCGGGCCTTTGACCAGACACGGTGTCTGAAAGGTTTACGTTAAGGCGCGCGTCGTACCCCGAAGGATTAACTCACAATCCATTAAACGCGAGCCGCTGTTGACATTCTGCCCCTGAATCTGGTCAAGCAGTAACAGCATCGCTTCACGACCAATTTCAAAGCGCGGTTGTGCAACGGTAGTCAGCGGCGGATCACAGAATTCTGCCAGCGCGATGTTATCGAATCCAATGATCGACAAATCTTGCGGGACTTTTATGCCCTGGCGTTTCGCCCATGACAGCGCGCCGAGCGCCATAACATCACTGTGACAGAATACGGCTGTCGGCGGTTGTGGCAGTTCAAACAACTGTCTGAGCGCATTGCCACCCGCCTCGTAAGTAAAATCTCCGCGAGCGATATAGTGCGGATCCACCGCCACACCACAACGACGCAGCGCCTGCACATATCCCTGCAGGCGGTAATGACACAGCGGCATCTCTTCTGGCCCGGCGATACAACCGATGCGCTGATGCCCCAGCTCATGCAGATAGTTCACGGCATTGAAGGCGGCGGTCAGGTTATCGATATGGACGGTGGGCAGCTCCAGTTCCGGCGCAAATTCGTTCGCCATCACCATTGGTGGCAGATTGCGCTGTTCTTCAATACTGGCGTCAAACGGCAGACGAGAGCCCAGCAGCAACATGCCATCAATTTGCTTGGTGATGATCAGATTAACAAACGTCTTTTCCTGCTGATTCTGGTGCGCGCAATCGCCGATCAGTACCAGATAGCCATGACTGGCGGCAGTGACCTCGATCCCACGGATCAGTTCGCTAAAGAAGGGATCGCAAATATCCGGGACAATCACCAGGATGGTTCGCGATTCATTACGTTTAACGTTGCGCCCCGCCGCCTGCGGTAAATACCCCACCTCTACAGCTGCCTGTTCAACCCGGTTTCGGGTGGACTGAGAGACTTTATCCGGGTTCATTAGCGCGCGGGACACGGTTGCCGTTGAGACTTTCGCCTTCATGGCAACATCTTTCATTGTAGCGGCAGCAACCTGCTTATTCGGTTTCACTCTTTCTCCTCGCCTGGGAAATCCGGCGCAGCACAATCCCTGTTTAAATTCACATCGAAAACATTTTTATCAGATAGCGAATGGAAACGGTTACAGAATTTTCATAAAAAGTGTGATGGGTGTTGAATTTTACGATCCGCCTCGCATCGTGAGGGGGGTTATCCCTCAATGGGATCGACATCCAGCACCCATTTCACCTTGCGCGAATCCGGCAAAGTGTTGATGAGCGCCAGCGTTCCACTGACGATGTGTTGCAAACGAATGCGTGACGGGTGTTGCAATAAAATCTGCCAGCGATAGCGGCCTCCGCGCTTCGGCGCCAGCGCCGGCACCGGGCCTAAAACCCAGAGCTTATCGTCAGCTAACGGACTGGCCTGAATCAGATTACGCAACTGCTGCAAAAACAGCGGTGCCTGCTGATTATTATGATCTTCTGCCCGCACAATAACGTGACTGGTCCACGGTGGCAGTTGCAGCGTTTGCCGTTCCGCCAGCGCGTGTTCAGCAAAGGCGTCATAGCCTTTATGCAACAGCGTTTGCAGCAGCGGATGTTCCGGATGATGGGTCTGCAAAACCACTTCCCCCTGTTTACCCGCGCGACCTGCGCGCCCGGATACCTGGGTATAAAGCTGGGCAAAGCGCTCCGCCGAGCGGAAGTCTGCGGAGAACAGCGCACCGTCCACATCCAGCAGCGCAACCAGCGTCACGTCAGGAAAGTGATGACCTTTTGCCAGCATCTGGGTGCCGATCAGGATCCTTGCGCCGCCGCGATGCACTTCCGCCAGATGCTGCTCAAGCGAGCCTTTACGGCTGGTGGTGTCGCGGTCAATACGGGAAATCGGTACGCCGGGAAAAATGGGGGCTAAGGCGTGTTCAAGCTGCTCGGTGCCTAACCCGACCGGCACCATATGCGTGGAACCGCAGGAGGGGCACTGACGCGGTACCGGACGTTGGCTGTCGCAGTGATGGCAGCGTAAGTGGTGCTGCGCCTGATGTAAGGTGTAATAGTGATCGCAACGCGGACACTCCGCAATCCAGCCGCAGTCGTGGCAAAGTAGCGCAGGCGCAAAACCCCGGCGGTTGAGGAATAAAATCACCTGGTTATCGGCCTGTAAATGCTGGCGCATACGGGTGATTAACGCCGGTGCCAGGCCTGCCTGCACCTGTTGACCTTTTAAATCGAGTACATGCTGAGTGGCGGGGCGTGCATTTCCGGCACGACGCGTCAGGCGCAGCATGCGGTATTTTTTCTGCCTGACATTGCAAAGCGTCTCAAGCGCGGGTGTTGCCGAGCCAAGGATAATCGGGATCTGTTCGCTATGCGCACGCCAGATCGCCAGATCGCGAGCGTGGTAGCGCCAGCCTTCTTGCTGTTTATAAGAGCTGTCGTGCTCTTCATCGATAACGATGACGCCAAGATTTTTAAACGGTGTAAATAATGACGAACGCGTACCAATCACGATGGCCGCTTCGCCGTTTTTGGCCTTCAGCCAGGCTGAAAGGCGTTCGCTGTCGTTAAGACCGGAATGTAATACTTCCACCGGCGCGTTGAAACGTTCGCGAAAACGGGCGATGGTTTGCGGTGTCAGGCCAATTTCCGGCACCATCACTAACGCCTGCTTGCCCTGCGCCAGAACGTTTTCCAGTACGCTCAGGTAAACCTCGGTTTTCCCTGAGCCCGTCACCCCGGCCAGTAGCCAGGCACAGAAACTGTCGGATGCGCTGTGAATGGCGCCCACGGCGGTGGCCTGTTCGGTGTTCAGACGCAGTCGTTCACCGCAGACCTCGTAGTGCGTGCGCCAGTCGCTGAAACCAGGGGTTTCACTCGCCAGTTCGCAGAGGCCTTTTTTTACGCAGCGCCTGCAGAGCGGCATCGTTGAATTCGAGATCGGCCACCTGATCGCGCCAGATTTTCCCCTGACGCAACGCAGCCAGCGCCTGCTGCTGTTTGGGAGAACGTTTCAGACTATTAAGATCAACCGCCTGGCCCTCTTCGGTGGCAAACCAGTACCACATTGGCGTGTTGGTCGCGGGTTTCCCCTGACGCAGCAGGATGGGTAGGGCGTGGAACAGTACATCTCCAATGGGATGATGGTAATAATCCGCCGCCCAAAGTAGCAAACGCCAGACGGAGGACGAATAAATCGATTCGCTGTCCAGCACTTCAACCACTGCTTTCAATTCATGCAGCGGCAACTCGCTTTTATCGCTGACTGAGACCACGATCCCAACGCGCTCCTGCTGTTTGCCAAACGGCACGCGCACGCGACACCCCGCGTTGACGTTCATGCCTTCCGGCAGAAGATAGTCAAAGGTGCGAGGAAGCGGAACGGGTAAGGCAACGTGCGCTACGGGCATAAATCGTCCTGACTTGAAATCTGGCGGGTTAGTATACACATTAGTCGTGGGTGACGAGCGAATCAGTTTGCATGAGCGGGCTAATTTCTGTATGATTCGCCGCCTTTGATGCAAATTGATTGCGTCAAACTATACTATCAACATCGCGTGGTGTCTGGCGTTAGGGCTGGAAGAGCGACGCGGCCTTAAACTGAGGTTTCCCCATGAAAAAAGATATTCACCCGAAATACGAAGAAATTACTGCTACCTGTTCTTGCGGTAACGTCATGAAAATCCGCTCTACCGTTGGTCACGATCTGAACCTGGACGTGTGCGGTAAATGCCACCCGTTCTACACTGGCAAACAGCGTGACGTTGCAACCGGTGGCCGTGTTGACCGCTTCAACAAGCGTTTCAACATCCCGGGCAGCAAATAAGTTTCAGCTGTCAAAAAAAAGCGCCGACTGGCGCTTTTTTTGTATCTGAATTTTATCATTTTCTTTCTCTCATTTATATCCTGAATAAATAAATTAAAGTCAAAATGAAATAATGTTTTTATTTTCTAGATAAATTGTTTCTGTTGTTGATGTATGTCTCTCGTTTCTTTATTTTATTGCCATGAGTTTTCGATGTTGGCAAAATTAAAAAAGGTTTTGGTCCTCTCGCTTAAATAAACTCCGGATTGTGATTTAACATTATTCCTAGACTTTGTTGTCATCACGGAAATTTCTTTTTGGTGATGCGAATAAAATCACACTTATTGATCTTTTATTTAAGAGGGATTGCTATGAAGCGTGGATACGCATTATTACTTGTTTCATTATTCTCCTGGTCCGCTCATGCGGGCTATGTAGATTATCGTCATGAATATGGTAATGACTCCAACTTATTGATAGTGTTTTATGTTCAGATAATGCCCGATGACTTTGTCATGCAGCTCCACCGATTTTGAGAACGACAGCGACTTCCGTCCCAGCCGTGCCAGGTGCTGCCTCAGATTCAGGTTATGCCGCTCAATTCGCTGCGTATATCGCTTGCTGATTACGTGCAGCTTTCCCTTCAGGCGGGATTCATACAGCGGCCAGCCATCCGTCATCCATATCACCACGTCAAAGGGTGACAGCAGGCTCATAAGACGCCCCAGCGTCGCCATAGTGCGTTCACCGAATACGTGCGCAACAACCGTCTTCCGGAGCCTGTCATACGCGTAAAACAGCCAGCGCTGGCGCGATTTAGCCCCGACATAGCCCCACTGTTCGTCCATTTCCGCGCAGACGATGACGTCACTGCCCGGCTGTATGCGCGAGGTTACCGACTGCGGCCTGAGTTTTTTAAGTGACGTAAAATCGTGTTGAGGCCAACGCCCATAATGCGGGCAGTTGCCCGGCATCCAACGCCATTCATGGCCATATCAATGATTTTCTGGTGCGTACCGGGTTGAGAAGCGGTGTAAGTGAACTGCAGTTGCCATGTTTTACGGCAGTGAGAGCAGAGATAGCGCTGATGTCCGGCGGTGCTTTTGCCGTTACGCACCACCCCGTCAGTAGCTGAACAGGAGGGACAGCTGATAGAAACAGAAGCCACTGGAGCACCTCAAAAACACCATCATACACTAAATCAGTAAGTTGGCAGCATCACCAAGATTTGTATAATAACAAAAAAAGAAGATTATGAATATAACTTCCGCATCGCTTATAAAATAGGTTCCTGGGTTCCTTTTGTTGAGGCGGGTAATGTCTCCTCAGGCTATAACACGACAACCACGGACGATCGCCAGACGCGTTACCGTGTTGGTATTGGTTATAACTTCTGATCGTTAATGCTTTTTGTATCGGTTTATTATGCGGATCATGAAAATGTAGGCATAATTTTCGTGAATAATATGTCTTAGGAGTTGACATCATGTTCAATGATGGAACTATGACCGGTAGCAATAAAAATATTGCCGTCAGGCCTTTCGGATTCAGAGATAAAATTGGTTATTTGTGTGGTGACCTGGGGACCTGTTTTATTCTTGGTTTGGTAAATAGTTTTTTAATGATTTACTACACTAACGTACTCGGTGTTTCCGGCGTGATTGTCGGCTCACTCTATTTTGTGACCAAACTCTTTGATGCGTTTGTTGATGTTGGCGTAGGTCGCTTGTGTGATACCTCTAAGCTGACGGTACATGGGCGGTTTAACCCCTGGGTACGCCGTATGAAGTATCCATTCTGTATCATTACGGTTGTCCTGTTTCTTCCGTTTGTGCATGATTTTTCTTATACAGCGAAAATTATCTACATCTGCGGCTCCTATTTTATTTACGGTTCACTGTTATCTACCGTGAGTATTCCTTATGGCGCTATGTCCGCGGCGATTAGCTCGAATCCAGAAGATCGTGTGTCGCTCTCGACCTGGCGCAGCGTTGGATCAGCCATCGGTGGCGGAACAACCGGCTTTTTTATTCCAGTCCTGATGTACACCACTCTGGTGGATGGAAGCCAGGTGATTTCTGGGCAGCACTTCTTCTGGATCGCTATAGGTTGTGCTGTGTTGGGCTTTGTTTTTTTAACTTTGACCTGCCAGTTAACGACGGAACGTGTACGGGTGGAGAGAAAAGAGCGCATGCCTGTTTCGGAATTGCTGAAAGGGCTGTTACGCAATAAAGCGCTGATTGTTTTAGTGGTTGTGGATCTGCTAATTGTGATTAACCAGGGGCTTTCCGGTACCAATATGACTTACCTGTTTAATGACTATTTCCATAACAAAGAGGCCATGTCCGTTGCATTGCTCTTCACCTTTGGCTCTCTGGTTTTGCTGGCGCCATCGGCATCCTGGCTCACGAAGCGGTTTGGTAAGAAAGAGGCCAGCGTAGGCGCGCTACTCTTTGCGGTCGCGATGTATCTGATTATGTACTTCGTCCACATTACTGACGCGAAAATCTATTTGGTATTCCTGTTCCTGGCGACGCTGGGGGCAGGGTTATTCAACCTCATGATTTGGGCATTTATGACGGATGTTTGTGATTATCACCAGTATGTCACAGGCGATCGCGAGGATGGGACTGTTTATGGTGTGAACTTCTTTGCCCGCAAGATTGGTCAGGCGTGCGCAGGGGCGATTGGCGGTTTTATGCTGGCCATCATTGGCTATCAATCCTCATCAACGGGCGGCGCTATGCAAACCCGCATCGTGCAGGAAAATATCTATACGATGGCGAATCTCTTACCGGCTACATGCCTGTTTTTGGCAGCGGTTATTCTGATTTATTTCTATCCTTTGAATCGTAAAGAAACGCTCAAAATGGAAGAAACACTGAATAAATTCAATGGTATTAGTAAGTAACGTTGTGAGTCCATGAAGGGGTCAAAAAGAGGCGGGAATCATCCCGCCTCTTAAACATCAGCGATTGATTTAACAATCAATATTCCCACGTCTCCGGGTCGATCCCCAATTCACGCATAATTTCTTTCGCCGCTTCCGGGCCGTAAGTAACGAAGTCTGATGCAAATGTCAGATTGTATGCGCCTGTTAGGGCGCGGCTGGTAACAGAGCCTTATAGGCGCATCCGAAAAACCTCCGGCTATGTCGGAGGATATTTATTGTATCCCCCCTGATCTTTATATATTCTCAAAATTCCCCCCCAGCGCCTTTTTTTGCACTTTTCTCACGAACTGTTCCCGGTAGGCTCCTTGCTCAATACCTGATTAAAAGGATTTGAGCATGAGCGGAAAACCAGCGGCGCGTCTGGGCGACATGACGCAGACGGGCGGTAGCATTGTCCAGGGCTCGGCGGGCGTGATGATTGGCGCGCCAACAGGTGTGGCCTGCTCGGTCTGCCCTGGCGGTGTCACCTATGGCCCGCCGGTCAATCCTCTTCTCGGTGCCAAAGTCCTGCCCGGTGAAACCGATATCGCCCTGCCCGGTCCGTTACCGTTTGTACTCTCCAGAACCTACAGCAGCTACCGGACAAAAACGCCTGCTCCGGTGAGCATCTTCGGCCCCGGCTGGAAAGCCCCCTTCGATATCCGCTTACAGCTTCGCGATGAGGAACTTATCCTCAACGACAACGGCGGGCGCAGCATTCACTTCGAGCCGCTGTTTCCCGGTGAAACAGCCTTCAGCCGCAGCGAACGCTTCTGGCTGGCGCGGGGCGGCGTGCTGAAACTGCATGAAAGCAATGCACTGCATGTGTTGTGGCTGACCCTGCCGGAAGACCTGCGCTTAAGTCCGCATCTTTATCTGGCGACCAGCAGCGCACAGGGGCCGTGGTGGATTCTCGGCTGGCCTGAACGCGTACCGGGAGCGGATGAGGCGCTGCCCGCCCCGCTGCCGCCGTACCGGGTGCTGACCGGGCTGGCTGACCGTTTCGGGCGCACACAAACCTTTCACCGGGACGCAGTCGGGGAATTTGCCGGGAATATCACGGCTGTCACCGACGGCGCAGGTCGTCGCTTCCGGCTGGCGCTGACCACACAGGCGCAGCGGGCGGAGGCGGCGCGTAAACGGGCGGCCTCTTCCGGCGTCAGGGCGCCGGAATACCCGCAGACGATGCCGGTCTCCGGCTATGGCGCTGACCGCGGCATTCGCCTTGAGGCCGTGTGGCTGACCCACGACCCGGCATACCCGGAAAATCTTCCCACTGCACCGCTGGTGCGCTATGCGTACACCCCGCGCGGCGAGCTGGCGGCGGTGTATGACCGCAGCGATACGCCGGTGCGGGGTTTCATTTATGACGATAAACACCCGGGGCGCATGACGGCGCACCAGTACACCGGACGGCCGCAGACCACCTACCGCTATGATGCGGCTGGCCGTGTGGTGGAGCAGCACAATCCGGCCGGGCTGAGTTACTCGTATGAGTATGAGAAAAATGCCGTCGCCATCACCGACAGCCTGAACCGCCGGGAGGTGTTGCACACCGAAGGTGAAGGCGGACTGAAACGGGTGGTGAAAAAGTGTCACGCCGACGGAAGTGAAACCCTCAGCGGGTACAACATCCTGGGCTGGCTCACCGCGCAGACCGATGCGGCAGGCCGGAAAACCGAATACCGGTACAGTATCGCTTCCGGTAACGTCACAGAAATTGTCACGCCTGATGGCAGGTCAGTCCGCTTCAGTTACAACGACCAGCGCCAGCTGACCACCGTCATCCACCCGGATGGCTTACGGGATAAGCACGAATATGATGAGCATGGCCGGCGGACAGCGCAGACTTCCCGCCAGGGGAACACCACCCGCTATATGTATGCCGGTCCGCACAGCGATTACCCCTCCGCCAGCGAAGACGCCACCGGCAGCCGCAAACAGATGACGTGGAGCCGCTACGGGCAGTTGCTGACCTTCACCGACTGCTCGGGCTACCAGACCCGCTATGAATACGACATCTTCGGGCAGGTCACTGCCCTCCATCAGGAAGAAGGCCTCAGCCAGTACCGCGCTTACGATGAGCGGGGCAGACTTGTCTGCCAGCAAAATGCAACGGGCCATGAGACCCGATATGTGTACAGCATCGCAGGTGACCTGACGGCGGTTATTCATCCGGACGGCAGCAGGCAGACCACAGAATACGACGACGCAGGACACCCGGTGAGCACCACCGAAGGCGGCCTGATGCGGCAGATGGCATACGACGCTGCAGGTCGCCTTACCCAACTGACCAACGAGAACGGCAGCCACACCATCTTCGCTTATGACCTGCTGGACAGGCTGCTACAGGAAACGGGCTTTGACGGCAGGACGCAGCGTTATCAGTACGGTATTACCGGACAGCTTATCCGCAGCGAGGATGAAAGCCTCGTCACCCTCTGGCATTACAATGCATCCGACCGCCTGACGCACCGCACCGTCAATGATGAGCCGGCGGAACAGTGGACCTACAACGAGCGCGGCTGGCTGACGGAAATCAGCCATCTCAGCGACGGGCATCGGGTAACGGTGGAATATAAGCACGATAAACAGGGCCGCCTTATCAGCGAACGCCAGACGGTGCACCATCCTGAAACGAATGAACTACTCTGGCAACACGAAACCCGGCACGATTACAGTGACAAGGGACTGCCGGACCGCGTGACGCCGGACGCCCTTCCCCCCGGTGGCGTGGCTGACGTACGGCAGCGGTTATCTGGCCGGGATGAAACTCGGCGACACACCGCTGGTTGAGTTCACCCGCGACCACCTGCACCGGGAAACGCAGCGCCGCTTCGGCGACTACGACCTGACCACGGCATACGCGCCGGGCGGGCAGCTACAGAGCCACCACCTCAATATTCTTCAGCTTAACCGCGACTACACCTGGAATACCGGCGGACATCTTGTCCGTATCAGCGGGCAGCATGAGCAGCGGGATTATCAGTACGGCGACGCCGGGCGATTACTCGGCACGCACATTACCTCTCCCGGCCATGACCTGGCGCAGTGGACGTTCACCGACCCGGCGGGCAACCGGACAGCGGAACGGGATAAATACCCGATGCTGCCGGAACGCTTCCCGGATAACCGCATCAGCCAGGATGTGGAGAACTTTTATCATTATGACGAACACGGCAGGCTGACGGAGAAAGACGAGCGCCGGATACACCCGCACGGCAGCCTGTCGCATCATTATGAGTATGATAACCAGCACCGACTGGCGCACTACCGCCGGATGCAGGCAGGCAACGTGCTGACGGAAAGCCGTTATCTTTACGACCCACTGGGACGGCGAATCAGCAAACGGGTGTGGGCATGTACGGTATATCACGATGGCTCGTGTTCACAGCCGGCGCTGCAGGAAACCGTGTGGTACGCCTGGGACGGCGACAGGCTGACCACCACGCAGACGGACAAAACACGTATTCAGACGGTGTACCTGCCGGGGAGCTTCACCCCGCTCATCCGTATTGAAACGGCTACCGGAGAGCTGGCAAAAGCAGTACGTCGCACGCTGGCGGAGAAATTTCAGCAGGAAGCAAACGTGACCTTCCCGCCGGAACTGGTGGCAATGGTGGATAATCTGGAAGCGGAGCTACAGCGCGAAGAACTCAGCGAAGCCAACCGGGCGTGGCTGGCACAGTGCGGCCTGACGCCGGCGCAGATACAAAACCAGACAGAGCCGGAATATATGCCGGAACGCAAAATCCACCTGTACCACTGCGACCACCGGGGGCTGCCGCTGGCGCTGATTGACGTTAACGGACGGGTTGCGTGGCGCGCTGAGTTTGATGAATGGGGGAATATGCTGCGGGAAGATAACCCGCATAACCTGGAACAACTCATCCGCTTGCCGGGGCAGCAGTATGATAAAGAGACGGGGTTGTACTATAACCGGCACCGGTACTACGACCCGTTACAGGGAAGGTATGTCACGCAGGATCCTATTGGATTGAACGGTGGGTGGAATTTATATCAATATCCGGTGAATCCAGTCACAGAGGTAGATCCGCTGGGATTAAGTGGATTGGGTGCATTAAATTTCTTGCTGGATCAACCGGGCATAAAAGATGTTTATAATCGTGCTGCAATTCAATATGAGAATTCATTTCCGAAGCCTGTATCTGAGTGGAAATTTTCACGATGGGATGAAGACAGAGGAAAGAAATTTGGGAATAGTTATATAAATGTAAATGCGATATGTGAAGATCAATTTGGTAACACAAAATCTGTTAATAATCGGACTTTTCAAACCGGCTGGTTCCCTATTAATGAGGTTGAGGCTGGTAGAGGAATTCCAGACCCTGGAGAGGATCCTTCAGACATAGCATCAGCTACAGATACTATTATAGACAATGCAAAAGATCTTATTGATGCTCATTCGCAGTCAATAACATGTGGTTCAAAGAGTAGCTATCAGTGCTTTAAAAATTCTGAGGCGACTCAAGAATTAGGTAAAAAATCATGTGGTCAAAAGTAATAAAGTTAAATGGATAAGCATATAAAAAAAGTTCACGGAACTATCGCCAAGAGTAGGTGTGGCGCTTTCATATATTATCTGCATTAACACTTGTTCATTTGCAAGGAACTCTCTTAAAATTATTTTATGGTATATATTTAAAGAGTTTTACCAAAATCATTTGTTAATTCTTTTTTTTAACTTAATAGCTTATTCTATAATGTTTTTATGTGGATGTCTTACCGGTTTTTTAATACATAAAAACTCTATTTTTCATTCCTCATTGGCTGTGGCTTTAGGTGTTATGTTTACTTATTTAGTTTCGGGTATAAATCAAAATGAGTATATTTTACTTCTTGAAGGTGTTCTAACAGGTGCTATTTTAGGAGGAATTGGGGGGGGGGATGTGTTCTACTGGTAAGAAGGTTTTTGTGTTCGAAAGAAAAAATCTGAAACAGTTCATCTGCCCGCTCAGCTACACAACGCGTGCAGGCGATTTACACACTGGGTAGCTTCACGCCGCTGGTCAGAATCGAAACCCGGACCGCAGAGCTGGCAAAAGCAGTACGTCGCACGCTGGCGGAGAAATTTCAGCAGGAAGCAAACGTGACCTTCCCGCCGGAACTGGTGGCGATGGTGGATAATCTGGAAGCAGAACTACAGCGCGGGGAACTCAGCGAAGCTAACCAGGCGTGGCTGGCACAGTGCGGCCTGACGCCGGCGCAGATACAAAACCAGACAGAGCCGGAATACACGCCGGAACGTAAAATCCACCTGTACCACTGCGACCACCGGGGGCTGCCGCTGGCGCTGATTGACATTAACGGACGGGTTGCATGGCGCGCTGAGTTTGATGAATGGGGGGAATATGCTGCGGGAAGATAACTCGCATAACCTGGAACAGCTTATCCGTCTGCCGGGGCAGCAGTGGGATAAAGAGACAGGACTGTACTATAACCGCCACCGGTACTACGACCCTGCACAGGGAAGGTATATCACACAGGATCCGATAGGGTTGATGGGGGGGATGGAATCTATATAGCTATGTATTTAATAATCCAATAAAGCTTATTGACCCCATGGGACTGGATATTTGGTTAGAGGGCGCGGCATCAGGTGAACCAGATCTCCATCAAAGTATAAATGTTGGTGATCCAAATGGTGTTTATGATTCATATAGTTATGGGATGAGTGACTTCCCGCACGGTGAGGTTTATAAAGATATATCACATGGAGGGGTAATAGTTGATTATAAAAAAAGCAAATACTACGCAAGATAAAATATTTAAAGAGATGATGGATAAGAAAATTGGTGAGCGAAGCTACTATGGTTATGATGATATTTGTCGTAGCTGGAGCCAACGTCAGTTCAAATCTGCTCCTGGTACATCTGCTACTCCACCAGAAAGAAAAGGGGCTGTTACTACAATGGGTGTAGGGGCATCCTCATCAAGGGGAAGCAGTACGACAACAAACAGTGGAACATCACAGTGAAAATTTTATTTTTTTGTATAGGATTGATTTTGTCCATAATTGCTTTAATAGTGATTAACGTAACTGCTATTAATAATAGTATTTATCATAAATTATTCGTTACCGCAATAATATGTGTTGCAATATCAATTGTTATATTTCTGTTGTTATATCCAGACGGAGGATGGGGGCGTTATTGCTCATTTGCATTGTTAATTAGTGACGCATATGTCATCTATAACATAATTGGGCGTTGTTTTTATAGTAATTAGAATAATGAATATAACCTGTCCGGTTTACGAGGGCTTATCATGCTATCACACTGCACTGGCTGCATGAAGCAAAATAAGAATAAAGCGGACCGCGTGACGCTGGCGCTGACTGACATTAACGGACGGGTTTAGTAGCGCGCAGAATTTGATGATTGAGGGAATGATACAAATGAAGCAATGGCAGAATATAATGTGTCGTATTAGACAGGTGAATGTCAGTAGATGAAAAAATATGGCGTGAGTATTGTTGTTTTTGGAGTGCTGGTATGTGTTGTTATTATGTTACTAACGTTAGTATCTAAACAATTTAACGAGAATAAGAAAAATTGGAGGATTAATAATTTAATAGCAATGGCAGAAAAAGGTAACAAAGAAGCTCAAAATGACCTTGGATTTTCTTACGGACAAGGTTTAGGCGTCGATAAAAACTATGAGCAAGCTATTTATTGGTATGAAAAGGCAGCGGCACAGGGTTCTATACCAGCTTTGTATAATATAGGTCTTTTTTTATGAAAAAGGTTTCGGTGTAACCAAAGATTTACTTCAGGCCAGGCGTTTTTATACTAAAGCTGCTATGCAGGGTAGTGCCGATGCACAGGTAAATCTGGGTTTCCTGTATATGAGTGGGCAGGGTGGAGGGGTAGATTATGTAAAGGCAAGAAGATTTTTTCTTATGGCAGCGGATAAAAAAATACGGTTGCTTTATATAATTTAGGACATCTTTATCATTATGGCTTAGGTGTTGAACAGGATGATGTAAAAGCAGTAGAGTGGTACCGTAAAGCGGTGGATTTAGGCTCGATGAGTGCGAAAAATTCACTCGCATTATTTTATTCCCAAGGGCTGGGGAATCTTCCTGTCGATAAATTTAAGGCATTGGAATTGTTAAAAAGTTCTGCGTGTCAGGGGTATGCAGTTGCTCAAAATAATTTAGGGCTGCTATATGAAAATGGAGCTGATGAGGTTGAAATGAATACTCAGCAATCTTATGCATGGTTCTCAGTATCATATTATAATGGCATTAAAAAAAGCTAATGACTCTCGAAGATTGATAGCAAGTAGAATGAAAAAAGATGAAATTGAACAAGCGGAAATTCTGGCGATTGAGTATATAAGGAAATACCCTTCCCCAGTCAACGGATTGGATATAAATAAATCTGAAACTCAATGCCCATTATCAATGAAAATGGGTAACGACTGACCAGTTCAACACACTGGCATGCAACGGATAATAGGATACTGGAGTGAGTTGTTACTCTGATAATATCCTTTTACCAGGAAAAAAGAGGCCACTCTCTGGCAACGGTTTCCAATTGTGGAGCATCAAAAACCGCCTGTGGGGAGATGACCGTCTCATTCAGTGGAATATTTTTCCCGTAGCGCTCTTTGAGTTTAATTTGCACTGCAGGTTGATAGAGATCGAACTCTTTTAGCTTTTGCAGTTTGCCGATGCGCATGCCTAACGCTTTTTGATAGACCTTCCACACCACTTCCGAGCAGTACTGGCGCTCATCACTCCATGAAAAAGCCAGATCGTAAGGTTTGCCGAGATAACGTTTTGCTATCTGCGCCAGCTTTTGCTGCTGCTGTGATGAAAGCCCCCCCGTTGACTCGCCTGACGATATACTTGCCGTCCTCGCCGTGCGAAATCCAGTTCTGTAACGGGGTATAGACCACTGGGCCAACTGCTTCAAAGACATATGGTTTGCTGTTACGTATGACTACCATGCCGGTATGGCTGTAGTTCGAGTGAGTTGCCAGTTGGATAGCTTTACTTTGAGATGAGCGAGAAACCTGAAAGATAATGTCGCCAGTTTGCGGTTCCCAGGCAAAAACGGGAGTCGCAACCAGAAGACTGAAAATAAGTAAACCGCGATTCATGGCATAACATCCTTGTTACACAATTAAGAAGAGCAGCACTCGTGCCGCTCTTCTCTGCATCAATATTCCCACGTCTCCGGGTCGATCCCCAATTCACGCATAATTTCTTTCGCCGCTTCCGGGATTTCGTCGCTGCGCTCTTTACGCAGATCGGCATCGTTTGGCAGAGGTTGCCCGGTAAAGGCATGCAGAAACGCTTCACACAGCAGCTCGCTGTTGGTGGCGTGACGCAGGTTGTTCACCTGACGACGCGTGCGTTCATCGGTGAGGATTTTTAACACCTTCAGAGGAATGGAAACCGTAATTTTCTTTACTTGCTCACTCTTCTTACCGTGCTCAGCGTATGGGCTGATATATTCGCCGCTCCATTCAGCCATGAGATACCTTAATCCTCTTCGTCATTAATATGGGGCAAGGCCATACTGTTAGTGTGGCTACTCGCCGTAATCCGCATAGTTTACCGTACAGGCGATACCGTGACACGGATTAAGCACCTGTAGTTGTGCGCTAATGCAGATAATTTTAACGGCTATTTCCGGTTTGCTCAATCTATACGCAAAGAAGTTTAGATGTCCAGATGTATTGACGTCTATTGTGAACCTGTTTACTCTGAAGCCTGACTTTTCATCGACTCAGCTCAGGAACACCCTAACATGACGCGTAAACAGGCCACCATCGCAGTGCGTAGCGGGTTAAATGACGACGAGCAGTACGGTTGCGTCGTTCCGCCGATCCACCTTTCCAGCACCTATAATTTTACCGGTTTTAATGAGCCTCGCACTCATGACTACTCCCGTCGCGGCAACCCCACGCGCGATGTGGTCCAGCGTGCGCTGGCCGAACTGGAAGGCGGTGCGGGTGCGGTGCTGACCAATACCGGCATGTCGGCGATCCATCTGGTGACAACCGTGTTCCTGAAGCCTGGCGATCTGCTGGTTGCGCCACATGACTGCTACGGCGGCAGCTACCGCCTGTTTGACAGTCTGGCTAAACGCGGGTGCTATCGCGTGCGCTTTGTCGATCAGGGTGATGAGCAGGCGTTGCAGGCCGCGCTGGCCGAAAAACCTAAACTGGTGCTGGTGGAAAGCCCGAGTAATCCGCTGTTACGCGTGGTGGATATTGCGAAAATCTGTCAACTGGCGCGTGAAGCCGGAGCCGTCAGCGTTGTCGATAACACTTTTTTAAGCCCGGCGCTGCAAAATCCGCTGGCATTGGGCGCCGATCTGGTGTTGCATTCATGCACGAAATATCTGAATGGTCACTCTGACGTCGTGGCGGGCGTGGTGATAGCCAAAGATCCGGAAATCGTCACCGAACTGGCATGGTGGGCGAATAATATCGGCGTGACCGGCAGCGCGTTTGACAGCTACCTGCTGCTGCGCGGGCTGCGTACGCTGTCGCCGCGCATGGAAGTGGCGCAGCGTAATGCACAGGCGATCGTCGATTACCTGCAAACCCAGCCGCTGGTGAAAAAGCTGTATCACCCGTCGCTGCCTGAAAATCAGGGGCATGAAATTGCGGCGCGTCAGCAGAAAGGCTTTGGCGCAATGTTGAGTTTTGAACTGGATGGCGATGAGCAGACGCTGCGTCGTTTCCTGAGTGGGCTGTCGTTGTTTACGCTGGCGGAATCTTTAGGGGGGAGTGGAAAGCTTAATCTCTCACGCCGCAACGATGACGCATGCCGGCATGGCGCCAGAAGCGCGTGCCGCCGCCGGGATCTCCGAGACGCTGCTGCGTATCTCCACGGGTATTGAAGATGGCGAAGATTTAATTGCCGACCTGGAAAATGGCTTCCGGGCTGCAAACAAGGGGTAAACATGAGTGTGATTGCGCAGGCAGGGGCGAAGGGTCGTCAACTGCACAAATTTGGTGGTAGTAGTCTGGCTGACGTGAAGTGTTATCTGCGCGTCGCGGGCATCATGGCGGAATATTCACAGCCTGACGACATGATGGTGGTTTCCGCCGCGGGTAGTACGACCAACCAACTGATCAGTTGGCTGAAATTAAGTCAGACCGATCGCCTCTCTGCGCATCAGGTGCAACAGACCCTGCGTCGCTATCAGTGTGAACTGATTAGTGGCCTGCTTCCCGCCGACGTGGCGGAGGCATTAATCAGCCTGTTTATCAGCGATCTGGAGCGTCTGGCCAATCTGCTGGACAGCGGCGTGAATGACGCCGTTTATGCGGAAGTCGTGGGCCACGGTGAAGTGTGGTCAGCGCGTCTGATGTCAGCTGTGCTCAACCAGCAGGGCATGGAGTCGGCCTGGCTGGATGCGCGTGAATTTTTACGTGCCGAGCGTGCCGCGCAGCCGCAGGTGGATGAAGGGCTTTCCTACCCGTTATTGCAGCAACTGCTGATCCAGCATCCCCAAAAACGTCTGGTCGTAACCGGTTTTATCAGCCGTAGTAATGCGGGTGAAACGGTACTGCTGGGCCGTAATGGTTCTGACTACTCCGCTACGCAGATTGGCGCGCTGGCGGGAGTCTCTCGCGTCACCATCTGGAGCGATGTGGCCGGGGTGTACAGCGCTGACCCGCGTAAAGTCAAAGATGCCTGTCTGCTGCCGCTGCTGCGCCTGGATGAAGCCAGCGAGCTGGCGCGTCTGGCGGCACCGGTTCTGCACGCCCGTACGCTGCAGCCGGTTTCCGGCAGCGATATCGATCTCCAGTTGCGCTGTAGTTATACGCCGGATCAAGGCTCCACGCGCATAGAGCGTGTACTGGCTTCCGGAACCGGCGCGCGTATCGTGACCAGCCATGACGACGTCTGTCTGATTGAGTTTCAGGTTCCTGCCAGCCAGGACTTTAAACAGGCGCATAAAGATATCGACCAGGTCCTCAAGCGTGCGCAGGTGCGTCCGTTGGCGGTTGGCGTCCATACCGATCGTCACCTGCTGCAGTTCTGCTACACCTCGGAAGTGGCCGACAGCGCCCTGCGAATCCTCGATGAAGCGGGTCTGCCGGGTGAACTGCGATTGCGTCAGGGGCTGGCGCTGGTGGCGATGGTAGGAGCGGGTGTCACGCGTAACCCACTGCACTGCCACCGTTTCTGGCAGCAGTTGAAAGGACAGCCGGTGGAATTTACCTGGCAGTCGGAAGAGGGGATTAGCCTGGTCGCCGTTCTGCGTACCGGCCCGACGGAGAGCCTGATTCAGGGCCTGCACCAGTCTATTTTCCGCGCAGAGAAACGCATCGGCCTCGTACTCTTCGGCAAAGGCAATATTGGTTCCCGCTGGCTTGAACTGTTTGCCCGCGAACAGAGCACGCTCTCAGCGCGTACCGGATTTGAATTTGTGCTGGCCGGTGTCGTGGATAGCCGCCGCAGCCTGCTGAACTACGAAGGGCTGGATGCCAGCCGGGCGCTGGCGTTCTTCAATGATGAAGCCATTGAACAAGATGAAGAGTCGCTGTTTTTGTGGATGCGCGCGCATCCGTATGACGATCTGGTGGTTCTGGATGTGACGGCAAGCGAACAGCTCGCCGATCAATATCTCGACTTCGCCAGCCACGGTTTCCACGTGATTAGTGCGAACAAACTGGCCGGCGCGAGCACCAGCAATAAGTATCGTCAGATCCATGACGCGTTTGATAAGACCGGGCGTCACTGGCTGTATAACGCGACCGTCGGCGCAGGGTTGCCGATCAACCATACCGTGCGCGATCTGATCGACAGCGGCGACACCATTTTGTCGATCAGCGGGATCTTCTCCGGCACGCTGTCCTGGCTGTTCCTGCAGTTTGATGGTTCCGTGCCGTTCACCGATCTGGTGGATCAGGCCTGGCAACAAGGGCTGACCGAGCCGGATCCGCGCGTTGACCTGTCGGGTAAAGATGTGATGCGCAAGCTGGTGATTCTGGCGCGTGAAGCAGGCTACGACATCGAGCCGGATCAGGTTCGCGTTGAGTCTCTGGTTCCCGCGCACTGTGAAGAAGGCTCAATCGACCACTTCTTTGAGAATGGCGATGAGCTGAACGATCAGATGGTGCAGCGTCTGGAAGCGGCCCGCGAAATGGGGCTGGTGCTGCGCTATGTGGCGCGTTTCGACGCCAACGGCAAAGCGCGTGTCGGCGTGGAAGCGGTTCGCCCGGAGCATCCGCTGGCAGCGCTGCTGCCGTGCGATAACGTCTTCGCCATCGAAAGCCGCTGGTATCGCGATAACCCGTTAGTGATCCGCGGGCCCGGTGCCGGGCGTGACGTCACCGCCGGCGCGATCCAGTCGGATATCAACCGTCTGGCGCAACTGCTCTAGTTTTTAGCCGGATGGCGCTGCGCTTATCCGGCCTACGGTTCGGGCGTAATCAAGGCCGGATAAGATGCCTCAGCATCCTGTCCGGCACGTTACCGACCGGCAAAGACCTCTTTTGCGGCGAATAGCCCGTTCAGCGCCGCCGGGAAACCGGCATACACCGCCATCTGCATCATGACCTCAATAATCTCCTCCTGCGATAACCCGACGTGCAGCGCGGCGGCAATGTGTACCTTCAGTTGCGGCGTGGCGTTACCCAGCGCGGTCAGGGCGGCGACGGTGGCGATTTCCCGACTGCGTAAATCCAGCCCGGGCCGGGAATAAATGTCGCCAAAAGGGAACTCAATCAGATAGCGGGCAAAGTCCGGAGCAATGTCCTTCAGGCTTTCGACGACGGCGTCGCCGCCTTTGCCATCAACCTGCTGTAGCATGTCCTGTCCGGTAATAAAGCGTTCTGAATGCATGAAATCTTCCTCGTCTGTGCAATGTATGACGTGAGGATAGGGTGGGCGGAATGATTTGGATAATACCGTTTCCGTGATACCTTTTCGGTATGACAACACCGCCTCTGCACTCTCTGGATATTCGGCTGCTGCGCTACTTTGCCGTGGTGGCCGAAGAGAACAACATGAGCCGGGCGGCCCTGCGACTGTTTATGTCGCAACCGCCGCTCAGCCGTCATATACGCCAGCTTGAAGAACGTCTGGGGGGTGACGCTGTTTGTCCGTCATACCAAAGGTCTGACGCTGACGAATGAGGGGCTGCGCGTGCTGGAAATCGTGCGTCCGCTGCTGGAACAGCAGGATAAAACTTATGCAGCCCTGAGTCAGCTTGCGCTAAACGGTGCGCAGTCGCTGCGCCTGGGGCTGACGACGGCGTTTGAGCAGGGCGTTTTTGCCGCGCTGGAGACGCAACTGAATACCCGTATTGAAACTCTGCGTCTTGTACGCCAAAGCTCGCCCGACCTGGTTCGCCTGGTGCGTCGCGGAAAACTGGATGCGGCTGTGGTGGCATTGCCGCTGGAGACCGCCGGACTTGCCGTCACGCCGCTCGACTGGCACGAGCCGCTCATTGCCGCGCTACCCGCTATCTGGACAGAGGCGGGTGGAGCCTCCCTCTCCCTGGGAGAGCTTAACCACCGACCGCTGTTCTGGTTCAGCCGGGAACGAAATCCGGCCTTCTTTGACGCTACGCGGGCGCGCTTTCAGCGCGTGGGTTACGCCCCCACCTGTCTTGAAGAACCGCTCGAGCATGACGTTCTGCTGGCGCGAATTGCGCATGGCGATGGCCTGAGCTTGCTTCCGGCTTCCTTTGCCGTCATTCAGCGTGAGGGTGTGTTTTTTTTGCCCATTGAGCGACGGTGAACTCAGCGTCCAGGCAGGCCTGGTGATGCTGCCGGAGAACGCGTTGCGCCTGGAATGGCTGAAAAGCGTCATGCCCTCTGCAGGGCTAACGTGAATTTTTTTCATCTTCACTGACATTTCCTCACCATTAACGCTGATTTTTCAGTTGACGCCATCACGCTTTTCCGTCATTTTTACATCTGGACGTCTAAACGGATAGATGTTCACAACACAACATATAATGACAAGCGATTGATGAGGTAAGGTATGAGCTTTTTTCACGCCAACCAGCGGGAAGCCCTGAATCAGAGCCTGGCGGAAGTCCAGGGTCAGATTAACGTTTCGTTCGAGTTTTTCCCGCCGCGCACCAGTGAAATGGAGCAAACCCTGTGGAATTCCATCGATCGCCTGAGCAGTCTGAAGCCGAAGTTTGTTTCGGTAACTTACGGTGCCAACTCTGGCGAACGCGACCGCACGCACAGCATCATCAAAGGGATTAAAGATCGCACCGGTCTGGAAGCCGCACCGCACCTGACCTGTATTGATGCGACCCGCGATGAACTGCGCACCATTGCGCAGGACTACTGGAACAACGGAATCCGTCACATTGTCGCGCTGCGTGGCGATCTGCCGGCAGGCAGCGGTAAGCCGGATATGTATGCAGCCGACCTGGTGAGCCTGCTGAAAGAGGTGGCCGACTTTGATATCTCTGTCGCCGCTTACCCGGAAGTGCATCCGGAAGCGAAAAGCGCGCAGGCGGATCTGCTTAACCTGAAGCGTAAAGTGGATGCCGGGGCGAACCGCGCCATTACCCAATTTTTCTTTGACGTTGAAAGCTACCTGCGTTTTCGTGACCGCTGCGTCTCTGCGGGTATCGACGTGGAAATCATTCCTGGTATTCTTCCGGTCTCAAACTTTAAGCAGGCGAAGAAGTTTGCCGATATGACCAATGTGCGCATTCCGGCGTGGATGTCACAAATGTTTAACGGCCTCGATGACGATGCGGAAACCCGTAAGCTGGTGGGGGCAAATATCGCGATGGACATGGTGAAAATTTTAAGTCGGGAAGGGGTAAAAGATTTTCATTTTTATACACTTAACCGTGCGGAAATGAGTTACGCGATTTGCCACACGCTGGGTGTCAGACCCGGTATCTAAACTGCCTCGGCCCTCCCCGGAGGGCTTTTTTTACACCTCATTTTGATCTACATCTTTGTAACTAAAAATATAAAAGGTATCGGCTATCGAATCTGTGGATTATTTCGACTATATCTTATCCCTGTAGGTGTATATCGTAATGTCAACACTGTAAAGGGAGCATATAGATGAGCACGCCAGACGATATCCATAACCCGACGTCCGCCGGAAAATGTCCTTTTCACCAGGGCGGCCATGACCAGAGCGCTGGAGCAGGAACAACCAGCCGTGACTGGTGGCCTAACCAGCTCCGCGTCGACCTTTTAAATCAACATTCCAATCGCTCAAACCCGCTGGGTGAAGATTTCGACTACCGCAAAGAATTCAGCAAATTAGATTATTCCGCCCTGAAAGGCGATCTCAGAGCGCTTCTCACCGAATCTCAACCGTGGTGGCCTGCTGACTGGGGAACCTATGCCGGTCTGTTTATTCGTATGGCCTGGCACGGGGCAGGTACCTATCGTTCCGTTGACGGACGCGGCGGTGCAGGTCGCGGACAACAGCGTTTTGCTCCACTGAACTCCTGGCCGGATAACGTGAGCCTGGACAAGGCGCGTCGCCTGCTGTGGCCAATCAAGCAAAAATACGGGCAAAAAATTTCCTGGGCCGACCTGTTTATTCTGGCGGGTAACGTCGCGCTGGAAAATTCCGGCTTCCGTACCTTTGGTTTCGGTGCGGGTCGTGAGGACGTCTGGGAACCCGATCTGGATGTAAACTGGGGTGATGAGAAAACGTGGCTTGCCCACCGTGACCCGGAAGAACTGGCTAAACGTCCTTTAGCCGCCACCGAAATGGGGCTGATCTATGTTAACCCGGAAGGCCCTAACGCCAGCGGTGAACCGCTTTCTGCGGCCTCAGCGATTCGTGCAACCTTTGGCAACATGGGGATGAACGATGAAGAAACCGTTGCGTTGATTGCAGGCGGTCACACGTTGGGTAAAACCCACGGCGCAGGCCCGGCAACGCACGTCGGCCCGGACCCGGAAGTGGCGCCGATCGAAAACCAGGGTTTAGGCTGGAAAAGTGATTTTGGCAGCGGCGTGGGCGCGGATGCGATTACATCCGGACTGGAAGTGGTCTGGACGCAAACCCCAACCCAGTGGAGTAACTACTTCTTCGAGAACCTGTTCAAATATGAGTGGGTACAGACGCGCAGCCCGGCGGGTGCCATCCAGTTTGAAGCGGTTGATGCACCGGAAATCATTCCTGATCCGTTCGATCCGTCGAAAAAACGCAAGCCGACGATGCTGGTCACCGACCTGACGCTGCGTTTTGATCCGGAATTCGAAAAAATTTCCCGTCGTTTCCTGAACGATCCGCAGGCGTTTAACGAAGCCTTTGCTCGTGCGTGGTTCAAACTGACCCACCGTGATATGGGGCCGAAAGCGCGTTACATTGGACCGGAAGTGCCAAAAGAAGATCTGATTTGGCAGGATCCGCTGCCGCAACCCACCTTCAATCCAACAGAAGAAGATATCCTGAGCCTGAAGTCTGCCATTGCTGATTCCGGTCTCTCTGTCGGTGAACTGGTGTCCGTTGCGTGGGCGTCTGCGTCGACCTTCCGCGGGGGGGGATAAACGTGGCGGGGCGAACGGTGCGCGTCTGGCATTGGCGCCGCAGCGCGGCTGGGATGTCAATGCGATCGCTACGCGTGCGCTGCCGGTTCTGGAGAAAATCCAGCGTGACTCGGGTAAAGCGTCGCTGGCCGATATCATTGTTCTTGCCGGTGTCGTGGGGGTTGAGAAAGCCGCCAGTGCCGCAGGTGTCAGCATTCATGTACCGTTTACGCCAGGTCGTGTGGATGCGCGTCAGGATCAGACAGATATTGAAATGTTTGAACTCCTCAAACCGATCGCCGATGGGTTCCGTAACTATCGCGGTGAACCTAGCGTGGCGACAACAGAGTCTCTGCTGATCGATAAAGCGCAGCAGTTGACCCTGACCGCACCAGAAATGACCGTGCTGGTGGGGGGGCTGCGCGTTCTCGGCGCGAACTACGACGGCAGTAAACACGGTGTCTTTACCGATCGTCCGGGTGTACTCAGCAATGACTTCTTCGTCAACCTACTGGATATGCGCAACGAATGGAAACCGGTTGATGAGTCAAACGAACAGTTTGAAGGTCGCGATCGTCAGACAGGTGAAGTGAAATACACCGCTTCCCGTGCCGATCTGGTCTTTGGCTCTCATGCGGTGCTGCGTGCTCTGGCGGAAGTGTATGCCGGTAGCGATGCGCACGTGAAGTTCGTGAAGGACTTTGTCGCGGCATGGGTGAAAGTGATGAACCTGGACCGTTTCGACCTGCAGTAAGCTCAATTCTGACGTAATCTGACCCCACTTCAGCGACTGCTTGCAGTCGCTGAAGTGTATTTGTAGGGGTATAGTGTCCGCAGGAAACGTCAATCTACTGGATCTCACATGTCTGTCTCAGGAAAGGGCAATCCACTGGCAATCGGTGGTCTTATCTTGCTTACCCTTATCTGGAGCTATAGCTGGATTTTTATGAAGCAGGTCACGAGCTATATCGGCGCGTTCGACTTCACTGCATTACGCTGTATCTTCGGAGCCTTAATTTTATTCCTCGTCCTCCTTTTGCGCGGCCGTGGCCTGCGCCCGACGCCGTTTCGGTTTACGCTGGCGATTGCGCTGTTGCAGACCTGCGGGATGATTGGCTTTGGCCAGTGGGCGCTGGTCAGCGGCGGGGCGGGGAAAGTCGCGATTCTGACCTACACCATGCCGTTCTGGGTCGTCATTCTGGCGGCGCTCTTTTTGGGCGAGCGGTTGCGACGCCTGCAATATGCGGCGATCGCCATTGCTGCAATGGGGCTATTGCTGGTGCTGCAACCGTGGCAACTGAATTTATCAACATTGAAGAGCGCCCTGTTGGCGATCCTCTCCGGGGTGAGTTGGGGAGCAAGCGCCATTGTCGCTAAACGTCTGTATACCCGCCATCCACGCGTCGATTTGCTGTCGTTAACGGCCTGGCAGATGGTGTATGCCGCGCTGGTGATGAGTGCGGTGGCCTGGCTGGTGCCGCAGCGGGAAGTTGACTGGCAGCCGGTGGTCCTCTGGGCGCTGGGATATAGCGCGATTCTGGCGACGGCGCTGGCCTGGAGTTTGTGGCTGTTTGTCCTGAAGAATTTGCCTGCCAGTATCGCCAGCTTAAGCACCCTGGCGGTGCCGGTCTGTAGCGTGTTGTTTTCCTGGTGGCTGCTTGGCGAAAACCCCGGTCCCGTTGAGGGTGGGGGGAATTGTGCTGATCGTTATGGCGCTGGCTATTGTCAGCCGGAAAAAGCGTGAGGTGCAGGCGGTCAAACAGGCCTGATGAGATAAGAAACACTCCCGGCGACGCCGGGAGTGTGGAGCGTGTTATTCCCACTCTTGCAGATAGCGCTGGCCGTACTGGTCGGCAACCAACAGTGCTGCATAAACCTGATCCGGCGTTGCGCCGCCAGGCATGTTGTGAATGGTTTCGCCTTCCGCGCAGGAGGCTTCTGCCACAATACGCATCTTCGCCGGGATATCCTGTTTGATATCCAGTTGCGCCAGCGTAATCGGCAGACCGACGGAATGGCACAGTGCGGCGACGGTCTCAATCTCTTCAACCGGCGCGTTTTCCAGAATCAGCTGCGTCAGCGTACCAAAGGCCACTTTTTCACCGTGATAATAGTGGTGCGCATCCGGGATCGCCGTCAGGCCGTTGTGAACCGCGTGCGCGGCAGCCAGACCGCCGCTTTCAAAGCCGACGCCGCTCAGATAGGTGTTGGCCTCAATCACGCGCTCAAGCGCCGGGGTCACGACGTGCTGTTCGGCGGCGAGCATCGCTTTTTCACCCTCTTCGAGCAGCGTGTTGTAGCACAGTTCAGCCAGCGCCAGCGCCGCCTGAGTGCATTTGCCGCCCGCCATAGTGATCGCGCCGCTGCGTGAGCAGGCGCGCGCTTCAAACCAGGTTGCCAGCGCATCACCAATTCCTGCGGCTAACAGACGCGCCGGAGCGCCGGCAACGATTTTGGTGTCGACGATAACCATATGCGGGTTGTGTGGTAGCAGCAGATAACGGTCAAATTCCCCGGCATCGGTGTAGATAACGGAAAGAGCGCTGCAGGGCGCATCGGTTGAGGCGATGGTCGGGGCGATCGCCACAGGCAGGTTCATAAAGTGGGCAAGGGCTTTGGCGGTATCCAGCGTTTTACCGCCGCCGATGCCGAGTACTGCGCCACACTGTGCGTTTTCCGCCACGCTGCGCAAACGATCGATCTCGTTTTGCGAGCATTCACCGCCAAACGGCGCGACTTCCAGCGCCAGTCCCGCGTTTTTAAAGCTTTTTTCCAGTTCGCCCTGAGCGAAACCGAGAACAAATTTGTCGCCGACAACCAGCCAACGTTCAGCCAGCGGCTTGAGGTATTCGCCAAGACGAGTGATGACATCTGCACCCTGGATGTACTTACCAGGTGATTGAATAATGCGATCCATACTTTATTTCCCTCACAGGTTGATGTTACCGAATGCGTTTTTCCAGTCTTGTTCAAACTTCTCAACAGCTGACTCTACCGCAGGGGTATCGAGCATTTGTTGCGCTACATCTAAAGGAAGGGTGATTGCTTCACAGCCCACCAGCAGACAATCCAGCGCCTGGCGCGGGGTTTTAAAACTGGCGGCCAGCACTTTGCTGTCTGGCGCGTGTTGTTCCAGTAGCGTCTGTAATTCCTGAACGGTGCGGATACCGTCTCCGCCCTGGGCATCTACGCGGTTGACGTAAGGCGCGACATATTTTGCTCCCGCCAGCGCGGCAAGCAGTCCCTGAGAGGCGCTGTACACGGCAGTACCCAGGGTGACTATACCCTCTTTTTTCAACTGCCTGATGGCGACCAGTCCTTCAGAGGTCACCGGGATTTTCACCACAATTCCTGGCACGGTATTGTTCAGACGTTTTGCTTCGTTCACCATTCCCTGCGCATCGCGACTCATGGTCTGGGCAAACAGAACGCCGTTTTCGCCAATCACCTTTTGCAGACGTGGCAGAACTTCCCAGATGGATTCTTTGCTTGCCGCGATAATACTCGGGTTGGTCGTCACCCCGGCGATAGGGAAGATGCGGGCCAGACGTTCGACTTCCGCCACATTGGCGCTATCCAGATACAGTTCCATTTTGCTTCCTCTTAAAGTTCAAGCTCATGTTGCAGCAGGCTGGCAATCGCGTCGGCAGACGCGGCATTCACCAGCGCATTGCGAAATTCTTCGTGCATAATGCGACGGGCCAGGCGCGAGAAGATACGCATGTGCTGGTCCCCCCGCAGCGTGTTTGTTGAGCGTTAGCATGATGATGAACTGCGCCTCGTCATCTCCCCAGCGAACAGGCGCTTTCAGGCGTGCCACGCTGATGGTGGACTGCTCAATATGTTCAGATTTGCTGTGGGGAATGGCGAAGCTGAAGCCCAGTCCGGTGGAGAACACCGCCTCGCGAGCCCAGAGATCAGCTTCCAGTTTGCGGGGATAGCGGCAACGGCTGGCGAGCAGCAGGTTGTCGGTCATCCCTTTAATCACCTCTTCTTTGCTGCGCCAGTCGCTGTCGAGGGTGATGCACTGGGCGGTGACCAGCGGGGAATCCTGCTGCGTCATGCGGAACTGCGCCAGCAGATGCTCCACTTCCAGCGACGTACGACAGGCCATCGCCTGATTCAGCAATTGTCGGCAGGCGCGACTGTCGAGTTGCGCCATTCGCGCTTTAGCGGCAGGAATAGAGGGGGGCGCTCATGCTGATTTCATCCAGCCCCAACCCGACCAGCAATGGCAGAACGGAACCTTTTGCCCCGAGCTCGCCACACAGGCCAATCCATTTCCCCTGACGATGTGCCGCCTGCACCGCGAAATCCAGCGCGCGCAGGAAGGCCGGGTTCAGGCTGTTGTAATGGCGGGTGACTTTGGCGTTATCGCGGTCAACGGCCAGCAGGTATTGCGTCAGGTCATTGCTGCCAATACTAAAGAAATCAATCTCTTCGCAACACTGGTCGATGATGAACATCACTGAAGGGACTTCCAGCATAATGCCGAGTGGGATCTTCTCATCAAACGGGATCTGTTCATTGCGAAGCTGCTGTTTGGCTTCCGCCAGTTTCTCTTTCACCCACAGGATCTCTTCCATTGAAGAGATCATCGGGATCATAATTTTCAGGCTTCCGTGCGCTGATGCGCGCAGGATCGACCGGAGCTGAGTGGTAAACAGCGCGGCATACTCTTCATAGATACGCACGGCGCGATAGCCGAGGAAAGGGTTGGCTTCAGCAGGAATATTCAGGTAATCAACGGGTTTGTCGCCGCCGATATCCATCGTGCGCACAATAATGCTGCGCCCCTGTGCGGATTCCAGCGCCTGGCAAAAAATGTTGTACAGCTCGTTCTCGCCCGGGGCGCTGAGCCGGTCCATATACAGCATTTCGGTGCGGAACAGGCCAACGGCCTCCGCGCCGTTGCCAAATGCCGCCTGCGCTTCCACGGAGTGAGCGATGTTGGCGGCAACTTCCATACGGATGCCATCAGCCGTGCGTGCTTCCTGGGTCAGCCAGACGCGCTGTTGCTCGCGCAGCGCCTTGTGCACACGGGCTTCCTGCTGATAGTAGCGGCTGACAGGTTCGTCAGGCGCGACCACCACCGCTCCTGCATTGCCGTCGATATAAACTTCTTGCTGCAGCCACGGGGTTAAGGCGTCAATTGCGACGCCGACCAGAGTGGGGATGTTGAATGAACGAGCAAGAATCACGGTGTGTGAAGTGGTACCGCCGCTTTTCAACAGCAGCCCTTTGAGGAACGTTTTGTCCAGTTCCAGGAACTGGCTGGGCGTCAACTCATCCGCCATACAAATGGTGGGCTGGGTCAGTTTTCCCGGTGCCGGAAAGCGCTTTTCACCGTAGATGTATTGCAGTAACTGGAAGCAAACGTCGCGCACGTCCAGCGCGCGTTCCTGCAAATAGCTGCTGCTGGAACGGGCAAACTCATCGCAGAAATGGTTGGCGCTGTCGACAATCGCCTGCGCGCAGCTTAAGCCGCGAGAAACACCTGCCAGCAAATGCTGACGCAAAGAGGTATCACCTGCCAGCGAGCGGTGGGCTTCGAGAATCGCGCTGGTGGCGCCGTCGCTGTCGAGCAAACGAAACGCAATGTTTTTCACCAGCAGCGTTAAGCCGCGATCCAGCGCCGACTGCTCGCTTTCCACATCGCCTGCCACGGGGAGTTCGCCGAGCGCGTTGAGATCAAGCGAAGAGAGAAGGGTCAGAGTGCCCCCCCGCGCTGCCGCTGCAAACGCTACGGGCGCGGAAAAGCTGCGGGTTCAGGTGAGTGAGTGAAACCGGTAGTGGTTCTAATTCGCTGTTGCTGGCTTCTGCCAGCGGGGCATCGCAGTGGGGGGAACTCGTCGCGCAGCCACAGGCTCAGGCGCTGATGGGCATCGGCTTCATCCGCTCCGGTAATCAGCAACTGGCAGTGGTCGCCAGCCAGCGTATCCGTGCCAATCAACGCCAGCGCGCTCTTGGCGTTGCCCTTACGATCGGTTCGCAGATTGTGCCACTCAATATGTGAAGTAAAGGTGTTACACAGGGTCTCAACATGGCTTGCCGGGCGCGCATGGACGCCATTGGGCAGCTCACAGGTAAATTCCACAATCAGGGCCATTGCCTCTCTCCCATAACGGTTTTCTGCCTACAGCATAAGAGGCCTTGCTTGTTCGCTGCCATGTGACAATTCTGCCAAAAACTGGACAAATGTAATGTAAGGCGAAAAGTGGGAGATTGCTCACAAGTCCTCAGGGTGTCCTTTAATTCTCCCACTCCTCAACTTATGAAGCGGATCGCATTTTTGTACTGATATTACAAAAATCCAGTAAATGGCCTTTTTATCCACTGTCTGCGACCTTGCGGATTGCCTATTGTTTGCCACAACAACGTTATGGACATGGGCAAACACCTGCCCGGGAGCGACTTATGAATGAGTTGGTACACATCCTGAAAAATACCCGTCAGCATCTGATGACGGGGGTGTCGCATATGATCCCCTTTGTGGTCGCGGGCGGCATATTACTGGCGGTCTCCGTCATGCTGTATGGCAAAGGCGCAGTGCCTGATGCCGCGACCGATCCGAATCTCAAAAAGCTATTTGATATCGGTGTGGCCGGACTGACGCTGATGGTGCCTTTCCTCGCGGCGTACATTGGTTATTCCATTGCGGAACGCTCCGCGCTGGCGCCGTGTGCGATTGGTGCCTGGGTAGGTAATAGCTTCGGCGCCGGGTTCTTCGGGGCGCTGATTGCCGGGATTATCGGCGGTATTGTCGTGCACTATCTGAAAAAGATTCCGGTCCATAAGGTATTGCGTTCTGTAATGCCCATCTTCGTGATTCCTGTCATCGGGACCTTTATTACGGCGGGCATCATGATGTGGGGACTGGGCGAACCCGTTGGTGCGCTGACCGCCAGTCTGACCCAGTGGCTGCATGGCATGCAGCAGGGCAGCATCGTGGTGTTGGCGGTGATTATGGGGCTGATGCTGGCCTTTGACATGGGCGGCCCGATCAACAAAGTGGCCTACGCCTTCATGCTGATTTGCGTGGCTCAGGGGGGTTTATACCGTGGTGGCCATTGCGGCGGTCGGGATCTGCGTGCCGCCGCTGGGCTTAGGTCTGGCGACGCTGGTGGGGCGTAAAAACTTCTCCTCTGAAGAGCGTGAAGCTGGTAAAGCGGCGCTGGTGATGGGGTGTGTGGGCGTGACCGAAGGGGCGATTCCTTTCGCTGCCGCGGACCCACTGCGCGTCATTCCTTCCATCATGCTGGGTTCGGCCTGTGGCGCGGTCACTGCGGCATTGTTCGGCGCTCAGTGTTACGCGGGATGGGGCGGTCTGATCGTTTTGCCAGTGGTGGAAGGCAAACTGGGTTATGTCGCTGCGGTGGCGGTGGGTGCGGTGGTGACGGCTATCTGTGTGAACGTGCTGAAAAGTCTGGCGCGGAAGAATGTCTCTCAGACCAACGAGAAAGAAGACGATCTGGATTTAGATTTTGAAATTAATTAAGTGAGGAGTGGCGTCATGACGAAAATTATTGCAGTAACCGCATGTCCTTCAGGTGTTGCACATACTTATATGGCCGCTGAAGCGCTGGAAAGCGCAGCCAAAGCGAAAGGCTGGGAAGTGAAAGTTGAGACGCAGGGCTCCATTGGTCTGGAGAATGAACTGACACCCGCTGATGTGGCGCAGGCCGATATCGTCATTCTGACCAAGGATATCGGGATAAAATTTGAGGAGCGTTTTGCCGGTAAGACTATCGTACGCGTCAACATCAGCGATGCGGTAAAACGCGCCGACGCGATCATGAATAAGATTGGCGCGCATCTGGCGCAGACAGCGTAACCGTTTTGTTTGCCGGATGGCGGCGCTGCCTTATCAGGCCTACGAATTTGTAGGCCTGATAAGCGTAGCGCCATCAGGCATTCATGCCCACAGGAGTTCCTCATGGCCCACCGCATCCACCGCTTAAAAGCGGCACTCTTTCAGAACAACAGGGAAATTTCGCTCGAGCGTGCTGTGCTGTATACCGCCAGCCATCAGCAGACGGAAGGGGGAGCCGGTCATTTTACGTCGGGCTAAAGCGACCGCATATATCCTCGAGCATGTCGAGATTTCGATTCGTGATGAGGAACTGATTGCCGGAAACCGTACCGTTAAACCGCGTGCGGGCATCATGTCGCCGGAGATGGACCCGTACTGGCTGCTCAACGAGTTGGATCAGTTCCCGACCCGTCCCCAGGACCGTTTCGACATCAGCGAAGACGATAAACGCCTCTATCGTGATGTACTGTTTCCTTACTGGGAAAAACGATCGATGAAGGATTTCATCAACGGTCAGATGACGGATGAGGTTAAGGCCGCCGTCAGTACCCAGATTTTTAGCATCAACCAGACGGATAAGGGACAGGGGCATATCATTATTGATTATCCACGCTTGTTGAATCACGGGCTGGGTGAACTGGTGATGCAGATGCGCGCTCACTGCGAGCAGGCGCCGGATAACGCCTTTTATCAGGCGGCACTGCTGCTGCTGGAAGCGTCGCAGCGCCACATTCTGCGCTATGCCGTACTGGCGGAAGAGATGGCTGAACGTTGCCCGGATGCCACTCGTCGCCAGGAGTTGCTGACTATCGCCGCCAACTCGCGGCATAACGTGCAGCATAAGCCGCACACCTTCTGGCAGGCGTGCCAGCTGTTCTGGTACATGAACATCATTTTGCAGTACGAGTCCAACGCCAGTTCGCTGTCGCTGGGGCGTTTCGATCAGTACATGCTGCCGTTTTATCAGGCGTCGCTGACGCAGGGGGGACGATCCCGCATTCCTGAAAGAACTGCTGGAATCGCTGTGGGTGAAATGCAACGACATCGTGCTTCTGCGTTCGACCAGCAGCGCGCGTTATTTCGCTGGCTTCCCGACTGGCTATACCGCGCTACTTGGCGGCCTGACGGAGAATGGCCGTAGTGCGGTAAACGTGCTTTCATTCCTCTGTCTGGATGCCTATCAGAGCGTGCAGTTACCCCAGCCGAATCTGGGCGTTCGCACCAACGCGCTGATTGATACGCCGTTTCTGATGAAGACCGCCGAGACTATCCGTCTGGGTACCGGTATTCCGCAGATCTTTAATGATGAAGTGGTGATCCCTGCGTTCCTCAACCGGGGCGTCTCGCTGGAAGATGCGCGTGATTATGCGGTGGTGGGGTGCGTGGAGTTGTCGATTCCGGGCAGAACCTACGGCCTGCATGATATCGCCATGTTCAACCTGTTGAAGGTCATGGAAATTAGCCTGTACGAGAATGAAGGTAATCGCGAGCTGACCTGGGACGGTCTGCTGGCGCATATTCGCGCCAAAATCAGTCACACCATTACACTGATGGTTGAAGGCAGCAATATTTGCGATATCGGTCATCGTGACTGGGCGCCGGTGCCGTTGCTCTCCTCGTTTATCAGCGACTGCCTGGAGAAGGGATGTGACATTACTAACGGCGGCGCGCGCTATAATTTCTCTGGGGTACAGGGTATTGGCATCGCCAACCTCAGCGATTCTCTGCATGCGCTGAATGGGCTGGTATTTGAGCAGCAGCGTGTCAGTTTCGATGAGTTGCTTGCGGTGTTAAAGGCCAACTTCGCCACGCCGGAAGGGGAAAAGATCCGCGCCAGGTTGATCAACCGCTTCCAGAAATACGGTAATGACATTGATGAGGTAGATAACATCAGCGCTGAACTGCTGCGTTATTACTGCAAAGAGGTGGAGAAATACCAGAATCCGCGTGGCGGCCAGTTTACGCCGGGCTCTTATACCGTGTCCGCACACGTGCCGTTGGGCGCGGTGGTAGGGGCGACGCCAGACGGGCGTTTTTCCGGAGAACAACTGGCGGATGGCGGTCTTTCGCCGATGCTTGGGCAGGATATGCAGGGACCGACGGCGGTGTTGAAATCGGTCAGTAAACTGGATAACACACTGCTGTCCAACGGAACGTTGCTGAACGTGAAGTTCACGCCCGCCACGCTGGAAGGAGAGGCAGGATTACGCAAGCTGTGCGATTTCTTGCGCGCCTTTACCCAGCTCAAATTGCAGCATATTCAGTTTAACGTGGTGAATGCCGAAACGTTGCGGGAAGCGCAGTTGCGACCTCAGGACTTCGCCGGGCTGGTGGTACGTGTGGCTGGGTATAGCGCCTTCTTTGTTGAGCTGTCGAAGGAGATCCAGGATGACATCATTCGCCGCACCGCGCATCAGTTGTGAGGTTGTGGAGTCGTGCGATGAGGAGGTCGCCCGCATCTTCAATATTCAACGGTATTCGCTGAATGACGGCCAGGGGATCCGCACGGTGGTCTTTTTTAAAGGCTGCCCGCACATTTGCCCGTGGTGCGCCAATCCGGAATCGATCTCGCCACGAATTGAAACGGTGCGACGGGAAAGCAAATGCCTGCACTGTACGCCGTGTCTGCGTGATGCCGACGAGTGTCCTTCCGGGGCGTTTGAGCGGATTGGCCGCGATGTCACTCTGGATGAACTGGAACGCGAGGTGATGAAAGATGACATTTTCTTTCGTACCTCTGGCGGTGGAGTGACGCTGTCGGGCGGAGAAGTGTTGATACAGGCGGCTTTCGCTACGCGGTTCTTACAGCGTCTGCGGCGCTGGGGTGTGCACTGTGCGATTGAAACGGCAGGCGATGCTCCCGCCCGTCGACTGCTGCCGCTGGCGAAAGCGTGTGATGAAGTGCTGTTCGATTTAAAGATCATGGAGCCTGAACGGGCCCGTGAGATTGTGGCGATGAATATGCCGCGCGTGGTGGCTAATTTGCAGATGCTGGTGGCGGAGGGCGTAAACGTGATCCCCCCGTTTGCCGCTGATCCCCGGCTACACGCTCACACATGAGAATATGCAGCGCGCGCTGACGTTGTTGTTATCGCTTGGTATAAAGCAATTGCACCTGTTACCGTTTCATCTCTATGGCGAACCGAAATATCGGTTGCTTGGGCAGCAATGGGTGATGAAGGACGTCCCTGCGCCAACGGAGCAGGTTGTCGCCCAGATGCGTGAGATGGCGGAGAACGCGGGCTTTCAGGTCACAACAGGAGGGTAATATGTCCGTTTCAACAGGGCGATTTCTGGTCGCGGTGACGGCCTGCGTAAGCGGTGTGGCTCATACCTACATGGCGGCTGAACGGCTGGAGAAGCTGTGCCAGCAGGAAAAGTGGACCATCAAGATTGAAACGCAGGGGGGCGCTCGGTACGGAAAATCACTTAGCTGAAGAGGATATCCGTCGAGCGGATGTCGTGTTGCTGATTACCGATATCGAACTGGCGGGCGCGGAGCGTTTTACCCAATGCCGCTATGTTCAGTCCGGCATTAACGCCTTTCTGCGCGAACCGCAGCGTGTCATGAGCGCGGTGCGTAAGTTGCTTTCCGCTCCGCAATATACCCATCTTATTCTGGACTAACCTGCTTTTCCGTTAGCTGGCTGTGATACTGACGACGATATTCTGACGGCGAGCGTTCGGTGTTTTTACGAAACAGGCGGCAAAAGTAGTTACTGTCCACAAATCCGCAGGTGTGCGCGACCTCTTTCACTTTTAAGTCGTAGCCTTTCAACAAGGTTTTAGCGTGTTCCAGTCGCGTATGGTTCAGGTATTCGTTAAAGCCAACCGCCCCCCGTTTTTTGAAACAGATGCGAGAGATAGTTCGGCGAAATATAGAACGCCTGCGCCACCGATTCCCGGGTGAGCGGTGAGGCGTAGCGCTCGTCAATGTAGTCGCGGATAGCCTCAAACAGCGCCTGGCTGCGGGAGGCGGTTTGAATCTGGCTGCCGAGCAGGTCGCGACAGTGGCTGAGCAGACTGGCGACAATCAACCGCGCTGTCTGCTGCTCTTGCGGTTGCATCTGCATTTCATTAAGCGTCTGCAACAGAAAGGAACCGATACGCGGGCCACGGCGCGCCACGTGCTGTTTGACCAGATTCTGGTATGTTTTCCCGTCCCATTGCACCACGCTGAATCCCAGCTGTTGTTTGCCGAACAGAATACTGAGCGTAATGACCGGTACCTGCCACTGTGGGAGATTCCAGCCGCCAGCCGGCACATAGAGCACATCGTATGGGGTGAGCGTGTCGGTGAGGCTGGCGTCGGTCAGTTCACCTTCCAGCACGATTTCCAGGCGGGGAAAATCGACCTGATACGCCAGTTCCGGGACGGGGGTGAGCGTACTGGCAAAGAAAATCTGGCGCAGCGGTGCGGGGCCGTGAATCAGGCGGGATAGAAGATGGCTGACGTCTTGATACATGTTGATCCCTTGCGTTGCGCAGACAGGGAAACAGTAACCGCCAGGGTGAAAAAAGGCCACCCTAAAAAGCGTGGCCTGCTGAATGACTTACTGATTTCCGACCTGATCGCCATACGGCAAAGTGTCGTAATCAATCAGCGCATTTTTCTTGTACGGGTTACCAATCCAGCGCGTGGTTTCTTTGAACTGCGGGCTGGTGATGGAACGCGTCGGATCGAAACCGTCGTAGGTCAGACCGGCTAAGTCGGACCAGGTGTGGATCAGTTCCGAGCTGCTGTACTTACGATTCACATCCTGTGATAAATCACGCGGATGCGCGGCCTGCCATTTCTCGGACGTCCACAACAGGAACGGCACGGTATACATGTGGCGCGTTGGGTTGTCCTCATTGCGACCCTGCGTTTTATGCGGCGGCGTGTCATACACTTCTTCACCGTGGTCGGAGAAATAGAGCAGGAAGCCGTTGGGATCGGTCGCTTTATAATCCTTAATCAGGCTCGCGACGACCTTATCGTTATAGAGGTTGGCGTTGTCGTAATCGTTATACGATTCCAGCTCTTCTGCGCTCAGTCCTGGCGGGACATGATCGGTACTGCCGTCGAACTTGCCCTGGTCTTCCGGGTAACGGAATTTGTACTTAATGTGCGTACCCAGCAAATGCACAATGATGAACTTTTTCGGTGCCGGATCGGCCATGATTTTTTTAAATGGCGTCAGCACGTTAGTGTCATATTCGCGTGCGCTTTGCGTACGCTGCTGGTTCATATAGAACTGCTCGTCGGTCTGCTTAGAAAACACCGTCAGCATGGTGTTACGGGCAGTCATCGTCTGCTGGTTGGTGATCCAGTAAGTTTTGTATCCCGCCTGTTTCATCATGTTCATCAGCGATGGTTTCGTCAGATACAGATCCGGGTTCTTCTCGTTCGCGAAGGTCAGCGCCTGCTGCAGGATTTCAATCGTGTAAGGGCGTGAGGTCACGACGTTGTTAAACACGGTCAGATTGGGGTCTGACTTATGTAATGCGTCCAGTTCCGGCGTGGTTTCACGCGGATAACCGTACAGACTCATGCGACCACGCTGGGTGGACTCGCCAATCACCAGCACCAGCGTGCGCGGCGCATCGCCAGAGTTGTCTTTAAAATTGGTCAGCGGAGGCAGGGCATGGTTCTGGTTCAACAGGTTGTTGAGTGAGGTCAACTGGCGCTGATACTGGTAATACCCAATCACGAACTGCCACGGCGCCGCCGGTTCCATACGCGAGGAAAGGCCGCTTAACGTCTTCTCATACGGCGAGTTGCCAAACGCAGAACGAACCACAAACGGATTCAGGATCAGCCCATACAGCAGCGCAAAAGAGACGAGCCAACGCCAGCGTCCGGGAATATAGACGGGGCGCAGTCGCGTCCAGAGAAATACGGCGACGACAGTATAGGCCAGCGCAATGGCGATGATTTTAAGGCTGAAGTACTGGCTCAGATACTCGCTGGCTTCGTTGGCGTTGGTCTCAAACATTACGAACAGGACGCTTTGCGAAAACTCTTGCCCGTAGATGACGTAATAGCAGAGCGTCGCCAGCGACGTTGCCCACAACACGATCCCCACCACCGCAGCAATAATGCGGGTCCGACTCGGGAACAGGAAAATCGGGATTAGCCAAAGGGAGCTGTAAAGCAGCGAGTCACGCAGTCCGTTGGTGCCGCTAAAACCCGTAATTAAAATAATGGCCTGTAATAAAGAGGAGAAAAACCAAAAATAGAGAAGCGCCCAGCCAAGGGCTTTCCAGCTAAATGATGGCGTAGACTGGAGGGTTGTGGATTGCATATTGTCAGCCTGTCTTTAAACGTGATGCCAAACGTAGCGACTAAACCTTAAGAGAATCTGAAGCACCGGCGCAAAGGCACATGTTGCTCTGAAAAATCTCACGGTGGAAAAAACAGACAGAAATATAGTGAATGTGCGGAGGTTATGACAGAACTATTTCAACCCCCCCTCGCGCGCAATAGCACGAGAGGGGGGTTGGGGGGTGAAATTAGCCGGTATTACGCATACCAGCCGCCACGCCAGCGATGGTGACCATCAGCGCTTGTTCAACGCGAGGATCGGGCTCTTTGCCCTGTTGTTCCGTCAGTCGCGAGCGGTGTAACAGCTCAGCCTGCAGGACGTTCAGCGGATCGGTGTAGATATTACGTAACTGGATAGACTCGGCAATCCACGGGAGATCGGCCATCAGATGTGAGTCGTTGGCAATTGCCAGCACCACTTTGATGTCCTCTTCCAGCAGTTCGCGCAGCTCTTTGCCCAGCGGCCACAGCTCTTTCGCGACCAGGCGCTGATCGTAGTATTCTGCCAGCCACAGATCCGCTTTCGAGAACACCATTTCCAGCATGCCGAGACGCGTGGAGAAGAACGGCCAGTCGCGGCACATCGCTTCCAGTTCGCTCTGCTTACCATCTTCCACCACCTTTTGCAGCGCAGTACCGGCACCCAGCCAGGCTGGCAGCATCAGGCGGTTCTGCGTCCAGGCGAAAATCCACGGGATGGCGCGCAGAGATTCCACGCCGCCGGTCGGGCGACGTTTCGCCGGACGCGAGCCGAGCGGCAGTTTGCCCAGTTCCTGTTCCGGCGTGGCGGAACGGAAGTACGGGACGAAGTCTTTGTTTTCACGCACGTAGCCACGGTACAAGTCACAGGAGATGACCGAAAGTTCGTCCATGATATGACGCCAGGCGTCTTTCGGCTCCGGCGGCGGCAGCAGGTTCGCTTCCAGAATGGCGCTGGTGTATAGCGACAGGCTGCTGACGGTGACTTCCGGCAGACCGTATTTGAAGCGGATCATTTCGCCTTGTTCGGTCACGCGCAGACCGCCTTTCAGGCTGCCCGGTGGCTGTGAAAGCAGGGCGGCATGGGCCGGCGCGCCCCCCGCGACCGATGGAACCGCCACGGCCGTGGAACAGCGTCAGTTCGATACCGGCTTTCTCGCAGGTTTTGATCAACGCGTCCTGCGCCTGATACTGTGCCCAGGAAGCGGCCATCACCCCGGCGTCTTTTGCCGAGTCGGAATAGCCAATCATCACCATCTGCTTGCCCTGAATCAGACCGCGATACCAGTCGATGTTCAGCAGTTGAGTCATGACATCGTCGGCGTTGTTCAGGTCGTCAAGGGTCTCGAACAGCGGGGCCACCGGCATGGCGAAGCCAATGCCAGCCTCTTTGAGCAGCAGATGCACGGCCAGCACGTCAGACGGCGTTTTTGCCATAGAAATAACGTAGGCGGCAATCGATCCTTTCGGCGCTTCGGCGATGACTTTACAGGTGTCGAGCACTTCGCGGGTGTCATTACTCGGCTCCCAGTTGCGCGGTAGCAGCGGGCGTTTGGAGTTCAGTTCGCGGATCAGGAAAGCCTGTTTGTCCGCTTCGGACCAGCTTTCGTAATCCCCGATACCGAGATAGCGGGTCAGTTCACCCAGCGCTTCGGTATGGCGGGTGCTCTCCTGGCGAATATCAATACGCACCAGCGGGACGCCAAAACATTTCACGCGACGCAGGGTATCGAGCAGTTCGCCGTTGGCGATAATGCCCATGCCGCAGGCTTGCAACGACCGGTAGCAGGCGTACAGCGGTTCCCACAGCTGTTCGTTTTGCGTCAGCAGACCTGCCGGTTTCGGCAGCTTCTCGCCTTTCAGACGCGCTTCCAGCCAGGCCTGGGTTGCCATCAGGCGCGCGCGCAGGTTTTTCATCAGATAGCGGTAAGGCTCCGATGCACCTTCTTCGCCGACCATCGCTAACAGTTCCGGCGTGGCATCGACCATCGACAGCTCGGAAACCAGCACCTGAATATCTTTCAGGAACAGGTCGGTCGCTTTCCAGCGGCTCAGCAGCAGAACGTGGCGGGTGATATCTGCGGTTACATTCGGGTTACCGTCACGGTCGCCGCCCATCCATGAGGTGAACCGTACTGGAACGAAATCAACAGGTAACTGATAGCCCAGATTCTCTTCCAACTGTTCGTTCAGTTCGCGTAAATAGTTCGGTACGCCCTGCCACAGGCTGTTCTCGACCACCGCGAAGCCCCATTTGGCTTCGTCAACCGGGCTTGGGCGCAGCTTACGAATTTCATCGGTGTGCCAGGACTGTGCAATCAGCTGGCGCAGACGGCGCATTAGCTGGTGGCGTTCGTATTCAACGATATCTTTGTTATCGAGCTGCTTCAGACAGGCGTTGATTTCGCCCATTTTGTGGATCAGCGTGCGACGGGTAATTTCCGTCGGATGTGCGGTCAGCACCAGCTCAAGAGACAGCGACTCTACCGCTTTTTTGATGATGGCGTCGTTCAGCTCAGGCTGGTTTTTCAGTTTACGCAGGGTGCGGGCAATCACTTCCGGGTTGCTGGCGCCTTCGCCTTTTGGCGAACTGCTGTGATATTGCTCGGCGGTGTTGGCCAGGTTCAGGAACTGGCTAAACGCGCGTGCGACCGGCAGCAACTCGTCATTCGACAAATTCTGTAACGTGGTGAGCAACTCCTGGCGGTTTGCTTCATTGCCAGCGCGTGAGGATTTAGACAGCTTACGGATTGTTTCTACGCGATCAAGAATGTTCTCTCCCAGCGCATCCTTGATGGTTTCTCCCAGCACTTTGCCGAGCATACTGACATTACTACGCAACGCGGAATATTGTTCGTTCATATTAACCCAGACACCCCATCTTTAATCTATGAGTCCTGTATCTTTCGCGCCACAGCGGCGTTGGCTGTGCTCGCCCACCCAGGTCACTTACTTATGTCAGCTCCCAGGGATGGGTTCGTTTGCCGCCTTGCTGTGACACGACATCTTTCGGACTTTGTTTATTAGTCGTCTTTTATAAAGCCACGTAAAACCCGTGGCGTCAATTGCGGCGAAATCGGTTCAGCAAACGAATAAATGCGGGTAATTTACGAAATTTAATTCACATCCAGCCAGATAAGAAATGCTTATCGGAATGTGAAAATGCATTGCCGGATGGCGCTGCGCGTATCCGGCCTACGACCGAATGTAGGCCCGGTAAGCGCAGCGCCACCGGGCAAAAGATCAGTGCCAGCAGAAGTGGTGCACCACCTGGGTAATTAACTCTCGGGTGGGCTTAATAAAACGCGTTTCGAGGTATTCGTCGGGCTGGTGCGCCTGATTGATCGAACCCGGTCCCAACACCAGCGTCGGACACAGGGTCTGGATAAACGGCGCTTCAGTGCAGTAGTTCACCACATCGGTTTTCTCGCCCAGCAGTTTTTCCACCACTTCAACAAGCTGATGGTCCGGTGGGCATTCGTAGCCTGGGATCGGCGGATGGAGTTCGGCAACGGTCAGGCGACCCGGCCAGCGTTCGCTTACCGGTGCCAGGGCTTCATTCAGTAAGCCATCGAGATCGCTCAGGGTCATGCCTGGCAGCGGTCGGATGTCCATGTGCAGTTCACAGCAGGCGCAGATACGGTTCGACGCATCACCGCCATGCAGGCTGCCCAGATTCAGCGTGGGATACGGCACGGTGAAAGCATCATAGTGATAACGCGCTTTCAGGGAGTCGCGCAGGGTCATAATACGACCAATCGCGTCGTGCATCAGCTCAATGGCGTTCACGCCACGCGCCGGGTCGCTGGAGTGACCAGACTGGCCCATCACCCGTACCGCCGTTGAAATATGGCCTTTGTGAGCGCGAATCGGCTGCAGCGACGTGGGCTCACCGATGATCGCGCAATCAGGACGAATCGACGCGTTTTCCGAGAAGTAACGCGCCCCGGCCATGCTGGTCTCTTCATCTGCCGTCGCCAGGATGTAGAGCGGTTTTTTCAGTTGTGTCACGTCAACATCACGCAGCGCGTCGAGAATAAAAGCGAAGAAACCCTTCATGTCTGCCGTACCCAGACCGTAGAGCTTATTGTCGTGTTCGGTGAGGGTGAAGGGATCGCGCGTCCAGCGGCCATCGTCAAACGGTACGGTGTCAGTATGCCCCGTCAGCAGCAGGCCGCCAGCACCCTGTCCGATACTGGCCAGCAGATTAAATTTATTGCGGGTTCCCGGCACCGGTTGAATCTCAATCCTGAAACCGAGATCGCTGAACCAACCCGCCAGCAGATTGATTAAAGACTCATTGCTCTGATCCAGCGCTTCTTCGGTAGCGCTAATGGACGGCGTGGCAATCAGGGCGCGGTAAATCTCGATAAATGGCGGTAAGTTCATTTTCATTGTTGACACACCTTAGGTCGTGATAGTATCAATATTCATGCAATAAATGTGAATAAAAATACATTAACGTTGAGCATAAAGGAACCTGATGTTGAATACGCTGATTGTAGGCGCTAGCGGTTATGCGGGCGCAGAGCTTGTAAGCTACGTGAATCGCCACCCACATATGACCATAACCGCTTTGACCGTCTCAGCGCAAAGCAATGATGCAGGAAAGTTAATATCCGATTTGCATCCGCAACTTAAAGGCATCGTCGATCTGCCATTGCAGCCGATGTCCGATATCAGCGAGTTTACCGATGGTGTGGATGTGGTATTTCTCGCCACCGCCCATGAAGTCAGCCATGACCTGGCGCCGCAGTTTCTGGCGGCGGGTTGTGTGGTCTTCGATCTTTCCGGCGCCTTTCGCGTGAACGATCCTGGGTTCTACGAAAAATATTATGGCTTCACTCATCAGTATCCCGACCTGCTTGAACAAGCGGTTTACGGTCTGGCAGAGTGGAGCGGCGACAAACTGAAAGAGGCGAATCTGATTGCGGTGCCGGGGTGCTATCCGACGGCGGCGCAACTCTCACTGAAACCCTTAATTGATGCCGGGCTGCTGGATTTAGCGCAGTGGCCGGTGATTAACGCGACCAGCGGGGTGAGCGGTGCGGGACGTAAAGCGGCGCTGTCTAACAGCTTCTGCGAAGTGAGTCTGCAACCGTATGGCGTGTTTACCCATCGCCATCAGCCGGAGATCGCCACCCATCTGGGGGCTGAAGTGATATTTACCCCGCATCTGGGTAATTTCCCGCGTGGGATTCTGGAAACGATCACCTGTCGACTGCAGCCGGGCGTGACCCACGCTCAGGTCGCGCAGGTGTTACAGCAGGCGTATCGCGATAAACCGCTGGTGCGTCTGTACGATAAAGGCGTTCCGGCGCTGAAGAATGTGGTGGGTCTGCCGTTCTGCGATATCGGTTTTGCCGTGCAGGGTGAACATTTGATCGTGGTAGCCACCGAAGATAACTTGTTGAAAGGCGCGGCGGCACAGGCGGTGCAGTGCGCTAATATCCGTTTCGGCTTTGCTGAAACGCAGTCTCTTATTTAAGGGTGCAATGATGAATCCATTAATTATCAAGCTGGGTGGCGTATTACTGGATAGCGAAGAGGCGCTGGAGCGTCTTTTTACAGCGCTGGTGAACTATCGTGAGTCGCATCAGCGTCCGCTGGTCATTGTGCACGGCGGCGGTTGTGTCGTCGATGAGCTGATGAAAGGGCTCAACCTGCCGGTGAAAAAGAAAAACGGCCTGCGTGTGACGCCTGCTGATCAGATCGACATCATCACCGGTGCGCTGGCGGGAACGGCGAACAAAACGCTGCTGGCCTGGGCGAAGAAACACCACATCGCCTCCGTAGGTCTGTATCTTGGCGATGGCGATAGCGTAAAAGTGACCCAGCTCGACGAAGAGCTCGGACACGTTGGACTGGCGCAGCCGGGTTCGCCTGATCTCATTAATACTTTGCTGGAAAAGAGTTTTCTGCCAGTCGTCAGCTCGATTGGGGTGACGGAAGAAGGGCAGTTGATGAACGTGAACGCGGACCAGGCGGCGACAGCGCTGGCGGCGACGCTGGGCGCGGATCTGATCCTGCTTTCCGACGTGAGTGGTATTCTCGATGGCAAAGGTCAGCGCATTGCTGAAATGACTGCCGCAAAAGCGGAACAGCTGATCGACCAGGGTATTATTACCGATGGCATGATTGTGAAGGTGAATGCCGCGCTGGATGCCGCACGTACGCTGGGTCGTCCGGTGGATATCGCCTCCTGGCGTCATGCCGAGCAACTCCCGGCGCTGTTCAACGGCACACCGATCGGTACACGTATTCTGGCGTAATTCTTTTTGTGCCCGATGGCGGCTACGCCTTATCGGGCCTACGAAACACAACCTATAGGCCGGATTAGCACAGCGCCATCCGGCAATTCGCGAAATTAAGGAAGCAAGTTATGGCACTTTGGGGTGGGCGTTTTACTCAGGCAGCAGATCAGCGGTTCAAACAGTTCAACGATTCGTTGCGCTTTGATTACCGCCTGGCGGAGCAGGATATTGTTGGCTCTGTGGCCTGGTCCAAAGCGTTAGTTACCGTTGGCGTGTTGACCGCTGACGAACAGCTTCAGCTCGAAGAGGCGTTAAACGTACTGGTGGAAGAGGTTCGCGCGAATCCGCAGCAGATCCTCGAAAGCGATGCCGAAGATATTCACAGCTGGGTGGAAGGCAAACTGATCGACAAAGTGGGTCAGTTAGGTAAAAAGCTGCATACCGGGCGTAGCCGTAATGACCAGGTCGCTACCGATTTGAAACTGTGGTGTAAAGAGATGGTGACCGAACTGGTTACCGCCAATCGTCAGTTGCAGAGTGCGCTGGTTGAGACGGCGGAAAATAACCAGGATGCGGTGATGCCGGGGTATACCCACCTGCAGCGTGCGCAGCCGGTGACGTTTGCGCACTGGTGTCTGGCGTATGTCGAAATGCTGGCGCGTGATGAAAGCCGTCTGCAGGACGCGTTAAAGCGTCTGGACGTTAGCCCATTAGGCTGCGGCGCGCTGGCCGGGACCGCATATGAAATCGATCGTGAACAGCTGGCGGGCTGGCTGGGATTCGCCTCAGCCACGCGTAACAGTCTGGACAGCGTTTCCGATCGCGACCACGTGCTGGAACTGCTGTCCGACGCTTCTATCGGCATGGTACACCTGTCGCGTTTTGCCGAAGATCTGATTTTCTTTAACACCGGTGAAGCGGGCTTTGTTGAGCTTTCCGATCGCGTGACCTCCGGTTCTTCATTGATGCCGCAGAAGAAAAACCCGGACGCGCTGGAGCTGATTCGCGGTAAATGTGGCCGTGTTCAGGGCGCATTGACCGGCATGATGATGACGCTGAAAGGACTTCCCCTGGCCTACAACAAAGATATGCAGGAAGACAAAGAAGGCTTATTCGACGCGCTCGATACCTGGCTGGACTGCCTGCATATGGCTGCGCTGGTGCTGGACGGCATTCAGGTGAAACGTCCGCGTTGCCAGGAAGCGGCGCAGCAGGGTTACGCTAACGCCACCGAACTGGCGGATTATCTGGTCGCGAAAGGCGTGCCGTTCCGTGAAGCGCACCACATCGTCGGTGAAACGGTTGTTGAGGCGATTCGTCAGGGGAAACCGCTGGAAGACCTGCCACTCGCCGATCTGCAGAAATTCAGTAGCGTCATCGGCGATGACGTGTACCCGATCCTCTCTCTCCAGTCGTGTCTGGACAAGCGCGCGGCGAAAGGTGGCGTGTCACCTCAGCAGGTCGCACAAGCGATCGGCTATGCGAAGGCGCGTCTGGCGTAATCGCATTTTCCTCCTCCCGGCCTGGCACAATGCCAGGCTTTTTTTATGCCATAACGCGGAGATTACTGCCCATAATAGGCATTCACGCCGTGTTTTCTCAGGAAATGTTTATCCAGCAGCGTGGGTTGCATGGCGGGTATTTGGGACTGCAACTGCTGAGTAAACAAATTCATATAAGCGATTTCTTCCAGTACCACGGCATTATGCACGGCGTTAGCAGGATCAGAACCCCAGGCGAAAGGACCGTGGCTGTTGACCAGTACCGCCGGGATCTGGTCAGGTGAGAGTCCGCGCTGCGCAAAGGTTTCGATAATTACGTTGCCGGTTTCATATTCATAACGGCCGTTAATTTCGTCGTCATGCATCGGGCGCGTGCAGGGGATGGTTCCGTAAAAATAATCGGCATGCGTGGTGCCTAAGGCCATTAAGTCTTTTCCGGCTTGCGACCAGATAGTGGCGTGTCGGGAATGCGTATGGACGATGCCGCCAATCGTCGGGAAAGCGCGATAGAGCGCTAAATGCGTGTCGGTATCTGATGATGGTTTTTTATTTCCTTCAATGACTTTGCCGCTTTGCACATCCACCACCACCATATCTTCCAGGCCCATATGGTCATATTCCACCCCGGAAGGTTTGATGACCATAATACCTTTTTCACGATCGATGCCGCTGACGTTACCCCAGGTAAAGGTCACCAGTTTATGCGCGGGAAGAGATAAATTCGCTTCCAGAACGTGTTGTTTTAACGTATTCATTTTTTACTCCAGAATATATGATGAATGTTATATCTCAGCATTAATGACTTAACGGCGGATAACATAAAATATGCGCTGCGTTTTTATTTAAATTACGCCGAATAAATAAGATGTAAAACGTAGTCAGGCGCATCATGGTAAGAAAAAGTCATACTCGGTCAAATTCGGGCATATTTGGTCAATTGCAGGATGACCGTTTCTGTTTGTTTGAGTGTTTTCAGGTTATGGCAAGGGGGCAAAACAAGCTTGTTTTGTGATTTTAATCACTGTGCTAATTGATTTGTTGCTATTGTTTCATTGTTTATTGCGATTAGTATCACCCAATTGTCCGCGGGATTTTTCAATGGAATATTTCTTGAAATTAATCACTTTAATTTCGGGTGGAAACGTTAATTATAATGCCATGTAAAATGACACTTAACGGATCCCTATTATGCTGCAGGCAGAACGTTACAAAATGATTTGCGCCCATGTGCAAAAACAGGGTGCAGTGCGGGTAACGGAGCTGTCGCAATTATGTCAGGTATCGCCGGAAACCATTCGCCGGGATCTGAGAGTATTAGAACGTAACAAACGATTGACCCGCAGCTTTGGCGGCGCGGTTTCTCTGGATGCGCCAGAGGCGACGGCGGCGGCGATAGAGGGGACGGTATGGCAAGCGAGCAGCGTGGACCGCGCCGAATCCTTTCGCAAGCGTACCGAGGAACATCCTGATATCAAAACTAAAATCGCCAAGGCTGCGTTACAGTTTATTCATTCCGGCGATTGCATTCTGATGGATAACAGCAGCACCTGCTGGTTTCTGGCTCGGCAAATTCCGGACATTGATATCACCGTGGTAACCAATTCGCTACGCGTTATCCAGGCGCTGGCCTGCCGGGATAAAGTGCGCATTATCGGTATTGGGGGTGAGTATTCTGAGCGCCACGATGATTTCCATGGACCTGTTGCCGAGAGTGCCATTCGAAATTTTCAAATTAATAGCTTTTTCTTTTCCTGTCAGGGATTAAATCTGGAAAACGGTATACGTGATGGCAGTGAAATAAATGCCAGATTAAAGCAGGTTATGCTGCAGGTTTCCGGGCAAAAAATCCTTATGGTGGACTCCAGCAAATTTGAACAGTACGCATTCAGTAAAATATGTATGCTGGATGAGATCGATATTATGGTAACCAATAGCTGTATTGATCAACGTTATCGTACGCAATATCCACAGCTAAATGTGGTGGAAGTCGATAAGTAGTATGTGTGAGCCGTTATCTGAATAATCATGACACCTGTCTGATTATTCTGCCAATGCCAGAGGAAAGTCGAAATAAATAAAAAGTCAGGCCAATTTTTATTGGGTATTCCTGACGTCTGAAGCTATTTCTTAAGGAAATTACAATGAAAAAATTACTCTTACCCTGCCTGATTACTGCTGCATTGTCATCAACCGCCGTCTGGGCTGAACAATCCACTGCGCCGCAAAAAGCCAATAAGCCTTTTACGATGGGGGTGGTAGTGAAAGTCGGCGGGATTCCCTGGTTCAACGTTATGGAGCAAGGGATTAAAGAAGAGGGCAAGGCGCTCGGCGTAAATGCCTGGCAGGTTGGCCCGACAACGGCTGACCCGGCCGAGCAGGTGCGGGCCATTGAAGATCTCATCGCTAAGAAAGTCGATGTGATCGGCGTGGTGCCAAATGATGCGAAAGTGCTGGAGCCGGTGCTTAAACGCGCCCAGGATGCCGGTATCAAAGTGATTACCCATGAATCACCGGATCAGGCGAATGCCGACTGGGATTTCGAGCTGCTGAACACCCAAACCATGGGCGCCAATCATATGAAAGATATGGCGAAGTGCATGGGCGAAGAGGGCAAATACGCCATGTTTGTCGGCAGCCTGACGGTACCGCTGGTGAATGACTGGGCCGATGCCGCGATTGCTTATCAAAAAAGAACACTACCCGAAAATGACCCTGGTGGAAGATCGCTTTGGCGTCGCGGAATCGGTGGACGATTCGATGCGTACCGCGAATGACCTGATGTCCAAATACAAAGATCTCAAAGGCATTATGTCGTTCGGTTCCCAGGGCCCGATTGGCGCAGGCCGCGCGATTGATAAGCGTAAGAAAAACGATGCGATTTGCGTGTTCGGCACCTTCACACCGGGCCAGGGCATTAAATTGCTGGAGAAAGGCGCAATTGACGGCGGCTACATTTCTAACCCAATGATCGCCGGTAAAGTCTTCGTTCAGGTCGCCACGGCGATGATGAACGGCGAACCGATTAAAGACGGCGTAAAAATCGGCGATATGGGCGAAATCAAAGTCCAGAACAACACCATCCTGAGCGATAACCCCGAAAAGCTCGATGTTGAAAATACCCGGCGTTTAGTGAAATTAGGTTTGTAGTTTCAGGTCGCATCACCGGGCCGCCAACCGGCCCGGAAATCCTTTGGTCGTTTTCAGGAACAGCATGATGCCGCATATTGCAGAACGAAATGCCGGTGAACCTTTGGTGACGTTTAAGTCGCTAAGCAAAAGTTTTGGCGGTCATCGGGCATTAAAGAATATTGATCTCACGCTAAATAAAGGCGAAGTCCACTGTCTGGCCGGTGCCAACGGCTGTGGTAAAAGCACGCTGATAAAAACCCTGTGCGGCGTGTATATCCCGGATGCCGGCAGCGAAATTGTTATTGATGATAAATCCTGGTCCAGACTCTCGCCGGATAAAGCCCGTGAATTAGGGATTCAGGTTATTTATCAGGATCTGTCGTTATTCCCGAACCTCACGGTTGCGGAAAATATCGCCTTCGAAGAAAACCTTAAGGGCTATTTCGGCTGGCATCGCAAAGCCCGCCTGAAGGCACTGGCGCTAAAAATTATCCGCGAATTAAATTTCACCCTCGACCCGGACGCGCGAGTCCAGCATTTGCCCATTGCCCAACGCCAACAGGTGGCGATTTGCCGCGCGCTGGTGGCGGATGCCCGGCTGGTGATTATGGATGAGCCTACGGCGTCGCTGACGCGCACCGAAGTTAACCAGCTGCTGCGCACGGTGAATTATCTGCGCGATAAAAATATCACCGTGGTGTTTGTCAGCCATCGTCTGGACGAAGTGAAAGAGATTTCCGACCGTATTACCGTGATCCGCGATGGCGAAATTATTGGCACCTGGGCGGCAAGTTTATTAACGCCGTCGCGGATCACCGAACTGATGACTGGCAGAACGATTGTCCATCAGAAAAAGCTGCCGAACAGCGTGGAAGGAAAAGTGGTGCTGGAACTGAATAAGCTCAGTCGGAAAGGGCAGTTCGAGGATATTTCCCTGAAGCTTCACCAGGGAGAAGTGCTGGGGCTGTGCGGATTGTTAGGCTCAGGGCGAACAGAGCTGGCGTTAAGTCTTTTCGGCATTACCCATCCGGATAGCGGAGAGATTTATCTGGAAGGGAAAAAAGTCACCATCAAAGACAATACCGAGGCCGCGAGACTGGGCATCGCCTATGTCTCTGAAGATCGCCTGACGCTGGGTGCGGTGCTCCCGCAGTCGGTCAGCGACAATATGGTGCTGTCCATTCTTAACCGGCTAAAAACCCCCTGGCATGTGATTGACGAAAAACGCCAGGCCACCCTCGTTCAGGAGTGGATCCAGGATCTGGATATTAAGGTCGCCAATCCCGATAACCCGCTCTCGACACTGTCCGGCGGCAACCAGCAAAAAGTGGTGCTGGCGAAGTGGATTTTAACCCGTCCCAAAGTGTTGATCCTCGATGCGCCGACCGTCGGCGTCGATATTGGCGCGAAAGACAGTATTTATCAGCTTATCCACCGCCTTTCCGGCGTCGGTATTTCCGTGCTGCTGATTACCGATGAAGCGCCAGAGGCGTATTACAACTGCGATCGTATTTTCCATATGCAGCGCGGGAAAATTATTAATGAGCTGCTGCCTGCGGATTATACCGAGCAACAGCTGGCGGAGGTGATTAATGGCTAATGTATTGCAGCTTCGGTTTCCACGGTCGGTGGAAGGCTGGCTGGGCTGGGTCATCGTCCTGATGCTGGTGTTTTTTTCGCTGATGAGTAATGAGTTCCTGTCAATCCAGAACCTGCTCGATCTCACCGAAAGCTACGCGGTGACGGGGATATTTGCCCTCGGCCTGTTTGTGGTGCTGGTCACCGGGGGGGATTGATATTTCCTTCGCCGCCGTGGCATCGGTGGTTCAGTACGTGGTGGCGTCGCTGTTGCTCAGCGGTACCCTGACCAGTCCGCTGCTCTGCCTGGGTTTTGCCATCGCGCTGGGCATCGTGTTTGGGCTGATTAACGCGATCCTGATTTATTACCTCAATGTGGTTTCCATCATCATCACCATCAGTATGCAGTCGCTGCTGTTCGGCATGCTGATGTGGCTGACCAACGGCCACAGCATCTATGACCTGCCGGACTGGTGGATCACCCAGCGCTCGCTGTTTAGCTTTGGATTTGAAGGGGAAACCTACCAGGTCGGGCTGCCGCTGGTGGTGATGTTGGCGATGGCCTGTTTCACCTGGATGGTGATGAACAAGACCCATATTGGCCGCCAGCTGTATGCGGTAGGCGGCAGTACCGAGTCGGCACGGCGTATCGGCATCCGGGTCGCGCTGATTTATCTGTTCGCCTACGGCTATCTTGGCGCCGCCGCCGCCATTGGCGGGATGTTGCAAGCCTACCGCATGAGCGAAGTGGTGCCCAACGCGCTGGTGGGCGGCGAACTGGACGTACTGGCCGCCGCCGTGCTGGGCGGAGCCAGTTTGTCCGGTGGACGCGGTTCGGTAATCGGCACGTTGATGGGGGTCTTTCTGATCGGCATCCTCAAAAACGGCCTTAACCTGATCGGCGTCTCCAGCTATTTCGTCAACATCGTCATCGGCGTCGTGATTGTCTCGGCTATCTGCGTCACCCACTACAAAAAACGTAAAGAAACGGACGTTGGCTTCGTCTGACAGGGGGCTTTAAATGAAAAAGCAGGCTTTTTTTCCGCTTGATGGCACCAGCACGGGGTTGCTGGCGATCTGTTTCTTCGCCGTGGCGGCATTCAGTCTGGCGATGCCCGGACGTTTTTTTACCGATAACACCTTTCTGAGTATTGCCTTCCAGCTGCCTGAACTGGGGCTGCTGACCTTTGCGATGTTTGTTCCGATGCTGAGCGGCGGCCTGAATCTGGCGATTATCGGCACCGCGAATCTGACCAGCCTGTTTATGGCCTGGCTGCTGATCCAGTACGTGCCGGCTGACGCGTCCACCGGTATGCAGCTGTGGTGGCTGTTGCTGGCGCTGCTGGGCGCGATGGCGATCGCCGTGGCGATTGGCGCGATCACTGGCACCATTATTTCCCGCGTTGGCGCGCACCCGATTCTGGTGACGCTGGGCAGCATGACCATTATCAGCGGCATCGGCGTGTATCTCACCAAAGGCGCGGCGCTTAGCGGTATGCCACCGGTGGTGCGCAGCATCGGGTCGGAGGTGGTGCTTGGGATCCCGGTGCCGATGGTGATTTTTATCGTCGCCACGCTGGGCCTGGCGCTGTTCCTCGGCAAAACCCGCACCGGGAAAATCATTTATATGTGCGGCAGCAACATCAATGCCACCTGGTTTAGCGGCATTCGCACTCACCGCGTGTTAATGGCGATTTATGCGATTTCCAGCCTGCTGTGCGTGCTGGCCGGGCTGATCATGCTGGCCCGCTTTAACTCTGCCCGCATGGGCTATGGCGATTCTTATCTGCTGCTGACGGTACTGGCGATTGTGCTGGGCGGCACCGATCCCTTCGGCGGCTCGGGCAAAGTCAGCCACGTGTTTTGCGCGCTGCTGGTATTACAGGTGATCGCCACCGGCCTGAGCCTGCTGGGCCTCAGCCTGCATTTCAATCTGGCGGTCTGGGGCATCACCCTTATCGCCGCGCTGGCGTTTAAGTTCTTTAAGCAAAAATGGCAGGCGCAGCGTGCCATGAATCACAGCCGAAAAGCGTTACAACAACTGGCCACTCGTGAGGGAAGATAATGCGTAGCCACCCGTTAGGTATTTATGAAAAGGCGCTACCCAGGAACACCAGTTGGGTAGAAAAACTGGCGCTGGCGAAATCATGCGGTTTCGATTTTGTCGAAATGTCGGTGGATGAGAGCGAAGAGCGGCTGGCGCGCCTCGACTGGTCACTGGCGGAGCGCATGGAAATCATCAGCGCGATCCAGAAAACCGGGGTGCGTATTCCAACAATGTGCTTATCCGCCCATCGCCGCTTCCCGTTCGGCAGCCACGATAGCCAGACTCGCCAGCAGGCGCGCTCTATCATGCAAAAGGCGCTGCGGCTGGCGCAGGATTTAGGGATACGCACCATCCAGCTTGCCGGTTATGACGTTTATTATGAGCCGCAGAATGCTGAAACCATCGCCTGGTTCGAGGATGCAATGGCCTGGACGGCGGAGCAGGCGGCTGCCGCGCAGGTGATGTGCGCCGTGGAGATCATGGACACGCCGTTTATTAACTCCATCAGTAAATGGAAAGTGCTGGATGAAAAAAATTAACTCGCCGTGGTTCACCGTTTACCCCGACGTCGGCAACTTAACCGCCTGGGGCAACGAACTGGAGAGCGAGCTGGCGAAAGGCATCGACAGAATTGCTGCGATTCACCTCAAAGATACTTTTCCGGTGACGGCGGATTCGCCGGGCCAATTCCGCGATGTGCCCTTTGGCGAAGGATGCGTGGATTTTATCAAGCTGTTCAGGACGCTACGCCGCCTTAACTATCGGGGAACCTTCCTGATTGAGATGTGGACGGAAAAATCTGCCGAGCCCCTGCTGGAAATCATCCACGCGCGCCAGTGGATAGAGAGCAAGATGCAGGCGGCCGGTTGGTATGACGAACGGTCACTCATGGCAGGTTAAGGAGACGACGATGAGCCATTACTTTATCGGCATTGATTTGGGCGGCACCGTGACCAAAGCAGGGATTTACAGCGTCGAAGGTAGAGAAGTCACCGTTGCGGCCCAAACCTTGCCGCTGCTGAGCCCACAGGCGGGGTTTTGTGAGCGAGATATGAACGCGCTCTGGGCCACCACGTGCCTCGTGATTCAGCGCGCGCTGGCCGAAAGCCATATCGCGGCAGAACAGATCCGCGGGATTGGCTTTTCTGCACACGGTAAAGGACTTTATCTGGTCGATAAATCTGGCAAACCCGTACGTAATGGCATCGTCTCTTCGGATTCCAGGGCGCAGCCGCTGGTGGCTGCCTGGAAAGCGCAGGGCGTCGATCGCCAGGCGTATCCGCTCAGTTTGCAGCAGTTATGGCCTTCTCACCCGGCGGCGCTGCTGGCCTGGCTGAAACAGCATGAACCCGAGAACTACGCGCGGACGGGCTACATCCTGATGGCGCACGACTATATTCGTTACTGCCTGACGGATAACCTTGCCTGTGAAGAGACCAATATCTCCGGGAGCCAGCTGTTTAATCAACAGCGTAATGAGTTCGACCCCGCGCTGTTCGCGCTGTTTGGTATCGAGGAAATGGTGAACTGCACGCCGGGCGTCATTGGTTCCGCCGATCTGGCCGGGCAGGTGACCGCCGATGCCGCTGCGTTATGCGGGCTGAAGGCGGGGACGCCCGTGTTTGGCGGGTTTTTTTGACGTGGTTGGCGCGGCCATCACCTCTGGGGTGCATGACAGCTCGCATCTCAGCGCGGTAGCGGGCACCTGGTCTATCGCTACCCGGGTATTCGATCGTATTGTTCCGGCGGATTACCCCTATGTGTGGGGGAAATTCAGCATTCCGGGGCAGTATTTCGCCCATGAAGGCAGCCCGACCTCCGCCAGCAACCTGACCTGGTTTATCAACCAGTTTTTCCCGGCGCTCGCCAACGATCACGATACGCTTAACCGGTGGGCGGAGCAGGGGTATCAGAAGCCGGACAGCATTCTGTTTTTCCCCTGGCTGTACGGCTCTAACTATTGCGATTCCTTAAGCGGCGGCTTTCTCGGGCTGGCAGGGCATCACGATGCGGCAGACATGGTTTATGCCATCTATCAGGGCATAGTGTTCTCGCATTTACTGCATCAGGACCGGATGCTGCAACTCAGTGGCGAAACCCAGGCGATTCGCTTTACCGGTGGGCCAACGCATTCGCGCATCTGGATGCAGATGTTTTGCGACGCCAGCAATCTGCCGCTTGAAATTGTCGATATCGAACAGTCCGGGTGCCGGGCGGCGGCAATGTGTGCCGCCGTCGGCGCGGGGGGAGTATGCAGGATTCGCGCAGGCGATTAACGCCACTCTGCCGACGGTGATCCGTCTTGAGCCGGATGCCGCGAAGCACAGCATGCTGCGTAGCCGGTTTGCGCAATTCAAACGCGTTGCGGATGCGCTGAGCGCAGTTAGTCAAAAATCATAACGTTGTCGGGCCTTATCTCAGCCTGGCGGGATGCCAGGCTTTTTTAATGCAAAAAAAATGCGGACCACGGGGTCCGCAAACGTTCACGTTGGCTTTAGTTATATGGGTAGAGAGAGACTCTCTGAACGGGCAGTGGCTTCAAGGGTTAAACGATACCGCTCCGTTTCTGTGATGTATTATTAATCAGAATGCTTGATAGGGATAATCGTTCGTTGCTATGCTACCTATCGCCATGAACTATCGTGGCGTTGGAGGATGAATAATGAATATTCGTGATCTTGAATACCTGGTGGCATTAGCCGAACATCGGCATTTCCGGCGTGCGGCGGACTCCTGTCACGTCAGCCAGCCAACGCTTAGCGGGCAAATCCGCAAGCTGGAAGATGAACTGGGCGTGATGCTGCTGGAGCGTACGAGTCGTAAAGTGCTGTTCACTCAGGCCGGTTTGTTGCTGGTGGATCAGGCGCGCACCGTGCTGCGTGAGGTCAAAGTGCTCAAGGAGATGGCAAGCCAACAGGGTGAGACCATGTCTGGCCCGCTGCACATTGGTTTGATTCCCACCGTCGGCCCTTATCTGTTGCCGCATATTATCCCAATGCTGCACCAGTCTTTCCCGAAGCTGGAAATGTATCTGCATGAAGCGCAGACCCATCAGTTGCTGGCGCAACTAGACAGCGGCAAGCTCGACTGCGTGATTCTGGCGCTGGTGAAAGAGAGTGAGGCCTTTATTGAAGTGCCGCTGTTCGACGAGCCAATGCTGCTGGCAATCTATGAAGATCACCCGTGGGCGAATCGCGAATGCGTGCCGATGTCCGACCTGGCAGGTGAAAAACTGTTGATGCTGGAGGACGGTCACTGTCTGCGCGATCAGGCGATGGGCTTCTGCTTCGAAGCCGGTGCTGACGAAGACACCCACTTCCGTGCGACCAGTCTGGAAACGCTGCGTAACATGGTGGCGGCAGGCAGCGGGATTACTCTTCTGCCAGCGCTGGCGGTTCCGCAAGAACGCAAACGTGATGGCGTGGTGTATCTGCCTTGCATTAAGCCTGAACCGCGCCGTACGGTGGGGCTGGTTTATCGTCCGGGATCACCGCTGCGCAGCCGCTATGAGCAACTGGCAGAGGCCATCCGTGGTGCGATGGATGGCCATTTCGACAAGGCGTTAAAAAAGGCGGTTTAAGCCATTTAGCGCCGCTACCCGATAGGCTTCCGCCATGGTCGGGTAGTTAAAGGTGGTGTTAACGAAGTACTCAATTGTGTTACCACCACCTTTCTGCTCCATAATCGCCTGACCGATGTGAATAATTTCGGCTGCGCGCTCACCAAAGCAGTGAATCCCCAGAATTTCTTTCGTTTCCCGATGGAACAAAATCTTCAGCGTGCCTACGTTCATGCCAACGATTTGCGCGCGCGCCAGGTGTTTAAACTGAGCGCGGCCCACTTCGTAAGGCACTTTCATCGCCGTCAGTTGCTGTTCAGTTTTGCCAACGGAACTGATTTCCGGAATGGTGTAAATGCCGGTCGGGATATCTTCGATCAGGTGCGCGTTCGCTTCCCCTTTCACCAGCGCCTGAGCGGCAATGCGTCCCTGGTCGTATGCAGCGGACGCCAGGCTCGGGTAGCCAATTACATCACCGACGGCATAAACGTGCGGCAGGGCAGTCTGGTACATGCTGTTGACCTTGAGCTGACCACGGTTGTCGGTTTCCAGACCGATATTCTGTAACGCCAGAGAATCGGTGTTCCCGGTACGACCATTGGCATACAACAGGCAGTCGGCCTTCAGTTTCTTACCCGACTTCAGGTGCATGATCACGCCGTCGTCGCAGCCTTCGATCTTCTCATACTCTTCATTGTGGCGAATGACGACGCCGCTGTTCCAGAAGTGGTAAGAGAGGGAGTCAGACATCTCCTGATCGAGGAACGCCAGCAGACGGTCACGGGTATTGATGAGATCAACTTTGACCTCCATTCCCCGGAAGATCGACGCATATTCGCAGCCAATCACCCCGGCACCATAAATAATGACGTGACGAGGCTCGTGATGCAGGCTGAGGATCGAATCGCTGTCATAAATGCGCGGGTGCGCGAAGTCCACGTCTGCCGGATGATAAGGGCGCGATCCGCAGGCAATGACAAATTTTTCTGCCGTCAGGGTTTCAACCGTACCATCATGACATTCCAGCGCCAGCGTATGTTCGTCAACAAAATGGGCATTGCCCTGCAAGATCTCGCAGTGGTTACGCTCATAAAAACCCTGTCGCATTCGTGTTTGCTGATTAATCACGTTATCGGCATGGTTGAGAATGTCGGCGAAGGAGGAACGAAGCAGGCGGGAATGATCGCTGTAAAGGGGGGTTCTGATTGAATTCGATAATACGACTGACTGCATGACGGAGCGCTTTCGATGGGATGGTGCCCCAGTGGGTACAACCGCCGCCAACGTTATGATAACGCTCGATAACGGCAACGCGAGCTCCTTGCTTAACCAGACCCATTGCAGCGCCTTCGCCGCCGGGGCCGGAACCTATAACTATGGCATCGTAATCGTAGGAATGTGGCATGGTAAGGCTTACCTGTTCTTATACATAAAAGCAACAGAATAGTAACATCATTGCGGGGATAACCCAATTATCGTTGTGCTTTTTTGCGAAGCCGAAGCACAAACTGCGCGTAAACAATCATTCACAAAGCTGAACAAACAGATTAACTTTGAACTCTGGTATAGTGCCGGACAAGGCATATGGAAGGATTCAGACATCGTGATGGGCGTTAGAGCGCAGCAAAAAGAAAAAACCCGGCGTTCGCTGGTCGAAGCCGCATTTAGTCAACTGAGCGCGGAGCGTAGCTTTGCCAGTCTCAGTTTACGCGAAGTTGCACGCGAAGCGGGCATTGCGCCAACCTCCTTTTATCGTCATTTCCGTGATGTTGATGAACTCGGCCTGACCATGGTCGATGAAAGCGGTCTGATGCTGCGTCAGTTGATGCGCCAGGCACGCCAGCGTATCGCCAAGGGCGGGAGTGTGATCCGCACCTCGGTCTCTACATTTATGGAGTTCATCGGTAACAACCCCAACGCCTTCCGTTTATTATTGCGTGAACGTTCTGGCACCTCAGCCGCGTTTCGTGCCGCTGTTGCGCGCGAAATCCAGCACTTTATCGCGGAACTTGCGGACTATCTGGAAATCGAAAACCATATGCCGCGTGCGTTTACTGAAGCGCAGGCCGAAGCGATGGTAACGATTGTCTTCAGTGCGGGCGCCGAGGCGCTGGACGTGGGCGCGGAACAGCGCCGGCAGTTAGAAGAGCGACTGGTACTGCAACTGCGCATGATTTCGAAAGGCGCGTATTACTGGTATCGCCGTGAACAAGAGAAGATGACCCTCATTCCAGGTAACGTGAAGGAAGAGCAATGAAACAGTCAGTTCAGGATAAAGGTACGCTGTTGCTGGCGCTGGTTGCTGGCTTGTCGATCAATGGCACATTCGCGGCGCTGTTTAGCTCCATCGTGCCGTTCTCTGTATTTCCAATTATTTCGCTGGTGCTGACGGTGTACTGTCTGCATCAACGTTATCAGAATCGCACCATGCCTGTGGGTTTGCCGGGCCTGTCTGCCGCCTGCTTTATTCTCGGCGTTCTGCTTTACAGCACCGTGGTGCGCGCGGAATATCCGGATATCGGTTCCAACTTCTTCCCGGCCGTGCTGTCGGTCATTCTGGTCTTCTGGATCGGCGTGAAAATGCGTAATCGCAAGCAGGAAGTGTCGGAATAAAAACTGTCTATGTCCAGGCCGGATAAGGCATGTATGCCACTATCCGGCGCTGGATTGCCTGATGGCGCTGCGCTTATCAGGCCTACAACGTATCACTTCGCCGTCAACAATACCCCACACTCCATATGGTGCGTATACGGAAACTGATCGAACAGCGCCAGGCGTGACACCGTATGCGTCTGGCTTAATGTTTCCAGGTTTTTGCACAGCGTCTGGGGGGTTACAGGAGATGTACAGAATGCGCGGATACGCCTGCACCATTTTCTCCGTCTCGCTGTCCAGACCGCTGCGCGGCGGATCGACAAAAATCGTTTCACACTGATAGCTTTTCAGGTCAATACCCTGCAAGCGGTTAAATTCACGCACGCCGTTCATCGCCTGAGTAAACTCTTCCGCCGCCATGCGGATAATCTGCACGTTATTAATCTGATTCGCCGCAATGTTGTATTGCGCGGCGGCAACAGACGGTTTGGCGATTTCGGTGGCCAGTACGCGGTCAAAATTGCGTGCCAGCGCTAAAGAAAAGTTGCCGTTACCGCAGTACAGTTCGAGCAGATCGCCTTTCGAGCCTTTAGTCACATCCAGCGCCCACTCCAGCATCTGAATGTTCATGGCCGCATTCGGCTGCGTAAAGCTGTTTTCGACCTGACGATAGATCATCTCTTTGCCTGCAACCGGCAAACGCTCATCAATGTAGTCCTGATCCAGCGCGATTTTGGTTTTTGTCGCGCGGCCAATCAAATGCACGTTCAGGTTCTGCGCACGCAGGGCGTCGCGGAGCGCTTCGGCAGCTTCACGCCATTCGTCGTCCAGCTTTTTTATGATACAGCAGCGAAACCACTGCCTGATTACTCATGGTGGTGAGGTAATCAATCTGGAACAGTTTATGGCGCAGCACGCGGTTGTCGCGTACGCCAGCGATCATCGCGGTCATCAATTGATTAATCAGTTCACTCGCCGCCGGAAAGCTGTCGACGCGAATTCGGCTTTTGCTCTGTTGATCGAAAATGATGTGATAGAGGTCATCACCGTCATGCCAGATGCGGAATTCAGCACGCATACGGTAGTGGCTGACCGGTGAACGAAACACTTCCGGGACAAGGTCAGAAAAGGGCGCCATCATACTCTGCAAGCGCACCACTTTTTCGGCGAGCTGCGCGTCATACTGTTCTGTCGGAAGGTGTTCGGGGGTCATGATGTATCCTGAAAAATAAAAGTACGCGAGGATTGTAGGGATTGCTCAACAGATGTCCAGTCATTGATGAACTCTCATATTTAACAAACGCGCTGGACAGTAAGATGTTACAAACTGTAGCATCCGTGTGCCGGTCCTGTGAGTTAATAGGGAATCCAGTGTAAATCTGGAGCTGACGCGCAGCGGTAAGGAAAGGTGAGATGAGAGCGTAAGCAGACACTGCCTGTTGGGTGGGAAGTCTTCATCTCTTATTATCCGTGGATAACCTTCCAAGCCCGAAGACCTGCCGGCTAACGTCGCAACTGGTTTTCATCATCGCGTACTATCGGTGGGACCTGCGGCATCCTTCTTCTATTGTGGATGCTTTACAATGATTAAAAAAACATCGCTGCTGACGGCGCTCTCCGTCACGGCTTTTTCGGGCTGGGCACAGGATGCCACCCCTGACACGCTTGTCGTGACAGCAAACCGTTTTCAACAACCTGTTAATACCGTTCTGGCTCCGACCGATATTGTCACTCGCGAGGATATCGATCGCTGGCAGTCCCGAACCGTTCTTGATGTCATGCGCCGTTTGCCTGGCGTGGATGTGGCGCAGAATGGCGGGATGGGGCAAAGCTCTTCTTTGTTTGTACGCGGCACCGAAGCGAAACACGTTCTGGTGCTAGTCGATGGTATTCCAGTCGCCCGTCCGGGCATTACCAATAATTCCGATATTGACCAGATCCCGGTTTCGCTGGTGCAGCGCATTGAGTATATCCGTGGTCCGCGTTCAGCCATTTATGGCTCCGGCGCCATTGGCGGCGTAGTGAACATCATCACCATGACGGGTGAAGAACGTTCGCAGATTAATGCGGGCATGGGGTCGAACGGCTATCAGCAATATGACGGTACATACCGTCAGCGTTTTGGCGATACCGTGGTAACGGCGGCCGGGGCTTATCAGACCACCAAAGGTTTCGATGTTCAGCCTCGCTCCAGCTACAGCGGCGACAGCGATCGCGATGGTTATCGCAATAAACTCTTCTGGGGTGGCGTTGAGCACAAATTTAACGATCAATTTGATGGCTACTTCCGTGGCTACGGTTACGCCAGTAATGCCGATTACGACCAGGGGAACTGGGGATATGACGGCGGAAACGACGAGCACCAGAATTACACTCAGTCGTGGGATACGGGGCTGCGCTTCAATTCTGGGATCTACTCGTCACAACTGGTCGCTAACTACCAGCGTATTAAGGACTATAACTACAGCAGCCTGAACGGGCGCTATGCGACAGGTTATAGCCTTGATGACATGGAACAGCGTTACGTCCAGTGGGGCAACAACGTTATTGTCGGGCACGGCGCTCTCAGTGCTGGCGTCGACTGGAAACAAGAAAAGCTGATGTCCTTTGGCGAATACGGGACTGACAACTACAAGCGTGATAACACGGGACTTTATCTGACCGGGCAACAGCAGATTGATAGCGTGACGCTGGAAGCGTCAGGCCGTGAAGACCATGACGACCAGTTTGGCTGGCACGGTACCTGGCAAACAGCGGCGGGCTGGCAGTTTATTGATGACTACAAGGTGACGCTCTCTTATGGCACAGGCTTCCTTGCGCCTTCACTGGGACAACAGTTTGGTGCAGAGCGCTTTGGTATTGCTTCTAACCCGAATCTGAAACCGGAGGAGTCGAAGCAGTGGGAAGCCGGATTAGAAGGGATGACCGGTCCGCTTGACTGGCGTCTGTCGACCTATCGCTACAAAATTCAGAACCTGATCGACTACAACAACAATACCTACTTCAACGTCAAATCCGCGACCATCAAAGGTCTCGAATGGACGGGGAACCTGACGACCGGGCCGGTCGATCATCGCTTAACGTTGCAATATGTTGATCCGCGTGATGATGAAACCGATCAGCAGCTTTATCGTCGCGCTAAACAGCAGGTGAAGTATGAGCTAAGCGGACAGGTCTACGATCTGGGCTGGGATGTGACCTATCAGTATATCGGTGAACGTTACGATTACGACTATGATAATTCCCGTAAGGTGAAAATGGGGGGGACTGAGCGTGTGGGACATCGGACTTTCATATCCGCTCACCTCACATCTCACAGTTCGTGGTAAAATAGCCAACCTGTTCGACAAAGATTACGAGACAGTTTATGGCTACCAAACTGCAGGACGGGAATATACCTTGTCTGGCAGCTACACCTTCTGATCCACGTCCCACCGTGCTGGTATTTGATTCCGGTGTCGGTGGGTTGTCGGTCTATGATGAGATCCGGCACCTCCTGCCGGATCTCCACTATATCTATGCTTTCGATAACGTGGCTTTTCCTTATGGGGAGAAGAGTGAAGCGTTTATCGTTGAGCGCGTTGTTGAGATCGTGACGGCGGTACAGCAGCGTTATCCTCTCTCCCTGGCCGTTATCGCCTGTAACACGGCCAGCACGGTCTCTCTTCCTGCCTTGCGTGAGAAGTTTGCTTTCCCGGTTGTGGGCGTGGTGCCGGCGATCAAACCGGCGGCGCGTCTGACGGCGAATGGGGTTGTCGGGCTTCTGGCAACGCGCGGGACGGTGAAGCGCCCTTATACGCATGAACTGATTGCGCGCTTTGCGAATGAGTGCCAGATAGCCATGCTGGGGTCCGCAGAGCTGGTGGAACTGGCGGAAGCGAAGTTGCACGGCAATCCCGTGCCGCTGGAAGAGCTGCAACGTATCCTGTGCCCGTGGCTGCGGATGCCGGAGCCTCCTGATACGGTGGTGCTTGGTTGCACCCACTTCCCGTTGTTGCAGGAAGAACTCTTACAGGTCCTTCCTGAAGGAACGCGACTGGTGGATTCTGGAGCGGCTATTGCGCGTCGGACTGCCTGGCTGCTGGAGCATGAAGCGCCGGATGCGAAATCAGCAGATGCCAATATTGCTTTCTGTATGGCAATGACGCCGGAAACTGAGCAATTATTGCCCGTTTTGCAGCGCTACGGCTTTGAATTGCTCGAAAAACTCACGCTTTGAGCCTGTTTTGGGTAAATATTACGCACTCGGAAAATTATTTTAAATTTCCCCTTGTCAGCCCGAAATAACTCCCTATAATGCGCCTCCACTGACACGGAACAACGGCACGCAAGCCGCCGGGTCAGCGGGATTCAGCGATGAATACCCACAGAGAAAAGCAAAAATAAATGCTTGACTCTGAATGAGGAAAACGTATTATACGGGACCTCGCGACAGAGCGCTAAAGCGCGTCGCAACTGCTCTTTAACAATTTATCAGACAATCTGTGTGGGCACTCAAAGTGACATGGATTCTTAATGTCTTCGGACAATAAATGAATACCAAGTCTCAAGAGTGAACACGTAATTCATTACGAAGTTTAATTCTTTGAGCATCAAACTTAAATTGAAGAGTTTGATCATGGCTCAGATTGAACGCTGGCGGCAGGCCTAACACATGCAAGTCGAACGGTAACAGGAAGCAGCTTGCTGCTTCGCTGACGAGTGGCGGACGGGTGAGTAATGTCTGGGAAACTGCCCGATGGAGGGGGGATAACTACTGGAAACGGTAGCTAATACCGCATAACGTCGCAAGACCAAAGAGGGGGGACCTTCGGGCCTCTTGCCATCGGATGTGCCCAGATGGGATTAGCTTGTTGGTGAGGTAACGGCTCACCAAGGCGACGATCCCTAGCTGGTCTGAGAGGATGACCAGCCACACTGGAACTGAGACACGGTCCAGACTCCTACGGGAGGCAGCAGTGGGGAATATTGCACAATGGGCGCAAGCCTGATGCAGCCATGCCGCGTGTATGAAGAAGGCCTTCGGGTTGTAAAGTACTTTCAGCGGGGAGGAAGGGTAAATGGTTAATAACCATTTACATTGACGTTACCCGCAGAAGAAGCACCGGCTAACTCCGTGCCAGCAGCCGCGGTAATACGGAGGGTGCAAGCGTTAATCGGAATTACTGGGCGTAAAGCGCACGCAGGCGGTCTGTCAAGTCGGATGTGAAATCCCCGGGCTCAACCTGGGAACTGCATTCGAAACTGGCAGGCTTGAGTCTTGTAGAGGGGGGGTAGAATTCCAGGTGTAGCGGTGAAATGCGTAGAGATCTGGAGGAATACCGGTGGCGAAGGCGGCCCCCTGGACAAAGACTGACGCTCAGGTGCGAAAGCGTGGGGAGCAAACAGGATTAGATACCCTGGTAGTCCACGCCGTAAACGATGTCTATTTGGAGGTTGTTCCCTTGAGGAGTGGCTTCCGGAGCTAACGCGTTAAATAGACCGCCTGGGGAGTACGGCCGCAAGGTTAAAACTCAAATGAATTGACGGGGGCCCGCACAAGCGGTGGAGCATGTGGTTTAATTCGATGCAACGCGAAGAACCTTACCTGGTCTTGACATCCACAGAATTTTGCAGAGATGCGAAAGTGCCTTCGGGAACTGTGAGACAGGTGCTGCATGGCTGTCGTCAGCTCGTGTTGTGAAATGTTGGGTTAAGTCCCGCAACGAGCGCAACCCTTATCCTTTGTTGCCAGCGGTTAGGCCGGGAACTCAAAGGAGACTGCCAGTGATAAACTGGAGGAAGGTGGGGATGACGTCAAGTCATCATGGCCCTTACGACCAGGGCTACACACGTGCTACAATGGCATATACAAAGAGAAGCGACCTCGCGAGAGCAAGCGGACCTCATAAAGTATGTCGTAGTCCGGATTGGAGTCTGCAACTCGACTCCATGAAGTCGGAATCGCTAGTAATCGTGGATCAGAATGCCACGGTGAATACGTTCCCGGGCCTTGTACACACCGCCCGTCACACCATGGGAGTGGGTTGCAAAAGAAGTAGGTAGCTTAACCTTCGGGAGGGCGCTTACCACTTTGTGATTCATGACTGGGGTGAAGTCGTAACAAGGTAACCGTAGGGGAACCTGCGGTTGGATCACCTCCTTACCTTAAAGAACCTGCCTTTGTAGTGCTCACACAGATTGTCTGATGAAAAACGAGCAGTAAAACCTCTACAGGCTTGTAGCTCAGGTGGTTAGAGCGCACCCCTGATAAGGGTGAGGTCGGTGGTTCAAGTCCACTCAGGCCTACCAAATTTTCCCTGAATACTGCGTTGTGAAACGACTCGCATACTTTAAGTATGCTTCGCCATTCCACGCCTTGTCTCAGGAAAAATTATCGGTACAGAGGTTCTGACTACACTGTATGGGGCTATAGCTCAGCTGGGAGAGCGCCTGCTTTGCACGCAGGAGGTCTGCGGTTCGATCCCGCATAGCTCCACCATACTGTAGAACGTAATCAAGAAAACTTCAGAGTGTACCTGAAAGGGTTCACTGCGAAGTTTTGCTCTTTAAAAATCTGGATCAAGCTGAAAATTGAAACGACACACAGTGACATGTGTGTTCGAGTCTCTCAAATTTTCGCAAAACGATGATGAATCGAAAGAAACATCTTCGGGTTGTGAGGTTAAGCGACTAAGCGTACACGGTGGATGCCCTGGCAGTCAGAGGCGATGAAGGACGTGCTAATCTGCGAAAAGCGTCGGTAAGGTGATATGAACCGTTATAACCGGCGATGTCCGAATGGGGAAACCCAGTGCAATTCGTTGCACTATCGTTAACTGAATACATAGGTTAACGAGGCGAACCGGGGGGAACTGAAACATCTAAGTACCCCGAGGAAAAGAAATCAACCGAGATTCCCCCCAGTAGCGGCGAGCGAACGGGGAGCAGCCCAGAGCCTGAATCAGCATGTGTGTTAGTGGAAGTGTCTGGAAAGGCACGCGATACAGGGTGACAGCCCCGTACACAAAAGTGCATGTGTTGTGAGCTCGATGAGTAGGGCGGGACACGTGGTATCCTGTCTGAATATGGGGGGGACCATCCTCCAAGGCTAAATACTCCTGACTGACCGATAGTGAACCAGTACCGTGAGGGAAAGGCGAAAAGAACCCCGGCGAGGGGAGTGAAAAAAGAACCTGAAACCGTGTACGTACAAGCAGTGGGAGCCTCTTTAATGGGGTGACTGCGTACCTTTTGTATAATGGGTCAGCGACTTATATTCTGTAGCAAGGTTAACCGAATAGGGGGAGCCGAAGGGAAACCGAGTCTTAACTGGGCGTTAAGTTGCAGGGTATAGACCCGAAACCCGGTGATCTAGCCATGGGCAGGTTGAAGGTTGGGTAACACTAACTGGAGGACCGAACCGACTAATGTTGAAAAATTAGCGGATGACTTGTGGCTGGGGGGTGAAAGGCCAATCAAACCGGGAGATAGCTGGTTCTCCCCGAAAGCTATTTAGGTAGCGCCTCGTGAATTCATCTTCGGGGGGTAGAGCACTGTTTCGGCTAGGGGGGTCATCCCGACTTACCAACCCGATGCAAACTGCGAATACCGAAGAATGTTATCACGGGAGACACACGGCGGGTGCTAACGTCCGTCGTGAAGAGGGAAACAACCCAGACCGCCAGCTAAGGTCCCAAAGTCATGGTTAAGTGGGAAACGATGTGGGAAGGCTCAGACAGCCAGGATGTTGGCTTAGAAGCAGCCATCATTTAAAGAAAGCGTAATAGCTCACTGGTCGAGTCGGCCTGCGCGGAAGATGTAACGGGGCTAAACCATGCACCGAAGCTGCGGCAGCGACACAATGTGTTGTTGGGTAGGGGGAGCGTTCTGTAAGCCTGTGAAGGTGTGCTGTGAGGCATGCTGGAGGTATCAGAAGTGCGAATGCTGACATAAGTAACGATAAAGCGGGTGAAAAGCCCGCTCGCCGGAAGACCAAGGGTTCCTGTCCAACGTTAATCGGGGCAGGGTGAGTCGACCCCTAAGGCGAGGCCGAAAGGCGTAGTCGATGGGAAACAGGTTAATATTCCTGTACTTGGTGTTACTGCGAAGGGGGGACGGAGAAGGCTATGTTGGCCGGGCGACGGTTGTCCCGGTTTAAGCGTGTAGGTGTGTGTTCCAGGTAAATCCGGTTCACTTTAACACTGAGGCGTGATGACGAGGCACTACGGTGCTGAAGCAACAAATGCCCTGCTTCCAGGAAAAGCCTCTAAGCATCAGGTAACATCAAATCGTACCCCAAACCGACACAGGTGGTCAGGTAGAGAATACCAAGGCGCTTGAGAGAACTCGGGTGAAGGAACTAGGCAAAATGGTGCCGTAACTTCGGGAGAAGGCACGCTGATATGTAGGTGAAGTGATTTACTCATGGAGCTGAAATCAGTCGAAGATACCAGCTGGCTGCAACTGTTTATTAAAAACACAGCACTGTGCAAACACGAAAGTGGACGTATACGGTGTGACGCCTGCCCGGTGCCGGAAGGTTAATTGATGGGGTTATCCGTAAGGAGAAGCTCTTGATCGAAGCCCCGGTAAACGGCGGCCGTAACTATAACGGTCCTAAGGTAGCGAAATTCCTTGTCGGGTAAGTTCCGACCTGCACGAATGGCGTAATGATGGCCAGGCTGTCTCCACCCGAGACTCAGTGAAATTGAACTCGCTGTGAAGATGCAGTGTACCCGCGGCAAGACGGAAAGACCCCGTGAACCTTTACTATAGCTTGACACTGAACACTGGTCCTTGATGTGTAGGATAGGTGGGAGGCTTTGAAGTGTGGACGCCAGTCTGCATGGAGCCGCCCTTGAAATACCACCCTTTAATGGCTGGTGTTCTAACGTAGGCCCGTTACCCGGGTTGCGGACAGTGTCTGGTGGGTAGTTTGACTGGGGCGGTCTCCTCCTAAAGAGTAACGGAGGAGCACGAAGGTTAGCTAATCCTGGTCGGACATCAGGAGGTTAGTGCAAAGGCATAAGCTAGCTTGACTGCGAGCGTGACGGCGCGAGCAGGTGCGAAAGCAGGTCTTAGTGATCCGGTGGTTCTGAATGGAAGGGCCATCGCTCAACGGATAAAAGGTACTCCGGGGATAACAGGCTGATACCGCCCAAGAGTTCATATCGACGGCGGTGTTTGGCACCTCGATGTCGGCTCATCACATCCTGGGGCTGAAGTAGGTCCCAAGGGTATGGCTGTTCGCCATTTAAAGTGGTACGCGAGCTGGGTTTAGAACGTCGTGAGACAGTTCGGTCCCTATCTGCCGTGGGCGCTGGAGAATTGAGGGGGGGCTGCTCCTAGTACGAGAGGACCGGAGTGGACGCATCACTGGTGTTCGGGTTGTCATGCCAATGGCACTGCCCGGTAGCTAAATGCGGAAGAGATAAGTGCTGAAAGCATCTAAGCACGAAACTTGCCCCGAGATGAGTTCTCCCTGACCCTTTAAGGGTCCTGAAGGAACGTTGAAGACGACGACGTTGATAGGCCGGGTGTGTAAGCGCAGCGATGCGTTGAGCTAACCGGTACTAATGAACCGTGAGGCTTAACCTTACAACGCCGAAGATGTTTTGGCGGACTGAGAGATTTTCAGCATTGATACCGGATTGTAGTGCGCAATAGTTTGCGCAGCGGCAAGGCGGCAAATGAAGCGACGGAAGGAGCATACAGAAGTATGTGACTGACGTTCGCGAATGCAGCCAACGCAGCTGATGCGATAAAATATTGCGTACAGAGCAGCAAGAATTTGCCTGGCGGCTGTAGCGCGGTGGTCCCACCTGACCCCATGCCGAACTCAGAAGTGAAACGCCGTAGCGCCGATGGTAGTGTGGGGTCTCCCCATGCGAGAGTAGGGAACTGCCAGGCATCAAACAAGTGAAGAGCCCATCCTGACGGATGGGCTTTTTTGCGTTTCTGCTCTGCAGCTTTGCCGGAGAGCGGCCTTGCCTTATCCGACCAACAAAGCGTCATGAAACATGATCCCGCCATAATACAAGCCATACTGCGGCATATGCGGTAAACTAGCCGCGATTTTGCATCAGGAAAGCGTCTATGAATCACTCCCTTAAAGCCTGGAATACATTCGGTCTCGAGCAGTCCGCTAATGAGATTGTTTGTGTTGAAAACGAACAACAATTAGTGAATGTCTGGCAATCTGCGAATGCGTTACATCAACCGGTATTAATACTGGGTGAAGGGAGTAACGTCTTGTTTCTCGATACCTTCCACGGGACGGTCATTATCAACCGTATCAAAGGTATTGAGGTGACAGAACAGCCGGAAGCCTGGCACTTGCATATCGGCGCCGGTGAAAACTGGCATCGTCTGGTCGAACATACACTACAGCTGGGCATGGCTGGGCTGGAAAACCTGGCGCTTATCCCTGGTTGTGTAGGGTCTTCCCCTATCCAGAATATCGGCGCTTATGGTGTAGAACTCCAGCGAGTTTGTGCTTATGTTGACTGCGTAGAACTGGCAACGGGTAAAACACAGCGCGTCAGCGCAACAGAGTGTCGATTTGGCTACCGTGACAGCATTTTCAAGCATGAGTATCAGGATCGCTATGCGATCGTTGCCGTGGGTTTACGCCTGATGAAACAATGGCAGCCGGTGTTGACTTATGGTGATTTGGCGCGCCTGGATCCCGCCACGGTTACACCGCAGCAGGTGTTCGATTCAGTTTGCCATATGCGCAGAACGAAGCTGCCCGACCCAAATATTAGCGGGAATGCAGGCAGTTTTTTTAAAAATCCCGTTGTGGCAAAGGACGTGGCTGAGGCACTGCTGTCTCAGTTTCCAAATGCCCCTCATTATCCTCAATCTGATGGTTCAGTAAAACTGGCGGCTGGCTGGCTCATTGACCAGTGTGAGCTGAAAGGCGTGAGTATCGGAGGGGCAGCCGTGCATCGTCAACAGGCACTTGTACTTATTAATGCGTGTAATGCGACAAGCGAAGATGTGGTCAATCTCGCGCATCTGGTGCGTGAAAAAGTCGGTGAGAAATTTAACGTCTGGCTGGAACCTGAAGTACGTTTCATCGGGCAAACGGGTGAAGTCAATGCCGTGGAGATCATTGCATGAAGGATAATACCGTTCCCCTGACGCTTATCTCCTTGCTGGCTGACGGCGAGTTTCATTCTGGCGAGCAACTGGGTGAAAAGCTGGGGATGAGTCGGGCTGCCATCAATAAACATATCCAGACCTTACGTGACTGGGGAGTCGACGTTTTTACTGTCCCAGGCAAAGGATACAGTCTGCCGGAGCCGATCGAGTTACTGGATGCTGAGCGCATATACAGCCAGTTGGATCACGGTACGGTAGCTGTGCTGCCGGTTATCGATTCTACCAATCAGTACCTGCTGGACCGTATCGAGCTATTACAGTCTGGCGATGCCTGTGTGGCGGAATATCAACAGGCAGGCCGTGGACGTCGTGGACGTAAGTGGTTTTCTCCCTTTGGCGCAAACCTTTATCTTTCGATGTTCTGGCGTCTGGAGCAGGGACCGGCCGCCGCGATCGGCTTAAGCCTGGTGATCGGTATCGTTATGGCCGAGGTGCTGCGCGATCTGGGCGCGGATAAAGTTCGAGTGAAGTGGCCTAACGATCTCTACCTGCTGGATCGTAAACTGGCGGGGATCCTGGTCGAGTTGACGGGTAAGACGGGCGATGCTGCCCAGATCGTCATTGGTGCTGGCATTAACATGGCGATGCGCCGTGTGGAAGAGGGCGTGGTGAATCAGGGATGGATTACGCTGCAGGAAGCCGGGATTACGCTTGATCGTAACACGCTGGCCGCGAGACTCATTCGGGAATTACGTACTGCGCTGGAGTTATTTGAACAGGAAGGACTGGAGCCTTATCTTTCCCGCTGGGAAAAACTGGATAACTTTATCAATCGTCCGGTTAAACTGATTATCGGTGATAAAGAAATATTCGGTATTTCTCGCGGTATTGACACGCAAGGCGCATTACTTCTGGAACAGGATGGGATAGTGAAACCCTGGGTTGGGGGAGAAATCTCTCTGAGAAGTGCAGAATAAGAGAAAGGGAGCTTAGGCTCCCTTTTTTCATTATTTTCGCAGGCGAACCTGCTCAACGGCATGATTCGCGCTCTTGGTCATGATCAGACTTGCGCGCTCACGCGTGGGTAAAATGTTCTGCTTTAAATTCAGCCAGTTAATTTCTTTCCATAATGAGGTGGCTGTATTGATTGCTTCCTCTTCCGTCAGTTTTGCATAGTTATGGAAATAAGAGTCGGGGTCGGTAAATGCGCCCTCGCGGAATTTAAGAAAGCGATTGATATACCATGTCTGTAGTAAATCTTCCGGCGCATCAACATAAATAGAGAAGTCGACGAAGTCCGAAACAAATACATGATGTGGATCGTGTGGATAGTCCATCCCACTCTGCAGAACATTAAGTCCTTCGAGAATTAATATATCAGGCTGGGCAACGGTTTTATCTCCGTCAGGGATCACATCATAAATCAGATGCGAATAAACCGGCGCGGTGACGTTTGGCACGCCAGACTTCAGGTCGGAGACGAACTTGACCAGACGGTGCATGTCATACGATTCAGGAAACCCTTTTTTCTTCATTAACCCACGGTCTTTTAATACCTGGTTTGGATGAAGGAAGCCATCGGTGGTGATTAACTCGACGCGACGATGTTCTGGCCAGCGACTCAGTAACGCCTGCAATACACGCGCGGTGGTACTTTTCCCTACCGCCACGCTGCCCGCAATACTGATGATATAAGGAATGCGCTCGCCATTCGTACCCAGAAACTGTTCGAGAACCGCCTGACGGCGCAGGTTCGAGCTGATATAGAAGTTAAGCAAACGCGACAGGGGTAAATAGATCTCTGCAACTTCTTCCAGCGATAAATCTTCATTAATCCCTTTTAACCGCGCGATCTCTTCTTCAGCGAGGGTCATCGGCACGGAATCACGAAGCGCAGCCCACTGGTTGCGGTCAAACTGTAGGTAAGGCGTCATTAACGTTTGCTCTTTTATACGCATAAGCATGTTTCTGGCTGTCATTACATCTTCAGGGCAGTGATAAAAAGCGCGTCATCCCCTGCATGCAATGGCACGTCACATTTCAGTTAATTTGGACAATGGGCAGGAGGGTAACACCAGATGGGAGGGAATAATAAGAAAAAATCTCTTCCTGCCGCCATTACCTGAAAAGTTATGTGACAGATATTCCAGATGTGCAGACGCTGATTTGACGCGTTGAAGGGCTCGCTGGCGCAGGTGGGAGGAAATGTGCTACCAGGTAATGTCGAAATTTTATGCTAAGCTGACTGAAAATACGCCATTTTTTGGCCGTATAGCGCAAAATGTGAGCAATAGAACATTTTATGCAATTTTTTAGTTGCATGAGCACGCAGGTCTCCATAGAATGCGCGCTACTTGATGCCGACTTAGCTCAGTAGGTAGAGCAACTGACTTGTAATCAGTAGGTCACCAGTTCGATTCCGGTAGTCGGCACCATCAAGTCCGGTGGGGTTCCCGAGCGGCCAAAGGGAGCAGACTGTAAATCTGCCGTCACAGACTTCGAAGGTTCGAATCCTTCCCCCCACCACCACTTTCTGGCAGCGATTGCTGTCTGAGCTGGTTAAGAAAATAATCGGCTCGAATAAGAAAAGAGACTTGTCTCTTTTCTTGTTACAGAAAGAACTGGGTAGCCGAGTTCCAGGATGCGGGCATCGTATAATGGCTATTACCTCAGCCTTCCAAGCTGATGATGCGGGTTCGATTCCCGCTGCCCGCTCCAGACGTGCTGATATGGCTCAGTTGGTAGAGCGCACCCTTGGTAAGGGTGAGGTCCCCAGTTCGACTCTGGGTATCAGCACCACTTCACTTCTCCTTCCCGTGTTTTCTCTGTAACGACTCAATGAATCAACAGTTCAGGCATATTGCCTGGTTGATGTGGTGATATCACCGATTTATCCGTGTCTTAGAGGGACAATCGATGTCTAAAGAAAAGTTTGAACGTACAAAACCGCACGTTAACGTCGGTACTATCGGCCACGTTGACCATGGTAAAACAACGCTGACCGCTGCCATCACTACCGTACTGGCTAAAACCTACGGCGGTGCTGCTCGCGCATTCGATCAGATCGATAACGCGCCGGAAGAAAAAGCTCGTGGTATCACCATCAACACCTCTCACGTTGAATATGACACCCCGACTCGCCACTACGCGCACGTAGACTGCCCGGGGCACGCCGATTATGTTAAAAACATGATCACCGGTGCTGCGCAGATGGACGGCGCGATCCTGGTAGTTGCTGCGACTGACGGCCCGATGCCGCAGACTCGTGAGCACATCCTGCTGGGTCGTCAGGTAGGCGTTCCGTACATCATCGTGTTCCTGAACAAATGCGACATGGTTGATGACGAAGAGCTGCTGGAACTGGTAGAAATGGAAGTTCGTGAACTTCTGTCTCAGTACGATTTCCCGGGCGACGACACTCCGATCGTTCGTGGTTCTGCTCTGAAAGCGCTGGAAGGCGACGCAGAGTGGGAAGCGAAAATCATCGAACTGGCTGGCTTCCTGGATTCTTACATTCCGGAACCAGAGCGTGCAATTGATAAGCCGTTCCTGCTGCCGATCGAAGACGTATTCTCCATCTCCGGTCGTGGTACCGTTGTTACCGGTCGTGTAGAGCGCGGTATCATCAAAGTGGGCGAAGAAGTTGAAATCGTTGGTATCAAAGAGACTGCGAAGTCTACCTGTACTGGCGTTGAAATGTTCCGCAAACTGCTGGACGAAGGCCGTGCGGGTGAGAACGTTGGTGTTCTGCTGCGTGGTATCAAACGTGAAGAAATCGAACGTGGTCAGGTACTGGCTAAGCCGGGCACCATCAAGCCGCACACCAAGTTCGAATCTGAAGTGTACATTCTGTCCAAAGACGAAGGCGGTCGTCATACTCCGTTCTTCAAAGGCTACCGTCCGCAGTTCTACTTCCGTACAACTGACGTGACTGGCACCATCGAACTGCCGGAAGGCGTAGAGATGGTAATGCCGGGCGACAACATCAAAATGGTTGTTACCCTGATCCACCCGATCGCGATGGACGACGGTCTGCGTTTCGCAATCCGTGAAGGCGGCCGTACTGTAGGTGCGGGCGTTGTTGCTAAAGTTATCAGCTAATCGCTGATAACATTTGACGCAATGCGCATTAAAAGGGCATCATTTGATGCCCTTTTTTGCACGCTTTCGAACCAGAACCTGGCTCATCAGTGATTTTATTTGTCATAATCATTGCTGAGACAGGCTCTGAAGAGGGCGTAGAGTCCGGAGTGCCCCAATGCATTTCGGCACAAGGTTGACAGGTTAGCCTCGCATTCGCGGGGTGAAATTATTTGTAGAAAACTTCTGACAGGTTGGTTTATGAGTGCGAATACCGAAGCTCAAGGGAGCGGGCGTGGCCTGGAAGCGATAAAGTGGACTGTGGTTGCTGCATTGCTGATCGTGGCAATCGTTGGCAACTATCTTTATCGTGACATGATGCTGCCGCTGCGTGCGCTGGCCGTAGTGATTCTGATTGCTGCAGCGGGTGGTGTCGCGCTGTTGACGACAAAAGGTAAAGCTACCGTTGCTTTTGCCCGCGAAGCGCGTACCGAAGTACGTAAGGTCATTTGGCCGACTCGCCAGGAAACATTGCACACCACGCTGATTGTGGCTGCGGTTACCGCAGTAATGTCACTGATCCTGTGGGGACTGGATGGTATTCTGGTTCGCCTGGTATCCTTTATCACTGGCCTGAGGTTCTGAGATGTCTGAAGCTCCTAAGAAGCGCTGGTACGTCGTTCAGGCGTTTTCCGGTTTTGAAGGCCGCGTAGCAACATCGCTGCGTGAGCATATCAAATTACACAATATGGAAGAGTTATTTGGCGAAGTCATGGTGCCGACCGAAGAAGTGGTCGAAATTCGTGGTGGCCAGCGCCGTAAGAGCGAGCGTAAATTCTTCCCTGGCTACGTGCTGGTCCAGATGGTCATGAATGACGCGAGCTGGCACCTGGTCCGTAGCGTACCGCGCGTGATGGGCTTTATTGGCGGTACCTCTGACCGTCCGGCGCCGATCAGCGATAAAGAAGTCGATGCGATTATGAACCGCCTGCAGCAGGTGGGTGATAAGCCGCGTCCGAAAACGCTGTTTGAACCGGGCGAAATGGTGCGTGTCAACGATGGTCCATTCGCTGACTTCAACGGTGTTGTTGAAGAAGTGGACTACGAGAAGTCCCGCCTGAAAGTTTCTGTTTCTATCTTTGGTCGTGCGACCCCGGTAGAGCTGGACTTTGCACAGGTTGAAAAAGCCTAAGTAGCGATCAAAAATGCGGCGATTTAATCGTTGCACAAGGCGTGAGATTGGAATACAATTTCGCGCCTTTTGTTTTTATGGGCCTGGCCCGTAGAACGAATTTTTATATCACGGGGAGCCTCTCTGAGGCGTTATCACCCAACAGAGGAAATTGAGAATGGCTAAGAAAGTCCAAGCCTACGTCAAGCTGCAGGTTGCAGCTGGTATGGCAAACCCGAGTCCGCCGGTTGGTCCTGCTCTGGGTCAACAGGGTGTTAACATCATGGAATTCTGCAAAGCGTTCAACGCAAAGACGGATTCTATTGAAAAAGGTCTGCCGATTCCGGTTGTTATCACCGTTTACGCTGACCGTTCTTTCACCTTCATTACCAAAACGCCTCCGGCAGCAGTTCTGCTGAAGAAAGCGGCTGGTATTAAGTCTGGTTCCGGTAAGCCGAACAAAGACAAAGTAGGTAAAATTTCCCGCGCTCAGCTGCAGGAAATCGCGCAGACCAAAGCTGCCGACATGACTGGTGCCGACATTGAAGCGATGACTCGCTCCATTGAAGGTACTGCACGTTCCATGGGCCTGGTAGTGGAGGACTAAGAAATGGCTAAACTGACCAAGCGCATGCGTGTGATCCGTGAGAAAGTTGATGCGACCAAACAGTACGACATCAACGAAGCTATCTCTCTGCTGAAAGAACTGGCTACTGCTAAGTTCGTTGAAAGCGTAGACGTTGCCGTTAACCTCGGCATCGATGCGCGTAAATCTGACCAGAACGTACGTGGTGCAACTGTACTGCCGCACGGTACTGGCCGTTCCGTTCGCGTAGCCGTATTTACCCAGGGTGCAAACGCTGAAGCTGCTAAAGCTGCTGGCGCTGAACTGGTAGGTATGGAAGATCTGGCTGACCAGATCAAGAAAGGCGAAATGAACTTTGACGTGGTTATTGCTTCTCCGGATGCAATGCGCGTTGTTGGCCAGCTGGGCCAGGTACTGGGTCCGCGTGGCCTGATGCCAAACCCGAAAGTGGGTACTGTAACCCCGAACGTTGCTGAAGCGGTTAAGAACGCTAAAGCGGGTCAGGTTCGTTACCGTAACGACAAAAACGGCATTATCCACACCACCATCGGTAAAGTGGATTTTGACGCTGACAAACTGAAAGAAAACCTGGAAGCTCTGCTGGTTGCGCTGAAGAAAGCAAAACCGACTCAGGCGAAAGGCGTGTACATCAAGAAAATCAGCATCTCCACCACCATGGGTGCTGGCGTTGCCGTTGATCAGGCTGGTCTGAGCGCTTCTGCGAACTAAGATTAGCTTTACGTGGGCGGTGGATTTGTCTACAATTCTACCCCCCACGTATTCTGCTATTTGCAGACGTATATCCGAGATATTCAGGCTGTGGCAAGGCGACAACTGAGTGAATCGCCAGGAGCATAGTTCACTATGTGACTGGTGTGAACGAAGACAGTCAACGCCGCCACGGATTGAATAGCGACGGATAGACAAGATTTGTTCGTTGGAGCCTGGCCTATCCAGGCCTCCGTCGAAGACCGCAGGTGTTTCGTAAGAGACTTAATGCCCTGCGTAGACGGTGACAGAACGCTAAGATTATTTTTGGATACTCTGGCTTGTTTCTGCTCACCGTATTAAGACGCTCTTTTCGTTGGAAAGAGTGAAGTGAGTTCCGGAACATGAGTTCCGGCAAACATCCAGGAGCAAAGCTAATGGCTTTAAATCTTCAAGACAAACAAGCGATTGTTGCTGAAGTCAGCGAAGTAGCCAAAGGCGCGCTGTCTGCAGTAGTTGCGGATTCCCGTGGCGTGACTGTAGATAAAATGACTGAACTGCGTAAAGCAGGTCGTGAAGCTGGCGTTTACATGCGTGTTGTTCGTAACACCCTGCTGCGTCGTGCTGTTGAAGGTTCTCCGTTCGAGTGCCTGAAAGACACGTTTGTTGGTCCGACCCTGATTGCATACTCTATGGAACACCCGGGCGCTGCTGCTCGTCTGTTCAAAGAGTTCGCGAAAGCGAATGCAAAATTTGAGGTCAAAGCCGCTGCCTTTGAAGGTGAGCTGATCCCGGCGTCTCAGATCGACCGCCTGGCAACTCTGCCGACCTACGAAGAAGCAATTGCACGCCTGATGGCAACCATGAAAGAAGCTTCGGCTGGCAAACTGGTTCGTACTCTGGCTGCTGTACGCGATGCGAAAGAAGCTGCTTAATCGCAGTTATCTTTTTAAAGCATCTGCTTACGTATAAACTTATTCTGATATTCAGGAACAATTTAAATGTCTATCACTAAAGATCAAATCATTGAAGCAGTATCCGCTATGTCCGTAATGGACGTTGTAGAACTGATCTCTGCAATGGAAGAAAAATTCGGTGTTTCCGCTGCTGCTGCTGTTGCTGTAGCTGCAGGCCCGGTTGAAGCTGCTGAAGAAAAAACTGAATTCGACGTAATTCTGAAAGCTGCTGGCGCTAACAAAGTTGCTGTAATCAAAGCAGTACGTGGCGCAACTGGCCTGGGTCTGAAAGAAGCTAAAGACCTGGTAGAATCTGCTCCGGCTGCGCTGAAAGAAGGCGTGAGCAAAGACGACGCAGAAGCACTGAAAAAATCTCTGGAAGAAGCTGGCGCTGAAGTTGAAGTTAAATAAGCCAACTTTTCTGGTTGCAGCTTGAGTAATCAGGCTGATGGCTGGTGACTTTTTAGTCACCAGCCTTTTTTGCGCTGTAAGGCGCCAGTAGCGTTTCACACTGTTTGACTACTGCTGTGCCTTTCAATGCTTGTTTCTATCGACGACTTAATATACTGCGACAGGGCGTGCGTTCTGTGTAAATCGCAATGAAATGGTTTAAGCGTGATAGCAACAGGCATTGCGGAAAGTATTCGATTTTCCGGTCAACAAAATAGTGTTGCACAAACTGTCCGTTCAATGGACAGATGGGTCGACTTGTCAGCGAGCTGAGGAACCCTATGGTTTACTCCTATACCGAGAAAAAACGTATTCGTAAGGATTTTGGTAAACGTCCACAAGTTCTGGACATACCTTATCTCCTTTCTATCCAGCTTGACTCGTTTCAGAAGTTCATCGAGCAAGATCCTGAAGGGCAGTATGGTCTGGAAGCCGCCTTCCGTTCCGTATTCCCGATTCAGAGCTACAGCGGTAATTCTGAGCTGCAATACGTCAGCTACCGCCTTGGCGAACCGGTGTTTGACGTTCAGGAATGTCAGATCCGTGGCGTGACCTATTCCGCACCGCTGCGCGTAAAACTGCGTCTGGTGATCTACGAGCGCGAAGCGCCGGAAGGCACCGTTAAAGACATTAAAGAACAAGAAGTCTACATGGGTGAAATTCCGCTCATGACCGACAACGGTACCTTTGTTATCAACGGTACTGAGCGTGTTATCGTTTCTCAGTTGCACCGTAGCCCAGGCGTCTTCTTTGACTCCGACAAAGGCAAAACCCACTCTTCGGGTAAAGTGCTGTATAACGCGCGCATCATTCCTTACCGTGGTTCCTGGCTGGACTTCGAATTCGATCCGAAGGACAACCTGTTCGTACGTATCGACCGTCGCCGTAAACTGCCTGCGACCATTATTCTGCGTGCGCTGAACTACACCACTGAGCAGATCCTCGATCTGTTCTTCGAAAAAGTTATTTTCGAGATTCGCGACAACAAACTGCAGATGGAGTTGGTGCCTGAACGTCTGCGTGGTGAAACCGCCTCCTTCGATATCGAAGCGAACGGTAAAATCTACGTTGAAAAAGGCCGCCGCATCACTGCGCGCCATATTCGTCAGCTTGAAAAAGACGAAATTAAGCACATCGAAGTACCGGTTGAATACATTGCCGGGAAAGTGGCTGCAAAAGATTACGTTGACGAATCCACTGGTGAGCTGATCTGCCCGGCGAACATGGAGCTGAGCCTGGATCTGCTGGCTAAGCTGAGCCAGTCTGGTCACAAACGTATCGAAACCCTGTTCACCAACGATCTGGACCACGGCCCGTACATTTCTGAAACCGTACGTGTCGACCCAACTAACGATCGTCTGAGCGCGCTGGTAGAAATCTACCGCATGATGCGCCCGGGTGAGCCGCCGACACGTGAAGCGGCTGAAAGCCTGTTTGAGAACCTGTTCTTCTCTGAAGACCGTTATGACCTGTCTGCGGTCGGTCGTATGAAGTTCAACCGTTCTCTGCTGCGCGACGAAATCGAAGGTTCCGGTATCCTGAGCAAAGACGACATCATCGAAGTGATGAAGAAGCTCATTGATATCCGTAACGGTAAAGGCGAAGTCGATGATATCGACCACCTCGGCAACCGTCGTATCCGTTCCGTAGGCGAAATGGCGGAAAACCAGTTCCGCGTTGGCCTAGTACGTGTTGAGCGTGCGGTGAAAGAGCGTCTGTCTCTTGGCGATCTGGATACCCTGATGCCTCAGGACATGATCAACGCTAAACCGATTTCTGCAGCAGTGAAAGAGTTCTTCGGTTCCAGCCAGCTGTCTCAGTTTATGGACCAGAACAACCCGCTGTCTGAGATTACGCACAAACGTCGTATCTCTGCACTCGGCCCAGGCGGCCTGACGCGTGAACGCGCTGGCTTTGAAGTTCGAGACGTACACCCGACTCACTATGGTCGCGTATGTCCAATCGAAACGCCTGAAGGTCCGAACATCGGTCTGATCAACTCCCTGTCCGTGTACGCACAGACTAACGAATATGGCTTCCTCGAGACGCCGTATCGTCGCGTTGTTGATGGCGTTGTGACAGATGAGATTCATTACCTGTCTGCTATTGAAGAAGGTAACTTCGTTATCGCTCAGGCGAACTCCAACCTGGATGAGGACGGCCACTTCGTAGAAGATCTGGTGACCTGCCGTAGTAAAGGTGAATCCAGCCTGTTCAGCCGCGACCAGGTTGACTACATGGACGTTTCCACCCAGCAGGTGGTTTCCGTCGGTGCGTCCCTGATCCCGTTCCTGGAACACGATGACGCCAACCGTGCATTGATGGGTGCGAACATGCAACGTCAGGCGGTTCCGACTCTGCGCGCTGATAAGCCGCTGGTAGGTACCGGTATGGAACGTGCTGTTGCCGTTGACTCCGGTGTAACTGCGGTGGCTAAACGTGGCGGTACCGTTCAGTACGTTGATGCTTCCCGTATCGTTATCAAAGTTAACGAAGACGAGATGTACCCGGGCGAAGCGGGTATCGACATCTACAACCTGACCAAATATACCCGTTCTAACCAGAACACCTGTATCAACCAGATGCCGTGTGTCTCTCTGGGTGAGCCGGTTGAACGTGGTGATGTACTGGCAGATGGTCCGTCTACCGACCTCGGTGAACTGGCGCTTGGTCAGAACATGCGCGTCGCGTTCATGCCGTGGAACGGTTACAACTTCGAAGACTCCATCCTCGTCTCCGAGCGTGTTGTCCAGGAAGACCGTTTCACCACCATCCACATTCAGGAACTGGCGTGTGTGTCCCGTGACACCAAGCTGGGGCCGGAAGAGATCACCGCTGACATCCCGAACGTGGGTGAAGCTGCGCTCTCCAAACTGGATGAATCCGGTATCGTTTACATCGGTGCGGAAGTGACCGGCGGCGACATTCTGGTAGGTAAGGTAACGCCGAAAGGTGAAACCCAGCTGACGCCAGAAGAAAAACTGCTGCGTGCGATCTTCGGTGAGAAAGCGTCTGACGTTAAAGACTCTTCTCTGCGCGTACCAAACGGTGTTTCCGGTACGGTTATCGACGTTCAGGTCTTTACTCGCGATGGCGTAGAAAAAGACAAACGTGCGCTGGAAATCGAAGAGATGCAGCTGAAGCAGGCGAAGAAAGACCTGTCTGAAGAACTGCAGATCCTCGAAGCTGGCCTGTTCAGCCGTATCTACGCTGTGCTGGTTGCCGGTGGTGTTGAAGCTGAGAAGCTCGACAAACTGCCTCGCGATCGCTGGCTGGAGCTCGGCCTGACCGACGAAGAGAAACAAAATCAGCTGGAACAACTGGCTGAGCAGTACGACGAACTGAAACACGAGTTCGAGAAAAAACTCGAAGCGAAACGCCGCAAAATCACCCAGGGCGACGATCTGGCACCAGGCGTGCTGAAGATTGTTAAGGTATATCTGGCGGTTAAACGCCGTATCCAGCCTGGTGACAAGATGGCAGGTCGTCACGGTAACAAGGGTGTTATTTCTAAGATCAACCCGATCGAAGATATGCCGCACGATGCTAACGGTACGCCGGTAGATATCGTACTGAACCCGCTGGGCGTACCGTCTCGTATGAACATCGGTCAGATTCTGGAAACCCACCTGGGTATGGCTGCGAAAGGCATTGGCGATAAGATCAACGCCATGCTGAAACAGCAGCAGGAAGTCGCGAAACTGCGCGAGTTCATCCAGCGTGCGTACGATCTGGGTGCTGATGTTCGTCAGAAAGTTGACCTGAATACCTTCAGCGATGAAGAAGTTCTGCGTCTGGCTGAAAACCTGCGCAAAGGTATGCCAATCGCAACGCCGGTATTCGACGGTGCGAAAGAAGCGGAAATTAAAGAGCTGCTGAAACTGGGTGACCTGCCGACGTCTGGTCAGATCACGCTGTTCGACGGCCGTACGGGTGAGCAGTTCGAGCGTCCGGTAACCGTCGGTTACATGTACATGCTGAAACTGAACCACCTGGTCGACGATAAGATGCACGCTCGTTCCACCGGTTCTTACAGCCTGGTTACTCAGCAGCCGCTGGGTGGTAAGGCGCAGTTCGGTGGTCAGCGCTTCGGGGAGATGGAAGTGTGGGCGCTGGAAGCATACGGCGCGGCATACACCTTGCAGGAAATGCTCACCGTTAAGTCTGATGACGTGAACGGCCGTACTAAGATGTATAAGAACATCGTGGATGGCAACCATCAGATGGAACCGGGCATGCCGGAATCCTTCAACGTACTGTTGAAAGAGATTCGTTCGCTGGGTATCAACATCGAACTGGAAGACGAGTAATTCTCGCTCAAACAGGTCACTGGTGTCGGGTTAACTCCCGACACCAGATTGTGCTAACTCCGACGGGAGCAAATCCGTGAAAGATTTATTAAAGTTTCTGAAAGCGCAGACTAAAACCGAAGAGTTTGATGCGATCAAAATTGCTCTGGCTTCGCCAGACATGATCCGTTCATGGTCTTTCGGTGAAGTTAAGAAGCCGGAAACCATCAACTACCGTACGTTCAAACCTGAACGTGACGGCCTTTTCTGCGCCCGTATTTTTGGGCCAGTAAAAGATTACGAGTGCCTGTGCGGTAAGTACAAGCGCCTGAAACACCGTGGTGTGATCTGCGAGAAGTGCGGCGTTGAAGTGACCCAGACTAAAGTACGCCGTGAGCGTATGGGCCACATCGAGCTGGCGTCCCCGACCGCTCACATCTGGTTCCTGAAATCTCTGCCGTCCCGTATTGGCCTGCTGCTGGATATGCCGCTGCGCGATATCGAACGCGTTCTGTACTTCGAATCCTATGTGGTTATCGAAGGCGGTATGACCAATCTGGAACGCCAACAGATCCTGACTGAAGAGCAGTATCTGGATGCGCTGGAAGAGTTCGGTGACGAATTTGACGCGAAGATGGGTGCGGAAGCGATCCAGGCCCTGCTGAAGAGCATGGATCTGGAGCAAGAGTGTGAAACTCTGCGCGAAGAGCTGAACGAAACCAATTCCGAAACCAAGCGTAAGAAGCTGACCAAGCGTATCAAACTGCTGGAAGCGTTCGTTCAGTCTGGCAACAAGCCGGAGTGGATGATCCTGACCGTTCTGCCGGTTCTGCCGCCAGATCTGCGTCCGCTGGTTCCGCTGGATGGCGGTCGTTTCGCAACGTCGGATCTGAACGATCTGTATCGTCGCGTCATCAACCGTAACAACCGTCTGAAACGTCTGCTGGATCTGGCTGCGCCGGATATCATCGTACGTAACGAAAAACGTATGCTGCAGGAAGCGGTTGACGCCCTGCTGGATAACGGTCGTCGCGGTCGTGCGATCACCGGTTCTAACAAACGTCCTCTGAAATCTTTGGCCGACATGATCAAAGGTAAACAGGGTCGTTTCCGTCAGAACCTGCTCGGTAAGCGTGTTGACTACTCTGGTCGTTCTGTTATCACCGTAGGTCCATACCTGCGTCTGCATCAGTGCGGTCTGCCGAAGAAAATGGCGCTGGAGCTGTTCAAACCGTTCATTTACGGCAAGCTGGAACTGCGTGGCCTCGCCACCACCATCAAAGCCGCGAAGAAAATGGTTGAGCGCGAAGAAGCTGTCGTTTGGGATATCCTGGACGAAGTTATCCGCGAACACCCGGTACTGCTGAACCGTGCACCAACTCTGCACCGTCTGGGTATTCAGGCATTTGAACCGGTACTGATCGAAGGTAAAGCTATCCAGCTGCACCCGCTGGTTTGTGCGGCTTATAACGCCGACTTCGATGGTGACCAGATGGCTGTTCACGTACCGCTGACGCTGGAAGCCCAGCTCGAAGCGCGTGCGCTGATGATGTCTACCAACAACATCCTGTCTCCGGCGAACGGCGAACCTATCATCGTTCCGTCTCAGGACGTTGTATTGGGTCTGTACTACATGACCCGTGACTGTGTTAACGCTAAAGGCGAAGGCATGGTGTTGACTGGCCCGAAAGAAGCTGAGCGTATTTATCGCGCTGGCCTGGCCTCTCTGCATGCGCGCGTTAAAGTGCGTATCACTGAATACGAAAAAGATGCTAACGGCGAATTCGTTGCGCACACCAGCCTGAAAGACACGACCGTTGGCCGTGCCATTCTGTGGATGATCGTACCGAAAGGTCTGCCTTTCTCCATCGTCAACCAGGCGCTGGGCAAGAAGGCTATCTCCAAGATGCTGAACACTTGCTACCGTATTCTGGGCCTGAAACCGACCGTTATTTTTGCGGACCAGACGATGTACACCGGCTTTGCTTATGCAGCGCGTTCAGGTGCATCCGTTGGTATCGATGACATGGTCATCCCGGAGAAAAAACACGAGATCATTTCTGAAGCGGAAGCCGAAGTTGCTGAGATCCAGGAACAGTTCCAGTCTGGTCTGGTAACCGCCGGCGAACGTTACAACAAAGTGATCGATATCTGGGCTGCGGCGAACGATCGTGTATCTAAAGCGATGATGGATAACCTGCAAACCGAAACCGTGATTAACCGTGACGGTCAGGAAGAGCAGCAGGTTTCCTTCAACAGCATCTACATGATGGCCGACTCCGGTGCGCGTGGTTCTGCTGCACAGATTCGTCAGCTGGCGGGTATGCGTGGTCTGATGGCGAAGCCGGATGGCTCCATCATCGAAACGCCGATCACTGCGAACTTCCGTGAAGGTCTGAACGTACTCCAGTACTTCATCTCCACTCACGGTGCGCGTAAAGGTCTGGCGGATACCGCACTGAAAACAGCGAACTCCGGTTACCTGACGCGTCGTCTGGTTGACGTTGCGCAGGATCTGGTTGTGACCGAAGACGATTGTGGCACGCTGGAAGGTATCACCATGACCCCGGTTATCGAGGGTGGTGATGTTAAAGAGCCACTGCGCGATCGCGTTCTGGGTCGTGTAACCGCAGAAGACATTCTGAAGCCGGGTACGGCGGATATTCTGGTTCCGCGCAACACGCTGCTGCACGAACAGTGGTGTGATCTGCTGGAAGCAAACTCCGTTGACTCTGTGAAAGTTCGCTCTGTTGTATCCTGTGACACCGACTTTGGTGTATGTGCGCACTGCTACGGTCGTGACCTGGCGCGTGGCCACATCATCAACAAAGGTGAAGCTATCGGTGTCATCGCGGCACAGTCCATCGGTGAACCGGGTACACAGCTGACGATGCGTACGTTCCACATCGGTGGTGCGGCATCGCGTGCGGCTGCTGAATCCAGCATCCAGGTGAAAAACAAAGGTAGCATCCGTCTGAGCAATGCGAAGTCGGTTGTGAACTCCAGCGGTAAACTAGTGATCACCTCTCGTAACACTGAGCTGAAACTGATCGACGAATTCGGTCGTACCAAAGAAAGCTATAAAGTGCCTTACGGCTCTGTGATGGCGAAAGGTGATGGTGAGCAGGTTGCCGGCGGTGAAACCGTAGCAAACTGGGATCCGCATACCATGCCGGTTATCACCGAAGTGAGTGGTTTTGTCCGCTTCACTGACATGATCGACGGCCAGACCATTACGCGTCAGACCGACGAGTTAACCGGTCTGTCTTCTCTGGTGGTTCTGGATTCTGCAGAACGTACTGCCGGTGGTAAAGATCTGCGTCCTGCGCTGAAAATCGTTGATGCTCAGGGTAACGACGTTCTGATCCCGGGTACCGATATGCCTGCGCAGTACTTCCTGCCGGGTAAAGCGATTGTTCAGCTGGAAGATGGCGTACAGATCAGTTCTGGTGACACCCTGGCGCGTGTTCCGCAGGAATCCGGCGGTACCAAGGATATCACCGGTGGTCTGCCGCGCGTTGCGGACCTGTTCGAAGCACGTCGTCCGAAAGAGCCGGCAATCCTGGCTGAAATCAGCGGTATTATTTCCTTCGGTAAAGAAACCAAAGGGAAACGTCGTCTGGTTATCACCCCGGTAGACGGTAGCGATCCGTACGAAGAGATGATTCCAAAATGGCGTCAGCTCAACGTGTTCGAAGGTGAACGTGTAGAACGTGGTGACGTGGTTTCCGACGGTCCGGAAGCGCCGCACGACATTCTGCGTCTGCGTGGTGTTCATGCTGTAACTCGTTACATCGTTAACGAAGTTCAGGACGTATACCGTCTGCAGGGCGTTAAGATTAACGATAAACACATCGAAGTTATCGTTCGTCAGATGCTGCGTAAAGCCACCATCGAAAGCGCAGGTAGCTCCGACTTCCTGGAAGGCGAACAGGTTGAATACTCCCGCGTCAAGATCGCGAACCGCGAACTGGAAGCGAACGGCAAAGTGGGCGCAACATTCTCCCGCGATCTGCTGGGTATCACCAAAGCGTCTCTGGCAACCGAATCGTTCATCTCTGCCGCATCGTTCCAGGAGACCACGCGTGTCCTGACCGAAGCAGCCGTTGCGGGTAAACGTGACGAACTGCGCGGCCTGAAAGAGAACGTTATCGTAGGTCGTCTGATCCCGGCGGGTACCGGTTATGCGTACCACCAGGATCGTATGCGTCGCCGTGCTGCGGGTGAACTCCCGGCTGCACCGCAGGTGACAGCAGAAGACGCCTCTGCCAGCCTGGCTGAGCTGCTGAACGCAGGTCTGGGCGGTTCTGACAACGAGTAATCGTTGATGCCCGGTGATAAACATTACCGGGCATGTGCCTCGTAGGTCGGGTAAGCTTAGCGCCACCCGACAACAAAAAAACCCGCCTCGGCGGGTTTTTTTTACATCTGTATGTTATCAGTTTACCAACGGGATTCGGCGATACAGCTCAATCATGTCGCCCGCCAGATCCTGAATCACCATCGCGTTCATCAGATGGTCCTGCGAGTGGACGGTGATCAGGTTAACCGGAAGCTTTCCGGTGCCTTCATCAATACCGATCAGCTGCGTCTGGATTTTATGCGCCAGCTTAACGAAATCTCGCGACTCTTCCATTGCCTGTTCCGCCCCGGCAAAGTCGCCTTTGCGGGCCAGTTGCAGGGCCGTCAGCGCCTGACTACGTGCAGCCCCGGCGTTAACCAACAGTTCCATAATGATGGTTTCTAACTCTTCCATGTTATGGCTCCATCAGCTTCAGGGCTTTTTCCAGCACGGCATCGCCTTTCATCATGCCGTAATCCATCATATCAATCACGGCGACTTTCTTACCGAGCGGATCGGCCAGCGCCTGCAATTTCGCCTGCTCGTACTTGACCTGTGGGCCGAGCAGAACAATATCCGCCGAAGCAATATTCTCTTTAAACTCAGCAACAGGTACAGCCTTAATCGTCACCTCGATCCCTTTCTTCTGAGCGGCATCTTTCATTCGTTGTACCAGCATGCTGGTGGACATACCGGCGGCACAGCATAAAACGATATTCTTCATAGTTCGCTCTCACGGTTCCATTGATACTTCATCTTTAGTCCGAGCGAGAGATGAGAACAACCGCCTTACCGTGAATGTGTGTAAAGCATCACAAAGAAATCGTACAAATAATGAAACCGGTTGCGGTTTTTCTCAAAACGAAAAAAGCCCGTCGTAACGGGCGCTGCAGAGAAAGGAGAGATTAACGATTTGCTGTGGTGATCCGGTTTTTTCCTTCCTGTTTGGCTTTGTACAGTGCTTCATCAACGCGGATAATCAGCTGTTCCAGCGTCTCGAGATTCCATTCCCCGAGTCCGGCGCTAAAGGTGACGTGCAGACCTTCTTCACGCCATGAGCGTTTCGCGACCTCAATACGCCAACGTTCCAGTAAGGTATGTGCATTATTCAATTGCTCACCTGAGAACAACACGGCAAACTCCTCGCCGCCATAGCGATAGACGGAAACGGCGACGGGTTGCATGATCTGAATCCCTTCACGCGCGACGTTGCGCAGGACGATATCGCCATTCAGATGTCCCCATGTGTCATTGATCGACTTGAAGTTATCGATATCCACCAGCGCCAGAGCGAACGGGTGGTGATCGTTCATCAGCGCAGCGATATCGCTGTCAAAAGCGCGGCGGTTTTTACAACCGGTCAGGGCATCGATAGTCGCCTGCCGGACGTAAGCCAGTTCGCGCTCCTTATTGGACTCAATAGCTTTGCTCAGCATCGCTTCAAGGCGCGGTGCGCGTTTAACATCGCCGGTCTTGATTGCGTTGATGATATTCATCAGCACCGTGCGCGAAGCGTGGCGTAGATAGAGACCAAACAACACAATGATGATCGCCGCGAGGGCAAATCCCCAGACCACAATGTTGGTCTCATGGCGAGTCAGGTCGACGAGTGTCGTCTCTGAAACCCGATAAATCACAAACCAGTCCGGGTTGGTGAACGAATAGTAGTAGTACCAGTCCTGAGTTTCCGGGTCGTACAGATGGCCTTCACCGCTGGTCATCCGGCTCATGGTTTTTTTTACTGACATACTGTTTAAACAGCGCGCCCGTATCCGGATGCAGTACCACTTTTCCATCACGGTCGACCACAAAGAACTCGCCCTGGACGGGAGCCACCATCTGACGCAGCGTGAAGCCTATCGATGTCAGATCAAGATGAAACGCAATCGTACCTTTCATTTTCCCTTCGGGAGTGATGACCGGTTTATAGATCGTCACCGTAGGGTTGTGCGTAAAATAGTCAATATAGGGTGCGGTATAGTTGCTAAACGTACTGGCTTCAGCCTGATCCATAAACCAGGGGCGTGATTTCACGTCGAATGTTTTGCTGCGTTCGGTGTTTCGCAACTGGGGAGCGCGCAGGTAATGACCTTCGGTATCCGCCAACGAGATAGAGGTGACAGACGGCATCAACGTCTGCAGTTGCATGATTGTTTTCAGCCCTTCCTCCGGGTTGAGGTTCACCATGTCGTTCAGGTGGTCATTGCGCGAAAAAAAGGTCGCCGCGCGGCCCAGAATATAGTCATTTTCGCGCAGTAAAGACTCGGTGTAGTTCACCGCCAGGTTATGAGTAAAGTTTCGGTTAATTCCATGATAATCATCGAGAAAATCATTCTTCTGCGTAAAGGTAACGAAGATTGCGATCAGCACAAAGCTGAGCAGGATCCCCGTAAAGCTCACCAATATTGGCGTCGTGAATGAAAGTTTTCTGTTATGAGGTGCCATGACTGTAACTTATCCAGAAAGAGTAATCCTGAAGAGAAGTGCGAAGTGAAACCAGCAACGTGGCTCTGCATATCAGGAAAGAATATAGGCAATTATAATCCCGGCAATATCAGTCGGGGTGATTTATCTTAAGAAGAGTCCATGCAGGCGGCCATTTTTGGCTAAAACCGATATTTGCTATGGCTGACTGTGGTGAAGGCAGGGCGAAACGAGGAAGATGCTTTTCGCCCTGGACAGCGCTACGGCTGACGGTGATACGTTAAGAATGTGAGAGGCTAACAACAACCTCTCGTTTTCTCTCTTTCGTCGCGACTCGTAAAAAAAATTACCCGTTTGCATGACGGTTCATCGCCTTTGCGAAACGCGCCCCAGATACGCATCCCAGTCTTTCCATACCGGCTGAAGCCCCTGCGCAGAGAGCGCGTTGGCGACAGTTTCGGGGCGGCGGTTGTCATGTGGCGCGAATTGTTCCAGTTCGGGATGATCGTCCGCATACCCGCCAGGCTGGGTTTTCGAGAATGCGCTGACGTTGTTAATCGCCAACGGGATCACGTGGTCGCGAAACCAGGGTGATTCCCGCGTAGACAGCGACAGCTCAATTTCCGGTGCCAGCAGACGAAACGCGCAAATGGTTTGTACCAGTTGGCGCTCATCCATGATCGAAGCCGGTTCAATACCGCCAGCGCACGGACGCAGGCGTGGAAATGAGATGGAGTAACGGCTTTGCCAGTAGTGCTGCTGAAGCCACAGCAGATGCTCGGCAACCATGTAGCAATCCACCCGCCAGTTGTCAGAAAGACCGATCAGCGCACCGAGACCGATTTTATCGATACCTGCGCGCCCCAGTCGGTCCGGGGTTTCCAGCCGCCAGAAGAAATCCTGTTTTTTCCCCTTCAGATGGTGCTGCGCGTACATCGCGTCGTGATACGTTTCCTGATAGACCATCACCCCATCCAGCCCCAGCGATTTCAGTTCGGCATACTCTTCCTCGGCTAACGGCTGCACTTCCATTTGAAGCGACGAAAACTGCTGGCGAAGGGTGGGTAAGTGGCGACGGAAATAATCCATCCCCACTTTTGCCTGATGCTCGCCGGTAACTAACAGCAGATGTTCGAAACCCAGCTCGCGGATCGCCGTGCACTCCCTGGCAATCTCCGCATCGTTCAGCGTTTTACGCTTGATGCGGTTACTCATCGAAAAACCGCAGTAAGTACAGTCGTTGGCGCACAGATTGGAGAGGTACAACGGGACATAAAAGCTCACCGTATTGCCGAAACGCTGGCGGGTGAGTTTCTGCGCCCGCTGCGCCAGCGGTTCAAGGTATGAACTCGCGGCAGGTGAGAGCAGCGCCATCATATCGTCGCGGCTGAGCCTGGCGGCATTCAGCGCGTGCTCGACGTCCACAGGTGTTTTACTGTTGATGCGCAGGCGAATGTCGTCCCAGTCGAGCTGCCGCCAACGGTCGGTGAATGTTTTCATGCCGGGACCTCCAGGAAACCGGTCAGCGGGCTGGTGGCCTGCGCCTGAGAGCACCGGCTGCCCGGGCCCGCCTGCCGCGCCAACAAACCGGCTTCAACCGCTAACCGGAAAGCCCGGGCCATCATCACCGGATCGTCCGCCACGGCAATCGCCGTATTCACCAGCACGGCGTCCGCGCCCATTTCCAGCGCCTGCGTGGCGTGGCTGGGGACGCCGATGCCGGCATCCACAACTACCGGAACAGTGGACTGCTGAATAATGATCTCCAGCATGGCTTTGGTTTCCAGCCCCTGATTCGAGCCAATCGGCGCGCCGAGCGGCATCACCGCCGCACAGCCAGCCTCTTCCAGCCGTTTGCACAACACCGGATCTGCGCCACAATAGGGCAGCACCACAAATCCCTGTTTTACCAGCGCCTCGGCGGCTTTCAGTGTCTCAATCGGGTCAGGCAACAGCCAGCGGGCATCGGGATGAATCTCCAGCTTCAGCCAATGGGTACCGAGCGCCTCGCGCGCAAGCTGTGCGGCAAAGATTGCCTCTTCCGCCGTTTTCGCCCCGGACGTGTTGGGCAGCAGCGTGACGCCCGCGTCGATAAGAGGAGCCAGGATGGCGTCATTATGCTGGCGCAAATCCACACGCTTCATGGCCAGCGTCACCAGTTGGCTGCCTGAGGCGCGGATCGCGTCAATCATTAATGTCGGCGACGCAAATTTTCCTGTTCCGGTGAACAGATGTGAATCAAACGTTTTGTCTGCAATACGTAACATTTCAACCCCCCAGCGATAACCTGAAAAAGCAGGATCTGGTCGCCTTCCTGCACGATATGCTGATCCCACTGCTCGCGCGGTAAAATTTGTTGATTCAGCGCCAGGGCGGTGCCGGGTGTTAACTGATTCAACTGAATTAGCAGCGTATGCACGGAGAGTCCCTCTGCGCACTGCATCGGCTCATCATTGAACTGTATTTGCATGTCGCCCCCCCCGCACACCGGACACCCGCTGGCGCGGCGTAATGCCAGGCTGCGCCACTGGCTGGTTTTGCCGTCAAACAGACGCAATTCGCCGCCGGCTGTCTCCATACCGCTGAGCAGTTTGATCGCTTCCAGCGCCTGCAGGGTACCCATCACACCGACTACCGGACCGACAACGCCCGCGGTACGACAGTTGCGCTCGGGCTCTGCATCGTCTGGCCATAAGCAGCGGTAGCAGCCCTGTGGCCAGGGTGGGGTCAGCACCATCAACTGGCCGCCAAAACCGACCGCGCTGGCGGTGATAAGCGGGGTATCGAGCGTCACGCAGGCGGCGTTAATTTCCTGACGCGTCGCCATGTTGTCGGTGCAGTCGAGCACCACGTCGGCTTTCGCCACGGCATGGTGAAGGGCATTTCCTGTCAGACGCTGCGGGATTGAGATCAGTTCGATATCCGGATTGAGTCGCGCCAGCCGCTGCTGTGCAACCTGCGATTTAGCGCGGGCAATGTCATCCGTGGTGAACAGGATCTGCCGTTGCAGGTTGCTGAGATGAACCTCATCGTCGTCAGCCAGCACCAGCGTGCCAATACCGGCTCCGGCCAGATACAGCGCGGCCGGGGAGCCTAATCCGCCCAGCCCGACGATCAGCACGCGGCTGGCAAGCAGCTTTTGCTGACCGTCAATGGCGATCTCGCCGAGCAACATCTGTCGGCTGTAACGCATAAAGTCACGGTCATTCATCGCCGACTCCTGCTATTGCAAGCAACTTCGCGGTGGCGGCGCGCCAGTCTGCTGCCTGGGTAATGGCACTGACAACCGCGATGCTGCCCACTCCGGTCGACAATACCGCTGGCGCACGGGCCAGGCTGATCCCGCCGATGGCGACGGTTGGGTAACCATTCAGACGATTGATATGACGCGCGAGCTGTTCCAGTCCCTGCGGCGCGGACGGCATCTGCTTAGTTTGCGTCGGGAAGACATGGCCGAGTGCGATATAGGAGGGACGTGCAGCCAGCGCCACGTCGATCTCCATGTCATCGTGCGTCGAGACGCCCAGGCGTAATCCCGCCGTTTGAATCGCCTTCAGATCGGTGGTTTCCAGGTCTTCCTGGCCCAGATGTACGCCATAGGCGCGGTGTTTAATCGCCAGTCGCCAGTAATCGTTAATGAACAACCGGGCGTTGTAGTTCCGCCCCAGTTCGATGGCGGCCACCACGTCGGCTTCCACCTCTTCATCGCGTTTATCTTTGATGCGTAGCTGAAGCGTTCGCACACCCGCATCCAGCAGACGTTCAATCCACGTCACGCTGTCGACAACCGGATAGAGCCCTAAACGGAAGGGGACCGTTGGAAAATCAGGATGAACCATCAGGCTTCCTCCTTTTTCAGGTAAATTTCGCCGCCTCTGGCGCGGAAGGTTTCTGACATATCCGCCATTCCCACTTCGATGGTCTGCGCGGCGGCGTAGTCGCGCACCTCCTGGCTTATTTTCATCGAGCAGAATTTGGGGCCGCACATGGAGCAGAAGTGCGCGACTTTACCGGATTCCTGCGGTAGGGTTTCGTCGTGGTAAGCGCGGGCGGTAAACGGATCGAGCGCCAGGTTAAACTGGTCTTCCCAGCGAAATTCGAAACGCGCTTTCGACATCGCGTTATCGCGGATCTGCGCGCCAGGATGCCCCTTCGCCAGATCGGCGGCGTGCGCGGCTATTTTGTAGGTTATCAGCCCTTGTTTCACATCCTCTTTGTTCGGCAGACCGAGGTGCTCTTTTGGCGTGACGTAGCAGAGCATTGCGCAGCCAAACCAGCCGATCATCGCCGCGCCAATCCCCGAAGTGAAGTGATCGTAGCCCGGCGCGATGTCGGTCGTTAGCGGGCCTAAGGTATAAAACGGCGCTTCATGGCAATGCTCCAGCTCTTCACTCATGTTGCGACGGATCATCTGCATCGGCACATGGCCCGGACCTTCAATCATCACCTGCACATCGTATTCCCAGGCGATTTGGGTTAACTCTCCCAGCGTACGCAGTTCTGAGAATTGCGCCTCGTCGTTGGCGTCCTGAATGGATCCCGGGCGCAGACCATCGCCAAGCGACAGCGAAACATCATAGGCGGCGCAGATTTCGCAAATCTCGCGGAAGTGCTCGTAGAGGAAGTTCTCCTTGTGATGAGAGAGGCACCATTTCGCCATGATCGAACCGCCGCGTGAGACGATCCCCGTGAGGCGTTTCGCGGTCATCGGCACATAGCGCAACAGCACGCCGGCATGGATAGTGAAATAGTCCACACCCTGTTCAGCCTGCTCCAGCAGCGTATCGCGGAAGGCTTCCCAGGTCAGATCTTCGGCGATCCCGTTGACCTTCTCCAGTGCCTGATAGATCGGTACGGTACCGATCGGCACCGGACTGTTGCGCAGGATCCACTCGCGGGTTTCGTGAATATAGCGGCCGGTAGAAAGGTCCATCACGGTGTCCGCTCCCCAGCGTGTCGACCAGACCAGTTTTTCCACTTCTTCTTCGATGGAGGAGGTGACCGCAGAGTTACCGATGTTGGCATTCACCTTCACCAGGAAGTTGCGACCAATAATCATTGGTTCGGACTCCGGGTGATTAATGTTCGCGGGGATGATCGCCCGTCCGGCGGCCACTTCGTCACGCACGAATTCTGGCGTGATGTTCTCCGGCAGGCGTGCGCCAAAGCCTTCACCCGGATGCTGCTGGCGTAACACTTCACTGCGGATGCGTTCACGGCCCATGTTTTCACGGATGGCGATAAATTCCATTTCCGGGGTGACTATCCCCTGGCGGGCGTAGTGCAACTGAGTCACGCATTTACCCGCTTTGGCGCGTTTTGGCGTCAGCAGGCCGGTGAAGCGCAGCTCGTCCAGACCGTCGTCGGCCAGACGCGCTTTGGTATAAGCAGAACTGCGGTCAGTTAAGGTTTCGCTGTCGTTACGGGCATCAATCCACGGCTGGCGCAGTTTCGCCAGCCCCTGCTGAACGTTAATCGCCACCTCCGGATCGCCGTACGGACCGGAGGTGTCGTACACCGGAATCGCTTCGTTTTCTTCAAACTGTGGGTTTTCTTTGCTGCCGCCGATGAGCGTCGGGCTAAGCTGGATCTCCCGCATCGGGACGCGAATATCGTGCTGTGAACCGGTGATGTAGATCCGTTTTGAGTTCGGGAAGGCCGTGCCTTCCAGCGTGTCGATAAAGTGTTGTGCTTGCGCGCGCTGTTCGCGGCGGGATGGTTTCGTAGTAGTTGCAGACATAGCTCATTCCAAAAAAGTAAGGAGATGGCTTGTCAGACGACGGATGGAGTAATAGATGTGCGCTGCCCGCTAAGGCTTACGCATAAAGCAGAATTACTCTTGTTCCCTTCGCAGGTTTTAACCTGATCAGGTTCCGCGGATCCCGAATTAACGGTCTCAGCCTACGCTTTCGCGTAAGGCACTCCGACAAGATGTAACCTCTTTCACAGAGGCAATGCGGGTAAATTACGCGTTAAACGCGCAGAACTCAAGCAGGACGTTTGATGGCTGCACTGTCGTGCATCGCGTCAAAGACCAGCATGATCAAGTTATCTTCAAGGGCAAACCGGGCTTCCAGAGCTTCGCCGAGATCGGATAGAACCTGTTGAAATTCCAGACAGTTATCGTGATCAATCGCCGTTTCCAGACTGGAATCATAGTATTCCATGATGCGTTGCGTGTTCGCTTCCAGCAGCGGCCAGATTTTTGTCGCTTTTAAAAGCTGACCGTTGCCTTCCAATTTATGCAGAATACGTTCATAAATACTGAAGTGTCCGGTGGAGAGATAGTCGACCAGGCTCTGACAAAAATCATCCAGCGCTTTTTCATTCAGCCGCATGTACGATTCTTTGCCAGGCTTAATGCCAACCAGATTGTAGTAAGCCACGAGCAGATGCTTACGTATATGTAGCCAGCGATCAACCAGTTTGTTACTTCCTCTGACGCGCTCTGTCAGGTCTTCCAGCTGGTTTAGCATGATTGACTCCGCACTGTAGATTTAAAAACTGCTCACGCAGGAATTGTAAAAATAATGTTATCAACATGCCAGTGAAGCAAGGGTAGCGCAAGAGCTATGGATCGTATTATTGAAAAATTAGATCACGGCTGGTGGATAGTCAGTCATGAACAAAAATTATGGTTGCCTCACGGCGAATTGCCCCATGGCGATGCGGTGAATTTTGATCTTGTCGGCGCGCGCGCGCTGCACATTGGAGAGTGGCAAGGCGAGCCCGTCTGGCTGGTGCAACAGCATCGCCGCCAGGATATGGGTTCGGTGCGTCAGGTGATCGATCAGGATGTGGGGCTGTTTCAACTGGCGGGGCGTGGGGTACAACTGGCGGAATTCTACCGCTCGCATAAATTCTGCGGCTATTGCGGGCACCCCATGCATGCCAGTAAAACCGAGTGGGCGATGCTCTGTACCCACTGCCGCGAACGCTATTATCCGCAAATCGCCCCCCTGCATTATCGTCGCCATTCGTCGCGAAGATTCCATCCTGCTTGCCCAACACGTTCGCCATCGCAACGGTGTGCACACCGTGCTCGCCGGATTTGTTGAGGTGGGGGGAAACCTTAGAGCAGGCGGTGGCCCGTGAGGTGATGGAAGAGAGTGGTATTAAAGTCAAAAATCTGCGTTACGTGACTTCTCAGCCGTGGCCCTTTCCGATGTCGCTGATGACCGCGTTTATGGCGGAATATGACAGCGGCGACATTGTTATCGACCCGAAGGAGCTACTGGAGGCGAACTGGTATCGCTACGATGATTTACCGCTTCTGCCGCCGCCAGGTACCGTCGCACGGCGTTTGATTGAAGATACTGTGGCAATGTGCCGGGCCGAGTACGAGTAAAGAACGAGTAGTGTTACACTGGCGGCCTGACGCAATAAGGAACTGCAAAAATGACCGAACTGAAGAACGATCGTTATCTGCGTGCGCTGCTGCGCCAGCCCGTTGATGTCACCCCGGTATGGATGATGCGCCAGGCGGGCCGCTATTTACCGGAGTATAAAGCCACTCGCGCGCAGGCGGGCGATTTTATGTCGCTGTGCAAAAATGCCGAGCTGGCTTGCGAAGTCACGCTCCAGCCGCTGCGCCGTTTCCCGCTTGATGCGGCGATCCTCTTCTCGGATATTCTGACCATTCCGGATGCGATGGGGCTGGGGCTCTGGTTTGAAGCCGGAGAAGGCCCGCGCTTTACCGCACCGGTCGCCTGCAAAGCCGATGTCGACAAACTGCCGGTTCCCGATCCGGAAGATGAACTGGGCTACGTGATGAACGCGGTACGCACGATTCGTCGCGAGCTGAAAGGCGATGTGCCGCTGATTGGTTTTTCCGGTAGTCCATGGACGCTGGCGACCTACATGGTGGAAGGCGGCAGTAGCAAAGCCTTTACCGTGATTAAAAAAGATGATGTATGCCGATCCGAAAACGCTGCACGCACTGCTCGATAAGCTCGCGAAGAGCGTCACGCTGTATCTTAACGCGCAAATCAAAGCGGGCGCGCAATCGGTGATGATTTTCGATACGTGGGGCGGCGTGCTGACCGGGCGCGATTATCAGCAGTTCTCGCTCTATTACATGCACAAAATTGTTGATGGCCTGCTGCGTGAAAACGACGGTCGCCGCGTGCCGGTAACGCTGTTTACCAAGGGAGGCGGACAGTGGCTGGAAGCGATGGCGGAAACCGGCTGCGATGCGCTTGGACTCGACTGGACGACCGATATTGCCGATGCGCGTCGTCGCGTGGGACACAAGGTCGCTTTACAGGGCAACATGGATCCTTCCATGCTCTATGCGCCTCCTGCGCGGATCGAAGAAGAAGTGGCGTCTATACTTTCTGGTTTCGGCCAGGGAGAAGGCCATGTCTTTAACCTCGGTCACGGTATCCACCAGGACGTGCCGCCAGAACATGCTGGCGCATTTGTGGAGGCGGTGCACCGATTGTCTGCGCAATACCACCGCTAAGGAGACAATATGGACCTCGCGTCACTACGCGCTCAACAACTTGAACTGGCCTCATCTGTGATCCGCGAGGATCGATTTGATAACGATCCGCCGGATCTGATCGGGGGGGCTGATGTGGGGTTTGAGCAGGGCGGAGAGGTGACGCGGGCGGCGATGGTTTTGCTGAAATATCCCTCTCTGGAGCTGGTTGAATACAAGGTGGCGCGCATCGCCACCACCATGCCCTATATCCCCGGTTTTCTTTCGTTTCGTGAATATCCTGCGCTATTGGCGGCGTGGGAATTACTCTCGCAAAAACCCGATTTACTGTTTGTCGATGGGCATGGCATTTCGCATCCGCGTCGTCTCGGCGTGGCCAGCCATTTCGGACTGCTGGTGGATGTCCCGACCATTGGTGTGGCGAAAAAGCGGCTGTGCGGTAAGTTTGAACCTCTCTGTGCTGAACCGGGCGCGCTGGCGCCGCTGATCGACAAAGGCGAACAGTTGGCGTGGGTCTGGCGCAGCAAAGCGCGCTGTAATCCGCTGTTTATCGCTACGGGCCATCGCGTCGGGCTGGACAGCGCGCTGGCGTGGGTTCAACGTTGTATGAAAGGCTATCGCCTACCAGAGCCGACCCGCTGGGCGGATGCCGTGGCATCCGGGCGTCCGGCCTTCACGCGTTGGCAGGAAATTCAGCCCTGATTGATGTACACTGCCGCTAATTTCCGATTCGAGAATTCATCATGTTACAAAACCCCATTCATTTGCGTCTGGAACGCCTGGAAAGCTGGCAGCACGTCACCTTTATGGCCTGTCTGTGTGAACGCATGTATCCAAACTATGCCATGTTCTGCCAACAGACCGGGTTTGGCGACGGTCAGGTTTATCGTCGCATTCTTGACCTGATCTGGGAAACGCTGACGGTTAAAGACGCGAAAGTGAATTTCGACAGTCAGCTTGAGAAGTTTGAAGAAGCGATCCCGGCAGCCGATGATTTTGACCTGTACGGCGTTTATCCGGCCATTGATGCCTGCGTGGCGCTAAGTGAACTGGTTCATTCGCGTCTGAGCGGCGAGACGCTGGAACACGCCATTGAAGTCAGTAAGACGTCTATTACCACCGTTGCGATGCTGGAAATGACCCAGGCTGGTCGCGAAATGAGCGATGAAGAGCTAAAAGATAACCCGGCGGTAGAGCAAGAATGGGATATCCAGTGGGAAATATTCCGACTTTTAGCCGACTGTGAAGAACGCGACATTGAACTGATAAAAGGGCTTAGAGCAGACCTGCGTGAGGCTGGCGAGAGCAATATCGGTATAAATTTGCAGCAGTAAGACACGAAAACGTGATTTAACGTCTGAATTGTCGTGCCTGAAGGCTTCCCTTCCGCCCCCCCGTCTGGTCTACATTTGGAGGGCGAAAAAAAGTGGCTATCGGTGCGTGTATGCAGGAGAGTGCTTTTCTGGCATTTCCGTCGCACTCGATGCTTAGCAAGCGATAAACACATTGTAAGGATAACTTATGAACAAGACTCAACTGATTGATGTAATTGCAGACAAAGCAGAACTGTCCAAAACCCAGGCTAAAGCTGCTCTGGAATCCACTCTGGCTGCTATTACTGAGTCTCTGAAAGAAGGCGATGCTGTACAACTGGTTGGTTTCGGTACCTTCAAAGTGAACCACCGTGCTGAGCGCACTGGCCGCAACCCGCAGACCGGTAAAGAAATCAAAATTGCCGCTGCTAACGTACCGGCGTTTGTTTCTGGTAAAGCACTGAAAGACGCAGTTAAGTAAGACCGCGTGGCTGTGAACAGTTTTAATGAAGGGGCGGTTTCGCCCCTTTCGTCTGTCTGGCGTCGCACGTTGACGTTAGCTGGCGTGCTGTTGCTGACGGCCTGTAGCCATAACGCCTCTCCTCCACCGTTTACCGCCAGCGGGTTTGCTGACAACCAGGGCGCAGTGCGTATCTGGCGAAAAGATTCCGCTGATGGCGTGCATTTGCTTTCGGTATTTAGTCCATGGCGTAATGGTAGTACCACCACCAGCGAGTACCGCTGGCAGGGCGAGTCCCTCTCTTTGATAGAACTCAATATTTATGACAAACCACCGGAGCATATCCGCGTGCGCTTTGACGATCGCGGCGAGCTAAGCTTTATGCAGCGCGAAGTCGATGGTCATAAACAGCAGTTGTCGAACGACCAGATCGAATTATATCGTTATCGCGCCGGGCAGATTCGTCAGACCAGTGACGCCTTGCGTGAAGGACGAGTAGTATTGCGCCAGGGGCGCTGGCATGCGGCTGAACGTGCGGTTACCACCTGCGAAGGAGAGACGATTAAACCGGATTTAGATGCCAGGGCGATGAGTCATATTGAACGCCGCCAGAGCCATTCCTCTGTTGATGTCAGCGTGGCGTGGCTGGAGGCGCCAGAAGGGGCACAGCTTCTGCTGGTGGCGAATTCCGACTTCTGCCACTGGCAGCCAAAAGAAAAAACGTTCTGATGGGTGCCGGATGGCGGCTTACGCCTTATCCGGCCTACAGAATGTCTGGTGTAGGCCTGATAAGCGTAGCGCCATCAGGCAAAATATTACCAGTGTCCCATTCCCATGTGGCCGCCACGACCACCGCATCCGCCGTAGCCCATTCCCATACCTCCAGAGATACCGGCCTGAGCCATGGCGACATCCCGTTTCACCCGCTGTTCATCCAGTGACTGTCTTAACGATTCCATCTCTTTCGCCACCGCATTAATTTTGGCGGTATCGGGCGGATTCGTCGCTAACAGCGCGTTGTACTCATAGCGTTTGGACATCAGTTGCTGGCGAAGGGCGTTAGTCTGGTTGTAAAAGTCATTATGGATTTTCTGCGCGGCAGCCTGCTGCTCTACGTTCAGACTACCGCCATTCTGTTGCCACATGCCGCCACCGTTTCCCCAGTGATGTCGTGCCAGTGCCGGGCTGGAGCCCAGTACCATCAGAGAGAGCGCGATCAGTGCCAGGCCTGCTTTGGTGTTCCGTTTCATGATTTATCCTCCTGTGGGTCATCTTACTTCCTGTAGTGCATCTTCCGTGCCAGAGGCGCGCTCCGCCAACGGCGCGGGGTCTGATCAGGCGTGAGTTCAGAAAGTGAGTAAAAATGACTCGCCCGTAAGATGCACCGGGTCATTTTTACCCGGTGGTATCGGCAGTTTGTGTGGCGAGACAGGGATAGCAGACACGAAACATGGCATGATTTCTGCTGAGCAAAAGGGAACAGGTCACAGAGAGCTGATGGGATTTATGCGAGGACATACGGATACGGTTGCCAGATGGTTGAGCGGGGTGCTGCCTGCTGTCATCCTGATTCTGGTCGGGCTGTTTGCGGTAGTGGTGATCCGCGATTACGGGCGAGAAAGCGCAGCGGCTCGTCAGACGTTGCTGGAAAAGGGCAGCGTGCTGATTCGTGCACTGGAATCAGGAACGCGTGTGGGCATGGGGATGCGAATGCATCATGCCCAGCAACAAACGCTGCTTGAAGAGATGGCGGGACAGCCTGGGGTTCTCTGGTTTGCGGTGACGGATGCGCAGGGCAATGTGGTGATGCACAGCGATCCAACCCTGGTAGGGAAAACGCTCTACTCGCCAGCAGAGATGCAAACATTACATCCGGCAGAAGAGGCGCAGTGGCGTGCGATTGACGGGACGGATGCGCAAGGGGAACCCGTGCCGGCGGTGGAGATCTACCGTCAGTTCCAGCCGCTGTTTACCCCTGGTCGACACGGCATGCGGAATATAGCGCGTTGCGAGAGCGAACCGCCCATCTTCGCGCAGCAGACCATTTTTATCGCTTTTGATGCCCGTGATTTAGCCATTACGCAAGCACGCGAGTGGCGCAATATGCTGATTATGCTTTTTGCGTTGAGCACCGTTCTGCTGGCGACGCTACTGACCTTCTTCTGGTACCGGCGTTACCTGCGTTCCCGCCAGCTTTTACAAGATGAGATGAGCCGCAAAGAGAAGTTGGTGGCGCTGGGACATCTGGCGGCAGGGGTCGCGCACGAGATTCGTAATCCGCTTTCTTCCATCAAAGGGCTGGCAAAGTATTTTGCTGAGCGTGCGCCGGCGGGGGGAGAAGCGCATGAACTGGCGCAGGTAATGGCGAAAGAGGCCGATCGTTTGAACCGGGTAGTGAGCGAGCTGCTGGAGCTGGTAAAACCGGCGCACTTATCCCTGCAGTCGGTGGATCTGAATACGGTGATTGCGCACTCTCTGCAACTGGTCAGCCAGGATGCGCAGAGCCGGGAGATTGCACTGCAATTTGTCCCTGACAACGCTTTGCCGCGCATTCAGGCTGACCCGGACCGACTGACGCAGGTGTTACTGAATCTTTATCTGAACGCGATTCATGCCATCGATCGGCAGGGGACCATCCGTGTGTCAGCGAGCACAAGCGGTGCCGATCGGGTTAAAATCACCGTCGCTGACAGCGGGAAAGGAATTGCGCCGGAGCAACTGGCGGCTATTTTCACCCCCTACTTCACAACCAAAGCAGATGGAACGGGACTGGGACTGGCGGTGGTTCAGAACATTATTGAACAACATGGCGGGACGATTCAGGCGGACAGCCTGCCAGGTAAGGGCGCAACGTTCACCCTCTGGCTCCCGGTGACGTTAACACGTAAGGATTCACAAGGATGACTCGCGCAAAGATCGACATTCTGGTGGTGGATGACGACGTCAGCCACTGCACCATTTTACAGGCACTACTGCGAGGATGGGGCTACGACGTTGCGCTGGCCTATAGCGGACGCGCCGCTCTTGAGCTGGTGCGTGAGCATGTCTTCGATCTCGTCCTGTGCGATGTCCGCATGGCGGAGATGGACGGCATCGAGACGCTGAAAGAGATCAAGGTGCTGAATCCGGCCATTCCGGTACTGATCATGACCGCGTTTTCCAGCGTGGAGACGGCGGTCGAGGCGCTCAAGACCGGCGCGCTGGATTACTTAATCAAACCGCTGGATTTTGACACGTTACAAACGACGCTGGAAAACGCGCTGGCGCATACGCGAGAGTCTGACAGTGAGTTGCCGTCAGTTTCCGCCTCGCAGTTTGGGATGATTGGGAAAAGCCCGGCGATGCAGCAACTGCTGAATGAGATCGCGATGGTCGCCCCTTCGGATGCGACCGTGCTGATTCATGGTGACTCCGGTACAGGAAAAGAGCTGGTGGCGCGTGCGCTGCATGCCAGCAGCGCACGGTGTGACAAACCGCTGGTGACACTGAACTGCGCGGCACTCAACGAATCGCTGCTGGAATCTGAGCTGTTCGGTCATGAGAAAGGGGCGTTTACCGGGGCCGATCGCCGGCGTGAAGGGCGCTTTGTTGAAGCTAACGGCGGTACGCTGTTTCTGGATGAGATTGGCGATATCTCTCCAATGATGCAGGTTCGTTTATTGCGGGCGATACAGGAGCGCGAAGTTCAGCGCGTGGGCAGCAACCAGACGCTCTCGGTGGATGTTCGACTGATCGCCGCGACCCATCGCGATCTGGCGCAAGAGGTGCAGGCCGGACGTTTTCGTCAGGATCTCTACTATCGCCTGAACGTGGTGACTATTGAAACGCCGTCGCTGCGCCAGCGGCGGGAAGATATCCCCCCTGTTGGCTGACCACTTTCGCCAGCGGTTTGCTGAACGTAACCGTAAGGCGGTGAAAGGGTTTACCCCACGGGCGATGGATCTGCTGATTCACTACGACTGGCCGGGGAATATTCGCGAGCTGGAAAATGCGATTGAACGTTCGGTTGTTTTGCTAACCGGAGAGTATATTTCTGAACGCGAGCTGCCGCTGGCGATCGCGAGTCAGCCGCTGCCGCTTATGACGGAACAGACCATTCAGCCGCTGGTGGAAGTCGAAAAAGAGGTGATTCTGGCGGCTCTGGAAAAAACGGGCGGCAATAAAACGGAAGCCGCCCGTCAGCTAGGGATTACGCGAAAGACGCTGTTGGCGAAACTGTCGCGTTAGTTCTGTTCACGCTCAATGGCGCGCCAGCCGATGTCTTTACGGCAGAAACAGTCTTCCCAGTGGATATCGGTCATTAAGGCATAGGCGCGTTTTTGCGCCTCTGCCACCGTGTCACCCAGCGCAGTGACGCACAGTACGCGACCACCGCTGGTGACAACCTGCTCGTTATCGTCCAGTCGGGTGCCGGCGTGGAACACTTTGCCATCTGCCACTTCTTCCAGCGGCAGACCGTGGATCACATCACCGGTGCGGTAATCGCCAGGATAACCGCCCGCTGCCATCACCACGCCAAGCGAGGCGCGATCATCCCACTCTGATTTTTGCTCATCCAGTTTGCCTTCGCAGGCAGCAAGACAAAGCTCAACCAGATCGGATTTCATACGCAGCATGATGGGCTGGGTTTCCGGATCGCCAAAACGGCAGTTAAATTCGATCACCTTCGGATTGCCCTGTTTGTCGATCATCAGACCGGCATACAGGAAACCCGTATAGGTGTTACCTTCTGCCGCCATGCCTTTGACGGTTGGCCAGATGATACGTTCCATCGTGCGCTGGTGGACGACATCCGTCACTACCGGCGCCGGAGAATAAGCGCCCATACCGCCGGTGTTCAGGCCGGTATCACCATCGCCTACGCGCTTATGATCCTGACTGGTCGCCATCGGCAAGACGTGCTCACCGTCGACCATCACGATAAAGCTCGCTTCTTCGCCATCGAGGAACTCTTCGATCACGATGCGATGACCCGCATCGCCAAACGCGTTGCCTGCCAGCATGTCATGAACGGCAGCTTCGGCTTCTTCCAGCGTCATTGCGACAATCACACCCTTACCGGCAGCCAGACCGTCAGCCTTAATGACGATCGGCGCGCCTTTCTCACGCAGATATGCGAGGGCCGGTTCGATCTCCGTAAAGTTCTGATATTCCGCCGTCGGGATGTGATGACGTGCGAGGAAGTCTTTGGTGAAGGCTTTGGAACCTTCCAGTTGTGCCGCGCCTGCGGTTGGGCCGAAGATTTTCAGTCCCGCCGCACGGAAGGTATCAACCACGCCTTTCACCAGCGGCGCTTCCGGGCCGACGATCGTCAGGTCGATTTTCTCGCTCTGGGCAAAATTTAGCAGCGCCGGAATATCGGTGGCGCTGATGGCAACGTTTTGCAGCGTCGGTTCCAGCGCGGTGCCGGCATTACCCGGGGCGACAAACACGGTTTCCACTTTCGGCGACTGGGCCGCTTTCCAGGCCAGCGCGTGTTCGCGCCCGCCGTTTCCGATAATTAATACTTTCATGACTCGCTCCATTAATGGCGGAAGTGACGCATGTCGGTGAAGATCATCGCAATGCCATGTTCGTCGGCGGCGGCAATCACTTCATCATCACGGATAGAGCCGCCAGGCTGGATCACGCAGCTCACGCCTACAGCGGCAGCAGCATCAATACCATCGCGGAATGGGAAGAAAGCGTCAGAGGCCATAGCGGAACCTTTCACTTCCAGACCTTCATCAGCGGCTTTGATCCCGGCAATTTTAGCTGAATAGACGCGGCTCATCTGGCCTGCGCCAATACCAATAGTCATGTTCTCTTTGGCGTAAACAATGGCGTTGGATTTCACGAACTTCGCGACCTTCCAGCAGAACAGCGCGTCACGCAGCTCCTGTTCGGTCGGCTGGCGCTTCGTCACCACGCGCAGCTCGCTTTCGCTCACCATACCCAGATCGCGGTCCTGCACCAGTAAACCGCCGTTAACACGTTTGAAATCCAGACCCGGCACGCGCTCAGCCCATTGACCACAGGTCAGAACGCGCACGTTCTGTTTGGCCGCCGTGATTTTCAGCGCCTCTTGTGAAGCAGACGGGGCAATAATCACTTCAACAAACTGACGGGAGATGATGGCCTGCGCCGTTTCAGCATCCAGTTCGCGGTTAAAGGCGATGATGCCGCCAAACGCGGAGGTTGGGTCCGTTTTGTATGCGCGGTCGTAAGCATCCAGAATAGAAGAACTTACCGCAACGCCGCATGGGTTGGCATGCTTAACGATAACGCAGGCAGGCTCGCTGAACGCTTTGACACACTCCAGCGCCGCGTCGGTATCGGCGATATTGTTATAGGAAAGCGCTTTTCCCTGAACCTGTTGAGCGGTTGCGACGGAGGCTTCTTGTACATTCTCTTCTATATAGAAGGCAGCCTGCTGGTGGCTGTTCTCGCCGTAGCGCATATCCTGCTTCTTAATGAAGTTCAGGTTCAGCGTACGCGGGAAGCGACCCGCGGCTTCTTTGCTTTCACCGTGGTAGGCCGGAACCATACTGCCAAAGTAGTTGGCAATCATGCTGTCGTAGGCGGCGGTGTGTTCGAAGGCTTTAATCGCGAGGTCGAAACGGGTGTCGAGGGTCAAAGAACCGTCGTTGGCATCCATCTCTTTAATAATGGCGTCGTAATCGCTGCTCTTTACGACGATAGCGACATCTTTATGGTTCTTCGCGGCAGAGCGCACCATCGTCGGCCCGCCGATGTCGATGTTCTCTACAGCATCCTCCAGTGAGCAGCCTTCGCGGGCGACGGTCTGGGCGAACGGATAAAGGTTAACAACCACCATGTCGATGGGGGCGATGCCATGCTGTTCCATAATTCCGTCATCCTGACCGCGACGACCGAGAATACCGCCGTGTACTTTAGGATGCAGGGTTTTCACACGTCCATCCATCATTTCCGGGAAACCGGTGTAATCGGAAACTTCGGTCACCGGCAGACCTTTCTCTGCTAACAGACGGGCAGTGCCCCCTGTCGACAGCAGCTCCACACCGCGTGCGGAAAGTGCCTGGGCGAATTCGACGATACCGGCTTTGTCAGAAACACTGAGCAGAGCGCGGCGGACTGGACGACGTTGTTGCATGGTAAATCCCCCTGGATTTGACGATTACAGAGAGCGTTAGCTGAATTTTTCGTGAAAAACTCAGCTAACGCCCCTTACGGGGCATCCTTGTTTTGCGGTGGCATTGTAACGAAAACGTTTGCGCAACGCTCGCGAATTTTTCTTTTTCGATTCTGGTGCTGATTTTCTCTCTATATAGATCGTTAACGGCAGGGAAGATCTGCTCAATGATCCCAACAATTGTGGATAAGTCTGTGTGTAAAAGGGTATAAAGCGGGGTTTTGCTGGGGAATGCAGCAGTCAGTCATTTTTCTGCAACTTTTCTATTGCGGATGCTCGGGAACTCCCTATAATGCGCCTCCATCGACACGGCGGATGTGAATCACTTCACACAAACAGCCGGTTCGGTTGAAGAGAAAAATCCTGAAATAACGGGTTGACTCTGAAAGAGGAAAGCGTAATATACGCCACCTCGCGACAGAGCGCTAAAGCGCGTCGCAACTGCTCTTTAACAATTTATCAGACAATCTGTGTGGGCACTCAAAGTGACATGGATTCTTAATGTCTTCGGACAATAAATGAATACCAAGTCTCAAGAGTGAACACGTAATTCATTACGAAGTTTAATTCTTTGAGCATCAAACTTAAATTGAAGAGTTTGATCATGGCTCAGATTGAACGCTGGCGGCAGGCCTAACACATGCAAGTCGAACGGTAACAGGAAGCAGCTTGCTGCTTCGCTGACGAGTGGCGGACGGGTGAGTAATGTCTGGGAAACTGCCCGATGGAGGGGGGATAACTACTGGAAACGGTAGCTAATACCGCATAACGTCGCAAGACCAAAGAGGGGGGACCTTCGGGCCTCTTGCCATCGGATGTGCCCAGATGGGATTAGCTTGTTGGTGAGGTAACGGCTCACCAAGGCGACGATCCCTAGCTGGTCTGAGAGGATGACCAGCCACACTGGAACTGAGACACGGTCCAGACTCCTACGGGAGGCAGCAGTGGGGAATATTGCACAATGGGCGCAAGCCTGATGCAGCCATGCCGCGTGTATGAAGAAGGCCTTCGGGTTGTAAAGTACTTTCAGCGGGGAGGAAGGGGGGAGTGGTTAATAACCATTTTCATTGACGTTACCCGCAGAAGAAGCACCGGCTAACTCCGTGCCAGCAGCCGCGGTAATACGGAGGGTGCAAGCGTTAATCGGAATTACTGGGCGTAAAGCGCACGCAGGCGGTCTGTCAAGTCGGATGTGAAATCCCCGGGCTCAACCTGGGAACTGCATTCGAAACTGGCAGGCTTGAGTCTTGTAGAGGGGGGGTAGAATTCCAGGTGTAGCGGTGAAATGCGTAGAGATCTGGAGGAATACCGGTGGCGAAGGCGGCCCCCTGGACAAAGACTGACGCTCAGGTGCGAAAGCGTGGGGAGCAAACAGGATTAGATACCCTGGTAGTCCACGCCGTAAACGATGTCTATTTGGAGGTTGTTCCCTTGAGGAGTGGCTTCCGGAGCTAACGCGTTAAATAGACCGCCTGGGGAGTACGGCCGCAAGGTTAAAACTCAAATGAATTGACGGGGGGCCCGCACAAGCGGTGGAGCATGTGGTTTAATTCGATGCAACGCGAAGAACCTTACCTGGTCTTGACATCCACAGAATTTTGCAGAGATGCGAAAGTGCCTTCGGGAACTGTGAGACAGGTGCTGCATGGCTGTCGTCAGCTCGTGTTGTGAAATGTTGGGTTAAGTCCCGCAACGAGCGCAACCCTTATCCTTTGTTGCCAGCGGTTAGGCCGGGAACTCAAAGGAGACTGCCAGTGATAAACTGGAGGAAGGTGGGGATGACGTCAAGTCATCATGGCCCTTACGACCAGGGCTACACACGTGCTACAATGGCATATACAAAGAGAAGCGACCTCGCGAGAGCAAGCGGACCTCATAAAGTATGTCGTAGTCCGGATTGGAGTCTGCAACTCGACTCCATGAAGTCGGAATCGCTAGTAATCGTGGATCAGAATGCCACGGTGAATACGTTCCCGGGCCTTGTACACACCGCCCGTCACACCATGGGAGTGGGTTGCAAAAGAAGTAGGTAGCTTAACCTTCGGGAGGGCGCTTACCACTTTGTGATTCATGACTGGGGTGAAGTCGTAACAAGGTAACCGTAGGGGAACCTGCGGTTGGATCACCTCCTTACCTTAAAGAACCTGCCTTTGTAGTGCTCACACAGATTGTCTGATGAAAAGTAAAAAGCAAGGCGTCTTGCCGAAGCAGACTTCAGTGTCCCCTTCGTCTAGAGGCCCAGGACACCGCCCTTTCACGGCGGTAACAGGGGTTCGAATCCCCTAGGGGACGCCACTTGCTGGTTTGTGTGAGTGAAAGTCACCTGCCTTTATATCTCAAAACTCATCTTCGGGTGACGTTTGAGATATTTGCTCTTTAAAAATCTGGATCAAGCTGAAAATTGAAACGACACACAGTGACATGTGTGTTCGAGTCTCTCAAATTTTCGCAAAACGATGATGAATCGAAAGAAACATCTTCGGGTTGTGAGGTTAAGCGACTAAGCGTACACGGTGGATGCCCTGGCAGTCAGAGGCGATGAAGGACGTGCTAATCTGCGAAAAGCGTCGGTAAGGTGATATGAACCGTTATAACCGGCGATGTCCGAATGGGGAAACCCAGTGCAATTCGTTGCACTATCGTTAACTGAATACATAGGTTAACGAGGCGAACCGGGGGGAACTGAAACATCTAAGTACCCCGAGGAAAAGAAATCAACCGAGATTCCCCCCAGTAGCGGCGAGCGAACGGGGAGCAGCCCAGAGCCTGAATCAGCATGTGTGTTAGTGGAAGTGTCTGGAAAGGCACGCGATACAGGGTGACAGCCCCGTACACAAAAGTGCATGTGTTGTGAGCTCGATGAGTAGGGCGGGACACGTGGTATCCTGTCTGAATATGGGGGGGACCATCCTCCAAGGCTAAATACTCCTGACTGACCGATAGTGAACCAGTACCGTGAGGGAAAGGCGAAAAGAACCCCGGCGAGGGGAGTGAAAAAGAACCTGAAACCGTGTACGTACAAGCAGTGGGAGCCTCTTTAATGGGGTGACTGCGTACCTTTTGTATAATGGGTCAGCGACTTATATTCTGTAGCAAGGTTAACCGAATAGGGGAGCCGAAGGGAAACCGAGTCTTAACTGGGCGTTAAGTTGCAGGGTATAGACCCGAAACCCGGTGATCTAGCCATGGGCAGGTTGAAGGTTGGGTAACACTAACTGGAGGACCGAACCGACTAATGTTGAAAAATTAGCGGATGACTTGTGGCTGGGGGTGAAAGGCCAATCAAACCGGGAGATAGCTGGTTCTCCCCCGAAAGCTATTTAGGTAGCGCCTCGTGAATTCATCTTCGGGGGGTAGAGCACTGTTTCGGCTAGGGGGGTCATCCCGACTTACCAACCCGATGCAAACTGCGAATACCGAAGAATGTTATCACGGGAGACACACGGCGGGTGCTAACGTCCGTCGTGAAGAGGGAAACAACCCAGACCGCCAGCTAAGGTCCCAAAGTCATGGTTAAGTGGGAAACGATGTGGGAAGGCTCAGACAGCCAGGATGTTGGCTTAGAAGCAGCCATCATTTAAAGAAAGCGTAATAGCTCACTGGTCGAGTCGGCCTGCGCGGAAGATGTAACGGGGCTAAACCATGCACCGAAGCTGCGGCAGCGACACAATGTGTTGTTGGGTAGGGGAGCGTTCTGTAAGCCTGTGAAGGTGTGCTGTGAGGCATGCTGGAGGTATCAGAAGTGCGAATGCTGACATAAGTAACGATAAAGCGGGTGAAAAGCCCGCTCGCCGGAAGACCAAGGGTTCCTGTCCAACGTTAATCGGGGCAGGGTGAGTCGACCCCTAAGGCGAGGCCGAAAGGCGTAGTCGATGGGAAACAGGTTAATATTCCTGTACTTGGTGTTACTGCGAAGGGGGGACGGAGAAGGCTATGTTGGCCGGGCGACGGTTGTCCCGGTTTAAGCGTGTAGGTGTGTGTTCCAGGTAAATCCGGTTCACTTTAACACTGAGGCGTGATGACGAGGCACTACGGTGCTGAAGCAACAAATGCCCTGCTTCCAGGAAAAGCCTCTAAGCATCAGGTAACATCAAATCGTACCCCAAACCGACACAGGTGGTCAGGTAGAGAATACCAAGGCGCTTGAGAGAACTCGGGTGAAGGAACTAGGCAAAATGGTGCCGTAACTTCGGGAGAAGGCACGCTGATATGTAGGTGAAGTGATTTACTCATGGAGCTGAAATCAGTCGAAGATACCAGCTGGCTGCAACTGTTTATTAAAAACACAGCACTGTGCAAACACGAAAGTGGACGTATACGGTGTGACGCCTGCCCGGTGCCGGAAGGTTAATTGATGGGGTTATCCGTAAGGAGAAGCTCTTGATCGAAGCCCCGGTAAACGGCGGCCGTAACTATAACGGTCCTAAGGTAGCGAAATTCCTTGTCGGGTAAGTTCCGACCTGCACGAATGGCGTAATGATGGCCAGGCTGTCTCCACCCGAGACTCAGTGAAATTGAACTCGCTGTGAAGATGCAGTGTACCCGCGGCAAGACGGAAAGACCCCGTGAACCTTTACTATAGCTTGACACTGAACACTGGTCCTTGATGTGTAGGATAGGTGGGAGGCTTTGAAGTGTGGACGCCAGTCTGCATGGAGCCGCCCTTGAAATACCACCCTTTAATGGCTGGTGTTCTAACGTAGGCCCGTTACCCGGGTTGCGGACAGTGTCTGGTGGGTAGTTTGACTGGGGCGGTCTCCTCCTAAAGAGTAACGGAGGAGCACGAAGGTTAGCTAATCCTGGTCGGACATCAGGAGGTTAGTGCAAAGGCATAAGCTAGCTTGACTGCGAGCGTGACGGCGCGAGCAGGTGCGAAAGCAGGTCTTAGTGATCCGGTGGTTCTGAATGGAAGGGCCATCGCTCAACGGATAAAAGGTACTCCGGGGATAACAGGCTGATACCGCCCAAGAGTTCATATCGACGGCGGTGTTTGGCACCTCGATGTCGGCTCATCACATCCTGGGGCTGAAGTAGGTCCCAAGGGTATGGCTGTTCGCCATTTAAAGTGGTACGCGAGCTGGGTTTAGAACGTCGTGAGACAGTTCGGTCCCTATCTGCCGTGGGCGCTGGAGAATTGAGGGGGGGCTGCTCCTAGTACGAGAGGACCGGAGTGGACGCATCACTGGTGTTCGGGTTGTCATGCCAATGGCACTGCCCGGTAGCTAAATGCGGAAGAGATAAGTGCTGAAAGCATCTAAGCACGAAACTTGCCCCGAGATGAGTTCTCCCTGACCCTTTAAGGGTCCTGAAGGAACGTTGAAGACGACGACGTTGATAGGCCGGGTGTGTAAGCGCAGCGATGCGTTGAGCTAACCGGTACTAATGAACCGTGAGGCTTAACCTTACAACGCCGAAGATGTTTTGGCGGACTGAGAGATTTTCAGCATTGATACCGGATTGTAGTGCGCAATAGTTTGCGCAGCGGCAAGGCGGCAAATGAAGCGACGGAAGGAGCATACAGAAGTATGTGACTGACGTTCGCGAATGCAGCCAACGCAGCTGATGCGATAAAATATTGCGTACAGAGCAGCAAGAATTTGCCTGGCGGCTGTAGCGCGGTGGTCCCACCTGACCCCATGCCGAACTCAGAAGTGAAACGCCGTAGCGCCGATGGTAGTGTGGGGTCTCCCCATGCGAGAGTAGGGAACTGCCAGGCATCAAACAAGTGAAGAGCCCATCCTGACGGATGGGCTTTTTTGCGTTTCTGCTCTGCAGCTTTGCGGATGATGGTTTTTCCTTATCCGGCCTGTAGGCCTGACAAGCGCAGCGCCTCAGGCAGACTACCGCACCACTGTCGGATGGCGGCTTCGCCTTATCCGGCCTGTGATCAGGATGAGGCTCTGTGGTAACGCAAATGCAATAACGGATACGGCCGTCCAAGATCGTCCACCTCCGAACGCCCCGTCACGCAGAATCCCATCTTTTTTATAGAATCCAACGGCTTGATCATTTTGTTCGTTCACGTTAGTTGTCAACGCGGGCGCTAATGAAAGCGCGTGCTCAATCAACAGCTTACCCACTCCACAGCCCCTGACATCGGGATCAACAAACAGCGCATCCATATGTTCTCCGCTAAGCAACATAAATGCGACGGGCTCATCCTGCTCATTAGCGGCAACCCATAAAGGGGCTTCGGGTAAAAAAGGAGCGAACCAGTTCCTCCAGTTCGACGCGATACTCTCTGGACAGAAAATCATGCGTGGCGTCGACCGAACGACACCAGACAGCAATCAGTTGTTCCCCTTCATCATGCCGGGATCGGCGTATGTTAATAACCATATTCTCTCCTTATTGTTATGCTTATATTCTAACGCATATATCGTCGTGAAACTTTCTCACCTTTAACATGCAGGCTCGACATCGGCGTAATTTCTGGGTATCGTCAGCTATCTGGATGTCTAAACGTTTAAACGTATGTAGTGAGGTTATCAGGTTATGCCGATTCGCGTGCAGGACGAGCTACCCGCCGTCAATTTCTTGCGTGAGGAAAATGTCTTTGTCATGACGACTTCCCGCGCTTCAGGTCAGGAAATTCGTCCGCTAAAGGTACTTATCCTTAATCTGATGCCGAAGAAAATCGAAACAGAAAATCAGTTTTTACGCCTGCTATCGAACTCTCCGTTGCAGGTGGATGTTCAGTTACTGCGCATTGATGCCCGCGAGTCGCGTAATACGCCAGCCGAGCACCTGAACAACTTCTATTGTAATTTTGAGGATATTTGCGATCAGAACTTTGATGGCCTGATCGTCACCGGTGCGCCGCTGGGCCTGGTGGAGTTTAATGACGTCGCTTACTGGCCACAGATCAAGCAGGTGCTGGAATGGGCGAAAGATCATGTTACCTCAACGCTGTTTGTCTGTTGGGCGGTACAGGCGGCACTCAATATTCTCTACGGTATTCCGAAGCAGACCCGCACCGATAAGCTCTCTGGCGTTTATGAACATCATATTCTTCAGCCTCATGCGCTGCTGACGCGGGGTTTTGATGATTCCTTCCTGGCCCCGCATTCGCGCTACGCTGACTTTCCTGCTGTGTTGATCCGCGACTACACCGATCTGGATATCCTCGCCGAGACTGAGAATGGGGATGCGTATCTGTTTGCCAGCAAAGATAAACGCATTGCGTTTGTCACGGGCCATCCGGAATACGATGCGCATACGTTAGCGAGTGAATATTTTCGCGATGTTGAGGCAGGGTTAAGTCCCGACGTTCCCTACAACTATTTCCCGAAAAACGATCCGCAAAACAAACCCCGCGCCACCTGGCGAAGCCACGGTAATCTGCTGTTCATCAACTGGCTCAATTATTACGTCTATCAGATCACGCCATATGATCTGCGTCACATGAATCCAACGCTGGATTAATCTCCTGTCGCTGACGATCCTAAAGCGTTTCAGCATAGTGAATCAGGCACCTTCGGGTGCCTTTTTTTATTTCCGAAACCCACTTCAGCTTGTGATTAAACTTTATCTTTATTGTTATCAATAGGTTAATTGATAATTAAATTAAAAATGGAAATTGTTTTTGATTTTGGATTTTAAATGAGTAGTCTTAGTTGTGCTGAACGAAAAGCGCACAACGATCCTTCGTTCGCATTGGAATGCTTTGTTATCAATGACGAGGAGTTAGAGAATGAATCAACAGGCAACGACGACGGATGAATTGATCTTTACCAGGCCGCAGGGTGAGCCGGAGAAGCAGATCCTGACCTCCGGGGCGATAGAATTTGTCACCGAACTGGTGGCGCGCTTTACGCCAAAACGTAACAAGTTACTCGCCGCGCGTATTCAGCAGCAGCAGGATATCGATAACGGTAAGTTGCCTGATTTTATTTCGGAAACAGCTTCCATTCGTAGCGGAGACTGGAAAATCCGCGGCATTCCGCAAGATTTACAGGATCGTCGGGTCGAAATCACCGGGCCGGTTGAGCGCAAGATGGTGATCAATGCGCTGAACGCCAATGTGAAAGTCTTTATGGCAGATTTCGAAGATTCGCTGGCACCGGAATGGGACAAGGTCATTGACGGGCACATCAACCTTCGCGATGCGGTAAACGGCACCATCAGCTATACCAATGAAGCCGGAAAAATTTACCAGTTGAAGCCCGATCCTGCATTGCTGATTTGCCGCGTACGCGGTCTGCATCTGCCGGAAAAACACGTCACGTGGCGTGGTGAAGCGATCCCTGGCAGTCTGTTCGACTTTGCCCTCTATTTCTTCCACAACTATAAAGCGTTGCTGGCTAAAGGCAGCGGACCTTACTTCTATCTGCCGAAAACCCAGTCCTGGCAGGAAGCGGCGTGGTGGAGCGAAGTCTTCAGCTATACCGAAGATCGTTTCAATCTGCCGCGCGGCACCATTAAAGCCACGCTGTTGATTGAAACCCTGCCGGCTGTCTTCCAGATGGACGAGATCCTGCACGCGCTGCGTGATCATATTGTTGGTCTCAACTGTGGTCGCTGGGATTACATTTTCAGCTATATCAAAACGTTGAAAAATCACCCTGATCGCGTCCTGCCGGATCGCCAGGTGGTAACGATGGATAAGCCTTTCCTCAGTGCCTATTCGCGTCTGCTGATTAAAACCTGCCACAAACGTGGTGCCTTCGCGATGGGCGGTATGGCGGCATTCATTCCAAGCAAAGACGCCGAGCGAAATAATCAGGTGCTCAGCAAGGTGAAAGCGGACAAAGCGCTGGAAGCCAGCAATGGCCACGACGGCACATGGATTGCGCATCCCGGGCTGGCGGACACCGCGATGGCGGTCTTCAACGAGGTGCTGGGTGAGAACAAAAATCAGCTGTTTGTCACGCGTGAGGACGATGCGCCTATTACCGCAGAACAACTGCTGGCGCCCTGTGAAGGCGAACGCACTGAAGAAGGCATGCGCGCCAACATTCGCGTTGCGGTGCAGTACATAGAAGCGTGGATTTCCGGCAACGGCTGCGTGCCGATTTATGGCCTGATGGAAGATGCGGCGACGGCGGAAATCTCCCGTACGTCAATCTGGCAGTGGATCCATCACGAGAAAACTCTCAGCAACGGCAAGCCGGTCACGAAGGCGCTGTTCCGCCAGATGCTGGCTGAAGAGATGCGGGTGATTCAGGAAGAACTGGGCGAACACCGCTTCAGCAGCGGGCGCTTTGACGACGCCGCGCGTCTGATGGAACAAATCACCACCTCTGATGAATTAATCGATTTCCTGACGTTGCCAGGCTACCGCCTGCTGGCGTAATTGCCCAGGCTATTTTGTTCGCCATTTTGGCCCCGGGTCGTGCTCAAAATCCTCACGTACTATCAGTACGCTCTGGTTTTTGCGCGGCTTCCCGTGACCAAACTGCTTTCACCAATAACGCCTGGGAAGCCAGGAGAATAATATGGAGCATCTGCACATGAAAACCCGTACCCAACAGATCGAAGCGTTACAGAAAGAATGGACACAACCGCGCTGGGAAGGCATTCGTCGCCCGTACAGCGCGGAAGAAGTGGTGAAATTACGCGGCTCGGTCAATCCCGAGTGCACGCTGGCGCAACTGGGCGCCGCCAAAATGTGGCGTTTGCTGCACGGCGAATCGAAAAAAAGGTTACATCAACAGCCTTGGCGCGCTGACCGGCGGCCAGGCGTTACAGCAGGCGAAAGCGGGTATTGAAGCCGTATATCTGTCGGGGTGGCAGGTGGCTGCGGACGCTAACCTGGCGTCCAGCATGTATCCGGATCAATCGCTTTATCCGGCGAATTCTGTCCCGGCCGTGGTAGATCGGATCAACAACACCTTCCGCCGCGCGGATCAGATCCAGTGGTCCAGCGGTATTGAACCCAACGATCCGCGCTATGTGGACTACTTCCTGCCGATCGTAGCCGATGCGGAAGCGGGTTTTGGCGGCGTACTGAATGCGTTTGAGCTGATGAAATCGATGATTGAAGCCGGTGCAGCGGCAGTTCACTTCGAAGATCAGCTGGCGTCGGTGAAGAAGTGTGGCCATATGGGCGGTAAAGTGCTGGTGCCAACGCAGGAAGCGATCCAGAAGCTGGTCGCTGCGCGTCTGGCGGCAGACGTCATGGGCGTACCGACGCTGGTGATTGCCCGTACCGATGCGGATGCGGCAGATCTAATCACCTCCGATTGCGACCCGTACGACAGCGAATTTATTACCGGCGAGCGGACCAGTGAAGGATTCTTCCGTACGCATGCCGGCATAGAGCAGGCAATCAGCCGTGGTCTGGCCTACGCGCCGTATGCCGATCTGGTGTGGTGTGAGACCTCCACGCCGGATCTGGAGCTGGCGAAGCGCTTTGCCGATGCGATTCATGCGAAATTCCCAGGCAAACTGCTGGCCTACAACTGTTCGCCGTCGTTCAACTGGCAGAAGAATCTGGACGATAAGACCATCGCCAGCTTCCAGCAGCAGTTGTCAGATATGGGTTACAAATATCAATTCATTACCCTGGCGGGCATCCACAGCATGTGGTTCAACATGTTCGACCTCGCGCACTCCTACGCGCAGGGTGAAGGCATGCGCCACTATGTTGAGAAGGTTCAGCAGCCGGAATTTGCGGCGGCTAAAGACGGTTACACCTTCGTGTCCCATCAGCAGGAAGTGGGTACAGGCTACTTCGATAAAGTCACCACCATCATTCAGGGCGGCACGTCCTCGGTGACCGCGTTGACCGGCTCGACCGAAGAATCGCAGTTTTGATTAACGCCCGGTGGCGTGGTGCTTACCGGGCCTACGAAAGTGTAGGCCGGATAAGCGAACGCGCCATCCGGCAAAACGTGGTGCCGAATAAGGAGAGGCGATGTCGCGAGGTCTGGAGTTACTGATTGCTCAAACCATCCTGCAAGGCTTCGACGCCCAGTATGGTCGATTTCTGGAAGTGACTTCTGGCGCGCAACAGCGCTTTGAACAGGCCGACTGGCATGCCGTGCAGCAGGCGATGAAAAGCCGTATTCATCTCTACGATCATCATGTGGGTCTGGTGGTGGAGCAACTGCGCTGCATTACTGATGGCAAAAGTACCGACGCGGCGTTTTTGCTGCGTGTGAAGGAGCATTACACCCGGCTCTTGCCGGATTACCCGCGCTTCGAGATTGCGGAGAGTTTTTTTAACTCCGTGTACTGTCGGTTATTTGACCACCGCTCGCTCACTCCCGAGCGGCTTTTTATTTTTAGCTCCCAGCCGGAACGTCGTTTTCGGACGATCCCGCGCCCGCTGGCAAAAGATTTCTTCCCGGATGGCGGTTGGGAACCGCTGCTCATGCGTGTACTCAGCGATCTACCGCTGCGTCTGCCGTGGCAGAACAAAGGGCGTGACATCCGCTATATCACCCTGCATTTGCGTGAAACCTTCGGTGAAGAGACCCTGCAGCAGTGCCATCTTCAGGTGGCTAACGAACTGTTTTATCGCAATAAAGCCGCATGGCTGGTCGGCAAACTCATCACGCCATCCGCCACATTGCCCTTTTTGCTGCCGATTCATCGCACCGATGAAGGTGAACTGTTTGTGGATACCTGCCTGACCACCACGGCAGAAGCCAGTATCGTTTTTGGCTTTGCCCGCTCCTATTTCATGGTGTACGCGCCGCTGCCTGCCGCACTGGTGGAGTGGTTGCGTGAGATCCTGCCAGGGAAAACCACGGCCGAGCTGTACATGGCGATCGGTTGTCAGAAGCATGCGAAGACCGAAAGCTATCGTGAATATCTGCTGTATCTGCGTAGCTGTGATGAACAGTTTATTGAAGCGCCGGGTATACGCGGTATGGTGATGCTGGTCTTTACGCTGCCGGGATTCGATCGGGTTTTCAAAATCATCAAAGATAAATTTGCGCCTCAGAAAGAAATGTCCGCCGCTCACGTCCGGGCCTGCTACCAGCTGGTTAAAGAGCACGATCGCGTGGGGCGCATGGCGGATACGCAGGAGTTCGAAAACTTTGTGCTTGAAAAACGGCAAATCGATCCGGCGCTGATGGCGCTGTTACTGCAGGAAGCGCCGGAAAAAATTACCGATCTGGGCGAGCAGATTGTCATTCGCCATCTCTATATTGAGCGGCGGATGGTGCCGCTCAATATCTGGCTTGAGCAGGTAGAAGGTCAGCAACTGCGGGATGCGATTGAGGAGTACGGCAATGCTATCCGTCAGCTTGCTGCTGCCAACATTTTCCCCGGTGACATGCTGTTCAAGAACTTCGGCGTTACCCGCCATGGTCGTGTGGTGTTCTACGATTACGATGAGATTTGCTACATGACGGAGGTAAATTTCCGGGACATCCCACCGCCGCGCTACCCGGAAGATGAGATGAGTGCCGAGCCCTGGTATAGCGTGTCTCCTGGCGATGTGTTTCCGGAAGAGTTTCGCCACTGGCTATGCGCCGACCCGCGCATCGGACCGCTGTTTGAAGAGATGCACGCCGACCTGTTCAGCGCCAACTATTGGCGCGGCCTGCAGACGCGCATTCGCGAAGGGCATGTTGAAGATGTTTACGCGTATCGCCGTCGCCAGCGATTCAGCGTACGTTATGAAACCGACCGGGCGCTTACGCCGCCATCCGGCAATGTGCGCCGATCTGCCTGATGGCGCGACGCTTATCAGGCCTACCGAATCCCGCCGTACGCCAGCGTCACCTCTTTCGCTGCCTTGATCACCATCGCGCCAAACTCGGTGACGCGGTCATCGGTGATGCGTGAAATCGGTCCAGAGATGGAGATCGCAGCAAACGGTTCGCGGTGCTCGTCATAAATGCACGACGCCACGCAGCGCAGTCCGAGCGCATGCTCCTCATCATCAAACGAATAGCCGCGTTTACGCGTCTGCGCGAGATCATCCTTCAGATGGACAGGAGAGACCAGCGTCGCGTGGGTATACGCATGCAGCCCTTTGCGGTGCAGCAACTGGGTCACCTGTTCTTCACTCAGCTGTGCTAAAAACGCTTTGCCTGCGCCAGAGGCATGCATCGGCAGCTTACCGCCGATCGGCGCAGACATGCGCATCAGTTGAGTACACTGCACCTGGTCAATGATAATCGCCTGATGGTCGCTCTGATCCAGCACCGCCAGATTCACCGTTTCGCCGGAGTCTTCCATCAGTTTGCGCAGAATCGGGTGGACGATTGCCAGCAAATTGCGGCTCTGCAAAAAGCTGCTGCCAACGATAAAGGCATGCGCGCCGATTGCCCAGTGTCCAAGGTCACCCACCTGACGGACAAAACCCTGCTGCTGCATGGTGGTGAGTAAACGGTGAGTGGTCGAGTTCGGCAGGCCAGCCTGTTGAGCCAGTTCGGTCAACGCCACGCTGCCGTTGGATTCCGCGATCCATTCCAGCAGTTTCAGACCACGAGTCAGTGACTGAACCTGTCCGGCGGCGGGGGCTGTCGTCGCGGCGGGTTTTCTGCCGCGTTTGGCGGGAACGGGGGCGACCATAGCTGACTCCTTTTCTGTATCGTGGAAATCATTTTCGTTTTATTCGATTATAATGCAAGAAATCTTGTACTGATCGGAGGAGTGAAGCTGAACATGTCTCATGTTGCCCGTCGTTCGCTTTTCCGTCAGCCCTGTTTATGCCACTATGTTTTGTTGACTTTTTCGGTCTGGTTGAGCGTTGTCGGGAGCAAGTGTGAGCAGCAAAGTTGAACAACTGCGTGCGCAGTTAAATGAACGTATTCTGGTGCTGGACGGCGGCATGGGCACGATGATCCAGAGCTACCGTCTGAGTGAAGAGGATTTCCGTGGTGAGCGCTTTGCCGACTGGCCGTGCGACCTGAAAGGCAATAACGACCTGCTGGTGCTCAGTAAGCCGGAGGTGATTACCGCCATTCATAACGCCTATTTTGAAGCGGGCGCGGACATCATCGAAACCAACACCTTCAACTCCACGCCCATCGCGATGGCGGATTACCAGATGGAGTCTCTGTCAGCGGAGATCAACCTTGCCGCCGCGAAACTGGCGCGCGCCTGCGCCGATGAATGGACCGTACGTACCCCGGAGAAACCGCGTTATGTGGCGGGCGTTCTCGGCCCAACCAACCGGACCGCATCGATCTCGCCGGATGTAAACGACCCGGCATTTCGTAATATCACCTTTGATCAGTTGGTGTCCGCCTACCGTGAGTCCACCAAAGCGCTGGTGGAAGGGGGTAGTGACCTGATTTTAATCGAAACCGTCTTTGACACGCTGAACGCGAAAGCGGCGATTTTTGCGGTGAAAGAAGAGCTGGAAGCGCTGGGCGTCGACCTGCCCATCATGATTTCCGGCACTATCACCGATGCTTCCGGACGTACCCTTTCCGGCCAGACGACAGAGGCGTTTTATAATTCGCTGCGTCACGCTGAAGCGCTGACATTTGGGCTTAACTGTGCGCTGGGGCCGGATGAACTGCGTCAGTATGTGCAGGAGTTGTCACGCATTGCGGAATGTTACGTGACCGCACACCCGAACGCCGGTCTGCCGAATGCGTTTGGTGAATACGATCTTGATGCCGACACGATGGCGACGCAGATCCGCGAATGGGCCGAAGCCGGTTTCCTGAATATCGTCGGTGGCTGCTGCGGCACCACGCCGGAACACATCGCGGCAATGAGCCGGGCGGTTGAAGGATTGCCGCCGCGCCCGTTGCCGGAAATCCCGGTGGCCTGCCGCTTATCCGGTCTTGAACCGCTGAACATTGGCGACGACAGCCTGTTTGTGAACGTCGGTGAACGTACCAATGTTACCGGTTCCGCCAAATTTAAACGTCTGATCAAAGAAGAAAAATACAGCGAAGCGCTGGATGTTGCCCGTCAGCAGGTAGAAAGCGGTGCGCAAATTATCGATATCAACATGGATGAGGGGATGCTCGACGCCGAAGCGGCGATGGTGCGCTTCCTGAACCTGATTGCGGGCGAGCCGGACATTGCCCGCGTGCCTATCATGATCGACTCTTCGAAATGGGAGGTCATCGAGAAAGGGCTGAAGTGCATTCAGGGCAAGGGCATCGTGAACTCGATCTCCATGAAAGAGGGGGTTGAAACCTTTATCCATCATGCGAAGCTGCTGCGTCGTTACGGCGCGGCGGTAGTGGTGATGGCCTTTGATGAACAGGGGCAGGCGGATACCCGCGCACGTAAAATTGAGATTTGCCGTCGGGCATACACCATCCTCACCGAAGAGGTGGGCTTCCCGCCGGAAGACATCATTTTCGACCCGAATATTTTCGCGGTGGCGACCGGTATTGATGAGCACAATAACTACGCGCAGGACTTTATCGGCGCCTGTGAAGACATCAAACGCGAGCTGCCGCACGCGTTGATCTCCGGCGGCGTCTCCAACGTGTCGTTCTCGTTTCGTGGCAACGACCCGGTGCGTGAGGCTATTCATGCCGTGTTCCTCTATTACGCCATTCGCAACGGTATGGACATGGGGATTGTCAACGCCGGACAACTGGCGATCTATGACGATCTTCCCGCCGAACTGCGCGATGCGGTAGAGGATGTGATCCTCAACCGTCGTGATGACGGTACTGAACGCCTGCTAGAACTGGCGGAAAAATACCGGGGCAGCAAGGCCGATGAGACAGCTAACGCGCAGATGGTGGAGTGGCGCACCTGGGAAGTCAAAAAGCGCCTCGAATACTCGCTGGTCAAAGGCATCACGGAATTTATCGAACAGGATACCGAAGAAGCCCGTCAGCAGGCTGCTCGCCCGATCGAGGTGATTGAAGGGCCGCTGATGGACGGGATGAACGTCGTCGGCGACCTGTTCGGTGAGGGCAAAATGTTCCTGCCGCAGGTGGTGAAATCCGCCCGCGTGATGAAACAGGCGGTGGCGTACCTTGAGCCGTTTATCGAAGCCAGCAAAGAGAAAGGCTCCAGTAACGGTAAAATGGTGATCGCTACCGTGAAGGGTGATGTGCACGACATCGGCAAAAACATCGTTGGCGTAGTGTTGCAGTGTAATAACTACGAAATCGTCGATCTCGGCGTGATGGTGCCGGCGGAGAAGATCCTCAAAACCGCCAAAGAGGTGAATGCGGATTTGATTGGCCTTTCCGGGCTGATTACCCCGTCGCTGGACGAAATGGTCAACGTGGCGAAAGAGATGGAGCGTCAGGGCTTCACCATTCCGCTGCTGATTGGCGGCGCCACCACCTCGAAAGCGCACACTGCGGTGAAAATCGAGCAGAACTACAGCGGCCCAACGGTGTATGTGCAGAACGCTTCGCGCACCGTTGGCGTGGTTGCTGCGCTGCTTTCTGACACTCAGCGTGACGATTTTGTCGCCCGGACCCGCAAAGAGTATGAAACCGTACGTATTCAGCATGGCCGCAAGAAACCGCGCACCCCGCCGGTCACGCTGGCCGCTGCCCGGGATAACGATCTGGCGTTTGACTGGGCGAACTATACGCCGCCGGTGGCGCATCGTCTGGGGGGTGCAGGTCGTCGAAGCCAGTATTGAAACGCTGCGTAATTACATCGACTGGACGCCGTTCTTTATGACCTGGTCGCTGGCCGGGAAATACCCGCGCATTCTGGAAGATGAGGTGGTAGGTGAAGAGGCGAAGCGTCTGTTCAACGATGCTAACGCTATGCTGGATAAGTTAAGTGCTGAGAAAACGCTGAACCCGCGCGGTGTGGTGGGGCTGTTCCCGGCAAACCGCGTAGGCGACGATATCGAAATTTATCGTGATGAAACGCGTACGCATGTGCTGACCGTCAGCCATCATCTGCGTCAGCAAACGGAAAAAGTCGGTTTCGCCAACTACTGCCTGTCCGACTTTGTTGCGCCGAAACTGTCCGGTAAAGCGGACTACATCGGTGCTTTTGCGGTGACCGGTGGTCTGGAGGAAGACGCACTGGCGGAGGCGTTCGAAGCGCAGCACGATGATTACAACAAGATCATGGTGAAAGCGCTTGCCGACCGTCTGGCGGAAGCCTTCGCGGAGTATCTGCATGAGCGTGTGCGTAAAGTTTACTGGGGCTATGCGCCGAACGAAAATCTCAGCAATGAAGAGCTGATCCGCGAAAACTATCAGGGGATTCGCCCGGCGCCGGGGTATCCGGCCTGTCCGGAACACACTGAAAAGGGCACCATCTGGCAACTGCTGGACGTGGAAACACACACCGGCATGAAGCTCACCGAGTCCTTCGCTATGTGGCCTGGCGCATCGGTCTCCGGCTGGTACTTCAGTCACCCGGACAGCAAGTACTACGCGGTTGCACAGATTCAGCGTGACCAGGTGGAAGACTACGCTTTCCGTAAGGGGATGAGTGTCTCTGACGTTGAGCGCTGGCTGGCACCAAACCTGGGCTATGACGCTGACTGATTCATAAAACCGTCATCTTTCCTTACAACTCACAGGGCGCTCACTGAGCGCCCTGTCTCTTTCTTGCGTTTAAACCCTTATACTGAAAGAAGGCTCATGAACGTTGCTTGCCGGATGGCGGCGTAAACGCTTTATCCGGCCTACCGGTTGCTTGTAGGTCTGATAAGCGCAGCGTCATCAGGCATGAGCCCCGGGAACCTATAACAATAAGGAGTACCTGATTCCGTGCTAACTTTGCTCCACCTGCTTTCTGCTGTCGCCCTGCTGGTCTGGGGTACCCATATTGTGCGTACTGGCGTGATGCGTGTGTTCGGCGCTCGCCTGCGTACTGTGCTTAGCCGTAGCGTCGAAAAGAAACCGCTCGCCTTCTGCGCAGGGATTGGCGTCACTGCGCTGGTGCAGAGCAGTAATGCCACCACCATGCTGGTGACCTCGTTTGTTGCCCAGGATCTTGTCGCGCTGACGCCTGCGCTGGTGATTGTGCTTGGCGCAGATGTGGGGACCGCGCTGATGGCGCGTATCCTCACCTTCGATTTATCGTGGCTGTCGCCGCTGCTGATTTTCATCGGCGTGATCTTCTTTCTGGGGCGTAAACAGACACGCGCCGGACAACTGGGCCGTGTGGGGATTGGCCTTGGCTTGATCCTGCTGGCGCTGGAGCTGATCGTCCAGGCCGTGACCCCTATTACCCAGGCCAACGGTGTACAGGTCATTTTCGCCTCGTTGACCGGCGATATTATGCTGGATGCGCTCATTGGCGCGATGTTTGCGATTATCAGTTATTCCAGTCTGGCGGCGGTACTGTTAACGGCTACCCTGACAGCGGCGGGGATTATCTCCTTCCCGGTGGCGCTGTGTCTGGTGATTGGTGCTAACCTCGGTTCCGGCCTGCTGGCGATGCTCAACAACAGCGCGGCCAACGCGGCAGCGCGACGCGTGGCGCTCGGCAGCCTGCTGTTCAAGCTGGTGGGTAGCCTGATTATTCTGCCGTTTGTCCATCCGCTGGCGAATCTGATGGATGAGCTGCCACTGCCCAAATCTGAGCTGGTTATCTATTTCCATGTCTTCTACAACCTGGTGCGCTGCCTGGCGATGATTCCGTTTGCCGAGCCGATGGCGCGCTTCTGTAAGCGCATGATTCGTGATGAGCCGGAGTTGGATGGGCATCTCAAGCCAAAGCATCTGGATGCCAGCGCGCTGGATACGCCGACCCTTGCACTGGCCAATGCCGCCCGTGAAGCGCTGCGCATCGGCGATGCGATGGAACAGATGATGGAAGGGCTGAAAAAGGTAATGCACGGCGAGCCGCGTGAAGAGAAAGAGCTGCGCAAAATCGCGGATGACATCAACGTGCTCTACACCGCCATCAAGCTCTATCTGGCGCGGATGCCGAAGGAGGAACTGGCGGAAGAGGAGTCGCGCCGCTGGGCGGAGATCATTGAAATGTCGCTCAACCTGGAACAGGCGTCGGATATTGTGGAGCGCATGGGCAGCGAGATTGCTGACAAGTCGCTGGCGGCGCGGCGGGCGTTTTCGATTGAGGGCTTAAAAGAGCTGGATGCGCTGTACGACCAGTTGCTCAGCAACCTGCAACTGGCGATGTCGGTATTCTTCTCCGGCGATGTGACCAGCGCCCGTCGTCTGCGCCGTAGCAAGCATCGCTTCCGCATACTGAATCGCCGTTATTCACACGCGCACGTTGATCGTCTGCATCAGCAGAACGTCCAGAGTATTGAAACCAGTTCTCTGCACCTGGGGTTACTGGGGGGATATGCAGCGTCTGAACTCATTGTTCTGTTCCGTGGCTTACAGCGTACTGGAACAGCCGGACGAAGACGACGAGCGGGATGATTATTAACGTTGACGCAGCGCTTATCCGGCCTACAACGAGTACACTCTGTAGGCCGGATAAGGCGTTTACGCCGCCATCCGGCAACGTTGGTTAAAAGCAGTGACCTGCCTCAACGGCAGTTGCGTCTTTACCGGCTTCGAACACGTAGGTGGTGTTCGGACCGCCAAGCACCGCCTGACCCTTGCTCACTTTAATCCAGTTGCCTTCCGGCAGACCGATCACTGTCAGTTCTGGCGCGACAACCAGCAGCTCGCGAATACGCTGTTCACGCGTTTCGCCTTTATGGCCTTCCGGCAGCGCGTTAGTGAAATGCGGGTTAATCTGCAGTGGGAACAGGCCCAGCGCGTCAAAACCTTGCGGATCAACAATCGGCATGTCGTTGGTGGTGCGGATGGTCTGGCAGGCGAGGTTGGCACCCGCACTCCAGCCGATGTACAGCGCTCCGCGTTTGACCACATCAACGATCGGTGCCAGCAACCCGCGCTCGCGGCTCTCTTTCAGTAACTGGAAGGTATTGCCGCCGCCGACAATCACCACTTCCGCATTTTCAATGGCCGCACGAGGATCGGCGACGCTGTGAATACCCACCACCTTGACGCCCATGGGGGCGAAGATCGCCGCCGTTTTTTCCGTGTACTCATCCCAGGTCTGTGTCACGCCTGCAAAGGGAATAAACACTGCCGAACGGCGCCCCTCCAGTTGCTCCGCAATCAGCGGCAGCGCGTGTTCCATCCAGCCTTTACCCGGCAGCGTCGAGTTACTCAATAAAAGCAGTTCCATTCTTTCTCCCAATAATCAGTCAATGACAAAACGCGGTCATGCTACCACTGACAGCGTCGCGCCTTACTGACATGGCTCACGATGTAGGAGGGGAATGGGGGGAAGCCCCTTAATCTACGATGAAAAATGCACGATGTAAGCGTTAAACCGAGTGTAGGGATTTATCCATGTGTAAGTATGAAAATCATAACGCGCGGATAGCAAAATAAACAAAGTATAACGCTGATGTCAGGGGGGATAGACTTCTTCAATATTTCTGAAAAGAGACCCGCGTTTTCATTTTAAAATTTAGAGCGTTCGCAATTTAAAAAGTAAAATTGCGACACTGTCCTATATTTAATTCAAACCAGGCTACGCTAGTTGTGACTAGCATGATAAAGCTGTCAGCCCGGTGCTGAAGCAGTGAGTGGCATCTGTCATTTGATCAATAACAGGCGCGTAATTTTTATTATTATGTAACTAAATATTTCAGTAAAATTAAATATATTTTCGTAACTTACTGAAATATAGGATTTTTACAAAAAATTAAGTTTTGTGTATCTTTTTGTTTTACTTACAAACAGTAAGGTAAATTCCTAAAAAAAGATCGATTACAACGATCGATATCTTAGTAGCAATAGCCTTTGACTATTGGTTTTGTTTTATCGATCAGGTTTGACAATCAATATTGCTCATGTACTATTCTGTTTGAATCAATATTATACCAACAGCAACAGCGTGGGAGCGCAGGACACCGTCAGAATAAATAATCTCGCCGGATAATAAACTCCCTCCTGATAATAAATAAACAGGCTGTCCAGGATATAGGGAGCATCATCTGTATGACAAAGGAATATGTAAAGAAGTGCCATATTGCCAGTTGGCCTGAAAATGATGTTTATTTTTCCAGGGGGGATCTCTGTTCTGGCCAGAAAAGTTATTAATTCTCATTCTGGCCTGAATTATATGTTTATTAATCTTAACAGCTACACGCTAAGACTTTTTTTCGATCGTTTTCGCAATTGAGCAAGAGTGGTTATCAGTTGATCATTATTTCAACCCAACGACTCATGCCGCTGGCTTTTTTCTGGCACCTGAAATGCCACGCCGTCAGTGCAATCTTCGAATCGCGTTGCTCTGTTCATGATGTCATTCGTGGTCTTGATACTGTCGCAACCGGGCGGCAAATCGTCTGGTCGTTACCGGGAGCCGCCTGTTTACTCTCTTCAAGAGACGTTTTGCTTCTGAGACATTATCTTGAAGGGGGGAAGTATGGGCTACTTACAAGAGAAACACTGCCGCGCGTATTCCACTCTGCAAGCCTGGAAGACGGCTGTCGCACGTAAATTTAAAGTACGAAAACTCGAACACCTCCTTATTCCGAATTAATTATCATTCGCCAGCAAATATCCTGAAGCCCGAACGCCTCAGGAGAAGATTATAAGCAAGACAGACCTGCCCGTTAAATATGGACTTTATTAACTATGGATTTAGATATGAAACGCGTTTTTTATCATGCTTTTTTCCCCGCGTTATGCTTAACAACGTACCCGCTGACCGCGGCGGAAATGCTTCCCAATCCTTATCCACCCGTGCAAACGACCACTATGCCGGACAATTTATTGTCGAATCCGGATTATACGAATCACTGGGATTGGGTGAAAGAAACCTGGGAGAAAGGCTATTCCACTTTTTCCATCAAAGATAAAAAATATATTGCGAACCAGGAAATTGTGCTGATCAATCCTGCTTATTCTAAACAGGTCGTGACGTTATTAAATGAGTCGTACAGTTATAACAATACGTTGAACTCTGTACAGCTTAACATCGGTGACGGTATATCTGATCCCGCCGGTTCCGAAGCCGTGAATACCACGGTGAAAGGGGAATACACCAACAGTAAAGGGAATATTGAAACGGGCGTGTTGCAACTCAATGGCGATGGGAAAGCTTTCCATACGCTCGTTGAGAATAACGGCGCTCTGACGATGAATGGTGATTCGCAAGCGTATGACACTATAGTGAAAGCTGGTGGCAGACAGACTGTTGGCGGCCGTGCTTATGCCCAGGCGAATCTCATCGATGGCGGTATTCAGGTGCTCTCAGTCACCAGCACGGCGTTGGCTGAAGATACGATTGTGCAAAACGGCGGCCAGCAAATCATTTATAACGGGACCGCGAAAAATTCCCACATCGGCGCTAACAGCTACCAGCTTGCCAGCGGTCTGGCTTTAGATACGTACCTGTATAACGGCGCCTTTCAGCAAGTGTATAGCGGTAAAGGCGAAGAATTCGTCGCGGACCGCAATACCACTGTTTATGCTGGTGCGCGACAGACGATTACCTCTGGCATCTCAGAAAATGCCCAGGTCTATGGCACGCAGGTGATTACCGGCGTAGATGGCCAGTGGAGCGGCGGAGACTGGGTTTCCGACAGCAATTCCAAAGTTCGCGTCAACGGGCAGCAGGCGAAGGATGCCACAATCCATGCAGGTGGTTTGCAACGTATTCAAACCGGCAATGCAGACGGGACGCAGGTCTATGGAACTCAGCTTGTTAATGGTCAGAAAGGTGGCTGGGTTGGGGGAAGCTGGGTTGAGCAGGCAGGGTGGACGGGCGGTATTCGCGCTAATGCGACAAATACGACGGTTCATGCGGGCGGCCTCCAGCAACTTGCCTGGTACGGTGAAGCGAGTAATACGGTTATCGATGGCGGCCGTCAGGAAGTACTTGCGCTGGGGCATATCTCGAACACAACGCTTCGCAATGGCGGGAGCAGCCTGATTGCTTATGGAGGGTATTCAACGGGGGCGCTGACGGTAGAAAACGGTTCTCTGACCATGGAGGGGGGGAAGCACACACGACTGGACGGGAGATCTGGGCAAGGGAGCCTGGGCCGCGTCGGTGGACTTACAAGGCCCTTCTTCTGTTCTGTACTTAAAACACAATGCTGATACTGCGGAATCCGTCACGACGATTAAAGCCTTAACGCACAATGGGGTGGTCAACTTTAGTGCGCCAGAAGGACACAACGCGGGGCAATTTAACCGTCTTGAACTCACCACACTGGAGGGGACAGGAACTTTCGTCATGAACACCAACCTGTCCGGCGGGACGGGAGATTTTCTGAACGTTTCCGATTCCGTGACGGGGCAATTTAAGGTCACCGTCCATGATTCCGGAAGTGAGTTACGCAGTCGTGCGGCTAATCCTTATCACTTGATTTATGCGAATGGGAGCGGGGCGGACACCTTTGCGATGACTAACGGCAGCGTCGATCTTGGTGCGTACAAATATTATCTGGTGCATGGCGCCGATAGCGATAAGGATAACTGGTATTTGTCGCCGCAGGCGAATACGCCAGAACCGGGTCCGGATCCTGAGCCGGGTCCTTCGCCTGAACCGAACCCTGAACCGGGAGTGAAGCCGGATTTATCAGAAAGCGCGAAAGCGGTCATTGCCATGGCGAATGTGACACCAACGTTATGGGACGCTGAGCTGTCAACGCTGCGAACCCGTCTCGGCGAAATTCGTCAGATGCGTGACCATGAAGATGGCGCATGGGGAAAATACATCAGTAGCCGCTACCGTGTTTCCACAGAGCATGTGGCTTACCGTCAGGATGTGAACGGTGTGATGTTAGGTGGCGATAAGCGTTTTGATTTAGAAAATAGCGCATTGATTGTGGGGAGTATGGCTTCCTATACGCGTGCGGATCTGGACTCATCCAGTACCAATGGCAAAGCGGACAGCTATGGTCTCGGACTGTATACGACCTGGTTACATAACAGCGGTTATTACGTTGATGGAGTGGTGAAAGCCAACTATTTCCGTACGGAGAACAACCCCTACTTCAATGGCGGGCGCACCCATGCGAAAGATAATACCGTTGGCGGCGGGGCTTCAGTGGAGATCGGGAAGCATATTGCGCTGGAAACATGGTTTGTTGAGCCTTATCTCCAGGCATCATGGTTTATTGGCGACCAGACCCATTACAAACTCGACAGCGGTATGTCGGTTAAAGCAGATGCTGCGCGATCATTAAAAGGGGAAACCGGGTTAACCTTCGGTAAGAATGTGACGCTGGAGGATGGGACACTGTTACAGCCCTATGCGAGAGTGGCCGTTCGTCATGAGTTTATGAAGAATAACGACGTCGTCATTAACCACACCGAGAAGTTCAAAAATGACCTGTCGGGGACAAGTGGCAAATACGGCCTTGGGATGACCGCGAAGCTAAACGACCGGTGGTCCGCATGGGGTGAAGTCAGCTACGAAAAAGGCCAACATATCGAGACGCCTTATAGTGGCCAACTGGGTATTCGCTACAGTTTCTGATCGTTCTGATTAAGCGTTTTATAACCCTCCTCCGCTTCATCAGAGGAGGGTTATTTTCAAATGTTTACCCCGCCCGGGCAAATTCAGCGGCTTCACTCATCAGCGCGTCATCCGGGCGTACACCGGTGTACATTGCGAACTGTTCGACGGCCTGCAACGCAATCACTTCTGCGCCGCTGATGGTCTTTTTTACCCAGCGTCTGCGCCAGTTTGATCACCGGGGTTTCCGGCGGCAGGGCAACGACATCGAACACCACGCTGGCGCTGGAGACCATAGCTTCGCTGTACGCCAGTTCATCGCTCTCTTTACCTCCGGCCATGCCGACGGGCGTGACATTGACCAGAATATCGCAGGCAATGCCTTCCGGCAGCGGCTGCCACTGAAAGCCATACTGTTTCGCCAACGCCGGGCCGCTGTCCCGGTTACGAGCGGCGACGATCACATCGCGAAAACCGGCGTCACGAAAGGCGGCAATCACCGCTTTGCCCATCCCGCCGCTGCCGCGAATCATCACTCGCCCAGCGGTGTCGAGCTGGTGGCTGGCAATCAGGCTTTTTTACCGCAATATAGTCGGTGTTGTAGCCCGTCAGCCTGCCGCCGTCATTGACGATGGTATTGACGGAATCAATGACTTTCGCCGATGGATCGACCGCGTCGAGAAACGGCATACAACTCTCTTTAAACGGCATCGAGACCGCGCAGCCACGAATACCTAATGCGCGAACCCCTTTCACCGCCGCTTCGATATCCTGGGTGGTGAATGCCTTGTAGATGAAATTTAAACCCAACTTTTCATACAGATAGTTGTGAAAGCGGGTGCCAAAGTTGCCGGGCCGACCGGCAAGCGACATGCACAACTGGGTGTCGCGGTTAATCATGTTAAATCTCCTCGGCGTGCGACAGTAAATACTGTTCGGCTTCCTTAGACCAAATCCCGTGATGACGTTCCAGAATAGCGCACAGCGCGGGATCGTCAATCTGGCTGAGAGCAGTGAGCGGTAACGCTTTCCCGGTATAGACCAGCTTTTTTACCGCCGCCCACTTTTGGCAGCTCCAGCGTGGTTTCTCCTGCGGCATTCAGCCCAAGAATGTGGGTGACCACTTTGGCCGCCTGCACTTTCTTTTCTTCGATCAGTTTGACCGCCGCGCGCATGTCGTCAGTGTTTCCGCCCGAGGTGCCCACGTAGTGAGTGAAGGCATAATGCACGTCGTAGAAGTTGATCGGGGCGCTGAACTGCTTGTCCTGCGGGCCGGCAAAGAAGTTCATGCAGCCGTCAGGGGCGAGCAGAGAAGAGGCCAGGGTGACCAGTTGTTCATTCGGCACGAAGACAAAAATATCATCAAAACCGTGGCCGCCGGTCAGCGCCATCAGCGTGTCGTAAGCGGCATCCTGTGCGTGCAGATAGTGGATCAACGTTTGCGGTTCAGAAGGATAGTGTTTACGGGCATAGCTCAGCTTGTCGTGGTTGGTATCGGTCACCACCAGTAACGCCGGGTTGATCGGGCCATGCAGCGCGTAGTCGATCGCCAGCAGCCCCATTGGCCCTGTCCCGCCGAGGATCAGCGTGCGACCCTGCGGGCGAATACCCATAGTATGGTTATAGGAGCCCTCTTGCAGGTGGTAGTTGGCGTTGAACGCGCCGATCACGCAGGAGAGCGGCTCGACCAGCGATCCTTCAAAGTAGGTTTCGCCTTCGTAAGCCAGCAGGCAATCCTGTTCCATCACCACGTTGGGGATCACGACGTGCGTGGCTTCGCCGCCTACCCACGGGAAGGAGTAGCCGGGGCAATCCGGGCGATCCGCCAGTTGCAGATTCGCCTGAATCACATAGCGCTGGCCGGGCTGGAACTTGTGCTGCCACTTTTTCCCCACGGCGATAATATCACCGCAGAACTCGTGGCCGATGATGATCGGGTGGGTCGCTACATCGTCTGGCACCTTTTTTATGATCTTCACCCTGATTAGCCTCTTTCCAGGAGGAGAGGCACAGGCTGTCGGTGACCACTGTCGCCAGAATTTCATCGTCCTGCATTTCTGGAAGTTCGAACGTTTCCAGGCGCAGATCGCGTTTGCCATAAAGGCGCAGAGCTGTTGTTAACATATATTCCACCTCATGTTGAGCGATAGCCCCGGCTTACCACCGGGGCGAAAAAATCAGGACAGGAAGCCCAGTGCGTTACCAATAATCCCCAGACCAAACAGGGCGAAGATCAGCCATACCGGGTTAATTTTCTTGTTGAGCAGACGTACCATCAGCATCGTCAGGCCCAGCGCCAGCAGGCCGGGGCAGAGTTGGTCAAGGATGTTCTGCACGGTCATCGTGACGGTGCCGCCGTCCGCGCCGGGGGTTTGCGATACCACCAGTGGCACATTGATGCTGGTCCACTTGGTGACCAGCACCCCCCATCACAAACAGGCCGAGAATCGATGCGCCTTCGGTCAGTTTTTGCAGCAGATTGCCGCCCATGTCACTGACGATGTTGACCCCTTTGTTGAAGCCAATTTGCAGGCCATACCATTTCATCGCCAGACGGACTGCGTTGAAAATAAAGAAGAACAGCAGCGGGCCGAGCACGTTGCCGGACAACGCCAGCGACGCGCCGAGCGCGGCGGTGATCGGTCGTAGCGTGCCCCAGACCAGCGGGTCGCCAACGCCCGCCAGCGGCCCCATCAGACCGACTTTAATGCCGTTGATCGCGCCATCATCGATTTCCGCCCCGTTCGCTCGCGCCTCTTCCATCGCGGCGGTCACGCCAATCACCGGGCCGCACACCGCGGGCGTGGTGTTGAAGAACACCAGATGACGCTTGAGTGCCGCCACCTGATCTTCTTTTAGCGGGTACAGGCGCTTGATGGCGGGGATCATGTCGTAGCAAAAACCCAGCCCATGAATACGTTCAAAGTTGAAAGACGCCTGTTGCAGGTTGGAGCGAACAAACATGCTAAACAGGTCAGATTTGGTCAGTTTTTTCTGTTCCATGATGGGCTCCGTTAGTCATCAAGCTGGTCAAGGGCGGTGGAGGAGGCGGCCTGCGTCTGCGGTTCGGCTTTACGCCATTGCGGGTTCAACTGGATGTAGACCAGCGCAATAATCGCGCCGACGCCGCCAAAGGCCAGTAAACTCAGGTCGAGGTAACCCCCCGGCGATAAAACCGAGGAAGAAGAAGGGCATCAGGTACTTCACGCCCATCATGCGCAGCACCATGGCGTAACCGACCACCACGATAAAGCCACCGGCAATCTGCAGGCCGCGAGTGACGAATTCCGGGATGGCGTTGAGCATATTGCTGACCATATCGGCACTGACAAACAGCGAGACAATTAACGCCGGGATGGCGACGCGAAGTGCCTGTACGCCCAGCGCAGAGACATGAAGGATGTCGATGGTGCGAAAACGTGCGTCTTCTGCGGCCTTATCCGCCGCATGCTGGAACACCACGGTGATAGTTCGGGCAAAGACGGTCAGGACCTGACCTGCCGCCGCCACCGGCAGTGCGATAGCGATACCGGTCGCGATGCTCTGTTGGCCGACAATCACCAGAATAGCGGAGATAATGCTGGCGAGCGCGGAGTCCGGAGATTGCGCGGCACCCACGTTCATCCAGCCAAGCGCGATCAGCTCCAGCGTTCCGCCGAGCATCACCCCGGTTTTTAAATCACCGAGGATCAGGCCGATCACCGTACAGGCAATAAGCGGGCGGTGGGTCTGAAATTCATCCAGCACGCTGCCCATTCCGGCAATACAGGAAAATATAAATATGGCGATAATTTGTAGGGTACTGATTTCCATAATAGGTCACCTTAAAATGTGAACATCCCTGCCTGTTAAAGCATTTACACGTCGTTTTCAGTGGCTAAATTACTCGTCTCATCCATGAGACTCGCCCTGACGGACCGTCGCTTCGCAACGTTCAAATCTGTTCCTGACAGATTTGTGACTCATCCCCAGTCACATCGTTATCCATGTTCCAGTGGATTCACTCATTTGCCGCTGCGATGCATCCAGAACGACGGTGTAATAAATACAGGCGCTTTTATTTATTCCGCGAACGACAGTTCTTTTATTTTTTCGAGAATATTAATGGAGGGATCGGAGGCGACCACACGTAAATCCAGGGTGACGCCAAATTTATCCAGTTCGCGAAACGCATTAATATCATCGTCATCTAAGGATACGGCTTTGGTTAATTGTTTTTTACCTGGTCGCCAGGCCATGCCGCCAATATTTAAGGTGGCAATTTTTACGCCCTGTTTGACCATCGCCAGCGCATCCTGGGGGGCGGGTAAATAAATAAAATACAGTCTCGTCCTGATATTGTGGGTTATGATAAACCGCGACGGCTTTTTCGATATTCACCACGTTGACCTTCATTCCCGGTGGGGCGGCCTGGCGTAATAATGTCCGGCGCACTTCATCGTTATAAACGTCGTCATTACAGATAATAATCCGCTGGGCATTCGCCACCTTCGACCAGACGGTGGTGACCTGACCGTGGATCAAGCGGTCATCAATACGGGCAAGGGTAATATTCATCAGAAATCCTCTTCGGTCGTTTCCAGATGCTGCCAGACCACGCAGGTTTGTTGTGCAATGGTCGTCAGGTGTTCGCACAGTTCATCCACATTCATACTGCTCTGGTTATCCACCAGTTCCAGCGCCAGCGGCAGGGAAAGTCCGCTGATCACCCGGATGGCCGGATTGCGCATTGCCAGCGTTGCCGCGGCGTTCCATGGACTGCCGCACTGTAAATCGACGGCAATCAGCCATTCACTGTCAGTGTGAGCACTTACCAACTTTTCCAGCTTTGTGACGATGTCGCTGGCGTTCTCGCCGGGGACAAAAGCGACCGCCTCAACGTTGGCGTCACCGTAGACCATTTGCACCGATTCCAGCATGGCGCAGGCCAGTTTTCCGTGAGCACAGAAGATTGCATTGACCATAACGTCTCCTTAGCCGCGCGTTTTTCCGCCCGCAATGTTAGTGGTTACTCCGGTAATATAGCTGGCACGTTCTGACAAAAGATAACAAACGAAATCAGCAACTTCGCTCAGGCGTCCCGAACGGCCAATCGGAATCGCGTTCTTGCTATAGCCTTCACGCAGCTGATCAACGGTGATATTGCGGGTCCAGGCCAGCGCCTCTTCATATTCCGGCGTGCGCAGTCCCGTTTTTTCCAGAATCCCGGGAGCAATGCCGACCACGCGAATGCCGTGTTTGCCCAGTTCTTTTGACCAGGAGCGGGTGAAGCTATTCAGCGCCGCCTTCGTTGCGGCATAGCAGCTTTGACCTTCTGACCCTTCCAGCCCGCTTTCCGAAGAGACGTTGACGATAACGCCGTTACGCTGTTTCACCATCTGGCGCGCCACTGCCTGTGACATTAAAAACACGCCTTTCTGGTTGATATTGACCATTTTTTCAAACGCGGCTTCGTTTAATTCATACTTTCCAGCCGGCGCTTTTTCATCAACCAACAGACGGGGAAAGTTAACGCCAGCGTTATTGACCAGACCGTCAATACGACCAAAGCGCTGGATGATTTCATCCACGGTGTGATTAACTTCTTTGGCGCTGGAAATATCTGTCGGCCAGAAGTGGTAGTCGTTATTACCTTCATGTTTTGCTTCGCCGCCATGAATGTCCGCCATCTGGACATTCGCGCCTTGTGCTAATAATTCTTCGACAATGGCTAAGCCAATTCCGGATGCGCCGCCGGTTACAATAATGACTTTATCCTGTAGATTTAACCACGTTTGCATAATTAACTCCCAAATTCAGAGAAGGGGATCCTGCATAAAATAAATTACGTCAGGATCAAGATGAATATATTTACTTCAACAATAATTCAGCGGTATGGCTATTTGTGACCAGAGCATTAATATATTTTCCACGTAATGCGCCGAGAATGCCGCTAAGCTTTTCTTCACCCATCGCGATACCGATGGAATAACGTGCTTGCTTTAATTTGTTGGTTTCGATGGAGAGCGTTTTTTCGCTCATCGTGGTCTCCACCGTCACGCCGTTACTGTCGTAAAAGCGCGAACAAATGTCACCCGCAACCTGCCGGGCATGCAGGTCGTCACTCTCTTCGCTGCCGTAAAAGGCGTGCCAGTTTGCACCGTCGCGAATGGCCGGAGAACCGATCCCTACCAGCGCAACATCCAGATTGTCCCAGTAGGCAGAAATCGACTTAAAGTGCTGGGACTGCATGATACCGTTGCGAATCAATGGGTTTTCCAGCAGAGCCGGAAAATCAGCCAGGTGTGATTCGCCTTTCAGCTTTGCCGCCGCGCCGTAGGTCAGCGTATTGACGTGATAGCGGCTCTCGAGCTTCCCGGATGGCCCGCCGATGATCGGCACGCAGATCAGCTGGCGTGACTGGCTGGCAGGCGACAACCCTTCGACCAGTGCGCGTACTGCGCGTCCCCAGGAAAAACCAATGATGTCGCCGGGTTCCAGTAAACGTTCCAGCAGTTGCGCGCCGTGCACGCCCATCATGGCGAGTTGTTCCTCTTCCTGCTCGTTGTCGCAGGTAATTACCACCGCTTCTTTGAGGCCGAATCGTTGTTTAAGCTGCTGTTCCAGCCACAGGTTTTCGTTGTAATCGTAGTTGATGGCGATAGTAACGATGCCCTGTTCACGGCCGCGTTTCAGCAGGCGGCTGATGGTGGTGCGATAAATCCCCAGTTCACGGGCGATCTGCGCTTGTGTCATATCCTGTTCGTAGTAGAGCTGCGCTATTTTTACGATCAGGCGGATATCATCACTGTTTTCCATCGCCATTTGTAGACTCCTGCACATTTGTGCAAATCACCAATCTGCCCTCTTGATCTGATATAACCTCATAAAAGCGGGAGTTCAAAGCGATTTTCTCTTCTTTGCGCGTCCTGAACTGGCGATTAATGTTGCACATATGATGTGCGGAGCGATCGTTGTTGGCACAGATGTGCACATAATCCTAATGTATTGATTCTGCTAGTGTTCATTCAACAAAATTGCACGAAAAGATCGGGGACACTTTTGTGTCGAAAGGTGTGGCGGATCACAAATAGCGCTGAGGCCATTTTGCACGATTATTTTTTATCGCCAGCAAGGTAGGGTATATTCCGCATTCAAAGGAGAAATTATGCTGCCCGACTCATCAACAACACGACTCAACAAATACATCAGTGAAAGCGGAATCTGCTCGCGTCGCGAAGCGGATCGCTTCATCGAGCAGGGGAACGTCTTCATTAATGGCAAACGCGCCACCATTGGCGACCAGGTGATGCCTGGCGACGTCGTGAAGGTGAATGGTCGGTTGATTGAGCCGCGTGAAGCGGAAGATCTGGTTTTTATCGCGCTGAACAAGCCGGTGGGGATCGTGAGCACCACCGAAGACAGCGAACGCGACAATATTGTTGATTTTGTTAACCACAGTAAGCGCGTGTTCCCGATTGGCCGTCTGGATAAAGATTCCCAGGGACTGATCTTCCTGACCAACCACGGCGATCTGGTGAATAAAATCCTGCGTGCCGGTAACGATCACGAAAAAGAGTATCTGGTCACGGTCGACAAACCGGTTACGGATGAGTTTATTCGTGGGATGAGTGCCGGCGTGCCGATTCTGGGGACTGTCACCAGGAAATGTAAGGTGAAGAAAGAGGCGCCGTTTGTATTCCGCATTACCCTGATCCAGGGGCTGAACCGTCAGATCCGCCGCATGTGCGAACATTTTGGTTATGAAGTGGTGAAGCTTGAGCGTACGCGCATCATGAACGTTGGCCTGTCCGGTCTGCCGCTGGGGGGAATGGCGCGACCTGACGGATGATGAGCTGATCACGCTGTTTAAGCTTATTGAAAACTCTTCTTCAGAGGCGAAACCAAAGGCGAAAGCGAAGCCGAAAACGGCGGGAATCAAGCGTCCGGTGGTGAAAATCGAAAAGACGGCGGAAAAAGAGAAATCACGCCCGGCGGCAAACGGTAAACGCTTTACCTCGCCAGGGCGTAAGAAGAAAGGACGTTAACGTCGACCGCGCGTTGGCGTATTCGCAGACCAGGAAAATGACGCTTCAGTATCCGGTTTATAAGCCTGCTTTTTCTTCAACTGGCGGGCTTTTTTTGCCTCGGCTTCGCGCAAGACCATCAGCTTATCAATGTACTCTTTCTTCACGCTGTTGGTCTCTGCGTTAGTCAACTGACGACCGTGCGCGATACGAGCGCGGTCCAGCAGCGTTTTCAGTTCGCGCTGTTCGCGCTCGGTCATCTCTTTTTGGGTAATACGGGGGGAGTGCCATACGGTTGCCCTCTGTCTGCCTGGTGATTTCAGTGTACGGCAATACGCCACGGGCGGATAGCGCTCAGTCAGCAATACGCAGTTTTCCGGCAAAATCCTGCTGTGTATAACCCGTTGTTTTAAATCCCTTATCCGTAATGACGTGATCGATCTCTTTGAGGGTGGCGATACACATCACGCCGTCCTGACCAAATTTAGTATGGTCAGCGAGAATCACGGATTTTTTACTCATCGCAATCATCGCTTTGGCAACGTAAGCCTCGTCAAAGCTCTTCACTGAGTATGCCATGCTGCGGTGAAATGCCCCCCCGCGCCGATAAAGCAAATGTCAGCGTGAATCGCATTGATCTGCTGGCACACTGAGACGCCCAGGTTGGCGCGAAAATGGTAATCGTATTCACCACCCAGGACATAAACCCGGGCCTGGAGATTATGCTCTTTTATTTTATCGGCAATTAAGGCGGAATTGGTAATAACAGAAAAGGCGAGCGGCGGTAAGAGTTCGGCAAGGATAAGGTTGGTAGTACAGGAATCAATAAAAAAGCGTATCGCGTTCGCTGACCATTGCGGCAGCGAGTTTACCTATCGCTATTTTTTCTTCGCGATGCGCATCAATTCTCGCGCCAAACGCGTCTTCCTGAACCACCTGTTTTTTGACCGCGCCACCGTGAATTTTGGTGATTTGACCTTCAGACTCCAGCAATGAGAGATCGCGGCGAATGGTTTCTGAGGTCACGTTCAGCGTTTCTGATAATTTAATAACGGTCACTTCACCGAATTTGTTTAATTCATCAAGAATATGTTTTCTTCTTTTAATCGGGTTCATTATTTTCCGCCAGGGTCGAACTTTGCCGCATGGTAACTGGATGCGCAGAGCAACGCAACCACTCCAGCGCGCAGACGATACCCTCATCATCATTGGTGGTGGTCACATACCGGACCTGACGTTTCACGCTATCTGGCGCGTTGCCCATTGCGATGCCGAACCCGGCGATGGCAAACATGCTGATGTCGTTTTGCTGATCGCCAATGGCGGCAATCTCAGTGGTTGGCTGATTTAATTGGCGGGCGATTTCATTTAGCGCATAGCCTTTATTTATTTCGCTACGTTGAATATCAATATAATTTCCACCAGTGATTGTCGCCTTATAGTCATTGGGTAACTGACGATTTATTTCCTGACATAAATCTTCGAGCCTGGTGTGTTCTGCCACCAGCGTAATTTTAAATATATCTCGACGATTAAAGATATTCCCTGGTGCGGCGCTAATAAGCGGTAACTCAAATAAACTGGCCTCATAGGATGTCCACGGGGCGATAAGGCGATCGTAGCGATGATAAATCGCTTGTGCAGTAAAAAAATGGTGAGGATAACGGGACAGCGAAATATGGCGGTCAATATCTCTGAGATCCATCCGGGTGAGGGGCGCAGAATGCAGAATCCGTTGCGACGCCAGCTCAAGGATCTGTCCGCCGTTGAAGCCGGCGCACCAGTCAAACAGCATTGCCACTTGCTGCTGTTGTAACAGGCGCGCCATTGAAGAGACCGGTCTGGCGGAACAGGCAGCCAGCAGACCGCCGCGTTGGCGAAAGTCAACCAGCGCCTGACGTGTGCGTGACGTGATAGTCTTCTGCGACGTCAGCAATGTTCCATCCAGATCGGTGACCAGTAGCATTATTATTCTCAGTCGTTATGCATGTGCGATAAACGGAGTCACAGCCTCTTTGGCGGCATTGCAGACCATATTGTCGATTGCCGTGCCGACGACCAGGATATTAACGCCGGTGTCCTTAAACGCTTTGGCATTGGCGAGGTTAATGCCTCCTTCTGCCAGCGTCGGGACATCCACCGCGCCAACCAGCGCCCGAAGACGGTCTTTAATCATCTGCGGGATGTCGCCTGCCGCCACGCCTTCATAGCTCATGCCGGTCATCAGGCCTATCATATCGACGCCAATTTCCTGCATGCGCTTCGCCACGCTGGCGACTTCTTCCGGCGTACGTGCCGGAATACCGAAGGTATGCAAATCATCCGGGTGACCAATGTAGGCATCCACGGTCAGGCCATACTGATGGGCAAGGTTGACGATGTCCTGCAGGTCGTCCCAGTCTGATTTATGGGTATGTAAACCGTCGGCCCCGGCGCGGGCAATCTCCAGAATCTCCGTTTCAGTGAGGGGGGACGGGCAGCGTTTCGGTAAACCCGCCCGCAATGCCCACGGTGATGAAGATGTCGTCCGGGACCACATTACGCACGCCATGCACCGCTTCTGCCATCTGACCGTTGGTGATTTCGTGGCGGATTTGCTCCGCCGCGTGCATGTTACTCACCCCTTTGTGTCCGCGCGCCAGCGCCAGCGCAGGATGGTTCGGCTCGAGCAGTTTCACGCCTGCCTCACAGACCGCTTTTGCCAGGCGCGCATCGTCGCCGGTGATCCCCGTGCTGAGGATGGTTTGCCCGCCGTGCAGCGCAATGGCATCTTTCACTTTTTGTAACGCTTTGGCGCGTTTTTTATTCATATCGCCTTTAAACATGGTGTACCTCTGGTGTTGGTGCATTTATTAACGGGCAGACGCCACAGATTCACTCTGTACGACAGCCTTAAAACGGTTCGCAATGAGGGTGGTGATACAGGTCATTGCCATGACAGTGACCATCACAATCGCCATCTGCAGCGCATTACTGGATAAGAACGGTGAGGCGAACGCCGGGACGTAGGCCACCCCTTTAACATTAAAGAAGCCGAGCATCATGCCGCCCATTCCGGCCCAGAAGATGGCGGAACCAAAGACGATTTTGTTGGCGAACATAAAGGGGTAGGCGGATTCCACAAACGTTCCGAAGCCCAGGTTGATAAGCAGGCCCGGTGTAGCGACGGCCGCTTCGCTTTTTTCGCGTGGCGCGATGACGTTAGCCAGGTTGATGCCGGCCGCAACCATCACCAGACCCACCATATCTACGGCACCGAGGAAGCTGACGCCGGATTTCTCCATCTCCAGCAGCACCAGTGGAAGAATGACCGCGTGATAGACACCGCCCAGAATGGCTGGCCAGATCACCAGACCGGCCAGCAGCCCGGCAAGAATCGGACTGAATGCCAGCGTGCTTTCGATAGCCAGCTTGATGTAGTTACCGGCGGAGAGCGCCAGGGGGCTCAGCAGATAGTGCATGATCAGGCCAGCAGCCAGACCCGAAATCCCGCCGGCGACGATGTTGACGGTGGTCATCGGGAAGCGCCAGTTCAGGCACAGCTCAAACAACCAGCGCACAAAAATCCCGGCCATCAGACCGCCGATAATCCCCCCCGATCAGGCCGCCTTCCACGGAAAGCACCCCGGCGACGACCCCAGCCACAATGGAGACTTCATCGAGTTCGGAAATCTGTTTTGCCGCCAGCACGGCAACCAGCACCGGCAGTCCTTTCAGCAGGATTTCAAAGATATCGTTGAGTTTTTCCAGCCCGGGAATATGGCTCAGGGCGAGTACGATCGCCATCGCGATAAAGCCCGGCAGCGCTGGGATCATGATGCTGCGGATGTTAAAGCGTTTAAGCAGACTCTTTCCGGAACCGCCTTGTGCAGGCGAGGCGCTACCCAACTGAGGTTTGTATTTAATACCCCAGTATTTACACAGCGAGGCGACGAAAGAGACCGCGCGAGTGCGGCTGGTGGTGCCGGTTGTGCCTGAGGTGGCGACCACATTGGCGCCCTTGGCGGCGACCAGTGCCATCGAGGTGCCGCCGGTGCCGACAATAGGCGTTTTCATCTCTACGGCGGCATCAAAAACGGCCTGGTTTGCTTTTACCGGATCGGCGCTCATCACCACGATCCCGTCGATCTCACCGCTGCGGATCATCCCGGCTATCTGGCGATCGCTCTCGACGACGGAAGCATTCACCTCGGAGAGTTTGCCCTGAAAGATGCGCTGTGGTTTTGTGTTGTTTTCTGTGGTTAAGGCATAGACGGCTGCCGGAGTGTCAGGTTTGGCGACATCCATCGACGCTTCTGCCGCTATGAACTGTACGGCAGCGACAGTGACACCCGCGGCTTCACACTGCTGATAAATCTCCTGGAGCAACTTCTCTGGCTCAGCGCCACCCAGGTTGTAGAGGTTGCCTCCACTGCTTCCAATAATCGCAATTTTTTTCATAGCGGCCTCAAAGAAAGATAGGGTAAGGGGGGTTATCTGTGTTGTAGTGGAATCATATTCCCAATCAAAACAAAATAAAGCAACATGAAAAGATCGAGGGTAATGACATGCAAAGTGAGGTTTTTTTTATAATGATTTGAAAATAAAATGATTTTATTGTTTTTTGTTTTGTGTTGTTATTTGTTGTTTTGTGATGAGGTTCAAATACTGCCCCAGGAGTTGAAGCACAAGAAGAAGGAATAACCCGGAAAGCGCCTCGCAGCTTATGCCTTCCTGGAGTGACGACACGTCTTATCTGAATTAGTTTACCTGCGCAGAGATGATGCGCTTATGTTTTACTCATCAGGCGCGTATAAAATTTTATACAAGGATGTGGTATGCTACTCAATACGCGGGTACGTAAATCTGTCGCCTGGATCGGGAATTCTTTCGAAGACTTGCGCGATTTCCCGCCTGAGGTACGTAAAGATGCAGGTTATCAACTACATCGCATCCAGGTGGGATTAGAGGCTGCTGACTGGAAACCGATGCCGCAGATTGGGCGTGGCGTTGAAGAGATCCGCTTGCGAAATGAATCTGGAGCGTATCGGATTATCTATCTTGCCCGCTTTGAGGATGTCGTCTATGTGCTGCACTGTTTTAGTAAGAAAACACAGCGGACTTCCCGGCAGGATAAACACATCGCGCAGGTTCGCTTTCAGGCGGTCTGTCAGCAACACAGGAGTCGTCAATGAGCCACGTAGTGGATACTAAAATTCGTCATGTCACTTCTGCACAAACCAATATTTTCTCTGAGTTAGGTTTTGATGACACTGAAGCAAAACAACTTCAGCAAGATGCAGAACGTGAAGTGGAGCAACTCATCCGTCTCAAACAACAGCTCATGCAGGAGATCGCGGTCTGGATTGACGAAAATCACATGAAACAGTCAGAGGCGGCGGTGAGGTTAAATATCTCGCGGCCCCGGGTTTCTGATGTCGTTAACCAGAAAACGAATAAATTTACCCTGGATGCCCTGGTCATGATGCTGGCGAAGTTAGGGAAACCGGTGACTGTGCTGGTAGGTTAGGCCCGGTTTGTCGCTATGCCGGGCCTGTGCTTTTAACTTTCTTTCACTGTATTCCGTTGCTGTTCATCAATCGGTTTACCGGACCAGTACCCCGCCAGCAGGGAGCCGGAAAGGTTGTGCCAGACGGAGAACAGCGCGCCAGGCAGGGCCGCGAGAGGGCCGAAGTAGATTTTACCCAGCGCAGCGGCGAGACCAGAGTTTTGCATGCCGACCTCGATCGCCAGCGTGCGGCAGGTTGACTCGTCAAAGCCAAACAAGCGCCCGCCCCAGTAGCCGCCGAGCAGGCCGATGGTGTTGTGCAGGATCACCGCGATAATCACCACGAAGCCGACGGACGCGATATGCGCGGCGGAACCCGCAACCACTGCGCTGATGATCGCCAGAATGCAAACCATCGAAAACGCGGGCAGGTAAGGTTCAACGGCCTTCACGACACGCGGGCACAGGTGGTGGATCACCAGGCCCAGCGCAATTGGAATCACCACAATCTGCAAAATACTGATCAGCATCCCCATCACATCCACCTGAATATGCGCATCGACATACAGACGCGTCAGTAGCGGTGTGGCGACCACGCCCACCAGAGTGGAGACGGAAGAGATCGTTACCGAGAGGGCAACATCGCCTTTCGCCAGATAGATCATGACGTTAGATGCCGTGCCGCTGGCGACGCTACCGACCAGCACCATCCCGGCGGAGAGTTCCGGCGGCATGTTAAATGCCATCGCCAGTATCCAGGCCGCCAGCGGCATCACCAGATAGTGCAGAAAAATTCCCGCCGCAACCGGCGCCGGGCGTGAGAGCACACGTTTAAAATCATCCACTTTCAGATGGACGCCCATGCCGAACATAATCAGCATCAACAATGTGGTCACCCACGGACCGACAGGCGTAAAAGTGGATGGCGTGTAATACGCAATAACCGAGAGCAGCAGCGCCCATAACGGGAACAGCCGGGTGAGTGTGGCGAGCATGTTGTTTTCCTTGCACGTATGTTGTGTTTGCTTGTTATTCACGGGTTGGGATCGAGCCCAACCATCGTTATTGTGTATCGTGTGAAGGAGTATTATTCAACCAAATTATGTTGATGCTCTGACTTTGAGATTTTCCCAGCTCAGGCCAAACCGTGCCAGGTACTTACGCAGACGGTCGGCGTCGTTGGGATTGACTTTCTTTTGTCGCGAGACGGCGAAGAGTTCACGTCCGGCTTCGGACAACGATGCGCTGCGACGACAAACCTCAAGCACGGTTTCCAGTTGGCGGCGATCAAAGAGGTCGAGTTCCATCTCCAGTTCCGGTTGCGACGTTGCCTCTCCCCAGCTCTCCTGCAAAAGCGCAATCTCTTCGTCGACGAGGGCCAGCGTGATACGCCCTTGCTCAGCCAGCGTCGCCATTCGCGCGACGGAGGCGCTCAGTTCGCGGAAATTGCCGCGCCACTGCGCCTGCGGCGAACAGGCAAACGCCAGATAGCGTTCTCGCGCCTCTTTATCAAAACGAATCTGATTCTGTCGGCTGCGGGAGAAGCGTTGCAGCTCATACTCCACGTTAGGGGCGATGTCTTCACGTCGCTGCGCAAGGCCGGGCAGGGCAAAGCGCCACATGTTTATCCGTGCGTAGAGATCTTCGCGAAAACGCCCTTCGGCGACCCACTGCGGCATATCGCGATGGGTGCCGGCAATCAACTGGAAGTCGCTGTGCACCTCTTTATCTGAGCCAAACGGGAAGAAGGTCTTTTCCTCGATCGCTTTCAGCAGCATGGCCTGTTCATCCAGCCCCAGTTCAGCAATCTCATCCAGAAACAACACTCCGCCGTCGGCTTCGCGTAACAGTCCGGTTCGCGACGACAGTGCGCCCGTAAACGCGCCTTTCACATGACCGAACAGTGTTGACATGGCGTTATCGCCGCGCAGAGTGGCACAGTTAACCGCCACCAGTTTTCCGCCCACCAGATGCCGCGACTGGCGAAGCTGAAAAATCCGTTTTGCGAGGAAGGATTTCCCCCGCGCCGGTGGGCCCGGTGAGCAGGATAGGATCGCCAGAGCGCAAAGCAACGCGCTCAATACGGTCAATCAGTTTATTGAACGTGGCATTGCGCGTCTCGATACCGGCTTTGAGGAAGGCGACCGATTGCTGCTGCTCACGCTGAAAACGACTGGTGAGCGTGGCATAGCGGCTTAAATCAAGGTCGATCACCGAACAGGTGCCCGCAGCAACGTCCTCTGGTGGCGCGCCCTTCGGCGCGGGGCCGGTTTGTAGCAGACTCGCAGGCAAATAGCGGGCTTCCGTCAGCAGGAACCAGCAAATTTGTGCCACGTGGGTGCCGGTAGTGATGTGCACCAGATACTCTTCATTCTCGGTATCGAAGGTGTAGTGGGTGGCAAAGTCGAGGAACGCGGCATAGACCTCTTCGAAATCCCACGGATCAGCAATGGGGATGGCATGTGGACGAACCTCAGTATGTGGAGAGAGCAGGTTAATATCTTCCGCTAACTGCTGACACATCCCGGCATCGCGTGGCTGGTGGATAAGCTCCAGCCGATCGACCGGGAAATCCGGCTGTTGGCACAGTCCGACCGTGGGCCGCCATTTCTTTAACCGGTTTGCCCGTTTGCCGCGCTTATCCAGCACTGTGCCCAGTACGCCAATCACCACCCGCCGCTTTTTCATGCTTATCCTAAAAGATAAATTTCGATATTTAAGGATAAAAAATAGGGGCAGCATCTGCAATCATCATTATTGGCGATAAAAATTAATTCCTTATCAATCAAGAGACTAAAAAAATAACTTCGTCTTTTTCTCGTTCTGGCACGCTTCTGGCAGTAACTCTCTCGTCAACACGTTGAAAGCGCAGGGGGTTAAACCCCGCCGGCACGTCAGGAACGGCTGAGGCTGTATTCCGGAGGTGTTCCGTCAACCGATGACACCTGAACAATGGGTTCGATTCCCGATTCATTCTCCCAATGAAACTGGTTGTTAATCATAGAAATAAAAACGGGCGCTGCGCAGTTAACAGGTCCCAAAACAGGTCGCCGGTCACGATGCCGCGCCGCAGGCAAAAGAGAATTCCCCTGTGGCCTCGCCTCCGCACCCGCACCTGACTTGATAAGGAAAAAAGAAAAATGACGAAGAAAATCACGATCCGTAAAGGGCAATTAGGTCTGTTAGCCAAAAACGGCGACTTCTATCAGGTTCTGGAGGCGGGTGAACACCGCCTGCCGTGGTTCAATACGCCAGAGGTGCTGGTGGTTAACCTGGACGGCAGCGAAGTACCGGAAGCGCTGGCGAATTATTTACGCCGCTTTCAGCCGGACTGGGTAACGCGTTACGGTCTGGCTGTTGATCTGAACGATAACGAAGCGGGCGCGCTGTACATGAATGAGGTGTTGCAGGAGATTCTGCCGCCGTCGACGCGCCGTATGTACTGGCGAGCCGACGAGGCGTTGAAACTGGTACGTATGGATACGCGTCAGGTTCAGGTGCCTGCTGAGGTCATGAATGCGGTCCTGCAACCGCGACGTAACGGCGCGGTAAAAGGTCGTGAAGCGATACTCACCGTGCAGGTTCCGGCCTGGCATGCGGGGGGTGTTGAAAATTGACGGCGAGACGCAGGCACTGCTGCCGCCGGGTCTGACGGCATACTGGAAGGTGAATCATCTGGTTGACGCCGAAGTGGTGGATACCCGTTTGCAGGTACTGGAAGTGGGCGGTCAGGAAATTTTGACTAAAGATAAGATCAACCTGCGCCTGAACCTGGCGGCGAACTGGCGTTACCGCGATGTGTTGCAGGCGTTTGCGCAGCTCACTAAACCGCTCGATCATCTGTACCGCGAACTGCAGTTTGCGCTGCGTGAGGCCGTCGGGACGCGCACGCTTGATGAGTTGCTGGAAGATAAACAGGTAATTGATGACGTGGTCAGCGCGCAGGTGAAAGACCGCATGGCGCCATATGGTATCGACGTGGCGTCGCTGGGCGTGAAGGACATCGTATTGCCGGGGGGATATGAAAACGATTCTGTCCCGTCTGGTTGAAGCGGAAAAATCGGCCCAGGCCAATGTGATCCGCCGTCGTGAAGAAACGGCGGCGACGCGCTCGCTGTTGAATACGGCGAAAGTGATGGAAAACAACCCGGTAGCACTGCGCTTAAAAGAGCTGGAAACCCTCGAAAGAGTAGCCGAGCGTATCGATAAAATTTCGGTATTCGGTGGCCTGGACCAGGTTCTGCACGGCTTAGTGAACATTAAAGGATAAGAAACATGGCACATAACGACTATGCACTGTTGACGTCGCAGAACGCGGCGCCGGTGAAAATGTGGACGCACGGCGTCCCGGTAGAACCCGAGGCGCGCCAGCAACTGCTGAACACGGCGAAGATGCCGTTTATTTTTAAACATCTGGCGGTCATGCCGGATGTGCATCTGGGGAAAGGGTCAACGATTGGCAGCGTCATCCCGACCAAAGGGGCGATTATTCCGGCGGCAGTGGGGGGTGGACATCGGCTGTGGGATGATTGCGGTACGTACCTCGCTGCTGGCTGGCGATCTGCCGGATAACCTCAGCGGGTTGCGGAGCGCGATTGAACAGGCCGTTCCTCACGGGCGAACCAATACGCGTTCCCGTCGTGATAAAGGAGCGTGGGACACGCCGCCAGAGGAGGTGAGTACTCACTGGGGGGACACTGGCACCGCGTTTTAAACGCCTGACGGATAAATATCCCTCGCTGCTGAAAACCAATAACTATAAGCATCTCGGAACGTTGGGAACCGGTAATCACTTCATTGAGGTGTGTCTGGATGAGCAGCAGCGGGTCTGGGTGATGTTGCACAGTGGTTCGCGTGGCGTGGGGAATGCCATCGGTAACGTTTTTATCACGCTGGCGCAGCAGGATATGCAACAACATATCGCGAATTTGCCTGACCGAAACCTGGCGTATTTCCAGGAAGGGAGTCGGCACTACAACGACTACATCGAAGCCGTGGAATGGGCGCAGGATTTTGCCCGACAAAACCGGGAAGTCATGATGTCCCGCGTGCTGGCCGCGCTGTCACGTAGCGTGAGTAAACCGTTTATCACGCAACAAGAAGCCGTGAATTGCCACCATAACTACGTGCAAAAAAGAACGTCATTTTGGTGAAGAGGTGCTGGTCACGCGTAAAGGCGCCGTTTCCGCGCAAAAAGGCCAGATGGGGATCATCCCCGGGTCGATGGGGGCGAAAAGCTTCATTGTGCGTGGGCTGGGAAATGAAGAAAGCTTCTGCTCCTGCAGTCATGGAGCGGGAAGAACCATGAGCCGAACGGCGGCTAAAAAAACGCTTTACTGTGGCGGATCAGATCCGTGCGACGGCCCACGTTGAATGCCGTAAAGACAGCGAGGTGATCGACGAAATTCCGATGGCCTACAAAGACATTGATGCCGTGATGGCGGCGCAGTCTTCGCTGGTAGAAATTGTGCATACGCTGCGACAGGTGGTGTGTGTAAAAGGATAAAAGAAGATGACGAAAAATGCAGTGAGTGCCGCGATGCGCGAACGGGTCACGCGGCAGCTCAAAGAGATAGAAACCCGCTACGGCGTCAGGGTACTGTATGCCTGCGAGTCGGGGAGTCGCGGCTGGGGATTTGCCTCGCCGGATAGCGATTACGATGTGCGGTTTTTGTATGTTCATCCGCCGGAGTGGTATCTGCGGGTTGATGCACCGCGTGACGTGATCGAGTTGCCCATCGACGATGAGCTGGATGTGTGCGGCTGGGAGTGGCGTAAAGCGCTGGGTCTGCTGAAGGGCGCTAACCCAACGCTAATCGAGTGGCTGGATTCCCCCGGTGGTTTATCAGCAGGATGATGCTACGGTCAGGGCGCTTAAAACGATGATACCGCAGTGGTTTTCTCCGCTTCGTGCGCGCTGGCACTACTACTCAATGGCGCGAAAAAACTTTCGTGGTTATTTGCAGGGAGAAGCGGTGCGTCTGAAAAAGTACTTCTACGTCCTGCGTCCGCTGTTGGCGGTGCGTTGGGTTGAAGCAGGAAAAGGCGTTCCGCCCATGCGTTTTGCCGAACTGCTGGCGGGAAGCGATCTGGATGCGCCGTTACGTCAGGAAATAGATGAACTGCTGGCGCGCAAACAACGGGCGGGAGAGGCGGAGTATGGTCCGCGTCGTCCGCTGCTGCATGCGTTTATCCACGCCGAACTGGCGCGAGGCGAAATCCCGCAGACGTTGCCGGATAGCCGCGAAGTCGATGTGAAGGCACTGGATCGACTGCTTTACGAGACGGTGATGTCATGACCGTGTTGCCCGATGACGCTTGCGCTTATCGGGCCTACAACGGCTGGCATTCAGGCCTGTCTCACTCAAACAAGTTATGGTGCAGCTTCTGTACCACCTGTTCTGCCTCGGTGCCAGGCACCAGGAAACAGAGGTTATGGCTGGAGGCGCCATAACAAATCATGCGAATATTGAACGGCTCCAGCACGCCGAATACCTCTTTACCAACGCCGCAGGCTTTCGACAGATCGTTACCAATCAGCGCGACCAGCGCGAGACCCTCTTCTACTTCCACCCGACACAAGGCCGACAGTTCCATCAATAGCGACTGCGTCAGCAGCGTATCGCCGGTGGAGGTGGAACCGGTGGTGTCCAGCGTCAGCGCCACGCTCACTTCAGAGGTGGTGATCAAATCCACGGAGATATTATGGCGCGCCAGAATGCCGAACACTTCGGCCAGGAAACCGCGCGAGTGCAGCATATTCAGGCTATGCAGGGTCAGCAGCGTCTGCTTACGACGCAGCGCCAGCGCACGGAACAGCGGTGGATTCTGCGTTTTGTTACAAACCAGCGTGCCGCCCGCTTTCGGATCTTTACTGGAGCCAACGAAGACCGGGATATCGCTGCGCACCGCAGGCAGCAGGGTGGCCGGATGCAGCACTTTTGCGCCGAAGGTGGCCATTTCCGCCGCCTCTTCAAAGGCGATTTCATCAATGCGTTGCGCCGCAGGCACCACGCGAGGATCGGTGGTGTAGATGCCCGGCACGTCCGTCCAGATATCGACACGTGCGGCATGCAGCGCTTCGGCCAACAGGGCGGCCGTGTAGTCGCTGCCGCCGCGTCCGAGTGTGGTGGTGCGCCCTTTGCCTTCGCTGCCGATGAACCCTTGCGTAATCACCAGCCCTTCGTTCAGACGTGGGGTCAGTTGCAATGTTGCCAGCTCCGCCAGCGCCGCTACGTCAGGTTCGGCACGGCCAAAGCGATCGTTGGTTCGCATCACTTTACGCACATCGAACCACTGGGCCTGAACGTTACGCTCACGCAGGATCTCAACAAACAGCAGGGTGGACATCAGTTCGCCGTGGCTGACCAGTTCATCCGTCAGCGCCGGGGAGGTGGCTAATGAGGCCGCTTCCGCCAGCGTGGTGATATTTTCCAGCAGGCGTTCAATCTCTTCACGAATAACGTTGGGATAACGCAGACGCTCCAGGATATCGAACTGAATTTTGCGGATGGCGTCGAGTTTCTCAAAGCGGGCCTGTGGTTCCAGTCCTTCTGCCAGTGCAACCAGCAGATTGGTGATGCCAGCGGAAGCGGAGAGCACCACTACGCGCACGTTTGCATCGGAAAGCACCACGTCGGCGCTGCGGTTCATGGCATCAAAATCAGCGACGCTGGTACCGCCAAATTTGGAAACAACGATTTCTGTCATAACAACCTCGTGTCAGGGAGTGAGAAAGCGACCTGGGCACAAAGGCAGAACAGAAACCGGTGCAGGCGCAAATACCGTATTTATAAATAAAATGTGCAGAGGACACTGTCAACGCCGGGATTATGCGGATTTTTCATGCTGGCAAGTGGCTGAGTAACCGTACTTATAACAACGCTGTTTTTTCACTGTATTTGACCGAAGCCAGGGCAACGGCACTAAAACAATCACACTTTTCTGTGACTGGCGTTACAATCGATCTCAGTCACAATTCTCAAATCAGAAGAGTATTGCTAATGAAAAACATCAATCCAACGCAGACTTCTGCCTGGCAGGCACTACAAAAACACTTTGACGACATGAAAGACGTTACCATCGCGGATCTGTTCGCGAAGGATAACGATCGTTTCAGCAAATTCTCTGCAACGTTTGACGATCTGATGCTGGTGGATTACTCCAAAAACCGCATCACCGAAGAGACGCTGGCGAAACTGCAGGATCTGGCGAAAGAGACCGATCTGGCGGGCGCCATCAAATCCATGTTCTCCGGCGAGAAAATCAACCGTACGGAAGACCGTGCAGTGCTGCATGTGGCGCTGCGTAACCGTAGCAATACCCCGATTATGGTTGACGGCAAAGATGTGATGCCGGAAGTCAACGCGGTGCTGGAGAAGATGAAATCGTTCTCTGAAGCGATCATCTCCGGTAACTGGAAAGGTTATACCGGTAAAGCGATCACTGACGTAGTCAACATCGGTATCGGCGGCTCCGACCTCGGCCCGTTCATGGTGACCGAAGCGCTGCGTCCGTACAAAAATCACCTGAATATGCACTTTGTGTCTAACGTCGACGGTACCCATATCGCCGAAGTGCTGAAGAAAGTGAATCCGGAAACCACTCTGTTCCTGGTCGCATCCAAGACCTTCACCACGCAGGAAACCATGACCAACGCCCACAGCGCGCGTGACTGGTTCCTGAAATCCGCCGGTGATGAAAAACACGTTGCCAAACACTTCGCTGCACTGTCGACCAATGCGAAAGCGGTTGGTGAATTCGGCATTGATACCGCCAACATGTTCGAGTTCTGGGACTGGGTGGGCGGACGTTATTCACTGTGGTCTGCGATTGGCCTGTCGATCATCCTGTCTGTCGGTTATGACAACTTTGTGCAACTGCTGTCCGGCGCGCACGCGATGGATAAGCACTTCTCGACCACGCCTCTGGAAAGCAACCTGCCGGTGCTGCTCGCGCTGATCGGTATCTGGTACAACAATTTCTTCGGTGCCGAAACCGAAGCCATCCTGCCGTACGACCAGTATATGCACCGCTTCGCGGCCTACTTCCAGCAGGGCAACATGGAATCCAACGGGAAATACGTTGACCGTAACGGCAACCCGGTGGATTACCAGACGGGCCCGATCATCTGGGGGGGAACCGGGAACCAACGGTCAGCACGCGTTCTACCAGTTGATCCATCAGGGAACCAAAATGGTGCCTTGTGACTTCATCGCCCCGGCGATTACCCATAACCCGCTGTCCGATCACCATCCGAAGCTGCTGTCTAACTTCTTCGCCCAGACCGAAGCGCTGGCGTTCGGGAAATCCCGCGAAGTGGTGGAACAGGAATACCGTGACCAGGGTAAAGATCCGGCGACGCTGGAACACGTGGTGCCATTCAAAGTGTTTGAGGGCAACCGCCCGACTAACTCCATCCTGCTGCGTGAAATCACCCCGTTCAGCCTGGGTGCGCTGATCGCGCTGTATGAGCACAAAATCTTTACGCAGGGCATCATCCTGAACATCTTTACCTTCGACCAGTGGGGCGTTGAGCTGGGTAAACAGCTGGCAAACCGTATTCTGCCGGAGTTGAAAGATGATAACGCGATCGAAAGCCACGACAGCTCGACTAACGGGTTGATTAACCGTTATAAAGCCTGGCGTTAATCTGCCGCTATCCGGTCTACCTCGTCTGTAGGCCGGATAAGCGCAGCGCCATCCGGCAGCCATCCGGCAAATTAATAATAAAATCAGCCGATATTATTATCGGCTTTTTTTATAAGATAATTCCGGTTGTTCGTGTTGTTCTCCATAGTTCTATATTGAGCATAATCCTAAAATAATAAATAACCGGAAAATAACTCCGTGTTATTTTAGGATAATACGGATCGTTCAGATATCATATTTTAATGATAACATCTTGTTTTTAATGTTTATTGTTATTTTCATTAAAATGAATAATTCAACAAAAGTCCAATTATCCTAAAACCATTCCGCTATTTCCCACTGTCGTAATTCGCATGCTTTAGTTGTGTATACTCGATCTCGCCCGAAATGCTTTTGGGTAAATCTCCATTCATTCAATGAAGGGAAATTGTTATGAAAAAAGTTCTGTATGGCATTTTTGCCATATCTGCGCTTGCGGCGAGTTCTGTTTATGCAGCCCCCCGTTCAGGTGGGTGAAGCAGCAGGCTCGGCGGCAACGTCGGTGTCGGCGGGTAGCTCCTCCGCCTCCAGCGTGAGCACCGTAAGCTCGGCGGTGGGTGTCGCTCTGGCGGCAACCGGCGGCGGTGACGGTTCCAATACCGGGACCACTACCACCACGACCACCAGTACCCAGTAACACCGGTACGTTTAACTCTAACCACACTTCGGTGTGGTTATTTTGCCCCTCTGGAGAAGAGTCGTGAAGCGACCTGCACTCATACTACTTTGCCTGCTGTTACAGGCCTGCTCAGCCACTACAAAACAGCTGGGCAACACATTGTGGGACAGTCTGTTTGGCACGCCAGGCGTACAGCTGACGGACGATGACATTCAAAACATGCCCTACGCCAGCCAGTACATGCAGCTCAACGGCGGGCCACAGCTGTTTGTGGTGCTTGCCTTCGCAGAGAACGGACAGCAGAAATGGGTGACGCAGGATCAGGCCACCCTTGTCACTCAGCATGGTCGACTAGTGAAAACGCTGCTGGGTGGGGACAATCTGATCGATGTGAATAACCTCGCAGAAGATCCGCTCAACAAACCGAATCAGATCGTCGACGGGGCCACCTGGACCCGCACGATGGGCTGGACGGAATACAAGCAGGTGCGCTATGCCACCGCGCGCTCCGTCTTTACCTGGGTGGGCAATGATACGGTAACCGTCGGCAGCGAAGAGACGCCGGTGCGCGTGCTGGACGAAACCGTCACCACCGATCAAACCCGCTGGCATAACCGTTACTGGATCGATAACGAAGGGCAGATTCGCCAGTCAGAACAATATCTGGGGGGCGAACTTCTTCCCGGTGAAAACCACGCTGATTAAGGCGGCAAAATCATGATGAAACAGACTATTGCAGCGCTGATTTTCAGCCTGAGCGCGTCATCTGTTTTTGCTGCAGGGACCGTTAAGGTCTTTAGCGCCGGTAGCACAGAGCCGAAAACGCTTACCGGCGCTGAGCATCTTATCGATCTGGTGGGGCAGCCCAGACTGGCGAACAGCTGGTGGCCCGGTGCGGTGATCAGCGAGGAGAAGGCGACAGCAGAGGCACTGGCGCAGAAACAGGCACTCACCGGACGTCTGGCGGCATTGAGCGCCGATGCCAGTAGCGATAACGCCGCTGCACTTAACGCGCTACGTCAGCAAATACAGGCGCTTAAAGTGACCGGCAGGCAGCTGGTGAATCTCGATCCGGACATCGTGCGGGTCAGCGAGCGCGGCAATCCGCCTCTTCAGGGCAACTACACGCTATGGGTCGGCGGGCAGCCGACAGAGGTGATGCTGTTCGGCCTGATTAGCCGCCCCGGTAAGCAGCCATTTATGCCAGGGCGTGACGTGGCGAGCTATCTCGAAGGGCAAAACCGGCTCAGCGGTGCGGATCGCAGCTATGCGTGGGTGGTTTATCCCGATGGACGAACGCAAAAAGTGCCGGTCGCTTACTGGAATCAGCGACACGTTGAACCCATGCCTGGCAGCCTCATTTTTGTCGGACTGGATGAGTCCTTCTGGAGCAGCGAGCCGGAGGCGCTGAATGCCGATATTCTTCACACCCTGATGCAGCGGATACCCGAATAATGAAAAAAACACATCTGCTCAGCTTGCTGGCGCTGGGCATCAGCGCAGCCTGCTACGGCGAAATGTATCCGGCGCCGATTGGCCCCTCTCAGTCGGATTTTGGCGGCGTGGGATTATTACAGACCCCAACCGCGCGCATGGCGCGTGAAGGGGGAGTTGAGCCTCAACTATCGTGATAACGATCAGTACCGTTATTACTCCGCGTCCGTGCAGCTTTTCCCCTGGCTGGAAACCACGCTGCGCTACACCGATGTACGAACCAAACCCTACAGCAGCGTCGAGTCGTTTTCCGGCGATCAAACCTACAAAGATAAGGCGTTCGATCTGAAGCTGCGGCTATGGGAAGAGAGCTATTGGATGCCGCAGGTGTCGGTCGGCGCACGAGATATCGGCGGGACCGGCCTGTTCGATGCGGAATACCTCGTGGCAAACAAAGCCTGGGGACCGTTTGATTTCTCGCTCGGCCTCGGCTGGGGCTATCTGGGCACCAGCGGCAACGTCAGCAATCCGCTTTGTTCTTATAGCGATAAATATTGCTATCGCGATAACAGCTATAAACAGGCCGGTTCTATTGATGGCAGCCAGATGTTCCACGGTCCGGCGTCGCTGTTTGGCGGTGTTGAGTACCAGACGCCCTGGCAACCTCTGCGGCTGAAGCTGGAATATGAAGGCAACAATTATCAGCAGGATTTTGCGGGCAAGCTGGAACAAAAAAGCAAGTTTAACGTCGGCGCCATTTACCGCGTCAACGATTGGGCCGACGTTAACCTCAGCTACGAACGCGGCAATACTTTTATGTTTGGGGTGACGTTACGGACCAATTTCAACGACTTGCGACCATCGTATAACGATAACGCGCGACCAAAATATCAGCCGCAACCACAGGACGCGATCCTGCAACACTCGGTGGTGGCGAACCAGTTGACGCTGCTGAAATACAACGCCGGGCTGGCAGATCCGCAGATTCAGGTGAAAGGCGACACGCTGTACGTGACCGGTGAGCAAGTGAAATACCGCGACTCGCGCGAAGGGATCGAACGGGCGAATCGGATCGTGATGAACGATCTGCCAGAGGGGATCCGTACGATCCGCGTGACGGAAAATCGTCTTAACCTGCCACAGGTCACCACCGAAACGGACGTCAGCAGCCTGAAACGCCATCTGGAAGGCGAACCTCTGGGACATGAAACGCCGCTGGCGCAACAACGCCTTGAACCGATTGTGCCGGAAAGCACCGAGCAGGGCTGGTATATCGACAAGTCGCGCTTCGATTTCCACCTCGATCCGGTGCTGAACCAGTCCGTGGGTGGGCCTGAAAACTTCTATATGTACCAGTTGGGCGTTATGGCGACGGCGGATCTGTGGGTGACCGATCACCTGCTGACCACCGGAAGCCTGTTTGGCAATCTCGCCAATAACTACGATAAATTCAACTACACCAATCCGCCGAACGATTCGAAACTGCCGCGTGTGCGTACCCGCGTGCGTGAATATGTGCAGAACGACGTTTATGTGAACAACCTGCAGGCTAACTACTTCCAGTACTTTGGTAACGGTTTCTATGGTCAGGCCTACGGTGGTTATCTTGAAACCATGTATGGCGGTGCGGGGGGCAGAAGTGTTGTACCGTCCGGTCGACAGTAACTGGGCGTTTGGTTTAGATGCCAACTACGTGAAGCAGCGTGACTGGCGCAGCGCGCAGGACATGATGAAATTCACCGATTACAGCGTCAAGACCGGCCATCTGACGGCCTACTGGACGCCGTCATTTGCCCAGGACGTGCTGGTGAAAGCAAGCGTCGGGCAGTATCTGGCGGGCGATAAGGGCGGCACGCTGGATATCTCTAAACGCTTTGACAGCGGCGTGGTGGTGGGTGGTTACGCCACGCTTACCAACGTCTCGCCGGATGAGTATGGCGAAGGGGATTTCACCAAAGGCGTCTACGTGTCGATTCCGCTGGATCTCTTCTCGTCCGGCCCGACCCGCAGTCGTGCGGCCATTGGCTGGACGCCGTTGACGCGTGATGGCGGTCAGCAGCTCGGACGTAAATTCCAGCTCTATGACATGACCAGCGATAAAAGTGTGAATTTCCGCTAAGGTCACAGGGCTTTATCCAGCCGGGAGACTGGCTGGGTTACCTGCATAGATGCCAGTATCGTTTGCCATCCGGGGGCTATTAGAGCCGTTTTTCCATGACGTGAAGCGTAGCGGTCTGCGACGTGGTAGTAAAAAAAAGTGTCTTTCACAAAGGTCATTCCCTGTTGTTCATAGAACTGACGTGCCCGGGGGTTATCCGCCAGTACCTCCAGCCAGATCCGCGTTTCCCCTTGCGCTTTGGCCTGGCGGACCACTTCGGCAAAAAGCTGTTCACCGTACTGTTTGCCGGTTGCGCCCGGCATAAGGTAGATCTTATGCAGCAATGTCCCCGGCGGGGCTTGCGGCTCAATGGCCTGATGTAACGAATACTTCGCAAAACCAATCGGGACGTCAGTAAAAGCGATCAACCAGAAGGTCCCCGCTTCTGCGAGACTTCTGGCGATGGCGGGCAGCGAATATTCCTGCTCAAGATACGCCGCCAGTTCGTCATCATTTTTCCACAGATGGGCAAAATGATGACGATAGCTGGAATATCCCATTGTGCTCAACAGGCTGGCATCGTCGCGTACAGCCATTTGAAACCGAAGCATTTCGCCTTCCTTTCAGAATGTTAGGGTTGAAAGGATTGTCACATCCTTTTCTGGTTGCACAAAACATAAACAAAAAATATAGATATCCGTCACATTTTTGCGTTATACAGGAACCTCACCACTGAGAAAGAGGTGCTGTTATGACGTCACTCTCTCGTCCGCGCGTGGAGTTTATCTCTACGATCCTACAGACCGTGTTGAACCTCGGGCTGTTGAGTCTGGGCCTGATCCTGGTCGTATTCCTCGGCAAAGAGACGCTGCATCTGGCAGATGTCCTCTTCGCGCCTGAGCAAGCCAGCAAGTATGAGCTGGTGGAAGGGCTGGTTGTCTACTTTCTTTATTTCGAATTTATCGCGCTGATTGTGAAGTACTTTCAGTCGGGTTTTCACTTTCCGCTGCGCTATTTCATCTATATCGGGATCACCGCGATTGTCCGGCTGATCATTGTCGATCACAAGTCGCCAATGGACGTGTTGATCTACTCGGCAGCGATCCTGCTGCTGGTGATCACCCTCTGGATGTGTAATTCGAAACGCCTGAAGCGCGAGTAGGCCGTGTGTCCAGGTTGCCTGATGGCGCTGCGCTTATCAGGCCTACGATGGACGGTAGAGCGAATAAAAAAGCGAGTTGCCGCCATCCGGCAGACAAAAAAAAGGGCGCTCCGTGGAGCGCCGAATTACAGTCACAAGTTGGATAAAACAAGTTGAGGGTGCAGTGGCATTACTACGATGAAACTTAACCTTTGACGCCGCCCGCCGTCAGGCCGTTGACCAGCCAGCGCTGCGCCAGCAGGAAGACCAGAGTGATTGGAATCGCAGACAGCACCGCCGCAGCGGCAAAATCGCCCCACAGATAGTTTTGCGGGTTGAGGTACTGCTGCATCCCGACCGCCAGGGTGTAGCTGTTCACATCACGCAGCAACAGTGAGGCAACCGGTACTTCGGTGATGGCGGCAATGAACGACAGAATAAAGACCACCGCCAGAATCGGCACCGACAGCGGCAGCAGTACCAGGCGGAACGCCTGCCACGGGGTTGCGCCATCCAGTGCGGCCGCTTCTTCCAGCGAGCCGTCGATGGTTTCGAAATAGCCTTTGATGGTCCACACATGCAGTGCGATACCGCCAAGATAGGCGAAGATCACTCCGCCGTGGGTGTTCAGACCGATAAACGGAATATACTGACCGAGGCGGTCAAACAAGGCATACAACGCCACCAGCGACAGTACTGCCGGGAACATCTGGAAAATCAGCATTCCTTTGAGCAGCGTGGCTTTACCGGGGAAACGCATACGGGCAAAGGCGTAGGCACAGGTCGTTGACAGCGCCACGATGCCGATTGCGGTGATCCCGGCGATTTTCACCGAGTTCCACAACCATAACAGCACCGGGAAGGGGGGCGGCGTGACGCGGCCATCAGCGTGTTCAACGCTAAAGCCCAGCGCCAGCCGCCAGTGCTCCCAGGAGATTTTTTCCGGGATCAGGCTCCCGGTGGCAAAGTTACCTTCACGCAACGAGATGGCGATAACCATCAGCAGCGGGAACATGATCGCCGCGATGAAAATCAGCAGCCCGAGATGCGTGATGAAGAGACGCAACTTTTGAGATTTGGGTTGGACCATAGCCATAATATTTCTTTACTCCTTAATACCGCTCCAGACTGGCTGCGCCAATGACGCCTGGTGATTCTGATTAATCAAACTTCATGCGTGTGGCTTTCAGATTCACAATCGCCAGGGCGCCGACCAGCAGGAAGATCAGCGTGGCGATAGCTGCCGCCAGGCCAAAGTCCTGACCGCCGCCGCCTTCAAAGGCGATGCGATAGGTGTAGCTCACCAGCAGGTCGGTATAGCCTGCGGGCGTGGTCGTTCCGAGACGATCCGGGCCGCCGTTGGTCAACAGTTGAATCAGCACGAAGTTGTTAAAGTTAAAGGCGAAGCTGGCGATCATCAGCGGCGTCAGCGGCTTGATCAGCAGCGGGAGCGTAATCTTAAAGAAATTCTGGAACGGGCCGGCGCCATCCATTGCCGAGGCTTCGTACAGATCGTCCGGAATCGCTTTCAATAGGCCCATGCACAGGATCATCATGTACGGATAACCCAGCCAGGTATTGACGATAATGATCATCGAACGGGCGGTGGTCGGGTCGCTGAACCACGCCGGTTTAATGCCAAACAGCGCGCTCAGCATCATGTTGATTTCACCAAAGCTCTGGTTGAACAGACCTTTGAAGATCAGAATCGAGATAAACGACGGCACGGCGTAGGGCAGAATCAGCAGGACGCGGTAAATCGCTTTCCCTTTCAGCGACTCCCACTGCACGAGACACGCCAGCACCATACCCACGGCGACGGTCAGAATGACGGTCAGCACTGAGAAAACCACCGTCCACACGAAGATGGCGAAGAACGGCTTCTGGATCCCTTCGTCCGTAAAGACGCGGGTAAAGTTATCCCAGCCGATGGTCACGGTATAGCCCGGACTCAGCTTCTCATCACCCCAGTTGCCGTCCGCATTGATGGACTGGTAGTAACCAATGTCGTTATTGGCGCGATACTTCATACCGCTCTGATTGTTGGTCAACGTGCCGTCATCGGCAAGGGTGTACAGCGGCTGCGTACCGGAGAACTGGCGCAGCGAGCTCATGATCACTTTGCTGTCATCGGGCATCACGGCGGTAATCTGATTCAGTGCCTGACGATTCTGGGTGATGATGCGCAGCGTTGCGCGTTCACCGGTCGGCAGGGCGTCCGTCTCTTTCAGCGCCAGCTTTTGCTCACCGCCAAATTTAAAGGCGTCGGAGAGGTAATTCTTTCCGGTTTCACCGTCGGTGAGGGCCAGTTGCCACTCTTCACCGGCCGGATACAGGCCGAAGTTAAAGGTCTTACCCGCCTGGTAAGAACGGTCCATCAGCACCTGTTGCGCGCGCTCAAAGGTGAGCTGGTTGGTGCTGCTGTAGTTGGTAAAGGCGATGGCGATGGTACAAATCAGCGGGAACAGGACGAACAGCCCCATACCGGCCATACCAGGGTAAACGTAGCGCCAGGCGTAGGTCTTACGGTTGGCAAAAATGTACAGGCCAGCAGAGCTTAAAATCAGCGTCATGATGGCGAACAGATATTCCCCTTGTGCGTACATTAAAACTACAAGGTAACCCACCAGCAGGCCCAGCAGACTCATCACTGACCATTTCAGCGTGTCGCTTTGCCACCAATGTTTCTTTTTAATGACATCCATGGGGATCTTCCTCTACAACGATGAAATCTTGTCGTAAATGTGCCTGATGGCGCTGTGCTTATCAGGCCTACAAACGTCTGTAGGCCGGATAAAGCATTTATGCCGCCATCCGGCACATCGACAGCGTTACTTGGTGATACGGCCCTGCGCATCTTTCAGAGCCGCGTCAACGGTCTGACGACCACTGGCGGCGTTGATGACAGCCGTACGAACCGCGTACCAGAACGCAGACATCTGCGGGATGTTCGGCATGATTTCGCCTTTCTGGGCGTTATCCATGGTGGCGGCGATGCGCGGGTCTTTCGCTAACTGATCCTGGTAGGATTTCAGCGCTACGGCGCCCAGCGGTTTGTCCTTGTTCACTTCTTCCAGACCCTGATCGGTCAGCAGGTAGTTTTCCAGGAACTCTTTCGCCAGTTCTTTGTTCGGGCTGGCGGCGTTAATACCGGCACTCAGCACGCCGACGAACGGTTTGGACGGTTTGCCTTTGAAGGTCGGCAGCAGCGTCACACCGTAATTCACTTTGCTCTTATCGATGTTCGACCATGCCCACGGACCGTTGATGGTCATTGCGGTGTCGCCTTTGTTAAAGGCCGCTTCGGCGATGGAGTAATCGGTGTCGGCATTCATGTGTTTGTTCTTGATGAGGTCAACCAGGAAACTCAGACCCGCTTTCGCGCCTGCGCTGTCGACGCCCACATCTTTCACATCGTATTTGCCGTTTTCAAACTTGAACGCGTAACCGCCGTCGGCAGCAATCAGCGGCCAGGTGAAGTACGGTTCTTGCAGGTTGAACATCAGCGCGCTCTTACCTTTCGCCTTCAGCTCTTTATCCAGCGCCGGAATTTCTTCCCAGGTCTTCGGTGGGTTTGCCACCAGGTCTTTGTTGTAAATCAGCGACAGCGCTTCAACCGCGATCGGATAGGCGATCAGCTTGCCGTTGTAACGCACGGCATCCCAGGTGAACGGATAGAGTTTGTCCTGGAACGCTTTATCCGGCGTGATTTCAGCCAACAGACCAGACTGTGCGTAACCGCCAAAACGATCGTGCGCCCAGAAGATGATGTCCGGACCGTCACCGGTTGCCGCGACCTGCGGGAATTTTTCTTCCAACTTGTCCGGGTGCTCGATGGTCACTTTAATCCCGGTGTCTTTCTCGAATTTTTTTACCCACTTCGGCCAGGCCGTTATAGCCTTTATCGCCGTTAATCCAGATAACCAGTTTACCTTCTTCAATTTTGGCCAGAGCCGGTGCGGAAATCATCATTGCTGCGAGGGCGGACAATGCGAAAACGCGTGCGCCAGTCTTGATCTTCATATCTGCCATCCTTTTGGTGATGTGCTCGTGGTAAGACTTCAGTGGTTCAACGTGACTCAGTCTCCTTATTTGACATCCTCTTTCCATCCTCCTTAACCCTACGCCCCACCCGCTCTTTATGTGATCTGTGTTGCAGAAATGTGAGTAATGCGTACTGGCGCACATAAAAACAGACTCATTTTTGCGGGGAATATCACGAAATTACGCGATGTCCCCCGGCCAGGGTCTCAGTCTTCCTTCCCTCATCCTCCCGACTCCTCCCCCCATAAAAAAGCCGGGGGGTGGAGGATTTACGCACGCAGTGAATCCCGCATAGTCGGGCCATCATGAATGTTGCTGTCAATGACAGGTTGTAACGAAGGGAGAAGGCATGGCGAGCGTACAGCTGCGAAATGTAACGAAAGCCTGGGGTGATGTGGTGGTATCGAAGGATATCAATCTCGACATTCACGAAGGGGAGTTCGTGGTGTTTGTTGGACCGTCAGGCTGCGGCAAATCGACCCTGCTCCGTATGATTGCCGGACTTGAAACGATTACCAGCGGAGACCTCTATATTGGGGAAACCCGTATGAACGATGTCCCGCCTGCCGAACGTGGCGTCGGGATGGTCTTCCAGTCCTACGCGCTCTATCCCCATTTGTCCGTTGCCGAAAATATGTCGTTTGGCCTGAAACTGGCGGGCGCGAAAAAAGAGGTAATGAATCAGCGTGTTAACCAGGTTGCAGAAGTGCTGCAACTGGCGCATCTGCTGGAGCGTAAACCGAAAGCCCTTTCAGGGGGGGCAGCGTCAGCGCGTGGCGATTGGCCGAACGCTGGTGGCGGAACCGCGTGTGTTCCTGCTCGATGAACCCCTCTCCAACCTTGACGCCGCGCTGCGCGTGCAGATGCGTATCGAAATCTCCCGTCTGCATAAACGCCTGGGTCGCACGATGATCTATGTCACTCACGATCAGGTCGAAGCGATGACGCTGGCTGACAAAATCGTGGTGCTTGACGCCGGTCGCGTCGCCCAGATTGGCAAGCCGCTGGAGCTGTATCACTACCCGGCAGATCGCTTCGTCGCGGGCTTTATCGGTTCGCCGAAGATGAACTTCCTGCCGGTGAAAGTCACCGCGACGGCCATTGACCAGGTACAGGTTGAACTGCCGAACCGTCAGCACGTCTGGTTGCCGGTCGACAGCCGCGATGTGCAGGTGGGCGTAAACATGTCGCTGGGTATCCGTCCGGAACACCTGCTGCCCAGCGATATCGCCGATGTCACGCTGGAAGGCGAGGTTCAGGTCGTCGAACAGCTTGGTCACGAAACACAGATTCATATCCAGATCCCCGCCCTGCGTCAAAACCTGGTGTACCGCCAGAACGACGTGGTGTTGGTAGAAGAGGGCGCCACATTCGCTATTGGCCTGCCGCCAGAACGTTGTCATCTGTTTCGTGAGGATGGCACAGCATGTCGTCGGTTGCATAAAGAGCCAGGCGTTTAAGGTGTTCCATTAAAAAAAAGCGCAAAGCCCTACGGTGAAGCGTTCAAAGAAAAGCAATGATCTCAGGAGATAGAATGATGATTACTCTGCGCAAACTCCCCCTGGCGGTTGCCGTCGCAGCAGGCATTATGTCTGTTCAGGCAATGGCCGTAGATTTCCATGGTTATGCTCGTTCCGGTATCGGCTGGACGGGTAGTGGCGGCGAACAACAATGTTTCCAGGCGACCGGTGCTCAAAGTAAGTACCGTCTGGGTAACGAATGTGAAACTTACGCAGAAATTAAACTGGGCCAGGAAGTCTGGAAAGAGGGCGATAAGAGCTTCTATTTTGACACTAACGTTGCCTACTCTGTTGCCCAGCAGAATGACTGGGAAGCCACCGACCCGGCATTCCGTGAAGCGAACGTCCAGGGTAAAAACCTGATCGACTGGCTGCCGGGCTCCACCATCTGGGCAGGTAAGCGCTTCTATCAGCGTCATGACGTCCATATGATCGACTTCTACTACTGGGATATCTCAGGTCCTGGTGCCGGTATCGAAAATATCGACCTGGGCTTCGGCAAGCTGTCTCTGGCTGCCACCCGTTCTCAGGAAGCGGGCGGCTCGTACATCTTTAGCAGCAATGATATCTATAGCCGTTACAAAGACACGGCGAACGACGTTTTCGACGTGCGTTTAGCCGGTCTGGAAACCAACCCGGACGGCGTGCTGGAGCTGGGTGTTGACTACGGTCGTGCGAACAAAACTGACGGTTACAGCTATGCCGACGGCGCCACTAAAGACGGCTGGATGTTCACCGCTGAACACACGCAGAGCATGCTGAAAGGCTACAACAAGTTTGTGGTTCAGTACGCCACTGACGCTATGACCACTCAGGGTAAAGGGATCCCACAAGGCTCCTTCACGGGCAACAGCTACAACCCTGATACGGAAATTGGTGTCGTTAACAACGAAATCAACAACAACGGTAGTCTGGTGCGTATCCTCGACCACGGTGCTATCTCTCTGGGCGACCGTTGGGACCTGATGTACGTCGGTATGTATCAGGATATCGACCGTGACGATAACAACGGTTCAACCTGGTACACCGTCGGTGTGCGTCCGATGTTCAAATGGACACCGATCATGAGCACCCTGATGGAAATCGGCTACGACAACGTGAAGTCTCAGCGTACTGACGACACCAACAACCAGTACAAAATCACCCTGGCACAACAGTGGCAGGCTGGCGACAGCATCTGGTCCCGCCCGGCGATTCGTGTCTTCGCCACCTACGCGAAGTGGGATGAGAAATGGGGTTACGACAACGGCATCGCCTATAGCGATACTAGTGCGCGCACCTACAGCCGTGGCGACAACGATGAGTGGTCCTTCGGTGCTCAGATGGAAATCTGGTGGTAATCCGGCACTAACCTGACGTAGCGAGGGGCGTAAGCCCCTCCCAAACTGCTGCAATGTCCGATGGCGCAAGCTTATCGGGCCTACTGCACCCGTTTGTAGGCCGGATAAGGCTCCGCCGCCATCCGGCATCATCTGGTTTAGCGCGCTATTGCCTGGCCACCGCTGAACCCATGCTTTCTGAGGTGATAACAATGAAAATGAAGAAAAGTCTCGTCGCCCTTTGTTTATCCGCAGGGTTATTTGCCAGTGCGCCGGGCATCAGCCTGGCTGACGTGAATTACGTTCCACAGAATACCAGCGCCGCACCGACGATTCCGACGGCGGCCCTCCAGCAGTTAACCTGGACGCCGGTTGACCAGTCCAACACGCAAACTACACAGCTTTCTACCGGCGGTCAGCGTCTTGACGTGGCTGGCATTTCCGGGCCTGTCGCCGCGTACAGCGTACCGGCGAATATCGGCGAATTGAACATTACGCTTTCCAGTGAAGTGAACAAACAAACCAGTGTGTTTGCGCCCAACGTCCTGATTCTCGATCAGAACATGACACCTTCTGCCTTCTTCCCCAGCAGCTATTTCACCTACCAGGAGCCGGGCGTAATGAGCGCGGATCGTCTGGAAGGGGTGATGCGCCTGACGCCAGCGCTGGGGCAGCAGAAGCTCTATGTGCTGGTCTTTACGACCGAGAAAGATCTCCAGCAGACCACCAAACTGCTCGATCCGGCGAAAGCCTATGCCAAAGGCGTGGGTAACTCCGTGCCGGATATCCCGGACCCGATCGCCCGCCATACCACCGACGGCCTGCTGAAGCTGAAAGTGAAAACCAACAGCAGTTCCAGCGTGCTGGTCGGGCCACTGTTTGGTTCTTCCGGCCCGGGTCCGGTGACGGTGGGTAACACTGCCGCACCTGCACCGACCTACGCGGCACCTGTTGCTGCGCCGGTGGCGGCACCTGCGCCCGCGAAGAAAAGCGAGCCGATGTTGAACGACACCGAAAGCTACTTTAACAAAGCGATTAAAGACGCCGTCGCCAAAGGCGACGTTGATAAAGCGCTGAAACTGCTTGATGAAGCTGAACGTCTGGGATCGACATCTGCCCGTTCCACCTTTATCAGCAGTGTAAAAGGCAAGGGGTAATCTTCTCCCCACATTGCTGATTTGCAACAACTGGTGCGTCTTCTGGCGCACCTTTTTTTTAGCATTTCCTGCGATTTGTTACGTTTCTGTTGCGCAACAGATCACTTAATTATGTTTCCATCTCCCGTAAGCGCTTTTCTGCGATACAATGCCTTTCAGTTATGAAACGGAGAGTCAGGCATGTCACACCCCGCGTTAACGCAACTGCGTGCGCTGCGCTATTTTGAAGAGATCCCCGCTCTGGACCCAGAACAGCTCGACTGGCTGCTACTGGAAGATTCCATGACAAAACGTTTTGAGCAGCAGGGAAAACGGGTCACTGTGACACTGATCAGGGAAGGTTTTGTCGGTCAAAACGACGTGGTGGAAGAGCTAACGCGACTGCCAAAAGAATCCCGCTACTGGCTGCGTGAAATCCTGCTCTGTGCCGATAGTGAACCCTGGTTAGCCGGACGAACCGTGGTGCCTGAATCCACGCTGTCTGGCCCCGAACTTGCCTTACAAAATTTGGGCAAGACCCCGCTGGGGCGTTATCTGTTTACATCATCGACGTTGACCCGAGATTTTATTGAGATTGGTTGTGATGCGGGACTGTGGGGACGCCGTTCCCGACTACGTTTGAGCGGTAAGCCGCTGATGCTGACCGAACTGTTTTTACCTGCATCGCCGTTGTACTAAGAGGAAAATAAAATGGAGTGGAGTCTGACGCAGAATAAGCTACTGGCGTTTCACCGCTTGATGCGTACGGATAAGCCCATCGGCGCCTTGTTGTTGCTCTGGCCAACGCTGTGGGCGTTATGGGTGGCAACCCCTGGCGTCCCCCAACTGTGGATTCTGGCGGTGTTTGTCGCTGGAGTCTGGCTGATGCGTGCCGCTGGGTGCGTGGTCAATGACTATGCCGATCGCAAATTCGACGGGCATGTTAAACGCACGGCGAACCGCCCGTTGCCCAGCGGCGCGGTGACGGAAAAAGAGGCCCGGACACTGTTTGTGGTGCTGGTACTGCTCGCTTTTCTGCTGGTATTAACGCTCAACACCATGACCATATTGCTGTCGGTTGCAGCACTGGCTCTGGCGTGGGTCTATCCGTTTATGAAGCGTTACACCCACCTGCCGCAGGTGGTGCTGGGGGGCGGCGTTTGGCTGGTCAATCCCGATGGCCTTTGCGGCGGTGAGTGAGTCGGTGCCGTTGAGCTGCTGGCTGATGTTCCTGGCAAACATTCTGTGGGCGGTGGCCTACGATACCCAATACGCGATGGTTGACCGCGATGACGATCTGAAAATCGGCATTAAATCGACCGCCATTCTGTTTGGCGAACATGACAAGCTGATCATCGGTATTTTACAGGTGGGCGTGATGGCGCTGATGGCACTGATCGGCTGGCTGAATGGTCTGGGGCTGGGTTATTACTGGTCTGTGCTGGTCGCTGGCGCGCTGTTTGTTTATCAACAGAAACTGATTGCCAACCGCGAGCGCGAAGCCTGCTTTAAAGCGTTTATGAATAATAACTACGTCGGGCTGGTGTTGTTTATCGGTCTGGCGATGAGTTACTGGCACTTATAAAGCATCTTGCCCGATGGCGCTGCGCTTACCAAACTGTAGGCCGGATCAGGCGGAACGCCGCCATCCGGCAATCTGACATAAAAAAAGCCGGTCATCTTGACCGGCTTTTCTCTGCATTACTCGCTCTGCGTGGCGCTCTCGATGGTGAGGCGTACATCCGACGTGATCAGTTCCGCCAGCATCTGATACACCTTCATCGTTTCGCCCGGCTCCGCATCGCCGGTATCGCTGATGTAACCCTCGTCACGCAGGGTCAGCACCAGTGAGCTGAACACCGCCTTGTCGAAGAATTCCGGCGCGTTGATGCCGTGCAACACGGACAGACGCTGCGCCACGGTGCGGCTCTCTTTCTCCAGCGTCCCGCGGTTAATCGACGGGTTGGCGCTCAGCAGCCAGAAGGTGATGGCATAACGCTGCAACGTTTCGCGCGCCCCTGCGGCCAGCAGTTGCAGCGTACGGGAATGAGCCGGGTTGATATGCAGTTCTGCATCCTGAACCGTTATCAGCCCCTGACGCTGCATCTCTGCTGCCAGGGCATCAATCACGCCAGCCAGTTCATCGCGCTCCCAGCGCAGGAACAGCTCGGCTTTCAGCATCGGATACAGCACGTCAACGTGTTCCAGCAACGCTTCGCGGGAAATATGACGATGCTGGGTGACGATCGCCGCCATCAGTGACGGCAGCACCAGCATATGCGCGATGTTATTGCGATAGTAGGTCATCAGCACCGCCTGCTCGCGCGGCAGAATGATGATATCGCCAATGGTATCCTTCTCGACTTCAAACTTGTTCATTTGTAGCGCGTGATCGATAAGATCGCTGGCGCTGACAGATGGGACCGTGGAGTCGGCGGAATACGGCACATTGCGCATCAGATCCAAATAGCAGTTGAGTTGTTCCGTCAACTGCTCACGGGTCAGCGAACGCTGGCGAGAGGCTAACAGCGCGGTGCAACACAGGTTCATGGCGTTCGCCGCACCCGCGTTGTTAATACGTACCATCAGCTCTGCCGCAATCCCATTTACCGTTGGCGTCAGCCAGGCCGGACGTATTGCTTCGATAGGATCGATTGACTCGCGCCACTCCGGCACGTGGTGATTCAGGTACGTCATCAGCGGCATCGGCTCGCCAAAGTTAACGTAGCCCTGGCCGAGATTACGCAGCTTGCTCAGGCCACGCAGCATCTGCGGCAGGCTTTCTTTCTCTTTAGTCGCGCCGCGCAGCTCTTTGGCATAGGTTCCCACTTCCATCACGTGTTCGTAACCGATGTAAATCGGCACCAGGGTGATCGGACGGGTGCCGCCGCGCAGCATCGCCTGAATGGTCATCGACAGCGTGCCGGTTTTCGGATCCAGCAGACGACCGGTACGGGAACGCCCGCCTTCGACAAAGTATTCAACCGAGTAGCCGCGACTGAACAGTTCGCCCAGATACTCACGGAAAACCGTGGAATAGAGCTTATTGCCCTTAAAGGTACGACGAATAAAGAAGGCGCCCAGGCGGCGGAAGATCGGACCTGCCGGCCAGAAGTTCAGGTTGATACCTGCAGCGATGTGCGGCGGCACCAGCCCCTGGTGGTATAACACGTACGAAAGCAGCAGATAGTCCATATGGCTGCGGTGGCAGGGCACATAGACAATTTCGTGCCCGTCGTGCGCCAGTTGGCGGACGCGCTCCGCGTTGTGAACGTTAATCCCCTGATACAGCCGGTTCCAGGTGAAGCCCAGAATACGGTCGGTCAGGCGAATCATCTCGTAAGAGAAGTTGGCGGCGATCTCTTCCATCAGCGCAATGGCGTTTTGCTGCGCCTTTTCATGGGAGATTTTTTTGCTGCGCGCTTCATCTTCTACGGCACGGGCAATTGCTTTGGACGCCAGCAGCTTGTTGAAGAGATCCTGACGCGCAGGCAGGCGCGGCCCCACAGCGGCCAGGCGCTGACGGGCGAAGTGCATACGCGCAACGCGCGCCAGTTTCTGCGCGATGGTTTTATCCGTGCCGTGCTCATCGGCCATTCGGCGCAGAGAGACGGACGGCGAGAAGCGGACAAAGCTGTCGCGGCCAAGCCAGGAGACGGCAAAGAACTTCTGAACGCCGTTAAGCATGCGCAGCGGCGGGTTCACTTCACCTTTTTCACGGCCTGGAGAGCGCCCAAACATCACCGATACCGGCACCATTTGCACATCCAGATCCGTGTTGCTGCGGTGCAGGTCGAGATAGTTATGGAACAGCTTGATGGACTCTTCTTTCGGCGTGTAATAAGTGAAGACACGCGGTCCGCCGTGAATGAACACATAGCGCGGCAACTGTGTGCCATCGATCTCCAGCGGCTCTAACGGGTCGGGGAGATCGTGCGCCAGACATTGCGCTCGCAGGGTCAGCAAGTCCGCTTTGGAGTTGTACGGTAAAACGTACATAATTGGACGAGAGGTATCGAGTCCCAATTCCGGGGCAGGATCTGCCGGAATAGACTTACTTTTTACCAGTACGCTTAATGGTAAATTCAGGATTTTGTAGTAAATTCGTGGCCAGCCGGACATAAACGATGTAAAGCCTCTGGTTAATAATGCAATTGCGATGCAAGGATATCAGAAAGTCATGTGAATTTCTGGTGTATCCCGTCATACTTCGCGCCGCGTTGCCGTTACTCGAATCACATGAGTTAACAAGACAATGTCATTGACGCCAATAATGCAAAAAAGGTTCTTTTAATGGCTAATAATACCACTGGATTCACCCGAATTATCAAAGCGGCAGGCTATTCCTGGAAAGGTTTTCGCGCCGCGTGGATTAACGAGGCGGCGTTCCGTCAGGAAAGCATCGCGGTGTTGTTGGCCGTGGCGGTCGCCTGCTGGCTGGATGTGGATGCCATTACGCGCGTACTGCTAATAGGCTCCGTCATGCTGGTCATGATTGTTGAAATTCTCAACAGCGCCATTGAGGCCGTGGTGGACCGTATCGGCTCTGATTATCACGAGCTCTCTGGTCGCGCTAAAGATATGGGATCGGCTGCGGTGCTGCTCTCAATCATGGTGGCGTTGATCACCTGGGGTCTCCTGCTGTGGTCACATTTTCGCTAAGGTTTTTCGACCCTGATTCCATAACCGGTTAAATCTGCTGTTGAATGTGCAGTTTGTGGTTCCAAAATCACCTTTAGCTGTATATACTCACAGCATAACTGTATATACACCCAGGGGGCGGAATGAAAGCGTTAACGGCCAGGCAACAAGAGGTGTTTGATCTCATTCGGGATCACATCAGCCAGACAGGTATGCCACCGACGCGTGCGGAGATCGCGCAGCGTTTGGGGTTCCGTTCCCCAAACGCGGCTGAAGAACACCTGAAAGCGCTGGCGCGTAAAGGTGCGATTGAAATCGTCTCTGGCGCTTCGCGCGGCATTCGACTGTTGCAGGAAGAAGAAGAGGGTTTACCGCTCATCGGTCGCGTAGCGGCGGGTGAACCGCTGCTGGCACAGCAGCACATCGAAGGCCATTATCAGGTTGATCCGTCGCTGTTTAAGCCGAATGCCGATTTCCTGCTGCGCGTCAGCGGAATGTCGATGAAAGACATCGGCATTATGGATGGCGATTTGCTGGCGGTACACAAAACCCAGGACGTGCGTAACGGCCAGGTAGTGGTGGCGCGTATCGATGACGAAGTGACGGTCAAGCGCCTGAAAAAACAGGGCAATAAAGTAGAACTGCTGCCCGAAAACAGCGAATTTAAACCGATCCTGGTTGACCTTCGCGAACAGAATTTTACCATCGAAGGATTGGCCGTTGGCGTCATCCGTAATGGTGAATGGCTGTAGTATTTCTGTAGGCCGGATAAGGCGTTTACGCCGTTATCCGGCACTCTCACCACTCTCGTTATGACCTCTTCTCAGGCTCGTCTCCATGCCGTTTTTTGCTTCTGCTGACAAAGCACTCTGGCGCCTCGCCTTACCCATGATTTTCTCCAATATTACGGTTCCGTTGCTGGGACTGGTGGATACGGCGGTCATTGGACATCTGGACAGCCCCGTCTATCTCGGCGGTGTGGCAGTAGGCGCAACCGCAACCAGTTTTCTGTTCATGCTGTTGCTCTTTTTACGCATGAGCACTACCGGACTGACGGCGCAGGCGTTCGGTGCGAAGGATCCTCAGGCGCTGGCGCGTGCGCTGTTACAACCGCTGATTCTGGCGCTGGGCGCGGGAGCCTTGATTGCACTGTTTCGCACGCCGATTATTGACCTGGCGCTGCACATTGTCGGCGGTAGTGAAGCGGTGCTGGAGCAGGCCCGGCGGTTTCTGGCGATTCGCTGGCTGAGCGCTCCAGCCTCGCTGGCGAATCTGGTCCTGCTCGGCTGGTTACTGGGCGTACAGTATGCGCGTGCGCCGGTGATCCTGCTGGTTGTTGGCAATATCCTGAACATTGTGCTCGATCTCTGGCTGGTGATGGGGCTGCACATGAACGTGCAAGGGGCCGCACTGGCAACGGTGATCGCAGAATATGCGACGTTGCTGATCGGTCTGTTGATGGTAAGTAAGGTGCTGCGTCTGCGCGGTGTTTCATTTTCCATGCTCAAACAGGCCTGGCGCGGGAATATGCGCCGGCTTCTGGCGCTCAATCGCGACATCATGCTGCGTTCGTTGCTTCTGCAACTCTGCTTTGGCGCTATCACTGTACTTGGCGCAAGGCTTGGCAGCGATATCATCGCCGTCAACGCCGTGCTCATGACGTTGCTGACGTTTACGGCATATGCATTGGATGGCTTTGCCTACGCCGTGGAAGCGCATTCCGGCCAGGCTTATGGCGCTCGCGACGGCAGTCAGTTACTGGAAGTCTGGCGGGCGGCGTGCCGCCAGTCCGGCATTGTGGCGCTCCTGTTTTCACTGGTCTATCTGCTGGCGGGCGAACAGATTGTCGCGTTGCTCACCTCACTGCCGCAAATCCAGCAACTAGCCGATCGCTATCTGCTCTGGCAGGTGATTTTGCCTCTGGTCGGCGTCTGGTGCTATCTGCTGGATGGCATGTTTATCGGCGCCACGCGGGCGGCTGAAATGCGCAACAGCATGGCGGTAGCGGCTGCCGGATTTGCGCTGACGCTATTGGCGTTACCCGTGCTGGGGAATCATGGTTTGTGGCTGGCGCTGGCGGTATTTCTGGCGCTGCGTGGCCTCTCTTTAGCCTTCATCTGGCGGCGCCACTGGCGAAACGGTACCTGGTTTTCGGCAGCGTAACGGTTAAAAATTCTGAATAGTGAATCGAACCCAGAATCCCTGACTACACTTAATATCACGTCCAGCAGAAAACGTAACGACGTTGGATGATACAAACTCGCTATTCACAACCTAATGAAGAGGACTTTATGATGAATAAAGACGAAGCCGGTGGTAACTGGAAGCAACTCAAAGGTAAAGTGAAAGAGCAATGGGGCAAACTGACCGACGATGATATGACGGTCATTGAAGGTAAACGTGACCAACTGGTAGGTAAAATCCAGGAACGTTACGGCTACGCAAAAGATCAGGCGGAAAAAGAGGTCGGTGACTGGGAAACCCGTAACGACTACCGCTGGTAAATCGACTCCTGCCCGAAAAGTACAAGGATGTACTCCCCACTGTTTGCTTTAATGCTTTGAGCGGCAGCGTTTGCCGCTCAGATTGTTAGCGCGGTTTCTTTTTCACCTGAATGGTATGATCGTGCTGACACTCGTCAGGGTGACGACAAGCCTCAACTTCCACGCACGCTGAACATAATCCATGTGCTTCAATCACATTGTGGCGCAGGGCAAATCCCATCTTCGCCGCCAGTGTATGCATAATGTCTTCCACGCCTTCCGCACACTCTTCCTTCACTGCACCGCAGCGGTCGCAGATAAACATCGCAGAAGTATGGGTTGGCTGATCGAACAGATAGCACAAAACATAGCTGTTGGTGGATTCGACCTTATGTACAAACCCTTGTTCAAGCAGGAAATCCAGTGCGCGATAGACCGTTGGCGGCTTGGCCTGCGGTTCTGACTCACGCAGTAAATCCAGCAGATCGTAAGCGCTAATCGCCCCTTCTTGCAGGCTCATCAGACGCAACACTTCGAGGCGCTGTGGGGTCAGGCGCACATTGCGTTGCGCGCACAGTTTTTCAGCTTGCGCCAGCAACTCTTGCGTTGTGGTCTTTTCCATCAGGCACCTCGGATTGTGTGGGATAAGAAAACCCTCACTTTATCATGTTATGGGAGAAACGCCGAGTTCCTCCCCGACACGATAAATCGCCTGCTAATCTTTCCCTGTTTCGCATTCTCTTCTATACATATTGATGGCTGTCACATAACAAAAGCGTTCCAGCAAGTTCTGCATGGAGCGAATAGCGTCATCTTTATCCATTTTATCACAGCAATAGTCCTGAACAGCCGCGCTGATACTGGCTGAGGCATTATTTCACCTGCAAATAAAATAGGCTTACTGTGAATAAAAATTTTAATTTTTCGGTGGTGGCAATTGCGGTCTCGTTCCTGGTTTCACACCAGGCGAACGCGGCGAATACCTGGGCGGAAGCGCGTAACGATGCGATGGGCGGAACGGGCGTGGCGTCGGCAAATTATGGCAGCGGGGTCCTCATTAACCCGGCGTTGCTGGCGAAAGCGAAGCCTGAAGACAGTGTTACCGTGATTCTTCCGGCGGTCGGTGCACAAATCACCGACAAAGATAATCTTCAGGATGAAATTGATGAGATCAGCGACAAAATCGATTACTACGATGATGTGGTTGATAATCTGACGCCGCAGGACATTTTGCTCAATCCTCGCGGCGTGTTGAATCAGTTTCAGGGTGCGGCACGCGATCTTGCTGATGAACTCGAATACCTGAAAGGGAAAACGGCACGCGCCAGTGCAGGGGCGGGTCTGGCGGTGAGCATTCCCAATGAGACGCTTTCCCTGGCTTTCGTGGCGAAAGGCTACGCGCATGGACGGGTCAGTTCATCCATTGATCAGGGTGATATTGACTATCTGCGCCGGATTGAGGGCAGCGATACCTATGCGCTCGTTGAAGCAGGGAAGGCGGCGATTGAAGGCTCAGATGAGATAACCAAACACCTCAACTCCACGGCATCGGGACGCGCGGCAATTGTTTCAGATTATGGTATCGCCGTTGCCCGACAGTTTGCGTTCGGTGATGTGCCGGTGTCGATTGGCGTCACGCCAAAACTGCAAAAAACCTGGCTCTACAATTACACCACGTCTATCTATAACTACGACAGTAGTGACTGGAACAGCAGCCGTTATCGCAATGACGACACCGGTTTTAACGTCGACGCCGGGATTGCGGCAGATTTTGGTGAACACTGGACGGTGGGGATCAGCGGGCAGAACCTCATTTCACGCGATCTGGATACCAAATCGATCACTATCACCCACGGCATGACGGGTGAAACGCGAAACTACAAAGACACATACCAGATTCGCCCGCTGGTCACCGCCGGGGTGGCCTGGCAAAATGAGCTTGTCACGCTGAGTGCCGACGGAGATCTCACTGAAACCAAAGGCTTTAAGAGTGAAGACAACTCACAGTATGTCGGTGTTGGTGCTGAAGTCCGGCCGCTCGACTGGCTGGCCGTACGTGCGGGTTACCGTGCTGACGTGAAAGATAACGACAGCAACGTCTTTACCGGCGGCGTCGGGTTTGCCCCGTTCAACCGCGTACATCTTGATTTGATGGGACTGTATGGCGAGGACGAGACCTGGGGCGCAGGCGTGCAGGTCAGCGTGACGTTCTGATGAGTGATAACCGGAGGCATTACGTCTCCGGTTATGCCTGTGCTATAGTAGCGCCCCTAATTCATCAGGTGTTCAAAAAATCGCCATGTCGCCAGAATCCCAATCCACTTTTCCCGCATACCGTTTCTCCATCGCGCCGATGCTCGACTGGACGGACAGACACTGCCGTTACTTCCTGCGTCAACTGTCTCGCCAGACGTTGCTCTATACCGAGATGGTGACGACCGGGGCGATTATTCATGGCAAAGGGGATTATCTGGCGTACAGCGACGAAGAACATCCGGTCGCGCTGCAACTGGGTGGGAGCGATCCGGCGGCGCTGGCACAGTGTGCGAAGCTGGCTGAAGCGCGCGGCTATGACGAAATCAACCTGAATGTGGGTTGCCCGTCCGATCGTGTACAGAACGGCATGTTTGGCGCGTGTCTGATGGGGGGAAGCGCAACGGGTAGCCGATTGCGTGAAGGCGATGCGTGACGTGGTGTCGATTCCGGTGACCGTGAAAACGCGCATTGGTATTGATGACCAGGACAGCTATGAATTTCTGTGCGATTTCATTAATACGGTGTCTGGTCGCGGTGAGTGCGAGATGTTCATCATCCATGCGCGTAAGGCCTGGCTTTCTGGTTTAAGTCCGAAGGAAAACCGTGAAATCCCGCCGCTGGACTATCCGCGTGTGTATCAACTGAAACGCGATTTCCCACAACTGACCATGTCCATTAATGGCGGCATTAAATCGCTGGAAGAGGCGAAGGCGCACCTTGAACATATGGATGGCGTCATGGTCGGGCGTGAAGCCTATCAGAACCCCGGCATTCTGGCCGCTGTCGATCGCGAAATCTTTGGCGCCGCGACCACGGATGCCGATCCGGTAGAGGTGGTACGGGCGATGTACCCGTATATTGAGCGCGAACTGAGTCAGGGCACGTATCTGGGACATATTACGCGCCATATGCTGGGGTTGTTCCAGGGGATCCCAGGGGCGCGCCAGTGGCGCCGTTACCTGAGCGAAAATGCCCATAAAGCCGGTGCCGATATCAATGTGCTGGAGCACGCGCTGAAGCTGGTCGCGGATAAGCGGTAGAATTTCACTAAAAGTTAGTCAATTTCGCCACGCCCTGCGAAAGTTCGCGGAGTGTTCTCTTTGTAAATCAATAGATTAAGTTTGGCATGATTCTTGTAATGCTCTGAGCAGAATCCATTAGGGGAGAGCATCATGCTGGAACTACTTTTTGTGCTTGGCTTTTTTTATCATGCTGATGGTCACGGGCGTCTCGCTGTTGGGCATTCTGGCCGCGCTAGTTGTGGCCGCGTTCGTGATGTTCCTTGGCGGCATGTTTGCGTTGATGATTAAACTGCTGCCGTGGTTACTGCTGGCCGTTGCGGTGGTGTGGGTGATCAAAACGATTAAATCGCCAAAAATCCCACAATATCAGCGCAATAACCGCTGGCGTTACTAAAGATGTGAGGGATACATCACAACCTGTGATTTTGGCTTTAGAACCAAATAGGAATTGAACAGCAAATCTGTCACTATTGCGCGACTAACTGATTCATCGAGCTGTACCCTACATACAGCCGAACTAAAAAAAGAAAGGGCTTCCCGTGTTGCATGGGAAGCCCAATTTCTTTCAGGAACAAGGGAATCAAGGGATCAGCAAACTCGATCCCTGCGTCGCCCGACTCTCCAGCACTTCATGGGCACGCCGTGCCTCTTTCAACGGATATTTCTGCGCGTCTGGCACATCCACTTTGATCACACCGCTGGCAATCAGTGAAAACAGCTCGTTGCTGGCTTCGGTCAGTTCTTCCGCGTTGGTGATGTAACCCTGAAGAGAAGGGCGCGTGGCGTACAGCGAACCTTTTTGATTCAGAATTCCCAGATTCACGCCGGTTACCGGCCCTGATGCGTTGCCAAAGCTGACCATCAGGCCACGGCGTTGCAGACAATCCAGCGAGGCTTCCCACGTGTCCTTACCGACGGAGTCATACACCACCCGAACTTTTTTGCCGCCGGTTACCTCTTTAACCCGCTCAACGATGTTCTCTTCGCGATAGTTAATCACCTGCCATGCGCCAGCATCCAGCGCCCGTTGCGCCTTTTGCGCACTGCCGACGGTGCCGATCAATTTCGCGCCCAGCGCTTTCGCCCACTGACAGGCAATCAGCCCAACGCCGCCGGCGGCTGCATGGAACAGGAACGGTTCGTCAGGTTTGATTTCGTAAGTTTTGCGCAGTAAATAAAAAACGGTCAGTCCCTTCAGGAAAGAGGCGGCAGCCTGTTCATAAGAGATGGCATCAGGCAGGATAGCGGCTTTATCGGCCGGCACGTTGTGGACCGAGCTGTAAGCGCCCAGCCCGGATTGCGCATACACCACGCGATCGCCCGCTTTTATATGGCTGACGCCGCTGCCGACTTTGCTGACGACGCCCGCCGCTTCGGTCCCTAAACCGCTCGGCAGCGCGGGGGGGGGGGGATAGAGCCCACTGCGAATATAGGTATCGATGAAGTTAATGCCGATCGCTTTGTTTTCGACCTGGATTTCGTTTGCTGCGGGATCGGCAGGGGTAAAGTCCACGGCCTGAAGCACCTCAGGACCACCATGCTTGTGAAATTCAATTCGTGTTGCCATGATTTCTCCAGTATCATCGGAAGATTAGCGTCAACTCACTTTTATCTCGGTAACTCCATTCACTATGGCAGGAAATAAACCCTTCAACAAACAACAGACTGATGTCCGTGATCGCGACCCACAGGTTGCCGGACTGAAAGTACCGCCGCACTCGATTGAAGCGGAACAGTCGGTGTTGGGCGGTTTGATGCTGGATAATGAACGCTGGGACGATGTCGCCGAGCGCGTGGTAGCGGAAGATTTTTATACCCGCCCACACCGCCATATCTTTACTGAAATGGGGCGATTGCAGGAAACCGGCAGCCCGATTGACCTGATTACGCTCGCGGAATCGCTGGAGCGACAAGGGCAACTGGACAGCGTCGGTGGTTTTGCGTATCTGGCTGAACTCTCCAAAAATACGCCAAGTGCGGCGAACATCAGCGCCTATGCGGATATCGTGCGCGAACGTGCGGTGGTGCGCGACATGATTGCCGTCGCCCATGAAATTGCCGATGCGGGTTTTGATCCGCAGGGGCGCACCAGCGAAGATTTGCTCGATCTCGCCGAGTCCCGCGTCTTTAAAATCGCCGAAAGCCGCGCCAATAAAGACGAAGGCCCGAAAAACATTGCCGATGTGCTCGACGCCACCGTTGCGCGTATCGAACAACTGTTCCAGCAACCGCACGACGGGGTGACGGGGGGTTAACACCGGCTATGACGATCTCAATAAAAAAGACCGCAGGTCTGCAGCCGTCGGATCTGATTATCGTCGCGGCGCGTCCGTCGATGGGTAAGACCACGTTTGCGATGAACCTCGTTGAAAACGCGGCGATGTTGCAGGATAAACCGGTGCTTATCTTCAGTCTGGAAATGCCCTCTGAACAGATTATGATGCGTTCTCTGGCCTCGCTGTCCCGCGTGGATCAGACCCGTATTCGTACCGGACAACTGGACGATGAGGACTGGGCGCGCATTTCCGGTACGATGGGCATTTTGCTGGAAAAGCGTAATATCTATATTGATGACTCCTCCGGTCTGACGCCAACGGAAGTGCGCTCCCGCGCGCGCCGTATCGCCCGTGAACATGGCGGTATCGGGCTGATTATGATCGACTACCTGCAACTGATGCGCGTGCCGTCGCTCTCAGACAACCGTACGCTGGAGATTGCTGAAATTTCCCGCTCGCTGAAAGCGTTGGCGAAAGAGCTGCATGTGCCGGTGGTAGCGCTGTCGCAGCTTAACCGCTCGCTGGAACAACGTGCCGATAAGCGCCCGGTCAACTCCGATCTGCGTGAATCCGGCTCCATCGAACAGGATGCCGACTTGATCATGTTTATCTACCGTGACGAGGTTTATCACGAGAACAGCGATCTGAAAGGTATTGCGGAAATCATCATTGGTAAGCAGCGTAACGGCCCTATCGGGACGGTACGACTGACCTTTAACGGACAATGGTCGCGCTTCGATAATTATGCGGGACCCCAGTACGACGACGAGTAAATCCTCTCCTTCCTTTGCGCCACAGCGGTGTTGGCCGCCTTGCTGTGACTCAAATGTTTTCGAGGATTGTTTCTTTATTAAGGCAAGGAATGACAATGCAAGCGGCAACTGTCGTTATTAACCGCCGCGCTCTGCGACACAACCTGCAACGCCTGCGTGAACTGGCACCTGCCAGTAAGCTGGTTGCGGTCGTGAAAGCGAACGCTTACGGACACGGTCTGTTAGAGACTGCGCGAACGCTCCCCGATGCTGACGCTTTTGGCGTGGCACGTCTCGAAGAAGCCTTGCGTCTGCGCGCAGGGGGGATCACGCAGCCCATCCTGCTGCTGGAAGGTTTTTTTGAGGCAGCCGATCTGCCCACCATTTCCGCCCAGCATTTGCATACGGCGGTCCATAACCAGGAACAACTGGCTGCGCTGGAAGCCGCAGAACTGGATGAACCGGTGACCGTATGGATGAAACTCGACACCGGTATGCATCGTCTGGGCGTGCTTCCCGAAGAGGCGAACGCCTTCTGGCAGCGTCTGACGCAATGTAAAAATGTGCGCCAGCCAGTGAACATCGTCAGCCATTTTGCCCGCGCGGATGAGCCGGAATGCGGCGCGACTGAACGACAGCTTGATGTGTTCAATACCTTTTGTGAAGGTAAAGCGGGCCAACGCTCGATTGCCGCCTCCGGCGGGATTTTACTCTGGCCGCAATCGCATTTTGACTGGGTTCGTCCGGGCATTATTCTCTACGGCGTGTCGCCGCTGGAAAACCAGTCCACAGGGGCCGATTTCGGCTGCCAGCCAGTCATGTCGCTGACCTCCAGCCTGATCGCGGTGCGCGAGCATAAAGCGGGCGAGCCGGTTGGCTATGGCGGAACATGGATCAGTGAACGTGATACGCGTCTTGGCGTCGTGGCGATGGGCTATGGCGATGGTTATCCACGCGCAGCGCCATCGGGAACGCCGGTACTGGTGAATGGCCGAGAAGTACCGATTGTAGGTCGTGTGGCAATGGACATGGTGTGTGTTGATCTTGGTCCACAGGCAGAAGATAAGGCCGGTGACCCGGTGATTTTATGGGGGGGAAGGTCTCCCGGTTGAACGCATTGCGTCCATTACAAAAGTAAGTGCTTACGAACTGATTACTCGCCTGACCTCACGGGTGGCAATGAAGTATATCGATTAAGCGAGTGAGTGGAGTGCCGGATGGCGGCGTAAGCGCCTTATCCGGCCTACGGTCAGCAAGCATTGCAACAATCCATGCCGGATAAGCGTCAGCGCCATCCGGCAATATTCCCACCAGGCGCTCGATCTTCCTCTCCATCCGGTTTATTGTGTCTTACCCCCTGCCTGTAAACCTGGAGAACCATCGCGTGTTTCAAAAAAGTTGACGCCTACGCTGGCGACCCGATTCTGTCGCTCATGGAGCGGTTCAAAGAAGATCCGCGTAGTGACAAAGTGAATCTGAGTATCGGTCTGTATTACAACGAAGACGGGATTATCCCGCAGTTGAAAGCTGTGGCGAAAGCCGAAGCGCGTCTTAACGCGCAGCCGCACGGCGCCTCGCTGTATCTGCCGATGGAAGGGTTGAATACCTATCGTCATACCATCGCGCCATTGCTGTTTGGGGCTGACCATCTGGTTCTCCAGCAGCAGCGTGTGGCGACCATCCAGACATTGGGTGGCTCTGGCGCGCTGAAAGTGGGGGCCGATTTCCTCAAGCGTTATTTCCCGGATTCTGGCGTGTGGGTCAGCGACCCGACGTGGGAAAACCATATTGCCATTTTTGAAGGGGCTGGATTTACCGTCAGCACCTATCCCTGGTACGACAATACTACCAACGGTGTGCGTTTCAACGATCTGCTGGCGACCCTGAAAACGCTGCCTGCGCGTAGTATCGTCCTGTTGCATCCTTGCTGCCATAACCCGACGGGCGCGGATTTAACGCACGCGCAATGGGATGCGGTTATCGAAATCCTGAAAGCGGGCGATCTGATCCCGTTCCTCGATATCGCTTACCAGGGGTTTGGCGCCGGGATGAACGACGATGCGTATGCTATCCGCGCGATTGCCAGCGCCGGGCTGCCTGCCCTGGTCAGCAACTCATTCTCGAAAATCTTCTCTCTGTACGGCGAGCGCGTCGGTGGGCTTTCTGTCGTCTGTGAAGATGCCTCCACCGCAGGCCGCGTGCTGGGGCAACTGAAAGCAACCGTGCGCCGTAACTACTCCAGCCCGCCAAACTTTGGGGCGCAGGTGGTCGCGACGGTGCTCGGCGATGAGGCGTTGAAAGCGGACTGGTTAGCAGAAGTGGAGGCGATGCGTTGCCGTATTCTGGCAATGCGCCAGGAGCTGGTGAACGTGCTAACCGCTACGATTCCGGGCCGTAATTTCGACTATCTGCTGCAACAGCGCGGCATGTTCAGTTACACCGGGCTGAGCGCGGCTCAGGTCGATCGCCTGCGCGACGAGTTTGGCGTCTATCTGATTGCCAGTGGGCGTATGTGCGTGGCCGGTCTGAACGTGGCGAATGTGCAACGTGTAGCAAAAGCCTTTGCGGCGGTGATGTAATTTCTCTCAGGCCGGTTGAACCGGCCTTTTTTCTTCTATATGTGATCACCCTCTTTTTCCAGGGTTAAACCGCAGAAAATTCTTCCTTTCACCTGCCGCTGGGGTTATGGTCAGAGAGTTTGTCGAATAGTCGTACTAATAAAATCATAACTAAATGACTTCACAGGGAAAAATATGCGAAAGATCACACTGGCGTTGAGCGCCATCTGCTTACTTTTCACGTTGAACCATTCTGCCAGCGCGCTGGCTTCTTCACCTTCCCCATTAAACCCCGGCACTAACGTTGCGAAACTCGCGGAACAAGCTCCAGTTCACTGGGTTTCCGTAGCGCAGATCGAAAACAGCCTGACCGGTCGTCCGCCAATGGCCGTTGGTTTTGATATTGATGACACCGTGTTGTTTTCCAGCCCCGGATTCTGGCGTGGAAAGAAAACCTGGTCCCCGGACAGCGAAGCATATCTGAAGAATCCGGCGTTCTGGGAGAAAATGAACAACGGCTGGGATGAATTCAGTATTCCAAAAGAGGTCGCGCGCCAGTTGATCGACATGCACGTTCGTCGTGGCGACAGCATCTTTTTTATTACCGGACGTTCACCGACCAAAACCGAAACCGTATCGAAAACGCTGGCCGATAACTTCCATATTCCGGCGGCAAATATGAATCCGGTCATTTTTGCCGGAGATAAGCCGGGTCAGAACACCAAAACGCAGTGGTTGCAGGATAAAAACATCCGCATGTTCTATGGTGACTCGGATAACGACATTACCGCCGCGCAGGATGCGGGCATTCGTGGGATCCGCATTCTGCGCGCCTCAAACTCGACCTACAGACCGTTGCCCCAGGCTGGCGCGTATGGTGAAGAGGTGATCGTAAATTCGGAGTACTAACCGGCGGGTGAGTCTCTGCTGTTTTTTTAAACAAAATTGATCTGCCAGCTTTTACCTTTTGCTGTCTTGCTGCACACTGAATATACCCGTCATACTTCAAGCTGCTTATGCGTTGGCTGCACCCGCTCACCCCGGTCACTTACTCAAGTAAGCTCCCGGGGACTCACAGGTTTGCCGCCTTTAAGCAATTCGAATTATTTTGGGTATAGATGACATTTCAGTGGAGCATCACGCTTGCAAGGGGAATCACGATGACCAATTCGGAGTTACTGCAATACTGCATGGCGAAAATCGGCGCAGAGCAGAGTGTGCACAGTGACTGGAAAGCCACACAAATCAAAGTTGAAGATGTGCTCTTTGCCATGGTGAAAGAGGTGGAAGGTCGCCCGGCGGTGTCTCTGAAAACCAGCCCCGAACTGGCCGAGCTATTACGCCAGCAGCACAGCGACGTGCGTCCGAGCCGACATCTGAATAAAGCGCACTGGAGCACCGTCTATCTGGACGGATCGCTGCCGGATTCGCAAATTTATTATCTGGTGGATGCCTCGTATCAACAGGCGGTGAATACGCTGCCGGAAGAGAAACGCAAACTGCTGGTGGAGCCGTAAAAAAACGCCGTTCAGTGTGGAAGATGAACGGCGTTTTGTCTTTTACAGCATCGGTTTCAGGAAGCGGGCCGTGTGTGAGGCTTCACATTCCGCCACGGTTTCCGGCGTACCGGAGACGAGGATTTCACCGCCGCCGCTGCCGCCTTCCGGACCGAGATCCACAATCCAGTCCGCCGTTTTAATGACGTCCAGGTTGTGCTCAATCACCACGATAGTATTGCCCTGATCGCGCAACTGATGGAGCACGTCCAGCAACTGCTGGATATCGGCAAAGTGCAGACCTGTAGTCGGTTCATCCAGAATATAGAGCGTCTGGCCGGTGCCGCGTTTGGACAGCTCGCGTGCCAGCTTCACGCGCTGCGCTTCACCGCCGGAGAGCGTTGTCGCCGACTGGCCGAGACGAATGTAGGTCAGACCGACATCCATCAGGGTTTGCAGCTTACGTGCCAGCGCCGGGACGGCATCAAAGAATTCACGCGCTTCTTCGATAGTCATATCCAGCACTTCGTGGATGGTTTTGCCCTTATACTTAATCTCCAGCGTTTCGCGGTTATAGCGCTTGCCCTTGCACTGATCGCACGGCACGTAAATATCCGGCAGGAAGTGCATCTCGACTTTAATCACGCCATCGCCCTGACAGGCTTCACAACGCCCGCCGCGAACGTTAAAACTGAAACGCCCCGGCGTATAGCCGCGTGAACGTGATTCCGGTACGCCAGCAAACAGCTCACGCACTGGCGTAAACACGCCCGTGTACGTTGCCGGGTTGGAGCGCGGCGTGCGTCCAATCGGGCTCTGATCGATGTCGATGACCTTATCAAAATGCTCCAGCCCCTGCACGTCGCGGTACGGCGCCGGTTCGGCGATGGTCGCACCGTTCAACTGGCGCTGCGCAATCGGGAACAGCGTATCGTTAATCAGGGTCGACTTACCGGAACCTGACACGCCGGTGATGCAGGTGAACAGGCCAACCGGCAGCGTCAGCGTCACGTCTTTCAGGTTGTTGCCGCGCGCACCGGTTAGCTTCAGCACTTTCTCCGGGTTCGCGGGCACGCGCTGTTTCGGCACTTCAATCTTGCGTTTGCCACTCATGTACTGGCCGGTCAGGGACTCCGGCACCGCCATAATCGCTTCCAGCGGACCTTCGGCAACCACTTCGCCGCCGTGGACGCCGGCACCCGGACCGATATCAATCACGTGGTCGGCAGCGCGAATCGCATCTTCATCGTGCTCCACCACAATTACGGTATTGCCTAGATTCCGCAGGTGAACAAGCGTCCCAAGCAGACGCTCGTTATCGCGCTGATGAAGGCCGATAGACGGCTCATCCAGCACGTACATCACGCCGACCAGACCGGCGCCAATCTGACTTGCCAGACGAATACGCTGGGCTTCGCCGCCAGAGAGCGTTTCCGCAGAACGGGACAGCGTCAGATAGTTGAGGCCAACGTTGACCAGGAACTTGAGGCGGTCGCCAATCTCTTTGAGGATTTTCTCTGCAATTTTCGCCCGCTGACCGGCGAGTTTGAGATTGTTGAAGAAGTCCATCGCATGGCCGATGCTCATGTCGGAAATGGTCGGCAGCGGCGTATTCTCAACAAAGACATGGCGCGCTTCACGACGCAGACGAGTTCCTTCACAACTGGCGCACGGGCGGTTACTGATGAACTTGGCGAGCTCTTCCCGTACCGCACTGGATTCCGTCTCTTTATAGCGGCGCTCCATGTTGTGCAGTACGCCTTCGAACGGATGGCGGCGCACGGAAGTATCGCCACGATCGTTCATGTATTTGAATTCAATGCTCTCTTTACCAGAACCGTACAGTACGACTTTGTGCACGTTCGCACTCAGGCTGGACCACGGGGCTTCAACGTCGAACTTGTAGTGTTCCGCCAGCGATTTCAGCATCTGGAAGTAATAGAAGTTACGGCGATCCCAGCCGCGGATGGCACCGCCTGCCAGCGACAGCTCAGGATTCTGGATCACGCGATCGGGGTCGAAATACTGCTGTACGCCGAGGCCATCGCAGGTCGGGCAGGCGCCCGCCGGGTTGTTAAAGGAGAACAGGCGCGGTTCCAGTTCGCGCATGCTGTAGCCGCAGATCGGGCAGGCGAAGTTGGCGGAAAAGAGCAGCTCTTCTGCTTTTTCGTCATCCATATCAGCAACGACTGCCGTGCCGCCGGAAAGCTCCAGCGCAGTCTCAAACGACTCCGCCAGACGAGTGCTCAGATCGTCACGCACTTTGAAACGATCGATCACCACCTCGATAGTGTGTTTCTTCTGCAGTTCCAGCTTCGGCGGATCGGAGAGGTCGCATACTTCGCCATCGATACGGGCGCGGATATAACCCTGGCTTGCCAGGTTTTCCAGCGTTTTGGTGTGCTCGCCCTTACGCTCTTTAATTACCGGCGCCAGCAGCATCAGGCGTTTGCCCTCCGGCTGCGACAGGACGTTATCCACCATCTGACTGACGGTCTGCGCCGCCAGCGGAACATCGTGATCCGGACAGCGCGGTTCGCCAACGCGGGCAAACAGCAGACGCAGGTAGTCGTGGATTTCGGTAATGGTGCCGACCGTGGAGCGCGGGTTGTGGGACGTCGATTTCTGTTCAATTGAGATGGCGGGCGACAGCCCCTCAATGTGGTCGACATCCGGTTTTTCCATCAGCGACAGAAACTGACGCGCATAGGCGGAAAGGGATTCAACGTAACGACGCTGCCCTTCGGCATACAAGGTGTCGAAAGCGAGCGAGGATTTGCCTGACCCCGACAGCCCGGTCACGACAATCAGTTTGTCGCGGGGGGATGACGAGGTTGATATTTTTGAGATTATGGGTGCGGGCGCCCCGAACTTCGATCTTATCCATTCACCTTTCCCGGATTAAACGCTTTTTTTGCCTGGCGCAGCAGGGTGCCGCCGGCGATCACAAACGGTTAATTATGACACAATAAAGCCTGAATGAATATACAGTATTGGAATGCAAAACGCAGAGTCTTGTGTAACAATGTCCGGCTGAGGTTGTTTCGCGGAATCCGCGTCGCAACATAGTAAATTCGCTATTGGTAATGCTACAATCGCGCGTTTACACTTATTAAGAAACGTTTTCAGGAGACTCGATCATGGCCAGCAGAGGCGTAAATAAGGTTATTCTCGTGGGTAATCTGGGCCAGGACCCGGAAGTACGCTACATGCCGAATGGTGGCGCAGTCGCCAACATCACGCTGGCTACTTCCGAATCCTGGCGTGATAAGCAGACCGGCGAGATGAAAGAGCAGACAGAATGGCACCGCGTTGTGCTGTTCGGCAAACTGGCGGAAGTGGCCAGCGAATATCTGCGTAAAGGTTCTCAGGTCTACATTGAAGGTCAGTTGCGTACCCGTAAATGGACCGATCAGTCCGGCGTCGAGAAGTACACCACAGAAGTGGTGGTGAACGTGGGTGGCACCATGCAGATGCTGGGCGGCCGTCAGGGCGGCGGCGCACCGGCTGGTGGTCAGCAGCAGCAGGGCAGTTGGGGTCAGCCTCAGCAGCCACAGGGCGGCAGCCAGTTCAGCGGCGGCGCACAGTCTCGTCCGCAGCAGCAGTCTGCTCCGGCAGCACCGTCTAATGAGCCGCCGATGGACTTTGATGACGATATTCCATTCTGATCACGTCAGTTTAGCGCTGTGCTAAATAAAAATCACAAAGCCCCGTTTCTGACGGGGTTTTTTTTTACATATACGCAAAGAAAAAATAATAGCCGAATAAACGGAAAGTTATTTTCGAAAAATTAAAAATCACATAATTCAAAAGCTAATTGATTTCTTAAAAATAAGATCACTCTACTTATAGTTATATAAATTAATGTAAAGAAACGTAATTCAGCCCAATTGAAATATTGACAAGTGAATGTGGTGTTCAAAATAATATATTGCGTTATCAATTCACCATTAATATAAATGTATTGCTTATCTCTTCTGTTAATGAGGTATTGGTAATCGCATCGATGTTTTAATTTTGTTGTGTTGGAGCTGTATATGTATCAATGGAAGATTAATTCAACATTATTAGTGCCTTTAGCATTGTCGGTCAGTATTAGTCATATTCTTTATTCTGGAAATGCATTTGCCAAAAAATATGAGCTTAATTTTATTGGTAAATCGGCTGATAAAGGGGTAAGCATCAAGGATACGATTACACAGGATAATCAGTATGACTTCGCAGTAAAGGTCGATAACCCCGATCTCCCGGAGGGGAATGGACTTGAGGTTCGTATCGGTAATGTCACCGCAGCGCAGTCGGGTGCTTATGCTATCGGTGATTACAAGGTAACTATCGATGGTAAAACGCAGATGGAACATCCCGCAGGGTTAGCCTTCTTTGGTCTTTCCGTTGAGGGTAAAGATTCTCGTGTCTCCGTAGATAACTTTACGCTTAACAATACATTTTTAGTGGGTTCGAAATACAATCATAATAATACTGCGCTTTACGCTGGCAGCGGATCTAATATAGATTTAAACGGTGGTGTCTATATACGATCTATTATTGAACATACTGAGGATGGCAAAGAGGCAACCGTAGCGAATAATGGTTTATATGCCCGTGGTGTAGGTTCTACCATAACAGCTAATGGCGGTAATGTTTATATCAATACGTATGCCAGTAACTTTAAGGAACTACTCGAAAATAATATGGGTTATCCTTCCGGCTCATCGAAAAGTGATGCTGTGAGTGCAAAAGATGGCGGGACGGTGAACATTAACCAGTCTGGTAAAAATCAGGTCAATATTTTTGGCAACCTCGATTTTGGCGAAAAGATGTATCCTAACACCAGCCAGATGAATATTACCTTGAACGGTGCAGATTCTTACTGGCACGGCCATGAAGCCAACGTACTGGATGAAAATACCGGGAAATGGACTGGTAATCTCAATCTGACGTTAATGAATAACGCGCACTGGATCCCGGATGGTAAAGATGCGCAGATCAGCGCCATCACGCTGAAAGACGGTGGTACTGTCAACCTGCACGGCTTCAACCTGCATACCAACCAGAGCGTTAATGAAACCGTTAAAATTCACGACCTGCGCGGCAACAACGGTATTTTCCTGATTGACGTCAACACCTCGAAAACTGATGACCAGCGGCGCAACGGCAGCGACTTCATCGAAGTGGTGAGTAGTAGCACTGGCGGTACACATGCCATTGAAGCGCTGAACGTCGATAAGCTGGTCTCCCTGAAGGAAGACTTATGGGTGGCTGATGCCGCGAACAACGTTAAGTTTGAAGCCTACGACAAAATCGATATCACCAACGAGTACGTTTACGACTATAAACCGCTGCTGCGTTCCGATATCCGCGAAGGCGATCCGGCCAGCCAGTACGGCACGAACTGGTACATTACCGGGGTTTCCACCAAAGCCAGCGCCGCTAGCCATACCGCTATTGCAAATGCCAGTGTGAACTATGCGGCGGCAACCGCTCGCCTCGAAATTGACAGCCTGAATAAGCGATTGGGCGAGTTGCGTAACGATCAGCAGAAAAATGGTCTGTGGATGCGCTACAAAGGCGGCGAGCTGGAAAGTGATAAAGGCAGCTATTTCAAAACGCAGTATCACTTCTGGCAACTGGGCTACGACAATAAAGAGGAAGGGGAAAACGCCATCTGGACTCGAGGTCTTGCCGCACATTACATGAAGGGCAATTCTGATTTTGATTATGGTTCTGGCGATAACAAGAGCTTCGGCGGATCGCTCTACAGCGCATGGAATCGTCCTGAGAAACAGGATTACCTGGACCTTGTTTTAAAATACAGCCATCACGACAGCGATTTTGACTATCAGAACGTGTATGGCAACAGCGGCAAAGGCGACACCAGCACCTGGTCACTTAGCGCCAGTGCGGAATATGGTCGTGAATTTACGGTCGGGAAAACGTCCTTTATCGAGCCGCAGGCACAGCTGGTTTACACTTATCTTGATGACGCGCGATACACCACCAGCAGCGGTCTGAAAGTGCATCAGAAAGATATTGATAGCCTGATCGGTCGCGCCGGCGTGCGTATTGGGCACCGCTTTGAGGATCGCCCCAACAGCGATGTTTATCTGAAAGTGGACTGGCTGCATGAATTTGCCGGCGATCGCGATGTGATTGTGCGCGGTAAAGACGCCACGCTGAAAGTGACGGAAGGCGGCAGCGACAGCTGGATCAACTACGGTATTGGCACCAACGTCCAACTGACTCAGGAAAATAACTCCCGCTTGTACCTGGATCTGGAAAAGTCGGCTGGCGGTGATATTGATACCAACTGGCAGGTGAATGCGGGTTTCCGGTTTGAGTGGTAATTGGGCCATATAACAATGCGTTAATTTGTCATTGCACATGAAGAAGGCCTCCCATGTCGGGAGGCCTTTTTTTATCAGTCGATGCCGTCAGTGATTTACGGCACAACGGATGGGGGAGGAGCTTTTCCTCCCGCGAGAAGGCTCGGGTGAAATCAGGTTAATACCATCGGCCATTCCGGCGGAGTCTGGCTCATCACTTCGACCATCACGGATTCAATGTTGTTCCAGATGGCGGAGAGATCCATCAGGGTGATGCCGAGTAATCCCGTCGCAAACCAGCAGGCGGCGACAACCCCAAGCCCACTGCTGATCACAGCCAGACCAATGTAATCTGAGCGACGAAAACGAATATTCAATGTGCTGGCGAGAAACATGAGCACAGCGCTCAGCAGTTGCCAGCGGAGAAGAACCACGCCAGTGGTTAGGGTAGCCATGAAATATTTCCTCTGAGAGTAGCAGGTGCCCTGGACAGCGCGTCGTTTTCACGGGAGGCGTGGCGCACTCTGGCTATCGATGGGCATTCACATCAACACTAAATGAAACATTGTTTTTGTTTCATAATATTTGTGAACTATATCACGATTATGCATTCGCTCGCCAGCCTGCGCGCCTCTTTTTTTGCTTGTTTTATAACCATAATTTATTTGTGGTTATGGGCTGGCCTGTGAGTACAGGTTAATCGTGGTGTTACCGGAGGGACGCAAACCGAATAAAGGTGCATTAACTCTACCTTTTCTGTTTTGTCAAAAAATAACCATTTTTAAAAATTTAGCTTAATTTCTTTTTGCGAATAGCCCGGCAAAATCTCTTTAAGAATCTACTCCTTTTAGAGAATGGATTACCCTTAATAAAATTAATCATCACTTCAGGTTTGCCTTACGGTCGAATATTATCAGCATCCCGCAATATCAGACTTTTACTAATAAAAGACTGTTGCTAATATTGACAGATTCATGCAACGTAATCACCAGTGTGATTACGCATCCTGCCTTGATGATGACAGGCACATAAAATGCAGGGATATAGGGCTGAAATGAATCATCGGGCGCGACGCAGGCTGCTGAGGTTCCTTGGGATAATCATGGTGGTTTTATTACCCATGATGCTGGCGCTATGGTTTGCCCACCTGCAGGCAGTTTCCCAAATCACCAGGCAGTTAAGTACTTTCGCGAACCTGGCTTTAGATAAAACTGAGCTGGTCATTTTACAGGCGGATTTAGCCCGCGATGCGGCTGAACAGTATCAGGGACAAGTCTGTACTCCGGCACATCAACAAAGAATGTTGAATATTATCCGTGGACGCCTCTATATCAACGAGCTAATTTATGCGCAGGGCGACCGTTTTTTATGCTCTACAGTAATGACGCCAGCCGCGCCGTTTATTATGCCGACAGCAGATTATAAACGGAAACCCAACATCTCTATTTATTACTTTCGCGATACGCCTTTTTTTTACCGGTTATAAAATGACGTATATGCAGCGCGGAAACTATGTCGCGGTGATCAATCCGCTGTCGTATAGCGAAGTGATGTCTGAAGACCCCACGCTGGCCTGGGGGGTCTTTGATACGGTAACTGACACCTTCTTTTCCGTTAGCGAACAGGCCTGGGCGGTACAACTTTTACCGCTGGTACGGCGTAACGAAGCGATCTTTCAGCAGGATGCGCGTTTTTATACTGTGGTTCGCTCAGACAAACGGCCGATTGCGGTGATTGTTTCCACCTCGATGCAACGGTTTTACCAGAACCGGTATCAACAACTAATGATTACGCTCCCGCTCGCGGCCATCAGCAGTTTTCTGCTGCTAATGCTCTGGTCGCGGGCGCGTCGGCGCTACGACTCCCCGCCACGAATGCTTCAGCGAGCGCTTAAACAGCGCCAGCTTTGCCTCCACTATCAGCCAATCATCGACATCAAAAATGAGAAATGTGTGGGCGCGGAGGCGTTATTGCGCTGGCCGGGATGCAAAGGCCAGGTCATGAGTCCGGTGGAATTCATTCCGTTGGCAGAAAAAAGAGGGGATGATCGCGCAGATAACCGACTACGTCGTGGAAGAAGTGTTCAGTGATATGGGCACGTTTCTGGCGGCAAACCCGCAGTTGTATATCTCCATCAACCTTTCCGCGTCGGATTTCCACTCTTCACGACTGATTGCCATGATTGCGGATAAAGCGCGCGAATACGGCGTGCTTGCGCAACAAATTAAAGTGGAAGTGACCGAACGAGGATTTATTGATGTGCCGAAAACCACGCCGGTGATCCAGGCATTTCGTCAGGCAGGCTATGAAGTGGCGATTGATGATTTCGGCACAGGCTACTCTAACCTGCACAACCTCTATTCCCTGAATGTCGATATTCTTAAGATCGACAAATCCTTTATCGATACGCTGACCACCAACAGTACCAGCCATCTGATTGCGGAGCATATCATTGAGATGGCGCAAAGCCTGCGTCTGAAGACGATCGCGGAAGGCGTAGAGACGGCGGACCAGGTGAGCTGGCTGCTTAAACGCGGGGTGCAATATTGTCAGGGGTGGCACTTTGCGAAGGCGCTACCGCCGCAAGACTTTATTCACTGGTTGCAACAACCGCCCGCACTCCTGATGCAGCGCGGACAGTAACACTACAGGCGGTGGCGATAGTCGCTGGGGGTGCGATCGAATTCCCGGCGAAACACGCGAGAAAACGTCTGCTGCGACACATAGCCTAAATCCATTGCAATATCGAATATCGGTCGTTCGGTGTTGCGCAGTTCAACGGCGGCTAATAGCAGCCGGCGCTGACGGATATAGTCACCCAACGTCTGGCGCATCACTGTGCGGAACATCCTTTGTAAATACCACTTTGAATATCCAGATTTTTTCGCGACCACATCAATGTTCAGCGGTTGGTCGATATGTTCATCAATCCATTCAGTAAGCGTCTGAATAATTTGCTGATGGGACATACTGCTGCCTCCTTCTCAGTGTTCGATTCATCTTTTGTCTGCGGGCGAGTATAATTCCTCAAGTTAACTTGAGGTAAAGCGATTTATGGAAAAGAAATTACCGCGAATAAAAGCGATGCTCACGCCGGGCGAAGTGGCAAAGCGCAGCGGCGTGGCGGTTTCCGCACTGCATTTCTATGAAAGCAAGGGGCTGATCAGCAGCACCCGCAACAGTGGCAATCAGCGCAGATATCGGCGTGATGTGCTGCGTTATGTCGCGATCATCAAGATTGCGCAGCGGATCGGCATCCCACTGGCAACGATCAGTGAAGCGCTGGGCGTGCTACCAGAAGGTCATACCCTCAGCGCCAAAGAGTGGAAGCAACTCTCTTCGCAGTGGCGCGACGAACTGGATCGTCGTATTCATACGCTGGTCGCACTGCGTGATGAGCTGGACGGCTGCATTGGCTGTGGCTGTTTATCACGTAAAGACTGCCCGTTGCGTAATCCAGGGGATCGGTTGGGCGAAGAGGGGACGGGGGCGCGCCTGCTGGAAGATGAACAAAACTAAAGCGCCGCAAGGGCGCTTTAGTTTGTTTTCCGGTCTTTGTCTTTCTCTCTATCCCGCTGGTTCACGGGAGGGTTTCCCCCCGACGTCAACACCCCTCATTCGAGCACGTGGTGGAGGTTCCGGTTTGTGTTGATACTGTAAGTGTAAGTCGCGTTATCCCATTTACCAGCGAATCTGACGGTTTTTTAGGCGAATTTTTTTCGCGATCTCCCATAATTTACTAGAGTGAGTTAGAGGAAATGACGGGAGAACATCATGCTGACGGTGCATCATTTAAACCAGTCCCGCTCACAGCGCATTCTCTGGGCGCTGGAGGAGTTGTCGCTGCCTTATCAGATTGTGCGCTACCAGCGTGAAAAGAGCATGCTCGCCCCACCGGCACTGAAGAAAATCCATCCACTGGGCAAATCCCCGGTTGTGGAGGATAACGGCGCGATCCTTGCCGAATCCGGCGCAATTCTTGAGTACCTGCAGGACACCTACGACCACGAAGGGCGGTTTAAACCGGATGACGCGGAGTCTACGCGCCAGTATCGCTTCTGGTTGCACTATGCCGAGGGGTCGCTGATGCCGTTGCTGTTAATGAAGCTGGTCTTTTCCGGTCTGGGGAACCCCCCCCCGTGCCGTTTGGTTTGCGCACGCTGGGCGGCGCGCTGGGGCAAGGCGTGCAAAAAACGTATCTCAATCCGCAACTGGAAACCCACGCACGTTTTATTGACGCGCATCTCGCCGCGCACCCGTGGTTTGCCGGGGAGCATATCAGCATGGCGGATATCCAGATGAGTTTTCCGCTGTTTGCGCTACTGGCGCGTGGCGGTATTGCCGATCTTCCCCATATTTTCGCGTGGAAAAAACGCGTGGAAATGCGTCCCGCCTGGCAACGGGCCATCCAGCAAGGCGGACCCTTTGAGATTCCCGGCGGCTGATGGCGGTTTTTTTAGCCGTACTCAACCCGGCATTTGCGACGCTACCTGCAAATTATGTTGCCGGATTGCGCATTGACGATAACGTTTGCGCATCAGTTGGTGATTTCTTCAGCATTAGTGCAAGAAATGCGTAAAAAGCGGCAAAGTTCAGTTGAAAATCCCCGTATGATCGCTGGATAATCGTTTGCTTTTTTTTACTACCCGTTTTTTTATGCGCGGAGCTAAACGTTTGCTTTTTGCGACCCCCCTTTTGTCGCGATCAGAGCACAGGGAGTTGACGTTGCGCTGGCAGTGGATTGTCCACCACGCATAAGAACGAATAATAAACTCTCAGGGGATGTTTTCTATGTCTACGCCTTCAGCGCGTACCGGCGGTTCGCTCGACGCCTGGTTTAAAATTTCACACCGTGGAAGCACCGTTCGTCAGGAAGTGGTGGCAGGTTTAACAACGTTTCTGGCGATGGTGTATTCCGTTATCGTCGTGCCTGGCATGTTGGGCAAAGCCGGATTTCCGCCCGCGGCGGTGTTCGTCGCGACCTGTCTGGTGGCCGGTCTGGGTTCTATCGTCATGGGGCTGTGGGCAAACCTGCCGCTGGCGATTGGTTGTGCCATCTCGCTGACCGCCTTCACCGCGTTCAGCCTGGTACTGGGCCAGCAGATTAGCGTTCCGGTTGCGCTCGGCGCGGTATTCCTGATGGGTGTGCTGTTTACCATTATCTCTGCCACCGGGATTCGTAGCTGGATCCTGCGCAATTTGCCGCAGGGCATCGCGCATGGCACCGGCATCGGTATCGGCCTGTTTTTGCTGTTGATCGCGGCGAACGGCGTGGGTCTGGTTATCAAGAATCCGCTGGACGGTCTTCCGGTGGCGCTCGGCCACTTCGCCACCTTTCCGGTGATTATGTCGCTGGTGGGGCTGGCGGTAATTATCGGTCTGGAGAAACTGAAAGTGCCGGGCGGCATTCTGCTGACCATTATCGGCATTTCTGTGGTCGGTCTGATTTTTGATCCGGCGGTGAAATTCTCCGGCATTTTCGCCATGCCGTCGCTGAGCGATGAAAACGGTAAATCGCTGATTGGCAGCCTGGATATCATGGGGGGCACTGAATCCGGTTGTTCTGCCAAGCGTCCTGGCGCTGGTGATGACCGCGGTGTTTGATGCCACCGGCACCATCCGCGCTGTGGCGGGTCAGGCGAATCTGCTGGATAAAGACGGGCAGATTATCGATGGCGGTAAAGCGCTGACCACGGACTCCCTGAGCAGCGTGTTCTCCGGTCTGGTGGGGGCTGCGCCTGCCGCGGTTTACATCGAGTCGGCAGCTGGTACGGCAGCAGGCGGTAAAACCGGCCTGACGGCGATCACCGTTGGCGTGCTGTTTCTGCTGATCCTGTTCCTCTCGCCACTTTCTTACCTCGTTCCGGTGTATGCAACGGCGCCTGCGCTGATGTACGTCGGTCTGCTGATGCTGAGCAACGTGGCGAAAATCGATTTCGCAGACTTTGTCGATGCGATGGCGGGTCTGGTGACGGCGGTGTTCATCGTACTGACCTGTAACATCGTGACCGGCATCATGATTGGTTTTGCCACGCTGGTGATTGGTCGCGTGGTGTCGGGTGAGTGGCGTAAGCTGAACATCGGCACCGTAGTGATCGCCGTGGCGCTGGTGGCGTTCTATGCCGGCGGCTGGGCCATCTGATTCCGAAAGGGATTCCGAAAACGGGTGGCTTTTGCCGCCCGTCAAATTGCAGACAAAGAAGGAAAAAGCGTGGTTTTTCCTTCTTTGTGGTTATCAGCCGAAAATCAATAAATTGATTTTCCTGGTTTTTAATGAGGTGCTCTCTGCTTGTCTGGTATCAGGATGAGGTTTGTCATCACTCTCACGGGTGGCTTTTGCCGCCCGTTTTTATTTTCAGCACACTCTCGTTGTCTTTTGCGATACTCTGAAAAAGGTAAAATCGAGGTACGACGCCTCTCAAATACATAAGAAACATCGCAAACAGGGAACGCATGGAAATCTTCTTCACAATACTCATCATGACCCTTGTGGTCTCGCTGTCCGGGGTATTTACGCGCGTATTGCCCTTCCAACTCCCCTTACCCCTTATGCAGATTGCGATTGGTGCGCTGTTGGCGTGGCCGACGTTTGGTCTGCACGTAGAATTTGATCCCGAACTGTTTCTGGTCCTGTTTATCCCGCCGCTGCTGTTTGCGGATGGCTGGAAGACGCCAACTCGAGAATTTCTTGAACATGGGCGAGAGATTTTCGGTCTGGCACTGGCGCTGGTGCTGGTCACCGTGGTCGGGATTGGTTTTCTGATTTACTGGCTGGTGCCGGGCATTCCGTTGATTCCGGCCTTTGCGCTGGCGGCCGTGCTGTCGCCCACCGATGCGGTTGCGCTTTCCGGCATTGTCGGTGAAGGGCGGATCCCGAAGAAAATCATGGGCATCCTGCAAGGCGAGGCGCTGATGAATGATGCCTCTGGCCTGGTGTCACTGAAGTTTGCCGTTGCGGTGGCGATGGGCACAATGGTATTTACCGTTGGCGGCGCGACGGTGGAATTCTTTAAGGTGGCGATAGGCGGTATCCTCGCGGGCTTTGTGGTCAGTTGGCTGTACGGTCGCTCGCTGCGCTTTCTCAGCCGCTGGGGCGGCGATGAGCCAGCGACGCAAATCGTCCTGCTGTTCCTGCTGCCGTTCGCCTCTTATCTGATCGCGGAACACATTGGCGTATCGGGCATTCTGGCCGCAGTCGCTGCCGGGATGACCATCACCCGTTCCGGCGTGATGCGCCGCGCGCCGCTGGCCATGCGTCTGCGTGCCAACAGCACCTGGGCGATGCTTGAGTTTGTGTTTAACGGCATGGTTTTTTTGCTGTTGGGCCTGCAATTACCGGGCATTCTCGAGTCATCGCTGGTGGCGGCAGAGGCCGATCCGAACGTAGAAATCTGGATGCTGTTTACCGATATCATCCTGATTTATGTGGCGCTGATGCTGGTGCGTTTCGGCTGGTTGTGGACGATGAAAAACTTCAGCATGCGTTTTCTGAAAAAGAAACCAATGGAGTTTGGTTCCTGGACAACACGGGAAATTTTGATCGCCTCCTTTGCGGGCGTTCGCGGGGCTATCACCCTGGCGGGTGTCCTGTCTATCCCGCTGCTGCTGCCAGATGGCAACGTCTTCCCGGCGCGCTACGAACTGGTCTTCCTGGCCGCTGGCGTGATTCTGTTCTCGCTGTTTGTCGGCGTGATTATGCTGCCAATTCTGCTGCAACATCTGGAAGTGGCCGATCATTCTCAGCAACTGAAAGAGGAGCGGATTGCCCGTGCAGCGACGGCGGAGGTGGCGATTGTCGCCATTCAGAAGATGGAAGAGCGTCTGGCGGCGGATACCGAAGAGAACATTGATAATCAGCTGCTGACCGAGGTGAGTTCCCGCGTTATCGGTAACCTGCGGCGTCGCGCGGATGGGCGCAATGATGTTGAGAGTTCGCTCCAGGAAGAGAATCTGGAACGCCGCTTCCGCCTCGCGGCGCTGCGTTCAGAGCGGGCGGAGCTATATCACCTGCGCGCCACCCGTGAAATCAGCAATGAAACCCTGCAGAAACTGCTTCACGACCTGGATCTGCTGGAAGCACTGCTGATTGAAAACCAGTAGAACCCACAGGTTGCCTGATGGCGCTGCGCTTATCAGGCCTACTGTCCACGCACATTTGTAGGCCGGATAAGGCGCCAGCCGCCATCCGTGAGATCAGTAATGAAACGGAAGCACTGCTGATTGAAAACCAGTAGAACTCACAGGTTGCCTGATGGCGCTGCGCTTATCAGGCCTACTGTCTACGCACATTCGTAGGCCGGATAAGGCGCCAGCCGCCATCCGGCAATTCAGTTTGCGAGCCGCATTCCTGAATGCGTTTGTGATGCTTGCCGTCTTCCTTTTCGCCTCCTATTTTTGCGTAAAAAAGGAGGGGATATGTCTGATTATCGGCGTAACTACATTAACGGTGGAACATGGTTTTTTACCGTTAACCTGCGTAATCGCAGATGTCATCTTTTAACAACACACATTGCGGTACTCAGAGAGGCTATTGGGACGGTTATAAGAAATAAACCCTTTCAAATCAACGCCTGGGTCGTTCTGCCCGAACATATGCACTGTATCTGGACTTTGCCTGACAACGAGTATGATTTTTCAGCACGTTGGCGGGCCATCAAAAAAGACTTTTTCAAAGTCACTCGGTTTACAGCAAGTCTGGCAACCCCGTTTCTGGGAACACACCATTCGGGACCAGAAGGATTACCGACGACATGTTGATTATATTTATATCAATCCCGTTAAGCATGGATGGGTAACGCAGGTAAAAGACTGGCCGTATTCAACGTTTCATCGCGATGTGCGGCGAGGTTTATACCCGCAAGAGTGGGCAGGTGACATCACATCGTTACAGGCTGGTGAACGGGTGTAGGCCGGATATGGCACTAGCCGCCATCCGGTGGCGCTACGCTTACCGGGCAACCGGGGGGGACGTGCTTTGCCCAAAACCCCTCGCAGCACGATAACCACGCTTTAGCGCTGTGTGAGAGATACACACCTTCCCGCCAAATCATCCCTAACTCCCAGCGCAACTCGCTTTCCAGCGGGATCCAGCGTAGCGTATTTTTGTCCAACCGTTCGCAGATGGGCTCCGGCAGAATGGCAATCCCGACGCCCGCCTGCACCATCGCCGCAAGAAAGTCCCACTGTCCGCTGCGCACTGCGATACGCGGCTTCACGTCATGTTCGCTGAATAATTGCATCAACTGGCGGCTTAACGCGAAATCTTCGTTGTAAATCAGCAGCGGATGCCCGGCCAGTGCTTCTGGTGACACGGACTGGCAGGTGGTCCACTGGCCGGAGCGAGGAACCAGCACGCAGAGCGGATGGCTGAACAACGGCAAGGTCGCCAGCCCGCTCTCTTCCTCCACCGGCAGCGCGGTCATCGCCACATCCAGCTCACCATTCATCACCGCCTGTTGCACCGTCAACCCGCCAAACTCGGAAACCTTAAGCTCTACGCCAGGGTAACGCTGGCGAAACAGGCCGATCGGTCCGGCCATCAGCATTCCCACCATAGGGGGGGATGCCAAGCCGCAGCAGGCCTTTACTGAGGTGATTAATATCGCCCAGTTCCGCTTCCAGTTGGCGGAACTCAGCCAGAATCGCCAGCCCACGTTCAAACACCACCTGGCCCGTATCGGTTAACAGCAGCCTGCGACCGTCGCGGATCAACAGCGTACAGTTCAGCTCATCTTCGAGGTTTTTCAACATCTTGCTGATGGTCGGTTGGGTGACAAAGAGCTTCTCCGCTGCGCGGGTGAAGCTCTGTTGGTGCACCACTTCAACAAAATAACGCAGCGTTCTGATATCCATGAGTATTCCTTCCGACTATGCCTGCAATGATTTTAATTCATTTCAGTCATCGGCGGGGGGCTCTCTATACTGGCGCTTCTTATTATTTTCAGGATGTTCCCTCATGGCTGTGGCGATCCGCCGCGTTACGCCTGCCGTTTTGCAACGACTCCAGGTTCCGGTGCAGGTCCTGCTGTATGCAGGTTTATTTCTCATTGCGCAATATCTTGTCGCCTGGCTGCATCTTCCGCTGCCCGCCAATCTGGTGGGGATGGTGCTGATGCTGGCGCTGATCGTCTGTCGTATCCTGCCTCTGAGCTGGGTGCGTGCCGGGGCGCGCTGGTTACTGGCGGAGATGCTGCTGTTCTTTGTTCCGGCCGTGGTGGCGGTAGTGAACTACGCCCATCTGCTGCTGGTGGACGGCTGGCGGATTTTTGCAGTGATTGCGATCAGCACGCTGATGGTTCTCGGTGCCACGGCGTGGGTGGTGGATAAAGTCTATCGCTATGAGATAAGCAGGGTAAACCGTGACTAATCTCCAGCTCAGCGTGCTTTGTCTGGCGATCACGCTGGTTATCTATTTTGCCAATAAACGTCTGTATCGTCGCTTTCGTAAGCTGCCGTTGATGCCGCTGGTCCTCACGCCCGCGTTGCTGGTATTGATGCTGGTGTATGGACATATTTCCTGGCAAAACTACATCGGCGAATCCCACTGGCTGCTGTGGTTGCTTGGCCCGGCAACGATCGCTTTTGCGGTGCCGGTTTACGACAATTTTGCCATTATCAAACGTCACTGGATGTCGCTGACCGCAGGCGTGGTCACCGCCACGGTGGTTGCGGTGACCAGTTCCGTCTGGCTGGCACGTTTGTTTACTCTGCCAGATGAAATTCAGCGCAGTCTGGCGGTGCGCTCGGTGACCACGCCTTTTGCCCTTGCGGCGGCTGAACCACTCGGTGGGCAGCCGGATTTAGTGGCGCTGTTTGTGGTGGTGACCGGCGTCTTTGGCATGGCGGTGGGTGACGCGCTGTTTCTGCGTTTGTCGATTCGCGAAGGAATGGCGAAAGGTGCGGGATTTGGTGCGGCCTCGCACGGCGCGGGAACGGCGCGATCGTATGAACTGGGCCAGCAGGAAGGCGTGGTTGCAAGCCTTGTGATGATGCTTTCCGGTGTGGTGATGGTACTGGTCGCCCCGCTGGTGGCAAGGCTGATGTTCTGAAAAGATTCCCCGGCCTGACTGACCGGGGAAACGCGCGTTGATTAGTGGGCGCGGCCTTGTTCGACGCCGAAGCCCGTCTGGGAACGGATAAACTGGGCACGGAACTGCTCACGTTCGCGATTGCCTTCTGCCGAGTTATCGGTGGCAGAGAAGAACCAGATCCCCAGGAATGCCACGCTGATGGAGAACAGCGCCGGGTATTCATACGGGAAAATAGCCTTTTCGTGGCCGAGGATTTGTACCCAAATGGTGGGGCCAAGAACCATCAGCACTACCGCGGTCAGCAGACCCAACCAGCCGCCCAACATCGCGCCACGCGTGGTCAGCTTCGACCAGTACATGGAAAGCAGGATAATCGGGAAGTTACAGCTCGCGGCGATAGCGAATGCCAGGCCGACCATGAAGGCGATGTTCTGATTCTCGAACAGCACGCCGAGAATAATGGCGATGACGCCCAGCACCAGCACGGTGATTTTCGATACCCGCAACTCTTCACGTTCAGTTGCGCCTTTACGGAATACGTTAGCGTACAGATCGTGTGAGACCGCAGAAGCGCCCGCCAGCGTCAGACCGGCGACCACCGCCAGAATGGTGGCGAAAGCGACGGCAGAAATAAAGCCGAGGAACAGGTTCCCGCCCACCGCATTCGCCAGGTGTACCGCCGCCATGTTGTTTCCGCCAATCAGCGCACCTGCCGCATCTTTATACGCCGGGTTCGCGCCGACCAGCATGATCGCGCCAAAGCCGATGATAAAGGTCAGGATATAGAAGTAACCCATAAAACCGGTGGCGTAGAACACGCTCTTACGCGCTTCGCGGGCATCGCTGACCGTAAAGAAGCGCATCAGAATGTGCGGTAGACCCGCTGTACCAAACATCAGGCCGAGGCCCAGCGAGAGCGCGGAAATCGGGTCTTTCACCAGCCCGCCAGGGCTCATGATCGCAGAGCCTTTCGGGTGGACCGCCATCGCTTCGGTGAACAGGTTATTGAAGCTAAAGCCAACGTGTTTCATCACCATAAAGGCCATAAAGCTGGCGCCGAACAGCAGCAGAACGGCTTTGATGATCTGCACCCACGTGGTCGCCAGCATGCCGCCGAAAAGCACGTACATCATCATCAGCACGCCAACCAACACCACCGCAATGTGGTAGTTCAGGCCGAACAGCAGTTCAATCAGTTTGCCCGCACCGACCATCTGTGCAATCAGATAAAGAGCAACCACCACCAGCGAACCGCAGGCCGACAGAATACGGATCGGGCCTTGCTTCAGGCGATAAGAGGCTACATCGGCAAAGGTATAGCGCCCGAGATTACGCAGGCGTTCAGCGATCAGGAACAGGATGATTGGCCAGCCGACGAGGAAGCCCAGCGAGTAGATCAGCCCGTCATAGCCGGAGGTAAACACCAGTGCGGAGATCCCGAGGAACGACGCAGCCGACATGTAATCGCCCGCAATCGCCAGTCCATTCTGGAAACCGGTGATATTCCCGCCCGCCGTGTAGTAGTCGCTGCGTGAACGGACGCGTTTAGAGGCCCAGTAGGTAATACCCAACGTAAACACAACGAAAATCAGAAACATGACAATCGCCTGCCAGTTGGTTGGCTGGCGTTGTACTGCACCGCTAATCGCATCCGCCGCGTTGGCCGCGAAGGGTAGTGTGGCGGCAAGCGCCGTCAGGACTCTCTTCATGATGCATTAACCTCTTGCAGTACCGCATTGTTAAGACGGTCAAATTCGCCGTTCGCCCGCCAGATATAAATACCGGTCAGCACGAAGGAGATCAGAATGACCCCCCACGCCAATTGGAATGCCCCGGGTGACGCTGGTTCCCTCATGAAGCGGGGTCCCCAGCCAGCCAGGCGCAAAGGCAATCAACAGAATAAAGCTGATATAGACCACCAGCATGATGATCGACAGTATCGTGGCAAACCGTTGCCGTTTTTCAACTAACTCCCTGAAACGCGCACTGTCTTCTATCCGCTGATAAATATTGTCATTCATCACAGAGCTCTCCAGAGGCCCCTTCGTCTTTCGCGCCACAGGTGCGTTGGGCGCACTTCGCTCACCCCAGTCACACAGTTGAACTATGCAGCTGGGGATGTGCTCGCTTGCCGCCTTCCTGTGACACGAAATCCTTTGGGGAGGTTTTTATATTTTCCCTCCCGGTGAAGAGAGGGTAGGGTCAGAACTTGCAGAGGCGTAGGCCGGATAAGCGCAGCGCCATCCGGCATATTTTTTGTTATGAAGGCATCGCGATGGCCTGCTTCTCTTCGAGCAGTTTCTCTACCACGCCAGGATCGGCGAGGGTCGAGGTATCGCCCAGATTGCTGGTATCGCCTGCCGCTATCTTGCGCAAAATACGGCGCATGATTTTGCCGGATCGGGTTTTTGGCAGTGAGTCGGTCCAGTGCAGCACGTCTGGCGTCGCCAGCGGGCCAATCTCTTTACGCACCCAGTTGCGCACTTCAGCGTACAACTCAGGGGACGGCTCTTCGCCGTGATTCAGTGTTACATAGGCATAAATCGCCTGGCCCTTGATGTTGTGCGGAATGCCGACCACCGCCGCTTCAGCGATCTTCGGATGCGCCACCAGTGCGGATTCAATTTCCGCCGTACCCAGACGGTGACCGGAGACGTTCAGCACGTCATCGACGCGACCGGTGATCCAGTAGTAACCGTCTTCGTCACGACGCGCGCCGTCGCCGCTGAAGTACATGTTTTTAAAGGTCGAGAAGTAGGTTTGCTCAAAGCGTTCGTGATCGCCGAACAGCGTACGCGCCTGTCCCGGCCAGGAGTCGGTGATCACCAGGTTGCCTTCGGTAGCCCCTTCCTGCGGATGGCCTTCGTTGTCCACCAGCGCTGGCTGCACGCCGAAGAACGGACGCGTGGCGGAACCGGCTTTCAGTTCGGTCGCGCCGGGCAGCGGGGTGATCATGAATCCCCCCGGTTTCGGTCTGCCACCAGGTATCCACCACCGGGCATTTTTCGTTACCGATTTTCTTCCAGTACCACTCCCACGCTTCCGGGTTGATAGGCTCGCCAACGGAACCCAGAATGCGCAGCGATGAGCGGTCGGTGCCCTCAATTGCCTTATCGCCTTCTGCCATCAGCGCGCGGATTGCCGTCGGCGCGGTATACAGAATATTGACCTTATGCTTATCCACTACCTGGCTCATGCGCGCCGGGGTCGGCCAGTTCGGCACCCCTTCGAACATCAGCGTCGTGGCGCCACAGGCCAGCGGGCCATACAGCAGATAACTGTGACCGGTAACCCAACCCACGTCGGCGGTACACCAGTAGATATCACCCGGATGGTAGTCAAATACATATTTAAAGGTCGTGGCGGCATACACCAGATAACCGCCGGTGGTGTGCAACACGCCCTTCGGTTTACCGGTGGAGCCCGAGGTATAGAGGATGAACAGCGGATCTTCAGCGTTCATCTCTGCGGGCTGATGTTCAGCGCTGGCTTTTTCAATCAGATCGCTCCACCACAGGTCGCGACCTTCTTGCCACTCGATGTTGCCACCGGTGCGCTTGAGTACGACCACGTGTTCGATGGTTTTCACGTTCGGGTTTTTCAGCGCGTCGTCGACGTTTTTCTTCAGCGGAATGCTGCGACCGGCACGTACGCCTTCATCGGCAGTGATTACCAGCTTCGAACTGGAATCAATGATGCGCCCGGCGACCGCTTCCGGCGAGAAACCACCGAAGATCACTGAATGCACGGCACCAATGCGCGCGCAGGCCAGCATTGCAACGGCGGCTTCTGGCACCATCGGCATATAGATTGCCACCACATCGCCTTTTTTAATCCCCAGATCCTGCAGGGTATTGGCGAAACGGCAGACATCGCGATGCAGCTCGCGATAGCTTATGTGTTTGCTCTGCGAGGCGTCATCGCCTTCCCAGATGATGGCGGTGTTGTCGCCATTGTCGGCCAGATGACGGTCCAGGCAGTTTGCCGCCAGGTTCAGCGTGCCGTCCTCATACCATTTAATGGACACATTGCCCGGCGCGAAAGAGGTGTTTTTTACTTTCTGATACGGCGTGATCCAGTCGAGAATTTTTCCCTGCTCACCCCAAAAGGTATCGGGTTCGTTAATAGATTGTTGGTACTTAGCCTCATACTGCTCCGGGTTTATCAGGCAACGATCCGCAATGTTAGCGGGAATAGCGTGTTTATGAATTTGGCTCATGGCTTTTGTTCTCCTTGTAGGATGTTAATAATATGTCTCATAAACGTTAAAAGTAGGGGTTTTGGCAGTTTTGTTTAGCTTTTGCGCGACAGATCACGCAATACAGGAATTGTGCAAATAAGCGGCAATACGTTTTTTGAAGGAAACCAACAAAAGTTGCTTAAATCTTTCGGTTACAGAGGGTTATGTTAATTTTTTAAGAAAGGCGATCGGGGTCTAAAAACTGGAAAGGAGTAGCTAAAAACCGGCCTGACTAACTCTAAAGTGGTATTTTACATACACTTACAATTGACTAAAGACAACATTTTGAGTGTGGTTTTTTGTTACATCTGGATAGGGCAATGTCATGGCGGTGTGTGTGGTTATCGTCATGGATAGAATAAAAAAAGAACCGTCATTGAACACAATGGCGCAATCTGGATGAGACCTCTATGGCAAGGATTACACTACGCGCACGCCGTTTCTTCAGCCTGATCGTACCGCTGTTTTTCATTTCTGCGGTTTATGCTGAGCAAACGCCCGAACCCGCAAAGACTGTTACTGTTGAAGCGAAGAATGACGTCTTCGCCCCTCAGCATCCTGATCAATACCTCTCATGGAAAGCCACGTCAGAACAAGCAAAACGTGAAGACGCGTTGGCTGAAGATCCCCGTCTGGTGATCTTGTGGGCGGGGTATCCTTTCTCCCGTGATTACAACAAACCGCGTGGGCACGCTTATGCGGTGACCGATGTGCGTGAAACCTTACGTACCGGCGCACCGAAAAATGCCGAAGATGGCCCGCTGCCGATGGCCTGCTGGAGCTGCAAAAGCCCGGACGTGGCGCGTTTGATCCAGAAAGACGGTGAAGACGGTTACTTCCACGGTAAATGGGCGCGTGGCGGCCCGGAAATTGTGAATAATTTAGGCTGCGGCGACTGCCATAACACCGCATCACCGGACTTTGCGAAGGGCAAACCGGAGCTGACGCTGTCTCGTCCGTATGCCGAACGCGCGATGGATACCATCGGCAAGCCGTTCGATAAAGCCAGCCGTTTCGATCAGCAGTCGATGGTTTGCGGTCAGTGCCATGTGGAATACTACTTTGACGGCAAGAACAAAGCCGTTAAGTTCCCGTGGGATGACGGCATGAAAGTCGAGGACATGGAGAAATATTACGACGCCATTGCTTTCTCCGACTGGACCAACTCACTGTCTAAAACCCCCCATGCTGAAAGCGCAGCATCCGGAGTATGAAACCTGGAGCGCGGGTATCCACGGCAAAAATAACGTGACCTGTATCGATTGTCATATGCCGAAAGTGCAGAACGCGGAAGGCAAACTCTACACCGACCATAAGATTGGCAACCCGTTCGACAACTTCCCGCAGACCTGTGCGAACTGCCACACCCAGGACAAAGCCGCTCTGCAAAATGTGGTTGCCGAGCGTAAGAAAGCAATCAACGAGCTGAAAATCAAAGTCGAAGATCAATTGGTTCACGCGCACTTCGAAGCAAAAGCGGCCTGGGATGCCGGGGCGACGGAAGCCGAGATGAAGCCGATTCTGGAAGATATCCGTCACGCACAGTGGCGCTGGGACCTGTCGATTGCTTCGCACGGCATCCATATGCATGCGCCTGAAGAAGGGCTGCGGATGTTAGGCAGCGCGATGGATAAAGCGGCGGATGCCCGAACCAAACTGGCGCGTTTGCTGGCAACCAAAGGGATCACCCATGAAATCGCGATCCCGGATATCTCTACCAAAGAGAAAGCCCAGGCGGCCATTGGCCTGAATATGCAGCAGATTAACGCTGAGAAGCAGGACTTCATCAAAACGGTGATTCCGCAGTGGGAAGAGCAGGCGCGTAAAAACGGTCTGTTAAGCCAATAACCTCACATGTGACAAATTTGCCGGATGACAGCGCACGCGCATTATCCGGCCTACGGAAGTCTTGTAGGCCGGATAAGCGTAGCGCCATCAGGCATTATGCAACGGAGTGAATATGAGCGTATTACGTTCGTTATTAACTGCTGGGGTGCTGGCGACAGGTCTGTTATGGAGCCTGAGCGGGATAACCGCCACGCCAACGCCTCAGGAATCGGAACGCTGGGAGGTGACGCCGCAGCGTAGCCCGGATGCCGCGTGTCTGGACTGTCACAAGCCGGATACCGAAGGGATGCATGGCAAACATGCCTCCGTCACCAATCCGAACAATAAACTGCCGGTCACCTGTACCAACTGTCACGGTCAGCCGTCACCTCAGCATCGCGAAGGGGTGAAGGATGTGATGCGCTTTAACGAGCCGATGTACAACGTGGAACAGCAAAACAGCGTCTGTATGTCCTGTCACCTGCCTGAGCAGTTGCAAAAAGCGTTCTGGCCGCACGATGTTCACGTGACTAAAGTCGCCTGCGCCAGCTGTCACTCGCTGCATCCGAAGCAAGACACGATGCAGACGTTAAGCGATAAAGGACGGATTAAAATTTGCGTCGATTGCCACAGCGATCAGCGTAACAATCCGAACTTCAATCCGGCGTCTGTGCCCTTGCTTAAGGAGCATCCATGAGTTGCTCTCGTCGCCAGTTCATCACCGGCGTCGGCGCGCTGGTGGCCGTCAGCGGTACTGCAGGACGCGTGGTGGCGAAGACGTTGAATATCAACGGCGTGCGTTACGGCATGGTGCATGATGAGTCATTATGCATCGGCTGTACCGCTTGTATGGATGCCTGTCGGGAAGTGAACAACGTGCCGGAAGGCGTGTCGCGACTCACGATCATTCGCAGCGAGCCGCTGGGTACGTTTCCGGATGTGAAGTACCGTTTCTTCCGTCATTCGTGCCAGCACTGCGATCACGCGCCGTGTGTTGATGTTTGCCCGACCGGCGCGTCATATCGCGATGCCGCTAATGGCATCGTGGATGTGAATCCGGATCTCTGCGTCGGCTGTCAGTACTGTATCGCCGCCTGTCCGTACCGTGTGCGCTTTATCCATCCGGTGACCAAAACGGCGGATAAGTGCGATTTCTGCCGCAAAACCAACCTGAAAGCAGGCAAACTGCCGGCCTGCGTCGAGTCTTGCCCGACGAAGGCGCTGACGTTTGGTAACCTGGACGATCCCAACAGCGATATTTCCCGGCTGCTGCGACAGAAAACGACCTACCGCTACAAGCTGGCGCTGGGGACGAAACCGAAGGTCTACCGCGTTCCCTTTAAATTTGGGGAGGTGAGCCAATGACAAACGCATCTGCTTTCCATTTTGAATCGCTGGTGTGGGACTGGCCCATCGCCATCTACCTGTTTCTGATCGGAATCTCCGCCGGGCTGGTGACGCTGGCTATTCTGCTGCGCCGTTTCCATCCGCAGGCGGGTGGAGCGGACAGTACGCTACTGCGCACCACGCTGGTGGTGGGGCCTGGGGCGATTATTCTCGGCCTGCTGATTCTGGTCTTTCACCTGACGCGACCCTGGACCTTCTGGAAACTGATGTTCCATTACAGCTTTACGTCGGTGATGTCGATGGGAGTCATGCTGTTCCAGCTCTATATGGTGGTCTTGATTCTGTGGCTGGCAAAAATCTTTGAAAAAGAGGTGATTGCGCTGCAACAGCGTTGGTTGCCGCGTCTGGGACTGGTGCAGAAGGGGTTGACGCTGTTGACGCCGTTCCATCGCGGGCTTGAGACGCTGATGCTGGTCCTGGCGGTGCTGCTGGGGGGCGTATACCGGGTTCCTGCTGTCGGCGCTGAAATCCTATCCGTTCCTCAATAATCCGATCCTGCCGGTGCTGTTCCTGTTCTCGGGGATCTCCTCCGGTGCGGCGGTGGCGCTGATTGCGATGGCTCTGCGCCAGCGCGGGAATCCCCATAGTACCGAAGCGCACTTTGTTCACCGTATGGAAACGCCGGTGGTGTGGCTGGAAATTTTCCTGCTGGCGGCGTTCTTCGTCGGGTTGGCGCTGGGGGGATGACGGTAAAATGCGTGCGCTGTCGGCGGCGCTGGGCGGCGGATTCTGGACCTGGTGGTTCTGGCTGGGCGTCGCGGGATTAGGTCTGATCGTTCCGATGCTGCTCAAACCCTGGGCCAATCGCGGTTCGACGTTTCATGGTGTGCTGGCGGTATGTGGTGCCAGTCTGACGGGCGTGCTGTTACTGCGCTTTTTCATTCTGTATGCGGGACAGCTAACCGTAGCGTAAGGTGATTTCTGGACGTACTCCTTCCTGAAGCCGGTTTTCTGGCATTGTTATTAAGCCTCGGGGTCAACGTGATGACCCCGCTTGCCACGCTGGTGGGTATTCAGCGGCGCTGGCGGGGCGTTATGCGTCTGGCGAGTGTGGGCGTCTGGGCGCAATTTGTGTGCCTGCTACTTGCCTTCTTGATTCTGGTCTTCTGCTTTCTGACCAGCGATTTCTCAGTTATCTATGTGGCGCAACACAGCCATAGCCTGCTGTCATGGGGACTCAAACTGGCGGCGGTGTGGGGCGGTCATGAAGGTTCACTGCTGTTGTGGGTGCTGTTTTTGTCCGGCTGGAGCGCGCTGTTTGCCTGGCGATATCGCCGCGAATCTGCCCCCTTATTCCCGCTTACCGTCGGTATGCTCTGCGCAATTACCGCTTTTCTGCTGCTGTTTATCGTGTTCTGGTCCGATCCGTTTGTTCGCCTCTTTCCGCCGGCGATAGAAGGACGCGATCTCAACCCGATGCTGCAGCATCCGGGACTGATTCTTCATCCCCCCTCTGTTGTATCTTGGCTACGGAGGATTGATGGTGGCGGCCGGTGTGGCGCTGGCTTCACTCCTGCAAGGCGATTTAACAAAGAGGGCGGCCTGGGTGTGCTGGCGCTGGGCGCTGCCCGGCTGGTGCGCATTGACGCTCGGTATCATTCTTGGCTCCTGGTGGGCCTACTGCGAACTGGGCTGGGGCGGCTGGTGGTTTTGGGACCCGGTAGAAAACGCCTCTTTATTACCCTGGCTTTCCGCCACTGCGTTGTTGCACTGTCTGCATGTGTCGCGTGAACGCGGAATATTCCGCCATGGGTCGCTGCTGCTGGCGATCGTCACCCTGATCCTCTCGTTACTGGGAACGCTGATTGTCCGCTCCGGCATTCTCGTTTCCGTCCACGCTTTTGCGCTGGATAACGTGCGCGCCGTACCGCTGTTTGTGCTCTTCGCCACTCTGAGTCTGGCCTCGCTTGGCCTGTACGCGTGGAAAGCGCGGATTAACCCACAAACAGTACAGTTGGGCGGCTGGTCGCGCGAGATGCTGATTCTGGCTGCATTACTGCTGTTTTGCGCGGTGCTGCTGATCGTGCTGATTGGCACGCTCTACCCGATGATTTATGGCCTGCTGGGCTGGGGACGGCTCTCCGTTGGCGCGCCCTATTTTAACCGCGCCACCTTGCCGTTTGGCCTGTTGATGCTGGTGGTGATCGTTATTACGATGGTCAGAATCCGGAAGGGGACCGTACGCCGCCAGCTCCCGGCGCTGCTGGCGCACGCTGGCGTATTGGTTTTTGCTGCGGGGATACTCTTCTCCAGCGGCAGTCGTCAGGAGATAAGCCTTAACCTGAGCCCGGGGCAGCAGGTCGAACTGGCGGGTTACACCTTCCGCTTTGAACGGCTGGATCTGGCCGCGAAAGGGAACTACACCACCGAAAAGGCGCTTATTACGCTGTGGCAGGGCGACAAACGAATAGGTAGCCTGACGCCTGAACGGCGCTTTTATTCCGCCCGCCGCCAGCAGATGATGGAGCCTGGCATTCGCTGGGATCTGCTTCATGACTGGTATGCGGTGATGGGAGAAAAAACCGGCGAGGAGCGGTATGCCATACGCTTTTATGTTCAAAGCGGCGTGCGCTGGATCTGGGGGGGTGGGCTGTTGATGATTGCCGGTGCGCTACTGAGCGGCTGGCGGGGGGAGAAGGCACGATGCGTAGTCTTATCTGCAATGTGCCGGATGGCGGCGTACACGCCTTATCCGGCCTACTTAAGCACTGCGTAGGCCTGATAAGCGCAGCGCCATCAGGCACAATCATTGCGTTTATCTTACTGTTGGTTATCTCCTTTTCCGCTCACGCTCAGGTGGTCGATACCTGGGCTTTTGATAACCCGCAGCAACAGGAAAAGGCGTTGTCGATCGCCAGCCAGTTACGCTGCCCGCAGTGTCAGAATCAAAACTTGCTGGAATCCAATGCGCCGGTTGCTGTCAGCATGCGCCATCAGGTCTATACGATGGTGGCGGAAGGGAAAGATGAAGCCGAAATCACGGCCTGGATGACGGCACGGTATGGTGATTTTGTTCGCTATAATCCGCCGCTGACCTCGCAAACCCTGTTGCTGTGGGCGCTGCCGTGCCTGCTGTTGCCGCTGGTTGGAGTGATTTTGTGGCGCGTTAGCAGGCGAAAAGGGGGGCAACGATGAGACAACCTGAACCGTCACGCCCAATGCCTGTCAAACGGCTGGCGCTGGCGGCATTGCTGATGGTCATCGTCTGTCTGTGCGGCTATCTGCTGTCACCGAAATGGCAGGCCGTGCGCAATGAACAACAGCGGCTGGCCGATCCGTTACATGCCTTTGCTGAAACCTCCACGCCGGAAGCCCAACTGTTAGCCCTGCAAAAGCAGATTCGCGCCAACCCGCAGGACAGCGAAAAGTGGGCGCTGCTTGGCGAGTATTATCTGTGGCGAAACGATTACGAGAATGCGCTGCTGGCGTACCGGCAGGCGCTACGTATTCGCGGGGAGAATGCGGAGATCTATTCGGCGCTGGCGACCGTCCTCTATTACCAGGCAGGTCAGCACATGACGCCGCCGACACGCGAGATGATCGATAAAGCGCTGGTGCTGGATGCAAACGAAGTCACCGCGATGATGCTGCTGGCTTCGGATGCCTTTATGCAGGCCGATTACAAACAGGCGATAGTGCAGTGGCAAAAAGTCCTGGATTTGAATTCACCGCGGGTGAATCGCGTACAGCTGATAGATTCGATTAATATGGCGAAGTTGTTACAGAATCGGCAGAAATAGTTTTGTCATTTTCATCATTTATCTGTTTAAAAAACAGGCAAATAGACATCGCAGGAAAAATAATTCACTGTGGTTATAATTCAAAAATGGAGATTTAAAAATCTTTCCATAACAAATAGTTATTCATTATAAATGGGCTAAACTCGCGTTATTATGCATTATTTCAGCGAAAAGCCCTGTTCTTAAAGGGTTGCGTAAGATGCCCTGCAAATGGTACTGATTATACACCCGTCGTACTTCACGCTGTAGATGTGTTGGCTTCCTGCAACGTGAAGTATTAGGGGATAAGCGTTAAAAAATTCTACTAACCAACGCAACACAATTCATACCCTTTCAGTATGTATCCATTCCTGTGCGATGAACAGGAGTGGCGTTCCATTGAGGAAGTCCGTCGTTATGAAAAGTTTTAAACTGAGCCTGGCCTGGCAGATATTGATTGCCATGGTGCTTGGCATTCTACTCGGCAGTTACTTGCATTATCACAGCGACAGCCGCGAATGGCTGATTGCTAACCTGCTCTCTCCGGCAGGCGATATCTTTATCCATCTGATTAAAATGATCGTCGTGCCGATTGTGATCTCCACGCTGATTGTCGGGATTGCCGGTGTCGGCGATGCGAAACAACTGGGACGTATCGGCGCGAAAACCATTCTCTATTTTGAAGTGATCACGACGATTGCCATTATCCTCGGGATTACGCTGGCGAACGTGTTCCAGCCGGGCTCTGGCATTGATATGTCGCAACTGGCGACCGTGGATATTTCGAAATACCAGAACACGACGGCAGAGGTGCAGAGCCACGCGCATGGCCTGATGGGCACCATTCTGTCGCTGGTGCCGACGAACATTGTCGCCTCAATGGCGAAAGGCGATATGCTGCCGATTATCTTCTTCTCAGTGCTGTTTGGTCTGGGCCTTTCCTCACTACCGGCCACACACCGTGAGCCGCTGGTGACGGTGTTCCGTTCCATCTCCGAAACCATGTTCAAAGTGACGCACATGGTTATGCGTTACGCGCCGGTCGGGGTGTTCGCGCTGATCGCTGTGACCGTGGCGAACTTCGGTTTTGCCTCGCTGTGGCCGCTGGCGAAGCTGGTGCTGTTGGTTCACTTCGCGATCCTGTTCTTTGCGCTGGTGGTGCTGGGTATCGTCGCGCGTATTTGCGGTCTGAGTATCTGGATCCTTATCCGTATTCTGAAAGATGAGTTGATTCTGGCTTACTCAACCGCCAGTTCGGAGAGCGTACTGCCGCGGATTATCGAGAAGATGGAAGCCTACGGCGCGCCTGCATCTATCACCAGTTTTGTGGTGCCGACCGGCTACTCGTTTAACCTTGATGGCTCTACGCTGTACCAGAGTATTGCGGCCATCTTCATTGCGCAGCTTTACGGTATCGATCTGTCGCTGTGGCAGGAAATCGTGCTGGTGCTGACGCTGATGGTGACCTCGAAAGGGATTGCCGGCGTGCCGGGGGTCTCCTTCGTGGTTCTGCTGGCAACATTAGGCAGCGTGGGCATCCCCCTGGAAGGGCTGGCCTTTATTGCCGGTGTAGACCGTATTCTCGATATGGCGCGTACAGCGCTGAACGTGGTGGGGAATGCGTTGGCGGTATTGGTTATCGCCAAGTGGGAACACAAATTTGACCGTAAAAAAAGCGCTGGCGTATGAGCGCGAAGTCCTGGGTAAATTCGACAAGACCGCCCAGTAACGGTTAACGGATTGCCGGATGGCGACTGCGCCTTATCCGGCCTACGGGTCGGCATCGCTTGTGCCGGATGGCGACTGCGTCTTATCCGGCCTACGGGTCGGCATCGCTTGTGCCGGATGGCGACTGCGTCTTATCCGGCCTACGGGTCAGTATCGCTTGTGCCGGATGGCGACTGCGCCTTATCCGGCCTGCGGGTCGGTATCGCTTGTGCCGGATGGCGACTTCGTCTTATCCGGCCTACGGGTCGGTATCGCTTGTGCCGGATGGCGACTGCGTCTTATCCGGCCTACGGGTCGGTATCGCTTGTGCCGGATGGCGACTGCGTCTTATCCGGCCTACGGGTCGGCATCGCTTGTGCCGGATGGCGACTGCGCCTTGTCCGGCCTACGAGTCGGTATCGCTTGTAGGCCTGATAAGCAAAGCGCCATCAGGCAATCTGAATCATCCGTTCGTCAACTTCTCAAATTCTTCGCAGCCGGTATCAAACCCTTCGGTGCAGCTCAGATTTAACCAGTGCAGCGCCTTCTGTTTATTCTTCTCAATAAAGCCCTGTTCACCGTTCAGAAACATCATTCCCGCCCAGTATTCGGAATAGCCGGTGCGAGAGATGGCGGAACTGCGCTTGAAGTACCAGGTAGCTTTATCATCATCAGCCTGAATCCCGACGCCGTTGGCGTAAATCAGGCCGAGCAACATCTGCGCATCTACGGCGACATCACTCTCCAGATTTTCAGAGGCGTTTTGCAGCAGGGAGATGGCTTTGGGATAATCGGTTTTACCGGCCTGCGTATTCACCAGAATGCGTGCCAGCGTAATTTCACCCGCTTTACTGCCCGCCCGGGCGGCCTTCTCTGCCAGCATTTTTGCTTCCGGGTAATCCAGACTCACCGGGTTAGTGATTTTTATCTGCGCCAGTAGCGCACAGGCATCCGCATCGCCATTGTCAGCAGATTTCTGTGCCCAGTATTCGGCTTTGCTCAAATCGCCGAAGCTAAACCAGCTGTCAGCAAGGTAATATTGCGCGCGTTTGTCACCGGCCTCTGCGGCCTGCAAATACTGGCTTCCAGGCTCAGGATCGGCAGCACGGGCAAAGAATGTCATCAATAACATCAATGCAAGAAGTGGTTTCATTATTAAGTTTTAATTAGGGTACGGAAGGGACAGTATAAAGAGATCCTATGGATAAAAAAACAGCCTCCGGTAACGTGAGGCTGTTGGAGATGCGTTGTTTATGCCGTCTTATCTGACCCACAACGCAAGCGCTCTGTAGGCCGGATAAGGCATTCATGCCGCCATCCGGCGGATCACCCCATTGCGGTTTCGCGCAGACGGGTCTTCAGCTTGTTGTATTCATCAATTACGTATTGTTCGGCGGCGGACTGATTGGCAATCGGCTCCACGCGCACGGCGCAATACTTGTACTCTGGCGTTTTGGTAATCGGGCTTAAGTTCTCGGTCACCAGCTCGTTACAGGCGCCAATCCACCACTGGTAGGTCATATAGATAGCCCCTTTGTTCGGGCGTTCGCTGACCTGCGCACGGGTGATAATTTTGCCTTTACGCGAGTGAACCCACACCAGCGCTTCATCTTCAATACCCAGACGCGCCGCGTCGGCCGCGTTGATTTGCGCATAGCCCGGTTCGTCCGCCAGCGCGGCCAGGGCCGCACAGTTACCGGTCATCGAACGACAGGAGTAGTGGCCGACTTCACGCACCGTCGACAGTACCATCGGGTACTCGTCAGTGAGTTTGTCGATTGGCGCAACCCAGTCACAGGTGAAGAACTGCGCCATGCCGTTCGGGGTATCAAACTTCTCTTTAAAGAGGTAAGACGTTCCCTGATCGGCGTCTGACGTGTCGCGGCAGGGCCACTGGATGTAGCCCAGTTCGCCCATTTTCTCGTAAGTCGCCCCATAGAAATCCGGGCACAGATGACGCAGCTCATCCCAGATCTCCTGGGTGTTGTTGTAGTGCATCGGATACCCCATCCGGGTGGCGATCTCACTGATGATTTGCCAGTCGGTTTTCAGATCCCACTTCGGCTCAACGGCTTTAAAAAAGCGCTGGAAGCCACGGTCAGCAGCGGTAAAGACCCCTTCATGCTCGCCCCACGACGTCGACGGTAAAATGACATCCGCCGCCGATGCGGTTTTGGTCATAAAGATGTCCTGCACGATGACCAGTTCCAGATCCTCAAAGCCTTTGCGCACCGCGGAGAGTTCCGCATCGGTTTGCAGCGGATCTTCACCCATGATATAGGCTGCACGTACTTCGCCATGCGCCGCACGGTGCGGCAGCTCGCTGATGCGATAGCCGGTGTGAGCGGGCAGGCTGTCCACGCCCCACGCTTTGGCGAATTTCTCGCGGTTAGCCGGATCTTTCACGTACTGATAGCCCGGATAGGTATCCGGCAGCGCACCCATATCGCATGCGCCCTGAACGTTGTTCTGGCCACGTACCGGGTTAACGCCGACGCTGGGCTTACCGAGGTTGCCGGTCAGCATCGCGAGGCTGGTCAGTGAACGCACGGTTTCCACGCCCTGATAGAACTGGGTAACGCCCATGCCCCACAGGATGGTCGCGCTTTTCGCGCCGGCATACATCCGCGCCGCCTGACGAATCTCACTGGCGCTGACGCCCGTGATCGCCTCGACAGACTCCGGCGTATAGCCTTCGACAATCTTGCGGTACTCTTCAAATCCTTCCGTACGGGAGGCGACGAACGCCTGGTCGTACAGGTTTTCTTCAATAATGACATGGCCCATCGCGTTCAACAGCGCGATATTCGAGCCGTTTCGCAGTGCGATGTGCATGTCGGCAATGCGCGCGGTTTCAATTTTGCGCGGATCGCAGACGATAATTTTCGCCCCGTTACGTTTAGCGTTAATCACGTGATTCGCCACGATAGGGTGGGAATCCGCCGGGTTGTAGCCGAAGATAAACACTAAATCGGTGTTATCAATTTCGTTAATCGCATTACTCATTGCGCCGTTACCGACCGACTGGTGCAGACCTGCAACCGATGGGCCGTGTCAGACGCGAGCGCAGCAGTCAACGTTATTGGTACCAATAACGGCGCGCGCAAATTTTTGCATGATGTAGTTGGTTTCATTCCCGGTGCCGCGCGACGAGCCGGTCGTCTGGATGGCGTCAGGGCCGTATTTCGCTTTGATAGCGCTCAGGCGCTCGGCGACGTAGTTCAGCGCTTCATCCCAGGAAACAGATTCCAGTTTGCCGCCACGCTGGCGACGAATCATAGGGGTTTTCAGGCGCGGGGTCAGGATCTGGGTATCGTTAATAAAATCCCAGCCATAATAGCCCTTCAGACACAGGGTACCCTGATTGGTTTTCCCCTGCGCCGCCTCAGCCCGGACGATTTTGCCGTTATCGACCACCAGGTTGATCTTGCAACCTGATGCGCAATACGGGCAAACCGTGACGACTTTTTTCATCGGTCTCGCTCCAGTTAATCAAATCGCGCATACACGCTTGTCGTCCTGAGTATGCATCTTTTATGCCACATTTAATTTGTGGCCTTTCCCTGATATTACGGGCAATTTTTGGACAAAACCCTGACGAAAAACAGGCTGTCGTCATATTTGACGTGACGATTTGGCGTTGTGCCGACGCAGGCTGTAGCGGAACCCGATACGAAATTGAGATTCCTCCGCTACTCGCTACACATCGCGATAACTAACGTAGAAATCGTCCCCTTTTGAGGCTGGTTCTATGAAACGCACCCCGATGCTCTTTTTATTCAGCTTGCTGCTGACCTCCGTGCCGGCGCAGGCCGACATTATTGATGACGCCATTGGCAATATTCAGCAGGCGATCAACGACGCTTACAAGCCGGATAACGGGCGGGATTATGAGGATTCGCGTGACGACAGGTGGCAGAACGATATGAGCGACGATCGCCGCAGGCAGTATGATGATCGCCGTCGTCAGTTTGAAGATCGCAGACAGCAACTTGATGAACGTCAGCGTCAGCTCGATCGCGAACGCCGTCAACTGGAAGATGAAGAGCGGCGAATGGAAGAGGACTACGAACGTTAATCCACCACAATCTGCATCCCGTCATAGCCTGCTTCAAATCCGTCCGGGAGTGGGTTATCCATTAGCCAGACGTCGAACTGGTGGCTGATATGCGTGAGGATCACCCGTGGGCAGCGAATCACTTTATTAAGCGCAATGACCGTATTTAAATCACAGTGATTGTGAGCCGGTTGCAGGCGCGGCGGATGGCTACAGTCAATGACGATAACCTGTGGCTGATTGTTGAGCAGGAATTTCAGCGTTTTATTGGGCAGTCCCGCGGTGTCAGAAAGCCATGCCACGCGGCTGTGCGCAGTCTCCAGAAGATAGCCAAACGTCAGCTTTGAGTGGTTCAGGGGCAGTGGCGTGACCTGCAATCCCTGCAGGTCAAACACCACAAACGGCTCGACGGTGTGGCTAAAGTCGAGAATGCCGGGATGCTTAAACAGATCGTCGCATCCCTGTTCGTCCGGAGGGCCGTATACCGGGATGGCATCACCAACGCCCCAGCGTAGCGGAAACAACCCCTGTACGTGGTCCATATGGTAATGGGTGAGTAAAAATTGCCGGAAACTGCCCGCTGGCCACGCGTCCATCAAATGGGGTATTCCTGCATCCAGCAGCGTCACCGTATCGTTGAATGTGATCACGCCGCTACAGGGGCGTCGGCGATACTGTTCCTGTAGGCGTGCGCGACGACAGGCGGCGCAGTCGCAGCCAAATACCGGCACCCCTTGGGCGCCGCCCGTGCCACTTAACGCGATGCTCAGACTCATCGTGACCCCCCTTGTTGTATCGTGCCGGAGGGCGACGCGAGCGTCTTATCCGGCCTGTGTATCTCACAATGCTTTCGTGAAGCGAAAATGGCTCTGTGCGTAACCTTCGCGCAGATAAAACCGGTGCGCATCATGACGCTTCACGCTGGTGGAGAGTTCCGTCATCTCCGCGCCCGCCTCGTGGGCTTCCTGCTCCGCCCATGCCAGGAGCCGGCTGCCGATTTTCAGACCCCGCGCCTGCGGCATCACCACCAGTTCCTGAATCTCGCCAATCCAGTTGGCGTGATGTAAATGATACTGCAGATGCAAGCCAATTAGCCCAACCGCCTGGCCGTCAAGCAGCGCCAGTTGATAGCGTATGGCCGGGTCTTTCAGGTTCGCGGCGAACCCGGCGCGAAAGGCCGGGTAATCAAAGGTGGCTTGTTTCAGTTCGCACACCAGCGCGTACACGGCATCGGTGTCTTGCGCCGTGGCGCGACGAAGTTCACAGACAGACATGACGTGGCTCCTTGCGTCCCATTAACGTTAACAGCGCATCGACGGACTGGTGCAAACTGCCGTCGTTATTCAGCGTATGGCAGTCAAACGGGGCGTAGCGGGCGGCGCGTTCCAGACGGGCGGCGATCTCCGTTTCGCTTTCCCGTCCTCGCGCCTGTAATCGCTGGCGCAAAATCGTAGGGGAGACCTGCAAGCAGACCGGCAGCAGTGCCGTACCGTAGCGCGCCTGTGCCTGGGGAAGGTGTGCGCGTGAGCCGTTGACCACCACGTCGAAGCCGCCGTTGAGCCAGAGATCGATCTCCACGCCGACGCCATAATAAAAGCCGTTAGCATGCCAGCTTAGCGCCAGCAGGTTATGCCCGGCGCGGGTGAAAAACTCTTGCTCGCTCAGGGCTACATGATTCTCGTTCCCGGCGTGAGCCGCGCGGGTAATGTAACGGTGCGCCACCAGCAGATGCGCATGTTCCTGCTGACGAAGTGCGGTCAGCAAACTGTCCTTCCCGGAGCCGGACGGCCCCATCAGCCAGATCAGTTTTCCCATACTCAGAACACCCTCTTTCCCTGACGCCAGACGTGGTCGATATGGATGTGGTCGCCCTTGCGATGCGCCAGTACCAGATCGGCACGCTTGCCTTCGGCGATCGCGCCTCGGTCATTAAGACTGAGCGCCCGCGCCGGGTTGGCGGTCACCAGGCGGATCGCCTGCGGCAGGGTGAAGCGGTTAGCCGCGTCGTCTGCGACGCGAAACGCGGCATCCAACAGGCTGGCGGGGTAGTAATCCGACGAGAGGATATCCAGCAACCCCAATTCGGCCAGCGAGTGTGCCGCGACGTTGCCGGAGTGAGAGCCACCGCGCACAATGTTCGGCGCACCCATCAGGACGTTCATGCCATGCTGGCGTGAGGCTTCCGCGGCTTCGAACGTGGTGGGAAATTCGGCGATTACGCTGCCAAGCTGATGGGACTCCTGCACATGCCCGGAGGTGGCGTCATCGTGGCTTGCCAGCGCAATGTTGCGCTCACGGCACAACTGCGCGATGGCAGTCCGGTTGGGCTGCGACCAGCGAGCCGCCAGTGCCAGTTGTTCCTCTTCGTAACGCGCCATCTGTTCATCGGTCAGCGAATATTTACCCTGATAATACTCACGATATTTTTCTCGGTTAGCGAACTGGCGCTGGCCCGGCGAGTGATCCATCAGCGACACCAGCGTCACCGGCTCGCGACCAACCAGCTTCTCGAACAGCGGCAGCGTGGTGTGGTGCGGCAGTTCGCAGCGCAGATGCAGGCGATGTTCGGCGCGGTTTACGCCACGTTTTTGCGTCTCCTCCACGGCGTTGATCATTTTCTCCAGGTTTTCCAGGCGATCGCCGCCGTCGCGGACATCGCCAATCGCCACCGCGTCCAGCACGGTGGTGATACCGCTAGCGACCATCAGCGCGTCGTGGCTACTCATTGCGGAATGCGCGGGCCAGTCCACTTTCGGGCGTGGGGTAAAGAATTTGTCGAGATTATCGGTATGCAACTCAATCAGCCCTGGCAGCAGCCAGCCGCCTTCGCCATCAAGCGCTTGCGGAAGACGGCTCTGACTCTGCGCAAACGCGCGAATCACGCCATCCTGAATTTCCAGCGATCCCTGCACCACTTCATCTTCCAGCACCAGCTTTACGTTGTTGATAATCATGGTGTTGTTCCCATCAGGTGCAAACGATCCGCCACGCGGTCGCGCACAGTTTGATCGTGAAAAATGCCGACAATCGCCGCGCCACGCGCTTTCGCCTCTTCAATTAGCGCCACCACGGCGGCGCTGTTGTTGGCATCCAGCGATGCGGTCGGTTCGTCGAGCAGCAGAATCGGGTAATCGACGATAAAACCGCGCGCGATGTTCACGCGTTGTTGTTCACCGCCGGAAAACGTTGAGGGTGCAAGATGCCACAGGCGTTCCGGCACGTTCAGGTGGGTCAGCAGGTTTGCGGCTTTAGCGGCACAGGTTTTACGCGGTACACCGAGATCCAGCAGCGGTTGCATCACTACGTCCAGCGCACTGACGCGTGGAATCACCCGCAGAAACTGGCTCACCCAGCCGATCGTGGTGCGGCGAACCTCCAGCACCTTACGTGCCGGCGCCTGTACCAGATCCACCCATTCGTCGTGATGGCGAATATGGATATGCCCTTCGTCGGGCTGATAGTTGGCATACAGCGAACGCAGCAGTGTCGATTTACCGCTGCCGGACTGGCCATGCAGAACAACACATTCTCCGCTTGTGACTTCCAGTGAGGCATTTTGCAGCACCGGCAGGCGCACGCCATTTTGCTGGTGGAGAACAAAGGTTTTGCTGACGTTTTCAACGCGGATCGCGTTCATTTTTACCCTCTTTTAAGCATTTGTGCGTTCGATTGCCTGATGGCGCTTTGCTTATCAGGCCTACAAGCAATACCGATCCGTAGGCCGAATAAGTCGTAGCCGCCATCCGGCACAAGCAATATCGATTCGTAGGCCGGATAAGGCGTAGCCGCCATCCGGCAAAAGCAATATCGATCCGTAGGCCGGATAAGGCGCAGCCGCCATCCGGCACAAGCAATACCGATCCGTAGGCCGGATAAGGCGCAGCCGCCATCCGGCACAAGCAATACCGATCCGTAAGCCGGATAAGGCGCAGCCACCATCCGGCACAAGCAATATCGATCCGTAGGCCGGATAAGGCGCAGCCACCATCCGGCACAAGCAATACCGATCCGTAGGCCGGATAAGGCGCAGCCACCATCCGGCACAAGCAATATCGATTCGTAGGCCGGACAAGGCGTAGCCGTCATCCGGCACAAGCAATACCGATCCGTAGGCCGGACAAGGCGTAGCCGTCATCCGGCACAAGCAATACCGATCCGTAGGCCGGATAAGGCGTAGCCGTCATCCGGCACAAGCAATACCGATCCGTAGGCCGGATAAGGCGCAGCCGCCATCCGGCAAAAATCAGTTCTGCAATACCGACGACACCAACAACTGGGTATAGGGATGATGTGGATCGTCGAGCACGCGGTCGGTTAATCCACTTTCCACCACCTGACCCTGTTTCATCACCAGCAGACGGTCCGCCAGCAGGCGCGCGACGCCTAAATCATGGGTGACAATCACCACCGCCAGATCCAGTTCCACCACCAGCCCACGTAACAGGTCCAGTAGTCTGGCCTGTACGGAGACGTCCAACCCACCGGTCGGTTCATCCATAAATACCAGCTTCGGGTGGGTGACGAGGTTGCGGGCGATCTGCAGACGTTGCTGCATGCCGCCGGAAAAGGTGGTCGGTAGATCGTCAATGCGTGAGGCCGGGATCTCGACCTCTTCCAGCCAGCGCTGGGCGGTGGCGCGGATCTCGCCATAGTGACGCGCGCCGGTTGCCATCAGGCGCTCGCCGATATTGCCGCCCGCCGAAACCTGGCGGCGCAGGCCGTCCAGCGGATGCTGATGTACCACGCCCCACTCGGTGCGCAGCAGACGGCGGCGATCGGCCTCGCTCATGGCGTACAGTGACCGGTTCTGGTACTGAATCTCGCCCGACTGCGGCGTCAGGCGTGAGGAGAGGGATTTCAGCAGGGTGGTTTTACCGGAACCGGACTCCCCCAACAATGCCCAGCACTTCGCCAGGCCACAGGTCAAAGGAGACATCGCTGAAGCCTTTGCCCGGCGCGTAGAGATGGGTCAGGTTATTAACCGAAAGCAGCGGTTGCGTCATTGGCTGAGTGCCTCGCTCTGTTGGCGGCAGTAGTCGGTGTCGGAGCAGACAAACATGCGTTTGCCGGTGTCATCGAGCACCACTTCATCAAGATAGCTGTGCGTGGAACCGCAGATGGCGCAGGGCTCATCCCAGGTCTGCACAGTGAACGGATGATCGTCGAAATCGAGGCTTTCCACGCGGGTATACGGCGGCACGGCGTAGATACGCTTTTCACGCCCTGCGCCAAACAGCTGGAGAGCGGGCATCCTGTCCATCTTCGGGTTGTCGAATTTCGGGATCGGCGACGGGTCCATCACATAGCGTCCGTTGACCTTCACCGGGTAGGCGTAAGTGGTGGCAATGTGGCCGAAACGGGCGATATCTTCATACAGCTTCACCTGCATGATTCCGTACTCCTCCAGCGCATGCATAGTGCGGGTTTCCGTTTCGCGAGGTTCGATGAAGCGCAGCGGTTCTGGGATCGGCACCTGGAAGATCAGGATTTGATCTTCCGTCAGCGGCGTTTCCGGGATCCGGTGACGGGTCTGGATCAACGTGGCGTCTTCCGTGCGCTCGGTGGTATTGACCCCGGTGACGCGTTTGAAGAAGTTGCGGATCGACACGGCGTTGATGGTGTCATCTGCGCCCTGATCGATAACCTTCAGCACGTCCGGTTCACCAATCACGCTGGCGGTAATCTGGATCCCACCGGTTCCCCAGCCGTAAGGCATCGGCATTTCGCGGCCACCGAATGGCACCTGATAGCCTGGGATCGCCACCGCTTTGAGGATCGCGCGACGGATCATGCGTTTGGTCTGCTCATCCAGATAAGCAAAGTTGTAGCCGGAGAGGTTAGTGGTCACGGGCGGCCTCCTGTTGCAGGCGTTTGAGCAGTTCCAGCTCGGCCTGGAAATCGACGTAGTGGGGGGAGCTTGAGGTGCGAAACAAAACCCGCCGCCTCGACGTTATCCGCGTGCGCCAGCACGAACTCTTCGTCCTGCGCCGGTCCCGTGACCGTTTCATCGTAATCGGGTGCCTGTAGGGCTCTGTCCACCAGCGCCATTGCCATCGCTTTGCGTTCACTCATGCCGAACACCAGGCCGTAGCCGCGGGTAAAGTGAGGCGCATCGCTATCCGGCGCGACGAAGCCGTTGACCATTTCGCATTCGGTCATCAGCAGTTCACCGACGTTGACCGCAAATCCCAGCTCTTCCGGCACCGTTTCCAGCGCAACGTAGCCGCTGCGGATCTCGGCGGCAAACGGGTGATTACGGCCATAGCCGCGTTGGGTGGAGTAGGCCAGCGCCAGCAGATAGCCTTCATCGCCGCGCATCAGCTGTTGCAGACGGGAGGCGCGGGAGCAGGGGTAAACCGGCGGCGTGCGGGTGATGTCATCCGGCGTGGCACCGTTATCTTCTTCGCGCTTCGCCAGCCCCTGATTCGCCAGCAGCGAAAAGACGTGCGGGGCAGCGTCCTGCGTATTCTCTGCGGTTCGCAGTGGCGGCGTTTCACCACTTGCCAGCAACGTGAAATCGAGCAGGCGGTGGGTGTAGTCGTAGGTTGGCCCTAACAACTGACCGCCCGGAATATCCTTATAGACGGCGGAGATACGACGTTCCAGGCGCATTTCCGCGCTGTTCAGCGGCTCACTCACCGCCAGCTTCGCCAGCGTGGTGCGATAAGCGCGCAGCAAAAAAATGGCTTCGACGTTGTCGCCGCTGGCCTGTTTAAGTGCCAGTGCCGCCAGTTCACGATCGGCAATGCCCCCTTCGGTCATCACGCGGTCAACCGCCAGGTTCATCTGCTGTGCGATCTGCTCTACGCCCAGCTCGGCAACGGTATTGTCGCCCCGGCGTCGGTGCTCCTGTAACGCGTGGGCGCTGGCTATCGCCTTTTCGCCCCCTTTGACGGCTACGTACATCAGCACACCTCCACATGAGTGGTTCGCGGAATAGCCAGCAGCCGTTCGCCGCAGGTGAGAATGAGGTCAACGCCCAACGGGAACGGGTGCGGGCGTTCGGTGAGTTCGTGGATCAGGCATTCGGGCAACTGCGGTGCGATCATTCGCTCTTCGGCAATACCCGCACCGGTCAGGCGTAGCATCCGCCCGCCGCTCAGGCTGGAAATCTGCACGATCAGGGTGGCGCTGGTTTCCGGCGCCACCGCAGAACCGGCGGAAAGCGCATTAAGCTGTTCGCTGCTGATGCGCTCGTCGGCTACGGCAAAGGCCGCCAGCTGCGGTTGATCGACCATCGGCGCGTTGGTATGAAAACGCAGATTCTGGCTGGCAATATCGTTGTTTACCGTCGGTGACAGCCAGACCGGCGTATCGCCGTCGACTAACGTCAGCAGGACGCTGGTGGTCGCCAGATTCAACGGCTGCCAGCCATGTTTCAGTTGATGCAACGCCACAATCACACCCGGCTCGCTCATTGCTTTTAGCAGGCGGCGAAAGCTTTGTTGGGCGTCCTGAACGGGCAGGGTAAAGGCGGTCTGTAGGGTCATTCGTTATCTCCGCGTACCAGCGTAAAGAAGTCGACCCGGCTGGCGTTGACTTCGGCGCGACGGGCGATGATTTCCGCCTCGCGTTCTGCCTCCAGCGGGCTAATTAAGGTTTCCATCAGGCTCTGAAAATGCGCCTGTTCCTGCAGTAAGGCATCGATGACGGCGCATTGCTCGGCGTGGCGTTTGTTGCGGCCCAGCAGGTAGCTATAGCCCAGCGTGCCGCTTTTCAGGCGTACCACGGCGCGGGTCAGGGTGGTGTCGCCGGCAAAAAAACGGTTGCCGGTGCCGCCCATTCGCGCCTGAATTTGCATCAGCCCGGTTTCCGGGGCGCGAATCAGTTCATAGTCCGGCGCCAGCTTAAGCGCCTGGAGTCGCGCATTCAGGGCATCGGCCTTGCTGTAAGCCAGCGCGCGCATCCAGCGCTGGCGGGTGGCGGTATCGAAATGCATTCAGTGCTCCATAGTGAATTCGATCATGTCGGCGCGGGTCAGGCTGACGGAATACTCCATCGCACGTTCCTCGCCTTCACGGTGGTTCAGGGTGCGCACGCAGAGCAGCGGCGCCATGTTGGGGATTTCCAGCACTTTGCTCTCTTTGGCCTGCGCCCGGCGGGCGCTGATGCGCGTTTGCGTGCGCATCAATGTGAGCCCGGACTGTTCGCGCAAGTAGTCGTGCAGCGAGCCGTGGTGAAAACCCTGCAGCAGCGGCCAGAGGGTCAGGTTGGAAAAGTAATGGTCAATCAGACACAGGGCGATGCCGTTTACCCGCCGCAGGGTGCGCAGATGGATGACGTTGTCGCCTTCCTGCACGCTGAGTGCATCGGCAACGTGACGGGAGGCCGGGCGCAGTACCGCCAGCAATTTTTCGCTGGTGGGATGGCTGCCCTGATCCAGCAGGTTCTGGCTGAAGCGTGCCTGGGCGTTAAGCGGATAATCGAACGGGCGCATCAGCACCAGTACGCCGACGCCCTGACGGCGCTGTACCCATCCGCGCTCCACCAACTGGTCGATGGCGCGGCGCAGGGTATGGCGGTTAACCTCATAACGTGCGGCAAGCTGATGCTCGGCGGGCAGGTAATCGCCGCAGCGGTAGTGTTGACGTAGCTCCTGCTCAAGGCGCGCGGCAATCTCCTGATAACGCGTCGGATAACTGGTCGGTTGTGTAGACAAGTGCATAGAAATCAATGCCTCGCTGATCAGATAAAGTGCTTACGTAAACGCTGGGAGAGAAAATCCAGCAGGCTGACGGTCACGATGATTAACACCATCAGGGCGCAGGTTTGCTGAAACTGAAAACCGCGAATCGCCTCCCACAACGTGACGCCAATACCGCCTGCGCCCACCATCCCGACGACGGTTGCTGAGCGGACGTTGGATTCAAAACGGTACAGCGAATAGGAGATCAGCAGCGGCATCACCTGGGGCAGTACACCGTAAAGAATCTCTTCAATTTTGTTGGCACCGGTGGCGCGAATGCCTTCAACCGGGCCGGGTTCAATGGCTTCTACCGCTTCAGAAAGCAGCTTAGAGAGCACGCCGGTGGTATGGATAAACAGCGCCATCACGCCGGCAAACGGACCGAGACCGACAGCGACCACGAACAGCATCGCAAACACCATCTCGTTGATGGCGCGACAGGCGTCCATCAGACGGCGCATTGGCTGGTAGATCCACCAGGGCACGAGGTTGTCGGCGCACATCAGGCCGAAGGGAATGGAGAGGATCACGGCCAGCGCGGTCCCCCCAGACGGCGATTTGCAGGGTCACCGCCATTTCTCCGAGGTAGTCCTGCCACTGGCTAAAGTCCGGCGGGAAGAAGTCGGCGGCAAACGTCGCCATGTTGCCGGAATCCTGAATCAGCGTGAGTGGGGCCATTTCGGCACCTTTCCACGACACGACCAGAACGGCGAGCAGAATGGCCCAACTCACCAGCGAGAACCAACTGCGCTTTGGCGGGGCAACGGTGATGGTTTGCATGTTTAGCTCCGTGCGTACGTTATTGCCGGATGGCAGCGCTTGCGCCTTATCCGGCCTACGTTTGTAGGCCCGGTAAGCGAAGCGCCACCGGGCGTCAGGTTTACTGCACCGCTTTATTTACGTTGGTCATGGCGCTCAGCGCGGCAGTCAGGCGGTCGAGATCGTCCAGTTGCGCTTTAATCGCAGAAGATTTGCTGGTCTTCTCTTCAGCGTTCAGTCCCTTGTTGTCCTTCACGCCCTGCATTTCTTTAAATAGCGCGAGCTGGCGAATCGGCACCAGTTGCAGGTCACTGGAGGCGCGGAACGGCGCCCAGCCGAGGCGTTCCAGTACGGTTTTTTCTTCCGGCGTTTTGCCGTAGTTCATGAAGAAGTCGTATACCTTGTCCTTGGTGGCTTCGGAGAGGTTCTTACGCCAGACAATCGGATCGCCCGGGATCAGCGGCGACTTCCAGATCACCTTCAGCGCTTTCAGTTTGTCCGGCGCGGAGGTTTTCAGCTTATCGAGGTTTTCGGTGTTGTTGGTGGCGACATCCACCTGCTTGTTGGCGACCGCAAGGGCGTTGGTTTCATGACCGGCGTTGACGGTGCGTTTGAAGTCGCTGGCGGCAATATTGTTTTTCGCGAAGACGTAATAGCCAGGGACGAGATAGCCAGAGGTGGAGTTAGGATCGCCATTACCGAAGGTGAGATCTTTACGTTTGGCGATCAGATCGTCGAGGTTGTTGATCGGGCTGTCCTTGTTGACGATCAGCACGCTCCAGTAACCCGGCGATCCATCGGCGGCGACGGTCTGGGCAAAGACCTGGCCGTTGGCGCGATCCACGGCTTCCATTGCTGACAGGTTGCCGTACCAGGCGATGTCGACTTTATTAAAGCGCATCCCCTGGATGATCCCGGCGTAGTCCGGCGCGAAGAAAGCGTTCACTTTCACGCCCAGTTTCTTCTCCATATCCTTCAGGAACGGGTCCCATTGGGGTTTCAGGTTTTGCTGTGATTCGGTCGAAATAATGCCGAAGTTCAGCGATTTTTCCTGCTCTTCGGCATGGGCCGGGCTGAGCAGGGTGCTGAGACTAAACATGCTGGTAAAGGCCAGCGCGGCAACCGTTTTGTAATTCATTTTTTCCTCACTTTGTTCCAGGCTATTTCACTTGCCAGCCTGAATTCGGGCAGTGCTCAGAATCCTCACGTACTACGTGTACGCTCCGGTTTTTCCGCGCTGGCCGCCTTCAGTCTGCCTGCGCCAATAACGCCTGGTCTTTTTGAATTAAGCAGCCTGCGCGTTCTGTTCGACGCGGTTCATGCTGCGGTAGAGATGGTCAAATCTTTCGTTATCAAAGAGCTGGCTGCTGCCGTCGTAGAAAACGTGCCCCTGGCGCAACGCGACAATCCGTTCGCAGTAGCGCAGGGCGTAATCCACCTGATGCAGCGTGACGACGACGGTAATGCCGTCGGTCTGGTTGATGTCGCGCAGGGTGTCCATCACGATGCGCGCGGATTCCGGGTCCAGTGAGGCAATCGGTTCGTCGGCGAGGATCACTTTGGCCTGCTGCATCAGCGCCCGGGCGATGGCCACGCGCTGCTGCTGACCGCCGGAGAGCGTAGAGACGCGCTGGTACGCAAAGTGCGCCATCCCCACGCGGGTCAGCGCCTGGAGCGCTCGCTGTTTCTGTTCTGCGCTAAACCAGCTAAAACAGGTGCGCCAGAATGGTGTGCTGCCGAGCGCGCCAATCAGCACGTTCTCCAGTACTGTCAGGCGATTCACCAGATTGAACTGTTGGAAGATGTAACCGGTATGGGCGCGGCTTTTGCGAATATCCCGCGCCAGGCGACCTTCATGCTGAACGCTACGCCCCAGGAGTTCCACGCGGCTGCCCGGTGATTTATCGCCGGTAATCAAACCGCTTAAATGACGTAAAAGGGTGGATTTGCCGGAACCCGAAGGCCCAAGCAGAGCCACCATTTCACCGGAACCGATGTTCAGATCAACCGCATGCAGCGCCTGATGCTGATTGAACGTTTTGGAGAGTTTCTCGACGCGAATGATCGTTTCCATGATGCGGCCTCTCTAAAAAAAGTGGCTCCATCGTGGCGGATCAATATGACGTTTGGGTTAAGGTGCTGTGACGGGCTGATGAAGAGTTAAGGTGAGTCTGATGACAGGACGGGAGGCGTGGCCTCCCGGTGTGTTAACCGCCTGCCTGCGCTTTGACGACGTTAATCATCCACGGCACGCCGTAACGATCGCTGACTTTGCCAAAGCCATGCGCCCAGAAGGTTTCCTGCCAGTCCATTTCGATTTGACCCTCTGCGGCGAGGTTATCAAACCAGCGCTTCCCTTCGTCGACATCCTGCGTGTCGAGGACCAGCGTGAAACCTGAATAGTGAGCGTTTCCTGTGGGAAGGCCATCGCTCATCATAATGTCGCTATTGGCAATGCGTACGTTGGCATGGGCGATAGCGGTATCGGGGAATGTCATTGTGGACGGGCAACCGTCTTCGCTGCCCTGCGCCGGTTTGGGCATTTCACCGAAGCTGATTTTATAAAGGAGTTCTGCACCCAGCGTTTTTTGGTAATACGCGATGGCGTCAGCACAGTTTCCTGCAAAAGAAAGGTAGGGACTTAACGGCATGATCTTTACCTCAGGTAAGAGAAGCCTGTTAAGTGTAGTTATCCTGTGCCCGGTAAGCGAAGCGCTACCGGGCAATTTACATCAGTTCTTTTTCACGAATTCGGATTTCAGCTTCATCGGGCCGAAACCGTCAATTTTGCAATCGATGTTGTGGTCGCCTTCCACCAGACGAATGTTTTTCACTTTGGTGCCGATTTTCAGCATTGAAGAGCTGCCTTTCACCTTCAGGTCTTTAATCACGGTTACGCTGTCGCCGTCAGCCAGCAGGTTGCCGTTGGCATCTTTCACGATCAGTTCGTCGCTGTCATGCGCCGGTTCCGCATCGTTCCATTCGTGGGCGCATTCCGGGCAGATGTACATGCCGTTATCTTCGTAAGTGTATTCGGAGTTGCATTGTGGGCAGTGGGGTAATGACATGTCGATTTCCTCAAAAGTCAGCAAGGGCAAAAGCGCCCAAAAAATGGCAGATTGCCGAAAAAGGACGCAATTATACACAAAATCCTTATCGTTGTCGGGACTACTCTGTTTTTAAGGTAAATGTCGGACTGTGATCGCCATCTGACTGCCAGACAGAAAAATTGAGGTAATATTTTTAAGGGAAATTGCTACCGTTTATTATTTGCGATAAGGTGACGAGAAATATTCTAAATAATGGGTCGGGCGATTTTCAGTTTGGCTTTTTTTGCCTCTCTGTCCTCCCCTTATTTCTGGTAGGTCGAATTAAGTAAAATTGACCCGGTTGGGCATAAAATTGAACTACGCTTTTTTACTTCATTATGTCGCTGAGCGTCATTCAAAAAAAGAAATTAAAATAATAATCTCATTAATATCAGTAGATTAATTAATAAAGCTATTTCCATACGTAATTATTAAAGCCGAATATTCACTAATAAAACGAAACGGCTAAATAAAAGCAATAGAATTTGCGTTAAGGAAACATTTTTTATGTACACACAGACAATATATGAATTGAGCCAGGAAGCAGAACGCTTGCTGATGCTCTCTTTAGAGCATCTTAAGAGCGTAAAAAAAATTGCCAACGGCAACGCTGGAGGAGGCTTCCTCATTAAAGAGGGAGGATGCCACCCACGTTCAGCCCATACATTTTAGCGCCCGTGGGGTGGGTGCCCAGCAGGCTACGCTGAACAATGAATTGCGAAAAATCTCGCGACTGGAAATGGTGCTGGCGATTGTCGGCACCATGAAGGCGGGAAAATCGACGACAATCAATGCCATTGTCGGTACGGAAGTCTTGCCCAACCGCAATCGTCCGATGACCGCACTGCCGACGCTGATTCGCCATACACCCGGTCAGAAAGAACCGGTACTGCATTTTTCCCACGTTGCGCCCATTGATGCGCTGATGAAGACTCTGCAAGAGAGCATGCGCGCCTGCGATCGACAGAATCTGACGCAGGTGCTGGAAATTGATAAAGACATGAACGGCCTCATGTTGCGCATCGAAAGAGGGGAAACGTTTGAGCGCCACTATCTCGGCGCGCAGCCCATTTTTCACTGCCTGAAAAGCCTCAATGATTTGGTGCGCCTGTCAAAAGCGCTGGAGGTTGATTTTCCCTTTTCTGCCTATGCGGCGATTGAACATATTCCGGTGATTGAGGTGGAGTTTGTGCACCTGGCGGGGCTGGAGAACTATCCGGGTCAACTGACGTTACTGGATACGCCCGGGCCAAACGAAGCCGGGCAGCCGCACCTGCAAAAAATGCTGAATGAACAACTGTCCCGCTCCTCCGCCGTTCTGGCGGTGATGGATTATACGCAACTGAAATCGATCTCCGATGAAGAGGTGCGCCAGGCCATCGCCGCAGTAGGAAAATCGGTGCCGCTGTATGCGTTGGTGAATAAATTCGACCAGAAAGATCGCAACAGCGATGACGAAGAACAGGTGAGGGCGCTGATTTCCGGCACGCTGATGAAGGGAAGTATTGAACCGGCGCAGATCTTTCCGGTCTCCTCAATGTGGGGATATCTGGCTAATCGGGCTCGTCATGAACTGATAAACCATGGCCGCTTGCCGGATCACGAGGAGCAACGCTGGGTGCAGGATTTTGCCGAAGCGGCGCTCGGTCGGCGCTGGCGAAGCGCCGATCTGGATGATATTGAACACTTGCGTCACGCGGCGGATTTGCTGTGGGAAGATTCGCTGTTTGAACAGCCGATTCGAACCTTGATTCATGCCGCCTATGCGAATGCCTCGCTGTATGCGCTGCGTTCCGCCTCGCATAAATTGCTGAACTACGCCCAGAGCACCCGCGAATACCTGGATTTCCGCTATCACTGCCTGACGGTCTCTTTTGACACGCTCCAGCAACATATCGGGCGTCTGGAAGCGGACATGCTGGAACTGGAGGTGAGTCAGGACAGCGTCAGCGATGAGATCCATCATGAAGTGGGGCTGGCGATGACGTCGGCCAACGACTTTCTCAACCAGCAGCAGGCCACGATATTGCGCAGCATCGGGACCTTTTTCAGCCGCGAGCAGGTGCTGAAGTTGTCGCGTGGCGATAGCTGGTCGCCGCTGCCGCAGGCGGAGATTGACGGGGAGAAACTGGTGCTGCACGACGAAGCGCAGGCGCAGGTGATCCTCAGTAAGCTACGCTCAGCCTGTGAGAGCGTCCTGCTGGCGGCGCAGGAAAACATCACCCGCGAACTGGCGATGCGTTTTGAACAACTGGAAGCGACCCTCAGCCGTTCGCTCAATGAGGCAATGCGCCCCATCGAAATGCGGGTGAAAGAGGGGTTGAGTGATGCGGGATTTCGTCCCCGGATCAGCTTTCCGGCTTTTCACGCCTCCATGTTTAACTTCACGACGCGGCAGTTGTTCAGCGACGCGATTGCTCAGCAGGACTGCGTCGAAAATGACGAACCTCATGTGGGTGGCGTGCGTGGGACCTTCTCCCGCTGGCTGAATCAGCCGAACTGGAGCTGGAATGACTATTTTGAAGCGAAGACGCGCTATCTGATTGATATCCCTGCGCTGCACCAGAGCCTGGTGGAGTACGTCAGCCATTTCTGCCAACAAATTCGTAAAGCTTTAGCCGCGCAGGTCGATGTTTCCGTTACGGCAGGTCTGGCAACGTTTTTTGCCGATTTCTCATCGTGCCTGGCGGGACTGCAGGAGAGCCTGCGCGAGAGCTTGCTGGTTCGTCAGCAAAATGAATCGGCTGTTCAGAGTCTGAGCCAACAGTTGCAGCACAGTATTGCCGCTACCGCCTGGATTTATGAAGACTCTCGCCTGCTTCGTGATGATATTCAAACCCTTTTTGTGGCCGAACACACATGACAAACGCGTTACTGGAAGGCCCCGGACGGACGCTGGAATGTATCCACCCGAAGTTTATGGTCTCCCTGATTCAGACAGAAGAACCGAAACGGGCTGGCGGTACGCTGCAACAACAGCAGTTTCGCGAACGCCTGACGCAGGAGATCCTCTCCCGGACGCAACTGCGCGCGTGGGCCATGGCCGGGATGTTCAGTGAACATCTGATGATGCGTCTGAAGCTGGTGGAAAAACTGGCGGGCATGCTCGATCCGGGGCATCTGGCGCTGACGCGGATCGCTGCGCGATTGCAGATTTTGCAACAGACGGACATGTCGCGCGGGCCGTCCATCCCAGGACTGACCCAACAGCTTACGTCGCTGAGCGAGTGGTTTCACCAGCGCAGCATCTGGAAGGAGAAAGCGCTGAACCAGCGTGGCCTCACGGTGCAGGCCGGGGAACACAGCGAGCAGGTGTTTACCCGCTGGCTGGCGGGGGCGTATGAGGGGTGGTCGCTGCCGGGGCGCTGTTTTGTCGCGCTGGAAGAGTTGCGCTGGGGGGCGTTTGGCGATGCCTGTCGGCTGGCGAATCCAGACGTGGCGGCGATGCTGAAAGATAATCTCCGGGCGATGGCGACAAACTATCTGGCCCACTCAATAAATGCTGCGCCCACGACACGGCATTACTATCACCAGTGGCTAAATACCACCGCGACTGCCGGTTCCGGCGAATACAGCGAGATGCTGAGCTGGCTGGGCGACTGGTGCGAGGCGGATAAGCATCCGGTGTGTTGGTCTGTAACGCAGCGCTGGCAGACGGTTGCGCTGGGAATGCCGCGACTCTGCTCGGCAAAACGGCTGGTCGATGCGATGGTGGAAGAGGTGTTTCCACCCTCTCCCCTCATGATTTAAGAGGAGAGGGCTGATGATCAGTGGGTTGCGGATTCCGCTGGCGTTTCTTCTGCCGTGACTGGCGCCGGTAGCCTTGCGAAGCGTTTGGCGTAGAGCGCGGTAATAATCGGCACCAGAATCGCCGTGACCACTACGCTTGCGGCGACCAGCGCCGTTGCGGAGGCGGCGACCGGTTCAAACGCCGGGTTGATTTGCGCGATAATCACCGGGTTGGCGACGGCGGCACCTGCCGCAGAGGACGCTGCGACACCTGCAGTCCCATTGCCGCCACCGATCACGCGGTCAGCAATAATCAGCGGGATCCCAGTGATGACAATGACCGCCACGCCCAGCAGGATGCCCAGCAAACCCGTATCAACAATCACGCCCAGGTTAATGGTGTTACCCAACGCAAAGCCGAAGAACGGAATCAGTACCGGCGTGGCTTTGCTGAAGAACGCACGCAGATCGTGGTCCAGGTTGCCCAGCGTGAAGCCGATCAGGAACGGCAGCACGGCGCCGATAAAGTGATGCGGTTCAAAGGAGCCGAGGCCTGCTGCGCCCAGAATCACCATCGTCATCAGCGGACCGGATTCCAGTGACATCAGCACGAACGCACCGGACTCTTCTTTCGTCCCGTACTGGTTCATCAGGCTGGCATACAGACCGCCGTTGGTCATATCCATCGCGGAAACAATCGCCAGTACGGAAAGCCCGGCAAAGAAACCGGTCTGAATACCGGTATCCGGAATAAACGAGGCGGCAATCATTGCAACGGCCCACGCCACGGCAATTTTGGTAATTACCAGCGTGCCGGATTTACGCAGGACCGTACCGGTTGCGCGTAAATCAATTGATGCGCCAATACAGAAAAACCACACAGCAAGAATCGGTACCGTGCCGGTAATCATGCCTTTTGTAAAGGAACCAAAATAAGCACCGGTATTCGGTGCCAGGGTATTTACAACCGCACCCAGCAGCAATGGAATCAACATCATCCCACCAGGGATGCGTTCGATGGTGGCTTTAATTCTCATAAATGTCCTCACTTCTTGCCCGTGGAACATACGGGTAAGGTGGCAAAAAAATATTAAAATTCAGAAGGTTGTATCTAGAATGAAGGCAGGAAAACCTACATTCTCTTTATGTTCTACGTAGCGATTGCACCGTGTATCGGCGTTTTTCGCTTCCCGGTGGTATTGCAACGACTATTATCTTGCATTCATTGGAATGCTGATTCAATCAAAACGAAACACTGTTTTAGTTATCTTTGTCACATAATCAATGTAAACATTCCAGCGCGATCTGAATATTTAAAATTACCGTAAAGAAATTGTGAAAATGAGAGGGAATTACCTGGTGGGATAATAATAACAGCAGTGACTTTTTATTAAGCAAGCACAACAAAATAGAGATCGAAAACTTAAAAAAAGAACAACTCTGTGCTTTAAAAAAAAGAGACTCAGGATCACCTTATTTACCTCCGTTGACGAAACCTAAACATATATGTGAAGTTGATCACAATTTTAAACACTGGTAGGGTAGATAGCTCATTAACCGCCCAAATCAGGCGTCAACAGGTTCGGTTGTACAGACCTTAACCAGTCCGTGTAAGTAAACCTGCTACGCTTGTTAAAGGAGTTGCGTCTGAGCAACCCCGCGCTCGACGGTGACGTTGCGCCCAGTGCGCCAGTACAGTCGATATGCCGCGAGACAGGGCTTAGTCTACGAGGACAGCTATGCTGAAAAGGAAAAAAGTAAAACCGATTACGCTTCGCGATGTCACGATTATCGATGACGGTAAATTGCGAAAGGCGATTACCGCTGCTTCGTTGGGTAATGCGATGGAGTGGTTTGATTTTGGGGTTTATGGCTTTGTTGCCTACGCGTTAGGTAAAGTGTTCTTCCCGGGGGGCTGACCCCAGCGTGCAGATGATTGCCGCCCTTGCTACTTTCTCTGTTCCCTTTCTGATTCGTCCGCTCGGTGGTTTGTTCTTCGGTATGCTCGGCGACAAATATGGTCGTCAGAAAATACTGGCTATCACCATTGTTATCATGTCGATCAGTACCTTCTGTATCGGCCTGATACCGTCTTATGCCTCGATAGGCATCTGGGCACCCATCCTGCTGCTGCTGTGTAAGATGGCGCAGGGCTTCTCCGTCGGCGGTGAGTACACCGGCGCATCTATTTTTGTGGCCGAATATTCCCCGGACCGTAAACGCGGCTTCATGGGAAGCTGGCTGGACTTCGGCTCTATTGCCGGGTTCGTGCTGGGTGCGGGCGTGGTGGTGCTGATCTCGACGGTGGTCGGAGAAGAGAACTTCCTTGAATGGGGCTGGCGTATTCCGTTCTTTATCGCCCTGCCGTTAGGGATTATCGGACTCTATCTGCGCCATGCGCTGGAAGAGACACCGGCGTTCCAGCAGCACGTCGATAAACTGGAACAGGGCGACCGCGAAGGTTTGCAGGACGGACCGAAAGTCTCCTTTAAAGAGATCGCCACGAAGCACTGGCGCAGCCTGTTGGCCTGTATTGGTCTGGTGATTGCCACCAACGTCACCTATTACATGCTGCTGACCTATATGCCGAGCTATCTGTCGCATAACCTGCATTACTCGGAAGATCACGGCGTGCTGATTATCATCGCCATTATGATCGGGATGCTGTTTGTCCAGCCGGTGATGGGGCTGCTGAGTGACCGTTTTGGTCGTCGTCCATTCGTGATCATGGGCAGTATCGCGCTGTTTGCGCTGGCGATCCCGGCTTTTATCCTGATTAATAGCAATATCATCGGCCTGATTTTTGCGGGTCTACTGATGCTGGCGGTGATCCTCAACTGCTTTACCGGGGTAATGGCTTCTTCACTGCCAGCGATGTTCCCGACGCACATTCGTTACAGTGCGCTGGCGGCGGCATTTAATATTTCGGTGCTGATTGCCGGTCTGACGCCAACGCTGGCGGCCTGGCTGGTGGAAAGCTCGCAGAATCTGATGATGCCGGCCTACTACCTGATGGTTATCGCGGTGATTGGTTTCATTACCGGTATCACCATGAAAGAGACCGCCAATCAGCCGCTGAAAGGGGCCACGCCTGCTGCTTCGGATATCCAGGAAGCGAAAGAAATTCTGGGCGAGCACTACGACAACATTGAGCAGAAAATTGAGGATATCGATCAGGAGATTGCTGATCTGCAGGCGAAGCGTACGCGCCTGGTGCAGCAGCATCCGCGGATTGACGAGTAAACCTTAAGGTTCGCTTAATCTCTGGCTGGCACACTCTCTTCCATACCCTGGAGGAGAGTGTGATGAAACAGCGTATTTTTGAAAGTGTAACGGCCGTATTCAGCTTACTGGTAGTCAGTAGCTTCCTGTACGTTTGGGTCTCAACCTACTAAACCTTTTTCAACAGCACCGAGGCGCGGGTGCCGGTCGTTCCACTGCGATTTTGCAGGAAAAACTGCCCGTGGTGCAGCTGCGTGATGCGGCTGACAATGCTTAACCCCAGGCCGATTCCGCCGTAACGGCTATCCATGCGTACGAACGCTTTGCTGAGTTCGCCGCATTTGCTCTCGTCAATGCCTGGCCCTTCATCCTCTACCGCCATCATCGCCTGATCATCGACATTCAGCGTAATCGCAATAGTGGTTCCTTGCGGACTGTAGCGATGGGCGTTTTCCACCAGGTTACGCAGCAGCATCCGCAATAGCGTGGCGTCGCCCTGAACGGTAACGTCGTCGTGGCTGTCAGGCAACAGGAGCGTCTGTTCGCGCTGTTCCAGCATCGTGCTCAGTTCATCGTAAGAGGGCAGGATCACATCTTCCAGCAGCCTGACCTGCTGATAATTTCCCGATGAAAAGGACTGGCCCACGCGGGCGAGTTGTAAAAGCTGTGAAACGCTGTCCATCATTTGATCAAGACGGCCCAGCAGCGGCGCGACATCCACGTTATGCGCTTTTGACAGCAGTTCAAGATGCAAACGGACCCCCCGATAACGGCGTTCGCAGTTCGTGCGCCACGTCGGCGGTAAACAGACGCTCGTTCTCAATGGTCGCGGTCAGGCGATTGACCAACTGGTTGAGCGCCGAAACGACCGCTTCAATTTCGACCGTTGAGCTATGAATTTCGATAGGGGAGAGATTATCCGCCGTGCGGGTTTCTAATTCGTGTTGCAGATTGGCGAGCGGACGGGTGATGCGGCGAACGGCCTGATAGCAGATGAACAGCGTTAACCCCACCATAAACACGCTGGGGACGATGAGACTGGCGACCGCCTCGCGGATTTCATGCATGATGTGGCGATCGTTATTGCGGTTATCCCGCAGCGCCTGTTCAAAAAGCTGGATCTGCTCAGTGCTTTCATGCCAGAGCCAGAAGGTGCTGATAAGCTGGAAAACCAGCAAAATCATGCCGATGGTGATCATCAGTCGCCGACGCAGGGTCATGGGCTGGCGTAGAAAACGCTTCAGATTCAATTAGCTTTCCTCAGTTGCGGTCGCCATCAGCATGTAGCCAAAGCCGCGCACGGTACGAATACGGGATTTTCCCACTTTATCGCGCAGGTTATGGATATGCACTTCCAGGGTGTTGGTAGACGGTTCGTTATCCCAGTTATAGATGTCGTTATAGAGAATTTCCCGGTGTACCGGGCTTCCCGATTTCAGCATCAGGCGTGACAACAGTGCGTACTCTTTAGGAGTGAGAATTAACTCTTCTCCCTCTTTCCACACCTGTCGACGGCCCATATTCAGCGTCAGGTCGCCGACCACCAGTTCACTCTCGCCCTGGTTATTATGACGACGCAGTAGCGCACGAATACGGGCGTGGAGCTCTTCCAGTGCGAAAGGTTTCACCAGATAATCATCGGCCCCGACATCCAGCCCGGAAATTTTATCGGCGAGCGTGTCCCGCGCGGTGAGGATCAGTACCGGCAGGGTATATTTTTTCTGCCGGATGCGGGTAAGAAAATGCAGACCATCTTCGTCAGGCAGGCCGAGATCCAGAACCACCAGACTGTAATGCCCGGTTTCCAGACATTGCTCCGCCGCACGGGCGGTCGAGACGCCATCGCAGGCGTACCCTTCGGTTTGCGCCGCCAGAATCAAGCCCTGCAAAAGCAGCGTATCGTCTTCAACAATCAGTATTTTCATTGAGTGGTTCTCCTGCAGGGCTGCAGAATATCATCTGCGGCCTGATATTGCGTGGTCTGTACGCCGGTCAGTCCCAGCATGGTCGAGAAAAGATTGTCCTGCGAGTAATCCTGAGAACGCGCCTGTTTTTGCAGGCAACGGGCATCCACCTGATAGCGCTGCTGATAATCCCCGGAGAGCCACAGCAGCATCGGCACATGCTTCTGAGAATCTGGCGCAATGGCATACGGCAGGCCGTGCAGATAAACGCCGTTTTCACCCAGCGACTCGCCGTGGTCGGAAAGATAAACCAGGCTGGTGGTAAATTTGTCCTGATGCGCTTTCAGAAGATTAATTGTTTTATCAATAATATAGTCAATATACAGCACGGTATTATCGTACGTGTTCACAAGCTGTTGTTGTGAACAGGTCTGAATTTCATTGGTATCGCAGGTTGGGGTAAATTTCCTGAACTGCGGCGGGTAGCGGTTGTAATAAGTAGGACCGTGGCTGCCAATGGTATGCAGCACGATCACTCCGTCACTCTGAAGACTGTTGATGTACTCCTCCAGACCATGAAACAGCACGTCGTCATAGCATTCGCCGTCGATGCATTCCCCTTTCAGGTTTAACGCGGTCATATTCTGATGCGGTACGCGGTCACAGGCGCCTTTGCAGCCGCCGTCGTTGTCGTTCCACAACACATTAATACCGGCACGCTGGATAATATCGAGCATCCCTTCCTGATGCTGCGCCAGCTCTTCGTCGTAATGTTTGCGCGGCATGTTGGAGAACATGCACGGCACAGACACCGCCGTGGCGGTCCCGCACGACGTCGTACGCGGGAAGTAGACCACATTATCTTTTGCCAACAGCGGATTGGTTTCACGTGCGTAACCGCCGAGCGAGAAGTTTTCAGCTCGCGAGGTTTCACCGACGATCAGAATGGTCAGGTTTTTACGTTTCTCTTGTTGCATCAATGGATTGCGATGTGCATCTTCGCCGATGCGTACCAGCGGCAAGTGCGCGAGGCGCTGATGGGAATACCAGGACCAACTGGCAACAATGCCGTTTGACGGGCTGAGAGCTTTGACCAGTTCTTTATTGTTGCGAAACAGCGAGGCGTAATCTTTATAGAAAAAGGCCGCCACCAGAACGATCAATAACACGGATACCAATATGTTGGCAGCGCGATACAGCACGCTGCGCAGAAAAGGCGTGGTCGGTTTGATTTTGATCCAGCAGGCGACGATGGCCGCCACAATGCCGCTAAGACCGAGGGTGAGCACCATTCTCGGCGTCATCAAGGCGAATGTTTCGGCAGGCGTCGTATCCACCATGTTGGCAATCATCGAGCGGTCAATGATGATGCCGTAGGTCATGATGAAATACTGTGCCGATGCAGCCATTAAAATAAACAGGCAGGCCAGCAGGCGGTTCAGCCACAGGAAGGAGGCCAGCGTCAGGACAATATTGATGACGCTAAACGCCACGACCGGCATCGACAAGAAGACCAGCACGTTACGCAGGGAATCCAGCGGCAGGTCCTGCACAACCTGTCTGTAGAACGCGATGTTCAGACAAACAGACAAATAGAATGAAACCAGTAGTAACCAGGCCAACAGGCTGAGAGGAGGTCTTTTGACAATGCGCTTTAACATGGTGGAGCTTCCATAGACTAAGTCGCGCAGATCCTCGCAAAGTAAAATTAAGCCAACCTTAAGAACTTAAGGTTGGCTGAGCAGGAAGGGAACAGGGATCAGTTGCGCTCAACCGGCGCATCCAGCGGGAAGGGGTTTTTGTGGATCCGGTTGTAGTTCAGGGCGTACAGAGCGGTGATGATCATCAGGGTCACAAATGACCACATCACCTCTTTCGCGCCGGAACCAACCACTGCCCAGATGCAGTAAATAAAGGCCACAAAGGTTACCAGCAGATAGAGCGGACGCGCTTTGCCGAAGTGTCCGTGACCGAGCAGCAGCAGCGCGGCGCAGGTATACAGATACGGCACCAGCGTAAAGATGACGGATACCGAAGAGACGAGACCAAACTCTTTCGCGGCGTTCGGCGACATGCTGCTGAACTGGAAGATAGTCATCAGAATCCCGACGATAATCAGCCCGGCAACCGGCGTACCAGCTTTATTCACACGGGCGAAAATGGGTGGGAACAGACCGTCGTCGGCAGCGGCTTTCGCCGTCTGTCCGGCCAGCAGCGTCCAGCCGCCCAGCGAACCTAAGCAGCCTGCAGCCGCACAGAAGGAGACAATCGCGCCAGCGGTGTTACCCAGCGCCATACGTGCCGCATCACCGAACGGTGAGGCTGAGACGCGCAGCGCGGCGTTGGGGATCATCCCCATGATGGCGGTGGTAGAGAGCACATAGCAGACAGCGGCAATCAACACCCCGCCAATAGTGGCAATCGGCACGTTGCGTTTCGGGTTTTTGACGACACCCGCCGCCACTGAGGCGCTTTCAACCCCGATAAACGACCACAGCGTGACGTTCAGGGTGCTCTGAATAGCGCCGAAAGTATTCATGCCGCTGACGTTCCAGGCCGCCATGTAGGTTTCACCACGGAACCAGAACCAGCCGAAAACGGCGATACCGACGATGGGGACCAGCGCCAGCACGGTGGCGACTGCCTGAACGCGGGTGATCATTTTCGGACCGACAATATTGAGCAGAACGAAGATCCACAGCACCACCACGCAGGTTAGCGTCAGCACCAGCGGATCTTTCAGAATGGGGAAAAAGTAGCTCAGGTAACCGACGCCGATAACCACCATCGCGATGTTACCGATCCAACAGGCCAGCCAGTACAGCACGTTGGTCTGGTAACCGAGGAAGGGCCCAAAGCAACGACGGGCATACGCGTAAGAACCGCCGGGACTGGGATCTAAGGACGACATTTTCGCGTAGACCATCGACAGCGCCAGCGCGCCGATGATCGTGACTAACCATCCGTAGATTGCAATCCCGCCGGTGGCGGCCAGATTCGCAGGGAGCAGGAAAACCCCTGAACCCATGATATTCCCCGACACCATTAAGGTGACGGGGATTAAGCCCACTTTGTGAGCATCAGCATCCGAGGACATAATTAAACTCCTGATGGGAACAATAAATGATGTCTCATAATACGCCTTCAGATGGCGATTGAATTATGTCCGCCGCTGCTTATCGCTAATGCTGATATTATCGTGGCTCATTGCAAAATGTTCAAAAAGCACTCTATTGCACGGTCTTTAAACTGGCTGACATAATGCAGTGGTGTCATGCCATAATACTCTTTGAAAACAGAGATAAAGTAAGATGTACTGTTATAACCACACAGTTCGGATACCTGGGATATATTCTTGCCATCCATCAGGAGTTGATTAACGGCGTAGCGCATCCGACAGGTGGTGATGATTTGACTGTAACTGGTATTTTCGCTTTTTTAGCTTTTTTTTGAGCAGGCTTGGACTAAGACATAAACAACTGGCGACCTGGTTAAGATTCCACGCTTTATGAATGTCACTCTCGATAATATGGTAAACGCTGTCGCTGACGCGGCTTCGCAACATAAACATCAGCAGGGACAAAAACTTCTTACTGTCGAGAAAGCGGGATAACACGGCGAACAACAGGCAGCGTGTACGTTCTTCTTCGCCAGGGCTGTCGGTATGCGCAATGCTGTGTTGTGCCGCCGCCCGGAAGACGTCGGGGGTCACACACTCAGCGGTTAATACCGGGGAGGAACTCCGTTGCCAGAGTGGAATATTTGAAAGATCTTTATTTAAAAAGCGAAGATAATCTTTAATTATATCCCGGCTAATATGTGCGACCAGTGCGTTATTAATAGATGATATATCGATGATATTGTTCTCACAGGCGATGAGTGCCATATGATTCGCTTTTAAATTGATTGCCTCTTTACCGTTTACTCGTAGCCAAACGTCTTTTTCGGTTAACACGACAATGCAAGGATTATTGCTGAAAACTCTCATACCCTAACTCCCGAATATGAACAGAAAATATCCTTTCTCGCCAAAGGGGAGAGATAAAGCAGATATTTCGATTTGTATGACGAATGAAGTCCACATTAAAATAATGGTTTTGTCCGGAAATACAATAGGCGTCGGATAATTGCTATGTACAGAAATTTTTACGCAGTGGAAACCATGCATAAGGGATAAAAAAAGCGCGGGGAGCACCCGCGCAAAAAAGGTATGACAATGGTAGTTTTTCTCAGCAATACTCAGGAAACGTTCGTCATAACCCTGCGGCCAAAACCAGGCTGCGTCAGGGTGGCCATGTCATGACGCAGTCGTCGGAATAGACTTACGCTTTCACGCACATCACGTGATAGACGCCATCAATGATTTCAGTGCCTTCGGTTTCATGTTCGAAGCCGGGGAAGTGATGATCCCAGGACTGCAGGGCACGGAGATAGCCTACCTGCGGACTGTTTTCATCACCGAAGTTCTCGCCGGAGAGCAGCATCGGGATTCCCGGCGGATAAGGGATGACGGAGTTTGCCGCAATGCGTCCCGGCAGGTCCTCTATGGCAACCATTTCAATGTTGTCATTAACGATGGCGTTATAGGCTTCACGCGGTGTCATTGCCGCAACCGGCAGTCCGGAATAGGCGGCATTGAGTTTCGCACCAGGGTTGTTTTCCCGCAGCCAGGCAAACATCTGGTCGCCCAGGTCGTGAATGCCCATATTGGCGTAAATTTCAGGATGTTCTTCAACCAGTTCCGGCATGACCTGCGCCAGCGGGGTGTTGGCATCGTAGTGATGTTTAAATGAGCACAGAGTGTTGATCAGTGTCCCCCATTTCCCGCGGGTAATCCCCATTGAGAACAGGAACATGATCTGAAAATCGGTGGTGCGGGTCGGCACGATTCCGTGACGCCCAAGCCAGGCGGTGACCAGCGCGGCAGGCACCCCCGTCTCTTCCAGTTCACCGTCGTCGCCCATCCCCGGCGCGAGGATGCTGACCTTAATCGGATCGAGCATGCTCCAGTTATCAGGTAAGTCTTTAAAGCCGTGCCAGGATTCGCCCGGACGCATCACCCAGCAGTTCTGATCGGTCGCCAGCAGTTTCGCCGGCGCGTCAGCAAAATCGTAGGTTTCACCGGTTTGCGGGTCGGTGACCACCTCTTTGTTCCACGGCTTAAAGAACCAGTCGCCGTCAGCGCTGAACTCCTTATACAAACGCGCCATCGCCTGGCGGAAATCGATGGCTTCGTCAATCACTTCCTGAGTCAGCGACAGGCCGCTGTTGCCGTCCATCATCGACACCGCCACATCGTTGGATGCACAGATGGCATACAGCGGCGAGGTGGTGGCATGCATCATGTACGCCTGATTGAAGCGGGAGAAATTCACCGCGCCGCGACCTTCACGTACATGGATGTAAGACGCCTGAGAGAGGGCGTTCAGCAGTTTGTGCGTCGAGTGGGTCGCAAAAACGGTAGGGCCGCTGTGATCGCCTGGTTCACCGCGCATGGCATAGTGATCGGCGTAAATCGGATTAAAGCGGGCGTAGCCGTACCAGGCTTCATCGAAGTGGATGCGGTCGGTGGTTTGCGCCAATAATGCCTGTGCGGATTTCGCGTTATAGCAGACACCGTCGTAGGTGCAGTTGGTCACCACGCTATAAGACGGTTTTTGTCCTGTTTTCTCTTTGGTCAGCGGGCTTTCGCTGATTTTTTTCTGTAAGGTTTCCGGCTGCATTTCCTGCGGGTAGATAGGGCCGATGATGCCGTAGCGGTTACGGCTGGGCACCATATACACCGGTTTCGCCCCGGTCAGGATCAACCCCTGTTCAATCGATTTATGGCAGTTACGGTCCAGCACGACCACATCGTTATCGGTCATACAGGCCTGCATAATGGTGCGGTTGGAGCCGGACGTCCCGACCACCACGGACCAGGAACGATCTGCGCCAAAGACCCGTGCGGCATACTTTTCGCTTTCGCCAAAGGCGCCAGTGTGATCGAGCAGGGAACCCAGCGATGCCCGTTCAATACCCATATCGCTGCGGAACAGGTTTTCGCCGTAATAATCATGATAGAAGCGACCGGCAGGCGTTTTGGTAAAACCAACGCCGCCCTGATGGCCCGGCGCGGCCCAGGAGTATTCATGAATATCGCTGTATTTCATCAGCGCATTGAACAGCGGCGGTAACAGCTGCTGGCGATAACGGGTCATGGCGGCGACCGCGCGCCCGGCGATAAAGTCAGCGGTATCTTCGAGGATCCAGGCGAACTCATCGACAAGCTCCAGCATATCGCGGTCCAGCGAGGCGGTGGCCTTCTCTCTGTCACCTAACAGAAAGACCGGTACGTTTTGCTGGCGTTCATGAAGCTTACCGATCAGTTCTCTGACATTCTGGTGTTCATCAGGATGTTCCATTTGATAGCTGAACATCAGGCAATCAATGGCTTCGTTTGCCGACAGGATGGCGTAGCCGTCGTCGAAAGACGTGGACTTAATGACGGTAATATTTTGCCGACTTAAGGCGTCTGCCAGACGTTCCACGGCTTTGCCGACCCAGGTGTCCTGATGCAGAAATTCACTTTCAACAATTAATACTTTCATCATCTTTTACCCGGTTGTGGAGGAATCTGTGATGCGGGCAAGTATTAACCTGACGAAAAAAGGTGTAAAGAGGGCGAGAAATGGCGGGTTTTCGAAAATAGTTGTTAATAAACAATTATTTAAAATGATTTTGGGGCTGATTTTTACGGCGGTTTATCGACAGCTGAACTATTTTTTGAGCTGATAGTGATATTGCCGGAGCATGAGTATGCCTCCGGCATGTCAATACGTTATGCGTCAGGGCGCGTTAATCCATAGCGCTGCAACTGACGGTTATGAATTCCCGCCAGCAACATTACCGTGGTTAATGAACCCAGCAACGCGCAGAACATGTCTGACTGGGTATCCCACGGGTCGCCCTGAGTGCCAAGGAAATCGTCCGCGCCTTGTCCCATCGCCAGCGCGGCCCACCATTCAATTAACTCATAGGTGGCACTAATCGCCAGCGCCACGCAGCAAACCAGAAATGCCAGCATCTTACCGCCGCGAACAATCTTTGCACGTAGCAGAATTTCTCGCGCCACCAGTGCCGGAACCAGACCCTGGAAGAAATGGCCGAGCTTGTCATACGGATTTCGGCTTAAGCCCAGCCACTCCTGCACTTCAAAACCCACAGGCACTTTGGCATAGGTGTACATACCGCCCACCATTAGGATGATGGCGTGGAAAAAAATCAGGGTATAAAGCAGAGGGGTGAGCGGGTAGCGTTTTGCGATTGCCAGCAGCAGCGGTATCACAATAATGACCGGCGTAACTTCCATCAGCCAGGTGATTTTTTCACCTGCCGAGAAGCCAGTGTAGATCAGGATAAGCGTCAGGATTAGTGCGCCGATATTCAGCAGTATGGGATGTAATGTGCGGATCATGGCGATTTCGCAAGTGATGGAAAAGACTACTATTCACCGAAGTGGTAGAAAATTCAATGCCAGCCATGACGGGAAAAGGTGGCCCGGGGGGATCACCGGACTGCCCTCAAACGTTGAGAGCAGTCCGGTGCCGGGCCGAAGAGGTTATTTCGCGCAGTTAGCGCACTGCTTGCTGACGATCTGCTGGAAGAAATCGTTACCTTTGTCATCGACCAGGATGAACGCCGGGAAATCTTCCACTTCAATTTTCCAGATTGCTTCCATACCCAGCTCCGGATACTCGACGCATTCCAGATGCTTGATACTCTGCTGCGCCAGAACCGCTGCCGGACCGCCAATACTGCCCAGATAGAAGCCGCCGTGTTTCTGGCAGGCGTCAGTGACCTGTTGGCTGCGGTTACCTTTTGCCAGCATGATCATGCTGCCGCCGTGCGATTGCAGCAGATCAACATAGGAATCCATGCGGCCTGCGGTGGTCGGTCCTAATGAGCCTGACGGATAGCCCGCCGGTGTTTTCGCCGGACCGGCGTAGTAGATCGGGTGATCTTTAATGTACTGCGGCAACCCTTCGCCAGATTCGATACGTTCTTTCAGCTTCGCATGCGCAATATCGCGACCCACGATAATGGTACCGGTCAGTGAAAGTCGGGTTGAAACCGGGTACTGCGAAAGCTGAGCCAGGATCTCTTTCATCGGGCGGTTGAGGTCAACGTGAACCACATCGCCTTCACCGGCCTGACGCAACGCTTCCGGGATGTACTGGCCTGGGTTGTGCTCCAGTTTTTCGATCCAAATCCCTTCGCGGTTGATTTTGGCCTTGATGTTACGATCCGCTGAGCAGGAAACGCCCATGCCGACCGGGCAGGAGGCGCCGTGGCGCGGCAGGCGGATCACACGGATATCGTGGGCGAAATATTTACCGCCAAACTGCGCGCCGAGACCCAGTTTTTGCGCCTCTTCCAGCAGTTCCTGTTCCAGTTGTGTATCGCGGAACGCCTGACCGTGCGCGTTACCTTCGGTCGGCAGCGCGTCATAGTAATGGGTGCTGGCGAGCTTCACGGTTTTCAGCGTGCTTTCTGCGGAAGTGCCGCCAATCACAAAGGCGATATGGTACGGCGGGCAGGCTGCGGTGCCCAGCGTACGCATCTTCTCAACGAGGAAATTTTTCAGTTTGCCCGGCGTGAGCAGTGCCTTAGTTTCCTGGTACAGATAGGTTTTGTTGGCGGAACCGCCGCCTTTCGCTACGCAGAGGAACTTATACTCATCGCCATCGACGGCGTAGAGATCGATCTGTGCCGGCAGGTTGGTGCCGGTGTTCACCTCTTTGTACATATCCAGCGCGGCATTCTGTGAATAGCGCAGATTGTCTTCGATATAGGTGTTGTACACCCCTTTTGACAGCGCTGCCTCATCACCACCGCCGGTCCAGACACGCTGGCCTTTTTTCCCCATGATAATCGCCGTGCCAGTATCCTGGCAGGTCGGCAGAATACCTTTGGCGGCGATTTCGGAGTTTCTCAGGAATTGCAGCGCGACGTATTTATCGTTTTCGCTGGCTTCGGGGTCATGAAGAATAGAGGCGACTTGTTGCTGATGTTCGGGGCGGAGCATGAAGGAGGCATCGTGAAAGGCTTGTTGCGCCAGCAGCGTCAGGGCTTGCGGCTCCACCTTCAGTATGGACTCTCCTTCAAACTCACTCACGCTGACATAATCGGAAGTGAGCAGATAGTACTCTGTTTCGTCTTTCCCCATCGGGAAAGGTGCCTGATAAAAGAACGCTTTATTTGACATGTGCTTCCAGCCTGTTGATTTCTTTTAAGAGCATAAGTGACGTGCCACCCGGTGAAGGGCGGCACGCGGGAGACCTTTACAGGAATCCGTACATGGCGGCAAAGATCCAGCCAAAGACGCAGGAGACGCTCACGCCAATCAAACCTGGCAGGATAAAGCTGTGGTTGATGACGAAGCGACCAATGCGGGTGGTACCTGAACGGTCGAACTGAATAGCGGCCAGATCGCTCGGATAGGTCGGCAGAATATAGTAGCCGTAGCACGCCGGGGCAGACGCCACGATGTAGGCCGGGTCAACGCCGATCGCCAGCGCGACCGGAACGATAGCCGCCAGCGCCGCTGCCTGGGAGTTAACGAATTTAGATACCAGCAGCAGAACAATCGCATAGGCCCACGGATACTCTTTCACCATGTTGCCCAGCACACCTTCGATTTCCGTCATGTGCGCGCCGAACATGGTTTCCGCCATCCAGGCGATACCGTACACCGCCACAATGGCGATCATACCTGAACGGAAGACTTCGTTTTTAGAGATTGAAGCGGGATTGGTTTTGGTCAGGATAATAATCAGTGCGCCGGTCAGCAGCATGAACATCTGGATAACCAGCACCATCGACAGCGCTTTGCCACCGAATGAAGGGCGAAGTTCAGAGAAGGCGCCCAGGATAGCGACGACAGCAATTGCGGCAAGGAAGATCCACATCGCCAGCCAGTTGCTTTTCGGCAGCTTTTTGTCCAGCAGCGTAGCGGTGTCGCCATACACGTAGTGATGGTTTTCCGGTACTGAGATGAATTTCTGGAAATCTTCATCTTTATCCAGATCTTTACCACGGAACCAGCTGAAAATACCGATAGCCAGAATACCAATCAGCGTGGACGGGATAGTGATCGCCAGCAGGTCGAGGAATTCGAGGTGTTTACCTTCAAACGTCACATTACCCAGCATGGCAACCAGAGAAACCACCGCCACCGATACCGGGCTTGCAATGATCCCCATTTGCGCGCCGATGGAGCTGGCGGCCATCGGACGTTCCGGGCGAATGTTGTTTTTAATCGCCACGTCGTAAATGATGGGCAGGATTGTGTAGACCACGTGGCCAGTACCGCAGAGGATGGTCAGGGTACAGGTGACGAACGGCGCTACGATAGAGACGTATTTCGGGTTGCGACGCAGCAGCTTCTCTGCGATCTGCAACATGACGTCCAGGCCACCGGAGGCCTGTAGCGTAGCCGAGGCCGCAACCACGGCAATGATGACGAGCATGACATCAACGGGCGGTTTACCCGGCTGGAGGTGGAATACGAACACCAGAATGACCAGACCGATACCGCCTAACAAACCCAGCGCGATACCGCCCTTTCTGGCACCATAAAACAAACATATTAATATTATGAGAAGTTGTATACTAAATAGCATTTATTTACCCTCGCGATAAAACCAGTCAATTTTGATAAATGGATCACAGCCATGTTCTGTTTTTTGTGTTGTGGGCGCAGAGCCTGGCTAATATTCGTTTCGTCTGAAAGTGTGATTAATTTCTAAACATTGAATAAAAGTTTTTCATAAGGACGGGAAAACTCTTATCGATTTTTCAGGCTATTTTCAGAGAGCAAGACTCTCCGGCGATGGGGAGTGTTGAAAAAGGAGAGCAGAGGCAGGTTCGGGATTTTTTTGTAACTTTATGAAAAACATGAACATATCATCTGCTCACAGAGTGTGCTTATCCCTAAGATGTAGCATGATCTCCGTTGCTACCGTTTATCGTTTTTGTTAATCCGCCCGGTTATTTCCAGACTACTCCTTTGTGATTAAAAATACACACTCTGCGCAGGGGATAATACTTTATTAACTTTTGTTAGCGTTTTTGAAATTAAAAACAATGTCAGACGGGATAATAATAACGCATTGAAAAATATGAGATGATGCAGTTATATTTGATCTGGCACAATTTCTGTATTTTCCGGCAGTAACCTTAACCTTTTTTATTTTTTCATTATTGTAATAATTGTTACCAATATATAACGAAATAATGCAAGGTTAAGATTTATCTTCTACTGACAATATTGCTTAAGTAAAGAATAATGTTCTGCCTGAATACGGTAGCGGTAAACCGGCCTGCCTGTGACGCCATAATGGATGCTGGTAACCAGAATATGACAGTTGACCAGCCAGATAAGGTATTTTCGGCAGGAGACGCGAGAGATATTCACCGCATTTGCCAGCTCATCGGTTGAAAACTCATAATCCTGATGTGCATCTATCCACTGACATAATGTGCGCAGCGTCTGCGGCGTCAATCCTTTCGGCAGGCGGCGGGTGTCCTGCTCACTGGACGCATTACCGTGAATCAACTGGTCCAGCTCTGACTGTTCATAATACTGGTGCTTGTCCATGTCCCTTTTCTTTTGCAACCAGTTAGTGAGGGCTTCTTCAAAGCGGGAGGCCTGAAACGGCTTGATTAAGTAATCAACGACGCCGTAGTGCAGCGAGTCCTTAATCGTCATGGCATCGGCAGCGGAAGAGATGACAATAACATCGCTTTTGCAGCCAGCGGCATGCAGCAGCGGGAGCAAATCCAGCCCGTTCTCTTTCTGCATGTAAATATCCAGCAAAATAAGGTCAATCTGAACATCGCTATGAAAAATAACCTCTTTGGCTTTTTCCAGCGTTGAGGCGGTTCCGCAGCACTGAAAACCGGGGATCTGTGCGACATAGCGGCGGTTTAACTCCGCGACCATAGCGTCGTCATCGATAATAAAGACATTGATCATGTGCTGGTCCTCTCCCCATCCCAGGGTATTTGTACAAAAAATTGTGTGAAAACGCCAGGTTCGGATTCCACAAAAATATTGCCACCAAGACTTTCAACTTGTTGTTTAACAAGCGCTAAACCAACGCCGCGTTCAGTTCCTTTAGACGAGACGCCTTTATCAAAAATAGCGTCAAGGCGGTGCGGTTCAATGCCGGGACCATCGTCACTCACTTCACAATGTAGCCAACCATTGCGATAGTATAAGGAGACGCTGATCTCACCTCCTGACTGCTGTGCTAACGCGTCGATCGCGTTTTCAATCAGATTTCCGAGCGCGGTAATCAATACCGCAATTTGATCTTCATTGCCGCTGTCCGGTACCTGGCTGTCATGGCTAATCAACAGTTTGTGCCCTGAATCGGATGTGCGATTAATCTTACTAAGTAAAAAGCCAGCAATGACCGGCGATCTAATTTTGCCTAACAGTGAGCCGATCTCTTCCTGATAGTTGTTTGCCGTCTTAATAATATAGTCTTCAAGCTGCTTATAACTCTTCAGATGTAACAATCCCAGAATCACATGTAATTTATTCATGAATTCGTGGGATCGTTCACGGAGTGAGTCGGCATAGTTCACCATACCATCCAGTCGCTGCATCAACTGGCGAACTTCCGTTTTGTCCCTGAAGGTGGAGATCGCGCCAATAATCTTGCCGTCGCTGCGAACCGGGACGGTATTAATGAGCAATAAGCGGTCTTTGATGTTGATCTCTTCGTCGCGGTGCGGCGTACCGTCGCGCAGCACTTCGCTGAGATCCACCACCTGCGACCAGGCATGACTGAGCGTGGAAAACTGGGGGGTCGTCCTGTGACTTACGGTAGTTCAGCAACTCCTGGGCGGCCTCGTTGATTAACGTCACCTCGCCTTTGTCGTCAACGGCGATGACCCCCCTCTTTGATTGACTGCAGCATCGCCTGGCGCTGTTCAAACAGGGTAGAAATTTCATACGGCTCCAGGCCAAACAGGATGCGTTTGAGCACTTTCACCAGCACCCATGTTCCCAGCAGGCCAACCAGCACGCCAAAAAGTACGGACCAGATGATGCTGCCGCGACTGTTGTTAATCTGTTCGGTCACCCGACTCAGTTCCAGACCGATCGCCACCACCCCAATCTGGCGGTGATTATCGTCATAAATGGGGGGTGAAAACGCGCAGCGCCTGGGCGAGGAAGCCCCGGTTGATGGCGATATTCTCTTTGCCATCCAGCGCCAGCAAAATGTCGTCGCCTTTAAATGGCTGCCCGATGCGCTGAGCTTCCGGGTGGGAATAACGCAGGCTCTTCATGTCGGTGACAACAATGAACAGCATATCGTTTCGCTTGCGCACCGCTTCGGCAATCGCCTGAATCCCGCTATCCTCGGGTTTTTTCATCAACCCCGCACGGATCTCCGGCGAATCTGCCAGCGTCCGGGCAACGGCCAGCGCTTTATCTGCTAACGCATCACGCGTCATGTGGCTGATTTGTGAAAAGTAGAACAGATGGACGACCAGCAAGACAGAAAATAACACGGCGCTGACCATCAATATCACCGTCGTACCGAGTTTCATCGGCCGTTCACGTAGCTTGCGGCAAGGCAGGGAATGTCTCATGGTGGTCCCGGGGTCACTGTTCGTGTGGGTATTATCCCTATTGGGACGCGTAATTCAAAGGTGGCAGGGAAAATCACCTCAGCCGCGATGTCATTATCGCACGCATCCGGTCAGCAACCTGCGGCAATATAATCGCCATTGGCGCTTATCGGAATCACCGTTAAGAACAGAACTGTGGCAAACAGGATCAGCACTACGCCACCGACAATTTTTGCCGCAGGCGCAAGCCATTTCAGAGCAGGATGTCCCGCGCCGAACCACGCGAGTGTCTGATTTCGGGCATAGCGTACTGCCAGAGATAGCCCCATGATCGACAACGCGGTGCCAAAGGACATGGTCATCACCGCTGCAATGCCCCAGGTAACAATGCCGAGGGCATTGGAAAACAGCAGGATCATGATAGCCCCACTACATGGCCGGGCGCCGATGGCGAGAATCACCCCCCAGCCGGGTTTTCCAGTTGCCATCCGCCTGCGTCTGCCCGACGCCGTGATGCCCACAGCCGCACTGTTCGTCATGGTTGTGCAGGGGGCTAAACCGGGTGAAGGTGATGGGGCGAAAAGATTTAACGGCCTGATAAATGAGAAACGCGCCGAATGCGGCGATCAGCACAGCGCTAATTTTCTCCACGTACCATCGGCTGGTGCTCAAATCACCGGATGCCAGGTTAAAGCCTATCGCGAGGATAAACACAAACAGAATCGCGCTGACCCCTTGCATCAGGCTGCCAATAAAAGGCACGACCCGTGCGACCAGCAGGCTTTCCTTATTGGTACTCAGATAGGTCGTCACGATGAACTTTCCGTGTCCCGGTCCAATGGCATGCAGCACACCATACAGAAAGGCTCCCGTCAGTAACCAGAAACCTCCGCTGTACTGATGATTATTCAACTGCAGCAGGTACATCACCAGATAACGGTGCAGGGTGATTTGCGTGGCCAGACACCACTGAATAAACGCACTCCAGTGCAGATGCAGGGTATAGCCGATCCCGAACAGTGTCAGGGTCAAAATACCTGCCAGCGACAGGCGCAGAGAGGAATGGTGTCCGGATACGATCATGATTCAGTCTGGCTTTGAGGATAATGAAACAGTATAGCCAGTTTACGGTAAGAACCCAGTTCACGCAGCGGGCTCTCTCTTTTCTATAATAAATAATTATATTTTTGCTAAATAATCATGAAAAAATAATATGATCGCGAACGTCAGGAATATCACTTTTTCACAGGAGTGATTTTTTAGCACGCTACACGGAATATGAATTTTATTGCGCCAGCCTGCAGGATATTCTTGCGTAGTATATTTTAATACACAGCGAATAGGCCGCTGTTGTTCTATTTTTATCTCTTTTTTTGTATCCAAAAATGTCATCTTCAGTTAAATCAGTGCTTTTTATCTGTCGATAAATGTTAGGCGGATCAGGGTTTTCCCACTTAATTTCTCCATAAAACGTCGCTTGATCATAATCAACCATCAGCCGTGTTTAGCCCTTTATGATTACTTATTAATAATAACTATGGATGCAATGTGAGAAATAAAGATGGAAATAAAAAAAGTGGCTAAACACAACACTGTCCCGACGGGATGCGGTGACGGGCACTGCAAAAATAGGTGCCGCTGTTGCGCTAAGTAATGCGATTACGTTGCCTTTCTCTACCAACGCACAGGCCGAAACGACTGCAGCATCAACGCAAGGCGGCAATGGCGAAACCGTTCGCCACAGCGCCTGTCTGGTTAACTGCGGCAGTCGTTGTCCGCTGAAAGTGATCGTTAAAGATGACCGTATTGTGCGTATTGAACCGGAAGACGCAAAAGACGACGCGGTATTTGGCGAACACCAGATTCGTCCGTGTTTACGCGGGCGTTCCAGTCGCTGGCGGGTATATAGTCCGGATCGGATTAAATATCCGATGAAACGGGTAGGTAAACGTGGCGAAGGGAAATTCAAACGTATTTCCTGGGATGAAGCAACAGCATTTGTTGCTGCAGAATTAAAACGCGTGACAGAAAAATATGGCCGTGAGGCAATTTATTATAATTATCAGTCGGGTGCTTATTACCATACTCAGGGAACGCCAGCCTGGAAACGTCTGTTAAATCTTACTGGCGGCTATTTAAATTATCATAACACCTATTCCACGGCACAAATTGCTACCGCAACGCCCTATACCCACGGTGTGTATGTCGGGAGCCACTTTACCCAAATTGCCCATTCCGATCTGGTGGTCCTGTTTGGTCTGAATTTGTCTGAAACGCGCATGTCCGGTGGTGGACAGGTAGAAGAGTTACGTCGCGCGCTGGAAGTCTCAAAGGCGCGGGTGATTATTATCGACCCGCGTTATACCGACTCGGTAGTGACCGAGCATGCTGAGTGGCTGCCGATTCGCCCGACGACCGATGCTGCGCTGGTAGCCGGTATTGCGCACACCCTGATCACCGAACAGTTGATTAATGAGGCTGAGGTGAATAAATACTGCGTGGGCTATGACAGCAGTACGCTGCCCGAAGGCGCTGCGCCGAATGCCAGTTATAAAGACTACATACTCGGGAAGGGCGATGACGGCATCGCGAAAACACCGGAGTGGGCGGCTGAGATCACAGGGCTTCCGGCAACGCGCATTCGCCAGCTGGCGCGTGAGATCGCCTCCGCCCGTGCCTGCTACATTTGTCAGGGGTGGGGACCACAGCGTCATGCCAATGGTGAGCAAACCGTGCGCGCCATTCAGACGCTGCCCGCGCTAACGGGCCACTTTGGCCTGCCGGGAACGAACAATGGTAACTGGCCTTATGGCACCCCGTATGGCGTACCGCTGTTACCTATTTTGACCAACCCGATCAAAACCTCTATTCCGTGCTATCTCTGGACGGATGCGATTCAACGTCCGGAAATCATGACGGCCACCACGATGGGCGTGAAGGGGGGCGGACAAGCTGAAAACCGGCATTAAGTTGTTCTTCAACCAGGCCGGTAACACGTTGTTGAACCAGCACGGTGAAACCAACCGTACGCGCAAAATTCTCGCGGATGAAAGTTTGTGCGAAACCATTATCGTCATTGAAAACCACATGACGCCAAGCGCGAAGTACGCCGATCTCCTGCTGCCGGAAACCAGCTATCTCGAAGCAGAAGATCTGGTGGATAGCTCCTATGCTACCGGTTCTCACAACTACATGATCGCCTTGCAGAAAACGGTCACGCCGATGTGGGAAGTGCGTAGCACCTACGATATCTGTGCCGATATCGCCGGTCATCTGGGCTTACGTGAGCAGTACACCGAAGGGCGGACACAGGCGCAGTGGGCAGAAATGCACTACCAGCAGATCCGCGAGAAACGTCCGTATCTGCCGGAATGGTCGGTAGCGAAAGAGATGGGGGTCATCGACCAGCGTATCGCGACAGACAAACAGAGCCTGGCGTTTGCTGATTTCCGTGCCGATGCCGTGGCCAATCCGCTGACCACGCCGTCCGGCAAGATTGAGATCTACTCGCAGGCGCTGGCCGATCTCGCGAAGGCGTGGACGCTGCCTGAAGGCGATCGCATCCCGGCGGTACCGGAGTTCTGCGCGGTGGCAGAGTCGCATCTGAACAAAGCGCTGACCGCGAAGTATCCGCTGCAGTTAAGCGGTTTTCACACCAAAGGGCATACCCACTCAACTTATACCAACGTGCTGATGCTGCATGAAGCGGTACCGGATGAAGTGTGGATCAACCCGATAGACGCCAGTGCGCGTCAGCTGAACTCAGGCGATCTGGTTCATGTGTTCAACGATCGCGGCGTGGTGGCGATTCCGTGCAAGGTGACCCAGCGCATTCTGCCGGGCGTGGTGGCGATGCCACAGGGGGGCGTGGACCCGTCTGGACAGCAACGGTGTGGACGTTGGCGGGTGCATCAACACTCTGACCAGTCACCTGCCGTCGCCGTTGGCGAAAGGGAACCCGCAGCATACCAACCTGGTTGAAATCAAACGCGCTTAAGGAGTGATCCGCAATGAAACAGTATGGCTTTTATGTTGACTCCTCGCGCTGCTCAGGCTGTAAAACCTGCCAGGTCAGCTGTAAGGATAATAAGGATCTGGACGTCGGTCCGAAATTCCGCCGGGTCTATGAATACGGCGGCGGCAGTTGGGTGAAAGAAGGGGAAAGCTGGCACAACGACACCTTTACCTATTATCTCTCTATCGCCTGTAACCACTGTGATGAGCCGGTTTGCGTATCCGGCTGCCCGACCGGGGCGATGCATAAACGCGAAGAGGACGGTCTGGTGCTGGTCGATGACAGCATCTGCGTGGGCTGCCGCTATTGTGAAATGCGCTGCCCGTATGGCGCGCCGCAGTTTGATGCTAAGGCCAAAGTGATGCGCAAATGCGACGGCTGCCTCGACCGGCTGGCGCAAAATCTGCGCCCCATCTGTGTGGACTCTTGCCCGCAGCGGGCGCTGGATTTCGGCCCAATCGATGAACTGCGCGCGAAATACGGTAGCGAGAACGAAATTGCTCCGCTGCCCGCCGCGTCGTTTACTCATCCTAACCTCATCATTAAGCCGCATCCGAAGGCCAAACCTACGGGCGATAAGGAAGGGGCCATTATGAACATGGGGGGAGGTGCGCCATGCATGAGTTACCGCTGGTCTTTTTTTACCGTCTTTACCCAAAGCGCGGTCGGCGCGTTTATTCTGCTGTTGATTGGCGGCACTCTGGGGCAGATCGAGGCGCGACGGATGGCTGTCGGCCTGTTCTGTGTCATGTGCCTGTTTGGCGTTGGGGTACTGCTGGGAGTAATCCACGTCGGGCAGCCGCTGCGTGCGCTGAATATGCTGCTGCGCGTAGGCCATTCGCCGATGAGCAACGAAATTGCGCTGTCGGCAGTGTTTGCCACGCTTGGCGGGCTGGGTTCTCTCGGTCTGCTGCTTAACCGTGGCGCGACCGCGCTGTGTAAAGCGCTGGTATGGCTGGCAGCGGTGGTGGGCGTGGTCTTTATCCTGGCGATCCCGCAAATCTACCAGTTGCCGACGGTGGTCACCTGGCGCACCTCGTATACGACGGTGATGATGGTGCTGACGCCGCTGATCGGCGGCGGCATTCTGGCCGGGCTGTTCGGGCTGCGTCTGGGCCTGTTGGTCAGCGTACTGGCGATTCTCGTCAGCTTCTGCCTGCGCCCTGGGTATGTTGCGACGCTGATGAGTGCGGACGACGCGTTAGCCGCGGCGCAAACCAGTTGGTTTACCGCACAAGCGGCGCTGCTGGCGGTGGGCATTGTTGGGGTAGTGACCTGGGCGCGACTGAAGTCCAGCGTCACCGTTCTGGCGATGACCGCCGTGGTCGTCATCGTGGCGGAGTTAGTGGGCAGGATTGCGTTCTACAATCTGTGGACGTTGCCGATGTAACCTGTGAGCGGCTTCGGCCGCTCTGTTTTCAGGAGGAGCCAGAGATGACCCCCCGATGCTGTATTACCGAGGATCCTCGGTGCATTGTTTTACTACTCTCCCGGGCGACCGGAGGTAAAAGCGCTGTTCGATAGTCTGCCCATGCTGCCCGATCTGTATCCGTGGCGCGATCCGGCGCAGATTGCCAGGCTGTGTGACGACTGGCCGCTGCCTGATGATGAAGAACTGGCATGGCAATTTTCCGTACTGTTCGAGGGCCAGGGCGATATGCCCGCGCCGCCGTGGGGTTCCGTCTGGCTGGAGCGCGATAACCTGCTGATGGGCGATACCACCGCGGAATACCGTGCGTTTTTACTGTCGCAGGGAATGGCATTTGACTCGCGTCAGAGCGAACCTGAAGATCAGTTTGGCCTGATGCTGCTAGCCAGTAGCGCGCTGCTGGAGGCCGGCAAAGACGCTGCGGTGAATCAATTATTCGCAGTGCATCTGCTGCCGTGGGGATATCGCTATCTGGAACGCGTGCAGGACAGCGCGGTGAGCCCGTTCTATGCGCGTCTTGCCACCGTCACCACGCTTTATCTGCAGGAGATGGCGCAGCAACGCGCGTTACAACCTGCGGTGAAACGGCTGTACTTCGGATGAACAAGTCAGAGAAATATTATCAGGCGCTGATGACGCACCGGCACGTCAGTCGGCGTGGGCTATTTCGCGCGTTTGTCAGCGCGGCAAAGCACACTGCGCCGCAGGAGGCATCGTTGCCTCAACTCGCGCATTCGCTGCCGCCGGGAGCCCTGCCTGATGCGCAGTTCATCGCGCAATGTTCCCGCTGCAATCAATGTGTCGATGCCTGCCCGATGGGGATCCTGACCCGTCACGAAGATGGCTATCCGCAACTGGCGATTGAATATGCCAGTTGCGATGGCTGTGGTTTATGCATTGCCGCCTGCCCGAGCGACGCGCTGTGCGTACAGGCTCGTTTTGATACTGGTCTGCGCCCAACCTTCAGCTCTGCCTGCGTTAATCCGGTACGTCCGTGTAATCAGTGTATGGAAGCATGCCCGGAACAGGCCTGTACCCTCGGTCCGATGGGGCTCCCCCGTGCTGGACAGCGAGCGTTGTACAGGCTGCGGTGAATGCCGGGTACAGTGTCATGTTGATGCCGTCAGCCTGAGATAACTCTCCCGCCGGAATTTTCACCTTCATTATTCCAATTATTTCCTGAATTATTATTTCATTGCCGATTTAATTGTGAATTATCCTGGTTTTTTTGCCACATTTTAAATTTATATTCGCTAAAAACCCATCATGTATTTAGGATTAATCACACCGCTTCGCGAGATATAAATCCACCTTCCTTTATTCTGCGAGTTAACAATGCGTATCTATTCCACAGCAAATGTAATGCTTTGAGTGGAAATTTTGATTTGGTAGCATTTTCATCAGTTCAAAGGAGTGGTGGTAATTAATATTATTGCATATTTAATTATTACCAGAACATTTCCAGAACAAAACCAAGAGTTGATTACAGCAGAAAGAAATAATGATTGCGACGTGATGACTCTTTATTTCTCAGGATATTGGTACAAACAGGATATTGTTATGAAAATGAATAAAGTTGCTATGGCTGTTGCCTTCACCGCGGCTCTGGGTTCTATGTCTGTTTTAGCTGACACCACAAATGGCGTGATTGAATTCCAGGGGGGAACTGGTGAATACCGCCTGTGGTCTGGCTCCTGGTTCAAGCCCGGTAACCGTTGATTTTGGTCAGATTCCTGTTTCTGCGCTGGCTAACGGCGCACGCGCCGGAAACGTACACCAGAACATCGAACTGCAACACTGCGACATCACTGTAGCGCAAACTGCAGAAGTGACTTACACCCCGACCAGCACTAACCCAACTGACGCCACTCTGGCGGCCTTTACTTCCGGCACCGCGTCTGGCGCAGGTATCGGCCTGCGTGACAGCGCCAGCCAGGATGTGGTGTGGGGCACTGCAACAACACCTGTCCAGCTGGTTAACGGCACCAACACCATTCCGTTTGTGGCGTATGTGAAAGCAGAAAGCGCAAGCGCAACCGTGGCTGCTGGCTCCTTCCAGTCCACAGTGAACTTCGAAATTGCGTACCAGTAATTGACCTGACGTCTTGAGTGCGGGACGCGTTCCCGCACTTTCTTCACCGCAGGCATCGTACCAGGGAGGGACAAAGTGAAAATAAATAATACGCTCCTTATCGCAGTCTGTTGTTGCGCTCTGGTCGGCTCGGCTTCAGTTTCAGCCTCCTCCGTCACGCCGGGTAAATTAGCGATGAGCGGCGAACTGATTGAGGCGGCATGCAGTCTTGACCCGAACAGTCGGGATATTGAGGTTGAGTTTGGCAATGTTTCTGCCAGCCTGATTAATCGCAATGATGAAGGCAATATTACGCGGCCAGTACTGATACGCCTGACCGGGTGTTCCGTGGTGAAGCGGGGCAACGATGGTTCCCTTTATCCTTATGCTTCGGTCACCTTTATGGGCAATGCGGCAGCAGCCGATCCCACCACATTATTAGTCAGTGGTGATGCCGATGGCTTTGGTATTCGTTTGCGTGACAGTCAGGGTGAAATATTAACCCTGGGGCAGCCCTCTCCGGGATATGAACTTAACGAGACGGATAACGTATTAGAATTTTCCGCATCGCTGGTGCCAATTCAAAAATATATAAAAGCGGGCGAATTTACTGCCGTTGCGCAGTTTTTTATGGATTACCACTAACAGCATAACAATAACCTGGCAGGAAGCAGGACGTTTTTAACGGATTTATTCGGGACGAAAATCATGTCGGTAAAAATAAAAAAACCTATAACGATGATTGCTCTTCTGGTAATGAATAGCTGTTATGCAGCGACGGCCAGTGCGGAGGAGAGCGTTGAGTTTAATACCGATGTCCTGGATGCTGCGGAGCGTACCCAGATTGATCTGTCGCGTTTTGCAACCGACAACTATGTCACCCCTGGCGATTATTTGCTGGATATCCGTATTAACGGTCAGCCGGTCGGCCAGGAGAAAATTCGCTATATCGAGGCTCCCGAAGGCAAACGCACGCTGCCGTGTATCAGCGGCGATCTGCTGGACAAACTGGCACTCAAAGACGAGGCCCGCGCGCAGGTTACCCAACTTTATGAGAATTGCTACTCCCTGCAAAGCCTGCCGGGGGGCAAAATTAAGCAACTACGCCGGCGTGCTTGAAATCACCGTGCCGCAGGCGTGGATGAAGTATAACGATCCTAACTGGACGCCGCCTGAGCGTTGGGATGACGGGATCGCGGGTCTTCTGTTTGACTACAGCCTCAACGGACAACTCACCCGCCAGTTCAACGGTCAGGAAAACTACAGTGCGGTTTCAGGTTACGGCCAGGCGGGCGCGAACATCGGCGGCTGGCGTGTGCGCGGTGAATATCAGACCAGCTATTACAGCCAGAACCATCAATTCGATTTCGACTGGAATCAAATCTACGCCTACCGTCCTTTGCCGATGATGGCGGCGAAACTGACGTTAGGTGAGATCTACCTGAATTCGCAGGTTTTCGATACCGTGCGTTTTACCGGGGTCAACCTTGCCAGTGATGAGCGGATGCTGCCACCGGCGTTACAGGGATATGCGCCTGAAATTCACGGTATCGCCCGCACCAACGCCAAAGTGACCGTCAGCCAGAGTGGGCGCGTCATCTATGAAACGACCGTGCCCGCCGGACCGTTCAACATTCAGGATTTGCGCAGCTCAGTGCGCGGCACGCTTGATGTGCGCGTTGAAGAGCAGGACGGCTCGGTCTCCACTTTCCAGGTGAACACCGCCAATATTCCGTATCTCACGCGTCCAGGCTATGTTCGTTACAACATCTCAGGCGGTACGCCGTCCCGTTACAACCATAAAATGCAGGGCCCAACGTTCCTGTCAGGCGATTTTTCCTGGGGGGGTCAGCAACGCGTGGTCGCTGTACGGCGGCTTACAGTCTTCGGGTGAAGAGTACACCGCGGCGTCGTTGGGTATCGGCCGCGATCTCTACGCGTTTGGCGCCATTTCCATTGATGCCACCGAATCGTGGAGCCGTGAGCCTGACGGCGAACGTCTGAAAGGCACCTCTTACAAGTTGAGCTACGCCAAAACCTTCGACGAATACAACAGCTCTATTACCTTTGCGGGCTACCGCTTCTCGCAGGAAGACTTCCGCACAATGGCGCAGTATCTCGATGAACGCTATCAGGGATACGACCACATCGGGCGCGAAAAAAGAACTCTATACCATCACCGGGAATAAAACCTTTTGGGCCGGCGAAGCGGGGAAGGCGACGACCGTCTTCCTGACCTGGACGCACCAGAACTACTGGGATAAGCGTAGCCAGGATCGCTACGGCATGTCTGTGGGGCGCGCTTTCCGCATTGGCGACATCAACGGTATCACCGCCAACCTGTCCGCTTATCGTACCGATTACAAAGGGCGCAAAGACGACTCGATCTCCTTCTCGCTGTCGGTGCCGATTGGCGACAACAAATGGGCGGGGCTGGATATCCAGACCAACAACGGTAAAACCAGCCCGATGGCGTCCTACACCGACAGCAGTGATTACAACAACTTGTGGCGCATCCGTGCCGGCGCCAGCCAGAGCGGTAACGTCAGCGCTGATGGTTATTACCAGCATCGTTCGCAACTGGCGGAAATCAATACCAACGCCAGCTATCAGCAGAGCGAGTACATGGCGCTGAGCACCACTCTGCGCGGCGGTTTCACGGCGACCCGCCACGGCGCGGCGATGCATAACAGCGGCGCGACGATCAATACGGCCCGCGTCATGGTGGATACCAACGGCATTGGCGGCGTTCCGCTCAACGGTAAGAAATCGCGGACTAACCGTTACGGCATTGCCGTGGTGCCGGATGTGGTGAGTTACAACAGTTTTGACACCCGCGTGGACGTGGATGCAATGGACAGCGATGTCGAACCGTCAAAAGCCATCAGCACGACAACCCTGACGGAAGGCGCGATTGGTTATCAGGCCTTCGGCATGGCGAAAGGGATGAAGATGATGGGGACGTTACGCCTCGCCGATGGCAGCGTACCGCCCTTTGGCGCGGAAATTTACAACGCCGATGGGGTGAGCGTCGCAATGGTGCTGGAAGACGGGCAAGCCTGGCTTGCGGGGGGTCAATGCGAACGAAACGCTGAACGTGATGTGGGGCGGCAAACAGCAGTGTCAGATAACGATCCCACCCGGTACAAACAACGGACCAGCGAACACGCTTATGCCGTGTCGTTAACCCGACAGAACGAGTTATCTCACTGTAATAAAAGGCCAAAAATGAGCAAGAAAAGACATAACGGATATCTGATGGCGGCGTGGGTGCTGTGCATGATGGGCGGTTACGCGCAGGCAGGGGTCTCTCTGGATCGGACCCGCGTCATTATTACGGAGAAAGAGGCGTCGTCGAGCGCCAATCTGTCTAACACCAGCCCGGATATTCCTTTCCTCGCCCAGTCGTGGGTCGAGGATGAGAAGGGCAACAAAATTACCTCGCCGCTGATTGTGTTACCGCCGCTACAGCGGATCAACGGGGGACAGAAAGGGATCGCGCGCGTGACCAAAACCGCCGGGATCGAAAAACTGCCGCAGGACAGAGAGAGCCTGTTCTACCTCAACGTCCGGGAGATCCCGCCGAAGCCGGATAAACCGAACACGTTGCAGTTGGCCATGCAGTCGCGCATCAAGCTGTTTTACCGCCCGGCGGCGGTGATCCCGAAGACCCGAAGTGAAGTCTGGCAGGATCAGGTGGTGTTCCAGAAAAACGGCAACCAGATGACGGTACAGAATCCAACGCCTTATTACGTCACGATCCTTGGGTTGTCCAAAGGGGCCGGACAGAAAATCACTCAATTCCCTGGGATCATGATCGCGCCCAAATCGAGCCAACAATTTGCGGTAACGGACGGAAATGTCAGCCAGTTTTCCATGATGTACGTGAACGATTATGGCGGACACCCGGAGCTGAAGTTTCGTTGCGATGGCAACACCTGCAAAGCGCTTCCAACGGCGCAGCAGGGCTAACCAGGAGGAACCTGACAATGCAAAATCCATTTTCCACTGTGGCCCTCCTTGCGATGGGCGTGGCGTTTCAGTGCGGGGCAGAAGTGCCGGTGCAGCCACAACATAACGCTCAGGAACATGTCAGCGAAGACAGCGGCATTGTCCGGTTTCACGGCTCCGTGTTTGCCTCCCCCCTGTGTGCTGATGACGCAAGGGCGCATTCAGGATGTCGAGATGGGTGAGATCAGCGCGCAGAATTTTCGCCAGGCGGGCGATCGCAGCGAGCCGGTACGCTTCAAATTGCACCTGAAGGATTGCCTGAAAGGGGCGTCGCAGTCGCGGGGGGAGTCTGGCTTCCAGAACCACCGGGAATGACTGGCGTGCCTACAGCTCCGGGGAGCAGGCGGTACAAATGACCTTTGTTGGTGAATCCGATTTAAATAACGGGCAACTGCTACGCACCAACGGTACGACCCAGGGCGCGGGCGTGCGTCTGCTTGATAAGGACGGGAACGCGCTGGATGTCGGTCAGACGCATGCGCCCTGGCTGGTAAATTCCGGCGACAGCGAGCTGAATTTTATGGCGGCGCTGGAATCCACGGGTTTGCATGTGAGTGCAGGCGACTTTAGCAGCCTGGTCCGCCTCAAGATGGAGTACTTGTAATGAAACTGTCAGGCCTGTTTCGCCGCAAAGTGCCGGTCTTACTGGCGCTCAGCACGCTCGGTTTACCGGGCGCGGCGTGGTCCGCACTGGACGGTGAAATTGAACCGGTGAATGGAACCTATGACTATCTGATTAATATTAATAATCATGACATTACCGATAACCGATTTGGCGCGACCGTGACCGATGAATTTAACCTCGCGGGGATGTTCAAAGGGCGCGCTTACTGCTCACAGCCGATGAATACCCAGCCGGTCCATTTCACGGCGCAAGCGACGTTAACGCAGTCCGGAATGACGGCAGGTTACCTCAAGCTCAACGACTATATGGACGTCAAAATTGAGATCTACATCGGTGGTAACCTGCAAGACTATTTAACGGTGCCGTTTGACAACGTTTCAAACAAAGCGAATCAAAACTACTGCAATGTCCCCAGTACCATTTTGCAAGACGAATTCGCTTCCGGTGCAAAGGGGAAGGTGACCTTTATGATCACCAAACCGATTATCAACGGGGTGAACCTGCAAGGTTCAGAGATCGCAAAACTCTTTGGCCGCCTGGGGCCGGGCGCAATGGGGCAAACTCCGCTTTCCCGCATCACCATCGCTTCCGGTGTCATCACCGTGCCGGATAAATGTACCGTCAATCAGGGGACGCCGATCGTCGTCGACTTCGGCAACATACCGGGGATCGGTAGCCGACTGAATGGCACCAATTACAGCCAAAACGTGCCGATTCATGTGAAGTGCGAGGGCGGCAGTTTTGCCCAGGGCGCACTGAATATCAAGCTGGGGATCCAGCAGGCCAATCCCGCATTTGATGACGGTAAGTACCTGAGTACGCAGGGAACAACGGATCGTTCCGAACTGGGCATTGCGCTGCGCGATCGTCAGGGGAATCCGGTGGCACCCAACACCTTCTATAACGTGCCGGGATTTGCCAATAACGAAGGCGACTGGAACCTGACTGCCGCGCCGGTGGCGAAATATACCACCTCCGTCATTCCGGAAGGTGAGTTCCATGCATCTGCAACGGTTGTGGCTGAATTCCAGTAAGGAGGGAAAATGCATCGCATAACAATGGTCTTTGCCGGTTTATTGACGACGCTCGCTCCGGCCCCGGTATGGGCGCTGGGGGGAGTTGCTTGGCGGCGATCTCAGTTTTACCGGCGTGGTGATGGCCTACCCGTGCAGCATTGCGCCCGACTCAGAGCGGGTGCCGGTCGATTTCGGGAAAATATCGACAAAATCATTGTATATCAATGGGAAAACAGTACCGGTTCCGTTCACGATCAAATTAGAGGACTGCACACCCAGCGTCTTTAATTCGGTGACGGTGACGTTCGGCGGTATTGCCAACGGCAACCTGGCGGACCGACTGGCTATCAGCGCCACCTCGCCTGGCAATGCGGGCGGTATCGGTATTGGTCTGTTGGAGGAGGACGATACGCCTGTACGCCTGAATGTGGCGACCCGTCCGGCCGCGATCAGCGACACCATTTTGCGGCTTAACTTTCAGGCATTTGTTGAAGCGGAGCCGGATGCCTTAGCGAACGGTACGCTGACCACCGGACCTTTTACTGCCACGGCAAATTACACATTGAACTATCAGTAACGTCATCAACAGGGAATTGAGGCATGGTGTATCAGTGTTTTCTTTACAGTAAAGATCTCTTTTTTTCGCAAGGAATAAAAACGGTGATTGCCAGTTTGCTCGCAGAGCAGACGGACGTTTTTTACTCCTTGACGGATGATTACGCGCAACTGATTAAGCAATTACAAACCCGGGTTAATGATGACTGCTGCCAGTGGATACTCTGCGATCTGGATAGCCTGCCGCGTGAGCGGATCCGTGCGTTGAAGCTCATGAATAATTTCTATCAGCGTGAAAATAAGAGTCTGGTGATTTTATTAAGCGAGCACAACATGCCGCTGTTTTTCACGCTTTATTCGCTCTTGCCTCACGCTCACTGGTTATTGAAAAGCGAGAATCTTGCCAATACCACCCCTTTTTTTCAGGATTTATTGGATAACCAACGTCAGGGATGCTGCTTTAGCACCTCGCTGGTGAATTATACGCGCAGAAGACTGCACCGCCGGGAAGTGAATTATACGATTTCCGGCAATGAATGGTGGCTGATGGAAGAGATATTCAAAGGAAAATCGCTGTCGCAGATTTCCTGTGAGGTGAATATCGATGTCCGACGTCTGAGCTATATCAAGCGGCACTTAATGAAGCGGCTGAATATCAGAAACAACATTGCGTTATTCACGGTGTTTAAAGGAATTATGCCGTGAACCGTGAAAAATCTTTTCGGCACTGGCATTTGCCGAACGAGCGGTGCAAGTGATTGCACCATATTAAACCTAAGTAAGGAAAACAGAGATGAAAAAATTAACTGCAATTGAAGTGGCTAACGTTGTGGGCGGAACCTGTAAAACCTGCGAAACAACGTACCAGAACGTCACCATTGGTGGTGTGACCTCCTGTAAGGAACTGACGACCTGCACGGATAAGCACGGGACGACCACATCAATGAAAGATGCGAACGCCAGCAAGTGTGGTGGGGTTCCGAACCGCTACTAATTGGTTATAGCCTGGAGGTACCCGCGCCTCCAGGTTTATTCTTTCCGCAGCGAGAAGACTATGGCGACCCAATTTAAACGTATCACCATTATTAGCTATTCACTGTTTTTGATCGTTATCTCTTCGCTGATAACGGTGCTTTTCTATCATCTATTTGTCTTTAATACCTTTGCCACGGATGAATCACAAACGCAGGCATTTCGTGAAGTCAGCGCGGCGCAAATTGCGAAGAGTCCGATCAAAGACGCGCGCAGTATTATCGAAGTGATGTCTTACGGTTGCCATTATTGTGCGGCAAATGAAGAAAATCTGGCTGAATTTTCCCGCATGCTGCCGGCGGGCAGTTCATTTACTTCAATTCATATTACCAGCGAGAGTAGTGGCCTTGCCGCTTATGCCCCTATTTTTGCCACGCTGGAAGAAATGGGGATTGAAAAGAAAGTGCGCGACAGCGCCTATAACGCCGTTATTACGCGTAATGTCGATCTTGCCGATGAGAAAGTGCTGAATACCTGGCTGGAAAAAAATAATATTGATACGGAAAAGTTTAACACCCTGCGCCAGAGCGACGCGGTAAAAAACCGTCTCAGTATGATGGCCGCCATTACCGCACACTATGACATTAACGCGACGCCGATGTTTATAATCAATAAACGCTATGTGGTGGCTCAGGATAGCGAATTTCCTCAATTTGCGCAGCGCATGCTGCAATTGCTGAAAGAGGATAAATAATCCCGGTGGTCAGATTTTTTATTATCTGGAGCGTGTTTAGTGTTAAAAACAGCGCAGGATGGCTGTATGACGCGAAACGTGATTTTTCTCAGAGAGCACTGCTTCTGCTGCGAAAAATGGCGCGTTATTTGCCTCTGCCTGCTTTGTTGGCCGTCGCGAAAGGTCTCTGCGCACTACGGTTGCTGGGGCGTTCATTCCGCTTGCGCAATGCTGTGGCAAACGAGAACCTCCGCTGTCTGACCGGGCAAACAGGGCGGGTGGACGCAGCCTGGATCGCCGTGCGCCGCCGCCTGCTGGAAGAAGCCGCAACCTGGGGACAAAGCCCGGTGCTGTTACAGCAGATCCGCGCCTGCGCGGCTGAACTCGATGCGGTGGTTACACCGCTGCATCAGCAGAACATACCTTACATTCTGGCACCGCTACATACGGTGTCGGACATCCTGGCGGCGATGGTCGGTGCCTGCGTTACGCCAGGCAAAGCCAGCGTGGTGGTCTCTTCCAGCGCCGAACTCTATAACGCGCAGACCCGCGAGCTTGGCGGTATCAACCTCTCTTACTGCTCGATCCATCAGCAGAACAAAACGCTCGCTGGCGATCTGATAGGGCTCATCACCGATGTCGCCACCGGGCAGCAGAATATGATCATTTTTCCCGATATCTCGCCGGATTACACCCTGCAGGCCGAAGGGGCGCTGGCGGCGAAAATGCCGTGTCGTTTATTTGGCCGCAGCGCGAAGTTGCACAACGGCGTGGTGCGTCTTTCCGGGGTGATTGCGGCGCAGGTGGTGTTTTATCACCTCAGCTATGACAACGGCCTGCATATTCACATTCATCCGCCGGTGAGCAGCCAGAATGTCGCCCACGCGCTGCCTGACATTATTGAATCCACGCTGCGCGAATACCCACAGGAGTGGCTCCTTTGGCACAGCCATTCTCTCTTCTTTATTAATCACTGATGATAAAAATGACGACCACGATCCCGAATCTGATCTTTCAGGAAGAGACCAACGAGTGCGGCCTGGCGTGTGTAGCGATGCTGGCACAGACGCAGGGACAGCCCGTTTCGCTGGCAACCTTGCGAGAGCTGTTTCCGGCTTCCGATCATGGCACCTCGCTGGATACGTTGATGCGTATTCTGGCGCGACTGGGCATCGCGACGACGCCGGTCCTGTTTGAGCACGATGAGCTGAGTGACCTGCCGCTGCCAGCCATTTTGCATTACGGTGCAAGTCACTATGTCCTGCTGGCCTGGCGCAAAGGCAACCACGTGTGCGTGATGAATCCGGCGATTGGCGAGCAGTGGTTACCGTTTGCCGCGCTTAAGCAGGAGATCAGCGGTTATGCCCTGATTGTCGAACCTGAGCAGGCCGTTGCCGCAGATCCTGATTTACCGTTGTCGACAACCGCGCAGAGCGCGCCGCGGGCGATGAGCATGCAGGAAACCGCGGCGGTGCCGGGCATTTATCGGCTGATGCTGCTGACCTTCCTCGTCTCGTTGACGCTGTTTCTGATGCCGACGATGGTAAGCAACGCCATCAACCAGGCTTTTTCCAGTGTCGGGAACAGCGACTTCCCCTACGGTTGGTTTATCCTGGCGTTTGTCGTCTCTTCGCTGATGGCGCTGGGCGTGCGGGTCATTAGCGAGCGTTTTATCAAACGTTTTGTGCTGATCCACAGCGGCGTGGGGTTTTCCCGCCTGCTCCACAACCCGCTGCGATTTTTCGAAAAACGGGCGCCGGGTGAGATCTTTAGTCGCTTCACGGCCTGGCAGATTGGGCTGCTGCAAAAAATCGAACTGGATAACGGCCTGCGCTCCGACTGGGTGATCTGTGCGATCGCGCTGGCGATCATGTTCTGGATCGCCCCGGTGCTGGCGGCGATCTCCGCGGTCGGCGTGACGGTGATGGGGATCATCAGCATCTGGGCGGTGATCCGCGACCGCTGGTTCACCCAGCAATTGCAACTGAAAAGCGCCACGCTGAATGATTTTTTCATGGAGACCATTCAGGGCATTTTGACCGTCAAAACTGCCGGACTGGAAGGGCAGCGCCAGGGACAATTTGCCAGCTTCAGTCGCGATCTGTTTTCGTGTCTGCAACGCCAGAAGGTCTATCAGCAGGTGAAAGAGGGGCTGTATCAGCTCACCGGGAGCCTGGAGATGGTGGTGTTTATGCTGGTGGTTCTGCCGATGGTACACAGCAAACTGATCTCACTGGGCGATTTTTTTGCCTATAGCTTCCTGCGGCAAATCTTCACCTCCTACGTCACGCGGATCTTCTACGCCATTATTCAGAAATCGCAACTGAACGTGATCGACACGCGCGCCCATGCGCTGTTTGCGCCACGGGACGAGGAAGCGCCAGCCCCGCTGGCAGCGCACCCTTCCGCCGATACGGCGCCGGACCTGACGTTTGCATCGTTGTGCTACGGCTACGATCCTGCCAGGCCGGTGCTGTCGTCGGTTTCGCTGTCGCTGCGCGCCGGCGAGCAGATTGCGATTGTCGGCGAATCGGGTGCCGGTAAGAGCACTTTACTGCGCCTGATCGCCGGACTGTTTTCTCCGCAGGCAGGGGGGCTGTTATGCCGCAGAGACGGCGCTCCCTTCGCAACAACTGGCACAGTTTGTCTGCCTGCAAAGTCAGGAGGACATTCTGTTTAACGCCTCCGTTCGTGAAAATATCACCCTGTTCGACGCGCACTACCGCGAACGCGACCGCGGGCGCATTGAGGCGCTGCTGGAGTCCCTCGCGCTGGGCGAAGTGGTGCGTGGATTGCCGGGCGGTATCGACGCCCTGATCCGCGAAAGCCATGCGGCGCTGTCGCTCGGTCAGCGTCAGCGGTTATTGCTGGCGCGTGCGTTGTACAGTTCACGTCCGGTGTTATTGCTCGACGAGCCGACCGCCAATCTTGACGACGACACCGCGGCCATTGTCATGGAGGCGATTCATGCTCATTGCCAGAAAGCGGGTAAGTCACTGATTGTCGTAACCCACAGCGATGCGATTCTGTCGCGGTTTCAGCGAGTTTATCAACTGACCGACGGCACGCTCAGCCCGCTGGAGGTCAACGTATGACGCCGAAATCGCGTTGGCTGCTGATCGGCGGTGCATTAGTGCTGGCCGTTGCGGTCGTGGGGGGCATGGATGACGATGACCCCGGCTTCGCCGCAAGAGAATTTACCGCTGGAAACCATTGGCACAGGTGACATCGAAAAGGTGGTGCTGGTGATGGGGGGTTCTGAAACCGGCGGTGCAGGTTAACGTCGGGGCGCAGGTCAACGGACAACTGCGCAAGCTGTACGTGCGCCAGGGCGAGAAGGTGCAGAAAGGACAACTGCTGGCGGAAATTGACCCCACGTTGCAGGAGTCAGATCTGAACAACACGCGCGCGCAACTGGCCAGCGCCAAAGCGCAGAAGCTATCGGCGCAGGCGACGCTGTTACGTTATCGCCAGGAACTGAACCGCCAGCGCATGATGCTGCGCGACGGCTCCGGCGTACGCAGTGAATACGAGCAGGCGAAGGCGCAATACGATGCGCAGGTGCAGCAAGTTGACGTGAGCGACGCACAAATTATACAGGCGGAAATGGCGGTGAAAACGGCGCAGGCCAACCTCAGTTATACCCGCATTGTCGCCCCTGTCGACGGCGAAGTGCTGGGCATCGTCACCCGGGAAGGGCAGACCATCGTCTCCTCACAAACGGCACCGACCATTCTGGTGCTGGCGAACCTCGACACCATGCAGGTCCAGACGCGCATTTCTGAAGCCGACGTGCAAAAAATTCGTCCCGGTCAGCCATTGCGCTTTTACGTCATCGCCAATCCGGATAAGCGTTACACCAGTACGATGGGCTTTGTACAGCCTGCGCCGCAGGAAGCGCTGGAAGCACCCGGTGAAGGCGGAATGGGCGGCAAGCAACAGGCGATGGCGGTGTACTACACCGGCACCTTTGAAGTGCCCAACGCGGAGCGCGAACTGAAAACGTCGATGACGGCTCAGGTCTTTATCCAGATTGCCGAAGCAAAGAACGTAATACGCGTGCCGGTCGCGGCACTTGGGCAGGCGCTGGACACCGAGCGCTACACCATCACCACCGTTGAAGACGGGAAAACGCGCACCCGCACGATACGCATTGGGATCAACGACCGGCAATACGCCGAAGTGCTGGAGGGATTGCAGGTCGGCGATCGTGTCGTGCTGACGCAGGACAGGGGGCGAGGATAGCGGATGGAACCGATTATCGTCTTACGCCAGGTTTGTCGGACATTCAGCGCGGGGAGTGAAACGCTTGCGGTGCTGAGCGACATTTCACTGACCATCCACAGCGGTGAGATGGTGGCGATTGTAGGGGCCTCGGGGTCAGGGAAGTCCACGTTGATGAATATCATCGGCTGCCTGGATAAGCCTTCTTCCGGCGAGGTGTTGATCAACGGTACGCCCGTACATGACGCAGACAGTCTGCGCCTCGCCGATCTGCGTAGCCGTTATCTTGGGTTTATTTTCCAGCGCTATCACCTGATGCCGTATCTGACGGCGGAAGAGAACATCGCCATTCCCGCGCTGTACACCGCGATGTCGGAAGCCGAGCGCAACGCGCGCACCCAGCGTCTTGCACGTCAACTCGGTCTGGAAAACCGCCTTCAGCACCGACCCGCCCAGCTTTCGGGTGGGCAACAGCAGCGCGTGAGCATTTGTCGGGCGCTGATCAACGGGGCGCATATCATTCTGGCGGATGAACCCACCGGCGCGCTCGATAGCGTCAGCGGCAAGGCGCTAATGGATGTGCTGCACCAGCTACATGCGTCGGGGCACACGGTCATCATCGTCACCCACGATCGCGACGTTGCCCGACAGGCGCAGCGAATGATTGAGATCAGCGACGGGCGGATCATTCGCGACGTTCAGCATGCCGCCGTTCGCCGTCCGATTGCGTTGCCGGAGCAGGATAACGGACGCGCCTCGCTGGGGCGCCGTCTTCATGAGGCGGTCCGCATGGCCTGGCGTTCGCTGCTCGGACACCGGATGCGCGCATTTCTCTCCATGCTGGGGATCATCATCGGCATTGCGTCGGTGGTGTCGTCGATGGCGGTAGGTGAGGGCGCACGACAGGCGATCATGAGTGAGATCGGTAAGCTGGGAAGCACCACGCTGGAGATCCATCCGGGTACAGGGTGGGGCAATAAGCGCCCGGATATGGAGCGCGCACTGTCAATGGATGATGTTCGCAGTTTGCAGGCTCTGCCGTGGATTATGGGCGTCTCGCCGGTGGTCAGCAGCACAACGCTCGCGGTTCGCAAGGGGCTCGACTCCTCCATGATGCTCTCCGGCGTTTCACAGGATTTTTTCGCCCTGCAAGGACTGCGATTTGTACAGGGAAATGGCTTTACCGCGCGGGACGTCGCGGAAGGCGAACCGGTGTTAATCCTCGATGAGACCGGGCGCGATACGCTGTTCCCCGGCGGTGAAGATCCGCTGGATGAGATAATCCAGATAGGCGGCGCGCCGTGGCGGGTGATCGGCGTGGCGACGCGCCCCGGCCCAAAAGTCGTGGGCGGGTTTATGACCGCCTGGGTTCCGCATACGTCATTACAGCAGCGACTCACCGGCGAAAAACCACTGGAATCATTGATTCTGCGCTTTCAGCCGCCGCTGGAACCACATGAGGCGGCGCAGCGTGCGGAACGTCATCTGCTGCGGGAACATGGCCGGAAGGACTTCTTTATCCAGACCGACGATCAGCTGGCGAACGCGCTGCAAAAAACCTCTGACTCTATGTCGCTGTTGATCACCGCCATTGCAGCGATCTCCTTGCTGGTGGGCGGCGTCGGGGTGATGAACATTATGCTGGTGTCCGTGACCGAACGGACCCATGAAATTGGCATTCGCCTGTCCGTTGGCGCACGTCCCTCGGACATCATGAACCAGTTTCTGATTGAGGCCGTGATGATCTGCGCCCTCGGTGGCCTGCTTGGGGTGTTTGGCTCGTGGGTGGCGGGGCATCTGTTCGCCTTTGCAACCGATGCATTCTCGATGGTGTTCACCGCGTTCCCGGTGCTGATGGCCTGTGGTTTTTCCGCTCTGATCGGCCTGACGTTTGGCTATTTTCCGGCGCGCAGAGCGGCTCGCCTCAATCCTACCGAGGCGCTGGCTCGCGAATGAAAAGACTCCTTTTGTTACCCGTAGTTTTCGTACTGGCAGGCTGTAGCTCACTGACCCGCAGCGACTACCAGCGCCCGCTGCTGTCATTACCCACCCAGTGGCAACCCGCTACCGATACGGTGTCGGAATACGGCTGGCAGCGTTTTGGCGATCCCCGGCTGTTGCGGGTCATTGAGCAGGTGCTGGAAAGCAATAACGATCTCGCGGCGGCGGCGATCGCCGTGCAACAGGCACGCGTGGCGGCAGGGCTAACTGACACCACGATGACGCCGGATGTGACGGTCAGCGGTTCCGCCAGTAACAGTAAAAACGTACGTCGGGGGGACGTCCTCACAGGAAAACTACAGTAGCGGCATCACCATCGCCTGGGAACTGGATCTGTGGGGAAAACTGGCGCGAACGCGTGAACAAAGCGAATGGGAAGCGGTGGCGAGCGAGCAGGATTACCATGCGACGGTACTGACCACGATGGGCACCACCGCCCAGCTTTACTGGAGTATCGCGCTGTATAACCAGCAGATTCGTAATCAGCGTGACGGTCTGGCGATTTCGCAACAGACCGTGCAGCAGGTGACGTCATGGTTTAACGCCGGGAAGGTCGGTCAGCTTGATGTGTTGCAGGCGCAGCAGGCCCTGCTGGAACGAGAGAATCAGTGGCGAACGTTGGTTCAGCAACGTCAGAATACGCGCAATGCGCTGGCGCTGTTGCTCAACAGGCCAGCGGAACAGCATGCCGACGAATCGCCCGCGCTGGATGTCAATCAACAGGTGCCAATCGCGCAAAAAACACCGCTGCGGGTGATCGCTCAGCGGCCTGACATCCAGGCGGCGGAATCACGTCTGCGCGCAGCCCTTGCGGGTTACGACGCCACGCGGCTGCAGTTTTATCCCGCGCTGTCTCTTGACGCCTCGCTGAATGCCGGCAGTCAGATCTTCAGTCAATGGTTCAGCGATCCGATTCGCTCAATTGGAAGTGCGCTGACGCTGCCGTTTATCCAGTGGAATACCCAACAGCTCACCGTGAAGCAGGCGGATCTCGCGGTAAAACAGGCGGCGATAACCTTTCGCTCGACAGCCTATTCCGCACTCGCCGAAGTGGATGAGGCGATGGAAAACCGTCTGAGCGCTGAAGAGCAGCGCGCACGACTTCACCAGTCGCTGGCGCTCAGCCAGCGGCGTTTAACCCTGACGGAAAGCCGCTATCGCGCGGGCGCCGTGGATTTTCAGACGTTGTTGAACGCGCAGGACGATCTGCTGACGTTAGAGAACGCCCTCGCACAAACCCAATACGACTACCTCTACGCCACGTTGCAGCTCTGGCTGGCGCAAGGGGGGTGGCGAAACGCAATACAGGATAATGAAACATGAAGCTGAATAACCAATTGAAGCGGGTCGTCGTTACCGGGTATGGCGCCGTGACCCCACTCGGCGCGACGGCTGAAGAGAGCTGGCAGTCGATAATGGCTAACCGTCTGGGCTATCGTTATGTCGATAAAACGGCGCTGAATATCAACACCCATTTTCTGGGACTGGTGGATAACGAACCGAGCCTGGCGGGTATTCCTGCAGTGATTCGCCGTCGCCTGCCGCGCTTTGCCCGGCTGACCGTCGGCGCGGCGCGTCAGGCGATGACGATGGCCTTTGGCGTCAGGCCGCCGCAGGAGTATTACAGTACGCTCGACTGCGGCGTGATCATGGGAACCGGCTGGGCGGGGCTGGATGAAAGCTACGATGCGCAAAGTGAGTTTGCGAGCTCGGGCGTCGCCTCGCCGTTTAACTGCTTTTACTCGATGCCCAGCGTCACCACTGCGGCCTGCAGCCAGTACTGGGGGCTTAATGGCTATCAGAACACGGTGATTGCCGCCTGTGCGACGGGGACGATCGCCATTGGCGACGCTTACGAGGTGATCCGTAGCGGCAGGGCGAAAATGATGCTGGCCGGTGCCGGGGGAGTCGCTCACCAGCCATTGTGCGGTGTGGAATATTGACGTGTTGGGCGCGCTGAGTAAAGAGGCGTCGGATCCGCAACGCGCCAGTTGTCCATTCAGCGCCCATCGTAGCGGTTTTGTGTTATCGGAAGGGGCAGCGGTGCTGTGTCTGGAAGAGCGCGAAGGGGCACTGGCACGCGGCGCGACGATTCTCGGCGAGATTACGGGTTACGCCAACTTCTCTGACGCCTGGGATTTCACCTCGCCGGCGGAAGACTGCCTGGCCCGCGTGCAAACTATCAGCTACGCGCTGCAACAGGCGGGGCTGAAGCCGGAGGCACTCGACTACATCAACGCCCACGGCACCTCGACGCCGTTGAACGATATCAATGAAACTCAGTCGCTCAAAATGGCGCTGGGGGGATGCGGTATGGTCCATTCCGGTTTCCAGTACGAAATCGTACTCCGGGCACTTAATTTCCGCGGCGGGCACCTTCGAGAGCATTGTCTGTCTGCAGGCGATCGGCAACGGCATCATTCCCGCGACGGCCAATTTCCAGCAGGCGGATGAATGCTGCGATCTGGATTATGTCGTCGAAGGTCATCGGACGGGCAATGTCCGTCGCACGTTAAACCTGAGCTTCGGGTTTGGTGGCGCGAATGCGGCGTTGATCCTGGAGAAGCACCTGTGATGCCGCTTCATTATGGCCACCAGGATGCCCGGCGCTGGGCCGCGTTTTCGGGCGATTACAACCCGGTGCATTTTGACGAGTCGTGGGTGAAAGCGCGGGGCGGGAGCGGGCTCAGCGTGCATGGTATGCGCGTCTTGCTGGACGTAAAGCGGTTTATCAGTCCACCGGTCGACGACGCCCCGTATCTGAAATGTACCGTGCGTCTGCGCCGACCGCTGTGGCGGGATACTGCCTATCGCCTGACGCGCGATGCGAATAAGCGCGTTGCGGCGTCGGTGCGTGAGTTATCTGCCGAAGAGACCTGCCTTTCCTGCCAGATCATGCCGGAGAAACACCTGCCGTTAGCGAATGGAGAAAGTCAGCGGGTTCTGGATTCGTCGGCGCTGGCCGCGTTACACCAGACGTTCAAATCGCTACTTCCCGACGCTCAGCAATGGCATTTTCTCGACGCCCTGTTGTTTCGTCATCTTCTCCAGGATACCGCGCTGTTACGCCAGCAGGCTATTGCCGACATGCTGCCGACGTGTCGGACGCTGGAGGCGTTGTTTTCTCACTTTCCTGTTGTACAGACCCATCAGGAAGTCATTTTCGACAGCCATCTGCTGGCCCCCTGGCGAGCAGAGTCGCTACCGGAAAACCTTGAGATTGACACCTTGCCGGCCCTGGTGGTTGGCGACCTTGCAAGTGGCGCGATGGTGGTGCGAATCGCCGCGCGAACCTGTTATCAACATCACTACATTAGCAATGCCGTGACGCTTAAAGTCGGTGCGCTGACAGAAGGAAAATCAAATGAGCCAGCATGAAATGATCTACGACAAAATCAGTGAAATGATCTGTGACGCAAAAGACCTGGCGCCGGAGGCGCTGACGCCAGAGACGACACTGCCTGAGCTGGAACTGGACAGCCTCGATTACGTTGAGCTGATGGTGCTGGCGAAACGTGAGTTTAACGTCACGATCAACCCTGAAATGTTTATGAAAAATCCAACCATGACGCTTCGCGAACTCAGCGAACGTATTGCGCAGGAAATGGCAGGTTGATATGGCAAAGAAATGGATGCTCATTACCGGCGGCAGTCGGGGAATCGGCCAGGCGCTGGTGAACCACCTGCTGCCCGAATGGAATATTGTCTTTACCGGGCGTAATGAGGCCGGAATTGCCCGTACGCTGGATCTCGCGCAAAGTCGGAGTACCTCGACCTGGGTGAAAGGGTTTCGTTGCGACGGTAGCGATGAAGCCAGCGTTGCGCAGCTCGCCACGTCGCTGCTTGAAGCGTATGGCGCGCCCACTGCCATCGTCCATAACGCTGGCATGACCAATGACGCGCTGCACATCCACCAGAACGCGCGCGACTGGCAGGACGTGCTGGGAAACAATCTGGTCGCGGTAGTGAACTGGAATCGCATCCTGCTGCCTGCCATGATGACCCAGGGCAGTGGTTCGATTGTGTTTATGTCGTCCGTGACGGCCATTAAAGGCAACAGCGGGCAGACGGCCTATGCGGCCAGCAAGGCGGCGATGATTGGTCTGACGCACTCGCTGGCGCGAGAAGTGGGCCGGTTTGGCATTCGGGTAAACTGTCTGGCTCCGGGATTGATTGAAGGTGAAATGGTGCAGGCCATTCCGGAAGCCCGGTTAAAAGCGATGCGGCAGAATATTCCTTTGCGTCGTCTCGGGCGCACCCAGGATGTCGCTCGTGCGGTTGCGTTTCTGGCCGGGGAAGGGGGTAGTTATCTCACCGGTCAGACGCTGGTGCTGGACGGCGGTTTGTCCGCCTGAGAAGAGGGCCGCGAGGATGATGTCTCGCGGTTCACGACTGGCTGAGTTGGTTTATTTTCTGAACCAGGGCGCGACGCTCTTTGACGGACTCCTGAAAGATCTGTAACAGAGTCTCACTATTTTGCTGCACAATGCCCGCCAGTTCGGGGGTAATTTCCGCGGTTTCTCCAACGCGTGCTTTAAATTCTGACGACAGCGTGACGCCCTGCAACAACGACGCCAGCCAGATGCTGGCTTTCAGAATCCTCACCTCCGGAGGATGCGCAGCCTGTGCCGCTCCTGTCTTTTGAATCTGACACCAGTATGCGATCTCTCTAATCGCTTCAATCGGATAGAGTTCATCCCAGACGGCATTCTCTTCCCCCGGTATGGGCCGGTGCGGCGCACAGCGCCAGAGATGTCAGGTTATGCAGCAAGCCGCCTATTTCGATTTTCAGGCACTGAACCGCGGGAAGCCCCATTTCTCTGGCCAGAAAACCAGAGATACGGCCGACGACCAGTGAGTGCTGGACGCCGTTCTGGCTGAACCCATCAATAATAAACGCCAGCATATTGGCGATATCGCGAAAGTTATGCAAAGAGACGGAGTCATTATGGATGCGGGGGGATGTCCTGGATGTAATCATCGAACTCTGTGGATGTAATTTTTAACCAGAAGTGTTCGCAGTTTGCTATTTTTCTGAAGGCGTTGATAAATTCGGGGGGGATAAAGAATGTGTTCGCCACCAACTATTATATTAATAATTTCATCTTTCACCGATATTATATCGCTGGAGCGGTAATGGGCGATTAAAACATCCAGACGATCCGCCAGATAAACGACATGGCTCTCTTTGGGGACCTTTTCACCGTTAATGTAATCGCCTTTCCCTTCATCCCAGTGCGTATGGTGATAACGAACAATGGGGCTTAATGGGGTCAGTAAAGGGACGCTGGCCAGTAATTCAGCGCCGACGGCTGCATGGTTATTGAGTTCATTGTCATAATAGCTGAGAGGCTGAAGACGAGACTCTTCGTTCAGCCCCCCCGATATCATGCAGCAGGGCCGCCAGCAGGGTTTTCCTGCACTGTGCTGGCGTGAACCGGGATTCCCGGGCCAGATGCCAGGCGATGAATGCCGTTCTGACATGATGCAGGTTAAGCCTGGGGTTAATCATGTCTATTATTTTTGAGATGCAAGCCAATGATTCTATTAATTTTATATTCATATAATGAGAAACTTAACTTTTGCTGTGCTTTATGAAAGAAAACCACACAAATTAATTTCGCTTGCAACCATATTGCGGAAATGCGTGGTTACCAAAGAGTATGACATCTTTATTGATTTTTTTTATAAAAATTATCTTATCGCTCGGGCCTTTGCCAAATAACAAATTATTAGCAATCTCATCATCAACATTGTCAGTGTTATCACGTATGGTTTTGACACTCATTATCTTATAAAGATACGCATCGGCATTGTACGTTTCATATTTCATTTTGAGCGTTCGCGAGATTAAATACTTTTTTTCGTTATGTGTGAGAAGACCATCAATATTGACAAGAAGTTGCTCATCCATCATGTGGACAAAAATTAACCCTTCTGCCTGAATGTTGTCGCTATTGATACTCTGAGTGAGAGAAAACTGTGACTCGCAAGCGAAAACGGGAGGTCGGGTTAAACAATAAACTGTGCCGATCAATAACAGACCGAGACAGGTTAAAAGCATAGTGACGTGTTTAGGCATTATTTTTTTCTCTGTAATAAAAACTGACGCAACTGCCTTTATCACATTTAATGAGTAACAATTGCACAGTATCACCCAGGACACCCTGTACCTGCTGCTTGTAAACGTATAACTCCTTTTGCTGTGAACAATCGAATGGTTGCGGGACAAAATCAAAGCTCTTTGTCACCTCTCGTAATGAGAGTGAGGAGGGCATAAAAATGATGCACTGATCCTGAACCAGTTTTTTTATATCGCTGTCGGCCCTGAATGATGCGGGATGTATTATGAGCAGGAGAAAGGCGATTACCAGGGCGATAATGCGGGTAAATTGCTTAAGGCAGGGTTTCTGCGGTTCAACCGACGGGGCCTCCGGCTCCTTTTCTTCAAGGAATGGCGTTCGATACTCACGATCGTTATTAATAATAGCATCTTCCGCTATTTTGAAACCAATACGGGGAACCGTGACAATGATTTCTTTTGCGATACCCAGATCGCTCAGGTTTCTGCGTAAAGTTGAGATATATTGATTTAGATTACTATTTGACGCTCTGGCACCATATTTATCAAAAACGGCCTGAAAGATTTCATTTCTTGAAAGGATATCGCCGTGGTGATTGAGCAATTCTGCTAACAGGCGCGTAGAGGTTTGTGATAATTCAACGCAATCGCCGGTTAACAGATTAACGAGAGACGCATCTTCAGTGTCAAAAGTGATAAATCCCTCAATGTCGAACCTCATGTTCATCTCCACCCTAAGCCCTGCTTTCCGCTAACTTACAGTCTTTTTTTTGATAAAAATACGTGAATGCTAGATAAAAATCCTGTATTTACATTCATCTTAAGCTAATGTTGCTGGTTTGCTCAGGAGTACGCATACTGCTAACACCTTCCAAATCCAGGAGTCTGCAAATGAAACTCTCGCTGTGTTCATATAACCCGGGTGCAGCACATCCAGGCTACAACGTACCTCATGACAATCTGCAGATGTTAGCGGCGGAAATGGGAATAAGTGACCTGGCAATGGTCAGGGGACCGGAACAATTTTTTATTCTCGAGCTATTAAACGAGCACAGTGCTCAGGGCCTGTCTACCAGAGAGCTTGCCGATCTGTGTGGCATCTCAATTTATAAAGTCAGACACTTACTTCTTCCGCTGGAGAAATATGGTCAGGTTATAAGAGATAAAATGCAAAAACATCACCAGTGGTTTTTGTCAAAGGACTCTACAGATATTGTCTGGCATTCTAACAAGCAGTATTTTCATTTGCAACAATGAGTGAAAAGTCAATTAGATAGTCCTGATAATATGGGGAATACTGGTAATTATCTCGCGAACCATTAGGAAAAATCCCAATAAAATATTAATGTTCGCATGCTGTCACTATTGCCTTTCGTCCATTTTTTTATGCTTGTCCATCGTGGACGCCTGGTCCGTATTTAGCGGTAAGTACAAGAGTAGTACTAAACACTTTTTAACGTCGTATTACATTCTGAATGGTCGGCTTATCAGGTGCCCGTGAAATCTGGTTTCAACGGGCAACTATTTTGTTGTTAACTCTCTGTATAAGACATCAGATGCGCTAATTGCGTATTAATCCTTTCCACCAGCCATTCACTTCCTTTTTCTTGAGCCAGCGTATAAAGGGGCAATAAAATTCCCGTCCCCTTAATACCGTTATTGTCCGAAAGATAGATACCCTCATCGGCTTGTGGGTAGCCCTCATAACTATCCCAAAGGGTATAAGGCGCGTCGTAAGCCGCATCATTTCGCGTTGGTGAAAAAAGATAAATGCAGAGATAACTTTTGGCTTCCTGAGCTGAGATTTCTAGCGCGGTAGCAAGCGGCTCACTGTCTTTACCATACTGTTTCAGGCGCTGCTCGTAGAGAAGTTCACTGTCAGTCACCAGCTTAAAATCAAGAACGTAATCCGATGTTGTCATGGGACTTCCGGGTTCTTGTTGCCGACTGAAAACAAATGAAACGTCCATGATGGGAAGGTAATCCCATTTCCATGACTCAAAAGGGTTTTTGTTTGATTGTGGTGGTTTATTAAAACTCCATGTATTCCAGCTCAGGAATGTGGTGTCCAGCTTTTGTGCGGTCTCATTCAATAAAGGAAAGAGTTGTTGATAGTAAGCAGCACAAATCCGATGCGCTTGCCTGACGACGATAAAGGGATCAGACATGATGTTTTCCTGCAAAAAAAAGAAAAAGTGGTGGGGAGGTTTTGTGACGATAAATAGTCTAAAAGCGGCCGCCAGGACTGGAGAGGGGAACGGATATCGTACAGTGCAAGAGCATTCAGACAATCATGGATAATTCTTCTCTCCTGTTGTGATGCCCATTCCGTCTCCGGATATTGAATTTTTTCCCTGACCGTGCGCCATTCCAGCCCGTGAAACGTGACGTCAGGAAAGTTGTGTTTGAGTTCGGCAAACCAGGTGGAATGCTTGTCCGGCAGATTTCCCAGTGCTAAAAAGTGCAGGGCAGGTTTTTTATCTTCACTGTTTTGCCAGCCGTAGATCTCTTTGCACCATTGCTGTTTATACTGTTGCCCGCCTGCCGGAGGTTTCACTTCAATGAGCAATGCGGTGTGAGTGAAATTTAAAATCACATCGGGTTCTGCATAGTGATCCTCTTTACTCACCCAGTGCGCGACGTGGTCGCTGATCGCTGGCGGAAAATCGTACTTCGGCCAGAAAACGATGGATTCAAATGCTCCCCAATTTTTTACATTTACGCCAAGCAGTGAAGTGAGAACCGTATGCAGAGACGCGTCAGACAGATAACTCATACGTCCCCAGAATGCTGCCGTAAGTAGATCCTCATAACGCTGAAATACAGAACGCCAGCTCTGTGTTTCTTCGCCTGGTAAATTTACCCGTCGGGCCTTTCCGTTTAAAATTGCCTGTAGCATAGATATGTCCTTACTATGAAATACCCACTTTTTTATCATTTTTAAGCCTTTAACGTAATGTAATTAATACAGTGAACACTAAATAGACAAAGGAGATCGTGAGAAAGCAGTAGCCCGCTAAAAAACGCCAGTTTCTTTTGAGGACAAATAAAATATTTTTATTTCGTCGGAATTTTTTGATTTTAGTTAAGCGTAAATAAAGTGCACTTCTCTGGACATCTGAAACAGGAGCTTGATTGATTTTCCTTGCAATACATTTTTCTGAGTCAATAAATGAACGTCTATGACCCAGATTAGCCAATTTACTGGCAAAGAAAACCAGAGTGAGCATAAAGGCACAGAGCTGAAAAAATCGATTCGGTATTCCCCAGCATGCAAAACTCGTGAGCAGGAGCCATTCAGCAACTGAATCACTTTGCAGTTTTTTCCACCAGTGATTCATATCATGCGCGTAGATTCGAATCTCTTTTTTTAATGTCTTCATAAGGATCGGTAGCCATCTCTTTCTCCTGGACTGTCTCTGTGCGAATGACCGCAATGTAACAGATCAAGAAGTTGAGTATTGGTACGTTGACTATTTTCTATGGCTGGAAAATAAAAATGAGATAAATGCGGATCGTTTCTGAAGGTAGGGAAACCCAAAAGCAAAAACCCGCCTTTTGGGCGGGTTCTCTGAATAGTGGTGCCGGACTCGGACTAACGCCGCAGGCGTTGAGCAGCGCGCTTGTCGCGCTGACCCCGAAGGGGTGAGCCGCTTGCGGCGAATAATCGAACGGAGTTCGATGAGGAGTCCGGTTCTCCAAAAGCAAAAACCCGCCTTTTGGGCGGGTTCTCTGAATAGTGGTGCCGGACTCGGACTAACGCCGCAGGCGTTGAGCAGCGCGCTTGTCGCGCTGACCCCGAAGGGGTGAGCCGCTTGCGGCGAATAATCGAATGGAGTTCGATGAGGAGTCCGGTTCGCCAAAAGCAAAAACCCGCCTTTTGGGCGGGTTCTCTGAATAAGTGGTGCCCGGACTCGGACTAACGCCGCAGGCGTTGAGCAGCGCGCTTGTCGCGCTGACCCCGAAGGGGTGAGCCGCTTGCGGCGAATAATCGAATGGAGTTCGATGAGGAGTCCGGTTCGCCAAAAGCAAAAACCCGCCTTTTGGGCGGGTTCTCTGAATAGTGGTGCCCGGACTCGGAATCGAACCAAGGACACGGGGATTTTCAATCCCCTGCTCTACCGACTGAGCTATCCGGGCAACGGGGCGCATTAAACCGTAATCATGCACGCCAGTCAACCAAATTTAGGGAAAAGCTGTTCAACTGCTTAAGTTTGCGGCAATCCGGCCATTTCTGCGTCCAGATTGCCCCAATCCTCCAGACAAACGTAATGCTGGCTTAGGTCAGCGCACCACCCTGACGGCACTGGGCAAAGCGCAGAATATCTTCCGCCAGACGGTGCGCCGTTTCTACGTCCGCATGGCTGCGATTGACCAGCATGCGGCTCAGACAGCCTTCCAGCACCAGTTCCATCTGTTTGGCCACCATCGCCGGATCGTCAATCTCCAGCGTGGTCAGCAGTTCGTGAGTGAAATCGTGCGCCGCGCTTTTTTGCTGCTCCGCCAGTTGATGAATGGGGTGCGACGGATCGGGATAAAACGTACAGGCGGCGATAAACAGGCAGCCCGGGTAGCGATTATTGCTCACGCATTCGGCCAGCGCATTGTAGCGGGCCAGCAGTTTTTGTTCGGCACTCAGGGTGTCATCCAGCAACAGCTGGCGACGCCAGATATCCACCTGCTGGCTAAGAAAGCGCAACGCATCATACAGAATAGCCTCTTTGTCCGGCCAGAAACGCTGCATTTCATCGAGCGGATAATCAACGCGCTCGGCCACCATCTCCAGCGTGGTGTTCGCAATCCCATGGATCTCGAGTAATTTTAGGGCTTCTCCCAGGACATCTTCACGTTGCACGGTCATTCCTCCGTCTTTACCTCTGAAAGTGTCGCTCACGGTTGGCGATCGCGCAAATGCGCGCTAAACGTCGCCGCATCCATAAAGCCCGTCACCCGCGCCTGCGAGTGTTCCTGACCTTGTGCATCAAAGAACAGGATGGTTGGCAGTCCTAACACCTGTAAATGCTTTAACAGCGCCACATCCTGCGCGTTATTGGCGGTGACGTTAGCCTGTAACAGTACCGTATCACCCAACGCCTGTTTAACCTGCGGATGGCTGAAGGTGTACTTTTCAAACTCTTTACAGGCGACACACCAGTCTGCGTACAGATCCAGCATCACCGGCTTGCCTTTCGCCTCGATCAGCGCCTGATTAAGCTCCTCAACGCTTGCCACCGGTTTGAAGTCCAGATGCGCCTGTGCCTGAGTTACCGTCGTACCAAACGCCCAGTCCTGGAGCGGACGTACGCTGACGAGTGCTGCCGCCAGCAGGATTATCTGTACGATGCGCATCCAGCTACGCGTTGCTTGCAGGCTGGTGATAAACGCCCAGCCAAAGAAAGCCACGCCCAGCAGCGACCACAGACGTAGGCCCCACGTATCGCCGATGATGCGCTCCAGCAAAAAAGACCGGCAGCGCGAGGATAACAAAGCCAAACGCCGTTTTGACCTGCGCCATCCACGGACCGCTTTTCGGCAGCAGACGGTTACCAAAGACGGTGACCAGCATCAGCGGCAGCCCCATCCCTAGTGCGTAGAGATACAGCGTGCCGCCACCGAGCCAGAGGTTTCCGCTCTGGGCGATATATAGCAAGATGGCGCTCAGCGGTGCGGTTGTACACGGCGAACAAATCAGTCCGGCAATCGCGCCCATAACAAAAACACCGCCCGCAGAACCGCCCTGCTGGCGGTTACTCAGCAGCGTGAGGCGCGTTTGCAGCGACGATGGCAGCTGCAGGGTGAACAGGCCGAACATCGACAGGGCAAGCAGGGTAAAGACCACAGCCAGGCCGATTAAGACATAAGGATGCTGAAGAGCCGCCTGGAACTGCAATCCGGCGGCGGCGACGACCAGACCCAGGGCGGTATAGGTCAGTGCCATGCCTTGCACATAGAGGAACGTCAGCAGCAGCGCGCGTCCGGTGGAAAGACGCTGTTTACCGCCCAGAACGATGCCGGAAATCAGCGGATACATCGGCAGTACGCAAGGAGTAAAGGCGATGCCAACGCCAATCAGCAGCGCCCACAGGGCGGAGAAGGGAAGTTGAGCTGGCGCTTGCTCGGGTTGCGGTTGCTGTGTTGCTGTTGGCGCCGCTGGTTTCGGTTCCGCGCTGGCGGCCACTTCACTCAGGGGGGACGGTTTTGGTTTCCGGCGGATAACAGAAGCCGGCATCAGCACAGCCCTGATACGTAACCGTGAGCGTGGCGCCGGATTGCGCCTGGTTAACGGTGACCGGAATGGTGAGCGTATTGCGATAGATTTCGCTTTTCCCGTAGAACTCATCTTCATGCCAGACGCCGGCAGGCAATTTTACTGCCGCTATCTCCGCCTGAGCAGGGATAATACTGATTTGTTTACGGTACAGGTAATACCCGTCTTTCACCTGCCAGGTGAGATTCAGGTCATGTTGGTTTTGCTGAAAGTCGAAGGCAAAGGCCTGGTCAGCAGGGACAAAATTCGAGCGACCCGGCGCGTCGAAGAGTCCGGCAAAAACAGATGTGCTGCAAAGCAGCAGGATCAGCGTAAGGATGCGTTGAGCCATGAGAGGTAATCATTGTCTCCGTGAGTAACGGGTAAAACCAGAAGTTCGGGGGTTTGATACGGGTGATGAGACTTCAGGCAATCGAGTAAGGCGTCCTGGTGCACTACCGAGGTTTTTAAGATCATCTGGACTTCGTATTCCTGCTCCAGTTTTCCCTCCCAGTAATACAGCGAGGTAGCGCCAGGAATAATTGTGGCGCAGGCCGCCAGTTTTTCGGCCAGCACTTTGGCTGCCAGATCCTGAGCGGTGGCTTCATCCGGCGCAGTGCAGAGCACAACAACGGCATTGGGGAGGGAAATATCCTGACGACTAACATCATGCATAAACACCTCGAATGGACAGAATGACCCGCAAAAGAGTGGTCACTATACAACGGACGAGGAAAGGATGTTAGACAAAGGGAGGGGAAATGCGGGGCGCGTACACGCCCCACAGGTAACACTTACAGCATGAAACTGCCCAGCAGGAAGCCGAAGCAGACCGCCAGTACGACACCCAGCGTACCTGGGATGAAGAACGGGTGGTTAAAGACGAATTTACCAATACGCGTTGTCCCGGTGTCATCCATCTGTACCGCCGCAACCAGCGTTGGGTAAGTTGGCAGAATGAACAGACCAGAAACTGCAGCGAAAGAGGCAACGGCAGTCAGCGGAGAAACGTTCAGCGCCAGCGCCATCGGCATCAGTGCTTTCGCGGTTGCTGCCTGAGAATACAGCAGCGCAGAAGCAAAGAAGAAGATCACTGCCAGCAGCCACGGATGGCCCTGAATCACTTCACCTGCAGTGTCTTTGATCCAGTCAATGTTGTGAGACACGAAAGTGTCACCCAGCCATGCCACGCCCAGGATACAAATACAGGCGCTCATACCGGCTTTGAAGGTGCTGGAGTTCAGGATAGCGTCGGTTTCCACTTTGCACATGATCGTAGTCAGCGTCGCGACGCTCAGCATGATGATCAGGATAGCGTTAGTGGTGTTCATCAGCGGTTTCTCAACCAGACCGAGGCTCGGGCTGTTGATGATCGCATAAACCACCACGCACACAACGCCCAGCAGGAACAGCCAGACGGAGTTCTTCGCCATTGGTTTGATTTCAATCTGCTTTTCACCGCGCAGTTCGATCAGACCTTCTTCCAGACGCTTACGGTATACCGGATCGTCAGAAAGTTTGGAGTTGAACAGCATGGTCACCAGGAAGGACATCACCAGTACCGCCAGCAGCGTGGACGGAATGACCACGGACAGCAGGTGGATGTAGCTAATGCCATGACCTTCCATCACCGAAGACATGTAGACGACCGCAGCGGAGATTGGCGATGCGGTGATCGCAATCTGAGCGGAAACCACCGCGGTGGAGAGCGGACGGCAAGGCTTGATACCTTGTTCCTTCGCCACTTCAGCGATAACCGGCAGCGTTGCCAGGGAGATGTTCCCGGTACCTGCGAAGATAGTCAGGAAATAGGTCACGATGGGTGCAAGGATCGTGATGTATTTCGGATTCCGGCGCAGCAGTTTTTCTGTCTGGTTAACCAGATAGTCCAGACCGCCCGCCACCTGCATCGCGGAGATAGCAGCGATAACCGCCATGATGATGGAAATCACATCGAACGGGATGTTACCCGGTTTCACGCCGATAGCGGCAAGAACCAGAACACCCAGCCCACCTGCAAATCCAATACCGATGCCCCCCTAGTCTGGCGCCCAAAAAGATTGCCAGCAAAACAATGATAAGTTCTACAACTATCATATTAGCCTTCCTTGTTGTTTAACAAGTTGATATTAAATTGTTGTTATTTAGTAACTTCTTATAAGAAAAAAAGGCACGTCATCTGACGTGCCCTCCATGGTACTACCCTGTACGATTACTGTTCGTTTTCATCAGTATAACGTTTTGCTTTGTAAGCCGGGTGCATCAGGTTCTGTGCGGAGAAAATATCGTCCAGCTCAGCTTCAGTCAACAGACCGCGCTCCAGCACCACTTCACGTACGCTCTTACCGGTTTCGGCACAAATCTTACCGACGATGTCGCCGTTGTGGTGGCCGATGAACGGGTTGAGGTAGGTGACGATGCCGATAGAGTTGTAGACATACCCTTCGCACACTTCTTTGTTAGCGGTAATACCGTTAACACATTTCTCCAGCAGGTTGTAGCAGGCGTTGCTCAGGATGTGAATGGATTCAAACATCGCCTGACCAATTACCGGCTCCATTACGTTCAACTGCAGCTGACCCGCTTCAGATGCCATGGTGACGGTGATGTCGTTACCGATGACCTTGAAGCACACCTGGTTGACGACTTCCGGTACAACCGGGTTCACTTTCGCTGGCATGATAGAAGAGCCCGCCTGCAGTTCCGGCAAGTTGATCTCGTTCAGGCCGGCACGTGGGCCAGAGGAGAGCAAACGCAGGTCGTTACAGATTTTGGACATCTTCACAGCCAGACGTTTCAGCGCGCCGTGAACCATCACGTAAGCGCCGCAGTCAGAGGTCGCTTCGATCAGGTCTTCAGCAGGAACGCAGGCAAAGCCAGTCACTTCCGCCAGTTTCTGTACTGCCAGCGGAGAGTACTCTTTCGGGGTATTCAGACCGGTACCGATAGCCGTTGCGCCGAGGTTAACCTCCAGCAGCAGTTCAGCGGTACGCTCGATGTTTTTCACTTCTTCTTTCAGCAGTACGCTGAAAGCACGGAATTCCTGACCCAGGGTCATCGGAACCGCATCCTGCAACTGGGTACGACCCATTTTCAGGATGTCCTGGAATTCGACAGCTTTACGCTCAAAGCCTTCACGCAGTTGGTTAATCGCGTCGATCAGTTTAACGATGGATGCGTAAACCGCGATGCGGAAACCGGTCGGATAGGCGTCGTTAGTCGACTGACATTTGTTCACGTGGTCGTTCGGGTTCAGGTACTGATATTCACCCTTCTGGTGACCCATCAGCTCCAGCCCGATATTGGCCAGCACTTCGTTGGTATTCATGTTGACGGAGGTGCCTGCACCGCCCTGGTAAACGTCTACCGGGAACTGGTCCATGCATTTGCCGTTATTCAGGACTTCATCACATGCGGCAATGATGGCATTCGCTACACTCTTAGGGATGGTCTGCAACTCTTTGTTTGCCAAAGCTGCGGCCTTCTTAACCATTACCATGCCGCGTACAAATTCAGGGATGTCACTGATTTTGTTATTGCTGATGTAGAAGTTTTCAATCGCTCTCAGAGTGTGAACACCATAGTAGGCTTCGGCTGGAACTTCCCTGGTACCCAACAGATCTTCTTCGATACGAATGTTGTTTAACATGTGAACCTTCTTTATTTAAAGCTGCCAATGAATGCACTAAACACACAGAATATATGTGGTTTCGATTGTTTCTTGACCGACGATTATCCCCTACATCGGTCTGGTCAACGAGATCATATTCTGCTTCAGAAATTGTGCCGTAATCTGGATCACTTTAAGTGTGGTAAATTACTCCTTAATTATTATTTTGTGAAATAGGTCACCGCTTTAGGATTAACTCTAAAAATAAGTGTACAAACAGCTTGAAATTTTGCGAACTACCCCTACATCCAACTAATGCGAATCGCAACTATTTTTGGGCCGACGTGCGCATCACGGCGGTCATTTGAGGAGAATCCTTTTGCGCTGGATACCGTTACTTGCAGTCTTTCTCTATGTTTATATTGAGATTTCTATCTTCATTCAGGTCGCCCATGTAATGGGGGTACTGATGACGCTTATCCTGGTGATCTTCACCTCGGTCATCGGGATGTCGCTGGTACGCAACCAGGGATTTAAGAATTTTTTGTTGATGCAGCAGAAAATGGCGGCAGGAGAGAGTCCTGCAGAAGAGATGATTAAAAGTGTATCGCTGATCATCGCGGGTCTGTTGCTGTTATTGCCGGGTTTTTTCACCGACTTCCTCGGTCTTCTTCTTTTATTACCGCCGGTACAGAAGCATCTGACGATGAAGCTGCTGCCGCATCTGCGTTTTTCCCGCATGCCGGGTGGCGGCTTTAGCGCCGGAACCGGCGGTGGCGACACCTTTGACGGCGAGTTCCAGCGCAAAGATGAAGAACGTGACCGTATCGAACACAAAGACGATCGTCGCGACTGATTCCCGTAGGCCCAGTAAGCGTAAGCGCCACCGGGCCTTTTTGTAGAACCGGCCTATAAGTGATGTTCAATCTTTTTTCGTTGTGGCAAAAACCGCCACAGCACTGCCAGCATAATCAGCGCATACAGGCACTTCCAGCCGACCATTGCCAGTAACAGTAAACACAACACGCCGCCGACCAGTGCCAGCGCACGATAGCGCCCCTTCAACAAACGACAGCCTGCCAGCATGCACAACAGATAGATCATGATAAAGATGCCGTTCGCGTAGACGATAAGGGCATCCAGATTGATCTCCAGCGCATAGATGCACAGCGTACTGATCACACAGCAGCCCAGCACCGCATTAAGCGCGTTGCGCGGAATATGGCGAGCCGAGAGACGCGCGAGATAGTGATCCGGTTTGTATTGCGCCTGTGACCACACCAGGCGAGCAAAACTCTGTATATAAATGTTGAGACTGGCAAAGCAGGCCAGATAGCCGATCACACAGGCTACCCATAGCGCCTGAACGCCGAACAGTTGCACCACGATTTCCGGTAATGAGGCCGCTGCAGCCATCGTTTCGCCATAAGCATCAAAGTGCAGAACCAACACGGTGCAGGCCCAATAGACCGAACCGGCTAGCAGCAGGCCAATCATCAGCGCACGCGGAAAATCACGCTCGGGGTTCTTGAATTCAGATGCCAGATGAGCGAACGCTTCCAGACCGACGAAACACCAGAACATCACTGACAGCGCGGAGAACAGCCCCGAAATTTCAATATCGCCTGGCGCAGGGAAAGGGATTTCTGCCGGTCTGAGGTCGCCGGCCCACCAGATAGCGATAATGAGCGCCACGATCAAAGCTGCAATCACCGTTTGCAAATTCGCGCTGGAGCTCGCGCCGCGTGAGCCGATGAACCAGACCAGCGCCAGCGTGCCGAGTTCGGCCAGCAACAGCTGCCAGCCGTGCCAGCCAAACATCGCCTGTCCAAACCCGGCGGCGATATGCAGCGCAGCAGGAAGACCAACGGGAATGACGGACAGAAATAGCCAGCCAGTGACTCGTTCAAGATGAGGGCCAAACGCCATGCCGACGAAATGTGCGACGCCGCCTGCGCTGGGGTAGTGACGGCCCAGGAGGGCAAACACAATCGCAACGGGAAACACCAGAACAATCAAAACGGGCCAGGCCCACAGGCTGTTATTGCCTGCCACCAGAGCGGCCAGAGCCGGAACGGCAAACACGCCCGTGCCTAATAATGATGTCGACAACAGGCCAATGCCCTGAGCCAGTCCAAGCTCTTGTTTCAGTCCACTCATGAGTTGTTATCCGTTTGCGCCTGAGTTACAGGCAACTGCGTAGATTTTTGATGTTATCACAATCAGATTTGCTTATGACGTGGGGGATTAAATAGGCGAGAAATGTGAGGTAAGTAGTGTTTTTACAGGATTTTTCGCTGAACAGAATTTTTTTTCGCATTGCCCCTTGAAGGGGCAAAACCCCATCCCCATCTCTCTGGTCACTAGCCGGGAACCTTAGCGGGCCGGCGTCATCCATAAGTGATAAAGACTTTCTCAAAGGAGAGCTATCAATGAGTATTCGTCCGTTACATGATCGCGTGATCGTTAAGCGTAAAGAAGTTGAGTCCAAATCTGCTGGCGGCATCGTTCTGACCGGTTCTGCAGCGGGTAAATCAACTCGTGGCGAAATCATCGCTGTCGGTAAGGGTCGCATCCTGGATAACGGTACCGTGCAACCGCTGGACGTGAAAGTCGGCGACATCGTGATTTTCAACGATGGCTACGGCGTGAAATCTGAGAAGATCGACAATGAAGAAGTGTTGATCATGTCTGAAAGCGACATCCTGGCAATTGTTGAAGCGTAATCCGCGAACGACACTGAACATACGAATTTAAGGGAAAGAGAAAATGGCAGCTAAAGACGTAAAATTCGGTAACGACGCTCGTGTGAAAATGCTGCGCGGCGTGAACGTACTGGCAGACGCAGTAAAAGTGACTCTCGGTCCGAAAGGCCGTAACGTAGTGCTGGATAAATCCTTCGGCGCACCGACCATCACCAAAGATGGTGTTTCCGTAGCACGTGAAATCGAACTGGAAGACAAGTTCGAAAACATGGGCGCGCAGATGGTGAAGGAAGTCGCCTCTAAAGCGAATGACGCGGCAGGCGACGGTACTACCACCGCGACCGTACTGGCGCAGTCCATCATCACTGAAGGTCTGAAAGCCGTTGCTGCGGGTATGAACCCGATGGATCTGAAGCGTGGTATCGACAAAGCTGTCGCTGCTGCAGTTGAAGAGCTGAAAGCGCTGTCTGTACCGTGCTCTGACTCTAAAGCTATCGCGCAGGTTGGTACTATCTCCGCTAACTCCGATGAAACCGTAGGTAAACTGATCGCGGAAGCGATGGATAAAGTCGGTAAAGAAGGCGTGATCACCGTTGAAGACGGTACTGGTCTGCAGGACGAACTGGACGTGGTTGAAGGTATGCAATTCGACCGTGGCTATCTGTCTCCGTATTTCATCAACAAGCCGGAAACTGGCGCAGTCGAACTGGAAAGCCCGTTCATCCTGCTGGCTGACAAGAAAATCTCCAACATCCGCGAAATGCTGCCGGTTCTGGAAGCCGTTGCGAAAGCAGGCAAACCGCTGCTGATCATCGCTGAAGATGTGGAAGGCGAAGCGCTGGCGACCCTGGTGGTTAACACCATGCGCGGCATCGTGAAAGTGGCTGCGGTGAAAGCACCTGGCTTTGGCGACCGTCGTAAAGCAATGCTGCAGGATATCGCAACCCTGACTGGCGGTACCGTTATCTCTGAAGAGATCGGTATGGAGCTGGAAAAAGCGACCCTGGAAGATCTGGGTCAGGCAAAACGCGTAGTGATCAACAAAGACACCACCACCATCATCGATGGTGTGGGTGAAGAAGCGGCAATCCAGGGGCGTGTGACGCAGATTCGTCAGCAGATCGAAGAAGCCACCTCTGACTACGATCGTGAAAAACTGCAGGAGCGCGTAGCGAAACTGGCTGGCGGTGTTGCGGTTATCAAAGTCGGTGCTGCGACCGAAGTTGAAATGAAAGAGAAGAAAGCTCGCGTTGAAGATGCCCTGCACGCAACCCGTGCTGCAGTTGAAGAAGGTGTGGTTGCCGGTGGTGGTGTTGCGCTGATCCGCGTGGCAAGCAAAATCGCGGGTCTTAAAGGTCAGAACGAAGATCAGAACGTCGGTATCAAAGTTGCGCTGCGCGCAATGGAGTCTCCGCTGCGTCAGATCGTGCTGAACTGTGGTGAAGAGCCGTCTGTTGTGGCTAACACCGTGAAAGCGGGTGATGGCAACTACGGTTACAACGCAGCGACCGAAGAATACGGCAACATGATCGACATGGGTATCCTGGATCCGACCAAAGTGACCCGCTCTGCACTGCAGTATGCGGCATCTGTGGCTGGCCTGATGATCACCACCGAGTGCATGGTAACCGACCTGCCGAAAGGCGACGCGCCTGACTTAGGTGCTGCTGGCGGCATGGGCGGCATGGGCGGAATGGGCGGCATGATGTAATCGCCTACACCCTGCAGCCTGAAGGATGCAGGGTGTTAATCTCCCAGATATGAGAAACCCTCGGGCAGAAATGCTCGGGGGGTTTTTCTTTTAGTCATCTTTTTAGTATAAGATTCAGTGGCGGACAAAACGTCCAGCGCATTGATTATGGGGAATAACATGCACGTGAAATATTTAGCAGGGATCGTCGGTGCCGCGCTACTGATGGCGGGTTGTAGCTCCAGCAACGAACTGAGTTCCGCAGGGCAAAGCGTTCGCTTTGTTGAAGAAAAGCCAGGCGCTGAATGTCAGCTGATTGGCACCGCAACCGGGAAGCAGAGTAACTGGCTTTCAGGTCAGCACGGTGAAGAAGGCGGCTCTATGCGTGGGGCAGCAAATGACCTGCGCAACCAGGCGGCAGCGATGGGCGGCAACGTGATTTACGGCGTCAGCAGCCCGAGTCAGGGCATGTTATCCAGCTTTGTCCCGACCGCCAGTGAAATGATTGGCCAGGTTTATAAGTGCCCTAACTAATAGGCATTGTGGTTCGGAAAAATTCTCTTATCAGGCCTGTGTTCATACACCAGTAGGCCTGATAAGCGCAGCGCCATCAGGCGTGTTGTGTTGCGATGTTAACGGACTGAACCCGTAGATGATGCAGCGCACGCAGGCATTGCTCCTGGGTCAGCTTCTGCGTTTTATTCGCCGTCAGCGTTCTGACAGAGACCTGACACGGTTTTCCTGCCAGCTTTTTCAGCCTCGGGCTGAAGTCGAGTAGCCGTCGGGAAATGGCTTCTGCCGTTTTGCTATCAGACGGAACGCGGGTTTTCACGACGGTGCCGCTGAACTGCGTCTTCCCTGTTTCATCTGTAAAACGATATAGCACCGCAAGATAATGCGTGAAAAGCGCATGCTTCCACTCTGGCTGTGCGTAAGCGTCGAATTCCAGTCGCTCGTGGTCCATGCAGTCCGCATCATACAGTGGTAAAAAAGTCCAGCAACGAGGCGAGCCTTAGTGCCAGTTCCCGCATGCCGGCGTTCTCTATCGCCCGAATAATGGCATACACCAGAGTCTCAATCTGCAAGTCGTTTACCCGCAGGTGGCAGGTTGTGCCATCGTGAAGCGTGAAGGTTAGTATTACGCTGTCGGCACTCCCGTCGGCTAAGGCAACGGCAGTGACACGGCGATGAATATCCGCATGTCGAAGTTCATCTTCTACTATCGCAGGAATGTTTTCCTGCATTTTCTTGCTGATAGCGTCGCGCGTTTTTACGTAGTGCTGATGTTCAGCAGTGTTCAGTTGCTGTTTTTGATGCAGACGACTCTCCACGGCGATCAGCAGATCGCGTAATTCCAGTGCAGGCAGAAAAAACAGCGATTCCTTGTTTCTTGGCTCTTTAATTTTCAGCGCCAGTGCGATGAATTCGTTCGCTTTACGGATAACACCCGTATTCACTCCTTTGATACTGATAGCCATAACGGTTCTCCCTCACCAATGATAAATTTAGCGATTGGTTTCAACTTAACGATATGATTTTTAAATGTGTAGTTTGCAAGGCGTCGCTAAAATAGCATACAGGGCAGGGGAAGCCGGGGGGTTTTGATAACGGGTGTCCGGATGCGGACACCTGATAGCGCGGTTATTGCTGACGCAGTTGTAAATCCAGTGGCGTTTTACTCGGTTCACCACCAATTTCTCGCGCCAGCCTGGGCACCATATACCCTGACACCAGCGTAAGCAGTTCACGCATGATCTGGCGCGCTTCATCGTCTGTCACCATGAAATGCGCCGCGCCCTGCACTTTATCCAGCACATGCAGATAATAGGGCATGACGCCCGCATCAAACAGCGCGTTACTGAGGTTCGCCAGCGTCTGCGCGTTATCATTGACGCCGCGCAGCAGGACGCTCTGATTGAGCAGCGTAACGCCTGCACCGCGCAGTTTTGCCATCGCCTGCCGGAAGCTCTCATCGACTTCGTTGGCGTGATTGATGTGATTCACCAGCAGGATCTGCAGCGAAGAACAGGTGAAACGTGCAACCAGCTCCTCGGTAATACGCGCAGGAATGACGATGGGCAAACGACTGTGAATACGCAGACGCCTGATATGAGGAATCGCTTCCAGCTGCGTGAGCAACCAGTCCAGTTCATGATCTTTGGCCATTAGCGGGTCGCCGCCGGAGAAAATGATCTCATCCAGCTCAGGATGAGCGCTGATGTAGTCCAGCGCGGCCTGCCAGTTTCGCTTATTTCCCTGATTTTCCGCGTACGGGAAGTGGCGACGGAAGCAATAGCGGCAATTTACCGCACAGCCCCCTTTCACCAGCAACAGCGCCCGATTACGGTATTTATGCAGCAGTCCTGGTACGACGCTATGCTGTTCTTCCAGTGGATCGGTAGAGAAACCCGGTGCGGCAATAAACTCATCTTGCGAGGTAAGTACCTGACGCAAAAGTGGATCAGCAGGGTTGCCTTTTTCCATTCGCGCGATAAATGCGCGCGGCACACGCAGGGCGAACAGCCGTCTGGCATCGCGTCCGGCCAACAGTTTTTCATCTGCGTCTATATTCAAAAGACGCAGGAGTTCATCGGGATTGGTCACAACATCGGCAAGTTGCGATAACCAATCTTCTCTGGATGGGGTATTTAGGGTTACAATATGCGCCATTTTGTGGCTTAGCTACCAGTTAACAATTTTCAGAGGGCCTTATGGCAACGTACTATAGCAACGATTTTCGTGCTGGTCTTAAAATCATGTTGGACGGCGAACCTTATGCGGTTGAAGCCAGCGAATTCGTTAAACCGGGTAAAGGTCAGGCTTTTGCGCGCGTGAAACTGCGTCGCCTGCTGACCGGTACTCGCGTTGAGAAAACCTTCAAGTCTACTGACTCTGCAGAAGGCGCTGACGTTGTAGATATGAACCTGACTTACCTGTACAACGACGGTGAGTTCTGGCACTTCATGAACAACGAAACCTTCGAGCAACTGTCTGCAGATGCTAAAGCGATTGGCGATAGCGAAAAATGGCTGCTGGATCAGGCAGAGTGCATCGTGACCCTGTGGAACGGTCAGCCTATCTCCGTGACGCCGCCGAACTTTGTTGAGCTGGAAATCGTTGATACCGATCCGGGTCTGAAAGGCGACACCGCAGGTACAGGCGGTAAGCCGGCTACGCTGTCTACCGGTGCTGTGGTTAAAGTGCCTCTGTTCGTTCAGATTGGCGAAGTGATTAAAGTGGATACGCGTTCAGGCGAGTACGTCTCCCGCGTTAAATAATCCGCGCGTTTAGCTCATTATGGTGCAGCGCTTTGCTGCGCCATTGTTTCTCCAGGGCAGGAATGATGAAACGTCTTCTCGGTCTTGTAACACTGATTCTTCTCACTACGTCGTTGCTGGCAGGCTGCAATACCGCGCGCGGCTTTGGTGAGGATATTAAGCACCTCGGCAATTCTATTTCCCACGCAGCCAGCTAATTTTCTTCTCATCGTCCTAAAAAGCGTCTATCTCCCGGCATTGTTCGGGATCTTGTCTATGATTAAGTGGCACTACACAAATAACATTGGCTAGAAAAGGAAGACGTTATGGTTAAAAAGACAATTGCAGCGATCTTTTCTGTGTTAGTACTTTCCTCCGTGTTGACTGCGTGCAATACCACACGTGGTGTGGGTGAGGACATCTCCGATGGCGGTAACGCCATTTCAGGCGCAGCAACCAAAGCTCAGCAGTAACGGTGAAAACGGTACGACAGTGTTGTCGTGCCGTTAATTTTTCAGCTCAGAGGGTGCAAGAAACGGCGAAAAGCGATTATCCATGTGTAACTTCATGCGGATATTGCGTTTATAGGTGTATACCGTTTTACCATGAATGCTGAGCGCACAGGCTATTGCATTGTTACTCGCTCCTTCCATCCACATCGTCAGCACTTTCTCTTCCTGTGGCGTAAGCAACGTCGAGGCATTTCCGGGCGCTTCGGATACTGACCCTGTCAGCAGGGCATTGTGGATTTTTTCAGCCAGGACCACCAGAGAGACCTGCTTGGTTAACGACGCGCAGACAGGATAGCGCTGCGTCTCTACCATCACGCCTCCTGACTCCAGTAATATTAATGGACTGTCACCACAGGCGAGAAAAAACGGCGCAATGGCGTGGACGGACAGCGTATCGTTGAGAAAACCATACAGGTCCGCGATGACCAGGTGAGGTTTCCACTGCTGGATGTGCTCTTTAACCAGTAAGAGATTATTGAGCCCAGAGACCAGAAACGACGTAGTAAAGAGTTCGGAATGATTAAGCCATGCCTCGATCCCTGTGCGGGTGAAGTGGCAACGGTCAATCACTAATATTTTCAACATAGCGTTTTCGCATTCAGAAGTAAGGCAAATGGCTTCCTGACTTCAGAAAGCGTCCCATCATAGAGAAGTCGGATGAGTGCTGAATGCGCAAAGTACGTTGCGAAATGCGCCTAATTCAACCTTTTAGGCGTGGAAAGATAAAAATGTTGAAATTCACCGTCGCTCGGGCAAGAATGTTATTTCCATCTTCAGCTTTGCAGGACGACCTGCAAACGCTTCTCTCACCGGGGACGGCCCCATTTCTCTGGAGCCTGATATGTCCTGGATAATCTTATTAATCGCCGGTTTGCTTGAAGTTGTTTGGGCGGTGGGGCTGAAGTATACCCACGGTTTTAGTCGCCTGACGCCGAGTATCATCACCATTGCCGCAATGATTGTCAGTATGGCGCTGCTTGCGTGGGCGATGAAAACGCTACCCGTGGGCACCGCGTACGCCGTATGGACGGGGATTGGCGCCGTCGGTGCTGCCATCACCGGTATTTTGTTACTGGGTGAATCCGCCAACCCCATGCGTCTGGCAAGCCTGGCATTGATCGTCGTCGGTATTATTGGTCTGAAATTAAGCACCCACTAAGTACCGGGTTGCTTCACCCAGATTAGCTTACTGACATCAAACCCTTCCCGGGTCGCGACGGCCAGCATCTGCTGCTTAATTTCCTCAGAAATTGTTGGCGTGCGGGCGAGTATCCACAGGTAGTCGCGATCCGGGCCGCAAACCAACGCGTGTCGGTACTCTCTGTCGAGCGCGATAACGTTATACCCGCCGTAGAAAGGCCCAAAGAACGAAACCTTCAGCGCTGCGCGGCTCGGGTCACCGGTAAAATAGGCTTTTCCTTCACTTTGCTGCCATCTGTTCCTGTCAGGGTTCCAGCCTTTATTGATGACATTAAGGCCGCCGTCATCGCGCTGACTGTAGGTCGCCGTGACCTTATCCAGTCCGCGTTCAAAGCGATGATCAAAACGGGCTATTTCGTACCAGGTTCCGAGATAGCGCTTAGCATCGAAGTTATTTACCACCGTGACGTCCTGTGGTGGTGTGGGGGTACTACAAGAGACAACCAGAAACGCAGCGGTTACAGCAGCAACGATGGGGAGCAGGCGCATAGTTTTATCCTTAGGGTGTTTTTTCCTAAGTGTAGAACCTGGCGGGGGGAAATAATGGCGGGAATGAAAAAAACGCCCTCTTATCAGCAGACAAGAGGGCAGATTACGTTAGACAGACAGAATGCCAATCGCCGTGACGACGGTCAGGATTGCCGCCAGACCGTAGAACACCCATTTGCCAGCCGGCACATGGATTTTCAGGTCATGCATTGCGTGGTGCATACGGTGTAAGCCACACCACAGCGGCAGGACAATCATCAGGAACAGGAAAGCACGGCCGATAAAGCTCTGAGCAAACGCCAGAACGCGCTCATAGCTCAGGGCATCGCCCGGGAACAGACCCAGCGGCAGCAGAATCCCCACCAGCAGAACCATCACAGGCGCGATAATCGCACCCCACATACCGCCTGCGCCAAACAGACCCCAGAATACGGGTTCGTCAGAACGTTTTGGATTTGGATTAATCATCCCGGACTCCTTACCAGAACAGGGCAACAAACAGTATGACTACGGTCGCCACCACAGTAACCGCCCAGAGACCTTTGATGATCGGCTCTGGCCCCATTTTTTCGTCTTTTACGATGATGTTGGCGGCTTTCGGCGCCAGCTCAAACCAGGTTTTGGTGTGCAGCAGCGCTGCCGCCAGGGCGATCACGTTGAGGATCACCACCACCGGGTTTTGCAGGAAACTCACGAAGCCTTCCCAGGATTCCACGCCGTGCTTCAGCGCGAACAGGCCGAAAATCAGCTCAATGCTGAACCAGACTGCCGGAACGGCTGTGCCTTCGCGCAGCATGTAAAAGCGATAAAACGGCAATTTTTTCCACCAGGTGGACGTCATCGGCCGCACATAGGGTTTGCGTTTAGTCGTCATGTTGCACTCCTTAGCGTGGTTTCAGGGTAGCGATAAGAAAGTCTTTCGAGCTTTCTACTTTACCCTGCTGAATGGCAGCCGCCGGATCGACGTGCTTCGGACAAACTTCGGAGCAGTAGCCCACGAAAGTACAGGTCCATACGCCGTTCGGGCTGTTCAACTGTGCCATACGCTCCTTCTTACCGTGGTCGCGGCTGTCTTCGTTGTAACGATGCGCCAGGGTAATTGCAGCCGGTCCGATGAACTCAGGGTTCAGGCCGAACTGCGGACAGGCGGCATAGCACAGACCACAGTTGATGCAACCAGAGAACTGGTGATACTTCGCCATCTGCGCCGGGCTCTGGATATTTGGACCCTGATCCGGCGTACGCGGGTTACCGATGATGTACGGCTTAATCGCTTCCAGACTTTCGATAAAGTGCGTCATATCGACGACCAGATCGCGTTCAATCGGGAAGTTACCCAGCGCTTCCACCTTCATACCGTTGGTGTAATCACGCAGGAAGGTTTTGCACGCCAGTTTTGGTACGTTGTTGACCATCATGCCGCAGGAGCCGCAGATCGCCATACGGCAGGACCAGCGATAGCTCAGATCTGGCGCCAGGTTATCTTTGATGTAACCCAGCGCATCCAGCAGTGACGTGGTTTCATCATAAGGCACTTCATAGAAAGCACTGTGCGGCGCGGTGTCGGTCTCAGGGTTATAGCGCACCACCTCAACTTTCAGGTTTTTCATCTCAGCCATTAGCCTTCTCCTTCTTATCGGCTGCTTCCGCTTCGCCACCGTAAACACGTTTTGCCGGCGGCAGCGTGGTGATTTTCACGTCGCTATAGTCGAGGCGAGTCGTGCCATCAGCATCGCGGAAGGCGAGAGTATGTTTGAGGAAGTTGACGTCGTCACGTTCGGTGCAACCTTCGTCCAGACGTTGGTGTGCGCCGCGTGATTCCTTACGCGCCAGCGCGGAATGCGCCATACACTCAGCGACGTTCAGGCCGTGACCCAGCTCGATGGTGTACAGCAGATCGGTATTGAATACGCTGGAGGTGTCGGTAATGCGAACGCGTTTGAAGCGCTCCTGCAGTTCGGCCAGCTTATCCACGGTTTTCTGCATGAGTTCCGGTGTACGGTAAATACCGCAACCTTCTTCCATAGAAAGCCCCATTTCGTCGCGGATCTTCGCCCAGTTCTCGTTACCTTCCTGGTTGACCAGGTCTTTCAGACGTTGTTCAACGCCGGCAACCTGTGCGTCAAGGGCGGCGTCGTTAGCGGTGCCCGCTGTCGCTGCGCGCTCCATCGCCTGCTCGCCTGCCAGGCGGCCAAAGACCACCAGCTCAGCCAGAGAGTTAGAGCCCAGACGGTTCGCGCCGTGCAGACCCACAGAAGAACATTCGCCGACGGCAAACAGACCTTTGATGCGGGTTTCGCAGTTCTGATCGGTTTCGATACCGCCCATGGTGTAGTGTGCGGTCGGACGCACCGGAATCGGTTCTTTCACCGGATCGACGCCCACATAGGCTTTCGCCAGTTCACAGATGAACGGCAGACGTTCCAGCAGTTTCTTCTCGCCCAGATGACGCAGGTCGAGATGAACAACATCGCCACGCGGCGTGGAGATGGTGTTGCCTTTACGCCATTCATGCCAGAAAGCCTGAGAAACTTTGTCGCGCGGACCGAGTTCCATGTATTTGTTTTTCGGCTCGCCCAGCGGGGTTTCCGGACCCATGCCGTAATCCTGCAGATAGCGGTAGCCGTTTTTGTTGACCAGAATACCGCCTTCACCACGGCAGCCTTCGGTCATCAGGATACCGGAACCAGGCAGACCGGTTGGGTGATACTGAACAAATTCCATGTCACGCAGCGGAACGCCGTGGCTCAGCGCCATGCCCATGCCGTCACCGGTCACGATGCCGCCATTGGTGTTATAGCGATACACACGGCCTGCGCCGCCAGTCGCCATCACTACCGCGTTAGCACGGATCTGTACCAGCGTGCCTTCCATCATGTTCATCGCCACCAGGCCGCGAGCATGACCATCATCGACCAGGATATCGAGGACGAAGTGTTCGTCAAAGCGTTGGATCTGCGGGAACTGCAGAGAGGTCTGGAACAGTGTATGCAGCATATGGAAGCCGGTTTTATCCGCAGCAAACCAGGTACGCTCAATCTTCATCCCGCCAAAGCGACGAACGTTGACGCTGCCGTCTTCGCGACGACTCCACGGGCAGCCCCATTGTTCCAGTTGGGTCATTTCGGTAGGACAGTGGTGGACAAAATAATCCACGACATCCTGTTCACACAGCCAGTCTCCGCCCGCTACCGTATCGTGAAAATGGTAGTCGAAGCTGTCATGATCCTGGGCGACAGCAGCTGAGCCCCCCTTCAGCAGCCACGGTGTGACTGCGCATTGGGTACACTTTTGAAATCAGTGCGATTTTCGCATTAGGATTTGCCTGCGCTGCGGCAATTGCAGCGCGTAATCCCGCGCCACCGGCGCCTATAATGGCAAGATCGGCTTGAAAGGTTTGCACGACATTCCTCCAGATTATTGTAATTTCGCCACCACATATTTCGGGTAAAACCCCTGAAACAGGTGGGGTGCGAATGCGTTTCCACTGCTCCTTTATAGGTACAACAGTATAGTCGTTGCTATGTGTGGGAAATTTGACGTGTTCGATTTTTTTAGCGTGTCAGAGGCCGGAATTATCAGTGATCTTGATTAATTTAATTACTAAACCATCGGTTTACGGTTTTTTTAACTCTTCAGCCGTGCCGGAGTATTCCTGAGCAAAATTTGTTTCATTGCCGCGTTACGAGTAGACTTCGTGCCCTTGTCTTAAACTGGAGAAAGAACCATGAGCGAAACGGCAACCTGGCAGCCGAGCGCGTCTATACCTAACCTATTAAAACGCGCGGCAATTATGACGGAAATTCGTCGTTTCTTTGCCGATCGCGGCGTGCTGGAGGTTGAGACGCCCTGCATGAGCCAGGCGACGGTCACAGACATTCATCTGTTCCCGTTCGAAACGCGTTTCGTCGGCCCCGGTCACTCTCAGGGGATGAACCTCTATTTAATGACCAGCCCGGAATACCACATGAAGCGTCTGCTGGTGGCAGGGTGTGGTCCGGTCTTTCAACTGTGCCGTAGCTTCCGTAATGAAGAGATGGGGCGTCATCACAACCCCGAATTCACTATGCTCGAGTGGTATCGTCCCCATTACGACATGTACCGTTTGATGAATGAAGTGGATGATTTGCTGCAGCAGGTGCTCGAATGCCCGGCGGCAGAGAGTCTTTCGTATCAACAGGCGTTCCAGCGTCATCTGGAAATTGATCCGCTGTCTGCGGATAAAACGCAACTGCGTGAAGTCGCCGCAAAGCTGGATTTAAGCAACATTGCCGATACTGAAGAAGATCGCGATACCTTACTGCAACTGCTGTTTGCGATGGGCGTTGAGCCGCACATTGGTAAAGATAAACCGACGTTTGTGTATCACTTCCCGGCAAGCCAGGCATCACTGGCGCAGATCAGCACTGAAGATCACCGTGTGGCAGAGCGTTTTGAGGTCTACTACAAAGGGATTGAACTGGCAAATGGCTTCCATGAATTGACGGATGCGCGTGAACAGCAGCAACGTTTTGAGCAAGACAATCGTAAGCGTGCCGCGCGCGGACTGCCGCAGCAGCCGATCGATAACAATCTGATTGAGGCGTTGAAGGTTGGGATGCCGGACTGTTCTGGTGTCGCACTGGGCGTGGATCGTCTGGTGATGTTGGCGCTGGGGGGCGGAAAGTCTCTCGGAAGTGATCGCGTTTACCGTCGATCGCGCATAACGCGTTTTGCCTCTCCGGGCGCCCGATACGTATTCGTTATCGGGCGCCCAGGACGATTTACAAACTCCCCGCCGGGCGACTTCTGCCTGCCGAGCTTAATGTTCTTCCCGTTTGTCTGCCGTTCAAACTTTCCAGACGCATCTGGAACGGTGGGAACGGCATATCGATACCGTGCTCACGGAAGCCCGCCAGTATCAACTGGTGGATTTCATGGCGTAGCGGCATGCGGTGACCCATCTCAGCGGCGTAGATACGCAGTTCGAAGATCTGAATCCCCTGTTGTAAGTCCACAAGGAAGACCTCTGGTGCCGGGTTATCGATGACCAGCGAGCAACGATGCGCGGCGGTCAGCAGGATCTGCGTCACTTCTTCGCTGTTCACATCGGACGGGGCCGGAATGGTCAGCACCACGCGCGTCACGGAATCGGACAGTGACCAGTTGATGAACTGCTCGGTGATAAACGCCTTGTTCGGCACAATAATCTCTTTGCGGTCCCAGTCGCTGATGGTTGTCGCACGGGTATTAATTTTCGTTACGCTGCCGGTCAGATCGCGAATAGTAACCGTGTCGCCAATACGAATCGGTTTTTCAAACAGGATAATCAGGCCGGAGATAAAGTTGGCAAAGATCTCCTGCAAACCAAAGCCCAGCCCGACGCCGAGTGCTGCCACCAGCCATTGCAGTTTCGACCACTCAATCCCAATCATCGAGAAGCCCACCAGGCCGCCAATCAGCATCAGCAGGTACTTGGTGATGGTGGTAATGGCATAACCCGTACCCGGTGTGAGATCGAGGTGCTGCAGCAACGCCAGTTCGAGAAGCGCAGGCAGATTACGCACCAGTTGGGTGGTGATGATAAATACCAGAATCGCGATCAGTACCGCGCCCAGCGTAATCGGTTCTAAACTTTCCACACCCTGCACGGTAGACGTGACATCCCACAGCGAGATGTTTTCGAGGAAACCAAAGGCGGAGTGAATTTCCGACCATAGGACAATCACCGACAGCAGGGCGATCAGCATCAGGATGGAACGCACCAGACGGAGCGACTGGGCGCTGATGGCATCAAGATCGACTTCGCTCTCGTCAACGTCAATGGCCCCTTCGAGGCTGGTTGAGTGAGCCGGTTCTTCTTCTCCACGGGCGCGCTGTGCCAACATTTCCGCACGACGGTGTTTAGCGCGATCAAAAGCCAGTCTGCGCCGCTGAATCAGCATCCAGCGGCGAATGACGTGGTAAATCACCAGCAGCAGGAACCAGATGGCGACGGAGGTTTCCAGCCGCGCCAGCAGCGCCTGCGATGTCGCCAGATAACCCACGGCGGCTGCCAGTATCGCCACCACCGGTGCGCCTGTCATCAGGTTCCACAGCATGCTGTTCACCATGTTATCGCCGCTGCCTTCTTTATCGAGATAGAGCGGGATCCCGGCTTTTTTCAGGCTCAGGGTAACCAGAGCCAGCGCGCCGCAAATCAGCATAAAGCACAGGCGACCGAGCGAGCCGGAGAACTCACGATCGTTGAGATTATCAAACATGATGAGCGCCATGATTAGCGGCACGATAAGCCCGATACTCATCAGGTAATAACGCATCGCACGCGACACACGTTCGCGTGGCCAGCCAAAGTGGGCGATGAACAGGCCATTGGGCCGGGCAAATGCCGCACAAATCATCACCACCCACAGCAGCGGTACCGTCGCCGTGACGCCATCGCCTATCGCGACGGCAAGCGGATAAGGCCAGGCCTCGCGCAGCCCGTAACCCAGCGTCATCCATAGCACCGGCAATGGCGAGGCCACCAGTATCGACCAGAACACGGTACGCAGCGTCAGCCAGAAGTGATCCTGCGTCACCTTGCCCACTCGGGCGGCGGAACGTTCCAGAAAACGGGTGAAGTGGCGACGCGAGTAAATGCTGAACCCGACCAGAATCAACGCGCCAAACAGCGGCAGTAGGGTATCCCTGCTGGTCAGCATCATAAGGCTGGCCTGACCTAGCTGACTGAAGGTGTCGAGTGAGATCAGCCGACGCAAATCCTGCACGATATCTATCGGCCAGGAGAAAGACATCGGGCGAACGTCAGAGGTCCAGAACAGATAGCGATGAGTCGCTTCATTCACCTCTTTCAGCGCATCTTCAAGCTGGCTATTGGAGACCTTCAGCTTGGTCAGCTCGAGGATCAGCGTGTCGCCGCCCTGTAACAGCGAATTCAGCAACTCGCGTTGGGTGCGCAGTTGCGCCTCAAGAATACGATTTTGTTCCGCAGTCAGTGGTTGCCCGTCCGCCTGATGGAGCTGGCGCAACTGGGGTTGCTTATTAAGCTGATCTTCGTAGCGCAGACGCTGGACGCGCAGTTGCGCCATCTCGGTGTCCAGTTGCTGGGGTTTAGGCATTTCCGGCAGACGCGCCACCTGTGCACGTAACGCTTCACCCAGCAGGTTAGATGAGCCTAACCACTGCGACTGTTCACGCAGCGTCGTCAACGCCTGACGGACCTGCTGAGTCTGGCTGGCGGCCTGACGTTGCTGAGAGGCGACGAGATCCATGCGCTGAGCCTGCTGATTCAGCGCGGCAGACAGTTCCCGGTTCACTTTGAACTGGGCGACAATATCCGGCGGTAAATCGGCGCTGTTCTCTGCCAGTAGCTCGGTGCTCTCCAGCGCTCGTTCGGCTTCACGCTGGCGCTGGCTGTTGAGCTGATTGCGCAGCGCCTGTAAATACGCATCGAGTTGCTGGCTCTGTTTTTCCGCCAGTTCCGAGCGCATACGCGCCAGTTCCTGACGGTTGTTGGCCGACAACTGCGCCAGCTCCAGCTCATCAACCAGCGCTTTCAGGCGGGCGGATTCTGCCTGCATGCTGAAATTTTGCGCCTGATTGAGTGGAGTGTTGCCGGTGGCGCTGCCAATACGGCGTTCAATTTCGTTGAGCTGTCGGCGGGCATCGGTCTGCTGTTGAGGCAGTTGGCTTAGCGAGTCGGCAATCTCACGGGCGCGCTCTTGCTCCTGCTGGGCCTGACGGCTCTTTTCCAGCAACTGGCTGCTGACCTGGAGGATTTCCTGATTCAGCGCATCGGTCGTCATGCCCGGCGATACGCTGCGGGGTTCATCGCGCAGGTTGGTTAACTGCGCGCGCAGACTGGCGGACATTTTCGGGAAATTATCGATAACCTGCTGATATTGCTGTGCGCGTTCGAGAGAAGCTTTACGTTCCTCGAGCGCGTTCAACGCAGACTGAAGAGCTTCAACAACATCAGGCTGGGCAGGCTTTGCGGATTTCGCCTGCTCCAGTTCCTGAGTGATTTGTTTGGCGTCGGGGGCGGTTGCAGCGTACGCCCCCTGGCCGAGGCACCAGGCCATCAGAAACGCGATAATCAGGCGCACAGCAACGTCCTTCTACTATTAGGTTTCTTTCTTATCGTCGACCAGCGGACTGGCGTCGTGTTCGGCTTTAATCTCTTCTTCTGGCAGAGGTGCAGGCTCGGCATCGACTGGCGCAACGAACGTCTCTGTAGAGATCGCCAGCGGCTGACCAATTTTGGTCACGGAAAGACTTTCAAGCTGCTCGACCAGATTCACTTTACCTGGCGCAAACAGGTTGATTACCGTGGAACCCAGCTTGAAACGGCCCATTTCCTGACCCTTCAACAACGCCACGGAGCCTTCGCTTTCTCCGGCAGGCCAGGTCCAGCGTTTGATCACGCCCTCGCGCGGCGGCGTGATGGTTCCTGCCCAGACGGTTTCGATACTGCCAACAATCGTAGCACCGACCAGAATTTGCGCCATTGGGCCGAACTCAGTATCGAACAGGCAGATAACACGCTCGTTACGGGCAAACAGGTTCGGGACGTTCTGGGCTGTCAGATGATTGACCGAGAACAGATCGCCCGGAACATAAATCATCTCACGCAGGATCCCATTACACGGCATATGCACGCGGTGGTAATCACGCGGGGAAAGATAGGTGGTCACGAACGAACCGTTACGGAAAAGATCCGCCATCAGGTAGTTACCTGCCAACAGCGCTTCAAGGCTGTAGTTATGACCTTTGGCCTGCAGGATCTTATCTTCTTCGATATCACCTAACTGGCTAATCACGCCGTCAGCCGGCATGACCAGCACGTTCGGATCGGTATTCAGCGGGCGAACGTCGTCACGCAGTGGGCGGACAAAGAAATCATTGAATGAGCGGTAGCTGGCGGTATCCGGCTTCTGCGCTTCTTTCATATCGACCTTGTAGTACTTCACGAACAGATCGATAACCAGTTTAGTCAGCCATCCTGCTCGTTTGCTCGCGCCCCAACCCGCCAGGCGAGTGAGCCATAGTTTCGGCAGAATGTACTGTAGCGAAAGTTTAAATGAGTTTAACAAGGTAGCCTCCAGGCTATTGTTTTGTCGTTCCTGACCCGGCGTTCTCACCGGATCCTGAAAAAGGGGGACGATTCTAGCGATGCTTAGCTTAGTTGTCAGTCATCGGTATCAGAAAAGTTTTTACGCGTTTTTACTTGCGACATGCTTTCGAGAATACGGTGATAATTTTCGAAACGGGTTTCCGCAATTTTCCCGTCTTCAACCGCCTGACGGATGGCGCAGCCTGGGTCGGCGTCATGCTTACAGTCACGATATTTACACAGTCCAAGATAGTCATGAAATTCGACAAAACCGTGGGTGATTTGTTCCGGTTCCAGGTGCCACAGGCCGAATTCGCGCACGCCAGGGGGAATCAATGACATCGCCGCCGTGCGGGAAGTGATAGAGGCGCGCTGCGGTGGTGGTGTGCTGTCCCAGACCGGAGTTGTCAGAGACATCATTGGTCAAAATGGCTTCCTGCAGACCGAGCAATGCGTTAAGCAGGCTGGATTTTCCGACGCCGGACTGACCGGCAAAGATGCTGATGCGCCCGGTTAGTGCGTCTTCTAACGGCTTCAGGCCATCCTGAGTATGGCTGGAGACCATCAATACGCGATAACCAATATTGCGGTAGATATCCATCTGCTCATTCACAAAAGCCATGCTTTCGTCATCCAGCAGGTCGATTTTGTTAAGCACAATGATCGGTTCCACCTGCAGCGTCTCGCAGGCCACCAGATACCTGTCGATAATATTGAGCGACAGCTCCGGTAAGATGGCGGAGACAATGACAATCTGGTCGATATTGGCGGCGATCGGTTTTACGCCGTCGTAAAAATCCGGGCGCGTCAGTACCGAGGTACGTTCATGCACCGCCTCGACAATGCCTTTGACGTTGACCCCTTCCGCCGCCGCTTTGCCGGGACGCCAGACCACGCGGTCACCGGTCACCAGTGAGCGAATCGTCCGACGAATGTTGCAGCGATGAATTTCACCGTCCGCAGATTCGACGTCGGCATGCATGCCAAAACGACTGATGACGATACCTTCAGCGGTCTCGCCAAACAGGTTGTCATCGTAGTCTGGCTTCTCCTTAGACGTTTTAAGACGACGCTGGTGATTAGCGTTCACGCGGCGCTGTTGGCCTTTGGAGAGTTTATTTTTACTCAATCGTACTGGCTCCTGGTCGCCCATAGTGGGCAAAACATCTATGATACACACAATTCTGTATGAGAGTAGTCACACTGAATGTGACGCATGAGGGGTGAAAAATAGCATGAGTGCCAATGAAAACAACCTGATTTGGATTGATCTTGAGATGACCGGTCTGGATCCCGAGCGCGATCGCATAATTGAAATCGCCACGCTGGTCACCGATGCCAACCTGAATATTCTGGCGGAAGGGCCGACCATCGCGGTTCATCAGTCTGATGAACAACTGGCGCTGATGGATGACTGGAACGTGCGTACCCATACCGGTAGCGGGTTGGTGGAGCGTGTGAAGGCGAGCACGATGGGCGATCGCGAAGCGGAACTGGCGACGCTTGAATTTCTGAAAGAGTGGGTTCCGCCGGGTAAATCGCCGATCTGCGGAAACAGCATTGGCCAGGATCGCCGCTTTTTGTTTAAGTACATGCCGGAACTGGAGGCGTATTTCCATTACCGCTACCTGGATGTCAGCACGCTGAAAGAGCTGGCGCGTCGCTGGAAACCAGAGATTCTGGACGGTTTCACCAAGCAAGGGACGCATCAGGCGATGGACGATATCCGCGAGTCGGTGGCGGAACTGGCTTACTATCGTGAGAATTTTATTAAGCTTTAAAGGTGGCTACGCCGGGTGGCGGCTTTACCTTACCCGGCCTACAGTTTACATCCGGGAAGCTTGCGTATACCGAAGATTGCCGCTAAATTACTCGCTTTGCTGATAAAATCGTCACTCAAACGAAATTCACAAAAAATTGCGTTTGAAGGGGTTGCAGGAGAAAGGATTTCTCGTATAATGCGCCTCCCGTAACGACAGAGAATTATGCGTTACGGCAGCAACAAATTTTAATCAAAGCATTTCATGTTGCAGCAAGGCGGCAACTGAGCGAATCCACAAGAGCTTACTTAAGTAAGTGACTGTGGTGAGTAAAGGCAGCCAACACAGCAGCAACATGAAAGACGAAGATTAAGCGGGAATAGCTCAGTTGGTAGAGCACGACCTTGCCAAGGTCGGGGTCGCGAGTTCGAGTCTCGTTTCCCGCTCCAAAATTTGAAAGTGCTTCTTAGCACAGACCACCCAATCGCAGGATTTTGAATTGCGACAGCAGTTTGAAAGACGAAGATTAAGCGGGAATAGCTCAGTTGGTAGAGCACGACCTTGCCAAGGTCGGGGTCGCGAGTTCGAGTCTCGTTTCCCGCTCCAAAATTTGAAAGTGCTTTTTTAGCACGGACCACCCAATCGCAGAATTTCGAAGTGCGACAGCAGTTTGAAAGACGAAGATTAAGCGGGAATAGCTCAGTTGGTAGAGCACGACCTTGCCAAGGTCGGGGTCGCGAGTTCGAGTCTCGTTTCCCGCTCCAAATTCTTAACTCCAGAAAATAAACCACAGTGCATTTTTGTATTGGGGTCGTTGTGTTTTGTCTCTGTCACACTATTGTGAACAGAGTTATCCACAGCCTCAGATTTTTCTACGGAATATCCAGATACTTCGCAAAGTAAATAGTTTCCTTGTAACTCTTTGAAATTACTGGGAAAGAGAATATTTCAATTTGTTAATTCGATCACTTGACGATTTTCTCGTTCTTGAATAGCAATGTGTTTTTATTTTTATGCACAGCCTGTGGAAGATTCAGGCATCCCGTGGTAGTCCCTTTTCGATAGCATTCACCAGTCGCCTTTGCTTTGGTGATTGCACCTCGATCACGTCGGCGTTTCGCTTCGCGATCTGCTGCGCGATGGCCCATTCAATATGCTCATCAAGAAGTGGGTGCTCACCCCGGCGGCTTTCCAGCGAGGAAAGGACGGCGTCACTCCAGGGGGCGTTGCCGAGTGCTACCGCAATATTACGCAGCCAGCGCAAATGACCAATACGACGAATGGCTGACCCTTCGGTAATTTTTAAAAATGTGGCTTCACTCCAGGCGAACAGTTCTATCAACTCGGGCGCATGCAGTGCCTTGCGTGGGCTGAAGTCGTCTTCGTCAGTCAGTTGTGAATAGCGGTTCCATGGACAGATCAACTGGCAGTCATCACAACCGTAGATCCGGTTGCCCATAAGTGGCCGGAGTGCTTCAGGGATTGCGCCTTCCAGTTCGATAGTGAGATAGGAGATGCAGCGACGCGCATCCACCGTGTAAGGGGCGACAATCGCGCCGGTTGGGCAGGTGGTGATACAGGCGACGCATTTTCCGCATCCTTCCTCCACGGGAGCGTCAACCGGCAGGGGCAAATTAATCAGCAACTCACCAAGAAAGAAAAACGACCCGGCCTCACGGTTGAGGATTAGTGAGTGCTTACCCGTCCATCCAAGACCGGCTTTTTCTGCCAGCGGGCGCTCAAGTATGGGCGCAGAATCGACAAAAGGTCTAAAATTCAGCGAGACACAATGCTGTTGAATCATCTCGCCGAGCTTTTTGAGGCGGTTACGTAAAAGTTTATGGTAGTCGCGGCCAAGCGCATAGCGGCTGACGTAACCCAGCGTGGGATTTTTCAGCGTACGGGCAAACGCGGCGTGGGCAGGAAGATAGTTCATGCGCACACTGATGACGCGAAGCGTGCCGGGCAGTAGCTCATGAGGACGCGCACGCATCATACCGTGGCGCGCCATCCAGCCCATTTCCCCGTGGTATTGTTTGTCCAGCCACGCCTGCAGTTTGGGTTCGGACTCGCTCAGGTCGGTATCGGTAATACCAACCTGCTGAAAGCCCAGTTCCAGCCCCCACTGTTTAATTTTTAGCGCTAACTGATTGAGATCGAGGGGCTCTGACATGACGGACCATACAATGAAGAAAAACCCCATCAGTATACCACACTCCATCTGGCCCGCCGACGACATCAAACGTCTGGAGCGAGAAGCCGCTGACACGCTGGGGCTCACGTTGTTCGAACTGATGTTGCGCGCGGGCGAGGCGGTGTTTGACGTGGCACGCGAGTCCCGGCCTTATGCCCGGCGCTGGTTGGTGCTCTGTGGTCACGGTAATAACGGTGGCGATGGCTATGTGGTGGCGAGACTGGCGAAGGCAGCCGGGATTCTGGTCACCTTGATAGCGCAGGAGAGCGATAAACCGCTGCCCGAGGAGGCCGCACAGGCGCGTGAGGCCTGGCTGAATGCAGGAGGCGTAATTCACTCCCCGGCGATCGCCTGGCCGGAAAACATCGACCTGATTATTGATGCGCTGCTGGGGACCGGGTTAACCCAGGCGCCGCGCGAGCCGCTGTCTACGTTAATCGAACAGGCAAACGCTCACCCTGCACCTGTTGTTTCGATAGATATCCCGTCCGGATTGCTGGCGCAAACGGGGGCGACACCCGGTGCGGTCATCAGGGCCGAACGCACGGTCACCTTTATCGTCCTGAAACCGGGCCTGCTGACGGGGAAAGCCCGTGATGTCACCGGGCGTATCCATTTTAATTCACTGGGTCTGGATGACTGGCTGGTAGGGCAAGCGGCACCGATAGAGCGCCTGGGACGTGCCCAGCTTGCGCACTGGCTTACGCCTCGCCGGGCAACGTCGCATAAAGGGGATCATGGTCGGCTGGTGGTGATCGGCGGCGATCACGGCACCGCAGGGGCGATTCGGCTGGCCGGTGAAGCGGCGCTGCGCGCCGGAGCGGGGCTGGTGCGCGTGCTGACGCGCAGTGAGAATATCGCGCCACTGTTGACCGCGCGTCCTGAACTGATGGTGCATGAACTGACGCCGCAATCCCTTGACGAAAGCCTCGCATGGGCGGATGTCATCATTATCGGTCCAGGTCTTGGCCAGGCGGAGTGGGGCAAGAAAGCGCTACAAAAAGTCGAGAATTTTCGTAAACCGATGGTCTGGGACGCTGACGCGTTGAACCTGCTGGCAATCAATCCCGATAAACGTCACAATCGCGTCATCACACCGCATCCGGGAGAAGCCGCGCGGTTACTGGGGTGTTCTGTTGCAGAAATTGAAAGTGATCGCTTACATTCTGCACAGCGTCTGGTAAAACGTTACGGAGGCGTTGCGGTGTTGAAAGGGGCGGGAACGGTGGTTGCCGCACAACCGGAGGCATTGGGAATTGTCGATGTCGGAAACGCGGGCATGGCCAGCGGCGGCATGGGCGATGTGCTTTCCGGTATTATTGGTGCATTGCTCGGACAGAAGCTTACCCCGTATGATGCAGCTTGTGCTGGCTGCGTGGCTCACGGCGCGGCGGCCGATGTTCTGGCGGCGCGTGCTGGTATGCGCGGCATGTTGGCAACCGATCTTTTTTCCACGCTACAGCGTATTGTTAACCCTGATGTGATTGACGTTTATCATGATGAATCGAGTAATTCCGCTACCTGACGAACAGGCAACATTAGACCTGGGACAACGGGTAGCCAAGGCCTGCAACGGCGCGACCGTTATCTATCTGTACGGTGATTTAGGCGCGGGTAAAACCACCTTCAGTCGGGGATTCCTGAAGGCGTTAGGCCACTGCGGTAATGTAAAAAAGTCCAACCTATACGCTGGTCGAACCCTATTCTCTCGATAACCTGATGGTCTATCACTTTGACCTGTATCGTCTTGCCGATCCCGAGGAGCTAGAATTTATGGGGATCCGCGATTATTTTGCCAACGATGCCATTTGCCTGGTGGAATGGCCGCAACAGGGTAAAGGTGTACTCCCGGACCCGGATGTCGAAATACACATTGATTACCAGGCGCAAGGTCGTGAGGCGCGCATCAGTGCGGTCTCCGCATCAGGTGATTCGCTGCTGGCGCGTTTAGCCGGTTAACCTTAAAGGTGGCGGGATGATTTATCGCATCAGAAAGGGGTTGGTAGCCATGCTGGTTCTGCTGTGCGCGCAGGCCGGAGCCGCCAGCCTCTCCGATATACAAGTCTCCAACGGTGAGCGTCAGGCGCGTATTACGCTCAGTTTTATGGGCGATCCGGATTATGATTTCTCCCATGAGAGCAAACGAACCGTGGCGCTGGATATTAAGCAAACGGGGGTTATTCAGGGACTTCCGCTGATATTCAGCGGTAACAACCTGGTGAAGACCATTCGTTCCGGCACGGCGAAAGATCCCCAGTCGTTACGCCTGCTGGTGGATTTAACCGAAAACGGCAAAACCGAGGCGGTAAAACGGCAGAATGGCGGAAACTACACTGTCGTCTTTACCATTAACGCCGATACGCCTCCGCCACCACCACCCGCTCCAGTCGTCGCTAAACGCGTCGAAACGCCGGTGGTGACGCCGCGTCCGACTGAACCTGCACGAAATCCGTTTAAAACCAGCAACGATCGCACCACCGCCGTGATCAGCAGCAATACGGCGACGCGCCCTGCGGCCAGAGCGACATCCAGCAATGGTGACAAAGTGGTGATCGCCATTGATGCCGGGCACGGCGGGCAGGATCCCGGCGCGATCGGCCCTGGCGGTACGCGAGAGAAAAATGTCACCATCGCGGTCGCCCGTAAGCTGCGCACGTTACTAAATGACGATCCGATGTTTAAAGGCGTATTAACCCGTGACGGGGATTATTTTATCTCCGTGATGGGGCGCTCCGATGTGGCGCGTAAGCAAAACGCCAACTTCCTGGTGTCGATTCACGCCGATGCCGCGCCCAACCGCAGCGCCACCGGAGCCTCCGTGTGGGTGCTGTCGAACCGGCGCGCCAACAGTGAAATGGCGAACTGGCTTGAAGAACATGAAAAACAGTCGGAGCTGTTGGGCGGCGCGGGTGATGTGCTGGCAAACAGCCAGGCCGATCCGTACCTAAGCCAGGCGGTGCTGGATTTGCAGTTCGGCCATTCCCAACGCGTAGGGTATGATGTGGCAACCAACATGTTAGGCCAGCTCGAACGGATTGGGTCACTGCATAAACGGCGGCCTGAACATGCCAGCCTGGGCGTTCTGCGCTCGCCGGATATTCCGTCGGTGCTGGTGGAAACCGGGTTTATCAGTAATCACAGTGAAGAACGTCTGTTGGCGAGCGATGCGTATCAGCAACAACTGGCCGATGCGATTTACAAAGGACTGCGTAACTACTTCCAGGCGCATCCGATACAGTCGGCCCCGCAGGGAAGTGCGGCGCAAACCGCGAGCGCCGCTACGCCGGGTGAGTCGTTGATCAACTAAGGAATTTGCATGCCGATTCAGGTGTTACCGCCACAACTGGCGAACCAGATTGCCGCAGGTGAGGTGGTTGAGCGACCTGCATCGGTGGTCAAAGAGCTGGTGGAAAACAGCCTTGATGCCGGGGCAACGCGTATTGATATTGATATCGAGCGCGGCGGCGCAAAGCTGATCCGTATCCGTGACAATGGCTGCGGGATCAAGAAAGACGAACTGGCGCTGGCGCTGGCGCGGCACGCCACCAGCAAAATCGCCTCGCTTGACGATCTGGAAGCGATCATTAGCCTCGGGTTTCGCGGCGAAGCGCTGGCGAGTATCAGCTCGGTATCTCGTCTGACCCTCACGTCACGCACCGCAGAGCAACAGGAAGCCTGGCAAGCTTACGCCGAAGGGCGTGATATGGATGTGACGGTCAAACCGGCCGCGCATCCGGTGGGCACTACGCTGGAAGTCCTCGATCTATTCTACAACACTCCCGCCCGGCGCAAGTTTATGCGCACCGAGAAAACCGAATTCAATCATATTGATGAGATCATCCGGCGCATAGCGCTGGCGCGTTTTGATGTGACGATCAATTTGTCGCACAACGGCAAAATGGTACGTCAGTACCGCGCGGTGGCGAAAGACGGGCCGCAGGAGCGTCGTCTGGGCGCCATTTGCGGTACGCCGTTTCTTGAGCATGCGCTGGCGATTGAGTGGCAGCATGGCGATCTCACCTTACGCGGCTGGGTCGCCGATCCCCATCACACCACGACGGCGCTGGCGGAAATTCAGTACTGCTATGTCAACGGACGCATGATGCGCGACAGGCTGATCAACCACGCGATTCGTCAGGCCTGTGAAGATAAGCTGGGCGCCGACCAGCAGCCCGCGTTTGTCCTGTACCTTGAGATTGACCCGCATCAGGTGGATGTCAACGTGCATCCGGCTAAGCATGAAGTGCGTTTTCACCAGTCGCGCCTGGTGCATGACTTTATCTACCAGGGCGTGCTGAGCGTGCTGCAACAACAGCTTGAATCGCCCTTGCCGCTGGAAGCTGAAGGCGAACCTGCGCCCCGGCACGTGCCGGAAAACCGCGTGGCCGCCGGGCGCAACCATTTTGCTGAACCAGCGCCGGCCCGCGAACCCGCGGCTCCGCGCTACGCCTCCGCGCCGTCAGCGGGCAGCAGCGCGCCGCGTCCGGCAGCGGCAAGCTGGCCGCATGCCCAGCCGGGTTACCAGAAACAGCAGGGCGAAGTGTATCGCCAGCTCCTGCAAACGCCGACACCTGCGACAAAATCGCCTGCGGCGGAACCTACTGCATCGGCGCTCGCGGGGCACAATCAGAGCTTTGGCCGTGTACTCACTATTGTGGGCAATGACTGCGCGTTGCTGGAACGCGAGGGGAACATTCTCCTGCTGGCGCTGCCCGTTGCAGAACGCTGGCTGCGTCAGGCGCAGCTTTCGCCGGGTGAGGGAAAGGTCTGCGCCCAGCCGTTGTTGATCCCGCTGCGGCTAAAAGTTTCGGCGGAGGAAAAGGCCGCGCTGGAAAATGCGCAGAGTGCGCTGGTGGAATTGGGGATTGAATTTCAGTCAGATGCCCATCATGTGACCATTCGGGCAGTGCCTTTACCCTTACGCCAACAAAATTTACAAATCTTGATTCCTGAACTGATAGGCTACCTGACGCAACAGTCAGCGAGTGAACCTGGCAATCTGGCGCAGTGGATTGCGCGTAATCTGATGAGTGAGCATGCGCAGTGGACAATGGCTCAGGCCATTACGCTGTTGGCTGATGTGGAGCGGCTTTGCCCGCAGCTCGTGAAGGCACCGCCGGGTGGTCTGTTACAACCTGTTGATTTACATACGGCGATGAATGCCCTGAAACATGAGTGATATCAGTAAGGCGAGCCTGCCAAAGGCAATTTTTTTGATGGGGCCTACGGCCTCGGGCAAAACGGCGCTAGCGATTGAATTGCGTAAAGTTTTGCCAGTAGAGTTGATAAGCGTCGATTCCGCCCTTATTTACAAAGGGATGGATATCGGGACGGCGAAGCCGGACGCTGAAGAGCTAAAGGCGGCTCCGCACCGATTGCTGGATATTCGCGATCCGTCGCAGGCGTATTCTGCCGCGGATTTCCGCCGCGATGCGCTGGCGGAGATGAGCGAGATCACTGCGGCGGGGCGTATTCCGCTGTTAGTGGGTGGTACGATGTTGTATTTCAAGGCATTGCTGGAAGGTCTTTCGCCGTTACCGTCGGCAGACCCGCAGGTCAGGGCCAGAATTGAGCAACAGGCGGCAGAGCAAGGGTGGGATGCATTACACCAGCAGCTTCAGACCATCGATCCGGTTGCGGCTGAGCGTATTCATCCAAATGATCCGCAAAGACTTTCCCGGGCACTGGAAGTTTTTTTCATTTCGGGTAAAACTTTAACGGAACTGACGCAAACGTCAGGTGATGCTTTGCCGTACCAGGTGCATCAGTTTGCTATCGCCCCGGCGAGCCGTGAGTTGTTGCATCAACGCATCGAACAGCGTTTTCATCAGATGTTGGCTTCAGGATTTGAAGCTGAAGTTCGGGCGCTTTTTGCCCGTGGAGATTTGCATACGGACTTGCCTTCCATTCGTTGTGTGGGATACCGCCAGATGTGGTCCTATCTTGAAGGCGAAATTTCATACGATGAAATGGTTTATAGAGGTGTTTGCGCCACGAGGCAGTTGGCAAAGCGCCAGGTAACCTGGTTACGCGGTTGGGAAGGAGTGCACTGGCTTGACAGTGAGAAACCTGAGCAGGCGCGCAACGAAGTATTACAGGTTGTTGGTGCTATCGCGAACTGAATGTGTACAATTAAGGCGTATCGTGCGCAATTTTCAGAATCGAAAGATTCAAAGTACAAATAAGCATATAAGGAAAAGAGAGAATGGCTAAGGGGCAATCTTTACAAGATCCGTTCCTGAACGCACTGCGTCGGGAACGTGTTCCAGTTTCTATTTATTTGGTGAATGGTATTAAGCTGCAAGGTCAAATCGAGTCTTTTGATCAGTTTGTGATCCTGTTGAAAAACACGGTCAGTCAGATGGTTTATAAGCACGCGATTTCTACTGTTGTCCCGTCTCGCCCGGTTTCTCATCACAGTAACAATGCCGGTGGCGGTACCAGCAGTAACTATCATCACGGTAGCGGCGCGCAGGGTTCTGCGGCGCAACAGGACAGCGAAGAGACCGAATAAGGTTTTTGGCTGTTTTACACACGGGGAGCCAGAATTTCTGCGTTCCCCGCTGATCTATATCGAGGGGTTGACGCTTGTTTGACCGTTATGACGCCGGTGAGCAGGCGGTACTGGTACACATCTATTTTTCGCAAGACAAAGATATGGAAGACCTCCAGGAGTTTGAATCTCTGGTCTCTTCCGCCGGTGTCGAAGCAATGCAGGTGATTACCGGTAGCCGTAAAGCACCGCACCCGAAGTACTTTGTTGGTGAAGGTAAAGCCGTTGAAATAGCGGAAGCCGTAAAAGCGACAGGCGCTGCCGTCGTACTCTTTGATCATGCGTTGAGCCCGGCCCAGGAGCGTAACCTGGAGCGCCTGTGTGAGTGTCGTGTTATCGATCGCACCGGCCTTATCTTAGATATTTTTGCGCAACGTGCACGCACCCATGAGGGGAAATTGCAGGTTGAGCTGGCGCAGTTGCGCCATCTGGCTACGCGTCTTGTCCGTGGCTGGACCCACCTTGAAAGACAAAAAGGCGGGATTGGTTTGCGCGGTCCGGGTGAAACCCAGCTCGAAACCGACCGTCGTTTATTGCGAAACCGTATATTGCAGATCCAGTCGCGCCTGGAAAAAGTTGAAAAGCAACGTGAGCAGGGGCGACAGTCGCGCATTAAGGCGGATGTCCCGACCGTCTCGCTGGTGGGATATACCAACGCCGGAAAATCTACCCTTTTCAACCAGATAACCGAAGCCAGGGTCTATGCGGCAGATCAACTGTTTGCGACCCTGGATCCGACGCTGCGTCGTATTGACGTGGCAGATGTCGGGGAAACCGTGCTGGCGGATACCGTTGGGTTTATCCGTCATCTTCCGCACGATCTGGTCGCGGCGTTTAAAGCGACCCTCCAGGAAACGCGTCAGGCGACACTGCTGCTGCATGTGGTTGATGCAGCAGATGTGCGCGTGCAGGAAAACATCGACGCAGTGGATACGGTTCTCGAAGAGATTGATGCTCATGAGATCCCGTCCCTGATGGTGATGAACAAGATCGATATGCTGGATGACTTTGAACCGCGTATCGACAGAGATGAAGAGAACAAACCGATCCGCGTCTGGCTTTCTGCGCAGACAGGGGTTGGGATACCACAGCTTTTTCAGGCTTTGACGGAGCGGCTTTCCGGCGAGGTGGCGCAACACACGTTGCGTTTGCCACCGCAGGAAGGGCGTCTGAGAAGCCGTTTTTATCAGCTTCAGGCAATAGAAAAAGAGTGGATGGAGGATGACGGTAGCGTAAGTCTGCAAGTTCGCCTGCCGATCGTTGACTGGCGTCGCCTCTGTAAACAAGAACCGGCTTTGGAAGACTATGTTGTCTGATCTGACGGATATGGCCTGAAGATTTTTTCGCCTCTGTACCTTGTGAATGTTGTGCCGCAGGAAGGTGGCACGTCCTGAAAGCCCCCAGACACATGGTCAACGATGTGACGGGTGTTGAGAGACGTAGCCAACGCATCTGCAGCGCAAAAGACACAGGTATAGCATCGCATAACAAATATGGAGCACAAACATGGCGTGGAATCAGCCCGGTAACAACGGACAAGACCGCGACCCGTGGGGAAGCAGCAAACCAGGCGGCAACTCTGAGGGAAATGGAAACAAAGGTGGTCGCGAGCAGGGGCCACCTGATCTCGATGACATCTTTCGCAAACTGAGTAAAAAACTCGGTGGTCTGGGAGGCGGTAAAGGTACTGGCTCTGGCGGCGGAAGCTCATCGCAAGGCCCGCGCCCGCATCTGGGTGGACGTGTCGTCTCCATCGCGGCGGCAGCTATCGTCATTATCTGGGCGGCGAGTGGTTTCTATACCATCAAAGAAGCAGAGCGCGGCGTGGTGACACGCTTTGGTAAGTTCAGCCATCTGGTTGAACCGGGCCTGAACTGGAAACCGACGTTTATCGACGAGGTGACGCCGGTGAACGTGGAAGCCGTCCGCGAACTGGCCGCTTCCGGTGTAATGCTGACGTCGGATGAGAACGTGGTGCGCGTGGAGATGAACGTGCAGTACCGCATCACCGATCCGCAGAAATATCTGTTTAGCGTGACCAGTGCGGATGACAGCCTGCGTCAGGCGACCGACAGCGCCCTGCGCGGCGTGATCGGTAAATACACCATGGACCGTATCCTGACCGAAGGACGTACCGTTATTCGTAGCGATACTCAGCGTGAACTGGAAGAGACCATTCGTCCGTACAACATGGGTATCACCCTGTTGGACGTCAACTTCCAGGCCGCGCGTCCGCCCGAAGAGGTGAAAGCGGCATTTGACGATGCAATTGCTGCCCGTGAAAACGAACAGCAGTACATCCGTGAAGCGGAAGCGTATACCAACGAAGTTCAGCCGCGTGCGAACGGTCAGGCACAGCGTATCCTCGAAGAGGCGCGTGCTTACAGAACGCAAACCATCCTGGAAGCGCAGGGTGAAGTGGCACGCTTTGCGAAGATCCTGCCGGAATATAAAGCCGCGCCAGAGATTACCCGTGAGCGTCTGTATATCGAGACGATGGAAAAAGTGTTGAGCCATACCCGCAAAGTGTTGGTTAACGACAAAGGTGGCAATCTGATGGTTCTGCCGTTGGATCAGATGCTGAAAGGCGCGAGCACGCCAGCGGCAAAGAGCGATAGCGGCTCTAACCTGCTGCGTCTGCCTTCCACGTCTTCTTCCAGCAGCAGCGGAGCAAGCAACACCTCGTCCACCAGTCAGGGCGATATTATGGACCAACGCCGCGCTAACGCGCAGCGTAACGACTACCAGCGTCAGGGGGGAATAACGATGCGTAAGTCAGTTATTGCGATTATCATCATCGTGCTGGTAGTGCTGTACACCTCTATTTTCGTGGTGAAAGAAGGCGAGCGCGGAATTAAGTTCCAGTTCAGCAGCGTTGTGCGTGATGCCGACAAAAAACCGTTGATTTACGAGCCGGGTCTGCACTTTAAGGTTCCGTTTATTCAGTCGGTGAAAATGCTCGACGCCCGTATTCAGACGATGGATAACCAGGCCGATCGCTTTGTCACCAAAGAGAAGAAAGACCTGATTGTCGACTCTTACATCAAATGGCGCATCAGCGATTTCAGCCGTTACTTCCTGGCGACGGGCGGCGGCGATATTTCTCAGGCTGAAGTTCTGTTGAAACGTAAGTTCTCTGACCGTTTACGTTCTGAGATTGGTCGTCTGGATGTGAAAGACATCGTGACCGACTCCCGTGGTCGTCTGACCCTGGAAGTGCGCGACGCGCTGAACTCCGGTTCCGCCGGCACCGAAGACGAAGTGGCAACCCCGGCAGCGGATAACGCGATTGCCGAAGCCGCTGAACGTGTTCAGGCTGAAACCAACGGCAATGTGCCGGTGATCAACCCGAACAGTATGGCCGCGCTGGGTATCGAAGTCGTCGATGTGCGGATCAAGCAGATCAACCTGCCGACCGAAGTGTCCGAAGCGATCTACAACCGTATGCGCGCTGAGCGTGAAGCGGTAGCGCGTCGTCACCGTTCACAAGGTCAGGAAGAAGCGGAAAAACTGCGCGCGACTGCCGACTATGAAGTGACCAAAACGCTGGCGGAAGCTGAGCGTCAGGGTCGCATCATGCGCGGTGAAGGGGATGCAGAAGCGGCGAAGCTGTTTGCCGACGCGTTCAGCCAGGATCCTGACTTCTACGCCTTTATTCGTAGCCTGCGCGCTTACGAGAAGAGCTTCGAAGGCAATCAGGATGTCATGGTCATGAGCCCGGACAGCGATTTCTTCCGCTACATGAAGACACCGAATACCGCAACGCGATAATATCGTCGCATCGGTTTTAGGTTAGACGCATAAAACCACCGGCATCTTCAGGGATGCGGTGGTTTTCTTTTTATAAGGACGTCCGATGAACTCAACAATCTGGCTGGCGCTTGCGCTGGTGTTAGTGCTTGAAGGTTTAGGTCCGATGCTTTATCCGCGAGCATGGAAAAAGATGATTTCCGCTATGACGCAGTTACCTGAAAATACTTTACGCCGTTTTGGCGGAGGACTTGTGGTTGCGGGCATTGTGGTCTACTACATGTTGAGGAAAACGATTGGCTGATCAAAAAGTGTGCGAAATTAGCTGATTTTTGCATGCAAAAAGTGCTGTATATCTGAAAAAGCGATGGTAGAATCCATTTTTAAGCAAACGGTGATTTTGAAAAATGGGTAACAACGTCGTCGTACTGGGCACCCAATGGGGTGACGAAGGTAAAGGAAAGATCGTCGATCTTCTGACTGAACGGGCTAAATATGTTGTACGCTACCAGGGCGGTCACAACGCAGGCCATACTCTCGTAATCAACGGTGAAAAAACCGTCCTCCATCTTATTCCATCAGGTATTCTCCGCGAGAACGTCATCAGCATCATCGGTAACGGTGTTGTGTTGTCTCCGAGCGCGCTGATGAAAGAGATGAAAGGACTGGAAGATCGTGGTGTTCCTGTTCGCGAGCGTCTGCTGCTGTCTGAAGCATGCCCGCTGATTCTGGACTACCACGTTGCGCTGGATAACGCGCGTGAGAAAGCACGTGGCGCGAAAGCGATCGGCACAACCGGTCGTGGTATCGGTCCGGCTTACGAAGACAAAGTTGCACGTCGCGGTTTACGCGTTGGCGACCTGTTCGACAAAGCCACCTTCGCTGAAAAACTGAAAGAAGTGATGGAATATCACAACTTCCAGCTGGTTAACTTCTACAAAGTGGAAGCGGTTGACTACCAGAAAGTGCTGGATGATGTGATGGCGATTGCCGACATCCTGACCTCTATGGTTGTTGATGTCTCCGATCTGCTCGACCAGGCGCGTAAGCGTGGCGATTTCGTCATGTTTGAGGGTGCGCAGGGTACGCTGCTGGATATCGACCACGGTACTTATCCGTACGTAACCTCCTCTAACACCACCGCTGGTGGCGTGGCAACCGGCTCTGGCCTCGGTCCGCGTTATGTGGATTACGTTCTGGGTATCATCAAAGCTTACTCCACTCGCGTGGGTGCGGGTCCGTTCCCGACCGAGCTGTTTGATGACACTGGTGAGTTCCTGTGCAAACAGGGTAACGAATACGGCGCCACTACTGGTCGTCGTCGTCGTACTGGCTGGCTGGACTCCGTTGCTGTGCGTCGTGCAGTACAGATCAACTCCCTGTCGGGCTTCTGCCTGACCAAACTGGACGTACTGGACGGTTTGAAAGAGGTGAAAATCTGTGTCGCTTATCGTATGCCGGATGGCCGTGAAGTCACTACGACACCGCTGGCGGCTGATGACTGGAAAGGTATCGAGCCGATTTACGAAACCATGCCGGGCTGGTCTGAGTCCACTTTCGGCGTGAAAGAGCGTAGCGGTTTGCCACAGGCAGCGCTGAACTACATTAAGCGTATCGAAGAACTGACCGGTGTGCCGATTGATATTATTTCGACTGGCCCGGATCGTACTGAGACCATGATTCTGCGTGACCCGTTCGACGCATAATTTTGGTTCGTGGCGCAGTGCCTTTTGGCGCTGCGCTTATCAGGCCTACAAAGTGTAGTTGGCCGGACAAGATGCAAAGTGTCGTCATCCGGCTTAATCGTGCGTAAATCCTCGCTTTTTTCCTTCGCAAGTGAAATAAATTAGCGGCCCGACTGGTGGCTGGTTTATCATCAATAGATAAGATGTATCCCGTTCCCCCCTTTCCTTGAGGTTGATGTGCAGTTAACGAGTTTCACCGATTACGGACTACGAGCGCTAATCTATATGGCATCACTCCCGGAAGGTCGCATGACCAGTATTTCGGAGGTGACGGACGTCTACGGCGTTTCCCGTAATCATATGGTCAAAATAATCAATCAACTTAGCCGGGCGGGCTTCGTAACTGCTATTCGAGGAAAAAATGGCGGGATCCGTTTAGGCAAAGCCGCGAATACCATTCGAATTGGGGATGTCGTGCGCGAACTCGAACCGCTGTCGCTGGTGAACTGTAGCAGTGAGTTTTGCCACATCACCCCTGCCTGTCGACTCAAACAGGCGCTTTCTAAGGCCGTGCAAAGTTTTCTAACGGAGCTGGATAACTACACGCTGGCCGATTTGGTTGAACAAAATCAACCGCTTTATAAATTATTGCTGGTGGAATAGTGAAGTCCAATGTATTTCGCGTCGTATCGCGGCGGCAACTGAGTGACAAATTCGTCAGGAACGAATTTGAACAGCCGCAGGCTGGCCTTTGGTGAGAAACAGTGATGTCTCTCATAAATCTCCAGGAGCTTACAAAAGTAAGCGACTGGAGAGCAAAGGCAGTCAACAGAGAGACGGCGTGAAGACGACGGAATTCCACCGGAGCTGACAATGGAGGAACCTCAATGTCACATGATCCTTTCCAGGAACGCGAAGCTGAAAAATACGCGAACCCCATCCCCAGCCGCGAGTTCATCATTGAACACTTAACCAAACGCGAAAAACCCGCTAATCGTGAAGAACTTGCCGCTGAATTAAACATTTCTGGTGAAGAGCAAATTGAAGCTCTGCGCCGCCGTCTGCGCGCCATGGAGCGTGACGGACAGTTAGTATTCACCCGCCGCCAGTGCTATGCGCTGCCGGAACGCCTCGATCTGCTGAAAGGTACCGTTATTGGCCACCGTGATGGCTACGGCTTTCTGCGCGTTGAAGGGCGAAAAGATGATTTGTATCTCTCCAGCGAGCAGATGAAAACCTGTATTCATGGCGATCAGGTGCTGGCGCAACCGCTGGGCGCGGATCGTAAAGGCCGTCGTGAAGCGCGTATTGTGCGCGTTCTGGTGCCAAAAACCAGCCAGATTGTCGGTCGTTACTTTACCGAAGCAGGCGTGGGTTTTGTGGTTCCTGACGACAGTCGTCTGAGCTTCGATATCCTGATCCCGCCTGAAGATATCATGGGCGCGCGCATGGGTTTTGTGGTGGTGGTTGAACTCACCCAACGCCCGACCCGCCGCACCAAAGCGGTCGGGAAAATCGTCGAAGTGCTGGGCGATAATATGGGCACTGGTATGGCCGTCGATATGGCGCTGCGTACCCATGAAATTCCGTACATCTGGCCTGCCGCCGTTGAAAAACAGGTTGCCGGCCTGAAAGAAGAAGTGCCTGAAGAGGCCAAAGTCGGTCGTGTTGATCTACGTGATTTGCCGCTGGTCACTATCGATGGCGAAGATGCCCGTGACTTTGACGATGCGGTCTATTGCGAGAAGAAACGCGGTGGTGGCTGGCGTTTGTGGGTGGCGATTGCTGACGTGAGCTATTACGTGCGTCCACCGACGCCGCTGGACCAGGAAGCGCGTAATCGTGGAACGTCCGTGTACTTCCCGTCGCAGGTGGTACCGATGCTGCCGGAAGTCCTTTCCAATGGTTTGTGCTCCCTGAACCCGCAGGTTGACCGCCTGTGCATGGTCTGCGAAATGACCATCTCAACCAAAGGCCGTCTGACGGGATATAAGTTCTACGAAGCGGTAATGAGTTCCCATGCGCGTCTGACCTATACCAAGGTCTGGCACATGCTGCAGGGCGATCAGGAATTGCGCGAGCAGTATGCGCCGCTGGTTAAGCATATCGAAGAGCTGCACAACCTCTACAAAGTGCTGGATAAAGCCCGTGAAGAACGCGGCGGCATTTCGTTTGAGAGCGAAGAGGCGAAGTTCATTTTCAACGCGGAGCGCCGTATTGAGCGAATTGAGCAAACCCAGCGTAACGATGCGCACAAGCTGATCGAAGAGTGCATGATTCTGGCGAATATCTCGGCGGCGCGTTTTGTTGAGAAGGCGCAGGAGCCTGCGCTGTTTCGTATTCACGACAAGCCGACGACAGAGGCGATCACCTCTTTCCGTTCCGTTCTGGCGGAGCTGGGTCTGGAACTGCCTGGCGGTAATAAGCCGGAGCCGCGCGATTACGCGGAACTGCTGGAATCGGTCGCCGATCGTCCTGACGCCGAAATGCTACAAACGATGCTGCTGCGTTCGATGAAGCAGGCGATTTACGATCCGGAAAACCGCGGTCACTTTGGTCTGGCGTTGCAGTCGTATGCACACTTTACCTCGCCAATCCGTCGTTACCCGGATCTCTCCCTGCACCGCGCCATTAAATATCTGTTGGCGAAAGAGCAGGGCCATAAAGGTAACACCACCGAAACGGGCGGTTACCACTATTCGATGGAAGAGATGCTGCAACTGGGCCAGCACTGTTCGATGGCTGAACGCCGGGCGGATGAAGCAACCCGTGACGTCGCTGACTGGCTGAAGTGCGACTTCATGCTGGATCAGGTCGGCAACGTCTTTAAAGGCGTGATTGCCAGCGTCACGGGCTTTGGCTTCTTTGTGCGTCTTGACGAGCTGTTCATTGATGGTCTGGTCCACGTCTCTTCGCTCGACAACGACTATTACCGTTTTGACCAGGTGGGACAGCGCCTGACCGGTGAATCCAGCGGCCAGACGTACCGTCTTGGCGATCGCGTGGAAGTGAAGGTTGAAGCCGTCAATATGGATGAGCGCAAGATTGATTTCAGCCTGATCTCCAGCGAGCGTGCGCCGCGTAACGAAGGTAAAACGGCGCGTGAAAGAGCGAAGAAAGGCGATGCGGGTAAAAAAACCGGCCGTCGTCGTCAGGTGGGTAAGAAAGCCAATTTCGAGCCTGATAGCGCTTTCCGTGGCGAGAAGAAACAAAAGCCAAAGGCGGCGAAGAAAGAGGCCAGAAAAGCGAAAAAGCCTTCTGAGAAAACGCAAAAAATAGCGGCGGCGACAAAAGCAAAGCGTGCCGCTAAAAAAGAAACCCGCGTAATAATAGCTTCTGATAACCCCTTCCATGCGAAGGGGTTATTCTTTTTTTGCTGTAAGTCATTCCACAATAGAATAGTTAATGCCTGCATTACCCCTTTCTTGTTGCTTATTCATTTTTCAGTAATCGTTATTTATTCTTTTTGATTAGCCCTCTTCGGCAGATGTGTATAGTGAATTTCACTTTTTGAAAATCATTAATAGCAAGGAGCACTTATGCATCTGGCTCGTTTTCCAAGAGTTTCTCTTGGCCATTTTCCCACGCCGCTGGAGCCGCTGAGTCATTTAAGTAAATTATTAGGTGGCCCAAATATATGGATTAAACGCGACGACGCGACCGGTCTGGCAAGTGGCGGGAATAAAACCCGCAAGCTGGAATTCCTTCTGGCCGATGCTCTGGAGAAAAAAGCGGATGTGGTCATCACCCAGGGGGCGACGCAATCAAACCATGTCCGTCAGACCATCGCAGGTGCTGCAAAGCTTGGGTTAAAAGCGAAAGCGCTGTTAGAAAAACGCGTGACTGATTTTGGTGAAGATTATCAGCGTTCGGGCAATGTATTACTCGATAACTTGCTGGGAGGGGAAATCGTTGCTCACCTGCCCGGTGGCACGGATATGCAGCAGGCAATGGAAGAGTATGCCGCAACGTTGCGTGAGCAAGGGTACAACCCTTATATCATTCCGGGGGGGCGGTTCGAACCCGACGGGGGGCGCTGGGTTATGTCGCCTGTGCAGAAGAGTTGCTGTATCAGTCATCCGAACGCCGACTGCGCATTGATCACGTCGTTCATGCCACGGGCAGTACCGGTACTCAGGCGGGATTAGTGGCGGGCTTTACGGCAACCCACAGCCATGTTCCTGTGCTGGGTATCAGCGTGCGGGCACCTAAAGCAAAACAGGAAGAGAATGTGTGGAATCTGGCTTCCCGGACGCTGGAACGGCTTGGTGTACCGGGAGAATTGTCGCGACATGCGGTAGTGGCGAACAGTGATTATGTTGGCGAGGGATACGGTTTGCCAACGGAAGGGACACTGGAGGCGCTGAGATTACTGGCTCGCCATGAAGGTATTTTGCTGGATCCCGTTTACTCCGCAAAAGGGATGGCGGGGTTGATTGACCTTATTCGTAAAGGTCACTTCCGCCGGGATGAGAACATTGTCTTTATCCATACCGGAGGATCGGCGGGGCTGTTTGGTTACCGGCAGGTGCTGGAGCATGGCTAAACCCTTCTTGCTTGGCGTGTTGGGAGGAATGGGCCCCCTGGCGACGCTGGATTTTCAACGTCGCCTGCTGGAGGCAACGCCTGCGCAAAGCGATCAGCAGCAGATCCCCATGATCGTCTGGAATGTGCCGCAAATCGCGGATCGCCAGCAAGCGCTGGCAGGAACGGGGCCGTCACCTCTACCACAACTGCTACACGGTATCAGGACGCTAAATCAGGCGGGAGCAAGCCATATTGCAATCCCTTGCAATACGGCACACCACTGGTTTAACGCGCTCAGTGAAGTGAGTAATGCGCCCATCTTGCATATCGTTGACGCCACGCTGGAGGCATTGGCTCAGTCTGATGACAAACCTTCGCGAGTAGGCATTATCGCGACAAAAGGCACGCTGGATGCGGGCTGGTATCAGCAGAGGCTGGCTGCGCAGGGCATTAAGGTGCTGGAGCCAACAGCAGAGGAGCTGACACAGTGGTTCGTACCCGGCTGTTATGCCGTCAAACGCGGCGCGCTGGCTGAAGGGGGGAGCGTTGTTAGCGCGACAAGCTAATGCGCTGTTTGAGCGCGGGGCGCAAAAGCTGGTGCTGGCGTGTACAGAAGTACCTGTCGCACTAGCGGCGATCAATACTCCATTTCAGCATCTGACATATGACCCGGCTCAGGCACTGGCAGAGCGATGTTCGCGGTTATGGCAAATTAACTAACGTCTTAAATATAGGCGCAGTCCGTTACGATGTCGTACTCAATATTCGGATTCCTCAAGGATAAATAAAATGAAAAAAAGTCTCTTATTATTAATGGCCGTGGGTGGTTTGTGGGCAAATAGTAGTTTTGCTGAGACGCCAACTGAAGTTCGGGTGGCATATAGCGGTGGCTCTCAGGTATTAATGTTGGCAAAAGCGGATGGTTCTCTGGATAAAGCCTTAAACACGAAAGTGAAATGGGTGCAGTTTGCTTCAGGCGCTGATGCGCTAAATTATTTCGCCAGCAATGCGATTGATATTGCCAATTTTGGTTCCAGTCCGGCGACGGCAGGTATTGTCCGTAAATTACCGGTCGAGATTATTGGTGTTTCAGGGGTGATAGCCAGCTATGAGCGTCTGATTGGAAAAGACGGCATAGTCAACATCAAAGACATCGAGGGTAAACGCGTCGGTTATCCACCAAATTCGACGGCGCAGTATGCCCTTGAAGCCGCGATCAGCGTGAACAAACTGGATCGTAGCAAAATCACGCTGTTACCACTGCGCCCTGCTGAGATGGTAGCGGCCTGGAAACGTGGTGATATTGATGCTGGTTATGTCTGGGCTCCGTTTGCTCAGGAACTGGAGGCTTCGGGTGGGCATCAGGTTTTTGCGACTAAAGATCTGCAAAAAAGATGGCTATCTGATCTACAACAACTATGTGGTGCGTAAAGCCTTTGCTGAGCAGTATCCGCAAGCGGTTACCGCTTTCCTGCGTGTGCATCAGCAGAAAGTGGATGAGTTCAAAAACGATCCGGAACGTGCTGCCGGGATTGTCGCCAAAGAGGTCGGTGCGCCCGTCACCACGGCTGCAAATACTCTGGGCGGACTGGAATATCCCACGCTTTCTCAGCAAGGAACCGCTGACTGGTTGGGGAATGGCACCGAAACCACTGACAGCGGTATTGGCAAAGCATTAAGTAAAACCTCTCATTTCCTTGCCGGTATTGGTGAGATTCGTAAGCGTGATATTCCGGCAAATTGGGATACGGCGATTAATTCCCGTTACATTCGGGAAGCGGCGGCACAATGAGATTAAGTCAACATATCGCCATCAGTGTGTTGTCGGTGGTGGTTTTCTTTATTGTCTGGCAGCTGGCGGCGACACGGCAGTGGGTTGACCCACTGCTGTTACCGTCTCTCACCGATATTGGCCTGACAACGGAAGAACTGTTGGCCGATGGCTACCGTCAGGTGCCGCTGTGGGAACATATTGCGGTTAGCCTGGCGCGTGCGCTAAGTGCGTTTGCGGTGGCGATTGCTATCGGTATTCCTCTGGGTCTGTTGATGGGGATGTCGGATGGCCTGGCGGCAGTGCTCAATCCTTTTGTTCAGTTTCTTCGTCCTTTGCCAAAAATTGCGCTGATCCCGCTGGCAGTGGTCTGGTTGGGAATCGGTGAGGCATCGAAGTTTTTCCTGATCTTTATTGCCACGTTTTTGAGCGTGGTGGTCGGTGCTTCGGCGGCTGTTGATCGCATTGGGCGTTCGCGGATTCGCGTGGCACAAACGCTTGGCGCTTCACGCAAGCAGATCTTTATGCGTGTGGTATTGCCCGACGCGTTACCCGAACTCTTCACGACAGTCAGACTCTCCATTGGTATTGGCTGGACGTCGTTGATTGCCGCAGAGATGGTTGCGGCCAGTTCAGGTCTGGGCTGGATGGTGATCAACGCCAGCTCTTATTTGCGCACTGATATCGTCATGCTGGGAATTTTACTTCTGGGCGGGATTGGATACGTGCTGGATTTGTTGTTGCTGGGGTTACAGCGTCTGACTGTACCCTGGGCGGGGAAAGAATAATGAGTGCGATTACCCTGGAAAATGTCTCGCTCTCCTTTGCGGCAAAACCGCAGCCGTTTACGGTACTGGAAGACATTAATCTGTCGTTAAACAGCGGCGAGTTTGTGGTACTGCTTGGACCCTCTGGTTGTGGGAAGTCCACTATCCTGAACCTGGTCGCTGGATTTAATCAACCGGATCGGGGACGAGTGGTTGCGGGGGGGAAAAGCGGTAAAACAGCCTGGTCCGGATCGTGGGATGATCTTCCAGCAGCCCAATCTTTTCCCCTGGTTATCGGTGCTGGAAAACGTCACCTTTGGCCCCCGTTTGGGCAAACATCGCAAAGATGAGACCAATGCCCAGGCGAAGTTATGGCTGGAACGCGTAGGGTTGAAGGGCTTTGAACATCATGCGCCCTGGCAGCTTTCTGGGGGGGATGAAACAACGCGTGGCGCTGGCCCGTGCCTGGCTTCCTGGCCCGGAAGTGCTCCTGCTTGATGAACCCTTTGGTGCACTGGATGCGCAAACCCGACTGATGATGCAAGAGCTATTGCGTGAGGCCTGGCTGTCTACGGGCACCACATTACTGTTCGTCACCCACGACGTGGAGGAGGCGCTCTTTCTGGCAGACCGCATTCTGATTATGTCGGCAAAACCGGGAAAAATCGTCGACGAAATTAGTCTGCCGTTCGGGCGGGAACGGGATATTGAAACCCTTGCTGAACACCCCTTGTATAGCGAGATCAAGCATCATGTCCTGCATCGGGTTCGTCAGGAGGCGAAGCGTCACTTGCGTTAATAGGCGGTTTAAATGACGACGTCAGCCAGTGGTTAAGGCTGACAGGGTCGATTTGAAGGCCGGGTCGGTTATAATGGGGGCATGTGAGTTTTCTCACGGCTAATTTAACCCGGCGCACACCGCCCAAAACGAGTAAGTTTAATGAGTGAAATGATTTATGGCATCCATGCGGTGCAGGCCCTGCTGGAGCGCGCTCCTGAACGTTTTCAGGATGTCTTTATTCTCAAAGGCCGTGAAGATAAACGCCTGCTGCCGCTGATCCATGCTCTTGAAGCACAGGGCGTGGTCATCCAGCTGGCAAACCGTCAGTTTCTGGATGAGAAAAGCGAAGGGGCCGTACATCAGGGCATCATCGCCCGCGTGAAGCCAGGCCGTCAGTATCAGGAAAACGATCTACCCGATCTGATCGCTTCGCTGGATCAACCTTTCCTGCTGATCCTTGATGGCGTTACCGATCCGCATAATCTCGGCGCCTGTTTGCGTAGCGCTGATGCCGCAGGCGTTAATGTGGTGATCGTGCCGAAAGATCGTTCCGCGCAGCTGAATGCGACGGCGAAGAAAGTCGCCTGCGGCGCAGCGGAAAGTGTTCCGTTGATCCGGGTGACCAACCTGGCGCGTACCATGCGTATGTTGCAGGAAGAGAATATCTGGATTGTCGGCACGGCAGGTGAAGCGGACCATACTCTCTTTCAGAGCAAAATGACCGGTCCTATGGCGCTGGTGATGGGGGCGGAAGGTGAGGGGATGCGCCGTCTGACGCGTGAACATTGCGATGAGCTGATCAGCATTCCAATGGCCGGCAGCGTCTCATCACTCAACGTTTCTGTTGCGACGGGTATCTGCCTGTTTGAAGCCGTGCGGCAGCGAAGCTAATCGACTATTCCCGAAGCCATCCAACCGGATGGCTTTTTTTGTGATCCTCTTTCCAGGCATTCTCCGCTCAGTCTGACCATACTTATGGTAATGCCATTGAAGGAGGGAGACACAATGCACTGGCAAACTCACACCGTTTTTAATCAGCCCTTACCTCTGAATAACAGCAATCTGTTCCTGTCTGATGGCGCGCTCTGCGAGGCCGTCGTGCGTGAGGGAGCGGGCTGGGACAGTGAACTTCTCGCCAGTATTGGTCAACAACTTGGCACCGCCGAATCGCTTGAACTGGGACGACTGGCGAATGCCTGGCCGCCGGAGCTGCTGCGCTACGACTCCCGGGGGCAGCGGCTGGATGACGTTCGCTTCCATCCCGCCTGGCATTTGCTGATGCAAGGACTGTGCACCAACCGCGTGCATAACCTGCCCTGGGAGGAGGAGGCGCGTGCCGGATCGTTTGTCGCCCGGGCGGCACGCTTTGTCCTGCATGCGCAGGTGGAGGCCGGGACGCTCTGTCCCATCACCATGACCTTTGCCGCGATACCGCTATTGCAACAAATGTTGCCCGCCGTATTTGCTGACTGGCAAACGCCGCTACACAGCGATCGCTATGATTCGCATCTTGCGCCAGGAGGTCAGAAACGTGGCCTGCTGATCGGCATGGGGATGACGGAGAAGCAGGGTGGGTCTGATGTGTTGAGCAACACCACCCGTGCCGAGCGTCTGGCGGATGGGGCATACCGGTTGGTGGGGCATAAATGGTTTTTCTCTGTGCCGCAAAGTGATGCCCATTTGGTATTAGCGCAGACGCCAGGCGGCCTCTCCTGCTTCTTCGTTCCGCGCTTTTTTACCTGACGGCACGCGTAATGCTATCCGCCTTGAACGCCTGAAAGACAAGCTGGGGAATCGCTCTAACGCCAGCGCAGAAGTCGAGTTTCAGGATGCCATCGGTTGGCTGATTGGGGATGAGGGCGAGGGCGTTCGTCATATTCTGAAGATGGGTGGCCTGACGCGTTTTGACTGTGCGCTCGGTAGCCACGGACTGATGCGTCGCGCCTTCTCGGTGGCGATTTACCACGCGCACCAGCGTCAGGTATCCGGCAAGCCGCTGCTCGAGCAACCGATGATGCGCCAGGTGCTTAGTCGTATGGCGCTGCAACTGGAAGGGCAAACCGCGATGCTTTTTCGTCTGGCCCATGCCTGGGATCGGCGTAGCGATGCAAAAGAGCGACTCTGGGCGCGTCTGTTCACGCCTGCGGCAAAATTTGCCGTCTGTAAAGGCGGCATTCCGTTTGTGGCGGAGGCGATGGAAGTGCTTGGCGGCGTAGGCTATTGCGAAGAGAGCGAACTGCCGCGGTTGTACCGGGAAATGCCGGTTAACAGCATCTGGGAAGGCTCCGGCAATGTCATGTGTCTTGATGTCCTGCGCGTCATCAGTAAACAAACTGGTGTCGATGAGATGCTGAGCGAGGCGTTCTCGGATGTCAGAGGGCAGGACAGACATTTTGATCGTGCAGTACGACAGCTTTTGCAACGACTGCGTAAGCCTTCAGAGGCGTTGGGACGCGATATCACTCAGCAGATTTTCCTGCTGGGATGCGGAACGGAAATGTTGCAGCATGCGTCACCGCCTGTTGCCCAGGCCTGGTGCCAGATGATGCTGGATCCGCGCGGCGGGATGTTGTTATCAGAACGGGTTCAGGACGCATTATTACTGCGGGCGACGGGGGGGATTACGCTGATACGTTGCCGGATGCGGCTGTGCCATCCGGCAATCTGTTACGCGTACAGAATGGCCTGTACGCGCCAGTTATCGGGTTGCTGCTCTTCGTACATCTGAACGATGCGATACCATGACGCACCTTGTTCATCGGCTTTTAACGCGACAATACGCTCCACATCCTGTGGGTTTCCGGAAATATTACTGACAGAGATCAGGCCAATTTCATTGAGGCCAGTCACACAATCCGCACTCGCGAATTCGGCAGACTGCGCCGTCGTACTCACCAGTCCGGCAGTTAACAGCAGTGAGGATAAGGCAAGAGATTGTTTCATCGTCAGCTCCATTTTACGTTTCCCCGCAATGCGCAGGACATTCCATCGCCGAAATAAACGTCCAGCCTCCTGCTGTCGGTTTATTGTGCACAGGTAAACGTATAGAGGCGTAAAGCTACGTGAAACTGGATTAAATTCCATCAATGATTATTTACGATATAAGATGGCCTGCGAATACCACTGTCCTGTCACGATGGTTTCATCAACCAGGACAATAACGTAATAATCGGCTTTCGCTGCGGCGGCTTTCGCTTTGACTTCGTCGACTGCATCATCCGGAGAGCCTCTGACCAGAGAGGTCACCGTTCCCATTCGCTGCAATCCTTGTGTTTGATCGCGACGAATTTCCTGCGGATGATCGGCGACGGGCGGTGCTGGCTGCGGCGTTCCCTGAAGAATGCTACATCCACTTAACAGCATCACCAACATCAAAGAGGTTAACCAACGCATCACTCTATCTCGTTTCCTGATAGCCATAGTGTAGTGCCTTATTCATTTCCCTTTGGGGGGAATGTTCCCAAAATGTTACCTTCCACGCGATTTTCGAATGAAAATGTCGTGAAAGCGTAATCCAGTTCTCAACATTATGAATCGTTGTTGAACACGTCACCTTGTTTAATAATGTGACGGGTGGCATACCAGAGCCAAAAGAGGTCGCAAATGATTGAAATTGAAACACGTCAACTGGCAGAGCATCACCTGCTTCATGCTTTTCCTTCGGGCCAACGCAACATGCCTTTGCCGTGTATTGTTTTCTACCACGGGTTTACCTCTTCCAGCCTGGTCTACAGCTACTTTGCCGTTGCGCTGGCGCAGGCCGGGTTTCGGGTCATTATGCCAGACGCCGCCGGGCATGGGGCGCGTTTCAACGGTGACGAACAGGCGAGAATGGGCCATTTCTGGCAGATTTTGCTGCAAAACATGCAGGAATTTACGGCGTTACGTGCGGCTCTGCGCGCAGAAAACTGGCTGCTGGATGAGCGTCTCGCGGTTGGAGGGGCATCGATGGGAGCTATGACTGCGCTTGGGATCATGACTCAGCATCCGGAAGTCAAATGTGTCGCCAGCCTGATGGGGTCGGGCTATTTCACCCGTCTGGCGCGAACGCTGTTTCCCCCCTGCGCCCTCGATACGCCTGCCCGACAGGAGGCTTTTGCCCGCATCATCGCCCCGCTGGCGAAATGGGACGTGTCGCAGCAACTTAACCGACTGGCCGACAGACCGTTGCTATTGTGGCATGGGCAAGAGGATGATGTGGTGTCAGCGACGGAAAGTTTCCGTTTACAGCAGGCGATGATTCAGGCCGGGCTTGACCACAATCTGACTTGCCAGTGGCAAGCGGGTGTGCGCCATCGCATCACACCCGAAGCGCTGACCACAACGGTGTCGTTTTTCCGTCAGCATCTCTGACGCCAGGTATCGGGGGCCAGTTGCATTCCCACCAGTACCAGCATGCAAATGATTGCCCCCCGCGTAAAACGTCGAGGCGGCACCCAGCGTTTCCCACAGGACCCCTGCACCCGCGCTGGCCAGCAGCAGGGCAATCCCGCTAATCAAATTGAACATTCCAAAAGCCGTACCGCGCAACTCAGGCGGCGCAGTATGGGCAATCATCGCCGCCAGCAACCCCTGCGTCATTCCCATGTGGATCCCCCCACAGACCCACCCCGATGAGCAGCGTGCTCCAGTGCTGGCTCAGCGCGAGGGTGATATCGGCGGCAATTAACACCAGTAGTCCGGCCTGTAACAGGTGGTTGTGGCTTATGCGGTCGGATAGCTTGCCAAAGGGGTAAGCCGACAGACTGTAGACCAGATTCATCGCGACCATTACCAACGGAATGGCGAACAAAGGAATCGCCATCTGGTGCGCACGCAGCACGAGGAAGGCTTCGCTAAAGCGGGCGAGGGTAAAGAGCGCGCCTAACCCCACCACCCACCAGTAAGCGGCGCCGAGTTTTTTGAGGTTTTCCCGGCGTAGCGGATTGGTTCGCTTATGCGTGACTGGCGCCTTCGGCTCACTCAGGCCAAACCAGAGCAGCGCGATGGAGAGTAAGCCTGGGATCACGGCCACCCAGAAGATGGCATGGAAGTCGTTATTCCACAGCAGCATTAAGCCTACAGCTAACAGAGGGCCGAGAAATGCCCCCCACGGTATCCAGAGACTGGCGAAGACCGTATGCCGCGCCACGGATCTCCGCAGGCGTGACGTCCGCCACTAACGCATCTCGCGGTGCGCCGCGGATCCCTTTCCCCACGCGATCAATCATCCGTGCGCTCAGTATGACGCCGGATGAGTTGGCTATGGCAAACAGCGGTTTGCTCAACGCGCCGAGGCCGTAACCCAGCATCGCCAGTCCTTTGCGTTTACCGAGGTAATCACTGAGCATGCCGGAGAAGACTTTAATGATAAGCGCGGTGGCTTCCGCCAATCCTTCGATCAGTCCAATGACGATCACGCTGGCCCCCAGCGTCGTTGCCATAAATAGCGGCAGCAGGCTGTGAATCATTTCGGATGACACATCCATCAGCAGACTCACGCCGCCCAGCACCCAAACGCCTTTCGGTATGCGACCCAACGTCGCGGTGCGTAAGAACATGATTTCACTCCAGATAATCAGGTTGTTAATGCGCTATTTACTCTGCTGAGTATGAAAGTAATAAATTCCAATGGAAAATAATTATCATTTATCTGTTGAGCAAAAAAAAGCCCCCTGAACAGGGGGCAAGTCAAACTATGGCTTTCTTTTCGTTGGACTTTCCTGGTGCTAGCGATAAATGTCCGCGCTGGCGTGGATGTTGCCGTTACTACCGGGTTCCCGCATCAGGATCACGTGGTAGTACGTTGCGCCCTGCGCGTCGGTCTCTTCATTCAGTGCCCTTTCTGCATCACTTTCAGTAGCGAAGTTATGATTGATGTAAATGACGCCTAAGCTCTGCACATCATCCATGTTTCGGGCTTGCTGGTGGTCTATTTCAATGGCGGCGAATGTATTTGCACTGAGCAACAGTCCCGCCAGAAGGGTGACAAAACGGATTCGCATACCTACCTCCTCAACAGCTGACTCTGGTTAGCGATTTCTCCTGTAAGTCGATAACGTCTGATTTAATTTTAATCGCTACTTTGTCGGTCAATCGCGACCATTTCTGATGCAGTTGTTCAAAAAATTACCGCGATCCGTGCTTTCTGAACGTAAACAACCGGCTAGCCCGTTTCGTTGTGGCAAAAATTCCTGTTTTTCTGGCAAGAACACTTACCGAATCGTCAATATCGCTGACGACCATCGCCGCTTATAGTGAGTCGAAACATAAAGTTAACTTTATGATAATAAGGCAAAAAGAAATGGATACTTCATTCATGGATTTCAGCTACTTCGCAATTATGTTCATGGTGGCGCTGATAGCAGGTTTTATTAATGTGGTTTCAGGCGGTGGTGGGTTCTTGTCGATTGGTGCGCTGTTGATCTCAGGCTTACCTCCTGCCAACGCACTGGCGACCAACAAGATTCAGGCGCTGGGCAGTTCACTGACGTCGGGGATTTACTTTCTGCGGCACGGCCATATCAACGTCCAGGAGCATAAATATGTCTTTATCGCCGCGTTCGTGGGGTCTGCGCTGGGGACGACGTTGATCCAGTTTATTGAACCTGAATTGCTGAGAAAGTTGTTGCCAGTACTCATCATCGCGGTGGCGCTCTACTTTATTTTCGCCCCCCAATCTCACCGAGCCGAAAAAGAAGCAGCAGGTGTCACTGTTTCTCTTTTCTCTGATTGGGGGGAGGGTGTGTCGGTTTTTATGACGGATTTCTCGGTGCTGGCGCTGGTTCCTTTTATACCTTGAGCTACATACTGTTGTGGGGCTACAGCATCGATAAAGCGCAAATTCACTCTAATTTCATCAATCTTGCTTCCAATATCGCCTCTATTCTTTTTTTCATTTTTGGCGGGAAAATGATCTGGTCGCTGGGACTGGTGATGTTCGTCGGACAAGCGGTTGGCGCACGCCTGGGGGCGTCGGTAGTCCTCACTCGCGGCAAGAAAGTCATCAGGCCGATGATCGTGATTGTCTCCATCTGCATCAGCGGCAAAATGTTGTTGGATATGTATTAAGGGCGTCCTGACAAATATTCCTGGAATCACCTTGAGTTTGCCGCCTGACACCAGTATTATGACGCGTCAATTTTTCAGCCGACCTTTAACACGTTCCTTGCCTCCATGGGCCGCGGCTGACCCAGACAGGAGGCTGAATAATCCGTAAGGAGCAATTCGATGCGTCATTACGAAATCGTTTTTATGGTCCATCCTGACCAGAGCGAACAGGTTCCGGGTATGATCGAGCGTTACTCTGCTGCCATCACTGGTGCAGAAGGCAAGATCCACCGTCTGGAAGACTGGGGCCGCCGTCAGCTGGCTTACCCGATCAACAAACTGCACAAAGCACACTACGTTCTGCTGAACGTTGAAGCTCCGCAGGAAGTGATCGATGAGCTGGAAACAACTTTCCGCTTCAACGACGCCGTTATCCGCAGCATGGTAATGCGTACTAAGCACGCTGTTACCGAAGCATCTCCGATGGTTAAAGCGAAAGACGAGCGCCGTGAGCGTCGCGATGATTTCGCAAACGAAACCGCAGATGATGCTGAAGCTGGGGATTCTGAAGAGTAATTTCTGATGACCAACCGTCTGGTGTTGTCCGGCACCGTGTGCAGGACCCCCCCTTCGAAAGGTCAGTCCATCAGGAATTCCGCACTGCCAGTTCGTGCTTGAGCATCGTTCTGTGCAGGAGGAAGCCGGATTTCACCGGCAGGCGTGGTGCCAAATGCCCGTGATTGTTAGCGGACACAAAAACCAGGCCATTACTCACAGTATAACGGTCGGTAGCGCAGTAACGGTTCAGGGGTTCATTTCTTGCCACAAGGCAAAGAACGGCCTGAGCAAAATGGTTCTGCATGCCGAGCAGATTGAATTGATAGATTCTGGAGACTAGCCATATGGCACGTTATTTCCGTCGTCGCAAGTTCTGCCGTTTCACCGCGGAAGGCGTTCAAGAGATCGACTATAAAGATATCGCTACGCTGAAAAACTACATCACCGAAAGCGGTAAGATTGTCCCAAGCCGTATCACCGGTACCCGTGCAAAATACCAGCGTCAGCTGGCTCGCGCTATCAAACGCGCTCGCTACCTGTCTCTGCTGCCGTACACTGATCGTCATCAGTAATCGGTCACGGTCCATTAATACGACTTTGAGAGGATAAGGTAATGCAAGTTATTCTGCTTGATAAAGTAGCAAACCTGGGTAGCCTGGGTGATCAGGTTAACGTTAAAGCGGGCTATGCTCGTAACTTCCTGGTACCACAGGGTAAAGCTGTTCCTGCTACCAAGAAAAACGTTGAATACTTCGAAGCACGTCGCGCTGAACTGGAAGCTAAACTGGCTGACGTTCTGGCTGCTGCAAATGCACGCGCAGAGAAAATCAACGCACTGGAAACCGTTACTATCGCGTCTAAAGCAGGCGACGAAGGTAAACTGTTCGGTTCCATCGGTACCCGTGACATCGCTGATGCAGTGACTGCAGCTGGCGTTGAAGTGGCTAAGAGCGAAGTTCGTCTGCCGAACGGCGTTCTGCGTACCACTGGTGAGCACGAAGTGAACTTCCAGGTTCACAGCGAAGTCTTCGCTAAGCTGACCATTAACGTTGTTGCAGAATAAGTTTTTATTCTGACAATCTCGTACGAAACGCCGGCCTTGTGTCGGCGTTTTGCTTTTCTGCTCCCCTCATTATTCGTGCTGGCTATTCTTTATCCTTTTCGGGATAATCACTAAAAATAAAACATAATTTCAATCTGGTGATGAATGGATACTCCGCACCCGCAACCGTTGTTTGCGCGTAAAAATGTCGTCTGGCTGAGCGCGGCGTTTTGTTGTCTGCTCTGGGGCAGTGCCTATCCGGCCATAAAGAGCGGTTATGAGATCTTCCAGATCGCCGCTGACGATATCCCTTCGAAAATTGTTTTCGCCGGATACCGCTTCCTGTTTGCAGGCCTGCTGTTACTTCTGCTGGCGATGGCGCAGCGTAAGCCGATTGGTCGCCTGAGTTCCCGGCAGTTCAGGCAACTGACGCTGCTGGGGGTAACGCAAACCTCGCTGCAATACATCTTCTTTTACATCGGCCTTGCGTTCACGACCGGTGTGAAAGGATCGATCATGAATGCCACAGGCACCTTCTTCAGCGTGCTATTGGCGCATTTTATCTATCAGAACGACAAGCTCAGTTACAATAAAACGCTGGGCTGTATTCTTGGTTTTGCCGGCGTGATGGTGGTGAACTTCAACAGCGGACTGCTGGATTTTAGTTTTACCCTGGCGGGCGATGGCTCGATTGTGCTGGCGGCATTTATTCTCTCCGCCGCGACGCTTTACGGTAAGCGACTCTCTCAGACCGTGGATCCCACGGTGATGACGGGTTACCAGTTAGGGATTGGCGGTCTGGTTCTGGTGATTGGTGGTTATGTCTTTGGCGGCACACTGGCAGTTCACGGACTCGCATCGGTGGCGATTCTCGGTTATCTGACGTTGCTCTCTTCGGTGGCTTTTGCGCTGTGGAGTATCTTGCTCAAGTACAACCGCGTGGGGATGATTGCGCCGTTTAACTTCCTGATCCCGGTCTCCGGCGCGTTGCTGTCCGCGATTTTCCTTGGCGAGAATATCCTGGAGTGGAAATACGCGATTGCGCTGGTGCTGGTGTGCTCGGGGATCTGGTGGGTCAATAAGGTGAAGCGCTAACACCGCTAATGCCATGATAGGCCGGATAAGGCAAAAGCCGCTATCCGGCACTGCGTTGATGTGCCTGATGGCGCTACGCTTATCAGGCCTGGCAGACGATGGCGCGATGAATTAACGTGCGCGAATAAAACTGCCGTCAGGCTGACGGGTAAACAGTACCTGCTGATTGTTGCCGGTATCGATAGTTAGCCCGGTCACCACGCCATTCGCATTCTGGCGAATTTGCACCATCTGTCCGTTTTGCAGATTGCTGAGCGGCTTGCCGGCACCTTCAACCTGCGCCATCGCATATACGTCTGTTGGCGGCAGTCCGTGATCGCGGAACAGTTGTGCCATGGTTTTACCGGGCTCGACGCGATAGGAGCGCCATTGTTGCTCAATGCCGTTATCCTGCTGGAAAGGCTGGGTTTGCGGTTGCTGTGACTGAGGTTGCTCTTCCGGTTGTCCTTCCTGAATGGGCTCCGGCGCGACGGGAGCGATCTGTCCCGGATCGTTTTGCGGGGCAACAAGCTGGGCCTGAAGCTGCGCTTCGGTCGGTGGTTGCGACGTCGACTGGAGATCCAGTTGCGCGTTACGGGTTACCGATGGCGTATCGTTCGTGTCATTTGAGGGGAGCAGAAAACCGACGACCAGCACAATCGCCGCAATAATGATGCCGCGGCGGTGCATAGGCGGAAGCGGGTCCATAATGCGAAAATTGTCCGGTGCATGCCAGATTTTCGCCAGGGTTGGTTTTAATTCAAAGCGCCCGGGCATGGCTTTCCTCCTGCTCCGCGTCTCAGTCCTCAATCATAGAGTATAGACAGCTAACGCTATGATGTTCGTGATATTCCCCGTTTTTGATACATCTCCAGGGGGAATATCCCTATTGTTTCTTTTTCGTCGTGATTTGTCATCCTCCCCCGAGACAACATTTTACCGGAGGAGGTGTGGCTGTTATGCTGCCCGCTACTTTATATCCGATGAAAGGAAATACGATGGCAACCCCGACTTTTGACACTATCGAAGCGCAAGCAAGCTACGGCATTGGTTTGCAGGTAGGACAGCAACTGAGCGAATCCGGACTGGAAGGGCTGTTGCCTGAAGCGCTGGTTGCCGGTATCGCTGATGCGCTGGAAGGCAAGCAGCCAGCCGTGCCGGTTGATGTGGTGCATCGCGCGCTGCGTGAAATTCATGAACGTGCGGATGCCGTACGTCGCGAACGCTTCCAGGCGATGGCCGCAGATGGTGTGAAATATCTGGAAGAGAACCGTGAGAAAGAGGGCGTGAACAGCACGGAGTCTGGTCTGCAATTCCGCGTGCTGACCCAGGGCGAAGGCGCTATCCCGGCGCGTACTGACCGCGTTCGCGTGCACTACACCGGCAAACTGATCGACGGTACCGTGTTTGACAGCTCCGTTGCCCGCGGCGAACCGGCAGAATTCCCGGTTAATGGCGTGATCCCAGGCTGGATTGAAGCGCTGACCCTGATGCCGGTTGGCTCTAAATGGGAACTGACCATTCCGCAGGAACTGGCTTACGGCGAACGTGGCGCCGGTGCGTCGATCCCGCCATTCAGCACCCTGGTGTTTGACGTCGAGCTGCTGGAAATCCTGTAAGTAGTCACTTCTGTTCCCCTCCGCTCTGGAGGGGACGAAAATACGCAATAACGCTGCCTGTTTGCCAGACATCGGAATTTTATCTTGCAAATGCATCAGTTGCGTGTATTTTTGTGAGCTAATTCGCGTTACCAGAGTGATATGACACTCACTTTAAACATATAATTAACATAATATTTAAATCTTAGTATTCATCCCGCCGATTCTTACCTAATATCGATAAGTCCTGAAAACAGGATCGTCGTATCATAGATGCACAACAGACGCACTAAAGGCCGCAGAGCCCGCACAACACAGACAGGTACAGGAAGAATAAAACATGGTAGATCAGGTAAAAGTCGCCGCCGACGAACAGGCTCCGACTGAACAGTCGCTACGGCGCAATCTCACAAACCGACATATTCAGCTTATTGCCATTGGCGGCGCCATTGGTACAGGCCTGTTTATGGGCTCGGGTAAAACTATCAGTCTCGCCGGGCCGTCGATCATTTTTGTTTATATGATCATTGGCTTTATGCTCTTTTTCGTGATGCGCGCAATGGGAGAATTGCTGCTCTCGAATCTGGAATACAAATCGTTTAGCGACTTTGCTTCGGATCTGCTGGGACCGTGGGCAGGCTATTTCACCGGCTGGACCTACTGGTTCTGCTGGGTGGTGACCGGGATGGCGGATGTCGTCGCTATTACCGCCTACGCGCAGTTCTGGTTCCCCGGTCTTTCCGACTGGGTCGCCTCGCTGGCGGTGGTGATCCTGCTGCTGAGCCTTAACCTTGCCACCGTGAAAATGTTCGGTGAGATGGAGTTCTGGTTCGCGATGATCAAAATCGTCGCCATCGTGTCGCTGATTATTGTCGGCCTGGTGATGATTGCCATGCACTTCCAGTCACCAACCGGTGTGGAAGCGTCGTTTGCTCACCTGTGGAATGATGGCGGCTGGTTCCCGAAAGGTATTAGCGGCTTCTTTGCCGGCTTCCAGATTGCGGTGTTCGCCTTTGTCGGGATCGAACTGGTCGGGACGACGGCGGCGGAGACGAAAGATCCGGAGAAATCCCTGCCGCGCGCCATCAACTCGATTCCGATTCGTATCATCATGTTCTACGTTTTTGCGCTGATCGTCATTATGTCGGTCACGCCGTGGAGTTCCGTGGTGCCGGATAAGAGCCCGTTCGTTGAGCTGTTCGTTCTGGTGGGTCTGCCTGCGGCTGCCAGCGTCATTAACTTTGTGGTTCTGACGTCTGCGGCCTCCTCGGCTAACAGCGGTGTCTTCTCTACCAGTCGCATGCTGTTCGGCCTGGCACAGGAAGGCGTGGCGCCGAAAGCGTTCGCTAAACTCTCTAAGCGCGCAGTACCGGCGAAAGGGCTGACCTTCTCCTGCATTTGCCTGCTGGGCGGCGTGGTCATGCTGTACGTTAATCCAAGCGTGATTGGCGCGTTCACCATGATCACCACGGTGTCGGCAATCCTGTTTATGTTCGTCTGGACCATTATCCTTTGTTCATACCTGGTGTATCGCAAACAGCGTCCGCACCTGCATGAGAAGTCGATCTACAAAATGCCGCTTGGCAAGCTGATGTGCTGGGTGTGTATGGCGTTCTTCGTCTTCGTTGTGGTGCTGTTGACGCTGGAAGATGATACCCGTCAGGCGCTGCTCGTCACGCCGCTGTGGTTCATTGCGCTGGGTCTGGGCTGGTGGCTGATTGGTAAGAAGCGGATGGCAGGCGTTCGTTAATGGCAATGCCCGGTGGCGCTAGCGCTTACCGGGCCTACAGTTAAGCATGGTTTGTAGGCCGGATAAGGCGCAGCCGCCATCCGGCAAAGTGTTATTCTCCCGCTAATGCCCGCGGGAACAACACATTATTTTCCAGACTGATGTGTTCCATCAGGTCATCAATCATCTCATTGATGCCGTTGTACATCGCTTTCCAGGTGGTGCACGCTTCTGGCGGGATCGTCACGTTCTGGGTGGTGTGTTTAATCACTTCCAGCAGCTCGCCGGCTTCATCATGCTCGCTTTCCATTACGCTGATCGGCCCCATCGCCTGGCTGCCCATGCCCTGTTTGATCATCGGGAACAGGATCTGCTCCTCTTTCATCATATGGCTGGAGAGTTCCTGATGCAGCATCGTCAGGTATTTCGCCAGACCTTTCGGCACATTTGGCTTATCGGCGTGAACGCGCTCTACTTTGGTAGCCTGCAGGATCAGTTCCGGCAGTTGCTCGCGGTGTCTGTCGTGATAGCGCACAATGATGTGGTCGATAATTTCGGCCAATGGCACGGTACGCCAGTCTTTATCGATCGGCTGTTCAGCCAGTTGTGCGAGTTGCGCTTCGATAGCATCAATGTCCAGCTCTTTACGGGCAGCAGCACGCGCCAGCGTCTGCTTACCGCCGCAGCAATAATCCATATCGTACTTACGAAACAGTGCCGACGCGCGAGGGATAGAGAGCGCCAGTTCACCTAAAGGTTGATCGCGATAAGCCATAGCCGTTACCTCATTCTCAATAATATAAGATGTATTTTAAATGCATCTTATATTTCGCGCTATAACCCTTTCGGGGGGAAGGATTAATGGCCTGGCTCTGAAAGCGGAATGACGCGGGGTTTTTCCGGTTTTGCTCTGACCGCCACCACCACGCCGATAGCCAGCAAGGCGATACCACTGAGGGTCAGAATGGGGGGGAAGCGCCTGACGCAGAATGAAGGTATACAGCAAGCCCGCCAGCGTTTCGAACACGATCAACGGGCCGAGGATCACCGTCGGTAAGCGCTGGCTGGCAATGTTCCAGCACAACGCGCCCACCCATGAGCACAGGACCGCAATCACTACCATTAGACCTACAAACACCGCCGGTCGTGGGCCAAACGGCAGGGAGAAGTCAGGCGTTTGCCCATGCAGCCAAATGCAGGCGACGAGGTAGCCCAGCAGCGACACGGGCAATGTCACCAGTGCCTGCGCCGTCGCCCACATCATCGGGTGTTTCTCCGGGTTCTCCCGCAGCCAGCGGGCGTTTCGCAGCGCATACCACGCCCAGCACACCACCGACACTATCGCCAGAGCAATACCGGAACCGTAGCGCCAGCCGCTAAAATCAGGCAAGCCCTGGTTGAGTTCCGCAATGTTCACGCACAGCAACCCGATGCCTATCAGCACCAGTGCTGGGGCCAGCCGTCGCCAGGAAAGCCTGCCATCGCGATGGCTGTACAGCAGGTTAGCAAATACCGGAATGACGACCGGCAGCGTGCCGATGATCATTGTAGAGACCGGCGCGCCGGTCCGTTGAATGGCGCTGGCAAGGCAGACGTAATAAATCAGGTTGCCCATCATGGTCAGCGCCAGCGCGGTCAGCCAGTCTTTCGCTGAAAGCTGTCGCAGGCGTACGCGTCCGAGCCATGCCAGCGGCAGGGCAATCAGACCTAACGCCAGATAGCGTCCCATCGACTGCAGCACCGCCGGATATTCTGGCACGATCAACGGTCCGACAAAAATCAGTCCCCACATCAACCCTGCCAGCAGGGCGTACAACACACCGCTAATCATGCTTTACATCCACATCGTTAAACATGACGAAAAGTGTAGGCAGGGAAACGGAGCGCGTATTGTATGAGCTTGCGCATTAGCGCGAATAAACCTGCTTTTGATAACGCACGGGAGTGATGCCGTAGCGATGGGTAAAGGCGCGGGTGAGATGGGATTGATCGGTCAGGCCGGTCGCGGCGGCAACGTCTGCCGCGGGCATGCCTAGCGTCAGAAAGCCTTTGGCGCGCCACAGGCGGATCGCCATCAGCATCTGGTGCGGCGTCACGTGGAAATGGGCTTTGAACTGACGCTGAAAGTGCCAGGGGCTAAGCGAGGCAACGCGTGCCAGTTCATCGAGGGTGACCGGGCGCATGTAGTTGTCATGTAAATAGTCGCGTACGCGCTCAAAGCGATGCGCGCCTTCCTTCGGCACAGGGGCATGACGTGCCAGCGGCTGGAAGGTGTCGATCAGATCCAGCAGCAACCCTTTTTTGCGCCAAAGGATCATCGGTGTGCCACAGACCGTGGATCAGCGAACTAATCTGACGCGAGCGGCGCGGATCGTGACGCGTGACGTCGTGAAACCACCAGTATCGGACGCCGGTCACCTCTTCCAGCAGGTCAGGCTCCAGATAGATCATCCGGTAGCGCCAGCCGTCGGCGGTTTCGGCCTCGCCGGTATGCAGCTCGTCCGGGTTCATCGTCACGACCGAGTGGGCAGGGGCAACATATTGCGTGCCACGATAGCGAAAGCGCTCGGCGCCGGCTTCTATTGCGCCAATACCGAACGCTTCGTGGGTATGTGGCTCAAAGGCGTAGCGTGAGATATGCGCGTGATATAACTCAACGCCCGGTAGCTGCGCCAGATGGCGAAAGCGGGCGCTGTCTTTTTCATCGCTAAACTGCTCGGGTACACCTTGCACGTTGTATCTCCTCACGCATCATTCCGTCATTATCAGAGAGGATGCGTGGGGATGCCACCATAATTAACCGATTTTTAACACTTACAGGAGCGTGTTGATGCATTCGGTCTGCGCAAGGCTGAATCTCTGGCTATCAGTAAGGTAATGCCGCTTTGTCAGTTTTTGCTTTCAATTCGCTGGAGAGACTTTTTGCCAGTTCTACACTGATATAAATGATGCATTCTTTTTTTATCAAAGATAAGTGGAATACACGGGTAGTCCTGAGGGCTTTCATCATGCAGTAATGCTAAAACATCAGTGTGGGGGGAACATGCTTAAATCATAAAGCTCTACGTACCATTTCTCAAAATCATCTGCATTATTCAGGACAACGATGTTGTGCTCGGTTACTAATTCATTACATAACTTATTATAATAACAGGACCCCATGATTTTCCCTTATGACATGATTTTCTTTGAAATAAAATACTGACCTCTTATGAAGTATTTTATTGATTTTTCTATGTCAGAGCGCTGGAGAACCAGTCATATGACATAATGATTAAGCATAATGCTACTTTACAATCCCGTTTTTTTCTTCTGTTAAATTATCCATTAATAGACATGTCCTCATATCTCCTGTCCCCATACGGAGCGATAAATGCAGGAACGAGTGCGATACTATTAGTTATCAAGATATTGCATACAGAGTCCAGTTATGGACGTTTCTGATCTTGTGGTCTGCGAAAAACTATTTTAAACTTTCAGCTCAACGCAAAATATTCAAATATTTCGGTAAGCAAATAAAACAATGTTAACCTTATTTAAAAATCCGCAAGCATCTTTGCGCGCGCTTATGCTTTGCCTGGTGTTTTATTACGTTGTTATGTTGTGCTGTTACTTTCCTAATATGGGTGGAGACGGCATGAGGTTACCGCAGAATATAATCTGTTGGTTCGCTATGTCGTTGGTGATCCTTTTCGCCGGTATTATTATCTGTTTCAGAAGAACGTTAAGCTGGAACAGGCCTTTGGTATTTTTTATTATTGGAAGTTTCCTGATTTGTTTACCTTTAATCTGGGGGGAATCCGGAAATTGAGATATATGCCCTCCCCAGATTTGCCGGCCTGTGGGGAGGAGTGTTGTTTTATCTGGCATTGCTGCAGTTTCCGATGTCGCTGCGGGTCAAAAAAATCCTTCTGCTTATTCTCATTGTCAGCGCTCTTCTTCAAACTATTATTGCCTTCTGGCAGCTTTCTCTTCACTCCGAAGACAATCTTCAGGAATTTATGCCTGGAACTCGACCCTATGGCATTTTTCAGCAGGTTAACGTTCTTGCGAGTTTTGTTGCTACAGGTTATGCCTGCACGCTGTGGTTACTTTTCAAAGCAGAGAACTGGAAGGTTCGCTCACTGTTGTTGGCCATTATTGCGTTGTTTACCATAAATCTTGATTTACTACAGTCTCGCGCTGGGATCTATGGCTGTGTTCTTTATGTCATTTTTATTTTGCTTATGGGTAACCGGCCTCGTGCAAAAGGAGTCATTCCCGCCTTTTTCTGTGTGGTCATTATTTCCATCGCCGTTATCCATCTGATGAAAGCTTTTGGCATCCATTATTTTCAATTGCTGGATACGGTCAATAAAGAGGGTTCGAATACCCATCGCTGGTTAATAATTCAGGCGACTATTGCGATGATAAAGGAACATCCGTTGCTGGGGTGGGGGGTATGGCAGCTACGAATTCCAGGCTGAGCGAATATCACTGAGTCTTCTGAACCGGTATTTTGGAGAACATGTTTCCCATGCTCACAACGAATTTTTATTTGAATGGGCTGAAGGTGGCCTCCTGGCTGTCTTCGGTATGCTGGCTTTTTTGGTAGGGTACTTCTTCCTGATGTTCCGTTCCACTCGAGAGCATATGGCTCTCTGGGGACTTGCTTTGCCAATAGGGTTCCATTTAATGGTGGAATATCCACTAATTTTGTCCACGCCACACTGGATGACGTTGTTACTCATTTGTCGTATCGCGACACAAGAACAAAAAATATATGAAGCTCAGGGGGGTTTTCCGGGGTGTGGGTATGACGGTAAGCGCAACGGTAGGATTATGGTTTCTTGCGACTGGTTTTCAGACAGGGACAGTGCTTACAAGGTTTGAACGTGAGGGGATGAGAGATTTTTCTGCGGCTTCTGCGCTGGTCAACCCCTGGATTCAGTGGGAACGCTGGCTGTATGATAAGCACAATACCATGTTGATCACATACAGACGAACCCCTGACAAAGAACTTCTAAAGCAATATGCTTTATGGGGACAACAATTCTTGCAGTATCGCAATGATCCACAGGTCTTCATGAATCTGGTTCGCATCAATGAGGTGATTCCTGATGACACCCGCAGCCGTTGGCTACGAAAACAATGGGATGAGTACTATAGCGTTGCCGATAAAACAGTACCACCCGATCGGCAGCGGCCAGGTTAACCCTTTTTAATTTCCCAGCCTGAAATGTACAGGCCGGGAAATATAGAATCGCTAATAATGTTCAGGGAGTTTTACAATTTCAATAAGTTTTCCTTTATCAATCTTTATATAACCCCCCTTCTGTCAGTGAACTGAGATAATTATAAACCAGACTACGTGAAAGGTGCGTGGTGCTGAGGATATAGGCGGCTATACCTGTTTGGTCGAGCTCATTAAGGTCTTTTTTATTTAGGTATTCTACTAACTTAGCACGAATGATGTTGTAGGAATCTTTACTGACCAGATGTTCATCGCGATAACACATCATCTGTACAACGTAACCCAGCACCTCGGAAACGTCTTTCCAGAGATTCAGATCATTTATCACAGAATGCGCCAGGGGTAAGCTCAGTGACGCCACTTTTGCCCCCCTGGAAGCCCGGTATACGTGACGGTCAAAAGGTGAAAAGAGTGTGGCCAGGCCTGCAACTACCGGCGCAGGAGAAATAGCGATCTTAAGATCGTCGTAGCGGCGAAAATACGACAAATTCCCGCTCGAAACCAGCCAGATGCAGTTTTGTTCACCAGGAACTTTAAGCACATGCCGATTAGAACGCACTTCGACAGGGCTGGCATAGGGTAGCAAGGCATCATGGATCCTGCGCATGGCCTGTTCCGGACGTTGAATTTGATCCAGTGACAAAAAGATTTTGTCCATATTGGTGCTTAAGACAAAATGCTTTTCCTCAGAGGCCTTGTTCTGCAGGATTTGTCCATTTTCGGATAATATTTTGGGGCTCCTCATGTTAGCACCATTCATTGACTTCCTGATCATCAAAGTATCCATTGATTGTAGCAGCGGATTACATATATGTTGCAGCAATTTTTTAACACACAGTCCAGAAATGCATATCTTTTGTGTTAGAACTTACGACCGATGTTTAATATTATACTCATGGTTTGGTGGCTACCGCCACTAAACATATTAAATAATATTAAACAAACTTCCTTCCTTTATATTGATCTTCTGGCGAAATAATATATTCGTTAGGATGGTTGCTTGGTCCCGAAGCAATATAAATGTGCCTGGTTTGTTTTAATGCAAATATATAGAGAACAGGATGTAATTTATGAATAAGCTTTTAATGACCATTGCACTCTCATCTGTGTTGGTTGCAGGTGCAAATGCAGCAGATGATCAGGGCCACGGCAAAATAACCTTTAAAGGTTCCATTATTGATGCACCATGCTCCATTGATGCTAAAAGCCTGGACCAGACTGTTCAACTGGGTGCTATTTCTAAAAACCAGTTGGCTGGTGGCGGTAAATCCACACCAGTTCCTCTCAACATTCAACTTCACGATTGTGACGCGGCTACGGCAAACAAGGCTTCTATCACCTTTAGTGGTATTGCTGGTGACTCGGCTGCGGGTCTCGACGGCAGCTTCGCTGTTACGGGCCAGGGTGCTGGCGTGGGTGTTGTGATCGCTGACCTGGGCGGCAATGTAATCAAACCGGAAATCAAAACCTCCCTGCCTGCGCTGAGCAGTGGCAACAACGAACTGGAATTCCAGGCGTATGTCCAGGGCAGCAGCGCGTCTGGCGCGGTTACCCCAGGTAACTTCGCATCCGTGGCTAACTTCATGATGACTTACGAATAAGCCCCTGTTGCCTCCCTTCACGGGGAGGCACATTTTTGCAAAGAGGACCTATGTTGACAGCCGTAGCGATCCGCCATTTTTTTGCTGTCATGCTGACGATTTTTTTGCTGGAACAGGCGGCAACAGGAGCTGTGCTGAAGGGGCGTGTCGGCATGGAGGGAAGCATCCTGGATAGCACCTGTTCGATTGCTACATCACAGGAATATCAGCTGGTCACGATGAAACCAGTCTCTGTGGGGCAAATTTTGCGTGACGGAGAAGGTGAATCGACCTCGCTGAGTATCTTGCTAATCGGGTGCGAGGCACTGACTGAAGGGGACCGATTTCGGGTGACGTTCTATGGTGCGCAGGGAAGCACAAATACTTTTGTTCTCTCCGGAAAGACGAAAGGAATCGGCGTGAAAATCGTTGATGCGTTGGGTAATGAGGTTCATCCCGGAATACCGATGAAGGTTGCGCAGCAGGAAACCCAGGCAAACACACTGGATTACACCCTGACGCTGAAAGGTAATGGTGAAATGCTTCAGCCTGGGGCTTATCAGACCACGCTGCGTTTGAAACTGGAGTATTACTGACTGAGGAATAGTGATGTTGAAGTATAAAGTACAGCTATTCCGCAGGTCAGTGATTGCGAGTTTGCTGTTAACCGTGCTTGCCGGACATACCTCCACGGTATGGGCCGGAGAAAAAAACGTTGAGTTTAATACCGATGTGCTGGACGTTCAGGATCGCAGCCATATTGATTTAAGTCAGTTCTCCCGTGCCGGGTACGTTATGCCCGGTACCTATACCATGGCGATACAGGTTAATAAAAGTTCATTACCCGAGCAGCCGGTGCAATTTATTGCTCCTGATAACGATCCTGACGGGAGTGAAGCTTGTCTGACAACGGACATAGTTACGCGTCTGGGGCTTACCACCAAATCCAGCAAACAATTGAGTTGGTGGCATAACGGAGAATGTCTGGATCCCCAGTCGCTTCCAGGTATGGCAGTCCGCGGTGATTTGGGCAATGGCGCGCTCTTTATCAGCCTGCCGCAAGCGTACCTTGAGTACGTGTCGGATAACTGGGATCCCCCGTCACGCTGGGATAACGGCGTAGCGGGCATGATGTTCGACTATAACATCAACGGTCAGGCGACCCGTCAAAAGACATCTGGTGAAGAAAGTGACAGCAAGACGCTCAGCGGAAACGGTACGGCCGGATTAAACATGGGTGCATGGCGCTTACGTGCTGACTGGCAGGGTCAGATGGTGCAACAGTCAGGCAATACGTCAAGTAATGCGCAATCGCTGGACTGGAATCGTTTTTATCTTTACCGGGCGCTGCCGTCTATACGGGCGAAAATGACGCTGGGTGAAGATTATTTGTCTTCAGATATGTTCGACAGCTTTCGTTTTACCGGTACCAGCCTGGTCTCTAGTGACAGCATGCTGCCGCCTAATTTGCGCGGTTATGCGCCGGAAGTCACCGGCATAGCGAAAACCAACGCTAAAGTGACGGTTAGCCAGCAGGGGCGGGTGTTATACGAAACGACCGTTGCTGCAGGGCCGTTTCGTATTCAGGATCTGAATAATGCGGTGGTGGGAACACTGGATGTGAAAGTGACCGAACAGGACGGAAGCGTTCAAACGTATCAGATGAACACTTCAAACGTGCCGTATCTGACGCGTCCGGGGATGGTGCGGTACAAAGTTGCCGCAGGGCGTCCCTCTGACTTTGACCACCATGTAAATGGGCCGGTATTCGGAACGGGTGAGTTTTCCTGGGGGGGTGAACAACGGCTGGTCATTGTATGGCGGTGTATTGGCTGCAGGGGATTACAACGCAGCTGCGCTGGGTATTGGACGAGATTTGTTAGTCCTCGGTGCTCTTTCGTTTGATGTGACACAATCCCGCGCCACGCTGCCAAATGCAGGAACGAAACAGGGCGGATCGTACCGTGTGAGTTATTCCAAGCGGTTCGACAGCACTGACAGCCAGGTGACTTTCGCAGGGTATCGCTTCTCCGAACGTGACTTTATGAGTATGTCGCAGTACCTCGATGCGCGTTATCACAACAACGACAGCGGCGGCAGCGGTAAAGAGATGTATACCATCTCGTTTAACCAGCAAATCCGTCCGCTCAATATGAGTGTGTATCTGAACTACAGTAGGCAGACGTACTGGGATCAACCCACCAGCACGACCTATAACCTGTCGATATCCCGCTATTTCGATCTGGGCCGGTTTAAAAACATCAGCATGAACTTGTCCGCCTTCCGTACGCAGAGTACGGACAGCCAGGATAAAGGGGTGTACGTCAGCCTGTCGCTGCCGTGGGGGGGAGTCCGGCTCGCTGAGCTACGACAGTCAGTTTGGTCAGGCAGGCGTTGGTCATTCGCTTTCGTACAGCGACAAAATTAACGCAAATAATGACTACCATATAAGCGTCAGTCGGGACCAAAACGGTGCGACGGGTGGCAGTGGTTACCTGACGCATGAAGGGGATATTGCTGAGGTCACGGCGACTGCCGCACAGCAGAGTAATCAGTACAGCTCAGTGGGGATGTCAATTCGCGGCGGCATGACGGCCACCGCCCACGGTGCAGCCCTGCACCGGATGTCCGTACCGGGCGGTACGCGAATGATGGTCGATACCGCAGGCGTCAGCGACGTACCGGTAAAAGGAGCAGGCAACAACACCCGCTCAAATATGTTCGGTAAAGCCGTCGTGGGAGATGTGAGCAGCTACTACCGAAATAGCGTGAACATTGACATGGATGCGTTAGGAGATGATGTCGATACCAACCGTTCCGTGGTGGAAGGAACCCTCACCGAAGGCGCGATTGGTTACCGTAAGTTCGGCATCATCGCCGGTAAAAAAGGCCATGGCGATAATCCGTCTGGCGGATGGCACTGTCCCGCCGTTTGGCGCAACAGTGATCAATCAGGATAAGGAACAGACCGGGCTCATCGGCGAAGACGGCGAAGTCTGGCTGACGGGGATTAAGCCTGGTGAGGTGATGGGCGTGAACTGGGAAGGAACAGACCAGTGCACAATTACCCTACCGACACGGTTACCTGTGGATCTGGAAAGCCAAAAAATGCTTCTGCCTTGCTTACCTGCTGGCAGCAAATAACTGACTTATGACGATGAGAACGTACGATGTTTCAACATTCTAAAAAACAACTGATGAGCCTTTTCCTGTTAACGGCGACTGGGTTGACCGTGGCGCAGAGCGCCGATGCTGCTCTGGCCCTGGATCGCACGCGGGTTGTGCTCAATGGTGGTGACAAATCCGTAAGCCTGGGGGTTACCAACCAGAACCGCGAGCTGCCGTTCCTGGCGCAGGCGTGGGTTGAGGATGCGCAGGGTAAAAAAGCTGACCGATCCGCTGACTGCTTTGCCACCCGTGCAACGTATCGAACCCGGTAGTAAAACCCAGGTGAAAGTCCAGACCACGCCGGCCATGAACCTGCTGGCGCAGGATAAAGAAACCCTGTTCTACTTTAACCTGCTGGCGCAGGATAAAGAAACCCTGTTCTACTTTAACCTGCGCGAAATCCCGCCAAAAACGGATAAACCTAACACGCTGCAAATTGCCCTGCAGACGCGTATCAAGCTCTTTTATCGTCCGGCGGGGCTCGCTGTTAACCCGTCCGACAAACCGTGGCAGGAGCAGATGACCTTAACTCACCAGGGCGATCATTACGTGGCAAACAACCCTACGGCCTATTACATCTCCATCGTCGAGGTATCGCCTTCGCTGAAAGGGGCGGCGATTAAATCCTTTAAGCCTGTGCTGGTTGCGCCTAAGAGTAGCGCGCCGCTGGGAAGCAGCGCGAACGAGATGGGCAACAATCCGGTCGTGACCTATATCAACGACTTCGGCGGACGTCCGAAGCTGATTTATCGCTGTGGTGGCAACAACTGCACTGTGCAGTCCACCCAGGCGGGCTAAAACCGATGAACTCCGGTAACGCAAAGCGAGCGGTCTGCGGCATGGCTCTGGTGTTGTTCAGTACACTGGCGCAGGCAGGCAGCGATACACTGAACATCGAGGTGCGCGGCATGATGACCGAAGGTGTCTGTATGCTTGACCTGGCCTCATCCTGGCAGCAGGTTGATCTGGGCGACATCTCGAGCGCGTTACTGGCAAAACCGGGCGATCGCGGAATGCCCATTCCTGTTGTGATGCACTTTAAATACTGTATCCGCATGCGCGGCAACAGCCTGAACGTTAAAACCGGAACCCGTAGCTGGGATCCGGTTCAGCCCGTATTGACGGTCCGTTTTATCGCCTCGGGCGATGCAGACAACTCACAACTCGTTAAGGTGACCGGGGCCAGCGGGTTCGGGCTACGCATCACTGATGCGCAGCAGAATGACATCAGCCTGGGGCAGCGCGGTAGACCGCAGTTTGCCATGCCGCCGAGCGATGAGCTGATCTGGTATGTCACACCCGAACGCACAAGCGCGCCGCTGGTAAAAGGGGCGTATCAGGCGTCCGTGAACTTTTTCCTGGAATATGACTGATGAAACGCCTGTTTTATTACCTGGCACTGACAATGCTGATGCCGTCTGCGTTCGCAATAGAAAATAATGTGCAAATCTCAGGTCAATTAGTTGCAGAGCCTTGCACATTGAGTACCGACTCATCCGCCATCACCCTCGATTTCGGCAACCTGGCAAGCAAGTATTTTTACCAGACCAGCCGCACGCCCGGCGAGCCGTTTGCGATTGTGTTGACCGAGTGCGATACCTCATTAGGCAATAGCGCGACGGTGACCTTTAAAGGAACGGAAAGCGTTGCTTTACCGGGGTTACTGGTTCCGGACGACGGCGACACACACGGCATCGCGTTTGGCATTGAAACGGACGAAGGCAGTCCGCAACCGCTGGTGCTGAACCAGCCCAGCCCTGTATTTGCGTTAGCAAATGGCACCAATACCCTGGCGTTACGCGGCTATGTTCAGGCTGAGCCAGATGCGATTGCTGCGCAAAGTCTGACGGCCGGGCCATTTATTGCGACGGCAACGTTTCAAATCGATTATCCCTGAGAGGTGGAAATGCGTATCTGGAAACATGTTGTGCTGCTATTGAGCCTTATGGTTGGGGGGTACAGTGCCTTTGCGGACGACTCGGTTAATATCAATATTAATATTAGCGGTACGGTCGTGGCCAATGGGGCCTGTACCTTTAACAATGGTGATTCAGCCACCGTTGATTTTAGTGAAGTGGATTTTGAGCCGGCCGATGGTGGAACGGTGCTCTCTGGCTCGTACCTGGAAACAGTTCCTGCAACGATGAGTTGTACCGGGGACGCAGGCGGCAAAGCGCAAATGACCTTCAGTCCGGTCGGGGGGGGTAACGCTCGATTATAACGGGCATAAGTTATTGCCTGTCAGCATTAATGACAGCAACCCGGGCCAGGAGCTGGGTATACGTCTGCTGGTTAACGGTCTGGTACAGGATGTGAACGCGCCATTTGCCGTGGATATGCTGACGCAGCAGCCTGCCATTCAGGCGGAACTGGTACTGGTGGGGCAGGGCGACGGATTAATCAACGGCGCAAGAATCAGTGCCAGCGCGACGCTGATAATGGAGTTTGCGTAATGAAACGGAACGGCCGCGTCCTGATTTTGACTATTTTTCTTGCCGGGTTTCAGGTGCCTGAACTTTTTGCGGCGCAAACTGGCGACAGCATAGATATTTCTTTTACCGGTCATCTCATGGGGCGAAAAGCCTGCACGGTGAATAACAATCAGGTGATTAACGTGGTGTTCGGTACTGTTGCGGTGAATAAGGTCGCAACCGGGACGATCACGCAACCCATCAACTATTCTCTTAATTGTTCCGGCGCAACTGAGAGCAACAGCGTGGAAATGACGATCAAGGCAACGCCTGTGGCAGGGCATAGCGCCACGATGGCGGCCAGCCAGCCGGGGCTGTGGGTGACCTTTCTTAATGAAGGCCTGGAACAAACGCTGAATACGCCTTTCTCCGTGGCTGACTGGCATAACCCGCCGAAACTGGATATCAGGCTGGATCAGGATCCTGACAGCGAACTACAGGCGGCAACGTTTACAGCAACGGCAACGTTAATGGCGGAGTATTTTTGATGATTTTGATTCACAGTTATAAAAAAAGTAATGATCAGCACCCTGTTTTTACTTTTTTTCTTTAATAAGCATTGAGGCTTCGGCGGCCTGGAATGGTGTTCCCGGTGTGAAAGGTAACTGCCCTGTTTCACGTGATACACCCATGACCGGTTTATATATCAACGAACCCTTAGGTGCTTATTGTACCTTGAATATTGGCAAAGGGAATACTGTGCCCGTAGATGGCAGTTATGGTGTTGCATTATACGAAACAAACGATCCCAATTCATATAGTCCTTGCTGTGGCTCACACTTTGCTATGAATGGAGTTTATATTAAAGCTGGGCAAGATTTACGTACAATTCAGTTTACATTTACTGATGCCAGCGGTGATAAGCTTTTTTGAGACACCAAAAAAATATATGTGCTATGTGCTGTATAATAATATAGATAAAGTTAACAAGCAGTATCTGTTTAATAATACCCCGCAAGGCTGTTTAGGTGGTGGTAAAACCCCCCTCCCTCCTGCGCCTGTACTGATTACATGTACATTTAATAATGGCAATGCGCTGGATGTCCCTCTGGGCGACATCGACCGCAGCATAATCGGTACAATTCCTGGCACGACGCCTGCCACAGATAAACTGCTGGATGTCACGTGCACTGGCACTGGCACTGCAACGTATTCAATTAAGTTTCAGTATACGCCCGGGTCAACTGACGGAAATCAATATATCCATTCATCAGCGAACGGTCTTTCTATTGCGATGTCGCTGAATGATACCGTGGTGGATACCGGCACAACCTACACCCGAACCTATAATGTGGGTACACAAACCGAAAAGTTAAGTTTTGAACCAGTACGTGAAGCCAGTGTGGCATACACCGATATTCCGACCGGCGCGTTCACCGCCAGCGCAGTGATGATTGCCACCCTGGAATAACGATAAAACGCGAAATACGCCTTTTTCATCACTAAACTGCTCGGGTACAGCCTGCACGTTTTTCCCCACGCATCATCCCGTCATTATCAGAGAGGATGCGCGGGGGATACCACCGTAATTAGCTGATTTTTAATACTTACAGGAGCGCGTTGATGCTCTCTGCCAGCGACGTGGTCGGGCGGCCAATCAGTTTGCTCAGCGTGTGGCTGTCATCGAACAGACCGCCTTTGGATGCGCCGGTGTCTGAATCGGCGAGCATCTCTGCCAGACCGGCGGGTAGACCCACGCTTTTCAGCGCGGCGGCAAAATCGGCTTCGCTCATGTTCTGATAAACGACAGGTTTGCCGCTCTGTTTACTCAGTTCTGCGGCCAGCTGGCTCAGCGTCCAGGATTCATCACCCGCCAGTTCATACACCTTACCGGCATGGCCTTCGGTGCTGATGACCTGTGCGGCGGCCGCAGCGTAATCCGCACGCGTCGCAGAGGCAATTCGGCCCTCGCCCGCCGCGCCGATAAACACACCATGCTCCAGCGCAGCAGGCGCGCTGGCAAGATAGTTTTCGGTATACCAGCCGTTACGCAACAGCGCGTAGGCAATACCGGAGTCAGCCAGCATCTTCTCGGTGTCGACGTGTTCTACGTGCAAAGCGAGAGGAGAGCGGTCGGCATGCAACAGGCTGGTGTAGGCAATAAATTTCACTTTCGCGGTCTTCGCCGCATTAATGACATTACGGTGCTGGGCGGCACGTTGCCCCACTTCACTGGAAGAGATCAACAGCAGCTTATCAACACCCTGTAATGCCTGGGTGAATGCGGTTTCGTCGCTGTAATCCGCCTGACGTACGGTGATGCCCTGTTGGCTTAACGCGGTGGCTTTCGCCGGGTTACGCACTATCGCCACAATCTGGCTGGCAGGTACGGTTTTCAGCAGGTTCTCAATAACGTGTTGGCCCAGTTGGCCCGTCGCGCCGGTAACTGCAATCATGGGATGACTCCTTAATGTGTCGCTTGTGTTTTATAAAGCTAGCACTTAAACTTACTTTTAGTAAGTACGCACAAAAAAGGTAAGTATAAGATGAGTGCACCGACACTTTCTCAACAACTGCGTGACGGCAATTTGTTTGCCGAACAGTGCCCGTCGCGTGAGGTGTTAAAGCATGTGACCAGTCGCTGGGGCGTGTTGATCCTGGTGGCGCTACGCGACGGCACACATCGCTTCAGCGATCTGCGGCGTAAAATGGGGGGCGTAAGCGAGAAAATGCTGGCGCAGTCGTTGCAGGCGCTGGAGCAGGATGGGTTCATCAACCGGGTTTCGTATCCGGTTGTGCCGCCGCACGTGGAATACAGTTTGACCCCGCTGGGCGAGCAGGTCAGTGATAAAGTCGCCGCGCTGGCAGACTGGATTGAGCTGAATCTGCCGCAGGTGTTAGCAGAACGGGAAGCGCGGGCGGCGTAAAACGTTGCCGGATGGCGGGGTGCCACCCGGCATTCACGCTACTTGCTTAAATCCAACTGATAAATTGCGAAACCGATCTCATCGGTTGCCACTTTTTGCATCGGGTACTGGCCTTTCTCTTTGATAAACGCGGCGGCTTTATCCCCCCGGCGAGGTTTCGAAGCGGATATCCAGTTTCTTCTCGCTGTGAATTGGCGCCAGACGCCAGTTGTTATCAGCCGCCGGATGAATTTCCCCGGCGCGTTTAGATTCCGCGCCAATCCATGCCGCCAGCACCGAGCGGTTTTCATCCGGTGACGCAAAGGCAATATGGCTGTCGCCGGTTCCGGCAAATTTACCGCCATAAGCGCGATAGTTATTAGTGGCGACCAGGAAAGTGGCATTCGGATCAATCGGCTTGCCGTTGAAGGTCAGATTTTTAATCCTTTCTGCTTTTGGGTTTACCGTCTGGCATTCACCGTCATAGCGTGCGGGCTGTGAGACATCAATCTGGTATTCCACGCCATCGATCACATCGAAGTTATAGGTGCGAAAACCGTCCCAGTTGATGAGCGACTGCGGTTTGCTGCTGGTGATATCGATCTGATTAAACTGTCCGGCGGAGCACTCCAGCCACTCTTTCACCTCTTTGCCGCTGGCTTTAACGACGACCAGCGTGTTCGGGTACAGATAAAGGTCAGCGGCATTACGGAAGGTTAACTGACCTTTTTCCACTTCGACAAAACTGGCCGGATCGTTTTTACGCCCACCGACTTTAAACGGCGCGGCGGCGGAAAGGACCGGCAGTTTCGCCAGATCCGGATCGCCCTGAATGAAATGTTCGACATAGGCTTTCTGCGCGTTATTAACCACCTGCACGGTCGGATCGTCCTGCACCAGCGCCAGATAGCTGTACATGTTATCAGCGGATTTACCGATCGGCTTGCTGACAAATTCGCGCGTCGCGTCGTGGTCAGCTTTCAGAATCTCCACCAGCTTGCTGTCTTCGGCAGCGAGTGATTTCTTCGCAGCGGCGTCGTAAATGGGGCGCGCTTCGGCTTTGGCCTGCGTCACCTGCCATTTGCCGCTGTCGTTACTGAGCACCAGATCCACCACGCCCAGATGATCGCCCCACATGCCTGGCATCACCGCCGGCACGCCGTTCAGCGTCCCTTTTGCGATATCCGCGCCTTTGATGTTGGCAAAGTCTTTACCGGGGAAGACGGCGTGAGCATGACCAAACAGGATTGCGTCCACGCCGGGCACTTCACTGAGATAATAAACCGAGTTTTCCGCCATGCTCTGGTATGGGTCGGCAGAGAGTCCCGAGTGCGCGACCACCACCACCACATCGGCCCCTTTTTCACGCATTTCCGGCACATATTGACGTGCGGTTTCGGTAATGTCGTTAACCGTCACTTTGCCGCTCAGGTTGGCTTTATCCCAGGTCATGATCTGCGGTGGAACAAACCCGATATAGCCGATTTTCAGCGTCTGCTTATGGCCTTCCTGATCGACGACATCCGTCTCTTTAATAAGATAAGGGGTAAACAACGGCTTTTGGGTCTTAACGTCGATGATATTGGCGTTAACATAGGGGAACTTCGCTCCAGCGAGCGCGTTTTGCAGATACGCCAGTCCGTAGTTGAACTCATGGTTACCGAGGTTACCCACCGCGTAATCCAGCGTATTCAGCGCCTTATACACCGGATGGACATCGCCTTTTTTCAGTCCCTTTGCCGCCATATAGTCGCCCAGCGGACTGCCCTGAATCAGATCGCCATTGTCGACCAGCACGCTGTTTTTGGCTTCATTACGTGCGGCGTTAATCAGGCTTGCAGTGCGTACCAGTCCGAATTTTTCGGTTGCGGTATCTTTGTAATAATCGAAATCCATCATGTTGCTATGCAAATCAGTGGTTTCCATTATCCGCAGATCGACGGTCGCGGCATTCACACTGGCCGCGATCAGCGTGGCCAGAAGCGTTGCACTAAACTTAATCATCAGAGGGCATCCTTTTAAGATCTAAGCCACAAAAGAAAATGTATATAAATCTTCTTGCTTACAGAACTGTGAATCATGCATCAGTTTAGCAAGCAAAACCGCAGTCGCTATCACAGTTGGCGGATTCGCCTCTGATCGGGTATAAGTAAAACAATGAGTTAAGACCACTGCAACAAACGAGGTGGAGAATGTTAGAACACGTATGCCAGCTTGCACGGAACGCGGGCGATGCCATTATGCAGGTCTATGATGGAGTCAAACCGATGGAGATTGCCAGCAAGCAGGACGATTCTCCGGTAACCGCGGCGGATATCGCCGCTCACGCGGTGATTCTCGAAGGCTTAACGCAACTGACTCCGGATATTCCCGTACTCTCCGAAGAGGACCCGCCGGCCTGGGAAGTGCGCCAGCACTGGCAGCGATACTGGCTGGTTGACCCGCTGGATGGCACCAAAGAGTTCATCAAACGCAACGGTGAGTTCACCGTCAACATTGCGCTTATCGAGAAGGGCAAACCGGTACTGGGCGTGGTCTATGCGCCGGTGATGAAAGTGATGTACAGCGCGGCAGAAGGCAAAGCCTGGAAAGAAGAGTGCAACGTACGCAAGCAGATTCAGGTACGCGACGCGCGTCCGCCGCTGGTGGTGATTAGCCGCTCCCACGCAGACAACGAACTGAAAGAATATTTACAGCAGCTGGGTGAACACCAGACGACGTCGATTGGTTCGTCGCTGAAGTTCTGCCTGGTGGCGGAAGGGCAGGCGCAGTTGTACCCGCGCTTCGGGCCGACCAACGTCTGGGATACCGCTGCGGGCCATGCCGTCGCGGCAGCAGCCGGGGCGCACGTTCACGACTGGCAGGGTAAACCGCTGGATTACACCCCGCGTGAATCGTTCCTCAACCCCGGCTTTCGGGTCTCTATTTATTGAGTAGCTTATGCAGCAGGGCAATCACCTGCTGCACCTCTTCCTGAGTTAGCGCCCCGTCTTTTGCCCACTGCACGCGACCCTCTTTATCAAGTACCGCGACAGCAGAGCTCTCTTCATCCAGTTGCCAGGCTTTACGGGCCATGCCGTTACTGTCGACGATAAACTGCGACCACGGATAGAGCTTCTTATTGCTCTCAAGGCTGCTGCGCACAAACATACCGGAGCCTGGAATCGCGTCGTCAGTGTTGACGATCGTCGTGGTCTGGTAAACGTCATGGGGCAGTTTTGCCGCTTTGATCGCTTCAATCAGCGTCGCATTTTTTTCTTTAGCGGAGGTGCGACCGGCGATGTGCTGAAGGAGACGCACCTTCCCGGGCAACTGTGCGCTGTTCCAGCTTTTATAGCTGAACTTATCATTTTCAAGAATCAATTCGCCGCGATCGGCAATCCCGACCGGCGGGACGCGCTGGCCCGTTTCGAAGCTATGCGCGGAGGCCATCATTGGCGCTAACAGGCACGCCAGCGCCAGAATCTTACGTAAGGTCATGGTATTTCCTTCTTATTGTTTGCAGGTGATCCGACCACTTGGGTCTGATTCTTAATCATATGTGCGAATGATGCTTTTTCCCGCAAGAGCGATGCCAGTTTGCGGACGGGCGCACAAATCCTGTGAAAAACGAAGGCTTATACTGAGGACCGCACCCTGATTCAGAGATGATTCTGATTAACTGTAATGAAAAGGTAAATAAACTTATACGCGCTGGAAACATCGCCCAGATAGTCTATAGTCAAATGGCATTAAAATTTGCGCCTTATAACGGTTGGACCGATTGTGGTACCACAGGGGCGTAACACTTAAGCAGGAGATAACAATGAAAATTTTCCAACGGTACAACCCACTGCAAGTGGCGAAGTACGTGAAAATCCTGTTCCGTGGACGGTTATATATCAAGGATGTTGGCGCTTTTGAGTTTGATAAGGGTAAGATTCTTATCCCAAAAGTGAAGGATAAACAGCACTTGTCTGTGATGTCCGAAGTCAACCGTCAGGTTCTGCGTCTGCAAACTGAGATGGCTTAACCAACGTGCTATGCAGTAGTTTAAAGAACGGCTCCCTTCGGGAGCCGTTGATGTTTCTGAGGCAGGAAGAGCCAGCGAAACTACGCTTTCACGTCTTCTTTCGCGTCCGGCAGTTTCGGCACCAGTACGCTCGGTTTGCTGTCCAGGCGCGTCACCAGCAGCTGATCGATACGGTAGTTATCGATATCCACCACTTCGAATTTGTAGCCTGAGAATTTCACGGAATCGGTCCGTTTCGGGATTTTACGCAGCATGAACATCATAAAGCCGCCAATCGTTTCGTAGTTACCTGATTGCGGGAACTCATCGATATCCAGCACGCGCATCACGTCATCGATCGGCGTACCGCCGTCAATCAGCCAGGAGTTCTCGTCGCGCGCCACAATCTGCTCTTCCAGACCCTGGCCGACCAGATCGCCCATCAGCGTGGTCATCACATCATTCAGCGTGATGATACCGACCACCAGCGCGTATTCGTTCATGATCACCGCGAAATCTTCACCGGCGGTTTTAAAGCTTTCCAGCGCTTCCGAAAGGGTCAGCGTATCCGGAACAATCAGGGTGTTGCGGATCTGCACGCCGCTGTTCAGCGCCATGCTCTGATTCGCCAGAACACGATTCAGTAAATCTTTCGAGTCAACGTAACCAATGATGTGGTCAATATCTTCGTTACAGACAAGGAACTTGGAGTGCGGATGTTCCGCCACTTTGTTTTTCAGGCTCTGCTCGTCTTCATGCAGATCGAACCAGATGACGTTTTCACGCGGCGTCATGGATGATGGCACGGTGCGTGATTCCAGCTCGAACACGTTTTCAATCAGCTCATGTTCCTGTTTACGCAACACGCCCGCGAGCGCGCCAGCTTCCACCACGGCATAAATATCATCAGAGGTGATGTCATCCTTGCGCACCATCGGCAATTTGAAGATGCGGAAGATCACGTTCGCCAACCCGTTGAAGAACCACACCAGCGGCGTGAACACAAACAGACAGAAGCGCATCGGGTTGATGATACGCAAAGCCACAGCTTCTGGCGCAATCATACCGATGCGTTTCGGGGTTAAGTCCGCGAAGAGGATAAACATACCGGTGACCAGCGAGAAGGAGAGAATAAAGCTCAACTGCTCAGAGAGTTCTGGCGACAGATATTGAGAGAACAGGGAGTAAAAGGCCGGTGAGAAAGCCGCGTCGCCCACGATACCGCCAAGAATAGCGACCGCGTTCAGACCGATTTGCACGACGGTAAAGAACATCCCCGGGTTTTCCTGCATTTTCAACACGCGTTGCGCATTGAGATTGCCTTCATCGGCCAGCAGTTTGAGCTTAATTTTACGTGAAGCAGCAAGTGAGATCTCGGATATCGAGAAGAACGCACTCACAGCGATCAGGCAAAGAATAATGAAAATACTGTTTAACATATCTTATCCGACCGTTCAGGTCAGATCCTCGGAAGGGAAGTTGATAAATCCATGTGGTAACGCTTGATGAAAACCGGCTCGTAGAGGTGAGCCGGTAAGTTCAGCGGCTAGTATAGCGTAAGGGACTGTAAAGCCGCCAGAGGCTTAATTTTCAGCAGTGATGGTCAGAATTATGACGCATCAGGCGGTAAGCAGACGCCAATCCCGCCGATACCGCAGTAGCCATACGGGTTTTTGTGCAGATACTGCTGGTGGTCGTCCTCAGCGTAATAGAAAGGCGTCGCGTTGCTGATTTCGGTGGTGATGCGGCGATCGTCACCCGCTGCGTGCATGGCGGTCTGGAAGCGCTCGAGACTGGCGCGTGCGGCGCTGTCCTGTTCCGGCGTCAGCGGATAGATAGCCGAACGATACTGGGTGCCGTGGTCGTTGCCCTGTTGCATGCCCTGTGCCGGATCGTGGTTTTCCCAGAACACCTGCAACAGTTGCTCATAACTGATGACCGTCGGGTCGTACACTACGCGAACCGCCTCGGCGTGGCCCGTTTCACCGGAACAGACTTCCCGATACGTGGGATTCGGCGTGTAACCACCGGTATACCCCGCCGCCGTACTGTAAACGCCAGGCAGTTGCCAGAACAACCGCTCCACGCCCCAGAAACAGCCCATGGCGAAAATCGCGATTTCCATCCCTTCGGGAACATTGGTCATTGAGTGTTGATTGACGGCATGTAATGTCGCCACCGGCATCGGGGTATTGCGTCCAGGTAGGGCATCTGACGGCGAAATCAGATGCTTTTTTATCAAATAAACTCATGGTGCCGTTCTCCCGAAAATCAGTAATTGGGGTTAAGGTTGTAACAAGACGCGTATTTGCACACAATATCCGTTACGAATACGTCTACAGTAAACATAAGAAATATTTGGGTTGTCGTCTGTTTTTCAACCCCAATTGTTGGGTTTTTGTTAAGCCGTGGATCGGCGTTATGATTGTTTTCCAGGGGTGGAAATAAGGGATATTCAGGAGAAAAAGTGCCACATATCCGTCAGTTATGTTGGGTGAGCCTGCTGTGTTTGAGCAGTTCTGCCTTTGCCGCGAACGTCCGTCTACAGGTCGAGGGGCTATCAGGTGAACTGGAGAAAAACGTCCGCGCACAGCTCTCAACCATCCAGAGTGATGAAGTGACGCCGGACCGTCGCTTTCGTGCGCGCGTGGATGATGCCATTCGCGAAGGGTTAAAGGCGCTCGGCTATTACGAACCGACCATTGATTTCGATCTGCGTCCGCCGCCGGCGAAAGGGCGCCAGGTGCTGGTGGCCAAAGTGACCCCCGGTGAACCGGTGCGTATTGGCGGAACAGAAGTCATTTTACGTGGCGGCGCGCGTACCGACAGAGATTACCTGGATCTGCTGAAAACGCGTCCGGCAATCGGTACGGTGCTTAATCATGGGGACTATGACAGCTTCAAAAAGTCCCTCACCAGCGTGGCGCTACGTAAGGGATATTTCGACAGCGAATTTAATAAGAGCCAACTTGGCATTGCGCTGGATCGCCACCAGGCATTCTGGGATATCGATTACAACAGCGGCGAACGCTATCGTTTCGGGCATGTGACGTTTGAAGGATCGCAGATCCGCGAGGAATATCTGCAGCATCTGGTCCCTTTTAAAGAAGGCGATGAGTACGAGTCGAAAGAGCTCGGTGAACTGAACCGCCGTCTCTCCGCGACCGGCTGGTTTAACTCCGTCGTCGTGGCGCCTGAATTTGATAAGGCGCGTAAAACCAAAGTGCTGCCGCTAAAAGGTGTCGTTTCACCGCGTACGGAAAACACCATTGAGACCGGGGTGGGCTATTCCACCGACGTCGGCCCACGCGTAAAGGCAACGTGGAAAAAACCGTGGATGAACTCTTACGGTCATAGCCTGACGACCAGCGCCAGCATTTCGTCGCCTGAGCAACAGCTGGATTTCAGCTACAAAATGCCGCTGCTGAAAAATCCGCTGGAGCAGTACTATCTGGTGCAGGGCGGTTTTAAGCGTACCGATCTTAACGATACCGAACAGGACTCCACTACGCTTGCGGTTTCCCGCTACTGGGATCTGTCCAGCGGCTGGCAGCGCGCCATCAATCTGCGCTGGAGCCTTGACCACTTTACCCAGGGTGAAGTCACTGACACCACCATGCTGCTTTACCCGGGCGTTATGATCAGCCGCACTCGGTCACGCGGCGGACTGATGCCCGTCTGGGGCGATTCGCAGCGCTATTCCATCGATTACTCCAATACGGCCTGGGGCTCTGATGTAGATTTCTCCGTTTTCCAGGCGCAAAACGTCTGGATACGTACTCTCTACGATCGCCATCGTTTCGTCACGCGTGGCAACCTGGGCTGGATCGAAACCGGTGATTTCGACAAGGTGCCACCGGACCTGCGTTTCTTCGCCGGGGGGGGACCGCAGTATTCGTGGCTACAAATACAAATCGATTTCACCGAAGTACAGCAACGGCGATCTGAAAGGGGCCTCGAAACTGGTGACCGGATCGCTGGAGTATCAGTACAACGTGACCGGTAAATGGTGGGGTGCGATGTTCGTTGACAGCGGCGAAGCGGTGAGCGACATCCGTAAAAGCGACTTCAAAACCGGCGCCGGTGTGGGCGTGCGCTGGCAGTCTCCGGTTGGGCCAATTAAGCTCGACTTTGCCGTTCCGGTCGGCGACAAAGAGGAGCATGGTTTACAGTTTTACATCGGTCTGGGGCCTGAATTATGAGTTTATGGAAGAAGATAAGCCTCGGCGTATTGATTTTTATCCTGCTGTTGCTGGGAACGGTAGCGTTTCTGGTGGGCACGACAACCGGTCTGCATCTGATCTTCAATGCGGCGAATCGCTGGGTACCGGGGCTGGAAATTGGTCAGGTCACCGGCGGCTGGCGTGATTTGTCGCTGAAAAATATTCGCTATGACCAGCCCGGCGTGGCGGTTAACGCCGGGGAAGTGCATCTGGCGGTGGGGCTAAATTGCCTGTGGAACAGCAGCCTGTGCGTGAACGATCTGTCACTCAAAGACATTAATGTGGCGATCGACAGTAAAAAAATGCCGCCTTCTGAACAGGTCGAGGAAGAAGAGGACAGCGGCCCGCTGAATCTTTCTACGCCATATCCGATCACGCTTTCTCGCGTGGCGCTCAATAACGTCAACATTAAAATCGACGACACGACCGTCTCGGTGATGGATTTCACCTCCGGCCTGCACTGGCAGGAGAAAAACCTGACCCTGAAGCCGACGTCGCTACAGGGGCTGCTGATCGCGCTGCCGAAAGTGGCAGAGGTCGCACAGGAAGAGGTGGTCGAGCCGAAGATCCAGAACCCGCAGCCGGATGAAAAACCGCTTGGCGAGACGCTAAAAGATCTGTTCTCAAAACCGGTGCTGCCGGAAATGACGGACGTGCATCTGCCGCTCAATCTCAATATTGAAGCGTTCAAAGGCGAACAACTGCGTATCACCAGCGACACTGACCTGACGGTGCATAACCTGCTGCTGAAAGTGAGTAGCATCGACGGCAACATGAAGCTGGATACGCTGGATATCGACTCCAGTCAAGGGACGGTGAACGCCACGGGGACGGCGCAATTAACCGATAACTGGCCGGTAGACATTACCCTGAACAGCACGCTGAACGTCGATCCGCTGAAGGGCGAGAAGATCAAACTGAAGGTGGGCGGCGCGCTGCGCGAACAACTGGAAATGGGCGTGAACCTTTCCGGTCCGGTGGATATGGACCTGCGTGCCCAGACGCGTCTGGCGCAAGCCGGGCTACCCATTAATCTGGAAGTGGTCAGCAAGCAGGTGTACTGGCCGTTTACCGGCGACAAACAGTTCCAGGCTGATGATATCAAGCTCAAACTCACCGGCAAGATGACGGACTACACGCTGTCGATGCGTACGGCGGTGAAAGGGCGGGATATTCCCCCCGGCAACCATTACCCTCGATGCGAAAGGCAACGAACAGCAAATTAATCTCGATAAACTCAGCGTGGCGGCGCTGGAAGGGAAAACCGAGCTGAAGGCGCTGGTGGACTGGCAACAGGCGATCAGCTGGCGAGGCGAGATGACGCTGGACGGCATCAATACGGCGAAAGAGATCCCGGACTGGCCATCAAAGCTCAATGGGCTGATCAAAACCCGCGGTAGCCTGTATGGCGGCACCTGGCAGATGGAAGTGCCTGAGCTGAAGCTGACCGGGAACGTTAAGCAGAACAAGGTTAACGTTAAAGGATCGCTGAAAGGTAACAGCTATTTGCAGTGGATCATTCCCGGCCTGCATCTGGAACTGGGGCCAAACAGCGCCGATGTGAAAGGCGAACTGGGCGTGAAAGATCTCAATCTGGATGCGACTATCGACGCGCCGGGACTGGATAACGCGCTGCCGGGACTCGGTGGTACGGCAAAAGGGTTGGTCAAGGTGCGCGGTACAGTCGACGCTCCGCAACTGCTGGCGGATATCACTGCCCGTGGGCTGCGCTGGCAGGAACTGTCCGTTGCGCAGGTGCGCGTGGAAGGCGATATTAAATCGACGGATCAGATTGCCGGTAACCTCAACGTTCGTGTTGAGCGAATTACGCAGCCCGACGTGAACATCAACCTTGTGACCCTGAACGCCAAAGGCAGTGAGAAGCAGCACGAGTTGCAATTACGTGTCCAGGGCGAACCGGTCTCCGGCCAGCTCGATCTGGCGGGAAGTTTTGATCGTAAAGAAGAGCGCTGGAAAGGCTCGCTGAGCAATACCCGCTTCCAGACGCCGGTGGGCCCGCTGACCCTGACGCGCCCCATCGCGCTGGATTATCGCAACCAGGAGCAGAAAATCAGCATCGGACCACACTGCTGGGCTAATCCGAATGCCGAGCTGTGTGTACCGCAAACCATCGATGCCGGTGCCGAAGGGCGGGCGGTGGTGAATCTCAATCGCTTTGACCTGGCGATGCTGAAACCGTTTATGCCAGAGACTACCCAGGCCAGCGGTGTGTTCACGGGTAAAGCCGACGTCTCCTGGGATACCACCAAAGAAGGGCTGCCTCAGGGTAATGTCACACTCTCCGGACGTAACGTGAAGGTGACGCAGACGGTTAACGATGCGCCGCTGCCGCTGGCGTTCGATACCCTGAACGTGACGGCCGATCTGCGCAACAATCGTGCAGAACTGGGCTGGCTGATTCGCCTGACCAATAACGGTCAGCTTGACGGACAGGTGCAGGTAACCGATCCGCAGGGACGGCGTAATCTGGGCGGCAACGTCAACATTCGCAACGTGAATCTGGCGATGGTGAACCCGATCTTCGCGCGCGGCGAAAAGGCGGCGGGGATGCTGAGCGCCAACCTGCGTCTGGGGGGGGATGCGCAGAGCCCGCAGATGTTTGGGCAACTGCAACTGAGCGGGCTGGATATCGACGGTAACTTTATGCCGTTTGATATGCAACCGAGCCAGCTGGCGATGAATTTCAACGGTACGCGCTCAACGCTTGCCGGGGAGATTCGCACCCAACAAGGGCAAATCAACCTGAGCGGTGATGCGGACTGGAGCCAGATAGACAACTGGCGCGCCCGTGTGGCGGCGAAAGGGAGCCGGGTACGTATCACCGTGCCGCCGATGGTGCGACTGGATGTTTCACCGGACGTGGTATTTGAAGCGACGCCAAGCCTGTTTACGCTGGACGGTCGGGTGGACGTGCCGTGGGCGCGGATTGTGGTACACGACCTGCCAGAGAGCGCGGTGGGCGTTTCCAGCGACGAAGTCATGCTTAACAACGATCTGCAGCCTGAGAAGCCGCAAACCGCCGCGATCCCCATCAACAGCAATCTGACTGTTCATGTGGGGAATAACGTGCGAATGGATGCATTCGGCCTGAAAGCCCGACTGACGGGCGATTTGAAAGTCGCGCAGGATAAGCAAGGGCTGGGGCTGAACGGACAGATCAACATTCCGGAAGGCCGCTTCCACGCCTACGGTCAGGATCTGATTGTGCGTAAAGGCGAGCTGTTGTTCTCTGGACCGCCGGACCAACCGTTGCTGAATATCGAAGCTATTCGCAACCCGGATGCCACTGAAGATGACGTGATCGCTGGCGTTCGCGTCACCGGAACGGCAGATGAACCGAAGGCTGAGATCTTCTCTGACCCGGCGATGTCGCAACAGATGGCGCTTTCCTACCTGTTACGTGGACAGGGGCTGGACAGTGAGCAGAGCGACAGTGCGGCGATGACCTCAATGCTTATTGGCCTGGGGGTTGCACAAAGTGGTCAGGTTGTGGGTAAAATCGGGGAGACATTTGGCGTAAGCAATCTGGCACTGGATACTCAGGGGGGTGGGCGACTCCTCCCAGGTCGTCGTCAGCGGATACGTACTGCCAGGTCTGCAGGTGAAATATGGCGTGGGTATATTTGACTCACTGGCGACACTCACGTTACGTTATCGCCTGATGCCTAAGCTATATCTGGAAGCCGTGTCTGGCGTAGATCAGGCACTGGATTTGCTCTATCAGTTTGAGTTTTAGCAATGCGAATATTTGTCTACGGCAGTTTACGAACCAAACAAGGCAACAGCCACTGGATGACCAACGCCCAGTTGCTGGGCGATTACAGTATCGATAACTACCAGTTGTATAGCCTGGGCCACTATCCAGGCGCAGTTCCGGGGAACGGAACGGTACACGGTGAGGTTTATCGTATTGATAACGCCACTCTGGCCGAGCTGGATGCGTTGCGCACCCGCGGTGGTGAATACGCACGCCAGTTGATCCAGACGCCATACGGCAGTGCATGGATGTACGTGTACCAACGTCCGGTTGAGGGATTAACGCTGATCGAAAGCGGTAACTGGTTAGACAGAGACCAGTACTGAGTCGTGTGCAGGGCAGGCCTGATAAGCGTAGCGTCATCAGGCATTTTCTTGTTTGCCCGCACTTTTACCACGCCACCTTCGGGTGGCGTCGTTTTTTGCGTCTGTGACTCGCGTTTACGGACACAAAAAAAGCCCCGACATGCGGGGCTTCGCTCGACAGGACGAATTACTTCTTCGCCGCACGCTCGAAGGAGGCAACGATTTCAGCTTTCGCCGCTTCAGCGTTGTCCCAACCGTCGACTTTCACCCACTTGCCTTTTTCGAGGTCTTTGTAGTGCTCGAAGAAGTGCGTGATCTGCGCTTTCAGCAGTTCCGGCAGGTCGTTCACATCCTTGATATGATCGTACTCTTTGCTCAGCTTGGTGTGCGGTACAGCAACCAGTTTCGCATCTTCACCGGATTCGTCGGTCATTTTCAGCACGCCAACCGGACGGCAGCGGATCACTGCGCCTGGCTGCAGCGGATACGGGGTCGGCACCAGCACGTCAACCGGGTCACCGTCCAGTGACAGGGTGTGGTTGATGTAGCCGTAGTTGCACGGATAGAACATCGCGGTGGACATGAAGCGGTCAACGAACAGTGCGCCGCTCTCTTTGTCGACTTCGTATTTGATCGGATCGGCGTTAGCCGGGATCTCGATAACAACGTAGATATCTTCCGGCAGGTCTTTACCCGCAGGGACGTTGAGTAAGCTCATGTCTGTTTCCTTTAACTGTGTCGTAAACAAGTGGCGAGTATTATAGCTATCTCGCGCCGAATGTCTCCGCCTGATTTCGTTTTCACTCCTCCCCCCGCTGGCCTTTTCAGACCACTCGCATGACAGAAAAATCCATATCTTCAGCCGCTTTTTTCATAGGTAAATGAAAGCGATTACAAACTTGTGATTAACGTTCTATTTACTTTTTTGAAGTGTGATGTAACGCAATCCGTTACATGTTCGATTGTCTATAGTTTTTTTCGCGACTGTTTCTTAACCAACAATAAACCTACCCTACGAGGACACAGTTATGTGGAAGCGCTTACTTTTAGTCACAGCAGTTTCGGCAGCCATGTCGTCTATGGCCCTGGCCGCCCCATTAACCGTAGGATTTTCGCAGGTCGGCTCTGAATCCGGCTGGCGCGCCGCAGAGACCAACGTGGCGAAAAGCGAGGCCGAGAAGCGCGGCATCACGCTGAAAATCGCTGACGGTCAGCAAAAACAAGAAAACCAGATTAAAGCCGTGCGTTCGTTTGTGGCACAGGGCGTTGATGCCATCTTTATTGCGCCCGTGGTGGCAACAGGATGGGAGCCAGTGCTGAAGGAAGCGAAAGATGCCGAGATCCCGGTCTTCTTGCTCGATCGTTCCATCGATGTCAAAGACAAATCTCTCTATATGACCACCGTCACCGCTAACAACGTGCTGGAGGGTCAATTGATCGGCGACTGGCTGATCAAAGAGGTGAACGGTAAGCCGTGTAATGTGGTTGAGCTGCAGGGCACCGTCGGCGCCAGCGTGGCGATTGACCGGAAGAAAGGGTTTGCTGAAGCCATCGCCAAAGCGCCAAACATCAAAATCATCCGCTCTCAGTCCGGTGACTTCACCCGCAGTAAGGGGAAAGAAGTGATGGAGAGCTTTATCAAAGCCGAGAACAACGGCAAGAACATCTGCATGGTTTACGCCCATAACGATGACATGGTGATCGGCGCTATCCAGGCGATCAAAGAAGCGGGGCTGAAACCGGGCAAAGATATTCTGACCGGTTCTATTGACGGCGTACCGGATATTTATAAAGCGATGATCGACGGTGAAGCGAATGCCAGCGTGGAACTGACGCCGAATATGGCAGGCCCGGCCTTCGACGCGCTCGAGAAATTCAAGAAAGACGGCACGATGCCTGAGAAGGTCACGATCACCAAGTCCACGCTGTATCTGCCGGATACCGCGAAAGAAGAGTTAGAGAAGAAGAAAAACATGGGCTACTAAGTTCAGATTCTCTGTAGGCCTGATAAGCGAAGCGCCATCAGGCGTTGGGGTGCCGGATGGCGACGCAGAGCGTCTTATCCGGCCTACAAACTCGCACCGTAGGCCTGATAAGTGCAGCGCCATCAGGCGTTGGGGTGCCGGATGACGGCGTAACCGCCTTATCCGGCCTACAAACTCGCACCGTAGGCCTGATAAGCGTAGCGCCATCAGGCGTTGGGGTGCCGGATGGCGACGCAGAGCGTCTTATCCGGCCTACAGACTCGCACCGTAGGCCTGATAAGCGCAGCGCCATCAGGCGTTGGGGTGCCGGATGGCGACGCAGAGCGTCTTATCCGGCCTACAAACTCGCACTGTAGGCCTGATAAGCGTAGCGCCATCAGGCGTTGGGGTGTCGGATGGCGACGCACAGCGTCTTATCCGGCCTACAGACTCGCACCGTAGGCCTGATAAGCGCAGCGCCATCAGGCAAATGTTCTGCCGGATGACGGCGTAACCGCCTTATCCGGCCTACGGGCCTCCAGAGCCACACTCTTGTCGCGGAGGGCAATTATGATCGCGGAACAACACCAGGAGATCCTCCGTACAGAGGGATTAAGTAAATTCTTTCCTGGCGTCAAAGCGCTGGATAACGTCGATTTCAGTCTGCGTCGCGGCGAAATTATGGCGCTGCTCGGTGAAAACGGCGCCGGAAAATCCACGCTCATCAAAGCGCTAACCGGCGTCTATCATGCCGATCGCGGGACTATCTGGCTGGAAGGCAGTGCCATCTCCCCCAGAAATACCGCACATGCCCAACAGCTGGGCATTGGCACGGTCTATCAGGAAGTGAACCTGCTACCGAATATGTCGGTGGCGGATAACCTGTTTATTGGTCGTGAACCGCGTCGATTTGGCCTGCTACGGCGCAAAGAGATGGAAAAGCGCGCCACGGCGCTGATGGCGTCTTATGGCTTTTCTCTCGACGTGCGTGAACCGCTGAACCGCTTTTCCGTGGCGATGCAGCAGATCGTGGCGATCTGTCGGGCGATCGATCTTTCGGCGAAGGTGTTGATCCTTGATGAACCCACCGCCAGTCTCGATACGCAAGAAGTGGAGATGCTGTTCGGCCTGATGCGCCATCTGCGCGATCGCGGCGTGAGTCTGATCTTCGTCACCCATTTCCTCGATCAGGTCTATCAGGTCAGCGATCGGATCACCGTCCTGCGTAACGGCAGTTTTGTCGGCTGCCGGGAAACCCGCGAGCTGCCGCAGATTGAACTGGTCAAAATGATGCTGGGACGCGAGCTGGATACCCATGCACTACAGCGCGCGGGACGAACCCTGCTGAGCGACAAACCCGTCGCGGCCTTTAAAAACTTTGGCAAGAAGGGAACGATCGCCCCGTTCGATCTTGAAGTCCGACCTGGTGAGATCGTCGGTCTGGCGGGACTGCTTGGATCCGGACGCACCGAAACGGCTGAAGTGATTTTCGGTATCAAGCCGGCGGACAGCGGCAGCGCGCTGATCAAAGGCAAACCGCAGACGCTGCGATCCCCTCATCAGGCGTCATGCCTTGGCATCGGCTTCTGTCCGGAGGACAGAAAAACGGACGGTATTATCGCTGCCGCCTCGGTGCGCGAAAACATTATCCTGGCATTACAGGCCCAGCGCGGCTGGCTGCGGCCGATTGCGCGCAAAGAGCAAAACGACATTGCCGAGCGCTTTATCCGCCAGCTTGGCATTCGCACCCCCCAGCGCAGAGCAGCCGATCGAATTTCTCTCCGGCGGCAATCAGCAAAAAGTGCTGCTGTCGCGCTGGTTGCTCACCAAACCACAGTTTCTGATCCTCGATGAGCCAACGCGTGGGATCGACGTAGGCGCGCATGCCGAGATCATCCGCCTGATCGAAACGCTGTGCGCCGATGGTCTGGCGCTACTGGTGATCTCCTCGGAGCTGGAGGAACTGGTGGGGTATGCGGACAGGGTGATCATCATGCGCGATCGCAAACAGGTGGCGGAGATCCCGCTGGCTGAACTGTCCGTTCCGGCGATCATGAACGCCATCGCGGCGTAAGGAGACTCTTGTGATGCCTCAATCTCTCCCGCAAACCACGCCGCCGAAGCGACGCTTTCGCTGGCCGACCGGCATGCCGCAGCTGATTGCGCTGCTGCTGGTACTGCTGGTGGACAGCCTCGTTGCCCCGCACTTTTACCAGATTGTGTTGCAGGACGGGCGTCTGTTCGGCAGCCCAATCGATATTCTTAATCGCGCCGCTCCCGTCGCGCTGCTGGCTATCGGGATGACGCTGGTGATTGCCACCGGCGGCATTGACCTTTCTGTTGGCGCAGTGATGGCGATTGCCGGAGCCACGACCGCCGCGATGACCGTCGCCGGACACAGTCTGCCGGTGGTACTGCTCGCCGCGTTAGGCACCGGTGTTCTGGCTGGATTATGGAACGGCATACTGGTGGCGATCCTCAAAATTCAGCCGTTTGTCGCCACGCTGATCCTGATGGTCGCGGGACGCGGGGTGGCGCAACTGATCACCTCCGGGCAAATCGTCACCTTTAACTCGCCCACGCTCTCCTGGTTCGGCAGCGGCTCGCTGCTGCTGTTTCCGACGCCGGTAATTATCGCGCTGATCACGCTGCTGCTGTTCTGGCTGTTGACCCGGCGAACGGCGCTCGGGATGTTTATTGAAGCCGTGGGGATTAACATCCGGGCGGCGAAAAATGCCGGGGTGAACACACGAGTCATCGTTATGCTCACCTATGTGTTGAGCGGGCTGTGCGCGGCGATTGCCGGGATTATCGTCACGGCGGATATTCGCGGCGCCGATGCCAACAACGCCGGATTGTGGCTGGAGCTGGACGCTATTCTGGCGGTGGTGATCGGCGGCGGATCTCTGATGGGCGGGCGCTTTAATCTGCTGTTGTCGGTGGTGGGCGCGCTGATTATTCAGGGGATGAACACCGGGATCCTGCTTTCCGGCTTCCCGCCGGAGATGAACCAGGTGGTCAAAGCCATCGTGGTGCTGTGCGTACTGATTGTGCAGTCACAGCGCTTTATCAGTCTGCTAAAAGGAGTGCGTGGTCGTGATAAAACGTAATTTACCGTTAATGATCACCCTCGGGGTTTTCGTGCTGGGTTATCTCTACTGTCTGACGCAGTTTCCCGGCTTTGCCTCCACGCGCGTGATCTGCAACATTCTGACCGATAACGCCTTCCTGGGGATCATTGCCGTGGGGATGACCTTTGTGATCCTCTCCGGCGGGATCGATCTCTCCGTGGGCTCGGTGATCGCCTTTACCGGGGTATTCCTCGCCAAAGCAATTGGCTATTGGGGGGATTTCGCCGCTGCTGGCGTTTCCGCTGGTGCTGGCGATGGGCTGCGCGTTTGGCGCGTTCATGGGGTTGCTGATCGATGCGCTGAAGATCCCGGCCTTTATTATCACGCTTGCGGGGATGTTTTTTCTGCGCGGGGTCAGTTACCTGGTATCGGAAGAGTCGATCCCGATTAACCATCCCATTTACGACACGCTCTCCAGCCTGGCGTGGAAAATCCCCGGCGGCGGACGTCTGAGCGCGATGGGATTGTTGATGCTGGCGGTGGTGGTTATTGGGATTTTCCTCGCGCATCGCACCCGGTTTGGTAATCAGGTGTATGCCATTGGCGGGAATGCGACGTCGGCGAACCTGATGGGGATTTCCACCCGCAGCACGACGATCCGCATTTATATGCTGTCGACCGGGCTGGCGACGCTCGCCGGGATTGTCTTCTCTGTCTACACCCAGGCCGGTTATGCGTTGGCCGGAGTGGGCGTAGAGCTGGACGCCATCGCTTCAGTGGTGATTGGCGGTACGTTGCTCAGCGGTGGGGTTGGTACAGTTCTTGGAACGCTGTTTGGCGTGGCGATCCAGGGGCTGATTCAGACCTACATTAACTTTGACGGTACGCTCAGTTCGTGGTGGACGAAAATTGCCATTGGCGTTTTGTTATTTGTTTTCATTGCGTTGCAGCGTGGTCTGACGGTGCTGTGGGAAAATCGTCAGAGTTCGCCAGTCACGCGAGTCGGCCCGGCAACGACGCCGAAGTGAGACGCGGATTTTAGTTAAACACCTAAACTTTTTCCGGTTGTTGTCGATAGTTTCTGTATATCCTTCAACCGGAAAATAACAATGCCAACATCTCTCTCCCTACGAAAGACTCTCCTGGTTTTATTGTCGCTGATTACCTTGCTACTGCTGTTAACCGGCGGCATGGGGATTTACGCTTCCACGCGAATCATCACCTCATGGATCTATTACGGGGTGATGACCGCCACGACGCTGACGGCCATCGCTCTGCTGGCGGTGGTCTGGCTGTTATTGCGTAATAAGCTCCTGAAACCGCTCGATAATGTTGTTGAACAGCTCGAACGCCTGGCGACGGGGGATTTGTCGGCGGCACAAAGCCGCTATGCCAGCGCCGAGTTCAATCGCCTGCAGGCTGCGCTCGAAGGGATGCGCGTGGCGCTGAGCGAGTCCGTCAAACGCGTCCGCGACGCCAGTTCACAGATAGACACCGGCAGTCGTGAACTGACGGCAGGCAACATTCATCTGGCGACGCGTACTGAATCAACCGCCACCTCGCTGGAACAGACTGCTGCCAGTATGGAAGAACTGACGGCAACGGTGAAACAGAATGCGGAAAACGCCGATCAGGCGCATCAACTGGCGAAATCGGTTTCTGATACTGCCGATCGCGGCAGTGAAATGGTTTGCTATGTCATTGAAAAAATGCGCGACATTTCTGGCAGTTCCAACCGTATTGCCGACATTCTTGGCGTGATCGACGGCATTGCGTTCCAGACCAATATTCTGGCGCTGAACGCCTCTGTTGAAGCCGCACGGGCGGGAGAGCAGGGGCGTGGATTTGCCGTTGTGGCGGGGGGAGGTGCGTAACCTGGCGAGCCGCAGCGCGGAAGCGGCAAAAGAGATCCGTACGCTGATTGGCGACTCGCAGTCGCAGGTAGGTGAGGGCAGCGATCTGGCGATGCAGGCGGGCGAAACGATGGATGAAATCGCCAGCGAAGTGATGCGGATGACGAAGCTGATGCGCGAGATCGCCAGCGCGTCGCAGGAGCAGAGTCGCGGCATAGAGCAGGTCAATATCGCGGTGAGTCAGATGGATGAAACGGCGCAGCAGAACGCGGCGTTAGTGCAACAATCTTCTGCAGCGACCCGTTCGCTGGAAGAACAGTCCCACGCGCTGATTGAAGCGATGGCGTCGTTTAAATTGCAGTCGGCCTGATGTGAAATACTGATGTTTTATCCGGCCTACGCAGCGATTGTAGGCCGGATAAGCGTTAGCGGGGAAATTACGCGTCCGGGAATTCCCGGATAAAGCGTTCTACATCTTCAACCATATGGTTGTTGCCGACAAAGAACGAACGGCGCTGGTGCAGGCTTTCCGGGGTGATATCCAGAATGCGCTCTTTACCATCGCTCGCCTTACCGCCCGCTTGCTCCGCAAGGAACGCCATCGGGTTGCACTCGTACAGCAGACGCAGTTTCCCTTCCGGGTGGCTGGCGGTGCTTGGGTAAAGGTAGATCCCGCCTTTCAGCAGGTTACGATGGAAGTCAGCAACCAGTGAGCCGATGTAGCGCGAGGTATACGGGCGCTGGGTGGATTTATCCTCTTCCTGGCAGAATTTAATGTACTTCTTCACGCCGTTCGGGAAGCGGATGTAGTTGCCTTCGTTGATGGAGTAGGTGTTGCCTTTCTCCGGGAAGCGCATACGTTCCTGGCTCAGACAGAACACGCCAAGCGACGGATCGTAGGTAAAGGCGTGGACGCCGCAGCCGGTGGTGTAAACCAGCATGGTGGAGGAGCCGTAAACCACGTAACCCGCAGCGACCTGCTTGTTGCCTGGTTGCAGGAAATCTTCTTCGGTGACCGGGGTGCCAACCGGCGTCACGCGACGGTAGATAGAGAAGATGGTCCCGACTGAGACGTTAACATCGATGTTGGACGACCCATCCAGTGGATCCATCAGCACCACGTACTTCGCGTGTTCACAGCCTTCGAAAACGACAATTTCATCTTCTTCTTCAGAGGCAATGCCCGCGACGATATCGCGCGCCTTGAGTGCAGCTTTCAGTTTTTCGTTCGCAAACAGGTCGAGTTTCTGCTGAACCTCTCCCTGCACGTTCTCAGCACCGCTGGCACCCAGGATATCGACCAGACCGGCCTTGTTGATATCGCGGTGGATGATCTTGGCGCCCAGCTTTATTGCCGACAACAACGCAGTGAGCTCACCTGTAGCATGAGAGAACTCGTGCTGCTTCTCGACAATAAATTCACCTAACGTTTTCATAACACTTTCCCTGCAATTAATATGGAGTAAAGCGACCGTAACAATCTTAACAAATATTTCAGTGGCTGCGCTCAGGTGAATCGCGCCAGCAAACTACGGATAATCCTGAAATGCGTTTCTCACTTGCCTGACATATGCGTAAAATGCCCCCTGGGTTAAATTAGGATAGTGACGTATGCGCATTCATATTTTGGGAATTTGTGGCACGTTCATGGGCGGTCTGGCGATGCTGGCACGCTCGCTCGGTCATGAAGTAACGGGTTCGGACGCCAATGTGTATCCGCCGATGAGCACCTTGCTTGAGAATCAGGGCATTGATTTGATTCAGGGTTATGACCCCAGTCAGCTTGAACCGCAGCCGGATCTGGTGATCATTGGCAATGCCATGACCCGTGGAAATCCGTGCGTTGAGGCGGTGCTGGAGAAGAACATTCCGTTCATGTCCGGTCCGCAGTGGCTGCATGACTTTGTGCTGCGCGATCGTTGGGTGCTGGCCGTTGCGGGAACGCACGGTAAAACCACGACGGCTGGCATGGCGACCTGGATTCTGGAAGCCTGCGGCTACAAACCCGGTTTTGTGATTGGCGGCGTACCGGGGAACTTTGACGTTTCTGCGCGTCTGGGTGAAAGCGACTTCTTCGTGATTGAAGCGGATGAGTACGATTGCGCCTTCTTCGATAAACGCTCTAAGTTTGTACACTACTGCCCGCGCACGCTGATCCTCAACAACCTTGAGTTTGATCATGCGGATATCTTTGACGATCTGAAAGCGATCCAAAAGCAGTTCCACCATCTGGTCCGCATCGTGCCGGGGCAGGGACGTATTATCTGGCCGGAACACGACATCAACCTGAAGCAGACGCTGGCAATGGGTTGCTGGAGCGAACAGGAGCTGGTGGGCGAACAGGGCCACTGGCAGGCGAAAAAGCTGAATATTGATGCTTCGGAATGGGAAGTGTGGCTGGACGGGGAAAAGGTCGGCGACGTGAAGTGGTCGCTGGTCGGCGAGCACAACATGCACAATGGTCTGATGGCCATTGCCGCGGCCCGTCACGTTGGCGTACAACCGGCAGATGCCGCTCAGGCGTTGGGGTCATTCATTAATGCCCGTCGCCGTCTGGAACTGCGCGGTGAAGCAAACGGCGTCACGGTTTATGACGATTTTGCCCATCACCCGACGGCGATTCTGGCGACGCTTGCAGCGCTTCGCGGCAAAGTAGGCGGCACGGCGCGTATCATCGCTGTGCTGGAGCCGCGTTCTAACACCATGAAGATGGGGCTGTGCAAAGACGATCTGGCACCGTCATTGGGCCGTGCGGATGAAGTCTATCTGCTGCAGCCGCCGCATATTCCGTGGCAAGTCGCGGAAGTGGCGGAAGCCTGCATCCAGCCTGCTCACTGGAGTGGCGATGTCGATACGCTGGCAGAAATGATCGTGAAAACGGCGCAGCCAGGCGATCACATTCTGGTGATGAGTAACGGTGGGTTTGGTGGAATTCACCAGAAACTGCTGGACGGTCTGGCGAAGAAAGCCGAAGCACAAGCTGAAGAGTAAGAAAAATGCCCGGTGACGCTGACGCTTACCGGGCCTACGGGCTTGTAGGCCGGATAAGACGTTTTACGTCGCCATCCGGCATATCCAGCGTACGGGATTACTGTTCGTTTTCCGCCAGTTCACGCAGATACTGGAAAATCTGCCGTGCCGATTTCGGCGGCTTATTCCCTTCTTTCTCTTTCTTCGCATTGCGGATCAGCGAGCGCAACTGCTGGCGATCGGCGTGCGGCCACAGATTCAGCACCTCTTCTACCGCGTCATCGCCTTCATCGATCAGACGATCGCGCAGATGCTCAAGCTTGTGAAACAACACCACCTGTTGGTTGTGGCGGTTTTTCAGTTTATCCAGCGCCTGGCGGATGGGATCCACCTCGCGTTGGCGCAGCATTTTACCAATCAGCTGCAACTGGCGGCGGCGGCCTTCCATCTTGATACGCTGCGCCAGCTCAATAGCGGCACGCAGGTCTGCATCAAGCGGGATTTTGTCCAGCGCGTTTTTCCCCAGATCCACCAGTTCCGCGCCCAGGCGTTTTAGCTCCTCGGCATCGCGTTTAATTTCACTTTTGCTGACCCAGATAATTTCATCGTCTTCGTCTTCGATGTCATCACCGGGAACGTCGTCGAGCCAGTCTTCGGGCTGCTTTGTCATTTCAGGCTCCTTAAAAAAAGAGGCTAATGTTACCAGTTAAGATGCGCACTGAAAAACGGTTCTCTGTTAGACTTCAAAAAACTCTCTCTACATTATGGCATTTGCGATGAAAGTAATCTCACAAGTTGAAGCGCAGCGTAAGATTCTGGAAGAAGCAGTTTCGACAGCGCTGGAGTTAGCCTCAGGCAAATCGGACGGGGCGGAAGTCGCCGTAAGCAAAACGACCGGCATTAGCGTTAGCACCCGTTATGGTGAAGTGGAGAATGTCGAATTCAATAGCGATGGTGCGCTGGGGATTACCGTTTACCATCAGAACCGCAAAGGCAGCGCCTCATCGACCGATTTAAGCCCGCAGGCGATTGCCCGTACCGTCCAGGCGGCGCTGGATATCGCGCGCTATACCTCGCCGGATCCGTGTACTGGCGTGGCCGATAAAGAATTACTGGCTTTTGACGCGCCGGATCTGGACTTGTTTCACCCGGCTGAGATTTCTCCGGATGAGGCCATCGAACTGGCGGCGCGGGCTGAGCAGGCCGCTTTGCAGGCCGATAAGCGCATCACCAATACCGAAGGCGGCAGCTTTAACAGCCACTACGGCATCAAAGTGTTCGGCAACAGCCACGGCATGTTGCAGGGTTATTGTTCCACCCGCCATTCGCTTTCCAGCTGCGTCATTGCCGAAGAAAACGGCGATATGGAGCGCGATTACGCCTACAGCATTGGTCGTGCGATGGGCGATCTGCAAACGCCGGAATGGGTGGGCGCAGACTGCGCTCGTCGCACGTTGTCCCGCCTCTCGCCGCGTAAACTCTCGACCATGAAAGCGCCCGTGATTTTTGCCAACGAAGTGGCGACCGGGCTGTTTGGTCATCTGGTTGGCGCGATTGCGGGCGGTTCGGTATATCGTAAATCGACATTCCTGCTGGATTCGCTGGGCAAACAAATTCTGCCGGAATGGCTGACCATTGAAGAACACCCGCACCTGCTGAAAGGACTGGCTTCTTCGCCGTTCGACAGCGAAGGCGTGCGCACGGAACGTCGTGACATTGTGAAAAATGGCGTGTTGACCCAATGGCTGCTGACCAACTATTCCGCCCGTAAGCTGGGGCTGAAAAGCACCGGTCATGCTGGCGGCATTCATAACTGGCGCATTGCCGGTCAGGGGCTGAACTTTGAGCAGTTGCTTAAAGAGATGGGCACCGGGCTGGTGGTCACCGAACTGATGGGCCAGGGTGTGAGCGGTATCACCGGGGATTACTCCCGTGGCGCAGCCGGTTTCTGGGTTGAAAACGGGGAAATTCAGTACCCTGTGAGCGAAATCACCATCGCCGGAAACTTAAAAGAGATGTGGCGCAATATTGTGACAGTTGGTAACGATATTGAAACGCGTAGCAATATACAGTGTGGTTCAGTACTGTTGCCGGAGATGAAAATCGCCGGGCAGTAATCCTCTGTGGCGCGACCTGCCGCGCCATAACAATAAAAAAAGGAAGTGAGCAATGCGTAAACATCTGTTAGCAATCGTCGCAGCTTCAACGTTAGTTTTGGGCTCTTCCGTATTCGCCGCCGATCTGGAAGATAATATGGAAATCCTTAACGATAACCTGAAGGTGATCGAGAAGGCGGATAACGCCACACAAGTGAAAGAGGCGTTAACCCATATGCGTGCCGCTGCGCTGGACGCGCAAAAAAGCGACGCCGCCAAAACTGGAAGATAAAGCAGCGGACAGCCCGGAAATGAAAGATTTCCGTCATGGTTTCGACGTTCTGGTCGGCCAGATCGACGGCGCGCTGAAGCTGGCAAATGAAGGTAAAGTCAAAGAAGCGCAGGCTGCGGCGGAAGAATTCAAAACCACCCGCAACGCGTATCACAAGAAGTATCGTTAATTCTCTTTTTCACCTGATGTCTCAGTGGGACATCAGGTGAACCATCACAGGAAAATTTGCGGATGTTTAATTCCGCAGGCTCTGGCGTAACGAGCGATCGTTTCAAGACTGGCCTTGATAATATTCGCTTCCATTCTGGAGACTGTCGGCGGTGTTACCCCCCATTCTTTCTGCAACCTGCGCCCGAGTTAATCCTGCATGATTACGCCATTGTGCGAGCATAGCTTGTAGACGAGCCTTTCGATCTTCTGCTTCCATTGCCGCTTGTACTTCAGGATCGGACATCAGGTCCGCTCTGACTTCTTCCCAGGCGACACTTTTAGCTTTCCTGGTCATTGAGCATCTCCTCCAGCCTTTTGAAGGCCAACATCATTTCTTGTCTGGGCGTTTTCTGCGTTTTCTTCATGAATACGCGTAACAGGTAAATGGTTTTGTTTTTCTGATAGACATAAAGACCACGGCCTGTTTCGGTTCCCATAGTGCGAATCTCAAACAGACCTGCGCCAAGAGGTTTGCTGTCGGGTTCACGTAGTGCTGTCGCATTAATTTTTAACTTATCGATTAAGCGAATCATTTTCGCCCTGACGATGGGCGGCAATCCGGCCAGTTCACTGGCAACGTCGACATGCAGCATGACGGTAAACACGGCATCTTCCCTGATTAAATATTAACATAAAAGCTAAATTAGCTTATAGGCTAATTTAGGAAGGTCCTCTTTTTAAAGGGAGGCCTGAAAATGGCGGTATCTTCCTGCAATGACGCGTTTCACACCAGAATGAGACACAGTCTCTGCGGCGTGCCTCGCAGAGATCCGTCATAAGTTTTTTGGATACAACGGTTGAAAATCGCTCCTTACTCACAGTTTCAGACTTTCATCTCTGCTGGCGTCGCAGCGAAACGCCGTTGATATCTGTGAATAAAATCACACTTCTCCAGCGATAAATCAGCAAAACCGCCTTTTCTGTGGAACAGATCACTATCGCCACTCGCCTTTCCACTTCGAAGTGGAAAACAACTCGCTACAAACTTTTTTACCTCCACCGTTAGTTTTAACTCAGAGCCATTAACGGGGTATGACGAGTGAATAACGGAGCAGTAGTGAACGATATGGGGGGAACAGGTGACGCAGCCTGGTGAACTGGCCGATCGCATGTTGGCGCAAGTGTATGCCTTGCTGCGTGACCATCACATCATTCCCAACGCCGTACAGGAACAAATGCTGACGTCTCATGTTCGCGCCATGGCGCACCGGTCAGTGACCGGCGAGCCTTTGCCGGAAGTGGAAGCCAGTTTATTTGATGAAATATCAGCCGATTCAATGGCGCTTGCCCGCGAAGTAGTTGCTGCATTTGGCAATCTTCCTGAGGAAGAAGCCTGGCTGCTGTCGGTCCACTTTGAAGTCGCAAAAGACAACCTTTAAGGAGCAACAACATGGAACAGATTACAGTCGTGATTGGCGATCGTCTGGGTAAAGGCCAGAAAGTGGCAGCAGGCGTTGAGAAAGCTGGTGGCCGTGCGGTGGTGGTGCCAGGCGTCGCCGCGGATATGAAACTAGGTGACGTGATGAAAGCGGAAAACGCCACGTTCGGCATCTCTTTTTGCGGCAGCGGCGGCGCGGGCGCCATCACTGCACAGAACAAATACGGCTACAAAGCCAAATATGGGATGCGCTCGGTGGATGAAGGCGTAACGGCGATTAACGAAGGCTGCAACGTGCTGGGGTTCGGCTTTATGGATAAAGAAGAACTTGGCGAACGTCTGGTACAGGCGTGGCAGAAAAAATACGGCGCCTGAGTATGAAAGAACAGTTCACCACAACGGTGAGAGTCACCGGTAAAGGCGAAGCCAAAGCGCGCGCCTTTGCCGATGCCCTGAACCACGTTCAGGCCGCGGTCATGAAGGCATCGCCGCATATTTTACTGCGTATTGAGCCACAGGATGTGCAGGTTGTTCAAGCGCGTGAAGCGGTGCGCAAAGAAGCGTTTTTGTTCTTCTTTCTGCGCCGGGAACGACGCACGTACAGCGTGGAGCTGGATGTGACCGTCAACGTGACAGCCATCAATCTGGACAAGGTGGATTTTGTCTCGCAACGCTGATTCTTGTTAAGAAGGCATAATTATGTTCCTGATAATTTTAATAAAATCGCTCATTATCGGCGCTCTTGTCGGCGTAGGTGTGGGTGCCGGGGCTGCACGCATGTTTCATGCGCCTACCACACAGGGGATGGGTGCGTTTCGAACTCTGGGGGGAACTGAATTCCTGCGAAGGGGATCCGGCTTCTCACTTCTCGTTTGGGCTGGGCTTTTTCTTCAACGCCTGGGCCTCATCCGTTGCGGCGGGCTCGTTCACACAGGACGTGGATCACCGCATCATTCCTAACTGGGGCGCGGCAGCGCTGATGATCAAAAACCGTAACGTCGGTGAAACGCTGCATGACCCGAAAAAAATGGCGATTGCCTGCGGCGTCATCGGCATGATCGTCGTCACCTTCCTCAACCTCACAGCTTCTTCCGTACCGGAAGCGTTGCAGGTGACCGCCGTTAAGGTACTGGTGCCTGCGGCAAACCTGCTGGTTAACACCGTGATGCCGGTGATCTTCTGGCTGGCGGCGATCGATGCCGGTAAGAAATCAGGCTTCTGGGCAACCGTTTTCGGCGGCGCGGCGCAGTTGATCATGGGTAACGCCGTACCGGGTCTGGTGCTGGGCATCCTGATCGGTAAAGGCGTTGAAGAGAGCGGCTGGAACCATGTCACCAAAGTGATGATGGCGGCCATCGTGCTGCTGTTCGTGCTGAGCGGCTTCTTCCGTGGCTTCGACATGAAGATGATCGAATCCTTCCACATGACCGTGCCGAACTGGCTCGAACTGATCCACAACTCGCTTAGCGGCAAATAACGGAGGCCACAATGGAACAGAATAAAGGTTTTTGGTTTGCCGACTGGTCGTTCCCGATCTTCGTTGGCCTGCTCTCCTCTGGCGTATTTGCCGGGACGCACATGTACTACCTGTACGGGATTGGCGCGTTTAACGAAGTGGCGTTCGTGGCGATGCTGAAAGCGGGGATTGATACCGGATCGTACGGCGCAGTGGCGGCGTTTGGCGCCAGCTTCCTGTTCGCCCGCATTATCGAAGGCTCCCTGGTGGGGATTCTGGATATCGGCGGCGCGATTCAGACCGGCGTCGGGCTTGGCGTTCCGGCGTTACTGCTGGGGGGCGGGCATTATGTTCCCGGTTGAGAACTTTATCGCTTCTCTGGCAACGGGGCTGGCGATTGGTCTGGCAATTGGATACGTCATTATTCTGGCGCGTAAGTTCACCATCAATCAGAGCGATTCGACCTACGGGGCAGACGTGATGATGGGGGCCGGTAACGCCTCGGGCCGTTTCCTCGGACCCTTGATTATCCTCAGCGCGATGACGGCGTCGATCCCTATCGGCGTGGGTTCTCTGGTCGGCGCACTGCTGTTTTACATCTGGCAGAAACCGATCACCGGTGGCGCGATCCTTGGCGCTATGATTTTAGGTTCGATCTTCCCGATTGCGATTAGCTAATTGCCTGATGGCGCTGTGCTTATCAGGCCTACGGATAAGCGCGTATTTGTAAGCCGGGTGGCGGTGATGCCGCCATCCGGCAAAAGGAGAGAGACATGTTTGATTTACTCCTGCGCCGTGCGCGTCTGGTTGACGATACGGTCTGTGACATCGCCCTGAAGGACGGCAAAATCGCCGCATTAGGCGAGATAAACGACCCGGCGGTGAAAACCGTTGAGCTCAACGGCGAGTGCTACGTCAGCGCCGGATGGATTGATTCCCACGTTCACTGTTATCCAAATTCCCCGATCTATCACGACGAACCAGACAGCGTAGGCATTGCCACCGGTGTGACAACCGTGGTGGATGCGGGCAGTACCGGTGCCGATGATATTGATGATTTCTATACCCTCACACGCAATGCTGCGACGGAAGTTTACGCGCTGCTGAACATCTCCCGCGTCGGACTGATTGCCCAAAACGAGCTGGCGAATATGGCTAACATCGACGCCGACGCGGTGAAGCAGGCGGTCAAACGCTATCCCGATTTTATCGTTGGCCTGAAGGCGCGTATGAGCAGCAGCGTGGTGGGCGAGAATGGCATCACGCCGCTGGAACGCGCTAAAGCGATGCAGCAAGAGAACGGTGATTTACCCCTGATGGTCCACATCGGCAATAACCCGCCGGATCTGGATGAGATCGCGGATCGCCTGACGGCGGGCGATATCATCACCCATTGTTACAACGGAAAACCCAATCGTATTTTGACGCCGGAGGGTGAACTGCGCGCCTCGGTGACCCGCGCCATTCAGCGCGGCGTACGCCTCGACGTTGGACACGGTAGCGCCAGCCTGAGCTTTGCGGTGGCGAAACGCGCCATCCACTTAGGCATTCTGCCGCACACCATCAGTTCTGATATCTATTGCCGCAACCGTATCAGCGGCCCGGTGCATTCGCTGGCGAAGGTGATGTCGAAATTCCTCGCCATCGGGATGTCTCTGCCTCAGGTGATCGACTGTGTGACGGCGAATGCTGCCGACGGCTTGCGCCTGACATCGAAAGGTCGCCTCCAGCCAGGTCTGGATGCTGACTTAACCCTCTTTACGCTAAAGCATCAGCCAACCGTGCTGATGGATGCCGAGAATGACAGCTTACAGGCTGAGAAGCTGCTGGTGCCGCTTGCCGCAATACGTGCGGGCAAGGGCTATATGACCGAACAAGGGAGCGCGGAACATGCCTTCGATTTTTGAGAAATACCATTTAAAGCAAGTCATTAATACCTCCGGCCGGATGACGGCGCTGGGCGTTTCCACGCCGCGCCCGGAAGTGGTGGACGCGGCGATGGCCGGCATGAATCAGTATTTTGAGATGAAAGATCTGGTGAACAAGACCGGGGAATACATTGCAAAACTGCTGGATGTGGAAGGCGCGACAGTAGTCTCCTGCGCGTCTGCAGGCATTGCCCAGTCGGTGGCTGCCGTACTGGTGCGGGACAGCGACTGGCTGCTGGAAAACCTGCATGTCACGCCAATTGAAAACAACGAGATTGTGCTGCCGAAAGGCCACAACGTTAACTTTGGCGCGCCGGTGGGCACGATGGTGGCGCTGGGAGGCGGTAAGCTGGTGGAAGCCGGCTATGCCAATGAATGTTCTGCCGCACAACTGGCGGCGGCGATCACCCCGCGCACGGCGGCGATTCTTTACATCAAATCTCACCACTGCGTGCAGAAAAGCATGCTCAGCGTTGAGCAGGCCGTGGTGGTGGCGCGTAAGCACAATCTGCCGCTGATTGTCGACGCGGCGGCGGAAGAAGATCTGCAGTGCTATTACCGTGCGGGCGCGGATCTGGTGATCTACAGCGGCGCGAAGGCCATCGAAGGGCCGACCAGCGGTCTGGTCATCGGCAAAACCCAGTACGTTGAGTGGGTGAAACGCCAGACGGCGGGTATTGGCCGGGCGATGAAAGTCGGCAAAGAGGGGATTCTCGGCCTGACCTGTGCCATTGAACTCTATCTGAATGCGCAGAAAGAGAGCGGCGCGGAGATGGTGGAAAAAATGACGCCGTTTATTGATGCGCTGAACGCCCTTAACGGGGTGACCGCTCGCGTGGTGTGGGATAGCGCCGGACGCGACATCGCCCGTGCAGAAATTAAGTTTGATGAAGCTGTCACCGGCATTGCGACAGGCGAACTGGTGGAAGCCCTCAAACAGGGCGAATACGCGATTTACTTCCGTGGTTACAAAGCCAATGAAGGGATTATTGAAGCTGATGTGCGCAGTGTTGACCGTGCACAGCTGGACATTGTGGCTCGCCGTATTGGCGAGGTGATTTCTCAGGAGAAACAAGCATGAAACTGACCCCGAACTTTTACCGCGATCGCGTCTGCCTGAATGTGCTGGCCGGTTCGAAAGAGAACGCGCGTGACATTTATGACGCGGCGGAAGGTCATGTGCTGGTCGGCGTGCTCTCCAAAAATTACCCGGATATCGAAAGCGCAGTGGCGGATATGCGCGACTACGCGGCGCTTATCGACAATGCGCTTTCTGTGGGCCTCGGCGCGGGCGATCCGAACCAGTCGGCGATGGTCAGTGAAATCTCCCGCCAGGTGCAGCCGCAGCACGTCAATCAGGTGTTCACCGGCGTAGCAACCAGTCGCGCCCTGCTCGGGCAGCGTGAGACGGTGGTTAACGGTCTGGTATCGCCAACCGGTACGCCGGGTCTGGTCAAAATTTCCACCGGGCCGCTGAGCAGCAAAGCGGCGGACGGCATTGTCCCGGTCGAAACGGCGATTGCGCTGCTGAAGGATATGGGGGGTAGCTCAATTAAATACTTCCCGATGGGGGGGTCTGAAATGCCGTGACGAATTTAAAGCGGTGGCGCAAGCCTGTGCGCGTCATGATTTCTGGCTGGAACCGACCGGTGGCATTGATCTGGAAAACTACGCGGAGATTTTGCACATCGCCCTCGACGCTGGCGTCAGTAAAATCATTCCTCACATTTATAGTTCTATTATTGATAAGGTAAGTGGAAACACCCGTCCGGACGATGTGCGCCAGTTGCTGGCGCTCACCCGGCAGTGCGTAGGTTAAAATAACGAGGAGAGTGACGTGCGATTCCCCAACCAACGTTTGGCGCAACTGTTTACGATGTTGCAAAACGAGACGCTGCCGCAGGATGAGCTGGCGCAGCGGTTGTCGGTCTCCACGCGTACTGTCCGTGCCGATATTACTGCGCTCAACGCCCTGCTGACTCAGCACGGTGCGCAGTTTATCCTCAGCCGGGGCAACGGTTATCAGCTCATCATCGATGACCCGGCAAGTTTTCAGACCTTACAAACTCAGCAGCCCAGCGTGCTGCGGATCCCGCGAACCAGTCAGGAACGCGTACACTATCTGATGGTGCGTTTTCTGACATCCGCCTTTTCTCTCAAACTCGAAGATTTAGCTGATGAATGGTTTGTCAGTCGGGCGACGCTACAAAACGACATGGCGGAAGTGCGTGAATGGCTGCAACGCTATCATTTGACGCTGGAAACGCGCCCGCGCCATGGCATGAAACTGTTCGGCAGCGAGATGGCGATCCGCGCCTGCCTGACCGATCTGTTGTGGACGCTGGCGCAGCAGGATCCCTCAAACCCACTGGTGACCGAAGAGGCACTGTATGCCGGAGTGCCATCGCAGCTTCAACCGATCCTTGAGGAGATCTTTAACCGCTTCCATATTCGTCTTACCGACGAAGGCGAGCTGTTTTTACGCCTGTACTGCGCGGTGGCGGTACGTCGTATCAGCGAAGGGTACCCATTGTCAGAATTTGCCACCGAAGAGGTGGAAGAAAATATCTGTCTGGCTGCGCGCGAGATCGCTGCTGTGGTGCAACATCTGGCCAATCATCCGCTTTCGGCGTCGGAAGAGAACTGGCTGAAAGTGCATATTGCTGCACGGCAGGTACAGGAGATCGCGCCCAGCGCGATCAATGCCGACGATGAAGAAGCGCTGGTCAATTACATCCTGCGGTTTATTAACAGCCAGTATAACTATAACTTACTGAATGATAAGCAGCTTCATGCCGATTTACTCACCCATATTAAAACGATGATCACCCGGGTGCGTTATCAGATCATGATCCCGAACCCGCTGCTGGAGAACATTAAGCAGCACTATCCGATGGCGTGGGACATGACCCTGGCGGCGGTATCAAGCTGGGGCAAATACACCCCCCTATGCGATCAGCGAAAATGAGATCGGTTTTCTGGTTCTGCATATCGGCGTTGGGCTTGAGCGTAGTTACAACATCGGTTACCAACGGCAGCCTAAAGTTCTGCTGGTTTGTGATGCGGGCAACGCGATGGTGCGGATGATCGAAGCGGTACTGGCGCGCAAATACCCACAAATTGAGATCGTGAATACGCTGACGCTGCGCGATTACGAACAGCGCGAGAGTATCGCGGAGGACTTTGTGATCGCCACCGCGCGGATCGGTGAGAAAGATAAACCGGTGGTGCAAATCGCCCCGTTCCCTACCGACTATCAGCTGGAGCAGATCGGTAAGTTAGTGCTGGTGGACAGAACCCGTCCGTGGATGTTGAACAAATACTTCGATGCCGCGCATTTTCGTATTATCGAAGGCGAGATGGATCAGCAGACGTTGTTCAAAACCTTATGCGATCAGTTGCACCGCGAAGGGTTCGTCGATGCTGAATTCCTCGATTCAGTTGTCGAGCGTGAGGCGATTGTCAGCACGATGCTCGGTGACAGCATTGCGCTGCCGCATGCCCTTGGACTGCTCGCGAAAAAAACGGTGGTCTATACGGTTCTCGCCCCGCAGGGCATCGCCTGGGGGGGATGAAACCGCGCACGTAATCTTTTTTACTCGCCATCAGTAAAAGCGAGTACGAAGAGGCGATGGCTATCTATGATATCTTCGTGACCTTCCTGCGTGAACGCGCCATGACGCGACTGTGCGGCTGCGCAAATTTTGCCGAGTTTAAAACGGTGGCAATGGAGTGTGTGAGTCGTTTTTGAGAGGCCCTTTCCAGAAGTGAATGTAATGCAGATGTAATGCTATAATGCATTACATCTTTTTCTTGCTCTGGAGGCATAATGGCCACATTGAACGTCCGTCTGGATGATAAACTCAAAAACGAGGCATATGCCGTGCTGGATAAACTCAACATTACGCCTACGGAAGCCGTAAGACTGCTGTTTCAGTACGTCGCTGAAAATGGGCGAATGCCGGTGAAAACTGTCACGATTAGTGACAGCGAAGAGGCGCTACTTCAGACCGTTCGGGAAAGACTGGCTAACCCGCAAAAGGGCATTAAGGTTCAGTTGGATGAACTATGAACTGGCGTTTGATCCGCGGGCGCTGAAGGAATGGCAAAAATTAGGTGAAACAGTGAAAAACCAGTTCAGGAAGAAACTGGCTGAGGTGCTTTCACACCCGCGTATCCCCTCCGCCCGGCGTCATGACTTTCCTGATTGCTACAAGATAAAACTCAAGGCGTCTGGCTTCAGGCTGGTCTATCAGGTGAAGGACGCACAGGTTCTGGTACTGGTGATCGCGATTGGCAAACGGGAAAAATCGACCGTTTATCAGGATGCTGACAAACGGCTTTGATGGGGATGTTAACGCAAATGATGAACAACCTGATTGCTGCTGCCGCGCCAGATCAGCGCAGGGTCTTTCAGATCCTGCACAAATTTGCCGTCCACCAGCACGTTAATGAGATCCACAACCTGCATTTGCTCGGCGTTGAGTTCACCTAACGTATAGCCGGTCCACACCCAGATATCTTTGCCTGAACATTCAGCACGAATGCGCTGCACCAGCTTCAGGATATCCGGTACGTTTTGCGGATGCAGGGGATCGCCGCCGGAAAGGGAGATCCCCTGGCGGTGGATCCGCGTATCATTCAGATCGCGGATGATCTGATCTTCCATTGCTTTTGTGAACGGCTGACCGGAATTTAGCCGCCAGGTGCTTTTGTTATAGCAGCCAGGGCACTCGTGCACGCACCCCGAAACAAACAGGGTGCAGCGGGTACCGGGGCCGTTAACAATGTCGACGGGGTAATACTGGTGGTATTGCATAACGTATAACCATGCCGGTTGGCGCTACGCTTACCCGGCCTACAATAACAATAAGAAAGTGACCCGTAGGCCGGATAAGGTGCTTGCACCGCCATCCGGCAACATTGTGATGCCTGATGGCGACACGATTGCGTCTTATCAGGCCTACGGCCTTTGCAAACGGAAATTAACCGATCTGCCCATTCCCTAAATGTTTAACGCGGCGCTTCACTTCTTCCTGCTTACCGGCGTTAAACGGGCGGGCGTCCGGGCTGCCCAGATAGCCGCACACGCGGCGGGTCACCGACACGCGGGACGCATCGTGGTTGCCGCATTTCGGGCAGGTGAAACCTTTGCTGGTACACTCGAACTCACCGGTAAAGCCGCACTCGTAGCATTCATCAATTGGCGTATTGGTGCCGTAATACGGCACATGCTGATAGCTGTAGTCCCAGACATCTTCCAGCGCTTTCAGGTTGTGCTGGATGTTCGGGTATTCGCCATAGCAAATGAAGCCACCACTCGCCAGCGGCGGGTAAGGCGCTTCGAAATCGATTTTGTCGTATGGGTTAACTTTCTTTTCCACATCGAGGTGGAAACTGTTGGTGTAGTAACCTTTATCGGTGACGCCAGGCACGACGCCAAACTCGGCGGTATCCAGACGGCAGAAGCGGTCGCACAGGTTTTCACTTGGCGTGCTGTACAGGCTGAAACCGTAGCCGGTCTCTTCTTTCCACTGATCGACGGCCTGACGCAGGCGTTCAACGATGGCGATACCTTTCGCGCGCAGCGCTTCGCTGTCGTAGACATGCGTATCGCCAAACAGCGCGTTAATGGTTTCGTGGATACCAATGTAGCCCAGCGAAATGGATGCACGTCCGTTTTTGAAGATTTCCGCGACGTCATCATCGGCTTTCAGACGCACGCCACAGGCGCCTTCCATATACAGGATTGGCGCGACGCGGGCCTTAACGCCTTCCAGACGGGCGATACGAGTCATCAAGGCTTTACGTGCCAGCACCAGACGATCGTCCAGCAGTTTCCAGAACGTCGGCTCATCACCGCCGGCTTCCAGCGCGATACGCGGCAGGTTAAGGCTGATCACGCCGAGGTTGTTGCGACCATCGTGAACCTGTTCGCCGTTCTCGTTTTCCCACACGCCGAGGAAGCTGCGACAACCCATCGGGGTTTTGAACGAACCGGTGACTTTCACGACCTGATCGTAGTTCAGAATGTCCGGATACATGCGCTTGCTCGCGCACTCCAGCGCCAGTTGTTTGATGTCGTAGTTCGGATCGCCAAATTTGTGGTTCAGGCCATCGCGGATGGCAAATACCAGTTTCGGGAATACCGCAGTTTTGCGATTTTTACCGAGACCCGCGATGCGGTTACGCAAAATGGACTGCTGAATCAGGCGCGATTCCCAACTGGTGCCGAGGCCGAAACCAAAGGTGACGAACGGCGTCTGGCCGTTGGCGGTATGCAGCGTATTAACTTCATACTCCAGAGACTGGAAGGCGTCGTAGCACTCTTTTTCGGTACGGGAATGCGCATAGCCGTCGGCATCCGGAATTTGCCACTCTTCTGCGGTCTTACGGTGCTTTTTGAAACTGGCGGTCACGAACGGCGCCAGCACTTCATCGATCCGGTTAATGGTGGTGCCGCCGTAAATATGGCTGGCGACCTGCGCAATGATTTGCGCAGTCACGGCAGTGGCGGTAGAGATGGATTTTGGCGGCTCGATCTCGGCGTTACCCATCTTAAAGCCCTGCGTCAGCATTCCTTTCAGATCGATCAGCATGCAGTTGAACATCGGGAAGAACGGGGAATAGTCGAGATCGTGATAGTGGATATCACCGCGCTCGTGCGCCTGCACCACATCACGCGGCAGCAGATGCTGGCGGGCGTAGTGTTTGGCGACAATACCGGCCAGCAGATCGCGCTGGGTTGGAATGACTTTACTGTCTTTGTTGGCGTTTTCATTGAGCAACGCGGAGTTGGTTTGCTCCACCAGACCGCGAATTTCCTGGTTCAGGCGGCCACGTTTCTCACGCTGAATATCACGGTCATGACGATATTCAATGTAGGCGCGCGCGAGTTGCTTGTACGGGCCAGACATCAGCTGATTCTCAACCGCTGTCTGGATCTCGTTAATATCAACCTGGCTACGCGCGTTCATTTGGTTGCTTACGATTTCTGCGACGGTGGCGCAGTAATCTGCGTCATCGACTCCCGCTGCTTTAGCTGCACGCAGAATGGCTTCTTTGATGCGCTCTGATTTAAACGGCACTTTACAGCCATCTCGTTTCATCACATGCGGTGTCATGATCACTCCATAATATGTAAGAACAGGTTATCCACAGAGGCTGGGGAAGCATTGATGTGTTTATTCATCTCTTTGGTCAATCACTTCCCGCAATCCAGACCCACGTTATCCACAATTTCGCCCGTATTGGGTGTTTTGTTGTTGTAGCAATTCTAGATGATTAATACAACATATTGGGCCGGGCTGCATTTTAAGTTCTATATATAGTGATTTGCATCAAAAGTGTTTGCGATTTTTTTGATATAGCGCAAGGTAAAAAAGCAGAGCGTACAGTTGGCGGGCGTTATAGCGATTGTAAATTGTGATATAGAAAAATCTGATTATTTATTCAACAAAAACAGTAAGCTAAAGCGGGGTGACCATTTTGCCCGGCAAATTCTCGATTCCGGGCAAAATGTGTTCAGTTTATGACTTCTGCAGCCACCAGATCGCTTCGAAAGGACGCAGCGTCATTGCCGTCGGCTGGGGTGAAACTTCATCGTAGTTGTGCAGCAAAACGTGCCAGTTTCCGCGGCTTATCTCCGGATGCCAGGACTGGCATTCATCGCTCAGGTTAGCAACCACCAGCAGCGTTTGCCCTTGCCATTCACGGCGATAACACCAGAGATGCGGGCTTTCCGGCAGCAGATCCTGATAATCGCCCCAGGTCAGCACCGGTTCGGATTTACGTAGCGCTATCAGCCGTTGATAGGTGTAAAACACCGAGGCGTTGTCGCCAAGCGCGTGCTCCACGTTGATGTCACTGTAGTTATCGCAGAGGTCAATCCACGGTTCGCCGGTGGTGAATCCGGCGTTTTTGCTGCTATTCCACTGCATCGGCGTTCGGCCATTGTCGCGTGATTTACTCGCCAGGATCGCCAGCAGTTCATTGGCATCGCGACCTTCAGCCCGCAGCTGCGCGAACATGTTATGGCTTTCCACGTCACGGTAGTCGGTGATCCGGGTAAAGTGCGGATTGGTCATGCCGATCTCTTCACCCTGATAGATGTACGGCGTCCCCTGCATACCGTGCAGCACCATCGCCAGCATTTTCGCGGCCGGTATCCGATATTCCCCTTCATCGCCAAAGCGCGACACGATGCGTGGCTGATCGTGGTTACACCAGAACAGCGCATTCCACGCGACGTTATGCATCCCTTGCTGCCAGTGGCGGAACAGGGTTTTTAGCGCGACATAATCGGGCTTTGCCAGCGTCCACTTCTCTCCGCCAGGATAATCGACCTTCAGGTGATGAAAATTGAAGGTCATCGACAGTTCGCTTCCGTCCAGCGCGGCATAGCGCTGGCAATGCTCCAGCGTGGTGGACGACATTTCGCCGACCGTCATCAGCTTGCGCGGCGTAAAAACCTCACGGTTCATCTCATGCAAAAACTCATGCGCTCGCGGGCCGTCGGTATAAAAACGGCGACCGTCGCCGTCAAGATCGTTGGGAAAGGTCTGGTCTTTGGAGATCAGATTGACGACGTCCAGGCGCAGGCCATCCACGCCGCGATCGGCCCAGAACTCACAGACTTTTTTCAGCTCAGCGCGAACGGCAGGGTTTTCCCAGTTCAGATCCGCCTGTTCCGGCGCAAAGAGGTGCAGATAATATTGTTCGCTTTGCGCATGCCATTGCCAGGCGTTGCCGCCAAACTTGGAGCGCCAGTTGTTGGGCTGCACATCGGGCGTGCCGTCACGCCAGATGTAAAACTCGCGATACGGACTGTTTTTATCGAGCGCCTCGTGAAACCAGGCATGCTGCGTGGAGGTGTGATTAAACACCATATCGAGAATAATGCGGATACCGCGCGCTTTCGCCTGGGCGACCAGCTCGTCAAAGTCATCCAGCGTCCCGTAAGCAGGGTCGATTGCCGTGTAATTGGCGACATCGTAACCATTATCAATCTGTGGCGAAATATAGAACGGCGTCAGCCAGAGGGCATCCACGCCCAGTTTATGCAGATAATCGAGACGCTGCGTCACGCCACGTAAATCGCCGGTACCGCTGCCGGTCGTGTCCTGAAAACTCTTAGGATAGATCTGGTAGATGACACCGTTTTGCCACCAGTGAGGAAGGGTATTCATAATCAATTCCTGGTTTTGCGAGGGGCGCAAATGCGCCCCGAATAAGATCAGACAATCTGTAACGTGCCCTGACGGTATTTACGTTGATAGACGAACGAGGTCAGCACGACGGGAACGACAATGGCGATCGCCATCGCGACGGCATATACCTGCCAGTAAGTCGGTTGGATAGAGAGGATGCCCGGCAAGCCGCCGACACCGATACCGTTCGCCATCACGCCGTACAGGCCGCAGAGCAGACCGGCAAGGCCAGAGCCGATCATTGCGCAGAGCATCGGGAAACGGTATTTCAGGTTGATACCGTACATAGCCGGTTCCGTGACGCCCAGATAGGCGGAGATCGCGGCAGGAACGGAGATCTCGCGTTCGTTCTGTTTACGGCTGGCGATAATAATCCCGACCACCGCAGACGCCTGCGCGATGTTGGAAAGGGCAATCAGCGGCCATACCGGCGTTCCGCCCATGCTCTGGATCATCTGCATGTCGATAGCGAGCGTGGTCTGATGCACGCCGGTAATCACCAGCGGAGCATACAGGAAGCCAAACAGCGCGGCACCAATCGGGGCGAAACTGCCGGTCATCAGATGACGAACCGCAAAGGCCACACCATCGCCAATCAGGCGGCCAAACGGACCGATCAGCGCATGAGCGAGGAAGACGGCAAGGATCAGCGAACACACCGGCACCACCACGAGATACAGGTAATCCGGTACGATGCGCTTCAGGCGCGTTTCAATCACGCCCAACGCCAGGCCAGCGAGTAAAGCCGGAATAACCTGTGCCTGATAGCCCACTTTTGCGATGGTGAACAGGCCGAAGTTCCATACTTCCGGCACCTGCTGACCCAGCAGATAGGCGTTCATTAACTGCGGTGACACCAGCGTAACGCCAAGCACGATGCCGAGGATCGGCGTGCCGCCCATTTTCTTGACTGCCGACCAGCAGATGCCCACCGGGAGGTAGAAGAAGATGGCTTCGCCAATCAGCCACAGAAAGTCATAAATCGTTTTCAGCGCCGGATACATCTGCGCCAGCGTCTGGCCGTTGCTCATCGGCAGGTCGCCAATGACGTTACGAAAACCTAAAATCAAGCCTCCGCTGATCAGCGCCGGCAATAGCGGGAAGAAGATCTCAGCGAAGTGGGAGATGAGTTGCTCATGCCACTTCATGTTCTGCCGTGCCGCTTTTTTTGCCTGCTCTTTATCGGCGTGCGCCTGCCCGGTGGTGGCCAGCAGCGCTTTGTAGTAATCGCCAACTTCGGTGCCAATCACTACCTGGAACTGACCGGCGTTGGTAAAGCAGCCTTTGACCATCGGTAAGGCTTCGATTTCTTTCGGTCTGGCATTTGCTGGCTGATTCAGCACAAAACGCAGGCGCGTTATGCAGTGACTCACGGTGGCGATGTTTTCTCGCCCGCCCACTAACTCTATAAGCCGATCAATATCCGCTTGTTTTACTTTGCTCATCATGAAGCCTCGTGGCGATGACTGTGAAAAGGGGATGACTGGAATGGCGACAGAGTATATCCGGGCTAAAAAATTAAAAATGGGAACGTTCCCGAAACGCAGCGAAGATCACAAATTATCGTTCAGAAAGCGATCAGCCCTGATTCAGGAAAGGGTGGAAGGAATGACGATTTGGCGCAGATCGCAGCGTCCGTTGATCTGCTCGATCAACTGGGCAGCCGCCTGTCGTCCGGCTTCGGCATAGCCGGGATCAACCGTAACGATCTCCGGATGCAGGAATTTCATCAGCGGCGTATTACCGACGCTCGCCAGTTGCAGGTTCTCGACCCGCTGTTCCTGCAAATACTTACTGGCGCCGAGCGCGAGGGTATCTGTGGCGCAGACCAGCGCGGTGGTGTCCGGCGTAATCACGCTCGCGGCATGCTCATAGCCTTGCTTCATCGCAAGCCCTGGCAGGGCCGCGACAGGGTGGAGCTTATGTTGTTTACAGAAGGCGAGATAGGCGTCATGGCGGCGCTTTCCGGTGGTGACGTCACTGTGCGGCACACCGAGAAAGCTGATGCTGCGATGCCCCTGATCGTACAGGCGCTGCATCAGGATTTTAATGGCCCCATCGTCGTCATAGCAGACGGAGGCAAAGCCTTTCGCATCCCGTGCCAGCAGCACCAGCGATGCCTGCCACGGGGCTATCATCGCGTCCGTGATGCCGGTAAAGCCAAACAGCACCACGCCATCGATGTTGCGGCGTTTCAGCATGCCCAGGTGCTCTTCCACTTTGTCCGAAGAGAACTGACTTTCCATCATGATGGGATCGTAACCCTGCTCATAAAACACCGGCAGCATCGTCTGTACGGCTAGATTTTCTGACAATGAATCGAGACGGGTCACAATGATGGCGACCACTTTATCGCTTTGGCCGCGCATGGCGCGGGCTGAACGAGAGGGGGAAAATCCATGCTGATTCATCACGGCTTCGACGCGCTCACGAGTGCGCTCGCTGACACCACTTTCGTTATTCAGCACACGGGAAACGGTGGATTTCCCCACGCCGCTTAAGCGCGCGATGTCTTTGATAGTCAGCCGATTTTGCATCCTGTTTTCCCGTGGTATGTAGCAAAGTAAGTAAGAGAGTAACTTTACGTGTTGAAACCTCAATGGGCAAAGTCTGGTTTATTATTGGTTTAATCACTGGCGGTTATTATATCGTCATAAGTGCCACAAATATTATGATCTACAACTGATAATCTGCGGCTTAAATCATTCACTTACCGGAGGCTTTATGGATCCCGATCCCACCCCTCTCCCAAAACGGAGAACTCTCGCTTTCCGGTAAGTCTGCCTTTCGCTGTCTTACCGGTGCTGTAAGACAGTGACGCCTTAACGTCCCTGTTTGGAAAATCATGTTACCTGTCAGGTAAGGCTTTGCCACGCCTGAAGGATATTTCTGCGCCCGTATTATTGGCGCGGAGGGACTGCTTATGTTTAAAAATCTCACTCGCCAGCTTTTTTCCCGGCTTGGCCGCCATCTGCCCCATCGCCTGGTGCATCGCGATCCGTTACCGAATGCCCGGTCGATCGCCAGTGCCCCCATTCCTGCGTCACTGAGCGAACACTGCCTGAAAGTGGCCGTGATGGATGAAAAGACGCTATGGAAAACGTTTAATGCGCATCCGGAAGGACTCAATGCGGCAGAGGTGAATGCCGCCCGCCAACAACACGGTGAAAACCTTCTGCCGACCCAGAAACCGTCACCGTGGTGGAAGCATCTGTGGGTCTGTTATCGCAACCCGTTCAATATCTTGCTGACTCTTCTTGGGGCTATTTCGTATGCCACGGAAGATCTGTTCGCCGCCGGGGTGATCGCCCTGATGGTGGTGATTTCCACGCTGCTTAACTTTGTGCAGGAAGCGCGTTCCACCAAAGCGGCAGATGCGCTGAAAGCGATGGTCAGCAATACCGCGACGGTGTTGCGGGTGATCAATGAGAAAGGGGAAAACGGCTGGGTTGAGCTGCCTCTTGATCAACTGGTGCCCGGTGACATTATCAAGCTGTCGGCGGGAGACATGATCCCCGCCGATTTGCGGGTGATTCAGGCGCGGGATCTCTTTGTCGCACAGGCGTCGTTGACCGGCGAATCGCTGCCGGTGGAGAAAGTGGCGCGTACACGCGAAGTCAGCCAAAGCAACCCACTTGAATGCGACACCTTGTGCTTTATGGGCACTAACGTGGTGAGCGGTACGGCGCAGGCGATGGTCATCGCCACCGGCGCTAATACCTGGTTTGGTCAACTGGCAGGGCGCGTCAGCGAACAGGAAAGTGAGCAGAACGCCTTTCAGAAGGGGATCAGTCGCGTCAGTATGCTGTTGATTCGCTTTATGCTGGTGATGGCGCCAGTGGTATTGCTCATCAACGGTTATACCAAAGGTGACTGGTGGGAAGCGGCGCTGTTTGCGCTCTCCGTCGCCGTGGGCCTGACGCCGGAAATGCTGCCGATGATTGTCACCTCGACGCTGGCGCGCGGGGCGGTGAAACTGTCGAAGCAAAAAGTGATCGTCAAACATCTGGATGCGATTCAGAACTTCGGCGCGATGGATGTGCTGTGCACCGATAAAACCGGCACGCTGACTCAGGACAAAATCGTGCTGGAAAATCATACGGATATCTCCGGTAAGCCCAGCGAGCGTGTGCTGCACGCCGCGTGGCTGAACAGCCATTACCAGACCGGACTGAAAAACCTGTTGGATACCGCCGTGCTGGAAGGTGTTGATGAATCTTCCGCGCGCGAATTGTCTACCCGCTGGCAGAAAATTGATGAGATCCCGTTTGATTTTGAGCGCCGTCGGATGTCGGTAGTGGTGGCAGAAGAGACGGATGTACATCAGCTGGTATGTAAAGGTGCGCTGCAGGAGATCCTCGGCGTCTGTACGCAGGTGCGCCATAACGGCGAAATTGTACCGCTGGATGACAACATGCTGCGTCGGGTGAAGCGCGTGACCGATACGCTGAATCGTCAGGGGCTGCGCGTCGTCGCCGTGGCGACCAAATACCTGCCGGCGCGGGAAGGTGATTACCAGCGTATAGATGAATCCGATCTGATCCTCGAAGGCTACATCGCCTTCCTCGATCCACCGAAGGAGACCACCGCGCCGGCCCTGAAGGCGCTGAAAGCCAGTGGCATCACCGTGAAGATCCTGACCGGCGACAGCGAACTGGTGGCCGCGAAGGTGTGCCATGAGGTGGGCCTGGACGCCGGCGAGGTGGTTGTCGGAAATGAGATAGAAGGTATGAGCGACGACGCGCTGGCCGCGCTGGCTCAGCGTACCACGCTGTTCGCACGCCTGACGCCGATGCATAAAGAGCGGATCGTCCGGCTGCTCAAACGTGAAGGCCACGTGGTGGGCTTTATGGGAGACGGTATTAATGACGCACCGGCGCTGCGGACGGCAGATATTGGTATTTCCGTTGATGGCGCGGTGGATATCGCCCGTGAAGCGGCAGATATCATCCTGCTGGAAAAGAGCCTGATGGTACTGGAAGAAGGCGTAATTGAAGGGCGCCGTACGTTCTCCAATATGCTGAAGTACATCAAAATGACCGCCAGTTCTAACTTTGGCAACGTCTTTAGCGTGCTGGTGGCGAGCGCCTTTTTTGCCATTCCTGCCGATGTTGCCGCTGCACTTGCTGATCCAGAACCTGTTGTACGATGTATCCCAGGTGGCGATCCCGTTTGATAATGTTGATGATGAGCAAATCCAGAAACCGCAGCGCTGGAACCCCACAGATTTAGGCCGTTTCATGCTCTTCTTCGGCCCGATCAGCTCCATCTTCGACATTCTGACGTTCTGCCTGATGTGGTGGGTCTTCCACGCCAATGTGCCGGAAGCGCAAACGCTGTTTCAGTCCGGCTGGTTTGTGGTGGGGCTGCTGTCACAAACGCTGATTGTGCATATGATTCGTACGCGCCGCGTGCCGTTCATTCAGAGTCGCGCCGCCTGGCCGCTGATGCTGATGACGCTGGTGGTGATGGTCGTGGGAATTGCGCTGCCGTTCTCACCGCTGGCAGGTTATCTGCAATTGCAGGCATTACCGCTGAGTTATTTCCCCTGGTTAGTGGCGATTCTGGCGGGATATATGACGTTAACGCAACTGGTAAAAGGATTCTATAGCCGCCGCTACGGCTGGCAGTAAACGAAAAGAATGGCTGCGTCGGCAGCCATTTTTCTTTTTCATCGCGCAAAAATATATTCTTCCCCCCTTCGTGTTTTATTTTTTTTGAAAAACGAAAGAGGTGTGGTCGATCACAATTTCAGCCCACTTCAGAACATCTTTTTTCCAGGAAAACGACCTTCATTGCAAAAATGAAACAGCGTGCTAAAAAAAATTCCATCCTTCATCATTTTATGAACATAATCATCGTAATACTTTGTTACACCGACGCGTCTGCCTGGGCAATGTCATTCCTTACTGTCCCTTTTAATTAAGGCGGCCCTCTATCCTGCAAGTCGTTTGTATTAATGAGAATTATAAACCTCTGGAGATGGAAAAATGAAACTGACCAAAACCTTGTTAAATCTGTGCATGGGTTCTGCCTTAGTACTGGCAGCTCAGGTGGCGTCTGCGCAAACGCTGCGTGCGGCAGATGTTCATCCGGCGGATTATCCGAACGTGGTTGCCGTAAAACATATGGGCGAAAAACTCAGCGCTGCGACCGACGGGCGTCTGGATATTAAAACCTTCCCTGGCGGTGTACTGGGTGATGAAAAGCAGATGATTGAGCAGGCGCAACTGGGTGCGATCGATATTATCCGCGTGTCGATGTCTCCGGTTGCTGCCATATTGCCAGAGATTAACGTTTTTACGCTGCCCTATATCTTCCGCGATGAAGATCACCTGCACAAGGTACTGGACGGGGCGATTGGTCAGGAAATTGGTGACAGGCTCACCGCCAACAGTCAGTCCCGACTGGTGTTTCTCGGCTGGATGGATGCCGGGACGCGCAACCTGATTACCAAGGATCCGGTGGTGAAACCGGAAGACCTGAAAGGGATGAAAATCCGTGTTCAGACCAGCCCGGTATCGCTCGATACCTTAAAAGCGATGGGGGCGAATGCGATTGCAATGGGCACCAGTGAAGTGTTCAGCGGGATGCAGACCGGGGTGATTGATGGCACGGAAAATAACCCACCGACCTTTGTTGCGCATAACTATCTGCCGGTCGCCAAAAATTACACCTGGAGTAAGCATTTCATTATTCCTGAACTGTTCCTGTTTTCAAAAGCTAAGTGGGACAAGCTGAAAAAAGAAGATCAGGAATTAATTATTAAACTGGCGAAAGAAGCACAAATGGAGCAGCGTCAACTCTGGGAAGCCTATAATGCGAAATCACTGGAAACGATGAAAGCGAATGGGGTGAATTTCCATGACATCGATACGGAATATTTCTATAAAGCCACACAGCCCGTCCGGGATCAATACGGTAAAGACCACCAGGATTTGATCAAGCGAATTCAGGATGTGAAGTAATTCATCAGGCGGGTGACGGAGGTCACCTGCCTGAATCGGTTATTCGTTCGAGGTGATGATTATGGGTGAATGTTATTCATCGGTAATGGATGTGCTGTATCGAATTTCAATGTGGATTGCCGGGCTGGCTTTATTGGTAATGGTGGCGGTTATTCCCGTGGGGATATTCGCGCGCTACGTGATGAACAGCGCGCTGTCATGGCCTGAGCCGGTCGCCATATTGTGTATGGTGACGTTCACCTTTATTGGTGCGGCGGTCAGCTATCGCGCGGGGTCGCATATTGCGGTCAGTATGGTGACCGATCGTCTTGGCGAAGTGGGGCGCCGGATCTGCTTTATCGTCGCCGATCTGATGCTGCTGGCGATCAGTATTTTTATTCTTTGGTACGGTTCGACGCTCTGTTATGAGTTGTGGCAACAACCCGTAGCAGAATTCCCAATTTTAACTGCCGGGGAAAACTATCTTCCGCTACCTGTCGGTTCGGCGATCACGCTGCTTTTCATCATCGAAAAGATTTGTCGTGGCAACCAGTATCAACGTCCCGTGGTCATGCTGGGTTCAACCAGTTGATGACCGAACCGACTTCATAGGGGAAAGCAGATGGATGCATTTATTCTCGTTTTTACGCTTGGCATCATGCTGGCGATAGGGGTGCCGGTGGCGTACGCGGTGGGGATCAGCGCGATCGTCGGGGCGTGGTATATCGACATCCCGCTGGAAGCGGTGATGATCCAGTTGACCAATGGTGTGAACAAATTCTCACTGTTGGCGATCCCGTTCTTCATTCTGGCTGGCGCCATTATGGCGGAAGGGGGGGATTGCGCGGCGATTAGTGAACTTCGCCTATATCTTCGTTGGCTTCATTCGCGGCGGCCTGTCGCTGGTGAACATTGTGGCATCGACCTTCTTCGGCGCGATCTCAGGATCGTCAGTGGCGGACACCGCATCGATCGGTTCGGTGATGATCCCCGAAATGGATAAGAAGGGATATCCGCGCGACTTTGCCGCCGCGGTCACCGCCAGCGGTTCCGTGCAGGCAATCCTGACGCCGCCAAGCCATAACTCGGTAATTTACTCGCTGGCGACGGGCGGTACGGTGTCGATTGCCGCGCTGTTTATTGCCGGGATCCTGCCCGGGCTATTGCTGAGTTTTACCCTGATGGTGATGTGCGTGGGCTTTGCCCATAAGCGCGGCTACCCGAAAGGGGAGCGTGTGCCGTTCCGACAGGCGCTGAAGATCTTTCTCGATACGCTGTGGGGGCTGATGACGGTCGTCATCATTATGGGGGGGGATCCTTTCTGGTATTTTTACCGCGACGGAATCGGCGGCGATCGCCTGCCTGTGGGCGTTCTTTGTCACCATGTTTATCTACCGCGACTATAAGTGGTCTGAACTGCCGAAGCTGATGTATCGCACTGTGAAGACCGTGACCATCGTGATGATCCTGATCGGTTTCGCGGCAGCGTTTGGCGCCATCATGACCTATATGCAGCTGCCGATGCGCATTACCGAAGCGTTTACCAGCATCTCGGATAATAAGTATGTCATCCTGATGTGCATTAATATCATGCTGCTGCTGATCGGTACGCTGATGGACATGGCGCCGCTGATCCTGATCCTGACCCCTGTGCTGCTGCCGGTCACTAACGCGCTCGGTATTGATCCGGTCCATTTCGGGATGATTATGCTGGTGAACCTGGGGATTGGCCTGATCACGCCGCCGGTGGGCTCAGTGCTGTTTGTTGCCAGTGCGGTGAGCAAGCAGAAGATTGAGCAGGTGGTGAAGGCGATGCTACCGTTTTATGCGGTGCTATTCCTGGTGCTCTTGCTGGTGACGTATATTCCGGCGATTTCGCTGTTCCTGCCGAAATTCTTTGGCGTGATGTGATGATGGTGCAGTGACGAAAATCCGGGCTGGTATGCCCGGATTTTTTATTGTTTAGCGACGAACGGCGATCGCTTCGATCTCAATCTTCACGTCTTTTGGCAGACGCGCCACTTCCACACAGGAACGTGCCGGGAAGGTGGCGTTATGCTCAGTGAAGAACGCTTCGTAGGTGGCGTTGACGGTGGCGAAATCGTTCAGATCTTTGACAAAGACGGTCGTTTTCACGATGTCGCCTACTTTCAGGCCTGCGGCTTCAACGATGGCTTTCACGTTTTCCAGCGACTGACGCGCCTGCGCGGAGACGTCGTCCGATACGCTGCCGGTTTTCGGGTCTACCGGAATCTGGCCGGAAGTGATGATCATGCTGCCCAGATCTACGCCCTGAACATATGGACCGATTGCTGCGGGTGCATTTTCCGTCGCGATAGTTTTGCTCATGATTTCTCCTGAAGTACAGCGGTTAATGAAATTTCTCTGGCATTATAGGGAGCCACGAATTTTTAACCAACCGCAATTAGTTGGCCAGCACCACATAATGAGAAAACTCTTTTTCGCAGTATTTGCATTTAAGTGCGATGTCATCCACGCGTTTTTTCACTGCGAAACTGGAAGAAACCGGCTCAGCGTGGCTGATGCAGTTGCTGTTTGGGCAGACCAGCACGCTGTCGATGCGGTCCGGCAGGCTTGGGCGTGATTTACCCACCACGTCGTAGTTGTCGATACGGTTAACGGTAGCCTGTGGCGCATACAGTGACAACTGGTTCACCTGCTCGGCGGTCAGGAAGGTATTCTCGATTTTAATCAGGTCCTTACGTCCCATTTCACCGGAAGGCAGATTAAGGCCGATGGTGATGCGCTGGTCGGTTTCAGTCAGCTTGAACAGGGTCAGCAATTTAAAGCCGATCTGGGCGGGAATATGGTCGATTACGGTGCCGCATTTGATCGCTTCAACCTGCAGTTTATTATCGTGTGTCATCTCGTTATCTCCCCTTACAGTGCCAAATCGCTAGTCAGAACCAATGCCAGTAACGCCTGGCGCGCGAAAATCCCGTTGCCTGCCTGCTGGAAGTACCAGGCGTGAGGCGTTTTATCCACGTCCGTGGCGATTTCATCTATACGTGGCAGCGGATGCAGTACCTTCATGTTTTCCCGCGCCCCCGTCAGGTCGCTGGCGCGCAGAACAAACTGGGCCTTCACGTTGGCGTATTCTGAAGGATCCAGACGCTCTTTCTGCACGCGGGTCATGTACAGAATGTCCACCTCCGCCATCACTTCCTCGATTGAGGCGTGCAGGCTCCAGGCAATGCCTTTTTCGTCGAGCATATCGAGAATGTACTGCGGCATCGCCAGCGCATCCGGGGCGATGAAGTAGAAGCGGTTGCCATCAAACTTCGCCAGCGCCTGGGTCAGGGAGTGGACGGTACGGCCATATTTCAGGTCGCCGACCATCGCCACATGCAGGTTGTTCAGACGCCCTTGCGTTTCCTGAATGGTGAACAGATCCAGCAGCGTCTGGGTCGGATGCTGATTCGAACCGTCGCCGGCGTTCAGTACCGGCACCTTACCGGAGAATTCGGTCGCCAGACGCGCCGCGCCTTCCTGCGGGTGGCGCATCACGATCGCGTCAACGTAGGTGCTGATTACAGAGATGGTATCTGCCAGCGTCTCGCCTTTTTTTACCCAGCGACGTATTGGCGCTGTCGGAAAAGCCGACCACGCTGGCGCCCAGGCGGTGCATAGAGGTTTCAAACGACAGGCGGGTACGGGTCGAGGCTTCAAAGAAGCAACTGGCAATCACCTTGTGTTTGAGCAGTTCCGGCTGAGGGTTAGCTTTTAATTTCGCCGCTGTCGCCAGCACCAGATTGAGGTCGTCGCGACTGAGGTCGTTTATGGAAATGATGTGTTTTTGATATAGCGGGTTAGCCATGTTTATCTCCTGACGCCTGGGCAAAAAAAAGCCCCTCATTTGAGGGGCTGGGAATAGGTGATCAACGGAAAGAAAAACGGCAGGCCAGCGTCTGCTTTCAGACGCGGTAAGACAGAATGTCGTACACACTGGACCATACTTCCTCCCGGCAAATTGTCCGCGATTATACTCAGCTCCGTTTGTGGATCAAGCAAAAAATGCCGTTTTTATTCAACGCAAACGGTTTTAATGAATATCAATTCATTTTAAGTAAATAATTAATCTGCTTGTGGACCAGGGCGGTACGCTGAACCACCCGCGGAGCAACCCAGACAATACTGCTACCCGCAACCACGCCCAGGATTTCCGGCAGAGCATGATAATCGAGGATCCGGGCGACGGCGCGACCATATCCGGCCGCTGTATGGATAAGGATAAATTCGCTGTTATGCTCCACGCTCACCACCATTTCAGAAATGGAACGGGCGGCATCGGGGGCTGGACGCAATTGCGGATTGACGGAATAAATTTTTTGCCCTTTCGTATTTCTAATTTTTATAACGCCAAGAATTTTGAGCAGGCGGGAAACCGTCGACTGGCTGATGGTTTCAAAGCCGTAGTTTTGCAGATCGCGGCGGATCTCCTCCTGTGAGAGGTAACTTTTCTCGCCAATCAGGCGCTGACAAACAGAGAGCTGTAGTTCTTCTTTTTCTGAAGCGGGTTGGTAAAGTTTCATCATCAGTTAGTCCAGTGTAATCAGCCGAAGATAACAACCAATAGGTCTGCCCAATGTTTCTATTTTTAATTGATGACCCACTAAGCAAACGTTCTCCATTTCAACCGGGATGTCTTTGATCGGCTTATTGAAATTTGACTGGAGTGCGCTTCAGCATCCTGACGGATGGCATCTGCATGAGAAAATATTCCACTTAGTCGTCTAAGGGAAGGCGGAGTTTTGCCGTTTCGTCTTCCCTGTATGGACGTGCTTCAACTGAGCGTGAGCACGCCGGTCGCCAACAGATAGACCGCGTAGATCCCTGCGGCCACCACCATAATAGCCAGAACGATCTCTATTGGATTGAAAAGTCTTCCATTTTTCTCCTTTCGTGCCCAGACATAGAAAATGATACCGAGGGCGTAAAGAATCATCGACAGCAACAGATATTCCATCCCGGCGGCATAGACCAGCCAGGCGCCATAGAGCGTGGCCAGCGCGCCGATAATGATGTCGCGGGTGACGGAACGTTGTTCATCACGGTTATAACCGTCCTTCTGCCACGCCACTTTCAGGGCATACAGACCGCTGAGAAAATAGGGGATCAGGATCATGGAGGTGGCAAGCAGCAGCAGCGCAAGATACCCCGCCTGTTGGAAATGGGCGATGATCAGGAACAGTTGGGTCAGACCATTGGTCAGCAGCAGCGCATTGACCGGTGCCTGGTTGGCGTTTTCCTTGCCCAGGAATTTGGGCATCGTGCCGTCTTTACCGGCCATGTACGCCGTTTCCGCAGACAATAACGTCCAGGCCAGCAGCGCGGCGCCGACGGAAACGATAAGACCGATATTCATCAGTGCCGCGCCCCACGGCCCGACCGCAGCAGCCAGTACGCCTGCGGTAGAAGGGTTCTTCAACTGTGCGAGTTCTGGCTGTGACAGAACGCCAAGCGACAGAACCGACACGGCTACAAACAGCAGGATTGAGATGAAAAATCCAATCATAGTGGCTTTCCCCACGTCTGATTTTTTCATCGCCCGGCCCGAATACATCGCAGCGCCTTCAATACCGATGAAAACCCAGGTGGTGACCAGCATGATGTTTTTCACTTGATCCATGACGGAGCCAAGCTGTTCATTGCCCCAGAATTCAATCTTAAAGGTGCGAACCTGAAAGGCGACGCTGACCAGCACGACAAACATGATCAGAGGAACCACTTTCGCGACCGTGCCGATCAAATTGAGCAAGGCTGCGCCCTGCACGCCGCGACAGATCAGGAAATGCAGGCTCCAGAGCAGAATTGAACCCACAATCAGCGCAGAAAGGGTGGTGCCATCGCCAAAGAAACCGAGCGCGCTGAAGGAGCCGAGGGCGGAACAGATCACCACGTAGTACGACACGTTGCCGATCCACGCCGAGATCCAGTAACCCCACGCGGAGTTAAAACCGATGTACTCGCCAAAGCCGGCGCGGGCGTAGCCATACACACCGCCTTCCACTTCACTTTTGCGGTGCGCCAGCGTCTGGAAGACAAAGGCGAGGGTTAACATGCCAATAAAAGTAATTCCCCAGCCGATCAGGATCGCGCCGGCACCCGCTTTAGCCGCCATGTTCTGGGGGAGAGAAAATACCCCGGCGGCAATCAGCGCACTGACCACGAGCGCCGTTAGCGCGGGAAGTTTGAGCTTACCGTCGGACAGGGAGGCCGTAGCATCCGCAGCCGGTTTGCTGGTATCAAGAGCAGTCATGAAGAGAGTCCTCAATCTGACAGAGAGTGATTTTTAGAAGTAGCTGTATTGCTTGCCGACGTATTCGGAAGTCATGCACTGCAAGACGCCGCTGTATCCCAGGGAGAAATAGACGATGTCGCCCACCTGATATCCCGATGCGGAGTGGGTGACATCGAGGATCAGGTGATCGGAACTGGCGCCGAGCACTTTGACGCCGGGATCAAATGGCCGGAGCTGGGAGAAGGAGACGTCCTGTTCGCCGAGCGCGGCCAGCGCCCGGTGGTGTACGCCAAGATCTTCGAATACCGGCTTCCTTCCCATGGCATCCAGCGCCGTGGAGTGATGTGGAACCGAAGGTTTGTCTTTCAGCTCGATGATCTCCACGCCGAGCTTGATTGCATCCTGGCGGGTCTCGGGGATTGGCTCGTCATTCAGGCCAAATCCCATAATGAGAGATGCGCCGAGCCGTAACTGGTTGACGCCCGTCGGTAAACCACCGTTGATCAGCAGGAACAGCGCGGCGGAACTGGCGCCGGAAATCGTGCGCAGTGTAATACCCAGCTCGTCTTCGATCTGATGGGCGAGATCGACCAGAGCCTGTTGGTTTTCGGTGGTGGGTTCCACCCCGCCGTAGCAGGCGAGATTGGCGCCAAGTCCTTCCAGCGTCAGCCCCGGCAGTTCTTTGTGCACCAGGCGCGCGAGGCGACGCGTCTCCTGTGGATCCAGGCAGCCTTCGCGCAGATCGCCCAGGTCATGCATCAGAATCACCCGGTGCGTTTTGTTCTGCGCCATGGCTGCCGCAGAGAGTGCCTGCAACGTATGTTCTTCGGAGTTCAGCGAGATATCCGCATAGGCCACGATGTCATGTGCAAGGCTTATCTGCGGCAGGCGCAGCAGCAGTTTATCGACGGGCAGGTCGGCGATTTTTTTGAGATTCTGGATGCGGGAATCCGCAATCGTGCTGATGCCCGCATCAATCATGGCTCTGGCGACATTCGCGGCTTCACAGCTCAGCTTATTGACGCCGACAGGCTCTACGCCATGCTCGCGGCACAGCGCGATCAGCCTCCGTGTGTTGTCACGAATGACCGAAAGATTAACGAAAAGGCATGGAAAATCCTGGTTTCGCATAATGGGTCTCCTTACGTGGGCGCGGGTCAGGAAGGCACCCGCGCCCGGTGCGTTCGGTCCAGTCGCTACCGTGCGGATGTGTCGCCGAGCGTCGCCACCATCACTGCTTTGATGGTGTGCATGCGGTTTTCCGCTTCGTCGAACACGATGGAGTGTGCGGATTCGAAAACCTCTTCCGTCACTTCCAGCCCTTTCAGGCCGTAGGCGGCTTCGATTTCACGTCCCACTTTGGTGTGTTCGTTATGGAAGGCGGGCAGACAGTGCATGAACTTGACGTCGGGGTTACCGGTGGCGTTGATGACCTTCTGGTTGATCTGGTACGGGGTCATCAGGCTGACGCGCTCAGCCCAGGCCTCTTTCGGTTCACCCATTGAGACCCAGACGTCGGTGTAGAGGAAATCGACGTCGTAGACGCCTTCTTCCACATCGTCCGTCAGCGTGATGCGCGCCCCGGTGGTGCTGGCGATGTCGCGACATTGCGCAACCAGCGCTTCATCCGGCCAGAAGGATTTTGGCGCGACGAGGCGAATATCCATGCCCATCTTCGCGGCACCCACCATCAGCGAATTCCCCATGTTGTTGCGCGCGTCGCCAAGGTAGGCGAAGCTCAGTTCGGGAAGCGTTTTCCCCGGTGCGTGCTCCAGCATGGTCATCAGATCCGCGAGGATCTGCGTGGGATGGAATTCGTCGGTCAGACCGTTCCACACCGGTACTCCCGCGTATTGCCCCAGTTCCTCGACGATCTGCTGACCGAACCCGCGGTATTCGATGCCGTCGTACATCCGGCCCAGTACGCGGGCGGTATCTTTCATCGACTCTTTATGCCCAATCTGCGAGCCGCTGGGGCCGAGGTAAGTGACCTGCGCGCCCTGGTCGAATGCCCCAACTTCAAAGGCACAGCGGGTGCGGGTAGAGGTTTTTTCGAATATCAGCGCAATGTTTTTCCCGATAAGCGTTTGCTTTTCGCGCCCTGCTTTTTTCGCCGCCTTGAGTTCAATGGCGAGATCGATCAGGTACTGGATCTCCGCCGGGCTGAAATCGAGAAGCTTGAGGAAATTGCGGTTTTTCAGTGAAATAGCCATTCATAGTGTCCTTGTTAAAATGAACTGCCTGATGACGCTGCGCTTATCAGGCCTACGGAGGTGAATCGGTGTAGGCCGGATAAGGCGACGCCGTCATCCGGCAAAAAAAGCCTTAAGCGATAACATCAGCGGCTTCTCGCCGAATCAGGGTGCCTTTGTCTCCGGCGAGAATGGCCGGGCCATCGGCCAGCGAACCGATGCCCGCAATACCGTGGCAGCGGCTGACAAAATCGGCGCAGGCGCTGACTTTTGGCCCCATCGAGCCGGCGTCAAACTGCATTTCGCTCAACAGTTCCGGCGTCACCTGCGCCAGGGGACGCTGGGTCGGTTTGCCCCAGTCGAGGTACACCGCGTCGGCATCGGTCAGGATCAGCAGCGCATCGGCGTGGATCTGGCTGGCGAGTAGCGCGGCGGAAAGGTCTTTGTCGATCACCGCTTCGAGGCCGTGGTAACCGTCGGCTTTCTCGACAACCGGCACGCCGCCGCCGCCGTTACAGATGACCAGATGATCGCGGGCGATGAGCGCCTGGATGGCGTCGCTTTCAACAATGCGTTTCGGCTGTGGTGAGGGCACCACGCGGCGGAACGCTTTGCCGTCCGCTTTGAAGACCCAACCTTTTTCGGCCTGTAACGCCTCGGCCTGGGCAGGGTCATAAACCGGACCGATATACTTGGTCGGGTTGTGAAAGGCCGGATCGTCAGGGTCCACTTCCACCTGCGTGAGCAGGACGCTGATTTCCCGCTGCGGCAGTTGATTCTTCAGCGCCTGTTGCAGCATGTAGCCGATCATCCCCCTGACTTTCCGCGCCGAGAATATCCAGCGGATAGGGCGTAACGCGGTCATAAGCGCTGTTCTGCAATGCCAGCAACCCCACCTGCGGGCCGTTTCCGTGTACCAGTACCACCCGCCACTGCCCGGTGAGTTGGGCGATGGTTTTTGCTGCAAGGATGATATTTTTGCGCTGGATATCGGCTTCCAGCGGTTCGCCGCGCTTGAGCAACGCATTGCCGCCGAGGGCAACAACCAGAGTCGGTTTGTTTTGCATGGTGGGTTCCTTAAATGCCATCGCGTTCCAGTGGGCAACTCATGCAGCGTGCGCCGCCGCGCCCGCGCCCCAGTTCGTCACCCGGGATCGGCAGCACGGTGATGCCGGCTTTGTCGTATTTCTCGTTGGTCCAGATGTTGCGCTCGTAGCCCACGACGACGCCGGGGCGCAGCGTCAGGACGTTGTTAGCGTCGTTCCACTGTTCACGTTCGGCTTCAAAGGCGTCGCCGCCGGTGGTGATTAAGCGCACCTGATCAATACCGAGCGCTTTCTCAATGGCGTTAACCAGCGTGCGTTCTTCGGTACGCTTCAGGCCACCGCGACCGTCTGGCGTCAGGGTCCAGCACTGCACGTCCTGACGCACCACTTCCGGGTAGACGGAGAAGGTGTCGATATCGATGTGGGTCATGACGGTGTCGAGGTGCATACAGGAACGATGTTTGGGGAGTTCAACGGCGATCACCCGTTCGGCCTGATGATGTTTAAACAACGACCGGGCAAGAAACTCGATTCCCTGCGGCGTCGTGCGTTCAGACATGCCGATCAGCACCGCACCGCGCCCGATCACCAGCACATCGCCGCCTTCTAAGGTTGCATGGTCGTAATTGATATTCTCGTCGCCGAAATATTTAATAAAATCGCCGTCGGCAAATTGCGGATGCCAGCGATAGATGGCCCGTAGATTATTGGTTTCACGCTGGCGAGCCGGTTTAGCCATTGGGTTAATAGAGACGCCGTTATATATCCAGCAGGAGGTGTCGCGAGTAAATAAATGGTTTGGCAATGGCTTCATAATAAAGTCATTAATATCGTGGGTATCCACCACCATATTTTTAATTGAGGCGGGAATTTCACCGTAGGTGAGTCCACCGCTTAAATGACGGGCCAGTTCCCGGTGCGGCATATCAGCCAGCCAGGCGCGGATGTCGGTGGCGAAAGTCGGGCCAAGTCGGTAATCCGAGATTTGCGTTTCCAGTAGCCAGCTTTTGGCATCCGCGATATCCAGCGTTTGTGTCAGTAAATCAGTCAGTAACAGAACTTCGATACCCTGCTCGCGTAACGTGTTGGCGAAAATATCATGCTCTTCACCTGCGCGTTCGACGGACAGTACGTCATCAAACAGCAGCTCCTGGCAGTTAGACGGCGTGAGGCGTTTCAGGCTGAGATTAGGGCGATGCAACATCACACTGCGTAGTTGGCCGATTTCAGAACCGACATAATGTTTTTCCATTACGATACCTTTCACTCTATTTCAGGAATAAAAAAGGGGGTGGCTGCGAATAATGAAAATGCTCGCAGTCATAACTGTTCCTATATTTTTCGAGAGGCATCATTGAATTATTTAGGGGGCAGGAATGTGATGGATTTCACATCCGTTTGGTTATTTGTTTTTTCTTAATTAATATATGACAGAGGTCTGAGAAATAACAAAAATAAAAAGTCTTTACCTGAATCACTACGCAGTTATACGTCAGATTATTCTGTGGTGTTAATTATTTGTTGGTTAGGGTACAAAATAAAATAAATGTAACACCATGATTTTTATGAAGTAATAATAATTTAATGCATAGATATGCGTATTGTGAATTATATTATTTGGGCTATAAAGTAAATTGAGCAATAAGTATGGCGATTATCATTAATTAAGCAGTGAAAATGAATTGTGATCGACTAATGGTTTTTCTTGAAAATCTTTCCATAACAATAAGTTGATGTCGTTACTTGTTATCCGTGTTTACATTTTATGCATTAAAGATGCATAGATCGCTGTTTAGCGTTAACAGACAATCAACAACTTCAGCGATAAACATGCGCTGACGCAAAACTTTGCAAGATAGCGATGGCACGATCGGGTTTTTTTCCGTATAACAAACAAAATTGAAACGCTGTTTTGAATAAGGGGTGTGAGATGATCGTTGGAAATATTCACCATCTGCAATCCTGGCTTCCTGAAGAACTTCGCCAGGCGATTGAGTACATTAAGGCAAACGTCACGGAAACGACGGAGAAGGGGAAACACGAGATCGATGGTAGTCGTCTGTTCTATCTGATTTCTGAAGATATGACCGAGCCGTTCGAGAAGCGCCGGGCGGAGTATCACGCGCGCTATCTGGATATTCAGATCGTGCTGAAAGGGCAGGAAGGGATGACCTTCAGCGTTCTGCCTGCTGGTAAACCGGATACCGACTGGCTGGCTGATAAAGACATCGCCTTTTTAGCGGAGGGTGAGCAGGAGAAAACGCTGATCCTGAATGAAGGTGACTTTGTCGTCTTTTATCCGCAAGAAGTGCACAAGCCGCTGTGCGCCGTCGGCACGCCTGCACCGGTGCGCAAAGCGGTGGTAAAACTGCTGGTGGCTTAAACAGAAAAGGCAGAATTTGCGCAGTCGCTCCCTGAATCGGAGCGGCTGTCCTTTTTTATGATTTACTCTGCATTCGTCCGTATCGAACCTTGCGCCTGTGCGAGCGGAAAAAATAGCAAACTGCATTTATATTCATTAAGGAGTGAACCGAACGGTAAAAGACGGTTTATTTCAGCGATTAAGAGTGTACCGCGATCACATTATTTACTTATATATTTAAATATATAACGGTGGCCTGGTTTTAGTTAATCGTTGTATATTTAATTTTATATCGATATCGGCATAACTTCAGTCACAACATACAGTTAGCAGTAACCTTCCCTGTAAACTTTCAAAAACTCGATCAAAAGCACGTTTAACTCTTTCTGGTTAATAACACTTTTGTGTTACATCAATTCTTGTTGAAAAATCATCCAGCAAAATACATTACACAAAATTAAATATTAACTTTTGAATTAATTTCAGGGCAAGGTATGAATAAAAAATGGAAGTGGATAGCGGGTCTTGTATTCGTGGGTATTCTGCTGGGGGGGAACACTCGCGCTGTCATCTGTATGGATGATGCATAAAACGTCAGAGACCTCGTTTTGTCTCTCCTGCCACACAATGCAAGCACCCTATGAAGAGTACCAGGGGTCTGCGCACTTTATGAACCAAAAAAGGTATCCGTGCGGAGTGCAGTGATTGCCACATTCCGCAATCAGGTATGGATTACCTGGTAACCAAAGTTCGGGCCAGTAAGGATATCTGGCATGAGTTTGCCACCGGCAAAATTGATACGCCGGAAAAATATGAGGCGCATCGCCTCGGGATGGCGGAGACCGTCTGGGAGCAGATGAAAGCCAACGACTCGGCAACCTGCCGCTCGTGCCACCAGTTTGACGCCATGGATTTACAAAAGCAGAGTGCCGATGCGCAGAAAATGCATGCGCTGGGTATCAAAGAAAAACAAACCTGTATTGATTGCCATAAAGGTATCGCGCACTTCCCGCCTGAAATCACGATTGACACCAAAGCACATGATGCGTTGATGGAAAACGCACGCCAGACGCCGGTTGATGCGAAGGAAGTGTACCCCGTCGCGCCTGCCGCACTGGGTAACCTGGGCACGGTTTATCCGGCCACCAAACTGAACGTGGTGGGGCATTCCGGCGATGCGCGAGAAGTGGAGATTATCGGTAGTCAAATGCAGGGCGCTGAACAGGTGATTTACTTCGCGGCGGGTCAGCGTTTGGTCCTTGCCACACTTACCGACGAAGGTCAAAAAGCGCTTAAAATCTCCAGCGACTGGGAAAAGGATCCTTACGGAAACGCATGGCGCAATGTATCTCTACGCGCACCTCTGGCTGAACCCGCACTGAGTAAACCCGACGTGATCTGGGATTACGCCAAAACTCTCGACAAAACGTATTGTTCCGGATGTCATGCGCCGATTTCCTCCGAACATTACACCTTAAATGCCTGGCCTTCCGTAGCAAAAGGGATGGGCGCGAGAACGGATATTAGCGCTGAGGATTTAGACATCCTGACTCGCTGGTTCCAGTATCACGCCAAAGATTTTACCTCTAAGGAATAACTAACAATTACGATTAAAGGAAAACCTATGAACCTTACACGACGTAACTTTATTAAGTATGCTGGCGGTTCCGCTGGCGCGATGATGATTACCTCGGCAATCCCTATGCCAGCGTGGGCCGCAGACGCGCCGGGTAACGCCATTCTGACGGCAGGACGTTGGGGTGCGATGTACATCGATGTTAAAGACGGCAAAATTGTGTCGTCGCGCGGTGCGCTGGCGAAAACGATTCCCAACGATCTGCAAACTACCGCGCCCGATCAGGCGCATACCCCGTGTCGTATTCAATCTCCGATGGTGCGTAAAGGCTTCCTTAATGCGCCGGGCAAACCGGACGGCAACCGTGGTAAAGACGAATTCGTCAAAGTGTCATGGGAAGACGCCCTGAAGCTTATCCACGAGCAGCACGCCCGTATCCGTGCCGAGCATGGCCCCTCTTCCATATTTGCGGGATCCTATGGCTGGCGCTCCAGTGGTGTGCTGCACAAAGCGCAGACGCTGCTTCAGCGCTACATGAGTATGGCGGGCGGCTATACCGGGCATACCGGCGACTACTCCACTGGCGCGGCGCAGGTGATCATGCCGCACGTCGTCGGTTCGGTAGAAGTTTACGAACAGCAAACGGCATGGCCGCTGATCCTCGAACATAGCCAGGTGGTGGTCCTGTGGGGGCTTAACCCACTGAACACCCTGAAAATTGCCTGGACCAGTACTGATGAGCAAGGCCTTGAGTACTTCAATAAACTGAAAGCGTCCGGCAAAACTGTTATTGCCATCGATCCGCAACGCTCAGAAACTATCGATTTCTTCGGTGATAAAGCACAGTGGATTGCGCCGAATATGGGCACCGACGTGGCGCTGATGTTAGGTATTGCGTCGGCGCTGGTAGAAAAAGGACTGCATGACAAAGCCTTCCTCGATAAATACACCACTGGCTATGGCGAATTCGAAGCGTATCTGACGGGTAAAAACGACAACACGCCGAAAAATCCGGCCTGGGCCGAGAAGATTTGCGGCGTTCCGGCGAAGCAAATGGAAATTCTGGCGGAAATCTTTGCCAAGAATAAAACCATGCTGATGGCGGGCTGGGGTATTCAGCGTCAGCAGTATGGTGAACAGCGCCACTGGATGCTGGTTACCCTGGCGGCGATGCTCGGCCAGATTGGTACCGAGGGCGGCGGTTTTGGTTTCTCTTATCATTACTCTAACGGCGGCAACCCAACCCGCAGTGGCGGTGTGCTGTCAGCCATTTCAGCGACAATCGCAGGCGGCTCATCTGCTGGCAACGACTGGGCAACCTCCGATGCGGTTGAAGCGTTCCCGGTTGCGCGTATTGTTGAAGCCCTGGAAAACCCCGGCGGCAAATATCAACATAACGGTAAGGAACAAACCTTCCCCGATCTGCGAATGATCTGGTGGGCTGGCGGTGGCAACTTCACGCATCATCAGGATACCAACCGCCTGGTAAAAGCCTGGCAAAAACCGGAACTGGTGGTGATCTCCGAGTGCTACTGGACGGCTGCCGCCAAGCACGCGGATATTGTTCTGCCGATCACTACATCGTTTGAACGTAACGACCTGACCATGACCGGCGACTACAGCAACCAGCATCTGGTGCCGATGAAACAAGCCATCCCACCGCAATTCGAAGCCCGCAATGATTTTGACGTATTCGCGGATATGGCTGAGCTGCTGAAACCCGGCGGTAAAGCCGTTTACACCGAAGGCAAGAGCGAAATGGACTGGCTGCGCGAGTTCTATGACGTGGCGCAGAAAGGCGCGCGCCAGCAGCGCGTCAATATGCCGCAGTTCACTGCCTTCTGGGAGGCGAACAAGCTGATCGAAATGCGTAAGAACCCGAAAGAAGAAGTTTTCGTACGCTATGCCGATTTCCGCAAGGACCCGGTGATGAACCCGCTGGGTACGCCAAGCGGTAAAATCGAGATTTACTCGAAAACCATCGAAGGCTTCAACTATAAGGATTGCCCGGCGCATCCGACCTGGCTGGAACCAGACGAATGGGCGGGCAACGCTAAAGAGGATGAACTGCAGCTGCTGACCGCGCACCCGGCGCACCGTTTACACAGTCAGCTTAACTATGCGTCGCTGCGCAAACAGTATGCGGTGGCCAACCGTGAGCCGTTATACATCCATCCAGAAGATGCGAAAAAACGTGGCATTGCCGACGGCGATTTGGTGCGTGTCTGGAACGCGCGTGGTCAGGTGTTGACCGGCGCGAAAGTTACCGATGGCATCAAGCAGGGTGTGGTGTGTATCCATGAAGGCGCATGGCCAGATCTGGATTACGCAGGTACCGGGATCTGTAAAAACGGTGGGGCTAACGTGCTTACTAAAGACATCCCGACCTCGCGTCTGGCGAATGGCTGCGCGGGCAACACTGCGCTGGTGATGGCGGAGAAATATACCGGACCGGAGCTGGAACTTACCGCGTTTACGCCGCCAATGGGTGCATAATTCACGGCTGTAATACTGGGCGAAAACGGTGATTTTCGCCTCAGACGGGTGATAAACCCCACAGTGGTATGTGGGGTTTTTCTTTGCGAACAATATTATTGCGCCAGCGTCGCCACCATCACGGCTTTAATGGTGTGCATCCGATTTTCAGCCTGGTCGAATACAATACTGGCCGCAGATTCAAACACCTCATCGGTGACTTCCATTCCGCCATGCAGACCAAATTCCTCCGCCATCTTTTTACCGAGCGTGGTCTGGTCGTCATGAAACGCAGGCAGACAGTGCAGGAACTTCACCTGCGGATTTCCGGAAAGTGCCATCATCTCGCTGTTGACCTGATAGTCGCGCAGCATGGCGATACGTTCCGCCCACATCTCTTTCGGTTCGCCCATCGACACCCAGACATCGGTGTAGATAAAGTCCGCCCCTTTCACGCCCGCAGCAATATCTTCGGTGAGCGTAATGTTGCCGCCATTTTTCTTTGCCATTGCGCTGCATTCTGCGACCAGCGACGCTTCCGGCCAGCAGCTTTTGGGGGCCACCAGGCGCAGGTCCAGCCCGGTGAGCGCAGCAGCTTCCAGCATCGAATTGCCCATGTTATTGCGCGCATCGCCGGCGTAAACCAGCGTCATCTCGTTAAACGCTTTACCCGGTAAATGTTCCTGCATTGTCAGCAGATCGGCCAGTAACTGGGTGGGATGGAACTCGTTGGTTAACCCGTTCCATACCGGTACACCGGCATATTCGGCCAGCGTTTCGACCACTTCCTGACCGTAACCGCGATACTGAATGCCGTCATACATCCGGCCCAGCACGCGGGCGGTGTCCTTTATTGACTCTTTATGCCCAATCTGGCTGCCGCTGGAACCGAGATAAGTGACGCGAGCCCCCTGGTCATAAGCGGCAACTTCGAAAGAGCATCGTGTACGGGTCGAGTCTTTTTCGAAGATGAGCGCGATGTTTTTGCCAGTAAGTTTTTGTTCTTCTGTGCCATTTTTTTTATCGGCTTTCAGTTTTGCGGCAAGCTGTACGAGCGCGGTGAGTTCAGCAGAGGTGAAATCGAGTAACTTTAAAAAATGCTTCTGATAAAAACCTGACATAGTTCCCTCCCATGGCTAAGGCCATTTATTGAATTAAAATTCAATTTATATGGATGATTATGCATTTGCAACCCCGTTTAACAAATCTTTTCCGTAAAGGTGGAGGCAATGACGGTGGTATGTGACAATAAGAGTATCGGCAGGACATTATGAGGAACGAGCCATGGCAAACCCGGAACAACTGGAAGAGCAGCGTGAAGAAACGCGCCTGATTATTGAAGAATTACTGGATGATGGCAGCGACCCGGATGCGCTGTACACCATCGAACATCACCTTTCCGCAGATGATTTCGAAACCCTGGAAAAAGCGGCGGTTGAGGCGTTTAAACTCGGTTACGAAGTCACTGAGCCGGAAGAGCTGGAAGTAGAAGAAGGCGATACCGTGATTTGCTGCGATATCCTCAGTGAATGTGCGCTGAAAGCCGACCTCATCGACGCGCAGGTTGAGCAACTGATGAACCTGGCCGAGAAATATGACGTCGAATACGACGGCTGGGGCACCTACTTTGAAGATCCGAACGGCGAAGATGGTGAAGAGGGCGACGACGAAGACTACGTCGACGAAGATGACGACGGCGTGCGTCACTAAGATCACCAGGCGTTAAAAAGTACGGCAGCCTGCTGTCGTACTCTTCCAACAGGTTACTCATGAACTACCCGCAAATACTTTCTCCGGTGCTTAACTTTCTGCACTGCCCGACCCCGCAGGCATGGATTGACCAGGCGCGCGATCCGCAACACCTTCCTCTGCTGCTCACCGATCATTTGATATGCGAACTCAAGGCGGCGCAAACGGCGATGCTACTGGTGCGTAAGTACGTAGCGGATAAACCGGGTGCGGATTCGCTGCTCGCCTGGCTACAGCCGTATGAAGCCTTTGCTTTCCGGGAAGGGCCGGAACCGGATTTTGTTGCGCTCCATAAACAGATTGGTAAAAGCGTGATGCCGGAAACGGACGATCCGTGGGGCCGCCAGCTTATCGACAGCATGGTGCTGCTGATAAAAGAAGAACTGCACCACTTCTGGCAGGTGCGTGAAGCGATGCAGGCCAGAAACATTCCTTACGTGAAGATCACCGCCAGTCGCTACGCGAAAGGGATGCTGAAAGCGGTGCGTACGCACGAACCGCTGACGCTGATTGATAAACTGATTTGCGGTGCTTACATCGAAGCGCGCTCCTGCGAACGCTTCGCCGCGCTGGCTCCGTTTCTCGATGACGATCTGCAAAAGTTCTATCTGTCGCTGCTGCGCTCCGAAGCGCGTCACTTCCAGGACTATCTGGCGCTGGCGCAACAGGTTTCGCAGGAAGATATTTCTGCCCGCGTCCGCTATTTTGGCGACGTGGAAGCGGCGCTGATCGTCTCGCCAGACAACGAGTTTCGCTTTCACAGCGGCGTGCCGGTTGCCTCTTAATTTCGGTAGTTCTGCCCGTCGCAAGGTGACATCCTGACGTGGGCGGTGAAAAATGACTCCTTTTCTGGGCAAGGAATACCAATACCGATGAACTGGACACATGTACTTCTCGCAGGCTATGTCGGCGCGGTGATCGCCGCAGTGATTGGGCTGATGCGCAAAAAAGGCTGGGTGGGGAAAGCCTCCGGCGCGGTACTGATGATTGTGGCGATCGTCGCGTGGAACCTGTTTGACGTGCACTACCTGATCCCGCGAGAAAAAGCGGCGTCCGGTCTGAGTGAAGAGCAGCAGTTTGATGCAGTGTTACTGCAAATGCCGACGTTTCAGGTACTGAAGGAACAGGAGCCGGCATTCTGGGTCCATCTTCGCACCCAGGCGCTACAGCTGAAAAATGAAGGCAAAACCGAACAGCAAATTATCGATACCATTCAACCGCAGGTGCTACAAATACAGATGTCTCGTTTGCAGCAGGCTCCGGACAGTCATGTCGTTGATTATATGAAGATCAACCTCGAACAAATTGCCGCTGTGCAAAAAAAAGGCGATGACGAGTGTTTCCGCTTCCTTTTCCCACAGGTTAAAGGGGGGGATTAACCCGACGCGGCTGATCTCACCGGATATTCTGAAACGGCGGATGGAAGGCGATGCGGCGATGATGCGAGCGGCATACGGTCCCAATAAACACACGGTGACAGACGCTGAGAAACAGCAGGCTATGCAGGATCTGCAAAGCGTCGTACCGATACTGGTGCAGCGTTACGGGCAGGATGTACAGCTTATGGCTGAGCCGCACAAGGGAGTGGGAAAAGAGAAGGTCGTCTGCGATCTGGTGCAGGATATGTGGACGGAAGTACTGAAATTGCCAGCCGCGCAGGCCGCTGGCGTGATTCGACTTTCAGTATCGCCTGAGATGCAATAGCCGGTATTACAGGGGTTTGAGCATCCGCACTTCGCAATCGACGTGCCCGGTGCAGCCCAGCGGTTCGCTGATATGCTCAAACCCTAGATGTTCGTACAACCCAATCGCCTCGCGTAAAAAGGCGGTCGTTTCCAGATAGCATTGTTTAAATCCATGCGCGCGGGCGTGATCCATCGCTATCAGCGCCAGCTTTTTCGCCATACCTTGTCCGCGTGCGCTGGGCAAAAAGTACATCTTTTGCAGCTCGCAGATATCGGGTTCGCTGCAGGTTAACGGGGCAATTCCGCCGCCTCCCACGACTTCGCCATTACGTTCCACCACCCAATAGGCATGCCCAGGTTGCGAGTAGAGCTGATACAACTCATCCAGATTCGGATCGGCAACGGTATAGCCTTTGTCTGCGGTGAGTCCATATTCGGCGGAAACCTGTCGGATAACCGCAGCGATAACCTGATTATCGCTGGCCGTCAGGCGACGTAACGAGAGAGTGTCGAGAACATTCATTTTACTACCCGATTTTAACAATACTAATAATTTGAACTAATAGCACCCCCCAGCCAGGTGATGCAAGCACCTTATAACATAGCGGATGGATGTTATTTATACAGATAATAAGGTAATATCTCTATTGGCCGGTATTTCTATTGCCTGCTAATAATGTGTATTTTTAAGGATGATTAACGACAGGGATTTATTATGCAGGAAAATCTTATAAAAGAAGAGGCGCCATCGCATGCGTTTGAATTTCGCGGTGATGGTGGAAATTATTTTCTAATTTGTCTGGTCAATTCACTGCTGGTACTGGTGACATTAGGAATTTATCTGCCTTGGGCATTAATGAAATGCCGTCGCTATATTTATTCCAACATGAGCCTGAACGGGCAACCATTTAGCTGGAAGGTCACGGGGGGCGATGTTTTCCTGAGCTGGTTTATGCTGCTGGTGATTTATATCGCGAGCATTATATTGATAAGCATGGAATATTTTGTCATCGGTGCGGCATTAATGGCGGTACTGGTCTTAGCAATCCCTGTTCTGGTAATGAAAAATCTTCAGTACCAGGCGGTGAAAACGTCGCTCAACAGCATTCGTTTTGGGTTTCATTTTTCCGCGCTTAAGGCGTTCTGGAATATTCTGTGTCTGCCGGTGTTGTTGCTTCTTGCGCTGGGCGGGGTGATATTCTGCCTGCTACAGGTATGTCCGACAGAAAGCCCGGGAGAAGTGATTTTCACGGTGATCGTGCTGGGGCTGACGGGGCTCGCCGGTATGGGGATCGTCAGTGGCGTGGCCTACAGCCGATTAATGACGATGGTGGGGAATGGCGGACGTTTTGGTATCCACTCGTTCTCTGTGCAGGTGAATGTCTGGCATTGTATTAAATCCGCGATTCTGGCTATGGCTGCGCTACTGCCTTTTCTGGCGGTGGTCGGTTTTATCGCGATTGCGCTGTTTAAATCGATATCTGAACTCGATGTGACGGGGATGGCGGAAGAGGAAATTGAAGCGTTAATCCTTATCGAGTATCAACGGCAGATTGTGATAAGCCAGATTATCTATTATCTGGGCATTGCCATTTCAATGAGTTATTTGATTGTGGCGTTTCGAAACCATTTTCTGAATAACCTGCAACTCGCCGACGGAGACATTCGTTTTCGTTCCACGCTAACCTGGCACGGTATGGTATACCGTTTGGGGGGGATTGTATGTGCTTTCGGCAATCACCGGCGGGCTGGCTTATCCGCTGTTGCGTATCTGGCTGATTAAATGGCTGGCGAATAATACGTACGTGGTGGGCGATCTCGATACATTACCTCTTGCAGACAGCGATGAGCGTGTGGATAACGGTTTTGTATCGCGACTCTCTCGTGGCGTGATGCCGACGCTCTATTTTATGTCGTGACAAAAAAAGGCCGGAGCATGCTCCGGCCTGTTTACATTATCGCTATCCGTAATTACAGCGCGGCGATAACCGCCTGCTGCTCAATCAGTTTCGCTTTCGCTTCGGCGTAGCCTTCCAGCTTCTCACGCTCTTTGGCGATCACCGCTTCCGGTGCGCGTGCCACAAAGCCTTCGTTGGCGAGTTTGTTTTCGATACGGCCGATTTCACCCTCGATTTTCGCCACTTCTTTCGCCAGACGCGCCAGCTCATCGTCTTTATTGATGAGGCCCGCCATCGGGATCAGCAGCTCGGCACCGTCGATGATTTTAGTCACGGAGAGCGGACCCTTGTCATCGGCAGGCAGCACGGTGATGCTTTCCAGACGCGCCAGGTTCAGCAGGAAGCTGCGGTTGTCATTTACGCGACGCATCGCGTCGTCGCTGCAACCGCGCAGCAACAGCTCCAGCGGCTTACCCGGAGCGATGTTCATTTCCGCACGAATGTTACGTACGGCAGTGATCGCCTGCTTCAGCCATTCGGTGTCAGCGAGTGCGGTTTCATCCACCTGCGCGGCGTTATATTCCGGGAACGGCTGCAGCATGATAGTATCTGCGTCGATACCGGCAATCACTTTCACACGCTGCCAGATGGTTTCGGTAATGAACGGGATGATCGGGTGCGCCAGGCGCAGCAGACCTTCCAGCACGGTCACCAGCGTATTGCGGGTGCCGCGCAGTTCAGCTTCCGTTCCGCCGGTCATGACCGGTTTGGTCAGCTCCAGATACCAGTCGCAGAACTGGTTCCAGGTGAACTCGTACAGAATGCCCGCAGCGATGTCGAAGCGGAAGTTATCCAGCGCTTCACGGTACGCTTTGGTGGTCTGGTTGAACTCCGCCAGGATCCATCTGTCCGCCAGCGACAGCGTCATCTCGCCGCCGTTGAAGCCGCAATCCTGTTCTTCGGTGTTCATCAGCACAAAACGGCTGGCGTTCCACAGCTTGTTACAGAAGTTACGATAACCTTCCAGACGCTTCATATCCCAGTTGATGTCGCGACCGGTTGAAGCCAGCGCGGCCAGGGTGAAACGCAGCGCGTCGGTGCCGTGCGGTTCAATACCCTCCGGGAACTGCTTCTCTGTACGCTTAGCAATCTTTTCAGCCAGCTGCGGCTGCATCATGTTGCCGGTGCGTTTTTCCAGCAGTTCCGGTAGAGAAATACCGTCTACCATATCCAGCGGGTCGATCACGTTGCCCTTAGATTTGGACATCTTCTGGCCTTCGTCATCACGGATCAGACCGGTCATGTAGACGGTCTTGAACGGTACCTGCGGTTTACCGTTTTCATCTTTGATGAAGTGCATGGTCATCATGATCATGCGCGCAATCCAGAAGAAGATGATATCGAAACCGGACACCATCACGCTTGTCGGGTGGAACTGACGCAGCGCGTCGGTGTTTTCCGGCCAGCCGAGCGTGGAGAAGGTCCACAGCGCGGAGGAAAACCAGGTATCCAGCACGTCGTCGTCCTGACGCAGGGCAACGTCTGCGCTCAGGTTATTTTCCTGACGCACTTCGTCTTCGCTACGACCCACATAGACGTTGCCGTCGTTGTCGTACCATGCCGGAATACGGTGACCCCACCACAGCTGACGGGAGATACACCAGTCCTGAATATCGCGCATCCAGGAGAAATACATGTTCTCGTACTGCTTCGGTACGAACTGAATGTCGCCGTTCTCAACCGCTTCAACCGCTGGTTTTGCCAGCACGTCGGCACGGACGTACCACTGGTCGGTCAGCATCGGTTCGATAACCACGCCGCCACGGTCGCCGTACGGGACGGTCAGGTCGTGCGGTTTAATCTCTTCAAGCAGGCCCAGTGCGTCGATCGCGGCCACAACCGCTTTACGCGCAGCAAAACGCTCCAGCTTCTGGAACTCAGCTGGAATGGCGTTGGAGTAAACGTCAGATTCATTTCCTTTGGTGTCGTATACTTCCGCCGTTTCGCGGATATCGCCATCAAAGGTAAGGATATTAATCATTGGCAGGGCGTGACGACGACCGACTTCGTAGTCGTTAAAGTCGTGCGCCGGGGTGATTTTCACGCAACCGGTGCCTTTCTCCATGTCGGCGTGTTCGTCGCCCACAATCGGAATACGGCGGTCAACCAGCGGCAGCACCACGAATTTACCAATCAGATCTTTATAACGCGGATCTTCCGGGTTGACGGCCACGCCGGTATCGCCCAACAGCGTTTCCGGACGGGTGGTCGCCACGACAAGGTAATCTTTGCCGTCGGCCGTTTTTGCGCCGTCGGCCAGCGGATAGCGGATATGCCACATCGAGCCTTTCGACTCGCGGTTTTCCACTTCCAGGTCAGAAATGGCGGTGCGCAGTTTCGGATCCCAGTTCACCAGGCGTTTGCCACGGTAAATTAGATCTTCTTTGTACAGGCGGACAAAGACTTCTTTCACGGCATTGGAAAGACCTTCATCCATGGTGAAGCGCTCGCGCTCCCAGTCAACAGAGTTGCCGAGACGACGCATCTGACGGGTGATAGTGCCGCCGGATTCCGCTTTCCACTGCCAGATTTTATCGATGAAGGCATCGCGACCGTAGTCGTGACGGGTTTTACCTTCTTCAGCGGCAATTTTACGCTCAACCACCATCTGGGTTGCGATACCGGCGTGGTCGGTTCCGACCTGCCACAGGGTATTTTTCCCCTGCATGCGCTGATAACGGATCAGCGTATCCATGATGGTTTGCTGGAAAGCATGACCCATATGCAAACTGCCGGTGACGTTCGGCGGCGGGATCATGATGCAGAAGGACTCTTTGCTTTCATCGCCGTTAGGCTTGAAATAGCCCTGCTTTTCCCAGTGCTCGTAAAGCGGCTGTTCGATATCTTGGGGGTTGTATGTCTTTTCCATTATTTCCAGGTTGCCGTATTCAGGTTAAAACCAGCCACGCGGTAGGCTTTGTAGCGTTCGCGTGCCGATTGTTTCAGAGAATCTTCGTAAGGGACGAAGTCTATCACTTCTGTGAAAGCGGTGGCAAAATCTGCAAAGCCAACGCGCAGGCTGATGAGCAGATCGCGCGGGCTGCTGTTGCGTTTTTCCGGCCAGGCGATTTCCACCGGCGCACCGCCGCGCGGCCCTTCACCTGCCAGATTGTGCGGAACGAAACTGTCCGCGGGTCTGGCCCATAGCGCTTCATCGAGGCGAATCGCCTGTTTTTCGTCTTCGCACGCAATCAATACGCGCTTGCCGTTGCGCCAACGTTCTGCGGCAATTTCACACACCAACTGTTCGACGGCGCTGAGGCCATCCTGATGGGTGTCGTTGTCCAGAAGGTAGAACGTTGCATTCTTCATATATGGGGCTTCTTGTGGTGGATTTAAATGCGTTGTCTTGTTGCACACCGTAGGCCTGATAAGGTGCATTCGCGCCGCCATCAGGCATTTGCCGGATGGCGCTACGCTTATCCGGCCTACGGGGCAATTTCAAACTTACTCTTCGCCGTTAAACCCGGCGCGATTGAGCAGGAACTGCGACAACAGCGCCACTGGACGACCGGTAGCGCCTTTGGCTTTCCCGGAGCGCCATGCCGTACCGGCGATATCGAGATGCGCCCAGTTGTATTTGCGGGTAAAGCGTGACAGGAAGCAGCCCGCGGTAATCGCTCCGCCAGGACGCCCGCCGATGTTCGCCATATCCGCGAAGTTCGACTCCAGCTGTTCCTGATACTCATCACCCAGCGGCAGACGCCATGCGCGATCGCCCGCCTGTTCAGACGCGCCGATCAGTTCGTGCGCCAGCGGGTTATGGTTCGACATCAGACCGGTGATATGGTGACCCAGTGCAATCACGCAGGCCCCCGTCAGGGTCGCCACGTCGATTACGGCTTCCGGCTCGAAGCGCTCAACGTAGGTTAAGACGTCGCACAGCACCAGACGGCCTTCGGCATCGGTGTTCAGCACTTCAACGGTCTGCCCGGACATCGTTGTCAGTACGTCACCTGGACGATAGGCGCGACCGCCTGGCATGTTTTCACAGCCCGCCAGCACGCCGATGACGTTGATCGGCAACTGAAGCTCTGCCACCATGCGCATCACGCCGTAAACGGCCGCGGCGCCGCACATGTCGTACTTCATTTCGTCCATGCCTTCGGCAGGCTTGATGGAGATACCACCGGAGTCAAAGGTGAGCCCTTTACCGACCAGCACGATCGGGCGCACGTCTTCCGACGGACTGCCTTTGTACTCGATAACCGACATCAGGGATTCATTTTGCGAACCGTGGCCGACGGCGAGGTAGGAGTGCATTCCCAGCTCTTTCATCTGCTGTTCGCCGATGACGCGGGTGACCACATTCTTACTGTAGCTGTCAGCCAACTGACGCGCCTGAGAGGCCAGATAGGCGGCATTACAGATGTTTGGCGGCATGTTGCCCAGATCTTTCGCAGCTTTAATACCGGCAGCAATGGCCAGACCGTGCTGAATCGCTCGCTCGCCGCTGGTCAGCTCCCGGCGGGTCGGTACGTTGAAGACCATTTTACGCAGCGGACGACGCGGCTCGCTTTTGGTGGTCTTCAGTTGATCAAAACTGTACAGCGTCTCTTTGGCCGTCTCGACAGCCTGACGCACTTTCCAGTAGTTATTGCGGCCTTTGACGTGCAGTTCGGTCAGGAAGCAGACGGCTTCCATTGAGCCGGTATCATTCAGCGTATTTATCGTTTTCTGAATAACCTGCTTATACTGACGTTCATCCAGCTCGCGCTCTTTGCCACAACCGATGAGGAGGATACGCTCGGACAGCACGTTGGGAACATGGTGCAGCAACAAGGTCTGACCCGGTTTGCCTTCCAGTTCGCCACGGCGCAGCAGGGCACTGATGTACCCGTCGCTGATTTTATCGAGCTGTTCTGCAATCGGAGAAAGGCGGCGCGGTTCAAAGACGCCCACGACGATGCAGGCACTCCGCTGTTTCTCCGGGCTACCGCTTTTTTACACTAAACTCCATGCACTACGCTCCTGAATCTTAAAGACAACGGCGGCGCCTGCGGTTAGAATTGCAAGCTTTCGTAACTCATGTCCGCTGTTGCGGTGACTTCGTGTTAATCTTAACGTTATTACGGCATTGGCACATCAGAACGCGTTCTGAGTGGCGAATCCGCTGAGTATAATAATTTTAGCGACGATTTCGACGACTCAAGAGAATAAATGACGTTTAAGCCATGAAACAAGCTAAATTCCTGCAAAAGACGAGTTTTTACGGGCGTATTTAAAGTGATAATCATAAGATATCTGGTGCGGGAGACGCTCAAAAGCCAGCTTGCCATCCTCTTCATTCTGCTTTTGATCTTCTTTTGTCAAAAGTTAGTGAGGATCCTCGGCGCAGCGGTTGACGGTGACATTCCGGCAAATCTGGTGCTCTCGCTGCTGGGCCTCGGCGTGCCTGAAATGGCGCAGCTTATCCTGCCGCTCAGCCTGTTCCTCGGGCTTCTGATGACGTTGGGCAAACTGTATACCGAAAGTGAAATTACGGTGATGCACGCCTGCGGTCTGAGCAAATCCGTGCTGGTGAAAGCCGCCATGATCCTGGCGCTGTTCACCGGAATCATTGCCGCCGTTAACGTCATGTGGGCGGGGCCGTGGTCGTCCAGGCATCAGGATGAAGTCCTCGCCGAAGCGAAAGCCAACCCAGGCATGGCCGCACTGGCGCAGGGGCAATTTCAGCAGGCCACCAATGGCAGCTCGGTACTGTTTATTGAAAGCGTTGACGGTAGCGATTTCAAAGATGTGTTCCTTGCGCAGATCCGCCCAAAAGGCAACGCGCGCCCTTCCGTGGTGGTCGCCGATTCCGGACACTTGTCACAGTTGCGTGACGGTTCGCAGGTGGTCACGCTGAACAAAGGTACTCGCTTTGAAGGCACCGCGTTGTTGCGCGATTTCCGTATTACCGACTTCCAGGACTATCAGGCGATTATCGGTCACCAGGCGGTGGCGCTGGACCCTAACGATACCGACCAGATGGATATGCGTACGCTGTGGTCCACGGATACCGATCGGGCTCGTGCGGAACTGCACTGGCGCTTCACGCTGGTATTCACCGTATTTATGATGGCGCTGATGGTGGTACCGTTGAGCGTGGTTAACCCGCGTCAGGGCCGCGTGCTGTCGATGCTGCCCGCGATGCTGCTCTATTTGATGTTCTTCCTGATCCAAACCTCCCTGAAATCCAACGGAGGCAAAGGCAAGCTGGACCCGGTTATCTGGATGTGGGTGGTTAACCTGCTGTATCTGGCGCTGGCGGTGGGCTTGAACCTGTGGGATACAGTGCCGGTGCGTCGTCTGCGCGCCCGTTTTTCGCGTAAAGGAGCGGTGTGATGCAGCCATTTGGTGTCCTTGACCGCTATATCGGTAAAACCATTTTCACCACCATCATGATGACCTTGTTCATGCTGGTATCGCTTTCCGGCATCATCAAGTTTGTCGACCAGCTGAAAAAAGCCGGGCAGGGGAACTACGACGCACTGGGCGCAGGGGTGTACACGCTGCTCAGCGTGCCGAAAGATGTGCAGATTTTCTTCCCGATGGCGGCGCTGCTTGGCGCGCTGTTGGGACTAGGGATGCTGGCGCAACGCAGTGAACTGGTTGTGATGCAGGCGTCCGGTTTTACCCGTATCCAGGTGGCGCTCTCGGTGATGAAAACCGCGATCCCCCTGGTACTGTTGACCATGGCCATTGGCGAGTGGGTCGCGCCGCAGGGCGAGCAGATGGCGCGCAACTACCGTGCGCAGGCGATGTACGGCGGTTCGCTGCTGTCCACCCAGCAGGGGCTGTGGGCGAAAGACGGCAATAACTTTGTTTACATCGAACGGGTGAAAGGTGACGAAGAGTTGGGCGGTATCAGTATTTACGCCTTCAACGATCAGCGTCGTCTGCAGTCCGTGCGCTATGCCGCGTCTGCGAAGTTTGACCCGGAACAAAAGGTCTGGCGTCTGTCGCAGGTGGATGAGTCGAATCTGACCAACCCGAAGCAGATCACGGGTTCGCAAACGGTGAGCGGAACCTGGAAAACCAACCTCACGCCGGACAAACTGGGCGTGGTGGCGCTGGACCCGGATGCGCTCTCCATCAGCGGTCTGCACAACTATGTGAAGTATCTGAAGTCGAGTGGCCAGGAGGCCGGACGCTACCAGCTCAATATGTGGAGCAAAGTCTTCCAGCCGCTTTCGGTAGCGGTGATGATGCTGATGGCGCTGTCGTTCATCTTTGGTCCGCTGCGTAGCGTGCCAATGGGCGTGCGGGTGGTGACGGGGATAAGCTTTGGTTTTGTGTTCTATGTACTGGACCAGATCTTCGGCCCGCTGACGCTGGTGTACGGTATTCCGCCGATTATCGGCGCCCTGCTGCCGAGCGCCTCATTCTTCTTGATCAGCCTCTGGCTGATGATGCGTAAGTCATAATCATTCGCCGGTATCCGGCAAACTAAAGCGCAGTGCCTGATGGCGCTGCGCTTATCAGGCCTACACAGACACTAGCGTTTTCTGCCACCCATCAGGCTGCCTAACATCCCACGAATGATCTGATTAGTGACCTGACGCGCTGCGCTTTTGGCGACGCTCTGAACCACGCCATCGCGTTTGCCGCCGCGCGGCCCGGTGCTGCCGAAGAGAATATCCTTCAGCCCGCCGAGGATCCCGTCGTCAACCGCCACCTCTTTGCCTTTCGCCGTCGGGCTACTTTGTGCTTCGGTCGTTGCCTGGACACCTTTTTGCAGCATTTCAAACGCGGATTCACGATCCAGGTCGTCTTCATATTTGCCATAAACCGGGGAGTGGTTGATAAGCCCGTTGCGCTCATCATCCGTCACGGGGCCCATCCGTGAGCACGGTGCGATTACCATCGCTCGCTCAACAACTGACGGACTGCCTTTGGCGTCAAGAAACGAGATCAGCGCTTCGCCGGTGCCCAGTTCCTGAATCGCTTTTTCCGTATCGAATGCCGGATTAGCGCGCATGGTTTGTGCGGCGGTTTTCACTGCCTTCTGATCTTTCGGCGTGAAGGCGCGCAGGGCGTGCTGAACGCGGTTGCCCAACTGACCGAGTACGTTATCCGGAATATCCGCCGGGTTCTGCGACACGAACCAGACGCCAACGCCTTTCGAGCGGATCAGACGGATCACCTGTTCAATTTTATCCAGCAGCACCTGTGGGGCGTCGTTGAACAGCAGGTGTGCTTCGTCGAAGAAGAAAACCAGCTTGGGTTTTTCCAGATCGCCGGCTTCCGGCAGTTGCTCATAGAGCTCGGAGAGCATCCACAGCAGGCTGGCGGCGTAGAGTTTCGGCATCTGGTAGAGCTTCTCGGCGCTGAGAATATTGATGATCCCTTTGCCATTAGCATCGGTTCGCATCCAGTCTTTGATGTCGAGCATTGGCTCGCCGAAGAAGTGCGTTGCGCCTTGCTGTTCAAGCGTCAGCAGCCCGCGCTGGATCGCCCCGACCGAGGCGCTGCTGATATTGCCATACTGATTCTGGAAGGATTTGGCGTTATCGCCGATGTATTGGGTAATGGCCCGCAGATCTTTGAAATCCAGCAGTAACAGACCCTGATCATCGGCAATACGGAAGATGATGTTCAGCACACCGGACTGCACCTCATTGAGGTTCAGCAGACGCGCCAGCAGCAACGGCCCGAGATCTGAGACCGTGGCGCGAACCGGATGCCCCTTTTCACCGAAGATATCCCACAGTACCACCGGGTTGCTGTGCGGTTGCCAGTCGGTAATGCCGATATTTTTCAGCCTGGCGAGCAGTTTTTCGGAAGCCTGGCCTTCGGCGGCGACGCCCGTTAAGTCACCTTTCACATCGGCCATAAAAACCGGTACGCCGATTTCCGACAGCGACTCGGCCAGCTTCTGCAGCGTGACGGTTTTCCCGGTCCCGGTCGCCCCGGTAATCAGCCCGTGGCGGTTCGCCATACCGGGGAGTAAAAAAGAGTTCAGTGTCCGGCGTGCGGGCAATCAGCAGGGGTGCGCTCATGAGATTTCCTCCATTTATCCTGCGTCGAGTATAGGCAATATGAGGGGAAGAGAATATGCGCAGGGGAGAGAAAATCGCTTATAGCGTATTGCCGTGGTAAATCTGGTACCCCAAATCGATGGTATTGTGGTTGTGGTCGTTATTCTTGATTTTGCTCAGCAACATCTGCGCCGCCATGCGGCCTATATCAAAGCGGGGCGTGATGACGCTGGCGAGGCTTGGGATCATCTGTCGGCCCATCTCCAGACCGTGGAACCCGGCAATAGAAATTTGCTCCGGCACGGACAGTTCGCGTTCCCGGCAGAACAGCAGCGCGCCCATCGCAATATCATCGTTGGTGCAGAAAACACCGTCTAAATCCGGATGGGCGATCAGCGCGTCGCGCATCAATTGGGTACCAAGGTGAATGGACGAGATCGCTTTCGGATTAACGCGCAGGGGCGTCAGATTTCGCTGCGTCATCGCGTCGCAGTAACCGCAAAAACGTTGCTCATCACGGATATCGTCTTTCGAGCCCAGATAGAGAATTTTGCGCCGCTGGCGTTTATCCAGCATGGTGCTGACCATATCAAATGCCGCCTGGCGGTTATCAAATCCGACTTCCATATCCAGCCTGTCACCCTGGATGTCCATTAGCTCGATAATGGGAATGGCCGCCGAGCGCAGGAATTTCACTGTGCGCAGGGTGTGATACTTCTCGGAAAGAATGATGCCGTCGATATTGTAGGAGAGCAGGTTGATAACCGATTCCTCTTCTGATTCGCGGTCGTAGTTGTAGTTAGCAATCAGCGTCTGATAGTTGTGGTCAGACGTCACAGATTCAATCCCGGCAAGAATATCGGCGAAGAGTTGATTCTGAAATGAGGGGATGAGCACGCCGAGCGTGTAGCTTTGTGCGTTCAGCAGCATGGCAGGCGCACGGTTCGGGATGTAGTTGATCTCCTCCATGATCTGCGCGATACGCTCGCCGGTTTCCTTTGCGACTTTTTTCGGCGAGCGGATATAGCGGCTCACCGTCATTTTGGTCACGCCCGCGAGCGTGGCGATGTCCTGCAAAGAAATTCTGTGGTTCCTCATCTTCTCTCCCGTACCGGGGAGCGGCGGCGACATCGCCCCCCCGGTGGTTAATCACGCCTTAATGCAGAACCGCATTCAGTGCCAGCACGCCCAGCAATCCCATAATCGAAATCAGGGTTTCCATCACGGTCCACGTCCGCAGCGTTTCACCGACGCTGAGGTTAAAGTAGCCCTTGAACAGCCAGAATCCCGGATCGTTTACGTGCGAAGCGATTACGCTGCCAGCCCCGGTTGCCAACACCATCAACGCTGGATCGGCATGAGTGACGTTAATGATCGGCAGCACCACGCCTGCGGTCGTGATCGCCGCAACGGTCGCAGAGCCCAGCGCGATACGCAACAAGGCAGCCACTGTCCAGCACATCAGCAGCGGCGACAACGAGGTGCCGGTCATCAGGTGCGAGATGTATTGACCCACGCCGCTGTCCACCAGAACCTGTTTAAACGCGCCGCCGCCGGCAATAATGAACACAATCATGGCGATGGCGCCGATAGAGTCACCGATGATATCCATGATCTGTTCGATCGTCCTGCCATTGCGTCGCCCGAGGGTGAAAATCGCCAGCACGATGGCGATAAACAACGCGACGGCAGGATTGCCGATAAACTCAAAGAATACCCGCACTGAGTTGGTTTTGGGCAGTGTAATTTCACAGACAGCGGCAACGGCCATCAGTATGACGGGGATCACCGCCGCAAAGATACTGTTCCAGAAGGACGGCATCTCCTCTTCGGTGAACAGGTGCGGGTTAAACAGCCCTTCCGGCGGCGCTTTTTCAAAGCGGGTCAGCAGTTTTGAAAACAGCGGGCCTGCGACAATCACCGTAGGAATGGTGATAATGAACCCGTACAGCAGGGTGGTGCCAAGACTGGCTTCAAAAATCGTCGCAATGGCGGTTGGCCCCGGATGCGGCGGCAGGAAGCAGTGGGTTACCGAAAGGGCGGCGACCATCGGCACGCCGACGTACAGCAGCGGCAAACCGGATGAGGCCACCACCGTGAATACCAACGGCAGCAGCAGTACAAACCCGACTTCGAAGAACATCGCCAGCCCGACGACCAGACCGGTGACGACCAGCGCCCACTGCACGCGCTTTTTTACCAAACGTTCCGATGAGGGTGGTCGCGATCCGTTGCGCGGCCCCCGTATCAGAAATCAATTTTCCCAACATTGCGCCAAAACCGAGGATCATCGCCAGCCCGCCGAGCGTACCGCCGATCCCGTTTTGAATGGAGTGTAAAACGGCCTGTGCGTCCATCCCTTCGGCGAATCCCACGACGGCTGCGACCAGAACCAGGGCGATGAAGCCATTGACTTTAAAGCCAATCATCAGGACCAGAAGCAGCGCGACGCCTGCCGCAATTATGATTAATGGCATAATCTTATCTCTTATGTGTGCCAAAAAAGCAGCGCTTGCGCGCTGCGTAGGGTTGTTCAGCGGTTACACCGCGACCAGCATGCCGCCATCGACGAACAGCAGGTGTCCGTTGACGAAGTCCGAGGCTTTGGAGGAGAGAAATACCGCTGCGCCAATCAGTTCCTGTGGATCGCCCCAGCGGGCGGCAGGCGTACGTTTGCACAGCCATGAGGTGAAGGCTTCATCCTCAACCAGCGCTTTGGTCATCTCAGTTTTGAAGTAGCCCGGCGCGATGCCGTTAACCTGGATGTTATGGCGCGCCAGCTCAACGCACATACCGCGAGTCAGCATTTTCACCGCGCCTTTCGAGGCGGCGTACGGGGTGATGGTGTCGCGCCCCAGTTCACTTTGCATTGAGCAGATGTTGATCACTTTCCCGGCCTGGCGCTCCACCATCCGGCGGGTTACCGCCTGGGAGACGAGAAACACGGCGGTCTGGTTAACGGCGATCACGTCGTTCCACTCCTGCTCAGGGAATTCGGTAAACGGGTGGCGGCGCTGGATCCCGGCGTTATTGACCAGTACATCAATCGGGCCAATATCTTTTTCGATATGATCAATGGCGGCGTCGATATCCTGTTTATGCGTCACGTTAAAAGGAGCGGCAACGGCGCAGATCCCTTCCTGCTGTAGCTTTGCGACGGCGGCTTCAGCCCGTTCTGACGTAATATCGTTGACAATAATCTGCGCGCCATACTTGCCAAGACCCGTTGCCAGCAAATAACCGATCCCCTGGGCGGAGCCGGTGATCAGGATATTTTTACCTGCCAGTGAAAAAAGATCGTTCATGATATTGCTCCTTATTTTTCATTCTCAAAGACGAGCTGAACTTTTGCCGCCTGGGTTTTATCGCTGGCGAAAATCAGCGCCTGTTCCAGGTCGGTAAACGGATATTCCGCACTCAGTAGCGGCAGTGGATCGATAACGTTATGCGCCAGCCAGGAGACTGCGGTATTGAATTCGGTGGTAAAGCGGAACGAGCCTTTCAGCGCTATCTCTTTGCCGATCAGCATCATCATCGGGAAGTCCGGAACGGCACCACCCATACCAACCTGCACCATCACCCCTTTTGCGCGGGTGACTTCCAGACAGGTGGTCATGGAGGAGGGATGGCCGGAGACCTCGAAACTGATATCGAAATAGCCTTTCTCCGTTTTCCACTGGTCCAGAGCGTCATGCTGGGGATTTACCAGCGTATCCGCGCCCATTTGCTGAGCCAGCGACAGCGAACGGGGGCTGACATCGGCACAGACCACTTCCGCCGCGCCCAGCGTTTTCACTGCGCTGACAATTAGGCAACCGATGGGGCCGACGCCGGAGATAAATACTTTTTTTACCCTGAAGATCGCCGGCCTCATGCGCGGCATGGATGGCTACGGCCAACGGTTCAGCAAAGGCCATGACCTTTTCGTCCGCCTCTTCCGGGTAGGGAATGCACTGGGCGGTATCGACCGTTTTAAACTGGGTAAAGCCGCCGTCGACGTGCGGAAAATACATCGCACTGCCAAAAAAACGCATTTCAGTGCATTGGTTTTCTTCATGCTGAAGACAGTATTTACAATGACCGCATGGCTTAGATGGATTAATGGCAATCGACTGTCCTTCGCGTAATGTTTCTGAATCGCTATGGACCACTTTACCAATAACTTCATGACCTAAAATCATCGGTGCTTTGACAGTAAAATTACCGACTTTCCCTTCCTGATAATAATGTAAGTCGGAACCGCAAATTCCTCCTCGGGTTATTTTTACGAGCGTGCCTTTATTATTCCATTCGATATTCTGTTGGGTTACGGCAACAGAACGCTTACCCGCGACAACGCAGGATTGAGTTTTCACTTCCATAAATGCCTCACTGGGTCAGGTCTTCATCTCCGGTGCATTTAAGCGGTTTTAATTGTCCTTATTTGTGACAACTGTCACACTGGAAAATTGTTACACTACAATGTTACGCATAACGTGATGCGCTTTATAATTCTCATCTATGGAAATTAAAAAGCGTGAAATTGCCGATTGTGCAGGCGTAGTATCGCGCCATGGAATATGACGCAGAGGGTTTTACATGGCCGGGGAAAGCTATATTTTGATGGGCGTTTCAGGAAGTGGTAAATCGTTAATTGGTAGTAAGGTGGCGGCATTATTATCGGCGAAGTTTATTGATGGCGACGATCTCCATCCTGCCAAAAACATTGATAAAATGTCCCAGGGAATACCGTTAACTGATGAAGATCGACTGCCGTGGTTAGAGCGCTTAAATGATGCATCTTATAGTTTGTATAAAAAAGAATGAGACCGGATTTATTGTCTGTTCATCATTAAAAAAACAGTATCGCGATTTTTTACGCAAGGGCAGTCCTAACGTCCATTTTCTCTGGCTGGATGGTGACTATGATATTATCCTGGCGCGGATGCAGCGTCGGGCAGGTCACTTTATGCCAGTCGGCTTGCTGAAAAGTCAGTTTGAGGCGCTGGAGTGTCCGCTGGCGGAGGAAGCCGATATCGCGCGTATCGACATTAATCATGACATTGAGAACGTGACGGCGCAGTGCCAGCAGGCTGTTCTGGCGTTTCGCCAGGCACGAGAGCGACTCAGCGCCTCATTCTGAGTTGAGAGGCGCTGAGTCAGACCGTCAGAAATCGGCTTTCAGCACCACACGGTAGCGGGCTTTACCGTCGCGCATGTGCTGGATTGCTTCGTTGATTTGCGACATCGGGAACAGTTCGGTGGTTGGCGAGACCTTGCTCCGTCCGGCAAACTTCATCAGCTTACGCAGCTCATATGGCGTACCGGTCGCCGAACCGGAGATGCTGCGATCGCCGGCAATCAGCGTGAAGGCAGGGACCGGCAGCGGCTTCAGCACTGCGCCGACGGTGTGGAAGTTGCCGCCGTAGGCCAGCGCTTCGAAGTAGGGTTGCCAGTCGAGATCGACATTGACGGTGTTGATGATGAGATCGAACTGGCCCGCGAGCGCCGTTAATGCCTGCGGATCGCGACTGTTCACCACTTTATCGGCGCCCATCGCCAGCACTTCTTTCTCTTTCGCCGGGTTAGAGCTGAACGCGGTAACTTCACATCCCATCGCATGCAACAGCTTGATGGCAATATGTCCCAATCCGCCAATACCAATTACCCCGACACGGCTGGTGGCGGTGACGTGGTGCATCAATAGTGGTTTGAACACCGTAATACCGCCGCACAGGAGTGGACCGGCAGATTCAATATCGATGCTTTCTGGAAGCGGGATCACCCACTGCCAGTCAGCGCGCAGTTTCTCAGCAAAGCCGCCACGATTGAGAATGGTTGGCACTGCACCTTCCAGGCAATTGATCTGATTACCACTGATACAGGCATCGCAGTGACCACAGCTGCGTGCCGTCCAGCCAATCCCTACGCGCTGGCCTACCTTCAGGCCTTTCCCCTGCGCCGTGCTGCCGAGGGCGGCCACGCGACCAATTACTTCATGCCCGGCAACCAGTGGATACTGAGAGAATCCCCACTCATTGTCGATCATCGACAAATCGGAATGGCAGATACCGCAGTAATCGACCTGCACTTCGACATCTTCCGGCTTGAGTTCGCCCGCATCATATTCAAAGAGTTCGAGTTCGCTGCCCGCCTCTTTTGCGGCATAGCTTTTAATCATCGACATTGTGTTTCCCTCAATGTGGTGTTGAACAGAAAAGTGTAGAGCATGAAAAACGGCGTCGCTTCGCAGAAGGGGGGATTAAGAAGACGGCGTGCTGGTTTTTTCGACACTTAGCGGAGAAGACATACGCTACCGCTTGCATGGTTGCGTGCTACAGGTATAATCCACAACGTTTTCCGCATACCTCTTCAGTGCCGAAGTGGCGAAATCGGTAGACGCAGTTGATTCAAAATCAACCGTAGAAATACGTGCCGGTTCGAGTCCGGCCTTCGGCACCATAAGTATGTAAATGGACCTCAACTGAGGTCTTTTTTTTATGCCTGAAATCCGCGCCACACAAGGCTTTCCACGATTTTCTCCTCAACTGAAGTCAACCTGACTCAACCCACATCAACAAGCTTGTGAGTATACTAATGAGTATATTTTCCGATTCGATATTGTTTGTATACTCACGAGATACCAATGGAAGGAGGCCCATTATGGCCCTAACGGATACTAAAGTTCGTTCTGCAAAACCTGAGGAGAAAGAGTATTCACTTGTTGACGGCGACGGCATGTTTTTGCTGATTCACCCCAATGGCTCAAAATATTGGCGTTTCCGCTTTCGCTTCGGTGGTAAACAACATTTGATGGCGTTCGGCGTTTACCCAGATATTTCGCTGGCGGATGCAAGGAAGAAAAGGGAAGAGGCCAGAAAGCTGGTAGCTGCTGGTATCGATCCTCGTGAGCATAAACGTGCTGTGAAAGAAGAGCAGGCGAAAGAGATTATTACTTTCGAGAAGGTTGCCAGAGAGTGGCTCACTACCAATCAGAAGTGGTCAGAAGATCATGCTAATCGCGTAAAAAAAGAGCCTGGAGGACAATATCTTCCCGGCAATTGGTACTCGCAATATTGCTGAACTGGGTACCCGCGATCTGTTAATTCCTATTAAAGCCGTAGAGACATCTGGACGTCTTGAGGTGGCTTCCCGCCTTCAACAGCGCACGACGGCTATCATGCGTTATGCAGTGCAAAGCGGGCTGATTGATTACAACCCAGCTCAGGAGATGGCGGGGGGCGGTTGCTTCCAGTAATCGACAGCATCGTCCGGCGCTGGAGTTAAAGCGCATCCCTGAGTTACTTGAGAAAATAGACGGCTATACCGGCAGGCCGCTAACCCGCTGGGCAACGGAACTCACTCTGCTTATCTTTATTCGCTCCAGTGAGCTACGTTTTGCTCGCTGGTCAGAGATCGATTTTGAAACGTCAATGTGGACCATCCCGCCCGAGCGAGAGCCTATTCCCGGCGTGAAACATTCTCAGCGAGGATCAAAGATGCGTACACCTCATCTGGTGCCGCTTTCAAAGCAGGCGCTGGCGATCCTGAAGCAGATAAAACAGTTCTGTGGCGAACATGAGCTGATTTTTATTGGCGATCATGATCCGCGTAAGCCCATGAGCGAGAACACGGTAAACAGTGCGCTACGGGTGATGGGTTATGACACTAAGGTTGAAGTTTGCGGCCACGGCTTCCGTACAATGGCCTGTAGTTCGTTAATTGAGTCAGGGCTATGGTCGAAGGATGCGGTGGAAAGGCAGATGAGCCATATGGAACGCAATTCGGTGAGGGCAGCGTATATCCATAAAGCGGAACATCTGGATGAGCGCAAGCTGATGTTGCAGTGGTGGGCTGATTTTCTGGATGCCAATCGGGAGAGAGCGATTACGCCGTTTGACTATGCGAAAATCAATCGGGGTAATGGCGAGTGAGTTGAACGCCGTTATTCCTCGGCTGATGTTTAAATTTAAAAAGACCAACCAGCCCGCTTAGGACTGGTTGGTCGCTGTATTTTTTACCGTTGTTATCAGAATTCTATCTGCCAGGTACAGAACTGCCAGAGAAAAAGGATGTCTGCAATAATGCCTTGAATGTACATATAGTTGCGAGCATCATCGCAAATATGTGCTCATGGATTCTCCAACACAATGACCTCTGACAAAACCCTAAAGCAAGTGATATCAAATATCACCATCTGGCGCAAAGGCGAACAACGTGCGCCACATAAGCCATTATTGCTGCTGTACGTTCTTTCACACTATCGGCAGGGTCATGGTCGCCTGTTTAAGTATGGTTCTGAAATCTACGAGCCCCTGTTGGATCTCCTGGAACGTTATGGACCGCAGCGCCGTGACCAGCGCCCGGACATGCCGTTCTGGCGTCTGAAGGGCGATGGTTTCTGGGAACTACAAAACGCGGAACTGTGCTCAACCGGTGGTAGCCGTCAGCCGCCCCGACGTGAACTCATCGAATATAATGTCGCGGGTGGATTTGATGCCGATAATTTTGCGTTGGTGGCAAAAAATCACAGGTTAATTGATACGCTGGCGCAGCAGCTCCTGGAGGCGCATTTCCCGGCCAGTATTCAGGAAGAGATCGCTGACGAGATGGGTTTTGATATTCGCACCTCTCTCCGTCAGCGCGATCCGAAGTTTCGCCAGATGGTGCTACGTGCTTACAATTATCAGTGCGCTATCTGCGGCTTTAACATGCGCCACGACAATGCGCCGATTGCTCTGGAAGCTGCTCATATCAGATGGAAGCAGCACCATGGCCCTTGTGAAGTACCTAATGGCCTGGCATTGTGCGCAATCCATCATAAAGCGTTTGATCGCGGTTCGATTGGTCTGGATGAAAATATGCGTGTGGTGGTTTCCGGTGCGGTAAATGGTGGTGGAGTGGTACAGCGACTGTTCTGGGATTTTGCGGGAAAGGCGATTGCGTTGCCACCGGTTAAAGAAAATTATCCGGGCGAGCAGTTTGTTGAATGGCACAGAAAAGAGGTGTTCAGAGGAGAGGGAATCTGAAATAGATTGATCTTTTTCTTTAGATTATTAAGTTAGTTATTGATAACGGCTTTATTATGTGGAGGATATATGGTTAGGCGTAATGTGAAATGGTTGTCTTTCTTTATTTTTATTTCTATTCTGTCTTTATTTCGCGGGTGGTCGTTTATTAAACAGTTTCATCTGTCGGCATTTACTGTACTTGCTGTATTTATTTATGCGTTGTATAGCTATATAAGAATTTCAACTTTTGTAAATAAGATGGAGTTAAATAATAAATTCATTGTTTTTCTTAGGTTGAAGAAGTTTGTTTTGTTTTTTAAGCAAGGGGCTAAGCTCACTATTCTGGAAAGAAATATTGTCTTTTTTTCAGTATTTATACCTTGTCTGCTTATCATGTGCTTATATTAGATAAAATGCATGTCATTAATAAATGGTTAAAGGTGGGTTTATATAACCAATTCATAAGTGTCATTCCAGTTTTATTAGTTAAATTTGTCGTTCTGCTGCTTCAATGTGCCGAAAATGATTTTTTGTTCTTAAATATGTATTGGCTGATAAATTATCTCTCATTTAATAAAATTTGAAGTTGTTCACGGTTTTATAGGGTTCTTAAATTATTAATGTTTTTTCTTTGTTCGCATCCTTTCTCAATGCTATGTATATTTATAAAGATATGACCTAATCTTATTTGTCATTTTTAAAATTATGTATTATATTGCGAAGTATAATAAGCTAAGGAACGAGCCGAAAATAAAAACATGTCTAAATATTGCTAATCCAACCAGTTCATCAAGGCGACAGCCTTTCCATGATGCATTCCTCCAGCCTAGCTGAAATAATGTTGCCCATGATAGAATAAATATTCCGGTGGCGCTAACGGCATCTTTCCATTCTAATGGATAGATAATCCGAAATTTCCCTGAGTAAAATCCAATCGCAATTACTATAAAAAAGCATACACAACATTATTAGCACTGACACAAGAATGGACTTTCTTAAGTCATTACAATACTCTTCGAAGGAGTGTTTGTGATCATCTGGATTTAGACAGTATTTTCCCGCCTCAAGTTTTCTCTTATATTCATCCTTCTTAAGTTCAAATGCCATCTTGTTGATAGCGCTAAGCGTAATAAATTTTTCCTTGTTGAAGAAAAAATAAAACATTGCTTTATAAATATTTGCTTGTTTAGGTAATTGTGCTGTATTCATATTATCACAAAAAATAAGTAACGATGTTGACAGCAAGAAGCTGTCAACATGAAATTCACATCGTCCAGTGATTCGAAATAACTTCCGCTTGTTTTAAAATTAACTCTACCGCCCCAGGCGTTTTGTCAGGCGGATACTTATAACGGCGCAGAGTCTGGCGAACCAGGATACGCAATCTCGCACGCACGCTCTCGCGCACCTGCCAGTCAACGGTAGTGGATTGCCTCAACTTTAAGGTGACTTCTATCGCCAGTTTCTTAAGTACCTCATCTCCTAACTCCCGGACGGCGCTTTCGTTTTCTGCCAGTGCATCGTAGAAAGCGATCTCGTCAGGATTCAGGCCAAGCGCATCATCACGCGCCATTGCAGACTGAAAATCCTTCGCCATCTGGATCAGCTCTTCAATCACCTGCGCCGTCTCAATAGCCCGGTTGTTGTATTTAATCAATACAGCCTGAAGACGTTCTGAATATTTCCTCTCCTGCACTACATTGTTTTTTGTACGGGACTGGATACCGTCATTAATCAGTTTTTCCAGCAGCTCTACCGCCAGATTTCGATATGGCATATCGCGGACTTCCTGCAAGAATTCATCTGAAAGCAAGCCAATATTCGGTTTATCCAGACCAGCCAGCGTGAAAATATCATCCACGCCGTTAGCAATTACGGCATTATCCAGAATCTGTTTCAGCGCGGAGTTCTTCTCAGCCTGGCTTATTTTTTTGTCCACACTGGTGAATTTGCTGATAGCAGCTTTTACCGCCGACAAGAAAGCAATCTCTAGTTTATAAGGCTGCGCCGCATCCAGCGTACAGCAAAGCGACCAGGCTTTAGTAATTGCCAGTACGTTATCGAGAAAACGCTTCTTACCGTCTTCAAGGCCGAGCACATAGTTTGCAACTGGTACTAGCAACTTCTGCGCATGAGCTTCAAAGCCGGTGTAATCAAAACCCGCTGACGTTGCCGTTTTGGCAAACATACCGTGGATGATGTCCAGCTTTTCCAGCATGATTGCCAGTGCTTCTTCAGCGTTGACGGTCGCATCACCTTTACCGTTTGCATCGGTATAAGTTTTCAGCGCCAGTTTCAGCTCATTGGCGATACCAATATAATCCACCACCAGCCCGCCGGGCTTGTCTTTGAATACCCGGTTGACACGGGCAATAGCCTGCATCAGGTTATGGCCGCGCATCGGTTTGTCGATATACATAGTGTGACAGCATGGGGCATCAAAGCCGGTCAGCCACATATCACGCACTATCACCAGCTTCAGCGGGTCGTTCACATTCTTGAAGCGGGATTCCAGCCGTTTTTTAGTCCGTTTGTTGTAGATATGCGGTTGCAGCATTGCCTTATCAGATGCTGTACCGGTCATCACGATTTTGATTTGCCCTTTTTCAGGATCGTCATCGTGCCACTCCGGACGCAACGCAATAATTTCATCGTAAAGATGGACGCAGATTTCACGGCTCATGGCGACAATCATCGCCTTGCCGTCCATTACGGTATTGCGCTTCTCAAAGTGAGAAATCAGATCGGCAGCGATCTGCTGAAGACGTGGTTTAGCACCAACTAGTTTCTCCAGACGGCTCCATTCACCTTTGGTTTTTTCTCTCTGATCCAGCTCATCGTCCTCAATCAGTTCTTCAACCTGAGCGGACAGCGCCGCCAGCTCTTCATGATTGAGATCGAGTTTTGCCAGCCGGGATTCATAGTGAATAGGCACCGTTGCGCCATCGTCCACAGCGTCCTGAATATCATAAATTGAGACGTAATCGCCAAATACAGCGCGAGTATCGCGATCCTCTGCCGAAACCGGTGTACCGGTAAATCCCAGAAACGAGGCATTAGGTAGCGCGTCGCGCATATGTTTAGCGTAACCGTATTTATAGACGCCGGTTTTACGATCCAGGTTGGCTTTCATGCCGTACTGGCTGCGGTGCGCTTCATCGGAAATAACAACGATATTGCTGCGTCCATTGAGAATCGGATGGGCGTTTTCCCCTTCTTCCGGGGAGAATTTCTGCACGGTGGTAAAGATAATGCCGCCAGCATCGCGAGTTGCAAGCAGATCACGCAATGTTTCACGATCATCTGCCTGTACCGGCATTTGCTTGAGCAGCTCCTGTGCCTGGCAGAATGTACCATAAAGCTGGCCGTCCAGATCGTTACGATCGGTCACAACAACAATCGTCGGGTTGCCCATCTCCGGCTGTTGCAACAGTTTGCCGACATAGCAACACATGGAGATGCTTTTACCGGAACCCTGCGTATGCCAGACCACGCCTGCTTTCTTACTGCCTGGCTGAATATTACTGTGCAGTACCAGTTGCTTACCGGTCGAAGCAACGATCGTCGCCTGCACGGCCTCACGCACCGCGTGGAACTGGTGGTAACCAGCTATTTTCTTAATTAGCCTTTCATCGTTATTTTCAAACAGAACGAAATAGCGGATATAGTCGAGCAGCAATTCCCGGTTGAAGAAACCCCGTACCATAGTTTCCAGTTGCCATTCCAGCAACGGCTTGTCATTTTCATTGCTGATGGTCTTCCACGGCATAAAACGTTCTTCCGTGGCGGTCAGGGACCCCACACGCGCCAGATAACCATCACTGACAATCAACGCTTCATTGCTGATAAACAGGTCGCGTATTTCATCTTTATAGGTCTGTAACTGGTGGTACGCATCCCAGATATCTACCTTGTCATCGACAGGGCTTTTTTAGTTCCACAACCGCCAGTGGTATTCCGTTAATAAAGCAGATGATATCCGGGCGGCGAGGCTGTTTCGTTCCGCTGATAGTCATTTGATTGACCACCATAAAACGGTTGTTTTGCGGCTGGCTAAAATCCACCAGCAGGGCGTGGTCGTGGATAAGTTCTTCGTCGCGACGGTACTGTACCGGAACCCCTTCCAGCAACCAGTGATGAAAGGCTTTGTTACTGGCAATCAGATCCGGACTTTCAGCGCGAGTAATACGGGAGATGACCTGTTCGAAGACGTCAGCAGGCAGATGCGGGTTGATTTTTTGCAGGCAGGCGTTCAGCACGGGTGTCAGGAATACATCATGATAGCTGGCGCGTTGCGGGTTACTGCCATCGGGGGCAATATCCGGCCCGTGATGAATTTCCCAACCTTGTTCGGCAAACCAGCCCAGGCAAAGCTGTTCTAAGTCGTCTTCGGTAAGCATCGGTAACGTCCTGTGTTATACGTGTTCGGCTTCTTCTGTTGTATTTTCAGCTTCATCATGCCCGTTAAAGGTCTGCTTGATCAACTGGTTAAGCTGTGGCAGATACGGCGAAAGAGCATTCTCAAAACGGGTCATATGTTCCACCAGCCAGTCGATCATTTGCGGCCAATTTTCCTGCTGGAAGCCATCTATTTTTTGGCGGTATTGAATACGGCAGGCTTTTTTTACCAGGTAGCGATAGCCACTCCAGTGGGTTGCCGAATGCCTCTTCGACAGATGTGCGGTGTTGTTCAAGCCAGTTCAACGCCATGGTGTTGATGTCTGCCGATGCTCGCGAAATCCATAATTCTACGCGGATTTCCTTCTTGCTGAATATTAGGCTATAAGGCATACCACTTATGCCAGAGCCTGCACATAACCAGTGATCCATAGACGGGCTGATGTTGTTATACAGCGTACAGTCGCTGGCATGAAATTTCTCCAGCATCTGCGTCCAGAAGGCCTTGCGCAGGCGTTGGCTCTGTTTCAGTTCACCGCTGGTTGATTGTTCTTCTGCTTCCTTTTGAGCCATACCGATCATGTAGGATTCGGCTTCCGGTGTGGGAATAACCTGGCGGATGTCGATGAATACATCATTTCCATAACGGTAAGGCGTGACCTTAAAGCACTGGACACGGATATTGAACTGCATCAGCCAGAGCGCAGTATTGGTAACTTCCTTGCGGAAATTTGCCGCAACCATCATCACACGCTGGGAACGGCTTTGGTTAATTTGCACTTCATCCAGGCTTTCATGTTCGAGGAATTCTGCGAGCACATCAGAGGCTGGGCGTGTTTCTTCTGGATCGTTCTGATCGAGGTAACGCTGGAAGATCTCAACAATATGTTCTTTGCGTAGATTCGCGCAGTAGCCCGCGTACTTCAGCGCCTGCCACACGACATCACGCCCGGAATCATCGAGCTTGTTCTCGATGATCACCAGATTACCGTCTTTGTCGATCGCCAGTAGATCTAACCGCTCTTTGGTGTCGTCAAACCCGGCAAACTCTTTCTGGATGATAAGTAATTCATCATCGCTGCTGCGGGTCAATGCCTGCGGATGCTTCGCCAACCATTCCTGTAAGTGGTAACGTTCGGTGAAACCCGCGTTAGTGAAGGTGGTTTCCTGAAGCGGTTGCAGGCTATTACTGGGCTGATCGACTTTAAACATAGTCAGCTTCCTTGGCTATTTCCTCGGCGTCCGGTAACGTAATTTCTCCGGAGAGGAGTTTGGGGAGGAGGGTGTCGCGGAGTTGTTCCAGTGATTTATTTTGTCTAAGATTGTTATGCTTAAAAGCAAATAACTCTCTGACATAATAGTGGAAGCATTCTATTAGGTTTTTGCTGCTGCCATGATCAATAGGAATGATACACGGAGTAGATAGTATAACCTCAGCATTAACTGCTGGATATGCTCCGCCATCGGCTAAATGGGCCAGAAGTTCGATATTATCCTTAGACGTTGCACAGATATAAATAAACGAACTAAAGTGTGCATGTTTTGGCGTTAATACTGCAAAACCGGTGCTCCCAGTCAGGCCCTCTTCAGCAATAAAGGCATATGAACCATTCCCTGGCCTCACAGTTCCTACAATAGTGTCACCGGGTTTTAATATTCTACGGGCACGACTTGGCGCATCAGAAAATAAGAAATCCTCAGTTGAATGAATAATGCCCCATTTTGTGTTTGCTAAATCAACATACTTTAATGATTCTGGAGCATTCTTCTTTGACCAGGAAGAGTTATTAAGTAATGCAAGATACGATAAGTCCGTACAAAACCATCCAACAGGAATCTCTCCTAATTCGCTGTCTTGCATCGCTAGCGGGAACAACTCTGCTATAGCTCTAAGTTCGGCATATTTCTCAGGATGCTCTTGCTCAAAAATAGCCAAAGAATCAGCATCTTTTCCAGAGATTGCCGTCATGGCAGCAAGCGTTGCATCCTCCTGCGAGCCACCGGCCTCCAGTACCGCAATTTTGGCTTTTACCGGTTCAAAATCAACGAACCAGCTTTTGAACAGGGCTTGCGCTATTTGTTCGAGGGTTTGGTTTATTCCATTGTTATTGAATACTTTCCCTTCCTGCGATTCAATAAACTTACTTATACGATAAGCATCGTCAACCGATAAAACATCAACAGAAATATTACTAATCAGATCTCTACTAACATTTGGAAAAGTTGAGCCTGTAGCCGCAGCCAGTAATTCAGGCAGACAGGCTTCTAATACTGCTTTAACATATGGGGTAGGATATCCGTTTCGGCCCCGTATTGCAGCAAGTCCTCGGCCTATGCAATATTTTTGATCAGAATAGTTCATCTTCCCAGTTGTTGAACCACGAACACAAAATAAAATATCGCCTGGTAACGATGTTTTTTTTCAAACGCAGTATGCTGCACCGGCAGGGGGTAGCGGTCGGTAAATTCAGTAGGCCCATTCAGTAAAGGTAATCCGATCCCCTCATTATTAACCTCTTCACCTTTAGGTGATTGGCCCATAATTATTTCTGCGATGTGTGAGAATTGGACCTTAAAACTCATAACCCAGCCCCCCTAAATTCACCTTAATCTGCGCTTCCAGTTTGGCGCTCTCTTCTAGCTGGTCTTTGAGCTGTGCCGTCAGTCGCGTCATTTTTTCTGCAAATGGCTCATCATCTCCTGCCTGCTCGGCTGCACCGACATAGCGCCCAGGCGTCAGTACAAAATCATTTTTCTGAATATCTTCAAAGGTTGCAGAAAAACAGAAACCAGCTTCATCTTCATAATCTTTATCAGCCTGCCAGGCATGGAAAGTATCGGCAATCTTGCGGATATCATCCGTCGAAAAGTCACGTAATACGCGGTCTTTCATAAAACCAATCTGGCGAGCGTCGATGAACAACACTTCACCTTTGCGATGCGCTTTACCATTACCACCTGATTTATCTTTAGTCAGCAGCCAGATACAGGCCGGGATTTGGGTGTTGGTAAACAACTGTCCCGGTAAAGCCACCATACATTCCACCAGATCCGCCTCAATAATAGCCCGACGAATTTCCCCTTCACTATTGGTGTTAGAGCTCATCGAACCATTTGCCAACAACAACGCCATCGAACCTTTCGGTGCCAGGTGGTGGATCATGTGCTGCATCCAGGCAAAGTTGGCGTTACCCTGCGGTGGTGTACCGTACTGCCAGCGCACGTCATCTTCTAGCTTCGCATTCCACCACTCTTTCATATTGAAGGGTGGGTTAGCCATAACAAAATCGGCACGTAAATCCGGGTGCTGATCGTTCAGGAACGTATCGGCGTTCTGTTTACCGAAGTTAAAATCAATACCGCGAATCACCATGTTCATCGCAGCCAGACGCCAGGTAGTAGGGTTGGACTCCTGCCCATAAACGGAGATATTGCGTTTTTGTTCAGCAGCGTTGTAATGCTTTTCATCTGCGTGCGCTTCGATAAAGCGATCGCTGGAAACGAAGAACCCACCAGACCCCATCGCCGGGTCATACACGCGGCCATTGTAGGGCTGGAGCATTTCAACAATCAGCGTAACGATGCTTTTCGGCGTGTAATACTGGCCGCCCTGTTTGCCTTCCGCCAGTGCAAACTGACCAAGGAAGTATTCGTAAACGTGGCCGAGAATATCTTTGCTCTTCAAATTGAGCTTCACGCCATTGTATTTAGGTTCGCTGAAACTGGTATCGGAGAAAACGTTAATCAGGCTGATTAGCAAGTCGTTACCAAGCTGATAATGCCCGATACGGTTAAGGATGTTTTTCAGTTTCGGGTTACTGTTTTCGATAGTATCCAGAGCGATATCAATCAGCTTCGATACTGACGTCATGACGATATCTTTACCGCTATCGTCTTTCCCCAGAACCGTCCCTACAGGCAGAGCAGCATTGGTTTTAAGCGTTTCCCAGCGAGCCAGTTTAGGTACCCAGAAGACGTTTTTCTCAGTGTAGTAATCCTGAACTTCCAGCTCTTCTGCGATCGCCTGCTGGTACGCCTCTTCTGTGTCGTAATCGTCACGAGACAGCGCGTAAATGTTGTCCGGGTTGAACTTGTCTTCAAACAGTCCTTTCAGTTCCTTCTGGCGGGCGTCAAAGGCATCTGAAACATACTTCAGAAAGATAAGCCCCAGTACTACATGCTTGTAGTTGGCTGCGTCCATATTGGCGCGTAGCTTGTCTGCGGCTTTCCAGAACTTAGTATCCAGATCGTTCAGAAATTGCTGTTCAGCGTTGTCCATCAAAACCTCAAAAAATCATTTATGCCTGGTTCGATGTCCAGGTTGTGTAAAATCGGGGAAATTGCCAGAGATCATACCCTGACGTCAGAGTGATACCAAGATGAAGGACTGATTTCCGCATCAATACCTTGTGGTAAGGGGGGGATGACTCTTTTACACTTATCGGCGCAGAATAACGGTATTTTCCACCTCCCTATCGGAGCATCTTACGCGCTATGACCACTCTCGTTTTTTCCTATTCTCATGCAGACGAAGCACTGCGCAATGAGCTTGAGAAGCATCTTTCCCCCCCTGAAGCGCATGGGCAAGATCACGACATGGCATGATCGTCGCATCATCCCAGGACAAGAGTTTGAGAACCAAATAGATCACTACTTTTCTCAGGCAGATATCATCTTGCTGCTGGTCAGCAGTGACTTTATCGCTTCTGATTATTGCTATCAGGTAGAAATGACCAACGCTCTGGAGCGACATAACCGGGGCGAGGCGGTGGTCATTCCGGTGATCTTAAGAGAGTGTGCCTGGCATCAGTTACCGTTCGGCAGCATTATGGCAGCGACAATTGATGGTAAACCTATCACCAGGTTTGCCAGCCACGATGAGGGTTATGTTCAGGTTGTCGATGCCGTTTCCCGCGCTATTGCCAATTTGGAAGCGAAAAAGCCGCAACAGATTGTGCACGCCCCAGCTCCGGCCAATCCAATACTCCAGGCAACGGATACCGTTTTTACACCACGCTCGAGCAACCTTTCACTGCCAAAACGTTTTACCGACCTTGATAAGGATCGTGCCTGCCGTGATGGTTTTGAATATATCGCCCGTTATTTTGAAGGCTCGCTGGCTGAACTCAAAAAACGCCATGCCGGGCTAGAGGTCGATTTTAATAAGCGTGACACAGATGCCTTCACTTGTGCGATCTACATTGGGGGGAAGCAAAGTGGGTCAATGTGCAATCTGGCGTAATAGCGGGCGAAATATGGGGATGGGCGATATTAGTTATAGCCAGGATGGCGTGATTGGTAATGCTTACAATGAAATCTTAACCATTGACAATAACGGCCAGATCCTTGGTTTTCGCCCATCAATGGGCGTCTTCAGCCCTGGCTACTCAAGGGATACCTTGCTCACTAACGAGGGTATGGCTGAACATCTATGGGATATGTTTTTTTGAGCCAATAAAACAACGCGCTCGTTAGCATAGCCAGGGCGTTATTCCGCAGTTCTTAACGCCCCCCCTTGACCATTTTTATAAATGATTATCTTCAAGCGTATAAATCCATTCGCCACATTGCGGACATACTTTTTCACCATTCCAACAGAGATGGCACCAGCAACACTGCCAGTTTTGTATCGTTGTATTGCGGGGAGGTTGGCGGGGTTTTACTGGCGGTAAGGGACCGTATTCTGCTTTCTGCCCATCGCCGAACTTGCTTGCAGTTTTGTTGTAGGGGCATGTTGTAAGTCGCATTGTCGCCTCCAGTCGCAGTGGCGTATGAACAAAACTTTTTACACCAGTAAGTTCGTCAATAACCACGCTGATTTTCAGTCTACAGAATTCGCAGAGCAGAGTATCGTAATCTTCTTGTGTCGCCGTTTTCGGTTCGACCCTTTCGCCATGTTGTGTAACAGCAAAAGGCACATAGACAGGTTTATACATAATTAACTCCTGGAAAATGAAAAATGCCTGCGAGAAACACAGGTATCATGCGCTAGTGCAGGAAGGGGTTACGATGGCTGAGCGCGTCTCCGTCCACGCCTGCCCTTTGTGTTGCATGCTTTAATTTCACTTCGTCCAAAAGTTCTTACGTTGCCGGGTAACGCCAGGCGTGCAAAGGTATCTATTTTGGTTAGATAGTTCACAGCACGTTGTAGCCCTTCCTGCTTCAGGATGTCGTCATACTTAACCATCCCGACGCCAGATTTCTCATAACGTTCAGGTCTGACATTACAGTTGAAGTACGAGCCTTTCCCTTCTGTAATAGCCGAAACCCAGTATTTGCCAAACTGCTCGCAGATATTGATCCCACAGCGGGATTTATTGCCGTCAAGGAAGAATAAGATGTGGTAATGGAAGCCTCTGTCAGGCCCGTATTCCAGTTTCCATACTGTGCCCAAAACGTGTCTGAATATTTGGTTTCGTTTCATATTACGCAGCAATTGCTGACGCTGTTGTTTCGCTATTTCAGGCGTAATGCTGCCTGAATGTGCTTTTCCCCAGGCCAGGTCCAGACGTATTACCAACAGTCTTGCATGCCGGGTAAAAAGATGTTGAATATAATTCATCACCCCTTTCAGATTCTTCATTGAATTTCTTTGGTATTTTCTGAGGTCTTGTTTAAAAGCAGATTTATTCACCTCGTCACGATATTCACTTACCAGCTTATTCAGCATCACGGCAGTATTCGTCGAATCAACCTTAGTGATGGCACCGTTATGAACTCTGCAATAAAAGTCGTACCGGCTTAGCGTTTGCTGGAAACGGGTGATTAGTGGATGAAGTTTTCGAAATTGCAGGAACATATCAGGTATCTGGTCAAGCAGATGCATAACTTCCAAAACATCAATAGTTCGACTGGTTTGCTTGTATCCTGAGTTATTAATCAACATGCTAAAGGGGAAGGTTTTTTTTACGTATTATTTTTTTCAGTAACACATAAGTGTGGTGGAGTTTTTCAATATTAATGCAGTTGTCTGTTACAGACATTATTATTGAATTCTTTTCGTTATGAATCTCAGCACAGTTCTGGAAGATACCCTCTATTTCACTCATCTTTTTCACATTCGTAATATAACCACAATACATCGAAGTGATTGTGGCTTTAAGGATTAAAACGTACTTATACACACAGGAACATTCCTATTGCTTTACTGGTGGTATGTCTGATGGGTGAATAATGATAACACCAATAAAATAAGAACCTTAATTAAAATAAGGCATTTATCCAGGAAGCGTAAGCCTTGATAGACTAAAAGGTATGTATAAAGTTAGTGATTATTGTTTTAGGATAAAAGAGTAAGTTTACTCAATGCGGGATTCGTTAATTTTCTCTTTAAACCACATGACTACTTCACTTTCCAACCAGCGAGAACTGCGCCCCATTTTAATTGGCTTCGGGAACTTTCCTTCCTGAATTAATTTATAAAACCATTTATCAGTCATACCAGTAAAACGAACAATAAATGCCATATCAACCATCTGGTCGCTGTGAATATCAATGGTGTTCATGAGAGGACTCCGGGAATGTAACAGGAGGACACCGGGCGGCATCCTTTCATGTCATAGGTCGCATATGTATCGTTTTACATTTTTCTGTCTATGTGTTGCTTCTGCATATACGTCTGTTTTTTTTAATTGATACATCCTGTCTGTTACCTGCCGTCAAACCAGCATTCTTTACACTATCCGTTGAGAACCACTTTGATGGTGCGAACTAGTGTGGTTTTATGATTTTTTCAGTAGTGAAACACCTTGTTAAGGTCAGTTATAATGCTGGATTCGCGCTGTTTAACTACTACATTTTTAACTATTATTTTTCTACTTTTTTTGACTACTGAAATCACGAGTCGTATACTAATCAGAAACTAAGCTCTAGTGCTTTACAGGAAAGGATTTGTGGAAAGCTCACTTCACTATGTCAATATAAAGAACAAAAGAGATCTCAGATTGTTTCTTTGGTATCTCTCCGCTAAAGATATTGCGGTTCTTATTAGCACGTTAGGATCGTCAAAAAGCGTTTATAATGAAGGTGATATATTTGGAAGTAATGTTGAAATCGCATCAAGTGCTGTTAATCAAGCCCTCTTACTGATCAAGGACAAAGTTGTTAAGGGGATTTACTCCACATCTTTTAATTACTTTAAATCACTTCAATTACCCCCCTGCTGAGTTTTCATGGATAAAAAAATCTCCTGATGCATGCTATTTTTTATGGTTGTATATAAAAACTATGGTTCATGACTCAAACAGTGAGTTACAACTTATTCCTGAGATTGCCGGGAAAATAAGAAATACTGATTATACTGCTGCCAGACATGACTTTTTGTATAAGAGATTACTGATAAATCCCTATCCTGTGGATAATAAAGAACGAATGGTTGCAATTGAGGATTTTTTTGATCGCGCACCTACCACTCTGAGAAACAAACTCAATTTGATGCATTACATTCGAAATAAATGGGACGATCTTTATTATTTAAGTAATAACTTTCCACTGACTCCAAAAGAGAAAAAGAAATGTGATTGGGCTTGGGAATACATACAAAAAGACAGGAGTAACATGCGTGGTAAAAGAAAAAATCCGGATGGTACATATTCTGATTATTTAAATGTTCCATCTGAAACTAACAGTAACATGCTTTCCGCATTAAGACCCTCAGGTGCTTATGAGAAATACATGGCTGTAAAATTTTCATATATTTTTAAATTCGTTAAAGATGATTTGTTTATTCAGCGATTCAAAAAAGCATGGGGACTACATAAGTACAGGCTCTCAGCTGCATCTAAAAATAATAAGTTATCAAAACGCTACGGAACTGAAAAATAAAATGGTGTAGCAAAATCTGTAACTTCGGGACCAGGGCTGGACGGTTATAAGGATTTCTTGTCTGAGAATAATACTCATCAATTCAACCCTGATTTAGCACAGCCTCTGCACAGTGAACATGGCATAGGGAGCATTGTGGAACCAGGTGAAGCATATCAAAATTATAAAAATGAGAATGTTAAAGTTATGAAGCCAACTCAACCAGGGAGTAGCCCAAAAGGTATAAATCCCCGTGGAATAGTAATTAAATATTTGAAGCCTTCCTCCCTGAAAAATACTTTTCCATACCAGATGATAAGCATGGTAAGTGACAGTTTTGACGCAATAGTGAAAACGGCGAGTAAAATCAAGGATAAGAAAAACATCAAGTAAGCATATTCTCTCTGTCAGCATCCTATTATTTTTCATGCCTATATCATCTTATTGAGGCACAACAGCTAAGTATGCTGTTGTGCCTCAATACACCGATCTGTTGTGCCCATCGATATCAAATAAATGATAGATGAATTCTATTTATTGCTAATTATTGATCGGCACCACCATAGATAATACCGATCGATTTCTTAAAACCGATATGTATTAACAATTATTTTATCCCCTCTCAAATGCATACGATCAGATGGACTTTTGTCCAGCTTAAGACATTTTTCGTTTATAAAACACTCACAAAGGAACAACCATGTTGAAGACTACCTCTACCTTGCTTTTCAGCGCTGCTTTATTCAGTACCACTGCACACGCCGTTATCCAGGACCAGCAATGGGGGAACTGGTTCGGTAACATCAGTGCAATGGAGTTTGAAATCAATACCCAAAACAACTCAGGAGAAGTGCTCACACTGACCTGTACAAGTGGAAAGTTAACTGTTGCTTATAGCGTACCCGCAGAAGACTACCGCGTTTCTTCCCTGACAGGACTTGCAGAACCGGGTATCAGCGTTAACGGTACAAATCATTCTCTGGATGAAACAGCCTTTGCTGCACTCAAATCTGCGGGTGAAAAAGACGTAATAAAAATAACCTCTATGAATTCAGCTATCTCTAGAAAATTCAGTGCTAAAGGGCTGAATGAAGCGCTGGCTGATATCTCATGGCAAGACTGTATTAATCACTAATTAATCAAAAGGAAATATGATGCATAGGTTTATTATTTTATCACTCGGCACCATTAGCCTGTTAACGACGCCCATATCCTTAGCACTGACGATCAGCGGCAAAATTCATCTTGAACGTTATACATTCTTTCTTAATCAAAAGGGTGGGAATGACCTCAGGTATATCAACGATAAGGTCGTAGACATGATGGAGTCAGGCCGACCTGGTAATGTCACTGACTCGCTGCAAATTCAGCCTGTTCAGCAAAAAGGGTATTCACTGGTCGGTATTTCACCTTCTCCATTCACGGGCAATGTTCGTTATGACGGCCTGCCAGTGAAGGCTGTTACCTGCCTGATTTCAACAGTGCCAGTATCCACCAGAACCGTAGAACAAACTTACTGTAAAGATGAAACAGGGGCGGAATATATTGGGTTTAAAGGCTGGCCTCTGCACGGTGCTATAGAGAAGTCCTGCCGGGTGGGTGACGATGATTGCCCTGTCTATCTGACTTTGCAGGGTGATGATCCTACTGTGCGCGACGATTCAGTCCAATTCGTCAGCAAACCTGTCAAAGTTCATCCCGCAGCTCCAGAGAAATTAACCAATCCCGTAATAGTGAACCAGGTGATTGCTGATCTTAAAGCCAATGGCTGCGCCATCATCAACAAATATAAGCAATCCCCACCTAAGTGCGGTTCAGTGATTGAAGTAGTAACCGGAAACGGCATGGATCGTAACGGCGTCAGATCTTATCAAATTGATTATGCAGCACCAGGAAATAGCTGGCGCGAACAATGGCCGGTAACGCTAACTTACCGGGATGAAACGCTCATCCGTTTCAAAGATGGTGAACCTCTCGAAGATCCTATTGATATTGAAAACCCTGCAAACAATAAGCCTTCCATAAATTCAACGCAGAACGGTCAATGGCAAATGACCCGCAGTGCGAGCTCGATGATATTCACGACAAAAAATGAATCCGGTTTACAACTTGAATTAGCCTGTGGTGAAGACGGTGATTTTGCAGTCCGATACGGAACAGAAGGTAACTGGACTTCTTCGGGCCCCATGTCACAACTTACCTTGAAGGTTGGATCGAATGAATTTAGCCCAGATCAAGCATTCTTTGAGTTACTTAGTAACCTTCCATCCAGCAGTAAAATCACTGTTTTGCAGATGGGCCATGAATACGGGACTTTCTCTGTCCATGGCTTGCCTGAGCTGTTGACGGGGATCACCTGGAGACAGTGTCTCAACCCGCAGAGTGGCATTTAGAACAGGATAAGTTATGTGCAAAGAGACATGCAAACCTGAAACGTTTGATGTGACGTGGCCTGTGGTGCTGATTGTAACCGGAATTACCTTGATGCGTAGTGAGTTTGTTGCAATCAAAAGTATAGGAGCACTACTGGTCACGTTAAACCTGATACGGACCATAAAAAAAACTATCCACGCTTGCCTGAAGCTCATCTTGCCGACTCAAAGGGAAAAAACAATATGCCTGGAAATACCAAAGGAAAATTCAGCGGACTAAAAGACAAATTTAGTATTGCCCGAAATAAATCGCCTGTTGATTTGCAAGATAGGGTATCAGGAGAGTCTGTACTGGATAGCCCCCTGGAAATATCAGCTTCTCGTATCGCCAAATATAAGCAGTTGTTGGATAGTATTGTTATAAACGGTTTGCTGAACATTGCCGAAGATAAACTTAGTGATGATGCATTTATCGAATCGGTGTTCAGTAAGGCTTATGAACTTCTGCCCGTGCCGGTGAGACTGGTTGTCAGAAGGGAGTGGTGCCTGTGTTATCTCCAGTCACGGAAAGCCCCGTTACTGGCGCAAATACAGCTATACCGGGCCGAAAGACACGGCTCAGCAGAACCGGTGTCGCCTGATGTGGAACCAGCCCAGCAACTAACGTTACCACCAACTACCTAATCAAACTCATTAATAACATTCAGGCCATCCTTCGGGGGGCCTTTTTTTATGCCCATTTTTAAAGGAATCACCTATGACCCGTTTAGCTAGCCGCTTTGGCGCGGTCAACCTTGTACGCCGTGACCGCCCGTTAACTCGCGACGAATTGGCCCAATATGTGCCCAGCGTCTTCAGTGAAGACAAGCACGAATCCAGAAGTGAACGTTACACCTACATACCGACCATTACCCTGCTGGATAATCTCCAGCATGAGGGATTTCGCCCGTTCTTTGCCTGCCAGACTCGCGTTCGCAATGAAAGCAAACGTGAACATACAAAGCACATGCTGCGCCTACGTCGCGAAGGCCAGATTACTGGCAAACAAGTGCCAGTAATCATCCTGCTTAACAGCCATGACGGCTCCAGTTCATATCAAATGCTGCCGGGTTTATTCAGATCTGTTTGCCAAAATGGGTTGATTTGTGGCGAGTCGTTCGGGGAGGTGCGTGTCCCGCATAAAGGCAACGTAGTAGAGAAGGTCATTGAAGGGGCTTACGAAGTGCTGGGGATATTTGACCGCGTGGAAGAGAAGCGCGATGCCATGCAGTCACTCATGCTACCTCCACCAGCACAGGCGGCGCTGGCGCAAGCTGCGCTGACGTATCGTTTTGGCGAAGAGCATCAGCCGGTGACGGAATCTCAGCTACTGGCTCCCCGTCGCTGGCAGGATGAGTCCGGTGACCTCTGGACAACCTATCAGCGCATTCAGGAGAACCTGATTAAAGGTGGTCTGAACGGGCGCAATGCGAAAGGAGGACGCACACATACCCGCGCTATTAAGGGGATCGATGGCGATGTGAAGCTTAATCAAGCCCTGTGGGTGATGGCAGAGAACATGCTGAAACTCGCCTCATGAATCACATACTCATCTCTGTTTATAGCCCTGTAGCTTGCTGCTATGGGGCTTTTTATTTTAAGGAGTTTCCATGTCTGAACTGATATTACCTCCGGCTTTTCCAGTCAATGAGCAACGTATTATCCGTCGCGCTATGCGACTGCTGGAGAAATACCAGCGCCAGCCCGGCGAGCAATTCCTTGACACGAGTTGTACGAAAAGCTGGCTGCAACTGCATCTGGGACGGCAGGAACGTGAGGTTTTTGTCGTGCTCTATCTCGATAACCAGCATCGTCTGCTGGAACATGAAACGCTATTCCTTGGCACGATTAACCACACCGAAGTCCATCCCCGTGAAATTGTGAAATCTGCACTACACCACAACGCGGCAGCGGTGATCCTCGCTCATAACCATCCATCTGGAATAACAGATGCCAGTAAAGCAGACCGAACGATTACTTCCCGGATAGTGAATGCACTGACTCTGGTGGATATCCGAGTGCTGGATCATTTCATCATCGGTGATGGTGATGCGTTGTCGTTCGCGGAAAGAGGCTGGCTGTAGGAGAATATTGATGAAAATCATAAGCAAACGTCAGGCAATGGCGATATACCGCCAGCATTCTGAATCCTGGTTGTCTCGCTTCTGTACGGGCAAATATCACTGGTCCGGCAGCGTCTGCCATTACTACGGTCGGGAAGTGCAGGATATTCGAGGTGTGCTGGCAGTTTTTGCTGAGCGCCGACAGGACCGTCAGGGGCCTCATATCATCCTGCGCTGTGTCAGCCTCAATTAACCTTCAGTAAAAGGAACACAAACATGAAAAAAGACACAGCCAATGAAGTAGTGGATACGCTGCGATGGGGACTGAAATGCGACATCACACCACATTTCGGGGCCCGTCTGGTGCAGGAAGGCAACCGCCTGCATTACCTCGCCGATCGGGCCAGCATAATTGGTCAGTTCAGTAAAGCTGATTTACGCCATCTCAACCAGGCTTTCCCCTTGTTGGTGAAGCAAATGGAACTCATGCTCACCAGCGGAGAACTTAATCCCCGGCACCAGCACTGCGTCACGCTGTATGCGAAGAGATTAACCTGTGAAGCCGATACGCTCGGCTCCTGTGGCTACGTTTACATCACCATTTACCCCACTCAACGCTGACCGATTTTAACTTCCACTTCTACGAGAACAACATCATGAACACCTCTCCTGCAACAAATCAGCGGGTAGCGAAGCCATGCCCGTCGCCTGTGGCCGTCTGGCAGATGTTACTTACCCGTCTACTTGCACAACACTATGGCCTGGCCCTGAGTGACACGCCATTCTGCGATGAAACAGTCATTCAGGAACATATCAACGCAGGCGTTACTCTTGCCGATGCCGTGAACTTTCTGGTGGAAAAATACGAACTCGTTCGTATCGATCGCAAAGGATTTAGCTGGCAGGAACAATCGCCTTATCTGCGGGCTGTAGACATTTTGCGGGCGCGACAGGCAATGGGGTTATTACGACAAGGCCATAATCTTTCGACACGCTGAATCTTGCGAGCCTCCTTCCCGAATTACATTCCCGATCTGTCTTCCTTATTTACTCATTGCATAATGCGCTTGCCATTCCCGGCAGGCGTGTTTGCTTTTTACGGACAAAATATCATGCAAACAGAAGCTGAAGTTTTAACCGATCATAATGAGCTAATTTGCTCAACCAGTATAGAACGCATCGTCACAGGGCGTGATGCTGCGCTGAGCCTGATAGAAATCCTGATCCATAAGCTTGATGATATCTCACGGCTAACCTCCAGCATCGGTGGTGATGTGGCGGAGCATTGGGCGATGCGACAGGGCCATTCCTTTGACTGCTGGCTGATGCAACCAGTCGATAAAGCGATTCCGGTGATTACACGCAATATCGATCGCAGTATCTGGCGCGATCTCATGCTGAAGTCCGGGATGTTGACCTTGATGGATGCCGAAGCCCGCAGCCAGTGGGCTAAAAACCTCGAAGAGGGCGATCTTCCGGCCATCAGTGAAGCCAACATCCTAAGTACCTTTGAACAACTCCACCACAATAAACAGGATGTTTTCGAACGTGGGATTATCAATGTATTTAAAGGGTTAAGCTGGGACTACAAAACCAATAATCCCTGTTACTTCGGTAAGAAGATTATCGTCAACAATCTGGTGAAGCATGACAGATGGGGCTTCAGTTTGAACTGGGGCTGGCGGCGCGACCAATTAGCCGATCTGGAGCGAATGCTCTACCTGCTGGATGGTAAAACCATTCCCGATAACCGGCATGATGTCTCCATCCGGTTTATGGATTTTGTGCGCGATAATCCGCATCAGCAGATTTTCGAAGATGAGTTGTTCACTATTCGGTACTTTCAAAAGGGCAGTGGGCATATCACTTTTAAGCGTCTGGATCTGGTGGATAAGATGAATGATATCGTGGCAAAGCACTTTCCGGGGATGTTGCCTGCGAAATGAGATGTGATGTTTTTATAGGCACCTCTATGCTAATATTAATAGGAGTTATTAAATGTTATTAAACGAGGTAATCCCTATGGGTTCGCTTACTAAACAAACCATCAGCGCACAGATACCTATTGAATTGGCCGCTGCTGTTGAGAATCTGGCAATTGAGTTAGATCGTTCTAAAAGCTGGATTATTAAGGAAGCGTTGACCAGTATGCTGGCCGAAAGAGAACGGCGTCACCAGAGCATCCAGGCCGGTCTTGCGGATGTGGATGCCGGTCGCGTGGTGAGCCACTCGGACATGGTGGATTTTGCTAATCGCTTAAAGAAATCCTGATAAATGGAAATTTACTGGACGCTTAAAGCTCAGGATGACCTGGAACGTATCTACCGTTTTGCCCTTCAGTACAGTCGCCAGCACGCCGATGACGTTTTGGATCGCCTGATTACTGGCTGTGCTGGTCTTACAGCGCATCCGGCTATTGGCGTACAGCAGACTCGGTATGAACCTCGGGAAGTCCGAAAAGTGTTATTTGATGACTATGAGGTTCACTACGAACTTCGTGACAATGACATTTATATCGTGGATCTCTGGCATACCAGAGAAGAACGATGAAGAGATTTTCTTTGCGTTCAAGGGTGTTGATTAGTGAGTATAAACACGATTATGTGTTTATACTCAATTTTGTGTTTTAATGGCACTTTCTACTCCTTCTGAAGGATGGATGCCATGTTACAGAACAACATCAAACAGCTCCGTACCCAGCTATCTATCACCCAGCGCGAGCTGGCGTTTATGGTCGGCACCAGCCAGCAACAAATTCAGCGTATCGAGACCGGGAAGGTTGCTGCAAAGCTGGGTCTCGCCCAGGCAATATGCAATGCTCTGGATAAGCCTCTAAACGTAGTGTTCCCGGAAAGTGATCGGTTGATAAACGACTTCCGCAAGAAGCGTCGTAAAACCGATGAAGATCTTGAAGCGATAGCCACAAGCGGCATTGAAATGGACAGTGGTCTCTGGACCGTAAAACTTTGGCTACAGGGACATCAGGACTATTTGCTGTTGCCCATTTCAGCGGCGGATAAGCGGAGGTTTTATTATTATTTTCAGGAAAAAACCGCCCCAAACACAGAGCGCTTCTTCGTTTTTGATTCTTCCGAGTATCGTTATGCGTTAAATATGCGTGAAGTGGTATTTCACCAGTTTTTGTCTGATGGCTTTGCTCCCATCATGAGTGAAGAGGACGATGACTATGAAGACGACTATTTTAATGTCCATATCACTCTGGTGAACGGCGGACCAGTGATACCGCTGAGTGTTGAGCCAGATGCGCCGCAAAACGAAGAGACGGATGATATCGGCCAGTTGAATGCTTTTTTTGACGCGCTGGATTGCGAGCCTGAAACCACGGATCGTTTTATGATAACCGACGAAGATGGAGAAGATGCTTTCATTCGTATTGGTTCTATCGCTATGGTGCGAGTTGCGCTTGATGTGCTGGAACCAGTGGAAGACGATGATGAGTAGTATTGAATGAATTGATTTCTTAAGAAATGGTACTGAGTATACATGTGAGTATACAAAGTAACTTCGCATTTTTAAAAATTCATTGATTTCATATTGTTGAGTCTGAAATCGCGGTGCGGCCTTCGCACCAAAAATAAAGATAAAGTCCTCAAAGCGATTTTTTGTACCTAAAATCCGTGCCACGCCGGATTTCTCTTTCAATCATAACCAGCCCTCATCCATGTCCACGAACTTCAACGAATTCATCAAGGTACTATCCAAAAAACACCCAGCGGAACCCCTCAGCCCCCCCTTTACAGAAGATATCATCGCTAACCAGCGACGGGTGTTTTCCGCCAACGCATCGTTTTTGAAGAGCGCGCTGCCGGATACCACACGATCAACGCCGCTGGCGATGATCTCCGGCAGTTCTTCCAGTGTTAGCGAACCGTCAACGGCCAGTAGAATGGAATCCCGTTTCCCGGATGCATTGAGTAATGCGACAACCTGGGCGATACGCCTCAGTAAGGCGGGCTTGCTGAGTTTGCTACCGTAGCCCGGATTGACCGCCAGAATTTGCACGATTTCAACGTCTTCAATCACCGGCAGAATATGTTCCAACGGTGTCGCCGGGCACAGGCTAATCCCTCGCAACACCGGCATTGTGCCGCCGGAGACTTCCGCATTTTGCTCCCCCAGCCAGTGGAGCATATGGTGCAGATGCGGCGAGTTTTCCACCTGCAACGTGACGCAGTGTGCTCCCGCCTTTACGCTTGCCTGCACGACGGGCCACGGGTTATCCACCATCAGGTGAACATCCTTAATCATCTGCGCTGGCAATTGCGCGATAGCCCAGGGACCGACGGTGAACTGTGGGCAAAAATGCCCGTCCATCAGATCCAGGTGAAGAACGGGTTGTTCAAGCGCGCGAAGCGTTTGCAGGTACTCACCAAGTTTGAGCCACTGGCCGACAAGAATGCCGATGCTTAGCGGGTAACGCTTCATTAACGAGACGCACTCTGCGCGATTTAACCCGGAAAAGGGACGGTTCATTTTTGAGATCCTTATGGCATCAATCCATTGAAGACGCGTTTTTTTCGTGGGCAGCTCATCAGCGATTCCAGTTTTTCCACGCAGGCAAGGTAGTGGGGTGTTGTTTTATGGAACGCAACGGCGGCTTCATCCTTATAGGCTTCATAAATATAAAAGCGGCTCGCAACCTCCGGATCCTGCAATACATCGAAGCGGAGATTCCCCTCTTCACGCACCGATCCCAGATGATTAAGGCGAAAGACGTCGATAAATTCATCGACTTTATCGTCGTGGACGTTAATTTCCACCAGAGTGACATGCATACTGTTCTCCTTGAAACGCATGGGCCCGCCTGGGCAGGCCCATGACCTTTTAGTTTTTCTCGCTCAGATAGAGTTCATACGCGCGGTCAGCGGTTTCATTACGATGTACCACCGCGTGAACGGCCTTCATCATGGCGACAGGGTGATCGGACTGGAAGATGTTACGCCCCATATCGACACCGGATGCGCCCTGGTCGATGGCCTGCCAGCACATCTCAAGCGCTTCGCGTTCCGGTAATTTTTTTACCACCGGCGATAACAATCGGAACCGGGCAACCTGCGGCGATGCGCTCAAAACCTTTATCGACATAATAGGTTTTGATGATCTGCGCACCCATCTCTGCGGCGATACGGGTGGCGAGCGAGAAGTAGCGCTGATCGCGCACCATGTCTTTCCCCACGCCAGTTACCGCCATCGTTGGCATGCCGACCTTGATACCGGCATCAATCAACTGAATGATATTTTTGATCGACTGATGCTCATATTCACTGCCGATATACACCTGTGCCGCCACGGCGCAGCTGTTGAGACGAACCGCATCATCGATGGAGAGCGCAACCGCCTCATTGCTTAACTCGGTGAGAATCGAGTTAGCGCCCGAGGCGCGCAGGACCACCGGCTTATTGGTGGCAGGGGGGGACCACACTGCGCAGGATCCCGCGTGTGCACATCAGCACATCGGCGAGCGGGAACAGGGGGGGCGATATTGATATCGATACGTTCCAGTCCCGTCGTCGGCCCCTGAAAATAGCCGTGGTCAAACGCGAGCATGACCGTTCTTCCCGTCTCAGGATTAAAAATGCGCGACAGTCGGGACTGCATCCCCCCAGTCAAGTGCGCCGCACCCCTTTAATGTGAATGGGGTATTGCGTTGCGGCGTATCGGTATGGAAATCCTTACCATCTTTGATGTCATCTAAATCAGCCATTTTTTACTCCACGGTTAAGGAATGAAACTCAGAAATCGTACTTATCGATATTCTCTTTAGTGAACACCACGCGCTCAGGCAGCAGTACAATGCCGTTGCCCTTCGCCTCATAGCTGTAGCCCTGTACGCTGTTCGGCGAGACTTCGACCTGGCCCACGCCCGGAATGTCCAGCTTATCGCCGGTATTCATGTCGCCTTTTTTCAGCAGCGCGTCAGCTACGTACACGGAGATCTTGCCCTGTTGGACCACGTCCCAGAGGCCAAACTCTTTCACCGTGCCGCGCTCAACATAAGGGCGCATCACGTTCGGCGTGCTGAAGCCGACAATCGCCACGCTGGTGTTTTTCAGGTTCTCAGCGGCCTGAGCGGCGGCGGGGAGGGCGTTGGCATCCGGCGCGATAATGGCGTCGAGATCGGCATAAGCCTTAATGATGCCTTCTGCGGTTTGCAGCGACTTGGTGGCGTCGTTATAGCCAAACTGCGTGGTGACAACTTCCCAGCCTGGATGATCTTTGGCGATCTTGTCTTTGGCCTCTTTCACCCACTGGTTCTGATCGGTCACGGTCGGGCTGGAGTAGAAGAAGGCCACTTTGGCTTTCTCTTTTTTGACCTGATTTGCGGCCATATCGACCAGCATGCCGCCTAACTGGGCAGGCGTCCCCTGGTTGATGTAGTACGACCGGCATTCCGGCTTGGTGTCAGAATCCCAGGTCAGCACCTTCACGCCGCGCTGCATGGCACGCTTTAACGCCGGGCATAAGCCATCAGGCGACACGGCGGAAACCACAATGGCGTTATACCCCTGGTTGACGAAGTTATTGATGAGCTGAACCTGGCCGGACACGCTGGGCTCCGTTGGGCCGTCATAAGTGACATCGACGCCCAGCTCTTTACCCGCTTCCAGGGCACCGTTACCGCCACTGGTAAAGAATCCCACGCCAACCAGTTTCGGGATAAACGCGATTCGCTCTGCGGCATAAGCGTTGAGAGTGAACGCCGCCAGGCTAAGGGTACTGATTACGGCAATTTTTTTTAATGCTCTGAATAGTCATGTACTTTTCCTTTATGGCAATGGGTTTCAGGCCTGCCGGATAGCGCGACGACGCGCCAGCCAGTCTTTAATTTGCTGACGATGCAGGCTGACAGAACGACCTACGACAACGACAATTAGCAATGCGCCGGAGAGGGCGCTGGATACCTGATTGGGTACGCCAGCCATCTGCAACCCTTGCTGCAGATAGCCCACCAACAGCGCGGCGATGGCGGTGCCGAGAATGGACCCGGACCCGCCGTAGATATTGGCGCCACCCAGGACGACCGCTGTAATGGCTGGCATCAGGAAGGAGGCTCCCAGATCGGAACGCGCAGAGCCAAAGTAAGAGACCAGCAGCACCGCCGCGATCGCCGAAGCAAAGCCGGTCATCGCGTACAGCGCGTACAGCGTCCGGTTCACTGGAATCGCGCTGTACAGCGCGACGCGAGTGCTTTGCCCAATCAGGAAGACATTGCGTCCGGCGTGGGTCCGGTGCATCAACAACCAGAAAAAGATCACGCTGACGAGAAAGAAAATCAGGGGGGACTGGCAGGCCCAGCACATCGAGATTGGCAAAATCAGTGAAGCCCTGCGGGAAGCCGCCGATACCTTCATAACCGGTTGCTCCCGCCATCCCTGACAGCAGCAGCGCGCTGCCGCCGAACAGGTACAACGTTCCCAGGGTGATGACCAACGGGTTCACACCGGTGTAGATAATCAACCCGGCGTTGATCAGTCCGCACAGCGCGCCCAGCGCGAGCGTCAGAATAATGGCCAGCGGCAGCGGTACGCCGCCCTGGAACATCACGCCCAGCGCGATGGCGCATAGCCCCATCGTGGAGCCGAAGGAGATATCGATCCCGCCGCTTACGATCACCATGGTTAAGGGCAGGGCGACAATACCAATGCAGATAAAGTCGCTGGTGCTGAACAGCAGGACGTTCAGATCCAGCAGGCGCGGGTTCAGGGCACCGAATCCCAGAATTTCAATCACCAGTAGCGCGGCGAGCGCCAGTTCCCAGCCGTAACGATGTAAACGAGTCATCAGGCTACCTCACGTTTTTTGGCGGTGCGCACAGTATCCGCTGCGCTTTTTGCCGACGGATGCGGCTGGGGCGGCGGAGTGAAGCGGGCATATTTTTGCCGACGGATATTGCGTTCCAGCGCGCAGCGCAACCGACCGTCAAATACCAGTACCGCCAGCAGAACCAGACCGGCAATAAAGTCATTCCACCATGCCGGAATACGCAGCAGGACGAGTACGCTATCGATTTGTGTCAGGAAATAAGCACCGAGTACGGCACCAATGATCGTCCCGGAACCACCCAGCAAGCTGATGCCTCCCAGCACACAGGCGGCAATGGCCTTCATTTCCAGCCCGGTTCCCGTCTGATTAGGGATAAAGCCAATCTGCGAGGCAAAGACGATCCCGGCCAGCGCAGCCATGCAGCCATTGAGCGAAAAGGCCAGAATACGGATGGCTTCGGTACGTACGCCCAGTTGCCGCGCGCCCTGCAAATTATCCCCGGTGGCATAAAAACAGCGACCAAAGGCGGTTTTTGCCAGCAGCCAGGCCATCAGCAGCATTAACAGCAGGGTCAGCCAGCCAATGGCGGAGATACCGAGGAAAACCGGGGCGGAGAGTTGCTTAAGTTGCGCTGGTAATCCTTCAATCCATTTACCGCCCGTCCACAGCAGCATGACGCCGCGATACAGACCGAGCGTGCCCAGCGTGGCGACAATCGCCGGGATCTTCAGCCAGGCAACCAGTACGCCGTTGATAAAACCTGCCAGCAGTCCCAGCAGCAGCGTCGCCACGCAGGCCACTGGCAAGGGATATCCCGCGTTCAGCAACAGCCCCAGCAGTACGGCGCACATCCCGGTGATCGATCCGACCGACACGTCGATATTGCGGGTCAGCATCACCAGCGTTGCGCCCATCGCCAGCAGCATGAGGATTTGGGCGCTGCTGAAAATCATCGTCAGCGTCTGAACGCTGAGGTACTGGCTGTCCAGCATCCCCGGCAGCACGAACAGCAGCAGCACGGCCAACAGGGCGGTGGCCTCGCGGTTATTCTGGATAAATTTCAGCATGGCGCCTCCCCGGAATGTGGTGTAGCCCCTGACGTGCGGTCGCCGAACGCCACGTGCATGATGGTGTCGACATTAATCTCGTCGCCTTGCAGAGCATCGTTGCCCGTTTCCCCCTGGTGCATGACGTAAACGCGATCGGCCATCTGTTCTATCTCCTCCAGATCAGAAGAGATGAACAGCACCGCGACGTTCTGGGCCGCAATACTGCGGAGCAACTGATAGATGTCGTTACGCGCCGAGACGTCCACACCGCGCGTCGGCTCATCCACAATCAGCACCTGCGGCGAGGCTTCAAGGCATTTGGCGATCAGGATTTTTTGCTGATTACCGCCAGAGAGCGTACGGGCAGGCTGTTCGGGATCGTTGAGCTTGATATTGAGCGCCCGGCGATAGCGTTCGAGCGTAGCGCTGTCTTTGGCCGGATTAGCCCAGAAACCGCTGTGGTTGTGGGTTAATGCACAAACATTCCACGCCAGCGAGGCATCCAGATTCAGCCCTGACGATTGGCGGTCCTCCGGCAAATACACCAGACCATGCTGTAAACGTTCGCGGGTGGAAAGTGTGGAGATATCCTTGCCGCCGAGTACGATGCTTCCGGCCCTTAGCGGTCGTAGTCCGTAAAGCGTTTCGGCAAGTTCGGTACGCCCGGCACCGACCAGACCGGCCAGACCTAAAATTTCCCCGGCGCGGACCTCGAAACTGACGTTCATGAATCCTTCACCGGTCACATTCTCCAGGCTCAACACCGGTGTGCCCGCCTCGTGCTGCGGACGGTTGCCGGGCAATTCCAGCCACAGTTTTTGCGTCGCGCTCAGCGCGTTGGTGCGTGAGGCAGGCGTGATGGCCTGGATGATGTCGTCTGTAGTCAGATCCGCCGTTTTTCCGGAAAGCGCAATAATGCCGTCCCGCATCACGCTAATGTAATCCGCTATCTGGCGTATCTCTGGCAGCTTGTGGGAGATAAAGACGATCCCCACGCCGGTGCTCAACAATTCACGCAGGCGGCTGAATAAACGATCGGTTTCCGCAGGCGTCAGTGAGGCGGTGGGTTCATCGAGGATCAAAATTCGTGAATCGCGCATCAGCCCGCGCATGATTTCGACCATTTGGCGGTCGGCCACATCTAACGAACCCGCCGGGCTGTTGATATCAAACTGGCAGCCCAGCGCGGTCAGCATCGCCGCCATTTTTTGCGCCGAGCTCTGGTGTTTGGGCAGACCAAAGAGAATGTTCTCTTTTACCGTCAGGCTGGGGAACAGCAGCGGCTCTTGCGGGACAAGATAGATCCCTAACTGATGCGCCAGGATGGGCGTCAGTTTTGTACAGCGGGAACCTTCAATCTCAATGATTCCGCTGTCCGCAGGGGTAATGCCGGCAATGATTTTCATCAGCGTGGATTTCCCGGCGCCATTCCCGCCCAGGAGCGCATGGACTTCGCCTTTGCGTAAGACAAAATCAATCCCTTTCAGGACGTTGACGCCGGAATACTGCTTGCAGACAGACTGCGCGCTGAGTAGTGGGGCGATCTTTTCTTGACTCATTTGCATGCCACCTCCGTTCGGCCTGGGTAGAATCAGGTTGAACAAATGTATTGTGCGATTCGAATTGTTCATAACCTTATGACCTAACTGCTCATAAAACCGACGAATAGATCACGTTTCATGCTAAAATGATCGTCAATATTAAATTTGTTCAAACGAAAGCCACTGAAATGTGGGTTTAATCACAGTTATTAACGACCAATGAATGAACAATTGTGTTCAGAAATTCGATATGTTCAAAGTGAAGACAGAATGATGACTATTAATGACCCGATGATTTCCGAGCAAGGGATGTGTGAAGAAGAGCTGGTGGCGCGCATTGCGTGGTTCTATTACCACGACGGTATGACGCAAAGCGACATCAGCAACAGGCTGGGGTTGACGCGGCTTAAGGTGTCGCGCCTGCTGGAGAAGGGGCATCAGTCCGGGATTATTCGCGTACAGATTAATTCTCGCTTTGAAGGCTGTCTGGAATATGAAACCGAATTACGTCGTCGCTTTGACCTGAACAATGTGCGGGTCATTCCGGGACTTCCCGGCGCGGATGCCTGCGTTCGTCTGGGGATCGGCGCCGCGCATATGCTGATGGAGTCACTCCAGCCGCAGCAGATTCTGGCGGCGGGCTTCGGCGAAGCGACTATGAATACCTTAAAACGGCTCAGCGGGTTTATTTCTGCTCAGCAAATTCGCCTGGTAACGCTGTCGGGTGGCGTGGGGCCATACATGACCGGGATTGGACAACTCAACGCGGCCTGTCCGGTCAGTATTATTCCGGCGCCGCTTCGCGCCTCTTCTGCGGAGATTGCCCGGACGTTAAAAAATGAAAATAGCGTCCAGGATGTCCTGCTGGCTGCCCAGGCTGCCGATGCGGCGATTGTCGGTATCGGCGCCATCAACCAGAAAGATGAGGCCACCATTATTCGCTCAGGCTATATCACGAAGGGTGAACAACTGATGATAGGCCGCAAAGGCGCGGTGGGCGACATTCTGGGTTACTTCTTTGATGGCGAAGGGCAGGTAATCCCGGAGATGAAGATCCACGATGAACTGATTGGGTTAACCCTCAATACCCTGAAGACGATCCCGACCGTTATTGGCGTCGCCGGGGGGGTGAATAAAGCGGAAGCGATCGCCGCCGCGATGAAAGGGGGGTTATATCAACGCACTGGTCACCGACCAGGAAACTGCCGCCGCCATTGTCAGCGGGCAGTAATGCGTATCTGCCGTGCAGGCGCACAGCAGGGGAGTAACAGAATTTCCGTTTGTACCGTGGAGAAAGCATTGACGACCTGACAGATATAATAAGCCGAGGACTAAAACGATGGCCCGACTCTGTACCCTCTCTGACTCAGAACATTACCTGATGGCGCTGGACGCCGGAACTGGCAGCGTCCGCGCCGTGATTTTCGACCTGGAAGGCAAACAAATCGCGGTGGGACAAGCGGAATGGCGGCACCTTGCCGTACCGGATGTGCCCGGCTCGATGGAATTTGATCTGGGAAAAAACTGGCAACTGGCCTGTGATTGCATTCGCCAGGCACTGCATAACGCCGGTATTGCGCCGGAAGCGATTGCTGCCGTTTCCGCCTGTTCGATGCGCGAAGGCATTGTGGTCTATGACGCAGAGGGAACGCCCGTCTGGGCCTGTGCCAACGTGGATGCCAGAGCGGCACGAGAAGTCAGCGAGCTTAAGGAGATCCACGACTATACCTTTGAAAGCGAAGTCTATCGCAGCACCGGTCAGACGCTGGCGTTGAGCGCCATTCCGCGTCTGCTCTGGCTGGCGCACCATCGCCCGGACATCTATCGTCGCGCCTCAACGGTCACGATGATCAGCGACTGGATGGCGTATATGCTCAGCGGCGAACTGGCGGTAGATCCTTCCAATGCCGGAACCACGGGCCTGCTGGATCTCAAAACGCGCGACTGGAAACCCTCATTATTGCAAATGGCCGGACTGCGCTCGGATATTCTCTCACCGGTAAAAGAGACCGGCACGCTGCTGGGAAGCGTGACGACCCAGGCCGCCGCACAGTGCGGGCTGAAAGCGGGTACGCCGGTGGTAGTGGGCGGCGGGGATGTGCAGTTGGGCTGTCTCGGCCTTGGGGTTGTTCGTCCGGCGCAAACCGCCGTACTGGGGGGGAACATTCTGGCAGCAGGTGGTGAATTTACCCGCGCCGATTGTTGATCCTGAGATGAACGTGCGCGTTAATCCGCACGTCATTCCGGGAATGGTACAAACCGAATCGATCAGCTTTTTTTACCGGCCTGACGATGCGCTGGTTTCGTGATGCCTTTTGTGCCGAAGAAAAGCTGATCGCCGAGCGCCTGGGCGTCGACACTTACACACTGCTGGAGGAGATGGCTTCCAGGGTACCGGCAGGGGCATGGGGCGTGATGCCGATTTTCTCCGACCGGATGCGTTTCAAGAGCTGGTATCACGCGGCCCCCCTCATTCATCAATCTGTCCATCGACCCGGAAAAATGCAATAAGGCCACGCTGTTTCGCGCGCTGGAAGAGAATGCGGCCATTGTCTCGACCTGCAATTTGCAGCAGATCGCCGATTTCACCGGGATCCACCCCACGTCGCTGGTATTTGCCGGGGGAGGCTCGAAGGGCAAACTCTGGAGCCAGATTCTGGCGGATGTCTCAGGGCTGACGGTCAACGTTCCGGTTGTCAAAGAGGCGACGGCGCTGGGCTGCGCGATTGCCGCTGGCGTGGGGGCTGGGATCTGGTCATCCATGGCTGAAACGGGTGAACGACTGGTGCGCTGGGAGCGGGAGCATGTTCCGGACAGAGAGAAACATGCGCTTTACCAGGAATCACGCGAGAAATGGCAGGCGGTATATCAGGAACAGTTAGGTCTGGTCGATCACGGGTTGACGACCTCTTTGTGGAAAGCGCCGGGTTTATAACAGGAGATCGTCATGATTAAATCGAATGAAGCGCAGCATGAATACCGTTTTGGCGACAGTGGCCCGAAATACCTCATTCGCGGCCCGGTGTGTGACATGGGCGTCGTCATGCTCCAGCCTGGTCAGTCTTTTCCCAACCATCGCCACATCGAAGCCTGCGAAATTTTTTATACCCTGGCAGGCGAAGTAACGCTTTACCTGAATGGTGAGCCTTACACGCTAGGCTCGGGGGGATGTGATGCACTGCGATCCCGGTGAAGCGCATTTCCTGGTGAACAAAGGGGAAGTGCCGTGGAAAGGCGTTTTTGTGAAATCGCCTCATATACCGGGCGACAGTCATCCAGTTGAACCTGCCGGGTATTAGCTTTCGGGATCATCAACGGTCGGATAGTCAGTGGCTGTCCGACCATTTCACTGGAATAACCTTCTTGTTACATTTCGTTGCTCACCGTTTTGTGATCAAGGCTAAAAAATACACAGCCTGCTCCTCTCTCTGATTTACCTCTACGCACGGCCTGCATTACAGTGAATCTATAAATAAGAACGTTGTTCTATAATGTAGAACAACAATGGAGCGACCTGAACCCCGACGCTCGGGAGAGTGAGACGATGTCTATCAACACCATTTTTACGCCGCAGGATGAACAGTTCTATGCGGTGAAAACCCACGCGGCCGGCCCCCAGGGGGCGTTACCCTTGACGCCGCAGATGTTACTGGAATCTCCCAGCGGCAACCTTTTCGGCATGACGCAAAACGCCGGAATGGGCTGGGATGCTAACAAGCTCACGGGCAGAGAAGTGTTATTGATTGGCACACAGGGGGGGGATTCGCCATTCGGATGGGCGCCCCATTGCCCTCGGTTATCACACCGGGCACTGGGAGATTGGCCTGCAAATGTCGGCGGCGGCGAAGGAAATTACCCGCCTGAGTGGCATTCCTTTTTGCGGCGTTTGTCAGCGACCCGTGTGACGGCCGTTCGCAAGGGACGCACGGCATGTTTGATTCGCTGCCTTATCGTAACGATGCGGCGATTGTCTTTCGCCGTTTGATTCGTTCGCTGCCAACACGGCGGGCGGTCATTGGTGTCGCGACCTGCGATAAAGGGTTGCCCGCAACGATGATTGCGCTGGCGTCAATGCACGATCTGCCGGTGATCCTTGTACCGGGTGGGGCGACGTTACCGCCCACCTTCGGTGAAGATGCCGGAAAGGTACAAACCATCGGGGCACGTTACGCGAATAATGAGTTGAGTTTGAAAGAGGCATCCGAGCTGGGGTGTCGCGCTTGCGCTTCGCCCGGCGGCGGATGTCAGTTCCTGGGAACCGCCGGGACATCACAAGTCGTGGCGGAAGCGTTAGGACTGGCGCTGCCACACTCGGCGCTGGCGCCGTCGGGCCAGGACGTGTGGCTGGAGATTGCACGTCAATCGGCGCGGGCAGTGATGGCGCTGGATGAAAAAGGGATTACCGCCCGTGACATCCTCACCGACAAAGCGATAGAGAATGCGATGGTGGTGCATGCGGCCTTCGGGGGCTCGACAAATCTATTGCTGCATATACCGGCGATCGCCCATGCCGCCAGATGTCGCCTGCCGGATGTGGCGCAGTGGAGCGCGATCAACCGCAAAGTGCCGCGTCTGGTTAGCGTGTTGCCCAACGGCCCGGATTATCACCCGACTGTGCGCGCATTCCTGGCGGGCGGCGTGCCGGAGGTGATGCTGCACCTGCGTCGACTGGGGTTACTGCATGAAGATGTGATGACGGTCACCGGACAGACGCTCGGTGAAAACCTCGACTGGTGGGAGCACGCCGAACGTCGGGCGAAATTCCGTCAGTGCCTGCGCGATCAGGACGGTGTGGATCCGGATGACGTGATCCTGTCGCCGGAAGGGGCAAAAGCCAAAGGGATGACCTCCACGGTGGCGTTCCCGGTGGGTAATATCGCGCCAGAAGGATCAGTGATCAAAGCGACGGCGATCGACCCGTCAGTAGTCGATGATGACGGTGTTTATCGCCATACGGGCGAGGCGCGCGTCTTTGTCTCGGAAGAGGCGGCGATCAAAGCCATCAAACAGGGTCAGATCCAGCAGGGCGATATCATGGTGATTATCGGCGGTGGGCCATCCGGCACCGGCATGGAAGAGACTTATCAGCTCACCTCGGCGCTGAAGCATATCTCATGGGGGAAAACGGTATCGCTTATTACCGATGCCCGTTTCTCCGGCGTATCCACCGGCGCTTGCCTGGGGCACGTTGCACCGGAAGCGCTGGCGGGAGGGCCGATCGGCAAACTGCGTTCGGGGGGATGTGATTGAAATTGTGGTTGATCGCTTGTCATTGAAAGGCAGTGTGAATTTTATCGGCAGTGCGCAAGCACGACTGACGCCGGAAGAGGGCGCGACAGTTCTGGCGGAGCGCGAGTTACATCCCGACCTGAAGCCCCATGACTATCTGCCTGATGACACCCGACTGTGGGCTGCACTGCAGGCGGTAAGCGGTGGAACCTGGAAAGGGTGCATCTACGATACGGATAAAATTATTGAGGTGATTAACGCCGGAAAAAAAGCGCTTGGGCTTTGAATAATTAAAATTAATTTATCCGTCGCCGGAACACTATTTTTCGGCGACGAATAATATCGCTCTGAAATATGTCATCCTTCACGGGAGGATGGCTTTTTTTTATTTTCTGGAAAAGTGCATCGTTATCACAGAAGTTAAAATACATAACCGCTAAAGCAAATATGACAATTGTTGCCTCATCGACTCCCTCTCTACAATCCTCCTTGTAAGCATCATCTGATAAGCACACGGATAAAGGGTGTATTCCTCACAAAGTTCACGTTCAGATATTTAATTTTGTAGGTCCCGGTCATTCGAACGTATTTCTTTCATATTCTCTGGAGGTAGAAATGCAGTTAACAATGAAAGATAAAATTGGTTATGGACTGGGGGGACACCGCCTGCGGTTTCGTCTGGCAGGCCACGATGTTTTTACTGGCCTACTTTTATACCGATGTTTTTGGTCTGTCAGCAGGCGTCATGGGGACATTATTCCTGATTTCACGCGTGCTGGATGCGATAACTGATCCATTAATGGGGTTAATGGTTGACCGAACGCGTACCCGCTACGGCCAGTTTCGGCCTTATTTGCTGTGGGGGGCGATCCCGTTTGGCATTGTCTGCGTATTAACGTTTTATACGCCTGATTTCTCCGCTCAGGGTAAAATTATTTATGCCAGCGTCACCTATATTTTACTGACGCTGGTTTATACCTTTGTGAATGTTCCGTATTGTGCCATGCCCGGTGCCATTACCGCTGACCCAAAAGAGCGCCATGCTTTACAATCGTGGCGTTTTTTCCTGGCCGCTGCAGGTTCACTAGCCATTAGCGGCATTGCCCTGCCGTTAGTAAAAATTATTGGCAAGGGTGATGAACAAGTCGGCTATTTTGGCGCGATGTGTGTGCTGGGTATTTGTGGTGTAATACTGCTGTTTGTGTGTTTCTTTACAACCAAAGAGCGTTATACGTTCGAGATTCAACCTGAATCATCGGTCAAGAAAGACCTTAAATTGCTGATGGGGAATAGCCAGTGGCGAATTATGTGCGCCTTTAAAATGATGGCAACCGGTTCGAACGTCGTTCGCGGCGGTGCGACGCTCTATTTTGTCAAATACGTGATGGACCACCCTGAGCTGGCAACGCAGTTCCTGCTTTATGGCAGCCTCGCGACGATGTTTGGTTCTCTCTGTTCGTCTCGTCTGCTCGGTCGCTTTGACCGCGTGACGTCGTTTAAGTGGATTATCGGCATTTATTCACTGATCAGTCTGAGTATTTTCTTTATTCCATCGGACAATATCGCGCTGATATTTGCGCTGAACATTGTGTTCCTGTTTGTCTTTAATACCACCACGCCGCTGCAATGGTTGATGGCCTCCGATGTGGTGGATTACGAAGAGAGCCGTAGTGGGCGTCGCCTTGATGGCCTGGTATTCTCTACCTATCTCTTCAGCCTGAAAATCGGTCTGGCCATTGGCGGTGCGCTGGTGGGGTGGATCCTCGCCTTCTCCAGCTACTCGGCAAGCAACGCCGTGCAGCCAGATAACGTCCTGATGACCATCAAAATCCTCTTCTGCATCGTACCGGTCGTGCTTTACGTCGGTATGTTCACGCTGCTTTCGTTCTACAAACTGAGCAGCAAGCGTGTTGAAGAGATCAGCCAGCAACTGCAACGTCAGCGCACCGCGCAGCCTGAGAAAAAACCTGCCGATGCCGCTGTGGCAGTGAACTGAGGAGAGAACCATGTATCAGATTGAAAACCCGATCCTGACCGGCTTCAACCCGGACCCGTCTCTGTGTCGTGTGGGCGAGGATTACTATATTGCCACTTCAACCTTTGAATGGTTTCCCGGTGTGCGAATTTATCATTCTCGCGACCTGAAACACTGGTCTCTGGTCAGTACTCCGCTCGATAGCGTGGCGCTGCTGGATATGAAAGGCAATCCGGACTCTGGCGGTATCTGGGCGCCTTGCCTGAGCTATGCCGATGGCAAATTCTGGTTGCTGTATACCGACGTAAAAATCGTTGATTCGCCATGGAAAAATGGCCGTAACTTCCTGGTTACCGCGCCATCTATTGAGGGGCCGTGGAGCGATCCCGTTCCAATGGGCAACGGCGGGTTTGACCCTTCACTCTTTCATGACACGGATGGGCGAAAGTACTACATCTATCGCCCGTGGGGGGCCGCGTCATCACAGTAATCCTCACAATACCATCGTGATGCAGGAGTTTTTTGCTGACACACAAACCCTTTCGCCGCAACGCTCAACGCTCTTTACGGGTACCCCATTGGGCTATACCGAAGGGGCGCATCTTTATCGCCGCGAAGGTTACTACTATCTGGTGGTGGCGGAAGGGGGGAACCAGCTACGAACATGCCGTGGTGGTCTTGCGGGCAAAAAATATTGATGGGCCGTACGAACTGCATCCTGATGTGACGATGATGACCAGCTGGCATCTGCCGGAAAATCCCCTACAGAAGAGTGGGCACGGTTCACTGCTGGAGACCCATACCGGCGAATGGTATCTGGCATACCTGACCAGCCGTCCGTTACATCTTCCGGGGATTCCGCGATTAGCGGCGGGCGGGCGGGGATACTGCCCGCTCGGGCGTGAGACAGGGATTGCGCGTATCGAATGGCGTGACGGCTGGCCCTATGTTGAAGGAGGAAAACACGCGGCGCTGACGGTGCCGGGACCGCGTATGAAGGAGCAGGGCGCCACCGGAACGGGGAAATGGCGAACGGATTTTGACAGTGAAAGGCTCGATCCGGAACTGCAGACCCTACGTATTCCGTTTGACGAGCAGCTTGGATCGCTGACCGCCCGTCCTGGATTTTTACGTCTGTACGGAAATGATTCGCTGAACTCCACCTTTACCCAGTCAACGGTCGCTCGCCGCTGGCAGCATTTCCGTTTCCGCGCCGAAACGCAGATGGCCTTTTCCCCGCGCTACTTCCAACAAAGCGCGGGGCTAACCTGTTACTACAACAGCAAAAACTGGACGTACTGCTTTATGGACTGGGAAGAGGGGCGCGGACGGACGCTGAAGATTATTCAGCTCGATCACAACGTGGCGCACTGGCATCTATACGATAATCCAATTCTGGTGCCGGAGAATGTGGAAAACGTCTGGCTGCGGGTGGATGTGGACAATCTGGAATACCGCTATAGCTATTCATTCGATGGTGATCGCTGGCAGACCATTCCGCTTACGTTTGAGGCGTGGAAACTGTCGGATGATTATATTGGCGGCAGAGGCTTCTTTACCGGGGCCTTTGTTGGTTTGCACTGTGAAGATATCAGCGGCGACGGCTGCTTTGCAGATTTCGCCACATTCTCATATCAACCGAAAGTCTAGCGAGACGCTGGGTCAGGGTTGACGATAGCCCAGCGTTATCGACAGCCCCAACCCGGCATCCATCAGTTTCTGACGCCAGGCGGCCAGCTCGGCGTCGTTAACACGAGAAGTGAGAGTGGAGAGGCTAAGGGCTGCGATAACCCGTGATTCATGATTCCAGACCGGTACCGCGATGCAACGTACGCCTGGCTCATTCTCTTCGTTATCCAGCGCATACCGCTTATGGCGGGTTTCTTTCAGCGCGGCAAGCAGTGAGGCGCGATCGGTAAGGGTGGCGGGGGTAAAGCCATTGAACTGATACCCCTCCAGCACCGCAGCAAGTTCTTCATCATCAAGCCAGGCGAGCAATACCTTACCGATAGCCGTGGCGTGAACAGGCAAGCGGCGACCAATTCGCGAATAAGCGATGGCAGCCTGTTTACCTTCAATTTTCTCAATGTAGACGCCTTCATTCCCGTCCAGAATGCCCAAATGGGTGGTCTGTCCCGTTTCCTGCGAGAGCCGGATCAACCAGCTTTTTGCCTTCTGGCGAATATCCATTGTGCCAACGACAAAATGACCACGCTCAACCAGTTTCATCCCCAGACGGTATTTCCCGTTTTCCGGATTCTGATCGATATAGCCATGCAACTGAAGCGTTTTGAGGAGGGAGTGGAGGGTACTTTTGCTCAATCCCATCAGTTTGCTTATCTCGGTGATTTTGAGTTCCGTAGCCTGTTCATTAAACAAGTCGAGGATCTGCAAAGCACGTTCAACCGACTGAATTATTGGCATAATTTTCCACCGTCAACGAAGAATTCTTCTTGTGTGACCGTACTATTTTCGTGGGTGAAAAGCAATGCCGGACACGCTGGCATGATGCACGTTTTTGGCCGGAAAATGCAGGTGTTACAGGGTTTTCACGCTGAGTTATCCTATAGAATGTAACAAGAAAGAAGCACTAAGGGGATGAGGACAACATCTACAAAATAAAAATGATTAAAGATGCTAAACCGAGCTTCCTGCCCGGTAGCATTCAATATTTTACAACGAGATCATGTCAGTTAAACGTAACATTTATTTGGGCTGTAGATTGAAATTTCCCTGCTGAGGGCTGGGAGCCTGTCGTTGACGTGGGCCAGGCCGTCAAGTTTATTTGCGCTTCCAGATTATCATTCAGGGCGAAAGGCAAACCCGTATCTTCTGAATTGATACTCAATGGAGTACCGTTACTGTCAGCTATTATAACGCCGATATCTTTGTTGTTTGAAACTATAGCAGTACTTAAATCCGGGGAAGGAGTACCTGTCATATATAATTTTAGTAATGCCTGAGAAGCTATATTGTTGCACTTTATAGCTACGTCTATATCGCGTGGCTTATATCCCTCAGGAAGGGTTCCCTTACCCTTGAAATCTGAAGATACGATTGTACCCAAATCAACAACAATAGATGTTCCGGCATTAATTTCGCAGTTCTGAGGGACAACGATGATTCCAGACAGTATGATATCTGCCACAGACTCTGCGCCAAAGTTATCAGCAGATGAAATGTACATTGATGCTATTTTTATAGGGCCAATTTTTGAAGAGCCAACAAAAGGTTTGGCTATATATAAAGTCACTCGCCCATCACTGCCTGATTTGTAAGTATGACTGCTACAATCGATATTCGTTACTGTACTTTTCAGTTGAAATGGCACTGAAAAATACCCGGTACCTGAAGTCGTCGATGCTAAGGATATTTTTGTTAGCACCTCTAAACTATCATTTACCTTATAGTATTGATCGCTTCCTTCACGATGGCCGAGAGGAAGGGTGGAGTCGCCTTTATAATTTGGTGTATATGTACTTTTGCAACTACACACGGAATTAAAACTCCCTGCGCCGGCCCATGAATAAACATCAGGAAACACCGTACCCGCAGTATCTTGTGAAGGATCGGTTATCGTCTTCGTGCCCATATTAAAAGTATATTGTTTAGGTCCACCCACAGTCTTACAAGTATTGTCACCTGCAAATACGTAAGAACTCAACATTAACAAAGTTAATAATATGGCCTTACAAAAGCCATTAATGAAACGCATAATATTCACACTCATGATAAAAGCATAAAAACATAATAGATGAGATGCACGTTAAGCCAAGACTTTTCGTGTCCTGATTAGGACAATTCGCAGCCGCTTAAAAAAGGAATGACAGATGCCTTTGAATTAATGTCAAAAAAATCTTCGAGCCTTAGGCATCGCTAACAATCAAAATTACTGTCGCATTTGCACTTCCCGCAGATACCGTGGCACACGCCAGTCAGGATTTTTTATAATGTTCTTTCAGTCGGCGCACTATCAGGCCGCCCGGCATCGCCTGACGCTGACTCCGGGGGGAATTAAAGTAACGGAGGAGATGATATTTTAGCGGGCAGGGTTTGCGGTCAGGGTGTTGGATGCCGTTCAGAATCTGTTTGCAAAACAGGTATCTGTCAGCATCCGGTGTCGTCCCTTAACGCTCCATCTGATTATATTTGCGCCATAAACTCATTTTGCTGATCCCCAGATGAGCGGCGACTTTCTCTTGATCCTGTTCAAAAAGATCCATGTAGAACCCGATAATCTGCCGCTCAAGATCTCTAATGACGGCTTTCAGTTGCCCCTTACTCAGATCTGCGACGATCGTTCCGTTTGCCTGCGACGAGTTGAAGGATTTAAGCGCGTTGAAGCCGGTCAGATTTAATATTTCAAACAGCGAAGCGTCCGGAAATCCGGCGGATAACAGCGCCAGCCGTTCAATGATAAAATTCAGTTCACGCACGTTTCCCGGCCAGTTGTAGGTGGAAAACAGGGCGATGAACTGCGCCAGTTTATGCCCGCAACCCGATTTTTCGAGGAAGTGCTCAGCCAGAAAACGGACGTCGCCCTCTCTTTCCCGTAGCGGAGGCACCATTAGTGGTAAGACGTTCAACCGGTAGTAGAGATCGCCGCGAAACGATCCTTCCTCCGACATTTTCTCCAGCGATCGGTTAGTGGCGCCGATAATCCGCACATCGACAGGGATAATATCCTTTCCCCCCACACGCATAATTTCGTATTCCTGTAAGACGCGTAATAAACGGCTCTGAATGGGCAGCGGCAGTTCGCCAATTTCATCAAGAAATAATGTGCCCTGGTGCGCCAGTTCAATCAGGCCTTCTTTACCTTCGCGCCGTGCGCCGGTGAAGGAGCCTCCTTCATAGCCGAACAGTTCGCTTTCCAGCAGCGTTTCCGGGATCGCCGCGCAGTTAATGGCGACAAAAGGGCCGCGGTGGCGTTTACTCTGGTTGTGAATACTCTGCGCGAATAGCTCTTTACCGGTGCCGGATTCCCCATAAATCATTACCGGGGAGTGGGTATTGGCATAAATTTTTGCCAGGTGAATCACTGACTCCATGTGTTTATTTTGCGTGAGGATATGCTCAAACCGGTAACGGGCGGTGAAGCCTTTTTTCATCAACTTGCCGCGAATAATCCGTTCCACTTTTTGAATTTGCGGCGTATCGGTAAATGAGCACACCACCCCAATACACTGCGTACCTCGAAATATCGGCACCCGGCTGGTAATGATGGAGGTATTGTCCAGATCCATAATCTCCCGGATCTCAGGAGATTTTGTCAGTAAGACCTGATTAATCCGCGTGTTTTTAATAACGGTATCCACCGGTTTGCCAATCACCTGTGAGGCCATCAGGCCAAATATGTTCTCGGCGGATTTATTGAAGATCTGGATCTCGTTATTTTCATTGGTGACGATGATCCCTTCCGTAATTGAGGAGAGGATGATTTCCAGTCGTGCCATATCCTGCTGTTTGCGGTGGGTCGTCTCAACGATAGCCATCGCTTCGCGCAGTGCGCTGTTCACCGATTCCAGACCATTTTCGATCAGAATCCCGTGCATCTCATAGTGTTCCGCCGTGTCTGAAACCGGTAATCCTCCTGCCACCGTCTGGAAATTGCGTGCACGGCATTTTTTGAGTTTATCCACCATGTCGGCATGCGACAAAAAGATAAATTCTTCAATTTCCACTTCCAGCGCGGTTGCCACCAGATTTACGTCAGATAAATAGTTCTGATAATTAAAAAAAGGCAATTTTATGCGGATGTTTTTTCAGTGGCGTGAGCGATTTAAGCAAATCCAGCGCGGACGTGAGAATACGGACTACCGGAATTTTGGTCACCCGATCGATATAGTCCGCCGTACCGCCACGGCTGATAATGATGTCATAAAAATCAGGGTCGAGATTTCGGGCAATCCCCGCGGCTTTTTCCAGACTTCCGTGAAAAACATGGCAGTTAAAAATACCGGCGCACTGCTCGGTTACCACGGCAGCCAGCGCCGGATAAGGGGTTATTAAGGCCAGATTCGGTAACGTTTTATGTGACATAAATCACCATGAAAAATTTGTGGCTATCACAAACCAATATCACAACTGTTATGAATTTCAAAATTGAAAGTCATTTTTCTTTCTCTCAGATAAATAGCAAAATTCAATAAATCTATTTATATCATCTTGTTAGGTTAATTATTTCCGTTTTATTCATTCCTGGCACACATATTGGATTAGACAATCTATAAGGCAAGCGGCCTTGTGTTCTGTCTAATAAAAAGTGAGGGAAGGAATGAAACAACAGTCTGGTGTATTAAGTGGCGTTCGTGTGCTGGATTTAACCCGGGTGCTGGCTGGTCCTTATTGCGGAATGATGCTGGCGGATTTCGGCGCAGATGTCATTAAAATCGAATTGCCGGGGAAGGGGGATGATTCACGGGCCAACGCGCCGCAAATTAATGGCGAAAGCGCCTATTTTATGAATTTAAACCGCAATAAGCGCGGAATGACGCTGAATCTTAAATCAGAAGAAGGTCGGCAAATATTCCTCGATTTAGTCCGCGACAGCGATGTGGTTCTGGAAAACTACCGTCCGGGGGTGATGGAAAAACTGGGACTTGGCTATGAGGATTTGCGTAAGGTGAATCCGGCGATTATTTACGGCGCAGTTTCCGGCTTTGGTCATACCGGCCCGTATTCGAAACGCGCGGGTTACGACATCATCGGCCAGGCCATGAGCGGACTGATGAGCACCACCGGTTGGCCTGATACGCCGCCTACGCGCACCGGGACGGCCATTGCGGATGTGGTCGGGGGGAATGAGTTGCGCCATTGGCGTGCTTGCCGCTTACGTCAACCGCCTGAAAACCGGTGTCGGCGAAAAAGTGGATATTGCGCTGGTCGACTCGATGGTCTCGTCGCTGGAAATTATCAACATTATTTACCTTAATACCGGACGTATTCCGACGCGTATTGGTAACCGTTATGAAGCGATTTATCCGTATGACTCTTTCCAGGCACGCGACGGCTACGTGATTATTGCCTGCGGCAACGACAAATTATACGGCCTGCTGAAAAACGTTCTGCAAATCAATGCGCTGGACGATGAGAAATTTAAATCCAACCTTGACCGGGTTGCCCATCACGTCGAGCTGAAAGAAATTATCGAATGCTGGACCCGCGATTTAGATATCGACACTATCGTGTCGATGCTACTGGATGCCGGTATACCTTCTGCGCCGATCAATACCATCGATCGCGTGACGCAGGATCCGCATATTGCTGGCGCCCGTGAAATGTTTGTCGATATTGAACATCCCGTCGCCGGGAAAATTACCATGACCGGCAACCAGGTTAAATTCACGCATAACAAGGCGACCATCAGAATGCCAGCGCCCACGCTTGGTCAACACAATTACGAAGTGCTTAAAGAACGTCTGGGCTATTCAGATGAAAAAATTGAGCAACTTATTCGTTCCGGCATTCTGTAAGGGATTCTACCATGTCGACATTTATTCAGATGACTGAAGTGGGGCCACGAGACGGTTTCCAGAACATTAAAACGTTTATCCCCACCGATTTAAAAATAAAAATTATCGATCGTCTGGTCGAGGCAGGGATTGGCGCGATGGAAATCACCTCGATGGTCAGTCCGAAAGCGATTCCACAAATGAGCGATGCCCGTGAGGTTATTCAGCATGTTCTGAACACGCATCCGCATATTATTCCGTCGGTGTTAGTGCCGAACCTGAAGGGGGGCCAGTCTCGCCAGTGAGGCAGGCATTAAAAATATTAACTATGTGGTTTCGGTCAGTCCGGCGCATAACAAGGCGAACATTAACCGGACGCATGCCGAATCGCTGGAGGATCTTTATAACATTCGCCACACGTTCCCGGATATGACCATTACGCTGTCGCTGGCGACGGTATTTGGCTGCCCGTTTATTGGCGAGACCAGCCGTGAAACGCTGATGGATATGATTAAGTTTGCCGATGATCTCGGGATTTCAGCGGTAACTCTGTGCGATACCATCGGTGTTGCTAACCCGACCCAGACATTATCTGTACTGCGCGGGATCCAGCAGACATTCCCCAAAATGGACATCGGTTTGCATCTGCATAACACGCACGGCATGGCGCTGGCCTGCATGTTTGCCGGCGTCCAGTCGGGCGTCACGCGATTTGAGACCGCTGTCGGCGGACTGGGCGGGTGCCCGTTCGCGCCAGGTGCCGCCGGGAATGCTGCCACCGAGGATGCGGTGAATATGTTTAATCGAATGGGGCACGATACCGGTATTTCTCTGCCTGATCTGCTGGATATCGCCAACCTTATCCGCAGCACGATCGAGCCGACGTTGTTGAGCAGTCTTTCGCGTGCCAGAACCTACAGTGAATTTGATTTTTGCAGCGAAAAAATCTGACCTCTGATACGGAAACAAACATGATGAATAATAATATCGGGAAACCGAAGATGACCCATTACAGATGGTGGGTCATGAGTTTTATTTTTGTAACCTACACTGTAGCTAACGCCGACCGCGCAAATATCGGCTTTGCTATTCCGTTTATTCAGGAAGAGTTTCAAATCTCGAATACCATGGCAGGATTGTTAATCAGCCTGTTCTTTGCCGGCTATGCGTTTTTTCAGATCCCTGCCGGGTATTTAATTAAGAAATTCGGCATGCGTAATGCTTTTGCGATGGGGATGTTATTAACCTCCGTGTTTACGGGGTTGATGGGGATGGTGAACAACATTTTCCTGCTGAAGATCTTGCGTTTTATGGTGGGCGTCTGTGAGTCACCGGTGGTTATTGGCTCGACGGTGACGATCAACCAGTGGTTTCCCCCCGAAGGAAAAAGGGACAGCGACCGGGTTGTTTCTGGCAGGCTCCAAGTTTGGTCCGCTGATCGTCCCGCCGCTATGCGCCTGGATAATCACCGTCTGGGGATGGCGCTATATCTTTGTCTTCTTCGCCATTCCGGGCCTGCTGTTGGCGATTTTCTGGTATCTGATGGTTCGCAATAAGCCGGAAGAGAGCCGCTTCGTGAATGAGCAAGAGGTCGCTTACATCCGCGAAGAACAGCTCCCGGCGACAGCTCAGGAAACCGCCGCACCGGTTGCTCCTGAGTTCAATTACTGCTGGCTCGACAAGTTGATTCGCACAAAGCAGGTTGAAGAACTCTCCTGTTCAAAGCAGGTCTTCCGCTGCTGGGATATTTACGGTGTTGCGCTGGGATATTTCTCGATGGTGGGGATCGTCAGCGTACTGATGTCCTGGTTACCCAAGTATCTGATCACCGAGCGCGGATTCGATCTGACGAGTTCTGCCGCGCTGGCGGCCGCACCGTTTCTCGGAACGGTCATGGGCAACTTTATCGGCGGTGTGCTCTCTGATCGGGTGCTGAACAAGCGTCGTAAACCGCTGATGTTGCTTAGCGCCGGGGCGACGATTTTCACCATGTATTCACTGGTTTATGCGCCAGAAAGCAAGATCGTTCTGTCGCTGATGCTGTTCCTGCTGGGGCTGATGCTGTCGCTGGGCTATTCGGCCTATTCGGTCTACGCGATGGGACGGGCGAATAAAGAGATTTATCCGATCGCTTACAGCGTGATCAACATGGGCGGACAACTGGGTGGTATGTGTATGCCGCTGATTGTGGGCATTATTCTGGATGCGTACAACTGGGATGCGGTATTCATGGCGATGACCGGATTCTGTGTGCTGTGCTTTATTCTGGTCTCCACGGTCATTGAACCGTTATCGAAAAATATGAAGGTCAATTACCGGTAACCTGTGTGGTGATGTGCGGGTAAGCGTGTGGCTTATCCGCACGTTGGACGGAACATTGGTAGGCGCGATCGCATCAGGTCAATGAAAGGTATGAAACGGCATGCGCTGACTACAACTTTCCTGTTATGGAGCGTAGCCGCAGAGTTCATAAAAATTAGTGTTACCCCTCCTGTTCGTCATCGTTTTATCAGGGCGGCCTTTGGCGGCCGGCAAAACTGTGTTTGCGCAAAGGTGATGATGTATGGTCGATCGAATGAGCGTTCCGCCACTGGCTTCACGACGGGTGAAGCGCACTCAAATTCGCTCACGCGATAAATGGGCTGAAACGGATCTGTTTGTTGAGCAGGGCGTCAGGTATTTCTTTCATGTCACCGGGAAGTGGTGCGATATGAGCCATTGCTGTGACGCGAATGGTTATAGCGTCGACTATCTGAATTTTGCCCGAATCTGGCTGCGTTGCCGCCACGAACCTGCGACCTGGTTTACCCTGATTGGTACTATCGACAAATCAACCGATACCATGTTTGTGATTGGCGACGGCGCCCGGCTCAATAACGGCTGGATTGCACCCCGCAGCGGTGAGCTGGTGGTCTTTGCAAATGATATTTCGGGGATGTACTGGAATAACTTTGGTTCAGTCATGCTGGAAGTCTGGCGATGAAAAGCGAAGTCAATAGCTTCAGCGAATGACATGCATGTCTGGTGGCGTAAAATTTAGTGTACAAAGGTAGCTGCTATTTGTGCGCTTCATCAGATTCTTACCAAAAGCTGGCAAATTCCCGCTTTAAAAATTGATTGATATCAATTAATGCGCACTTAATTTGCGCCGTTAAAAAATGTCCTTATTTACGACTTGTTTACTTTTACTGCGTTTGCTGTGGCAGTGGTAAGACATCTGAAGACAAAGAAAATAAGCCATTTCCGCGAAAAATATTGAAAGAGATCGCCGTAACTCGCTCAAAAAAAGCAGTTATTGTCCTGAAAGTAAACATTTATCGCAGAAGTAACTTATTGGCGAATAGGAATTTTCACTAATTGTGGTAGATATTTGGCAGAAGGAATGGTGGGCTGAAATGCACTGAAATAATCCTGGCGTGTAAATAAACCCTGACATCATTAGTCTGCTAAAGGTCATCTTTCACTTGAAACGATGTTCCATTTTAAGGCGTTTTCTTAACATTCTTATCACCCAATTGATGAAATCTTGTGCGTTGACTTGTTATTCGACCAACTGCATATTCCTCCCAAGTTAAGACGACATAGCCTTCAGGAGCAGACGATGCCTTCCCGTGATTATCCCGATACCCGCAAAGCCAGAGGAACCCGTTCTAAAGATATGGTGCTGTTAAGTGCCCGTGTTGAGACGACGCTTTGGGACTACGTTCGGGAGCTGGCATTAGAAACGCGTAAAAGCAAACAGGACATTATTGCCGAAGCGCTCATGCTGCATCGCACGGCCCACGAAGGCAGCCGTGAATAGGTGTGGGCGGGTTTTACAGGATGATATTTTTCCCACTCTGGCGCCTCATGGCGTGTATTACCGTCACCACATTGGGGTTGTCTCTGGTCGTAATGACCCTTTCGCTCATGACGTGGGAGCTCTGCGTGACGTTTTTTCCCTGGCCAACCCCGGCGACCAGTAACATTGTCACGGCTTCGCTGCTTAACGAATTACTGGAGTGGGTTCACCAGGTTCCCCGCATTATGATTAACGCGTTTCGTTGATACGGCACGCCAACAAACGCTTTTGCTTATAGAATTGCAGGGCGCTGATCGTCGCGGCGATAAATAACGCCAGCGCGCCGCACAGCGTGGCATCGGTAATGGCCTGCGTGCCGCTGCCTAATAGCGTGGTTAACAGCGGCCCCAGGATCTGCCCGATGCCATAGGTTAGCGTGACAAACCCCAGCAGATTGAGGTTTCCCGGTGCAATAAGCTGGCGCGCGAGGGTCATCACCAGCGACGTCGTGCCCATGAACGTCGCGCCAAAACCCACGCTACTTAGCACCAATAACAGCGAAGAGCTGCTGGCGAGCGTCAAAAGCACACAGGTAGCCTGAATTACCAGGTTTGCCGTCAGACATTGCAACACTCCCCAGCGTTTCGCCGCCCACAGCCAGGCGAAGCAGCCCGGCACAATCGAGACGCCAACCAGCGTCCACAGATGGACCGTCAGCAGCGGCGAACCCGCCTCTTTTGCCATCAGCGGCAAATAGGTCGCGACGATGATGTAACCAAATCCCGCCAGCCCGTAGAGCAACGCCAGCAGCCACCAGGTCATCGGCTGCGGCTCGCTTTTTGTCTGGGCGGCGGCAGGCAGTGCGTGGGCGTGGGACGGAAGCAGCAGCGCCAGCAGAATCGCCAGCACGGCAGAGAAGGCCGCCGCCCCGATCCATAACGCGTGGGAGGAGAGCGCAAAGTGCAGACCTGCAATTACGTACTCGTTACCCAGTGCGATCCCGACGCCGACGCCAGAAAACAGCGAGGCAATGACAAAAGGATGGCGGGTATGTTGCAGCACCAGCGTCGAGCCAAAAATCAGCATCCCGGCGCTGGCGACGCCCGCCAGAAAGCGCACCAGCATCACCACCATGGGGTTAGAGAACAGCGCCATCGCGAGGATCAGTCCGCCGGTCGCCACCGCTGAACTCAACAGCATGGGGCGTAAACGGCCAGGCAGATGAAAAAGGCCGAAGGAGAACAACAGACTGCCAACCAGGTATCCCGCATAGTTGACGCTGGCTATCCACGACAGTTCGGAAAACGTAAAGCGCCCCTCAGCCAGCAGCACCGGCAGCATTGGGGTATAGAGAAAACGGCCAATTCCCATGCCCAGTGCGAGTACTGTCATTCCAAAGAGGGCGGTGCTCAGAGAATACCGGTCTGCGATGTGCGGTTGCTGGCTCATGCCGTTCCCATTGTTATTCGTCAGGTGAGAAATGCGAGAGTAACAAATTTATAACAAATGGGTAAGGCAACGGAGGAATTATTGTGCGCTACCCGGCGTGAAGCGATAAAACAGGTCAGGTTCGGCAACGATAAACAGCGATCCCTGATTATCCATTGCGATCCCTTCAGCCTGTTGTAGAGTGCGCGTCAGGCCGTGGTGGCCGGCAGTCAGCGTCATGGTGCCAATAACGTTGCCGTTGGTTTTGACCTCTTTGAGCATGCGCGATTCGTGAGAAAGGATCAGCAGACTGTTGTTATGCGCGTTAAATTCTGCGCCGGAAATATCCTTGATATTAAGTTCTTGTTGCAGGGCCGTATCTTTGGCAATCGTTAAATTGTCGTTATTGAGCAGCCCCATTACCTTGTAGATCCCAATCGGTTTTTTTTCTTTGAAAAACCAGAATGTCTCTTTTTCACGCGACCAGGCGAGTCCCTCAAAGCCGCTGTTGGTCGGGGTTTCATACAGATCAAGCTGCAACTTTTTGACGATGTTGACTTGCGACTGCGCATTGAGGGTAATCACGTAAATGGAATAATCACTTTCATCGCTGATGACAAACGTGTCGTCACCGATAGATTCGATGGTCTCCAGATCGTGAATAAAATCGAGTGGAATGGTGCGCAGCAATTGCCCCTGCTTGCTCAACTCAATAATCGCGGCGGGTTTATTGATGGTACTGAACAGCGTATCGCTTTTATCGGACCAGGTGAGGGAGGAGATATTTTTTTCACGCCGGCGATCTGTTTGCCGTCTATCGTCACGCGATAATCGGCAAGGGAGTTATTGTCATTGTCGGGTACGGCGCTACCCGATATGACATAACTCGCCCCCGCAATGAGTAAAGTAAGAAGAAACATGATTCGCAGAGGTGAATTCAGATATCGGGCGGACAATCTCATTATTCTTCCTTAAATAAAATCAAAGACATTAAGGGAGAAAGTATAAAGATTAATCTTAATGAATCCTTAAACGGATGATAATTGCATCGCGAAATTTATCCTGGTTTCGCGGGTCAGCGTGCTGACGCATCGCAGGTTACTAAACATTGCCAGTTGCCCGACTCCAGGCGGTAGATCGACTCGGTGTGGCCAGGGATTACCCACCGCTCAACGTCTCCTGGTGGGCAATGCAGGTAGATGCACAGCCCACATCCGCCTCGTAACTCGCGGGGGGATGTCTGCAACCCGAAAGTTCATCCCTGTCGCCTGCAACGCTTTACGGGTCTGGATCACGCCCACCGTCGAGTGAAACAAAAACAGATACTCCGTCATCTGCGTGTTCTCTGCCGTTGGCCAATCAGCGCCGCGCCAATAGCGCCGGCAAACTGCGCGTCCGGGTGGGTGTGTACCGGGATGCCGACATGGCCTTCCAGCATGCGGGCAAATGCTGCGCAGTGGCTGACGCCGCCGGTAAACAGCAGAGGCCCACCTGAAGAGAGTCGACCGATGAAGTTGGCGCTGCGCCGCGCCATGGCGTTGATCACGCCCGCAAGGATCGCTTCCGGGGCGATACCCGCAGAGCGCAGGCTTATCACTTCGGATTCGGCAAAAACGGTACACATGCTGCTGATGGCGTGCGGCGCGACGCCGGCAGTGAGGGTATCGAGTTGCTCCACGCTGGCGCCAAGCGTTCGCGAGATAACCTCCAGAAAGCGCCCGGTGCCTGCCGCGCATTTGTCATTCATCAGGAAGTCGGTAAGGTTACCGTCGTCATCCAGTTGGATCACTTTGCTGTCCTGCCCGCCGATGTCAATAACCGTACGGGTGGCTGGCGCAAGCAGCCGTGCGCCGAGTCCGTGGCAGGAGATTTCTGTCACCTGCTTGTCGGCAAAATCAATCAACTGGCGTCCGTAGCCGGTCAAGGTCAGGTAGGGCCGCACTTCCAGATCTTGTGTAAGAACATCCCAGGCTTCGCGGATGGCATCGGCAGGGCGGAATGGCGTCGGGCACAGGAAGCGGCGCTGAATCACGCCGTCTGCCAGTAAAATGCCTTTGGTCGCCGTTGAGCCGGAATCAATCCCTATCGAATAGGTCACACCTGCTCCTTACAACATTTCAATAAAGGCCGCGACGCGGGTGCTGAGCTGGCCGATATCTGAAGTGGAGTAGTCGGTTTCAATAGCGATGTAGGGAAGGTTATGCTGCTGACGGAGATGGCGCTTAATGGCCAGTGACTCAACGGCATAGGTATGACAGGCCTGCAAAATCACGTCCACTACGCCGTCTGCCTGGTACTCTTCCACCATTTGACTGAGCAGCGTCAGGCGCTGATCGTTCGGAGAGAGGCACGAACAGCCGATGGCGAGATATTTGTCGGTGAGCGCCTCGTATATGTCGCCGGTTTCCGCGACGCACTGCTCGGTCGCCTTCGCGCCGGTACAGTTTTCGTATCCCACTACCCAGCCGCCGTTTTCTTCAATCGCACGCACCACTTTTTCTGCCGCGCCGCCAATCGGGCAGCCGGTGATCAGAATACGCGGACGCGCGTCCAGACGTTTACCGTCCTGCCACGCCTGACGTACCTGTTCGGTCATGCTGTTCAGTTCGTCGATAAGGGCTTCTTTATCAAAGCGGAAGGTCGCGCCATACACCACTTTCAGGATATCGCTGCCGCTCAATGCAGGGGGGATTTAGCTGCCCGAGACGATAGAAATTCGCCAGCGCGCGGCGTTCACGGTTTTTGAGGACAATGGCGTCACGCAGCGCCGCTTCGGTTACCGGTGTCCCAAAGCGCGCTTCCACGGCCTGTTGCAGGCGCAGAATTTCGGCTTTCCAGAGTGCGCGTGAGGCGGCATCCTGGCTGCTGTTGGGCAGCTGCATGACGTGTACCGCCTTGAACTCTGCCATGTACTCGTACATTTTCTTTTTGCCGTCGCAGGTGGTTTCGCCCACCACCAGATCGGAAAAGTAGAAATAGGGGCATTTGTCGGTTTTGCCGAAGCCGTAGCTGCTTTTGATCAGCGGGCAGAGGTTGCGCGGCAGATCTTTCTCGGCCTCTTCGATGGTTTCGTCGGACGTTGAGCACAATGAGACCACCACAGCCCCTGCCGCCATCGGGATCTCCTGCGGCATGAAAGTGCAATAGGTTCCCACCAGCGGGATACCCTGCTCTTTGAGATCCATTACGGTGAGAAAGCCTTTCTGGCGGGCTTCAGAGAACTGGTCGAAAATGGCGGGTAGATCGGTGATGAGCGACATGGATTTTCCTTCCCCGTGACACGGGAGATGTTAAAAGTGGTCGCATTATAACCATGCCATAAGTGTGGATTATTGATCTCCCGCCAGGTAAGGCACTATAAAATCTTCTTCAGATCCATCTCTTCCTGGATGCGCTCGCTCCACGCGAGATGGGTACGAATCGCCTCTTCAATGCCGGCGTTGTAGTACGCCGGGCCCAATTTTTCGCTAATGAAATCAATAAAAAACTCGGCGTCAAACTGTTCCAGTTCCAGTTCGAAATGATCCCGGCAGTAGTCACTGAGCGCTTCACGCAAACCATCGCGCTCCGCCGGGGACAGGGTAATGTCAGCCATTTTTTCTCCTTAAAAAGTGGACAGCGTGGGCAGCAGTGAGGGAAGTTGCGACAACAGATATAAGACCAGCCCGATCGTTCCGCCCACCAGCGTGCCGTTGACGCGGATAAACTGCAAATCTTTACCGATGTTAAGTTCAATCTGTCGCGACATATCGCGGGCGTCCCAGCTTTTCACCGTGTCGCTGATGTGGCGGGTCAGGAAGGCGGCAAACTCCGGCGCTACACGATGAGCCGCTTGTTCCAGATGCCCGTTGAGCGAGGTGCGCAGTGCGTCGTCGGCGATCAGTGTTTCACCAAACCACTGTCCGGCATGGGCGATTCGTTGTTTCACGCGGGAATCCTCGGCGTTGATATCGTTCTTCAGCCACTGACGCAAATCTGCCCATAGCTCGCCGAGATAGCGGTTAAAGGCTTCATCTTCTTTCAGGTACGCCTTGATGCTTTCTGCCCGGTTCGCCATCTCCGGATCGTTTTTCAGTTTGTCGATAAGTCTGAAAGTGGCGCGATCGAAGGCGTGGCGGATTTGATGCGCACGATCGTGGCTGATGTCGTCAAGCAGCGAGTTCACCGCCTCAGACACCAACTCCGCGCTGTGCTCGCCCAGCCATTCGGTAGGCAGAATTTTAGCCTTCAGCGGATGCTCGGTCTCCAGCCAGTGGACGATTTGCCGGGCGATAAAGATCCTCGAACTGTCACGCTGGAGGAGGGCGATCAACTGGGCGATCAGCGTATCGAGCAGTACCTGATGGCGATCGTTTTTGGTCATGCTTTCCAGCATCAGGGCGCTGGTGCCGGAGAGATCGACCTTATCAATCGCTTTGTGTACCGCACGCTTGAGCAGGCGCTGGATACGGGCATCGTCGGTCAGTTCCAGAAAGCCGCTCATGATCTGCAGCAGATGCTGCCCGATCCGCTGGGCGTTTTCTGGCCGGCTGAACCAATTGCCAATCAGCAACGCGGGCTCATGGCGGCGGATCAGCGCGACCAGGGACTGGGTGTCGAGGAATTTCTCCTGCACAAACTGCCCCAGGTTCTCGCCGATACGATCTTTATTGCGGGGAATAATCGCCGTATGCCGTGAAATGAACGGGAGAGGAACGCGGCGAAACAGGGCCACCACCGCGAACCAGTCCGCCAGCGCACCGACCATCGCCGCCTCGGCAATGGCTTTGATCCCGCTGACCCAAAAACCAGGAGGCAGGAAGAGGGTGATGACAAACGTCGTGGCAGCGATCAGCAGTAACGAAAGCGCCAACAGTTTGGCGCGTTTGAGTTCAGCGATTTTATTCATAGGGTAAGGATAGAGCCAGACGAGGGGATCGTGCAAAAACAACCGGCGATCAGCCGGGGATCCAGTTGTCCCACGCCGGTAGCGTTCCTAACTCCGCGACCAGAAAATCGATAAACGATCGTACCTTTGGGTTGCTGTATTTGCTGGGGAAATAGAGCGCATAAAGGGTGTGCGTTTCGCAGGTGATAGTGCCGTCGAGCATCAGTGGGGTGATCTCTTCTTTCTGAATATGATCGCCAATCAGATAGGTGGGCAGATAGGCCACGCCCTGATCTTCCAGCACCGACTTCAGCAGGACCAGACTGCTGTTCGCCTGGATCGGCATATGCAGTTTCAACTGATGCAGGCGATCCTGCTCGTCGGCAACCTTCAGAATCGGTGTCAGACCGGGGTAAACCAGACAGTCATGATTCACCAGATCCGTACGACGCAACGGCATCCCTTTCTTTGCGAGATAGCCGGGAGAGGCGCAGTATGCCCAGCGGATCGGCACCAGTTTACGCGTGGCATAGTTTTGCGGCGGGGCGGTGGAGATGCGCAGGGCGATATCGAAATCCGTGTCGTTCAGATTGACGAAGTTATCGTTGAGATCGATATACAGATTCACATCCGGGTACTGGGTGCGATATTTGTCCACCAGATTGACCAGTCGGGAATAGCCGAAGGCAATCGAGCAGGTAATGCGTAATTCGCCTTGCGGGTTGTGATAATAACCGGAGGTGGTATTAAGCGTTTCATCGAATTCTTTCAGTAGCTTATTGGCCCGGTTAAATAAATATTGCCCGGCGTCGGTCAGCGTAATACTGCGGGTGGTGCGCTTAATTAATGTTGTCCCCAGCGTATCCTCCATTGCTGCCAGACTTTTACTGACCGCCGACGGTGACACGTTAAGTTGTACCGCGGCTTCAGATAATCCTCCGCAGTCCACTATGCGGACAAAAAACTCTAAATGCTTGAGAGAAATGGGTGTGCTCATTGTTTCCTTTTACTCACAAGTGATTTGCAAAAACGGTACGAATAAGCCGTTACATTGGGTTTTGAAACATGTAACTATTGAATCACAGGAAACGACCTACGCACAAAATGAAAAAATAACAACTTAAGTGAGTTGCGTCACAAATAGTAAGGAGGCAAATACAGAACGTCGCCAAATTGTGAATTTACTCTCATTTAATTCCATTCTTATAAAAGGTACCGATTATGTGGACACGACTCGAACCCTACAAATCGTCAATTATTTTATTACTTGCTCTGGTTGCAGGTGGTTTATTAGGGATTTACGCTCCCACGTTCGCCAGTAAACTTCAGCCGATAGGTCAGATCTTCCTGAACCTGTTATTTATGATTATCGTTCCGCTGGTGGGAATCAGCGTAATGTCCTCGATTGCCAGCATGACCGACCTGAAACGTTTAGGGCGGATTATGGCGATTATCTTTATTGTTTCTATCGCGATGGCGTTTATACCCGCAGCCGGTATCGTGGCGTTAGCCCTGTGGTATAACCCGGCGCAGGGAGTCACCATCGATCTCTCGCAGTCCGTACAGGCGGGCAGCGGCAAGATGGATTTTGTCAGCATGATCACCACCAACGACTTTATTGGTCTGTTTTCAAAGTCTAATATCCTCGCCCTGATCGTGATGGCGATCATCGCCGGGATCGCGATTGGTCAGTCAGAACAGGCGGGTAAACGCATTGCCTCGCTGCTGGAAGATGCCAACACCGTTATTATGAAGATTGTGTCGATCATCATGAAGGTCGCGCCGGTGGGGCTCGGTTGTTATTTTGCGGCCACGATGGCCAGCCAGGACTCCGCGCTGTTGCTCACCTTTGCCCGGGCGATTGGTCTGTTCATGGTCGCCACGCTGGTTTACTACATTTTCGGCTCTATTCTTTACTCTTACATTGGCGGTGGCGTACCGGCGGTGAAGGCCTTCTGGCGTCACGCCATTGAGCCTTCTGTAACGGCGCTGGGCACCTGTTCTTCGTTGGGAACGCTGCCGGTGACCCTGCGTGCAGGCAAAGCGATGGGAATTAACCCGGAAGTTGTCGATGTCTCGATCCCGCTGCTGGTCAACCTGAACAAAGGCGGCGTGGCGATGATTGCGGCGCTGAAGATCGTCTTTATCTGCTCGGTACTGGGTATTCCGTTCACCATGGAAACCTTCTTCCTGACCATGCTGATCGCCGTGCTTTCCGCGATTATCGTCGGCGGCGTACCGGGCGGGGCGTTCCTCGGTGAGATTTTTATCGTCACCACGCTGGGACTGCCAATGGAAACGATCCCCATGCTAGTGGTGCTGGGCACGATTACCGATGCCCCGGCGACGCTGATTAACGTGATTCATGATTTGAATGCGGCACAAATTGTAGAGCGCTTCTCCGGGAAAAAGTCGGTGAATGCAGAGATGAATGCGACGGCTACGGTCGCCGAGGTTTAACGCACGAATTAAGGATAAAAAAAGCATGAAAGATTCAGTGAAGCTCGAAACCCAGTTGGTCATCGCCGGACGCGATAAACGTTATACCCAGGGCGCGGTAAACCCGGTTATTCAGCGTGCCTCTTCGCTGGTATTTGATAGCGTGAAGGACAAAAAATTCGCTACCACCAATCGCGCTAACGGCGAGCTGTTTTACGGTCGTCGCGGCACGTATACCCACTTCGCGTTCCAGAAGGCGATGAGTGAACTGGAAGGCGGCGTCGGCTGCGCACTCTACCCGTGCGGTGCGGCGGCGGTGACGAACGCGATCCTTGCGTTTGTACAGCGTGGCGATCATCTGCTGATGACCGGGGCGGCATATGAACCAACACAGGATTTCTGCAATAAGATCCTGAGTAAATTCAACGTCGAAACGACGTACTACGATCCGATGATCGGCGCCGGGATTGTCGATCTGATCCGCCCGGAAACCAAAGTGGTGTTTCTGGAATCACCGAGTTCAATCACCATGGAAGTGCAGGATGTGCCGGGAATGGTAAAGGCGATCCGTGCGGTGAACCCGGAGATCGTTATTATGATCGACAATACCTGGGCGGCTGGCGTGCTGTTTAAGGCTCTGGACTACGGCGTGGATATCTCGATTCAGGCCGGCACCAAGTACACGATTGGTCACTCTGACGGCATGCTGGGAACGGCGGTCTCTAACGCTCGTTGCTGGGATCAGCTGCGTGAAAACTCATATCTGATGGGGCAAACGCTGGATGCTGATACCGCGTATAACGGCAGTCGCGGCCTGCGTACGCTTTCGGTGCGTCTGAAGCAGCACCAGGAGAGCAGCATTCAGATTGCGCGCTGGCTGTCGGCACGTGCGGAGGTGGCGCGGGTGAACCATCCGGCGTTGCCGGAGTGTCCGGGGCACGAATATTTCACGCGTGATTTCAGCGGCAGTTCCGGTCTGTTCTCGTTTGTGCTGAAAAAGCGACTGACAGATGAACAGTTAGCGAACTTCCTCGATAACTTCTCGCTGTTCCACATGGCTTACTCATGGGGTGGGTTTGAGTCGCTGATTCTGGCGAACCAACCGGAAGAGTTGAACAGCATCCGCCCGGCCGGGGATGTCGATTTCAGCGGGACGCTGGTGAGGGTGCATATCGGCCTGGAAGATGTCGGCGATTTGATTGCCGACCTTGAAGCCGGATTTGCCCGTATCGCGTAACACGTTAGAGGCCCCGCATGGCGGGGCCTGAGAGCGATGACAAACCTCATCACAACACTGGACAAGCAGAGATCACCTCATTAAAAACCAGGAAAATCAATTGATTGATTTTCGGCTGATAATCACAAAGAAGGAAAAACCACGTTTTATCCTTCTTTGTCAGCAGTCTGAGGCCCCGCATGGCGGGGCCTGTATTTATTTCTGCGTTACCACGTCCGTTGCGTCATACTGACGCACCCGCACTAACAACCCTTTCAACATGAATATCACCGCCACTCCCGCGATCACCGCCAGCAGGTGAAACGGGATCCGACCGCCGTTAAACCACAATCCGCGTCCGATTTCGACGGAAACGGCCATCACCGTCAGGATCACCATGTTCAGCGAGGCCGACACGGTGCCTTTCGGCAGGTTGTTGGTAAACAGCGAGAAGCGAAACAGCGTCGGGAAGATAAGCCCGATACCAAACGCGTAGAGGCTGGTCCCCAGCACCGACCACAGCCACACATGAGGCCAGAGCAGGTTTCCGGCAATCAGGACAAACAGGCCGCTGAGCTGAATGGGCACTGCGCGCCAGATAAAACGCGGGTCAGTCGGATCTTTCACAAAGCGCGCAACGATCATGTTGGCGACGATCACCGCACCAAACACCGGAACCTGCACCCAGGCGAACTCGGAGGACGTCATGCCACCCGCGTCGATCAGGATCACCGGGGAAACGGCGACCCAGCTCATCATCGGGATGTAACTCAGCGAGATCGTGGCGACGCCAAAGAGGAATATGCGGTTGCGAAAGACATCGCGGAAATCACGGACGACGCTGATCGCGCTAAACGGCACGGCACCGCGCTTGACCGTTTCTGGCATCGCCAGCAACAGGCCCATAAAGGCGATAAAACCCATCACCGCAATAATGGCGAACAGTACCTTCCAGTGGACGAAGTGCATCAGCGCCGCGCCGGAAAGCGGGCCGATGATCGGCGCCACCAGCACGATAGAGGTGATGATCGCCATCAGCTTGATGGCTTTCGTTTGCCCGAACGCCTCCTGCACCGTGACGTAGCCGACGGTTGCGATAAAGCAGATGCTGGTGCCCTGCACCACGCGCGCCACCAGGAACTGCGTCATGGAAGTGGTGAACAGTGTGGCGGTACAGGCAAGGGTAAAAATAAGCGCCCCGGTAACCAGTACCGGACGCCGACCGATCCGGTCAGAAAGCGGCCCCAGCAGCCATTGCAACACCATCCCACCGGCGAGATAGAGGCTGACTGCCGCCGGCGCCAGACTGACATCGGCATCAAACTCTCTCACGACGTTGATGATGCCTGGTTGAATCAGGTCCGTCGACAGGTAGGCGGCAAAATCGTACAGAATCAGCGCCATCGGAAAGAACAGCGTCGTGGCGTGCCGCTTGAAAAACTCAATAATCCATTGCATACAAAACGAACTCCATGTGGAGAACCCCTTAACGGGAACAACGAAATTCAATACTGTCACAGGGACATCAGGCAGAAAAGAGAGAACAGCAGACTGCGGATGTACTGAATTTCATGTAATCAAAAGCACTGCCCATGGGAATCACAGACAGGGGAACACATTCTGACGCTTGTCAGAATGTGTAGCGATTACAGATGGTTATCAGCACATCACACCTCGGGAAAAGTAAGTTGAACGGAAAATATACACCTTAAGTGTCATTATAATTTGATGTTAGTCAATAGAAAGGGCTGAATTCATTCAGTAACTCAATAGACTACGGGAAGAGTAAGCGCCAGACGATCCCGCAGCCAAAGGCGATCAATACGACCCCAGCGAAGCGTTCGATCCACACGATCCCGTGGCTTAGCCGTCGCTGGATAAACGGCAGGCCAATCCCCATGACAATCAGCAGATCCCAGCACAGCACGACGCTGGTCATCCAGATCCCGCTGACGGCCTGCTGCAACAGCGTCACTGATGGGCCAAGCAGAGCGGTCATCAGCGCCAGATAGAACAGCGCGTTTTTCGGGTTGAGAAGCGATGAGCCCAGCCCCAGAAGCACCTGTTTGCCCCATTCCGGACACGTGGCCCTGGCATCTTCGCCCGTCAGCGTTTGCGCACGACTGCGTAGCAGCAGGCTGCCGATCCACAGTAAATAAAGTGCGCCTGATAGTGCGATCAACGTGAAGAGCAGGGGATGATGCCGGAGGATCCCCCAACCGGCAATCGCCAGCAGGATATAAATCCCATTACCGGCGGCGATCCCCAGACACAGCCCGGCACTGCCGCGCAGTCGGTAGCGAACGGCGTAGCCCACCAGTAAAAAGAAATCTGGTCCGGGGCTAAGCAACGCCACAAAATGTGCCAGCGCCAGGGCGGGAAACGCGGGGGGGAAAGAGTACAGACAACGGTTCCATAGTGACCTCAGTGTGCAAACCTGAGTTCACGCTACGCCCGGTGAAACGCTAATTATTGTCTGATATTGATCGTCCCCGTGCATACTGACGCGGCGTGGCGGCGGTATAGCTGACAAAGGTGCGGTGGAAATGGCTCTGGTCGGCAAAGCCGCTCTGATAGCCGACGTCGGCGATATCGTCTCCGGCGCGCAGTCGCGCCCTGGCAAAATCGATCCGCGCAATGTTCAGATAACTGCCCGGCGTCAGGCCGGTGTCCTGCTTAAAGATACGGATTAGCGTCTCTTTACGTATACCAAACTCTTGCGCGATGTCATCAAGCGAGGGAGGCGAAAGCAAATTACTCTGCAATCGTTCTTTCAGAGACTGACTGAGCGCGCGCGAATGCGGCGGATCCCCTGTCTGTAAGGGGAGCGTGCGCAACAGCAGACGCGCGGCGTCGACCAGCGGCGCGAGTTGCCGTTTTTTCATTAATGCAACAAGCTCCAGAAAGTGCTGAAAGCGTTGTGGGTTGCGGATCACCGGGGTTAGAGCGAAAAGCGGCGCGTGAGCCGTCTGTTCGGGCAACTGAGCAACACACCAGTCCGCGTCCAGGTAGAGCATATGGTAGCTGCGAAACTGCCCATCGACCGGGTTACAGCTATGCGGCACATGCGGTGGGATCACAATCAGATCGCCCACCTGCAGACGGTATTCTTTACCATCGCTGACACAGCAAGTTTCACCTTCCAGAATGGCCCCAATAGAGAGCTGCGGATGATGATGACGCTTATACCCCTGATGGCTGCGCCAGGTGCTGCGCAGCTCCAGCCATGCAAGCCGTTCATCGCGCCAGAACGATTGCGGAATATCTCGGGTTTGGGTCACGGTCAGCGCCTCCGGCGAAGTGATGATGTGTTATATCACCACAGGCCTTGCGAGAAAAAGCGTTGTTGTGAAGGGATGTGGCGCTTCTGTGCACCCCATTCCGTGAAAATGTATCGGTTGCAGAGGAAGAGATTTACTGCCGGAAGCGTCTCGCAAAGATAAATAGTCACAGATGAGAAGTGAAACCCGTCGCGCTACTGTCGCATTTTCTCCTCCTGGGTGACGGATCGCCATGAAGACCTCTTCGACTACCACACCGCATGATGCTGTATTTAAAACGTTCTTACGCCACCCGGACACTGCCCGGGATTTTCTGGATATTCATCTTCCCATCGGTCTTCGTAATTTGTGTGACCTGCAAACGCTGAAGCTTGAACCCACCAGTTTCATCGAAGAGGATCTTCGTGCGTACTATTCAGATGTGTTGTGGTCATTAAAAACAGTAGAAGGGGATGGCTACATCTATGTTGTCATTGAACATCAGAGTACGCCAGATGTTCATATGGCATTCCGGCTACTGCGTTACGCGCTGGCGGCGATGCAACAACATCTGGACGCGGGTCACATGCGGTTACCACTGGTGGTACCGATGCTCTTTTATCACGGCGCTGATAGCCCCTATCCCTTTTCACTCAACTGGCTGGATAAATTTTCCGATCCCGATCTGGCGCGCCAGTTATATACCGCCGCTTTTCCTCTGGTGGACATTACAGTCATACCGGACGACGAGATTATGCAGCATCGTCGGATAGCACTGCTGGAGCTTATTCAAAAACATATTCGTCAGCGCGATCTGATGGGGCTTGTGGAACGACTTGCCGTGTTGCTTGTTACCGGTTGCGCTAATGACAGGCAATTGAAAGCGCTGTTTAATTATTTACTAATACGGCATGGGCATACGCCCCGCTTCATTGGTTTCCTGGAAAAGGTGGCTGAGCGAGTCCCCCAACATAAGGAGAAATTAATGACCATCACAGAGAGATTTCGTAATGCGATTCTTAGAAAAGGGATGCGAGAAGGTATTCAACAAGGAAAACAGGAAGGAAAACAAGAAGGAAAACAAGAAGGTCTGGCTGAAGGCCAACTCAACGCGGCGCGACGAATCGCTCAACGGATGCTGACGGAGGGGATAGAGCGGGAGACGGTGCAAAGACTTACCGGACTTTCCGCACAAGAGATGCAGAGTGTGATTCACTGAATACACGGTGTAGCGTTCAGGCCGTCCGGGAAGTCGAATGTTTACGCCATCGCAACCTTGATCGCTTCGCCCAGCTTCTGCATCACTTCCTGATGCTTGTCGTTGGGCGTAAGCGCGCAGTTTATGCGCACGCAGTTGCGGTACTTTCCGGAGGCGGAAAACAGTGAACCCGGCGCGACCTGAATTTTCAGACGACAGAGCTGTCTGGCGACACAAACCATATCGACCTGCTCCGGCAGCTCTACCCACAACATAAAACCGCCTTTTGGTCGTGTCACGCAGATCCCGCAGGGAAAATATTCCCGCACCCAGCAGGTATAAATTTCCATATTGCGTTGATAGATCTGGCGCATGCGTCGGACGTGGCGATGGTAGTGACCTTCCCGGACAAACGCTGCTGCGGCTAACTGTGTCGCCGGAACACCGGTGCCACTGGCGGAATACTTCATATGCAGTAATTTGTCATGGTAGCGACCGGGAACGACCCAGCCGACACGCAGGCCGGGAGCGACAGTTTTGGTAAAGGAGCTGCACAATACAACCCGACCGTCGATATCCCAGGAGTGGATGGTTCGTGGGCGCGGATACTCCGTTGCCAGTTCGCCATACACATCATCTTCAAATATCACGATATCGTGGCGTTGGGCGAGCGCCAGAACGGCTCGCTTGCGCGCATCCGGCATGATAAATCCCAGCGGATTATTACACGCAGGCACAAGGATAATGCCTTTTATTGGCCACTGTTCAACGGCGAGTTCCAGGGCTTCGATGCTGATCCCGCTATCTGGATCTGTTGGAATTTCAATAACTTTTAGATTAAGCCCGCGCAGTAGATGTAATGTGCCGTAGTAGGCCGGTGATTCGACAGCGATAATGTCGCCCGGTTTGCATATTGCCAGTAGCGACAACGACAATGAGCTTTGACAACCATTCGTGATGATAATGTCGTCTGCGGTCAGAACTGAGCCACCATCCAGCATCAGACGGGCGATTTGTTTGCGCAGGCTCAGGCAACCGGGCAAATCATCATAGCCGAGTACTGCGTTTTGGTTATGTTGTGCCACCCGGCTAAGTTCTCGCCAGAGCGGTTTCAGGCTGGGTTGGCTGACATCAGGAATTCCGCTGCTGAATGAAATGATCGAATCATCACTATGACCCGCCAGCATGTTCATGACCTGGTCCCACTGCGTAAATTCAACCGGACGCTGAACCGGACGCGACATTGGCGGGATCGGCGGCTGCGCTTTTTGTGGCGCGACAAAGTAACCTGAACGGGGCTGCGGTGTGATGAGTTGCAATGATTCCAGTACCAGGTACGCCTGCTGGACGGTGCTGATGCTGACACCATGCTCCTGGCTCAGGCTGCGTACTGATGGCAGTTTCTCACCGTGGCGATACAGCCCTTGTTGAATGCGCTCAGCCAGCAGATTGGCCAGATGTTGGTAACGCGTCATGCTGTATCCCTCGAAGATGCCATACAGATATAAAACCCAGTACAGACAGTTGCAAAATGTGCAATGCAGAAACTGTTTTAGCTGATCTGTATGTTAAATAAAAGATGTTTTTGAATCTGTATTGTCCCGTCCGTAAACCGCCAAAATACAGGCTCTGGTATGAGAGGGGGGTGGGTATGGAATTTCATGAAAACAAAGCAAAGCAGCCGTTTATTGGTTTTGTGTTGATCTGGCGAGCGTTTAAAAAATGGCATCTGCAGGCGCAAACCCGACGGATCCTGCAACAGATGAGTGATGAGCGGCTCAAAGATCTGGGATTACGCCGGGATCAGATCGACTAGCGTTACTGCAGTAGTCAGAGGCTGGTGGTTGAACCCCTCCGGCCTTTTTTACATTCAGGATATTTATCAATTTATGCTTCCTGACGGTATGTTTCTTGATACTTATCAGGATAAGTATTATTTTCCCTTTCGCTAAGAGGGGGGACGAGATATGTCTGAAGATGAGCTGTTTGCCCGCCGTCCGATGGGAATGCGTATGGCGATGGTCGTGCGTCAATGGCGTGCCATTATTGACGCGGCTATCACTGATACCGGCCTGACGCAGTCAAGCTGGACGGTGCTGATGCAACTGTATCAGTTGGGTGATAACGTCTCGGTCAGCGAACTGGCACAGGTGCAGGGCATTGAACTGCCACCACTGATGCGCACTCTCACACAGCTGGAAAATCAGGGCTATCTGGTGCGTTCGACATCGCCATATGACAAACGCATTCGCCTGCTGATGCTGACTGCGGAAGGGCGCGCCCGGCTGGAAGAGCTAAACCGGGTGATTGAAGCCTATCAACATCGTGTTACGCGAACCATTCCTGAAGCGGATCTCGCTTCCTTCAGCGCCACCTTAAATGTAATCGCCTGCAATTTGCGGACAATCCGCGAAGAAGATAATCAACACTAAAAACTATGATGACCCCAGAACAGAAGTTTGCCCGTTGGGTAAGGGTGAGTATTGCTGCATTTCTCGCGATATTCGCCTGGTTTATCGTTGCCGATATCTGGATCCCGCTGACGCCGGACTCCACGGTGATGCGTACGGTCACGCCCGTCTCATCACGCGTTTCCGGATACGTCTCGCATGTCTATGTGCACAACAACAGCCCGGTAAAAAAAGGCGATCTGCTTTACGAGCTGGATCCCACGCCATTTATTAATAAAGTCGAAGCCGCGCAAATCGCCTGTGCCCAGGCAAAACTCAGTAACCAGCAACTGGATGCACAGATTGCGTCCGCCCGGGCGAACCTGCGTACCGCCGAATACACCGCCCGTAATGACAAGCTGACGTTTGATCGCTACCAGCGCCTGAGTGCGATGCAGAACGTCTCGCAGGCGGATCTCGACAAAGTCCGGACCACCTGGCAGACCAGCCAACAGTCGGTTACCGCCCTGCAGGCCAACATCCAGAATCTGCTGATTCAGCGCGGCGAGCGTGATGATGAGCGTAATGTGACGCTGCAAAAATACCGCAATGCACTGGAAGAGGCGCAGTTGAATCTGGCGTGGACAAAAGTGTATGCGGAGACGGACGGGACGGTGAGTAATCTCCAGCTTAACGCCGGGCTTTATGCCACTGCCGCCACGCCACTGCTGGCTCTGGTCAGCAATCAGACGGATATCGTGGCCGATTTTCGCGAGAAAAGCCTGCGTCATACCCGCGTGAATACCGATGCAGCGGTGGTATTTGATGCCCTGCCAGGCAAAGTGTTCCGTGCGCGCGTGACCAGCAGCGATGCGGGGATACTCGCCGGACAGGAAGAGGTCAACGGTCAACTGTCGCAACCGGAACAATCCACGCGTTGGGTGCGTGATGCACAACGGATGCGTATTCACGTGACGCTGAATGAGCCAGTGGACAAACCGTTGCCAACCGGTGCCCGCGCCACGGTGCAGTTGTATAACAGTGAAGGCCCGTTTGCCCGTACCTTTGCCGGTGCGCAAATCCATCTGGTCAGTTGGCTGCACTATGTTTATTAACGCCCTCGCATCTATTAACACTCTGGCCCGCGTCTTTACGCCGCATGACAACATCGTCTACACGGCCAATGATTTCCGCCAGACCGTACGGATAGCCATAGCCGGGACGATCGCGCTAAGCATTTCGACTTTTTACAATGTCCAGTACGGCGTGTTTTTCGTGGTCTATCCACTGATGCTGATGTCGCTGGTACCGGTGTTTAATCGCCACGTGGCGAGGCAGTTTGTGTTCAGTGCGGCGGTGAACTGCGTCGAAATGGTGCTGATTGTGGGTTATCTCTCGCAGTGGCCGCTGATAATGACGCTGGTGGTGTTTGGCCTGTACGTGATGCGTTTTCGCTTTATGAGCAAGGGGCCGCTGTTTCTGCTGGGGTCAATGGGTGTGGTCTGCCAGAGCACGATGCTCAACTTTATGAGCTATCCCGCCACTGACTGGCACACGCTGATGTTTTCCAACATGGAAGCCTGCGTGATGGCGGTGGCGCTGAGCGGACTGCTCCACTATCTGATCCCCGACGTGGAACCGCGTCAACCGCCGCCGCGCATTGAGAAAGATGATGCCCGAATTCGGCACGAATCGCTGCTTTCCGGCACCGTGGCGACGATGATCTTTGTGATCTTTCAGATCTGCGATCTGAGCGATTCGCTGTCGGCGCTGATGGCGGGGATTTTGATCCTCTTTCCGATGCACTATCGCGGCGCGGTCCTGAGTTCTCTCTGGCGCGTCGTCGGTGTGGTACTGGCCTGTCTCTATATTCTGGTGGTGCAGTTACTGATTTATGATTTTAGTAACCATATGCTGTTGATGATGCCGCTGATCGGTCTCGGACTGGCCTTTAGCGCCCGCCTGCACGTGATGGAAAAAGTGGGCGCAGGCGTGGGTTTCGCCAGTATCACCACCATTGGCATTATGTTCGGCCAGAACCTGCACCCGAACAGTGACCTGGTGTTCAGCGATCTGTACCGCATCACCTCGGTCACCGTCGCGCTGCTGGCAACGCTGACGATGGTTTTTCTGGTCCACCGGATACTGAACTGCTTTGCGGCGACACGATTTGTAGTGGAGTGAGTGCAGGATGGCTGCGGCCTGGGGAAAAACCGTAGGCCCGATAAGCGTAGCGCCATCGGGCAAAAAAATTACTTCTTCAGCCCCGCAAAGGCGGCTCTGATTTCGTCTTCCGGCAGCTGAATGCCGATAAACACCAGCGTGCTGTGAGGTTGTTCGTCGCCCCACGGGCGGTCCCAGTCGGCGCTGTACAGGCGCTGCACGCCCTGGAACAGTAGACGGTTCGGTTCGCCTTCAATCCACAGCATGCCTTTGTAACGCAGCAGTTTTTCGGCGGATTCCAGCAACAGGTTTTCCATCACGCGGGAGACGTCGCCGATATCTACCGGGTAATCCAGTTCCACCACAATAGAAGAGATATCGTTTTGCTTATCAGCAATAAAATGAAAGCGCGGTCTGGCGCTGACGACATTCTCTTCCAGCATAAAGCCGTTAGTGTCGAACAGCAGAGAGAGATCAATATCCCCGTGTGTCACGGTATAAACCGGGGCGCGGGCGTTGATGCGCGCCAGACGTTCCCGCAATTTCTCACTGTCACCCGCCACGTCGGTTTTGGTCAGCAGGATGCGATCGGCATAGCCGACCTGCGACTGGGCGATCGTGAACTGATTCATCTGATCGTCGGCGTGGACCGCATCAACCAGCGCAATCACGCCGTCCAGCAGATAACGCTGGCAAATGACTTCATGGGCGAAAAAGGTCTGAATAATCGGGCCTGGGTCCGCCATGCCGGTGCATTCAATCACCAGGCGATCGAAGCTGATGTTGCCCTTATCGAGGTTGTCGAGCAGGTCTAACAGCGCATCCTCCAGTTCGTTCGAACGTGTACAGCAGATGCAGCCATTGGTCAGGGTTTTGATCTGCGTGGCGCGATCGCCAATCAGCTGATCGTCCACGGAGACTTCGCCGAATTCGTTTTCGATAACGGCAATCTTGTAGCCGTGTTCTTCGTTGAGGATGTGGCGCAGCAGGGTAGTTTTACCTGCGCCAAGAAAACCGGTGAGTAGGGTGACTGCAATCGGGGTCATTCACTTCTCCTTCTAACAGCAGCGCATGCCGCCTTTACCGTCGCCGCCGTAGCGCGCCTGCTGGCGCTCACGGAAGAATTCTTCATAGCTCATGTACGGCTTGTCCGGATGGTTGGTTTGCATATGCTCGACATAGTTGTCGTAGTCGGGAATACCAATCAACATCTTCGCCGCCTGGCCGAGATATTTTTTTTGCCTGACCTAAGTTACCAAACATTGTGCCGTCCCGTGAATGATTAAAGCCGGATGGCGGCTTTCGCCTTATCCGGCCTACGTTAATGACAGACTGTAGGCCGGGTAAGCGGAGCACTACCCGGCATCAGGTTTAGTGATGTGAAGAGGTCTTCACGCCGCCTTCAGGAACCGGAACGTACGGCGTTTCTTTGTCGGTACGTTTATCCACGTTGCGCACACTCATCCAGGTTTTGAAACCGTAGAAGATGATGCTGTATACCACCACCAGGAACAGAATGCTCAGACCTGCGTTGGTGTAGTTGTTCACAACAATGTGATTCATGTTGGCAATCTGTTGTGCGGTCAGTTCGCCGCCGTTGGCAATCTTCTCTTTGTACTGGTTAGCCATGTAGAAGAAGCCTTCCATCTGCGGGTTGGAGCTGAACAGTTTCAGACCCAGCGCCCAGGTGGTGCAGATGAGCAGCCATACCGCAGGGATAACGGTTACCCAGATGTATTTGGTGCGCTGCATTTTGATCAGAACGACGGTACCGAGAACCAGCGCCACGGCTGCCAGCATCTGGTTAGAGATACCGAACAGCGGCCACAGGCTCTTCACGCCGCCCAGCGGATCGACCACGCCCTGATACAGCAGGTAGCCCCACAGACCCACGCAGCCCGCCGTACCGATGATACCGGCAACCAGAGAGTCGGTCTTCTTCAGGAACGGAACGAAGTTACCCAGCAGGTCCTGCAGCATAAAGCGTCCAGAACGGGTACCGGCATCCAGCGCGGTGAGGATGAACAGTGCTTCAAACAGAATACCGAAGTGGTACCAGAAGCCCATGTCCGCCATCGGCAGCACTTTATGGAACACGTGCGCAATACCGACTGCCAGTGTTGGCGCGCCACCGGCACGGTTCAGAACAGACGGTTCGCCGATGTCTTTCGCCGTTTGCAGGATCTGCTCAGGTGAAATGACGAAGCCCCAGGAGCTGACGGTTGCTGCCGCATGTGCGGTCACATCTTTCAGTTGCGCCATAATCAGCGGCGCGTTTTCGCCACCCATTTCATGCAGGTTCGGCATGGTAATGCCCAGGCCTGCCGGTGGGGTGTTCATCGCAAAGTAGAGACCCGGTTCGATAATGGAGGCTGCAACCAGCGCCATGATCGCCACGAAAGACTCCATCAGCATCGCACCGTAACCGATAAAGCGAGCGTCAGTTTCACAGGCCAGCAGTTTCGGCGTAGTACCGGAAGAGATCAGCGCGTGGAAGCCAGAGACCGCACCACAAGCGATGGTAATGAACAGGAACGGGAACAGCGCACCTTTCCACAGTGGACCAGTACCGTCGATGTACTGCGTCATGGCCGGCATTTTCAGCTCTGGGTTGAGGACAACGATACCCAGCGCCAGGCCGACGATAACGCCGATTTTCAGGAAGGTGGCCAGATAGTCGCGCGGAGCGAGGATCAGCCACACCGGCAGCAGTGCAGAAACGAACGCATAGCCGATCAGCGCAAAGGTAATGGTGGTGTCTTTAAAGGTCAGCGCCGGGCCCCAGTACGGGTCGTGAGCAATCACGCCGCCGAAATAAATTGACGCCACCAGCAGAACAATACCAATCACCGACACTTCACCCACACGCCCCGGACGCAGGAAGCGCATGTAGATCCCCATGAACAGCGCGATAGGTACGGTGGAGCAAACGGTGAAGACCCCCCCCACGGACTTTCGGCCAGCGCTTTTACGACGATCAGCGCCAGAACCGCGAGGATGATGATCATAATTAAGAAGCAGCCAAACAGGGCAATTGTCCCCGGCACAGAGCCCATCTCTTCTTTAATCATCTCGCCAAGCGACGCGCCGTTACGGCGAGAAGAGATAAACAGCACCATGAAGTCCTGGACCGCACCTGCCAGCACAACACCCGCCAGCAGCCACAGGGTACCAGGCAGGTAACCCATCTGCGCGGCCAGAACCGGACCGACCAGCGGACCAGCGCCCGCGATCGCGGCAAAGTGGTGCCCGAACAGCACGTAGCGGTTGGTCGGAACGTAGTTCAGGCCATCGTTATTGATGACCGCGGGGGGTAGAACGTGTAGGGTCAAGCTTCATCACCTTCTGGGCGATGTACAGGCTGTAGTAGCGATAAGCCACCAGATATACCGACACGGAAGCGACCACGATCCACAGGGCGCTGACGTGTTCACCCCGGCGTAAGGCGACAACCGAGAGGCAGAATGCCCCGATGATCCCGAGGATCACCCAGGGTATGTGCTTGAATATCTTTTTCGTATCCATAGTAAAACCTGGTTTTATAAGATGAATAATTGGCCGAAGCCGTTTGGTTTGGGTTGCGTTTGAAGAGGTAATTTGACTGCTATGCTGATGACGATCTTGCCAGAGAGTCGCGCGTGTAAAGTAAGGTAAATAAGTGAGCGGTCAAATGGGGAGTTAAGCGGTCAGAAGTGTCAGTAAGCGGTAAAGAGGAACGCCGGGCGGCGAATATTATGTGACTGAGATCACAAAGAAAAATCCGCCAACCAGGGGCGAATACCGACTACGCTTATTGCCGACAACATCATAAGGAGAACAACATGGAAACAGTAAACCTCACTTTATCTGAGGCTTACATGCTGGCGCGTGAGGTGCTGAGCAGCAACGGCTTTAGTGCGGAGCATGCGGATGCTATCGCGCGTAATGTGACGGCGGGCGAGCGCGACGGCTGCGCGTCTCACGGGCTATGGCGCTTGCTGGGAATAGTCGAAACCTTGCGTAAAGGAAAAGTCTCCGCTGATGCACGTCCGCAGATTTCCGATCAGGCACCCGCTATTGTTAAAGCGGACGCGGGCGGCGCGTTCTCCCTCGTGGCCTATGAGCAGGCGTTGCCACTGCTCATCTGTAAAGCTAAAACGTGCGGGATTGCGGCGTTAGCGATCAACCGTTGCGTGCACTTTTCCGCGTTGTTTGCGGATATTGAACCACTGACGGACGCCGGACTGGTGGGGTATGCCTGCACGCCAAGCCACGCCTGGGTTGCACCGGCCGGCGGTACGCGTCCGCTGTTTGGTACCAACCCGATCGCCTTTGGCTGGCCGCGCAACGGCAAGCCGCCTTACATTTTTGATATGGCGACCAGTGCGGCGGCGCGCGGCGAGATCCAGTTGCATCAGCGGGCTGGAAAAGCGATTCCGGAAGGGTGGGGTATCGACAGCGAAGGGCAACCGTCAACCGATCCGCAGGCGGTATTAAATGGCGCGATGTTGACCTTTGGTGGTCACAAAGGCTCGGCGTTTGCGGCAATGGTTGAACTGCTGGCAGGGCCGCTCATCGGGGACATGACCAGTGCGGAATCGCTGGCCTGGGATGAGGGGGGCAGGCGGTCTGCCGTACGGCGGCGAACTGATTCTGGCGCTTGACCCGTCCCGGTTCCTTGGGGATGAGGCGCATCGCCATCTGGAGCGCGCAGAAACGCTGTTTGCCGCGATGCAGGAGCAGGGAGCGCGACTGCCGGGAGAAAGACGTTTTAGTACGCGGGAGAAATCGCGGCTGGAAGGGGTGACGATTACCCGTTCGCTGTTTGATGACATTTCCGCGCTGAGATAAGGCAGAAAGGGCGAGGCATCCTCGCCTGATTCCCGTTCGGGTAGCGGGTCATCGCTTTTTTTGCCAGTTAATTGAACAAATTTCCTGTGATACACCTCGCGATTGCATAAAGTTTTCTCGTTCCTGGCCGACAACCAGAGTATCTGTCTAGCGGAAAGAGAAAACATGTTAAAACGTATCAAGATTGTGACCAGCTTATTGTTGGTTCTGGCTTTATTTGGCCTTTTACAACTCACTTCGGGCGGTTTGTTCTTTAACGCATTGAAAAATGACAAAGAGAATTTCACCGTACTGCAAACCATTCGTCAGCAGCAGTCTACGCTGAACGGCAGTTGGGTGGCCCTGCTGCAAACGCGTAACACCCTTAACCGTGCGGGTATCCGCTACATGATGGATCAGAACAATATCGGCAGCGGCGCAACCGTTGCGGAGCTGATGCAGATTGCCAGCGTTTCCCTGAAACAGGCAGAGAAAAACTGGGCGGACTATGAAGCGTTACCGCGTGACCCACGTCAAAGCGAAGCGGCGTCAGCGGAAATCAAGCGCAATTACGATATCTATCACAATGCGTTAGCCGAACTGATCCAGTTGCTGGGGGCCGGGAAGATCAACGAGTTTTTCGATCAGCCAACCCAGGGGTATCAGGATGGTTTTGAGAAGCAGTATGTCAACTATTTGCAACAGAACGACCGTCTGTATGACCTGGCGGTAGAGGACAACAACAGCTCTTACAGCCAGGCGATGTGGGTTCTGGGCAGCGTGTTGTTGGCAGTGCTGGTGGTTATTATTGCCGTCTGGTTTGGCATCAAACTGTCGCTGATCGCGCCAATGAACCGCCTGATCGCGAGCATTCGTCATATTGCCAGCGGCGATCTGGTGAAGCGGATTGATGTCGAAGGCACCAATGAAATGGGCCAACTGGCGGAAAGCCTGCGCCACATGCAGGGTGAACTGGTGCGTACCGTGGGCGACGTGCGTAACGGCGCGAACGCCATTTACAGCGGCGCCAGCGAAATCGCGATGGGTAACAACGATCTCTCTTCCCGTACCGAGCAGCAGGCGGCCTCTCTGGAAGAGACGGCGGCGAGCATGGAAGAGTTGACCGCTACCGTTAAGCAGAACGCCGAAAACGCCCGTCAGGCCAGCCATCTGGCGCTGAGCGCGTCCGAAACGGCGCAGAAAGGCGGGAAAGTGGTGGATAACGTGGTGCAAACCATGCGCGATATCGCCTCCAGTTCGCAGAAAATTGCTGACATTATCAGCGTGATCGACGGCATTGCCTTCCAGACTAATATTCTGGCGCTGAACGCAGCGGTAGAAGCGGCACGTGCAGGTGAACAGGGACGCGGCTTTGCGGTGGTTGCCGGTGAAGTTCGTAACCTCGCGCAGCGCAGTGCGCAGGCCGCGCGCGAGATCAAGACCCTGATTGAAGACTCGGTAAGCCGTGTTGACGTCGGTTCTACGCTGGTTGAAAGCGCCGGCGAAACGATGGATGAAATCGTGAATGCGGTCACCCGCGTGACCGACATAATGGGAGAAATCGCCTCTGCGTCTGATGAACAGAGCCGTGGGATCGACCAGGTCGGTCTGGCCGTGGCGGAAATGGATCGCGTGACCCAGCAGAACGCCTCGCTGGTGGAAGAGTCTGCCGCCGCCGCCGCTGCGCTGGAAGAGCAGGCCAGCCGTCTGACACAGGCCGTTGCCGTGTTCCGCATCCAACAGGAACAGCAGCGTGCGCGTGACGTTGCGAGCGTGAAGTCCGTTTCCACAACGGTTCAGCCGCGTAAAGCCGCTATTGCGGAGACCGGGGATAACTGGGAAACGTTTTAATTAAGCCTCAGGCGCATGGCACAACGCGATTCAAACGCCATGCCATGCGCTGTTTCTTCCTCTCGCTTCTGGCGTAATGGCGGCGGCAACGCGCCATCTTCCAGTATTTCAAATCCCAGATGTTGATACAGCGGTGCATTCCAGGCGACATGGCGAAACGTGGTGAGCGTCAGGGAGGTGAAGCCATGCTCACGCGCCCAATCCGCAACCGTGTTGATTAGCTGGCGACCAATTCCTTTCCCCTGCCACGCCCGGTGCAGCGAAAATTCAGCAACATACAGCGATGCCCCCATCGCCTCGCCAAGCAGAAATCCAACGGGCCGATCGTCAACCCGCGCCAGCCAACTCAATCCTTTAGCGGCATATTCCCGGTGCAGTTCCGCGCTGACAATATGATCGTCTGCAATCCATGCCAGATCCGGCACATCTAAAAAACGCTGCCCTGCTGAGCGTTCAATTGCAGGCAGAACGGCAACGTCTGCCAGAGTGGTGGGGCGAACCGTAATGTGCATAACGATACCGGAAATGAGGTGACAATGAGGGCAGTATAACGCGCTGTCCGGTCGCAGGGAAAAGTCCCCCGCGAGCGGGGACATGATGGGGTTAACAGGTCAGACGAGAAATAACGAAATAGCCGGTATGTAGGTCACCAACATCAGCATGAGTAACAAAGTACCCAGTAACGGCAGAGACTGGCGGAAAAACTGTCCGACGGAAACCTGCGTAATATTGCAGACCAGTAACATGACGGTGCCAACCGGCGGCGTGAAGGCGCCAATAGAAAGGTTGAAAATCATGATGATACCGAAATGTACCGGGTCGATACCAAAATGCGCCACGACAGGTTTAAGCAAGGGAACCAGGATCAACAGAATGGCATTCCCTTCAAGAAACATCCCCAGTGTTAGCAAAAGAATATTGATAATTAACAGGAATATGTATTTGTTTTCTGTCAGCGTCGTGACAAAGTTCGCCACCGCGACGCCAGCATGTTCCATTGAGAAGATCCAACCGAGTGCGGCGCTTGCCATGATCACTAACATGACCGATGCCGTTGCCCGCGCCGTTTCTCCCAGGGCTTTCACAACATGGCCGAGAGTCATTTGACGATAAATGAAGAAACCGATAATCAACACGATGAGTACCGCTGCCGCACCGGCTTCTGTTGGGGTGAAGATGTTGGCGCGAATCCCTCCTACGACGGCAAATATCAAAAACAGCGCGGGCCATGCCTGCCCAAGCGAGAAGAGCGCTTCCTTACCGGTAGGCCAGGTGTCGCGTGAGGGTTTCGCGTTGGTTTTACGGGCAACCAGATAAACCGTAAACATTAACAACACCGCACAGAGCAGACCCGGAATCAGACCGGCCATGAACATTTTCCCGATGGAGACATCTGCCACCAGACCATAAATAATCAGGGCAATCCCCGGCGGGATGATCGGCGTGACAAGCGAACCCCCGGCGGTGATCGCCGCCGCAAAGGCGCGGTTGTAGCCTTTACGCTCCATCTCGGGAACCATCATGCGCGACAGCATCGCTGCGTCGGCCAGGTTTGAGGCGCTGACTCCTCCCATCATGGTGCTGACCAGAATATTGGCGACCCCGAGTCCACCCCGCATTTTACCGACCAGAATATTCGCCACCTGCAGGATACGTTCTGCAATCCCGGTATAACTCATCAGCGTACCCAACAAGATAAAGAAGGGGATTGCCAGCAGGGACGGGCTTTGGGTTGGCGCAATCAACCGCTGAACCGCAATTTCAATCGGAACCGTGGAAAAGAAGAGGAAATAGGCAATAATGCCGATAAACATTGCCAGATACACACGAATATTCAGAAATAAGCACACGATCATTAGTGGAATAATTAATAACCAGCTCATTGTTTTTCCTCGCCAACATCACCCTGTTTAACGTCATTAATTAACCAGTAGAGCGTGTAAACTGTCGTTGCCAGGGTACCGACCGGAACAGCGACATCAATCCAGAACCAGGACACTTTTAATATTTGCGTGACCTTATACTGCGCCATTTCCGCCAGTCGATAACCCAGCCAGGCCATATAAACCAGCAACCCAATGGAAAGCACGGCAACCAGCGAAGCAATAATGCGTTTGACTTTATGTGGGAGCATATCGACGACAAAAGGAATAGTCAGATGTGCCCGGTCACGTTCAGCGACTACGCCACCCAACATCACCACCCAAATCATCAGCAATCCGGACACTTCCTCAGTCCACTGAATGGGTTGTCCAATAAAATAACGCATGAACACGGCTGCAATGGTCATGATCACCAGGATAAACAATGCCAGCGCTGCGCCCAGTTCTACAAGCTTGCCAAAGAAACGCATTAATCCTCCTTCAGAGAGTCGCCCTGGCCTTGAGAGAAAAAGGTTTCGGGCGATCTGTGCCTGTATTTATTGCAGTTGCTGTTGAATGGTTTCATACAAGCCCGGCGTCCACTCCGGGAATTGCGTATAAACGTCGCGGGCTTTCTGACGGAAGGCTTCGGTATCCGGGTAAATGACTTCGACACCTTCTGCTTCCATGGCCTTCAGCATTTCCGCGTCGCGTTCAATCGTTAATTTCTGGCTGTAGAGACCCGCTTCATAACCCGTTGAATGAATCAACTCCAGTTGCTCAGGGGAGAGCGTACTGAAAAACGCTTCACCGCCAATCCATACCGAGGTGTTGGTCAGGTAATTGACCATCGACAGATATTTCGCCTGCTCAAACAGTTTTTGCCCTTGCAGAACGGAAATTGGGTTTTCAACGCCATCAATGACGCCCTGAGTCAGTGCAGGGTAAACTTCACCCAGCGGCATCGGGGTTGGCGTGGCACCCATCGCCTGAATGGCTTTAATTTGCATCACGTTATTCGGTACGCGGATTTTCATCCCCGCCAGATCTTCCACTTTGCGAATCGGTTTTTTAGAAATAATCTGACGGGTGCCGTACAGATAATTGTTCATCACCACATGAATCCCTTTTTTCTTCAGGTCTTCATTTTTTTTGGCGAAACCAGTCGCTCTCATAAATTTTGAAGAGTTTCTGCGGATCGTCAGTCAGATAAGGTCCAAACAAAATACCTAAATCAGGTTCATAATCGGCGAGGAAAGCCACATCGGTGAGCGTGATGACGTTCATTCCCATCATGGCTTGTTCAGTCACATCTTGTTTTGACCCTAGCTGTGAGCTGGGATAGAGAACCAGCGTTATTTCTCCATTACTTTTTTTATTCAGAATGTCAGCCCAGTAGCGCATCACCACATCTAATGGCTCGCCTGGATTATTCTCATATGCGACTTTAATAGAAAGCGGTTTAGCCTGAATGGTGAATGGCAGAAAAAAAGTACAAACAGTAATCAGCACGGCTATTATCTTGTTCATTTTCTACTTGCTCCCAGGGGTCAACGAATAAAACTCACTTTTGTACTGGCGGAAAAAATCAGAGTGAATCCTGCCTAATCAGAAAGTAAGCAGAAAGTCATCATGGTGCTGTATGTGTTGTATGAATTCGTGCTCTTGCTAAAGGTTTGTTGTTTTTAATGTGTTTTTAATTTATTCATTTTCTTGCCGGATAGAGCGAATCATCGATTGTTTCGCCGTATTCAGATGGTTACGCAGTGCAAGAAGCGCATCGAGGTCGCTGCGGCAAATCAGCGCGCTGAGGATGGTCATGTGTTCATCAATGGCGATGATATTGCGTTGTTTAAGATCGCGTTCATCCCACTGGTAATGGAAATGGAAGATCACTGAAATAATCTCAAGTGATTGATTGAAAAATATATTATTGGCAGCAGAGAGCAACAGCGCGTGAAAATCACGGTCCAGCAGGGAGAACATACGAAAGTTGCTGCCGACGCTGTCGCGCAGCGTACGGTGGCGTTCCAGCAGCATTTTGGCCTGCAGCCAGCGCGGATCGTCATCCGGCAGATTAAGAAAGTGCTGTAGTGCATGGGTTTCCAGCATCTCACGGAGCTCAAAAAGCTGTTCAGCATAGGACTGATCGAACTTTTTCATGCTCCACTGGCCGCGCTTCTCGCTCTGAATGAGATCGTAACGTCCAAATTTTAATAGGTATTCTCGTACTACCACCGGGCTGACGCCTGCCGATCTGGCCAGTTGAAGTTCTGAAAACGTCTCGCCAGCACGAAGTTGGCGTTGGTTAATCATCGTATAAAACGCCTGCTCAAAAATACGGCTCTGCTCCGCCATGGAGGCCGTGGTACAGGCAAAACCATCATCATGTTCAGGGCTTCGGGTAATGACGTGGTCGTTACCGACCTGGGTTAATACGCCGCACTCGCTGAGGTGATTCAGCATATGGCGTACGGTGGTGCGACTGATGTTGTACATCTCGGCTAATGCGCTTTGCGACGGCAACGGGGAAGGAAGATGGCCGCGCGCCATATCATCGATCACCTGGTTAATGACATTGTGACGTAAATTTTGCGAACGGCTCATTGGGATCTCCTTTTGACTGCATTAAAACCCGATTTAAAACATTTTAATGCGCAGGGTTTCACAAATTAGCTTTCTCGTTACGCGGCTATTTCTATTTTCATCAATATCTGAAGCAACAAAGAAACAGGAGCGCATAACGATGTCCACAATGAATTTGTTGATTTGCCAGGAACCCAGGAAATTAATTCATGAGATACGCGACATACCGATTCCAGATAAACAGGAAGTATTAATTAAAATTAAGTCTGTCGGTATTTGTGGTACCGATATTCATGCCTGGGGCGGTAATCAACCTTTTTTTTAGTTATCCACGCGTGTTAGGCCATGAAATATGTGGTGATATTGTGACGCTCGGCGAGAAGGTCACACAATTTAACGTGGGTCAGCAGGTGGCGGTGATCCCTTATGTTGCGTGTCAGCAGTGTCCGGCGTGCCTGGGAGGGCGAACGAACTGCTGCGAGAAAATTTCGGTGATCGGTGTGCATCAGGACGGAGGGTTTAGCGAGTATCTCAGCGTGCCGGCGACCAACCTGTTGTCGGCGGAAGGGATTGATCCTCAGGCTGCGGCGCTGATCGAGCCTTATGCGATTAGCGCGCATGCGGTACGCCGTGCCGCCATCGCGCCCGGTGAGCAGGTGCTGGTCGTTGGGGCCGGGCCAATTGGGATCGGGGCGGCGGCTATTGCCAAAGCGGAGGGGGGCGCAGGTGGTAGTGGCCGATACCAGTGCGGCGCGCCGCGAACACGTTGCTTCTCGTCTCGGCCTGCCGGTGGTGGATCCCTCTGCGGCAGATTTTGAGGCTCAACTGCGGGCGCAATTTGACGGTTCACTGGCGCAAAAAGTGCTCGATGCGACCGGTAACCAGCATGCCATGAACAATAGCGTTAACCTGATCCGCCACGGCGGCACCATCGTTTTTGTCGGGCTGTTCAAAGGCGATTTACAGTTCTCTGACCCGGAGTTTCACAAGAAAGAGACCACCATGATGGGCAGCCGTAATGCCACGCCGGAGGATTTTGCGAAGGTCGGACGGCTGATGGCGGAAGGTAAATTGAGCGCTGAAATGATGCTCACGCATCGCTATCCGTTCAGCCAGCTTGCGGAGATCTTTGAACAGGATGTGATTAACAACCGGGCGTTGATCAAAGGGGTGATTACGTTCTGACGATTGCCATGCAGCGCCCGGAGTGGTGTTGGGCGCTGTTTTTTTATTGTCGGTGGTCAGCCCTGAGCGCTGACCACTTTGATTTCAACCATGCCGATCCCCAGCTTACGCGGTGAGTGGCCGAGGATGTTGCCTTCGTTGGTCGGGACCGGCACAGGCGGGACAATCACCAGCGTATCCGCCTCCGTCGGGTTGTCGAAATGCAGCGTGGTGGTGGTGACATCGTGACCCAACACCAGCGTCTGCTCTTCTTTGCCCACGCGTACCGGAATGGGACGATTCGCATTGTCGCCGAAGGCTTTCGCGGTGATCACCAGGTCGAATTTTTTCGGCAGCGGCTGTTTGTACTCGATCTTCACCTCTTCCGCCAGTTGCGCGTTAGACCAGCGTCCCCAGGATTCCGGACGAGAAATCCCGCTGAACTGCTTCACCTCTTCCGGCGCGCCTGCCACGTTGAAGACAAAGCTGTCGGCTTTATAGCGGATGTCGTTATCGACGATTTTCAGTGTATCGACGTTGCCTTTGTAGCGTTCCATGTCGATCACCGTGTCTTTAAAGGCCGTCTTACCTTTCCACTGTGCTTTATCAACATGCTGGACGGTTTGCTCGCCGCCAAGCTGACCCTGCGAGACGCACCAGTCGGTTGAGAGCGCCAGTTCCGGCGACCACAGCTGACCCATCTTATAGCAGCGATCGACCCAGACGAAGTTATCGCGCGGGGCAAAATCGGCAAGCTGAAAGCGCAGCGGGGCGGAGTATTCGCTTTCCGGGAGTGGCTCGACGCGCTTATCCGACACCCGCAGCAGTAACGGCAGACGGAAATGGCTGCCGGAAAAAGCGATCATATTTTTATCCCGGTCGACGGTGAAATCTTTCATTTCTTTCGGGAAGTTCCACAGGCGAATGATGTCCGGCTTCATGGCGAGGATCTTTTCTTTGCTGTTGAGGAACACTTCCGACATCGACTGGCCCGACAGGCTGCTGCGCCCCAGACCGATAAAGTTGTCACCACCGAGAATATCCAGCACCGTGGCGCCGTTATCCATCGTGTTACGTTTGACTGCCAGCGTCTCCTGCTGTGGTTTGTCCCCGCGTATCACGAAGAACAGGTTGTTGCGATCCTGTTTGTTCAGGTATTTCCATGCGCTGTTGTTCATCGCCAGATGGTCCGAAGAGACCACAATCACGGTATCTTTGAACCACGGTGAGGCTTTGATTTTATTGATAAACGCCGCAATATTTTCCTGACTACAACTGACAGCGCTAAAGGACTGGTTGGGTTTACCGTCGAAATCATAGCGTTTGCGGCTGCAGGTGCGCGAGATAAAACCATCCGGATGATGGGTATCGACGGTCAGGGTAAACAAAGAAAAACGTTGGCCGGAACGGGAGAGCTCTTCGAACTTCTTCCACGCTTCATCCAGTACCGTGTCGTCATAGAAGCCCCAGTCATTGCGGTAATTTGGGTCGGCGACGACGCTTTTTAACTCTTCGGCGCCATACAGATAATCGAAACCGTGGGACTTCAGGAACACGTCTTTCCCGGCAAAACGCAGGTTTGCCCCCTGCACAAAGTGGTTCTGATAGCCGGAGTTTTTCAGGATATCCCCGAGGCAGATATTCTGCGGGAAGAAACTGGAAACCGATGCCGACGCGTTGCCTTCAAACGGTGCGAACAGCGGAATGCCGCACTGAGAGGCGACCATCCCGGCAATGGTGTAATCCGTACCCGGTAACTGCTGGGTGTGGCTGAAATCCATGCCTTCGTTTTTCAACGCGCCGAGTTCCGGAGTGAGTTCCGGAAAGGCTTCATTATCGAAATAGGTACGTTCCAGGCTTTCACCGTAGATGTACACCAGGTTCAGCTTCGGGTTGGGGATGCTTTTCGCCGGCTCTTTATAGTAGGCCGCGAAATCGGGATCGCCGTCGCGGGTCTGGGATTTGACCAGTTCGCTGATCTGACGAAATGCCGGACTGGCATCGACGGAACCCAGCGCCAGCAGCAGTGCCAGCAGGCTGTAACCAAAATGATGAGGATGATGACGGCGACGACGCAGTACCCAGCCCAGCGTACCAAAGACCGCCACAAGCGCTAACGCAATGCCAATGCCCGGCAGAATGTATTTGCCGACACCGGCCCCTGTCAGACTGTTCGTCAACGTGTAGAGTACGGCATCGTTAATTCCATCACCTGTGAAATAGTCGCTGGCGAACAGCGTGATATTCAGAATCACAAAAAGTCCCAGCACCGTCAGGTTGGCGGCAAACCACCAGGTGTTGCGACCCGCTTTGCAGGCATAAATCAGTACAGAGGCAAGAAACAGCGCGATGGAGAGTAACTCAGACAACGGACGATCCTCACAAACAGCCTTGTGATAAGGCTCTAAACCAGGCGTTCAACTGGCAGCTCAGCGTTTACGGAAAAGTACAATGTAATGGGGTTGTCACTTAGCTGCAATTCTAGTGACATTTAATTACCTTGTTATTCAGAATTAGTTTAGAAATAGGCTTTTTTTGATCGTCGTCACTTCCCGTCATACCTGGCGTGGGTAAAAGAGAAGAACGAAAAGGGAGGGGACGCGCCGCGCAGGGCGGAAAACGGCCAAAACGCGGCGTCGGGGATCAGGAAATAAAGTTCATACCCTGTTTGAGTACCAGATCGCAGGCTTTCGTCTTCACTTTTTCTGCGAGCGGCGTACTGCCGATATTATTCAGGTTAAGCTGCTGACCGTCTTTGGTATTGAGCAGGCCCTGAATACCGTCCAGATAGTTGGTGTCCTGCTTTTGCTCGGTCGCGCCGAGACCCAGTTTATCCAGTACCTGATTTTTCACATTTTCTGCATCAGTAACGGACGCCAGCTTCTGCTTCGCGCAGTACTGCAAAATCCCGGCGGCGTTATTCATATTGTTCGCACTCAGCGCCTGATTGCCGCCATTGAGCAGGCTGGTCAGGGAAGAGAGCGACGTCCCGCTTTGCGACGAGGTGGTGCTCTGCTTGCTCAGTTCGCTGGCTGCGCTGGTGAGAGAGTCCTGCCATGAGGCGGCGAAAGTATTGGCTGCGAAGCAGGCGCTGGCCGCGATCGCGCAGCACAGCAAACGTTTTGTCGTTTTCATTGTGATTACTCGTGTATAGACCTTCGTCGGAGTATAGCGCCGCTCAGTCTAAGAATGGTCTTAATACTCTTTGCCGGTTACCCGACTGCGGAAGCTGTCCCAGTTGAAGATCACCCACAGGCTGTTACCCAGCCGCATGCGATCCATCACGCGTTCGCCCAGCAGTTTGGTCATTTCTTCCATATTACTGTTGGTGAGCATGCCAGTGGGGCGCTTTGAGGAGGAACGACGATCGACGATCTGGTTGATGATCACCTTTTCATAGCGCGATTCGGTTTGCACGCCGATCTCGTCAATGACCAGCAGATCAACATTGCTCAGATCGTTCAGCAACTGCTCTTCGCTGGTTTCACGATTGCTGAACGTCTCTTTCATCGCCGACATGATGTCCGCCACGGTGATAATCAGCACTGACTTCCCGCGCAGCAGCAGCTCGTTGCAGATTGCCGCGGCGAGGTGGTTTTTCCCCGTTCCTGGTTTGCCGGAGAAGATAAAGCTGGCGATATTGCCATCGAACTCTTCCACATACTGTCGCGCTTTGCTCAACGCATTCATCTGGCCTTCACATTCCACATGATAATTATCGAATGAGCAGTTTTGATGTAGCGGACGGATGCCGGAACGGTTAAAAGTGCGCTGCATTTTCATCGCCCGGTTTTCACGAGCCAGCGCGGCGGCACGAATTTCACCTTGCTCCTTCTGCCAGGCCAGTAGCTCTTCACCCGTTTTGAACGCCGGTTCGATATGGGCGGGCATCATTTTTTGCAGGCGTTTCATCAGATCGCCAACGTTTTTCATGGTTAACCTCTAAAACCCGGTGGAATTTGATTATCTGGTTCGCTGACCGTGTTCACATCGCGCTTCGGCAGGCCGCCGTTGCTTGCGCGGCCGATCTGCACGCTGCGCGCCAGTTTTTGCTGCCACTGCACGTGATGAAACACTTTGCCTTCCGCTTGCCAGTAGGTCACGAACGAAGCCAGTTCTTCAGCGGTGACCGGCTCTCTTAACGCGACACCCCACAGCGCAGCCTGACGCTGGAAGTCGGCGTCCGGTTGCCAGGCGGGATACATGGCGAATTTCCCCAGCGGTACGGCGACCGGCACTGGCTGTGGTTCCTCATAAAACTGTGCATCCAGCGTCACATCGCTCCCGGGGCGGGCGAGCTTTTCTTCGAGCGCCAGCAGTTGTGCCAGGCGAGCGGGGGGTCAGTGCGTAAAAGGCAGGGGCGTTGTTGGCAAACACCGCCACCGCGCCAGCTTCAGACTTCGCCAGCACCGTCTGGTGATCGTGTAATAAGGCGTCAATACCAATGACGTCCGGGGTCAAAATTCTGGATGACATAACGTTTCTCAATACCGACTACAACCGAGAAGGGACACTGTTTCTATAGTAACACACCGTAGAGGAGGAGCGGCAGGGATGCGCCTGCCGCGGCGATTAAACGCGAGGGCGTTTTCGGTAGAGCCAAAGGCCTGGCACGGAGAGTCCGATCGAAAGCGCGCCCACAATTGACGAGGCTTTCAGGAAATTAGTCAGCAATGTAATCATCAACGGTTCGCTATAGCCAAAGTGGCTGATTTTTACTGCAGAGATCATTGCTGTGTAGGCTGAAATTCCAGGGAACATCGGGATCACCGCCGCAACGGTAAACACTTTCGGGTGCGCCAGATACCAGCGCGACCATTGGATGCCGATGCTGCCGACAAGCAGAGAGGCGACAAACGTTGACCATTCAATATTGAACCCGGCGGTCATCATCACCATGCGCGAACCGTGACCAAGCGCACCGAGCAGCGCGCACCAGGGCAGGGCGCGGTGGGGAACGTTAAAGACCATCGCAAACCCCAGTGCGGGGATCGCGGAAAGCAGCATGTCCTGCATCAGCGCGAGAATGAAATCGATTATACCCATCCGCGAAGCCCCCAAAGTGTCAGCGCCATGACCACGCCCACGCAGGTTGCGAGCGTCAGCAGGCTGGCGATCGCCCAGCGTGCCAGACCGGTATTGATGTGTCCTTTAAACATATCCGCCACCGCATTGATCAGCGGAAAGCCAGGAACCAACAGCAGGACACTGGCGGCCATCGCCACCGTGGGCGTCTGGCTAAAGGCGGGAAGATGTAACATCAGACCGGAAATGGTGGTCGCGACAAAAGCCGTGACGCAAAAGTTGATCTGCGGATGCAAATGGCGATGCGCCAGGATTTGACGAATATACATCGCCACCATGCTGGCAAAAAAAGGTAATCACCGCGCCGTCCCAACCGCCGTTATTCAGCTTACAGAAGCAGGCGCAGGAGAGACCGACCATCAACGCAACCAGCCAGCGCGGATAGCGCAGGGGCCTGACCTGACTGAAACGCTTCTCGACGCCTTTATAATCCAGCAGCTTGTGTTCGGCGAGGATGACGATGTGCTGCACCTCAGTGACCACATGCATATTAATGCCGCGATCCTGGTTTTTTCGCGTGGAGGTCAGACACTGCCCGTCTTTAATAGTGGTCAGAACAATAGCATTGGAGGAGATAGCGCTTTCAACGCTGTCCATCCCCAATGCCAGCCCGAGTCGGGTGGAGAGTTCATCAACTAGCGCACTCTCCGCGCCGTGTTGCAGTAAAAAAAGTCCACACTGAATGCATAACCGTGTGACCGTTCGCTGAAATGACTGCTCTTCTTGCATGACTCGCCCTGGCTGAAAAGACGCGTTGCGTACTGTCGAATAACGAAAGACTCCTTTGTATCACGAAGCATGCATTTTTTGGCTCCGGCTGAGATCAATCTTTCTGTTGAAAAAAACGTCTGCTTTATGATTGCCAGAATTTGAACGACTCCACACTTTTGCCAAATCGGTGAAAAGTGCAATTTTTACCTGCATTCGGACCTTCTTTTTCTGTTCCTGCTTATCAAAAATGCAATTTGAAACTTTTATTCAACATTGATTAAACAAATAATCAACTATGCAGGTGAGGAATGTGATGAAAACTCAGGTCGCGATTATTGGGGCTGGACCTTCCGGGCTACTGCTGGGGCAGTTGTTGCATCAAGCGGGGATCCGCACTGTCATCATCGAACGACAAACGCCGGAGTATGTGCTGGGGCGCATCCGCGCGGGGATCCTCGAGAGTGGGACCGTTTCGCTTTTGCGGGAAGCTGGTGTAGCGCAGCGTATGGACAGCGAAGGCCTGGTACATCATGGCGTTGAGTTTATTTTTGATGGCAAACGCATTCCCGTCGCGCTGAGCGAATTGACCGGTGGCAAAAGCGTCATGGTTTACGGACAAACGGAAGTTACACGGGACCTGATGCAGGCGCGCAACAATTGTGGGGCTCCCACGATTTATGGCGTCCAGCAGGTTGAGATTCACGATGCCAAAAGTGACCATCCGTCAGTCACGTTTGAGAAAGAGGGGGAGAAGTGCCGACTTGAATGCGATTTCATTGCCGGGTGTGATGGATTCCACGGTGTTTCCCGACAAAGTATTCCTCGTGATCTTATCCGCGAGTACGAAAGTATCTGGCCATTTGGCTGGCTTGGGCTGCTGGCCGATACACCACCAGTCAATCCGGAGTTAATTTATGCGCATCATGAGCGCGGGTTTGTACTTTGTAGTCAGCGCTCACTAACCAGAAGCCGCTACTATTTGCAGGTCCCGCTCAGCGAGCGGGTTGAATCCTGGAGCGATGAGCGCTTCTGGGGCGAGCTGAAAAGGCGGCTCCCTGATGAACTGGCCTCGAAGTTAGTGACTGGTCACTCACTTGAGAAAAGCATCGCGCCGTTGCGTAGTTACGTGGTAGAGCCGATGCAGTACGGCAAGCTCTTTCTGGTCGGTGATGCAGCGCATATCGTTCCGCCGACCGGAGCAAAAGGACTGAATCTGGCCGCGTCCGACGTCAACTATTTATGGCGTATTTTGACGCAATACTATCAGCACGGGCGCAGCGATCTGCTGGCGACCTATTCCCGTCTGGCTCTTAACCGCGTATGGAAAGGGGAACGATTCAGTTGGTTTATGACACACCTGCTACATGATTTTCAGGAAAAGAGCGACTTTGATCGCAAGATGCAGGAGGCAGATCGACAGTACTATCTGGGCTCAAGGGCCGGACTGACGACGATTGCGGAGAATTACGTCGGGCTGCCTTACGAAGAGGTGGGCAAGCGATGAGGGAAAACAATGCAACAGGCTGAAATTATACCTGTTTTCAAACTGTATGGTGAACAACAGGGATGGCCAACGCCTGATCTGCTGCACTGCGAGTCGATTCATCAGCGCAGCAGTCTGTATGAATGGCATATTCGGGTGCATCAGCATGCTGAGATTGTCCAGTTGCTTTATTTGCATCGGGGCGAAGCAATAATTGAAATCGAGGGACAGACCACGGTCATGCGCGATGCCTGTATTCAGGTCGTCCCTGCGCTTTGTGTCCACGGCTTTCGTTTTTCACCCGGCACCCAGGGCTACGTTCTTTCTCTGGCGTTGCCGCTGATTGGCCGCCTGGAGTCTCAGTTTCCACAGCCGTTGCCATTGCTCAATACCCCACAGTGCGTGCCGGTGGCTCAGTCTCGCAGCCACATCCGCACGCTTTTTTCCGCCTTACAAAAAGAGTATCAGACCGATAGTGAGGCGCGGGAAATGATGTTGTTTTCATTGCTGAGCGCGCTTCTGGTCTGGCTTCGTCGGCAGAGCAGGCCAGCTAAGCAACCGAAAGACACTCTGGCGCGCCGTCGTAGCGCAATACGCCTTTTTTGCCCGGCAGGTTGAGAGCCACTATCGCGAGCATCTTCCTCTCGCTGAATACGCCCAGCGCATCGGCCTTTCAACCAATTATCTAAACCAACTATGCCGTGAGTTCCATCATTGCAGTGCATTAAACGTATTGCATCAGCGGTTGATACTTGAAGCGAAACGCAGTCTGCAATATACCAGCATGACTATCAGCCAGATCTCCGACTATCTGGGATTCAGCGATGTCACCTACTTTTCCCGTTTCTTTAAAAGGCATTCTGCGTTGTCTCCGAAGGCATACCGGGAATTAATTAAAAAATAGCTTGTCCAGAATTGGATAAATAAAAAATTCATATATAAAAAAAGAATGCTTAATATCTTGTTCTGGAATGCGGAGTACATATCGACAATATCGACTTGTATTATACCCCGCGATAGTTGTATAACCGCGTCATACAGAATTAGAGTATAAACACCAGGGATAAACAATTCATATTGTCTATTGTTTTATTTTTTGTATTGCATGGCTGTATGTGTTAATTCAAGTGCGATTCATTAATAACAGATAGATTAATTAATATGGATATGGAGGATATATGTTGCCAGGATGCTGCAAAAACGGAATAGTCATCAGTAAAGTCCCTGTGATACAAGCGGGGCTCCATGGGGTTATGCAACAGCATTTCCCGGAGTATGAACTCACCACCTGCGGTGTTGTAGAAGAACTCACGCCACTGCAATTGCGTCGGGCGGAATTGGCGATCGTGGATTTAACCGGTAAATGTCATCAGCCGCGAACTGTCTGTGAGCGGTTCTATACACTTCTTTCTCAATACCGGGATGTTCATTGGGTTTTTCTGGTATCGCGGGCGTATTACGCACAGGCAGTCGAATTATTGATGCGCCCCTCCAGTACGTTGTTATCGGATGTTGAACCGATAGAGAGCCTGGTCAGAACCATTCGTTCCGGGCATAAAAATCCTGACAAAATCAGTAAAATGTTGTTGTCACCTACCCAGTTCGAACATCTGGAGTTTAGTTCCCACACTATTCTCTTGACGCTATCAGAGCGAAAAGTACTGCGCCTGTTAGGGAAAGGTTGGGGGGATTAACCAGATTGCTGCGTTACTTAAAAAAAAGTAATAAAACCATCAGTGCCCAGAAAAACAGCGCTATGCGCCGGTTATCAATACACAGTAATGCGGAAATGTACGCATGGATTAACAGTTCTCAGGGAGCAAGAGAACTGAACTTACCTTCAGTATATGGAGAGGCCGCAGAATGGAACACAGACACTGTACGCGAAACGTCGCACTCATAGAAAAATGTGTTATGAGTGGTATTGGTATTCAGAATCTATTTAACGCAACCCCTGACAATCAATATAACCTGCATCTTTATTTGACGCTGGATGATTTTCAACAGGCGATGAAGACGACTGTTTTTTCTGCCGTTATTTTTTCGCTCTCTTCTATCCGAAAATACCGGCGAGTAGGGTTAATGAGTCTGACTGAGCTTGCCGAAAACTATCCCGGCATGCGTCGTCTGGTTATTGCGGATGATGATGTTGAAGCGCGTTTAATCAGCGTACTGTCGCCCTTTCCGCTAGATGGCGTACTGAGCAAAGAAGCCCCGCTTCCTGCGCTACAAGAGGCATTATTTACGGCATTAAGCGGCGCGAGGCGGATCAACGAAAGCAACAGCAATCTTTGGTATCTTAATCAGAGTCGCATGCTGAGCCCGACGGAGCGTGAGATTTTGCGCTTTATGTCCTGCGGTTACTCAATGCCGCAAATTGCGACTGAACTGGCGCGGAATATTAAAACCATTCGGGCGCATAAGTTTAATGTGATGTCGAAGCTGGGGGTGAACTCTGACGCTGGTTTACTGCATGCGGCGGATATTTTACTTTAATCACCGCAATAGTCAGTAACGGACGTTTACTGGCACACATCAACCCAGATAGCAGAAGTCAGTTCAGCCATGCGCTCTGGTGCAATACGCACTGCGCTATCGATAGCGCCGGCAGCAGGAAGGACTTCGGTAAACGCTCGTAAAGAGATGTCACAATACACGGGCAACGGGGTTTCCAGTCCGAAAGGGCAGACCCCGCCAACGGGATGTCCCGTCGCATTGACGACCTCATCACTGCTTAACATGCGCGCTTTGGCACCGAAAGTGCTTTTAAGTTTCTTATTATCCAGTCTTGCATCGCCTTTGGCGACGATCAGGATGATGGCGTCCTTAACCTTTAGCGAAAGGGTTTTCGCTATCTGCCCGGGCTGGACGTTATGTGCTTTTGCCGCCAGTTCCACCGTCGCGGTGCTTTGACCTAATTCAATGATTTCAATATCCGGGGCATGTTCGGCCAGAAATTGCCGTACCGATTGCAAACTCATTCGATTCTCCTGACGCTTTTTTTGATCCCAACGCTTCAGAAAACTGCTGGCGTAATTTGGCATAAGTCGTCCTGTACTGTAAATATTTTAATGTAACAAACCAGCAACATGGGCGATTTTTCGATCCTCTTCACAATCACGGAAACCGGTTACCGTAACCGGTTGCAGTCCGTGAAAGAGCGATTAATACTGGAGCTGTCACTTCCTCTGTATCACATAAAAAAGAGCCACTTATGAAATCTACCAACCATGCAGTCTTTAATGTGATTTTCCGGTTTGTTGAAAACTATGTGAGTCCGATTGCCGGGCGCATTTCTTCACAGCGTCATGTTATGGCTATTCGTGATGGCTTTATCTCTGCCATGCCTTTTATGATTGTCGGATCTTTTCTGCTGGTTTTTGCCTATCCTCCATTTTCGCCGGATACTACCTGGGGATTTGCCCGGGCCTGGCTGGATCTGGCGAAGCAATTTGAAGGGCAGATCCTCACCCCTTTTGATATGACCATGGGGATCATGTCGATCTACATTTGTGCAGCCATCGCCTATAACCTCGGAAAACATTACGCGAAATCGCATCAGTTGGATCCTTTCATGTGCGCTATGTTATCGATCATGGCTTTTTTTACTGGTGGCGGCGCCTAAAACAAAAGGCACGTTACCCGTAGATAGCCTCGGCGGAACCGGGATTTTTACGGCGATACTGGTGGCGATTTACTGCGTGGAGATGATGCGCTTTCTGAAGGCGCATAACATTGGCATACGGTTACCTGAACAGGTACCGCCGATGATTAAAAACTCATTCGATCTGCTGATCCCGGTGCTGGTTGTGGTACTGACGTTGTATCCGCTCAGTCTGTTGATTCAGGCACAGTTCGATATGCTCATCCCGCAAGCCATTATGTCCATCTTTAAACCATTGGTGTCGGCTGCCGACTCTCTGCCAGCGATTTTACTGGCGGTACTGATTGGCCATCTGTTGTGGTTTGCAGGTATCCACGGTGCGGCGATCGTTTCCGGAATGCTGCAAATGTTCTGGCTGACCAACCTTGGCATGAATCAGACAGCGCTGGCGCAAGGGGCACCATTACCGCATATTTTCATGGAGGCATTCTGGACATTCTTCATCGTGATTGGTGGGTCGGGTGCGACGATGGGGCTCGTGATTTGCTATCTGCGCAGTCGTTCCGTGCATCTGCGCTCAATAGGTCGACTGAGCGTAGTACCCAGTATTTTCAACATTAACGAGCCAGTGATTTTCGGTACGCCCATTGTCATGAACCCGGTGTTCTTTATTCCTTTTCTGCTGGCACCGATGGTGAATGCTGTGTTGGCCTGGGCGGCGATGAAACTGGATCTGATTGGTCGCGTGATTTCAGTGGTGCCGTGGACCGCGCCAGCGCCGGTCGGTGCGGCGTGGGCATTAGGCTGGGATTATCGCGCGGCGATTCTGGTGGTTCTTCTGGCTATGGTTTCAGCGGTCATCTACTTCCCGTTCTTTAAAGTGTACGAGAAGCAGTTGCTGGAACAAGAGGCTGAAGAGGCACAGCGTTCAGACGCGGAAAACGAACAGATTGCGTTGTAATCTTCTGGGGCGTTCCCCCCAGATTACTTCAGCGTACAGTCACCACATTGCTGAACGTCTGGCAGGCGATAGCGCTGACAGCATGTTCTGCGCACCAGAATCCCTTCTCGAGGGACGACGGTGCGCCAGAGCGGGTTGTCAGCACCACAGGACAACTGCTTTTCAAAGAAGCAGACCTGGCGTAGCGTATTCAACAACTCTTCCCCCCAGCAGCGGTTTCATCTCGGTGAGATACCAGTTAATCAGATAGCCGGTATTGCTCCAGATAAGTTTACCGTTGATCTCTCCGGTCGCTTCAAGCACCTGAATGACTGGCATTAGTGCCTGCTTAACCAGTGTTTCCATGCGCGCCTGTGGTGATTGTGTTGTCGTCAGTAGATCCTGGTGGACGTCAATCCAGAAGCAGGCGGCACGTCCCGTTTCGTGAAACTCAACGTGAACATGTTCAGGTGAGACATCCATTGCCGCCTCCTGCGTGAGCAGAGCAAGCATCAACGGGGGCACCATCAAACCGATATACCACTGCGCCCATAGCGAGATTAGCGGTTTATTTTCGCGCGGTTGTGTAGGGTGGTTGCGATAAATATGATCGGAGTAAATTGCCAGCAAAGACTTGAGTTCACTGGGACGACGCCATTGCGCCAGTGTCATCGCACTCTGCGGAGCTGGTTCATCCAGACGGATGAAATCCAGCAGATGCTCACGCGTCTGAGCCAGGGTTGCGCGCACGGCCTCAGCCAGCGAGGGCATCTGCGGCTGGAGAGGCCCTCGCCAGATGACATCGTCAATGATCGGTGCGGAACGGTAGGCCATAATCTGGATAGAAATCTAAATGATAATGATTTCCAATCCTAGCGATAGACATAACCGATAGCAAGATCTTTGTTTGTCTGGCATTGAACGGCGCACGAATGCGCCGTGGTTTGTCAGGCGATACCCGGATCACCACTGACTAAAATATGGTTGCGACCCTGATCCTTCGCTTTATAGAGCGCCTGATCGGCATGAAGAATCGCCGCTTCCACATCTCTTCCCTCCAGAGGTGCAATACCGATACTGATCGTGACATGAGTCGCGACACTTTCATTGAATATATGGGGAATTTTAAGATCGTAAACGTTCTGTCGGATGCGTTCAGCCGCCGTACGGGCTGCCTGCGGGTCACTCGCCGTCAGTAACACCATAAACTCTTCACCGCCAAAACGGGCGACGACATCGCGTGAACGCACGGCATTGCGGATCGCGGCGGAAACGCGGATCAGCGCCTGATCGCCCATCATATGCCCGTAGTGATCGTTGTAGGCTTTGAAGTGGTCGATGTCGATCAGTAAAACGTAATGCTCATGCGTGTCCAGTTCCAGCACGGCTTTCAGCTTATGCTGGAGCCCGCGTCGATTGTACAAGCCCGTTAATGGATCAAGCATGCTGAGGTCCGTCAGCGTCTCTTTTTCGGCGAGTAATTTGAACATTAATTGTTGGGCGAAATCATCGTAACGTTTTTGAATCACATGCTGGATTGCGATACCGACCATGGGCAGAGCCATAAAAAAAGAGTAGCCGCAGACCGTTTTCGCTGCCGTTTAACCATAAGCAGGCCAACAAGGACGGTAGCGAATGAAGGGTAAATGCAATGATATTATTGGCAAAAGCAATAGAGCCTATAAATAACACCGTCAACAGTGCAATCAGCAAAAAAGAATTATCAGGATTCTGCTGAGCCAGGTATTTCAGCGTAATGTGCGCTGCCCATAACCCACCAAAGAGTATCGAGATGGCATGGAGATTAATCCGCTTCTTTGCATACCTCACATGCCATGTCAGTAACGCAGTGCTCAGCACAAGGATGAGGACTCCCGGTGTGGAGAGGGTTTTATTGGGATAGATCGGAAAGGCTACGGCAAACAACGCGGAAATAGCGTTGAGAAACAAAAAAGAGTCGCAGAGAGAGTTGGTATTTTTTTGTGCGCAGAGTTTGCAAGGATTGTGCAGTCATATCTTAACTTCATTATTTATCTAACAATTACACAGTTCAGGTCACACAAATAATGGGCGAGAAGATGCTCGCATAAGTTCAGATTATTGTGTCTCTATGTTTACCGCTGTGCAATTTATCACCTTAAATAATTCGTGTCATCATTGCTTAAGTAAAGCTCATGTAAGTGGTGTATGGGTTGCTGACAAATGAGAAAATTTATCATATGATATTGGTTATCATTATCAGTGTGAGAGGTGAAACCATGTTGCAACGGGCGCTGGGTAGTGGCTGGGGAGTCTTGCTGCCGGGGATCGTGATTGCCGGGCTGGCGTTTGCCGATCTTTCCCTCGGGGCATGGAAGACCATTATTGTATTCGGCTTGTTGTTGACACCAGCGATGCTCTATCACAAACAATTACGGCACTTTGTGCTGTTACCATCATGTGTTGTGTTGATCGGCGGGATGATGCTGGTGATGATGAACGGGAATCAGGGATGAATAACAGGAAATACGCAGGTGAGGAAGATAAGATAATTGGTGCGAGGGGGGGGGGGGACTTGAACCCCCACGTCCGTAAGGACACTAACACCTGAAGCTAGCGCGTCTACCAATTCCGCCACCTTCGCACAGTCATCTTATTTTTTGATATCGCCTCGTTGGTGCGAGGGGGGGGGACTTGAACCCCCACGTCCGTAAGAACACTAACACCTGAAGCTAGCGCGTCTACCAATTCCGCCACCTTCGCCCAGTGCGAGCAATATCAACGTGGTTTATGGTGCGAGGGGGGGGGGACTTGAACCCCCACGTCCGTAAGGACACTAACACCTGAAGCTAGCGCGTCTACCAATTCCGCCACCTTCGCATACCATCGATTCTCAAAAAAGAATCGCTACCACGGAGGCGCATTCTAGTGGTTTTCAGCTTTTCGTCAATAGTTAATTACGCGGGATGGCGATGATTGCTGCAAAAACGGCCATTCACATGGCCGTTGAGGCTGCTGACAAAGAAGGAAAAAACGTGGTTTTTCCTTCTTTGTGGTTATCAGCCGAAAATCAATGAGTTGATTTTCCTTGTTTATAGTGAGGTGATCTCTTCTTGTCCGGTATCGGGATGAGGTTTGTCATCCCTCTCAATGGCCATTCACATGGCCGTTATAACAATTAGGCTTTTTTTGCCTGGCGGGTCATGATGGTGCGATAAACCTTGAAGCGCCCGGTCTGGGCAATGACCTCGTGGAAACCAAACGTCTCATCCAGCACCTGTGGATATGGCAGGAAGGCGTTAGCGACAATGCGCAATTCGCCGCCGCTGTTAAGGTGACGTACCGCGCCGCGAATCAGAGTTTGCGCGGCGTCCAGGCTGGTCTGCATCCCGTCGTGGAACGGTGGGTTGGAGATGATCATGTCAAAGCGGCCTGTCACGTCAGAAAAGACATTGCTGGCAAAAACCTCACCTTCAATGCCGTTTGCCGCAAGCGTTGCACGGCTGGCTTCCACCGCTGGTGCGGCGACGTCGCAGAGCGTCAAACGTACTTTCGGCGAATGGCTGGCCAGCGCGACAGAAAGCACGCCTGCGCCACAGCCGACGTCCAGCACTTTGCCTTTGGTATGCGGCGTCAGGGTGGAAAGCAGCAACTGGCTGCCGACATCCAGACCATCGCGGCTGAAGACGCCCGGTAAGGTTTTAATCGTCAGTCCGTCAACGTTGTACTCGCCCCAAAATTTATCGGCATCAAAGGTCGGCTGCGTTTCCAGACGACCGTGATACAGACCGCAACGACGCGCGCTGTCGATTTTATTCAGCGGGGCGTATTCCGCCAGCATTTGCTCGGCGCTCCGTACGCCACTGCGGTTTTCACCGACCACGAAAATGTCGGTTCCCACGGGAAGCAGCGACAGAATGTTCATCAACTGGAACTGGGCTTCTGGTTTGTTTTTCGGCCAGTAGTAGATAAAGGTGTCGCAGTCAGCCACGTCTTGCGCTTGTGCGACAAGGCTGACGCGCGCCTTGTCGCCCATCTGGCGGCTCAGCACCTGCCAGTGATGGAACTGTTGGGTATGCACGCGGCGGTCAGCGCTTTCAAAGCGTGCGGGCAGGTCATCCTGCAAGTCTCCGGCAAACAGAATACGGCTTTGTTCGAAATCATCACTGTGGCGCAGCAAGACTTCACTTGCCGGGGTAAAAGCAGACATGGAAAACTCCTTAATTCATACAGCGGGCGATTATAGACGTTTGATGGCGTCTATTCGACTAATTTGCTATATTTGCGCCCCTGAATACAGGAGCGATTCGCTATGACAACCCGACGAGACTGGCAGTTACAGCAACTGGGCATTACCCAGTGGTCGCTGCGTCGCCCCGGCGCGTTGCAGGGAGAGGTGGCAATTTCCATTCCCGCACATGTCCGTCTGGTAATGGTAGGCGAAACACTGCCGCCGCTGACCGAACCTCTGGTCAGCGATATTCTGCGCGCATTAACCCTCAGTCCCGATCAGGTTTTACAGGTGACGCCAGAACGCGTTGCGATGCTGCCAGAGGGCAGTAGCTGCAACAGTTGGCGGCTGGGCACCGACGCGCCGCTGACGCTGGAAGGCGCGCAGATTGCCACGCCTGAATTTGATGAATTACGGGTAAACCCAACGGCACGCGCCGCACTATGGCAACAAATCTGCACACATGAACACGATTTCTTCCCTCAATCAGAGTGATTTATCCGCCGCCTTTCAGATTGAAAAGCGCGCCCATGCTTTTCCCTGGAGCGAACAGACTTTCGCCAGTAATCAGGGGGGAACGCTATCTGAACTATCAATTCACGGTAGACGGGAGAATGGCGGCCTTTGCGATTACGCAGGTGGTGCTGGATGAAGCTACGCTGTTCAATATTGCCGTTGATCCCGACTTTCAGCGCCGGGGATTAGGGAAAGCGCTGCTTGAACATCTCATTGATGAGTTAGAAAAACGCGGCGTCCTGACGCTGTGGCTGGAGGTTCGCGCCTCCAACGTTGCCGCCATCGCACTGTATGAAAGCTTAGGCTTCAACGAGGCAACGATTCGCCGCAATTACTATCCGACCGCTGACGGTCGTGAGGACGCCATCATAATGGCTCTGCCAATCAGTATGTAAAAGAAGGTGTAATGATGAAGTGGGACTGGATTTTCTTTGATGCCGACGAAACGCTGTTCACGTTTGACTCGTTTACTGGCTTACAGCGGATGTTTCTTGACTACAGCATCACCTTTACCGCTGAAGATTTTCAGGACTACCAGGCTGTGAATAAACCGCTGTGGGTGGACTACCAAAACGGCGCGATCACCTCATTACAGCTTCAACATGCCCGTTTCCAGAACTGGGCAGAACGGTTAAAGGTTGAGCCGGGCTCGCTTAACGATGCCTTTATGAATGCGATGGCCGAAATTTGCGCGCCGTTGCCGGGTGCGGTTTCACTGCTCAATGCGATTCGCGGCAAAGCTAAAATTGGCATCATTACCAATGGTTTCACCTCGTTGCAGCAAATCCGTCTGGAACGCACGGGGCTTCGCGACTACTTTGATTTGCTGGTCATTTCCGAAGAAGTGGGCGTGGCAAAGCCGGATTCGAAGATTTTTGACTACGCGCTTGCGCAGGCGGGCAATCCCGACCGTTCTCGCGTACTGATGGTCGGTGATACCGCTGCGTCCGATATTCTCGGCGGCATCAACGCCGGGCTGTCCACCTGCTGGCTGAATGCCCATCATCACGAGCAGCCGGAAGGCATCGAGCCGACCTGGACCGTATCGTCATTAGCCGAACTGGAGCAACTCCTGTGTAAACACTGATTGCCTCCCCCCCCGCTGATGGGTAAAATAGCCGCAATTTTTCGTATTCAACATGCGCGGTGCGATGCCGCGTTTACTCAAGAAGAATGAACTATGACGTTGTCTCCTTATTTGCAGGAGGTGGCCAAGCGCCGCACTTTTGCCATTATTTCTCACCCGGATGCGGGTAAAACCACCATCACTGAGAAGGTGTTATTGTTCGGACAGGCGATCCAGACTGCCGGTACGGTAAAAGGCCGTGGTTCCAGTCAGCATGCGAAATCGGACTGGATGGAAATGGAAAAGCAGCGTGGGATCTCCATTACCACCTCCGTGATGCAATTCCCGTATCACAACTGCCTCGTTAACCTGCTCGACACCCCCGGGCACGAAGACTTCTCCGAAGACACCTATCGTACCCTGACGGCGGTTGACTGCTGTCTGATGGTGATCGACGCCGCAAAAGGCGTCGAGGATCGTACGCGTAAGCTGATGGAAGTCACCCGTCTTCGTGATACGCCGATCCTCACTTTTATGAACAAACTCGACCGCGATATCCGGGACCCGATGGAATTACTGGACGAAGTCGAGAACGAGCTGAAAATTGGCTGTGCGCCGATTACCTGGCCGATTGGCTGCGGGAAGCTGTTCAAAGGCGTTTACCACCTTTATAAAGATGAAACCTATCTGTATCAGACCGGTAAAGGCCATACCATCCAGGAAGTGCGCATTGTAAAAGGGCTGGATAACCCGGATCTCGACGCGGCCGTGGGCGACGATCTGGCGCAACAATTGCGCGACGAGCTGGAACTGGTGAAGGGCGCCTCTAACGAGTTTGATAAAGAGCTGTTCCTGGCGGGTGAAATCACCCCGGTCTTCTTTGGTACCGCGCTGGGTAACTTCGGCGTTGACCATATGCTGGATGGTCTGGTGGAGTGGGCGCCAGCGCCAATGCCGCGCAAAACCGATACGCGCGTGGTGGAAGCGGAAGAAGAGAAGTTCACCGGCTTCGTCTTTAAAATTCAGGCCAACATGGACCCGAAACACCGTGACCGCGTGGCATTCATGCGCGTTGTTTCCGGCAAGTACGAAAAAGGCATGAAGATGCGTCAGGTCCGTATCGGTAAAGACGTGGTGATCTCTGACGCACTGACCTTTATGGCCGGTGACCGTTCGCATGTCGAAGAAGCTTACCCGGGCGATATCCTCGGTCTGCACAACCACGGCACTATCCAGATTGGCGACACCTTCACTCAGGGTGAAATGATGAAGTTCACCGGCATCCCGAACTTTGCGCCGGAACTGTTCCGCCGCATTCGTCTGAAAGATCCGCTGAAGCAGAAGCAGTTGCTGAAAGGTCTGGTACAGCTTTCCGAAGAAGGTGCGGTACAGGTGTTCCGTCCGATTGCCAACAACGATCTGATTGTGGGCGCGGTCGGTGTGCTGCAGTTCGACGTGGTCGTTGCCCGCCTGAAGAGTGAGTACAACGTTGAGGCTATTTATGAGTCCGTCAACGTGGCGACAGCGCGTTGGGTGGAATGCGCTGACGCGAAGAAATTCGAAGAGTTTAAGCGTAAGAACGAAGTTCAACTGGCGCTCGATGGCGGTGATAACCTGACCTACATCGCGCCGACGATGGTGAACCTCAACCTGACGCAAGAACGTTACCCTGACGTTCAGTTCCGCAAAACCCGCGAACACTAATCGCCCTGCAGAGCGCGGCATCCGCTGCGCTCTGCGACTTTTCCTGCCTTTTTAGCCCCTTGCGGAATGTTCTTAAATCCCTCTGTTTTGCTTATGACTGCCTGTTTTTTGCGCAACCCGACGAGCGATTTCGAAATTGTGATCTATATTTAACAAAGTGATGACATAAATGTCGGCTTTAAATACCGTTCAATGCGTGAATTTAAGTACTTAACGCTGATGTTTATTGTAGTCGCCATATTAATAACTGACTCGGAAGGGCTGCGGCAAGAGCATCATCATCACGCTTGTGATTGTGACCGCTGCCATTGACTTCTGAACTGGGTGAGTGTCTCACCCCATTCAGCAATGCAACCCTGGGTTGCCTGAGCTCAAATTACGAGCAAACCAAACAGGACTAAATCGATGACTATGACAAGACTTAAGATTTCTAAAACTCTGCTGGCCGTGATGTTGACCTCTGCTGTTGCTACGGGTTCTGCCTATGCAGAAAACGCAACGACGGATAAAGCGCAGTCCGGTACTGAAAGTGCAGGGCAAAAAGTCGATAGCTCTATGAATAAAGTCGGTAATTTCATGGATGACAGCGCCATTACCGCAAAGGTAAAAGCGGCACTGGTGGATCATGAAAGCATTAAGAGCACCGATATTTCCGTTAAAACCGAACAGAAAGTGGTGACGCTGAGTGGCTTCGTTGAGAGCCAGGCGCAGGCGGAAGAAGCGGTAAAAGTCGCGAAAGGTGTTGAAGGTGTCACGTCCGTTAGCGACAAACTTCACGTTCGTGACAGCAAAGAAAGCTCCGTGAAAGGATATGCCGGTGACACCGCCACGACCAGCGAAGTGAAAGCAAAACTGCTGGCAGATGACATCGTCCCGTCCCGAAAAGTGAAAGTTGAAACGACCGATGGTGTGGTCCAGCTTTCCGGCACCGTCGATTCACAGGCGCAAATTGAACGCGCTGAAAGTATCGCAAAAGCGGTTGATGGCGTGAAAAGCGTCAAAAACGACCTGAAAGCTCAGTAATTCTTTGTATTCCACCCCCCTGACATTTGTCGGGGGGCGTAATGTGCACCACACTAAAAATATCGCGAATGAGTAGCCTGAGCGCTCATAACAAGCGGTCGACATTAACTATGGTAAAGGAGAAGCTTATGTTTCGTTGGGGCATTATATTTCTGGTTATCGCGTTAATTGCCGCCGCACTGGGATTTGGTGGACTGGCTGGTACTGCTGCGGGCGCGGCGAAAATTGTCTTCGTCGTCGGGATCATTCTGTTCCTGGTCAGCCTGTTTATGGGCCGTAAACGACCCTAGCGTGTAATCTGTAACGCTATATCGCTACCAAGCCAGTCCATTGGACTGGCTTTTTCTGTTTTAGCCGTCGCGAATTTGCGTTACTTTGGCACATCACAGAACAAAAACAGGAAGGCAGAGGTGGGGCAGCGTATACCCGTTACGCTCGGCAATATTGCGCCGCTAGCATTAAGAACGTTTAAACCTGGTCGTCTGGCACTCGTCTGTGAAGGCGGTGGACAGCGAGGGATCTTTACGGCCGGTGTGCTGGATGAATTCATGCGTGCGCAGTTTAATCCCTTCGATCTCTACTACGGTACTTCTGCGGGTGCACAAAATCTCTCAGCTTATCTGTGCAACCAGCCAGGTTATGGGCGCAAAGTTATCATGCGCTATACCACCAAACGCGAATTCTTTGATCCGGTACGCTTTGTGCGCGGTGGGAATCTGATCGACCTCGACTGGCTGGTGGAAGCGACGGCCAGCCAGATGCCACTGCAAATGGACACCGCCGCCCACCTGTTCGAGACGGGTAAAAATTTCTACATGTGCGCCTGTCGGGGTGATGATTATACGCCGGGCTATTTCTCGCCGACGAAGCAAAACTGGCTCGATTTGATCCGGGCGACCAGCGCAATTCCTGGCTTTTATCGTAGCGGTGTGTCGCTGGAGGGGATTAATTACCTCGACGGCGGCATCAGTGATGCGATCCCGGTTCGTGAAGCCGTGAAGCAGGGGGCGAAAACGCTGGTGGTCATCCGTACTGTGCCTTCGCAAATGTACTACACCCCGCAGTGGTTTAAACGAATGGAGCGCTGGTTGAGTGAAAGTAGCCTGCAGTCGCTGGTCAATCTGGTTCAACACCATGAGACCAGCTATACGGAAATTCAGCGCTTTATTGAAAAACCGCCGGGCAAGCTAAGGATCTTTGAGATCTACCCGCCGAAGCCGCTGAAAAGTATGGCGCTGGGAAGCCGCATTCCGGCGCTGCGCGAAGACTATAAAATTGGCCGGCTGTGCGGGCGTTACTTCCTGGCGACCGTGGGAAAACTGCTGGCGGCGGAACCGCCGTTACTGCGACACCTGCCACAGATCGTCACCCCGACGCCGGTGGTGGTTCCTCCGGCACCGGTCGCCAACGATGTCCATGTGGCGGCGGTAAGTGATGCACCGCAGGCTAACGATACGACATTCAGTAATGAGGATCTGGCGTGAGTTTTCGCTTTATCGACACCCACTGTCACTTTGATTTTCCACCTTTTATCGGGGAGGAAGCAGACAGTCTGCAACAGGCAGGCGCGGCGGGCGTGGAGAAAATCGTGATTCCGGCAACGGAAGCGGCAAACTTTGCCCGCGTGCTGGCGCTGGCGGAACGCTTTTCGCCTCTCTATGCTGCGCTCGGTTTACATCCAATTGTGATTGAACAGCATACGGAAGATCATCTCGAACGGCTGCGACAGGCGCTGGAACAGCGTCCGGCAAAGGTAGTCGCTATTGGTGAAGTAGGCCTGGATCTGTATCGCGACGATCCGCAATTTGCTAAGCAGGAGCGGTTTCTGCAAGCGCAATTGACGCTGGCAAAACGGTTCGATCTCCCGGTGATTCTCCATTCCCGGCGCACACATGACAAGCTGGCGATGCATCTTAAGCGTCATGATTTGCCGCGTACCGGCGTGGTTCATGGATTCGCTGGCAGCCTGCAACAGGCCGAACGCTTTGTACAACTGGGATACAAAATCGGCGTCGGTGGCACGATCACCTACCCGCGCGCCCGCAAAACCCGCGATGTGATAGCGCAACTGCCGCTGGATGCATTGCTGCTGGAGACCGACGCGCCGGATATGCCGCTCAATGGTTTTCAGGGGCAGCCAAACCGCCCGGAGCAGGCGGCAAAAGTGTTCGAAGCGTTATGCGAATTACGCCCGGAACCCGCGGAGCGGATTGCTGACGCGCTGTACCGGAATACGACGACGCTGTTCAATCTGGGCGGCTAAAGGTATAACGCCGGGAAAATAAGGCGATTCACACCGCGTTCTTGTAATGCATTGGCCAGTTGCGCCACATCCTCCGGCGTCGCGCCAGGCCAGCTTCTTGCTTCGCCGTAAGCGCCGTGGGCGTGAAAGGCGTTCAGTCGCACCGGAACATCGCCCAGTTGCCTGATGAACGTCGCCAGCGCATCAATGTGTTGCAGATAATCCACCTGCCCGGGGATCACCAGCAACCTCAGTTCCGTCAGTTTTCCCCGCTGTGACAGCAGCGTAATACTGCGTTTGATTTGCTCATTATCCCGTCCGGTGAGCGCTATATGGCACGTGCTGTCCCAGGCTTTGAGATCAAGCATCACACCATCGCAAACCGGCAGCAACTTTTCCCAGCCGGTTTCGCTCAACAGACCATTACTGTCGACCAGGCAGGTGAGCGACTGAAGCTGCGCATCGGCCTTAATAGCCGTAAATAAGTCCACAATGAAAGGCAACTGCGTGGTGGCTTCACCGCCGCTGACGGTGATTCCTTCAATAAACAACGAGGCTTTGCGGAGCTGACGCAACACCTCTTCCACGCTCATCGTTTGCGACATCGGCGTTGCCTGCTGCGGGCACATCTGCAAACAGGTATCGCACTGCTCGCATACGTCAGCCTGCCAGATAACTTTCCCTGCACTGAAACTCAACGCCTGATGCGGGCACTGCGGGACGCATTCGCCACAGTGATTGCAGCGTCCCATCGTCCACGGGTTGTGGCAATTCTTACAGCGCAGATTGCATCCTTGCAGAAACAGGGCCAGACGACTGCCCGGCCCGTCCACGCAGGAGAAAGGAATAACCTGACTAACGAAAGCGCATCTGCTGTTCATGACTGACGACACGAGGTTGACGTTCCAGAATATGCGTATTTCGCGCGGCCTCTTCACCCAGCCAGGTGGTATTGGTTCGTGAGCCTTCAGCACGATATTTTTCCAGATCCGACAGGCGCACCATGTATCCCGTGACGCGGACCAGATCGTTACCGCTGACGTTAGCGGTAAACTCGCGCATTCCCGCTTTGAACGCGCCCAGACAGAGTTGCACCAGCGCCTGCGGGTTACGCTTGATGGTTTCATCGAGCGTCAGAATGTCACTGATTCCAGACTGATAATAGGCGTGATGGGGCGCGACGGCTTGCAGATGGGTGATCGGATCCGGTTCATCGCCATAGGGCAAACGTGCGCCTGGGGTGGTGCCGGTATCCGAACTGATTCCCGACTGGGCGTGTAGCATGGCGCGGTTTTTCCAGCCGTATTTCACTGGGGTGTTTTCAACAAAATCAGCCAACTGGGCGCTGATGCGATACCCCAGATCGTTTGCCGTCTCCTCTTTACCGTAGCGTGCATTCATTCCGGCCTTTTCACACAGCAGATTGACGGCTTCCGCCAGACCATACATACCGAACATTGGCACAAAACGTTGTGGATCGATCAGACCTTCCTGCACCAGGAAGCTATTCTCAAAGAAATGTGATTTCTCATAGAGGAACTCACATCGCGCATCGATGATGGCGATTTGCTGCTGGCAGTAGTACGGCAGGGTGCGGTTAAAGAAGTCATAGACAGAGGTGCTGCGTTCGGCAATGGCTTTCAGATTGAGGCGAACCAGCGTGCTGCCGCCGCCGGCGAGCGGCAGAGAGTTGTAACAACTGACGATGCCATAGCGACCTTTTGTGAAAATTTTATCATTTACAGGGCCGTTAGAAATATGCGGCTTGCTGCATTCACAAATGTTTTTCGCCACGTCCAGTAGCAGATCGTCGGGCGTGATTTCCGGGTCATAAATAAAGGTCAGGTTAGGTGCAACCTGCTTTAATTCTGCATCGGCACGTAAAATAGCCCGGGTGATGGGAGTATCGGCGGGGCCAATGTTGGCATGCATAAAAGCGTCAGGCAGCGTTCTGTCGAGATAACGCCAGAAACGTTTTATTCGAATATCGATCGCTTCTTGTGTTAGAATTTTCACATATGGCTGCAGCAGCGTATCCAGTTGCCCCAGATAAACCGGCATCGATGTGACGGAAGGCACGTGATGGTACAGGATAGTCAACAGAGACAGCGCGTCATCCAGATCTTTTGCCCCTTCCAGTTCCAGCCAGGCTGAACCGTTAGCCAGAAAACGCGCGTAATCAGGAAGCACGTAGCGCGGTTTATACGGCGCGTGACCTTCGAACATATCGCAGATAACCCCGTCGTCCAGCGCCTGGCGCGCCCCGGCGAGTAGCGCAGGGTAAGGCAGGTTGTTTTCTGCTTCCAGCGCCAGAAAATGGCGTTTCTGCTCCGGACTGAGGAGTGAACTGGTGACGATTTGCTGGCAACGTTGTTGCAGCGCGGTTTCATGGGGCGTAGGCATCGGGATTCCTTTATCGGCCGAAGATCATGATGCCATTGTAGAAAGATGCGCTGTTGGCACTTTGATCCTGATGCGCCTGAGTGGAGAAGAAATCGACAGAAAAGGGCGATTATTTGAAGTTGATCTCATTACAGTAATGCAAATTTGTACGTAGTTTTCATTAACTGTGATGTATATCGAAGTGTAATGGTGAGTCGATGTTAGAATACTAACAGACTCGCAAGGTGAGAATTTAATACGGCGATGCCGTTGGAGAATGTTATGAGCGATTTAACTGCAAGCAGCCTGCGCGCACTGAAACTGATGGACCTGACCACCCTGAATGACGACGACACCAATGAAAAAGTGATCGCGCTGTGTCATCAGGCGAAAACCCCGGTTGGCAACACCGCAGCAGTCTGCATCTATCCGCGTTTTATCCCGATTGCGCGTAAAACGCTGAAAGAGCAGGGCACACCGGACATCCGTATTGCAACGGTGACCAACTTCCCGCACGGTAACGACGATATTGAGATCGCGCTGGCGGAAACCCGTGCGGCAATTGCCTACGGGGCGGACGAAGTGGACGTGGTCTTCCCGTACCGTGCGCTGATGGCCGGTAACGAACAGGTCGGTTTCGACCTGGTGAAAGCCTGTAAAGACGCGTGCGCGGCGGCAAACGTGCTGCTGAAAGTGATCATCGAAACCGGCGAACTGAAAGAAGAGCAGCTTATTCGTAAAGCTTCTGAAATCTCTATCAAAGCCGGGGCGGATTTCATTAAAACCTCGACCGGTAAAGTACCGGTGAACGCCACGCCGGAAAGCGCGCGCATCATGATGGAAGTGATTCGTGACATGGGCGTATCGAAAACCGTGGGCTTCAAACCGGCGGGCGGCGTGCGTACCGCCGAAGATGCTCAGCAGTTCCTCGCTATCGCTGACGAACTGTTCGGCGCGGACTGGGCGGATTCTCGTCATTACCGTTTTGGGGCATCCAGCCTGCTGGCAAGCCTGCTGAAGGCGCTGGGGCACGGCGACGGTAAGAGCGCAAGCAGCTACTAATGACTTTTGATTAACCTGTAGGCCGGGTAAGGCTTTTGCCGCCATCCGGCATTTTTCCTGTAGCGCCGGATGGCGCGCAGCTTATCCGGCCTGCGACTGACCTTCTTCCTTTTCCCTCAGGGGGGGTTACCGTGTTTCTCGCACAAGAAATTATTCGTAAAAAACGTGATGGTCATGCGCTGAGCGATGAAGAAATTCGTTTCTTTATCAACGGAATTCGTGACAACACTGTCTCTGAAGGGCAAATCGCCGCCCTGGCGATGACCATTTTCTTCCACGATATGACGATGCCAGAACGCGTTTCGCTGACCATGGCAATGCGGGATTCAGGAACCGTACTGGACTGGAAAAGCCTGAATCTGAACGGCCCGATCGTCGATAAACACTCCACCGGCGGCGTGGGCGATGTGACGTCGCTGATGCTTGGCCCAATGGTCGCTGCCTGTGGCGGCTACATCCCGATGATCTCGGGACGCGGACTGGGGCATACCGGTGGTACGCTCGATAAGCTTGAAGCAATTCCGGGGTTCGATATCTTCCCGGACGACAACCGTTTCCGTGAAATCATTAAGGACGTGGGTGTGGCGATCATCGGGCAAACCAGCTCGCTCGCACCGGCGGACAAACGTTTTTATGCCACCCGCGACATCACCGCGACGGTGGATTCCATTCCGCTTATCACCGGCTCCATTCTGGCGAAAAAACTGGCGGAAGGGCTGGATGCGCTGGTTATGGACGTGAAAGTCGGCAGCGGCGCGTTTATGCCAACCTATGAGCTTTCTGAAGCGCTGGCGGAAGCCATTGTGGGCGTGGCGAACGGTGCTGGCGTACGCACCACCGCACTGTTGACTGATATGAATCAGGTGCTGGCGTCAAGCGCCGGTAACGCCGTGGAAGTACGTGAAGCGGTGCAGTTCCTGACCGGCGAATACCGCAACCCACGTCTGTTCGACGTAACGATGGCGCTGTGTGTTGAAATGCTGATCTCCGGCAACCTGGCGAAAGACGACGCTGACGCGCGTGCAAAACTGCAGGCGGTACTGGATAACGGTAAAGCGGCTGAGGTCTTTGGACGTATGGTTGCCGCCCAGAAAGGCCCGACCGACTTTGTAGAGAACTACGCGAAATACCTGCCGACGGCAATGCTCAGTAAAGCGGTTTATGCTGATAGCGAAGGGTTCGTCAGCGCGATGGATACCCGTGCGCTGGGCATGGCGGTGGTGTCGATGGGCGGCGGTCGTCGCCAGGCGTCGGATACCATTGATTACAGCGTCGGCTTTACCGATATGGCGCGTCTTGGTGACAGCGTAGACGGGAAGCAGCCGCTGGCGGTAATCCACGCGAAAGATGAAGCCAGTTGGCAGGAGGCGGCGAAAGCTGTCAAAGCGGCAATTATCCTTGACGATAAAGCGCCTGAAAGCACACCAACGGTCTATCGTCGAATCACCGAATAGCTATATACTGATCTGATCGCTTTTTTTGCAGCGCAGATGAATGGAGAACAAGATGAAACGTGCATTTATTATGGTGCTGGACTCCTTTGGTATTGGTGCAACGGAAGACGCAGATCGCTTTGGCGACGTCGGTTCCGACACCATGGGGCACATCGCTGAAGCCTGTGCCAAAGGCGAAGCTGACAATGGTCGTAAAGGCCCACTGAATCTGCCAAACCTCACCCGTCTGGGGCTGGTGAAAGCGCACGAAGGCTCCACCGGCAAAATCGCAGCCGGTATGGACGCTAACGCACAAGTGATTGGCGCCTGGGCCTGGGCGCATGAGCTCTCTTCCGGTAAAGATACGCCGTCGGGTCACTGGGAAATCGCCGGTGTGCCGGTTCTGTTCGACTGGGGCTATTTCAGCGACCACGAAAACAGCTTCCCGCAGGAACTGCTGGATAAGCTGGTGAAACGCGCAAACCTGCCGGGTTACCTCGGTAACTGCCACTCTTCCGGTACGGTGATTCTGGATCAGTTGGGTGAAGAGCACATGAAAACCGGTAAACCGATTTTCTATACCTCCGCTGACTCCGTATTCCAGATTGCCTGCCACGAAGAGACGTTTGGTCTGGATAAACTCTACGAGCTGTGCGAGATCGCCCGTGAAGAGCTGACCGAAGGGGGTTACAACATCGGCCGCGTTATCGCGCGTCCGTTTATTGGCGATAAAGCGGGTAACTTCCAGCGTACCGGCAACCGTCACGATCTGGCTGTTGAACCGCCAGCGCCGACCGTGTTGCAGAAACTGGTCGATGAGAAGGGCGGCCATGTGGTGTCCGTGGGTAAAATCGCGGACATCTACGCCAACTGCGGCATCACCAAAAAAGTGAAAGCCACGGGGCTGGACGCGCTGTTTGACGCCACCATTAAAGAGATGAAAGAAGCCGGCGATAAGACGATTGTCTTCACCAACTTCGTGGATTTCGACTCTTCATGGGGGGCACCGTCGTGATATCGCCGGTTATGCGGCTGGTCTGGAACTGTTCGACCGCCGTCTGCCGGAGCTGATGGAACTGGTGGGCGAGGATGACATTCTGATCCTGACCGCTGACCACGGCTGCGACCCGAGCTGGACCGGTACGGATCACACCCGTGAACACATTCCGGTGCTGGTGTACGGGCCTAAAGTGAAACCAGGATCGTTAGGCCACCGCGAAACCTTTGCGGATATTGGTCAGACTCTCGCGTCGTATTTTGGCACGTCGCCGATGGAATACGGTAAAAACATGCTGTAATGCAATTGCCGGATGACGCTACGCTTATCCGGCCTACGACACACCGTTTGTAGGCCGGGTAAAGCACCGCCGCCACCCGGCAAAAACAACAATGCAAAAGGAACTGAAGATGGCAACTCCTCACATTAATGCAGAAATGGGTGATTTCGCTGACGTCGTATTGATGCCGGGCGACCCGCTGCGTGCAAAGCACATTGCTGAAACTTTTCTTGAAGACGTGCGCGAAGTAAACAACGTTCGCGGCATGTTGGGTTTCACCGGGACTTACAAAGGCCGTAAGATCTCCGTGATGGGTCACGGTATGGGGATCCCGTCCTGCTCCATCTACACCAAAGAGCTGATCACCGATTTCGGCGTGAAAAAAATCATTCGCGTCGGCTCCTGTGGTGCTGTGCGTCCGGACGTAAAACTGCGTGACGTGGTAATTGGTATGGGCGCCTGCACCGATTCCAAAGTGAACCGCATTCGTTTCAAAGACCATGATTTCGCTGCGATTGCAGATTTCGGCATGGTACGTGACGCGGTTGACGCGGCGAAAGCGCTGGGCGTGGACGCGCGCGTTGGCAACCTGTTCTCTGCGGATCTGTTTTACTCTCCGGACGGCGAAATGTTCGACGTGATGGAAAAGTACGGCATCCTGGGCGTGGAAATGGAAGCGGCGGGTATTTACGGTGTGGCAGCAGAGTTTGGGGCGAAAGCGCTGACCATCTGCACCGTGTCTGACCACATCCGTACTCACGAGCAGACGACGGCTGCTGAGCGTCAAACCACGTTCAACGACATGATCAAAATCGCGCTGGAATCCGTTCTGCTGGGCGATAAAGCGTAAGACCTGGTGTGCCGGGGAGCGGCTTAGCCTGACCCGGCCTACGGTTTTACAGGCCCGCTGAGCGTAGCGTCAGCGGGCTTTTTTATCAGCGCACCGCCTGCGCAATCCACGCCGATAATTCCCGCAACTCTTTCTCCTGCTCCGGAAAATCCCTTATCAAAGATTCGCACTCCTGCTGTACGACGACGGCACGATAAAGGCAGCCCTGAAGACGTACGGCCAGTGCTTCTAACGGTGCCGGATTAAGGCTGTCGGTAAAGACCTGCGCACGGGTGATATGCCCTTTCTCAACATCAAAGTGCAGTTCGACGCCCCCCCCAGGTAAAACGTTCATCCAGCAGATGCGAGAAGGCCGGCGCCTGGCCGAAATTCCACTCCCAACTGCTCTGACGGGCGAAGGTTTCGGCGAAGTTTGGCAGATCGGGGGTGTTGTCAGGGGAGATCACCTCCGCGTCAACGCGTTCGCCATAGTGGGCAAAAAAGGCCTCGGTCACCGCCGCACACACCTGGTCATGGGTGATGCCCGGCAACAGTTCGGTGAGATTCGCCACGCGCGAGCGTACGGAGGTAATGCCTTTGGCTGCCAGCTTCTTTTTTATCCGGATTCAGGTAGTTTGCCAGTCGGCTGAGATCGGCGTTCAGCAGCAATGTGCCGTGATGAAAACCGCGATCTTTGGTTTCGCGATAGGCAGAGCCGGAGACCTTCCTGTCGCCGTCTGGCGTTTTCACCACCAGATCGTTGCGCCCGGAAGCGTCTGCCGTCACACCCAGCGCATTGAGCGCATTCAGGACAATGGAGGTTGAAATCGTCTTATCGTATTCCGGCTTCCCGGCCATAAAGGTGAAACAGGTATTGCCGAGATCGTGGAACACCGCGCCGCCTCCGCTGCTGCGACGCGCCAGGCGCACGTTGTCCTCTTCCATTCGCCGGGTATTACACTCTTTCCACGGGTTTTGCGCACGCCCAATAACGACCGTATCGGCATTGCGCCATAAAAACAGAACGCGCTGGGTGGCGGGCATCTGACGGAAAATACACTCTTCGACCGCCAGGTTAAACCAGGGGTCATAAGAGTCAGAAATAAGCAGGCGAAGCGTCGACATGTCAGTTTTCCTTTCCTGTAATGAGTTACTCTTTTTTCTCGCTCTCTTCCTCTTCTGGCACCGACTTGTTGGCGGTGAGCAGGAAGGGCGATTGTTGCCAGCGGGTACGTTTACCCTGCAGCAGGGTGCGGGTCAGCACCACGCCAATGGCCAGTGAGAGCAGCAGCATCAGGCGTAAAATGTTGGTGGTGTTGTCCACCTGTTTCGCTTCGGTGGCTAAAGTATGCGTATCCAGCGTCAGGCGCAGATAGCCCAGCGGACCATTTTTCCCCTGAATGGGTTCGACAATCTGCTGGTTGAAATAGCCGCCCGCTTTTTTACCGTCCAGCGCCAGACGGTCGCGGACATTTACACTTTCGCCTGCGCGGGCAATCATGTCGCCCTGCTCATCATAGACACCGGCGTCAAGAATACGGCTTTCCTTCGTTAACGCCTGCAAAATGGTTTTGATGCGTTTTTCGTCAGGTGTTTCGGTACGCATCAGCGGCGCGATGTTCAGCGTGACCTGATGCGCCAGCGTGCGAGCCAGCTCTTCAAGCTGCGGATTACGCTGTCGCTGGTGGTTTTGACTGAACCAGGAGGCGCCCTGCATGAGCGCGACAAGCAGTGCGAGACAGAACAATACAATCACTGCACGATGAAGTCGGAATTTCAGTTTTGCGCGAGCCATATTCCACCTGCTGAAAATTTGAGGCTTAATGTTGCCAGAAGCGATGGTTACAGGGTAGCCTCATGCGTTATTTTCCCCGTGAACCTTCCCGGCCCGAACGATTTTACAGGAGCTTTAATGCCTAACATTACCTGGTGCGATTTGCCTGAAGATGTCTCTTTATGGCCAGGTTTGCCCCTCTCTTTAAGTGGTGACGAGGTGATGCCACTGGATTATCACGCAGGACGTAGCGGCTGGTTGCTGTATGGACGCGGGCTGGATAAACAACGCCTGACCCAGTATCAGAGTAAACTGGGGGGCGGCGATGGTGATTGTCGCGGCCTGGTGTGTTGAAGACTATCAGGTGATTCGTCTCGCGGGTTCACTGACGCCACGCGCAACCAAGCTGGCGCATGATGCGCAACTGGACGTCGCGCCGCTGGGGAAAATTCCGCATCTGCGCACGCCCGGCCTGCTGGTGATGGATATGGATTCCACCGCCATTCAGATCGAATGCATTGATGAGATCGCCAAACTGGCCGGGACCGGCGACATGGTGGCGGAAGTGACCGAACGCGCAATGCGCGGCGAACTCGACTTCACCGCCAGCCTGCGCAGTCGTGTGGCGACGCTGAAAGGTGCGGATGCCAATATTCTGCATCAGGTGCGGGAAAGCCTGCCGCTGATGCCTGGCCTGACGCAACTGGTGCTGAAGCTGGAAACGCTGGGCTGGAAGGTGGCGATCGCCTCCGGCGGCTTTACCTTCTTTGCCGAGTATCTGCGTGAGAAACTGCGGCTAACGGCGGCAGTGGCGAACGAACTGGAGATCATGGACGGCAAGTTTACCGGCAACGTGATTGGCGATATCGTCGATGCACAGTATAAGGCCAAAACGCTGACCCGACTGGCGCAGGAGTATGAAATTCCTGTCGCGCAGACGGTGGCGATTGGCGATGGTGCCAACGATCTGCCGATGATCAAAACGGCGGGGCTGGGGATTGCGTACCATGCCAAACCGAAAGTGAATGAAAAGACGGAGATTACTATCCGTCACGCTGACCTGATGGGGGTGTTCTGCATTCTCTCCGGCAGCATGAACCAGAAATAATTGAGATACCGGCTGGTATTTTAAGGTGTAGGCCGGATAAGGCGCAGCCGCCATCCGGCACACAGGCGGTACAGAGATAACGAGGTAAACCGTGGCAAAAGCTCCAAAACGCGCCTTTGTGTGTAATGAATGCGGGGCGGATTATCCGCGCTGGCAGGGGCAATGCAGCGCCTGTCATGCTTGGAACACCATCACAGAGGTGCGCCTGGCTGCATCGCCGACGGTGGCGCGTAATGAGCGACTGAGTGGTTATGCCGGGAGCGCTGGCGTTGCAAAAGTTCAGAAGCTTTCGGATATCAGCCTGGAAGAGCTGCCGCGTTTTTCCACCGGTTTTAAAGAGTTTGACCGCGTGCTGGGCGGCGGCGTCGTTCCCGGCAGCGCGATTCTGATCGGTGGTAACCCCGGCGCGGGCAAATCTACGCTGTTGTTGCAGACGCTGTGCAAGCTCGCGGAGCAGATGAAAACCCTGTATGTCACCGGGGAAGAGTCCCTGCAACAGGTGGCGATGCGCGCCCATCGTCTTGGCCTGCCAACCAACAATCTCAACATGCTTTCGGAAACCAGCATTGAGCAGATCTGCCTGATCGCCGAAGAAGAGCAGCCGAAGCTGATGGTGATCGACTCCATTCAGGTGATGCACATGGCGGATATCCAGTCATCCCCCCGGCAGCGTGGCGCAGGTGCGTGAAACTGCGGCTTATCTGACACGCTTTGCCAAAACGCGCGGTGTGGCGATTGTGATGGTAGGTCACGTCACCAAAGACGGCTCGCTGGCCGGGCCCAAAGTACTTGAGCACTGCATCGACTGCTCGGTATTGCTGGATGGCGATGCTGACTCCCGTTTTCGCACCCTGCGCAGCCACAAAAACCGTTTTGGCGCAGTGAATGAACTGGGCGTCTTCGCGATGACCGAACAGGGGTTGCGCGAAGTGAGCAACCCTTCGGCAATCTTCCTGAGCCGTGGCGATGAGGTCACCTCCGGCAGTTCGGTGATGGTGGTCTGGGAAGGCACGCGTCCCTTGCTGGTGGAGATCCAGGCGCTGGTCGATCACTCGATGATGGCCAACCCTCGTCGCGTCGCGGTGGGGCTGGAGCAGAACCGTCTGGCGATTTTGTTGGCGGTGCTGCACCGTCACGGCGGTCTGCAAATGGCCGATCAGGACGTGTTCGTTAACGTGGTCGGCGGCGTGAAAGTTACGGAAACCAGCGCGGACCTGGCGCTGCTGCTGGCGATGGTTTCCAGTCTGCGCGACAGACCGCTGCCGCAGGATCTGGTGGTGTTTGGCGAGGTCGGGCTGGCAGGCGAGATTCGCCCGGTGCCGAGTGGTCAGGAGCGTATTTCCGAGGCCGCAAAACATGGTTTCCGTCGCGCGATTGTTCCGGCGGCCAACGTGCCGAAAAAACCGCCGGAAGGGATGCAGGTTTTTGGTGTGAAGAAGCTGGCGGATGCGTTAAACGTGTTTGACGACTTATAATGAGTGAAACGGAGGTTACCCATGTCGTCATTTGATTATCTGAAAACCGCGATCAAGCAAAAGGGCTGTACCCTGCAACAAGTGGCGGATGCCAGTGGAATGACCAAGGGCTATCTCAGTCAGCTCCTCAATGCCAAGATCAAAAGCCCCAGCGCGCAAAAGCTGGAGGCGTTGCACCGTTTTCTGGGGCTGGAGTTTCCCCGCCAGCAGAAAAATATCGGTGTGGTGTTCGGTAAATTTTATCCGTTGCACACCGGTCATATCTATCTGATTCAGCGCGCCTGTAGCCAGGTGGACGAGTTGCATATCATCATGGGCTATGACGATACGCGTGACCGCGCGCTGTTTGAAGACAGCGCCATGTCCCAGCAACCGACGGTTTCGGATCGCCTTCGCTGGCTGTTGCAGACGTTCAAGTACCAGAAAAATATCCGCATTCATGCCTTCAACGAAGAGGGGATGGAGCCGTATCCCCACGGCTGGGACGTCTGGAGCAAGGGCATAAAGACGTTCATGGCGGAGAAGGGGATTGCGCCAAACTGGATCTACACCTCTGAGGAAGCCGATGCGCCGCAGTACCTGGAACATTTGGGAATCGAAACGGTGCTCATCGACCCGAAACGGACCTTTATGAGCATCAGCGGCGCGCAAATCCGTGAAAACCCCTTCCGCTACTGGGAATATATTCCGACGGAAGTAAAACCGTTCTTCGTGCGCACCGTGGCGGTGCTGGGCGGCGAGTCGAGCGGAAAGTCGACGCTGGTCAATAAGTTGGCGAATATCTTCAATACCACCAGCGCGTGGGAATATGGTCGGGATTATGTCTTTTCTCATCTGGGTGGTGATGAGATGGCACTGCAGTATTCCGACTACGATAAAATCGCGCTCGGTCATGCGCAGTATATTGATTTTGCAGTGAAGTACGCCAATAAAGTGGCGTTTGTCGACACCGACTTTGTCACGACTCAGGCCTTTTGCAAAAAGTACGAAGGGCGAGAACATCCGTTTGTGCAGGCGTTGATCGATGAATACCGCTTTGACCTGGTGATCTTGCTGGAAAATAACACGCCGTGGGTGGCGGACGGTCTGCGCAGCCTTGGTAGCTCAGTGGATCGCAAAGAATTTCAGACGCTGCTGGTGGAGATGTTGCGCGAAAACAATATCGACTTCGTGCATGTTGAAGAGGCGGATTACGATGGCCGTTTCCTGCGGTGCGTTGAGCTGGTCAAAGAGATGATGGGTGAGCAGGGGTGATCCTCGCCCAGGGGTGAACGCGATGTTTAAGCATTTGCAGGATATGGCGCTGTTTGCCCTGGTTGCCGAACACGGCAGTTTTACCGTCGCTGCGCAAAAGGCGGGGCTGCCGAAGTCGAGCGTCAGCCAGCGCATCAGTCAGCTTGAGCAACATGTCGGTATTCGCCTTCTCAATCGTACCACCCGCAAACTTAACCTGACCTACGCCGGTGAACATTACCTGGTGCATTGTCGGGAAATACTCGCGGCCAGCGAACGCGCAGAATATGCGGTTCAGCGCCTGCGCGACAACCCCAGCGGACGTTTGCGCATCACGTCGCCGGCTGGCATTGGCGCGACGTTGTTAGCGCGCCTGAACACCCGCTTTCAGCAGCATTATCCGGATGTCTCGCTGGATGTCAGTATCTGCGACCAGGTGCTGGATCTGGTGGAGAGCAGTTTTGACGTCGCGTTGCGCACCGGCAAGCCGCAGGACTCGTCACTGATTGGACGCATGATCGGTCATTGCCCGCGCTACCTGCTGGCATCTCCGGATTATCTGTCACGTTTTGCGCCGCTGAACCATCCTCGTCAACTGGTCGAACACCATTGCATCGCGCATAAAGCCTGGGCTGAGTGGTTATTTCATCGCGGTGATGAAGACTATCAGTACATGCCCGAGCGCGTGCATCTGACGGATAATCTGGTTTATGCCCGCGAAAGCGCCATCGCTGGCGCTGGCGTCACGCTGCTGCCGGCGTTCATGCTGGAAGATAAAATTGAAAAGGGCGATCTGATCCCGGTGCTGGCGGAATGGACGGTGGCAGGCAACGATCTGTGGCTGGTGTATCCCAGCCGTAAGCTGAATTCCCCCGCGCTCATGAGCTACATCGAATTTGCTTTGCAGTTTGATGAGCTCAGGCATTTTTATGCAGGGGCGTAAACGGTCAGTCCTGGCGCAGCACCTTGTGACCGTAGGCTAACAGCGCGTCGGTCACGTTGCGCATCATGCGGCTTTCTGGCGCAAACCGATGCCAGTAGAGCATCCGACGCTGAAACAGGCCTGGCGTCAGGTCGATTAACTCACCGCTATCCAGTTCTTTTTCAATCTGCAGGTGTGGGATCATGCAACAGGTGGTGCCCTGACGCGCCAGTTGCACAAAGGCTTCTGACGAATTAACGATGTGACACGGAACGCTGCCCGGCGGCAGATCAAAGTTCTGTTGCAGAAAGGCCTGGTGCATATCGTCCAGATGATCAAACGCCACCGCAGGGGCTTTCAACAACGCGGAGCGGGTAACGCCGTTCGGGAAATAACGGTCGGCAAACGCTTTCGAACCGACAAACAGATAATCGAGCGCGCCAAGTTTATCCACCAGGCAGCTGGGTAGCGCCTGATGCTGAATACTCACCGCCCCGACCACTTCGCCACGACGCAACCGTTCCTGGGTACGGGTTTCATCTTCCACCTGCAAATTGAGACGAATAGGGGAGTCGGCCAGTACCGGCGCGAGTGCGGGCAGCAGCCAGGTCGCCAGGCTGTCGGCGTTGACCGCCAACGACAGCAACAGCGGCGTAGAGCCCGTTTGTTCATCGCCCAGCCACTCCTCTTCCAGCAGCTCAACCTGACGAAGCAGCGCCAGCAGCTTTTGCCCCTGCTCCGTCGGACGCGGCGGAACGGTGCGGACCAGCAGCGGTTGTCCGAACATATTCTCAAGCTGCTTAATGCGTTGCGAAACGGCAGATTGGGTGATGCACAGCTTCTGCGCCGCGCGTTCAAACCCGCGTTCACGTATAACCGCATCCAGTGCCTGTAGTGTTCTGTAGTCCGGACGTTTCATTGCTCTGGCGTACTCCTGAAATTTTTGCGTGTTCTGCACTATGACATAAATTTGCATTGGGTAAAGACGAAATCCGCGGCCTGCGAGCGCGGCGGGAAGATTTTTCCGCGCAATGGTCTATAATGCGCCTGAAATTTTCTCTACACAGGCGAGACGATCATGACGCAGGATGAACTGAAAAAAGCAGTAGGATGGGCGGCGCTTCAGTATGTACAACCGGGCACCATTGTGGGCGTGGGAACCGGCTCAACCGCCGCGCACTTTATTGACGCACTGGGCACCATGAAAGGTCAGATTGAAGGGGCAGTTTCCAGCTCAGACGCCTCTACCGAAAAACTCAAAAGCCTCGGTATCCCTGTGTTTGACCTCAACGAAGTGGATAGCCTCGGCGTTTACGTTGATGGCGCGGATGAAATTAACGGTCACATGCAGATGATTAAAGGCGGCGGCGCGGCGCTGACCCGTGAAAAAAATCATCGCCTCCGTTGCGAAGAAATTCATCTGCATCGCCGATGCGTCCAAAGAAGTGGATATCCTGGGTAACTTCCCTCTGCCGGTAGAAGTGATCCCAATGGCGCGCAGCGCGGTTGCCCGCCAGTTAGTCAAACTGGGCGGTCGTCCGGAATACCGTCAGGGCGTGGTCACCGACAATGGCAACGTGATCCTCGATGTGCACGGTATGGAGATCCTCGACCCGGTGGCGATGGAAAATGCTATCAATGCGATTCCTGGCGTGGTGACTGTCGGCCTGTTTGCCAACCGTGGCGCGGACGTGGCGCTAATCGGTACCGCGGATGGTGTTAAAACCATCGTCAAATGATCTGACCAGGGGATCGTTTCCCCTGTTAAAATTTTTTTGCAGGGCAAATTTGGTGACATGTATCACGTTTTGATTATTGCCCTGCCGATCTCTCCAAAGAAAAACTTATCCCCAGCATTTTCCTCTGGCATTTCTCCCTGAATGCGGTTTCGTCAACACGTCGACGCAAACGTTCATATTGCCGCAATAATTTTTTTTGATATGTTGAAAGGCGGATGCAAATCCACACACACAACATCAGATTGCATAAAAAACAGGGTCGGGAAATGGCAAAGGTATCGCTGGAGAAAGACAAGATTAAGTTTCTGCTGGTTGAAGGCGTGCATCAAAAGGCGCTGGATAGCCTTCGTGCGGCAGGTTATACCAACATCGAATTTCACAAAGGGGCGCTGGATGCTGAACAGCTGAAAGAGTCCATCCGTGATGCCCATTTTATTGGCCTGCGATCCCGTACCAATCTGACAGAAGACGTCATCAACGCGGCGGAAAAACTGGTGGCGATTGGGTGTTTCTGCATCGGCACCAACCAGGTTGATTTGACGGCGGCGGCAAAACGCGGGATTCCGGTGTTTAACGCGCCGTTCTCAAATACCCGTTCCGTGGCGGAACTGGTGATTGGTGAACTGCTACTGCTGCTGCGCGGTGTACCGGAAGCAAACGCCAAAGCGCACCGCGGCGTATGGAATAAACTGGCCGCCGGTTCGTTTGAAGCGCGTGGTAAACGACTCGGTATCATTGGCTATGGTCATATCGGGACCCAGTTGGGTATTCTCGCGGAATCACTGGGGATGCACGTTTACTTCTACGATATTGAAAACAAACTGCCGCTGGGTAACGCCACTCAGGTTCAGCATCTTTCCGAACTGCTCAACATGAGCGACGTAATCAGCCTGCATGTGCCGGAAAACGCCTCCACGAAAAACATGATGGGCGCCAAAGAGATTGCGCTGATGAAGCCGGGGTCGTTGCTGATCAACGCCGCACGCGGCACCGTGGTAGATATTCCTGCGCTGTGCGATGCGCTGGCGACCAAACACCTGGCAGGGGCGGCAATCGACGTGTTCCCGACCGAGCCGGCAACCAACAGCGATCCGTTCACTTCGCCGCTGTGCGACTTTGATAACGTGATCCTGACGCCGCATATCGGCGGTTCCACTCAGGAGGCGCAAGAAAACATTGGTCTGGAAGTGGCGGGTAAACTGACGAAGTATTCCGATAACGGTTCTACGCTTTCCGCGGTTAACTTTCCGGAAGTGTCGCTGCCGCTGCACGGTGGACGTCGCCTGATGCATATCCACGAAAACCGTCCAGGCGTACTGACCGCACTGAACCAGATTTTTGCTGAGCAGGGCGTGAACATTGCGGCGCAGTATCTCCAGACTTCAGCACAAATGGGTTATGTCGTTATCGATATTGAAGCCGATGAAGATGTCGCCGAGAAAGCGCTGTTGGCGATGAAGGCTATTCCAGGCACCATTCGCGCACGCCTGCTGTACTGATTCTTACCGATGCGGGCAGGCTCTGAGTCTGCCCGTCATTTCTTCCTTTCTCCCTTCGTTTTCCCGACATCACCATCCCTTTTTTGTAACGCATACATCCTGTTTTCGAGCCTTGCCGTAATTAATGATTAAAGGCTTCGCTACGCGTTGTACATCAACAAAAGGAATTTACGATAGAGGCGCAGCACAGCGCTGAAACGGGAAAGCCCCTACCGAAGCAGGGGCTCTAAAAAGGAAAGGGACGATGATGAGTTATGTCATCATGCTGCTTATCCTGTTAATCATCGCCTACCCAGCATATTAACAGCGAAAACGCAGGAGGGAGGTTCGCCTCCCTCACCCTTACCGAGGAAATTTAGGTCAAAAAAACGGCGGTGTCAATCAGCAAAGAAGCGCTTACCACTCCCACAATTTTGACGGCGTCACGACGGCCGGTAACGGAACATCCCATTCTTCTACCGGCAATTTCTCCACATGCTGACAGTCGTGGGCATACCCTACGGGCGTCAGGCCATGCTGTTGCCAGTTCTGGAGAGTGCGATCGTAGAATCCGCCGCCCATCCCTAAACGCTGGCCGTACTCATCAAACGCCACCAACGGCGTGACCAGCACGTCCAGTTGCGAAAGCGGCAGGACAACGCGAACATCAAGTTTAGGCTCCCGGATCTTCAACCGATTGGTGATCAGTTCACTGTGCGGGTGATAATGCAGAAACAGCAAATTGCCGGGGCTAAACGGATGAAGTACCGGGAGATAAACGCGTTTTCCCGCATGCCAGAGTTGCTCGATCAGGGGTTGGGTATCAAGTTCGCCATCAAATGACAAAAACACGGCGACCGTGTGGGCCATCACTACGGGAGGGTACGCAAGCATGCGTGTTGCTGCCTGCTGGCCGAAGGTGATTTGCTGCGAAGTTGTGAGTTCACGACGGCGTTGCCTAATCATCTGGCGAATGGATTGTCGTGATAAAGGGAGTTCAGAAAGTAATGTCATGGCTGTCGCCAGGTAGAAGGAGAATCTCCGAGATGCCGCCGCAGGCTGTAACCCTTGAACCCTTGGTTCAAGGTGAATGCGTCGTCACAGTTTTAAGGCTTCTCGGACGGACCGAGCATGCTCACCAACCATGGATCGCCACATTCTTGTGGTATGAAATATCGGCTCAGGGGACTGGCCCGCTTGCAAACATCTCAGAGAAATTTTGTCTTCACGGTCACTCTACCATAGTAAACCGAAAAGTGTTATTCAAAGTTTTGGCTCGTTTTTTCGGTTATGCGACCCTGATCAAGCAGTGCCTGTTCAATGGTCTGTTGGAGCATCCGAATACGTTGTTCCATGCTCGCCGCGTAGTCGCGGGTCTTCGCTTTTTCCTGAGCCAGTTCGTAACTAATATTCAGTGCAGCAATGAATACCAGTTGCTCAGTATTTGTGACTCTAGTGCGAACTTTCAGATCTTGCAACCGCTGATTCAGATCGTCCGCAGCCTGATTCAACGCATCCCTTTGTTCAGGCGGGCAATTCACACGCAGTGAACGGCCAAATATTTGGATATCGACGGGTTGTGCAGACATGCCACCTTCCTGCTGATTGACTGCGCTGCCTTCGTCTCCAGACCCTGGGTCCGCGAAGGGGCGACACTATAGCTACCCTGATGTGAAGATACAAGCCCTATTCTGGTTCACCAGGGTCCAAAGTGGTAGCATACCATGAATATCCTCCCTTTGATGACGAATGCTTATGTCTATACAGAACGAAATGCCTGGTTACAGTGAAATGAACCAGTATTTGAACCAACAAGGGGTCGGATTAACCCCGGCGGAAATGCACGGTTTGATCAGCGGGATGATTTGCGGCGGCAATAACGACAGTTCCTGGCAGCCCCTGCTTCATGACCTGACGAACGAAGGGCTGGCTTTCGGTCATGAACTGGCTCAGGCACTGCGTAAAATGCACTCCGCGACCAGCGATGCGCTGGAAGATGACGGTTTTCTTTTTCAGCTTTATCTGCCGGAAGGCGATGACGTGAGCGTTTTCGATCGCGCGGATGCGCTGGCGGGATGGGTTAACCACTTCCTGCTTGGCCTCGGCGTATCGCAGCCAAAACTTGATAAAGTGACCGGCGAAACGGGCGAAGCCATCGACGATTTGCGTAACATTGCCCAGCTTGGCTATGACGAAGATGAAGATCAGGAAGAACTGGAGATGTCGCTCGAAGAGATCATCGAGTATGTACGTGTCGCTGCGCTATTGTGTCACGATACCTTCACTCGTCAGCCGCCGACCGCACCAGAAGTGCGTAAACCGACCCTACACTAAAAAATAAAACGATCATGGAGGCCACGTCATGACACCGCAGGAATACCAACGTCGTCGCCAGGCACTGCTTGCGCAAATGCAGCCAGGCAGCGCCGCGCTGATTTTTGCCGCGCCGGAAGTGACACGCAGCGCGGACAGTGAATACCCCTATCGCCAGAGCAGCGATTTCTGGTATTTCACCGGTTTTAACGAGCCGGAGGCCGTACTGGTACTGATTAAAAGCGACGATACGCATAACCACAGCGTGGTGTTTAACCGCGTTCGCGATCTGACTGCGGAAATATGGTTTGGTCGTCGTCTGGGACAAGATGCCGCGCCGGAAAAACTGGCGGTGGATCGCGCGCTGGCCTTCAGTGAAATCAATCAACAGCTTTTTCAACTACTTAACGGTCTTGACGTGGTGTATCACGCACAAGGCGAATACGCGTATGCGGATGAGATTGTTTTCAACGCGCTGGAAAAACTGCGCAAAGGTTCGCGCCAGAACCTGAAGGCGCCAGCAACCCTGATTGACTGGCGTCCGATGGTGCATGAAATGCGCCTGTTTAAGTCACCGGAAGAGATTGCGGTGATGCGTCGCGCCGGAGAAATTACGGCACTCGCGCATACCCGGGCGATGGAAAAATGCCGTCCGGGGATGTTTGAGTATCATCTGGAAGGCGAAATTCACCACGAATTTACTCGCCACGGCGCGCGCTATCCGTCCTACAACACCATTGTGGGCAGCGGTGAAAACGGCTGTATTCTGCATTACACCGAAAATGAAAGTGAACTGCGCGACGGCGATTTGGTGCTGATTGATGCAGGCTGTGAATACAAAGGCTATGCGGGGGGATATCACCCGAACGTTCCCGGTAAATGGCAAATTTACCCCGGCGCAGCGTGAAATCTATGACATCGTGCTGGAATCGCTGGAAACCAGCCTGAAACTTTACCGCCCGGGTACCTCGATTCAGGAAGTCACCGGTGAGGTCGTGCGTATTATGATTACCGGGCTGGTGAAGCTGGGGATTTTGCAAGGCGAAGTGGATGAACTGATCGCCGATAACGCGCATCGCCCATTCTTCATGCATGGTCTGAGCCACTGGCTGGGGCTGGATGTTCATGATGTCGGTGAATACGGACAGGATCGTTCCCGTATCCTCGAACCGGGAATGGTCATTACCGTTGAACCCGGATTGTATATAGCGCCAGATGCCGATGTGCCGGAGGCGTATCGGGGGGATCGGGATCCGTATTGAAGATGACATTCTGATCACCGAAAACGGCAACGAAAACCTGACCGCTGGCGTGGTGAAAAAGGCGGATGAGATTGAAGCGTTAATGGCGGCGGCGAAAAAAGCATGAGCGTAATCATTGTTGGCGGTGGCATGGTGGGCGCGACGCTGGCGCTGGCCATTTCCCGGTTGAGTCAGGGAACACTGCCTGTTCATCTGATTGAAGCAACCGCACCTGAAGCGGACAGTCATCCCGGGTTTGATGCCCGGGCGATTGCGCTGGCGGCAGGGACCTGCCAACAACTGGCGCGCATTGGCGTATGGCAGGCAATTGCCGATTGTGCCACTGCGATTAATACCGTCCACGTCAGCGATCGGGGGCATGCAGGATTTGTGACGCTCGACGCTGAGGACTATCGCATTCCGGCGCTGGGGCAGGTCGTCGAACTGCATGACGTGGGGCTACGCCTGTTTGCTCTGTTGCGAAAAGCGCCTGGCGTCACGTTGCACTGCCCGGATCGGGTTGCCAGCGTGTCGCGCACCGAAGATCAGGTGGACGTCACGCTGGAGACGGGGGAAACGATTACCGGACGCGTGCTGGTTGCGGCGGACGGTACGCGTTCTGCGCTGGCCACCGCCTGCGGCGTTGACTGGCAGCAGGAGCCTTACGGGCAACTGGCGGCGATCGCCAATGTTTCAACCTCTGTTGCGCACAACGGCCGGGCTTTCGAGCGTTTTACGGCGCATGGGCCGCTGGCGATGCTGCCGATGTCGGAAGGTCGCTGTTCACTGGTGTGGTGTCATCCGCTGGAACAACGCGAGGAGATTCTGAGCTGGTCAGATGAACGATTCTGCCGCGAACTCCAGACGGCGTTCGGTTGGCGGCTTGGACGCATCACGCAAGCGGGTAAACGCAGCGTATATCCGCTTTCGCTCACTACAGCAACGAAGGCGTTCACGCACCGTACCGTACTGGTGGGCAACGCGGCGCAAACGCTGCATCCTATTGCCGGGCAAGGTTTTAACCTTGGGCTGCGCGATGTTATGAGTCTCGCCGAAACGCTCACAGCAGCGCAGGCGACGGGCGGGGATGTCGGCGACTACGCCGTGCTCTCGCGCTATCAGCAGCGGCGTCAGGGGGGATCGCCAGAGCACGGTCGGCGTCACGGACAGTCTGGTCCATTTGTTCGCCAACCGCTGGGGACCGCTGGTCGCCGGGCGCAACGTCGGACTGATGGCGATGGCGTTATTCCCGCCCGCCCGCAACGCGTTTGCGCAGCGGACGTTAGGTTGGGTGGCGCGGTAAACCGCTCTCCAGACCGGACAGGCGAAGCGCCATCCGGCATTTATACGAACATCACGCCTGATGGCGGTTTCCGATTTCCAGGAGTAAACAGTGCAAAGTGTTGATGTAGCAATCGTCGGTGGAGGCATGGTAGGCCTGGCAGTCGCGTGTGGACTGCAGGGCAGCGGTTTACGCGTCGCCGTGCTCGAACAGCGTGAACCACAGCCGTTGGCAGCGGACGCAGAACCTGCGCTTCGCGTGTCGGCAATCAATGCCGCCAGTGAAAAACTGCTTACCCGCCTCGGCGTCTGGTCAGATATTGTGGCTCGTCGCGTCAGTTGCTATCACGGGATGGAAGTGTGGGATCAGGACAGCTTTGGCCGCATCGAATTTGATGACCAAAGTATGGGCTACAGCCATCTGGGCCATATCGTGGAGAACGCGGTTATTCATTACGCGCTGTGGCAAAAAGCGCAGCAATCCTCCGATATCACGCTGATGGCGCCCGCCGAATTGCAACAGGTGGCGTGGGGAGAAAACGACGCTTTCCTGACGCTGAAAGATGGCGCAATGCTTACGGCGCGTCTGGTGATTGGCGCCGATGGGGCAAACTCGTGGTTACGCAACAAAGCGGATATTCCGCTGACCTTCTGGGATTACCACCATCATGCGCTGGTGGCGACCATTCGCACTGAAGAAGCGCACGGTGCCGTTGCCCGTCAGGCGTTTCATGGTGAAGGTATTCTGGCCTTTCTGCCGCTCAGCGATCCGCATTTGTGTTCTATCGTCTGGTCACTCTCTCCGGAAGAGGCGGAGCGGATGCAGCAGGCGAGCGATGAGCAGTTTAATCAGGCGCTGAACATTGCGTTTGATAATCGTCTGGGACTGTGTCGGGTGGAGAGCGAACGCCAGGTGTTTCCGCTAACAGGCCGCTATGCGCGTCAGTTTGCCGCACATCGGCTGGCGCTGGTGGGCGACGCCGCGCATACCATCCATCCGCTGGCCGGACAGGGCGTAAACCTCGGCTTTATGGATGCAGCAGAGCTGGTGGATGAACTCAAACGTCTGCATCGTCAGGGCAAAGATATCGGCCAGTACCTTTATTTGCGTCGCTATGAGCGCAGTCGTAAGCACAGCGCCGCGATGATGCTGGCGGGGATGCAGGGGTTCCGCGAGCTGTTTGCGGGGACAAATCCGGCGAAAAAACTGCTGCGTGATATAGGGCTGAAACTGGCTGATACTCTCCCGGGTGTAAAACCGCAACTTCTCCGTCAGGCTATGGGATTAAACGATCTGCCTGAGTGGCTTCGCTAACCTTTCCCCCCTCTTTTTTAAAGAATTTGAAACCCGTCACATTTCCTTCTCCCGGCCTCTTCGCCGGGAGGCTTGCCTCATTTGAAATAAACTAATTTCACTCTTCTTTTCGCATTATATTTTCTAATATCTTTAATTTTGCATAACCTCAGTTTTGACATTTTTTCAGCGTAATATTCGGTTGCCTGCGCCAGATATGTGAAAAAACTTATCATTTACCGTTGTGGTTCACCTTAAGTACGGGTTTTTATGCTGACGGTGTTTTTTCGATTTTTGGTCATAAGCTAATGTGATGGTTAATTCTGTCTTATGGTTTAGCAGGGGGGTTCGGTGGTAAGTTCAGAGGCAAAGAGAACGTTTGCGTCGGGGCTCATCAGTGGCACCGATGCCGGGTTTCATGGCGATAATTTTTGCCATGAAAGGGTGGTCAGCCCCGCTTATTCAATGAGGACAAGATGGCTCAACAGACTCCTTTGTACGAACAACACACGCTATGCAGCGCGCGCATGGTCGATTTCCACGGCTGGATGATGCCGTTGCATTATGGTTCTCAGCTTGATGAACACCATGCCGTGCGCACCGATGCCGGGATGTTTGATGTGTCGCATATGACCATTGTTGATCTTCACGGCAGCCGCACCCGGGAGTTCTTGCGTTATCTGCTGGCGAACGACGTGGCTAAGCTGACCAAAACCGGTAAAGCGCTCTACTCCGGTATGCTCAACGCGTCGGGCGGCGTAATAGATGACCTGATTGTTTATTACTTTACCGAAGACTTCTTCCGCCTTGTTGTCAACTCCGCCACCCGTGAAAAAGACCTCTCCTGGATTACCCAACACGCTGAACCTTACGCCATCGACATTACGGTGCGTGACGATCTGTCGCTGATTGCGGTGCAGGGGCCAAACGCGCAGGCGAAGGCGGCATCCCTGTTTACTGACGAGCAGCGCAAAGCCGTTGAAGATATGAAGCCATTCTTCGGCGTGCAGGCGGGCGACCTGTTTATTGCCACGACCGGCTATACCGGTGAAGCAGGCTACGAAATTGCAATGCCGAATGAAAAGGCGGCGGATTTCTGGCGTGCGCTGGTGGAAGCGGGCGTGCAACCGTGTGGCCTGGGCGCCCGTGATACGCTGCGTCTGGAAGCGGGGATGAACCTGTATGGTCAGGAGATGGACGAGGGAATTTCTCCGCTGGCGGCCAACATGGGCTGGACTATTGCCTGGGAACCGGCCGATCGCGACTTTATCGGTCGTGAAGCACTGGAAGCGCAGCGTGAAAAAGGCCACGAACAGTTGGTTGGTCTGGTCATGACCGAAAAAGGCGTGCTGCGCAACGAACTGCCGGTACGTTTCACCGATGCCCAGGGCAATCAGCAGGAAGGCGTCATCACCAGCGGGACATTCTCACCGACGCTGGGCTACAGCATCGCGCTGGCGCGCGTCCCTGAGGGAATTGGCGAAACGGCGATTGTGCAAATTCGTAACCGCGAAATGCCGGTAAAAGTAACTAAACCTGTTTTTGTGCGTAACGGCAAAGCCGTTGCGTGATTCATCCTTTTCTGGAGATTGACTAATGAGCAACGTACCCGCAGAACTGAAATACAGCAAAGAACACGAATGGCTGCGCAAAGAAACTGACGGCTCTTACACCGTTGGTATTACTGAACACGCTCAGGAACTGTTGGGCGACATGGTTTTCGTCGACCTGCCGGAAGTTGGCTCGACCGTTAGCGCGGGCGACGACTGCGCGGTTGCTGAGTCCGTCAAAGCCGCTTCTGATATCTACGCGCCGATTAGCGGTGAAATCGTGGCCGTTAACGACACGCTGAGTGACTCCCCGGAACAGGTGAACAGCGAGCCGTACGGCAGTGGCTGGATCTTCAAAATCAAAGCCAGCGATGAAAGCGAACTGGACTCTCTGCTGGATGCCACCGCGTACGAAGCATTACTGGAAGACGAATAATGTTGTGCCGGATGGCGCTGCGCTTATCCGGCCTACAGGTCAACGCAGGCCCGGTAAGCGTTAGTGCCGCCGGGTAATAGCGCAACAGAACACTACGATTCACTGCACGTTTCAGGAACCATCGCCCATGACACAGACGTTAAGCCAGCTTGAAAACAGCGGCGCTTTCATTGAACGCCACATCGGACCTGACGCCACGCAACAGCAAGAGATGCTGAATGCCGTTGGCGCCGGGTCGTTAAACGCGCTGATCGGCCAGATTGTGCCGAAAGACATTCAGCTCGCAACACCGCCGCAGGTGGGCGAGGCGGCAACCGAATACGCTGCGCTGGCAGAATTAAAAGCCATCGCCGGGCGTAACAAGCGCTTTACGTCTTACATTGGCATGGGTTACACCGCGGTGCAGTTGCCGCCGGTAATCCTGCGCAACATGCTGGAAAACCCAGGCTGGTACACCGCGTATACGCCCTATCAGCCGGAAGTGTCTCAGGGGCGTCTGGAAGCGCTGCTGAACTTCCAGCAGGTGACGCTGGATTTGACCGGGCTGGATATGGCCTCAGCCTCACTGCTGGATGAAGCCACCGCGGCCGCAGAAGCGATGGCAATGGCGAAGCGCGTCAGCAAACTGAAAAACGCGAATCGCTTCTTTGTGGCTTCGGATGTGCATCCGCAAACGCTGGACGTCGTGCGTACCCGTGCTGAAACCTTTGGTTTTGACGTGATTGTCGATGATGCAGCGAAAGTGCTGGATCACCAGGATGTGTTCGGCGTGCTGTTACAGCAGGTGGGCACCACCGGTGAAGTCCATGACTACAGTGCGCTGATTAGCGAACTGAAATCACGCAAAGTGATCGTCAGCGTAGCCGCCGATTTTATGGCGCTGGTGCTGTTAACCGCACCGGGCAAACAGGGCGCGGACATTGTTTTCGGCTCTGCTCAACGCTTTGGCGTACCGATGGGTTATGGCGGCCCGCACGCGGCATTCTTTGCCGCGAAAGATGAATTCAAACGCTCCATGCCAGGCCGTATTATCGGCGTATCGAAAGATGCGGCGGGCAATACTGCGCTGCGCATGGCGATGCAGACGCGCGAACAGCATATTCGCCGCGAGAAAGCGAACTCCAACATTTGTACCTCACAGGTGCTGCTGGCCAATATCGCCAGCCTGTATGCCGTTTATCATGGCCCGGTTGGCCTGAAACGTATTGCGAATCGTATCCACCGTCTGACCGATATCCTGGCGGCAGGCCTGCAACGGAAAGGGCTGAAACTGCGTCATGCTCATTACTTCGACACGCTGTGTGTGGACGTTGCAGACAAGGCGGCGGTGCTGGCGCGTGCGCAAGCGGCAGAAATCAACCTGCGTAGCGATATTCATAACGCTGTAGGTATCACGCTCGACGAAACCACCACCCGTGAAAACGTCCTGCAACTCTTTACGGTGCTGTTGGGCGACAGCCACGGTCTGAACATTGACGCGCTGGATAAAGAAGTGGCGCACGACAGCCGCTCCATTCAGGAAAGCATGCTGCGCGATGATGCCATCCTGAGCCATCCGGTGTTCAATCGTTATCACAGCGAAACCGAGATGATGCGCTACATGCACTCGCTGGAGCGTAAAGATCTGGCGCTGAATCAGGCGATGATCCCGCTGGGTTCCTGCACCATGAAGCTGAACGCCGCAGCGGAGATGATCCCGATCACCTGGCCGGAATTTGCTGAACTGCATCCGTTCTGCCCGCCAGAACAGGCTGAAGGTTACCATCAGATGATCGGTCAGCTTTCTGAGTGGCTGGTTAAACTGACCGGTTACGACGCCGTCTGTATGCAACCGAACTCCGGTGCGCAGGGGGGAATACGCGGGCCTGCTGGCGATCCGTCATTATCATGAAAGCCGCAATGAAGGGCATCGCGATATTTGCCTGATCCCGGCTTCTGCGCACGGGACTAACCCGGCATCGGCCCAGATGGCGGGAATGCAGGTAGTGGTCGTGGCCTGCGATAAGAACGGGAATATCGATCTTGGCGATCTGCGTGAGAAAGCCGCTCAGGCGGGCGAAAACCTCTCTTGCATCATGGTGACCTATCCGTCTACCCACGGTGTGTACGAAGAGACGATCCGCGAAGTGTGCGAGATTGTGCATCAGTTTGGTGGTCAGGTGTACCTCGACGGCGCAAACATGAACGCTCAGGTGGGCATCACCTCTCCGGGCTTTATTGGTGCTGACGTTTCGCACCTTAACCTGCATAAAACCTTCTGCATTCCACACGGCGGCGGTGGCCCAGGCATGGGACCGATTGGCGTGAAATCACATCTGGCCCCGTTTGTTCCGGGACACAGCGTAGTACAGATTGAAGGGATGCTGACTCGCCAGGGCGCCGTCTCTGCTGCACCATTCGGTAGCGCATCGATTCTGCCGATCAGCTGGATGTATATCCGCATGATGGGCGCGGAAGGGCTGAAACAGGCAAGCCAGGTGGCGATTCTGAATGCCAACTACATTGCCAGCCGTCTGAAAGATGCGTTCCCGGTCCTGTATACCGGTCGTGACGGGCGCGTGGCGCATGAGTGTATTCTCGATATCCGTCCGCTGAAAGAAGAGACCGGCATCAGTGAACTGGATATTGCCAAGCGCCTCATTGACTACGGTTTCCATGCGCCGACCATGTCGTTCCCGGTTGCGGGTACGCTGATGGTTGAACCGACGGAATCGGAAAGCAAAGTGGAACTGGATCGCTTTATTAATGCGATGCTGGCGATCCGTGCGGAAATCGCTCGCGTACAGAACGGCGAATGGACGCTGGAAGATAACCCGCTGGTTAACGCGCCGCACACCCAGAATGAGCTGGTGGCGGAGTGGAATCACGGTTACAGCCGTGAAGTGGCGGTCTTCCCGGCGGGTGTAGCGAACAAGTACTGGCCAACCGTGAAGCGTCTTGATGACGTTTACGGCGACCGTAACCTGTTCTGCTCCTGTGTGCCGATGAGCGAATACCAGTAATTTTTCCACGGTAGCAAATCATTTGTAGGCCGGGTAAGGAGAAGCCTCCACCCGGCTTTTTTCATATCGGGAGAACGCTATGGGAATCGCACTGGTTACCGGCGGCAGTCGTGGCATTGGGCGCGCGACGGCCCTACAGTTGGCACAGGAAGGTTACACGGTTGCCGTCAACTTTCATCACAATATTCGGGCTGCCACCGAGGTGGTGAACACTATTGTCGCCGCTGGCGGAAAAGCCTTTACGCTGCGTGCTGACATCAGTGATGAAACGCAGGTCGTGGCAATGTTCGACGCGATCGATCGTGAAAATGAGCCACTGGTGGCGCTGGTCAATAATGCCGGAATATTGTTTGAACAAAGCACGATTGAACATCTCTCTGCCGAGCGGATTAACCGCGTACTGTCGACCAATGTGACGGGCTATTTCCTCTGCTGCCGCGAAGCGGTCAAGCGGATGTCGCACAAACACGGCGGTCACGGCGGGGCGATTGTGAACGTATCGTCAGCGGCATCACGTCTGGGCGCTCCGGGGGGAATATATTGATTATGCGGCGTCGAAAGGGGCCGTGGACTCACTGACTACCGGACTGGCGCTGGAAGTGGCAGCGCAGGGGATACGGGTCAACGGTGTGCGGCCCGGTCTTATTTACACGGAAATCCATGCTTCGGGTGGTGAGCCTGGACGGGTGGATCGCGTGAAGTCGATGTTACCGATGCAGCGCGGCGGACAGCCGGAAGAGGTGGCACAGGCCATTGTCTGGTTGCTGAGCGAGAAAGCGTCATATGTTACGGGCAGTTTTCTGGAACTGGCGGGCGGGAAATAAGCGCCGGGTGGCGGCTTCGCCTTACCCGGCCTACATGATCTTAGGGATGGGGAGCGTAGGCCGGAGAAAGCGTTTACGCTGTCATCCGGCAAAAACTCACAGAACCTCGCCGTTGCTGGCGATCACCGCTTTATACCAGTCGAAGCTTTTCTTACGGGAACGTGACATGTCACCCGTGCCGTCATCATGCTTGTTCACATAGATAAAGCCATAGCGTTTGCTGTACTGGCCGGTGGTGAAAGAGACGCAGTCAATACAACCCCACGGGGTGTAGCCCATCAGATCCACGCCATCGTACGTCACCGCTTTGATCATCTCTTCCACGTGGGCACGCAGATAGTCAATGCGATAGTCATCGTTAATGCTGCCGTCTTCTTCCACTTTGTCGTATGCGCCAAAGCCGTTTTCCACGATGAACAGTGGCTTCTGATAACGCTCGTACAGTTCACACAGCGCATAGCGCAGGCCAACCGGGTCAATCTGCCAGCCCCAGTCGGAAGCCTTGACGTGCGGATTCGGTACGCTACCTTCGAAACCCGAAATGGCATCACCGCTGCCACCTTCGGCTTTTACCGCGTTGGTCATGTAATAGCTGAAGCCGAGGTAATCACAGGTTCCTTCGCGCAGAATAGCGGTATCGCCGTCTTCCATCTTGATGTTAAAGCCACGGCGCTCCCACTCGTTGAGGACATAGGACGGGTAGTAACCGCGCAACTGAACGTCGGTGAAAACATAGCGCTCGCGCATGGATTCCTGGGCGAACATGACGTCCTCGGGTTTACAGGAGAACGGATACAGCGCGACCATTGCCAGCATACAGCCCACCTTCATCTCCGGATTGATGCGACGCGCCGCCTTCACGGCTAACGCGCTGGCAACAAACTGGTGGTGCAGCACCTGGTACATGGTCTCTTCCGGGTTTTCGTGCTCGGTATAGACCACGCCGGAACAGCAATAGCCAAACAGCGGGGCACGCCAGTTGCGCTGGTTATTGATTTCGTTGAAGGTCATCCAGTATTTGACCTTATGCTTATAACGTTCAAACACCACTTCAGCAAAACGAACAAAGAAATCAACGACCTTGCGATTCGTCCAGCCGCCGTACTGCTGCACCAGGTGCAGGGGCATTTCAAAGTGAGAAAGGGTAATGACCGGTTCGATGTTGTACTTGAGCAACTCATCGAACATATCATCGTAGAATTTCAGCCCTTCTTCGTTTGGCTGCGTTTCGTCACCCTGTGGAAAGATGCGGGTCCAGGCGATGGACGTGCGGAAACATTTGAAACCCATTTCGGCAAAGAGCCGGATGTCCTCTTTGTAGTGACCATAAAAGTCGACCGCTTCGTGGTTCGGGTAATATTTCCCGGGTATCACTTCCTGAGTGATTTCGCGGGGCACGCCGTGCGCGCCGCCGGTCAGAACGTCACAAATACTGGGGCCTTTGCCGCCTTTATTCCAGCCGCCTTCAACCTGATGAGCAGCGACTGCGCCGCCCCAGAGAAAATCTTTCGGTAAGGTGAGTTTTTTTCATCGTTGCGTCATCTCAAATAAATAAAAATTGAGTTGAGTCTAACAAAGGAAAGGTAAATGTCACGATATAACAAAATAGCCAAACGGTAATTTGTTACCGCTAAAAAAACATGCTGTTTTTTACGCTAATTTTTTCGCCAGCTTTCGCCCGAGGGACTCGAGAATATAAATAACGGGGATTTGCGTCGTGATATCGTACACGCCGGCAATACGGGTTTGCGGTACATGCCAGGAGAGATTAAAGTCCGCCAGTTTCGCAAGGCGTGAATGTTCATGGCTGGTAATCGAAAGCACTTTGCAGTTATGCAGGCTGAACTGGCTGGCAAACCGCAGAATTTCTTCGGTTTCGCCAGAGACTGATAACACGATCGCCAATGCATTACGTGCCATGTCGTTAGTCACCGGGAAATAAGGGTCATCAATATGGTTACTGAATTTCCCGACGTTTGAGAAAAAGCGTGCACCATATTTTGCTAAGGCTCCCGATGTCCCTGCGCCCACAAAAATAATCCGCTCAGACGATAAAATAATATCCACCGCCTGATCGAGTAAGTGATCAAATTCATCGTTATTCACGCTTTTAAAAAAACTGATAATCTCGCTGGCGCCAAAATTCGCCTGTTGCGGTTCATTCTGCTCTAAATATAATTTAAAGCGAACGCGAAATTCAGAGTAGCCTTCGCAGTTAAGCTTGCGACAGAAGCGTAGTACGGTAGTAGTTGACACGCCCGCCGCTTCAGCGAGCTCCCGGATGGTCATATACATGACTTTGTCACGGTTTTTGATGACATAGTTATAGACCAGCATCTCAATGTTGTTGAGACTGGCGATGGCGGCGTGGGAGAACATACTCACAATGACAATACTCACTCATCAGATTTTACCTACAGGGAATAATAACATGCAGCCAAATGACATTACTTTTTTTCAGCGCTTCCAGGACGACATTCTGGCAGGACGTAAAACGATCACCATTCGCGATGAGTCTGAATCTCACTTCAGGGCCGGTGACATTCTGCGGGTAGGGCGTTTTGAGGACGACGGCTATTTCTGCACGATAGAGGTGCTGGGAACGTCTACCGTCACGCTCGACACGCTAACGGAAAAACACGCGCAGCAGGAAAACATGACGCTGGATGAACTTAAATGCGTGATCAGCGAGATTTACCCGAATCAGTCTCAATTTTATGTGATTGATTTTAAATGTCTTTGAATTAAATGAACAACTGTTAGTTGAAAAATTCATTTTAACATTTTGATTTATAAAGATTAGTTTTAATATGATATTTATTTTAGCTAACAGGTGTTCACTGGAACCATTCTCAGTTACGCTAGAAGCGCAATCACGAACATGTTCGTTTCTCCGGAGTAAGCTATGGTTCAGAAGCCATTAATCGCACAGGGATATTCACTGGCAGAGGAAATCGCCAACAGCATCAGTCACGGTATCGGGCTGGTGTTTGGGATCGTCGGTCTGGTGTTGTTACTGGTGCAGGCGGTGGATATGAATGCCAGCGTAACGGCGATTACCAGCTACAGTCTGTACGGCGGCAGCATGATCCTGCTGTTTCTGGCGTCGACCCTGTATCACGCCATCCCACATCAGCAGGCAAAGATTTGGCTGAAAAAATTCGACCACTGCGCAATCTACCTGCTTATAGCCGGGACCTATACGCCGTTTCTGCTGGTGGGGCTGGATTCACCGCTGGCGCGTGGGTTAATGATCGTTATCTGGAGTCTGGCGCTGCTCGGTGTTTTATTCAAACTGACAATCGCCCACCGGTTTAAGGTGCTGTCGCTGGTGACCTATCTGACAATGGGCTGGCTGTCGCTGATAGTGGTGTATCAACTGGCGATCAAACTGGCGGCGGGCGGCGTAACGCTACTGGCCGTCGGCGGCGTGGTGTATTCGCTGGGGGGTGATTTTCTACGTGTGTAAACGCATCCCTTATAACCATGCTATCTGGCACGGGTTTGTGCTGGGCGGCAGCGTGTGCCACTTCCTCGCTATCTATTTGTACGTCGGACAGGCGTGATGTGATGCTTTGACGCCTTATCAGGCCCGGGAGGACTTTCCCCCAGGCCTTATCAGGTGAGAGATGCCGGATGGCAACGTAAACGTCTTATCCGGCCTACAGGCACATCTTTGTAGGCCTGATAAGCGAAGCGCCATCAGGCGCTGATGAATTACTCTTCCAGTGAATAGGGCAGAGGTTCGATGTGCAGCGTGTTGGCATCGTCGCGCACGCGGAATACGCTGTCGGCCTCCATATCGTTGTTCATCACCACTTGTACCCGTAGCTGACCATCGTCCAGTTGCACTGCCGCGAGGACGGTGCCAGTACGACGCCAGTTCTCGCCCATTTTCATCTCAAGATCGTCACCCGCTTGTGGTACACGACTGGCTTTCCCCACCAGAGACCACAACGCACGTTTGTTCGCCCCGCGGAATTTCGCGCGCGCCACCATTTCCTGTCCGGTATAGCAGCCTTTCTTAAAGCTGATACCACCGAGTGCCTGAAGGTTGGTTGCCTGCGGAATAAACTGCGCGCTGTTAGCCGCATCAATCACCGGAAGACCTGCTTCAATGTCCAGCGCCAGCCACTGCTGGCTGTTGTTCAGTTCGGCTTCGCCACGCAGTTTTTCGGTGATGGTTTCCGCGGTTGTCACATCGGTAACCAACAGGAAGCGTTCTACCGGATGTTCAAACCACAGCAGAGTGGAAGCCCCTTCACGTGTGACGGGCTTTTCGCTGTCAGGCAGTTCACTAAACAGATTCGCCAGTGCGGCACGCGCCCGGAAACCCGCCACGCCCAGCAGCACGCGTTCGTCGTTCGGGGCAATCGCCACTTTCGAGAACACGGCGTATTTTTTCAGTTCCGTCACCTGCGCGTCACGCAGACTACGACGCTCAATCCAGGCAAAACCGTCGCCGTCGCGGAACAGTCGCAGGTTGCTCCACATCTTGCCTTTGGCGTCGCAATGGGCAGCCAGCACGTGCTGGTGTTCGGTCAGAAGACTCACGTCAGCCGTTACCTGGCCCTGGATATACTTCTCGCTGTCAGCGCCGGTAATCGTCGCCAGCGCCCAGTCATCTAACGTCATCAGCGTCATGGGCAACCGCGATGAAGCAGATGGCTGGCGAGGTGGAAAGGGAGTAAATGCCATAAATATGTCCTGATTTGCTTAACGCAGTGATAATGACTAATGGTAAAAGAGCTATTGCCCAATGCAAGCGCTTTGATAGTCCCATTTGTGCCTTATTATAGAGATTGCGAGGCGGCATCCAGAAAAGATGAACCCACTGACTTATTGGGGATTTAATTAGCGATCGCGCCTGGGGTTATGGATATTCCCGCAATACAGAAGGAAAAACACGTTACAATAGCCGGGGGAGTTCATTTGAGTGAGACAGGATGAAAAACATGGATATTAACAATAAAGCACGTATTCACTGGGCATGCCGACGCGGTATGCGTGAACTTGATATTTCTATCATGCCGTTCTTTGAACATGAATATGACACGTTGAGCGATGATGAAAAACGTATTTTCATTCGTCTGCTGGAGTGTGATGACCCGGATTTATTCAACTGGTTGATGAATCACGGTAAACCGGCAGATGCTGAACTGGAGCAGATGGTAAGACTCATCCAGACACGGAATCGGGATCGTGGTCCTGTGGCAATCTGATCTCCGCGTCTCATGGCGCGCGCAGTGGCTATCCCTCCTTCTGCATGGGCTGGTGGCCGCCGTTATTCTTTTAATGCCATGGCCGCTGAGTTATACGCCGCTGTGGTTGATACTGCTTTCGCTGGTGGTGTTTGACTGTGTCCGCAGCCAGCGGCGGATTAACGCCCGCCAGGGGGGAGGTCAAACTTCTGATGGACGGACGGCTACGTTGGCAAGGGCAGGACTGGCTTATCGTCAGTGCACCATGGATGATCAAAACCGGCATGATGCTGCGTTTGCGTGCTGATAACGGTAAACGCCAGCATTTATGGCTGGCGGCGGACAGTATGGATGACGCCGAGTGGCGGGATCTACGGCGGTTGATGCTGCAACAGGCGAAGCAGGGGTAACGCCGACGAATGCCTGATGGTGCGCAGTGTCAAGGCCTACGATTCGGTGCGTCGTGTAGTCGTGTAGGCCGGATAAGGCGTTCACGCCGCCATCCGGCAAAACGGGTATCAGGAATAATGCTCTGCCATTTCAGCAAGAATTTGTTCGCACCACGCCTGAATGCGCGCATCGCTGAGATCGTATTGATTGGTTTCATCCAGTGCGAGACCGACGAACAATTGCCCATCGGCAATGACCGGTTTAGGGCTGGTGAACTCGTAGCCTTCGGTAGGCCAGTAACCGACGAATTTGACGCCTTTAGTCGACAGTTTGTCATGCAGCATACCCAGTGCGTCAAGGAACCATTCGCCGTAGCCTAACTGGTCGCCCATACCGTAAAGCGCGACAATTTTGCCGTCGAGGTTGAGTTCGTCCAGTTGATCCCAGACGGCTTCCCAGTCCTCCTGAATTTCACCGAAATCCCAGGTAGGAATGCCTAAGATGAGCACATCGTACTGCTCCATCAGGGCCGGGGCATCATCTTTCAGATTATGCAGTGTCACCAGTTCAGGGCCGATAATGTCGCGAATTTTCTCCGCAGCCATCTCGGTGTAACAGGTGCTGGAGCCGTAAAAAAAGACCAATATTCATCGCGTAAACGTCTCAATACTTGCTATGACTTTGCGCGTAGTGTACCAGAAACCCGTATCATTGAGTCATAATGGCGGATTGCAGAATCAAAGAGGCAGATGTGGAACAGGATCTTGCACGCATCGAACAATTCCTTGATGCGCTCTGGCTGGAGAAAAACCTGGCGGAAAATACGCTGAGCGCCTATCGCCGCGATTTGACCATGTTAGTGGAGTGGCTCGCGCATCGACAGATATCGCTGGAAACTGCACAAAGCGATGATCTGCAGGCGCTGCTTGCCGAGCGAATGGACGGTGGGTATAAAGCCACCAGTACTGCGCGACTGTTGAGTGCGGTGCGGCGGTTTTTTCAGCATCTTTACCGCGAGAAAGTCCGCACAGACGATCCCAGCGCGACGCTGGCATCGCCAAAACTCCCGCAGCGCCTGCCGAAAGATCTCAGTGAAGCGCAGGTTGAGCGGTTATTACAGGCGCCCGTGGTTGACCAACCGCTGGAGTTACGCGATAAAGCGATGCTTGAGATATTGTACGCCACCGGTCTGCGCGTCTCTGAACTGGTTGGGCTGACGATGAGCGATGTCAGTCTGCGTCAGGGTGTGGTTCGGGTGATTGGTAAAGGCAATAAAGAGCGTCTCGTGCCATTGGGCGAAGAGGCGGTGTACTGGCTGGAGACCTACCTTGAACACGGGCGTCCGTGGCTGCTGAACGGTGTGTCGATTGACGTGCTGTTTCCCAGCCAGCGCGCTCAGCAGATGACGCGCCAGACGTTCTGGCACCGCATCAAGCACTATGCCGTGTTAGCGGGAATCGACAGTGAAAAGCTGTCACCGCACGTTTTACGCCACGCATTTGCCACGCATTTGCTCAATCATGGCGCCGATTTGCGCGTGGTGCAGATGTTGCTGGGACACAGCGATCTCTCCACCACGCAGATTTATACTCATGTTGCGACAGCGCGCTTGCGTCAACTTCATCAACAGCATCACCCAAGAGCGTGAATGCTGAGCGAACAGGAAAGGTTATGAAAAAAGGTTTTATGCTGTTTACCCTGCTGGCCACTGCGTTTTCCGGCCTGGCACACGCTGACGATGCCGCCATTCGTCAGTCACTGACGAAACTGGGCGTGCAAAGCACGGATATCCAGCCCGCCCCGGTAGCCGGGATGAAAACGGTGCTGACCAACAGCGGCGTGCTGTATGTGACGGAAGACGGTAAACACATCATTCAGGGGCCGATGTACGATGTCAGCGGCACGACGCCGGTCAACGTAACCAATCAGCTGCTGATGAAACACCTGAACGCGCTGGAAAACGAAATGATTGTCTATAAAGCGCCGCAGGAAAAACACGTTATCACCGTCTTTACCGATATCACCTGCGGCTACTGCCATAAGCTGCATGAAGAGATGAAGGACTACAACGCGCTGGGCATCACTGTGCGCTACCTTGCTTTCCCGCGTCAGGGACTGGAAAGCCAGGCTGAGCAGGATATGAAGTCCATCTGGTGTGCAAAAGATAAGAACGCCGCCTTTGATGACGCGATGGCAGGTAAAGGCGTGAAAGCGGCGACCTGCAAGGTGAACATCGCGGATCACTATGCGCTGGGCGTGCAATTTGGCGTAAGCGGTACCCCGGCGATTGTGCTGAGCAACGGTTATGTCGTTCCGGGTTATCAGGGGCCGAAAGAGATGAAAGCGTTTCTTGACGAGCACCAAAAACAGACCAGTGGTAAGTAATTCGCGTGAAACAACAGATACAACTTCGTCGGCGGGAAGTCGATGAGTCGGCAGACTTGCCCGCTGACCTTTCGCCGCTGTTGCGCCGTTTGTATGCCAGCCGTGGTGTGCGTAGCGCCCAGGATCTCGAGCGCAGCGTCAAAGGCATGCTGCCCTGGCAGGAGCTGAGCGGCGTCGAAAAAGCCGTCGAAATCCTCTATAACGCCTTTCGCGAGGGAACGCGCATCATCGTGGTCGGCGACTTTGATGCGGACGGCGCAACCAGTACCGCCTTGAGCGTGCTGGGTATGCGCGCCCTGGGCTGCGATAACATCAGCTACCTCGTGCCCAACCGCTTTGAGGATGGTTACGGCTTAAGTCCGGAAGTGGTCGATCAGGCCCATGCGCGTGGCGCGCAACTGATTATCACCGTTGATAATGGTATCTCCTCGCATGCCGGTGTGGATCACGCCAGGGCGTTGGGGATCCCGGTGGTGGTGACCGATCACCACCTGCCAGGGGAGACGCTGCCAGCCGCCGAGGCCATCATCAACCCGAATCTACCTGACTGTGATTTCCCGTCGAAATCGCTGGCCGGTGTCGGCGTGGCGTTTTATCTGATGCTTGCCCTGCGTACCTTCCTGCGTGATAAGGGCTGGTTTGAAGAACGTGGCATTGCGCCGCCGAACCTGGCAGATCTGCTTGATCTGGTAGCGCTGGGCACCGTCGCGGACGTGGTACCGCTCGATACTAATAACCGCATTTTGACCTGGCAGGGCCTAAGCCGCATCCGGGCAGGCAAGTGCCGTCCGGGGATCAAGGCGCTGCTGGAGATTGCCAATCGCGATCCGCTCAAGCTGGCCGCCAGTGACCTGGGCTTTGCGCTTGGCCCGCGTCTTAACGCAGCCGGAAGGCTGGATGATATGTCCGTGGGCGTGGCGCTGCTGCTGTGCGACAACATCGGTGAAGCGCGGGTACTGGCAAACGAGCTGGATGCGCTGAACCAGACGCGTAAAGAGATTGAGCAGGGGATGCAGGCCGAAGCGCTGACCCTGTGCGAAAAGCTTGAACGCAGCGGCGATACGTTGCCCGGTGGTCTGGCAATGTATCATCCACAGTGGCACCAGGGGGTGGTCGGAATTCTCGCCTCGCGCATTAAAGAGCGTTTTCACCGCCCGGTGATCGCTTTTGCACCGGCAGGCGACGGCACGCTGAAAGGTTCCGGGCGTTCCATTCAGGGGCTGCACATGCGTGATGCGCTGGAGCGGCTGGATACGCTGCATCCTGGGCTGATGATTAAATTCGGCGGCCATGCGATGGCAGCAGGGCTGTCGCTGGAAGAGGCGAAATTCGAACTGTTTCAGCAGCGCTTTGGCGAGCTGGTCACTGAATGGCTGGATCCCTCTCTGTTACAGGGGGAGGTCGTCTCTGACGGTCCGCTAAGCGCGGCGGAGATGACGATGGAAGTCGCGCAACTGCTACGTGATGCCGGTCCGTGGGGGGCAGATGTTCCCGGAACCGCTGTTTGACGGGCGTTTTCGTCTCCTTCAGCAGCGCTTGGTCGGCGAGCGGCACTTGAAAGTGATGGTAGAACCTGTCGGCGGCGGTCCGCTGTTAGACGGCATCGCCTTTAACGTTGACACCACCTGCTGGCCGGATAACGGCGTGCGCGAAGTTGAACTGGCCTACAAACTGGATATTAACGAGTTTCGCGGTAACCGTTCACTTCAGCTAATCATCGACAATATCTGGCCAATTTAGCGTCAGTAATCGCTATAAAAAAAGGGCGTGGATTGGGTACAATCCCGCTCTTATCACCGCATTTTGACAAGCCTAATAAAAGAAATCAGACCATGTTTGAAATTAATCCGGTAAAAAACCGCATTCAGGACCTCACGGAGCGCTCCGACGTTCTTAGGGGGGTATCTTTGACTACGATGCCAAGAAAGAGCGTCTGGAAGAAGTAAACGCCGAGCTGGAACAGCCGGACGTCTGGAACGAACCCGAACGCGCACAGGCGCTGGGTAAAGAGCGTTCCTCGCTTGAAGCGATTGTCGACACCCTCGACCAAATGTCTCAGGGTCTGGAAGATGTTTCTGGCCTGCTGGATCTGGCTGTCGAAGCCGATGACGAAGAAACCTTTAACGAAGCCGTTGCGGAACTCGATACGCTTGACGAAAAACTGGCGCAACTGGAGTTTCGTCGTATGTTCTCCGGCGAATATGACAGCGCCGATTGCTACCTCGATATCCAGGCCGGTTCCGGCGGTACGGAAGCGCAGGACTGGGCAAGCATGCTGGAGCGTATGTATCTGCGCTGGGCAGAAGCACGCGGCTTCAAGACCGAAATTATTGAAGAGTCAGAAGGGGAAGTGGCCGGGATCAAGTCCGTGACCATTAAGATTTCTGGCGAATATGCCTATGGCTGGCTGCGTACGGAAACCGGCGTGCATCGTCTGGTACGTAAGAGCCCGTTCGACTCCGGCGGTCGTCGCCATACCTCGTTTAGCTCCGCGTTCGTTTATCCGGAAGTGGATGACGATATTGATATCGAAATCAACCCGGCGGACCTGCGTATCGACGTGTATCGCGCATCCGGTGCGGGCGGTCAGCACGTTAACCGTACTGAATCTGCGGTGCGTATTACCCACATCCCGACCGGGATTGTGACGCAGTGCCAGAATGACCGTTCCCAGCACAAGAACAAAGACCAGGCCATGAAGCAGATGAAAGCGAAGCTTTATGAACTGGAAATGCAGAAGAAAAACGCTGAGAAGCAGGCGATGGAAGACACTAAATCCGACATCGGCTGGGGAAGCCAGATTCGTTCTTACGTCCTTGATGACTCCCGCATTAAAGACTTGCGTACCGGGGTAGAAACCCGCAACACGCAGGCGGTGCTGGATGGCAGCCTGGATCAATTTATCGAAGCAAGTTTGAAAGCAGGGTTATGAGGAACCAACATGTCTGAACAACACGCACAGGGCACTGACGCGGTAGCCGATCTTAACAACGAACTGAAAACGCGCCGTGAGAAGCTGGCTGGCTTGCGCGAGCAGGGTATCGCCTTCCCGAACGATTTCCGTCGCGATCATACCTCAGACCAACTGCACGCTGACTTCGATGCGAAAGAGAATGAAGAGCTGGAAGCGCTGAACATCGAAGTGTCCGTTGCCGGCCGCATGATGACTCGTCGTATCATGGGGAAAGCCTCCTTTGTGACGTTGCAGGACGTTGGCGGCCGTATCCAACTGTACGTTGCCCGTGACGATTTGCCGGAAGGCGTTTACAACGAGCAATTCAAAAAATGGGACCTCGGCGACATCCTCGGTGCGAAAGGAAAACTGTTCAAGACCAAAACCGGTGAACTGTCTATCCACTGCACCGAATTGCGTCTGCTGACCAAAGCGCTGCGTCCGCTGCCGGATAAATTCCACGGTTTGCAGGATCAGGAAGCGCGCTATCGTCAGCGCTACCTGGATCTCATCTCTAACGATGAATCCCGCAACACCTTTAAAGTGCGCTCGCAGATCCTGGCTGGTATCCGTCAGTTCATGGTCGGTCGCGGCTTTATGGAAGTTGAAACCCCGATGATGCAGGTGATCCCGGGCGGCGCGTCTGCGCGTCCGTTCATCACCCATCACAATGCGCTGGATCTGGACATGTATCTGCGTATTGCACCGGAACTGTACCTGAAGCGTCTGGTGGTTGGCGGCTTCGAGCGCGTGTTCGAGATCAACCGTAACTTCCGTAACGAAGGGATCTCCGTGCGTCATAACCCAGAGTTCACCATGATGGAACTCTACATGGCTTATGCGGATTACAAAGATCTGATCGAACTGACCGAGTCTCTGTTCCGTACGCTGGCGCAGGATGTGCTGGGTAAAACCGAAGTGCCTTACGGCGATGAAGTGTTCGACTTCGGCAAGCCGTTTGAAAAACTGACTATGCGCGAGGCGATCAAGAAATACCGTCCGGAAACCGAAATGGCCGACCTGGATAACTTCGACTCTGCCAAAGCGATTGCTGAATCCATCGGTATCAAGGTTGAGAAGAGCTGGGGCCTGGGCCGTATCGTGACTGAAATCTTCGAAGAAGTGGCCGAAGCGCATCTGATCCAGCCGACCTTCATCACTGAATACCCGGCAGAAGTGTCTCCGCTGGCGCGTCGTAATGACGTGAACCCGGAAATCACCGATCGCTTTGAATTCTTCATTGGCGGTCGTGAGATCGGTAACGGTTTCAGCGAGCTGAACGATGCGGAAGATCAGGCGCAACGCTTCCAGGATCAGGTTGACGCGAAAGCGGCGGGCGATGACGAAGCGATGTTCTTCGACGAAGACTATGTTACTGCGCTGGAGCACGGTCTGCCGCCGACGGCAGGTCTGGGCATTGGTATCGACCGTATGGTAATGCTGTTTACCAACAGCCACACTATCCGTGACGTGATCCTGTTCCCGGCGATGCGTCCGGTGAAATAAGCTTCACGGCGACTGCTAATAAAAAAACCCGGCATGTCATGACATGCCGGGTTTTTTATTTCTGACGGCTAAAGTTAAGGAGTGACGCTCGCGCCGTATCGTTTGACGCCTGCATCACCATCCACGGACTGAAAGCCCACGGCGTCGCGTCAATTGTGCGTAAAACCGCCTCCAGATCGCTCCACTGATAATCCATCACTTCATCGCGATTGACCTGCAGTTCACTGGTCACCCGTGCAGCATAGACCGGACAAACCTCATTCTCGACGATCCCACTGGGATCGGTTGCCCGATAGCGGAATGTCGGGTAGACGGGAGTCAGGCTGGCAATTTCCACACCCAGCTCATAACGGCAGCGGCGGATAATGGCCTCTTCGTGGCTCTCACCTCGTTGAGGGTGGCCGCAAACCGAGTTTGTCCAGACGCCCGGCCACGCTTTTTTCACCAGTGAACGGCGAGTCACCAAAAACTGTCCTTCTGCATTGAACAGCCAGGAGGAAAAGGCGAGATGCAGTGGCGTGTTAACGGTATGGGCGGTGTATTTTTCCAGCGTGCCGGAAGGGGTGTCCTGTGCATCCAGCAAAATGACGTGTTCCTGTCGCATAATGTCTCACTGTAAATCTTAAGCACACACCAGTATATGAGATCTCACGACGCAATGATTAGCTCAGGGAGCGTTTAACGCAGGAATGTGACATCCGCATCTTGCGGTACGGATGTCGTGAGCGGGGGCGATTTTAGAAAAACAGCAGCATAAACTGGAAGCGACTTTCAATACCCAGCGCAATGCCGTCAGAAATGGCGGGTATCGACATCAGCATAAGCAACAGAAGGGCAATCAGGCAGCGCCAAAAGAGGTTCATGCTATTCATCCTGCTGATTTTTTTTCAGCTTGCGCATCAGCAACCACATTCGCACCGTTCTGACCTTCAGGTTTTTATCCGAGACGGATTCCTGCACCAGCCCGGTATGATGGTGGTAGCCATTAAAAAACAGATTCAGTACGACTGCGCTGAAGGTGGCCAGCATAATGCCGCTGTGCAGGAGCGGCTGGAGAACGGCAGGCAGGCGAGAGAAAAAATCATGCGATAACGTCGGTGTCATGCCGACGCCCAGGCTGATGGCCACAATATAGAGGTTGTAACGGTTCGTGGTGTAATTGCAGCGCGAGAGAATGCGGATCCCGGTAGCCAGTACCATGCCAAACATCACCAGACCCGCGCCGCCGAGGACAAACTGCGGAATGGAGGCGACCAGAACCGCCATTTTCGGCACCATGCCAAACAAAATTAAGATGACGCCAGAGGCGATGCAGACCCAGCGACTGTGCACGCGCGTGACGCTGACCAGGCCAACGTTTTGGGAAAACGAGGTATGGGGAAAGCTGTTGAACAATCCGCCAATCATTGTCCCGACCCCATCCACGCGCAGGCCGCGAATGATATCCTGCGATGAGAGTTTGCGACCGACGATTTCGCCGAGCGCCAGGAACATGCCCATCGATTCAATAAACACAATGATTAACACCGCCGTCATGGTCAGAATCGACACCGGATCAAAAACAGGCGTGCCGAAGGCCATCGGTGTGACAATCGCGAACCACGAGGCATCGTGCAGGCCTGACAAATTCACCTCATTCATCATCCATGAGAGCGCAAAGCCAAAGATGATCCCCAGCAGCACCGCGACGTTGGACATGAAGCCTTTAGCAAATCGGGTGATTAATAGAATAAAGATTAAGACCGCAAATGAAATCCCTAAATAGACCGGATTCCCATACTCAGGATTGCCTTTCCCGCCTGCGGCCCAGTCAACGCCCACCTGAATGATGCTCAGTCCAATCGAGGTGATCACCACGCCCGTTACCAGTGGCGGAAATAAGGGCATCAGGCGACCGACAAGCGGTGCCAGGAGTGTGGTGATCACCCCTGCAGCGATGGTCGAGCCAAAAATCCCGAGCAGACCGATATCGGGATTGATGCCGATCGCAATCATCGGCGTCACCGCGGCAAACGTCACCGACATAATCACGGGCAGGCGAATCCCCATAAAGCGGCCGATGCCAATACATTGCAGCAGGGTAACGATCCCACAGCAGAAAAGATCAGAGCTGATTAACAGCGCAATGGCTTCTTTACTGAGGCCAAGCCTGTCGCCAATCATCAGGGGGGACAGCGACTGCGCCCGCGTACATAACCAGCACATGCTGTAAGCCAAGTACAACCAGTTTTCCGGGTGATAACAGGCGGTCAACCTCATCGGTGGCATGGCCTTGCCCCGACGGCGTGGGAAGTTGGGAATCTATGGCGCTCATGCGTTTTCTCCTGAAGGGCGAGCCCGATAGAGCAACTCCGCGCACTTGCGCGGAGCCTCGCTTAAATAGCCCATCCGCCGGCGTAAAACGCCACCAGCGCGACGGTAATGATGACGGTACCGACATTCAGCTTCTGCCATTCCCGGGCAAAAACGCGACCGACAACCAGCGTCACGAAACCGAGCATAATGCCGGTGACAATGTTACATGTCAGGACGATAAAGACCGCGCAGACCAGGCCGGCCATCGCATCGATAAAGTCATTGAAATCCAGTTTTGAGACGTTACTGAGCATCAGCAAACCGACATACATAAGGGCGGGCGCCGTCGCATAGCCTGGGATCAGGTAAGAGAGAGGCGATAAGAACAGGATAAGCAGGAACAAACAGCCAACCACGGTGGCGGTCAGCCCCGTTTTCCCTCCGGCGGCGGTACCCGCAGCGGATTCAATATAGACGGCAGCCGGTGCCGCACCCACCAGTCCGGAAAAGACAGAACTAATGGAGTCGCTGGTCAGCGCTTTACCGCCGTTGATGATCTGATTGTCCTTATCCAGCAGATTCGCCTGTCCGGCGACGGCGCGGATGGTCCCGGTGGCATCAAATACCGCCGTCATCACCAGCGCCAGTACGCTGGGCAGCACCGCAGGCTGTAGGGCACCCATAATATCAAGGCTGAAAATCAGAGACTTACCATCTTCACCACTCAGGCTGGGCATGGCGACCAGACCGTGATATTTAACGGCAGGGTCAAATATCAAACCGATAATCGAGATGGCGATAATCACCAGCAGGATCCCGCCTGGAACGCGGCATTTCTCCAGCCCGAAGATGACCGCCAGTCCCAGCAGACTCATCAGAACCGGAAAAGAGGTAAATGCACCGAGTGCAACCGGAAGCCCTTCCAGCGGGTTTTTAATCACCATGCCGACGCCGTTCGCCGCGATCAGCAACAGGAACAACCCGATGCCAATCCCAGTGCCATGCGCGATGCCCATGGGTAAGTTTCGCAGGATCCAGGTCCGGACGCCGGTGACCGAGATAGCGGTAAAAATGACCCCCATCAGGAAAACCGCGCCGAGGGCGACAGGAATCGAAATCTGCTGTCCCAGCACCAGGCTGAATGCGGTAAAGGCGGTCAGCGAAATGGCGCAGCCGATCGCCATCGGCAGGTTGGCCCACAGTCCCATCAACAGTGAGCCGAAGCCTGCGACAAGACAGGTAGCGACAAAGACGGCGGCGGGCGGGAACCCCGCTTTTCCCAGCATTCCGGGCACGACAATGACCGAATAGACCATCGCCAGAAAGGTGGTCAGCCCGGCCAGTATCTCCTGGCGCACGGTACTGCCACGCGCCGTAATCTTGAAGTAGTTATCCAGCGCGCCGCGTGGTTTCGACGCGCCGGGGGTTTGCAGAATATCTCCAGACATAATGATGTCCTCAGCAGGATGTTAGCGTTCTGTCAGGTCCGTTCGTACACCAGACGCCCGTCGACGTAAGTGCGGTATATTGAGCGATCGTCGCCCAGCGTCATCATCACGAATAATTTGTCGACCAGGGATGTTGAGTTGTCATAGCGCAGTTGCTGCAGCGGCGTCGCCGTCGGTTCCAGCACCACAAAGTCCGCCTCTTTGCCCGGCATAAAGTTGCCAATCAGATTGTCGAGGCCGAGCGCCTTCGCGCCGCCGAGCGTCGCCAGGTAAAATGCTTCGTAGGCCGAGAGTCGGTAACCCTGCAGTTGCACCACTTTGTAGGCTTCGTTCAGCGTTTGCAGCATGTTGAAGGTGGTGCCGGCGCCGATATCGGTCCCCATACCAACGTTGATTTTCTTGCGCCAGGCTTTTTGCAGGTTGAATAAACCGCTGCCGAGGTAGAGGTTAGAGGTCGGACAAAAGGCGATGCTGGAGCGAGTTTCACTCAGGCGATCCCACTCTTTCTCTTCCAGATGGACGCAGTGGGCGAAGACGCAATTTTTGCCGGTCAGTCCGTACTGGTGGTACACATCCAGATAGCCGTCATGTTCAGGATAGAGTTCCTTAACCCAGGCGATTTCGTCTTTGTTTTCAGAAAGATGGGTATGTACCCAGGTATCGGGATATTCTTCCCGTAGACGCTGCGCCATCGCCATCTGCTGCGGAGAGGAGGTCGGGGCAAAGCGCGGCGTGATGGCGTACAGCAGACGGCCATTTTTATGCCAGCGCTCAATCAACGCCTTACTTTGCAGATAGCTGCTCTCGGCGTCGTCCAGAAGGTAATCCGGCGCGTTACGGTCCATCATCACTTTGCCGGCGATCATGCGCATATTGATATGGCTGGCGGCTTCAAAGAGCGCATCCACGGACTGCGGATGCACCGTGCCGAAAACCAGCGCGCTGGTGGTGCCATTACGCAGCAGTTGCTTGATGAAAAAAGCTGACATCTCGCGCGCGTATTCCAGATCCTCATAGCGTCTTTCAGTCGGGAAGGTGTGCTTATTCAGCCATTCCAGCAACTGCTCGCCATAGGCACCGACCATTTCGCTCTGCGGGTAGTGGATATGCGTATCAACGAATCCCGGCACGACCAGTTTTCCGCGATAGTCACGGACACGGATGGCGTCAGGGATCCGGTGTTTTCCCGCTTCCCACTCACCAAACCATTCGACTTTTCCCTGGCGAATCAACAGCAATCCGTCTTCCAAAAATCGCAGCGCTGAGGCGATCTCTTCCGGGTTTTCGACAGTGCGGGTGACATCAATAAAGCTGCCGCGCACCGCTTTCAACGTGTGTTCTCCAGACATCGTAAACTCCTTTACCGTTAATCCGTTTCCTCCGGGGAGACGATGCCCGGCAGCACTTCTTCAGGCCGGTAGCCTCCTGGGAGAATGATATTCAGTAGAATGGCGGTCAGACCGCCCGCGCAGATGGGGTTTTCCACCAACACATAAATTGAGGCCGGCAGGATTTTGAATATTTCCGGGTCATAGGAGACGCCCAGACCCAGCCCCAACGAGGTGGCGACAATCAGCGTTTCACGGCGCTTAAGCCCGTTGGTGATGATGATGCGGATCCCGGCGATTGCGATCATCGAGAACATTAGCGTCATCGCGCCCCCCCAGCACCGCCGAAGGAATGGTGGTAAAGAAACCGCCAATCATTGGAAACAGTCCAAGCAGCACCAGCATGACGGCGATGGTGCGGCCGATATAGCGAGAGGCGACGCCGGTCATCTGGATAACGCCGTTGTTTTGCGCAAAGGTCGTCAATGGCAGTGAACCCACCGCAGAAGCAATGACGGAGACCAGCCCATCGGCCAGCACGCCGCCCTTCAGGCGTGACAGGTATTCATCCCCCCTGAATGGGGCGTCTGGACACCATCGCGGTCGCGGTAATATCGCCGACGGCTTCCAGCACGCTAAGCAGATAAATGGTCCCAACCACCAGAAAGTGATGAAAGTTGAACTGGAAACCGTACTTAAAGGGGGTCGGGATAGTGACCCACGGCAGATTGCGCATACTGCTGAAATCCACCATGCCCAGGCACAGAGAGACGATATAACCCACGCACAGCCCGATCGCGATGCCGCCCATTCTCAGTAACGGACTGCGGCAGCAGTTAAAACCGATCACCACGATCAGCACCAGCAATCCGACGCCGATATTCTCGTAATTGCCGTAGGTGCCGCTGCTTTTTGCCGCAAAGCCGCCGCCAAAATCGATGATCCCGACTTTAATCAGACTAAGACCAATCATCAGCACCACAATGCCGCTGACGGTCGGCGTGATGACTCTGCGCAGGTAAGGCAGAATGAAAGACGATCCCACCACCAGAAATGCCCCGACAAATGAAACGCCGAGCAGCGATGACATGATCAACTCTTCGTGGAATCCATCGTTTTTCATCCCGCTACCCAGTGCAATCATCACCGTGACAAACGAAAAGTTGACCGACTGAATCGAGAGTAAGCCGGAACCGACCATGCCATAGCGATTGACCTGCAGCCAGGTGCCGATGCCAGAGGCAATCATCGCCATTGAGACCAGATAGGCGGTGGTTTCCGCTGACAGCTGTAGCGCGGTGCCGACAATTAATGCGGGCGTGACCATGGGGACAAAGATAGCCAGCAGGTGGGTGATCGCGCCGATAATAGACTGATGAAAGGGAGGGCGATCCTCCAGTTCGTAAATCAGATCTGAGCCTGCACGTGATATATCAGACATCCCTTCACTCCTTAATAAGTAAATTTGATCATCTGAATCAGCAGAATTAAATTCTGCGAATTTGAGGCGCAGGTTGCCCTGAGAACGGCTTATCTCATTTCCGCAGACGGCATTTAATCGTTATTGAGTCATGAATGCGGGCCGCCTGAGCAGCCCACGTCGTTACACTTTTTCCAGCGCGGTTAGTATTTTCTCCGGTGTGAAATGCCATTCGCGTAACCATACGCCACAGGCATCATGAATGGCGGTAGCAATGGCCGGTGCCGCGCCGTTAACGCCAATTTCAGAGATCGATTTGGCGCCAAAGGGACCAACCTTATCGTCGCTTGGCACCAGCACGGCACGAAAATCCCGTGGGATGTCGCCAATTTTGGGCGCGCCGTAACTGCGCAGATCGCGGGTCAGCGGATGGCCTTCGGCATCATAGAGGATCTCTTCGCTCAGACTATGGCCGATGGCCCGCATCGACGCACCGTAAATTTGCCCGAGTGCGAGTTCCGGGTTGACCGGTGTGCCGGAGTCCAGCAGCGCGTAGAACTTATCGAGACGGATTTCACCGGTTCGGGTATTGACTGCGACTTCGGCGAAGTTCGCGCCATACGGGAAAGCGAAGTCTGCGGTGATGTAACTGGCCGTGGCGACCAGCGTGCCAAAACCGGTTCCCGTCTCCGCTTTATGCGCAATTTCACCGTAACTCACTTCGCCCTGTTTGCCGCGTACAACGCCAGGCGCTATCAGTTGAACATCAGCAACGGGTTCTCCCAGCATCTGCGCACCGTGAAAGAGGATTTTCTCGCGCAGGTTTTCTGCTGCCTTACGCGCCGCGTTCCCCGAGAAGCAGGTGCCGGATGAGGCGTAAGCGCCTTTGTCGAAAAGCGCATGATCCGTATCACCGGAGATGACATGCACCTCCTCTGGCGCACAGTGCAGTACTTCTGCCGTCAGTTTAGTGACAACCGTATCCAGCCCGGTGCCGATGTCTGCGCCGCCGGAGTGGACGATGAAGGTGCCATCGGATTCCAGTTTGATCATACAGTTGGCCTGATCGATGTCCGGGATCCCTGATTTCTGCATAATAATGGCGACCCCACGACCGGTACGCCAGTCACCGTCCTGTGGTTTGGGTGAAGACCAGTCGATCATCTCTCGTCCCTGGCGCAGGATCGCTTCCAGCGCGCAGCTGGCAGCGGAAGGAACGGAGGTTGGCGCTTTCCCTTCGCCGATCGCGCCGAGTATTTTGAGTTCCTGTCCTTCGTGAACCCGGTTGCGTTCGATGATCTCCAGTTGGTCAATTTGCAGCTGTTCGGCAAGTTCGGCTAACGCCATCGTCATCGCAAAAGTGCCTTTTGGCGCGCCATAGCCCTGATACGCTCCCGTGGGGCAGATGTTGCTGTAGTATGTGGTGACCTGGAAATCGACGTTGTCGCAGGGGTACAGCGGCAACGAGAGCGCCGGGCCGTTGCTCGGCACGGTTAACGAATGGTTGCCGTAAGGGCCTGTATTGGCGCGGAAGTCCATTTTGACCGCCGTCAGGCGACCATCTTTTTTCGCACCAAGTTTGACCGTGACTTTTGCAACGTGACGCGAAGTGTTGGCAATAAACTCCTCTTCACGGGTATAGCGGAAATAGACCGGGCGTCCGGTCACGCAGGTCGCCCATGCGCAGACTTCTTCCAGCAGGATGTCCTGCTTAGAACCAAAGCCGCCGCCGACGCGCTCCTTAATGACGTGGACTTTGTGCTGCTTCATGCCGACGAGACGGGCAACCTGGCGGCGAAGGTGCCACGGCACCTGGGTTGAGGCGTGAATGATCAGCCGATCGCCGTCCATGCGGGTAAAACAGATGTGAGGCTCTGCCGGACACTGCTGCGCCTGTGTGGAGTGATAAGTGCGCTCGATGATCACATCCGCTTCGGCAAAACCTTTCTCCATATCGCCGATATGACCATGAATGCTGGCGGCGATATTTTTCCGCGGGCGTGAACCAATCGGGAAGTTGATGACCATGTGTTCGCCACGTTGGGCGGCATGACGGTTATCTTCTTCCAGCGTCTGCGGTGCGCCTGCGACGTATACTACCGGTTCATCGTGTACAACCGGCGCATCGTCCGCCATCGCTTCGTCAATCGACAATACCGGCTTAAGCACATCATATTTCACATCGATAAGTTTGAGCGCGGCCAGCGCAATCTCTTCGCTCTCTGCCACCACGGCGGCAACACGATCGCCGACATGGCGCATTTTTTTGCCGAACATACGGCGGTCAAGCGGGGAGGGTTCCGGCGCGCTCTGCCCACCGGGCGTATAGTAGATGTCGGGGCAGTTACGGTGGGTAATCACGTGAACCACGCCGGGCAAGGCTTCGGCTTTGCTGACGTCGAGATGAGTGATCAACGCATGGGCGTGCGGACTGCGCAGCATTTTAATGACGCAGGCTTCAGGGGTGATACGGTCTTCCACATAGCAGGGTTTGGCCTGGACCATTTTGGCCGCATCGGTTTTTGGCCAGGGTTTACCAATCACCGCGAGATCGTCGCGGAAAGTGGGAGCGACGGTCATACGGGCTTGTGGATCGTTTTTACGCGCCACCGCCAGTTCGACCACCTGATAATATTGCTGCCAGCCCGCATCACGACTGAACAGACCGGACAACGCATCGTCAATCTCTTCACGGTCAGGAATCGCGATGCGTTCCAGCAGATCGGTGATGATCAATGCGGCGGCCGGATCGTTATAACCGGACTGCACGACGCCGACATCCACCATCGCCTGTTGTACCAGGCTCAACGCATTCCATTTACCGAGTGATTCGCTGGTGCGGATCTCCGCGTGATCTAACTGCGCGGCAATCAGTAATGAGGCATTAACGATGCGACCGTTATAGAGAATCGCGTCCGAACCGGCGAAACCGAATCCGTCGTCACTGTTGCGCACGGAGTGCATGCCCAGGTTAAACAGCAGCTTTTGTACGTTTTCGCCCGGGTTAATCTTCATTTCACGGACCATGCCGTTCAATGTGAAGTGAATCATCATACAACGTCCTCCCCGGCCATCAGACAGTCGGCATACAGATCGGCGACAACCACGCCGGTAATGTAGCGCTTATAGGCCGCGCTGCCCCGAATATCATCCTGTGGGAATATGGCGTTTGCGACCGCCTGTTCCAGTTGTGTACCTTCTCGCGATTGTGTTTCCACATCATGCAGGCGCAGTGCTTTGTCCGCCACGCCGTCCAGTGCGATGCAAATGCCACCGTTTTCTGTTAACGCGACCGCCGCCGTCACGACGGTTAATCCGGCCTGTGAACGGCTCACTTTGCGCGTGGCGCAAGGGCGGAAGGGATCTTTAATGATAATTTCGGTGAGCAGGCGATCGCGGGGATCGGCGAGATAGTTTTCCAGCGACAGGGTTTCACCATCACCACACACCAGTTGGGCATCCAGCGCCAGCAGGACGGGGAGTAACACGGACTCTTGCTGCTGTGCGGCAATCTCGCCGCCGAGAGTCGACTGGTTGCGAAGATGGCGGGAGTAGATAAAGCCTATCGCCTCACGCAGTGCCGCCGGAAGATAGCGGGCGTCATGCAACGGTTGCAGGCGGGTCATCGCCCCAATACGCAATGCGCCATTGTCCCAGTCGATCCACTCCAGTTCCAGATCATGCAGTGAAATGGCAATTTGCTTGTGAGTACGCGTTGGCGTCGCGTTGAGTTTGCTGCCCCCCGGCAAACCAGACGGCGTCGTCCTGATAACGGCGCTTGAGTTCCAGCGCCTGGTCAACGGAGTCGGGCCTGAAAAATTGTTCAATCATCATCATTCCTCATCACTCCCTCTCCCGTTCAGGAGAGGGTATGGGCTATGCCAGCGCATCCATACGCCGCCACATGTTGGCGGCGGCTTTTCGGGCCTGCGCATAAATGGAATCGGTATCGAAAGTGAACTGACGGTCTTCATACACCATCACGCCATTCACCATCACGCTGTGCACGCTGCCTGAACCGAGACCGAAAGCGATATGCCCGGCAACGTTTTCAGCGATCAGAGGCGTCGGCGACGAATAGTCGAGGAGGGTTAAATCGGCTTTATAACCGGCCTGCAGTTGGCCGAAGTTTTCCCCGAAGTTGCGATGCAATAGTTCGTTGCCGTTCGCCAGCGCTTTCGCAAAGCTGTCAGGCCACAGAGGACCGCCCGCGTCGCGATGTTTGAAGAAGGCAAATTTCATCTCTTCAAACATGTCGGAGCCAATGCCATCCGTACCCAGCGCCAGGTTGCGAATGTGAGTCAGGTGGTGGTTGTAACCCACATGGTTATTCATGTTGGAGCGGGCGTTGTGTACCAGGAAGGCATCTTGCTGATTCAGCAAAGCGATATCTTCCGCAGACAGGTAAAGGCCGTGTGCCACCAGCGTTTTACGATCGATGAGGCCGTATTCCGCCAACCTGACCAGCAGGTCTTTTCCGTACAGATGATGACTATGTGAGACATCGTAGCTGTCCTCTGCCGCATGAATATGCAGCCCGCGCCCGGTGGCGTTGGTGGCCTCACGTAGCATCTCCAGGCCGGCATCGGGTACGGTAAACGGAGCATGCGCGCCAATGTGCGCTTCCACCAGGTACGGCTCGCTACCACTCTCCCGCGCGTGGTCTATCTGACGGGCGAAGCGGATATTCTCTTCGACGCCTGCCTGTAGCTCTTTGATTCCTTCGTTACGGTCGGTGGTTTCAAAACAGGTCATCGCCCGCAGACCGACTTTTAAAAAGGCTGAACGCAGCGTAGAGAGCGACCCCTGGATGTAGCCAGGTGAAGCATGGTGATCGATAACCGCAGAGCATCCGCTTTTAATCGCTTCCAGTGAGCAAATCAGTCCGCTGTAGTAGAGTGATTCTTCATCCAGAGCGCGATCCAGACGCCACCACAGGTTTTTCAACGTTGAGATAAAGTCCGGGCTGGGGGCGATATTGGCCTGGATCCCGCGCGATAAACCAGAGTAAAAATGGTTATGTGCACAGACCAGACCCGGCATCACGATTCGCCCATGCATCTCTTTCCACTGCGCCTGCGGGTAGCGCTGCGTCAGGGCATCGCCCACCTCAACAATGACATCTTTATCGATAGCAATATCCACCCCTTCGCGCACGCTGGCCGGATGAAGTTGTACGGCGGTGACATTTTTCAGAATCAACATGATTACACCTCCACGCGACCTAACAGGTAAGAGTGATGCTGATGGACATAGCTGATGATGCGACACATGTCATCCAGCTCCGGCGGGATGCTGGCGAACTGCCCATCATGGCTGATGTTTAACACCCAGCTTTGGTCATTCAGCCGGACTCTGACCCGATCGTCTTCCACCAGGAAACCCGGGTTGCTGCTGTTGTCGAAATCCTGTGACAGGCTAAAGAGCGTGACTTTGTCTTTGTACGGCTTGCCCTGCCATGGGCAGAATTGAGCGCAGTTACCGCATTCGTTGCAGTAAGCGTCCAGGTGCAGCGTCTGGAAGCGGTTCTGGAAGCCTGGAACGGGAATCGACACATTGGCGCGGTTTGGACAGACATCCACGCATTTGCTGCAGACATAGTTGCATTCAAGACAGCGGGCCGCTTCCTGGGCGACAAAGGCGTCACGGTCGTCTTTATCGACCTTCGCGACCGCGATCTCGCCTTTGCGCTGATAGATTTCAGCGGGGCTGACGTTATTCCAGCGTTTATCGTCATGGTGGGAGCGAATATTTTCCCGCCAGAGGATGGTATCCGTGGCCCGACGCGCAGAGCCGATAGCAGCAACAATGGATGACGGACCACGCTGGACGTCGCCAATCATGAACACGTCGGTGAGGCGGGTTTCGCCGTTGTGATTCACCTCTGGCCAGCCTTTGCTGTCCAGCGGAATACCCATTGCATTCAGTGCTACGGTATCCTGCTGTTCGCCAATGGCGGTAATCAGACTATCGATGTGCAAAGTCAGCGTTTCGTCGGTTTCTACCGGACGGCGTCGTCCTTTCTCATCCGGCTCCCCGAGCGTCATGACGCGCAGGGTGAGTGTGCCATCCGCATCAAAACGTTCCGGATTGTTGAGGAAACGGAACTTAACCCCATCGTGCAGGGCCTCTTCATACTCTTCCCGCCAGGCGGGCATCTCCTGCAGCGAACGACGGTAGACCACGGTGACGTTTTCCACGCCCGGCACGCGCAGTGCCGCACGGGCACAGTCCATCGCCGTGTTGCCTGCGCCGACGATCGCCACATGCTTACCGAGCGTCAACGCAGTTCCCTGGTTATATTCACGCAGGAAAGGTAGCGATTTCCAGATGTTGGGGTTATCGCCGTCGAGCTTCACGCCGCTGTTTTTATCCGTACCGGTTGCGATCAGTACGTAGTGGAACCCCTGATCTTTCAGGCCCTGTACGGTCAGATCAGGCGCACAGCCATATTCGAATTTCACACCGTGATCGGCGACAAAATCGATATCGTGCTGGATGAGTTCTGCCGGAATACGGAACTGAGGAATGATATTTTTCACCACGCCGCCCGCGTTGGCTTCGCGTTCAAATAGCGTCACTGGATGCCCGGCGCGAGCAAGGAAGTAACCAGCCGAAAGCCCGGCCGGGCCCGCTCCGATGACTGCAACCGGATGACGTGAGCCCGAGCCTGCAGGTTTGTGCCAGCGCTGTTTGTATTCATCCCAACCCTTTTCCAGCGCCACTTTTTTCAGTTCACGGATGTTCAGGGCGCTGTCATAGTCCAGACGGGTACAGTTGTACTGGCACTGGTGATCGCAGATATGACCGGTGATTGCGGGGAGGGCGTTTCGCTGATAGATAAGCTCCAGCGCGTCGGCATAACGCTGCTCGCCCAGCAGACGAATATACTCGGGAATGTCCTGTTTGATGGCGCAGGCCGTAATACACGGGGCGACGTAGCAGTCGGTCAGCGGCAAGCTGTCGGCTACGTCAATGCGTTCTTCAGGTTTCCAGTGTTTTTGGGTGTAGGCCATCGTGACGGCCTCTTCTGCCAGTCGATTCAAACGTTCGACATCGACATGCGCCATTCCCCACGCATCCGAGGACTCCAGCTCGCGCATACAGGCACTGAGTCGCAGGTAACCGCCTGGCTTTAACAGGTCGGTCGCCATGGTGATCGGACGAATGCCGGTGTCAAAGATATCGCGGATGGTCAACTGGCTGGCGCCGCCGGAATAGGAGATGGGTAATTGGCCGTTAAACGCCCGGGAAAGCACCGCAGCCACGTTAATCGAAAGCGGGAACAGCGCCCGGCCAGACATATACATCTCTTCACCGGGTAGCGCACCTTTGTTATTGACGGTGCCAAGGGTGTTGGTGAGTTTTACGCCAAAACCCAGCGACTTTTCTTTTGCCAGCGCCATTAAGCGCTGCAACATTTCCAGCGCCTGGGTGAGCTTAAGATCGTGCTCAAATGACTCCTCTTTTAAGCCGATATAGCCGAAGCCACAGCTGTCCAGAATTTCACGTACGCGTGAGTAGCCCAGCAGCGTCGGATTCAGCTTCACAAAGGTATTCAGCCCTTTTTCTTCCAGCATGTAGCGGCAGATGGCTTCGATTTCGTGCGGTGGGCAACCGTGCATCGTGGAGAGCGTGACGCCCTGCACCAGTTTTGCGGGAATGCGCCCCGGCAGCGCCTGTAGACGTTCCCGATGGTCGTTCAACCCGTGGCGCGCGAGGAATGTCTCATCGTGCAGCCATCGCTGTAGCGTGTCGCGGTACTGCGCAAATTTAGGATGCGCCGAAGCGTCCATCATGTTGTTGATGAACTCCTGCATGGGCGGTTGCCTGATGCCGTCAAGGTTATAGCCGACGCTCATATTAAAAATGAACGACTTACCGGTATCGGTACCTGATGGTTGCAGCAGTTGCTCCAGCAAATGCAGGGCGAACCAGGCTTTAAGATATTCATCCCATGCTTTCAGCAGGGTAAATTCCGTCGACCATTCGGTATTGAAGCACTCATCTTCGGCATCAATACAGGGTTTTTCCAGTTCGAGCCGATCGAGAATTTGCACTGTTTTGAGTTCAATAAACCGGCCTCCGGTCAGCCAGGAGGTGATGATATTTTGTGCGAGCTGGGTGTGCGGGCCGGCGGCGGGGCCGACGGGGGTGGCACAGGTTTCACCGAATACGCTTATCGATTTGCCTTTTTCCGGTGAATAGAACTGCTGCTCAGGAATACCAAAGATCGAGCGCTGCTGTTGATATTCATCAAATAGGCGCGTCAAAAGTTCCTCAAACGGAATCGGACGCATTATATCCCCCCATACCCCTCTCCTTAGCTTGACTCGGCTTCCTTCAGGTCGTGGCAAGACAACCGGAAGGTGCGCGTGTTCATAAATGTCATTGGTTGACCGGGACTGATAAAACCGGCGGTTTGGAGAAATAGAGCAACATTCGCACCACTCTGACAAAGCAGAGCCATAAAAATATAATTTTGTGAGGCGCTTCTAATCTTAAGTCCGCTTTGTGAAATATCTCACAAACGCTAAATGAGAATGGAAATCAGCCGGGAGAGGTATTGCGATAAGGTATTTCATCATCGCATTCTGTTTTCTCAAAAATGGCGTTAGCTTATCATTATGATAAGTGAAAAATGAATCAGAGGATATTTGAACGCAATCGTTTAACTCCGTATTTACTATTTATCTGTGTCGATTTTGCGCATTGATAAAATCCTCTGGTGTATCAATGTCCAGAGTGATTCGGGCATCGTTCATTTCAATGATATTATGTTTTCCGCGCAGTAATGCCTGACGCATACTGCTGACATCCGGTTGTGAGATGGCCTGCAACAGGCATTTTTTGGAAAGTAATATAGGATGGCCGGGTTGGCCCTGATAGCAAGGGATAAGTGCGTTATCGTTGCGTAAGGCCCAGATTTTAAGGAAAATATCGTTATTCAGTTCAGGCATGTCACCGTGCGTGATGAAGCAGTACTCGCTGTGCACGGCGGCCGCGCCAGCTTTAATTGATGTAAATAAGCCCTGAGCATAATCCGGATTGTACGTAATAATAATATTCGGCTGATGTGCATAGCGATTATGTATCTCCGTGGCGCGGTAACCGGAAACCAATATTACTCTGTTACAGAATTGCAGCGCGTTTTTGATACTTGCATCAAGAATTGTCCCCCCGCGCCAGGGTAACATCATTTTCCATTTTCCCATTCTGGATGATAACCCAGCAGCAGTAATTATACAGTCGACGACGGGCATGGCGATTCCATAATGTCTATTAGACGTTGTGTCACTTCAGAGAGGCTTATGAGTATATTGGGTGATACTTCTTTATTCTTTGATTTAGGTGCACAGAAACGACCAACGGTTATTTCCATTGTCGGTGCGGGTGGAAAAACCAGTACGCTTTTCTGGCTCGCTCATCTCTTTCAGTTATCCGGTCGACGGGTATTTATCACCACGACGACGCATATGTTTCTGCCTGACCAGTCCTGGCCGACCCTTTTCTGTCGGGATCCCGCCGGGCTGCCGTATCACGTATTAATGCAACCCATCATAACCTGCTTTCGGTCGTGGAAAGCGCCATTGGGAAAAGCGCGTGGTTTCTCACCCGACGTCATCGATGCCTTAGCCAGACGATCAGAATGTGACGTGGTTCTCGTCGAGGCAGACGGCGCCCGTGGAATGCCGCTTAAAGCGCCAGATGAGCACGAACCTTGCATACCTGAAAGCAGTTGCTGCGTGATTGCCGTGATGGGTGGACATCTGCTGGGGAAACGCGTGGGGGCAAAGCTGGTGCATCGCTGGCCGCAGTTCGCCGGGATGACAGGCCTGACGGAAGGGGCTCCCTTATCGCTAAAGGCGCTTATTCGCCTGGTTCAGCATCCACAGGGGGCTTTTAAAAATGCCCCACCAGCCAGCCGACGCGTCTGGTTTCTCAATCGTGTTTCTCAATCTGAGAATGCCATTGATGAAAGTGAGCTCATCCAGCCGTTATCAGACGGTGATGTGCAGGCTATCTGGCTGGGGAATGCACAGGAGACACCCGCAATCGCGCGCAGATTTGTGAGATAGCGACGCCGGGGACACCGGGTTACTGAAAGGATATCCATTGAGGTCTGTATGAATATTTTCACAGAGGCTGCAAAACTTGAAGAGCAAAACCGCCCCTTTGCGCTGGCGCAAATTGTCGATAGCCGGGGTTCCACGCCCCGCCATTCGGCACAGATGCTGGTTCATCAGGATGGGTCTATCGTCGGGACTATCGGCGGAGGCATGGTGGAGCGCAAGGTGATCGATGAGGCGCTGCTGGCGTTACAGGAGAGAAAGCCGCGCATGTTTCATGGCCGGATGGCTCGCAACGGCGCTGATGCCGTCGGCTCGGATTGCGGCGGCGCGATGTCGGTTTTCATCAGCGTGCACGGCCTGCGCCCGCGACTGGTGTTAATCGGCGGCGGGCATGTGAACCGGGCGATTGCCCAGAGTGCGGCGCTGTTAGGGTTTGATATTGTGGTGGCGGATGTGTATCGCGAGAGCGTCAATCCGGACGCTTTTCCTCCCTCGGTGCAATTGTTACATGCCGATTCCTTTACTGCGGCAGTGGATGCGCTGGCGATCCGTCCGGACAACTTTGTGCTTATCGCGACGAACAATCAGGATCGGGAAGCGCTGGACAAATTGATCGAGCAGCCTGTCGCGTGGTTGGGTTTGCTGGCAAGCCGTCGCAAAGTGCAGCTGTTTATGCGTCAGTTGCGGGAGAAGGGCGTCGGTGAAGAGCACATTGCCCGCCTGCATGCGCCGGTGGGTTACAACATTGGCGCCGAAACCCCGCAGGAGATTGCCATCAGCGTGCTGGCGGAGATCTTACAGGTCAAAAATAATGCGCCAGGCGGGCTGATGATGCGCGCCGCGCATCCGTCCGGCCATCAGCGGGTGGTGATTCGTGGCGCGGGAGATATCGCCAGCGGCGTGGCGCTGCGACTGTTCCATGCCGGTTTCAAAGTGATCATGCTGGAAGTGGAAAAACCAACCGTCATTCGCCGCAGCGTTGCGTTCGCACAGGCAGTCTTTGATGGCGAAATGATCGTGGAAGGCGTGACGGCCCGGCTGGCCACCTCGTCGGCCGAAGCAGCGGCGTTAGCCGAACGTGGTTTTATCCCGATTCTGGTCGATCCCGCAGGTTCGCTGATTGACGCACTGAAACCCGTCTGCGTGGTGGATGCGATTCTGGCAAAACAAAATCTGGGGACGCGCAAAGATATGGCTCCCGTGACCATTGCGCTGGGCCCTGGGTTTACTGCGGGCGAAGACTGCCATGCAGTGATTGAAACGAATCGTGGACACTGGCTGGGACAGGTGATTTACGCCGGTTGCGCGCAGGAAAATACCGGGATACCTGGCAATATCATGGGGCATACCGCACGACGGGTGATTCGTGCACCCGCCGCAGGCATCATGCGCGCCAGAGTAAAATTAGGCGATTTGGTGGAAGAGGGAGAGGTGATTGCCTGGATAGGTGAAACCGAAATCAAGGCACCGCTGTCGGGGATGGTGCGCGGCCTGTTGAGCGACGGGCTGGCGGTGGTGGGCGGTTTTAAGATCGGCGATATCGACCCACGCGGCGAGACGGCCGATTTTACCAGCGTCTCCGATAAGGCGAGAGCGATAGGCGGCGGGGTACTGGAAGCGCTGATGATGCTGATGCATCAGGGGGGTGAAGTCAACAAATGAGGTGCTTGAAGTGGCGTAATGCGAATGGCCGGATGGCACCGCCTTGTCCGGCCTACCCGCACCAGTCAGGCCGGGCGAGCGAAGCTCCCCCGGCGAACGCGGTGAATAAAACACATCAGACTACTGGCAGATAACCGTTCCGGTTTTTCCCTCAATCCCTTCTTTCGCTTTACTGAGCACCGTAATCAGGGCTTCCCGACCGGGACGAGAGCGGGCGAACGACGCTGCGGCCTCTACTTTTGGCAACATGGAACCTTTGGCGAAATGCCCCTCGCGGATAAAGCGTTCCGCGTCGCTTAGCGACAGGCGATCCAGCCATTGCTCATTTTCTTTACCGAAGTTAATGGCCACTTTTTCGACCGCCGTCAGGATGATGAGCATATCCGCGTCGATCATCTCTGCCAGGCGGGCACTGGCCCAGTCTTTGTCGATCACCGCGCTGGCACCCCGCAGATGGTTGCCTTCGCGAATCACCGGAATACCGCCTCCGCCCACGGTAATGACCACCTGACCGGCATCTACCAGCGCGTTGACGGTCTCTTTCTCAATGATGTCCACCGGCTTAGGCGAAGCCACGACACGACGATAACCGCGACCGGCGTCTTCTTTGAGCGTATAGCCTTGTTTTTCTAACTGTTCCGCTTCCTGCTGTGTGAAGAATGAACCGATGGGTTTGGTGGGGTTCAGGAACGCAGGATCGTTAGCGTCGACCTCTACCTGCGTCACCAGCGTGGCGACAGGTTTGTGCATTCCGCGTGAGAGTAACTCTTCGCGCAGTGCGTTTTGCAGATCGTAGCCGATATAGCCCTGGCTTAATGCCACGCAGACGGACATCGGCAGCATGGGAGAGTGCGCTTCTGTTTTTGCCGCTGCTTCAAATGCCTGGTTGATCATCCCCACCTGCGGCCCATTCCCGTGGGTCACGATAACCTCATGGCCCTGCGCAATGAGATCCACAATGGCCTGTGCCGTGATTTTTACGGCCTGCATCTGTCCGGCCAGATCCTCTCCCAGCGCGTTACCACCCAGCGCGAGAACAATTTTCTTGCTCATTTTTCCTCACTTATCATACACAGTTGTCTGTTTCACCCACGCCGGGCGGGGTAAAAGGCTTACGTCGTAAGAAGCGGCCCCGGCCTGCTTTTCCTGTAAAAACGCCATCACAGAAGATCGTTTCGCCACGCGACAGTGTTCTGACAATCGCACCCTGACAGCGAAACCCCTCCCAGGGCGAATAATCGGCGTTATCGTGCAACTGTGCGTGATGGATAACCTGGCTCTGGCGGGGATCGATAATCACGACATCGCCGTCGGCACCTGGGGCCAGTTGCCCCTTCTGCGGCCACAGGCCGAATAACCTGGCGGGCATCGTACTGGTTAGCGCGACAAAACGTTCAGGGGTTATTCGCCCGCTCATTACACCTTCAGAAAAGAGCAGTTGCAGGCGGTTTTCCACGCCGGGTAAACCATTCGGGCAGCGGCTAAAATCGCCGCCGGAGATCTGCTGGCGCTGCGCCATTGAGAAGGTGCAGTGGTCAGTCGCCACGACGTCAATGGCGCCGTCACTGATGCCGCACCAGAGCTTGTCCTGCTCACGTACATTGCGTAACGGCGGGCTGAGAATGAAGTTCAGGCCATCTTCCGCGTCATAACGGCGTTCATCCAGCAGCAGATATTGCGGGCAAGTCTCTATCCACACGGGCTGATGATTCGCTTTCGCCAGGCGTAAATAGTCCAGCCCCAGACCATTGGATAAGTGGACGATATACAATGGCGCGTTTCCCGCTAACTGCGCGAGGTTAATCATCCTGGCGATGGCTTCTGCTTCACATTCCAGCGGTCTGCTCAGGGCGTGATAGCGTGGCGACGTTAAGCCAGCGGCAATGAATTCGGCCCGTTTACTGGCGATGGCGGCATCGTTTTCCGGGTGGACGGTGGTCAGCGCGCCGGACTTGTGCAGACGGCGCAGCACCTGCAAGGTTTCATCATCGTTGAGTTTGTACTGGTAGGTCAGATAGAGCTTGAAGCTGCTAATGCCTTCTTCCACCATCGCCGGGATCTCGTCAAGGATGGCATGATTGACGTGTTGAATGACCCCGTGAAAGCTGTAGTCGATTGCCGCTTTATGGGCGGCGTACCCCTGATAGACTTCCAGTTGATGGTGTAAGCGACAGCCTGACGGGCCAAAGCCCATATGGTCAATAATGGTTGTTGTACCGCCACACGCCGCTGCGCGGGTACCGGTAAAAAAATCATCACAGCTACGGGCGAGTCCGGTGTCGATATTGAAATGCGTATGCACATCCACGCCGCCAGGAAAAACGTAGCATCCCGCAGCGTCAATCACTTCACACGAGGGGGGGCGGTGTAATCTCTGCGTCCAGTTGACGAACAATGCCGCTCTCAATCAGCAGATCCTGTTCAGCCTGTCCGTCGGCGTTAACGACAATGCCATTTTTAATCAATACGCGCATAGCACACTCCAGAAATCCCCCCGGTAAACCGGGGGGAGACAGATGGATGGTTATTTCGTTGCCAGCCAGGACAGTGGAATGGCAGCGTACATCGCGGCGCAGGTCACCAGATGTGATTTCCAGGTTTTTTCGTTTGGCGCGTGGGCTTCGGGTTCTTTACCCGGACCAAAACCGATCACCGGAATACCGTGACGTCCCATAATCGAGACGCCGTTGGTGGAGAAGGTCCACTTATCGACCACCGGCGCTTTGCCGAACAGACCTTCATAGGCATTGACCAGCGCTTTGACGGTGAAGTGATCTTCTTCCACTTTCCAGGTGGGGAAGTAGCATTCGGTCGGGTAAACCAGCCCGGTCCAGGAAGGGCGGTCATAATTGTACATTGAGACCACCGCATTGGCTTTTTTTACAGCCGGCAGGGCGCGGATCTCTTCCAGCGCGCCTTCCCAGGTTTCACCCCAGGTCAGACGACGGTCGATGGAGACGGCGCAACTGTCTGCCACGGCGCAGCGGCTTGGCGAGGTGAAGAAGATTTCGGAAACGGTTAAGGTGCCTTTACCGAGGAATTCGTCATAAGCCAGATGTTGTGACAATTCCTGTAATTCGTTGAGAATGGGGCCCATTTTAAAAATGGCGTTATCGCCGCGTTCCGGGGCGGAACCGTGACAACTGACCCCCCTGCACATCAATGCGTATCTCCATGCGCCCGCGCTGTCCACGATAAACCTGGCAATCGGTCGGCTCGGTACTGACGACAAACTCCGGACGGATACCGGATTGCTCGATGATGTACTGCCAGCACAGACCATCACAGTCCTCTTCCTGTACCGTACCGGTGACCAGCAGCGTGTACTCATCTTCCAGACCGAGATCTTTAATGATCTTCCCGGCGTAAACCATGGACGCCATGCCGCCTTCCTGGTCAGACGTGCCGCGCCCGCCGATCAGTTCGTCGGTCTCCATCCCTTCGTACGGATCAAAATTCCAGTTGTTGATATTGCCGATACCGACCGTATCGATATGCGCGTCCATCGCGACCAGGCGCGGACCATGGCCGATGTATCCCAGAATGTTGCCCATCGGGTCGATCTCGACTTTATCGAAACCGACTTTCTCCATTTCTTGTTTGATGCGATGGATAACACGTTTTTCATCGCAGCTTTCGCTGGGAATGGCGACCATGTCGCGCAGGAAACGCGTCATGTCTTCTTTGTACTCGTTTGCTTTTTCAAGAATCAGTTTAAAAGGAATGTGCTTAGCCATGACTTTTCTCCAGTGTTCGCTCCCGAATCTCCTGGGGAGCGTTTTCCAATAGGGGTGATTACAGTGCGACCGGATGTTTGCCTTCCCAGACCACTTCCCGGTAGTGCTTCACATCGGTATCGCCTTCGGTACTGATGACCAGCACAACGGCATCGTTATCTAACGCCAGTTTGTCCATTAGGGCCTGGCGCTGTGGGTGATGATGGACGGCAGCCAGAACGCCCAACCCTACGGCGCCGGACTCGCCGGAGATCACCCGCGGGTCGCTGCCAAACGGATTGCCCAGCACGCGCATGCCCAGCGCGGCGACGCTGTCCTGGCAGGAGATAAATTGGGTGGCGCAGTTGCGCAGAATTTCCCAGCCGAGCGGGTTAGGTTCACCACAGGCCAGACCGGCCATGATGGTCGCCATATCCCCACCGACGTTGACGATGCCGCCTTTCACGCCGGAACGATAAATGCAGTCCGCTTTGTCGGGTTCGACGATAATGCTGTGCAGGTTTTGCGGACCATAGACGTCGACCAGGTAGCCCAGCACGCCGCCCGCCATGGCGCCAACGCCAGCCTGTAACAGCACGTGGGTCGGCGTCACGTCCAGGGCGCGCATTTGCTCAACGGCCTCATCGGCCAGGGTGGCGTAGCCCTGCATAATCCAGGTGGGGATTTTGGTGTAACCTTCCCAGGCGGTGTCCTGCACCACTTCCCAGCCGTTTTGTTGGGCGTGCTGCATAGTCAGACGAACGGTATCGTCATAGTTCATGTCGGTGACGATGCACTCCGCGCCGAGGTTGAGAATGGCGTCCACGCGTTCTTGCGCTGAGCCTTTCGGCATGTAAATCACCGCATGTTGTCCGAGTTGTTGTGCCGCCCAGGCAATACCGCGACCGTGGTTACCGTCGGTGGTGGTGGCAAACGTCATTTTTTCGCCAATGGCGTTTTTGAGCTGTTCGAAAGAGAGCGTCTCAATATCAAGATGATATTTTTCACACAGCAGGCAGGCGATGGCATAAGCCCCGCCGAGCATCTTGAACGCGTTCAGTCCGAAGCGTTTTGACTCATCCTTAACGAGGATTTTCTTCACGCCAAACAGCCGGGCAAGGTCATCCAGCGCACAGAGCGGCGTTGGGCGGTAGCCCGCGATCTTTTGATGGAACTGGCGAGCCACTTTGGCCTGTTTTTGCGAAAAAAGGGGCGACGTTTCACCGTTGTAAAAGCGGTTATCGGCAATATCGATCTTCAGTGAGAAAACGGACATATCCTATCCTTTTGGCCTCCGGAAAGGAGAGCCGACCGGCAGGTCGGCTCAGGGGTTATTTCACGCGCGGTTGCGCTTCTTTCAACAACTGCTCCAGCAGTACGCCAGGCTTCGGATATTTGCGGGAGAGGATCATCGCGGCGATGATGTAGGGCTTCCAGCTGGCTTCTTTGTACGTCGCGATGCGGTATTTTTCGAATACGGCGTCGGTGACTTCCCCTTCTTTGCAGGAGACGCCGCTGATATCCGCAGGCAGACAGTGCATATACAGCGCTTCGCCGTCGCGGGTGAGTTGCATCATTTCTTCAGTGCAGTGCCAGTTTTTATGCTTCGCGTTCTGCTCAAGACACTGTCTTTCCAGCTCTTTCAGGGCCGCGTGATCGTTGGCGCGCAGAAGTTCGGTACGTTCTTCCATCACTTTGTAAGGCGCCCATGACTTCGGATAGACAATGTCGGCATCTTTGAAGGCTTCTTCCATGCTGGTGACCTGGCGGAAGCTGCCGCCGGACGCGTTCGCGTTGTTTTTCGCGACTTCAATCACGTCCGGGATCAGGTCATATCCTTCCGGATGTGCCAGGGTGACGTCCATACCGAAGCGGGTCATCAGACCGATAATGCCCTGCGGTACGGAGAGGGGCTTGCCGTAGCTGGGTGAGTAGGCCCAGGTCATAGCGATTTTTTTGCCTTTGAGGTTTTCCAGAGAACCGAAATGTTCACGCAGCCAGGCCAGATCCGCCATTGACTGCGTTGGGTGATCGATATCGCATTGCAGGTTAACTAACGCCGGGCGCTGTGGCAGCACGCCCTGTTTGTAGCCGTCATCCAGCGCGGCGCCGACTTCACGCATATAAGCATTACCTGCACCAAGATACATGTCGTCGCGAATACCAATGGCATCCGCGCAGAAAGAGATCATGTTGGCAGTTTCGCGGACGGTTTCGCCATGCGCAATTTGTGATTTTCCTTCGTCCAGATCCTGCTGAGCCAGGCCAAGCAGGTTAAGGGCGGAGGCATAAGAAAAGCGGGTGCGGGTGGAATTATCGCGGAAAACGGAAATGCCTAATCCACTATTGAAGACGTTGGTCGCGATGTTTTCACTACGCAGCATCTTCAGCGCGGCAGCGACGTCCAGGACTTGTTTCAGTTCATCCGGCGTCTGTTCCCACGTCAGTAAAAAATCCTTCTCGTGAAGGTGTGAGGTCAGCGAATTGATATCCTTTATCAGCTCATTAACAGTTTTCATTATAAGATCCTGGTAGTGGAATGACGGCAAGGGTGGCTTATTGGCGGTAATGACAAGCGGCATCACCGATATATGAGGGACTAACAATAAGCGTGCCAAAATCAGTCCACCGGCGGATAAATGGAAATTCATCAGGTAATATGTGGTCCTGATCACAGATTAAAGTTATCTGTAATACGTTATGAATATACGAAAACGTTTGGCTTAATAAATATCGCAGATTGCCACTGCACGTGCTGGCAGAATAATAAATTCCAAAGGTATAAATACCGCCAGTTTGATAAACTCACCCCGCTGATTCTCATATTGATATGGAAATGTGATTTCTCTTGCATATTTTCATTATAAAATGATAAAGAGCCTGTGTTTTTATCAAAGCAAATTTTGTCTGAGTTAGTATCCTAATATTCTACGAACCATCAATGTCTTCAATGATCAATCATTTAAGTGATTCCGGAAGGTAAGACTATGGTGCTTGCAACAACGCAGTCCGTTTTGATGCAGATTCAACCTACAATTCAGCGCTTCGCCAGAATGCTTGCCAGCGTTTTGCAACTCGAAGTTGAGATCGTCGATGATAACCTCTGCCGGGTCGCGGGAACCGGCGCCTACGGGAAATACCTCGGACGCCCGTTGAGCGGTAACTCCAGACTGTTGCGCTATGTACTGGAAAGTAAAACAGAAAAGGTTGTGACGCATTCCCGCTTTGACCCGCTGTGTGAAGGTTGCGATAGCAAAGAGAATTGTCGTGAGAAGGCGTTTCTGGGGACACCGGTCATTCTGCAAGATCGCTGTGTAGGCGTGATCAGTTTGATTGCCGTAACGCATGAACAGCAAGAACATATCAATGATAACCTGCGCGAGTTTTCAGACTATGTTCGCCATATATCCACTATTTTTGTTTCAAAACTTCTCGAAGACCAGAGTGGAAGTGACAACATTAGTAAAATATTTTCGACAATGATCGAGAATATGGATCAAGGTGTGTTGGTCATTGATGAAGATAACCGCGTACAGTTCGCGAATCAAACCGCGTTAAAAATTCTTGGCGCGGCGCAGAATAATATGGTGGGAAAGTCGGTCAGGTTTCGGCCATTAACGTTTGAAAGTAATTTCACTCACGGACATATGCAGCATATCGTCTCCTGGGATGATAAAAGTGAACTGATCATTGGTCAGTTACACCAGGTGCAGGGACGGCAGTTATTCCTGATGGCCTTCCATCAGTCTCACTCCAGTTCCTCTGTATCAATTGCTACCGATGAACCGCATATTGAACAACTGGTGGGCGAATGTCGGGTTATGCGCCAGCTTAAGCGGCTGATCGGCCGTATTGCCCCCAGTCCGTCCAGCATTATGATTGTGGGGGAAAGCGGCACCGGAAAAGAGGTGGTCGCGCGCGCCATTCACAAACTCAGCGATCGACGCAATAAACCGTTTATCGCCATCAACTGCGCGGCGATACCGGAACAGTTGCTGGAGAGTGAACTGTTTGGCTATGTTAAAGGCGCATTTACCGGCGCTTCCGCCAATGGGAAAACGGGCCTGATTCAGGCGGCAAACAGTGGAACGCTATTTCTCGATGAAATTGGCGATATGCCATTGATGCTACAGGCTAAACTGCTCAGGGCGATTGAGGCGAGAGAGGTGTTGCCGCTTGGCGCGAGCAGTCCGGTTCAGGTCGACATCCGCATTATTTCAGCCACCAATCAGAACCTTGGGCAGTTTATCGCCGAAGGCAAATTCCGTGAAGATCTGTTCTATCGACTGAACGTCATCCCACTGACCCTGCCACCGCTACGTGAACGACAGGACGATATTGAGCTACTGGTACACTATTTCCTGCATCTGCATACTCGCCGTTTAGGGCTGGTCTATCCGGGGATTGCGCCGGATGTGGTGACCCTGCTCAGACACCATCAATGGCCGGGAAATTTGCGTGAATTAAGCAACCTGATGGAGTATCTGGTGAACGTGGTTCCGTCTGGCGAGGTCATCGACAGTACGCTCTTACCGCCAAACCTAATCAACAACGGTAAAGCGCCAGAGCCAACGGGGGCGGCCGCTCACGTGGCGCAGTTGCTGTCTGATGATACTGGTGGAACTGCGCTGGAGGAGATGGAAAAGCAGATGATTCGCGAAGCGCTATCCCGCCACTCCAACAAAAAACAGGTGGCGGATGAGTTAGGCATTGGGATTGCCACGCTTTATCGCAAGATCAAAAAGTACGAGTTGTTGAACGCTTAACGCAGCATGTAAACGCCTTCAGGTTGCATCAGAAGGCAAAGGCGTGAACATGCCACTCCGGAACCTGAAGGATAAGGTGCCAATTATTCCGGCTCAGTGCAGCGCTGAACGGTATCGACAATCATCTGGTAACCGGTGCAACGGCACAGATTTCCCGCCAGTCCACGACGGATCTCCAGAATGGTTAATGGCTTTTTCCGCGGCGTTGCCAGCAATGCGGTGGTCGCCATAATCAGACCCGGCGTGCAAAAGCCACACTGCACGGCGCCGGATGTCGCATAAGCCATCTGAACACGCGAGAGCTGACTGCCAGCCGATTCGCCTTCCAGGGTGCGGATCTGTTTTCCTGCTGCCCACGCGGCAAGGTACAGGCAACTGTCGATGGCCATGCCGTCAACCAGCACCGTACAGGCACCGCATTCACCGACACAGCATCCCTGTTTGACGCTCAGCAACCCTTGTTCACGCAGGAGTTCAGAGAGCGGCATCCCCGGCATGATACTGAGCTGAAAAGGGTGATCATTAATAACGCATTCCAGCGTAATTCGGTTAGTGTCATTCATTGCAGCTTTCCTCCCGCCGCGACAACGGCTTCAGTAACCACTTTCCGGGTCATCGTCTGGATGAGATGTAGACGAAATTCCTTACTTGCCCGCCAGGAAGAGCGCGGGGCGACGTCCTGCAGAACGGATTCAGCGATCGCATCCAGTGTTTGCCGGGTCAATGGGGCATGTTGCGCTGCGCGCTCCGCGTGTTGACAGCGGACTGGCGTGGGAGCCGCAACGCCGAACGCCAGACGAAGTTCTTTGAAACCGGCGTCATCCAGTTGGCATCGTGCCGCACAACCAATGGTCGAAATATCCATCGCATCGCGCATGGCATATTTATAATGCGCGCTGCCTGTGCGAGCCCTGGGTTGTGGTGGGAAATGAAAGGCGACAAGGATTTCATCGTGCTCAAGAGAGACTTTTCCGGGGCCGGTGTGAAAGCCATTGATGCTGGCAAAACGTATCCCCTTCGGTGAGTGGATCTCAAGCGTGGCGTCATAGATAAGCGTGGGTGTCGCCGAGTCTGCGCTGGTTGCGCCATTACAGATATTCCCGCCATAGGTGGCGACATTGCGAATTTGCGGTCCGGCGATGGAGGCCGCTGCCGCGCACAGGGCAGGCAAATGGTGTTGCGTGATGGGGTGCTCAATCATCTCGCTAAAGGTGGTGGCAGAACCGATACGCAGCCCTTCCTCTTTTGTCAGTGTTATTCCCCGCAGTTCGGCCAGGTTATGGATGTCGACGATATGACGATAACGCGCATTATGATGATGAAGCTGAATCAGAACGTCGGTTCCGCCGGCGAGCAGTTTCGCCTGCGGATAGCGCGCCAGCAGGCTGACAGCCTCGGCAATGTCTGAAGCGCGATGATAAGAAGCAAAGTCAAACATGATCATATCCTCAAATCAAACCAGCCTGGTGGAACTCGGCATACAACCGTTTTGGCGTCAGGGGCAGCGTATCAATCGCCACGCCTGTGGCCATTTTCACTGCGTTACGAATGGCTGCAGCAACCGGGATAATGGGGGGGTTCGCCGAGGGATTTGTGCCCATACGCCGATTGCGGCTCCTGCGTTTCAACGAATGCGCTCTCCAGTTGCGGCAGGTCTGGCATGGTCGGCATTTTGTAATCGAGGAGATTCGGGTTACGCACCAGACCACTTTCCGCGTCGATGATCATCTCTTCAAATAGCGCCCAGCCAATGCCCATTCCCATCCCGCCATGCACCTGTCCTTCTGCCAGTTGAGGGTTCAAAATATGACCGGAATCGTGGACATTGAGGATGTGGTTAATGGTGACTTTGCACAGGGCGATATCAACGCTCAGATCGACAAACGTGCAGCCAAACGCTGGCGGGTTGGTGGTGGTTTTCACCGAGCATTCCGCAGACAACTGGCCGCCGCGCTCCGGATGATAAAACGCATCCATCGCCAGCTCTTTTAAGGACAGCAACGGTGAGTCCGGGCGATCGATAAGGACGATGTTGCCTGCTGACAGCGTCAGGCTCATGACGGACTGATGCAGCATATCGGCAGCGTGATGGAGGATCTTATCGCGCAGTTGAAGTGCCGCCTTGCGCAGTGCAGGTGCTGCGACATAGCTTTGGCGAGAGGCGAATGCGCCAGGGTCGAAGGGGGGTAATGTCGGTATCCTGGGTCGAAATGACGCGTACATCGCTGACCGGTACGCCGAGAGTTTCCGCCACCATCTGTGAGAAAACGGTATCCGCCCCCCTGACCGATTTCCGTCGCTCCGCTCTGTACGTTGATCGTTCCGTCTTGATTCATAAGCAGGCGAGCACCGGCGATCTCCACGCCGACCGGCCAGGTGTTGGAGGTGTAGCTGAAGCAGGCGACGCCGACGCCCCGGCGGATATTGCCCTGCTGGTGCTGATATTGCGCACGACGGGCGTCCCACTCAAACAGCGCGCGGCCTTTTTTGCAGACACTCTGGTAGTCCCGCGCTGTAGATGCGTTTACCGGTGATCGGGTTCGTATCGCCTTCACAGGCCGCATTGCGCAACCGAACCTCAACCGGGTCGAGGCCCAGCGCCGTCGCGGCGTCATCCAGCATCGATTCCACGGCAAAAATCACCTGCGGCGCGCCGTAGCCGCGCATTGCGCCAGCGGAAGGGAGATTGGTGTAGCAGGTGGTAGAACGGTAAGCGTACGCGCTACGGGGATAGAGGTAAGCCACCTTATTGCCGCCCGCCGAGGCGATGGAATGCCCGTGTGAGGCGTAAGCGCCAGTATTTGACAATACATCCAGACGATAGCCTTTCAACGTGCCATCGCGATTGATCCCCATCTGCCCATCCATCGTGAACGCATGACGGGTACGGGATGCGAGAAAACACTCTTCGCGACTCAGTGAGACTTTCACCGGTATCCCTCCCAGCTTACGGGTCAGGAAGGCGGCCATGGGCTCTTCCAGCACATCCTGTTTGTTACCAAATCCGCCGCCGACGTAAGGTTTGATAACCCGCACGCATGACCACGGAATGCCCAACGCCTGGCCCACGACCCGGCGGACGATGTGCGGGATTTGAGTACTTGAGACGATGGAAATACGCGAATCATCTTCCATCCAGGCAAATGAGGTGACGCTTTCCATATGGCAATGTTGAATCACCGGCGTCTGGTAATGTCCCTGGAATTGATAATCGGCGGTATCAATGGCTTGTTGGACATCCCCGGTGGTCATTTCACTGCAATTGAGCAAATTACCGCCAGGGTGAATAGGGACAGCGTCATCCGCCAGAGCCGCTTCTGGCGTGGTAATCACCGGGAGTTTTTGCCATTCCACATTCACCAGCAGGGCGGCTTTCTCGGCGGTTAACTCGTCTCTTGCCACGACAATCGCGACTGCATCGCCATGATGGCGTACGTGACGGGTCAACAGAAAACGATCAGCGGTATCGCGTTTGTTCTCATCCAGCGTCCAGGCGTGTCCTGCCGTGGCGAAAGGAATATCCGGTACATCTTCCCAGGTAAACACAGCCAATACCCCGGGCAAGCTTTTTGCCTCGTCACAGTTGATGCTGGTGGCGTAACCGTGGGCAATCGGGCTGCGGACATATTTGGCATAACACATGCCCGCCATCATGTAATCATCAGTATATCGAGCCCGCCCGGTCACTTTAGCGATGGCATCCACGCGCATACATGACTCACCGGTAGCGGTAGCTTCCCGTGCATCCATAAAACGTCCCCTTGATTTAACGGTTCCTGAACAACCGTTAAATGAGGCAAGAATTACGCCAGAAGCGCAAAGTTGTGCCGTGAGAAAAGGGAAGTGTGATGGAGATAATAATATGGCCTGTCGGGAGAGGGATCCGACCTTTGACGATGAGCACTCTGCGTATCATTATGAGTTTAATCAACTCATTGTGATACACGCTAAGCGGCAGTGATAGCGTTTATCAGGCGGTTCGTGATGGTGCTTACCGATTCAATAAATTTGGCATCCGGATTATGGCTGCTATCATATGGCGTCTGTGAATATTGCGAGGAACGGTTTTGAGCGCAGGACGCCTGAAGAAAAATAGCCTGGGTATTGCCATGCTGCTTTGCGCTGGATTGCTCATCGCGGGCTGCTCGGGGAGTAAATCATCTGATTCTGGCGCCGTTTATACCGTTAAACGGGGAGATACCCTTTACCGTATTTCACGCACAACCGGTACCAGCGTCAAAGACCTTGCGCGTCTGAACGGTATTTCGCCGCCGTATACCATTGAGGTTGGGCAAAAACTCAAGCTCGGTGGAACGAAAACGGCCTCAGCGAAACCCGCTAAAAAATCGTCCACTAAAACGGCCGCGGTCAGACCATCTTCTTCTGTGCCGCAATCGTCATGGCCGCCAGTAGGGCAGCGTTGTTGGCTATGGCCTGCCAGCGGTAAGGTGATTTTGCCTTACTCCACGGCTGATGGCGGCAACAAAGGGATCGACATTTCCGCGGCCCGTGGTACGCCAGTTTATGCCGCGGGAGCCGGGAAGGTGGTCTACGTGGGCAACCAGCTACGTGGCTACGGTAACCTCATCATGATTAAACACAGCGAAGATTACATTACCGCCTATGCCCACAATGACACCATGCTGGTAAACAACGGGCAAAGCGTGAAGGCGGGACAGAAAATCGCCACGATGGGCAGCACTGATGCGGCTTCTGTGCGGTTGCACTTCCAGATTCGCTACCGTGCGACAGCCATCGATCCGCAGCGTTATCTGCCGCCGCAGGGCAGCAAACCGAAATGCTGAAGGTGAATTAATCGCCAGTCAGCAGGCCTGTCCCTTGCCAACAAGAGCGTAAGGTTTATAATGCCTTACGCACTCCAAAGCGGGCGTAGTTCAATGGTAGAACGAGAGCTTCCCAAGCTCTATACGAGGGTTCGATTCCCTTCGCCCGCTCCAGAGCTCTCCCCATGTTGCAAAACACCGCCTGTTACTGGATTAAATGTGTTTCACTATCAATAATTTACTTAACATAAGTTATCTGTGATGGTTCTACCATTGAACGATGATTTACCAAAAATAGATACGCTGTTAGTTGTCAAGGACAGTTGCTATGGAAATGAGAGAATAACTATTCGTAGGCGGCAGTTCCATCCTCACACCGCGATAATCCAACGTGAAGGAAAAGCCTGATCCGGGCAATGATTCTCATAATCTTACAGTAAAGCGCATTTTTTGCCGATGCTCCCACATACCACACGTCGCTGATGACGTTGCAGGGAATATACAGGTTAATGGTGGCTATGGTTCTTGCAGACCACATGCAAGCTCTAGCAACGGTTCGGCCTAGCTCCTTTTGGTACATGGTCATCCTGATAAACTTCACTGTCTGACATATCCCTGATGTTGTCGCCTAACGGCTTCGATCGTTGTCTTACCACCAACGGGCTTATTGGTTGATATTCCCTTAATTTAGGTATGGCATCATGCAGGGAAAATCTTAAAAAAAGGTTGGTTTATGGGCTGGTCTTCGTTGGTTAGGATAACCATTGGTACATTTCTATTCGCTGGGTTGTCATTCTCTGCACATGCTAAGAACTGCAAGAAAAGTATTCCTTGTGGTAATTCGTGCATTGCGGTTGGAAAAACGTGCCGGATTGGATCAGGAGCCTCTTCTGCATATAAAAATTATTCTTATTCTTACCCGTCATCTTCTCTTCATAGTTCAATTCCGAAATCATTTTCACATTCCTCATCAGCGAAGGCTGACGGAAAAAATACATCTGCAACCGCTAAAACTTATCTCTGTCAGTATGCTATTGCAGCGATACAGAATGGAAGAATAGGTGCACTGCGTATGCTGGGTAATGCCGAGGTAACGTTGTATACTTATAGCTTCAAAGCAAACCGTTTAAACGGTACATACCTGCTCTCGCCAAAGCTGAAATCCTACGGTAAGTTGCTGATGACAGATGATAAAAGCAAAGTTTACGCTTATGATTCGTCGCTGATGAACTTTGCGATTAGTGACCGTATCGCAAGAAGTACGGAGCAATGGGACCATTGCATACTGCTTAACAATAAATAGGTCAAAATCTGAAAGGTTCAGAACACTATGCCTAGTCTTTCTGGGATCGTTGATGCTTACAAGAAAATCCCAACAAGCTTGTTTTTTGCAATTGGTTTTGTCTTGGCGCTGATCCTGTTTAGTGAGTGGCCACGGGTTTAACAGACTCCTGAGAGTCATTAATGGCGGCCACTATCTCAGTTACACTGAGACACAAATAAAAGAAGGCACAGGTTGTTCGCCAAAAAGATATGCATTTGGTAATTTCCGGATGCTGAATATTTTATTCTCGAATCCAAATATATCCTGAAGGATGCTGTCAACTTCCTTTTTATCCATAGTATCCTGTGGATGTTTGACTTCGCGTATGTCATTTATCTCAAACGCCCCCCTTATTTCTTTTATATGTCTGAAGTATATAATTTCTGAAAAGTAAGTTGCGATTTTTTTTATCTTCTTTGTCTAAGAAAGATTCTCCTGATATGCTTATCTTTGTTTTCCCATCTCTGAATCTCTTAACAGATACTACACCTTCAAAAAGGTAATTACTATTCGATGGTGAATTAATTATTATTGAACCATGACAGTTTATTTCCACTGGTGGGAAAATGGTGATGGCCTTTATTAATACAATGATTAGCAGTAGAATGCCGGTAACAGCAAAGGTGGTTAGTAATTTATTCATAAAAATAAATATTCCTACAATTAGAAACTTGTGTCATTTCCCCTCCGAAGTAATCACACCGACTAAGGAAAATTCGCCCTCTACCATCATATGCCAGATTATTTTCAACACGGGCGTAATAGAAAGAATTTGGACGACAGGGAAGGAACTCTTTTGCGACTTTTTCAATTACCGGTTTTCTTACGGCAAAGGTATTCATTGCACTCTCATAAAACTGATATAAAGGACATTCATCGATGGTACCCGCTTTATATATAGCTAGTGTTTCTGGTGTGTCATTTTTTAGTGTATAAAGATAAAAAAATAAACCTATAAAAAGTAAATTTATCGAACCAAACAGTACAAAAAGCAAACGTTTGTTATATGGTGTTGAAATATTTCTCGGTAAGTTGGTTTTTTCTGAGTTTATATGCTTTTTTATTTTTGGTGTGAATTATTGATGACGGCATTAGTTCTATTAGAGTTTCAGGGCTTTCCTTGCTCACTATAGTTTTTGTGGCGGTTTCATTGTTTTTTAATTCTATTTTTCCCGTAAAAACGAAACCCTGACGAGGTATGGTAATAATTAACTCTGCAGTTTCTCCTGTTAACATGAAATTTTTTCTTAACTGTGAAATATGCTGGGTGAGGGTGCTGTTAGTTGCTTTAAAGCCATAAATGTCCCACACATTAATCAATATCTCCTGTCGAGTAAGAACCTTCTCTCCATTTTTAATAAGGAAAGAAAGTAGTCTAGATGTTGTGTCAGAAAGAATAATTACATCTGTGTTTTTAATATTAGTGATCGCACGAGAGTCTTGATTGTAAATAATGTTATCATTGATTATATATTGCATTCCCCCCCCTAAGACAATGTTGTCACCAGCTCATTCAAATGAAATATCTTTTCTTTAAAGTGGATGCCATTTGAACTTTTCCAAATACCATCTCTATTTCAAATGAATGTATAACTCTAAATCAACAGCATTATAATGTAACAACCAAATTCTTGCCTGTGGGTGTTTAGCTTTTTCCTCTTAAATTTTTTTAAATGAGCTGGCATTTTTTTCTTATTTCATTTTTAGTTATACATCGTTTATGTATATATTTGGCTTAAGTGACTTATTAATAAAGGTGACAACTACGCGCGCAATACAAGTAACTTATTATTATTGATTTTATAGTATAAAATACTTATAAATCAATTTAAGCATTATTAAATACCTATGTCGGATGGTTTTTTACTATCATTGAAGTTAAGCGCGATGCCAGGTTTTAGAAAACAAGAATAGCGCAGATACACAACAGTTTTATCTGTTTGTCAGTATAGGGAAAGCTTAGGGATGAGGTAGATAATGATAATTACGCCGCGTAGACTTAACTCAGACCGATATGGTGATAACTTTTCAATACAAGACGTTGATGGCTGTCTGTTACAGGTTGTTCCTTTTTTTGAAACCGATTATAGACATACAGACACATCAATATATAGGTGCGGATATAATTTGTAGAGTAAAACAAGGTAGTGGTTATATTATTAATCAATTCCATACTGATGTTAACACCTCTACTGATTGCGCAATTTTTTACGCTACACAACTACTATTGAAAACGGCGGAAGGTCTGAATAATGCAAAACTTAGCGTTAAGAATGACTTTTGGTTCTCTTTAGAACTTACAGATAAGCTAATTTCATCATCATTAATTAATGATGCTATATGTGATTTCAGGGCGATTGTTGGTAATCATACGGAGGTTTTTCTGGAAATCATTGATCAAGGTTCTAATGAACAGTCGTTGAATAGATTGCCAACGATATTTATTAGTGACAAGGATTTTATTAAATTTTCTCTTGATAGTCGCAAACTTGACAATATTAAACATTTCAGACTAAGTCCGTGTGTGACGAAAGTAAAAAATGAACATCTTACTCATAGGTCCCTTATTGAATATGCTGTTCATATAGCTAAACGAAAAGGTGCAATGATAATTGCTGAGGGAATTATATCAGTATCTCAGGAGAGAGCACTTCGCATTGCAGGCATCCATATGATGCAGGGACCTTTATATATGGAACCAATGAGTGTTTCCGATTTTTGTGTACAGATGAAGAAATACACTTGTTAATATTAGGGATGATAAAATGAAAGATAAGAAAAAAATAATTATTATTTCGGATGATTACTATTATCTCCATGGTATTGCATATCTAATGAAGGGTAATAATATTTTTGACCCTATTTATATTCATTTTGACAGTGCTTTTAATAGTTCTTTTCTAAGAAAGCTCTTTAAAGACCACTCGCCAGAAAATAGTGTTATATTCCTTGCATTAGATAATTATCATATCGTCAAATACATCCCGGAATTTGATAGGCGAACTGTTGTATGTTCATTACGGTGCTCGCAGGAAAATCATGATCCATTTTCATTCTACGGTGTCTTGTTTGTTAATCGACACATCGACGGTACTTATCTTATAAACCTACTGAACAAGATCAGTAAAGGAAATATTGTAAAGGATATTTTTTTCTCAAAAAATGAAGAAAGTGTTATATTCAATTATTTCAATTGCTCTAGTAAATCATACATACAAGCACTTCTGAATGTTGATGAAAAACGTGTAAGTTATCATAAGCGGACTGCATATGAAAAAATAATGGTCAACAGTGATTCTTGTGCATTTCATATAATTAAAGCTATAAATTATGTGTATAGTGCCTTACTTAAGTGTCAACCGGGTAGACGACATTTTGTTACTATACAGCATAAAACGCTTGAGAATATGGTAAATTTTGAGCGCCTATATAAATAGGTTATATTATCTAATGAATATGGTTGTATGATGTAATGATATAAATTTATAGCACTGAGATTTTTCATAATAGAATATCAATGCCAGACTATTGGAAGTAGAAGCATTAAATTGCATATAGTCTATATATAATAAAATTATAAAGTTAATGTATTTAGCATTACCTGCTATAAAAATAAACATGCTATTAAGGATTAGCCTGCATAATTTAATATAATCCGATGTTTTAAGCAGTAACTGAGTAACGTAAAAATCAGTATCCTACATTGGTTAGTTTACATCAATATAGAACTGTTTAAGATTATAGCCATTTTGTTTTTTAAAAGGACATATTCAATGATCATCAACAATTTCTTTTACCTGGTATCATTGTATGGATGAATGAAATGAATAACCGCCTTAATTGCAATGCCCTGAGGTGTTGTATTGATGTGCTTTTTATAGTTTGTTTTATTCTTTGTGGCCAAGCAGCATTCTTTTTTATAACAATTTAAAAAACACGGTGAATAAAATAGGCGAAGGCATAACTGATACCTGGTTATGCATAAAAATCCTAGGTTTTAAAAAATAACAACAAAAATCTTTTGCCTCAATCTATAGCGAAAAGACGACAAATGAATTTTAACATTTTGTCGAGGGAAGTGTTGTCGATTATTTTTGTTATTAATCACAGAAGGGAATTATCAACACAGAATATGCTCTGAGCATATCATTTTTTATGATATATCTTAAAATGATATGCTTATGTTTTTTTTGGGATACAAAGCGTCAACAGATATGATAAAAATAATGCATCATGGAAGTATTTCCTGATCCTTGAATGCGTATTTCTTGAGGGGGGTGATGAACTATTTTTCGAAGATGAAAGAAAGGTGGGAATCGCCTGTGAATTATTAATTATATTGCTATCTAAAGGTGTCAGGACTGGTTCCTTGTGTAACATTAACAAAAATGGATGCTATTGATAATCATGAATATACAGTTAAAATCTAACGGCCTGAAACCTACAAAAATTGCTCTGATATTAAGTGCCATATTATCTACTGCATCTTCCCCAGCATTTTCATCGCAAGATAGTTATGTTATCGATCAATCAACGGCGTCTGATAATCGCACAATCAACGTGCCATCCGGCAGTGATATATCATACATTGATGTATCTGTTGATGATGGTTTAGTTATCGTTGATGATAACACCAGTGTTACAAGCATTGGTACATACCCAGATGATACTCTGGTCTCATACGAGGGTTATTTTATTAAATCAACTGCAGGTTTGGTCGATTTGGGGAATCATTTCACACTAAATTATGATTATGACGAAGGACAAAATCATAATTCTGGCGGTGTCGCTACTCTTTTAGAGGGCACTGGAAAATTAGCGGCTGAAAATCTGAGTATAGATGCAAATGGCACCAGGGCAATCACGCTCTATAATCAGTCACGTGCTGATTTAAAAGGCATAACTACTATTGAAAATGGTAGTTTAGAAACTTTTCAGGACAGTACTATCAATGCTGAAAATCTGAATATGGTATATAGCATACCTGGTTCTTCTGCAGGTTCAGGAAGGGATGGGTTTCTAAACTTGCAGGGAAAAACATCGAATTTTTCTGGGGACGTGAATATACAGGTGCAAATGACAGTTGATTATAACAGCTATCTTAAAGCTATATATATTCAAAATAATACCGCACAGTTCGCAGGTAAGACAAATATCAACCTTGATGTAGCAGAAGGTGAAGCAACTGGCGTTGAACTCCTCGATAGTGATCGACAGTTAGGAGGCGGCGCTCACTGGGATGAATATTTCTATAATAATGATGTGTCATTTAATGATCTGGCAATTAAGGCTCACTCACATTCTGATGCTGGAACCCAAAGTCATGCGCGTGGCATCTACAGTCGGAGTGTTTCAGGAAATACCGATCTCTCTATTAATAACCTCTCAGTTGATGTATCAGGGAGTGACTCAGCTCTTGGTATAGGGTTACACGATGAAGGTGCATTGGGTTCTGCGAAATACAGGATTAATAACGCCTATATAACGGTATCAGGTGGCGATTCTTCATGGTTGAAAGGGTACCAGAGTACACGTTTCGATAGTGCGAGCACAGACACTGTTATAAACAATATCAATATTCAATCTCATGGTGGTCGAGAGGCTGCTCTAATCGAACAGATGGGTTCAAATGATTATTTCACTGGTGATATCACTTTAGGAAGCCAGGATTCGTATGAATCTGTCGCCGACAAGCTCTACTCTATTTATGGTTTTAATACAGGCGAACGGGGGTCTACCAACATTGTAGACAACAATAGACTGGTTGCATGGGGCGAAATGTACGCCGGTGATAATCACACCATTAATATTATTTCAGGCGATAATTCATATATCTATGGTGATACGGTCATCGAAGATTCTGGTGCCATATTAATGACCTTAAACGGAACAAATAGCCGCTGGGATATGGTCGGAGATTCTACAGTAACCAACCTGATGCTAAACGGCTCAACCTTAAACTTTATGCCTGGCAGCACACAGAACAGTAACCTTTCACGTAATTATGTCAGTTTCAAAACCCTTAGAGTAACTGGCGACTATCATGGCTCTGACAGCAATATCGTAATGAATACGCAATTAGGTGATGACAATTCCCCTACTGATCGTCTCATTGTGGACGGCAATACCTCTGGCACGACGAATGTTAAAGTGGTTAATGTGGGAGGGGGGTGGCGGTTACACTATTAATGGCATCGAATTGATTACCGTAGGGGGAAATTCTGACGGTGAATTCCGGCAGGACGGTCGAATTGTGGCAGGTGCCTACGACTATACCCTCCAGCGCGGTGAAGATCAGAAAGCAAATAACTGGTACCTGAGTAACAAACTTCCATTGCAATCAGAACCTCAGCCAGCACCGGAACCTCAGACTCCAGGCACCCCCCCCGATACCAAAACCAGTGCCGCGTGAATATGCTGTACGCCCGGGAGCAGGTCTGTACGGGCTGAATCTTCAGGCTGCCAACACTCTCTTCAACACCCGTCTGCATGACCGTCTGGGAGAGACTCACTACGTAGATGCCCTGACAGGGGAGCAGGCGGTCACCAGTATGTGGCTGCGTAATGCCGGCGGGCACAGCCGTCAGCACGACAACAGCGGTCAGCTGGCCATGCAGGCTAATCGATATGTCATGCAACTCGGTGGCGATATCGCCCAGTGGTCGTCTGACAACACAGACCGTTATCACCTGGGGCTGATGGCCGGCTACGCCAACCAGAAAGCCCGTGCCGAAAACCAGCGAAACGGCAACCGTGCCGACAGCCGTATCAGTGGTTACAGTGTCGGTCTGTACGGTACGTGGCTGCAGGATAACGAGACTCACGAAGGCGCGTATGTTGACACCTGGGCTCAGTACAGCTGGTTCAATAACAGCGTAACTGACCGGAATGCAGAATCGGAAGAGTACGATTCCCGGGGTTTGACGGCGTCAGTGGAATCCGGCTATACCTGGAAACTGGGTGACCTCAGTGAGCGTAATGCGCTGTACATCCAGCCAAAAGCCCAGGTCACGTGGATGGGAGTGAAGGAAAACGAACACCGTGAAGACAATGGCACGCGAGTTGAAGGACGCGGAGACGGCAATATCCAGACCCGGGTGGGTGTGCGTTTGTCCGGTAAAGGGCACAACAAACTGGATGATGGTAAGGGGCGAACCTTCCAGCCGTTCGTGGAGGTCAACTGGCTGCATAACACCCGTGACTTCGGAGTCAGTATGGACGGTGAGAACGTGGAGCTGGCAGGCAGCCGCAATACCGGAGAACTGAAGGCGGGTGTGGAAGGGCAACTGACGAAGAACGTGGCTGTGTGGGGGGAACGTTGCTCACCAGGCAGGAGACGAAGGTTACAGTGACACTTCTGCGATGCTGGGTATCAAAGCATCGTTCTAAAGTATCTAAGATCCAGAGATAACTGTTTAACCAAATCAGGTCCCGGCATGAGTCGGGACCTGATTTTTCATTACGACGTAAATACCGTTTTGCTACGGTAATGAATAGTTTATTTTTTTTTAACACAAACAAACGATGGTATTGGCACATCACCAAATACAAACGCATTTGAAAACTTTCTTATAGTTATCCTGTTATTTTCCAGGTGAAACATATCAAAAACAAATCCAAGATATTCTTGTTCGCTCATGTTGTCTTCCGGATGAGACATGATTTTCACATTGCTGATATAATAATCACTTTTAATTTTTTTTGTAACATTAAATATTATATCACGGTTTACCAGGTGTGACCCTTCTTTCGAGGGGAGCAACGTTAGTTGATTTGTTCCAAATATACTGATCATACTGCCAGCACCAGGCGTTATTTTTACTGAGACTGTACCATTAAAGACATAGTTATGATTCCCTGGTGAGTCAATCATGACTGTTCCTGTACAACTAATATTAGGTTTTTTACTCCGGAGAGAATATGTAAAATACAAACCTAATAAAATAGAAAATGTTAACAATAAAATAATGTTATTTTTGATTTTCATGGGAGTAAATGCTTTTACAATTTGAGAAAAGTGTAGAACTACCTGCCTGATAAGCACATCGACTAATGAATATACGACCAGGGTTGCCAAAAGTTAAACTGTCTTCTTGTTGTGCTAAATAGATGTTTTTGTTAACACAGGGTAACTTCTCTTTAGCTATATTAGTAGTTAATAACATTCTTGCTGGAAGCATTTCTTTAGAACTGTGGTAAAACATATATACAGGGCAAGAATCAATCATTCCGACCTGGTAGACCTCCGCGGTTTTCGTGTCAGGTACGCACGTATAAATTGCCAAGACAATAGCTAAAACAAATATAATACAAGAAAAATATACGTATGGTCTTTTTTTTAATATATTTGACATTGATAATTGGTAGCATATGACGTATCGCTATTAGCGTATTATCTACCTGTTTTTTCTGCTTATTCGAAAGGAGAGGGGAACAGGCAGTATCATTTTGGGAGCTCTCCACTCTAAGAGGAAAACTGCTTTCGATGTTATCAGTAAACGAAACTTTTAAATCTTTAGATAACATAAAACCGATGCGAGGAATAGTAACTATGGTGTCCTCGTTTATACCCAACGATTGAAAATTCTTTCTTAAAAGCGATACATATTGAGTCAAAGTATTGTTTGACGCCTTGTAACCGTATTCTTCCCACACATGATGTAATATCTCATCACGTGATAAGGTAGAGCCATGATACTTAATAAACAAAGATAGCAATCGGGCTGCTGTAGCTGGAATAGGAATAGTATCATGAGTCTCTGAGTTCGTAACAGAGAAGTTAATATCATCATATATAATTTGTTCATTAATGAGGTAGAACATCTGTCATGATCTCGCTATGGACTTCGCTTTAAAATAATGGGTTATTACGATAATATGTCAAAGTCATTATATGGCAGTGATGCTATCACATTTTGTAGAATAATATCTATAATAAAGCATGGTAAATATAATTAATAATTGACAATATTCTCATTTGTTTGATTGCAAATTAAACAGCACAGTGGGAGGTATAATAACAGTATTTACGTTTATAAATAACGCCGCTTACTATTTTTGTTCGCGTTTTGTAACTACGTGGTTTTCTTTTGGTTAATGCTTTTAAACATCAAGAGATATCATTTTGTAATTTGAAGTCACACAATCATAGATGAGAGGTTAAATTTTAATTCGATATTCTGCATTCTATAATAGCATTGATTGTAGTTTTATTTTATTTATTCATATTTGTTTTACCTGTCTGTATTTTCATGCCGGGTTGAACTTCTGAACGAAAATAAGGAAAAGGGTATGGGTGAGAATTTTAACAATAATAATTAAGTGATTTTTCGCGTGTAGATTAATTTATTCATTTATATATATTTAAAGGGTGTGATTGATTATGTTTACACTCTATAATTTTAAAGTCACTTTATCTTTAAGAACGCACGAAAATAAATAACTATGGTTGAATGAGTTATATAAATACATATCATTGGTTTAATGTATCGTTTTTAGTTTCTTTTTCAATATAATATGTTGATTGGCGGCTTTTCTGTTTATACTTGCTTCATTGATTAAGCCAACATATCAAATGATAAAGTAAATGACTTTAGTCTATCTGCTTAATTAACTGAATGTAGTTTGACGACGAGGTGGATTACAGTGCGACTGTAAGCAAGGTAAACGTATCAACATGGATGAAGTATAAATGAAAGGAGGTCTTATTATTTGATGCTAAAGCGCGCTGTTATATAAGGTTTTTTTTGATAAGTACACATGGACGAATTGTCCTTACATAAAATCAGGATGAAATAGAAATGAATAAAAAAATTATTGCTGTAGCTCTTGTAACTACGCTTATTGGTATGGGTATCGCTCAGGCTGCGGAAGTCACCGCGCAGGCTGTAGCCACATGGTCTGCAACAGCTAAGAAAGATACCACCAGTAAACTTGTCGTCACCCCGCTTGGCAGCCTTTCTTTTCAGTATGCAGAGGGGATTAAAGGTTTTAATTCCCAAAAAGGTTTGTTTGACGTTGTGGTTGAAGGTGACACCACTGCTACTGCCTTCAAGTTAACCTCTAAACTTGTTACCAACACCCTGACTCAACTGGATACGTCTGGATCGACGCTTGATGTCGGTGTCAGTTATAACGGGGTTCCAGTAGAAAAAAGTGGGGATACTGTCATGATTGACACTGCAAATAGTGTGCTTGGCGGGAATCTCAGCGCCCTGTCAACAGGCTATAACACAGCGGGTCGCACAACTGCTCAGGATGGGTTTAATTTCTCCATTATTAGTGGTACTGCTGATGGTAGCACGCCAGTAACTGATTACAGCACGTTACCAGAAGGGATTTGGAGTGGTGATGTTAGCGTTCAGTTCGACGCTACCTGGACTGTTTGATTTTGGTCGCTGCAGGCAGGGGTGTTCTCTCCTGCCTTATTCATGGATTGAATGCTTATGAAAAAATACAGCCTGTTCTTCGGCCTTATGCTGATCGCTGTTAAACCTGTGCTGGCATTGGATGTCGGTGATATTTCCTCATTTATGAATAGTGGCACCAGTACGCTGAGTAAAGAAATTAAAAATACCACTGACAGCGGTCGTCTGATTAACATTCATATTGAGCGACTCACCTCACCGCTTGATGGTGGAAAGGTGATCCCAATGGATAAGGAAGATGAAATACTGTTAACGCCAGCCAGTCTATTATTGCCTTCCCAGTCCAGTGAGATGATCCGTTTTTTTTATAAGGGTCCCGAAGATGAGGCAGAACGCTATTATCGCATCGTCTGGTTCGATCAGGCACTGAGTGAGACCCAGCGTGATAACGCAATTCGCAGTGCAGTGGCTACGGCATCAGCACGCATTGGAACCATTCTGGTCGTTGCGCCTCGTAAGGTTAATTATCGTTATCATTACAATGACGGCTCGCTTGTTAACACGGGTAACGGAACATTACGTATAATTGCCTATGGACCATGCCTGAAAAAATCTGATGGTAAAGAATGCAAAGAAAATTACTATTTGATGCCTGGCAAAACACGCAATTTTACACATGTTGATGTCGCAAGTAAAAAAAGGACATGTCGCCCTTTGGCAGGGTGAACAGTTTATTCCAGTAAAGTAGACGTGGGTATTGACGGATTAAAACTATGCCTATTAGACGGTATTCCAATGGAATCATCTCACCTTTTGCATTCGGTTTGATGGTTTTTTTTCGCCTTATAATGTCAGCATAGCCGCGGAGCGTGCACATCAAATTGGTGATGTCCTTATTCCACAGGCCTTCAGTTATGCCTTACAGGATGGCATGAGTATTCCGCTTTATATTCATCTTGACGGTAGCGTTGACAACCAGAGTGACCAGCGCATTGGGGCTGCTTATATCTGGCTTGATGGTGAGGTGCTGCGGGTTAGGCATATTATTCTCGAGGAGAAGGATGATAACGCACAGGTTAATGACACGACGCGTGATCAATTGATTAAAATTTCGAATGAAGCTTTCAACGGGATGCAGAAAATCGATTTAACTAACGCGGCCCAATTACAGTTAAATTTGAGAAAGTTATCTCTTCAACTTGTCGTGAGGCGTGAAGCACTTGGTGCGGTACTTCGTTCACGTGGTAAAGATATTGGGCAGTCGACCGTAACCTCCTTAAGCAATAATCTTAGCTACAACCTTGGGATTTACAATAATCAAATGCGTGGTGGAGAAAGCAACACTTCAAGCTATCTTTCATTAAATAGCGTAACAGCGCTACGCGAGCATCATGTGGTTCTTGACGGTTCGCTATATGGTATCGCCAGTGAGCATCAAAATAACGAGTTGTATAAAGTTATGTATGAACGCGATTTTGATGGGCATCGGTTTGCTGGCGGAATGCTGGATACATGGAATCTTCAGTCACTTGGCCCAATGACCGCAATCTCAGCGGGAAAAATATACGGTGTATCGTGGGGCAACCAGGCAAGTTCGACAGTGTTTGATAACAGCCAGTCGGTGACGCCGGTTATTGTTTTCTTACCTGCTGCAGGTGAAGTGCATTTGAACCGTGATGGGCGATTGCTAAGTGTACAAAACTACTCAATGGGTAATCATGAAGTCGATACCCGTGGACTCCCATATGGTATCTACGATGTTGAAGTCGAAGTGATTGTTAATGGCAGAGTAGTTAGTAAACGCATGCAACGTGTAAACAAGCTATTCAGTCGGGGGCGGGGCGCTGGTGCTCCGTTGGCGTGGCAATTATGGGGCGGTAGTTTTCATATGGACCACTGGTCGGAAAGCGGCAGAAAGACGCTTGCCGAAAAAGATAGCGGGCTGATTGGCGTGTCAGTATCCGGCTCGCTCAGTACGTTGAGCTGGGCTGTAACTGGGTATAACTATGATGCCAATGTCGTTGGAGAAACCAGATTTACCTTGCCACTGAATAGCGCTGTGAATATAAATCAGCAAAACATGTTGGCCAGCGACAGTTCGTGGAGCAGTATTAGCAGCATCAGCACGACTTTGCCTGGTGGTTTTAGCTCGCTATGGGTGAACCAGGAGAAGACTAACATCGGTGATAAATTGCGACGAAGTAATGCCGATAATAGGGCTATCGGTGGCACTCTGAATCTCAACGCGATATGGTCGAAGTTGGGCGCTTTTAATCTCAGTTATAACGACGATCGGCGTTATAATAGTCATTATTATACGGCAGATTACTATCAGACGATCTATAGCGGTTCATTTGGTTCGCTGGGCATGCGCGCCGGTATTCAACGCTATAATAATGGTGATAATAAAACTAATACAGGGAAATATATCGCTCTTGACTTATCTTTGCCGCTAAGTAATTGGATTAGCGCAGGGATGACACATCAGAATGGCTATACAATGGGAAATATCTCCGCGCGTAAACAGTTTAGTGAAGGAATCATTCGTAGTGTTGGGGCCAATATTTCTCGCGCAATATCCGGTGATACTGGCGATGATAAAACCCTGAGTGGCGGGGCGTATTCGCAATTTGAGACCCGTTATATTAACGGGACATTAAATGTGAATAGTGGTGCTGATGGCTATGTAAACACCAATCTGACAGCTAACGGCAGTGTTGGTTGGCAAGGGAAACATATCGCTGTAAGCGGGAGAACAGATGGTAACGCTGGAGTGATTTTCAATACCGGAATTGAAGATAATGGAATGCTGAGCGCAAAGGTGAACGGGCGAATTATACAATTGCGCGGTAAAAATAACTATCTTCCATTATCGTCATATAGTCGCTATGAGGTGGAGTTACAGAATAGCAAAGACTCTCTCGATAGTTACGACATTGTCAGCGGACGCAAAAGTCATTTAACGTTATATCCAGGCAATGTTGCAGTGATTGAACCGGAAGTAAAGCAAATGGTAACAGTATCTGGTCGTATCCACGCAGAGGACGGCACATTGCTAACAAATGCCCGTATTAATAATCATATCGGTCGTACTCGCACTGACGAGAACGGTGAATTTGTCATGGATATCGATAAAAAGTACCCCTCGATTGATTTCAGTTATGGTCAGAATAAGTCATGTGAGGTGGCTTTGGAATTAAGCCAGACACGCGGTGCAGTATGGGTGGGAGATATAATATGCAAAGGACTATCATCGTGGGCTAGCGTTCAGCAATCAGGAGAAGCGAATGAAAGCTAAGTCGATATTGGCCTTGATGGTACTCATTACTGCCTTGCAAGTGATTAAAGTCGGTGCTGCAGTAACAAAATATGTTGAGAGTGATGCCTCTCCACAACGATTTGTGTTTATAGAGAATAACGCCGATGATAATTTCTTTGTAACGCCAGGGGGGAGGTCTTGATCCCCGTATCACAGGTTCTAATCGTTGGACCAGCTTAAAGTCCACAGGGGTAGGGGACACAACATATCGCCAGGTAAGCCTTGGATATATCGATGATGGGCACAATCATGCACTGAATGCTAATTATTATTTTGATATGTGGCTGGAAAATTCACCAGTTTCTCATCCACTACTCGGATTGCGGTGTATCAATTGGTATGCAGGTTGTGAACAGGCGACCAGCCTTATTCAGCCTGAATATATTGACGAAAATGGATTTTATGGTGTCGCGGTAGGAAGTGGCACAAAATGGAGGCATGGGATGATGTCCGATGCCTTCTATCAGTTTCTACAGCAGTTGCCTGTTGGTGGCAGTTTTAGTACGACTATCAACTCCTGTCAGACATCAATAAGATATGACGCGACCAATGGCGAGCGCTGCAAGGATCAGCCTTCCGGAACGTGGTACGTGCGTCAGGTGACACATACCAAGGCAGCACATTTACGCCTGATTAATACACATTCTCTTCAGGAGATTTTTATCAACAGCGAGGGGGGTTCCGACATTAGGTGAAGGTAACGGTGACTGCCATCCTCAAACTATTGGGACTCGTTCAGGGGTGAGTTGCAAAATGGTCAATTATAGTCTGCAGAGTACTGACCTTAGTAATACCTCCATTCACATCTTTCCGGCAATTAATAATCCTTCATTGGCATCTGTTGTAACTACTAGCGATCTGCAGTTCAGCCTTGATGGAAATTCATGGAAAAAAGTCAATGGAATTCTTGAGTACTACACCTTTAATCAGATGAAAAGCTCTGACTCCATTCATGTATTTTTCTCCAGTAATTTCTTTAAGCAGATGGTTATTTTGGGTATAAGTGACATAAATACCCAAGAAATTTTTAACTTCCGCTTTTATAACACGACATCCCCTGAGTCGGGATGGTATGAATTTTCGACTTCATCCAGCTTGTTAATTAAACCGCGCGATTTCAGTATTAGTATTATTTCAGATGAATATACTATGGCTCCGTCAAAAGAGGGACATGTTGGGAGTGGAAAACCTGCACTGGACTTTGGCTATATCGTTACAACAAGTGGTAAAACCGCTGCTGATGAAGTTTTGATAAAAGTAAGTGGGCCATCGCAGATGATAGGTGGACGTGCATACTGCATATTCAGTTCAAATGATGGGCTGGCGCAAATCCCTTTTCCTGCGTTCTTAACCTTCACAACAAAAGGTGGCACAACGGAAACCTACGACGTTGGCTGTGACGATCGCTGGCGAAATATGAATGATGCACTTTGGTTGAGTACGGCATGGGATGATATATCTGGTGATGTCGGGCAAATGGATAAAGCAACGGTGCGTTTCTCCATAGCAATGGACGATCCCATTTCTTTGCTCACTGTAACAAATAATGACTGGTTTGGGGACGTTAGTGCTTCAGGAGAAATTCATGTTCAGGCAACGTGGCGTAATATTAATTAAGCTATTCCTGGCGCTTATTTGGTTGTTTATGACACCACTGACACAGGCCATTTCGGTTGGCAATCTGACATTTTCATTGGCTTCAAACGGTCAATTTGTTGCCAAAAAAAGTATTAAACAATAATAAAACAGCCCGGTTATACCGGGTTTCGTTAACTGCTATCGACCGTCCCGGAGGCAAGGAGATACACTCGCGACCATCAGATGGCGAACTGTTGTTTTCTCCACGACAACTAATGCTTCAGGCTGGTGAAAGCGAATTATTCAAATTTTATTACCACGGCCCCAATGATAATCGTGAGCGTTATTATCGTGTCTCCTTCCATGAAATCCCCACAAGTAACCTGGTGAGACGTAGCACGGGGGGGAGGATTGGTTAGCATGGAGCCCGTAGTAGTTATGGATACGATTCTGGTAGTTCGTCCGCGTCAAGTGCAGTTTAAATGGGTATACGACAGAGGTGCTGGAACTGTCACTAATACCGGGAATACCTGGTTTAAACTGCTGATAAAACCGGGGTGTGAAACGACCGAGGATGAAGGTGATGCCTGGTATCTAAGACCCGGTGATATGATACGGCAAGAAGCATTACATCGACCTGGAAACCACTATATTATTTATAATGATAAGTTTATAAAAATAAGCAATGCCTGTAAAGCCCATGAATGAAGTATCTGGTGGCAATTAAATATTGATATATGTTGCTGCATGGTAAGAATTAGAATGCAAAGGGTGAATGAATTTAATTAGTCTGGTTATTTATTGAAGTTAATTATCATCAACTGCAGGGGAATAAGCAAGTAAACAAGATTCTTAACCTTCCTCCAGTGGAATGTCATGTTGGCAGAGTATAACGAACTGATGATATTAATTTTGTGAATAATGATTGCGTTTGCATTTATAAGTATTTTAATAAATGGAGGAGCATGAATTAGAACCATAGTCGAGCTTATTAATATATTAATTCCCTGGGGATATTGTCTAACTTATCTGAGTCTGGTATGGAGTTTAAGTGAACTTTCAGAATAATCAATTGTTACGGCTGATGCTAAGGTCTATTCTGTCGATGAAAATAAACATTTTCAAGCGATTATAATGATTGGTTAGAAAGATTATTTAACGCCTTTTCAAAGGATGAAAAGTATGTTCAGACTAAAAAAAACGACGCTGTTAATCAGTGTCGTACTATTTGCGCATAGTTCTATCGCTATGGATTCATTTTTTATTACTGACGACGCTCGTGTTCATGCCAGCGCAAGCGGAGAACTTAAAAACGGGAAAAATTATTACAGTATCGGTTTGTCTGGTGAAGGTAATAATGTTTCGGTTGCGGGAAATGGGGCAATAAATGTTGTTTATACGGGTAAGATCTTCTTTACTGAGCTTGCATCTAGCGTACCTAATCTTAGTGGACAGTTCCAGCAAGAAAGTGCTGTCGTTATAGCACATGGTGGTACACTGGATTTAGGTTCAGGGTCATCAATCTATGCCAGTTTTCAAGATCGGCCTTCTGATGCCGCGAATAACAATCTCATTGCTGTAAGAGTGACAAGTAATCTGATAGGTACTTCTACTCAAGCTCAGGCAGTTTTTAAGGCTGAAAATATTGGTATACATCTCGAGAACCAACTTGATATTGATGCTCATGCTGTAATAGGTCTGGAAGATGATCAGGATGATTCGCTTATTGAGCTTTCAGGCGAGTCAAATATAAAAGTTATGGGTGCTGGAAAAGAAAACCAGGCCGTTGGTGTTGTCATAAAAAATGGTGGTGTATTCAGAGGTGATAAACTCAATCTGAACATTATGGGGCAGACGTTGGCTAATGGTCTGGAAGCACAGTCTGGCTTTTCAAAATCACAACCTGATGTGGCGAAACAATCAGTAATACAGTATCAGGATGCGGATATTCGTACAACAACAAGCAGTGGTTCTTCTGCAGGATTAGTAACGCTTGGAGGGAAAATTACTGTTACAGGGGATACCACTATCGTTACGTCTGTCAACCAGCATGGAGGAGAGGCAGAAGGAATAGTCGGGACTGATTTTAATGCTGTTGCTTCTCAAGTTGATTCTTATGGAAAAGCGAATCTACTCATACAGTCTGGTGATGACAGGACATTTTTACGCGGCGTGGTTTCAAGCGGGTTGTCACTCATCACAATGAACGATTTGAGCGTAACCATTGATACTCAGGATCACCAGCTAATAAAGGGCATCGGTCTTCTTGCCGACAATTCTTATTCTTCCTTACCTGATGTCGCAGGCAAAATAACAGTAAATGGTCCACTCAATATCGATGTGCAAGATACTACCCGTACCGGTACCTATCACTTTATTCAGGCCGATCAGGGCGGGGAAATTACTCTAAATGGCGCCACTACTCTTGGGCTGAATTATAATGACCCGGATGCGCTTGCCATCCTTTCAACAGGAGAGGGATCTCGCGTCACAGGGAACAATCAGAGAATGCTGATCACCGGGACCATTGAAACGACGGATTCCGGCTTTACTGCTTTGAACGCTGGTGAGCAGTCTCTGCTCAACGGGGGTTTTGTCACCCATTCAGGCGGAACCAGTAGCCTGTCGATGGCTGATGATTCCCTCTGGAATATGACAAAAGACTCACAGTTGACAAATCTCACGCTGAGCGACTCCACCCTGAATTTCCTGCATCAGGCTCCGCAAGCCCGTAAACAGACGCGGGATGCTGAAACTTTCAAAACCCTTAAGGTGGACGGGGATTATCGTGGAGTCAGCGGTAATCTGGTGATGAATACGCAACTGGGTGATGATGCCTCTCCGACTGACCGTATGGTTGTGGCTGGCAACACCTCTGGTACCACAAACGTAAAAGTATTGAATGCGGGTGGCCAGGGAGGACGGACGGCTGACGGTATCGAACTGATTACTGTGGGGGGGAAATTCTGACGGTGAATTCCGGCAGGATGGCCGTATTGTGGCAGGCGCTTACGACTACACCCTGCTGCGCGGGGAGGGTCAGAATAACAAAAACTGGTATCTGACCAGTTCACTTAGTCCAGAGCCTGTACCTCAGGACCCGAAGGCTCCACTGGACCCGCAGGACCCACCGAAACCTCAGTATCCCCGTGAACACGCTTTACGCCCGGGAGCAGGTCTGTACGGGCTGAATCTTCAGGCTGCCAACACTCTCTTCAACACCCGTCTGCATGACCGTCTGGGAGAGACTCACTACGTAGATGCCCTGACAGGGGAGCAGGCGGTCACCAGTATGTGGCTGCGTAATGTCGGCGGGCACACCCGTCAGCACGACAACAGCGGTCAGCTGGCCATGCAGGCTAATCGATATGTCATGCAACTCGGTGGCGATATCGCCCAGTGGTCGTCTGACAACACAGACCGTTATCACCTGGGGCTGATGGCCGGCTACGCCAACCAGAAAGCCCGTGCCGAAAACCAGCGAAACGGCAACCGTGCCGACAGCCGTATCAGTGGTTACAGTGTCGGTCTGTACGGTACGTGGCTGCAGGATAACGAGACTCACGAAGGCGCGTATGTTGACACCTGGGCTCAGTACAGCTGGTTCAATAACAGCGTAACTGACCGGAATGCAGAATCGGAAGAGTACGATTCCCGGGGTTTGACGGCGTCAGTGGAATCCGGCTATACCTGGAAACTGGGTGACCTCAGTGAGCGTAATGCGCTGTACATCCAGCCAAAAGCCCAGGTCACGTGGATGGGAGTGAAGGAAAACGAACACCGTGAAGACAATGGCACGCGAGTTGAAGGACGCGGAGACGGCAATATCCAGACCCGGGTGGGTGTGCGTTTGTCCGGTAAAGGGCACAACAAACTGGATGATGGTAAGGGGCGAACCTTCCAGCCGTTCGTGGAGGTCAACTGGCTGCATAACACCCGTGACTTCGGAGTCAGTATGGACGGTGAGAACGTGGAGCTGGCAGGCAGCCGCAATACCGGAGAACTGAAGGCGGGTGTGGAAGGGCAACTGACGAAGAACGTGGCTGTGTGGGGGGAACGTTGCTCACCAGGCAGGAGATGAAGGTTACAGTGACACGTCTGCAATGCTGGGTATCAAAGCATCGTTCTGAGGTAACTTGACGGCCAGTGATTAACGCTGGCCATTCAGAAAATACTAAACACAGAAAATGTAACGGCAAGCATGTGTATCTCTCAATAATTTGTCAGTTGCTCGATAAGACTCTGTCCTTAAAAACGGAATCGTCATCGCTCATTGTATTTAAAGAGGCAAATGAGCATGATCATTTGGTAAGCATAAGATAACTTTTTCAAAAATATATTAAAGCGAGGCAATCATTTAATTAAATGGTTTCTTCTTTTTTATTGAGGGAATATGAGCTTCTCCAATTGAACGAGCAATATGCTCAGTTCCTTTCTGTGCATAAAAAATATCTCCGGTTTGCAGTAATTTACTTTGCCATTTGTAAGGCGCATCTTTCCAGTGAAACTTTACACTGGCATTGTCAAAAAAGGGCGATCAACAATGAATCTCATGCCCGAGAGCCGGTAATTCTTTACTGCTATATAATTTCATAATTAGAAGTGACTCCAGGTAATGATAGAAGGTATATGATTACCCCACTTTTTAAATGATAATTACTTTGTAAGTTAATATGTGATGCAATGTTTGTCTAAATGACAAATAAATTTCATGTGTCGCCTTGAAATAACTTCAATTGTTGCTTAGTGTGTTTTCCCACTTGGTTTTTCCTGTGAAGTACCAGATGGGTATATTTCTGTTATACCTTGATCCGGGGCAAGATAAAAACATTTGGTTAATGATGAATTTGAAAGAGACGCGGATTCACACTTTGAGAGACTATTAAACGCGCCTATAATTTCGTATGATTTTTGATCGCCGGAAAGCAAAAAAATTAAAGTTAAGACATACATATCATTCCCTTAGAATATCGATAAATCTACCCGTCTCAATCAAACCAGAGACTGATGCTACTCACCAATAAAATGTAGTAAAATGATTGTTGCTTACGAAATAATTTTCTGCAAGTTGATTTATCTTATTTTTATAGAGTATTAAAATGTTAAGATTAACATCTATGGATAATATTTACACTTCCTGATTCAGTCGGACACAGGTTTGCCAGGTATGCCGCGGCTTTTTTTGTATGTCCCGTTCGTCTGCAACTCGCTTCAGTTTCGTTTGCAGTCATCTCATCTTTGCCTGAGCATCTGACTCTTCTTTCTTAGTGGAAGAATCCAACCCGTATTTCTTTATCCAGCCGTAAAAGGCTGTTGATAGTGATATCGAGACGAGTTGCAACGCTGGAAACAGAATAGCCACGATCAACAGCCTGGCGGACTGATCCCGCCCCGGTAGATAGTTCCTTTCCGTGGCTTACAGCCGTTTTGCTTGCTGCACTTCTGGCGCGATAACTTTTTGCCCCGACGCGCCTTTTTCGCCTGAACATATGATGCTCTAAGGCACAATCCAAAACTTAACATGTTGTTAAAGAGCACATAAAGCCAATTTACACGTCATATCCGGCATTTCTGAACACTGAGCGCACATGGCTAGCTAATCCAACAAGATCCTCATAAGCTACTGGTCCGAAATCAGGCTCATATTTTTCCATATACTTATCAATCGTAAGTTGAAATTCAGACCACGCATAATTTCTTTTTTTATTAACATATTCTGGCAATATACATCTATTAGTACCTTTACCAGACTCTTTTTTTTGACTGATTAATATCCATTTCAAAGTTCCATGGTATGATTTAATCGCTTTTTCCAAGAGAATTATTATTTCGTCATTTTCATTTGCATATCTAAAACTTGTCGCCGGAGGTACCGATGAACGATCCTCACTAAACTCAGGCATATTCTTAAATTTAAAGGAAGGATATCTTGATGGGATCCTCCTCCATTCAATTTCCCCAAGCTTGCTGATGACATCATAAAGCTCTCTGCCGTTTGACTTATTCATCACTTCAATCCCTTATACTTATCAGTAATAGTTATACCGTCAGGGTTAATTGACTTCATGTGTTTTTTCCAATCTCCTTTGGGAATGGGTTTTAACGACAACCTTGGGTCATAAACATATTTCCCATCAGTATAGACCTGATGGAAAGTCATATCAGCCTCCGTTCTTCCATTTTCATAAACATTGAGACTCCCTGAAATTATAGGCCTAACTTCAATAATCTTTCCTTGTCCTCCTGCAGCGTCCAGAAGTTTTGGCGCGATATCTGAACAATCAGTACAACTAGTGTTGTTAATCCAAACAATAAACTTAGGATCGTTCATTTTATCAATAACACTCTGGTTGGCCGGATAGCCTGGATTCTCAGGACGAACATTTTCAAGTCCAGGGATCTTCTCGTTCTGATAGAAAAGGTCATCCAGTGTTGGGGCATCAGGAACCGGCGTGGTTGTCGTCCAGCCATTGTTGTTTGTCGCCTAATCACCGTCGGTATTACCAGTATGGCTTATACCGTCTGGAGTGCCTGAATCATTCCCCGTATGTGTTGGACCCTGTTCACCACTTTGATCAGGATTAACCAGTTTACCGGCCGTAGGATCTTGCTCAGCAATGGGTAACTCAGTATGCCCTGGTCCATGTGTTCCATCACGACTTGGAACACGCACAGCACATTGTTCACGGGTTCCTTCACAAGATCCAGCCATATCCAGATCATTAGAGGTATTATTCGCCTGATGCTGCGATCCCTGGCCGACAGCACCTGCTACCGCACCAGAGCCGGCGGCCGCGGCTGTATTTCCTCCGGCAACTATTGCGAGGGCATTGTTGTCCGCAACAACTCTTATCGACGCGGATTGCTGCAATGAACTTATATTTTCTAATTATTTTCAATATGTTACATGAAATCGGTTTAATGCACTTACTGTCCGCCAACTTTTTGCCCCGACGTGCGTTTTTCGCCTGAATGAAGGTTCATAGCACAATCTAAAACTTAGCAGAAGAGCTACACCGACTGCGCCGTTTAACTAGACTAATTGTTAAAGAGCAAAACTAATCGCAAGATATAATTTTATTAACATCAATCAATGTAGAAAAAATCGACATCAATTCCTTTTATTGATAAGTCATGTAATAAATCAGTAATAAATTTTCTACAAGCATCAGCTATATCAGATGTTTTAACCTCAGAGTATTCTCCATCAAACCATACTCCACCGATACTCCGGTAATGACTCCAACTTATTGATAGTGTTTTATGTTCAGATAATGCCCGATGACTTTGTCATGCAGCTCCACCGATTTTGAGAACGACAGCGACTTCCGTCCCAGCCGTGCCAGGTGCTGCCTCAGATTCAGGTTATGCCGCTCAATTCGCTGCGTATATCGCTTGCTGATTACGTGCAGCTTTCCCTTCAGGCGGGATTCATACAGCGGCCAGCCATCCGTCATCCATATCACCACGTCAAAGGGTGACAGCAGGCTCATAAGACGCCCCAGCGTCGCCATAGTGCGTTCACCGAATACGTGCGCAACAACCGTCTTCCGGAGCCTGTCATACGCGTAAAACAGCCAGCGCTGGCGCGATTTAGCCCCGACATAGCCCCACTGTTCGTCCATTTCCGCGCAGACGATGACGTCACTGCCCGGCTGTATGCGCGAGGTTACCGACTGCGGCCTGAGTTTTTTTAAGTGACGTAAAATCGTGTTGAGGCCAACGCCCATAATGCGGGCAGTTGCCCGGCATCCAACGCCATTCATGGCCATATCAATGATTTTCTGGTGCGTACCGGGTTGAGAAGCGGTGTAAGTGAACTGCAGTTGCCATGTTTTACGGCAGTGAGAGCAGAGATAGCGCTGATGTCCGGCGGTGCTTTTGCCGTTACGCACCACCCCGTCAGTAGCTGAACAGGAGGGACAGCTGATAGAAACAGAAGCCACTGGAGCACCTCAAAAACACCATCATACACTAAATCAGTAAGTTGGCAGCATCACCGGTCCAGAAGTTAAAACAGCCTGCCGTCAGGCCGCAAATAATCGACCAGATGGACATTGACCAGGTAAACACCCGCTTGGGTCCAAATTTATCAGCCAGTACGCCGCCGATAAAATTAAATAAGGCATAACCAATCGAGAAGCTGCCGAAAATAATTCCTTTTTCTTCAGGTGTCAGATGAAAGTCTTGAGTAATAAAAGGCATGGCGTAGGCTAATGCCGAACGGTCGAGATAATTAATGATCATTGCCAGCGTCAGCATGACCAGAATGACACGACGGAATTGCGTATTCATAGGGGGGACCCTTCACTAATATGAGGTTAGCGGTAAAAATAATGCACGATTTATCGTAATAATTATTTATTTTCGTTATTTTATCCTGTTACTCCCTGACAGGATCCAGATAGCGTATTTTTCGGGTGACATAAAAACCACCATCGAGCGTTAACATCGCCCCGTTAAAACTGTGAATATCCGGATCGGTTAACAGCATACTGGTTTTGGCAATCTCTTCAGCATTAACATATTCCAGTAGTGGAATGCCATCGTCTTTATGCAGTTGCTTTAATTGCTCGAAAAATGCTTTTTGTTGTGGATCTTCTTCACTAAAACCACGGAAAATTGTATTGATTTTAATGCCATAAGGTACCAGTTCTTGAATACCGGAACGGCAAATATTCATCAGGGCCAACTGGCTGGCGGCACCATAAGAGTAGTATTCAGTGGGTACTAGCGCCGCAATATGTGCGAGCGTGACAACGCGCCCTTGCACGCCTTGTTGCACCATTTTTTTACAGGCATTTTGTATCCACCATAATCCTCTTTCCAGATCGTTATTCATCGTTTCGGCAATGATATGTTCGTCATCATCCAACATTGAACCCTGGCGTGGTGGAGGGGAAATGTAGATAAAGGCATTCAGTTTTTTCTCGCCGGTAGTCATCTCGTCAATAGCCATGGCCATATTGTGATATTCAGTTTCCTGACTAAAATAAACGCTCCATCCCTGTTGGGAATAATATTTTTCCAGCGTGGATAACAGGTTGGGTTCAGCCTGACCGCCGGTAATCAGAATGGTATTTTTGTTTTCCATTGCAATTCTCCTGATTAAATGCAGCGGATATGCTGGCCGCCATCAATTTTAATAAAATCACCCGTTACGACGGCACCGTGGTTTCCTGCCAGATAGACCGCGGCGGCGCCTAGTTCTTCAATGGTTGCGGGCTGGCCAACAGGAATGGTTGCCAGCAACTTCTTCCGTCCTTCATCGGTTGCCAGTTCGGGCTTCGGATCGTTGATATTTGTATCGACAAACCCGGGCCAGAGTTGGTTTACGGTAATGCCATAGCGTGCCAGTTCGAAGGCCATTGACTGACTCATCTGATCAATTGCAGCTTTGGTTGCAGCATAAACGCCCATCAACGCCATTGGTCGGCGAGCATGTCCAGAAGCGACATTGATGATGCGACCACGAATACCTTTTTTTACCATCATGCGTGCAGCGTGGCGTGCACAATCATAGGTACCTTTGACGTTGATGTTTACCGCATGGTCAAAGGCGGGTTTAGTGATATTAAGGAAGGGTTCCCAGACGCAAACACCAGCGTTGTTCACCAAAATATCCAGACGTCCGAAGTGAGCGTCGATGTCCTTAAACATCTGGCGAACCTGCTCTGGATGAGAAATATCGGCTTCAACCAGTAGCGCGCGCCTGCCAAGTCCGCGAATAATGTTGGCAACCTGTTCGGCTTCCTGTGGGTTGATAACGTAGTTGATGACAATATCTGCACCCGCCTCAGCAAGGGCGCAGGCGATGCCTTTACCTATCCCTTTCATGTTTCCCGCACCGGTCACCAGTGCAACCTGGTTTTGTAGACTCACAACCTTCTCCTTTTTAGTGTGCTACACGCGATGGCAATGTATAGAGCCGCGATAGCATCTTGTGTTGACGATATCTTAATCGCTTAATCAACAACTAATATATTAGTTGGTTATTAGATTTGCACTTTGCAAAAAAAACATCCATCATCTGTTGGGTTAATTACGATGGAGATCACAAATTTTGTCGTAACTGTCTAATTAACAGAGAATTTCTAATTTTCATTTTTGTTGTGTTAGGGGGGATAATGCCCACAACTCAGCAGGGAGAATGACCATGAATCCGCCCGTCAATAAAATGAACCAGGCCTATGAAGCCATTGAAAGCATGATTATTTTTCAGGATCTTGCGCCAGGTTCGATGGTGTCCGAAGCACAGCTCATGGAGCTAACGGGTTTTGGACGTAGCCCGGTGAGGGAAGCGTTACAGCGTCTGGCAAATGACCGGCTGGTGGAGATCTATCCGTATAAAGGCGTATTTATCCCTGCCATTTCTGTTGAAGTACAGCTCAAAGTGTTGGAACTGCGCCGCTGCGTGGGAGAGTTCGCCGTGCGTCTGGCTACCCGGCGCGGTACGCATCAGCAGAAGAAAGAAATGCTGCAGCTGGCGGAGGCCTTTGAGGCGATTAACAATATTTCTCAGATGCGTCAGTTTGGCGCATTGCTCAAGCAATCTTATGCATTGATTGGCCTGGCGGCAGAGAATGAGTACTTGCAGCCGTGTCTTTCGCCTCTACAGGGACTTTCCAGCCGCTTCTGGTTTGCCCAGCTTAGCACCAGTAATCAGCATGAGTTGGTGAAAGCCTCGCAACTGAACGCGGTAATGCTGCGCAATATCTGTCATGGCGATGAAGAACTGGCCGCCAGCGCCTCGAAAAACGTCAACGATTACTTCACCGAGTTTACTTATAAAGTGCTGGCCCGTTGATGTGTTACCGGTGTCATTGGCACTCTCCGTAAACATTTCTGATCGCTGGTTGGCTGATGCCAGATAACAGAAAAGATTTCCCAGAAATTTAACCGAGCCTATAGACTGGCTATATGCTCAGGCGCGTCTGAATCAGAAACTGTATTATTTATGGCTTATGATCAGCGGCGAGCTTCACAATATGCCGGATCTACTTCGATTAACGGACTATCACTGACGATTTTCATTTATCCCTCCCGCTATCAGACTTACAGACTTTTTTTCCTAAAGAACTGCCATTGCTAAAAATTGACGTACTGCGGATTTCATTGATTAACACTATAAGTCATCAAGAACATTCACAAAAAAGGACATCCACCCTTTTTTTGACAGAGCCTGAATTGCGCATATTCATGACTTATCCAATTCAGGAGTTTATGTAATGAGACATTTTTTGATAGATACCGATACAGCCTCAGATGACGCTGTCGCCTTGTTAATGGCGTTAAGAGCGCCGCATATCACCGTCGAAGCTATCACAACGGTAGCCGGAAACTGTCCGTTGGAGCAATGCGTAAAAAACGCGCTCCTCTGCGTCGAGAAAAGCAGTACTTATCACCCGCCGGTGTACGCCGGAATGACGAAGCCCCTGTTCCGGGCTCGATATCATTCACACCATATTCATGGTGAAGACGGTATGGGGGGATATGGCATTACCACCTCCCTCTCTGACTGTCGAAAGTATGCATGCGGTTGACGCCATCATCGAACATGCCTCCCGGTTTCAGGGCAAGCTGGAAATTGTCACATTGGGACCATTAACCAATCTTGCGATGGCGGTATTAAAAGATCCAGACCTGGCCCAGAAGGTAAAACATGTTTACATCATGGGAGGTTCCGGACTCACGCCTGGTAATATCACACCACTGGCGGAATTTAATTTCTATGCAGATGCAGAAGCCGTACATCTTGTTCTTCAGTCAGGACTATCCGTTACCGTTGTGGGTTGGGAAATTGGTATGGGTGAAGCCTTTATTAATCAGGATGATATCGATTATCTCAATACTCTTAGCGACCTGGGGAGATTCGCCGTTCGCTGCAACAGTACGCTGATGGCATTTAACGCCGGACGCACGGACCGTGTTGGTTTTGATTTACCTGACCCGACGACGATGGCGGTTGCACTTTTTCCAGAAATTATCGAGAACTGTATTGAGGCCCATACGTGGATCGAATATCACAGTGAGAAATCGTACGGTCATTTTGTCATTGATTCAACGCAACTGACTTTTCAGGCAACTAACGCTCGCGTAGTCACAAGCATTAAATCCGGGATGTTTAAACAAAAGCTCTTTTCATTATTGTCGTAATTACAGCGTGAGTTATTACTATGAAATTTTCACCAGAGAAGATAAAGAAAGTCGAATTGCATGTGCATTTAGATACCTGCCTGAGCTTTCAATATATGCAGAAAATCAGCCCAGGTATCGGTCTGGATGAATTCCGCAGCACATTTATTGCGCCTGAAAAATGCCGGGATCTTGGTGACTTTATAAGCAAAATTGCACCACAAATTGAGATATTACAAACCCGGAAGGCTATTACACTGGCAGTTGACGATCTTTTTCAACAGCTTGCCGCCGACAATGTTATCTACGCAGAAATTCGCTTTGCCCCTTTACTTCATACCGTACTGGGGTTAACAGGTGAAGAGATTGTCGAAACGGTTATTTCCGCCATGCAGCATTGCTCGCAATTGTACTCTATTGAAGCAGGGCTACTGCTTTGTACATTGCGCCATTTTACAAGGCAGGAAAGTATGTATACGGCAAACCTGGTACTTAAATACCAGGGGCAAGGCGTCGTTGGGCTCGACTTAGCGGCTGATGAAGCGGGGTCTTCTCTCGAAAATCATATCGAAGCCTTCGAGTTAGTAAGTCATGCAGGTGGTAACGTTATCGCCCATGCAGGGGAAGCCTGTGGTGCCGCCAGTATTGAAGAAACCCTTGATAAATTAAAGGTGTCACGCATCGGTCATGGCGTGAGATGTATTGAAGACCAACGGGTCATTGATCGTCTTATAAGAGAGGAAATTCTGCTGGAGATTTGTCCGTCCTGTAATCTGGTCTGTAATGTCTTTAATACGATAGAAGATCATCCTGTTAATCTATTGAAGGAGAGGGGGGATCAGATTAAATATCAATACGGACGCACGGACTGTCGTCAATACCACGCTCAACGATGAATACCAGCGCTTGCACGACACTTTTAACTGGAGCACTGCCGATTTTATCCGCTGCAATGAACATGCTATAGCAGCCAGTTTTATTGATGATACGAGTAAGCAGCGATTACTCAAAAAACTAACCTGTTCCAGTGAGTGCCAGTGAATCGGCCACCAGAGGTATTTTTTCGCATACCACCGGCAGGATGTCTCTGGTGTATTCACTTTTAAAGAACAGAACTCGCTTATTGAGGTGGCCAGCCAAAAGACTGGGTGAGGTAAAATTTTCTTGCTCTAATATCGCGACTACGCAATAGTTATTATTAATATAATTTTGTTGATCATTATATTAATTTTTCAATTTAAATGGCCTTAATTCACCATAAGTAAGCTGTTTCTATTAATTCAGGCCGTAATCACATTTTGTAACAGGCTAGATTTAAAATACCATAATTAGTTCCATTGCGGTAATATGCCGTGTAATATGATTCAGTGCGGCCGTTAATTGATTTTTATTTTGATTTTTTTGTCAATAGACACGCTACGATAAGTAACCGCCGATCGAGAATATGTATTTTGGCTCTGTTATGTCCATTATTATTGTTTACTGTGTGAAAGAATGATACAAAGGAATTCACGCATGCGCAAAAAATGCTGTAATGTGTTAAGGATGTTTATAAAGAAATATAGCTTAATTATAGGTCCCGATCAGCGGATCAATACAGAACCTGGCCAGAGGAGAGTGAGCTTTGGAAAACAATCACAGCGTCTACAACTTCTATGAGAATCACTTTGACGAAGCGAACCGCTGCTCAGGGAATCCACTGGAATTCATCCGTTCTCAGGAGATTATTCAGCGATTTTTAACGCCTTCTCCCATGCTTATCGCTGATATTGCCGGCGCAAATGGTTTTTATTCATTCTGGCTGGCAGAGCAAGGGCACCAGGTACATCTGTTAGACCTGTCCGACAAACATATCGAGCAGGCCAGACAGCGCGGACAACAAAGTGCTGTCACGTTGCAGTCATACAACTGTGGCGATGCACGGCAACTGCCGTGGGACGGTAACACATTTGATATGGTGTTGCTGATGGGTGCATTGTATCACCTGCAGGAAGGCAGTGACCGGATGCAATGTATTAAGGAATGCCTCCGCGTTCTGAAACCCGGCGGCATAGCCATTTTTTCTTATATATCCAGGTCAGCTTCGCTGGTGGATGGCTATAAATACCAGTTTATAAATGACCCGATCTTTCAACGCATCGTGGAGAGCGACCTGCAAACAGGAAACCATGAAAACCCAGAAGGTAACCCTGACTATTTCACTACTGCTTTTTTTCATTCTCCGTCATTAATAATGCAGGAACTTCAGCAAAGTGGTTTTCAGGGTATCAGGCTGTTCGCTGTTGAGGGGTTTGCCAGCATTATTGATACGAATGAGATAATGCTGGCAGAAGATAAAAAAGGCCCTATTACTTAAGTATTTACGCTTAACTGAGGAGTTTCCTGAACTGCTGGGTATTTCATCGCATCTGCTGGCCGTCGCAAAAAAAGGCCTAAGATAATTGTCATTGGCGGGCTGAATTCCTTGATGCAAATAATACTGACACAGAAGGGCTAATGGAAATTAAGATATCTCTATTAATGTTACTGCCCTGCTTGTTAAACCCTTGCAGGCATTCTGATTGTTCAACAGAATAAAGTCCTGTGAGCAAAGCGCCTTCTGTTCTTCCTGCATTTTCATTGCGTCGCCTTCATCAGTCACTCGGCCTGAACATCTGATCGAGTTTCACTGGTGGAGGCGTCTGGCTGTCATCTGTGCGGTTGTGGCTTTATGTGGCTGATAGCTAAATTACTCCATGGCGTTAAACATAAACCTGTGATTTTCTGAATGCAGCCTTTGCTTCATTGAGACTCATGGCATTTCTTCCTTCCGATAAATCATGATCGTCTAATTGCTCAGGATCTTCTATCCATTCACATTTTGGACAAACTACATGTCGACAGTATTCAACAGACATCATTAATCCACAGCATGGACACGAATAAATCCTGTTGCTCAGGATATCATTATTTTTCACTACCATATCGGATGGTGATAAATTATCACCTTTATTCATTTTATCATTCGTGTTTGGATTTTCAGGAATGAGTTTCATTATTTTAGTCATAGGTTTTTTCTGCTCATAAGAAAAACGATTATACTATCTTTACCACCACCATCAGCAATCATTGATGAACCCGTTGCCATATGAAAATATCCGTATACTTCTTGCTGCCTGCGATAAATGGGCTGCAGAAGCCAGCCAGTGACTTCTGCTCTGACTCAGTAAGCCAGCGTCGACAGTGCGTCTTTGCCGACCTGTGAATATTTATCTTTCAAATCTTCTGTGGCATTAAAGGTGGAGATCAAGAGTTTGCCATCCAGAGAAGAGAGCTGCATCACGTTAAAAATTTTTCCATCCGCAGCAGGGGTAGTGATCTCCAGACGGCTCATTTTTTTGCCATTCACGGTCACATCAGATAATGACGGTGAAAATGCCTTCATCTGATTTTTCATCATGCCGGCAAATTGCGGGATCTGCGCTTCACTCATGGCATTTTCCGTCACACTAAAGGCGATGGATACTTTGCCATTTTCACTTTCCACATACCAGGCTTCTTTCGGTCGTTGTGCGGCAGGATATTTTATCTCCAGCAATTCCTGCGGCATTTTGACAAAGCCTTCCGGGAGAACTATTGTCGCCTTACCGGCCAGTATGCTGGTTCCTTTCTGCGCTGTTTCTTCTGAAGCATTGCCACTGTCACATGCAGACAGTGACAGCACTGAGCAGAATAAAAGCGGGGCGAGCAGCGTTTTGATATTCATTGTTAAAACTCCATTTCACAGATTAAATATTTAAAATCAACATTCAGGCATACGTTTGTATGCCTGATTTCACTTCATATAAGCTAATATAAACCAGCCGGTGTTTCTTCACGGTTACTTCATAAAGTGCTGACGCAAATTATTAATAACGGTAGTCTTGTCCATAAAGTCGGTTTCCAGTACTTCTGGTTTCGATGATTTGTTCTTCATTCGCATGAATAGATAATTTTCATCCCCCTGGTTTGAAATTGCGTAAACTTCCGGACCCGCGTTGATCAGCAAGCCTTCTTTCATCTCTCCGGAGTCAAACATCACTTTCAATCTCCGCGGGCCTATTGCTTCATTCATTGAAGCAGAGTCATTGAGTTTTCCTGCATAATAAGATACGCCCGTATCCTGTTTACAGACCAGTATTTCTTTGTGGTTGTCCGAGAACTGGCCGTAAAATACAACTGGCTCAGGCGCGCAACGCTTCGCTACCATCTCCGCCATTTTCTCACTGGCAACTGCGGTATTCATTAACATACCAAACGGAATAATAAGCACTGCGATATATTTATTCATCCTTTACTCTCTTCATAATTTCCTGTGGGTTAAAAAAGTTTGCATAACTGCACTGGTTGCCGGACTGCCCGTATGGTTTACCGTGTCTGTCGCCCAGATGCCCAAGCTATACCGGCAGCCGCACTGAGCAAGGCAGTAAATATTGTCGTTGTCAGCAATGTTTTTTTCATCACAGTTGTTATGTACATATTAATTTCCTTAAGCATATTATTGCATTGGGATATATTAAACCTGGAATAAAATACAGTGCGGCAGGTGCTTGTAAGTTCTGAACTGCGATACAAAAAAACACTAACTCTGTCATTGGGTGATGATATTATTTTGTCGATTGGTATTTATTGTCACGTTAAATAGGCTTATGTTTTCTTAAATAAAAGATCTTAAAATTTAAGATGAAGGTTTAATTACTCAAGCGAATGATATTTAAGAGGTATTTGCATAGTGCTGTCCTATAGATGTTAAATTTATAAGAGGTTAGTAATGATAACAATATGTAGGATATATCATAATGACCATCTAACAATGTGGCTTGCATTCTACAAATTATGAAACATAAAGCTCAGCTAAATATTAGTCAGGAGTCTGGAGGTGGCCATTTAATAGGCCATTTAAGTATTTGTTATCATTATAGTAAAATGTAATGAAACAGATACTCACATTTAAAATTTTGGCTCATCTCAGCTCATCTTAATGGCGTTCGTATAGAGAGCACGAGAGTGGGCTTCGTGGGAATGACCGCAACAAAAAACGTGATATAAATTACGCCTCTTCGGACGCTGAACGCCACGGCCGGAAGCGCACTCGTTAAGTTAGCGCTGCACTTGCTTTTTTTGCCTGGTACATTGTATTGACAGCGTTGCCTGTAACGTTACACTAAACCGTTGTAGTTCATTATTCCTAATCAAGATGGCGATGCCGGGTGTTAATGTCTTCCGCCATTCATCGATTGCCGCAAAGGAGATGTATGGCGAATATTCGTGATGTCGCAAAGCATGCTGGCGTTTCCGTCAGTACGGTATCCAATGTGCTCAACGGTCGTACCGATCAAATGCGGGCTGAAACGCTGGAGCGTATTCAGCAAAGTATGCAGACGCTGAATTACTTTCCAAACCGGGTAGCGCAACAGCTCAAGACCGGGCAGGCCAAAATGATTGGTCTGTTGGTGCCGTCTATTGTGAATCCCAGCTTTGCCGCCCTGGCCCGTGAAGTCGATCTGGCTGCCAAGAAGCGCCAGTTTCGGGTGCTTATTGGGAATACCTACCGGCAGATTGAGGAAGAAGAAGCGTTTCTGGACGATATGTTTTCCCATGGTGTGCGCGGGATTATCGTTGCTGCCTGCGATATTGAAAAAGCGCATTTTGCCCGGGCAGCAGAGCAGGGCATGGTGATGGTGAACTATGATGGGCGGATGCCTGCACGCGCGCTGTCTGACCATTTCGCACTGGACAGCGTCTCCATGGACAACATTGATGCCGGGCGAAAGGCGGCAGAACATCTGATCGCCCAGGGATGCCGTCGCCTCGCGTTTGCCACGGTGGAAGGGTTGACGCCCAGCCGGGCCCACAAAATTGAAGGCTTTCTCCGTGCGGTACAGGAACACGGGCTTTATCGGGAAGGGATGATCATTGAAGGGCAGGCCATGGCGGCCTATGGCGACACGGAAATGACAGAACTCGGGCGGGCGCTGGCGCTAAAAATCAGCCAACAGTCGGTGTTTCCGGATGGCATTGTGGCAATTAATGATGCACTGGGTATTGGGCTGATGGCCGGTCTGCATCAGGCCGGGATCCATGTACCGCAACAAATTTCGATTGTGGGCATCGATAACATTCCGCTCTCCGGGCTGGTTTTCCCCGGCCTGACGTCCATCATGCCCCCCCCTGCGGGAGATGGCTGAGGTGATGGTTGATCGGTTGATCGAACGGACGGAAAACCCGCACATTCCGCCAGCAGAATTTCTGTTCCCTCCATCGTTGGTGTCCCGGCAATCGGTGCGGTAACGGCGTAGCAGGAGAAGAACAGTGCGTTCTTCTCGTTTTGTCATACCAGCGTTGGGGCCACGGTCAACAGGATATTGGCGAAGCGGCGGGTTTCGCCGGAGGCGATAACCAGAATCGTGTCGGATGATTTGGCCAGTGAGTAAAACGCGTTACGTTCAACATGTTCAAACGCGATCGCCTCAGAAAGTATGCCGCGGTATTCGCGCTCAACCGTATTATCAAAATCCGCGGGGCTTGCCATTAATGTGGCTTTTTCCACATTAATATAGCCGAGGATCTTCTCCAGAATAACAACACTACCGATTGTTCCCGGCGTGAAATTAAGCCAGATAATCCGTGCCTGCGTAGAAGTATTGGTTAAAAAAGAGTAATTGGCATCGGTGATTAAAATATTCGCCTTGTGTCCGCACTGTGCCAGCGCCTGTAATAAATCAGGATGAATAATATCTGACTTGATCATATACCTTACCTTTTAAAACGGGCGGGCATCATTGCCCGCCCCATTTTTATGCCCGGTAAATTCCGCCGTTAATGTCGATGGTCGCACCGGAAACGAAACCATCATATTCCGAGGCGAGGAAACAGATGACCCTTGCCACATCTTCAGGCGTGCCCGCTCTTCCCAGAGGAATTGCCTGAATTGTCTGGTCGGCAGAGGCCTGCGTGGTGTGCTGATTATGAAAACGTGTGCCAAGAATCAGCCCCGGCGCAACGGCATTGACGCGAATACCGTGTTCACCGAGTTCTGCGGCAAGCGAGCGAGTCCAGGTCAGCACTGCGCCTTTGGTGGTGGAATAGACCAGAGAACCCGCGTGGCCGCCAGAACGCCCGGCCAGGGAAGCCAGGTTGACGATACTGGCGCCGTCCGGCGCGGCTTTCAGCCAGGGTAATGCCTGCTGAGTGACATTCAGCATCGTCGTCATATTGACGTCGATAACCGTCCGCCAGAAATGAGGTTCAATCTCACCCAGCCATTTGCGGGCAATAATACCGCCGACGTTATTCACCAGAATATCGATACCGCCGAGAAATTCCGCCGCCTGCGCCACACAGCGTGCGGCATCTTCTTCATCGGTTAAATCGGCGAAACCACAGGCTGCCCGACACCCCCGTTGTTCAGCAAGGGCCATTAATTCCCGTGGCCCTTCTTCGCCACTGAAATAATGAATATAGATATCGCATCCCGCCTCAATCAGCTTTTTCGCGCTCTCTTTACCAATGCCTTGTTCTGCGCCGGTAATAAACGCTTTTTTTACCCGTTAATAATCCCATTTCATACTCCCGTTATTCATATTTAAGCGGCGTCAGGTAATGACGTGACATCGTTTTGCCGTTTTTTGTGCGTGGATATCCCTGCCACCTGCGTGTGGCAAATTCAGGACCTAATTATCAGTAGCCGGCCAGTCCAGGCAGCCAGGTGGTTAACGGTGGTGCCATGGCGACAATAATGATGCCGACAAAAACCACCGCCAGATATTTCGCCATCGGTTTGATGACATGCTTCATTTCCACGCCGCAAATGGCGCAGGTGGTGTACAGACCCAGGCCGATCGGCGGTGAAAACAGACCAAAGCCCATTGCCATGATCATCACAATGCCAAAGTGCAGCGGATTAAAGCCAAGCTGAATAGCAATTGGTACCAGAATCGGGGCGAAAATGATCAGCGCAGGCGCACCTTCGAGAACCGCGCCAAAGATGATCAGAATGACAATGGTTAATATCAGGAACAGCCAGGCGCCTTGCTCCATGCCAATCCCGACCAGCAGTTCAGCGATCTGTTGAGGGATCATCTGAATGGTCAGGGCATAAGAGAGGCTGGTCGCGCAGGCCACGATGAACAGCAACACGCCGGACATTGCTGCAATATCAACGAACATTTTCACGGTGGCTTTCAGCGTCAGTTCACCAAACGCCAGGCGGCCCACCACAATGGCGTAGATCACCGCGAAGGCGGAAATTTCCGTGGAGGTGGCGATCCCCATCATGACCCCGCGGCCAATCATGAAAATCATGACCAGACCGACAGCGGCACCCAGGTAAAGCTGAGTGCGTGGGCGTAACACCGGGTAGGCTTCGCTGACGTTAATTTTCCCGCCGAAACGGTTGGCAGCGATCATTAACAGCACCAGCAGGCAGGCTGCCGGGATCAGGCCAGCGATAAACAATGCCCCGATGGATATATTGGCGACAAAGCCCATCACAATCAGGTTCACGCAGGGAGGAATGGTCTCGGCCATCACCGCGGAGGCGGCAAATACCCCGGCGGCTTCTTCGCTGTCTTGTTTCGCGCGGCGTACTGCAGGCATCAGCACCCCGCCGACGGCGGCCACATCCGCCAGTTTGGAACCTGAGATGCCGGAGAAAAAGGCCATCGACAGCACAGTGGTCATGTTCAGGCCACCGCGAAAGCGTCCCATACCGCGCACAATCAGTTCGACCAGACGCGTGGACATGCCGTTGATTTCCATTGCCGCACCGGCGAGCAGGAAGAATGGAATTGCCAACAGAACGAAGTGGTCAACGCCCGCCGCCACCTGCTGAGAGAAAAAGACAAACGGCAGGGAGGGGTCGCAGATAAAAAAAGACCATGGCGGACATGCCGAGCGTGAAAGCGATCGGCACACCGGCCAGAATGCCGAGCACGAAGCAAATCAGCATCAGACCCGCCGCCGCGCTGGCTGGATCGGCCATCAGCGACAGTTTCAGATAGCCCAGCGCGGCCAGTACGATGATCCCAACACCGCTGAGTAACACTACTTTGGCGCGCTCATGCAGGGCATGTTCCAGCGCGGCCACCATCATCACCACGGAGCCGATTAATACCGGAATGACGTAAATAGTTTGTGGCAGGCCCGTCTCGGTGGTTTGCAAGCGCGCGGCCTGCACCAGATCGTAACTGGAAATGACCAGTCCAACGGAGACCAGAAACAGGATCCAGCGGCTGGCATGAACAACGTAAGGGCGAACGCTTTCAGGCAAAAATCGTAAGAACAGATCGACACCAATGTGTCCGCCTCTGCCTGTCGAGGTGGCGACGCCAAAAAAAGACCAGCGCAATCATTAACGCACGCGCCACTTCTTCTGCCCAGTGGATCGGTGAGTGCAGGGCATAACGCCAGATCACCGAAGCGAATACCACCAGCACGTTGATAAACAGCACCAGCGCCCCAGCCCAGGACGTTAGCGTGGTCAAGAATCGACTCAACCGCCCCAACAGCGTCAACAAAGCATTTTCATCCTTTGTTTTCATCGGGATATCAGCCATGGTGAACTCCTTTCATGGTTTGTTTGGGCAACATCGCCGACCCGCTACGCTCAGCAGGCCGACGACGCATGGCTTATGGCTTATCGCTCGGCGCTGCGGCGCTGATCTCGTCCACCATTGGTTTCAGATCCGGGTATTTATCCAGGAAGGATTTCCAGACAGGCTGTACGGCCTGCGCGAAGAACGCACGATCGGTTTCCCGGAAAGTGACGCCTTTTGCCTCCAGGTTTTTAATCGCTTCCAGCTCTTTCTGGCTGGCCTGCTGGCGTTCGTATTCTGTGGCTTCTTTCGCGGCGGCCAGCACGTCGGCACGTAATGCTTCCGGGATCTGCTCGAAGCTCTTCTTATTCATGGCAATCATCAAAGGGTTATAGCTATGGCGGGTCAGTGTGCCGTTCTTGATGATTTCATAGTATTTGCTGGCGTAGATGGTGGGTGCATCATGTTCGACGCCATCGATCACGCCCATTTGCAGGCTGGAATAGACTTCCCCGCCTGGCATGGGAATAGCCACTGCTCCCATGTGATTCAGCGTGGCGATAAAGTTAGGCACCGGCAGTACGCGGATTTTCAGGTTCTTTAAATCCTCTGGTTTTTCAATTGCCTTTTTGGTGTACACGTTGCGTGCGCCGAGGTTATAGCCATAACCCAGCACCATCACGTTGGCTTTATCCATCATCAGCTTAGAAAGCTGCTCGCCGGCTTTGCCGTCCAGCGCTTTTCCGACCTGATCATAGTCTTTAAACAGATACCCCAGATCCAGAACACCCACTTCAGGAACCAGCGTGGCCCAGATTGAGGTACCCGAAATCATCATGTTAATGGCACCGATACGAACCTGCTGTGTCGCATCGGCTTCTTTTCCCAGCATGGCGTTGGCGAAATAATTGAGCTTAATCTGTCCTTTTAACTTCTCGTTTTTATTAAGGTTTTCCTGGAAACGGTTGAACCAAATGTAGTGCGCAGAGGAATCATCTCCTGGCAGAGACGAGTAAACACGGAAATTAATTGCTGCCTGGGCTGAAGCGCTCAGCACGCTGCCTGCAATCAGGGCGCTACTGAGGCAAGCGAGTGCCAGAAAACGTCTGGCTGAACGAAATGGTGTTGTTTTCATCATGATTATCCTTTCTCACAGTGTAGAGGTCGTGATAACGCCATCTGGCAGGGCTTCAGGCCCAGATGGTTTAACGAAAAAGTCGCTGATTCTGTTTTCTGTAACGTTTTAGTGTAACGTTACAGACGCTATCCGACTCCCTGTGCAAATGCAATATGCTTCCTTTCATCAACGCGAGTGATATGTGAATTTTGTGGCGGATATCGCTAATTTGCAGGTAGGTGTTACAAAACAGAAACGGAGCGTTCTCTGTTTAGTCACTGTTTAGCGGCATGTGGATTAGAAACCGGTGCATGGCAGGCCGACGACTGTGTAAGCCGATTCGTTTTTGCCATGCGATAACTTTTACGCATAGCTGCTAAGAAAATGGCATTTTTTACCTATGCATCAAGGTGATAGTGTCATTTGAAATGAAAAAGAAAGCGCGGTACAGGTGATGAAACATACCATTGGCATTCTGGGCGGCATGGGGCCGGCTGCAACGGCGGACATGCTGGAAAAATTTGTTGAACTGCGCAGTGCCAACTGCGATCAACAGCATATTCCGCTCATCGTTAGCTCCATTCCTGACATCCCCGATCGTACTGCCTGCCTGCTCTCTGGCGGACCCTCGCCTTTGCGCTATCTTGAGCGTTATCTGCACATGCTGGAAGATGCGGGGGGCGGAATGTATCGTTATGCCTTGTAATACTGCGCACTACTGGTTTGATGATTTACGTGCAGTGGCAAAGGCGGAAATGATCAGCATTCTGGATGCCACGTTGAGTGAGATTCCTCCCGGCATCACCCGCGTCGGCCTGTTGGCAACGAACGCCACGCTTGCGACAGGGTTATACCAGAAAAAAATGATGGCGCAGGGACTCTCTCTGGTCCAGCCGGAAGAGACGGGGCAGGGGCAGGTGATGCAGGCTATTTACGCATTGAAAAGCGGAGATAAAGCCACTGCGCAAAGCTTGCTGTTTCCCCAGATTGAGCGGCTCATTTCCCACGGCGCGCAGGTCATTATTATGGGCTGCACTGAGATCCCGTTAATTGTGGCGGGACATGAGAACCAGTTTGGGTGTCGATTTATTGACTCAACCGCGTCACTGGTACATGCCGCGATTCGCTGGTATGAGTCATGGCCGGATACGCAAACAGACGAACCTGCGCAACAGGTTGCCTGCGTTTGAATAGCGATCATGGGGCAGTATGCAGGTGGCGCAACTCCTTCCAGAACCGCTCCGCCAGTGGAGTCATCCGCGTATCCATCCGGTAAGCATACGCCTGGATAGGAATAATTAGCTCATCCTGATCCAGCACGACGAGCTGATTATTACGAATCTCCTGACGAATTGCATACGCCGGGAGCCAGGCGATTCCGCAACCGTCCAGCGCAACCTGTTTGAGCAATTCACTCATCGACGAAACAAAAAATGTGCTGAAACTCAGCGCGGTATGACGGGTCAACGTTCGGTTGATAAGCCGCCCCATGTAGGAGTTCTGGCTATAGTTAAGCAGCGGGAAAGAGGGTTGGTCGAGCGTGTATCGCGGCTTGCCGTTTTCATCGCTCGCGCAGACGGGAAACAGTTGCGACTCGAACAGGTGAATATTGGCGAACGGAGGCTGGAGCAGGTTCTCATCGTAATAAGAGAAGATGAAATCGCTTTGGCCTTCCCGCAACATATCGACTGCCTGATCGACATCAATCGCTTCAACCGACCAGGTATACTGAGTGGGCATTTGGCTGACAATACCGGGTAATAATCCTAGTGAGAGGGAGTGCGCAGCGGCAATCTTGATTTTACGCAGCGTGAAATCGCTGCCGCCACGAAGTTCAGCCAGGTTGCTTTCCAGTTGTTGTAGCAGATGGCGTACCTGAGAGTGAAAGATTTTTCCCTGCTCGGAGAGCTGTAGCGGGGAGACCTGACGATTGAATAATTCAACGCCTACCGCATTTTCCAGTGTGCGAATACGGCGGCTGAAAGCGGGTTGCGAGACATTACGAATCATCGCGGCCTGGGAGAAATTTCGACACTTTTCCAGTGTCAGAAAATCGTACAGCCATTTCGTTTCAATGTTATACAAACCTGCTCCACTCACATCCATTTAATCTCACCTGTCAGCCGTCTGTCTGCGCCATTTTACGGGCATTCACACGGCTGACAACCGATTGCTCTTACTCGAAGGTCCCCTTCACGCAGGCTTTACCGTCAACCACCATCTGTTTGCCGTGAGCATAAACCTGCTCAATACATAATTCTGGTGTCATCACCAGCAGGTCGGCATCCTTACCGGGGGGCGATTTCACCTTTAGTGGAAAGGTTAAGAAAGGCAGCCACACTGGTCGTCAGAGGACGCAATGCATCGGTCAGGGTAAACCCGTAATCGTTGACTAATGATTGTACGGTTTCAAGTAAGCTCTCGAAGCCCGCCACGCCAATCCCGGTAAGTTTTCCGGCATCATCAAACAACGGCTGGCTACCATTGCCATCCGAACTGACCGTTACCCGGGCAAGCGGGATACCGGCTTTCACTGCACGAGCGACACCCTCAGCCGGCGCGACCGGATCGGGAATACCGCTGGTGATATCAATGGTGCCGCCTTTGAGCGCAAAAGCCAGCGCTTCTTCGAACAGCGCCTCATTGCGGTTAACGTGAGTGGGAAGCAGCTTGCTCATCGGTACATCGCTATTTTCCAGAATGTCGTAAAGCGGTTTGAGCCCCTTTTTTGCTGTCGCCCATATGGAACACGCTGACGCCTGGTTTGCCGCCCAACAGGCCACCCACGCGGGATTCCGCAGCCATGTTGGCCAGTTGATAATCGCCAGGCGCGGCAGAGCGGTGGTCTGAAACTGCACATTTAACGCCGATAACGCGATCGATCAGCGCCACATCTTTTTCTACCGAACCGGTGATCGTTGGTGATGGGACATGGTAAGCGCCGGTTAACATCCAGGCGGTGATCCCTTCTTCATTCAGCGCCCGTGTTTTCGCCAGCAGCGATTCCGGGTGACGGGTCACGGAGTCGGTGCCGAGTAAACCAATGACGGTCGTGACCCCGGCTTCGGTCAGTCTGCTCAGTCTGACTTCTGGCGTTCGGGTCGTGGGGCCCGCTTCACCACCGCCGCCAATCAGATGAACATGCTGATCGATAAAGCCTGGACACAGAATCCGTCCTTTGAGATTGATTACCTTACAGTCCGGCACGATGTGAGGAGAGATATCGCGTGCCACGGCAATAATCTTGCCGTTGGCGAGAAATACGTCGCAAATTCCCTGGTCTTCCGGGGTGTAAAGGTGTGCACCTTGCAGCAACGTAAAATCTGCGAAGGATAAATCAGGCATGATAATTCCCTTTTAAACAATGAGCTGCATAACCCAGATCGACAGCAGTGCGTTGATGGCACACACGGCAATGATGTGGGGATAATATTTGGCGTTTACTTCGGCGGTACCGAGGCAGCGACCCACGTTCTGCACAGGGTTACCCATCAGGTATATCGCCGGGAGCAGAACCGTGACGTCGTGACCGTTTAATGCTCCCGCCGTAAGCAGACTGGCAGAAACGCCTACCGCGCCGCCCATGCTCATCAGCGACGCTAACAGCACCGTGGCGGCTTCACCGGGAAGTCCCCACAGTGCCATAACGGGCTGGCAAATGTGCCCAACCCAGTCAAGTAAACCGGTAATTTTCAGCGCCTGAATAATGACGAACGCCATGACCACGTTCGGCAGCAGGTTAGTGGTGGCAATCGTAAAGCCGCGACGGGCACCGTCGATGAACATATCCATGACATTTTTGCGTACCTGAGTGGTCATGCTTGTGCTCCTTGCGTTGGGTTACGGCGTTCTTCAAAATTGATCCAGATACGTAGCAGATTGGCTCCGACAAATTTAAATACCAGGATGACGGCCAGCGGGACGATAACAGACGTTCCCAGAAACGCGAAGACGGCGACGCCAGAGGAAAAATAGTTGGTAATAATTGCGCTGCCGCTGGTCTGGTACGCAGCAAAAATGACTTTATCGCGCTCAGTAATTTCGCCATCCTGCGCCAGTTCTTTCGTCATCCCCGCAGCGGCATCGGTGTTTTGTAAGTTAGCGATAAGCGCCAGCGAGCAGATGCCCGGAATACCCAGCAGGGGTTTCAGGATGGGTGTCATCAGCTGTTGCGCGGCACGCAATCCGCCAAGACCGTCGGTGATAGAAATAATGCCCAGTGACAAAATGACTGACGGCGCGAGTTCCAGCGCGAAAAGAAAGCCATCTTTTGCGCCCGTACCGCCCGCGCCCCGGAAGGTCACGGTCGTTTGTCCCGCGCCATTCGCGATCTGGCCAAACGAACCGTTCAGCACGGTAAAATCAAAAACACGCCACCAACCTTCCGTTCCGGAAAATACGCCGGAAAAGAAAATGATGGTCAGAAAAAATGCCAGATATCCCTTAAGTCCGACTTTTTCTGTTGCAAGCGGCAGCGCCGCCTGTTCCCCTTGTTGCGCCATAGCGAACCCCGTTATTTTTTTGATGATGTGTGTTTGTTGCGACAGGCCAGAAGTGACCCGAACTCAATGACCTTACCAGCCATAGGGATATGGGGAAAATGCAAGAATGTTTCGCGCTATGCGTTTCTTGCATAGTGTGACAGAAATATCGGGAATATAACGACCCGCCAATTTCTGTCCCGTTTTAACATTGCCAGATAAATTCTTTTCCATTCTTGTAAGGAGAGTGGATACAACGGCATTGTTTTAAACATACAGAACATTGCTTAATGATGTGCAATAGCCTCAGTCATCACGATCGCGTATGAGTGAGCATCCGGTGAAATATATACAGCCAGGGCGGGGAACGGATGAGACAGTGAACGGCTCCACACGACAACGATTAATGTAGAGGGTAATCTACCGTATCGTTTACGCTATTCTTAATGACATAGCGTGTTTCAAGCATCACGGTCTTTGGGGGGAATTATGAGTGAAATGCGTTCCCGCACGGCAATTATCGTGGACGATCATCCGCTGGCGCGTATGGCTATTCGTGGTGTACTGGAGAAAGATCGCGTTACGGTTCTCGGAGAGTATGAGGACGGTGCGATTGCGCTGAAGAGTTTGCTAAAAACGACTGCGGATATTGTGGTTATTGACGTTGAGATCCCCGGCGTCAATGGGGTCGAGCTGGTGGAGAAACTCAGAGCGAATCACTATCGCGGTGTGCTAGTTGTTGTCTCAGCGAAAAACGATCGTTACTTCAGCAAGCGCTGCGCACAGGCGGGAGCGAACGCGTTTATCAGTAAAAAAGCAGAACATGGATAATATCCTGGCAGCCATTAATGCCGCACAGAATGGGTATACCTATTTTCCATTTTTCTCCGAAGAAGCCTCCGAAATCCTCACCGACGCGCAGCGTCTGGAGTCCCTTTCAGCACAAGAGATGAAGGTCATGGGACATGTGCTTAACGGTCTGGACAATTCGCAAATCGGTGAGGCGATGCATATTAGCGGTAAAACCGTCAGTACGTATAAAACGCGGCTAATGGAAAAACTCGGCTGTAAATCATTAATCGAACTGCTCTCTTTTGCTCATCAGAATAAGCTGACATGATGATGAATAACTGGTTGATAGTGGTGTTCATTGTTTTATCAATAGGTGGGCGTGCCGTTTCCGCACAGCAAAAGTCCCCCCGTTGAGCTTGAACTATCAGGGTTCAATTACATATCGCCTGTGCCGGTTTATCTGAGTGAGGATGACAAACGCTGGCTGCAACAGAAAAAAAACTCAGCGTCGCCGTTTACGAACCCGTTCAGCCGCCGCTTGTTCTGACCACGCTGACGGGACGTTATCGGGGAATGAATGCTGATTATCTGGCATTGATTCAACACTCCCTTAATACACGAATAAGTGTGATGGCGTATCCGGATCAGGCTGACGCTGTTGAAGCGTTAAAAAAAGGGCGAGGTCGATATGGTATTGACCGGGCTGGAGAGTCAATCCTGGCGTGAAGCAAGTGTTCAGGTTTCTCTGCCACTGATTCATTCCTGGCCCAATTTAGTCACCTCTCTTGGCAACGTTATGGCACCATTGCAGAGCGCGCAACGTACGGGGGTGGCGATTGTTAATCACTATCCGGATGTCGATTTTATCCGCCAGTCCTTTCCCGATGCCGAGATCGATAACTATGGTAGTTACCAGGAGGCGCTGAATTCTGTTAATAATGGGCGCAATGCCTGGTTTTTCGGCGATTCACTCACGACCAGCACCTGGCTTTCCCAGGAGTTCAGTCTTGCGCTGACAACGGTGAAGTATTGGCCAGCACCTCAGAGAAAGAGCTACTTTTTATTTTTGCCCGCACAGCAACGGCTGCGGGAAATTGTGAACAATACCCTTAGCGCAATTGATGAAAACATCCATGGGCAAATTGCCCAGTCGATGATTGATAAAGGCAATCTCTCCTTCCTGATTGAACCTCTGGACCTGACGCCACGCGAAAAGCAATGGTTAAATAATCACAAAACACTCCGTGTGATTATCAATCCCTGGTTTGCCCCTTACACGATGGTTGATGGAAGCCAGCAAACGCGGGGTATTGTTGGCGATGTCCTTAATTTGATTGGCTTACAAACGGGTATTCAGTTTGAGACGGTGGTCGTCAAATCGAATAAAGAGATGGTCGCAGAGATGAAGAAAGGTAACTGGCATATTGTGCAGGCAGCTACCTATGATCTCAGCCGAGAAGATTATCTCTCTTTTACGCACCCATTTATCACCACACAGTTCGTGGCCGTGATCAGAAAAGAGGAAAGTAAAGAGCATGCGCTGCGGCCCGGTAACCATGTTGCAATCAGCGCCGATCACACTTTACTGGCCACACTGAAGGCGAAATATTCAGGCATTGTGTGGGAAGAGGTGGAAAATTCCAGCGTGGCATTGAATCTGGTCGCAACAGGAAAAGTGGATGCGGCCATTTCGAATCAGCTGACCGCGCGTTATCTGAGCGAGCATTACTATCCCGATCAGCTTTCCTGGATACCGCTTACCGGAGAAGAGCCCGCGGCAATTAGTTTCGCGGTGCCCCGCTATGAGCCGGAGTTACGGCAAATTCTGGATAAAGCGTTAGATGATATTCCGCAAAAAAGAGGTCCTGCAGATCGTCAGTAAATGGATTCGTCTGCCGGATGTCAAAATAGATACCTGGGAATTATATAACAGGCCTTTTTATCTGGTGGCTACCTTAGCGTCGTTACTGGTACTCAGCACCTTGTTATGGGCAGTCTATCTGGTGCGGGAAGTTCGAATCAGAAAACGCTCTCAACGCCTACTGAAAGAGGAGCGGAATCGGGCTCTCAGGGCCAATGAGGAGAAGCGGGAATTTCTATCTCACATGAGCCATGAGATACGAACCCCGGTAAGTGCCATTATGGGATTTCTTGAACTACTGCAATTTTCTCCTGCGAAGTTTAGCCCGGAAGATAAAGCATCAGTGGACCAGGCGGCTCAGGCCTCACGTTCGTTATTAAAACTTATTGGCGAGATCCTCGATCTGGAGAAGATCGAATCGGGCTTATTAGAGACCGTTCCCCAGTGGAAATATCCGGACAGCCTGATACAAGACAACATTGCATTATTCAGTGCGCTGGCGGCGCAAAAAGGGATCGCGCTACGTTACGATTCTCGTTTAGATGCACGCGAGGCGATGCGACTGGATCCCCAATTACTGGGGCAGGTTCTCACCAATATTATCGGTAACGCGGTGAAATTTACCGAACATGGTGATGTGCGAATTTCTGCGGTGAAGCATGAGCAAACGCTGGTGATCTCGGTGCGTGATTCTGGGCCAGGAATGAGCGAAGAAGAACAACGCCGTTTATTCACCGCCTTTAGTCAGGGAAAAGCGGGAGAACATCACCGCGGTTCGGGGCTCGGATTAGCCATCAGTCGGGGATTAATGAGACAAATGGGAGGGACAATCGAACTGCAAAGTGAGGTGAATCGGGGGGACGACCGTTACGTTGAGCCTGCCAGTCCAGACGTCGTTTGATATCACACCTGCCGTTGCGGACGTTGACGCGCCTCTGCCAGTATTGCAAGGAACAACACTCCGGGTATTAATCGCGGATGACCTTCCTTTCAGCCGATTACTCCTGAAACGTCAGCTTATGACGTTGGGTATCATGGCTGATGAAGCCGACAATGGCGAGATGGCATTGCATTATCTTCAGCAAGGAAATTATGACTTGTTGATTACCGATCTCAATATGCCGGTTATGGATGGTATTGAGCTTGCCCGCCAGGTCAGAAAAAGTAATACGACGCTTGTCATCTGGGGGGCTCACGGCAACGGCGCAGGAGCACGAGCGCGAACGTTGTCTGTCGGCGGGCATGAATGCTTGTCTTTTCAAACCCATCACGTTGTCGCAACTCTCTCATTTACTCTCCGGGGTGAGTGATACCCACGACACCATATTTGATCTCGAAAGACTGGCGATGCTGGCGCAAGGGAATCGGGCATTGATGCTTCGCGCATTAAAAGATGCGCAGGTAGAAAATCGCTGTGATTTAACGGCAGCTTATAAAGCCAGTGAGTCTGGTGATTATCGTCAGGTTAAACATCATATTCATCGCATTAACGGGACGGCCCAGCTATTGGGCGTTGAGACCTTAATGAAGGCTGCACAGTCTTTGGAGGATAAACTCCCGGACGCAATGACTGTCACCGAACTGCCTGCTGAGCTTGAATATATCCAGACACTGCTGGACGAACTGGAGCGGGCAATCGGGAAATTCACGCCTTAATTTCCCTTCCTACACGTGTAGGCGGCGCCTGACAGAATAATAAGGCGCCGCTGATGTTGCTCCTGTGTTAACCAGGTAAAATAAGCCCTGTTCCAACAGAATAAAATTAGTTAATTAAACCTGGTATATTTCCTAAGAAAAATCCATGTTTTGGTTTATTACAAGTTTCAACTATCAAACACGCCTGGATCATTAAACTAAACCTATCCACATAGCTAGTGTTTAATTCTGTTTTTTATTGCGCATTCTGGGTTTTTGTTTTGATAAAAATAGCTAAGTGTGGATCGTTGTTCTTTTTGAAAGTAAAAAAGATAGTAGAAACGATCGTTTTTATGTTTTCTTACGAAATCCACGACTTTTGTGATGTCATGCTGAATTATTTTCTGTAAATTTTACAGCGAAACATGAGGTGATTTACTGACGTTAAAACAGCAAACAGGAAGTGTCGAAAAGGGAAGTTCTATGAAATTGTCAGACTCCGTTTTTTCTGATGATTATTTTTTTATTGTCGGCATAAGTGCGTTGTTAACGCCGGAGTTGATTGATGAAAATTACACTATAGTCGATGTCGATGAGTCCATCCTGCAACGGAGTACAGAGTATTTGTCTCCTGGCAGGAAGATCATTGCATTTATCACCAATGATCTCGACTACTACGCATTATGCCATTTGAGAGATATAACTTTCATTGATAAGAGACGCCGGATAAATGAAATTCTCTCATGCCTGTTTGTCAATGACTCCCGGTATGCTTATCGGGTGAAATACTCGCTTTCATTCCGGGAAAGTGAAGTTCTTGATTGTATGCAAAAAGGAATGGAGGCGAATGAGATTGGTGAGTTATTGGGCATGTCGATGAAGACATTCTATGCACACCGTCGCAGCCTGATATTTAAACTTCAACTCGGTAATCGTGTATCTCTGTATCGAAACATCGCGCGAGTAAGAATGTGCAAACCATATATTCATGACTCTGATCTTACATAAATTGTTGCGTTAATGTCGGGAAACGAGAATATGCAGAGGAGGTGAGTGCAGAAATAATTGTTTTTAACATCAACGCTTTTAATTAAATATTAACTTAACTATCTGGATTTAATTATATGAAAAAAATTTCACTGATTTCTGCAATGTTATCGCTTTCTGCTCTGCAAGCCGCTAATGCAGCCGATGGCGTCATTAACTTTACCGGAACGATTACAGGAACGGCGTGTGTCGTTGATCCTTCTGCGATTGCGCAGCCTGTCGATCTGGGAACCGTTTCAACGGCGGCATTTTCTGGCGGGAATGGCGCAACAGCGGCAGCTAAGCGCTTTAATATTGTGCTGAAATCCTGTCCGGCGAGTGTGACCAGCGCCAGCGTTCGGTTTGACGGTACCACCAATACGTCTAATCCTTCGATTCTGGCGTTGACCACAGGTCAAACGGCGACGAATGTCGGCGTCGCTCTTTATGAGCAGGATAGTGCCACATTGATCCCGGTTGGCTCTTCTTCGGCTAGCGTGGCGTTGTTGGAAGACGTCGATAATACGTTGACCTATTTTGCAAAATATATGGCCACAGGTACTGTCGGAGCGGGGACGGCAAACTCGTCAACCTCCTTCACCGTGACCTATCAGTAAAAGCAGGGCCACTCGTGGCCCTGAGTAATCAATCAGGAACTCTCATGTTTCAGCAATTATATAAAACGGTTGCTGTGGGGATAGTATTTATCTCAACAGCGGCAATCAGTGGGGTTGAAATAGGCGGTACTCGTCTTATTTATAATGGTAATGCTAGTCAGGCCACCATCAGCGTCAAAAACCCGGACAATAAACCGTATCTGATCCAGTCATGGGTGAGTAAAAGTGAAAATAGTGATGACAGTGGCAGTGAATTTACCACGACGCCACCTTTGTTCAAATTAAATCCAAATTCACAGAACTCCGTTCGCGTCATGCTGACAGAAAACAACTTACCCTCGGACAGAGAAAGTGTTTACTGGTTAAATATTAAAGCTATTCCGTCATCGTCACCGGATGCGAAAAATGAATTGTTGATCGCGGTAAAAAGCAAAATGAAGCTGTTTTATCGTCCCGCCGGGTTAAAAGGCGATCCGTCATTGGCATACCAGCAGTTAATTTTTTCACGTGAGGGTGGGAAATTAACTGTAAATAATCCAACGCCTTATAGCGTGTCGCTCAATGAAATAAAGGTGAACGGCAAGACGATCACTAAGCCTCCAATGGTATTACCATTTCAAACCGTCACGCTACCGCTATCGGGGATAACCGGCGGAGACGTATCGTGGCGTGCGATTAATGATTTTGGAGGCGTCACGACTGAACAAAAAGTTAAAATGTAGGTTAAATGCTTATGCTCCAGCTCAATACGGTTTCAGGTTTTGCAACGTTAACGAAATTATCAGTCCTGGTTTCTCTGTTTACACATGCGTCAACCGTGTTGGCTGAGGATTATTTTTCACCCGATTTTATTGAAACCCGAGGGAATATTCCGCGTGATATTGATATCTCTCGTTTCAGCAAAACTGACGGACAGGTTCCCGGTGTTTATCACGTTGATGTCTATCTGAACGGAAATTATATCGAATCTCGTGATATCAGCTTTCTGGGTAAAGAGAGTGAATTGGCCCCATCGTTAACCTACGCCGATTTCGTGAAATGGGGTGTGAAGCGTAACGCACAGCCTGACTGGATGAGTATGGAGGATTCCGCAACCATCGATAATATGGGGGGCGTTACTCCCCGGGAGCCAGCTCAATTTTCAATTTGATGGCATGCGTCTGGATATTTCGGTGCCGCAAGAATATATGCAGCGCGATCCACACGGCTCCGTTGCACCGGAACAGTGGGACGACGGACTGAATATGCTGTTCCTGAATTATAACTTCTCTGCTGCCAACAGCCATGGTAAGGGCGATTCGCGTAATGACAGCTATCTGAACCTGCGTAGTGGGATTAACGTCGGTCCCTGGCGGTTGCGAAATTACTCGACATATAACAATAACGAAGGAGACGGGCACTGGAACACCCTCAGCACTTCACTGGAGCGTGATATTAAAGTGCTGAAAAGCCAGTTCAGTATGGGGGGATGGTTATACGCAGGCTGGTGTATTCGACAGCGTTCACTTCCGTGGCGCGCAAATTTATTCGGATGACACCATGTTGCCGGAAAGCGTTCGGGGGGTTTGCGCCAGTGGTCCGTGGTATTGCGCAAAGTAACGCACAAGTCACCATTCGTCAGGGCGGGAATATTATCTGGCAGTCTTATGTACCGCCAGGCCCGTTTGTGATTGATGATCTTTATCCTACGGCCGCCAGCGGTGATCTTACCGTGGTGGTGCGTGAAGCCGATGGTTCGGTGCATCAGTTTATTCAGCCATTTTCGGCTGTACCGATCATGCAGCGTGAGGGCCAGTTTAAATATGCGCTGGCAGTGGGGAAATATCGTGCATCAAACAGTACGGATAAGGAACCGGATTTTCTTCAGGCCACAATGAGCTACGGGTTGCCGTGGGACACCACGATTTATGGCGGCACGCTGGCGTCGGGGGATTACCAGGCCGGGGCTATTGGGATCGGCAAAGGATTGGGTGATTTCGGTTCGTTCTCTTTTGACACCACCTTTGCTCATACGCAGATGCCAGGTAAAACGGAAGGCGGTATCTCGCTTCGCGCGCAGTATGCCAAAGATTTTTCATCCACAGGCACTTCGCTGAGTCTGATGGGGTATCGGTATTCCTCTTCCGGCTTTCATGATTTTCAGGAAGCGAATGGTGATGTCAATAAATACCGGATGGCGAGCGATAACGTTCTGGAAGGCAATGACTGGCGTTATCAGCGTAACAAACGCAGTAAGGCACAGGTGACATTGAACCAGCAGCTTGGCGATTTCGGGAATATCAACCTTTCGGCCTGGCACCAGGACTATTGGGGCGGTGATACCGAGCGTAACGTCAGCCTGGGTTACAACACCAGTATTAACAATATTAATTATGGCCTGAACTATAGCTATTCCCGTGGTCCCTGGCACAACGACAACGATCATATCGTCTCTTTTACGATGCAGATTCCATTCTCACGTTTCTTGCCAAATAGCTGGATGACGCTATCGGCAAACGCGAATAAAAAAAGGCGACGCCACTTCACAGGTTGGGCTGTCCGGTTCCGCGCTGGAAGACAGAAATCTGAGCTGGAATGTACAGCAGGGATACAACAGTAAGGGGTCAGATGTGACGGGCAGTGCGTCGGCGAATTATAAGGGCCGTCATGGTGAATATCAGCTTGGTTATAACTACTCTCGCGATAACCGTCAGGTCTCGGTTGGCGCAATGGGGGGGACTGGTGGTTCATCCGTATGGCGTCTCCGCGACTCAACCTCTTGGCGAGACAATGGCGTTGGTGAAGGCTGAGAATGCCGCAGATGTGAAAGTGGCGAATAACAGCGGCATTTACACAGACAGTAAAGGTTTTGCCGTTGTGCCGTACGTTGCGCCATATCGACAGAACAGTCTGACGCTAAATACCGACAGGTTGAACAACAATACGGATGTGTTGAATGACACGCAGACCGTCGTACCAACAAAAGGCGCGCTGACGCTGGCCGATTTCCCGACCGTTACCGGCTACCGAATCCTGCTGCAATTGACGGGCAAAACGATTCCGTTTGGGGCGACGGCAACAATTAACCATCGCGACAATACGCCAGAAGGGATTGTTGACGATCGTCAGCGAGTCTGGTTTAGCGGCGCACCGGAAAAAGGCTCCGTGGTGGTGAACTGGGCTGGGGAAAGTTGTCTGGCAAATTATCAGATTGCGCAGGCTTCTGACAAAACGCATAACGTCACCGCGGAGTGCAGGTAAGTGGAGAGTAAGATGAATCGAATTATAGTGAGTTTATTGTGGGTGGCTCTGGGACTGTTTTCACGTACTGCGCTGGCGTGGGATTGTTCGACGGTCACGCCATCAACAACCTTATCGCCGCAGAATATCACTATCTCCAGGGATCTGCCGGTGGGGGCCGTTATTGGTACGCAGATAATGACGCCGACAGTGAATGCGTTCAGTTGTTTTGATTCAGCGGAAGGGGTCATTTCCAATCAAACGTTTGGCGTAAAGGCGATAGGTACCTTCGATTCAATGGTCAATGGGGTTCGGGTCTATAAAACCAACGTTGACGGTATTGGCTATGCGATTTCCGGCTCGACGGCAAAGTGCGCCGGAGGGAATGCCGCCGTGACAGGGGCGAATACGATTCGGGGCGATAGTAACACCGCCAGGCTTTGTCAAAATACCACGGGAATGATAAGCCCCGGATTGAATGGTTCCGTCACGGTGACGTTCTATAAAACGGCGACGGAGACCGGTTCTGGTACGATATCGGCAAGAACGGTGGGGTCATTGATATTGCTGAATAACTCGCTGCTCTGGCAATCCCCAGAAGCCGCAGTCAATATCAATGCGTTCACGGTGACCACGCCAGCCTGCAAACTGACCACGGCATCCATCCCTGTCGATATGAAAGAGGTTGATAAAAATGCCTTTAATGGCAAAGGAACGACGCCGGGAGAGGCATATACCCAGTCATTCAATTTGCCGATGACCTGCAATGCCGGAACCGCCGTCAGCGTCAGGATGGAAGGCGATATTAATGACGCAACGAAAGGCGTCATCAATACGACCAGCGGGAGTAACGCCGCTACAGGGGTCGGGATCCAACTGCTTTATAACAACCAGCCGATGCGGTTGGGCTCCGATGTGGCGGTTGGGACATCGAGCACAGGGGGCGGGTTCACGGTACCGCTTAAGGCGCGTTACTACCAGACGGGCGATCACATCACCACAGGGGCGGCGAACGGCGTACTGTCTTTTACGATGACATACCAGTAGTTGCCGAATAACTCACTAGCGGGCGAACAGCAGAACAGGTTAACGTCAACCTGTTCTGCTGTTTATCACGACATATTTACTGCGGCTACGTTGGTGATGCCGTGGGGTGAAAGAGAAAGCCGCCAACGGCAGGTCTGTTCTGTCTTCGCCATTACAAAATCATCTGTGCCAGTAAAAAGCCAAATGGTACCGAGAAAATAATCGATAAACATCCCGGCAGGAAGAAGGGGTGATTAACGATCTTTGAGCCATTCCAGCGCGAACTGAGAAATGAACCCGTGTCATCAGTGGCTATCGCGAACGCGGTTGTCGGGTAAATATTCGTGATATAAAGTGCGCTGACCGCAACAAAACTGGCTAATATTGCCTCCGGGCTAATTCCGATGGAGGCGGCGATAGGCATCAGCAATGCGCTGGTTGCCCCCTGGCTAAACAGCATAGCGCTGGTACAGAAAAATACCGCCGCCAGTAAGAACGGCCAGGCGCGTAAAATGTCGCTGGCTTCCATTTTGATCTCATCGATATGGGCACCGATCAGCGTGCTGCTCAGCCAGACAATCCCTAATACAACCACCAGTGATTCCGCGCCGGATTTAAATATCGGTGAGTTCTTCAGCTCTTTCATGTCCAGCTTGCAGGTGAAAATAATGATCGTGGACACGACAAACATCGTAATAATGATTAAGTCGCGGGAATTGATGGTATGCCCAATCAGGGATTTAAATAGCAGCATACAGACTACGAAGACCACTCCTACCAGGAATATGGCGACTGAGGATTTTGCTCCGGCGGGAATAGGGCGGCTGGCATGTTTATTCAGCACAATTTTATTTTCCTGCATGATTTTTTGACACACAGGATCGTCGGCCAGTTTGGCGCCTTGTTTGCTGGCAATGAACGCCGCGATCAGCATTGCAAATAACGCGGTGGGCAGGATAATCAGCATTGCATCGCCGAAGCTCACGCCCATCACCTCAACGGTGCCGTACATAATCGCCGTAGCGGCAGAGATCGGGGAGGCAGTAATCCCGAGTTGCGAAGCTACAACCGCAGAGCTTAACGGCTGGCTGGGCCGGATACCGTTGTCTTTCGCTACTTCCTGAATCACGTTCATCACCGACATGGCGGTATAACCAGTACCGGAAAGTACCGTCAGAATAAACGTTACGGTAGGGGCAAGAATATTAAGATAGCCGGGATTATGGCGCAGTAACTTTTCGGTCAGGGTGACGAGATAATCCATTCCGCCGGCCTGTTGCATGGCTGAGAGCGCCACAATGGTAGACAGAATAATCAGCATCACGTCGACAGGCGGAGAACCTGCCGGAACGCCAAAAATAAATACCGAAATCGCTAATCCGATTCCGCCAGCGAATCCGACGCCAATTCCGCCCCAGCGGGCGGCAAGCATAATGGTTCCCAGCAATAAAACGACATGTAATATCACCATATAATTAACCTGCTCTTTGTTATATTTTATTTATCGGCAACGAGAGGGCGAGGTAATGAATAAGGAATATTCATTACCTGCAGTTAACGCTTATTTCTCGATAACAGATGATTACGACATATTCATTTCTGTTTGATAGCGTTTAATCGCTGCCGTACTCTTTTGCGGATCGGTCATATTCATCGGATCAAGCAGATAATCCGCCTGTTCCGGCGTCAGCAGTTTTTCTGCCAGCACGACCTGCTTTACGCTGCATTGCTGTTTATACGCGGTTTTTGCAATTCGCGATCCCACCTGATAGCCAAACAGGGTTGCCACGACGGTGGCCAGCGCTGTACTTTCCTCTGCGTAGCGAGCACTCACTTCTTCATTTATCGCGATATCTTTCAGACATTTATCGATAAACAGCGGTATCCCCCCGGCTCAGTAACGAGCAGGATTCGAAGAGCGCCTTTAGCAACACCGGTTCCCATACGTTCAGATCAAGCTCACCGCCCTCAACCGCCATGGTTACCGTGACGTCATTACCGATAACCTGATACGCAATTTGATTCATCAGTTCGGGCATGACCGGGTTAATTTTGCCCGGCATGATGGACGAACCCGGTTGCACGGCAGGGACAATAATTTCATTAAAACCGGCGCGCGGTCCTGAACCCTGAATACGAAAATCGGTCGCCATTTTAGAGAGAAAGGCGGCGATTTTCTTGAGCTGTGCGGAGAATTCAATATAGAAGTCACCGTGTTGCAGACCGTCGAAAAAATCCGCTTCCGGGCGATATGGCTCGCCAGTGAGGGTTTCCAGCCATTGATATACCGCCGGAAGATATCCCTCATGGGTGGACAACCCCGTACCAATCGCCGTCGCTCCCAGGGGTAAATACAGCGCCTCCTCGTTAACCTCGGCCAGTTTTACTCTGAGTCGGTTGACCTGTGTGCGATAGGCGCCAAATTGTTGGCCAAACGTCATTGGCACCGCATCCTGTAAGCAGGTGCGGCCTAATTTTACTTTGTCGGCAAACTGACGGCTTTTATCCGCTAGTACGGCTTCCAGTTTTTCCAGTTGCACCAGCAAATGCCTGATATTCATGCGACTGGTCATTTTCATCGCCGCAGGAATGACGTCGTTGGTCGACTGTCCCATATTGACGTGCGTATTTGGGTGAATCGCATCATATCCCCGTACGCCGGTGAGCAGTTCATTTGCGCGGTTAGCCACCACTTCATTCATGTTCATATTGGTTGAGGTGCCGCCGCCGCCCTGAAGAATATCAATCGGGAAATGGGCGTCAAAATCGCCGTTCATCACCTCCTGCGATGCCATCACGATGACGGCGGCTTTCCGCTGATCCAACGCGCCAATTTGCGCGTTGGCCTGAGCGGCCGCTTGTTTTATCGCGGCGATCGACCACAGGAAATGCGGAATATCCCCGGCCGTTTTCCCCGAAACTGAAAAATTCATTACTGCCCGTTGCGTTTGAATACCGTAGTAGGCTTCCTCCGGCACCATTAACGTTCCTAATAGATCCTTTTCTTCACGCATCGTTATGTCTCTTCTTGTATTAAGGTGTATCGCTACCTTAATTTGCTGGCAGTACGGATAATTTGAAGTGGCTCAAAGAAAAAAAAGCATTGAAAAGATAAATACTCATTATTAAAAAATGTAATAGTAGAGGCGGTAATGAAGGATATTAACTTCGATTTTAAGCAGTTACAGGCGTTTTTAGCGGTAATTGAGACGGGGTCATTTACCGCTGCGGCAAAGAAACTCAACCTGACTCAATCCTCGATTTCTCAGCAGATCGCGAATCTGGAAAATGGCTTAAAGACCGAAGTGATTAACCGCTCACAGCGACCCATTCAGATGACGATAGCCGGACAGGCGCTGTACCCGCTGGGAAAAAAGATTATCGATAGCGGTGTCTATCTGCAGGAACATATCAACGCGATCAGTCACGGGCATATTTCACATTTGAAAATCGGCTTTGTTGATTCGATCGGTAAATCTATCGGCCTGGATATCCTGACCTTCCTGCAACCGCAGGTGAAACATATTTTCCAGGTGACCGGTACAGCATCGGGGCTGCTTTCCGCGCTGAATACGGGCAGCATTAACCTGGCCATCACGATGCTGCATACCGAGATGCCGCCTAATGTCAGAATGTACCCGCTGATTGAAGAGGAGTTTCTGTGCGTTTGCCCCAAAGCCTGGCCGGAAACGCGACTGGAAGAGTTGTGTAAAAACAGGGACTACATCGCCTATACCCGCAATACGCCGACCGGCATCCAGACGCTCAACTGGCTGAAATGGAATAACCTGTCTCCGTCCATCCAGTTTGAAATGGATAATGCTGATGACATTCTGAAATTAATTTCCTGCGGTTACGGATGGACGCTGACCACGCCGCTGTTTATTACCACACTTCCCGCCTTTACGGACTCGCTGAAGATCATCCGGATCAACAATCGCAAAGAATGCCGCAAAATCGTCCTGCTCTGTAAGGATGATGAACTGTCTGAGTTCTATAAAAACCTGGCGATTGAAGTCCAGTCAATACTGGAAACGAAACTGGAACAGGGGTTCTACAGTAAGCTCAATGCGGATGTGCCATCATGATCCCTGACCATGCATAATTCGGCCTTCAGCGAAGTATTGCCCGGTACTTACCGCTAAAGTGGCGGAAATGCTAACCCAGGAGGTTGCTATGATTGCTGTGATTTTTGAAGCGGACGCGATACCCGCTTTGCAGGAACGATATTTACAACTCGCCGCTGAACTCAGGACGGAACTCGCTAAGAGTGAGGGATTCATCGCCATTGAGCGTTTCAAAAGCTTGAGCACGGAAGGGAAGATCTTATCGCTTTCGTGGTGGGAGAATGAAGAGGCCGTTATGGTGTGGAAAAACAACATGAAACATCGGGCAGCGCAAAGGGAAGGAAAGGAAGCGATATTTTCTTTTTTATCGAATACGTGTTGCAAAAGTGCTGCGCGACTATGCATCTGCAGGATAAAATTCTGGCATAAGAAAGCTAAGGATATATTTTCTGCCTGATGTCACTTTTGTAAAGCTACGCTGGCGGTGAAAGAAAGACCGTTGAGCAAATTCATGACTGAAAGGTGGCAAAATAGTTACGTTGAACGCCGTCATGAGAAAGAATGCGGACAGGTGAGAGACTGTATGAAACTTAATAGTTAACGCAACCTTAAATATTACCCCTTGAAATTACAAGGGGCAATATAATAAAGGCTAATTTTTGATATCGGTCGTATTTTAATAGTTTTTTATGGGTTAAGTGCTTATTGCATTCTGTACCCGAGAGTCTAAATGTTAGATAATCCCGGGTGGATTTATCCCTGGTGTTACGTTGGTCTTTGACCGCCTGACTAGTATGTGCCGCGAGCGCTATTAGTCAGGTATTTTTTAAGTATAAGGAAGACCCGACCTAAAAAAAAGCTGTCCTAAAAGACAGGGGATAATAATTTCGGAATGTTATTATCAGGAATGAACAAATGCACTCTTTTGTTGAGTTTTTTTTGCTTGATCGCGATGAGTTGCCTTCAGGTTTTGCCACTGAACTCTACCGACTAAGAAATCGAACATTTCGTGAGCGGCTCAACTGGAAAGTAGAATGTACTGACGGTCTGGAAAAGGATCAATTTGATAACGAAAATACGACTTACCTGTTAGGCATGCACGAAGGAGAAATCTTGTGCGGCGCCCGATTTATCGATGCTACGCAACCGACGATGATCAGCGAAATATTCCATGAGTACTTCGATAATATCACTCTCCCTACGGATATTCCCTGTTGCGAAGTGAGCCGCCTGTTTTTGGATAAAGCCAGACGTGATTCCGGAAACCTTCGAGGAATGCCCGCCAGTAAAGCATTGTTCCTGGCGATGATCATTTATTGCATGAAAAAACAGTATCGGGGTATGTACGCCGTAGCCAGTCGTGGCATGTATGCCATATTTCGCCATGCTAACTGGAAAATAGACGTGATTCAGAAAGGTCTTTCTGAGAAAGGGGAAACTATCTACTATATTTTTATGCCGGCTAATGAAAGCGCAATTGAAAGTATCATCAGCAAAGACCCGTCCAGCCACTGGCTCCGTGAGATACTTCAACAACTTCGCCGCCTGTGATCCGGCACGGAGTTCAGTTATCCAGTAATCTGAGCTCCATTCCGAGTTTTACCGCATGTCTGGCATTGTTAACACCCAGTTTCTTCATTGCATTGCTCATATGAAATTTCACGGTTCTCTCAGCAATGGACAATATAACCGATACTTCGGCATACGTTTTACCTGCACTGACCCACTTCAAAATTTGTCTTTCTCGCGGCGACAGGAAAACGTTCTTTTTCTGATGAACTTTACTGTAGAGATTGAGTGTCTTCTGATGTAGCTGAATGAGAAACTGCATGAAATGCGCACGGCAGGCTTCCATCTCAATCCCTGAATCCTTCTGGCTGATGATGGACAACACGACAAGATTATTCATATAGTCATGCAGGGGGGAATGTTTGCCCCTGGAAAATATTGTGTTCAGAGCTTTCACTGAAGATGCGCGTCAGATTATAACCGCTCGCCAGCAGCAATTTGTTCTCCCAGAAAAAGTCCTCGACACTGCTTAATGCCCTGATAATAACAGGGTCAATAAACTGGTATTTTCGTTCAAGATAGATGTTAAACCACTCAGGGTTATTATTAATAATCTGCATTTGCGAAGGATCTTTCTTGTTCATAATCGCATATGCGTAGATCGTATTTTTGTAGCCCTTAATGAAAGCATCCAGTTCATTCTGGATTAACGTGTTGATTCCTTCGTCGTTGTAATACATATCCTTCACGCCAGCTACTACCTCTGTGATGAGTGTTTGGAAGAGTATAGCCTGCCTCGTTACCTGACAAAATCGACTTATCCCACAACAGTCGATATTTTCTGTCCTTCTGATGAGGTCTGTTTACTGCAGGAAAAAGTCAGGGGTGACGGCTATTCGGTATTTAACGTCATTGCGCCGGCGAAAAGTAAGTTTGATCAGAATGATATGGCGTTGTCGATAAACCGTTCAAGCCTGTTGCCGCCCACCGGCGGGGAGATGAGATACCCCTGAAAGCGATCGATACCTAACGCTTTCAAGGCCCTAAATTTCTCTTTACTGTCTACTCCTTCGGCAATGCAGCGACTGCCCGTCAGCGTGCAGTAATAGTTCAGGCTTTTTTATCAGCGCCAGCGCGTGTGGATCGTGTTGCATCTCATTGATAATGCCCATGTCCAGTTTATATTCGTTAAACTGGATCTGCCTGACCGGAAATATCACGCTGCCTTGTGAGAAGCAATCATCCAGCATAATACGAAAGCCGAGCTGTTTTAATGTGTTGATATTGTCAGCGGTTTTCCCCTGTTGACTAAACGCGAGAGTTTCAGCAAATTCCAGCACCAGCCTGTCCGTTCGCTGTGGCGGGTCGAGTTGTTGTTTCGCGGCGTTCAGCATGCGTGGAAGGCATTCATGGCTGGCAAGGGCGGCGGGGATGTTAAGTGAGAAATAAAACTCGCCAGGATACTGATTGATTTTCTGTACGGCTTCCTGCAAAACAAACGCAGTCAGTACCTGCCAGGCGTATTCCGCATGTATCTGCGGCAAAAATGCACCGGGTGGCAGGACCGTTCCATCGCGACGCCAGCGTGAGAGAATTTCCATCCCCTGTAAACGGTGATGACTATCCACAATCGGTTGAAATACCGGAAAAATCTGTTGGCAATGGATGGCGTGGACGAATTCACGCTCGAAGGCGGACAGTGCATCGCTGCCGCTTCTGTTCCGTCGTGCCTCCGAATTGCCGGGAAAGTGTGTCGCCAGTTGCGGGTAATGTTCCGACATCTTTTTGAGTCCTGAGATTTTCTGATTATATAGGGTTTTCGGGCTGATGCCGCGCTGTTGCGCCCGTTCCTGGGGGTTATATCCGTGCAGCAAATCCAGAATGGCGTTTAGCTCCGGTTTGCTCAGGCCGATTGACGGCGTGCCGTAAATCCATGCTTCTTTGTCTGCCCGATGGCCCAGAGAAAGGACATTCTGTAACCCATGCCCACGCAATAGCGCGGCAATGCAGCGCGTTGGTAAATCCGAGGCGACGGCGCGAATTTCTGTCAGCAAACTGCGACGCCTCACAAGGTGTCCCAGCGTGTGCCACAACCAACGGTCAGGGCAGCGGCTGAGGATTAGTATCGGCAACGGAGTGGCGGCCTGTTCCTGCAGAAACGCCGCCGTCTGCAACGTAGTGAGTAATTCAGTGGGATCGTCAGGAAGAAACACCACGATTCGACGTACTGACGTCAGCACGGGAAGTGATGAGAGAGTCAGCGACCGCGAGTTAAGTTGCACCAGATGCGGGCTACCTGGCGTCATCATCCTCGCGAGACCTTCGGCGGCAAAGCGGCAGGGAGACAAAATGTAGTCCATCGAAGGGCTTCCTGTATTACTGATAAACAAACGTCACCCCGATGATTGACTGAACATTGCCTGCCGTGACCTGTCCGCTGGTTCGTGCATAATTGGCTGTTAAGCCAAGGTTTACGGCAGAGGTACCGACCGTGCCTAATGACACGTTGGTGTTGGCGGGGACGATGCTGCCGTTGCGCGTGAGCTGAACACCGATGCCCTGAGCGGGTGAGGACGACGCGGTATTGGTGAAGATCGAATTGGCGGAATCTGTGGTGGTCCCCGAAAGGTAATACGCCAGTTGCTGGCTTTGCGCGCAGTAGACCGTCAGTGGGATGGACATAGAGCCTGGGTAGTCAGGCAAGGTCACCGTCACGTCGCGAGCGGAGACGTCGCAGCCGCCAGTCGGAATGACCACATTATTATTCGCATAAATGCTCCAGACGAACTGAAAGTCATCGCTGTTTTTGTTATTGGTCTGACGAAGAATGAGTCTGGCGATAAGCGTTCCCGCGCTTATCGCCACGCCGCCAGCAGAGCTGATTGGCGTCAAATACAGTAGTGTCGGCCACGGTTTATCGACTTTCGAATCATAGATCATCCGTGCGGTTTCGCTGGTGGTCGGAAACGGATAGCTGGAGCCGTTATATTTTACGGAGCCGGAAAAACTCGATAACACGCCGCCGTAAGCGGACCCCTGCTGGAGGGTGACATAGTCGGTCATGCTTTCGGGATAGTCGTTATGACAAAAAATCTGCGTTGAGAGATCGACCACCAGGTTTTCTCCGACGTTAACCGCGGGAGCGAGATCGACATAAACGTTCGCGCTACCGCCGCCAATAGGAATGGTCGCTCCGCCTGCGGTTTGGCAGGCAAAGGTCCAGGCATTGATCGACCAGCCCATCAGCAACAGTGTCGTCAACAGGGTTACGACTCTTTTCATCAACATACTCTCCTGGTCATGCATAGGTATAGGTCACGTTAATTACCGCCTGGATCGTTCCCTGGGTTGCGCCGCCGTTTACCGACAACGCTCTGACCTGTAATGGAAAACGGGCGGATTGCGAGGCGTCATCCACCACCACGGATTTTGTCGCGCCGGTGTTCAGTCGGTTGCCGCTGTCATCCTGGAGCTCAAGCTGGATATTCCCGGCAGTCCCCTGATTTTTGTAGTAGCCCGTGCTGTCGGCTGTACCACTAAAGCTGGCGGTGACGCGCGAGGTGCCCACCGGACAATTGCTTAGCTCGAGCGCCACGGTATGCCACGCAGAGGAGGAACCGGCGGAGACCAGACTAAAGGTGTAGAGATCGCCCAGTTCGACGGTGGCATTGGTCGTTGATACCGTGCACGGTTTCGCCACGACTTTCCCGTTCACGGTAATGGTCACGTCGGCCGCCTGCACAACAGCAGACGCGGCCAGGATGGCCGCCAGTAGCCACCGGGGTTGAAACCATCTCATCAGAACCTCCGCTTACTGAAACTCAAGAGTGAATGTCGCTGTTGCATTAACGTGCCCCGGCGTGACAGGTACCTGCGTTGCCATCAGGCGGGCATAAAAGTTCAGCGTATTAGTCTGACCGGGCGTCAGGGTGGTCCAGGATAGGGTGGATGAACCGGCATTCAGCGGCAGCGGAGCCTGCTGTCCGTTGAGGATCTGGATCCCCATTCCTGCCGCTGCCGAGCTTCCGCTATCGAGTTGCAATAACTGGGTGTTTTCGTGGTCAGCGATGCCGATAAAACCGACTTTTACTGCCGTGACCGACGTGCCGCAGGGCGACAGCACAATACGAAACGGGACGACAGGCGTGGTGGCGCCGATACGGCTGAACTGTTTCGCGGCGTTATCCAGCAAATCGACGGTAAAATCTTTCGATTCGCCCGCCACGGCGCAGGCGTTATCCCTGACATAGCCGCTGATGGTAATGGTACTGTCGGCGGCGAAAGCACTGGCGGTGACCAGCGCGAAAACGGCTCCCGGCAGATAAAGACGTTTTTTCATTATCATGTCCTTAGCGGCATTCCGCCGTGAGCTGAATGAGCCGTTGTTGCTGGCTCTCGGCGGTCAGACGGTAATCCGCCACGCAACTGGCGTTTGCGGTATCACCCCATTTCACCTGTACCTTTCCCGCCAGCGGCATGCCGCTCAGATAGACCAGACCGTTATCGGCGACGATACTGCTGCTTTGGCTGCTGTCAGCGGTGACCATCGCACCAAAGGGAACCGGTTTGCCGCGGTGAGTTAACGTCATCAACAGTTTCATCCCGACATGAGCGTTAAATTCCGCCCGGACGATCGCGCCGTGCGTGGGGACGACGTTGATTACGGCGTCATCAAGATCAACGTTGTCGGCGAGCGTATTGGTATCCAGCGCCACCCGATTCTCCCGGTACTCGGTGGCGTAAGGCAGCACCGCATAACCACGCCAGTCAGTGCGTACTCCGGTCTGGTTTTCGACTTTCGCGCCCTCAGCGCCGGGCGCCTTAATCAGCACAACTGTGTCATTAAGCGGTTGGCTCAGCGTGATGCCGTTGGCATGCGCCAGCACGCCGCCGCTCATTCCGTAATAGAATTGTTTGAGTCCGTCGCTACGGCTGTAACCGACGTTGGCATTGCCAGAACCGCCGCGATAGTTCAGCGTGGCATAGCCAGTGCTGCTGCTGTTACCTTCACCGCCGCCCGCATAGCCGGTTTGTACGCTGTAGCTGAGGTTATTGTCTTCCAGCACGGTGCCATACAGCCCCACCAGGTTGGTCATTCGACCGTTAAGGTCGTTTGACATGCTGTAGCTGGCGCTGGCGTGTCGCCAGACGGACTGGCTGTCCGATCGCAGCCAGTGGCTGAAGGGAATATTGACGTTAATAGCCAGCATCTGGTCGCGACCATCCTGCCAGGCGTTTTTGGTCAGGCTGTAGCTCAGCGTCCAGTTGATATCGTCGATAGCCATATTCAGACCGGCCTGCAATTGTTCATCGGCGCTGTCGCTGCCCCAGTAAGTCTGGTGGCTTCCGCTCAGATAGAGCGTAGCGGTACGGCCTAACTGCTGGGTCAGGCTCACCTGCACTTTGCCGCGCTTGTTCCAGGCGAGGTTGTAGTAATCCGTGAATTTCGGCTGAACCTGAATCACCCCATCCTGCGTTTCGACGTCATAACCGCTCATCCGGCGGTAAGTGGTATCGGAAAAGCTAAAATATCCACGTGTGGAGTAGCGATAGCCCACCAACTGGATATTCGTGCCAACGTCGCTGAGCGATTTGTTATAGAGGAAACGCACCGACTGTCCCTGATGTTTGCTGTCATCGGGTAAAGTGGCATTGGCCTGAGTGATGTCCACCGACAGCGCCCCCAAAAGCCCCATATTTTTCCCTACGCCCACATTAAAAGCGCGATAGCGGTCTGCCAGTTGCGTACCGCCGTACAGGGTCCAGCCAGCCGGGAGGCCGTGGAGTAAGGTGCTCTGAAAAAAGGTCGGTTCTTCCTGCTGATCGTTACCGCTTCGGTACTCTCCGGCAGTGATGGCATAGCGGGTATGGCCTTCACGTTGCAGCACCGGGACCGAGGAGTAAGGAACGGTGAAGTTCTGGCTGCTCCCGTCAGCTTCCTTGACGGTAACCTGCAGATCGCCGCCGTTACCGGCGGCATAAAGGTCGTTAATGCTGAAGGGGCCAGGCGGTACCGTACTGTGGTAGATCTCATAACCATTCTGTTTGATGGAGACCTGCGCCGTCCCGCGCGCAATCCCATGGATCACCGGGGCAAAGCCTTTCTGGCTGTCCGGCAGCATATTGTCATCAGAAGCGAGCTGCGCGCCGCGGAAGTTAATGCCGTCAAAGACATCGCCGTTGGTATAGCTGTCGCCGAGCGTCAGACGTGAGCGTAACGGCGTGATGTCCCTTTCCAGCCAGGTATTAACGTGCTGCCATTTGTTTTCATTGCCCGATGAACTCCCGCCGCTACTGTAGCTCCAGGTGGTATTGTCGCGTAGACGCCACGCGCCCAGGTTAAGGCCACTTTGCAGGTTTAAGTAGGCGTAGCTGCTGCTACCGCCAACATCATTCTGGACGTTATTGCCGGTGAAGTTGTAATTCAGTAGCCCGGCGGTAATCCCGTGATCCCAGCGTTCCGGCGGGATATAGCCGCGAGCCTGATTCCCCATAAAGGCCTGAGGAATCGTCAGATGCAACCGCTGCTGACCCACATCTAAACGGGTGGTGGCGTCAGGGATCATTTCCGTTAACGGGACACATGCATCCGCTGCCAACTCGTTCATTCCACTGACGGCAGCAGTATTCAGCCCCATCGTGGCGAGCTGTCCACGCGTTAGGCACGGTGTCAGTTCGCGGCTGCCTTGACTGGCATGAAAAGCAACGTCGCGAGTGGTCATGTACCCCTCGTTCAGGTAAATATCGACACGATAGGTGCCGGGCGGTAGCTCGTGCCCCTTTTCAAAACCGGAAAGATCCGCGACGGCAGCCGGATCGTCCGCCAGAAAGCGCGGATTAAAATAGAGCTCTGCCTGCGCGGAAAAGGTGTATGTGGCCAGCAAAAAAGCAAAGGGGAGTTGCGCCATTGCGCCAGCCAAAAAAGGGGGCATGATGCCGCCTGTGGACGAGTCCAGGTTTCAGATATGACATAGTCCCTCCGGTTCGAAATCGCCCGGCTGTCAGTTCTTTTTATTCAGGGAGCACGCGGGGGGGTCCCTGTTCGTTATCGCATTTCGCCTTTCATACGCGGCGTTAGCGCGCCATAGTCATTAATGGTTTTATAGGTAATCTCGCTGCCCGCATCGGCTGGCAACTTCACGCGGGCTTCGCCCAGCGGAGGCACGAGGGCATTTTCCAGTACCCTGGTGCCGGCATTGAGTTCGGTCACTGTCAGGTAGTACGGTGTTGGGTTGATCAATGTGAGCGAGCCAGCGCTGCGGCGGAAAGTGAGTTTCTCTGCGGCCTGATCTGGCGGCAGCGCGAGTCCGGCTGGACGGTAGTACAGCTTGATTCGGCTGATAATGGCCAGTTGCAGGGTGTTTTCACTAAGCTTCGATTTGTCCATCGACGGAATGGCTTTAACGTTCATCCAGAACAGACTTTCGCGGTCCTGCGGTAACTGGTTATTGGTTGCATCAAGAATGCGTAAGGTGTTCTCCTTTTTTCCCTGCATAGCAAACAGCGGCGGTGTGACCACAAAACGCCCGTCTTTGACGCCCCCCGGCGTTTTCCACCCATGACTGGATCAGATACGTGCTGTTGTCATCATTATTGGTGACCGCCAGTTGCACCTGTTTTTGTCCCGCCGGATAAATCACCCGCGTTGCTCCCAACGCCACGCCGGCTTCTGCATGAGTGAATGATCCCAGGGCGGCTATCATCAGCATCCCGCCCAGCAGGTTGCGCATCATGGTGCGTGTTTTTTTCATGTTTATCCTTTTACTCACCGTCGTTTCCTGTATTTGCAATCTCTGCGGGTTTATTACTGGTAGGTCAAAGAGAACCAGGCTTGTGCATTCGCGATCCCGCCGGTGACCTGACGTCCGGTTGAACGGTATTTCGCAACGAAATGTAGTGTGGTTGGTCCGGAGTAAAGCCGTGTCCAGCTCACCGGCGGGCCGTTAAGCGGAAGCTGGCTGCCCTCTTTATCAAATAACGCGATCCCGATACCGCTGGCGATCCCCGGACCTTCTCCTACGGAGAGCACGTCAGGGTTTTTACCCTCTGCGACGCCATGAAATGCCACGCCGACGCGTTGACTTACGGCGGTACTGCACTCCTGAAGGTGAATATCGAAAGAGACCGGGTTGATATCCTCACCGGGCGCATGAAATCGATTACTGCTGATCTGCCCCATTTGCACGGTCATCTGGCGATCGCCCGCTTCTACGCGGCAAGATTCGGCAATAATGACGCCCTGAAAACGCATGCTTCCGCCGGGCAACGTGACGTTCCACTTGTTGCCAGCCAGCGCGCAGGCGGGAAGTAACAGTATCAGCAGTCCTGATTTCATCCTTTGCATCGTTATCACCTCAGTCCCATTGCGGATAACGGGCCCTCCTGGCCCCAGGAGCGTCCTTGCGTGATGAATTACTCGTATTGAACTTTGAAGGTGGCGTCTGCGTTAGCGATACCGGCGGTTGCTGCACCCGTAGCGTAGTAACGTGCCTGGAACGGGATGATGTTGGTACCATCATTCAGGGTTGTTGCTGCGCTAAAGGTTGCGCCGTCCAGCGCCAGAGGGGTGCCTTTGTTATCAAGAATCTGGACACCCACATTGGTGGCGCTACCGGCAGCGGAGCCTTGCAATGCCAGTACGGTGTTATTGGTGGTATCAACGGCAGTCCCGGAGAACGCGACAGAGGCTTTGGTGGATACGCTGGTATCACAGTCATCCAGCTGGATGTTGAAACCGACCGCAGAACTGGTGCTGCCTGCCGTCGCCAGTTTTGCCGAGCGAACCTGGCCAAGCTGAACGGTTTGTTCGACTGAACCGGCGTCGACGGCGCAGGCTGCGTTAACGACTTCTCCTTTAAAATGCACTGTGCCGCCGTTTACCGTGGTGGTATCGGCCAGGGCTGCCGCGGAGCTCAGGGACAGGGCTGACATAACAACGATAGCCAGTGTTTTAATTTTCATGCTTTTTTCCTTTAAACAATGTCGATATCACGAACCGTAATGGCCAGTCGTTGTGCCTTCCAGGCATTCCATGTTTCAGCCGAATGGGGCGACTGCCGGTTCTGTACGGTTTTTACCCAATTAATGAGACAATTGGGGCCATTTTGACTCGTTGGGATAAAAAGCTAAAATTGGCTATGTATTTTCTATATTATGGATTTTTATCTTTAATTTATTAACTTTTATGATATAAAAAACCAGGTTATCAGGTTGTCTCATTGTCTGTTGTCGTGCGGCGGCGAGGAGGAAAAAAGCAGAAAGTTCTTAAACGGCGGAGGAGGTTGTGAAAAAAAGAACTGAAAATAAAACCATAGTAATCAAGAGGATAAATAACGTTTTTCGATAATTCCTGGTTTATTAGTTGCAAAGCTTGGTGATGCTGCCAACTTACTGATTTAGTGTATGATGGTGTTTTTGAGGTGCTCCAGTGGCTTCTGTTTCTATCAGCTGTCCCTCCTGTTCAGCTACTGACGGGGTGGTGCGTAACGGCAAAAGCACCGCCGGACATCAGCGCTATCTCTGCTCTCACTGCCGTAAAACATGGCAACTGCAGTTCACTTACACCGCTTCTCAACCCGGTACGCACCAGAAAATCATTGATATGGCCATGAATGGCGTTGGATGCCGGGCAACTGCCCGCATTATGGGCGTTGGCCTCAACACGATTTTACGTCACTTAAAAAACTCAGGCCGCAGTCGGTAACCTCGCGCATACAGCCGGGCAGTGACGTCATCGTCTGCGCGGAAATGGACGAACAGTGGGGCTATGTCGGGGCTAAATCGCGCCAGCGCTGGCTGTTTTACGCGTATGACAGGCTCCGGAAGACGGTTGTTGCGCACGTATTCGGTGAACGCACTATGGCGACGCTGGGGCGTCTTATGAGCCTGCTGTCACCCTTTGACGTGGTGATATGGATGACGGATGGCTGGCCGCTGTATGAATCCCGCCTGAAGGGAAAGCTGCACGTAATCAGCAAGCGATATACGCAGCGAATTGAGCGGCATAACCTGAATCTGAGGCAGCACCTGGCACGGCTGGGACGGAAGTCGCTGTCGTTCTCAAAATCGGTGGAGCTGCATGACAAAGTCATCGGGCATTATCTGAACATAAAACACTATCAATAAGTTGGAGTCATTACCGCAAAGCTTTATTAATTCTTTTTATGATATAAACAGTTTGGCCCCAATTGACCTGTTCAGGTCAATGCTTTCTATTACATATCAATAAGTTAAATCATTTCTTTTTCTCCGGAGAAATGACTTCTAACAGACTGCTTCTCTCCCATAATCCGGCGAAACGTGCGGCGTTGCTGGCGGTATAACGGACGGTATGGCGAATATTTCGATGACCAAGATAATCCTGAATGAGCCGCGTGTCGGCCCCCCCTTTCGGCGAGCTCATAACCGCAGGCGTGACGTAACATATGGGGATGAGTATGGGTAACGGTTCCGGCATCAATGCCCGCAGCCCGGATAATGCGATACGCCTGTTGGCGAGAAAGCGGTGTCCCCCCGGCGGGAGATGAACACGGCGTCAGTGCGACCTGCGCCTCTCCAGCCTGCGCGCTCCTGACTCCACCGTTCAACGGCCTCGCGTTCATCAAAACGCAGTGGATGAATGGTGGAAAAACCGTTTTTTAATCGACGGACATTGATTCGACCTTCGCTGAGATCGAGGTCGCGATAATGCAAATCGAGGAGTTCACTGATGCGCATGCCGTGACGAAAAGCCAGCAGAATAAGACAGTAATCCCGCTCTCCGGTCGCGCCATGTCGGGCGGCCAGCATCATGGCTTGTACTTCTTTGCCAGTAAGATAACGACGTCGATTCACAATACATTACTCCTGAAATAGGTTTCTGTTAATGAACACCTGTAGAAGACATCACGCGATTAAAAAATAATTCGCGATGTTAAAGGCATATTATATTTGAGGGATTAATCACAGTCTGTGATAACATCACTTTTACACACGTAGCTATTATTGCTACCTGATAAATCTTATTTTTATTCATTTTATCAAATGCGACAATAGCGCCTGTGGTAGACAAAGTCAGGTCTATAAAATTTAAAGGAAAATAGTTAGTGATAACGAGGGCGTGAAGGTTGATTTGACGAAAAGTGAATGCTGATAAGCAATATCCTGATTGATTACAGGGATAAAATAAAGCTGTTTAATTATGATGCAAATAAGGACAGGTGTGAACAGTAAGCATAATAAATATATGGTTAAAAATTATTAATGTTTTTAAGTCTGATTTTTAACACCATCCATGGCGTTGTCACGGTCACCGTGAAATAGCATTATGCTGTTTGAGTTTAGCGTCATCCCAGATACCGTAAAACCGACCGGCATTACTGGCGGTGTACCAGACAGTATGGCGAATGTTGCGGTGTCCCAGGTAATCCTGGATGAGACGGGTGTCGATCCCCATATTGGCCAACGCAAAACCGCATGAATGACGAAGCATATGCGGATGTATTTCAAGCGGAAGTCCGGCGTGATCGCCCGAGACGGAAATGATTTGATAAAACTGTTGGCGCGAAAGGGGATTCCCTTTTCTGGATAAAAACAACCACTCACTGTCGGCATGAGGATAGGCGGCACGAATAGCCAGCCAGTTTTTTAATGCCTGAATTTCTTCCCTCAACAATGGATGTGTTGTTGAAAACCCCTTTTTCAGGCGGTGAATGTAAATGCATCGTGATTTAATATCGATATCTGAAATTTGCAGGCGACAGATTTCACTGGCGCGAAATCCATGAATAAAACACAATAATGTCAGACAGTAATTGCGGGCAGCGTGTGCTCCGGTGTTTGCTGCTTTGAGAAGTGACTCTATTTCATTTTGAGTCAGGAAATTCCTCTTCTTATTATCTGTATTATTTTTCATTAGGTTCCCTTTTGATTGCAGGTGTGCAAGCGTTCTGCTGATTCCTGTTAATCCAATGATCTTATCCGGGTTTGACTCATTATTTATTTGCACGGAATGGGAGGCGTTAATCGTCTGCAACGCGGCTTCGCCACAGAAGAATTTGAGCGGATAATGAAAATGGCTGTATGTTGCTTCGTCATAACGTCGTGGCATTATCGACTGGACACCTCCTCTTGTCTTGTGCTCTTGCTAAACCACAAAAATTTATTGCTGATCTAAGAACGTACCCGCTCCCGAACATCCTGAATGAGGCGCAAGGAATTTCGCTGAAGGCGAACAACAAGAGAGCAACCTCGCTAGCATTCACTGTAGAACTACAACAACGGTTAAACAATACTGCAAAAATCACCGGGATAATAGTCAGAATAAGCCGTTTCACCGCTTCAGAGGATTCATCTGCTATTTGGCGAGGACGAACAATGATTCTTGTTTAACCGGTGAAAGTTGCAATAGGAGGCGTATATTTGGTGGATGAGAACGTGTGTTGGAATTTAGAATATCTCAAGGGTTGAAAGTTTTGCGACAATAAAATCGAGCGAGTAATAATAACGCCTGAAACTGTTTGGTTTTGGCGAAAGTAAACATTAATAATGCGTTAAAATAAGCAAGATAATGAAGAATCAATTTCGAATCGCCGCGATTCTGGTCAGCGCAATGGCGTCTGGCGCTGCGCTGTCTGCGGTTACAGGGGGGACAGGAAACCGGTGGTGTGGTGGAGTTTTCCGGCGAGATTGTTGACCGCTCCTGTAATGTGACTATCGCCAGCCAAAGACAGACGGTGGATTCAGGCAAATGGCACCGCCACCTTTGTGCTGGAATATAACTGAAACCTGGCAGCCGCGGTCCTTCTGAAAAGTGGCGGTGTGCGTTGTTAAATATTTACAGGGTGAATATAAAAACGTAATTTCTGAATGGAGAGTCCGCTCTCTGAGGCGGGTAAGTATGGCAAGGAAGCAGGAGAACGGATGAAATTTATCGCCACCTTTACCGGGCAACACATTGATTACAGTGATGTCCGACCGGAACATATTGTGATTGAAGATATCGCTGTCGCCCTTTCACATCTTTGTCGCTTTGCCGGACATGTGCCTGAGTTTTACAGCGTCGCCCAACACGCGGTGCTTTGCAGCCAGTTAACGCCGCCAGAATTCGCGCTTGAAGCGTTGCTGCACGATGCCGCTGAAGCCTATTGTCTGGATCTTCCTTCTCCGCTAAAGCGTTTGCTCCCCGAGTATAAAGAGATTGAAGCGCGGCTGGATAACGCCATTCGCCAGCGTTTCCATCTTCCTCTTACACCCAGTAAGGTGATTAAGCAGGTGGATCTGATCATGCTGGCGACGGAGCGGCGCGATCTTAACCTCGATCCCGGGAATGACTGGCCGATGCTGGACGGTATTTCACCTACGACACAGTTGGCCGTCAATCCGCTGATGCCACGGCAGGCGCGCGCGCTCTTTTTTATCCCGCTTTCAGGCGCTGACAACCGGTTAAAGATGGTATGCCGTCACGGTTCGGTGCGTTCCGGTCAGTGTATCGAATACGTCGACATCTGACGCCAGAACCGGCATGCCCGCCGCGCGGAGCCGCTGAATATCGGCGGCAATTCGCTGGATCCCTAACCAGAACAGCCCATCCAGGGCGTTAACCTGTAAACCGCTCTCCAGCGCCAGGCGAAGCCGTTCTTCGGGATGCTTTGTCTGACTGGCAACGTGTTGATAAGGAGCCGTGGTGAGGGTGTCTTCATCCATACGACGGATCCTCGACGACAGACGATAGCGAAAGGCATCGGGGACGCGGCTGAGATCGGCGCTGATGCTGTAAACCTGCCCACGGCGTTTATCATTAATCAGGACATTTTTCTGAGTGAGGGCAAATTCTTTGCGCAGTTTATCGATCAGTTGCGGGGTGCGGGTGAGCAGTAAGCGGAAAGGCAGTTCGAAGCTGGTTACGTAATCGACATTGAGCAACGCAATGCGCAGTCGCTCTTCAACGCCGGCATTCTCTTGTTGGCACTCTGCCAATACCTCTTTCCATTGACAGGCAATGCGCGGCGACTCGTTGATTTCAGTGAAATGATATTTCTCAATCAGGTAATCGATACGCCTGGTCATTGCTTTTCCATCCCCTCCGTCCGTTCGTTAAAAGCACAACATAGCACAGAGAAAGAGACAGAATACAGAGAGACGCGAATAATCGTCGACTTAAGGACGTTTAAGAAATTTAATTAAAATTCGCGTTATCAATAAGTTATAAATGTCAGATCAGTTAAGACTATTTAATTGTATAATTCGTAAGCTTAGCAATATAATTTTCACATGTCTCGCTAAAGCTGGATATAAAAGAACGGAAATCACCCGTAAGTTGAATTATTAATACGGAAATAAAGCGATGGCAATATATATTATAAGCAATAATAGCTATTTACAGGACGGAATCGTCTTGTTGGCCAAAGAGGCCAACCTGGAAATCGTTAAAGAAACCATGCATCAATTGCCTGTTGAAAAACTGACTTTCGACGATACCGTGATTTTGCATCTTAATTTGTTCAACAAATGTTGCTCCAGGGAAGTTTCCAGACTCAACAAAAAATGTAAGCTGCTGATTATTCTAAACTCAGAGCGGAGTGCATTGGTCTTTGATGCTGACATGATTGTGACTGCCCGCCAGTCTCTGTTGGCACTGACGATGATTATTACGCGTCTGGCCAGCATGGAAAAGCATCAGGCTATCAGGAATCATGTTCTCAACCGTGTCGAAAAAAGAATTATCTGCGAGTCGCTGCAGGGAAGAGATATTAATTTTATCGCTCAGTCGTTATCGCTACCGCCGAAACGGGTCTACACCTACCGAAATCTTGCATGCAAGAAATTGGGTGGGCACCGGGTTCACGATCTGCTGTTGATCAAAGAAAATTTACTGGAAGAGAGTGTGTTTCTTTAATATGCGTCAGCCCTGTTTAGCACAGAGCTGACGACAGTATCCCGTTTAGCGGGCGCAGTAGAGCAGGGGACGTTTTCCGATGGTAAACAGGAACCCGTGAACCCCCCTGATTGAGAATGGAGTAACTCACATCTTTATCAGGATAGACGTAAAAATCAGGCAGAATGTTCGCTAACAGATCATCCGGCAGCGTTTCGATAATCTCAAACTTGTTAATTCGGGTTGAATGCAGGTGATATGAATCCTGATTTTCTGTCCAGTTGTAGGCGACATCTCGTCTGATGCGCCCTTTCAGTTTGTTATCTTCGATATAAGTACCGCTGACGGCCACGATGCCGTTCTGGTTTTTCAGCGAGTACATGTAGTTCAACGTGATATTCGCGCGGGCGCCTTGATGAAAAACCACCAGCGACATCGAACATTCCTGTTTATCGTAACGTTTAGACATTAAAGCATTGTATAACGCGCCGATGAGCACACCTGCGAGTAAAAACAGAGCACTCATCATCATGATTGTTTTTTTACTCACTTCCTACTCCACGAAAAGAGAGTGTAATACAACCGGGAACGGCTGATTTCAGGTAGTTCTGGCGGCAGACAAGAACCGCTAAGCCAGGCGACGTTTGTGAGAGCGGGAAGTAAACCCAGGGGTACTTTTCGCAATCGAGTCCCGAGCCCAGAATCAGCGCCTTAAAGCGTGCAAAACTGTTTTTGTTATCGTGGCTGTCATCCGTGGTATAGAAACGACATCCTTTATCCTGCTCAACGAAGGTATAGTTGGCAAAGAAAGGCTGCGTATCGTTAAAGTGCCAGAAATAGTGCATGCCGATGGCACCTACGCAAAATGCCATTAGCATGGCGACGATACCCGCGAAAAGAGGTAACTTGCCTCTCTGACTTGCCGTTACCGTGGGGGCAGTAGGTGCCGTTTCTTCTGGTGTGAACTCTGACCCGGCATCCGTGTGGTATTCCACATCCAGTTCATCTTCACCCTGCAAGGTGTCACTGACGGCCTCATCGGCCTGAACGGCGGCAACGCGGGCGATTTTCACACTTTTATCGATTTGAAACCCTTTGCGGGGGACCGTGGCGACGAGGGTTCGGTCGGTCTCCCCGACGGCGCGTAACCCACGACGAACAATAGAAATATTCTGGTAAAGGGTGTTTGCCGGCACCAGCATGCCTTCATCTTCCCACACCTTTTTAAAGAACTCCAGCTGTGTGACGACGTCCGGTGAAGCGTCAAGCAACAAAAGCAGACAACGGCTGGCAGGCGTTGTCAAAACGACGTTAATTTCTGGATTAGTGACAGAAATTAACTTTTTTACTGTCTGGTCTGAATTCAATATTATCGTTAATAATCCAGTACATATGAGTTCACGGTGTACGAAAGTGATAAAGAGTAATGACTTAAGTGTAGAAAATTCTGAACACACTATTAGGTATAGTATATATGAATACAGTAAGTCGTTTGATTTATGAAACTAATGTTTTTGTTCTTCGGTTTTACATAACCATCTATAAAACAAAGCAATTTGTTAACAAGAATGGGCATTTCTGTCGCTATGAATAATCAGCTACCGTAATCATTTAAAAGTCCCGACTCTCATCCAGAAGAGATGACCCTCCGGTTATCAGCACCGTGGAAAAAGGGGCGTAAAATCTGCTTCCCTACTGTGATTTAAGATTCCACATCAACAGTTCTCTTTCCTGTAATCCACTCTTTTTAATTAATATTTTTGAAAGAAAACACGTTTTTATTCATTGTTTCTTTGAAAGATTTATTATGCCGACGTGATGTTAAATAGTCAATTAGAGTAAATAACCTTAAATAGTATTAAATGTGTAATATAAAATCTTATATGCCCTCATCACTGGATTTTTGTTCTTAAACATAAGGAGTAGATGAGTATCTACTCATTTGACTTTAACGTGGTGCCGGAGGACATCCACGCGCTATGCTTAAGGGATAAAACACAAAATGAGGCAATGTCATGGATAAGCAACTTGAGGATGCGGGTTACCGCGTCTATACCGGCGAGAAAATCGATGTCTACTTCAATACGGCGATTTGCCAGCATTCCGGAAATTGTGTCCGCGGTAGCGCCAGGCTGTTCAATCTAAAACGCAAACCCTGGATTATGCCTGATGAAGTGGATGTATCAACGGTAATCACGGTTATCGATACCTGCCCAAGCGGGGCGCTGCAATATCGTCGTAAATAAGCGAGGCAAAGATGGAAATACATGAAGGCCATAATAAATTCTATGTAAATGATGATCAGGGAAATCAGGTCGCTGAAATTGTTTTCGTTCCGACCGGCGAGCATTTAAGCATTATCGAACATACGGATGTGGATGCCAGTCTGAAGGGACAAGGGGTTGGAAAAGCGCTGGTGGCGAAAGTGGTGGAGAAAATGCGCCGCGAGAATCGAAAAATTATCCCGCTTTGCCCGTTTGCTAAACACGAGTTTGATAAAACCCGTGAGTATGACGATATTCGTGCCTGAGAACTTACGGGAAAGGCGCGTAAGCCGTCGCTACGGAAGTCGCGAGACGGCTTTATTGTAGTGCCACAGGGTGCCGTGGTCGTTAATTACGTCATAGCGGACCGACGAACACAGCGTCCCCTGTCCCTGCAGCGGGACTGATGCTGTGGTAAGTGGCGCAATCATTACGCCGCTTGCGCTGCCGGCTTCGCAACGTATCCCGGCCAGTGTGATATGCCACGGCGTGGGGTTAGTTATCTGCACCTGATTTTGCGGCCCGGCATAGGCCACGCGCAGTTTCTCTGGGTCGCTTTCCTGGAGCGCGCCAGTGCCCTGCGGGCGGATAAACAGCTTCATGCGGATACGTAACGGCAGAACCACTTTTTGTGCCACCTGCGCATCGGCCTGCGTCATGGGTGGGATCTGATAGACATTCAGCCAGTACAGCGCTTCACGATCGCGCGGCAGGGCGGAGGTGTCGGTCAGTTGCAGCGTAATGCTACGTAGCTCGCCGGGCTGCATTTTAAATACCGGCGGCAGTGCGATGACGGGTGTTACCTCTTCGTTGGGCTGGCTGGACGGATTCCCCGTATCGGTCCAGATCTGCACCAGGGCCGGCTGCTGCGGGGAATTAATCAGCGCCAGCGAAGCGCTTTTGTCACCAGCATTAAAAATTACCCGGGTCACTTCGCTGTTCACCACCGCATGAGCGGAGAGCGACAGGCCATTCAGCAGCAACGCGCTACTGAAAGCTAACCACCACCTGGAGTTGTGCATAAACCGATCCTGCTGTAATGGCTTCGCCAGGAATCGCTTCCAGCGAGGCGGTGAATTCGCCGTTGTATAATTCGGTCGAACCGCTTGATGAGATTTTACTGGTTAAATCAGCATAGCCATACCATCCCCCCGGCATTGCCCGTTGCGGTTGCCGTCAGGTTTGGCAGAAGATTGATTGCGCTACTGCCCAGTTTTTCGCTGTAAATACGAATGCCCACGCCGGATGCCACGCCGCTGACGCCATAGTGGTTATCGAGCAGCCAGGTCCAGGCCCCCCGATCCGGTTTTGAGCCCTAACTGGTTCGCCGCATTCGCCGCCGTCTGATTATTCACCAGAAACCCCATCGCCACGTTCGCTTTGCTGGTTGTCGAGACTGCGGTACTGGAAATCGCACCGGTTTCGCATTCGACGGTAATGTTAAATGGCGTCTGCGCCGTGCCGCCGCTGCTCAGTTCACCCACGCTTATCGGCGGCAGGCGGACGATGGCGGGATAGTCGTCGATCCGACAGGCGGCGCCGCGCACAAAGTAACTTTGGCTGGTGAGCGTCCAGCCGCCGGGCCATTGCATAGCGCCCCAGCCGTCGTAGTTGGTTCTGCTGTCAGCGCCGTCAAACAGCCCGGAGCTCATGCCGCCGCCGTGAAAGGCGATATAGCCAGCCGGTCCCGCGTAGGTATAGCCATAGCGATTTGAACCATTCAGCCCTTTTGATGCGTCGTCGACCCGAAAAAGCTCAACAAAAACATCACTGAAGGCGCTGCCCGGGATGTAAATATAGGTCCCGTCATTGAACATCTCGCTTTCGGGGATGAGGCGTGTTTGCCAGTAGCGCGAGTAGTATTGCCCGGTTTTCAGGTTTGTCAGTCTGAGCGCCACGTTTTTGACGTAGGTGTAGTAAGCGCCTTCAATACCCGGAACCGCTTCTCTTCCGCCCCAGGCATCGTCGCCATTGGTGGCGTAATACTCATACACCTTGCCGATTTCGGTGACATCGCAGCGGAAATAGATCTGGTTGGCATTGACGCCCTGGGTGCGACCGTTAGGCACAAAACTGGCCGTTGAACTGGCAAGTAGAGTACCTTCCGACTGGAAACCGGTGCCGCTGCTTAAGGTGATAACGCCGGGCAACCCCAGTTTGCCTTTGACTTCGCTATCGCCAACACCTCCCCAACTGGCACCGACGTAGCCGGCATCTTTCGCCGCCTGTGACAGGTCACTGGCGGAGGTCACCCTTTTACAGGCAGACCATGCGGGTTGTGTCAGTCCGACACCGACCAGCAGCAGCGCAAGTACAGAGGATATTTTCATACGTCGTCACTCCTGGCGACAAGGTAGGGTGAGTTGATACAACGGCGTGTCGGGCGTCGTCGGTAATTGATACCAGACCTGGCACTGCTGAGCGGCATTCTTACCCCACTTAACGAACAGCACGCCGGATTGCGCGGCGATTCGGGAGTAGATTTGCCCACCCTGGCCCATGATGCCCACGGTGTCACCGGTACTGTCCGTGACGTCCGCCCCCATCGGCGGCTGGCTGCCGTCGGGCAGGGTGGTATTGATCAACGTCGCTTTGCCGCGAGTGGTCTTGAACGTCACGCGGGAAATCGCACCCGCATAAGGAACAAGGCGCTTACTCCCCCCCCTGAAGTTCGACGTCATTGGCCATGTTCTGACTGTCGAGACTGATGGTGTTATAGCGGTAGGGCGTTAATGACGGGAGGATCGCGTAACCGAAACGGTCTACCGTTGCCCCCTGGCCATTACGTATCGTCGCACCGCGCGCGCCGGGGGCCTCCACCAGTGCAAAGGTGTCGCTGGTATAGGGGCCAGCGGTTATTCCGCCGCGATGGGCAACCAGTGTACCGGACATGCCCAGTCCGTACTGTTGATAACTGTCGCCCCGTGAGGCCCAGGCGCGGAAGGCGCCGACAGAGGTGCGGCGTTCAAGGTTTCCTCCCCAGGTTGCGCTGTCGCCGCTGTCGTTGTTGTGCGCAATACCACTGTAGAGCGCCCACGAGGTGGTACTTTTCTCACCCGTTGTTCCGCTCATCCCGACCGTTGCCGTTCGGCTGTCGCGACTGCGGTTCATGTCCAGATTGATTTGCGAACGACTGGAGCCAAAGTCGAACGGAATCGAAATACCCAGCGATACGGTGTTTTCGGTGTATTTGCGCTGGCTCTCACTATCGAAGTCGCGATCGTTAACGCTGTTAAAATAGCGACTGGAGTAAGTACTCCGCTGGCGTGCGGCACTAACATTGACGCTGATATCGCGCCAGCTATTGCTGTAGCCGAGCTGTAGTTGGGTGATTCGTGAGGCATTGTTGTAATAGTCCGACGTGCTGCCGGTAAAACTTAGCATCCCCCCAGTTGCCCATCGGCTGGCTGAGGGTCGCCGAGAAGTTGTTCCGCTGATTGAGCGTGTCGGAGTAGTAGGAGGTGCCGTTTTTTTCCTGGCGACGCACGCCGAACACATCCTGCAAATCACGATAGCCGCTGGTGGAATAGCGATATGCCGCCAGCACCAGGTTGGTGCCGGTGGTGAAGGTTTTACTGTAGCTTGCCTCCACGCGCCAGCCTTGTTGCTTCTCATCATTTTCCACGCGGGCGCTGGAATAAACCGTGTTCAGACCGAATGCGCCGACGGAGGTTGCCAGTACACCGCCTGCCAGAATGGCCTGATAATTATCCGCCAGTCGCGTCCCCATGTTAGCCGTCAGCACGTTGCTCATCCCGCGCTGCAGCACGCCTTCAACAAACTTATTTTCCACGCTGTAGTACTGACGTACGTAGCCCATCGCCAGTTCGTAGTTCCAGTTACCGGGACGAATAGAATCTGGTACGGCGGAGTAGGGAACGGTAAAGCGCGATATCTGTCCGCCAGCGTCAATAACATCAACCGTCAGGTCGCCCTGACCGCGTGTGTTGTACAAATCGTTAATCACGAAGGCACCGGGCGCGACGGTGGTTTCGTAGATGACTTTTCCCTGCTGGCGCACAACGACATGGGATGTTGTGGTGGCGACGCCGCGCACTTGCGGAGCATAGCCCCGCTTGCCCTGCGGCCACATGCGCTGATCGGTGCTGAGTTTGACGCCATTAAATGACAGACTGCCAAACAGACTGCTGTTGGTGTAGCTATCACCGAAGGCAATGATGCTGTCCAGCTGCGGCAAAGGCCGCTGCAGCGAGGTGGCGACCGCATTGTACTGATAGTGCCCCCCCTGTCTGATTATCATCGGCATAGCGCAGGTTGCCCTGATGACGAACCTGCCAGAGGCCGAGGTTGATCCCAGTGTTAATATTGCTCCACAAATAGTCATAGCGCAGATGGCTGTCGGTGTTTTCAGTGTGGTAAAAGTTGGTGTTGTGGCGCAGAAATAGCGCGGTTTCACCGGCATCCCATTCGGATACTGGAATAAATCCTCGTGGTGAATGTAACAGCGCCGCCTGGGGGACCACCATGTTCAGGCGCAGCGTGCTTACATCCACGTTCCAGTTGATTTTCGCACCCAGATTGTCGATCGGCAGACAGGCGTCGGATGCAGGATGTTTCGTTGTTCGAATGGCACTGGCGGTAATCAGTTCAGGTGACAGACAGGGTTGAATCCGCGCAGTATCACCTTCCGGTTTGACCAGCGAGATCGACGCCTGGCGACGAATCAACTGGTTGTTGAGATAGACGTCAAGCACATAGTTTCCTGCTGAAAGCGCCTCATCCCGCTGATTAAAACGATCCAGATCGAGCGACTTGCTAAAATCGGAACCCTGTAAAAGAGCCGGGTCAAAGTAATACTCCGCGCACGCCGCTGCCGGGATGAATACCAGACCAATCAGGGGCGCGACGGCGGCGTCAGAGCGGATAGTCAGCACTGATGCGTGCTCCCTGATCGTTGATCAAGGTAATGCGTACGCGCTGTGCGTCAGCCGTTCGCGGAAAGTGATACGTCTCACTGGCAAAAGGTGAAATCAGGTCATTTTTGGGGTGATGGATTTGCGACGAACCGCCGGGTTGGAGGGCCGCGATCGTGACGAAATAGGGCTGATTGTTGTTAATACTGATCGCCAGTTCTTTATTTCCGCTAATCCGTTTAACCTGGAGATTTTCCAGCATCTTTTGTGGATCGCCAACGAGACCTGCCGGGCGATAAAAAAAGTTTGACCCGATTGCGCAGCATAATCAGCAGACTATTTTGTTTTTCCGCGTGAGTCGCCGATTGTCCGGTATTGGCGGGAGGAATCTGCATAAAATTAAAATAGATCAGTGATTCTCTGTCCTGCGGTAATTCTTTTCCCTGCGTGTAAACAATACGGATGATTTGTCCTTCGCCTGACTGAATACGAAATGCCGGAGGTGTGGCAATAAACGGAACCTGCGCAGATTTTTCCGGACCATCGGCCATATTGCCGTTATCAAACCAACTCTGGACCACATAGGGAATAGCATCTCTATTTTTCAGATGTACGTCGGTAGATTTCGCCGCGCCATTATAAATGATACGAGTTCCTGTCATCGTAATACTGGCATTTACGTGGCTGGCGCATGCCGCGAAAAAAGAAACACACAGCCTGCAATAAATGGGCGGTGACGATGAGCGGTTCGCATAGCATTTTCCCTAATGTGGATGGCGGGAATACATTCCCGCCAGGTTTGCGTTTACTGATAAGACACAGCGTATTGCAGTGAAGCCAGCACTGTACCCGTAGTGGCAGCGCCGCCGCTGTAATACTGAGCTTTATAGGTCGCGCTCGCTGAGGTCTTATTCGCGGCGAGAGAGAGGTCGCCAGCGCCGGTAAAGGCGCTGCGGAAATCAATTTCATCGTTGCTGGTGTCGAGAATCTGGATCTCAACATCCGTCGCGGAACCTGTGCTGCCAAGGTTTCCGGTCGCGGAACTGATATTATTGCCAACGAAAACCGTCGAGATCTGCACGCCAGAAGGAGAGCCGGTGCAGTTGCTCACACCCACCTCAAATGTCGTCGCGCCAGCTACCTGATTGGCATTCAGATCCGTGGCGGTTACGGTCGGCAGCAATACTACCGGAGAGGCATCAGAACCATTTACCGATATTGAGCAGGTCTCATCACTCACTTCGCCCATAAAGGTAATGGTATTGTCAGAAGCCAGTGCATTCGTAGAAAAGAGCGCAGAAGCCATCAGCGCCGAAAGGAAGGCACGATTTAAGGTCATAATATAAACTCCATTTTTATCAGTCGTGTTGATTTACCCTTTGAGTCAGGGTTCTTCCATGCGCAGGGACATTTATCGCGATGGCACTGTGCGGGAATGAGGGTAAAATAAAATTATTGGTAATTTTCTTAAAAGATGACTTTTTATTGCACCCTGAATATCGTTATAGCCATGATTTTATTTTCGCAGCGAGAATAATTTCACCCGAATGCGTTATTAATTTGTCTGGGCGAATTTTATACGGAATATTCCTGGAGAGGAAAATCGTTTAAAACGAACAGATACATTATCGGTGATAGGTTGGATCTATTGAAATCTGGAAATAGATCGGCGATAACTTCTTTAGGAATTTTAGATTATTAGATGATTAATATTGAAGGGTTGAGCCGGACGTAAAGTGCATTTCTACTTAATTCATTGTCAGATTAAGATAATTCACATTTAATGCATAAACAGAAGTGAATAGTTAACCCTGCTAACCATTTTTATGATGCTATGCCGGGATAAGAATTTTATGTGATTACTTATCTTCTTTTGGAAACCAGGTGATGTGAGTTCCAGTAATTGCAGGCTGTTTGACATCAAAAAACGGGAAAAAAATATTTACTCTGTAATTGATATTGAGATGCTTTCCTCATTTTTATCGCTATAAACAGGCAGAACCTGCCCGGAGAATGACAACTGGTGGTGGATTTTCAGCCCGGCGTGGTATGCCTTATGGTGATGTCAGGATGTGCTTAGTGAGCAAATAGTTGCATTTGCAACGAAGGAAGCGGTTTTTCTGGAAAGATGAGTGGGCACAGCGGCAGGCGCTGTGCGTCAAAATGACCTGTGTTCAGGAGGTGTGGACAATCCCCATGTAACCATGAATGCCCATATACAGACCGACCAGACCGATCAGCACGCTGGAAAAATAGGGCGCTTTTCTTGCCAGCGCGTTGAATCCACTCCAGCGCTTAGCGACCTGATGGACGCTGACTGCCGCGCCCACGCCAACGGTCACCAGCGTAATCGCCAGCCCCAGGCTAAAGCAGAGCACCATCGTTGCGCCAAGAGTAAAGGCTTTCAACTGGATACAAATCAGCAGCACGGTAATTGCCGCCGGGCAGGGGATCAGTCCGCCAGTCAGGCCGAACAGTAAGATTTGCCCATTGGTCACCTCTTTGCCGTGAAAACGGCGCTGAATGTCGCTGGCGTGTGCACGTTCGTGGGCATCCTGATACGCTTTCGATCCCTCTGTCAATCCCGCCAGATCGCAGTGGTCATGATGATGGTCGTGATCGTGATGCGCATGATCATGATGATCGTGGTGGTGATCATGATGGTCATGGTGGTGATCATGATGATGGTTATGCTGCCCGGCGGTGAGCCAGTTTCGCTCGCCCTGCCATGTCCGCCAGAACATCCAGGTTGCGGTGCCCAGAATAATAAATGCGGAAATCAGTTGCAGCCAGGGCTCTACGGACTCTGCGGTGAATGCCCGGCTGATATACATACCGCCGAGGGCGATCAGCCAGACCACAGCGGTATGGGAGAGCGTTGCTGCCAGTCCCAACATCACTGCCTGTTTGACCGTCCCTTTAATCGCGATGATAAACGCCGCCATCATCGTTTTTGAGTGGCCGGGTTCCAGCCCATGCAGCACGCCGAGAAGAATCGCGCTGGGAATGAAAAACCACGCGTTGCCTTGTTGAAGTAGTGTTGAAAAATCACCCATGTTAATGATTCTTAGTAGCCTGTTTTCGCCAGATTCTACTCCCCCCCAGTACCGAATACTACCCCCCCAGTTAATTCGTAATGCTATAATCCACAAAGAATTATGTTAAAGAGGTGTTGCGATGTCACATACAATCCGGGATAAACAGAAGCTTAAAGCCCGAACCAGCAAAATTCAGGGGCAGGTGGTTGCACTGAAGAAAATGCTCGACGAACCCCATGAGTGTGCCGCCGTATTGCAGCAAATCGCTGCAATCCGCGGGGCGGTGAATGGTTTAATGCGTGAAGTGATTAAAGGACATTTGACCGAGCATATCGTCCATCAGAGCGATGAAGATAAGCGGGAAGACGATCTGGGCGTGGTGCTTAAGGTCCTGGATTCCTATATAAAATAGTCGGGAGCGCTGTCCCGACCCGGTGTCTTAGCAATACACAACCGTCTGATTCCGCTGGGCAATATAACGCTCAACGTGCTTATATCCGCTAATGGATTCCAGCGCATGCAGCAGGCAGCAAACCGCTCTGGCATTCGTTCGATCGGCTTCGTCTTCACTTTGACTTTGCAACGCCTCTTCACACAACTTGCGCACAGCAGGCGGGAAAGCGAGTTTTTGCAAAGAGCATTCCAGCTCACCGAAAGCTATCTCAGCACGGGCCGTAAAAAAGTGATAACAGTACTGCACTTAGCGCGCGCGTTTCTTCTTCGTAGTATCCCACGTTAGTATCCTTGTCCATTTTGTTCCCTGTTGTCGGACTCATCTGCGTCTATGCAAATGCACTGCTGTACTATCCGTCTCTTTTAGCAACAATGGGTAAGATAACTTATCCCCTGAGATCGGATGAGAGTGAATAAACAACGAATTGATTCGTCCACCCATTCTTTTTTCAATTCTCTGCTTGTAGGCGTAGATGCTGCGGATATCCATCTCCAGCAACTGAGCGATCTGGTGCGGATTACTGCCTGCAACCATATGGCCCAGAATGGTGAATTCCATCTGCGTCAACGTATTTCCCTTGGTGAACGACAAATGTCGTCCGATAAACACCTGCCTGATCTTCTCATTGGCGACATCCAGTCCGTCATCATGGTAAATGATGGCAGAAACCGCAGGATGCTTTTTACGCCAGTAGTTGGCGAGCGACTGCATGTTGCGATCGCTGATCAAAATAATGCCCATGCGTGTACTTGCGAGATATTCTATCCACTCTTTATCCAAAAACAGGCGTAAAAAGCTAATAGAGAAATCTACAAAAATATAACCACTAAGTCTGGCGTTGTGATTATTATTTAAAATGCCTTCAATGACCCCTTTATTAAAATAAATGCTTTCTTCTGGCCACATGCAAAAACAGGCATTGGCGCAATACTGTAAGCGGGGTGATTTTTCGGGCATTATTTTGCAATGCAAGGTACAACTGCTGCATGTCAAATTCTTTAATTTAACGTCCAGCCCCATATTGAGAGCCTCCCTATCCGTAGATGATTTCATAATTTCATCCGTTTTAAAACATGTCAATACTCAACAAATTGCAACGTTGATAGAGAGGAAATCCGAAAATATTATTATTGCTATTATTCTTAATCCCGGTTTTTTTAGGGATATTATCTCTGTATCAATTCAGGTTTCTGGCGGGCTCATTACTCAACGGGAGACGCTTAAAAAAAAGCCTCCAGGAATTTTGTAACAACCACCAGGAAAATCTATATTGCAAAAATGTTTAAGTTTTATCGCTAAATGGCATTAATGGCAAAAAAGTTGATCTTATGTTAAATTGTCTGAAGCAGTTGTAACAATGCTTATGTCTTTTATTAAGTAATGCTATTTATCTGTTTGTCCGTTTTTTAAACGTGAAACAATAATAATGAGAGCTGAGGCATAAAGCATCTAAAATGGTCTTAATTAAGAATACATGATCCTTATCAGGTCAAAGCGCGTTGATTTATAAGAATTTTTATTTTTAGGTTATGATCGCGCTGACATATCTATTATATATTTGGTGATCTCTGTATAAGATTTTTGTAGCATGCCATTCATCATGTAAATGCGAGAATGCACCCAGTGTCTGAGAAGTACACACACACAACACTATACACAATTAATAACCTGGTTGATTTTCACCCGGGTGACAGGACGTTGACGAATAGAAACACGCAAAAAACAGTCGTTCTTCAAAACCCTGCGAGTTTTATTCTCTTATATATCATTACAAATTGCGGGGTTGTTATTCCACAAGCCCAGCTTGTAAAGATAGGTTGGGGAGATAAAAACAATATCACTTCCGTCAATACGTTATATCAGACGGTACTCATGTTAAGAAATGCGCTAACCGAAGTCGGGTTGCCGCGCGATCTAATTAGAACGGTTGCCCGGCGTGGAATGATGATGACTGCGGATATTCAACGAACAGAGACGGAATCGATTGAGAATCCTGGAGGTGGGGAGTCAGGGAGGGAGCCAACACCACCTGCGTTGAGGGCGACTGCGCCTGAATTACGGTCGTCACGAACTACGCTGATAGCGGGGGGGCATCCTACTGTCCGTATTGCTGATCGGTGTCGGCATCTCTTTTGGCTTGTTATATCCGACCGCCGAATCGTTGTTCTCCTCCTATGCCATTATTGATACCACCTCCTTTTCATCCTGTACCCTGTTACTCAAAGGCAATAATACGTTAAATACACGCTATGCTGTATTCCTGACGAGGCACCCGGATATCTGTCAGAATCATAATTATGTGTATCTTTCTGGAATGAATAGTGCGAAAAATATTGCCGCTGTTGCCTGTCAGTTGGATATAAGAGAACACCCCCGGACCAAATGTACAACCTGGTACTCGATTAATGATCAAAATTAAAATTTCAGTATACGTTTTGCTGCTTGTCGTGATGATATCAACAGGTGCGGGCTACTGGTATTTACATAAAGGAAAAAACAGTATTGATTGCCAGGGCCGTGTGGTGTGGGAAATTAATAATGAGCAGTTCCGGGGAGATGTCGCCTATCAGATGCAGAATAACCAGGGTATCGTCACCATTACCGGCGATTTGCGTACGCCGGAAAATAATAATTATAAAATTAGCCGGATTGCTTATTTCACCTATCACAAGGTGCGGAACAACTATATTATCAGCAACAATAACCTCGTGCGCTTTCCGAGCGACAATTTAGAGGCGAAGAAAGGACTTCGATCGCTGCCCTCGATTTATCTCTCTGAGCGTGCCTCTTTCTCTCTATTGATTAAACGTTATCAGGAGGGGTGGGCCTTTACGACGGTAGGCGCTCCCTCGCTGTTATGTCGACGTCATGAGTAAACGGCCCGGACGAGCCGTTTACGCCAGTGCTAGCCGAGAAACATCACAGACACGCAGAGTAGTCCGACAATCAGGGTAATCAGATTGCCGAAAGAGCGGTGCGGTTTTAATGCCGGGATCAGGTATGTCGACAGCGTCGGCATAATGAACAAAATCATAGCAATGAGCGGTCCGCTAATGGCGTAAATCATCGAAATTGCATTCGGATTGATGCAGCAGACCACAAAGGTGATGGCGGATACCAGCATGATGGACAGGGCGCGGTTAAAGGCCCGGCTTTTTTTCACCCCTACCTGTTGCAGACTGGTTTTGACCACCTCGGTTGCCCCTTCGATAACCCCAAAGTAGGTACCGAGAAAGGATTTCGACATCGCCACCACGGCGACGATGATACCGGAAACCGAGAGCCACGCCGGGGCGGCAGGCATCATAGATAACGCGGAAAGAATGGTGACGCCTTCATTTTTGGCGGTTTCGATGTACGCTGGCGGAATTGACAGCAGACAGCTAAAGACGAAGAACAGCACGCTCAGGCAGATAATTAAATAGGCTACCTTCATGATTTTTTTGCATTTACCCATGGCCTGCTCGCCGTATTTCTCACGTCTGTCGATGGCGAACGTGGAGATAATAGGCGTATGGCTAAAAGCAAAAACCATCACCGGAATCGAAATCCACACCTGATGCAGGGTGTGCCTGTCGAACGCCATTTGTCCGGTCAGCAAAGAGGGTTGCCAGCTGCCGGTCAGATACAGCGAGAGAAATAAGAAGTACGCGATCAGTGGGAACACCAGGAAGCCCATCACCCGAATAGTCGCATGGCGGCCCATCAGAAATATCAGGTTCAGGATTAACACCACGCCGAGGCTGACACCCATGCGGATGCCCAGGTTAATCTCAAGATAGCGGGCCAGCTGCTCTGTCAGGGAGTTGGTTATGGCGACGGCATAAATTAGCACCACCACGAAAAAGGCAATAAAGTACAGCGTGGTAATCAGGCTGCCAATCTTCTTACCATAATAGTGCGCCACCGCACCGGTGATCCCTTCTCCCGCAGAGGTTTTCGACGAGAGAATGAACTGACATAACGCTTTATGCGGCCAGTATGTGAGAGGCCAGGCAACCAGAGCGGTGACAAACAAGACAATTGCGCCCGCGGAGCCAAGCTGGATGGGGAGAAACAAGGTTCCTGCGCCCACGGCGGTGCCATATAACGCAAAGCTCCAGAGCGTCTCTTCTTTTGACCAAATTTTCGACATTTCTTGAACGTATCAACTATAAAATAAACAAAAAGAAGCGCAATTTACCATAAATGCAGGGGTGGGCGTGAGGACTGAACGGGAGAAGAGGGGCGACGGTGCTTGCCGGAACCGTGTCGATTCCGGCAAATGTGTGAGTTATCAGGCGGTCACACGCTGTTCGCGACGCTTCACGAAACGTATACGTAATGTGTCATATGCCCAGTTGTAGAACATGGTGTAGGGCAGGAAGAATAAGAAGAAGCCAATCTCCAGCGTAAAGGCCTGTATCAGGCTGACGTTCAGCACGTACGCCACGATACTCACGCCGATGACGATAAAGCCGCTTTCAAATCCCAGCGCGTGATACGCACGCACTTTCGCCGTTCGTTTCACCCGATGTGAGGGCCAGAAACGATCAAACAGCGCGTTGTAGATGATGTTCCAGATCATCGCCGTGGTCGCCAGCAGGATCGTCAGTCCGCCCATTTCCAGCACCGATCGCTGCATCAACCAGGCTGTGGTGGGTGCCAGGAAAGCCGTGGCTATCCCTTCAAAACAGACGGCATGAAAGACACGCTCCAGTAATGAACGACGTTGAACCGCATTGTGTTGCATAACTTACCTTTCTTGAAAAAGCCCGGAAAACGGAATAGGGGGGAATTTTATCGCTTTATGTGATATCTAAAAGATAGTATCCATCGATAAAGTAGATAGTTCATGCGTTACTCACCTGAAGCCTTAACCGCGTTTGTCGAGACCGTTTCCTGTGGTTCCTTCTCGGCGGCGGCACGCAGACTGCGTAAAAGCCAGTCCACCATCAGTACGGCAATCGCCCACCTTGAAGCCGATCTTGGTGTTCAGCTTTTTTGACCGTTCTTCGCGTCAGCCGGTACTGACGGAAGAAGGCAAGAAAGTGCTCGGCTATGTTCAGGCGATTCTTTCTGCCAGCGAGCGTCTTGATGAGGTGGCGCTTTCGCTGACCAGTGAGACCGAAGCGCGTCTGACGTTTGTGCTCTCCGACACCCTGCACCCCGACGTGCTGGAGGAACTGATGGCGCAGTTTGATCAGCAGTTTCCGCATACCGAATTTGAATGCCTGATTGGGGAAGATGTAGACGTTATCGATCTGCTGCAAAAAAGAGCGGGCGCAGGTCGGTTTGATTGAAGCCAGAGACCACTATCCCACCGATATCGGTGCGACACGCTTGCCGATGCAAACGTGGATGGGGCTCTACGTTGCCGCTTCTCATCCGTTGGCGAAAGCGGAAAAACTGCAGTGGGATCAGCTATATACCTGGCGCGAGTTGCGCCTTAATACCTATATTGATCATGGTGCCTCGCTCGCCCGCGGCCCGGTCTGGTCCGCACCAAACTATTTGCTGTTATTGAGTATGGCGGTACAAGGGTTTGGCTGGTGCGCGCTACCGTGTGCGTTAGTGGAGGAGTTCGCGGCGGAAAAACCGTTGGTGCAACTGGGCATGCCGGGATGGCCGAAAGCGATTGCTATCGATCTGCTGTGGAACAAAAAAATCTCCGCCCGGCGTAGCGGGAAGTTGGCTGAGATACCACTTACAGCAAGGTCGCACGCCGGGCCGAGAGGGGTGATAACGATTTCCTTTGTGATAAAACTCACTTTTCTAAAACATTCAGGATAACTATTTTTAACAATCCTCTACTATTGCGATGTGATTTTGCGCAGAGGTCGTAATGAAAGAGGTGGTGATAGTCGGGGCGTTGCGTACGCCTATTGGTTGTTTTCAGGGGACGCTGGCGCGTCATTCTGCCGTTGAACTGGGCAGTATGGTGGTCAAAGCGTTAATTGAAAGCAGCGGCGTGAATGCGCATGCCGTTGATGAAGTGATCCTCGGTCAGGTACTGACGGCGGGGGGCGGGGCAAAACCCGGCGCGCCAGTCAGCGATCAAAGGGGGATTACCGAACACGGTTTCTGCTATCACCATCAATGATGTCTGCGGTTCGGGGCTGAAAGCGCTGCATCTTGCCACGCAGGCGATCCAGTGTGGCGAAGCGGATATTGTGATAGCGGGCGGACAAGAGAACATGAGCCGTGCGCCGCACGTTCTTACCGACAGCCGAACCGGCGCGCAACTGGGAAACAGCCAGCTCGTCGACAGTCTGGTGCACGACGGCCTGTGGGATGCTTTCAATGATTACCACATGGGGGTGACCGCCGAGAATCTGGCGCGTGAATATGGCATCAGTAGAGAACTGCAGGATGCGTATGCCCTCAGTTCACAGCAAAAGGCGCGCGCGGCTATCGATGCCGGTCGTTTTAAAGCGGAAATTGTTCCGATCGCCACCCAGCGAAATGGGCAAACCGTGATGATTGATACCGATGAGCAACCGCGAACTGATGCCAGCGCAGAAGGCCTGGCGGGGCTGGATCCGGCTTTCGAGCTGTCAGGCTCAGTAACCGCCGGTAATGCCTCTTCAATAAATGATGGCGCGGCGGCAGTAATGATGATGAGCGAATCCAAAGCACAGGAGTTGAACTTGCCTGTGCTGGCACGCATTCGCGCGTTTGCCAGCGTGGGTGTGGATCCTGCGCTGATGGGGATCGCCCCCGTATATGCCACTCGCCGCTGTCTGGAACGGGTCGGCTGGCAACTGGCCGATGTGGATCTCATTGAAGCCAATGAGGCGTTTGCCGCTCAGGCGCTTTCTGTTGGCAAAATGCTGGAATGGGACGAGCGTCGGGTGAACGTCAATGGCGGCGCGATTGCTCTTGGACACCCGATAGGCGCTTCTGGCTGTCGAATTCTGGTTTCTCTGGTTCACGAAATGGTTAAGCGTAATGCCCGAAAAGGTCTGGCGACGCTGTGTATTGGCGGTGGACAAGGCGTGGCGTTAGCCATTGAGCGCGATTAACTCTCCTTTATTCTCTCCCTCTTTATTCCATTCATACCACTTATGCCGTTCGAGAAATCGTGACGGCATTCTTGCGTTGCCGTGGCTCCGGGTTTAGCACCCGTCAGATAAATCCAGCGAAGGAACTGACCCCGGTTTTTCAACAGTCAGCACATCGGGCACGCAGGGGCGAATCCTATTTCGTTGTTTTACTAAACGATTTTTCTCCTGCGTATAATCACGAAATGAATCGATCGTGATCGGAATTACACTTTTGATAATAAGATGCAGAAAAAGTGAAACGATGTTTTATTTGTAATTGAAAACGGATCCCCGGAAGACTATCATGGGCGCATAACGTAAAACGGAACAGCGTTTCGCTCTCCGTTGAGGGATTCCCGCTCAGTACATCACTGGAGGTTAATGTGGACGTAAGACAAAGTATTCACAGCGCGCACGCCAAAACACTGGATACCCAGGGGCTACGCAAGGAGTTTTTGGTTGAGAAAGTGTTCGTGGCTGACGAATACACGATGGTTTACAGCCACATTGACCGCATCATCGTCGGCGGCATTATGCCGGTGGCAAAAACGGTTTCCGTCGGTGGCGAAGTCGGTAAACAGCTTGGCGTAACCTATTTCCTGGAACGTCGCGAACTGGGTGTGATCAACATCGGCGGCGCGGGCACCATCACCGTCGACGGTCAGTGCTATGAGATTGGCCACCGTGATGCGCTGTATGTCGGTAAAGGGGCAAAAGAGGTGGTTTTCGCCAGCGTCGATAGCGCAACGCCTGCCAAGTTTTACTACAACTGCGCACCGGCGCATACCACGTACCCGACCAAAAAAAGTGACGCCTGCCGATGTTGCACCTGTGACATTAGGTGACAACCTCACCAGTAACCGCCGCACCATCAATAAATATTTCGTGCCGGATGTGCTGGAAACCTGCCAACTGAGCATGGGCCTTACCGAACTGGCGCCGGGCAACCTGTGGAACACCATGCCATGCCACACGCATGAACGCCGCATGGAAGTGTACTTCTATTTCAATATGGAAGAAGACACCTGCGTCTTCCATATGATGGGGCAGCCTCAGGAAACGCGTCATATCGTTATGCATAACGAGCAGGCAGTTATTTCGCCAAGCTGGTCGATCCATTCCGGGGTGGGCACCAAAGCCTATACCTTCATCTGGGGCATGGTCGGTGAAAACCAGGTCTTCGATGATATGGACCACGTTGCGGTGAAAGATCTGCGCTAGTCGCGGGCGCTCATAACGCCTGTCCGTGACAGGTATGAAAAACTAAGGATTTACAATGATTTTGAATGCATTCTCTCTCGAAGGTAAAGTCGCTGTCGTGACCGGTTGTGATACCGGTCTGGGCCAGGGCATGGCGCTGGGTCTGGCGGAAGCAGGCTGCGATATCGTCGGGATTAACATCGTTGAACCGACCGAAACCATCGAGCGTGTGACCGCGCTGGGCCGTCGCTTTTTGAGTCTGACCGCCGATCTGCGCAAGATCGATGGCATCCCGGCACTGCTGGAGCGTGCGGTCGCTGAGTTCGGTCATATCGATATTCTGGTCAACAACGCGGGTCTAATCCGTCGTGAAGACGCCATCGATTTCAGCGAAAAAGACTGGGATGACGTGATGAACCTGAACATCAAGAGCGTGTTCTTTATGTCTCAGGCGGCGGCAAAACACTTTATCGCCCAGGGTAACGGCGGCAAAATCATCAACATCGCGTCCATGCTCTCCTTCCAGGGCGGTATCCGCGTCCCGTCTTACACGGCTTCCAAAAGCGGCGTAATGGGTGTGACCCGTCTGATGGCGAACGAGTGGGCGAAGCACAATATCAACGTCAACGCGATCGCACCGGGTTATATGGCGACCAACAACACCCAGCAACTGCGTGCCGATGAGCAGCGTAGCGCTGAAATCCTTGACCGTATTCCGGCGGGACGTTGGGGTCTACCGAGCGATTTGATGGGACCGGTGGTCTTCCTGGCCTCCAGCGCGTCGGATTACATCAACGGCTATACCGTGGCGGTTGACGGTGGTTGGCTGGCACGTTAATTCGCGCCGTTTGCTGAAAAACCCTGCCTTCGCGCAGGGTTTTTTTATTGATAACATCAGGCGCTGAGGAAATCTTCGCGAACCGGCGTAAACGTATCCAGCAGGGTTCCCGGCTTCAGACAGACACAGCCATGCATAATATTTGGCTGCTTATATAATGTGTCTCCCGCACGAACCACCTGTTTCTCGTCACCGATAGTAAATTCAAATTCACCCGACAACACATAGGTCAGTTGCTCATGCGGATGGCGATGCAGCGGGCCAATTGCCCCTTGCTCAAAATTAACCTCAACAGCCATCATTTTGCCGCTATGGGCGAGGATGCGGCGGGTAACGCCGTTGCCCAGATCGTCAAGCGTCGTCTCGTTATGGAAAACAAACATGTGGGATCCTGTTAGTGTTTGAAACAATGTTTCAGTAAAGCTAACTCAGGCATGCGGTAAAGAAAATGGCAGATCGAATGAACTGGAAACTTGATCACAAGTTTGCTTCACTGCAGTAAGACACTGATGAAGGAGCAGGTAATGAAGACGATCGGCTTGTTAGGCGGCATGAGTTGGGAATCGACGATCCCGTACTACCGGTTAATTAACGAAGGGATTAAACAGCATCTGGGGGGGGCTTCATTCTGCAAGCCTGTTGCTGCACAGCGTTGACTTCCACGAGATCGAAGCGTGCCAGAGTCGCGGCGAGTGGGACAAAGCCGGGGATATTCTCGCGCAGGCCGCGATCGGGTTGCAGCAGGCCGGAGCGGAGGGGATCGTCTTATGTACGAATACCATGCATAAAGTGGCCGATGCCATTGAATCGCGCTGCTCGCTGCCTTTCTTGCATATTGCCGATGCGACCGGTCGTGTTATCAGCGCGCAGGGAATGCATCGCGTTGCGCTGCTGGGAACGCGTTACACTATGGAACAGGATTTTTATCGGGGTCGTCTGGAACAGCAGTTCGCCATTGAATGCCTCGTACCCGATGCGGATGCGCGGGCGACGATCAACCAGATAATCTTTGATGAGCTTTGCCTGGGACAATTTACCGAAGCGTCACGTCAGTACTATGTAGAAGTGATTGAAACCCTGGCGGCACAGGGGGCAGAGGGCGTCATTTTTGGCTGCACGGAGATTGGTCTACTGGTGCCGGTAGAGCGTAGCCCGATTCCGGTGTTCGACACCGCTGCGATCCATGCCGCAGATGCCGTGACGTTTATGCTGTCGTAACCGGCCCGAGGATCTGCTCCAGCGCCGTCATCAGCAGGTGATGGCGGGTTTGCAGATGCTGGCTGAAAGCCTCGACCAGTGCGGAGGCGGGCCGGTGGATGGGCCGCACCAGGCTGACGGTAAACGGCACGGAAAGACTGAAACGGCGCACCACCACGCCGCTCGCCGCATAATCCAGCGCGGTGAGTGGGTTGACGACAGACAGCCCCGCACCGGCGCGCACCATCGCGCAAACGGAGGCCGCACTGTGGGTTTCCACCACCATTCGCCGTTTAACGTCGTGCTCAGTAAACAGGGTGTCCAGCAGTTGCCGGTAACTGTCCGTGCGCGACAGGCTGATATAATTCTCCCCCTGAAAATCCTGCGGCGTTAAAACCGGTTTTTCCGCGAGAGGATGGCCTGGCGGCAACACGCAGACTTCATCAAGCGAGAAGAGTTCTGTTCTTTCGGTTCCGGCCGGCGTATGCAAGGTTTCCGTCAGCCCCAGATCGTGGCGCTGGGCGGAAAGCCACTCTTCAAGCAGCGGTGACTCCTGCGGCACAATATTCAGGCTGACGTCCGGATAGCGGGCGAGAAACGGCTGAATCAACGCCGGCAGCAACGACTGCGAAAAGACCGGCAGGCAGACAATGGATAATTCCCCCCTGACGAAACTCGCGCAGGCTTTCTGCCGCGCTGACGATCCTGTCCAGCCCGTACCAGGATCGCTGAACCTCTTCGAACAGACGCAACCCCTGAACCGTGGGATGCAGACGACCGCGCGCGCGTTCGAACAGTTTCAGCCCCAGTACTTTTTCGAAGCGCGCCAGTTCACGGCTGACGGTGGGCTGTGATGTATGCAGCAACCGCGCGGCTTCGGTCAGGTTTCCTGCGGTCATGACCGCGTGAAAGATTTCAATATGACGTAAGTTAACGGCAGCCATCATCACCTCGCTGAATTCAAACCATATCATTTTTGCATAGAGTCGATAAAAAACGATATTTTTTATTCTCTTCGCACTGTGGCGTAATCATAAAAAACGTCATGTCCGGAGCCCGTTATGCCTCACTCACTGTATTGCACTGATACCGATCTCACCGCGGAAAACCTGCTCAGGCTGCCGGCAGAATTTGGTTGCCCGGTCTGGGTTTACGACGCACAGATCGTTCGTCGTCAGATTGCTGCGTTGCAGCAGTTTGATGTGGTGCGCTTCGCGCAGAAGGCCTGTTCCAATATTCATATTCTGCGCTTAATGCGCGAACAGGGCGTGAAGGTAGATTCCGTGTCGTTAGGCGAAATCGAGCGTGCGCTGGCAGCGGGATACGATCCGCAAACGCATCCGGATGACATCGTGTTTACCGCTGATGTGATTGATAACGCCACCCTGGCCCGCGTCAGCGAATTGCGCATTCCGGTCAACGCCGGTTCTGTTGATATGCTCGATCAGCTTGGGCAGGTCTCGCCGGGCCATCGCGTCTGGCTGCGGGTGAATCCTGGCTTTGGCCATGGCCATAGCCAGAAAACCAATACCGGCGGCGAAAACAGCAAACACGGCATCTGGCATACCGATTTACCGCAGGCGCTGGCGGTGATGCAGCGTCATCAACTGAAGCTGGTGGGTATCCACATGCATATTGGTTCAGGCGTTGATTATGGACATCTGGAGCAGGTGTGTGGCGCGATGGTACGTCAGGTGGTGGATTTCGGCCAGGATCTGGAGGCGATCTCCGCCGGCGGCGGTCTGTCGATCCCTTATCACGACGACGAAGAGGCGGTAGATACTCAGCATTATTTTGGTTTGTGGAACGCTGCGCGTGAACAGATCGCCCGTCATCTGGGGCATCATGTGAAGCTGGAAATTGAGCCAGGACGTTTTCTCGTCGCCCAGTCCGGCGTACTGGTCACCCAGGTACGCAGCGTGAAGCAGATGGGCAGTCGTCATTTTGTGCTGGTGGATGCCGGGTTTAACGACCTGATGCGCCCGGCGATGTACGGCAGTTATCATCATATTTCCGCGCTGGCGGCGGACGGCCGTTCACTGGAGAACGCGCCGCGGGTCGATACGGTGGTTGCCGGACCGTTGTGCGAATCCGGTGACGTTTTTACCCAGCAGGAGGGCGGCAAAGTCGAAACCCGTGCTTTGCCAGCGGTGGCACCGGGAGATTATCTGGTGCTGCATGATACCGGCGCGTACGGTGCGTCAATGTCATCGAACTACAACAGCCGTCCGCTGCTGCCGGAAGTGTTATTTGACAACGGCCAGGCGCGACTGATTCGTCGTCGCCAGACCATTGACGAGCTGTTGGCGCTGGAACTGTTTTGATTTCTTGTCGCATCGCGCCGTTACCGTCGCATGTAGGCATGATAAGCGCAGCGCCATCAGGCATTGCGTCACGCAGATAGCATGACAGTTTATGATTTAAAATAGGGCCCGGTGGTTACCGAATCGCGTAACACTAGCGTGCCGGTAAAAGGCGGGATCGGTTCAACCTCTTCGCCATTGACCATGCGGATCGCCTGGTCAATGGCCGTGGTGATCATTGTGTCGATGGGCAGATAAACCGTCGACAGTCCCGGTTCCAGCCATTTTGCGCTCGGCGCATCGTCAAACCCGAACAGCGACACATCCTGAGGAATATTCAGCCCTGCCTGATGTAGCGCTTTGGACGCACCCAGCGCCATATCGTCGTTACAGGCAAACAGCGCGCTGAACGTCACGCCTTCCTGCAGCAGTTCATTACAGGCGTCATAACCGCGCGTCATGCTGGAATCACCATACTTCACCTTCGCCGGATCCCAGGCGATGCCGTTTTTCTCCAGTGCTTTACGATAGCCCATCAGACGCGACTTTCCGGTCGGCGTATGACCCGGAACGGTAATACAGGCGATTTCGCGGTGCCCCTGGGAGATCAGGTAATCGACCGCCTGAAATGCCGCATCTTCCTGTTCAAAAAAAGATGGCGCGTTCGCGGGCCAGGCTGACGTCGCGGTTGATGATAATCAACGGCATCGTGATCGAATCCGCCAGCGTCAGGATCGCCTTTTCGCTCATATAACGGGTGTAGAGAATGATGGCGTCGCACTGCCGGTCTGCCAGCATCTGTACCGCTTCCTGTTCACGCTCCGGCGTATCGTGACCATCGGTGACGATCAGCTGCTTGCCGTGAGATTCCGTCTGCCGCGAGGCCTGCTGTAGCAGTCGGCCAAAGTAGAAGCCATCAAAAGTCGATACGACCAGTCCAATGCTGTTGCTGGTTCGGTTCGCCAGCGAGCGGGCCAGAAAGTTCGGACGATAATCCAGCGCCTGCATCGCCTTAAACACTTTCTGACGGGTACTCTCTTTAACCTGACCGGTGCCGTTCAGCACACGAGAAACGGTGGCTTTCGAGACACCGGCACGACGGGAAACATCCAGCATTGTTATCATGACGCGTTCCTGATTACTCATTTGATGATGTATTGCCTGCTTCCGCCGGCGGCGTTACCGAATGGCGGCGTACCAGCGTTGGACTGAAAACATGGGTAATATCGGGCAGCGGACGCTTTTCCGCCAGCGCCAGCGCCAGCTCTGCGGCCTGCGTCGCCATCGTGACGATGGGATAACGCACGGTAGTCAGACGTGGGCGAACGTAACGCGAAACCAGCACATCATCAAAGCCGATCAGCGAGATTTCCGCCGGGACGTCCACACCATTATCATTTAGCACGCCCATCGCACCGGCGGCCATGGAATCGTTATAACAGGCCACCGCGGTGAAGTTTCTGCCACGGCCTAACAGTTCGGTCATCGCCTGCTCGCCGCCGCTCTCATCCGGCTCGCCAAACGTCACAAGGCGATCGTTGACCGGGAGATGGCTCTCTTCAAGGGCGTCGTAATAGCCTTTGAGACGATCTTCTGCATCTGAAATGGAGTGATTCGAACAGAGGTAGCCAATGCGGGTGTGGCCTTGTTGGATCAGATGACGGGTCGCCAGCCAGGCGCCGTAGCGGTCATCCAGCGCGACACAGCGCTGTTCGAAACCGGGCAGGATCCGGTTAATCAGCACCATGCCGGGCATTTGCTTCATTAATGATGCCAGATCGGCATCGGGGATCATCTTGGCGTGAACGACGAGTGCCGCACAACGGTGACGAATGAGTTGCTCAATCGCCTGACGCTCTTTTTTGTTCATTATGGTAGCCGTTGCCAATCAGTAAAAAATTACCGGTGTTATAGGAGACCTGCTCAACGGCTTTCACCATCGCGCCGAAAAAAGGGTCGGAAACATCGCCAACCACCAGACCTATCGTCTCGGTAGATTGCTGTGCCAGCGCGCGTGCGTTGGCGTTGGGATGATAGCTGAGCGACTCCATTGCGCTGGTCACTGCCAGACGCGACGCCTCGCTGGCTTTGGGGGGAATCGTTAATGACGCGGGAAACGGTGGCGACTGATACACCAGCCAGTCGGGCTACATCCTTTATGGTCGCCATGACAGTACCTATTGTGGGTAAACGCTTACATTCCGTCAGTGTTACGGAAAACGTCAGTGGGTTCAAGCAGATTGCCGGTTACGACGCGGCAAATGTGAGCAAAATCCACGGAATTAAGACAAAAATCGAACGATGCAAACCATTAGTTACACTTTGCGAAAGGCTGTTGCGATTGTTCGCTGGCGACGCTTCCTGACGGCTTGATAAAGTTGAGATCCCAGAGGTATTGATAGGTGAAGTCAACTTTCGGGTTGAGCACACGAATTACACCAACCTGCGCCAGTTGCGCAGGTTTTTTTTGCTATTCCGGCAATCTGTAACAGTAAGCGATAATTTACACAACTGGTTGCATTTCCCTTCATTCCTTTGCGTTTTCGCGCTGGCGAAGCGGTCACGCACAGACCACAATCAAGATCCCAGAGGTATTGATTGGTGAGATTATTCGGTACGCTCTTCGTACCCTGTCTCTTGCACCAACCTGCGCGGATGCGCAGGTTTTTTTTCGTCCCGACTTTGCTGTCGCTCCTCTTGCGTTGATCGTGTAATCTGCCACCATTATTTTACCGAACCGTGCGCAAAGGGAGTTGAAATGTTATTTGGGTTTTTCCGTAACCTGTGTCGTGTGCTTTATCGGGTACGCGTAACGGGCGATATGACGGCGTTACAGGGAGAGCGCGTCCTAATTACCCCCAACCATGTCTCGTTTATCGACGGCATTCTGCTGGCGTTATTTCTACCCGTACGCCCGGTGTTTGCGGTTTACACCTCGATTAGCCAGCGGTGGTACATGCGCTGGTTAGCCTCGCTGATTGATTTTGTGCCGCTTGACCCGACGAAGCCGATGGCGATTAAACATCTGGTTCGACTGATCGAGCAGGGCCGCCCGGTGGTGATTTTCCCGGAAGGACGCATTTCGGTAAGCGGCTCGCTGATGAAAATCTACGACGGCGCCGGATTTGTCGCCGCGAAATCCGGGGCGACGCTGGTGCCGGTGCGAATTGAAGGGGCAGAGCTCACCCATTTCAGCCGTCTGAAAGGGCTGGTGAAACGTCGCCTCTTCCCGCAGATTCATCTGCATGTATTGCCACCCACCCATCTGCCCATGCCCGATGCGCCACGCGCGCGCGATCGCCGTAAAATCGCCGGTGAAATGCTGCATCAAAAAATGATGGAAGCGCGAATGGCGGTGCGTCCGCGCGAAACGCTGTATGAATCGCTGTTGGCGGCAAAGTATCGTTATGGCGCCAGTAAGCCCTGTATCGAAGACATCAACTTCAAGCCGGACAGCTACCGTCAGTTGCTCACTAAGACGCTGTTTGTTGGTCGTATTTTGGAAAAATACAGCGCGGAAGGCGAAACAATTGGCCTGATGCTGCCGAATGCCGCCATCAGCGCGGCGGTGATTTTCGGCGCGGTGTCTCGCCGCCGAATCCCTGCAATGATGAACTATACGGCGGGCGTCAAAGGGCTGACCAGCGCCATCACCGCTGCGGAAATCAAAACCATTTTTACCTCCCGCCAGTTCCTGGAGAAAGGCAAACTCTGGCATTTGCCGGAACAACTGACGCAGGTTCGTTGGGTCTATCTTGAAGATCTCAAAGCGGATGTCACCACGGCAGACAAGCTGTGGATCTTTGCGCACCTGCTGATGCCGCATCGGGCGCAGGTCAAACAGCAGCCTGAAGAGGCGGCGGTGATCCTCTTCACGTCCGGCTCAGAAGGCCATCCGAAGGGCGTCGTGCATAGCCACAAAAGCCTGCTGGCGAACGTCGAGCAGATCAAAACCATTGCCGACTTCACCGCCAGTGACCGCTTTATGTCGGCGCTGCCGCTGTTCCACTCGTTTGGCCTGACGGTGGGGTTATTTACGCCGTTGCTCACCGGCGCGGAAGTTTTCCTCTATCCGAGCCCGTTGCATTACCGCATCGTGCCGGAGCTGGTTTATGACCGTAACTGCACGGTGCTGTTTGGCACCTCAACATTCCTCGGAAACTATGCACGCTTTGCCAATCCCTATGATTTCTATCGCCTGCGCTATGTGGTAGCGGGCGCAGAGAAACTGCAGGAGAGTACAAAACAGCTCTGGCAGGATAAGTTTGGCCTGCGCATTCTCGAAGGTTATGGCGTGACGGAATGTGCGCCGGTGGTCTCGATTAACGTCCCGATGGCGGCAAAACCCGGTACGGTTGGGCGGATCCTGCCCGGCATGGATGCGCGCCTGCTGGCGATCCCCGGTATTGAAGAGGGTGGGCGTTTGCAGTTAAAGGGGCCGAATATCATGAATGGTTATCTGCGCGTAGAAAAACCGGGCGTGCTGGAAGTGCCAGCGGCGGAAAACGCTAAAGGCGAACTGGAGCGCGGCTGGTATGACACCGGCGATATCGTGCGTTTTGACGAACAGGGATTCGTGCAGATTCAGGGGGCGCGCCAAACGCTTTGCGAAAATTGCCGGTGAGATGGTTTCACTGGAGATGGTAGAACAACTGGCGCTCGGCGTATCGCCGGAAAAAATGCACGCGACGGCGATCAAGAGCGATGCCAGTAAAGGCGAAGCGCTGGTGCTCTTTACCACCGACAGCGAACTGACGCGTGATGTTCTACAGCAGTATGCCCGTGCGCACGGCGTGCCAGAACTGGCGGTGCCGCGCGATATCCGTTACCTGAAGCAACTCCCGTTACTCGGCAGCGGTAAGCCGGATTTCGTGACGCTGAAAAGCTGGGTTGATGATCCGGAAAAACAACATGCCTGAGTCAGTACATACCAATACCTCTGTCTGGTCGAAAGGAATGATGTCGGTTATCGCGGCGCAGTTTCTCTCTGCGTTTGGCGATAACGCCCTGTTGTTTGCCACGCTGGCGCTGCTGAAGGAACAATTCTATCCCGACTGGAGCCAGCCGATACTGCAAATGGTGTTTGTGGGCGCTTACATCCTTTTTTGCGCCGTTTGTCGGTCAGGTCGCTGATAGCTTTGCCAAAGGCCGGGTAATGATGTTCGCCAACGGCCTCAAGCTGCTGGGGGCGGCAAGTATCTGCTTTGGCTTCAATCCGTTTCTCGGTTATACGCTGGTGGGCATTGGCGCTGCAGCCTACTCACCGGCGAAATATGGCATTCTGGGCGAACTGACCACTGGCGATAAGCTGGTGAAAGCCAACGGCCTGATGGAAGCGTCCACTATTGCGGCGATTCTGCTCGGCTCGGTGGCGGGCGGCGTGCTGGCCGACTGGCATGTTATTGCTGCGCTGGTGGCCTGTGCGCTTGCCTACGCCGGTGCAGTGGTGGCGAACCTGTCTATTCCAAAACTGGCCGCCGCCCGTCCGGGGCAGTCCTGGCATCTGGCAAAAATGACCCGCAGCTTTTTCTGCGCCTGTGTTTCACTGTGGCGTAACGGCGAAACGCGCTTCTCGCTAGTGGGGACCAGCCTGTTCTGGGGCGCAGGGGTGACGCTGCGTTTCCTGCTGGTGCTGTGGGTACCGATAGCGTTAGGCATTACCGATAACGCCACGCCAACCTACCTGAACGCGATGGTCGCGATCGGTATTGTGGCCGGTGCGGGTGCGGCAGCCAGGCTGGTGACGCTGGATACCGTAGTGCGTTGTATGCCAGCGGGGATCCTGATTGGCGTCGTGGTGCTGATTTTCTCTCTGCAACACGCGCTGTTGCCTGCCTACGCGCTGCTGATGCTGATTGGTGTACTGGGCGGTTTCTTTGTCGTACCGCTGAATGCGCTGTTGCAGGAGCGCGGTAAAAAAGAGCGTCGGTGCGGGTAATGCGATCGCGGTACAGAACCTCGGAGAAAACAGCGCAATGCTGTTGATGCTGGGGCTCTATTCGCTGGCGGTATGGGTAGGGATCCCGGTCATCGCCGTGGGTATCGGTTTTGGCGGTCTGTTTGCGCTGGCGATAGCGGCGCTGTGGATCTGGCAGCGCCGCCAGGCGTAATCAACGCGCCGGCACTCACCGGCGCGCTTTCCTTACGGTGCAGGATAGGTGTAAACCTGATGCACCGCTTCAATCTCTGCCAACACCTCTTCGCTTAATTCGAGATGCAGACTCTCGACGTTGGTTTTCAGCTGTTCCATGGTAGTAGCGCCCAGCAGCGTACTGGCAACAAAGGGTTGACGACGAACGAAGGCCAGCGCCATCTGCGCCGGATCGAGATTATGACGCTTCGCAATATCCACATACGCTGCCACGGCTTTTTGCGTCTGCTCGCCGCTGTAGCGGGTAAAGCGGCTAAACAGCGTATTACGCGCCCCGGCAGGCTTCGCGCCGTTCAGGTATTTGCCGGTCAGCGTGCCAAACCCCAGGCAGGAATAGGCCAGCAGTTCGACGCCTTCATACTGGCTCACTTCCGCCAGCCCCACTTCAAAACTACGGTTGACCAGGCTGTAAGGGTTCTGGATGGTGACAATGCGCGGCAGGTCATGCTTATCCGCCAGATGCAGATAGCGCATCACGCCAAAGGCGGTTTCATTCGAGACGCCAATGTAGCGGATTTTGCCTGCGCGTTGGAATTCGGTGAGCGCGTCCAGCGTATCCAGCAGCGAGACCACCGGCGCGGCGTCGCTCCAACTGTAGCCGAGTTTGCCGAAACAGTTGGTGGGGCGCTGCGGCCAGTGCACCTGGTAAAGGTCCAGATAATCGGTTTGCAGACGCTTCAGGCTGTCGTGCAGCGCTTCGCGGATATTTTTGCGATCCAGCGCCTGATTGGGACGAATGCCGCTGTCATTATTGCGTGACGGGCCGCTAACCTTGGAGGCGACAATCAGCTTTTCACGATTGCCATGTTTAGCCAGCCAGTTTCCGACATACGTTTCGGTGAGTCCCTGGGTTTCCGGGCGTGGCGGTACCGGGTACATTTCGGCCACGTCGATCAGGTTAATGCCGTTGGCGACGGCATAGTCGAGCTGTGCATGTGCGTCGGCTTCGCTATTTTGTTCACCAAACGTCATTGTGCCCAGCCCCAGTGTACTAACTTCAAGCGAGCTGTGGGGTATACGGTGATATTGCATAGCCGTTTCCTTTTTTATAATCGCGACATAGGATTATAAAAATGGCTGAGGGAAAGGAAAAAGGGAAGAAAAATTGTTAAGGCCAGCAGCATTGCTGACCTCAATCTTCAACGTTCAATGATTTGAGAAACGTCGTCGCGGTTAATCTGCATGGCGTTGCCCTGCTGGTCGTGGTAGCTCACCAGACCGGTATCATCATCAATCTCAGGTTTCCCGTCGGTCAGGATCATACGACCGTCTTTGGTCGCCATGACATAGTCGCTGCTACAACCGGAAACAGCAAAAGCCAGTCCTACTGCGGAAATTATCACTGCCCATTTTTTCATCCATTTATCCTCACGTGGCCTGCGTCTGATAATAGTCTAGTAATAACCTGAAGTTGTGGGCAGGAAAAGCAGGAAAATCTTAATCTGAGAGGCGAAAAGGGGAGATAGTCGCTCCCCCGCAGGGAGCGAAAAAGTGCAATTACAGTGGGTTTTTCTTGTTTCGTAACAGGTTCAGGCTCTCAACCGAGATCGAGAAGAACATGGCGAAATAGATGTAGCCCTTCGGTACATGCACGTCGAAGCTTTCCAGGATCAGGGTGAAGCCCACCAGAATCAGAAACGACAGTGCCAGCATCTTCACGGACGGGTGTCTGTCGACAAATTCGCCAATCGGACGCGCCGCAAACATCATCACGCCAACGGCAATCACCACTGCCGCCATCATAATGAACAGGTGATCGGACAAGCCGACCGCTGTGATCACTGAGTCCAGACTGAAGATAATGTCGAGCAGCATAATCTGCACGATCGCCCCGAGGAAGGAGGTGACGCGCATATTCATCCCTTCTTCTTCACCTTCAATGGATTCGTGAATCTCTTTACTTGCTTTCCAGATCAAGAACAGACCGCCAAGCAGAAGGATCAGATCGCGGGCGGAAATGTCCTCACCGAAAATCTCAAACAGCGGATTGGTCAGACGGGTCACCCAGGCAATAGACGCCAGCAGCGCCAGGCGCATAATCATCGCCGCTGCCAGACCGAGGCGCCGGGCGTGCGCACGCTGTGCGGTGGGGAGTTTTGCAACGACCAGAGAGAGAAAAATAATATTATCGATCCCAAGCACGATCTCCAGCAGCGTCAGCGTACCGAGCGCAAGCCAGGCGTTAGGATCGGTTATCCATGCAAATAACATTGAACAAAGTCCTGCCAAATAAATAAACGCTAATTATATGCTTACCGGACGGCAGGTGAAAGTCTAACGCGGTTGTAACAAAAAGTGGCGTTCCAGCAGGGCGCGGGTGAAGTTCTTTTTGAGATAAAAACCACGTGGCAACGTCAGTATTGGCTCGCCCTGCGCGCCGATCGCCTCGGTGAGCGCTTTGGCGTTTGCGGCCTTTGGACGCAATTGTAAAAATTCGCCATGGCGGGCAGTGATCCGTTCAACCTGGCCGAGCACAATCATGTCCATTAATTCTTCCCAGTCGAGCCGTAGCTGACGGTCTTCTTCTTCATTGGGACTCCAGAGAACGGGCGAGCCGACCCGCCGCTGTGCGAGGGGAATGCTGCGTTCGCCTTCCACCGGGATCCACAATACTCGCTTCAGTTTGTGCCGTACGTGACTGGTTTCCCACGTCACACCACTGTTTCCGGTCAGCGGCGCGACGCAGACAAAGGTGGTTTCAAGCGGTCGCCCAAGACTATCCACGGGAATGGTTTTCAACTCGACGCCGAGCGCGGCGAAATCCTGCTCAGGTTTACTTCCGGCGCTGGCACCCAACCAGAGTTCCAGTAATACGCCGATCCAGCCTTTGTCCCGCTTGAGATCTTTCGGCGCAACGATACCCGCCAGCGCCGCCAGTTCGCCTAACGAATAGCCAGAAAGCTGCTGCGCCTGCTGGAGCAGAAGGGCTTCTGATTCCGGAGGAAAGCGTAAAGGATGGAGTCCGGACATGGCGTTACACCTTAGATGAAAAAATGAACAAAGATTTTATACCGTGGGAATGAAGTTTATCGTTTTCCACATGTGATATTCAATGCCATGATTTATATTGGTTTTTAGTTTATGACGACACATGTTGCGCAACGTCATAACGGGTTTTCCATTTCTGGTCACTGAGTTTAAACAGGATCTTACACCATGTTATCCACAGAAAGATGGGATAACTGTGAAAAACCCCAACTACTGTTTCCATTTACAGCCTTGACGTGCGACGAAAATCGAATTTTCACACAATTTGTGTCTAACTTATTGGCACAATCTGTGGATAAAGTCGGCGCTGTTCGATCTTTCATCAGCCTGAGGATCGTCAGTGTGACGGCTATCACTTTTCTGCCGAATACTTGATGGAATGATCCAGTAACCTTATGAATAAAAGAAAATATTTTTTCCCCTCTGTTCGCCGCTTATTCAGACTGTTCCGGGTTTTCCCGGAGTAATTCCGTACTTCTTCACAACTCTATCCACAGAAAAGGTGAATAAAATCGCCCGGATGGGTGAGTATCTGTTTATAACTTTGTCTTTAACTGTGAGTTATTCAATTGTTATTAGATGCACACCGCCGTAACTCAGTGGTTTACCGTCTGTCAGGAGTGTGAAACAATCATTCTCATATAAGGTTTATGTTGAGGTAGTCCGGTGATTGATGACGATGGCTACCGCCCAAATGTAGGTATCGTAATTTGTAATCGTCAGGGGCAGGTGATGTGGGCCCGGCGGTTTGGTCAGCACTCCTGGCAGTTCCCGCAAGGTGGGATAAACCCAGGAGAATCAGCAGAACAGGCGATGTACCGGGAACTGTTTGAAGAAGTAGGGTTAAGCCGTAAAGATGTGCGGATCCTTGCCTCTACACGCAACTGGTTGCGTTACAAGTTACCAAAACGTTTGGTGCGTTGGGATACAAAGCCGGTGTGTATCGGCCAGAAACAAAAGTGGTTTCTTTTGCAGTTGATGAGCGGGGACGCGGAAATCAATATGCAAACCAGCAGCACGCCTGAGTTCGACGGCTGGCGTTGGGTAAGTTACTGGTACCCGGTCCGGCAAGTGGTTTCATTTAAACGCGATGTCTATCGCAGGGTGATGAAAGAGTTCGCAAGTGTTGTGATGGCGCTTCAGGAAGTGACGCCGAAGCCGCAAAGTACATCTGCTTATCGACGTAAAAGAGGTTAAGCCACGCAAATTATGCTCACCCGCCTGCGCGAAATAGTCGAAAAGGTGGCCAGTGCTCCGCGTCTGAATGAAGCGCTGAATATTCTGGTTACTGACATCTGTCTTGCGATGGATACCGAGGTCTGTTCGGTTTATCTGGCCGATCATGACCGGCGTTGTTATTACCTCATGGCGACGCGGGGACTTAAAAAACCGCGCGGTCGCACTGTCGCACTCGCATTTGATGAAGGTATCGTCGGCCTGGTTGGCAGGCTGGCGGAACCTATTAACCTTGCTGATGCGCAAAAACATCCCAGCTTTAAATACATTCCCTCGGTAAAAGAAGAGCGCTTCCGTGCCTTCCTCGGGGTGCCGATCATTCAGCGCCGTCAGCTGCTGGGCGTTCTCGTTGTGCAGCAGCGCGAACTGCGCCAGTACGATGAAAGCGAAGAATCTTTCCTGGTGACGCTCGCCACGCAGATGGCGGCGATCCTGTCACAATCTCAGCTTACCGCCCTGTTCGGCCAGTATCGGCAGACGCGCATTCGTGCACTGCCGGCGGCGCCGGGCGTTGCGATCGCTGAAGGCTGGCAGGATGCGACGCTACCGTTGATGGAGCAGGTGTATCAGGCGTCTACGCTTGACCCCGCTCTGGAGCGTGAGCGCCTGACCGGCGCGCTGGAAGAGGCGGCAAATGAGTTTCGCCGTTACAGTAAGCGGTTTGCCGCTGGGGCGCAGAAAGAGACCGCCGCGATATTTGATCTCTACTCGCACCTGCTTTCCGATGCCCGCCTGCGACGCGAGCTGTTTGCCGAAGTGGATAAAGGGTCTGTGGCCGAATGGGCGGTCAAAACCATTATCGAAAAGTTTGCCGAACAGTTTGCCTCGCTGAGTGACAACTATCTTAAAGAGCGTGCGGGTGACCTGCGTGCGCTGGGTCAGCGCCTGCTGTTTCACCTCGATGATTCTGTACAAGGACCCAATGCCTGGCCAGAACGCTTCGTGCTGGTGGCTGACGAGCTCTCTGCCACGACGCTGGCGGAACTGCCGCAGGACCGCCTGGCGGGTGTTGTTGTACGCGACGGGGCGGCCAACTCCCATGCGGCGATTATGGTTCGTGCGCTGGGCATCCCCACCGTGATGGGCGCGGATATCCAGCCGTCGGTGCTGCACCGGCGTACGCTGGTGGTGGATGGCTATCGCGGTGAGCTGCTGGTCGATCCTGAACCGGTACTGATTCAGGAATATCAGCGGCTTATCAGCGAAGAGAATGAACTCAGCCGTCTGGCGGAAGATGACGTCAATTTACCGGCACAGCTTAAAAGCGGTGAGCGGGTGAAGGTCATGCTAAACGCGGGTCTCAGCCCGGAGCATGAAGAAAAGCTGGGCAGCCGTATCGACGGCATTGGTCTGTATCGCACCGAAATTCCCTTTATGCTGCAAAGTGGTTTCCCTTCTGAAGAGGAGCAGGTGGCGCAGTATCAGGGCATGTTGCAGATGTTTAACGACAAGCCGGTGACGTTGCGAACGCTGGACGTTGGCGCGGACAAACAGTTGCCATATATGCCAATCAGTGAGGAGAATCCCTGCCTGGGCTGGCGAGGGATCCGCATCACGCTCGATCAGCCGGAGATCTTCCTGGTCCAGGTGCGTGCGATGCTGCGCGCCAATGCGGCGACGGGCAACCTGAGTATTCTGCTGCCGATGGTAACCAGTATCGATGAGGTGGATGAAGCGCGCCGCCTGATTGAACGTGCCGGGCGCGAAGTGGAAGAGATGATTGGTTACGCGATCCCAAAACCACGGATTGGCATCATGCTGGAAGTGCCGTCGATGGTCTTTATGCTGCCGAATCTGGCAAGTCGCATCGATTTTATCTCCGTCGGGACTAACGATCTGACCCAGTACGTGCTGGCGGTGGATCGCAACAATACGCGTGTGGCCAGCATCTACGACAGCCTGCATCCGGGGATGCTACGTGCGCTGTCGATGATTGCGCAGGAAGCGGATCGTAGTGGTATCGACCTGCGTCTGTGTGGTGAAATGGCAGGCGATCCGATGTGCGTGGCTCTCCTGATTGGGCTGGGTTTCCGTCATCTCTCAATGAACGGTCGCTCGGTGGCGCGCGTGAAATACCTGCTGCGTCACATTGATTACGAAGAGGCCAAAAACCTTGCCCAGCGTAGCCTCGAGGCGCAACTGGCAACGGAGGTGCGTCATCAGGTAGCGGCGTTTATGGAACGTCGCGGCATGGGTGGTCTGATTCGCGGGGGGTTGTAAAAGCGTTATACAGATCTTTTACATCTTCCCGACAGCCTCACAGAACCTCATATGCTATCATTCGCTCCTTTGGAGCGCCTGTAAGCTGTGGGTGCGCATCTCGCTCGCTGAGTCTTTTCAGCGGAATAACAAGAACTTGTGGTGACAGATGACCAGTAGCTATCTGCATTTTCCGGAATTTGATCCGGTCATTTTCTCAATTGGACCCGTCGCACTTCACTGGTACGGTTTAATGTACCTGGTGGGCTTCATTTTCGCGATGTGGCTGGCGACCCGCCGTGCCAATCGCCCAGGCAGTGGCTGGACCAAAAATGAAGTCGAAAATTTACTCTATGCAGGTTTCCTCGGGGTTTTCCTCGGTGGGCGTATTGGCTACGTGCTGTTCTACAACTTCCCGCTTTTTCTGGATAATCCGCTTTACTTGTTCCGCGTCTGGGACGGAGGTATGTCCTTCCACGGTGGCCTGATTGGTGTGATTCTGGTGATGATTATTTTCGCCAAACGCACGAAGCGCAACTTCTTCCAGGTCTCGGATTTTATTGCGCCGCTGATCCCCTTTGGTCTGGGCGCCGGGCGTCTGGGTAACTTCATTAACGGCGAACTGTGGGGCCGTGTCGATCCGAATTTCTCTTACGCCATGTTGTTCCCGGGTTCGCGTACGGAAGATATTCTGCTGCTGCAAACCCACCCGCAGTGGCAATCCATTTTCGATACCTACGGCTCTTTGCCGCGCCATGCGTCTCAGCTCTATGAGATGGCGCTGGAAGGCGTCGTGCTGTTTATCATTCTTAACCTGTTTATTCGTAAACCGCGTCCAATGGGGTCCGTCTCCGGTCTGTTTTTAATTGGCTACGGCGCGTTTCGTATCATTGTTGAATTCTTCCGTCAGCCGGATCAGCAGTTCACCGGTGAATGGGTACAGTACATCAGCATGGGACAGATCCTCTCGATTCCGATGATTGTCGCTGGTGTAATCATGATGGTTTGGGCTTATCGTCGTCGCCCACAGCAACACGTTTCCTGAGGAACCATGAAACAGTATTTAGAACTGATGCAAAAAGTGCTGGATGAAGGCACACAGAAAAACGACCGTACCGGAACCGGAACGCTTTCCATTTTTGGTCATCAGATGCGTTTTAACCTGCAGGAAGGATTCCCGCTGGTGACGACAAAACGTTGCCACTTGCGCTCGATCATCCACGAACTGCTGTGGTTTCTGCAAGGCGACACTAACGTGGCGTATCTGCACGAAAATAACGTCACCATCTGGGACGAATGGGCGGATGAAAACGGCAACCTGGGCCCGGTGTACGGCAAACAGTGGCGTGCCTGGCCGACGCCGGACGGCCGCCACATTGACCAGATCACGACAGTGCTGAACCAGTTGAAAAATGATCCGGATTCACGACGCATTATCGTTTCGGCGTGGAACGTCGGTGAACTGGACAAAATGGCGCTCGCTCCGTGCCACGCATTCTTCCAGTTCTATGTCGCGGACGGCAAGCTTTCTTGCCAGCTGTATCAGCGCTCCTGTGACGTTTTCCTCGGTCTGCCGTTTAACATCGCCAGTTATGCGCTGCTGGTGCATATGATGGCGCAGCAGTGCGATCTGGAAGTAGGCGATTTCGTCTGGACCGGTGGTGACACGCATCTGTACAGCAACCACATGGAGCAGACGCACCTGCAACTGACCCGTGAACCACGCGCGTTACCGAAACTGGTGATCAAACGTAAACCCGATTCCCTCTTTGATTACCGCTTCGAAGATTTTGAAATCGAAGGTTACGACCCGCATCCGGGGATTAAAGCGCCGGTTGCAATCTAAACTGGGATTATCCTGTCATAGCCGACGCCTTTGCGCGTCGGTTTTTTTTATCCAAATTTTGCTTTTTCGGTGCGGGTTACTGAAATGATGCAACCTGCTGCAACAGAGTAAATTTCTTTCGTAACGCGCCGAAAAACCTGAATTATCGCCTCGTTTTAACTTCCCGACGCGTCATACTGCCGCCATGAATACACAGCAGGGCTATACGCTCATCGAAACGCTGGTCGCGATGCTTATTATTATCAGCCTGAGTGCAACAGGACTCTACGGCTGGCAGCAGTGGCAGCAACAGCAACATCTCTGGCAGACCGCCTGTCAGTTGCGCGATTTCTTGTTGCTGCTACGGGAGGATGCCAACTGGCATAACCGCGATCACGTCATTACCGCCATCAGGGAGGACGCGTCATGGTGTCTTGTCAGTTCGACAGCCTCACGAAATACCTGTGCGCCGCGCTCAGCGCTCGTTTTTGTGCCGCTCTGGCGCGATGTCGACCTCGTCGGGATCACCGCCTCGCTGGCATTTTATGGTCAACGCAATACTGCATGGCCGGGGAATATTCGTCTGAAAAACGCTGCAGGCGAATGGCGGGTGGTGGTTTCGCCCTGGGGACGTATCCGCCTGTGCGAGCGCGACGATACTCAGGGCTGTCGGTGAGTGAAAGCGGTTTTTCTTTGCTTGAGGTGCTGATAGCGATGGCAATCAGTAGCGTACTGTTACTTGGAGCCGCCCGGTTTTTACCAGCATTACAGCGCGATATTTTTCAGCAGACCCGCAAACTCGCTCTGGAGGATGATATGTGGCAGCGGATGTATACCGTCGCGAAGCACCTTCAACGCGCGGGATATTGTCACGGTAGTTGCAGTGGCGAAGGGATATACATTTCCGATACGGGCCGATGCATCATCGTACAGTGGGACGCCAACGCGAATGGCGTCTGGGAAAATGAGCCGGGGAAAGAGGCTGAACAAACCGGGTTTCGCCTGAATGATAGCGTACTGGAGACGCAGCGCGGTGCGAAAACGTGTAACGGAAAAGGATGGGATAAAATTACTGATCCTGACGTCGTGCAGATTACGGCATTCGAGGTCGTGCGCCAGGATATTGCGGGCTTTGCGCCCGAACTGACCTTACACCTGCGGGGCGTCAGTCGGGGGGGGGATCCGCAAACCGTGGCCGACGCTCGCTACAGCGTTAGCGGTTTTAATTTATGAGCCGCGAGCGGGGCGTCTCTTCTCTGGCGCTGGTTCTGCTGCTGTTGGTTCTCGGTAGTCTGTTGTTACAGGGCGTTAATCAGCAGCAAAGTAGTTTTGCGTCAAGGGCGGCAATAGAAAGCCAGGCGTTGAAGCGCCAGGCTATCGTGCAGTCAGCCATGGAGTGGGGCAGAGTGCAGCAATGGGCGATAAGCGCAAATAAGCCGTGCCGGTACTATGGGGAAGGCAACGTTCCTGTTTGTTTGCGCAGACTCGCTGACAGTCGCGTTTTGCTTATTGCCAGCTATCAGGGAACATCTCTATGGCGAGAAGGCGAACAAAAGGAGGACAGTATCGTTTTTTCTTCTCATGGCTGGAGCGATTTCTGTCCGCTGCGGGAGGCCACACTATGCCAGCTTCCCTGAGCCGTCAGCACGGATTTAGCTTGCCGGAAGTGATACTGGCGATGCTCCTCATGGTGATGGTGGTGACGGCACTTTCCGGGTATCAGCGTGCGCTGATGAACGGTTTTGTCATCAGGAGCCAGTACCTGCAACTCTGGCGGCAGGGCTGGTTGCAGACACAGCTGCGTTCATTTTCGCCACCTGTTAACTGGCAGGTTAACCGAATGCAGACAACGCAGGCGGGATGTGTCAGCATCAGCGTTACGCTATCTTCACCTCAGGGCAGACAGGGGAAAATGACACGTCTGCACTGCCCGAACCGCTAGTTGTCAGGAGTCTCTATGTTAAGGGTCTACCACTCAAACCGTCTGGATGTGCTGGAAGCATTGATGGAGTTTATCGTCGAGCGCGAACGGCTGGACGATCCCTTTGAGCCGGAAATGATTCTGGTACAGAGTACCGGGATGGCGCAGTGGTTACAGATGACCCTTTCGCAGAAGTTTGGTATCGCAGCCAACATAGCGTTTCCCCTTCCGGCAAGTTTTATCTGGGATATGTTCGTACGCGTACTGCCGGAGATCCCTAAGGAGAGCGCCTTCAACAAACAGAGTATGAGCTGGAAGTTGATGACGCTGCTCCCGCAATTGCTGGATCATGACGACTTTACGTTATTACGCCACTATTTGACGGACGATACTGATAAACGGAAGTTGTTCCAGTTGTCGTCCCGCGCAGCGGATCTTTTCGATCAGTATCTGGTGTACCGACCGGAATGGTTGACCCAGTGGGAGGCGGGGCAAACGATCGAAGGTCTGGGAGACGCGCAAAGCTGGCAAGCGCCGCTATGGAAAGCATTGGTAGAGTACACCGAAGCGTTGGGGCAGCCGCGCTGGCATCGTGCCAATCTCTATCAACGGTTTATCCAGACCCTGGAGAATGCCAGCACTTGTCCGCCAGGACTTCCTTCTCGTGTGTTTATCTGTGGGATCTCTGCGTTGCCGCCCGTGTATCTGCAGGCATTGCAGGCGCTTGGCAAACATATCGATATTCATCTCCTCTTTACCAATCCCTGCCGCTACTACTGGGGCGATATCAAAGACCCGGCATATCTTGCAAAACTGCTGGCGCGTCAGCGGCGGCATAGTTTTGAAGATCGCCATTTACCGCTGTTTCGTGATAGTTCGAACGCCGAAAGTTTGTTTAACGGCGATGGCGAACAGGATGTGGGTAACCCGATGCTGGCCTCGTGGGGGAAACTGGGACGCGACTACATTTATCTGCTCTCAGAGCTGGAAAACAGCCAGGAGCTGGATGCGTTTGTCGACGTGACGCCGGATAACCTGCTGCATAACATCCAGGCCGATATCCTTGAGCTGGAAAACCGCGCGGTGGCGGGTGTGGATCTGGAAGAGTATTCCCGCAGCGACAATAAGCGACGCCTTGATCCAAACGACACCAGCATTACCTTTCACGTCTGTCATAGCCCGCAGCGCGAAGTGGAAGTCCTGCACGATCGTCTGCTGGCGATGCTGGAGGCGGACCCAACGCTCACCCCACGTGACATCATCGTGATGGTGGCGGATATCGACAGCTATAGCCCGTTTATTCAGGCCGTCTTTGGCAGCGCCCCTGCGGAGCGTTATCTCCCTTATGCGATATCCGATCGTCGGGCGCGTCAGTCACATCCGGTATTGCAGGCGTTCATCAGCCTGCTGTCACTGCCTGACAGTCGATTTGTCTCTGAAGATGTACTGGCGCTGCTGGATGTTCCGGTGCTGGCGGCGCGCTTCAATATCAGCGAAGAAGGACTGCGCTACCTGCGGTTGTGGGTCAATGAATCGGGCATTCGCTGGGGCATTGACGACGATAACGTGCGCGAACTGGAACTTCCAGCAACGGGGCAACATACGTGGCAGTTTGGCCTGACGCGCATGCTGCTGGGCTACGCCATGGAAAGTGCGCAGGGCGAATGGCAGTCCGTTCTGCCTTACGATGAGTCCAGCGGGCTCATCGCCGAACTGGTTGGGCATCTGGCGTCGTTACTGATGCAGCTTAATCTCTGGCGTCGTGGCCTGGCACAAGAACGTCCACTGGAAGAGTGGCTGCCGGTGTGTCGTGAGATGCTCAACGACTTCTTCCTGCCGGATACAGAAACCGAGGCGGCCATGACGCTGATCGAGCAGCAGTGGCAGGCGATAATCGATGAAGGGTTAAAGGCTGAGTATGACGACGCGGTCCCGCTATCGCTTCTGCGCGACGAACTGGCACAACGGTTGGATCAGGAGCGGATCAGTCAGCGCTTTTTTAGCCGGACCGGTGAATATCTGTACGCTGATGCCGATGCGTTCTATTCCTTTTAAGGTCGTCTGTCTGCTGGGAATGAACGATGGCGTGTATCCACGCCAGCTTGCCCCGCTCGGCTTTGATCTCATGAGCCAGAAACCCATGCGCGGGGATCGTAGCCGTCGTGATGATGACCGTTATCTGTTCCTTGAAGCCCTCATTTCTGCCCAACAGTCGCTGTACATCAGCTACATCGGGCGCTCAATCCAGGATAACAGCGAACGATTTCCTTCCGTGCTGGTGCAGGAACTGCTCGATTACATCGGACAAAGCCACTATTTGCCGGGTGACGAAGCATTGAGCAGCGACGAGAGCGAGAAACGGGTGAAATCGCATATCGCCCGCCTGCATACCCGTATGCCATTCGATGCGCAAAATTTCTTGCCCGGTGAACAGCAGAGCTACGCCAGCGAGTGGCTACCGGCGGCGAGCCGCAGCGGAGAGGCTCACAGTGATTTTGTGCAGCCGTTAGCCTTTGACATGCCAGAGACGCTGAGTCTGGAAACACTACAGCGCTTTTGGGCGCATCCAGTACGGGCGTTTTTTCAGCAGCGCTTGCAGGTAAATTTCCGCGCTGAAGAGAGTGAGATTCCGGACACCGAACCGTTTACGCTGGAAGGGCTGACCCGTTATCAGCTTAATCAGCAGTTGCTGAATACGTTGGTTGAGCAAGAGGATGCCGAACGTCTGTTCCGGCGCTTCCGTGCAGCGGGGGGATCTTCCGTATGGGGCTTATGGTGAAATCCTCTGGGAAGCTCAGCATCAGGAAATGCAGGCACTGGCGGACAGGATTGTGGCCTGCCGTCAGCCAGGCCAAAGCCTGGAGGTCGATCTGCACTGCAACGGCGTACAGTTGACCGGCTGGCTGCCACTGGTGCAGGAAGATGGTCTTTTGCGCTGGCGGCCTTCGTTAATCAGCATTTCACAAGGTGTGCAACTTTGGCTCGAACACCTTGTCTATTGTGCCTGCGGCGGAAAAGGTGAAAGCCGGCTGTTTTTGCGAAAAGACGGAGAGTGGCGCTTCCCACCGCTGGAGCAAGAGCTGGCATTGGGTTATCTGGCGCAACTGATTGACGGATATCGCGAAGGGATGTCCGCACCGCTGCTGGTGCTTCCGGAAAGCGGTGGTGCGTGGATAAAAACCTGTTATGACGCGGTAAATGATGCCATGTTAGATGATGATGATACGCGACAAAAAGCCCGCGTGAAGTTTATGCAGGCTTACGAAGGCAACATGGTCGTACGTGGCGAAGGTGAGGATATCTGGTATCAGCGCCTGTGGCGGCAGCTGGATTCAGAAACCTTTGAGGCCATAATTTTGCAGTCACAACGTTACCTGCTTCCGCTTTTCAGATTTAATCAGTCGTGATGATTGTATAAAAATTGCGCAATTTTTATGCTTCCTTTATGATGCGTTGCCCTGTTCAGAGAAGCATCCAATGTGTCTTTGCGCAGAAAGAAAGTTAATGATGAGGTTCTTGAATGCCGTGCAGCACCTGGTTCAAAGCGTTACTGTTGTTGGTCGCCTTTTGGGCGCCCTTAAGTCAGGCAAACACCGGTTGGCAGCCTGTTGCGGAAACCATCCGTAAAAGCGATAAAGATACCCGCCAGTATCAGGCCATTCGTCTGGATAATGGCATGGTGGTATTACTGGTCTCCGACCCGCAGGCGGTGAAATCGCTTTCTGCGCTGGTGGTGCCCGTGGGGTCGCTGGAAGATCCGGATGCGCATCAGGGACTGGCGCATTATCTTGAACACATGTGTCTGATGGGATCAAAAAAATATCCACAGGCCGACAGCCTTGCGGAATACCTCAAATTGCACGGCGGCAGTCATAATGCCAGCACCGCGCCTTACCGTACGGCGTTTTATCTGGAAGTGGAAAACGATGCGCTTACCGGTGCCGTTGATCGCCTGGCCGATGCGATTGCCGAGCCGCTGCTGGATAAAAAAGTATGCCGACCGTGAACGCAACGCGGTAAACGCTGAACTGACGATGGCGCGCACTCGTGACGGGATGCGAATGGCGCAGGTGAGTGCGGAAACCATCAACCCGGCTCACCCCGGTTCACGTTTTTCCGGCGGCAACCTGGAAACCTTAAGCGACAAACCGGGTAACCCGGTACAACAGGCGTTGCGCGATTTTCATAGCAAGTATTACTCCGCCAACCTGATGAAAGCGGTTATTTACAGCAATAAGCCGTTGCCGGAACTGGCAAAGATTGCTGCAAATACCTTCGGTCGGGTGTCAAACAAGAATATCGAAAAGCCGGAAATTACCGTGCCGGTTGTCACTGATGCGCAGAAGGGCGTCATTATCCATTACGTGCCTGTGATGCCGCGTAAAGTGCTGCGCGTTGAGTTTCGCATCGACAACAACAGCGCACAGTTTCGCAGTAAAACCGACGAGCTGATCACCTATCTGATAGGAAACCGTAGTCCGGGTACGCTTTCTGACTGGCTGCAAAAACAAGGGCTGGTGGAAGGCATTCGCGCAGACTCCGATCCGGTGGTCAACGGTAACAGCGGTGTGTTAGCCATTTCTGCTACTCTGACCGATAAAGGCCTGGCGAACCGCGAAGAGGTGGTTGCGGCTATTTTCAGCTATCTCAATTTGTTACGCGAAAAGGGCGTGGATAAACGTTACTTTGACGAACTGTCGCATGTCCTTGATCTCGACTTCCGTTATCCGTCGATCACCCGTGATATGGACTACGTCGAATGGCTGGCGGATACCATGATCCGCGTGCCGGTGGCGCATACCCTGGACGCGGTGAACATTGCCGATCAATATGATGCGAAAGCGATTAACGCGCGTCTGGCGATGATGACGCCGCAAAATGCGCGTATCTGGTACATCAGCCCGAAAGAGCCACACAACAAGACCGCTTATTTTGTTGATGCCCCTTATCAGGTCAATAAAATCAGCGAGCAGACCTTTAGTGACTGGCAGAAAAAAGCGCAGGGTATTGCGCTGACGCTGCCGGAGTTGAACCCCTATATTCCTGACGATTTCACACTGATTAAACCGGAAAAGAAATATGACCGTCCGGCGTTAATTGTGGATGAACCTGGACTGCGCGTGGTGTACGCGCCGAGCCAACATTTTGCCAGCGAGCCAAAAGCGGACGTGAGCGTCATCCTGCGTAATCCGCAGGCGATGGACAGCGCTAAAAATCAGGTCATGTTTGCACTGAATGACTATCTGGCGGGGATTGCGCTCGACCAGTTAAGTAACCAGGCGGCAGTGGGCGGCATCGGTTTTTCAACCAATGCCAACAATGGGTTAATGCTCAATGCCGACGGCTATACGCAGCGTCTGCCACAGCTTTTTCAGGCGTTGCTTGAAGGTTATTTCAGCTACACCGCAACCGAAGAGCAGCTTGAGCAGGCGAAATCCTGGTATAGCCAGATGATGGATTCCGCCGAGAAAGGGAAAGCCTACGAGCAGGCGATAATGCCGGTACAGATGATCTCTCAGGTGCCCTATTTCTCTCGCGACGAGCGGCGTGCGCTCCTGCCATCAATTACCCTGCAAGAGGTGATGGCCTACCGTGAGGCGTTAAAATCGGGCGCACGTCCGGAATTTCTGGCCGTTGGCAACATGAGCGAAGCGCAGGTCACGACGATGGCGCGGGATATCCAGAAGCAACTGGGCGCGAACGGTTCCGAATGGTGTCGCAACAAAGATGTGCGGGTGGATAAGCAGCAGTCGGTTATTTTTGAAAAAGCGGGCAGCAGTACCGACTCTGCGCTGGCGGCGGTTTTTGTGCCCACGGGATATGATGAGTATGCCAGCGCGGCCTACAGCGCTATGCTGGGCCAGATTGTCCAGCCGTGGTTCTACAATCAACTGCGAACGGAAGAGCAGTTAGGGTATGCGGTTTTCGCCTTCCCAATGAGCATTGGACGTCAGTGGGGAATGGGCTTCCTGCTGCAAAGTAGCGATAAACAGCCGTCGTATCTCTGGGATCGCTACAAAGCGTTTTTCCCCACGGCGGAGGCGAAACTGCGGACGATGAAACCGGAAGAGTTTGCCCAGATTAAGCAAGCTATGGTCGCGCAAATGTTACAGGCACCGCAAACGCTGGGCGAAGAGGCTTCGAAATTAAGCAAAGATTTCGATCGCGGTAATATGCGTTTCGATTCACGTGATAAAATTGTGGCTCAGATAAAACAGCTGACGCCGCAACAACTTGCTGATTTTTTCCATCAGGCGGTGGTTGAGCCGCAAGGCATGGCGGTACTGTCGCAGATTTCCGGCGGTCAAAACGGGAAACCACAGTATGTGCACCCGCAAGGCTGGAAAGTATGGGACAACGTCAGCGCGTTGCAGCAAACTTTGCCCCTGGTGAGAGAAGAGAATGAATGATGTCGCCGAGTCCCTTGATCCCCTGCGCTTGCCCCTCACGGGCGAGCGCCTGATTGAAGCTTCTGCGGGCACCGGCAAAACCTTTACTATCGCGGCGCTCTATCTGCGTCTGCTCCTCGGGCTTGGCGGTTCCTGCGCCTTTCCCCGTCCCCTGACCGTTGAAGAACTTCTGGTGGTGACCTTTACCGAGGCCGCCACCGAAGAGTTGCGCGGACGTATCCGTAGTAATATTCATGAGCTGCGTATCGCCTGCCTGCGCGAGTCGTCTGACAACCCCCCTTTATGCCCGTCTGCTGGACGAAATCGACGATAAAAAAGCAGGCGGCGCAATGGCTGTTGCTCGCCGAAAGACAGATGGATGAGGCGGCGGTTTTCACCATTCACGGTTTTTGTCAGCGTATGTTAAGCCTGAACGCCTTTGAATCCGGCATGTTGTTTGAGCAACAGTTGATCGAAGATGAATCGCTGCTGCGCTACCAGGCCTGCGCGGATTTCTGGCGTCGTCACTGTTACCCCCTGCCGCGTGAAATTGCCCAGGTGGTGTTTGAAACGTGGAAAGGACCGCAGGCGCTGCTGGCGGATATTAACCGTTACCTGCAAGGGGAGGCGCCGGTCATTAAAGCGCCGCCGCCGGACGACGAAACGCTGGCCTCCCGTCATCAACAGATCGTGCAGCGAATCAACGCGCTTAAGCAACAGTGGTGTGACGCGGTGGGTGAGTTGGAAGGGGTGATGGAAGCTTCAGGCATTGACCGGCGTAAATTCAACCGTGGCAATCAGGGCAAATGGATCGAGAAGATCAGCGCCTGGGCGCAGGAAGAGACGCTAAGCTACCAGTTGCCAGAGGCGCTGGAGAAATTTTCTCAGCGTTTTCTTGAGGCGCGCACAAAAGAAGGCGGCGTAGTGCCACAGCATCCGCTGTTTGTTGCAATTGATGAATTGCTGGCGGAACCGCTGACTCTCAGAGATCTGGTGATCACGCGTGCGCTGACGGAAATCCGTGAGACGGTGGCGAAAGAAAAACGTCGTCGGGGTGAGCTGGGATTTGACGACATGCTCAGTCGGCTGGATGCCGCGCTGCGCAGTGAAAGTGGCGACGCGCTGGCGGCGGCGATCCGTACCCGCTTCCCGGTGGCAATGATCGATGAGTTTCAGGATACCGATCCGCAGCAGTACCGCATTTTTCGACGCATCTGGCAGCATCAGCCAGACACCGCGCTGTTACTGATTGGCGATCCGAAACAGGCGATCTACGCGTTTCGTGGCGCAGACATCTTTACCTATATGAAGGCTCGCAGTGAGGTCAGCGCGCACTATACCCTCGACACCAACTGGCGTTCCGCACCGGGCATGGTAAACAGCGTCAACAGGCTGTTCGGCCTGATGGACGAGGCCTTCATGTTCCGCGATATCCCCTTCCAGCCGGTGAAATACGCCGATAAAAATCAGTCGCTACGTTTTGAATTTCATGGTGAAACTCAGCCCGCAATGACGATGTGGCTGATGGAAGGGGAAAGCTGCGGCGTCGGGGATTATCAAAGCTATATGGCGCAAGTGTGCGCCGCGCAGATCCGTGACTGGCTGAATGCCGGATTGAACGGTGAGGCGATGCTTATCAGTGGTCGCGAGGCGCGTCCGGTGAGCGCGGCGGATATCAGCGTGCTGGTGCGTAGCCGCCAGGAAGCCGCGCTGGTGCGCGACGCGCTGACGCTGCTGGCGATTCCGTCCGTCTATCTTTCCAATCGCGACAGCGTGTTTGAAACGCTGGAAGCGCAGGAAATGCTCTGGGTTTTGCAGGCAGTAATGAATCCAGAAAAAGAAAACACCCTGCGCAGCGCTCTGGCGACCTCCATGATGGGCCTCAACGCGCGCGACATTGAAATGCTCAACGACAATGAAAATGCATGGGATCGGGTTGTCGAAGAATTTGTCGGCTACCGCCAGATTTGGCAGAAACGGGGCGTGATGCCGATGCTGCGTGCGCTGATGTCGGCGCGAAAGATTGCGGAAAACCTGCTGGCGACGGCGGGGGGCGAACGTCGCCTGACCGATATTTTGCATATCAGCGAGCTATTGCAGGAGGCGGCTTCGCAACTGGAAAGCGAGCACGCGCTGGTGCGCTGGTTGTCACAGCATATTCTTGAGCCCGACAGCAATGCCTCCAGCCAGCAAATGCGTCTGGAAAGCGACAAGCATCTGGTGCAGATCGTCACCATTCATAAATCGAAAGGGCTGGAATATCCGCTGGTCTGGCTGCCGTTTATCACGAATTTTCGCGTTCAGGATCAGGCGTTTTATCACGACCGTAACTCGTTTGATGCGGTCCTGGATCTGAGCGAGGCGGACGAAAGTGTGGCGCTGGCGGAAGCCGAACGGCTGGCGGAAGATCTGCGCTTACTGTACGTCGCGCTGACCCGTTCGGTCTGGCATTGCAGTCTCGGCGTCGCCCCTCTGGTGCGTCGACGTGGCGATAAAAAAAGGCGCGACCGATGTGCATCAGAGCGCGCTGGGGCGTCTGCTGCAAAAGGGGGGAGCCAATGGATGCCGCCGGACTACGTACGGCGATAGAGGCGGTTTGCGATGAGAACATCGTCTGTCGTATCCCGGAAGCGACCCGTAGCGAGCCGTTGCCCACCGCCAGCGTGAGCGAGGCGTCGCTGAGTGCCCGACGGGTACAACGAACGCCGGGCGACAACTGGCGGGTGACCAGTTATTCCGGTCTGCAACAGCGTGGTCACGGCATTGCGCAGGATCTCATGCCTCGACTGGATATTGATGCGACAGGCGTCGGTGAGGTGGTTGAGGAGCCGGAACTGACCCCACACCAGTTTCCGCGCGGTGCGTCGCCTGGTACTTTCTTACACAGCCTGTTTGAAGATCTCGATTTTACCCAACCGGTCGAGGCTGACTGGGTGCAGGAGAAACTGGAGCTTAGTGGCTATGACGCTTGTTGGGAACCCGTCATCACCGCGTGGCTGACCGCTATTCTCCATGCACCACTCAATGAGACCGGCATCAGCCTGAGCCAGCTTTCTGCGCGTGAAAAACAGGTTGAGATGGAGTTTTATCTGCCGATTAGCCAACCGCTTATCGCGGAGAAACTGGATGCGCTGATCCGTCAGTTTGACCCGCTATCGGCAGGCTGTCCGCCGCTGGAATTCGCCCAGGTGCGTGGGATGCTGAAAGGTTTTATCGATCTGGTATTTCGCCATGACGGTCGCTATTACCTGCTGGATTACAAATCGAACTGGCTGGGCGACAACAGCTCGGCCTATACCCCAGAGGCGATGGCGGCAGCCATGCAGGCACATCGCTACGATTTGCAGTATCAGCTCTACACCCTCGCGCTGCACCGGTATTTACGCCATCGCATTGCGGATTACGATTATGAACGCCACTTTGGCGGCGTGATTTATCTGTTCCTGCGCGGCGTGGACAGCAAACAGCCGCAGCAGGGGATTTATACCACCCGCCCGGCGGGTGAGTTGATTAGCCGGATGGACGAGATGTTTGCCGGTGTGGAACTGGAGGACGCATCATGACGCTACAGAAGCGATTGCTGGAAGCCGTCGAGCAGAAGCAACTGCGCCCTCTGGATGCGCAATTCGCGCTGGCGGTGACCGGCGAACATGAACCTGCCGTAACGCTGGCAGCGGCGTTACTCAGCCGGGATGCCGGAGAAGGGCACGTCTGTTTACCGCTTTCACAACTGGCGCTGAACGCGGATAATCCCCCCTTTCTATATTTCATGCCTCAGTGACATTGGCGAACCCGCGAACTGGGAAGAATGCCTGCTCGCATCGGATGCCGTCAGCTTTGGGGAGCGGCCATCGCCGATGATCCTCCACGGCGATCGGTTGTATCTGAACCGCATGTGGTGCAATGAGCGGACGGTGGCCCGCTTTTTTAGCGAGGTGAACCGGCCCGTAGAGATGGATGAAGCGCTACTGACGCAAACGCTGGAAGCGCTGTTTCCGACGACGGATGAGATTAACTGGCAAAAAGTTGCCGCGGCGGTCGCGCTGACCCGCCGTATATCGGTGATTTCCGGTGGGCCGGGTACGGGGAAGACGACGACCGTGGCAAGACTGCTGGCGGCGTTGATCCAGATGGCGGAAGGCGAGCGTTGCCGTATTCGTCTGGCGGCCCCGACGGGCAAAGCCGCCGCGCGTCTGACGGAGTCGTTAGGCAAGGCGTTACGCCAGTTGCCGCTGACGAATGAACAAAAGAAACGTATCCCGGAGGAGGCCAGCACCCTGCACCGGCTGCTGGGCGCTCAGCCTGGCAGTCAGCGTTTACGTCATCACGCCGGCAACCCGCTACATCTGGATGTGCTGGTGGTGGATGAGGCGTCGATGATTGATCTGCCGATGATGTCGCGCCTGATCGATGCCTTGCCGTCGCACGGACGCGTTATTTTCCTCGGCGATCGCGATCAGCTAGCCTCGGTCGAGGCGGGGGCGGTGCTGGGTGACATTTGTGCGTGGGTGAATGCGGGCTATACCTCTGAACGGGCGCAGCAACTGGCTCGCCTGACAGGGATGCCCGTTCCGGCAGGTCCCGGCAATGACGCAGCCACGCTGCGGGACTGTCTCTGCCTGTTGCAAAAAAGCTACCGTTTTGGCAGTGACTCCGGTATCGGACAACTGGCTGCAGCAATTAACCGTGGCGACAAGGCTGCGATCAACAGCATTTTCCAGCAGGGCTTCAGCGATATCGATAAACGGACTCTGGAGAGCAATGAAGACTACACCTCCATGCTGGAAGACGCCCTGACGGGCTACGGACACTATCTGGCGTTGCTTCAGGCGCGCGCGGAGCCTGCGTTAATCATTCAGGCATTCAATGAGTTCCAGTTGCTGTGCGCGCTGCGCGAAGGACCGTTTGGCGTGAGCGGACTGAATGAACGTATCGAGCTGGCAATGCAGCAAAAGCGTAAAATTCATCGTCAGCCCCATTCGCGCTGGTATGAAGGACGGCCGGTGATGATTGCCCGCAACGACAGCGCGTTGGGCCTGTTTAACGGTGATATTGGGATTGCGCTCGATCGTGGGCAAGGATTAAGGGTCTGGTTTGCGATGCCGGATGGCAGCATTAAATCTGTACAGCCCAGCCGCCTGCCTGAACATGAAACCACCTGGGCAATGACGGTGCACAAATCACAGGGTTCGGAGTTCGATCATGCGGCGCTGGTATTACCCACGCAGCGCACGCCAGTGGTGACAAGGGAACTGGTATACACCGCCATTACCCGCGCACGACGCCGCCTGTCGTTATATGCCGATGAGCGCATACTTGGCAGTGCGATTGCCACCCGAACCGAACGACGAAGTGGGCTGTCGACGCTGTTTAAATGACAGGTGCCGGATGGCGTTTGCGCCGCCATCCGGCAATGCGATAGTGTCTAACCCAGATCCGCCATCAGCACTTTTGATTTTCGCTGATAGTTGTACATCTCTTTTTTGCTTTCCGGCAGCAGGTCGATATCCACCGGTGTGAAGCCGCGTTCCTGGAACCAGTGGATGCTGCGGGTCGTCAGGACGAACAGCTTGCTGAGACCAATCTGCTTCGCCTGGGCGGCGATCCGCTCCAGTAGCACTTCTCCGCGCGAAGAGCTGCGATAGTCAGGATGCACCGCCACACAGGCCATTTCGCCGATTTTTTCTTCCGGGAAGGGGTACAGTGCCGCGCAGGCGATGGTCATGTTATCACGCTGGATAATAGTGAATTTATCGATCTCCATCTCCAGTTGTTCACGTGAACGACGCACCAGAATACCCTGCTGTTCCAGCGGGCGGATCAGCTCCAGGATCCCGCCGATATCGTTAATGGTAGCGCGGCGAATCTGCTCGGCGCTCTCCATCACAATTTGCGTTCCGATGCCGTCACGGGAGAATAACTCCTGTAACAGCGCGCCATCTTCCTGATAGCTGATCAGGTGGCAGCGACGAACGCCGCTGCGACAGGCTTTCACCGCGCCACGCAGAAACCGCACGGTGCCCGAGTTGTAATCGCCTTTTTCTTCCTGTGCTTCTACACGCGCCTGCGCTTCGTTCGGGAACAATTCGGAGACGATATCGCCATCGTCGTTGGTCACACCCTGCGAAGAGCAAAAGCCGATCATCTTTTCAGCTTTCAGCTTGATCGCCAGCTGTGTGGCGATCTCTTCCGAGGTCAGGTTAAAGCTTTCGCCTGTGACAGATACCGCGACGGGCCCCATCAGCACAATGGCGCCGCTGTCCAGTTGACGATGGATCGCCTCTTCATCGATACGACGGATACGCCCGCTGTGGCAGTAATCCACGCCGTCATCAACGCCCAGCGGCTGCGCAATGATAAAGTTACCGCTGACCACGTTGATATGTGCACCCTGCAGCGGTGTATTGTTCAGGCTCATCGACAGACGAGCGGTAATATCTAACTGCAACGTCCCCGCGGCCTGCTTTACCAGCTCCAGCGTTTTGGCGTCGGTGACGCGGGTATTTTTGTGATACATCGGTTCATGATGATGAGTGACGAGGTTAGCGTCGATTTGCGGACGCGCGCCATAGACCACCACAAGCCGTATGCCGAGGCTGTGAAGAAGCCCAATGTCATTGACAATGCTGGAAAAGTTTTCATGCTCAATGGCTTCGCCGCCGAGCATAATGACAAACGTTTTTCCCCGATGGGTATTGATATAGGGAACAGAATGGCGAAATCCCTGTACCAGTTCGGTTCTACGTTCCTTCACCACGGCATATCCTCATTGCATGATTATTCGTAATTAATGTATTTTTATTCTGTTTTATCGCCGCGTGCAAGTGCAAATTTTAATCCAGACGAAGTTTTTACTCAGTAATACCGTGAATACAATAACAATGTTTACCCTTTTATAGATGACAGATTATGCGTCTTTCGCTAAAGTTCCCGGTCAATTTAGACGTTTACTATCACATCACCATTACGTTTTATTTTGCTCGGGAGAAGCATGTCGGGATCCAATCCACCTATTAGCCGCCGTCGTTTACTGCAAGGGGCAGGCGCCATGTGGCTATTGAGCGTCAGTCAGGTCGGACTGGCAGCGGCCAGTCAGGTCGTTGCGGTTCGTGTTTGGCCTGCATCCAGTTACACCCGTGTGACGGTGGAATCGAATCAACAGCTGAAGTACAAACAGTTTGCGCTGAGCAATCCTGAACGCGTGGTGGTGGATATTGAAGGTGTGAACCTGAATTCTGTGTTGAAAGGCATGGCAGCGCAGATTCGTCCCGACGATCCTTTTATCAAATCGGCACGCGTGGGGCAGTTCGATCCGCAGACTGTACGCATGGTGTTTGAACTGAAGCAAAACGTGAAGCCGCAGCTGTTTGCGCTGGCACCGGTGGCGGGCTTTAAAGAGCGTCTGGTGATGGATCTTTATCCTGCTAATGCGCAGGATATGCAGGATCCGCTGCTGGCCTTGCTGGAAGATTACAACCGGGGCGATCTCGATAAGCAGGTTCCGCCTGCGCAGAGCGGCCCGCAGCCAGGCAAAGCCGGGCGCGATCGGCCGATTGTTATCATGCTCGATCCGGGACACGGTGGTGAAGACTCCGGCGCGGTGGGGAAATACCATACGCGTGAGAAAGATGTGGTGTTGCAGATCGCCAGACGACTGCGCGCCTTAATCGAGAAAGAAGGCAACATGAAGGTCTACATGACGCGAAATGAAGATATTTTCATTCCGCTGAAGGTGCGCGTGGCGAAAGCCCAGAAGCAGCGGGCTGACCTGTTTGTCTCCATTCATGCGGATGCGTTCACCAGTCGCCAGCCCAGCGGTTCATCCGTTTTTGCGCTGTCGACCAAAGGGGCGACCAGTACGGCGGCGAAATATCTGGCGCAAACCCAGAACGCCTCGGATTTGATCGGCGGCGTGAGTAAAAGCGGCGACCGCTACGTCGATCACACCATGTTCGATATGGTGCAGTCGCTGACCATTGCCGATAGCCTGAAGTTTGGTAAAGCGGTGCTCAACAAGCTCGGCAAAATTAATAATCTGCATAAAAATCAGGTGGAACAGGCGGGGTTTGCAGTGCTGAAAGCACCGGATATTCCGTCGATTCTCGTCGAAACGGCGTTTATCAGTAACATCGAAGAAGAACGGAAGCTGAAAACGGCCACCTTCCAGCAGGAAGTGGCGGAGTCGATACTGGCAGGGATCAAAGCGTACTTCGCCGACGGGGCGACGCTGGCGAGAAGAGGATAATAAAAAAAGCGCTGAAAAGCGCTTTTTTTTACGGACCGCGGAAACAAAAAAACACCCGTTAAGGTGTTTAGTATTGGTTGCGGGGGGCCGGATTTGAACCGACGACCTTCGGGTTATGAGCCCGACGAGCTACCAGGCTGCTCCACCCCGCGTCCGTCTTTCTGCTTCGCGTTTCAAACTGCTTTGCAGAATTATACACTGCGTCAAAATTTGATTGGTTGCGGGGGCCGGATTTGAACCGACGACCTTCGGGTTATGAGCCCGACGAGCTACCAGGCTGCTCCACCCCGCGTCCGTCTTTCTGCTGCGCATTTTAAACTGCTTTGCGAAAGCTTTACTGCATCAAATTTTAATTGGTTGCGGGGGGCCGGATTTGAACCGACGACCTTCGGGTTATGAGCCCGACGAGCTACCAGGCTGCTCCACCCCGCGTCCGTGGATGCGCACTATACTCTGCTAACATTTTCATGCAACCCTTTTTTCACCTGGATCACGGTTTCGGGATGAAAATGAACAAAAACAAGGCATTTCCGTTTAAATAATGTGCAAAATTTGCGTCAGGGCAGCGGTGCTCGTTTCATTAGCGGGCCGGGTTTGTTATCTTCATTGCGCATGATTTACAGCTAAAAGAAGAGAACAATGAAAGGACGTTGGGTCAGTTACCTTCTCATGGGCGCGGTAGTTGCAATGCTGGCTGCCTGTTCCTCTAAACCAACCGATCGTGGACAGCAGTATAAAGACGGGAAGTTTACCCAGCCTTTCTCACTGGTGAACCAGCCGGATGCGATCGGCGCACCGATCAACGCTGGCGATTTTGCCGAGCAGGTCAATCAGATCCGCAGCGCTTCTCCGCGCTTGTACGGTAACCAGAGCAACGTTTATAACGCTGTGCAGGAGTGGCTGCGCTCTGGCGGCGATACGCGCACCATGCGCCAGTTTGGACTCGACGCCTGGCAGATGGAAGGTGCAGATAACTACGGTAACGTGCAGTTTACCGGTTACTACACGCCGGTTATCCAGGCGCGCCATACGCGTCAGGGCGAATTCCAGTACCCTATCTATCGCATGCCGCCGAAACGGGGACGCTTGCCGTCTCGCGCGGAGATTTACGCGGGCGCACTGAGCGAGAACTACATTCTGGCGTACAGCAACTCCCTGATGGATAACTTCATCATGGACGTGCAGGGCAGCGGTTATATCGACTTTGGCGACGGCTCCCCGTTGAACTTCTTTAGCTATGCCGGGAAAAACGGCCATGCCTATCGCAGTATCGGCAAAGTGCTTATCGATCGCGGCGAAGTGAAGAAAGAAGATATGTCGATGCAGGCGATTCGCCATTGGGGTGAAACGCACAGCGAAGCAGAAGTCCGCGAACTGCTTGAACAAAACCCGTCGTTTGTCTTCTTTAAACCGCAATCTTTTGCCCCGGTGAAAGGCGCCAGTGCGGTACCGCTGATTGGTCGCGCCTCTGTCGCGTCCGATCGCAGTATTATCCCGGCGGGCACTACTCTGCTGGCAGAAGTGCCGCTGCTGGACAATAACGGGAAATTTAACGGTCAGTATGAGCTGCGTCTGATGGTGGCGCTGGATGTCGGTGGGGCGATTAAAGGTCAGCACTTTGACATCTATCAGGGGATCGGACCGGACGCCGGACACCGCGCAGGCTGGTATAATCATTATGGTCGCGTATGGGTGCTGAAGAGTGCGCCGGGCGCAGGTAACGTGTTCAGCGGCTAGTTGCCGGATGGCGCGTTGCTTATCGGCCGCCATCAGGCCATCAGGCCGTCATACCGTTCGATATTAATGAATTTGAGGTGTTATGTCTGTGGTTATCAGTGATGCCTGGCGTCAGCGTTTTGGCGGTACCGCGCGTCTGTATGGTGAGAAAGCGTTACAGCTTTTTGCCGATGCGCATATCTGCGTGGTTGGGATCGGCGGTGTCGGTTCCTGGGCGGCAGAAGCCCTGGCGCGCACCGGAGTTGGCGCGATTACGCTTATTGATATGGATGATGTTTGCGTGACCAACACCAACCGCCAGATTCATGCCCTGCGCGACACTGTCGGGCTGGCGAAGGCGGAGGTGATGGCCGGGCGTATTCGCCAGATCAACCCTGAGTGCCGGGTGAACGTGGTTGATGATTTTGTGACACCGGATAACGTCGCAGATTATATGAGCGCGGGCTTTAGCTATGTGATTGACGCCATTGACAGCGTGCGGCCCAAAGCGGCGCTGATTTCGTACTGTCGACGCAATAAGATCCCGCTAGTGACCACCGGCGGCGCGGGCGGGCAGATCGATCCAACCCAGATTCAGGTCGTTGACCTGGCGAAAACGATTCAGGATCCGCTGGCGGCGAAACTGCGTGAACGGCTGAAAAGCGATTTTGGCGTCGTAAAAAACAGCAAAGGCAAGCTGGGCGTCGACTGCGTGTTTTCCACGGAAGCATTGGTGTATCCGCAGTCTGATGGCAGTGTGTGCGCCATGAAGGCGACGGCAGAAGGGCCAAAACGGATGGACTGCGCGTCGGGGTTCGGTGCGGCCACGATGGTCACCGCCACGTTCGGTTTTGTAGCGGTTTCTCATGCGTTGAAAAAGATGATGGCAAAAGCGGCGCGTCAGGGCTGAGATTATCTTGCGCGATGCAATGCATCGTAGGCCGGATAAGACGCGCCCGCGTCGTCATCCGGCAGCGTGAGCGGCCTCAATGATGGCGTCATTCAGCGCCGTCAGCCCCTGACTGCGTGATGCACTGAGCTGCGTGCGCAAACCCAGTTCATCAAATAATTCCAGCGGCGAGTGGGCCAGCAGTTCCGCCGCCGTTTTGCCTTCTGCGGCAGTCAGCAAGACGGCCAGCAAACCGCGCACAATGCGACCTTCGCTGTCGCCGAAAAAATGCAATGTTCCCGCTTTGGAGCGCGTATATCCCAGCCAGACGCGGTTTTCGCAACCGGCGATTTCTTTGGCCTGCGCTTTGAGATCGTCGGGCAGTGGCGGAAGTTGTTTTCCGAGCAGGATCAACTGACGATATTTGTCTTCCCACTGGTTCAACGGGAGAAAAATAGTGCGCAGGGTGTCTTCAGTTACGGTCGTGCCGAACGGGTGTCCGGCAAATATTGGGTTAGTCATTAATCCACCAGTATTTCCAGCGCACGATCAACGGCGTTGACCAGCGCATCCACATCACTCTTTGTATTATACGGCGCAAATGAGGCGCGTAGCGTACCCGAGACGCCCAGTTCAGCCAGCAACGGCTGCGCGCAGTGCTGACCGGCACGTAGCGCGATGCCATATTCCGCCAGCAGGGTGACCATATCGCTATGGTGAACGCCTGCAAAATCAAAGGCCAGCAGACTGGAATCCTGGCAGCGAAACGAACGGAACCCAGGACGCTTAGCCAGCGCCTCTTCCGCGAGCGTAGCCAGCCCGCGGCTCCAGCTTTCCGCCTGCGCGATGTCAATATCGGCCAGCCATTCAAGCGCCGCACTCAGGCCAATCACTCCTGCGACGTTGGGTGTACCCGCTTCCAGTTTCCACGGGACTGCCTGGGTAGTAAAGCCTTCGAAACTGACTTCGTTGATCATCTTACCGCCACCGAGCCAGGGGGACATGGCCTCCAGTAACTCCGGTTTGCCGTAAAGCACGCCGATGCCGGTTGGGCCGTACAGCTTATGGCCAGAGAAAGCGTAAAAATCGATATCGAGGGCGGTCACATCTGCGGGGAAATGCACTGCGCCTTGCGCGCCGTCCACCATCACTACCATACCTGCCGCATGGGCGAGCGTTATGGCGCGGGCTAAGTCCGGGCAGCCGCCGGTCACGTTCGACATCTGCCCCAGGGCGAGAATTCGGCTGCGCGGGGTGATGACCGCCGGCAGACGTTCGACATCAGGCAGGCGCTGTGCATTGAGCGGCAGCTTGACCACTTTCGCTCCGGTCTGCTCAGCAACCATCAGCCACGGCACCAGATTCGCATGGTGTTCCGCGACACTGACGATGATCTCATCGCCCGGTTGCAGACGAGGGCGGGCATAGCTCTGCGCCACCATGTTGATGGCCTCTGTGGTGCCTCGGGTCCAGACGATCGTTTTGTCATCCGACGCATTCAGCATGTGAGCCACTTTCTCTCTGGCGGCTTCATAGCGTGCCGTCAGGCGCTGGGCTTGCACAAACTGGCTGCGATGAACGTTTCCTGCGCTCAGGGTATAAAACTGCTGGGTGGCTTCAATAACGGCCTGTGGCTTAAGGGCCGTCGCGGCGCTATCGAGATAGACGCCCGCGTCGGCTAATGCGGGAAATTGCGCGCGGAACGGCGCGGGATTGAAAGCGTTCATGACATTCCTCAGTTCGGTTTGTCGATCGTGGCGCAATTTTGGCAGTGATTCAAGGATTGCTTAACTATAAGAATCTTCTGGATAACCTGGCGAAATCAGACCAGTGTCTTATGCTGAATAATGTTAGGCAAATCTTTTTGCCTGTTACGGAGTACGTTTTTAATAGCATAAACAGCTTTAAGGAGAAGAAGATGAAAAAGACTGCCGCAATTATTTCCGCATGTATGCTGACTTTTGCCCTGAGCGCCTGTTCCGGTCCGAACTACGTGATGCACACCAATGATGGACGCAGCATCGTTTCGGACGGTAAACCGAAGACGGATGATGATACCGGGATGATTTCGTATAAGGACGCTAATGGCAACAAACAGCAGATCAACCGCACTGATGTGAAAGAGATGGTCGCGCTGGAAGACTAATCTGCAGGTGACGGGTAAAAAAAAGCACCGCAAATTGGCGGTGCTACATTAATCACTATGGACAGACAGGGTAAATGTACAGGAAGTGAAAAAGGGTAGCGTTGCTACCGTGGTCTGAATCGCAGACCAATTGCAAACACAACAACACAACATCACAACCGTAAGCCAAAAGCCCACCAGAACACGCATTCCGATAAGACTTTTCGTTCCGGCTCAGGAAGTGCCGCCACTATAGGTATTTGCTGGTAGTTCCTCAACGGACAAATTATAATGGCTCAGATAAAAAAAACTAATAGGTTACATGTTGTAATCTAATTGTTAAATTCTTTTAACATCAAAGTCTAAAAGCCATGTCAAAACGACTCCCACCTCTGAACGCATTACGTGTTTTTGATGCCGCCGCACGGCATCTTAGCTTCACCCGCGCAGCAGAAGAGCTTTTTGTGACGCAGGCCGCAGTAAGTCACCAAATCAAGTCACTTGAGGATTTCTTAGGGCTGAAGCTGTTTCGCCGACGCAACCGTTCTCTTCTTCTGACCGAAGAAGGACAAAGTTACTTCCTCGACATCAAAGAGATTTTTTCGCAATTAACGGATGCGACGCGTAAACTTCAGGCGCGGAGTGCAAAGGGGGGCGCTGACGGTCAGTTTATTGCCCAGTTTTGCGATTCACTGGCTGGTGCCCCGACTCTCTAGCTTTAACTCAGCTTATCCGGGAATTGACGTCAGGATCCAGGCGGTTGACCGTCAGGAAGATAAACTGGCGGACGATGTCGACGTGGCGATTTTTTATGGTCGTGGCAACTGGCCAGGACTGCGCGTCGAAAAATTGTACGCAGAATATCTGCTGCCGGTGTGCTCGCCGTTGCTGCTGACAGGTGATAAAGCACTGAAGTCGCCCGCAGATTTAGCCACGCATACCTTATTGCACGATGCTTCGCGTCGTGACTGGCAAACCTATACGCGACAACTGGGACTAAATCATATCAACGTCCAGCAGGGGCCCATCTTTAGTCATAGCGCGATGGTGTTGCAAGCTGCTATCCACGGGCAGGGCGTTGCGCTGGCGAATAACGTGATGGCGCAGTCAGAAATTGAAGCGGGACGGCTCGTCTGTCCGTTTAATGATGTTCTGGTCAGTAAAAACGCTTTTTATCTGGTTTGTCATGACAGTCAGGCAGAACTGGGTAAAATAGCCGCCTTCCGTCAATGGATACTGGCGAAAGCGGCCACGGAACAAGAGAAATTCCGCTTTCGTTACGAACAATAACTTACGTAGGGTATGACCATGACCAGCCGTTTTATGCTGATTTTTGCCGCTATCAGTGGCTTTATTTATGTCGCTCTGGGTGCTTTCGGTGCGCATGTCCTGAGCAAAACCCTCGGTGTGGTTGAAATGAGCTGGATCCAGACCGGCCTGCAATATCAGGCGTTCCATACGCTGGCTATCTTCGGACTGGCGGTGGCGATGCAACGCCGGATCAGCATCTGGTTTTACTGGAGTAGCGTTTTTCTCGCCTTAGGCACGGTGCTGTTTAGCGGCAGCCTGTATTGCCTGGCGTTGTCTCATCTGCGCCTGTGGGCGTTTGTTACCCCTGTCGGCGGTGTCAGCTTCCTGGCAGGTTGGGTGCTGATGCTAATCGGCGCCATCCGTTTGAAGCGTAAGGGCGTAGTTCATGAATAAGATTGTGTTGTTGTGTCGCCCGGGCTTTGAAAAAGAGTGTGCCGCCGAAATTACCGATAAAGCAGGGCGTCGTGAATGCTTCGGTTTTGCTCGCGTCAAAGAGAATGCGGGCTATGTCATCTATGAGTGCTATCAGGCCGAAGACGCCGAAAAAAATTATCAGCGAGATGCCGTTCAGTTCTCTGATTTTTGCCCGTCAGTGGTTTGTGGTCGGCGAGTTACTCCAGCACTTGCCGCCGGAAGATCGCATTACGCCGATAGTGGGGATGTTACAGGGCGTGGTGGAGAAGGGCGGCGATTTGCGCGTTGAAGTGGCGGACACGAACGAAAGCAAAGAGCTGATGAAGTTCTGCCGCAAATTTACGGTGCCGCTGCGCGCCGCGCTGCGCGACGCTGGAATTCTGACAAATTATGAGACGCCGAAGCGCCCGGTGGTGCACGTCTTCTTTATCGCGCCTGGCTGCTGTTATACCGGTTATTCCTTTGCCAGTAACAATTCGCCGTACTATATGGGTATCCCGCGCCTGAAGTTCCCGGCCGACGCGCCCAGCCGCTCAACGCTTAAGCTGGAAGAAGCGCTGCACGTGTTTATTCCGCAAGATGAGTGGGACGAGCGTCTGGCAAACGGGATGTACGCGGTGGATTTAGGGGCCTGCCCTGGAGGCTGGACCTACCAACTGGTTAAACGCAACATGTGGGTGTATTCGGTCGATAACGGCCCGATGGCGCAAAGCCTGATGGATACCGGACAGGTCACCTGGCTGCGCGAAGATGGCTTTAAGTATCGCCCGAATCGTAACAACATCTCGTGGATGGTGTGCGATATGGTTGAAAAACCGGCGAAAGTGGCGGCGCTGATGGCGCAGTGGCTGGTCAATGGCTGGTGTCGGGAAACCATTTTTAACCTCAAGTTGCCGATGAAAAAACGCTACGAAGAGGTCTCGCAGAACCTTGCCTATATTCAGGCGCAGCTTGACGAACACGGCGTAAATGCGCAGATTCAGGCGCGTCAGTTGTATCACGACCGTGAAGAAGTGACGGTGCACGTCCGTCGCCTGTGGGCTGCGGTCGGCGGGCGTCGCGACGAGCGTTAACGCGTCAGGCGCAGTTGTTGCAAGTTACCATCAAGATGCAAATCGGTTTGTAAGCGCGCGATATCGCGGCACAAGAATGCCATCTCCCGATGTGTTTCCAGCTTCTTGCGCCACTTTTCCGGCACGGTATCCAGATGTGCGTAAAGCCCTTCCAGCGTCTGAAACTGTACCAATAGTTGAGTGGCGCTTTTCGGGCCGATGCCCGCAACGCCCGGCACTCTCGAACTGCTTATCCCCGCCAGTCCCCAGTAATCAGGTAGTTGCTGGGGCTGTACGCCAAACTCTTTTTCAATGAACGGCGCATCCAGCCAGCGTTTCTGAAAGTAATCACGAATGCGTAACGTCGGGGAGAGCAACTGGCAGTAGCCCTTATCTGTCGACACGATCGTCGCCTGATGGCCCGCCTGGGCGACTTTTACCGCCAGCGTCGCGGCCAGATCATCGGCTTCATTACCACTCGATACCCAACACGCGACGCCTCGCTGCTCGAAGGCCGCACGCAGGGCGGGCATCTCATGATGCAGTTCATCAGGCATTGGCGGACGACCGGCTTTGTAGTCCGGAAGGCGTTGATGACGCCAGCCACTGCTACGCGCCTCATCATCAAACACCGCCACAGCGTGGGTGGGCTGGCTGTGGACAATCAACTGATCAAGCGCGTGCAGGCAGGTTTCCCCACAGGGAGAACCCTGAACGGCGTGGATCCGGCGAATTAAATTGAGCGCGTCGACGATAAGCAGATGGATAGCCACGGTGTTCTCCCTTACAAATCAGCGTGTAGGGTAACATTCGGAACAAAAGGAGGCTATTGCAGGAGGCTAAAACGAGAAGAGGCCTCGCAAAATGAGGCCTCTGTGAGCACGATTAATCGCAGGTAACAATCTTCATGGCCAGGCCACCGCGAGAGGTTTCGCGGTACTTGGCGTTCATGTCTTTACCGGTCTCGTACATGGTTTCGATCACTTTATCGAGGCAGACACGTGGCTCGCTGGTGCGTCGTAGCGCCATTCGCGCAGCGTTAACTGCCTTCACGGAGGCTATCGCGTTACGCTCGATGCATGGCACCTGAACCTGGCCCGCTACCGGGTCGCAGGTCAGACCGAGGTTATGCTCCATGCCGATTTCCGCCGCGATACAAACCTGCGTCGGGCTCCCGCCCAACAATTCCGCCAGACCTGCCGCCGCCATTGAACAAGCCACACCGACTTCCCCCTGACAGCCTACTTCCGCTCCGGAAATAGAGGCGTTCATCTTGTACAGCGAGCCAATCGCACTGGCGACCAGCATGTAGCGCGCCAGCGAGTTGGCGTTCACTTCGCGGATGAATTTGTCGTAATAGGCCAGCACTGCCGGAACAATACCGCACGCGCCGTTGGTCGGCGCGGTGACCACACGTCCACCAGCGGCATTCTCTTCGTTCACCGCCAGCGCGAACATGTTGATCCAGTCAACCACCGCCATCGGGTCGGTGGTGGTTTTGTCGCTGCTCACCAGCATACGACGCAGCGCTGCCGCACGGCGCGGTACGCGCAGTTTTCCTGGCAGGACGCCCTCGGTGGTGATGCCGCGTTCAATGCCGCTGCGCATAACCTCCCAGACGTTAGCAAAGTGCTGTTCCAGCTCTTCTTTGCTATGCAACGCCAGCTCGTTTTGCATCATCAGGCCAGACAGGGACAGCCCGGTCTCCTGGCAATGTTTTTGCAGATCAGCAGCCGATTTATACGGATACGGGACGTTCACCGGCGCACTGTTCGGCAAACCGAAATGTTCTTCATCGACGATGAAACCGCCGCCAATGGAATAGTAAGTCTGGCTGTAGAGGACCTTATCGCCCGCCAGCGCGGTAATGCGCATCCCGTTCTCGTGCAGAGACAGGTTATCGGCATGGAAATTCATGCACTTATCTACCGGGAACTCGACCTCATGCTGACCGTTTGCCAGCAGCAGGCGCCCGTGGGTGTTTACATCCTGGATGAAGCCGGGGATAGCATCGATGTCGACCGTATCCGGCAGATTCCCTGCCAGACCCATGATAATCGCGATATCGGTGTGGTGGCCTTTACCCGTCAGGGACAGCGAGCCATACACATCAACGACAACGCGGGTGACATCGGTCAGAATGTGGCGGGCGATCAGATCGTCCGTGAATTGTTTGCCGGCTTTCATCGGCCCGACGGTATGTGAACTGGACGGGCCAATGCCGATTTTGAAAATATCGAATACGCTAATCATAGGGCATCCATAGCGGTTAAATCAGGAAGGAAGCGCCGCCCGAAAGCGGCGCTAAATAACTTAGCTGAACAGAGAGTAGAAAATCGCGGAGATTGCAATCAGACCCATCACAACAACGAACACGTTGCTGATATGGCCGCTGTATTTACGCATTGCCGGTACTTTCTGAATAGCGTACATCGGCATCAGGAACAGGATCATCGCGATGATTGGACCACCCAGGGTTTCAATCATACCGAGGATGCTCGGGTTCAGCGTGGCGACAATCCAGGTCGTCACCAGCATGAACAGCGCTGTGATGCGGTTCAGTTTGTTGATTTCGATGCTTTTGCCTTTACCACGCAGAGATTTAATCACCATCCCGTTAAAGCCTTCACGTGCACCCAGATAGTGGCCGAGGAAGGATTTGGTGATAGCAATCATCGCGATGATCGGTGCCATCCAGGCGATGATCGGCGCGTTAAAGTGGTTTGCCAGGTAAGACAGAATCGAGATGTTCTGCTCTTTCGCTGCTGCCAGATCTGCTGGCGTCAGGCTCAGTACGCAGCTGAAGACGAAGAACATGACCGTCAGCACCATCATGATGTGAGCGAAGGCCAGAATCTTCGAGCATTTTTTCTCTGCCGCATCGCCGTACTCTTCACGCTTCGCCACCGCGAAGGAAGAGATAATCGGAGAGTGGTTGAACGAGAACACCATCACCGGAATCGCCAGCCACAGAGTCATCCACAGACCGTTGCCGGTCGTAGCCGCAGAGTCAAAGGATAAGGTTTCCAGCGCTGCACCGCTCCACTGTGGGATCAGATACAGAGCCAGCAGCATCAGCGCGGCAACAAACGGGAACACCAGGATGCTCATCGCCTTGACGATCATCTGCTCACCGAAGCGAACGATAGTCATCATCCCGACAATCAGGATCAGCGACAGGATCGCACGCGGCGGTGGAGTAATGGCTAACTGGTGAGTCAGGAAGCTCTCAACCGTGTTGGTAATCGCGACGCTATAAACCAACAGAATCGGGTAAATCGCGAAGAAGTACAGCAGAGTAATCAGTTTACCCGCGCCGATACCAAAATGCTCTTCAACGACTTCGGTGATGTCTTCGCCTGGGTTTTTGCCGGACAGCACGAAGCGAGTCAGACCACGGTGGGCGAAGAAGGTCATCGGGAAGGCGATAATTGCCATGATGATAAGCGGGATCATACCGCCGACACCTGCGTTGATTGGCAGGAATAATACGCCTGCGCCGATAGCCGTGCCATAAAGGCCCAGCATCCACATGGTATCGGTCTTGCGCCATGCGCTTCGTGTTTCAGTCGAAGCAATAGTGCTGGTTTGGGTGGTTTCCATCTGGTTCTCCTGGAGGAAGCTAAAAATCAGGAAAAAATTCCTGACCGTAATACGAAATTCTTGCAATGACGATTTTTATATAATTTTTAACCGTAATAATTTGCGGGCGGAAAGATACATTTAACTAATGAATCTATCAGTGATCGGGATCTCAAATGCAATAATCCACTTTTAAACCGGATAAAATTGGATCATTAGTCTGTTAAAAAAACATCAAAGCGAATTTACACGCGCGAAGGCTAACATTAACAACATATAGCCTGAAAGGAATCTCGGGAAGTTACGGAGCTTACGCGGTAAAAAGAACCGTTTTTAGTTGTTTATGATGTCTAAGTGAAATTTAGTCTGATAAAACGCGGTTGCATTAGAAGGGTAATCGTTTGCGTTGAAATGTTTTTTGTATGATGTATTAGCTAACTTTATAAAACGTCACCCCTATCTCGTTGGTATACATAAAAAAACCGGGAGGCCATCAGGCGCTCCCGGCGGGCTATGCGCTTTGCGCGTCAGGCGCAGATTTCGTAACAGGGGATATAGGCAGTGCCAGGCAGCTTCATACGGTGCTGTGCGACAAAACCTTGTAGGAGATCGTCCATACGACGCATCATTTCACTGTCGCCGTGGATTTTGTATGGGCCAAACTCTTCAATGGCGCGGATACCCACTTCCTTAACGTTACCCGCCACAATGCCAGAGAAGGCGCGACGCAGGTCGGCCGCCAGCACTTCTACCGGCTGATCCGGATAAAGCTTCAGGTTAGCCATGTTTTCGTGTGACGGTTCAAACGGCATTTGCAGGTCTGGCGTAATGCGGATCGACCAGTTAAAGCTATAGGCGTCTCCGGTATCACGACGATTTTCTTTCACCAGCGGCATCGCTTTTTTCATTAAGCGTGCGACTTCCGCCGCATCATCAATGATAATGCGGTAATGCTGGCGCGCGGCTTCGCCCAGCGTATGGACAATGAACTCATCCAGCACGCGGAAGTAGTCGGCGCTCTCTTTCGGGCCGGTGAGGATGAGCGGCAGAACCTGATCTTTGTTCGCCGGGTTCATCAGAATACCCAGCAGATACAATAGCTCTTCTGCGGTTCCCACGCCGCCCGGGAAAATGATAATGCCGTGGGCGATACGCACGAAAGCTTCCAGACGTTTTTCGATGTCCGGCATAATGATCAGTTCGTTGACCAGCGGGTTCGGTGGCTCAGCGGCGATGATCGACGGCTCGGTCATCCCAATAAAACGGCTGTCTTTATAGCGCTGTTGCGCATGGCCTACCGCGGCGCCTTTCATCGGCGCTTCCATCGCACCCGGCCCACAGCCGGTGCAAATGTTCAGCTCGCGCAGACCTAACTGTGTCCCGACGCGGCGGGCATACAGATATTCGTTTTCATTAATCGAGTGACCGCCCCAGCAGACCACCATGTTTGGCGCTTCGCCGACGTGCAGCGCTCTGGCATTACGCAAAATAGAGAACACCAGGTTAGTAATGTGCACGGAGCTTTCGAGATCCAGATGCTGGAAACGACCCGCGTTATGAATCTGACCGTTAACAAACAGAATGTCGCGCAGCACGGCAAACAGGTTCGCCTGCAGCGCGCGGATGATACGGCCATCGACGAATGCATCTTCTGGCGGATTGATCAGTTCCAGCTTCACGCCGCGTTCGCGACGCAACACGTTGATATCGAAACTTTCAAAGCGGGACAGCAGCTCTTTGCTGTTGTCAGTCAGACTGCCGGAGTTTAAAACGGCAAGCGAACAGTTACGAAACAGTTGATACAGGTCACTGCTGGCCGTGCGTTTAAGCATATCGACTTCCAGCTGCGACAACATGTCCATAGAGCCAAGCGGGCTAATATGTGTAATCAAGTAAACTCCTTATGGGACGCAAAACGTCATTCCCTGTGGCTAACAATAGCCCTGGCTTATGACCTTTCACAACCTTGCGCATGGAATCCACTCCGCAAAATGGTGAAATAATTCACTGTCGAACTAATCTGCCGGTGGACGGAGTGAAGTCGGTATTGCTACGCCATGGATTAATATCCAGCCCACCGCGACGGGTGTAACGCGCGTAAACGCTCAGTTTTTCAGGCTGGCAGAAGCGTAGCAGGTCATTGAAGATGCGCTCCACGCACTGCTCGTGGAACTCATTATGATGGCGAAAAGAGACCAGATAACGAAGCAGCTTCTCCCTGTCTATTTTACGTCCCCGATACTGAATTTGTATGGAACCCCAGTCCGGCTGATGGGTGATCAGGCAGTTTGATTTCAACAGATGGCTCACCAGCGTCTCTTCAACCACTTTTTCTGCGCTGGTGGCGGATTGCAGATAATCGGTAGTGAACTGGTAGTTATCAATGTCAATGTCCTGATCATCAATGCAGGTGCCGTGAAAATGCGCGACGGGTTGTCCTTCCAGTTCGTCGAGACGGTACAGCGCAACGGTCACATTCCCTTTTGCACAGGCGCGAAGATCCTTTTCCAGCGTCTGTTGTACCGCTTCCCAGGAGTCAAACCGCGTCTGGTTGAAGCTGTTCAGGTACAGCTTAAAGCTTTTGGATTCAATCAGATTGACGCTGGTGTAATCCAGCTCCACATGACCGACCGCCACCTGGGGTAATCCTTTGGCATTCAGCCATGACAGCTCATACAGCGTCCAGATATCAGCGCCATGAAACGGTAAGTTCTCTGCGTTGAGTCCCAGCGGGTCGCGATTCAGACTACGGGGTACGCCCTGTAGCAGGCTGGGGTCATAAATATCCCGGTAATCCGTTGATTTACCGAGCGTCAGGCCATCAAGCGCCTGATGGTTTTCATAAGAAGACATGTTTCACCGTCATAAACCAGATACACTATGTGCCAAGTGTATCCTGGCTTTTATGAAGAGAGAAACCGGTGGACGAACAGACAGCTTTGGCCCTGAAGGATTTTACGACACGTTACTGTGAAGCATGGCAGGCAACAAACGATAGTTGGCCGATGAGCGAAGAGCTGTATGGCGTGCCTTCTCCTTGTATTATTGCGAGTACCCGTGATGCCGTTTACTGGCAACCGCAGCCGTTCGAAGGTGAACAGAATGTAAACGCGGTTGAACGTGCCTTCGATATTGTGATACAATCTGCACTTCACGCGTTTTATACCACGCAGTTTGCCGGGGATATGCACGCGCAGTTTGGCAGCGAAACGCTGACGCTGTTGCAGACCTGGAGCGCGGATGATTTCAGACGTGTTCAGGAGAACCTGATTGGTCATCTGGTGACGCAGAAACGTTTGAAACTGTCGCCGACACTCTTTATTGCCACGCAGGACAATGAACTTGAGGTCATTTCCCTCTGCAATCTGTCGGGAGAAGTGATTAAAGAAACGCTGGGAACCCGTAATCGTTCTGTTCTCGCCCCTTCTCTTGCGGATTTCCTCACACAACTTAAGCCTCTTCTGTAATCCATTTCCCCCCGTAAATATGTGAGAGATCTCTTACTGGCCCTGTAGGAGATCGCCAGGTAATTAATGAAGATATTAAGAAGTATAAATAAGTTATATTCTAATAAATCATCGAGTTAATGATTCACTGTCAACTTTCATATGAAATTTTCCTTAAGGCATTGTCTGTAAGCGTCTTGTAAGATGGCGTGAAAAAGGCGATTCTATGTACGTCGACAGGGAGTCGCACAACGAAGTGAACATCAGGATGATGGCACTTTGTCAGGACACACCAGGATGGTGTTACAGGGAAAGGCTTCAGGATGAAGCAAAGAGGAAAACGCAGGAGTGCGTTAAAGGACACCTCCAGGAAGGAGAACGAGAGCCGGTCAGGATAGTCGGTGGGTCAGGATGGCCAGGACACTTCAGGATGAAGTAATCACATCGGGGTGGTGTGAGCAGGATGCAAAATGTTCAGGATGAACAACAGGTCGCAAGACCACAGGAAAAGTTGTCACGGATGAGCAGGGAGCACTAAAAGTAGCTGGAATGCTGCGAAACGAACCGGGAGCACTGTTTTTACAGTGCTCCCTTTTTTTGTTTCTTTTTTTACTGGTGGTATTCTTCGCGCCAGATTTTTCATCATTGAGGTGACTTTCATGACGACTCATGACCGTGTGCGTCAGCAGCTACACGCACTTGAAGCGCTGCTACGTGAGCATCAACACTGGCGGATGGATGAACCCGAAGCCCACCTGTTTACCAGTACCCAACCGTTTTGTATGGATACGATGGAGCCAGTTGAGTGGCTGCAGTGGGTTTTGATCCCCCCGTATGCATGCGTTACTGGACAGCGCCCAGCCGCTGCCGGCGACGTTCGCCGTCGCACCCTATTATGAAATGGCGCTCACCGCCGATCATCCGCAGCGCGAAGTTCTGTTGGAGGCGTTGCAGGCGCTGGATGCGCTTTTCGCGCAAGATAAATCCTGATGCTGGAGATTCTGTATCAGGATGAATGGCTGGTTGCGGTCAACAAACCCTCCGGTTGGCTGGTGCACCGCAGTTGGCTGGATCGCGACGAAAAAGTGGTGGTGATGCAAACCGTGCGTGACCAGATCGGTCAGCATGTGTTTACCGCGCATCGTCTCGACAGACCGACCTCCGGTGTGTTGCTGATGGGCTTATCCAGCGAAGCCGGGCGCCGCCTTGCGCAGCAGTTCGAGCAACATGAGATCCATAAACGCTATCATGCGATTGTCCGCGGATGGCTTATGGAGGAAGCGGTACTGGATTATCCGCTGGTGGAAGAACTGGATAAAATCGCCGATAAGTTTGCCCGTGAAAACAAAGACCCACAGCCTGCACTCACCCATTATCGCGGCCTCGCCACCGTTGAAATGCCGGTGGCGACCGGACGTTATTCGACGACACGTTACGGACTGGTGGAACTGGATCCGCAAACGGGGCGCAAACATCAGCTCAGACGCCATCTGGCGCACCTGCGCCATCCAATTCTTGGCGACAGCAAACATGGTGATTTGCGGCAGAACCGCAGCGCGGCAGAACATTTTGGCTGCAACCGACTGATGCTGCATGCCAGCCAGCTTTCGCTGACGCATCCGTTTACCGGTGAACCGTTGACGATCCATGCGGGACTGGACGCAGTCTGGATGCAGGCATTATCACAGTTTGGCTGGCAAGGACTTCTCCCTGAGAATGAAAGGGTTGAGTTAAGCGAGCCAGCAGGTCAGGATGAAGAGATACGTTCTTTCTCCAGGGAGTAAGTAAGCATGGCGGAAATTGGGATTTTTGTCGGGACAATGTATGGTAACGCGCTGCTGGTAGCCGAAGAAGCCGAAGCGATCCTGACGGCGCAAGGGCACAGAGCGACTGTTTATGAAGATCCTGAACTGGCGGACTGGCAGGAATATCAGGACAAAATCGTGCTGGTGGTCACCTCCACGACCGGACAGGGCGATTTACCGGACAGCATTGTGCCGCTGTATCAGGGAATCAAAGACCAACTGGGTTTCCAGCCCAATCTGCGTTACGGCGTGATTGCGTTGGGCGACAGCAGCTATGTCAATTTCTGCAACGGCGGTAAACAGTTTGATGCCCTGTTACAGGAGCAAAGCGCACAGCGCGTGGGGGGAAATGTTGCTGATTGATGCCAGTGAGCACCCGGAACCCGAAAGTGAATCCAATCCCTGGGTTGAAAACTGGGGCACACTCTTACCCTGAGAGTTATCCCTCCCCCCTACCGGGAGGGGCTCCCAAATGGTGCCAGACACGGGAACAACCTGACGCTATTCTACCCAATACTGAATCGAGTTAGCCTCGGGCAAACGCCCCTAAATACCCTCAATATAGAAGGGTTTTTAGGGGCGTTTTCATAGGGTCAAGCGACCTGTTTCACACTCCTGCCTTTTCCACGTAAGCCCCACGCGATTTCCGTTGTAGGTTTTCAATTCCGTGAAGTCGCTTCCATCGTCCTGGGCTTTTGCCATAAACATAAGTGATACGTCACCTAAATGTTGGGTTCTTGCACGGTGAGCAAGAACCGGGTGCTTTTTATACTTCTCCTGCCAGTTATAAAAAATGCAGTTAGCAAGGCGAACGACCTAATAAAAGCTGCAATAAAAAACACGAAACGTCACCTCTGATCCCCTACCAGTTGTGCTGTTCAGAGTGAGCGTGACTAACGCGAAAATTCAGGAGTGCAACAATGAGTTCATTAAGTCAGGCTGCGAGCGGTGCGGAAAAACGCACCAATGCCCGCTACTGGATAGTGGTGATGTTGTTTATCGTCACCTCCTTCAACTATGGCGATCGCGCCACCTTGTCCATTGCCGGTTCGGAAATGGCCAAAGACATTGGTCTGGATCCGGTTGGCATGGGTTACGTTTTCTCTGCGTTCTCATGGGCCTACGTTATCGGGCAGATCCCGGGCGGCTGGCTGCTGGACCGTTTTGGTTCCAAACGCGTTTACTTCTGGTCGATCTTTATCTGGTCGATGTTTACCTTGTTACAAGGCTTCGTCGATATCTTCAGCGGCTTCGGCATCATCGTTGCGCTGTTTACCCTGCGCTTCCTTGTCGGTCTGGCGGAGGCGCCGTCATTCCCAGGCAACAGCCGCATCGTCGCGGCCTGGTTCCCGGCGCAGGAGAGGGGAACGGCAGTGGCTATCTTTAACTCCGCGCAGTACTTCGCCACCGTTATTTTCGCCCCAATCATGGGCTGGCTGACGCACGAAGTGGGTTGGTCGCATGTGTTCTTCTTTATGGGCGGCCTCGGGATCGTCATCAGCTTTATCTGGTTGAAAGTGATCCACGAGCCCAACCAGCATCCGGGTGTGAACAAGAAAGAACTGGAATACATTGCAGAAGGCGGTGCGCTGATCAACATGGATCAGAAAGACACCAAAGCCAAAGTGCCACTCAGCGTGAAATGGGGACAGGTCAAGCAGTTGCTGGGTTCCCGCATGATGATCGGCGTGTATATCGGACAGTACTGCATTAACGCGTTGACCTACTTCTTTATCACCTGGTTCCCGGTTTATCTGGTGCAGGCGCGCGGTATGTCGATACTGAAAGCGGGCTTTGTGGCCTCGGTTCCTGCGGTGTGCGGATTTATCGGTGGGGTGCTGGGCGGCATTATCTCCGACTGGCTGATGCGTCGGACCGGCTCACTGAACATTGCGCGTAAAACGCCTATCGTGATGGGGATGTTGCTGTCGATGGTGATGGTGTTCTGTAACTACGTCAACGTTGAGTGGATGATTATCGGTTTCATGGCGCTGGCATTCTTTGGTAAGGGTATCGGTGCCCTGGGCTGGGCGGTGATGGCTGATACAGCGCCGAAGGAGATCAGCGGTCTGAGCGGCGGTCTGTTCAACATGTTCGGCAACATCTCTGGCATCGTGACACCCATTGCCATTGGCTACATCGTTGGCACGACCGGCTCCTTCAACGGTGCGCTGATTTATGTGGGCGTGCATGCGTTGATCGCGGTACTGAGCTACCTGGTGCTGGTGGGGGGATATTAAACGTATCGAACTGAAACCGGTCGCAGGACAACTATCATGACGACACAATCCAGCCCCGTTATCACGGACATGAAGGTCATTCCGGTCGCCGGACATGACAGTATGCTCCTCAACATTGGCGGCGCGCATAACGCGTACTTTACCCGCAATATCGTGGTGCTGACCGATAACGCCGGCAACACCGGCGTCGGTGAAGCGCCAGGCGGAGAGGTTATCTACCAGACGCTGGTTGATGCTATTCCGATGGTGCTCGGTCAGGAAGTGGCCCGGCTGAATAAAGTGGTCCAGTTGGTCCACAAAGGCAATCAGGCCGCTGACTTTGATACTTTTGGCAAAGGCGCATGGACATTCGAACTGCGCGTCAACGCGGTGGCCGCACTGGAAGCTGCCCTGCTGGATCTGCTGGGCAAAGCGCTCAACGTGCCGGTTTGCGAATTGTTAGGACCCGGCAAGCAGCGTGATGCGGTCACAGTGCTTGGTTATCTTTTCTACGTGGGCGACAGGACCAAAACCGATCTGCCTTATCTGGAGACCACGCCGGGCAATCACGACTGGTATCACCTGCGTCATCAGGAAGCGCTCAACAGCGATGCCGTGGTGCGTCTGGCGGAAGCTTCGCAGGATCGCTACGGTTTTAAAGATTTCAAACTCAAAGGCGGCGTGCTGCCAGGCGAGCAAGAGATTGAAACCGCCCGCGCGCTGAAAAAACGTTTCCCGGATGCGCGTATTACCGTTGATCCCAACGGCGCCTGGTTGCTTGATGAGGCTATCGCACTGTGTAAGGGCCTGAATGATGTGCTCACCTACGCAGAAGATCCGTGTGGCGCAGAGCAGGGATTCTCGGGTCGCGAAGTGATGGCGGAATTTCGCCGCGCCACCGGTTTGCCGGTGGCGACGAACATGATTGCCACTAACTGGCGCGAAATGGGCCACGCGGTAATGCTGAATGCCGTCGATATCCCGCTTGCCGATCCGCATTTCTGGACGCTTTCCGGTGCGGTACGTGTGGCACAGTTGTGCGACGACTGGGGGCTGACCTGGGGCTGCCACTCTAACAACCACTTTGATATTTCACTGGCGATGTTTACCCACGTCGGCGCCGCTGCGCCAGGTAATCCGACCGCCATCGACACCCACTGGATCTGGCAGGAGGGCGACTGCCGTCTGACGAAAAATCCGCTTGAGATTAAAAACGGAAAAATTGCCGTTCCCGATGCGCCTGGGTTGGGCGTTGAGCTGGACTGGGATCACGTGCAGAAAGCGCATGAAGCTTACAAAAAACTGCCAGGCGGCGCGCGAAATGACGCAGGCCCGATGCAGTACCTGATCCCCGGCTGGACTTTTGACCGTAAACGTCCCGTTTTCGGCCGTCACTGATTTGTATAAGGACTGAACAATGAACGCACAATTTACCACTCCCGTTGTTACGGCAATGCAGGTTATCCCGGTTGCGGGCCACGACAGTATGCTGATGAACCTGAGCGGCGCTCACGCTCCGTTCTTCACGCGAAATATCGTGATCATTAAAGATAATTCAGGTCATACCGGCGTCGGTGAAATCCCCGGCGGCGAAAAAATCCGTAAGACGCTGGAAGACGCGATCCCACTGGTGGTGGGTAAACCGCTTGGTGAGTACAAAAACGTGCTGAATGCGGTACGTAATACCTTTGCCGATCGAGATGCTGGTGGCCGCGGCCTGCAAACGTTCGACCTGCGTACCACCATCCACGTGGTCACCGGGATTGAAGCCGCGCTGCTGGATCTGCTGGGGCAGCATCTGGGCGTTAACGTGGCGTCTTTGCTGGGTGACGGTCAACAGCGTAGCGAAGTAGAAATGCTCGGTTATCTGTTCTTCGTCGGGAATCGCAAGGCCACCCCGCTGCCGTATCAGAGCCAACCGGATGAGCAATGTGACTGGTATCGTCTGCGTCATGAAGAAGCGATGACCCCTGATGCGGTCGTCCGTCTGGCGGAAGCGGCGTATGAAAAATACGGTTTCAACGACTTCAAACTGAAAGGCGGCGTGCTGGCTGGGGAAGAAGAGGCGGAATCCATTGTGGCGCTGGCAAAGCGCTTCCCGCAGGCGCGCGTTACGCTGGATCCCAACGGTGCATGGTCACTGAATGAAGCGATCAACATCGGTAAGTACCTGAAAGGATCGCTGGCCTACGCGGAAGATCCGTGCGGTGCGGAACAAGGTTTCTCGGGCCGCGAGGTGATGGCGGAGTTCCGTCGCGCTACCGGTCTGCCGACGGCAACAAACATGATCGCAACCGACTGGCGTCAGATGGGCCATACGTTGTCATTGCAGTCGGTGGATATCCCGTTGGCGGACCCGCACTTCTGGACGATGCAGGGTTCCGTGCGTGTGGCGCAGATGTGCCATGAATTCGGTCTGACCTGGGGTTCTCACTCCAACAACCACTTTGACGTTTCACTGGCGATGTTTACCCATGTGGCCGCGGCGGCACCGGGCAAAATAACAGCGATCGATACTCACTGGATCTGGCAGGAAGGCAACCAGCGCCTGACTAAAGAGCCGTTTGAAATTAAAGGCGGTATGGTGCAGGTACCGGCGAAACCGGGTCTGGGTGTTGAGCTGGATATGGACCAGGTGATGAAAGCCCACGAGCTGTATCAGAAACACGGGCTGGGCGCACGCGATGACGCGATGGGGATGCAGTATCTGATCCCGAACTGGACGTTCGATAACAAGCGTCCATGCATGGTTCGTTGAGACAGACGCCGGTCCCAAAAGGACCGGTTATTTTTTATCGGTAAACCGGGTGTATGCTTAGTGGAGTCAACATGCGTAAGGACGGCTTATGAAAATAGTGATCGCACCGGACTCGTATAAGGAAAGTTTGAGTGCCCTCGAGGTGGCGAGCGCCATTGAGCAAGGTTTTCGCGAAATCTGGCCCAATGCGGAGTATGTAAAACTTCCGGTTGCTGATGGAGGAGAAGGAACGGTCGAAGCCATGGTCGCGGCGACGACGGGACGCATTGTTGACGTCGACGTCACGGGCCCTCTTGGGGAACCCGTCACTGCATTTTATGGCTTATCCGGCGACGAGCGCACGGCCTTCATTGAGATGGCGGCAGCCAGCGGCCTGGAGCAGGTGCCTGTCGCGTTACGCGATCCATTAAAGACAACCTCCTGGGGAACCGGGGAGTTGATTCGTCATGCGCTGGATGCTGGCGTTGATCATATTATTATTGGGCTCGGCGGCAGTGCGACCAACGACGGCGGTGCGGGCATGGTGCAGGCGTTGGGGGCAAAATTGCTCGATGCGCGGCACAATGAAATTGGTAAGGGCGGTGCGGCGCTCGATACGCTTGCGCAGATTGATATCAGCCAGTTGGATCCTCGTCTTGCCGCATGCCGTATCGAAGTGGCGTGTGATGTGACGAATCCGCTGACCGGTAAAGAGGGGGGCATCGGCGGTGTTTGGCCCTCAGAAAGGGGCGACGGCAGAGACGATCGATCGTCTGGATACGGCACTGGCGCATTATGCACGGATTATCGCCCGCGACCTGGGTGTGGATGTTCTTGAACTGGCTGGCGGCGGCGCAGCCGGCGGTATGGGCGCGGCGCTGTATGCGTTTTGCGGTGCGCAATTGCGGCGTGGGATTGAGATTGTTACCGATGCGCTGCAACTGGATGAATCCGTTGCCGATGCCGATCTGGTGATCACCGGAGAAGGGCGTATTGATAGCCAGACGATCCACGGCAAAGTGCCGGTAGGCGTGGCGAAGGTGGCGAAGCGCTACAACAAACCGGTGATCGGTATTGCCGGTAGCCTGACGGCTGATGTCGGCATCGTCCATGAACATGGACTGGATGCCGTCTTTAGTGTGATTTACACCATCTGTACACTGGACGAGGCGTTAAAGAATGCCGCAGAAAACGTGCGCATGACCGCGCGCAACGTCGCGGCGACCCTCAAAATGGGTCAGACGCTACGCTGAGATGATTCACTGGCCGGATGCCTGCCCGGCCTATAACAACCCTTTGCGGGCTTCTCGCGCCACGTTATCCATCTCATCAAGCAGCTCCAGAAACTCGGGTTCCAGTTCCTCTTCCGGCGTCCCTTCGCGTAGCTGATTTTCCAGCAACTGACATAAATTCTTCATGCGAGGTACGCCGCTATAACCGCAACTGCCATGTAATTTATGAATCAGATCAATTAAGCCCTCTGGATTCTCGCCTACCAGCTGCTCTTCGATTTTATTACGCACTTCCGGCAGGAAATTGATCAGCATTTGCAGCATATCGCGTGCCAGATCCGGTTTCCCGGCGGCCTGGCGCAGCGCCAGTTGCCAGTCCAGTGTGGCATTCGGATTGAAGATGGGTTCGACAGGTTCTACGCTGTTCTGGCGTGTCGGGACGGTCGCGCCGGGTTTATAGCGTTGCAGCAGGCTGCACAGCTTCTCTTCTTCGATCGGTTTTGCCAGATAGTCATTCATTCCGGCGCTCAGCAATTTCTCTTTCTGACCCGCCATCGCGTGTGCGGTGACGGCAATGACCGGTGTTTGTTGCTGATGGGGAAGCTGATGGATCAATTCGCAAGCCCGGATGCCATCCATATCCGGCATCTGAATATCCATCAGGATCAGATCAAACTGCATTTGCTTTGCGCGATCGACCGCCTGCTGGCCGCTATCACACAGCTCAACGTGCTGTACCTGATCGTCCAGCAGTGCGCCAATCAGCTTCAGGTTCGCCGGGTTATCATCGACCGCCATGACGGTCATCGCAATTTTGTTCTCGTCTGATTCCAGACGGTTCTCGGGATGGTTCTGGTGGCACAAATCCACCAGTGCCGGCAGTAGACGCGTGGAGGTCAGGGGTTTTAGCAGACAACTGGCCACGCCGTCCTGCTTGAGTTTTTCAGCGTTCACCTGAGCGTGGCACGGTAGCGCCAGCATCAGGAACTCGGCCATTTGGGTCGCCTGAATCAGCCGCTCATGCTGCATCGTCAGTGGTTCTTTGAAGGTGACGGCAACGCCGAGCAGCATAAAGTCGTAATGCTCAACGGCCAACGCGGAAAACGTAGGGCTGTAGACCACCTCCAGCGGCGTTTCGCTGAGAATATCCAGCGTACATTGCGCGGCGGCGGCATTCGGCTCAATGTAGGCAATGCGTTTACCGGCCAGGCAGGCGGTGGCCGGACCGTCGTTGATCACATTCGGATTCAGATCGAGATTGATATGGAACCAGAAGGTTGATCCGCGGTGCGGTTGGCTGTGGAAGGAGATATCGCCACCCATCTCATTGACCAGTTTCTGGGTGATCACCAGTCCCAGTCCGGTGCCGCCGTGGCGACGGGAAATACTGGCGTCGGCCTGACGGAAAGCCTGGAACAGGCGTGATTGATCGCGTTCAGGAATACCGATGCCTGTATCGCGGATCTGCACTTCTATTTGGACTTTGGTGTTACTCAGCGAGCGTTTCTCCACCAGAATGTCGATGTTGCCGCTCTCGGTAAATTTAATCGCGTTGCCGACCAGATTGGTGATGACCTGCTGTAAACGCAGCGGATCGCCAATCACATTATCCGGCACGTCATTCTTAATATTGAGCGTCAGCTCCAGTCCCTTATCGTGCGATGAATGCGCCAACAGCGTCACCACTTCATCGAGTGTATTACGCAGCGCGAAAGGAATGCTTTCGAGAATGAGTTTACCCGCTTCCAGCTTAGAGAAATCCAGGACGTCGTTGATGATGGCCAGCAGGTTATTTGCCGACCGCTCGATAGTATTCAGGTGGTCGCGCTGGGTGGTATTCAGTTCCGTTTTCAGCGTCAGGCGCGTAAAGCCGATCACGCCGTTCAGGGGCGTGCGCAGCTCGTGGGACATATTGGCCAGAAACTCAGATTTGATGCGTGCGGCTTCCTGCGCGCGTTTTTTCGCCAGGTCCAGCTCAACGTTCTGGATTTCCATCTGCTCAAGCGTTTCACGCAAATCTGAGGTCGCCTGATCGATATTGTGTTGCATCTCTTCATGATAGGCGGCGAGCGACATCGCCATCGAGTTAATGCCGTTTTTCAACATATCCAACTCGCCAAGCATAAAGCCCTCAACGCGGCTGTCGAGTTGCCCCCGGCGAATACGGTCAACCGTATTGACCATGTTGCGAATGGGCCCTGTCACATCGCGCATCAGACGCCAGCCAAAGATCAACGCAATGCCGATACAAAACAGCATCATGACGGAAGAAATGAAGATTTCTTTATACTGTTGTAAGCGGACCGACTTGAGATCGAGCTCAAGCGCCACATATCCCAGCATATTCCCTGCGTTTTTCGCGTCTGTGGCCGGGGATTCGTCAAGCGAATAGCTCTCTGAAATGATCGGCGTGCGCAGGATTAAAATATCACCATGACGCTCAACGCTCAGTCGGCGCGGGATCGGTGAGCCCGGAGGCAGTTGCATTTCCGACGGATTGAGATTGAAATTCGAGGTGACAAAGAGGCGATTATCCTCGTCGTAGACCGAAATCGCCCGCACAATATCTGAGTGGCGGCGATGTAAAACGCTGATGAGCTGGCCTATGGATTCTCGGTTTTGCAGATTCATACCGTATTCGGTAGAGACCGCAAGAGGCTCAATGATACTGGCACCGGCATCTTCCAGTTGACGCTGCAAGTCGTGGTAGCGATGCACAACGAAAAAGATACTGAGCAATAAACCGATAAGCACGGTCGGGGCCAGGATCAGAATCATCATGCGAGCGCGCAGGCTGTAGTTGGTCATGGAGTTCCGTTATGGGACAATTAGGGTCACACTGTTAAATTGAGAATAACCTCGCCGATGGCGCAATTCTACTCTGCAAAACGGCGCGTGACGACGCGCCAGATCATAACCGTAACTGCCAGTGACCTCGACTCTTTTGGTCAGGGCGTTGCGCGACACAACGGAAAGACGCTGTTTATCCCCGGATTACTGCCGCAAGAAAGTGCGGAAGTGGCGATCACAGAAGATAAAAAACAGTACGCGAAAGCCCAGGTTAAGCGCCGTTTGAATGATAGCGCCGAACGCGTCACACCGCGCTGTCCGCACTTTGGCGTTTGCGGCGGTTGCCAGCAACAGCACGCCAGTATTGAACTCCAGCAGCGTAGCAAAAGCGCCGCACTGTCACGCCTGATGAACAACATCGTCACTGAGGTGATCGCCGATGCGCCGTGGGGCTATCGCCGTCGCGCACGTCTGAGCCTCAATTATCAACCGAAAACCCAACAGTTCCAGATGGGGTTTCGCAAGACGGCATCCAGTGAGATTGTCGATATTAAACAGTGCCCCATTTTGGTGCCCCAACTTGACGCATTGCTGCCCGATCTCAGGGCATGTCTTGGCAGCCTGCAGGGAATTCGCCATCTCGGGCACGTTGAACTGGTGCAGGCAGGCAGCGGCACGCTGATGATTCTGCGCCATACCGCGCCGTTAAGTCGCGCGGATAACGAAAAACTGGAACGCTTTTCGCATTCTAAGGGACTGTCTCTGTATCTGGCTCCGCATAGCGAGATACTGGAAACGGTTTCTGGTCAGACGCCCTGGTATGAGTCAAACGGTCTACGCTTAAACTTTAGCCCGCGTGATTTTATTCAGGTCAATGAAGGCGTAAACCAGAAAATGGTGGCCAGTGCCCTGGCGTGGCTGGACGTACAGCCTGGCGATCGCGTGCTGGATCTCTTCTGCGGGATGGGCAATTTCACGCTCCCGTTAGCGACCCGGGCGGCAAGCGTTGTCGGCGTGGAAGGCGTGCCTGCGCTGGTGGAAAAAGGGCGCGAGAACGCACAACAGAATGGATTACACAATGTGACATTCTTTCATGAAAATCTTGAAGAGGATGTCACCCGACAGCCGTGGGCCAAAAACGGTTTTGATAAAGTCTTGCTCGACCCCGCACGTGCAGGGGCTGCGGGCGTGATGCAACATATTATAAAATTGCAGCCTGGCCGCATTGTTTATGTATCCTGTAACCCCGCCACGCTGGCGCGTGATAGTGAGGCGTTATTACGCGCAGGATACCAGATACAACGGCTGGCGATGCTCGACATGTTCCCCCCACACGGGACACCTGGAATCGATGGTATTGTTTGAGCATTCAAAATAAATCACGACTTGTCGACTTCGACAGGTCACGTCCCTTAAGGAGAGGACAATGGTTGCGGTAAGAAGTGCACATCTAAACAAAGCTGGGGAATTTGACCCGAAAAAATGGATCGAAAGTCTTGGGATCGCCAGCCAGCAGTCGTGTGAACGCTTAGCCGAAACCTGGGCGTATTGCCTGCAACAGACACAGGGGCATCCGGATGCGGAACTGCTGCTGTGGCGTGGTGTGGAGATGGTGGAAATCCTCTCCACGCTGAGTATGGATATCGACACGCTGCGGGCTGCGCTGCTGTTCCCTCTGGCAGATGCCAATGTCGTCAGCGAAGATATCCTGGAAGAGAGCGTGGGCAAATCCATCGTCACGCTTATCCATGGCGTGCGCGACATGGCGGCCATTCGCCAGTTGAAAGCGACCCATACCGATTCCGTCTCCTCAGAGCAGGTCGATAACGTCCGGCGCATGCTGCTGGCGATGGTCGACGATTTCCGCTGTGTGGTGATTAAACTTGCCGAACGAATCGCCCATCTGCGCGAAGTGAAAGACGCGCCGGAAGATGAGCGTGTTCTGGCGGCGAAAGAGTGCACCAACATCTACGCGCCACTGGCGAACCGATTAGGTATCGGTCAGTTGAAGTGGGAGCTGGAAGATTATTGCTTCCGCTATCTGCATCCTGCCGAGTACAAACGCATTGCCAAACTGCTGCACGAACGGCGTATCGATCGTGAGCACTACA